>NZ_BIFQ01000001.1:0-4800000 GCF_003967515.1 Dictyobacter aurantiacus | reverse complement strand
GGTCGCGCAGGCGGGCGACGGCATTGCCGCTACCAACCAGGCCGGATGCGGCATCGACATACTCAATGGTCATGTAGAGATACCACTGCCCATCTTCATCTTTAAAGACATGCGGATCGATGGCCCAGGGCACAAGATCCTTCGTCAGATCGTGACCGCTATCGATGAAGGGACCCTCGGGCCGATCGGCGACGGCGACGCGGATGCCACCGGAAAACTCCTCGGTATGTACCGCGTAGTACATGTAGAACTGGCCGTTATGCTCGGTCACTTCGGGCGCCCAGTAGAAAAAATGCGGAGACCCGAGGTGCGCCATGGCCTTGCCCACCTCCCGCCACGACAGCATATCGCTGCTAGTCAGAATAGGAAAGACGCGGGAGTGCTCCGCCGGATGGGCCTCGCTCTCGGTAGCATACGCATAGTAGCGTCCCCGCACCTTCAATACAAATGGATCGGCAAAGCCTTTCGACCAGAAAGGGTTACACAATGCCGCCTGCTGCTGTACAGACATCACACGCTCCACCAGAAAATACCTCGATCTTTCTATCGGCCTAGCGGCCCAGTTCACCTTGCGATCCCTTTACAGAAGGAACGGGCTGGGGCTGCGTTGTGGGACCCTGGATGTGAGGCTTATCGTCCTGCCAGGTAACGCGGTCGAGCCACATGCAGCGGCTATCGCCACGCGATCCATCTGGATTGGTATTCCAGGCGTGATAGATGATCCAGGTCTGGTCGCCAAGCTGGAACACGGTCTGTCCACCGGGACCGATCACGAAAGGGGACTTCTTCATCTGGCTGGCGAGCACAGGATTCTCGGCCGCCTGCTCGCAGGGCCCGGTCGGGCTCTGGCAGAGAGCATAGCCGACGGCGTAGGTCTCGTTGGCGTAGCTATTGGCGGAGAAGAAGAGGTAGTATTTTCCGTTGTGCTTGAACATGTTCGGAGCCTCCACCAGGTCGCCCTCCCAGCTCTTATCGTTGTGGATCAGCTGAGTCGGCTTACCAGTGACGCTCAATCCATCGGCCGACAGCTCCTGCACCCACAGGTAGGTGGTCAGGCCAATGCTGTTGCCGTCGTTTTTGAAATAGAGATAGAGCTTATCGCCATCGCGAAACGGCGAAGGATCGATGGTCCCACCCTGGTCGGCCTGGCAGATGAGCGGCTTCGTGCTGGTATCTTTGAACTTGCCCTCGGGCTTATCGCTGACCGCCACGCTCACGCACTGCACATTGGTCTGCGAATCGCGCAGCGTATAGTACATCACATACTGATTGCCAATCTTAATTACATCCGGCGCCCAGACGTAGGAGCCGCCCTGCACAGCCCAGGATGGCAGCGCCGGCAGCGCATCGGACAGCATCTCCCAATGCACAAGGTCGCTGGAGCGGGCCACCTGGATATTCTTGCCCGCCGCGTTTGTCGCGTATGAATAGTAATAGTTTCCGTCCTGGATAATGCCAGGATCGGGGAAATCGCTATCGATCACAGGATTCTGGAAGGTCTGTTGCTGCATAGTTCCCGCCTTACTCTTCGCTGGAGTCTGCTGCCCCTGCTGAGCGCAGCCTGTGGTGACAAACAGCAGCACCACAGGCAGGAGCAGAGATCCCAGCCACAATCTGATTTGATTCACCTGACTTGATTTGACGCTCTTACTGTAAGAACGAAGCAGTGAAGAAATCATCTCTTAGCCTTTCAAACCCGTATTGGCCACGCTCTGGACGATAAAGCGCTGCAAGGCGATATAGATGATCAACACAGGAATCGCCACGATGACAGCCGCCGCCATGGTTGGTCCATACAGCGTCACATACGAGCTCTGCAGGGTACTCAGGCCGGGAGGAAGCGTATACATATTGGGGTCCTGCAACACCAACAGCGGCCACAGGAAATCGTTCCAGCAGGCCAGGAAGGTAATCACGGCCAGGGTAGCCAGCGCCGGCTTCGACAGTGGCAACACGATCTGATAGAAGGTCTGGAAAGTAGTGGCGCCATCGATCTGCGCCGCCTCCTCCAGCTCTTTCGGGATCGACTGGAAGAACTGGCTCAAGAAAAAGACGCCAAAGACACCGGCCAGTCCGGGCAGGATCACGCCTGCGTAGCTATTGAGCAGTCCCATGTTATAGATGGTCAAAAAGTTTGGGATCAAGAACATCAGGCCAGGCATAAACAGCGTCGCCAGCAAGATGGTAAAGAGCGTCTTGCGTCCCACGAACTCCAGCCGCGCATAGGCATAGGCCGCCAGCGCATCCAGGAACAGCGTCAGCACCGTGCTGACAGCGGAGATCCCCAGGCTGTTCACAAACCAGCGCCCGATCGGCGTATCGGGATTGTTAAAGAGATCGGTATAGTTCTTCCAGGTAAAGCGTTTGGGAATCCAGTAGATCTGCTGCATGAACCATTCCGCCTTGGGCTTCAAGGACGTCGAGAGCATCCACAGCAGAGGCAGGATGATCAGCAGCGCGATAAACACCAGTACAATATAGATCAAGGCGCGCTGCCAGATGATGTTTAGCTGACGTTTGCGTCGCATATCCGCGTCAGGGCGCTGGCTCTGTGCGCGTGAATTGGCCGTCGTTGCCATTCTCAGTACACTCCTTCTATTCTTGCAATGCTTTCTATTCTTGCAATGCTTTCACCAACGGATCGCTTATGAGCGCTCCCGGAAAATGCGGAAGTTCGCATAAGAGATCACAATCATGATGACAGCGACGACGAAAGACATAGCCGCGGCACTGCCCACGAAATGGCGCACGATACCTTCATTGTAGATTTCATACATCACCGGAGTCGTCGCGCCGCTGCCTGAGGGCAAGGCGGGTCCACCCTGGGTCATGATAAACGGCTGCCCGAACAGATTGAATGAGGCAATGATCGACGTAATCACGATAAAGAGCAGGATTGGTCGCAGCATAGGAAGCGTCAGGCTCCAGAACATATGCCATTTATTGGCCCCATCCACATTGGCCGCCTCGTACAGTTCACCCGGGATACCCTGCAGGGCCGCCAGCAGGATAATCATATTGAAACCCATCGTCCACCAGATGGTCGCGATCACGATGGAGACCCAGGCCCACGGCAGCGTCGACAGCCATTCGGGGGTGGGTAGATTCCACAAGGCCAGGTAGTTATTGACCAGGCCGCCCGCGCTCTGGAAGATCCACCACCACAGCAAGCCCACCACAGAGACCGAGAGCACCCACGGCGCGAAGTAGATCGTACGGAAGACGGTCACGCCCGGAATCTTAGCGTTCAGCAGCAGGGCCAGCAACAGCGGCAGAACCACCAGCAGTGGCACGCTATAGACCACGAACTGGACCGTATTCCACAGCGAGTTCCAGAAATCCTGGAAGGTCACGCTCCCCCGCGTAAAAAGATCAAGATAGTTCTGCAGGCCTACAAAAGCGTTAGTCGCCGGCTGCAGATAATCATAGCGAAACAGGCTAAGATAGAGTCCATTGAAGAATGGATAACCGATAAACAGGGCGAAGAAGATAAAATGCGGCAAGATAAACAGGTATGGGGTAAGCCGAAACTTGCGCGCTCCTCCTCTTCGGACAGTAGTATCATCCGCCACTGGTTGTGGCTGTATTACGCTCGACATTGATGCAGTCTCTCTCCGAATAGAAGTTGTATCACGCCCCGGCCCGCACATGGAAGGGCAAGCCAGAACGTGATACAGAAACTTACTTATCTACTCTACTTCTCATTTGTGATGCACAAGCCTGACCGAAGGATCAGCAGCGCACCGGCACACACCACTGAAGGCTTACTACTTCTTCGGCGTGGATCCGTACTTCTGCTGGTTCTGCTTCAGGATCTGATTGGCCTGGTTCACCGAAGTATCCAGGGACTTCTGCACATCCTGGCTCGTGCCCGCCATTATCGCGCCGATCGCATTGCCCAGCGGGGTAAAGGCATCGGAGATACCCGGCACCGAAGGTGGGAAGACAGGGTTCTCAACCGATTGTGAGAGCGACTTCATCAAAGGAATGTTCTGGACAGAGGCATCGTTGCGCGCCTTGCGCAACGCCGGCATATCGCCACCCTGAGCCATCTTAGCCGAATTATCGACCACATACTTGATGAAGGTCGCGGCCGCCGAACGGGTGCAGCTCGATGTATTGCTGCTCGGAATGGTCAGCGAACCCATACCGGCCCAGGTCGCAGGCTGTGAACCGATCTGCGGGGTCGCCGCCGCCTGGCCCTTGAACTCAACGGCATCGCCGGTCACATTGGTATCCTGCCAGATACCATTCCAGATCATACCGACGTTACCAGCCTTAAAGGAGTTGACATCGGCATCAACCGGCAGTTTAGGCTGCGAGTATTTGGCCTGCGCATCCTTCATCCACTGCAAAGCCTTGACACCAGCCGGACTGTTCCAGGTGGCCTGCGTATTGTCGGCATTGAACTCGCTACCGCCAAACTGATGCAGGAGCTGCTGGAAGATCTGCTGCACAGGGAAACCGGTGGTAATCTGGAAGCCATGCTTACCACCCGTATTCATCGCGGCAGCCGCTTTCTGGAACTCAGCATCGTTGGTGGGAGGATTGCTGATGCCAGCCTTCTGCAGCAGGTCGGCATTGTAGTACATCGTCATAGGATTGATGAACAGAGGAATACCATAGCGCTTGCCAGCTACTTCGTCCTGAGACCAGGCACGAGCCGGGAAATCGTTAGCGGAATAGCCGATCTTCGGCATCACATCATCAATCGGGGAAATCACATTGCGGAACGCCTGCGTCGCGATCTGGTCTTCATTAATGATCGCCACGTCGGGCAGGGTTTTGGATGCCGCAGCCGTATCCAGCTTGGTCGCGAAATTGTTCAACGGAATGATGCTCATCTTCACTTTACTATCGGGATGAGACGAATTGTACTGCGTTACCAGCTGCTGGACCACCGGGCCATCAGGACCGCTTAAAGCGTTCCAGAAAGTAAGCTGTACATTTGAACAACTGCCATTGCTGCCGCCCTGTCCCGTGCTGCTGGTCGATCCTGTAGAACCGCCACACGCGGACAGCACAACCGTAAGAATGGTCAACATGAGTGCAGACACACCCACCATCCTCTTTGACCCGTAAGACATATCCTGTCCTCCAATAAATACAATACAAACTCTGCGTTGAGCCTGGCCACTTCACATGTGATAAAGCCCATCAGTACATGACGACATGCCAACATGTTGACACGTCACCAGACTTACCAGGAAAAAAGAGGGTGGCAAGTAGAACTGAAGGAGGCAGTACATCAGATAAGCAACACCAAGGTGCCCAAGAAGGTCTCCACACGCCATCTCACACAACCGCTTATCAGCGCGTATCTATCCGTTATATCGCCCTTTATCACGCTTCGTGTTATAGTGTTTACAACGTTGTAAACACTATAACACGAGGCCATGAAAAAAGTCAATATTCCAGTTGCTTAATTCTCCGTAAATGTTTGGACTCCTTTCTTGCCTGCGTGAAAAGGAAAATTTGACAGTTGAGCACGGCTATGCTACATTCTTCCTTATTAACTCATGGAAAAGTCTCAAGAAGGAGAGAGAGGCGTGGGAGTGACATTAAAGGACGTGGCGCAGAGGGCCGGTGTCTCGATTAAAACGGTATCGAATGTCGTGCATGGATATGAGCATGTCACACCTGAGATGCGGCAGCGTGTTAATAAGGCTCTAGAGGAGCTCAATTATCAGCCGAATCTCCCCGCGCGCTATCTACGCAAGGGCCGTGTCAGTATCCTGGCGCTGGCGATCCCCTTTCTGACCAATCCCTATTTTTCTGATATCGGCAAGGCCGTCATCAACGCGGCTACCGCGCGCTCATATACGGTACTTATTGATTCTACGGATGGAGAGCGCTCAAAGGAGACACTGGTTATTAACGGGATGTATCCGCATCTGATCGACGGAGTCATCCTCAGTCCACTGGCCCTGGAGGCCGAGGATCTGCAGGAGCGGCGCGTCACCGTTCCGCTGGTGCTGCTGGGCGAGCGCCTGTTCAACGTCCCCTACGATCACGTGGTCATCGATAACGTGGCGGCGGCCAAACTGGCCACACAGCACCTGATCAGCCTGGGTAGAAAGAGGATCGCGGCCATCGGCGCGCAGGGGGTCAGCGCCGGAGACACCGCCCGCCTGCGCCTGCAGGGCTATCGGGAAGCATTGGTCGAGGCCGGCATGTCATGGAATCCGGACCTGGTGATCCGCTCACTCGAATATGATCGCATCGACGGCATTCGGGCGATGCACCAGTTGATGGAGTTGGAGACACCGCCCGACGCGGTCTTCTGCTTCAACGATCTGCTGGCGCTGGGTGCCATGCGCGCGCTTTACGAGGGCAGCTACCGCGTGCCCGAGGATGTGGCCGTAATCGGCTTCGACGACATCAAAGAGAGCGCCTTCTCGGTCCCCTCTCTCTCCACCATCGCCCCCAACAAACAACAGATTGGCGACCTGGCCGTCTCCTTCCTGCTCGACCGCATCGAAGAGACCTACAGCGGTCCCCCGCGCCAGACGCAGGCGCCCTTCCAACTCATCGTCCGCGAAAGCACCGCTGGCCGTCACGCATAATCGGGCGCGCGATCCGAACATATGGAAGCATTTTCGGGAGGCGAGGGGTAATCGAAATTCATGACCCAGCGTTTAAAAGCGAGTTCGGGTGAAAGCACGCTTTCACCCGACTCGCTTCGTTAATTTTTGCCACCGTGGCCATAGCCGTAATCGCCGCCATTGTGCTTTTCAGGACCATTGCCGTTACCAGGATCATTGCTATTGTGCTTTTCAGCACCGTTGCCGTTATCGCGTCCATGGTGATCGGGTCCATTCTTTTTTACCTTCTCATGACCATGAGCCTTAGAGCTAGCGTGGCTGGTGACCGGATTGGCTACCGATGCCGGAGGGGTAATAACAGGAACCGCCGTTGTAACCGGCGCGACCGGTGGAGGAGTCGACGTGACGGGCGGCTTCGGGAGCTCTGGTTTTCCGAGACTGTTGCCCATATAGAGCGCCTGATCAAGGATGGGAGAGCTACTATTCGTATGTTGAACGATGCTGTTGCTGATAGTGCTACCGGAGGTGGCGTAGGCATCGTAAAACACGTGTGCTGACGCGCCCAGCGAGAGCGTAGCCATAGCCGCCAGAGCCACAGCCGCCGCTGCCGCACTGCGGGGACGTTTATGGAGCAGGACGCCGAAGCGCTGCGTTGTTCTCTGGCTGTCCGCGCAGCGCCGCGCATAGGCAGCCAGAGCCTCTTGATAAGCCTGATCAAGAGCCAGCGCCGACTGATAGCGGCGCGCCGGTTCCTTCGCCAACGCACGAAGAACCACCGCGTCCAGTTCCACAGGCAGATGGGGATTGACCTGAGAAGGACGAGACGGCTGCTTAGAAAGATGCTGCATAAAGGTTCCTATCGGAGTTGAGCCATGGAAGGGCACATCACCGGTCAGCATCTGAAAGAGGATAATCCCCAGAGAGTAAATATCGCTGAGGTAGGTCGCATCCTCCTCGGCCAGTTCGGGCGCCATATAGGCGGCGGTCCCGATCAAAAAGCCGGTCTCGGTCAGGCTCTCGGCCACGCTACGGGTATTCTTAACCAGTCCGAAGTCAGCCAGGTACGCAAAATCCCTGTTGCGCATCAATATATTTGACGGCTTGATATCGCGATGAATGATACCATGCTGGTGGGCGTAGTGCAGGGCGGATGAAATCTGATGCAAATATGTGCCCGTTTCATCCAGGCTCAGGGGACCCGCTTCCGTCAGATCACGCAGGGTACCGCTGGAAACGTAGGGCATCACCAGGTAGCACCAGCAATCGAACTCACCATGGTCCAGGGCCGGCAAAATATGGCCATGGCTCAAAGAGGCTGTAGCACGTACCTCCTGCTGGAAGCGCTGGCAATACTCCTCGTTATTCATAGAAACCAGCTTCAGCGCCACCTCCTGATCGCTATGGGTATCGCACGCCAGGTAGATATCGGACATCCCCCCTTTGGCGAGATGCCGAACAATAGTGTAATGCGATATATTCGTATTTATTAAGTTTTGCATAGTATTCTCGCTCTTCATAACATAAAATTTTATCCCCTACATTGTATACACGGATGTAGAAAGCGCTTCGTGCCACAAAATGGACCATATTTCGGCGAGTAGCAATAAATTACTTTTCAGAAGACGAACCGACCATTCTTTTGCAAAAGGATGGTCGGTTCGTCTTCTGAAAAGTTAGAAAGTGACGGGGAGGGCGCGCAGGCCCATGATGAGGGCGCCGGGGCGCCAGATCAGTTCTTGTTCGGGGACGGCGAGGCGCAGATCGGGGAGGCGCTGCAGCAGCGTGCGGATAGCGATCTGGCCTTCCAGGCGGGCCAACGGAGCTCCCAGGCAGTAGTGGATGCCCTTGCCGAAGGCCAGGTGAGCGTTCTCTCTGCGGGCCACGTCCAGCTCCTCGGCGTGATCAAACTGCTGGGGATCGTGGTTGGCCGAGGCCAGCACAACAAGGACATAGTCGCCGCGCCTGATCTGCTTGCCACCAAACTCAAGATCTTCACGCGCCCAGCGCTGTGTGGCCGTCATCAGGGGTCCGTGGTAGCGCAGGAACTCTTCGACCGCGCTCTTGATCAGCGAGGGATCGCGCTGCAGCTTCTCCTTCTGATCGGGATGGAGCAGCAGGGCCAGCGCGCCATTACTGATCAGGTTAACCGTGGTCTCGTGCCCGGCGATCAAGAGCAACGAAACCATCGAGATCAGCTCCTCTTCCGTCAGCTTATCCCCCACCTCCTCAGTCTCGATCAGGTGGCTGAGCAGATCGTCGGCGGGCTGTTTGCGCTTCTCATCGATCAAATAGCGCAGGTAGTCACGATAGGCACGGATCGGCTCGTAGCGCTTCTCCACTTCTCTGGGATCGCCCGAAGCCTCGATGATCACGTTCGACCACTGGCGGAACTTTGTCTGATCCTTCGAGGGGACGCCCAGCATCTCGGTAATCACGGTCATCGGGAGCGGGAAAGCGAAATCATTGACCACATCCATCTTTCCCTGTGCCTGAACCGCGTCGAGCAAGGCATTGGTAATCTGCTGGATACGCTCGCTCCAGCGCTCAACCATGCGCGGGGTAAAGGATATATTGACCAGGGCACGCAAGCGCGTGTGGTCCGGCGGATCAGAATTGAGCAAGCCACGAGCAAATATCCTGGCCTGATCGTGGTCCGTCGCTTCCCCCTCAGCCCTGAGCCAGGGAAACTGGCGCGCCAGCTGTTCAGGGGAAAACACCCGCCGGGCATCCTTCACGAAACGCGGATCGCGCAGGGCCCGCTCCGCATCCTCATAACGCGTAATCAGCCAGCCCTGCCGCTGACCCGGCAGCGTCACCAGGTGGACGGGATCCTCGCTACGAATGCGCTCAAACTCTCTATATGGATTCCCCTTCAAACTCGGAGAAGAAAGATCGATGTACGGTGCCTGTGTCATGAATAACTGATCCTCCATATTGCTCTGCATTTATTCATCTCAGAAATTCAATATACACATAGTATAGCTATCGCGCATCTAGAAAACAAGAGAGCAAGATATCCCGGGTGCGCACGTTCCGCCAACGATACCATCACCCCTCTCAAAGGTGCCCCAGCATATTATGTTGAAAAAAAGGAGGAGGGCCGATCGCGGTGATCGGTCCTCCTCTTTCTTTTTCTTTGGATGGGAGCGCGAGTTAGACGCGGTAGCGATTGCGCGCCAGGAAGAAGAACTGGATCGCACCCAGCACCGCGAACAGCGCGAACATCACAAAGGCATCGGTCGCGCCAGCGGTATTGATGGGGTTCGGGATGTTTGGTGGCGTCTCTTCCGCCGCGAAGTTGGCCATCGAGAAGAAGGCGAACGCGGACAGGTAGACGAACAGACAGGTACCCATGACCAGCCACATGCCCAGGCAGCCCAGATTGCTCTCACCAACCACGGCGAACTCACGGCGGGCAGACATGCTCCAGACGGTCGCCACGATCAGGATGGCGGCGCACAACATCATAGCCGTTGGCAGCGCGCTGGCCGAGGTGTGCATCACCAGAGCGGTCAGAGCGATCACAGCCGTAATCACCACGCTACCGACAACCACCATGTTACGATTGGACTTCCAGGCCCAGATCGCGGCCAGCATGGCACCGAAGAAACTGGATGTAATCACAGCATCAATGATATAGCCGGCATCCTGCGAGAAAGAGCAGCTCCCAGGAATAACGGTCGCGCGGGTGCAGTTGGTCAGGTAGGATCCCAGCACTGGCAATGGATGGAGCAATGCCAGCAAAGGATAGGCTACCAGCCAGAACACAAGCAGGAGGGCACCGGTCTGGGCCAGGCCCAGCGCGCCAACCGCATAGAGGCCCGCCATGGTGTTCTTACGCACCGGGCGCATCAGATAATGCAGGCGCAGCGCGAAGGCACCCAGGGCCAGAAATACCGAGATACCAAGCACGATGTTGAGCACAACCGGCTGAATGCTGGCCGGGAACGGATTGTAGTTGTAGCTATAGACAAAGAAGATCAGCAGCAGGCTGGAGACGATCAGCATAATGCGGATCGCCGGCGTCGTGCCCAGGTCGCGCCGATCTGGATTGCGCTTCTCACCCATCGCCAGCACACTGTAGAAGACAGTAGCCAGGCCAACAAAGAGAATGACCAGACCTACCGCGATCAGATCGATCGCATTCGCCTGAAACCAGAGGAATCGACCACCCAATACTGGCAGCAGACTCGTCTTCTCCGAAGGGAACGACTGGTAACCGGTCACGGAGACCCCGACGGTCACCGCCAGGCCAACGATCGTTACGATCGCGCCGACGCCCGCCAGCAAAACTGGAGAGATCACCGGTTTAGGATCAAACAGGAACTCAATCACCATGATCACGGCAAAGCAGGCCAGGCAGATCAGACCGAGGCTGAACGTGCCACGCTCGAACTCCACCAGGCTCGACGCCGTCATGGCATTATAGATATAACCCGGAATTTGCCCAACGAGGATCGCGGCTAGCAAGAAAAAGCCAATGGCAAAAATCATTGCACGCGCCCACGACATTCGTTCCGGCAATTCACGTTTTTGTGTCGCTTGTTGCATGAATCGCAATTCCTTTCGACATGCCGTTCGTCATAATTATCCAGCGAACCGGCATGAGCAGCGATCAGAATCTGGAACAGGATCGCGTCCCGGCCGGGACGCGATCTCAACAGTTACTTGGTTATAACGAGCTGTGCCACCATATCCGGGTGGATCGAACAGTAGTACAGCAGGCGATGCGTGTCGGAATTGAGATTGTAGGCAGCATCGGTAACTGTATACGTGAACGAATCGCCGGTCGCGATCTGCTTTTTGGAGTCAAAGATCTGGCTGGCAGCCTTCGGCTGCGCGATATCCTGACCCTGAACAGCGACCACCGTGTGCGCAAGCTTGGATTTGTTGACCCAGGTAATTTTGGTGCCGACCTTGACCTTGACATTGATCGGCGTAAAGCAGCCCGACTGGCTCTGGCAGGTCACGCCATTGGTGCCAGGATCAACGATGGTCAGCGTAATGCTGGACTGATTGCTCATATCCTGGGCTGTCCCAAACTGACCTTCCTTGCCGTAGGTTACCGCGGCATTATAGAGGGTCGTATTGTTGGCCTGCAGATAGTCTGGTAGACCATCGAGGCCGTTCTTCTCATGATTTTTAGGATCAGTTGAGCGGATAAAAGCCATCAAATAATCGATATCATTGCTCAGCAACGCACCACCATAGGTATCAGCCTTCGGGATAGCGTTGGGATTGGCGGGCTGATTCACGGCTTTAGGATTATAAATGCCAGCACTGATAATGCGGCGAAGATTATCGTCGGTCTGAGAGCTGAAATAGCTCATATCATAACCGTTATAGGTCGCGTTCTGCACCTTGTTATTCACAATGGCATAACAATTGAGCGTACAGTTATTCGCGTACGTATGCATGCCACGCTCAATGGCCAGGTTCTGCTGATTGTTGGTCGCCTGTACCTGATTTCCACCCTCAACAATCCAGAAGACCGGGATCATCAGAGCCACGAGGCCCAGCATGATGATCGAGCCAAAGCCCGTCTTCTCTACCGCGTTTGACCTCGAGTAGAATATATACAGCAAGCCGCCGACGACTACCAGCAGAATGATGATACCCACCACAGCTTGTACTAAATTTCCCATAATACACACCTTTTGATATGCAGCCTATCGGTCCCTCGCCCATGAGGGCGCTAACCTCAAGGTGTTCTCAGCGCGAATTTCTTATCTTGCAGAAGCAGACTGCCTCTTCCGATATGCGTGCGAACCGCGACCAGCAGAGACAGTTTGCTTGTGAGGTATTGGCTTTCCGAATGCATATTTGACGCGAGTCAAAATATCAAACGACACCTTATAAGGAACAATCCACAGTAGGGGCCGCGATCAATCTCGTTGTGACATCGGGGTGCGCAACGTTCGAATTGATGACGCCTGTATTCACCACGACATCCTCACCCTGGATCGACACCTGGAAGCGATCGAGGCTACGAGGAGCCGGACCATCCAGGTACTCACCGGTGACGTTGTAGTGCGAACCATGACAGGGGCACTTAAAGCTATCACAGTTATCACGGAACGGCACGGTACAGCCAAGGTGCACGCACTTCTGATAGAGCGCGATCCAGTAGGAACCATCTTTATCCTTCACCACGTTCTCCGAAGAGAGCTGACTGCTTAAATCGCCGCCCTTCAGCAAGAACTGCGTCGATGGATCAAGGTGAATGATATAGGTACGAGCCACCGGACGATGGTAGACGCCCTGCTGCTCCAGCTTAAACTCAGTAGGTTTCGACGCCTTGAACTCGCTCACCTTACCGACCGTCAGGGTTGAACCGAAGCCACCCGACAGGTTGGGATACATATAGAATAGAGCTCCGGCAACCGCGGAGGTGGCAGAAACACCCCAGACAGCCAGCATGGACCGGCGAAGGAAACGTCGGCGTGAGATACGCTGCTTCGCAATCTCGGCAGCTTCTGCACCACCACCGTGCAGCACTTCATACTGCTGCGGTGAAATGGGAGGTGTATCAATACTCATAAGTCAGAAATCCTCTTTCCTCAGCCTATAGATCAAAGTAGACATGCTGCCACGGCCACACCCAGAGCCAGCCGGGACCACGGAAGAAGCTACCGGCCAACGTAATCACCGCCCAGAAAACAACAAACATAGTAAATGTTACAATTGCAACCTTACGATCAGCATATGCGCGGCTCGGATTACGGTCTACATATGGCAGAATTGCCAGGGCAGCCAGCGTAAAACCTGGTACCAGCACACCAGCCGTGGTTGGCGGGAAGTAGTGCAGCAGTTCCTGCAAGCCCAGGAAGTACCAGGGGGCTTTCGCCGGGTTTGGCGTTGTATTAGGAGTCGCCGGTTCCTGCAAAGGAGCGTCGATAACCAATGAGAGCAGCGTAATCATCACCATCAAGGCGGTCGCTGCGAAGAACTCACGTACGAGCAGATGGGGCCACACGAAGACCGAATCTTCGAGTGGCTTCTCTACACGCGTAATCGCCTCCTGTTTGACAACCGCCAGGGTACGGTAGCGACGTTGTGCCGCCGGCGTCGGCGCCTGTTGTTGTACCTTTGGTGGTTCTTTCTGTTCAATCGACATAGAGGTATCCTCTCATGCATGCATGACACCGTAGGTCATCCTACGGCCTGGCTCGTTATCCACGTACGCCAGACAGAGTCTGGTCTCGCTCGGCACGGGCTTCCAACTCTCGACGTGAAGGAGGAGGAGGACCAGCCTCACCACCATCTTTACGAATACGCCAGAAGTGGACCGCCATCAGGATAGCACCGGCCAATGGCAACAGGATGACGTGACCAACATAGAAGCGGATCAACGTAGCCTGGCCAACGGCACCGCCACCTACCAGCACTTTATATACGGGGTTGCCCAGCAACGGCGTATACGGAGCCAGGTTGGTACCGACCGTGATAGCCCAGATGGCGATCTGGTCCCATGGCAACAGGTAACCGGTAAAACTTAAGAACAGAGTAACAAAGAATAGCAGCACACCAACCACCCAGTTGAACTCTCGGGGTGGCTTATATGCACCATGATAAAAGACACGAATCATGTGCAGCGTCACCGATACAACCATCAAGTGGGCTGCCCAGCGGTGCATATTGCGCACAAGATGACCAAAAGAGACAGCGCTACTTAACTGATTAATATTCTGATAGGCAACGTTTGTATCAGGTACATAATAGAACATAAGGAAGACGCCGGTAATCGTTAGCAGCAAGAATAAGAAAAATGAGATGCCGCCCATACACCAGGTGTACGTGATCTTCATCGCCTGCCGGCTAACTTTCACCGGATGAAGATGTAAAAATACGTTACTCATCATGACCAGAGACTGGTTCAATGGAGTATCTGGATAGCCGTGCCGGAAGATGGAACGCCAGACCTGGCTCTCGACGATCTTCTGCGTGGCCGCGTCGAGCAAGCTTTTATTGGTAGAGCTCACTGTGCCTCCTCAAAAGAATCAAGCCTGAAAAAAAGGTGTGAGGCTTGATCAGGTTGGAAAGATATCATCGCAAAAGTTCTTCTTGTAATGTGTCGCTGATTATAGCATACGTACCCCAACACTGGTACCCCCTCTAGCCGACATTGCCTGCCAGCAGCCCGAGCATACCCGACATTTTTCTTTCTCTACAATATGTTTCACAAGTCGAGCAACGATGGCATGATAGCTGAGATAAAGTTAGAACTTTTGCCCTCTTCACCATAGATTATAATGGATTGTCTAGAGGAGATGGAAGAGAAGCGGATGATTGTCCCAGGCTTCTCAATCCTTCCATTAGACATATAAACCTAAGATACAGTGCCTGTGAGGCTCAGGCATCAGGTATGCACCTGATTTTTTTATGAGGTGTACCTGATTTCATAATTTTGCTGCCCCGCTAGCGCGGGGCAGCAAAATTATGAAATCGTTGGGAGTTGGGGACACCCCAAACCCCGGCAGGAGGGGCTAGGCGCCCCTCCTGCACCTCCCGCCTTTTGCGGAGGGGGATGCAAGGGTCAGCCAGCACCCTGACTTGCACGCCTGACCCTCTGCACAAAGAGAGACGTGCTAGGCATTCCCCGCCCTCTTAGAGAAGAGAGACGTGCTAGGCATTCCCCTCCCTCTGCACAAAGAGAGACGTGCTAGGCATTCCCCCTCCCTCTTAAAAAAGAGAGACGTGCTAGGCATTCCCCTCCCTCTGCACAAAGAGAGACGTGCTAGGCATTCCCCTCCCTCTTAAAGAAGAGAGAGACGTGGTGGTGGGGCGCGGCCGCGCCCCACCACCACGTCTCTCTTTTTTTATTCTCTGCCGCCGCAGGCGGCGAGTGCGGCAGAGGCAGAGCTGGTTTGACGTCGGTTCGAATAACCGATACAATTACTATAGATATCACTACACCTTCAAAATTTGTGCATATAAAGAGATTTTCGCGATGTCTGACGCTCAAATACATGAGAATACAACGCCTCGGAGCCATAAGCTGCTGGGAGCGCTGAATGAATTGCCCGTTTTCTACCGTGTGTTGCTGGCCAATAGCGCGATCATTTTCGCGGGCGCAACTGGCGGCACGTGGCTGGCGACGAGGCTCAATACATTTTCCTATGTGCCGCTGATCATCTTTGTGGCCGTTGGCTGGCTGGTCAGCATTGCGCTCAACTTTGTTTTGCTGCAGTTCGCGTTCCGTCCTCTGCTAGACCTGGGAAAGGTGATGAACAGGGTGCAGGAAGGCGAACGGACGCTGCGCGCGCCCCTGACAGGGACAGATCCACAGGCCGATCAGCTGGCGCGCACCTTCAATATGATGCTTGAGGCCATCGATGAGGCGAACCGCCAGCGGGCGGCGCAGATCATTAACGCGCAGGAGGAGGAGCGTAAACGCGTGGCGCGCGAGCTCCATGATGAGACCTCGCAGGTGCTGACCTCCTTGCTGATCAGCCTGGCCGTGCTGGAGGAATCCATTACATCGCCCGAGGCGCGCGAGCGCATCGCGGAGACACGCCAGCTGGCCCACCAGACCCTGCGCGCCATTCGCAGCCTGAGCATCGACCTTCGTCCCAGCGCACTGGACGACCTCGGGCTGATGCCCGCGCTGCGCTGGTATATCAAAGAGTATCAGCAGAAGACCGATATCGATGTTGATTTCCAGACCACCGGCATGAAGGACCGCCTGACCTCCGAGACCGAAACGGTCCTTTATCGCATTGTACAGGAGGCGCTCACCAACGTGGCCCGTCACGCGCACGCGCGGAAGGTAAGCGTCATTTTACGCGAAAGCGATAACGCCATCGATGTTACGATCTCCGATAATGGCGAAGGCTTTGACGTCGAGAAACTGAAGACAAAACCCACCCTCGGTCAGGAGCGCGGCTGGGGACTGGTCGGCATGTTTGAGCGGGCTCAACTGCTCGATGGCTCACTGGATATCGAATCGCACCCCGGACAGGGTACCGTGATTCGCGCCCACATCCCCATCCAGCTGGCATCCTCCAACATGGCCGTCACGACCTGAGCGGTTGGATCGACAATGTTGACTATTGACGCACCATGCCATAGAAGCACCATTAGGAATGAAATAAAAAATGAAGATACGGATACTCTTGGCCGATGACCATACCATCTTACGCGCAGGCCTGAAAATGATGCTGAACGCTCAACCCGACATGGAAGTGGTGGGCGAGGCACAGGATGGTCGGCAGGCGATTCAGGAGGCGCAACGCCTCCAGCCAGATGTCATCCTGATGGATATTACGATGCCTGATATCAACGGCATCGAGGCCACCAAACAGATCAGGCGCCTACTGCCCGACATCAGAATCCTGGTTCTGACGATGCATGAGCATGATGAATATGTCTTCCAGGCCCTGCGCGCCGGAGCAGCCGGCTACATGCTCAAAGAGGCCGCCGACACCGAACTGATTACGGCCATCCACGTCATTAAAAGCGGGCAATTTTATCTCTCCCCCACCGCCCAATCGGTCGTCGTCGGAGACTATCTGCAACGCGTACGCACCGGAGAAGAGCGCGACAGCTACAGCAGCCTGACCGAACGCGAACGCGAGATCCTGAAACTGGTCGCCGAAGGCCATACCAATAACCAGATCGCCGAACGCCTGATCATCAGTCCCAAAACCGTCGACACGCACCGCACCCACATCATGGACAAGCTCAACCTCCACAGCCGCGCCGAACTCGTCAAATACGCCATGCGCCGCGGCCTCCTGGAGGATTAACGCTCGGGTACGAGCCGCTGCGCGGCAAAGCCGGGGCAAGCCCGGCACCTACGGGAGATCTTATAAATTGAAGGGGGGGTGGGGCGCGCAAGGCGCGCCCCACCCCCCCTTCAATTTATAAGATTGGGGGCGTCAGCGCCCCCACGCTGGCATTAAAGAGAATCATCGTCCTCATCGAAGTCGAGAGACTCATTATTTTCTTCAGCGAAATACTCATCGCTGTAAAAACCAACATCTTTACCGACATAGACGCTGACCAGGAAGTCGTCACGCGGCATATCGGCAGAAAGCACCAGATCCTCATCAATCTGCTCGATCAGCTTTGTCAGATCCGACTCTTCCAGCTCGCGCTCCAAAATAAGGGTGCCATGCACCGCGGTGGTGGTAAAGTGTATGTCAACGGTTCCCAGGCGGTTATTGCTCTGCAGGTTGTTACCCTGCATAATGTAATAGCCTTCTGAGTGGGGGGTGCGAAAATGGCGTTCGAAATGAATATCGTCCATGTGCTTGTCCATGTGGCGTAGTAGCGAGGCTGCTACGCACTCCTTTCTCCAAATTGATGCGCTGCAAAGATCCAATGCCGATGAGCAAAACTTTATCCCCAAGGTATATCGCTGGCGAGACGCGAAAAATTACGCATGCATACAAATATGGTCCCGCTCTAATATACCTGTAACAGCCATATAGGATAATTAGCCCCTACGAGTCGGGCCGAGTGTCATTATACCATACACGCGGTCCCAAACGTTGTGCGGTGTCTCTCATTGACGCAGAGACCTATAAGAAAAGGCCGGCCGAAGAGGGATGGTGCGAGATGCACCATCCCTCTTCGGCCGGCCTGGTAGTGCTGGCGCTAGTGGAACCGCAGGCTTGAGCGCGCGGGGGAGAAGACCAGATCCTCCTCATCCTGCGCCACATTTTTGGGGACCATCTGTGTCCAGGTATAGAGCTGATTATTATGCATACCGGCATAAATGGTGCCTGTATAGCTGGCGCCCGAGACTTGAAAGTCGCCCCGGATCTGCTGCCAGCTGGTCCCGGCGAAGGTAACGGTGCCGCCGGGCTTCGCATTGGTCATGCCCAGATTGGTCGCCTGCTGCTGCAGGTATGTGGCAACATTAGAGGAACCGGACGCGGCTCTGGCAATCGTAATCTGGGCGGTATTGCTACTATCGGCTAGCTTCAGAGTCGTGCCAACGAGACTACTCTTCCATCCCGTGGGATACTCCAGGGATACTCCAAGGGGATCATTAGTTACCGACTGCACTGGCCGGGTGGCCTGCACGGACGAGGAGGAATGGGACGAGAAGAACCAGCCGCCCAGTGCCAGCAGGCAGACCAGGACGACGGCCACAATAGCAATGAGGGGGAGGCGGCTTTTCGCCTTCTTGACAGACTCTGACCGCACCAGCGCGAATGAGGGTGCTGCCTCCGGGCGTTCCAGCTGAACAGGTGCCGCTGTAGGAGCGGCAACCGGTGGCTGGACCGACGCCGCAGCAGCCGGCCGCTGCTCCTGGGGAGCAGAAGAAGCCAGGCCAGGCAGCGAATTTCCCCTGCCAGAGCTTGATGGCGTCTGCCCTTTCGCCAGGTTCGGTACTTGCCACTGCGCGGTTGGCATCTGATCGATATGCTCATCCGCGACCGTCTTGCTGGATGGGGGGGCATCGCCCTGCCTCTGCGGTCGGGTCTCCGGCAGCACAGGCGAGGACACCGAGCTCAGGGAGACGGTCGGTAGATGGGTCAACGTCGTTTCGATTGGATCTTCTTCTTCGAGGCCGGCACGAGAGAGTGAGCTCGTCGGCAAATCTTCAATCTCTGTTTTCCGCGACTGCGAACGCGCTTGAGCGGCGGCAGGAGTGTTAGAGGAGGACTCAGAGGGCGCGGGAGCGGGCACCTCGGTTACGGTTGGTGTCTCCTCAATATTGTCCCAGACCTTCGTATGCAGTTTGCGGGCCGGTGGGGGCGTCGAAGGCAGGACCGGAAAAGCATCCTGCGGCTCAGCCTGGGGATCAGCGGCATTCTCGCGTCCCGCGATAACGTGCGTCATCGGCTCGGGCCAGGCAAAACCGGCGGCAGGCTGATCCGAGGTCCCCCGGCTGCGCCCAAAGCGGGCACCCTGTCCGGGCCGGCGCGCACTGACGTTTCCACCAGCGGCCCCACTATCGGTGGGGCGGGCCGGAGCGGGGCGTGACGAGCGCGGCGCGGACGCATTCTCCCCGGCGCCGCTAGAAGGGCCAGCGGACGGCTGTTCCTCTCTGGTAGTAACACGCGACTCTGGTCGGGGAGGTGGCGCAGGAGCATCATATCCCTGAATGCCCAGCCAGGGCGTCACATTGGAATTATCAACTTTCTTAGCGTTGGCCGCCTCGGCAGGCCGACTCGATGGGGCAAATGGTTGCCGGGCCACCTGCTCTGGCAATGACGATGATGAGGATGAATCCAGTGCATCATTGATCTTGTCAGGTGCATTCTCTCCGGCCGCCATGCGCGCATCAGAATGTAATGAATGATCAGGAATGGGGGCGCCGCAATGATTGCAAAACCGCACATTATCTCGCGGTATTTCCGTCCCACAATGGGTACATACTGTCGCCACGGAGCATCTCCTACTAACTAGCTCTTATCGCACCTTACGTTAGCTGAAAAGCTGCAAACAGTCAAGTAACAGGCTCAAAGATAGCACATATATACAATAATAACCATATTCGGATATTTTTTGGAATTCTTTTTTATGCGTGGCCGGGTGCTACGCACCCGGCGGGTTATATATGGTGGTGCGAGGGCGCGCTGCGGCGCGCCCTCGCACCACCATATATAACTGGAAGGAGCGCGCACTTCTCTCTCTTCTCTAACCAGGAGGCGCGCGCACTTCTCTCTCTTCTCTAACCAGGAGGAGCGCGCACTTCCCTCTCTTCTCTAACCAGGAGGAGCGCACACCCCTCTCTTCTCTAACCAGGAGGCGCGCGCACTTCTCTCTCTTCTCTAACCAGGAGGCGCGCGCACTTCTCTCTCTTCTCTAATTTCATGAACAAAGTTTGTGGGGCAGCATGTGCGCACTGCGCACATGCTGCCCCACAAACTTTGTTCATGAAAGCTTTTCCTTATTTGAGGGTGAGGAGGGCTTCGCGTTCGGCGGGGGTGGCGAAGGGCTGCTGGCTCTTCACGACATCGATCAGCTTCTTGCGCCCCTTGGGGCTACCGATCATGAGGACGCCGACCAGCTTGTTCTCCTGGAAGAAGAGGCGGCGATAGTTTTCGTTGCCTTTCTCGCCCGGCTCACGCAGGGCGACGGTCTCCATCTCGGGATTGTTGGACTCGGCACTCCCGACAACGGCGATATTGACGTCGAACAGGGGGCTGGTATAGGTCGGGATGTCTACATAGGCCTGGTGTCCACCGGCCATATTGATGGCCGCGACCTGCCCATGGGATTTGGCGTTATCCCAGGTGCCCATGGTATGGTGGCGCTTAATGGTGGAGTCGTAGAAGTTCGCCACGTCACCGGCCGCGTAGACGCCCGGCACATTGGTCTCCAGGTACTCGTTGACAACGACGCCGCCATTCACCTCGATGGGCGATCCCTCCAGGATTTGCGTATTGAGCGTAATGCCCAGGCCCACGCCGATCATGTCGGCCTGGATCTCGCGTCCCTTTATGGTCTTGACGTAGCTGGGCACGCCATTGGACGGAACGACCGAATCGATCTCGTCACCATGGATGACCTCGACGCCAAACTTTTTGGCGATATTATCTACGACCTCGCCGCCATCGGTATCCAGCGAGTTACGCAGCCAGTAGGGTCCGCGCATCAGCCAGGTGGTATGCAGCTTGCGCATGGCGAAACCGTCGCAGAGCTCATAGGCGATAAAGCTGCCGCCATAGGCCAGCGCGGTACGGGATTCCAGCATGCGCTCAACGATAGTTTTGGTATCGTCGAGGGTGACAAAATTGTAAATATGTTTGGTATCGCTCGCGCCAGGAACCTTGAGAGGATTGGCCCAGCCGCCGCTGGCGACCAGTAAGGCGTCATAGGGGAACTCACGCCCATCCTCGGTGCGGACCACGCGCTCCTCGGTATTGACGCTTGAGACCAGGACCTCGGTAATCAACAGGATGTTGCGCTGCTCATGCCAGGCGAAGTCACGGATCATGACTTTCTGTTCCGGCAGCACACCCTGCAGGAAACGTGGCAGCGACACGCGGTTGTAGAGCGGATAGCGTTCATTGGTGAGCAGATGAATGCTGCAATTGGGGTCGTTTTTGCGCAGGGTTTCTGCGGCTGTTGTGCCGGCAACGCCATTGCCGATAATCACATATCTTTTCTCGTGAGTTGCCAAAAAGTCTCTCCTTATATGAAATATCGCTGACCAGGGGCTTGCCTCCCCGGGCATTCTTGCTGAATAGCTACTTTCTTTCTTTATGCCAGGTTAGCAAAATATTAGCATACTCGACCGGTAAATACCATGGTCGAGTATGACATGTGTGGCCATGGGTGTATGGTAACATTGTCGGACGATCGCGACCACCCGGCAGTGTCACCATACCCATGATTAGAGAGGCAGGTAGCTGTAGATGAGCCAGACATTGAGGGCTGTAATCAACAACGCCAACAGGATATGGATAATGGTAATAGTGCGCGTATCGGTAAATTTGCCCATCAGGTCCCGGCGGCAGGAGAGCACGATCACCGCGACGATGGTGAAGGGCAACTGCAGACTCAGGGCGACCTGGCTAATAACCAGCACCTGGACCGTCGGAATGCCCAGCGCCGCGACAACCAGAGCCGGAATCAGCGTGATGGTACGCCAGACCCAGACCGGGATCGAGCGATGAAAAAATCCCT
This sequence comes from Dictyobacter aurantiacus, assembly GCF_003967515.1. Taxonomy (GTDB): domain Bacteria; phylum Chloroflexota; class Ktedonobacteria; order Ktedonobacterales; family Ktedonobacteraceae; genus Dictyobacter; species Dictyobacter aurantiacus. The sequence goes on along the minus strand of NZ_BIFQ01000001.1, from coordinate 4,777,864 downwards.
GCAGAACGACCTGGCCGGCCAGCGTTCCGGTCATCGAGGACGAAAGGCCCGACGCCAGCAGTCCGATGCCGAAGGCGATAGCTGCGAAGGTGCCCAGCACCGGAATCAGCGAGATATAGGCGGTCGACAGATCCAGGTTATTAGCATTTACGTGATGATAGAAGACAGCGCCTGCCACCACCAGCATGGCGGCATTGACGAAAAAGGCGACGTTCAGCGCGGCGATGGTATCGATCTTCGCCAGGCGCAACACCTGGCGTCGCTCGGTCAGCGGCGCCTCGGGACCACTAAGTCGCTGATGAGAAAGGTAGGAGTGCAGAAACACATTGTGCGGCATGACCGTCGCACCAAGGATACCAACGGCAACCATAATGCTGCCCGAGGATAATTGCGGCACAACTACATGAAACGCCGCGCTCCCCCAGCTTGGGTGCAGCAAGGCCGTTTCATAGACATACGCTAATCCAATAATCGAGACAAAGCCGATAACAACGTACTCCACCTTACGAAAGCCCCAGCGACTCAAACCGAGCAGGGCCATCACAATAACAGCGGTCATGATCGAGCCGACGACCAGAGGGATGCCAAAGAGAATCTGAAAACCCAGGGCGCCCCCCAGGATCTCTGCCAGGTCGGTCGCCATAATAGCGAGCACAGCCGTAACGCCAAAGGCCATGACAACAGGACGAGGGAAATACTCCTGCGCCAGCTGAGCCAGATCCTTGCCGGTCGCGATTCCCAGTTTAGATGAGGCAATCTGCAGGAAGATAGCGATAATATTGCTGACCAGGATCACCCACAGCAATTGATAGCCAAAGCCAGCGCCAGCCGCCAGGTTCGTCCCCCAGTTACCGGGATCCATATATCCGACACTGACCAGAAAACCAGGGCCCAGCGCCTTCAGAATCTCGCGCGCGCCCAGGCCCAGGCGATTATTACCGGTCCACAAACGCTTCCCCGCATAGAGGAGACGCAGATGTACAGGTGCCTCATACTCCACTTTGCTACGTGATTTTGTTAATAATGCCATACGAGACTTCCTCATCTACAATAGATATCACATACTATTAAAGGACAGCGATACCTGCCTGGCGCGGTAATACGTCTTAATGTGTATACGGCCAGATTCAGATATGTGAGACGCGCTATGAAGCCGAGACAATAATATGCTCCGCCAGTTCGGCCCCCAACATATAATCGACCTGAGCCCCTTCCTCACCGACCCGGATCTGCAGTGGACCCCCAAAGGGCGCGCGCGCGAGCAGTTGAACGCGGCATTCAGGATAGAGACCCATGCTGCCCAGGTAACACAACTTTTCGGGATCTTGATCGCTGACGCGCAAGATTTGCGCGCACTGTCCATCCTCCATCTGAGAGAGCTTGATGCCCCGGCGTACCGCGATCACCCCGTCTTTGCTGGGGATGGGATCGCCATGCGGATCGATGGTGGGATAGCCCAGCAGCTGGTCGAGCCTGGCTTCGAACTCCTCGGAAATGACATGCTCCAACCGGTCAGCCTCTTCATGAACTTTATCCCAGCTATAGCCCAGTTCGCGCGCCAGGTACAGTTCGAGCAGCCGGTGATGGCGAATAACCTCCATCGCCTTCTGCTCGCCAAGGGGAGTCAGGCGCACACCATGATAGGGGACATGCTCGACCCAGCCAGCGGCGGCGAAGTCTTTAAACATCATTGTCGCGGTCGCATCGCTCACGCGCAGCCTCTCGCTCACCGCGGAAGTGGAGACCTTTTGATTGCGCTCTTGCATACTGTAGATAAGCTTGAGGCAATCGCTGATGCGTGGAGCAAGCTCCTGAATAGGCTTCTGCAATTTCCATTTCCTCCAAAAATAATTTTTTAGTGAACTAAAAATATAGTACCATATTGCTAAAAGATGGTCAAGGGGAGGTTTCGTGCCGCCTGCGGCGGCACGAAGGAGAAGAAGGTGTCGAGCGCCCTGGTGGCTCAGGCCAATGGCCTGAGCCACCAGGGCGCTCGACACCTTCTTCTGGAATGATTTGGAAGGAAGGGGTGAGCCACCAGGGCGCTCGACACCTTCTTCCGGGGCGATTTAGAGAAAGGGTGAGCAACCGGGGCGCTCGGCACCTTCTTCCGGGGCGATTTAGAGAAGGGGTGAGCCACCAGGGCGCTCGACACCTTCTTCTGGAATGATTTGGAAGGAAGGGGTGATTTAGAGAAAGGGTGAGCATGTGCGACTCAACACTTCATTGTGCTCCGAGGAGAATCGTAGCCGCACGATAATAGCAGGCGAACCCTGCTGGCAGCTGGAAAGGGGTTCGCGAAGGATATTTTGCTCACGATACCAGTATAGGGATCAATGCGAGCCGCCGTCAATGACGTTTTTGGGTACTATGCACAGCATTCGGGGTCACGGCACGAAAAAAGGAACATGACAGGAACGGAGAGGGGGGGCCGTCCCCGCTTATTCGCCGGATGGCACCCCCTGATTCTGTAGAAAGTTCACAAAGGTCAGGGTGTGGGCTTGAGTCGGGCCTTGGAGAGCGTGGAGGGTTTGATCCAGCGACGTCCATTGTTCCAGTAGGCCTCGATCTGCTCCAGCGTCTTGCCTTTGGTCTCGGGTACCAGGTACCAGCAGAAGACCAGGGCGATAACGCCAATGACGGCGTAGAGCCAGAAGGTGTGAGCGGTTCCAATACCGCCAATCAGGCTCAAGAAGGTGATGCTGACGATGAAGTTCGCGGCCCAGTTGGAGAACGAACAGACGCTGGCACCAGCACCACGTACAGAGGTCGGGAAGATCTCGGCACTCATCAGCCAGAAGACAGGACCCATGCTGATGGCGAAAGAGATGATATAGATCATCAGCGCCAGCATAGTCAGCAGGCCCGCGTTGGCCGCGCCGGTCGCGAAGATGGTGCCCAGCAGGGCCAGGCCAATGATCATACCGATACAGCCGGAGATCAGCAGGACACGTCGACCAGCCTTATCGAGCAACAGCAGAGCGACGATAGTGGCCAGCACGTTCACCACACCAACCACGCTGGTAGCCAGGATCGCACTACTCGCTGAAGAGACGCCAGCCGACTGGAAGATGGTTGGCGCGTAGTAAATCACGGTATTGATACCCACGAACTGCTGGAATACCGCCAGCCCGACCCCAACCAGCAAGGCCATGCGCACACGCGGCGTAAACAGATCGCGAATGCGCCCCTGCTTCTGCTCAATGCTCAGAGAGGTATGGATCTCCGCGATTTCAAGTTCGGGATCGGCTCCCTCGATACACTCCAGTACCTGGCGAGCCTCGGCCCAGCGTCCCCGGCTGGCGTACCAGCGCGGCGTCTCAGGGCTCATCAACATACCGACAAAGAGCAGGATGCCAGGAATGGCGGCCGTCGCGAACATCGGAGGCCAGCCCATGCCAGCATGGGCAAAAGCCAGGTCCACCCAGTAGGAGACCGCGATACCGATCGTGACGGCCAGTTGGTTGAACGTAACCAGCTTACCGCGCATCTGGAATGGTGCCATCTCCGAGATGTAGACCGGTACGACACTGGCGGCCGCGCCAATACCGAGGCCGACAATGGCTCGGAAGATAAGAAAGAGCGTGTAGTTCGGCGAGACGGCTGTCAGGAGCGCACCTAGCGTGAAGATAACAGCCAGTAGCAGAAGTGTTTTCTTGCGTCCGAAGGCGTCATTTACCTTCCCAGCAACAATCGCACCGATGATAGCACCGATAAGAACAGCGCTAACCGCTAACTCCTGCTGCTGAGGATTGAGCGAAAACGTCTTTACGAGGAAGAGCTGCGCGCCAGAAATGACACCGGTGTCATAGCCGAAAAGCAAACCTCCTAAAGCGGCCACGCTAGTAATGAAGTAGACGGATAACTTCTTCGTCGAATGAGGAGTGGTAGCTTTCTGCATAGAATACCTCCCCCGTCATAGGAATAAAACCAGCCAGTCCCATAGCTTTTTGTCATGTATCATAATCCGACGCTCTACCAACCACTGTCCATCTGGAAAAAGGCCAGCTAAACTGCTCGTCAATGAGGAACGGATAGTAGTGTCGAGCATAGTATAAAGAGCGCAACTATAAGTAACCATCCATCTTTCGATGGATTATGCCGGTGGATCTTTAAGCTGATGATTTTTCAGCTAGCACGCGCTGGCACCATCTGTAGCGCACTCCCCGCCATATCACACCTTCTGAGCAATGGTGTTGCGACCCCTGTAATTATGATACTCTTCTTTATATAAGATAAATCGTATATAATTCTATTCAACATTAGCAGTTAGTTTCGCGGTGCAAAGGATGCGTATGGTGAAGGACGAATTATTAGGAAAGCAATTAGCCAGTTATATTCTTGTGGAATCATTGGGGCAGGGAGCCTTTGGAAGTGTGTATCTGGGCAAGCACTTCCTCCTATCACAGAAGCCACCGGTGGCGATCAAAGTGCTCAATACAGCACTGAACTCGCAAGAAGAATTTGATCGCTTCTTCCAGGAGGCTGTGATTCTAGACGAATTGACTCATCCCAATATTATGCAGGTATTGGATGCTAACTTATATGAGGGATATCCATTCTTTGTGGCTGAATACGCGCCCGGCGGCTCTCTGAGGGATCGTCTGGATGAGCTCAACGGCCATCCAATGGAGACGGGTGAGGCCGTACGCATCTTACAGCAGATCGGGCGCGGCCTCCAGCATGCGCATGATATGGATGTGGTGCACCGGGATCTGAAGCCGGCCAACATTCTCTTTAACGCGCGAGGCGATGCCCTGCTGGCCGATTTTGGGATCGCCCTGCAGATTCAGAAGACGCGGCGCGTCGATGAGATCGGCACGCCGGCCTATATGTCGCCGGAGCAGTTCAAAGGCAAGATCAGCAAGAAAAGCGACCAGTACGCGCTGGGCTGCATCGCCTACGAGATATTTACCGGTCAGCAGATCTTCATGGCCGACGATCCCTATACCATCGGCTACAAGCATATTTATGAGGCCCCCATCGAGCCACATGAGCTCAATCCAGACATTCCTGAGGACATTGAATTAGCCGTGCTCAGGGCGCTGGCAAAGGAGCGCGACGACCGCTATGAGAGCGTCTCCGATTTCATTCAGGCCCTGGTCGCTGCGACAGATGCCAGCGCGCCCGGGATGTCCCAACCGACCAAACCACCGACACCCCAGGGGCAGCCGGGTAATGTAATCACGGGCTCTCGGGAACAGCTGACAAGGCAGACGCAACGTGGGGAACGCAGCTTTATCGAGACCGATCCCACGGCGGCCGAGGGCAGGCACGGGAGGCGCAACGAACCGGTCACGCCACCGGCATTTTTGAAGAAGCGCGCCTCAACACAGACCTCGCAACATGCAACCCGGACCGCCAGCCAGTTGCGGCCCATCTGGAGCACCACCAGCGGGCTCAACCAGGTCTACTATTCAGAGCCCACGGTGGAAAACGGCATCGTCTACGCGGGCACGTACAATGGGGCCAACCAGCATACCATGAGTCCCCGCCACCTGCGCGCCCTCGACCTCTCAACCGGCGAGCACCTGTGGTCGCACAAAACGCAATACGGTATCTTCGAGGCCCCGGTGGTCTCCGAGGGGCTGATCTATTTCGCCTCGGGCAATATCGAAGATGGAGGCAAGATCTCGGCCCTGGACGCCGATACTGGCGAGCTCTACTGGACCGTCGAGACAGAGGACAACCTCAAGGCCTCCCCCATCGTCTCCAACGACATCGTCTATGCCTACTCGCGGCACGCCGTCTATGCTCTCAACGCGGCCACCGGGCAACAATACTGGAATGTGACCCTCAAAGCGCCGCAACAGGGGCGGCCGCTGATCGCCAACAACGTCGTCTACATCGCCACCGGGCGAGGACACTGCTACGCGGTCGACGCCGAACGCGGCCACAAGCTAGCCAGCTATGCCGATGTAGGCCGGGTGCACGCAGCCGTCCCCTTCGACGAACATGTCGTCTGCATCTGCTCCTACAACGAACAGCTCTACGCGCTGGACATGCAAACCGGCGAGACCTACTGGTCGATTCCGCTGGAAAACGCGATCGTCGATGAGATCGAAATCGTCAACGGCATCGCCTATTTCACCACCCAGGGCGTCTTTGGCAATAGCACGGCCCGCACCAGAATGTCCGCCGTCGAACTGGCCAGCGGCAAGCAGATCTGGAACGTCTATCTCAAAAACGAGGCAGGCGCGACCCCGCTGGTGGTTGATGGCATCCTCTATCTCACCACCAGAAGCGCCGAGCTCTACATGTTCGATGCCCACAACGGCAAGCTGATACAGCCGCCGCTGAAACTGCCTGGAGACAGAATGAGCCGCCCTTATGTGACCAACAGCTGGATGATCATCGCTAACAACGAGATCAACGCCTTCCAGCTGGCATGAAACGCCTGTGCTGGGCGCTTCATGCAGTGCGACCCTGGAACGCCATACCCCTGCCGATCCGTGTATACAGGTAACAGCACCTGATTCCAGACAGATGTAGTAGAAGGATGGGAATATGGTAAAACAACCTGCACGAACGGCGCGCAACGGGGCGGACTATGGCTATCCATCGACGGATATCGTGGCGCTCTCGGCGAAGGCGCTGGAGGTCAGTCAACGGCTGACCGAGGCATATGGCGTCTCCGAATGGTCAAAGAAAGATCCAATGAGCATGCTGGTCGATATCATCCTGTCGCATCGCACCAGGGATGAGCAGACGGCCGCGGCCTACGATAACTTATTGAAGACGTTTGGTTCCTGGGAGGCGGTGCGCGATGCCCCCACCGAAAAGGTGCAGGACGCCATTGCCAATGTCAACTGGCCCGAGGTCAAAGCGCCGCGCCTGCAGGCGATCATGCGCCAGATTACAGAGGAGCGTGGCAACCTCGACCTCAACTTCCTGCGCGACCTGCCGGTCGAGGAGGGAGCGGCCTGGCTCAATCGCTTTGAGGGGGTGGGACCCAAGACGACCGCCTGCGTCCTGCTCTTCAGTTGCCGCCTGCCACTGCTGCCGGTCGATGTCCACGTCCACCGCGTCTCCGGTCGCCTGGGTCTGATCGGCAAGAAGGTCACGGCCGACGCCGCCCATACCTTGCTCCAGGCCCTGCTGCCGCAGGACGCGCGCAGCATCTACAATTTCCACAAAGCCCTGCTGCGCCACGGCCAGCGGATCTGCGTCTACGAGCATCCCCGCTGCAACCGCTGCCCCATCACCGACCTCTGCGACTACTACAAAACGGTGGTTAAGCCACAATAAAAAGGAGACAGGAAGTCGGGGCAGGCCCAAAAAAAGTCGGGGCAAGCCCAAAAAAAGTCGGGGCAAGCCCGACACCTACGGGGGGGATTCGTTTTTTTGATGGGGGGATGCCCCGATACGTTCGAGATGAAACGTATCGGGGTACGCGCCGCGTTTAAAGGGATGTAATGCTTATGATGGACGATGGGGTAGAATTCAGGGTCTGGTGGGGATAACCAACGGCCGGGGCCGGATATTGCTGGGTGTAGCCAACCACATTTGAGGCCTGGACCATGTAATAGTATCTGGTGCGCCGGGCAACCGACCTATCCACATACTGGACCCTGCCACCCACCTGAGGACCAGTGGTCGATGGGAAATTGGCGATAACGGTCCAGGGGCCAGACGCCGACAGGCTTCTCAGAACGATCCATGCGGTCTCGTTGGCGGACATATCGGTCCACGCCAGCGTTATATTGCCGACGCTAATCGCCGCCCCCGTCAGGCTGGAGGGTGCCCGGGGCGGCAACCCCAGGATAATCGGACGCATCATATCATTCTCTTCATGGCTCAGCATATGGCAGTGCCAGACATACTCCCACCCGAAGTTAACCAGCACATTAGTAACGACCGCAGGCTGGTTGGTCGGGTCAACATTCGTAAACTGGCCTGTTGTACCGATAGCTGCCATGACATCCATGGGTCGGATACTATTGGGAACCTGCCAGGGCAGGTTGGGGGTACGCGCCCGGAACGCCACAATAATATCTTCCAGCGGATTCATGCGTATGGTCTCCTTCCACCCCAGCTCATTCAGGTCAGGAGGTTTCACCATGTTATCCCAGCCGACACGGTTAATGAGATGCATATTCACCAGGTGGATGTGGACCGAGTGGGTATCCACGCCATTATGGGTAATCTTCCAGAGTTGCGTGCCATCGGCAGCAGAAATCGGGGTCGGTGGGGGTGGCACCTGGTTGATAATCTCCGTGGGCGGATCGATGTATTGATAAGGGATCGTCGTCTGGTTAAAACCGGTGGTATTGGGAAGCTCGGCACCCAGGGTCGCGTTCATGCGCCCATAGGCAGGATCGAACAGTTCCTGGATAGCTTTAGGCAGTAATGGCATAACGATTCCAACGGCCTGAGCGGTTGCCTGTACGCCTGTGCCTCCCGGTGGAGAGATGAGAACCGTCGGAGCCGAGGTATAGCCCACCCCGGCATAGGTCAGGGTGATACTGGTCACTCTGCCTCCGGATATAGTCGCAACGGCTGTGGCGCCGCTTCCTCCACCCCCGGTAATCGTCACGCTGGGTACCGAGGTATAACCGGAACCAGCGTTTATCACTGTAATAGCCGAGAGAGGCCCATTGAAAAAGCTCATACTGGTATCTTGAATACGCGCATAGGCGGAATTGTCATCTGGGAAGATCGCGTTATACGCCGAGTCGTAGCCAACCTGCGGCACGATAATCGGATTCTGCGATGACGCGAACACCCCCTGTGTGGTATCGGTCGAGGTGAACGCCTCATTTAATGCATTCAGGTCGAAGGGGGCAGAGGGAGTTCCCACGACCCGGAACTGCATAATGGTCCTGGTATTTGGTCCATAGCCTGGAGGAGTCGTAGGCGCGCCACCTGACGGAGTCTGATCTGGATCACCGGTGTAGTAATCATAACGAGTGTCAAAAGCAGGAGCCGGTGCGGGCGCATCGTTATAGAGGATCACGTTACTTCCAGGTGGGACACTGGAGAAATCCACAATCACATCAGCCCGCTCAGCCGGTCCCATTAGCAGACAGTGGGTGGACATATTTAAAACGGTGATGCTCCTACGGTTATACTCATAGTTAATCGGGACAGGAGGAATCACAACGGGCGAGGGCAGGAAACCGCCCTCGTTACCGATTTGAATCCAGGATGGTCCCTTAGCAGCCGGATCGGGAACGCCGCCGGGGCGCCCATCGGTCGGCCAGTCGGGGGGTAATCCCGAGTCTGGACATGCCTCAACCATAGGGACCTCGGTACTGCCACCGAAGGCGATCAGGGGAGTGAACGAATACGCCTCGCCGCCGTTTGTCACGGTGACGCTGGTCACCGCGCCACCCGAGATCGTCGCCGTAGCAGCCGCATTGATGCCATCACCAATGATATAGACATTGGGTGGGGTTTGATAGCCGCTACCGCCAGAGGTAACGTGGATTGAAGCAACGGAACCATCCGGGGCCAGCGTAGCGGTGGCGGTGGCGCCGCTGCCAGTCTGGGCATAGTAAAGTTGGAGATTGAGCATGCGCTCATTGCAGGCATTGAGGATGCGGAAGCGATATGCCTTCGGCTCAACCTGCATATAGGGATAAGCCGCCCCATTCACAATAGGGGTATCCATAAAGCCTTCAGGCACGATAGAGGGATTCGGTGTACCGGGATTGACCGAATTCTGCCAAGGGGTGGTACCATAGAGCGGATTGGGAACCGGTCCGTTGAGCAACCCGGTATAGGGGGGCCAGAACCAGGGACCGTAATCCCACCGTCCCATAGGATTAGAGCCATCGGGAGAGATTGGATTCTGGTTCGGCATATAGACGTGGGGGAACCAGAGATTGCCTTTGCCGCCCCACGACGCCGTGCTCCACGTTGGATCTTCAGCGGCCAGTTGAGCAGGATCAGGGACAAAGGTCTTATCTTGAATGATCAAAGGCAGATCGGTCGCCGGAATGAGATGGCGAGCGATCAGATCCTGCTCGGTTGGATCGGTAAGTAGATACGGCGCCAGTATACCAGCATAAACTTGCAAGCGCGTAATACCATAGGTGTGATCGTGGAACCACATTTGCCGGGCACTCTGCTGATTCGTATAATAGTAAGTCGCCGCGCCGGGGCCGGCGTTCGGCATATCGGGAACGTTTTGAAAGCTCAAACCCTTAGGGTAGGACGTCACCTCGCCGGCGGGCGTAAACCACTGGTGAGGAGTCCCATCGCTGATCCACGGGGTATCGCCACCGTGAAGGTGGGTCACATGGCGGTTCTGGGTATAGGTTTCCAATCCTCCATTGGGGCCGGTTCCCGCCCCCATGACGGTGGTATCGACGGGGAGAAAGAGCCGCCCGGCGGCGCCAACCGGAAGCTTATTGGTCACCTTCAGGCGTACCACACGGTCCTTCCTCGCCCGGATAAGTGGTCCCCCATAGCAGAACTTACTGACGTTGGGGTCGGTCGTATTGGTCTGGCGATACCCGCGCAGCGTGGTAGGAGGCAAATCGGGATGCAACTTCTTTGTATACTGCCCCACCTCGATCTCGTAATAGTCAGCGCCGGGATAGGATGTCGTATCAGGAATGGCTACCGGGATATATTGTCCTACAGAGTTAGCATTGGTAGCACCTAGCCCCGGTAGCGTGTCGACAAATTTCCGGATGCCACCAGTGATAACACCGGTGTTATAGTCAATCACAGGCAGTGGACTGTTGGCATAGTTGGGAATGGTGCCGTAGTAGTCTGGCGTCGGCAGCACGAATGGTTGGCCGCCAGGACCAGCCGCCGTCTCCTTCGCATTGTCATCGGGCTTCTCTTTTGAGATCTCCTCAATCATCACTTCCCCCAATCTTGCATGACCAGTAAACATGTTTTTGATAGTATTTGCTAATCGCTGAAAGCCAAAAACGATCCTTCTTCCCTCCCTTTCTCTCCAGACTTATAGGAATATATACAGACACCCACAGTACCAAAGGTTCTTTCCGAGCTTATACATAAAACAGAGCATTGTCAGGGGCCAGATCAGCACGTAGCCCGTGGAGCCTTGAGACGTGCCGGGATGCAGATAACATCATTTGTCACTACTTGCGCCTTCGTACAAACAACGGATAAGAAAGCAGGTTACATCGAGGTATAGATGAGGTGTGAAAACAGCACTTCGCTTCGAAGGAGAATGTGGAGGTTGGCTCACACTCAAAAATGAAGAATTTGCAGATACAGTCATGATAGGCAGATACTCACTTTCCTCAGTACAACCACCACGTCCACAAGAATATCTGTTATATATTTTATATGATACTCGCTATATTAGATAAACTCAAGCTTTTTACGATTAATTTTATACACATAAGGATAGTTGTATTTTTTAACGCAATTTCTATAAAATATCGCATCATGTATTATGGGAAGCATGCTATCTGTGGTCACAAATAAAAATGGGCGGTCGCTCATGAGCGACCGCCTGGAAGGGTAATACTCAACCTCCCGTGGGACGGAAAGCTGAACAGCCTATCAAGGCTGGATATTGAGAACCGGACTGGCTGTAATGGAGGAATTTTCAATATAGGCCGAGGGAACGGATAAGCCAGCGGTCCCGACACAGGTATAGGCGATAGTCCCCGGGCTGGTGAGGGTGACATTATCCGTTAAGCTCAGCGTCTGCATTCCGTACGGGGCCAATCCCGATTGTCCAGCCGATCCAGCGCCCGCGACCGAAGCATCCTGTACATTGCCTGTGGTCAGTTGGCAGGTAACGATGGCCTCCGCGCTATTGTAATTGACGATGCTCGAAGCGGTAACAAGGTAGCTGCCGCTGGGAACTGTAATGGTGGCTACATCAACAGGGGTATCACTAATAGTGATCGCCTGTATATTTACCGCGGCATAACCAGGACGTTGAGGACCGGAGGGGCCTGATGGTCCCATTGGACCTTGTGGTCCCATTGGACCTTGCGGGCCAGGAGGGCCAGGAGGGCCAACAGGTCCCCTATGGTCCTTCGATGTACGCCATTTCCAGGCATTGGGCCAGCCATTGAAGAGCTGACGGTGATAGCAGCTGTGATGGTGGCATCTACTGCTATGTTCCATAGTGGAAGTTGATCGGGCCTCAGCTCCCGTTGAGAGAAAAAAGAGGCTCAGCAGCAGGGATAACACGCAGGCCGAGACTCCCACCTGCATCCATTTCAACATAGTTTACATAACCTCTTCCTTATTATTCTATAGACATAGAAGGGATTTAAGAGGCAAACGGATTGATAATCTTTTGCTCCTTGTCTTTGGTATTCGTCTGAAAAAGATAAATATAAAGTATATTTTTTTATTTGCATGTTGTTATTGTGCCTAATCGACGTCTTTCGCGCGGCCGCATACGCGGCCGCGCATGTTGAATATGTGATGTGACAGGTGCGCAGTCGCGCACCTGTCACATCACATATTAAAGGATGGGGCTGCCGAGGGCTTTGTTGTGCGGGCATGTTGATCCAAGGATGGGGATGGGGCTGCCGGGGGCTTGGCTTTGCGGGTGCGCAAGATACAAAGGCAGAGCGCCCTAGAACTCTGGGGCGCTCTGCCTTTGTATGAAGGTGGTGGTTAGAGGGGGCGACTGATAATGGGTTTGAGGGCGGGGTAGAGGGCTTTGTAGGTCTCGTAGGCCTGCTCATACGCTGGTGCGGTGGCGGGGTCGGGCGCGGTACGCTGTACCACGCGCACGGTCTGGGCGCAGGCTTCCTGTACCGAGGAGTAGACACCACCGGCGACTCCAGCCAGCAGGGCCGCTCCGAAGGCGGGTCCCTCAGAAGAGTTGGTGACAACCAGTTCGACGCCCAAAACATCGGCGATAATCTGCCGCCAGAGGGGACTCTTGGCGCCGCCGCCAGTAGCGCGCACCTGGTTAAGCTGCAGGCCCTGTTCACGAATGATGGCATAGCAGTCCTTGAGACTGAAGGCTACGCCTTCCAGCACCGAACGAACCAGGTGGCGGCGATCATGGCTGGCGGTCAGGCCGATCCAGCCACCACGGGCATAGGCGTCCAGGTGGGGCGTACGCTCACCCTGTAGATAGGGCAGGAAGATCAACCCCTCGCTGCCAGCGGGAACGCCTTCAGCCTCTTTCGACAGCAGTTCATAGGGATCGATCCCGGTCCAGCGCTCCAGCGCCCGCTCGGGCAGGCCGATGTTGTCGCGCACCCAGCGCAGCGAGAGTCCCGCACCCTGTGTGACGCCCATCAGATACCAGCCATTGGGGACAGCATGGTTAAAGGTATGCACACGCGGAACGGGACCCGAGGTATCCACCTGCGGAGAGCTCGCATGGGCCAGCACGATGCCGCTGGTGCCGACCGATACCAGGGCCAGTCCAGGCTCGACCACGCCATTGCCGACGGCTCCACAGGCGTTATCGGCACCCCCACCCGCCACCGGCACTCCAGCCGGCAGACCGGTCTGATTGGCTACCTCGGCCGTGATGGTTCCGCTGGCCGCGTCGGCCGGAACCACCGGAGGAAGCAGGGAAGGATCAAGCTCAAGGGCAGCCAGCACCTCTTGCGACCACCCCCCATGCTTCACGTCCAGCAGGCAGGTGCCGGCCGCGTCCGAGATCTCCATTGCCAGCACACCGGTCAGGCGATAGCGGATATAGTCCTTTGGCAGCAGCATGGTCCGAGCCCGCGCGAAGATCTCTGGTTCATGATCACGCACCCAGAGCAGTTTGGGGGCCGAAAATCCTGTCAGGGCCGGATTGCTCACATATTCGATCAGTTGAGCGGCACCCACCTTCTCAGTAATCCAGCGGCACTGATCATCGCTGCGCTGGTCCGCCCAGATGATGCAGGGGCGCAATACCTGCCGCTGCTCGTCCAGCAGGACCACGCCATGCATCTGACCCGACAGACCGAGTCCACGCACATCCTCAGCCGCCGCCCCCTTGCTGGCACCGGCCCGCAGGCACAGACGAATGGCGGAAAGAGTGGCCTCCCACCAGTCAGTAGGATTCTGCTCCGCCCAGCCAGGGTGGGGGTGAAATAATGGATACTCAATGAAGGCATCAGCGATCACGCGCCCATCATCGGCCGCGAAGAGGGCTGCTTTAACACCGGTTGTACCAAGATCGATACCAAGCAGGGTTTGCATACGATGCTCCTTTACCTACCAAAAAAGACTGTGTTCTCTTGATTGTACGCTAAAAACAATCGCCTTGCCCAGACGGGCGCGGAGTCGCTGCGCGACAAATCCGGGGCAAGCCCGGCACCTACGATGAGGGGGGGGATAAGCGCTCTTCTTCGAGGATTTCGTTGTGGGTGATATCTTCCAATTCGGGGAGCGCGGCGGTGGCAGGGGTGTGACGTTGGACGATGCGCAGGCCAAGAATCTGGCCGAGTACGACGGCGATGATGCCACCAATGATGCTGCAGAGCAGATAGAGCAGAGCCAGCATGGCCTTCTCGCCGCTCAGGAGGGTGAAGTCGCCCAGCGCCAGGCTGCTGAAGGTGGTGTAGGCACCCATAAAACCGACATTGAGGAAGAGGCGGCGCGCAGGACTGATGTAGAGCGAGGCATCGGCAAGGGTAGAGATCAGGGATAGGGCAAAGGCGCCGGTGATGTTGATCAACAGGATGTCGTAGGGCCAGTTGTTGCCCAGGCTGGCCTGGATAGCATGACTGAGAAGATAGCGCGCGACTGTACCCAGAAAACCGCCACAGAAAACAATCACGAGTCCCAGTATATTGAAGTGTTTTTTCCGCATTTAGAACCACCATCCTGCAGCGATGCCCAGGGCTACGGCCAGTATGCCCAGAACCACATTTTCCCCCAGGTACAACACGCTGGCCCACATCCTACCACCACGAGCCAGTTGCACCCCTTCCCAGGACATAGTGCTAAAGGTGGTATAGCCACCTAGAAAACCGGTGGCCAGGATCAGTTGAATGGCGGGACTCACCACGTGTCGGGCGGTCAGCGCAAAGACGAGTCCAATAAAAAACGAGCCACTCACATTAATGACAAGCGTTCCAAAGGGGAACGTAGAGCCGGCGCGGCGGGTGATCATATATCCCAACATATAACGCGCGACAGCCCCCAGGGCGCCTGCGCACCCAATACTTACCAGTTGCACGAGAAAAGGTCCATCCATACAGCCTGTCTTACCTACTCCTGAGATCTCTACATACACAAAAGCTCCTGATGACGCCGCTCTATTCTTGTCAATGCGTCATCAGGAGCCATTAGCTTCTATGCGGTTTGGTCAACGTGCTACAGAAGTTGACCGGGTGAGCTCCATCACCAGTTGGCTGAAATACGAACTTTATCTCTGACTATGATACCATATCCACTCAAGCGATACAACTCAGACGCCAGCGAATCTGGTCGGCATTGCGCGTCAGGCGCTTAAAAATGTTATGCCGTAAGCGATAAACTTCCTGGACATCATTGAACTCGTCGGGACAAAACTGTACAATCTCGCGCGCCTTGAGACCGCAATGGAAATGTAAATAGGCCAGCCGGATCTCGCGCTCACCACTCAGAAGAGACCGTACCACAAACCACAACTCTTCAAAATCTTCTGGCTCCTCGGTCGCCAGTTCATAATTGTAGACCGGATCATTGGCATCCGGTAATGGGATCTCGTTCGGATGCGTATAGACGCGTAACGTATCCATAATGGCGCCATTCAAGCTAGCACGCAAATAGTTCAGGGCTGAAGCCAGCGACGTAAATTTAAGTTCAGCATTATTAACGCTGGCCTGCCAGAAACGTGTAAACGCCTGGGCTACATAGTTCTCTTCACTATCGAGGGCATAGGCGCGCTCGCGCTTGGAATGGCGACGTATCCAGGTATGAACGATACCTGAAAAACATTGCTGCAACGCGTCCCAGGCCTGCGCATCATGTAACTTCATGGCGCGTCGTAAGATCTCAAGGGCATAGCGATCGTCGCCGACCTCGCCCCGGCAGTAATTGCCCATCTCTTCCTTACAGAACCGCACCAATTCCAGCAAGCTCATTGAACTGACCGCCGATGTGTAGCAAGGAGTTAGAACCGGCGGGGGTATTTCTTCAGGTGCTACAGCAAGTTGGGTTGACACACATTCACCTCATTTATTGTTCAATATAAGGTCCATACAATAAAAAAATACGAATTCCGACATAACACGAAACCACATTCACTCATTAGCAATACACGAAACCACACTCAGTTATTAACAATGTTCATACATGTTAATCGTTACGTGTCTGTAACGATCCTCTTGTTATAACTATATTGAAACATATAATAATTAAAATGAACAGTGGTTTGATATAAGCTTAAGAAAACTTTACCGGTACCGTCTTTTCTTAACCTGTTCCATAAAGGAGGAAGTGAAGATCCAGGCTGGATTGTGACTACAATCCAGCCTGGATCTTCACTTCTTCAATGTGCCGCCCTGCGGGCGGCGGGGGAGGAGAGAGAAGGATAGCGGGGACACCCCACACCCCGGCAGGGAGGACCCTGCACCCCTTAAGGATTGGGCGAGGTCATAGGGAGGACCCGGCGCCCCTTAAAGATTGGGCGGGGTCATAGGGAGGACCCTTGCACCCCTTAAGGATTGGGCGGGGGCGCAGGGAGGACCCTGCACCCCTTAAGGATTGGGCGGGATCATAGGGAGGACCCTTGCACCCCTTAAGGATTGGGCGGGGTCATAGGGAGGACCCTTGCACCCCTTAAGGATTGGGCGGGGTCATAGGGAGGACCCTTGCACCCCTTAAGGATGTGAGGTGGTCGTGCAACGCCAGGGAGGGGTGCGAATGCACCCCTCCCTGGCGTTGCACGACCACC
The DNA here is from genome assembly GCF_003967515.1 of Dictyobacter aurantiacus. Classification (GTDB taxonomy): domain Bacteria; phylum Chloroflexota; class Ktedonobacteria; order Ktedonobacterales; family Ktedonobacteraceae; genus Dictyobacter; species Dictyobacter aurantiacus. Next base: position 4,761,075 of record NZ_BIFQ01000001.1, on the reverse strand, counting down.
TCACATACAACATAATCTTAGAAGGTGTGGCCAGCATTACCACTGCGTCCACCGCGATCGGTGGCCGTCTTTTGCAGTTTGAGCGTTACAGGTTGTATCTGCTCGCTTAAGGGGAAGGCGATCACCAGGACGCCATTGCCATAGTTGGCGTTGGCGTGCACCCCATCCACCATGTCGGGCAGTTCGATATCGCGATAATAGCCACCTACACTCCACTCGTCCACCAGCAATTCCTTGAGATCCTTGAGCATACCTCGCAACTCACCCTGAATAATCAGGCGTCCATCCTCAGAAACCTGGGCTGTAATATCTTCCGGTTGCAGACCCGGCATCGGAGCGGCAACCATTAAACGATCAGCCGTGCGATACATTTTTACCGGTATGTGTTGAATCTTGGCTTTCTCTTGCATACCTCACGCCTTTCTGCACTGTATCATGACATCAACAGGATCAACTTACCAACCACCAAACCAGGCAGGCTATTCAGCGGGATTCTTCTCATCATAGGTATCTTTCAAGCTACCCATCTGCTCCTGAGAAGACCAGGCGGTCCCTTCGTCACGGCCCGGAGTTTCGGTCGGCGCACCCGGCTTATTGGGCGGACGACGTACCCCGCTATGGGTGGGATCGTAGCCTTCCGTCTCGTTGCGCCGGGGTTGCGCAGTCTCACCACCCTGGGTCATCGCGTAGCCATCCACCAACCTGTGATCTGGCTTCTGGCCCGGAACGGCCTCATCCGATGATATGGCAGATGACTGTTTCTGAATTTTTTCCGGCGTTGTGCCCTTATCACGGGCCTCGCTATTCAATTCATCAACCTGCTCACTGCGATTACGTGTATATTCTTGCTCATGATGAGCACCCATGTATGCCTCCATTCCTGAACAGAAAAACATGTTCATCCCTGCCACACTGCGTCAGGGTGACGGATCGAGCTGAAAAATCAGCCGTGCGCGCCAGGGTAAGTCCTACAACTCACACGTACGAAGTAGGGGCGCAAGTTTCAGCCAGGAGCATAGTTTTACGTGGCATGACTTTCCGCAATGGTAGGGCATGAAAAGAATATAATGGTAGAACAAAAAAAACTTCTTCGGGGGAATCGCACTCGTGGAATTACACATTACCACCGACCAGGTCGACCAGATGGCGCCCGACGCCAGCGCGGCCAAAGCGGGCAAGAAGCTCGCGTTGGAGAAGTTCTGGAGCAACCTGGGACACAACGGGCAGGCGATCTGGGGGGAATGTCAGGGAAGCAGCCTCTACCAGGTGTGCATCGAGCGTTCGACATTCACCACCCGGTGCAGTTGTCCTAGCCGCAAGCTTCCCTGTAAACATAGCCTCGGTCTCCTCTTTCTGGCCGCCGCTGTCCCTACAGCCTTGCCAGAGAGCGAGCCACTGGAATGGGTGAGCAGCTGGTTAAGCAAGCGCGAAGCCCAGCAGCAGCGCCAGGAGACACGCTCAAGCAGAGCCGCTCAACAGTCAGATGCAGACAAACAGAAGAAAACGATAGAGAAGCGCGAGGAAAAGATCCAGCAGGGCCTCAGCCAGCTCGATCTCTGGCTCAACGATCTGATCCGCAACGGCCTGGGCAGCCTGGAGGCGCAGCCGAGCTCCTTCTGGGAGGGACAGGCGGCGCAGATGGTCGATGCCCAGGCGTCCGGACTGGCGACGCGCATCCGCGCCCTGACCGCCATCCCCAATGCCTCAAAAGATTGGACCAGTAAGCTACTGGCGCAGTTGGGCAAGCTGGCACTGCTGAGCGAAGCCTACCAACACCAGGAACGTCTGAGCGCGGAGATGCAAGAGAACGTTCGCCAGCTGGTCGGCTGGTCCTTGAAAGAGCCGGAGGTACTCGAACGGGGCACCCACATCAGCGATGACTGGCTGTTTCTGGGGCAGACGCGTGAACAGGTCGAGCGCGGTCGCGCCCAGCGCACCTGGCTATATGGCACCACCAGTGGCCAGGCCACTTTTGTGCTGCAATTTTCCTATATGGGCGCGCCATTCGGCGAGACCTATCCCCTGGGCACCCATCAGCAGGCCGAACTGGTCTACTGGCCCGGCGTGGTGCCGCAGCGCGCCCTCTTCGCCCAGCGCCACGGCATCAGCCGGCCCATTCAGGAGCGCCTCCCAGGCGTCGCCAGCTTCACCGATTTTCTGGACGGCGTAGCGCGGCAACTGGGTCGCAATCCCTGGCAGGAACGCTTTCTCTGCCTGATCCAGGATAGCCTGCCCATCTATGATCAAGAGAGCAAAACCTGGTGGCTGCGCGATCAACAGGGCCAGTCCCTTCCCCTGGCGCGCAGCCAGAACGAGCACTGGAAACTGCTGGCGCTCTCCGGCGGACACCCACTTGACCTGGCCGCCGAGTGGAACGGTGAGACGCTCATGCCGCTTGGTGCCTTGATCAATCACAGCTATCACTTACTATAGGAAGCAGGGATATTATGGACGCATTTTTAAAGACGGCCGTGGTCGGCACCGCCCAGGTGGGCGCGCGTATTCCAACGGCTGGCGACGCGGTCGATGCCTTGACGCAACAGCTTCCTGCCGCAGGGGGTGAACGATCTTTTCTGCTGGCCGCCGCCGCTCAATCCATTTATACACAGGCCGGCATGATCGCGCCCGAGGCGCCAGCTCCTCTGCCTATCGCCGCGCCCGAGACAATGCCGACCTGCTCCATGCGCGTCGCGCAGCTAATCGAGGGTCTCTTCCAGCAGCCGCACAACATCCTGCTGCCCGAGGCCCTGCAACGTCTGCGGCACTCGCAGCAGCGGTTGCCGCACGAGTGCTTGCCGCAGTACATCAGCTACGCCACGAGCCATCGCGAGTTCAGGGAAACGATAGCGCCCCTGCTGGGCGAGCGCGGCCGCTGGCTGAGCCAGTTTGTACCTGAATGGGGCTGGATCACACAACAGGGGCAGCAGCCAGAAGCGGACCTCGAAACCATCTGGCAGGAGGGAACGCCGCCACAGCGCCAGCAGGTTTTACAGCAAATGAGGCAGAAAGATCCTGCCCGCGCACGCGAATGGCTGCAGGCGGTCTGGAAGCAGGAGAAAGCCGAGATACGCCTGGCCTTTCTAGCACAGATGCGCGGCGGTCTCTCGCTCGACGATCACAGTTTTCTGGAGCTGGCACTGCTCGACCGCAGCGAAGGCGTACGAGAGCAGGCTGCAGACCTGATCCTATTGCTGCCAGAATCACCACTGACACAGCGCTTCCTGGCGGCCGCCGATCAATTCATCAGCTATGACCCGAGTCGAATTTCAAACAAGCTTACTATCACCATACCAGATCAACTCGATGATGCCAGTAAAGAGGCGCTAGCACCGAGCGCGCGCAGCTCATGGCCAACGCAACCAGAGCAATGGCTGCAGCTAGCCTTTAGCAAAATATCACCAGCCCACTGGGAAGAGCGCCTGGGTCTCTCGCCACAGCAAATAGTCACCGAGCTGGTCGAGAACAGGCAGAAAATATGGCAGGACAAAAGTGACACCTATGGCAAGTTTCTACTTCAGCAACTACAGGTCGCGGCCCGGCGTCATCACTCCCTGGCATGGTATCAGCCATTGTTGCAGTACCTGTTATACCTGCCGAGCAGGCAACGACCGGAAACCAGAGTGTGTCATGAGATGCTGGCCGAGCTTCCCCAGCCAGTCACCGATGCGTTGATAGAGCCGCTTCTGCGGGACAAATATACCTGGGAAGCCGCTACAGAGTTGTTACCAGCTCCGTGGAGCCAGGAGTTTAGCCTGCATATCTTGCAGGTACTGCGCGCCTATTATAAAGATACCAACACCACCAGCCAGCAGCATTACTACTGGAATGTAGGTCTGCCCAGGGTCGCCAGCGCGCTTCATCCCAGTTGCCTGCAGGAAGCGCAGCAGCCGTGGGAGATCGACGAGAACGATACCTCCTGGTACGTCCAGGATCAGAAAAGACAGATCGCCACTTTTATTGAAATTATTGAACAACGTAAACAGATGTTAGAGGAGATCGCATAAGATGACGACAAGCCAGAGCAGCACTACCACAGCCATTGAGACAACGGTCGAAGCCGTCCTGCGGCAGCACGCCGAACAGCAGTTTGCCGAGGAGCTGGCCGAGCTGAGCAAGGTCGATAGTCGCCAGCGTCCCCCCAACTGGCAGCTCTCGCCCTGGGCGGTACGCCTCTACCTGATGGGGGGAAAACTCGACAACGGATTCGTCATCTCGCCGAAGTACGTCGGCAATCCGCGCCTGATGGAGATCGCCATCGCCACGCTGGCCACCGACCGCGCCCTGCTCCTCTACGGTCTGCCCGGCACCGCCAAATCGTGGGTGAGCGAGCACCTGGCCGCCGCCATCTCTGGCGACTCCACCCTGCTGATCCAGGGCACGGCCGGCACCGACGAGAACGCCATCCGCTACGGCTGGAACTACGCCCGTCTGCTGGTCGAGGGACCATCGGAGGCCGCGCTGGTCGTCAGTCCCATGATGCAGGCCATGAAGGATGGTAAGATCGCTCGCATCGAAGAATTGACACGCATCGCCAGCGAGGTCCAGGATACCCTGATCACTATCCTGTCCGAAAAAACGCTGCCGATCCCCGAACTGAACACCGAGGTGCAGGCCAGAAAGGGCTTCAACGTCATCGCTACCGCCAACAACCGCGATAAGGGCGTCAACGAGCTCTCCAGCGCGCTGATGCGCCGCTTCAATACCGTGATCCTGCCGCTGCCGAACACGATCGATGAGGAGATCGAGATCGTCGATCGCCGCGTGGCCAGCCTGGGCAGGGCGCTGGAACTGCCGGCCGAGAAGCCCGCGCTGGAAGAGATTCGCCGCGTAGTGACCGTCTTCCGCGAGCTACGCTCAGGCGTCACCATCGATGGCAAAACCAAAATCAAATCACCCAGCGGCACCCTCTCGACCGCCGAAGCGATCTCGGTCATCAACAACGGGCTGGCGATGGCCGGCTACTATGGGGATGGCGAGCTGCACGCGGGCGACCTGGCCGCTGGCCTGACGGGCGCCATCGTCAAAGATCCCGTGCAGGACCGAGTGGTCTGGCTGGAATACCTACAGACCGTCATCAAAGAGCGCGAAGGCTGGAAAGATCTGTATCGAGCGTGTAATGAGGTACTATAAATGGGTGACATACATGTCTTTGGCATACGCCATCATGGTCCGGGGTGCGCGCGCAGCTTGCGCGCCGCCCTGGAGAAGCTCAAGCCAGACATCCTGCTGATCGAGGGGCCACCCGACGCGCAGGCGGTGCTGCCGCTCATGGAACAACCAAAGATGAAGCCGCCGGTCGCCCTGCTCATCTACGCACCAGAACAGCCCAAAAAGGCCGTCTACTATCCCTTTACCCAGTTCTCACCCGAATGGCAGGCGCTCAAGTATGCTCAGAAGGCCCACATTCCGGCTCGCTTCATGGATCTGCCCCAGTCTATCCAGCTCGCCCGCGTTAAAGAGGGAGAGCAAGGCGAAGAGATTGAGCCGGCCGCACCCACCACGCGTGGTCGGCTCAAAAAGGCGCTCAAGCAGGGTGGCCTCGCCACCGTGGTAGCGCCGGAGAAGGATGAGCAGACGCTCCTGGAGGAAGATCCTTTGACCCTGCTGGCGCAGGCCGCCGGCTACACCGATCACGAGCTGTGGTGGGAGCGCCAGATCGAGCAGCGCCACAACGTCGTCGATCTGTTCGAAGGCATCCTGGAGGCCATGACGGCGCTACGCGCGGACGCGAAGCCTCCCAAAGAAGAGGAAGCGCAGCGCGAGGCATACATGCGCCAGACCATCCGGGCCGCCCAGAAAGAACAGTTCCAGCGCATCGCCATCGTCTGCGGCGCCTGGCATGCTCCCGTCCTGACCGATCCGGGTCCCGCTAAAGAAGACGAAGAGACGCTCAAGGGACTGCCGCAGGTCAAGACCACGGCCACCTGGATCCCCTGGACCTACTCGCGGCTCTCGTCGCGCAGCGGCTATGGAGCCGGCATGGATGCGCCCGGCTGGTACGCTCACCTGTGGTCATCTCGCAACCAGCTGACCACGCGCTGGATCACCAGGGCGGCCCACCTGCTGCGCGAACAGGGACTGGATGCCTCCTCGGCCAGCGTCATCGAGGCCGTACGCCTGACCGATACGCTGGCCGCCATGCGCGATCTCACCCAGCCAGGACTGGCCGAGCACAACGAAGCCATCCTGACCGTGCTCTGTCACGGCGACATGGCTCCCATGCAGCTGATCCGCGAACAACTGGAGATCGGTGACAAGATGGGGGACGTTCCCAGAGAGGCGCCCACCGTCCCCTTGCAACGAGACCTGGAGCACTGGCAGCAGCGCCTGCGGCTCAAGCCATCCATCGAAAAAACAAAGCTGGAGCTCGACCTGCGCAAAGAGAACGACCGCGCGCGCAGCCAGCTGCTCCATCGGCTGCAGCTGCTCTCGATTCCCTGGGGGAAGCAGGTCGCGGTCAGGGGCAAATCCGGCACCTTCCACGAGCACTGGCAGTTGCAATGGAAGGTTAGCTTCGCCGTCGCCATCATCGAGGCCAACGTGTGGGGCAACACCATCGCAAGCGCCGCCACCAGCCACGTCATCGATGTGGCCAGAACGTCAAAGGAGCTGCCAGAGCTAACCGAGCTGCTGCAGCGCGTCATCCTGGCTGAGCTGCCCGACGCCATCGACCAGCTGCTCTCCATTCTGCAGGAGTGGGCGGCCATCTCGACCGACGTACGCCACCTGATGGATGCACTGCCGCCGCTGGCACGCGTCGCCCGCTACAGCGACGTGCGCCAGACCCGGGCCGAACGCATCCTGCCGATCATCGATGGCCTGTTTGAGCGCAGCCTGATCGGTCTGCCCGGCGCCTGCTTCGCGCTGGATGATGACGCCGCTCGGGAGATGCTCAGCAGCATCGACCACGTGCAAGACAGCGTCCAGCTTCTGGATCGTCCCGACCAGCGTCAGGAATGGCTGCAATGCCTGCGAAGCCTGGCTGGACACGACAACATCCACGGACTGATACGCGGCCGCAGCTGCCGTCTGCTGCTGGATCAGCAGGCGCTGGACGAAAAAGAGATGCGAGACCTCATTCAGCTGGCGCTCTCCCCGGCCGTCTCAGTGACGCAGGCTGCCGCCTGGATCGAAGGGGTCGTGCGCGGCAGCGGACTGCTGCTGCTGCACCAGGATCAGCTCTGGCACGCGCTCGATCAATGGCTGAGCGCGCTCAACACCGACACCTTTATCCAGCTCCTTCCCATCCTGCGGCGCGCCTTCGCCAGCTTCCAGGGGCCCGAACGCCGGCAGATGGGGGAGAAGGTTCAGCAGTTGCATCGATCACCGCAAGCAACGACCGCGCATGGCAGGCAGAATGGAGAGACGGCGATCGATCATGAACACGCGGCCCATGTCTTACCGATACTGGCACAACTACTGGGGGTAGCATATGGCAATTGACGAAAAAGAACGACTGCGCCGCTGGCGACTCGTGCTGGGCAAGCAGGACGCCGATCAGGGGAACCAGGGACAGGGCATCGACGGTCTGCTGGAAGGCGGCGATCTCACCATGGACCAGGCGCTGGAGGCGCTGTATGGCACGGACGAATCCGATGAGCGCTCTGGAGGATTGGGAGCATCGACCCCGCGCGTCGCCCGCTGGTTGGGAGATATCCGCAGCTACTTTCCAACCTCGACCGTACGCATCATGCAGCAGGACGCCCTGGAGCGGCTCAACCTCAAGCAGATGCTGCTCGAACCAGAAATGCTGGAGCAGGTCGACGCCGACGTCCACCTGGTCGCCACCCTGCTCTCGCTGAACCGCGTCATTCCCGAGAAGACCAGAGACACGGCGCGCATGGTGGTGCGCAAGGTCGTCAACGAACTGGAGCGTAAACTGGCCAATCCCTTGCTGCAGGCCGTACGCGGCAGCCTGAATCGCGCCACCCGCAGCTACCGGCCGCGCCAAAACGAGATCGATTGGGACCGCACCATCCGTCTCAACCTCAAGAACTATCTGCCCGAAAAGCAAACGGTCATCGCCGAGCGCCTGGTGGGACATGGGCACAGGCGCTCCTCGCTGCGCGACATCGTACTGTGCGTGGATCAGAGCGGCTCCATGGCCGCCTCGGTCGTCTACTCCAGCATCTTCGGCGCCGTGCTGGCCACCCTCAAGGCCGTCAGCACCCGCATGGTCGTCTTCGACACCTCGGTCGTCGACCTGACGGACGATCTGCAGGACCCCGTCGATCTGCTGTTTGGCACGCAACTGGGGGGCGGCACCGACATCAACCGCGCCCTGGCCTACTGCCAGCAGGTCATCACCCGGCCCACCCAGACCATCCTGGTCCTGATCACCGACCTCTACGAAGGAGGGGATAGACAGCGCATGCTACGCCGGGCCGCCGAACTGGTCATCTCAGGAGTCCAGGTCGTTTGCCTGCTCGCCCTGAGCGACCAGGGAGCACCCATCTATGACAAAAGCAACGCCGCCGCCCTGGCCCAGATGGGAATTCCGGCCTTCGCCTGTACGCCCGAACTGTTTCCCGACCTGATGGCGGCCGCCATCCAGCGGCAAGATCTCAACCAGTGGGCCGCCCAAAACGACATCGTCGCCACCCGCCCCACCCCATAACCCGCATGATCGGGCCTCGCCCCACAACCCATAGGTTCGGACCTCGCGTCCAATTATTTTCCTCGCCGAGGCAATCCAATCGGGTACATGGATTACGTACCCGATGATTGACCTCACCGGTGGGGTGGTAATCGGACGCGAGGTCCGAACCTATGGGTTTTACGAATTTTGGGGGTGGGGTTGATTTGGGGGGGAATATCGTGTATAATTGATGTGTATTAAATTCCCCAAGGAGATTCCCACGTGTAACATGAGCATCCTATACCTCTGGTAGCATTTCGGTGAGCCTCATTTTTAATTCAATTTCGAATTTTTTGTCGCTCCCGCGTTTCATTGCTATCAGCCCCAAATGCTCATGTATCCATCGCCCTCTTTCATCCGGTTGCACACGTTGTAGCTCTTGCCTGCCGCCAACCTGCACTATGCCATGAATGACGTGTCGCGAGACACATGAGCAACTGCTTTCTTCTTCAGCACGAGAGGCCCATGTACGTTTTCCTCTTGCTATCCAGCGGCAGAAGTGAGGTGCTCACCCTTTATGTTATTAAGCTGCAAAGAACTCAGCAAATCCTACGGTGTGCAGACCGTTTTAGACTCGCTATCATTTGTTGTGAACGCGGCCGAGCGCATCGGCATCGTCGGTCCCAATGGCGTCGGCAAATCGACCCTGTTGCGCCTGCTCGTCGGGCAGGAGGAACCCGACAGTGGAACGATCACGTATGCGCCAGGCATCGAGTTCGGCTACCTACCCCAGACCACGCCAGATTTCTATGGGCAGAGCATCCAGGATCTGATCCTGGCCTCGGTCGGCAATCTCAAGCTCCTGGAGGAGCAGATGCACACCGTAGAGGCCGCGATGGCCAGCGCCAACAAGGATCAGATCCCTTCCCTGATGGAAGAATACGCCGAGCTATCGACACGCTTCCAGGATCGCGGCGGCTACGAACTCGACTATAAGATAGATTCAGTTATAGAAGGATTACACCTGACCTACCTCGAACGTAGCCGAGCCGTCGAAACGCTCTCCGGTGGAGAAAAAGCACGTGTCGGACTGGCCACCCTGCTGCTAAGCTCGCCCGAGATCCTGCTGCTGGACGAGCCCACCAACCACCTGGACTTCGCCAGCATAGAATGGCTGGAGGGTTATCTCTCCACCTATCAAGGGGCCGTCGTCATGGTCTCGCACGACCGCCAGTTCCTGAACAAGACCGTGAGCATGATCTTTGAAATTGATGAGCATAGCCATCAACTGCGCACGTATACCGGCAACTATGATGCCTATATCGAGGCCAAGCAGGCCGAGCGCAAGCGCTGGGAGGAGGCATATGAACGGCAGCAGGAAGAGATCAAAGAGCTACAGAAGCGCATCCGCGTCAATGGTCGCCAGGTGGGACACAGCAACCGTTCGGTGCCCGACAAAGACAAATACGCGAAGTACTTCTTTAGCCAGAACGTACAGAGCGCCGTCGCCCGTAACGTACGGGCCGCCCAGATGCAGCTTGAGCGCATTGAAGACGATCCCATTCCAAAGCCGCCCCAACCGCTACAGGTAAACTCTCAATTCCAGAGCGAGCCAATCCAATCCCAGGTCATCGTACACCTGGAGCAGATCAGCAAAAGCTTTGGCGAACGCAAACTCTTTGATCGGCTCGACCTGACCATCACGCCGCAGACGCGCATCATGCTCACAGGTCCCAATGGAACCGGAAAGACGACGCTACTCAAACTCATCAACGGTGATGAACAACCGGACAGTGGTACCCGGCACATCGTAGAGGGCGCGCGCATCGGCTACCTGGCCCAGGAACCTGACACACTGGATCCCGAAAAGACGATCATCGAAACCTACCGGTACGGACAGGTCGGATTCGAAGGGGAGTTTATCGGGCGCCTGCTGGGGTACGGCTTCTTTCGCCTGGAGGACATACACAAACAGGTCGGGCAACTCAGCGTGGGACAGAAACGCAAGCTGGAGCTAGCCTGTCTGCTGGCGGCGCAGCCCAACGTGCTGCTGCTAGATGAGCCCACCAACTATATCAGCCTCGACGTGCTCGAAGCCTTCGAGGCCGCCCTGCTGCGCTTCCAGGGTCCCATCATCGTCATCTCCCATGACCGCTGGTTCATCCAACGCTTCCAGGGGGAACGATGGCTGTTGCGCGATGGACACATTGAACAAAGCGATTTTTAAAATATATTGATGCATTATGCGTACAGACACGCATAATGCATCAATATATTTTAAAAATCGCTTTACAAACTTTCTCGAAGTGAGAAGTAAAAAAATCAGGAGGGACGCACCGAGGCATCTTCAACGCTCGCATCGGACGAAGTCGGAGCCGCCGGCAAAGGCAACACCAGAGAAAACACACTCCCTTTACCCGGAGTGCTTTCTACTTCGATACGCCCACCGTGCCGCTCAACGATCTGACGCGAAACGTACAATCCCAGTCCGAAGCCCACGCTTGAACCGGTCTGCACCTCGACACCAGGCACGCGATAAAAACGCTCAAAGATAAAGGGAAGCATCTCCTGTGGGATACCCGAGCCGGTATCGCTGACGCTGATGGTATAGGTCTGTTCCTGCCGTGTCACAATCACATCGATCGGCGAGCCGGTCACGGAATACTTACGCGCATTGGAGAGCAGATTAATAACCACCTGCCCCAATCGCTCCACATCTATTTCCGCCTCAAAATCCTTGTCAGGAAAATGGGTACTGATCACCGGATGCGGATTCACGCCCGAAACATACTCATCAACCAGGCGCTGTGTAAGCTCAACGACGCAGCAGCGCTGACAATGCAGATCAAACAGCCCGGTCTCCAGGGAAGAAATATTCAAGAGATCATTGACCAGCACCTCGATGCGTCGAATTGAGTTCTCCATACTCACCAGGCTGGCAACCTCGGGCGAACTGGCGCGGATCAGGCGGCGATGCAGCAGCTGCGCCATCCCCTTCAGGCTTGCGAGGGGCGTCTTCAGCTCATGGGACGCGATACTAATGAACTCATCTTTCACCGCGTTGGCCTCGATCAGCTCACGCGTGCGCTCCAGGACGGTCATTTCGAGCGATTTCGCGTGCTGCTCTAAAGCCTGCTGCTGCGCGTAGACCTGTCGACGGAGGTATCGCGACTGCGTAGCCCGGCGCAGCGCGGCCACAAAATACTCGCGATCAATCGGTTTCTGGATAAAATCGTACGCACCACCACGCAACGCCTGGATAGCCAGATTATGATCTCCGTGACCAGTAATCAAAAGAGTCGGCGTCTCAGGCCGGATTCCCTGTATTCTTGCAAGAAGCACCAGACCATCCATGCCAGGCATCTTGATATCGCTGACAATCGCATCGTAGTCGTTGGCCTTCAAAAGCTCCAGCGCCTTGACCGCTGTATCAGCCGTATCGACCTTTGACCCGGGCATGCGCAGGTACAGCGCCTGGGGTAGCGCCTGCAGCAAAGCTATATCATCATCGACAAGAAGAATATAGGCTTCAGTCATAACAACAAATCACTCACCTGACATCTCATTTATATGTAGTGGCAATTGAATCAGAAAGGTAGCCCCCGCTCCTGGATGGTTCTCAACCAGGATTGTCCCCTGATGCTCTTTAATAATGCCATATGTAATGGATAGCCCCAGTCCAGTGCCGGCACCGACATCCTTCGTCGTAAAGAACGGATCAAAGATGCGCTGCTCCAGACCTTCGGCAATGCCGGGACCGGTATCGCTGATTGTAATATCGACCCACTGCTCGTTCAGCGTACAGGTAATAGTAATCATCTTACGCGGCACATCGGAGAGAGCATCGCGCGCATTGGTCAACAGATTAATAAACACCTGCTCCAACTGGATCGCATTGCCGATCACCACCACCTCACTGGGAGGAAACTGAATATTGATCTCAATCTGGCGCAGGCGCAACTGCTCCTGCATCAGAGAGATCGAATTCTCAATCACCTCGGTAATCATCACCGGCTCACGACTCACAGAAGCGGCGCGCCCAAAAGTACGCAGGTGAGAGATAATCTCCGTCGCCTTACGCACCTGCTGCATGGTACTATGCAGTTCCTGCAAGATACGCTCAGGATCGGTATCCGCCATACCCAGCTCGATCAGATCAATAGCATTTCCCACGAACAGCCCAATATTATTCAAAGGATTGTTCAGCTCGTGCGCCACCCCCGTCGTCAGCTCGCCCAGCGTCGCCAGTTTGCCCGCCTGGACCAGCTGCTCCTGCTTCTCACGCAGCTCTAGCTCACGCCGCTGCACCTCTTCTGATGTCTCCTTAAGATCGCTCATAATATGAATCATCGCCTTGCGGCTATTCTCCAGGCGCAGATTTGACTGATGGGCATCCTGCAGAATATGCATCAAGGCCCGACGCGAATTATGCAAGCGCTCCGTCTGTTTCGCCAGGCGACTGCGATCATGCTCATAATCGGCCAGAATATGGATCATCGCCTTCCGCTGATCGTTCAGCTTACGATTCACCATATTTAGATCGCTCAAAATATGCATAAAGGCCCGGCGCCGCTCCTCGCTCTTCACGAGCCGCAGCTCAAGAGCGGCATTCTCCTCCAAAAGACGCTGATAAGCCTCACTCAATTGTTCAAAGCTCAGCTCTTGATGATCAGAGAGGGCTGGCGTATGCAAAAGCGCTACGTCCATTTACTCTGACCTCGTGCTTTCTCCAACTCGCGCCGCAGATTCTCAATCTCTTTTTCCAGCGCGATCATCTTCAGCTCGCGACCCACCACCACTTCCTCAAACTTCTCCAGGTCCAGAATCTTCTCCTGCAACTCAGCCTTCGACTCCTGCAGATCCTGCAGAATCTTCTCGTACGCCCGCATATCGCGCAGGATGCCAATCGCACCAATCACCTTCCCATCGGTATCGCGCAGCGCCGAGGCATTGAGCGTTGTCGGGATCACCTCATTGGAAGCCGTCCGTGGATTCAAGCGCGCATTACGCGTCGTTCCGCGCTCAATCACCTCTTTGAGGGCCGCCAGAAACTCACGCGTCTCCTCAGCGCTAATAAAGCGCGACAGCGACTGCTCCAGAACCTCATCGGGACGGAATCCCAGCAGCTCATAGACCGCATCATTGGCCGACAGAATCTTACCCTCAAGGTCCGACACAAAGATCGGATCCGGCGCATTTTTAATCAGGCTATCAGCCAGGGCCCGTGCCTTATCCAATTCGCGCATATCGCGCAGGATACCGATGGCGCCAATCGCCTTCCCATCGGTATCGCGCAGCGCCGAGGCATTGAGTGTCGTCGGGATCACCTCATTGGAGGCCGTCCGCGGATTCAAGCGCGCATTTCTGGTTGATCCACGCTCGATCACCTCTTTGAGGGCCGCCAGAAACTCACGCGTCTCCTCAGCGCTAATAAAGCGCGACAGCGACTGCTCCAGAACCTCATCATTGCGGAATCCGAGCAGTTCATAGACCGCATCATTGGCCGACAGAATCTTGCCCTCCAGATCCGAAATAAAGATCGGATCCGGCGCATTCTTAATAATGATATCGGCATCCAGAGACGCCAGCGACTTACTGGCGGGCTGAGACAACGTTGGAGTGTTCGGGGTCATATTATCAAGCATGGAATTCCTCCGCGCCATAGCTAAATATAGTTTTGAAACAAAGCCACGCTCGAACTACAAAGCTCCGCCGCAGCTCTTATAGTAGAGAAAACAACCACCAATGCCATTCATTCAAATGATATTGGAAAGTATAACAGAACTTTTTCCCAATGCGCAAGAGTAGCATATGCCGCACATACCGCCCTGCCGTCAACCACCTATAACCTCAGCCAGAGCACTCATGCACCTCACCAGATAACCTCCGTCATAATCATCCATTCATCTACAATAATACACACCAATGAATCCAGAGAACGCAAAAGAAAACAAGATAGTACCACCGACCGACCGCAGCCATAGCAAAAATGGACCAGCCACCGGATCGCCAATCTCGTGCAAAAAAACCAAAAAAACTATTGACTTCCGCATATAGATGCGGTATTATACATTCCGTCAACAACAAGCCGGTGTGGCGGAACGGTATACGCGCTTGTCTCAAAAACAAGTCCCGCAAGGGTTGAGGGTTCGAATCTCTCCACCGGCACCCCCCTTTTTAAGGATGACCCCTCAGGCCGTATGTACAGCCGCCTGAGGGGTTTTTATATTTTGGCTACATCGCCAAAATGTAGCAACCCTATAGCAACGCTTCTATAACATGTAGCAATTGCCATTTTCCAATAACCCAAAGTTCAAGCGGTAGCAGAAAGGATACTCTCTCGATGGATGGAAACCAGCAAGAGATTGACCCTCGTATTACCCTCTGGCGCACCATCATTCAAGGTGACCAGAAAAGCTGGGTCCTATTTGAGCACAACACCTGTCTGATTTTAATGGAGCCAGAAGTAGACCTGACCGCACAAGCTCGTCAGATTATGTCCAAGTGGGGGCCTGTCGTCGCAGGAACTCCAGCTGGCGATTTCAATATCATCAATCTTCCCAACCCTCCTGGTGGCTGGATTGTGACCGGGCATCATCCCGATATGCTCAACTACGTCTCCCCTGAGGACCTCAACACTCCCGATACTCCCGATTTCATGATTGGGCTACTTGGTAGAGGAAATCGTGACCAGGACGGCCATTCTTTGAAAATTGTGCATATCGAAGACAAACGCCTCACAAAGTAGCAGAACAAGCTCATGAGCGCAACAATTTGGCCAGGCAGAAAAGTATCCTGAGATGCACCATCCAAACGAGGAGAGCGGCTCGGCTCAGAATGTTTCTGGCAGAGCGACAAGGTGCGGATCTGGATGCTTGGCTGACCCAAGCGGAACACAGCGGTCTGCCTGAATTTAAAAAGGTGGCGAAGGAGATTCGCCTTGATTAAGTCACAGCGAAAGCTGCGTCTTCTTTAGAGTGGAGTCAGGGTCAAGTTCTGACTCGGAATTAAAAACATGGCTCTTCTGGGCTGATGCTGATTTCTTTCCACGCAATGAAAAAATCAAAAAACTGCTTTCCAAAAAAACTCATCTGATCGAAGGGGGTAACGTTCCTGAAAGCTATCTGACGTTCTTAGACCATCACAACTCATGGAAAATCAGCCATGAAAGGTGGTTACAGCAAGGTATTGCGTATGGATGGCATTCTAAAATCGGTTGGCCAGACCAATTCGAAAATGATGTTCTCTGCACCTTTAATGAACTAAAGAAACGCCACGCTATTCTCATTGGAATGATTACAGAAACTCCAGGCCTACAACAGTACGTATCAAGAAAGGTACAAAGACTCTATCGGAAAATATCTCCAAAGCAGATCGATCAAAAGGCAATCAAGCTCACTTAATGGGATATTGGTGGCAAAATCAAAAAATTGAGCTCGTAACTCGAACATAAATGAGAAAATCTGTGCTCAGAAAATCAATTCGCCACCAATATCAAATTGAGAGCAGTTCTTAACGCATTGTGTGCCGCGCACACCCAAAGTGGGAGAGATAACCACCGAGCAGAAGCGCTTCCACTTGATGCAGGTAATGAGTTACCCATGACAAGGTTTTATATGAAAATAGAACCAGAGATCCAAAAAAACTAAAACCACATTTTTCTCTTGTAGGAGATACACCGTAAGCTTGGTAAGCCGCTAAGGGCGAGTACTGATCTGCCAGCTGCTTTGCTGCAACTGGTATGGGCAAAGCTACTTGGGAACGTGTCTACAGCCGCTTGAGACATGCTGGCAAGTTACGCCTCGGGTAAGGTATCAGGAGCAAGACGCGCTATCCCGTCCATAATCACTTGCGTGATAATATCCGTCATCTGTTCCAAGGACACCGTTATCTCCTCCTGGCTCCACTGGATCGCGGTCCCAAAGATCGCCCAGCTGACAATGCGGGCGATTGTTTCCAATGGCTCGCGCCTTCGTCTCTCTCCACGTCTTGCCTCTTTGAGCCACGTCAAGAGCAGTTCCGTCAATTCTTCATGGACGGCCTTTTCAACCATTGGGGCAAGAACAAGCGACGATTGATGCTGGTGGCGATATTTCTCCTCCAAGCTGTTGAATACAGCCTGGATGAGCAGACGCAAGGTCTTTCTGTCCCATCGAGGTTCAGAAGGGAGTATGCTAGTGAGTTGCTGGTGAAACTGCTCACGGACTACAGCATCCGCCAACATATATTTATCCGTAAAGTGGAGGTAAAAGGTTCCTCGATTGACATTGGCCCGCTTGGTGATATCCTGGATACTCGTCGCCACAAAGCGTTTTTCTATCTCCCGCAGACTGCTAAGAGCCTCGCCCTTTTCTCGTACCACTTCCACGAACGCTTGCTGTAACATCTGACGCGTGCGCTGGATACGCCGATCTTCCTGCCTCTTCCGGGTCACCATACCCTCTGTTCCTCTCCCTTATTTCTCAACAATCTCTCGCTCGTGTTCAATAATCAACAACAGCAGGGTGATTGCTCATTGCTTGTTGTGCCATCGAACCCTAGTATTATAGGCGACAGTTGTAAAGGCAAGCAACTGACAGACCATTTTGCACGCCCTTCTTGAAAGGAGAACACTATGCAGCCATCTGTATTCACGAACGACGAATTGAGCGTATACTACACCACAGCCATTGATGCCCTCTGTAAGGTCGCCCGCTTGTCTTTTTTTCTCGGCAGGATAGGTGACGCCCTCCACGTGCTTGGTACGTCTCTGCACTTGATAGAAGGAGGTGAGGTAGCGCAAAAGGATCGCCTCAAACTTTTGCTACTGTATGGAACGGTTCTCACCGTCGATCATCTTCTTCACGGAGGTGAGACAGATCTCATGTTTTCGACCCTCCTCCAGGCACAACAGATCGCCGAATCGACTCAGGATCAGCAGGGTCGCGCGAACGCCTTGAGTTTGCTCGGGCAAGCCCACTGCTACGCTACCACGGTAGCCATCCGGAAAAGTGGTGCCGTGCCTTTCGGCACGCAAGATCAGGGGAAGTACGAAGAAGCCCTCGCGTATCAACAGCAGGCTCTGGATCTACAAGAAGCGCTGCACGATACCCGAGGGATCAGCGAATCACATTTTTACATCGGCGTGGTGTATCAGTTCTGGCAGCAGAATGAGGTGGCGCGGGAACACTTTACCAGGGCCATCCAGATTGCCGAAGAGGTAGGGTACGTGCTGGAACAGGCCGAACCCCATCGCCACCTGACTTTCGATGCCTTATTCAAAGGAGACCTGGAGGCTGCGCTTACCTACGCCAAGCTCGCACTCTCCTTCCGCGAAGCAGGGGGCTTCAGACCTTACCAGCCATTAGATCACCTGACGCTCTGGGACATCTACCAGAAGATTGGGGACATGAACAAAGCGCAGTTCCACCTGCAACAGGCATCTACCCTGGCAGAAGAGATGGGATTGTCAACGTTTGTGTCTTCCCTGATCAACTCGACCAATCATCAGGGAGTTCAAAAGGAGAATGCGTAGGCATATGAAAAGCGCTCGTGCACGAGTGACAGATTGCCTTTCCTCTTGTCAGAGTAAGCGGAAGGCGCGTTTCACCAAGCAGGAGAAGTGCTGAGCGTATATTGTACAGTTCACTCTATCGAACTGACATTTCATGCTCTCTGCGATACCGTTGACGAAACCGCTTTTAGATTTCTCGTGTCAGCTGCGAGGTATCCAGATGATCAAGAGAAGGTTTGGCAACGGTATCGGATTCAACAATCACCTCTCTGCTTTATCAAACCGCGCCGTAAAACCCCTGGCGTCAGCCGTGAGGAGGATGTCAACGCGAACACGATCTCCTCAAGGATCGTGTGGTAGCACTGAAAGTGCTGCGGGAGATCTATACAACAGACCCATCTATATAAATGATTTCCAGCGGGAAGCAAGCGAGCATACACATTTCAACAGTGTGCGCAAGAGACCTTCCTTACGGTCAACGGTTGATCGACGAGAGCGAGGGAGGACACTATGTGGATGATGAATATCTGGAGCCAGGCACTGGCACACTAGCATTGAATTTTTGAACAGAAACAAAATTGAGTCCCTTCACCCAACCCAACTACACGGTATAGCCAGAACGCCATCATGTTCGTCTGCAGGCTAATCCAGTTAATGGATATATGAAAAAAAATCGGGTCAATTTACCTTCCAATACTATCTGTAACAGCTTTACCGTTTTTGATTGGCTCCGTGAGAATAGCTTGTTGCGAACACTTGCAAATTACAAGTAAATTACTGCGACCTTTCTTTTAAGGAGAAAAATGTGAGAAAAATAGTGGCTTCGATGCTCATGGCGATGGATGGTGTTGTTGAAAATCCACAGTGGACTGCTCAATTTCGGAGTGAAGAATCACAAAAATATAAATTCGAGGAGCTGTTTGCCAGCGATGCACTCCTTCTGGGGCGCAGAACCTATCAGGAATTGGCAGCCACCTGGCCTGGTGCTACTGGTGCCTATGGCGAAAGAATCAACAGTATGCCCAAATATGTTCCAACCACAACGTTGCAAAAAGCTGAGTGGAATGCCACCCTGATCAAGGACAATATTGGAGAGGAAGTGACCAGATTGAAACAAGAGTCTGGTCAAGACCTCTTGATCTTTGGGAGCGTTGAACTCATTCACTCGCTCATGCAAGCGGATCTCATTGATGAATACCGTCTCATGGTCTTCCCCATTGTCGTAGGAAACGGGAAGCGGCTTTTCCACGGTGAGAGCCAGCAAAAGGAATTCAAACTTGTTCAATCGCACACATTCGGCTCTGGTGTCGTGGTACTCACCTACGAGCCACATCGAGAATAAAGAGGAAGTGAGGGTCCTACCTCATATTTGTGCATGACCCGTTTGACGCGATTTCTTCCGGTATTGATGGGCACTACTAGCTTGTGATGCCCAGGGGTATCATCCAGTTCATGGAGGTGGTACAATGGGCATCAGAGACAATAGAATGGAAGAACAGAAACGCCAGGAGATCATTGAGGCAGCAACAGAGCATTTGTTGCTGCCATAAAGAACGCTACCAGGTTAAACTAAAGAACTATCTCGACCTTCGCCCGTATCGTCGGAACTCAATGGCCCGAATACCGTGTCAGGCTCCTGGATAGTGCGCGGCAGGCTCCTTCTATCACTGATGCGCACGACTTACTGCAGATCTTTTTGCACGAGCATTTTTTGAAGATGCCATTGCTGTGCTGCAAACGGATAGGCGGCACACGCTGGTGACACTGATCGTAGGCGCCGCACTCAAAGAGCAGACCGTCCTGGAATGGGTTGTCAAGGTAGAATACAATCTTGTTCTCGCGTTGATTGCTCTATTTGCAGGAGGAACCAATATATATGACAGTTACAAGCTCTCTGGAACTGATGACCCCCTGGCGAT
Organism: Dictyobacter aurantiacus; assembly: GCF_003967515.1. Taxonomy (GTDB): domain Bacteria; phylum Chloroflexota; class Ktedonobacteria; order Ktedonobacterales; family Ktedonobacteraceae; genus Dictyobacter; species Dictyobacter aurantiacus. The sequence continues at coordinate 4,741,085 of NZ_BIFQ01000001.1, read as the reverse complement.
TACTTCGCTCACTACGGAAAACGCCACGCATTCTTCAGACATTACTTCGTGATGTCACATCATCTCAGGCACAGCAAGCTCCTCATGATGCACACGAATGGAGTATTATTGAAGTCCTGTGCCATTTGCGTGATTATGAGGATATCTTCTTCCGTCGTGCCTTACTGATCCTAACGGAAGAGTATCCTCTCATACCCATACCAGAGAGCAATGAAGAACTTGCGCGCAAGGGGAAGTACAAGCAGCAGGATATCACAACCGTTTTAGATTCGTTATTCACCACGCGTCAAGCATTTCTTCAAGCCTTGAACGATTTACATGAAGACCAATGGATGAGGAAAGGTATCCATGGTGAGCAATTTCCTATCACGCTCAAGGAAGCGGTTTTGCAGGTGATCATGCATGATATCGATCATATTGAACAGATTACGCAACTCCTTCATGATGGGAGAAGCCACGCGTAACAGCAACGATGGTGTGTACGCGGGCAGTCTCTCTGGCCCTTCCTCCTCCGTAGTGGGCAAGGGGAGCACCCAATTCCACGCTTTCTGCCTGTTTACTTCCCTGCCAGTCGGGTCACAACCGGCGCGAAGGCGTGCATATACTCGGCGTAGATAACAAGATAGGAGACGCCCAGGCGCTCGCGCCAGCGCTGGATACGCTCGACCATTTGTTCAGTGGTTCCGAGCATGATGTACGGATTGGCAAGCACCTGCTCAACTGTGGCACCTGTCAGTTCTCTTTTGCGGATATAGTGTTCCGCGGCCTCCTGCTGATTGTGTGCCAGGGCGAAGCCAGAGATAAGCATATTCAACTCGATGGACGAAAAACGCTCGCCCGCAGCCTCGCGAATCCACCCGACTTTTTCGGCCAGGGTATCCTCAATATTTTCGGTGGCATCAACTGTACCATTATCATTCACCTTAACGTGCAGACCAATAACATTGGCTTCGCGCGCGGCCAGGCTCAGAAGTTTTTTGCCACCACCCCCCATAACGATCGGCGGGTGAGGACGCTGAATGGGTTTTGGCGTCACGTTGAGATCGGTCACGGTATAATGTTTGCCGGTGAAATTGACGGGTTCATCGCTGAAGCTTTGTTTCAGAATCTGTAAGGATTCTTCCAGGCGTTCAATGCGGAGTCCGGCACGTTCAAAGGGTACCCCAACCTGGTCGTATTCCGGTCGATTCCAGCCCGCTCCAATGCCCAGTTCAAAACGTCCACCGGAGAGCATATCCAGCGCCGCCACCTCTTTGGCGAGAAGGACCGGGTGACGAAGATCATTGTTATAGACCAGTGTGCCAATTCTCAGGTTTGTTGTCGCGTCCGCGGCTGCCATGAGGGAGGGCAGAGGAAAAAAATCGCTGGTAAAGTGATCTGGCTGCAAGAAGGTAGAGTAGCCCAGATCTTCGGCCTCTCGTGCCCGTGTGATCCATTCTTCGCGGGTAGGGGCGCCATCGGTAATGATGCCAAAGCGAAACGGTCGTACGTGTGGCATATATCTTCTCCTGATTCCTTTGATACGGCTACGTTCACCGACAATATTGTCGGCCTGTTCAAATTTTGTCATACATCATGGCTATTTGCCACAACAGTCTCTCTCAGGTTCCGCCTCAATATGTGAAGCAGAAAGGGCCTCCGTGATTCGCTTTGGGAGAGCCGTTCGCATCTCCGTCAACTCTCTTCAGAAGTGGATTAAAGAACAGGAAAACGCATCGCTGTAAGTGTCCTATTTTCTGGGGACCTGGCTTTCAGGATACTGCGCAGCCACGCTGGCGTCCAGGAATGGATATGCTTTATCAGCATCGGCCTGGCAACTCGGTAGAAGTAAGAGCGTCCTGTTTTTTGACTATACGAATAGATATACTTGAATGTAATTGTTTATCACTCATTTTTCCTCTAGAAGTACGCCTCTTCTTTCATGAGCAAGCTCAATATGGTACGATACAGGTGTCTGCTAGATAGATAGTCGGGCACTTGATATGAGAAGGAGTGCCCCTATGGTTGCAAAACGCGGACGAGGTGAAGGATTTTATCTCCTATGGCGTTGGCTATCATGGCTGCAGTTTCCACACGGTTCCGTTCCAGATCCAGGTCTGGGAAACAGGAGTAGCGCCCATTTTGCTATCGCCCTGCGCGGCATAGACAATGACACTCTGCGCGGCGTTATCATAGGCTGAAGCACTCAGATAAGGAGTTGTGGGAGCGCCGTGGGCGGTTGTACGAACCCATTGGCTGCCATTCCAGGTCCAGGTAGCATCTGAGTTTGTAGCACCGAATAACAGCGTTTGTTGGGTGACGCTATCATAGACCAGGCGTACATTCTGGTCTTGAAAGGGAATGCCTGCGCCATTGTGCTGCTGCCAGGTCATGCCATCCCATATCCAGGTTTCAGAAGCAACAGAAGAAGCACCTGATCCATCACCAGCGCCGCCATACAGTATGATCTGCTGATGCGCCGCGTCATACGTCATCGCGGCCCCTGAGCGAGGTGAGGGAGACGTCGCTGGATATTGCCGCCGCCAGTTCATGCCATCCCACGTCCAGGTGGTATTGATCAGCGTAACAGTTCTCATAGAGGGTACTCCTCCTCCGAAGAGCACGATCTCGTGTCGTGCCTCGTCATAGGCCATGCTCGCGCCAACCGCTTCGGGCATCGTCTCCGGATACAACTGTTGCCAGGTCGTGCCATCCCACGACCACATTTCGTTGGCTACCTTCCCCGCACTCTGAACCTGGTATAAGAAGAGGATGACGCGTTGGCTAGCGGCATCATAGACCATTGTTCCCTGAAGCGCTGGAGGTGAGGACGCGGGATGGAGTTGCTTCCAGCCATGACCATTCCAGGCCCAGGTCTCGTTGGTCTGTTGCGCATCTGTAGCTTCAGTAGTGGTACCACCAAACAGGAGGACCACGTGATGAAGTGGATCATAGGTCATAGCGCTATCGCTACGTGGAGGTGTCACCTGAGGGACAGGCGTCGCATTGGCGATCGTAGATGTAGGAACATGGGCCTGCCGGGTAGGGATAAGGTGAGGAGAAGAGGCATTCTGCGTGGAGAGCTTCTCGGTCCCGGCATACAGCTGGAATGCCACCCAGCTGAGTACAACGATCAGCACTACGAGGAGAGCCAGACTCATTACGAGCAAGGTCCGGCCTCTTCCCTGATTGGATTGATTGCTTCTGGGGGGACTTGGATGTGGAGCGCGGCCAGGATCAGCCGAGAAAAATAGCTTTTCTTTCATGTATGTTTCTCCCATCGGTTAGTAATTTATCTGATAAGGAATTTCATCAGGCAGGGTTTTATGTTACTGTTCTGTTTCCCATTGGAGCCATCATGCCTCTAGAACAGACATATAGATAGAATATCCTTGCTTTGGGCATGAATTTTGAGCTTTATTCATGCATTTGAGGAACACAACGCTATTACTACGTCGTAAGTTTCGCCGGATACAAAAAGCTGCAATTTGTTCAGTTACAAATTAACCATAAGTCCTTATTCTGGATAGGGAAGGTGAACACTCTTTGATGGAAATCAAAAAAAATGCTTCTTCGCCGCACATAGAAGGGCAAGTCAGAACTTTTGTCGGTGGGACTTTCCCTCTTCACGAAGCCGCGCAGGCCCAAGAATTCAGCCAAAAAGGTCATGGGCGCGGCCGCATCGTTCTGCACGTGGCATAACGACAAAATGGTGCAGGAAATCCACTTGAGGACGGCGTTGCTGCAGCGCCATCTGCAAAGCTTCTTCCAGCATTACCGATTGTCCCTCTCGCGGTTGGAATAAGAGGATATATCTACTTGTAAATTGCAAGAAGAAGATGATCTGCGAGAGAAGGAGAAAGTGATGCCTACTAAGCAAGGAGACGTTGGCCTGCTGCAAGATCCAGTTGCCCAGCAATTGTTACAATCGAAGAGTCTTGCGCATCTGGCCTACAACTGGCACGACGGCACACCCCGTGTTGTGCCAATGGGTTTCTACTGGAATGGGCAGGAAATCGTGATGGCGACAGCCACAGACGCCCCCAAAACGAAGGTACTCAAGAATGGCGCAAGGGTGGCAGTAAGCATCGAGCATGACGCCTCGCCTCCTAAGATCCTCCAAATTCGTGGGACGGTGCATACCGACACCGTTGAGGGTCTTGCCCCGGAGTACGTCGCCAATGCCCGCCGGACGATGAGCGAGGAAGACGCACAGGCATTCCTCGCTGAATCGGCCCGTATCTATCCTCGCATGACGCGCATCTTCATTCATCCAGACTGGGTTGGCATCCTGGACTTTGAGACACGCCTGCCCAGCGCCGTTGAGCGAGCCATCGAACGAGGCTAAAGCCGGCGCGTGCTCGGGTTGGATATCATGACTGCAATTTCCATGTTGTTCCATTCCAGATCCAGGTCTGGGAAACAGGAGTAGCGCTCATTTTGCTATCGCTCCGCGCGGCATAGACAGTGACACTCTGTGCAGTAGCATCATAGGGGGAGGCACTCATAAAAGGAGCTGTGGGGGCACCATGAGCAACAGTTGAATTGATTGCTCCCGGGAGGACGTGGATACTGAAGCTCCTTGCGCTTACGTACCAGTGTTAAAGGCAGATTGAGTTCAGGCATCATTTTGCTCGCGGTCCGCTTGTTCATACAAAGTGGCCCCCTTCCTTTCATCAGAAGTGGCTCTCGACTCCTGTCCAATGATCCTTTAGTATTGAAGCATAAACATGCCGTCTGAGACAAACAAGGAAAAAAGATGCTTTCATTCTCTACGATCATTATGGCTATCGGGCTTGGTATTGCGTATGCCGCCGCGCCGGGCGCGGTGAATACAGAAGCGATACGCCGAGGGGTCACCTGGGGGGCACGTTCAACGCTGCTTGTTGAAACAGGTTCGCTGATTGGGGACTCATTGTGGGCGATCCTCGCATTGACAGGGGTGACGTTGCTAACTCGTTGTCTGGCAATTCAGATTGTGCTTGGGATTGCGGGTGGCTGCTTCTTACTCCGCCTGGCATGGCTGGCCCTCTCCGAAGTTTTTATCCGCCAGCACACGTCTCAAGGAAACACATCCACCACACGAGGTAATTTTGCGACCGGTGTGGTATTTGGGCTGGCCAACCCCGTGGGACTCGCGTTCTGGTCAGGTCTGGGAAGCAGTGTAGCTGCCTCAGGGATGGCAGGCTGGCAGTTTGCAGGCTTCTTTGTCGGTTTCTTTCTGGGCGCAGTGCTCTGGTGTATCGGGATCAGTGCGCTTATCCGTTGGGGACGTCACTGGATTCACCCGGCCCTGTTTCGCTGGATCAATGCGTTGTGTGGACTCGCGCTCGGTTATTTCGGGGTGCGCGTCCTCTGGATTACAGCGCAAGACTGGCTAGAGCATCACGTTTAGCCTGCGTTACAACCTGCACACTGAAAGATATCCCATCCCTGGAGCCGCTTTTCAGTTGTGCAGTGACAGAAACAACAAAGTATGTCTACTCGCCTGACCTCACTGCATTATTTTATCAGAAAAAAACAGACGGAATCTATGTGGCACATTCTGGTAGGTAACACCGTCTCAGTTATTGATGACGGTACCAACGCAACTATACATCTAGTACCTTTGATATGAATAATTGCGCATTCAATAGTTGATATGCTTTAATATAGAACAATGTATGATCTGGTTGGTTGTAGAAAGGGAAGGGATACATTATACATGAGCGCAAAAGCACGATTTAAAACGCATCTCACATTTCAGAAGCTATCCTCATCAAAAGGTCTGCTTTATCCATATCTTCCTCACAAGCTTGAGGCATTCACCATAGCGCAGAAAATGTTGCTTTCGCCAGAGATTCCATATGATTTTCGAGAAACCATGCAGGATATGATATGTATTGATATTCGAGCGGTGGCCAGGGCATTTTTGTGCCATGAAAGGGAAGATGAAGACACTTTTAAGTTGAATCTATCTCCAGTATATCCGGCGTGCTTTTTGTATGTGCAAACGCCAGATTTTATCTACAATAGCGAGACCGGAGCAAGAGAGAAATGGGGTCGCCATGAGTGCGCGTGGGGAGTACAACATTTCTCTTTGCAGATTCCCCCCACCTCCGACGGCTACCACCTCACCCGGACATTGGTATCGCTCCCCGAAAAGCAGCCTCGCTGGTTCGAGCAAGTACATTGGATACATTCCGCCAGCTTATTCCTGGAGGTGCCGGAAGGCAAGTACAGGCGCTGTGTTGGCCCTGTCATGATCGCAAATATGCTGCTTGATGCGACAGGCTCGATTGTGCTCGATGAAGCCGGGGAACAACAGGAGTTCTGCGAGATTACCCATGATAACATTGAAGATCTCCTTTACTGGTATTCAGGAATGCCACTGGCTCCAAACTCGAAGCCAGATGCCCATCATGAGCTGACAATAATGATGCGGGACTATTTCTTTCTGAACCTCTTGCTCTCACTGATCGGATATACGCTGTTAAATGATCCGGAAACTCGCCTGGTGCCAAAGGAGATAGTTCCATTCACTACTGAGAATGAGGGGACCGCTCGGGGTGGGCGCAGTCCGAAGCGGCCTCTTACCCTGGATGGGCCGCAGCTGTTCATGGCATTGCCGCCTTTCCCGATAGCCGAAGAGGATGTGGAAGATGACTTTTTGATGGATAACATTCCTTTTGCCTGAGGGATACTGGGGGGCTTGCGCGCCCCCACACACGCGGCCGCTGCGCGCCCGCGCTAGTTTTTTTAAGTTGGAGCATGGGGGCGCGAAAGCGCCCCCATGCTCCAACTTAAAATTCTGCAATGTTGTATTGTTACCAAAATCACCTGGAAGCGCGTGATATATGCAGAAAGAAGATAATAATGGAGGAAACAATGGTCGCAGATACATTGCTCATTGATGCGTTCGGGCGCATAAAAGAGGTTGTTCACCAGGTGGTGAGGGGGCTGGGGAAAGATGATTTAGCGTTCCGCCCTACCCCTTCAGCGAACTCGATCGGGTGGCTTGTGTGGCACCTGACGCGCATCCAGGATGATCATATCGCGGGCGTCGCGCAGCAGAAACAGGTCTGGCATACGGGCTGGGCACAGCGCTTCTCATTACCGTTCGCGAACGACGATACCGGCTATGGCCATAGCAGCCGGGAGGTTGGCGCCGTGCAGGTGGACGCCGGTCTGCTGCTCGGCTACTACGACGCGGTCCACGAGGCCACCATCACCTATCTTCAGAGCTTAAAGGATGAGGACTACGACAGAGTCGTCGATAGCAACTGGAATCCACCCGTGACCCTGGGCGTGCGGCTGATCAGTGTGATTACCGACGACCTGCAACACGCCGGTCAGGCCGCCTATGTACGGGGTCTGCTGAGCGACTAGAGGTAGCCAGGACAGCCAGGGAGGCCACCGGGAGTCTGAGCAAGCACAACACCGGCTTCGTCAGCTCTTAATGCGGGAGCCAGCCTGTTGGGAGACCTCCCTGGCAACATTGAGAAATGCCCTGACGAGCGGCGATGGATGCTCCCGTTTCCAGACGACGGCGTATTCAACCGGCGTCTCGGGATCAGTGAGCGGCCGATAGGCCACTTCTTCTGTGCGCAATCCGCTCATACAGGTCGAGACCAGCGCGACCCCCACGCCCGCCGCGACCAGTCCGATCACCGCCTGCTCGGACGCAGCTTCCTGAACGACGTTGGGGCTAAAACCAGCGCCCCCACACAGCGCCATGATCTGATCGTGGATTAACGACCGTTGCGCGCGCTCATACATCACAAACGGCTCCGTGGCCAGGGCACGCAGCGGTATCTGTCTCCTTTTTGCCAGGGGATGGTGTCTGGGGATGGCGACCGTGGCCTGTTCGCGCAGCACGGTCTCATAGATCAGCCCCGGCTCATACATTCCCTGTATGGCAAGGCCGACATCAAAGGTACCCTTCAGGAGATGCTCTTCCAGCTCGGGCGAACACAGCTCCCGCAACGTAACCTGCACAGCGGGGAAACGCTCCCGAAAGTGATGCACGGCTAGAGGCACCAGGTTGTAGAGGGCCATGCTCGCGTAACCAATCACCAATGATCCCGTCTCTCCTCGCTCCAGACTCCTGGCCGCCTCAACGCCCAGCCGCAGGTGGTCAAGCGCGACATAGACCTCCGCCAGCAAGGCGCGTCCCGCCTCGGTCAACTCGACCCGGCGCGTCGTGCGCCGAAACAGCGTCACCCCCAGTTCTTCCTCTAGCTGCTTGATTTGAAAGCTCAGAGGTTGCTGGGCCATATGCAAGCGCTCGGCGGCACGGGCGAAGTGTAATTCCTCGGCGACGGTGACAAAATAGCGCAGGTGACGCAGCTCCATGTGAAACCTCTCTTATACAGGATTAAAATGACTGGTTTATGCGCCTGTTCATGATTATGTATGGCATGAGTGTTAATGAGTCAAGAATAAGTGTTGGACAAGGGATAGTATATCCCGTAAGGTATATCACAACAAGAGGAAAAAATGCGGTCCGACCTCAAAGGAAGATCAGATCACACAATGAGCATGGAGGAGATAAGCATATGCAAAAGGTTGAACTCTCGGCGGGGACTATAGAGTATGAAGATACGGGCGGCAGCGGTCCCGTTGTCGTGCTGCTGCATGGACTCTTGATGGATGGTTCAGCGTGGCGACACGTTGTGCGCGAACTGCGCGCCACCTATCGGTGTATCGTGCCGACGCTGCCTGTTGGTGGTCATCGGCTACCGATGCGGGCCAATGCCGACCTCTCGCTCCTGGGACTCGCACAACTGCAGGCCGAGTTTTTAGAGGCCCTGGATCTGCGCGAAGTCACCCTGGTCGGCAACGATCTGGGAGCTTTTCTGGCCACGGCCGGAGAGCATCCAGAGCGGCTGGCACGACTGGTGATCACTTCTTGTGAAGCCTTCGAGAACATCCCATCTGGTCTACCGGGTCACACGATCTCATTGGCCGCCAAAATTCCCGGTGGGCTGAACGCCATGGTGGCCCAACCCCTGCGGATCCGCGCCATGCGCCGCCTGCCGATAGCCCTTGGGCCGATGGCGAAACGGCCGATTCCTCATGAGCTCACCGACGCATGGCTGCGTCCACTCTTCAGCCAGAAGGAGGTCAGGCGCGATCTCCTGAAATATCTGCGCCACTCCAGCAAGGCAGACCTGCTGGCCGCGACTAAAAGTCTGAGCTCTTTTAAGCGTCCGGCGCTCGTTGTCTGGACACCAGAAGATCGCATGATGCCCCCCGCGAACGGAAAGCGGCTGACCGCGCTCCTGCCGCAGGCAAGACTGGTAGAGATCACCGACAGCCTTACGCTCATCCCTCTCGACCAGCCGGAAAAACTGGCTCAAGCCATCCATCAGTTCATTCAGGACACGCTGTGAGCCTGCGCGATCAGCAAAGATAAAGTATCGTGAGGCAAAGGCTCACCTACGCGAATGGCTGATCCCATCGCTCACGGTGAGCAACCTCACCCAATGGCTTCCTCTTCTTCTGGCCCTTGCCGGTAGCCTGAACCGGGTAGCCAAACGGGAGCACGGCCAGAATATCGATCCTGTCAGGAATACCCAGCAGAGCATTAATCTGCTGGAGGTTATTAAAACCCACCCAGTTTGAGCCAACACCCTGGGACCAGGCCGTCAGGATCATGGATTGAATGGCCCGGCTGGCATCGGAGACTCCAAATGGGCTGTGCTCCGTGCCAACAACGATCGCCAGAGGGGCCTGCGCGATATAGGGACCCGTCCGGGCGAGTGGCGCCAGCTGGCGCAGCGTCTCTTTGTTTTCAACCACAATAAAATGCCAGGGCTGCCCATTCATGCTGCTGGCGGTCAGGTGTCCTGCCTCGACGATCTGACGAACAACGTCTTCCGGGACCGGCTTATCCTGAAACTGGCGCACCGCCAGGACCGTGCGTACGGCGTCAAATACTTCCATCGCATGCCTCTTTCTCTCGTTCTCTCAGCGTTACATCTCTTCTCCACAGAAATAACGTAACGATACAGATCTTCTGTACCTCTAGCATATCATCTTTTTGATCAACCACGACAGGCCGACCTCAATTCATAGCAGACCTTCCACGAGGAATAGGTCCTTTTATATTTGTCTGGCGAACCGGGTTTGAGAAAGGGGCAAGCAGTATAGGTACATCATCAGGAAGACTGTCTCGCTCGCTCGGCGCAGGCGAGGATATGCTCTACACGCTCGGGGACCTGTGGCAACAGGAGTTCGCGCGCCTCCACCTCATCGGTACGGAGGATCCAGGCGAGAAAACCTACGTCGACCGCGATCATAAAGGCATCGATATCACGGAGAGAGGCAAGCGGGAGGCCGCGCTCGCGACAGTAACCTTCATGAAAGGCGGCCAGGATAGGAGTGTGGTCGTAGTGATAGCGGAACGCCTGTTCCGTGATAGCAAGGTCATACAAATAGTAGCCAGGCGCGCAATCATCAAAATCGATCAGGGCGCAGCGATCATTGTGTAGCAGGATATTGTCGAAGTGGAGATCGCTATGGATGATGCCGAAGTGCTGGGGACCCTCACCCAGTCGCGACATGGCTTCACCAGCAAGAGCAATAGCGGGCTGCAGACGCCGGTAGGTGTCGCTCCCAAGATCGCTCTGTGCATGTCCACTTGTCCACCAGGAATCAGGGCCCAGCAGCCAGTTGAAGTCATAGCGCGGCCCCACGAATGTAGCAGCGTGCGCGGGCGTATATGCCTGCGCATGTCGATGCAGGCGAGCCAGTAACACGCCAATGGCGTCCGCCGTTTCCAGCGACAGCGAGTCACGAACAGAATCGCCTTCCACCCAGTTGAACAACAGGCAATATTGCACAGGCTCTCCTTCGCCCGCTACCCAGGAAGTAATAAACTCCCTTTGCTTATTGGCCACAGGCGACGGCACGATCAGATCGGTATCGTACCGCAGAGCCCGCAGCCAATCCAGTTCTTCCTGAACGCGCTCAATCCTGGTCAGCGGATAGCTGATGCGCAAAACGTATGGCGCATCCGGCGTCTCCACACGCGCCACCGCGCGCCCATGATATTGGAGAAGCTCCAGGTGCGAGACCTCCAGCGGATACTGGCGCAATATCCGATACAATTCCTCATACTGTTCGACCGACAACTCCATGCCCAACCCTCCTTTGCATGTCAGAACTCCGAACCATTGAACCTCCTCTAGCATAGAACATTCATGCGAGGCGCAGCGGCCTCTCGCCGGGATGCTCATAATGGACCTGGTTCCACGTGAACAACGGCGACCGGCTATCTCCATATTACGCCTGGCTATGAACGTGGGGAGCATGGTCAGCGCCTCACTAGGAGGACTCCTCGCCTCGGTAGCGTTTCTCACCCTCTTTGGCGCGGATACGGGGACGACGCTCATCTTTGCTCTCCTGATGCTCATATTCTTTCCCCGCCACATACATCCACAGCCAGCAGCGCAGATGGTTCAGGGTCCGCGTCCAGTTCTGGCGCTACTGGTGCCCTTGCGAGATTGCGCGTTTCGCCGCATCTGGCTGGTGAGCTTCTGCGCCACTATGGTCTTAAGCCAGCAAACAACGACCTTCGCGGTTTACCTGACCAGGCTGGGTGGTAGTCCCGCGCTCTATTGTGGCTTGATGGCGGCCGGCAGCCTGATAGTAATTCTGTTAGAAGTTCCCTTGACAACGTTTTTTCAGCATGTGCCGGTTGGACGGGTCATCGCCCTGGGAAGTCTCCTGATGGCTATCGCGGCGGGGATCTGTAGCCTGGTTATGGGACCTTACTGGCTGGCTCTGCCTCTGCTCGCCATTGTATTTGACAGCATGATTTTCTCACCTCCATACGATACGATCGGAGCTGAGATCGCACCGGCTGAGCAACGAGGAACCTATATGAGCTTTCTGTGGATCGCAACTGGCCTGGGATTCGCGCTTGGCCCGGCCCTTGGTGGGATGCTGCTCTCCTATTCGCCGCCGCTCTGCTGGGGTATCATGGGCGGGATCGGTCTGCTCGCGGTCGTGCTGGCCTGGAATATAGAGCCTGCGGCCCATGAGGCATAATGGAACCTCTCTGTTTCTCCCCCTCAATTACGCTGGGGCTGGTGTCAGCTAACACCGCAGGGCCCCCTGGACGTCTTGTGGACCAGAGATGACCTGCGCGAGCAGGTCGAGCAGGGATGGCCAGCCGCCGCTGAAAAGCGCGCGCATCTCCTGCGTGCTTAGCCGCTCATGGGTGAGAACAACTTCGGTGGAAGTGCCGAGGTCAAAAAAATCGAGCGTGACGATGGTCTCCTGGCCCTGTACAGACGCGTCTGACCAGGTAAAGGAGAGCCGCTGAGGTGGAATGACGTGCAGGTAGGTGCCGGTAATGGAGACGCCGTTCTCGATATCGAAACGGAAAGATCCCCCTACCCGCGCTTCCAGCTGGCTGACGGTCATGCGCAGTCCCCGTGGGCGAAACCAGAGCTGCAGCACATCGGGTTCAATCCAGGCGCGAAAAACACGCGGGCGCTTCGCTTTGAATACACGTCGCAGCACGAGAGTGGCGGAGTCATCAGGGATGAGGGGTATCATCAGTGTCCTGTTCCCCTTCCGATGTGGCTTGCAGATAGGTTTCGAGCGAGTCAAACTGCTCTTCCCAGAGTTGTCGGTAGTGATCGAGCCAGGCGGCGGCTTCTCCCATGGAACCGGCCGCGAGGCGAAAGAGATGCGTCCTGCCATCTTTTCTGTGCAGGATAAGGTTGGCGCCCTCAAGCATGCGCAGGTGCTTGGAGATGGCCGGCACCGAGATAGAGAATGGCCGCGCCAGTTCCGTTCCAGAAGCTTCTCCCTGTGCCAGGCGCTCCAAGATGGCTCGACGCGTAGGGTCGGCGAGCGCGAAAAAGATGGTATCAAGCCTCTCTGATGAATCGTTAACCATACAGTTAATTATAATCGAGAGGGGCAATCATTGTCAAAGCCCGCCGTAGGTTCGGGCCTTGTATCCAATACGTTCAACTTTAGCGAAAAAAGGGGAGCATTGAGAAACCCAAAACGTCGTAGGAACGCATGTGAGCGGTCCCCCACACGATCATGTCCCCGTAGGCGGCATAGGATTGCGGCTTTCTCAAGATGCTGGCGTGCCTCCCACGCAGCAATCCGGCCTTGTGCATGCCGCGCCCGTTCACGTACGATTCCGTCCCTAAAAAACGAGAAAAGCGTTCATATAACCACGCAGAAGCCAACATATCGTACGTCAACAGAGCGGCATGCACAAGGCCGGATTGCTGCTTTTCGGGAGAAATAGCGTATCGATGAGGCCCCAATCCTATGCCGCCTACGGGGACATGACCGTCTCGAGGAACGTTCACCTATTCCGCTGGCGGTTTGCCGCTTTTCTTGCTGCTTCATCTAAATTTGAATATATTGTACCTTGCGCCCACTTTACCTTACCATCCGATAACAAAAAGAGTATATCATATTCCTTATATTAGGGCGGAGAATGCGCATCTGGTGCCTCATTTGCACTAATATAAGTAATCCATACGCACTGGTATAGATATGTAGTCTTTTGTTTATCTAGAAATTTGTATATACTGTAGCTATAGCTGTCGTTAGAGCAGCATTTCATTGTAGAAACGTGAGAGGTAGTATATGACCTTATTTCGCGGAGGCATGAGAAGGATCTCAGCCTTCATGCTGGCCTGTAGCGTGGTGGCGCTGTTCATGGTGCCGGGAACGTTATCAGCGCAGGCGGCGGGGACTACGGCGCGAGCGGGGACGGCTCCACAGACGGCGCAGTATCCAAAGCGCCAGCTACGGGGTGCCTGGATCGCTACCGTGGCCAATATCGATTGGCCATCGCAGCCGGGGCTACCGATTGAGAGGCAGAAGCAGCAGTTTATCAGCCAGCTGGACCAGTTGCAGGCACTGCACATGAACGCGGTCTTCGTGCAGGTCAGGCCGACCATGGACGCCTTCTATCCATCGAAGTATGTACCCTGGTCCCAGTACCTCACGGGCGTGCAGGGTAAGGATCCGGGCTATGATCCGCTGGCCTTTATGCTCTCCGAAGCGCATAAACGCAATCTGGAATTTCACGCCTGGTTTAATCCATATCGCGTCAGCCTGCAGACAGATGTAACGAAGCTGGCCCCCAACAATCCGGCGCGCCTGCATCCCGATTGGGTAGTGAAGTATGGTAGCGGACTCTATTTTGATCCGGGCATTCCGACAGCCAGGGAGTTCATCGTCAAGAGTATCCTGGAGGCGGTACGCAACTACGATATCGATGGCGTGCACTTCGACGACTACTTCTATCCCTATCCTATCGCCGGGCAGGACTTTCCGGATAACGCCACCTATCAACGCTACGGTGCGGCACAATTCGCCAATAAGGCGGACTGGCGTCGCGACAACATCAACAAACTGATTCAGGAGCTCTCGCAGCAGATCAAAGCGGTGAAGTCCTATGTGAAGTTCGGGGTCAGCCCCTTTGGGGTCTGGCGCAACAATTCGGTTGATCCAACCGGATCGGCCACCGCGGCCAGCGTCAGCGATTATGATGATCTGTATGCCGATACGCGCACCTGGATCAAGCATAACTGGCTGGACTATATCGCGCCGCAGATCTACTGGAACATCGGCTTCGCCCCGGCGGCCTACGACATCCTGGTCCCCTGGTGGTCCAATGAGGTCGAGGGGAGCCGCGTCCAGCTCTATATCGGGCAGGCCGCATACAAGATCAACAACAATAACCAGGCATGGGCCAATCCCGAGGAGATGCCGAACCAGTTGAAGCTGAATCTGCAGTATAGCGCCGTGAAGGGGAGCATCTTCTTCAGCATGAAAGATCTCACGGCTAACCCGCTGGGCTTCACGGACCGGCTGAAGAACGACATCTACCGCTATCCCGCGCTGGTGCCGATCATGCCATGGCTGGGCGGTCACGCGCCGCAGCCGGTCAACCTCAAGCAGGCCAGTGCTCAGGCTAACGGCGTGCAACTCACCTGGTATACACCGCTTCACAGCAACGCCACGTATTACGTGGTGTATCGCTTCGATGGACGGGTCCGGCACAATCGTGGTGACTTCAACAACGCGCAGTACATGCTGGCGACCGTACACCGCACCGCCATCGACACAACTATGCAAACGTTCACCGATACCAGCGCGCAGGCCGGTAAAACATATACCTACTACGTTACGGCCCTCGACCGCCTGCATCACGAAAGCCATCCCGGTCACGGCCAGACTATCACACTGGCAAACAAGTAGTCCATGATTGATGAGCTGCACACGAGTAATACGTGCAGCTCATCAACTATTCACCTTCATCCCCCATATCCCACGAATTGGATCCCGAGCGAAACAGGACACTACCGTTATCGAGATCGGCCAGAACCGAGTTGTTATATGAATAGTCATGGATAACATCTTGGAGCGATTGTGCCAGAGTCTGGCGATCCTGGCTGTTTTATAGTTCCTGGGGACCATAGTATTGTAGCCAGCAATCAAAAACCGGAACGAGTATATAACCTCCAGGAAAACCTTCCATGAATTGTCTCTCTCCTTATATGCGCTATCCTAAGTCAGCGCTGTAGGCGTAGGAGGGTTCGGTGTAGGCGACCTGCACCAGGGTGGGCGGGGTCTTCAGCTGTACGAGGGAGCCACGTCCTGGCGGTTGCTGGGAGGCGGCATAGCCATGGATGATGCGCCCCTCCTGCGGATCTCCGCTCATAATCAGGGTGGCCGTTCCCATTTCGCGCAGGCGCTGCAGGACCGGCTCAAACGAGGCACGTCCCATGCCACCAACGCGCCGGGCCAGCACCAGGTGGAAGCCGATATCCTTGCCGGACAGCAGAAATTCTACCAGGGGTCCCAGAGGGCTGCTGCTGGGCGATGTGACGATGGAATCATAGTCGTCCACGAACAGGAAGTAGTGGATGCCGCTCCAGCGCTGTCGGCTGCGCAGCTGATGCAGTGGTAGATCGGCTCCGACCTTCATGCGCTTGTCGAGATCGGCCTGGAAGTTGCCAACGCACTCGGCCAGGGTGGGTGGATTATAGGCGTACATCAGCAGGTGTTTGCTATCCACAAAATCGAGCAGCGTCTTGCGATAATCGATAATGCCAAATCTGGCCTCGGCCGGTGTATAGTGCTGCTCGATACCGCGCAGGAAGGTACGCAGCAGCGTTGTCTTGCCGCACTCCATGTCGCCAAGGATCAGGAAATGAGGGCCAGCGCCCAGCAGATCAATGTAGAGCGGGTCAAGGCGGAATTCTTCCAGTCCCAGGGGGACGCCCGCCGGCTGATCGGAGGCGGGGCGCGGTAGGTCTTCGGGCCGCACCAGCAGGGGCAGGAGGCGAATGGGAGGCGCGACCTCGCCCTTCCAGGCGGCGCGCACCTGGAGCACAAAGCGCTCAACGACCTGCTGCATCGCCGTGTTCTGGCTGGTATTCTCCAGCCGGGTCTCCTCAATCAGAGGGAGCGCGACCTGAAAGTGCAGTTTATCTTTATTCAAGCCTCGACCGGGGACTCCCAGCGCGATGGCTGCCGCCGCCAGCTTGCCAAACTCGGAGTCGAGCGGATCGTTCAGACGCAATTCCAGGCGCGTACCGATATTGTCGCGCAGGCGGCTACGGATCTCGGCCCAGCGATTGGCGGCCAGCACCACGTGTACGCCATAGGTCAATCCGCTGGCGGCGAGCTCGGTCACCTCGTCTTCCAGGCCAAACTCCTGGCAGAAGAGGGCGAAGTTGTCGATCACCAGGAACACGTCGCCAAAGGGGATCTCGCGCAGCTCGCCCGCCTGACGACGCGCGCGGAAGGTGTTCATGCTGTCAATGCCGTGCTCGCGGAAGAGGAACTCGCGATCCTCGATGATCTTGCGCATCTGGCGAATGACGCGGCGCACCTTGTCACGATCAGCCTTGCCGCACACGACTCCCACATGGGGCGCCGACTCAAAGACACGCAGCAGGCCACCACCCAGGTCGATACAATAGAGCTGTACATCGGTTGGCGCATGGGTAAGCATAAACGAGGTAACCAGCGTGCGCAAGAAGGTACTCTTACCGGTCTGAGGCGCGCCAACCAGCGCCAGGTGTCCCCCAGATCCAGAAAAGTCAAGCCACATCGGCTCCTGAGCCTGCTGTAGCGGCAAATCTACCAGGCCCATGGGAAGCTGCAGAGGACCAAACGGTGGTGTTGAGCTCCAGGAGCGCCCCTTGAGGTCCGGCTGCTGGCAATACTGTGTCAGAACCTCGCGCAGCGGCAGATGCTTGCTCAAGGGCGGTAGCCAGACCTGATGGGCGTGGCTGTGACGCTGGCTCCCACCAGCCAGTTGATCGATGACGACATCCATCTCGGTATGCAGTTCGCTGCCCTCATCATCCTGCAGCAGCATGGTGGGGGAGGCCGAGACCGAGGTATAGTGATGCCTGACCAGCGCTCCGGTGGCCGTGAAGTCGCGGATGCGGGCCAGCGGCGATACCTGCTCACGCACAGGGACAAAGGGCACCGAGATCAGGGCCGTCTTAAACATATGATAGGTGTCGGTATCGACCTTGAAATAGCCAACGCCAGGGGCGGAGGGCAGATAGTAGGCGTCGGTCTTGCCCAGCACGGAGGTACTCTCAGAGGCACTGAACGTACGCAGACAGATGCGGTAGCGCAGATGACCCTCCAGACCGCGGATGCGTCCCTCGTCGAGACGCTGGGTGGCGAACAGCAGGTGCAATCCCAGGCTTCGCCCAACGCGTCCCATGGTCACAAAAAGGTCCAGGAAGTCCGGCCGACTGCTAATCAGCTCGGCGAATTCGTCCGCGATAATCAGCAGATGCGGCATCGGCTCCATCTCTGGATGGGTACGCCACTTCTCACGATACTGCTTGATGTTATCCAGATTGCCGGCGTCGTGCAGCATCCTCTGCCGGCGCTGCTGCTCTCCCAGCAGTGAGTTATAGACGCGGTCGACCAGCGAGACATCCCCCTGCAGATTGGTGATGATACCGGCCACATGCGGCAGTGCGGCAAAATCGGCGAAGGAGGCGCCACCCTTAAAGTCGATCAGCACAAAGTTGACCGTTTCGGGATCATGGGTCGCGGCCAGGCTGATGACCATTGTACGCAACAGCTCACTCTTGCCCGAGCCGGTCGCGCCCACAACCAGCCCATGGGGACCCATACCTCCATCCGCCGCCTCTTTGAGATCCAGCACCAGCGGCTCACCATCCGCCCGGATGCCGAGCGGCACGCGCAGCAGATCCTGCTTCTGACGTGGCTTCCAATTCTCTTCGGGTTGTACCGCGTCGGCCGATGGGATCGAGAGCAGATCCAGCAGGCGCACGTCGTGCGAAAGGTCCTGCTGCGCGTTGGCCTCGATCAGCGTAATAGAGGCCAGGCTGCGCGAGATCTTCTCACAGGTCTCGCGCTCAATGCTATCGGGGCGCAGACCCTCCAGGCGCCGACCACCAAAGCGCATCTCCTCGAAATCCAACTGGCCGATCGGCGAGATGGAGAGCCGGGCCTGGATCTGCGTCGGCTCCTGACGCTTATCGTCGACCAGGCAGATAACGGTCACGCCCAGCTGCGCGGCATCCCGCAGCAGTTCATCCATCTCGGGCATCTGTCCAATAGGACCATAGGGGGCGAAGCCATCCAGCACCAGGACCAGGTGGGGGTGGGTCAGATCTTTCTGATTATCCTGCTTATTTTTATCGGAGAGCAGGCGGCGGCGACGGTCCAGTTCCGGCTTGATCTGCAATTGAAGGAGCTTGCGCAGCTCATCCAATGTGCTGGCAAGCATGCAGAGCTGATCGGGTGTATTCTGCTTCTCGGCCTTCACCTGGCGCAGTCGGCGCAGATGGGGGGCCCACTTGATCCAGCTCCACTGCTGGGCGAGATGTTCGGGGAAATAGACCAGGCAGCGCACATCTTCGGGGGATTGCAGGGCCAGGATCTGGCAGAGCATGGCCTGCGTCAATGAGCGCGTACGCGCGCGCTGTCCGCTGATCGCCAGCACACCGATCTGCTTCAGCAGAATATGGGCCGGCATATCATCAAGGTAGCTCGACTCGTTGACCAGCGACTCGGCCAGGGCGCGCAGTTCGGGGATGAACTGCACCATAGGATTGCCACCCAGGTCCAGGCGCACGCGGCAGCAGAGAGGAACGGGACCGATGCCGATGCGCACCCGTAGAAAATCGCCATCCTCGGGCCGGCGCTCCCACAGGTAGAGGTGCTGCTTCACCTGCTCGGCCAGGCGATCATAGGAGGGGTAGAGACGATCGGCCACCTGGCGCTGCTGCTGCGCGATCGAGCGCAGACGCGTGCGATGCTGCGCTAAATAGGCGCGGTACAACTCCCCATCATGCTTGAGCATCTTCTTCTTCGTATGGCGCTGAGCGACTCCCATACCGACACCACCACCGATGGAGCAGACGATCATCAGGATGCAGGCGCCAACCATCAGCGGATTGGTACGATAGGCCAGCATAAAAATCATGGAACCCAGACTCCCCACAATGGGGAGCAGGTATTGCATCCAGACCATGACACCACTGGGATCGGGAGGCAGCGTGGGAGGAGTCTGGATGACGATCTCCTCAGAGGGCAAGACAGCCGGATAAGCCCTGGCCGGTCGATAAAATTTTATTCCATGCATATATATGTTATCCCTTCAGCTGTAGCCGCTCAGCGCATGTCAGGGCCATTTCACTGGAAGATAATAATGATAGAAGGGCTAAAAATCGAGGTCGCCTCGCTGCCAGCGCACGCCGATGCCGCCCGTTTCTGGTCCCGGTACGATTTGCCGGGGTCCCAGTGGTTGTTTTGGCTTGCGCGCCTGTTCCAATGCCGCCAGGGTCTGCAGATGCAGGATGGCGCCGTCCATGATGCCCGCGTCGATCAACGTATGGGTGGGCTGCAAGGCCGTTGTCTGTTCGGCCAGGCATAAACACCAGGAAGTGGCATCAGCTTGCCTGGCATTATCCTTCTGAGGAACACAGAGATCCAGAAGAAAAGGTAAGAGCTCGCTAACGGGTATATCGCCAGGCAGTTCAAGATCGAATGATTGCCGCTGTCCCGTAACGGTAACAAGTAGGGTTTGCATAACGTATACTCGCTAATGTACACAGCGTCCGCTGGCGCGGTCGTTCCATTTTTCGCATGCTGGTGCATGCAGATCGCATTCGAACCCTCCATGCACCAGCATACTTATGATGCCTGAGCACGACAGATGAGAAAGCTCAGGCACGTTGCTCCCGGGAGCCGCCCCGGCAGCAGCATTAGATCTGAAAACCGTGAAAAGACTTTGAAACCTCTTGCTCCACCCGCTGGTATTCCTGGTTACTGGCCATCAAGTTCTGGTTGATCTGGTGCAGCGTGTCTTTCATCTCTTTCGAGACTTTGCTCCAGGACTGTGTAGCAAGCACAAACTGGTCGTGACCACTACCTTTCCAAACGGCCCCCAGCCGGTCAACGGCGCTCTGTACGTTGGAAATTGCCTCTTCCAGATTGATCACGTTGGTATCAAACGTTCTTACCGCCGCATCCATTTCTGAAAAATCTGTAGCTACCTGATTGCTGCTCATGGAAAACCTCTCTTGAATAAGGTGAATAACGTACAACAAACAATAGGGAATTTCAGATCTCAATTCACCACTGGAAATCTTAGATGCTAGTATTACTAGTATTAGATTACTCAGCATGCAAATCCTTCGACACCCAATTTACAGCCTGCATTGGAAAATTGCAATACTTCTATATGAAAGATGTAATCAGACACATAGACCAGGAACCAAAATCGGGACAATCTTCAATCCTGCGCGAGGCCCAGGCCTGATCGAAGAGGTCGCGTAAAGCTGGATTCATCTGTTCTAGCGTGCGGCGTACACGTCGCCAGCGTGTGGCATCGCGCCGCTGCAGCTCCTGGGGAGAAAAGAGCGACTCAGATCCTTCGGGAGTCTCAGCACGTATGATGGGATTCCACCAGGTAAGCATCTCCGCTAGCAGGATGGCGCCCGCAAAGCGATCACCGTCGGCACGCCACTGGCCGCGCTCATCCTGGTTAGGATGCTGGTAGCCGGGGGAGCCGCGGCTATGCCGCTTTGGCATCTTCAGGCCATGAATATACATGGCATCCAGATCGATCAGTTGGATCTGCTGCACGTCGGGGCTTAAGACGACGTTGCTGCCGGCGATATCGGTGTGGGCCAGCAAACGATCCTCCAGGTTCCAGAGGACATGGGCCGTGGCGGTCGCCAGTTTGCGAGCGTTGCTCGGCGTATAGTGTCTGCTCGCCACGGGATCAAGCAGCAGCCCGGTCCAGGTGCGAGACTCAAGCCAGGGCATGAGGACCGCGTATTCGAGCTCGGGAAAGCGCCGGATCAACGTTGGGTACTGTTCACGCGTCAGGCAGGTACGGCGAGCCAGAAAGAGTCCCGGCACATTGGTATATTGCGCCAGGTGCCGGGCCACCTGCAAACTATAGGGATCACGGAATCCCGGCTTCATCACCTTCAAGGCATAGTCCCGCTTCTCCCCAAGGTGGTGCAGCTTGTAGACAAAGGCTTCTCCGCCTTCCAGCACAAAAACCTCTTGCCGATCATCGGGAAAATAGGGATGGGGGAGAAAGTGATAGTAGGCCGCCCCAATCGGCAAGAGCATCCCCTGGTGTGGATGGAATGTATTCACCGCCATGTCCCCTCTGCATCCTCGGCGGGCAACCAGGACAGATCGAAAACCGTCATGTCATCACTGTCTGACGAGGCCAGGAGCCGCTGGACTTCGGCCAACCAGGCATCATCATCCAGGGTTGACAGGGTCTCCCCGATGGCATCCAGACCATCAGTATGCACAATCAGACGCTCAAGGGTCGAGAGGGAACGGCTCCAGGTATGTAGCTCACCCCGGCATCCATGGCGCGTGGACCAGCGTCCATTTTTATCGGTCTTCTCCCCCAACAAGATATACTGCTGCTCATTCAGGAAGAGGCGCGCCGTCACATTGCCCATCCAGCAAAAGAAAGCACTCTTGAGCTGCGCCCGCTGGCGGTCAATGCTCATCTCATAATCCAGGCGACCACAAAAAAAGACCGTCTCGCTCCCATAGTTCTGGCGCAGATCCTCCAGCACCTCGCGCACCAGGCCAGGAGTACCCGGCTCCATCTCCAGCCTCTGGAGCTGCTGCTGCGCCTGCACCGCCAGGCGATCAAGCTGCGTACGCAGGGCGGCATCCAATCGTTCATGCCGCGCGGCCTCGGCCGGCAACTCCTGCAACCACTTCACCAGGTATGCTGCCAGGCAGCAGGCGGCGAAATCACCTTTGTAAGAACTACTCACGCCATCGCTGACGCAGAAGCTGAGCGACGAACCATCCTTACGGTAAGAGATCCTGGCATAGTCTTGATTAGGTAACGCCTGCTCCCGCGCCTCGCGGCAGCGGAACGAGAGCAGACGAGCGATCGTGGAAGAGGCCAGTTCGGCGCGCGTAAAGCTATCGATGATCTGATCACTCTCGAGGATGCGAAACGCATCCTCAGCATGTTTTGACGGCATAGTTACATGTATTTCCTTCTGACTTATTTTAATTGGGTTGCCGAGGAGACGGCGAAGGCCAGCCGCACAAGGTCGGTATGGGTACCGGGAAAGAAGAGGGGGATACCGTTCTGCAGATGATAGCCATAATTATTAATGTTCTGCCGATACGTTTCGGGCAGCGGCGAGGAGAGGTGAAAGAGCAGCCTGGCATATTCATTGGTCAACTGACTCGGCCTGGTAACCCCACCCCAGTTATGCCAGTCCGCGACGGATGAGCGCAGCATCTTGTCGGCCACATAGACATTCTCTACCAGCACAGGTCCGTCGTTAACCGCCATGCTTTGGATACGCTTGATGAGGGGAGAGGGATCGCTCTCGGTAAAGAGGGCGTCGGTCAGGTGGCAGACCAGGGGGGCGGGATGAGATTGGAAGCTGGCGATATTTTCCTGCAGCAGCGACTCGACGGCCGCGAAGCCCGCGCTGGTATCCGTCTCGCCACCGGCACTCAAGATCGGCGTGCCCTCGCGCACCAGTTCGGGCAGATCGCGAATGCCCCCCAGCACATCAACCACCTCGGTACTGTACGCCAGGATCGCCACTTTGTACCGTCGCTGCACCACCCCGTCGCGCATAGAGCGGCGCACCATATCTTTGATCACATCCCGCAGGGCCCGATTCACCAGGTCGATCTTGGTCACAGCACCACATAGATCATTCATAGAATGGCTGGCATCGATCAAATAAATAATAAGTGCGGGTGTCAGCGACGTGGCCGGCTGGGTATACAACATACGATTCATACGTGCACAACTCTCCATGAACTTCACCCTGGTTAATCAACCAGGAATAAATAGGTAAACAGGCTCAACATTTAAGATATTAAACGAAAATGCAACTACAGACCATTACTACTTGTATAAGAATACCACACTCTGTTATACTTGCAATCGCAATGCTTGCCAGACATATGTCAATTTATTCCTACATAGCACTTATAGGAGACATCACATGGATATTCCAAGAGTCTTCATTTGCTATTATCCGGGCGAAACGCCAGATGCAGGTCAATCGCTGCTGCGGCAGTTATTTAATGACCTGCGTGCCGCCGGCACAGAGGTCATCACCGATGCGGGCCGGAATACAGATGAAGACTTTTACCAATACATCACTCGCTCCCTGCCCACCTGTCAATGGATCATGTTCGCCCAAACGGCCGAAACGTTGCAGCATCCCAGGACGCGCGCCATCTTCACGGCCGCCCAACGGCTCACAGAGCAGCAGCAATCAGAGATCCTGCGCATTATCCCCACTCCTACCGAGACCGTGCAGGCTCCCCAGGAGTGGAGCGAGCTCAATACCATCAATATCGCGCTAGATTATCCAAAGGCGCTTGAAAAGCTTCTGTTCATCCTTTCTCTGGGGGATACAGGCAGTTTGCATACCATTGAGGCTCCTGAACAGACGCGCCTGCCGAAAAGGATCAGCCATTTCAGTACGCCATCGCCGACATATGATCGACCACTGGCCCCTCCGCCCCGAATGGCGGTGCTCAGAGACATGCCCTACACCATCGGGCGCAAAAATTTGATGATCGGCTCGATTGCGCTGGCCTCGCTGATCGTCCTGGCCAGCGTGATCGTAGTACTTATCAACGTATTTCGCCCACAGCCAGCACCGCCACCACCCAACCTGGTCGCCGGCAATGCCTATTTCACCAGCTCAGAATTATTTAACAGCGACGGCACAAAAGGTGCCAACGACGGACTCAACGTCACCCTAAATAATATTGCTCCCCCTCCGGCGAATAAGAGCTATTACGTCTGGCTCCTGGCGGACTCACAGGCGAGTGAAGCCAATACCGTCCTGATGGGTAAACTGCCAGACATCAGCGATCACAGCGCGACGCTCTCCTATGTCAGCCCGACCCATAATAATCTGCTGGCGTTAGGGAGCCGCATCCTGATCACCGCCGAGAACAGCAGCATCCCCCCCAGCACGCCGACGACCGACAAAAGCATGTGGCGCTACTACGCGGAGATTCCACAGGGCAATTCCGGTAGCTCAGCGATGAATATGGGTGGCGACAATGGCGACTCCATGAATATGGCGGCGGGCACGCAACTGGATCATCTGAGGCATCTGCTCTACCAGGATCCCACCCTGCAAAATAAGGATCTGAATGTCGACCTCAAGGGGGGTATAGCGTTCTGGTTCCAACAGGATATTCAGGAAGTTATGCTGCTGTCCAGGGATGCGCGCAACAAGAATAATCCAGCCACCACTAAATACGACGTTACCAAAATTCTAGATTATATCGATGGATACAAATACGTGGCGCAGGATGTTCCGCGGGGCACCAAATTACTGGTGGACCAGAAGACGTCGCGCATCGGCCTGCTGACACTGGATCCCGAGCACGAGAATCCAACCGGCTTCGATAAGCTGATGGGGCACCATCTCACTGGCCTGATCGAGGCACCACAGATCACGCCAGACCAGAAGCAGCAGATTAATCAGATCAACGTAAACCTGAACCGCATCGTTGATATGCTCACCCTGATCCGGTCGGACGCCACCAAACTGGCGACCAATCCCAACGATAAAACAACGCTGGATGATCTCTATACGCAAGGCTGCAACGCCTACTATGGGGCGTACGATCCCGGCAGCGGCAACCGTATGGGGGGCGCGATCTGGTTGTACGACCACATCCAACACCTCTCCAGCTTCACTGTCAAAAAATACGGATAATTAAGAACACACTTTTTGCTGGTGGGCGTAATAGCCCTCACATGGGCGGCCCCGCATGCGGCCGCCCATGTTTATTGAGGAGGTGCAAGGGGTGCGCGAATGCGCACCCCTTGCACCTCCTCAGAAAAAGAAGATGGGGACGCCTGCGTTCCCCACGCCTCAGGGCGCTGAAGATTTAGTAGCGGTTGGTCAGTTCAACGGCCTGGTGGCTGTTGAGGGTCAGTGTAACACTGCTGCCCGAAACGGTATAGGCCTTGCCGGTCAACTCGTCGTGCAGGACCTGGCCGTTGCTGAAGTTATCGAGGTTGGTGATGGTGACCGTGCGCGTGCTCCAGGCGTTGTTGAGTCCGACCAGTACATCGTTAGCGCCGTTTTCACGCTCGAAAGCATAAAAGGTATCATCGACAAACTTCTCGGATTGGGTGCCGTTCTGGATGGCCGGGTTCATGTTACGCGCGTAGTTGAGTTTGGCGACATAGTTGTACAGCGTGCCCGTGGTGCTGAATGAGTTGAACATATCCTCGCGGTTCTTGGGATCGGCGCAGCCGCTAAAGCCCTGCTCGGTCCCATAGTACATGATTGGGATGCCACGACCAGAGAAGGTGAAGGAGAGCGCCATCTCCAACTGCGGCCACTTATCCCAGGTCGCAGAAGGATTGCCGCTGGCGTCGCAGAGGAAGCGATCGACATCGTGATTGTCAATAAAGACGCCATTGGTGAGCGGATCGCGATACTGGAAGTCCGAAGCATAGCGGTCGTGAATATTCCACATCGACTGATTCTGCCCGAAGACATCGTGGATGGTATAGTACATCGGATAATCCAGGACCGCATCCAGGTAGTGGGTGTAGGGACCATCATAGGCTGGATCGCCATTGAAAACCTCTCCCATCGTGAAGGTGCCAGCGCTCTGCGCGTAGGCGGCCCAGAAATCCTTGGGCACGTGCTTCACGGTATCCACGCGCAACCCATCCACCCCGGTCGTATTGACCAGCCACTTGATATTATTGAGCAGAGTCGAACGAGTGGTGGGATTGCTCTGGTCCAGATCGTTCAGGCCCGCCACGTCCTGGTTCTCAACGTCCCACTGGTTATTGTAGTCGGCGACATCGCCATTATGGTGGTACTCGTTGTAATTAGGAAAGGTGGGGGTATTGTAGTTGTAGTAGCCGGTATGGTTGGCCACCACATCCAGCATCACCCAGATATTGCGCTGATGGGCCTTCGCCACCAGTTCCTGCAGTTTACCCATGTTTCCCAGATGTCCATCAATGGAGTAGAAATCATAACCCCAGTAGCCATGATACGCATGGGCATCGTGCTGCATTACCACAGGAGTAATCCAGATCGCGGTGAAGCCCATATTCTTGATGTAGTCCAGATGATTGATAATGCCCTGGAAGTCGCCACCATGCCAGGCGGTGGGATCAGAGCGATTGGTGTTGAAGCCACCGGCATTATCATTCGAGGTATCGCCATCGCTGAAGCGATCCGTCATGATAAAGTAGATCGAGCGCGAGGTCCAATCTTTGGCGCTATGCGCCTGAGCATGCTGAGGGGAGGGAAGGAACTGCAATGTAACGGCTACAATGACAGCGATCAAAATCAGGGCAACGCCTGCGTACAACCTGAACCAACGACTGTGCTGGCCCAGATGCAAAAGAAGCTGCTTTCCTTGCATGGTATGCGTCCTCCATACGCGTATTTCTCTTCATCGATCAATACTTTTAATAGTTACAGAGATCGTAACTGACATACGGTCAACCAGAAAACTTTTTCTGCCGTTGTAACAACATAAATCGTTTTCTGATTACGTGTATACCCTAAAAAAGGTTTACCTGTCAACCATTGACCGATCACCTGTCCATAAAGCAACCAAAAATGGCTATGTCATAGCTGGTGCATGGGCTTTCGCACCTACGATGCATCAACACCTCTAATGGCCCTTTGTAAGAGAGTATCTTACCCTCATGCTCATCACCCCACGGATGCCTGGCTTTTTGCGCCTACAGTGCTCAGAAGTCTTTTGTGAGTGAGTGCAACAGGGGCGCTTCGGCGCGCCTGTTGCACTCACTCACAAAACTAGTGCGGCCGCGCAGCGGACGCCTGTGCGGGGGGGTACCATGCGCCCCGATAAGATGCGAGTAAGATCCTCAGTAAGGGGGGAGGGCTGTGGAACGGCCTGTATCCTGGGTGGAAGAGGGCACACGGCCAAAAAGTACTATAAGCAAAAGACATGAGCATCCGGGGGCATGGATTTCTGATAAAATCGACTCATAGTTACATCGCGCCTCGGTAGAAAAAGAGATCGTTGCTACCCGAGGCTCGCCACTACGGCATCATTAATGCTACGGTGGCGGTCGCATCAGTTAGTTCTTACAGACCAGTAAACCCTTTAATCAGCACTTAAACATTTATAGTTTCCAGAGGATTAACGAGGGACCGTTATCGAGGGTATCCATTGGTGTACGAGAGGAAGGGATGCTCAGGCCTCCCGACACAACAAATAATAAACATATAGGAAATGTGCGATGGCAATCAATCAATTAGAAGAAATGAAATTTCAGAACCAGGATCTAGTGCTCTGGCACTCTCGCACCGCTCTACGCTTACTGCCCATTCCAGGCGTTGTTGTGCGCCAGGAGATGGACAAGGTCATTATTCGAGCTCGCGTAGATGACAGGCTGCAGGAATTCGCAGTCTCCCCTGCCGAACTGGTTGAGCGGTAGTACATTCAAAAAGAGAGGGCGCAGCGTGAGCTGTACCCTCTCTTTTTTTTTATTTAGCGAGTGATCGGCTTCTTTTCCTTGGAGAGGGAGCCCATTACGTTCTGGTTAAGATGTAAGTGAGCCCGCACCAGTTCGGGCGGCGTCAACGCCATCCACTGCTTCAGCGAGACATCAGCATAGTGATCGCTTTTAAACATCTCCAGAAAGCGCAGCGTGGTATCTCCAGTATTTTAGATGTAGTGTCCCATGGCGAACGGGACATAGCCCACATCCCCCGCCTGGTAGTCGAAGGTGCGCACCTTGCCCTCGGAGGCGAACACGCTCATACGGCCATTACCCTCGATATAATATTGCCATTCATCGGCGTTAGGATGCCAGTGGAGCTCGCGCATGGCTCCCGGTTCTACCTCAACCAGCGCTGCCGCGATGGTGGATGCGGCCGGAAAGTTTGTAGAGTCTACAACGCGCACCGTACCGCCATCCATCTTGATCAGTTCCTGGGCATGCAAGCGATAGGCAAACGAGTGCGCGGGTGGTCCCTGCGGATTGGGCACCTGGTCATCAGCCAGCTGACCCGGTATCGTACCCGGAAAGATGTAGAGCTCGTGTGCAGGGATGGAGGCGAAATCGCTCTCGGCGACCCCGAAATTTTTGGCCAACACCGACTTCGGCGTATGCGCCAGCCAGTCCGAGATCAAGAAGGTGGAATCCTCTGAAAAGTCCCCATCATCGAAGACGAGCAGGAACTCACAGCCATCCTGCAATCCCTGGATCGAGTGTGGGATACCAGCGGGAAAGTGCCAGAGGTCACCGACCCCGACGTCCGCCAGAAAATTTCGCCCATTCTGGTCCACGGCACTGATGCGCGCATGACCATCAAGCATATACGCCCACTCCGCCTCTTTGTGCCAGTGCAGCTCACGGATAGCACCGGGATTCAGGCGCATGTTGACGCCCGCCAGCGTAGTGGCGATCGGCAGTTCGCGCCTGGTGACCTGGCGCGCCCAGCCACCCTCTTGCAGCCGATTATGAGCTCACAAGTCCTTTGTGGGTTGGTGCATCGGGGGCGCGGATGCGCCCCCGATGCACCAACCCACAAAACCAGCGCGACCGCGCAGCGGACGCGCGATTGGGGGCCATCACGCTCCCCCAGGATGACAGGAGTCAACCACTCTTTATAAAATGGAAAGCCCAAATATACGCAATGGGCGCGTTCATAAAGCATGAGTTATGCTAAGATGTATAATGTTGGCACACCACTAGTATTTTATGCCAGGAGTAATACTGTTGGAAGCAGTACAAAAGCCTTTTGCCGAAGCGGCCGTGCGCTTTCTAAATGGGCCACTGAGTGGAAAGACCTTCTTTCTACAGAAGCCCGTGGTGACGCTCGGCCGGGAGAAGCAGAACGATATTATTGTGCCTGACCCCGGCATTTCCAGATACCATGTGCGCATAAGCTGGCTTGGCGATGTGTGGGGGGTTGAAAACGTTTCGCAAGGCAATACAATCGCGCACAATGAGCAGCAGGCAGCTCATGCGCAGCTACACCATAATGATGTCATCAAGCTGGGCTCAACGGTCAGCTTTGTCTTCCTTATGCGCAATCCTGACGCACAGCAGGGCGCGCCCGTGGCCGGTAGCACACCAGACGCGAATTATCCGCTACCACCACCGATTTCGCCACCACCATCCCAGCCACCACAACCGCCAGTCTCATCGCAGCCAGCGGTCTCGCCGCAGCCACTACAGCCATCCGCCAGTCACCCTACGCTAAAACAGACGGATGTGGCGCACAATCGGGCACAGTGGGCGGGGCTGGCGCAGATTCCCAACGCACCCGATTCAACGGTGATGGCGCATCTCTCGACCACAAACGTGCCTTCACTGCTGATCAGCAGCAATACCAGAAGCGAGCGCCAGGTGGCACAGCTGACACAGCAGGTAAACAATATCGGGCGTGACCCCTCGAACGAGATCGTCATTGATACGCCCATCGTCTCGTCCTGGCACGCCCAGGTCGTACGCGACGGGGATCAGCTCTTCCTGATCCATCCCCATCCCAGGCGCGGGAAGACGCTGAATGGATTATGGTACCAGGGCCAGCATATTCCGGGGGACCAGACGTTCCGTCACCAGTTGCGGGCCGGAGATATCTTCCGCATCGGCGATGAGCATGGGACGCTGGTAACGCTGACGTTCGATACGGGAACGGAAGCTCCACCGGAAAACCTGCCGCAGATGGCCCCGATCGTTCTGCAAGAGGGAACATTAACCATCGGGCGTACACCCGATAATATGGTTGTGCTCAATCATCCACAGGTATCGGCGCATCACGCCCTGGTGGAAAAGGTCGCGGACGGCTATCGGCTGCTGGACCAGAACAGCACCAATCATGTATACGTCAATGGGGAGCAGGTTATCCATAAGCTGCTACGCACCGGTGACGAGATCCGCATCGGGCCCTATCGATTGGTCTATACAGGTACCGAACTGCGGCCCTATGATGAGAGTAACCATATTCGCATCGAGGCGCTACACCTGAAGAAATCTGGCAACAATAACGTTATCCTGCTCAACGACATCTCGCTGGTCATTCCGCCGCGCAAATTTGTGGCGCTGGTGGGAGGTTCAGGAGCAGGCAAGTCAACCTTGATGGACGCACTGAATGGATTGCGTCCCGCGCAAGAGGGCACGGTACTCTATAACGAGGTCGATTACTATCGTAACCTGGCCGCCTTCAATACGCAGCTAGGCTATGTGCCCCAGGACGACATTGTGCACCGCGAACTGACCGTCGAGCGAGCCCTCTACTACGCGGCAAAACTGCGTCTGCCGGGCGACTTTACCAAAGAACAGATCGCCTGGCGCATCAATGAGGTGCTTGAGGATGTCGAGATGACAGAGCGCCGCCACCTGCTGGTCAGCAAGCTTTCAGGCGGTCAGCGCAAACGCGTCTCAATCGCGCTCGAACTGCTGGCCAATCCGGGCGTCTTCTTCCTGGATGAACCAACCTCGGGACTGGACCCCGGCCTGGATCGCAAGATGATGACGCTGCTGCGCCGCCTGGCCGATCGCGGCCGCACCATCGTACTGGTGACGCACGCGACCAACAACATCAACAGCTGCGACTACGTCTGCTTTCTGGCACAGGGCGGACGGCTGGCTTACTTTGGTCCGCCGAATGAAGCCAAAACCTTCTTTGAGAAGACCGACTTCAGTGAGATCTACAGCGCGCTGGAACCAACGAAGGATCAGCCGGATATTCCACAAAGGGCTGAGGAACGCTTCCGGAACTCAGCGGATTACCAGCGCTACATCGTTGAGCCGCTGAGCGAGCAGAAGGCGCCAGCGCAACAGACGGGGGCCACCGCGCAGCCGCGAGGCAAGAAGCAGCGCTCAAAACGCAGGGGCCAGGGCTGGATGCAGTTTACGCTGCTCTCGTCGCGCTACCTGGAGTTGCTGAAGAACGACGTCGGCAACCTGCTCATCCTGCTGCTCCAGGCACCCGTTATCGCCATCATGCTGGTGCTAATGGTACGCTTCGAGGTGGGAGCTGGCGTCTTTGATGCCAACAAATTGACGCAGTGTCGGACGCAGATCCTCACCCCCTCGGGACCACTGGCGCTGCCACAGGCCCGGACCACTGATCTCATCGATTGCCAGCAGGTCGTCAACTTCTTAAAAACAGACGCCACCGCGCACGCCTTTGTGCAGCAGAAAGGTAGCGTGGCCCAGGCCCTGCAATCATTCCTGATCCAGGGGCCCGGCACCGACGCGCAAAAGGTGCTGTTCATCATGGCCTTCGCAACGGTCCTCTTCGGATGTATTAATGGCGCGCGCGAAATCGTCAAAGAAGCGGCCATCTACCGACGTGAGCGCACCGTCAACCTGGGCATCCTGCCTTACATGTTCTCCAAGATCGTCGTACTGGGCATGCTATGCCTCTTCCAGAGCGCCATCCTGACGCTGGTGGTTGAGATCGGGGAGCCGCTCAAGCAGGGAGTTGTCCTCTCACCCATATTGGAGACCTATATCACGCTCAGCCTGACATCACTGGCCGGCTTGATGATTGGCCTGACGATCTCGGCGATCGCGCCCAACAACGATCGAGCCATCAGCCTGGTCCCGATCATCCTGCTGCCGCAGGTCATCTTTTCGGGGGCGATCATCCCGCTCAAAGACTGGGTCACCCAGATCATGGCCACCGTCTTCCCGACACGCTGGGCGATGGCCGCGCTGGGATCGTCCATCGGTCTGCACTCGGATACGACCGGAGGCGATAAGCTCTTTGGGGATGACCCCACCTATCATAGTACCCTCTTCTCCATCTACAACCAGACCGATGCACTCCATCGCCTGGTACTATCGTGGGTCAGCCTGGGACTGATTACCATCGTCCTTGCCATCGTCATCGGCATCTTCCTGAAACGCAAAGACGTCCGAACCTGATCACTCTCCCCGCGCCTGGGGAACGCAGGCGTCCCCATTCTCTTGTTAAGGAGGTGGAGCAACAGCGCAACCTCCTTAACAATGTGTCTTACTCTCATGATCATCGCCTCCAGCTTGTATGAGCTTTCGCACCTGGGGTGCTCATGTATCAGTTTTGTATTGTTGCATCGGATGCGGTTCCGAGCATCCGATGCAACAATACAAAAAACAGGGCGGCCGCGCAGCGGACGCCCGTGCGAGGCCGCTCAAGCCACCAGCAGATAACGATTTTATCGCGGCGCGATGGCTAGACATTGATCTTGATCTCTGCTAAGATGCACAAGATGGATTTAGCTAATGGGAATAATACGCTATTCACATTAGCTTTTACGCTTAATTAGACAAGTATTATCATTCGCTTTTGCTCGTATGGGCGATGGTATTTGATCAAATGATATGTCACCAAGACGAAAGGATCGATCATTTTTATGAGTGTACCTCCTCAGCCTCCATTGGGAGAGGAGCCAGAGAAGAAGACAGAGCTCCAGTCCGGCGACCAAATATCTGAACAGCCAGCGCCCACACCTGAGACAGTCTCACACGAGGACGCAACAGAGCAACCGACCACTACCTCCGATGTAGCCTCCCCGGTGGAAGGGAATGACTCCCCAACCATTCCTTCTGAGACGGCTTCACATGAAGAGGCCACCGAACAGCCAACCATCCATGACAGCGCTGATGAGGAGACAACACCACAGCCAATGACGTTCTCCGAGCCTCCGGCCGACTCCACAGAGTCCAGCGAAGACACCGTGGTAGATAATCAGGAGAGCTTAGAAGAAGAGGATCTGGAGGAAGACGACGAGACCGCACAACCGGCGCGCTCGGGTATTTTTATAAAGAAGGGCGTGCTGATCGGCGTGATCAGCGCGGTGGTACTGGTGGCCCTGCTGGCGGCGCTCCTATTTTTTGTCAACCGGCCCAAAGATCCGCCGACCGACTGGCTCTCAAGCGTAACGCCCCCGGCCGGATCGGGCAGCGCCACTAAGATCCTATACTATCTGCACTGGAGCAATGATAACGGCGAGTTGAAGGGTCAGCTGCAGCTCGCGGCCTATGCCAATGGCGCGCCTCAATCCCTGACCGCACCCGCCAGCGGACTCTACAGTCGTGATAACCATGACATCTATGTAGTTGTAACTATCAATGGACAGGCCACGACCCTGTCAGGCAAGATCAATGACAGCAACGATACGCTAACCCTGAACCAGGTAGGCGCACCCAACCAGGCCAGCCAGCTGGTCTTCCACACCAGTAGCGCCGATGCCTATAAACAGGAAACCAGGAAATTAGTACCAGCCAAAAAGTAGATAGGTGATATAGCAGAAAAAGGGAGCGAGCAGTGCCAGAATGGCACTGCTCGCTCCCTTTTTCTGCTATATCACCACACAAAACTCATATTCAGGGTTGAATGCCGTCTTTGGAGATGAGGGGCTTCAACTTTGCCAGCGCGGCCACCTGCGCAGGGGGAAGTGGCACCTGCGCCACGGCATCACTTAACTGCAGAGACGACGCTTTCGCCTCAAAACCGAAGGGGCCAGTAGTGGTGGCGGACAGCTTTTGAAATGTGGCAACGCCAGACCGGACGTCGATGACATCGACCCTGGCCCCTTTCAAGGGGAACGCCTTCAGGTTCGTGGAAGCTGAAGGCTGCAGAGCCCGGATCAGCAAGGGATTCTTCAGGGTTATATCAAAGGTGGCCTTAAACACCGGGATCTGCTGGCGTTTCCCATACGTTCCTACATCCAGCTTGA
The DNA here is from genome assembly GCF_003967515.1 of Dictyobacter aurantiacus. Classification (GTDB taxonomy): domain Bacteria; phylum Chloroflexota; class Ktedonobacteria; order Ktedonobacterales; family Ktedonobacteraceae; genus Dictyobacter; species Dictyobacter aurantiacus. The sequence continues at coordinate 4,706,888 of NZ_BIFQ01000001.1, read as the reverse complement.
GGGCTGTAACCGCAATGCTCTTCAGCTGAATAGGGATCACAACAAACTCCCGAGCGGGAGGCTTCTGTTGTGCATGGGCCGTAAGATCACCCGGCAACAGCAGGATTCCCACCAGCGAGAGTTGGATGGCCAGCCACCACAGGCATATTCGATAGCGCAGAGCCATACGACACAACACCTTTCTCCATTTCCACATTCCTCCACACACCATAAAACCATACATCCATATATATCGGCACCTGCGCCCATCACCATAGGTTCGGAGCTCGCCTCCGATTAATGCTTCGGAGCTCGCCTCCGATTAATGCTTCGGAGCTCGCCTCCGATTATTATCCGACCCCAATGGCAATAATCGGAGACATGGCGTGTTTACGCCCGGATAAAGGAATCGAGGACGCGCAGGTAGTTGGCGCGCTCGAAGGCGGCGGGTTCGGCCACGGCCTGCTGGCTCATGCTGCCGCGCATCAGGTCGAGCGAGGGGTATTCGTGCTCATCCATCCACCATTGCATGTCTGTGCGAATGCGTGCGAGCTGGTCGATGCCATTGGCCAGCAGTGTCGAGGCCATCATGGCGACGTTGGCCCCGGCCATCATAGCCTTGAGAACGTCCTGCGCGCTATGGACACCGCTGGTCAGGGCGAAATCGGTCTGGATGCGACCATAGAGCAGGGCGATCCAGCGCAGGGGCAGTCGCAGTTCGTGCGAGCTGCTCAGCTCCAGATTGGGGACGACCTGCAGGTCCTCCAGGTCGAGGTCGGGCTGGTAGAAGCGATTAAACAGCACCAGACCATTGGCGCCCGCCTCCACCAGGCGGCGCGCGAATTGTGGCAGCGCGGTGAAGTAGGGACTGAGCTTGACGGCGATGGGCAGCTGGACCATGGCGCGGATATCGCGCACGAGGCGCACATAGGTATCCTCCACCTCGGAACTGCTCAGCGATAGGTCGGTGGGCAGGTAGTAGATATTCAGCTCCAGGGCGTCGGCCCCGGCCTGCTCGATCAGGCGCGCGTACTCGATCCAGCCGCCGGATGAGACGCCGTTCAGGCTGCCGATGACGGGGATGGAAAGGGCCGTCTTGAGGCGCGAGAGGTGCTCCAGGTAGCGATCGGGTCCGATGTTGTAGTGCTCAAGATCGGGGAAGTAGCTCAGGGCCTCGGCGTAGGTGTCGGTGCCATGGCTGAGGTAATGATCGAGCTGCTGGCTCTCATAGGTAATCTGCTCCTCGAACAGGGAATACATCACAATGGCGGCGGCGCCAGCATCCTCAAGCTGGCGGGCCGTACTGAGCTTTCTGGAAAGCGGTGAGGCAGAGGCGACCAGAGGATTCTGCAGCGGCAGGCCCAGATAGGTCGTTCTCAGATCGGGCATTGTCATAGCGTTTTCTCTCCTTCCTGGTGGCCATCGTGGCCATCCGCCGCATGATAGTAGCGGGCCTGACTGGTCCTGACATCTTCTTCGGCCAGGTGCAGCAGTTCGGCCGCCCGTTCCTCGTCGCTCTGCACGAGCATGCGGAAGCGCGTCTCATTGTACATAAAGCGCGACAGCGGGAGCGTGGCCTCCCTGGCGTCCATGATCAACGGATCCTTGCCCTGCTCCATCAGCGCGGGATTGTAGCGGTACAACGGCCAGTAGCCGGTCTGCACGGCCAGCTTCTGCTGTTCCAGCCCCTTGCGCATATCGATGCCGTGCGCGATACAGTGGCTATAGGCGATAATCAGGGAGGGACCATCGTAGGCATCCGCCTCCTGAATGGCGTGCAGCGTCTGCTGATCGTTGGCGCCCATGGCGACGTGGGCCACATAGACATGTCCATAGGCCATAGCCAGCAGGCCCAGATCCTTCTTTGGCAGCGCCTTGCCCTTAGCGGCGAACTTGGCCACGGCGGCCCGTGGCGTGGCCTTCGATGCCTGGCCGCCCGTATTGGAATAAACCTCGGTATCCAGCACCAGAATATTGACGTTGCGGCCCGAGGCCAGCACATGGTCCAGTCCACCATAGCCGATGTCATAGGCCCAGCCATCGCCCCCGATGATCCAGACCGTCTTGCGCACCAGCGCATCGGCCAGCGACAACAACTGCTGGCACTGTTGATCCTCGGCGGCCGCTCCGCTGCTCAGATGCTGCTTGAGCAGCTGGACACGCTCGCGCTGTGCCCGCAGCCCCATCTCGTGCCCCTGATCGGCCCGCAGGATGGACTGCGCCAGTTCCTCACCGACCAGGGGAGCGCAGCGCAGCAAGAGGGCACGCGCCTGCTCCTGCTGCTGATCCAGCGACAGGCGCATCCCCAGCCCAAACTCGGCGTTATCCTCGAAGAGCGAGTTCGACCAGGCGGGACCACGGCCCTCGGCGTTGGCGCTCCAGGGCGTGGTAGGCAGGTTGCCGCCGTAGATGGAGGAGCAGCCAGTGGCGTTGGCCACCAGCAGGTGATCGCCGAAGAGCTGAGAGACCAGCTTGATATAGGGCGTCTCACCGCAGCCCGAGCAGGCGCCCGAGAACTCGAACAGCGGCTCAAGCAGCTCGGCGTTTTTGATCGCCGCCAGGTTCAGCTGCGCTGTATCAGCCTCGGGCAGACGCAAGAAGTAGTCCCAATTCTTGCGCTCGCTCTCGCGTAGCGGAGCCTGCGGCACCATATTGATCGCCTTGCGCCCAACCTGGCGCTTATCTTTAACGGGACAGGCCTCGACGCACAGGCCGCACCCGGTACAATCCTCGGGCGCTACCTGGAGCGTATAGCTCATATCGGGAAACTCTTTGAAGCGGGCCGGCGTGGTCTGGAAGGTCTCCGGCACATCGCGCAGCTCGGCGGGATCATAAACTTTGGCGCGGATCACCGCGTGCGGACACACCATGACGCACTTGCCACACTGGATGCAGATGTCGGGATCCCAGGCCGGGATCTCCTGCGCGATGTTGCGCTTCTCCCAGCGGGCTGTGCCCACCGGATAGCTGCCGTCGCAGGGGAGCGCGCTGACCGGCAGCGCGTCACCTTCTCCGACAAGCATGGGACCGAGTACGTCGCGCACAAAGGTCGGCGCCTCGGCCGCCACGGGGGCTCTTCTGTGCAGCATCGGCAGAGCAATGGGCGCTCGTGCCTGTACCGCCACGGTAGCCTGCCCATCCTCATGCCCCAGAAGCACTTCGGCCTCCTCCGGAATTGTTACCTGGTAGAGCCCGGCCAGTGTATCATCGACGGCCTGGTAGTTCTGCCTGACCACCGCCTCGCCACGCTTACTATAGGTCTTCTTGATGCTCTGCTTGATCTGGTCGATCGCCTGCTCGGTTGGCATGATGCCGCTGATAGCGAAGAAGCAGGTCTGCATCACGGTATTGATGCGCCCGCCCATCCCCACGCGGCGCGCCACCTGGAGGGCATCGATGACGTAGAAGCGCAGCCGCTTCTGGCGAATCACCTGTCGCACTTCCATGGGCAGGTGTCTCCACACCTCCTCGGGACCATAGGGGCTGTTGAGCAGGAAGACGGCGCCCTCGCGCGCGTATTTCAATACATCGAAGCGTTCAAGCTGGGCGAACTGGTGGCAGGCGACCAGGTTGGCCTGGCCCGCGTCGATCAGGTAGGGAGCCGAAAAGGCATGCGGTCCGAAGCGCAGATGGGAGATAGTGACCGAGCCAGACTTCTTCGAATCATACACAAAGTAGCCCTGCGCATAGTTCGCCGTCTCCTCGCCGATCATCTTGATCGAGTTCTTATTCGCGCCCACCGTGCCGTCCGATCCCAGTCCCCAGAAGACGCACTGCACGATGTCCTCGCCCTCGATGGAAACGGTCGGATCATACGGCAGGCTACTATGGGTCACGTCGTCGTTAATGCCGATGGTAAAGTGTTGCTTCGGCCGTGCGGCCAGCAGATGATCATAGATGCCCTTGACCATGGCCGGGGTGAACTCCTTGGAGGAGAGTCCATAGCGACCACCGATCACACGTGGGGCGGAGCGCGCGTTATCCCAGGACTCGTTGAGGGCGGTCACCACATCCAGGTAGAGCGGCTCGCCCGCGCTGCCGGGCTCCTTGGTGCGATCGAGCACGGCCAATATTCTGACGCTCGCGGGCAGGGCACGCACAAAGGCATCCACCGCGAAGGGACGATACAGGTGGACCTTGAGCACACCCACCTTCTCACCGCGCGCCGCCAGGTACTTAGCGGTCTGCTCGACCGTCTCGGCACCCGATCCCATCATGACGATGACGCGCTCGGCGTCCGGCGCGCCCGCATAGTCGAACAGGTGATAGCTGCGGCCGGTCAGGGCCGCGAACGCATCCATGCTCTGCTGCACGATCTCGGGGCAACGCTGATAGAAAGGATTGACCGTCTCGCGGGCCTGGAAATACACATCGGGATTCTGGGCCGTACCGCGAATGATGGGATGCTCGGGGGAGAGCGCCCTGGCCCGATGCGCGTGTACCAGCGCATCATCAATCATGGCACGGATCTCGGCCCGCTCCAGCAGCGTAATCTTATCGATCTCGTGCGAGGTGCGGAAGCCATCAAAGAAATGCACAAAGGGGATGCGCGCCTTCAGTGTAGCGGCATGGGCGATCAACGCCAGGTCCTGCGCCTCCTGCACCGAGTTAGACGCCAGCATGGCGAAGCCCGTCGCACGCACCGCCATCACATCGGAGTGATCGCCAAAGATCGAGAGTCCCTGCGCGGCCAGCGAGCGGGCCGCTACGTGAAAGACCGTTGGCGTCAGCTCACCGGCGATCTTGTACATATTTGGGATCATCAATAACAGGCCCTGCGAAGCGGTAAAGGTGCTTGCCAGCGCCCCTGTTTGCAGAGCTCCATGCAGCGCGCCCGCCACCCCACCCTCGGACTGCATCTCAACCACCAGCGGCACGCTGCCCCACAGATTGGGCTTCTCCTGCGCCGACCAGGCATCAGCGGCCTCACCCATAGGAGTGGATGGCGTAATCGGATAGATCGCCACCACATCGCTCACGGCATACGCGACAGCGGAGGCGGCCTCATTCCCATCCAACATTGCCTCAGTATGTTCCATAAGACATCGCATCACTTTCTGCTTTTCAACATCTGCTTATATACCAGGAAGATATCGCCTCCTGATCACAGGATGGTCTCGTGCCCGCGAACCTGCCTCTCAAAGAAATCACAGAAAACAGCTCTGCCGGCGTGCCCTCTTTTGTGATCGCTCTGAGAGATCGTCCTGGCTGCTGTGATATAGCTGTGAGGATGTAGAAGTACAGTATGTACAATGCAGGTAGGGAAGAATAAACAAGAACAAGCCCTCGTAGGTGCCGGGCGTGCCCCGGCTTGGAGCCGCAGGCGACCCCGTGCCCGGCCGCATATGTCTCATCAACGCGATACGGGAAACGATACATATTGAAGGGAACGTAATCGCCCGGGTACGGGGCCGCGTTGCGGCCCCAAGCCGGGGCACGCCCGGCACCTACGTTGGCACAAAATGTGATGGACACCTTCGTATGGTGTATACCAAAAGACGTTTATGAAAGCTTAAGGCTTGGGAAGGGGCTTAAACATGTTCACCCGCATATTAGTTCCTCTTGATGGCTCACCGGCGACCGAGCACGCGCTTCCCATCGCGGCTCGCCTCGCCCGTACCGCGCAGGGATCATTACTACTCGTCCATGTCATCACGTTGGGGACCAACTTCAACGGAAAAGCTATTTTGAAGACGGACGCCTTGCACAGCCTGGTTGAAACTGAAAAGCAGAAGGCGCTCGACTATCTGACCACCATTGCCACCATGCCCCTGCTCGACGGCATCGATGTGGAACTGCAGGTCTGCTGGGGCCAGGTCGCGCCTGAGCTGGTAGAACAGGTCAGGCAACACCACTGCGACCTGATCCTGATGAGCCGCAAGCACCATACCGGACTGAAGCACCTGCTACCGGGCAGCGTAGCCGAACGCGTGGCGATGCATTCACCGGTGCCGGTCTTTCTGATCCACGAACATGGACCATTGCCGATCATTCCATATATACCAGCGGGCCATCCTATCTGCATCCTGCTGGGAGTCGATGACATCTCCCAGGCCGGGCCCGTTGTGAAAAGCTCCCTCGCGCTCGTAGCTGGTCTGGCGGCCACGACCCGGCCGCTTATCCGCCTGGCCCGTGTCATCTCGCCCTACGCTACAGAGCAGGCCGGTGCGCAGAGCAGCCTGCTCGAACTGATGAAGGTCATCAAAGAGCACCAGATCAAACACGTACACGAGTTTCAGGATATTGATGAGGAGTCGATGGAGGTGGTTAGCAGCGCCTGCATGAGCGAATCGACCCTGGTCGGCACCGACTACGCACACGAACTGCTGAAAGAGGCCGGCAGCTATGACAGCGAGGAGCACAAGCCGCAGTTCCACCTGCTGGTCATCTCCTCGCGCTTTGGACAGCACCAGCAAGGTCTGCATCTGGGGAATCACATCGTGGAGCGCCTCACCCATGAAACGCAGCTCCCCGTCCTGATTGTCCCACCAGCAATGGTGATGGATTCGCTGGCCGCGAGGAGCCAGGCTTCGCAAGCCGTCGACTCGCTTTCTTAGAATGGGGGGTGACGTGCGTCATGATGGGGGGCGTGAGTGCCCCGCACTCGCGTCCGCTGCGCGGCCGCATTAGTTATATATGTGAGCATGGGGTGAGGTGCGCGGATGCGCACCTCACCCCATGCTCACATATATCTAAATTGGCTTTATGGGTTTATGCAACCGGGGCGCGAATGCGCACCTCACCCCATGCTCACATATATATAACTAATGTAGCTTTCGGCTGTCTTAATCGGCACCCTGGGCGGCAGGGGTATTAGCCTCTGGCGACTCGTCACCGGCGCCGTAGAGGTAACAGTTGGTCCAGTGCCCATTGCCCAGGTTAGTGCGGCCGGGGAAGCGCTCCTTACAGACCGGCATGGCGTGCGGGCAGCGAGGATGGAAGCGGCAACCTGTCGGTGGCGTAATCAGGCTGGGGATCTCTCCGCGCGCCGTCAGTTCCTTGCTTCCAGCACCGGACTGGATGCGGTCGGGGTCCGGAGCCGCCGACAGCAACAGCTGGGTATAAGGATGTTTCGGCTCCTGAATGATCTCATCGCTAGGACCACCCTCCACCGTCTGACCCGCGTACATCACCAGCGTATCCTCGGCGAAGTAGCGCGCGCTGGCGATATCATGCGTGATGAACAGGAAGGCCAGCTTCTCCTCGTCCTTGAGCCGCAGCAGCAGGTTAAGGATGTCCAGCCGGATCGAGACGTCGAGCATCGAGACCGGCTCATCGGCCAGCAGCACCTCCGGCTGCACCGCCAGAGCACGGGCGATCGCCACGCGCTGCCGCTGTCCACCGCTGAGTTGGTGCGGATACTTCTCGATAAACTGCTCGGCCGGACTCAGGCTGACGCGCCGCAGCAGGGCCAGCACCTGCTCGGTCACCTCCCGCTCGCCGCGCGCATGCCCGAAGATCTGCAGTGGACGCGCCAGGTGATAGCGGATATTGTGCACCGGATTGAGCGAGCTAAAGGGGTCCTGGAAGATCAGCTGCACGTGACGCCGGTAGGCCCGCAGCGCCGAGGTGCTCTTGGACAACGCGATCGGCTCACCCCGGAACTTGATCGTCCCCGAGGTCGGATTATAGATGCGCGCCAGCATGCGCGCCACCGTCGTCTTGCCGCTCCCGCTTTCTCCCACCAGCGCCGTCGCCCGGCCCGGTCGCAGCGCTACCGTGGCATCCTCCACCGCGTGCACCGCCAGCGAGGGACCGAACATCTTGCCGCGCACCGGAAACTCTTTGCGCAGATGGACCGCCTCCAACACTGGAGCCGGCAGTTCCACGTTGGTTTGATTCTCAACAGAGGGAGACGTACTCATTACACCAGGCTCCTTTCCGCCAGCGCCTCATAGCCTTTCGCGAACTCCTGCGCGCCGGGTAACTTCTGGGCATAGGTAGGATTATAGAGATGACAGGCCACCAGCTGCTCCTGGTTATCGCTCGTGGCGGGTCCCAGCACCGGTGTCACCGAGCGGCAGGGCTCAAAAGCCATCGGACAGCGCGCGGCGAACGGGCAGCCTGACGAAACCACACGCAGATCAGGCGGTGATCCCGGAATGCCCACCATCTTACGGCGGGGACCATGCAGGGTAGGGAATGAATTGAGCAGCCCATAGCTATAGGGATGACGGGGATGCTTATACACATCCGCGCTGGTCGCCTTCTCGATCATCTTGCCGGCATACATGATCGCCAGCCGATCCGAGAGCTCCAGCAGCAGCGAGAGGTCATGGGTAATGAAGATCAGCGCCGTATTGAACTCCTTACACAGGTTGCTGATCAGCTCCAGGATCTCGCGCTGCACCACCACATCCAGCGCCGTCGTCGGCTCGTCCATAATGATGACTTCCGGATTGAGCGCCAGGGCGATAGCGATCACCGCGCGCTGGCGCATGCCGCCACTAAGCTCATGGGGATAGCTACGAATGCGATCACCGGCGATACCTACCAGTTCCAGCAGCTCCAGCGCGCGCTTGCGGCAGGCGTCGGGTCCCATATCCGGCCGATGGGCCTTGATGGCATCGATGATCTGCGTACCCACCGTCATCACCGGATTGAGAGCATTCATGGCGCTCTGAAAGACCACCGACAGCTCATTCCAGCGGAACTGGCGCAGCTGGGAGGGGCTCAAACTCAGGACATCGATGACATCCTCCTGCGGACTATTGCGGCCGCGTCGGTTCTGCTGCACCATGCTGCCCTTGCGATCGGTATGGGGGCGGGGGTAGTAGAGCACCTCGCCCCCGGTAATCTCAGCCGGAGGACGCAGCAGGCGCGCGATGGCGAAGGCCAGCGTCGACTTGCCGCAACCGCTCTCGCCGGCCAGTCCCAGAATCTCGCCGCGCTTCAACGTCAGATTGACGTCACGCACCGCGTGCACGGCCCCGTTGGCCGCGTAATAATCAACACAGACGTTGCGCACGTCCAACAACAGATCATCGGGCACACGTTGTTCAGCCATTATGCCACCGCCTCCTTCTTCGCTTTACTCGCCTTTGGTTTCGCCTCTTTGCGCAGGCGTGGATTGGCGATCTCATCGACCCCGAAGTTGATCAGGGACAGCGCGGTCCCCACCAGCGCGATACACAGTGTGGGCGGGATAAACCACCAGTAGGCGCCCTGCAGGATCGCGTCGTTGTTATTGACCCAGTACAGCATGGCGCCCCAACTCAGCCCGGTCACACTACCCAGACCCAGGAACTGCAGGCCCGAGGCGGCCAGAATCACATACACCACCGTACCGATAAAGCCCGACATCACGATGGCAATCTCGTTGGGCAGGATCTCGGAAAAGATGATATGCAGCGTCCCCTCGCCGCTTGATTGCGCCGCCTGCACGAAGTCGCGACTGCGCATCGACATGGTCTGGGCGCGAATGACGCGCGCGTTCCACGACCAGCTGGTCAGCGCCAGCACCAGCGCCACGGTCAGATCACCTTTGGGGAAGAAGGCGGCCAGCACGATCGCCAGCGGCAGACCGGGGATGACCAGAAACACATTAATGATGATCGAGAGCACATCATCGACCGTGCCACCGAAGTAGCCAGCCGCCAGGCCTATCGTGGTCGAGACAGCCATAATTAACAGGGCTGTGACAAAGCCCCAGAAGATAGACGAGCGCGTACTGACGATGGTCTGGGTAAAGATGTTCTGCCCTGTCTGTGTAGTGCCAAACCAGAACTGCGACGAGGGCGGCGCCAGCACCGGGCCCGCGTTCAAGGTATTGGGATCTTGATGGACAAAGAGCGGGCCAAAGATAGCGATCAGCAAGAAAATGACCAGAATCAGCACGCCGATGCCCACTTTGCGATTGAGCGTGATCATGCGCCAGAGATCGCGCATACGTCCACCAACCGCCGGGGGCGCGGTCATACCGGGCACGCCTGCAGCGGCAGTGCCACCAGCGCTCACAGCGCTCGCGGGAGAAACCACAGTGGTTAAACTGTTATCGAGCGGCGTATTTTGTGCATCAGGTTTCGTCGAACTCATTGAGCTTATCCCCTTTCTTGCCGGACGCGTGGATCAAGCACCACATAAGTCAGATCAACCAGGAAATTGGCGACCAGCACCGCCACCGTAATGATCAGGAAGATGCCCTGCATCAAAGCGTAATCCGAGTTCTGCACCGCCTGGTAGAGGGCGTAGCCGATGCCGGGATAGGAAAAGATGATCTCCAAAAACAGCTGACCGGCGACCACCTGTCCCAGAGCAATAGCGAAACCGGTAATGCTGGGCAGAATCGCATTGCGGGCGGCATAATTCATCATCACACGGCGGCCGACCAATCCCTTGGCCTGCGCCATCAATACATAGTCCTCTGAGAGAGTGGTGATCATCGAGTTGCGCATGCCCAGCATCCAGCCAGCGATACTGGCGATTACAAAGGTGATAGCGGGCAAGATAGCGTGCTGGATCACGCTGCTGATAAACTCAGGAGAGCCATCGGGAGACAGGAAGCGATCATAGCCACCATTCAACGGGAACAGGTTGAGGGTAAAACCAAAGATATAGAGCATAATCAAGGCCATACAGAAATAGGGGATGGCGCTGATAAAGGTCATCAAGGGTGGCAACAGACTATCCAGGAAGGAATTGCGACGCCAGGCGATCACGGCGCCCAGCAGCGTGCCCAGGCCAAAGCTGATGAGCAGCGAGATCGTCACCAGCACCAGCGTCCAGGGCAGTTCCTGTCCAATCGCTTCGGCCACCGGGGTGGGATAGTAGGTGATGGAGAGGCCCAGGTTGCCATGCAACAGGCTATTGAGATACTGAAAGTATTGCACCCACAAGGGATCTTTGGAGACCCCGAACTGCAGCTGCAGCGCGTGCAGCGCTTCCGGCCTGATGCGACCCTGGAAACGCGCGATAAAGATCTGCGCCGGATCACCCGGTGCCAGGCGGGGGATAAAGAAGTTGAGCGTAAGCGATCCCCATAAGGCGATCAGGTAAAAGCCGATGCGGCGTAAGAGGTGACGCATCCATGAACTCCTTGCTAGTCAACCACATGCGTCAATTGACGCGATAGCAGAGAGCCCCTATGAAGATTACATGCATAGGAGCTCTCGCAGGAAAACCTATTGACGCATCCGGGACACGTTACTTGGCCGGGGTCAGGTGGAGCACCACCTGCTCAGCATCCGGATACTGCCAGGGGGGTGGTACCGCGTAGGGATTATCCGCCGTTGGCCAGCCGGTGAAGTTTTTGGTGCTGTACTCGTTCCAGGCGGCACCATTGACCAGGGTAATCACCGGAACCTGCTCAACCATGATCTTCTCCAGGCCCTGAATGGCCTGCTTCTGGGCATTGGCATCGGTGGTCGTGGCATACTGATCCAACAGTTTATCGGTCGCCGGGTCCATCCAGCGCTCAAAGTTGGAGGGCGCCGACTGTCCAACCGGAGCAGTGTGCGACTTGCTCAGCATGCTGTTAAAGGTATAGAACGGGGTCGGGCCGGAGCTGAAGCTACCGATGCTCATGTCGAAGCTACCCATGTTCAACGCGTTGATATAGGAATTATAGGCAAGCGCGCTCACATTGGCCTGGATACCGATCGCCTTCAGCTGGCTATTGACCATCTGACAGATCGTGACCCAGTCGCTCCAACCGGTCACCACGTTGAGGTTGAAGGACAGCTTCTTGCCATCAGCGCCAACATAGATACCGTCCGAGCCTTTTTTGTAGCCGGCGCTCTCCATCAGCTTGGTCGCCTCGGCCACATTGGGGGCCTGCCAGGTTGTGTTCTGATAATCGGAGGACAGGTAATCCTTCTGCGCAGGCAGCAGCAGACCAGTCGGGCTAGCTACGGCTTCGAAGTTACTCTCAGCTACCTTGGACATCTGATCGCGGTCGAGCGCGATACTGATCGCCTTACGAACGTTGACGTTGTTGAATGGAGCCTTGGTCAGGTTCATGATCAGAGAGACCGCGTTATTGGGTGGGAACCAGTATTTGTTGTGCGTAGGATCGCGATCAACATACCCCTTCTGCAGGTTGGGGGTGTACAGGCTAACCCAGTCGAGAGCACCTTTGTCCATATCCAGTTCCAGAGACTGGTTGGAATTGTAGGACGGATAGCGCAGCTCATCAACCTTGGGCAGTCCAGCCTGCCAGTAGTTAGTATTCTTGGTATAGTCAATCAGCTGAGAAGAGAAATTCTTCAACGTGAATGGGCCAGTACCAACAGGGTTGGGATTGGTATACTTGGATGGGTCACCCACGCTCTGCCACAGGTGCTGGGGCACGATATAGGTGGTACCACCAACATTCCACAGGATGGGGGTGTACACCTTCTTCATGCTGATCACTACCGTGTGATCATCGGGCGCGGTAACGCTATTGAAGTAGTTCCAGAGGCCATTGCTATCGGCGGCTGGATACTGCTTGAGCATATTGAGCGTGAAGGCCACGTCGGCCGAAGTGAAGGGTTTGCCATCGGACCATTTCACGTTCTGACGCAGGGTAAAAGTCAGGGTCTTATTGTCGCTGGAGAACTTATAATCGGTGGCCAGCCAGGGCGTCACCTTATTGCTAAAACCATTGACATATAACAGGGTCTCATAGACCATACCCTGGGTACCCGGATTGGCATTGGGCGCATAAGGTCCAAAGTTACGGGTGAAGTCGCCATTGGGGCCCGTCTGGATGGTCAAATAATTATGTGATGAAGAACCCTGAGTAGTGCCATTACCATTAGCGCCGCCACAGGCAGCCAGTAGAGCACCAAGAACGAGTAAGAGCGACAATAGCCACGCTCTTTTCCCATCCTTCCTCTTATACGACGTTGTCAGAGATTGCGGTGTCATCAAAACCTCCCGGCAATAGAAAACACAATAAATCCTTTTAAGTGTAGAAAAAACATCTATAAGAAAAGCTTTACTTCCCATTTCCTCCTTTCGATCGATCCTATCTCTGTGTAGTTGTGCCGCAAATGCGGCATAGCACTCGAATTTCCCGCGTAAACGGGGGACGCACAGATTAAAAAATATGTAGCGTTCCTACATTAGCGGGAAACCGATTTTATCGATGAGAATGGGGATCTTTGTCGCATGCCACAAGAGGCACGTACAACCAGACTCGTCGCCAGCCGGATACGTAAGGGAGGGGCATTTGCTGGCTCATCAACATTCGCACGGGATAGGCGCATAAAGTCCCTGGCATAGCCAGAACGGACATTAAAGCGCTGCTGATCCGACTGCTCGATGATAGAGAGCAACACCTCGATTCCTCGCTGGCCCATCTCCTGGAACGGCTGTTTGACCGTGGTCAAAGCGGGCCGAACCAGGGCCGAAGAGCCAATGGCATCAAATCCCACCAGCGCCAGCTCACCCGGTATGTCGATCCCCTGCTCTTCCGCGAAGGCCAGTACACCATAGGCCATCAGGTCGCTACCGGCAAAGATGGCCGTTGGTCGCTGATCTTCGGGTAGGGAGAGAAGGGTCTGGGCGGCATCTCGCCCCGAAGCCGTGTCAAACGCGCCTTCGATGACAAGTGTGGGCTCAACTGGAATGCCATGTTCGCGCAAAGCCTGGCAATAACCCTCGTAGCGTTCACGTGAGCATACGTATTTCATGGGACCCTGAATATGGGCGATGCGGCGATGACCAAGGGCCAGCAAATGCTTTACCGCATCATACGCGCCACACTGGTTATCGGCACCGATCCAGGGAACCAGAGGGGGATCATCCTGATCATCAATGAGTACCACGGGGAAACCATGTTGGTGTAAACGGATAACAAACTTTGACGATTGACCGGGCAAAACCGCCAGGATACCCGCCACAAGATTTGTCGATAGGATATGGTCGATGATATCGCCCTCACCATTTTCACGCGTCTTGTCATTGAGGCTGTATAGTACCAGTTCATAGGCGGTATTCCCGATCGTCTCGGCAATACCACATACGATATCGGGGATCATCGGCCAGGTGAAGGAGGGAACCAGCACACCCAGTAGATGGCTACGCCCCCCGGCTAAACCAGCCGCTGTAGCACTCGGCACAAACCCTTCCTCTTTGACAATGCGGAGAATGCGCTCGCGTGTATTTGGATCGACATCGGGCTTGTTATTAAGCACGCGCGACACCGTGGTTTTAGATACGCCCGCCAGACGGGCAATATCATCAATTGTACGCTTCCTTGCCATAAATAACGTATCCTCATGGATGGGCGACAATGCCAATCCTACTCGCGCTACTCTCTGTTATGATGAACATACAGAAAGCGAAGGCAAATGCGAAAAATATCAATTCATCGGACCAAAGCGGTTTCGTAATCGATTCCGGTATCGATTACATTTAAGTATACCGATGAAAGATCAAAAAATCAAGGATTTTTGTTGGCAAATTTTGATTTTTTCTGATCAGGCAGAAAAAGGGATCATTAAGTATGCCGCGCTTTTCGGGAGAGGCGGTTGAGAAATGTGAGACACACAGGTAAGTTATTTTTATTACGTTGTTTTTCAGGAATATTTCTCATCTTTGAACCGCGAAGAAAGGGCTGTGTGTATTTTCTTTTACTGGCGCACGTGAGCGCCCCCGCACGGGCGGCCGCGTGCGCGGCCGCACTGGTTTATATGGTGGTGCCCCTGGGGCGCATCCGCGCCCCAGGGGCACCACCATTATATGATTATTATAGAGCGATGCGACCGGAATATAAGTGCTCCTCAGGGGCACCACCATATGATTATTATAGAGTGATGCGGCCGGAGCACGGATGCGCCCCAGGGGCACCATTATATGATTATTATAGAGTGATGCGGCCGGAGCACGGATACGCCCAGGGGCACCATTATAGATTATTATAGAGCGCTGCGACCGGAGTATAAGCGCTCCTCAGGGGCATCACCATATGATTATTATAGAGTGATGCGACCAGAGTATAAGCGCTCCTCAGGGGTACCATTATATGATTATTATAGAGTGATGCGACCGGAGCACGGATACGCCCAGGGGCACCACCACATATGATTATTACAGAGTGATGCGACCGGAGTATAAGTGCTCCTCAGGGACGCCATTATATGATTATTATAGAGTGATGCGGCCGGAGCACGGATGTGCTCCGGTTGCATCACTCTATAAGCTTGTTAAAACATGGCGAAGGGATGATATGCGTGCTCGTGGTGTTCGGGCTGTTCGCCGTGGCCTTCCTGGGGCTCGACGGTCTCCTGGCGGACGATCAGCAGGGGGAACGAGGCGTGTCCCAGGACGTGCTCGGTGACACTGCCCAGGAGCCAGCGTGGAACGCCATGCCTGCCATGCGTCGCCAGGGCGATGCCGCCCGAAGGCCCCATCATGCGCGCCTCGTCTTCGCGCGCCACCTGCATCAGGGCGGTGGCCACGTCCTCATCGGTACGCACTGACATAGTTATGTCGAGCAGCGTATCTGGCATCAACTGCAGCAGAATCCGCTTCGTCACATCTTGCAGGTAGGCTTCGGCCTCTTCCATGGCTTTGACGTTGGCCTGCGAGACGGTCTCGTTACCCTGGGGGGCGACGGCATAGATGGGCTGTACCACGCGGAGTAGATGCAGCTTTCCGGGCTCAGGGGCCGAGAGCAACGCGCTTAAGGTGGCGGCGATATGCAAGACCGATTCCGCTCCGGGTGAACCATCGAGTGCCACCGTAAATTGGAATGGCATCCCTTTGCCGAGCATGGGCTGGCCCTGTCGCTGCTCCTTTAGGATCAGCACTGGCACACTGCTATGGCGCACCATCTGCTGCGCTACGCTTCCCAGCACCAGGCGTTTGAAGCCGACATCACCATGGCTACACATCATCACCAGATCAACGTGCTCACGCTCAATCGCGTCCTCCAGTTCCTGCACCGGGAAACCAGAGAAGACCGAGATAGTCACCTCAAGGTCGCGCAGCATCTGGCTCTGCTTCAGGTGCTTCAGATGCTCCTCCGCCTCCTGCGCGTCACGTTCGACCATGTTGGCCGGCACGGGCCCCGACCACATTGGATACGCATAATATTCGGAAGGCAGCGCGATAATCGTGATCAGGGTAACCCTGGCATGCGCCGCGCGAGCCAGGCGCGCAACCATGGGTAGGATCTGCTCATCACGGTGTGAACCATCTAACGGTACAAGAATGTGCCCCAACATGGCCGGGCTCCTTTCACCTCATCATTGAGATGGGGTTGTAGATGTATTTTTTTTGCTACCAGTAGGATAACGCTCTCTCATCACAGATACTTCTCAAAACCCGGCCTGGTGGCACAACCAGATCACAGATGCCTGTTATGGAAGTTTGGGGTGGGACGCGAACTGATAGCCAACGCCAATTTTCGTGTGGATGTAGGTGGGGTGGGATGGATCAGGCTCGATCTTGCGGCGCAGGCGGTTGATGCTGACCTGCAACATATGGCTTTCTCCCGTATATTCAGGTCCCCAGATGTGCTCCAGCAAGAGATCCTGGGTTAAGATGCGGCCGGCGTTCTGCATCAGGTAGGCTAGAATACGATACTCGGTCGGTGTCAGGACCACCTCTGCGCCATGCACCGTCACCAGGCGCTGCTCGCAATCGATCTCGATGGCGCCGATGGTAAGCTTTGAACGGGCCGCCAGCATCTGCTCCTGCGCGACAAACTGCGAACGCCGTAACACGGCCCGCACCCGCGCCACCAGTTCTTCAATGCTAAAGGGCTTGGTCAGATAGTCGTCAGCCCCCAGGTTCAGACCCCGCACCTTATCGCTGTCTCGCCCGCGCGCTGTAATGATGATGATCGGCACCTGCGAGAACTCCCGTATCTTCTGACAGGCGGTAAAGCCATCCATGTGTGGCATCATTACGTCGAGGAGTACCAGATCAGGAGGATTCGCCTC
Organism: Dictyobacter aurantiacus; assembly: GCF_003967515.1. Classification (GTDB taxonomy): domain Bacteria; phylum Chloroflexota; class Ktedonobacteria; order Ktedonobacterales; family Ktedonobacteraceae; genus Dictyobacter; species Dictyobacter aurantiacus. Next base: position 4,690,035 of record NZ_BIFQ01000001.1, on the reverse strand, counting down.
GATCATGACCAGCGCCTCTTCCCCATCGTGGGCGTTAAGAACATGAAAGCCTTCCAGTTCCAGGCTGCGCGTCACCAGGCGCAAGAGTTGCGGATCGTCATCGGCCACCAGAACGGTATACTTCTTGATCGTCATTATTGTCGCTCCTCCCATATCCACCTTGAACACAGCAACCGGGCCAGAACAGCCCTTGCAAGATTGTCTTTTTGCTTCTATGATAAAGGATGATCCATGATAGTTCAAATATGTTCATATTGCTTCAGATAAAGAAAAGAAGAACTGTTAGGCTCTCCGTCCTTCCCATGGAGGGACGGAGAGGGGGGTGCGAGGACTGGCATGCCCCCAGCATGCCTGCCGTCGCGCTCCGTCAGGGGCTGCTGCCCCTGCACCCCGCTTCCACTAAAAGACGGAGAGCCAGCTATTACAAATGCGGGTAAGCAATGCATCCACATCTCAGCGCAGACGAACAGTTTGCCGCGCTCAATCAGAATGACGCGGCACTGCTCAATGAACATGATGAGCAGACATCATTGCAATTGCTGAATGCGATCTTCCAGAGCATTCATGATGGAGTGACGTTGTTTGATACACAACAACATATCGTGCGTGAAAATCGGCCGGCCAATCTGCTGCGCAGCAGATTGGAACAGTCCCCGCAGGGGCGGCAAGCGTTGCAGGCACTGCTCTACGCGCCCGCGTGCCAGGCTTTGCGCGGCCATCACCAGCAAGATATCTCCGTTACCATCGTCAATGAGCGCTCTGAACAGAGCGAGTATCTCGTCACCGCATCCCCTCTGTATCAGCAGGCATACGTCGCGCAGCATCCCCGGCGGCATACCAGCAGGAGTACACCGGAAACCATGACGATCGGTGGCGCCGCCGTCGCCTGGCACGATATTACACCGATCGCTATGGTGGTGCACCAGGATGGCTCAGCCATGAAAGAGGCCGAGGAGCTAAAGGATGAATTCATCAGCATCGCGGCCCATGAGTTGCGCAATCCGCTATCCGTGCTCCAGGGCTTCGTCGAACTCTTCCAGAGACAGATGGGGCGCCAGCACACTCCGATGTTAACGGAGGAGCAGCGGGAATCGCTGCAGCATATCGACCAGGCCACCCGGCGCCTGGTTACGCTCACCAATGACCTGCTGGATGTCACGCGCCTGCAGGCGGGACACCTGGAACTGGTGGAAGAGGTGACCGACCTGGTCTCACTGGTGAAACGCGTCACCCAGCGCCATCAGTCCATAACCCCCGACCACCAGTTGATGATTATCGCGCAGGATCCATTCCTCATCGTCTCGATCGACGTCATGCTCACCGAACAGGTATTCACCAACCTGCTCACCAATGCCATCAAATACAGCCCCGGCGGGGGACCGATCCAGATCACCCTGGAGAAACAGGTTGAGAGCCAACAGGTGCTTATAAAGATCAAAGACCAGGGCATCGGCATCCCGGCCTGCCAGCAGGCACAGATCTTTGGGCGCTTTGTCCGCGCCACCAACGCCCAATCCCATGGTCTCTGTGGAACGGGACTGGGGCTATACCTCAGTCGCGAGTTGATCAAGCGCCAGGGCGGCGACATCTGGTTCCAATCCCAGGAGGGGCAGGGGACGACGTTCTTTGTTGCGCTACCACTGCTGGCTGTGGCTGACACCTGAGATTCATGCCTTCGGCCCCTGACACTACGCGCCTTCGGCACTCAAAAGAGTTACTGTGAAGGAGGGCAATACAGCTTTAGATCAGGCGGGCGATGAAGAAAGCGACGGCCGCGGCCAGGCCGCCGATCAGGGCGGTCTGGATGCCGCTACGCAGCGGATTTGTGCCGGTGAAGCGCCCTTTGATATATCCAAAGATGAGCAGGGCCAGCAGGGTCACGACGACCGAGGTCAGCAGGGCCGTTCTGGCCACCGGCAACAAGATATAGGGGCTCAACGGTATCAGGCCGCCGACGATGTAGGAAAGGGCGATCGTGATGGCGCTGCTAAAGGCACGTTTAGGATCAGGCTCCTCCAGGCCAAGCTCGAAGCGCATCATGAAATCAATCCAGGCGTCCGGCTTCTGGCTCAGCGCCTCGACCAGCGGCGCGCTCTGTTCGGCGGTCAGACCATACTGTTGGAAGATATCGCTAACCTCCGTTTTTTCGACGTCAGTCTTTTCCTTGATCTCCAGTTGTTCACGGCGGCGTTCGCTGCTATAGTGTTCCGCGTCGCTCCTGGCGGCCAGATAGCCACCCAATCCCATAGCGATCGAACCGGCGGCGATCTCGGCCAATCCGGCCGTTACAACAATTGTCGTTGAGCTGACGGCTCCCGATAGGCCAGCCGCCAGTGCGAATGGAACCGTCAGTCCGTCGGACATACCAATTACAATATCACGCACCAGTTCGCCCGCGGTAAAATGCTTCTCCACATGCGGTGTTTGCGGCATAACAATAATCTTCCTTCTTAAAAATATACGGAACGTTCAGTTCTACTTAGTACGTACAGCGTGGTTGGCGAGATTCCTCATCAGCCAGCCTTTGACGAGTTGGACGAGGAACAGGTAGACGGCGACCATCAGGCCCAGGAATAAGAAGTACAGGGGCGGCAGCGGAGTGAATCCAAGTGGACGGCTGAGGGGGGTAAAGGGGAGAATAGCCCCAATCAGCACGACTCCAACCGTAGTTATGGTCAGTGGGATGCTTGGCCGACTGCGGAATGGATTGCCCACGGTACGGATAATAAAGATGACCAGGGTCTGCGTAGCCAGCGATTCGACGAACCAGCCGGTGTGGAAGAGCGCTTCGCCTGCCTGAAAGACGCGGAGCATCAGGAAAAAGGTCAGGAAATCAAAGATCGAGCTGATGGGGCCGATAAAGATCATAAAGCGGCGAATCAGGCCAATATCCCAGTGCTGCGGCTTCTTCACATAGGCCGCGTCGACATTGTCGGTCGGGATGGTAATCTGGGCGAAGTCATAGAGGAAGTTGTTGAGCAGAATCTGCGTCGCTAGCATGGGCAGGAAGGGCAGGAAGACGTAGGCGCCGGCCATGCTGAACATATTGCCGAAGTTGGAACTGGTGCCCATCAAGAGGTATTTGATGACGTTGCCGAAGGCTTTGCGCCCCTCCAGGATGCCCTGGTGCAGCACCTGCAGGCTCTGCTCAAGCAGGATGATCGATGCGGCATCGCGGGCCACATCGACGGCCGAGGCCACCGAGATACCGACATCAGCGGTATGCAGCGATGGAGCGTCATTGATGCCATCGCCCATATAGCCCACCACATGCTTGCGGATCTTAAGCGCCTGGATGATCCTGTTCTTCTGGACGGGAGAGACGCGGGCGAAGATATTCACCTGCTCCACCACCTGGACCAGGGCGGTATCCGACATACGTTCGATCTCCTGACCCAGGACGACGCGCGGGCTCTCCAGTCCTACCTGTTCGCAGACGTGGCGCGTCACCAATTCGTTGTCGCCCGAGATAATCTTTACCTGCACACCGTCGCGCCTGAGATCCTGCAGGACCTGAGCCACGTCCTCTTTTATGGGATCAGCGAAGACCAGGAAGCCCTGCAGGACCAGTTGCTGCTCATCGGCCGTGCTGTAACGGGATCGCACGGGCAGGGTACGATGGGCCACGGCCAACAGGCGATATCCCTGCTCACTCAACCGGCGATAGATCGCGGTCGCCGCGTTATATTGTTCCCCAGCCGGGCTCTCCAGCGGATGCTGCTCGCCATCGAGTTCATAGGTCGTACAGTGCGCCAGCACGCTCTCGGGCGCGCCCTTGGTGATGAGTAACGCCTGGTCCTCGTGCTGTACCACTATCGAGAGCAGGCGGCGCTCAAAATCAAAGGGAATCTCGTCCAGCTTGCGATAACCCTGCACATCCGGGGCGGGTTCGGCCAGGATGGCCGCATCCAGTGGACTCTTAAAGCCGGTTTCATAGGAGCTATTCAGGTAGCCCAGCAAAAAAACACGCGGCGAGGGCCGCTCGTCGAGCCCCAGAGCCGAATCCAGGTGGGTCTCACCGCTGGTGATGGTCCCGGTCTTATCGCTGCACAGAATATCGATGCTGCCGAAGTTCTGGATCGATTCCAGGCGCTTGACGATCACCTTGCGCTTCGCCATGCGCATAGCCCCCTGCCCGAGGGTGACCGTGGTGATCATAGGCAGAAATTCAGGTGTCAGTCCAACGGCCAGCGCGATAGCAAAAAGCACGGTCTCAAAGGGTGGATGCCTGCCGATCAGGCCTACCATGACGATAAAGATCACCAGAAAGAAGACGGTCTGCATAATCAGCAGGCCAAAGTGACGGATGCCACGCTCGAACTCCGTCTCCGGCGCCCGCTGCACGAGGTGGGACGCGATATCCCCAAAGGAGGTATGCAATCCGGTCGCCACGATGACCGCCTGCCCACTACCACTGACGATCGAGGTGCCCAGAAAGACGCCATTCTGGATCTCAGCCAGGTTACCGGGCGCGGCCGCGTCACCATCGAGTTGCTTCTCAACCGGAAGCGACTCACCGGTGAGCGCCGCCTGCTGCACATGGAGATCATTCACCTCGATCAGGCGAGCATCGGCGGCGACCAGGTCGCCGGCGCGCAGGCGGATGATGTCCCCGGGCACCAGTTGCTGACGCGGCACATCCCGCCAGTTCCCATCACGAAGCACGGTAGCCGTAGGCGCCACCTCGGCCCGCAGCCGCTCCACGATCCGCTGAGAGCGATAGGTCTGGGCGAAATTCAGAATATTGCTGAGCATCACGATGGAGATGATGATGGTCGCGTCAACGATCTCCCCCAGCGCAATAGAGATGCCGCTGGCGCAAAGCAGGATCAGGACCAGTGGATTAAGAAAGAGGCGCAGAAATTGGACAAGCAAGGTATTCTTCGCGGTCGCCACCGGCTCGTTGGGACCATAGCGCTCTAAGCGGCTAGCGGCCTCGGCATCGCTTAAACCATGTTCATCTGTCTGCAGGCGAGCAAATATTTGTGATAAAGATAAACGCAACAGTTCATCTGATGCCTCGGATGCCGGCACCTGTGCAGGTGCCTGAATGGTCGTTTTCATATGCCCTGGCGCCTCTCTCAAATCAGATTCAATAGTCAGAAACGTGGCACACGTGCCGATTTTGTGTTTAGGATACGCCTGGCGCATCACCGGACGATCTCACCCGCGTCGTAGCTCATCACAATCCAATCACAAATCAGAGCGGAACCCATTTTTTGCTTGTGTCACCAGACCATATATAGCGGTGCGCCACAAAGCGCTTCTCGAATAGCGCACCGACTCAGACACGTCATGAATTGTGATCTCAATGTGAGACAAGGCCTGAGCATGAGAGCAATTTGAGAGGTCATTGCGCTATGGTAAGCATAGAAATTCCGATACATTTTCGTAGGGACCGCGAGGCCGGGGGTAAGGTAATTTGGGGCCACCATACATGGCCCGCAATGCATACAGGGAGGAGGGCTTCGATGCATCTATATGACACATTACAGATCTGCCTTTATGCACTGGAAAACCGTTATCCCAACCACATTGTGGACATCAACGCAGACATCATCGATTCGAAGGGGCTCCCACTGGCAGGTTGGAAAGCGCCCGAGGTTGTAGAGATACTTTCGATGCTCGCGCCACAATGGTTGCAGACGGATGCCGTGTTAATTATCGATTATGACGAGTGCGCTATTTATTTGCCCGCCATTTCGCAGCAGAAACCGCTCTGTACCATCCATTGCCACGGCAAGATTCCACCACACGTTGGCGATGGCAGACGCTGGCTGAAGCGGAAACAGCCCGCAATAGAACAGATCATTATTGCCAGTAGCAATCTGCCAGTCGGTCAGGGCTACCTGGACATAAGTTCACACTGAGTGGCGCGTAGGCGCCATGGTCACATGATCAGCCTGTCTATCACCCAGGCATAGGAGCAACACAATGTTCAGACGTATTCTTCTTCCATTAGATGGATCGCATCACGCCGAGCGCACGGTTCCAATCGCGCTACGACTGGCTCGGACCTACTCGGGTACCATTATCTTGCTGCGCGTCGTCAATCTCAACTGGCCTTCATCCACGCAGAGCAACTTCGCGCAAGAGCTCCCGGCCCATGCCAGATTCGAAGCGGAACAATACCTGGTCAAGCTGGCGAAGAAAGAGCAGTTCCAGGGTATCGCAACCGAGATCCAGGTTCCCACTGGAAACGAGACGGCGATGATCCTGGCCAGCGCGCAGAAGCAGAAGGCGGATATTATCCTGCTCAACTCGCATGGATACAGCGGGCTAACACGCTGGATGATGGGGAGCGTAGCCGAAAAAGTTACCCGCTATGCCGAAGTGCCGGTCCTGCTGTTGCATGGTCACAGCGCCCTGCCGCTTGGTCCACATCCAGATCCAACGCAGCCACTGCGCGTACTGGTGCCGCTCGATGGCTCGGACTATGCCGTCTCCGCCATTGAACCAGCGGCCGAGCTCGTTCACGCGCTGGCCGCGTCCGCCAACCGCGCCATCCACCTGGTACGCACCATTGACACCACCAACGAGCTCCAGAAGGCCAGGCACTACCTGCAGGACATAACGACCCGGATCAGGCAGGGGGAGATCGCGCCCTTTATCGCGCAGCAGCAGATTCCCGTTACCTGGTCGGTCGCCGTCAGCAGGGATGCCGCCGACGCCATCATTCGGGTAGCGGAAAACGGCGAGGGAGTCGAAAACAGCGGCATCTCCGGAGGCTGCGACCTGGTCGCCATGTCGACCCACGGGATAACCGGTCATCCCCTCTGGTACCTGGGCAGCACTACCGAGCGGGTACGCATCGGGACCCACCTGCCGATGTTGATTGTACGTCCCGCGGCCATAGTTGAGCAGGAGACACATCTTCACCGTGCAGAGCCGGAGGCACTCGTCAGCGAGGCACAGTAGGTAGGGGGAACAGGGCGGACATTGGAACCATGCGCCCAGGAAGGAGAATACGTCATGTTTAAAGATATTCTGGTTCCGCTGGATGGCTCATCACGATCGGAGCAGGCGCTCACGCTGGCGGCACACATCGCGCGTGCCGATCACAGCACGATTCACCTGATGCGCAGCGTAGAACTGATGAGCATTTATAGTATGCAGACCATCGGCATGATGGAGCGTGTCCAGCAACTTGAAGAGCAGGGAGCCAAAAACTACCTGGATCGAATAAAGAATTCAGCACTATTGGAGCACATTTCAACCATGACAAGCGTCTATGTTGGCGATGCCTCATCGGCCATCCTTGAAGCGGTGGCCCGGCGAAATATTGACCTGGTGGTCCTCTGCAGCCATGGATACACGGGTCTGAAGCACTGGGTACTGGGCAGTGTAGCGCAGAAGATCGCCCGCGCCTGCCCCGTCCCGGTCCTGATTCAACGCACAGAGCATCCTCTGCCATTCGCGATGGACGCCGAGGGACAGCCAACCTTCCGCGTCTGCATCACCCTTGACGGATCAGAGCAGGCGGAGGCCGTTATCGAGCCCGCCATAGCGATCGCATCGGCCTGCGCCTCGGGCCATCGTGCCGAGGTTCACCTGCTCCGCGTGATCGAGCCAATAAATTTATCCGATGAAGAAGCTTTTGAAGAGATCTACCATCTCAATCTCCAGGATCTCGTACGTCAGCAGGCGCAAGAATACCTGCAGGGGGTGGTGAAGCGCCTGGAGCTGGCGGCCAGGGCCTGTGAAAATATCAAAATCATCGGCCATCTGAAGAGTGGAGCCGACATCGCGCAAGAGATCATCCAGTACGCGGAAAACGGCGGGGCCAGCCAGTACCCCACCTGCCAACTGCTGGCCATGACCACTCATGGGCGCAACAAAATCGATCGCTGGATATTCGGCAGCATCGCTGAGCGCGTGCTCAATCGCACCAAGCTCCCGCTGCTCATCATGCGCCCTCCGCAATCAGCCGCCCCCACCAAAGCCCAACCCGTGTAACCCACGATGGGCCCCACCCATAGGTTTGGAGCTCGCCTCCGATTTACCCATCGCGGGAAAATCGGAGGCGCGAAAGGTGACGCCGTGACAAATCAGAATGTGACAAATCACAACATAGAACGCTCCCAGGTTGCGATATCCAGAACAAAAAAACCAATCGAGCCATTGGAGCCACAACGGGAGACAAAGAACGAGCAGGCCCCCTGGTATCAGCGAGGCTGGTCGCTCTTAAAGCGCTATCCGATACCGGCCGGTGCCATCTTCCTATTGCTTGTCAGCCTGGTCTTCTGGCTGGCGCGGCGCGGTGATCTTGCCAATTGGACCCTGCTGGGTATCATCATCTGGGGCGGCATCCCGCTGCTGTGGGAGACAATCAGCCGGCTCTGGCAGCGGGAGTTCAGCATCGATGTGATCGCGGCCATCGCGATTATCGGTTCGCTCTGGCTGCGTGAATACCTGGCGGGCGCCATCATCGTCCTGATGCTATCAGGAGGGGAGGCGTTGGAGGCCTTCGCGCTCCGGCGCGCCCGCAGTTCGCTCTCGGCCCTGGCCGAACGGGCGCCGCGTACCACCCACGTCTGGCGGGATAAACAACTGATAGATGTGCCAGTAGAGACGATCGAGCCGGGCATGACGATCGTGATCAAGCCGGGAGAATTGGTGCCGGTCGACGGCATGATCGTGCAGGGAGCCTCCAATGTCAGCCAGGCCGACATAACCGGCGAGCCGCTGCCGGTGCGCAAACAGACAGGGATGGGACTGCTATCGGGCAGCGTCAACCTGGACGGTATTCTGGAGGTGCGGGCCAGCAAACCCAGCGCGGAAAGTAAATACGCCCAGATCGTCAAGCTGGTGGCCGAGGCGCAAGAACACAAAGCGCCGATCCACCGCCTGGCCGACCGCTACAGCATCGTCTTCACGCTGCTCACGCTCGGGCTCGCCAGCGCCGCCTGGTTCACGTCCGGCAACCAGGTCTACGCTCTGGCTGTCCTGGTGGTGGCCACCCCATGTCCCTTGATACTAGCCACCCCGATCGCCATTATGTCGGGCATCAACATCGCGGCGCGCAACGGCATCATCGTCAAGAGCGGCGCGGCCATCGAACAGCTAGGAGAGGTCAACGTGGCGGTCTTCGATAAGACCGGTACGCTGACGCTGGGCATGCCCGAGGTCTCCACCGTTCTTCTGTTACCCGAGGATCAGCGTGAAACACCGTACACAGAACGAGAGATCCTGGCCTACGCGGCCTCGGTTGAGCAGCTTTCGACCCACATCCTGGCCAGCGCCATCGTTAAAGCCAGCCAGCAACGGCAGATCCCTCTGTATACCAGCAACAACTTTGAGGAGACCTTTGGTAAGGGGGTGTGCGCCACCATCGACAGCGCCTCTTCTCGCGAGGTAACACCACCGGATGGGGAAGAGCCGCTTACAGTAGCTGTGGGCAATCGCACGTATATGCGCATGCTGGACATTCCATTGCCCGCCTATTTCCTGGAAGAGAGGGAGCGCAGGCGAGCCCTGGGCCAGATCTGTAGCTTTGTGGCCCTCAATGGGCGCGTCCAGGCGCTCATCGTGATGGAGGATGTGCCCCGGCCAGAAATCCAGCAGCTCTGTCCCGCCCTCAAACACGAGGGCATCGAGCAGACCATCCTGCTAACCGGTGATAGTGAGGCGGTAGCCCGACAGGTGGGGCAGATGGCCCTCATGGATCGCGTCATCGCGCAATGCCTGCCCGAAGATAAGGTGCGTGTGGTGCGCGACATGGAGAACGAAGGGCACAAAGCCTTGATGGTCGGCGATGGCATCAACGACGCCCCGGTCCTGGCGACAGCGACCGTAGGGATGGCGTTGGGGACACAGGGGCTCACCGCCGCCGCCAGCGCCGCCGATACCGTCCTGCTCTCTAACGACATCATGCGCGTAGATACCGCCGTCTTCCTGGGTCGCCGGGTGATGCGCATCGCCCGTCAGGGCATCTGGATCGGCATGGGGTTGAGCGGCCTGGCTATGATCTTCGCCGCCCTTGGCTATATCCAGCCCGCCGCTGGGGCGATCCTGCAAGAAGGGATCGATGTGCTTGTGATTTTTAACGCGTTGCGCGTTAACGCCATTCATAGGGGTGCAGGGTCCTCCCTGCCTTCTTCTTTACCCTCTCGCGCCGCCTGCGGCGGCGCGAAAAGAAGAGAAAAAGAGGGGTTGCGGGAGACTTGAGCATGCTCCCAGCATGCTCGCCCGCACCCCGGCAGGAGGGCTAGTCGCCCTCCTGCACCTCCCACTTGGCGATTTGAGAAAAAGAGGGTTCGCGGCGACTTGAGCATGCTCCCAGCATGCGCGGCTACACCAGCATATGGAAGTCCTGCATGGGTATTGTGATGGTTTTGAGAGGCTGGCGAGTTGGCGGTGATACGTTCGAGAGATCAGGGGTTTACTGTTTCTATAGAAGCAAATGACCAGAAATATCCGGGAACAGCTCTTCCCCGATCTGACAGAAGGAGATGCGTGATGTTTCAAAAAATCTTAGTGCCGCTGGATGGCTCTCAACGAGCAAAGACTGCCTTACCCGTCGCGGCGCGCATAGCGAGATCCACAGGTGCATCGCTGCTCCTGGTACGCATCGTCTATCCGACCATCGAATATACGCGCTATCCACGCGTCCTGGCGACTCCTATGGAACTCGATAACCAGATCGCGGAAGCGGAGATCGAGCTGGCCCGCAGCAATCTACGCCAGATCGCTATGTCTGATGCCCTGGCTGGCATCGAGGTCGCTATACAGACTACCATGGCGACCGACATAGCCAGAACGCTTCTGGAGATCGGGGAAAACGCCCAGGCGGACCTGATTATCCTCTGCAGCCACGGCTACACCGGTCTGAAGCGCTGGGCGCTGGGGAGCGTAGCATACAAGCTGACGCGCAGCAGTACCATTCCGCTGCTGGTGCTGCACGAGGGAGATGACAGTCGCAGCCGCATCTATACCACGCGGCCACAACCGCTAGAGATCATGGTCGCCCTGGATGGCTCCACGCTTTCCGAGGCCGCGCTGGAGCCGGCCGTCCAGCTGGGCGTCGCCCTGGCGGTCCCCGAGCCAACCACGCTCCATCTGGTCGAGGTGCTGCCATTTCCAGCCCGGCACGGTCATCTTACACCAGCTCACCAGGCCATTGAGGAGGCGCAGAAACGCATCATCGCCGAGACGCAGTGCTACCTGGAAGAGGTTAAAAAGAAGCTCATGGAGAGCAGCCTGGCCTATCACAATCTGCGCATCACCACCTCCGTGCTGGTCCACGAGGATATCGCGCACACCCTGGTTGAGGCGGCTACAGATCCAACTGTACAGGCGGCCCATATGCCGGGGACAGAGAAGATTGATCTGCTCGCCCTGACAACCCATGGCCGCAGTGGATTGGAACACTGGGCGCTCGGCAGTATCAGCGAACGCGTCCTCGACACGACCAGGCAGCCGCTATTGATCGTGCATGCCACCGTCGCAGAGCAGGTCGCGTCAAGCTAAGTGGGAATGGGGAGGGTAGCGTACAGAAATGAAAGGAAAATGTTATGCCGATTCATCGTTCCGCCCACAGGGTTGCTGAGCACGCGTTCGCGTCTATGGTCCAGGCGCTCCTCAAACGGCAGGCCTTTCCTTTTGTTTATGAGACGGGAGAAGATCCATATCTGATCCAGACGCACGCCTCGGCGGTCATCATCACGCCCGAGATGGTATATAAACTGAAAAAGCCGCGCGACTTTGGCTTCTTCGACTATTCAACCATTGAGCAGCGCCGCCACTTCTGTCAGCTAGAGGTGCGGTTGAATAGCGAGCTAGCGCCGGGCGTCTACCTGGGTGTCGCCCCGGTGATCGAGAGGCCGGATGAGACCCTCTGTTTTGGAGAGACCTATCCTCCGGGCAACGAACCGCCCCCCGGTCCCCTGCTCAACGCGGCGGGAACGCTTGTTGACTACGCGGTTGTCATGCGTCGCCTGCCCGAAAACGCCACGCTGCACGCGTTGTTGGAGGCGGGCAAGGTAACGCCTGAGCTGATGGACGAGGTTGCCCGGGTGGTGGCACAATTTCATCGCCGCACGCCAACCAGTGACGCTATCGCCAATGCTGGCAGCATGCAGGTCATTCAAGAGAACTGGGATGAGAACTTCCGGCAGATGCGTCCCTACTGCGGCCGTACCCTATCGCGCAAGACGTATACAGCCCTGCAGCACTACGTCCACCACTGTTTAAAGCACGATAAAGAACTATTCCGACGACGCTTCCTGCATGATTATATCCGCGATTGCCATGGCGATCTGCGTCTTCAGCACATCTATGTGCTGCCAGAGAAATATCAGGATACGCTTCCACGTATCATTCTGCTAGACCGCGTCGAGTTCAACGAGCGCATCCGTTATGGTGACGTGGCCAGCGAGGTCGCCTTCCTGTACATGGAACTGGACTTCGCCCGGCGTCCCGACCTGGCCTACGCCTTCCTGACACGCTATATAGCCGAGACCCACGATAGCTCATTGATCAGTCTGCTCCCATTCTACGCCTGCTACCGGGCCTGTGTACGCGGCAAGGTTATCTCCTTCCTGCTCGACGATCCAGAGGTTGGCCCGGAGCAGCGTGCCAGGGCACAGGTGGAGGCCAGCGAGCTCTTCAAGCTGGCGCTGCGCTATAGTCGATGCTCCTCCCGGCCGTACCTGATCATTGTCGGCGGCGTAATGGGTAGTGGCAAAAGCACCATCGCGCGGCAGATACAGGATGAATATGCCTGCGCGCTACTCTCAACCGACAGTGTCCGCAAACAACTGACGCACCTGCCAGCGACCCAACCCCAGGCCGAAGCATTCGGATCCGGCATCTATGATCCCGCCTGGACTCGGCGGACCTACGCAGTACTGAACGAACGGGCCCAGGCCTATCTCCAGCAAGGCTATTCGGTGGTGGTGGATGGCACCTATGCGCGACGCGTTGACCGCCAGGAGATCGCCCGAGCCGCGATCCAGCATGGGGCCAGCGTCATCTTTATCGAATGTACGTGTCCACGTGAGCTGACGCTGCAGCGCCTGGAACAGCGCTGGCGCGAACGCATCAGCGCCACGCCATCCCCTGAGGGGACACCCGATGCTTCCGATGGGCGTCCTGAGCTCTATGATAGCCAGATGGCGCACTGGGAAGCATTCGATCCAGAGCAGGAGCCGCTGGTCAGGCATATTACCCTGTCGACCGCCAGTTCTCAGCGCGCCAATCTGGAGGCGTTACAACGCAGGCTGCATGTATTGCTCACCAATACGGCGGAGGAAAAAATCAGCGTCCCGCAGGCGCACTATTTGAGTGACATATCACAGTCATTTCCACATAAGCAGCAGTAATTGTTGTAGGAAAGGAGAAAGAGATGAATACCCGGACCGGCGCATCCTACTTCAACAAGATTCTCGTTCCACTGGATGGCTCCCCACTGGCGGAGGAGGCGCTCCCACTGGCGGCGCAGATCGTGCGGAGCAGCAAAGCCGAATTGCGGCTGCTCCGCGTGGTCCCACCTTCCAGCTGCGTGCCCATCTACCCGGTTACGCTGACAGACATCACCGAGCCGATGCGCGAAGCGGCCTTTACCAGCGCGCGTAGCTATATGGAGCAGGCGGTCGCACGCGCGCACATCGATATGCTGAACGTACAGACAGATGTCCTGATAGGAGGTGCCGCCAGCACTATCGTTGACTACGCCCTGCAGCAAGGGGTAGACCTGATCGTCATGCGCAGCCATGGCGAAACCGGTCTGACCCGCTGGATCATGGGCAGCACCGCGCAGCAACTGGTGCGCCACAGCCCGGTTCCGGTACTGGTAGTGAACAGGCCCCACAACCAGCCGCTAAGCTTTCAGCACACACCACGCATCCTGGTAGCCCTCGATGGCTCATCCATGGCCGAAGAAGCTATCACGCCAGCCGCACTACTGAGCGCCGCCCTGGCACAATCCAACCATGGCGCCCTCCACCTGACACGCATCATCCAACGCCTGCTGCCTTATGGACGCCAGACGAAGGAGCAGATGGAGCGCATCAATAAAGAATATCAGATCGAGGCCGAAGACTACCTCAAAGTCATCAAGCAGCGTATAGAAACGGGCCCCCTGATGTCGCTGCAACTGAAGATTACAACCTCGGTAGTAGCCTACGTGGATATCGAGGATGTCACCAGACGCATCCTCGAAGAGAGCGCGTGCATCGGTGACGTCCCCGGCTTCACAGGCTGCGATATCATCGCCATGACCACGCATGGGCGCCACGGCTTCCAGCATCTCCTGCTCGGCAGTTTTACAGAAGAGGTGCTCGATGCCGCCCAGAGGCCGTTACTGGTCGTACATGCCAGAAAACCACAGGAGGCAGAGCATAAGAAGGCACAGCGCCAGACCATCGATGTACCGATCATCTTCTAGCCGACCGCCTGCCTCCATGTAGAACATCCAGACAGAACGCCCGGCCTCTGCTGACCAGACGTTACCGGGCGAATGAACACCGATGACCAATCAGCAAACATGTATCGCCGTTGAGAGCTATGGATGGATCCGCGAAATCATTACAGGAAGCGTGAAGAGATAAAAACCATGTTTAAGCACATTCTTGTTCCTCTGGATGGATCGGTGCGGGCCGAACAGGCAATACCGGTAGCCGCGCGCATCGCCCGCCTGCACCACAGCGCGCTGGTATTGCTCGAATCGATCAATCCCATGGATGAGATGGGATTAGCAACGCTGCCGCGCGAGCATCTGCTCATAGATATGGAGAACCTCTATTTACAGAACATCGCGCGTAGCCCGGAAGTAGCGGGCCTGGAGATCATCACCCTGGCGCGCATCGGTCTCCCAGCGGAACAGATTCTATTGGCCGCCAGAGCCTATGCCATCGACCTGGTTGTGATGTGCAGCCATGGCCGCACCGGGCTCAAGCGCTGGACCATGGGCAGCATCGCCCAGAAGATCACGCGCACGTCGCCCGCGCCGGTGCTGGTACTGCAGGAAGATGATCCTTTGCAGCAACAACTACGCGCGCCACACCCTTCAACCGTGCGCATCATGGTGGCCCTGGACGGCTCTGAACTGGCTGAAACGGCCATCGCGCCGGCGGCCGAACTGAGCATGGCGCTCTCAGCTCCAGCCACGGGCGCGCTCCAGCTGACCTGCGTCATCCACCTACCCTCATCGTTTGAATATGGACAGGAAGACAGCGTCTCCCGTGCGCTCAAACAGGAAACGCCACGAGCTCTGGCCTATCTCCAATCCATTGAACAGCAGATAAGGAACGGCCGGTTCGGGCCACTCCCGATAGAGCTCAGTACCGCCCTGTGCCACAATCTAGACGTAGCCACGCAAATGATCAACACCGCTGAACGCGGCGCGGCAGCAACGGATCATCATAGCTGTCAGTTGATCGCCCTGACCACGCATGGACACAGCGGCCTGCAACGCTGGCTTACCGGTAGCGTCACCGAACGTATCCTATCCAGGGCGCGAATATCTCTGCTGGTCGTCAGGCCGCAGCAGCAATCCCGGCGCAGTGAGCAGCTTAGCGAGCAGGGGAAACGGGTCCCATAGCAATGGCTGGGCTACCGCCCTTTTGTGATGGTTTTGAGATCTGCTCGTACACCAGGAGATATCAGTGAGAGGTACGCAGGCTATGGTTCTAAACAGGAAAGCCGTTAGCTGACAAAAAGAGCGGCCCGACAGCAAGAAGCTCTTGAACATCTAAAAGGAGGACATCATCATGAAGGCAGAAGAGATCACATCCACGTGTAATGAGCACTATGACCTGATTAGTGTTCTCTACCACATGCTTGAGGGATCATGGAAATATGAGAACTTCCGCAAGGATGCAGAAAAAGCTGGTGATCATCAGCTAGCGCAATTTTTCCATGACGCACAGCTAGAGGAATGCAAGAGAGCTGCGCGGGCCAAGGAACTGCTGCGCGAGCGCATCGGCATAGCGGTTCCACGGTAGCGTAACGCATTGGCCAGAAAAGCGCTGTACACCGAGCCGCAGCGCTTTTCCTGGTCAATGCCGCTGCACCGATAGAAAAGGTTGCCCATCACGTACACAAACGAGGAGGTTCGATATGCAGTGCAAAGAGAAGATGGAAACATATCTCCATCAAAACCAGGTACCCTTTCAGGAACAGCACCATCCACGTACGTTTAGTGCCCTGACAATCGCGGAAAGCGAACACATATCTAGCAAGAAGACAGCCAAGACGGTCATCTTACAGGTAAATGACCGGATGATGTGCTTTGTCTTGCCGGCTGCATACTATGTTGACATGAACAAAGTACAGGCTATCATGGGGACAAAAAACGTGCGCCTGGCCCACGAAGACGAGTTTGAACTGGCCTTCCCCGATTGTGAAGTCGGCACCATGCCGCCCTTTGGCAACCTCTATGGCATACCCGTCTATGTAGATAGCAGCCTGGCCGCCGAAGACTCTATTACCTTCCCGGTGGGCACCTACACCGACACCATGAGCATCAAGTATAGCGACTTTGAGCGCCTGGTGCATCCATGCATCGCCATGTTCGCGCACGCTCAGGTCGATTTCTAAGCGCGGCCAGACCTACGAGTCCAGGCCCAGGCTGCGCTTGATCTCGATAAAGTGCATGATGTTCTCGCGGCTGATTGATCCCTGCAGGTGGCCTTCGGAGACCACCGGCAGCTGATTCAGGTCGCGACCGACCATCAGCGGCAACACGTCGTTAAGGCTCTGCCCCACGTTGATCGTGTGCAAACGGGTCAGGGGGACCATCACAAAGCCGACCGGGGTCTGGGACCACTGCTCGCGCGGCACGTGGCGGATATCGCTGAGCGCGACCAGGCCGGCCAGCTGATCTCCTTGCAGCACAAAGGCGCTGCGCCAGCCATACGGCAGCAAATAGTCATCGACCAGCTTTTGCAGAGAGATATTGGCCGGAACGGTCGCCGGGCTACGATTCATCACATCGTCCACGCGAACGCCTTTAAACATCCCCTCCAGCATGCCCTGCGCGCTGGCGGCGGTCGCCCCGCTCAGCAAAAACCAGCCGATAAAGCCGATCCACAGACCATCCAGCACGTGTCCCCGGAAAAAGATCCAGAGGCCAATAAAGATAAAGAA
The DNA here is from genome assembly GCF_003967515.1 of Dictyobacter aurantiacus. GTDB lineage: Bacteria > Chloroflexota > Ktedonobacteria > Ktedonobacterales > Ktedonobacteraceae > Dictyobacter > Dictyobacter aurantiacus. The sequence continues at coordinate 4,672,947 of NZ_BIFQ01000001.1, read as the reverse complement.
GTAGGCGATAAACTGTCCTACGCCGGTCGCCACGCGGGTAGCGGAACGCACATCGCCGCGTATCTTCCAGATGATCGAGTGCAGCACGCGGCCCCCATCCAGCGGAAAGCCGGGAATCATATTAAAGACTCCCAGTAACAGATTGGCCAGTGCCAGGTACTCAAAGATAGCTCTCAGGGGAGAACCATTGTGACCGATAGCCAGCGCCAGCAGCCAGGACAGCCCGCCCAGCGCCAGGCTCGTCAGGGGTCCTACCAGCGCCATCTGAAACTCGATATCTGGCGCCGCCGGCTCCTGCTCAATGTTGGAGACTCCGCCAAAGAGAAACAGCGTGATACTCTTCACCTGCAGGCCGCGCGCGCGCGCCACCAGAGCATGCGCCAGTTCGTGCAAAAAGACCGACAGGAAAAGCAAGAGCGTGGCCAGTACGCTAACACTCCAGTAGGCTCCGGTAGACCAGCCTGGATAACGCACCCCAAACCAGCCCGTCGCCAGAGACCAGCACAAAAGCACCGCGATAATCAGCCAGCTTACATGAAAGGCAATATCGATGCCCGCGATTTTTCCGATACGCAAAGAGCCCGGCATAATACAGCGCCCCCTTCCAATTACAAGAGGGAGCATCCAGACACTCCCTCACGAGAGAACCTCTGGCTCATCCTTGCCCATTCCATCTCTAACTGTAAAAAGCATTTGGAAACGCCGCTCACTCGCGGCTAGCTCCGCCGCCACAACTTAGCCCGTAAAGTGCATCGTTTCTGAGAAGCTGTGGTGGCCCCCAGGCGGCTTCGCTCATCCAAATGAACGGCATTACCTATAAAATACCGCTCGCGCCTCTCATTTCTTTCTCAAACAGCCACTCACCCTCTCAGAGAGATCACAGAAGTCGCGAGGCAGGCAGCGCCGGTTCGAACTGAAAGAAATATAAAGAAGGTTTGCAATGTGTTGACCACCATATCACCGGACTTTGTGATGTATTTGAGAGAAACACAGGCCGCCTGGTGATACATTTGTGCCTGTCATGGCCTATATGTAAGGGATAGCAAAGCATCCCACTGTTTCAACGCATATCTTTGTGTTGCGTTGAAACAGTTATCCTTATCTCAAGAGCAATGTGAGATAACGTCCACAGCGAGGTGGATGAGGAGAATCAGATATGCTGACAAGTGATCTAAAAGCCCGGCGTACCTTGCTGGAAAACAAACTGCTAGACTTACAAAAGCGGATCGAAGAATTACGCGGTAAAGCGAATGAAGCACTCGCGGAAGAAGATCTGGAAGAAGCCGCGACGCGTGTGTCAGATACGGAACTGGCCGAAGCTATGCTCGATGAAGACCTGAAACTGGCACGTACCATTAAAAACGCGCTCAAACGCATTGATGAAGGCACCTATGGGCTCTGCCGCGTCTGCGGTCAGCCTATTCCAGCCAGGCGTCTAGAAGCCCTGCCCTGGGCGGAGTTGTGCGTCAAAGATCAGCAGGAGAGCGAAAAGGGAAAATATCGCCAGGTTGCCTTTAAATAAGGCGAACTGCAACCAGCACAGGCGCATGTACGGATGTGGTTACTTTTGTGATCTATCTGTGATTCCTAAGCACCCCCTGTGACGCAAATGAAATCTTCCGACACTACTATTAGAGACGTAAAGGGACATGTATAGCATATCAGTTAGATTTATACATACCTTTCCCGCGCGGCCGAGTTTCTGATCGGCGATAAACAGACGTCTCATATCCGATCCAATAAATAAAGATGTTCACCAGAAGCTTCCCAGAGAAGCGTTGCAAGTACAAAAGGAGCCATGAGATGTTAGCACCCCGCGATCCATTAGATGCCCTGATGCCCCTGCGTGAGGCGATGAGCCGTTTGTTTGAGGAGAGCTTCGTCACGCCACGCTTTGAGATGGCGGCACCCCGCATGCTTCCCCTCGACGTGTACGAGACGGACGATAAAAAGCAATTCGTAGTAGAAGCTTCCATCGCTGGCTTCAAACCCGATGAGATTGAGGTCACCGCTGAAGACAACGTGATTCGCATTCATGCCAGCAAGAGAGAGCAAAAAGAGCAGAAAGAAAGAGAGAACTATATCAGGCGTGAGCGCTACGTCAATGAGGTAGAGCGCACCATCGCGCTACCGACCCATATCAATGCGGACAAGATTCAGGCCTCGTATGAGCACGGCGTATTGACACTCAAGGTTCCCAAGGTTGAGGAGGCCAAAGCGAAACAGGTGCCAATCAAAGTAAAAGAGGCCACTGGATCACGCTAGCACACCTACCCCACCACAATCAATCACCTGATGCATGACTGGTACAGGTGTCTGCCTGTACCAGTCATGGGTTATCGTTAATCACAACCACTACTCCCGGACAGGGATGCCAGGGGCACACGTTCCGAAAGCGAGGCTTCCCATGTTTAAGCGAATCCTTGTTCCATTGGATGGATCAGCACGTGCTGAACAAGCATTGCCGCTTGCCGCCCATATCGCCCGCACGTATAACAGCGCCATTATACTCACCAGAATTGTCGATGTATTTGAAACGGTCGGAGCCTCGTCGATCCAGGCTGCCGCGTTAACCAACGAGATCCGTGAAATACAGGAGAAGGAGGCGCGTGAATATCTCCAGCGCATATATGGCGCCCGGGAACTGGAACGCCTGGATACGGCCATCGAGGTCCATTCCGGCGATGTAGCCACCACGCTCTTAGAAATGATCACCAGGGAGTCGATCGATCTGGTGGTTATGACAAGTCATGGTTACACAGGCTATAAGCAATGGATGCTGGGCAGCGTAGCCCAGAAGATGGTGCACGATAGCATCGCCCCGGTACTGATACAACGCGAAAACTATGCATTGCCCTGCGGAACCGCCAGTGGCGATCTCAAATTCTGCGTCGCGCTTGATGGCTCAGAACTGGCGGAACGCGTGCTTCGGCCCGCGCTCTACGTAGCGGCCGCCTGTGGGAATGTGCGGCAGCGGGAGGTACACCTGCTACGCATCGTCAAAGCGATGGAAGCAGAGCGGGTAGAGATCTTCCGCAGAATCCACAAGCTCGATATCCAGCAGTTCCTCTACAACGAGGCCACCAGCTATCTGAAAGAGCTCGGTGAGCGCCTGAACAAAGAGGCGGCCGCGCAACTGGGTGTACGCGTCACCTGGTCTGTAATCATGGGAAGTGATATCGCCAGGGCCATCATCCACGAGGTTGAAGGCGAAGCGCCAGTCATGCAGGGTCCATTCCCATATGCCCTGCTCGCCCTGGCGACCCATGGCCGAAGCGGCATAGCACGCTGGGCCGCTGGCAGCGTGGCCGAACGCATCCTCAACAACACCAAACTTCCCCTGCTGGTAGTCCATCCACCTAAAAAGATGTGAGGGTGTCAGACACACTTTTTCCGGGGCACGTGCGTGCCCCCGCACGGGCGTCCGCATGCGCGGACGCCCTGTTTTTTAAATTTGGTGCATGGGTGCGCGAATGCGCACCCATGCACCAAATTTAAAAGGGCTGGCCGCCCCGCCCAAACAGTAGGTGCCGGGCTTGCCCCGGCTTAGCCGCGAAGCGGCCAGCTCCCGGGCACATACGTTCCACCAACGATGACGTCTCTTCCTGGGAACGCTCATGTGTTGAAATAAACGTTTACGCCCGGGTACGGGGCCGCTTCGCGGCAAAAAAGCCGGGGCAAGCCCGGCACCTACGTGTGCATATCCATTTTCCTTGTTGCCTCTCTCTTTGCAAAATATGAGTTGCGATCTGGAGTGCCGGATCGCTTGCTTTTGCTGGAATAGAACGATAGAGCGCTGGCGTTATCATAAACGGATTTCCTGATTAGGGGAATTACAATGCTCTATCATGGGCATATTTACATAATATCTAAGGAGCCTTTTTTTTATGGCGAATGATTGGAACACCCAGATCATTAATGAGTTCCGCAGCAATGGCGGCAAAGTCGGTGGACCCTTTGAAGGCGCTCCCTTGCTACTGCTCACATCAACCGGCGCGAAGAGCGGCCAGCAACGCACGACACCCCTGGTCTATCTACCAGAGGGTGAGCGCATGGTTATCTTTGCCTCTAAAGGCGGCGCCCCCACCAATCCCGACTGGTATCACAACCTGAAGGCAAATCCAGAGGCCACCGTCGAGGTCGGCAGCGAAACCGTCAAAGTCAAAGCCACCGAGGTGACCGGTGAGGAGCGTGACCGCCTGTACAGCACCCAGGCCAGTATCAATCCAGGATTCGCTGAATACCAGCAGAAAACCAGCCGTCTGATCCCCGTGATCGCCCTTGAGCGCATCTAACCAAAGAAAAGAATTTTATAGGGGTTGGTACAACACAACGGGTGGGAGCGTTCGCTCCCACCCGTTGTGTTGTACCAACCCCTATAAAAAGTGTGTCTGACACACTCAGAAAATTTAGCAAAAAAATGATTGACAGAACAATAATGGCTCGGATATAATTAGGTTACCAAACTAATTAGTTGCAAAATTATTTGCCAACCGATCTAAAGGAGGGCGCAAATGCCCATACAGGATGAGGCAAAGGCACAGCGGCTTTTGCGCGCCTTTATGCAGTTCGATAAAGCAGATTGGCATCAAAGCAATATCGAAGGATGCAGGCCCAGCGAGATAAAACTGCTGTTATGTATTAAAAGACAGGTGAAATTGACGTCTCATAAGATGAAGGTATCAGAGCTCAGCAGGATGCTCCACGTCACATCTCCCACCATAACCCAGCTGCTCAAGGGACTGGAGGCCGATGGGTTAATTGAACGAGAAAACGATCCGTTAGATAGACGCGCCGTTGGTGTCGCGCTGACGGCTAAAGGTGAACTGGTGACCAGCAGGGCCTCGGAAGCGTTCTTTGCTTCCATCAATGGCCTGATCGACTACCTCGGTGAAGAGCAAAGTGAGCAGCTCGCCGAACTGTTAACGAAAGTATACATATACTTCAATGAACGAGAGCCAGATAGGTCAATGGCCTGTCGGCACGGAGACAAGGAAGCATGATCAAATTATTCAGGTTTTTACAGCCCTATCGCTGGTATGTGGCGATAGTTCTGGTCCTTGTCCTTTTGCAGTCGCTTTCCGATCTCTATCTGCCCACCTTAATGGCGGATATTGTGGATACAGGCATTGTGAAGGGGGATACCAACTACATCTTGCGCGTTGGTGGCTTCATGCTGCTGATCGCGATCGGTGGAGCGATATGTACAGTCATCGCCAGCTACTTCTCGTCCAAGACCGCCGTCGGCTTTGGTCAGATCGTACGCGCAAAGATCTTTAATCGCGTGGAGCAGTTCTCGTTGCACGAGTTTGATAAGGTGGGCACCGCCTCCTTGATCACGCGCACCACCAACGACACCACGCAGGTGCAGCAGGTATTGATCATCATGTTGCGCATGATGATCAGCGCGCCAATGATGTGTATCGGCGGCATCATCATGGCGTTGTCCCAGGACGTGCAGCTCTCCTGGATATTCGTGGTCTCGCTTCCGATCATTATCCTTACCATTCTGATCATCACTGGTCGAGCGATCCCGCTGTTCAAGATCATGCAGGCCAAGATCGATAAACTCAATCTGATACTGGATGAAGGCCTGACCGGCGTACGCGTGATCCGCGCATTTGACCGCACCGAACACGAGACCCGGCGCTTCGACGTGGCGAACGAGGATCTTACAGATACCGCGATCAAGGTCAACCGCACCATCGCGGCCTTGATGCCGGTCATGATGCTGCTGATGAACTTTACCACCATCGCTATCTTCTGGTTCGGCAGTATCCGCATTAACAATGGTGACATGCAGGTTGGCTCGCTAATCGCCTTCCTGCAGTACGCGATGCAGATTATGTTCTCATTGCTGATGGTATCGATGATGTTTGTGATGCTCCCGCGTGCGTCGGCCTCGGCGACGCGTATCAACGAGGTGCTGGATATCGAGCCTGAGATCGTGGACGCGGCCAACACCCGGCTGGCGCAGAGCAAACGCGGCTACGTCGAGTTCCGCCACGTCACCTTCAGCTATCCTGGCGCGGAACAACCGGCGGTCTATGACGCATCCTTCCAGGCCAATCCAGGAGAGGTGACCGCCATCATCGGTGGTACCGGAGCCGGCAAATCCACGCTGGTGGGACTGATGCCTCGCTTCTATGATATCGACGAGGGCAGCATCCTGATCGATGGCGTGGATATCCGCGAGATGACCCAGGAGCATCTGCGCTCCAAGATCGGCTTTGTGCCGCAGAAGGCGGTCCTCTTCTCCGGCACCATTAAAGACAACATTCGCTATGGCAAAGAGGACGCCACGGATGAAGAGGTCGAGCATGCCGCGCGTATCGCGCAGGCGACCGAATTCATCTCTGGCATGAAAGACGGCTTTGATTCGATCATCGCCCAGGGCGGCAACAATGTTTCTGGTGGACAGAAGCAGCGCCTCTCGATCGCGCGTGCCCTGGTGAGGAGGCCCGAGATCTACATTTTTGATGATAGCTTCTCGGCGCTCGACTTTAAAACCGATGCCCGCTTGCGGGCGGCGCTCAAAGATGAGACCCGTACCTCGACTGTGTTCATTGTGGCTCAGCGTGTGAGCACCGTGATGGACGCCGATCGCATTATCGTATTGGATGAGGGGAAAATTGTCGGTATCGGCAATCATCGCGAGCTCATGGATACCAACACGGTATATCGTGAAATCGTATCCTCGCAGCTCTCGTTGGAGGAAATCGCATGAGCGAGACACGCAGACAGCCTCAACCGCAGGGAGGCATGGGCATGGGTCCCGGTGCTCGCCCCGGCATGGGCATGGGGATGCCCGTCGAGAAAGCCAAAGATTTTAAAGGAACCCTCAAACGCCTGACTGGCTATCTGATGCCGCACAAAGTCGCGCTGACAGCGGTCTTTATCGCCGCGATCATCAGCACGATCTTCAATATCGTCAGTCCGAAGATCCTGGGTCAGGCAACGACCAAGCTGTTTGAAGGTCTGCTGGCCAAATACCGGGGCGTACCGGGCGCGGGTGTCGATTTCGGCGCCATCAAGCATATCCTGATAACATTGGCCATTCTCTATATCATCAGTTCGGTCTTCAACTATATTCAGCAGTATATTATGGCCAGCGTGGCCCAGAGAACGGTCTATGATCTGCGCAAGCAGGTTGAAGATAAGCTGTCGCGCCTGCCGCTGCGATTCTTTGACTCCCGCACCCATGGAGAAATCCTGAGCCGAGCTGTCAATGATATGGATAATATCAGTAGCACGCTGCAGCAAAGCCTGACGCAGTTGATCACCTCAGTGGTCACCATTGTCGGCGTCATCGTCATGATGCTGACGATCAGTCCACTGCTCACGCTGGTCACGCTGATCACGATTCCGCTCAGCCTGGTCGTTACCATCGGCGTAGCCAAACGCTCGCAGAAGCATTTTGTAGGACAGCAGCGAGCGCTGGGCGTGCTAAATGGACACGTGGAAGAGATGTATACCGGCCACAAGATCGTGAAGGCCTTCGGCTTTGAGCGACGCTCAATCGATGAATTCGATAAACTAAATGAGAAGCTGTATGAATCGGGATGGCGAGCACAATTTATCTCCGGTACGATCATGCCGCTGATGATGTTCATCGGCAACCTGGGATATGTGTTTGTTGCCGTTATCGGCGGCGTGCTGGTCACGCAAAGAGCGATCCAGCTCGGTGATATCCAGGCCTTTATCCAGTATTCACGCCAGTTCACGATGCCGATCACGCAGCTGGCCAATATCGCCAACATCATTCAATCGACCATCGCTTCGGCCGAGCGCGTCTTCGAACTGCTGGATGAACAGGAACAGATACCGGAAGCGGTCGAAGCCAAAGTGATCGCCGAACCGATGGGCGCGGTAACCTTCGATCATGTGCAATTCGGCTACAAGCCGGACGTACCCTTGATGGAAGATATGAACATCGATGTCAAACCTGGTCAGACGATCGCCATCGTGGGTCCAACTGGCGCCGGCAAGACCACGCTGGTCAATCTGCTGATGCGCTTCTACGAGCTCAACGGTGGACGGATCATGGTCGATGGCGTCGATATCACCGAGCTGAGGCGAGGCAACCTGCGCAGCATGTTCGGCATGGTGCTGCAGGATACCTGGCTCTTCAACGGCACGATCCGCGATAATATCGGCTATGGCCGTGAGGGGGCCACGGAACAGGAGATCATTCAGGCAGCGAAGGCGGCGCACGCGGACCACTTTATCCGCACGCTCCCCGACAGCTATGATACAGTTCTGAACGAGGAAGCCACCAACATCTCGCAGGGCCAGAAGCAGCTGCTGACCATTGCCCGCGCCATCCTGGCCAATCCGTCCATCCTGATCCTGGACGAGGCCACCAGTAGCGTCGATACCAGAACCGAGATCTACATTCAGAAAGCCATGAGCGAACTGATGCAGGGCCGCACCAGCTTCGTGATCGCCCACCGGCTCTCAACTATTCGCGATGCCGACCTGATCCTGGTCATGAATCACGGCAGCATCATCGAACAGGGCACGCACGAAGAACTGCTGGCCAGAAACGGCTTCTACGCCGACCTGTACAACAGCCAGTTCACCACCGGCGGCACCATAGATAGCGCGATCGAGGCAAGAGAATCGCAGGCAGCGATATAAAAAAAGATGGGGCATGCACCCGTGGTGCATGCCCCATCTTTTTTTATATCGCTGCCTGCTTGTCTATCTAACGTGGTTGCATAGCGGACGCGCGTGCGGGGCGCTAGCCTAGAATCCGGAGAAGCGGGCCCCACGCTTTTCCATAAACGCCTTGAGTCCTTCCTGGTGGTCCTGGCTCTGGCCGGCGCGGTCCTGCATCTGGGCTTCGAGGTCGAGCATCTCGTCCAGAGAGGAGCTGCCGCTGCGGCGCAGGAGCTGCTTGGTCAGGCCAATAGCCAGGGTGGGTCCCTGGGCCAGTTCCATGGCGAAGGCGCGCACCTGCTCCTGGAAGGTGTCGGCGGGGAAGATGCGGTCAACGATACCCATCTCGAACGCCTCTTCGGCGGTGATGCGTGGGGAGAAGGTCAGCATGTCGAAGGCCTTGCTCCAGCCAACGATGCGCGGCAAAAAATAGCTCATGCCGCTGTCTGGCACCAACCCGATGCGACTGAAGGCGGGCGTCACAAAGGAGCCCTCCGAGGCCAGGCGCAGATCGCAGGCCAGGGTCAGCGAGAAACCAGCACCAGCGGCCGCGCCATTGATAGCGGCCAGCACCGGCTTTTCCAGCTGCTGCAGCAACTTGATGACGCGATTATAGTGGCGCAGATGATCTTTAAAGGATTCCTGTCGCACCTGGACCTCTTTGAGATCCTGTCCCACGGAAAAGGCACGGCCGGCGCCGGTCAGTAAAACGGTGCGTACAGCCGGGTCCTGCGCCTTCTCAAGGGCGTGTCCCAGTTCGACCAGTAGCTCAGTGGTGATGGCGTTGAGCGCATCGGGACGATTCAAGGTCAGGGTCAGCAGACCCGCTTCCTGATGTTGCGTGATAACCATGTACAACCTCCTCCAGGATTACATATCTCCAGCGCACCATGGCAGGTGCGATTACAAACGTTCAATGATGGTGGCGATGCCCTGGCCGACGCCGATACACATGCAGGCCAGGCCATAGCGGCCCTGGCGGCGGCGCAATTCGTGCAGCAGGGTGGTCAGGATGCGCGCCCCGGAAGCGCCCAGGGGATGTCCCAGGGCAATGGCGCCCCCATTCACATTGAGTCTGTCAACTGGAATTTCTAGCTCACGCATACATTGTAAAGACTGCGCAGCAAACGCCTCGTTCAGTTCAATGAGATCCATATCATCTATGCGCAGTCCGGCTCGCTTGAGGGCTTTGCGCGCGGCCGGGATGGGTCCCAGGCCCATGTAGGCGGGATCGACACCGGCGACGGCCGTGGTAACGATGCGGGCCAACGGCTGGAGTCCGTGCGCCCGGGCGTAGTTCTGGGAGGAGAGCACCAGGGCGGCGGCGCCATCGTTGATGCCGGCGGAGTTGCCGGCGGTCACCGTGCCACCATCCTTTTTGAAGGCTGGCTTGAGCTTGCTGAGCGCGGCCAACGAGGTATCGGCCCGTGGATGCTCATCGCGGGATACGGTGATGGGCTCGCCCTTCTTCTGTGGTACCACCACATTGACCAGTTCATCGGCGAAGCGGCCCTCATTCATGGCGGCAACTGCGCGCTGCTGACTGCGCAGCGCGAACTCGTCCTGCTCGGCGCGCTCGATATGATACTTGCTGGCCACGTTTTCGGCCGTTTCACCCATGCTATAGGGATAATGCATCTCGGCCAGGCGAGGATTGGTGAAGCGCCAGCCGATGGTCGTATCGTACATGGTCAGGTTGCCGCGCGGGAAGGCGGTCTCAGCCTTCCCCATCACAAAGGGGGCGCGGCTCATGCTCTCGACGCCACCGGCCACAAACAGCTCGCCCTGCTCGCTCCAGATGGCCTGGGAGGCATCGTTGACCGCCTGCAGACCAGAGCCGCACAGCCGATTGACGGTCTGGCCCGCCACTGTCACCGGCAGACCAGCCAGCAAGAGAGACATACGGGCGACGTTGCGATTATCTTCACCGGCCTGGTTAGCGCATCCCATCACCACATCCTCAATCTCCTCAGGCGAAATACTGGCGCGTGCGATCGCTTCACGAATGACAAGGGCCCCGAGATCATCGGGGCGCACATCTTTGAGGACCCCATTATAACGTCCAATCGGGGTACGTACAGCCGAAAGAATAACGGCCTCCTGCAACATAGACTGCTCCTTCCCGCATCGTTGTGGGTTTTTCTTCGGCTTTTATTATATCATGGAAATTTTACCGCATCCTCTCTTGTCGAAGCCATAAATATGTAACCATGCAGTATTCGCTTACGTGTAACATATAAGTTAATGATAGGACTACACTATACAATAGAGTCTGATATTCGGCTCATTCACCTGGTCTGAGAGGAGCTAAAACATCCATATCACACTGGCTGTCAGGGAGTGTTTTGTCTCTTTATAGGGATAAGATACTCCCTGATATATTCATGAAGCTGTACATCAACTCTTTGTGAGCGTGTCTGACTTCCGTCATGTTGGTGTCCCGTGCGCGCCCCCGCACGCGCGTCCGCTGCGCAGCCGCATTGGTTTTGAGTTGGTGCATCGGGTGCGCGAATGCGCACCCGATGCACCAACTCAAAACTGGTTCCTGAGCACCAGAGGGGACGACAGTTCATCGTGAGTTGGTGTAGCAGGGGCGCGAAAGCGCCCCTGCTACACCAACTCAAAACGGACTTGTGAGCACCGTAGGTGCGAAAACTCAGGCCGGCCACAGGGCGACGGGAGTCAGACACGGTCTATGATTCTCACGATCATCGCCTGCAGGCTGCCTGAGCTTTCGCACCGCTGGTGCTCACAGGTCCATGGTGTGTTGGTGCAGCAGGGGCGCTTTCGCGCCCCTGCTGCACCAACACACAAAAACAATGCGGCCGCGTAGCGGACGCGCGTGCGGGGGCGCGCACGGGACACCAACATGATGGAAGTCAAACACGATTTATAACAGGATAGTGAACATGTGCTTATAAAATACGTGCACAATTAACAGTAAGGATATATGAATAGAGAACTTCTTCGCTATAGCAAAAGTAGCCGGATATTCCTTATTTTGACGGTGGTGCTTGGTCTGGCCTGGGGTATTGTTATGATGGTGCAACTCTCTCTGCTCAGCGCCATCGTAAACGCGGTCTTTATGAAAAGGCAAGGGCTGTCTCAGCAGATATTTCCGCTGGTCCTCCTGCTCGTCATGCTCGTTGTACGATCAGCGTTGACCTGGCTGCGTGAAGTGAGCGCGCAGGAAAGCGCGCTACGGGCCAAAGCGGCTTTGCGGGACCATCTCTTCGCGCATCTGATGGCGCTGGGACCGACGCTGCGCTCGAATGCGCGTACGGGAGAGCTGCTGGCAACACTGAGTGATGGGATCGAACGGCTAGATGCATATATCAGTCAGTACTTACCGCAAACGGTGCTCAGCGTCTGCATCCCCTTGCTGATCTTCATCTATCTCCTGCCCATCGATTGGATCAGTGCGGTGCTCCTGCTGGTAACAGCTCCCATTATTGTGCTCATGATGTACATGATCGGGACATATACAGAAAAACGCACGCAAAAACAGTGGCGAGCCCTGACCCATATGAGCGCGCACTTCCTGGACTCGATCCAGGGGCTCCCCACGCTGAAGATCTTTGGGCGCAATGAGGGGGAAAACAAACGCATCTCCAGAGTCAGCCAGCGGTTCCAGCATACAACCATGCAGGTGTTGCGTATCGCTTTTATCTCTGGCCTGGTGCTCGAATTTATGACGGCGCTGGCCATCGCATTGATCGCGGTCGCGCTTGGCATTCGCCTGCTGAACCATAGCATCCCGTTCGCCGCTGCCTTCCTGATCTTACTGCTGGTTCCCGAATTCTACCGTCCTTTGCGTGATCTGGGCGCACACCGCCACGCGGCGATCGAAGGCAAGGCGGCGGCCCAGCGCATCAGCGAACTCTTGCACACGCCAGTCCCAACAGCCGAAACAACGCCTACTATTACAGAACGTCAGGATAAACCGCGTGAACAATTGACGCTTGAGCTGACCAATATCTCGTACACCTATCCCCAGAGTTCAAGACCAGCGCTGCATGGCGTGACACTGCGCATGGAAGCCAATACCTGTACAGCACTGATCGGTAGCAGTGGTTCAGGCAAGAGCACGCTCGTGCATCTGTTGCTGCGCTTTATGGATAGTGATAGCGGCTGCATCGCGGTCAATGGGATACCAATTAGCGAGCTGCCTGTTGACATGTGGCGTGAATACGTGGCCCTGGTACCGCAGCGTCCCTACCTCTTCAATACAACCATCATGGACAATATTCGCCTGGGATGCCCATCGGCCAGCGCGCAGGAGGTGATTCATGCCGCTGAGCAGGCTGGCGCCAGCGAATTCATTGATCAGCTAGCGGATGGCTATAACACAATTGTGGGAGAACGTGGAAGCCGCCTGAGCGCGGGACAGATACAGCGTCTGGCCATCGCGCGAGCCTTTCTCAAGGATGCGCCTCTGCTCATCCTTGATGAACCAACATCGAGCCTGGACCCCCTTAGTGAGGTACTGATTCAACAGGCGATCACGCGCCTGATGCAGCAGCGGACAGTTCTGGTCATCGCCCATCGCTATAATACCATCAAACAGGCAAAACAGATCGCGGTCCTCGCGCACGGAGACCTTGTTGAATGTGGTACCCCGCAGCAACTCCTGGCGCGTAACGGACAATATGCCAGGCTCGTACAGGGGAACGAAACAAAGGAGATCTACGCATGAGGCTACTTCTGCGCCTGCTTTCATATCTCAAACCGTTTCGCAAACAGGTCTTGCTCGCCATCGGACTGGGATTTCTAACGGCGCTCTGCAATATCGGTCTGCTGGCAATGTCGGGCTATCTCATATCGGCCGCGGCGATTGTTCCCCTCATCGCCTTTCTCACGATCCCGATCTATGTTGTCCGTTTCACAGGAATTGGACGCGCGGGCGCGCGCTACCTGGATCGCATTGTTTCCCACAACGTGACGCTTCAACTGCTGGGTCGCCTGCGCGTATGGTTCTACCAGCGTATTGAGCCGCTGGCTCCCGCGCAGATACAGGCCTATCGCAGTGGAGAGATGCTCTCGCATCTCGTCAATGATATTGAAGAGCTACAGAACCTCTATTTACGGATCATCGAACCACTTGTCGTCGCGATCCTGGTAACGCTGCTCACATTCTGGGTCTTCTCGCTGTTTCAGATCACCCTGGCCTGGACCGCGCTGCTCTTCCTTCTGCTGGCCGGGCTGGGAGTGCCGCTGCTGGCCGGACTGCTGTCAAAACAGTTGGGCAAGCAACAGCTCCAGGCACGCGCAGATCTACATATACAGATCATCGATGGCATCCAGGGCATGCAAGATCTGCTCGCCTTCGGACGCGCTGTCTCCCATCAACAGCTCATCACCGGTCTGAATCATACTCTGGCCATGATCCAACGGCGCATGGCAGTAATTAATGGTATGCAACAGGCCTTGCTGGACCTGCTGATGAATATGGCGGTATTGACGGTGCTCATCCTGGCGACTCCCCCCATTCTGGAAAACGCCATCAATGGCGTTTATCTGGCCTTCCTGGTATTTTTCTTGCTGGCCAGCTTCGAAGCGATCCAACCCTTAGGGCAAGCCTTTCAGTTCCTGGGACATTCTCTAGCAGCCGGTGAAAAACTGTTTCAGATCGTTGATACGCCGCCCGCCATTGTTGATAGCCAGGAGCCAGCGCAGATCCCGGCCTCCAGCACGTACGCCCTGGAGTTCGAGGATGTCTCGTTTGCTTATCAAGCAGGAGGTGAGGAGATTCTGCACAATATCAATCTACGTATTCATCCAGGCAGTCGTGTCGCCATCGTTGGACCCAGCGGGTCGGGCAAAAGCACGCTGGTCAAGCTCATCTTACGTTTCTGGGACCCGACCAGCGGCGTCCTCAGGCTCAATGGACAGGATGTTCGCGCCTGCTCGCTAGCCGATCTGCGTAGTCAGACAGGCGTGATGACTCAGGACACCTATCTCTTCAACGAGACCATTCGTCATAATCTGCTGCTGGCTCGTCCAGAGGCCAGCGAAGAGGAGTTGGAGCAGGTGATAGAGCAGGCCCAGCTCTCAGAAACGATCGCCCGACTGCCAGATGGCCTGAACACCTGGATCGGGGAACAGGGGCTACGCCTCTCAGGCGGCGAGCAACAGCGCATCGCCATCGCGCGCACATTGCTTAAAAACGCTCCCATTCTGATTCTCGATGAGGCGACGGCGAATCTCGATCTATTAACGGAACGCGGACTACTCGATACGCTAGATACGTTAATGGAGGATAAAACAACGCTATTGATTACCCATCGCCTGATCTCAATGGAACGCATGGACCAGATCGTGGTGCTTGACCATGGCCGTATCCACGAACAGGGAACGCACCAGGAACTGCTGGCAACCAGGGGACTCTACTGGCGTATGTATGAGATGCAAAATGGCATCTTTGATCTGGTAGAAACGATACATTAGCGTTACTGGCAATGTTGCTTGTGAGCAATATGCCCGCATCTTTACTATCGGGGTAGTCAATCTATCCCACTGGAGTTTGTTTTCTATGAACGACGTACTGGCAACGTATCTATCGCGAGCCCAATTCGCCTTTACCATAGGCTTCCACTATCTCTTTCCACAATTGACCATGGGCCTGGCACTGCTCATGCTCGTTCTCAAAACGCTCTATCTGTGGCGCAAGGATGAGCGACTGAACATCAGTGCACGTTTCTGGGCCCGTATCTTCGCCATCACCTTTATTATGGGTGTGGTGACTGGTATCCCCATGGAGTTCCAGTTCGGCACAAACTGGTCGCGCTTCTCGATGTACGCAGGAGATATCATCGGGCAAACGCTGGCGATGGAGGGCGCCTTCGCCTTCTTTATCGAATCGGCCTTTCTGGGTATCTTCCTGTTTGGAGAACAGGCTTTCGGCCAGAAAATGCACTGGTTCTCAGCCTTCATGGTCTGGCTGGGCACCTGGGCATCGGGTGCCTTTATTATTGCCTCCAACGCCTGGATGCAGCATCCAGTCGGCTATACCATCACAGGCAATCGCCTGACGATCTCGAACTACTGGGCTGTCCTGTTCAATCCCTGGATTATCGCGCAATATTCGCATACGATGAGCGCAGCGGTAGTCACCGGGGCATTCGCGATGGCCGGTGTAGGCGCGTATTACTTGCTGATCAAAAAGCATGAAGAGTATGCGCGCATCTTTGTCACTGTCGGCGTCATCGTTGGACTGATCGCGACCGCGGTTCAAATCTTCCCCACCGGTGATGCTGAGGGTAGGCAGGTAACGAGCAACCAGCCCGCGAAACTGGCGGCGATGGAGGGCCTGTTCCAGACCGAGAATGGTGCCGGCATCGTCATCATCGGACAGCCAGACGCGGGCAGAGGGACATTGGATAATCCACTTGTGGTACCCAACGCATTGAGTGTGCTTACGTATCGCCACTGGACGGCTCAGGTGCGCGGGCTCAATACCTTTCCTGCCGATCAACGCCCCGATTCTGTGGCTCTGCTCTACTATAGCTACCATATCATGGTCGGCCTGGGCACGATCTTTATCGCGATTATGGCGCTGGCTGTGCTGCTGCTCTGGCGAAAAATGTTGTTTCGCGCACGCTGGATGCACTGGATTCTCTTTCTGGCCCTACCATTTCCATTTATCGCCAATATAGCGGGCTGGTTTACGACCGAGCTCGGCCGTCAACCCTGGATCGTCTACGGTCTCTTACATACAGCTCAGGGCTCATCGCCGCAGGTTGGCGACGGCAATATCCTGTTCACCCTGCTGGGATTCGCCGGCATCTACCTGCTGCTGGGTATTCTCTACGTGGTGCTGGTGGTCTATGAGACTGGACGCGGACCAGGACATGTAGCGCTGGTTGACGAAGGTGATGAGCCATCCGACACGCCTCAACCCCAGGGATTGATCAACAAAGCTTAAGTGGCGAGGAGAGAAATAGATTATGCAGACACTCTGGTTTATCCTGATTGCATTTATGCTCACAATGTATATCCTGCTGGACGGCTTCGACCTGGGCGCGGGCGTGATTCATCTATTCGCGGCACGCACTGAATCTGAACGGGAACAGGTGCTACGCGCGATCGGACCCGTCTGGGACGGCAATGAAGTCTGGCTGATCGCCGCGGGCGGTACGCTTTTCTTTTCGTTTCCCATCCTGTATGCTTCCAGCTTTAGCGGTTTCTACCTGCCATTAATCATTGTGCTCTGGCTCCTGATCGTTCGTGGCGTCGCGATCGAGCTGCGCTCGCACATCTCAAATCCTGTCTGGATCGCCTTCTGGGATGGAGGATTCTTTATCGGGAGCGCATTGCTGGCCATCTTCTTTGGCGCGGCCATGGGGAATGTCATTCGCGGGGTGCCGATGGACGCCCATGGCGTGTTCTTTGAGGCGCTATGGACCGACTTTAATCCCTTTAGCGCCGTTACCGGCATCCTGGACTGGTACACGGTTCTGATCGGCCTGTTCGCGCTGGTGGTCCTGACCACCCATGGAGCCACCTTCATCGCCGTCAAAACGGAGAGCATGCTGCAGCAGCGGGCGCGCCGGATCGCGAAGGCCACATGGCTTATCAGCATCATAATGGCCATCGTAGTCACGGTAGTCACAATTATCGTTCAGCCTTTGATCAGTGAGAACTTTGGGGGACGCTACTGGATCGTGATCTTCCCGCTTATCGCGCTGATCGGCTGGGCAGGCATTGGATTGGGACTGTTTAAAGGGCGTGATCGACTGGCCTTTTTCTCTTCCTGCGCCTTCATTATCGGGATGCTCGCCAGCACAGCCGCCAGCCTGTATCCCTATATGCTACCCGCCACCACGCGGGCCAACAGCCTGACGATTCATAACGCGGCCGCTTCGGCGTACGGCCAGACCGTCGGCCTGGTCTGGTGGATTATCGGCATCGTGCTGGCCAGCATCTACTTCATCTTTACCTATCGCCTCTTCTGGGGCAAGGTGCCTACAGGTACCACGATAGGAGGGGGCTATGGGGATTATGCCCAGCATAAGCTGGGGCAGAGTCGCGCGTCCGCTACGCGGCCGCGCTAGTTTTTGTATTGGTGCGTGGGGACGCGAATGCGCCCTCACGCACCAACTTAAGCAGAAAGCGGCCTCTCTGCGCTCTCAAGGCGGGAGGTGCAGGAGGGCGGCTAGCCCTCCTGCCGGGGTGCGGGCGAGCATGCTAGGAGCATGCTCTCGCCCTGCACCCCTTACGGGTGCCCCTATGGGGCTCTAGATCGGTTTAAATTGCTCAAAGGGCTGGTGGCAGTGCTGGCAGTAGGCGATGGCGCGACAGGGGGTGGGACCAAAGGGATTCTCCAGCATGGTCTGCTGAGAGCCACAGTGGGGACAGGTCAGGGGGTGCTGCGTCAGCATGGGCAGCAGGGGGCCGCGTCCGACGTGCGGAGGAGGAGCGATGCCTACCTTGCTCAGCTTCTGGCGAGCCGATGCGCTCAGCATATCGCTGGTCCAGGGCTGCTGCATGGTCACCGCGACCTCAACATCTTTTGCCAGGGAACGCAACTTTTCAGCGATCGAGGTCTGGATCTGGCTTAAAGCGGGACAGCCGGAGAAAGTGGGCGTAATCACGACGCGGATCGATGAGCTAGCCTCATCGATATCGATGCGCCGGATAATGCCCATATCGACTACCGAGATGGCGGGCAGTTCGGGATCTGGCACCGTCTGCAAGGCCTCCCACACCAGTTGCTCATCCAGGGAACCATCATTTGTACGCGTTCTTGTCTCAGACATGTGTCCTTCAATCCTTCCCAAAGCGCTACCAGCTCGCACCGGGCTCCATGCGCGAAACCATCGTCATCTGGTTCCACAGATCGGTAAAATCGGCACTATGCTGTCCCCGTCGGCCACCTGTTCGCGCGACAATAGTGGGAATATAGAGAGCGGGTGAGTCCACAGCCGGAGACTCCTTTTTGATCGGCAGTGGAAGCCGCAGGCGCTCAAATACCGGTACGATGTCGCCGAGCCAGCGTTGCTCCAGGACGGCGGAGGGAACGGGCAGGATACCGGCCCGCAACAGGACATCCTCGTTCTCAAACGGTTCAAAGATACCCAGCGCGTCCGGCCAGAGTTGCCGCAGAGCCTCGGTCAACAGTTGATAGGCGGTGGGGGTTCCATTCGCCAGGCGATTGAGCCAGGCGGTGCTGTGCATCTGGTGATAGACCTCTTCGCGCTCAATCTTGCCGATGGCCTCGACCAGTGGTCGATAGGTCGAGGTAGTCAGGCTGGCCAGACGCACCTGGTCGGCGGTCTCATAGAGGTAGCGCCGGGCACAGGTAAAGGCCCAGTTGCCACGGCGACGCTCCACCAGTTGCACCTGCCGATACTCGCTAAGCGTACGATCATAAGCCACCTGATCAGGGGTCGAGCCGGTCAGAGCCGCCACCTCCTGGTAGAGCAGCCGGGCGTGGCCAATCTCATCCTGCGCGATCGAGCTACAGGCCACATCCTCCTCAAGCGTAGGAGCCACACCGGTCCACTCGGAGTCCCAGTAACCCAGGATAAATTCGTCGTCCGCCAGGGACAGCAAGAAATTACTCAGTGGCTGCTGTAGATCGGGCGGGACCATTGATGCATCGCTAAATTCCATCAGTGCTGCCTCTCTTCTTGCGCCCTGACACGCTGGCGGGCAAGGTGTAGTTTTTCACGAATATCATAGCCATCCAGCCGTCGATACGAGCGATCGAGCGGGGGCTGCAACAGATCAGGATTGTCCAGCACCGTAATGGCACTAAGAGGACAGAGCCAGAGGCGCAGATAGGCGCCCGCATTGTCCTGGAGCAGGGCCAGTGCCTGCGCGCGCGCATCCTGCTCGCTGCCGGCGGTCAGGTTCTGCAGCCAGAGCAGCGGCTTCCCCACCTGATTCTGCGCGAATACGACAAATAACCCGGCCTGCGCGCTGATCGCGGCCGGCTGCGGATCGATGGGGGCTGCTGGATCATAACAGATCTCAAGCAGACTGGCACGCGGAATGATCCAGATTTTCTGACTCTCCTGCCTGCGACCATAAAACTCCCTGGCATAGTGGATGGCCAGCTCACTATCGGCGGCCCGCAGGTTGCCGCCATGACGAGGGATCTGCTCGCGCGGCGCCTGCTGGAAGATCTCAAAAACCTCGCCCTCATCGACCGCATTGGTCAGCGCAGAGAGTGAAGCATGGGCTGTGTTATCCGTCATTGGAATTCCACCTCTGTCACATATTAAGCGATACTGGCTGCAGCCTGCTGGCGCTGCATCGCGTCGCGCACCCACTGGCTCTCCTCGTAGGAGAGGCGGCGGAAGCCGATGCGCTCGGCCGAGGCCGGTCCCTGGTTGCGGGCGATGGCGCGCAGATCGTCCCAGCGGGGCTCGCTATAGAGCCAGCGCCCCTGCTCAGGGTCGTAGCGCAGCTCGGGATCTGGAATGACCAGGCCCACCTCGCGCAGGCGCGGCACCTGGACGTTTAAGAACTCCTGGCGCAGTTCCTCGTTGGTCTTGGCTTTGATGCGCCACTGCAGGTCTTTATCTTTTTCGGCCGGGGTATTGGGTCCGTGGAAGACCATCAGGGCCGGCCACCAGCGATCAAGGGCCTCCTGGGCCATCGCACGCTGGCCGTCGGTCCCGTTCATCATGGTGATCACCATGTCGCGGCCATGCATCATATGGAAGGATTCTTCCCAGCAGATCTTCTGCATCGTGCGCGCGTAGGGCGCGTAGCTGCTATCGCGCAGCGCGTGCTGCGAAACGATGGCGGCCGCGTCCACCAGCCAGGCGATGATACCCACATCGGCCCACGATTTCGTGGTGTAGTGGAAGGTATTGTGGAACTTGCCCTTGCCCGCGATCAGATCGTCCAGGCAGGCGCTACGCGGCTTGCCCAGATCCTCGACCAGGCGATACAGCAGTTCGGCATGTCCCACTTCGTCCTGAATCTTCGCGGTCAGCGCCAACTTGCGATGAATAGTGGGAGCGCGCATAATCCAATCACGCTCAGGAAGGGCACCCATCAGTTCAGAATTGGCGTGCATCTCGATGAAGCGGATCAACGACTGCCGATAGCCGTCCGGCATCCAGTCGGTCGCTTCAACTTTGCCCCCTGCCGCGAGGTAGGCGCGAAATTCTGCTACCCGTGCGTCTTCTTGTTCCTGAGTCATGTTCACAACCTCTCTTCTCCGGCTCCCTCTATCAACAGAGCCATATTGGTATGGTGTGTTTATATGGAATATTTCAAACATAATTTTTACCGTATGGTAAAAATATAAAAGAGAATGCGGTAAAAGTCAATGCAGGGAGCGATGTTATTTTACCGATCGGTAAAATAACATCGCTCCCTGCATTGACTTGAAAATGGGGGCATTGCACCCTGGATTTGTGGTGCCGCCTGGCGGCGGCACCGGGGGGAGAGGAAGCTTTTGGGGACACCCCAAACCCCGACAGGAGGGGCTTCGCCGCCCCTCCTGCACCTCCCCGCTTTACACATGTTGCGGTGCCGCCTGACGGCGGCACCGGGAGAGTTTTTGAGGGGCGTGGGAATGCACCAGGGGCTAGCGCCCCTGGTGCATTCCCACGCCCCTCAAAAGGAAAATAAGGTGGAGAATGTTCCTTGTGACGCCCCTGGTGCACCTCCACGTTTCTCACATAAAAGATGGGGGGAGGCGCTCACACCGTGCATTTCCACATTTCTCATGTAAAAAGAATGAATACAACGTAGGTTCGGCCCTTGCGGCCGATTTCTCTCCACGCACGAAAACGCTCACCCGTGGATTTGGCCTTCGCGGGCCGATTTCACTCTACGAACGGACACACATGCCCATGGACTCGGCCCTTGCGGGCCGATTTTTATGGGGTAAGGAGGCCGTTTTCGGTGAGGGCGATGAACATGGTGGCGACCTGCTGGGGGGTGTAGCGGCCGGAGGGTTGGTACCAGTGGGAAAGCCAATGGCACATTCCTAAGAGGCCGAAGGTGACGATTTTGGGATCGAAGTCGGGTTTGAAGGCGTGGGCGGCGATGCCTTCTTTGATGATCTGTTCGAAGTAGCGTTCGTAGTCTTTTTCGCGCAGGGCGATTTCACGGGCGAAGGGTCCGGTGAGGTGAGCTTGCTCGCGATAGAAGACGGTGACGGCCGGCGAGGAGTTAGCGGTGATGGCGATGTGGTGTTCGATGGCCTGCTGTAGCTTTTCGCGCGGCGTGAGGTCGGATTTGACGATGCGACGCAGGGGCTCTTCGGCGATATGGAGGACGGTCAGGTAGACGAGGCGCAGGATCTCTTCTTTGTTTTTAACATGATAGTAGAGGGCAACCTTGGTAACGCCCAGGGCGTCGGCGATGTCATTCAAGCTGGTGGCGCCGAAGCCGCGCTGGGCGAAGAGTTCGGCCGCCGTCTCGACGATAGCCTTCTGCGTCAGGCGTGTTCGTTTACCACTTTCGTTCTCGCTGTCTTTTCTACGAGTTTTTGGCTGGGCGATTGGTGGATCGGGCTGATTCTGTTTCATATGTGATGCTTCCCGTTGTTTTTTTATCTGGTGTCGAGTATCTCTATTTTACCATAGAGTAGATTGCACAGGGACAGGCATTGACTTTTAACAGGACGTTAGATATATTTCTACCATGTGGTAAAAATGTTAGGAGGAGTTGGCGACATGGTCGAACACGCAACAGAGAAAAGGCAGACCACATTTTTACAGCAGCAATCGATGAAGATGCTGATCGGGGGGCAGTGGGTTGAGGCGGCCAGTGGCAAGACATTTGAGACGATCAATCCTTCCACCGGGCAGGTGCTGGCCAGGGTGGCCGAGGGTGAGGCTGAAGATATCAACAGGGCGGTCGCGGCGGCGCGACGAGCCTTTGAACAGGGAGCCTGGCCCAGGATGACGCCCGCCAGGCGCGCGCATCTTCTTTTGAAGCTGGCTGATCTAATTGAACGCAACGCCGAGGAGCTGGCGGAGCTGGAGACCCTGGACAATGGCAAGCCCATCAAGTATTCGCGGGCGGCCGATGTGCCACTGACCGTCGAACACTTCCGTTATTTCGCGGGCTGGGCTACCAAGATCGAGGGTGAAACGATCCCGGTCTCGGTCCCCAATATGTTTACGTACACCCTGCGCGAACCGCTGGGCGTGGTGGGACAGATCATCCCCTGGAACTTCCCACTGCAGATGGCGGCCTGGAAGCTGGCGCCCGCCCTGGCCTGCGGCAACACCGTGGTCCTGAAACCGGCCGAACAGACCCCGCTGACGGCCCTGCGCCTCGGGGAGCTGATCTGCGAGGCAGGCTTTCCCGAGGGCGTGGTTAATATCGTACCGGGATTCGGCGAGACAGCTGGAGCGGCCCTGGCGGCCCATCCGGACGTGGATAAGATCGCCTTTACGGGCTCGACCGAGGTGGGCAAGAAGATCGTACAGGCCAGCGCCGGGAACCTGAAAAAGGTAACGCTGGAGCTGGGCGGCAAATCACCAAACATTATTTTCCCCGATGCCGATCTGAAGTATGCCGTGCGCGGTGCCCTCAACGCCATCTTCTTCAATCAAGGACAGGTCTGCACCGCTGGTAGCCGCCTGTTTGTGCATAAATCGGTCTATGATGAGGTGCTTGGCAACCTGACCACCATGAGTAGTAAAATGAAGCTGGGTCCCGGCATCGATCCCGGCACCGACATGGGTCCGGTGGTCTCTCAGCAACAGTTGGAACGCGTGACGAATTATATCGCCACGGGCAAGCAGGAAGGGGCACGCGTCGCCTCCGGTGGCAACCGTGCGGGCAACGAACTGGCCGAGGGCTACTTCGTGCAACCGACCGTCTTCGACGGGGTCGAGGATCAAATGACCATCGCGCGCGAAGAGATCTTTGGTCCGGTCGTGGTGGCCATGCCGTTTGAAGAGATCGAAGAGATCGCGGCGCGCGCCAACCAGTCGGAATATGGATTGGCCGCCGGCGTCTGGACCAACGACATCAAGAAGGCGCACAGAATGGTCGCCGCCCTCAAGGCCGGCGTCATCTGGGTCAACACCTATAATCAGTTCGATGCCGCCGCGCCCTTTGGAGGCTATAAACAGAGTGGTTATGGTCGCGAAATGGGGCACGCGGTACTGGATGCCTATACACAGGTCAAAACAGCCTGGATCAATCTACGCTAACACAACGGTAATGTAAGGTAAAAAGAGCCACCTGATTCGGCGGTGGCAAGCGCTATAAGGAGAATGATGACAATGGCAGTCACAATGATCGCGCTCTATAAGGAACCGGCGGACCGTGAGAAGTTCGAGAAGCATTACTTTGATACCCATATCCCCCTGGTCAAAAAGATACCGGGCCTGCAGAAGGTCGAGGTCAGCCGCTTCACCGGCAAGGATGCCCCCTACTATCTGATGGCAACCCTCTATTTCAATAGTAAAGAAGAGCGTAAGGCCGGCCTGAGTTCCCCCGAGGGGCAGGCGACTAATGCCGATCTTGTTAATTTTGCGACGCCCGATAGCGTCACCATTGCCTTTACCGAAATTGTTTAATGGTCTATTCTGACTCTCGTCATTGTGTGGGGATGTGAGCGCCGCCATACGCGCGTCCGCTACGCGGCCGCGAGGGTTTTATATGGTGGTGCATCGGGTGCGCATCCGCGCACCCGATGCACCACCATATAAAGGGAGTGGGAGCACCGCCGGTGCTTGCATATCAGGAGTCTTGTGGTGAGCGGATGCGCCCCGATGTACCACCATATAAAGGACGTGGGAGCACCGTCAGTGCTTGCATATCAGGAGTCTTGTGGTGAGTGGATGCGCCCCGATGTACCACCATATAAAGGACGTGGGAGCACCGTCAGTGCTTGCATATCAGGGATGTATTGATGCATGCAGTACGCGGATGCGCATCCAATGTGCCAACCTACAAAGGACTTCTGAGCACTGCAGGTGCAAAAACTTAAGCATGCTTAGAGCGATGATCATGAGAGTCAGACACATTCTCAGCAAATCATACGTACATAGCAGTCTATGAAGTCAGACAGGCGCAGGCATGTTCCACAGCAGCTATAGGAAACCTCTCAGGAGGGACCAGAAGCAGGCGATAAATATGCCAGCCCTGGCCGCAGCGGAGCGGCACCCTGACGATAATTACAAAGATGAGTAAGTGCGAGAAGAGACACATGACTAGTACACTTCATGAGCATGATATCCGGCCACCGGAGCCCATCAGCGTGCTGGCGCCCGATGGCTCACTGCAGCCAGGGATGCATATCGAAGAGTCAGAGGAAATGCTGCTCGAGATGTATCGCTGGATGAGCTTTGGCCGCCTCTTTGATACGCGGTTGATTAATCTCCAGCGGCAGGGACGGCTCTGCACCTACGCCCCGGTCGCGGGTCAGGAAGCGGCCCAGGTTGGGAGCACGCTGGCGCTTAAAAAGGATGATTGGCTGTTCGGTTCGTATCGCGATGGGCTGGCCTGTATCGTACATGGTCTGCCGGCCGAACACGTTCCCCTCTTCTTCCGTGGCCATCCCAAAGCCGGCCTGGTCCCACCGGGCGTCAATGTATTTGGACAGCAGATCGGCATCGCCGAACAGATTCCACACGCCGTTGGCGTAGCCTGGGGCATGAAGCTGCGCCGGGCCAAAACGGCCGCCCTGACACTATTTGGAGATGGCGCCACCTCAGAGGGAGCGTTCCACGAGGGGATGAACTTCGCCGCCGTGTTCAAGGCGCCGGTTGTATTGATCAGCCAGAATAATGGCTGGGCGATCTCGGTCCCACGTGCAAGGCAGACGGCCAGCGAGACCATCGCGCAGAAGGCCGTCGCCTATGGCATGCCCGGCAAGTTGGTGGATGGCAATGATGTACTGGCTATGTATCGCGAGACGCGGGCGGCGCTTGAGCGGGCGCGCAACGGCGAAGGTCCAACCTTTATCGAGGCCGTCACCTACCGCTTTGGTCCCCACTCCACCGCCGATGATCCGCAGCGCTATCAGCCGGCCGGCGAGCTGACCGAGTGGAAGGATCAGCGCGATCCCATCACACGTCTGCGCGTCTGCCTGGAACATCTAAACCTGTGGGATGCCAACAAGCAGGAGGCGCTGGAAGAGGAGCTGCGTGAATATATCGCGCGCAGCGTCACCACAGCCCTGACCGAGCCTATTCCACCGCCCGAAAGCATGTTTGAGCAGGTCTACGCCGAGCCGACGCCCATTCTGAAGCAGCAGCGGCAGGAGATGCTGGAATCGCTCAGGCAATCGCAGAAAGGAGTCACCTTCCCATGACTCAGCGTAACCTGATTGAGGCCATTAATGACGCCCTGAACGTGGCCATGGGTGAGGATGAACGGGTAATGGTAATGGGCGAAGACGTCGGGCGCAACGGCGGTGTTTTCCGTGCCACCGATGGGCTGATCGAGCGCTATGGCGAGGAGCGCGTGGTGGATACCCCGCTGGCCGAGGCCGGCATCGTCGGGACCGCCATTGGACTGGCGACCTATGGTCTGCTGCCGATCGCCGAGATCCAATTTCTGGGCTTCTCGATGCAATCCTTCGCCCAACTGCTACTGCAGGCGGCGCGCATCCGCGCCCGCTCGCGCGGACGCTTCACCTGTCCCCTGGTCGTGCGCGCCCCCTTTGGGGGTGGTGTACGCGCCTTCGAGCTGCACGGTGACGCCCTGGAGGCCCACTTCGTCCATGCCCCTGGTCTAAAGGTCGTGGCCCCGGCCACCCCCTATGACGCCAAAGGCATGCTGCTGGCGGCTATCAACGATCCAGATCCGGTCGTCTTTCTTGAGCCCCTGCGCGGCTACCGCGCCGGACGCCAGGATGTGCCCGACGGACACTACACGGTCCCGTTAGGCAAGGCGACCATCGCGCGTGAAGGAACCGACATCACCATCGTCGCCTGGAGCGCGATGGTCGCCACCGCGCTGGAGGCGGCGGACCTGCTGGCAGAAGAAGGGATCTCGGCCGAGATCATCGATCTGCGCACCCTCTCGCCGTTTGATAGCGAGACCATTATCCACTCGGTCGAAAAGACGGGGCGGGCCATCGTGGTGCACGAGGCACCAAAGTCGGCCGGGGTGGGTGCCGAGATCGTCGCCACCATCAACGAGAAGGCGCTCTTCTGGCTGGAGGCTCCGGTCATGCGCGTCACGGGCTACGACGTCGTCTCGCCCGTTATTTTAGAGGATTACCACGTACCCAGCGCCACCCGCATTATTCAGGC
This sequence comes from Dictyobacter aurantiacus, assembly GCF_003967515.1. GTDB lineage: Bacteria > Chloroflexota > Ktedonobacteria > Ktedonobacterales > Ktedonobacteraceae > Dictyobacter > Dictyobacter aurantiacus. Next base: position 4,646,095 of record NZ_BIFQ01000001.1, on the reverse strand, counting down.
GGCAAGAGCCTCGATGACGGTATAACAGCGCCTGTCTGGCCAGCGTCATTCGCGCGCTGGTCAACAACGGGCTCTTGAGGAGAGCATGTAATGATAGTGCCATTTCATCTTCCAGATCTGGGGGAAGGGATCACTGAAGCAGAAATAGTCCAATGGCTCGTCAAGCCAGGAGATCAGGTGACGCAGGATCAAGCCATCGTGGCCGTGCAGACCGACAAGGCGGTCGTCGAACTACCCTCGCCAGTAGCAGGCACGGTGGTTGAACTGTCGATCCCCGAGGGCGAGGTCGTCGCGGTCAAAACCGTCCTGCTGACGCTGGAGGACGCGGCGGAGCAGCAGTCCGCCGCCCGTCAACTCTCAGCCACCCCGGCGGCCAGCGCGGTGACGCACCAGACCATCCTGCCCGCCATCAAGACCAACCTGAGCAATGGCGTGCATAAAGAGAAAGATACGGCTCCGACGACGTATCCACGTCGGGTACTGGCGACGCCGGTGGCGCGGCGCATGGCGAAAGAGTTTGGCATCGACATCGCCACCATCAGTGGTACAGGCCATGCGGGTCGCGTACGCACAGAGGATGTGCAGCAGGCCATCGCGCGCATGAACGCCCCGGCACAGGTGGAGGCGCAGCCAGCCGCCGCACAGGTCGCTACAACAGCGGCCCGACAGCCCGCGATGCCGACAATAACACAGAGCGAGGAAAAACCACAGGAGGAGGAGCGCATCCCCCTGCGCGGGCTGCGCCGACGCATCGCCGAAAATATGGTACGCTCGGTCAGCACGATTCCCCAGGTCTCATCGCTGGTCGAGGTCGACGCGACAGGCCTGGTCGAACTGCGGAAAAACCTGCTGCCACTGGCGCAGGCAGAGGGCGTCAAGCTCTCGTATCTCCCCATGATCATCAAGGCCCTGGTACATACGCTGCAGCACTATCCGATGATCAACGCAACCATTGATGAGGGGACGCAGGAGATCGTGCTCAAGCGCTACTATCATATCGGCATCGCCACCGCGACCAGCGATGGCCTGCTGGTGCCCGTGCTACGCCACGCGGACCGGCTGACGCTGCTGGAGATCGCACGCGAGATCGCGCGGCTGGCCGATGCAGGCCGTGAACAGAAACTGAAGCTGGAGGAGCTGCGCGGCAGCACCTTCACCATCAGCAACTACGGCACCGTCGGTGGCTTCTTCACCACGCCGATCATCAATCCCGGCGAAGCTGGCATCCTGGGCCTGGGCCGCATCACCAAACGTCCCTGGGTCGTGGAAGATCACATCGAGGTACGACCGGTGCTGCCGCTGTCGTTTACCGCCGACCATCGCCTGATCGACGGCGAGCTGGCCATGCGCTTCCTGAACACCCTGATTGAGCTGCTTGAGCAGCCGCAGTGCCTGCTGCTGCACATGCGCTAGTCCGCTCACAGGCAGAGAGAAGGGGAGCGATGCAGCCGATACCATCCGACCAGCAAGCAGAATTTGAGATCACGGTAACAGACGAGATGACGGTCCAGTTCGAGGAACTGGGCGCCATCCATCCCGTCTACGCCACCTACTGGATGACGAAGCACATGGAGCTGGTGGGACGCAAACTGCTGCTACCATTTCTGGAGCGGGATGAAGAGGCGATTGGACACGAGGTAAGCGTGCGCCATATCGCTTCGGCCCTGCCCGGCATGCGCGTGCGGCTGATAGCCGATCAGCCCAGGGTCGAAAAGAACCGCGTCTACATCCATTGCCAGGTCTATAACGAGCTATCCGACCTGATCGGTGAGGGCCAGACCACCCAGGTGGTGCTGCCGCGCCACAGGCTTGACGATAACTTCCAGCAGATGCAGGCGCGCTGGCAACAATTCCAGCGCTCCAACATGTCCCATTCTGACAACCTCAAACGTGTAAAATGATAATATCGCCCATCCATTGGTTCATCCTTCGCTGGGAAAGATGTCACCTTTGGGGGAACGTGCGCGCCCGGGTACGGGCCGCTGCGCGGCAAAGCCGGGGCAAGCCCGGCACCTACGGGGACGTTTCTTTTGGAGCCTTCGCTTCCGTTCTCGTTTTTGCTTCGGCAGCGAAAACGTATCCATGAAAGGTAATTTCCAGGATGACACGTCAGCGGGATACAGCAACAAATGAGACGCATATTGTCATTATCGGGGCTGGTTTTGGGGGGCTGCAGGCGGCGCTGGCTTTGGGTAAGAAGCTGCCGGATGTGCAGTTGACGGTGATCGATCGTACTAACCACCATCTCTTCCAGCCTTTGCTCTACCAGGTGGCAACGGCGGCGCTCTCGCCCGCCGATATCAGTACGCCGATCCGTCACGTGCTGCGCAAGCAGAAGAACACCGTAGTCATCATGTCTGAGGTCACGGGCATCGATGTAGCACAGAAGCGTGTGATGATGCGGGACGGCAGCATCAGCTACGATTATTTAATTATCGCCACCGGCGCCCATGAAAACTACTTCGGGCATACAGAGGAGTGGCAGCCGCTGGCACCCGGCTTAAAAAACCTGGACAATGCGCGTGAGATACGCCGCAAGCTGCTACTGGCATTCGAACAGGCGGAGATCGAGACCGATTCCGAGCGCATCCAGCAGTTATTGACCTTCGCCGTCGTTGGAGCGGGTCCAACCGGGGTTGAACTGGCCGGTTCTATCGCCGAACTGGCCTACAAATCGCTGCTCCCCGAATTCCGACACATCGATCCCGCCAGAATCCATATCCTGCTGATTGAGGCCATGCCGCAGATCCTCGGTTCCTTTCCGCGCTCGCTTTCGACAAAAGCTCGTCATGAGCTCCAAAAGCTGAAGGTAGACGTACGCCTCAGCACGCCTGTGGAAGAGATTACGACCGATGGGGTTATCGCCGGCGGTGAATGGATCCCTGCCAGCACCATAATCTGGACTGCGGGCGTGCAGGCTTCGGCGGCGGGCCAATGGCTGGGTGCCGAGACCGACCGGGCTGGACGCGTCAAGGTGTTGTCCGACCTGACGGTGCCGGGGCATGCAGAGATATTTGTGCTGGGGGATACGGCCACCCTCATGCAGGATGGGAAGCCGCTACCGGGCATCGCGCCGGTAGCCATGCAGCAGGGACGATATGTAGCGTCCGTCATCGAGCGGCGGCTCGCCAACAAGCCAGCAGAAGCACCATTCCACTACCACAACAAAGGCTATATGGCCACCGTGGGGCGCGCCTTCGCGGTCGCATACATAAACAAGATCCGCTTCGCCGGCTTCCTGGCCTGGATGCTCTGGCTGCTCGTGCATATCATCTATCTGATTGGCTACGAAAATCGCCTGATCGTACTGATGCAATGGAGCTGGTCCTACCTGCGCTTCCAGCGCCATGCCAGGATCATCAGCCGCCCTGAGCGCCACGAATAAAAAATACAAAAAAGAGAGGTGTCGTAAAGGCACCTCTCTTTTTTGTATTTTTTATTCGTGGCGCTCAATGGATGTCGAGCTTTACATCTTCGCCGGCCTGCTTTTCGCCATGCGAGGCTAAACCTTTGGTAATGGTATACAGAAAACCCATCTTGCCGGATGGCGCATCCCAGTACTCGGCGCTATCTACATGCACCTTCAGCAGCGCGATATCGGGATCGTCTTCACCATTGGGAAACCAGGTCTTATAGATTGGGTTCCAGAGGTCTTTGATCTTCTGGCGATCGCGCACGAGTTGCGCCGTCCCGGTAACCGAGACATACAGATTGTCACCCGGCTTGCTGTAGCTCAGGTTGACCTGCTGATGCTGCTGCACCTCTGTAACTTTGTGCGAGCTGGCATAGGTCATAAACCAGAGATCGCCATCAAACTCCAGCGCCTTGAAGTCCTGGCTGGCCATGGGGCGGCTGTGCAGGGTCCCGTCAGGATCGACGGTGGTCATCATCGCCATGCGGATATCTTTAATTTTATCGCTGAGGAGTTTCTTATCGCTTTTATCTTCAGTATGTGAGCTCATAGAATGCCCTCCAATCTATTTCAGCAAAAACGTTTTTATGTTCTTTTTGACTTATTGGATATATCTGGTATACGCAACAGCAAGATATGAAGATACAATATGAAACCTTTTTTTAACCATTGATACAGCGAGCATCAGGCAGGGATGGACCAGATGTTGAGGACGCTGGCATCCTGATCATCCAGGGTAGCCAGCTCATTTTTTCCAGGCGACCAGGCGGCCAGGAGTTGTCCTGGCGCCGACAGAGAGGGGTGCGCGGTGTGGGCGAAACCGATTAACAGCCGTTTCTCGCTGGAGGCCAGCGTAATATGGCCCTGACGAGAGATCGTGAGCAAGCGTGGCAGGGCGGGCAGCTTCTCCCAATGGAGGGCCTCGCTTTGCGTTTGTACATCCCGGCCCAGCACGCGACGATCCTGGGTCGCCACCAGCAGCAGTGAGCCATCTCTTGACCACGCCAGGCATTGAATTTTCTGGCTCAAGTTGGCCACCTGCCAGGCGAGCTGCTTACTACCTACCGGCCAGCAAACCACTTCGCCATGGCTGGACCCACTGGCCAGAAGGGTTCCATCGGGCGACCAGAGCAGGGTGCCAACATTATCACAGCGCATCTCTCCCGTAGAGATATGCTGGGGCGCCAGTGGGCGCGACTGCAGCAGGCGTTCGCACGGGAGATGGTAGATCCAGATTGTGGTATCGAGCCAGAGTGCCAGTTGATCCTGATGGGACCAATCCATGCCTAGCGGCGTGCTGACGGTCAACTGCAGCGCGTAGGGTAGTGAAGCGGCACGCTCCACATCCCAGAAACAGACCTGGCGGTCACCAGCCACCGCCAGTACCCGGCTATCGGCCGACCAGCTCACCACGCTGGCACGCCCCGCGTTGAGGGTCGTCACCAGTTGCAGATCATGGCCCCGCCGGTAGATATAGATGGCACCATAGAGCACGCAGGCCAGGGCCGCGCCATCGGGGCACCAGCTCAACGCCTTGGGACGCGAAGGGAGCGATACACGTAGTGGTCCCTGTACCGGCAATGGCGCGAGCAACACGCCCTCAGGACGATCAGGCGCGATCGCTTTGGGAGGCTTGATCGGCAGCGGCTCGTCCAACACACGATGGTCCTGGCTATCGGACGCATCGAAGGCGGGGGAGAAACGCGGGCCCGGAACGACCAGAACTGGATCTGGCTCGGTCTTATCCTCGCCATAGGCAGAGATAGCATGGCGCAGAGCTTCGGCGAACGCCAGCACGGTCGGGAAACGGCGCTCAGGATTCTTCTCCAGGGCGCGCAGAAAGACATTATCTATCTGCTCCGACCGCAGCCGCTCGGGCAACAGAGCGCTGGGAGGTTGAGGAGGAGTATACAGGTGGGCCTCCAGGTAGTATTGCCGATCCTCATCATCGACATGAACCGGGAACTGGCCGGTCAGCAGCACGCAGGCCATCACGGCCAGGGCATATTGGTCGGAGGCGCAATGAACGTGCTGCTCGATCTGTTCCGGGGCCATAAACGCTGGCGTGCCCACCACCTCGCTGGCCATTTCAAAGGACTGGTGTTTGTAGCGCGAGATGCCAAAGTCAAAGAGATAGAGAAAGACGACGCGCTCGGCCGTGTTGACTGAACGATAGAGAAAGTTCCCCGGCTTGATATCCTCATGCACAATCTGCGGCTGATGGCAGTGCAGATACCACAGGCAGTTCGCCGCCTGCATGACGGCATCGGCCACCTGGCGCAACGACCAGAACTGCCAGGGGGGACGCCGATTCATCAACGTGGCCAGTGAACCCTCGGGGATGTAGGGCGACACCAGGTAGGGAACGTTGTGGCGCTTATAGAGCATATGGCCGGAGTCCAGCAGCGGTAGGATCTGGGGGTGGCTCAGGTCCTGCAGAATGGCGATCTCGCGCGCGAAGCGCTCGGCCGTTTTCTGGTTGCGATAGGGGTCGCCCTCGTAGACCTTCATGATTTTGACGACGACCTGGCGGGCCTCTTGCTGGTCGTAGGCCAGCCAGACTTCGCTCATGTGCCCGCTTGGCAGCGTGCGCTGCAAGGAGTAGCGCTCAGCGCCCATTTCTTTTTATTCCTCTCTGTTAACAGGAACTTGAGGTTCTTGATGTGCCGCCTGCGGCGGCAAAGAGGGAAAAAGGGGCATTTGGGGGACACCCCCATGCCCCCGGCAGGAAGGGCAGCCGCCCATCCTGCACCTCCCCGCTCCCACGAGTTGTGCAACTCGTGGGAGCGGGGAGGCTGGTCGCTTCTTACGAGGAGGCCCATCCACTTCTCCGTGTATGATTAAAATGTTCGCGACTCAACCTGCTTCAACTGCTTCAGCTTTTTCCCTACGTATTTTTCTCCCCAATCTGCCATTAGAAGCAAGATGGGCTTCAGGGTTTCGCCGAACGGCGTGAGTGAGTACTCAACCTTTGGAGGGACCTCTTTATAGATTTCTCTGTGGATGACACCATCTTCTTCCAACTCACGAAGTTGAAGCGTGAGCATGCGTTTGCTGGCATGAGGAAGAAAGCGGCTTATCTCACCAAAACGCCGTGGACCTGGCAGTAAAAACGTCAAGATCAGTGCTTTCCACTTTCCTCCAATTACATCAACTGTCACTTCAGTGGGACAACTGGGCTCCTGACACTGATAATCTCCTTTATGCATCGCTATTTCCCTGTTGGTTATTTTTTTGTTACTATATCACATTTTTTTCACTACTTGTTTCTATAGAACCTATGCGCTAAGCTTTTGTTCGCAGTGACTATGATGTCTAAACGAGAGTGTCAGACTCTCATGATGATAGCCTGCGGCCTGCATGAGGTTTTGCCCCTGCGGTGCTCAAGAGTCCTTTGGTTGTTGGTGTATCAGGGGCGCATCTGCGCCCCTGATACACCAACAACCAAAACCGGTGCGGCCGCGTAGCGGACGCCTGTGCGGGGACGCGTACATGCTCTCAACATGACGGAAGTCTGACACGCTCTAAGACCTGGTTTCGAGCACCAACGCCACTGACATGGCTCGTGCTTCGCACCCAGGTTCTCGGATACGTAATAATTCAAAAGAAAGAGAAAGCACTATATGCAAGAACAAAATGCTGTTGTACAAAGCCTCAAGCGACCTGGCATGGCCATGGCTTTGCTGGCCTGCTCTCAATTAATTATTGCCGTTGACTATAATATTGTCTACGTAGCGCTTCCATCTATTGGCCATAGTCTAGGCTTCTCCGCCCAAAACCTTCAGTGGGTTGTCAGCGCGTACGCACTTACCTTCGGTGGCTTCTTACTCCTTGGTGGGCGAGCAGCTGATCTTCTCGGTCGGAGACGGATGTTCACTCTGGCCCTGGCCCTTTATGCGCTATCTTCCCTCCTGGGAGGACTGGCACAAGCACCAGCCTTTCTTCTGGCCGCTCGTGCGCTCCAGGGAATCGCTGGAGCGTTTCTTTTCCCCGCTACTCTTTCCATTATCAATACGTCCTTCCAGGAAGGACGAGAACGGAATCAGGCCCTTGCCATCTGGGGTGCTGCTGGTGGTAGTGGTCTTGCGATGGGCTCTTTGCTCGGTGGTCTCCTCACCAGTACATTGGGGTGGGAATGGACATTTCTTGTCAATGTTCCTTTTGCTGCCCTTGCTGCCATTGCTGCTCCCTTTTTTCTGACGCAAGAAAAAAGAGAAAAGCAATCATTACATCACTACGATCTGCCAGGTGCGCTTACCTCAACGGCAGGGGCTTTGCTCTTTGTCTACGCGCTGGTTGAGGGACCAGAAAAAGGCTGGGCTTCAGCATATACGTTGATCTGTATACTCATCGCACTTCTGTTGTTTGCAGGGTTTGTTTTCATCGAATCTCGTACACAGGCTCCATTAATGCCGTTACCACTTTTAAAGAAACGGGGCCTTGTTGCCTCTATTATTCTCACCGCACTTTTCATGGCGTCATTTGGAGGTCAGACCTTCTTGCTTACCGTCTGGTTTCAACAGGTTCACGGTTACTCGGCAATTCAAGCAGGTCTGGGATTTCTGCCTCTAGCACTGGTAAATGCGCTGGGAACGAACGTGGGAGGACGATTAACGACAAAAGCAGGTGTTAAATGGACGTTGATGATCGGGATGGCATTGGGGGTAGTGGGCTTTGTTTTATTAGCATATTGCATCTCGCCAACCGGTTCCTATGTTACGGATGTTTTACCAGGCGCAATCATCGCGGCACTGGGGCAGGGTATTACCTGGACTGCGATGTGGATAGCAGCGGCGATGGATGTTCCTCCTCAAGAGCAGGGCATCGCCTCGGGGATAGCAAGTACGTCTCAACAGGTAGGCAGCGCCATTGGCCTAGCCCTCATCGTGGCCATAGTCAACGAAGGGACCAATAACCTTGCGGGAAGCGCGTTAGCAAAAGCAGTAAATTATGGTCTTCAGCATGCTTTCTATCTGACTGCAGGGCTGGCGCTTTTAGGCATATTGACTGCACTCGTTGTATTGCGTTTGAGACGTCCTGAGCATGGTGAACCGTTGACTGTCAATGAAATCCCGCCGGCAGAGGTCGTCTCGGGCTCTTAACTGTTGCGATACTTTCATAGCTTGTAACCAGGTTCAGATATGTCCTCAGACAGGATGTCATCCTGATGCTTATCTTCGAGGGAGCTGAGAGGGAAAGGGGCATTTGGGGGCACCCCCTCCCTTACAGGTATAGGTTTTTTGGGGAACGTTAAGCGCTGGCCCGTTCACGAGCTCGGGCTCGGCGCTTACGCTCCTGTTTCTTCTCCCGCTTGTGTCGCTCTGAGGCGCTTGGTAGCTTTCTGGGTGGTTGCATGTCTTGCGGCCATGGCTCATCGAGCATCTGCCCCTGCAACAACGGCTCGTCATTGAGCACGGTTGCTAGCACCTGTAACCGCCCGCGTACCACACAACTCAATCGACGCACTCGCGGCTGATGGTTGGGCCTGCAGCGTTTCTTGCGCGCAATATGGCTTGCAGGCAACTCCTGCTCACTGTTTGCCGCTCGCTGCTGTTCTTCAGCGACACACCCCATGCTCACACTCATCAGTTGGGCAACTGCCATCGCCAACCACAAACGCTCCACACGCCCTGCTTGCGTCATTTTACTGTGATGCCATCCCCAGAGTCCCCGCTTGAAATCTTTGTACCCCGTTTCGACCCAGGTGCGCATGCGATACCAACACACCTCAGCCTCCTGCGGAAGCAGATCCGTCAGCACGACCCAGGGACCCTCGTAGCCTTCTTCCCAATGCACCAACACCGTCGCGTTGACCCGCGCCTGCTTGCTCGCGAAGCACTCCACACGCCCTTTCCACGATAGACCAGGTGTGGGCACCCACTGCGCGATCATCTCAAAGTCGTCTGAGCCAACTCGTCGAGCTTTACAGTTGCCGTTGATCCGTAAGAAGGGATGCCAGCCGCAGGTGCGAATCCCTTCATAGAGCCACTGGGCATAGAGTCCGCGATCAGCCATCACGATCACGAACCACTCTCCAGGCACACACCCGTGCAGATGCGCGAGTAAGCCTTCCCAATGCGGTCGCCAGGACCCTTTCTCATGCGCCCCCAACACTTTCCAGGCCACTGGAATACTACAGGAGCGAAGAACCACACAGATCGAGAGCACTGTCCAGCGTTCTCCCAGGGTGGTGGCATCAAGGGCCAGTGCCATACGGCGCGTGTGAGGTCCACAGCAGCGCACCACCCATCGCAACAGGGAAGCAAAACAGGTGGAGACCTCGATCTCCCGTCGCTTGTCACCGCATTTGTCATGTGCATCCAGATACCACTCCCGTAAACGTTGAGCTACTGCGTCCTCGGATTGACCCAGGACACACGCGAGCAGAGCACTGATCTGCGACCATCCACAAGCGCCCAGCAGCGTCATGCCAACGCTCCAGAGGACGAGCCCGTTGAGTTGCGATGAGCGAAGATGAGGAAAGGCCGTTGACACCTGGTCCAACCATTGCGATAATAAATGATGGCGATTCATGTTTTCTCCTACAAATGATGTGGAAATCGTTTTGTATTATAGCAGAAAACCATGACTCGCCAAGTTTTTTCCTCCTTCTCCAAAAACCTATACTTGAAAGGCACCCCCTCCCCCCGGCAGGAAGGGCTCTGCGCCCCTCCTGCATCTCCCCAATTTAGCGGAGGCGTTGGGATTGGCTGCCGCTGCTGCCGCTGGTTGGCCCTTTGGGGAGCTGGCGCTGGATGGCCTGGTGGCGCTGCATGAGGTCGCTCTTTTCCTCTTCGACCTCTTCCAGTTCGTGGCGCAGGCGATTGCGCTCTTTGGTTAGTTGATCAACCATGGCTTTGAGGCTTTCCTTTTCGCGCTGCATCTTTTTGAGCTCATCTTCATGCTCTCCCTGCTTGTCGTTAAACTTCACCAGGTCCTCTTCCAGATCGCTGATGCGCTTCTGCTGCTCGGCCATTTTCATGGTCGAGGCCAGCAATTCTTTCTTAAAGGTGTCGCGCTGGTGCTCGATATCCTGCTGCAGCTTGAAGAGCTGCGGCTCGTAGCGCCAGCCCAGCAGGACGTTGGCGACCTCGCGCAGGGCGCCTTCATCCGACTTGTCTTCACGTAGTTCCTGAAGCTTGCCTACGTCCCATTGTCCACTGACGAGCAGGCCACCCAGGGCACGCAAGGCCACCGCCAGCTCTTCGGGATACGGGGAACCAGGGCGACGATTGGCGATCCCATATCGATCAATGTTGTAGACATAATCCTTGACATCTTCGGGCGCGATGGTCATGCTGAGCACAGAGGCCACCTCGGCGCGCAGGGCGGCCGGTGAGTCGCCGTCATCGAACACTTCGAGCAGCAGGTGCTGCGTTTTGGGGCCGAGCAACAGGAACAGGTAGGCCAGCTGACGCGTCTGCTGGGGTTTATCGATCAGCGCCTGCACCAGGTGATCGATAATAGCCTGCTCACCCAACAACAGCAACAGGGCCATCACACGCAGGTTGGTCTCCTGAATAGTGCTGGTCTGGACGAACTCGATCAGTTCGGGCACCATTACGTGTTCTTCGTAGGGTAGCCGGGCCTCTTCATGGATGCGTGCCAGCAGCAGGGAGACGGCCATGGAGATGTCATCGCGATTATTACTGACCAGCAGAGAGACCAGTTCGTCCTTAATCACCTCTGGGGGCATGCCACGGAACACCGCCATGGCCGCTTCGCGCCGGGCCGGATTATTGCGATCGCTCTGGGCGGTCCAGATAAAGGAGAGAGCCGGCACGCCGATCTCGCTAAGGATAAACTGGGCCGAACGAGCTACGGCTGGATCAGGATTGATGATCAGGTCTCCTACCCGTGTGACGGACGGGGCACCATTGCGGATCAGAGCGATCTCAGCTCCCTGGCGACGATCATTATTGAAGAGAGCGCGCACCAGTTGATCCAACACCTCGTCCTGGCGCGCCGGCTTGCGAGCCAGGCGTACAAAAGCCTCGGCCACATCCTCAATCAGACGTGCATCCTCCAGACCGTCTAACAGAGCAGGCATACTGATGTCTGCCATCTTCTCGGTCAACAGATCCAGCAGCGTTTCACGAGCATATGGCGGCAGCGTTGGATGGAAGAGCCGCAGCACCTCAAGCAGGGCCCGCTGCTGCTCCTGTCCCTGACGCTGGCGCACCAGGGAAATGATCACGCGCTGAGCCGCCTCGCGGGCAGCGTTCCGCTGATCGTTCAAGCCGTTCACCAGAGGCCGGAGCACAGGCAGGCCATAACGCGGCAGCAGATCCGCCACCAGGGGACCACGCTCGTGCTCGCCAAGCAGACTGACCAGGGGCGGTATCGCCTCCTGAGGATACTTCAGCAGCAGGGCGCTGACCACATTACGCATGGGTGGCTGATATAACCCATCCAGCAAGGCGGGCACAACGATCTGACCGGGCATCTGCTCCAGCGCCATATGCACATATTCACGCACCGACTCGTCGCGATGCAGCAGGTTCTCCACCAGGATAGGCGCGGCATCCTTCCCCTTATCGCGCAGGACCAGCACCACCTGCTCGGCCTGGGCAACGCTGCGCCGCTGCTCCAGCACATCGATCAACGACTCACCGGGGAATGGCTCCATCATCATCAACGCCCGGCGCACACGCGGGGTGGCGACCGTCTCATTAGTAGTATCCAACGCCTCGACCAGGCCGGGGAACGCCACCAGCCCCAGTTGACTCAAGGCCTGAATGGCCGCCTCATAAACCATCGTGTTACTCACGGAGAGCAGTTTCAGCAACGGCGTCACCACGCGCACATCCGAGAACTGGCAGAGAGCGCGGATAATAGCGATGGTTACCAGTTGATCCAACCGGGGCTGATTGAGCAGTTGAATCAGCGCGGGAACCGCGCGCGCGTCGCGCAGATGCTCCAGGATCTGAACCAGGAAACGCGTACGTCCCGAGACAGCGGTTGAGAGGGCCTCGATGATGGGATCAACCGCTGGCTCACCGATCGATTCCAGGATGGACGAGGCGCGATCGGCGATTACATCGTCGGCATCGGTCAGGATGCGTTCGATCAGGCCCGGGATACTCTCAGGGGCATAGACCTGCAGGGCATGTGCCACCTGCTGCCGCACAGATTGTTGCGGGTCCGCCAGCAGGCGCAGCAGGGGATCGAGCGCGCGGAAGTCACGCGCCTCACTCAAGATCTGCACCACGCGCATACGCACCACATCGGATGGATTGTTCAGGCGCTCGATCAGGCGCGGAACTGCGGGAGAGCCGATCTCCTGCAGAGCCAGGATCATGTTCTGAACCGCACGGGCGTCCTGAGACGACAGGAGGGCAAGCAGCGCGTCAATCGCCTTTTCCCAACGCCGCTCACGGGCGCCATCGGGCAGCGATCCGCTCTTCCCCTGCTTGACGATAAACTCGCGCGCCACCTGCTGCGTCTCCGGCTCGGCCTGGTACTGCGACGACAGCATGGGCACCACATGCTCGATGATATGCTGATATTGCACCAGCGTCACCTGGTAACGTGCCCCATCCTGATCATCCAGAAAGCGATCGAGGATCGTCAGCAATGCCTGGTGGACGCGCGGCTGAAAGGGTCCGGGATTGCGGCTCTCTAATTCCAGTAAGGCACGGTTTAAAATGAGTTGCGGACCCAAACGGATCAATGCGTTGGTGGCGCGCTGGGCGATAAACAGGTCGCTATCGCGCAGCCGCTCGATCAACGGCTCAACCGCGCTGCTCTCATTGGTCCAGCCCAGCGTATTGACGGCGGCCGAGCGCAGGCGCAGCGAACGCTCAGGAGCCGGCAGGCTCAGCGCGGCCGCCCGTGGCACCACCTGCTCGCCAAAGCGTCCTAGCACACGTACGATACGCTTTACCTGCTGCTCGTATGCCATATCATCCACGGCATCCTGCAGCTGGGCAAAAAGCAGGTTCGGCACCACATTGCGATCCAGCAGCGTCAGCAAATCATCGATGCCATCGGTCGTAATCAGCGGCAGCAGAGAACGATAGACCTCCTGTCCCCCCTCTTCAGCGCACTGGGTAAAGATCAGCGCCAATTCTTCGCGCGCGGCCTTATTGCGTACAGCTACCGAGAGGGACTCCTCGATGCCTGCGGGCAGCACCACGCGGTGCTGGATCTCCGCCTGCGGCGGCGTCCACAGCACACCGACACAGATCAATCCCAGTGTCAGAGCCTGCAGCACATAGGCTTTATTGCTGACGCCCAGCAGGCCAAAGCATTCGGCCAGTTCCAGGGGATTATCCAGCAGACCAGCCCAGATGGCGACCGGCTCGCTCCAGCGGCCAACATCTTCGAGCAGGTCTTCGCGAATCTGCAAGGGAGGGAGAGGACGGGGAGCGCAGGCAGCGAAATATTCAGCCACCAGGTACTCGGCGATCAGCTCATGGCGGAAGCTCAACACGCCGTCCGCACTGATCTCGATCAGGCCGGCCCGCTGAGCAAACTGGATCAACAGCGAAAGATCATCGTAGGCATCGAACCGGGGTCGCTCACCAGTCGTAAAGGGTCCCTGCGCGGGATGCTCATCCAGCCAGAATCTGAGCTCGTCGCGTACCTCATCAAAGTTGTGGGATGCATGAGAGCTTCCCAGCGGGGCGAGGGAGAGTTGGATAGCGTTGCGATCCTGGGCCCAGCGGGCCGCGCAGGCCACTTCACTCAGGAAACGCACCACGTCCTGCGCGGCTGGCGCGCCACTGCCCCACTTCTCAATCTCCTGCTCCAACAGCTGCTGCACCGACTCACGCAACAGGCGTCCACGCGTATCCACCTGCTTGCCACGATCCACACCGATCTTATCGATAATGCCCATCAGGGTAAACAGCATCATCGGATTGGTGCAGTGGTAGCGCAGGCGGCTACGATCGATCACGGTCATAATCTGATCGGCGCTATGTTGCCACGGAACATCTGACTGCTCGATATAGCGAGCGACGAACTCCTCCACCTGCTCCGGTAAGAGAGGATAGACCAGCACGCGTGCCGCATGCCCCTCCTCAACCAGGCGCGAAAACTCAGCCTGTTCGCGATAGTCCACCTCGCGGCATGTCATGACCAGACGATTCTGATTCTGGCTCATCACCTCAGCCAGTTCATGGCTTACCCGGGTCAGGTAGTTGCTATCCACCTCATTGAGGCCGTCGCACAATAAGAGGAGCCGTCCCTGCGCGAACAACGTGGGCAGATAAGGACGCAAAAAACGCATCCCTGGCAGATCACTTTGCGTAATGTAAGAAAGCAGTGAAGCAGGGGAAGTATCGACGCGCTCATCCTCCACATCAATGGGAGGAGAAACGTCCAGTTGTTGTTGCTTCAAAAACAGGCTGTAATTTTTCATCGGCACATAGACGGGGATCTTACCCCGGCTCAATGCCAGGCCCATCGTCTTCTGTGTCGAAATATACTGGTAGACACGCAGAGCCATCGTTTTACCGGCACCGGGCACGCCCAGGATCAGCAGGTGAGAACGCTGATTCTCAACCAGTTGCAGAATGGAGACCTGCTCATCGCGTTGCGCCACACCATCTTGATCCTGAGCCGGGCTCAGATCGCTCGTCTGACGTATATTCGCCAGGGCCGTCAGAGGTGTGTATAGATCATGGTACTTTTTCTGGGATTCGTGCGCCGCGCGTAGATAACGGATAATAGCCAGCGGCCGTGCCAATAACAGGGCCAGTCCGGTAAATATACACAGTTCAGGAAGAGCAATAATAAGAATAAAAGGTAATTCAGCCAGCAAATGGAAAGGGAAAAGTATTCCAAAAACAAGAAGTAGGGTCAACAGGCAGGTGATGCCCAGCCCGATCAGAAAACAGAGAAGCACACGACGAGGTGCGAGAGAGGTCTGTCGTCCTCCGCTTGTGCCCAGGGAAATAGTATTTTGTATTTGTTTCATTTATGATACCCCGGATCTCTTTTTATATGCATAACAAAAACAGTATATCGCAGTCGATCCATCCCAACAAGCAATAGGATGAAAGGGCACGCTCCTCCTCACCGCCTTCGGCGGCGAGGAGAAAAAGAGGAGCTGGGGGCACAGCCCCCAGACCCCCAGTCAAGGGGCTCGCCGCCCCTTGCATCCCCGCATCAACACACAGAACGTTTATCCATGGAGTGCAGAACGGGGTCGTCACCCCGTTCTGCACTCCATGGATAAACAACTGGCCTTTTTGTGTGATATGTGCTTTACTTTTAGGGGTTGGCGCATCTTTATAGATGATTATATCTTTAGAGCTCATCATGTAGGGCGTACAATATTATAGGTTCTTACGAGTTTTTCTGCCATTTCTATACGACAATCTGTATAATGCTTTTCTTTAAGGGGGTCTTGTATGGAGCCAGATGCTCCCTCGGCGGCGCAGAAACATAGCTCTTCGGCCGAGCTAAACGGCGAACAAGCAGAGACGACGCAACCAGTTGACGCACAATCCCATATCGAAGCCACCCGTACCCCGCATCCATCAACAGACACGTCGCAGGCTACTATTGATGCAGAAAAAGAAGCGAATCCAAATAATATTGATGAATATAACACACCACAAGCCCCAATGTCACCACATGGTTTAGGGGGCATAGCAGGCAGTTGGAGCCGTTCTGATCGAATAAAGATAGTCGGCATCATGTGTCTGCTGGCGCTACTGGTCTGGCGAGCAATTGATCTTGGTCAGCCACAATTCATCGGGGCACAGGGCTGGGCCAGCGTGCTCTATCCATCCGCAACCACCGCTACGACGGCACAGGACTCGCAGAATGTTCTCAAGGGACTGAACCACCGCGCCCTCCATCAGCCACATGCAACAACGCAGGCAGCCTTGACGCCGGAAGCCTATATCGATCTTATCATCAACAAATTATCGCTGGATCAGAAGCTGGGTCAGATGATGATGGTACAATTTGTGGGCGCGAACTATAGCCAGCAACTCTCCACTATGCTCAGCCAATACCAGGTTGGATCGGTACTGCTCTTTTCCGCCAACGGCAACATCATCGACAAAAATCAATTCAAATCCCTGACGCAAGAGATTCATCGGAACGCAACCGATCTACCAATCAGCCTGGCCATAGACCAGGAGGGAGGAAGCGTTGATCGCCTGCAGCAGCTGGATGGACCGCGTCCCTCAGCCGCCACGCTGGGCGCCAGCAACAATCCACAAATGGTTAGCGCGGCCGGACAACAGGATGCGCGCGATCTTGCGTCCTATGGAATCACGCTCAATCTGGCCCCGGTAGTAGATGTCGACACCTCGAACTACTCCGAGCTGCATCAGGACATGCGCACCTTTGGAACCACGCCCCGGACGGTCTCGCGCATGGCGGAGGCCTATTTAGAGGGCTTACAGCAGAGCCACCAGGTTGTAGGTACGCTTAAACACTTTCCCGGCCTTGGTGATGCGACGGTCGATCCCCATGTCGGTCTGCCGAGTATTCAACGCTCAAAAAGCGAACTAGAAGCGATCGATTGGGCCCCCTATCGCGCCATGATTCACCAGGGACAGGTGCACGCTATTATGGTCACCCACGAAATCGTGCCCGCCATTGATCCTAGCCAACCCTCGTCCCTCTCACCGAAACTGGTCACGGGCATCCTGCGCGACGAAATGGGCTTTCAAGGGGTAATCATGACGGATAGCCTGACCATGGCGGGCATCACCGCCTATTACACCCCCGACCAGGCGGCGGCCATGGCCATTGAGGCTGGATCAGATATCATTATGGGCGCGTCAAGTCCTGACGATGTAGCACAGATGATCAATGGAATCAAGCAGGCATTAAACAAAGGAGGGATCTCACAATCGCGCATCGATGCGTCCGTACGACGCATCCTATTGATGAAGTATCAAATGGGTCTGTTGCCCATTCCGGGCAACAAATAGAAAGGACGCCAATGCTTCACCTTCGTCTCTTACAACAGAAAGCCCTGAACTACCGCAACCTGAACTATCGCAAGCTGAATTACCGCCAGTTGGGGCTCTACACCATGGTGGGACTGGAGACGCTACTGGTCGCCAGTGCCCTGGTCCCCGCACAGCTCTGGACGCGGATCTTCCCATTGTCCGCCAACGCGGCCCTCAACGGTCCTTATCCCGCCAGCATCGCACCGATGATTACGCTCTTTCTCTATCTGCTGCCCACCGTGATCGGCTTTAGCTGCCAACGCTGGCAGAAGGCCCTGCTCCTGGCCACCCTACCAGCCTGGCTGGGCCTGGGTATCTTCCTGGTGGCCGCGACATTTAAAGTCGGCGCCTTTTATGTGGTATCGAGCGACCACATTACAGCCAACGTCAGCTTGCTAGAGCTCTTCGCGGGACTAGGAGCAATTGGCTGGTTAGCAAGGTTTTTGATTAAAATGAGATAAAATAGTAATCTCTGAAAAGCGTCTTTACTGGAAATAACGTGATGATACAACAGCCATCTGATAAAGCATCGCAGGGAGATAGCGGAGCCCGGCAATTATTGAAGCGTGCCCCTAATAGTTATGTAATTAACCAGATCTATAGTCTCTGGTTCTTTCTCTCGTCCTTTCTCTTTACTGTGCTGATTACACGCGCGGTCACCACCGGCGAGTACGGCGTCTATGCCATTATACAAACTACGATTAATACCATTATCTATATAGTGGCGCTGGGCATCGAAGACGCCACCGTGACGTTTGTCCCACGACTCCTGTCCGAGTCTGGACCCGGAGTGGCCGGTCAGCTAGCCCGCTATCTGCTGGCGGTACGCCTGATCATCCTCTTTGTGACGATCGCTATAATTCTTTTTGGTCTCCCGCTGCTGGCCACCGGTATCGCGCTGCTCCCCATTCCTGGCAGCGCGGCGGTCGTTAACACCTTACAGGGTCCGCTCTTAAGCAGATTTAGCATTCCAATCGCGCTCTATGTCTTTGGCACTGGTATCAGCAATCTCTTTAGCGCCCTGTGCGCGGCCCGCATGCGCATGCACATTGTACTGGTCATTGGCAGCATCACGCAGGGAGCGCTGCTACTGGCAGGATTTATCCTGCTCACGCTGGGCTGGGGTATAGATGGCATCCTCTGGCTGCAGGCGCTGGTGGCGCTGCTGACCGCGCTGGCCTTCGTCTGCTGGCTGGCGCCGTTCCTGCTCAAAGGAGCCCCACATCACAGGCTACCCCTAAAGAACATCTGGCATATCAGCATTTCGGCCTGGCTCACCAATCTGGCCACCGGCGCGCTCTTCAAGCAGATCTCAATCATCCTGCTGGGCGTCTTCTTGATTTCGGTAGAGAACATCGGCTACTTCAACCTCTCATTCCAGCTAGCGGATGCCGCCAACCTGCTGCTGGTCTCGGGCCTTACCGGAGTGGGTGGCTCAGCGCTGGCGGCGGCCTTTACCGGCCACAACCACCAGAGATTCGGGCAGACCTGGCAGGCGCTGATCAAGGTCGAGACGCTACTGGCCGCGCCAGTGCTGGTCTTCTGCCTCTTTAACGCGTCCAACATCACCAACGTCCTGTACGGCAACAAGTATGACCCGGTCTGGCCCCTGCTGACCATCTTCTTATTTTTTAACCTGCTGGTGCGCCTCCTCGGCACAACCATTCACCAGTCTGGTCTCTATGTGCTCGGCAAACCCAGACAGGTCGTCGCCAGCCAGTGGCTGGGTCTCTTGATCGTCATCGGCGTTGGCATCCTCTGCATTCCCACCCTGGGAGCGGCGGGCGCGCTGATCGCGGATGGGATCGCCAAAACGGCGGCGGGGATCCTGCTACTGATATGGATCGCGCCACAGATCCCATCGGGGCATCGGCGCGAAGTCCTGGTCTTCACGGGTCGCTTTATGCTGGCCCTGATACTGGCGGCGCTCCCCAGCCTGCTCTGGCATCCCAAAGATCGCATCTTGCTGGGCATCTCAGGCTGCCTGTTTATTATTTTATGCCTGGGGCTGCTCTGGTGGATCAAACCACTGACACAACCGGATATCGAATTGCTTAAAGGAATGAATCCACGCCTGGCCGGCTATCTCAAGTATTTCAGCCGCGCCAGCAAGGATATAGGGCCAACCCGAACAGGCGGAAACAAATGGGCAGGCATGAGGTAAAGATATGGGAACGGAAAAATATGAAACGAGGAGGCACGTGGTCCCGGAAGCACTCGATCCTGAACTGGTCGTCCAGGCCTATGCCCAGGGGATCTTTCCCATGGCAGACGAGCAGGGGAAAGTTGACTGGTACGCGCCCGATCCACGCGCCATTCTGGAGCACCAGAACCTGCATATCTCACGTTCACTGCGGGCCACCATCCGCAAGCGCATCTACACCATCCGCACCGACAGCGCCTTCGAGGAGGTCATGCGCGGCTGCGCGCAACGCGAAGAGACCTGGATCAATGAAGAGTTTATAAAAACATATACGTACCTTCATCGATGTGGACTGGCCCATAGCGTCGAGGCCTGGCAAGACGGCAGGCTGGTTGGGGGACTTTACGGGGTCGCGCTGGGCGGCGCGTTCATGGGTGAAAGCATGTTTTCACGTGCTCGCGACGCCTCCAAGGTCTGCCTGGTCGCCCTGACACAGCACTTACAGCGCCATGGCTACATCCTGCACGATACCCAGTTTACGACCCCTCACCTGATCACGCTGGGCGTCACCGAGATACCGCGCCGGGAATACGAACGACGACTGCGGCAGGCGCTCCAGCTACGCTGCGGCTGGTAGCCATGGCTACCAGCCAGCGGGAAAAGGAGAGAGAATAAATCAGCGCGCCTCTATCTCGACATCCTCTTCTTCTTCCTCATCCTCGTACTCCATGGACTCCTCCAGGCGACGCTGATCGGCGGCTCGGGTCTTATGCTCCAGTTGGCCCATCCAGCTAATAAACAGCGGCGACAGCACTCCCAGGTCAACCAGTCCTGGCAGCAACAGCAGGGCACCGGCCGCTGCCTGGTCACCAAAGGTATTCACGCCGATCTGCGTCGGGATATGGTAGTGATAGAGTGGAACTCCGCTATAGACCAGCACAAAGGCAAAGATATCCAGCGGCTGACCATCCAGGATCACATAGAGCATCTGCAGGGGATAGCCATGCTTCTTGAGCTCGGAAAGGGAGCCGATGATCGGCCACCAGTTGAGCAGCGAGGTCAGAAAGATAGAGAGCATCATGGTGTTGTAGAGCTCAGCATTAGGGGTAGAGGCATTGTAGATCTTAGGAGCATGCCAGAGCAAAAAGGTCGCGTTAAAGATCACCGAAGCAACGACCGGATTGGTCAAAAAGCGTACCACCGTACTGACAATGGGGATATCCAGTATGGGACGCAAGACCACCTCTGAACAGCCGCCCAGCAGCAAGGGAGCGCAGAAGGTGGTCAGGGTCACGACCTCGGCCATATGGATCAAAAATAGCTGGGTACGGCCGATGGTCTGGATCGGCGAGAAGAAGAGGGCCGCGAACAACAGCAGACCACAAAAGAAGGAAGCGATACGGACCTTACTGACGGTAGGCGCCTGTGGATCTTCCTGGTGCGAGCGAAAAATCTGGCGCAGGCGCAACAGATACAGAAGCGCCAGCACAACCAAACAGAGCAAACCACCTGGACTCCAGGACCAGGAAAGAGATAGACCATTCAACATAGAAAGACTCCACAAAAATACCTGGATAGCAATATAAATAACCTTGTTATTTAGTATAGAGCAGGAAAGCCGAACGTGCAAACATGCACGTTCGGCTTATAGGAAGTTGTGTCTTACTCTCGTCATTAAGGGGGCATGGGAGCGCCCCCTTACGCGCGTCCGCTACGCGGCCGCGCTGGTTTTTTGTGTTGGTGTATCGGGTGCGCGGATGCGCACCCGATACACCAACACAATGGACTTGTGAGCATCGCAAGGGCTAATCTTCAAGCGTGCCGAGCGGGGGACGCGCCAGTTTTTTAATGTTGGTCCATGGTGCGCGGATGCGCACCATGGACCAACACACAATGGACTTGTGAGCATCGCAAGGGCTAATCTTCAAGCGTGCCGAGCGAGGGACGCGCCAGTTTTTTAACATTGGTGCATAGGGCGCGGATGCGCACCATGGACCAACACACAATGGACTTGTGAGCACCGCAAGGGCTAATCCTCAGGCGTGCCGAGCGGGGAACGCGCCAGTTTTAACATTGGTGCATGAGGCGGATGCGCACCCGATACACCAACACAATGGACTTGTGAGCATCGCAAGGGCTAATCCTCAGGCGTGCCGCGCCGGGGACGCGCCAGTTTTTTAACATTGGTGCATAGGGCGCGGATGCGCACCATGGACCAACACACAATGGACTTGTGAGCACCGCAAGGGCTAATCCTCAGGCGTGCCGCGCTGGGGACGCGCCAGTTTTAACATTGGTGCATAGGGCGCGGATGCGCACCCTATGCACCAACACACAATGGACTTGTGAGAGCCGTTGCGCACAGGGGAATTTGGTATAATGCAGATAAACCAATCAATATGCAGGAAGAAAGGGGATGCTGGTATGCGTATTCTGATTGCCCCGCAGTCGCTGAAGGGGAGCCTGACGGCCGCCGAGACAGGAGCGGCGATCGCGAAGGGCGTTCGCGAGGTCTTTCCAGAGGCTGACCTGACGATTATTCCGATCGCCGACGGTGGCGAGGGGACGGTGCAGGCGTTGATCGATGCCACCCATGGGCAGATGCATATCCGGACGGTCACCGGTCCCATGGGGGAACAGGTAGAGGCGTTCTATGGCGTAACGGGTGATGGCCAGACGGCCGTAATCGAGATGGCGGCCAGCTCAGGTCTGCCGCTGGTAGCTCCCGAACGACGCAATCCGTTGATCGCGACCACGTATGGGGTGGGTGAGTTGATTAAGGCGGCCCTGGACCAGGGGAGCCGGCACTTTATTCTGGGCATTGGTGGTAGCGCCACCAACGATGGGGGGGCCGGCATGGCTCAGGCACTGGGTGCCAGGTTGCTGGACGCCAGCGGAGAGGATCTACTGCCGGGAGGAGCCGCTCTGGCCAGGTTAGCACAGATCGACATCAGCCAGCTTGATGCGCGCATCAAAGAATGCAGCTTTGACATCGCCTGTGACGTCACCAATCCTCTGTGCGGTCCAACGGGCGCATCGGCTATCTACGGTCCCCAGAAAGGGGCGACCCCGGAAATGATAGAGGAACTGGATGCCGCCCTGCACCATTACGCGCACATTATCCAGCGCGACCTCAAAAAGGAGGTCAGCGAGACACCTGGGGCTGGAGCCGCCGGTGGACTGGGGGCCGGTATGCTGGCCTTCCTGCATGCCTCTCTACGGCCAGGGGCCCAGATTATGCTAGAGACACTGCGCGTTGACGAATATATGAAGAACAGCGACCTGGTAATTACGGCCGAGGGTCAGCTCGATGAGCAAACGGCCTATGGGAAGAGCGTTGGAGCCGTTGCCAGGCTGGCCAAAACGCATCAGCTACCCGTGCTGGCAGTGGTGGGTGGGTTAGGAGAGAACTATACGCGTATTTACGACCTCGGTATTGATGCGATTACAGTATTACCCTCTAGACCGATGCCGTTAGTCTATGCAATGAGACATGCCTCACTATTGACGAGCCAGGCAACCGAGCGAGCGATGAAGCTCTTTTTAATGGGAAAGCAGTTGGGGGATAAAATATGATAAAAAAAGTGTTATCCTTTTTTCCCATTAATCGTTAATTCTGTCATCACAGGAATGCATTCTGTGCGTGGCGCCTTCTTTTTTTTATACGAGGGTGTTTGACTCTCGTCATTGTGGGGGCATGGGAGCGCCTCCATACGCGCGTCCGCTGCGCGGCCGCATCGGGTTTGGTGTGGTGGTGCATGCGGTGCGCAGATGCGCACCGCATGCACCACCACACCACGGATTTGTAAGCACTGCGGGGACTACGCCATCTAGAGGGTCATGGTGCCACAGCGGTGCGTTCACGCACCGCATGCACCACCACACCATGGATTTGTAAGCACTGCGGAGGCTAAGCCACCCAGAGGGTCATGGTGCCACAGCGGTGCGTTCACGCACTGCATACACCACCACACCACGGATTTGTAAGCACTGCGGGGACTACGCCATCCAGAGGGTCATGGTGCCACAGCGGCGCGTGAACGCACCGCATGCACCACCACACCACGGATTTGTAAGCACTGCGGAGGCTACGCCATCCAGAGGGTCATGGTGCCACAGCGGCGCGTGAACGCACCGCATGCACCACCACACCCGGACTCGTGAGCACCACGGGGGCGAAAACACCCAGGGTGTCATGGTGTCACAGCGGCGCATTTGCGCCGCTGTGACACCATGACACCACAAACCAGCGCGGCCGCGCAGCGGACGCGCGTGCGGGGGCACTCACGTGTCCTCAAGGTGCGGGAGTATGACACATTCTAAAAACCTTGTTTGTACAAATGTTCGTAGCACGAGAAATAATCCCGACCAGGAATATGTTATATATACAGAGAGGCCCGATGCATGCATCTACGTATCACGCAGCTTGCAATAAGTCTCCAGCATAGCCCAATGTATATTGTTTACCCAGTTTGATGCTAGAGGGAGCGGCTATTATGCAAGAACATTCTTCTATAGTTAAAGGCGATGATTTTCAGAATCTATTGGGCATGGGATTTTCAGAAATCGAAGCTGCGCAACTCGTTCACATGAAAGAACACGTTACCGAGCAAGTCGAATACCGTGAAATACTGCAGGAGAGTCGTCGTCTGGATTTTGTACGCTGGCTAATTGAGCATAAACGCATCAAAGATTAATGCGTTTATATAGAGTATAGAGAGGGGTCTGGGAGGGTTTGAGGAAGCCATAAGCCGAATTTTGTACCCTCCCGGGCTCACGCCCGGGCAGGCGGTAATCATCTATCTAGGACGATGGTTGCCCACCGCCTCAAGCGACCAACCCGAAGGATAACAGGCGAGCAACCTGCCTGATCAAAAAGATCAGTCCCTTCTGCTTAGTCTTGCTCCAGATGGGGTTTGCCCAGCCAGCCAGTCACCTGGCTGCTGGTGAGCTCTTACCTCACCATTTCACCCTTACCCGAATACACAGGCGGTATGTTTCTGTTGCACTTTCCTTGAGGTCACCCTCACTGGCCGTTAGCCAGCATCCTGCTCTGCGGAGTTCGGACTTTCCTCGGATCACGAGATCCGCGATTACCTGTCTTCCTCAAACCCATAGCATAGAGTATCATATCTTAAGAGAAGAGTCTAGCAGGTAGATCATCATCTTTCGTTCGCTACTGTGATTGGGAATCGAATAGATTCTATGCATGCTCAGACAGCCGAATATTCCTACACAGGAGCGTTGCGGTTCCATCCAAAACGCGTTACAATGACGGCGATAAACGAAACGGACAAATGGTCAATACTTGTGGCGCTAAACTCTGGGGTATGATGCCAAGGCACATCGGGGTAGCCAGTCTAACAATAGAGGTACAGTCATGCACGAACAATTAGAAGAGATTATAGGGATAAAGTTTCAGGATGAGCAGCTCCTGAAATTAGCTCTCACGCATCGCTCATATATCTATGAGACGCCTGGAGTGGGGCAAAGCTCAAACGAGCGCCTGGAGTTTTTGGGCGATTCGATTCTGGCGTTGATCAGTGCTGATTTCCTCTATCGCACCTTTCCCGAGTTGAGCGAAGGAGAACTGACCGATGTCCGCGCGGTACTGGTGAGGACGGAAACGCTGGCAAACTTCGCGCGCGAGATCAATCTGGGCGCGTTTTTGTTGATGGGGAAGGGAGAGCAACATAGTGGTGGGGGACAGCGAGTGCAGGCCTCCGCCTTTGAAGCGGTGCTGGGCGCAATCTACCTGGACCAAGGACTGGAGGTGGCGCGACAATTTTTGCTGCCACGCCTGGACCCACTGGCACATACTATTGTCACCAAACGCCTATTTAAAGATAATAAATCGTTATTCCAGGAACTGGCGCAGGCCCATGAAGGGATTACCCCTTCATATCGGCTCGTCAGTCAGGAAGGACCATCGCACAATCGGGAATTCACCGTCGAAGTCATGTTAGGAGATCGTGTAGCTGGCCGCGGACAAGGCCGTAACAAACAAACGGCAGAGCAAGAAGCGGCTCGTGGCGCGCTTGTGAGCCGTGGCTGGATTTAGGATAAAAAACGGTAGAACATCTTAATTCTGAGGCGCGAACAGGGGATAGGTAGGGTACGTGTATGCGATTGGAACAAACGCCAAGAACCGATCAGAACGTCAGAATAAGCGCTCGGCTCGTAACATCGAGTACGATACTCCATCTCTCAGCAGATGAGCTAGAGCGCACTATTAATCAGGAACAAACAGAGAATCCCGCTCTTCAGGTAACGGAACAGCGCATCTGCCAGTTCTGCTCCACACCTCTCTATGGGCCGACCTGTACAGTCTGTGGCCGCATCACCCAGAATATCCCACAGATGGCATTTGCGCCCGAGACACCTCGTCACACTATTTCGGCTGACTCTCCGTGGGAACAGCAACTCTTCTTCTACGATAGTGATAACTATGGCTTTAACGAGGCCGACAACGATGATGCCTATGATCCAATGGCCCGTATTCCAACCAGTGAGACACTGGTAGAGAATCTGCTGCACCAGTTGGAGGCGCTGATCCCCCCCGAAGATGCTCCGATCGCCGAACAGCTGGTGGGGAACCTGGACAGCCGGGGCTACCTGGAAATCCCTGTCGAGGAGATCGCCCGGCATCTGCGAGTACCACTCAAGCGCGTTACATACGTGCTTGGTCAGCTTCAGACCCTGGAGCCGGTCGGCTTTGGCGCTCGTAACCCGCGTGAGTGTCTGCTGCTCCAGCTGACGGCACTGAAGGAACAACAAGAACCTCCTCCACTGGCCGAAATACTGATCGATCGCTACCTTGAACAGCTGGGACACAACCAGTTCGCGGAGATAGCGCGCAAGCTCAAGGTCACTGAAGCCGAGGTGCGGCACGCCAGTGACTACATCAGCGCCATGCTCCATCCCTATCCCAGCTATATTTACAATTCGGTCAACAACGACACCCCGCTGGGCAGTAGCACCTCATACATCCACCCCGACATCATCATCCGCAAAGCAGAAAATGGCTTTGAGGTCGAGCTGATGGAAGAAAAGCGTTACAATTTCCGCATCGAGACGCACTACGCCGGATCGGGCGAGCAGGTGAGCAGTGAAAACAATACCGATATACAAAAGTATATGTACCAGAATCGTGATCGAGCCAAATTTTTCGTGGACTGCATCCGCCGGCGCTGGCGGACTCTGAGGCAGGTCGCGGAGCTCGTCGTCAGCCTGCAAAAGGATTTTCTCGAAAAGGGAACGCTCTTCTATCTCTATCCATTAACCAGAGCCGAAGTCGCCTCCATCCTCAATCTCGATGAAGGCACTGTGAGCAGGGCAACCGCCAACAAGTATGCCCTGCTTCCCAATGGCAGATTGATCCCAATCGCCGGCTTCTTCGATGGCTCAATGCGCATTAAAGACATGTTACGTGAACTTATTCAAGCGGAAAAGCCATGCCACAGGCTCAGCGACGAGGAACTGGCGCATATCCTGGCTGAACGCGGCATTCCGCTAGCCCGCAGGACCGTGGCGAAATACCGCGAAGAGATGGGCATCGGATCATCGCGTGAGCGCGGACTGGCCTCCGAGCGCAGGCCTATCCTTTAAGCAGCGTCAACGCCTTATCCGGCTCAATGTAAATCGTGTGCTCACGCTCATAGATCACCATGCCGGGTCCGCCACCCTTCATATGGCGTACGTGGCGCTGCAGCGTGTAATCAACGGGCGCGCTGGTGCTGCCACGCGCCTCGCTGTAATAGGCCGCCAGGCTGGCCGCCTGATCGATCGTGCTGCGCGGAATCTCGCGGCCCGCCGCCTTAATGATTACATGGGCGCCGGCAACGCCGCGTGCATGAAGCCACATATCGTTGGAGGTCGCCTGGCGGAACGTCACCTCCTCATTCTGGCGGCTATTTTTGCCGACCAGCAGGGTAAAGCCCTCGCGACTCTGGAAGTGCAGGGGCACGCCACCACCGGGGGCGGTCGGCTTGCCCTTCGCCGCCTTGCCTCCCTTACCCTTCTTCGCCGCCTTGAGCGCCTTCTTATCCACCAGGGCCTTACCACGGATATAGCCCGCCGCCTGCACCTCGGTCTTCACATGAGCGACCTCGGCGGCATTCTCGGCCAGCTTGAGATCGGCCATAAACTGCTCAAGCGTCGCCAGCTCTGTGTCGTTCTGCTCGATCTGAGCGGGAACCAGCTCAAGCGCGCGGCGGAGCTTATGGTATTTATTAAAGTAGCGATTCGAGTTCCCCACCGCATCAAAGCGCGGATCCAGCGGCACCGTCACCTTCTGCGCCTCTCCCGAGGGGGTCTGCTCAAAGTAATTCTCCAGTTCCACGCTGGTCGGACCCTGCTCCACCTCCTGCTGATAGGCCAGGAGCAGCTCGCCGAACAGACGATAGCGGGCTGCCTCGGCCGAATTATCCATCTCTTTCTGTAGCAGATCAGCCTTGCGCCTGCAGCGATCGATATTGTTCTGCAGGATCTTACGCAGCGGGGCGCGCAGGGTATCTACGGCATCGCGCCACTCGGAACGAGCAAAGTACTCATCCAGCAGGACATTGATCGATGGCGACTCACGCACGCGCGCATCAGGCAGAGCGGCATACTGCTCAAGTACGTAGGAAGCAAAAGCCAGGGGAAGATAGCGATCTTCACCCGCGGCCGCGAACGACTGCTGCTGCTCATCGGCCGTCATCAGACGCTCAACCAGTTGGGGATGCCAGCGATGGGTATCATAGGCGCTCGTCAGATCGCAAACATTCCAGGCCAGTTCTTCCCAGACCGACTGGTCGGCCTGCGCCACCGGCGTTTCCGCATTCTCGGTGGCGCGGAACACCGCCTCGCGCGCCAGCAGGGGACTGCAGCCAAGCACATGATGCGACAGCAACTGCCAGAGCTTCGGCTCCTCGGGAGCGCGCCTGCGCTTTTTAGCTGGCGACTGCTCATCCCGCACCGTCTCATCGGCGGCGCAGATAGACAGCTGGGCCGCCGTCACACTGGTTGGCTCCAGGCGAGGGAGCTGCTGACCCGCCAGCGTACGCTGCTGCGGCGGTGGTGGCACATACGGCAGGCCCGCCGCCACCTCACGATAGCGATTGACGTCCGAACCAACACGCTTCAGACTGCCCAGAATCATGCCGCGCTCATCGCAAAAGATAATATTGCTGAGCCGTCCCATCGCCTCAATGATCAGGCGGAAGCGCACCCGCTCCTCACTATCAGGACTCCTGCGATAGCCGGCCACGATCTCAAGAACCCGCTCCCAGCGCGGCTGCTCGATCGACTCGATACGCGCGCCCTCCAGGTGCTTGCGCAGCAGCATCACAAAGGCTGGCGGCTCACTGGCGATCCTCTGCGGCTTCAAGGCCGTAAGATGGGCGCGGGCAAGCTGCGGATGGGCGGAAAGATAGATCCAGCGGTTCCTGCCTCCCTCGCCCTCGGCGCCCGGAGCATAGCATTGCAGGGCCACCGCATGCTCAGTCGGCTGAATAATCGTATCGATACGCGCGCCCACCAGCAATTTCCGCCACTCATCCGCGACATTAGCCAGCGTCATAGCATCTATATACATAATAAATTCCTTGCAGGTAAAACGACTTTCGGGATACCCAACAGTGTTGTACAATAGTAGTGCAAGCACGCACAGGCTCAACACGGTAAGAGCCAGGTGGCTTTTCTTTGTCATTGTGCTCGCAAATATAAGATAAAGTATAACAAAGAGATGTTTGTTCGTACACCAATCCTCTCTCTATTTGAGCAACTGCAGGAAGAAAAGCATGCAACTTGAGACTCAATCGCTATCATCACAGTTAAAGCAAGCGGGCACTAAAAAGCCAGGATTGCTCTTTGTCCTTTCGGCCCCCTCTGGTACCGGTAAGGACAGCGTAATCAACGCCCTGAAGGAAAAAGGGACTGATTTTCACGTGGTCGCCTCGGTGACAACCCGCGCTCCACGCCCTGGTGAGAGCGAGGGCAACCCTTATCATTTTGTCAGTCATGAACAATTTAAGGACATGATTGAACAGAATGAACTCATTGAGTACGCGCAGGTGCATGGCAACTGGTATGGGCAACCCATACGTCAGATCGTCGACAATTTGCAACAGGGGCGTGATGTCCTGCTCAAAATTGATGTACAGGGCGCCGCGACTGTACGGCAGAGGGTGCCGGGAGCGATCTACATTTTCCTCGTTCCCGGCTCTATAGAAGAGCTTGTCGAGCGCCTGACCAATCGCCAGACCGAGACCGAGGAGGAGCGCCAGCGCCGACTTTTAGACGCACAACATGAGCTAGCCCAGCAAGAGCACTATGAGTATACCATTGTGAACCGCCAGGGGCGACTCTCAGAAGCCGTTGAACAGTTACAGGCGATCATGCAAGCAGAGCATTGCCGCACTCGCCCACGGTACGTACAAATATAAGAAAAACAAAAGGATTTAACAATGTCGACAGAAGAGGAACGTTTTGAACCGTCGCGCACAATAGAGCGCAACCTGGGGATGGAGCTCATCCGTGTAACCGAGGCAGCCGCGTTGAGCGCCGGTCGTTGGATGGGCAAAGGCAATAAAGAGATGGTTGACCAGGCCGCAGTAGATGCTATGCGTCACGCGGTCGATGGGGTAGACATGCACGGTGTGGTGGTAATTGGTGAGGGGGAAAAAGACGAAGCCCCGATGTTGTATATCGGTGAAGAGATCGGCAATGGGAGCAAGCCAGAGGTAGACGTGGCGGTAGATCCCGTTGATGGCACACGCCTGCTGGCGCTTGGCTTACCGGGAGCCCTGGCCGTCATCGCCACCGCTGAGCGCGGCAGCATGTACTCCGCCCCTCCTGGGGTTTACTACATGGAGAAGATCGCCGTGGGGCCGGGGATGAAGAACGTCATCGACATCAATGCTCCGATCGCGGTCAACCTGGACCGTATCGCACGAGCACGCCAGTCGCGTCTCGACGATCTGACCGCCGTCATTCTGGATCGTCCTCGTCACCAGGATATCATTCGCCAGGTACGCGAGGCCGGCGCCCGCATCCGCCTGATCACCGACGGTGACGTAGCCGCCGCCATCCTGGCCGCCATGGAAGACTATCGTGGCATCGACATCATGCTGGGCATTGGTGGAGCGCCAGAGGCTGTACTGGCCGCCGCCGCCTTGAAGTGCCTGGGCGGCGAGATCCAGTGTAAGATCTGGCCACGGACTGAGGAAGAGCGTCAGCGCTTCAAAGCCGACGGCATCGATATGGACCGCGTCTACCGCACAGACGATCTGGTGAGCGGGAACGATGTTAGCTTCGCCGCTACTGGCATCACCAGCGGTGAACTGCTGGATGGTGTCCAGTACTTTGGCTGGGGCGCCCGTACCTCATCTATCATGATGCGTGCCCACTCGGGCACGGTACGCTATATCCAGGCCCGCCACAAATGGCGTAAAGGGGTGGTGCAGAACTAGGTTCTGCACTGGCTGGCGCAGCCAGCGTGGGGCGCTAAAGCGCCCGGATATTGTTTTTAAGATTTGTGGTATCTGGCAATATATGCGCGACAGCGCATATATTGCCAGATACCACAAATCTTATTTTGGATGAGGCACTGCGTTCCAGGGTTCTTTTTTGGATGAGGCGCTGCGTTCCAGGGTTCTTTTTTTGGATGAGGCGCTGCGTTCCAGGGTTCTTTTTTTGGATGAGGCGCTGCGTTCCAGGGTTCTTTTTTTGGATGAGGCGCTGCGTTCCAGGGTTCTTTTTTTGGATGAGGCGCTGCGTTCCAGGGTTCTTTTTTGGGGTGAGGAGGCGCAATCCTGGCTTTTTTGGGTGGAGCGCAGCGCTTCGCGCTTTTATGAAGTTATGTGGTGTGTGGAGAGAGGGGCGCCCGGTGGCGCCCCTCTCTCCACACACCACATAACTTCTCTACATGTTGCGGAGGCGCTCGATGACGGCGTCGGCGACCTGCGATGTGCCAACGGCGGTAGGATCATCGGGGCGCGGCTTCAAGTCGTAGGTCACAGACTTCCCTTCGGCCAGCACCTGCATTAAGGCCTGCTCCAGGCGGTGAGCGGCTTCTCTCTCTTCCAGATGGCGGAGCATCATGACACCAGAAAACATCATCGCCATTGGATTCACTTTATTCTGGCCAGCATATTTGGGGGCGCTCCCATGCACCGGCTCAAAGACCGCGTAATCACTGCCAATATTGGCCCCCGGAGCTACACCCAGGCCGCCAATCAAGCCAGCGGACAAATCGGAGATAATATCACCATAAAGATTGGGAAGGACGAGGACATCATAGAGTTCTGGCTTCTGTACCAGTTGCATGCACATATTGTCAACAATGCGGTCCTCATATTGAATATCGGGATATTCCCTGGCGACTTCATGGGCGGTAGACAAAAAGAGTCCATCGGAGAGGCGCATAATATTCGCCTTATGCACAGCGGTCACTTTACGGCGCTTATTGGCCCGTGCATATTCAAAAGCAAACTTCACAATGCGCCTGGTAGCGGCCACGGAGATATACTTGATGCTCATCGCTGAATCGGGATCGATACGATGCCCGGTTGTACGGCCAATGAATTCCAATAGCTCTTCGTATTCAGCGGTACCACGTTGAAATTCAATACCGGCATAGAGGTCCTCAGTATTTTCACGGACAATGACCAGGTCAATATTCTCATAACGGGAGCGAAGGCCCTGATATGTTTTGGCGGGGCGCAGATTGGCATAGAGATCAAGCCTTTTACGTAGTGTTACATTGGCGCTACGCTGACCCTTCCCCACAGGAGTCGTAATGGGCCCCTTGATCCCCACCCGGGTGCGCTTGATTGACTCTATCACCTCCTCTGGCAAGACAGTCCCTTGTTTCGCCAGAGTTTCCACTCCTGCCGGCTGGACATCCCAACTGAACTGTATGCCAGTTGCTTCCAGTACGCGGCAGGTCGCCTCAGCAATTTCTGGCCCAGTTCCATCGCCGGGGATCAGCGTCACTGCATGCGGCATGTAATCCTCCATAATAAGCAGAACTCCCCTTGTTTTGGGATTTGAGAGAGAGTAAATTATTTTCCGATTATATCACAAGTTTCCGCTCACCGTTCTGCTTTCAGATTATCTGGTCGCTTTCGTTCCCCCCGTTGCTGTCCCTGCGGTCTTCGCAGTCGTAGTTGACCGGCGTGCCGGTGTCTTTGTTGTTGCCTTTGTTGTGCCCTTGCTGGTACTGGTCGTCGCCCGCCGGGTGGTTTTGCTGGTGGAGGCTACCTTTTCATTCCCGTTCTCAGAAACGTCGGCCGTCTTCCTGCGCGTGGCTGTGGCGCGTTTAGTGGCCGTCGCCTTCTTTGTAGTAGAGGTCGCCTTCTTTTTCGCCGTAGATGCCGTAGCCTTTTTGCGGCCCGTACCAGCGGACGTCGCGGCAGCGCCATCCTGGGGAGGTGTCTCCTCATTGCCACGCTGTACCAGCACCACCTCGTTATAGCAGACCGGCTCCTGGCTCCCCTTTGGCACCACCATCAAGCCGCCGCAATTCGGACACAGATCGGGGACCGGGCGTTCCCAGATAGCGAAGTTGCAGGTTGGATAGTTACCACACCCATAGAAGATGCGCTTCTTCTGACGCGTCTTACGCTCAACCAGGTCTCCACCACACTGCGGGCAGAGCGCGCCAGTCTTATTGACCACCGAGCGACGGTAGCTACACTCCGGGAAACCGGAGCAGGAGATGAAGCGACCAAAGCGGCCGGTACGGATAACCAGGTTACGGCCACACTCTGGACACTGCTCATCGGTCTCTTCCAACGGCTTCTGCACCCGGTCCATCTCCGCCTCGGCCTTT
This sequence comes from Dictyobacter aurantiacus, assembly GCF_003967515.1. Classification (GTDB taxonomy): domain Bacteria; phylum Chloroflexota; class Ktedonobacteria; order Ktedonobacterales; family Ktedonobacteraceae; genus Dictyobacter; species Dictyobacter aurantiacus. Next base: position 4,612,799 of record NZ_BIFQ01000001.1, on the reverse strand, counting down.
TCCATCGTCGACTTAAAAGCACCGTAGAACGTGCTCAGGAACTCGATCCAGGAACGCTTGCCATCCTCAACGTCGTCCAGTTTGCGCTCCATATCGGCGGTAAAGCCGGTATCCACGATCTCGGGGAAGTGTTTATTCATCACCTCATTGATGGTCTCGCCCAGCCAGGTTGGCACAAAGCGCCGCTGCTCCTGGTCCACGTAGCCGCGATCCTGAATCGTGCTGATAATTGGCACATAGGTACTAGGACGGCCAATGCCCAGTTCTTCCAGCTCTTTGATCAAGCTGGCCTCGGAATAGCGTGGTGGTGGCTGCGTAAAATGCTGATCGGGCTTCAGGCCATAACAGGTCAACTCTTCATTGACCTTCATTACCGGCAGCAATTTCTCATCTTCTTCACGGGACCAGACGGCATAGAAGCCCGGGAACTTCAGGTTCGAGCCGGTGGCGCGGAACACATATTGCCGGGCCACGATATCGGCGCGCACCGTATCAAAGACGGCTGGCGTCATAAAGCTAGCCACGAAGCGGCGCCAGACCAGATTGTACAGCTTGAACTGGTCCGCAGACAGGTGCGACTTCACGATCTGTGGCGTCAAAGACACATCGGTCGGACGAATGGCTTCGTGCGCATCTTGCGTCGTCGCCTTGGCTTTACCGACCCGGCCCTGGCCCACATAGGGATCACCGAAGTTCTGGGCGATATGTTCTTTCACCTTGCCCTGCGCCTCGTCCGAGATACGCGTCGAGTCGGTACGCATATAGGTGATCAAACCCTGGTGGCCGCGCGCGCCCAGTTCCATACCTTCATACAGTTGCTGCGCCAGGCTCATCGTCTTCTTCGGCTTAAAGTAGAGCCGCAACGAGGCATCCTGCTGCAGGGTACTGGTCGTATACGGCAGCGGCGGCTGGCGACGCTGCTCGCGCTCATCGTATTTCAGCACACTATAGGTCGCGTCCTGCAGATCCGTGAGGATCGCGTCGGCCTCTTCTTTGGAAGAGATCTTGATGCGTCCCCGCCCTGTCTTCGTCTGTTTGGAGCCGTTTGCTCCATTGGACTCGGCCGTAGCTGGCTCCTCGGTATCGCCGGACGCCTCGTCGCCATTGAGCGCATCGACATCTTTCAGGCGAGAGACCAGGGACGCCTCAAAGCGCTCTGCCTGTTTCTGCTTACTCAGAGTCGCCACGATGCTCCAGTATTCCTCGGGCTCAAAGGCACGAATCTCCGCCTCGCGATCACAGATCACGCGCAGGGCGACCGACTGCACGCGGCCCGCGCTGGTCCCCGACTGGATACGGCGCCAGAGCAAAGGACTGATTTTATAGCCAACCAGGCGATCGAGCACCCGGCGAGCCTGTTGAGCATTAAAGAGGTCTTCGTTGATCTGCCGAGGTTTGCGAATCGCATCCTGGACCGCGCGCTTAGTAATCTCATTGAATACAGCGCGGCGAGGGTTCTGCAATTCCAGGATATTTTTAAGTGACCAGGCGATAAATTCACCTTCGCGGTCCGGGTCAGGGGCCAGGTACACTTCCTCAGCACGCTTGGACGCCGCCTTCAGCTCATCGATCAACTTATCTTTTTTCTCAATAACCTCATATTTAGGAGCAAAATCTTTGCGTGTATTTACACCGAGCCCTTTTTTGGGCAGATCAATGATATGGCCCATGGACGCACGGACCTCAAAATCACGACCAAGGAACTTCTCGATTGTTTTTGCTTTGGCCGGTGACTCGACAATTACCAATTTTTTCGCCATGGAGTTGTTACCTGACCTTCGTTACTGAACAAAACCCGCATATTTTTATGAGTGTTCGTCTTAAAGGATAGAATAGCATAGCCTGACAAGTAGGTATTCTATCCTACATTACATCTAATCAAACGCTTTATCTGTAGCTCTTTTTACCAGACCTCCCAACCTACTTATCCGCAACGTGTTTTCGACATATCGCCAGGAACACTATACCAGAAACCCGCATTGAACACGGCGCGCGGGCTCTTATCCCAGGCAAAGAATGTGTCTGATTCTCGTCACCTTCGGGGCACGTGATCGCCCTCACACGCGTGTCCGCTACGCGGCGTGTGGTGGTGCAACAGGGGCGCTGGTGCGCCCCTGTTGCACCACATGATGGATTCGTAAACGCCATAGGCGCGAAAGCATGCCGCAGGCGATGGAATGAGAGTCAAACTCTCGTTATATAGGGCATGTAAGCGCCACCACACAGGCGGCCGCACCGGTTTTGGTGGTTGGTGCTCATGACCATCGCCTGCAATGTGTTTGAGCTTTCGCCACTGCAGTGCTCAGCAGTCCTTTGTGTATTGGTGCATATGGGGCGAGAATGCGCCCCACATGCACCAATACACAAAACCAGTGCGGCCGTTGCGCGGCCGCGAGTGCGGGGGCGCGCACGTGCCCCCAACATGACGGAAGTTAAACACACTCACAGAAAGGATGCATCAAAAATTTCTTTTGAAGCATACCATACATGGCAATAGTTCGTTTTTATTAGTACATATATCATTATCATAACTTTGACAAGGGGTAATAATTTCTATCTTTCTATCTTTACCATACACTTGACCCCATCGGGCTTGCATGCTATGCTGCATTCATCTACTATACAGGATAGAAGCAGAAGCGCCGATGCGGAGGAACAGCATGCGAAAAGAACAACCATCTCAGCCAGTATCGTCTGAAAGCGATCAGCCACCGCGAGAAAGCTTGATGGAGACCGCGTCACTTCCCCCACCCAAAGAGAAAGAAATTGCGAGGAAGCCGCGTGGGACGCGACGTCAGCATGCGGTGCGCGCTGGCGTCGCGGTGATGGCAGGGCGCACCGCAGGAGCCATCAGTCGCCGCCTACATCTTGGAGGAGGAACCAGTATCGTGGGCGTTGTCGCGCAACGCGTCTACCCCGATATCGTAGAGCACCTGGCCACCGAGCTTGAGCATGGCAGCGTTATGGTCACCGGGACAAACGGCAAGACCACCACCAGCAGCTTCATCGCGGCCATCTTGCGTGATGACGGCTTACGCGTCTGGCGCAACCGCGAGGGCTCTAACCTGGTCGGCGGCGTCGCCAGTTCACTGGTGATTCGCGCCCAGCCCAATGGTCATCTGCGCCGGGCCGGCCAGGCCATCTCTATCTTAGAAGTAGATGAAGCCGCCCTACCAAAGCTTGTGAGCTCGATTCCTCCTCGCGTCCTCGTCTTTACCAATCTCTTCCGCGACCAGCTTGATCGCTATGGCGAGGTCGATAGCGTCGTCAGCAAGTGGCAACAGGCGATCGCCCTGCTACCGGCAACCACTACGCTGGTATTAAATGCCGATGATCCCACCATCGCCCAGCTCGGCGACGGCTTCCCGGGTCGCTGCCTCTACTATGGGATTGAAACAACCCTTGAGACGGGCGAAGACGAAGCCGAAGCCAACCATCACCAGGTCATGGATGCCCGTGTCTGCTCACGCTGTGGACACGAATACGAATATGATCTCCACTTTTACAGCCACATGGGCCACTATCATTGTCCACAATGCGGCAAGCAGAGACCACAGCCCGATGTGCGCGTGACCAACGTCCAGGTCGATACCTTTGATCGTATCCGCCTGCAGATTGAGGCTGGCAACCAGAAGCGCGAGATAATCGTACCCCTGCCGGGACTCTACAATATTTATAACGCTCTGGCCGCCAGCACGGCATCCCTGGCCCTGGACACACCCTGGGAACCCATTATCAGCGGCATCGAGCAGTCCAAGCCCGTGTTCGGGCGCGGCGAACGCATCCAGGCTGACGGCAAAACTATGCGCCTGCTGCTGGCGAAGAATCCTACCGGCTTCAATGAGGTGCTGCGCACCCTCTTTAGCGACGGCACAGCACGTCATCTCCTCTTCATCCTCAATGATAACATCGCTGATGGGCAGGATATTTCCTGGATCTGGGATGTCGATTTTGAACGAGCAGTGGGACAGACACAGACACTCGTCATCAGTGGCACCCGCGCCCTGGACCTGGCGCTGCGCCTCAAATACGCAGGCATCAACGAAAACGCCATGACAATCGTCCCCCCTACCCGTTTAAAAGCCATGAAGAACACACCGACAACCCGTTCCAGACGTCTGAAAAAGAATCGGGGAATAAACGAGGGACAACAACAGTCTGAGGGAATAGACGAACGGCTCTACGGCATCAAGAACGCATTAGATAGTGCATTACAACAAACCCCTACCGGCGAAACTCTCTTCGTAGTACCGACGTATACAGGGTTACTGGAAGTGCATCGTGAATTGGAACAGCGCGGTTTTACCCCACATTATTGGGAAGGAAGAGATGCTTAAAAGTATGGCAGAATATCGAATACAGCCGCTCACACTGACCCTGGGCCATTTATATCCGGACCAATTAAATCTTTATGGAGATCGAGGCAACATTTTAACGCTGCGCCGTCGCTGCCAGTTGCGGGGCATCGAGCTACGCGTAGTGGGACTGGGGGTGGGAGATGCATTGGCACCAGACGAATATGATATGCTATTTATTGGTGGAGGACAGGATAAAGAACAGGCGCCTGTCGCGCAAGATCTCTATGAAATGAAGGGCATTGGCCTATGGGCGGCCATCGAAGATGACATGCCCGTACTGGCGGTGTGTGGCGGCTTCCAGTTGCTCGCCCACTATTACCGTCCCGCCGAGGGTCCTGATATGCGAGGGCTGGGCGTCTTCGATGCCTGGACCGAGCACAAAGGTCCGCATGTCGCCCGCTGCATCGGCGATATCGCCCTGAGCTGGAATGGACAGACGCTGGTAGGCTTTGAAAACCATGGGGGGCGCACCTATCTTGGCACGGCCAGGCCCCTGGGGAAAGTACTCAAAGGGTATGGAAATAACGCCGAAGATCAGACCGAAGGCGCCATCTATCGCAACGCCTATGGAACCTATCTTCATGGCTCATTATTGCCAAAAAATCCTCATTTTGCTGATTACTTAATTGAACTGGCGTTACAGCGTAAATACGGCGATCAGGCCGATATGGAGCCTCAACCACTCAATGGCAACCATATTAGTGTGGCCTCTGAAAATGGTTCAACTGTGTTAGAATTACAAAAAACAAATCTGTCACCATTACTGACACCATTGGAAGATTCGTTAGAATGGGAGGCACACGCCTCTATACTTGAGCGACTGGGATTGTATAGTGAGGCTGCGACAGTACTGCGCACTCACAAACGCTAACACACTGGTCTAACTGATGGGGAATATGCTATGAGTTTTGATCGATCAATGGCTCGCTGCTCATTTTGTGGCCGTCATACGTCCGAAGTACGACGCATGATCGCTGGCCCCGGGGCTGCCTACATCTGCGACGATTGTTTGCAACTGTGTAACGATATTCTCCGTGACCCAACGCCATTTTCAACCGCGGCGCTGGAACTGGCCTCACGTCCCCCGATCGTCGTCGCGGCACCATCGCTGGGGAGCGAGCGGAGCGAAAGCACAGGCGTGCGCGAGCCCGTACGTACAGTCACCCTGGAAATCGAGCAGAAGCAACAAGGGATGACCCTGATCCTGCATCGCATGCTGTATTATCAAGATTTTTTTGAGCTCCACTATCTCTGGATTCGACCACCGTTTACGGCTGGCTTCGCCTTTGTGCCGCGCATCATCTTCTTCCTGAAAGACAACACGGGCACCCAATGGACCGGAGATCGCGGCGGCATGATTCTGGCGCGCCCCGACCTGGCCAGTGGACCCAACAACGCCGTCTACCAGGGGAGCGCGCGCTTCCGGCCCCTGCCCTCATCTGAAGCACGTACCTTGACCATTCGAGCCGCCGACCCGCTAGGACAGTTTGAAGAGACGCCGGCACAACCCTGGCAATTTGAAATCACAGTCGCTTAACCTCCACACGAAGACGCCGCCACACGCATAGAGCGCATTGGCGGCGTCTTCGCATTTGAAAGCTTTTTTAGCGTTTAGCGAGTCATGCCTGTTATTCCTGGGCTGGTACCAACAATCCGTACCCACCGGTATCCAGCTTATACATCACGTTAACGCTATTGGTTTCTTCGTTAAAGAAAGGATAGAACGAGTTCCCACTTTTCTCCATCTGCTCAATTACTTCATCATCAGTCATAGGCTTTGTGGGTAAACGGCGAATCTCCAGCACTTTGGACCAGATTTCCTCATTGTGCTCATCCTCCATGGCCGAAGGTGGTACTTCAGTATCCTCATATTCATCCAGTGATGAAAGAACACCGGCACGAGAGAGGGAAAGGATCTTGATGGGGGTGGCATGCTGCCGCCGCCTGGTCTGCCGATCCTTCTGACGGCCAAGTTGCGCGACAACTTTATCGAGAACCATATCGAGGGCGGCACTGGCGCTTAAGGCACTTACCTCACTGTGAATTGTGCGTGAGTTGCCAGTCAGTGCAAGGTTGACACAGTAGCGATCGCTAGCGCTGCGCGTCTGCTCTTCGGCGACCGTTACCTCTACGCGCGATTCATCATTAAGCCAGCGTGCAAGGCGCTGTACCTTGCGCTCAATCCGCTGACGCAATTGAGGTGTGACCTGCATCTGTTTACTCTTGATAATAACTTGCATAGTTCGCTCTCTTTCCAATCCAACAACACAACGTAACGAACAAAGCAATGACTCTTCGCTAAAAAAGCGGGTACAGACACCATTATATCACCCGTTTCAAAGGGTGTTGAGGTGTCAGACACACTTTTTATGGGGGAGCGAGCGTGAGCGCCCCCGATGCTCCATCCGATGATGTTTGGGGGCTGGGCCACCAAAAAACCTATACATTTATGTTGTCCACACGCCGGCAGGAGGGCTAGCCGCCCTCCTGCCGGCGTGTGGACAACATAAATGTAACAAATTTTTCACGAATGGACCCCTGTACCGCGAAAAGAGTACCCTGTTACCGTTCTTTACATATGAAAAAGGTGTTATACAAAAGTACATTTGCACAGATGAAACACGCCATACTATTAACAATGTTTCATTTTTTGTTATATTAAATTCACAAAATGTTCATACAATGATGGTATCATATCAGTATCTTTTAAGGTCGCGTTGACATGTATAGATTTGTGGAAGGGTACGGGTTTATGACAGAGATACCGAGCAATCAGCATATTACCTATCAGCTACAGTATCGTAAATGTGGGAAGGCATCATGCAGCACCTGTCGCAACACCCAGGGGCACGGACCTTACTGGTATGCTTACTGGCGCCAGGGTTCACGACTGCGTTCGGGGTATATAGGAAAAGAGCGCACCCCTCACGGGCAGAAGCCGGCGACCTCCCAGGCGGCGAAGTCCAAAAAGTCGGCCCGGGCCACCAGATCTGAGAAATATACAGCGGCCACCGCGACCGCCGCACATGTGTAAAGAAGAAAACCGCCTCCAAACAATCCAGATATGATAGAATGTTCCTAACTTAGATGCGACAGCAAGGATTTGTGGGGCGTAGGGTCAAGTACCCCACGCCCGAGCGGAAAAGGGTGCCAGCCATCTCTGGTCCGGAGGAGAAACTGCACATTTCTCCTCTGCCCTTTGGGGACATTCTTGAAGAGCTGCAGAAAAAAGGAGGCGTGCTTCCTTCCTGAAGGCAGGGGTATTCGCACGATTGAAATAGATGAAATGTCCTTTTTGTGGAGGCACAGAGTCGCGGGTCAAAGATTCCCGGGATATTGGAGACGCTATTCACAGGCGGCGCGAATGCGAACACTGCAAGGGCCGCTTCAGCACCTATGAGCGGGTCGAAAAGTTTTCTCTGATGGTCATTAAACAGGACCAGCGGCGTGAAGCATTTGATCGCCAGAAACTGTATGCTGGCATTCGCAAAGCCTGTGAGAAGCGTCCCTTACCGGCGGGCGAAATCGAGAAGGCTGTGGAAGAGATCGAGCAGGAGCTCTATCGCTTCGGCAAGCAAGAGATTCCCAGCAATGTTATCGGAGAATTAGTGATGGAACATCTACGGCAGATGGACAAGATCGCCTATATTCGCTTTGCCAGCGTCTACCGATCCTTCGGAGATGTCGAAACGATGTTCGAGGAGATTCAGAAGCTGCTCAATCGAGAAAAGCCCGACGCCAACAGCCTCCATCAATTTATAGAAGATAGTGACGCGGAGACATACTCACCCGGCGATGTGTAGTCGGTAGCCGGTGAATGGTCCGCATCAGACGGGCAGGATAACAAAAGAGCATTCCAGCACAGACTGGAATACTCTTCTTTTCCTATCCGCGTTATTCCGCGTGCGTATTTTCCGCTTTGCGCAGGCGACGGCTCAAAACAGATAGCAATTTGAGAGCAACATCCGGATGATTGCGCAGGAAGGTACGGAACTCCCAGACGGGGAGCAACAAAGCTTTTACATCATCAACGGCAGTAACGGTTGCCGAGCGAGGTAAATCATCTAACAGCGACATCTCACCCAGCACATTGCCCGCCCCCAGGGCGCCTAATGTTTCCTCAGTTCCTGCCTCCTTGGACTTCGTAATACGCACATTTCCGCTTGTAATAATGTAAAGTCCAACCCCGCTATCTCCCTGAGCAATAAGGGTCGCGCCGGCATTGTACGAGCGTTCCTGGCAACTTTTCGCAAGGGCCTGAAGTTCCTTTTTATCTAAGGCGGAGAAAAGATCTACACGTGCAAGAGCGTCTTCATACATAAGAAAGAACTGCCTTTCAAAAATACTAACATCCGGCTGTTCTGTGAGGATCTTTCTCAATGATGTGGCAGAGAATCACAGCACAAACAGCGGCAATGTAAAAGCATATGCCTATAGCTATTGCTATAACATTCTCTGCCATTATAGCATTATCGAGCTCTCCTGTCTTTATTTTTTGGCGAGAAACTCAGGCTGCTTGCAGGTGCTGCCTGCGGCAGCACCTGGGGAGGAGGATGGGTGCCGGGGCTGGCGCCCCGGCACCCATCTTTTTGGACAAGGGTGTCTAAAAATGCGCCTGACGCGCGAGATGATTGCCTGCGGCCTGCGTATGTTTTCGCACCTGCGATGCTCAGAATCCGTTTTACGTGTTGATTCATATCAATGGGAATCGGCCACGGGAGCCACTTTTCTCACCTGCGGTGCTCAGAATCCGTTTTATGGGTTGGTGCATGGGGGTGCGCGAACGCGCACCCCCATGCACCAACCCATAAAACCAATGTGGCCGCGCAGCGGGCACACGTGCAGGAGCAAGCAGGGATGCAAGGGGCGGGCAGCCAGCCCTAAGCCTGGGCAAGCCTGGCACCTAAGGGGTTTGGGGGCTGTGCCCCCAACTTCTTCCCCTTCCAGCCGCACGCAGGGCGGCATCAGGGGGTCAAGGGGCACAGCCCCTGAAAACCTTGAGGTTTTGAGTGACTTTTTGACTTTAGAAAGTCGCGGAATATACAATGAAGCAAGTACTTAATGCAATCACAACATGAACGCTCAACCTGGTATGGGTGAGAGGAATACTTCTTTATGACAACATCAGAACATGAGAAAAAAGAAAAAGATCGTCAGCAGGCAGAGAATCGTTTGCAGGCTGGTTTTAATGCGTACAATGATGGCAAATTAGATCAGGCCGCCGAGGCATTCGGGGATGCGGAGATCCGTTTTCGGCTGAGCGGAGACTTCAAGCAAGCGGGTGACTGCCGGGCGATGATCGCCGATATCCAGGAACAGAATAACGCACTGGAACAGGCGGTCAATAGCTATCAGCGCGCCCTCAAACACTATCAGGAAGCTGATCGCCCCTTGTTGATGGCCTCCAGCGCGCTTTCCATGGGACACGTGGAGCGGCGGCTGGCACACCTGGACCGCGCGCAAGATGCCTATCAGAACGCGCAACAGATCTATCGCAAGCAGCAAAACAGCAAGGGCCTGGGCAATGTGGAACTGGCCATGGGTCATATTGAGCTGCAGCGCGCCAATATGAGCTATGCGACAGAACACTACCAGGATGCGATTCGCTACTTTAAAGAGGCGAATGAGACGACCAACGAGGCCGATGCCAGCCGCAGCCTGGCCGATATTCAACGCCTGCGCCGTCAGTTTGGCGAGGCCGAGGCGGCCTACAAAAGAGCACTGGAAATTTATCAGCAGACTGGTGACAACTACGGACTCGTTGACGCGCAGGTGGGATTGGGACGTATCTATATCGATCAGGAGCGCCTGGACGAGGCGACCGCCGTGCTGGCCGAGGCCCTCAGTCGTGCAGGTCTGATCGAATATGAATTAGGGCAGGCCGACGCCAATCTCGGGCTGGCGGAGATCAACCTCATTCAGTCCCAGGTTGACCAGGCATTGATCGCCGCTCAATCCGCGCTGCAAATGTATAGCGATCAGCACAATGCGCTGGGCACCGCCAGCGCTGGTCGCATCCTGGGCGAGATCAATCTACGTCGCGGTCAGCTCTCCTACGCCAACTCGATCATGGAGCGATCCCTGCGCACTTTCCAGGCCGTAGCGTATCGTCTGGGACAGGCCGAGACCACTGTCGGATTGGGATTGATCCAGTATCGCCGGGGCTTCTTGAGCCGGGCGCGCAAGACGCTGGAAGACGGGCTCAAACAGGCCCATGCCCTCGACAATCTGCAAGTAGCAAGCAGGGCCCTGCTAGGACTGGCCTATACAAATAAGCAGCAAGGGGAGTTGAGTCGGGCTAAGAGCATTCTCAGCGATGCCCATGACCAGGCGGAAAAAGTTGATAGCGCCATCGGCATCCCGGCCATAGCCGCGATTGAAATCGCGCAGGCGCGCCTGGACATTCTCAGCGGCGATATGAAAGAGGCCGATCACCATCTAGAGGAGGCAGAGGCGGCCGCCAACAACAACTTCCTGGTCGGACAGATGCTCCCCGAGATTCTGGCGGTGCGAGGTCAATTACGCCTGGCTGAAGGAGATTTTAACGCAGCCGAGGCACTCTACAGCAGCGCCCACAATCAAGCGGAGGGTTTGCAGCAGCCAGAAATCGCCGTGGAGGCCCTACTGGGACAGGCTCAGGCCCGGCTATCGCGAGGAGAGTTGGATGCCGCGCTAGAGACCTTCTATGCCGTCGGACGCCAGTACCAGGTGCTTGAAAACACCGATGGAGATGGGCTGGCCGTCCTCGGAGTCGCCCAGGTCCACATCGGACAACAACACTGGGATGAGGCGCTGGAGGACTGTGAAGCCGCCATGGTACGCTTCAAACAGGCCGACGATCAGACAAATGAGGCAGATGTCCTGCTCACACGGGGACTCACCTATCGCTCAAGAGAAGAGATGGATAGCGCCCTCAACGACTTTGAGCAGGCCTTGCGCCACTATCACCATCAACGACGTCCGCTGGGGGTTGCCGACACACGCTTCGCGCGCGGCTCCATCTTCCTGCTGCGCAAAGATTTCGAGCGTGCTCGCGATGAGCAAGGCAAAGCCATCATCCAGGTTGAACGTGTCATGAACAGCATCAAGTCTCCCGAAAGATGGGGCACCTTCCTGCGCCAGTATGCCGAACAGTACGCGGAAACGGCCATGACCGACCTGCGCCAGCACAACGATAGCCAGGCGCTCACACTATTGCAAAACTTCGCGCGCATCGCCGGATCTCAGGAGCTCAAGGCCCACCTGCAAGCTTATGAAGAAGCGATTCCAGTAGGAGGGGAAGAACTTTCAGGTGAAGACATTCAGAACAATACCGATCTCGTCAAACGCCTGGCTCTACTGCGTCGTAGTTTATAATAAGGCAGAAATATTGCTATCAATGATATACTAGAAGGCGTGCCAATGCCCCCAGAGGGTGGCAACAATAGAAACGCATTCCTTCTAAGGCAAACAAAAGCAGACCACAGGTAGCGGCAAGCAAAACCTGTGAAAGCACACACACAACCAGGCCAGGGCGGGTTCATCGAGCTCGCCCTGACCCTGAAAGTTGAAGGGACACTTCGTTATGGGTATACAATTCTTACGTGGAAATCCACAAGCCCCCAGGGGGCATGCTATTTTCATAGCGAGAAGTAGAAGCAACTCACGGATTGTCTATAGCACCTATTGTCTCGTACCGCCAATACCCATGTCGATCGCGAAGTACCTACCTCCGCTCTTCGCCGCCCAGATTCCCTCGGAAGAATTGCAGGGCGCGGAGAATATCGCTGGCATGCCCATTCCCCCCATGCTAGAAGAAGGAATGAGCCTCGAACAACTGGAAGAGCTGGCGGAACGCCGCTCCGACGATCTCTGTGATATCGGGTCAACATCGTCCGAAGAGGTCGAGCGCATGCAGATGGCCACCATGTGTAGCCAGGAATATGCCCAGTTATATGCTAACTATATTTCTCAAGCAGCACAGCCCACCAGAAAGCCCGCGGAAGCCGCCATTCCTGAAGCAACTCCTGCTGGCGAACTGGATGCTGAGGAGCTCTTGTTACAAACATTGTCTGAACGGCAGAAACTGGCAGAGGTAGGGAAACTGGTCGGCATGGCACGCTACGCGCTGGAGGGGCAGGACAAAGCGCTCCTGCAGGACACACAGCGACGCATAGAGCGCCTGGCTCGCCTGTTACCAGACAAATATCGTGGCTCCGAAATCGTAAAGGCCGCGATCTCCCCCACCGAACGTGGGGCTAAATTGGCGGAGCTCTATTTGAGCCGCGCTTACAAGTTATTGGATGAAGAATACGCAGAAATTCCCGGCATAGAAAATGCTATTCGCGAACTCAAAGAGTAGTAACTATGCATGTTCTTATAATAAATACGTACTTACATATGTAGGAGTCATATATGGCTGCAGTAGAACTGAGAGTGGATCTCTCAACGTTGATTGATGCGGTAGTTACTGGAGATGAGACACGCATCATTTCTAGCGCTCGAAGCTTATTAGAACAAGAACGTAATGCCGATGTCTTACTCGGTCGCATTGGTATGATGGCCACCAAAGGTGATCCAGAGGGGCATGTCAGTATTACGATCGCGGCGGCAGCAATGCTGGCGCGCTTTCTACGCGCGCGTCCAGCGCCGTTAGATACTGAGGTTCCACCGCAGATACGCGCGCTACCGTTGTTCATGCGCGCGCTGATCACCGCCGCGCCGGCGATTCGCAATGGTCGAAACGTCAGCTATGAGAAGCCCCAGCCCCTCTTCCCGAGCGCGTTTCTCGATCAGAACAAAAGCGTCAACCAGGTCATGAATGAGGCCATTCAGCAGAACGACGCCCAGCTGGCCGAGCGCATCCTGCTCGGATTATATGGAACCGGTGCCGATTATCGCACGCTGCAAGTGCGCGCCTACGAAGCGGTTTCGACCACCTTCGCCAATGGTGGACATCCCCTGATGTATACCGCGCGCGGCTTCCAGCTGTTGGACGCGGTCGAATGGGGTGAATACGTGCCCGAACTGCTCCACTGGCTCGCTCCCCACCTGCCCCTGCAGCCCAACAAACCTGAGGCGGCCTGGATGCAGACCGTACGCGAGTTCATCGCGGATACCCAGAAGCACAGCCTGGCCAGTGTGCGCACACGGCTGTCCGCCCCGAAAAACGCCAACGCCCTGCCGCTGCAGCAGGTTCTGCTCAGCAACGCAGAGACCGCCGAGGTGTGCCAGAACGTTTACGACGCCATCATCCCAGGGCAGGCATCACCACGTGCGGTCGCATCGGTGATCGCGCTGGCCGCAGCCGAGATCATCCAGAAGGTTGGCGACGAAGACCGCGACCTCTTTATCCGCGTCTCACACGGTCTGCTGTTTGCGTCAGCGGTTCGCAACGTGTTCAGCCAGGTCCAGGATGAAGAAGTGTACAACATGGTCTTCACTTCCGCAGCCTACATCAATGCCCTGTATAAAGAAGTGACGGAGCAGGTGCAGGAAGCGGCCAGGCCAGCCGTCGCGGCTACGACTACCGCGACCGGTGGTGGTCTGATCGCCATCAGCCAGCTTGAAACCCTGGAAGCGCAACTCAAAGAGAAAGATCTGCGCGGAGCCCTCCATACCGCCCAGCGCTACCTCAACCTGGGACACGATGCGCGGGCGCTCTTTGGAACGATCAGCCTGGTGGCCGCGCTGAACGACACCACACTTGACCAGGGGCATTCGTTGCAGATTGTACAGGCCGCAGGCGAAGAATTTATCAACTGGCCCAAAGATCTGGTCGGCACTAAAATCGATAGCTATCTGCATATCGCGCTGCGTGCCGCCGCATTGGGCAAACGCGACTCGCTTGCCTCACAACTGGCGTAAAGAAGAAGGCGTTGCTTCCCAGCGCACCAGGGAAACACGCCTCCCTTTACGCGTGGGCACATCGACGCCCGGGACTTCTGCTATTCAGTGGTGCAACGCGGATGCTGAGCACTCGCGTTGCACCACTGATTTTTGTAATTTGTAATGTACAATTTGTAAAGAGAAAGCTTCTCATGTTGATGAAACATTTAGCTTATCATACACGCAGGCACCATTCTCTTTATATCCTCTTACTGGCCGCCTGCCTGGTCCCACTGATCTTATCGGCCTGTAGCAGTCCATTTGGCGGGGGCAACGACACAACAACCAGGAAACCGATGAAGGTTGCACGCAACCGGCAGACCTATAGCGCGCCCATTGTCGGTGTGACCGACTTTGACACACTCGATCCTGCCCTGGCCCATGATCCCGCCTCCATACAAGCCGTTCAAATGTTGTACACCGGACTGGTGCAGAGCGACGACAAGCTGCAGGTGCATCCGCAGCTGGCGCAGTCCTGGCACCAGGAAAGCGATGGCGTCACCTGGACCTTTAAATTAAAGCCGCACCTGACCTTTAGCGATGGTACTCCCCTTACCTCGACCGACGTCGCCTATAGTCTCAATCGCGCCCTGCAACCGGCGACAAAATCGACGGTCGCGCCTATTTATTTACGGCTGATTAAAGATTCCGATCAGTTGCTGGCGGGACGCATCTCAACGCTATTGAACGACAGCATCATGACGCCAGATGCGCAGACTGTAGTCATCGTCACCAACAAACAGTCGGCCTACTTCCTCTCCATGTTGACCTATCCCTGCTCTTATGTCGTGGAGAAGAAGCTGATCGACAAATACCAGGCAGGATTTACTGATCATCTCAATGAAGGTGGCGGCGCGGGTCCATTTAAAGTAGCGACCTATACCCATCGTGCGCGCATCGATTTTGTGCCCAACACCCATTATTACAATCCGCAGCCACAGCTACAAAAGGTCTCCTATATCTTCTATCACACCGCCCAGGAAGCCTACCAGGCGTATATGAACAATCAGCTGGACATGACCGGGGTACCGCTCAACACCCTGGCCAATGATAAGAAGCGTAAAGATTATCACCAGGTTCCCCAGCTCTGGATCAACTACTACACCATGAACTACCTGGCCAAACCATTCGATAACGTTCACATTCGCCAGGCCTTCGCCCTGGCCATTGATAAAGAGGCCATCGCCAACGACATCTGGCAAGGTACCGTTATCGCGACCAACCATATCGTACCGTCTGGCCTGCCCGGCAGCAATCCGCACGTTACCGGACCCGATGGGAACGAAAGCGTAAAAGGGAATCCCCAAAAGGCCCAGGCACTCTTACAGCAGGGATTACAAGAGGAGAAGATGAGTTCGGTGAGCGCGCTCCCGCCGATCCAGCTCACCTATGTTTCAGGGGTAGATAGTTTTGATCAAGAAGTAAAGGCCATGATCCAGGACTGGCAGAAAGTCCTCAAAGTTCAGGTCACCGCCAATCCTGTCGATTACAATACGCTGCTCGATAAGGTAACCGGCGCCACCGGCAATGCCAACGGCATCCAGATGTGGGGGCTGGCCTGGGTCGGCGAATATCCTGATCCACAGGACTGGCTATCCCAGCAGTTCGCCAAAGGAGCCGTCAACAACAATTGTAACTACGGCCAGAACAGCAGTACCACAGCGGCGCAACAGCAGCAGGTACAACAACAACTGCTAGAGGCCGACGCCAACCGCAACGACAGCGAACGGCTGCAAAGCTATCAGCAAGCCGAGCAGCAGCTCATCAACGACGTCGCCTGGTTGCCAATGGAGCAGGTCACCCAGACATTTTTACGTAATCCCAATATTATCGGCGTCACCGACAACGCCCAGAACAACATCCCCCCCGATGACTGGGCCAACATCTACCGTGTCCAATAAAATTGCCCTGGCTCGCCAGAGCAATCCCATGTTTTTTTAATGAAGTGTCTGGCAAAAAACGCGCTGAAGCGCGTTTTTTGCCAGACACTTCACCATATATTTTGTGAGCGCCGAAGGCGCTTAGCGTCAGGGCCGAAGGCACGGATGCAGGCTCCAGGCCCATCCAAGCAGATGTGCACTGATTACTTCTCATACAAGATACAAACAGTTTTCCTTTTCTCCATTTTAATCAACGAATTTGTGTGAGATTTACCCAGGACCTGACGTAATTACTATACAAGAACCAATAAACACAGATATTTACACCATTGAGATAGCCACCTTTTCTATACTGGCTCTCACAATGGCCCTGTGAATGGTTAATGTATGCATGATCATGGAAGTAACACTTTTCAAAAGTAGAATGAAAAGCGCTCCATGAAAATGGAAGAAGGCGTCTCGCACATATCATCACGTGCAATGTTGCAATCTCTATATGCACCTATTCATGATGGGCAGGCGAAACGACGACTTTCATAATCAATCATCTTTATTCCTGACTGAAGGAGAAGTCTTCATGCGATCGACAAAGAAATCGGCCTTAGGGATCATCGCTACCATGCTGGTCCTGATGGCAACTGTGCTGAGCGCTTGTGGCGGCGGCGGCGGCTCAACCACCACCACCAACAACAGCGGCAAAGCACCGGCAGACAAGCAGGTATTTAACTGGCCCCTTGCCGGCATCGCGGACATTAAAACCTTTGACCCTGCAATGGCAACCACCCAGACATCCTTGCAGGCCATCGGCATGGTCTTCACCGGCCTGGTTACCCTGGATAATGACCAGAAGGTTGTGCCTGAACTGGCACAGTCCTGGACATCTTCCGACGGCGGTTTAACCTGGACCTTCAAACTGAAACCAAACCTGAAGTTCAGCGATGGTACCCCGTTGACATCGGCTGATGTCGCCTACAGTATCAACCGCGCATTGCTGCCCGATCTTAATTCGCCAGCTTCTCCTAGCTATTTGAACCTGATCAAAGATTCGGACAAAATGCTGGCTGGCAAAGTTAAAACCATCATTGGCGACAGCTTGCTGACCCCTGATCCCAATACCATTGTGATCAAGATCACCGAGCCTGCTGGTTACTTCCTGGCCACGCTGACCTACTCGACCGCTTATGTGGTGGAGAAGAAGCTGATCGACAAATACGGCAATAAAAACTTCACCGACCACCTGACCGAGGGCGGCGGTTCTGGCCCATTCAAAGTTCAGGAATACACCCACGGCAAGCGCATTGTGTTTGTGCCAAACAGCAACTACGTCAATGGCGTGCCAAGCATCAAAGTTGTCAGCACCTTCTACAAAGATGCCGCCACCACCTACCAGGCCTACAAAAACGGCCAGGTTGACCAGGCCAGTGTTCCAACCGACTACCTGAATGAGCAGCAGAACAGCAAAGAGTACCACAAGGTGCCGATTCTCGCCATCTTCTACTATGGACTGAACTTCCTGACCAAGCCATTTGACAACCTCAAAATCCGTCAGGCTTTTGAGCTGGCGCTCAACAAAGACGAGATGATCAAGGTCGTCTACAAAGGTGTCTACACACCAACCAACCATATCGTTCCTAGCGGTATGCCTGGCTACAACCCCGACCTCAAGGGTCCTGACGGCACAACCAGCACGGCCGGCAACCCAACCCTGGCCAAGCAGTTGTTCACACAGGGTCTGAAGGAAGACGGATACGCCAACGCGGCCGCCGTTCCTGCCATCAAATTCCAGTATGCCAGTGGTAGCGCCGACACCGACAAAGAGATAGCCGTCGCCGCCCAGCAGTGGAAAGATGTCCTGGGCGTTACCGTAAAGCCTATCCCAACCGACTTTGAAACCCTGAGCGCTTCTCTGCCTCAGAACGTTGGTAAAACGACCATCCAGATGTTCGAGAGCGGTTGGGGCGCAGACTATCCTGATCCTCAGGACTTCCTGACCCTCCAGTTCGCCGCTGGTTCCCCCAACAACCAGACCAACTGGGGCCAGAACAAAGTCTCTGATGCCGCCGCCCAGGTTCAGGTGCAGAAAGCGCTGAACGCCGCCGATACTGAGCAGGATAACACCAAGCGCATGCAGGCCTACAACCAGGCCGAGCAGACCCTGGTCAACGACGTTGCCTGGTTGCCAATCTTCCAGATGGCTCGTTCCCGCGTGCTGAAGAGCTACGTTGTGGGCCGTGTCTTCAATGCTGGCGACTCAACCCCGCCATTCGCGTGGGCGAAGGTCTATATTGCCAACCACTAAGCAAGCAATGCTGCTGTGGTAGGGCTGGGGAAGCGATAGCAATCTAGCTTTCCACAGCAGTCAGGGATAATGAGTGGGAGACCGCTCATTATCCCTGATCTCGTGGTTACACAGTGCGGTGAAATAGCGATGCAGCTTGTGAACGAACGAATATACGCAGAATTTGTTGTAGGGTATACATACTTACCATCAGGGCCTGGCCAACTGAACATAGCATAGCCAATTACCTTGACAATAATAACGCCCTCGCATAAAATAGCAAAAAATCAGCTCATGTATGGATCATCTGTTGTCAACATATATCAATGGATATCTACCGAAAGGTGCCTCGAGTAGATAGACTACGGGGCAGCAGTAGTATATATACACGAGCATCCGTCCCTTACGTTTTCCTGAAGGGAAACGACAAGAAACATTTGGCGTGCAACAACAATCGTATCGTAACTCAGTCCAGTGTTCGCTGCTGTCTATTGTTACCTACATTGCATTCGTTTCATGCGCACGACCATTGTTACCCTCTGTTTGACAAGGGAGTAGAAGGTTCAAGATGGCTCAGTTTCTTCTCAAAAGGCTCATAGGCCTTATCTTTGTGCTCTTGGGCGTGACGTTTATCACGTTCATCATCGGATATGCCGCACCGGGTGATCCCATTCAAGAAATGCTCGGGAACCACTTTAATCCGGCCGCATATGCACGCCTCAAGCACCAATATGGACTCGACTTACCTGTACTTGTGCAGTATTTTAACTATATCGTCCGACTCTTACATGGCGATCTGGGGACATCCTTCCAGACGGCCAACCGCCCGGTGTGGGATATCTTAAAAGATGGGGTACCAACGTCGCTTGAGCTGGGCATGTGGGGCCTGATCGTCCAGATCATCATCGGTGTCCCTCTGGGTATCCTGGCGGCCCTCAAATCCGGCACCTGGATCGACACCGTCACCATGACGATCTCGATCTTTCTGTTTGCGGTGCCGTCCTTTATTCTGGCCTCGCTCTTCCAGGTAATGATCGTCTATCTCCATGGAACAATCGGGTTCGACTGGCCAGTCGCTGGATGGGGCAATACCTGGCAGTATGCACCCTCGGACATTCAGTATAAGCTGGGTCCGATTATTGTATACGCAGCGATCGGCCTCGCCTACTTCGCGCGCCTCACTCGCACCAGCACATTAGAGGTACTGCGGCAGGACTACATCCGCACCGCCCGCGCCAAGGGCCTGAGAGAGCGCATCGTCGTTTACCGTCACGCCATGCGCAATGCCCTGATTCCTATCATTACCGTCCTGGGAGTCACCCTCGGCTTCCTGGTCACCGGCGCCTTCTTTACCGAGACTGTTTTCAACATCAATGGAATTGGCTATATCACTATCCAGTCCATCAACACGCGCGACTATCCGGTCATTCAAGCAACAGCTGTGCTTCTGGCGACGGGAGTGGTATTAGGCAACCTGATTTCAGACTTGCTCTATACGGCCGTAGATCCACGCATTAAGGTTTCATAGGAGAAAAAATGGACACACATGATCGCAACCCAGAAACAGATGCGCCCGGATTTGTTGCTCCCAGTTCTAGCACAGTGGAACCCGAATGGGAATTAAACACGCTCCCGGGGCATCCTGAAGACCAGGTTGGCGTCATTCCTGAAGAGGCAATCGTTGCCGAGACAACGCCAGCTAATAAGGCGCAGAAATCACGGACCCCCTTCCAGGAGTCGCTCAGACGCTTCCGCCGCGATAAACGCGCCATGATCAGCCTGGGCATCATCATCTTTATGGTCGTGCTGGCCATCATCGGGCCTCCGATCTATCAGCATATTGGTGGGCCATACAAAGGTCCCTTCAGCGCCAAAACCATCGGTCCGGATGTCTATCATACCTATGATCACCAGGAACTGGACCGCACGCATGAGTTGCCTTCGGCGCAGTACTGGCTGGGGACCGACGGCATCGGACGCGACCTGTTCGCGCGCCTGATGCAGGGTATGTTGATCTCGATTGTGCTAGCGGTGGCGGTTGAGGTCATCGACATCACACTGGGTATTACTATTGGCGTGCTGGCCGGGTAC
The DNA here is from genome assembly GCF_003967515.1 of Dictyobacter aurantiacus. Lineage (GTDB taxonomy): Bacteria > Chloroflexota > Ktedonobacteria > Ktedonobacterales > Ktedonobacteraceae > Dictyobacter > Dictyobacter aurantiacus. The sequence goes on along the minus strand of NZ_BIFQ01000001.1, from coordinate 4,592,325 downwards.
TACGGTGGCTGGATCGACCAGTTGCTGGCCCGCCTGGCGGACCTGCTGTTCGCCTTCCCGGGACTGCTCTTCGTCATCCTGGTCGCCGGTATTCTGGGTGGCTGGGCCGACGACAACCTCTCGAAGATCCCGGTAGTCGGGCCTAACGGAAACGCGCGTCTGCTGCTGGTCTCAATGGCGCTGGCATTTACAGCCTGGCCGCTGATGGCCCGTTATGTACGTGGCCAGACGTTGCAGCTGCGCGAACAACAATTTATCGAGGCCGCTAAAACCGCGGGAACCAAAGACATCACCATCCTGTGGCGCCACATTGTGCCTAACCTGTTCAGTATCGTGATGGTTGCCTCGACCCTCAACATCTCGGGCACCATCATCGGTGAAGCCGGCATCAGCTATCTCGGCCTTGGTGTACAACCTCCGGGATCCAGCATCGGTCTGATGATTTTCCAGGCATCGCAGTCCCTGTCGGCCTACCCATGGGAGCTTTTAGTCCCATCCTTGACACTTGTCATCATCGTGCTATCATTCTCATTTATAGGTGATGGATTGCGCGACGCTTTCGATCCTCATGCAAAAGACTAAAGAGTAAGTGGAGATAGAGACATATGGCAGCAAACTTGCTGGAAGTCAATAATTTAAAAACCTACTTCTATACAAGAGGTGGCGTGGTCAAAGCCGTTGATGATGTTTCATTTATTATGAAACCTGGCCAGACCCTGGGAGTAGTAGGCGAAAGCGGTAGCGGAAAGAGCGTTACAGCCCTTTCGGTGATGCGCCTGATCGCGTCCCCTCCTGGGAAAATCGCCGGCGGCGAGATTCTCTTCAACGGGGAGAATATCCTGGATAAGAGCCGCGATGAGCTGACCGAACTGCGCGGCAGCAAAATCTCGATGATCTTCCAGGATCCCATGACCTCGCTAAACCCGGTCTTTACCGTCGGCTATCAGATCGCCGAGACGGTAAAGCGACACCGCAAAGATGTCAGCAACGACCAGGCATGGCGCCGCGCAGTCGAGATGCTTGACCTGGTGCGCATCCCGGATGCCAAGAGACGTGCAAAAAACTATCCCCACGAATTTAGTGGCGGCATGCGCCAACGCGTGATGATCGCGATCGCCCTGGCCTGTAATCCGCAACTGTTGATCGCGGACGAGCCGACGACCGCGCTCGATGTGACCATTCAGGCTCAGGTGCTTGAGCTGATGAAGGGTCTCTCGCAAGAGTTCGGCACCGCCGTCATGATGATCACCCACGACCTGGGCGTAGTCGCCGGTACATGTCAGTATGTAAATGTTATGTATGCTGGCCATGTCGTAGAATCGGCCCCGGTCAAACAGATCTTTGAGACGCCCGCCCATCCCTATACTGTAGGCCTTCTGCAATCGATTCCACGCGTCGACGACGTACGTGGCGCACGGCTCACCCCGATCGCTGGTCAGCCACCCGACATGATCAACGTTCCCCAGGGGTGCCCATACGCCGCCCGTTGTCCCAAAGTACAGGCTCGCTGTCGTCAGGAACGACCAGAGCTCCAGCTCGTTGGTCGTGGCGAACAAACCGCAGCTTGCTTCTATCCAAACTAACATAAGAGGTACACTATGGCACAAGAAGTTCAGACGCCCCAGGCGACAGGAACCACGCTGGTTGATGTTAAAGGACTCAAGGTCCATTTTCCGGTCAAAGGTGGCCTGCTCGGACGCACGGTGGCACAGGTAAAAGCGGTTGATGGCGTTGACCTCTTCATCCGTCGTGGCGAAACTCTGGGTCTGGTAGGAGAAAGCGGCTGTGGTAAATCAACCACCGGCCGCGCCATCCTGCAGTTGATCAAGCCGACCGCTGGCACGGTCAAGCTGGATGGGGTGGAGTTGACCAAACTTTCGTCCAACGAGATTCGTCGCAAGCGCGCGGACATGCAGATGGTGTTCCAGGATCCTTATAGCTCTCTGGACCCCCGCTACACGATCGGCCAGATTATTTCAGAGCCACTGCAGAACTTTAACCGCGGCAACGCGAAGGCGATTCAGGAAGAAGTGGGCCACCTGATGGAGACGGTGGGTTTGAATCCATACTACGTCAACCGCTTCGCCCACGAGTTCAGCGGTGGCCAACGCCAGCGTATCGGTATCGCGCGCGCCCTGGCGCTACATCCCTCCTTCGTGGTAGCCGACGAACCAGTCTCAGCCCTGGACGTCTCGATTCAAGCTCAGGTGCTGAACCTGCTGCAGGATCTGCAAGGGAAGTTCGGTCTGACCTACCTGTTTGTGGCCCACAACCTGTCGGTGGTGAAGCACATCAGCGATCGCGTCGCCGTGATGTACCTGGGCCGCGTGGTTGAGCTGGCGAAGAGCGAAAATCTGTACGAGACCCCTCTGCATCCATACACCCAGGCTCTGCTGTCAGCCATCCCGGTGCCTGATCCTGAGGTAGAGTTGCGCCGCAAGCGTATCATCCTGGAGGGTGATGTGCCCAGCCCGGTCAACCCGCCCAGTGGCTGTAACTTCCATCCACGCTGCTGGAAGGCGCAGGCGATCTGCCGCGAGGTCATCCCGCCGCTGGAGGAGAAGCAGTCCAACCACTACGCTGCCTGCCACTTCCCAGGGTAGGGGTTTGTCAGACAAACTTTTTACTGGGGGTGTGAGCGCCCCCGCACGGGCGTCCGCTTGCGCGGACGCCCGTGTTTAATATATTGGAGCAGTGCGGGTATTAGGGACGCGAATGCGTCCCCAATACCCGCACTGCTCCAATATATTAAATGTGTTTTAGCCTGTGACATGCGTGAGCTTTCTTGCCTGTGGTGCTCACGCAGCCACCCATGTTCTAATATATTGGTACAGTGAGGGCATTGGGGCGCGGATGCGCCCCAATGCCCTCACTGTACCAATATATTACACATAGTGTTCAGTGGGGATGCAAGGGGCGACCAGCCCCTTGACCGGGGGGTTGGGGCTGTGCCCCCAACTCATCTCTCCTCCCCCGCCGCCCGAAGGGCGGCAAAGAGGACAGTGGAGATGCAAGGGGCGACCAGCCCCTTGACCGGGGGGTTGGGGGCGCAGCCCCCAACTCCTCTCTCCCCCCTGCCACCCGAAGGGCGGCAAAAAAAGACTTTTAAATGACCCTATAGAAAAAAGAAGCGTCTAGACGGTGGTACGCCGCTCTAGACGCTTTATTCTTGCCAGCAATTTGATGCGGGCTACCAGGTGATAGGTGTCAAACGGCTTCACGACATAGTCATCTGTGCCCGCCTGAAAACCCTCCACTTTATCTTGCAGGGTAGCCATAGAGGTCAATAACATGATCGGCAGGTGCCGAAGTAAAGGATTAGCGCGCACGTAGCGACAGAGATCCAGGCCACTCTCATCCCCAACCACTACCTCTGAGATCACAATGTCGGGCGGTGATACGGAGAGGCGCTGCTTCGCCTCAACGATAGACCCGACACACTGTACAGTAAATTCGCCACCCAGCGCTTGCCTGATTTTATCGTGTATGTGTGGATCACTATCCACAAAAAGAATATGTAACCTACGCAATGCCTGTAGCTCACACGCGCGCTAGCGCTTTCCTAATAAATACATAAAATAACACAAACAGAAAAGAGCTTGTAGATGTGCTGGTACCGACCAGAAAACGATAGATAGGCAGCAATTCAATCAATTCAAACATAAAAACGCAGTTCTGAGCAGACTTGTAAGATCGATCAGAATGCCACGCTGATCGGAGACTAATCGCGCTCGGACTGTGATTGCACCAGAGAGTCGGTACGACGCTGGCGCTCAGCAGGAGTCAGGCGGAGCACATTCTCAATGGCTGCGTTTAGAGCGGTTGGTTTAAAAGGCTTCGTGAGATACTCGTCTGCACCCGAGAGCAGGCCGGTCATATGATCCTCTTCGCGGGTCATAGCACTTAAAATAATCAACGGAATATTTGCGGTGCGTGAATCGCCACGCAAACAGCGCACCAATTGATACCCATCCATTCTGGGCATTTTGACGTCAATAATGACGCAGTCGGGTTGCTCCGTGAAGACACGCTCAAGCCCCTGGACTCCGTCGTATGCAACAACAACCTGGTACGAGCCCTGGAGATTCACCGCATATTTGATGAGCTCCACAATGGTGGGGTTGTCGTCGATAACCAATACCTTTTTGATTGCATTCACGCTGCTCATATGGCCGGCCTCTCGCAAAGAGTCGCACAATGTACTGGTTACAGATTTCCAGAAAAAGAGTATCGCACTTCACGCATTGTAACACAGTTATGACCTGCTGCCAACTTCCACCATATTCTGTCCTACAAACAGAGGATTAGCGGCAATTTCCCGGCTCAAGATGGGAAATTGCCCTCCTGTTAAAAGATCGAGGTGATGTGTGTGGAATGGGCGGCTCGTCGCCCATTCCACATACATCACCTCGATCTTTTGGTTAAGATGAGAGATAGGTATGGTGTAGTATGGGCTGAGCGCCCGGGCGCTCAGCCCATACTACACCATACCTATCTGTGGGATGGATTGTGGTTCGTGTTACAATACAGTAGATGGCTATCTGTAGAGAAAAGGGGGGTATGCGATGCTTGATCGCTATTCGCGACAGACGTTGTTTGGTCCGATTGGGAAGGCGGGACAGGAGCGGCTGGGGAAAGCAAAGGTGACAATTATCGGTTGTGGCGCCCTGGGAACGGTGCTGGCCAATAACCTTTGCCGGGCCGGTGTAGGACACCTGGTAATCGCCGATCGCGATTATATTGAGACGAATAATTTACAGCGGCAGATCCTGTTTGATGAGGATGATGTGGCGCAACATATCCCCAAAGCGATCGCCGCCCGGCAGCGGCTGGCCCGCATCAATAGCGAGGTTGAGGTTGAGGCGCTGGTAGACGATATTACCGCCGATGGCATTGAAGCACTGGTGCAGGAGTCGGATCTGATTCTGGACGCGACCGATAATTTTGAGACACGCTACATTATCAATGATGCCTGCGTTAAGTATCAAAAACCCTGGATATACAGCGGTGTGATTGCAGCCTACGGTGTAACAATGAACATTCTCCCCGGTCAGACTGCATGCCTGCGTTGCGCGTTTCCAGAGCTTCCCCCACCAGGTAGCACACCCACCTGTGACACGGCAGGCGTCTTAAATGGCATCGTAGGTGCGATCACCGGCATCGCCTCGACCGAAGCGTTAAAGATCCTGCTGGATAGCGATAAGATCTGTCGCGACATGACCTGGATGGATCTGTGGGAAAATACATTCGAGCGCATCGAGCTTCCTCGACAGCCAGACTGTCCGGCCTGCGGGGCACATAATTTTACATTCCTGGAGGCACGCGGGCAAGCCAGCACCAGCCTGTGTGGACGCAACGCCGTGCAGGTCCGCAATACGACGCATGGGTCCATGGATTTCGCGACACTGGCTGAACGCCTGAAAGCTATCGGCACGGTCAACTACAACGCCTACCTGCTGCGTTTTCAGGTCGATAGCTACGAGCTGACCGTGTTTCCGGACGCGCGGGCGATTATCAAGGGGACCGATGACGAGCAGGTAGCCCGCTCGGTCTATGCACGGTACATAGGTATGTAGGGCAGAGGACCGGCAAGTACAGGGACCAGCCGGGAAATGAGTGCTTGTACTACCCCGTCACACTTGCTATAATAACCCGTGGTTCATCTCCTGTTTTTCTCTGTCAACGTTAACGAGATACGCAGAAGGTTGAATAGAAAGAAAACCCCTCCCCCGCACACAACACAATCCTTCAAGCAAAAAGGGAGACATATATTACATGAATGAACATATACTTGTCTGCGTAGCCTGGCCGTACGCAAAAACCTCAACCCACGTCGGGCAGGTCGCCGGGGCATATCTACCCGCTGATACCTTTGCGCGCTATCATCGTATGGCAGGAAACAAGGTTTTGATGGTCTCGGGCAGTGATGAGCATGGCACCCCCATCCTCGTTGAATCTGAGCGTCTGGGCATCAACCCACGCGATTTTGTGGCCAACTACCACCGCCAGATCTGCGAGGTCTGGGACCAGCTGGGCATGTCGTGGGATCTCTATACCGAGACCGGGACGGCCAATCACTATCGTATCACGCAAGACTTCTTCCTGACGCTCTACGATAAGGGCTATATCTTTAAAGACAGCATGCAGTCCGCCTACTGTCCGACCGATCGCCGCTTTCTACCGGACCGCTACGTCGAAGGGACCTGTCCCCTATGCGGCTATACCGGTGCCCGCGGCGACCAGTGTGATAACTGTGGACACACACTTGATCCGGTGGATCTCATCGACGCGAAGTGCCGCCTGTGCGGCAGCAAAGACAGCAAGCTTGAGATGCGCATGACCGAGCACTTCTTCCTGGATCTGCCCAAACTACAGGAGCCGTTGCAGTCATGGCTATCAGAAAACAAGGGCCACTGGCGGCCTAATACGCTGGCCTTCGCTATGAACTGGCTGAAGGAAGGGCTGCGCGCGCGTGCCATCACCCGTGACCTGGACTGGGGTGTGCCGATTCCGCTGGATGGCTATGAAGATAAGCGCATCTACGTCTGGTTTGATGCTGTGATCGGCTACTTCTCCGCCTCCGTCGAGTGGGCCGAGAAGCAGGGCACGCCGGAAGCCTGGAAAAACTGGTGGATCCCTGGACTCTCCGATACCGAGGTCAGATCGTACTACTTTATCGGCAAGGATAACATTCCCTTCCATACCATCATCTGGCCCGCTATGCTGCTGGGTTACGGCAACCGCGTGCTGCCATACGATGTGCCCGCCAATGAGTTCATGACCATGAGTGGCGCCAAGGCGTCCAGCAGTCGCGGCAACGTGATCTGGACCAAAGATGTACTGGATAAGTACGGAGCCGATATGCTGCGCTACTATCTCTCGGCCACCGCGCCAGAGGGACGCGACAGCGATTTCACCTTTGATGAAATGATCCGTCGCAACAACGATGAGCTGGTCGCCACCTACGGCAACGTTGTGCATCGTACGCTGACCTTCCTGCAGAGCAAGTTTGGCGGGGTGCTGCCACAGCCGCAGCCGCTGCGCGAGGCCGACAGAGAGATCCTGGCCGAGCTTGAGCGTGGCTTCGAGCTGGTCGGCAAGAACATCTCCCAGTGCCACTTTAAAGAGGGATTGAACACAGCCATGAACGTGGCGCGCGCCGCCAATCGCTACCTGGATGAACAGGCGCCGTGGAAACAGATCAAAGTGGATCGTGAGGCCGCGGGCACCACCATTTATGTCATGCTACAGGTCATCAGTGGGCTGCACCTGCTCTTCTGCCCCTACCTGCCCTTCTCATCACAGAAGCTGCATGGCTATCTTGGTCTGGAAGGAGATGCCAGCGCGCAGCCCTGGCAGGCGATAGAGATTCCCGCAGGGACGACGCTACCGAAGCCTGCGCCCCTCTTCCCAAAGATTGAAGAGCCCGTCGCCGCTGAAAAATAATACAGTAAAAGGAGTGAGGCGGCCAGGTGCGGATCGCACCTGGCCGCCTCACTCCTTTTACTCCCATCCTTTACAGAGGTCTACCCAGGCGCGATAGTGGGAGTATTTCTCTAGTTCGGGGAGGGTAAGCTCGATGGCGCTGTTGCTGCTGCCGCAGGCAGGGAATACAGTTTGGAATCTTTTTAGCGATGCATCAAGGTAGACGTCAACGCCATCCCTGACGCCAAAGGGACAAACGCCGCCCACGGGATGTCCCACCAGTTCAAATACATCGGCTGGTGGGAGCATGGCCGCTTTGGTATGGAAATAGGCTTTGTACTTTTGATTATCTATCCTGGCATCGCCGGCCGCGACAATCAGGATCGCTTTGCCCTCCACCAGGAATGAGAGGGTCTTGGCGATTCTTTTTCCCTCACAATGCAGGGCAACCGCCGCCTGTTCCACCGTGGCGCTGGACACGTCAAACTCCTGTATCCGGTCCTCAACGCCCCATTGCTGAAAATATCTTTTTACATCTTCAATTGCCATACATTGCCTCCTACATGGATGTTTCATAAGAATTTTATTCAAGAAGATGCCAAACCGGCCAGGAGCCGGGTCGCGGAGCTCCAAGCCGGGGCAAGTCAAGCCGGGGCAAGCCCGGCACCTACGGTGACGGAGAGGATGTTTCGGTGGCGCACGAGAGGCGCTTGCCCATGAAGATGGCGACTTCGTGGGAGAGGTCACCGGGAGGATAGAAGTGCTGATTGATGCTCCAGATCTCCAGACCATTGCGCAGGTAAAACTGGATGGCCGGGTAGTTGGTGTTCTGGGTTTCCAGCACAAGGGCCCAGCACTTTTGCTTGCGCGCCCAATCGGAGGCGCAGCTCAGTAGAAGCGAGCCGATGCCATAGCGCTGAAACTGGCGACCCACAATCAGGCTCTGAATGCGGGCCACCGAACTATGGTCCTCAACCGTCAGGAAGATGCCACCGGCCATCTTCCCATCGGTCAAGGCGACAAAGCCGCCCTCAGTCAGGCGGAGCAGATCCTTGATCTTCCCCAGCGATTTCTCACTGCCGTGAAAATTTTTGTAGAGAGGAGGATCAACGGCCGTTTCTACCAGTTCAAAGGCGAACGCCACCCTGCCATCTTCCTCCGCATTCACATGGTTGGGAAGGAGCCGATTGCGCACCTGCAACGTGTAAATGCGGTCCGTTTCAAAGTCAAAATCCAGCTCATGCAGAGCAACAGCATCGCTGACATGCACAGCACGCACTTCAATGTGATCCATGCAATTCCCTGCTTTCTTCGCCCGTATCTGTCAATTTGCGCGGCAGATACACACAACTTACGATTTAGCGTTCACGGTGTAGCCTGTGGAAAGGGCGCCCAGCGCCGCGGCGCCCGCGACACCAGAGAAATCTCCCAGCTTGGCACGCATGATTGGTGTGCGTTTGGCTGAAGCGGACAGCGCCACTTTGCGAGCGCGTGCCACCGCGGTTTCAAACAGCAGGTCAACGGCCTCAATCACACCACCACCCAGGATAATGCAGTCTGGATTATAAAAATTCATCACCGAGGCAATACCGTAGCCCAGGTAGTTGGCGGCCTCAGTCACAATCTCCGTTACCAGTTCATCTTTTTGCTCTATGGCGTTGGCGATGATACCGGAGCGGATAATAGTATCGCCCTCTTTTAATTGTCCCAGAGCCTCGTCAGCCAGCATTGATTGGCGTCCATGGTGTATCTCGGCCAGGATGGCTTTGGTGATGGCGGTACGGGATGCATACGCCTCCAGGCAGCCGAGCGAGCCACAGCCACAGATACGACCACCGGCCTGAATAGTCATATGGCCCACCTCGCCAGCAGTGCCGGTCAGACCGGTATACATGCGCCCATTTTGCACAATACCCGAGCCGATACCAGTGCCAACGAAGATGCAGACAAAGTTATTGTAGCCGCGACCAGAGCCATACAGGCTCTCACCCATAGCGGCCACCTCAACATCGTTACCCACGAATACAGGCAGGTTAAAACGCTTATTTAAAATATCACCCAGCGGCATGTTGCGCACACCCAGATTGGGTGCGTCCAACACCACGCCTGCCTTACGATCAATCTGGCCAGCAGCCCCCACACCAATAGCCAGCAACTCGACATCTTCGGGAAGTTTGGCAGCGGTTATCGCGGCGGTCGCCAGCTCAATGGTACGTTGCGAGACAAAATCCTGGCCGCGCTCGGCACGTGTACGCTTGCGCGCGGAAGCCACGACGCTTCCATCGGAAAGATCAATCACCGCGGCAAGGGTCTTGGTGCCCCCCAGATCGATTCCCAGTGCATAAGATTTTGACTTTGGCATACGAACTCACTTTCTGAATGGCAGGCTTAATCCAGGTTGAACATCCAGATCCATTCCGTGATGCTCACCCAAACTCAAGTGGAAAAAGGCTGCGCTCGCAATCATTGCGGCATTATCGGTACAAAATTCAATCGGAGGATAGCTCAAATGGATGCCCAGCGGCTGGAGCTCCTGGAGCATCCGGGCACGCAGGCTGAGATTGGCGGCCACGCCGCCGGCCAGGATAACCTGCTTGACCTGATATTCTTGAGCGGCCATGCGCGTCTTGGTAGCCAGTACGTCGACGATAGCCTCCTGAAAGCCTGAAGCCAGCAGGGCAACATCAGGGGCTCCCGTTTGCGCTGCCTGCTCCCCCATACGAGTATAACGCGTGTACTGGGTAGAAGGCTTCCCATCTTCGTGTGTGCGGGCGGCATCCGTGGCCCCTTCGGCCAGATGCAGCATCGCCGTCTTAACTCCACTGAAGCTAAAGTCATAGGTGCCACGCAGCCACGCCCGTGGCAGGCGATAGACGTTGCGCGCCTTCTTGACGGTTTTCTTTTGTTGCACATACGCATCTTCCGCCTGCTGCGCCATGCGCTGGATGGCGGGTCCGCCGGGATAGCCCAGGCCCAGGACACGCGAGACCTTATCAAGGGCCTCGCCAGCCGCGTCGTCGCGCGTACGCCCCAGCAATTCGTAGTCACCATGATCGCGCACCAGCACAATCTCGCTATGCGCGCCCGAAATCACCAGGCAGATCAGTGGAAAAAGGGGATCGCCCGATTGGTAGCGCCACGCCTCCTGTGGGATGGGAGCGGCGGTGGCCGCGTCTGCCTGCGGGCGCAGCCAGTTCGCGTAGAGATGGGCTTCCAGGTGATTGACACCCAGAAATGGCAGTTCACGGGCCAGTGACAACGTCTTGCCGACCGTCAGGCCGACCAGCAGCGAGCCGGCCAGACCTGGACCATAGGTGGCCGCGATCGCGTCCACGTCCTCCCACGAGCACGACGCCTGCGCCAGCGCGGTCTCCACCACAGGGATAATCGCCGCGATCTGCTGGCGCGAAGCTACCTCGGGGACCACACCCCCATAGCGATTATGAATCTCAATTTGTGAAGCCACCACATTGGAAAGCAGATAACGGCCATCCCGCACGAGTGCGGCCCCGGTCTCATCACATGAGCTCTCAATACCAAGTACAAGCATAGATTACATCCCCAACGCTGCAGCCGTTACCAGGAGACAAGACGCGCATCATGAGCACTCACTTTGTCTCTAACTTTTGCAATAACGCCGCCTTCAATTCTAAAAATTTTTGTTTATAGCTCGTAGAGTTGATCTCATCAGTCCACATAATTAAAGCATCTTCTTGATTATCGCTATAATAGCGGTGACGCACACCCGCTTCCCGAAAACCATATTTGCGATAGAGGTTCTGGGCCGTATGATTAGAGACCCGCACCTCTAGCGTTACCCATTTTGCTCCTATATTATAGGAAATATCAATCAAGCTCACCAATAAGAATTCACCCAGACCCTGTCCGCGCGCGTTTGGATGCATCGCGATGGTGGTTATATGGGCCTCATCAACCATCAGCCACAGACCGGCAAAGCCCAGAATTGAAGCCAGGCTGGGCGAAGGTGAGGTGACGGCAGGCCTGCTGGGTAAAAGTGAAAGCGGAAAAGGACGCGCCTTTCGCAGCTTCTCTGGCTCAGCGGAGACCACGCTCTGCTCTTCAAGGATATGCTTATCGCGTAATACGATGTAGTGTGCCCAGCGATTATCCTGCAGTTCCTTGCGATAGGCGCTCGGAGGCCACGTCGAAGGATAAGCCAGGCGCTCGATCTCGATGACGCGAGGCACGTCCGACATCGTCATTCTATCAATGGCGTAACGCACCCTGTTCCCTTTCTGTTGTATCATGATCGTTCGATCGTAGGAAAGAACCGCCAAGCAAAGGCTGCTTGCGAGTACTCTTCGTAATAGATGGACGCCGTAAATACAGAGGTTCCAGCACAAGCGGATCATCTGCCTGACCGTCCTGTAGACGTTGCCAGGCCAGTTGAGCCAGTACAGAGGCAGACCTCGTCGATGCGAGCGGGCTCAGCAACACGCCCTGCTCCGCCATCCCCTGGTGCAAAGCCTGTCGAGATGCGGCCTTCATTTCGCCACAGAAAAGCACTGGCGCGGATAGCTCAACCGGCCAGCTAGCCAGCTGTGTATGGAGAAAATCCACCAGCGCCTGCGGCGTAGCTAACTGATAGGCGCCGACCTGCTGCAGGTGATAGCACACCTCGCCATCCGTCGTCCTGGTCTCGCGGGAAAAATAACAGCCGGCATAGAGCTCAGAACGGCCCGCCTCCAGCACCGAGCAGATCGGTCCGCGCCAGAGCTGTTGCTGGGCCGCGAGCACATCCAGCGTACCAATGCCAAGCAAGGGTTTCTGTAGCGAAAAGGCCAGAGCCTTGGCCGAGGACAGTGCCACGCGCACACCGTTGAACGAGCCGGGTCCCAGCGCCACCCCGATCGCATCAAGCTGTCGCAGCGAGAGTTGCCGCTGCGCCATCATACGCTGGATACGATCCAACAAATCTACGCTATGGTTATTCTCCGAGAACCAGGTATATTCACTCAACAACTCGTTTTCCGAGCATAAGGCCACGCTCGCATAGCGGGTTGAAGTATCAAGAGCGAGTAATAGCATACATATTCTTCTGAAACTGCCGGAGCAGTTCGCAATAGCGCGGACCCGATGCGACAAACAGCAGGCGGCGCTTCGTTTCATCGACAGAGCTCAGGCGAATATCCAATCGTTCCACGGGCCACAGCTCCTCAGCGTTGCCCGCCCACTCGACCACACATACGCCCGAGCCATAAAAGTAATCTTCAAAGCCGAGATCAATGATCTCATCGGGATCTTCCAGTCGATAGAGATCGAAGTGATAGAGGGTTAGAGGCTGATTGCCCTGCGATGCCGCCACGCCCTGATACTCTTTCAGCAGCGTAAAGGTTGGACTATTCACCACGGTCGCCACCTGCATTCCCCGGGCCAGCCCCTGGGTAAAGGTCGTCTTGCCCGCGCCAAGCTGCCCATCCAACAGGATCAGATCGCCCTTCTGCAGCAACGCCCCCAGAGCCGCGCCTAAACGCTGCGTCTGGCTGGCCCGCTGGCTAACCACTTCGAGGGAACAGATCCCATCCTGAGCCGACATCGCTGTATCGCGCCCCTCATCACGCACTGGAAGCCTCCCTACAAATACGCTAATGGTCCCGCACGCGCGGCACCAGAATATCTATTCCCATCCAATACCCTCCGGGCCAGAGAATGTAGATACCTCGAACACAAGGAGGGAATAGTGAGTAACATTATAGCATACAAGGAACTTTGATGGGGATAATCTGCCTTGCTTGTGGGAGGGCAGATTATCCTCGTCTGGTGGAGATGATTAGCGGAGCTTGGCGCCGCAACTGCGGCAGTAGAGGGCATTGGGACGCAGAGGATTGCCGCACTGCGGGCAGCGATCGCTCCCGGCGCCGGGTCCCGGCTGCGGCTGACTATAGCCAGGATTGCTGCTCGGGCCGGCACTGGAGCCCGGCTGCGGCTGACCATAGCTGGCATTAGGAGGTGGAGTCTGCGTGTTTGGAGAGGGAGGCGCATAGTTCATAGTTGGACCAGGGGCGAACTGATCGGCGGGATAGGCCTCGTTTTTGGCCTCCTGCAGCTGCGTCTCGCGCGAGCGCAGATCATGATCCAGCTCAAAGATACTGGCGCAGAGGCGCGAGAGCTGCGAATCGGTGAGTGATCCCTGCTGATAGAGATTCATCGCCACCTGCCCAAGCTCGTCCATCAGCCGCTGGCGCTGCTCCAGCAGCTTATCGATCTCGCTCTGCTTATTACGTACGCGCAACTGCTTTTGAGCCTCCCAGCTCGTGCGACTGACAGCCGAATTAACGAAATTTTTGGCTGACGAGATAAAATCACTCATTATAGTAGTGCCTCCATAATATGCATTGATCTGAAATTTATTCTTCAAATGCGTGCTGGTAGATGCGAATCTCTTCCAGGTGTCCGGTCACGCTCAGCTGAACGGCCACAACGTCCACACGCCACGAACGCGTCGGATCGGCATTTGTAATAAACAGGTAATAGTGACCTACCTGGATAATTTTTTGCTGTTTGCGCTGGTTGACCGCCTCTTCCGGCAAGCCACGGGAAATTCCACGGCGCGTCTTGACCTCGATAAATACCAGGTCCGACTCATGCTCGGCCACCAGGTCTATCTCACCATAGCAGCAACGAAAATTGCGCTCCAGAATAACGTAGCCCGACTGCTGTAGCCGTTCGGCCGCCAGACGCTCACCAGTGCGGCCCAGCCCCTGTCGAGCCCCTTTTTCAGCGCTGCCCATACGTCGCTCCTCCACCTCAACCACTTAACCCCTCTGTATCTATGTACGCACTGTAAGCCGCTGTGTTGTACAAAAAGAGGGCAACCAGTCCTTCTCGCTATTCTCCTCTCGCGCCGCCTGCGGCGCGAGAGGAGAATAGCGAGAAAAAGAAGTTTTGTGGGGACTGATCACGCTCCCAGCATGCTCGCCACCCTCCTGCACCTCCTGCATTGGGAGGGTAGTAATGTTGTGCTTATTTTAGCATAAATAGTCGTCAATGCAAAAAGCACAGTTTTTTTTCTAGAGATCACCGCGAATATGGTATCATTGGAATGTTCACAGTGAAAATCATAGCTGATATGGTAGCCGGGGAAATGCTTATGGCACAGATAGCATATCATCCCAAATAGGTGAAGGGAGGTTCAAAAGCAACCCTCTCGACGCTCTATACCTATTCGTGTTAAAATAGGCCCGACAGCTATTCACAGCAAAACAGCAAGACGTAATTTATGCACACCGCATATTTTATACAGAGAACCGTCTGATTAGACTAGGGGAGCAACGATATGTCAGGACATTCAAAGTGGGCACAGATTCGCCGCTCAAAAGGCGTCAACGACGCACGCCGAGGCCAATTGTTCACTCGGCTAGGACGTGAGATCGTTGTAGCGGTACGTGAAGGGAACAGTGGCGACACGAATGCGAACTTCCGCCTGCGCATGGCCGTACAGCGTGCACGTGATGCCAACATGCCGTTGGATAATATCGAGCGCACGATCAAGCGCGCACTGGGTGGCGGCGAGGGCAACAACCTTGAAGAGATCACCTACGAAGGATATGGCCCTGGTGGTACGGCGATCCTTGTACAGACGCTCACCGAGAATCGCAATCGTACCGTCGCCGAGGTACGCAACGCCTTTAACCGCAACGCCGGAAACATGGGTGAAAACGGCTGCGTCGACTGGCTCTTTGAGAACAAAGGGGTCATCGAAGTCGAGCTAAATGGCAAAGACGCCGACGAGCTATCGCTGGAGGCCATTGACTTTGGCGCCGACGACGTCGAGCCAGCCCAACCGGGAGACGAAACCCTGGTTATCTACACGGATCCTGCCCATGATGTGCTTGATAAAGTACAGCATGAACTGGAAGCGCATAACTATACAGTGCTCAAAGCCGAAAGCACGCTGGTTCCCAAGACCCGCATCGAGCTAGACGACGAAAAGACGGCGCACCAGGCCATCCGCCTGATCGAGAAACTGGAAGATCTCGACGACGTCCAGAATGTCTACACCAATGCGGATTTCCCAGAAGCATTTGCGGCTTCATACAACGCATAAACGTTTGCGCAACAGTCGCTAATGCCAGAAGGGAATGTGGCAGATGGAAAAAGATCGCATGCCGCCTCCACCTTCAGATGCGCGTATCGCGCTCGGCATTGATCCAGGAACAGCAATCGTTGGGTACTCGGTAGTAATGGCGCGGGGAAGTGAACTGAGCATGCTGGCATGCGATGTCATCACAACCCCCGCTAAAATGCCGCTGGCCCAGCGCCTGCAGATTATTTATGAGAGCCTGAGCAAGCTGATTGTGACCTACAAACCGCAAGAAGCGGCGATGGAGGAGCTTTTCTTCGCGAAGAACGCGCGCACTGCGATGACCGTAGGCCAGGCGCGCGGGGTGGCGATGCTTGCCCTGGCCAATGGTGGTCTCTCTGTAGCTGAATACACCCCCAAGCAGATCAAGCAAGCCGTTACCGGTTATGGGGGTGCCGACAAGAATCAGGTAGGAGAGATGGTGCGTATATTACTCAAGTTAACCGCAATACCTAAACCAGATGACGCCGCAGACGCCGCCGCGGTCGCCATCTGCCACTTGAATACAGCAACCTACGCGGCCAATCTCTTACGCTACAATCGCTCATAGACCTATCGCATAAATCAATAATGCGCCCTCGCGGGCACTTCTCTTCCCGCCACATATACATAGGTGCGCCCCTCGTGGGCGCTTCTCGCGGGCGCGAATACAAACAAGCATCAATAACACAGAAGAGGTATCGTTGGGGAGATGATTACCAGCATTCATGGCACCCTTGAAGCTACGGGTGTCGATTACGCCATTATCCGGGTGGGGGGCTTTGGAGTACGGGTTTTCGTACCATCTTCTACCCAGCAGCGCCTGAATGAGCCCGGCATGGAGGTATCGCTCTCCACCCATTTCCATATGCGCGAGGATGGCATCTCGCTGTATGGCTTCATAACCGACACGGACCGCGATGCCTTTGAGCAGTTGATTGGTGTCAGCGGAGTCGGGCCCAGGGTGGCCCTGGCGATCCTCTCGGTCATGGATGCCACGGCCTTCTACAAGGCCATCGCGGACGAGGACCAGCAGCGCCTGGGACTGGCCAAGGGCGTGGGCAAGAAACTGGCGGCCCACTTGATCCTTGAGCTCAAGGGCAAGCTGCCGTCGCTGGCGGGGCTGGCCGGGAATGGCGCCGCGCCGGTGGCGGGCAATATTAAAGCCGAGGCGCTCGAAGCTTTGATGGGGCTGGGTTATACCAATGCCGAGGCGCAGGCGGCTCTCGCCAAGCTGCCGCAGGATCGTGCGCTCTCGCTGGAGGAGCAGGTGACGCTGGCGCTGCGCTCGTTTTCGCGCTGATCGCGCGTGTGAGCACCCGCCGTGGGCCGAGGTGGGAAGCGCCCACAAGGGGCGCATCTACGGTGATGGAGAATAAGGTGTGAAAAATGTGCAAATGCACATTTTTCACACCTTATTCTCTTTTTTGAGGTGGTCCCAGCTGTGGGGGTGGAGGGGTTCGGAATGTCCATCGGGATACGAGAGGGTCAGGCCGGAGGTGAGAGGTTGGATCTCACCGATGACGGTGAGCGGAGTCGCGCATTGCTGCTGAAGGGCGGAACGCACCTCGTCCAGGGCAGAGGGCCGCAGGGTAAAGAGGAGCTCATAATCCTCGCCACCGTGCAGCGCCCAGTCCAGGGGATCGTGCTGGAGGGAGCGTGCCACACGCAACAGTGGTGAGGAGAGCGGGATCGACGCCAGGTCTACACGCGCCCCGCAGCCGCTACGCTCGCAGAGATGGGTGAGATCACCGCTCAGGCCATCGCTGATATCCAGCATTGCGGTGACCTTCCCTCCTTCCAAACTGCCAAGCAACTGACCCTCGCGGACGCGAGGCTCAGGCGATGTATGCCGCTCTCGCAGCGCCTGAAGATCCTGTGGCGACACATTGGCAGCAGGACGCAGAAACGTTTGCAGGCCAGCCGCAGAGTCGCCTAAAGAACCTGTAACGCAAATGAGATCGCCAGCGTGGGCGCCACTGCGCAACAGGGCATGACCGCGCTCAACAGTGCCCAGCAGCGTAATGTCGATCACCAGTTGAGGAGAGCCGCCGGTACTGGAGATATTGCCGCCAACGATAGCGGTATCAAAGCGCTGCGCCTGCGCCCGCAGCCCGGCATAGATGCCATCCAGAGCTTCGATGGACAGACGAGGGGGAAGCAACAAAGAGACCAGCGCGTAGCGGGGCGTTCCGCCCATCGCGGCGATATCGCTCAAGTTGATCGCCAGCGTCTTTCGTCCGATATGCTCTAATGGAGAGGACTGCAGGGTAAAATGCACCCCCTCGACCTGGCTATCGCAGGTCGCCAGCAGAAGGTCACCACGCCCCAGGTCCAGCAGGGCGCAATCATCTCCCACGCCAATATCTCCGGAGGCTGGAACGGCCAGGCCAGCGGTCAGCCGCGCGATAAGCTCAAACTCACCAAAGGCAGAAATATCCATACATTCATCCTTCATCTGGAACCTATTTGATGCTCTATGCATAGACACGTTCTATATCACACCAGGGATAATTATTCACGCTTTCCCGCTCTTCCTACGATCACGCAAAAAAAGCACAAGCAATAATCCTATTGCGCCATACGACTCACTATGCTATCCTAGTCTGCGTTCTAACGCTCATACGAAAATTTGAGGCATTATCTTGCAGCACAGTATGGAGTTATTAGTTGTTACGCTAGCTCATGTCCTGCCCGGAAAAGATACAGAAGCGCGAGCACACATACGCTCAATAGCAGACACGCTGCGCAGCGCACCAGGGCTCATTTCTAGCCGCCTGTATCGCAGCCGCAGCAATGACATCGTCTACCTGCTCCTGACGACATGGGACGATGAGCAAAGCTGGCTCAAGGCTCAGGAACGCTATTCACCCAAAAAGCTGCTGCTGACGGCCACCAATCTTCTGGCCTCGCAGCCCGAGCAATGGTTGCTCTCCTATCTCTGGGGCTACAGCCGGCCAACCGCCCCGGCTCAGCTTGCCTCGATCCATATTATGACGTTCGACCCCCAAAGGATTGAGCAGGTTCAGAAGCAATGGCTGGCGGCCCTCTATCAGCCGGAGCTCCAGATGCATCTTACCTTTGCCTTCTTCGCCCGAGGCATCAATGATACACCAACCGCCCATAGACTGGCTACCGTCGCGCGTACAGCCGGCTATCGGGAGGTGTTCGCGCGACAAAGCTCACTGCTCTTTGGTTTTTTTAGCTGGGCCAACGAGATGGAGCGAGAGAATTTCTATGCGCACGATATCTATCAACGAGTCAAAAGGATCGTCGAGCAAGAAGCGCCCATCAATGTGCTCTCGCTAGAGATGCTATGAGCAGCAGATAACTGTTTTATGCTGGTGTAGCCGGGGCGCAGATGCGCCCCGGCTACACCAGCATAAAACAGTTATCTGAGCACCGTAGGTGCGAAAACACATCCAGGCGAGGGGCAGGTCAGTCGGCCGACGTTTCGGCCACCGGGCGATCATAATATTTCTTTAGCTCGGCCTTCAAAAACTCCCGATCCGACCACATCGCGCCCGTCAGAGTATGATACTCGCCATCGCACACCGGCGCGGCTGAGGCGCATTTACGATGGGGATGCAAGCGGAAAAGGATCGAGCTCCCGCGTACTTCAATCCACATGTGGCGACGCGTCGAGTGCGTTCCCCAGCGAAAGAGCACCATCGAATCATACTCCTCAAAGTGTCCTCGACCCTTAAGAAGATTCTTGTTAATACTCTGCAACATCTCGGCTAAACCGCTCTCACGCATCACATGCTTGGCATTTTCACGAATAGAGAGGCGTTGCGCCTCACGTTCCTGCTCATATAATTCATCATGGCTCTCGTCCGAGAGCGTATGATAGTCATGACTCGTAGACATACATGGTAACCTTCCAACATCTGGCAATGAAAAAAAGATGCATATATTTCAGCATAGCACAAAGAGGCAAGACATCACGACCACCCCGACACAATATCAAGGAATAACGGGCACCTACACCTGTTTATTTAAATTTTGCCAGCACATCCTCTTCGGAAAAATGAAAAAGGTTCCGTCCAACGTTGCCAACCAGGTTAAAGGTCGCCGGTGTATGCGACACCTGGGTAGGCACACCCCACTGCGGAGAAACGCGAGAAACGTTATTAGAGGATTGCTTGGCCAGGCGCTTGGCTTCAGCCGTAAGTGTGCTCACCTCATTCATCGAGTGCGAACACTTGAGCTGATCGCTGACCACACCAATGGAGAGAGAGACCAGCGGAAACTGGTACGGACGGCCAGAGCGATCAACGCCATTGATCGAGCCACGCTCGATATCTTCGGGATGGTAAAACGACATGCTCTCCTGTTTATAACGCGCCAGAATGTGGCGGCACAGCAGCTTCTCGCGATCCGGAGTTGTAACAATGACAAAATCATCCCCACCGACATGCCCCACAAAGTCATCGGCGTTGCCATATTCATACACAACACGCTGACAGATATGGCCGACCAGCAGAATCATATCATTGCCGGTCACAAAGCCATAGGCGTCATTAAATGCTTTAAAATTATCCAGATCGAGATAGAGGACACTCCAGGGGTCGGAGCCGCGCAATTTATAATCGATGGCCCGTTCAAGTTGCAAGCCACCAGGAAGACGGGTGAGAGGTGATAGGGTGGTTTGCTGTATGCGCCGTAACTGTCGGCGAATATGGGCCAGCAATTCATCCGAACAACAGGGCTTTGTAATATAGCTATCAACACCCAGTTCATATGCCCGGACCTTATCTACCAGCGATGAATGCGAACTCACCATAATGATGGGAATGTGCATGCACTTGGGATGGTCACGTAACTGCTGAATGACCTGATAACCATCGATACCCGGAAGTTCCACATCTAGAATGACAAGGCCTGGCATCTCACGCATAGCAAACTGTACAGCATCTTCGCCGTTTCTAACCACAACAGCTTGATATCCCTCGTCCCCAAATTGCTCCCTGACTAATTGTGTGATGACTCCTTCACCTTCGACGACTAGAATGCTGAACATATATGCTCCTACCTCTACATTTCACTATATACACCGTGTATACCTTAGAAGACTCACGCTATCCATGTAATACGAATGAATTCATCCATACGCCTACGGTTTGTCGTGAGCCAGAATACCACTGGTCCGATCGAGAACTATAGGTACACCACCGTAGCACAGTAAACTACTTATGTTAAATACACTGCATCAACGTTCATGATACATCGGGAAAGCGCATAAATTGTTATTGAGCCATCAGTGTATAAGTATCGTAAAATACGCGTTATGCGTATCAAATGACAAAGTCACCTCCTGATATAGGCCCATCAAATGGGGAAGTGGGGGCATTGAGCCAACAGTGAAGACAGTGTAGCACAACGCCTGGCATAGGCAAATACTAATAGTTGACTGTCTCCTGGTGTACATATCGTACTTACAGTACCAAAAGTAAGTATACATATGTCATAGTTAGTATAACATCCTTCGGGCTACATGCAAAGGTTTTGTTAAACAAATCAAAGCATTTCGTCATAAATTGCAAAAATCTCACAATACTGTGACTTTTAGATGGGGAGAGCCCATTTCTATTAATAGAGACGATCAATGATGGCTTTTCATGAGATAAAAGGTTGGTCAATTATTAGGGATTTTTTTTTCAGGTTCCTCAGCGGTGGTGTAAATTGTACGGGAATGTTGACGCTTGAGTCTGACTGAGATAATATTTAGATAGAAGGCATGCAATTAACGGTAGTAAAACGCTCATACGCCTTCGCCCATACGACGGCTGAACATAATAAAGGATAAGCGATGACCTCGTCGGTACAAGCGGAACGACCCATTACTTTCCATAGCAAGGGCCAGCCGGCCTTTCTTCTTGAGGGCGTTGTGCATGCTCCACTCAAGGCTGAGCATGCTCCCATCGTGATTATCTGCCATCCTCAACCGGCCAGTAGCGATATGAATGACATCTTGAACGTCGCTCTGGCCAAACAACTGGCGGAGGAGGGTATGATCGTGCTCCGGTTCAATTTTCGCGGCGTCGGCCGTAGCCAGGGTCAGCAGACCGATGGACGCCTTGAGCCGCTTGATTTAGCCGGTGCTATCGATGCGGCGCTGACATTCCCGGGCGTCAACCCCGCCAAGTTGTGCGTGGTGGGGCATGGCTTTGGTGCCTATACAACGATGCTCTACGCTCCCTTCGATATGCGCGTGCGTACAATTGTGGCGATTAGCCTGCCCCTGTTCCGTGTCAGCAGCGGTTTCCCACGCCAGTTTGAGCGCCCCAAGCTATTCGTCACCGGTGAGTTCGACGAGATCTGTCCGCTTTATAAGCTAGAGCCATTTGTCGAGCAGCAGACGGGCCCCAAGGGGATCAAGGTCATTGTTGGAGCCAGGCATCTGATGCGCGGCTACGAGCAGCCAGCCGTGCAGGCTATCTCAAAATATATCAAAACATGGGCGGGTATGCCGGGGGTCTAAACGAGATTCGCATGAGATCGATATCAGAAGTTGGAAGAAGAGGCATATAATGAATCCAGCCAACCCCATTATTGTTCAAAGTGATCGTAGTATTTTATTAGAAGTTGACCATCCTCAGCACGAAGAAGCGCGCGATGCCCTGGCGCAGTTTGCCGAACTTGAAAAATCGCCCGAACACATTCATACCTATCGCTTAACACCATTGTCGCTCTGGAATGCCGCGGCCGGTGGCATGGATGCGGACACCATCGTAGGCCTGCTTACAAGCTATAGCAAATATCCCTTGCCCACCAATATTACGACCGAAATACAGACCTATATCCACCGCTATGGACGCGTCAAACTGGTGCGCGAAGGTGATGATCTCCTGCTGTACTCAGATGATTATGCATTGATGACTGAGATCATCAACCACAAAAAAATGCAGCCGTATATCGTGCGCCAGGTCAACCGCAACACGTTGCAGATTGATAGTTCTAGACGGGGACATGTCAAGCAGGCGCTGATCCATATTGGCTTTCCGGCCGAGGACCTGGCGGGCTATACCGAGGGCTCTTTCCTCCCACTCAAGTTGCGCACGCTGACGCAGCAGGGCAAAGAATTTGAGCCCCGCCACTATCAGCAGGCGGCGGTCTCAGCCTTTCATGCTGGAGGGGCGCCCAGTGGGGGGAGCGGTGTGGTAGTGCTGCCCTGCGGAGCAGGAAAGACGATCGTCGGCCTGACCGCTATCGCCACCCTGCAGCGGGCCACCCTGATCCTTACCCCCAATACCGTCGCGGTCCGCCAGTGGATACACGAAATTCTGGACAAGACGGATCTACCGCCCGAAATGGTTGGCGAGTATACCGGTGAGCGCAAAGAGATCGCGCCCATTACGGTCAGCACCTACCAGATTCTGACCTACCGGCGCAATGAGGTGGGTGATGCCAACGACATCGGACCCGCTACCTATCCCCACTTCTCACTCTTCACCAACTATGACTGGGGACTCATCATCTACGACGAGGTACACCTGCTACCGGCGCCGGTCTTCCGCTTTACAGCCGAGATCCAGGCTCGGCGTCGCCTGGGTCTGACGGCCACGCTGGTGCGAGAAGATGGTTGCGAGGCGGATGTCTTCAGTCTGATCGGCCCTAAGAAATATGATGTGCCGTGGCGTGAATTGGAGCAGCAAGGGTGGATCGCCACCGCCGAATGCCATGAGATCCGCGTGGGCTTTCCTAGCGAGGACGATCAGCTCGCGTATGCCATGGCCGAGACGCGCGAGAAGTATCGCATCGCCGCCGAAAATCCAACCAAGCTAGAGATTGTCCGCCACCTGATTGACCGGCATGTGGATGACCAGGTGCTGATCATCGGTCAATACCTGGATCAGCTCAAAATACTGGCGGAGGAACTGCAGGCTCCCCTGCTCACAGGGCGTACGGCCACGGCCCAGCGCGAAAAGCTCTATGAGCAATTTCGGCGCGGTGAGATCAAGCAACTGGTTGTCAGCAAAGTCGCCAACTTCGCCATCGATCTACCGGACGCCAATGTCGCCATCCAGGTATCGGGGACCTTTGGCTCACGACAGGAAGAAGCCCAGCGTCTGGGCCGCATCCTGCGGCCAAAGAGCGATGGAGGAAGTGCGTACTTCTATACCATCGTCACCCGCGATACACGCGACCAGGATTTTTCCGCCAACCGGCAACTGTTTTTGACCGAGCAAGGGTATCGCTACCTGATAGAGGATGCCGAAGACCTCTTGACAGCCCAGCCATAATGAAAGCATCATAACCTTTTCTTGCAAAAGGGGAGCAAGGTTCTCCCCTTAGACGTCAGCTTAAGCCGAAGGCCGGCCCTCTGCTTCTCCAGGCGGGAGGTGCAGGAGGGCGGTCTGCCCTCCTGCCGGGGCGTGGGGTGTCCCCACTCATACTTTTCCTTCTCACGCCGCCGACGGCGGCGTGTAAAAAAGAAAAAGAAGTTTTGTGGGGACACCCCACACCCCGGCAGGGAGAACCCTGCACCCCTTAGCTCGCTTGACACAGGCCCGCATAGGGTGATACTTTGAGAAGCAAAAGTGTATTTATTATTGACTACAAGAGGATAGCATGGCAGAGAATTATAACGAGGTAACACCGGACACTTTTGCTGAAAAGGTACTGCAAGCGTCCCAACTGGTGGTCGTCAATTTCTCGGCGGAACAAAGCAATGCCTGCAAGATACAAGAGCCAGAAATCGAAGCGATCAGTAAAGGGTATCAAGACCGCGTCATCTTTACCAGACTTGATGTCACGGGGCAGGAAGACCTGACCAGGGAGTGGAAAGTCGAAGGTATTCCTACTCTCATTTTCTTTAAGAATGGACATGAGGTGCACCGTATTACAGGTATTGTGATGCGCGATAAGCTGCGCCGCATGATTGAAGGGGTCCTGCTGGCCGAGTAGCTCGGCTATTTTTATCACCGTCATTGTTAGGAGTTGTATTTTGTCACACATCTATCCGATCCGCCTGCGTTCGTCTCTGCACGAAACCATCTGGGGCGGGCGCCGCCTGGAACAAGATAGCTGGAAAACGTTGCCAGCCAATGGAATTTTAATCGGTGAATCATGGGAGACCGAGGTCAGTAACCTGGTTCAGAATGGGGAATACGAGGGTCAGACTCTGGAGGCCGTCGTCGCCGAGATGGGCACCTCCCTGCTCGGAGAGCAGGCCACAGCCATCTTTGGTCAGCGCTTCCCCCTGCTAGCTAAATTTATTGACGCTAATGCCCAGCTATCCGTACAGGTCCATCCCAAAGATGAATACGCCAACGAATTTGAGGGTGGCAAACTGGGCAAGACCGAGTTCTGGTATATTTTAAGCGCTGAACCAGGAGCGAGCATCGTTCATGGCTTTAAGGCAGCGACCGATGCCACGGCGGTCAGGCAGGCCATTGAAGGGGTGCAACTGGAAGAGCTAATGCACGCGGAGCCGGTCGCAGCGGGAGACGTGGTCTTTGTGCCCGCCGGAACGGTGCATGCCATCGGGGGCGGCATCCTGCTCTATGAACTGCAGGAGTACTCGGACGTCACCTATCGTATGTACGACTATGGTCGCCTCACGGCCTCCGGCAAGCCACGCGAGCTCCATATCGACCGCTCCCTGGATGTCTCGCACTATGAGGCCTCGCGGCAGATCAAAATGCACCCCGTCCCCCTGACCAGCACGCCGGAGTACGACGAGCGCTGCCTGGTCGCCTGCAAATATTTCTTGACGCGCGAGCTAAATCTGAAAGGTGGCGTGCGAGAGGGCACAACCGAGAAGAGTTGCATCATTCTCACCTCGCTGGGGGCAGAGATACGTGTTGCTTACGGTGAGCAGTCCACACAAACAGAGACGCTCAGTCGCGGCCAGACACTGGTACTGCCAGCCGCTCTCGGCGCGTACCGCATTGAAGGAGAGGGCTCACTCCTCTTCTCATATGTCCCTGAAGCCAGAGACGAGGCCTGGCAAGCCTGGCAAGCCGCCAATCCCGAGAGTGCTCTCTAGAGCACTCTCCCCAGGGACCTACTGCTCGCGGCGGCGTTTCTGCCTCTCCTCTTCCAGGTCGGTAATGGTCCCCTCAACCACGCGCCCTTCACGTTCGGCGCGATTGCTGCCCATCAACGGCGAATAGGCCTGGCGCAAGAACTCTTCCTGCTGCTGCTGCATGCGCTTCATATCCGAGACGGCGTGCGAGATGCCGGTGCTGATCTTAACAACGACTAGGATCCCATACAACACAGCCCAGACGATCAAACCCACGAACAGCGTCAATATCCCGCTGACGATACCATTGAAAACCCCGCCAACGAGGCTATTGCTGTACGTTTCGTAGATCATCATCAGAATAATCGGGAGCCAGAAAAACTGCACGAGCAGTTGCAAGAGCCAGTAGAGGAACCACCAGACGGCTTTCACTGGATCCGAGGGCATGTTCCAGGGCGGAATAGAAAACCGAAAACGCTTGATCTTGTTCACATCAGATCCTCTTTTAGCCTATATAGATTCATATATGTACATTGTAGCAGTAAGGCGGGCCGGTTACCAGTGATAGAGTACGGCAATGCGCCATGACGATACGGCCAATAAAAGGAGGAAGCATCCTGCGGATTGCTTCCTCCTTTTATTGGGCCTGGACCCGGTGGTCAGCCCTGTGCATCACGATTTTTTGGCAAAGGAAACAGGTATATAATCCAGACCACTCTGCGATCGCAACATTTGTTTGGGCGTATCATAGCGCTGAAATGTATCAAGCTGGAGTGGGATGGCTCCTAAAAAGTTATACGAGAGAATCGTCGGTAGGGTTGCATAGGCGGTAACCTGCATCTTTGTAGGCGGCTGCGCGGGATCACCCATTGGCACGATCAGCTGATCACCGGCACGCAACGCACTGACCGAGCAACTATGGCTGGCGGGTGTGACACCGGTACCCGCGACGCCATTGTGGAAGGTGTAGTTATAGCTGGTGTGATAGCCTGCCGGGGCCGAACGCAACATCTGCCAGCGGGATGCCAGCACGTTACGCTGTCCATTGTTAAATGACTTAAGATCCATGAATTTCAATTCTTGCATGAAATTGTCATGGCTTTGCGCAGCTAATGGGCCTGGCTGCAAAACATACAGATTAAAGGAAGGTCCCCCTGGATGCGGGGCGGTCGCAACGCGGGCGGCATGCGCATACGCTGTTACTAGATCCAGGCGACGGCTATGGGGAGCCGTCAACAGAACAGCCGCTCCGCTCTGGGTACCAGGAAGCACCAGGCAAGAATCGTCGACCACTGTGGTCGGTGTCTTCATCTGTCCGGCCAGGTAGAGAAACGATACCTGGGTACCCAGGTCAGCGCTGACGTAGACATGATTAAGATGTCGCTGTTGAGCCAGCTGATCCGCCTGCCGCATTGCGTTCTGCAGTGAGGCAAGATCGTTATAGTACTGACCAGCCCAGGCTGTGTCGATATAGCGACCATGCGAAGCGTCATATACATAACCAGAAGCGATCAGGAACTGGGCAATAACCAGCAA
Source organism: Dictyobacter aurantiacus (assembly GCF_003967515.1). Taxonomy (GTDB): domain Bacteria; phylum Chloroflexota; class Ktedonobacteria; order Ktedonobacterales; family Ktedonobacteraceae; genus Dictyobacter; species Dictyobacter aurantiacus. Next base: position 4,565,308 of record NZ_BIFQ01000001.1, on the reverse strand, counting down.
GCTGCTGATGGTCAGAAAAGCGATACGCGCAGCCTGCACGCCGGTCAGGCGCGCATGCAGCCAGTCAAACGTCCGGGCCAGAAAGAAACCAGCCAGCATAAAGGGTCCCGGCATAAACATAATAAAGTAATGCAGGTGCAGGACGATATCGTGGCGCGTCAGATAGAGGAGTGGGACAATCTGCCAGATCAAAAGAATAAGCAGACCACAGCGCAAAGGAGACTGGCGCAGATCATGCCACCAGCGACCGATTCCGGTGATAAACCCTCGCCGGGTATTAATCTCCGCTTCAGAACGACGCGACTTCATCGCCAAAACAGCGGCCAGCACAGCACCGGCGATCACCAGCAGCACTACCAGCGGTTGCAGCCACGCAAGAGCCGTCATATAAGGAGAGAGAATCGATAACTTGTTGGTATAAGGAGCAGGCAATGGACCTAAAAATTGTAGATAGAATAACAGGGCCTGCGCATCGATCAGAGTCTTTCCCTTTGCGGTATGCAGAACTATAAAGATATCTTGAAAATGAGTTTGAAAGAGCCAGACGATATAGGGCGCATAGATAGCAAGGATACCAAGGACGCTTAAAACAAGGTCGTACCAGCGTACGGTACGGCGCGGCGCCAGCACCAGGGCGACCAGAAGCGGCGCCACCAGGACAATACTGGACGCATGGAACTGGACAAGCAGACCGATCAGAACGACCGATGGGAAGAGCCAGAAGGGTCGACGCGCCACCGCCCCACGATATAAGAACCAGATCAGAAGCGGGACAAAGAACAACAGCATATTCTGGTTCCACATAAAGCGCGAGTAGAAGATAGGGACCGAGGCCGTCGCGTATAAAAAGGAGGCCAGCGTAGCCGCAAGGCGACCATAGTACCGCCGCATCAAAAAATAGGTCAGCAGGACGGAGGCGATCGCCAGCAGGGCGGTTAGCACCGCACCCCATAGCGGATTGGCGCTAAATGCCGCTGGTATCATTAATGCATAGATAATAGCCGGAGGATTAAAAATCTTAATAGAAGCAATATTACTGGTTGCTACTAAATGTCCATGGCTCACCGCGTTGTGAGCCATATAAAAGATATCCGCCTGATCTCCATCGAACTCGGTGGTATTGATATGATAGAGGCGCAGGAACGCCGCCACCAGGAGGAGAAGGTATACCTCCCAGGAACCGAGCAGCGCTCCCAATGACCGGTGCAGAGGGGTAGATGACCTGTCTACCGCATTCACAGAAACGTTTTCACGAGTATCCAGCTTCATTACGCCAATACGCTCCTGACAGCTTCAATGGTCGCCTTGACCGTGGTCCCATCCACATGCTGAGGGATGCCGGTCTTACTGTCTTTGAGCAGGTTGCCGGTGAGCACGCCCACGACCTGTTCGTCACGCTTGATCACGCCACGGGCGACCAGTTTGCGCACCCCGGCCAGGGTCGCGGCCGAAGCCGGCTCACAGCCGATACCGGCACGATCGATAACCGCTTTGGCGGCCAGAATCTCTTCGTCCGTCACCTGCTCGACCAGGCCATCGCTCTCTTCGATCACGCGGCGAGCGCGGCTATAGCTCACCGGATTGCCGATGCGGATCGCGGTCGCCACGGTGTCAGCCTGCACCTTTTCACGTTTGGCGAAGCCCTGGGTAAAGCTCTTGTAGAAGGGATTGGCACCTGCCGCCTGGATAGAGGCAATGCGCGGCATGTGGCTAATCAAGGACAGATCATACGCCTGCCGGAAGGCCTTGCCGATGGCAGAGGTATTGCCCAGGTTGCCAGCCGGCAGCACCAGCCAGTCTGGAGCCTGCCAGTCCAGCTGCTGCAGAATCTCAAAGCCGATCGCCTTCTGTCCCTCCACGCGGAAAGGATTGAGCGAGTTCAGCAGATAGATACCCAGTTCATTGCACACCTGCTCGACCAGGGTCATGGCATCGTCAAAATCACCCTCGATCTGCACGGTGCGGGCGCCATAAGCGAGGGACTGGGCCAGCTTGCCGGCCGAGACGTTGCCCGCCGGTAAAAAGACGATTCCTTCCAGGCCGGCCTGGGCTGCGTACGAGGCCAGGGAAGCTGAGGTATTGCCGGTTGATGCGCAGGCTACAGCTTTAGCGCCCATCAGATTGGCCATAGTCACCCCGACCGTCATACCACGATCCTTAAAACTGCCCGTGGGATTTTCACCCTCGTGCTTCAGGAAGAAGCGCTCCAGGCCCGCGTATGCCCCGATCTGGCGATGGCCGACGCGACCAACGCTGCAGTTTTCGATACCGACAGGATACAGACTGGTGTTGCCCTCTGGCCGGGTCACCACAAAACGTTCTGGAGCTGGCAAGATCAGCTCACGATAGCGCCAGACGCCGCTACCATCCAGCAGCATCTTATCAGAGCTAATCGACCAGATGGGAGGATTCGCGGCACGCTCATCAAACAACTGGCGCCAGGCCGAGCCAGCGGAAGGAGATCCACGATCCAGTTCCGAGTCAAAGCCATAGAGCATCGCATCAGCGTCCGCGTCAGACTGTGCGGACTGCTGAGGGAGCTTGAACTCGGTCTCAACGTCCAGCACACCACCACAATCACAGCGATAGCGTGGTGGCTGACCCATCTCTATAGCGGGATAAAGGGCAGAACACTCGAGACAACGCAGCGAGGTTGAAGACAGAGCTTCAACCGCATCGGCAGCAAGAGTTGTAAGCGAACGAGGCTGATTATCGCCCGCTTCCCGGTCTGGCTGGAGACCAGTAGAATTGATCGCCATAACGCGCACTAACTTCCTTTCGTATGCGACTACGAGGTGTATTGAGAACTCGCGCCCCGTTTTGGTCCGCACGTAAAATCATGCCGGTTCCCTCCACGCCAGCGGCGCGAGCCGTATTTTGCATCGCGCGCAAGATGTCGTGAAAATGTGAACTGGCAAGTGCGATAAGGGATGAACCGCCTCCAGAAAGGCATGCACCATGTGCGCCCGCAGCGACAGCAGCGTTGATGATATCAGGCATAGCGGGGAAAAGGACCTGGCGATAGGGCTGATGGAGCCGATCCTGCATGGCTTCGCCGATCAACTCATAGCGCCCCGTCTGCAAAGCGGTTAAGAGTAGAGCGACTCGTCCGGTATTAAACGTCACATCCGCCTTTGGATAGTTCGCCGGCAAAAGCTTGCGGCCCGCGACGGTATCCATGGGAAATGAAGGGGTAAAGATCACCGCGCGCAGCGAATTGGGGAACGGGGTCTTGATGGCGTGAATCTTGCCATCGACATGGGTCGTCGCGACCAGTGCGCCGAGCAGTGCCGGAGCTACGTTGTCCGGGTGATTGCCTGCCTCGGCCTCAACGGCCATCTCCAGGAGTTCTTCTTTAGGAACGGCCAGGCCGAGCGGACGAACCCATGCATTGGCCGCCATCAGGCCGCCAACGACAGCAGTCGCGCTACTTCCGAGACCACATCCATGAGGAATATTGATTGTCATGCGAATACGAACGGATGGGATAGGTACCTGCAGGCGTTTGAGGAACAGCACAAAAGTCTGGAAGAACATATTGTCCGGTCCAGTAGGTAGGCCTTCGCCAAGCGCTCCAAGTACTTCAATACGCGGATGTTCGGGATCACTTCCCCACTCTTCAACCTCAAAGCGATTGTAAAGCTGTAATGCCAGGCCCAGGCTATCGAAGCCAGGCCCTAAATTAGCGGATGTTGCTGGGGTTAAGACTGTAACCGAAACAGGTAATACCAGTGCCATCGCCGGCTACCTGCCTTTCTGATGATGAATGCATGGTTCATCCTTTCTTTCGTTAGCTTATTCTACCATGTTCTGTCATGTTCGAGCTAGCTAGAGGACAAAAGTAATTGATGGGGGAGGGGCGAAGCCCCTGTGACCCCATTGTAGCCGCCCTTCGGGCGGCATAAAAAGAATAAAGAGAAGTTTGTGGGGACACCCCACACCCCGGCAAGAGGGGCTCGCCGCCCATCCTGCACCTCCCCGCCGTAGGTGCCGGGTTCGCCCCGGCTTGTCGCGAAGCGACCTCGTTCCCGGGCGATCATGTCCCACCGAAGGAGCCATGCTCCCACATTCCCGCTAATGGGAGTGAGATGTGTCACATGGGTCCGTGTTCTGGTTAGACGGCGGCGGGCGTCTCCTGTCCGCTTTCGACGATGTAGGCCAGGTCGGCATCGGTGATGAGCTTTTTCTGGTCGGCCAGGGAGACGAAGCGGCCATAGGCGGACTGCAGTTGCTCGGCGTCAAGCTTGTAGCCCAGCTTGCGCAGGCGCGCATCAAGTCCGTGGCGACCGGAGTGCTTGCCCAGGATCAGGTTGGTGTCGTTCCAGCCAACCGATTGCGGCGTCATGATCTCGTAGGTCATGCGGTTCTTGAGCATGCCATCCTGGTGGATGCCCGCTTCGTGCGCGAAGGCGTTCATGCCGACGATGGCTTTGTTGGGCTGGACCAGGATGCCGGTGAGCTGGCTGACCATCTGGCTGGTGGCGAGCAGTTCTTGCGTATTGATGCGTGTATCTACCGAACCGAATGTGTCGGGACGGGTGCGCAACGCCATGACGACCTCCTCCAGCGCGGTGTTGCCAGCGCGCTCACCCAGTCCGTTGACGGTGACTTCGACCTGGCGCGCCCCACCTTTGATGGCCGCCAGGGTATTGGCGGTGGCCATACCGAGGTCATCGTGGCAGTGGGCACTCAGGGTAACCTGATCCATGCCCGGCACGCGCTCGCGCAGCATGCGGAAGAGCGCCTCGTACTCGTTGGGGAACGTGTAGCCGACGGTATCGGGGACGTTCACCGTATTGGCGCCGGCTGCGATGGCGATCTCGAAGATCTGGCAGAGGAAATCGCGGTCGCTGCGCGTGGCGTCCTCAGCAGAAAACTCAACGGTCGGACAGAGGCTGCGCGCGTATGAGACCATGGTGCGTACGCGCTCCCGAGCCCCCTCGCGGCTAATGCCAAGCTTATGTTGGAGATGGATATCGGAGGTTGCAAGAAACACATGGATCACAGGTGATTCAGCGTCACGGATAGCCTCCCAGGCCGCGTCGATGTCGCTTTTATGCGCACGCGCGAGGGCGGCGATAGAGACGCCGCGTACCGAACGCGCGATTGCTTTGACGGCAGCAAGATCGCCCGGGGAAGCCGCAGGAAAACCCGCTTCAATAATATCAACATGTAAACGAGCAAGTTGTTGAGCTATTTGAAGCTTTTCAGCCGCAGTCAGGGTGGCGCCAGGTGACTGTTCGCCATCGCGCAGGGTGGTATCAAAAATTTTAACGACTGCAGGATCTCCCATGGTTTGTTCCCTCCTTATAACCACGCTCCAGATGAGGCGCTATGGCCTCATCCGTTATTTTGTTGACTCAGCTTTTTCTGATTGCTTTGAGTTCAGCCACGGCATCATGGCGCGCAATTCGTGGCCGACCTTTTCAATCTGGTGGGCGGCATGGGCACGACGCATGGCCTGGAAGCCAGGGCGGCCGGCCTGATTCTCAAGGATGAAGTTTTTGGCGAAGGTGCCATTCTGAATCTCGCGCAGGATCTGGCGCATCTCGGCACGCGTCTCGTCATTGACGATGCGCGGCCCGGTCACGTAATCCCCATATTCAGCGGTATTGCTGATGGAATAGCGCATATAGCTGATACCGCCCTGATACATCAGATCGACGATCAGCTTCATCTCGTGCAGGCACTCGAAATAGGCAACCTCTGGCTGGTAGCCGGCGCTGACCAGTGTCTCAAAGCCAGCCTGGATCAGGGCGGAAACGCCGCCGCAGAGTACAGCCTGCTCACCGAATAGATCGGTCTCGGTCTCCTCAGCGAAAGTGGTGCGCAGCACGCCCGCACGGGTACAGCCGATGCCACGCGCATACGAGAGGGTCAGGGCCTCGGCCTGGCCGGTCGCATCCTGGAAAACGGCCCAGAGCGCCGGGACACCCGCGCCCTCCTCGAAAACGCGACGCACCATGTGGCCGGGACTCTTGGGAGCCACCATGGCGACATCGATATCGGGTAGCGGCACAATCTGTGAGAAGTGCAGGCTAAAGCCGTGGGCGACCATCAGCATCTTGCCCGGCGCCAGTCCGGGACGGATGTCGCGCTCAAAGACCTCGCGGTGGGTCTCGTCAGGGATCAGGATCATGATGACGTCGGCCTGCTGTGCGGCATCGGCTGGCGTCAGGACGCGCAGGCCACTGGCCTCGGCTTTGGCCCGGCTCTTGCTGCCCGCTGGCAGGCCAACTACCACATCACAGCCATTGTCCTTAAGGTTTAAGGCATGCGCGTGACCCTGGCTCCCATAGCCGATGATCGCGATGCGCTTCTGTTGAATAAGGTCAAGGTTGGCGTCCGAATCGTAATAAATATTTGGCATGAGTACTTCACTCCTTAATATGTATCAAATTAAAAATGATGTGGCCCCGGAGCCGGGGCCAGACTCCATGGCTATTTTGTAGCGGCGTCGCGCGTCAGGGCGACCGGGCCCGAACGGGCGACGTCGCGGATACCATACTGCTGGAAGGCCGCCAGCGCCTCGGCAATCTTTGCCGCGTCGCCGGTCACTTCGAGGGTAACCGCCTCGGGCGTCGCGTCGATGACCACGGCGCCAAATGGCTGTCCCGTGGAGATGATTGCATTGCTATCGGCATTGGCCGTCTCAACCTGGATGATGGCCAGTTCGCGGGTAATGGCCTGCTCGGAGCTCACATTGGCCACATGCTGCACATCAACCACTTTCTGGATCTGGGCCACCAGGTGATCCACCACGACCTCCGCGTCCTTCACCTGGGCCGTGATGCGGAACATCTCGCTCTGGGCGCCGGGTGCAATCGACAGGGACTGCAGCATCGAACGGCGCCGGCGCAGCACGCCAACCACGCGATCAACAGATCCCGGCCGATCCTGAACCAGAATAATCAGGGTATGGGTCTTCTCGGTCCCCTGGGGAGCATTCGAATGATGCGCCCGAGGGGTGGTAGTCGTAGCGGTATTACTCATGTTTCGTGTTCTCCTGTGCCGTCTCCTCGATCATTTCAGTGATTGCCTTACCAGGAGCAACCATGGGATACACGTTCGCCTCCGGCTCGATAATAAATTCGACCACCACGCTACCCGGGGTCTCCATGGCTTCGCGAATGGCGGGCTCAACATCCTCGCGGCGCTTCACCCGGATCCCCTTCAGGCCGTAGGCATCGGCCAACTTCACGTGGTCGGGTCCGCTCATCGGTGTCTCAGAATAGTTGCGCGAATGGAAGAACTGCTGCCACTGGCGCACCATGCCCAGATAGCCATTATTCATAATCGCCACCTTGACGGCGATCCCCTCTTGCTGTAAGGTCGCCAGTTCCTGGATATTCATCTGGATGCCACCGTCACCAGCGACCGCCCAGACGGGTGCGTCGGGCATGCCCATCTTCACGCCCATTGCCGCCGGCAGCGCGAATCCCATTGTTCCCAGTCCGCCAGAAGTGATATGACTATTCTGCCGGGTCCACTGATAGAAGCGAGCGGTCCACATCTGGTGTTGGCCCACATCGGAGATCACGATAGCCTCGCCATCGGTCACCTTATGGATCGCGCTCAGGATGCTGATAGGATCGGGGAGCTCTTCATCACGCACGATCTGTCTGCCGCGCTCATCGTTGGCCGCCTCCCAGGAGCGGATCTCACCCAGCCAGTCGCGATGATCACCAGCCTCGATCGTCTCGGTCAGAGCCACCAGGGCCACCCGGGCATCGGCCACCATGGGGACCGTCGCCACCTTCACTTTGTGCATCTCCGACGCGTCAACGTCGATATGGATGAGCTGAGCATTGGGGGCGAACTTCGTGACATCGCCGGTCACGCGATCATCAAAGCGCAGGCCGACGCCGATAATCAGATCGGAGGCACCAATGGCGTGATTGGTGTGGGCTGGACCATGCATGCCCGGCATGCCGATATGCAGCGGATGCGTATCGGAAAACGCGCTCAAGCCCAGCAGCGTCGTAATAACCGGAATAGATGCCTTCTCGGCGAACGCTTTCAGCTCGGAATAGGCGTTTGATAGGATGACACCATGTCCCGCCATAATTACTGGACGCCTGGAATGCGCGATCAGATCGGCGGCCTGAGACAGAAGATATTCAGGTGGAGGCGCACACTGGGCCGCGCTCGTATTCAGATATTCTTCCGAGGTCATGTGGTCAGATGGGCGATAGCCGGTGCGGGCGAACTGTACGTCCTTCGGCACATCGACCAGAACAGGGCCTGGGCGACCACTGCGGGCGATGCGGAAGGCTTCATGCATCACCGAAGCCAGTTCCTCAACGTTGCGCACCAGGAAGTTATGCTTGGTAATGGGCTGTGTCACACCCAGGATATCGGTCTCTTGAAAGGCATCACGACCAATAAAGTTGCGCGCCACCTGGCCGGTAATCGCGATCATCGGCACAGAGTCCATAAAGGCGGTCGCCAGTCCCGTTACCAGGTTGGTCGCTCCAGGACCACTGGTCGCCACGCATACCCCCACCTTACCGGTGGCGCGTGCATAGCCATCGGCCGCGTGCGCCGCCGCCTGCTCATGGCGCACCAACACGTGATGCAGAGCAGGATAGGATGTAATCGCATCATAGAACGGCATAATGGCGCCACCCGGATAGCCATACATCAAATCGACGCCCTCGCGGATCAACGTCTCGCAGATGATTTCACTGCCGGTTAATTCACGAACTTCATTCTCACGCTGACCTACTTGATACGTCGTACCAGTCTTCTGAATATCCTTTGCAGCGATTGCCATAATTCCTCCTGAAAAATTTTAACGATAAAAAAAGGACCTCCCATGCTGGGAGGTCCTTGTGAGGATACCTTCTTTGGATTGGGTGGCGCCTTTGCTCCCGTTTAATCTCCCTGTGCATTTCTTGTGGCTAGCTGTACGATTCGCCCTACCAGACTCTCAAGCCCTATGAGTCCGGTAAGGCCCATAAGGAGGAGGCTAATAAGGAGGCTAATAAGAACCACAAGCCCTATAACAGGGGTAACGAGAAGCAATAAGGGAATAAGCACAAACAAAGAAACCGACGTAATCACGTCGGTTTTCAAGATAGTGGTTGTGGCGTTTGCGCTTGCAGCCATACTTTGGGCAGGCATGAAAAAGGGCATATGTCGAGAGGGACGTTGATTAGCATCCATCGCTATCTCCATTCCATATGACATTGCCATCGTTTCTCTCTCCTGTTTCCACCAAAACATGCTGTGTAAATGAATATAATTTTTTGGAGTAATTTGTGTACTTACAGATACACCAATAGCAACTTTGCCAGAGCATTCTGCAATATCTCTTTGTTGTTTTCGAGGATACATCACCTGGTAATTGGTTGTCAAGCCAATTGGTGCCCTTTTTCGCATATTTGGAGAAAGCATACACGTCACCACAGCGGGTTATGTACGTTTATTACATATATTTAACATTCAGAGGCTTGCTTATAAAGTGATTTCTATGTTATACTAGATGAACATAGCTCCAAATAGGAATAATAAGATAAAAACAAAAAGGCTGGTTGTTGCCGCAGGCAACAACCAGCCTTTTTGTTTTATGTGTGGTGTTGTGGCACATGGTCGGCGATGCCGACCATGTGCCACAACACCACACATAAAATAGTGCTTTGCCTGGCAGGACACAACACCACACATAAAATGGTGCTTTGCCTGGCAGGGCACAACACCACACATAAAATGGTGCTTTGCCTGGCAGGGCACAACACCAGGACATGCATAAGGGGCAATACCTCCAATTTAACAAAATGAAGATCGTAGATGCGCACCTTGCGGGCGCTTGCCGCGAAGCGGCCCCCTGCCCGGGCGCATACGTTCCACCAACGATCTCATCTCCCCCTCAAAGGTGCGCCAGCATGTTATGTTGAATGCATTGTGATGCCTTATTGTAGGGAGTATTCTTGTAGGACGGTATATGTGGCGCCGGTGCGTGAGAGTTCGCTCTTCATGACGTGGATATGGCTGGCGGGGTAGGGCTGCGTTGAGCCTGCTTTGTAGTTGGGGGCCAGGATTTTTTGCAGGGCGGCCTGCTCGGTTGGATTAAGAGGCGCTTTCGCACGGGCCAGTGTCAGGTGGGGCGAAAACGGACGTGACTCCCCTGTGAAGTCGCGCTGAACCAGTTCCTTCTGCAGCAGACGGTACAGGTACTGCAGGGCACCGGAAGGCTCGTCAATGCCCATCCAGAGGACGCGTGGCTGGCGCAGAGTGCCAAAGATTCCCGGATGTGTTAAGCTATAGGAAAAGGGACGGCTTTTCCTGGCAGCCTGCTGCGCGGCCTCATAGGTCAGGGTCAGCTGCTCATCGTCTAGTTCGCCCAAAAAGGCCAGGGTCAGGTGTATGCCACGCGGATCTACCCAACGCAGTCCAGGAAGCGCAGGCGCCACCTGGTGGATAAATCCACTCAGGTGGCGCTGCATATGTTCATTCATTTCAAGGGCGATGAACGTTCTGGTCATGCTGCGAAAAGCATCCTATCCAGTTCCTCGCCGTCAATCGTCTCCACACGAATCAGGTGCTCGGAGATCAGCGACAGTTTCTCCTGTTTCTCGCGCAGGATTGACAGAGCGGTGGCATATGCCTGGTCGATGAGGACCGAGATCTCTTTGTCGATGCGCGCGGCCAGGTCGGCGCTCAGCATGCTGCCACCTTCGGACTCAGCCTTGATCATGACATTGCCCAGAGGGGACATACCAAACTCACACACCATGCGGCGCGCGATATTGGTAACGTACTCGATATCCTGGCTGGCACCGGTCGTGATGTCACCAAAGATAATTTCTTCGGCCGCTCGTCCACCCATGGCTCCGGCCATCTTTGAGAGCAGTTCGGAGCGGCGCATCAGGTAGCGATCTTCAGCAGGTGACTGTACCGTAATACCCAGGGCCTTACCACGGGCGATAGCCGAGACCTTCTGCACCGGATCGGAATTAGGCATCGAACGCATCACGATGGCGTGGCCGACCTCGTGATAGGCGATAATCGCCTTCTCAGCTTCTGTAATCATGCGGCTCTTGCGCTCGGGGCCGGCCATCACTCGCAAGATCGCCTCTTCCAGCTCAAGTTTGCCAATTTTAGGCTGATCTTTACGTGCGGCCAGCAAAGCGGCCTCATTCAAGAGGTTCGCCAGGTCAGCGCCCGAGAAGCCTGCGGTCTGGCGGGCCAGTTCGGTCAGGGTAACGCCATCTTCAAATGGTTTGCCCGCGGCGTGTACCTCAAGGATCGCCTGGCGGCCACGAATGTCGGGATTATCCAGGGTAACAGTACGATCGAAACGCCCCGGACGCAGCAGCGCGGGATCCAGCACATCGGGACGGTTGGTGGCGGCGATGACCACAATATTGGTCTGCTTATCGAAGCCATCCATCTCAACCAACAACTGGTTCAAGGTCTGCTCGCGCTCGTCGTTACCTCCATTGCCAGAGTTGGTACGCTGGCGACCAACGGCGTCGATCTCATCGATGAAAATAATGCAGGGCGAGTGGTCTTTAGCCTCTTTGAAGAGGTCACGAACACGGGCCGCGCCAACACCAACAAACATCTCTACAAATTCGGAGCCGCTCACGCTATAGAAAGAGACGCCGGCCTCTCCGGCGACAGCGCGTGAGATCAGGGTTTTACCAGTGCCAGGAGCTCCTACCAGCAGCACACCTTTCGGGGTACGCGCTCCCATAGAAATAAAACGCTCAGGCTGCTTCAGAAACTCAACAATCTCCTGCAGCTCAACCTTGGCTTCTTCGACACCCGCCACATCTTTAAATAAGACCGAAGGACGGGACTCGGAAAAGCGTTTGGCCTTTGAGCGAACGAAAGGCATAGCCTGACCGCCCAGACCACTGCGACGTATAAAAGCAAAGGTCAGACCAACCACAAGCAAGACAAGCAACAGCCCGGCCACGCCCTGCAGCCACTGACCCTGTTGATTGTTATCGATACTGACTACGGCGCCATCTTTTCTAAATATCTCAGTAACCGACTGACCTTCTTCTTTAACCGCATGGTACCGCTGGCCTGTTACGCTAGTCGCGGTGACATCATTTCCATTGAGAACAACCGATTTCAGTTGATGCTGATCCGCCATATTCAAAACGTTGCTAATCGGCTTCTCTTGTACTGCTGTTCCACCTAAAGAGACGTTAATGTATTTTGCTCCCACAATTCCCAGGAGCAGCAGACCCATCACAATCAGAGCAATAGGAAGACCATAGCGAGCCATAAAGCTACGCTTGCGTGTTGTCTTTGGATTTGAGCTACGTGTCTCTGATTTAGGGGTTTCTCGTTTTTCCTTTGGAGGCATTTCCATGCGCTAACATTAGACCCTTCTATAGTTTTCTACTGATGACTTACTACCATGCTTACTATCTTAATTTACCATCATTTGATGTCAATTCGTCTCGTGGTGTTTGTTTTTGCCTCATGCCGTTACCTTGAGGCTAGTATAACGCATAAGAAAAGGTTTAGCAAGATAAGGATAAGATTAGAATGCTTAGAAAAATTAGAATTAGTACTAAGGTACGAGGTTGTTCAAGCTGCGCCAACACATTTTCAGTATGTATACGCTTACTTCTGATCTATGTAAATAGTACTAGCCATGTTGTATAGCCGCTATTACCGATGAGTTACCCGGGAAGGTGATACAATTACTCAATAATAATAAGAGGAGAGGGTGTGTTACTTTCGTCACGCTGGGGACAGGTGATAGCCCCCACACGCGCGTCCGCTGCGCGGCCGCACTGTTTTTTGGTTGGTGTCTGTGGTGCGCTTCCACGCGCCACAGACACCAACACAATGGATTTGTGAACGCTACAGGTGCGGGCGCTCAGACAGACCACTGATAAGGATGAAAGTAGCGCGGGCAGCGCCGCATGTACCATCACAAAATAAATTATTTCAAATGTCATATATCATTTGCTTTGTATAAGGAGAGGATATGGCTATGCAAGAACAGGCGAATCCAGATATTTTATCAAGGATGATGGAGGTCGGCTCAAAGGTCCAGCCAGTAAGCAAGGAGAGCCGGGAGAAGGCTCCCCGCGTCCGAGGGGCGAAGGTCGTACACAGTGTCTGCCCCTATTGCGCCGTTGGTTGTAGCCTCAATGTCTACGTTAAAAACGGCCAGGTGATCGATATCGAAGGTGATCCCGATAGCTTCATCAACCATGGGACGCTCTGTCCCAAGGGGTCAGCCACCTTCCAGTACACCGTCAATCCGAGCCGCCTGACGCAGGTGCTCTATCGCGCGCCCTACAGCGACCACTGGGAGGTGAAGTCCCAGGAGTGGGCGATGGAGCAGATCGCGCAGCGCGTAAAAAAGACGCGCGATGAGACGTTCGTCGAGCGCCTGGAAGATGGGCGAGAGGTCAATCATACGCTGGCCATCGCCTCGCTGGGTGGGGCCACGCTGGACGTTGAAGAGAATTATGTCATCAAGAAGCTCTTCAATGCCGGACTGGGCATCGTATCGATTGAGAACCAGGCCCGCATATGACACAGTTCTACAGTGCCCGGTCTGGGTACAACGGTAGGACGTGGCGGGGCCACGACATTTCCACAGGATCTCATCAATAGCGATTGTATCCTGATCATGGGCAGCAACATGGCTGAGGCTCACCCGGTCGCTTTCGCCAACGTGGTCAAGGCCAAAGAGCGGGGGGCGAAGATCATCCATGTCGATCCCCACTATTCGCGCACATCGGCGCTGGCCAACCTCTACGTACCGACGCGCGCGGGCTCAGATATCGTCTTTCTGGGCGCCATCATCCATTATCTGCTCGAAAACAAGGCGTACTTTCATGACTACGTGGTCAACTACACGAACGCAGCCATGCTGGTGCGCGAGGACTTCAGGGATACCGAGGATCTTGATGGTCTCTTCTCGGGCTATGATCAGGAGACACAGACCTATGATGACCAGAGCAGTTGGGACTATCAGCGCGACGAAAACAACCGGCCGCTGACCGATCCGACGCTGCAGCATCCACGCTGCGTCCTGCAGATCATGCGGCGGCACTACTCACGTTACACGCCAGAGATGGTCGAGGCGGAATGCGGGGTTCCGGCGGACATGTGGCTCAGCGTCGTAAAGACGCTGGTCGAGAACTCCGGTCGTGAGCGAACGGGGGCGCTGTGCTACGCCGTAGGCTGGACCCAGCAGTCCAAAGGCGTGCAGATCATTCGCGCTGGCGCCATCATCCAACTCCTACTCGGCAACATCGGGCGACCCGGCGGCGGAATCCTGGCCTTGCGCGGGCACGCCTCGATCCAGGGTTCAACCGACGTACCGACCCTGTATGATCTGCTGGCGGGCTATATGCCGCAGCCAGCCGAGATGCTCTCGCAAAGGCCAGAGGCCCAGCACAACCCAACGGCGACCACCTGGGGTGAGCGCAAAGATAAACATGTGCATAAACGCACCCAGCAAACGCTGGCGGAATACATCGATACCGCCGGCATGAAGCTGGGCTGGTGGTCAAACATGCCTGCATACATCGTCAGCCTGCTCAAAGCCTGGTATGGGGATGAGGCCACCGAGGAGAACGACTGGGGCTATCACTGGCTGCCGAAGATCATTGGCGACCACTCCCACATCAATACCAGCTACAACATGCTCGATGGCAAGGTCAAAGGCTACTTCTTGCTGGGACAGAATCCGGCCGCGGGCAGCACCAACTCGCGCATGCAGCGTAAGGCCCTGGCCCAGCTCGACTGGATGGTCGTGCGCGACCTGTACGAAATAGAATCGGCCGCCTTCTGGTATAAAGGACCGGATCATGGAGATCCCAAACAGATCAAGACCGAGGTCTTCCTGATGCCGGCCGCTGCCTCAACCGAAAAAGAGGGCAGCTTTACCAACACCCAGCGCCTGGTGCAGTGGCGCGATAAAGCGGTTGATCCTCCCGGCGATGCGCGCTCAGATCTCTGGTTCATCTACGACCTGGGCAAACGTCTCAAGACGCTCTACGCCGACAGCACCGATCCCAAAGACCGGCCAATTCAGGCCCTGACCTGGGACTACGAGCGGGCGGAGCCAGAACCCGGTTCACGGCTGACCGATGAACCGGACGCCGAACTGGTGCTTAAAGAGATTAATGGCTTCTACGTCAGCCAGAAAAACGACGATGGCACGAGCAAAAGCTATACGCTCCACGACGCGCCACACGTCCCGGCCTTTACCGCCCTCAAGGCGGATGGCAGCACGGCCTGCGGCTCCTGGATCTATAGCGGCATCTATCCCGAGCCGGGAAAGAATCTGGCCGCCTCGCGCATCAGCGACGGCGAGACCAACCCCGAGTGGGGATTCGCCTGGCCGGCCAACCGCCGCATCCTTTACAACAGGGCCTCGGCGGACCCTGAGGGGAAGCCATGGTCTGAACGCAAGAAGTACATCTGGTGGGACGCGGAACAGAAAAAGTGGACCGGTAAGGACGTGCCCGATTTTCCGGTTACCAAGGCACCCGACTACCGACCCGCGCCAGGCGCCAGCGGTATGGATGCCATCTCGGGCATCGATCCATTCATTATGAAGCCAGATGGTAAGGGCTGGCTCTACGCGCCGGTTGGTTTAAAAGATGGACCACTGCCGACCCACTATGAGGCCGCCGAGTCGCCGGTCCATAACGCCCTCTACTCACAGCAGAGCAATCCGGCCGCCAAATATCACAAGAACCGCAAGGACAATCCGCTGGCGGCGATAGATGATCCCGATTATCCAATTGTCGTCACCACCTATCGCCTGACCGAACACCACGTCAGTGGTCCCATGACACGCTGGATGCCGTGGCTCAACGCGCTCCAGCCATCACTGTTCGCCGAGATCAGTCCAGAACTGGCGGCCGAAAAAGGCATCAGGCATGGTGAATGGATGGTACTGAGCACACCGCGCGGTGAGATTGAGGCGAAGGCCATGGTCACCCGGCGCATGCGTCCCCTGCAGATACGGGGCCGCCTGGTACACCAGGTCGGGCTCCCCTTTCACTGGGGATTTCAGGGAAAGAGCACGGGCAGCATCACCAACGACCTGACTCACTCGGTCCTGGAACCCAACGTCAGTATCGAAGAGGCGAAAGCCTTTACCTGTAATGTGCGTCCTGGACGCCTTTGATAGCGAAAAGGAAGACAGGAAATCATGATAGAAGAACGTGGACGAGACACCATCTCGTCCATCACCAACGAGGTCAGGCAGGTACCACACCTGCTTGGCCTGCTCAAAAAAGAGCCGCCACTGCCCGAGCAGCCAGCGATGGGCTTTTTTACAGACACCAGCCTCTGCATCGGCTGTAAGGCCTGTGAGGTCGCCTGCAAACAGTGGAATCAGCTCCCGGCCACGACACCCGACTGGACTGGCACCAGCTATGATAATACAAAGCAGCTGGGTGCCACCACATGGCGTCATGTGCAGTTTATCGAACAGATTGGGCGCCGCAAGCCCTCAGAGACACAGGCAGCCGCGCCGGTTAGCAAGCTGCCCGAGTTGGACCTGTTCCAGTCCTCCGTAGCGCAGGACGTGATACCGGCCACACCGCCCGGTACGGCGCTGCCATTTTTCAGCAGCGACCGCTGGCTGATGCAGAGCGATGTCTGCAAGCACTGCGCCAACGCCCCCTGCCAGGAAGCCTGTCCCACCGGCGCCATTATTCGCACCGAGTTCGACACGGTCTACGTGCAACAGGACATCTGCAACGGTTGCGGTTACTGCGTCGTCGCCTGTCCATTCGGGGTAATCGCCCGCGATAGCGGGGGAGACGGACAGGCCCACAAATGCACGCTCTGCTACGATCGGCTCAAAGACGGGATGACACCGGCCTGCGCCAAAGCCTGTCCCACCAACTCGATCCAGTTTGGCGAGGTGGCAACGCTCAAGCAGCATGCGCGGGAACGCGTAGGGGAGCTACAAAAGCATGGGGTAGACTCGGCACGGCTCTACGGCGCGGACGACCAGATTCTGGAGGGTGGCCTCAACTCATTCTTTTTATTGCTGGATGAGCCAGAGACATACAACCTACCGGCCAACCCATCCCGTCCCAGCACCCACGTGCTACCCACGTCGCTGGGAACTATTATCGCCGCGGTTCTGATGGGCCTGATGAGTATCTTCTTCTTCAAAAAAGAATAGGACTGGAAGAGTACAATGGATAGCATACGAACCTCGTTCTCCGAGGTGCCGCACACACAAGGGCAGCCGAACAACGGGAAGCCCGTGGAGATGCCAGCCATCACGCCACAACCCGGCTTGCTGGCCACCCTGGCACGCCTGAGCACCGGCTACCAGCCTGATCCAGAACGCGAGCTACATGAAAAGAGCTACTATGATTATCCCGCCCTCAAGGCTCCGGTCTGGAGTTGGGAGATCATCTGGTACTTCTTCATGGGAGGACTGGCCGGGGGCTGCTATGTGCTGGCCACCATCGCCTCACTCTTTGGCTCGAAAGAGGACCGCATGGTCGCGCGCGTCGGCTACTACGCCTCGCTGCTCGCGCTCCTACCGTGTCCGCCCCTGCTGATCAAGGATCTGGGGCGACCCGAAAAGTTCCTGAACATGCTGCGCGTCTTCAAATTTAAATCACCCATGTCAATGGGCGTATGGGGTCTGCTAGGCTTCTCCGTATTTAGTGGCCTCACCGCCGTCATTCAGGCCGCCCAGGATAGCCTTCTGGGTAACTGGTGGGGCGCGCGCCTGTTGGCACGTCTGCCGCAGAAGCTACTGGCCATCCCTGGCAGCTTCTTCGCCGTCTTCCTCGGCGGCTATACCGGGGTGCTGCTGGCCTCAACCAGCATCCCCGTCTGGTCGCGCAGCCGCATGCTGGGAGCCCTGTTTGTCTCCTCGGCCTTCTCAACCAGTACCGCCTTGATCTCATTTATATTGCGCATCATCGGCGCACCCGCCAAAACCCTGCACAAGCTGGAGCGCATCGAATGGATGAACATGCTGGTCGAAATGGTCAGTCTGTTCGCCTACCTGCGCACCTCTGGCCGGGCCGCCAGAGCACTGGTCGGAACGGAGCCACGGGAACAGGGGCGCACCTTCTGGAGCGTCATGGTTGGCGGTGGCCTGGTCCTGCCCTGGTTGATCCAGACCTTCTTACTCACCAACAAGCAGGACACCAAGAGCAAAGCCAGGAAGCGCGGTGGCATCGGCATGTTCGTCTCCGCCCTGGTATTAATTGGTGGCTACTTCCTGCGCCGCACCGTCGTCAACGCCGGTCACACCTCCAGCGCGGACGCGCGTACCACCCTCTGGAACGCCAGACGATAAGCTAGTTGTAAGATACATTGGGACCCCGGACCCGCCAGGCGGGTCCGGGGTCCCAATGTATCTTACAATAGGTAATTTAATCTAACTTTCTGGTGACTATCTCGTATATGTTGTTGCATCCACTGTGATGAGACAAGCAATCCCCTTACGTCATCATGGGGAAAAGAGAGGATATATATGGAGGAGCCACGTACTACTTCCACTACAAATACACATAATTCTAATTCCGACACAGCAACCCAGGTGACGGCCAGGCTTGATGGTCAGGCACCGGGACATACAACCACCAGACTCGCCAACGACACCGCCGGTGATACAGCGACCGGTTCCAACGGATCGTCTTCAGAAACCGCAAAAAATCCGGACACGGAACGCATGCAGTTCGTGGTTGTCGAAGGCTTCCAGGTAGGGCGTGGCGCCGCGCGTATCGATCCCGCTGACATGGCGCGCCTTGGCTGCCAGGCAGGCGATATCATCATGATTGAGGGCGCGCGCACCACCGCCGCCAAAGTCGTACCCAGCGCGAACATCGATCGCGGGCAACGCTCGATCCAGATGGACAGCCAGGTGCGTCAGAACAGCGCCTCTGGACTTGGCGAGCATGTTAGCGTCCACAAAGCCAGGGTGAGCACAGCCGAAAAGATCACCATCCTGCCATTGAGTGGCGGCGCCCCCATTCAGGAGAGCGATCTGCAATACATCACGCGCTACCTGGTAGGCCTGCCTGTAACGATTGGTGATCTGTTACGCGTTGGAACGCCAGGTACGGCGCCACGCGAATTCCTGATCATCGGCACCAACCCGGCCACGCCAGCGTATACTCTGCAATCCAGGAAGACCGGTGAGCTACCCATTGTAGAAACGCCCGCACAGGGCAATGATGTGGAAGCGGTCATGGTACAGCCCGGCACCATTGTGCGTGCCCAGGCTAGGGGAGCCAACAACGGCGCCTCCCACCATGTCGGCTATGAGGATATCGGCGGACTGGGAAAAGAGCTACAGCGCATCCGTGAAATGCTGGAGCTGCCACTCAAATATCCCGCCGTCTTCGACCGCCTGGGCGTCGAACCACCAAAGGGCGTTCTGCTCTATGGTCCTCCAGGAACAGGTAAAACACTGATCGCGCGCGTCGTCGCCACCGAGACCAAGGCCACCTTTTTTATCATCAATGGCCCCGAAATCATTAATAAATTTTACGGTGAAAGCGAATCGCGACTGCGCTCAGTCTTCCAGGAGGCCCAGCGCAAAGCCCCCAGCGTCATCTTTATCGATGAGATAGACGCGCTGGCACCCAAGCGCGCCGAGAGCGGCGGCGAGGTCGAGCGCCGCATCGTCGGCCAGTTGCTGGCCCTGATGGATGGACTGGAGTCACGCGGCCAGGTGGTCATTATCGGTGCCACCAACCAGCCCAATGCCCTGGACCCCGCCATTCGCCGTCCCGGCCGCTTTGATCGTGAGATCGCCCTGCGCGTGCCCGATATGCGAGGGCGCATGGAGATCTTGCAGATTCACAGCCGCGACGCGGCCCTGGCCAACGACGTTGACCTGCAGCGCCTGGCCCAGTTAACGCCTGGCTTTGTTGGCGCCGACCTGGAGGCGCTCTGCCGTGAGGCCGCCATGATCGCCCTGCGCCGCGTCTTGCCCTACATCGACTATCAGCGCGGCTACATTCCCTATGAAACGCTGGTCAATCTCAATATCAGCATGGCCGATTTTCAGGCTGCCCTGCGCGAGATCGAACCATCGACCACCCGTGAGGTCTATGTCGAGGTCAGCGACACCTCCTGGGATGACATCGGTGGTCTTGAATATACGAAAAACATGCTCACAGAGAGCGTGGAATGGCCCCTGCGCTATCCAGAGATCTACTCCAATGCCAGGGTTGAGCCACCGCGAGGAGTTATCCTCTCGGGCCCTCCGGGATCTGGTAAGACGCTGATCGCCCGCGCCCTGGCCAACCAGTGCGAGGCCAGCTTCATCTCGATCAAGGGACCCGAGCTGCTCTCAAAATGGGTAGGCGAATCGGAGAAAGGGATTCGCGAGGTGTTCCGGCGTGCCAAGCAAGCCGCCCCCTGCATCGTCTTCTTTGATGAGCTGGACGCGCTGGCACCCCGACGCGGCGGCGGCAACGATGGCAATGTCGGAGACCGAGTCATCGCCCAGTTGCTCACCGAGATGGATGGCATCGAGGGACGCGAAGGCGTCATCGTGCTGGCGGCCACCAACCGTCCCGACATGATCGATCCCGCCCTGCTGCGTCCCGGACGCTTCGACCTGGCGGTTGAACTGCAATATCCAGATGAGGAAGAGCGGCGCGCCATCTTCGCGGTCCACCTGCGCGGACGACCCGTGGCGCCGGAAGTGACGATCGAAGAACTGGCCCGCATCACACCCGGACGCAGTGGAGCCGACATCGAGGCCATCTGTCGCCGCGCCGCCCTGTTCGCGCTGCGCGAATGGATCGCGCCCCGCTTAACCGTAGGGCAGGTCTCCGTCGTGCCGGTACTCGAAGCACCCGAGAGCAACGATACCACCACAGCAAACGAAACAAGTACGACGACAGCATCCCAGGCAGACGACAATACAACAACGGATAGCGCCGGGCAGGAGGGTCAGCCGGCGACACCTCCCAGGCGCTTCTCGATTCGACCTGAGCACTTCGCGCGCGCCATCGACGAGCAGCATGAGCGCTACTCGATTCAAGAGGCCGCCGAAGAGGAGCGCGCGCGTCAGGAGCGTGGTCGTCAGCGCCTCATCGATATGGCCGCCGACTACAACTCAAAGGAGAAACCCCAACCACGCGGCTTCCGCCTCTGGCTGGCACGCATCTTCGGATTAGTATAGAACAGCCCGGAAAAAGCGCACGGGATATTGCAGGTTATGCCCATTGAGCATAACCTGCAATATTTTTATGCAATAAAATACAAACACAAAAGCCTCTACAGCTTTTATTGCTGTGTTGACATATAACTACAAACTCTACCCTAAAAGGGATACACGCTTGCATACAATACGTGCAAAACGATAGAACCGCATGTATACATAAAACTTGGTTCTTATGTAGGTACTATACACTTACAATATATAGGTGACTATGCTATAATAAACAACGGAGAACATTACTAGCAAGCGAAGGGAGGAACCAGTGTTACCCATACATGACAACTCCTCTTCCGTCTCCCGTGAGCAAGTTACAGAGGCGTACCTGAAAGTCATTGGGTTGATTGATGAGCGAGTCGCCCCCTACTTAGGGAGAGCAACCACTCGTGTTCTCGTACAGGGTGCCGCCAGGCGCATCCAGGACAATTATCCATTTCTGTGTTGTTTAGTTCATCGTCCTTATACCGATATTATCCCATCAGTTTTTCATGAACAACTTGGTGGCATTACTGCATACGAACTCATAGAGGGACTCAATGCCTTATTAGATGAGTGCTTCGCAGGATTGCGTGAACTTACCGGTGATCTTATCGTTCCACCCCTTCATGACGAAGTAACACATCAATTAAGACAATTGCAGTAAGGGGGCCGCATGGAGAGCAGTGTACAATCTGACTTACAAGCCGCAGATATCCCATATCGCTCTCCAAACATGCAGAGCGCCGATCGCTTGAGTGCGCTTAAACAAGAGATGGAATATCTCAATACGATTGGCAAACAATTTGTTGCCGCCTTCGACCGCTTTCAAGTTCATCGTGCTCTGCTGGCCGCCCTACAAGATCTCTACAGCTTCTCAGCCTGTTGTATTCTTCTAACTGGTAACCCGATAGACCTCTTCATCATTCCATGTTATCCGCTGAACGGGTCCTTTTTAGAAGCGATGATTCAGCGCATTGCCAGTGCCGCCAATGCGCTGAACTTTCCAGCCATTACCCCCGAGCAACTGGCGCGCTCCGCCTACTTTGATGCCCCCGACGAACTGGCGCAACGCCGCAAACAGGGCGAGATATCCAGCACCACCATAGGCTCGGGTCTCAATATACCCCTTACCGTGGAGAACCGCATCATCGGCATGCTCAGCCTCTTCGACGAGAAACCGGGCACCTTTGATGCCGATCTATTGCAGCTCACCACCATGATCGCCGATTACGCGGCGGTCGCGTTGGACAACGTACGCTTACGCGAGCGCGAGAACGCCCTCTGGCGCGAAGCAGAACTGGAGCGCATGCGCCTGGAACTGATTATTGGCAGCATGGCCGAAGGCCTGCTCATTACGGATGCCAAGGGCGCGATCACCTCGCTCAATACCTCGGCGGAGCAATTGTTGGCCCAGGCCCAGACAGAGTTTACGCCAGGCGTCCCCTTGCGCCAGCTGGCCGAGACCAGCAGCGTCCCCTGGCTGCCACGGCTGGCCGACATTATTCACCAGGCGCTCAGCGGCCATACCGTCAAAAATCAAGAACTAGTAGCCGGACAGGAAGACGATCGCGTGCCACTGACGCTCAATATCAGCGCCGCGCCACTGCATGATGCCAGCGAGTTCGCCACGCGACCGGTTGGCGTCGTCGCGGTCGTCAACGATGTCACCTCCAGCAAGCAGGTAGAAAAGTTAAAGGATGACTTCGTCTCAGTGGTCTCACACGAACTGCGCACCCCGCTGACCGCCATTAAAGGTTATACCCAGCACCTGGTACGCCGGGTGGAACGGCGCCTGCGCAAGCTGCGCAGCAGTACCGAAGGGGCCGTCATCGACAGCCCTGAAAGTCAGGACCTGCGCAGTCTGAGCATCATTCAGAGCCAGACCGAACATCTGGAACGCCTGGTCAACGACCTGCTGGACCTCTCACAGGTCCAATGGGGACAGATCCATCTACACTATGAGACCTTTGACCTGCCAGCCGTCCTGGGAGAGCTCGTACGTTCGGTACAGGCCAGCGCGGAACAACACAGCCTGATCCTAGAAACAACGGATCGCGAGGCCAGGGTGGTCGCAGACCGCGCGCGCATCGAACAGGTCATCGGCAATATTCTGGATAACGCGGTCAAGTATTCGCCCCACGGCGGACAGGTCATCGTACGCCTGTACAGGCAGCCGTCGCAATATCACATCAGCATCACAGACCAGGGCATCGGCGTCAATCCCGAGCACTTTGAACATATCTTTGAGCGCTTCTATCGCATTCACAATACCTCCAGCCAGCACTACGCGGGTATCGGGCTGGGGCTGTATGTAGCCAAAGCGATTATCGACCGCCATGGCGGTCAGATCTGGCTGGAAAACAATCAGGGGACCGGCAGCACCTTCCACGTCACCCTGCCGATGGTTCCACCGTCCAACGAACAGCCCGGGACAACCTCCACAGGCAATACGACGTTATAGCGAGAGCATCTGCAAAAGTTCAGAGGGATTCGAGCCGAAATGAGTGCGCAAGTAGGAATGCCCAAACGAGGTGAAGTGGATCTTCGACCAGTTGGAGCGGAGAAACTGCATTGTGCGCAGAATGCGTGCCTCACCCCAGAGCGGATAACGTAAATCGCGCAGCACGCTCACCAGATCAGCCAGGCTGGTTAACACCACCCCGCAGGCAAGAATGATAAACTTGAGAAGATAATGATGAGGCAAGGCAATCGGGCTCAGAGACGTAAAGAGGCCTATCGAGAGCACACTACCAGACACGACAGCTGGTACCAACACATCAAGCCAGAGGGAAAGGAGAGAGGGTTCACGTAAAACCATCAGGGTAAGTCCACAGGGGCCGACAGCCCAGCCGACCAGCGGCTCATGCCGTCCCAACAACACCAGTACATGGGTTAACTCACCGAGGACAATCCAAAGCACCAGGAATATTACTAATCCTAAAACATTAGTAACGTGGATACTGGCTAAAAAACCTGGCATGCAAATCCCTCCACAGCAGCAATTGGCTTCCTGAGAACACCTTCTATTACTCTTATTATAAAGCAACAATTCATCATCACGCAATTGTACAGCCAAAATAGATCTGAGAGGAGCACACTGAAACCATAGGCATTCCTCTTACCGGTCGCTTGCTCGCCCCCATTCGGGCGTCCGCATACGCGGCCGCACTGTTTTTTATGTTTTGCCGCACTGCGTGGCGCAAGAGCGCCACGCAGTGCGGCAAAACATAAAAAACACATTGAAAAAAGATGCGGGGTTAGCGCCAGGCATCTTCGCCGATGAGAGGAACAAAGACGCAGCGACCGAGTGAATGGATTTGCATACCCGAATGCGTACGCTGAATTACCTGCAACTCCTGCTGGGCCTGGTCGCCGACCGGCACTACCAGGAAGCCATCCATATCCAGCTGCTCTAGCAGTTGTGCAGGAACATGCGGAGCGGCGGCCGTCACCAGGATACGGTCATAGGGGGCATGGTCGACCCAGCCGATAGAGCCATCGCCAATCAGGAGGGAGACATTGGCACAACCGAGCTGATCCAGGCGCGCATCCGCCTGGTCGGAGAGCTGGGGATAACGCTCAACGCTGTAGACATGCTGGCAGAGACGGGCCAGGATGAAGGTCTGGTAGCCCGAGCCGGTACCGATCTCCAGCACCTTCTCGCGTCCGCTCAGTTGTAGCGCCTGCGTCATGATCGCCACCATCAGTGGCTGTGAAATCGTCTGGCCCAATACCAGTGGCAACGCCTGATTGGCATAGGCCATGGGCTGGAACGATGAATCGATAAACATTTCGCGCGGCACCGCGGCGATAGCCTGCAGAACACGCTCATCACTGATACCATTTTGTTGTAACAGGTCTACTAATTGTTGACGTTGAATAGTAAAATCTTTTGGCATATGCATGTAATAAAAGTCTCTCAATGAGTTGGGACACATAGAATTGATGGAACTAAACGACAACTACAATGGGGGCGTGATCGTATAAAGTACTGAGATGTGGAAATATGCTTTTTGGGAGAATAGGGTGGGCGCTACTGGGTTCGAACCAGTGGCCTCTTCGGTGTGAACGAAGCGCTCTCCCACTGAGCTAAGCGCCCTATTTGCTAACGGAGATAAATATAGCATTAGTGCCTCAGATTGTCAAGCGCTTTAAAGGGAATATTTTCGTCGCCAGCAGCTTTTATGATGCCCACTATTTAGCGTCTCTCATTGTAGAGCGAGAATTTCCATTCTCACGAAAACCGAAGGAGATACATTATGACGCTTATCATAATACTCATTATCCTGGCATTGATCCTATTCTTTTTCGTACTGCCAGGCTTACGCGTCGTACAGTCGTATGAACGCGGCGTCATCTTCATTTTAGGCGGACTCCGTGGAGCAAAGGGGCCGGGCGTCTTCTGGGTGCCACCGATGATTACCCGCATGATGAAAGTGGACCTGCGTATAGTGACGATGCAGGTTCCACCGCAGGAGATCATCACACGTGACAACGTCACCATCCGCGTGACAGCCGTGGTCTACTTCTACGTGGTCAATCCCGAGGACGCGGTAACCAAAGTGGTAAACTTTATAGATGCCACCATGCAGATCGGGCAGACAACCTTGCGTAACGTGCTGGGTCAATCTGACCTTGATGAGCTGCTGGCCCACCGAGATCGCATCAACCAGAATCTGCAGACCATCATCGATGAGTATACAGAGCGCTGGGGCGTCAAGGTCACGGCGGTAGAGGTGAAAGATATCGAATTGCCACCGACCATGCAGCGTGCGATGGCCAAACAGGCGGAGGCGGAGCGCGAGAAACGCGCCAAGATCATTCACGCCGAAGGTGAGCTGCAGGCATCCACCCAACTGGCCCAGGCGGCCAGCGTCATCGGTTCACAGCCTAGCGCGCTCCAGTTGCGCTATCTACAGACGTTGACGGAGATCGCCGTTGAGAAAAACTCAACCATCATCTTCCCACTCCCTATGGACATCATTGAGCCATTGCTCAAACACCTGCCCGGGGCAGCGGAAGGCAATCATGAACGGCCATCGGCGCGTCCGATTGCCGAGCAAGCAGGACGCGAGGTACCGCCCAACGCCTACATGGATCAGACAGCCACCCGTCCAATGACAACGAAAAGGGATTAGGGGTGGGTGATCCCACACGCGTAGCCGCTACGCGGCCGCACTGTTTTTTTGTGTTGATGCATGGGCTGCGCGAATTCGCAGCCCATGCATCAACACAAAATTGGCTCTTGAGTACCAAGCACAGGTAAAGGAGAATAGTTATGAAGAAATTAGTCGCTAAATGGGTTGTGGGCGCAATCGTGATACCGGCCATCGTCGTGGTCGTACGCAAACAACTCTTCCAACAGATCGATAAATATCTCTAAACAGCTTCACGCCATGCAAAAATGGCCAGCAATTGTTATGAGCCGTGGTTCACCATATGGTATACTGAGGGACGTAGTTCTAATACATGTTCTTCAGGAGATACCATATGGATGACCAGACCCTAAGCTCCACGAAGGAGCCAGCGAAGAATACAGCATCTCAACACATGTCAGCGCAAGCAAGTGCGGCCTCACCGGAGAGAGCGGGCAGCGAACACCGACAGGCCTATGGTACAGCGAAGACTGAAAACTTACGCGACTCAGGATTGTGGCGCGTCTTGCTGCCGGTAGTCGTCATTGCCTGCTGCGCGGCCTTGTTAATTATCCCCCTGGTGATTTTAATTCCACTTCTTTATAATTCTATCCACGCCATCGGCACCACTAACGTCAAAGAAGCGCAGCTGGTCTGGGTGTGGATCACCATGATTATCGTGGAATTAGGTCTCTTCTTTGTTATCGCACGCGGCCTTCTCAAAATTTTTCTGACCCAGGCGGGCAACTATCAACACTAGCCTGCCAACACCTTCAGCATATTTCAGCGGAACTCTGCCCAATGGCAGGGCCCCGCTTTTTTTTATGGGCCGCACGTCCATACACGAATAAGACAGAAGTCCCTGGAAATACCGCCGCTATAGCCAGATCCGGCTAATCAGCATGAGGATCCAAAATGTGAGTGAAAATCGCTTGACAATTATGTCCCTGCCAAGTACACTCATTAGCAGTTAGTAGACGTTTCATAGTCGGTATATAGTGGATATGAGATCGTATATTCTTTTAGGAGGTGAGTTCTATGCACAATAGACAGACAATCGCAGAAAATTGTGAGCGAATTGCGAGAACTCTTCCAACCACACACAAGAATGCATAACATATGCGCAAAGCTGTTGTGACTTCGATCGACCCGAGCACTTACTCTTGTCCTCAGCGTTCCTCACAATGCAACACCATTCCTCATGTTGTCAACATACATACCTCATTGATAGAGAAAGCAGTATGGTACACACGATAGCTATGCCCTATCGCATTGTAGTATTACATCAATGGAAAAGCAGTATTACTTTAGCTACCCAGGAGAGGTTCCAGGTGTGTAATCCAGCATTTATAGATGCATTAGCACAGGTAAATTCCTACCTCGCAAGAGAGGAGGTGAAAGCATGAGAGGAAAACTACGTGATAAGAACTCGATAAATAGACGCGACACGTTCCGTCGTGGCGCAGAGGGCGAGGTTCGTCGTCCATACAAACGCGATACACGCGTAGCTCATTGGATCGACCAGAACCTTGAGGATGAGTATTATGAAGATGAAGTCGAGCTCGAAGACGATGAAGAAGAGGCCGGGATGGCCAGGCTCGACATAAACATAAAAAAACCGACCACCCGAAAATAAAGCGGGCCGCTTCAGAGGCATCGAGTGGCGGCGCTATTCCCCCGACTCGATGTCTCTTTTTTTGTTGCATTTTGCCATTCCTGCTAGCGCTATAGTCCGACAGCACCATTATTAAAAACCCTCATAAAAGGGTACTTTGCTACGTTCTTAGCAGAGAGAAGAGGGTGCCAGGCAACACCACTTCATATTCTTCTCCCAGTTGCGCCATCACTTCCCCGACCATAGAGGGGGTCATCGTCCAGGCAATCAGGTAAATGCTCAGGAAGAGAGGGCGGCGCCGGAACAGCGTAGACGCGAGCCGGATCAACCTGACGGTGCGCTCAACGCTATCGGTAAAGCCAAGGTGATGATAGATAGTCAGGTCGCCGACCTGTTGCCAGCGGGCGGCCTTGCCCGTAAAGCCCGCGCCGCTAAAGATATTCCTGACCCCGTAGGGGGCCAGCTCGCGCGCGAATTGATGCTGCACCCGGTGATCTCTCAGCTGCATACCCTGTAGACTAAAGGCCGCCACCAGCGGCAATCCGGTGCGGTATACGGCGTCCACATCCAGCACATCGAGTATGCTCATATCCAGAGACTGCATCAGGGAGCCGGTCTGCTGCAGGAATGGACTGAGTAGATGGCGTGGCCAGCGAGAGGGATAGATATAGCCAAGGCCGCTGGGACCGGCCACCAGTTCATCCAGTGCAGTCGCGCTACCCGTGTAGTAGGCAGCTAAGGCTGGCGCGGCATGCGTGAGTAGGGGCGGGAACGTCCATCCCAGCGGAATAGTGCCCCGGGCGGGATCCTGCCAGAGAGCGCGCAGACGATGCTGACAATATTGCAGATTATCACCATCGCTCATAGTAAAGGACAGGTAGATCTTTTCACGGCGCTCGACATGCCGGGTAGGAGCCGGGGGGATGGGCATTCGCGCCACCGGAAGCGCCATCCATACTTCCAGGTTCAGCGCATAGTCCGATGCTACCACCGCGATGCCCACCGCCGAGGTCATCGCCACGGCGCTCTGCTCGTGGATCACCCATCCCATATGTACAGCGCCGGGGGCATAAAAGGCCAGCAGATGACGCAACAGACCACGTTCAGAAACGTTGTCCTTGCCAGCCTCAGGCAGATAGCGACGTGAGTCCAACCAGTAGACAAAGGCCTGGCTGGCAACCAGGAACGAGCGCAGACCACAGAAGGCTCCTGGATCCAAACCCGCCAGCACATGCCGGGAGCAGCGGGGCTGCAGATGTTGCCGCGCCCATTGATAGGCCTGCAGACGTGTGCGCCAGCCATAGGTGCGTAAATCGTTCAACACGGGCAGGTCACAGACCACCTCTAGCCGTTCAGCCAGATCGGGAGACACGACGAGGGCATCCTGCAGACCAGCCATCGTCGTAGCAACGTTAATAGTATCCGGCAATGCTGGATCGTAGATCAACAATCCGGTAAAAGCCGAGCGATACGTCCTCAGCAGATCTACCAGCGCGGGTGAACCCTGTTCCGGGCCGCGTACCTGAGGAACAGAGGTAAAGGTATGCTCAAGCCAGAACGCATCATCGTCGCTGGTAATCAAATAGATCCTGGCCAGAGAACGATTAACAATGCCAGCCGCCACCGTCGCGGTAACATATTCATCACGCGAAGCACCGCGTAGATCATAAATAGTAAGCTGAACCGGTGTCAGCAATGGTGGTAAAAAACGCCTATCGAACCACTGCAATCCACTCACAGCGCTCTCCTCCAGATCTTACCCTCTATCCCGGCCAAAGCTTGACCTTCCCGAGAAACGAAGGTATGCTACAATATACAAGCAAACTGGCATATGCAAGCCAATCGCTCTACGCAAGCAAACCAACAGTCCTGTAGATTTTTTCTGCTGCTCATAGTCGAGTTTATACAGAAAGGACGCCCGGTATGGCAAATAAATTGTTTGCACCCGAACTTTTCCGTCCCCCACTGGATATCCCAGACATCCCTTATGATCATCTCCTGCGCAAAGCCGCCGAGAGCAATCCTGATCGCCTGGCCATCGTATATCACAACCTGAGCTTTACCTATCGTGAAACCGTCTCCATGGTAAATAGTATCGCTAATGGTTTGTACGAACTAGGGCTGCGAAAAGGCGACCATGTCTGTCTGTTTACCACCAATCGGCCAGAATATATCGTCACCTTTATAGCGGCCGCTTCAATTGGCGTGGTCGTAAGCCCGATGAATCCTTCTTATAAAGAACGCGAGATCAGCTATCAGCTGGAGAACTCCGAAGCGAAGGCGATCCTGATACAGAAGGAACTGGTGCCGACGTTAACCCTGGCCCTGAACCAGAAAGAATTTCCTAATCTAAAGCATATTATTGTGACCGGGGCACGGCCGCCGGAAACGCTGCCCAACGCCATCGCCTTCGGTCAGCTTCTGCGCCAATCATCGCCCAAAGCTCCACCGCATGTTGATATCGACGGTGACGACCTGCTGGCCCTCCCCTACTCATCCGGCACCACGGGTCTACCCAAAGGGACCATGCTGACCCACCGCAACCTGGTGAGCAATAATCTGCAATTTACAAACGCTCAGGGCATCAACCTGACGGACGCGGCACTGCTCTTCCTCCCCTTCTATCATATTTATGGCGTCATGCTCACCGGCAGCTTCCTGGCCTGCGGTGGCACACAGATCATGATGGAACGTTTCGACCTGCTCGAATCATTGGAGCTGTGTGAGAAGTACCAGGTGACCTACTATTTCGCCGTTCCACCCATCATTCTGGGACTGGCCAACGCCCCGATAGACCTGGGCAAAATGAAGAGCGTCAAATGTATCTTCTCGGGCGCCGCCCCCATGCCCACAGATCCGGCCCGCAGGCTACAGGAGAAGATTCCCGGACGCGTCGTACAGGGCTACGGCCTGACGGAAGCATCTCCGCTGACCCATTCACAGCCACGCGACACATCGCTGATACGACTGGGTAGCGTCGGTCTACCCACACATAATACCGAGTGCAAAATCGTAGATGTAGAGACCGGGACACGCGAACTGCCGCAGGGTGAGCAGGGAGAACTCATCATTAAAGGCCCGCAGGTCATGCAAGGCTACTGGAAGGCGCCTGAAGCGACGGAGCAGGCCCTGAGAAACGGCTGGCTGCATACCGGAGATATCGCCTACGTGGATGAAGACGGCTATACCTATATCGTGGACCGCAAAAAAGAGATGATCAAGTACCACGGCTTCGGCGTCGCACCAGCTGAGATCGAAGCGCTGCTGCTCGAACATCCCTCCATCCTGGATACAGCGGTCATCGGCGTCCCCGATGACGAAGCCGGAGAGCTGATCAAAGGCATCGTGGTCAAAAAACCAGGCGCGACCCTCACGGAAGAAGACGTCTTGAACTTCGCCAATGGCAAGCTGGCCGGCTATAAACGGCTGCGTCTCGTCGAGTTCATCGACGCCATCCCCAAAACCGCGTCCGGCAAGATCTTGCGCCGCGAACTCCAGGAACGCGAAAAAGCAAAGTAATAATTATTGAGGTTACAACGACAAAAAAAGAACGCAGGTGCGCCGCACCTGCGTTCTTTTTTTGTCGTTTTAGAGGCCGCCAACGAAGAGGCCGCGGGCCATGATTTCGCCGGCGAGGGAACAGACGACGACGAGATAGAGCATGCCAGTAGCGGATTGGAAGGAGCGGTCGCGAATGAGCTTCCAGGCCAGTCCACCCAGGACGAGGGGCATAATGTAGCCAACCAGGACGCGAATCCAACTGATCGCATCCGGGCTCAAAGGGGCTACGACCGGCGCGTTGGCCGGCTTAACCTGACTGGACGGGACCGGCGTTGCCGGCGCGGTTATCGCGGGGGCGCCAGTGTGTGCCTTGTTCGCATAGGTCGAGCTCGGTCCGCCGATGGCGAAGAAGATGACCTGTGCCGCCACCGCCACCAGGACCAGGGTAGTCGAAAACTGTAAGGGCCGCTCAGAGAGCGCAGGGGTCACCAGGTACCAGTGCCCAAGCCACATAGCTGTCAACACGCCACCCAGAGCGAAGGCGGCCGCGAAGAAGCCAGCAACGGTAAAGAAGCCACCAATACTCCCGGCGGCCAGGGGGCGAAAGATCATCGCCGTGACAAAAAGGGTGATAAGTCCGGCAATAACGGTCGCGACACCGCTGGCAAGGCGCAGAGCTCGGACCGCGCTCTTTTTCCGTGGCGCCTCCGGCAATGCTTCCCCATCTTTAGTAGTCGTTGCCTTATCCTGTACGCCAGCGGTTTTATCTAGCAAGAGAAAAAAACTATAAGGAATGAGTAGCAGGAAGAAAAGCAACAATGGAAGCGACTGGTAGCCTGTCCAGGCCTTGTCGAGTTGAGGGTAGGTATTAAGCAATGCTGGCGTCGCAAAGCTCTGCTGGAGCCAGTAGGTTAAACCAGCCAGCACGAGATAAATAAGAGCATACGAGACCAGGAAACCACGCTTGACCTCGTTACGCCAATCAAGAAAAACCAGGACGCTTACCGCGCCAATTGCAACCTCAGCCATGACTATAAAGAGAACCAACGGTAACGTTTGTAGCATGATATCTTTTTATCCTTTGAGTGCGTCAATCAGTGTCTATCTGGGGCATGAAATCTTCCACGACCATTCAGATTATAGCGCTGTTGCTAGCTATCAGCAACTTTATTTTTTGCCGCCCTTCGGGCGGCGGAGGAGGGGAGAGGCGCTGGGGGCACAGCCCCCAACCCCCCGTAGGTGCTTGGGCTTGCCCCAGCTTTAGGGGCTAGCCGCTGGATCATGCCCCCGGCATGCTCGCTTGCATCCCCGCTGCAGGCTACTTTTAAATAGCCTTGTCAATAGCACGCTTGTATTGACAGAGCCCGGCCATTCAACTAAACTGAAAAGAGCGCACGAGCACCTGAATCCGCTGTTACTTGATAGCAATTACCGAGAGAAAAAAGTATGCCGTCTTGTCCAAATCCCCGCTGCCAGGCTGTTTACGCACCAGGAACAACGCAATGTAGTAATCCATACTGTAAGTGTCTCCTGCCAGAAGCGCTGGTCGCGGGACGCTACCGCATTGAGACGCTGATTGGTCTTGGTGGGATGGGTGCGGTCTATCGAGCCAGCGATACCTTTGAAAGTCTCCAGATTGCTCTGAAAGTATTGACGCTCTCCCCCAATATACTGGATGTTGATACGGCCATTGAGCGTTTTCGGCGCGAAGCGCGCTACGCGCACCAGATCCATCATCCCAATATCGTGTCGGTGCTGAACTTTGGTCAGGATGGTCCCCTGCTCTATATCGCGATGGATCTGATCACCGGTGGCACGCTGAAGGCGCTCCTGAAATCTGAAAATCCACTTCCCATAGACCTGGCACGCCGCTACGTCAATGAGCTGGCGTCGGCGCTCGACGCCATTCATCAACATCCTCAGCAAATCATCCATCGTGATATCAAGCCATCGAATCTCCTCATCCACCAGGACGATCAGAGGCTAATGGTGGCGGACTTCGGCATCGCCCGGGCGATGCAGCAGGAGAAGCCGCTGACACAGCGCGGATGGGCGCTGGGAACCGAACACTATACAGCACCCGAACAGGAGCAGGGCAAAGCCGAACCGGCCAGCGATATTTACGCCATGGGCGTGGTAACCTACCAGATGTTTACCGGGCTGCTCCCATTTCAGGCCGTCATCAAAAACCACGCGCCCTCGCTACCTGGTCCCAGCAGCTTGAACCCCATGTTGCCGCCGGAAGCGGATACAATCATCCTGAAGGCGATCTCCACCGATCCTGGAGAACGCTACCCCAGCGGGCAAGCGTTCGCCGACGCGCTCAATGCTGTACTGGCACAGCCCGGCATCTGGTCTGAACCCACCATCGCCATGGATAACATGGCATCGACCATGCTCACAAACAATGACGATAACGTGATTGTGCGCATGATCATCCCTGAAAATCCCTGCGGCCAGTGTGGGCGTGAGAATCGACATACCTCACGGTTTTGCCGCCACTGCGGTCATAGCTTGAGCGATACGTCGCCGCTGGTGCACGAGGTCTGCCAGGTTGGCTACCTGAGCGATATTGGGCGCCAGGCGCCGAGCAACGAAGATACGCTGCTCATTGTCCAGGGTCTGTGCATCAATCTACCACCCCCGCCCCGCCCTTTCGGTCTTTTCGCCGTCGCCGATGGGCTACGTGGAACCAGGGGGGCACAGGCAAAGGGGCATGAGGCCAGTCGCCTGGCGACCGAGACACTGGCCGACATTCTCCTGCCTCTCTTGAGTACACCAACCACCTATTCCGCGCAATATAGCTATCATACACCGGTCACTGGCGCTCAAGCAGGGAACCACACACCTCATCGATCAACGCCACCGAGCGAAGCGATTCTGGAACAATGGATACGAGACGCGGCCAGGCAGGCCAACCAGGTCATCTACCATTGCAACGCAGACTACGACGCCACCATGGCCAGTACGCTAACCCTGGCACTCATGTACAAGCGGACCCTCTACGTTGCCAGCGTGGGCGATAGCCGGACCTACCACTACACTCCCCAGAAGGGCCTACGCTGCCTCACCAGGGACCATACGATCGCCGCCAGCCTGGTAGACGCTAACCTGCTGGCTCCAGATGAGGTAGCCAGGAGCCCCAAGCGTAACCAGCACTATCGCTATCTCGGCCAGAACTACACCATAAATATCGACACACTTCAATGCAAGGTCGAGCCCGATGATGTTATCTTGCTCTGTACCGATGGGCTCTGGCATATGCTCTCCGATGAGCGTATCCGTAAGATTATCGAAATGGTGGAAGACCCCCAACAGCTGGTCGCCCTGCTGGTAGAGGCCGCCAACACCGCAGGCGGTGAAGGGAATATCAGTGCGATAACCATTCGGGTGCAGTAGCACCCGAATGGTTATCGCACTTTGCCACTCTATGCTTACACACATACGCAGGGGAGGATGATGGTGAAGGTGGAACCACGACCGGGAATGCTCCTGACCTCGATGGCGCCTTTGTGGGCGTGGACAACCCATTCTACGATAGAGAGGCCCAGGCCGGTGCCGCTAACGGATTTGGAGCGGGCGGGATCGGCGCGGTAGAAGCGTTCGAAGATGTGCTCGATGTCTCTGGCTTCGATGCCGATGCCGGTGTCTGCTACATGTAGGTAGGCGTGGGAATCGTGCACTTCTACGGATATGGAGATTTCACCGCCTGGATTGCTGTAATTGAGGGCGTTATCGACCAGGCTCATGATAACCTGTATCAGGCGAGCCGCATCGCCCAGGACGGTAGCGGGCATTAAGGTCCTGGTGTACAGCATCATCTGGCGCTCCTGGGCCAGCATTTCAAGACTGTCGACCACGTCGCGTGCCAGCAGATCCAGGCGCACAGGCTCGCAGTCCAGGTGGATCTGTCCTTCATCGGCCCGGGCCAGGATCAACATGTCATTGATTAAATGCCCAAGATGTTCAGACTCTTCATTGACCTCGGCCAATACATGTTTGTACTCTTCAGCGCTGGTGAGTTGTGAAAGGGCCACTTCGGTCATATTACGTATCACCGCGACCGGGGTACGCAATTCATGCGAGGCGTCGGCTACCAGGCGGCGCTGCTGGACAAAGGCACGTTCCAGACGCGCGATCATTTGATTGAAAATAATAGATAGATCACGCACCTCATCTTTAGCAGCGGGCACCAGCACGCGCTGATTTAAATCGTTGACGTTGATTTCACGGGCCGTTCTTGCCAGGCGCTGGATCGAGCGGAACGCCCGGCCTGAGAGCCAGTAGCTACCCAGCGAACACATGGCCAGCGAGAGGAGCATGAGCAGAAAGAGCACCAGCACAATGCGGTCCAGTGAACGGTTCAGGGTCTCCAGCGATTGGCCGACCTGGACCACGCCGATGATGGTATCTCCATCGACCAGCATCGTACTGTAGATACGGATCGATTGATCATTAACGTCGTTCATTGTTGCGCGCCAGGGTTTTCCCGCCAATGGCTGCGACACGCTATCCTCCGGAAGTATCAGATCACCGGAGGAGCCCGAGGAATAGATCTCATGACCCCGTCGGTCTAAAACACGCACCAGAACAAGATCATGACGAGAGGACTGGGTGTAGTAAGGAGGTCCGGATGAGTTGCTGTCGGCGTCATCAGAAGAGTTATATGGATCGATCAAAGCAGCCGGAGCATCCAGTTCTGGGATCTCCTGGGTCATATCATCTACGTAAAGCTTGCCATTATCTACACCCACCCCCTCGGCTACATGTTGAGCACGCTGTTGAAGGGTAGAGTCAAAGCTGTTGAAAAGGATCTGTTGGAGGGTAGAGTAGAACGCCAGGCAGAAGACAAGCATGAGGAGCACAGAGACAATCGTATACCAGAGTGTCAATTGCATACGCAAGCCAGGTGGTGATAGATGTCGCAATTGCCTGATCATACCGGTGGTTCCTTTAGCTGATAACCCGCGCCACGGACTGTAACGATGACGTCTGGCTCATTCTGCTCACACAACTTCCGGCGTAGATACCGTATGTACACATCAATAACGTTTGACAGGTGCTCGGTGTCGCTATCCCATACGTGTTCAGCTATCATGGTACGGCTTAAAACCTGATGCGGGTGACGCATAAAGAATTCAAGTAAAGCATACTCCTTACTCCCTAATATAATCAAGCGGTCACCCCGATAGACCTCGTGGGTACGGGTGTCAAGAGTGATGTCCATGAAGCGCAATACCGGAGTTTTAGTGGGGCCCTTACGTCTGAGCAGCGCACGCACACGGGCTTCCAGTTCGCTAAAGGCGAAGGGCTTAACCAGGTAGTCATCGGCCCCCAGATCCAGGCCTTTGACGCGATGATCTACCTCCCCCAGAGCTGTCAACAGGAGAATGGGCATGGTGCGCTTCTTCTCGCGCAGACGGCGACAGACCTCGAAGCCATTGAGGCCGGGCAACAGGATATCCAGTACGACCAGGTCGTACGCCGTAGCCAGGGCGGCCAGCAGCGCGTCCTCACCATTGGCCATCAGGTCAACAGCGTAGTGATTGCCTTCCAGGCCTTTTTTCAAGCTGGGACCCAGTCGTGGGTCGTCCTCAACCACCAGAATTCTCATGAGGCATCTCTCATCTATATGCATCAAAAAATGCAGTGCATTGATTACTGTTCTACGACTCCAGTAGAAAACAGGCAATCAATGCAACGCACATTAGTCTAAAATGGTTTCATTAGAACAAGATGAAATCAGGAACCAGAAGCGCGCACAAGCAGCCAGCAGCGCAAAATTTCAGCCACGCTCCACGCCTGCGCGAAACAGCCCCCGTCGCTAAATGGCGGCTCTGGCTCGGCCAGTTCGCTGATAGTTCCCAGGCAGGTTGATCTGAGTTGCTGTGCGAACGGCAGTAACAGCGGGCGAAGCGCGGCGGGATTGTTATGCACCTGCAGATGCACGTCGACATAGGGTCCCAGCAACCATTGCCAGACAGCCCCTTGATGATACGCGCTATCACGCTGTCGCTGATCACCGGCGAAATGACCCTGGTAAGCGGGATCATCCGGACTCAACGAGCGCAGCCCGACCGGCGTTAGCAAATGCTGAGTAACCTGCTGAAGCATCCTGCTCACCTGCTGCTCCGATAATAGATCGCGAGTCAGCGAGGCGGCCAGCAGTTGATTTGGGCGCAGGGCAGGATCATTACTACCAGCCACGCCCTCAACATCAACAACATCATAGAGATAGCCACCCTCCTCATACCAGAAGCGCCTGGCGAAGTGCTGGCGCACCAGCGCACGCAGATGCCCATACTGGGCGGCATCCGTCGAGAGCCGCACAGCCCATGACTCCATTGTGGTCAGCGCATAGTACCACAGCGCGTTAATCTCGACCGGCTTGCCAGAGCGCGGCGTCACCACCCAATCCCCAACCTTGGCGTCCATCCAGGTCAGTTGCAGATCGGGAGCGCCAGCCCGGAGCAAACCATCGGTCTCATCCATCTTAATACCATAATCGGTACCATTGACGTGCCATTGAATAACCTCACACAACTTCGGGAAGAGTTCCTTGATAAGAGACCAATCTCCGGTCGTTGAGAAGTAGTGGTCCAGCGCACGGAACATCCACAGGGTGGCATCGGCGGTATTATATGCGGGCTCCTGGCCATCATCGGGGAAGCGATTAGGGATCAAGCCATTATGCATAAAGGAGGTAAACGCTTTGAGCAGGCCTCGTGCCTCACCGTAACGTCCGGTACACAGCAGCAGACCCGGCAGAGAGATCATGCTATCGCGTCCCCAGTCGGTGAACCAGGGATAGCCAGCGATAATGGTCTTGCGATCGGGCGACAGGCGCAACGCCTGAGGTGCATTGGATGAGCGCGTATAATCGGGACGGGCCACGATAAACTGATCGGCCGCCAGGACGAGGCGCGCGAAGAGGGGATCCTGCTCGGGCAACTGA
Organism: Dictyobacter aurantiacus; assembly: GCF_003967515.1. Classification (GTDB taxonomy): domain Bacteria; phylum Chloroflexota; class Ktedonobacteria; order Ktedonobacterales; family Ktedonobacteraceae; genus Dictyobacter; species Dictyobacter aurantiacus. The sequence goes on along the minus strand of NZ_BIFQ01000001.1, from coordinate 4,526,963 downwards.
TGGCCAGAATGATCCGCCACCGCGAGAAGTTGCTGTACGCGGCGGCGATGGCGCATCAAAGCCTGGCCCACCAGCGTCTCATGACGCCGACCGCCATAACCCCAGGAGCAGCTGGTCTCGGTCTCAGCCATCAGCACCATCGTCGTATGCATTCCGGGCACCAGGGACAAACGAAACGTGCCCGGCATATACACATCTTCCTGGCCGGGCAGGCCCCGTTTCTGATCCTGGCGATGCCAGATATGCCAGTACCAGACACCACCGGGCGTAAAAGTAGCGGATGGATTGGCGATGATATGATAGGCGGGAGCCTCTGCATAGGCGCGAATGCGGCAGCGATGGCCCTGATCTTCAACCAGGAAATGCCAATCCTCGGCACCCGTTGTCACGCTATGGTAATCGCGCGAAAGACAGAACGGTACGACCTCCAGCTTCAAAACCGCAGGCTCCTCCTCGTCGCCGCTCTTCTCTCCCTCCTCGTCAAAGGAGCCATGCAGCAGATACTGAACATAGGTTGTATTCTCCCCATATTCCATCCAGATGCGTTTTTCCAGAGTCAGGGTTTCAGTCAACTTGTAAGAGAAACACACAATATCCCCATCTAATGAAACTGACTGTAAGGCTCGATAGCCCTCGGGAGCGATCGTTCCCTGCGCATACTCATTCACGCCAAGCTCGATTCTTTCACCAGTATGCAGGGTCACGACCTCGTCAAACTTCGCTACCAGTACAGTGCGCTTGACGGGCGGTTGCAGGGCAGCCACGAGCAGACCATGATAACAACGCGTTGTAGCCCCGACAAGAGAACCAGAAGCATAACCACCCAGGCCATTAGTCACCAGCCACTCATGATCAAGTCCGGATTGCACATCGTCACAGATCTCTGAACCGACCTGAATGTGCCAGGGATTGGCGTGCGAATGATCAAATAGAGATGCATCTTGCTTCAAGATCATAATCAGTATCCTCTTATCATTGACAACACTCAGATTCTAACAATAAATATATGGAAGGACGAGATACATACCACACACATTGACTGTCATCAGCACACGCTGTTAAATCGCTGGCATACCGGTCTATGGTATACGACAAAGGAGGCACCCCCGATGAGGTGCCACCCGATCATTTTTTCTATTTTATGCTTTCCGCAGGACTTCCTGCATGCGCCGCAGGGCCTCCTGGATGCGCTCCTCGCGCTCTGTCATCGAGATGCGCACATACCCCTCTCCGGCTGAACCAAAATTGGTGCCGGGAGTGATAAAGACGCCGGTCTGATCAAAGAGCCAGCTGGTAAAATCACGCGAGGTATAACCCTGGGGCACATGGGCCCAGACATACAATCCAGCCCGCGTCTTCTCCGCCCGCATGCCCAGCGCATTACAGCCCTCAACCAGGAGGTCGCGCCTGCGCTGATAGATGACGTTGCGCTCGGCCAACCAGGACGATGGCAGGCGCAGCGCTTCGATGGCCGCGTACTGCACTGGTCGAAAGATACCGCTATCAATGTTGCTCTTGAGGCGCCCCACCGCATCCACCAGTTCAGGATTGCCCACCAGCATCCCGATACGGAAGCCGGCCATATTATAGGTCTTACTTAATGAATGCAATTCGACCGCCACATCCCGCGCACCCGGTACTTGTAATATACTCATTGGACGAAAATCGTCAAAATAGACCTCGGCATAAGCCATATCATGGATAATTACGATGTCGTGCCGCCGCGCGAACTCGACCACATGCTCAAAAAAGGCACGATCGGCGCAGGCCGCTGTAGGATTGTTAGGATAGTTGAGCCAGAGCACACGTGCACGCGCCAGCACAGACTCGGGGATGCTATCCAGGTCGGGCAGGAAGTTCTGCTCCTCGCGCAGCGGCAGCAGGTATGGCTCGGCACCCAGCGTAGTCGCGCCTGAAATATAGACAGGATAATAAGGATTGGGTGTCAGCGCGATATCGCCGGCATTGAGCACCGCCGTCGCCGCGTAGGCCAGGCCCTCTTTGGATCCCAACAACGGCAGGATATCCTGCTCAGGGGTCAACTGGACCCCGAAGCGGTTCTCGAACCACTCGGCGATCGCTTCATGCAGGGCGCGCATGCCGCGATACTCAGGATAGCGGTGGTTCTCGCCATCCTGCATAGCGGCGCACAGCCGCTCAACCACGGCCGGAGGCGCCGGCAGATCCGGATCGCCCATCGATAGCGAGATCACATCAACGCCTGCCGCCTTACGGTCGGCAATTTTTTGTTTGGCATTGGCAAAATGATATGGAGGTAAACTATTAATCAGGTTTGATAAGCGCACGAATAATCTCCTCTCTATTCCTCTCTATGTTATACCATGTTTCCTTTGTATGTTGGTGCGAAAACGCGTGAAGAAAGAGACGCAAAATGCAGGGACGCCATGAATGGCGTCCCTGCATTTTGCGTCTCTTTCTTCACGCGTTGCTTAATCCATGGGCTCGGCTTCGTACCAGTTTTTACCCATCTTCATCTCTACGGTGATCGGCACGTCAAGGGTGGCGACGCCCTCCATCATCGAGCGGATCAATTTGCGGGCGCGATCAAGCTCTTCAACCGGGACCTCAAAGACCAGTTCGTCGTGCACCTGCAGGATCATGCGCGTCTTCATCTTCTTCTCCTTGAGGGCGTGATGCAGACGGATCATGGCGATCTTGATCAGGTCAGCGTTGGTACCCTGGATCGGCATGTTGATGGCCTCACGCTCCAGCGCCTGGCGCTCCGTGTGCGAGAGGGCATGCATATCGGGAAAGAAACGCTTACGTCCATACAGGGTATTCACGTAGCCCTGCGTCCTGGCCTGCTGCAGCGTGCTATCCACATACACCTTCACGTTGGGGAAGATCTCGTGGTAGTGCTTGATAAACTCGGCCGCCTCAGGGGTAGACATGCCGGTCACGTTAGCCAGGCCATAGGCGGACTGCCCGTAGAGCACAGCATAGACCACCGTTTTGGCCAGGCGGCGCTGATCTTTAGTCACGCTTTCAACCGGCACAGAGAACAGGGTCGAAGCGGTAATGGTATGGATATCTTCTTTATTGCTGAAGGCTTCAACCAGGCGTGGCTCATGTGTAATATGGGCCAGGATGCGCAGCTCAAACTGCGAGTAGTCGGCAGTCAACAGAACATAGCTAGGATCGGCGATAAAGGCGCGCCGGATCTGGCGTCCAAGCTCGGTGCGGACAGGGATATTCTGCAGATTTGGATTGCTGGATGACAGGCGACCGCTGGAGGCGATCGTCTGGTTGAACGAGGTATGGACGCGTCCACTATGGGGCTCCATCAGCGTGAGCAGACCATCAATATAGGTTGACTTGAGCTTGCTCAACTGGCGATACTCCAGCAGATAATCCACGACCGCGTGCTTACCGCGCAGGTTCTCAATCACATCGGCGCTGACCGAATAGCCGGTCTTGGTCTTCTTGCCGGAGGGGAGCTGTAGCTCAACAAAAAGCACATCCGCCAGCTGTTTGGTCGAGTTGATGTTGAAGCGATGGCCGACCTGCTCATAGATGGCCTTCTCCATCTCAGCCAGCTGGTCTTCCAGCGTCTTCCCGAACTCGCGCAGGAAAGGCTCATCGAGGGCCACACCATACAGCTCCATCTGCATCAAGACGTTGATCAGTGGAAGCTCGATGCGCTGATACATATCCATCAGTCCATGCTGCTGCAGCTCTTCCTGGATCGGCTCAACCAGGCGCAACGTCATATCGGCGTCGGCCCCGGCGTAATCGGCGGCCTTGCGGACAGGGACCTGGGCCATGCTGATCATCTTGCTGGCCGTACCGATCAACTCGCTGATCGGGGTCATCACGACGCCCAGGCGCTGGAAGGCCTGATCCTTGAGCCCTACGCCACGTCGACCGGGCTCGGCCAGATAGGCGCCCAGCATACAATCGAAGGCCAGACCCCTGACATCGATGCCGTAGCGCAGGAAGATAGCCAGGTCATACTTGGCATTGTGCATATACTTCAGCACATGCTCATTCTCCAGCACAGGCTTCATCTTCTCAAGCACATAGGCAAGCGGCAGCTGCGTATCGGGCTCCTGTCCATCCGGAGTCCTGGCATGGCCCACAGGGATATAGTATGCCTCCCCCGGCGCCATTGAAAGAGAGATCCCCACCAGGTCGGCATGACGCGGCTCATTGGAAGAGGTCTCGGTATCGATAGCGAAGCGGCCCGCATCGGTCAGGCTTTTCACCAGGACCCGCAGTCCCTCCTCGCTGTTCACGATCATCGTGCTGGTCCGTTTGGCGCCTTCGCGATCGGCGAATAGTGGGCTGGAGGAGCTCGGCATGCCCGGCAGGCGCAACTTATGCACCACCTCTTCATGCGGCGCCTCCATCTCGAATAGGCTCAGCTGCGCGGGCGATTCTTCTCTGGTGACGACCGCCACGGCACTGGCCGCGTTCGTAATACCATCGCTGGAGCCAGACTGAACATTAAGGGGGACCAGTACATCGGGCTCAACCGCCGTCTCTTCGCCCGGTGGTAAAGGCGGCAGCAAGATAGGTACGACGCCCATAGGAGCCGCCAGCCGGGGATCTTCACCTGGAGCCAGCTCTGCCCCGTCGGTGCCCGGCAGTTCAGCGGAAGAGGACGCGGCCGTCGCTGAAGTGGAAGGGATATGGGACTCAGAAACGGTCACACCCAGCTGCTGAAAGAGCGACAGTGCCCGCTCGATCAGACTGCGGAACTCGAGTTGGCGGAAAAGCGTGATCACCTTCTCGCCATCGACGTCGGTCATGCGGCACGCCGCCAGCTCCAGCTGCACCGGCGCGTCCAACACGATGGTGGCCAGGTACTTACTCTGCCGGGCCTGTTCCGTCGCGGCGCCGATAAGCTTCTGCTCTTTCGGCTTCAGAGCATCCAGGTGCGCCAGAATTCCTTCCAAATCGCCATATTCACCGATCAGGCGGCTGGCCGTCTTCTCACCGATACCCGGCACGCCCGGAATATTATCCGATTTATCGCCCACCAGACCCTTAAAGTCGGGCAGCTTCAGCGGCTCAAAGCCGTAGCGCACCTGGACCTCGTGCTCATTGTATTCGGTGACATCAGTAATGCCGCGCTTGGCAACCTTTACCAGCACATGCTCATTGACCAGTTGCAGGGTATCCATGTCACCGGTATAAATAATGGTATCCACACCTAGCTTATTGGCCTGCACCGACAACGTGCCCAGGATATCATCCGCCTCAAAACCATCTTTTTCGTATATCTGGATGCCAAACGATTCCACCACTTCCCGGATGCGCGCGAACTGCGGCTTCATATTATCGGGCAGGGCTGGGCGATGGGCCTTATAGGGAGTATATTCCAGGTGGCGGAAGGTCGGAGCCGAGCGATCAAAGGTCACGGCGATATAATCAGGCCGCTCCTCCAGCAGAGCCTTCATCAACATCGAGGTAAAACCAAAGGTCGCGTTGACCGGTTCCCCGGCGCTGGTCGAAAGATCCTCAGGCACCGCGTGGAAGGCACGGTGAATAATCGCATGCCCATCTATTAAGACCAATTTTTTACGTTTCATCTCGGTGGCCACTTCTTTCTCAATTCCTCAATTCTCTATCTATCTCATTCCAATTTGCGGCGTCAAACGCGGAAATCAGATGGACCTTTCACACCAGGTGGCATTTGCCCAGGACCATTTTAAAGTCTTTTCTTGCCGCCTTCGGCGGCGATGAGGGGAGAAAGAGTGAGCGGGGACTTGATCATGCCCCCGGCATGCTCGCCCGCCCCCGCAAGGGGCTAGCCGCCCCTTGCCCCCGCTGAGTGTTACTTTTAAATAGCCGTGGCATCTGCCTTTGCTGTATTTTAATATGTTTAGGCCGAGATGTATAGTATAGTCAACTGGCAGGTGGTGTGGTAGATGGCTCATCCTCGAACAGGCGCAAAAGACGTATAACCATAGGTCCGGGCCAGATCCGCATAGCTACATCCCCTGCACTATGAAAGTGTGACGTCTGTTCATCATAATAGAGAACAAAGACGATTCTATGCCGCAGAGTAATGTCGTTATGGAGAGGCACCGGACCGGTGCAGGAGAGCAGAAGATGGCAGAGGAGAAAAAAGAGGAGTTGTTAACCGTGCGCGAGGTAGCTCGCCGTTTACGGGTCGATGATACCACAGTACGCCGCTGGATCAAAAGTGGAGCCCTGGAAGCGATCACGCTTCCCCATCGCGGAAAACGCCAGGCATATCGTGTCAAGCGCTCAACGCTGGATACGCTCCTTGGAGGCGAATTACCAGAAGCCTGATGCATGCTCACCTCCTTCGTGCGCGAAGTTAATCGCAGCAATCCACCACATCCTTTCAACCCGTAACGCTCCATACCTGCTGATAGCAGGTTCACGATCAGCGGCTACGGGTTTTTCCCTTGTATGTACAGGCAATAAACATCAACATACAATTCTATGATGATAAACGACGGATGCGCAAACACCGATAGGATCCACTCATACACTGAAAGAAGAGAGGTATAGTGAGAGATTCCTCTCATCGCTGTGCGTCTCGCGCGTCCTCGCTTCAGCAGTTTGTGCCATATCCACCAGCTTCATGGGAAACGAGAACAAAGAAACCGCCATGCGCACAGCAGCCTCTCAAGCGCATCACATCTAACAGAAAAACAACAAGAACAATACTATATGGAGAGGCCCCGTATGAAAATAGCTATCACCGGTGGAGCGGGCTTCGTAGGGAGCCAGCTAGCAAGAGCATATCTGGACGCAGGGCACGACGTTTTCGTCATCGACAGCCTCGCGACAGGTTCACGACAGACCATCGATCCACGCGCCCGTTTCTATCAGATCGATGTCCGCGATAGCGCATTGCGGCAGCTATTGCAGGGTGAACGTCCAGATATTGTGAGCCACCATGCAGCTCAACAGCACGAACCAGGAACGGCTGAGCACGCCCTGACGGACGCTGATGTCCACGTGAGAGGATTAATCAATGTTCTGGATAGCTGTGTCAGTGCCTCGGTCACACATTTTGTCTTTGCTTCCAGCGGAAACAGCATGTATGAACCGGTCGACTCCGATCAATTGCCGCTCAATGAAGAACACAAGCTCTACCCACGCAGCGCGCACGACATCAGTAAAGTCGCGGGCGAGTGGTATGTGCGCTACTATAGCCAGCAATATGGTCTCACCCATACCATCGTGCGCTACGCCGATATCTATGGGGAAGGCAACAGTCCGCGCGCCCGCCATCCACTGAGCTACTTTATTCAGATGCTCATGCAACGACAGCGCTCCATTATCTATGGGACAGGAAACGAACTGCGAGATCACATCTTTATAGATGACATCATTCGAGCTCATCTACTTATGATAAAAAATTTCACCCGCACAGAAAACATCACAATGCATCTCAGCTCAGGACATGGATATTCGCTCAACAAGCTCTATCATATGGCGGCCGCAGCGCTAGAAAGTGATATCGAACCCATCTACCTGGGCGGTCCCTATCTGAAAGCATCCTCGGTGATCCTGGATAACACGCGCGCCCGGCACATTCTGGGCTGGCAGCCGCAGGTCAGCCTGTCCGAAGGGGTACGCATGGCGGTTGGCCGTCTGCTTCCAGGCAAGGAGATGCAGCCCCAACGTCTCACGCCTCAGCCAGCGCCCGTCAGACTGAGGGCCGCAACCACGCTCACGCGAGCATAAACAAAAGAGTATGAGGGTGCGACAGGAGCACGAACGCGCCCCTGCCACACCCTCACAAAAACCAATGCGACTGCGAAGATTATTGTTGCAAGCCACTAACCACGCGGGCATATTTCTCAGCCAGCGCCTGCGCCTGCTCATTGGAAACCGACTCGGCGAACACGTGGAAGAACGGCGCATCCGCATCCGGCAGAACCAGCACCCATTCCTTGCCCAGGTCGATCTTAATACCATCGATCGGCTTGGCGCGTCGCTCTCGATACTGCTCACTGAGAATACGCATTACTTTTCCTTTGTGCTCCCAGGGGCAGGTAACGCGAGCGCTGCTCATGTAGTAGGCAGGCAGATCGTCAACCACCTCGGAGAGGCGCATATTAAAGGTCGCCAGCAGTTCCAGCAGCTTGGCGATCGCCAGCATGCCATCAAAAGCGGGATGCAGTTCCGGGAAGGCGAACTGACCACTGCCATCACCCACCAGCACAACCCCTTCGCGACCGGCGGCCGTCATCAGGGCATGGGGCAGGACCTTGGTCTGCTGGATGGTGCCCTCGTAGCGCTCAGCGATATGCTGGAGCGCGCTGGGGGCGGTCACCGGGGCGGCCACCGTACCATTGCGATGATGGCGCAGGAACAGGCTGGTCATTACGGACAGAATCTTCATCCCGTCCAGGATGCGACCGCGATCATCCACAACAGAGATGCGCTCGCCGCTGGGATCGATACGAATACCCATATCCGTATTGAGAGCCGAGCTAATGGTAGCCAGGCGCTGCATATCCTTGTTAAACTCATCAGGCGTACGGGAGGTCCTGGCCTCCTCCACACCGGAATTGAGCACGATAACCTCACAGCCCAGGTTACTGAGAATATTTGACAGCATGTCGACGGTACTACCATGGGCGTAGTCAACCACCAGTTGATATTTACGCTTACGCACCACCTCGTGGTTCACCACCTTATTAAAGCCCTCAAGATAGTGACCAACCACGTCGGTATTGCTCAAAACGTCGATCGCGCCAATCTCATCCAGGTAAACGCGGCGGAAATCCTCGCGGAAGTATAGATTTTCAATCTTACGCTCGGTTGTCTTATTAATATCAAGGCCATTTTGATCAAAGATTTTAATTTCCACGACTCGCTGATCGACCGGAGACATACTCACATGTACGCCACCGACCGCCTCGGTCGTGCGGATAAAGTAGCGTGCCACCGGCAAAGGGACCTGGTTGATATCGTGCACATCGATACCCGCTGATGGCAAACCGGCATTGATGCCACGTTTGATCATGCGCGAAGTACGATGGGTATCGCGATTCAAGCAGACCACAGAGCCTTTCGGAAGGATACCGCCATAGGCTGCGCCCAGTTTGGTCGCGAACTCGGGGGTCAGATCCACATTCACCAGCCCTGTCACACCGTAGCGGCTGAAGAGGCCACGCCGACCCTGCGATCCCCAGATAATACTGGCATTGACCACCGCGCCCGCCTCGATCTCTTTATCCGGCCAGATCTTCACATTCGGCTGGATGATCGCGCCATCCTGGATAATAGAATTATCGCCGATCACCGATCCCTCAAACATCACGGATTTACTCTTGATATTTGAGGAAGAACCAACGATCGCCCCGCGCAGCTCCGCGCGATCCCCGATATACGAATTGTTCCAGACGATACTGCGATCCACCTGCGCGCGTTCATCAACGATCGAATAGCTGCCGATCATGCTCGGACCATGGATAATGGCGCCCGCGCGCACCTTACTATCACGACCCAGGTAGACCGGGCCATAGAGCTGCGCGTCCGGATCGATCTCCACGCCCTCTTCGCACCAGATATTGTTGCCAATATGTTTGGCGGGAATCTCCAGGTTGACGTTGTGCTGCAGCATATCAGCGTTGGCGCGCATATACTCGCTCAGGTTACCTACATCACACCAGTAGCCCTCCGGGGCCACATAGCCATAGATGGGGTCGCCCTGCTTCAACATCATCGGAAAGAGTTCCTGGCTAAAATCAAACTGCTTATCGCGCTCAAAATAGGAGAAAACCCTGGGATCGAGCACGTAGATGCCTGTATTAATAGTATCGCTAAACACTTCGCCCCAGCTTGGCTTCTCCAGGAATTGCGTAATATGACCATCTTCATTGGTGATGATAACGCCGTATTCCAGAGGATTATGCACATGGGCCAGAAGGAGGGTCGCGAGTGATTTTTTCTCGTTATGGTATTTGATCAGTTCGGTCAAATCATAATCAGTAAGGGCATCCCCACTAATTACGAGGAAAGGCTCGGTTAGTTGATCTTCGGCATTCTTCACACTACCGGCTGTACCCAGAGGCACATCTTCGCGGGAATAGGTAATGCGCATTCCCAGTTGTGAACCATTGCCAAAGTAGTCTTCAATGTTATTTGCCAGATACTGAACCGTGACGACGACCTCGGTGATGCCATGGCGCTTCAACAGGTTAAGTATGTGTTCCATCACAGGTTTACCCACGATAGGAACCATTGGCTTTGGCCGTCGAATCGTCAATGGTCGTAGCCTCGATCCTTCCCCTCCGGCCATTACAACCGCTTTCATAGAGGCCTCCCTTGTAATTCAGGTAACCAGCCTGGTCACCCGGCTGTTATAGGAAATATAAGGACGGCGTAGCAATGCCACGCCGTCCCATCTGCTCCGCTGAATTCATTGTACAACATCCGCGAAGAGCGTCGCAAGATCGCTTTTCACGCTATTGGTCCCCTCTACCATTCACTAAACCGCCCATGTTCTACCAGCCAGCGTACGAAACGATGGTGATTCGTCTCTTCAGTTGCCTTGCGCTCCTCATACTCCTGCTGAAGTTGAATGAGTCGTTGTGCTTCCTCTACAGTAAAACCCTCATCCAGGAGGGCATCGACGAGCAGATCCATATATTGCTGCATAAAAAGTCCTCCTTCCTTCGCTTCTACTACTTTACCAACCAATGCTGCGGACACCATACGTCTCCTCGGCTGACCTACTGCTCCGGGGAATCTCTATCGTTATCGTTCAGCATGAATTACCGGGATAGACACTCCTCTTGATTGATGATCAGTCAGTCAGACGAATAAACATAAAGCACCTGGTGCAACAATTGATCGGAACACAGACAGCTATCTCTTTTCAAATGAGTTCAGATGAACCGCCCACCACCCACAACCGGAAGAAAATGAAAACAGATAGTGCTGTTTATGCAGTTGCCTGTTTCGGTACTCATAGTCATCACGATTTTCACCGCTAACTAGATCCAAAATGTTCACTAGTAAGCAGACGCATATGTCGGCATAACTGGGCCAGAACCGCGAGGAAAAAATGCCGATTGCGCTGCCCTGAAAACAGATCAACAGTGATACAATGACGGCATGGAGTGCGTTCGTAACAGAGACACCATCATCTTACAACCACACTAGCCTCTTATCTGTTACTTACACTAGTATAGCACATGGTCATCTGGCTGTGCCACTTTGTGGTGTCAATAATACAAACGTCACCCATTCGTCTTATTCGCGCCTCCGCCAGGCAGCGAGAAAAACATTTAATAAGCGAATGGGTACGTAAAAAGTGATCCATTTTCACACGATCTTCACATAATATGGTAGAGCACGAAGCCTCATGAGGAGCCACTTGTGCGTATTGATCGCCTCCATGCTCTGAATGAGTTTTAAGATAAAGCTTGACAACAGTTAAATCTCGATGGTACAATATCGTCATCGAAAGGAGGTGGTGTGTAATGATTGATAGTATTAGCTGCACAGGCAGCAGTGTTAGATCTCACACCTTCCAGACGAGAGGAATGAGCTGCTAGTTAGCTTGCCATCTCGCACACCCGGCTTCAAGGCCTGGTGGAGGTTAAAAGAACAGATACTGGCGGGTAGAGTATTCCACCTGTCTGTGCGGCACCTCCCAGAGCATTGGCGAAAAGACTGATTTGCCCCTGCTCTGGGATTTTTGTAGACCCGGGCAAGCTCATCCAGACCAAACGGGCACGCAAAGCGCTTTTATACCGATGACGGTCACGCGCCTTATTTTAAAAGCGAATACAACACAAAAACACACCCAATCTACGTGCTCTATTCTTATTATAGAGCTTAATAGTGCGTGCTATCTTCCAATTACGCTATTCTGATGCTCTTTTGGGAATATATTCTGTAGATAGAAGTGATAGAGCTTGGACGAATTTGAAACCACAACATCCAGATCTTTAGATGTCGCAGATATCCGGCATCATTTAAAGACCGAGCTACTTGGCACCGGCAACCATATTGTATACGCACCAACAGTAGATTCAACCAACTCTCTGGCCATGAAACTGGCCCGAGACGGATCAGAGGAAGGGGTAGTCGTACTCACCGATAATCAGACAGCTGGCAAGGGCAGGCAGGGGCGGCGCTGGGTGGATGTAGCTGGTCTGAATGTGTTGTCATCTACGGTGCTTCGACCATTATTCCCACCATATCAGCTGGTAATGATCGCTTCGCTGGCGGTCGTCGATACCATCGCCGATATTTGTAATATTCAGGCAACGATCAAGTGGCCCAACGATATCCTGATTGGTGAACACAAAGTCGCTGGTATTCTCATTGAGACCAGTCATGATCAGATGGGCCAGCTCGTCGCTATCATGGGCATAGGCGTTAATGCTAACGGGCATATTTCACAGTTCATCGCGGAACAACCTTCGCTACAACAGGCCGATGCAGAGCTACTGAAAAGAGCTACCACCCTTGAGGAGTCAAGTGGCCATGTAGTAAACCGCGAAATGTTTATTGCCCGCTTGCTTTATCAGATTGAAACACGCTATCTTGCTTTACAGCGAGAAGCGCAGGCCTATGTGAATGGTCCCATCTCTCGCTTGATACGAGAGCAATGGCGCAATCAACTTTCGACCCTGGGTCGTACGATACAGGTACACCAGGGCTCGAAACTACTCAGCGGCGTAGCTGAGGACGTGAATGATCAGGGAGAACTGTTACTCCGCAGTCATTCTGGTGAATGTATCAGTATTACCTGGGGAGATATTGAATAACACCCACGATCATCCCTCTTCTCAGAATACTGGAGAGATGTACGAGATAAGTCGGAGGTCCCCCTCCACCATACAACGAGAGGATGCAAAACATGGAGTCACAAGAAATTTTCCTCACCAATGACGGATTGCAGCGTGCGGCTCATCAGCTTGAATTTTTACGCACCGTCAAACGTGCCGAAATTGCTCAGTATCTTCATGATGCCAAAGAATCTGGCGATGTCATCGATAATGCCGCCTATGAAGAGGCCAAAAGCCAGTATGCCCAGCTCGAGGGCCGGATCATAGAACTCGAAGAGATGCTGGCCCGCGCACAACTGATTGATAATGTGCATAGTGACGTCGTTTCTCTCGGCTCAACTGTCCACCTGGAGACCAGCAACGGTCGCACCTATTGCTACAAACTGGTTGGCGCATTCGAAGCAGAACCCAGCGCGGGCCGTATTTCTAACGAGTCACCCGTCGGCAAGGCGCTGATCGGGCATAAATCTGGTGACCTTGTCATTGTCTCCACCCCCGGTGGCGTGAAAGAATACACCATCACCTCCATTGAGTAGCGTCATATAGTGGCGCCCGACCAGACACCAGACACGACCTGCAAGCCATCCTGCAATGGCTTGCAGGTCTTTGTTTTAGTAGGTAGCGTGACACAACAGGCAATCGCGACCGCCTGTTGTGTCACGCTACCTACTAAAACAAAGAAAACGATGCTACAATACAGCCACAGGCGCCAGCAACATACATTTTTGCATCCATGCACAATATACTTTGAAGAAGGTTAGATCTTACGATGGCTGAAGAACGAGACATACGCATCCAACACTTACAGGCCCTGCGCGATCAGGGCATCAATCCTTATCCGCACGCAGTTGAGCGCACACATACCATTGGGGATGTGCTCAAGGACTTTGATGCCCATGCCGGGCCCGCTGGCTCCTTTACGCTGGTTGGACGGGTGCGGCTACTGCGTGAGATGGGGAAGGCATCATTCGCTCAGATTGAGGATGGCACGGGCCGCATCCAGATATATATTCGCGTGAACGATGTCGGCGAGGAGACCTATCAACTGCTGAAACTGCTTGACCTGGGGGACTTCATCCAGGTGCATGGCTTCCTGTTCTATACACGCACGGGCGAAAAGACCCTGCATGTACAATCGCTGCGCCTCCTCTCAAAAGGGCTGCGTCCGCTGCCAGAAAAATATCATGGCCTGGAGGATCGGGATACGCGGCAGCGCAAGCGCTATCTGGACCTGATCGCCAATGGGGACGAGATCAAGAATATCTTTATTACACGTAGCCGCCTGATCACGGCGATGCGCCAGTTTCTAGATAATGAGCAGTTCATCGAGGTCGAGACCCCCATCCTACAACCCATCTATGGCGGAGCCAATGCCCGGCCGTTTACTACCCATCACAATACGCTGGACCGAGACCTGTTTTTGCGCATCGCGATCGAGCTCTATCATAAGCGCCTGCTCGTGGGCGGCTTCGAACGCGTCTACGAGATCGGTCGCAGCTTCCGCAACGAGGGCATCGACCGCAACCATAATCCAGAGTTTACCTTGATCGAGTTCTACATGGCCTACGCCGATTATAACGACACGATGGCACTGGTCGAAAATATGCTGGCCTTCATCGCCCAACAGGTGAAGGGATCGACCCGCATCACCTATCAGGGGACCGAGCTTGATCTGGCGCCACCCTGGAAGCGCTATTCCTTATTAGAGGCCATCCACCAGTTTACGGGCATCGATGTGCAGAAATATACGGATCGCGAGAGCCTGGCGGCAGAAATGAAGGCCAGAAATTTTGAGGTTGATCCCAGGCTGGGTTATGGGCGGCTGATTGAGGATCTAAAGAGCGCCATGTTCCGTCAGGGTCATGCGGAACTGCGCCAGCCCCTCTTCCTGATCGACTATCCCGAAGACGTTTCGCCACTCACCAAGAAACATCGCACGCTGCCAGGATTGGTAGAGCGCTTCCAGCCCTTCATTGGCGGCCTGGAATGCGGGAACGCTTATACCGAGCTCAACGATCCACTCGATCAGCGGGCCCGCTTTGAAGATCAGGCGCGCCAGCGCGCCCAGGGAGATGAAGAGGCTCAGGTATTGGATGAAGATTTCCTGGAGGCCCTGGAGGTAGGTATGCCTCCCACCAGCGGCGTTGGCCTGGGAATCGATCGCCTGGCCATGCTCTTCTCTAACCAGGAATCGATCCGCGATGTCATCCTCTTCCCCACCATGCGCAAATCTGCCGACGAAAATTGAGGGGGCGGAAAAAAAGAATGGGTGTGCGGATGCACATCCATTCTTTTTTTCCGCTTTCTACCTTCCTTACGGTATCTTTTATGTAGGTGCATCGTGTCGCGCCTTCGGCGCGAGAAGTATTTTTCTGAAGAGGTGTCGGTGGGGCGCCTCGGGCGCCCCACCGACACCTCTTCAGAAAAATGAAGATAGGGGGATTTGCGTTAAAGACGAGAAAACGAAGATGGGGGATTTGCGTTAAAGACGAGAGAATGAAGATGGGGGGATTTGCGTATGGGGGTAGAAAAATAAAAATGGGATGGAGGCGCCTGGGCGCTGGATGTTAGGATAAAAAGGGAGGAGGGGTTGTGTGGGGTAATGTAATTCAGAGGTCATGCCAGCGGGCGCTGGATCTGCTGTTTCCGCCGCTGTGCGTGTGGTGTAAGGTCAGTGGGACGGTGCTGTGCGCGCGGTGTGCAGCGACTATTTCGTGGTTTAGGCCGCCGCTGTGCTATAGCTGCGGTCTGCCGCCTGGTAATGGTGGGATAGTGTGCGCGCGCTGCCAGCATCAGCCATTACAACTGAACGGCGTGCGGGCGGTTGGCGGCTATCAGGAGCCGCTGCGCTCGTGTATTCGCGCCTTGAAATACCAGGGCAACCGGCGCCTGGCTGAACCCCTGGGATACCTGCTGGCGCGGGCCTATCAGCACTATGGACTGCGTGCGGATATGATCATTCCCGTACCACTCCACCACGAGAAACAACAACAGCGTGGCTATAATCAATCTCAACTATTGGCGGAATCGTGTGCACATCTACTACAACTCCCCATGTATACCACTCTGCTCCAGCGCCTGCATAACGCGCCCGCCCAGGTAACCTTAAGCGCGCGGCAACGGCGAAAAAATCTACAGGGAGCCTTCAGTTACACCCCGAAAGATACAACCCAATCACTATTTAAGCGTAGAATTCTTATCATTGATGATGTTTGCACAACAGGTGCGACGTTGGAAGCCTGCGCAGCTCCCCTTTTCGCCGCTGGCGCACAGACTGTCTGGGGACTGGTGCTGGCGCGCCCCCTGGGTAGTGCTCACCATAATCAGTAAATGCAAGCTATAAGAAAAAAGGACAGCTGTACTTCTTTGCTATATCACCATGTCCAAAACGCAAATTTACTATACTACACTGAGTAGTTCATTTTACAAGCATTTGTTGAGCTAAACATAGTATCATAGCAACGACTTTTTTTATAATGCTTTGCAGGAGACTTAAGACCGGGTGTGCTATAATAGGACACACACGAGTACCAAATGCGATGCCAGCTAGCATCAATACAAATAATGCATTTTCTGCTGGTATTACTTGTGTATACTCATTCTTAGAGAGGAGCCCCCATGTTAACTAATGGAAAATGGCTCAGAACGAGCGTTTTCTGGCTCCTGATCTTGCCAATCGCCGTTCTGATCATTGTCTTTATCTTTCGGCCACAGAGTTACGTGAAATCGGTGCCGGCGTCTACCATCCTCAGTGATGTAAAGCAGGATGTTGGAAACAAGCAGCTAGATACACTGACGGTGACCAACGGAACGATCACGCTGGTCAGAGGACAAACAGCGAATGCTCCACAGGAAGCAGCGACCATTGATAGTAACTTTGACATTACGCGAGTGCTCAAAGAGAACAATATCGATTACGCCAATCCAGAGGTCCTCAAACTCCAGTTTGAGTCTCCAAGCCCTATCTGGGGCTGGCTTGGTACTATCGCAGGCTTTATCCCTTTCATCTTGCTGGGCATAATCCTTCTTCTGATGTTCCGCCAGGCCCAGGGAAGCAATAATCAGGCCATGTCATTTGGTAAGAGCCGCGCGCGCATCTTTATGGGCAACAAACCCTCGGTCACCTTTGCTGATGTGGCCGGAGTCGAAGAGGCCAAACAAGAGCTCCAGGAGATCGTTGAGTTCCTGAAGTTTCCCGAGAAGTTCGCCGCTCTGGGTGCGCGTATTCCCAAAGGCTTGCTGCTGGTTGGACCGCCTGGAACCGGTAAAACGCTGATCTCGCGAGCCGTCGCCGGTGAGGCTGGTGTGCCATTTTTCAACATCAGTGGTTCCGAGTTTGTCGAGATGTTTGTCGGCGTGGGCGCCAGCCGCGTGCGCGATCTGTTCGAGCAGGCGAAGCGCAACAGTCCCTGTATCGTCTTTGTCGATGAGATCGACGCCGTAGGACGCCAGCGCGGAGCGGGTCTGGGCGGCTCGCACGACGAGCGCGAGCAGACACTCAACCAGATCCTGGTCGAGATGGATGGCTTTGATACCAATACCAACGTGATCGTGATCGCCGCCACCAACCGGCCGGATGTACTTGATCCGGCGCTGCTACGGCCGGGGCGCTTTGATCGGCAGGTTGTGCTGGATCGGCCAGATATACGTGGACGCATCGCGATCCTGCAGGTACACGCGAAGGGCAAGCCACTGGAGCCAGATATATCCCTGGAAGTGCTGGCCAAACAAACGCCGGGCTTCTCAGGCGCGGATGTAGCGAATCTTTTGAACGAGGCCGCCATCCTGGCCGCGCGCCGCAATAAGCGCAAAATCGGGATGAGCGAGCTTGAGGAGGCCATCGATCGCGTGGTCGCTGGTCCGGCACGCAAGAGCCGCATCATCAGTGAGCGCGAGAAATCTATCACAGCCTATCACGAGGTCGGTCATGCCCTCGTCGCTCGTATGCTGCGCAATACCGATCCGGTCCATAAGGTCTCCATCGTCGCGCGTGGTCAGGCGGGCGGCTTCACCATGCTGCTGCCGACCGAGGACCGTTACCTGTGGAGCAAGCCACAGTTCGAGGATATGCTGGCCTATGCCCTGGGCGGTCACGTGGCCGAGCTGATCATCTTCGGCGAAGTCACTACCGGCGCCTCCAATGACATTGAACGCGTCACTAAGATCGCGCGCTCAATGGTGACCGAATATGGAATGAGCAGCCGTATCGGCCCTATGGCACTCGGGCATAAAGACGAGCTGGTATTCCTGGGGCGTGACTTTGGTGAGCAGCGCAACTATAGCGAGCAGACGGCCCGCGAGATCGATGAGGAGACTCGCCGCATCATTCAGGAAGCCTTTGATAAGGCATACAACATCCTGATGCAAAACAAGAGTCGCCTGATCATGATCAGCGAGCGTCTGATCAAAGAGGAGACACTCGAAGGTCCGCTCTTTGAGTCCCTGTTCAATCAACCGGTGGTTGAGGAGACTCAGGACGAGGGCGAGATGATTGAGACCGTCATCTATGATGGCTATCACGCCAACCGTGGCGAGGAGAAAGGACTGCCTGCACCAAAGTCATCCTATCCTTTACCGCCGCAGCTACAGCCACCATATGGCAACGATAAAAACACATCGCGTTAAGCAAGGCGTTAGACGCCTTGCTTAACGCGATGCAGGACCTGCGGTGCTCAATTGTTTTTGAGGAGTTGGTGCAACGCCACGGGTGGGGCAAATGCCCCACCCGTGGCGTTGCACCAACTCCTCAAAGAGGGGACGGACAAGCCATTTATCTCTACAGCCGAAGGGAAAAAGCTCATGGTCAATATGGGCATGGGAGAACTGGTAGAGATTATTCTACCGGTCCATGATATGAATCTGCAGGTCGCGTTCTATCACGAGATGCTGGGGCTTCAGGTCTATGAGCCAGAGGGCGTGCATGATTATAGGGATTTCTATGATGTGAAGCTGTATACAGGCACCTGTATGCTGGTCTTGCATGCCTCCAGAGAGGAAGGCACAAGCGAGAAGGCACCCAAACTCGTCTTTCGCGTGGCTGATCTGCGCCAGAGCCGCGCCCTACTGCTGGAGAAGGATGTCGAGGTAAGCGAGATTCGCTCGCCAGAGACTGGTCAGCTGATCTGCGATGGCAAAGATCCTGAAGGGAATATCTTTTCGCTGGAGAGCAACGATGAAAGCGCGCAGACGCCGATCTCGATCACTTCACAACCCGGGCGCGCTCCCACCTATGTTTCAATCAACTCGCGCCGTGGTCGCAGCATTACCCTGTTGCGCGACAATAAGATCTTGATCGCCATTGAGGTCCTGGGCATTGTTCTCCTCAACATTGCCAGCACATCTTTTAGTCTGGTCAGCTTTATGACTATTTTCCTGGTCATTATGGCGCTGCTCTGGCTGCGCGGCAGCAGTTGGAGCCAGATGGGGCTGCGCACGCCGCGCCAGTGGCGTTCCGCCATTCTTTACGGCCTGATCGGTGGACTGGTATTATTTGGACTCAGCACCCTGGTTGTGAGTCCTATCATCACCTCTATCATCCACACGGCGCCAGATACCGCGGTCTTCAATAGCGTACGGGGAGATCCGACACAATTATTTACCACCCTCATCAGTATCTGGAGCATCGTCGCCTTTGGTGAAGAGCTAATCTATCGAGGCTATCTGTTCAACCGCATCGCCGACCTGTTTGGCGGGGAAGGCTGGGGCTGGACCATTGGACTTTTCGGGCAGGCCATCATCTTTGGATCGGCACATACCTATCAAGGCATGGCGGGCGTCTTGCTGACAGGGAGCTACGGCTTTCTATCCGGGCTGCTCTACCTGCTCTATAAACGCAATCTCTGGCCATGCGTCATCGCTCATGGACTGATAGATACCATCTCGATCGTGCTCACATTTCTGGGCTGGGCCTAGATACACACAATTGGTCAGTGGATGGTCCATGCCTCAAGGGGTTGTCCACGTGGATCACCTCATTGTACAATGAGAAGGGTACAGCAAAAGTTCCAGGTTCTTCGTTCCCTTTATAGGCGATATACATCTGGGAGCCGGAGTTTTCCAGGAACTTTTTTCATTGTATGGCAGGGTGTTCTGTTCTCTATGCTCACTACCATGCAGGCATGCCAGCTTTTTCGCGTACCGTTTTATCTATTTGATACCTGAGCAATCTATACAGAATACCAGTAATCAACACTATCTTGGATGAAGAGGAGCGGTCTCTATGACAACAACAGAGCTGAACCAACGCGACTGGGTCTCCCTTGAGCAGAAATATTATCAGGGAACGTTTAAACGCCACCCAATCACGCTCGTACGTGGAGAAGGCACGCGTGTATGGGATAGTGAGGGCAAAAGCTATCTTGATTTTGTGGCGGGTATTGCGGTCAATGTTCTGGGCCATTGTCATCCCGCTGTTGTCGAGGCGGTTCAGCAACAGGTGACGCAGCTCGTACACGTTTCTAACCTCTATTATAATGTACGGCAGATTGAGCTGGCCGAATTGCTCGGCATTCAGAGCGATGGGATGCGCTCGTTCTTTTCAAATAGCGGCGCCGAGGCGAACGAAGGTGCCTTTAAGCTAGCACGTAAGTATGGTCGCTTGCATCGCAATGGCGCCTACGAGATCATCAGCATGGAGAATAGCTTCCATGGCCGTACGATGGCAACAACCGCTGCAACCGGCCAGCCCGCTTACCAGGCCACCTGGGCCCCGCTACCCGATGGATTTAAGCAGGTGCCATTTAACGATCTGGAAGCGGTGAAAAAGGCGACCAGCGATAAGACCGCCGCCATTCTGGTTGAGGCGGTTCAAGGGGAAGGCGGCATCTGGCCAGCTAGCCAGGAGTTCATGCAGGGTCTGCGCGACTGGTGCGATGAGCAGAACCTGGTGCTTATCTGCGACGAGGTCCAGGCCGGCTCTGGCCGTACCGGCAAGTTCTTCAGCTGGCAGCACTATGTGCGTCCCGATATTGTAACCCTGGCCAAGGGACTGGCCGGCGGCGTGCCGATCGGTGCCATGCTGACGGATCCACGCACAGACATATTCGTGCCCGGCGACCATGGCACGACCTTCGGCGGCAATCCCATTGCCTGTGCCGCCGGCATCGCCACCATCAAAACGATCACCGAGCAGAATCTCCTCGACAACGCCACCCAAATGGGCGAGTACTGGAAGGAGAAGCTGGAGCAGCTGTGCGCGAAGTATCCCTTCATCGACAGCCCGCGAGGCATCGGCCTGATGCGCGCGGTGAACGTCAAACACGGTCTAGGACCCGTGATTGTGCAGAAAGCGATGGAGCACGGACTCCTCCTCAACAGCACCAATCCGCAAACCCTGCGCATGATTCCGCCCCTGATCCTGACCACCGCCGACATCGACGAGGCGACCCAGATTCTCGATGCCACGCTGGCAGAGGTAGCCAATCTGCCCGCCGCCCAGGCATAGGAATAAAGACCAGAAGGGCAGGGGTGGGGCCGCAGTCGCGGCCCCACCCCTGCCCTTCTGGTCTTTTAGATAAAGAGGAGAGCCTGCCGCTCTCTATGAGCGTGCGCAGCGCATCGTGATACGTTCGATGGCCTCACTGGCAACGTCCTTCACCGTGCGACACTGCCAATCCGGTTTGTTCGTCGCCACAAGGGTATTATCGGACTGCAGCAAGGTAAGCAGGGGCAGCGTCTGGACGGTCCCAAGGAATCCCAGCGCTTCGGCCGCGTGTGCCCGCACAACCCCGTTTTCATCTTTGAGCAGGTTCGACAAAGGGCCGATGGCGCGCCTATCGCCACACTTACCCAGCGCCTCAGCCCCCATGACCCGTACGCTGGGGTGCGCATCAGATAGTGTACGAATCAGAGGAGGGATTATGCGGGGGTCGGGAATATCCACCAGGGCGCGTGCCACGTGCGCGCGCACATAGTAATGCTCGTCATCCAGCCGTGCCAGTAAAGGTTCCAGAGCGCGGATATCACCAAAGCGGCCTACAGCGGTAGCCGCCGCAGCGCGTACATAGTACGAGAGCCCCTGGCTGGTATCGGATAACCAGGGCAGCAGCACCGCCAGCAAGCAGGAAATATGCCGGGCATAGCGACAGCCGAGCATGCCCAGGGTTTTAATCATATACGAGCGCAAAAAACTGTCGGTGATAGTGGTCAGAGCTACCTTGAGCGGCTCAATGACCCGCTCATCCCCCACGTGGCCGAGAGCCACGATGCACTCCTGACGCACGCGCTTCTCCTGGTCGTGCAATGCCCTTTGCAGCAGCGGCTCGATAGCCTGCTCATCATTCAGGGCACCCAGGGCCTCAATGATCTCGATGCGCTCATAGTAGAGGGAATCCGGTAGCAACGCCAGCAGGGGCGCGACCGCGCCACGATCTCCCAGCAGAGCCAGGGAGTGGATGGCTTCAATACGCACACGCTCCTTTTTATCATTGAGGGTCAGCAGCAGAGGAGTGACCGCGCGAGCGTCGCAGAGCAGTCCCAGTGCTTCGGCCGCCTTGCAGCGCGCGTCTGTGTAGTCATCGTGCAGCATCGCGAGCAAGGGCTCTACCGCCCGATAATCCCCGAGCTTACCCAATGCCTCAGCAGCCTGGGCGCGAACGGTCGGATCTTCATCCCTGGTCGCGATCAGCAGTGCAACCACGGCTCGCTTGTCGCCAAGCTCTCCCAGTGCCTCAGCCGCACAATAGCGCTGATCCACCGACTTACTGGCAAGGGCGGCCAACAACGGCTCCATGGCAACGCTGCCAAACGTGGCCACAGCGCGGGCCGCAGTCAGACTGACCTCGCCAGTCTCGTCCTCAAATAGAGAGATCAAGGGCTTGATCGCCCGTGCATCTTTCAGTTCCGCCAGCGCGTAGATTGTCTCCAGGCGATGCTGCCGCTGCGGATGATATAATCCAATCAAGATATCTGGCAAACGATCATCATTGATATACGTCTCAGAAGCAAGTTGATCAGAGACTATGTCACTATTGAGCGCTGCTGTCAGAGACGCTATTGCATGCTCACATTCGTTTTCCCTTCGTTCCCCATTTGTAGGAAGCTGCACAACATCATCCTCGCTGTTTAGATCAGCGATAAACTGATCTAACGAATGCTCTATATCTATCATAATAGTCCTTAACGATCTCTACACATTGCAAATATATACATTGTATGCTGTTATCACCTTTCTACCTATAGAGGTAAGCCAGGATGCAACATGTCCACTAACATTACGTTTCCAGACCACCTCCCCCTCACAAACTGATCCAGAAGTTTTAAATCTAAATTTTAAATCCAAAAAGGAGCGTTTACTTTTAGGTTCGTGTGTGGAACGGTGTCGCGAAAGTGCCCCGTAGGCGAGCATGGAAGACATGAGAAGCGGTGTCTTGGGGGGGGCCGGGCTGCCGTCGCTGTCGCTGGCAGCCCGGGCGACCTCAAGGGACGCCTCTACAGGGGCATTTCCTTTTTTTGGGGAACGTTTCGTGTTTATTGCCGCCTTCCCTTTTGGCAAGGGGGCAGCGCCCCCCATGCACCAATATAAAACGGGCACGTGAGCGCCCCCGCACAGACGTCCGCCTGCGCGACCGCTTTTAGTTGTGTGAGTTGGTGAGTGAGGCGCGCCTGCGCGCCTCACTCACCAACTCACACAACTAAAAGGTCCCTCTTGACTGTGTTCAGGGGGCTGTTATACTTATATGTATGGAAGGTGATACGTCAGGATCATCTTTCAGGAGATTGAAAATTGTATTCTTCTGGCAACTGGCGATAAGTAGTGGATAACCACGAGGAAGCCAGAAGGAATAGAAATACAACAGTCGCTCGCCTGGGCTGGATATACGAAAAAAACGTTTGCGGACGTTTTTGGAATATTGACAGCAAAGGAGTACCGACGATGTCTACAAGCACTCCCACACAATCCCTGCTGATTCGCTATCTCAATAGCCTTCAGGGTCAATCCCCCGATTCTGCTGCGGCAGCCTTTTATGCTTCCCTGGACCAGGTCAACAGTGTTTCGCCTACGATCGCTGCCAGCATTATTCAGGAGTTGCAGGATCAGCGCAGCAATTTGAAAATGATCGCCAGCGAGAATTATAGTTCGCTCGCTACGCAGCTAGCCATGGGCAACCTGTTAACCGATAAGTATGCCGAGGGGTATCCCAATCACCGCTTCTACGCGGGCTGCGACAATGTCGATGCCATCGAGTCAGAGGCGGCCCAACTGGCGCAACAACTCTTCGGAGCCGACTACGCCTACGTGCAGCCACACTCAGGGGCCGACGCAAACCTGGTGGCCTTCCTGGCGATCCTCTCAGCCAAAGCGCAGAAACCGGTACTGGCCGAGCTGGGTCAGGAAGATCCCTCTAAGCTCTCGCGTGAGGACTGGAACAAGGTGCGTGAGGTGGTTCACAACCAGCGTCTACTTTCGCTGGATTATTATTCCGGTGGTCATCTCACCCACGGCTATCGCCATAACATCTCCAGCCACCTTTTCGACGTCTATACCTATTCGGTCGATCCAAACAGCGGCCTGATCGATCTGGATCAGCTGCGCCAGCAGTTGCACGAGGTCAAACCTTTAATCCTGCTAGCTGGTTACAGCGCCTATCCGCGCAAGCTGAACTTTGCCCGCATGCGCGAGATGGCGGACGAGGTAGGGGCCGTGCTGATGGTGGATATGGCCCACTTCGCGGGCCTGGTCGCCGGCAAGGTCTTCACGGGCGAGTTCGATCCGGTTCCACACGCGCACGTGGTAACCTCAACCACCCATAAGACGCTGCGTGGACCACGTGGTGGCCTGGTACTATGTAAAGAGGAGTTCGCCGAGTGGGTCAACAAGGGCTGCCCCGCTATGCTGGGTGGTCCACTGCCACACGTGATGGCAGCGAAGGCCATCGCCTTCCGCGAAGCCTGCAGACCCGAGTTCCAGACCTATGCCCATAAAATCGTTGAGAACTCACAGGCGCTGGCCGAGGCATGTGTAGAAGAAGGACTCAATGTATTAACCGGCGGGACCGATAATCACCTGCTGCTGATCGATGTGGCTAAAACCTTCGGCCTGACCGGTCGGCAGGCCGAGTCGGTGCTACGCGAGTGCAATATCACGCTGAACCGCAATTCGCTCCCCTTCGATGCTAACGGACCCTGGTATACCAGCGGCCTGCGCATCGGGACGCCGGCGACGACGACGCTGGGCATGGGGCCAGAGGAGATGCGCGAGATCGCCAGCATCATCAAGCTGGTGCTTGGCAACGTCACAGCCGCCAAAACCGCCAGCGGCAAGAAGAGTCTGACCAAATATATGCTGGATGAGCAGATCCTGGCCGAGGCGCGGCAGCGCGTGCAGAACTTGCTGGCCCGTCACCAGCTCTATCCAGAGCTCAACCTTGATCTCGTACAGGCAGAGGTTGTCACGGCTGCCGCTAACTAAGCAATTGATCATCGGGCTATCGCTACTATTGTATGGTAGCGATAGCCGACCATGCAGAGGAAACACAGAGCCATCATGACAGAGAACATACAAAACGAATTGAGCCTACGATATGGTTGTAATCCGCATCAGAAGCCAGCGCGCGTCTTCATGAAGAGCGGCGATCTGCCCTTTACCGTCCTTAATGGCGCACCTGGCTATATCAACCTGCTGGATGCATTGAACTCCTGGCAGTTGGTCAAGGAACTGAAGACGGTACTGAAGCTGCCAGCGGCGGCCTCCTTCAAGCATGTCAGTCCCGCCGGTGCGGCGGTCGGCTTGCCTTTGAGTGAGCAGTTAAAAAAAGCCTACGATGTGGATGACCTGGAGCTGTCGCCGCTGGCCAGCGCCTATGCCCGCGCGCGCGGAGCAGATCGCCTGTCGTCATTCGGCGACTGGGCCGCCCTCAGCGATGTCGTGGATGTGCCGACCGCACGCCTGCTCAACCGCGAGGTCTCCGATGGTGTAATCGCCCCCGGCTATGAGCCAGAAGCCCTGGAGATTCTGCGCAAAAAGCAGAAGGGCCGCTATATCGTGCTGCAGATGGATCCCAGCTATGAGCCGGCCGAGTTTGAGCAGCGCGAGGTCTACGGTGTTACCTTTGAGCAGAAGCGCAATACGGCCCTGGCCAGTCCCGAGTGGTTCAACACTATCCCCACCAAAAACAAGGAGCTGACCGCAGAAGCCCAGCGAGATCTACTGATTTCACTGATCGCACTCAAATATACGCAATCGAACTCGGTCTGCTTCGCGGTTGATGGACAGTGCATCGGCATTGGAGCGGGACAGCAGTCGCGCATCCAGTGTACGCGTCTGGCCGGATCGAAGGCCGCCATCTGGTATCTGCGCCTGCATCCACGCATCGCCGAACTGCGCTGGAAGGCGGGGACCAAACGCCAGGATCGCGTCAATGCCATCGATCTCTACCTGCGCGACGATGTGACGCCGATCGAGCTCGAACAATGGAAAGAGAACTTCGAGGAGGTCCCACAGCGCCTGACGCCAGAAGAGAAGCAGGAGTGGCTCAAGACCCTCAGCGGCGTAGCCCTGGGATCGGACGCCTTCTTCCCCTTCCGCGATAGCATCGATTGCGGCGCCATGTATGGCGTGAAGTACGTGGCTCAGCCCGGCGGCTCGCTGCGCGACGACCTCGTCATAGAGGCCTGCGACGACTATGGCATGGCGATGGCCTTCACCGGCGTGCGCCTCTTCCACCATTAATAGGTTCGGCCCATGCGGCCGATTTCTTCTCCTCGTATGAATCCTCCCGTTTGGTGGACATGGGTGTGCGTGGAGGGAAAATCGGCCGCAAGGGCCGGACATGGGTGTGGGCGTTGTCGTGCGGGGCGAGGAAATCGGCCGCGAGGGCCGAACCTATGACGACGACAACGGCGATGGCGGTCCCGATTGGCGTTACATTACGCTTTTTCGGGGTATGAGGGGACGGCCTCTTCGGCGTCCACCACGGTTTCTTTGCTGGCGGGGCCGTTCCCGACCACCCTGCCCAACAGGAACGTGATCAGGCAGAGGAATACCACAAAGCACAAGCCGATGCGCAGGCTAAAGCTATTGGCGAGGAAACCAATCACGGGCGGCCCTATCAGAAATCCTACATAGCCGCAGGTGGAGACGGTCGCCAGCGAGGTTTCCGCGGACCCACTGGAGTTGCGGCTGGCGGCGCTCAAGACCAGCGGAAACAGGACCGCTAGCCCCAGACCGACCAGGCCCAGACCAACGATCACGATCCAGGTCGAGGGGAATAACAAGCCAAGGCCAAGTCCAATCGCCGCCAATAAGCCACCTATGCAGACCAGCACAGCCGGTCCAAAGCGAGCGGCGAAGATGTCGCCTACGCCACGGCCGATAGCCATGCATAGCGAGAAGACGGCAAAGCCAGCCGCCGCTAGGCCAGCACCGGAATGGACTGTACCATTGAGATAGAGGGCGCTCCAGTCCGAGATAGCCCCTTCACTAATCAAGGCACAGAAAGCGATGGTACCCAGAGCCAGCAGGGTACGCGATGGCCGCACAAACAATGGAGCTTTCTTCTTGCTCGCTGCCCCCTCTTCAGCCGGATTCGCCACAGAAGATGAAGATAACAGGAAGCGGGAGGCAATCAGCACCGTGAGCGCAGCGAGCAGGGAGACCGCGCTAAAGTGGATCAGGGGCTCGATATTGTAGGATGCGAAAATACTGCCGACAAAAGCTCCTGCCAGGGCACCCACGCTGAAGAAGGCGTGAAAAGAATTAAAGATTGGTTTTCCATACTGCTGCTCAACCGCAGCTCCTTGCAGATTCATGGTCACATCCATGGCGCCATTAAAGCCGCCCAGAAAGACCAGGCCCGCGCTCAACGCGATCAGATTGGGAGCCACCGCCAGCAACGGCAGGGTGATAAACAGGCCAATAGCCGACAAAGTCGTAATCAGAGCGCTACCAAAACGGATCGAGATGCGACCGGCGACATTCATGGCTATCAGGGCACCCACGGCGGCTCCAAGCAAGGCAAGACCAAATTGTCCAGGCGGCAACTGCAGTTTCGCCTGGACGGCCGGAATACGCGCCGCCCAGCTCGCGATGATCGTCCCATTACTAAAGAAAAGCGCGATAACCGCGACCCGTGCGATAATCACCCGCCGCCTATCTCCCTGCTCATAACGTGAAATCATAGTAACCTTCCATCACAATTTTTAACATATCAGGCAAGATATAGAACAATACAATAATAAATCCGCATCCATGTACAACCTTTCTTTTATATTACCCGCATAAAAGCGCAAAATCAAGCTTATTAGATGCGTCTTTTTGCGGCGTTTCTTCTTTAACTACGTATTCCCGCCTACGGCGGGGAGAGGGGGAGAAGAGGACTATGGGGACACCCCATGCCCCGGCAGGTGGGGCTGCACGCCCCTCCTGCACCTCCCTACCTTAAGTTCGGCATCCCCATCACCCCTCGGCCTTCGGCGGGGAGAGGGGGAGGTGGGAAACTATGGGGACACCCCATGCCCCGGCAGGTGGGGCTGCACGCCCCTCCTGCACCTCCCCCCCGGGGAGGGAGGTGGGAGAATTTGTGGGGGACACCACCACTCCCCCGGCAGGTGGGGCTGCACGCCCCTCCTGCATCTCCCGCCCAGGGTCATTACAACGTATCAGGGGTGTATTATGCTTTGAAGAGGGCGTGCTGGCGGGAGCGTTGCTGCTGCTTGATGCGTTCCTCTTCGTAATCCTGCACGCTAACATCCAGGCCGCGTTCAGCCAGGATTTTCTGGGTCAGGTCAAATGGGAAACCAAAGGTATCATACAGCTTGAACGCTTCGGGACCCGGCAGCGTGCGCAGACCGGATTGGGTCAGGCGCTGACAGGACTCGTCCAGGTAGCGCAGGCCACGAGTCAAAGTACGCTGAAAGCGCTTTTCTTCCATAGTGAGAATACTGTCGATATCAGTACGGATCTGGAGCAGTTCAGGATACTGCTCGCCAAGGATGTCGACACAGACCTGCGCAGCCGGCGCCAGGAACGGCTGCTCCAGGCCCAGGGTGCGTCCCAGGTACGCCGCGCGCCGGATCAGGCGTCGCGAGACATAGTCGCGACCACCATTACCAGGGGTGATATGTTCCGCGATCAAGAATGCCAGCGCCCGGCTGTGATCCGCGATCGCATTGTACGCGTAGCGATACTGCTGATAATGCGCGTCATCGCGGTGATTAAGCGCCAACAGTCTCTGCAAGATAGGCACGAATAGATCAGTCCCGTAACTACTCTTAACGCCCTGTAGCACGGTTGTAAGGCGCTCCAGGCCCATGCCGGTATCGACAGAGAACGCTGAAAGCGGCGTCAAGCTTCCCTGCTCATCGCGATTGTATTGCATGAAGACCAGGTTCCAGAGCTCCATATAATCGTCGTCATCAGAGTTGACGCCCTCTGGATGTTGCATACTCGGGTCTGAGCCGAGATAGTAGTGGATCTCTGAGCTGGGACCGCAGGGGCCAGTCTCGCCCATCGACCAGAAATTATCCTTAGCGCCAAACGGCAGGATACGCTCACGCCGCACGCCCACATCCTCCCAGATGCGTGCCGCCTCTTCATCGTCCTGATAGACAGTGATCCAGAGACGCTCGACCGAGAGATGAAACACCTGCGTCAACAGTTCCCACGCATAATGGATCGCATCCTGCTTAAAGTAATCACCAAACGAGAAGTTCCCCAGCATCTCAAAAAAGGTATGGTGGCGTGGCGAACGCCCTACCTCTTCCAGATCATTATGCTTGCCCGAGACGCGCAGGCACTTCTGGCTACTACACGCGCGGGCAGATGGCGGCTGCTCCAATCCCAGAAACACATTTTTAAAGGGCACCATGCCCGCGTTCACGAACAGCAGGCTTTTGTCTGACGACAAGACAAGCGGGCTGCTGGACAGGTATGTATGCTGTTTCTGCTGAAAGTAGTCCAGAAAAGTGCGGCGAATCTCACTGCTGTGCATCATTTTGGTTACTCCTATTTTCTGTTGGTGTCGCAGGGGCGCAGATGCGCCCCTGCGACACCAACAACTAAAAACGGTGCGGCCGCGCACGCGGGCGCCCGTGCGGGGGCGCTCACATCCCCCCATATGACGAGAGTTACATACACTCAGGCGTCAGAAAAGAGAGACAAACAAAAAGCCCGCCCTGAGTTGAATTCAACTCAGGGCGGGCTGATAGTTCTTGTATCAAAACCCGTGGTACCACCTGTATTGGAAGCCACGTTGGATATGTGCTTTCCCTCTCATCAGACACGGAATGCATCACACACTCACCCACACAAAGCATGAATAGCGTGTTCACGAAAATGTATTCGATGTCCTGCCCCTGGATAACGGAGGGCCTCCGGCCAGAATTACTTACAACCTGTGGTTGTGTTCGTCCCGCGTCGCGATCCCGCTATAAGAGGATCAAAGGGGGGCATTTCATGTGCTAAACTGAGGTGCCGGACTCTCACCATCTCCGACTCGCTGGCGCTCAGCGCACCATGTCTTCTTCCCTCGTAACGACTACTATTGCATTGTACAGGCAGTATACCTGACCTGCAAAAACATGTCAAGGAATACAGAAATGCGTTTATCTATCCTTTTGTGTTATCTGGGCTGGAGGATGTAGCCGGCGATCTCATAGCCGCGGCCCGGACGTTCTTTGTCGGGCAGGTCTGTGAGCCATTCCCACTGGGACTCTTCGGTGACCTCGAAGACGTCGCGGATCAGGTCGGGCAGGACGCGTGGGACCAGGGGGATGGTTCGGCGGTGGGTGGCGTCGTGATCGGTGCCGTAGACGTCGAAGGCGAAGCCGCGGGTGTCGGTCAGCAGGACGGCCACGCCACCCAGATCGAGCAGCGCGCGCATATGATGGAGGTGCGCGCTAATGACGCGAATCCTGAAGGACTGAGCCGCATCCTGATAACGACGATGGCGCTCCTGGTCCAGCAGCAGATCGGGAGCGACCTGCTGGGCGCGGTCAAGGATATCCAGTAATGGATAACTGAACAGCTGTGTGAGCACGATCGAGCTGACGACGAGGCCAAAGTCACCCGGTCGCAGGGTATAGATCTCAGGGGGATCGGGAACGGGACACTGTTCGAGGCAACCGGCGGCAGCATCGAAGAAGGTCTGGCTGCCCTGAGCGGCCAGAGCCTTCCAGTCCTCACGGCGCAGCAGGCGTGTCAGGTTGCTACTGACGCCGCCGGTGAGGTCGCACTGCACAAAGCGCACCCGCTTGCGCAGCGAGGCGGCCAGCAATTCATCGCGGCCACGCTGCATGGAGTTCAGATCCAGGTCGGCCAGCACCACCTCCTCGGAGGAGCGGCCGATATCAGAGAGCGGCACCTCAGTACAGGCGCCCGCACCCAGTATCAGACTGCTGCGGGAGGTACTCCCATCCCGCAGCATCAGGCCCTTCGAAACGAAGGTGGCACAATTTTTGAGGTGTTGCGGGGCATGTTGACGGAACCATTCGCGCCGCTCTCTGCCCTGCATCTGGCTATTATAAGAAGTAAGTGTATCGATACGCACGATTTGCTATTTCCCGCTATATCTGGGAGGCCGTTTCTGCAGAAAAGCCTGCACGCCCTCACGATGATCGGCAGTCTTCACTGCCCTGGATTGAAATTCACCCTCTAATTGTAGCACGGCCACCAGGTCTTGATCCTGGGAGGCATGGAAAAGTTGCTTGATCAGGCCATAGGTGCGCGTCGGGCCAGCAGCCAAACGCCGGGCCAGCGCGGAGACGGCCTTCTCTAGTTCAGACAGCGGCACGCACTTATTGACCAATCCGATGCGCTCAGCCTCCACGCCGCTGATCTCTTCCGCTAACAACGCCAACTCTAACGCCTTCGCTGAGCCCAGTAAGCGGGTTAGAAAATAGGCCCCCCCACCGTCGGGCACCAGACCGATACGAGCGAATGCCTCCGAGATGCGGGCGTCGCCAGCCGCGATCCGCAGATCGCAGGCCAGGGCGATATTGAGGGAGACGCCGGTAGCGACGCCGTGGATAGCGGCGATGACAGGCTGCGGTAGTTGCTGAATACCCATAATCAAACGATGATAGGCCTGTAGATGTTCACGAACCGCCGAACCATACTCATCAGCCGGGGTGGAGGCAAATACAGAGAGATCCTGGCCAGCTCCAAAGGCGCGTCCCGCCCCGGTCAGCACCACGCACCGGATCTCTCCGTCCCGCGCGGTCTCCTCTACAATCTCAATCAGCTCCTGCACCATCAGATCATTGATGGCATTGAGGACCTGGGGGCGATTCATGACAATTGTCAGCACGCCGGACTCGCGTCGAACCAGCACATGTTGAAAATCGCTGCGCATAGCATAACCTCTTCCATGAATAGCGATGAAGTGTGCGATCAATCAAAATATAGGAAAATCGAAAGAGCAAAAGCCAGCCGGGGGCATAGATACGCAGAAAGATGAGGCTGAACTTACGACTTGATCATTGGCGTGTCCAGCATCAGCACTTCGAGGGCCACCCGCGCGTTCACATTCTGATCCAGAGATTCCTGGGTCTGCAGGATGGCGCGGACCATACGCTCGGCCTCGATTGTCCCGACCTTCACCGACTGCGCCTTCAATAGATCGCGCATATCGACGTTAACGGTAAGGTCAAGGCAACCATTTGCTGCCAATACCATATCACGCCACCACAGCAACCACAACTCAAGCACGTGGCGCAGCTTCTCGGTGTCGGTGCCCAGGCGCTGCACGAAGTCGAAGCGCTGCACCTTCGACACGGTCGGTAGCTTCGTCAGCACTTCTAGCTGGGCCTTGCGCTCATCCAGCAGTTCCTCATCCTCAACGGCCTCTATGGCCCAGCCCAGGCGTCCAGCGGCCAGCGCGGCAACCAGGGTCGCGTCCTCCTCATCTACCTCCCAGTACTGCTGCAGGGCCTGCTTGATCTGCGACAAGGTCAGAAGCTGCATCGTCACCTGCTGGACGCGTGAGATAATCGTGGGCAGAAGTAGTCCTGGATCTGGAACGGTGAGTAACAAGACTACATCCTTCTCTGGTTCCTCAAGCGTCTTGAGGATACAGTTGGCCGCCTGCGTATTCATATCCTGCGCGTTCTCGATGATGAAGACGTTGCGCCGACCCTCCAGGGTACGACGCGCGGCATCCGACTGCAGGGCGCGCACCTGTTCGATCAGGATGGCCTGCTTGTCGGGGGCCCTGCTGATGACATGGACATCCGGGTGATTACCATGTAGTACTTTTCGGCAGGAGAGACAGTGGTTACACGGCACCGAAGGAGAGACATTGGGATCGGGGCCGCCGGTACACAAAAGCGCCTGCGCGAAGCGCAGGGCCAGCAGGCTCTTCCCGATGCGGGCGGGACCCGCGAATAAATAGGCATGGCGCACCTGCTGCGCATCCAGCGTCCGGCGCAGGCGATCCACGGCATGTTCGTGACCAATAATATTCCAGCCAGGTGTCTGTGTCTGAAGGCTTCCCATGCCTCCATAGTAGCAAAATTATAGCTCAATAGCAAGTGATAATTTTCGCTTACATGCTCCCCATGTGCCTGACTCGTCGCATGGAGGCATGTAAGCGCTCCCACACGGGCGTCCGCTACGCGGCCGCGTTGGTTTTGTATGATGATGCGGCAGGGGCGCAGATGCGCCCCTGCCGCATCATCATACAAATGACTCGTGAGCATCGCAGGTGTAAAATCTCAAGCGGGCTGCAGGCAATAATCATGAGAGTCAGGCACGCACCAAAAACAGCGACCAGAAACTGAGAAAATGCTTAGTATTCTTTCGGTCCACTGCATGTCCTACAAAAGATGCAGAAACTACATCAATCTCAGGGGAAATATGATATACTGTCTCCTATAGTGCTCGTTTTAGCGAGCTTTGAAAATCTTGCAGACAGCACATTTCAATGCCGCAAGAGTGCAGGTCAACGCTTTACTACAAGCTTTCATTAGAAGCTTACTGTTAAACAATTGGAATCAATGACCTCTCAGAATGGGTCTTACTCCCGTCACCCTGGGGGCATGTGAGCGCCCCCACTCGCGCGTCCGCTGCGCGGCCGCACTGGTATTTTGAGTTGGTGCATCGGGCGCGGATGCGCACCCGATGCACCAACTCAAAATTGACTCGTGAGCACCGTAGGTACAGAACCTCAGGCAGGCCGCAGGCGATGATTAGAAGTCCGTTTTGGGTTGTAGGATGGAAAGTGCGAATGCGCTCGGATGCATCAACTCAAAACAAACTCCTGAGCGCCAGAGGTGCGGAACTTCAGGCAGCCCGCGCTAGTTGTGTGTTGTGGACTGGGGACGCGGATGCGCTCCCGCTGCATCACATTACAACGGATTTGTGAGCGCCAGAGGTGCGCAATCTCAGGCAGGCCGCAGGCGATGATCAGGAGTCCATTGTATTGTGGGATGGGGGCGCGGATGCGCCCCCATCCCACAATACAACAAACAGGGCGGGGGCGAGAGGTCGTATCTCTTTTTGGGAGCCGTGTACTTCTTTCCTGGAATAATAGGAAATGTCTATTAGCTCATAGCATACTTCGTTATGCTCTGGTATGCTAGCAAAATACCTGTACGCTCCCTTAGAAGTATGTAAAAATCTGCATTATATAAGGCCGATGTAACCGATGGATACCTCTATACGTTTCTACAATGCGAATAGCAAATTGGGTTCATCCAGTGATGAACAGCAAAGCCATTCGACTATTCCTATGCCAGAGGATGAAGGTGGTGTGGAGGAGGCTGACCTCGAAGCGCTTGACGCTTCCGAGGCCCAATCTCAACCAGAAGAACAGGAAGCACCTCCCGAGCAGGTAAATGTCGCCGATTTCGAGGCTATCTTTACCCGGTTTCAGGTGCCCATTACCAACTTCATTTACCATCTGATAGGCAATAGAGAACAGGCGTATGATCTTGCTCAAGATGTATTCGTAAAAGCTTACAAAGCACTTTTAGGAGGAACAGTCGTCCAGCCGGGGGCATTATCGGCATGGCTGTATCGGATAGCGGCCAACACGACAACAGATTCCCTGCGGCGACGGCGCTTGATTTCCTGGCTACCACTCTCTTTGTTTAATGAGGATCGAGGGATCGGGGCGGGTATGGTATCAGATTCCGGCGGGAATTCGGGAGATGGTTTTAACAATAATGAGGAGCATCCTGTCGAGGCGCGTTCCAGTTCAGTCAGCTCGATGTATGAGCGCAATGGATACGATGGCGGACGCTTTGAGAGTCGGGTAGCGGATCGAGAGATTGTTGAGCGCATTTTTCAACAATTGCCACAAAAATATTCAGTGTGCCTCTGGCTTTACGAAAATGACGGTTTATCTTGCGCGGAAATTGCGGAAGTACTGAGTATCAGTCCTTCCGCAGTGAAGATGCGTTTAATGCGGGCAAGAGAACGTTTTATTGGATTGTATCAAAAAGAGGTCGGTGAAGATTGAACTGTCGTCAGGCGCGGGCAATGCTCGCCATATATCGTGAACAAAAACAAGATCCGACGGAGACGGCTGAATTAGAAGATCACCTGGCGCATTGTGCAGAATGCAAAGACGCATACGCTCAATACCAGCTAGTTGGAGAGCGCATACGTTCTATGCCAGCGATCGAGCCAGATCCTGATGCCCATCAGAAGCTGATGCAGGCGTTGGCGGCTGAACATGTGCGCTTCCTACAGCGTACACCAGCTGCATCGACACCGACACCGGTATTTCTGGCACCCTACCTTAAGGATCTCGCCAAACAGCCTGCACACGCTGATTCTCTGGCCGCGTTTTCGACCGCCACCACGGGTCCGCTACCAGTGCTGCAGGTCACGCGACCACGCAGGTCACGTTCAACCCAGCATATCGCCATTATTGGTCTGGCGGCATCTTTCCTGGTCGTGGTAATGCTCGGCGGCCTGGTATCGCTGCTCTTGCTGGCCAATCAGGGGCAGCCAGGGGTGATCCAACCGAACAACAACCAGGCCAGTATCACACATCCAGAGCCTGCTCAGGCCGATACGAACACAGTCTCGACCCAGACCAACTATCCACATATCGCCAGCAGCGTGGTCAGCGCCAATACTATTTATTACTCGGCGTATAATGAGGATGGCTCAAGCTGGATGCTAGAGAAGTTCGACACCACGGGTGACGCCAACGCCACCCATCAAAGCTCTCCATTGCTGGCGACCCCGGCCACACGACCGCTGCTCATCCTGGGCAGCAGTGATAACTGGCTGCTGTGGTTACAGATGGAAGCACCCAAACAGCCCGCGGGCAAACAGTCACACACGGCAACCGCACAGTCGGACAACCAGCCGGGGAAATTGACGGGTGCCTGGAGTTTGAAAGCGCTTTACATCGGCCAGGATGCCAGTACCCAGAATCAACAGAACCCGCAAGACGGCACGGCAGACTTCGCTAAACCACTGACCCTGCGTACAGATACATTTAATAGCTCGACCGTCGCCGACTGGGTGAACACCCCCATTCAAGGAGTCAGCTTCTATACAGACCATGCACTGGTGGCTCTGATCGATAGCAAGGGCATATCGCACCTGCTCAACTACCAGTTCTCCCAGAACGCGCTGGATAAGTCGACCGAACTGGCCAGAGCGCAAGATCAGCATGTACTGACCTCGCCCACCGCGTCCAGCGATGGCCATAGCATCTACTGGTCCGACGAATGGCAGACGCCAGAGAACAAGCTCAATAGCAATATCTGGACCCAGCAGACGGTGCAAGCGGCTCCATCTAAGACGGGACGCTGGATTGATCATCCCGAGACCCAGACCTATCTGTATCGCGATGACGGCACGTCGTTTCGTCCGCAGATTGTCACCGGCACGCTCTTCTTCTTAACAACGAATGGGAGCGCAACAGCCAATGCCACCGTCGCGGCTACAGAGACACCCACAGCGGGAGTAACGCCAACCGCGACGAGCACAGCGGCTCCTACCGCCAGCGCGACGGCGCAGGCGACCGCCACGCCGACCCGGCAAGATCTCTCGAATCTGCTGGCCAATCCAACGGAGATCGATCCCACGGTGATTACACCGCAGATCGATATGGAGACGCCCGGCAAACTGCTGGCATTCACAACCGACGGAGTCACCCCGGTCACAACCAATATCAGTGACAGCGAAGTACTGACGGGATTGCAGAGCGGAGGATCATTCTTGATCTGGCAAAACAGCAGTACCAGGGGTTTCAAGATGTACGATACCAGGGCCAGGGTAATGGTCAATGGGATCGACAGCATTGATCGAACCAGTACCGCACTGGTCTCGGTAAACGGCACGACAGTGATCTGGACCAAATACGTGGCCCCCGATCCCAACAACAGCGATCCGACAGCGCAGTCGAACATAACGTTCACAACGCTGAAATGGCCGAAGTAATCACAAACATGAGACATCCCGAATTTTAAGGTCGGGTTTGTAAAAAGACACCTCCTGAGCGAGACTGAAGGAAAAACAGACCACCATTCAGTCAATCCAGGAGGTGTTGTTTATGTCATCTCAGTATCTCACACCGCTTGAGGAGCCACAAGTTCCAGCATATCCCCCTGCCGAGATGGCGCAGGGATTGTACACTGCTCTGGCTCACTTTCTGGCTCCCTTGCTCATGCAAGCCGATAGCCGCATGGACAAACGACTGGTGCGCACGATGGTGCAGACCGTGGCGGTGATCTTGACCTTCCGTGATCGCGTCAATGGCTTGCTCCTTTCGGAAATGGGCGGCTATCTCGAGACGCCCGACAAAGCTCCGGCAGGAACCAAACGCCTGTCTCGGCTGCTGCATTGTCGCAAATGGTCGGCTGAACTGATCCGCTCGTATCTGTGGCATCGAGCCAGCCAACGTCTCACAAGGTGGAAACAGATGGGAAGGGATGTGCTGGCGCTGTGGGATGAGAGTGCGTGGGAGAAGCCAGAAACTATCGCCTCGGACGACCTTGCCCCGGTGCGCTCGAGTAAGGGCGCTCGACTCACCCATATCAAGAAAGGTTACTACACCCCGCCCCGTGGCCCCATCTTTGTGCCGGGCCTCCATTGGTTGGCCGTGGTCCTGGTCGGCAGCGAGCAGCAAGACGACCCGCCTGAACTAGCCAGCATGCGGTGGTGGACCAGCCGTGGGGCGCGCGCTTCCTTCAAACGCGATGAACAAGCCAAACTGTTACTGCAAGGCGTTCTGCTCTGGGGACGCGAGGTGATGCATGTCTTTGATCAAGGCTTCGCCAGCAGTTTCTGGCTGGGTCTGTTGCTGG
Organism: Dictyobacter aurantiacus; assembly: GCF_003967515.1. GTDB lineage: Bacteria > Chloroflexota > Ktedonobacteria > Ktedonobacterales > Ktedonobacteraceae > Dictyobacter > Dictyobacter aurantiacus. The sequence goes on along the minus strand of NZ_BIFQ01000001.1, from coordinate 4,488,996 downwards.
CGTTCTCGTTGCGCTTTGTGCTGCGCTGGAAAAAAGATTACCAGCTCGTGGATGCCCAGGGTCAGCGACGTGCAGCCTGGAAAATCACCCGCGGCAAACGAGGATGGCAAGAACGCTGGGTGTGGGATTGCCGTCGTCACCAGTGGGTCATGGGCAGTGTTCTCGCTTGTGCGGTGAGGCATCCCGACCATCCTGAGCAGCCGTTGTGGTTGGTCGTGGCCCGGCGCAAAGGTGGCTTGCCCTGGTATCTGCTCACCGCCGAGTCCATCACCACCGCGGAAGATGCCTGGCGGATTATGTTTGCCTATGCGCGTCGCTGGCAGATCGAACTGACCTGGAAAGAAAACAAGAGCGAATTGGGCTTCCAAAGCCCGCGGCTCTGGGAGTGGGAGACGCGAGAAAAACTGCTGCTGTTGGCGGCGCTGGCCTACGCCTTTCTGCTGAGCCTGCTGGCGCCGTTTTACGAACTCTTACGCCGCTGGCTGTTGCGGCACTACTGTCATCGCACAGGCCGTCATGCCCGGCAAGCACACCAGCCGTTTGCACGGCTGCGCCTGGCCTTGAGTCGGTTGTGGCAACGGATCCCTGCGCGCTGGGAGGAGGTAGCTGGCCGGCCCCGGCCCCAGCCTCGCGTCCAGATCATTATGCTCTGAGGCGGTGTGGAGGTTCCCCACGTGACGAGAGACGCTCTGGTCGGCATCGGCTGACCATGTGGGCGTGTGTCCGGTGTTCATCGGGTACAACACGTCTTGCCAACAGAGGATGCGAATGCGTGCGAAAAGAGCATACCCCTAGGCCCTGTGGAAGCCGCTGGGATGCTGTGGGAGTGGAAAGTCGGTTGACCAGCTCCTTTCTCTTTTTCCGTTTTTTGGCACAGTGGTGCTTTTCAGCGAGCCAAACGGGGAAAGCACGTTGTTCTGCAAGAGAAGAGAAGCGAGCAGTTCTCCTTCAAAAATGGAGAACTGCTCGCTTCTTTCACAAGTTCATCCCTAAAATTTGGGATGTCTCATGTTATACAGTAATGAAATACCTCATCTAAGCTTAGCAGCCGAGCTGTTTGGCGATCAGCATGCGCTGCACCTCGCTGGTGCCCTCCCCAATCTCGTTGATTTTGACGCTGCGCCAGTAGCGCGAGACCGGGTACTCGTCCATGTAGCCATAGCCACCGTGTATCTGGACCGCCTGATCGGCGGCGCGCTTGGCGGTTTCGGAGGCGAACAGCTTGGCCATTGAAGCCTCACGTGTATAGGGCTTTCCCTGCATGTGCAGCCAGGCAGCCTTGTAATACATCAGCCGCGCCAGTTCTATCTCCATATCCATATCGGCCAGCTTGAACTGGATAGCCTGGAACTTGCTGATCGACTGGCCAAACTGCTTGCGCTGTCTGGCATAGCTCAGAGCCTCATCAAGACACGCCTGGGCCAGTCCAACAGAGAGCGCGGCAATAGCTACGCGTCCACCATCCAGGATGCGCAGAAACTGCTTAAAACCGTCTCCAGGACGCCCCAGGATATTCCCCTCCGGCACCTGGCAATCCTCAAAGGCCAGCGGGCGTGTATCCGAAGCTTTCCAGCCCATCTTCTTGTATGACTTGCCAATGGTATAGCCGGGTGTCCCCTTTGGCACAATAAGATTGGTAATCTCCGGACGCCCCTTTGGGGTATGGCCAGTGACGGCGGTAATCGTAACGCCACCAGTCATATCGGTACCGGCATTGGTGATGAAGGTCTTGGAGCCATTAATATGCCAGCAGCCATCCTGCAACACGGCGCGCGTCTGTGTACCGCCGGAATCCGAACCGGCCTCAGGCTCGGTCAGGCCAAACGCCCACAATTGCTCGCCACGGGCCAGCGGAGTCAGGTACTGCTCTTTCTGTTGTTGTGAGCCAAAGAGAAAAAACGGTGTCGCGCCCAGGGATGTATGGGCCTCCATGGTAATCCCGATGGAAACGTCTCCGCGTGAAATCTCCTCAATAGCCAGACAATACGAAAGAAAATCCGCCCCGGCCCCGCCATATTCTTCGGGGAAAGGCAGTCCTAACAGGCCGAGCTCGCCCATCTGGCGAATCAGCGCGTAAGGGAACGAACCGGTGGCATCTATTTCTTCAGCAATGGGCTTGATTTCTTGTTCAGCGAATTCCCTGCATGTCTGACGAATGGCCATCTGCTCTTCATTGAGTGAAAAGTCCATCTCGAGGTGATCCTTTCTGCACTATGCATATAAGTTGTGATAGGTACAGGTAATCTGTACATCACACATTATAGTAGATGCAGACAATAAATAGCGAGGGGGTAAATCTTTTGTGTGTTGTGGGGCCGTCTGCGGCGGCCCCACAACACACAATTAAGCACGGCGGGTTCACAGCGGCTAATCGCCGCTGTGAACCCGCCGTGCTTAATTGTGTGAGGGATCATCTCAAAATTTTGGATTTATTGAGAGACTGCTTCGCTGGTTTCGGCGCTGGCGCCGACGCCTTTGCGCAGCATGGGGACTTTATCGAGGGCCTCCCAGGGCAGGTCGATGTCGGTGCGTCCGAAGTGACCGAAGGCGGCGGTCGGCTGGTAGATGGGGCGGCGCAGGTCCAGTGCCTGGATAATGCCCGCCGGGCGCAGATCAAAGTGCTCGTTGATCAGGCGAATAATCTCTTCATCCGAGACCTTGCCGGTGCCAAAGGTCTCGACGAACAGCGAGAGTGGGCGAGCCACGCCGATGGCATAGGCGATCTGCAACTCAATGCGATCCGCCAGGCCGGCGGCCACGATGTTCTTGGCGATATGGCGAGCCGCGTAGGCAGCTGAACGGTCAACCTTGGTCGCGTCTTTACCACTGAAGGCGCCACCACCATGGCGAGCCATGCCGCCATAGGTATCGACGATAATCTTACGGCCGGTCAGGCCAGCATCGCCCATAGGACCACCGGTAACAAAGCGGCCGGTAGGATTGACATAGAACTTGGTGTCCTTATCCAGCAGGTGCGCGGGAATAACGGGCTTAATAATATACTCGATCACATCCTGGCGGATCTGCTCGCGATCCACGTAGTCCGCGTGCTGGGTAGAAATCACGATCGTATCAACGCGGGTTGGTACGCCATGCTCATACTGTACTGTGACCTGCGCCTTACCATCGGGACGTAAATATGTCATCGGTCCCTGGCCGCTCCAGGATTTGCGGCGTACCTGCGAGAGCTGGCGCGTTAATTTGTGGGCCAGGCTGATCGGCATCGGCATCAGTTCGGGGGTCTCATTACAGGCAAAACCGATCATCATACCCTGGTCACCAGCGCCGATGCGCTCCAGCTCGTCGTCGGTCAACCGCACGACCTTATCGCCTTTGGTCTCCAGAGAATGGCTGACGCCCATATCGATGTCGGGTGACTGCTTGCCAATGGAGGTTGTAACACCACAGGTGCGATAGTCGAAACCATAATCGGCATTGATATAGCCGACCTGTTCGATCGTTTGGCGCACGACCGCCGACATATCGACCCAGGCTGACGTTGAAATTTCACCTGCAACCAGAACCAGGCCTGTCGTTGTAGCCGTCTCACAGGCCACGCGAGCCATAGGGTCTTGCGCCAGAATCGCATCCAGAATCGCGTCCGAAATTTGATCACAGAGTTTATCTGGATGACCTTCAGTCACCGACTCGCTGGTAAAAAATGTTTTAGGGTCACGCATGAAACTTGTCATGAATGGGCCATTCCTTTCTCGAAAAAAATTGGTGACACATGCATATGTATGGCCATAGTAATTACTTTTATTCTATGCTGAAGGTGAAGTGAGAAGTATGTGTGGGGCTCAGGCATAAAAAAACCCCTTTTTCTCAGGGGTGTGGCTATTGCACATTCCCCTCATCTTGCGGCATAGCATAGACCGCCGGAATTGGCACCCTTCCTGTTTGTTAGTGAAAACAGGCGGGTTGCCGGGCTTCATCGGGCCGTTTCCCTCCACCTCTCTTGATGAGAGTGATTACACTCATGTATTTATTTGTCCATGTAGCGGGGGTTTAACACCCCCTATGCGCTTAACATTGCTTATAATTGTACGCTACAGATATGCTAGATGTCAAATCTATGCAAGCGCTATCAGCATGCATGGATCAAGTACATTGATGCATGATGAGAAGGAGAAGCGAAGGATAGCGGCTGGCGCAATGCTATGCCGCCAGCCTGCTATCCGGGGCCACATGAGAGACGGTTTAGGTGCCGGACTCCCATGAGTTGAGGTACTTCTCCTGCTCTTCAGTAAGCGTATCAAACTTGATGCCCATGGCATGCAGTTTGAGGCGCGCAATCTCTTTGTCGAGATCCTGTGGCAGGGTATAGACCTGGGGCTTCAGCTCTTTGGCATGGTTGAGCATGAACTCGGAACCCAGGGCCTGGTTAGCAAAGCTCATATCCATCACGCTGGCGGGATGACCTTCGGCGGCGGACAGGTTGACCAGGCGGCCCTCGGCCAGCAAGTGTACGTGGCGGCCATCGGCATAGGTGTACTCATCGACAAAGTCGCGCACGCGGCGCTTGCCGGTGGCCAGTTTCTCCAGAGCCGGGATGTTGATCTCGTCATTGAAGTGGCCAGAGTTAGCGATCAGGGCGCCGTCTTTCATCTTCTCCATATGAGCCTGGTCGATCACGTTGATGTCGCCGGTCACGGTAATGAAGATATCGCCCAGGGCGGCAGCCTCGACACCGGGCATGACGCGATAGCCATCCATGACGGCCTCCAGGGCGCGGGTAGGATCGACTTCGCAGACGATCACGTTGGCGCCGTGGCCATGGGCACGGGAAGCCACGCCACGACCACACCAGCCATAGCCGAAGACCACGATGGTGCGACCGGCCAGCAGGACGTTGGTCGAGCGAATAATCGCGTCCAGCGTGCTCTGACCTGTCCCATAGCGATTATCAAATAAATGCTTGGTGTCAGAGTCATTGACCGCCAGAACCGGGAAGCGCAGGACACCCTGCTTCTCCATACTGTGCAGGCGGATCACGCCGGTGGTGGTCTCTTCCATACCACCGATGATGCCGGGGATCAGGTCTGTGCGCGTGGTGTGCAGGGTTGAAACCAGATCACAACCATCGTCCATCGTCATCTGAGGATTGTGGTCGAGCACCGAGTTGATGTGGCTGTAGTAGGTCTTCTCATCCTCACCCTTGATGGCATAGGTCGGAATACCGTACTCGCTCACCAGGGCGGCGGCCACGTCATCCTGCGTCGAAAGAGGATTGGAGGCACACAGCACCAGGTCAGCACCACCAGCCTTCAGGGTGATGGCCAGGTTGGCGGTCTCAGTTGTAATATGCAAACAGCCCGACATACGCACGCCTTTGAGAGGCTGCTCCTTGGCGAAGCGCTCACGAATGAGGCGCAGAACAGGCATATCTTTCGCGGCCCACTCGATACGGTCTTTACCGCGAGGGGCCAGGGAGAGATCTTTTACATCTCCACGTGTTGAAGTTGTCATTGTACCTATCAAATTCCTTCCGTACTGACGTACGATTGTACAAGCGATGGGAAACATTCCGGGGGAACGTTCCCGATTATTCTACAACATTTCTCTGTGCGCAACTATAGCTTACAAAAAGCCGATGAGTTATCCCGAACTTTTGAAAAAGTTTCCAAAACCGGGGGTGCAGGGTTCCTTTCAAGTGTAGGTTTTCAGGGGCCTTGCCCCTTGGGCCCGGCTTATGCCGCCTGACGGCGGCATAAGGAGAGAGGAAATCAGGGGACACCCCTGAAACCCCGCCATGGGCTGCCGCCCCTGGACCCCGCTCTCAAAAACCTGTACCTGTAAGGTACTGGATTCTCCCGCATTGGGAGTGCTAATGAGCTCCCTGAGGAGTCCAGTTGGGATCGAAATGCGAGTAGCGCACCAGTTCACCGTAGCGCTTCACGATATCATCCATGCTTAAACCTGTTAAGCCACCGATGCCGAAATCAGCGCAGGTAAAAGAGCCGATGATATTTCCGTGCACGACCGCGCGCTTGATATCATCGATAGAGAAGCGTCCGGAGACGTCCGCCTGAATGGTTGAGAGGTAGCCCAGGAAACCACCCGCGAAGGAGTCGCCTGCGCCCGTGGGATCAACCACTTCTTCCAGGGGATATGAAGGCGCGCTAAAATAGGTGCCATCGGCGCCAAAGAGCAGGGCGCCATAGCTACCCAGCTTCACCACCACGTATTTGAGGCCCAGCGTAAAGAAGTGCCGGACCGCCGCCAGAATGCTGGACTGGTTGGTGTACTGCCTGACCTCTTCCTCGCTCATCAAGAGCACATCGACCTGCTTGATCACTTCAGTCAACTTATCGCGCGCGGTATTGATCCACAGCTCCATGGTATCCAGCACGGTGAGCTGAGCGTGTGGCATCTGCTGCAGCACCTCTAGCTGTAGTTCTGGTTGAATATTGGCCAGGAAGACCAGCGGACTCTGTGTGTAGGACGCGGGCACCACGGGATGGAAATCGCCAAAGACGCCCAGCTGGGTATCGAGGGTATCGCGCGTATTCATATCCATGTGATAGCGCCCATGCCAGTGGAAGGTCCGCCCCTCCTGAATCTGGAGACCATCGAGATTGACCGAGCGGTTGCGCCAGAAGTCGAGGTATTCACGTGGAAAGTCACTCCCTACAATCCCCACCAGGTTGACCTGATCATAGATCGATGCGGCGGTCGTAAAATATGATGCGGCCCCACCCAGGACGCCGTCCATCCTGTTAAAGGGTGTTTCTACTGTATCCAGGGCCACTGAGCCCACAACTAGAATAGGCAAGTTTCGCCTCCATAAAAATTGTCTCGTAAATAAGAGAGGATTTGCGCTTAAAAAGTTTCATTTTTTTGCCCTAAATCGGGGTGGCGTCACTCAAATGCTCAATGACTCCATCCAGAAAAGACAAAGTATTGTTGAATTTGGTGCGGGCCATCTCGCGGGCTGGAGCGGTATGCAAAGATTGGTACAGCTCGATAAAACGCTCCTCGACGTGGCGCAAGATGGCGGCCAGCACCTCACCGGTAACCGCACGATTGGGATAGCGAGCCCCGAACTCGATGAGCGAGGTAATCACGGCCAGTCCGCTTAAGCGGCCCAGCTTATCCGCATCGTAGAGGATATTGCCCTCGGTCACCGCTTCAGTACGCTGATCAGACGCAATCGCCGTGGTATGGGTCAAGATAGCCTGCTCGACATGCTGCACCAGGGCGTCCGGTGCCTCATGCTGACGCAGAAACTCGACCGCCATCTCGGCCGATTTCACCTGGTGATCCTGGAAACCATGGGTCACCGTTGAAATGTCATGAAGATAGCCAGCAATAATCAGTGCATCAGTGTCGATAGCGAAGGCCTGGTCTTCCTGCGTCTCTAATTCAAGAGCCAGCAGTTTACAATTGGCGACCACAGCGCTCACATAGCGAAAACCTTCGCCGCCCATAACCTCTTCCGCGTACTGGGCCGCAGCTTGCACGACATCTGTATCCATCCTAAAATACCTTCCCTAAAAGCTAGTGCTCCGTATCTAGCTCCCTCAGATTTTCACGATACGGAGGTCGCACGATCCCTTTTTCTGTAATAATAGCAGAAATATAGGGATGGGGCGTGACATCAAACGCAGGGTTGGCCACCGCGACACCAGCGGGAGCGATCGAGGTCCCATACAATGTCGTTACTTCCTCGGGCTTGCGTTGCTCTATGGGGATCTGATCTCCCGAGGGAAGCGAGAGATCGATGGTGGAGCAAGGAGCCACCACATACAACGGAATCTGGTGAGCATGCGCCAGCACCGCCAGGCTATACGTGCCAATCTTGTTGGCTACGTCACCATTGGCGGCGATGCGATCGGCCCCCACGAAAATAGAGCGAATGTTCCCCTGACGCATAAAGTGGCCCGCCATGTTATCGGTGATCAGTGTCAGCGGAATACCCTCCTGCTGTAACTCCCAGGCCGTTAAACGCGCGCCCTGAAGAACAGGTCGCGTTTCATCAACCAGGACATGCAGATTCTTCCCGCTGCGGGCCGCCACGTATATCGGGGCCAGCGCGGTCCCGATGCCTGTCGTGGCCAGGGCACCGGCATTACAATGCGTCAATAGTGTATCACCATCAGCAATTAATTCAGCCCCATACATGCCCATCTGCCAGCACGCCTGCACATCTTCAGCAGCGATGGCCTGCGCCTCTTCTTGCAAAAGGGCGACAAGCTGCTGGACCGGCATGGATGTTCGGGCGACTTGCTGCAGACAGCGCTGCATACGCTCGGTTGCCCAGAAGAGATTTACGGCCGTGGGTCGCGTACGACACAGCAACTGGCTGACCTCATGCACGTGCTCGCTGAGCTCGGCCAGGGTAAGCTCGCGCTGGACTGCCTGGCGCTCAGCCAGGAGCCTGGCGGCGGCCAGGGCAACGCCAAAGGCGGCCGTCACACCGATCACCGGCGCCCCCCTCACCTTCAAACTGGCGATCGCATCAGCCACCTGCTGCTCATGCTGAAGATGCATGATAACCACCTGCTGTGGTAACAACGATTGATCCAGCAGGCCAATCTGCGCACGACCATCTGCCTCATCCTCTTCCCACCACACGGTCCGCACCTGTGAATGAAAGAAACTGTCATCCATGGGATTAAAGCCTCCTCTCGGTCTCGCCATGCAAAAGGCTGGTAAGACGTTTTGGGCATAATCCCCCGATATGTAACGAAGGGGTAACGCAAGCTGCGTTTTATGCACCCAATAGTACTAACCCATAAGTGAATGATTGCGGTAAATCCACCAGAGTATGCTACCATGATAAACGATACAACACTCAACAGCAAGTATGCATGACTACTTTATCATGTTACTGATAGCGTTAGTTGTCCGTTCCACTAGACAGAAGGGAAAAGCGTTTCCACACGCGCCATGGCTATACACGCTTGCGCGCAGTGTCGGCCTACCATACTACATGGCCTGGAGACAGCTACTCATCCTCTTGCATGGAACGGACAAGGGAACACAGTAGCTATCGAAGGGATTGTAGCGCATGGTCCGGGTGGAAACCAGGGAAAACTCCTGGTCCTTTGAACAAATTTACGACGAATACAAAACACCTATTTACAACTACGTCTATCACCTGGTAGGGGATCGCGAACAGGCTGATGACCTGACACAGGATACCTTCCTGAAGGCTTTTCGTGCCCTGCCAAAGATGGATGCGAACTTGAAGTTGTCGGCCTGGCTCTATCGTATTGCCACCAATACGGCATATGATGCGTTGCGTCGTCGCAAACTGATTGCCTGGTTACCCTGGCAAGATCTCGACCATGAGCCAGCTGATGTTGAGAGCGCGGATCCGCAAGAGATCTATGGCACTACTGAAATGGTACGTGCGGCACTACGCCGCATGCCCCAGCAGTATAGGGCGGCCCTGTTATTATATACTCAGGAGGGGTTCTCCTATAGCGAGATTGCCCACACCCTGAACATTGCTGAGAGCGGCGTCAAAATGTATCTCTCGCGCGCACGTCAGTCGTTTCGAGAGCACTATCGGTCCCTGGAACAAGGAGGAGGCACGAAATGAACTGTGAGCAGGTCAGGGATTTGCTCAGTGCCTACCTTGACGATCAGCTCACAGCGAATGAGCGCCAGTACGTAGATACCCATCTTACGTCTTGTCCCCACTGTGCCGGCGTTCTGGCCGATTACCGCCGCTTTGATACCTTGCTAGCCCAGCTACCACGGGTCACTCCTACGACCGATCTGCGCGACAGGATCCTGGCCGCGGCCGGCCCGTTCACAAGTGATGGTAAAAAACAGGCTCCGGACTCATCCAGTAACTGGTTACAATATACCCCCCTCTCCCTACCCATCAGAAATGTTTTCCCACAACAGCAGAGTGGAGATAATAGCATCCAGGCACCCTCAAAATCCTCCTCTTCCTTCTCCTTCCAACCGCTGCTCAATCACTATCCCAGGCGCAACCTCCTCGGTCTGCAGATCGCCATCATTCTGCTCCTTATCCTGCTCACCAACGGCATTCGCCTACTTCTTCTGCGCTACAACTGGCCCAGGCACTCATAGTATAATACTTCATTATAACCATAGCTGAATTGAGAGAAGTGTGCATAATGCATATTTTGGGGATACGGAAATAGAAGCAAGAAAAAATGCCCGGTGTATTACATAAAGTAATCGTAAAAATTCCGCAAAGTGGTGCTAAACCTGTTTACTTTGAATAAGATTATACGTTATAATACATAGGCTTGGGATGGATGGCGGGATGTGCGTAGGCAAGCAACCCACCTCGACGAGCAGCTTGTAGCGGACATCTAAGATTTACGTGCAACCTTTTCCCCATGGGGTTCGCACGCGCACCTCCTGGAGTTTCGCGTCGCGCCAGAAGCAGACGCGCTGTAAGGGGAAGACGAGCTGGCACCCCGTCCTCCCCTTGCTTTTACCATACGTAGGAAGGGTCGCATGCAATTCACCGTACGATCACTGGGTGGAAAATTGATAATTGTTGCGACGTTAACTCTCTTGCTTTGTATGCTCCTCTTTTCCATTATTTCCTGGGGCATATTCAGGTTCTATTCAGAATATCAGGCCAAGAGGGACGCGCAATCACATCTTTCCAGCATACAGGCGGCATATCAAAGCCATGCCCGGGATTTCATCCAGACGGTCAATAAGATAGTACAGGATAAGCAGATGACGGCAACGCTCGCACGCTTACCAGCGGCGGACGAGGGGAGCGCTATCCGTATAGTGCTTAACCAGTATACTACCAGTAATGCACTGTATTCATTAGATATACTTGATAAGCAAGGCCATGAGCTGGCTCCCGCGGCCCTCCCTTTAACCAGCACGCAACAGCAATTGGTTGCTCAGGCCAGGCAGGGGCAGACTATACTGCTACTCCAGCCACTATCAGTAGCCGCTCCTACTGTGTCATCCAGCCCACAATGGCTCCTGTTATTAGCGCGTCCAACGCCAACCTATGCGGGCGGGATCATGGTTGCCACACAGGCTATCAATGGTCAGTTTATGCAGGATCTCAGCCAGCGGGCCGGTACCGGACTACTCGCCTGTGTGCAGAACCAGTTCGTGGAGGCAACCGCATTAGATCTGGCGCGGTCCACCATGCTGAAAAATGAGACGCAACAACAGATGTGCCAGCATGATGAGCCGCAGATCGTGGAGAGTCATGAGACCTACCTGGTACAGGGCCAGAGCATGCACCTGGCACAGCAGATAGCTGGCACACCCGATCTCACGCTGAGCACGATTGAACCACTCTATAACCTGAACACCCATCCCAGGCGCTGGATGCTCTTAATAGTGGGCACTGGCCTGTTTGTATTTTCGCTGGGCATCTTTCTCTTCTCTTTTTTCACCAGCGTTCTGCTGATCCGACCGCTTCGTCGCCTGCAGGCGCATGCTCAGATTCTGGTGGCACAAAATACAGGCGTACAGATGGAGCTACCTCGCGGCAACGATCTATCCATGCTGGCCCAGTCCTTCCAACTCCTCAACGAATCGCTATACAATGAAAGCCAGGCCCTCATCGATCAGACGCACAATCTGCTGGTCATGAGCGATGCTTTGATGTCTACCTTAAACCTGGAACAGTTGCTGGCCGAATTTGTAACACGCATGGGAAATATCATGCATGTCAAGCATGTAGCGCTGCTGCTCTACGGACGCGAAAGCATCGCTCCCTGGGCGGTAGCGCAGTGGTCGGAGACACCCGAGGAGCCGCCGCAGACGGAGAGCCAGACCGTCCCGAGTACGGTCAGCGTCTATACCGATCCCAATAACGATATCACAATGGCCGTAACCAGCAAGATGGCCGCCATCCCCAATCCACAGTCACTGACACCCAGCGCGAAACGAGCCGCCATCCGCGCTGGCGCGCCAACGACCGGAGGCACCATCAAGCCATCACGCATCCCTAACCACGCCCTGCACGAGCTGGATATGACGCTGGCACGCATGGCGATCCAGCGGCAGAAGATTGTCTATGGCGAAGACATCGCCACCATCTATCAGAAAAAGCAGGAGCGCTGGGCGCGCCTGGCCTTAGAGGCCGGCTACTGCTCCGCCATCGCGGTCCCTCTGCTACTGCAGGACCAGGCGATCGGCACATTTATACTTTATACTGAAGAATCACACCCGATCAGCAGTCGTGATACCTTCTTACTCAGTACAGCAGCCCTGCAGACATCGATGGCCATCGAAAACGCGCTCTTGTTCGCGGAGGTTAAAGATAAAAACGCGGCCCTTGAGCGCGCCAACCATTTGAAATCTCAATTTCTGGCTAACGTCACCCATGAGCTGCGCACGCCACTGCATAGTATCATCAGCTATGGCGCGCTCATCCTGGAAGGCTTTGTGGATGGGACGCTCACGGAGGAACAGGAACAGCATATTCAATTTATGGTCGACCGGGCCGAGGATCTCTCGCACCTGGTCGATGATATGCTTGATCTCTCAAAAATCGAAGCCGATCGCATCGAGATAAAATCAGAGCCACTGGAACTGGCGACCAGCCTATCCCAGGTCATCGAGCAATTGAAGCCGCTGGCCAACAATAAAGAGCTCTATCTGCGCCTGAGGATCGACAGGGGCATCCCACAGGTGCTGGCCGATGGTCACCGCCTGCGCCAGATCGTCATCAACCTGGTTTCCAACGCCATCAAGTTCACCGAGAAGGGTGGAGTGACCATTCATTGCCATCATTTGCAGCAGCAGGATATGGTACAGATCGCCGTCACCGACACAGGTATCGGTATTTCGCCCGCGGCCCTCGGCTACATCTTCGAAGCCTTTCGCCAGGCCGATGGCAGCACCACCAGGCGCTTCGGTGGGACAGGACTGGGACTCACCATCGCGAAAAAACTCATTGAACTGCAAGGTGGGGAGATCGCGGTAGAAAGCATACCAGGGGAAGGGTCCACCTTTTCGTTTACGCTACCAATTGCGGAACCGTCCGAAGTCGTAATCAAGAATACATGAGAAACAACATGAATACATCAACACAGAACATATATCAGCCAACCATCATGGTCATCGAGAACGAGGTATCCAATCGCCTCTTAATTGAACGCGTCCTGTCGACCCGTGGCTATCGCTGCATCTCAGCATCCAACGGACGTGATGCTCTGGAGATGCTGGATCGCGAGCGCGTCGACCTGGTGCTCACCGATCTTTCAATGCCGGTGCTGGACGGCTATCAGACCACACAGATCATTCGCGCGCGCCCCGGCATGCAGCAGGTGCCCATCGTGGCGGTAACGGCGTTCGCGCTCAACGATGAAGGTGAGGCCGCCAGGCAGATTGGCTGTACAGAATATCTGACCAAACCATTCAAGCCGCGTCAGCTCCTGGAAGTGGTTGAGCGCCTCCTCCATCGATCTGCCTGAGACCAACTTGTTCTCTCGTTGAACGATGTGCCATACTGAAGAGAGACCACAAAGAATACCGCTCATCGATCAGGTGTAGCCATACTCACGGCCAGCGATGGCCCGACAGCGACCGGATCGATACGTATATTTTCGTACTAAAAACAACGATGGCATCACACCATCAGCCACTATAGTACGTTCGAAGGAGAATTGAGGTATGGAGATCAATCTGACCACGCAGGAACCAGGCAGGATTGCCTGTGATGCTTTGATTGTCAGTGCGGCACGCAAGGCGTCCGACTCGGGACTCGTGTTATCGCCCGCGGCGGCCGCAGTTGACACGGTCCTGGCCGGACTCATCGCCGAGCGGAACGCGGATGGAGAATTCAAGGGCGGGGTCGGCGAGCTGCTCACACTGCATCCTGGAGATAAGCTGGCAGCCAAACGGGTCGTGCTGGTGGGCCTGGGAGCGCTGGACAAACTGGATAACCAGGCGGTACGCAAGGCGACCGCCATCGCAGCCCGTCACCTGCAGAAAACGGGCGCGCGAACGATAGCGGTCGCCGTGGGATTGGCCGTCAATAACTTTAGCGTCGAGGACGAGGCTCAGGCCGCCATTGAAGGCGCGCTGCTGGGCCTCTATACGTTCCGCGCCTATCAGAGCAAAGAGAACACCAGCAGCGTCAACCAGGTCATCCTGGCAGCCACCCAGGAGCAAAAAGCCGGATTCGAGCAGTCGATCCGCCAGGCACAGGCCATGGCCGAGGGCACCAACTTCGCCCGTAGCCTGATCAATGAGCCACCCTGCGTGCTGACCCCCGTTGAACTGGCCAACCGCGCCAGCGCCATGGCAAAAGAGGTCGGACTGGAATGCGAGATCTTCGAAAAAGAGAAGATTCAACAGTTGGGGATGGGGGGGCTGCTGGCGGTCTCCAAAGGTAGCGTGAATCCACCGCGCTTTGTTATCCTGCGCTACCGTGGTGGCGATGAGGGGGATAAAGGCATGGCCCTGGTTGGCAAAGGTATCACCTTCGATACCGGTGGCATCTCGCTCAAACCCGGCGCCAATATGGACGCTATGAAGGGCGATATGGGTGGAGCGGCCGCCGTTCTGGGCGCCATGCTAGCGATTGGTCGCCTCAAGCCAGCCATTAACGTCACGGCCTTCGTGCCGACCTGTGACAACATGCCCAGCGGCAGTTCATATGTGCCGGGCGACATCGTCCGTATTATGAACGGCAAGACCATCGAGATCGTCAACACCGATGCCGAAGGCCGCCTGATCCTGGCCGACGCCCTCTCCCTGGCCTCGCAAGAAGGCATGTCCCCCATCCTGGATCTGGCCACACTGACCGGAGCCATGGTAGTCGCACTGGGACATCCTATGACCGGCTTCTTCAGCAATGATGAGCAACTGGCGGAAGCGATCATGAGCGCGGGCCGGGCCACCGGTGAAAAATACTGGCCGATGCCCCTGGACGAGGAATACGGCGAGTCGATCAAGAGCGAGATCGCTGACATCAAGCAGACCGGTGGACGCGAGGCGGGCGCGGTCACGGCCGCGAAGATCCTGGAGCATTTCGTGGGGAACGCGAAGTGGGCGCACCTCGACATCGCCGGAACTAGCTACGTTGACAGTCCCAAACCCTACCAGGAAAAGGGGGGCACCGGCGTAGGAGTGCGCACCCTGACCGAGCTGGCATTCAGACTGGCAGGGCGATAAGCACGCTTGAGCTTGCGCAGCTGCGGTGCTCAGGAACCATTTAGGTGTTGGTGCGGCAGGCGTGGGAATGTGCGCCTGCCGCACCAATATACCATAAAAATCAGGCACATTCTCACTACTGGGAGGTAAAACGATTGCGCACCAGCAGGCGGCTGGTCCCCTCCTGAACAGAGATCTGCTTGACCGCAATGGCAACGCGATTATCCGCGTTTAAGGCATTCCAATAAGTATCCAACACTGCTTCGGCCTTGCCCGCGCACGGCAACAGCAGCGGATCGCCGCTAAAGCTGGGCAGCGGATTGCCATCACCGCGATACGTGGTCAATCCCATAGCGAACCCGCGGGGCAGTTTCCCCGGACGATACGTAAAGCGGTCGGTGTTGGCGGGATTGGCCTTGCTGGCCTTCAAGATGCTGAGCGTGATCCTGCCGGGAAAGGTCTGCAGGTCCAGCATGCCACTGATGCGAGGGGTGTAATGGGGAGCATCCGGCTCACGCTCCCGCTTTTCGAGCGCCGCATCAAACGAGCTACCGGCCAGCAACGCATCATAAATAGTGCGTGTCTGATCGCCATTGCTGACCAGGTAGATGCTGGGCAGTTCCAGCATCGCATCATAGATCAAGAGCTCGGGATTCTCCATCTGACGCGTATCGATCGGCTCGGTGCGCAATGTCGTGCCCGCGGCCACAAAGCGACGATTGCGGCTTGAGGCGCTGCGCCCCATGATCCAATAAATCATCAACCAGGCATCTTCCACGGAAGAGCGACCGATTACCAGACCTCTTCCCGGGTAAGGGTTGTCCCGCAGCAGTTCAAAATTCGCCGCTGCCAGCGCATTAGCATCCATCTTGTCTGTTATCTCCCTTTTTATTGTTACGCCCCGGTCTCTACCAGGCGCTTCCTCATCGTAGGTCTGACTCACGTAATATGGGGAAACTTGCGTGCCCCCGCACGCGCGTCCGCTGCGCGGACGCGCTATGTTTGTGAGTTGGTGCAGTGGGTGCGCATCCGCGCACCCACTGCACCAACTCACAGTTGACCGGTGAGCAACGCAGATGCCAAACCATCTCTTATGACCGTAAATGAAGTATACAGGAAATCTAGCTAGCTGTAAAAGCAGTTGTCATGGCTACAAGACAAACAGTTGCGGCAGCGCTTTGCTGTACGATAGAACAGCCTACCCTATTTATGTTTATCGACCCGCAATGTTTTGTTCAAAGCGGCCCGGGCCGCGAAGTAGCCGCACATGCCGTGTACACCTCCGCCCGGCGGCGTTGACGAGGAGCAAAGAAAGATGTCCGGGGCGGGAGTCGTATAGGGATCAATGCGTATGGTCGGACGCGTAAACAGCTGCCAGATGTCCTGCACACCGCCATTGATGTCCCCTCCAATGTAATTGGGGTTGTACTGCTCCAGCGCGGCAGGATTCGAGACGTGGCGGGCCAGGATGCGATCACGAAAGCCCGGCGCGAAGCGCTCTATCTGTGCCTCGATGCGATCGCTCATGTCAAAGGTCGAACCACTGGGAACGTGGCAGTAAGCCCACACTGTATGTTTACCCACCGGCGCGCGACTGGCGTCTACCAGGCTCTGCTGGGCCACCAGCACATAGGGTCGCTCCGCGTGCTGACCACGCCACACCTGTCGCTCAGACTCGGCGATCTCAGCGAAAGAGCCGCCCAGGTGAACGGTCCCTGCCCGCAGACACTCCTGAGCCTTCCAGGGGATCGGACCATCCAGCGCCAGGTCAATCTTAAAGGAACCCGGCCCATAACGATAGCGCCGCAGACGCCTTTTATAGCTGTCGGGCAGACGATTACCTGCCATGGACAGCAGCTGGCGCGGCGTCACATCAAAGAGATACGCCCTGGCCGCTGGCAGCTCATCGATATGCTGTAACTCGCGGCCCGTCTGAATCTCCCCGCCCAGGGAGCGCAGGTAGCCAGCCAGCGCGTCCACGATACTCTGTGAACCGCCGCGAGGCACAGGCCAACCGACGGCGTGCCCGGCCGTCCCCAACAGCATACCCGCCGCCGCGCTGGTCAAGCGATCTAGCGGCAGCATAGAATGGGCGCAGATACCGGCCAGCATGGTACGAGCACGTGTCTCTTTAAAGAACGATTGTGTCAACAGCCGTGCCGAAGACAGGGCGGCCAATCCAAAGGGAACGAGTGCCAGAGGATGGAGCAGGGGCTTTACACGCAATGGACCCAGGAAGGCGTTCACGATCAGCGGCCAATGCTCAACATATGGGCGCATCAGCCTACGATAGGCTCCCGCGTCCACACCCAGAGTAGCGGCCGTCTCGTCCACAGAACGTTGCAGCAGCATGGCCGAACCATCATCCAGAGGATGGGCCAGGGGAATCTCGGGCTGCAGCCACTCCAGGCCAAACCGCTCCAGCGGCAGGGACTGAAAAAATGGCGAAGCGATAGCCAGCGGATGGACGGCCGAGCACACGTCATGCACAAAGCCCGGCAACGTCAGCTCCTTCGAGCGCGATCCCCCACCAATGGTCTCCTTCGCCTCCACCACCAGCACATGTTGTCCCACCCGCGCCAGCTCTACCGCCGCCGCCAGGCCATTTGGACCCGAGCCAATTACAATCGCATCATACATGAAACAATACCCACGTTCTATAGACTCTACAGCTCTTCAATAGCACATTTAGCGCCTCTATTAGTATTTATCCACACACTACTAACAACAAGCAATAGATCCTGCCAATGACTGAATTGTGGAGAGTAGGCCCGGTCCCCCATTAGTGCGTCGTACACTGCCGATGAGATACCTCATACGTTATTTTACCTACGTATCTCCCTCCGCAGGTAGAGAAAAATACAGTTGTTTCACAGATGCCAAACGGCTGGCGTGTGCATACACTCATAAGAGGAGAGTTTTCTCACAGGCGCGAATGTGATGGAGCTGGATCACTCAATGGCTTTTACTTATTTATTTTACAAAGCTGAGCCCTACAATGAATGGCTCACTGCGAGAAACTTTTATTTATAAGATACCAGGCAGAGAGGATATTATGGATACAACGAGACGCAAAATTATTCAAACCCTGGCGGCCGCGGGAGCTGTTGCCAGTGTCACCAATGTCCCTGCTGTTGCTCATGCTGCATCGACAACCGCCGCTGCAGCTATTGATCCAGTACCTGAACCGATTGTAGGCAATCTCGGCGCGACCGATCCCGGGCCCCGTAATGTGGTGCTTGATGAGATGAATCTTGATAGCATGGCTCCCCCTACGACCGATGCGGGCATTATGCCGAATCTCAAATTTTCGTTTAGCAACGCCCATAATCGGCTTGCCAATGGCGGCTGGGCTCGCCAGGTAACGATAACGGAGCTACCCGTCTCAACGGATGTAGCAGGGGTAACTATGCGCCTGAAGGAGGGTGCCGTCCGCGAGTTGCACTGGCACGTAGAGGCTGAATGGGCCTTTATGCTCAATGGAAGGGCACAGGTAACCTGCCTGGATCCTCAGGGACGTAATTTCGTCGATAATGTTGGCGTCGGCGATCTCTGGTACTTCCCGGCCGGTTTTCCGCACTCGATTCAGGGGCTTCAGGGTGGTTGTGAATTCTTGCTGGTCTTTGATGATGGTCACTTCTCCGCGGGCTCAACCTTCATGCTCAGCGACTGGTTCGCGCACACGCCGAAATCGGTGCTGGCGAAAAACTTTGGTGTAGCGGAAAGCAATTTCGCCAACCTTGCGCCGCCATCTACGCGCTGGATTTACCCCGGCCAGGTTCCCACCTCATCAACGCCCGTCTCAGATCCTTACGGGCAATCTCCACAAAGCTTCACCTATCACCTGATGGCTCAGCCGCCAACGCAGGGCAAAGCTCATGGCAGGGTGAGGGTCGTTGACTCAACCCAATTCCGCGTCTCGACAACGATCGCGGCCGCGTTAGTAGAGGTTGAACCGGGTGGTTTGCGTGAGATGCACTGGCATCCGAATGCCGATGAATGGCAGTACTATATTGAAGGAAATGCACGTATGACGGTCTTTGCTGGTGCCGGCACAGCCGCAACGTTCGACTACCAGGCCGGCGATGTCGGTTATGTGGCGGCGAATATGGGACACTATGTCGAGAATACCGGCAAGACAACATTACGCTTTCTGGAAATATTTAAAACGGATCGCTATGCTGATTTTTCTCTCAATCAGTGGATGGCGGTTACGCCGCCAGCATTGGTACAGGGCGATCTCAACCTGCCGCAACAGGTGATGGATGCGCTACAAAAGAAGAAGCCGATCATTGTATAGCGTGGCATACATATGTTGTCACATCGAATTTGTCGCAGCCCGGCCGACACTGGTGTCGGCCGGGCTGCGACAAATTCGATGTGAATGTTTCAAAAGTCAGTCAAAGTTTATCAACAAGTACTTAAGATCGAAAAGAAGCTTAGAGCGAAGACGCAAAAGATACGAGAAACAATCCACACCAAAAGAACCATATTAAATTCCGCCAAAAACACTAAGGCACCTGGGCAAACAAAGAGTCCAGGTGCTTTACTTATATCAAAATCTCTCTCTTCCGTTCAAACAGGTTTGAGTAAAGAAAATGGTTGACCGCGACGTGAACAATATAAACTGTTGATTGTTTGCCGATGAGAGCAATGTGGGCATTTTTTGAAGGCAGCAATACATAGTAAAAAAGAAGCAAGAAATAGGATAAGGGTGAGTATTAAATAAAAAGGAAGATATGACCAGTGTTGTTTCTGTATAGAAACAACATCTCCAATCACAAAAAATAAACCGGCAAGCAAGGTTAATTCACTTCCCAGGAAAAGGAAAAATATTTTCATTGATGGAAGAACCCCTCTAAGCTTTTATTGCCAACAAAAACGTTCTGCGAGGGATTATATAATATTGCTGTGCTAATTACTATATTTATATTTTAAGAATGCACACCGCCACAAGAAAAAGCACCTGGACGTGTAGAGCTATCCAGGTGCTTTATTACATACCATCTAAGCAGGAGAAAGTCGATCGAGGATTAACTTTTCTAAGCGATCAAAGCGGCTACTAACATTCTGCTCTAGCGTCTCTAGTCGGTTATTGACCGCTTCAAAACGATTGTTCATATTTTGTTCAAGACTTGCTATCTGATTCCTCATGATCATTGATCGTTTAACGGAATCTTCCATAAGACCTTTTAGCATCACCGTTTCCATGGTAAGGTCCTGGTAGACTTTAAAGGTTTCTGTCTTAAACTGATTCAGATTATATTCTAACGTGCCTATTCGCTCATCTTGAGTTGGCATAGAAGAGTCCTTTTCAATTGAGACATGCACGGATAATCACAACCTATCTTAGCTGCAATTATACCATACTCTATACGATACATACGAACAACCAGCAGGAAAACAATACAAAATAGTAATTGACAGCTTTTCTTTAGTCAATACGGCCCATCCCTGCTTTAAATAGAAACCGCGCACATTCGGCTATCTGTTTTCAACCTCCAGACACAAAACTGGTCGAAAGCCAATATTGTGGGTCGCTCGATTCTGAGGTGGATGGCAGAAACGCTGAGCTCCTCGACTTTGATTAGCTGGACTGCTCCACGATCCACCACGCATCACCCGATGGGGGAGATATCCAGGCCAACTCTGTTCGGGACCTTGTGGATTGGAACGAGGACTGTGCTGGTAATACTCAGGGTCATACCAATCAGCACACCATTCATGCACCTGACCAGCCATCCCCCGTACTCCACACCAACTCACATCTCCTAGATAGCACGCTGCTGGAGTCGGACCCTCCATTTGGGCAATATGCTGTGCTCGCCAAGCAGAAGGCGAATAGTGACCATTGGAATCAGGCCCTTCTCCGTTTAACCAAGCACGCCAAGAGGCATGTGTGTGAAAAGTATCTCCAGCAATTTCATCTGCACAGCGGCATAGCCCTTCTTCCCAGGTATTGCCCCATGGAAAGATGTTGCCCTGTGGGCCACGCGCCGCATACTCCCATTCTGCTTCTGTTGGTAAGCGGACACCGGCCCACCGACAATAGGCCACGGCATCTTCCCAGGAGAGCGAACTGACAGGTAAGGAAAAGGCTCCTGGACGAGGGCGACCTTCAAGCCAAGCACTGTTCTCTTGAGAATGAACCTGCGGATCAATGGGAGCAGGATAGCCCGTTTCCTGCATAAAGCGAAAATAACGTTCAATCGTGATCAGATCGCGGTACATCCAGAAGCCTGCAATCTCGACTTCATGTGGATTCATCTCGCTGTGTATCCGTCCGTCCTTTTTTAACCAGTCAGCATCCCAACCGTTTTGTTGCCAAAGGTGACGTAATGTTTCAAGGTCACTTCCCATCCTGAATGTTCCACCAGGAACCCAGACCAATTCTGCATCATCTTTCATATTCTGTCGTACAGTCATCTCCATACCTCCTTTTTGAAAAATCATGTGTGGCCCGATATTTTTTTCAGAAAAGACATGCCTGTGCTTCCCCTCAACACAAGGCTCCGCTAGAGAGAATACCTGAAACGGGGCAAGAATACACCGATCATTTGGCCGATGCATCGGACCGTGCAATATGATAGAATAGAGATACAAAGATGAGAAGCAGCTCACTCTGGATAATTTGCACAGTAGAGGCTTATTTAGGTGGGCGATTAAGAATTCAAACCCCAAACCTATTGTAGGTAAATCAAACCTACTCATCAAAGAATGAGGAAAACACGAAGCTAGACTTAACATCCATTCTGACATCTTAGAGGCTAAATTTCACTACATTTTACTCAACACCACTGGACAAAAATGAAGACACTAATTCGGCCTACAAAGCGTGTGGAAACACCTATGATGGACGTTTAGAACAAGCGCATCCGTGGTTTTCAACTCTCCTCCATTTTGACACTAATCAGGTTGGGTTTTACTCATCTCTATTAGACAAGACTGGACAAAAATAAACCCTCCTACAAGCTCAAAAAGCCGGTCTAATAAGATAGAGCAAAGCGCTCGCCATTTGTGCTATACTTTGGGCATGAGCAGCAGTTTTTGCCTCAAAAGCAACTATAGACGGGCTTGTCAGGCCCGCCTACGCATATGCTGATCCACACTAAACACCCTTTGACACTAAATTTGACACCATATTGAGCTAGTTTCCATATAAACCATCCATTTTATCGACCGCATCTTTGTGCATGGATGGAAGGACATGTCCGTATATACCCAGCGTCATTTTAATATCAGCATGTCCCAAAAGCTCCTGCACCACATTCGCAGGAACCCCCATGGCCAGTAAAATGGTCGCAGCGCTATGACGCAGATCGTGAAAGCGAACATATGGCAACCCGGCTTTTTCCAACAATTTATCGACATGATAATCGAGTGTGGTACGCCTCATGAAATCCCCATCCTTACGGGGAAAAACCAGGTCGCGATCAACCCATGCATCACCAACCCTCAGTTTATCTTCCAGTTGCGAAGCATGATGTTTTTTCAACATCCCAGATAAAAACGCCGGTAACTTGATTACACGCGCACTGTTTTTCGTTTTCCCATCCGTCTCGACAAACCCATAACCAGTATAGTAATTGACCGTACGTGATATGCGAATCTCCTGCTTTACCATATCGATATCAGACCAGCGCAGGCCCAATATCTCACCTTTTCTCATCGCCGTAACTACAGCCAGGGCGAGCAATGTATCCAGGCCCCTTTCACTTGCCACCTGTAACAACGCTTTGGCTTGCTCGGAATCCAAGACCTGATAGGCCCTTTTACGAACCCTTGGCAACTCCACATCATCAGAAACATTCATACTAACTAACCTGAGACGTTTTGCGTGTTCGAGAGCCTTATGAAGTACAGTATTCAGCCGAGCCACGCGACTGGCAGACATCCCCTCTCTTAAATGCTGTGCATAGAACACTTGCAACTGATGTGCTGTCAGCTTTTGAAGTTTGATATGCCCCAGCCCCGGTATAAGATACTTACGAATGGCAATACGATTGCCAATATACGCACTTACGCCGACGGTCGGCTTTTCGACATCCTCTAACCAATATTCCAGAAAATCTTTCAACGATTGTTGGGGGCCAGTTGCGAGTACTCCTTGCCTCTGCTGCAGCCTTGCCTCTTCGAGAAGCTTGTACGCTTCTTTTTCTGTGGTAGCGTACAGAGACTTATACTTGCCAGTTTCCTCTACCTTAAACCTTGCTTCCCAGCGACCATCTTTCCGTTGAAAGACGGTGCCACCACCACGAACGCTCTTTTTCCTCTGCCGAGCCATAAAACACCTCCATACAAAAAAAAGCCCTGGCATCAGGAGCACCAGACGCCAGGACACACGAGCCAAAGCTAGAGAGAAGTTGCCTCTAATTGCTTTAGCCAGGTCTGTAAAGATTCGGGATGAATGCGACGAGACCCACCGAGCAACATAGAAGGCAGGCCCTCGGAGTAAATATACTTATAAACCGTTGTACGGCAGACCCCCAATTGGATAGCCACATCAGCAACGCTCAACAACACAGGCTGAGCGGTCGAGATCTTTTTACGACGACCCATAGAGCACCTCCTATGACGCTGAATCAGCGATATGATAGAGCACGCGCTTTTTGCGCACTGTTTCCGTGAAGTCCTTCTGTCGTAGTCGCATATACTCTTCCGCCAGCCGGTAGTACACCGACAGCGTATCCGAGAAATCAGCAGATATATCAGCCTCCAGGCGATCATCAGAATGAGCACGCCAGGCCTCAAAGGTAGACATGCACCCCGTCAGCTGGGCTACCATCCGTTCCATATTGACGTGCCGCTTTCTTTCTCGAATGTAGGGAGCCAGATTGAACACCGCAGGATCAACGACAGGAGCAATATATGAAGGCTGTTGTACAGCGGACTTTCTCTTTTTCTTATGTACCGGCTTGCTGTGCTCGAAAGGATGCTCTTCCAGGTAGGCATCGACCTCGGCCAGCAACTCTGCTTTCTCTCTCTCCTCCCGTTCATATTCGGACTCTTCCAGTTCAGGAACAGCAAAGGCCGATTGAATCACCTGCCAATCTGGATGCACTTCCCAGCGAGAGCGGTTGACATCCGTTTCGCTGGGAATGACATAGCGAAGCCAGCCATCTGGCAGACCATCAGCGCCACCATCCACATGACCCACCGCATACCCCCACAGGCCAGCAAGGTAGGTTTCGAGCAAAAACGCATCCTCGATCCCATGAAACAAGACCTCCTCTTGTTCCTCGCCATCCTTGACGCCCCGGCCTACCTGCTTCATTTCCCGTAGCGCCGGGCGACGGTACCGGATCTCATTGCGTATCACCGGCATATCTTCCGTGTACTCAAACCCCTGCACACGCGCCGACTCATGCCACAGATCAAACAGCCAGCCCTTTTCAGGAGAGTTGTACTTAATCTCATGCGTTTTGTCGTAAATCAAGGCAGAAATGGGAGCGGCACGCGCCCCAAACGGCAAGCCAGTAATGCGACCCCAGCGGCGCTTGATCCGATCTGGACCGTCGACAAAGCCATCATCCAGGCTACCAGGTGCTTCTTCCGACAGCTGCGCACGCGAGATAAAGCACTCCTTAATTTCATCCGCGGAGGGCAACTGGAAATTGAGGACATCGGCGGCCAGGTCAAGCGCCGACACCTGCAGGCAAATGTTCTGTCCAAATACCTGAGTCGCGAAGAAGAACACATCATTGACGATCGTGCTGATATCCCGCCTCTTCCAGAGGTATTCCGACGAGCAGCGCACTTGGGCGCACAAGTTCATTCTTGAGCCGCGGTTGACGCAAAAATTGATGCTGTCATTCTTCAAGATCCAGTTGAAGCCCTCACTTCCTTTCGTCATCATCAGCAGTGGCCGGCCATCAAAAGAAAAGCGCGTCGGAATGTTTTCCTCTTCCTCTTGCGCCAGTTCTTTCAGTTGCTGCAGCTCAAGTTTCAGCTCATCAGACAGCTTTTTCCTGACTATCTGAAAATTGCTATCCGTCTGGTACACATTCAGATAGAGCGTATCTATGAATGCCCCCAAGACTTTCACTTTGCTACCCATAGGCACCTCCTCTCAAAGTGTTTAAAACTAGCCATATTACTGGTAAAATGGCTTGGGTCATGACAACAAGTGACGAGGGAAAGAAAAGCGAGAAATAACCAGTTATGGATGACAACACCAGAAACCAAATTCTTGAGAAAATCCAGCCAATTCGAGTTATTTTTTCCTGCATTGCTCTGCTTTTTATTTTTTGCGTTTTAGGTTATTTATGTGTAGATGCCCTTGAAAAGAAAATGTATCTCCCTGCAATTGGTTATGGTTTTTTGGCCTTTGCTGTGCTGGGACCATTCTGGATAATGATATTTGCCAAATTGCTCGTCGTCTTTTTAGCCAAGCGATACAACACACAGCCATCCAGCCAAGAAGCCCAATCAGAAGAATAAGAATATCAGGTAGAGGGAGAAAGAAAAGAGGAAATACTACCCGTCATATAGATGTGTTAAAATGGGAAAAAAACGAGCTTGCGAGGAGTGAGCCTTGTATGTTTTCATCCCGATTTTATGCAATAGTTGTGATAGTGATTGTCTGCATAGCCATGTTCCTGTTCGATTATTTTGCATATCGAAAATGGATAGACGCATTCGTTTATATAATGCTCGTGTTTATAGCAGGGATAATCTCAAACAAATTTGCGAAATCGAAGACTAAGCGGACAAACGAAAACAACCCTCAGGAGGACAATACCTAATTACCAAGTATCCAATGCTTTAATATTGCTTTTTTCATACACACCTCCTTGTGACTTATGCGATCAATGACTGTAGTAATGAAAAATAATGTTACAAATACGAAAAAGGTAAAAAAATATGCCTTCTTACAAGAAAATCACTTTATTTATACTTTTTATTCTCTGGATTATCGGAGTTGTAGTAATAACCTGGATGAACCTATCAGACGGCAAACCACTTCAAAAATCTCTATACCTAGCATTAATACCAATAAGCATTATGTCAGTATTAAATATATTATTGTTTTTATTGGTAGATAAATCGATTAATAAGAACAAAAAACAATAAAAATATAATACTAGAACCACCAAGCAAGCAGTAATGTATTTTGAGCGGTCCGGTTTACTTGCTGGACCGCTCAAAGCTCTCGCACTACCAATCCATCGAGCGCAGCAGGGTATCAAACTCCTGATCCCAATCGTCTTGCACCGCATCCAGGGTCACGAACACCTTGAATGCTCGATAGCAGATCGACCCATCCAGAGCACGCGCACACGCATAGGCAATCCTGCAGAGGCCATAATTGCGCATAGCGTCTTCAATCGCCTGGAAGGCTGTTGCAGCTTTGATATATCCGGCATACAGCGGCATACGGTTCTCACCAAGACCAGCAGGCCAGATCGCAACATCAAACCAGCCCGGAACAGTCTCACCTTCCCAAGGGCCATAGTCCTGCAGGGGCTGTCCATAATTCGGCATACACATCTCCTAGAGCCAAGCATCAGCCTGAATGCAACGCGATAACGCATAAACTCTCTCGCTGACAAAAAAGGAAAAACGCAGATCTATAGAGCCAGGACTCAGGGAATTTCTGAAGTTGTTCATCCACGAAAGCGCCTCAAAAGGTGAGCGTTTAAACAGCTCGTTCTAACACTTATTTTGGAAAAGCACGAGGAAGAACCGTCTTATATAAGGTGAGCATCGTTAAAACAAAAATACTATGTATTTGAGGAGTAAATATGTATACCGTGCCAATATTAGTTTTTGCAGCGTTAATAATAGTAGCTTTAGTAATAAGATTGGCTACAGGATATAGGTGGACGAGATTTAACACATATATGGGACTGCCATTATCATATGTAGCCCCAATAATGGTATTTATGGTGATATTATTCATTGAAAGACTTAAGACAAATAGACTTGTTATGTATAGAGGAATATCACTATTAGAGATTATTGTTTTGATAATATTAATGGTAATAATAATATTAATTACAGAATTTACCCCGAAAAGGAATAAAGGAAGAAGAATAATAAAAAAGAGAAAGAGGAATACGAAGGGGCTATTAGATAAAATTGCAAAGTATTTCATATTATATAGATAGGGGATGCTAATCCAATAATTTGTACCAACTTCAGATATACAATCTACCGCATATCACATCCAAAGAAGTAAAAACGCTATTTATAATTGAAGACTCGTAGTGTATGAGGATAGACAGGCGCGTATTACTTGTGTGCGCCTGCCCCAAATTGCTATGACTACATCTTACGAAGTACCCAGATATAGTGGTTTGCCGTCCATTCACCAACAATAGCAGGAACCTGTTCAACAGATTGAGCAGGATATTCATAACCAGTATTCATATCGAGAACCCACAACGAGCGATCAGGATGATATCGAACAGCAATGCCTCTTTCTAAATTCCATAGCCAATCAGGATATTGAAGAAGAGGCAACATCTCACTCAGCGTTCCCAAGAAAACACCTCCTATGCTTGATAGACCTCGACAGGAGATACCCAGGAGCCAGTATGCAGACTATGGACCTGCAAGACGCCACGCACCCGACGAGCGCGATTGATCCGATGAATAGCACCGTCAGCCATCCGAGCATAGACACCATTGTTGCGACCATTCACATTGGCCCACACCGCTTCATTAATGGTGCGAACCTCGGCTAAACGTTCCATCATAGCGATACCTCCTAGAAATGCCCACCCGCCAGAATGTGTGACCACAGCTCACGAGCGGAGAGACCATAGTAATAGCGGAAGAAATCGAAGAGCGAGCCACCTTGCTTCCAGACATGGCAATACCAGCAGCAAAGATCAGGAGAGGAAGGACGATAGACCCACAGCGAGGGATGCGTATCAACACCATCATTGTGATGCCAGCCAAACGGACAGCAGCCCATTCCCTTCTGATCGAGCGCCACATAGCGGCCAATCATAGCAACGGGATCATGCTGTCTGCACCAGTCTCGAATCGTCAGCGTGGTTTCAGTTGGAACGGTTTTGAAGGGAATGGTGCGCGGGATCGTGGGCGTTGCCTGGTCAGTGATCGGGAGCGGGATCGACGCCGGAACGGGAACCCGTTGGACGGTGGAGAACCAGGCCAGCATGTCAGCCAGCGAGGCAGCCACCGGTATGAACTGCCCATGCGACCAGGCCACAAAGGGATAACATTCACCTGTCACCCGATGCACACCGAGCGGCAGCCGGACCAAGGAGCCAAGCGGTACGCTCTCAGATAACGCATCCTGCTTTGGATAGAACTCCACACCATCAGGACGGAACGGCAACAGCCAGCGACGCACCAGCGCCGGCGAGGCCGGATCACGGAAGAAGACGCGCAGATGCGCACCACGGCGAGATTGTTCCAGGTAGGACGGCACCCCCACCCCCGCCAACTGTGTTTGCACCTGGAGGAGATCGACCTGGCCAGACGATGCATCACTGTCAAAGACGGCAGATCGACACAGCCCTTGCTCATCAATGAGATAGGAGCCAATCGTCTGCACCCCTTGCAAATGACGATAGACCACATCATAGGTGAGCGGGCAACCAGCGCGGCAATAGCGGCCATCCGAGCGCTGATAAGCATAATCATCACGCCGACCGACACAGCACGCCATAAAGGCATCAAGCAGGTGTTTTGTAATCACAACCATAGCAATCACCAGAAGCAATGAACGCACGCCTGCCAGCCGTCTAGGACGGCGTGCAGGCGTACAGGCGTGCAAGAGATGGCGTTAGTTTCCGGCTGACCAGTTTGCTAATTGACCGAAAAGCCCTCGCTTTTGAGGAGGTGCAGGAGGCACAGGCACCGGCCCACCAACATTTAGTTGCTGGGTGGTACCAGTAAAGGGTGCGTTTTGCGTGACCTGGCCAGGAATAATCGTCGGCTGATTGGGAACGGGAAGCCCAGGAAAGGGAGGAGCTTGCGGTGCAGCCAGCGCCGGAGCGGTAGCCGCAGGCGTGATGCGTGTCACAGAGGATTGATGACGCGCCGGGAGTTGTAACGGCTCCGTTTTCAGGCCAAAGCTATAGTCGCCCTGTTCAGCATACGTGACGGCTTGTTGGGCGTTGTTGGCCGCCATGCGCTTGTACGCCTCTTTGATGCTCTGATCCTGATTGGCGACTTTCTGCGCTTCACGGAGCATGTTTTGGTGATGTTCCGCATTCTCCACTTTCATCGCCATCACGGCCAGTTCCGATCCACTTTCCATATGCTCCTTAATCATATGCTTGGGATCATAGACGGCCAGGACCGCCAGCGCCACCGGGAAGAGCATGCCCATGCCAGCCTTGAACACATTGGCCAGCGACGGCGACATATAGGTTGTCACCGCACCGACCAGGAAATTCATTTCACCCGACTTCGCCGCCCAGGCCAGGCCGCAGCCAGCCGAGACGACGACGCCGAACAGGCCGACCAGGAACGGCACCAGCGCCGCAAAGGTATAGCGCCAGCCCAATGAGCAGAGAATCTTGACGAAGCGGAAGAAGCAGAAGACCAGCGCCTCGACAAACAGCCCCTTGAACGTGGCAATCAAGGTATTGGCAATCTCAGCACTCTCCAGTGACAGATGCCCACCTGTGAAGGCCCAGGCATTGGTATAGGACGACACCACCATGAGGAACAACGGCAGGACCACCGTGAGCAGCACGTCAAAGCGCTCACGGTTTTGATGGATGCCAATCATGCTGCGCAGATTGACTTTAAACTTGGCAACGGCCATGCACACACCTCCTGTTAGGCAACCTGGACATTCAGACCCGGCAACGACACACGACTGACGGTAAAATTGACCTGTGGCTGATCAGGACGACCATCTTGAAATTGGCGCATGCGCAGCGCATAACTGACGACTTCAAAGCCCACCGACTGACGACGAGCCGACGCGATCACCGGGACCAGCTGGGCATGCTGGGGATCATCCGGCCACATCTGGCACGGCCAGGCATTGCCCAGTTCATCAATCGCCGTCAGTGAAATGAGCTTGGACGGACCATTCTTGGTATTGAGATCGAAGACATTGCCTGTCTTGACCGTGCCAGAGAAGAACAGGCCAGAGGCCAGCGCCGCTTGTGTGGGATCAGGTTGCGTCACATTGGTGACGATAAAATTGATCTGCGGTGCAGTACGGCCATCCTGAAATTTACGCAGGCGCACCGTGTAGCCAGCAATTTCAAACTGAATGCGTTGGCGACGCAGCGAACCAATCAACTGCAGTAGTTGAGCATGTTGCTGATCATCCGGCCACATCTGGCAGCTGAAGGTATTGCCCAGGGCATCGACAGCCGTAAACGAAATCAACTGTTTCTCAGAACCATCTTTGCCTTTAACCACGAAGACGCCACCACTTTTGACCAGACCAGTAAATGTCATCATAGTGTTTTTCTCCTCGAATTGAATGAAACTGAACAAAAGATGTGGCCCGATGCACAGCGCAGCAGGCCAGAACACACAAAACACGAGAGGGAATAGTTCTATCCAAGAATCACGGCAATATAGTGTTGTGTCTCAGCAGGCAGACACGACTGCCACCGAGCACCACACTGCATACGCGCATTTTTTAAGGCCGCAGGACCAGCGTTATAGGCGGCCAGCGCCGCCGACTCACTGCCATATTGGCGAAGATACGAGGCCATCAGCCGGGCAGCTGCGTGCAGCGCTTGCACCGGATCATGGGGATCAATGCCCAGGCCCGCAGCAGTGGCAGGCATAAACTGTGCAATCCCAACGGCACCAGCTGAAGAGACAACGCCAGGCTGAAACCCACTTTCCTGATTGATCTGTCGCACAAACAAATCAGGATCAATACCAGCGGCCACCGCATCTTGACGCGCCAGGCTGACATAGTTGACGGAGCCAGCGCTCAATGGATGCTGAATCAGCACCGCCCCGGATGTATCAGCCAGAGCGGGAACCTTGACCAGAAAGGTCACAGCAAAGAGATGGTAGAAGCAGAGGAACAAACTCAGAAGGAACACGTTACGAGCCAGGATACGACACACGCGAGGGTTGCCGGGCCGATTCGTGACCAGGACAGCCAGAGCAGCAACAAGGATCACAACCGCGTACAATCCCCAATCACGAAGCAGCGACATCATGTCACATCCTCCATGAGGAACTAACCAAACACCTGCAGGAACTGCAGCAGCAGTGACCAATCCAGATAGATGCCTACTGCATCTAGGACCAGCAACACCACCACCAGCCAGTTATGTGACCAGCGCATACTCACCACCTTTCAAACGTTAATATTTCAACTTTCTGCTAGAACCCCATGTGGCGCTCAACATCAGCCAGGATAGCAAATGCTTGCTCACCAGTCATGGGACGGTAGGCATGTTTTTCACTCCACTGTCTGAAAAGGTAGGCCCAGCGAGGAAGCCACGCCCACAGGCGAGTATCATACGAAGCTGGACCATAGAACTTGTCGTCAGTACCCCATACCCGGCCAGCCAACGAAGAAATCCATTCTGACAACGGGTCATTTAACCAGATCCCAGGGTACCCAACAATCTCTTGTTCACGCTCACACAGCCATTTCACAAAATGTTCAAAGCTCAACAGTAATTCGCCCATACGCAGCCTCCTTTCTGCAGCAGAGAAACACACCAAGCACAATCATGAGTAGCGAGGATCGAGCCTTGACCGCCAAGACTCGCGGCTAGCAGCCACACCGAAGCGGGACTACCAGCCGCCAACCTTTGCAAGTCATGCAGAGGGGAAAATGAACACAAAAAAAGAGCCTTCAACAAAGCGAAGTCTCTTAGAGGGAAGGAAAAGACAGCACTCAGACTGTCGGAATATGTTGTGTCATGAATGACAATTCTTGTCGCCAGGAACGATACTTGCCTCGAACACAGACCTGTACTAACCGTACCGTTGGCTCAACCTTGGCCGAGCGGGACACCCATGCCCGATCGACGGTATGCAGGTGATGCTTCTTCATGAGCTGCACCACGGCATGACCTTCAGACGGTGCCTGGACATACGCTTGCACCGTTGGTTGAGCCACCTTGATATCTACCCAGAGCCGAACCCAGAAGAACATCCTTTTCTCCTTTGTATACTCTGATCAATCATCAAGCAGGGACAAGACGGAACGGTTCGCAGTCACCTCCATTCCGCGTTCACTCATCACGTCTTGTCGTCTCCACGCCTTCTTGCGAAGGGATTTCTCCTGCGCCATCCAGTACGAAAGTGAGAACCTACTCACTGTGTAACCATCCACACACCACCACATGAGTGCTTCCGAAGCTCCTCATGCATTCACCCGCTACACAGCCCCTTATCTCATCGCCAATCGCCCTTTTGAACGCTCTAGCGCAGGTGGAGTATTCTTTTCGGCATCTTGCCTGTAGTGGCTCACCAGTCCTCACCGATGAACGGTACAGGGGTCGATTCTGACAATCAAATCGTTTTATTCGTAGTCTCGCTCAAGAGCCTCGATCTAGCCCGATATCCCAAGGACATCATTAGATCGGAATAACAGTCAGGCTAATAATTCATTAATTGTTATTTTTCTTGCTCACGCATATATAATAACTGTTATTTTTAAAACTGTCAATAATAAATAACTGTTATTTTTCTGAGTACTGGAATTTTGACTGATTATTTGATAGAATTAACAGTAAGAGGAAAGGAATAACACCGAGAGAGGCCAAATAATATGAACAAGGAAGCTTATATAGAGTCAGCAGATGCTATCAAACTCTTTGTAGCTGTCGGGCTTTCTGAAAGCACATTCAGACGTAAAGTGCGAGAAAAAGCAATCAGGAGTCACATGCCTGGAGGGAAACAAAGAGGAGCATTATATAACAGAGCAGACATTGAAGCCATCATCAATCAAAGCAAAAAGGATAATAAGAAACAGACAGAGACGAAAGACTTTGCAGATTGGATGAAAGTATCTGATCTACCCGCTATATTGAAGTTAGACTTCGCAGTCTACAAAGAGGAAATGGTAGGCGACATAGGATTATATATCTCATGGTTTAAAAAGAATGATCATATTACGATGTGTATCTTCGACAAAGAAAGTCGAGAAAACGTGCTTGCTTATATAAGCCTGGTACCCTTACCAGAAAATACCATCATGGAAATACTTAGCGGCCAACGTTCTGAGCTTTCAATCTCTCCAGATGAAGTTGAGGCGTACAACCGTAAAGGAGACTATACTCTTCTTGCAGAAAGCATTGTAGTACATCCAGAGCATCCTTATCAGCTAAATCACCTGTTAAGGGAAGTCTTAAATTATTGGTGTACCCAATATCCAGAGAGGCAGATCACAAAAATATATGCTCAGGTAACAAGTGACAACGGAGACGTTATAGTACGTAAGCTGTTCTTCTCTCCGCTTTACCACATTGCTGATAATGCTTATGTACTTGATCTAAAACGCCCAGGAATAGCCAGAGTAATTAAGGAATATCAACAGCACATAAAAAACAAAGACTGTGCTTAATAGGAAGAAAACTAATCACCTATATAAAAGAAAGCACCTGAAGCAATAATTCAGGTGCTTTCTCTATACTTGATATTTTAAGCAGGTGGAAGGCGATCAAGGAACAATTTCTCTAAACGATCAAAGCGAGCATCTATAGTATCAAAACGATTATTCACACTCTGTTCAAGCGTCTTAATTCGATCATTTACCGCTTCAAAACGACTGTTCATATTCTGTTCAAGACTTGCAATCTGATTCCTCATGATCATTGATCGCTTGACCGAGTCTTCCATTAAGCCCTTCAGCATCACCGTTTCCATGGTAAGATCCTGGTAAGCTTTAAAGGTTTCTGTCTTGAATTGATTCAGATTATATTCTAACGTGCCTATTCGCTCATCTTGAGTTGGCATAGAAGAGTCCCTTTCAATTGAGACATGCACGGATAATCACAACCTATCTTAGCTGCAATTATACCATACTCTACACGATACACACGAACAGCCAGCAGGAAAATAGTACAAAAACGAACATCTATTCTGATATCTTAAAGAGGCTACATTTCACTACACTATGCTCAACACCACTGGACAAGCCAGAAAGAGACCGCCGATTTCTTTTGTGAAAATGTGTATGTAACATGCGGCAGTATAACACATCAGAAGAGAAAGGAGTGCAGGCAACTAAGTATGTCCTCATTTTTTGCTGGAGAAGACGAAACCCGGAAACAGACTCTACTGGAGTTGACATTTCGACAGTACGCTGATGATCTCTACCGCTACATCTATAGCAAGGTAGGTCAGGTAGCACTGGCTGAAGACCTCACCAGCACCGTCTTTTTAAAGGCGGTGCGCTGGCTCCAACAGGAACGTTCACAAGAAAGTGCACGCGGCTGGCTCTATGCCACAGCCCGCACCACTATCGCCGATTACTGGCAGGAACATGGACAGTACGAACATCTTCCACTGGAGATGTTAGGTGAAGAGATTACTCAAGTTGCTAAACTGGAGGACTCGGCACGAGCAGCACATCTCCGTGCGCACTATCTGCTTGAGCATCTGCCCCCGCGTGAACGCCTCATCCTTACTCTACGCTATCTGCATGGATATAGCTCTATGGAAGTCTCTCAAGAACTGGGGCTGAGCACTGGAAATGTACGCGTCTTACAGTTGCGTGCTCTGCGCCACGCTGCCAAATTAGAAGTAGCAGAAAGGAACGTTACAACGACTATGCAACAACCAGAAGGGCACATTACTGCCTACACAGAACAGACACAACATGCACTCGACTTGGCTCGTGAGGAAGCCATTGCGATGCAGCATGGTTTTGTCGGCACTGAACATGTGCTGCTTGGTCTCATACGCGAGGGAAGCATCACGCCCGTCCTTGACAGTTTGGGCGCTAATTATACACGCGTTCGCGGCTGTTTAGACTTTATCTATGGAGGTATGCCCTATCCAGCGAAAGATCCTAACTCACCACCAGAGTTGACTCCTCGCTCACAGCAAGCACTAACGCTAGCAGGCAAGGAGGCACACCACAGAGGCGAGCAAGCAATTCGGCCGCAATATGTGCTCCTTGGTTTGATGTTATTGGGAGATGGGATTGCAGCAGACATGTTAATGGCGTTATCCATCGATAAAGATACTGTGCGTTATGCCATTGAGCATCCCAACGAACCAGTGGTACGCATGTTTATCTGTTCATTTTGCCGCCAGAAGACAGCCCGCATCATCCCGTCTAACGCATCATCACCACTACGTGGCCTTTTTCCAGAACGCACTTTTATCTGTATCGATTGTGTCGAACGCTTCCATAATCTCATTGAGCAAAAGAAAGGTTTCCACGCTTAAAGTTTTTTACGCGCCAAATCACACGTAATTCCTACATTGGAAATGTATAGCATACGGAGGCAAAAAAATGAGCATCAACATGATGGTTCGGAGACAATATAATAAAATGACTCACTGTTACCATATGGCTATAGTCGAAGAGACCCGCTCACATCACAACATTGTACAAAAACTGACATCCATTTTGACATCTTAGAGGCTAAATTTCACTACACTTTACTCAACACCACTGGACAAAAAAGAAGCGGCTCAATCAGCCTGTAAAGGGCATCGAAGCGCCCAGGAAGGACATTTAACTTGATATCACTCGTGGTTTTCAACTCTTCGCCATCAGATCACTTCACCATAGAAAAAAGAGAGCAATCAAATCCGTTCCATTGCATTGTATGGAACTAGCTAGACCGCCTTTGTTCTATATAAAGTACCAACTCTTTCACTTTACTAGCTCAATCTGCTTCTTCACTTGTTTTTACTTCACATACATGCAAGGCGTCTTCGACATCACTATACAAATTTCCAAAATAGTCATCATCAGGGACGGATCGATAGTTTTGAGCTAACACGCTTGGATTAGTCGTCAACCACTCAGTAAGCGCAGCAATAGCATCAGGTGGGGTAAGGTGCCGGCAAAAATATGCTAAGCGAATAGTGGCATAGCAACGTACTAACTCACTTTGATGGGTAAGCCTAGTAGTTTCCAGCCAGGAAATACCAATCGAAAAATCCGCAGACGCAAGATTGCAAAGGTTAAATAAATGAATGACCTGAATAAGTTCGTTTGGCTCTACCTTAAAAGCTTGTTCTAATGAGGGCCAGATCTCCCGTAATCGTTCCGGATAACATCCTAGAATACCGCTTGAGAAGCGACGGATATCAATATCAGAATGAGCGAGCAGCGCCAAGAAAAATGGAATCGCATCACGAATGGCAAAGTACGCTTGATATGCTTCGTACTGTTCAAGAGATAAAAATTGTTCATCTGCAATAACCTCAAGAGGTTTACTGTTATAACAATCAGCTCTGGCAACCGCAAGTAAAACCTCTAGGATGGCTGCTCTATCTGATATTGCGGAATTTCGCACTAGTTCCAGGAGAAAACGTACAGTCGGATACGTAGCAGTTGAAATGCAATCATTATATTCAATTGTTCCCAGCATAGCAATTGCTTCACGGCGAACGATAGGATCAGAAAAGGTCAACGCACATAATATATAGGGAAACTGAGAAGAATTATTCCCATAAGGAGTTCTAAGAGCCATCCAATCAAATTCTTGAAGAGCTTCAACGTTAAGAAAATGCTTATATTCTTCCAAATCATGGACAACTTGATGCCATTCAGTCTCTTCTTTATTATGTGAAGTATGCTCGCCGCTCCACATTAACTCTCCTAATTGTGTTCGGAAAGTACGATATTTAATGATAACTTTGGCACCCTTCGGCACTTTCTCATCCAGAAATCGCCAATCAAAAGACCCATTGATGCCATTTGATAGTTTTAAGAGCATAAATCCTCTGCTCTGAGCTTCTGGGTGCATCTTTGCTTGCTCTATTGCCTGATATTTTGTCATATCTTTTTCCTACCACATAACTTATAAACGATCCCTGCAAGCCGTTTTATGCTGCTGGGATACAGAGATTCGAACCCTAATTAACTGATCCAGTGCCTGTCCTATCTGCTATGATACAATATAAGCATGTTACTAATAAACTGAGTGTAAAAACGTTCAACGCCACTTATTTACGTTCAACAAAGTTAGACAAGAAAAATCAAGTGAACCCGCATAAAAAGCCCATAGACCCAACATAGAAGCCGATTCAAAAACAGACCATTCCAGGCTTCAACTCTCCTCTATTTTGACACTAAATTTGACACTAATCAGGTTGGATTTTACTCATCTCTATTAGACAAGACTGGACAAAAATACATCCTCCTACAAGCTCAAATACCCAGCCTGGCAGGATAGAGCAAAGCGCCCGCAGTATGTGCTATACTTTGGGCATGAAAATTAGAGTTCGCTATTTTGCTTCATTACGTGAGATTGTCGGTCAGAACGAAGAGTGGTTGACCGTGGATGATAATGCGACGGTGGCCGCTGTGCGGGCGCTGTTGCTTGAGCGCGAGCCACGGCTACAGCCGGTGATGGATCGCTCGGTCAATGCGCTCAATCGGCGCTATGTCTCGCCGGAGACACTCCTCCACGAAGGAGATGAGCTGGTCTTTATTCCGCCCACAGGAGGAGGATGTTAGTGGAACCCATTATTCAGTTGACACGCGAGCCGCTCAATCGAGACGCGCTGGTGGCCGCGATCAGCCATCCCAGCGTCGGTGGGATCGTCATCTTCGAGGGGGTTGTGCGCGACAACGCCCGTGGCAAACAGGTGCGCTACCTGGAATATGATGTCTACGAAGAGATGGCGCAGCAGCAGATCGCAACGATCATCGAGGAAGCCAGGAAGCGCTGGCCCATTGAGCGCGTGGCGATCGCCCATCGCTTTGGACGCCTGGAGATCGGCGAGGCCAGCGTCATCATCGTCGTCGCCACCCCTCATCGCGGCGAAGCCTTCGAAGCCTGTCGCTACCTGATCGACACGCTCAAAAGCACCGTCCCCATCTGGAAAAAAGAGGTCGCCACCAATGGAGAAGAATGGGTAGAAGGCTAGGCGGCCCTATCTACCCTCAATGCATGCCACACGCACAGTGAGTTCATGAAGCGATAACCTACACGCTTTTTTATGGTATACTTCTAAATAAGCGAGTATTATTGCTGATAAGTGCGCTCCCTCGCACGAGCTAACCAACGATCTGGGACAGGTCCAGGTTTTCTCGGAGGTCGTTCATGAACTTATTCGAAAAACAATCCCGCCTGAATCAATTTTTTGCACAGAACCCCGTTAACGCCGCCTACCTCGCCGGCTCGCTCTCCAATCGCGCCACCTTTGGTCAGCTCAGCGATGTTGACATCGCGGTCCTGTTAATGGATCAGATTAAGGCCGACCAGTTTCTGGATTACCAGCTGTACTTCCTCAGTGAGCTAACCCGGCGGCTGGAGTCCGACACGATCGACGTGGTCATCTTAAATCAGGCCTCCTTGCTGCTCAAGCTCCAGGTCATTCGCTATGGACAGATCCTGTTCAGCCGCAATGAGAAGCAGCGCGTCACCTTTGAGACGCGGGCCGTAATGGATTACCTGGACTTTAAAAAGTTTGACGATATCCAGAATCAAGCTCTGGAGCGCCGTCTATATGGGCAGATGCTGCCGATCGATAAAGAGCTGGTGCAGCATTCGCTGCGACAGATACGCATGGCCATCCCCATCCTGCAGGAACTGGGGCAGCATCCACGAGAAGCCTTCAGCACCGATTATCATCTGTACGCGCTGGCAGAGCGCTATCTGCAGCTGGCCATCGAAGCATGCCTATCGACATGCGGCACATTGATCGCCAGTTTTGGTCTACGGCGCGCGGAAAGCTATCACGAGTTTCTCAGTATCATCGCCGCCCAGCAGCTGATCCCACGCCCCCTCTCCTACCGGCTGGAGATCCTGATCAATTTGCGAGACGCGCTGGTGCACGATCCAGAGAGGCTCAACCACGATCTACTCTACGACTATCTGCAACACAACCTGAACGATTTTCTGGAGTTCGCTGACGCCATCGAGCAGAAGCAGGCGTAGCAAGCAGGCAAAAAAAAACTGGCATCTTGCACTGCATCAAGATACCAGTTGTGGTAGTTGCGATAAAAAGGATGGGCCGCTAGCTACTCTGAAACCGAGCGCAGGGCATTGGCCTGGCTCATAGCCTGAGCGGCTTCATCAGAGCGACCGGTGGCCTCATAGATCTGAGCCATCGTCTCGTACGCCAGAATCATAGAGGGATCCATCGAGATCGCCTGCTGCACGATATCCAGGGCCTCATCATAGCGCTTCACCTCGCGCAATGTATCGGCCAGGTCGTTATAATAGTCGGCGTTCAGCGGATCGCTCTCAATGGCGTTCTGATAGTTCTCAATCGCCTCGTCATAGCGTCCCAGGGCATCATAGGCCGTTGCCAGCTGGTAATACCCCTCAGGATCTTCAT
Source organism: Dictyobacter aurantiacus (assembly GCF_003967515.1). Lineage (GTDB taxonomy): Bacteria > Chloroflexota > Ktedonobacteria > Ktedonobacterales > Ktedonobacteraceae > Dictyobacter > Dictyobacter aurantiacus. The sequence continues at coordinate 4,449,525 of NZ_BIFQ01000001.1, read as the reverse complement.
CAGAGCGTTCTAGCAGCTTCTGAGCGATCTGGATGGCCTCTTCGTAGCGACCCAGGGAGTTGTATGTCTCGGCCAGGCCAGCATAGGCCGCGGCCAGATCATCCAACTGTAATTCGCCACGATCAGCGTTCTCAACCAGACCCTGATAGATTGCCAACGCTTCATCATAGCGCTCCATCTCCAGATAGGTTTCGGCTATGCTAAAGCGCGTCGAAACACGCTGGGGATCAAGCTGTATGGAACGATTATACGCCTCGATCGCCTCTTCATTATTGCCCTGAAGCGAGCGCCAGGTACCCAGGTGCTCCCAGGCCTCGGCATCTTCTGGATCAATTGTGACAATCTGACGATAGATCTCAGCCGCCTGGTCGCGCTCACCCATCTGCTCATAGATCGCAGCCAGCGTATCATAGCCAACGCGTCCCTCTGGATCAAGGGTCAGAATCTGATTGGCGGTCGACAGGGCGTCATCATAGCGACGCATATCCAGATAGATGCTCGACAGCTCCGCATAGCGAGCGGGATCGGTGGGATCCTCATCGATACGGCGCTCCTGATCCATCACGCGGCGCCACTGATCATTGACGCGTTCGCGCACATCGAGCAGATTATTGCTAGCGGACGCATTCTCTGGATTAAGCATCAACGTCTGGCGATAGGCCTGGATGGCATCCTGATACAGATTCTGGGTGCGATAGGCATCGCCAACGCTCAAATAGAGCTCATCATTTTCCGGATCTAATTCGATCGCCTGCTGGAAGGTCTCCAGCGACTCCTCATATAAACCCAGTTCACCATACAGGTTGCCCAGGTTAATATAAGCATCGATCAACTGTGGATCAAGATCGATCGCACGCCGATAGCCAGCGATCGCCGTCTCGACGTCTCCCAGGTACTGCTGTGCCAGCGCCAGGTTGTAGCGAGCGCGAGCATTCTCCGGACTGGCCTCGACCGCCTGCACGAACGCCTCGGCAGCGGCCTCGTAATCTCCTGCCTGGGCCGCGGTATTGCCCCGATCAGTCCATGACTGCTCATCCCGCGCCAGGTCGCTCCGCTTCACAAAATGCATGGGAGCACTACCGCTCGGCGGATTCGCATTTGCGTTCGGGTTCGTATTCGGTTCATCTTGCATGTTACTCATACGTGGCCTACTTTCCTCTATACTACACATTGTACTGTTGATAGGAATACTGATAAATCCCTGCGTAGTATAGCACGCCTCACCATTTCTTTGCTTCCCGCAAAAATAAAGCGGTAGCAACACCGCTACACTACGCCCGGAGACATAATGAACGCGCCTTTAAGAGCACAAACCAGATCAGCTTATCTTAAAGACGCGAAACATTCCGCGTTTCTACTTTGTAACACGCAGGGTTAAGCGAAATTCATACAAGCTCGCCGGAAAAAAAGACTCGGTATACTCGATCGGTGCCCCCGTTTCATCAAAGGCGGTGCTGAATATACGCAGGCCCGATTCTTCCTGCGAGACACGCAGTAGCTCCGCCTCACGCTCAGAAGCCGTATCAGCCTTGATCGACTGTTCCGCGATATACGGCTGTAGCCCTTCAGAGGCCATCAGGTTATAAAGTGAGCCCTCAGCCGTCTCTTTGGCGCGCTGGTAGACCCCCGTAGCACGTGGATAGGGCAGATAGTCAACCTCATAGGCAATCGGCTGATCATCAGCTGTCCGCAAACGTTCCAGGCGAATTACCTGTTCTTCATCGGTTAAACGAAGCTGCTCGCGTACAGTCTGTGAGCCGCGTACCAATTCACTGACAAAGAGCATTCCACCCGGACGCTTCCCCCGACGACGTAATTCTTCAGAAAGGCTTGTTAGTTCGCTAATGGTATGTTGCTGCACACGTGGCTCACATACAAACGTCCCACGTCCATGCTGGCGATACAAAAGACCTTCATGAACAAGTTCGGTCAGAGCCTGCCGTACGGTCGCGCGACTCACATGGTACTGCGTTACCAGTTCCGGTTCAGACGGTATCGCGGTATGAGGAGCGAGATGGCCCGCACGAATCTGCTGCTTCAACACTTCTTTTAATTGATAGTAAAGCGGTAGAGGATTTGAGCGCTCTAAAATTGGCATATACGGTTCCCCTTATGTCCATACAACAAATTTTTGGATATGTAACATTATGGGAAGAATATATCACAAAATGAGGAGAGAGTCGAGGGGTTAAGAGAATAAATTTGAATAAACACGAAATATGACCTGGTAAATTCGAACATATACCAGGTCATATCTTTAATTTTTAGGCGACTTGAATGCCGTTTTCGGCTAAAACGCGATCAATTTCATTTTTCAAGCGGCTGGGATTGGGGCCAACGAGGCGGCCAATAGCCTGGCCATCTTTAAAGATCATCAGCGTCGGGATAGCCTGAATGCCGAGGCGTGAAGGGGTCAAGCCATGCTCATCGATGTCCATTTTCGCGAACTGCAGTTTGCCCTGGTATTCGGTGCTCAAGCGCTCAAACACAGGGGCGATGTTGCGACAGGGACCACACCAGGCAGCCCAGAAATCAACGATCGTCGGGGTTGAGGACTTCAACACCTTCGCCTCAAAATCCTGGTCACCGACATGAAACAGATTGGCATTTTCCATAATACTTCTCACTCACTTTCAATAAATCTATCCTGATCTCTACCATCAGGTACAAGTAACACTTGTCATTTTTCTTTCACTACAAAAGAGAACACAAACGGGAACAGGTTTATTCCGCTCAATCCTCGCACGCCAAAAAGCATCGCCTCCCTCATGTCGAAACAATCGCTAGCGCCGGTTGTCGCCGCGCATGATCGAGAGGATCTGCAAGATGTAGAGAAACAGGTTCAACACCGTGATAAAAATCGAGACCGTCAAGCCGATTGCGTTCGGCAGCGTATCCGCCATGTATTTGGCACGCTGTACATAAAACAGGACATACCCTGAGAAGATCGCGACACCAAAGAAGGATATCACAAGTGAAAACAGGGTACTATGGAAAAAAATGCCTATTAACCCGGTCACAATTAGGAGGATCAACCCAAAAAAGAGGTAGTCACCTATACGTGAGAAGTCACGCTTGGTGGTCCAGGCATACAATCCCAGACCCAGTGAGGTCAAAGCAGTAATTACAAACGCCTGTCCCAGGATATTGCCCAGGCCCGCGCTCAAGTAGACGCTCACCAGCGGCCCCAGGGCCAGGCCCTCCAGGAACGTAAAGAGATAGAGCAGGAACAGGTTGATGCCCGGCTTCTGAATCAGGATATTCAACGCGATCAGCACTACAAAACCAGCGATCGCCACTATCCAGTAGCCGTTAAACGTCAGGCCCATCGTAAAGCCGACCAGCGTGCCCAGGGTGGCAAAGATGAACGAAAAGGCCAGCAGGCCCATCACCTTGCCGATTAAACCACTCGGGGCAGCGGCTCCCTGATAGCCATACGGCAGCGTTTGATACTGATAGCGCGAGCCAAACTGGTCGCCCCGGTAGCGATTGTTATAAGGATTATTCCCGTAGGGATAATTGTTACGTGGATTAAACATAGTGAACCTCAGTCTGAAATACCAGTCAACTGACCAGATCCATGTGCAAAAGATGCCATTTGCTGACAGAGCTTTTTTCTAGACATATATACGCGTGACTTCAAGTCATGGTTGCAGGTAGCTCAAGCAACGATCTATCCCTCTAAGCTGCAACCTCCCGTGGTTACTTCCGCTTCTATCATCCCATCCAGTCGACTGTGTACACTATTCAGATCTATAGGAAACAGTTCTATGGCAGAGCAAAGCGGCCCAATACCCTGCATTACAAGGGTGCCTGGACCGGTCAAGCCCAAATAGAACGCCACTGCCACACCGCTAGAGCGCTCTCGCCCATGCTATTATCTCTATGCAAAGGAGCCATCATGCAATCGTCAAACGATTACATGACACTCCATACGCCACAAATCTCACAAAACGCGATCCCAACCTCACCAAAGGTCTTGCTGCGTGTATTCCAACGATCATAGACAATCGCCAGGGAGCCACAGCTCCAGCAACGGGCACGGCCGCCGGCCTTGCTTTCATTGGCAAGCTTTTGCAGCAGCGCGCTGCGGGCTTCGTCTGAGCCCGTGTAGCCTGGATTATAGGCCAGGTGCAGCAGGTTTCCCAGTGGCAAACTGATCTCATGGGAAGGCGGCTGCAATGGGGCCGCGCTGGCCGGTGGCTGCTGCACAGGCGCTGGAGTCGGTATTTGCGGGGGACGACGGAACAATTCGCCACGCGAAGTACGTCGACCACCCTCGATTGAAGGTGTATACTCATGACGCTCATGGCGCTCAACGCGATCGGCACGTGGAGCGCGCTCTGGTCGCTGCGGTGGCGTTGATGGCGCCTCGGGGCTCTCCGCGCGCTGCTCATTATTCAATACCGGCGTCGCAGGCGGCTGGGCCACGACAAAGGACGGCGGATACGCAGGTGCGGGTGGATTATTCTCGGGACGGGCAGGAGTCGCCTCGGCGGCGGCTGGCTGCTTCTCTTCCTCTTTCGAGGACTCAGGCGCACGCTTGGTAGCTTCGTTATCAACAACTTGTTCTGTTGGTTGCTCAGTAACAGAATTTGTCTGCTCTGGTTGCTCAGGTGGATTAGCACGTCTTCGTCGGGTCATTGGCATAAGAGGTTCACTCCATAAGAAAGAAGTTGTGTGCATGCAAAGTAAAGCGCAGCACATGTATTATATCACATTGCGAAAAAGAAAAAAGACTCGATAAAGCAAAGGGGTAAGTCTCCATTCCCACAACAGGACAAGCGAAGACTTACCCCTTGAAAACTGAAAAATCTCTAATCCCGGATTATTGACCTGTAAAGAAGTCGGCATTCACCTTGATATAGCTCTTCCACTCTTCTGGAACCGCCGATTCCTCGAAGATGGCCGTTACCGGGCAAGCGGGCTCGCATGCTCCACAATCAATACACTCATCCGGATTGATAAAGAGTTGCTCAGACGTCTCGAACTCGGGCTCGTTCGGCGATGGGTGAATGCAATCTACCGGGCAGACATCAACGCAGGATGCATCTTTAACGCCAATACATGGCTGGGTAATTACATAAGTCATTGGTTCTAGACATCCTCCTCCTGACACACTACGTACCTGTACAGGTGCATAGGGGCGAAATTCTGTTTTAAGCCAACTTCAGTATAGAGGGTTGTACAAGTGATGTCAATTGTCTTAAAGCCCACTTCTATAATGGATTTCAAGGGTGCGCATCACCCCAAGGCCTATTTGAGGGTTCCTACGGTAAGTTCTGAAAAGATCACTTCTTCCCCCTGATTCTCTACATACACACCGATCTGTCCCGGCTTCACCCCTCTCGTGGAAGGATCGGCAAGTGGCTGGTCCAGCCATGGCACACCATTAATTGAGAAGAAGAAGGTATTTCCACGGGCCTCAACGGTGATAGTGTTGCTCTCGCCGATGCCACTCTTGAGCGCCGCGCTTCTTCTGTTTTTGATGGTATACCAGGCCTGGGGATCGCTGCTAGAGAAACGCGAAAAGACACATTCCTGGTTATCTCGTGGCGAGACTTCAAAGAGATAGAAAAACGACTGGTCAGGAGCGACACGGAAGATAACGCCGTGAAAGTCCGGGCTCCCCTTCTTACTGGTCGCCTCAAGCATCTTGACCGATAGCTTGAAATCCTGCACCTGGTAATCCTGGAAAGGCGCGGGCATCGCGTTTTCCGCCTGCGTATTAATAATATGGTAGCGATGCTGCTGGTCAAAAAAAGCATTGGTCCCCTGGGGCCAGTTGCCGGGCAGCGCAAAAGGGCTGGTCGGCATGGGCGGCGGGGTCGGGGTGACTGTGGTTCTGGCAGCTATATTCGTAGGCGCGGAATGATTACGGCTGGTCGTGCCATTCATCAATTTGATGCTAAAACCAGTAGTCGCGATGATAATCATCAGCGCCATCAATATCAGTATCCCACGCTTAATGCGGGTAGACGACCATTCCCGGACCCAGGTCGGCTTGACGCGGACAATGGGTCTGGGGGTGGGCGGTAATGGTTGCGCGGCCGGACTCGCCAGGTACTTTTCGTCGTCAAGGAAGGCCAGCTCGGGCGGATGGGTGGTGGTCGAACGTGACTCCCCGACCTCCACAGCGGCCGCGAAGGCACGACTTAACTCTTGCGCGGTCTGAAAGCGATCATCAGGATCCTTCGCCAGCGCCTTACGCACCACTCGATCCAGTAATGGCGTAATATCAGCCCTGATTAAGGCCAACGATGGAGGAGGCTCATGGACATGGAGCAAAGCCAGCGCGATCGTCGAATCAGCTCGGAAAGGGAGCCGCTTGGACAAAACAAAAAAGAGGGTCACGCCCAGCGAATAAATATCTGACCGGCCATCCAGATGATGTCCAAGGGCCTGTTCTGGTGAAATATAGTCTGGTGTACCCAGCAGAGCCTCAGAATGCTTTACATCGGTCGCATCAGCCGGATCCGATGCCGGGCGGGTAACGCGGGCGATACCAAAATCGGAGAGGATAACGTGTCCATCGCTGTCCAGCAGAATGTTGGCGGGCTTCACATCACAATGAACACAGCCATGCTGGTGCGCGAAATCTAAAGCGGCTGCCAGTTGTTCCAGATACCATCGAGCTTCCTGCAACGACAGTGGTCCGCGCCTGGACATATATTCCGCCAGCGTCCCTCCTGGCATATACGGCATTACAATATAGGGAAGGCCGTCCTGCTCACCGTACGAATAAATCGGCAGGATATTCGCATGCTCCAATTTACTGACCGCCTCAGCTTCGCGCAAGAAACGGCGATAAAAGTCGCGCTGCATCCGTATATCCATGCTGGCCCGTGGGAGAAAGACTTTCACCGCCACCTTGCGCGTGGGGTTCTGCTGTTGCGCCAGGAACACAGCACTCGAGCCACCGTAGCCAAGCAACTTTTCTAGCACGCACGAGCCTAACATCTTCCCAATCAGATGTTGCCCCCTACTTGCAGTCACGCTGAAGCTCCTCTCTGGCTCTTCGTTGAGATGCTGTGCACCAAATAGAATATATTGATCGCTCTAGCACATATAGTAACTACACACAATTGTAATCAGACTCTTTATCTAGTGTCAACTTTCCACGCCGATATGCATAAAATGTCCTGCTCACGCCTATCACAGGTGGGCACATTGAGAGTGTTTCACTTTCATTCTCTGGAGGCACGCGCGTCCGCTACGCGGCCGCGCTGTTTTTTGTGTGGTAATGTGTCGGGCGCGCATCCGCGCGCCCGACACATTACCACACAAATAGTCCCTGAGCGCCGCAGGCAGACATCCCCTCCTCATTTGTGTGGTGCGACAGGTCCACAGATGCGCCCGATACATTACCACACAAATAGTCCCTGAGCGCCGCAGGCAGACATCCTCTCCTCATATTTGTGTGGTGCGACAGGTCCACAGGTGCGCATCTGTCGCACCACACACAAATGACCAACAAACAGATCTACAGCACAAACTGTCCATCACGCATGATGAGGCGCCCATCCACCTCGATCGTACACCTGGTTGGAATCACATCCACATGCACCGTTGAGTCCCAGTCGGCACCGGTAAATTCAGGATAGGGATTGCCAAAGGCGACGTGTAAGCCTGGCAACTTTTCATCCTGCAGCAGATTGCCCACCAGGCGCTTCAGGCTGGTCAGGGTGCCGATAGCGAACTCGCCGGCCCGATTTCCATTGGGGACCGAGAACAGGTAGTCGTGTACCTCCTGTGCCAGAGCCTTGTTTTCGCTCTCGACGCTGGTAATATAGCCATCTTTAACAGTGAGGATCAGCGGCTGCTCCAGCACACCGTATTTCTCAGAGAAAAAATCGCCCAGTACATCGCAGACCAGCACCCCATCGACGGTAGCGGGGGCGGTAAAGACCTCACCCTCGGGTAGATTGCCCCAGGCTCCCTGCTTATCATAGCGACCATGGCAGGGGACCCATTTCCACTCGGGATGGAAGGTCGCCGTCACATCACTACCCTTTTCAGAGGTCACATGAATCGTGCGCGCGTTCTTCACCAGTTCATAGATGCGGTTGGTAATGGTAAAGACCTCGTCGTAATCGGCGCACATGCCATCAGTCATCAAGGTATCGTCGATGCCAATCATGTGGCCGTGGCGCACCTTCAGTTCATTGACCAGGAACGGGAGCAGTGGGATACGGAAGGCGATCTCACCGGGCTGCGCGGTCGCGATATAGTAGGAAACGGTTGGGCGCACGGCCAGGAAATCATTGCGCAGGGTATCAGGGAAAGCGGTCAATGGACGCTCACCATAATGCTCAAGGAAACGTACGGTTACATCAGCGTGTTGTGCCAGAGCAGCCGCAGCTACGCGCTGAGCAATATGCTGACGCGCGAAATCGGTCAGGATAAACACGCGATCCTGCTCACCAACCGCCATACAGCGCAAAGCGTTCTCCGCCCCCAGTTGCATCCGCTCATCAAAACTTAAAGCTTCAAGATCGTGTTTCGGTGATTGCTGTGTTACATCTGCCATAGCATGCTTGCTCCTCTATGTATATATAGCGTCATGGTTTACCGGTATGAGTATAGGTGATCTGATAGCAACAGGGTGCATATAGATATGAAGACATCCCCTCTACATAACACCAATGCCACTACAGACAATTCCGAAATATATTTATTATTCAATACAATCGCATATACGAGCTTTGTACAGCAAGGGTAACATTGTCGCGATCGTGTCATACTTTTGTCGAGGACATGGGCCTGTCTATCCTGGTAGCGAAGACGACCAAAGGCAGAGGACATGCGGGTTCCTGCCAGGGGCGATTACTCCTATAAAATTGTTTTCAACTTCTGGCATATGCTATACTTGAGCAAACATTTCACGATAATAAACAGGCCAGTCCTGGTAAGCCTTATTCATCTTCACTAGCAAGGAGAGCTTCATGACAAATAGCTTTAGCATCCTCCACGTGGCTGAATATCTGAAACGATTAGGACTCAAGATTTCACAGGTCGATCGTTCTCAGAATACAATTGAACTGGCATTCCATGACGAACATGGTCGCTGGCAGATGATTGTGGGTATTCACCATAGTGGAAATGCCAGTAAGCTGATGCTCATTGTGCCGCAGATTGATATCATCACCGAACAAAATCGGCTGGAGTGTCTCGAAGCATTACTTGCCGTCAATTATCGCATCGCGCTGGGAAAATTCGGCATCGACCTCACCGATGGCGAGGTGCGCCTGGAAGAAAGTATCCCGCTGGCGGACAAAGGCATTCCGTTTGAACAGTTTCGCCTGGCGTTTAGCGCTTTGATGCAAACTGTTTCAATCTATCATAACCTGCTTCCTCGCATTATCTACGGCAATCAATCCGCCCAGGAGGCACTGCAAGACTGCGAAAACGAGTTCTTCGCGCAGGCACCTGGCGATATTGATGTAACCATGCCAGCGATACAGACACAAGTAACCGAGACAACTGATGACGACTTACAGCAGTTCGACGAGTCAGACCTGGATGTGAACGAAATACTTGAAGAAGTCGAGCGCCTCCTGGGCCGACCTCAAGAATAGAGCCATCTAATGCGCAGGCACAGAGAGGGGGCAGGTCGCCGGTGACCTGCCCCCTCTCTGTGCCTGCGCATTAGATGGCGGTGATTGTGCCATCGCCATTGACGGCGATCTTGACAGGTGGCAACGGGGTATCCGCCGGACCTTTGACAACCGCTCCGTTGTTAGCTGGATCAAAGACGGCGCCATGCGCGGGACACTCCAACATTCTGGTTACCGGATTGTAGTTTACGGCGACCCCGACATGGGTGCAGGCCCTCTCGTAAGCCGCGAAGGTACCGCTAGCCAGGTGCACCAGCAGGCTGGCCTGATTGTCACCAGGATTGTTAAAGGCGGCCGCGCTGTTAGCGGGCAGATTTTTCGATCCGATGACCGTGCCGGTATGGCCTGGCATTGCCGGCTTTGGCGGATTATTGGCGGGCGGATTCTGTTTCTGGCCGCTGGCGACAGGTTTATTCTGCTGCTGCGTCTGCGCCGGTTTAGTGGTGGTAGCCTGCCCGGTATTTGTCGTCTGCTGCCGCGCAGTCTGCGGCATACCCGGGGCCATACCCAGTTTTCCAAGGTTAAACGCCACCCCGATGCCAGCGGCCGCAACGACACCGCCTGAGATCATTGCGATCACACGGCGGCGCTTCACCTTGCGACCAGGCTGCCCCAGGGCCCCTGTTGCGCTGCGCTTCTTCTGACTCTGTAGAGGCCGTGGCATATCCAGGCCCCAATCCAGGTCATCAGTATTGGGCATACTCGCGGCGACTGGCTCTACCAGCGCAGGCGCCTTCTCTTTCGTCTGATGCGCAAATGCCTGCGGGGGGGCCTGCAATGGCTCTGCTGGAGACCACCACTCATAGGCCTTCACCAGGTCAGCTTCGGACGCATGGTTGCCTGACAGCGTCACACCATGGCCAGGCAGTTGTACAATATCGTCCTGGGCGGGCAACTGCACAATATCGTCCGGGACTTGCTGGCGCTGCGCGGCCGCCGGGGAAGCCTTCTTTTCCTGGGGGGAGATAGGAGGCAGCGTCGGCTGAACCAGGGAGCTGGCCGAATCCAACTCCACGGGCCGCTTAACCTTTGCGGTCCCCTGAGGAGAAGCACTGTGTCGATCGCTCGAAGCCAGCAGTCCCGTCGTCGTTGACTTCAATGCGGGCATGCGACTGGTAACAATGGGAGGAACCAGTTGCCAGCCGCCGGTGGAGCCGCTGCGGGCGGGACCCAGGGGAGCACTGGCCGAGGGTTTCGCGACCTGATTCATATGCACGGCTGGCAACGTCCGGGTGGCGCCGATCGAGGCCTGGGTAAAAGCCTCGCCTAACTCACGCACATTCTGGAAACGAACCTCGGGGTCACGTGCCAGAGCCTGGCTGACGACCGAGGCCAGGGCGACCGGCACCTCGGGACTAAGCTTGCGCAATGGTTGAAATGCCTGCTTTGTATGCATCTGAGCCACTTCAAGTGGATTGTTGCCGGTAAATGGAGGACGGCCGCTGAGCATCTCATACAAAATACAGCCCAGCGCATAGACATCCGAGCGCTGATCCACCGCCTGCCCCTGAACGATCTCGGGCGCCACATATTCAGGCGCCGCCAGAAAGGTCTCGGCGATGCTCAAGAGATGGGCATACTGCATGGGCGTTGGATCTACCCCCGCACGCTGTAAGATATGCATCAAACCAAAGCCAGCGACCTGAATATTCTCATCATCATGGATGACGATATTTGAAGGCTTTAGTGTACCATGGATAAAGCCTTTTCCATGGGCATACGACAGGCCATCCACGATCTGATCAAGGATCGTAGTCACAAATGTATGCTCACAACGTCCCTGGTGCCGGATGATGTCCGCCAGAGAACCATTCGTGGTATACGGCGTAATCAGGTACGGATAGCCCAGTATCTCGCCATGCTCGTAGACGGGCAAGATATGCGGATGTTTCAATGAAGTAATTAACGCCGCTTCCTTATGGAAGCGCTGCAGGAAAAAGGTGCGCGCCTCATGCGAAAAATGCGCGGGCAGCGGGTAGAGTGCCAGAGCATCAACACGTTGCGCACCCTGATGCCGTGCTAAATATACGATATTTAAACGTCCTTTACCGACCAGTCTCTCTATTCGGTACTGTCCCAGAACATGGCCAACCAGTTGTTCTTCTGATAGTGTTTGCATCTAACTCTCTCCAGACTACAAGCTACGCGCAACAAACGGCATACGTCTCACACCAGCGTCTATCACAAGGAAAGCTGGCGCCGAAGATGTCTATATGTACCCATCGTAGTGACCGGTCCATTTTTACCATTATCCCTTTCCCCCCTCCCAAAATAGCTAGTAGTCTGTCAGACTGCATTGAAAAGGTTGCGCCCGCTACGCGGGCGAGAGGGGGAGAAGAGCCAGGGCACAGCCCTGGAACCCAGTCAGGGGATTGCCATCCCCTGCACCCCTGCCTTTCGCATCAACTTTGACAGTGTACTAGTTAAGATCCAGAACCAGTAACGCGATAAAAGGGATGTGTTTCTATCCGCATAAATGAATTTACACTTTGTATCAAAGTGAGTCAATTTGATGGGCGTGAACTAGGACTTGTGGATACGAACGGCGCCAGATATCTTAACCGGCCCCGGTGGTCCCACCGCTCGAACCTACCCTATTCAAAAATGATACAATGGGCACAGATCACCCTTTACCAGCAATCAAGAGAAGAAAACGAAAAGCCGCTCACCAAACCGGCTTTCCATAGAATGTATTCCACCAGCGTTGGCAGCCTATGCTCAGCAAGATGGGGAAAACAGGGATCGGAGAACTATTGTATGGCAGATGTTCAACCACTACGTGGATTTCGCTATGCGCAAGAAAAAGTTGGTGACCTGGTGCAGACCGTCACACCGCCATTCGATGTCATCACGCCAGAGGCTCAGGCAGGCTATTATCAAAACAATCCATATAACATTATTCGCCTGGAGCTGGGAAAAACGTATCCTACGGATAGTGGGCTGAACAATGTCTACACGCGGGCGGCCAGGACGCTGGCCGAGTGGCGCCTGGAAGGCGTCCTGCAACAGGAGAAGCAAGCCTGCTATTACCTCTATCAGCAGCATTTTACCTATGCGGGACAAAGCTATAGCCGCACCAGCCTGCTGGCACGGGTCCGCCTGGAGCCATGGGACGCACAGGTCATCCTGCCGCACGAGCATACACGCACCAAAGATAAAGAGGACCGTCTGCAGTTGTTGCGCGCCTGCTCAACCAACTTTAGTCCTATCATGTGCATGTACGATGATCCACAGGGCCGTATCCGTCGGCTGCTGTCGGCCTATGCCGAGCAGCCGGAGGTTCGCTTCGTCGACGAGAACGGAGAGGAGCATCTCCTGCAGCCCATCACAGATCCTGAGCATGTGCGGCTGCTGCAGGACTTTTTCGCGCCGCGCCAGCTCTACATCGCGGATGGACATCACCGCTATACCACGGCGTTAAGCTATCGCGATGAGCTCGATCAGCAGCGAGGCGGACTGCATCCACAGGATGGGGCGAACTTTATGCTGATGGCGCTGATCGATGTCGATGATCCGGGCATGCTGGTATTACCCACTCACCGCGTGCTGTTCGATCTTACAGCAGAACAGGAACAGCAACTGACAGAAGAGCAACTCTCACGCTATTTTGCTGTCAAACAGGTAGCAACCACAAATGACGACGCGCTGCTGACCGAACTGGCACAGGCGGGAGGCCAGCAGCCAGCATTACTGGTAAAAACCTCGGACCAGGCACTACTGCTCACCATCAATGAGCAAGGGCGACAATTGATGAGCGAGAGCGGCCACTCAGAGGCATGGAATGCCCTGGATGTAGCCATGGTGCAGCATTTGATCCTGGAGACGCTACTCCATATCACCGCTGAAGATGTGGCGGCCGGGAAAAACATCCGCTATATACATGATACGCAGCACGCGCTGCAGGCATTGAGCAACAAAGAGGCGCAGGCCATCATTTTACTCAATGGTATTCCTTTTCGCCAGGTACGAGACGTGGCGCTGGCAGACGATCGCATGCCACAGAAATCTACGTACCTCTATCCAAAGCTGATCACCGGACTGGTGATTAATCCCTTATGGTAAGGAGCAGGTAACAGGTATGATTATTATCGTCGGCGCTGGCCTGGCGGGTTTAACGTGCGCCAGGGTACTGTCGGAGGCTGGACAAAAAGTACTCGTTTTGGAGGCCGCGGACCAGGTGGGGGGGCGCGTAAGAACCGACTATCATGAAGACGGCTACCGCCTGGATCGTGGATTCCAGGTGTTATTCACGGCGTACGAGGCCGCGGCGCGCCATCTCAATTACAATACGTTAAAGCAGCGTAAGTTTAATCCCGGCGCCATACTGGTCAAAAACGGCAAGCAGCATGAAATTACCGATCCACGGCGCGAGCCCTCCCACGTCTTCTCAAGCATGGTCAACCCGCTCATTTCGACGGCCGATAAGCTGCGCACTATGAAGCTGAGCCTGCAGTTACAGCGGGCTTCAACCGAGGAGATCTTCGCGGGCGCGCAGGAAAAGGACGGGAAAGACCTGACAACCGAGGAGTACCTGCGCCAACAAGGATTTTCGGATAAGATCATCGACAACTTTTTCCGCCCGTTCTACGGCGGCATCTTCCTGGAGCGTGAGCTTCAGACCAGTGCCCGCATGTTCCAATTTACCTTTAAAATGCTGGCCAGCGGTGATATCATTCTTCCAGCGGAAGGCATCCAGCGCATTCCAGAGCAGCTCGCGGCCAGCCTGCCCAGAGGATCGGTTCGCTGCAATGCGCGCGTGGGTGAACTTCTACTCAGCGATGGGGAGGTCCGAGGTGTACGCCTGATCAATGGAGAAGAGATCACGGCCGACACCGTAGTAATGGCCACCTCAAGTCCGGTGGCGGAGAAATTTACGCACAAAAAATTGCCCGATCAGCCAGTCAGTGCCGTCTGCCTGTATTTCGCGGGCGACGAGCGCCTGTACAGCCAGCGCAAGATCCTGCTAAACGCGGACCCACACGCATATGTCAATAACGCCGTGCTGCTCAGCAATATCGCGCCTACCTACGCGCCGCCGCGCAAACACCTGCTCTCCGTAACAGTGCTGGGAAATCCATCTGAAGACGATGAGAGTGTGGCCGAGCGGAGCCGGGTCGAACTTGCCAGCTGGTTCCCCAACCACGATCTCAACCACTGGCAGCTACTGGCGGTGTATCGCCTGCCGTTCGCGCAGTTTCAACAGGCGCCAGGCATCTATGACGCGCTGCCGAACAATCAGACCGATGTTAAAGGACTCTACCTGGCGGGAGAATATACGCAATCGAGCAGCATCCAGGGAGCGATGCATAGCGGTGAACTGGCGGCCAGGGCGCTCTTAAAAACGCAGCAGTTAGTGCCAAGCCAGGCCTGAGCTGGCGGATAAGTAAACCCGCGTGATACACCCGATAGGGCTCAAACTTTTTCCAGCAGAGAAAGTTTGAGCCCTGTTTAATCCTGTTGAAAAAACTCAACCGGGAAAGAACTGAGGCTGCCACTGCGCAGAGACTCAACCATCAATCGAAGCGGTCCCTGCTCGATAGATACGTGCAGAAGCATGCTGGGAAAGGCCTGCTCGCGCAAAGCGACGTTCGACGCTGGCGCCAGCAGGGTTGCCGTCGCCCGCATCAGAGGTATAGATTCGGTCTGCCCAACATGTTGCAGCAGGGCAGCCTGGCGCAGCAAACGTGCCGCATAGGTAGCGCGCCACTTCTCATCGATCAGGGCATCCAGGGCATCATCCACCAGTTCTTCCAACAAACTCTGCTGCTCCTGCACCTTCAATTTACTCTTACGGCGGCCGCTTGTAGAAGTCGGAAAGGCGTTCTGGGCGGTCCAGTAGCGACTGATAAAGGGCTCAATACGCTCGATAGGCTCGTATAACCAGGAAGAAAATTCCTTTAAGCGATAGAGCTCATCGGCATGGCGTGCCAGGGCAATCGTCTCGGCATTTAATTCCATCGGCTCCAGGTGAGTAGCTGGAAGGCGGGCCTGGGCTTTTTTGTCGCGCAGACCCGCTTCAGTCAAGGGACGCCAGATGGAATAAGCGATCGGCAGCCGGGTACGGGTACGCCGGTTCAACGACCGTGCCTCCATAACGACGGCGCGTGCGTAGTCAAACGAAACCTTGAAGCTACTGAAACCCTGCTCATCCAGGTCCTCGACCAGGTTATCCCACTGCTCGCTATCCATTTCATCCAGGCCATAGCAATCTTTGATGCCTTTTTGATCCTGATACAAAATGTTGACGCCCTTGATCAAACCGTCTGGCCGCTGCCACGAAAGCATGATCAACTGTGTGCCGGAACCATCAATTGAGCTGACCCGCGCCTGATACGGAGGATACTGCTGTTGGCGCGCCTCCATCATAGCGGCATCTTCAGAGCCCAGCATAGACTGCATGGTCAGGCGCCCCAGCACGGTCCTGGCCTGCTGCTTCAATTGCCGATTAGAACTGGTCGCGATCAAATGATTCAAGGCCGGAATCGTCTGGTTGATGGAGATCGGCCCCAGTTGCTCCAGAGCGTCGATGACAGCCATCACAACCTTACCTGTTTGATTTTCCAGCAAAGGAACGAGCAGATTGGCGGCACGCGGATCATTGCTGTTCCCCAACCAGTTAATAAATGCGAAGCGGCGCTCAACCGGCATCGAAACCACATCTTCCAGGATAGTCTCAACGCCCATCTCGTTCTGCCCGACCAGTTCCAGCAAACGCATCTGCATCTGCCGAATCGCCCCCGCCGGATCATTAAGGTATTCGATGATACCCTCATCGGCCATCTCAGAACCCAGTTCCTTGAGGATAGGAGAAAGAGAAAGCTTTGCCAGATCACTTACGGTAGGATCAGTTACAAAATCCTCAAGTCCCTCCAGATCAAAGTCGGTCGCTAACTCTGAGAGAATGCGCAACGCCGCGGCCTGAGCCAGGGCATCATTACTTCTCAACAGATGCAGCACCTTTTCCCGCGCCCCTTCCGCCCATTCTTCATCCAGGCGATCGAGGTAATGGGACATTGTATTGGGATCAATATCTTCACGCCGACTTATTGCCAGTAAAATACTGTCCACACTCTCTTGAGGAGACCCCTTGCGTCCTCTTGGCATAAGCGTTCGCTCTCCTTTTGTGGGAGTAATAAGCACACCCTTCCCGGGCGAGCACTAATGCAAGAAATTGTATCACGTTGGCCCCAAGGCGTCGAGATTACACCCCACATATGTATAGAAGAGATCAAGGAGTAAAGTTACTTCACTGGACAATACTTTTTTCTTTTTGCCCTATGACAAAAAACGCTTTGAACACCCCACTTGCTTCAAGGAGTTATACATCCCATGATGAAGGTATGTGTGACATGTTGGTGTAGATGCCCCGGAGGCTTTTTCAAGGGGTGGCACCAGCACGGCTACAGACGCATCCATGCTGGCATCACACCCTTATGAATGGCCTGATCTAGTGTATCGCCAGATAGCCGAGGCTGGAGAGGATGAAAAGGACAAAAACCACGGTCAGTCCAATCAATACAATGGTACCACCCAGCCAGAGGAGGAATTCCAGACGTCCCGGCTGGATCAGCCACCAACGTATGCCTTCGATGGGATGGAGGATAGATGCCTTTGGTCGGCGTAGCATAACGGGAGATGACAATAACGGTGGCACGGTATCGATATCATCGATATGATGCTCGCGCAGACGCGCCACAATAGAAGTATCATGTTCAGCGACAGGCCGAACACATTTCTGGCGTGGGACCGTGGGTACTCGTGAGATGGATGGCCTGGCCATCAGACTGCTATCAGTAACGGCCAGCGTTAATGAGGCCAGACTGCTCTCAGCCGCGTAACGCGGCGTCTCAAACTGCCAGATCGTCTCTGGCCGTGGCACCGTCGGCATACGCGTCACATCTTCTTGCTCCATCTCAGCCGTCCAGCGGGGATAGCGAGGGCGAACCTTCGTCACCGCAGCAGGATGCGCGGAAGCACGGGCCGGAATAACGGGCAGAGGCGGGGATCGGCGAGCCGGGCTATATTCTCCTACTAAAAAATGACCACCATATGCATGTACTTCTTTATTAACTGGATAGACAGACTTCACCATATCCATTGCTTCCTAATTGCGATTCGAGGAAAAACGGCCTTTAGATAGATTTTTTCTTTTCTCCCATCCTATCCACCCCGTCATGCAAATAAACGGTCGGCGCGAATTTTTTCGCCCGTTTTATACTCTTCTTAGTGTGGGACTGACGTCCGCCACCCTGGAGAAAGGTGATTGCCCCCGCACGCGCGTCCGCTGCGCGGCCGCATTGTTATGGTGTGTTGGAGCATCGGGTGCGCATATGCACACCCGATGCTCCAACACACCATAGAATGAAGGACTCCTCGGCGCTCGCAAGTCCTTTTATATAGTAGTGCAACAGGGGCGCGGATGCGCCCCTGTTGCACTACTATATAAAACTAGCGCGGCCGCGCATGCGATAGTCAGACACGCTTTCACAACAGTGGATAAGGTTGGCATGTAATAAATTGTGGAAAAATACGCAGCAACTGGAAAAAATTTCCAGTTGCCGCAATGTGGAAACGGCGAGATCCAATGGGTACTACCCATCAGATGGCCGCTAAGGCCAGCTGATGGGTCTATACATCCCTACACCTCTATATTGGCACATATCTTGCACAAGCAATATATAGGGGGAATAAATCCGTAAAAATTTTTAGGATTCTACGCCTGTAGCGATCCGTAGGATGTTGAAAAAGTTACGGATCTGTGATCGATATGATCAATCATCACAGATCTCCGGTTACCAAATTGTGGAATGGGATTTGAGGTATAAGGAGGAGTAGGTATATGGTAGCCACAACCAATCCAGTGCAAACAGTTGAGATGGAGGCGACAGAATTTCAGGAATATATCACCCCTGGAAGGGCGGAAATCTCAACGCATCAGATAGAAAGGGGGGCTGCAACTCATTCGAAAACTACTGCCCACAGAAAAAGGAGAAAAACCACATCAACCCAGGAAGGGGATCCAACATATTATACAGCTCTACTCAATGAAGAACGTCCATCAAAAACAGCCGTTAGTAAGAAAGAAAGCAGCAATAGAAAAGGAACCAATGCTTCTACCTATGTAGAATTACGGTATGAGGATACAGAGGATTACCTGGAAGAAGAGGAAGAAGAAGAAGAGGAAATAGATGGCGGCGATATGGAGGCCGAAAACGCCATCAGACAATACCTGGCTGAGATCGGCCGCTATCCACTGCTGTCGGCCGAGCAAGAGATGCAGCTGGCCAGACGTGTCATCACCGGCGATATACGAGCTCAACAACAACTGGTAGAGGCCAATCTACGTCTCGTGGTAAGTATCGCGAAACGCTACAATAATCATGGGGTTTCATTGCTTGATCTCATTCAAGAAGGGAATCTGGGCCTGATCAGGGCCGCGCAAAAGTTTGACCCGGTACGCGGGTTTCGCTTCAGCACCTACGCCACCTGGTGGATCCGCCAGGCGATCAGCCGGGCCGTGGCAGAGCATACACGCACCATTCATATTCCGGTACACGTCGTTGAGCTCATCTACAAGATGAAGAGGATTACACGCCAACTCTACCAGGACCTCGGGCGTGATCCATTTCCAGAGGAGATCGCACGCGCCATCCATCTCTCTAAAGAGAAGGTGGTTGAGCTACAGAGCATGGCTGAAGCTCCCATCTCATTGGATGCGCCTCTCAGCGATGATGAGCAGTATCACCTGGCCGATATCATTGAGGATCCCCACGCGGCCGCCCCGGCGGATATCGTTACCCACCAGGTATTACAAGATCACATCTCCCATGCCCTGGAAACTCTGAGCCAGCGAGAAAGACAGGTCATCGAGTTACGTTATGGATTGCAGGATGGCTATTGTCATACACTGGAAGAGCTCAGCGCCTACTTCAAGCTGACACGCGAACGCATCCGGCAGATTGAAGTAAAAGCCTTGCGTACTCTTCGCCAACCTGTTCAAGTTCACCTGTTGCGAGATTTCGCCTAGAAGAAAAACACGAATGTAGTTGTATACTTCTTTCACCTATTAGCATTTCAAGAAAAGCGCCTACAATTTGAGGATCATATTGATGACCGGCACAATTTACTAATTCCTGACATGCACTCAATATAGGCAGCGGCTTTCCGTATACTCTGTATGAAACCATTGCATCATAGGAATCAGCAACAGTAAGGATACGAGCGAAATATGGGATGGTCTCACCACTCAAACCAAATGGATAGCCGCTGCCATCCCACGCTTCATGATGCGCGACAACGATCGGAGCTATATGCTCAAAAAGCTCCCCATTACCCTCCAGTATATCCCAACCTATCTGAGGATGCAGGCGAATCAGCCTCCTTTCTTCTTCATTCAAGGACCCATGCTTCTGCAAGATCTCGCTCGGGATCGCGACCTTACCAATATCATGCAAGAGAGCTGAGAGTCGCAGAATAACAAGATCGGTATCGGGCAATCCTGACTGCCGCCCAATTGCCTGCACCAGGCTGATCAGGCGTAGGGTATGCTTACACGTCTCTTGATCACACCACAATGACAGCGTATCCGAAATAGCGGACTCAATAGCATATAACCTGTAGGCGAGATTCTCTCGCGAGGTGGTTTCAAAGATGTAAGGGGTAGGCGTGTGTCCATAGCGTTCCAACGTCTGAGCAAGCGCCTGGCGCAGAAAGTTTTTACAGCGCAAAGTAGCCGTGCCATTGATGAGCAGCATAGTGATACTCCTTCTCCAGGTGAGCGGCTAAACGTGCAGTAACCTACTACATAATAGTACGCTAAAAGTTTCTTTTTGTTACATAATAAAACGTCTTGATATATATAAAGACAGCAGGGTAAATAAAAGATCAACATGAAGCGGATTGCTGATCAAACTGCTTTTTCGGGCCACGTGCGTGTAAATGCTATGAATCGGCCTATTAAGAATTGACATATAATAGTACATTTTTCTGACCGCTTGACGGAAGATGGCGGGGGCATCTACACTTGACTCGATCTATGATTTATCAATAAAAAGCTCCTTATTACTCCACTCCGTCAAGAGGACGCCAGAGAGGAGAGGCAAGCTCGATAGACAGGAACAAATCTTCCGGAGTGAACGAAGACATGAAGAAAAACGTCCTGACAAGGTACAAAGCGGCAATCATTTATAGCATTTTTGCTTTCTTCATAGGTATAAATATAACTATTGTGGCGACCTATGCCCACGCGGCTCAGGTTGACGCGCCAGCCATGCTCACGTCAACCGCGGCCATCACAGGAGATACGCCTACACTGCCAGTTGTTGACACGCCTACGCTGGTACCCGTCCCCACGCCAACGCTAGTACCTACCGATACACCTACCCCGGCCCCTGTTGCTACGCCTACCCCGGTCCCTACGCAGCCACCCGCTCCCACACCCACGCCAGTGCCCGCACCAAAGCCAACTCCGCAACCAGTTCCACCGGGAGTTCCAACGGTGACGGTACCCGGCCTACCTCCATCCAATGGCGGCGGCTTTGTCCCAGGGGTGACTCCGGTCCCTTTCCCTTCTCCCTCCCCTACGGCCAAAGCAACACCCAGGGCAACCGCCACGCCAACGCTGCCGGCGGAAGCTACGCCAACGGCACCCGGAGTGGATAGTGCGAGCAACAACACAAACAATATTAGTAATCAAGGCAAGCAGGAAGGGAGTGGCATCGGTACAGCGATCGTTCCGGTGGCTATCGGCTCCGTCTTACTGTTGCTAATTGGTGGTCTGACGTGCTTTATGTTCTTGCGCAAACCAAACACTCAGCAACTCGCATACGCCCGCGTACCTTTGCGCACAACGGGACGGCCAGCCTGGTTTAACCAGCAGGGCTCTAACGCGCCATTCGCCACGCCTATGCCTATCCCGACCCCAGTTGTTGCGCCGCAGACCGCCTTCGCTGCTGCATCGATACCTGACGTTTTACCGATGTCGCCTGCCGGGCCACCCATCTCGATGCCCACGCATACGAATAGAACGGCGGTCACGCCGACGCAATTACCTTCGTTCGCCAGTGGTCCGCAAGCGAGGGCTACGGTGCCTACCGGTCTGCAGCCGGATCTACTACCTGCGACCCCGCCCATCTTCGGTGATGGGCCACAACCGGAAAACAGGGTGTATACGCCCAGCGACCTGAAACCCATAACTACCTCGCTGCCTGAACAGGTCACGAGACCGGCCCAGAACAATCCTATCAGCACGAGCGATATGAGCCCATTGCCACTAGACAACTTTGATCTATCACAGGTCTTGCCACAGGATAACAGCGGCCCTGATCATAATCAAACGATCTCCCCACCAGAGGAGGGGCCCCTGGCGTTTGCGCCACTCATCGCACCCAGCATCCAGGATGATCCAGTCCTGGAGACGATTATGCGCCAGGCTCAGATGGGCCTGTACGCGCTCCCAAATCCAGAGAAGCCTGGTTCAGAAGAGGCTCTTTAAGGCCAGCAATGGAGGATGCGAGGCGCGCGCGTGCGCGCCTCGCATCCTCCATGTGATGTAACAGGTACTCCAGGACTATCACATTTGGATTTTCCGGCAAATGTGAGTACGATAAGAATAAGAAAAAAAGCAATGATACTGTGTGGTTACGTGGAAGAGGATGTTATGACAGTGCGCGTCTATGGCTTCAACTGGGAAACATATGCTCAATGTGTCATGCCTGCTTTTAAGCTCTGGCTCACGCAAGGCGATGACTCTCTGATTTACCCGCTTTATACGCAGACACGCTGTTTTCGAGAAGAGCAATTTCTGCCACCGGCTATACAGCCGCTACGCACCTGGTCACGCGCACATACATTTGTCCAACAGTTGCCGCAAGGATCTCATACACGCCGAGAATACGAGGTGCTCTGTAGCGCAGAAGAATTCACCGAGCTCAGTGATAGCTATGTACACAGGCATCCACCACAACTCTACCAGAATACCGACGCACTGCGTGCTGTATGGGGTGCTACGGTAGCTGAACATTGCCTCGCCTGCTTTCATTTCCCCCTGCTTCATACCTCATCTCCAATGGACCCAGAACTCTATCAACAGCAGGAACACAGCTATGGCGACATTGTCTCGCTATTACAGTCAGCGGGCCTCCATGAGCTGGCGTGGCAGGTACATCAGCAATCGTTGGAGGGCAGCGATAATATGCCAGCCACAGAAGAAGAGGGAGAGGATGGTGATACACCCGAGATACACGGTATGGAGATTGGGCGTCATCCAGCGACCCTGCATCTGCGTGGATGGCTGGCCTCTCTGTCTATACGATCGATGGCGCTGTTTGAATTACTGGCCTGCGGCCGCAGGCGCCTGCCATTTGGCTATAGGACGGGCGAGCCTTATGAAGATTTTGTCGGCTACCTGACTCCGCGTGAGGTCTGGCAGCTCTCGCGCTGCTTACGCTACGTGCAGGCGCCCAGCAGCGAAGAGACGCGGGCCAGCTACGCGTTCCTATGCCAATCCTCCACCGAAGAACGTCCATTTCATATGATTGATGAGGTCTTGCCCGAGCATGCTGAGAATCTGCTGGCTATCACGCATCAGGCCGCGCAGCACGGTCTCGGGCTGCTATGTAGCAGTTAATCTCCTCTGCGTGTGGGGGCACATAGGCGCCCCCCGCTCGGGCGTCCGCGTGCGCGGCCGCATTAATTTTATAGTTGGTGCATCGGGGGCGCGGATGCGCCCCCGATGCACCAACTATAAGCTGTGCATAGTGGTGTGGTGCGACAGCGGGGCTCATCCACACCGATGCATCAGCACATAATAACAATGCAGCTGCGCATAGTGGTGTGGTGCGACAACGAGGCCCATCCACACCACTATGCGCGGTTGAGCACCGCAGGTGCGAAAACTCAGGTGTGGCTCAGCAATTCGATTGACAATTGGATGCAAATACTTTAGGATTAACATAAGCCGTAGAGTTAATCGACTTGCTCGACGGCAAATACTGTTATGGCCAGTTTTCCATGGATACCGCAAAGGAGCACGCAGATGGTAACTCGCCCTGCCAGCAAGAGACGTCGCTGGCTACTGCTTCTCTTAATCATCCCCTTTATCTTCTTGCTCATACCGTCCTTCTACAACTCGCTGCAGCCACCGTTTTTGGGCATGCCTTTTTTCTACTGGTATCAAATGCTCTGGATCATCATTACATCTATCATTACCGCCATTGTCTATTTCATGGGCGCGTAAGATCGTCAATCACTGAAGATGGCTAACATGTAATGCCTTCAAAGAAGGGAGCTTGCGTTTATGAAATTTGACGCAACCGCTGTCGCCGTTTTTATTTTCTTCTTCATTGTCGTGACGGTCCTGGGCTTTGTCGCCGCGCGCTGGCGACGAGGAGACCTGGATCTGCTGCATGAATGGGGATTAGCAGGTCGGCGTTTCGGCACGGTTATCACCTGGTTCTTGCTGGGTGGAGACCTGTATACCGCGTATACGTTTATCGCCATTCCGGCCGCCATGTTCGGCGTTGGCGCGGTATCGGGCTTTTTCGCCGTCCCCTACACGGTCCTGGTCTATCCACTCGTCTTTGTCCTGATGCCCAGGTTCTGGACTGTCTGCAAGCAGCGCGGCTATGTTACCGCAGCCGATTTTGTCAAGGATCGCTTCGACAGCCGGGGACTGGCGCTGGCTGTGGCCTTCACCGGCATCCTGGCCACCATGCCATATATCGCCCTGCAAATGTACGGCATCCAGATCTCGCTGGCCGCGATGGGCATCCCGATCACACTCCCGATTCTGGGTTTCCAGGTCGATATTCCGCTCTTGATCGCCTTTGTGATCCTGGCCGCCTACACCTATACCAGCGGACTGCGCGCGCCCGCTATGATCGCGCTGGTGAAAGATATCATGATATTCATTGTTCTGTTCGCCATTATCGCAATTATCCCGACGCACTTCCACGGCTTTGGCCCCATCTTTAATGCGGCGCACCAGAAAGCCCTGGCCCATCCCAAGACCTTCTCAGATATCATCCCTGCTAATCAGGCGATCGCTTATTCTACCCTGGCACTCGGCTCGGCGCTGGCGCTCTTCCTCTATCCCCATTCGCTCACCGGCGTGCTCAGCAGTAGCAGTACCAAAGTGGTCAAGCGGAACGCCGCATTGCTCCCCATCTATTCACTGATGCTGGGCTTCCTGGCCCTGCTGGGATATATGGCCATCGCGGCAAAGATCAAACCGTTTGGTGGCTTCGGCAACAACAGCGCCGTACCGGCCCTGGTCAACGCGATCTTCCCTTCCTGGTTCGCCGGATTTACGTTCGCCGCTCTTTCGATTGGAGCCCTGGTACCGGCGGCCGTCATGTCGATCGCGGCGGCCAACCTGTTTACGCGCAACATCTACAAGGAATACTTCCGGCCCGAGGCTACCGATAGGCAGGAGTCACAGGCGGCCAAACTCGCATCCCTGGTGTTAAAGTTTGGTGCATTGATCTTCATCGTCGCCATCAATCCCGCCCAGGTGGTCTACTTTCAGCTGCTGGGAGGCATCTGGATCTTGCAGACGCTGCCCGCCGTCTTCCTGGGACTCTACACCCACTGGTTTAATCGCTGGGCCCTGTTGATCGGCTGGGCCGCGGCTATGGTCGCGGGCACCACTATGTTTATCATGGCGGGCAATAAACCTACCATGGCCGTCTTTGGCATTCCCATCTATATCGCGGTCGCCGTACTCATACTCAATCTGTTGCTGGCCGTCATTCTGACGCCCGTCTTCAAAGCCATCGGACTGGGAAATGGCAGCGACCGAACGCGGCCATCTGATTATGAGGAGGAAGCGGCCCCGGTTGAAAAACAGGAACTGGGACAGGAGGCGCTGAGCTAATCCATCTACAAGCTCCTCATCCACAGGGATATCCGCACAAGTGCGAGGTATCCCTGTTTTTGTTGCTTGCCAGGCTATGCTACCATACAGGAAACAACCGTTAACGCCAGAAAAAGGAAAGAAGCACCAGGATGGATTTTGACGAAGAACTTTCTCAGCAGCCGGAAGAGATCGGGAGCGACGAACTGCTCTCTGATGATAATTTACGCTTACCTGAAGATGCCAATCCGCTTGTTCGTCTGCATGCCGTACGCGCCTGGTTGAAGCGTCGAGAGGACGAGACCCATGTTGATATGGGTAAAGCGGCCCTGACCATACAAGAATTGCAGTCAAACGCAGGGAGCGAGCCCATGCGGCGCCGGGCCTATCAGGAACAGATGGAACGGCTCCAGAGCGCCCAGCATGCCTTTCAGAGCGCCCAGGAGTCCCTGGCAACGTATGAAGAGGCGGAGAGCATGCTGGAGGAGTGCGTCAACCATACCACTGTCGGCGAGCGGCTCCTGGTCGAGTATTACCTGGAAATCGATAACCTGATCCAGAACAGTCTGGAAGAGAGCAACCAGCAACAGACGCCACGCATCGAGGCCCTCTTTGAGGTTCAGAGCCGCGTCGAACACGTCGGAGCCACGCACGAAGAAGAGTAATCAGCTGAAGCGGGCATGCTGCGAGCATGCCCGCTGTATATCAACCGAGAATCTCGCGCACGCGGGCGGCCAGTTCATCCAGATCAAACGGCTTTTGCAGAAAAGCAAACCCTTTATCCAGCACAAAGTTCTGGCTGATCTGATTCGCCTGGTAGCCGCTGATAAAGAGAAATTTGGTCTGCTCACTCAGCAGGTGAATATGGTCGTAGAGCTCTTTCCCCTTCATTTTAGGGGTAACGAGATCCGAGACGACCAGCGAGAAGACCGGGTCGCGCCGCTCAAAAAGCTTGAGCCCCTCAGATCCATCGGCGGCACTCACCACGGTATAGCCATACTCTGTCAACGCCTCCTCTATCAGGCAGCGCAGATCGGGATCATCTTCGACCACCAGGATGTTTTCGTCTCCACCACGCACCAACTCCTGGCTGACCGCCAGGGTATCCTTATCGAAACCTGGCTCGGTCGCGGGCACCTCAATGGTTGGCAGATAGATGGAGAAGCAGGTCCCCTTCCCCAGCGCACTCTCAACTCCGATATATCCATTGTGCTGACCAATAATGCCGTGCACCATGGATAGGCCCAGGCCCGTCCCCTTACCGATCTCTTTGGTGGTGAAAAAGGGCTCAAAGATATGCGACTGCGTCTGCTCATCCATGCCAATACCACTATCCTGCACGGTAAGCAGGACATACTGAGCCTCCGCCAGCTGCCCACGGCTCTTGCGGTAGGCCTCCTCGTAGGGTACGTTGCAAGTCTTGATGGTAAGCTTTCCCCCATCTGGCATGGCATCGTGGGCATTGACACACAGGTTCATCAGCACCTGCTCGATCTGCGCATAGTCGACGTGCACCGTCTTGAGATTGGGATCGGGAATGAACTCGATTTCAATCTGGTCAGCCAGTATCTTGCCAACCAGGTTCAAAAGATTCTCAACCACGTAGTTCAGGTTGACATCGGTTGGCTCCAGCACCTGCCGACGTGAAAAGGCCAGCAATTGATGGGTCATTTTCGCGGCCCGCGTGCCAATCTCGTGAATGTGGTTTAAATTGTCGTAGAGGGGATGGCTCTGGGTGATGCGGTTAAGGCCACGGCTGGCGTAGCCAAGGATGCCACCCAGCATGTTGTTGAAGTCATGGGCGATGCCACTGACCAGCAGGCCAACGCTCTCCAGACGCTGGGCCTGCTGAAGCTGGTCCGCCAGCTTGCGCCGTTCGGTGGTGTCAAAAATGTAACCCTTGATCTCGGTCAATTGGCCATCTTCATCAAAGTCGCCCACAACGTTTTCAACAACGTAGACCGGCGCGCCATCGTGGCGTACCATCTCAACTTCGTAGTATTCCAGGCGCTTCTCTTTTGCTAAACGCGAAAGAAAGGTCTCGTAGTCATTGGTTGTCGGATACAGAGAGTGAATATCAGTCTGCAGAGCTTCATGTTCGGAGGCAAAACCCAGGATACGCGCGAATGCTGTATTACAGGTGAGCAGTGTTCCCTCGGGGGTACAGACAAAGATACCGGTCAGGCCCTGTTCAAAAATTTCGCGATAGCGTTCTTCAGAATGGCGCAGTTGGAGGATTGCTTCATTATATTGCTTCTGTAAGCGTGCCTTCTCCAGGCTCTCATGCACAGCCTGCGGAAGTTGATCCAGGTGGCTCTTGAGAATATAATTACTCAAACCCGAGCGCAGACCCTCCACCGCGATCTCTTCGCTGCCGGTGCCTGTTACCATCAGGACCGGAATGCCAGGATATTGCTGTTTGACCCTGTTCAGGATATTGAGGCCATTCGTCCAGTTTAATTGATAATCGGTGAGCACGATATCAAAGTCATCGCTGGCCATCGCCTCTTCCAGTTCATTCAAATGCGACGCTTCTACATATTCAGCATCAGAAAATTCTTTTTTCAGGCGCCTGATCACTAACTCACGATCAGGCTTACTATCATCGACAATCAGGAACCTCACAAGCTCACTCCAACATACTCTCTAAAGCAATCGTAAACGCCGCATGCACCCGGCTCGCATTACGGCCGGGAACGGCTTCGCTCATCTAAACAAAATGGCCATCATACTTGCTCACACGTACCACAGACAATCTCTACAGTGGAATAAGGGCTGTACCATTCAAATATAACAGTATTACTCTTACGTAACCTAATCAGTTTCACTATAAACAAATGACCTATACCATGAGCGCATATGAGATCAATATTTATACTATGTATTTAGGCAGCTTTACAAAAAAATTACTCCCTACACCCAGAGTGGATTCAACCCATACAAGCCCACCTGACAGATCGACCGCCTTTTTCACGATGGCCAGGCCGATACCAGTACCTGGATAGATCTCTTCACTATGTAAGCGTTGAAAGATATTAAAGATTTTCTCGTAAAACTTAGGCGCGATACCGATACCGGTATCGGCCAGCCTGATAACAACAAATTCGCCATCCTCCCACCAGCTAACAGTGACCTGTGCCACCTCGTCCGGCTTATGATACACCAGGGCATTATCCAGCAAATTGACGAAGATCTGGTTGATCAGGGTACTATCGCCATAAATAGTGGGGAGATCCTCCGCCAGGGTAACGGTCGCTCCAGTCTTCTGGAGGCGCGTCTCCATACTTTTCACGATCTGCCGCAGCAGATAGTCCAGGGCCACAGGCTTGTAACGGAGCGCCCGATGCTCGATGCGCGTATAGTTTAAGAGATCATCGATCAAGCGATCCATCTGCGAGCAGGCATGCACAATATTTTCGACATAATGGCGTCCGCTATCGTCGAGTACATCGTGGTAATCCTGCTCAACGATCTGCGAGAAGCCGGTAATAGCCCGCAATGGGGCGCGCAGATCGTGAGCCAGCGCATAGGCGAAGGCCTGGATCTCCTGATTTTTCTGCTCCAGATCCTGCTGATGCTTCTCCAGGGCACGTCTCATCGTTGTGCGCTCGATCGCGTGGTGAATGGCGCGAAACAGGTTGCCCGGCGTCATCTCATCCTTCACCAGGTAGTCCTGGGCTCCACTCTTCATCGCCTGCAGGGCGATCCCCTCATCGCCCAGGCCAGCCAGTATAATGACCGCAAAGGGGACGGAACCAGAGGAGTCCACCAGTTCCGCTAAAAATTCCAACCCGTCAATATCAGGCAATTTATAGTCGAGCAGAATACAGTCAGGCTGAATTTGCCTGCACAGGAGCAGCCCATCCTCACCGGTTTCCGCCTCGTAGCATTGATAGCGATAGAGGGGATCTTGCAAAAGATAGCGCCGAAAAGTATCCCGATCGTCTGGATTATCATCAATAATACAAATTGTAGGGTTCTTCTCCGCCATACTCACATCTCTGTTATCTCAGGAAGCTTCACCACTCCAAACCAGTACTGGTTGAGCAAATCTACAGCCTCTAATAGTTTTTCAAAAGTCATCGGCTTGAGAATATAGCTGTTGGCACCCTGCTTAAAACAAATATCGATATCTCTGGGATCGGCCGATGTCGTCCAGATAATAACAGGGATCATTTTCAGCGCATCATCGTGCTTGATGCGCGTGAGCACTTCCTGCCCGTTCATGAGGGTCAGATTCAGATCGAGCAAAATGAGCGCGGGGCGGGGTGAAGTTTCTTTCTGGGTATATTTTCCGGTATGGTGAAGGAAGTCCAGAGCGTCATCCCCATCATCACAACGGTAGATGGGGG
The DNA here is from genome assembly GCF_003967515.1 of Dictyobacter aurantiacus. Lineage (GTDB taxonomy): Bacteria > Chloroflexota > Ktedonobacteria > Ktedonobacterales > Ktedonobacteraceae > Dictyobacter > Dictyobacter aurantiacus. The sequence goes on along the minus strand of NZ_BIFQ01000001.1, from coordinate 4,419,703 downwards.
TGGTGATCGATAACTTTTTTAACGCCCACTGGATTACTTCAAAGTCTTCGTCATTATCCTCTACAATCAGTAGTGGATAATCGGAATGATCAATCATGCGCTGCTAGCCTTCCTGCAAGGTAAAATAGAACGTCGTACCTTCTCCAAACGTAGATTCCAGCCAGATTTCACCTCCATGGCGCTCTACGATACGTTTAACGATTGTCAAGCCCGCGCCCGTTCCGCCGCCAAATTTATCCCGACCATGCAACCGTTTAAAAATGTTGAAGATCGAATCAAAGTACTTATCCCGAATGCCGATGCCATTGTCACGTACGTAAAAGATCAACGCTTGCTGCGGATCCTCGGGCTGCTGATACCCTATTTCGACCCATTTCTCTGCCTTATCATTATACTTCATAGCGTTGGTGATTAAATTGGTAAAAATTTCACCGACGCGCACACGATCGCACCAGATAGTCGGTAGGGGGCGCGGAACGCGAATCTCAACACCCTGCTCTTCAATTCTGGCCCGCAGCAGCTCAAGGGTGGCATCAAGCATCTCGTTGAGATTGGTCTCGGCAAAGGCCAGGTCAACGCGTCCCACACGCGAATAGTGCAGCAGGGATTCGATCAGGGAATCGAGCCGATGCGAGAGACGCTGCAGGGTATCCAGGCGACTCAACCCTTCTTCATTCAAGGTATCGGCAAAATCTGTTTTTAGAATGTTCACATAATTATTGATGCCACGCAGGGGCTCTTTCAGGTCATGCGAAACGATGTAGGCAAAAGAGTCGAGCTCTTGATTGCTCTCCGCCAGTTGCTTATTGAGTCCGGCCAGTTCCTCGGAGCGTTGCACCAATAGATCGTGCAATGCTCGATCCACCAGGGCGCTTCTGAAGCCGCGCGCCGCATCGACCTCACAGGCTTTCCAGGCCTGGGATTGAAAGTGAACCGTTTCACTCCAGGCGGCGAAGGAGGTACGCGGATACAAAATGGCACTGCCGTCCGGCTGCACCTGGACCGGTTTGTGTGGATCACCACCCCAGATTACCTGCTGCACAACTTCTGACCGGAACCAGAGCACATAGCTGCCCTGCAAAGGTGAAATCGAGATGGCCAGGAGGCCACTCACCATGCCCTGCAATTGTTCCGCATCCTTCCAGTGCTCGGAGAATGTATTGGTCACAAAGACATCGTTGTGCACATGCTCTTTGAGCCAGTCAACGATACGCATGCCATCGGCGGCGCCTGGCGCCTGACCAATGGGCATATAGCGATCGTTAAAACAGACTGCGGCACCCTGCGCATTCGTCAGGCTGAGCAATTCTTCGGGATGCTGCAATAGCTGCTCAAAAGGACTCTGATCGCCACGTATATGCTCCAACAACGAAGCCTGGATGTTCTTTACATGCATTTCATAGGCATAATCATCAATATCTTCACGGGCAGCGATCTGCAGCGAGAGCGATTGACCAAGGAACTCGCAGGCCGCGCGCACCGTGTAGGGCACGAAACGGGGCGAGTTGTGGTGACACGAGATTAATCCCCACAGCTGATCATTTTTCTTGATCGAGATAGACATAGAGGCGGCCACGCCCATATTCTTCAGGTACATGATATGCATCGGCGAGACGCTGCGCAACACCGAAGAGCCCAGATTGATGGGTCCTCTGGTAACCGGATTCTCCACCGGGATCAGCGGCGCTGGTTGATACGAGACGTCGGCGATCAGGCGCAGCCAATTGTGGCGATACAGTTCACGCGCCTGGGCGGGAATATCGGAAGCCGGGTAATGCAGGCCCAGATATGATTCCAGATCTTCATTGCGCGCTTCCGCGATGACTTCACCATGCCAGTCTTCGTGAAAGCGATAGATCATCACGCGATCAAAGCCGGTCAATCTACGTACAGCCTCGGCCGAGGCCTGGCACATATCCAGAAGGTTGGCGGCCCGCTGCAAAACTGAGGCCGATGTGCGCATGATCTGATAGAAATTCGGAACATAGGCGCGTTTTTCTTCAGGAGCGGGCTCCAGTTCGAGCAGCAGCAGTTCTTTTTCATGGCCATCGACATGATGCACGACTCCATCGAAGCGCTGCTCCTGGCCTTCACTATTCTGTATCCTCAGCGCCAGCGGGTTTACCGCCTCAATCTCATCTAACAGCAGGCTGGCTGTGAGCTGTTCCACCTGGTCAGATGGGAGAAGCTGAGCGATAGGCTGCTCCAGCAGGCTCACCGACGCGATACCCAGCAACGCATCAGCGTTGTTGCTGATCTGGATAATATTCAGTGCGGGCACACTCAGAACCATCAGGAGGCCATGAGGTTGGATAGATCCTGGAATATGAATTGGCTCACGGTCACAATTGGTAAGATCTACAACTTCATTTGACGCATTGGTCTGTGTCACATATTCCTTGCTAAACTTGCTCATACTCATCCATCTTTACCTTTTACATTTTCTCTAAAAATAATTATTGCTGCCTCTCAAGAAAGGCCAGATGCGCCAAAGGAAAAAAGTGGCAGGAAGATACACTTACGATCCATCCCTTCTATTTATCACAATTCTACAGAAATCTCAAGTAGATTTTGCCGCGAAGCTCACCGGGGACAAGCCATATAAGGATGTGCATTCCTCCCCTCCCTATTGGGCCGCGATAGCCGCCGCACGCGCGTCCGCTGCGCGGCCGCCCTGGTTTGTGAGTTCTATGGGGATTACAGAAGCGGTGCAACGGATATGTTTATAGGAAAAAAAGGCACAAAGCGCATGCATAGTGGTGGTGGTTTCTCTGTGGCGGAGGCGCCGTAGCGCCTCCGCCACAGAGAAACCACCACTATTCAATAGCTGGTGTGGAAGAAAGAGAGTTAGAGCTGGGGTAAAAAGTTTTGGGAGCCAAAGGAGCCTCCCAGGACATCTTTGGAGGAGGCGCCCATCCAGCGATCCAGCACGGTTGCGTAGACGGAACGAAAATCTACAGTATATTTCAGGTTGCCTACCTGGTCCAGGTTTTTGAGGTCGGGCGGCTCGCCGTAGATGCCCTGGTGAATCGACTTGCCCAGCACGAAAAGGGGTGCAGCCGTACCATGATCGGTCCCCTGGCTACCATTTTCTTCAACGCGCCGCCCGAACTCTGACCAGGTCATGACCACGACGTTATCGGCTTTGCCATGCTTATCCAGGTCGGTATAGAACGCGGACAACCCTTCGGCCAGGGTCTTTAACAGGGTCTCATGGGTAGTGACCTGGTTGGCGTGGGTATCGAATCCGCCCAGCGTCACATAGCCCACGCGCAGCCCAAGTCCCTGCACGATAGTTTCGGCCAGCGTCTTCAGGCCGGCGGCGAAGGGACCCTGGGGATAGGTGACGGCCGGGTGATAGGCGCCCTGAGCCTGCAGCAGCTGGCGTCCCCCTTCGTGCGCGTTGAGCGCGGTCGTATCTAAGAGCGCGGCGTATGGCGATGAGCGAGGATAGGTATTATAGAGCTTGAGCAACGCCTGCAGACGTGCGTTGCCCCCATCGGGTTCGGTAGGATCCGCGTTAAGGCGATAGGCCTGTGGACTGGTCAGCGTCGGGACCGGCGTGGTGATTGAGGAGAGCGCCTGCGCCGTCTGGGTCCCAATATCCATCGCCTGGAAGGGATGTCCATCTTTATCCACCAGGCCGGCCACCAGTTTTCCCAGCCAGCCCTCGCTGCCGGTACCATTCAGGTCCAGCGTCTGCCAGATATCCATCGCCTGGAAGTGCGAGAGACTCTGATTGGGATAGCCAACGCCCTCGACGATGGCGAGATGACCCTGATCCCACAGACTTTTGAGCGGCGCCAGGTTGGGATGCAGCCCCAGGCGATCGTCCAGGTGCAACACCTTGTCTTCAGCCAGCCCCAATGTGGGGCGCATCTTATGGTATGTGGCGTCGGTATAGGGGACAACGGTATTCAGGCCATCGTTGCCACCCGCCATCTGGACCACGATCAACGTGTGGTCGTTGCCCGCCATGGCGGTGCGAGCACCATCCATCTGAAGCGCTTTGGCCGAGGCAACACCACGGCTAAAGATTGCAGGCATAACCATACCAGCCGAGACCACCAGCATGCCATCCTTGATCAGTGCGCGACGCGAAAGTTTCATATCCTTTTTCCCTCCTGACCCTGGCAGGCAAGTTTCAGGCCTGCCGTCAGATTGTGTTCCTGCATGTATATCTATTTACGCATCCTAATTGAGCTGATATTCCGGAGATGCCAGCAGCAGATACAGTGTTCCCCGTACCTTACTGACCGGATAGCTTTTTCCGCCACTCAGCGTAATGTGTCCTTTGCGCGAGCGCGGATCAGGAGTATTGAAGTAGTCCACCAATTGCCCCTTGCGTTCATTATCCAGCGTGCCATCCAGCAAGAAAGCGGAAAAGTGGTCCACGAATTTCTCAGGCGTATCGATGTGGTGGGTATCGACAATAGACTGGAAATCCAGCGGCTTGTAGACGCTGCCGCGATAACGTCCACCGCCGATCAGCGTGTTGATGTAGTTGAGGCGTGACATCCAGGTGCCGCCATTGAGCCAGAGGGAGCTGACTTTATCGCCCGGCCAGCCCGCGACGTTGGGTGGCGCGAGCAGGGTCTGCCCTAGCTGGGTAAGCAGGGGAGGTAGCTCCACGCCACTGGTCTTCGCATCCAGTGCCCGGTACGAGCCAACCAGAAACTCGGTCGGCGATTTCATACGCGCGCGATACGCTTTGGGCGAGCTAAACTGTGGCGAGAGCAGCAGCGTCTTCATGACCGCCTGCATGCTGTGGTTGCTCTTGACGTAGGCATCCACCAGGGGCTGCAGATCATCGTTGCTCGGATTTTCGTAGGCGAAAAAGGTAAAGAGCTTGCGGCAGATGAACCAGGGGGTCGCCGGGTGATTGGCGAGGATCCTGATGACATCCTTATAGTCGAGGTTCCCTTTTTGTCCCAGGAAGACCAGCTCTCGCGTGGTATGGTCGGCCGGATTGTAGCGTGCCGTCTGGGTGCCCGGGTGTATATGCCAGCCGGTCAGGGCGGCCGCTCCCTCAAACACATCCTGCTGCGTATAGTGACCCAGACCGAGCGTAAACAATTCCATCAATTCGCGCGCGAAATTTTCATTGGGCGCATTCTTGCGGCTCTTGGTCAGGTCCAGATAGAACAGCATGGCGGGATCGCTGGTAATGCCCAGCAGCAGATTGTCGAAGGTATCGAAGGCGTGGTCGCGCAAAAACTTATTCTGCACGATCATACGTATATAGGCATCTTTACCGCCAACCTTTTGAAAGCTACTGGTCAAGACGCCATGCCAGAAGAGGGTCATCTTTTCCAGCAGCGGTCGCTGGGTGCCAGCCATGCGTAGCAGCCACCATTGCTGCTGACTCTGCGGCTTCGCCAGGTTCAGATTCGCCGCCGTCAACTGCTGCTCCAGTGGCTGATCGGAGACCTGCTGATAGTTCAACAGGCGATCCACCGCGCCCTGAAATCCCAGCGGGGTATAGGTGGCCAGATCGTTCAGGGTGACGCCAAATCCGGCGCGGCGCAACAGGTGACCGATCTGCGCATTTGTGCCAGGGTCAGCCTCGAATGGTGAGCCGCCATTCTGTTGCGTGTGCTGCCATTCAGCCAGGGCGACGCCGCCAATGGCTACGGCGACGCCCGCGCCGGCCAGTCCTGAAAAGAGTGCTCGGCGCGACAGGCGCTTCGGCGCGGGTGTAGCCACTCCGTTTCCTGGTACAGAGGCTGTGAATGCTGGTTGAGAAACGGGAAAGTTCTCGCCCTGGCCGGGATCAGCCCCTTTCCATGGTTGGGTGGGCTGTTCGTGTATATCCATGTTCAACGCCTCCTCTATGCGTTTATATGCGATTCACTATGGATAGGTGATGGTGCGTCTATCATAAAAATACATAGAACTGTATGTTTTTTTCTATCTGCGGAAATTGTACCAGGAAGAGTTCAAGGAAGTCTCAAGAGAAACTAATGATTTGCTCTTTTTTTATAGGGAACTGAGTGCCCGCGCATGGGCGTCCGCATACGCGGCCGCACATATATAAAGATGGTGGCGTGTGGTTGCGCGGCGGGTGTCCGCCGCGCAACCACACGCCACCATCTTTATATGAATCCTCGTCGTAGGTGCCGGGCTTGCCCCGGCTTGTCGCGAAGCGACCCGTACCCGGGCGTTCACGTCCCACCAAAGAGGACACCGGGAAAAGGGGTTAGCAGGTGAGCATGCGCACGGTATCCAGCAGGTCGCGGACGTGGAAGGGCTTGATGATGACGCGCTCTACGCCCAGCTTCTCAACGTCGGAGGCGGCGATGTTTGCGGTGATGACGACGACGGATGGGCCAGGAAACAATGAGGAATAGAGCTCACGATATTCCTGGAGGTGGGCTAAAAAGGTGAGACCATCCATACCGGGCATGGCCAGGTCCAGTAAAATGACGGAGGGATAGCGACCTTCGCGGGCCGCGTTATGCAGCCAGTCTAGAGCCTCCTGACCTTCGGCGGCCTCGGCCGGCTCATAACCATCTAACTCCAGGGCCCAGGAGACCATGTCGCGAATGGCAGGATTATCGTCTACCACCAGTACCACTGGATGCTGAAGCGATGGCTGCTGTACCATGTTTCCCTCTCTATGAGAGCCAGGGGATCACCGACTCGGGCTAACTCGCGCTATGCTGCGCTTGAAAGAACCTTATAGGGCGCTCCGCAAGAAGTCTTGCAGTACGGTCTGGAATGCCTCGGGCTGTTCGAGGTTTGAGAGATGGCCGGAGTGGGGAATGACCGCGAAGCGGGCTCCCTTGATCTGGCGGGCATAGGCACGCGCCACGTCGGGTGGCGTCAGGGCATCGTGCTCACCAGCCAACACCAGCGTGGGACAGTTGATGGTGCCCAAGAGATCGCTGCTGTCGGCACGCAGAGCCATGCCACGCGAGGCGGCAGCGATGCCCAGCGGGTTGGCAGTCGCGATCATCTTGCGCACCTGTGCCTCCACAGCGGGATGATGGGTGCGCGTATACTCTGAAAGGAGGCGCGGAATCTGCAGATCGGCGATGGCATCCGTTCCCTGCTGCTCAGCCGTGCGGGCCAGATTCTCGCGATTGGCCCGCCCCTCCTCGGTATCCGCGCCGGGACGGGTGTCGGCCAGGACCAGACCGCCCACCCGCTGAGGATATTTGCGCAAGAAAGCGAAAGCGGCATAGCCACCCATTGAGAGGCCGCAGAGCACCGCCTGCTGCATCCCCAGATGGTCCATCAGACCAGCCAGATCATCGGCGAACATCTCCATGGTCGAGAGGTTCCCATACAGGCTGCTCTCGCCGAAGCCGCGCCAATCTGGCGCCACCAGGCGATAGCGCTGCTCATCCAGCAAACGGCCAAGCTGGTTATCCCACATGTGCCGATTGAGCGGAAACGCATGCAGGAAGATCAGTGGTACGCCGATGCCATGATCTTCATAAGCCAGTTCAACGGAGTTTATGCTTGCTTTCGATGCCATAATTGCTCCTTGCTTACTCCTCGATTACTCTTGCGTCGCTCCATCGGCCTGCTCATGGGCATGATACGAGCTGCGCACAAAGGGTCCCGATTCCACATGGCGGAAGCCCAGCTTCTTGCCCTCGGCCTTTAGCGCGGCGAACTCCTCCAGCGGCACGTAGCGCTGAATCGGCAGATGCTGGAACGATGGACGCAGGTACTGACCGATGGTCAGGATATCGACGTCATACTCACGCATATCGCGCATCACCTCAAGGATCTCATCCCAGCTCTCGCCCAGGCCGAGCATGAAGCCGGACTTGGTGCGTGTGCCGGGGTACATCTCTTTGGCCATCTTCAGCACCTGCAACGAGCGCTGATAGACAGCCTGGGGACGCACACGCTTATAGAGCCGGGGAATCGTCTCGACGTTGTGGTTGTAAATATCGGGTTTCGCATCCATCACCACACGCAAGGCATCGGGCGAACCTTTAAAGTCAGGGGTCAATACCTCAACTTTGCACTCGGGATTGAGCCGACGGATCCAGCGAATGGTTGAGGCGAAGACCGCCGCGCCACCATCCTTCAACTCGTCGCGATTGACCGAGGTCACCACAGCGTGGCGCAGCCCCATCTCCTTCGCAGCCTCCGCCACGCGCTTCGGCTCTTCCCAGTCCAGGCCCAGTGGACGCCCCGTCTCAACGGCGCAAAAACCACAGCTGCGGGTACAGACGCGTCCCAGGATCATAAAGGTGGCGGTCTTGTGTCCCCAGCACTCGCCGATATTGGGGCAGCGTGCCTCTTCACAGACGGTATGCAGCGACTGACCACGCATCAGTTGCTTGAGTTGTTGGTAGTTTTCTCCCTTGGGAGCTCGTACGCGTAGCCATTCAGGCCGGCGCTCCGGGATAATGGTCGTCATGGAAAATTCCTCTACTAATACACATCGATGTCGCGTCCATAGCTTTGCAATTTGGTGCGCACGGCCTGCAGGAAGCCGCCGGCGCCCGCTCCATCCAGGATGCGATGGTCAAAGGACATCGACATAAACATCATCGAACGCACAGCGATGGCGTCATCTTCAATTACCACCGGTCGTTTCACGACAGCATCCATACTGAGAATGGCCGCATGTGGTTGATTGATAATAGGCATAGATATAATTGTACCAAATACGCCAGGATTATTCACTACGAAGGTGCTGTTCTGCATATCCTGAACGGTCAGCTTGTTAGCCCGCGCGCGCTGAGCCAGGGCGTTAACCTGCTTCGCGAGCGCGGCCAGCGTATACTGGTCAGCATCATAAATCGTCGGAACGACCAGTCCTGTGTCGGTCGAGACGGCCATGCCCAGGTTGATGTGGCGCTTGATGATGATCTTGTTATCGGGCGTCCAGGTGGAGTTGATGGTCGGATACTTGCGAATGCCCTCGCAGACAGCCTTCATCACAAATGGGACAAAGCTGATGCCATAACCTTCGCGGCGTTTAAACTCGTCTTTGTTTTTGGCCAGCCACTTCGCGATATTGGTCATGTCGACCTCAACCACGGTGGTAGCGTGCGGCGAGGTCCGCTTGCTACGCACCATATGCTCGGCGATCGCCAGGCGCATGCGACTGGGGGAGACCACCTCGTCACCAGCCTCGGTCAGTTGCTCCGACGTGGGCTGCGCAACCTCTACCCGGGCAGGCTGCTGGGCAACGGGCGCGGCGGCAGGAGCGGACGGGGCATACACGGCAGCGGGAGTAGCCACCTTCTGTCGTTGCTCCACAAAAGCCAGGATATCCTCTTTGCGCACGCGACCACCCGCGCCGGTTCCAGCGATATCATTCAGGTTAATGCCGTGCTCCTGCGCCAGGCGGCGGGCCAGCGGAGAGATACGCTGACGCTCCTCGTCTTCGCGCTGCTGTTTCACACGCGTACCATTGCTCGGCAGGCCCACGGGCTGCGACGACTCGGGCAGCGGGGTAGCGGCCTCGCGCACACTCTCCACCGGAGCGGCATCGGGGCCGGACGTGCCACTGTCCGCTGTCACATCGGCGCTCTCTTCAATCATGGCGATATCGGTCCCCACAGGCACCGTCTCATCGACCTGGACCAGAATCTTGACCAGCCGTCCGGCCACCGGAGATGGCAGTTCAGCGTTAATTTTATCGGTAATCACCTCGGCGATCGCTTCATCGCGCTCGATGGTATCTCCAACCTGTTTTAACCAGGAGCCAATGGTTCCTTCCGCCACTGATTCGCCCAGGCGCGGCATTTTTACTGGTGTTGGCATAATAAGTACACCCTTTCATCCCCTCTATGATGATAGATTTGTGAGATCTCTATTCTGTATAACACGTTTAGTAGGCGGCCAGTTCTCTGGCGGCCGAAAGAATCTTGTCAGCGTTTGGCAGATAGGCGGCCTCCAGCGCCGGCGCATAGGGAAAAGGTACATCCGGGGCGGCCACACGTGTAATGGGACCATCCAGATATTCAAACAGATCCTGCGCCAGGATGGCCGAGAGTTCGGCACCGATCCCGCCCGTCAGGGTATCTTCATGGACGATCAGCACCTTATTGGTGCGTTTTACCGACTCTGTGATCGCCTCACGGTCCAATGGCGCCAGGCTGCGTAAGTCCAGAACCTCGACTTCCAGATCATCGTCCTCCTCCAGCCTTTGCGCGGCCTTCAGACATTGATGAACCATCGCGCCATAGGTCAGGATGGTCATGTCTTCACCTTCGCGACGCACGATGGCTTTCCCTAGCGGCACGACGTAATCCTCGTTCGGCAGTTCTTCGCGCAGTTCGGGTAGGCGATAGAGCAACTTGTGCTCCAGGTAGAGAACAGGATTGTTGTCGCGAATGGCGGCCTTGAGCAGACCCTTCGCATCATAGGTGGTGGAAGGGACGACAACTTTGATGCCCGGCGCGTGAAAGAACCAGGCTTCGGGGCTGGTCGAGTGGAATGGACCGCCCTTGGTGCCACCGCCGGAGGGTCCGCGCACCACCATAGGGACCGGCATTCCCACACGCCAGTACATCTTCGACGCCATATTGATGATCTGGTCGAAGCCGCAGGTAATAAAATCGATGAACTGCATTTCAGCGATGGGACGCATACCCATCAGCGCTGAACCGACGGCAGACCCGATAATGGCTGCCTCGGACATCGGAGTATCGATCACGCGCTCGGAGCCGAACTCCGACAGCAGTCCGGCACTAACTTTGAATGCTCCACCGTATGACCCCACATCCTCTCCCAGGAGGAAGACGGCGTCATCGCGCAACATCTCCTCGCGAATGGCCTGGCTAATGGCCTCCAGGTAGGTTACTTTTCTATCACTCATCGTCGTCCAGCGGCCTCCTCTGCCTTTTGCACGGTATGAAACGGCTGGCCCGTACGACTGTCGTACGCATTGATATAGCGGGTATCCAGCGCACCCGGCTCACCAACCATTGCTATTGGCCCATCGGGAGCATAGACATAGTGCGCAACCGTTGTTTCATCTGGCGCGGGACTCTGCTCGGCAAAGCGTACCGCATCATCGACCATAGACTTGATCTGCGCATCCATCTCGCTACGCGCGGCTTCTGTTAAGATTTCTTCCTGGAATAGATAGTGCTCGAAGCGCTGAATAGGATCTTTCTTGAGCCACTCGGCGCGTACATTATCGGGGACGTAATCGGCCTTATCCGCCTCTGAATGGCCGCGCACGCGGAACGTCTTACATTCGACCAGAGTGGGACCCTGACCGCTGCGTGCGCGGGCAACAGCCTGCCCGACGGCCTCTATGACGGCCAGCACATCGTTGCCATCGACGCTGTGACCGGGCATGCCATAGGCGAGCGCACGGTCGGAAAGGTTCTGAATGGCAAACTGCTTTGAGGTAGGGGTCGAATAGGCATACCCATTATTCTCAACCACAAAGACGATCGGTAACTTCTGCACCGAGGCAAAGTTGAGCGCTTCATGAAATGAGCCGGTATTGGTTGCGCCATCGCCACAGGAGGCTAAGACGATTGTTGAACGTTTGCGCATCTTCATAGTCAGTGCGACGCCGCATGCCACGGGGAGCGACTCTCCGAGCATGCTAATCATAGGAACAACGCCCTGGTGCATATCACCAATATGCATCTGACCATCACGACCTAAGGTGGGGGAATTGCCGCGAGCTAGCCACTGGCACATCGTACTGCGAGGAGAGACTCCCCGTACAAGGTGCATACCTAGATCTCTATGCTGCGGAACAATGCAGTCCCCATCGCGAAGCGTCATTGCTGCCCCGACGGTTGTGGCCTCGTGCCCCTGCGCCGTGTAAACACCACCTACGATACGCCCCTGTAAAAACAGGGTTCGAATGCGGTCTTCCATGGCACGGGTGAGGCGCATAAAACGATAGATCTGTAGCAGGTTGGCCCGCTCCAGTTCCATAATCACCCATCCTTTTCTGTATTAAGGTGCGCTTGCGCTTATGCGAGCATGCGCTAGAGGTGCCAGGGCTGCTCTCCATTGACGCAGTCACACCTTGAACTGATTTCTTTATCACATGTATACTCTACCACATCAGCGGGGTAGTATAGCTACATATGTACTATAGTCGGTACGATTCTTTATAGCTTATAGTTTGCGGCTTCGGCCAGAATAATATCCTGGCGTAGGCGTTGAATACGCCGCCGATAGGCGTCCTCAGGCTGGATATAGCCGAGTTTGGGCTTATCGCCCATGCTAACATGCCACTTGCGAAAGGCCAGGCCGATCTCCGTTTGATACAACGCCTTCACACGCATCCACTGCTTAAAACCCTGGCGAAACAGTATGCTACGCTCAATGCGGGTACGCAAAAACGAATGCTGGAGCATGGCGTACTCGTCTACCGTCACGATCCCGTTGCTCACTTCCGAGGCCAGAAACTCACGGATAATGGCGGCCTCATGGGCCAGGGATTTAATCAGGCAATAGATGATCACCATCTGGGCAATAAACGGCAGGATGTAGTCGCCGATGCTGGCAAAGAGCGAAAACATAACAATATTTGAATTGTCCGGCGAGGACAGGACCAGCGCGTTGGCGAAAAAGTTGATGAAGTCGAAGGCGGTATGCAATCCCACAGCGATAAAATAGCCGATGATGGGGATCACGATCTGCCGCCAGCGTATCTGTGTGTGCCGCATATACCCCAGGGCGATGCCCAGGCAGATAGTAAATGTGGAGTGGCTCAGCCATCCCAATACGATGCGCCCGATCAGTAAGAAGAGAAAAGCCTTGGGATTGCCGGCGAAGTAAAAGATATTTTCCACCATGGCAAAGCCAGCGCCGATCAACGCACCGTAGACGATGCCATCGGTCACGTTATCGAATTCGTCGCGCAGCACAAAAAAGAGCAGCAGCAGACCGAGTCCTTTGACGGTCTCTTCCGTAATGCCGGCATTGAGGGCTGAAAAGAGCGCATGCAGGGCCCGGCCAGCCTGCGGACCCAGGATGGCACTCCGCCAGCTATCAACGCTTCCCTCGATAAAGGTGGTTGGCGGAATGGCGATGATGGCTCCCCAGAGGAAGGCGGCCAGGCGTAAGAACCAGGGCTCGCGCTCATAACGATCAATGAAATTGACCAGCAGATTAATACCCAGCGCGGCCACAATCGGAATCGTCAGCACCGATAAGATATTGACAGGGCTTTCCTGCACCAGCGAGACGATCCCCAGCAGGTTATTTAAAATAATGGCGGCCAGCGCGCTCAGCAAGAGCGCCAGCAGCAACAGACCACCAATGGTCCAGCGCAGCGTTTTTTTTAGCACCCTGGGAAGAGCAAACTGAAGGGTAATGCTGCTACCGAGCAGCTTACCTTCCTCGGCCCAGGCACGCGCATCCAGTTCCATAACCGTCTGACGTTCCTCCAGGCTCGCTGTCTCAGGAGAGATAGTATGCGCCTCGTGTCTTTTGCCATTTGTCGCTGGTATCTTTTTGATGGGAGGCAGCAGCGGCAGGCGTGAAAAAACACGGGGGTGCGCAGCCGTGGATGAAACAGGAAACTTCACAGCCTCATCGCTGATCCGAGATGGAGTTGGAAGCGGTAATTCACCAGCCTTATCATCGTCAAGCGCGGAAGCGATAGAAGCATCTTGATCACCTTTAGGAGCGATCAGTTGCAGCATGGTATTGCCCAGTACCAGAAAATCCTGGGAGTGCAGCACATGCCGTGCCCCGGCGGCAACCTCATGCCCATTGACGTGCAGGATATTCTGGTCCGTGACATTATGAATAGACCAATTCTCCCCGTCGAAAACCAGGCGCGCATGCTCACGGGATACGCTGGGGTCCATTAAGATCAAATCATTGCTCAAGGCTCTCCCCATAGTCGTCTCGCGAGACGTTAGCACATAGACCAGACGCTCTTCTGGAAACAGACCACGAGGATGTGTATCCGGGCGCCTGGCGGGGTCGGCGGGCAAAAGCACACGCACCACGCGCAACACCCCATAATTTTGACTTCCACTCATGGAACGCACCCAGCGAACAAGGGCCGGCCAGCCGCTTGTTGCTCCCCTCTTTCTCATAGTTTCCCTGGCTATGGTGACCATGAATCAGCTATCTCTTCTCGTTAGCTTCACCACCCCTCTCCCGCTACTGGTCGCCCACATCGATTACCATACGCCAGTTCGCTGCTGACTGAGCATATTCTTACTATACATGGGACTATCAGGAATGACAAGCTATCACACGCCCATATTGTATGTTGGAGTCGCGGAGGCGCGGTGCGCCTCCGCGACTCCAACATACAATAAACATCCCCACCAGTCTACAGGTAGACAGGGATGATACTATAATGCAGAGATCGCAGACGGAAATTGATTTATCTCTACCTATATATTCTGGTGAGCAGGGGATGACAGAAAAAGAACAGGCCCGCGCCGCGTGGGTCTTGCAGGCATTGCGACAAAGCTGCCAGCTACTGAAAGAGTATGAACAACCGGTCTACCTGGTAGGAGGCTCAATGCGCAACCTCCTGCTGCAAAGACCCTGTGTAGATTGGGATATCGTCACATCAGGCAATATTCCTGACCTGGCTCGTCGCCTGGCAGATCACCTGGGTGGCTTCTACGCACATATGCATGAAAAGGCCAGTCGCGTCATCGTCAAGCATGAGCAGCAAGAGCTGACGCTGGATATCTCGCCGCTGCAAGGGTCTGACATTCGGGAAGACCTGGCGAAACGAGATTTTACTATTAATGCGCTGGCCGCCCCCTTTACGGGGGTAATCGCGCTCATTGAGCGGTCCGCATCACCAGGAGAGCTACGTGCCTCCCTATCTGAAGCCATTATCGATCCTCACCAGGGACTGCGAGATATCGCGACGCAGACGCTGCGCGCCACGACCGAGACGGTCTTCCAGCAAGATCCTTTGCGCCTGCTGCGCGCCATGCGCTTCGCCCGGCAATACCATTTGACTATAGAAGCAGAGACAGCGCGCTACATCGCTCGCGATGCCTCCCTGCTCCTTCAGGTAGCGCGTGAACGCATCCACGAAGAGCTCTATGCCCTGCTACGGCCCGAGGGATCTTATGAAAACCTGCTCTTCCTGGACACCCATCACCTGCTCACCGCCCTGATACCAGAACTGGAGCCGGCGCGCGGCATGGCCCAGCCCAGTCTTCACCACTGGGATGTCTTTGATCATTCTCTGGCATCGGTCGAGATGCTGGAGAAGCTGGGCACGCTCCTGCAACAATCCCCAGAAGAGGTGCGGTGCTCGGAACTCAATGCAGGCGAGCACGACGATCTGTTGGAGCTCCAGCAAATGCTGCAGGAGGCGGAACAACAGGGGATCTTCTCGTTCACCAGGTTGCTGTCGCCGCCGCTGAAGGTTGCGGCTCTACTACATGATATCGGCAAGCCGATCACGCAGGCGGTGGATGAAGCGGGGAATATCACGTTCTATCACCATCCGCAGGCAGGCGTGCCGCTGGCGCAACAGATTACGCAGCGCCTGGGCATCAGTACGCAAGACAAAAGGCTGATTCAGCAAGTGGTGGCGCACCACATGCGACCGGGACAGCTAAGCAGCGCCACGGTGACCCCCAGAGCCATTCGGCGCTATTTCGTCGACATGGGGCCCAACGGCATCTACGTGGCCCTGGTCTCGCTGGCCGATCACCTGGCTATGCGCGGACCCGAGCCACTGACCATTCACTGGCAGCGCCACCTGGCCACGGTGCGCACCCTGCTGACGCGCTACATCCGCGAACGTGAGCAGATCTTGCCGCCGCGCCTGATTCAATCCGAAGAGCTCATCCGGCACTTCCAGCTACAGCCGGGTCCACTGATTGGTCAGCTGCTGGAAGCCATTGCGGAAGCGCAAGCAGAAGGCGAGGTTCATTCTAAAGAAGAAGTGCTCTGGTTCACGGAGGAAAAGCTCCAACACATACGAGCCCAACAGGAAAAATAAGAACATTCATACTAAGGACCTAGTTGACAATACACGCCCCATGGCGTAACATTACTGAGGCTAAACATGTAAGGGCGGCACATCGTGTTCGCCCTCGCTTGCCAATTGGAGAATTTTTAGTGAAGAAAATCGCGATTTTCTACCAGGGACGTAAGCAAGCTTCGTCCAGGTTCGCAGCCCAACTTGTAGAAACCCTGCAGAAACAGGGCCATTCGGTCCGTGCCATCGATATCCATCAAGAAGGCCTTGAGTCAGACGTTGCCTATGACCAGGATTCATTCAAAGATGTTGACCTGATACTGGTCCTGGGAGGCGATGGTACGATCGTACATGCGGCCCGCATGTGCGCGAGTACGGGCACGCCGATTGTCGGCGTTAACTTTGGACGGGTCGGCTTCCTGACCGAGATGGAACCAGACGATATAGCAACCGACCTGGGCTATTATCTTAACGGTGACAGTTCCGTCTGGGTAGATGAACGCGCGATGCTTCAAGCGGTCCTGGAGCAAGATGGTCAGCGCGAGGAGTTCCTGGCGCTCAACGACATTGTGATCGCTCGCGGCACCTGGCCACGGGTCGTACAGGTCTGCGTCTGGGTGGATGATTACTACTATAATACGAGTTACGCAGACGGCATCATTATTTCGACCGCCACAGGCTCCACAGCCTATAATATGGCGGTGGGAGGGCCCCTGCTCCATCCACAGGTACAGAGCATGGTCCTGACGCCGATTGCTGCCCACCTCGCATCCGACCGGTCGCTCATTATCCAGCCAGAGGCAACCATCAAGCTACAGATATTTACCGGCTCACAGAATGGCGTATTCTCGGCCGATGGTCAACTCAATCGAGAGATCAAGGACGGCGCGATCATCACAGTCCGCAAGAGCCAGCATACAACCAGGTTTCTCAGGCGCCGACCGCCAACGTACTTTTATCAAATTATCAACGCGAAGCTGAAAAACGATAACCTGACTGCTAACGATACAAATCACGCACATTGAGTTAACGATTAAATCATGCTAATTGAGTTAACGATTAAAGATTTCGCTATTATTGACCGCCTGCAGATTCGCCTGAACCGTAATTTTAACGTGTTCACCGGCGAGACAGGCGCGGGTAAGTCAATCATCATTGATGCAGTCAATGCATTACTTGGTGGGAAGATCGGCGCCGAGTTTGTTCGCGCTGGTTGTGATCGCGCAACCGTCGAAGGGGTATTCTCGGTCGGCGCGTTGCCACAGCCACCCACCGATTGGCTTCCATTTGAAGAGGACACAGAGGCCACCGGAGCCGATGGCTCGCCTCTGCTCACCCTGATAGAGCACGCCGAGCACAGAGCCACCAACGGAAACGGGGCCGCGCAGAGCGCCGATGCCCTGGTCGCCCTGTCCTCGCTCTTACAGGAGTACGACCTCTATCCCGAAGATGGGCAGTTGATCCTGACGCGCGATATTTTTCGTTCCGGACGTACTGTTGCCCGCATTAATGGGCGTGCGCTCTCCTTACATATTTTGCAGCAGGTCGCCAGCTGGCTGGTAGATATCCACGGACAGAGCGAGAACATCAGCCTGCTACGACCCGACCAGCATATTAATTTTCTGGATCGCTACGCCGAGACGCTACCACTGCGAGAGCAACTGGCTGAGAAAGTTAGCGAGTGGCGCAACGCGCGCAAGAAACTGCTCTCCCTGCAACAAAATATCCGCGAGCAGGAACGTCGGGCGGAATTTTTGCGCTTCGAGATTGAAGAGATTGAGAAGGCCAACCTGCGTCCCGGTGAGGTAGAAGAACTGGAAGAGGAACGCAAGATCCTCAACAATGCCGAGCGCCTGCGCGAACTGTGTTCGCATATCTATGGCTCCATCCAGGGATCAGAGATGGGAGGAGATGGCTTCCAGGCTGCCCTCGACCAGATCCGCCAGGCCCAGCGCTCATTGAGCGAACTGGTACGGCTGGACAAAACCATGGAGGAGTACGAGGAGGCGCTGGCCGGGGCCATCTACCAATTGGAGGACGTGGCGACATCCATCAGTAGCTACGAAGCGGACATCGAGGACGATCCCAATCGGCTGGCCGAGGTGGAAGAGCGCCTGGACCTGATCACCAAGCTAAAGCGCAAATATGGCGATACCATCGAGGAGATCCTGCAGCATATGGCCGATGACCAGGCAGAGCTTGAAACGATCGATAATCGCGATGAACTGATCATCAAGCTGAAGCGGCAAGATGGCCAGTTCCGCCGCGAGATCGGTGCCCTGGCGCAGGCGCTGTCGGAGCGGCGCTCAGAGGCCGCCCAATCCCTCTCCCTGGCCATGGAAGAGCAGCTCAATGATCTGAATATGCGCCGTGCTCGCTTCCAGGTCGAAATTGTCCAGATGCCCGATGGACAGGGCGTTCCGGTCACCCTCAATGGTCAGGAAGAGCAATACTACGCGTGCGATCTCACCGGAGTTGACCGGGTTCAATTCCTGATCGCCCCCAATCCAGGCGAGCCATTCAAGCCGCTGACCAAAATCGCCTCCGGCGGTGAGACATCGCGCTTAATGCTGGCGCTGAAGACGATTCTGGCCGACGCCGATGCTACGCCAACCCTGATCTTTGACGAGATCGACGCTGGTATCAGCGGTCGCAGCGGCCAGGTGGTGGGCGAGAAGCTCTGGCAGTTGACAAGCAACCACCAGATCATCTGCGTTACCCACCTGCCACAGATTGCCGCGTTTGCCGACACCCACTACAATGTGAATAAGCAAATCTTCGATAACCGCACCATGACGATTGTCAACGAGCTACGGCCCGAGCAACGGGTACGCGAGATCGCCCATATCATGGGCGGCAACGTCACCGATATCGCCATGAAGAGCGCCGAAGAGATGCTGGGCCGGTCCGACATGTGGAAGGCCAACTGGCTGCGCCAGAAGGGCAGATCGGAACAGGCCAGGGAATCAATTGAACGCTAATCAGGCGCGTATCGCGCTAGAGGATCAATTATGCCATCGGTAGCCATTCTAGGAGCTGGCATGAGTGGGCTGGGTGCAGCCCACTCACTGCAGGACGCCGGATATACAGTGACGCTCTTTGAGAAGAGCCGTGGCGTCGGAGGACGCGCGGCCACCCGCAGACGCGCGGGCTTTATCTACGATCATGGCGCCCAGTATATTAAAGAGGGGACGCCAACCAGCCTGGCCTGGATTACTGAACGCTTTCGTACACCTGATCTCATCGACATCCAGAAACCCGTCTGGATCTTTAACGGGCAGGGACAGATTCAGCCGGGGGACGAAAAACAGAACACCGAACAAAAGCTGAATTATCGTGGCGGCCTGACAACGCTTCCAAAAAAGATGGCGCAAGGTCTCTCGATTCAGTTTGAGACGCGCATCACCAATGTGCAGCAAGAAACAGACGGCTGGCGGCTCTACGATAGCGCGGGCTATGACTACGCGGGCTTCGACTTCCTCTTTATTACACTGCCCGCTCCCCAGGCGACGAAACTCATCCAGAACAGCCAGATGGCAACGGAGCTCAAACAGGCCATCGTACAGCGGCTTGCCCCCGTCCGCTATAATCCATTGCTCTCGATCATGCTGGGCTATCAATCGCGGCCGCAGACGCGTCCCTACTATGCCCTGGTCAACACAGATAAGCAACATCCTATCTCGTGGTTGGCCTGGGAACACGAGAAGGCGGCCGAACGTGTTCCACCAGGAGCGGGCATGCTGATCGCGCAGATGGCGCCCGAGTATAGCCTCGCGCATATGGAGGGCGAGGAGGGGGAATGCGTCCGACAGGTCGCGCGGCTGGTATCCCAGTTGATTCAGGAAGAGCTACCGGCCCCGATCTTCACCGATCTTCAGCGCTGGCGCTATGCCCTACCATCTCAAAAGGCGGATGGCGACCAGTTGAACGCACTGACACTACCGCAGCGGCTGGCCTTTAGCGGCGACGCCTTCGTCGGCGGGCGGGTGCACCTGGCGCTAGAGCATGGTATAATGGTGGCGCAGCGGCTCATCAGTCAGCGCTAAACCGCCAGAGAAATAGTGGAGTTCTTCAATGTTTTCAACGTTGCCCCAGACCATTCAGGACGAACTGGCACAGCTCGTTCAACGCTATGGCCAACCCATCGTGCAATCCGCCGAACTACAGATCCATGAAAGCTTCGACCCATTAAGCAAAACGGACCGCTACGGCGAGGTCTGCATGGTCATCCGGCGCAAGAATGGTCGGCTGCTCACCATGATCAAGACCTTCTATCCTGAAGGAGCATATCGACTGCTCACCGGCGGCATCAACCACGGCGAATACGTCTTTGACGCCCTGCTGCGCGAGACCCAGGAGGAGACCGGCCTGCAGGTCGAGGTCAAACACTTCCTGGCCGTCGCCACCTATCACCTGGAAAACACCAATCAGACCCCCGCCTTCTACACCTTCGCCTTCTTGCTGGATGAGTTGGGTGGGACCCTGGGCGCCATAGATGAAGACGAACAGGTAGGTGAATTCCGCGAAATCGCACCTGAGGAGCTCCCAACATTAGCGGAGCACCTGGAACGCCTCGGCGATCAATACAGCGAACAGATAGGCGGCCGCTGGGCCTACTGGGGACGCTTCCGCGCCGTCATCCACCGCCTCGTCTGGCAAGCCCTCCAATAAACGGGGCATGCAACCGCCTTTGGGAGGAGAGATGGTACCGTTGGGGGAACGTGCACGCCCGGGCGCGGGGCCGCTTCGCGACAAGCGCCCGCAAGGGGCGCACCTACGGGCCTTCTCACCCGGACACGGGACCGCTTCGCGGCAAGCGCCCGCAAGGGGCGCACCTACGGGGTCTCGCCCGCCAGCTTCCCAGAAGCGGGGTGCAGGAGCAGCAGGAATCTCGCCCTTTCCAAATAAACGGACGGCAGTTCCGCCGCAGGCGGCATTCAAGAAGCAGGGTGCAGGGGCGGCAGCCCCTGACTGGGGGACCGGGGGCTGTGCCCCCGTCACCTCCCCTTCCCCTCGTGCCGCCGCAGGCGGCAACGAAATCGCCGCAAGGCCGAAACCACAACGGTCCTGTTTATCGGCACAGATAACACATGTATGCTATAATTTGAATCATACAGCAGACAACACCTGTTTGTCTGACTTGAATCTATCAAGGGATATATCCATGAGCAAAAAATACACCAGCACAATTCTATTGTTTGCTGTCTTTATTGGATTCTTTATCTGGGGCGTTTTTATGCTCCGCGACACCCTTACAGCATCGACTAAAGACGGCGAGAGTATTGTTTACGCGATCATGATTCTTGGCTGTTCCCTTGCAGCATTGGTCGCTATTTTGAGGTTGCCCAGAAAACGGCATTCGTAAGCAGGCAACTGCTAGATACCAGGGATACACATATATGACAGATCAACTACCAACAAAGACGTTGGTCATCCGCATCGCCACACCCGAAGATATCGTCCACATCGATCATCTCGACAGCTTCAGTGCATCGCCTACGCGCCACATTCACCGCGAGATGCATAAGTACTTTGGCTCGGTTGACCCTTCGACGCATGAACATACCATTATTTTTCTGGTGGAGGTAGAGGGTGAGGTAGTAGGAAAAGCAGAGCTGATGATTCCTCCTCAAGATGCCGTGCAGGCTATCGGCTACGTGAAGCGCGTCATCATTCACCCCGATCATCGTGGCAAAGGCTATGCCCGTAACGTCATTGAGCACGTTATCGCCTATGGACGCAACGAGCTAAAACTACACGCCATCGATCTGCACGTCTGGGATCAAAACACATCCGCCATCCGTCTATATGAAAATCTGGGTTTCGAGCTACAGCATCGAGAGTTGTATTACCGTTTATCACTATAATTTTAAGGGTAGACGGGCACAAAAGATCAAGGAAAGCTCAATATTTCCTCAAGGTCGATAACTGTCTACCACAAGTTGTGACGGATTTCCGCTTCCCTTCGTTCTAAGATGTGGACTTAGAGAACACGTCTATAATTATGGTTATAGTCGGGCGGTATACACTGCTTGTTTTCTTGGTACTTCGATGGGAGGTAAGAGCGCAGCGCCCCGAACTCATCATTTAGTTGTGCACTGTATGAATAACTAAATTTGCACGCGTTATGCATGGGGCAAAGCGCGAGGATATGGTACAGCGATCCGTAGTAGAACAAACCACTCACTTAAAAAATAATAAACATCTTTTTCAATACAGATGGATGCAATACTTTCTTTCAGACGATACATCGTATGCGCAGCGTCCCGTCATAGAACTGCAACGACGAGCTACATGGATCGCTGTCGCCATTCTGTTTCAAGCCTCAAATGAAATTCCGCATATAGCAGATGTCAACGCGTTGATCCCTTTCTTCCTGCTACTAGGCAGTTTCTGGGCCCTGTGGATGGCGTTGCGTCCAACCCCCAAACAGGTGGTAGAGGAGCAGGAGAAGCCCGGAAGCCGTCCGGTGCATACCTGGCAACGAGTCGTGCTGATCCTGACGTTCCTGGTCACTATCGCCGGCATGTTCCAGTTTGGGCGTGGCGTCGTCGAGTGCTTTTCGGCGCCCCAGTTTTCAAATGATGGTACTTCGCTAGATACTAATGCCGCCATCTTACTGGTAGAGGGACGCAATCCCTATAGCGACTCCAATATTCCCGAGCTCTTCCGGCAATTTGATATTAGCCCGAACTGGACGACACCGTTACGGCAGGGGCAATTCGCTGATCGCCTGGATTATCCAAGCATGTCAGAATTGCGATCCGTTTTAAATACCTCATTGAAATCTGGTACCGTCCCCGAGTTCGAGGCGAAAGTGAGCTATCCCGCGCTCTCGTTTCTGACGCTGGTGCCCTTCGCACTATTTCAGAATTACAACGTGTTGCCGCTGTATATGCTCTCTTACCTGATGATCGTTATCCTGGCCTGGAGGGCAGTGAAGCCAGCGTTACGCCCCTGGGTGGTCCTGCTGGCCATCGCCAATGTGCCGATGTGGGCCTCAACGATCGGCGGTAACCTGGACATCTTCTATACGCTACTGCTGATTGTTTCCTGGCTCAAGCGCGACCAGCGCTGGATATCAGCCATCTTCTTCGGGCTGGCCCTGGCGACCAAGCAGATCGCCTGGTACTTCGTGCCCTTCTATCTGATTATGGCCATTCAGCACTATGGATGGAGGGATGCATTCTATCGCATGGTGATCGCGGGCGGCCTTGGCCTGGCAATCAACCTGCCCTTTATCATGTGGGACTACCATTCATGGTTCGCGGGCGTGATGGCTCCCGTTGCTGATCCAATGTTCCCGATGGGCGTTGGCCTGATCAGCCTGAGCACATCTCACCTGCTCCCCTACTTCCCTACCTGGGTCTATACGGTCCTCGAACTGGGAGGAATGGTAATGACCATCGCCTGGTACTGGCGCATCTGCCGCAGCCGTCCTGAGGCAGCGATGCTCCTGGCGGTACTACCACTCTTCCTGGCCTGGCGTAGCCTGTCGTCGTACTTTTATTGTGTCGCCTTTCCGGTCTTCATCCTGGTCTCAGCACAGACGAAGCCCGTGCGACAATACGCCTTTGACTATCTGCGCGCACGCAAGCAGACCGGGCAGTTGCGCTCAACGGTGCAGGTATAGTTAGTTAGTATTCAATACTAAGGATAGGTCTGGCTCTCACGGTCATCGTCTGTAGCCTGCATGGGTTTTCGCACCTGCGGTGCTCAGTATGTTTGACTTCCGTCATGTTGAGGTACTTGGGCCCTTTTCAAGTAGAGGTTTTCAAGGGCCTTGCCTTTGAACCCGCTTGTGCCGCCTGACGGCGGCACAAGGAGAGGGAAAATCAGGGGACACCCCTGAAACCCCGCCATGGGCTGCCCCCCGGACTCCGTTCCAAAAAACCTATACCTGTAAGGTACTTGCGCCACCCGCACGGGCCCTCACTTACCTCACTCCGATTCGCTCGTCTCGACTCTTCTCCTGCTTCGTGGTACAATCGACAGGATAGTGAGTCGTAGTGAGGAGTAAAGAGCAACCATGTCCGCAAAAAAAAACGCCGATGTTCATCTCACATCCGAGGAGGCTGAACAGGTTGAAAACATACAGCAACAATATCCAACCATCGCTACCCGGCTGCATGAGAGTAAAGATCAAGCTCAGGTCGGGGCTGCCCTCGCAGAGATCTTCGCCCTATCCGAGGCCGCGCAGTTGGCGCTGGTAAAGTCCCTGGCCAAAACCAACCGGGCCGATGGCGCCGACATCCTGGTCGCCATCAACGCGGTTAGCCCCAACAAAGAGGTTCGCAAAGAGGCGCGCCGAGGTCTGCTGCGCCTGGAGTCATCAAAGGTCACCCCTCATTGGAGCGCCCCGGTCGCTCAGACGGCGGCAGTCCAGCTCAACGTTTCTAATCCTCCACGCTTCTGGAAAGGTCTCGCCACCCGCTCACGCGAGCAGGGCGAGATGCAGGTGACGCTGTGCTGGGAGATGGGCTATGAGTACGGCGAAGCGCGTATGCTCAGCTTCCTGCTGGATTTCTGGAATGATGGTGTGAAGGACTTTATGGCCGAGACTGGCACCAAACGCCATATCGATGAGCACATCAAGAGCTTGCATAAAATGGCAACCGAGGTAGAGCTGGTCCCCTGTTCATCAGGCGAGGCGAAGCGCTTGATCGAAGAGGCGCTGGACATCAATGCCTGGCGCGGCACCCAGCCTCATTCAGACTACCGGGCCCAGCAGTCGCTGGTGAATAAAATGCTTCTCCAGACAGCTGAGGCCAACGGAGACAGCGGTCAGACGTTTATCGCGCCCGATATGGAGCCGCAGGAGGTAGCGGCCAACTTTATTGGTGCCTGGTCGTTCGGCGACTACGGTCTGGCCTACGACCTGCTCACTAGCAACAGTCCGGTGCGCGATAACCTGACACGCGATGAGTGGATCGAGCAACATCGCACCTGGTTCGATGAGGCGCATCCGACACGCATGGAGCTCAGCTTTATTCACGAACGTGAGCAACCACAAAGCGCCATCTGGCTTCCGGGCGCGGCCACCGGTCAGCGCGGCTCCACCAATAAGCAACTGGAGATCGGCTGGTCCCTTGAGTTGCTGGAGACCCCCCTCAGTGGCACCATCAAAGAGATGCCGATGGGCACGGCCGTCAACAAAGAAACAGGGCGGCACTGGTTCTGGAATACGTATACGTTGACCCGAGAGGGCAACGCATGGCGCATTCAGCAGATCAAGGATGAGGGGGTCGCTTTACAGGGTGTAACCATCGACCAGTTGCAGCAGCGCATTAAAGCGTATGAAGAGGTCATCGACCAGGCGCTCAAGCAGCAGGACAGGGATCCCGAAACGTTTATGGAGGAGATGTCATGGCGCCTGGGTCAGATGCTGCATTTCCACGACGCGCTAATCGCGCAATTGCCACTGGATTATAATGCTACTGAGGACGCATATAGCTGCTCGGTCCTCACCGGCAATCCCGAACGGATGATGGTATATCTTGAACGCATGGCACAGCGCTTCCCCAACAATAAGGCCGATACCCTGCGTCGGCTGGGAGCAACGCTGGCTGAACTGGCCTTCCGCTTTGATCGTCCCGAGTTCAGGGATCGTCACCAGCATCTACTGCAGCGAGCCGAGGAGAATTTACGTGAATCGGTCGTAGTAGATAACAGCGCCACCAGCCATTCACTGCTGGGCGAGCTCTTGATAAGCCTGGATCGCAATGAGGACGCACGCGAGGAATTCATGAAGAGCCTGGAATTACTCTCCAAGGAGAAGCCAGAGCCCGCGCTTGAAGCCTCGATTGAGGCCGGTCTGGGCAATGTGGCCATGCGTCAGCAGCAGCCCGAAGAAGCCATACCCCACTTCCGGCGCGTCGCTGACCTCCAACCACAATACCCTGGCGTCTGGTTTAGTCTGGGCTTTGCCAATCGCTTGCTAGATCGACTTGATGAGGCTGAATCGTATTACCAGAAGTCCCTGGCGGAAAACCAGACTGATATTCGCATCTATAGTGAACTCACAGCGATTTACATGCAACGCTCTGATTCTAACAAGGCCCAGATGCTGTTAGAGGGGGCATTACGTCAATATCCAGAAACGGCTTACCTGCATGCATTACTGGCCTCTGTATTGGCAGAGAAAGGTGATCGGCGCCAGGCACAGCGGCACCTTGAGGAAGCTGAACGCATTGACCCAGAATCAGACTTCATTCCAGCGGTGCGCCAGCAAATCGCCAGTATGCGCAAACGCGTGTAGCGTGATGCCTGATCAAGAGTAAGGAAAGGATCGTAATTCATTATGACTGACCAGGATAAACAGAACAAGGGACCCGAGGGAGATGTGGCACTCCTACAGCAATTTGAACAGATTGCGCGCGCCTTAAACGCCAGTGAAGACCCGGCCGAAGCCAAAGCGCTGCTAGAACCATTTACCAGCCAGCCAGAAAATGTCCAGATCGCCCTTCTCAAGACCCTGGGCACCATAAAAACGACGGCCGCCGCCGATATCATCCAGGCGATCAACGCGCTGAGCGACAATAAAGAGATCCGCAAAGAGGCTCGCCGACGCCTGATTCAACTCGAAAATGAAGACGTCTATGCTGAGTGGACCATACCAACAGGCCCGACGCTCACAGAGACCATTGAGAGCTTTACCCAGAGCGATGAGCCCGAGGAAGATTCATTCATGTCCGAACTCCAGTCCCTCTTTGGCCAGGCTGAGGGCCTGATGGGGGCGCCCGAGCACCTGGATACGGTGACCGAATTTCTGCAGGAATGGGGCAATCAGCACTATGATGAGGTGGCTGGCTACCTTTCAAAGGAAAGTCCCCTGCGCGAGGGACTCTCGGAGGAAGACTGGGTGGCACGTCGCCAGTCCTGGGCTGAAAAGGTACGACCCGATGACCTACAGATCTCTTTTATCGAACCCATTGAAGATGAGCAGGGACCCGATATCGCCCAGGTCGATGTAGGCTGGTCCATCCGGCTTACTCCACAACCAACGCTCGCCGTGCCAGAATGTCCGCAGCCGACCATCTCCTTTAAGGAGACCGGGCGAGGCTGGTTCTGGACGCGCTATACCGTCGTCTTTGAAGATGAGGAGTGGCGCATCCACGATTTCACCAACGAGGCCGCCAGGTTAAATGAGCTTTCGCTAGAAGAGCTCCAGCAGAGCATCGATAACCTCAGCAGTGAAATTGAGGAGATCAGCCAGGATATCGAAGACGAGACCGAAGAGCTCGAAGAGGCAGAAGAGGATGTAGAAGACGAGGAGGAAGGCGAGGATTGGGAGGACGAAGAGGAGGAAGAGGAAGAGGACCTGGAGGAGATGCAGCTCCTGGCCAGCACGCTTGGCAACATGAGCTCGATGATTCGCATGATCGTTCAGCTCCTGCACCATCACGATGCGCTCATCGCCAAAGCCCCGCAGGAAAACGAGGAGATCTTCAGAGAGTCATTTGATCTAGCGGGTGGCATCGCCGATGTCGAGCGCGCGGCCTGCTACGCCCAGTTGATGGCGGAAAAACTGCCAGAGAGTCGTGGCGAAGCATTGCGCAACCTCGCCTATAGCTATCATGCTATCGCGGCCCGCTTCCACAACAATGATGACCATGAGGAAGAGGAACGCTTCGATAATATGGTCGAACCTACCATTCGTGAGGCGTTGCAGGTGGCGGATACCCCGGCCAACCATGTCTTGCTGGCCACCATCCTCATCCAGCACGAAGAGAAGCTGGATGAAGCGGAGGCGCACCTGCGCGAGGCCCAGAAGGGTCCTTTGACACAAGAGGATGCCGTTGATGTGGCGATGGGACTGGCCGAGATCGCGATGCAGCGCGAGGATAACGAAGAGGCCCTGAAACACTTCAAGGAACTCTCCCGTCTGACACCTGACGATGCCCAGGTCTGGTATCGCATCGGCTACCTCCAGCACCAGATGGAACACTTTAAAGAGGCCAGCGAAGCCCTGCAGCGCAGCATTGAGATGGCGCCCGAACTGACCGAGGCCTATACCGAACTGGCCAGCATCTACCTGGTACAGGGCAACGCCAAAAAAGCGCTCGAAGTCGCCCACGAGGGACTGGACAACAATCCCGATGCCGCTGACATGTATGCTACAATGGCGCTGATTTATATGCAGAGTGGCGACTTCCGTAGCGCCGATCGCTATCTCAGCAAGGGTGAAAGCCTGGATAGCGACGACGAGTTCCTACAGGAGGCGCGCGCGCGTTACAACGCAGAGTCTAAACAGCGTCGTGGACCACAGGGTCCGAACAAATCCAAAAGTCGCAAAGCAAAGAAGAAATGACACAGATTCAAGAAGAACGCACGATCACCTATTATACCGTCGAGCTGGGTGCGCTCTCCCGCGATGGGCATGCCACAGCCGAGATCAGTGAGCAGAATGAGGCAGGCGAGGTCCATACTCGCCTGCTCCAGGTACCGGCGGGACTCCCCGGCGAGCGCGTAACGATCGCCGTCGAGGCACCACCAACGCCCAGGCCGGGCCGCAAACGCCGCCACTGGAAACAGCGGCCACCACGGGTCTGGATCACCGAGCTCCACGAGACGTCACCCCTGCGCATCCAGGCCCCCTGCCCGGTCTTCGGCACCTGTGGAGGCTGCCAGATCCAGCATATGCGCTACACGGCACAACTGGAGTGGAAGCGCGAGGTTGTACACCAGCTCTTACATGAAGTCGGACAGTTCACCGATCCTCCGCTGCTGGATACCGTGGCCTGCGATGATCCCTGGCATTATCGCAACCATATGCGCTTCTCCGTCAATCGCGAGGGGCAGGCGGGCCTGACGGCACGCGGCTCGCATCGCGTACTGCCTCTAGAGGAATGCCCCATCGCCCACGAGCAGATTAATCGTGCCCTCAAGGTGGTCAACCAGCACGTCAATCCGCGTCCGCAGGTCCTGATCCGTTGCGCGACCGCCAATAACCAGATGCTGATCCAGCCAGCTCAGAGCGAAGAGGTGCGTCAGCAGATGGCGGAACAGGGGATTGAGATTCAGGCCGAGACGATGGAGGAGGTGCTGGGGGGACAGAGCTTCCGCATTCGGCCCAGTTCGTTCTTCCAGACCAATACCGCCCAGGCCGAGAAGATGGCTCGCATGGTGCTAGATGGCTTGCTGGCTGACCAGCCAGAGGAGAAGATCCGTCAGATGACGGTGGTCGACGCCTATTGTGGAGTGGGAACATTCGCCGCCCTGCTGGCTCCCCACGTGGGTAAAGTGATCGCCATCGAGGAATCCGCCAGCGCCATTAAAGATGCGCAGTGGAACATGCGCGCTGTCGAACACGTTGAGATCATCAAGGGCAAGGTCGAGGATATGCTGCCGGGCCTCTCGGCGCGGATCGACGGCTTCGTCATCGATCCTCCACGCGCCGGCTGCCAATCAACAGTGCTGGATGCATTGATCCAGAATCCGGTGGCGCGTATCGTCTATGTCTCGTGCGATCCATCGACCCTGGCTCGCGACCTCAATATTTTGTGCAATGTGAGCCAGGCCTATCACCTGCGCTCGGTGCAGCCGCTGGACATGTTTCCCCAGACCGCTCACATCGAGAATGTAGCCGTATTGGAGCGCACAACCTTATGACAACGACACAGCTGCCTCTACTGCTGGCCTCCGCCTCGCCCCGCAGACGACAGATCCTGGCCAGACTTGGACTGCCGTATATCGTCAGCGTCGCTCCTGGCGATGAGGATGCCGCCCAGGCCCACTACCAGGGACCGATCGATGGGCTGGGCACATGGACCGCGACCCACAAGGCACTGATGATGTTCACCAGACCGGAAGCGGCCAATCACCTGGTCATCACATCCGACACCACTGTCATTCTGGATGATCAGGAGTTGGGCAAACCGCGCGATGAGGAGCATGCCCGCAGCCTGCTGCGCTCGCTGCGCGGACGCTGGCATCGCGTCGTCACCGGCGTGGTGGTCAGTACGATGGTCGATGGGCAGTTGCGCATGCAGGGCGATAGCTGCAGCACCCCGGTCCTGATGCGTCCCTACACGGATGAAGAGATCGACGCCTATATCGCCACCGGCGATCCCATGGACAAGGCCGGGGCCTATGGAATTCAAAGCGCCAGCTTCCAACCAACCGAACGCATCGCTGGCTGCTATTTAAACGTGGTCGGCCTGCCCCTGTGCACGTTGGTGCGCCTGCTGGCAAAGTTTGATGTCTATCCCGCCAGCCAGGGAGACGCGCATAGCGCCTGCCCCTGGTCGGAGCTGTGTCAAATACGCGAATGACTGAGATCGTACGAGGGCGCTACGCGCCCAGTCCTACCGGCACGCTGCATATGGGCAATCTGCGCACCGCGCTGCTGGCCTGGCTCTTCGCCCGCAGCGCCAGAGGCGAGTTTATCCTGCGCATTGAAGACCTGGATCAGCCACGCATGCAGCCGCACGCCACGCAGCAGATGCTTCAGGATCTACGCTGGCTGGGGCTGGACTGGGATGAGGGGCCGGAGGGCGGTCCATATGCTCCCTACATCCAGAATGAGCGACTGGAGATCTATCAGTGGTATCTGCAACGCCTGCGGGACGCGGGACTGGTCTATCCCTGCTACTGCAGCCGGGCGGAGATCCAGCAGGCGGCCGCGCACCTGCCCCCCGGCGTTGATGGGGGGGCGCGCTATCCCGGCACCTGCCGCCAGTTGAGCGAGCAGCAGAGACGCCAGTATGAACGGCAGGGACGGCGTCCCTCGCTGCGCCTGCGCGTCCGCGATGATACCACCATCACCTTCACCGATCTTGTGCTGGGTCCACAGCAGCAGCAGGTACAACAGGCGATCGGTGATTTTATCCTGCGCCGGGCCGATGGCATCTTTGCCTACCAGCTGGCGGTGGTAGTGGACGACGCCCTGATGCGCCTCAACCAGATCGTGCGCGGGGCCGACCTGCTCTCCTCGACCGCGCGCCAGATCATCCTCTATCAGCTGTTCGGCTTCCCCATTCCCACCTTCGCCCACGTCCCCCTGATCCACAACGAACAGGGACAGAAGCTCTCCAAGCGCATCCAGAGCGCAGGACTGGCCCCTCTGCGGACCAGCAACTACACGGCGGAAGATGTCATTGGCCTGCTCGCCCACAGCTGTGGCCTGCGCGATACCGCAGAGGCGATCAGCGCGATAGAGCTGGCCGCGTACTATCGCCAGCAGCCCGCGACATCGCTCTATGAGCGCCTACGCCCCGGCCCACACACAGCATAGCCAGCGCGTCTCGGGCAGAAGCACATCAACGTGGGCGTCAGACTCCTCGAGTCGAATCACGACCTCGGCCTTCATGAATACCCGTAAACTCAACGTCTACAGGAGGCGACACAGGTTGACTTACACGTGTAAGTAATATATAGTTTAGGTAAAGTATGGGCTGAGGAGTAGGAAATGGCAGAAAAAGGACCACGGCGCGTGACGAGTGCCGATGTGGCGCGGGCAAGTGGTGTCTCGCGGGCCACGGTTAGCTACGTGCTCAATAATGATCCACGCCAGAGCATTCCTCCGGAAACGCGTGAGCGGGTGCTGAAGGCGGTTGAAGAGCTGGGATATAGTCCGTTTAGCCCGGCGCGCACGCTGAGCAAGGGGCAGAGCGATCTGATACTGGCGGTGCTGCCTTTCGAACAGGTTGATCCAGACCTGGCACGCACATTGAAAGATCTGGGAACACGGCTCGCCTCCCACGGCTTTACCTTGATCTGGCATGTGGGCGAGCAGAGCATGACCGGGCGGGCTCATCCCGCCTTTCACCTGACGCCAGCCGCCATCCTTTCGTACGTGGATGAAAACGACGCGACGGCGGCCGCATTTCTGCGGCAATTCAATGTTCCGGTGATCGCAAAAATGTCCAGCGAGATTAATCGGCAGCGTGTCGGTAGAACGCAGGTGGTCCACCTTGCTCAGAGAGGCGTGAGGCGCATCGTTTTCGCGGCCCCTGAACGTCAGGACGTGCAATGGCTGGCGCAGGGACGGCTGGAAGGCGTGCGCCTGGAATGTGAGAAATATGGCCTGGAGCCGCCCATAGTCCAGACCATACCACCCGATCGCGCGGCGGCACGGACCAGCGTACAGGATGCGTTGAACAGGATAGATGGATCAGTCGGCATTTGTTGCTATAACGACGAGGTAGCCTTCGCGGTACTGGCGGCTTTAACCGATCTGAACATCAAGGTGCCAGAGACGGTGGCCGTCATTGGCTGCGATGACATTCCCCTGGCCCAGTTCAGTCAGCCACCATTGACCACTATTCGCTTTGACAACAGCCGGTCAATGATGGGGCTGGTAGACAATATTCTGGCCGTCATTAGCGGACAGACACCCACGCCAATGCCTGCCGATCAACTTTCAATTATCGCCCGCGCTTCGGCATGAACTGGCACGGTAGCGCAACCCGGGAGAGTCTGGGAAAGGAAGAGCATGTCTGATATTACTCGTTCAAAAATACATCTCGCCGATAAATGGTGGGTAGCCATCGCCGTCTCTCTCGGCATGCTGATGAGCCTGATGGACGCCACGATCGTCAATGTGGCGATCCCCAGGATGGAGCACGACTTCGGGGCCAGCATCCACGATGTACAGTGGGTGGTGACGATCTATATGATCACGCAGGCCGCGGTCATCCCGACGGCGCCGTACCTGGCCGCGAAGTTCGGCGCCAAGCGCGCCTATGTGTGGACGCTGATGGCCTTTCTACTCGGCTCCATCCTGTGTGGCTTCGCCTGGAACCTGCCCTCGTTGATTCTTTTTCGCCTGATCCAGGGTATCGGTGGAGGGATCCTCTTGCCGCTGGTTATGACGCTGCAATATCAGGCCTTCGCGCCGCACGAGCGGGGTGTGGCCACCAGCGTCATCGGTATTCCGATGCAGTTCGCGCCAGTCATCGGTCCCGCGCTGGGCGGCTACCTGGTCAGCGCATTCGGCTGGCAATGGGCCTTCTTTATCAATATCCCGCTGGGCATTATCGCCATCACGGTAGCGCAAAGAGTGCTGCGTCATACACCCTCACAACCGCGTACCCGCTTCGATCTGCCCGGCTTCCTCACAGCGGTCCTTGGTAGCGTCACCCTGCTCTACGCGATCTCGGCCATTACCAGTGGAGATAGCAGCCTCAAAAATATCCTGCTGTTCCTGGCTGGCATATTCATCATCTTCGCTTTTATCACCATCGAACTACGCACGCTGAAGCGCGGACTGATCCCGCTACTCAATCTCCGGCGCTTTCGTGACCGCACCTTTGCCTTCAGCACCATCGCACTGGTTTTCAGCAGCTTCATTATGTTTGGCCTGCTCTTCCTCATTCCCATCTACCTGCAAAATCTCCACGGTGAAACGGCCCTCAATGCCGGGCTGATCCAGATGGGGCAGGCACTGGCGGTGATCGCCATCCTGCCAGTGGCTGGCAGGCTTTCCGACCGCATCGGGCCGCGCTCGGTAGTTATCGTGGGTCTGGTCATCCTGAGTGGGACGGCGGCGCTGATGATGACGCTGGCCCTGCAGACACCGATCTGGATCATCATTGGGATCCTGGTCTTGCTCGGCAGCTCATTCGGCCTGAGCCAGCAGATTCCGGTGGCCGCCATGTCGCGCATAGATAAAGAAGAGCACCAGGAGGTCTCCAATGGCTCAACCCTGATCACGGTACTGAGGGCTGTGGCGGCCCCGATGGGCGTAGCTATCCTCTCCAGCATCGTCCAGGAGCGTAGCCTGTACTATATGGATACGCTGTCGGCGCAGGGTGTGCGAGGCGCGCAGCTGCAGCAACAAAGCTCCCTGCTGGCCATGCACCAGAGCTTTCTGGTCGCCGGAATCCTGGGACTACTGGCAATGCTCGCCATGTTCTTCGTCCCCAGACGCAATAAAAACAAGCAAGAACAAACGGAGCCTGCTGCTATGGTTGAGATGCTTAAATAAGTAATTACCTGGTACAAAACATGCCCGCATAAAGGCGGACATGTTTTGTACCAGGTAATTACCTTGCCAGCTTCAGACCACAATTACTCCTCGGTAAAGGCATCCTGGATGTATTTGGCGTAGGGATGAGGCGTTGTCAGTATATAGCGTATCGTGGCAATGAAGAATATGACCAGCAAAATAAGCAGAGGAAAGATAACAATAAATGCCACGACATATTCAATAATATCAAAAAGCATTCCGTTCTTATCTTTCAAAAGATTCTCGCTTCTAAATCCACTAGATGAAATGTACATTATCACCCAGGGAAAAATATAAGTTAACCCTCTGACCAGATATCTATTTGACTGCCAGGGGACTTTCTCCCCATGTTTACGAGCGGCGAGTACTTCTTTGCCACCCGCAAAGATAAGCGGACCCCCCCATAGAAGCATCAGAATGCCCTCCAGAGTAAATGTTAGAGAGAAAAGCAATGCAAGCTGGTGCAAAATGAGGGCCGCAATCACCGCACAAAGACTGCAAAGCACAATCAGAGATAAAAACAGGTTCCCCTTTTTCTTCAGTGACATAGCTACATTACTTTCTGATAATAATCTATTTGCATGATGAGATGCTGAAACCGATTATATGCTATTTACTGAGCAATTAAAACAGGATAGAATAATTCAAGGTGTAGATCGGACCCTTCCGAGCATTGAGCATATGTGATCAGCATATCTAAAAAGAGGACAGCGAACACGTTCAGGGATGCATCAACTGTGTATCAATTTCTTGATAATTTAAAGTATGGGGGACGTATTGAGCATATCAGTAGAAGAAATCAGTAGCCACATCAGGCAGGGAAAGGTACCTGCTGATTGGTCAGTCTGGCAACCACCACCGATCTCACCTGTGTTGTTTATACTGTTGGGTTGTATTTATGCAATATGCATGCCTGTTTATTGCACTATAGCATCCGCACTCATCATCATGCTTATACATCAGACAGCTTTGATCCAATCAAGTCCCTGGCCTATGTTTACCACATATCCCATACTAATAGTGCTTACGATAGTGTGCACTGTACTTGCAACATACGCTGGCTCCCGGGGAGTATGGAAACTTGAAAAACATGATCGGGACATGTTGCTGGTATCGCTACCCAATGGATTTATCCAGTATAAGCATTGGAGCGATATACATAAATCCAAAGCTACCATAATCGAGTATAGCCGTATCAAGTCAATCAAACCTCAGCCAATATTGGCTGGAATTCAACTCCACATTTGCGATAGAAATGGACATACGCAAAAGGTAAAAATCAGTTGGAAATATAGTAGTACCTCATATGCAAACAGCATGGGCCACATGCATATTCTCAAACAAATCATGGAGGATTATCATCGTTTCCAGGCCAACAATACCGTTGACCTTCAAGGGTAATCCCGCAAGTCGCCATCAAATATCCCTCCTGGTACTGGTGGTCGATACGACTCTATCTGGTGGGGTATGTACACTGGTGCTTCTGGCAGCAGTACTAAACGCATGCGGAGAGACTGCGGAAAAATAGCTATGGTATAATGCGGCTAAGAATGGATTGCCGAATAAAGATTTTCAGAAGTTATTTTCCAGAAGTTTGATGAGGGTTGGTTTTCGTGTCGTGTATGCTGCTTGTCTTAAATACTATTGCAATAACTCCTGATGCTACCCAACAAATGAATTATGCCTTTCAGCTTGGCATTGGTATTGCGACTATCCTCGCGGCTTTCGGCCTGGGTCTCTTGCTCAGGCGTCTGCTGGTGCACCGTCTGCATAAGACCGTACTGGATAACTGGATTATCCAGACGCTGGGCATCGCGGTGGTGGTCATTCCGACGCTGCTGGGTGTTACGGGCGCGGTGGCGATCTTTAACGCCTCATTTGTTCTCTCTACCCTGACGGAGAACTTCTTTTCCAGACCCGCTCTAGCGATCAATACTTCCTGGAACCTGGTTGAGACTGTGCTCATCCTGGTGCTGGGTAACGGAGTCGCCAGAACGGTACGCGCCATGATGACGCGCAGCCTGGGGGCCAGCCGGGTCGATATTAACATGCGCACCCTGTTCGCGCGCGTCCTCTATATCATTATCCTCTCCATTACGGGCTTCTTCATCCTGACCGTCTGGAATGTGCCTATTGGTATCCCGGTGGCGGTATTGAGTGCCTTTACTGTAACCCTCACCGTGGCCTTCCAGGATATCTTGAAAAACCTGGTGGCCGGCTTTTACATTCTGGTCGAACGACCTTTTTACATCGGTGACCAGATCAACATTACCTCAAATGCGATCACCTATATTGGCAAGGTAGAGGACATTCAATTGCGTGCCACGCGGCTGCGCCTGACCAGCGGCGAAGAGGTCAGCGTCCCCAACCTCTTTATCTTCAGCAACGCGGTCATCAATAATACCCACTTTGGTGAGCGGCGCTCGCTGCTGATGCTGACGATGCCGCAGGAGAACTTTGATCGCGATGAGACCAGCAGCAAGATCCTGCTACTGCTCAAGAACTATCAGGAGGTCATGCCCAAGCCTGATCCAACGGTGATGGTCAACAGCTATGAAGGCGGGAAGGTTTCTCTGCAGATACGTTTCTGGGTCGCTACGGGCCAGGTGATCGATATCTCCACCGTCGTTTATGAACTGCACAACCTCTTTCCCAACGCCGATATCAGCGTCAAGGAACCAATCTAAGAAGGTGTTTTGTGTGTTGGTGGGGCAGGGGCGTATTTGCGCCCCTGCCCCACCAACACACAAAACACCTTCTTTCCACCTGAACCTGGATATGATAAAATCCGGGGAAGAAGAAAATGATCATTCGCAGAAGGGGGAGCAGCCAAAGGTGGGTACACGATCAGTTGGCTTAATGGGGGGCACCTTCGACCCGATTCACCTCGCCCATTTAATTGTGGCGGAGGAGGTGCGTTACGCGCTCAATCTCAACGAGATGGTTTTTGTCCCCGCTGGCGAACCTCCACATAAAATGAACCGCACCACAGCGCCAGTAAAAGATCGGCTGGCCATGGTTGAGATGGCGGTAGCCTCAAATCCCCATTTCAGCGTCTCGCGTGTCGAGGTGGATCGATCGGGTCCTTCCTACCTGGTAGATACGTTACGCCTGCTCAAAAAACAATGGGGACAGGAGACGGATCTTTACTTTGTGATTGGCTGGGATAGCCTGGAAGACTTCCCTACCTGGTATAAACCGGCTGAGATCCTGGAGCAGTTGAAGCGCCTGGTGGTAGTCCATCGTCCGGGCTATCAGGAAGATGAAGCGTATAATCAACAGTTGGAGACCCGCTTGCCTGGACTGCTACAAAAGGTGTGCCTGGTGGCCGCGCCGCAACTGGATATCTCATCTACCAACCTGCGGCAGCGTATAGTAGAAAACCGGCCCATCAAATACCAGGTACCAGCCGAGGTTGAGGCATATATCCAGTCCCACCACCTCTATCAACACCGTACAGAAAGCTAGATATTCATGGCACCAATGCAATTTGCGATCGGAGACCGCTTGCGGCTCCGTAAAAAACATCCCTGCGGCAGCTTCGATTGGGAGGTGGTGCGGCTGGGAGCTGATATCGGATTGCGCTGCGAAAAGTGTGGGCGGCGTATCCTCTTACCGCGTTCAGAGGTAGAACGCCGCGTCAAACAGGTGCTCCCCCGCCTGGCGCCCTCCGAAATCGATGCTTTTGATGAAGAATAATACGCGAAGAAACAGCGCGGAGCGCCCTCGCCCCTTGCGCCTTCTTGCCTAATCCCTGTATACTCAGCGATAGATACAAAAAGGTTTTTTCGTATAACGTACAAGGATAAGGCAAATGGCAATAGCCCAATCGAACAAGGGTTTTCTCACTCTTCTCAAGAAGAGAAACTTCCTGCGACTCTGGCTGGCTCAGCTTATCTCCATGACCATTCTCAACGCGACGAATTACGCTTTGATTATGCTGATCAACAGTATCGTCCCCCATTCCACCATTATGATCGGCCTGGCGATTATCTGCTTTAGCGTCCCGGCCGTGCTCTTCGGGGCGCCCGCCGGCGTCTTCGTGGACCGTCTTGAAAAGAGGCGCGTGCTCTGGACCAGCAACTGTCTGCGAGCCATTGTCACGTTGATATTTGCATTTGTGCTCCTGGCCCAGCGGAGCAGCGTACTCATTCCCATCTATTTATTGACCTTTATCGTTTCGGCCATCGGCCAGTTTTTTACGCCAGCTGAAGGCTCGGCCATCCCGATGCTGGTGGATGAGGATGAATTGATGCCGGCGCTCTCGCTGTTTAATATCACATTCATGCTCTCACAGGCGATCGGCTACGTGCTGATGGCCCCGTTGGCCATCGCGCTACTACCCACATTCACATTGTTCAGCATCCCGATCGACGCGTTCATTCAGCTCTATGCCATCATTGCCATCCTCTATTTAATATGCGCTGCACTGATCGTATCGATTCCACGCGCCAGCTTCATTCTACGGGGCGATACACAGGCCGAGACTGTTCCAGACCTGGCCGCCGAGACCATCAGCATCGTGCGCCAGATGCAAAACGAGATGAAAGAAGGCTGGCACTTTATTCATAAGCGCCGGTCCCTGCTGCTGGCGGTCGTGCAGCTCTCGTTTGTGGGCATCCTGATCCTGGTAATCGGGCAGATCGCAACACCAATTGTGACGGATCTGCTCAATATGAACGCCAATTTGATGGCGCTGGTGTTCGCGCCGGCCGGCATTGGGCTGGTGCTGGGCTCGGTCTTGATGCCCCGGGTCACACGCCGCCTGGGAAAACTGCGCACGATCCTAATCGGCAATATTGGCCTGACGATCGCGACCCTGCTCTTGCCGCTCTCAACAGTCTTCGCGCGCTGGCTGGAGCCCCAACACTGGAATAAAGATCCCTGGCTGCTGGTCGCTATGGCTGGCTGCATGTTTATCGCTGGCGTCGCGCTCGACTTCGTGAACATTCCAGCCCAGACGGCGATGCAGGAACTAACGCCAGAGTGGATCAAGGGCCGTGTGCTAGCCCTACAACTTGTGCTGTACAATGCATGCTCTATTCCAGTTATCCTGATCATCGGTATACTCTCCGATACCTCGCTGCATATTGATCGTGTGCTGTATCTACTTTCAGGTAGTATACTAATTTTCGGCATCTGGAGCGTTTACTACGAACGGCGGCATCCGACTGTATCAATAGCGCAGAATGAA
Organism: Dictyobacter aurantiacus; assembly: GCF_003967515.1. Taxonomy (GTDB): domain Bacteria; phylum Chloroflexota; class Ktedonobacteria; order Ktedonobacterales; family Ktedonobacteraceae; genus Dictyobacter; species Dictyobacter aurantiacus. Next base: position 4,380,688 of record NZ_BIFQ01000001.1, on the reverse strand, counting down.
CAGCTAGCGGAAAACGAGGAGGCACCATTGACCACAGTACCAGGTAGAGGAAATGTTGATTGAGGAAACAAATACGTATACAATATTGGTTGAGATAAAGCGGACAGAAGTAAGGATTGGAGAGAAATGACACCAGAGACCAAACTTATGGAGCAGGTTGCTCCATATCAACCCTGGCTCATTATTGCCGGAGTTTTTGTTCTCTTTATCTTGTTACGCATGACGCGCAAGGCGCTGCGCCGGCGCGTTGATGAATTCGGCTACCGCACTATGCGTGAAAAAGGTCTGCTGATCTGGTTCTGGCTCAATGCGCCGGGCGTCATTGTGCATGAGCTCAGTCACGCGCTGGTCGTGCTGCTCTTCGCGCCGTTCGGATTTCGCATTACCAGTGTGACCCTCTTCCGCATCAGGCCGATGGGGCAGCGCGTGGGGAATGGACGCGTCGTCCGGCGCAATGGGCCGCAATCCCTGCAACTGGGAGAGGTACAGTACGTGCGCCCGCAGGGACGGTTCATGAGCTATGTCGGTGATGGTTTCAGCGGCGTGGCCCCCCTCTTTGGTGGTACCGCGGCCTTTATGTTTCTCTATTGGGTCGCCACCGGCTATACGATCTGGGATATCCCCTTCGATGTCGCCCATCAGCAATGGCAGATTATTCGCGCGGGCTGGCCGCTGTGGACTCTGATCTTCGCTCCCTACCTGATCCTTTCAGTAACCTCCGAACTATGGCCCAGTCACCAGGACTGGCACGGTGCCCGCTGGTTCGTGCTGACACTGGCAGCGCTGGCGACCCTCTTTGTGATCGTCGTCTGGTACACACAACGCTTCGATGATCTACTGGCGGTCGCCACCTTTATCTCTTCGCGCATCGACTTTGCCCTATCGGTCCTGCTGGTCCTGGATCTCGTCTTCCTGATCATTGCCGAAGGGTTGGTGCGCATGGTGCGCTATTAAAGAGGAATAAAATTGATGCAAGACCACGGGTGGGGGCGAATGCCCCCACCCGTGGTCTTGCATCAATTTTATTCCTCTTTATATTATTACCAGTCGAATTTTTTGATGAGGAAGGTGCGGCTGTAGTGGAGGAGGATGGGGCTGCCGTGGGGGCAGACGGCCGGCGCGGATACGGTGGCCAGGTTTTTGAGCAGGGTACGCTGCTCGCCTGGACCCAGTTCTCGGCCGCGCTTGAGGGCCGAGCGGCAGGCGAGCCCGATCAAGAGATGGTCTTCCCAGTTGGTGCTATCTTCGGCGGCCAGTTCGGCCAGTTCCTGCAGGTGGGGCACCAGTTGCTCGCTCCCCTCGCTGGCCGGGACCGAGCGGATCAGAAAGCTGCGCCCGCCGAAGCGTTCGCATTCGATGCCCAGACCGCGCAGCATGGGCAGACGCTGCTCCAGCAGTTCAGCCTCGTAGCGCTTCATTTCGATAATCACCGGTTCCAGCAGCAGATGGGAATGGATCGCTTCTTCTTCGGGCCTGACACCGCTATAGGTGCTGCGCAGATGCTCGTAGATGATGCGCTCGTGGGCGCGGTGCTGATCGACCATGTAGAGGCTGCCATCGGGGGCCTCGGCCAGGATCACGGCCTGCTGTAGCTGTGCCAGTGGGCGCAGACTGACGATCACCTCCGCCGTGCCCGGTTCAGCGCTTTCAGCGCGGTAGCCCTCAGCGCTTTCGGCAACATGCAGTCCCCGGCGCCGGGGTCCTGGCAGACGCCGCTGCGTCGCCAGCACGGGTCCGGGAAATTGCACAGCCTCCGGCACCACCGGACTGCGCTCCAGCAGGCCTTTGATGGTCTGTGTCACCGCCTCTTTGATCTTTGCCTCCTGCAACAGATGCACCTCGGTCTTGGCAGGGTGGATGTTGACATCCACCTCTTGGGGCGGCACCTCCAGCGCTAACACCAGCAGGGGATGCTTGCCTTTAGGCAGCAGGCTACGATAGCCCTCTTCCAGCGCATCTTGCAGTACACGGGACTGCACCCAGCGTCCGTTGATAAACAGGGTTATATACTGGCGACTCCCCTGCGCCAGCACGCGGTTGCCCAGGTAGCCCCTCAGTCGGTAGTGCTCCTCATCGCTGACATCTATCTCCTGCAGCATCTCCTCCAGCGAGATATGATAGAGCTCGGTCAGGGTGGTGGCCAGGTTGCCGCTGCCGCTGGTCTGGATAGCCGTATGCTCATCCAGAGCCAGGTGGAAGCGCACGGAGGGATAACCGACCGCGTAGCGGCGAATCAGCTGGACGATATGGCCGTTCTCGGTACGGGCCGCCCTGGTGTAGCTGAGACGCGCCGGCACGTTATAGAACAGGTCGGTGACGGTAACGGTGGTGCCATGCGGGCGCGCCCTGCGTCCATGGCCCTGCACCTGTCCCCCGCGCCAGGTATACCAGTAAGCCGGCTGCTCTCCCTCCTCGTCCCGCTCCGTCTCCCAGGCGCGACTCAGGATGGTGACCTCCGCGATGGTTGCGATGCTGGCCAGGGCCTCACCCCGGAAGCCGAGCGTACGCAAACGCTCCAGGTCCTCAAAGGCAGTCAGCTTGCTGGTGGTATGGCGCTCACAGACCGCCGCCAGGTCTTCAGCCGGGATGCCATAGCCATCGTCGCTGACGCGGATCAGGCGCAGTCCTCCCCCGCGCACCTCGACGCGAATATCTTGCGCACCCGCATCCAATGCGTTCTCGACCAGTTCTTTCACCACAGACACCGGCCGCTCAATGACCTCGCCGGCGGCGATGCGCTCGGCCACCGCTGGCGGCAATTCATGCAGGGCCGTGCGTACAAACTCTGGCCGTTGGATCATAAACTCAAATAACTGGCTCATCAATATATTGCATTCTTTTTGTGTCGTTGAAAGAAAGATAAGAGATTCAGGGCATCCAGCGGCGTAATCGCCTGAACATCGATATCGTCAAGCGACGGCGCGCGCTCCCCGCGCTCCACCGCTTCAGCGATCCCACGGGCCGTCTCGGTCTGCCAGTACAGGGCAGGCGCTGGTTCCTCACGATTGGACGCGCTCTGAGGATGATAGTAGCCATTGGACTCGGCCACACAAGTTGCACGTGTTAATGATCGCTGATCAGGCACGATGGTAGCAGTCTGATTGGCTTCGAGTTGAGAGAGCACCGTTTCGGCGCGCTGTACTATCGAAGGTGGCATACCAGCCAGCTTCGCCACGTGCACACCAAAGCTGCGCTCGGCGCAACCGGGCACTACGCGGTGCAGGAAGACGATGCCATTGGGGTCGTCCTCGTTGATAGCGACCGTATAGACGTGCAGGTGTCCTAGTTGCGCGGCCAGGGCCGCCAGCTCATGATAGTGGGTCGCGAACAGGGTACGCGCCCGCACCTCGTCATGGAGATGCTCCACCACGGCGCGCGCGATAGCCAGTCCATCATAGGTGCTGGTGCCGCGCCCAATCTCGTCCAGAATAATCAGGCTATGGCTGGTGGCGTGGTGCAGAATGGTCGCCGTCTCCTCCATCTCCACCATAAACGTGCTCTTGCCGGAGGCGATATCATCCTCGGCACCCACGCGGGTAAAGATGCGGTCCACCAGGCCGATCTGCGCCTTGCGGGCGGGCACAAAGCTGCCGATCTGGGCCAGCAGGGTAATCAGCGCCACCTGGCGCAGATAGGTCGATTTGCCGGCCATGTTGGGTCCCGTCAGCAGCAGAATGCGTTCAGCGCTCGCCGCCTCCAGGTTGGTATCGTTGGGGATAAACACATCACCGTTCAGCGTATACTCCACCACCGGATGGCGGCCACCCACGATCTGCAGGCGCTGCCCCTGCTCCAATGTCGGTCGCACATAACCCTGATGAGCCGCCACCTCGGCCAGGCTCAACAGGACATCGATGCGGGCCACGGCGGCCGCGCTGGTCATCAACCGGGGATAGTAGACCGCGATCTGGCGTAACACATCGGCGTAGATGCTGCGCTCCATCTCCTCGATGCGCTCAACAGCGCTCAGGATCAGCGACTCGTGCTCCTTCAATTCGGGTGTGATAAAGCGCTCGGCGTTGACCAGCGTCTGCTTGCGCATGTAGTCGGAGGGGACCAGCTTGAGGTTAGCGTTGCTGACTTCGATATAGTAACCAAAAACCTTGTTGAAGCCCACCTTGAGAGCCTTGATGCCGGTACGCTGGCGCTCACGCGCCTCCAGCGAGATCATCCAGCGGCGCGAGTCGCGAATCGAGTTAAACAGCTCATCCAGCTCAGCGTGATAGCCGGGACGAATCATACGCCCCTCGTCGCCCTCATCCCCCTCCTCATCGGGCCGCAGCAGCGCCTGATTGATCAAGTCACGCACCTGCGGGCATGGATCGAGGTCTTCAGCGATCTCTAGCAGCAGATCGGATTCGCAGCTCTGCAGGAGATCACGCAGCGTCGGCAACTCGGCCAGGTAGTCGCGCAGGCCCAGCACCTCGTTACGCACGGCCGTCCCCTGCCTGATCCTGCCCGAAACGCGTTCAAGGTCACCCAGTTCCTGCAGAGACATGGTGAAGCGCGTGCGAATAGCCGGGCTTTCATACAGCTCCTCAATGCTCTCCAGGCGGCCATTCAGAATATTTAGATCCAGCAGTGGCTGCGTAAGCGTACGGCGCAGGAGGCGTGCCCCCATCGGGGTAATCGTACGATCCAACACCGCCAGCAGGCTCCCCTGTAGTGTGCCGCTGCGCGTCCCCTGTAACAGCTCAAGGTTGCGCTGGGTATGGGCATCCAATACCATAAACTGATTTGTACTATATGAATGCAAAGCGGTTAGCAGCGAGAGCAGCGAGCCGTTCATCTTCTCCAGGTAGGCCACGATGGCGCCGGCCGCTGCGATGGCCTGCGGCTGGCCCTCGCAGCCATATGACTCCAGGGATTGCACGCCGAACTGGCGGCAGAGGCGCTGATAGGCGGCCTCCTCCTGGTAAAAATACGGGGGGCAATGGGTGATGGTCACGTTGTTGGCGGGGAACTGATAATCCTCTTTAGGGGTCCCCTCGACCAGCAGGCACTCAACCGGGGCCAGGCGTTGCAGTTCGGCGTCCAGGGCCACCGGCAGTTCATCCGGGGCAAACCAGGTGACCATAAATTCGCCAGTACTGACATCTACGGCGGCCAGCGCCGTCTGCACGCGTCCCGTGGCGATGGCGACCAGGTAATTGTTCTGGCGCACCGGCAAGAGATTGGGTTCCGACAGGGTGCCGGCGGTCAGGATGCGCGTCACGGCCCGCTCCACCACGTCGCGTCCCTTGCCAACCTCCCCCACCTGCTCACAGACCACCACTTTATAGCCTCGATGGATCAACTTGCCCACATAGTTCTCCAGGGCATGTTTGGGGATGCCAGCCAGGGGGACGCGCTCCTTGCCCCGGCTATAGGTGCGCGTCGTACGCACAATCTGGAGTTCGCGCGCGGTAATGTAGGCGTCTTCATCAAACGTCTCAAAAAAATCACCCACCTGATACATCAAGATCGCATCGGGGAACTGTTGTTTGAATTCTAGATATTGTTTGCGGGCAGGGCTCAGGGTCGCCATAAAATATACACCTCGACATAACGCAGGTTACAATCAAGTCGCATTGAACATCCGTACATTACCACATTCTCTGTTTTTCTTACTTGGCTTATCAGGCGGATTCATGGATTATTTCCTACCCTGTGATTAGAGTATCTATTCATTTATCTTGATCTGGTTTTCGGTAATCTCTGTAGAGTAGGAGCAGGAGTTTTCGTACAAGTGTTCAATTATGAGCTTGTTTTATTATAACACATATTAATGCTGTTTCGCTCTAGGGTTGAAGCGCTCTCATCCATTTTTGCTGCATCCAAAGTAAAAACACCTGAATTGAGCAATCAGGTGTTTTTATTGTTCATTTATTTCATTTTATCGGGACAAAGATTTCAATCCCTCACGGGTTCCTGTCGCCTTTTAGCCGGCTCTGAGATACTGACTTGCCCTCGCTTCTGGACTGGTTTCAATCCCTCACGGGTTCCTCTGGCCTTTTAGCCTGCGGTACTTCTAGTATAGCCTGTGAAGCGTGTTTACTCAAGGGTTTCTGAGAGGCTCACTACAGAAGGGTTTATAGGCGAAAAAAGAGAGGTTTTTTGGCTGTATTTCGTGTCAACCAGCTTATGGAGTCTTCCGAGAGGCGGAGCTTGGCATCTTCATGATCGCGCCCCTCGTAAATTGTTCAGCTTCTATTTCTATGAATAAACTATTCTATTGAGAGAAATGCAATGGCTGCTATACCCAATACAAGTCCTATCAGTTGATAGCTGGTGACCTTTTCATGATAAAGCAGTACAGCCACGATGACCGCTCCAATGGCAGAGAGGACAGAGAAAAGAACTGCGCCTTTGCCTAATTCTGCACCCGTTCTTAAGCTTATGAGCCAGGCTGCGTTAGCTGCGATAAAACCTACAATTGAAAGGATCGCAAACACGAATTTGCCGCTGATGGCGAATTGTTTAGCCAAGATATCTGCTACTAATTCAAAAGCTACGAGGATTAACAAAAAGTAAAGCCATTTAGGAACTGCTAAGAAGAGTTGTTGCATTATGCCGTCTGAGTCCTTTCTCTTGCTTCTTTTATCCTCTTCTGAAAATTTTGAACGATCGGCGATGGATTGTAATAGTTTAAATTGAGTTCCCAGGCGTTGCTATCTCTGTCATCTGCCATATCATCGACTGAACTTTTTCTGGCAACTAACGTACTTCATAGTGTACATTATCAGAGTACATGAGATGCATCTCATTCCTATTTCTTTGCCTGCAATAAGGGCCTATGGTTGAGGTCCGATTCCATCATATATGGGAAGGAATTATATATATCATGACAGACATTACTGCTCCCATTACGGCTGTCACGGTTTACGCGGATCGCGCGCTGGTAACGCGTAAAGGCAAGGTTACGCTTGAAGCCGGCGAGCACGAGGTCCGTGTCAATAATCTACCTCAGTTTTTGCGGGACTCACTGCGAGCCTCCGGCCATGGACCTCAGGGAACGCGCATCCTTAATGTTGATATTACCACCGCTTTCTATCCCCAGCCACCTGAGGAAGACCTGGCACGCATCCAAACAGAATTGGATGCGCTACAGCATCAACAGAAGCTGCTCCAGGCCCGGCAGGAGGCGCTCAACGATCGGCGTCAGTGGCTGCGCGCACTCGGCGAGCAATCCCGCGATTTCGCGCGCGGGCTGGCCCAGGGACAGATGAAGCCGCAGGATTGCTCAGATTTCTTTAGCTTTATGTCGGCTCAGGCCACCCAGGATGCCGAGGCCGCGCTACAGCTCCAGGCACAGATCCAGCAGGTTCAATCCCAGATCGATGCCAGGCAGCGGGAGTATTATCAGCGCCAGGGCGATGAGATCTCCAGTGATCGCCAGGCGGCTCTGATCACGGTTGAACTGGCCAGCGCCGGCGAGCTAGAACTGGAGATCTCCTACCTGGTGCGCAACGCTTCCTGGTATCCACAATACGATATCCGTGTGCATATTGATGGGCAACAACCCAGGGGTACGGTCGAGCTCACCTATATTGGTATGGTACAGCAATCTACCGGTGAGAACTGGGACCACATAGAACTGGCGCTGTCCACGGCCCGTCCCAGCCAGGCGGCGATCCTGCCAGAATTACAGCCCTGGTACCTCAAAGAATACAACCCACCACCACCACGCCCCCTGGCCGTTCCCATGGCGGCACCTATGTCCGCCACCGCGTATGGCGCACATCCTACGGGTATGCTGCGATCGCGGGTGGCGGCTCCCGGCGGGAGCTTCGCCCTGGAAGAGGATGAGATAGAGCCACCGGCGCCGGCGCCGGTCGAGGCGGAGATCGCGACCGCCACCGTCGAACGCAGTGGAACCGCTCTGGTCTTCCGCGTCGGTCGCTCGGTCGATATTCCGTCCGACAATTCGCCGCACAAGACGACGATCGCCCGCGATGACCTGCCCTGTGAGTTTGACTACGTCAGCGCGCCAGCCCTGGAGACCAACGCCCATATGCGCGCCACCGTCGTCAACTCTACCGAGCGCATCCTGCTGGACGGCCAGGCCAGCATCTTCCTGGATGCCGAATACGTCGGCACCACCAGACTGGACTTCACCGCGGCACGCGAGGAGTTCAAGATCTTCCTGGGCATCGATGATAGCCTGAAGATCAAGCGCGAACCCATCGAGCGCGCGGTTGACAAGGGGAATCTACTGCAGGGCGATATCCGGCGCAGCACGTATGCCTATCGTATCAGCGTCCATAACTACGCGACGGCGCCCCGCAAAGTAGTGATTAAAGATCATATCCCCGTGCCACAACACGAGCGCATCAAGGTCAGGGTGCAGAGCATCACGCCTCAGCCGGCCGAGCGCACCCGGCTGGAACTGCTCACCTGGGAACAGGTTCTACCGGCCAACGGCGAGTACACCATCGAGTATCGCTTCGTGGTCGAGCATCCGCAGGGTCTGCGCGTCGTTGGCCTGCCCTGACCTGAAACATCGCTCAACCGCGCTGTTCTGATTGAACGGCGCGAATAAAATCGGCCAGTACATCGTAGGCCGTCACCGCCGGGCCCAGGGGTCCGGCGGGACCATAGTCTGGCACATCCAATGTAATCGTCAGGCCCGGCAGGGTATCAAGCTCAAAGTGGGCCAGCATCGAGCCTGCCGTTACCGCGGCCAGTGGATCGGGTGGCGACAGGCGTTGCGGCTTCACAAAGGCCCTGATCCCCTCCCCAATCTTCTCGATCTGGGCCACCAGTTTATACGGTGTACCAGCGGCACGCGCGGCCCGTATCTGCTCCGCATCCAGATGGCGAATTCCCTCCACCTCTATGTTTGCCAGCGGCGTAGGAGTATCCATCAGCACCGTCGCGATGGCGCTCACCTTGACGGCAGCATCCCAGCCATCGACGTCGGCCGAAGGATCGGTCTCGGCGATGCCCAGTTCCTGCGCGGTCTGGATAGCCTGCTCCAGGCTCTTTCCCCGCTCAATCTCTTCGAGGATAACGTTGCTGGTCGAGTTGACCACGCCACGGAAGCGAATGATATTGGAAGCCGGCAGGCTGCTGGCAAAGAGCGAGAAGATGGGTGCGCCGCCCATTACGGTAGCCTCAAACAGGAAGCTGCGCCGCTGTCGCCGCGCCAGCGCCTGTAGCTCGCGATAGCCATGCACCACGGTCCCCTTGTTGGCCGTAATCGCGTGGGCACCATGCTCCAGCGCGGCCCTGATATGCTCAATAGCGGGCTGGCCTGTGTCCACATTCAACGAAGTCAATTCAAACAGCACATCGGCTCTGGCGGCGGACAGCCAGTCTCGCACATCATCACCAGAAGCAACTGTCGTTAGCAGTTCAAACTGCCCGGCCAGCAAAGCGGACACATCGAGTCCGTCTGGATTGGCCAGCCAGCCCAGGCGCCGGGTCGCCACACCGGTGAGGCGCCACTCGATCTGATAGCGCTCACGCAGCTCAGCGGTCTTCTCCTGCAATAAGATTAATAGCGCGCGTCCCACGTTGCCAAAGCCAAGCAGGCAGAGGTTATAAGTCTTCATAAAACTCCTATTGGAAATATCCATACTACGTGCGTTTATTCTAACATAGCGATTGATACATGGTACACTAGAAGCATGAAAAATGCACCTCTGCAGTTCTTTACTGGAAGAACGCGGATGTATTGTTTTTTAGAGAAAGCGAGAGAAACACGCATGAATGGACCTCGTCACGCCATGGAAGTAAAACCGGGTTATCGTGGGCGCGCCTTCACCTCCGACCTCAGCGGACAGGAGTTCTGGCTGGTGGTCGATAAAGGCTTCCAGCCGCTGGGATTGGTGATTGGCAACTGCATCTATTCGATGGGAGCGGTGCGCAACTGGCTGGTCGGCATCAAGGGCAATTTTCAGGGCGAGCTCAAAGAATATTCCGAGCTGATGTACCAGGCCCGCGAGCTAGCCATCAGTCGCATGCAGTTTGAGGCCGATCAACTGGGCGCCGATGGCGTAATCGGAGCGGATATTAAGGTTGAATTCATGCACAACAACGAGTGGATGGAGGTTACCGCCATCGGCACCGCCGTGCGCTATGTGGGCGCCGGCCCCAACCTGCCGCCCACCAACCAGGGGCGCGTCGTCATCCCCACCAATTAAATTCCCAGGGAAACAAGAAGAGGTTCGGGGGCATTCGCGAACGTACCCATAATACGAAAACGTATCCCTGTAGGCGGCATAGCACTACGACCTATTAAATAAGGCACGCACTCATATATGCAGTAGTGCGTGCCTTGTGCATGCCGCCCTGTTCACGTACGATCCGTTCGCTTCCATATGGTATTAAATAACGTTTTTAAGGGACGTTTCATATGCCAGCAAGCGGCATGCACAAGGCACGGCTTGCTGCATATACGTGAATGAACGGATCATAGCGGCCGCAAGCCTATGCCGCCTACGGAGGGGGCATTTTCGCGTATGGTAACGTGATAACACCCCCCTACATTATGCAAAGCCATGGCTACTGTTTTTTTGCTATACGAATAGACAATGATAGATATTATGAAGAGATTGGCTGGTTCCATGGCGGGGCTGGTCTGCTACAATAGCAAGTAAAAATGAGGAGTAGGCTATGCCTTTATTTGATGTTGAGCGGGCGCGACAGGAGACGCCGGGAAGCCAGCATGTGCTGCATCTGAATAACGCGGGTTCGTCGTTGATGCCGCAGCCGGTGCTGGAGGCGACGGTTGCTCATCTGCAACTGGAGGCGCAGATCGGCGGCTATGAGGCGGTGGAGCGGCAGCAGGAGGTGCTGGAGCATGCGTATGATGCCGCGGCGGCGCTGATTAACTGTACGCGCGATGAGATCGCGTTTGTGGAGAATGCGACCCGTGCCTGGGACGCCGCCTTCTATTCAATCCCATTCAAAGCCGGTGATCGTATTTTGACCTCGATGGCGGAATATGCCAGTAACTATATCGCGTATCTGCAGGTGGCGCGCAAGACCGGGGCCGTGGTCGAGGCGATTCCAGATGATCAATATGGACAGGTTTCGATCGAGGCGCTACGCAACATGCTGGACGAGCGGGTGAAGCTGATCTCGATCACCCATGTGCCAACCAGTGGCGGCCTGGTCAATCCAGTAGCCGAGATCGGCAAGGTGGCACGCGAGGCAGGTATCCTCTACCTGGTTGACGCCTGCCAGTCGGTGGGACAGATGCCGATCGACGTGCAGAAGATCGGCTGCGACATGCTGTCTACAACGGGTCGCAAGTACCTGCGCGGTCCACGCGGCACCGGCTTTCTGTATGTGCGGCGTGAACTGATCGAGCAGCTTGAACCGGTCTTCCTTGATCTGCACGCGGCGACCTGGGTAAGCAAGGATCGCTATGAGATGCGCTCGGACGCGCGCCGCTTCGAGAACTGGGAGACCAACTACGCGGGCAAGATCGGTCTGGCACGGGCCATTGATTACGCTCTCGACTGGGGCATCGACAACATCTGGCGGCGCGTCAAGGAGCTTGGCTATAACCTGCGCACACAGCTCAGTCCCATTCCTGGCGTCATTGTGCGCGATCGCGGCATTACTCAGTGCGGGATCGTCACTTTTACGGTTGAGGGGGTCGAACCGGAGGAGATCAAGCGGCGGCTGGCGCAACAGCAGATCAATGTGTCGGTGGCCGTGCAGAGCTCGACGCGGCTAGACCTGGAAGCCCGTGGTCTGACCACGATGGTGCGCGCGTCCGTGCACTATTACAACACCCAGGAGGAGTTGACGCGCTTCAGCGCGGCGATCGCCCAGCTCGCCGATTTTTAAGCCGGGGCAAGCCCGGCACCTACATACGGGACGAGACATCGTGCATAGGCCCCGGCATCTTTCGAGGATGCCGGGGCATTATTAACGGCCTCAAATGGAGGATTCGTAGGGTTTGAAGCGAATGAATTTGTCGTAGAGCATGGCGTCGTCCGGCTGCACGCCCTGCATGGTCTGTTCCATCAGAAAGTGGCTGACCTTGTCGGGATCATTGGTTTGCTGGAAAATCTCCATCTGGCGATCGGCTCCGGTGCCACGTGGATCATCCAGCAAGGCGCGAATGTAGTCCATCTCGCGGCGGCTACCCAGTTCATCGACGACATCATCAACAAGGTCTAGCAACTCGCGGAAGGAGTCGCGCATGCTGGCCCTGCGCCTATTGGTGAAGTCAACCACCTCGGCGTCCAGGCCATAGCGCATGGCGCGCCACTTGTTCTCATCGATGTAGTCGCGCGAGAGGACGGGAACCTTTTCGCCCTTTTCGTTCATTTTGACAAGTTTGGCAATCAGAGCCTGGCAGAGCGCGGCCAGTGACAGCGTATCTTCGATCGTCGCCGGCATGTCACTGATGCGAAACTCGATGGTGTCGAAAAACGGATGGGGGCGGATGTCCCACCAGATCTTCTTGCCGTTGTCGATGCATTCCATCTCAACCAGATCGTTGACGAAGCGATCAAAGTGTTCAAGATTGTGAAAGATGTCCGGCGTACCACTGCGCGGGAAGCGCTTCCAGACCACGGAGCGATAGGATTTAATACCGGTCATGCGCCCATTCCAGAACGGTGAGTTCGAGGAGAGCGCCAGGATATGCGGTAACCAGGTGCGTACCTGGTTCATGACCTGGATCGCCTGCTCCTTCGAGTCCACAGAGACATGGACGTGCAGGCCAAAGATCAGGATCGAGCGGGCCACGTCCTGATATTCCTCCTCCAGCTCTATATAGCGTTCATGGGGAGTTGGTTTCTGCTCATGCCAGGAGGAGCTAGGATGGGTGCCGGCGCTGATCAGGGCCAGGTTCTCTTTTTGCAGGATGCGCGCCAGCAGCGCGCGCGAGGTGTACAGCTCCATGCGCGCCGCGCCAATATCCGGTAGAATGGGTGAGACAAATTCCAGCACAGATTGCAGCATCTCCGGTTTGATCTGCTCTTCGAAGATGGGAGCCCCTTTATCGAGAATACTCTGGGCGCGCGAGGCCAGCTTGCCGGTTTTCGCATCAACCAGCTGGAATTCCTCCTCGATCCCGAGCATAAAACGTTGTGCCATATGCCAACCTCCATCAAAATCCGTGTCTGATTCTAAAATCGTTACTCTACTATTCACGATCACGATGATAGTTGAGATCCAATCTTGCGGCAACTATTTTATAGAATGTATACAACATAGCGTCAAAATATGGACTCAGTGCATGGATCTGACCCTCCCTATTGCTTCACGGCCCATGTTATAATACAGCATAATACCTATAGATCGAGGAAGATCATATCCAGCTAATTTATAGCAGGCCCCAACCAGAAACACTTGTCTGCTATCCAGCTATCCCATATAGGTTATACAATACCGGGTCTTCATGCATAAAACCTGGTCGGGTTTTATAGTAGACAGCGCAGGAGCTATCTTCATTTCATGCATGCGCGAAGGCGCCTGATTCCAGCAAAAACGTATTTTATATATGTATCATATACTAGCTTATCCCAGAAGTTCGGAGGGAAGAATGAGCCGATTTCTCGATACACTGGCCCAGCGTATTTTGATCTATGATGGAGCGATGGGCACAAATATTCAACGCTATCAACTGACTGCCGAAGATTATGGTGGAGAGGCGACCGAGGGCTGCAATGAATACCTTGTGCTGACAAAACCCACTGTCATCGAGGAGATCCATACGGGCTTTATGGAGGCGGGCTGCGACGTTATTGAGACGGATTCGTTTACCGCCAGCCGTTTGAAGCTGGATGAGTATGGGCTGGGCCACCTGACGCATGAGATCAACCTGGCAGCGGCACAGCTGGCACGCAAGGTGGCGGATCGCTTCAGCACGCCCGAACAGCCGCGCTTCGTGGCGGGCTCGGTCGGTCCCACCGGCATGCTCCCTTCCTCCGACGATCCTCTGCTGAGCAATATCACCTATCAGCAACTGGCGGCGATCTTCCGCGAGCAGGGCAAGAGCCTGCTGGAAGGCGGCGTGGACGTCTTCCTGATCGAGACCAGCCAGGACATTCTGGAGGTGCGTGCGGCGATCACCGGTCTGCGCCAGGCCATGCAGGACGCGGGACGGCAGGTGCCGATTCAAGCCCAGGTCTCACTGGATACCAGCGGCCGCATGCTGCTGGGAACCGATATCGCGGCGGTAATGACAACGCTGGTCTCTCTGCGCGTGGATATCGTCGGCCTCAACTGCTCGACGGGGCCCGAGCATATGCGCGAACCAGTGCGCTTCCTGGCCGAGAACTGTCCCCTGCCCATCTCGACCATCCCTAACGCTGGCATCCCTCTGAACGTGAATGGACAGGCCGTCTACCCGATGGAGCCCGAGCCAATGGCGAAGGCGCTCTACGAATTTGTGACCGAGTTTGGGGTCAATGTCATCGGCGGCTGTTGTGGCAGCAGCCATGAGCATCTGCGAGCCATCGTCAAAGCCTGCCGCAACGCGCCGCGCCAGCCACGGCCGATCGCCGATAACAATATCGTACAGAAAGACTTCCGGCAGATTATCCCACCCGTCCTCTCCAGCGGCATTCGCGCCGTCTCGATGCAGCAGGACCCGGCCCCCCTGATCGTGGGTGAGCGCGTCAATGCCACCGGGAGCCGCAAAGCCAAACAGGCGCTGCTGGCCGATGACTACGATACCCTGCTGGCCATTGGGCGTGAGCAGGTCGAGGGCGGCGCCCATGTCTTAGACGTTCAGGTGGCTCTGACCGAACGCACCGACGAAGATGTGCAGATGGCCACGCTGGTTAAGAAACTCTCGATGAGCAACGAGGTTCCACTGGTCATTGACAGTACCGAGGCCGATGTGATCAAGGCCGCGCTGGAGATCGCCCCTGGACGCGTCCTGATCAACTCTATCAACATGGAGATGGGGCGTCAGCGCATCGAAAATGTGCTTCCGCTGGCACTGGAACACGGCTCGGCGGTGATCGCCCTGACCATCGATGAAATCGGCATGGGCAAGACGACCGAGCGCAAGGTCGAGATCGCGCATAAGATCTATGATATCTGCGTCAATGAATACGGGCTCTCGCCCAACGCGCTGGTCTTTGATCCCCTGACCTTCCCGATCACCACGGGACAGGAGGAGCTGCAGACGGCGGCCATCGAGACCCTGGAGGCGATCAAGCGCATCAAGGCCGAGTTGCCGGGCGTGATGACCATCCTGGGCGTCAGCAATGGCTCATTTGGTCTGAAGATGCATGCGCGCGCGGTACTCAACAGCGTCTTCCTCTATCATGCGGTGCGGGCGGGACTGGATATGGCGATCGTCAATCCTTCCCACATCAAACCGTACGCCGAGATCGACGATGAGCAGCGCCAGTTGGCCGACAACCTGATCTTTAACCGGCCCGATGCGCTACCGCGCTACATCAACTACTTTGAGCAGCATGGTCCGCAGAAGAGCGACGACAACGACAAGGTTGATCCCACCGAGGGCATGGAGGTAGCTGAGCGCATCCACTGGCAGATCCTACATCGCCGCAAAGAGGGGATCGAGCCCTTGATCGATCAGGTGGTGGCCGAGCGCGCCGAGAGCATGCAGGTCAGCAACAACGACGCGGCCGTCAACGTGCTCAATACGGTGCTGCTGCCCGCCATGAAAGACGTGGGCGATCGCTTCGGGGCCGGAGAACTGATCCTGCCGTTCGTGCTGCAGTCAGCAGAGGTCATGAAGCGCTCCGTAGCCCACCTGGAAAACTACCTGGAGAAGCAGGAGGGCTATACCAAGGGCAAGGTCGTACTGGCTACGGTCTATGGCGACGTACATGATATCGGCAAGAACCTGGTCAACACCATCCTCAGCAACAACGGCTATACCGTCTATGACCTGGGCAAACAGGTGCCGCTAAATACGATCCTGGAGAAGGCCATGGAGGTCAAGGCTGACGTGATCGGCCTCTCGGCCCTGCTGGTCAGCACCTCGAAGCAGATGCCGCTGTGCGTCAAAGAGCTGCACAAGCGCGAGCTATCCTTCCCGGTCATCATCGGTGGAGCAGCCATCAACCGTTCCTTTGGACGCCGCATCCTCTTTGTGGATGAGCAGAAGGCCGACTCGACTCCCACGCCTTACGAGCCGGGCGTCTTCTATGCCCGCGACGCCTTCGAGGGACTGGATATCGTCGATAAGCTGACCAATAGTGCGGCGGAGAAGAAGCAGTTTGTGCAGCGCATCCAGAATGAGGCATTGAATGAGCGTCTGAAGAAAAACGCGAAGAGTGCCGAGACGGCGACGGTCGTGCAGGAAGTGGTCACCACGCCGTCCAGCAGTGTGCAGCCGGCGACATCGATTCCCACACCGCCATTCTGGGGACCGCGCATCCTGGAGCGCATCGGCCTGGAAGATATCGCGGCCTGTATGGACTATAAGACGCTGTATCGGCTGCACTGGGGCGGCAAGTCGCATGGCGAGGAGTTTAACCGCCTGGTGAAGCAGGACTTTGAGCCGCGCCTGGACCGCATGCTGCGCGAGGCACGCCAGCAGCGCTACCTGCAGCCCAAAGTGGTCTACGGCTACTATCCCTGCCAGTCCAGCGGCAACGAGCTGATTGTTTATGATCCAGAACAGTTCCAGCGGGACGGGCAGCTGCGCGAGGTGACGCGCTTCGTCTTCCGCCGCCAGACAGAACATGACCGCCTGTGCATGGCGGACTACTTCGCGTCGGTGGAGAGCGGCAAGGTCGATGTGCTCCCTCTGCAAGTCGTCACCATGGGACACGAGGCCAGCGACGCCATTCAAGCGCTGCAGGACAAGGGAGAATATTCCGAGGCTTACTTCCTGCATGGGCTGGCCGTTGAGATGGCCGAGGGGCTGGCCGAATACACCAACCGCGTGGTGCGCCAGGAGCTCGGCCTGACCGACGAGGCCCGTGGCCGCCGCTACAGCTGGGGCTATCCCGCCATCCCGGACCTGGCCGACCATGAGAAGCTCTTCAAACTGCTCCCCGTCGAACAGAGCATCGGCGTCACCCTGACCGAGGCCCACCAGCTGGTCCCCGAGCAGTCGACGGCCGCCATGATCACCCATCACCAGCAGGCCGTCTACTTCGCCATCCGCCTGCCCAACGCAGAGGCCGTCGGCGTTGCATAAAGCGCACGCGAGGTGCGCACCTATGGGCGTTGGCGTGGCGTGCATGCCCATAGGTGCGCACCTCGCGTGCGCTTCCCCTTCGACCGCGACCAACGCCGCCGCATGGCGGCGTTGGCGTGGTTGAATTTGTATGGTATAATAAAACCAAAATAATTCAGGAAAGCCTGATATGTTGGAGAGATTCGTGAACGTCAGAATGCACAATTGCACCTGTCTGTGCGTTCATAGAGGCAGCCTTTAGGAGTAGCTCAGCCCTCTATGAACGTAATCTGGCGTGTCCTCCAACAGCCATTATGATTCGCTTCCCCCCACACGTCTTCCGTCTGAGCTGCTACCTCGTACCATAACGGACTGATACAATAGAGCAGGATACATACACACACAAACAAGCGCCCGCAAGGGGCGCACCTACGATGTTTCCGATGCCGTGACATTGAAGGTATTGCCCGCAAGGGGCACACCCACGATAGAGGAGATTTGCTCATGTCAACGCAAGCAAGCAAACCAGTTTACCTGTACAATACATTGACGCGTACCAAAGAATTGTTCAAGCCACTGCATGCCCCGAAGGTGGGCATCTATAACTGCGGCCCCACCGTCTATAAAGATATCCATATCGGCAATCTACGTGCATTTACCACCACCGACTGGCTACGCCGCATCCTGGAGTACAATGGCTATGAGGTCACCCTGGTGCGTAATATCACCGATGTCGGCCACCTGCACGATGATGATGATGCCCGTGGCGGCGAGGATAAGCTGGAGCACGAGGCGCGCGCCACGGGTCGCTCGGCCTATGAGATCGCGGCCCACTACACACAGCAATACCTGCGCGACAGCGACGAGATGAACATCCTGCCGCCGCATATCCTGCCAAAGGCCACCGATCACATCCCCGAGATGATCGAGATGACCAATAAGCTGATCGAAAAGGGACTGGCCTATGTCAGCGATGGCAATGTATATTACGCGGTCAGCCGCTTCCCAGACTACGGCAAGCTGTCGGGAAATACGGTGGAAAACCTGCGCGCCGGTGGGCATGGACGCGTGCAGATGGAGGTGGCGGAAGATAAGCAAAACGCCGAGGATTTTGCGCTCTGGAAGCATGGCGACGCCACGCGCCAGATGAACTGGGAGAGTCCCTGGGGCGTCGGCTTCCCTGGCTGGCACATCGAATGCTCGGCCATGGCTACCCGCTACCTGGGCGAGCAGTTTGATATCCACACCGGCGGCATCGACCTGGTCTTCCCGCATCATGAAGACGAGATCGCGCAGAGCCAGGGCACAACCGGCAAGCGCCCGGTACAGTACTGGGTACACAATGAGTTTCTGGACTTTGCCAATAGTAAGATGTCACGCTCGGTCGGCAATGTCTTTCTTCTGAGCACATTGAAAGAGCGCGGCATCGAGCCGATGGCCTATCGCTACCTGCTGCTGACGGCCCACTATCGCTCGAAGCTCAATTTTACCGATGACTCGATCAATGCCGCTCAGAACGCCCTGAACAACTTCCGCGCCGATATCGCTGAACTACCGGTCGAAGATGCGCCCGCCAATTGGTCTGAGGAGGCGCAGCGCACCCGTGAGGCTTTCCACGAAGCCATCAACAACGACATGGACCTACCGGTAGCGATCAGCATCGCTCGTGAGGCGGCACGTACTAATAAGATTCCGGCTGGCGAACGGCGCCACCTGATACTGGACTTTGACCGGGTTCTGGGTCTACAATTGGATAAAGTGGCCCCCAAAGCGCCTGTAACCATCAGCGACGAGGCGCAGGAACTGGTTCGCCAGCGCGACGCGGCCCGAGCCGCCCGCAACTGGAAAGAGTCGGATCGCCTGCGCAACCAGCTGAAGAGCATGGGCTTCGAGGTGCGCGACACCCCACAGGGCACACAATTGGTATAATTGCTCAAAAAGATAAAGCATCAATCGTCGTAGGTGCGCCCCTTGCGGGCGCTTCTATCCTCGCCCCACGGAGGTACACCTACGACGATGATAGCGCGATTCAATAGCAAGGAGGGCAATTTATGGCATCCTGGTGGCGCAAAAACCTGAACAAGACCGGCGAACTGGGCGGTTTTGTCAACGGCTTCTATTCACTCCTGACCCATCGCCAGCTCCCCTCAACCAGTGGCACCATCCAGATCGCGGGACTTCACGATCCAGTAGAGATCATTACAGATCAATATGGGGTCCCCCATATCTACGCCAGCAACGACGACGATCTCTATTTCGCGCAGGGCTATATTCATGCGCAGGAACGACTCTGGCAGATGGATCTGCATCGACGATTAGGATCTGGCCGCCTGTCAGAGATATTTGGCGCTGTGACGCTGGAGACCGATCGCTTCTGCCGTCGCCTGGGCATGCACCGGGCCGCAGCGGCCGACGTAGCGTCCCTACCTGAGGCGGACCTGCGCGTGCTGGAAGCCTATGCCAGCGGGGTCAATAGCTTTATCCGGCGCAACCAGAACAAACTGCCGGTAGAGTTTCGCCTGCTCAATTATCAGCCCGAACCCTGGCAGCCCGCTCATACCCTCCAATGGGGCAAGGTCCAGGGATGGAGCCTGGGCGGCAACTGGGAGACCGAGCTGATTCGCGCGCGCATCATCGAAAAAGTCGGGGTTGAGCGCGCGGCAAAATTAGAGCCGGGCTATGATCCCGAACATCCACTGATCCTACCACCGGGCGTCTCCTATCAGGGTATCAACCTGGGCCTGCTCGAACAATATCAGCAGATCCAGACTCTGAGCGGATTTAGCGTGATGGGCGGCAGCAATAACTGGGTGGTGGACGGCAGCATGACCGAGAGCGGCGCCCCCCTGCTCTGCAACGATCCACACCTGGGGCAGGCCGCGCCATCGATCTGGTTTGAATGTCACCTGGTCTCAAAGGATCTGGACGTCACCGGCTCCACCTTTCCGGGCGCGCCCGGCATCATCATCGGCCACAACCAGCATATCGCCTGGGGCGTCACCAACGCGGTATCGGATGTACAGGATCTATACGTTGAGAAGTTTAACCCGGAAAATCCTCGGCAGTATGAATTCGCTGGCCAGTGGGAAGAGGCCGAAATCATACGCGAGGAGATCAAGGTCAAGGGGCAGGATATGCCCATGATTGAAGAGGTGCGTGTCACACGCCACGGCCCCATCGTGACGCATATCCCCGCCATCTCACAGCCTCAAACCAGTGAGGGGCAACCCAACGAGCTTCCTCTGGCACTGCGCTGGACCGGACTGGAATCGGGCACCCTGATCTCGGCGATCCGCCATCTCAACCGCGCCAGCAACTGGCAGGAGTTCCAAAATGCGCTCCGCGATTGGGATGTACCGGCACAGAACTTTGTCTACGCCGATCGCGAAGGCAACATCGGCTATACCATGGCCGGCAACATTCCCATTCGCTCCCAGGGACTGGCGCTGATACCGATGCCGGGCTGGACAGGCGAGTACGAATGGACCGGCCGCGTCGCCTTTGAGGAGCTACCCCAGGTGTATAATCCGGAACAGCACTATCTGGTTACCGCCAACAACCGGGTCATCGACGACAACTATCCCTACTACATCACCCATGAATGGCTCAACGGCTATCGCGCCCAGCGCATCCAGCAGATGCTCACCGAAAAGCAGAAGCTTACGGTCGAAGATATGTCGCGCATCCAGAATGACTACTACTGCATCCCGGCTACCGAGGTGGTCCCCTACATGCTTCAGTTAGAGGCCAACACGGCACTCAAGCGCGCAGCCCACGAGATCCTGCAGACCTGGGATTATCAGCTGAGCCCCAACAGCATTGGGGCCAGCCTCTATACCACCTTTATCCGTAAGCTGGAGCGCCTGGTGCTGGACGCGCTGCTGGGCGATGATGAAGAGCTCATCCACCAGTACCTGGGCAAAAGCCTGAACGCGTTGGGAACATTGAACGGCTATGCCGGTCGCAATAGACCCCTGCTGCTGCGTCTGCTGCGTGAGCAGCCTGCCAACTGGTTTAGCGACTCGGTTATCCCCAACGGACCCAAAACGTGGTCGGTCGCTCTGGAGCGCGCCTTTGAGGCCACACTGGAGGAGTTACAGGCCAGGCTAGGCAGCAATATTCTGCGCTGGCAGTACGGGGCGATCCATAAGATGAAGTACACACATCCGCTGGGCGCGGTCAAGGCGCTGGAAGGCTTCTTCAATCGCGGACCCTTCTCGGTCGGTGGCGATAGTGATACCGTCAATGTCGGCTCCTCCATCATCACCGATCCTGAAAACGTGGTGGTGGTGCCCTCATACCGACAGATCATCGACCTGGATCAGTTCTCGCGTTCGCGCTCGATTCATGCACCCGGCCAGTCAGGACAACCCGGCAGCAAACACTATGATGACTTTATCGCCCTCTGGCGAACCGGTAAGACGCACCCCATGCTTTATCGGCGAGAAGAGATAGAAGCGCAGGCGGAAGGAACATTGCATTTAAATCCCAATAGATCATGAGAGAAACTCTAAAGAAAATTTACAAATCTGTGATAGTTTTTTGAGATTTCACGCTTATACTGTAGTCATGTGAAATGCTAGAGTGAGTCACAGGCTCTACATCACTTCAGACGAGGCTTGTTCGCATGTGCAAGCCTCATTATTTTTGTATGGCTACTTTTCTTCCCCCAACAAGCATGACACTCATCTTTAATCGTGCTATCATGTTGGCGTTTTATAAACAGAAGAAATCTGGGCGCCCCACATGGGCGTCCGCTACCGCCAATATTCATAGGAGTGGATGTAACATAACAGGTGGCGGCAGCTGCCGCCACCTGTTATGTTACATCCACTCCTAATAAAACCAAGTGAGCGCCGCAGGCGCGAAACTTTGGCATTCAGACGTACTCGAAAAAGAGGAAGCGATCAATCTTTATGCAAGAAAAAAGACTCGCGATAGCACCATCTCCTGATTGGATCTTGCTGCCATTACGCCTGTTTCTAGGAGTTACATTCGTGTATGCAGGTATACAGAAACTGGCCGATCCACAGTTTTTTGATCCTACAAAGGCCGGTTATATTGGTAAGCAGCTGGCAGGGTATGCTACTGCATCACCATTGAAGGATTTTCTGCTCCATGTAGCGGTTCCTCATGCCCAGTTCTTCGGCTTTTTAGTCGCCTTTGGAGAGATCGCCATCGGTGTGGGGACCTTGCTTGGTCTGCTCCTGCGTCCAGCCGCCTTCTTTGGCGCGCTGCTGAGCCTGGTATTTTTTCTCTCCGCAACGTGGCGCGTTTACCCCTACTTCTTTGGCTCCGATATTGTATTTGTCTTCGCCTGGTTAACCCTCATGCTCAACGGGCCATCCCATACCGGACTGCCAACCATCGATGAAAACCTGTTCGCGCCCGCACTGCGCTCAACGAACGCGGAACCACCGCCATCAGCGCTCACCCGCCTCGCCATACTTATGATAGGGGTCAGGCCGCTGGCAGAACCGGTAGCGCAGCCTGTAAACACACACCAAAAGCAGATGTCCAGGCGAGCAACCATCCAGCAGGCCAGGCGTAACCGCCGTGGTTTTCTCATGGGACTGGTCACCGGTGGCGTGGGCGCCTTTGCACTGGCGGCCGTTGCCATGGCCGCGCGTATTGTAAACACGCGGTCGGAAGCCACACCACCCATTACGCAGCAACCAACGGCCATCGCCACGCAACCATCAACTTCTAGCCAGGGCGACGACGGGGATCAGGGCACGCCAACGCCGGACGCCACCAGCGCACCCACAGGAAACAAGATCGCCCAGGTCAACGCGGTCCCCAATAATAGCGGTGTGCCATTTACCATCAACGGTAGCGGCGAGGCCGGGATGCTGATTCGCCTACCCAGCGGCAAGTTTGTCGCCTATGACCTGCGCTGCACGCACGCCGGCTGCCAGGTAGACTATGATCCACAGCAGCACCTCCTCGTCTGTCCCTGCCATGGCGCCGAATTTGATCCCGCCCAACAGGCCAATCCCGTCATGGGACCCGCAGAGACGCCGCTCACACCGGTCACCATCCATATCGATAGCGCCACAGGCACCATCACTCAGGCCTAGCCATAGGCGCCAGCAATATAGGACCCACATGGCTCAACTGGCTATTCTAGCCTAGCCATGCATACAGATCCCTCCGCGACAGCTATAATAAGAGAGGTTAGTCCGTACACTTTACGTGGCTAATCTCTCTTTTTGGGGGGCCGTGTCCATCTATTCTGGTCTGGTTACAAAAAAAGCCTCTTTTACTCTTGACAATAACATAGCACATGGCTATACTTGCTATAGCAAATAGTTATGAGGTAAGCATGAATCTAGCGGAGAAGATTAAACATTTACGTGAAGTAGAAGGCGAATTGAGAGGGTTTAATCGCCCGATGACGCAAATGGAAGTCGTGAAGACAATGCAACAGGAGCTAGGAGTGAGCATCAGTCAGGCCTATCTCTCACAGCTTGAGAGCTCAAAACGACTCCATCTGACGGCATCGAGCCGCGATCTGCTGGCACGCTTCTTTAAAGTTCATCCAGGCTATCTGGTCAGTGATCCACCAGATTACAGTACCGACCTGCTTACTGAGGTCGGTCAGGAGAGCGATCGACTGGCGACATGGCTGATGGCCAACGCGGCCGAATGGCGCCGCGAACCCATCCTGAGCGAGTTGTTACAGATGCTCGCGGAAGTCGAAGAGCCAAGGCGTTACCTGGCGGTCTTCCGCACCTTTATGGAGCTTTCAATTGAAGAGCTCGAAGCGATTATCGATGCCCTGGATATGCAAGAGGAGACCGAATAACGCCGATTGTATTTTCTCGCATTTACCCCGTCTATAGTATATGGGATAAGACCAGATAGCTATGAACCCGACCAGGGGTTCAGGCATACTCTGTGGAGACATTGATGAGAGTTTTGATACACATTGCTAACCAGGCAATGTGCCAGCGAAAGACAAAGAGGAGAGGCAATGGCGCCGCGACAATTTGAGCTGTACAGCCATGCTGGCTCTGGCAAACATTGGCAAGGTCGGCATCCACTCCTGCAACGTCATCCGATACTGGTTTCACTATGCTTGATCAGTGGCGCGGTGCTACTCGTCATGGCTAGCTATTTCGCCGATACGCTATTTCCTATCCTGGCATTTATCGGAGCGTCCCCCGCACTCCCCTGCCTCTCACTGGCATGGATGTCAGGGACGTGCGGTATACTCATCAGCATCATCAACATCATCGAACATGTTGAGCAGCGAAGAGCATACGCCGTAGTATCTCCAGCATTGAAGGAGCAGCGCTATGATCGCAACTGATCAACTTTCACTCTTGTTTATCGGCTGTTTTCTCATTGGTATCCTTTACCTGCTCGTTACAGCACTGTTCGGCAACCTGGGTCATCACGGCCAGGATGGTGGCGGACATGCCCATCACTTCCATATTGAAGGTCATTCACCTGCAGGCCATAACGGTGCCCATCAACCTCACCATGCGAACAGCGGGGAAGGCCATTTTTCACTCTTTAGCATTATCAACCCGACCAGTATTGTCCTTTTCTTGATCGGCTTTGGCTTCTTTGGCTATGCCTTACATACAAATACCAATCTGGGAATGGCCATCATCCTGGGAATCGCCTGCGTAAGTGGAATCATTGTAGCGGCCCTCTTCTTAACGATGTTTTCACGTATGCTGGGTGGTAGCGAAGCGGCCACTGTACAAGATGTAGCCGACCGCACCGGCTTGCTTGGCAAGGTTAGCCTTACCATTCAAGAAAATGGGCTGGGCGAGATCCTCTACATTTCTCCTGGTGGCATGCGTAAGAGCATCCCGGCGCGCAGCATCGATAATCGTCGTCTGGAACGCGACCAGGAGGTGGTAGTGGTCAATTATCAGCACGGCATTGCCGAGGTTGATACCTGGGACCACTTTGTCAACCAGGAGGATTCGGCGAGCCTGCTGCAGTCCGAAGACGATGATATGGCTACTCTACGCGCACTTCTTGAGGAACCCAATAAAAATGACTCTGAATATATTATGCGTAATGATACAAAAAAGGAGTAAATCATTATGTTAGTCCTTGTCGGCATTGGTATCGCTGCCTTTTTGCTCATCGTTGTTATCTTTGTGCGCGTATGGGGCGCCCTGCTCCGCAAAGTTGGCCCTAACCAGGCATTGATCGTCTATGGCCAGGGGGGCACGCAGGTGGTGACAGGGGGAGCCAGGCTGGTTATTCCTCTGTTCAACCGCGCACAGGAATTCTCGCTCGAATTGATGTCCTTTGATGTCGCTCCACGCCAGGCCCTCTACACTACCCAGGGCGTAGCCGTCAACGTTGAGGCCGTCACCCAAATCAAGGTGCGCTCGGATGATGAGAGCATCCGTACTGCGGCTGAGCAGTTCTTGAGCAAGTCACAGGAGGATCGCGAGAACCTGATCCGCCTGGTCATGGAAGGCCACCTGCGTGGAATCGTCGGTCAGCTGACCGTTGAGGACCTGGTGAAAGATCCTGAGAGCGTGGGCGGCAAGATGCTGCGCACCGTCACACCAGATATGCAGAAAATGGGGCTGGAAGTTATCTCCTTCACCATTAAAGATGTACGCGACGAAAACGATTATATCGTCAATATGGGCCGTCCGCAGATCGCGCAGATCCGCAAGCAGGCCGATATCGCCGCCGCCCTGGCCCAGCGCGATACGCAGATCCAGCAGGCCAATGCTTCCCGTGAGGCAGCCGTCGCCCGTGCCCTGGCCGATCAAGAGCGCGTGAAAGCCGAGGCCGAATCGCTGGCGCTGCAGGCAGAATCTCAGCGAAATCTCTCCCTGAAAAAAGCCTCCTTCGATGCTGAAGTCAAAAAGCAGCAGGCTAGCGCCGACAAAGCCTACGACATTCAGTCCAACGTAACGCAGCAGCAAGTTATAGCCGAGGCCGTACGCGTGACCGAGGTCGAGAAGAACGCCCAGATCAAAGTGCAGCAGGCTGAAATTCAGCGCCGTGAGCTGGAGCTGCAGGCCACCATCCAGAAAGCCGCCGAGGCCGAGCGTCGCCGCGTCGAAACGGTCGCCGAAGCCGAGAGACAGCGTCTGATTCTGGAAGCACAAGGTCAGGCGGATGCCTCCAAGGCTCGTGGTGTTGGTGAAGCCGATGCCAACCGCGCCCGTGGTCTCGCCGATGCGGAAGTCATTCGCGCCCGTGGTCTCGCCGAAGCCGAAGTTATCCGTGCCAAAGGTGAAGCGGAAGCTGACGCGATGAAAGTCAAAGCAGCCGCTTTCCATGAGTACAACCAGGCCGCGGTACTGGATAAACTGCTCACCGGCATGCCTGAGATCGTACGTGCGATCGCCGAGCCTCTCGGTAAAGTGGACAAGGTTACCATCGTCTCCACCGGCAGCGATGGCAATCACAACGGTGTTGGTGCCAGCCGCCTGACAGGTGATATCATGAATATGGTCGCCCAGGTACCGGCCCTCTTCGAGTTGCTGAGCGGCACCCGCATCGGTGACCTGATGAACAACGTGCCCGCGCTACGTACCGAGGACGGCACCAACGATCCCGAGAGCAAAGTCCGCACCAACGGCACCGGCGCAGTTGAGTCTGCCCCTGGCAAAAATTAGTAACACTTATTAGTAGCATTTTAGTAGCATTTCACATCGGGGTGGCAACCAACCGCCTCGATGATGGAATAAAGAACCAGGGATGGCACATGTTAGTAACATGGCCCCCTCGGCTTCCTATCAAAAAGCGGAAGGTGCAGGAGAGGTGTCTAGCCCTTCCTGCCGGGAATGTGGGGGGGCCCAATCTGCCTCCTCCTCTTTCGTAAGCGGGGAGGTGCAGGAGGGGCGGTCAGCCCCTCCTGCCGGGGTTTGGGCGAGCATGCTGGGGGCATGATCAAGACCCCAAACTCCTCCCCTCCCCTCTTCCCGCCGTAGGCGGGGAAATCGGCCGCAAGGGCCGAACCTA
The DNA here is from genome assembly GCF_003967515.1 of Dictyobacter aurantiacus. GTDB lineage: Bacteria > Chloroflexota > Ktedonobacteria > Ktedonobacterales > Ktedonobacteraceae > Dictyobacter > Dictyobacter aurantiacus. The sequence continues at coordinate 4,353,672 of NZ_BIFQ01000001.1, read as the reverse complement.
CGGAGCGGTCGATAATTATGAATAATGGAGTGGGCCTATGAATCTGTTGGAACGTGTACTTACTTTGCTAGGGGCCAACCTTGACGCGGTAGCGGAAAAGGCCGATGACCCCGAAAAGTCCTTGCGACAACTGCAGATCGATATGCGTAACCAGCTGGTACAGGTGAAGACTGAGGTTGCCAAGGCTATTGCGGAGGGACATGTTCTACAAAAACGGATTCAAGCGCGCAAGACCGAAGTCGACAACTGGATGAAGAAAGCGGAGCAGGCGGTACAACATGGCAACGATGCGCTGGCTCGCCAGGCATTGATGCAATACAATGAGCAAAATAAGCTTGTTCAGCGCTATCAGCAGCAAAAAAAGGAACAGGAGCAGTTTGTCGCCACCCTGCGCGGCGTGCTACGCAAGTTAGATGAAAAGATCGCCGAGGCGGATATGACAATCGAGTTACTGGCGACCCGCAAACGCAACGCCATGATTCAGCAACGCGTCTATGAAGCGCTGCAAAAAACTGGCAAGGCGGATCTGCAAGCGAACCGCAAAGCGCGCGAAGCTCAACTGGATGAACAGGCGCGGACCTTGGCGATGGCCGATCTTGAGAAGCGCGATCTCGACGCCCAGATCGCGGCGTTGAGCGCCGAACAGGCCATCGAGCAGCAGCTCGAGAGCCTGAAACAGAAACAGCAGGCAAGCTCGCAACCGCACGTCAGGAAACAGCGACCGCCGAGCACGGGTCCTCTGACAGCGTCATCCAGCTCAGACCTCTCATCCACCAGGAGGCGCATCCGTATCCAGCCGAAAAATGGGGCCACACCCGCCGAGGACCCCTCGACCGAGCGAGACATGGATCTCGACTATCTAAAAAATATTCTTGAAGCCTCACAAAACTCAGATATGTAACAAGCGGAGCGACAAAAATCACCGATGCTGACAGGCTCGCCAGCATCGGTGATTTTTTTGTCGTATTCTATAAAGAGAGATTTATGTGATTGGCAAAGGTTATCACATGTATAGGATAGAAGCATTTTAGAGGAGGCATATTATGGCGGATGATCAGTTATCGCTGGAGGATGTGGCGCGCTATCCCCGTCCGGGCATGGATGCGCCAACCGGCGTCACGTTTACCCCTGATGGGCAGCAGGTTATTTATCGACAGGTGGGAACGGGTTCGCTGGCTCAAGAACTATGGAGCTATGATCTAAACAGCGGGGAGCGCAAGCAGCTCACGCATCTATCTGGTGGCTCCAAAGCCTCTGCCGGACAGTTCTCTCTGGAAGAGGAGCTGCGGCGTGAACGCAGCCGCCAGCGCGAATCGGGCGTCACCAGCTATCAGTTCGCTGGTGGAAGCGCAGGGAAGCCACCGGTCCTGCTGATCCCCTTTGATGGACGGCTCTATAGCGCGTGCGGCGAGCAGGAGCTGACCCCGCTGGCGAACAGCGATGGCGCCCTCGACGCGCAGCTCAGTCCAGATGGATCGAAGGTGGCCTTTGTGCGCTCAGGCGAGCTTCACATTATCACAACCAACGGGACCACCGAAGGGGTGTGCACGCTCACCAGTGGCGCGACGGATGGCATAACCAATGGCCTGGCGGAATATATCGCGCAGGAGGAGATGGATCGTGCCGAGGGCTACTGGTGGAGTCCAGATGGGACACACCTGGCGTTCGTGCGCGTCGATAGCCGCCATATCCCCCGCTATCCCATCGTGCACCAGGGAACAGAACAGCCGTCGGTGGAGGAGCATCACTATCCCTTCGCAGGCGCCCGTAATGTCATCGTGCGACTGGGTGTGGTTCCAGCTGAGGGGAGCCCAGAAGACGTCAAGTGGATGGATCTGGGAGCAAACGAGGATATCTACCTGGCGCGCGTGACCTGGCGACCCGACGGCGTCCTGACGGCGTTGATCCAGTCACGCGATCAGCAGACGCAGCGGCTGGTCGCTTTTGATGCTCAGAGCGGCGCGGCAACGACGCTGATCGAGGAACAGGGACAGCCCTGGCTCAATCTCCACAACGATCTGCGCTTCCTGCACTCGGGCGAATTCGTGTGGTCAAGCGAGCGGACCGGCTTTCGCCATCTCTATCTCCATGACCGTGACGGCCGCGAGATACGGGCTTTGACCGAGGGTCAGTGGATGGTGACCGGCGAGGTGTCGGTCGATGAAGTTCGGCGGCTGGTCTATTTCCAGAGCACCGAGGAGAGCCCACTGGAACGGCACATCTATGTCGTCTCGCTCGACGGCGGTTCCCCACGACGCCTGACGCGGGAAGCCGGCTGGCATAGCGCGGTCATCTCGCCCGACCATCGCTTCTTCGTCGACACCTGGAACAGTCCCCAGCAACCGCCCCGGCTGACACTGCGCAGCCTGGAAGATGGCAAGGAACAGGTGGTGCTGTTTGAGAACGCGGGAGTCACGCCCGAGTCGCTTGGACTCCTGGTGCCAGAGTTTACCAGTTTCCGCACCAAAGATGGCACAGAGCTCTACGCGGCGGTCTATGCTTCGGAGCAGGTTCGCGCCGTCGGACAGCCTCGGCCGCTGGTGGTGGCGGTCTATGGGGGTCCGCACGCGCAGACCGTGACCAGCACGTGGTCCCTCACCGTGGACATGCGCGCCCAATACCTGGCGCAGCAGGGCTTTGTCGTGCTCAAGGTCGACAACCGGGGCAGCGCCAATCGCGGACTCGCCTTTGAGGGTGCGATCGCGCACAACATGGGACAGCTCGAAGTTGATGATCAGGTGGAAGGCGTCCGCTTCCTGAGCAGCCGACCCTATGTCGATAGTGAGCGCGTCGGCATCTACGGCTGGAGCTATGGCGGCTACATGACCTGCCGAGCACTGCAACGGGCGCCTGAAGTCTTCAAAGCGGGCGTTTCCGGAGCGCCGGTCACCTTCTGGGAAGGATACGACACCCACTACACCGAGCGCTACATGGGCCAGCCAGCGACCAACGCCAGCGGCTACGCCACCAGTTCGGTACTACCCGAGGCCGGCAGGCTGGACGGCAAGCTCCTGCTGGTACACGGCCTGGTAGACGAAAATGTGCATGCCCGCCACAGCATGCGCCTGCTCGAAGCCATGGCGAGCAACGGAGGAGAGTACGAGCTGATGATCTTCCCCGAGGCGCGCCACATGCCACGCAATCCCGCCCACCTCAAATACCTGGAGCAGCGCCTGGCCGAGTTCTTCCAGCGCCACCTCTCAAGCAACCATTAGCCACTCAATGCTCACATATAGAGGTTGCGGCCCGCGCAATTGCGCGGGCCGCAACCTCTATATGTGAGCGCAGCGTGAACACGACACTCCGGCCTATCTGGGGAAAAGAAACACGAACACAATGATAATTGCCAGCGCAATGAACATGCCAACAATAAAGGAAAAACCTTTATTCGGGGCCTCTTCTTTGTTTTCGATCTGCTTGTCACTCATGGGAAATATCTTTCTCGCTTTGTTTTAGCTATTGTAGGGCTGTGCTAAGGGTCTCTTCTACGTTGGTCATTAATTGAATACACTGCGCGGGCTCGGCCTCGCGCGTGGTGATTAAGACTTGAAAGATGCGTTGATCCGTGCCAACCATGTGCATAAAGATCTGTCTTCCTCGACTGGTCACCACGGTATGCTCGTACGTGCCTCCCTCGTCCTGCTCGGCGACGGCCTGCAGCACACCCCGCTGGATGGCGCTATAGTGGCGACAGAGGCTGGTGACATCCATGTCATCAATGGCGACCTGGGCGATGGGTTGTCCATCGATAGTCGCGACAATGGCGGCGATAAAGCCAGGCACGGAATAGCCCAGCGTCTGCAGGGCCGAGACCAGGGCGGCATAATTGCGCCGGGCTGCCTGCTGGGTGTGCAATGTACCTGAAGAGGCTTGCTGCTGGCTCCCCTCATCTGCCGTAGGGACGGCTAAAGCCCCACTGTCGGACGCGTGTCTCACCGGAGCTTGACTCGCGCTCTGATAGGGATCCAGATTGCCAATGCCGAGATTCACCGAAGTCGTATGCCCCACAGAGTCCCAGACGCTGCGCGAGGGACGCAGGACTTCGGTCTCCTGGAGGCCATTGAGCTGATTGGATGCGAACTGTCCGGTAGTCCCTGACAGGGTACGGTCCTCCGGCCACTGATTCGTTGGGGAGGCCATATCAGGTGTGGCGGGAACCGGATATGCGGCGGACGACGACATATCAGCGGCTGGTTTGGGGATGGCACGCTGCGAAGAGGTCGGTTGATCCATCAACCAGCCGGGCAGTTCGTTATTCTGTTCAGGGATAGGGGCCGCCTGAGCACGCGATCGATCATTCATCTTATTGAGCATGTCCATCAGCTCTTGCCCGTTCATAGCCATGGTAGGGGCGGCCATAGAATCATTCTCCTGAGAAGCGCTAGCCTGCTCGGGCTCCACACGAGGGCGGCGACCAGTGCGCTCCCACCACTCTTTTTCCAGCGGGACCTCGGCAGGCGCTGCACTGGCGCTCTCCGCCCACTGGTCTGTGTCGCTGACGCTGGCCTCAAACACAGGTGCGTACGCTGGGGATTCGGCCAGTACCATAAAGGGGGTATCGTCGATGTCGGTGAAAGATGACGCGGCAGGGGCCTCTTGAATGCGCTCAATCTCGCCGCTATACTGCTGGCGATCGGCATACTTCGTACGGTACTGTAAAGCCTGAAAAATCAGTCGCGATAGGGGCTGCGTCACATTGGAGGCTATCTGCTCATTCCATGGCTGGTGGATAACGGTTCCATTTTTATGCGCGGCCAGGGCGAAAAAAGCTTCTTCCGCGCGCAGCAACCCATATTCCGCCCAGATCAATTCACCATTCTGGAAACGCAGGATGCCGCGCTCCTCCAGCCCGGTATTCACCAGGAGTGTAATACTCTTGCGGCTCATATTGACCATCTGTATGACATCCAGCAGATCAAACGAATCCAGGCTGGCCGAAAAGCCCGTTGGCTGGAGCAGTCGGCGCAGCTCCTCTTTTAGCAGGCGCAGATCCAATGGCTTCTCAAAGTAGCTAACCGCACCGCTCTCCAGAGCCTGCATGCGCGACGAGGCCATATCAGCATCACCCAGCATAATCATGCGCACATTGGGACGATAGGCGCGCAGCCATTGCAGCAGTTCGAAACCATTGACGCCGGGCGTCTTCACATCACAAATGACAACATCATACTCTTCCGACCAGAGGACCCGCACCGCATCCGCTCCGCTCATTACCCCCTGCACAATATAGCCATCCTTGCGCAGAGAACTGACTACACTCTGGTTCAGTGTGTCATCACTCGCAACTACAATAATGCGACAGACATCAGACATTATTACTACCACCTGAAACAGATTCGGCTGTTCCACCCCCATCAACGTAGACCGAGTCGTCAGCTCCTGCATCGAACAGCCAAAGAAAAGCCCCGGTCTTCATCGTTGCTCGGCCTTCTGAGATCATTTCTACCCCCAGGTAGACAGCGCCACGCTTAATCCCATATACGCATATACTTCTTTTTGACCATCATGGCACGGGAATACGCGGCGCGGGCCGGGCAATCTCAGACCCCCGGCGATAATTCACAACAATGTTGTGTAGCAGGTATGAGAAAAGCCCACACTCTTTAGTAACTATTCCTGATTAAGGAGGAGATCCGGGCAACATAGTAGTATGCTTTTGCGTAGCATAGCTCTGGTCTCATGCCTCTATATTTGTCGCTTTGTATATGATTACAATCCGAACGACAGCTTCTCAACACACATCTCACGGAATACAATCGTCCTTCCTGATTAAGGAGCAGGACGTTTCCGGCGAAATTCTGTAATTACTCGAAGAGTGTATCACGACCTTGTAGGGATGGCAAGATACGTAGCATCAGGTACCACGCACCTCCGGCGGTACATTTGTAGCCTCTTTATAGAACGTGCTATACTCGACACAGCAAGCGGTACCCGCCGCGAAAAAGGCGTTTTATTAGTACTTTCGTTGTACCCCAATTCGCGCAGCTACGGGCACCGGCACTCGACAGTGAAGGAGTGATTTCAAGCAATGACAGCACCAATGAGTCCACAGGATACATGGAAACAGCGGGCGGGTAGCGCGGCCGCCGATTTGATAGAAGAGGGAATGGTCGTGGGGCTGGGGACAGGATCGACCGCCGCGTACCTGGTACGGGCGCTGGCGCAGCGCATCCAGCAGGGCTTACAGATCAAGGGGGCGGTGGCCAGTTCTCTGGCGACCTATGAGATGGCGAACAACCTGAACATTCCTATGACTGATCTGGATGATTATCCCGAGCTCGATATTTATATCGATGGAGCCGATGAGATCGATCCACAGCTGCGCCTGATCAAGGGGGCCGGAGGCGCGCTGCTGCGCGAGAAGATCCTGGCTTCGGCGGCGCGGCGTTTTGTAGTTATCGCCGACTCCTCAAAAAAAGTAACGCAGCTGGGGCATCGCTATCCCCTGCCGGTAGAGATCATTCCACTGGCAAAGACCCCGATCGCACTGCAGATCTCTCGCCTGGGAGCCCAGATACAGATCAGGCACAACAACAACATACCCTTTATCACTGACAATCATAATTACATCCTTGACTGCACCTTCCCGCAGGGCATCGGCGATCCGGCACAGTTGGACGCTCAGCTTCATAACATCGTCGGGGTGGTTGAAACGGGCCTCTTCATTCATATGGTCAGCCAGGTCATTATCGGTGGGCCAGAAGGCGTCCAGGTCTTCCCACAATAACCCACTATTTGCCAGGAGGAAATTCGCGAATATGCACATCGTCCGCACCGTTCAAGCAATGAGGCATGAACATGAGCAGTGGACAGGTTCGGTTGGTCTGGTGCCAACCATGGGCTATCTTCACAGGGGCCACCTATCACTGGTTGAGCACGCACGCGCCGAAAACGAACATGTGGTGGTCAGCATCTTCGTCAATCCGACCCAGTTTGGGCAGCACGAAGACCTTGCCAGCTATCCACGCGACATCGAGCATGATCTTCAGCTGCTCTCAAAACTGGGAGTCGATGTGGTCTTCCTGCCCACCGTAGATGAGATGTATCCATCCGGATTTACAACCTACGTGACGCCGGAGGGTCCACTGGTCGAGCAAGGTGAGGGGGCCATACGCCCGGGGCACTTCCGGGGAGTCGCCACTGTCGTGCTCAAATTATTTCTGATCATCCAACCGCAACGCGTCTATTTCGGTCAAAAAGATGCTCAACAGGTCGTGGTCATCCGGCGCATGATCGAGGACCTCAACCTGCCAATCACCATGCAGACGCTGCCCACGATCCGCGAAGCCGATGGGCTCGCCATGAGCAGTCGCAACAGCTACCTGACCAGCATAGAGCGAGCCCGCGCGCCTGTGCTCTACCGCGCCCTCTCAGCCGCCATGGACACCTTTGATCCTCAACATCCAGCCAATGCCCAGGACATTATCCAGGCGGCTCGCGAGATAGTTGACAGCATGCCAGACATCAGACTGGAGTACATCGAAATACGTGACTATAACACCTTCCTGCCACTGCAGACGCTACGCCCTCCCGCCCTTTTGCTAATCGCTGTGCGCATAGGGAAGACACGCCTGATCGATAATTTTGTGCTACATACCGATGGAAGGTGGGATACCGGCCTGATTGGCGACCAGCTATCTCACGCCAACCCATAAGCATTTATCTATTTAGAGAAAGAACAACCATGCGCGATAAAGTTACAGTTCCCGCGATTAAAGCTCGTAAACACGCCACGAAACTGACGATGGTTACCGCCTACGATGCCCCCATGGCTCGCATTGTCGATGAGGCGGAGATCGATATGATTCTGGTTGGCGATTCCGTCACCACCACCGTACTGGGCAGGCCGGATACGCTGGCCGCTACCGTTGATATTATGGTCCACCACAGCGCCGCCGTAGCGCAGGCGCTGCCGCGCGCCCTGATCGTAACGGATATGCCCTGGCTCAGCTACCATATTTCAATTGAAGAAACGACTCGCAATGCCGGACGCCTGGTGCGCGAGGGAAAGGCGGAAGCGGTCAAACTGGAAGGTGGACGCAAGAGGCTGCCAATGGTCGAAGCTCTGCTGGCCGCCGAAATCCCCGTCATGGGTCACCTGGGTCTGACCCCTCAGTCCGTACATGCCATGGGCGGCTACAAGGTACAGGGCAAAGAGCTTGAGGCCGCGCACGAACTGCTCAAAGATGCCAGAGCCTTAGCCGAGGCGGGCGTCTTCGCGCTGGTTCTAGAAGGGATACCCGATGTGCTGGCACAGATCATCACGCAGGAGATCGATATTCCGACCATCGGCATCGGCGCCGGTCCCCACTGCGACGGACAGGTGCTGGTCTTCCACGACATTCTGGGCCTGACTACCAATCATCTGCCCAAATTTGTACGCCAGTACGCACAGCTGGCGGAGATCGCCACGTCCGCGCTCAAACAGTATAGTGCTGATGTGCAGGCGGGCACCTTTCCCGCTGATAGCGAGACCTATCACACCCATAAAGAGGTCGCCCGCACCCTGAAAAATCAGTTTATCGAGCAGTCAGCAAAACCAGAAGGTTAAGCTGGCGCGTGAGCGCCCCTGTATAGGCGGCCGCTGCGCGGCCGCCCTATTTTAATATGTTGGTGCAGCGGGCGCTATCCGCGCCCGCTGCACCAACATATGATGGGCACCAGCTTACGCTTATGGCTTTCACGCCTGCGGCTCTCAGCAGCTCACCGTATATTGATGCAACAGGGGCGCGGATAGCGCCCCTGTTGCATCAATATACAAACCAGGGCGGCCGCGCAGCGGCCGCCTGTGCGGGGGCGTTCAAGCAACCTGATAAGAAAAAAGCCTGACGCTCGCTATAATCACGTCAGTGAAGAAGGGAAAAATTATGGCAACTATTTTATATGACGCGGACGCGGATCTGGAGCTTATTCGGCAGAAGCGGGTGGCGATCATTGGTTATGGGAGCCAGGGACACGCGCACGCCCTGAACCTGCGCGATAGCGGCTGCGATGTGCTGATCGGACTGCCCGAACGCAGTAAGAGCCGCGAGCGGGCGCGACAGGATGGCTGGTCGCCGCTGCTGCCACATGAGGCGGCGGCACAGGCCGAGGTGATCATGCTACTGGTGCCGGATCAGCTTCAGGGGCAGGTCTATAGGCAGAGCATCCAGCCGGAACTTGCCCCGGGCAAGCTGCTGCTGATCGCGCATGGCTTCAGCCTGCAATATGGACAGATCGTGCCGGATGAGACGATCGATGTAGCCATGGTCGCGCCCAATGGTCCCGGCGCGCAGCTGCGGCACATGTACAGCCAGGGATCAGGCATTCCGGCCCTGTGGACCGTCTACCAGGACGTCACCGGCCGGGCGCGCGACCTCACCCTGTCTTATGCCCGCGCCCTGGGCTGCACGCGAGCCGGCGTGATTCAAACCACACTCGCCGAGGAGACCGAGACCGACCTCTTCGCGGAACAGGTGGTGCTGTGCGGCGGCCTCACATCATTAATCCGAACCGCGTTTGAGACCCTGGTAGAGGCGGGCTATCAGCCGGAAGTGGCCTATACCTGCTGCCTGCAGGAGGTAAAGCTGATCGCCGATCTCCTATACAAAGGTGGTATCCACTTTATGCATAACTCGATCAGCGACACCGCCGAATTCGGAGACTACCTGACGGGTCCGCGCATTATTGATGAACATACACGCGGCAACATGCGCCAGGCACTCAAAGACATCCAGAACGGGAGCTTTGCCCGCGAGTGGATCATGGAAAACCAGGCCGGCCAGCCAATGTTGAAGGCATGGCGGCGACAGGATGCCGCACACCCCATCGAGACCGTAGGAGAGCACATGCGAAAGCTACTACCGTAGCATTTCTCAGGATTTTCTGTTATCCTATATCAAGCCTTCGCTGGAAAGAGAACCTTTATTCGCGCCGTTCAAGCGCCGATAAATAAAACAACAGTGAGCGGATTATGAGCCATCCCGGATTTTTCAAAAATCCGAAAAACGGGTACCGTGCTCCCAGCATGCTCGCCCTGCACCCCAGTTTTGGGAACTTTTTCAAAAGTTCAGGATCGCTCATATCCGCGCAAAAGTCCTTATTGAGCGCCCCGGCGCGCGCATTCCATACAACAGAACACCCTTTTCAAACGTCTAATGTATTAGCAGTACGATACAATTTAGCGCAGCGCATCCATACCCTGGAGATTTTCCACCTTTCGCTCTATTGAGAAGATATATGTTTTCAAATATGCGACGTCATTCTGTGATGATATTCATAAGAGAGGCTCAGGGATATGCTCATTTTACACATGCGTCCTCAACGCATGGTACGCAACGCTTTCTATATCGCTGGTTACCTTACCTTATTTCTCTTTTTTGTGCTCTTTTCTCCATCGGCACTGGCCCATCCACAACACCTTACGGCCAGTGGTCCAACCATTACAAAAGCCAGCCTGGGCTTCGATGGCATGTACCAGGACGGTAACTGGGTCCCCGTCCAAGTTAACCTGAGCAATACCGGGAGTGACTTTACGGGCAAGGTCGCAATTAATATTCCCTCCACATCACTTGCCGGACCAAATTCAAGCACCAGTACCAATAGCTATCAAGAGAACATCGATCTACCGCCAGGGGCGAAGAAGCAGATCACGCTATCCGTGCCACTGAATTTAAGCGCGCAGGGCGCCAACAGCGAGGTCGCGGTCAACCTATTGGATGCGAGTGGTCACATCGTTTCCCACGTAGCTCTGACACCCAATACCGGCAGCAATCTCACGCTGGTCGGCATCTTATCAGATACACCCAATAACTTTGGTCAGCTCAATCTAGCCCTGTCTAACCTGCTTACAACATCCGGACAGACCAAAAGCCTGACGGCGGCCACCATGCCAGACCAGGCCGCTCTGCTCAAAAATTTCAATGTGATCGTAGTGGACAACTTCACCACCGGTTCTTTAAGCCAGGAACAGCTGGCGGCGCTGCAGAACTGGGTGTATCAGGGTGGCAATCTCATCGTCACCGGTGGACCAGAATGGAAGCGCACCCTGGGCGCATTGCCGGCGCGTTTATTACCCGTCACCATCAATGGGACCGGCAACATCCCGGCCAACAAGCCGCTCCTGCCGGTAAATACCCTGACCTCAAATAATCAACCCAACAATGAGAGCATGAAGGCGCAAGTCGCTATCAGCACGGGCCAGGCGGCTCCGAATACCACGACGCTCCTCTCGTCGGATCACACGCCAGTAATCGTACAGCAGGTTCATGGACAGGGAGATGTCTATTACCTGGCCTATGATCCCACCATCGAACCACTGGCCAGCTGGCAGAATACCCACCAGCTCTGGGCCGATCTTCTGACGCGCTCCATAGGGGACCGGATCTTGATGAATACCGCCAATACGGGCAACATCCCTATATCAGGGTCAAATAACAATATGACCTATGCGACGCTGGTCTCGCTGCTGCAGAGCTTCTTCCCGAATGCCTATCCATCGATCTGGCTCATCCTGGTCCTCCTGCTGAGCTATGTCATCATTCTGGGTCCGCTACGCCTGATCTTGATACGCGCCTTCAAGAGGCGCGACTGGAGCTGGCGCATTGTTCTGGCGACTATCGCCATCTTCACCTTGCTCAGTTATGGGCTGGCTCTGCAACAAAAGGGATCAGCCATCGTCAATAGTAGTATTACGCTCATTCAGCTGAACGCGCCTGATAAAAGCGGCTCCAGCGGACATGCCACCACCTTCCTGGGTGTTTTCGTTCCCAGCCAGGGAGACTTCCAGGTTCACATGCCAGGGGTAAGCCTGGTACAGCCAGCGGATCAAAATGGATATGTAGATCCAGCCTATCGCGGAACCACGAGCAATCAGCAGTCGATCTATACCATGGGCGGCGACGGCACCAATGTTAATCTGCAAGGCGTCGATATCTGGACTACGCGTACCCTGATCGCCCAGCACGATATGCATACCAGCGGCGGCATCACCTCGCAGCTTCAGCTGCGGCAAAATATCCTGAGTGGCACAGTTATCAGCACGCTCCCGTATACCCTGACCGATGCGTTCGTGGTGATGGGCAACGGCTATGTGTCGCTGGGCGACATCAAGCCGAACAGCACCACGCAGGTCCAGCTCAACCTGGGCAACAACGCCTCCAACGCCCAGAACGCAAGTAATGGCACGACGATCGCGGATCAGATCGCCAGCAGTCGCGGGATGGTCACTAACCCCAATGGGGGCTATTATTCCGCGTACAACACCAACAACAACCAGGCCACGGACCCCCCACACCGTCACGCGCTCTTGTTGGAGGCGCTCAGCGGGGGCTTCTGCGACAACACCACCTGCTACCACCAAGCCTTCCCGATGGCTGGTAATGCCGGTGGGGTGACTAGCAAGCAACTCATCAACGGCACCAGTAGCAGCGATCGCGATCCACTGGCCCTGGCAGGGGCAACCGCGACCATTATCGGCTGGCCCCAGGATGCGTCCTCTATTAATGGAGATATCACGGTCAATGGTCAGACACCCGGTGGTTCACAGGAGACTATGGTGCAGGCGCCCCTGGATGTCAGGTTCATCGGAACCGTACAGATCCCATCCGGGATCATTAACAGTCAGATCGTCCATATTCAACAGAACGCCCCTGGCAGCATCCAGGAAGTGTCATGGGGGACGTATACCATGGTGTCGAGCAATATGACACTGGAGTATACCGTGCCCAATATATCCAAATTGGAGAATAGCTCACTGGCATTCACATCGTCGCTCTCGCCAACAAGAAATACCGGCCAGACGGTTGGTGCAACAACAAATATCAACCATCTGCAGGCATATCTCTATAACTGGCAGACGGGCAACTGGGACAGCGTATCCTTCAGTGAATTTACCTGTACGGTTAAATCCGCGCAATCCTATATCGGCACGGGGGGACGTATATTGCTGCATCTAAGTAGCCGTGATACCACTGCGGTCTTTGATAAACCAACCTTAACCCTGCAGGGGACGGTCGCGCAGTAGAGAGGGATAGCTATGCAGAACATGGTGGCACCATCCACAAAGGCACCGACAACGGAATCGATCATCAAAATTCAAAATGTCTCGAAACGGTATCACAATACCCATGCTTTACGCGACATCAACCTGGAGATACCGCGTGGCACCATCTATGGGCTCATCGGTCCTAACGGGGCTGGCAAAACCACCCTGCTACGCATTCTGGCGGCCCTGCTCACTCCAAGCTCGGGACAGGTCTGGATCGAGGAGCAGGAAGTGACGCGCACCCCCTCGATTATCCAACGCAAGGTTGGCTATATGCCGGACTTTTTCGGCGTCTATCCCGATCTGACTTCCGCGGAATACCTGGAGTTTTATGCTGGCATTCACGGCATTCCACGACAGAAGCGCGCGGGCATCGTGACGGACCTGTTAGAGCTGGTCGAGCTCTCGTCAAAACGCGAGGCCATGGTTGAGACGCTCTCACGCGGTATGAAGCAGCGGCTGTGCCTGGCACGGGCCCTCGTCCACGATCCAGATATCTTGCTGCTAGACGAACCAGCCTCTGGACTGGATCCACGGGCTCGCGTCGAGCTGCGCGAACTGGTACGCACGCTCCAGGGGATGGGCAAGACGATTCTGATCAGCTCCCACATCCTCCTCGAGCTGGCGGAAATGTGCACCGATATCGCCATCATCCAGAACGGGCAGCTGGTCATAGCTGGAGACGTGGAGCGGGTCACCCATCAGCTGGGTGGCGCGCGCCAGGTAGAGATTCGGCTGCTCGACAACATGCGGATCGGCGACGTTGTCGCGCACCTGGAAAACGTCGCCGATATTCACAACATCACAACCAACGAAGACAGATTGATTCAAGCAGAATTTAGCGGTGATGATGAGACGCTGCACCATATTCTGGCCGCGCTCATTACCCAGGGGTATCCGGTTGTCTCTTTTGCTCCTCGTTCAGGTGGTGGACGACTCGAAGAGGTCTTTATGAACATTACAGAAAGGGGCAACCAGGCATGACCTTCATGGCCCTATTGATCAAAGAGATGCGCCTGCGCATGAGGCGCGAACGCACGATCTGGCTGGTCGTCTCATATATCTTACTGCTCGGTCTGCTGGGCTGGTTCTACATCAGTGTCAGCAGCAATAACGCGGTCTATGGCAACAACTGGGCCAGCATCGGGCTGGGGCTCTACAGCATCCTGCTGACGGTGCAGCTCTTGCTGATTATCTTTATTACGCCCGCCTTTACGTCGACGGCCGTCAACGGCGAAAAAGAGCGCCAGACCTTCGATCTCTTGCTATGCTCGCGCCTGTCCTCGACCTCGCTCGTTACGGGCAAGCTACTGGCAGGCCTGCTCAACGCGCTGATATTGATCGCGGCCTCCATCCCCATCTTCAGCCTGGTCTTTTTCTTCGGGGGCGTCTCACCGACACAGGCGCTGGCCGCGCTCCTGATATTTGTACTGACGGCGGTGCTGACCGCTAGCCTGGGACTCTTCTGCTCAACCCTGGTGGCGCGGCCCGCGATCTCGACCGCGCTCTCCTATGTCCTGCTCTTGCTCTGGTTGGGCATGCCGGTCCTCTTCGCCATTATCGTCCCGGTCAGGACAAGCAGGATGCCAGCCTATCTGCTATGGCATCCGGTGGTGGCGATGTTCAGCACGTACAACTATGGCTCGGTGAATACTAACAATACCATTAGCATTGGCCCGTTCAATCTTGTCGCCTGGCAGGTGTACAGTATTTACAGTGTTATCGCCGCCCTCATTTTGATTGGCCTGAGTCTCTGGTTGGTGAAACCGCAGGCCTGGCAGCGTTTACAGTTGCGGCTGCGCAAAAACAACATTGAGACCCCAGGAAGCGAACCAAAAGCGTCGGCGACAGCGTGATGAGATAGAATACAGGTATCTATAGGTCAGGAACCCAATCCCCTCAAAGGAGATGGGCTTGTTTCGACAAGCCGAACCTGACCAGTCTCAGGCTTGAAATAGAGCCTACGTTATGGAAGAAATTAGGTATGGCAGAGTGCGAGGCCAGCTCTGCTCTCTACGGCTGTAAGTTAAACATCTGTAAAGGGTTAAGGACGTGCTTACAGCGATAAACCTTCCAGTAACATTGACGAGGCCAACCTCACCCTAGCAATAGGAGGCTCATGTGAGCAATGTTTTCATAGTAGATCATTCTGGCAAACCACGAGATCCGGTGCATCCGGGGTATGCACGTTTCTTGCTCAAGCAAGGCAAAGCATCAGTGTATCGACGTTACCCATTTACGATTATTCTTAACAAGGCCATAGAACAGCCGCAAGTACAACCGCTCAGGATCAAGCTTGATCCTGGCAGTAAAACCACTGGCATTGCGATCGTCAATGATGTATCAGGTGAGATTGTTTTTGCAGCGGAACTTTTCCATCGTGGGCATGCCATCAAAGGAGCTCTTGATGCAAGGCGTGCGGTCCGGCGTTCGCGTCGACAACGCAAAACCCGGTATCGAAAAGCACGCTGGCAGAATAGAAAACGCAAACAGGGTTGGCTTCCACCTTCCCTAGAAAGCCGCATTGCCAACGTATTGACCTGGGTTCGTCGCCTTTCTCGCTCTGCGCCCATTGAGGCGATCAGTCAAGAATTAGTACGATTTGACATGCAATTGATGGAGAACCCTGAAGTCAAAGGCGTGGAGTATCAACAAGGGACATTAGCAGGGTATGAAGTCAGACAATACTTGCTCAACAAGTGGAACCATCAATGCGCGTATTGTGGTGCTAGGGATATTCCGTTACAGATAGAGCATATTCATCCCCGCGCTCATGGTGGCACCCATAGGATAAGCAATCTCACGCTCGCTTGCGACACGTGTAATAAGGCCAAGGGCACCAAAGACATACAAGACTTCCTCAAAAAGAAACCAGAGGTCTTAAAGCGTATCGAAGCCCAGGCAAAGAAACCGCTCAAGGATGCGGCAGCGGTCAATGCGTCAAGATGGGCGCTCTTTGAACGCTTAAAAGCAACGGGGTTGCCTGTAGAAGTAGGGAGCGGTGGATTAACCAAATGCAATCGGACACGTAGAGGGCTTCCGAAGACGCACTGGTTAGACGCAGCGAACGTAGGCACGTCGACACCTGATCATCTGATCACAATAGGCGTGGTACCTCTTCTGATCACTGCAACAGGACGTGGAAATAGGCACATGTGTTTGCCAGACAAACATGGTTTTCCGCGCACTTCCGCAAAAGGAGCAAAGAGGGTCAAAGGGTTTCAGACGGGTGATATCGTCAAGGCCATTATCACGAAAGGTAAAAAGAGAGGAACCTATGTCGGGCGAGTTGCGGTACGGAGTTCGGGATATTTCAATATTGTAACCACGCGAGGAACTATTCAAGGTATTAGCTATCACTATTGCCATATGATTCATCGAAGCGATGGCTATAGTTACACGAAAGGGGGTGCGGCGTTTCCTCCTGTCGCCTGAAGGCAGACGGGTCTCCACGCCGCAGCGTTTATGAAAACAGGCATCCGTCCATCTGATGAGGTAAGGGAAAGGATGTAGTATGGCAACCTTTATACCGTCACATACCCGGGCGAACGGCGAGGAAACGCCGACGCAGGCGAACCTAGGCGCCGCGCTGCGGCCCTGGCGTAGGCGCATCTGGACCCAAAGGATTCTCTTCTGGGGCGTGCGCGGTCTGCTGACCGGTTTATTTATGGCAGGCCTGGTCCTGTTGGTCTCTCGCCTGCTCCCCTGGGCGTCGGCTCCCTATTGGGCGCTGGGAATCGGCATCGCCATGCCAGTGCTGGGCATCGCCCTGGCACTCTGGTTCCGCCCCACCAATACCGGTACGGCCCACATGGTAGATGAGCGCCTGTCCCTGCATGACCGTGTAGGAACCGCGTGGGAGTTGCGTGATCAGACATCGGTTCTGGCCGGACTGCAGCGGCGCGATGCCCTTAAACAACTGCGCGCCTATACGCCGGCCAGAAGTATCGCGCTGCGCCTGAGCAGGGCCACCACCATCACTCTGGTCGTGCTCTTACTCTTATTAACCACGCTGATACTGGTCCCCAATCCCATGACGGCCGTCCTCAAACAACAGGCCGCTTTGCAGGCACAGATCGCCAAACAGGTGACCGGTATCGAAAAGCTCCGGCAGATCACCGCCCAGCAACCAGGCATCTCTAAGGACGAGAAACAGAAGATCGACCAGACCCTGCGCGACCTGGAAAGCAAGTTGCAGCAGGCCAAAAATCCCAACGACGCCCAGCAGGCGCTTTCAGAGGCGCAGGCCAGACTGGATCAGCTGCGCAACCCACAGTCCAATAACAGAACACAGGCCCGCTCCTCAGCCGCCGACGCGCTCAACAATAGCTCCAATGCCAATACACGCGCCACCGGACAGGCGTTAAACTCCAACGACAGCAAGAGCCTGGCCCAGGCCTTGCAGAATCTCGCCAACCAGGCCAGCAAGGCATCACCTGAGCAGCGCAAGCAGATGGCCCAGGATCTGGAGAAAGCCGCTAACCAGGCGAACAAAGATCCCACTTTAAGCTCGGCTTTGCATCAGATGGCGAAATCGATGGCCGACGGCAGCAGCAGCGAGATCTCAGATGCCGCCAAAGCCGTGGAATCAGCCAGCAACCAGACCAGCTCCGACCAGGCGGGGGAGAATGCGATCAACAAGGCCTCGCAGGGTCTGCAGAACGCCGCCAACAATCTGGCATCAGCCACGGACAATACAAATGGGCAGGCCCAGCAGGGTCAGGATCAGGGGCAGAATCAACAAGGTCAACAGGGCCAGAACCAGCAGGGGCAAAACCAGCAGGGGCAGGGTCAGGGTCAACAGGGGCAAAACCAGCAAGGACAAGGACAGCAAGGTCAGGGCCAGGGGCAGCAGGGCCAACAAGGTCAGGGCCAGGGGCAGCAGGGGCAGGGAGGTCAAGGCCAGGGTCAACAGGGCCAGGGACAGGGAGGAACCGGTGGCGGCAATAGCAATGGCTCTGGCGCGCACAAGGATGAGCCTGTGTATGTGCAGGGCCAGAACGGCCAGGGCTCAAGTACACAGAGCACTGATAATAATACAGGCGTCGTTCAGCCTGGTTCGGATGTTCCCTACTCAAAGGTCATTGAACAGTACAACCAGAAAGCTCACGATGCCATCGACAACAGCAATGTCGCGCCTAACCAGAAGGACCTGGTCCATGATTACTTCAACACATTAGAAGGGCAGCAGTAACACTATGGCAAACGCAAGTGATAGCACGTTCAATCCATACGATGATACGCAATTTCGGCCCGAGCCGCAGACCTTTGAGGTCGCGGCACGAGAGTCCAAAATCTCTTCCGCTGAACCCAACGAAGAGAATATCGAGCAATTCATCGCGGTAACCCATAAACTGGAGCAGGAGCTCTGCCGCATCGTGGTGGGGCAAGAACACGTTATTCGCGAGCTGCTACTGGCCATGCTGGCGGGGGGACACGTCTTGCTTGAGGGCGTGCCCGGACTCGGCAAGACCCTACTGGTGCGCACGCTGTCCGATGCCCTCTCGCTCAAATTCGCCCGTATCCAGTTCACGCCAGACCTGATGCCCGCCGATATCGTGGGCACCAACATCGTCTCGGAACAGGGGGATGGCTCAGCCGGTGGCAGACGCGCCTTCTCCTTCCAGCCGGGTCCCATCTTCGCCAACATCGTGCTGGCCGACGAGATCAACCGCGCCACGCCAAAGACCCAGTCGGCCCTGCTGGAAGGGATGCAGGAACGGACCGTCAGCGTAGGTGACCGCACGCGTCCCCTGCCCCAACCATTCTTCGTGCTGGCCACGCAGAATCCGCTGGAGATGGAGGGGACCTACACGCTGCCAGAGGCGCAGCTCGACCGCTTTATGCTGAAGATCATGGTCAATTTTCCTAAGGCAGAGGACCTGATGCGCATCATCGATACCACGGTCGGAACAGAGACCCTGCGCGCCCAGGAGGTGACATCGGGCGAAGAGCTGTCACGTATGATCGCGGTCGCCCGCGCGGTCCCCATCGCCACGCACGTCAAGGAATACGCGGTGCGCATGCTGCTGGCCACCCATCCCGATCAGGAGGGCGCGCCAGAAAAGGTACGCCAGTATGTGCGCTACGGTGGCAGTCCGCGCGGCCTGCAGGCATTGATCATGACAAGCAAGGTGCGCGCGCTATTGGAAGGTCGCTACAACGTCTCTCTGGAGGACATCAAAGCGGTGGCCTACCCGGCTCTGCGCCATCGTATCGTGCTCAACTTCGATGGCCTGGCCGATAATATTACCACAGAACAGTTAATCGAGACTATTATCAGCGAGCTAGATGCAGACAGCTAAAAGAAAGACCGCACATGGCTGATACCGAGAAAGCGCGTTTTCCACTGGACGCCAGCGTGCTCCAGCGCCTGGATAATATTTCGCTACTCACACGCCGTCCGATGGCAACGGGACGGCAGGGACGCCGACGCTCGCCGCTGGCCGGATCATCAATGGAGTTCGCCGACTACCGGCGTTATTCACCCGGCGATGACTTCCGCCGCATCGACTGGCGGGCCTTCGCGCGCCTGGAACGGCTCTTCCTGCGCGTCTTTGAGGCCGAGGAGAACATTACCGTCACCATCCTGCTCGATTGCTCAGATTCGATGTATCATGGTACTCCGGAGAAAGCGGGGCTGGGCGTAGCGGTCGCGGCCGCGCTGGCCTATATCGCCCTCAAATGCGAGGATAGCGTGATCCTGGGCGCCCTGACTGACCGCCTGGTAGCGTATCGACGCGTCAGTGGCGGCAAAAACGCCATCTGGAGCGTAGGCGAATTTCTGCAGAAGCTGCCGCGCTCAGGAACGACCGATCTCAATCGCGCGCTCTATGATATTGGCCGCGTAGTCACGGCTCCCGGCCTGACCATTGTGATCTCGGATTTTCTCACGCCGCAGGGCTATCAGACCGGGGTGCGCGCGGTGCGCCAGCTGCGGCAAGAGGTGGCCCTGTTGCAGATCCTCTCGCCCGACGAGATGGACCCGCAGATACAGGGGGACTGGCGGCTGCGCGATAGCGAGGGGACCCAGAGCGTCGAGGTCAGCGCCTCCTCGCATATCCTACAGGCGTATCGCGACCGCCTGGCCCGTTTTACAGAAGAACTGGCGGCCTTCGCCCATACTTATATGGGCACCTATACGTTGATCGCCAGCGATACCGATATCGTAGATGTTGTGCAGCGCCTGTTGCGACAGGTAGAACTGGTTCGATAATCACAGAAAGATAGCGTCATGAGCATACTTGTTCCTGCTGCCCTTGCCTTCAGCGCCATCATACCAGTGATCCTGCTGCTCTATTTTATGCGCCCCAAACGCCAGGAAAGGATCGTTGGCAGCACACTGTTATGGCAGCAGGCGATGCAAGATCTGCAGGCAAGTCGTCCATGGCAGCGCCTGCGCATTACACCACTACTGCTGCTGCAGCTGCTGGCGGCGATCATCATCGTGCTGGTCCTGGTGCGCCCGGCTATCTTTATGAGCAGCCCCGTCAGCGGCAACACCATAGTGATCTTGCAGTCATCCGCCAGTATGCAGGCCACCGACGTGGCCCCCAGCCGCTTCGAAAAGGCCAAAGATACCATCAGCAGCTTCATCGATGCCCTGGGGCCCAACGACCACCTCTCTCTGATCTCGATGGCGCGCACCCCGCAGGTGCTGATCGCCAACTCGCAGGATAAGACGCAGTTGACGAATGCCCTGCAACACGCACGCGTCACCAATCAGGATGCCGATCTGCAGCAGGCCATCTCGCTGGCCAGTTCGCTGGCGGCGGGACAGGAGAACGCACAGATCATGGTCGTCGGTGATGGTCACGTCATGAACAGCGATCAGACGCTGGACTCATCATTTCCGGTCCGCTACATGTCGATCGGCGGCGATGCACCTAACGTGGCCCTGCTGGCCCTCTCCTCACGCTCCTTGCAGGGAAACCTGACCGCCTTCGCCCAGGTCAACAATTATAGCCATGATAAGCGCTCGATCCCGGTCGAGCTCTACGCCGACGGAAAGCTCTTTGGCGTCAAAACGGTGACCCTGAACGCGGGGGGCAGCGGAGCCATCGAGTGGGGACCCCTACCGGCACGCACAAATCTGCTACACGCGCGCCTGCTCTCGCAGGATGCGATGAGCACCGATCACGAAGCCTGGTCCCTGGTGGGAAGCTCCATTCGCGGCCGCGTGCTGCTGGTCTCCAAAGGCAACATGTACCTGCAGACCGCACTACGGCTGCAATCCAACGTCACGCTCTATACCATCGACCCGTCCAAATACACGGCTAACATAGGCACATATGACCTGACGATCTTTGATGGCTACACACCAACCAAAGAACCAGCGGGCAACCTCCTCTACGTGAATCCACCTACACACAGCTATTCATTTGGCTCATCGGGTCCCATCGAAGCAGTCACCCATATCAGCACCGGCAATGACCCACAGAATCTGCTCAGCAATGTTGATCTGAGCAGCATCCACACCATGCGCGCCAGCCACCAGCTCAAGCCAGCGCTGTGGGCCCAGTCCATCATCAACACACCCGAGACGCCATTGCTACTGGCGGGTGAAAACAACAACCGCCGCATCGCGGTCTTCGGCTTCGATCTGCACGACACCGATCTGCCACTACAGCCCTCCTTCCCGATCCTGATCTATAACATGGTCAACTGGTTCCTGCCCTCGCCGGTAGCCGGGAATGGACAGGTGGCTCCGGGCACAGCCGTAAATGTACAAACGTGGCCGGGCGCGGACCAGGTGACGGTCACCGGACCGGATCAGCAGGCCGTCACGGTAGGACCGCCCTTCCCGGTGACGCCCTACGCGCGCACCAACTCCGTCGGCATCTACCAGGTCAGCCAGCGTGTCCATGGCCATGTGCTCAACGGGCTCTTTACCGTCAACCTGTTCAATCCCAATCAATCGCAGCTGGCCCCGGCCAAAGCTATCCCAGTCGCCCATAGCACCAATGTGTCCGGCAATAAAAACACCATCTCGCGCCAGCTCAGAGAGATCTGGCCATGGATCGCCGCGCTGCTCTTATTGATACTCTGCGCCGAATGGTGGCTCTTCAGCCGCAACTATCAGCCGCAACAGAGCAGCCAGTCCACGAGCGGGACGCCACGCACGACCATGCGCGGCAAGACCAATCAGCGTAGCACGCGCTATCCATGGCTGAACTCGATGCAGGAACAGGTACAGGCCAGCTGGAACCGTACCCGGCGTCAGAGCAAGAAATTCAGAAAGCGCCTGCGTGCAAGGCTGACCAGACCAACGAAAGGGGAGCGCCGTGTTAACATTTGAGCAGCCACTGCTACTCTTACTCTTCATACCCATCGCTATCCTGGTCTATCTGACCTGGAAACGCATGTCGCTTCCGTATCCCAGGCAGCAACGCGCGCTGATCCTGGCGGCGCGTTTGCTGCTGTTCGTCTGTGTCATCCTGGCCCTGGCCGGAACCGCGTGGGCGATGCCAGTCTCTCGCCAGGCCACGGTCTTCGTCGGCGACATCTCGGCCAGCACGGGTCCGCAGCGCACTTTTATTGAGCAGTGGATCGGATCGGCCGTCAGGCATAAACGCGCCGATGACCAGGTTGGCATCGTGGCCGTCGGGCGCAATGCCCTGGTAGAGCAGTCGATCCAATCGGCGACCATCGACTTCTCACATTTTGAATCGACACCGGACACCAACTATACCGACCTGGCAGCTGGCCTGCGCCTGGCGGCGGCCATCCTCCCATCCAATAGCCAGCGCCACATCGTCCTGCTCAGCGATGGCCAGCAAAATCTAGAGGATGCGCAGCAGGAGGCCCAGCTCTTACAGCAGCAGGGTATCCGGCTCGACATCGTCGCCCTTCCGACCGTCAATAGCGACGACGTCCGAGTCGATAGCTTTGACGCGCCCACCAACCTCCATACCGGCGAGCACTTCAAGCTGCACGCCAGAATCTATAGTAGCGTCGCCCAGCAGGCGACGGCCCGCATCTACCTGGACTCAACGATCATCTCGCAGCAGAAAGTTCCCCTTTCAGTGGGCGAGCAGGATCTGAGCATCGACATGCAGTCGCCAACGGTCGGCTTCCATACCTTCCGCATTACGCTAGAGGCGCCCAGGGACTCAATTACCCAGAACGATGAGGCAGCCGCCTTTGTCAATGTGCAAGGACCGCCGAAGATACTCGTCGTCGAGGGGCAGCCGGGGAGCGGGCATAACATCGTGGCGGCCCTGCAGGCGACCCATATCGACGTTTCGGTGGCCACTCCTGGCGACATCCCAACCACGCTGGATGGCCTGGTACCCTACAGCAGCGTCATCCTGGCCGATGTGCCCGCCATCGCGCTTGGCAATACACGCATGCAGATCCTGCAGTCCTTTGTACGCGACCTGGGGCATGGACTGGTGGTCAGCGGCGGTCAGAACAGCTATGGCGTGGGAGGCTACACAGATACACCACTGGAGCAGGTGTTGCCGGTCAGCATGGATATCCCGCAACATAAAGAGACCCCTTCCATCGCGGTCGTCCTGATCGTCGAGAGCCTGGAAGAGCAGGTACAGATCAATATTTCGAAAGAGGCCGCCAAAGGGGTAGTGGGACTACTCACGCCGCGCGACCAGGTGGGAATCTCGGGGGGATATGGCACCCTGAGCATCAAGATGCAGCACGTCACCGATAAAAAATCGATCGATAAGGCCATCGACAATATCAATCCGGTCGATCCTCCCAGCTACAATCCCGATTTCGCCAACGCCGAACAGGAGCTGCTGCATACGGATGCCAAAATCAAGCATATCATCCTGCTGGGCGATGGGGACGCCTACGATAACTACGCGCCCCAGGTGACCAGGCTGGCCAACGAGAACATCACCGTCTCGACGGTTGAGACCAACGCCCTGAGCAATGAAGACCTGGCCACCATGCAGAATATCGCCCAGTGGGGCAAGGGACGCTTCTACCGCGCCGACAATCCTAACATTATCCCCCAGATACTGCTGAAAGAGACACAGCGGGCCGCGCGCCGTTCACTGATCAACGAAAGCTTCAATCCAGCAGTGGTCGGCAATCATCCAATCCTGACCGGGATCACCGTCCTGCCAACCCTCAATGGCTACGTGGCCACCACCCCCAAGCCGGCCGCCCAGATGGTGCTGGTCAGCCATCTGGATGATCCGGTGCTGGCGGTCTGGCAATATGGCCTGGGACGCGTGGCGGCCTGGACCAGCGACGCCCTGGGGCTGTGGACCAAGAACTGGCTCAGCTGGAGCGATGCCCCGAAGTGGTGGGCCAATGTCGTCACCTGGACTCTACCGGCCGCCAATGATGGGGGCATGACCATCAATGGCAAGGTCAACAATGGACAGGGTCAGTTGACGGTCGACCTGCCACCGGGCACGACCGCCGAGGGCGGCCAACAGCAGGTCCAGGTGCACATCATTGGACCCGATCTCTCACAGCAAAATATCAATCTGCAGCCGACCGCGCCCGAGCGCTGGGAAGGCAGTTTTCCGGCCGAACAGGTAGGAGGATATCTGCTGCAGGTAACCTGGCAGGGAGCCAATAAGAAGGAGAGCCGCCTGACCGCCACCACCGGCATGGTGGTCCCCTATTCGCCCGAGTACCATAATCAGGGCACCGATGCCCGCTTCCTGCAGCTGCTGGCCCAGGCCGGTGGTGGCACCCTTCTGAATCCCAGCGATACAGAGTCGGCCTTTACCCAGAGCCTGATACCGACATCGGCCTCGGTGCCGCTGGCGTTCTGGCTCCTGGTCCTGGCCGCCCTGCTCCTGCCGGTCGATATCGCCGCCCGGCGCCTGGCCAACTTTGACTTTATCATTGAAGGCTATCAGTGGCTCAGGGGACGCGCCATAACAAGAACCAGCGCGCATCTGGCGACAGCCACGCCCACGGCCACGCCAGCCGATAAGAAGCCCAGCGTAGCCTCCTTGAGCTCGATCCGGGCCAAACGCGAAAGGCAGCGTAGCCAGGCCGCACCACCAGTCACATCCCAGACCGGGCAGGCAACCATGCCACCACCGCCGAGGCCACAAACACCGGTGAAAACCTCGTCCGACGCGGCTCCCCCGGTGAGCAAGCCGCAAACTCCAGCGGCACAACCCGGACAATCAGCATCGGCCAACGTCTCAACCTCTTCACGCCTGGTAGAGGCTAAACGGAAGCGCGCGCAGGAAAGGAAGTAGTCTCGGGGCCGTATAAGATGGACTATTATGTCAAGAAACGTGGTAAACTTCCAATGAAGGAGGTTTTAGTAGATGCTGTTAAACGATTTGCGCACGCAAGTAGCTCATTATGCCAGGAAGATGTACGAGAGCCAGCTGGTACGGGCGACCCAGGGCAATCTCAGCGCACGTGACAGGGAGAGCGGGCTGATATGCATCACTCCCAGCGGGGCAGATTACCAGACGCTCACCGCCGAAGATATTGCTGTGGTTGATGAGAAAGGTAATATCATAGAGGGGAAGTGGAAACCATCGGTCGAGACGCCGCTCCATACCCATATTTTACGTCTACGGCGGGACATCAATTGCGTCATGCATACGCATGCGCTCTATACCTCGGCCTTTGGCGTTGTCTATCAACCACTCCCGATGATCCTGCAGGAATCAGCCGCCTGCCTGGGTGGCGAGGTGCCGATCGTACCCTATCAGGAATCGGGGACGCAGGCCTTCGCGGAACTGGTGGGGCAGACGCTGGGAGACAGGTCGGCCGTCATCTGGGGCAACCATGGAGCGATGGTGGTGGGCATCAACCTGGCACTGACCTTCTCGATCGCCCACGCCCTGGAAGATACCGCTCGCGTTTACAGTCTGGCCAGACAGCTAGGCACACCGGTCCCACTACCACCAGAAGAGGTAGCCAGGCTGCATGCTCATTGGAAAGAGGGCTACGGTCAGACCGCCATTGGTACCCATTGACAAAAAACTAAGCCATTGGTATACACTAATACAACAATATCGTTCCTGCAAGGGCCAGATAGAGGATAGTAGTTATGCAGCAAAACACCGTACGCATCCAGAGCGAGGTAGGACTCCACGCGCGGCCGGCCGCCCAGTTTGTCAAGCTAGCCAGGCAATTTAACAGTAAGATCAGCGTTGCCTGCAATGGAAAAAAGGTGGATGCCAAGAGCCTGGTGCGTGTGCTCAGCGTCGGTGCCGGAAAGGATGCCGAAATTGAGATTACTGCCGAGGGCGATGACGAGCAGAAAGCCATCGCGGCACTGGCGGAATTGATCCAGAACAATTTTGTCGAACAATAACAGAACATGTACGATGAAGCATTCTGGCAGCTACTAACCACCCTGGTTGGGAGCAGCACGATCAACATCGATCGTCCCCGAGGCACGGCCCACCCACGCTATCCAGACGTTATTTATCCCTTAGACTACGGGTATCTCAGCGGCACGACCTCGGGTGATGGTGATGGGATCGATGCCTGGCTGGGCAGCCAGCCAGAAAGGCGGATCAACGCCATTCTGATTACGGTTGATCTGACCAAACGGGACAGCGAGATAAAGCTGCTCATCGGCTGCACCTCACAAGAACAACAGACCATCCTGGCGTTCCATAATAGATCGGCAAACCAATCCGCCATCCTGGTTGAACGACCGGCCAGAATTTAAAGATTGTGCGGGATGGCCAATCCGCTGGCGCCGGGCTGGGACATCACGGCATCGGGATAATAGCGCTTGATGATATCCACTCCCAATCGGGCTCGGCGCACGCGCTCACGCGTAAGGGCCAGCGCGGTCGCTTCCAGGTGGGTACCGGCA
Source organism: Dictyobacter aurantiacus (assembly GCF_003967515.1). Taxonomy (GTDB): domain Bacteria; phylum Chloroflexota; class Ktedonobacteria; order Ktedonobacterales; family Ktedonobacteraceae; genus Dictyobacter; species Dictyobacter aurantiacus. The sequence continues at coordinate 4,326,868 of NZ_BIFQ01000001.1, read as the reverse complement.
GGATAGATATTGGGCGCGTTGCGCAGGCCAAATTTAATGTAGACCGGGGCCGCGATCCTGATCAGCTCGGGGATCTCATACAGGCGCACAAAGCCGCCCAGGTCATCGGGCGCCTCGACATAGATATCCAGCGGAATGTCCACGGCCTGCCGGATGGCGGCGATCTGCGGCAGACTCAGGTCGGTGGGGATATTGAATGTATCGGCCCCCAGCTTTTCGAGCAGGCGAATGGAGGCGGGATTGGCCGAGGCCATCATCACGCTGATCTTAAACTGCATATCAGAGGGCAGCAGTCCCTGCTGACGCATCTCATTGGCCACCCAGAGCGCGCCGTCGTCGGCCAGCAGCACGCTGCGTATGCCCAGTGCGGCAGCCCGGCGCACATCCTCCAGACAGTGCACCAGTTGCTCCTGACCGCGCAGGCGGGGCGCGACAGTCTTCCCGCCGCTGGCGACGGCCATAGCACCGGTATCCCAGGCAGCATTGGGGCGAGCAAAGAGGCTGATCTCCATCCGTTGTGAGATAGCCAGGCGCGCCATCTCCAATATCTCCGCGTCGGTCATCAGCATGACACCGCTCCCTTGAGAGATGCGATGAATGGTCAGCTCGTAGCGCTCGGCCTCCTCGATAATCGCGGCCAGGGCGGGACCGCTCTCGGTACTGGGAATCTCAAGCCGATACTGGGCGCCATCCGGGAAACGCTTCGTACTGGTCGGCAGGTCATAGACATCGCCAGCGGGCAGCCCCAGGCTGGTCAGGAAACGGCGCGTCTCTTCCATCAATTTCTGATCCTTTCACATTGACGAAGTTATATCTACTCTACTCATGCGTAATTATAACTTTTATCGCCCGGCTATGGCGCAAGATAAGGGCGTCCAGCGCATCCTCAAATTCATCCAACGAGAAACGATGGGTTATCAGATCAGCCAGGCGCAGCGAGCCATTGAGGAAGAGCTGAACAGCATAGCTCCAGGCGGCCGTGCTGGCGCCGAAGACGCCATAGACGCTGATCTGGTTTAAAACGAAGAGATCGGTGGTAAAGCTCAGGGGGGCGATCGAGGCCTCCAAGCCGGTCAGCAGTACCGTGCCGCCGCGCTTGACGATGGAGAGCGCCTCTTCAACCGCCTGTACATGTCCCGTTCCCTCGAACACCAGGTCCGCCCCACGTCCAGCGGATAGAGACTGGATCAGGGACTGCGTATCTTCCTGGCTCATGTTGATGGTATGGGTCGCGCCATAGCGTTCCGCAAGCTGCAGCCGCTCGGCGCGAAAACCCAGCACAGCGATGACCGCCGGACTATACAGCCGCGCCAGTTGAACCGCCAGCAGGCTGGTGGGTCCATCACCCACGATAACCACCACGTCACCGGGGCGTGGCCGGGTGCATAAGAAGGCGTGCGCAACCACAGCGACTGAACCGAGCAGGGCGGCCTCCTCCAGCGAAATGTCATCAGGCAGCACGTGTAGCTGACGGGAGGATACCACCAGGTATTCTCCCAGTCCACCCGGACGCGTAAAGCCAAGCTCACGATAGCCGGACTCGCACAGGTTAGTCTTGCCCTCACGGCAGTTGCGGCAGATACCGCAGGCGTAGATGCTCTCAACCGCCACCTTAGCGCCCGGCGCGACATTGGTGACCCCCTCACCCACAGCTACCACCTCACCCGCCAGTTCATGACCGGGGACGATGGGATAGTGGAAGTAACCCCGTGCTCGCTTACCCTGGAAAAGCTCCACGTCGCTCTCAGAGAGACCAACCACCCGTGAGCGCACCAGCACCTCGCCGGGTCCGGGCGCTGGCCGATCCAGCTCAGTCACATGCGCCTCACCGGGTTCCGTAATCATTACCGCCTTCATAAGCTCTAGATAACCTTTCCATCACGCCTGTAGCACTAGCGTCAAGTACATATAAACATTTTTCCACTATTATATGCCCATGAAGGCCGCATGTAGCAAAGTGTGGTGGGGAAAAAGCAAGCCAGAAGAGTGGACGTGATCACGACCACATCCACCCCTCTGGCCTCAATGTTGAGGAGAGAACGATTTACAGTCTGGCGTTTCGGAAGCGCTGCCAGAGCCGATTGGCGAGCTGTGCGGAATCGCGCTTCAAACCGTAGCGGGCCATGTATTTACATATATTGTCGATGTCGCGAGTCAGCAGGGAAAGGGCGTGAGAGTTGAAGCGCGGATCAACGGCCTGCGGAAAATCAATAATGGTGACTTTGCCCTGCCAATACATGATGTTGTAGCCCGACAGATCGCCGTGGATAACGTCGTTGGCCAGCAAGAGCTGGATATTATCCATCAGCAACTCGAAGACGGGATAGACCTCGTCCGGCTCCAGGGTAACGCCTTGCAAAGCGTAGGCCGCCCTCTCCTCCCCTCCCAGGTATTCCATCAGCAGTGCATGGCTGGTGCGGGCCAGTGGCTGCGGCACCGCCGCGCCAGCGGCATACAGGCGTGTCAGCGTATCGAACTCGTGGCTCACCCACATACTAAACTGCATATCGCGACCAGCCGCCGACTTATTTTTGACGGCCCGGCTCGCCCGCCGATCGGTGATCACTCGTCCCTCCTGGTAGACAGCATCGTTTTTAAAGCCGCGCCTGTCGCGTGAGCGATAGACTTTGGCCGCCAGGTATGGCACGCCCCGGGATGGATGGGCGCGGCAGCAATAGACGGTGGCCTCTTTGCCGCTCTTCACCTCGTGTAAGATCTCAGTAATCCAGCCGTCAGCAAAAAAACTGTCCAATGTAGACTGCAAGGGATCCAATTCCTGCTCGTCAAGCGCCATCAACGCTTCCAATTCTTCCTGTTCCTCGATTGCGCGTACCATTTTTCTCTTAGACAACGGAGACTCCTTTTATAAAATTGAAGATCAGCGGTTAAAATTTTGTCTACATGAAAAATCGCAACTGTTCCCATTGGGCACCTCTCTCTCTGTGATGAGCCAATACAAGATAAGCATCAAAAAGAGAGCCGCCAGCATCACGCTGACAGCTCTCTTTTGACATGAATTGACATGAAAAAAGCCATCCTCGCAAGAGATGGCCAGAAGTATGTGTGGGAGGGGGCGGCAGGATTATTGTTTGCCGCGCACGCGCATAGTTATGGCCAGCCTGGAGTCGTGATGCATGAAAAAGAAAGTGGCATTCTTCATGTGGCACGCTCCTTTCTCTCTGCGAGGCTCTTTGGGCCTGCGGCAGGCTATAACTATAGAATATGCCAAGCATAACAGAAATGCAGATTGTTGTCAATCTGCATTTCTGTTATGCTTGGCATATTCTATCGAAAATACACTAGAGGAGAGTATAATCATCATGGGCTTAAATATTCACCTGCACACCTTTCCGACTTTAGAAACAGAACGCCTGATCTTACGGCAACTCGCAGCAACGGATGCGCAGGATGCCTTCCTCTTTCTGTCCGATGAAGAGACTATGCGCTACTACGATCCAGCGCCGATGGCGCGGCTCGAACAAGTAGAAAAGAGTATTGAACGTCATCGAAGGCGTTTTACTCAACATGAAGCACTACGCTGGGGCATCACATTGAAGGGTGAGAACAGGGTCATCGGCAACTGTGGCTATTCATTGGATGCCGACAATCAACTTGCAGCTCTGAGCTATATCCTCTCAAAACACTACTGGAATAAAGGGATCATGACAGAGGCCCTGACCGCGATTATTCAGTTCGGCTTCGAACACATCCACTTGCATCGCATTGAAGCTCAAGTTGCGTATCCCAATCTCGCCTCTGCACGCCTGCTCGAAAAGCTCGGCTTTCAGGAAGAGGGACGCCTCCGCGATCGTCAATATGCCAACAACCAGTTCGTTGACGAAAGAATGTTTGCGCTCATCAATACCAACAACCTGGACGGATAAATGTTCCCTTGCTAGCCTGGACAACTAACCAGAATCACTAACCACCTATCCACGCCGATTAACCCGCCAAAAGCGGGTTAATCTTGAGTAGCTTACTATAAGACACTAAAGCTTCGCAGGTATTCCTGCGAAGCTTTAGTGTGTGAAGTGCATCATGCGCATATATGGCGCACCATGAACAGGAAAGAACAACTAGCCAGCGCGATTAATCTGGATAGTCTTAATTTCGGTGAAGAAGTCGATGGCGGCGGTTCCCTGTTCGCGAGAATGCGAGCTGGAGTTGTGCATGCCACCAAAAGGGGCGTGGGGATCAACGCCGGTGGTATCTCCATTGACACGGACCATGCCGCATTCGATGGCGTTGATGTATTCCAGCGAGGCGTTGATGTCGTGGGTGAACAGCGAGACGCTCAGACCATATCTGGTGTTGTTGGCGATGGCGATGGCTTCGTCTATGCTATGGGCCAGTTCAACTACCAGCAACGGACCAAACACCTCTTCCTGGGCCACGGGCGCGTCCGGCGGCACATCGACGACCAGCGTGGGCTCAAAGAAGTAGCCGTTCTTCAATGCACCATTTCTGGCGTAATTGCCACCCAGCACGACACGTCCACTCTGCGTACTCTTCTGGGCATAGGAGGCCACTTTCTCCAGCGAATCCTGAGTAATCAGCGGACCGACCGCGCTGCTGGACTCGGTGGCGGGCTGCAGCGGCAGCGCCTGAATCTCTTGCTTGAGGAGATCCACGAAGCTGTCAGCGATATCGTTGGTCACGATGACGCGGCTGGTAGCCGTACACTTCTGTCCAGCAAAACGCATAGCACCGGCCGCGACCAGTTTGGCAGCCTGCTTCATGTCGGCATCACCGAGTACGATGGCAGCGTTCTTCCCACCCATCTCCAGCTGATATTTGACGTTGCGGCGGGCCGCCACCTCGGCGATTCCCATACCGACGCTATCAGAACCCGTAAAGGTGATGCCGCGAATAGCCTCCTGCGAGATCAGGGTATTGCCCAGGGAGGAGCCTTTGCCCAGTACCAGGTTTAATACACCAGACGGCAGGCCAGCGCTGACGAACACCTCGGCCAGGCGTACCGCGGTCAGTGAGGCGACCTCGGCGGGCTTCCACACGACGGTATTGCCGTAGGCCAGGGCAGGCGCGATCTTCCACAGCGGGATGGCCACGGGGAAGTTCCAGGGTGAGATCACCGCCACCGGACCAAGCGGCTGACGCAGCGTAAACTGCAGGCTACCAGCCAGCTGGGCCGGGATCACCTGTCCATTGGGATGCACAGACTCTGAAGCGAAGTAGCGCAGGATCGCGACACCTCGATCCGCTTCACCCAGCGCCTCGCCCAGTGGTTTGCCAACCTCCTGCGCCACCAGGGTCCCAATCTCCTGACGACGCTCGGCCAGCGCATTGGCGGCGCGATACAGGATTTCAGAGCGCGCGGGTCCGGACAAAGCTCGCCAGCCAGCGAAGGCACCATGGGCCGCCTCAGTCGCGCGCTCAACCACGCCCGACGGCCCCTGCGGAACACGGGCCAGCACCTGGGTAGTATCAGAAGGATTGAGGTCATCGCTCCATTGATCGTCATTGGATTTCAACCATTCACCGGCAACGTAGTGTGCTAATAACTCAGACTTCACAGTATCATCCCCTATTCATCATCAATACTACACATAACTATAAAAGACTAAAACAGCAAACGTTCTCACCCTATTGTACACCATCTAATCTGCCTGCTTCCGCCCTCTTTGCCAGCATAAGGGTTTTGTAGGAACTGGTGCAATGTCACGGGTGGCTGCATTCGCAGCCACCCGTGACATTGCACCAGTTCCTACAAACAAAACAACACAAAATCACAACCATCAGAAACATTACAGCAGGATGGCAAGCAGGAGGGAGAGGGCGAGGACCAGTCCGAAGACCATGTGCAGCATGGAGGTTTTTTTGATGCCGACGATAAAGGCCTTGCTTTCGGTCGCGCCGAGCACCGCGCGCACGTTGAGATAGGCCAGGGGAAAGGTCAACCAGACCAGCAGGCTGGCCCAGGGGAGCAGGTGGGCGATGACAAAGATGGTGGTCAACACATAGCTACCAAACAGCAAGACGGCGTGGAAGCGCCGGCCAAAGGTCAGTCCGAAGCGGACGGGGAGCGTTTTTTTATTGACGGCCAGATCATCCTGATAGTCGCGCACATTGTTCATGTTCAGGATAGAGACCGCCAGCAGACCAACCGGCACGCTGGCCGCCAGGGCGCTCCACGACCAGTGGTGGATCTGGACATAATAAGAACCCCAGGTCATCAATACGCCCATGGCCAGAAAGACCATCACATCTCCCAGGCCACGGCTGGAAAACTTGAATGGTTTCGCGCTATAAAAATAGGCGATCAAGATGCCAGCCAGTCCAAAGAGGATGATTTCGGGCCCAACGATAAACATGAGGAGCACACCCAGCAGGGCCGCTATCACGAAGCAGAAGATGCCACCACCAAGAACCTGACCCGCCGTCATCTCTTGCTTGAAGATCACGGTCATCGCGCCCAGCGAACCGGCATGGTCCAGTCCATAGCGGTAATCAAAGTATTCATTAAAGTAATTAGTGCCTATCTGCAAAAACAGGCAGGAAAAAAACGTGGCCAGAAAGGTCCCAAGATGAAAGGTTCCTTCATAGGCGGCCAGAGCCGTCCCTACCAGCACCGGACTTAACGTCGCGGTCAGTGTAAAGGGGCGACTGGTTTTAATCCAGGTTTTCCAGGCAACGGACTGCGTGGTCCGCCGCGAGATAGTTTGAGCGTCTCTCATGGTTTCTTCTCTCATAATATAGGGTTATAAGATAACTTCATAAGTATACCAAAAATGGTAAGACGGTTGCGGTGAAATGTCAAAGGGAAGTTTTTTATGTGCACGCTATCCGCGTGCACATAAAAAACTGATGTTAACCTTGTTAGCGGAAGAGTGGGGTTGTTCCGTTTAACAAACAGATACTTTACATTGTAGATAGCGGCTGCTTCACCATCAGGAGGAGCACGCGATCACTAGAGAGGGTTGATAGATTACTATGCAAAACATATCAGGAACACGGAAATGGTCAGAGATTAGAGGGCTAACCGCGGTGACGATCGACCTGGGTAAAAAAGTGGGGATGGTCGAAGACTTTTATCTCGATCCACAGAGCAGTAATGTCATAGGTTTTGTGATCAAAAATGGCTTATTCAGCCATCACGCCCTGTTGTTATCGTCGATCCAGGGCATTGGTCAGGATGCCCTGACGCTGACAAAGGAAGATGCCTTGATCAAGGAGCAGGATAATCCAGCCTTGAGTTCGGCGTTTAAGGGAAAAGACATTCTGAGCTACCGTGTACTGAGCGAGGGCGGCACCGTGGTAGGAACCCTGGGGAACGTGCTCTTCAACGTTGCTCTGCCACAGGCAATCCAGGTGACTGGTTATGAGCTCAGCGGTGGGCTGCGGCAGAGGATTAGCAATCAATATCCGACCTTTACCGCGCAGCAAATTATCCGCTATGGACAGGATGTACTGGTTGTTCCAGACGCGGTAGCCACAGAGTTAATGAAATAAGAGATGCGCATTGATCGCGAGATTGTAAGAGCAAGCTATCTTTATGTGTCTTTCAACATAAAGATAGCAATTAAATAATAACTGTAGAGTTTCTTTATATACAGGATTCATGCTTAATCATATACACATTATAACTGTACAGTTTATCACGCGATAATGATCATGTATTTATACATGATAACACAGCATATCATAAATATAGTAAAATTTTGTTACCCGCATTCTAGAAGGCAATCGTCTAATATCAGGATACATCATTGTGATGATCTAGATACGTATTGAATGCTTAGAAAGGGTAGTTTTCATGAACGATACAAAAGATGCGACTCAGAATGTACAGGAACAGTACTTTCGCATTACTGACGAGGTCCCGGAAGAGGTATGGTACTGGGCAGCCCTGGGTTCCATCATCGCTTCCGCCATTCTGTTCCTGTCTAACAAACGCGATTGGAGCATCTTTGTAGGTCAGTGGCCTCCCACCTTTTTGCTCTTCGGCGTCTTCCATAAAATTCTGCGACCTCATACCCACTAGCTACATCCTTTCACAAGGAATGTAGCTAGTGGGTATAGTTCTCGTCACCATGGGGGTACGGGAGCTATACCCGCACGCGCGTCCGCTGCGCGGACGCGCTGTTTTTTATGAGTGGGTGGATCGGGGCGCGGATGCGCCCCGATCCACCCACTCATAATTGACTCATGCACGCCATAGGGCACACCGCATTACGGGTGATGTGGTGTGCTGGGGCGCTGGGGCGCGGACACGCACCCGATCCACCCACTCATAATTGACTCATGCACGCCGCCAGGGCACACCGCATTACGGGTGATGTAGTGTGCTGGGGTGCTGGGGCGCGGACACGCACCCGATCCACCCACTCATAATTGACTCATGCACGCCATAGGGCACACCGTATTACCGGGTGATGTAGTGTGCTGGGGTGCTGGGACGCGGACACGCACCCGATCCACCCACCCATAATTGACTCATGCACGCCATAGGGCACTGCATTGATGTGGTGAGTTGGTGCGGCAGGGGCGCGGATGCGCCCCTGCCGCACCAACTCACCACAGGTATCTGAGCACCGCAGGTGCGAAAACTCATGTAGGCCATAGGCGAAGCATCAGATACAAGAAAAGGGAACTCAACTAATAATGTTGAGTTCCCTTTTCTTGTATCTGATGCTTCGCTACTTATTGACGATCATTTCGTTATTTTTGCGCGCCTGTGTTTGTCTTGCCTGTTCAGGGCGGCGCAGGCCGGGGATGGGATAGGGCAGTTTAAAGACCGAGAAGAGGTAGTAGAGCGATGGCAGCAGGATCACGAGACCGCAGACGATGCCAATGATAAGGGTAGTGATCACCGTGGGATCATTGGCCGAGTTGGCGATGGTGTAGCGCGTCGGAATGATATAGGGATACTGCGAGAGACCCCAGGAGCCCAACAGGAATGCCGTCTCCGCGATAATCAAGACACGAGCGATACGGTAGTAGCGGCGATAGAGTGCTACGGCGGTCCCCAGACCAATAAGCATGGTTGCGATGACAACGGGGATAGCTCGCGCCAGCATGCCCTGCCAGATAACTGGCGCCTCTGAGATCGACAGCAGCAGGCCGAGCGCACCCAGCACCGCCGTTATCGCGCCCGTGATCAACGCCTTGGTGCGATAAGACTCGGTCAGCGCCTCGTCGTGCTCGGTATCGCGCGCCTCAACCACCAGGTAGACCGCCGCCACGCTCGCGCAAAGCGCCACGGCCATCGCTCCGATGACAAAGGCAAACGGCGTGAGCATACCTGCCAGGTAAGTGGCACGCGGCACACCATCGGGAGCGATCAACCGGCCGCTGGCCACACCGGCGGCCGCCACACCAAGGAAGAAAGGCGTAATCACGCTGGTCACGCTGAATACGCGGCTCCAGGAGCGCGCGAAGAAACCGGTCTCATCCAGAGCATAATAGCGATACACGAAGGCCGCGCCACGCAACACGATGCCGATCAGCACAATGGTAAACGGGAAAAACAGAGCGATTGAAAGGGCATAGAACGCACTCGGGAACACGTTAAACAGTCCCACAATCAGAAAGATCAGCCAGACGTGGTTGGCCTCCCAGACGGGTCCCAGCGCGTGATTGATCAGGCCATGCTGTTTTCTGGCCATCTTGCCCACAGCAAACAGGTCCCAGACGCCGGCGCCGAAGTCCGCTCCACCCAGCGCGGCATAGACGATCAAGGCCCACCAGAGCACGACCAGTGCGATTAAAGCTACATCCATCTAAACACCAACCTTTTCTATCTCCGGCTCCTTCACATCGTAGCCCTGTTCCGAGAGGGTTACCTGCGGCAACGGACGGCGGGCCACCTTTAAGAGCAGCCAGATCAAAGCCACGGCCAGCAGGACATAAATGAGCGAGAAAATCAAAAAGCTGACATTCAAGAGAGGGGCTGTCGTCACGGCATCCTTCGTACGCAGATACCCATAGATGGTCCACGGTTGGCGCCCGATTTCCGTAACCATCCAGCCTAGCTCAACCGCCAGAAACGAGAGCGGCCCCGCCAGGAAAACTCCCCACAGCAGCCATTTATACGTCGGCAGACGCTTCTTTAACAGGAACAGGGCCCAGAACACGACAGCTACCAGCAGCGCGAAGAAGCCGCTCCCCACCATGCCATCAAACGAGGTATGTACGATCGTCGAGTTCGGCCAATCTTCGCGTGGGTACTGATCGAGTCCCTTGATGGTAGCATTGGGATTATAGTCGGCCAGGATGCTCAATCCTTTGGGAATCTCTAACGCGTATTTCACCTGACCGGTATTGGGATCAGCCAGGCCGCCAATCGAGATGGGGGCACCGCTCTGCGTCCTGAAGATACCCTCCATAGCCGCGAACTTGGTCGGCTGATAGACCGATAGGAAGCGCGCATTGAAATCTCCACTGACGATCTGCAGCGGGGTCGCCACCAGTGCCAGCAGCATAGCCAGCATCAGACCTTTGCGGTAATATTCCTCGCGCTTGCCACGTAGATAGGCAACGGCGTATACAGCGGCCACTCCGAAACCGGTCGCCACATAGCTGGCCAGGATCATATGCACCGTTTCAAACGGGGTGCTGGGATTAAAAATGGCCTGCAGAGGATTGATATCAACCACCTTGCCATTTTTGATCACAAAGCCTGCGGGCGTATTCATCCAGGAATTGGCGCTAACGATAAACCAGGCCGAGGCCATACCGCTGATCCAGATCGGGAATGAGCAGAGCCAGTGCGCCCGGGCCGAAAGGCGGTCCCAGCCATAGAGATAGAGACCTAGAAAGATCGCTTCCGTAAAGAAGGCGAAGCCCTCCAGCAAGAAGGGCAGGCCAACCACGGCGCCAGCGAAGCGGGTATACGTGGGCCAGAGAAGGCCAAGTTCAAACGAAAGGATGGTGCCGGAAACGGCTCCAATGGCGAACAGGATCGCTGCCGCCCTGGCCCAGCGCCGCGTCAACATCATCCAGACAGGATTCTTTGTACGCAGGGCCAGGCCCTCTGAGATACAGAGTAACAAAGGCACACCAACACCCAGCACCGAAAAAATGATATGAAAGGCCAGCGAAGTCCCCATCTGGGCACGGGCCGCAAGTAAGTCAGGCATCATAGAGGTTTTCCTTAATATCACACACACTGTTCCTAATAGGACAACTTCTCATGTCCATTACCAATGTAAGACACTGATATTCTAGGAACTTCGTTTCATAAGAACAAATTCAGCAATAAAAACCATACGAAAAACATGTTTTTTGCTGCTCATGATGCCAATATGTTCTATAGATAGTATTTCCCTCGCTTCCCGCATTTCGCTTTCGCCCTGGATTAGAGCAGGACGTGGAGATCAGACCAGCCATACGCTATTTCTTCCAGATCGGCCCCTCCTATCTGCTCTGGCTTGGAGGCAACATATTGACCACCCAGGCGCTGGTAAAAGTGCTGCGCGGGATTGCCGTCCAGTACCCATACCAGCATGCTGGAAAAACCTGCCTGGATAAGGCTGCGAGCCAGCACGCGCACCAGTTCTCGGCCGATACCCTGTCCATGCTGGTTGGCAAGAATATAAATGGCATAGAGTTCACTCTTATAGACGGCGTGGTTGGACCTTTCGGGTCCCCCACTAATAAATCCCACTACCTGGCCCGCTTCATCTACAGCAACAAACACGAAGTTGCGCGCGCCAGCCCGACCTATCACCTGGGTCCACCAGAGCTGACGCGGTTCATAAGTTAAGCCAGCCAGATAATCATCGGGTATTAAGCCACGATAGGTGGTACGCCAGGTATCCACCTGGACATGTGTCAGTCCTTCAACATCCTGTAACGTGGCCGGTCGAATCGTTACCATACGATAAGCTCCTTTTACATAAAGTACTTGCAAGATAAGAATGCATCTGACTTCCATCGCCCTGGTGGCTCGTGATAGCCCCCACACGCGCGTCCGCTACGCGGCCGCACTGTTTTTGTGTGTTGGTGCAGCGGGGGCGCTTTCGCGCCCCCGCTGCACCAACACACCATAGATTTGTGAGCACCGCAGGTGCGAAAGCTCCAGCGTGCCGCAGGCGATGATCATGAGAGACAGATACGTTCTAACAACGATTGGTACTAGCGCTTCAAGACGAGATTTCTGATTACATTCAGGCCTGTGCATGCTATAATCTTGTACAGAACGAGAGAAAGGTTTTCACGAAGGCATGCCGAATACAAATACGACCGCAGCAACTAAAATTTTTCAGCGCCTGAAGGGGCTACAGGCCCGGATGCAGCCGGAAGAAGATCCAATCCTGGCCCTACCCGCGATCTGGGATGGTGGCCAGAGTAATCATAGCACGGCATGTGATATCATTGTGACCAATCAACGCGTGATCGGCTACTACTATCGCAGCTTCCCACGCGAACGCGTCTTCTTCGACGCGCTAAACCTGGCCGACCTGCGCACGGTCACGTGGCGCAAAAAAAATTACGAGCCCGTCTTCCGGGAGATCCTGGTGAGCGATGGGAAACGCGACGTCTACATCCGAACGGCACAGCAGAAAAGTGAATTCCTCTACGAAACCCTGCGACTGGCAAACGATACGACAGCCCGGCCAGACTTAACGGCTCAAGATAGCAAGGCAGGGGTGCAACAGCCAGCATCAACAACAGCACAGACGCAGGTCATGCAGGAGCCAGGCAAAGCGGTCTATACACGGGAGCAGGTACGAGGAACGTTTGAAAGCTCCTCGCTGGCGGTCACGATCCTGCTGGTCGGTGGCATCCTGATTGAGATCCTCAGCCTGCTGCTGCTATTTGCCACGCACAGCGTCAGTATCAGTGGTCCCCTCTTCATCGCGGGCTTTGTGATGGTAGTGGGCAGTTTCCTGGCGCGTAAAAGCCCCCGCGCCAACAAATAGCCCCCACAGACATTTGTACAGAAAAAGGCCGTGGAGCCATACGTCAATGCTCCACGGCCACGTTTTTCCCAATTTTTTTTCAATTTAAGGATGGGTCTGGACAAAGTCCTCAATCTGGGCGATCTCCTGCTCGCTGAGGCGGAAGTCGCCGGCTCCAATGATCTCATCGACCTGGCCGGGATGGCGACCACCTACGATGGCGGCGGTCACGGCGGGATGGCGCAGGGTCCAGGCGATCGCCACCTCACCGGCCGAGCGACCGTGGGCCTGACCAATCGTCTGCAAGAGCCGCGCCAGTTCAAGGTTGCGCTCAAGGCGCGGTCCCTGGTAGTCCGCGCTGCGCTTGCGCCAGTCGGTATCGGGCAGATTCTGGACGCGCTGCGCATCCCACTTACCAGTCAGCAGACCCGATGCCATCGGTGAATAGACGATCACACCGATATTGTGCTGCAGACAGAAGTCCAGCACGTCTTTCTCGATATCGCGTCGCAGCAGCGAATAGGGCGGCTGCAGAGAGCTGACCGGGGCGATCTTATAGGCGCGCTCCAGTTGATTGACGTTAAAATTGGAGACGCCGATATGGCGCACCTTGCCCTCGGCCTTGAGCTCGGCCATGGTGGTCCAACCCTCCTCGATGTCCTCATCGGGATTGGGCCAGTGGATCTGATAGAGATCGATGACGTCGACCTGCAGGCGGCGCAGGCTATCCTCAACCTCCTCGCGAATCGAAGCGGCCTTCAGGGTGCCCACAATCTTGCCATCAGGCGTCGGACGGCGCGAGCACTTGGTGAAAATAAATGGGCGCTCGCTACGGCCCTTCAGGGCGCGCGCCACGATCTCTTCAGCGTGACCAAAGCCATAGACGGCGGCGGTATCGATCCAGTTCATTCCCCGTTCAAGGGCACGATGGATAGTGGCAACGGATGCATCATCGTCCTGTGGTCCCCAGGCGGCCGGCCAGCCCTCACCACCCAGGGCAAAGGTGCCCAGGCCCAGCGTCGTAATCTCCATATCGGTATTGCCGAAATGTCTCGTCTGCATATGTCCTCCATCAACAAACTACTTGTTTTCAACTTTCCGCAATCACCTTATCTTATCCCATCGCGCATCACGGCAGCAAACGTCTTCTATTCTAGGGATGGGTTATAGCGATTTATCAGGGATAGGCAAGGCCATGGGTGCGCATGCACCCATGGCCTTGCCTATCCCTGATAAATCATCACTTTTTCACTAGCAGGGGGAGGGAAGGAGGGAAAATAACAGTATGGATCTGTTAGCCAGTTATATTGACACTCTATTTTTTTGACAGGTACAATAAGAGAGCTTGGGAAACAACGTAGTTTCTCTTATATCCTACGTCCACCACACTAGAAGACGAGGCGATATACAATGAAGATGTTTGTTTGTATAAAACAGGTACCTGATCCAAATACTACTGTCCCTAAACTTGACCCCACTACCAAACGTCTTGTACGTACTGGTGTTTCTCTTGTCTTAGATCCTGGCGATGAAAGCACTATTTCCGCGGCGATCAAACTGCGCGACAAGGTTGGCAATAGCGAACTGGTCGCGGTGAGCATGGGTCCGGCCAGCGCCCAGGAGGCCATGCGCAGAGCACTGGCGATGGGAGCTGATCGCGCCATCCTGGTGACCGATCCCGCTCTGGCCGGTTCGGACGCGGTGGGAACCGCCCGCGTACTGGCATCCGTTCTGAAAAAAGAGGGCGCGGACCTTGTCTTCTGCTCCACGGAAAGCACCGACGGCTATACCGGCATGGTGCCCGGCGCTATCGCCGAGTTCCTGGGCATTCCACAGCTGACCTTCGCGCGTGAAGTCAATATCGAAGGGCAGAAGGCTGTGATCAAACGCGTTATCCCCAAAGGCTATCAGACAGTCGAAAGCTCCTTACCCGCGGTGGTTACCATTGCCAGCGGCTCCTTCGAGGCTATCTATCCGACCATGAAGGGTATTATGGGAGCGAAAAAGAAACCCTACACCCAGATGAGCCTGGCCGATCTTGGCATTGACGCCTCGCAGGTTGGTGAGGCCGGAGCACGTGAGCAAGTGCTGACCGTGGGGAGCGCCGAGGCGCGCGCCGCCGGTCAAATCATCAAAGACGATGGCAACGCAGCTCAGCAGATTGCGGAATTTCTGCAGCGTTACCAGTTACTCTAGGAGGTAGAAGATGGCAAATACTATTTGGGTTCTGGTAGAGCTGGAGGGCGGCGCTCCGGTCCGGTCGTCACTGGAAGTACTGGGAAAAGCCGCCAAACTTGGTCGTGCGGAGGCTGTGGTGCTGGGTAGCGCCGCCGCCGAGGTCGCTCCTACACTGGGCGAATATGGCGCGGAAAAAGTATATGTGCACGCTGACGCCGTCTACGATAATTATCTAACCCTGCCCGCGGTCGAGACGCTCAGCCAGCTCATTCAACAGCATCAACCAATGTTGATTCTACTCCCGACAACCTATGATCTGCGCGACATCGCCGCGCGCCTGAGTATCCGCAGCAATATGGGCCTGCTCACCGATGCTACCGATCTCACGCTTGGGGATGACGGAGTGAAGGTGACCGTTCCCTGGGGCGGTGAGACCGTTGTGACCGCCACGCTGACGCAGCAGCGCCCTGGCATCGTCCTGACACGGCCAAAGGCATTTTCAGTCGAACAGTATAGTGGACGTAGCGCTGAGATTGAAACCATCAACGCAACCGTCAGCGCGCAGGCACAGACCATCAAGGTGCTGGAGACCGTTGAGGTCAAGAGCGAGGGACCGGCCCTCGAAGACGCGACTGTGGTCGTCAGTGGTGGCCGTGGTCTGGGCAAAGCGGAAAACTTCCATTATGTAGAGGAACTGGCCGAAGTGCTCAATGGAGCACCGGGCGCGACCCGTGCCATTGTCGATGCAGGCTGGCTACCATATAGCTACCAGGTCGGTCAGACCGGTAAGACCGTGAAGCCAACACTCTATATCGCGGCTGGCATCAGTGGAGCCATCCAGCACCTGGCAGGCATGAAGGGATCAAAGTATATTGTGGCGATCAATAAAGATGAGCATGCACCCATCTTTTCGGTCGCTGACCTGGGCGTAATCGGTGACGCCATCACCATCCTGCCTCAGCTCACCAACGAGATCAAAAACAGAAAAGCCTGAGCAATCAGGCTGAATATCGTGGATGCGCTTATTATCCCCGCCTTCGGCGGGGAAGGGGGAGGAAGAGTTGTTTGGGGACACCCCAAACCCCGGCAGGAGGGGCTCGCCGCCCCTCCTGCACCTTCCCGCCTTATAACCTGCTTTTTCGTTAAAGATCATAGATACACATCCCCAAACAGGGCACATGGTTCGCCCTCATCAACGGAGGTTCATATATGACTCCCCCTGCAATTTCGCCAACCGGGGGATGGCTCGGTACCATACTCTTTGTCATCCTTTTTGTGGCGGCCCTCGCCCTCTTCGGAGTACGGGTAGGCAGGTTGATTACCCTGCTACAGAAGGCTCGTCCCGAAGATCGGACCGATCATATGGGTGATCGGGTCGGCGCCTTCTTTAAAGTCGTGCTGGGACAAAGTGGTGTACTGCGCGATCCCATCCCTGGTATAGCGCACTTCTTTACGTTCTGGGGTTTTATCTTAATACAGTTTGGCCTGTTAAATCTGATCCTGGGTGCATTCAATGGCTCCATCCCCTTCCTGGGCGATAACCGCGTCTTTGCTATTGTCCTGGATGTATTTGTCGTGCTGGTCCTGTTCGCGCTGATCGTCTTCGCGATTCGCCGTGGCATTGTGCGCCCCAGACAGCTCAATAGCTCGCTGCACGGTCCCTGGGACGGCTTTATTATTCTCGGCCTGATCCTTCTGGTTATCGTGACCCTGGCGCTGGTGGAAGCCTTCGAGTATGCCGCCAGCAATGGCGCGGCCTGGACCCCCATCGGCGCCTTCTTCGCGCCCCTGTTTACTCCCCTTGGCAAGGGCGCAGACATTGCGGCCTATCGTACCTTCTGGTGGCTGCACATCCTGACAGTGCTGGGATTCCTGGTCTATCTGCCACGCTCCAAGCACCTGCACCTGATGGCAACCCCGTTCAATGTGTTCTTCCGCAGCTACAAGCCCAAAGGAGAGTTGCCGCTGATCGAAAATCTGGAGGACCGCGAGGACTACGGCGTCTCCAAAGTCGAGCAATTCACCTGGAAGCAGCTCCTCGACGGCTATGCCTGTACCGAGTGCGGACGCTGTAACACGGTCTGCCCGGCCTTAAATACCGGCAAACCACTCTATCCCAAAGAGATCATCCTGGGCGTCAAAGAGGCGCTGTTCGTACGCAGCGGCGAGATCCTGGGCGAGAACTCGATCTACAATAAGCTGGGCGTGGCAGGCATCAAAGCTGACAAAACGCCGGAAGAGAAAGAGGCCCATCACGAGCCGATGGTGGGAGGCATCATCTCGCAGGAGGCCCTGTGGTCCTGCACCACCTGCATGGCTTGCATGGAGATCTGCCCGGTCTCGATCGAGCATGTGCCGAAGATCGTCGATATGCGCCGCTCACTGGTAATGGAGGAGAGCGAGTTCCCGCAGGAGGTCACCTCGCTGTTCAACAACATCGAGCGCAACGGCAACCCGTGGGAGATCAGCAACGACAAGCGCGCCGAGTGGGCCGCCAGCCTGGAGATTCCCCTGCTGGCCGAGAATCCTGACGCGGAGGTGCTCTACTGGGTCGGCTGCATGGGATCATTTGATCGCCGCAACCAGCAGGTAGCGACCTCGGTAGCCAAAGTTCTCAAAGCCGCCAACGTCGACTTCGCCATCCTGGGACCCGAAGAGACCTGCACCGGTGATCCCGCCCGCCGCATCGGCAATGAGTATCTCTGGCAGATGCAGGCCATGCAGAACATTGAGACCCTCAATGGCTATGGCTTTAATACCAGACCGGTCAGCGATAACGATGGCGATACAGAGAAAGAGCAGCACGAGGCAGCGACAGCGGTAGCGACCGCCAACGCGCTCAACAACAAGCACCGCACGATCATCACCGCCTGTCCGCACTGCTTCAACACCATCAAGAATGAGTATCCGCAGCTGGGTGGCAACTACGAGGTCGTCCACCACACGGTCTTCATCGACTCGCTGATGGAGAACCAGAAGCTGAAGCTGCTGAAAGGCTTCGATAAGCGCAAGCTGACCTATCACGATCCCTGCTACGTTGGTCGCTACAACGACACCTACGACGAGCCAAGGCGCGTCCTGACCGTCCTGAACAGCAACGGAATCACCGAGATGGGACGCAACCGCAACAAGAGCTTCTGCTGCGGCGGAGGTGGCGGTCGCGTCTGGATGGAAGAGAAGGTCGGCAAGCGCGTCAACCAGACGCGTGTCAACGAGGCCCTGGAGACCAATGCCGAGGTACTGGCCGCCGGCTGTCCTTTCTGCATCACCATGTTTGAGGATGGCGTCAAAGGGGTTGAAGCCGAAGAAAAAATGAAGGTCGAAGATATCTCTGAAATTATTGCTCGCGCGATCGAGACAAAATAGCAGAGGTAAGAACGAACGAAGAGCAGGCCAGCTACAAGGGATAGCTGGCCTGCTCTTCATCTATAGCCATTGGCTCTGGCCATAGGCGACGTAGAAGTCACAGCTGGTATGGTATTCGTCGCACTCGCGAGTCCAGGCGTTCAACGTGCGATCATACTCCTCAGAGGCTACCCCGGTAGAGGCAAGAACAAGCGGTTTAATCGTCATCGCCGCTCCATAGAAGTCTTTCATCAAGAATTTGCCGATACGGCCACCCCAGTCGCCCATCGGAATCACAAGTTTTTGTACCTTCACATTCGCCACCCCCTCCATCTCCATGAGCTCCCCCAGCTTGCTTCCAATGGCGATATCCAATCCCCGCTTTTTGCCCGCCTGGTCGATCCAGCTAAGTATTCTGCTGGTTTCAGGTCCCGGATTGTTATGGCTAAGATCGGCATCCGTCAATTCAATCCATTGGCCCGGCCGGGTTACGCGCTTGAGATCCCGTATAACGGCCGGCCACAGGTGAAGCGGAAGAGCAAAGACCAGAAAACGCTGATGGACATAGTCGAATGAGCGAGGAAGAAATGGCAATCCTCTGGTAATATCGCACTGTTGAAAGTGACAATTGGGGGGGAAAACGATAGTCGAGCCGGACAGAGGTGAAATATCCACGCCGGTAACCTGTGCCTGTGGAAACTGCTGTGCCATCTCAAGCATCCAACGACCTGTTCCACATCCCACATCAAGAATCGTAGATGGCTGTTCAAGAGGGGCAAGATAATTGCCAGACATAGCTTGCCGCAGTAAATAATGCTGGAAGTCCAAACGGTTTACTTCCCGAAAATCCTTTGGGAGCATGTATATGTTCTGATCATCCTGAAGTCTATTCTTCAATACATCTGTATTAAATGATGAATCACCCTCGTTACTCGCTTTTTTCTTAAACCAGGGCATAGCACCTCTCCCTCTCTTTTTATTTATTCAACCGTTTTTGCATAGTATAGTTACTGATCAATATTGTCAAGTAGCATATGGATATCTCTATAACATAACACATTTCCCATCCGAACCCTCATGATCATCGCCTGCGGCCCGCATGTGTTTTCGCGCACGCGGCGTACAGAAGTCATTAGAATATGTTTGACTTCCGTCATGTTGAGGACACTTGCGCGCCCCCGCACGCGCGC
This sequence comes from Dictyobacter aurantiacus, assembly GCF_003967515.1. GTDB lineage: Bacteria > Chloroflexota > Ktedonobacteria > Ktedonobacterales > Ktedonobacteraceae > Dictyobacter > Dictyobacter aurantiacus. The sequence goes on along the minus strand of NZ_BIFQ01000001.1, from coordinate 4,307,292 downwards.
CCGCTACGCGGCCGCATTGTTTTTGTGAGTTGGTGCATCCGGTGCGCGGATGCGCACCGGATGCACCAACTCACAAAAGACTCCTGAACACCAGAGGTGCGAAAACCGATGCAGGTCGCAGGCGATGATGGTGAGAGTCAGACACGAGTTTAATGAGTTGGTGCATCCGGTGCGCGGATGCGCACCGGATGCACCAACTCATTAAATCAGTGCGGCCGCACAGGCGGACGCCTGTACGGAGGCGCGTACATACCCCTATAAGACGAAAGTAAGACACCCTATCAACCGCTGAGTCGTATTATAACTATCCCATACTTTACAAGTTTTGTTTTCGATGTACACTGGGTGCATATTTTTGTGATAATGATAGAGATACCAAAAAATAGAAGTTAAAGGTAAAGAAAAGATGAGCGGTATTCCCAGCTTTGAGGTAATCATTATTTTTGCCCTTATACTGGCCAACAGCTTTTTCGCGGCCTCCGAAATCGCAATCGTCTCAGCGCGACGCAGTCGCCTACAGCAGCAGGCTGACTCTGGAAAAAAGAGCGCCAAACAGGCGCTGCAACTGTCAGAAAATCCAGATCGCTTCCTGGCGACGGTGCAGATCGGTATGACCTTGATCAGTACCCTGGCCTCGGTGTTCGGCGGCGCCAGCATCAGTGAACCGCTCTCGCAATGGATCGCCACCTTTCCTGCCCTCCAACCTTACGCAAGCTCGCTGGCACTATTCATTGTTGTTTTATTCATTACCTATTTTTCGTTGGTGATAGGAGAACTGGCCCCCAAACGCCTGGCTTTGCAGTCGGCCGAAAAACTAGCTGTGGCCGTATCACCTTTTATGGATCGCCTATCTAAAATCGCAGCTCCCATTGTCGCCTTGCTTACATTCTCGGTCAACCTGATTCTGCGCGTGCTGGGACAATATAAAAGCACCAAAGAGATCGTGACGGAAGAGGATATCGTCTACCTGGCCCGCGAAGGCACCGTCAGTGGGACGGTCGAATCAGAAGAGGAAGAATTTATCAATCGCGTCTTCCGCTTTACTGACCGTACCGTGAGCAGCGTGATGATGCCGCGCACAGAGATCGTGGCCATTGAGGTCCATACCCCCTTCCACGAGGTCATCGAGAAATTTATGAGCTCGGGCTATACACGCCTGCCGCTCTATGAGGAGTCGCTGGATAACGTAGTCGGCGTCCTCTATGCCAAAGACCTGCTGCGCTCACGCGCGGACAACAAGCAGGACGATGAGGTGAATATCCGCACCCTCGCTCGTCCTGCCTTTTTTATCTCTGAGTTTCAGCATGTAGACGACCTGCTGAAAACGTTTCGCGGCAAAGGTATCCACATTGCTCTGGTCATTGATGAGTATAGCCAGATTACCGGTCTGGTGACCCTGGAGGATGTGCTAGAAGAGCTGGTAGGCGAGATTCATGATGAATATGACCAGCCCGAGGATAGCGCTATGCTTCAGCGTGAAGACGGGAGCTGGCTGGTGGATGCCATGACCGACCATGAGGTGGTGCGCAAGAAGATTGGCATGCAGGAGAAAGATGAAGAGGAGCATTACAACTACCATACCCTGGCCGGCCTCCTGCTGACCCATATGGGACGCATCCCGAAGGTTGGCGATAGCGTGACCATTGATGACTTTACGTTTCAGGTTATCGATATGGACGGAAGGCGCATAGACAAGGTACTGATCAACCATGTTTAAGCGGGAGACTACTCAGGCTCCCTGGCTTCATATTTATTAATTGTAGAGGTGTGCAGCAGTGGTGGCAGGCGCGAATGCGCCTGCCACCACTGCTGCACACCTCTACAATTAACTATTTGGGTGCCGCAGGCGCCCAATACAGGCGCCTGCGGCGCGCTATTTATTGCTCCATTAAGAGGGAGCGCGCGATAACCAGGCGCTGGATCTGGTTCGTGCCCTCATAGATCTGCGTGATCTTGGCGTCACGCATCATGCGCTCCGCGGGATATTCCTTCATGTACCCGTAGCCGCCAAGCACCTGAATGGCATCGTTAGTGACCGTCATGGCGGCGTCGGAAGCGAACATCTTGGCCATGGCCGAATACTTGCTGAAGTTCTTGTCGCCGCGATCAATCATCTCCGCCGCGTTATAGACCATCAGGCGGGCCGCCTCAACGCTGGTCGCCATATCGGCCAGCATAAACTGGATACCCTGATTTTCGGCGATCGGCTTGCCGAACTGCACGCGCTGCTTCGAGTAGGAGACCGCAAGATCGAGAGCGCCCTGGGCGATACCCACGGCCTGCGCCCCGATGCCTGGACGGGTGCGATCCAGCGTCATCATAGCCAGTTTAAAACCATCACCCTCGCGACCCAGCAGGTTTTCGGCCGGCACCTCGCAGTTATCGAAGATCAGTTCCGCGGTCTGGGACCCCTTGATGCCCATCTTGTCTTCGATGCGTCCCACCGAGAAGCCGGGGAAATCCTTCTCGACGATAAAGGCGCTGATACCGCGTGTACCTTTGGAAGGATCGGTCTGGGCGAAGACCGAGTTCACCTGGGCCAGTCCACCGTTGGTAATAAAGCGCTTGGAGCCATTCAAAATATAGGTATCGCCCTTACGAACCGCGGTCGTCGTCATAGCGGCCGCGTCCGAACCGGAACCGGCCTCGGTCAGACCAAAGGCCGCCAGCCACTCGCCTGAGGCCAGGCGGGGGAAATACTTCTGCTTCTGCTGCTCATTGCCAAAGAGCAGAATGGGAAGGCTACCAAGCTGCTGCACAGCCAGCAGCAGTCCCGTTGTGGCACAGCAGCGAGAAAGCTCCTCAATCGCCATCACAATCGCCAGTTCACTGGCCCCGATACCACCGTATTCCGTAGGAAAAGGCATCGCCAGGATATCCTGTTGAGCCAGCAGCTCTTTCATATCCCAGGGGAATTCGCCGCTATGATCTATTTCCGCGGCACGGGGAGCGACACGCTCCTGAGCAATTTCGCGAATTGCATCAATAAGTGCCCGTTCGTCTTCAATGACATGAGACACAGCCATACCAGACTCCTTTAATTACGCTCAATGCTGGCCCCTCGTCAGGGGCTCATATATCTATATAGAAGTATAGCATATACGCTCAGGATAACCTTATGCAAATGTTTTATCATATCGATATGTTGTTGCCCTTATACAGCACGGCATCGACTGGACAACACGGCGGAATAAACTATAGGAAAAAGATGTTATGGATTATGTACAGCATTTTACCCGGCTATTACAGAGTAGCTGCAACGACTTCATCTGGGCAACCCGGCAGATAGCCATCGAGAAACTCAATAGCGTCCCTCCCCATCGGCCCGAGAGCTGGTCGGTGGCCCGCACGATCTTCCACCTGCGCTTTCAAGAAGAGAAGGTGGTACTTCCCAATATGCGGCTATGGTTGGTCGATCGCGCCATATATGCCAGGCAGGACGATGATTTAATCGAACGCTATACCGCATTTGAGACCCTGATGCAGGACGAAGAGAAAGCCTGGTTACAGCAGCCCGATATCCAGGCAGCGCTCAATCATTTTCAAGCCCAGCGCACAATACAGATAGCGCTGCTCCAGGAGATCGATCCGGGCATATGGGAAGACAGGCGAGCCACCGTATGGGGAGAGGTCACACTACGCTGGGTGGTAACCAAGACCTATCAGCACAGCGTAGAGCACATCAACGATGTATTGAAACCAGCCCTCTACTGGACCGGTCTGCGCACAACATCCTGAGCCATCCCTCCAGGGATTATTTATCTCGTACATTTAAATAGAGGGTGTCCTACCTTCGTGGTGTTGGCAAACATGAGCGCCCCCGCACAGGCGTCCGCGGCCGCACACGTTCGCTAACACCAGGAAGGTAAAGCACATTCCCAGGCAGGCAAAAAGCATAGGGCCTGAGCAGAACAATCTACTGCTTCCGTCCGCCAGGCAACAAGTGCCAAAAAAATGCTATAATAGTCATTCACGCTTATCTCCAGGGATGTTGCGAGCTTGTAATCTCATTTACATACAGCAAATTCCGTGATATAATAGCAACAGAATTGAGTAAGCATTTAAAGAAAAGTGGGCAGGCCCCACTTTTCTGTTTGCCAGAGACTTTTTTTCTTTGCACTCGAAAAAATGATGTAGTTATTACCGGGCGCCAGCGGGAGGAGCATGGCATATGAGGAGCGAATTTCAGGCGGCTATCGCACAACTAATTGCCGAAAAGGGACTACCCCGCGAAGTGGTAATGGAAACCGTAGCCACCGCCCTATTAGCAGCTTACCGTAAAAGCTTCGGGGGCGGCGAGAACGTCCGTATCGAAGTGGATAAAAACGGGGAAGTACATGTATGGGCATCAAAAAAAGTGGTGACCCAGGTTAAAGACCCCAACGAAGAAATCTCTCTGGCAGAGGCACAGCGTCTCATACCGAACGCGGCCCTCGGGCAATTTGTGGATGTTGACTCATCCTTTATCTTCGCACGCATCCCGACACAAACGGCCAAGCAGGTCATTTTACAGCGTATCCGTGAAGCGGAACATGAACACCTCTACGACCAGATTAAGAACTGGGTAGGTGAAATTCGCCTGGGCACCCTGACCCGTAAAGATCCTGTCCGTGGCTGGCTATTGGACTTTGATCTGGACCAGGTCGATAAAGTCGAGGGCTTTATGCCGCCCAGTGAAGAAGTGGTAACCGAGCGCAATAAAGTAGGTCAGCGCCTGCGCGTGCTGGTCTATGATGTGCGCCGCGTGCAGGGCCGCATGTTACAGATTCTGGTCTCGCGCACCCATCGCGATCTCGTCAGACGCCTGTTTGAGTCTGAAGTGCCAGAGATCTACGAAGGAACCGTAGAGATCAAAGCCATCGCCCGCGAACCTGGTAGCCGCTCAAAGGTGGCCGTGGTCGCGCGCCAGGAAGGGCTCGATCCTATCGGATCCTGCGTCGGCGTGCGTGGTTCGCGCATCAATAATATTGTACGCGAACTCAACGACGAGAAAATTGATATTATCCAGTGGAGCCCTGATCCAGCCACCTTTGTCGCCAATTCTTTAAGCCCGGTCAAACCACTGAAGGTTGAGCTACGCGAAGAGGATCATACAGCATTGGTTACTGTAGCGGAAAAACAACTTTCACTGGCTATCGGTAAAGATGGGCAAAACGCCCGCCTGGCCGCCAAGCTGACCGGCTGGCGTGTGGACGTCACCAAGCCAGCTGAAGGTGAGGTATTCGAAGAGCAGCCCGTCAGCGAGATGGCGGAAACGTCATCCGGCGGTTCTTACGGCCGCCGTGAACGTTCGGAACGCTCCGGGGGCCGTCACGAGCGAGACAGCAACTCGCGGCGTGGAGGACGTGATCGCGGTGGTCGCCATAGCCATTCAGGATATAATGAGTACGGCCGAGATTAAGGGAGGAGGAAGCGTAGCGTGAAAGCAGCAAAAAAACAGCCTCAGCGTCAGAAACATCTGCCATTGCGTACGTGTATCGCCTGCCGAGAAAACAAGCCGAAGCGCGAACTATTGCGCGTCGTTCGTACTCCCGAAGGCCAGGTGCTCATCGATGCCACCGGCAAAAAGTCAGGGCGTGGAGCCTACCTCTGCGCCAGGCTTTCCTGCTGGCAGAAAGCATTCAAAGAACACCGCCTCGAACAGGTCTTCGAGACCGCGATCTCAGCCGAGGACAGGGCCGCCCTGGAAGATTACATGGCGACCCTGCCACCAGATGATCCTAGACCATCTGAGGCAAAAGCTACAAAAGTACCAGCCAGCCGCAAGAAGACAGTTGAGACAAATTCATAAATTTGCGCAGCAGATTCAGTAAACTCAGCTTTTAAGCAAGCGGCATGATATTGCAATGATCTATTCAGTACGCTATACTGAGAACTGGTATGTATTATTGTCACTATCCCCGTTGGGGGGATAGAGTTTTCAATACTGGCATCTGATCTACGGGTTAGATGAGGATTGAACAATGTTTCGTTTTTTCTCTACTCTTGAAAGAGACACAGCCCCTCGTATACAGGGCAGCTGTAAGCGAATGTTTGCGGAGCAATTAGCTATGATTATATAAACCATAGCTGCCTCTACGTCAGAGAGCGCAGACTGCTTATTCGCCTGGCACTGCACCAACGAGGATCTGTCGCCTTTTTTCCTTTTTATTCAGGAACAGGGGACAGACCTTTTTTATGGCTGTGAAGAGAGATTCCGCCGCCACTTATGGCGCAACATCTGATTAAGAAAGGGAGTCTTCTTCATGAGAGATATATCAGAACTTCCAGAGGGCACAGAGCAGGCACAGACCAAACCGACAGGCCAGAAGCCAAGGCCCGCCGCTCGCCCCAAACCAGAAAACCAGGCAACAGGCAGCCAGGACCAGGAGACCAGGCCCGCGCCTCGGCGTCGTACTACGCCAAATCCCAATGCCACAACAACACAGCAACACGATGGAGCCGACCAGCAACATCAGCAGTCGCCGCGCCCATCATCACATAACCAGGGCCATCGCCCCAACAACGCTGGCGGCCAGGGGGGACAGTCGCGTCCCGGTGGCTACAATCGCAATTCAAACTCGCAAGCACCGGGAACACGCCCGCAGTATGGTGGTCCAGGCAATGGTCCTCGACCCGCCGGTCCCGGGCCAGCACGTCCGGCCGGATACGGCCCAGCGCGTCCAGCCGGTCCAGGCAATCGCCCGCCGTATCGTGGGGGCAACGCCGGTGGTCCGCGTCCCCCGATGAATAACGCGGCCGTCGCGCCACGTCCACCAGAGCGTGAGCGGGACAGAGATAGAGACCGCGACAGGGATCGCGAGCGAGAGCGCAGCCGTGATAATGCGGCCCCACAACGCACACAGGGAGGCCCACCCCGCTCCAACAACCGTCCTGGCGGCAATAATAACAATCGTCGCCCCAACAGCGGGCGTCCGACGGCCCAGCGTACGCAGGAGCGTCGCCCACCAGCACCCGTCAAGGAGAAACCAACCGGGCCCATCTCTCTGCCACCGCAGATCGTGGTCAAAGACCTGGCCGATATGCTGAGTGTCTCACCGATCGAGATCATTCGTGACCTCATTAACAAGCATGCCATCTTTGCCAGCATCAACCAGGTGGTTGATTATGACAAGGCGGCCCTGGTCGCAACCGACCTGGGATTTGAGCCCAGCCCGGCGGCGGCGACCGAAAGTCCCGCGGTTCGCAGTGAGCGTCCACTCTCGGCTAACGAAGCCATGATGGCCACGCGCGACGATGAGAACATGGTCACTATTCCGCCCGTGGTCACGATCATGGGTCACGTTGACCATGGTAAGACGTCTCTGCTGGACACGATCAGAAAGACCAAGGTGGCCGCTGGTGAGGCGGGGGGTATCACCCAGCATATCGGCGCGTACCAGGTTGAGGTCAACGGCAAGAAGATCACCTTCCTGGATACTCCGGGTCACGAAGCCTTTACGGCCATGCGTGCACGCGGCGCCCAGGTCACGCATATCGCCATCATCGTGGTGGCCGCTGACGACGGCGTGATGCCACAGACCCGCGAAGCCATCGACCATGCGCGAGCGGCGAAGGTGCCGATCATTATCGCCCTCAACAAAATAGATAAAGCCAACGCCAATCCGGATCGCGTCAAGCAGCAGCTGGCCGAGATCGGTGTGGTCATCGAGGAATATGGTGGTGACGTCGTCTGTGTGCCGATATCCGCGCGGCGCGGCGAAGGCATCGATGAGCTCCTCGACTACATCTTGCTGGTGGCAGAGGTACAGGACATCAAGGCCAACCCGAATCGCCTGGCTACTGGTGTCATCATTGAGGCCCGCCTGGAGAAGAACAGTGGCGCCATCGCCACCGTGCTGGTCCAGCAAGGTACCCTGAAGATGGGCGACAACATCGTGGTCGGCTCGATCTCCGGTAAGGTGCGCGCCATGTTCAATGATCGCGGCAAACGCATCCAGAAGGCCACCCCCAGCACACCGGTCAGCATCCTGGGTCTACCAGAGGTGCCAAATGCAGGTGATCGCCTGGAGGTCATGCCCGACGAGCGCACGGCCAAACAGCAGGCCGAGAGCGAAGCGGAGAAGCGCGAGAACGAGGCGATGCCTCTGGGCCAGGTCAGCCTGGATACGCTCTACATGCAGATGCAGGAAGGCACGGTCAAAGAGCTCAACGTGGTCATCAAGAGCGATGTACAGGGCTCACTGGAAGCCATCAAAGGTGCCCTGTCGAAGCTGAGCGAAGAGAACCTGAAGGTACGCCTGATCCGCGAAGGTATTGGTAATATCAGTGAGACCGACGTCCACCTGGCCGCCGCTTCAGGCGCGATTATCATCGGCTTTAACGTGAAGGCAGACGGCGCAGCCGCCCGCGAGGCCCAGCGTGAAGGCGTCGATATTCGCTACTACAACATCATCTATAAGCTGATTGAGGACATCCAGGCCGCCCTGGTCGGTATGCTTGAGCCAACCTACCGCGAAGTGGTCGATGGACATGCCGAAATCCTGCAGACCTTTAAGGCCGGTAAGACCCTCATCGCGGGCTGCCGCGTCACGGATGGCCGCATCACCCGTGGCTCACAGGTCCGCCTGATGCGTAAAGACGAGAAGGTCTTTGAAGGAAAAGTGGCCTCGCTACGCCGTGGTAAAGATGATGTACGTGAAGTGCTTACTGGATACGAATGTGGTATCCTCCTCGAAGATTTCAACGGCTATGAAGTTGGTGATATAATCGAGGCATTCTCACAGGAACGTGTGACACCAGGAGCATAAATAACGCAATTTGAAGTGGTCACCCGTCTCATAAAGGGATAGGTGGCCACTTCAATGCTGTTAAAGGGAGAGAGTATGCCGAATACACATAGGCAGGAAAAATTGGGAGAGCTGATGACGGCGGACCTCAGCGAGCTGATTCGCACCCGCCTCAAAGATCCCAGGGTGGGTTTCGCCAGCATTACACACGTTGAGGTCAGTGGCGATCTGCGTCACGCCAAAGTATTCGTTAGCGTGATGGGAACGCCCGAAGAGCAGAAGGCGACCATGCAGGGTTTGAAGAACGCCAGTGGTTTCTTACGTCATGAGCTGGCATCACGCCTGACACTGCGCTACATGCCCGAGCTATCCTTCAAACTGGACACCTCGATCGAAGAGGGCGCACGCATCCTGAACCTGATCAACCAGGTTGAGCAAGAGGATCGTGCGAAGGCAAATGCAGAGCAGACCAACGTAGGCGCACCAATCGACGTAAAAGAGGGTGAATGAACGAATCCTTTTCTCTAGATACATCAGCGCTGGCCAGACAACTCTCGCCAACTCAGGTGGAACAGGCCATGCGCTTAATCGAGCGGGCACAGCGCATCGCCTTGCTCGCTCATGAGCATCCCGATGGGGACTGCCTGGGAGCCATTCTTGGTTTCGCCCACATCTTGCGCCAGCAGGGTAAGATCTGCGTGCCCGCCTGTGCCGATCCGGCACCACACTCATTCAAGTTTTTACCGGGTGTTGAGGATCTGCAGAACAGCCTGGGTGATGAACAATTCGACCTGGTGATTGCGCTGGATGCCGGTGAGCTGAGCCGCTATGGCGCGCTCTACGAGCGGCACAAAGCCTTCCTGGACCAGGCGACGATCCTCAATATCGACCACCATATCAGCAGCATTGGCTGTGGGCAGGTCAACATTATTGAGCCGGGCGCAGCCTCAACCACCGAACTGATTGTGCTCTTCCAGCAACAGACCGGCCTGCCGCTGACAAAGGATGCGGCCGTCTGCCTGCTCACCGGCCTGATCACCGATACGGGCTCATTCCAGTATCCCAGCACCAGCCCCCGTACTATGATGGTGGGCGCCGTCCTGCTCGCGGCAGGGGCCAGTCCGGAGCCGATCGTGAAACCTATTTTCCGCACCCATCCACTGGCCCAGATGCGCTTTACAGCTGCCGCCATCAATAATATCCAGACCTCCGCCGACGGGCGCGTGATCTGGTCCTTCGCCACAAATGAGACACTGGCGGCGACGGGGGCGACAGATGATATGGATACCAACGCCTCCGGCATGCTGCGCGATATCGAGGGTGTAGAGGTGGCCGCCTTTTTCAAAAACTATGGCGATCCAACTGTTACCCGCGTCAGCCTGCGCAGCAATGAACCATACAACGTAGCGGCGGTCTGTATGCGTCTGGGCGGCGGCGGACATCCCCGGGCGGCGGGGGCGACCATCGCGCTCCCCATCCAGGAAGCCATTCCCCTGGTGATCGCCGAGATCGAGCGCGAGATGCGCGAGACGGATCAACTACCACACAAAATTCTCAACCAGTAACAGAAAGCGGAGTGATAGGCGTAGTGGACGGAATTCTGAACATCCATAAAGCCCTGCATATGACGTCACATGACGTGGTGGCAAAGGTGCGCAGACTACTCAAGCAAAAGCGTGTCGGGCATACCGGCACGCTGGATCCTGAGGCCAGCGGCGTTCTCCCGATCTGCGTCGGTCAGGGCACCCGGGTCGCGGAATACCTGAGCGAAAGCGGCAAGGCGTACCAGGCCATCATCACCTTCGGCACCGTCACCGATACCTATGATGCCGAAGGCGTCGTGCTGCGTACGGGCGATACCTCTCAGCTCACACGCGAACAGATCGAGGCCGCGCTCCCCCATTTTCTGGGTGTTCAACAACAGTTGCCGCCGCGCTATTCCGCCATCAAGATCCAGGGGCAGCCAGCCTACAAACTGGCGCGAGCCGGGGAAGAGATCACACTGGAGCCGCGCACGGTCGAAATTCAGTCCCTCACCATCCTATCCTGGGACAACCCACACCTCACGCTGGCGGTCGAATGCAGCAAGGGTACCTATATACGCTCCCTGGCCTATGACCTGGGCGAGTACCTGGGCTGTGGCGCCTACCTGACCGGCCTGGTACGCACCCGCAGTGGCCCCTTCGTACTGGCCGACAGCATCACGCTAGAACAGCTCGCTGAGGCCCAGGAACGGGGAAACCTGCAGCAATATCTCTTCCCCGCCGACTTCGCCCTCCAGAACTATCCCGCCCTGCACCTGGACGAAGCCCAGACGCAGCGTGTCACCCATGGCAACGCCTTCAGCTATCCCAACGCCATCGACGCCGAACAGGCCAGTCTCGCGCGCGTCTACACCCACACCAACCAGTTCCTCGCCATCGCCACCTGGGACCCCACAACCCACCAATGGAAACCCAAAAAAGTCCTCCTATAACAAAGAACATCCGCATGTTTATTGGAGCATGGTCGCCTGGGCACCGGGTCGCAGTCTCCAAGCCAGGGCAAGCCTGGCATCCACGATTCATCTCCCCCTTTGGCTTTCTCTCTCTCTCCCTTCCCCGCCACAGGCAGGCGCATATGGGGTGCAGGGTCCTCCCTGCCGGGGGTCTGGGGGTATCCCCAGCACTCTTTCTCTCTCCCCTTGCCGCCGTAGGCAGGCGCATATGGGGTGCAGGGTCCTCCCTGCCGGGGGTCTGGGGGTGTCCCCCAGCACTCTTTCTCCCTCCCCTTGCCGCCGCAGGCGGCAAGTCCCAACAAAGAAGCAGGACTGTGCCATTTGGGGCCGCTTGCTGCGGCCCCAAATGGCACAGTCCTGCATTATCCTACTTTTATTGCGGGTAGGCATCGGCTGTGGTACTATAAACGAGAGAATAACAAGGAACAGGTACCTCCAGGGCAAAGCAAGGCAAGAATAGAAGAGGGCCTCTACAAAAATGACTGAATACCAGACAACCCTATCAGAAAACACACCAATCGCGATCACGATTGGCAATTTTGATGGCATCCACCTTGGACATCAGCGACTCTTACACGAGCTGTGCGCCATGGCGGAGAAGCTGCAGTGCACGCCAGTTATGGTCACCTTCGCACCCCATACGCTGATGGTGGTGCGCCCAAACATGAATATTCTATATCTCACGACCCTGGAAGAAAAACTCTCCCTTGCCCGTGAATATGGCAAGGTGGCAGACTCGATCATCGTGCACTTTACGCCCGAGGTAGCGGCGCTCACGGCCCAGGATTTCATGGACAACCTGTGCCGCCGTTTTACTATACGAGGACTGATCGTTGGAGCGGACTTTAGCCTGGGGCATAACCGTATGGGCAATGTCGAGTTCCTTGAACAGTATGGTCGCGAGCACGACATAGAAGTACGTGCATTAAGCCTGGAGACAGATAGCCAGGCACGCATCAGCAGTACCCGCATCAGGAATTTAGTCAGTGAAGGGCACATCGCCGAGGCGAACGCATTGCTGGGCCACCCATTAGTACTTGGGGGTATAGTCGTACATGGAGACGAGCGCGGCAGGCTACTGGGCTTCCCGACTGCCAATATTCGTCCAGAAAAACACAAACTTCTTCCCCCCAACGGCGTATATGCAGTAGGAGTTACAATTTACGACAACGCCAGCGGTGACTCAGTAGAAGCTTCTACCGTCTATAATGGTGTGATAAATATTGGTATTCGTCCTACGTTTAATGGAAAAGAACGCCTTGTAGAAGTACATCTGCTAGATGTAACAATGGATCTCTACGATAAGTATCTGCGCGTCGAATTCATTGAACGCCTACGCGGAGAACAACGCTTTTCAGGAATTGATGCTTTGAAAAACCAGATTTCTATGGATGTGCAACAAACACGGCAGATTTTAGCAAGCAGGAGGGTGAGCCATTGAACGCTCGCCAGAACCCATTAGCAAAATTAGAAGCATTTATGCAGCGGGTCATTGAGACTCCCTTCAATCGGCTCTTCCCATCCAAGATGGAGCCGATCGAGATCACACGCAAATTAGAGCGTGCGATGGACGACAATACGATGCTGCAAGGGGAGGGACGGCGCCTGTCGCCGAATGTATATGATGTCTATCTGAGCATGAAAGATCATCAGCAGATAGCACCGGGGCAAAACGCGCTCACCCGTGACTGGCAGAATCATCTGGTGGAGTTCGCCAGACGCAGACACTATACCTTGAAGACGGTGCCGATCATCCGTCTACACTCTGATACTTCCTTGCGTCCGGGTATGATACGCATCGACACGGAACAGGCCGACCAGGCGAATGGCCTGGGAGCAACCCAGGCGCTCAGCCCTGAACAGTTAGCACAGATACGCGCCCAGTTAGCACCAGGACAGGCACTGCCCGGCATCGATGGGGTGGGCAGTGGGGCCAACCACGGTGTACAAAGTAGAGGGTCGGGAGCCGGGCATCAGGGCTATGCCTATCAAGGCAACTCAGGAGGAATTGCCCCCACTATTCCACCTACCCCTCCCCAGGCGCCGCCGATGCCGCAGGCCTGGCTCACGATCCGTTTGCCGCAGGCAGGTCAGCAGACCTATCGCATCGAAAAGCCACTGGTCAATATCGGCCGTCAGCTCAGCAATGATATCATCGTTGAGGACAAGCGCGTCTCTCGCTATCATGCACAGATTAAATATCAGCCAGATGGGCAATTTGCCATCTTTGATCTTGGCAGTACAAATGGAATTACAATTAATAATACGCCACACATGCGCCAACACATTCTGCGCAATGGTGACCAGTTCACCATAGGCAGCTATGATTTTTACTTCGAGAGAAGGTGAGATCTTCGCCCTATGCAACTACCAGTATTCTTACTCATATTGCGTCTCCTGTTTATCGTCCTGCTCTATCTCTTCTTGATGCAGGTGGTGATCGCGATTACCCGCGATCTGCGCAAAACAGCCGCCATGGGAGATGTCCCCGACGGTGGACGGCAGGCCGTCTTTGGCCACCTGATCGTGGTAGATAGCGGTCCCAGTACGGTCGTACAGCCGGGGATGCGTTTTGATCTGGATCAGAATACCACCATCGGGCGTGGTCCCACCAATACGATTCAAATTTCTGATAACTTTATCTCATCGGAGCATTCGCGGCTGTGGTTCCGCAATGGCGTTTGGTATATCCAGGACGCGGGCAGCGTTAACGGCACGTATGTAAACAACCAGCCGGCTCGCGAAGCTGTGCCCGCGCGCCCCGGCGATATCGTGCGCGTCGGCTATATCCAGTTCAAGCTCACGCAATAATTGATGTAAATACAGGCAACCGCTCTGGTTGCCTTCCCTTATGAACACGACTTCTTTATTAAGCACTGACTCCTGCTTCTAGTTATTGAGAGGTTTTTTTATACATGGCACAAATGGCTCAACAAACATCAGGAGTGCTCCGACGCTACCGCTGGAAAGAGCTGGGACTACTGGTCCTTCCGGGGTTGATCCTGCTGCTTTTGATGTCGCAATTGCTCATCATCAGGTCCAGCAATGACACCACCACGGTCAATAACCTGCGCAACTTTCCTATTCTGGATGGCCTGATCCCCATTCTGGGCTTTATCGCCGCCGTGCTGGTCGCGCATATCATCCTGAATGTCTTCTTTCGCAAAGCTGACCAGGTCCTGCTCCCTCTGGTAGCCCTCCTGAGTGGGCTGGGCGTAGTCATGATGACCCGGTTGGGGCCTGATATCCCGCCTAGAGTCGGGCCAATTCCTGATCTAGGCTCGAAGCAGCTATTATGGGTCTTGCTGGGACTGGCAATTTGTCTGGGTACCATGTTTATCTTGCGCAACATCACCTGGCTGTCACGCTATAAATATACATGGCTCCTCTTCTGCTTCGCCGTGCTCCTGCCCAGTGTCATCCAGGGTATTCTCACCTTCAAAAGCGGTGCCCCCAGTCGCGACGTACTCGGTTTTGGGCCGTTGAAGCTACAACCATCCGAATTCTTGAAGATCGGTGTGGCAATCTTCTTTGCGGGCTACCTCAACGATAACCGCGATATTCTGGCGGAAGGTTCTTATAGAGTGGGACCGCTGCGCTTACCGCCACTCAGACAGTTGGGACCAATGCTCTTTATGCTAGGCATTGGACTGCTCAGCTTTCTCGTCGTGCGTGAGCTGGGCCTGGCCATGCTGGTCTACAGTCTGTTCCTGTGCATGACCTATGTGGCCACAGGCAAGAAATCATACGTTCTGGTCAGCTTGCTGGCCTTCGTGCTCCTGGCTTCAATCGGCTATGCCCTCCTACCCTATGTGCAGAACCGTTTCGCGACCGTCGCATTTAATCCGGCCGACTGGACCCATCTGACACCAAAGGAAGATGCATTCGCAACTGATCAAGGCCTGCAGGTTTATCAGGGGCTCATCAATGTCTCCAGCGGTGGCATTCTTGGCTCAGGATTAGGGCTAGGTTATCCTGTAAGAACGCCTGTTATCGATTCGGATATGGCCTTTACCGCTTATGCAGAGGAATTCGGCCTGGTTGGCCTCTTCGCGATCATCGGCATTTACCTGCTGATCGTACACCGAGGCTTCCGCATCGCGGCCGAGGCGAGCGATACCTTCAGCAAGCTGCTGGCCACTGGTCTGACTTCGATCTTCGCCCTGCAAACCCTGATCATTACCGCCGGTGACCTCAAGCTGCTGCCGCTGACCGGTATCCCGCTGCCCTACCTGAGCAATGGTGGTAACGCCATCCTGGCCAACTTCATCATCGTCGGTATCCTATTGCGCATCTCCCACAATACCGCAGTAGAACGTGACGGACCATACTAAACCCTATGACACGTAAGCGGCCCCCGCCTCGATCGAGGCGGGGGCCGCTTATGTGTCATAGGGTCCTGGCAAGTCATTTTGGCTATCAAGTACCCAATAACATGTCCAGCTTAACATAATAAATTATAATTAGAAGAGCTTACTTCTTCTTCCTAAGAAGACTTCCCATCTAACTGATTACTGGCGTATTTAATAAATTTAGCTATGAGAATCCAGAGGGAGGGATAGCCCGCACCCATTCTACTGGGCGGCTATAATGTACATGAAAATAAAAAAAATCAAGCTGGGCTGGCAAAATTTTTTGCTACTCTCTTTATTTTGTCTTGCTGTTGGCTTGCGGGTATTCCTTGCATACCAGCACTGGCCATTGCCCAACAGTGACGAAGGGACAATGGGCTTGATAGGCATGCACATCCAGCAAGGAAAACATCCAGTTATCTATTATGACCAGGATTATATGGGAGTGCTGCAAGCGTATCTCGGCGCGGTCTTCTTTACCTTGTTCGGCCGTTCAGTATTTACCTTGCGCCTGGGTATGGTGACGCTTTTCACGCTTTTCTTGCTGAGTATGTATATACTGATCTGCCAGCTCTATACCCGGCACTTCGCACTCTTTATAGTCGCCATCTTTAGCTTTGGTTCAGCCGCTATGCTGTCGCGGCAGTTAATCGCGATTGGAGGCTATCCAGAAACGGTATTCTTTGCGACCCTCTCTCTGGCCCTCGCTTTGAGACTAGCATTGACAAACATCGATACAGAACAGTGGCGAATTAGAAGGTACGGGCTCTTCTTTCTCTGGGGCGCCGCGATAGCCCTGGGAATCTGGAGCGACTCCCTTATTCTACCCTGGATCGCCTGCTCGGGTTTGCTGCTCTTCTTCTGCTGGCGTGAGCTCATCTTTAAAGCCGCTTTTGTCGCCGTGATCGCTGGTCTGCTAGTGGGCGGCCTTCCACTCATCGTCTACAACCTCCATGCTCCACTCCACCACGATACCCTCTCGGTAATCCTGAGCCAACTGGGACACGTGCCGCTTACGCTGCATACGCTAAAGGTACAGATCCAGAATACCTTCACTATTAGCCTGCCGACGATCTCAGGGAGTCCAACGTGTTATAAAGCCGAGTTCTCATTTTTGCAATATTGGGGATTTGGCAACTACTGGCATAGCTATTGTACGGCCACAAATAGCATCTGGTCTGCGGGCTACCTCATCCTTATGATTACTGCCACTACCATGGCCTGCTGGACGCTGGCGAGGCGTTTTCTTCCACTGCGCGTACATACATTATCCTCGGAAGAGCGGCGCATGCTGATAATCAATAGCGCCCGGCTCATCCTTATTCTGGGCGTCGTAGCAAATATCTTGCCGTACCTGCGTAGCAGTTCAGTGCTTAATGGTCCGGGCATGAATGCGCGCTATTTAATAGGTGTCTGGGTAGGCATGCCAGCACTGATCTGGCCCCTCTGGTCGGGAGCAAGTTACTACACTCGTACAATAGCCACGCGCCCTGTACGGCTGCCTGGGAAAATAGGGGCGGTACTCTGCCTCAGTTCACTGGCTTTAGTTCTATGTATCTCTGTATATGGAAGCTATCGTACCCTGTTACAGGTACCGGCGGCGCAGGCGGCTATGCGCACTGAACACACACTCATTCAGGGTCTGCAATCACACCACATTCATCGCCTCTACGCTGATTACTGGATCTGCTATCGGATCAATTTTGAGATGGGGGCAAGCGTCAACTGTGCATCTGCCCACTATGAGTATCCCAAACGCCAGGTATTCGATTACAGCAATAACAAATATGCTCCTTACTTAAAAGCGGTGCAGAGTGATCCTTATGCGGCATATTTAATAAATCAGAACGATGCGGTGGCGATACAGGCCGTCGAAAAGAAGTGGAAGGATGGGCACTGGTCATACCAGGTATACCGTGTTGTTCCTGAGCTGGTCGTGTTACAACCCATCAGGCATACATAATCGTTGCGAGCCGACACGCCAACCTGCGAAACAGCGCCGCTACACAGCGGCCATTGCTTGTCTACACTTTGAGCGCATGCTATACTGCCCATGATATAGTCTTTGTAGCATCCGCAGAGGAACAATGGAATGGGTCAATACAGGGAATGGCTATTCTATCGTGAGATTGATCAACAGCTCACCGCTCAGATCCAGGCATCTGAGCAAGAACTTGCGCAGGTCCAGACGGAGATAGAGCACCTGGAACGGGATACACGCTATGCAGACAACATCATTATCCAGGCACTGATCGGACTGCAACAGGCGCAGCAGGTGCATAGTCAGGGAGTCGCGGCTGAGGCTGCCACCCGGGGTCAACGGGGCTCCTCACCAGTTCTTTTCGCCTGGAACCAGTTGCCCCAGTTGGATAACCGGGATGCGCAGCAGGTGGACGACAACGTGACCCTCCCACGTCCATTACCAGCCCCCACTGGCTCTGAAAGCAGTCTAACACCCACCAGTAGCAGCGCCTTCATGGATGCCAATAGCCAGACGGATCCACAGCTGAAGGTTCCATGGTGGCTACGCAATGCCCACGCGCATAAGGAGATCCCAACCGGCGCCCCGGGCACCAGTCCCGTCGATCAACAAAGCACCCGTACCAATCAGCTTGTCGAGCGCTGGTTTGAGCGCTGGGGGGAGCGCACCAGAGATTCCGCATCGAAACAGGAGGGGCAGGGCGAATGAAAGAGGACGAGAGTCAGCATGGCGCACATATTCAACAGGCGGAGATAGACAAGCTCTTTTCGCAACTCACAGCCGCGGAAGTCGATGATTTCTATCAAGCCTATCAGCTCTGGCGCCATCGTCAGCGGGTCACGCAGATCCAGCAACAGATCCAGGTGTTACACGAAAAACAGGCACAAAACGCCGCTCGCATGCAGCTAATAGAGCCATCGGCCATCGCGCTTTCGGCCATCGCCCAGTTGCGCTTTCACGGGGTTGATGATGTTGACCTGCTCGACCGCATGCTCGATCGCGGTGAGGAATGGCTCGACAACACTATGCAACTCCTGGCGCGCTGTGAGGCCCTCAATGTCATTCAAGGCAACTATGCCCAGTGGTGCGAACATGCCCTGGAAGGCGCGTACGAATGGATGTGGTCCATGAACGATGCCAGCCTGAGCACATATTTTGATGTCGAGCAACCGGCAACCCCACAGTCTCAGAAGACCACGCGAGCCGCCAGCGACAGCGCGGACGTCACCGAGGCGCAACTCCTGCAAAAGTTGATGAGCGAGGAGGGCGAGGAGAAAAGCCCGGCTCGACCGCAGGCCAGAATCACCCAACCACTGCCGGTGATCAGTCCAGACGAGGTGCTGGCACAATCTGAAGCATTTATGCCGCTCCATCCCGGCCTGGCTGGCGAAGCGAATCAGGATGAAGAAGCCGCCGCATCTGACTCCGGTGGTCTCCAACAGAATGATGTTCCCGCAGATACCCATGAGTCCCCGCGGAACGAAACGGCAACTGACGCGGTAGAAAATGACCAGTTTACGCCAGGTGAAGTGGAGAACACGCCCACTCCACCATCCGGGCCAGATCAGGAACGGGCAGCAACCGAAGAGATACAGACAGAGTCCGAGGCGCAGGAACAGACAGTGGAAGCTCCCATTTCAGCAACAAACCTGCCGGAGGAGCAGCTATCAGATGAAGAGCTGCAAAAGCAGGTAGAAACAGAGGAAGGAACATTTCCAGAGAAGGAGCCACAGGGGCAGTTCGAAGAAGAGGAGAAGTCTCTCCCAGACGAGGAAGCGGCAGAACAGGTGGAGATGACGGAGCAGCAACCTATCGCGGTAGAGCAGCCCATCTCAGCAGAAGAGGTGGTCCAGCAAGGACAGTGGCCCTATGTCTATCCAGAGGCTCAGAACGGACAATCATTGGCACAACCAGCCACAGCGGCGGAAACGCGGCACGATCATCAGCCAGTGCCAGAGCAAACAGCGGAAGACAGCAGAAAGCCTCACGCCACCGCAGACGGCAGATCGCGAGGCTTACTCAAACGCTCCCTAGATCGATTCCTGAGACGGTAGACGATCCTGAGGAGTAATGCTGGTGGGCATTGGCATAGCCTGGCCCGGCACAACATCCGGGGTACTGGCAGTTGGGTGGACTCCCGGCATGGATACAGGCCGCCTGGCGGCCAGCAGTTGCTCCTGAAGTTCAGCGACATTCCGTTGCAGCTTTTTAATCTTGCGCCTATCCGACCACGCTGATACCAGAGAAACCAGGTAGAGCAGCAGCGCGCCCAGAAAGAAAGCCAGCAAGATCCACATGCCAATGGGAAGGTCAGGTGACTGCCACGAAAACAGCACGATATGCACCTGGGTTGTAAAATTCAAGATAGTCAGTACTGCCAGTCCCCCACATACCAATAAGAATAGTAACAGTATGAGGTAGAACATCACGACCTCCTTTATAATGGTGCCGTCAATACAAATACAAAAATGATACAGCCATCCAGCAGCACTTTCATCTACACAGATTCAATTGCTGGACTTACTGATAATACGGATCATCTGTTACAGAATATACAGAAAATATAGTGCACAACCCCATTACAAATCTTTCTCATTGCCGTCGGGCAAATTGACGGCGTGCGGCAATGAGCATATACTTGGGTGAAGCATTAGGAGGATACACGTGTTATTTGAAGATTATGAGAAGGCCAACCCGGTACACAGTCCGGTACGCACACAATATCTGAATATCAAGCAGCAGAATCCTGACGCGATCCTGTTCTTTCGCATGGGCGACTTTTATGAGATGTTCGACGACGACGCGGAGATCGTGGCACGCGAACTTGAGATCGCCCTGACGCGCCGTGATTTCGGGCGCGGCGAGCGCTCACCCATGGCGGGCATCCCCCATCACGCCGCCGATGGCTATATCGCCCGGCTGGTAGGTAAAGGGTATCGCGTGGCTATATGCGAACAGACGAGTGACCCTGCTCTGTCCAAAGGGTTGGTGGACCGCGAGGTGGTGCGCATCGTTACGCCCGGCACTGTAATCGATCCGGCTATGCTGGCCGCCAAGCGCAATAACTTCCTGGCATCCGTCATCGTGGGACGCGATGCGGTCGGCATCGCCTACGTCGATATTACCACAGGCGAGTTCGCCGTCACGCAGTTCAGCTCCAGCGAGCCGGACCTGGCGGCCCAGCAGGAGATCGCCCGCGTGGGTCCGGCGGAGGTGCTGGTCGAGGCCAATTTTAATCGTCTGGGACAACGCAAGCGCCGCTGGCTGGCCGCCGTCATGAACGAAAAGCAGGTAACCAAAGTGGGCAGCAATGGCAATCCTAATGCGAACATTCCCGATATCGAGGATGATGAAGAGGACGATGTGGCCCCGCTGGCAAAATTGCTGAACGGCGTAGCCGGGCACGTAACACCCTACGATACCCGCTATTTCAGCGAAGATGATGCCCGCCATCGCCTGCTGCGCCAGTTTGACGTGGCCTCTCTGGAAGGCTTCGGCTGCGCGCACCTGCCGCTGGCGATCCGGGCCGCCGGCGCGGTCCTGGCCTATGTACAGGAGACCCAGAAGGGACTCCTGCAGCAGCTCAACGGGTTGGAGACCTACTTCACCGATGGCTTTATGACCCTCGACCCCTACACGAGACGCAATCTGGAGCTCTTCGAAACCGGGCGCGGCGGCTCGGTCAAAGGTTCATTGCTCTGGGTGCTCGATCGCACACGTACCCCGATGGGTGGACGCCTGCTGCGGCGCTGGATCGGCCAGCCACTGCTGGACATCACCATCCTCAGCAAACGACAGGAGGCCATCAGCGAGCTACTGGGCGATACCCTGTTGCAGGCCAGGCTGACCGAGGGGCTCAAGAAAGCTGGCGATATTGAACGCCTGATCAACCGCGTCAAGCAGCGCATCGCCTCTCCCCGTGACCTGGTGGCGCTGGCCGCCGGTCTGCGCGCCGCCTCAGAGGTGCGCAACTGCCTCACGCAAGAAGAGAGCGCCAGCAAGCCCGCGCTGAACCGCATCATCGAACACCTGGCGGACAACGCCGACATCATTGAGCTCATCGAGCGCGCCATCGTCGAAGAGCCCCCGCTGAGCATCACTGAAGGCGGCATCATGCGGCACGGCTTTAGTGCCGAGCTCGACCAGCTGCGTGACGCATCTCAGAATGGTCGCAAGTGGATCTCGGACCTGGAGCAGCGCGAACGCAAGAGGACCGGCATCACCAATCTGAAGGTTGGCTTCAACAAAGCAACCGGCTACTTCATCGAGGTCACCACCTCCAACCTCAGCCGTGTCCCGCAAGAATATATTCGCAGACAGACACTTACCAATTCTGAGCGCTACATTACCCCGGACCTCAAAGAGTACGAAACCCTGATCCTGAACTCGCAGGAACGCGTCAATAAGATGGAGAACGAGTTCTTCGTGCAGCTGCGCACGGATATCGCCAACCACGCGGCCGAGCGCATCCTGGATACCGCCCATGCGCTGGCCGAGATCGACGTCTATCAGAGCCTGGCTGAAGTAGCGGCCCGGCAAAACTATTGCCGACCGGTATTAAATGAAGAGGACACCATCCATATCGTCGCCGGCCGGCATCCGGTGGTGGAGCAGGCCCAGGCGGACACGCCGTTTATTCCCAATGATGCCAACCTCTCCAACCACGAAGCCCAGATCGGCATCATCACGGGTCCCAACATGGCCGGTAAATCAACCTATCTGCGCCAGGTGGCGCTGATCGTGCTGATGGCCCAGATCGGCAGCTATGTTCCGGCAGAGGCGGCCACGATCGGGATCGTCGATCGCATCTTCACGCGCATCGGGGCGCAGGACGACCTGGCGACGGGTCAGAGTACCTTCATGGTTGAAATGGTGGAGACCGCTAACATTCTGCACCACGCCACACCACGCAGCCTGATCATCCTGGATGAGATCGGGCGCGGGACCAGTACCTATGACGGACTGGCCATCGCGCGCGCCGTGGTCGAATATTTGCATAACAACCGGCGTAGCGGGGCTCGTACCCTCTTCGCCACCCACTACCACGAACTGGTCGAGGTCGCCCAGCTCTTGCCACGCATCAAATGCCTGAACGTCGCCGTCACCGAGGAGGCCGGGCAGGTCATCTTTTTACGTAAAATCGTACCCGGCGGGGCCGATAGAAGCTACGGCATCCACGTGGCTCAGCTCGCCGGCATTCCTCGACCGGTCATCCATCGGGCCGAGGAGATTCTGGAGGAATTAGAGCGTAAAGGAGATGCCAGACATCGGCGCAAAGCTATGCGCGATATGACGATGCCGGTAGCCTGGCAGATGACATTGCTGGAACCAGAGACCCATCCCCTGGTTGAAGAGATCAAGGGACTGGCCATCGACGAACTGACGCCGATCGAGGCGATCAGCAAACTTTACGAATTGCAGCAAAAAGCCAGGCGGGATTCCTAGCTTTTTGCGTACCCCGGCATATTTTCCACGCACAATCCCAACATCTACCCATCAAAATGTGGTATCATAGAGATGGTTAGTGTACTGTGTACAATAATACAAACCAATTTGGGAGGATAAATGACAACCCAACAATCGACATCTATAGAAGAAGGCAATCAAGCATTAGAACAGCTCTGCATCAACACCATTCGCACACTAGCCATGGACGGCGTACAGAAAGCAAATTCCGGGCACCCCGGCACCCCGATGGCGCTGGCCCCTTTAGCATATTTACTTTATACACGCCACATGCGCCACAACCCGAAGAATCCACACTGGGTGAACCGCGACCGCTTCGTACTATCAGCTGGACATGCATCAATGCTGCAGTACAGCCTGCTGTACCTGACCGGCTACGATCTTTCACTGGACGAGTTAAAGAATTTCCGTCAGTGGGGCAGTAAGACCCCCGGCCATCCCGAGTATGGTCACACCGCTGGCATCGAGACCACCACGGGCCCGCTGGGTCAGGGTATCGGTAACGCCGTTGGTATGGCTATCGCGCAGCGCTTCCAGGCCAGCCGCTTCAATCGTCCTGGTCATGAAGTCATCGATCACTACATTTACGGCATCGCCGGTGATGGCGACATGCAGGAAGGCATCTCCTCCGAGGCCGCTTCGCTGGCCGGAACCCTCAAACTGGGCAGACTGATCTTCTTCTATGACGACAACAACATCACCATCGAAGGAAATACCAGCATCGCGTTCACCGAGAATGTTGGTGCTCGCTTTGAGAGTTACGGCTGGCACGTTCAGCATGTCGCGGACATCAACGATCTGCAGGCCCTCAACCAGTCCATCGAAACCGCCAAAGCTGAGAGCGACCGCCCCTCGCTGATCGTGGTCAAATCCAAAATCGGCTATGGCAGTCCCCACAAGCAGGGCAGCCACGATGCTCACGGCTCTCCACTGGGCGCCGAGGAAGTCGTACTGACCAAGCGCAACCTGGGCTGGCCATCGGAAGAGCCCTTCTTCGTTCCCGAGGAGTCCCTGAACTACTTCCGCCAGGCCGTTGAACGCGGCGCGGAGTACGAGCAGGCATGGCAGAAAGAATATGACGCCTACCGCGCCGCGTTCCCCGAGTTGGCCGCCGAGTGGGAGAGTGAGTTGAATGGGAAACTGGCCGAGGGCTGGGATAAAGATCTTCCCAATTTCCCGGCTGGTGAGGCGGTCGCGACTCGCGTCGCCGGTGGTAAAACCCTCAACGCTATCGCCCCCAATCTGCCAAACCTGATCGGTGGTTCCGCCGACCTGGCACCTTCGAACAACACCAACATGAAGGGCCTGGGAGATTTCAGCGCCAGCGAGTCCGGGCGCAACATGCACTTTGGCATTCGCGAGCACGCCATGGGCAGCATCCTCAACGGTATGGCCCTCCATGGTGGCCTGATCCCCTTCGGCGCGACCTTCTTGATCTTCTCGGACTACATGCGCCCGCCGATCCGCCTGGCCTCTCTGATGGGTCTCAAGACCATTTATGTCTTTACCCATGATAGCATCGGCGTTGGTGAGGATGGTCCTACCCACGAGCCTGTCGAACAGCTGGCCGCCCTGCGCTCGATCCCGGGCGTTACCGTGATCCGTCCCGGCGATGCCAATGAGACAGCCGAAGCATGGCGCGTCGCCATTACCCATCACGGCCCGGTCGCCCTGGCATTGACACGTCAGAATCTGCCAACCCTCGACCGCAGCAAATATCCGGCCGCAAGTAACCTTGACAGGGGAGCATACGTGCTAGTGGATAGCGAAGGAACACCAGATCTTATTCTGATGGCCAGTGGTTCCGAGGTTTCTCTGGCGCTTGACGCCGCCGAGCAATTGCGTCAGGAAAGCGTTGCTGTTCGTGTAATAAGTATGCCCAGCTGGGAACTGTTTGAAGAGCAGAGCGCAGAATACAAGGCAGCGGTCCTACCAGGAAACGTTCGCACCCGTATCGCAATTGAAGCTGGCCGCACGCAAGGCTGGGAGCGCTATGTTGGTCTGGATGGTGACATCATTGCACTGGACCACTTCGGGGCTTCCGCTCCGGCCAAAATCCTCTTTAAGGAATTTGGCTTCTCGGTAGAGAATGTCGTCGCGAGAGCAAAAGCTCTATTAAAAAAATAAAGAAGAAACGTTCAATAAGAAAAAGGAAGGTACAATACCATGGCAAATCCTTTAACACAATTGCAATCGCAGGGTCAGAGTGTCTGGTATGACAATATCGATCGCGCTCAGCTGGCTTCAGGACAGTTTCAGAAGATGCTGGCCGAAGATGGCGTCGTCGGCGTAACCGCCAACCCGACCATCTTTGAGAAATCCATCAGCTCGGGTCATGCCTATGATGATCAGATCAGTCAGTTGATCAAAGAGGGCAAGAGCACCAATGAGATCTACGAGGCCGTTGTAATCAAGGATATTCGCACCGTAGCCGATCTGCTGCGCCCGATCTACGATCGTACCAATGGATTGGATGGCTATGTGAGCCTGGAGGTCTCTCCTGAGCTGGCTAACGATACCGAGGGCACCATCGCCGAGGCCAAACGCTTCTGGGGCATGGTGGAGCGCCCGAATCTGATGATCAAGATTCCAGCCACCCCGGCGGGTATCCCGGCCATCTACGAGACGCTGCGCAGTGGCATCAACGTCAACGTCACCCTGATCTTCTCACTGGAGTCCTATCGCGACGTCGCCGACGCCTATATTCGCGCCCTTGAGGATCGCAAGAGCCGCAACGAAGACATCAGCAAGATTGCCTCGGTGGCCAGCTTCTTCGTCAGCCGCGTAGATACCCTGGTTGACAAGATGCTCGAAGACAAGATCAAGGCGAGCAGCGATAGCGCCGAGAAAGAAGAGTTGAAGTCGCTGGAAGGAAAAGCCGCGATCGCCAATGCGCGTGTCGTGTACCAGGATTTCAAGCGCATCTTCAATGCACCGCGCTTCGAGTCCCTCAAGCAGGCCGGTGCCCATGTGCAGCGTCCGCTGTGGGCCAGCACCAGCACCAAGAATCCCGCCTACCGCGACGTGCTGTACGCGGAGGAGCTGGTTGGACCCGACACGGTCGACACCATGCCGCTGGAAACCATCGAGAACTTCCGCGACCATGGCCAGGTGCGCCACAGCATTGAGGACGATATTCCCGGAGCCAGGGCTGTACTGGACACTCTGGAGAAAAAGGGTGTCCACTACGCACAGGTCACTCAACAGCTGCAGGACGAGGGCGTACAGAAGTTCGCCGATTCCTTCCATCAGCTGTTCAAAGGGATCGATAGCAAGAAAAATACCATCAAAGAATCCCAGATGGCCGACTAGCCCGATTCGTTTCGATAGTTGTTGTAACATTTACACAACGCCATCATATCTCCATCCCGATTACGCGGAAAACGTAGCGGGATGGAGATATTCCTGAGCGTTCCATATAGCAACAGAATAATCAGTCAGACCTGTCCCCCGCAAACAAACGTCAATGGATGGTGGTAGGATATAGGTATCGAGTCGTATAAATACAGTTTTTATTACGTCGATCCAACGTATCGTTGACGTTGACAAGACTGCAGGGGTAATCGCATGATAAAGTAAGGATGGCGGCCAACAAACAGGCCGGTAACCCGGTTAGCCCCGCTTACATTTGTGATCAGAGTGCATACTATGTAGAACATACTCGTATATCTGAGCCAGGTACCGTTTATGTAGGGAGAAGACTGATTCTCCCGTTAACCTGACGGTCCTATCATGTGTAAGAATAACGCGGCTCTAACGTGAATATGGTATCATGCAAACCGATGGTAGAGGCTTTGTGACCCGTGATAGGTAGCCTCACCCTCACAAATAAACAATAGTTATCACACCTTTAAAAACATGTCATTAGTTGTAAGAAACTAAAAGTCATTAGGAGATTTCACATGCCTCAGCGTAGCGTCGTCGAGGCGCCTAATCCTTTTCGTGAAGGATTACGCATTAAAGAGAGCCTTGAACCCTGTGTTATGGTCATCTTCGGTGCAACAGGCGATCTGACACACCGAAAACTGCTTCCCGCCCTCTATAATCTGGCGCTAGAGCATCCATTACCAGCGGGCTTCTCAGTCGTTGCGTTCGCACGACGGCCTTATACAGACGAAACATTCCGCCAGCAGGCCCTCGAGTCTATTAATCAGTATTCTCGCCAGAAGCCGGTCAACCCCCAGGTGTGGGATAGCTTTGCGTCCGGCATTCATTACCTGCAATCAAACTTTCATGATCCCGAGGGTTACACAAAACTTAATCAGCTCTTGAACAAGCTCGATCAGGAGCGCGGCACAAGCGGGAACCGCATCTTCTACCTGTCCACACCACCCAGCCAGTATCCTGAGATCATTCAAAATCTGGGCGCGGCAGGTCTGAACCGCAACCGTAAGGGTTGGACGCGTATCATTGTTGAAAAGCCATTTGGACACGATCTGGCCACGGCCCGCGAACTGAACCGCCAGATCGGTAGGGTCTTTAAAGAAGAGCAGATCTATCGTATCGACCACTATCTGGGTAAAGAGACCGTACAGAACATCCTGGTCTTCCGCCTGGCTAACGGCATCTTCGAGCCGGTCTGGAACCGTCGCTATGTTGATCATGTTCAAATTACGGTGGCCGAGAATCTGGGTCTGGAAGGGCGCGCGGGCTACTACGAGGAATCGGGTGCCATTCGCGATATGATCCAGAACCACATGCTGCAGCTGCTGACCCTGGTCGCGATGGAACCACCGATCGCCTTCGACGGCAATTCTGTACGCGATGAAAAGGTAAAGGTATTGCACGCCCTGCAGCCATTAGTGGGACGTGACGTACAGAATAACACGATTCGCGCCCAGTATGGTCCGGGCTGGGTCGGTGGCAAACAGGTGCCAGGGTACCTGCAGGAACAGGGAGTCTCGCCCACATCGACAACCGAGACCTATGTTGCGCTAAAGACGTTTATTGACAACTGGCGTTGGGCGGGGGTACCATTTTACTTACGCACCGGCAAACATTTGCCGAAGCGTGTGAGTGAAATCGCTATCCAGTTCAAGCAGCCGCCACTCATGCTGTTCAAGGATCATGACACGCAAGGACAGGTGGAACCCAACGTCCTTACGCTGCGCATCCAACCAGATGAGGGCATTTCGCTCAAATTTGGCGCCAAAGTTCCGGGCACAGATATGCAGATTCGATCGGTCAATATGGACTTTTTCTATGGTTCATCCTTCGTCCGTGAACAGCCAGAGGCTTATGAGCGCCTCTTGCTCGACTCGATGCATGGCGACTCAACGCTCTTCACGCGTCGCGACGAAGTAGAGGCCGCCTGGTCGTTTGTGCAGAACATTTTAGATGAATGGCAGAACGCACCACGCGACACGGTTCATACTTATGAATCCGGTTCGTGGGGTCCGCAGGCCGCTGACGAATTCATCTGGCGTGATGGTCGCCGCTGGCGCCGTCCATAAGAGCGAGAAACGAGCAAGCAAAGAACAGAGATAGCACAATGTCGTCTTTTAGAACAATGAGGTTCAATGATGAAGGGTGTAGGAATGGCAATGGATAACTCCGCAACCCCCGGAAAACAGCTGTCCTGGGCAGGTAAAAAGGTCAACCAGGAACAAGTCGAAGGCGAATTGTCGACCCTCTGGCACCTGGCGTCCGACAACATGCGAATCAGTCAGAATATGAATGTACGCACCAGTGTGCTGAACTTTGTCATCTGCGTGCAGGACATTGAGTCAGCACGCCGGGCTAGCGCCATTTTACGTGATTTATCCAGTACACATATCGCACGGGTTACCCTTTTAATCCTTGATACGCGCAGTGATGCTCCCAGCGAGGTCGCGACCTGGATCACACTGCGTTCCTTCCCCATCATTTCAGATATCATGCGCCATCACTTTGAACAGATTACCGTCTCAGTGAGTGGCGCAGCCATCAAGTATGTAGATAATATTGTACAATCTACATTAAAACCTGATCTCCCCGTGTATTTATGGTGGTTAAATGATCTACCCAAAGACCATGAAATCTTTCATCGCTTGATCAATATCAGTAATCGGGTCCTTATCGATTCGAGCCATTTTTTACAGCCGGAAGAGCAGATTCAGGACGCTTCTGCTATTCTACAGAAGTCGCCACATTGCGCGCTCAGCGACCTTACATGGGGACGTGTGACGCCCTGGCGTGAATTAATTGCTCAGTTCTTTGATATCGCGGAATATCGCCCCTACGTGATGGGCGTCGATTCTATTTTGATCGAGCATACCGTCGCTACCTCCACACAGGCCCTCGATCACCATTCGAACCCAAAGAATCCTATCCGCGCGCTCCTGCTGGCGGCGTGGCTCAAGACGCGCCTGGGCTGGCAGCTGTCGGAAGATCCAGCCGATAAGAACCTTGATCACGAGACAGGGACCTATTCCTGGCATATGTCCGAACGGAATATGGCGAAGGTCGTGACACAGCCACTGACAACCACTGGCGGCAAACGCAACAGCGCGCCACTGGGTGGGATCCGCATCACGATTCGGCCACGGGCACTCGAGAAATCCGCGCCCGGTACCCTATGCATGGTACATATGACCAGCAACATCAACGGGAAACAGGCCACCTTTACGATCCAGCGGGTCGATGACGATGATCATGTACTCACTTCTGTCGAAGTACCTGGAAGCGCACGTCCCCCTCGAACCGTGAATATAGCAGCGACCCATAAAGAAAGCGATCTGCTACACAACGAGTTAGAGATCATGGGGCGCGATCACCTCTACGAAGAGACGTTACATGAGGTGTTCGATTTACTGGCGTAACGACAGGTTTTAGTACAACTTTCTTTTGGAGCATTGTATGGACGTTACCATTTTTTCTGATACTGAGCAGCTCAGCCGTTCAGCGGCCGACTATATTGTGCACACCGCCAGGGAGGCTATTGCGGCCCACGGTCAGTTTACACTGGCCTTATCGGGTGGCTCAACTCCAAAAAAACTCTATGGGCTGCTGGCCAGCGAACCGTATCGCGACCAGATCGACTGGTCCAAGGTCGAGATCTTCTGGAGCGATGAGCGCTGCGTGTCCCCGGACGATCCTGAGAGCAATTATCGCATGGCCAACGAGGTGATGCTGAGCAAACTGCCGATCCCAGCCGAACATATCCATCGCACACCCGCCGATCAATCCGATCGCGATGCCGCCTCTCTCGCCTATACGCAAGAGATGAAGCGTGCATTTGGCACAGATGATGTCCCCCAGTTTGATCTGATCCAGCTGGGCATGGGACCCGAGGGACACACCGCCTCGCTCTTCCCCCATCAAGGATCGCTACGCGAGCAGCAGCGGCTAGTGATGCCTGTCTCAGTTCCCAAGCCACCACCCGACCGCCTGACCTTCACGCCTCGTCTGATCAACGCGGCCAGCCACATTCTGTTCCTGGTAACAGGGGCGGAAAAAGATGAAGCCGTCGCGGCCGTGCTGGAGGGGGAGCAGCAGCCAGATGAATATCCAGCGCAGATTGTACACCCCAGCCGTGGTGAGGTGACATGGATGCTGGATAAGGCCGCGGCCGGGAAACTGCGCAAACAGAAGTAGGAGTTAGATTCCATGGTAGAGATCGTCCCTTCTATTCTGTCCGCGGATTTTACGCGCCTTGGTGAGCAGGTGCGGGATGTAGAGGCGGCCGGAGCGCGCCGCATCCAGATCGACGTGATGGATGGGCACTTCGTGCCCAACATCACCATGGGCCCTATGGTGGTGGAGGCCGTACGCGGCTGCACCAGCGCCATCCTCGAAGCCCATCTGATGATCACCAATCCACAGGAATATATTGAGACGTTCGCGCAGGCGGGCGCGGACGTCATTATCGTGCACCAGGAGGTGTCGCCCCACCTGCATAAAACCTTGAAGCAGATCAAGGCAGCCGGCAAACAGGCCGGGGTGGCCATCAATCCATCCACTCCTGTTTTTATGCTGCAGGATATGCTACCCTTCTGCGACTTGATCCTGATCATGACCATTAACCCGGGCTTTGGGGGACAGCTGTTTATCCCTGAGACGCTGCCCAAGATAGAGACGCTGCACCGCATGTTGCGGCAGCGCGATCTGAAGTGCGATATCGAGGTTGATGGCGGCATCAATGCCGAAACGATTCCACAGGTTGTCCGCGCGGGCGCCAATCTCCTGGTCGCAGGCTCCGCCGTCTACAACAACAAAGAGAGCGTGGCGCAAACAATGGAAAAATTGCGCCACGCCATTCCCGACAACGCATAAACACCGAAAAACAACCCCATAGGTTCGGAGCTCGCCTCCGATGTATGTCCCGTCATCGGGACATACATCGGAGGCGAGCTCCGAAACCATATGGGAGGGGGGACGAAAATATGCATGATGATATTACTGATGTGCCAGGTATCCGCGTGGGGCACGATACAAATCTGGAGGCCGGGACGGGGTGTAGCGTTATCTTATGTGAGCCACCAGCGGTCGGCGGAGTCGATGTACGCGGCGGCGCTCCCGCTACCCGCGAAACTGATCTTTTGCATCCCTTATGTATGGTGGATGAGGTCAACGCGATTCTACTGACCGGGGGCAGCGCCTTTGGTCTGGATGCCGCCAGTGGAGTTGTCCGCTATTTAGATGAACACGGCATTGGCTATGATACCGGAGTCGTACGCGTCCCCATCGTGCCCGGCGCGGCCATCTTTGATCTCCCATTTGGCTCCGCCACCGTGCGCCCCGATCATGCCGCTGGCTATCGCGCCTGCGAGCAGGCTAATAACGGCCCTGTTGAACAGGGAAACGTCGGTGGAGGGACAGGGGCAACCGTCGGCAAGATGCTGGGACCAGCATCAGCCATGAAGGGTGGACTCGGCTCCGCCAGTATGGAACTGCTCGGCGGCATCGTGGTCGGCGCCATCGTCGTGGTCAACGCGTTGGGGGATATTGTCGATCCGCAGACACAGCAGGTCGTGGCCGGCACGCAGAACAGCGCCGGAAAAAGCCCGGACGCGAGCAATCCGTTTGGTAACACCACCATCGCTGTGATCGCCACCAATGCCACGCTCACCAAGACCCAGGTCACCAAGGTGGCCCAGATGGCACACGACGGCCTGGCGCACGTGATCAGACCCGCACATACGATGTTTGACGGCGATACTATATTTGCGCTGGCAACAGGAAGCAGGACATCAGGAATACAGCAAGACAGAGCAACCGCGGCACTACAGGTGAGTACGTTAGGAGCGGCGGCGGCCAACACGCTGGCGCGAGCAATTGTAAAAGCGGTGCGCAGCGCGAGCGACTTGCATGGCGTTCCGGCAGCCAGTTCTTTGTTAGAAAGTCATGAAAAGTAGTAATATTGGTGCAATCAGGCGAACTCCAATCCTGTCTGTTATGGTTGTAGCATTACAAATAACACAATGCCTCCGCCGATCAGCATCAGCAATACACATCCCATAATGACCAGGGCAAACATATAACTACGCGAAGTAGCCAGGATATCTGGTACCACGCTCGTATTGCGGCGTTCAGGTCGTATCGGGAGCTCTCGTTTCGCGGTCAGGGTCTTTAAGCCGCCAGTAGCCAGGTCCCAGGAGTGGGTTGCAAAGTCCAATGGGTGCTCGTGATCCGCTTGCTGAGAGCTTGCCGGGGCCGCCACAGAGGGTGGGTTTGAGGGCATAGCAGGGGAAGACGCCAAAGAAGGTTCGGGCATCGAGTGGGCGGGAGGGATCATTTGTGGCCGGCGAGGCACTGTTCTCCGAGATCGTGCATCAGGACTGGGCAACGTCACAGCTTTTCTCCACTAAGGCACTTGCATACCAACCGCATCAACAAGGGACAGCTTACAACGTACGCACTACAGCATTTTTGTCCGTCTACTCTTAATTGTAGCGATATGACCGATTTTCGCAAGGTAACTATGACTAATGGGGTATTTTTTCTCAGCCGACTGGAGGAGCATCCTCCTGCTTGAGCAGCTCAAAGAGCGACGAGAGAATACGCCCGGTAGCACCCCAGATGCGGTACTGGTCGTAATCATAGAAATACACGGTTCTGGTGCGCCCGTCACGCGTCCACAGCTCGGTATGCGCGATAGCAGGATCCGCCAGCCGTGCCAGGGAGACACAGAGCAGTTCGTCTACCTCGCTCTTCTGCAAAAGCAGCGAGCCTAATCCCTGTGGGAGATATCCAACCACAGGCGTAATCAGATAGTTGCTGACAACGGTAAATACCGGAGGCAGCACACCAAGAGCCTCGACGCGGGCAGGATGCAGGCCAATCTCTTCGTAAGCCTCACGCAGAGCGGTTATCACCATCGAGGTATCGGTCGCATCAACCTTCCCACCGGGAAAGGCGATCTCACCACTATGGGCGCGTAGTGTACTGGCGCGACGAATCAATGCCAGTTGCAGCAGACCATCCTCCACAAAAAATGGAAGAAGCACCGCCGCCAGGCGCGCATGTTGCTGGTGACCCTCGACTCTATCAATAAGCGATCCTGCTTGCTCAACGGGCGTTAAGCGCGTGCGCAACATGCCCATGATCTCTGCAGTATTCGTAAAATCCAACACATCCATACCGTTATTGTAGCACATTTAAAGGGGGCTTGCGCCACTGTGATACAATCTGAGACAGAAAAACAATCGGAGAGATTTGCCAGAAGGTTGAACATTGTCTTGCAATCGGTGAGAGCATTTGGTATAATAGAGAGTATCGAGTGGGGGTATGCTTACATTCAGGCGTCATTATCATATGTATGATGGCGTACTGCCTGCGAGTATCGTTTCGTATCACCGTTCTGTAAAGCAAACAATGGGTTATACAGGTATTCTTAGTGTAACGACGGGAATATCGTAAACCGAAACGATGACCGCCTGAGCACCTCCTCCGATAAGCCCAAGTCCGATGGTACACTCCCCAAGGGTTCCAATGTGCAGAGCAGTCCATCTGTTGTTCTTACTGTTTCAAGGATAGCAGGGTGGCAATGGTCGGTTCGGCATGACTGCACCAGAAAACAGCACTGAAACAAAAAGGGTTGGCATGAGTGTCTATCGTAGACAGGCAAAAACCGTGGATCGAAGGGGGTTAACTACCTATGCATGCTCAAAGAGCACGGCACCCTTTCGACAATGCCAGCGGCAAATCAAAACAGCGGGCGGGTACAGACGATGATCGAAGGAAATGACCTACAAGGGCAAAACAACAGCAACCCCGAAGAGATGGAAGAATTTAACCAGAACGAAATGGCAGCGTTGCTGGCGGAATCGGCGAATCCTATCAGCATTAAGCGAGGCGATGTAGTCGAGGGCGTTATCGTACGTATCGACCAGGACGAAATCCTGGTTGATATCGGTTTGAAGTCAGAAGGCGTCCTTTCAACAAAAGAGCTACCATCCAGTGGCTATGGCTCTTTTAATGAGCTACACCTCAACGACAAAGTTCTGGTCTATGTCATCCAGCCAGAAACATCTGAGGGTCATGCTGTCCTCTCACTGAAGAGGGCCAACACCGAGCGCCAGTGGCGTATCGCGGAAGAGCAGTACAAAAACAACGAACTTCTCAAAGCAAAAGTCATTGATTACAACAAAGGTGGCTTGATCGTTGATGTGGCGGGAATTCGTGGCTTTGTGCCGATCTCCCAAATTTTGAACCTCAAGCGCGAGGAAGTCGCAGCCGGTGGTGAGAACCAGGAGACTGCGGCCAAGCTCCAGGCCATGAAGGACAAAGAGCTGCAGCTGAAGATTATTGAGATCAATCGAGCGCGCAATCGCTTGATCCTCTCGGAGCGCCTGGCGGTCCAGGAATGGCGTCAGCGCCGTCGCGAGGAACTGCTCGATGAGCTGAAGCCCGGCGAAGTGCGCAAGGGTGTAGTAAGCAACCTGGCGAACTTTGGTGCCTTTGTCGACCTTGGTGGCGCAGACGGACTGGTTCATATCAGTCAGCTCGCCTGGAGCCGCGTCAACCATCCGAGCGAAGTGTTGCATGTTGGCCAGGAAGTTGAAGTACAGGTTCTGAGTGTCGATAAAGAGAAAAAGAAGATCGCACTCTCAATCAAACGTGCTGAAGTTGATCCCTGGACAACGGTTGAGCAGCGCTACACACCAGGACAGGTTGTCACCGGTGTCGTAACCAAGATCGCCCCCTTCGGAGCGTTTGCGCGCATCGAAGATGGCATCGAGGGCCTGATCCACCAGTCCGAGCTCACCCCTGGTACAGATCCCAAGACGGTTCTGCACGAGGGCGCACAGCTGCAACTGCGTATCCTGCGCATTGATGCCGAGCGACGCCGACTTGGCCTCAGCCTGCGCCAGGCTGACGAAGTGGATGCCAAAGAGACCGAGACAGAGGTCCCCGCGCAGGAAGAAGCCCAGACTGAAGGTGCTACCGCTGAAGCGAGTGCCGCTCCAGCTGCCGAAACACCAGCTGCTCCCAGCACTCCTTCTCTGGAGTCACTGCCAGCGCTTTCAGACCAGGCTCCATCTAAACGCGAGCGTCGCGAACGCCAGGAGCGCTCCAATGAGGGCGGTCAGGGTCACCGCGATGATGGTGGTGAGCTAACCGCGATGGCTGAGGCCTTCCGTGCAGCCGCTCGCAACCGTTCGGCCAAAGATGAGAATGAATCGGCTGAGTAATCGGTAAGCCGGGGCAAGCCTGGCACCGACGAGTATCACCGATCCTTAGCAGACGTCACTTGTAAGAAGAACCTCCCTGTAATCTTTCTTTCATTGAAAGATCATCGCAGGGAGGTTCTTCTTCATAGAAGGTTTCTTCAGTTGTAGGTGAGTGGTGGCGGCAGCGGCGCGAGTGCGCCGCTGCCGCCACCACTCACCTACAACTGAAGACTTTCCTTTCAGGATATAATAGGCGTTGTGGCAAGCAAGAATGCCTATAGTATTCTTGACGTTGCAAAAAGAGTTGTAGTATGATGAAATGCGCAGTTAACGAAGCGATCACGAGTCCCCTTCTACATTTATAGGCAAAAAGCAAACAAATCGCGAACAGATCGATGATATCCACGCATTTTTGTTGTAGAATAAAGGATAATCAAATCGCATTTTTACCAGTGGAAGTGACGATAGAGGGACAACGATCCTGGCTGATGCACTTCGCTCAGTCGCTCGTTTGTCAGGGCATCAAAGAAGATACGGAGGCACCTAGATAGACAAGGTTTCTTGGCTGTTGGAGCAAATCGTACCTGAACAGATGATCTCGCGACCTCTCCGCTGTGTGCATCTATGCGAATGCAGTGTAGAGGTCGATTGTTTCTCAGTAAGAAGGTTGAGCGTTTATGACAGACGGGAGGCTACAGTTGTTATCCTTGACGCTGTATGATGGGTGTTGTATGATGAATCAAATAGTTTACCTGAGCGACACAGAGGGCTCGGTTCCACCCTCTGCCAATGAAAGGGGGGTGACAAACAGGTGAACGATAGAGACAGATTTGATAAGTTCACAGAGCGGGCCAGAAAAGTTCTGAGCCTGGCACAGGAGGAAGCCCAGCGCTTCCAACACAATTACATTGGTACAGAACACCTGCTCCTCGGCCTCGTGCGTGAGGGTGAAGGCGTTGCTGCGAAAGTACTAGCAAATCTCGGTGTCGAACTAAACAAGGTTCGAAGTGCCGTTGAATTTATTATTGGTCGTGGCGACCGCATCGTTCTGGGCGAAATTGGCCTGACGCCACGTGCCAAAAAGGTTATCGAGCTCGCAGTTGATGAAGCTCGCCGCCTGAATCATCATTATATTGGGACGGAACACCTCTTGCTGGGTCTGGTCCGTGAGGGTGAAGGTATCGCAGCAGGCGTCCTTGAGAGCCTGGGCGTAAACCTGGAGAAAGTGCGTACGCAAACCATTCAGGTGCTCAGCCAGTCTGGCACCCCACATGAGCGCGACGCCAAACATTCAAAGACCCCCACAATCGATCAGATGGGCATTGATCTGACGGCAGCTGCTCGCGCAGGTACACTCGACCCCGTCATTGGACGTCATCAAGAAATTGAACGCGTCATTCAGATTCTTTCCCGACGTAACAAGAATAATCCGGCTCTCATCGGTGAACCCGGTGTCGGTAAAACAGCGATCGTTGAAGGTCTGGCACAGCGCCTGATCTCCGGCGAGGTTCCAGAAACACTGGCTGGCAAGCGTCTGCTCACGCTGGACGTTGGCTCCCTGGTCGCTGGCACCAAGTACCGTGGTGAGTTTGAAGAGCGCCTGAAGAAAATTATAGAAGAGATTCGCAATAGCCGCGATTGTATCATCTTTATCGATGAGGTTCATACCCTGGTGGGTGCGGGCGCCGCTGAAGGGGCTGTAGATGCAGCCAATATCCTGAAGCCTGCCCTGGCTCGAGGCGAATTGCAATGTATCGGTGCAACAACCCTCGATGAATATCGCAAGTATATCGAGCGCGATGCCGCACTGCAACGCCGCTTCCAGGAAGTGATTGTCCGTGAGCCTTCCGTTGACGAGACCGTTGAGATTCTCAAGGGTATTCGTGAACGCTATGAGCAGCACCATCGCCTGATCATCACAGACGAGGCGCTCAAGGCCGCGACCGATATGGCCAGCCGCTATATCACCGATCGCTTCATGCCCGATAAGGCTATCGACCTGATTGACGAGGCGGCGAGCCGCGTGCGCATGCAGAACTCCCTGGCTCCTCTGAACTTGAAAGAGGCCATGAAGGGTCTGGAGTCCGTCCTGCGTGAGAAAGAAGCGGCGATCCAACAGCAAGAATACGAACTGGCAGCGGAACTGCGGGACCGCGAGGTGAAGTTGCGAGATCGTATCGCCAAACTTGAGTCTGGCTGGCATAAAGAGCGTGGGAATGAGAAACCAACGGTTGGCGAAGAGGAGATTGCTCAGATCGTCTCGATGTGGACCGGTATTCCCGTGATGCGTATCGCTCAGGAAGAGTCACAGCGACTCTTGCAAATGGAAGATGCGCTGCACGCTCGTGTGATCGGTCAGAATGAGGCAATCGAGAAGATTGCGCGCGCTGTACGCCGCGCTCGTGCCGGCCTGAAAGATCCAAAGCGTCCAATCGGTTCGTTTATCTTTATGGGCCCCACCGGTGTTGGTAAAACAGAGCTGGCCAAGACGCTGGCCGAGTTTATGTTCGGTAGCGAAGAGTCCTTGATCAAAATTGACATGTCAGAGTTCATGGAGCGTCACGCGGCCGCGCGTCTCGTCGGTGCCCCCCCCGGATATGTTGGTTATGAAGAGGGCGGCCAGTTGACCGAGGCGGTACGTCGCAAATCGTACAGCGTCATCCTGCTGGACGAGATTGAGAAAGCTCACCCGGACGTCTTCAATATGCTGCTCCAGATTCTGGAAGATGGTAAGTTGACAGACGCCAAGGGCCGCACGGTGGACTTCCGCAACACCATTATTATCATGACATCAAACGTCGGCGCCCAGCTCCTGAACAAGGAGGCTCAGATCGGCTTTAAGCAGTCGAAAGATAAGCAGAAGGCCAATCAGGCAGACTATGATGCGATGAAGAATAAGGTGCTCGGTGAATTGAAGAACACCTTCAAGCCTGAGTTCCTCAACCGTATCGATGAGGTGATCGTCTTCCATTCCCTGCGGATGGAGGAGATGTACTCGATCGTCGACCTGTTGCTGAACCGTGTTCGCGCACAGCTCACCGAACAGCAGATCGAACTGGTGGTTCCACAGAACGCCAAGGACTTCCTGATCGACAAGGGCTTCGACGCGCAGTATGGTGCCCGTCCATTACGCCGCACTATCCAGCGCATGGTTGAAGATCCGTTGGCGGAAGGCTTGCTGCAAGGCAAGTTCCATCCCGGCGATCTGGTAGAGGCGAGCATCGTTGATGACGATCTTGCCTTGCAGGTACGCAACCGCATTGAGCAGTTGCCACCACCCGCATCAGCTACCCCGGAAGCAGCCCTCTCGGCTGGTGGCGAAGGTAGCACGAATACCGAAAGCTAATCACAACTGAGGGGACGTGATATCTGTCACGTCCCCTTTTCTTCATCCTCTCTTTTCTTGATGCATGATCGAATAGGGAGGAAATCGGGCGCAAGGCCCGAACCTAAATCGGGCGCAAGGCCCGAACCTACGATCTTATTTCTTATCACGTAGCTAAAAAGATTCCATTCACAGGCAAGCATATACTCACGCGGCGACTCCAATATCCTGGATTATCCTAGATTGCAGATTCTTACATGGCAAAAATTCGCACAAAATACATCTGTCAGCAATGTGGTGGGGAACATAGTAAATGGATGGGGAAGTGTCCCGATTGTGGGGCATGGAATACGTTAGAGGAAGTGGTGGATGTTCCGCAGAGTCCCGCTCAGCAGCGGCGGCAGAACATCATGGCCGCATCTCCCGCCTCTAGCAACCACCATCCTCATACCCCTATCGTTCTGCCGCATATTAAGCCACTGGTACAGGAGCGCATCTCGGTAGGCTATCCTGAAATGGATCGTGTGCTGGGTGGCGGCCTGGTCGCTGGCTCGCTCATCCTGGTTGGCGGCGAACCGGGCATCGGCAAATCGACACTGCTGCTGCAAATATCGGGCGAGATCGCGAAAAACGTTGGTCCGGTGCTCTATGTGTCGGGTGAGGAGTCCATTGAGCAGATTAAGATGCGGGCCGAGCGCCTGGATATCGTTGGCGAGCAGCTCTATCTGCTGGCCGCTATTGAGCTGGATCTGATCGTGGAGTCGGTCAACCGGGTGAAGCCGGCTATGGTGATTGTAGATTCGATTCAGACGGTGCTGGCCAGTCATCTGACGGCGGCCCCGGGCAGTATCAGCCAGGTGCGTGAGTGTACCCTGCAGCTGATGCAGCTGGCCAAGACATCACAGATCCCGATTCTGGTGATTGGACACGTCACGAAAGAAGGTACGGTGGCGGGCCCCAAGGCGCTGGAGCATATCGTGGATGCCGTGTTGTACCTTGAGGGAGAACGCTATCATTCGTATCGGCTGCTGCGCGGCGTCAAAAATCGTTTCGGCGCCACCCATGAGATCGGCGTCTTTGAGATGCATGGCGAGGGTCTGGTCGAGGTCACCAATCCATCGGCCGTCTTCCTGTCGGATCGCACGTCTAACGCGAGCGGATCGGCGGTGGTAGTCAGCATGGAGGGGACGCGTCCCCTGCTGGTCGAGGTCCAGGCCCTGGTTACACCCAGCAATTTCGGTACTCCACGCAGTACGGCCAATGGCATCGATCATAATCGCCTGGTGATGCTGATGGCGGTTCTTACCAAGCGCGTCGGACTGGCAGTGGGTGGGCATGATGTGTATGCCAACGTCGTGGGTGGCTTCAACATTGAGGAGCCATCAATCGACCTGGGGGTCGCGGCGGCGATCGCTTCCAGCTATCGTGAGAAACTGATTCCGGCCGACATGGCCTTGATCGGTGAGATAGGACTCTCGGGCGAACTACGGTCCGTCAGCCGCCTGTCATTGCGCGTACGCGAGGCTGCCAAACTGGGCTTTAAGCGCTGCCTGATTCCGTCGGCGGGCCAGGGCAATAAGCTGCGCAATGAAATAGCTGAAACATATCCGGCTGAGGACTTCAGAGTCATTACGGCCAGTACATTAGCCGTGGCACTCGAGATCGCACTTCATTAAAAACAGCAAAGGAGGCAGAATTTCTGGCAGCATGTATCTGCATTACAAGCAGCATACGCAATACCACTGAGAAGTCTCTTGCTTCCAGCTAGAAAACAGTGTATACTGCATATTCAGCGAACCTTACATACATAGCGTGTATTGTCGTTCAGATTACCTCAATAGAAAGCAAATACACTTTCTGCTATGTACTATAATAAAAACATATAGAAGCAATGGCTATCGAGTGCAAGATTTTGCCATGCTAGCAACAAATTTGTTCGCCGGTTCGTATATCTTTTAAAGGTTGTTTGCTCAAACAGGCACGTGGTTTTTTTGGACAGCAGGCCAGGGCTACATTTATCTGGAATTATTATTCATTTTTCTTTTCTTCTTATCAGACCTGCCAACCGAACAAAGAAGCGGCGTTGACCTCTTGAGCTTAGAAAGAGCACGTCTAAGTGCCTCGCTTGGAGGATGCAGGGATGTCAGTAAATACCGTTACCCGCATCATAGGAGCACTGGTCGCCATAGGTGCAGCGATCAGTATCTCGTTGTATAGAGCTACAACATTGGCTCCTCTACCCCTTCCTGTACCATGGGTAATCGCTATTATCGCGGCCGTCAGCGCGATCGCGGCCTTTATCATCACCCCGTATATTACCGTGATTCCATTCCAATGGGTCAGCCATAAGATTCGCGCGGCTTCGGCCAGTGACCTGGTTTCCGCCGCGATTGGATTGGCTATCGGACTTATCCTTGCTGTTTTATTAGCAATCCCTTTACAGTACCTCCCCTTTGGGCTGGGGC
The DNA here is from genome assembly GCF_003967515.1 of Dictyobacter aurantiacus. Lineage (GTDB taxonomy): Bacteria > Chloroflexota > Ktedonobacteria > Ktedonobacterales > Ktedonobacteraceae > Dictyobacter > Dictyobacter aurantiacus. Next base: position 4,265,884 of record NZ_BIFQ01000001.1, on the reverse strand, counting down.
AGATTACGCCGTTCCTGGGCGCGGTCATCTTTGGCTATATCGGACTAACCACAGCGGTCCTGCGTAAGAGTGATATCGCTCACCTCTTCCAGTCAACGATAGCTCGCCGCCGTGAGCGCGATCGTGACCGTGACCGCGAAGAGGACCGCGAGCGCGGCAAGAAACGCGAATCTGAGAAAGAAGCAGTTGTCCCACCTGTTGCTCCATCAATGCAGATCTTGCTGGACACCAGCACGATCATCGATGGTCGCATCGCTGATATCAGCCAGACGGGCTTTATCATTGGCACGCTGGTCGTCCCCCGCTTCGTCCTCAATGAGTTGCAGCGCATCGCCGATTCGGCCGATACGATGCGGCGCAATCGTGGACGCCGTGGCCTGGAGATCCTGAACCGCTTGCAAAAGGATGCAACAGTGCCGATAGAGATCGTCGATACCGACGTTGAAGGGATCGCCGATGTAGATGGCAAGCTGGTGAAGATCGCCCGCGATCAGCATTGTCCGATCATCACCAATGACTTTAACCTTAATCGCGTCGCCGAGCTACAGGGCGTCAAGGTGCTCAACATCAATGAGCTGGCCAATGCCATCAAACCGGTCCTCTTGCCAGGAGAAGATATTCATATTAAAATCATGCAGGACGGTAAGGAACTCGGACAGGGGGTTGGCTACCTGGATGATGGAACCATGATCGTGGTTGAAAATGGACGGCAGTTCATGGGGACGATGGTTGAGGTGACGGTGACACGCGTGCTGCAAACGGTCGCGGGTCGCATGATCTTCGCCCATCCGAAACAGCAAGCCAATGCCAGTAGCGCCGCTACCAGCGCCGCGATTGCGCCGCAATCGTCCTTGAAGCAAAGGCAAGCATAAATCCAAATGATCTCACAAGAGCACCCTTTGCGGTGCTCTTTATTTTTTATGTAGAGGGAGAACAGGTAGCTACCTACCTCCATACATATCATGCAAGAAAAATCATCTGTCATTATCGTGGCCGCGGGAGCCAGCCGGCGCATGGGCAGGGATAAGCTCTGGATTCCCCTGGCGGGGCGCGTGACGCTCGCGCGCACCATCGATGCGTTCCAACACTCTTCCCAGATCGATAATATCGTGCTGGTGGTCAGCGCCGAACGGCTGGCGGAAACGCAGGATCTTTGCCGGCAAGAGGCATGGAGTAAGATCCGTGCCGTCGTCCCCGGCGGTGCCCGCAGACAAGATTCGGTCTGTCAGGGACTGGATACCCTGGCAAGGCTGCAGCCAGACTGTCGCTGGGTGATGATCCACGATGGCGCGCGTCCGTTTGTTACGGCCAGCATCATTGAGGCCGGTCTGCTGGCGGCTCAGGAACATCAGGCGGCCATCGCCGCCGTGCCGGTCAAGGATACCATTAAACAGGTGCGCGACGGCAAGATACTGGATACGCCGGATCGATCGTTGCTCTGGACCGTTCAGACGCCGCAGGTGTTCTCTTTCCCACTGATCCACCAGGCGCACCACTCGCCGCTGGCCAGCGATGACGCCACCGATGATGCCTTGCTCTTAGAGCGGCTCGGTCATCAGGTAGCGATCTTCCCTGGCTCCTATACGAATATCAAAATCACCACTCAGGAAGACCTGCTCTTCGCTGAGGCATGTATCAAAGGACAGGTAGAATGACTATACGCATTGGTTCTGGTTATGATGTCCATGCATTTACCGAGGGACGCCCGCTGGTGCTGGGCGGAGTGACCATCCCTCATGACTATGGCCTGGCCGGCCACTCTGACGCCGATGCGGTCATTCACGCCATCGTCGATGCCCTGCTGGGCGCGGCCGCCCTGGGCGACATCGGCCAGCACTTCCCATCCAAAGATCCCCGCTGGAAGGATCAACCCAGCACGGTCTTTCTGACCTATACCGTTGATCTGCTACGCCAGCACCACTGGACCATCGGGAACGTGGACGCCACCATCGTCGCCGAACAGCCCAGACTCTCCCCCCATGTCCAGGCCATGCGCGAACACCTGGCGCAACACCTCCAGCTCTCCATCGACCAGATCAGCGTCAAATCCAAAACCACCGATGGCCTCGGCTTCGCCGGTCGCCGCGAAGGCATCGCCTGCTACGCCGTCGCCCTCCTCGAACAGGCCTGATCATTAAACATCATTCATGTTAACAGTAGAGAAGCGGGAGGGGCGCAATTGCGCCCCTCCCGCTTCTCTACTGTTAACAAAAAGTGGGGGCGCCTGCGCTCCCCGGACCAGATCACATCGCCGCAAAATCTTTATAGATCTCATCAGTCTTGGCCGCCATGATAAAATCATTGCGGTGCAGGCCATGAATCTTATGGGTCCACCAGGCCACGCCAACCGAGCCCCACTCGGTCAGAAGAGCGGGATGATGCCCTTCATCCTCCGCCAGGCGACCAACCTTCTGTGTAAAGGAGAGCGCCGAGATGAAATCTTTGAATTTAAACACGCGCTCCAGACGCTTGACCCCGTCGTGCTCCATAATGATCCAACCGGGCACCTGCTTCTGATAGTTCGCGGCTTCCTCATCGGTCACTTTAGGCGCACCGGCATGGCACACCTCGCACTTCTGCTGCGTCAATTCTTCCATAACCTACCCACCTTTGATGTAAAGACTAAAAAGGCTGCGACCAAACAGCTCTGGTTCGGTTCGCATGTTTATGGCTAGCGGCGAGATACCAGTGAAGGCTGAGAGATGCTACTTAGTTTTCTTGACCCGGAACTGTTTTTGCCTCTGTGCTCGCGACTGCATCGGTCTTCGTCGCGGGGGTCTTTTCTTTTTTCTCATCCGGGGTCATCAACATCTGGGCCGCGTGGGCCGGGGAGGTGGGAACCTTGTTCAGGGTCTCGCGCAACTTCGCGATATCATCGGCCGGCACATGAGACATAAATTTATCTTTAGCATTTTTGACCTCGCCGGTCGTTTTGCCCGCGTTACGCGCCAGCGATTGTAGTGTTTTAGGACCGAATATGGCCAGCGCAACGCCAATAACTATCAGCAATTCCCAGATATGCATCCTCGTACTCCTTCACCAGTGGCATCTATGCCAGCAGCTTTGTTACTACTACACCAACACTGCTATTTTACCACAGGGCCGGAGTTCATTGTGCGCTCCATTAACGGACACACACAAATATGGGCATTCGGTCGCCACGCATCCCCAAAAAAGATGCCGGATACGGTTCTTTAAGACAGAGAGTAAACTGAAGGATAGTATGAGCGGCCTGCGGTTCGCCAGATCAGGCCAATCGCTGTAAGGCGGCCGCCAGAGCCATCCCAAGGAATACCACGCTCAGGTACTTTCCCCACCTACAAGCTGAGTGTGCTGATCACGTCCCCCCAGAACGATGATCAGTCTCCTTCCCTTTTTATGGCGATCAAAAAGATCAGGACATTTCTACCATACGGGTAGTCAGATTCCGCAGCAATCGACTATTATGATGTAAAGAATAGAAAAACATGTACCAATTTAGGCTATCCATCTTCAGGCATTGTCAACAGATAAACGCTGGCATGATATGATGGAAGTAACAAGCCAGAAAAAAAAAGACGAAGTAGAGAGTTTTGACGGAATGCAACAATCATTAAAATCACAGAAACCAGGCGGCGGTAACTCACAGGTCCAAACAATCATGATTACGGCGATTACGTTGTTCGCTCTCTCAGGGGCGATTCTGGGCTTCGCCGTGGGGGCCTTTACCCATCCGCGCACCGTCCAGCAGATCATCAATACATCGGGAGGCGACAAAAAAACCACCCCCGTTGTCGTCGCGAAAACCCCCTCCCCCATCACGACCGCGGTAACAACCCAGGCCATCCCGCAGGGCTGCCCGGGAATAGGAACAACCTATGGCATAGATGGCACCATCACCCTCACCCTCGCTGCCAAACAAAAGGTACAGGGAAGTTGTAATCCCGTCAACGAACCTGATCTAACAAGCAATGGCATCACCTGCCGCATCTTCCTGGCCAAGGCCAAAGGAGTGGCGCCAGAAATTGATGGTACGGATATAGCCTTGTTCAAAGATACTAACAACTATGGTGGGACCTTTCCACATGAGATCAACCCTGGCCTGGTTGTGGTTAACGGGGGATCACTCACCCAGCCTTGCATGCAAGGGAAAGCTACCTGGACACTCAAACTAGCGGACACCTTAAATAAGGGAAAATACTATATCGTCGGCCTGACAGGCAATAGCCCTTTCTATAACTATAGCTGGTCGACGCAGTTAAACGTGACAGGGCAGAAATAAAGCAGCTATTTCAATACAAGCATTCCGCAAGCAAAAAAAGAAGAGCGCACCTGATACAACAGGCCAGCTCTTCTTTTCTGTTTGCATCGCGTATCTTCAATTTAAGCGGGAGCACCCAGGCGCTCTACGATGCCCATGACGAGGCTGGCGAACTTGTTGCGTACGGCGTCGGCGGTGGAGAGCACTTCGGCGTGGTTGACTTCGGTGGTCTCGCTGCCGGTGGCGCTATTGGTGATCAGGCTGATGCCGAGGACGCGCATGCCGACCTGGCGAGCGACCACCACTTCGGGCGCGGTCGACATGCCGACGGCATCGGTCCCGATGGTGCGCAGGAAGGCCAGTTCAGCTGGCGTCTCATAGCTGGGTCCCCCGACCATGGTGTAGACCCCTTCGTGCAGCGTGATCTCGGAATGGCGCGCGGCCACCTCGCGCGCTAGCGCACGTAGCTTAGCGTCATAGGCTTTGCCGACGGCCGGGAAGCGCTCACCCAGGCGCTCGTCGTGGGGTCCCACCAGGGGATTGTTCCCGGCCAGGCCCGGCATATAGATATGGTCGCGCAGCAGCATAAAATCACCGGGACGGTAATCTGGATTGACACCCCCGGCGGCGTTGCTGACGATCAGCGTCTCGGCGCCCAGCAGGCGCATCACACGCACGGGCAGCGTAGTCAGATGGACCGCGTGCCCCTCGTAGAAATGGAAGCGTCCCTGCATGGCTACTACGGGCACGCCAGACAGGGTCCCTATCAACAAACGACCGGCATGTCCAATCACCGTCGACTGTGGAAAATGCGGAATCTCGCCATATGGGATGGCCACGGTATCGCGCATCTCAGTAACCAGGTCCCCCAGACCAGAACCCAGAATGATCGCCAGCGCGGGTTTCGTCTCCGTATGTTGCTGGATCGCCTGCGTGGCCTCCATTGCTTGCTCGTAAAGCATATATCTCTCTGTACCTCCTCATTCAATTTACTGGGATGGCTACAGAATAGCACACAGAAAGAAGAAAACGTAGGCCTCATCTATGCTGCGCACTGGCCAGCTGGCAATAGAACTGCGTCGTTGAAATATGCGCATGTCCCAATAATTCCTGTACAGAGCCAAGGTCCATTCCGCTATTGATCATGTGCATGGCGAAGGCATGGCGCAGTTTATGGGGCGTCAACGCCTCGATGCCAGCCCGGCGCGCGTAGCCCTTGATGATCAGCCAGAAGCCCTGGCGCGTCAGGCGCTCACCGTGATGATTGACAAACAGGGCCGTCTCGCTGGCATCGCGCAAAAAGTGGGGGCGTCCGTGCTGCAGGTAGCGATCAAGCACATCCATAGCCGCGGATGTGAGCGGCAGGTAACGCACGTTGCCGCGTACACCCACGCATTGCATGGCGGCGTCCTGCGCGCGAAAGTGTTCAACATCCAGCGCGATCAGTTCGGAGACGCGCATCCCTGTTGCATAGAGGAGATGAAGCATCGCCAGGTCGCGTACACCCATGGGGGTATCCCTCTCCGGAAGCTGGAACAGCGTCTGCACCTGCTCGGTGGTCATGATCTGGGGCAGCTCTCTTTCAACCGGCGGCAAGCAGACCCCCAGCGCTGGATCTGTGGTCACCACCCCCTTCTGAGACAGGTAGCGAAAGAAAGACTTATAGGCCGCCAGCTTACGAGCGAGCGTCGTCGGGCGATAAGCATGCTCATCGCGCAGATGCCGGACATAATTGCCTATGTGTTCATGAGTCACACGCGGCCAGCTCGTAATTCCCAGCGTCTGTATATGGCTGCACAACTGGCCCAGATCATTGCGGTATGCCATGATAGTATTGCGGCTACCACCACTACGTTCCATCTCCCCATTAGCAATCGAGGTAACAAAATTATCAACAGCTTCTTGCAACATAACACCCTTCCCACATCTATCTAATTTTCTATGAGCGAAGCCAGCCGTTTCGCAAGGAGGCTGTAGTCAGTATAATCGATACATGCAATACATGCAAGTTCTCTAGTACATACAGTTCTATGTTTGACAAGATAGCGCATGCTAATTCTGGCATGCAATCCGCCCTCCACGAGGCTCCGCCTTTTTTCCTGGAAAGTGCTATAATGGACTAACGTTCGTGCGTTATGCACGTTCCTTTGAAGGTTACTACCCAACGGGTACGGCGACGCCCACATTAGTACGGTAAAAAGATAACTTGATGGCGCGGAGTCGTACATATGATACCTGTCCATATGCATATGCGAGTCGATATCATCAAACTCGTTTCGTGATAAGGAGAAAGAGTCGGAATGGCTAAACTGCAAGATATGTTTACGCAGGCACATCGAGCTCAAAGCGGTGGCGGCATGGGCTTCGTAGGCAAACATCGAACTGAGAGAAAGGCTCGCGCCGCGGCTCTCGTGGTTGAGCAAGAGGCGATTGTCGCCGGCAGTGCGGAGGCCGCGTTAAAGGCCGGTGCCGATGGCATCCTGTTCAAGTGGGATGGAAATGGCAAAGATCAGCTCGACACGTTGAAGCAGGAGATCGAGTCGGCCAAAGCCCAGAAGGAGAATACGGTCACAGGACTGCATATCACCGGCGAGCTGGCTAGCCTGACGGCCGAGGGCCTGAGAGAGCTAAAGGATCTGGGCGTTCAATATATTATCCTGCCTTTTAATGCCCCCGCCCGCTTACTGGCGCTGGAGACAAAAGACCTGGAGAAGGTAATCGTGGTGCCGATGCGAAAGGATGAGAACTACGCGCTCTATATCCGCAACCTGACCGCCTTTGAGCACATCGCCGCCGTGCTGCTGGATTTTGATCTGACCGATAAGGTGGGTCAGCTGACCATTGAGGAGATCCTTGATTACCGCGCGGTTCGTGAGGCGGTGCGCTTCCCTGCGTTCATCTATGTCAATGGCTCATTAAGCGAGGAAGATGCCTATACAATCAATACCCTGGGTATTCAGGCGGTGATCCTGCCCGCCAACGAGAGCGATGATGCCACACGCGATCAGGTCAAGTCGCTGCGCGAGCTGCTGGAAAAGGTTCACCAGGATGAGAAGGATAAGGATAGTCCGTCTTTGCCATCAGGAGGCCGCAGCAAATAAAATAAGAGGATATCCACAGTCTTTGCGGGCGGGCGCTAACGCGCTTGCCCGCGTTTTTGTGTTTGTGTTCAGGATCCTTCTTTGGGGGCGAGGTCGGGAACGGGAACGCGGGGCAGCGTTTGCCAGAAGAGCTGGCGGCGTGGGATGCGGCGCAGTAGCCCGCGCGTCTGCTGCCAGACCTGCTCGGGATTGGCGTTGTTGCGCCAGAAGTAGTAGCAGGCTATGTCGTCTGGTTCAGCACTGAGCAGGCCCGAGAAGGCTACATCCAGCACCTGTTCATCAGCTTCATCCAGGTTAAAGTTCTGCAGCCAGAGCTGGCTGCGCTTGCCTTGCTGCTTGACGGCACCCACCAGTTGTTGTCCCCATGTTTCGACCAGCGAGACGTCCGCGCCTAGCAGTTGCCAGAAGAGATGACAACCAATCGTATCCAGGTTGGGCATGGTGGCCAGTTCTTCGGTCAAGCCGAGATCTTGGGGCAGCAAGGCGATGCTCGTTTTAGCCTGACTATTCGCGCGTTTGACACAGGAGAAGAGCTCGTTCAGGAAATCGATCATGGAGCGGCGGCGAAAATGTTGGAGGTCTGTGATGTCGGGGCAGAGGGCGCGACAGACCGAGCAGAAGCAGGTAACGTCGGGCACGCGTAGCTCATCAATGACGATACCGTTGAGCGGATATGTGTGCAAGTAATAATCCACCTCACCAAAGAGCCACGAACGAAATGACTCATGGTTAAAACAGGTCATATCGTGCGCGCGTCCATGGCGATCTTTGACCAGCGACTGCGGGTGCCGGAACGTATACCAGCTAGGCATAAATATCGGGCCAGCGAACAGGTTGCCAAAGCGCCCCAGGCTCAAGTAGACTTTCAATCCCGCATCCTGCGCGAGACGCAAACCGCGCTCAAAATCACGTGGCCAGCGCTGCTCTTCTTGCTCATGAATGGCATAGACAATGCCATTGGCGCCAGAGGCACGGATATGTTCAAAGTCGCGCTTTACAGCTTCGGGGTGAAAGAATGGGTGAAAATAAGCAACAGTAATATCCATCTTACCTACTTAACAGTTGTCGCAAAAGAAAAATACAGGAGCGAGCAACGTAATATTTACGTATGCATACTCTGCAGTGTATCATATTGTCTAAAAATATTCTAAAGGCAGGTAGTTTTTGGCTATGCATAGACTACAATTTTACCTGCTGCGGCGTCAAGTGAGGGGTGGTTGACAAGCAGGGCTTTTGTGGGCACAATGCACACAGAAATCCGTGCGGCGAGTCGTAGGTGCGCCCCTATGATATTAAAGAAAATAAGAAGGGAAAAGAAGTGTGGGCAGAACACGAAAACGTATCCGTAGGCGGCATAGGATTGCGGGCTGTATATCGCGGTTCCTTCTTCAAACACGCAGCAATCCGGCCTTGTGCATGCCGCCCCGTTCACGTACGGAATGTTCCCCATACAAACGATCATATTGGCTCTCACCATGTCGAAGCCAACGGGGCGGCATGCATAAGCCAAAGCCAATAGGGCGGAATGCACAAGGCCGGATTGCTGCATTTCCTGTATTCTGGGTATTAATAAGACCGCAATCCTATGCCGCCTACGAGAACATTTTCGTGTTATGGCGAACGATTTTTATCCCTTTTTATTTCGTTAAAGGTCATGCGGGCTATTGCCGCAAAGCGGCCCCGTGCCCGGGCGCGCATGTTCCGCCAAACACGACCACCTCCCTAGCCAGAGGGGTACATGCATGTTACGTTAAACATAATGACCATATAATAAAAGATGGAGTGCGAACAACCGAGATGAGAAGAGACGATCATGCCAGTCCTGAAGCGATCGAGAAGGTTCGCTTTACGCGTTCATACGCGAAGATCAATCTGACCCTGGATGTATTGGGCAAGCGGCCGGACGGCTATCATGAGCTGGCGACGATCATGCAGACGATTGACCTCTATGATACGCTGTGCTTTTCGATCATTGATGAGGACCGGGTGAGCATGGTCTGCAACCGCCCTGAACTGAGCAATGAGCAGAACCTGGTGGTACGGGCCGCGCAGGCGATTCGGCAGAAGCTCAACCTGACGCGAGGACTCTCTATCGAGCTCAATAAACGTGTCCCGGTGGCGGCGGGTCTGGGTGGAGGTAGCAGCAACGCAGCCGCGACCCTGCTGGTGCTGCAACAGTGGTGGCAGTTGCCGCTCTCGCTGCATGATCTCTGGGAGATAGCTGCATCCCTCGGTTCAGATATCCCCTTCTTCCTGACCGGGGGGCTGGCCCTCTGCGAGGGGCGGGGCGAGAAGATAACCCCACTGGCTCCCCACTGGCCCACCGCGATGCGCTGGCTCGTGTTGCTAAAGCCGGCCATCGGTGTCTCAACTGCCACCGTCTTCCGGCAGTTGACGGCCAGCGATTACAGCAACGGCTCGTGGAGCCGCGCGGCCGAAACCGCCCTGCAGACCCGCAGCACGCTGCGGCCCACGGATCTCTATAACAGCCTGGAACGCGGCGTGCTCGCGCAGTATCCCGAGGTAGCACAGGCACGCGCCGCCATGTTGCAGGCGGGGGCCTCATATGTGCGGCTTTCGGGTAGCGGTCCCACACTCTTCTCAACCTTTGCCGATCTGCCAGCCGCCGCCTGGGTGCAGCACCAACTCCAGCAGCAGGGCTACGAGGCCTACCTGACCCATCCTATCACCACCACCAGCGACGGAATCTCATATTTTTAAAATCCGTTGCCCCGGGTCGGCACGCGTGGCCGATCTCCCGCACCTCAAGAAAACATTCGTCTCGGCGTTAAAGAGGTATAGATGGGTAGTGGCAAGCATCGAAAGGCAAAACACATCAACGCGGGGACACATCCCCGCGGGAGAGAGAGGCAATATCTCACGTTTCCTGCTCGCTCGACTTCCCACAGGAGCTTTGTTATAATTTGCACTGGCTAAAAAGCGCATAGCATACAGAGGGGGCCACGATGAACCTATGGGATTCAGTTCACCGAAGTCTTGAGAAAGCTTCTAATAGTGCAGGACGCATTGCGAGAATTCAGCGTACGCGTTCGCAGATCGAGATACTGGGGCGCCAGCTTACGGCTCAGGAACAGGATGTACTCAAACAGGTCATGGAGCTGTATGTGGCAGGCATGTTGACCCAACCAGAATTGTTAACGCCATGTCAGAATCTCTTCAATTCTCATCAGCAGTTATCTCAAGCTCGTGCTGAGCTACAACTGCTGATGAGTCAAGGACCAGCGGTCCCACCACAGGAAACCCACGAGACAACCTATACATCTCAATCAGATGGAAGCCATACAGCACCGGTCTACGCCGATACAACGGTACCAGTCATCCCACCCCCACCACCTGGCCTGACACCTTTGACAATCCATTCACAGGAGACTATGATAGTGGAGGAGGTAGCCCCTGATACCGACAAGGTAGATCTGGCGGCAGCGCCGACGCGACTCGAAGGGGCGCCCGCTCAGGCTCCAGCGCGACAGTGTCCGGGTTGTGGCACCGCTATACAGGCCCGCGATCTCTATTGCCCTGCCTGCGGCCGAGCACTTCACCCGCATATGGAGGAGCAACTTCCAACGGCACGTGTCAGTCCCTCCTCATCAGTATATCCAGAACTCCATGCGGATCAGATAGAGGATCAGGCGACTGTGCGTAGCGAAGATCCTCCACCAGCGGCCGATACGGGACTCTCTGAGAAAGATAGAGGATACTAGTTCTGCGTCAACAACTTATTACGACACTCTGTAGCGGTCTGCGGCTGCTGTTCCTACTGCTTAACGCGCTCGCTAAGCCGTTCAATGGACTATCAAGGCGCCAGCCGCGATCAATCATGCTGATCAAACCTTGCTGCATTGGGGATGTGATTATGACCACTCCCCTGCTTGAGGTTATTCGCGCCAATTATCCAGCGGCGACTATCACATATATTACCGGCACGTGGTCGAAGACGATTGCCGAGCATCACCCGGCGGTCGATAAGGTTATCGACTGTGGCAGCATCGGCATCCCCGGTCGCTATAGCCTTAAAGACTATCTCAAGCTGGCGCGACAAGTGCGCAGGCAGCGCTATGACCTGGCGTTTGTGCTGGATCGCTCGCCGATGCTGACCCTGCTGCCATGGCTGGCGGGTGTGCCGCGCCGCGTAGGCCCCGATAGCCTGGGTCGTGGCTTCTCATTGACCGATCGTGTGGTCGTCTCAGCCGACCGCTCACACCTGCAACACCAGGCCGAGATCTATCTGGACCTGGCGCGCGCGATCGGGCTGCGCATTGATCATCCTCGCATGCTCTTTGTGCCGACCGAGCAGGAACGCCAGTCGATCTACAAATCAGACTATACGAAGGTCGCTGTCTTCACCGGCGGCGGCAGCAATCCCGGCATGCAGTTAACGGCGAAGCGCTGGCCCATCGAGCGCTACCGAGAGCTGACGCGGCGCATCGTTACTGAACTGGGGATGCAGGTGCTCCTGATCGGCGGCGAAAGCGACCAGGAGTTAAACCAGGGTCTGATCGATGGCTTGCTGGATGTGCCATCCGAGATGGTGGTTAACCTGGCGGGGAAGACGAGCTTTGGGGAGACGGCGGCCCAGATCGAGGTGTGCAGACTGTTTATTGGCAACGACAGCAGCCCGATGCACCTGGCGGCGGCGGTTGGGACCCCGGTCATCGCTATCTTCGGTCCTACCAGCCCTGAGGAATACGGACCCTATCCCGTGGATGATTCACAGCATATCGCTCTCTGGCGCCATCCCACGGGACAACCCTGCTTCTTTCTGGGCAAGATGCAGCCCTGCGAGCACTGTACCTGCATGACTTCGGTCACGGTTGCTGATGTCTGGCAGGCCCTGCTGCGCCTGATCCCTGACGCGCAGCAGCGGGCGGAGGTGCAGTCATGAGGCGTCTGTTACGCACCCTTATTCTGAGCCTTGTGCGCGTCTATGGCAGCCTGGGAGCCAGGAGAGCCGGTCACAAAAAGCGCCTGCCATCAGCGGAACGGGCACCGCGCATCCTGCTGGTGCGGCCCGATCACCTCGGTGATATGATCATGACGACCCCGATATTGCAGGCCATCAAAGAGCTGTTACCCGAGGCCCAGATTACGATGATGATCGGCCCCTGGTCGAGCGAGGTGGTGGCACGCCATCCCGCTGTCGATCGCCTGCTGACCTGCCCATTTCCGGGCTTCCAGCGCGCGTCGCAGAAGCCGCTGGACCCCTATAAGCTGCTGTTGCGCACAGCGAAGCAGCTCAAGCAGAATGAGTATGACATCGCCATCAACCTGCGGCCAGACTTCTGGTGGGGCGCGGCCCTGCTCTACCTGGCAGCCATTCCTGAGCGCATCGGCTATGCCACCGAACTGACCACGCCGTTCCTGACACAGGCGCTACCGTTTCCAGCCGCCGAGCACGCGACGATCTCGAATCTGCGCCTGGCCAGCACCGCTCTGCGGACCCTGCGGGCGCCCGTGCTGGCCGAGCCCTATACTCCCACGCGCTATCCACTCTATTTTCAACCCCATGAGGATGAGTTGGCCTGGGTCGATGAGCGGCTGCAAGAGGCATCCATATCTACAGGAAAACCTATCGTGGTCATCCACGCGGGGACTGGAGGCGCGGTCAAGCTGTGGCGGAACGATGGCTGGACCCATATCGCGCGGGCGTTGATCGTGGGGACCCTCCTGCCATCGCCAGCCCATGTTATCTTTACCGGCAGCAAGGGTGAACAGGCCATGATCAAAGAGATCGCGGCGCCGCTGCAGGGGGCCGCCCTCATCCTGACGGAGACGACAGTGGGGCAGCTGGCGGCCCTGCTGGCGCGCGCCGACCTGGTGCTGGGCGTCGATAATGGTCCTCTGCACATGGCGGCCGCGCAGGATACGCCCTCTCTGCGCCTGTTCGGACCAACCGATACGCACATCTTCGGACCCTGGGGCGCGCCGGAACGGCAGCGAGTCCTGGCCTCTACCTATCGCTGCCCTGGATGCCCCGTTATTCCCTGTGGTCGCCTGGACTTTAGCGAAGAAGAGCTCCCCGAGCATCCCTGCGTACGCCTGATCACAGATCAGCAGGTTGAGCAGGACATCAAGGCGCTGGTAAACAATACATAGGAATAATTTTATGGCACATGCGTTAGCAAATAGAGATGATTATGGCTATCCTACGCAACCCGATTCACGGAGACGGCTGCGCAATAGCGCTGTACATACGAGCAAACGGATCTTACTTTCTGGCATCTATATCTTGATGAGCGTGCTGGGCCTGTATCTGCGCCTGAGCAGTGGACTCAGAAGGAAGCCGGCCCTGAATCCGGCGCGCTTCCATCCCAGGCACATCCTGGTAATTCGCCTGGACCTGATCGGTGACCTGGTGCTGTCCTTGCCGGTGGTCCACACCTTGAAACGCACCTATCCCGAGGCGGAGATCGACCTGCTGGCGCTCCCGTCCAGCGCGCACGTGCTGGGCAACGATCCCACCATCCACACGGTACTGACCTATGATCCCAATATCTGGCGCCGCCCAAAGGCTTTGCTCAATCCCAAAAACTGGCGCGAGGCCCGGGCGCTGCGCCAGCGCCTACACGAGCGAGACTATGATCTGGCGGTCAGTGTATTCGGTCCCTGGGCAGCGCTAATCTCCTTGCTCAGTGGTGCGCCGCGCCGCCTGGGCTTTGGCAAAGAGAGCTATCCCGGCCTGATGACCGATAGCGTACCCGGACAGCACTGGGAGGAGGGCGACCACCTGCACGAGGTCGATTACTGTCTACGACTGGCCGAGGCCGCGGGGGCGACCATTCAACCGGAAGATCGCATCCCGACCCTGGTGGTTGATCAGCAGGCCCGACAGGATGTGGAGCACCTGCTACAACAGGAAGGGATCAGCGGAGAGAAGACGCTGATCGCCTGCCATGTCAGCTCGAACAATGGACAATCCAAGCGCTGGCCCATTCCGTACTGGGCCAGGTTGATCGATCGCCTGCTGCAAACGGGCAGGTATGAGGTCATCTTTACCGGCGCGCCCGATGATCTGCCGCTGATCGCGGCGATCACGGCCCGCATGCGGGAGCGGGCCATCAACATGGCGGGCAAGACGAGTCTGAGACAGCTAGCGGGCCTGCTACAGAGGGCGGATATCCTGGTGACCGGTGATAGTGGTCCCATGCATATCGCCTGCGCCGTGGGCAGCAAGGTGATCGCCATCCACGGTCCAACCGATCCGGCCATGAGCGGTCCCGTCAGTCCACACGCCACGGTTCTGCGCGATCCGATCTGGTGCAGTCCCTGCTATAAAGCCAGAGGCGCGCCCGCCGATTGCCGCTTCTTTACAACCCAGTGCATGAAGAACATCCCGCCCGAGCAGGTACTACAGACCATTGAGACGCTCCAATCGGAACAGGCAGGCCAGCCGTATTCTGAAGAAGTGGCCCTGCTGGAGATGCCGCATAAAGTAGAAGGAATACCGCATGAGCAAGATCTTCAGTAGTCTGGCGGAACCTGGATTAATGGCGGCGATCGAGCGCAATTTCGCCGAGGAGATGGCCTGCTTTGGACGCAACCTGCCGGGCGCCATCCTGCACCAGGACGACGAGCTGACCCTGTTTATCACTGGTCCCGGGGGCCCAAATGGGGTATTATTAACATGCTTTAAGCGGCATGACGCATCCTATATCGACTCGCGCATCGAGGAGACGCTGGCCCGTTTTAGAAGCCACGAGGTAGTTGATCCTGGCTGGCGCGTCGGTCCAACCACCCAACCGTCCGATCTGGGAACATACCTTGAGCGCCACGGCATGGTCCAGCGGACCTCCATGTCCTGTCTGATCCTCGATGTGAGCTCGGCTCGCCGCATCGATGTCTCGGTGAATGGATTGGAGATACGCGAGGTGCGGACGCTTGAAGAACTGCAGACCAAGTGCGAGGTGGAGAGAATCGGCTTTGGCGCCACCGAAATGATGGCCCGCCACTATTATCTGACCTACAAGCTCAGCGGATTCGGCGAGGGGAAGCTCTGGCATCACTACCTTGGCTGGCAAGAAGGAAGGGCGGTCGCGGTCGCGTCGGTCCTGCTCAAACAGGGCATTGCGGGCATCTACGGGGTGACAACGCGTCCGGAGGTGCGACGGCAGGGCATCGCCACGGCCATGATGTGGCACGTCATCGGCGCCATCGGGCAGCTGGGATACTCGATCGCCACGCTCTCACCATCCGATATGAGCGGAGAGCTCTATCACCGCCTGGGCTTCGAGGACTATTGCCAGCTTCATCACTACAGATCTTTAGCGCCCGAAGAGCATAAATAAGAAAATAAAACTTGTATATAACTACTACATCAGGGCTTTAGCTCCTGAAGAGTACAGATAAGAAATAGAAAATGTATGCATAGATCACAGATAACGCTGCCACCTGACGCACGGATACTGGTGGTAAAGATGGCTGGTATCGGCGACCTGCTGCTGGCGACCCCCGCGTTACGAGCGCTGCGCGAGTCGTATCCGCAGGCCCGCATCGATCTACTGGTGACGCCCGATTCGGCAGGCATCCTGAACGGTTGGGATGCCATCAATCATACCATCGTGCTGGATAAATACCTCTTCGATCATCCGCGCCAGATCCTCAACAATCCACGGGCCTTGCTGCGTCTGAAGGAGCTGTGGCAAACACTGCGGTCCGGTCGCTATGACGCGGTCCTGCTGCTCCACCACCTGACGCTACCCTTTGGGCGCTTGAAGCACCAACTGTTGATGCGCGCCACCGGGGCGCGCTGGCGCGTGGGACTGGATAATGGACACGGCTGGTTTCTCAATGTGCGCGTCAAGGATGACGGCTTCGGCGCGCTGCACGAGGCGGAATACGCCATGGCGGTCGCCGAGGCGGCCGGGGCGACCGTGCGGGACAAGAAGCTGTACCTGCCCTTGAGCGAGGGCGATCGCCAGCAGGCCCGGCGACTCGTCTATGGAGAGGACAATGCCCACGAGGTAAGGCGACCGCTGATCGCCATGCACCCTGGCAGCGGCAGCTATAGCATAGCCCGGCGCTGGCCTCCGGAGCGCTTCGCGCAGCTGGCCGATACGCTGCACGCCGATTTCGGCGGCGAGCTGCTGCTGGTCGGCGGCCCCGAAGAGAAAGAGCTGCATGAGCATATCATCTCACAGATGCAGTCCTCGATGCCGGTGCGTAGCCTGTCCGGCAAAGGCAACATCAAAACGACGGCCGCCGTACTGGAGCTGGTCGATCTTTTCGTGGGCAATGACGCGGGCGTTATGCATATCGCAGCGGCCGTAGGGGCTCCGACCGTGGCTATCTTTAGCCTCACCAACCATAAAGCCTGGGGACCCTATACCGGTGAGCCTGACAGCAAGCGCGCCACGGTGGTGCGGCTGAACCTGCCCTGCATGCCATGCTTCTACACAGGCCACCAGCTTGGTACCCCCGAAGGCTGCTCGGTGCACGACTGCATCGCCATGCTCGGCGTCGATCCCGTCGCAACGGCCGCCCGCCGTATGCTCAAGGCGACCTATGCGCTTAAGGGGCAATAAACTGCCCCTCCGGATAGACACTCGATGGACCTTGCAAGAGTGGAGAAGGTATCTTTTTGAGATACCTGTCGAAGAAGGCGCGTGTATAGGCGCGCACAATCTGTAGTCCGCGCAGACCATCAATGGAACCTAATAGTCCAAGGGCGCGCAAACTCTGCGACTCGGAAAGGACGGCGTAATCAGAGAAGTTGAAGTGCTCGGTTCCCTGGATGCTCAAGTGGTAACCCGCGCCCCGCGGTATCCTGTGCAGCAGCGCATGAACATCATGCTGGAAAGTGCGGCATTCCGCATCTGAGCAGGTCCCCATATCGTGTTGGATCACCATAAAGGGCGTGGTGAGGCCCTTTTGCACCACGTCTCCGGCCATATCACCATCGAGATTGATGCCCGCATTACAGCGTGCATCGATCAGACAAACCTGTGCCGCCGTCGCGCCACCAAAAGAATGCCCAAAGACGCCGAAATGTGCAAGATCAAGACGCTGGCTCCACAGGTTTCCTGGCGCGGCGTTTAACCTGCCGAGTTGATCCATGACAAAGGCTACATCCTGTGACCAGATCTGTACAAGTCGATTGGTCGCGCTCTGTTGTTTCTCAACTGACTCAAGCTTTCCAGCGGGGGTCGCATTGGCAACACGTCCGTCAGGAAAGACTACCACATTAGAACTATAAGTGGGCGTGATAGCAAAGATGACGTAGCCGTGACTTGCAAGATCTTCCATCATCGTCGTGTATTCAAGTGGGCTATTACCCATGCCCGGCTCAAAAATGAGGACAGGATAGCGCGCGGTCCCAGGGGCAAGTGGGGGTGCAGCGATGCTATTCGTCTGGACAGTCCCGCTACTCTGATGCTGCTGGTCACTCAATTGTTGCCATTTCGGTGGCATATAGGGTACCAGGGTAGCGCTCGCCGTACGCCGCGCCGGATACCACGCCCAGATGACCAGTTCCCTCTTTGTTCCCGCCTTTGGCGCCAGAGAGTCGGTACGTGACTGATCGCTCCAGTCATATTCCATTCTCCCGACCGCATAGGGACCAGTTGGCCTGGGTATGACAGATATTTGTGGGCGCTGAACCTCAATATAGGCAAAAGCAGTGGCACTGATAAGAATGAGCAGGAGCACGATCAAAAGGGCAAACGTCCATGGCTTCAAGCGCCAATGGAGAAGTAAACGCATACGGATTCTTCCTCTCATTTTTTAGCGTATCTATTCTTTAACATCGCGTTGCTCGGTCGAGATGAGAGCGAGCACCAGGAAGACCAGCGAGTAGGCACTAATCACCCAGAGCGCGTGGACAGCATCTACCGGTGCTGGCGGAAAAATGCCGAAAGACTGATAGCCACTTTGCCCTGATACTGGCACCATCCAATCGGGAAGGCGATTTAGCAACGGTCCCAGGAAATAGGTCGTTGCCTTGCTCCAGATATCACTATGGGTAACCCGTTGCAGCGTGTTCATAATCAGGATGGCCACGTTATCAACGGGGAACCAGATCAGTGAGACACTCAAACCAATAGTGAGCGACCGCGAAAGCGCGTTCATAGCCGTCGCCAGTAAAATGGTGGCAACCATATTAATGAAGATTGCGAGCAGATCGATGCCAATGTTGGACCAGAAAGCGGCATCTACCACATGCAACGCGTTCAAGTTTCCATTCAGGATGAGAATAGTCAGGCAAGTAAGCAGAACAGACAGAATAGTGAATGCCACCAACAGAAAGATAGCGATCGAAAGTAGCAGGGTCAGCTTGGCGAGCAGAAGTTGCAGGCGGCCTACACCGCGTGCCAGCAAGATACGAATCGTTCCATACTGGTACTCGCGCCCGATGACTACAGAAGTCAGGACCAATAGCAAGATACCAGAGAGGATACGGAACATCTGGAGATTCGTTTCTATCGCAGTATAGAGAAAGTGCAGTGGTGTATGCAGCAGATCCTGCTTCAAGCCGGGAGAGGTGCTGCCCAGCCAGAATCCGACGATAAAGCCTGCCGTCAGAAATAGCACTAACCACCAGAAGAGACGCGCGATTTTGAGGAATTCGCCGCGCAGGATGCCCAGAAAATGAGCATGCAGTGCAGGCTGAGAATCCAAAGATGAGGTCGTGATAAAGATAGGCGTGTTCATTGGGCTTGCTCTCCTTCGTTTGCGTTTATCAATGAAAAGAAAACCTGCTCCAGGTCCTGGGTGACAGGTGCCAGGCTCTCAGGAACAAAACCGGCCTGGGCCAGGAAGGTATACAGTTCACGGCCACTGCCGCCGGGCGCGGATGTGATCAATTGATCTGTCCCCTCCAGGCGAGCAAGATGGCCCCAGGGCTGCTTCTGAAGCAAGCAAAGCGCCTCTGAGGCGCGTTCCAGTCGAACGAGGTAGTCGCCCTGTTTGCGCGTCAGTTCTTCGACAGTACTGTCGGCAACAAGCTTGCCAGCGTTGATAATCACCACACGCGAACAGATCTGCTGGATCTCCGACAATAAATGGCTGGAGAGAAAAACTGTTTTCCCCTCATATGTGAGCCCGCGCAATAGATCGCGCATCTCGACTATGCCTTCAGGATCGAGTCCATTCGCCGGCTCATCCAGAATGAGCAGATCAGGGTTATGCAGCAGAGCAATTCCCAGCCCCAGGCGCTGCTTCATTCCCAGAGAATAGCTACGCACACGATCCTTCTGGCGTGTCTGTAGCCCGATGATCTCCAGTACCTCATCAATGCGTTGACGCGAAACACCGCCAAGCACCTCACCAAAGACGCGTAAATTCTGGCGTCCCGTCAAGTGCAGATAGAGCGCAGGCATTTCTACCAGCGCTCCGACGCGCGGCAACAGAGATGCCCGCTCCCTGGCTAAATCACGCCCGAAAAGTTCCACTCGACCGGCTGTAGGCTCGATCAAGCCAAGAATCATGCGGATTGAGGTAGTCTTCCCGGCACCATTTGGACCCAGGAAGCCCACAAGCTCTCCTCTTCGGATATCCAGATTGAGTTGATTGACGGCGGTGCGCGTACCATAACGTTTGCTTAAATCATAGGTACGCAGTACCGTTTCAGCGTTATGCTCAGAGGAGGCAACCTCTACAGAGTCCACGCCAGGCTGTTTTTGCATATAATTCTCCTATGTATATCTACTATTGAACATGGCATCATGTTGATCAGTCAACAGTACTCCATTTCAAAGGAGGGCTTGTGTTTTGTCAGTGCCCTCCACAGCGTTCTTTTTCGTAGTTGACTATGCTGTAGCCTTCCGTAGCATGGAATATGCCAGGAGGCTACGGATCACAAAAAGTATAGCTAATACCGTTGTGCCAGCCATAGCGATGACAATACCAAGCCAGGTGCCCATAGTACTTGTACGCATGATCCCCTGGTACCCTGAGAAGATCTGTGGAACGCTGGCACGCAGACCAAGTCCCCATACAATCGTTGAGATCAGGATCAGTGCCATTGTGCCAGTGGTCAGGATAGATGGCAGCACAGCGAAACGCAACAATGATCCAGGAATCTCGCTGCGCGCTACGGCGGAACAGACCGCGCCCGCGCTGACGATCGCCGCCGCGAGCAGTGTACCTAAAATGAGGCATCCATAGAGAGCCTTTTGCTCAGGAGATTGAGAGCCAGGATGTGCTGTCTCCAGAAAGACAATAACCATGAGAAACACGATGAACGCTAAAACGGGAACAGCCAGCAGAAATAATAATCCCCAGCGCTTGTTCGCAAGCGCAGACCGAATCACGGCCACAGCGATTGGTAGGCCACCGGCCAGTACAGCCAGCAACGCGACAACCGCGCCCACCAGAATAACCTGGAATGAGAGCGATATCACGGGGTCCCTCTGCGTCAGAACTTGCATAGTGGCGGATTCGGTCAATTTCTGAAAACCCAGACCAGCAAGGATAAAGCCCACATAGGCACAGAAAATCGTCAGCAATGAGCCACGCAGGGATAAAAGCATCAGCCTTGCTCTTTCAGTTAACGACAGACCCGTTGTCCCAAGACGGGGATGAAGATGAGCATCCAGCGCTCCGCCCAGCACGTCAATGCTATCAAATAGGGACAACGGACGCGATGCCAGTATCATCAGCATCTCTTCCTCATAGCGATCACGCCAGGTACGGGGGTACAAACACAACAGTAGCTTGTAGATATTCATAGCGTTGCTAACCTCCGTAAGCCAAGCGTCGCCAGAGCCTCCATACCGGTAAGCTGTTCGCGCAGAAAAGCAATACCAGCAGCAGTCAGCCGGTAAGGACGGCGTCCCCGCCCCTCAGCTGGGAGCGCCTCTATCAGACCATGCTCCTCCAGACGCGCAATCGCGCCATATAAGGTCCCTGTTCCCAGACGAACGTGAGCGATAGACTCAACATCTTCCATAATGGCGTAGCCATGCTTTGTCCCACCAGCCAGGCTGGATAAAATCAGAATGGACGGATCAGAAAAGCGCCCCAGGTCGGGCAGGCCCATACATTATTCCTCCTTATCACAATGTACGCGTAACGATATTCCACTCTACGACATGTCGTCAGACGTAATATACAGAAGAAGAGATAGAGCTGTCAAGGTTTTCAGGTGCGTAAAAAGTGCTACCTGTGTGTCTATCAGGATAGGCCTGTGTGCAAGGCGAGGCAAAAAAGAAAGAACCGGCAAGCCTCAGGCATACCTATGCCTGAGGCTTGCCGGTTCAAATTACCCTTCTACAGTGTAGTCGGGAGAGCTCTCGGAACCGGACGGGTGAAGTTGCCGATCTCGACGTCGGGCAGCTCCTGCTTGAGGATCTGGATCAATTTCTTCATGCCCAGCGCTTTGCCCATGGTTTTGAAGTCGGGCATGCGCGGCAGGAAGACCTCGGGATCGATATTGAGGTTGCGCAGTTGGATGAGGCGCAGATTGGTGTCGCGCGCCAACTCCAGCAGGGCCTCTACCTCGCGCTCGCGATCGATCAGGCCGGGGAAGCTGAGCAGGTTGATCGAGCTGTACAGGCCCGCCGCCGAGGCCCGCCGCAGCGATTCTTTGACGTCATCAAAGGTGTAGCCGAGGGGGCGATAGTAGGCGTTATAGGTTTCGGGATGGCCCGAAATGGTGCTGACGCGGATGGTGTCGAGCCCGGCATCGTAGAGATGCTGCAGCCAGCGTGGATTACTGCCATTGGTGTTGATATTGATGATGCCGCGATCGGTCTTCTGGCGCAGCGCCTTGATGGCTTTGCTGATACGTGGCCACTGCAGCAGCGGCTCCCCTTCACAGCCCTGGCCGAAGCTGACAATCGAGTCTTCCGCCTTCTCCAGATGGGGCAACGCCACCTCAACGATCTCATCGACCGTGGGAATAAAGGTCAGCCGGTCCTGCGGGGAGATCAGTTCCTCTTCTTCTTGCTTGGAGATGCAGCCGACGCAGCGTGCGTTACAGCCCGGCGAGACGGCGATGGCCATCTCCCAGCGCTCAAAGAACAGATTACTGGCGGTAGGACACGAGTAGTCCAGCGCACAGTGGGCGTGCTGACCAATGATGCGGTTCTGGGGATAGGCCTCCTGCTTCTCGTGCACCAGGCGCTCAAGCTTCTGGCGATTGAAGGCGCGCGGATGCCACTTGCGAACCTCGTCAGTCTTGACGGCCGCCACATAGAGCTTGCCATTCATGCCAGCGACCGCGCTATAGCCGAAGAAGGGCAGCGGTTCCGTATCGGGCACCTTTTCATAGGCGGGCAACAATGTACGCGTGTAGCCAATCGGCAACAGCGCGGCTACCGCCCAGCCACGCGATTGCGGCACCACGTAACGCACGCCCGAGCGCTTCAGGCCGACCGCCATACGATCAGGCATCATTGAGAGCGTCACACCATCTGGCAGTGGTATTAAATCAGATTCTTTTAAGGGGCGATCCCCAAAGGAAAGGGCCTGCACGCGAGGCTCTTCAAGGATCTCCCCCTCGGGGGTTACATACAATAAATACGGAGTCGCCATAGTTGTCCTTATCGTGTCCTTCAACGCATATTCTTTGTAACGCGTGTGCTAATGCAGAGCAGGGCTCAATGCATGGGAGGAGGAGTCGCCGGAATGCTCGGGCTGGTCGGCCGATCGTCAACCGGCTCGTCATTGAATAAGCGCGGGAATGCACCGGTAATCGCTGTCGCTTGACTCTGTAGATTTACCCGCTGCTCCAGTTCACGGCTATCTTCATACACAAAACTTAAAATGATATGCTGGCCGCGAACACTCTGGCTCATCTGTCGAATGCGTGGGCGCTCCCCCTCCATCCAGGCGTTGACGACAGCCTCCAGTGCGGCGACGCTTCCACCACACAGTGCGCTATCAAAGCCTTTATACCTATACACAATCGTATCCTTTCGGCTGTATCCAACAACAGCACCTCGACCACGCAGACAAAAATCTTCCATTATGACCGAAGAGTATTGTATCATTCTATTGCAAGATTTACCAGACCTTGAAATCCGGATCCCGGCAATTCTTGCAATAGCAGAAGAAGGATCTATTGTATGCCTGAGTACCCTATACTGGAGTTTGACAGCACGCGGGAAGCGATGCTGGAACCCACGCGCCTGATTCGTCCAATGGATATCTCTCCCTATGTCGTGGTCTGCTTTTTTCAGGATGTGATTACAAAGCTGACCCAGCGACACGCGGCGCGCGTGGTGAAGCATCTGCAAAGCGAGATCGGGAAGCATCCAATCTATGAAATAGAATTTGAGGGGCGACGCCTGACGGTATTCCATCCAGGTATGGGTGCGCCGTTGTCAGCCGCGATGCTTGAAGAGGTCATCGCGCTGGGGGGGCGCAAATTCGTGGCCTGCGGGGGCGCCGGCGTGCTAAATAGCTCGCTGGCGGTGGGGCACCTGGTGATTCCTACATCGGCGATACGCGATGAGGGGGTCTCCTACCACTATCTGCCGCCCGGTCGCGAGGTGGAAGCAGACGAGGCCGGTGTACAGGCGATCGAGGCGGTACTGCAGAAGCACCACTGCGAATATGTGAAGGGGAAGACCTGGACCACCGATGCCATCTATCGCGAGACGCCGCAGAAGGTGCAGCTGCGCCGTGAGGAGGGCTGCATTACAGTCGAGATGGAGGCGGCAGCCTTCTTCGCGGTAGCACGGTTCCGCTCGGTCCAGTTCGCGCAGATTCTGTATGGGGGCGACGACGTCGGCAGCGAGCAGTGGGACGGGCGTGAGTGGACAACTCAGACCACGGTACGCGAGAAGCTGTTCTGGCTGGCGGCCGAGTCCTGCCTCAGTCTCTAATGCCATCCAGACAGACAGGCCGAACACGCCACGTTAGCGGCGCGACGGCTGAACGTCGGCGCCACAGCGGCGCAGTTCCTCAAAGAAGTGTGGATAGCTTTTGGCGATATGCTCGGCGCCGGTCAGGGTCAGTCCGCGCTGGCTGCGCAGGCCGGCGATCGCCAGGGCCATCAACAGACGGTGGTCGTTGTGCCCATCGACGGTAACTCCACCTTCGATCCCCTCGGGCCGTCCATGGATGATGATGGCGTCACGCTGCGGCTCAAGCCTGCAGCCGGCCTTGTTCAGTTCGGCGCACAGATCATTGATGCGGTCGGACTCTTTGTAGTGCAGGCTCTCGACGTTGTAGATACGGCTCTCCCCCTCCGCAAAGCAGGCGGCGGCAACCACCACCGGGATACAATCGGTGATGGGATCACCATCGATCTCAAAGCCGCGCAGACGGCGTCCTCCGCGCAGTATGATCGTGTCGCCGTGGCGCTGGATATCGGCGCCCATGCGCTCAAAGGTGGCGAATAAGTATTCGCCAACCTCGTCTCCTGGACGCAGGCGGGACAGGGTGAGCTGGCTGGTGGGATCGTTGGAGGCGGCATACGCGGCCAGCAGGGCGGCGGCCGAAGGATAATCCCCCGGAATATGATACTCGCACGGCTGATAGTGCTGGCCGGCCGGCACGCGGAAGTGGAGCAGGCTGGCGTCATACTCGATCTGAATGCCGGCCTCCTGCAGCACCTCGATGGTGGTGCGCACCAGCGGCTGCGATTTGAGACCATCCACCACATCGATCTCCAGTCCTTCAGGCAACAGGGGTGATAGGAAGAGCAGGGCGCTGAGAAACTGCGAGCTACGCGCGCCGGAGACGGTCACCCGCCCTCCATGAATGCCGCTGCCGCGCATCGTGATAGGCAGCCAGCCTTCGGGTCCGCTCCCCTCGCAGCGTACGCCCAGTGTGGTCAGCGCCTCCAGCAGCTCTCGATTGGGTCGCTTGCCCAGGGATTGTGGGTGGTCGGTCACGATGGTGACCTCGGGCAGCAGCGCTCCCAACCCGATCAGTAGACGCGCGACGGCCCCGGCGTTGCCGACATTGATCGTCACTGGACCCGGCTGATAGGGCCGACCGGTCCCGTGAATGAGCAGAACGCGCTCCTGCTCATCTTCCCAGCGCAGTTCCGCCCCCAGCGCCCGGCACCCTCGGAACAGAGCCACGCTATCATCGCTCTGAGCGGGCAACACGATCCGGCTCTCGCCCGGCGCCAGCGCCGCGGCCAGCACGTAGCGTAACGTGTAGTATTTGGATGAGGGAACCTCCGGGCGTGCAGGCCGCAGATTCGATGGAGCAACCATAACGGTAGATGGGAGGGAGACGAGTGGACTATCGCTCATACACTATAGCATCGCTTTCTTTAAAATGGGTCTAACTCTCATGATGATCATATGTGATCTACATGTGTTTTCGCCCCTGTGGCGTTCAGCGGTCCGTTTTGTGTTGGTGCATGAGGTGCGCGAATGCGCACCTCATGCACCAACACAAAAAAATCGGTGCGGCCGCGTCAGCGGCCGCCTGTGCGGGGGCGCTCACGTTCGCTAACAGGAGGAGAGTAAGACATCTATTATACAAAATTGATAAGTGATCGCGTCAGCACGTCATAACTAATAGCAGAGATGCACAACCTTGACAGCCAGCATTACTCACTATCATTGTAAGCGACACCCTCTTCGATGTCGAGGGACAACATTCCCATCATCCAGCCCGCGAACATAGGTATTATTATCGCTTGTGCAACAGCTTCAATCAATCAAGGACATAAGCATTAGCAGGCATCATTATCGTTTTAAAACACAAGTTGTCTAACTATATTTACAAGTTAACTTCACAGAAAATACATTTGAGCACCAAATATTTTATGAAATCTTTAACCTTTTTTACTTTATATGCTCTTTTATTATATTTGAAATTCAGTATATATTTTGATATAATCGTATTATTGACATGTTTCAATGAACAGGAGGCAACTTTATCGTGCAGCAGCAACATGTTGTAATCGTAGGAGCGGGTATTATTGGTCTTGCTACCGCATATAATCTTCTGCGACAAGGCATGCACCAGGTTACCGTGCTTGAACAGGAGACTGTGGATCATGGGCAAGCATCATCGCATGGCATTTCACGCTTACTCCGCTTCGAGTATGGTACCGACACGTTTTATCCAGAGATGGTACGTTTGAGTTTGAAGCGCTGGCAACAGCTAGAGCAGTATACCGGGCAGCGTCTGTATACCCCGACCGGAACGCTTGGGATGGGGCGGGGAACGGACAGCATGAGCGAGCAGAGCTATCGGACATTGCACGGCCAGGGCTATCCTCTTGAACGCCTGAGCCACAGTGCCGTTGCCCAGCGCTTTCCGCAGTTTTGCACGCAGGGGTATGATTTTCTGTCTTATCATGCGAACGCGGGCATGCTCCATGCCTCGCTGTGCCTACAAACGTTGCGCACGGCTATTCGTGAGATGGGGGGAACGATATTAGAGTATCATCAGGCAACCGCGATCCGCCATGACAATATCCGGCAGCCGATATGCATTCAGCTGGCGGCAAGAAATGAGATCGTCGCGGATCGCGTCGTCATCGCGGCCGGTCCCTGGGTACATCGCATCCTACGCGACGAGATAGACCTTCCCATTCAGCTGACACGGCAATATCTCCTCTACTTCGCCAATCTCCCATTGAAAGAGTTTAGCCTGCCCGCCTTCCCGGCCTTTATGGCGGATGACCTCTATGGTTTCCCGATTCACAAGCATGGCAACAATGGCCCCGCCTGGCTCAAGGCGGCCTCACATACCTTTGGAGCACCCGCGGAGCCAGGAGAAGTGCCAGTAATCGATGAACAGGTTATCAAGGATGTCACCCAACGTCTCTACCAACTTATTCCAGCATTGAGAAAAGCAGAATTAGCGAAAGTTGAATCTTATATTTATGATGTAAGCCTTGATGAAGATTTTATCCTCGATTATCTACCACAGGACAGACGTATCGTGCTGGCAACCGGCTTTACCGGCCACGCCTTTAAATTCGGTATCTTATTGGGAGAGTTATTGAGCTCACTGGTCTGCGATGAGGAACCGCTGGTGCCGCTGACACGTTTCCGCCTGGCCCGCTTCGCCCACCAATGGCGCATACCCACCCCTTCCGTCGCGTGACACTCCCTACCCGCCTCCGATTACGCACATAATCGGAGGCAAGCTCCCCAATCGGAGGCAAGCTCCGAACCTACAGGGGATACGTTCGGTTATGGGCGGACACGTTTGATGCCCCACACAATAGAATCGAGGCGCTTATGGTATTGGGGATGATTGGGGTCAAAGCTGTTAATGACGACGCGATTATAATCCTGGCCTTCGGCGTGGATGAACTCGTGTGAGTTGAGGGCCATGCCGACGTGGGTAATGCTTTTACTGCCGAAGAAGATCAGGTCACCGGCCCGCATCTGCTGGCGGTCCACCGATTGCTTGAGAAAGTCATATTGCTGATCGGCATCGCGCGGAATGATGTTGCCTCCCATGCGATAGCAGAGCTGGACTAAGCCGCTGCAATCGATGCCACGATAGGAAGTGCCTCCCCAGAGGTAAGGAACGCCGAGGAAAGCTTTGGCATAACCAGTGACGACCGCTCTATCCTGTAACGGATAGAGCTCGCTATTGCTGCGCAGTTCTACGGCCTCGCGGGTGATCCAGCCCTCGGCATCACCGGGCAGGGCGATGCGGATGCGCTGCGGATGCGTCAGATTGATATATGGTAAGGCGGTCGACAGATAGAGATCCAGCAGCTTCTCATCTCCCTCGGCATCAGCGTACACGGGCGCTTCGGGAAGGATAACAACGGCGGAATAGGGCAGGGGGACGCCGCAGGTGCCATCATCGCCATCGCAGACGCCACGTACAATCGGCAGGTCCAGTTCATTGCTGCGTATCCAGCCGCTATAGTCGGAGAGCTGAACATGCGTCCATTCGCCGGAATTTTCACCAGCAATGGCGGATACATTCATCAGAGCCTGCGTGACCAGTTCAGAATTGGGGTCGGGCTCACGCCGGATGTCGGCCACGCTGACGGCAACAATAAAGGATGTGGTATCGGTAGTTTCCAAGATGCTCACTTGCCTCCACACATTGGAATGCGTGCTTAAATATATACGCTATACATAAGATAATTTCCCTCCTATTATATCTCATCACTTCCACCATCCCCGTGGGTTCGGCCCCTGCGGCCGATTTCCTCTCCACACTCACCCACGTCCAGCGGAGGCTCGGCCCTTGACATTTTCTACGGCGTTTCGGATAATCAGAATCGCTTCTTTGATCTTGAACATGCCAGAGAAGTGCTGAATTTTGAGCCATCCAACTAGCTATTTCAGCTGGTCAGGTACCGCTATATACGTCCGATGAATATCAGACACGCCTTTTGACAGCAACGCAAATACAGCCGGGCGTGTCTTTGATATACTGGCTGGTAGAGAAGAAAAGGAGAGATGCCATGTCCGATCTATCACAAACACAGCAATGGCTGGAGAAAAATAAAGATAACGCGATCGTGCAGATCTTGACTACGTGGATCACGGGAGAGCTCCAGCGACCAATGGAGACGGTCGAAAATATCGAAATTGTTCCAGATAACGCCGATAACCCCACCGAAATAGAGGTTCTGGTCGATTTCACCGATGGCTCCCGCGCCAGCCAGAAAATACAGATCGAGGCATAAGCGTACCTATAACGATACCTGCTGTCGGCTTCAAATGGAGCGATTATACTTCTATAAGCCAACTAGCTATCCGGCTGGCAGATTGCCTCATTGTATATCTTTCCGTCCGATTGTTGATCATCTTGCAGCACTGATGAAAACTGTTATATGATGTAACAAAGAGCAATTATAAATACATGATCAGATTTCTCTATGTAAAGTATGTTGAGAGGTGAGGCAAATGTTCAAAAAGAAAAAGAAGGTGAAGGCAGATCTGGGCAAGTTTGTAAAGGCGAAAACCAGGGACGATGGCGAGGTCAAAGGTGTGCTGATTCCATTCCGGGGCAAGCAGATGGTTGAGAACCGCAACGGGATCTATGATATCAGCGAAGTTACCGATGTCACCCCTACTCAGACCCTCGGCGAAGATACGCTCAATTACTTGCAAGCTGTACGCCGCCGTCACGAGATATAAAATAGTACATATGTTTTGAGCTGGTACGGCAGGGGCGCATCCGCGCCCCTGCCGTACCAGCTCAAAACATGTATCTGAGCATAGCAAGTATGAAAACGCATACTGAGCGCAAGAATTTATGCGATTCTGGGTGTGGGTCCAGGCTTCACTGTCGGCGTTGGCCGGGGAGTGGATGTCGGTCTGGGCGTTGGCGTCGGGGTGGGCTTAACACTGCCACCGGGTAGGGCGGCCAGGTCGCGCGCGATGTTCCAGACGTCCAGGGTTCCGATGCCGGTCGCCAGGTCGTAGCCTTTAGCGGCTTGATAGTGCAGGTTGTCGCCGGTGATGATGTCGTGATAGGCGGCGTAAGGCAACGATGTGGTATGCAGGCGATAGAGCATCGCATTGGCGTGACCCAACGTTGGCTTCTTCTGCGCTGCCAGGTACTGGTTTACATCAACAGCTATACCAGCCCACAGTGGAGCGGCTGCGCTTGTGCCGCCGACAATGGTCCAGCCCTGACATGAGACAGAGGCTGAGCAATAAATCGAGTAACCGGTTGCAGGATCAGCATTGGCCGAGACATCGGGCACCATACGCTTGCTATTCGTCAGATTCAAACCTGCCTGGTAGGCGGGACGATTGAAGTGTGAGCTAACACCTCCTCCTCCACCAGTATTAGTGATCTTATCGCCCCAGGCTGATTCGCTGCTATAGGTGTTTCCACTGCCTAGCTGCAGTTTGGTGCCACCAACACCGACTACATTGGGATCATTGGCCGGCCAGTCTACACCAAGTTCCCCATAGGTGCCACAGTCATAGGCACCAGCATCTCCGCTGGCAGCGAAGAACGATTGCCCCTGCGCGGCTCCCTGCTTAAAGATCGCGCTAAGTGCATCCATGTCAGCCTTGTCGGACAGCGCCTCACAGAGCCCCCAGCTAATGCTGACGACCTTCGCTTTATTATCGGTGACGATCTGGTTGTAGGTATCTTTCAGACCAGCCGTTGAGTTGGGGCCGATATACACCCGCTGCGTGGCCATGGGCGCCATGGCGGAGACTACCTCCATATCGAGTGCGACCTCAATCGCACCCATACCCGGCGTATTGGTGGCACCATCGACCATCACGTTGATATATTTACCAGGCCCCAGCTTGTATGTGTTGCGATACATATCGACATCAGCGGCGTTATAACCGTCGAGCTCAAAAAGGGCCACCGTCTGGCCCGCCCCTTTGGCCCCCGCGTTCAGTAACGAATTAGCATTATAGGCGGTACGCAGTGCGGCGGGGTTATAGCCACCAATCGGGCCGACGTGCCGGTGGGTCCGCTGTACAATGTGCCGTGGCTGATAGAGCGTCATGTCGTCCAATCCGGCAATGGATTGAATCAACGGCGCGAGCGCGGCGGGGACGGCCGGATTGTTCGATGGCGCATAGACAACATTGGTACCGACCACATAATTCGTTATGACAACCTTAAACGCCCGGTTAGCTGCGCCAACAGTTGTCATCGCTTTCAGTATGAGATTATTATCCGCTACGGAAATAAAATCGATGCCCTGCCCTTTTAAATAGGACTTCACCTGGTTGACGGTCTCCTCTGCTGGCCCATATCGCTTTTTAAACTGCTGCGGCGTCAAATAGCGATGATAGAAAGGGGAGGTTGGATTGTTCCGCTGCGCCAGCAAGTTATTCAATGCCTGCGGATCGCGCAAAGCGAGACTGATAGAAAGGAACAGGGTTGAGTTCACTGCCCTGGGGCCGAGGACGCGCCCCCCTAAAACCGGCGGCTCCCCATCCCCCCCGATCCTGCTATACAGGGCCGCCTGTGGCGCGGCCAACGTCAATGAACCACGACTAGCTAACCCTCCCACCATTACTGCCACCATCACAACCACAAACGCGGTTACGGTGAACGCTGTGCGCCCCTTTAAACATAAACACACCTTCAAAGGCACCCTCCTTATGTGACATAACGCAAAAAATAAACCTCTATTTTATACTATACTCGTGAATAACATAAAAAAATAAATTATTTCTCTTTACTAGACAAGTAACAAATTAAAACAGCTATCCATATTTTATTTGTAAATGTGATTATTACCACTATATATAATATAATTATGAAGTGATTTAATTACCCCAAAAAAATCATTTTGGGGTACAGTGCCTCTTTAATACCTATGCGGAGGTGCCGATGTGAAAAAAGACATGCGACATAGCAGGTGTATCTATCATGCGCTACTGGCCATTGCACTGCTGTGGCCAACGCTCATTGCCAATCGGATGCTGTACACAGCTCTGGCTGTTCAGGCACAGATGCAACGCCCGATGACAACAATCTACGGTCATGTGCCTCGACTGGTGCAGCGTGCGACACCGGTCGGGAAACCACCAGCCAGCATGCCCCTCCCCCGTCTTGAGGTGTTTTTGACGCTGCCTAAAGAACGAAGGCCAAATGGACAGCTAGACCCGAAGGCAAAGCCAGCCATAGATCAACGGCTTCCCGGGCTGGAAGACCTGTCGGACCCCCAGTACCATGGCTATTACTCCCCAGATGTCTTTAAGAGGGAGTTCGCTCCGAGCCTGGCGACTGTGGATAAAGTGTCAGCGTATTTACGCAACCTGGGTTTAAAGATCGTCTCCGTGGCCCCCAACAACCTGTATATCAACATTTCCGCCACCGTGGCGAGCGCGGAAAAAGCCTTTGCCGTCCGGATCAATTACTATAACATCCGGAAGCAACAGGTCTATGCGCCGGCCAACGATCCGGTGGTGGCGGCCACAGTATCCGAAGACATCCAGTGTATCGTCGGGCTCGACAATGTCGCCAACGTCTATAATTCGCACATGCTGCAGGCTCCTTCCTCTACCCACGCCGGATTTCAAGGTCATACCCCGACTGACCTGCGCACCACCTATGATATAACCCCTTTGATCAAAGAGGGCGCCAGCGGGAAGGGACAGACCATCGCGCTGGTTGAACCTAACGACTATAAGCCATCCGATATAAACCTGTACCGTAACACCTATCACCTGGTAGCGGCACAGGCGAACCAGTACAGCAAAGTTCCAGTCGGAAATGGCACTACTCCCACGATTGGACCGCATACGTTGGAAGTAGAGGCGGATATGGAGATCATGTCGGCCATAGCTCCAGACGCCTCACTGAAGATCTACATGGGGCCTATGTCCACCCCCGGCTTCTATGATACCCTCAACCAGATCGTCGCGAACAATCAAGAGAAAATCATCGAGAGTGGTTGGGGCGACTGTGAAGCGGCCTTTGGCAAGAGCGTCCTCAGCGGTCTGGGTAACATCATCAAAGAAGCGGCGTCACAGGGACAGGCGGTATTCGTCAACAGCGGCGATACCAACGCCTACGGCTGCGGCGATAGCACCCTCAGCGTCATGGCACCCACGGATATTCCCTATGTGACCTCGGTGGGGGGAACATCTCTGACAACCGTATCTCCTCAATACAGCCACAATGAAACTGGCTGGTACGATTCAACGCCAACATCGTACGCTGTCAAAGGTACCGGCGGCGGCGGCGGCATCAGCGACTATTTCGATCGACCCTCCTACCAGGTTGGTCTTAACCTCACCACTCCCACCACTATCCAGCGCCTCCAGGTGCCCGACGTTTCGGCCAATGCCGATCCCACTACCGGCTATCGTATCTACTGCAGCCTCGCTTCCGCAGGCTGCACAGGCTGGACTGTTATGGGTGGTACGCGCCTGGCTACAGCGCTGTGGGCCGCCATGGTAGCGGATATCAATCAATACCTGGACAATCACAATAAGATCAACATGGGGAGTACCTCCGCGCTTCTGTATATTCTCTATAGTGTTCCCCAACCCCGGCTCGCTTACCATGATATTACCGAGGGCAGAAATTCCATTTATAGTACCAGCACCGGTTATGATCCGCTAACCGGCATCGGCACCCCTGATGCCTGGAATATAGCCCTCGACCTGGAGGTGTTCGCCCCTCTGGTCATTCTGTGCCGCGGCGCCGACCTGGAGGAGCCGAAACCCATCGCTGTCCCCTGCCGCTCTGCCTCCACGAATAACCCTACCCTGATCTTGCGCGTCTATAAAGATGGTAGTGGCCTGCTGACCACGCTGGCAGGCGGTGGGATAAAGTTCGATACGATCATACCACCCGGCACTCTCAACAGCGCACAGCTGGCTGCACTGCTCAAAAAGATCAGCGATGTCTTAACCATACCTACACGTACTTGTTATAGGCCCGCTTCTTTTAAATTTATCACTTCAGCCACCTACCAGGCAAAATCCAGTCCCGATCTGTATTGCCTGCAATTCCCATATCCACAAGACCCACCAGAGTACAAGGAGCTCTGGACTGTGGTGCAAGCCATGTTGGGCCCATATACAAGACCGTATCCACACTCTTCGTAGTTGTTACACGACGATCTTGTGAGGAGATTTTTCAATGGCCAGGCTTGAAGATAATGATCGCTACCAGGTGCGGCACCATATCACGCCTCCTGTTGTAAAGATCATTGAAGAAACGATTGGAGAATCCTGCAAAGCGCAGGGTTCTCCGCCATTTGGGCTAAAAATATTAGCCATATTCGCGGTTGAGATAACCCTGATCATGATGAGCTGCCTGACACCTATCCTGGCACGGGCCTATCTCGCTCCCGATCACCAGCGGCAGCAAGAGAGCCAGAGAGTTTCCGGACAGAAGGTAGCGTTGTTGGAAGCACATCAGCCGCTCCATCCAACCTCACCGGCTATGGTGATGGAGCTTTCCTTTGCCTTGAAATTACGCGACGAGCCCGCGTTAGATGCCTTGCTCGCCAACCAGAACAATCCAGCGTCGCCTCTCTATCATCACTATCTTACGCTCCGCGCATTCAATGATCGCTTCGCGCCCGGCGCGGATAGCGTGGCTGTCGTTGTCGCCTACGCACATCGGCAGGGCTTTCAGGTCACCTCCGTCTCCTCCAATCGCATCCTTGTTCACGTAAAGGCAACCGTTGCCAGCGTCAACCATGCCTTTGCCGTCACCATCAACGATTATCGGCTGGGATCGCGTGTCGTTTACGCGCCCAGCGATAATCCACTGCTACCTCTCACAGTCGCCGCGCGCATAAACACCATCACAGGATTGAATTCTGTGGGGCGCTATCATCCCGTTAGCCTGCATCGCAATCTCAAGCCTCTCTATCCGCGTAAAGGTCCCAAAGGGGGCTATACGCCCGACGAGTTGCGTACTGCCTACAATGTCAAACCCTTGCTGGCGGCCGGCATGGATGGCATGGGACAAACCATCGCTGTCTTCGAACTCGATGGGTATCTGCCTGAGGATGTTGCTTTCTACCGGCAATACTATCATCTCGGGCCGCTCAAGGCGTCCAATGTCCTGGTCGATGGCGCGACTGCTACGCCCAGCGAATTCGCCATCGAAGCGACGATGAATATGGAGGTGATCTCGGCCATGGCGCCCGGGGCCACGCAGCAGGTGTACATCGGTCCCAACACCCTTACAGGTATTACCGATACCTACAATCGCATTGTTACCGATGACACGGCCAAGGTCGTTAGCACCGGTTGGGGAGAGTGCGAGCTATCCCTTACTTCTTCCTATATGGATGCCTTGAATACGATCTTCAAACAGGGGGCGGCCCAGGGGCAGTCGTTCTTTGCCGCCAGCGGCAACCTGGGAGCATACGACTGTACCGTAAACGCTATTCAGACCTTAGCCGTTGATTCACCGGCCAACAATCCTTACGTGGTGGGGGTCGGAGGAACCACGCTCAACACGGGCCCCGATGGCAGCTATGGCAGCGAAAGCGCCTGGGGCAATCTATTCAGTGGACCCAACCATACCGCCGTTGGTAGCGGTGGTGGTAAAAGCATTCACTTTTTGCGCCCCGCTTACCAGAGTGGCCGCAACCTGACCGATTCCGCTCGCATGCTTCCCGATGTCTCGGCCAATGCCGACCCCGATACCGGCTATGCCATCTATCACACCGGCGGTAGCCTGTCCAACCCCGGATGGACGGTGCTGGGCGGTACAGACGCCGCGGCACCACTATGGGCCAGCATTATCATTGATATCAACCAGTTTCTGCTGTCCAAACATATCTTTCCAGTCGGCAGCGCCAGTGTGGCTCTCTACCAGCTATACAATATGCCACAGCTCTATCCACCCTATCATGACATCACCAGCGGCACAAACCTGTACTACGTGGCTACGCCAGGGTACGATATGGCGACCGGGCTAGGTACCCCCGATGTCTGGAATATGGCGCGCGACCTGGTGAGTGCGCCACAATTACCCACCCAGATGTTACAGAACGCCGGCTTCGAATCTGAAGCGGCCGGATGGAAAGAAACATCCAGAGGCGGCTACCAGCTCATCAGTACCGCCAATCCCCATAGTGGCAGGTATAGCGCCTATTTCTGTAACTATGCGAACTGCCTCGACTCGATTGCGCAGGCTACCTTGCTGCCAAAGTTTATACGCCAGGTAACGCTGAGCTATTGGATCTTCAGTGGTCGGAGCGGGCAATCCCCCAACTGTCAGAACAATCTGCAGGTACTCCTGCGTACAGAAAAAGGTGAACTTATCACGACGGCGCAGAAGCTCTGCAATCCGGTCACCAATGGGTGGATACAATACAGCTTTGATGTTACTAATGCGTTGCTCAAATATGCCGGGCAGACAATTCAGCTCGTGTTCGAAACCAGCAGTAGCAACGCTCCACGCTCTAACTTTTTCGTCTACCTCGATGACGTGGAGTTCCGATCGCTGACAGTGGCGGCGGGAGGTACGACCGCGCAGTTCATGAAGAATCCTGGCTTTGAGGTCGGCCAGGCTCCCTGGAAGGAGACGTCCAAAGGTGGCTACCAGCTCATCAGCACCGCCAATCCTCATAACGGCAAGTATAGCGCTTACCTGTGTGGCTATCCCAACTGCGATGACACCATTTCCCAGACGATCACTTTACCAACCGCCACGCATGACGCGGCCCTGAGCTACTGGTTTTTTCTCGGGCGCACGGACACCAATACGAGCTGTCACGATGCCTTTAAGTTCTCTGTCAACTTGCTTACGGCGCAGGGCAAACCCATCACGAACCTTCAGACGCTGTGCAATACCGCTGCTACCGGCTGGAGCCAGTATAGCTTCAATGTGATGACAGCCTTAACACCCTATTTAGGGCAACAGGTACAGGTCGTCTTTCGAACCACCGGATCAACCGCTAAGCGCGCCAATTTTTTTGTAGATCTCGATGACGTGGCCTTATACGCAACCTATAGCTGATGCACCTAGAGACATTCTATCCGCTTTTTAGTTTCCGGAGGTGAATATGGGTACATCCTGCACTAAACACTATTATCACAAATACCTGCCAGCGAAAAAACTGCTGATGATCATCAATATCACGATAGCACTGCTTATATCCACGTGCCTCGCATCTGCCCCATCTATGGCTTATCCGTACGCCACGCCGACACCCCAGCCAACAGGCACGCCGCTCCCTGTGGTGGGGGGAAACGTGCTCACGGGCCATTTAACAGCGGCATTGGTCAATACCCCTCCGATAGGGCCGACCCCTGAAAGCAAAGCGTTACACCTCGTTTTTCTACTGAGGCTACGCGATGAGGCTAAATTGGATAGCTTGCTCGCCGCCCAGAATGATCCGACATCGCCCCTCTATCACCACTATCTGACAACCGAGGAGTTTAATGCTCAGTTCGCGCCTACCCAGGACGACTGGAATGCCGTCGCTAAATACGCACGTGGTCAAGGCTTCAAGGTCACCGAAGACGGCAAAGACCGCACCACTAACCACCTTATCGTTAACGCTTCGGGCACTGTCGAAATGGCCAATAAGGCTTTCGGGATCACCATTCAGAACTACAATCTGAAGGGGCGTATCGTGTATCAACCCAATCACGATCCACTGGTACCGAAATCGGTGTACAGCCTGATAAAAAACGTCACTGGATTAAACAATGTGGGGACCTACCATCGCCTCGACCAACAGCACAGGCTCCGGCAAGCGCATCCTCGGCAGGGTCCCATTAGCGGCTACACGCCGAATGATTTGCGCGCCGCCTACGACATCAATCCACTCCTGCAGGCGAAGAATAATGGCAAGGGGCAAACGATCGCCCTCTTTGAGATGGATGGCTATAATCAAAAAGACATTGACATCTACCGCCAACATTATGGTCTGGGAGCCTTAAAACCTGATGAAGTACTGGTCGATGGTGCCACCAATACAGCGGGGGCCGGCGCGATCGAGGTTGAACTCGATATGGAGGTAGCCTCGGCGATAGCCCCCGGTGCCGCGCAGTGGGTCTATATCGGGCCTAATACGGTTACAGGTGTTGAAAATACCTACAATCGTATCGTCTCGGACAATAAGGCGAAAATCGTCAGTATCAGTTGGGGTGAATGTGAATTGACGAGTACCGCGGCACAGATGAGAGACACATTGAATACGATCTTCAAACAGGGAACGGCTCAGGGACAAATGTTTTTCGCCGCCAGCGGGGATAGCGGTGCCTATGATTGCGACAACACGATTAACAATCCCACTACCGTATCGGTCGACACGCCCGCCAGTGATCCCAATGTGATAGGCGTGGGCGGCACCACACTACATACAGGGCCCAATGGCAGCTATGGCAGCGAAAGCGCCTGGAACGGCACCACAGGTCAAGGGGGAGGTGGTTTCAGCGCCCGATTTCCTCGCCCAGACTACCAGAAGACTCTCAATCCACCCGGTATAAATCCCCTCCCTCTCCAGCGCTTTGTACCCGACGTCTCAGCCAATGCCGATGGCAACCCGGGCTATTCCATTTACTACACCAGTGGGAACACTACCAATCCCGGATGGACGGCCGTAGGTGGGACCAGCGCCGCGGCACCGCTGTGGGCCGGCATCGCCGCTGATATCGCTCAAATGCTCCAGGCGAAAAATCCCCCGGCGCTGAGCCAGTTCAACAAAACTCTCTACACGCTGTATAATCAGCCTCAGAGCTATATCCCTTTTCACGACATTACTACCGGCACCAATGGATATTATCCCGCTGACAAGGGCTACGACCTGGCCACTGGCCTTGGCAGCCCCGACGCCTGGAATATCGCCCGCGACCTCCAGAGCGATCCAGTATCGAATGTAAGGACACTATTGACGAAAAATACCAGCTTTGAGGATAAATCCGTCGACTGGAAAGAGACCTCCAGCGGTGGCTATGAACTCGTCAGCGTCAACAATCCCCATATCGGCCTGTATAGCGCCTACCTCTGTGGCTATATCAACTGCCATGATACGATCTCACAAACCGTGCAAATCCCCCGTGCTACCAGCCAGGTGACACTGAGCTACTGGGTCGATATCGTGGATCCCGAGCCCACCAATAAGTTTCGAGTCCTCTTGCAGACTACACAGGGCAAACTCATTAAAACGGTTCGGGAACTGCAGACTGCCAACGGCAACGGCTGGATACAGTACACCGATGATGTGAGCGATGCGCTGAAACCCTATGCAGGGAAGAGCATCCAGATCGTCTTTGATGCCAGCGGGTCCAGTACACCACAAAGCCCCTTTGCCGTCAACCTGGACGATGTAAGTCTGCAACAGGTGAGCGACACATCCGGCAACACCACCCAGATGATGAAGAAGCCCAGCTTTGATCAGGGGAAGACTCCCTGGCAGCAATCCTCCAAAGGTGGCCTCCAGTTGATCAACAAGAACTTTCCTCGTACACCAGATACGTATAGCGCCTATATGTGTAACTATCCCAACTGCCAGGATTCGGTGGCTCAGACGGTGACCTTACCAGCAACCACGCGCAATATCATCCTGAGTTACTGGGTCTACCTCGGTCGCTCCAATACCACGGGCGCCTGCTCAAACACGTTTCGTTCGTATGTCCGTGAGCCAGGATCAGGGGGACGCACCATTGCCAGCATACAAAAGCTCTGCAGTACCGATGCCAATGGCTGGATGCAGTATAGCTTTAACCTCAACTCCACCCTGATGTCTTATGCGGGCAAACCGATACAGTTTGTGTTTGAGACCAGTGCACAAACCAATGGCCGCACCAACTTTTATGTGTCTCTTGATGACGTCCTGCTCTATGTTACCCGTTAGTTGAACAACACGAGGAGCGTGATGGGTCGGACCCGCCACGCTCCTCGTGTTGTCGTCCTTCTGCATCCTTTTGTTGTGTCAATGCGTGCTAAGGAAAGGAAGTGCTTATTATGTAACCCTGTAGATGCAGAAGTCTTCTTTTCTCAGCGTTCTTATTGATTTGCGTACGAATTGAGTGCGAACGGCTTCGGCAGTTCATTGGGAACATATAATATACCCCCCGTGTTCTAGCGCACCCAAACGCAGAAGCAAGCATCAGAAAGACACGTTATACAGAGGGCGCGAGAAGGAATGAGAAAAGAAAAAATGGATTTAAAAACCCCTCGTAAGCATCCACTGGCCGATGGTAAGGAGATGGGCCGCCTGATACGCGAGCATAACTGGGCGGCCACTCCCCTTGGATCACCCTCACACTGGCCGCAGAGCTTACAGATGGCAATCAGCATGATGCTGGAGGCGCGCTTCCCGATGGCGATCGCCTGGGGCGACGATTTCATCCTGTTCTACAACGACGGTTATCGTCCCATCCTGGGAGCCACCAAACATCCGGCCCTGGGTAAGAGAACCGCAGAGGTCTTCGCCGAGAGCTGGCAGGAGATCATCGGCCCTCTCTTTGAGAAGGCGATGGCCGGCGCATCGGTCGGCTTTACCGATTTTCCCATCCCCCTCGATCGCTATGGCTATTTAGAAGAATGTTATTTTGAGTTTTCCTACAGCCATATTCAAGACGAGAACGGTGGAGTAGGCGGCGTTCTTGTCGCCGCTACAGAGACAACGCAACGCGTGGTAGGAGAACGTCGCATCAAGATGTTGCAGGCATTAGCTGCCCGCATGGTCGAAAGCCGGGCCCCCGAACAGGTCTGCCAGCTCGCCGCCTCGGCCCTCGCCGAAAACAGGGCCGACCTACCTTTTGCCCTCTTATATCTGCTCTCCTCAGATGGCGCGCAGACACGGCTGGAGGGAACCGCGCACCTTTCACCCGGCACAGCTGCTTCTCCCGAAAGCATCCGGCTCTCCGATTCGGATGCTCCCTGGCCGTTGCAGTCCGTTGCCAGCAACGGCAAGCCACAACTGGTGGAATTTTTCCCTCCTGAGATTGCG
Organism: Dictyobacter aurantiacus; assembly: GCF_003967515.1. Lineage (GTDB taxonomy): Bacteria > Chloroflexota > Ktedonobacteria > Ktedonobacterales > Ktedonobacteraceae > Dictyobacter > Dictyobacter aurantiacus. Next base: position 4,225,323 of record NZ_BIFQ01000001.1, on the reverse strand, counting down.
GCACCGATCGCCGCGCTGGGCAGCAAAGCGCATCCCGCGCCTCAAACCGCCCTGGTCTTGCCAATGGCGCAGGCAGGAAAAGAAGGCCTTGCTGGCTTCCTCGTGGCGGGAATCAACCCCCGACGCAAGCTAGATGATGACTATCGCGCGTTCCTGCAACTGGCAGCTGGACAGATAGCCGCCGGGCTGGCTTCCGCCCGGGCCTATCAGGAAGCAGAGGAGCGCGCACGCGCGCTGGCGGAACTGGATCAGGCCAAGACGGTATTTTTCCACAATATCAGCCATGAGTTCCGTACCCCGCTCACGCTCACACTGGGGCCGCTGGAAGCGCTGCTGGATGATCGTTCAGATCCGCTCTCGCCGCCACAGCGGGCACAGATCGAGTTGGCGCGCCGCAATGCCCTGCGCCAGCTCAAGCTAGTCAATGCCCTGCTCGATTTCGCGCGCATCGAGGCCGGGCGGTCAGAGGCCGTCTATGAGCCAACCAATCTGCCGCAACTGACCACCGACCTGGCCAGTACCTTTCGGGAATTAGTAGAGAAGGCCGGCCTTCAGTTGATCGTGGAGTGCCCACCTATCTCCGAGCCCATCGCCGTCGATCGGCAGATGTGGGAAAAGATCGTGCTTAATCTGCTCTCCAACGCCTTCAAATTCACCTTCACCGGGTCTATTCGCGTGGCGCTTCACGCCGCCGAAGATGATGTAGAATTGGTCGTACAGGATACCGGCGTCGGGGTCAGTGAGCAGGATCTTCCGCATATCTTTGAACGCTTTTACCGGGCACTACCAGCACGGACACGCATCCAGGAAGGCGCGGGCATCGGGCTCTCCCTGGTGCAGGAACTGGTCCATCTGCATGAGGGCACCATTACCATTCAGAGCCAGGAGGGTGTCGGGACCACCTTTACCATCCGCATTCCACGCCGGTCCGACCGGACGTCAACACCTCAGAAGGTAGAAGCAACGCCGCAACACTCATCACCAGAGCTTCAAGCACCCCCATATGTAGAAGAAGCCATGCACTGGCTCGCTGAGACACAGCAGAAAATGGTGGAACACGTAAACAAGCTGGAAACGTTCCCTATCTCCGGCGCCTACACCGAAACACAGCAGCCTGATCGGGATGCGCATCCCGGTCACGTGCTGGTTGTAGACGATAACGCCGATATGCGGGCCTATCTCCAGCGCCTGTTGTCCCCAACGTATCAGGTGGAACTGGCAGCCAATGGCAGACAGGCGCTCACCATCGCGCGCGAGCAACACGCCGACCTGATCATCAGCGACGTCGTGCAGCCAGAACTCGACGGCTTTACCTTGCTTAAAGAGCTGCGCGCGGATCCATCGACAGCCGATATCGTGGTGATGCTGCTGTCAGCCCGCACAGGCGAGGAGGCAATAGTCGAAGGACTGGGGTTGGGAGCGGAGGATTACCTGGTTAAGCCGTTCTCAGCGCGTGAACTGCTGGCACGCGTGGCCCTGCGCATGGAGATGGCGCGCCTGCATAAGAGAACACGGCAGGCGCGGGCACACTTACATGCACTATTGATGCAGGCACCGGCTATCATCTGCGTCCTCCGGGGCCCAGAGCATATCCATGAGCTGGCCAACCCACTCTACATACAGACGCTTGGATCGCGTCCCATTCTTGGTAAATCGATTCGCGAAGCGGTGCCAGAACTTGAAGGTCAAGGGTATTTTGAGATGCTCGACCAGGTCTACACGACAGGTAAAGCTATTACCGGCATAGAGGCAAAAGTCGATCTGGAGAATAATACCACAGGCCAGAATGAGGAACATTTTTTTAATTTCGTCTATCAACCACTTACCTCTACCTCCAGCGAGGTAGAGGGTATCCTGGTGCACGGGGTGGAAGTAACCGAGGAGGTACGGGCACGCAGGCAGCTCGCCACCAGCGAGGCGCGCTTCCGCTTCCTGGCCGAGGAGATGCCTCAGAAAGTTTTTATGGCCAATCCCAATGGAGACGTCAACTACTTCAATCCCCAGTGGACCGCATTTACCGGACAGCCTTTTGAGGAGATTCGCAATTGGGGCTGGACCCGGTTCGTTCATCCGGAAGATGTCGAGGAAAACGTGCGCCGCTGGCGCCATTCCATTAAAACAGGCGAACCCTTCTACACCGAGCATCGCTTTCGCCGAGCCGATGGCGTCTACCTCTGGCATATGAGCCGGGCGATCCCTATTCGGGATGACCGAGGGCACATCATTCAATGGATCGGATCTAATACAGAGATCGAAGAGCAGAAACAACTTGAAGGTCGCAAAAACGAATTCTTACATATGGTAAGCCATGATCTGCGCTCCCCGCTCGCCGCTATGAAGGGCAATCTACAGTTCTCCCAGCGCAAACTGAGCAGGCTCCAGTCCATTATCAAGGATGCGCAAGAACCTATACCTCAGACGCTTGATGAGGTCTCCGAACTCGTCGTACGTGCCCTACGCCAGATAGATATCCAGAACAGGCTGATCGGAGATCTGCTGGACATCTCGCGCATCCAATCGGGTCAGCTCGATCTCAACTTGAAGCTGTGTAATCTGGTATCCCTGGTACAAGAAATCGTACAGGATCACCAGGCGGCATCACCAGGCCGCTCCATCACATTCAGTCTGCCCGAAACCGGAGAGGCGATCATGACACTGGTGGATGCCGATCGCATCGGGCAGGTTGTCAGCAATTATCTCACCAACGCATTGAAATATTCGGCGGCCTCCGCTCCAGTCATCGTCGGAGTGCAGCGGAACAGCAATACAGCCCGTGTGTGGGTACGCGATCAAGGGCCCGGCCTCTCGCCCCAGCAGAAACAACGCATCTGGGAACGCTTCTATAAAGCACCGGGAATCGCTATTACAAGTGGAGCCGGGCACGGCATAGGTCTGGGCCTCTATATCTGCCAGACCCTGATTCAACACCACAACGGAGAGGTTGGCGTTGAAAGCATCCAGGGGGAAGGCTCAACCTTCTGGTTCACCCTTCCCCTTCTCGACGGCACACCTTAACCAACATAAAACGTACGATTCACGATGATTCTTCTCACAAGATTGCCTTAAATGTTGTATACTCACTTTGTGAGCAAAAAACATCTAGCCGGAACATCGGCTAGATGCGCTTTAGAGGCCGATTCCCATAATGTACCGGTAGAAGATTACGCGAAATGACACCAGAATTGACACTAAAACGGCCTCTCATTGCCATATAATCCGTCCATTTTGTCGACAACATCCCTCTTCATCGAGGGCAAAACATGGCCGTATGTCCCCAGCGTAATGCTGATATCCGCATGCCCTAAAAGCTCCTGCACCACATTGGCCGGAACCCCCAACGCCAGCAGGATCGTCGCCGCGCTATGCCGCAGATCGTGGAATCTGACATACGGTAACTCAGCATCCTGCAGCAACTTCGTTATCTGGTTGCGCAACGTCGAACGCCTCACGAAGTCCCCGTCCTTGCGGCAGAAAACGAGATTCCGCTCTACCCACGCAGATCCCGCGGCCAATTTCTTTTCCGCCTGGCGCAATCGGTGCTTTTTGAGTAATTCGATGATAAATAGCGGTATCTTTATCGTGCGCATGCCCGCCTTTGTCTTCGCCTTCCCCTCGACAAAGCCATATCTGGGGTAATAGTTTACGGTACCAGATACGCGCAACTCCCCTTTAACCATATCAATATCAGTCCACCGCAACACCAGGATCTCTCCCAATCTCATCGCCGTCACAACCGCCAGAGCGAGCAACGTATCCAGTTCCCGCTCAGCTGCCACCTGCAATAATATTCTCGCCTGGTCAGCGTCCAACACTTCTCCCTCATATTTCGCAGGACGCGGCAACTCCACATCCTCGGAGACGTTCGTCCCCACCAACTTCAGGCGCTTGGCGTGGTCGAGCGCCTTGTGAAGGACCGCATTGAGCCTGACAGCACGGCTCGCGGACATCCCGCTCTTCAAGCGCTGCGCGTAGAAGGACTGCAACTGCAACGCAGTCAACTTGTGCAGCTTGATATGCCCCAATCCGGGTATGAGGTGCTTGTAGACCACAACTCGATTGTTGATGTAAGTGCTTATCCTTATCCGGGGCTTTTCCACATCCTCCAACCAGTATTCCAGAAAATCCTTCAGCGTTTGCTGGGGTCCAGTGGCCAGCGTTCCCATCTTCTGCTGCAGCCTGGCCTCTTCAAGGAGCCTGTACGCTTCTTTTTCAGAACTCGCATAAAAGGATTTGTACTTGCCTGTCTCTTCCAGCTTGAGCTTCGCTTCCCATCGGCCGTCCTTCCTCTGGAAAACCGAACCACCACCACGAACGCTCTTTTTCCTCTGTCGCGCCATGAAACACCTCCAAAGAAATGATCCTGACATTTTACAGCCAATGCCAGGATCATTAGAGAAATCAGGCTAGGATCTTTCATCACTATAAGAAAAATTGCAGATTATACTTATGCGATGCTTTTCGAAGAAAGCTGCTCAATCCATTCCTGCAACTTCGCCAGTGGGACGCGCGTCGCACCATCGACCTTCACAGCCGGGAGACCATGGCTATTGATAAGGTCGTAGACTTTAGTGCGACCAAGCCCCAGGATTTTCATGACTTCAGGGATGGTTAGCAGGCGAAGCTGCTCGGGCTGCAAAATCTCCTGCTGCGTTACTGCCTTTTGTGTGATCTGACGTTTCTTCATGGAAGGTTCCTCTCTTTACTGGCAAACGAATCAAACACGAATAGAAACACTACATTTGATAATGCAAGAATGTGGGGGCACTCTCTGACCTTGAAGATTGTGGAAGGAATATGGAACTTACGAGGCATTAAGCATTGTCGCATCATGCAGTCGAGCCAGGTTATAGTGCCACCTGTACCTTGCCGGAACGCCATATCTTGACAGCCGACTCTACCACGTAGATATAGTGGCCCGGGTTGTTGTTATCGCCTGCGGGCGCGTACTTTGGAATAATGGTTTCAATCGTCGTCAAGCCGCACCCCTTATAAACGGGACCAACCATCAGCTGGTACCAATGCTCAAACCCATCCTCCCAGCTATTCATCTTCGCGTACCCACCACGATCCTGATCGATGCAGAGCCGATCGGGTATGCATCGTTCGTTACTCAGAGCCAACGTTGCCGTTGCCTCCCCCTGCGTGCCCATCGTTGATTCATTCAGGAAAAAAGCGAGTGGGAATGCTGGATCGATGCCATACTTTACTCCTAAGTTGTAGAGCACCTGACCCTTACCCTGCGCCGGTGAGCTATAGAAGCTCAATATCGCGTTGATTTGCACCACAGAAACAGAAGGGGAGCCGTAGATGGACATTCCGGTACTGGCAGGCTGATGGGATGATTGCCCTGGTGAAGGCGCTACTGGCGAATGAACTCCTGCTTGTGAGGGTTGCTTTACCGGGAACATTACAACGTAGAGAATGCCAACAATAAGTAAAAGACCTGCAATCGAGAGCGAATTCTTCACGTCGGTACTCCTCCTGGAGCGCCGAGCGCATCAGAGTATGGTATACTTTTCTTGTTACGCTCGGTACTCTTAACTTGTTTCTTGCGTAACATGCCGGTAGTGGGAGCTGCAAACTATCACTGCCGGTTTGATCCATAAAAAAATTGCCGATGCATTTTCATGCCTATGCAAATTCCTCCACATATATTCTCAAAAAGCACATAAAAGAGCAGGCTAAGTATTTTCTTAGACCTGCTCTTTTATGTGCCGGGTACTTTAAGTTAATCCTTACAAGCACCCTCTCCGCAAGGGCACTCTTGTATCTTGCATTGGTGAGGTTCTAACCACCGTATAGGGATGCCGAGAAGTCGCGCACATAGAATTTCATTAGCCGTTGATGCTCCAATATAGTCTCCAACATTCAACACCAGGATCTCGTCTGCCAGCTCTATCTTCCGCAAATGGAGGGCATCCAAGCGTGCTTTGTCTACCTCAGTAAGCCCGAGAGCCTCATCTGATTTGAAATCGCAGCCAATACTGAGTACGATGTGGCCTGCCAGCGTCTCCTGCAAATTCGCCTTGCGGAACGCTTCAGAGAACCGTGTGCTGCCACAGAGGCAAACAACGAGGGGAAAGTCTTCATCGATGGTAAGGACATAGGGGCGCCTCGATTGCTTTTCACTCACTGAATCACCTCCAAGTTCGGCACAGCCTTGTTCAGTAAATTCACAACGGTCCGACGGTGGCAGGTATCATAATTCTTGCAGGCACAGAGAAGAACCAGAGAGGTGCCAGATTGGAGCAGTTGGGCCAGTTCTTTTATACATTCAGTAGGATCTGCTAGCTGGATCGGCAGCTCTGGTGTATGGTAATTGATATTTCCCAGTGGTTGCATATGGATATAACGGGTTCCCCAGGTCGCCTGGAGTGTACTCTTGCGCCACTCAGGTCGCCAGCGCGAGATGGGGCGGTAACGGATATCGATAAGAAGACACCTGGGATCCGTCATCGCCTCGTGAAGTTTTTGATCAATCATAGGGTTGGCGTATCCGAGGGCATATACTTTACCTGGCTGCTGCACAGTATTTCTCCTTTTCCCTCTCAAAGAGACGATTGAAAATTGTACAATGCTATGCTAGCGATGCGATAACGCGCTCCATCAGCATCTTCATCACCGACGGTGTGACCGCATTCCCCAATTGTTTGACCTGCTCACGACGCGTTCCAGTGACGACATACTCAGCTGGGAAGGCCATAGCAGCCTGGATCTCTTTCGGTGTGAGCATGCGGAACCCACAGTCCTCTACCGCGATCGCTTCCTTGTGGGTTGTATGTGTGATCAATGCATGCCGTTCCAGGGTGGTAACTGTCGGCACCGCCTCCTGAATGGGCGCCAGCTGACCATGATGATAGTAAGTCATCAGCCAGCTGGGGCATCCTGGCGGCACGACGAGGCTGTGATGATTGCCTGCCGCGCAAATCGTCGAACACGGTCCTTCTATGCTGCGTGGGCGGTATTCTCCCAGGTGGTCGAGGAGAAATGGTGGCGTCACGAGTCCCGTTGCGTCATAGGCTGTCTGCGTGGCATAGGGCTGCTCAGCCAGCACAACTGGACGAACTGAAGGATGATTGAGGTTGACCAGAAATGGTGAAACGATCATCGATGACTGCGGCGCGTGCGCGAACTTCTGTAATCCGTCGGCAATGCGCTTGAGCGTCTTTTCACGCAGCGGCTTCTGGCGATCTCCTATCCGAGGTGCAGGCAGAGACCAGTCAATTGCATTGGCCGCCGCGTAGTAATAGGGTGTTATATCATGAGCGCAGGATGGGCACCGATAAAGATACTGCTGGCGGTATTTGCCGTAGCGACGGTTGGGCCGCTTCCAAACCTGCACCGCAGCGACGTCCCGTTCACATGATGGACAATAAGCCGGAGGAGTGATAGTGAGGCGAGGACGGCGGTTCTTGCGTTTCCAGGCCACGAAGTACATGCGATCGCGACTCTGCGGTGTCGGGTGGGCAAACATCGAATTGAGGTAAACCATCTCGAATTTATAGTCCAGACTCTTCCAGGCCTGCAGCCAGGATTGGAACGGCCGCCATAGATGGACGTCAACGACATTTTCCAGAATGATAGCCTGGTAGCCGTGATATTCCGCCCAGTCCAGAGGTGTCCACATGGTGCAACGCGAGCGCTCCTCTGCCTCCGCCTTCAAGTCTGGTTCCTCTGGTTCCCACAGCCCCAGCTGCTGCTGATTGACACGCTTCTTTCCCTTGGCCAGGGTATGCGAGGAACACTCGGGTGAAGCGATAAGGATCGTCGTCGAAGGAAATCTCCTTGGGTTGGCCATATGCAAGTCGGTTAACGCGTGAAGGGTCTCTGGATAGTTCGTATTGTGGGTTTCGATCGCCCTGCGCCAGTGATTAATGGCCAGCCGCACGTCAGCACCAGCAAGAGTTGCACCGGTCGTTGACCCACCAGCACCGCAAAACATATCTGTTACTGTAATATCCTGGCTCATGTTTCTCCTCTTTCTCTCATATCTGCTCACGGATCTCTGGATGAAACGGCCCCTTGATCAGTTGATCAGGGGACCGATGTATATTTGCCAGGGTTAGAAAGGGTGCTCATCCAGGTCTGAGCTATCATCATCTGTATCAGGAGGATCAGCTTTCATATCTGTGATCGCGTTGGCCATAGCATTGAGGAGAGCAATCTGCCCTTTGCCGCGGTCTAATGCTGTCTGGTGAGGATGCTGCGGAAGGGGACTGCCAATACGCTGGCATACAGTCTCTAGCTTCAGATATGTGCTCGCCGCGTAATAGCTGGTCGCGTAGTGCATCATGTCTGCACCAATGATTGAGATAGGTTCTCTGTTTAGGCGTGCAGTCGCTTCGCTGAGTTTACCAGTATCAAAGTCAAGGTTGTACGACAGAACATATTTTCCTTTGAGGGTTGCCTCCAGTTGTGCCAGGACGTCCTCAATACGTGTGGCATGTGCTGCCAGGTGCGAGGCGTCAATACCGGTGAAGTGCTCTATAGATGGCGCGATGGGTTTCGATGGTTGCGCATACAGATCAAGGAGGCTCACCCCATCCTTATCCAGTACGACCGCTCGAATAATTTCCGCGTCTTCATACAGTCCGGTTGTATCCAGTTCAAGAAAAACAAGATTGGGCATGAGCTGTACCGCTTGCGCCCAGCGTACGATGCTCAACGGGGGGAGCTTGGGCAGTTGCTGCGCCGCTCTACGAAGTTTTCGGATTTCTGACTCTACACACTCAAGCTGAGATTCAATACCAGAACGATAAGAAAGTCGGCAATGTAAATCATCGACATTCTTTACGGATCCACGGACGGCTTCCTGATCAATAAGCGTTCGAATGCCTTGGATGTCAACATTCAATTCCATACATATCTCCCTGCAAGTGTTCTTTTGCTGTAAAAGACCACCTTCATATGGTTTCACCATCGCACGAATTTCTTCACAATTATTCTCCAAAAGCACATAAAAGGGAGCTTACAAAGTTGTAAGCTCCCTGCCTTACATAATGTTTCAATCCTCACTCAACCGCGAGGCTGGGTGCATCCTGAAGTACGGGTATCCAGTGCTGGTGTGCATTCCGGGTTTCAATCCTCACCCAACCGCGAGGCTGGGTGCATCGACCAGCTTCACACCCTCGCACACAATGACTACGTGTTTCAATCCTCACCCAACCGCGAGGCTGGGTGCATCATGACAGGGTATCGGGTGCGGCAAGCTTTTTTGCGCCGAGCTGAAGCAGAGCCCAATGAAGGATGAAAGGGTTGCGGGGGAAGGTGCTGTCGCATCGATCCCCCATAGCACGATGCATGTTGCCACTCGCTCACCAACGATCAATCTTCCTGGGCTGCATCTCTCCGTCTTCTCGTCTCCCAGCCTTTCCTGGCCGCCGCACGAAGTCCCTCGGGGCCCAGCGTCTCCCAGCCTTTCCTGGCCGCCGCACGAAGTCCCTCGGCGCCCTAAGTCTCCGCGCGTTTCCTGGCCGCCTCACTGCGTCCCTCGGGGCCCAGCGTGTCCTTGGCTTTCCTGGCCGCCGCACGAAGTCCCTCGGCGCCCTGAGTCTCCAGGCGTTTCCTGGCCGCCGCACGAAGTCCCTCGGCGCCCAGCGTCTCCGCGCGTTTCCTGGCCGCCGCACGAAGTCCCTCGGCGCCCAGCGTCTCCGCGCGTTTCCTGGCCGCCGCACGAAGTCCCTCGGGGCCCAGCGTCTCCTTGCCTTTCCTGATCGCCGCACGAAGTCCCTCGGCGCCCTGAGTCTCCAGGCGTTTCCTGGCCGCCGCACTGCGGTCCGATGCGGGCTGATAGGGAGGCGGTCCATCAGCATTGACCCAACTATTGTTTTGTCTGCGTCTTCCAGTGAGAAGATCAGACACCCGCTTTCCATCCTTTAATCGCTCCGTCTCAGGTCGTAGGGTCTGGTAGTCCGTGCCAAAGTGCTGATACGTGCCAGGGCCTCGCGCAAAATCGATATAGGTACCATAGTCAGCCAAGTCATAGCTGCTCCCCCCCGGGCTTGTTAAGCGTCGGCGGGAAGGGTCCTGAGCGGCAGTTTCCACACCGGAGGCTTGAGGGCGATCGACGAACTGCAATTGGGCCGCGCTGGCTGTCTGAAGAAGTTGAGGATTGACGCTCTCCCCTTCTGGCATGTTGACAGCACGCTGTAGGTTGTAGGCGTCGGAGGGCGGCTCATGGGCGAAGAGGCTCCTGAAAGCCTCCGGGTCGCCCTGGAGGGCCCGCATAGCCAGTTCAGAGAAAGAGGACTGCTGAGGGGCGTCGTGTGTGTCGAAGGGCGGCTGTGTAGAAAAGTCGTGCTGCCGTTCCCTTTCCTGCTGCCGTTGCAGCGACGATGGCTCCCCAGTTGTTGTCCTGATGATATCTGTTGTCCTAGCTGTCGACTCAAACCGACTATCACGCGTTGGCCGATGAAGGTCTTGAGGATTGATCGTTTCTGAGTGTTCGTGATGAGGGCTCTTTTCGAATGGCATCCTGTTCTCCTGCCTTGTTGGTGTTCCATGACGTACATTGTGGGTGTGCAACATAAGCCATGGTCATCCGTCCTGTTTCGCAAACAGGATAGAGCCGCAGGCAGGCAAAAGCAAGAGGGAAAGAGGCCCAATGGGATCGACGCAAAAAAACGTGCCGCACCCGTCGTTCACGACTTCGCTTGTACCCTTCTGCGTGATAATATGCAGTATCGCGAGTCTGGCGAAGCATAAAGAGACTGGCATTGCTTACAAAGCTACTCCAACAGTCCACCCCTCCCATCAAGGCATACTCACCAGGGCCATTGATATTATCCATTCGACCGAGCGTCATCGCACTGTAGCCGATCTTTTCACCTAACAACATAATCTCTTCTATGAGCTGGTTTCGTTGCTCTGCCTCGTCTTGATGAGCATGTTCAATCTCTGTCAAGATCACATGTCCAATCTGCTCTACAAGCCGATATTGTCCCTGCTTGCGTAACTCATAGAGAAAACGTAACGTATCAGGCAGCACTTCGCGATATCGCGTTCTCAGAGCCTCTAGCTCCTGTCTCTCATATTCTTGCCTTTCTGCCTCGATACGTTCCTGCTCTGCAGCCTCTAACCGTAACCGGTAAGCAGTCTGTTTGCAGGCATCGTCACAATACTTACGCCGTCGGTGTCCTGGCACACTCTCTATCGATCTCTGGCATATAGGATTCTGACACTGGCTCATATCTATCCTCTAATACCAATCGTAACGCGCAGCAGTGGTTGGCCAGGCGGCCAGGGGGTGCGGCAAGCTTTTTTGCGCCGAGCTGAAGCAGAGCCCAATGAAGGATGAAAGGGTTGCGGGGGAAGGTGCTGTCGCATCGATCCCCCATAGCACGATGCATGTTGCCACTCGCTCACCAACGATCAATCTTCCTGGGCTGCATCTCTCCGTCTTCTCGTCTCCCAGGCTTTCCTGGCCGCCGCACGAAGTCCCTCGTCTCCCAGCGTCTCCAGGCGTTTCCTGGCCGCCTCACGAAGTCCCTCGTCTCCCAGCGTCTCCAGGCGTTTCCTGGCCGCCTCACGAAGTCCCTCGGCGCCCTGAGTCTCCAGGCGTTTCCTGGCCGCCTCACGAAGTCCCTCGGCGCCCTAAGTCTCCGCGCGTTTCCTGGCCGCCTCACTGCGTCCCTCGGGGCCCAGCGTGTCCTTGGCTTTCCTGGCCGCCGCACTGCGGTCCGATGTGGGCTGATAGACAGGCCGTCCATCAGTATTGACCCAACCATTGCTTCGTGCTCTCGCTCCAGTGAGAAGATCAGACACCTGCATTTGACGCTTTAATTGCTCCGTCTCAGGTCGTGGGGTCCGGTCTGCCGTGTCATCATAGTGCTGATACGTGCCAGGGCCTCGCACAAAATCGGTCTGGGTACCATATTTAGCCAGGTCATAGCTGCTCCCCCCCGGGCTTGTTAAGCGTCGGCGGGAAGGGTCCTGAGCGGCAGTTTCCACGTTGGAGCTCTGCTCAGGGGCGTCGTGTGTGTCGAAGGGCGGCCGTTCCCTTTCCTGCGGCCGTCCCCTTTCCTGCTGCTGTCTTTGGTAAAGGCTATCGAGATCATGCGGAACATGAGGTCTTTCCTGCTGCTGTGGCAGCGACGATGGCTCCTCAGATGGCTCCTCAGTTGTGCTCCTGATGATATCTGTCCTAGCTGTTGTGCGAGCTGTCGGCGTATACCAACCAAACCCACCATCATCCGTTGGCCGATGAAGGTCTTGAGGATTGATCGTGGTTGGGAGTTCGTGATGAGAGGGCGTTTTTTCGAATGGCATCCTGTTCTCCTGCCTTGTTGGTGTTCCATGACGTGCATTGTGGGTGTGCCACACAAGCCATGGTCATCCGTCCTGTTTCGCAAACAGGATAGAGCCGCAGGTAGGTACAAGCAAGAGGGAAAGAGGCCCAATGGGATCGACGCAAAAAAACGTGCCGCACCCCAAGTATAGGGTGCAGCAGGCTTTTTTGCGGAAAGGCCCTCTCCAGGAGATTGGGCCTCTTTCCCTCTTGCTTGTACCTACCTGCGGCTCTATCCTTCTCACTAAAAAGGATGGAGCACGATGGATCGACGACCACACACCCCCCCCATTGAGGTCACCACCAATCCGCAGGAACGGATAGATATGCTGAGGGATCAAGAGCACTATGATGCGCATGGGCTTTTTCCTGGTTACTCTGAGCACTACCAGACCTATCCCGATGGGCAGCACGGGCCGAAGGGGAAATCTGCTACCGAGGCCACGCACTCCTCCGCTGCTTGGCTGGAGCACGTGGATCAACCCGATCAGGGCATTGACCCTCGGCGCCTTAATCACACCCACAACGACCTGCTGCCGTTCCTCTATCGCCCTCAAGCCTCTGGCGTGGAAACTACCCCTCCTACCCGTTCCCAGGAGATGTCTCGCCGTGGCAAGGGCCACCAAAAAAGAATAGACATTACAACTACCCTCCCAACGGCAGCGCACCTGGACGCTACCCGCCTGTACAACCGTAACTTCCAAGGGGCAGGAGGCATGGAGCGGATGCTGCAGGAGGCTCCTGATGAGGCTAGGCTCTTCCAGGAATACAACGCCATACGTTATAGAGGCGCGGATTGGCAAAAAACAGCGTTCAAAACGTTACAAGAACAACAAGGTGGGTCATCGGCTCCATCGATAAATATTGAGAATATGCAGCCGACGCCAGAACACCTGGAAGCTACCCGCCTGTACGACCGTAACTTCAGAGGGTCAAAAGGCGGAGGCATGGAGCGGATGCTACAGGAGGCTCCTGATGAGGCTAGGCTCTTCCAGGAATACAACGCCATGCGTCAGAGAGGCACGGATGAGCAAAAAGCAAGGCTCAAAGCGTTACGAGAACAACAACGAGGGGGTCGGAAAAACCGATCATGAGCCACCCTCGAGGCCGATAGGAAAAGGTCAGGGTCTCCCCGCAAAAAAGCTTGCCGCACCCCAGGGTATCCAGGGCACTATTTACCCCCATCGTGTTTCAATCCTCACCCAACCGCGAGGCTGGGTGCATCTTATATCAATCGCCTGCGTCAGGAGAGCCAGGTGTTTCAATCCTCACCCAACCGCGAGGCTGGGTGCATCTTATATCAATCGCCTGCGTCAGGAGAGCCAGGTGTTTCAATCCTCACCCAACCGCGAGGCTGGGTGCATCTAGATTGACTTTCATCTTCTTAACACAATCCTGTTTCAATCCTCACCCAACCGCGAGGCTGGGTGCATTCTTGTTCCTCCGGAGATACAATATGCCCACTAAGTTTCAATCCTCACCCAACCGCGAGGCTGGGTGCATCTTGCACCGCTACCCAGCTCATTCGTTCTGCACATCCTGTTTCAATCCTCACCCAACCGCGAGGCTGGGTGCATCGCTGGTACCTGCCAGCACTGCATTCTGCGCCCCACGTGTTTCAATCCTCACCCAACCGCGAGGCTGGGTGCATCTGGACTCTCCAGAAGGCACCGGCGTCGTGCTCTACATGTTTCAATCCTCACCCAACCGCGAGGCTGGGTGCATCTTGCACCGCTACCCAGCTCATTCGTTCTGCACATCCTGTTTCAATCCTCACCCAACCGCGAGGCTGGGTGCATCGCTGGTACCTGCCAGCACTGCATTCTGCGCCCCACGTGTTTCAATCCTCACCCAACCGCGAGGCTGGGTGCATCTGGACTCTCCAGAAGGCACCGGCGTCGTGCTCTACATGTTTCAATCCTCACCCAACCGCGAGGCTGGGTGCATCGTCCCTTTTTGGTCGTCAATTACCCATTCCTCTTGTTTCAATCCTCACCCAACCGCGAGGCTGGGTGCATCATCGCCGCGGCCGGGTGTGCCAAAGATGTGATTGTTTCAATCCTCACCCAACCGCGAGGCTGGGTGCATCAACCACGCAAGGTCCACGCCGGCGTGGTTGGTGGGAGTGTTTCAATCCTCACCCAACCGCGAGGCTGGGTGCATCTACGGCACATATGGTCTGTTAGTGCAGCCAACAAGTTTCAATCCTCACCCAACCGCGAGGCTGGGTGCATCATTAGGTGGTGTGTTCATTCATCCTCTTTTCATGCATGTTTCAATCCTCACCCAACCGCGAGGCTGGGTGCATCTCTGGTTGCCGTTGTATGAAGGTATAGGTTACATGTTTCAATCCTCACCCAACCGCGAGGCTGGGTGCATCATAGCGGAACATCGAGATGCTTAACATAAATGGGTTTCAATCCTCACCCAACCGCGAGGCTGGGTGCATCAGTTGGCGATGGTCGTGGTCCACGTTGTCCCAGGTTTCAATCCTCACCCAACCGCGAGGCTGGGTGCATCATGGACACCCGGCCTGCTGAGTCCTACCTGACCATGTTTCAATCCTCACCCAACCGCGAGGCTGGGTGCATCTGTCTTTCTTTGCCATGCTAGTATCCTTCCTGCCGAGTTTCAATCCTCACCCAACCGCGAGGCTGGGTGCATCCAGTTTTTTGATAGGAGGAAAACAGCACTATGCCGAGTTTCAATCCTCACCCAACCGCGAGGCTGGGTGCATCGCCCGTTTGATTGTTGCTGATGCCGAACGCCTGGAAGTTTCAATCCTCACCCAACCGCGAGGCTGGGTGCATCGCCGAGACTGGAAGCCTGGCACCGCATGGCGCATGTTTCAATCCTCACCCAACCGCGAGGCTGGGTGCATCCTCCCAGTGTTGGCAACGTCATGAGCGCAGCAATGTTTCAATCCTCACCCAACCGCGAGGCTGGGTGCATCCCGTAATCTGCGCCACTGGGAGCCTGGCATGGATGTTTCAATCCTCACCCAACCGCGAGGCTGGGTGCATCTTTTCGGACTGGTTTCTTCCTGGTTTCTCTCCAGTGTTTCAATCCTCACCCAACCGCGAGGCTGGGTGCATCAAGCATGATAATGAGATCTTAGAGGCACTCAGAACGTTTCAATCCTCACCCAACCGCGAGGCTGGGTGCATCATCGCCTGCTGCAACAGTATAAATGTGGAAATATTGTTTCAATCCTCACCCAACCGCGAGGCTGGGTGCATCCTGACTTGTCAACTTCAATCCCAACAGGCTCAAGGTGTTTCAATCCTCACCCAACCGCGAGGCTGGGTGCATCGAGCGCCGGATTTCGGCAACAACTGCGATTTGTCAAGTTTCAATCCTCACCCAACCGCGAGGCTGGGTGCATCAGGTTGATGTTATATCACGAGCGTTCGTACCATCAGTTTCAATCCTCACCCAACCGCGAGGCTGGGTGCATCCAGCCTGGGTACTGTTGGCAACAGCCTGATCCAGTGGTTTCAATCCTCACCCAACCGCGAGGCTGGGTGCATCGGTGGTGCCGCCGTCATAGGAGACATCCACGCTGTTTCAATCCTCACCCAACCGCGAGGCTGGGTGCATCGCCGGTAACATGAGCCAACACGTGAAACACCATTGGTTTCAATCCTCACCCAACCGCGAGGCTGGGTGCATCATGACCAGGCAGTTGTAAAGCAATGGCTTAAGGAGTTTCAATCCTCACCCAACCGCGAGGCTGGGTGCATCTGGGAGAGATAGGATTAAGCAGTGGATCCTGGCCAATGTTTCAATCCTCACCCAACCGCGAGGCTGGGTGCATCTCCAACGCCACTTTTACCTTGACCGGTCGAATGGATGTTTCAATCCTCACCCAACCGCGAGGCTGGGTGCATCATACGGGCCGCGTCTTCTACTACGAGGCAGGCAAAGTTTCAATCCTCACCCAACCGCGAGGCTGGGTGCATCAGATGAGCCCTAAGTCCTGCACATTGGGGTCAGAGTTTCAATCCTCACCCAACCGCGAGGCTGGGTGCATCGGGACTACATCAGGTGTTACTGCTGGCCGCGTATGTTTCAATCCTCACCCAACCGCGAGGCTGGGTGCATCGGGACTACCACCGCGGCGACGTGATCACCTTCACCGAGTTTCAATCCTCACCCAACCGCGAGGCTGGGTGCATCATGCCGCCTGCGCTCTTGTCACGAGCTGCTTTATCCAGTTTCAATCCTCACCCAACCGCGAGGCTGGGTGCATCCGGGGATCAGATCCGCGCCCAGTTCGGCAATATTTAGGTTTCAATCCTCACCCAACCGCGAGGCTGGGTGCATCAACGAGCGATACTCCCAGGGTGCCAGTCCATCCATGTTTCAATCCTCACCCAACCGCGAGGCTGGGTGCATCGGCTATAGACCGCCGCGCCCATGGCGTCGTGGACCGAGTTTCAATCCTCACCCAACCGCGAGGCTGGGTGCATCGGCAGCGTGTGCTCGTGCCACCAACGACCGATGTGTTTCAATCCTCACCCAACCGCGAGGCTGGGTGCATCCCGATGTGGATCTGCTCTTTGATCTGGATATGGCGTTTCAATCCTCACCCAACCGCGAGGCTGGGTGCATCATGGCGGCGGCTCCTACAATCCGCTGCAAAGCGTGTTTCAATCCTCACCCAACCGCGAGGCTGGGTGCATCGAGATGCCACAGAAGGAATACTACACACTAGAGGTGTTTCAATCCTCACCCAACCGCGAGGCTGGGTGCATCGCACCAATGCTCGTGATATAACATCAACCTTTGATCAGTTTCAATCCTCACCCAACCGCGAGGCTGGGTGCATCACAAGCGGCAGCTCGGCGCATGGGATCGTCATCATGTTTCAATCCTCACCCAACCGCGAGGCTGGGTGCATCCGCACGGTCACCATGCGATCGTGGACATACCGCGGGTTTCAATCCTCACCCAACCGCGAGGCTGGGTGCATCGGCGTTTTAGAGCAGAGGCTTTAGATAGATACATTGTTTCAATCCTCACCCAACCGCGAGGCTGGGTGCATCATTTTGGGGGTGTTCTTTCTGCTGCTACTGCCAGTGTTTCAATCCTCACCCAACCGCGAGGCTGGGTGCATCCTTGCGCCAATTCTGCCGCTGTTTTTTTCCTCGATGAGTTTCAATCCTCACCCAACCGCGAGGCTGGGTGCATCCCGTATGAGCAGCTTGCGTAAACATCGCAATATTGTTTCAATCCTCACCCAACCGCGAGGCTGGGTGCATCATTAGATGTGCATAGGGATTGCAGCCATGGCTATTATGTTTCAATCCTCACCCAACCGCGAGGCTGGGTGCATCACTGGCAGGGCTGGCAGCTGCTGCTGGTGGTTCGTTTCAATCCTCACCCAACCGCGAGGCTGGGTGCATCTGCTGCAGCACTAGGTACCAGCCTCATGCCCTCTTGTTTCAATCCTCACCCAACCGCGAGGCTGGGTGCATCGCCCTCCCTGAATCGTTTGATGAGGCCCATTTTTGTTTCAATCCTCACCCAACCGCGAGGCTGGGTGCATCCGCTCACGCTTTCAACATAGGCTCTGCCTGTGTTGACTCGCCTATTTGCGCGGACCTCATTTGTCATTACCTCAACACACAAGTTTTTGTGCCCGCCTTTCTGTAGGTCCCTTTCTCATATTCGCCTCTACCAGCTTGGGATGGGCATTCAGCATATCTTTAGCTGTATGCGCGAACCTCGTGCTTGTTGATTCAGCAGATCTGGTTCGCGCATATTAGTAAATGAGTGGCGCATTATAATCAACATCGTGTTGATTACCAAATGTCCAGAGATAACGAGAACGTACTTGCGTCATACGGTAGATACGCAGGCTATCCTCTGTTTCGCTCATAACTTGAAGCAAACGCTGTTTCAACTGTTCAAGTTGCATCTCGTTTAATGAGCATTCAAATACCGATTTCTGAACTCGTTGCCCATAGGCGAGACAAGCTTCAGCCACTTTGCGAAGCCTACGTTTGCCTTCGTTCGTTTCAGTACAAACATCATATGCTACTAATATATCCATTGCTTTTACTTCTCAATTCGCGTTGTGCTGTCATTTTATTTCAACTCACATTTGGGCGGAAAGGGCGAGTACACCTCTATTGGTGATTGCTACCGATAGAGAAAGGGAAGATAATCAGGCACGTCTCCTCGCAGGTGCCGCGCCAGTAAACGTGCCTGAACATGAGGGAGCAATCCGATTGGTATTTTTTTGCTGAGAACTCTATGTTGAACTTCATTTTGCTTGCGGTTCTGATAGGCTTGAATAACTACTTTACGAGCTTTCTCTGTCAGATGAATAGCCCCTCCTTCGCGTTCAATAAAATCGTCGCGTTGAATCTGGCATCTATTGATGAGCGAGAGAATCAAACGATCTGCTACTATTGGGCGCAACTCCTCCATCAAATCTAGAGCTAGCGCCGGGCGTCCAGGGCGCAGTACATGTAAGTAACCAACCTGCGGATCCAATCCCACTCCCTGCAGTGCTCCCGCGCAGTCATGGCGCAAAAGCGTATAGACAAACGAGAGCAATGCATTCACCCGATCAAGCGGTGGACGTCGGGTACGCCCATTGAGAGTAAAAACGGTACGATCTTCTCGTACCATAGAATCAAAAGCTCCGAAGTAGGCACGCGCAGCATCTCCTTCACTGCCACGCACCGCTTCAATAAGGGTATAGTGCTCTAAGCGCTTCAATACATTGGCATGTACGATTGCCGCAGCTGCTAATACGTGACGGTCTTTATCATTCTCCGTCTCTCGGTAAGCTCTCATGAGCACCTGACGACAATTTTGCACTTTCCCTGCTACGATATTGCGTGCAATAGAGAATGCGCGCGTTTGATCACTATTTGCTACATATTGAGCTTGTCGGAGCAAGACATTGCCACTGGTTGGACCCTCAATACGTGCTTTAAAGTGACCATGAGTATCAAGTAGAACGATAGTGCGCCCATCCTCGGCACAACGATGAATTAATGCTGGACTGAGCAGAATATTGCCAAAACAGACAATGCTACTAAGATGAATAAGGGGCATCTGTACTAGCTTCGTCTCCTTGGCTTCCATACGGATGGTATCGTGATCAAGGTGCAGATATGCCCGCTCAGTCGTAACGTACAGCGTGTTGAGAATCTCTTTCATTCGCCAGTTATACTTTCTTCTTCAACAGTGAAGAGGTGCGAGCGATAAAATTTCCATCGATCAGATTGCACCACGACGTTTGGTAGGCAAGACTCAATCAGAGAACATTTATTACACCGTTGGTCATTCACTGCTGAGGGCATATAGCTACTTTTCAAGAGTATCCGTACTGCCCCGGTCATTTTAGTCACCATCTCACGCAATGGTGTATCAAACGTGATTTCGCGGCGTACTCGTGAGCTACAATAGTAAATAGCTCCTTGCGGGACAGCAATCCCAAGCATTTCTTCTAAGCAAAGTGCCTGAGCGCATAATTGGATAGCTTCGTATTCCCAATCACGGCGTTTTCCTTGTTTGTACTCAACCGGATAGGGAACATTTCCAGGAAACTCTACAACATCGGCGCGCCCGGTGAGACCTAAGCGGTGCGACCACAATGGCAACCCCCTCTCGACCTGTATGTCATCTTCGTTGCGGCTTGTAGCCTGATCCACGCGCTCATGAGCTATATTGCCCCTTAATGTATAAATGTTTTCATCAAAAATCTGCTCTAGATGAATAAGAGCACACTGCCGGGGACAATAACTATAGTGCTCCAGAGCAGATATCATTACCGGCTCTAAATCTTCCCTATTTACGTCATCTTTCAGCTTCATCAACTACTTTCCCTCCCGTGGGAGCATCCAGCCAGCTCATGGATGCTCCTACCACGCTAGAATATGCTATCAAGCCAGGCTACTACACGAGTCGTGTGAGCGTCACTTCCTCTGGTAAATCCATTTCGTTTACTGTAATCGCGTAGTCGTTGATGTGTCGAGGTATTTGTACATCTTCGGCAAGTTTGACATGTATCCGATCAAAAAGACGATGTGCTGGTGCGTTTCCTAAAGCATTCCTGTGGCTAAAAATGATGAGGCCACGCAATGCCAGCATACCTCGGTTGGCAGAGCGATCGATATCCCATACCGACTGCAGAGCTGTCCAGAACACTTCCAAGTCCTCTGAGGAGAAACCTGTTTGTTGTGCAAAGTGTGGGACAACAAAGCCATAGCCAAGATACAAACCATACGGGACAAATGCCTTGCGCCCCATCGTACTCGTTGTCTTTTTCTGTGGATTCATTTCGGTTACCGCGACGCGTGTAATGGAGATGTCTTGAGGAACGATCCGATCAACGGATTGAGCGAACGTTAACTGGATTGGACCGCGAACCTGCCCAGCTGGGTAATCGCCGGTGGATAGCACGGCGCCGAAGGTACGGATGTCATAGAATTGCTTACACATCCAGTCTCGGCGCGCATGCTGGCGGGAGGCAAGGCTCTCGTCCACTCTCCTATCCCGTGACTCTTTTCCCTGGTCACCTACTTTTGTCGCCTTCGGGCGTTTCCCTTCTTTTTCTTCGAGTACAGTACCACCTGGCTCATTTTCTGAAGCTGCTCCAAAGACAGCTTCATGAGCACGCTTGTTGAAATCATTGAGCGCAATTCCCTTGTTTTGCACATAAATGGCAAAACCAGCTTTTTGCTCAGCTGTCATATCCACCCAATCACGAATTTTTCGCTTGATACACACGTCCGTCACCAATCCGCGCATTGTTTCGGGATCAATTCGCGGGAGATTGCCAGCATCAGGGTCACCATTCGGATTTCCATTGGTCACATCAAACAGGAACGCAAAATCATGCCGTCTGGTTGGATCACAATAGATCGGCGTTGATAGAGTGGTCATGGATAAAAACTCCTCTTCATATTTCTTCAACAGGATTGGTATCATCATTATCAGGTGTTTCAACAGTGAGCGCATCGTTGGTGGAAGTCTGCCGGGGAGAAAGATATCTGGCTCTCTGATAATAAAAGCCCAGTGCAAATCTTCCCTGCTCCTCAAGGGTAAGAATAGTTGGAAACGAAGGGAGGTGTTCCAGCAGTTTTGCTAACTCTTTGTCTGGATAACTCAGGGAAGCACCATACCCTTTGTACATCGTATTTGAGTCTTTGGTACGTATGGTTGCCAGATGAGGAATGGCTCCCTTGAGGAGTCGAGGAAACACGACAGCAGGGGCCGTTGAAGCGGTCCCGTAGAAACGGTCGACAATTGTGGCATTGACTTTTCCCAACGCACGGTACTGGATATAGTCCAATTGTGCCAGAAGTCGACCACAGAGATAGGCACTGCTTGTATCTTTTTCATCAAGGCTTGCCATTGTAGTATCTCCTTCATAGTCCACAACATCCGTGTTTTGCTGAGACAACAGCACCATTTTGATCAGCGCAGCCTGTTCCGGCTGGATTTCGCGACTGGCCCGAACACGATGGATTACTCTGTACATAAGTGATGTTGGCAGATGACCACCATGTAACGCAACACGCATCAGAGCCTCGCCAACCTGGGCCACTGGTTTTTCTTTCGAGAGGCGGTTGGCCGTGGCATTGATAAGAACATACAGGGGAAAGTAGCGGAAAAAGCCATCGGGATCCAGAATGCGCTGCAGCCAGAAAAATCGTGCCAAGTCACGATGGGCATTTTGTGCCGAAGTTTCAATCCAATCCCGAAGTACGATGCGCGCACCGCTTGCAGACAGTGTTGCAGCATAGAAAGCCGAGGTATCGAGGGAGGTTGCCGTAACATCACCACTACGGACAGACCTGAACAGTTCTTTGACAACATCTGGTTTCGCTTCCATCAAGTCGGGAATATTCAATTCATCTGTATCGGTAGAGGCGTCAGAAGGACGAACCCAAAAGATGTAGGCAAGTGGTGGCAAAATGATATGCGTATTTGGCCCTCGCAGGAGTTCATTGAGCGCATTCCCAAAGCGCTCCCCACACGCTTCGCAGGTAGGGGCAATCAATGATGCGGTCAGGCCATATGACTCAAATGCAGCAGCGTTCGCCGAAATGAGTGTCATTCCGGTTGCCTGGCCACCTGGAATACCTTTAATGACAATGGGCAATCGCTCAACGGGGGGGCGCATTTCTCCACAGACGAGGCACTGCATCGTCGCCTCTGCATCGCCTGCTGCCGCCTTCTTCGCCCAATAATTCCGCACAGCTTCTTGATCAATCGGGTAGATGTCACCGACCCGGAACGCAATATTGCTGGATGGATCAAACTCTCGTTTCTTTTGCAGAATAGCATCAACAATATTGGGCGAGCCGAGAAATTTTGCGACCGCGACCACCGATGGCTCACGCGTGGCAACTGCACACTCTCTCACCTGTTTGACATAGGCGTCATGTTGCTCCTGTACGCGCCTGGGATCGCTTTTCTCACGCGCGATGCCAAGGGTATATTCACCGTTGTCAACCAGCAATTTCGGTTTGATGCCCGAAGAGCGTTTGCAATGTGGTGCCACGAACAAAACGTTTGCTTTACCCTTCTCACCTATCAATTCATCGATACCTTTATACGTCCCATGCTCATCAAGGTGAATAATATAGCGCACGGACGTGGATTGATACATAGGAGGTGGGAGCTGCGCGATCTGACCGGCATATTCACTCAGTTTTTCCAGAAACATCTTTACTGATCCTTTCCATACAGTGTTTCTGGAATGCGCAGGACGCCATGGTGCAGCGACGCGGGAAAGAAACGTGGTTGGCCTCTTCCACTGCCATCTGGCTCATAGTCAAGATCAAAAAGCATTCTACCCAGATCAATATTGATATCCTGGAGGTAGGCATCTTCAGTCTCTGGGATCTCCGGGCCGAATTGCGCAGGAAATTCACGGCAACCCAGGTAGGGCATACTATAACATTGACCTCTCTTGACTCTGCGCTGAAACTGGTCGCGATATTTCGCAGCATCCTCTTGCACACCCGGGCGGACAACAACATCCGCGGCAATACTATAGGCCACATCGCGCAGGCACAGTGTATGTCGCTGTGAGCGATCCTCTTCTGCGTAAAATCCTTTCTCCCCCTGGAGGGACCGCTGCCCTACTCCATACGATGCACGGCTGTTCACTTCATTGCGCAACACGGAAAAGTGCCGTATTGGCTTGAGCACGCGGATCTCTCGAACACGCCACTGAAATTCTGGCTTCCAGAAAATGGCTTCGAGTACACCTCGTGCAGCTGAAGGGGTCATTACTTCGTAACTCACGCGTTCAACCTTCATCTCCGGCCGGGTAAAGCAAGCGAACTTCCCCCAGACACACACTTCAACTGGTGTATACATCGTTGTTTGTCCATTCGTTCAATGGTTTCAATCCTCCGCAGACCAAAAAGAACCATATTACAGATCGCTGGGAAAAAAGCGCATGCGCTTTTTTCCGGTGATTTCTTGTGATCCAGCACCTGTCAAGGCGCACGCGCCTTTTCTGGTCCATGTGTTTCCATGGTGCTCCAGCTCCTCCCCGTTTCAATGAGGATAATGTGGGTGGGGTACTACCAGATATGGAGATCAGCACTGAATGCGCTATCCAGGACAATACCCTGCCCATGTTTGCCATCAATTCCACTTTCGTAGTTCCCACGCCATTCCCAGACTCCAGGAATCACTTCTACGGCGAGGCCTTGCTGCTGCGCTTTTTTCAACTCATGTGTGAGCAGATTGACCGTATAGGGTTGCAATGCACGGAGGTCACTACGACGAGGATACCGGGCGGTTCGCAACCGATTAAGCAGATGTTCAATAGCTTCGCGCTCAGGCTTATACCTCACGATGACAGGAGTGCTCTCATCCCCAATCATGCGAAATTTCTGCGCGACTTCTGGATAATTGAAGCTTTTGCGTAATGCTTGAATGCCATAGTGATCGCGATACGGATAACCATAGTATTCGCGGAAATATCGTTGATACAGGGCAGGGTCATGTAAATCCGCAGCGCTCTCTTTCAACAATCTTGCAGCGACATCCGTTCCGACGCGGTAGGCCCCTTGCGGAGTATGGCCATGTTCAGGCGCAAAGACAATTACCTGGCCCAGAGACGGCATCTTTCCCTCACGGTTCGCCCGTCCAGCCGCCTGCACGATACTATCTAAAGGGCCAACTGCACGCATCACAAGAGGAAAATCAACATCCACACCCGCTTCAACGACTTGTGTGGCAATAAGACGGCACGGCTCTTTCAGATCGAGAAGACGGCGTACTTCCGCTAAAACCGCTTTGCGGTGCGCGCTACACAGCCGGGTAGAGAGATGGAAGAGGGTAGGATCGTACTCGTGTTCAAGAGGATCTTCAATCGTCAATAGATCAAGAATATCAACAGCATCACGACGCGTATTCACGATGACCAGTATTTGCCGCTCAGATCGTACGCGATCGGCAATCTGCTCCCAGGTCCAGGTCTCGCCAGCAACGGGTAATTGATAGACGACACGTTTGAGCTGAGCAAAGTATCGTTCAGGTGATGGAATAATGTCGTCAATAGCCTCGAGTCCGTCGAAGCCCTGCCGCGCCTCAAAATCAGGCTGTGTCGCAGTACAGATGACGACGGTTACACCATAATGCGCGACCAACTGGCGTAGCACATCGAGAAGAGGCGTCAGGAAGTACACTGGCAACATCTGAGCTTCATCAAGAATGATGACACTGTTGGCAATATGATGCAGTTTGCGGCAGCGGCTCGTACTCTGGCCCAACAGACTCTCAAACAACTGCACGGTCGTCGTGACAATCAATGCTGCATCCCAGTTTTCTGCAACCAGTCTTCGGCGGATCTCTGAGGGCGATGGTTGATCAGGATCCAACGTACCTACATCACTATGGTGTTCAAGAAATGCCCGATCATCACCAAATAGTCCACGGAAAACCTGTGCAGTCTGGTCGATAATACTGGTATATGGGATTGCATAAATGACGCGCGCCATGCCATTCTCCTTCGCATGGTGCAATGCAAATGCCAGGCTGGCAAGCGTTTTTCCACCACCTGTCGGAACAGTCAGCCGGAAAAATCTGGGGGTATTGTGAGAAGCATCAATGCACTTTTGGTATACTTCAGCACGAATGGCGTTGAGCGGAGTTGGGTCGACATTCCCAAATTTTCGCATATGTTCTTTTTCAAATGTCTGCAATAACGCCGCTATAGACCAATACCCACCCCGTTCTGTTCTTTTCCCTCCATGGAAATGCTGTTCTGTATCAAGAAAATCTGCATCCACCAGAGCGGAAAAAGCCATCCGTATGAAGAACTCCAGATCCAATGCAGTGCGGATATAGGGAGGGAGAACTTTTCCTGGCGGAACTTGCAATGCGGGTACCTGTTGTTTTGCAACAGTAATTGCATCTTGCACTGTTTTTTTTCGCTGGAGCTCGCGGATATGCGTTTGCAATTTAGCAGCAGATGGGAGACCTCCATGATGCCCAAATATGGTGAATGCCAAAGATCCTTTGCTCTCAAATGCTTCTCCAAGAAGTGTTCCAGCTCCCTTATGATCTGGTCCCTTTACGCGTTGTGTTGCATTGAGATTTTCAGCAACAAGGAGGTAACGTTGAAAATCCGGATCATATTTCCCAATGTCATGCAATAATCCAGCATAATAGGTAAATGCTCCCCCACCAAAGGGGGCACCGTACTGCCTTGCGTTTTCAGCAACATGATGCAAATGCTCTTCTAATCCCTGGCGTTTTCCGAGAGCATTTTTTGTGTGAGCAATTCTTGTCAATTTTCTCTCCCGCAATCCTTCCAGATCGCGACCACGTTGAAAAAGATGCGCACGAACCGTTACCGGTTTTCAAGGCCATAAGAAGAAAGATTCTGGTAGAGTATCTTTTTCTTTCTGCAACTGAATACATGTTCATGAACACATACCTTAATGGAGATTAGTATATAGCAAGAAATTAGTGATGTGAAGTGCTAAACGCATGAATAAAACGTACTCTTGTTTTTATTAACAAAAAATTAATTATACAAGAATTGATGACATCGCATACCAATAAAAAATGAGAGGGAGTAAGCAGTGCTTATCCCCTCTCAAAAATGTCACGATACTTAGAACAGATACCGTAATGATTTCAATCCTCATCCAGCACAAAAGCTGGATGCAGCGGGCGATTATAGTATATGCTGTTTCACCCCTCATCTGACTCAAAGCCAGGACGAATCTGGCTACGCTGCAAAGCGATTTCATACATATGACGTTTCAGTCCCCGTTCGGCTCAAAAGCCAGATGCATCTTTCTTTAACATTAGTACATTCCACATTAACACCCTAAATGCCAAGTTCTTTGGCAGCATACTCATTCAAAAAGACTTTTGCATCATCATCGATGTGAGGGAAGCCTTCGAACAATTCATTCAATCTATTTAGCGTTCCTGCACCCTCCTGGTAGAGCCGCTCATAATGGCTATATCCTCTTCCGAATGCATCGACGGCCAGGTCACAGTATGTAACGTACCTGGTAGAATAGACAGTAAAAGAAGAGAGGTACGGAAGACAGTGCGTCCGTAGAGCGCCCTTCTTCATCGCTTCTCATGAAGTTACGGGTAGAGAGATCCCGTATGGTCAACGAGATTACCGGAGATGGAAACGTCACAAGGGAACTAAGCATGCTCGTAAAGCGTCAGCCCTGGAAACCAGGAGACAGAGTGTGATGCAAGACCAAGGATGGTATGGCCAAGGCTTGATCACTTAAAACCCAGTTTCTTAGCCTTAAGTACCGGGGTGGACGAAGACTGGTTGAGACGTCCACAGAAGATGTTTACAGGGGTTACATGTTTCGACTCCTGTACTCTCTAACTCTTCTCAGCGTGGAAGACGCCACGATAAAGGAACGAACGGGAGCCTAACCCATCCGTATATGGGAGGAGCGTCAAACGGAGATCACCTACGTTGTGGGTTCTGATAACTTTGTGCCGGAGCCGCGATAGGGTGACAGAGCTTCCATAGTAATCTGAGACGGTAGCACCGTTCACATGGTGAAGGGAAGCAGGCCATTGCGTTGAACACAACCAGCGGTATGCGTAAGGCAAAGAAGCTCATGGGAGAGGTTCAACACCAGGAATTTCCTGAGAATGGCTGGAGAGCCGTATACATCGAAAGGTGTCCGTGCGGTTCGGAGGGAAACAGAGCGAAACCTACTCTGGCAACAGATCAAGGCGCGCTCTGTTCACCCTATTGGCAGGCAAACGGAAAACGTATACACCAGAATTCAAGTTCAAAGTGGTCATGGAAAGCTTTCAGCGTGAGACGACCTTAGAAGAAGTGTGCCGAAAGTTTGGCCTGGCCAGTTCCGTCATCAGTCGATGGCGCCAAGAATTTCAACAAAAAGGGCCAGAGATCTTTGCCGATCAACGTGATCTCCAAACGCGCAGCAAGGCCCAAGGCCATGCGCCAGGGGAATCTCCGGAAGAGTTGAAGCAGCTCATTGGCGATCTGACCGTTCAAAATGACCTGCTAAAAAAATCCCGCGGGCTACTGGGCAATTAAGCGCACACGAGAAAGTGGAACTTGGGCGAACCCTCTGCGCTTCTGGTGGTCCGATCAACAAAACACAACTCGCCCGTGCCCTTGGCATCGCTCGTAGCAGCCTGTATCTGCATCTCAAGCGGCCGCAGATGGATAAAGCCTTGGTTGTCAGTATTGAACAGTGGCATGAACTGGATGATACGTTGGGACATCGCAAGCTGGCCGTGCTCACCAACACCGGCAAGAATCGGGTCAAACGGGTGATGCACAAATATGGCATCGCCGCTCGGCGCAAAAAGAAGAAGTACGTCTATCCGGGCAAGGCAGCTGAGATAGCTCCGAACCTGGTCCGAGAACTGAGTGAGGATGCCACGCAACAGGTCATCTTTTCTGACATCTTTGAGGTTCATCTGGCCGATCAATCCCGCGTGCGAGGCTGCTTTGCCCTGGAGAAACAGACGCGCCAGATTTTTGGATTGGCCTTTGATTATCATATGCGCGCCGACCTAGTGACGAGCGTCATAGAGACCATGACCTTTCCCACAGCGGGAACCATTTGGCATAGCGATCAAGGCAAACAATATGGAGCGCACTGCACCCAAAATCTGCTGTTACAGAAAGGATTTCTGCAATCGATGAGCCGTGCTGGCACACCTACAGATAATGGCTACGCCGAGAGGTTTGTGGGCACGTTCAAGCTTGCGGTGGCGGATCGCCGTTCGTACCGAACCCTGGGTCACTTTCTGGGCGCTGCAGAGACATGGATCAATTTTTACAATACGCTACGTCCTCACGAGGGCGTCGGCAATTGTTCACCCTTGCACTATGCGCAAGAGCATCAGTTACACGGTGCTCCTTTGATTTCCTTATGAGAGTGTCTCTTTTACTGGGTACTTTACAGTAGATGTGAAAGTCGTTGGTGAGCTGTACCTCTTCTTTCTTTCCTTTCGGGAATACATCCAGGCGTACCGCGACCTCCATCGAACGAACCAGAGGGTCAATAACTTCTCGTTTCAGCGAGCGTTGAGGGAGCATCTTGGAGGCGAACTTCATGCCCTCTAGAAACTTCCGTATCCGCACCTTGTTGGCATCTTCGGGGAGAAGATAGCAATAGAAGACCTCACGAGTGACGCGAACGCGCAGGTAGATTACACAGCCCCAAAGTATGATCGTCAGACTATAGAAGGTTAGCACCCCATAGAGTGTAGCCACCATAAGGGAGATGTCTGCGTGTGGTGCACTATCATATGCCATAATGAGTGGGTAGACGCTCATAATCGGGAGAACGAGGCTGATGATGCCATAGCGATACAGGGCATGCATATGGCGTCGATACTGCTGATGGGCATGTGCCCTTTTGATTCCCCGAATAACCAGGTCAATCCATACGATCATCTCAAAAATGGAGAAGAAATCCAGGACGAGAGCAAAACCGGTGAGAATCCCAAACCATACCATAGGTATTCCATCCTTTCGCTATGCTTGGTGATTAAAGGATACGCAGGTGTTTCTTCGCGTGGTACTCCTTGAGGCTCTGGCTGATTTTCTGCCCGACTTCCCGACGCGCGGCTTCGTCCCGGAAGGCCAGGGGGCGACCCCGATAGGTCTGATGCTGAAAGGCATCTTTCTCGCGCTTCATCCTCGTGCGGCTCCGCTCGGGGAATTGTTTGCTCTCAACGAATGCGATGGCATCCGCGTTGCCCTTCGCATACGCTGCCAGCAGGATGCTGTGCCCAAATTGTGTACAGCGAATCACATCAAAGTAGGGATCGGTCAGAGAAACGGCGGTTTCGCGGGCCTTGTATCGCCGATTGGTATTCATCTCCCATACCGGAATGTGCAGGTAGCTGTCGTGCAGGCCGCAGATAACGAGCGTCAGACCGGGGATGTCCTCCAGACTGTAGTGGTAGTACTCGCTGCTCTTCGCCAGCACAACTGCGGTCCGCAATTTCTTTGCCTTGATCGCGTCAGCAATGACCGCAGGAGCCTTATCGGGTGTCTGTCGCAGCCGGTAGTACTCCGCTATTTCCCGCTCGTGCTTGAGCAGTTCTTCCGCCTTCTGCAGCGTCTCCCTTGCGAGATCCAGCCCGCTCTTGTTGCCATCCTTACAATTGATCACATCGATACTGTTCTCGGTCGTCGTGTGGGGCACGAGGGCATAGCCAGCATGGATATGCTGGCTATAGAGCGCGGCCCAAGTTTTTGCTCGCGTATAACGGCTGTATGGACGCTCGACCATACGTCAATCCTCCTCTTCCTCTTGTACCGTGATGCTGGTCGTACTCGGAACGACCTTGCTGTAGCCGTTGCCCAGGGCGATCATCGTGTTGATCGCGATCTGGCGCTGGTCGGCGGGCATGGTCGGATCCATGATGGCTCGGTTCAGGTTCGTCAGCATCTGGATGGTCATGTTGGCCGTTTCCTGTTGGGTGCGCAGGGCGTCGATGAGCGCCTGATTCTGCATCCGCTCAGTGGTCAGGCGGGTTTGCATCTTATCATCTTTGATTTTGGCCTCCACACTGGCCTCCCGCACTCGCAAGATACCAGCGTTGATGGTATCCACCTCCTTCGTTTTCTGGGCCAGAAGTAGATCACTGGCCTTTGTGCGCTGCTCTTCTTCCTCCAGGGCCTGATCGGCCGTGGTGGGTTTCTCCTCGTGGGCAAATGCGGTATAGCCATCAGCCACCAGCGTGAAGACTGCGCGGAGGATCGCGAAAATCCAGACACCATAGAGGCCGATACCATCATCCCTGGTCTGGGCGGCAACGAAGATTACCTGCGTAGCACAGACGCCTATGGCCAGGGCGCACCAGAAGTAGAATTGCCGCTTTAATTTGCGCTTGTCCAACTCGTTCGGTCCGTTCGTCCGCCGCTCGGCGCGGTTGCGGATCGTGGCCGCCTTATAGGAAACGGCAAGGAAGGTGCCCTCCAATACCAGGGCGACCGCAACGATAGAGACACCAGCGATAATCTCCTGGACTTTCTGCCGCAGCCAGAGGACAAGGAACACTTCTCCGATCGTGCCGATAACCAGCACGATCGGCCCCATCCACGCCCAGATCTCGCTATAGCCCTCCATCAACTTTGTTGAGAAGGACCACCCGAACTGGATGCGTGATACCCTCTGGTCGACATGTGAAACGAGTTGCTCTGGCGTGTAGTTCACCAGGTTCAGCATATCGGACGCCGCGCCTGGGGCGGCACTCCCGTTCGCGTTGCCTGCAAGAGGGCCTGTATCGGGATCAGGTGGACCGTTCGATTGGGATTGGTTGGTAGATTGCTGTTGAGGTGACGCGTTAGGATCCGGCACCGGCGTGATCACCGGATTGAAGACACCGGGCGCGCCCGGCTGGCGGCCCTTAAACGGGTTCATTTTGTTGAGTAGACCCATGCATATCACTCCCTGGCGTTCTCGACTGAAATCTTTTCTACATGGAGTCCTGAAATTGACTCAAACTTCTGTGGTTTAATGGGTGAAAAGTCGGGGTATAATCGTAGAAAAAAGCGAGCCTCAGAAGCGGAAAGGCGCTATGTTGACGTTATGCAACGGTCACGCTTTTCCTCTGAAATTGACTCGCTTTTTTCTGTCCTATGGTTAAATGTAATTTAGGCGCTCGCGCGGCCCTGGTTCTGATTGGTCGAGGATTGACTAGCCGATCCCTGTGCGCGCTGGGGTTGTTGTTGCTGCATCTTTTGCTGCAGTGCAGCCAGGCGCTCTTGCTGGCGCTGGATTTTGTGCGCCTCTCGCTCCTGGCGGGCCTCTGTTTTCGTCTTGGCTGCGGCGCGCCGTCCATCTTCCAACGCGATGAAATCCGAATGCAATTTCGCTGCCGTTCGCAGATGGGTGGCAGCGCGGGGACTCGCCGTCTTCGCGCGCTCTATAAGGTCCTTATGGGTGTTGACGAGAAATGTGTACTCATCGTCGGTGAGCAGGATAGTTGCCATGTGCAGGTACTCCTTTATGTGTCTTTGGAGGAAAAGAATTCTTACAATGTATTGATAGGTAACAGAAGAAGCTACTATTATTCTCCAAGATCACATAAAGTGTTCACAAGAATTTAATTTTAAGCCGATCGATTTTTTCCAAGCTTGCTTCTTTGGAAGATCGCCAATCAAAGTATTAATGATGTGTCTATCTAAATCTTTGAATGATTACCCGAGCCAACACATGTTCTGGAAAAACACACCTTGCAGCCATCCTTCCAATAGAGATAGACTTCAAACTCTCAAGAGAGGTTAAACTTGAGAGATCACTCACCTTGGGAAGGTTTCGCAACTCTAATGATGTTAACCTTGGCAATCGCTCTAACACTGCGAGGTCACTCACCTTGGGAAGGTTCCACACATCCAACGACGTTAAATTTGGCAACTGCTCTAGCACTGCGAGGTTACTCACCTTGGGAAGGTTATACAACGCGAGAGAAGTCAGCTTTGGTAACTTCTCTAGAGCCGAAAGGTCACTCACTTCGGGAAGATCCCGCAACCTTAAAGCAGTCAGCCCTGGTAACTTCTCCAATGCCGAGAGGTCACTCATCTCGGGAAGGTCATACAACCTTAAAGCAGTCAGCCCTGGTAACTTCTCCAATGCCGAGAGGTCACTCATCTTGGGAAGATCCATCAACGCGAGAGAAGTCAGCTTTGGTAAACTCTCCAGCACCGAGAGGTCACCCTCGAGAAGGTTATATAACGTTAAAGAGGTTAATCCTCGCAACTGTTTCAACATTGAAACAGTAGTAGGGTTATACAACGCGAGAGAAGTCAGCCTTGGTAATTTCTCTAACACTGAAAGATCGCTCACCTTGGGAAGATCCATCAACACTAGCGAACTCAGCTCTGGTAACAACTCCAACACTGAAAGGTCACTTACATTGGGAAGATCCATCAACCCGAGAGAAGTCAGCTTTGGTAATCGTTCTAGTATCGAGAGGTCACTCACGTTGGAAAGTTCATGTAACACGAGAGAAGTTAACTTTGGTAATCGCTCCAATATCGAGAGATCATGCTCCTCAGGAAGAATATGGAACTCCAGAGAAGTTAACTTTGGTAATCGCTCCAATATCGAGAGATCACTCTCCTTGGGAAACTCCCAAAACGCTAGGGAATTCAGCTCTAAAATAAAAGGCAAAAATTGAAATGTTTCTATTGAAATTGAGAGATGCTTAATATGTGAAAGAAAGCGCTGTGAATAGACGGACTTATCACCAACTTCTCTCAACCCTTGAATAAGGGCATCAATTACATCAGCAGTATTATCACTAGTATATTTCTCTAATATGTTAAATGCTGATTCATTCCCTATGCGAAGAAGAGCACGAACACACGCTGCGGCGACAGATGGACTGTACTCAAAACGAGGGGCTAAATAAGGAACTGCAAATGTTCCAGCAGCAGCCATAGCCTCAACCTGACCTACACTTTTCAGAGGTATCAAAGTGGCAAGGCCGCGATCAATACGCGATTGGATGCCCATATTCATCTCTTCATGTACGGATTGTGTACAAGCTGCAGCCAGAAGATATAATTGGGCACGAATCCGTTTTCTAACTTCACCACGCTTTAGTAAGCGTTCTACTAGATTTTCACGTACCTTCCGTGAGGCTAATCCGACAGTAAGTAGCACGACTTCACGCCATTGATCATCATGTGCATGTTCTACCAGCAAGGGAATATCGTTCTCATCTACAATCGCTTTGGCTGCAAGGAATTCCTGGAACGTACGATGGGTAAAGTCAACTGCACCACTCATTGGTTCGCGCAGGATACCCGAGCGTTCCATAAACAGCAGACGCGCATCTGTTCCCTTAAGGCCATTCGGGACACCCACCATTCTACTAAGGTGGCGTGTCATCCACTCGTCTACTGTGTCATCTGGGACCTCTGTTTGCCCATTGCGTACCATCCAGTAAGCTAAATCAGACAGCAGCAAACTTTTCTGCTCGTAGGAAAGCGTTGCTGCAGGATAATCAAGTAGCGAAATACGGCGTTCCTGGTCCCTCCGCTCGATCAACAATTCACAGCACGCCTCATAGAGTGCAATTCTGTTTGAAGGCAAATGCTGATGACGCTCGCGATTCAGAACGCAGAGCATAGCACAAAGTAGGGGATTGGTAGCCAATTGTTGAAGTGCGCGGCTGCTACGGATCCCGGCAATCAAATAATTCGCAGATTCTTGCAGGTCTTGCAAGTCTTGCAAGTCTTGCAAATTTGCCTCAATCGCTCGATGCCATTGTGTAATAAACTCTTCGGTGGCAGAAGGACTCATAGGGAGCACTTGCGCCTCTTTGAGGCGCTCACGCGCAGGTAGATCATCTTTGTTCGCGGCGTAGGGCCGTGCAGTCACAACAAATCGAGCCAGAGGATAAGATGCAATCAGATCGCCAAGCCATACGTAGATACTTTCACGCAACGGGATCGGCACCTCGTCGATCCCATCAACCAATACAATTGCATGCCCTTCCTGCAACTGTTGGTGCACCCACCCTTGTGGCATTGAACCTGCAATTATCGGCGCAACCAACCCCGGGAAATCCTCTGGCACTGGCCAACGCGGTTCACAGTTCTCCCCTACATGGATATGCTGACGCAGGCGAATCAGAAAAGGCACAGTTCCATTCCAAGGCGCGAGTTCTTGGGGAAAACATTGCAAGGCTGATTGCACGGCAATCCATTGCATTAATGTTGTTTTCCCCGACCCCGCATCCCCGCGCAGTAAAAGATAGGGTGACTCGGCTAGCACCTGAAGGAGACCAGTAACCTCTCTCACCACTCTTGACTTCCTGCTGGAGTCAGGTATGGTGAGATGGCTTCGTTCTTCGTACTCTTGCAGGGGCTTAACTACATCGTGCTCAAGAGAAAGTGCGACATATGCCAAGCTTAATGAATATTTACGAGCTGTAACTGACATACCTGAACCAAAGAGTTCCAGTTCGTCCAATTTCCGTATGACGGCTCGCCGATAGTCTAATTCAAAGCGTGCTGCTACGCGCTGTGGGTCTTGTTGCTCTCGTAAACGTGTGACTTCTTGCACGATGTTTTCAGCAATATTTATCAGTTGCCGTTCCCGTCCAAGGATTTCTGCCAGCATGCGTTCGTTAAAGCGGGGAAGTTGTGAGGCGATATCAACAATATATTGGCAGGATTCACTTATGATCTGCTCGTACAGGTGTTCCTCTGTACTAGAAAAATGATAGGAATGCGCAGGATGGTCCTTTAGCAGTTGACAAGCGATCTCAACGGGCTCCAGGTTGTGTTTCGCCAATAGAGCACTACTGGCCGTATTGAGCGTCTCAGCGACTGCCATGGCGATCGCTGTTCGTGATTCTTCATCTAATGCCGCGCCCTCGGTTTCAAAGAGTGGGAATAGGCTTTCTCCTACCTTTTCCCCGATGGCTTCAAACTGATGGCGGGCACGCTGCTGAGCAAGGCGATCCGTAATGCTCCCCTTGAGCACATCAGCAACACTTGAAGTGGCATCCGAAACGATGGAATTGCTACCGAGCCAACGCGTGAGAAGTGCCTTGGCAATCGAGCCTCCGACATCAACCATCAATGTCTCTAAGAGTGGCATACGGGATTATCCTCTCTGCATCAGTGTCTTCTTGAACTCACCAGTGGGTACGTGCTGCACGCTTATCCTGCCCATCACGATTAGCATCGAATAACTCCAATATTACAGAATAAGTGTTGATGCTGTCAATTCGTTTGTGCCGCGAGAATTCAGCTTAAATGCTTGGTCATAGAACTTGACCAAGCATTGCATAGGGGAGTTCACATGAGCCACACTTTAGCAAGCCTCATCAGAAAACAATAGAACTTGCTTGGCTCGTTTTTCTTCCTGGACACACAATGGATTGCGCCATATACACTCATTCCGCATTGTCTGGGGTAGAATCTCTTGCTTGCTACTCCGGTTCTCTGCCGAACAGGATACCGTTACTTTTTTGCAGTCCCACCCCGTGAGCGCCTCTTTATACAAGGGGTGCTCGTAGCCAGAAAGAATTACCATGCCTTTGACCTGTTGAATGCATGCCAGCAACCGTTGGTGATCAGCGGTAGACATCTCGTAGGTGTAGCACTGCGCTTTCTTCCTCGTCTCTACAAGGTAGGGAGGATCGAGGTAAAAACACGTTTCTGGGCCGTCATAGGCTTGGATCACCTGCTCAAAGTCACGATGGTCGATCTGCACTTTCGAGAGCCGGTGAGCAAACTGTTTGAGGTGACGGGTATGGTTGGACCACTTCTGGGCTGGGTTCGATCCTGGCTTCTTTGAAGAACTCCAGCCGGTTGCGCGAATGGAACCATTCATGCTCTGCATCACGGCACAATACCACTGCCGGGCTTTCTCTACCGGATCTGGAGCTTCTTGCCAACCCCGTAGGCAGTCATAATATTCTTCACGAGCATAGGGCGTGAGCTGTAAGAGTGCCTGAAGTGCCTCTGCCTGTTGCGGATTGCGGAGCACTCGAAAAAAATTGACCACACCACTGTCAACGTCATTGAAAATCTCGATAGGGCTGGGCGACTTTCCAAAGAGAAGGGCACCTGACCCTCCGAAAACTTCACAATAGACCTGATGCGTTGGCAAAAGGGATAACAATGTTGGTACCAGTGCGGATTTGCCTCCATACCAGGCAAAAGGTTTTTTCTCCATTCCCTGCTCTCCTGTGGTTATGATTTGAACCTTTTTATCTCGCTCCGAGAACTGTGTATATCTATGTGGGTCTCCCTAATCCTTCCTCCAATAGGTATCCACCAGCACATCGGGATCAGGTATGGAGACAATGTGCAAATAGTCCCGGCAGGCCTGGACCATCGCCTTTTTCAGGTGCTCCGTTGCTGCTTCGACGAACGCTTCAGGGCACTCTAGGACGATTTCATCATGTACGGTAAGGAGGACGCAGACCCCCTCCGGTAAGGTCTCGTATAAGAGGGTAAGTGCCCGCTTAAGAATGTCCGCATTGGTCCCCTGAATTGGGTGATTTTTGGCGGCCCGCTCCACGTTCCCCCGTGTTGCGCGATCTGCGAACTGGGTCGGGAAGAAGCGCTTTCGCCCTCCCAGCGTGACGGCATAACCCTGCTTCATAGAGTGCTGGGCCGTCTGACGCAGCCACCGGGCAACTCCCGCATATGTCGAGAAGTAGGTGTCCATCAGACCTCTGGCCATATCGACGGGCACACCGACCCGACTGGCGAGTCCCTGTGCTCCCATACCGTAGGCCAACCCAAAGTTGATTGTCTTGGCCACGTCGCGCATCGACACCTGCTCTTTGTACATCAGCGCTTTCGTGTTAGCATCAGCTGGCAACCCGAACATGAGTTTGGCCGTTTCCGCGTGCAGGTCCTTGCCTTCTGCGAAGAACCGTAGCATTGTGGCGTCGCGCGATACTTCAGCCAGGATACGGAGTTCAAT
Source organism: Dictyobacter aurantiacus (assembly GCF_003967515.1). Classification (GTDB taxonomy): domain Bacteria; phylum Chloroflexota; class Ktedonobacteria; order Ktedonobacterales; family Ktedonobacteraceae; genus Dictyobacter; species Dictyobacter aurantiacus. The sequence continues at coordinate 4,188,102 of NZ_BIFQ01000001.1, read as the reverse complement.
GTTGCTCAAATCGGCCTTGAGCAGTTGGTACCCTGGAGAAGCGATAAAGCACCGGCGGATGTTCTCGTCTTCTCTGTGCTCATGTGCTGGCATCTGCTGGAGGTTCGGCTTGCTGCAGATGATCCGACCTGATACAGCACCAATCTGTGCGAAGTCGCCGCGGAGCCGCCCGTCTGGGCCGATCATGGCCAGGATGTTCTCGCCAAAGGCGCTGCTGAACTTCTGGAGCTTCTTCCACTGTAAGAGACTGGCCACCAGCGGGTACTGCGCTGCGTAGGGTTCCAGCGCGCTCTCCTTCGTAGAGGTACAAGGGATCCCGAGCGCGCACAGGGAGGCCTGCAACTGTACCGTGGACGACAGCTTGATGGCTGGTTCTCCCTGGGCCCTTTGCGGCGGCCGTGGCGGTTGAGGATGCTCTTGTTTCCATGCATCCAACGCCTTCTTGCGGAATGCTGGCCAGGTCATCGATTGCCTGCCCTCCTGCTGATAGAGATTTACCAATCGGCGCTCTTCTTGCTGCAGCGCCTGCTGATAACGATCATAGACGCGCTGCAGGGCCTGACCCAATGTCGCGGTAATTTCCTGCTCAAGGCGCTGTTGGCGCGCGTACTTCTGGGCCAAAATGGCACGCCACTGCGCCTGGTCGATCAGTACGCCCCGCATCTCCATGGCCGCCAGCGCGGAGAGTGCCTGCATTTCGAGCTGGATAACGCGCACCAGGTCCAGCTTGTACAGCGCCTCCTGCTGCCGCTGATAGACCTGGTAGGGGGCCTCAATGTCCTGGACCATGTAGCGCAGTTGCCGCTCCGGAAACGGCGCGTTCCATTCTGTCTCGCGGCGATCCAATCCGGGAAACCAGGCTCGCTGCTCTTTCTCGACGGGAAGGTGATAGCGAGCTGCCGTCGCCTTCAGCCCGACTGATACGTCGTTGTCGCTCAAGCCGACGCTGCGGATCAGTTGCTCGGCCAGCATCGTGTCGTATATGTGGGAAAGGCGCAGATCGAATTGCGCGGACAGGAACTTCCAGTCGAACTTCAAATTGTGGCCGATCCAGGTGACATCCGAGAGCCGGGTGAACAGCTCCTGTAATCCCCTCTTCCACTGCTGCTGCCGTTCCTCCGACAGCTGGTAGTAGGGCCGCATGTCCAGCATGTAGACTTGACCAAGTGTTCCCAGCAGAATCGAGACGACTTTATCCGACTGTGCATTGAGGCCGGTCGTCTCCAGGTCCAGTGCAATGGGGCCAGACAAGGTACAAAACTCTTCGGCAATTTCCGCGACCTCGTGCAGGAAGAACGCGGCCGAGGTGACTAGGCGCAGGGAGGGTGAAGCCGCGCACTGCAACAATGACGCCTCACGACGGTGGCGGTCACAAAACGGGGTCCCCTCGTCGCTGTACCAGTCACAGGGGCAGCCGCAAACGGTGCATGCCGCATCAATGGACGGTGGGGCCGACAGCAATGCCAGCAGGGCCGGCTTCTGGGCTTTGATTTCCGCCTGCAGTTCCGGTGTCAGCGCACCTTTCACAGCCCGGGCGTGCAAGCGGTCTCCTTCACAGGAGAGGAAAATGTTCCTCTCCTCCAGTATCTGGACAAGTTCCATGGCGTTCATAGGTCAAATTCCTCCCATTCTTCTGTAGATGCGAGGGATCCACTCGCACTTTGTGGGTTTTCAGGTTCTTCGTTCAGAGAAGGTTGTGTGCTTGGCGCGCCTGCTGAGCCAATCGGTGAATTTTGGGCTTCGTCGCTATCATCAATTTGCGAGGGGTGGCGGAGGTCTTCCCGGTCGCTTTTAACACACTCTAATTTTGCAGAAAAGTTGTCAGAATTTTTTTTCTCACACGTGGCCTGTAACACCTCCGCCACCCCTCGCAAAATCCTCCAATTATTGATATTGCGGTGCTTATCCCGCTTCTTCTCCAGTCGCAAATTGTCGTCACCGAAACACTCATCGACGCGCCTCTCAAGCGCTTTTGAGAAGGACGCCTTAAAGCTTTTGGGCCGCTCTTTGAGGGTTATTTGGAGGTATTCCGGCAGCGCATTTGCGAGGGGTCCATCACTTTTGTCATCGGGACCACTCGCAGCCCCCAGATGCTCGTTCAATGTGGCCGTCGTGACCCACTCACTTCCAAATTGCGCGATCCAGGCCTGGAAAAATGTATCCCATTGAGCGTTTTCCTCGTCCGCTTCGTCGTAAAGCCTGGCCAGATTGGAGAGGAACCCCTGTACGCCTGCGTACTCCAGAATGCCACCAATGGTTTTGCTCCAGCCGGTAAAGGTCCCTAGCGCCGGAATGTGGTCGTACTGTGGGCAACCTGCCACATACCAGGCGCGAGCCAGGGTCAGGAGGGCTGCAATGAGTTCCGACCGGTGTTCGAGCACCCAGGTGATCAGGTCGCTGTGCTTGAAGCCAGTACGCAGCCAGGGACGCGATGTCTTCGGGTCGAAGCGGATGCGATAGCACCGGCGGCCGAGGTCGCCACCGATCTTGATGTTGTTGCCTGTCGCCAGCCACGTGGCCCGTTGGGGGACGTACGTCATCTTCGACTGGCCCAGGATGCGGCCGCGCCACATATCGGATGTCAACACGGCATCCAGATGCCTGGACTGTAGCTGTCCGGTGATGTTGTCGATGGTGACGATCGTCGCGCCCTCGACCAGCAGGGACGTGATCGTCTTCTGCAGTTCCTCATCGCTATCGGACAGGGTCAGGATCGCCGCACTATTGCCGGTGGCAATGGTCGAGACCACATCACTGTAGAGCCCCTTTCCCGAGCCCTGCTTGGGCGCATCGATGAGCGCCAGCGGCACGTGCCGCTTGATCGCCGGGCGCACCAGAGGCGTCAGGCACAGGCCCAGCGCATTCGCCTTATCAGCCTGCTCCACATACGCAAATTGCCCGATGGCATCCATGATCAGGGCGAGCGCCGCGTCCCGCTCTTCCCTGGTGGGTGAGGCCGGCACCGTGCATGCGCGCATGCCCTCCTGAGGCGCATAGTACAGCTTTGTCTTCGCATCGTAACCCGGCTGGTCTAAAATGGTGCCGTCGGGTCGCATTACCGGGGTTTCCACGATTGCGGCCAGCGCCGGAAAGGGCAGGTAGGGCTTTTGCGTCTGACGGGCCAGGATCTGCTCGGCCAGTTCCTTGGGTGGCGACGTCGGAATTTTCTGCCAGAGGTCTGTGCCGGCCGCCTTCTTGAGGCGGAAGTAGTTCGCGGAGTGGGTCAGCACCTCCTTCACCTCGTTGACCCCCATCTGGGCGATAATCGGCCGCTGCGTCTCATCCCTGGCGATACGCACGAGGCGCGCCGACTGGAGAAACAGCGTGGGATGGTGGCGCTCTTGCGCCTGGATAGCGGCGATCGCCTGGTCGGTCAGGTCGCGCAGCTGGTCGCCCCCGATGACGATCTCCGGCAGGGAAGCGGGGCCGGAAGGGGAACCCATCGCCACTTTGACGGTCCCCCCTCCCCGACTGCCGCCGTGCGATGCGGTGGCCAGTTCGCTCCAGGGAGAGCGCGCTGCCTCCTGGTAGGCGCTTTCCAGGCTGGCGAACGCTTCTTCCCGCGTGTACGGCTCGGCATGCCCCTTAGTATTGGTCGCAGGGACCTGCTCACTATAGTTCTGCAGCGCTTGCTTTGCCGCCTCCCTCGGAAACCCGTTGTCCCGCAATTGGCAGGCAAGCCAGAACCCGGTATCGTTGCGCCCTTTCTTATCAATCTGGACCATGCGCAGCGCCCGCTGAACCAGCGTCTGCCCGAGCACTGACCCCGTGCGCTGTGTCTCTAAGGGTACCTCTCCCCGAGCGGCCAGGAGCCCCAGGAAGGCCCGCAGATCCTCAGGTAAGCAGGTCAGCGCTTCCGGCTCAGGATCGCGCAACCAGGTATAGGGACCAGACGCACTGCGTCCACAAAACGCGGCATAGCCCCCATCCGCGCGGATATCCAGTCCAGGCCAGCTCCGGCCGAGTTCGTGTGTTGTTTTGCTGTTGATCGTAGGAACTGGCCAGCCGGGGTGGTGAAAATACACGTGGTAGCCCCCGGATCCGGTTCTGACGTGGGGATCCAGACCGAGTTGCCCAAGTGTTTGCTGACCCTCCAATCCGTCGAAGTCAAGGATGAGCACCTTGCTAAGCTCCCCGGTAATCACACCCCAGGCGGCCGGGGCATACTGGTGCTCCCAGTGTGTTATCTCTTGGGCGGAGGCGCGCCGCTTCTGGAACGCTTTCCAGGCCAGGCGCTTGGGCGTCCCGTCGGCGTGGGCGCCACCCACTGCCGGCGGGCGCTTGTCTGCGCCCAGCGGGAGCACGGACCAGCCGTAGCGCTGCGCGGCCTCCCTGGCCGTTTGGAACGGGGCCTGCTCCGTCCAGGCTGTCGAAAGAGGAACGATTGTCATACGGCGTACATCCTTTCTCCGTCGTGTTCATCCCACAAGCAGTGTTGGATCGGTGCGCGCTGTTCGGGCCGTTGCTGCTGTGCCAGTGGGCGCGCGAGGAGCAGTTCGTGGTACCGCTCCAGAATGGCATCGGGTTCTGTGTAACCGATGGAAAGCTGCAGCAGGGCTGCGATTTCCCGGCGGACCTCGCTCAAGAGGATGGCCTCCGCATACGTTGGCATCCCCAGCGGCCATCCCTTGCTGTAAAGCAGGTGCCTCGGGATGCGCGCCTCGATCCGCTCCCGTTGTCGCGCGCGCCCTTTGGCCTCGTGCAACTGCTCTCGTATCTCCTGTGGCAGGAGATGTGGCGCAACGTCCCCTAGCCACTGCTGCTCCTGAAAGCTGAAGGTGGAGGTGATCTCCAGCTCCACCATCGCTCTGTAGATGGCCTGATTGTCTGGACACGCACTGGAAGCGATGAGGTCCGCACGAGACCCGAGCATACAGAATGCACAGGAAACGCGCGAAGACCCGTAGGTGGTATAGGCCTCGTGCAGTGGGAAGCGAGCCAACTGGTGACAGCACAGCACATCCTGGAGACTCCACGGCAACAAGGGGTGCCAGTTGTACCCCGTCGTCTGCAGCGTCTTGCTGGTTAGCCGGGCCTGCGGCATGAGCACCGGCAGTTTGGCCCGCAAAGGGCTTTCATCCGCCCGCAGGCCCGCAACGGAGAGGATCGTCTGCCCCGGGAAGCGCTGCACCAGTTCTCGGCAGATGATCGCTGTCTTGAGCTCGGACGTGCAAAAACGCATGCTCGCCGTCGACCAGGGCAGGATCAGCTTAACGCAGGAGAGTTGCGCATACCTCGCCACATTGTTGTGCCACCGCGTGCACCAGCGGTCCAGCAGGTCACCGGCCTGACGGCGTACAACAATGAGTTCGATCCCCAGCCGGTCGGCCAAACGCTGGCACATGGGCAGCGATTCCGCCCATTCCACGCGTCCGAGATCACTGTGGATCAGGATCCGCGGCCCCTGGTGGCCCATCTGGTCCAGGTACGCTGTAGTCGCCAGTGCCATAGCGGAACTATCTTTCCCTCCCGAGACCCCAAAGGCCACTGGAGCATGATTCTGTATCAGCTCGGCAACCAGTGGGGGAGCCTCAATAGCCGGGACTTCCTGATAGGAAGTTCCCATACCACACTGAGCCTTGTCCTGTGCCATGCGCTGCAGCGCGGTATGTTGTTGCTTCACGTCCATGGCTATGCCCCCCTGACGAGCTTCTGAATAACGCGCTGCGCCTTTTTCGCCTTCTTCCCCGCCTTGTTCTTGGCCTCATCTTCTTTCGCCTTGCCAATCAGGTCCGATGCCTCGCCGGAGGTAATGGCGGGGTCAAAGTCCAGCTTGTACTTGCGGAGCATGTACAATTGCCTGTCGGAGGCGGGACGTGCGCGCCAGGGAGCCGTGCTATCAACCAGCACCAGCTTTTTCGCGCTGGATTGAAGGAGGCGCGCCTTCATCTCGGCGTGCTGCTGCGCCCATTCCAGCGTTGACTCCTTGAGCCATTGCTGCTGCTGGAAAGTCGGGGCCAGCTTCGCCCAGACGGAGTAGTAGCCGTCTTTCTCCTCCGAGGGGATAAGATAAATCTGGTGCTTCTGCTCCCCCACCTCCAGCACATAGGAACCACCGGAGCGCCGCTGCCAGGCCATTCGGTCGAGCATATTCAGCACAAGGTCCTGCGTTCGGCGCGAGACCTTGGTGGTCCGTTCCTCCTTTTCGCGCTCCTGCTCCTGCTCCAGAATCTGTCGCTTCTTCGACTCCATCACGCTCTCGCCGTCCAAAAGAGGAAGCTCCAAGACCTTCCGCAAGGTGAGCGGCTGAATGCGGTGCCGCAGGCAATTGTCGGTGATATCGAGCACGACGCAGTCGCTTTTTCCTGGCGCAAGGCGAGTGCCCCGTCCTATACACTGGGTAAAGAGACCGCGTGATTTCGTGGGTCGCGCGAGAATGACACAGGAAGTTTGGGGAGCGTCGTAGCCCTCCGAAAGCACGCCACAATTGCAGACCACGGCAATGTCACCACGCTCGTACTGGTGAAGGATGCGCTTCCGTACTTCCAGAGGAGTATCTCCACTGACGACCGCCGCATGTATGCCGGCCGTTGTAAATGCCACCGCCAGATGTTCCGCATGTTCCACGGTAACCGAGAAGCACAGGGCCTGCCGTCCCCGGCAGTGCTGCAGGTAGGCGGAAACAATGCGATTGTTCCGATCCTCTGTATCCACGGCCACTTCCAACTCATCAAGTTTAAAATCGCCAGCCTGCGTGTGGACGTTATCCAGGGATGCGGCGGTCGGAATGGCGATGGCGCGGAGGTCACACAGGTATCCCTGCTCCACCATATCGATGATCGAGGCGGTGAAGATGGGTTCGCCGAATACGCGCTCGATGCTCTGATGATCCAGGCGGTCGGGTGTCGCGGTCACACCCAATACAAAAGCCTCTGGTAACGCGTCGAGCACAGCCTGATAGCCGCTCGCGGTAGAGTGATGACATTCATCAATAATGATCAGCTGGCACCCAAAGCGCTTTACCTGCTTGAGGTGTTCAGGGCGGCTGATGGTTTGAACTGAGGCGACGGTAATCGGTGCCCCGTACTCATGGCGCCCAGCACCAACCTGGCCAATCACCGCAGCCGAGTCGACCATTCGAAATTTATCTGCCGCCTGCTGGAGGAGCTCCTGCCGGTGCGCGATAATGAGCGTGCGCAAGCCCAGACGGCGCGCGATTTCGGTGAACACAACCGTCTTGCCGCAGCCCGTGGGGAGGACGATCAGCGCCTTCCCACCCTTCGGGCAACTCGCGTGTCGGGTGAGGACGCGCTCAACGCATGCCTCCTGATACGGCCGCAGCGCGATAGACTGTGCGGTTGCTGAAACGATCGGGGCTATCATTGCACACCTCCAACGCAGTATTGAGGAAGGGCCGACGCCAAAAGCGTGCGGAGCTTCGCGAGCGCGCACCTGTGATGATAGTGGGCGTTGGCTGGCCGCGGTGAATGGGGAGAGAAATGGCGGCTGATCTCATTCAAGGAGGCAGGCGTATCACCCAGCCCCAGCTCATAGCACCGGCGCACCACCATGCGCTGCTTCTCGGGGAGGGCCTCAATGGCGCGATAAAGGGAAGCATACGCGTCTGAATCGCGCCGCTGACGCTCTTGCGGAACTGCCCCTCGGAGATCGGCAAACGTTTGCCCCGTCTCTTTGTTGATGGGTGCGTCCAGGCTCAGCACCGCAATGGGTTCCTGGTAGGCGTGATAGGTCTTGATTACGTCAGCATGCCCATTGACGTAGTAGCGGACCATGGCCTTCTTGGCTGTTCGCATCAAGTAAGCACAGGGATCCTGCTTAGTTAGCGCTCGCTGTAGCGAGGTGAGAATGGCCACATTGGCCTCTTGAACCAGGTCCGTGTATTCCACATGATAGCAATTGTAGGAATGATTGCGCAGATGCCTGATCGCCATGGAGGTAATGGCCGATTGCAGGGACAGGATCAGCTCATCGTGCACGGGTTCACCCGCGCGGGCCCTCGTCACCAGGCGTTCTTGGGACGAGGGAGACAGAGTATGCTGTGACATAAGACGTCTCGCTCCTTCTTCTTCAGATGCTTGACGTCAGGCCTCCACCACAGCGATACTATGGCAGAGGACTTGACATCACGTTGCAATGTGGAGAAAAGCTTCTCAACGGGCCCGGCATGCTCGAACATGCCGGGCTTTTTGGCTGGAAAGAACCGTGTTGGTCAAAACAGAAAGGTTAGTAACGGGTTGGACGGCGAGTGTACAGCTCATCCTCGTAGAAAGGGCCACTGGCCTTTGGATGTGGCGAAGGTGGTGCCTGTCGCTGGGAGCCATGCGTCAGGAAGTGGCTGAAATGCCCTCTCACCAGGGAAGAGGCCAGGTAGACGCCAATTACTAGCCCGATTAACATGCCCGACAGCAATGCAATCAGGATCCAGGGGAACATGGTTGTGGTCATCGCCTCGACCTCCTTTTAACCTTCAGAGCATGAACCATAGGAATGACAGTAAGGGTTGTGGCAGTTGCCACAGTAGCTACAGGTCCAATATCCGCAACCACAGAGAGTAGACTTGCCAAGAGCATGGAAGAACCGGCGTACCAAATTTTTGAGCATAAGAAACCTACCTTTCTTGTGGTGACAGGAAGGGAAAGAAAAAAATGGTAGAACTGAGTGCGCTTTCAGACAGCTTAAGCCGCCTGGAGTTGGATCGGTGCGTGTATGTGAAGGCGCCAGCGGGGCTTCGAGAGGGGCATGGCCCTTACGACATTCCGGCGGTTGTCCCGGTGCCAGCGCTGCACCGTTGCCACCTGAGCACACCAGGGGCGCACGATGCTCGCACATGCCGCGTCGTGCAGCTCATACAAGCGGGTCATGAGAGCGTCGACGGCGGCCAGGAGGAAGGCTTGCTGGATGCAATACTCCACCTGATCTGCAGTTGTATCGGGGTGTGACTGGCGAAGCGTTTCGAGATGGGTATCGACGCTTTCCGCGCTGACAAGCAGTTCTTCGGGCGCCAAAGCAGGGGCCCCTATCAATTCCAGCGTTCGGACTGGGGCCATAGCAGGCTCTGTGCGGTAGAACGCCGGCCGAATCACGCGCGCATGCGTTTCGATCTGCTTCACCACGCGTGCGAAGCCTTGTTCCCGCGCGAATGAGGTGTCTCTTGATAAGATGGTTCGGATCCGGATATCGCAAGGCAAGGTATTGTAGAGCTGATCCTCGGTGAAGAATGCTTTCGCCGGTGCTGCCGCGAGCAATTCTTCGGATTTAGCCACTAGACCCTCGTAGAGGCGGGCGTGTGGGAGATAGCGCACAATGCGTAGGAAGCAGAGGCCTTCATTTGACGCTTCATCCCAAAGGCTCATCTCTTCCTCGCCATCTCCAGACGCTGCATCGATCTGGATATCATCAGATAGAATAGAGGCCAGTGCAACGCAGGTCCAATGAAACCCAATTCGCTGAGGGAAGGTTCTATACTCTGCCATAGCAGGCTCCTCTCTGCCGCAAAAAGGCAATATCTCATTGACATCGGAACCCGCGTACGCTAGACTCTTACAGGCCCGACACTCTATACATAAGTGCTGGGCAAGTTCCTACACTCAATCAGCACTTATGCAGTTGGGATATAGAGACACTTGCGGTTGCCGCCGCCGGTGTCTTTTCTTATCTATAGAATAGATCATCTTTTGCTGTTCTGTAACAGCTCACACTAGATTAATGCTCGCCTTTTATCCGCCCCTATCCGCCTTTGTCCGCCCCCCTTCATTTTTTTACTTATACCATGTAGTGTAACCGGTGATTTTTATCACTGTCAAGTATTTTTGAGACAAATTAGGAATTTTACACAATCTTATTGTATTTTTGAGACAATTTTGACCAGCTAAACGCTGTATGGTACTATTGAGACATAGCAGGTTATTAGATGAGGAGGTTCTATGCCCATTATGGATGAAATCCTAGAACCCAAAGAAGTTGCGGCTTTGCTTAAGGTCCATCAACGCACAATAGTGAGGTGGGCAGAACAGGGTAAGCTACCTGGTTTCAAATTAGGCGACTTATGGCGATTTCGGCGCGAAGCCATTGAGGATTTCATACGCCAGGAAGAGCAGAAATACAGTAATAAACAGAGTAATGCTGAAGATAAATAACCTATAGTAGTTTGTGTTGATATTAAGCTTATTTTCCTACTATACTAAAAAAGCAATCAATGTGTGTGACCTTATGATTCTTGCAGGAGATGAGCAGGAATGGATTCCAACCATAACAGAAGATTGCATCAGCCAAATACTCTATTGAAAAAACAGCGGGCCTTACGAGGTTGGCCGCAACAAAAGGTTGCAGACGAACTCGGCACCAGCGTTGACACTGTAAGTAAATGGGAGCGGGGTGTAAACACCCCAGACCCCTATTTCCAGGAAAAGCTCATCGCCCTCTTTAATAAAGATGCCGGGGAATTAGGGTTTATATCCAATTCCCTTTCCGTCAATAAGCATCGAGAAGATATCGATCGAGCCGATTCTGTCATTCAGGTACAGTCGCACATACTCTCTCCCGATGAAAAATCTTTGCTGGTCGAATACCTACAGCACCAGCAAACTAGAATGCTCAATGCCTTAGCTCCTGGCTCAACCAACTTACGTGTCAAAGACGTCGTAGGTGATAAAGGGCTGTTCATTTCGCCACCATGGACCACATTGCAGAGCACTCCCGCCACAGGCACGCTTGTGGAGTATCTGACAACCGCGTTAAGCGACGAACAACGTATACTTCTACTGGGAGATGCTGGCCAGGGAAAGACAACTATCCTCAAACAACTCTTCAATATCCTGGCCACCAATTTTATTTCGGCTCCATTGGAGGCCGCCCCATTTCCAATTTATATCCCACTTCGTGAGTTCTCATCTCTTTCTGGTAGCGCCTTTGAGATTCTCTGGAACTATCTCAGCGATAAATTTCCACTTGTCTATGATAGCTTTGTAATGCTGGCACGAAAAAACCGGATCGTTTTCTTTTTTGATGGTCTTGATGAGATGCAAGGGGAACTGACGCAGCGATCTCTCAATGAGAGGGCGGCGAGTAAACTATTTACCCTTCCCTCTATTCTCTCTTGCCGCAAAAACTTCTTTGAGTTCTATCTCTCAATGTCACCGTTGCTGGAAGAATACCCCTTGCGAGTCGAGTTACAGCCACTGGCTCTCAATGAAGCAGTAATCCAATATATTGCAGATTTTTATCACAAAAAACGTGCCTCGGTTACAAAGCAGGCCGAAACAACGCCTACCGCCATTGTCGAGGCTATAAAAAGCAACCATGAATTGCAGGACCTGGCTCAACGACCTCTCTTATTAATCATGATGCTAGACATTTTTACAGATCCAGCAGAAATGAGCGAAGAGGAATGGAGCGTCACCAAGCTTTATAAGGAATACACAGAAAAGTGGTTAAAGAACGAGGCTGCCAAACCAGATTCCGTCCTAAAGTGGCATGAAAAGAATAGCTTGATCCAAGAAGTAGCCTGGATCACATATTCAGCCAGAATATCTTTTGCCTCTGCATACGGGCTAACACAAAATGAGACATTCACGCAGAGCGAGCTCAATACAATCGTCAAAACTCTAGCGCCACAATTCTCCTCTCTTACAGAGACACAACTGCTAGATGATCTCTGCTTCCGCACCTTTCTGAGCGTCTCTGAAGGCGAGAATTACTACTTTCTCCACAAATCTTTTCACGAATACTATGTTGCCAGGTATATCTTTGAGTTAATGCGTAACCGGATACAACAAGGTGATGAAATAAGTAAACTTGAAGAGGCCCTTCGAGAGTTGCTCCCATTTGAAGTGGTATCCTTCTTAAAGCAGATGCTGGGTTCAAAAGAAATCACAGCCAGCGAGAAGAATTTTATTTCTGACCATCTCATGGAACTCTATCAGGAGAACAAATCAGATAACGGCCTCAGATCTGCCATAGTTCGCCAGCAATCCAGCCACTACCTCGCGCGTTTAGGTACGCCTCGAGCTATTCAATTCCTGGATGAAAATTATGTACGCGAGACCAATAAGTGGGTCCAAAGGGGTATGATGGTGGGCCTAGCTCTTTATTGCGGACAACTAGAGGTACTTGATCAATACATACAGTTTATTCGAGAGGACCCTGAGGCTGCCTCGATTAACCTGGGATATCACCTGGTCTATTATGGTGATCAATCTCAAGAATCAGGTTACTACGACGCAGGGGAAGAAAAATGTAGCCGGACAATAAAAGCGCTCTTGCGGCGGTTAAGTAATAAGAGGTACAAAAACGGCTGGACATTAGATATACTTACCTTATCTGCTCTGATCGAAAGCCGCGGGGTAGATATATTAATACCCTACTGCCATGAGTTAGCGGCCTGCCTAGAAAACGTAGAGCGAGAATCACAGAACCAAAGCGTAATGTTTGAGCAAGAAAAAGAACGATTGAACATGCTATTAATATTATTAGAGGAGCTGCCACATGGATATGAATAACATCGCCAAATATTTATATGAAATAGGTCAACTCAAGCGCGTGAAACGCTCTGGATGGTGGATGGCAGGTATTACTGACCCCGAAAGCGTTGCTGAGCATACCTTCAGAACGGCTATTTTAGGGTATGTTTTAGCTTCCTTGGACGGTGCGGACCCGGCAAAAACTGCAATGATGTGCCTTTTCCATGACACTGGCGAAGCTCGCATAAATGACCTTCACCGTGTTTCAAAGCGCTACATTAACGTGGGAAGAGATGAAGAGAGGGCTATCACTGAGCAAGTTGATAGATTACCGCAAGAGATTGCGGCAAACATCCTCTCCTTTTTCGATGACTATGAAGGACGGCGCTCACCAGAAGGTATCCTGGCACGTGATGCAGATCTACTAGAATGCATTGTTCAAGCAAGAGAATACCAGGTGCAAGGTTATCCCGACACTCAGGATTGGATCACCAACTGCTACGCAGGCTTACAAACCGATGTTGCCAAGAACCTCGCCGAAGCATGCCTGCACACTGAGCCTAAAGAGTGGTGGCAGGGGCTGAAGATAAAATAAAGAAACAGGGGTTCAGTGAGTAAATCGACGCGGATGGGCACAAATATTAGATCATGCTGACATAGCACACAAACACTCCGGTAGCGGGCTAATAATACAAAACAAACTTATTCAAATGTAGCACTTTTTAGAGGGTTAGTTGTGGAACCTAGTGGGCAGATTATATAAACAAGTAAGTTACTTGAGAGTAATCTAATCTGCTGGATAATAGTAAGGATGCCATTATGCCAACGAAGTACAGGTTTCAGCGTATGATTTCTAACTCTTATCTTGGCGAGACAAAGGTCGTCGTTGCTCATACGAAGATGGAGTTAGACCAGAAGATAGCTCAACAGATTTCTAAATGGAGAGAGCAAGAAACAAAAAAAAGAAAACAGGATGACTTACTTAGCCTCGAAGCAAGAGCGGAAAGAGACACGCGGGAAGCTCAAGCAAGGTTGGATACACTGAGAAATCTGCTTTCTAATGGGTTAAAACCTCGAAAAATGTTTGATTGGGAGAAAGGAAAGGATTTTCGACAGCTTTCGCCATTTTCATTTCATGAATTCCCCCCCACATTTGCACAGGCCGCCGTGACCCTTGGATTGCGGACTCAAGGCTCAATCATAGGAAACATAATTCCAGGAGGGAAGAAAAAGCGCTTAGAAGAAGAAGAAGCAATCCGTAAGCACTTGCAAGAACTTACCGACCGCTATGAAAAACGAAAAGCAGAGGCTCTTCGCGCTTATGAACAAAAACAGCAAGAGCTTGAGCAGGAGAAGGCAAAATACAATGCGGCCATAGATGAAAAACGACAGCAATTTGAAAATGGAGATGCCGAGATTGTAACTTGGTTTCTCAAACACATTATTGGAACGATCCCGTTTCCAGAGGGTTATGGCAAAAACGTTGAGGTACAATTTGAACCTATCGGGGGGACAGCTGTTATTTCTATGTATTTACCAGAACTTGTTGAGATTCCACGTATCAGTGGTTATAAGCTCGTGAAGAGTCGAGCAGTTATAGAGCCAGTGGTATTAAAACCGAAAGAAATTGAGGCTCTTTACGACTCAGTTCTTTGCCAAATGGTACTATTAACACTTCACGTCTGCTTTCTTGAAGCTAATATTCCGGCGCTTCAAAGTATTGTTTTTAACGGTTGGGTCACGGGAGTTAATAAATCCACTGGGCAAGAGTTTGCCTCGTGCATTATTTCTGTTCAAGCATCGCGGGCTATATTTAAAAATATAAATTTAATGAAAGTTGACCCTAAGGAGTGTATTAGAAGTCTCAAAGGATTAGTCGCTGGATCACTTTCTCAGATGGCCCCTGTGAAGCCAATCATGGAAATGGATACCCAAGACAAGCGCTTCGTAGAGTCTAGAGAAGTACTCGCAAATCTCACTACAAATGACAACCTTGCCACAATGGACTGGGAAGATTTTGAGCACCTCGTCTGTGAATTATTCAGCAAAATCTTTGCAGGATATGGTTCTGAGGTGCGTGTTACTCAAGCCAGTCGCGATGGTGGAGTTGATGCTATTGCTTTTGATCCTGATGCCATACGAGGTGGTAAATTTGTAATTCAGGCGAAACGATACAATAAGGTGGTACCTGTCTCTGCTGTCCGCGATCTCTATGGGACGATGATTAATGAGGGAGCAGTAAAGGGAATTCTTGTAACAACGAGCTATTTCGGCCATGACTCGAGAGAATTTGCTAAAGATAAACCAATCTCTCTTATCGATGGCCCAAACCTCGTCTATATGCTCCGTACACATGGTTATAATGTGAAAATCGAATTGCAAGGATCTTAAATTTCCAGTAAAGAGCGCGTAGTTTTGCTAGGAATGCTTCTATAAGCGAAAAACATTTACACTTACGCTAAGGAGCATCAAATGTACCATCAAGTAATGCTATCCGAAGAAGAGATCAATGTGAAGGATTGCATATGGAACAACCATCACTGTCAGGGAAGGCAATCAAGGTATTTTATTCATATGCTCACGAAGATGAAGCATTCCGCAAAGACCTCGAAAAGCATTTGTCAACGCTCCGACGCCGTGGGGTTATTTCAGAGTGGCACGATCGCAAGGTTGTTGCTGGGGCAAATTGGGAACAAGAGATTGATCAGAATCTGAGCGCGGCTCATTTAATCCTTTTTTTGGTAAGTGCCGATTTTCTCGATTCAGACTACTGCTATGGAAAGGAGATGAAACAGGCTCTTGAGCAGCAGACACGAGGCAAATCAAGGGTAGTGCCAATTTTGGTTCGTTCCGTTTCCTGGGAGGATGCCCCGTTTAACCACCTCCAGGTGCTACCCAGGGATGGAGTTCCGATACAAAGCTCCACCTGGCTCAAAGATGAAGCCTGGACCCAGGTAGTTAAAGAACTGCGCAAGGTGATTGCTGAAATACACGTTCCGGAACCGGAGGAACAACCTGCGGCGGGCCAACCGCAGCCATCTCGTATTTTCGATGTGCCTCATCCACGCAATCCCTTCTTCACCGGGCGTGAAGAGATTCTGCAGCAACTGCATATCTCCTTTGCGCCTGGACATTCAATGGCCCTTACTCAGTCTATTGGAGGTCTTGGAGGCATTGGCAAGACACAAATCGCTATAGAGTATGCCTATCGTTATCAGCAACACTATCGGTACGTGTTTTGGATCAATGCTGATACCTCAGAATCTCTTCAGACAGGATTTGTGAACATAGCTTCGCTCCTTCATCTCCCCCTGCCAGCCAAAGATATCGATATTACAGTCACGATGAATGCTCTAAGAGAGTGGTTCCGCGATAATGAACACTGGCTACTAATCCTGGACAATGCAGACGATCTGGATCTGCTAAATGCTTACCAGATGCTGCTTCATGCCAATAAAGGGCACATACTGATCACAACCAGAGCCGCGGCAACGGGAGGTCTCACAGCTCGCACCACAAGCATTGAACCCATGGCGAAAGAGGATGCGGCACTCCTATTATTACGCCGTGCCAAAGTTCTGACTCCAGAAGCCACCCTTGAACAAGCCTCTGAGAAGATGCGCAAGGATGCCGAAGTGATTGTAGCTATTCTAGATGGCCTTCCCTTAGCGCTTGATCAAGCAAGTGCGTATCTAGAGGAAACGGGTTCGAGCCTCGCAAATTATGTGTCCTTCTATCAACAAAGACATTCTGAGTTGCTAAACGAGAGAGGACGTTTTGCGCTAGGCCATCCTCAACCGGTGGCGGCCACTTGGTCATTATCCTTTCAGGTTGTGGAACAAGCAAACCCGGCAGCTGCGGAGCTATTACGCTTCTGTGCTTTCTTGCAACCGGATGCCATTCCCATTGACATGTTTATAGTAGGACGCTATGAATTAGGATCTGTGCTCGAGCCTGTAGCCGACAATCTATTTACATTGGATCGTGCAATTGGCGAACTGCTCAAGTTTTCATTGGTGAAGCGTAGCCTAGATCGTCAGTCTCTTCAATTACATCGATTGGTGCAAGCTGTCTTAAGAGATACAATGGACATGCAGGCACAAAAGATCTGGATGGAACGGGTCATTCAAGTACTCCTGAAAACCTGTTACCAATTAGAGCCAAAGATATGGGAACAGTGCCAGCCGTACGTGCTTCAAGCACAACATCTCTTGTTGCTTACCGATGAGTATAATTTCATATCATCAGATGTAGCTTCTATCTTCACACTAGCAGGTAATTGGTTAGCAAAATATTTCTTTTATGTAGAGGCCGAGCCGCTCTTTGAACGAGCGTTACGCATCCGCGAGCAGGTGCAGGGTCCCGAGCATCCTTCAACGGCAACCAACCTCAGCAATCTGGCCTTTCTCTATGAAGAGCAGGGGCGGTATGCAGAGGCCGAGCCGCTCTTTGAGCGAGCGTTACGCATTTCTGAGCAGGGGCGGGGTCCCGAGCATCCTTCAACGGCAATCAACCTCAACAATCTGGCTATCCTCTATGAAGAGCAGGGCCGGTATGCAGAGGCTGAGCCACTCTTTGAACGAGCGTTACGCATCCGCGAGCAGGTACTGGGTCCCGAGCATCCTTCAACGGCAACCAACCTCAATAATCTGGGCCTTCTCTATAAAATCCAGGGGCGGTATGCAGAGGCCGAGCCACTCTATGAGCGAGCCTTACGCATTTCTGAGCAAGTGCAAGGTTCCGAGCATCCTGATACGGCAACCAGCCTCAACAATCTGGCTATCCTCTATGAAGAGCAGGGGCGGTATGCAGAGGCTGAGCCGCTCTATGAGCGAGCCTTACGCATTTCTGAGCAGGTGCAGGGTCCCGAGCATCCTTCAACGGCAACCAGCCTCAGCAATCTGGCCCTTCTCTATAAAGACCAGGGGCGGTATGCAGAGGCCGAGCCGCTCTTTGAACGGGCGTTACGCATCCGCGAGCAGGTACTGGGTCCCGAGCATCCTAAAACGAAGACGGCCAAAGGGCACTATCTGAGTGTCAAGCGAAAATTGTCTGAAGGGGATCAATGTGCGGATAACTAATTTTAAAGAAACAGTCAAAGCATATAATGCTCGTATTTGCATACAACATTAAATTCTCTAGAAGGACGAAGAATGCCCCTTTGTAAAAACATACAACACATGCATAGAAAAGGATCTCAGAGATTCTCTCCTATATCTCTTCTCTAGGATTCTATCAACCCCGTATCCAAAACTATAAATGAAGCCTCATTAGGTGCTTGTAATTACTTTCTCAGCCGGCATTACAATTGGTGTGATGTTCCCAAAATGTGACACCACATTTGACACCATCAAGCTTGAATAAACCCGGACAATTCCGGATGCCGTTAAACAGGAAATAGACCCTTAGAAGCTCCGGCACGCTAGCAATGAACCTATACCATGTCCCCCAAAAGTGTTGTATACTCACTTTGTGATTACTCATACTATGAGTACAAACATTGCCGTTGCGCTCTCGGGATGAGAAAATAGAAAAATACAAACGCTTAGACATTTGCGAGGAGTATGTATGAAACGCGTTCATTCCACGGTCTGCGCCCTTCTCTTATTGACATTCTTGCTGGCCGCCTGTGGCGGTGGGAACTCTAATACAGGCAGTACCCAGGCCAGCACGGCTACAAAGCCGGCGGCCGCCAATATTTCGCTCCAGGTGTTCGCCGCCGCCTCGCTCACCGAGTCCTTCCACGACATCGCGAAGCAGTACCAGGCCCGGCATCCCAATGTGAGCATCAAGTATAATTTCAATGGCTCGCAGTTGTTGGAGCAGCAGATCGCCAACGGAGCGCCCGCCGATGTATTTGCTTCGGCCGACCAGACCAATATGAAGAAGGCCAGCGCGGCGAGCGTGGTTGAGAGCGCGCAGATCTTCGCGCAGAACCGCCTGGTGGTAATCGTGCCAACCGGCAATAAGAATGTAACCGGATTGAAAGACCTGGCGAAATCAGGCGTCAAGATCGATATCGGCGCGGCCGCTGTGCCAGCGGGCAAGTATAGTCAGCAGGTGCTCGATAAGATGGGGGCTTCGCCCCAGTATGGTGCCGATTATGAGGCCAGTGTGAAGAAGAACATTGTCTCACAGGAAGAGAACGTCAAGGCCGTGGTGCAGAAGGTACAGCTGGGTGAGGTAGACGCCGGCTTCGTCTATCGCACCGACGTCACCAACGCCGTTTCCGCTAAAGTGACCGTCATCGACATTCCCGACACCTTCAACGTGATCGCCCAGTATCCGATCGCCGTCACCAAAAACGCCCCCCACCACAACGAAGCCCAGGACTTCGTGAACTATGTACTCTCCAGCGACGGTCAGGCCGTGCTGCAGAAATATCACTTCATCGCCGCCCCCGGCAAATAATACATATACGAATGTTCGCAGCGTAGTTGGCGCTGCGAACATTCTCTTTTAACCTCACCCTTTGATGCCAGTGGTGGCGGCTCCTTCAATCAGCATGCGCTGGAAGAGCAGGAAAAAGGCAATTACCGGCAGCAGCGAGAGCACGGACATGGCGAAGAGCTGTCCATAAGCCGAGTTACCGGTGCTATCCAGAAATGTACGCAGGGCCAGTGGAATGGTATAGAGCGACTCGTCGTTGAGGTAGATCAGCTGGGTAAAAAAGTCATTCCAGGTCCAGATGAAGGTGAAGATGGCGGATGTCACCAGCGCGGGCAGCGAGAGGGGCAGGACCACGCGCCAGTAGAAGGCCAGGCGGCCACAGCCATCCATCTGCGCGGCATCATCCAGTTCGCGCGGGATGCCACGAATGAACTGGATCATCAGGAACACAAAAAACTCGTCGGTGGCCAGAAATTTAGGCGCGATCAGCGGCAGGAAGGTATTAACCCAGCCCAGATCTTTAAACAGAATATACTGCGGCACGATCATGACGTGGGTCGGCAAAAGGATAATCCCCTGCATCACAATGAACCAGAAGGCCTTGTAGCGAAAGCGCAGGCGCGCAAAGGCATAAGCGGCCATCGAGCAGGATATCAGGTTGCCAACAACCGCTCCCAGGCAGATGATCAGCGAGTTCACAAAGAAGACGGTAAACCCATAGTCCAGGGCATTCCAGCCATCTGAATAGTTATTGATAATCCAGCTGGGAGAGAGCAGGCTGGAATTGGCGAAAATCTGATCTTCCGGTTTGAACGAGGCGCTAAACATCCAGATCAGTGGATACAGCATGATGATCGCGCCCATGATCACGATCAGATACATCAACAAGCGCCAGGCCAGCCGTGATGATCGATGCGGCTGTGGGCGCACAGCACGGCGCGCCAGTTGAGAACGTGAAAGTGGAATATTCATCATTCATCTCCCATCATCTTGATAAAAGACCCAGTAGCGCGACGACAGAAAGGCGATCACCGAGAACACACCGATCGCGACCAGGAGGATCCACGACATCGCCGAAGCATATCCCATCTGCAAATAACCAAATCCCTGCTGATAGACGTACAGAGTATAGAAGAGGGTTGAGTCCAACGGCCCTCCACTACCTCCGCTGACCACAAATGCCGGTGTAAAGGCCTGAAATGCTCCCACCATCTGTAAGATCAGGTTGAAAAAGACCAGCGGTGTAATCAAGGGTAAGGTGATCGAGAAGAAGTTGCGCCAGGGACCCGATCCATCAGTTGAGGCCGCCTCATAATATTCCTGCGGGATCTGTTTCAGGCCGGCCAGGAAGATCAGCATCGGCGAGCCAAACTGCCAGATCGCCAGAATGATCAGCGTGGGCAGCGCATATTCCGGCGTGGAGATCCAGCTGATGGATATATGAATACCAATGAATCCCAGCGCCTGGTTGACGACACCATCGGAATTAAAGATCTGCCGCCACAACAGCGCGATGGCGACGCTACCTCCGAGCAGTGAGGGCACGTAGTAGATAGCGCGAAAGAGGCCCAGTCCACGCAGGCCCTGCTTGAGCAGCAGGGCAATCGCCATCGCGAAGATCAACTTCAGCGGCACGGAGAAGAAGACGTAGAGCAGCGTAACGCGCACAGAGTTCCACCACTGCGGATCATGAAACATGGTCAGGTAGTTGCGCAATCCTACCCAGGCTGGCGTACCGATCAGATTGTAGTTGGTAAAAGAGAGATAGAGTGAGCCCAGCACAGGTCCGGCGGTAAAGATAATGATGCCCAGGAACCAGGGGAGAAGAAAGAGATGGGCAGCCAGGTTCTCTTTCTTCTCCGCGCTGCTCATGCGGCGTGGCTTGCGTGGCACGCGTTCAGAGAGTGGACGCGACCGGGTCATAGCAGGCGTAACAGTCATTGTTCAGCTCCATATTCTAGGACCTGGTCAGGGCTTTCTGAGATCCATCATAAAAAGCTTTGGCGCCATCGGCCACCGATTGCTTACCAAAACCAATGGCCTGGGCCACGTTCATCAGTAGGGTCTGAAGCTTGCCAGCATTCGGGGGATCGAGTACGGTCTTAGAGGAGGTCTGTCCGCTACTGGCAACCTGGCTGGCATAAGCCAGCACGGCCTTGTCCTCTGCCTTCAGCGTTGGCTGGAGCGCCGCGCGCGCACGAGCACTGCCAGGAATACCACGATCCAGGCCGATCGCCTTCACTCCTTTAGGCTGCGTAATCAAGAAATTAATGAAATCGGCGGCCTCTTTAGTGTATTTGGATTTGGCAGCCACACTCATCAGCATTGATGGCTTGAGATACAGGCCCGGTTTGGGACCGTTCGGCACCATCTGTAGTGCGTAAGGATGCTGCGAGAGTACCTGGAAGCCATGGAATTGATTGGAATGGGCAATGGCGAAGGCGACCTTCCCCTGCGTCAACAACGTAGCGGCCGGACCGCTCCCGGTCACCGAGGCCTGTAACTGGGCAGGAGCGCAGGCACCGGCCTTGCGCAGCTGGCTCCAATAAGTAAACCACGAGGTAACGTCATCAAGCGTAAAGGCCACGCCTCCATCGGATGTGTAGAGCTCATGCCCCTGCTGACGTACCCAGATCTCAAAGATATCGATGGCACCGCTGGAGTCGGGCGAGCCGTAAATCTGTTTAGAGCTCAATGCCTTTGAAATCTTGCCCACGTACTGCGCGTAGTCGTCCCACGTCCAGCTACTTGGAGGAGCGCTCAATCCGGCATCTTTTACTACCTGGGTATCGTAAAGCATGCACTCATAGTTGCCACCCAGCGAAATACCATAGACGACGCCCTTGTCCTCGCTATTCTTCAGCATCCCTTGATCAAAATCGGAGAGATCGATGGTCTTGTTAGAAATGAGTGGTCCCAGGTCTAATAATATCTTCTGATTCACATACTGCGAGAGATAGGCCATGTCCATCTGGATCAGGTCGGGCACACTACCGCCGGCGATCTGCGTGTTCAACTTGTTAAAATACGAATTGAAGTCAGCGAACCAGGAATGAATAGTGGTGCCGGAATGCGCCTGCTGGTAGAGCGTAATGGCGTTGCGCGTCAGCTTATTGCGCGAGGCATCACCCCAGAAGGATAGCTGTAATGTCTGACTACCACCGGAAGATGTTGATGAGGATGAGCCGCAGGCCGCCAGATCCAGCAACGTCAATCCAGCCACACTACTCAAACCATAACGACAAAACTGTCTGCGCGTATAAGAGATCCTACTCATGTATTTGTGCCTCCTCAGATGTGCATACTTCATTGATGCATCTTGACAACGGGACAACCGAATGACAGTAAGGAACCACACCCACCTTAGTGACGGGCACGACAAAAGAGAGTACACACCGCTTGCACTGTCACAGTTCTTCACTCACCATGAAGAGAAGATAGACAGATCAGATAAGCGCTACCCGCGCTATTTGTGGGAGTCTATGAGTGCTCTGCCACCCGACCAGCAGGGGCTTCGCCAGTACTTTCACGAACGATCAAATCTGGTAACAGAATACGCTGATGCAATTTCATGTCTGGATTATTGAGTATTTCGATGAGATATTTGACGGCCGTAGTATCCTGCTGGCCGAAGTTAAAATCAATGGTGGTAAGAGGTGGCTCGGTATAAGCCGCCAGTTCAGCATTGTCGAAGCTGATTACCGAAACATCGGCGGGAATGCGCAGGCCGTGCTCGCGCAGGGCGCGCATCGCCCCCAGAGCCATGGTGTCCGAACCCACCATAACGGCCGTAAAAGGTTGCCCGCTCGCCAACAGTTGCTGCATAGCAGCATGTCCATTAGTAAAGGTATATTGGGAAGCGCACATCGGTCCGGGCTGCAGACCATGGTGCAGCAGGGTCTCACGCCAGACGGTATGCCGCAGGTGGCCGTTGATCAGGTCCAGCGTGGGAGGGATGGCCGCGATCTGGCGATGGCCGAGCTTGATGAGGTACTCCACAGCCATGCGGGTAGCATAGATCTGATCAAAGCCGACCCAGGCCAGTTTTGAAGTAGGTACGTAATCGCGCCGCACCAGTGGCATCCCCCCGGCGATTTCCAGCAGGTCCTCATCGCTGATATCCAGCGAGGGCGCGTGCATGATGACGCCATCCACCAGGCGGGCAGCCGCGTTCTCCAGGGCCGCTCCCAGTTCCTCACGCGTCGTCATCGTTACCAGCAGATCGTAGCCCGCGTCCCGCGCGGCCAGCGCCATGCTTTTGATCGACTCCGCGAAGCGACCACCGTGACGAATACTGACCACGACCAGCTCTAATGTATGCGAACGATGGGTGGTTAGCATGCGAGCGACTTTGCTGGGCACAAAGTCCAGCTCTTTCATCGCCTGCAGGACACGCCTGCGCGTCTCCTCGGCGACGCTCTCACTCTCATTCATCACCCGCGACACCGTTTGATAGGAGACCCCCGCCAGCTTCGCCACGTCGCGAATCGTGCTTTTCTTCTTCTTGACAACCATACCAGTGAAAACATCTCTCCGACAAACACAGGATGCCTCCCATGTCCATCAATACAATTGTCTCAAAAAGGCGCCCCGGTCAATGCGACCACCGAACATCTTTGATGTATGAAAAAATGTATGTAATTTTTGTGAACGGTCACATTATACCCAATCAATCTGATCCATGTCAATAGGTTGGAGATTGCCTTCAAATACTCCTCCAGACTCATGCTTGATTTTTATTGTTTTATAATGCATATATGTAATGTTACCGGTCACACAGAATCGTGGTAATAAAAAACATTTATCTGTTAATCTTGGTAAATTTGTAAAGAGGCAGCACATGCAAAAAAAACGGTATGCACTGGTCGGCACGGGATCGCGTTCACGGATGTTTATCGATGCGCTGATCGGCCCCTATCACGAAATCGCGGAGCTGGTGGCGCTGTGCGATCTGAGCCAGGTGCGCATGGCTTGGCATAATCAGCGTATCCAGGAAAGTATTGGAGGCTCACCTCTGCCGACCTACCTGGCTGAACAGTTTGATCAGATGATTGGCGAGACGCGGCCCGATACGGTCATCGTGACGACGATGGATAGCACCCACCATATCTATATTATCCGGGCTATGGAGTTGGGCTGCGATGTGATCACGGAGAAACCACTGACCATCGATGTCGAGAAGCTGCAGGCGATCTTCGAGACCCAGGAGCGTACAGGACGCTCACTGCGCGTGAGCTTTAACTATCGCTATACGCCCGCGTATACGGCCTTCCGCGAGCAGGTCATGAACGGCGCAGTCGGCAAACCACTGGCGATGGACTTCGCCTGGCTGCTGGATACCAGTCATGGCGCCGACTATTTCCGCCGCTGGCACCGCGAGAAGAAGAATAGCGGCGGCCTGTTCGTGCATAAAGCCACGCACCACTTCGACCTGGTCAACTGGTGGCTCGACACCTATCCCAGCGAGGTCTTCGCCATGGGCGCCCTGCAGTTCTATGGCAAGCACAACGCCGAGAAGCGCGGCGAGCACTACGCCTATCAGCGCTATACAGGAGTTGAAGAGGCGCGCAACGATCCTTTCGCCCTTACGCTTGAGACCAACCCGATGCTGCGCAGCTTGTATCTCAACGCGGAGCAGGAGACCGGCTACCTGCGCGACCGCAACGTCTTTGGCGAACCGATTACGATCGAGGATACCATGCGGCTGATCGCTCGCTACCAGAACGGGGTGCTGCTCTCCTATTCGCTGATCGCCTACTCTCCCTGGGAGGGGCTGCGCGTCGCCATCACGGGCACCAAAGGGCGCCTGGAGATGGATGTCGTGGAGAATATCCACCAGATCCAAAACGATGGCGAGGGCAAGGAGAGCGCCAGCAAAGGGCCGTTTAAATCCACCAGTATCCGCGTCTTCCCTATGTTTGGTGTACCATATACTGTAGAAGTACCGGAATCGACCGGGGGACACGGTGGTGGTGATCCCATCTTGCTGGAACACTTATTTTCGCCCAATCCCCCGCATGATCCGTATCGACGGGCAGCGTCACATATCGATGGTGCCGCCTCAATCCTGGTAGGAATCGCCGCCAATCAGTCAATGCAGACGGGCCAGTTGATTAAGATCAACGATCTGTTTCGCCTGCCCACCAAAGCGGCACAGTAGTACCAGTAGTGCAAAGAGAGGAAACAATGGCCCAAACACGAGACGACCGCTACTTCGCGAGCGATCCCAGCCAACGACAGATGGCACGCACGCTCTATGCGCAGGTAAAGGATCTCCCTTTGATCTGCCCGCATGGACATGTGGACCCGCGCCTGCTGTCCGCTGAACACTATAACTGGGGCTCCCCGGTGGACCTCCTGATCATACCCGACCACTACGTCTTTCGCATGCTCTACTCCCAGGGAATCCACCTTGAGGATCTGGGTATCCCACGCCGCGATGGTGGCGCGACCGAGAAGGACCATCGCAAGATCTGGCAGACGGTCTGCGACCACTGGTATCTGTTCCGTGGTACTCCGACCAGCCTGTGGCTGCGCGATGAGCTGCGGGACATCTTCGGCATCGAACAAAAAATGACGTCGGCCAACGCGCAGACCATCTATGACGCGCTGGCCGAGCGCCTGCAACAACCGGCGTTTCAGCCACGGCGCCTGTTCGAGCGCTTCAAGATCGAGGTGCTGGCGACCACCGATGCCGCTACCTCCAGACTGGAAGAGCACCAGAAGCTACGCGACTCCGACTGGCATGGCCGCGTGATCCCTACCTTCCGACCCGATGCCGTGGTAAATATCCAGCCCGGCTTCGCCGAACAGATTCGCCTGCTCAGTGAGGTCTCCGAGATCGATGTCAGCGATTACCGTACCTATCTGACGGCCCTGGAGCAGCGCCGACGTTTCTTCCGCGAGATGGGGGCAACCGCCACGGACCATGCCGCGCTGAGCGCCTATACGGGACGGCTGAGCGCCCATGAGGCCGAGGCAATCTTCCAGCGCGCCATGAAGGATGGGGCCAGCGCGGAGGATGCGCGGCGCTTCACCGGCCATATGCTGATCGAGATGGCGCGTATGAGCGTGGAGGATGGACTGGTTATGCAGATCCACATCGGCAGCTCGCGCGACCACAATCCGGATCTGCTGGCCCGCTTTGGCCGCGATATGGGGGCCGACATCCCGACCGCCAGCGAGTTCACGCATAACCTCAAACCGCTGCTCGATCTCTTCGGTAGCGATCCCCGCCTCTCACTGATCGTGTTCAACCTGGATGAGACGACGTACAGCCGCGAACTGGCCCCGCTGGCCGGACACTATCCGGCGCTGCGCCTGGGTCCACCCTGGTGGTTCTTCGATAGCGTGCTGGGCATGCGCCGCTACTTCGATACTACGGTAGAGACGGCCGGCATCTATAATACGGCCGGCTTTAACGATGACACCCGCGCCTATCCGTCGATCCCCGCCCGACACGATGTCTGGCGCCGCGTAAGCTCAGACTGGCTGGCCCGGCAGGTGGTTGAGGGCATCATCGATGAAGAGGATGCCAACGAGATGATTGTTGACCTGGCCTATCGGCTGGCGAAGCAGAGCTACAAACTGGAGGGATAACAATGTTTGAGCAACAGCCATTTACACAGGTCGCCGAGTCCGTGACCAGACATGGCGATACCACCTATGCATTGGTCAACTGCGATCAACCAGGTGATTGTCAGCTCCTCGTCCGTGGAGTAATCGACGACTTTGAGGGCGAGGCGCTCGCGGATGGGAGTCTGCTGGGACCGCGCTCGGCCCACAACGCGGCCGTGCTGCGCCAGCGTCTGCCCTGGCTCCAGCCGGCGGTGCTGGGACTGCAGACCTCGGCCGGCTTTGGGGACCGTCTGGGGATCGCCACGCCGGGCCATGTGCTGGCCACTCGGGGCACTGGCGTGGCCCCCATCTACGCCCAGCAGTCTGTACGCGAGAACACCCGCACCGGGCGCACCCCCCAGCAGGTGGTGGATGACGCCATGTGGGGCGCCTTCCACGCTGGCTGGAAAGAACCGTGGGGGGCCGACGCCGACCACCTGAAGACGCTGGAGGACATCCCACCCTTCGTCGCCGCCGGCTATACCTTCTACACCATCGATCCCGGCGAGTACGTCGATGACGCCGCAGACACCGACGATGCCGAGACGCTGCGCCGCAAGGTCGAACAGCTTCCCTGGTCCGATCTGCAGGCCACACTTGAGGAGACCAGCGAGCGCTACCAGCGCGCCTTTACACTGGATGATCGCACGCTGACCTTTACGCAGGAGGACCTGTATAAGGCTCTGGGCAAGTACGGCGGAGCCGTCGCCCACACGGCACGCATGGCCCGGCGCCTGCAAGAGCTGCAGGGTCAGCGTCCCTTCGAGATGGAGATGTCGGTCGATGAGACCGGGACGACCACCGCTCTGTTGGAACACTTCTACATAGCCTCCGAACTCAAGCGCCTGGGGGTCCCCTTTGTCAGCCTGGCGCCGCGCTTCGTGGGACGCTTTGAGAAGGGCGTCGGCTACATCGGCGATCTCGACGAGCTGACGCAGAACATCAACGGGCACGCCAGCATCATGCGCTACTTCGACAACAGCTACAAGCTCAGCCTGCACACCGGCTCGGACAAGTTCGAGGTCTATCCGATCGCCATGCAGGCCACGGGCGGACTGGTTCATCTGAAGACGGCCGGCACCAGCTATCTGGAGGCCCTGCGCCTGATCGCCTCGATCGATCGTCCCCTGTTCCGCGAGATCTGGGACTTCACGCGCGAGCACTACGAGAACGACCGGCGCACCTACCACGTCTCCGCCATCCTGAGTGAGACCCTGCCAGCCGAGCATCTGACGGACGAGCAGCTCCCCGAACTGCTCAACCAGTTCGGCCCGCGTCAGATCCTGCACGTCACCTTCGGCTCCGTCCTCGACACCTATGGAGCCGACCTGCAGCGTATCCTGCGCGCCCACCTGCCCGAATACTACACCTACATCCAGCGCCACTTCGACAAACACCTCGCCCCCTTCAAACAACAAACCAGATAATGATAAAAAATGGTCCGGGCGCGCGCCCGGACCATTTTTTATCATTATCAATCTCCTTTTGACATCTGTAGAGCTAGTCTGTATAATAGAAGTTATACGTATAACTTCTATTATGGATTCTCCCTATGACGATGGGAAGCATAAAGAAAGCAGGAGAGCGATGCGGCAACATCTTTTAATTGATGCGGATGATACGCTGTGGGAAAACAATATCTATTTTGAGCAGGCCATCCATGAATTTATCGACTTCCTCAACCACTCCAACATGTCGCATGAAGAGGTGCGGCTGGTGCTGGATGAGACAGAACGCATGATGGGCTATGGGGCAACTAACTTCACCAATAGCCTGCTGGCCACCTATCAGCAGTTGGCGGAGAATACCGTCAGTAATGAGCAGCTGCAGTACGTCCGTCAACTGGGAGAGCAGATCCATTCTCATCCTCTCACCTTGCTGGATGGCGTGCTGGAGACGCTGGAGTACCTGGCGCCGCGCCACGATCTTGTGCTGTTAACCAAGGGCGATCTGGAGGAGCAGCGTCTGAAGGTTGATCGCTCGGGCATCGAGCAGCTGTTCAACCACGTATTGATCGTGCCCGAGAAAAACGTCGCCACCTATCAGCAGATCGTGGATCAGCTAGAGCTGCAGACACAGATAAGCTGGATGATCGGCAACTCGCCGCGCTCCGACATCAATCCAGCCCTGGCCGCTGGCCTCAACGCCGTCTTCGTGCCCCATCCCCAGACCTGGGTGCTGGAACACGAAGAGGTAACGCAACCAGCCACCAATAACCAGCTGCTCACCCTTGAGCGCTTCGCGGACCTGCGCGTCCACTTCTAAATCATGATCCATTACTTTCTGATGAGTTAAGGAGAGTGCACCTGTTGTATTGGGTTCAGCTGTGCTGTATGCTTAGAAAGAAAACAAGGGATTTAATCAGCAATAAGAGCCGCACAGGCGTGCAAAGGAGGACATCCATGCAGAGCACAGAGACAACCCAACAGCCCTTCTCCCCTCATGAGATTATTGAAGGGTTGAGACAGCAGCTGGCCGAAAATTATGTGTTTCCGGACAAGGCGCACGATGTAGCGACCGCGCTCCACCAACATCTGGCGGCAGGAGCTTATCATGATATCAAAGATGGCGACCTGCTGGCGCAGACCATAACGGAACACATGCGTGAGGCCAGTCATGATAAGCATCTCCATCTTTACTACCAGGCATCCGGCGTAGTAGCACGCCAGGATGACAACGAGATGTATACCCCCGAGGAAATCGAGGCAATACGCCAGAAGAGCAAGCGGCATTATGGCTTAAAGAAGATTGAAATTCTGGATGGGGATATCGGTTATTTCCAATTCAACGAGTTTGTGCATCCACACTTCGCGGGCGGGAGCATGAGCGCTGCCATGACTATGCTGGCTCATACGCGAGCACTGATCATTGATCTCCGCGCTAATGGAGGTGGAGAGGCATGTATGGTGCAATACCTCGGCAGCTACTTCTTCGATGCATTCATGAGCGAACATATACAGATGAACGGCCTTTATGATCGCAGGAAAAATCTCCTGTATCAATACTGGGTCTTTCCCTACGTTCCAGGTCAACGCTATCTAGACAAGCCGGTGTACATCTTAACGAGTCAGCGCACCTTCTCGGCGGCGGAGGCGTTCGCCTATGATCTTCAACAATTAAAGCGCGCGCTGGTCGTTGGCGAGACAACGGGCGGTGGAGCACACGCGGGCTTGCGCTATCCTATCACCAGCCACTTTGAAGCGTTCATCCCTAATGTACGCGCCGTTAATCCGGTTAGTGGAACAAACTGGGAGGGCGTCGGCGTACAGCCCGATCTGCCAGTTGAGCAGGAAAAAGCACTGGAGTTAGCTTACCAAAAAGCATTGGAGGCGACACGCTCTTAGCTGGTTCATCTGATGGGCGCTGATGCGCCCACCAGATGAACCATTAAATGATCAGGATCGGCTTGTCCGTGGTATTCAAGGTGGCCTCGGTCATATACGTGCTGGCCTCCTGGTCTCTGGCTGGACGTCCGCGTGTATACATGGCCAACAGATCGCTGCCACCAGTGACCTTTCCGTAGCGCTGCTCGGCGAAGTAGGCCAGCGCCGAAGGAACATCGATCGCGGGAAAGACCGAGGAGGTGGTCAGGATATTCAGATTGGCCCCGTCTTCTGTCTGTAACCGATGCTCCAGCTCATGGACATAGTGGCAGGCACGCTCGTATTCGGGCGTATACCTGATCTGCTTGATCGCCGCCTGGATCGACTTCTCCTGCGAGGGCAGGATATGCACCAGGTGTACGGTAGCCCGATCAGGAGCGGCGATAGCGGCGACCAGCTGGGCCGCCGGCAGAATGGCCTGTTCGGATTCAGGTGTGCCGTCAAGTGCCACGGCGATTTCGATCGCGTGCAGGGGGCGGCGCTGGTCGGGATAGGCACTGGTCGGGATGGCCTCTCCATTCTTCAGTACCAGCAGTGGAACGGGACAGTGGCGCGTCAGCTGTTGCGCCACGCTTCCCAGGTGCAGGGTGCGCCGTTCGGATCGTCCATGGCTACACATGATCACCAGGTCGCACTGCAAGTCTTCAATGGTACGCAAGATGGTTGGGACAGCACCACCATGCTGGATATAGCAGTGCACACTGGCATCCGTGAGATGATAACGCTGGACCACACCGGTCAGATAGGCGGTGATGCGCTTCTCCTCCGCCTCGATGGCGGTCGCCAGGTCATCAAAAACATTTGAGAGCGCGAGGCGCAGATCCCCCGATTCGGGGTCAATGACAGATAAAAGCGAGAGGCGCAGCGGCAACTGACTATGCAGCTTTTGCGCCAGGATCAGCGCCTGCTCGGCCCGTTGTGAGCCGTCCAACGGAACCAGAATATGTTGAAACATGGGCGTACCTCCTCACTCGACTATCCCCTATAAACAAATATCGTCTCTGCTCACAGCATAAAGAGATGCTCTCACCAGCACATCACAACAACGAGCCACATATCTCATTCTCATCACAGCATATGTTGAAAGCTGCAATACTGATCAACCGACTTCACATTACGCCCTCGGCAGGGATACGAAAAATACGTATCTTACTCTATCTTAACGACAAATACAAAGAAAACAATCGCAGGCAGAAGAAATATAAAATTAAGTAGCAACTTTTATGTAATAAAAATGTTTTTAGACTATAAATATTGGCGGAATGTATGGTTCTATAAGATCGATGAATGGAGCTAATCCAATATTCAATTGGAAAAGTCGCGCAAGCAGAGCAAGATATCCTGATCAATGTATGCCTTATCTTAAAACACGTGATGCTAGCCGGGTATATTGCTGATATTGCAGTTTTGACAACAATGCTTGCATAATATTATATGACCGTCATTTAGAAGCTGAGCAGTAATTTTTCGGACCTGCCAATGTGCCGTTTTACGTGACAGCGAGACAGGCTCACAACTATACGGTCTACACGTTCATCACCAAAGGAGGAGTAAAGTGTTTAAGTCATCCCGAAAGAGAAGCGCAGTTTCTCGAGCCATTGCCATCAGCATGACGCTTTGTACGCTCATCCTTATGACCGTTTTTATCGCTTTGAGTAACGAAGCTCGGGCAGCTGTAACACAGACCGAGGTGACCCCTGTAGCAACAGGGACCTCTTCATCTACTGGAGCGGCCACCACAGGGCGTGCTGCCATGGTGCATACACCAAATGGTGTCATCCGCATGACCTACAATGCCGGCAATAAGTCACTCACGCTCAACCCGAATATCATCGGTCTGGCGCCCAATAGTAGCCATCCTTTGCAGATTGAGCAGGGCACCTGTAGCGCGAGTGGAACAGCGGCGGGGACCGCAACCAGCACGGCAGCGACCCCGGTAGCCACCGCGACGAAGGGCACAACCACCACCCCGACAGCACAGGCCACCCCGACGACCATGGCTACAGCGACGCCTGGTCTCTACTCGACCACATTGACGGCGGACGCAACTGGACACATCCAGAATAGCGCCACCATCACCAATGTGAATACCCCGCTGACCGCATCGAGTCTGCGCGCCCAGCTCTATACCAGCATGGGAACCCAGAAAACAGCCATTTCCTGCGGAGATATCAAACCCTATAATCCATCCAGCGCGACCGGTACGGCCGTCGCGACCGGTACGGCTGTCGCGACTGGCACGGCAACTGGAGCTGGTGGCAACACCTTCTCCGCCCTGCTGGGACCGGCCAATAGCCCCAATGAGAATAGCGTCGGTATAGCTCAGCTCAGTGTGAACAATGGCACACTGACGGTTCAGCTGAACGTGCGTGGCCTGGCTCCCAATTCAAGCCATGCCGCTCACATCCATAACGGCACCTGCCAGAACATCGGCAGCGTTGTCTACAATCTGGGAACACTGACCGCCGATGCCCAGGGTAATGCCACCCTGACGAAAACGTTCTCCAGCGTCACATCGATTCCGGACAACAAATGGGCCACGCAGGTCCACTATGGTACCAATCTCGGCAATCAGTCCGAGTACAACCCGATCATGTGTGGTACCGTCCGCACAGCCACCTCTCAGCCGTCCGCTACCGCTACCCCATAGGTAGAGAAGCGAGCTGATACAAACAGAAGCCGATAGGCGTTGAGATTCTTCAACGCCTATCGGCTTTTTATCACCTCCCCCATCACGCTTTTCTCCAGTTTCCCTCATTCTCTTGGCTTGCTTCAGGCTCTCTGTTATACTCTTCCATGTTGGAGCGCAGGCGATCGGCGCCCAGGGAAGAAGCCGGGGCAAGCCCGGTTGAAGATACCCCCGGCATCCTCGCCAACGGCGATTATGGATATATATAACCGGAGAGATATACGATGGAACTGGATATCGCACGGCTGCGGTTGTTGAGCCAGCGGATTATGGGTGATAAATTCAAGTCTCCCTAGGAAGTGGTGCGGTGGATGGGCGCGCTGCAGGCGCTGTGGGCCTCCCCCTCGCTTCCGTTATCATCAAAGTCAGCATACCTTGGAAACTATAAGAAATGCAACCTTTATATCAATAGAAAGTGGACAATCTCCGATGCATGAGTATCGCTTCTCCAATGCTCTCGGCTACACCTTTGAGCAGCTGGCGGATCTGCATAACCGCAGCTTCAGCGGCTATTTTGTGCCTATCACGATGAGCGCGGCACAGGTCTCTGACTTCTGGCGCGTCAATCAGATCGATGCCAATTGTTGTGTGGTGATGCACGATTCTCAGGGCGCCTTTGTTGGTATGGCGCGCATGGGCACGCGCGGCACGCACGGCTGGTGCGGCGGCTTCGGTATCGTCCCCGAATTTCGCGGGACGGGTGCCAGTAAGATCCTGGCCAACGAGATGGTACGAGTGGCGAAAGAGAGCGGCCTGACGCAGCTCCAGCTGGAAGTGCTGACCCAGAATACGGCCGCCATCAAGCTCTATGAGCGCGTCGGCTTTGTCAGGCAGCGCCGCCTGCTCGGTCTGGAGATCGCGACCTCGGATCTGCCAGTTGAACCCGCCGGGCTGATCAACTCGGTGGAACTGGCCTCCCTGCTATCCTGGGACCCCTTTTATACGGTCCGTCCTACCTGGAGCCTGGAGATCCCCAGTCTCCTCACCGGCAATTCCGAAGCGCTAACCATCGCGGATCCCGATGACCAGCTCAACGCCTTCATCGTACGCCGCGCCAATGGCATCATGCAGATCCAGGCGGTACTGCTGCGCAGTCAGTTGACGGCAAGCGAGTACGGTGCGCTGCTACGCGCCCTGGCCGCCGACTGCTCTAAGGTCCAGATCTACAACGAGCCCGAGGAGAGTCCTCAGATTCCCCATTACAAGGAGCTCGGATTCAACGAATTCTTCAGTCAATACGACATGCTGCTCAAACTGTAGCAAATGAATATGGGCATCTACATGGTGGCGCTGCGAAGATTGCCAGCGCTACCAATACATCTGGGATTGCGACCATCTTACGCGCGATAGCTAGCAGCTTCCAAATGGAACCAAAACTCCTGTCGTCAAAACCGCATAAAATAGTTAACCGTATTACACGTAGATACAAAATAATACATCTCTGTTAATCATACTCAGCAAGAAGGAGTAAATAAAGACAAAAAGATAGGAGAATAGACATGAAAATTGCTCAGTTAGCGCCGCCATGGATCGAGATCCCACCTAAAGCATATGGTGGAACTGAAACAGTTCTACATATACTGGTTGAAGAACAGGTAGCCCGGGGACATGAAGTCACCCTGCTAGCTGCGGCGGGCAGCCAGACGGCAGCCCATCTTGTCCCGTTGACCGCACATAGCCTGTTGGAAGAAGGCTTTTCCTGGCGCGATACACAGAAGGAACGAGAATATCTGCAGCAGGCCCTGAACTACATTGAGGCTCACGATTTCGACATCGTTCATACGCACTTATCCTCGGGCGGAGACATGCACTTATTCCCCCTGCTCTCTCATTTACGTGTGCCACACGTGACCACGCTGCATAGTAATCTTCCATTCCGCTCGGAGGAGGTTCCACCAGAGATAAAGCAGGGTGATATCGCACGCTGGACGAAACATGTTCCCATCGTCGCCATCAGCGAACAGGCACGCAGACACCAGGGACTCCCACTGCATTTTATCGGCGTGGTACACCACGGCATCTCCCCTGAACAATATCCCATGTCGCCCGAGCCGCCGGAGGACTACTTTTTATGGCTGGGCCGCTTTGTACCCGAAAAGGGACCACACCTGGCGATTCAGGCGGCCAAACAGGCCGGGGTACCACTGGTGCTTGCAGGCACCATCAGCATGAACCAGGAACAGTACTACCAGGAGATGATCGAAGCCCAGGTTGATGGAGAACTCATACGCAACCATGGACCCGCCGGATACGAAGAGAAGCTAGCGCTCATGGGCCATGCTCGCGGCTTCCTCAATCCGATCACATGGGAAGAGCCGTTCGGCATGGTGATGATCGAAGCCATGGCTACAGGCTGTCCCGTCATCTCATTCGCGCGCGGCGCGGCTCCCGAGATCGTCAGCGATGGCGAAACAGGCTTCCTCGTTCAGAATGTCGAAGAGATGGTCCAGGCCATTGGCCGCATCGATGAAATCAGCCGTGAAAAAGCCAGAGCCCATGTCCGGCAACACTTCTCAGGCGCAGCCATGGCACAAAAATACAACGACATCTACCAGAAAGCCATTCGCAACTTCAAAGCAAAACATCAACGGTCAGCAACCCTCGCAGACAGAAAATCACCGTCGTAGGTGCCGGGCTTGCCCCGGCTTTGTCGCGCAGCGACGGTACCCGGGTGCGTACGTCACACTCACATATCAGCCTCAAAGGAGACGTGCTCGTATGAATAAGAATGAAGGGACCTCTCGATTCCCGGGCACTTTATCAGCACGTTCACCAGTGGCCGTAGGCTCGAGCACTCGTTCGAGGGTAAAATTGGCCGAGACAAGGGCGTTGAGATACGTGCTGAGCATGCGATGATGAGCTCCCACGCGACTACGCACACCGCCACGTTCGGACTTCCAGTTCCCTTCTTTAAAGTAGCCCGTCACAGCACGGGCTACCTGCCCATGCTCATCCGTTATCCACCGGGCGTCAGGCAATTCAAAGCAGGGATGGGTAATGGCAAAAACCAGCCATCCGCCAGGTTGAAGGATACGCCTGGCTGTTTGAAATACCGCCTGGATATCTGGAATATCCATCAGCGACAGCACACATACAATCCCTTCAAAGGTGTCTTCAGGAAGCGATAGCGCGCTCCGGGCATCGTCACGCTGATAAGTGATTCCCCGTGGTTGCTGTAGCTCGTACTGACGAGCCAACTCAAGCAAACGATCAGAGATATCGATGCCAGTCACCCTCGCGCCCCGTTTCGCCAGTTCGCGGGCGAACCAGCCCTGTCCACATGCCAGATCGCAGATCGTGCAATCCTGCACATCTCCAACAAGCTCCAACAGACTGGGGAGAATAACCTCAGAATAGACGGAATTCTCATTCAGATAGCTATCGTACCATCCAGCAATATCGTCATAAGATGCATGCATCATGAAGAACACCTCCAATTTGCTTAGCAGTGAGATGAAAGTCCAACAGCCTGACGTGCTTCTTCTGGATCATTATAGGCTTGCATCTGCACGACCTTGCTATCACGAACCGTATAGACATCAGCGATATGCCCCTCCTTCATGGGACCACCTCCCTTTGGCCAGGCCTGAAAGTGCACGAAGACCACGATCTTGTCTCCAACTTCCAGGATCTCTTCGGGCAAGCTCTGAACTTTTGCTGAAGATTCATAGGAAAGGGTGAGATACCGTGCGACTCCTTGTGGCCCCCGGTACGTACCGCCTGCATAGAAGCTCTCAGGCTCGCTCCAGATAACATCGGGGTCCAGGTCAATGAGATTAACAGCGTATTGGATATCACCTCGGCTAAATGCCTCGTATGCACGTCGAAGTCTTTCAATGAGATTAATATTCAGAGTGGATCCCCCTCTCTGCTCCCAGTATAAGAGGTTACAGGCATAAGGCACAAGGAAATATATATGCTCGCAGCATGCATCATCAGCATTTCGATTTATCTCAACATACAGTAAAAGAGGAAGATATCCATAAAGCCATCCATTCAGATTACCGGAGGTTAGAGCAAAGCTCTAACCTCCAAACACAATAAGATGAGATTATTCCTCATATATCTCACCAATACCCAGCCCCTGGACAATGGTGAGCAATGTATGCTCATCATATTGCCAATCAAGAACATCTGGGCGGCGAACAAATGAGGCAAAGAATTCATGAACGCCATAACGTGGCCTGAGCGCCAGTTTTACAATCCCCTGTAAAGACAAGCCACAGTTCAAGCCCGCCTCAACTACCTGGTGCAGAGCTTCAACTAGCAGCGCTACATCATCGATGCGACCGCTACGCCTGGCATCCTGACTCTCGACTTCGAAGAGCGGCTTCACCAGCGTCAGGATCTGCCCCTCGGGAGCCAGCAGCCTCGCCGCGACCGGCAATGCCTTTGTCAGCGAGAGGTACGAAAGATCGAGTGTAATCAGCGTCGGTGCGGGTTGCAGCGGATACGCTGTTAGATCGCTCAGGTTAGTTCGCTCAAGGTTACGCACGCGAGGATCAACACGCAGGCGGCCAAGCAACTGACCATAACCCACATCAACCGAATAGACTATCTCAACGCCTCGTTGCAAAAGGCAGTCGGTAAATCCTCCCGTAGAAGCGCCGCAGTCCAGGGCCACCTGTCCAGCGACCTCGACGGCAAACGCGGCCAGGGCCGCCTCAAGCTTGTAGCCTGCACGGCTGGCATAGCGAGCTCTTCCACGCACGCGAAGACGCGCATCTCGTGGCACAGCCATGCCCGGTTTATCCATCAGCTGATCATTCACCAGCACCTTTCCAGCCATGATCCAGCGCCGGGCCTCATCGACATGGGCAAAGATCCCCCGCTCAACCAGCAAAGATGCGAGGGGCAAACGACGTTTGGGAGCTATATTCTTTCCTTGCTCCGATTTATGGTCATTCAGGTGATGATCTGAAATTGAAGACATTCCTTTTTCCTTTTCTATGCATGAAAAATGTGTGATTTCTTCAGAAGTAAAGAAAAAGGAAATGGCGGAGCGCGGCCGCATGGAAGTTTCAAGCAGCACAAAAAGATCCATTCGCAACAGGCGTGGATCAGCCAGGAGGAAAGATAAGTTGTGAGGAATCGAAAGTATTATTTTGAGATGAACGCATTATCAATGGGTATCAGGAAGCGTTCTCACCTATACCCATCGCCAGAGCTAGCGCTCCTGGATTCGTCAGTAATAAGCAATCCAGCCCCACCTATGAAGCTGTCTATCATACGCAGGTGAAAGAAACAACCAATTCTGGATAGTGATTGAGGAGTTCATCTTTTTATCCCAATCTAACGCGAAAAACGTAGCACATGCATCCGCGTCTTTTCAGGATACCGGACACGTAGCAACCATGTCAAGCAACAACATAAATTAAATAAACTCTCCGCCCTTCGGGGGGAAGGACGGAGAGCCATCGAATATCATTCAAATGTTCGCAAACAGGCATGCAACAAAAAACACGAAACGCCCCCGGAATCCGCAACGCTCCTCAAAAAACGAAACGCCCCTGTAGGGTCGACCCTCGCGGCATCTGTTGATACTAAATAGCCAAAAGGTCTCTGGATGGGGAGGGAGACTTGCCAGAGTGGCAAATATCGAGGAACATCCAAAGAAATTGTCATCACACGTTTTCGAAAGGATCTTCCTCGTATGCCTCATCATACCGCATCTGGGCCCGAAGAGGCGAATGCCGATTCGCTCTCACAACAGATCGTTGGCTGCTTGCAGCGCCTCATCGAACCCTCTGATCCCCCTGCCGCTGCGGTGAGCCGCCCTCGTGGACGACCCGCAGTGCTCTCCTCTGAGCATCTGTGTCTGGCGGTCTTGCTGGCGCTGCTGCGCGGCTTGAAGAGCTATGCCTGCGTCTGGCGCCTGATCACCTGGTCGGGGGTCGGCCACTTTCCTCTCTTGCCCCATACTCGTGACGCCATCCGCAAACGCCTCTTGCACACCTCCCTCGACGTCTGGCAGCGCCTCCTGCTGCGCGTGAGCACCGGCTTGCATGCCCAAACCCAGGCGGTCGCCCAGTGTGATCTGCTTCCCTGGGTTTCCCATATCTTCGCTCTGGATCAAACCACGCTCGATGCCGTCCAGCGGCGCATGCAGGATGTGCGCGATGAAGCCGTGGACAGTCCACGCCTGCTGGTCGGCAGACTGGCCGCCCTCTTTGATGTCCGCCGCCAGCAATGGGTTCGTATCCTCTTCCGTGAGGACGTCTTTGCCAATGAAAAACTGCTCGTCCAGGACGTGGTGCGTGGATTGCCCGCTGGCAGCCTGCTGCTGGCCGATCTGGGCTACTTCAGCTTTCCCTGGTTTGACTGGCTCACGGACCAGGGCTTTTTCTGGCTCTCACGGATGCGGGAGAAGACCTCCTACCAGATCCTGCACGTCTTTGTGCAGCAAGGCACCACGCTCGACGCCCTGGTCTGGCTGGGAGCCTACCGCGCCGATCGCTGTGCCCACCGGGTGCGCCTGATCCAGTTTGAGCATCACGGCAAGCTGTACCAGTATCTGACCAACATCTGCGAACCCGATCGCTTGAGCATGAGCGAGGCCGCTCGCCTCTACGCGCGTCGCTGGGAGATCGAGCTGGCGTTCAAAGCGCTCAAATGCACGCTGGGCATTCGCGTGTGGTGGTCCTGCGATCCTCTCCTGGTGCTTCAGCAGCTCTTCGCCGCCTTCATCCTGGCTCAGGTGCTCCATGCGCTCCACGCTCAGGTGGCCTTCGCCGCCCAGGTCCCTCTCTTCGACGTGTCCTTGCCCGTGCTTGCCACCTTGCTTGCTCAGGCGCCCACGCGATCGGGTGGGCAGCCCCTGATCCAGCGACTGCTCGAGGTGGGTCGGCGCCAGGGTTTGATCCGGCCCTCGCGGCGCATCGAGCCAGCCGTCCCTGCTCTGCTGAGGTCCTACACCCCGGCCCCACCTGATCTGCCGACCATCCGACCGCCACGCTACGCCCATCGTGTCCGTCAGGGACGTTCGGATCGACCCGACTTTGTGCCTCGTTTTTTCACCTTCATCGTGATTTAGTATCAACAGATGCCCTCGCGGTCGACCGGGCTGCCAGCGCCAGCAATGGCAGCCCACGTCCCCCCACGACACCACTTCCCGTGTCGCCCACGCCGGCGCACGTGGTACCCCCACGCCCACGTTCCACACACGAACCCAAAAGCACCGCATAGGGTGTTTCGTTATGCCAGGCCATTCAGGGCGCGCTCAATGCGGGACAGCGTGCTCTTACGGCCCAGGACTTCGAGCATCTGAAAGAGGGGCGGCGTAGCTTTGCGGCCACTGACCGCGACCCGCAAGGTTCCCAGGAACTGAGAAGGCTTGAGGGCCAGTTCCGTCATCAGCGCGCGCAGTTGCTCCTCCAGATGCGTAGATTCCCAGGGGTCCAGCCCCGCCAGCAGGTCGCGCGAGCGTAGCAGGACGTTTCTGGTGCTCTCCTGATCCATCCCCTTCTGGATCAGAGGCGTCTCGTATTCCCAGTCCTCGCGATAGAAGTATGAAACAGCGTGCGCGGCCTCGCCCAGCGTCCGCAATCGCTCGTGCTCCAGATTCAGCACTAGTTGTGTGTACTCCACGTCGAGCGGGCGCTGGATGGAATCCGGCAAGCCGCCCTCGGCTTCGGAACGCTCCATGTAGGGCAGGGTGCGCCGCGTCAGCTCTTCAAGCGAGAGCTTGCGGATGTAGACACCATTCATCCAGGCCAGCTTCTCCTCATCGTAGATGGCGCCGGATACGCTCATGCGTTCCAGCGAGAAGAGGCGGATCAGCTCCTCGCGGGTGAAGAACTCGGTCTTGTCGTCGTACGACCAGCCGATGAGGGCCAGGAAATTAAAGACCGCCTCGGGCAGGAAACCCTGCTGCCGCAGTTCCTGCCAGGAGGCGGCGCCGTGGCGCTTGCTCAGCTTGCGCCTGTCCTTGCCCAACACGTCGGGCGCGTGATAGACCAGCGGCATCTCCCAGTCCAGAGCCTGCCAGACCCGGTAGTGTAGCGGGAAGCTAGAGATCCATTCTTCGGCCCTGATCATGTGGGTGATCTTCATCAGGTGATCATCGACGGCATGCGCCAGGTGATAGGTAGGAATCCCGTTCGATTTGAGCAGGATGGCATCATCGATGTCGGCATTGCGGAACGTGATATCACCACGCAACTCGTCATGCACGGTCGTCTCGCCTTCCAGCGGCATGGCGAAGCGCACGGTAGACTTGAGGCCGGCCGCCTCGTTGGCGGCGCGCTCCCCATCTGAAAGATAGCGGCAGCGACGATCATAGCGCGGCGGCAATTTCTGTGCCTGCTGCTCCCGGCGCATGCTCTCCAGGCGCTCGGGCGTACAGTAGCAGCGATAGGCGTGCCCCGCCTCGATCAACTGCTGTGCATATTGCTGATACAGCTCCTGCCGCTGCGTCTGAATGTATGGACCATAGTCGCCACCAACACCGGGACCTTCATCTATATCCATACCCAGCCAGCGCATACCTTCGAGCAGGAATTCAACCGCCCCCTCCACGGTACGCAGCGTATCGGTATCTTCAATCCTCAACACAAACGTCCCGCCGGTCTGGCGCGCGTAGAGCCAATCGAACAGGGCCGTACGATATCCCCCGATATGCATCAATCCAGTCGGGCTGGGAGCAAAACGCAGGCGCGGCTTCTGTCCACCGTCCAGCCCACGCTGCTCCTTAATACCATGATCTATTTGCGTCATAAAAAACCCCTCCTACGCAAGAATGCCAGTTGTGGAACTATTGTAGCATAGCCTGGCTATCTTTCTCGAGCAATGACAGCAGACGCTCTCGGTCAGCATTATTCCTGACCACAAAGACTTTCTCTTTGTACTTTTCCAGGTACTGACGCGTAAACTCTGCCGTAGGAGGCACGCCGGGAGGGGAAGTTTCGCAACTGCGGTGCTCAAGAATTATTTGTATATTGGTGCATCGGGCGCGCATGCGCGCCCGATGCACCAATATACAAATAACAGTGCGGGCGCGCACGCGCGCCTGTGCGGGGACTATCACATCCCCCCAATAAGAAGGGAGTAAAACACATTCTAACCCTGATCAATTGTAGCGTGGCGTATTCAGGCCACGGGCACGCTGTGCAGATGGCGCCTGAACCATCCGGTCGCTAAACGGGCCACCTCCTCCAGGGTGCCGGGCTCCTCGAACAGGTGCGTCGCGCCAGGGACAATAACCAGCTCTTTCTCGCCAGGAAGCTGCTCAAAAGCGCTGCGGTTCAGTTGCAGCACCACAGGATCGTTGCCACCGACAATCAAGAGGGTGGGCGATTGAACCTTCGCCAGCGCCTCATCAGCCAGATCGGGGCGTCCGCCACGAGAGACCACCGCGCGGACCGACGATGGTCGCGCCGCCGCCGCCTTGAGCGCCGCCGCCGCTCCGGTGCTCGCGCCAAAGTAGCCGATCGCCTGGTCCTTGGTCGCGGTCTGCTTCTGCAGCCAGTAGGTGGCCTGAAGCAGGCGATCAGTCAGCAGGTCGATATCGAAGCGCGTCTCATAACGCCTATCTTCATCTTCGGTCAGCAGGTCCATCAGGAGGGTGCCGATACCCGCCTGATTCAGTTGCCGGGCCACAAAGGTATTTCTCGGACTGAAGCGGCTGCTCCCGCTGCCATGGGCGAACACCACCAGGCCCCCCGCGTGTTCAGGCAGCGCCAGCGATCCGGCCAGTTGGACGGCATCTGCGGGTATCTGAACCACCTTCTCAAGTTGCGTCTTTCCCATTATGCACCTCCTTTTTTCTCATCATTCCTCTCTCTGCTTTCAGAGATCTCTCTGATTAAGTGGTAATGCTAGCGAGACAACATCACAGATAGCTCTCAAACACCCTCCACATATCTCACGAGACTCACAGAATGAAATGGAATAATGCCGTTGAGAAAAGCAACACAGGTAGATACCAGGCCGCTACTGGTTGCCATGCACCTGGGGGCCGGTCCGTGTCTGCCACAGATTGTGTTCGGGACAGAACACATTGGGATCGTTCCAGGGGGCCAGCGGCGTTTTGACCAGATTCTGGTTAAAGATGTCGCTGTACATGTGCCAGATGGCGGGTCCGATGCTATAGGCGCCCTCACCGCCGTTCTCGCGCATAGCGACGATGGTGAGTGCCGGTACCTGCTGCGGGTTGTTGATATCGAAGGGGGCCTGCGTAATCATCCAGCTCTCAGGAGGCTTGCCGCCGCCCACTTCACCTGTGCCGGTCTTGCCGATCACAGTGGTCGGGGGACGGTTGTCCTCGGTGATATGCCAGGCGCTCCCACAGGTCGCGACGGCATTCATGCCCACACGCGTATTATAGGCGGCATCGGGGCTAATCACGTTGCTGAGCTGCTGTGGATCAAAGTTCTGCACCACATTGTTCTGCTTATCCGTAATCTTTGAGATCAGCATCGGGCGCATCAAGGTGCCGTTATTCGCGGCGGTATTGTCCACCAGCGACATCTGCATCGGCGTCACAAAATCCACACCCTGACCATATGCGTCGTTGACAAAGTTAGCGAAATTAAGGTTACCATCAGCCTGCAGAACGTGGCTTTGGGCGATCGGGAGATCAGCCGGGATCGTCTGATCAAAGTACATCCGCTTTGTGTAATCCAGCCACTTCTGCTGCCCGACGTTGGCCCCGATATGGGCAAACATGATATTGTCCGAGTTGGCATACCCGAACTCGGTGTTGACGGGAAAGTGGAATACATACTTGCCGTAACCCAGATTATCTCCCACCACAGTGGTACCCGGACTGTCTGCTGTCTGCGGAATGGCCCAGGGCTTATAGGCATTCTGCATGTCCCAGTTCTGGTCCAGCGTTGTGGCCCCCGAGTCGAGTCCGGCCATCAGGGTCACCGTCTTAAACGTCGAACCCGGCGAGTAGAGTCCCTGTGTTGGTCGATAGAGCAGTGGATTCTCCGGATCTTTGACGAGCTGATCGTAGTACGAGGTCGGGTTCTGTGAATGCGTCAGGGTATCAACCATTTTATTGGGATCATAACCCGGCGAGCTAACCATAGCCAGGATCTCGCCGGTATGAGGATCGGTCACCACGGCGGCACCGCGATCCGTTGGATAAGTGGGATAGGTATGATTGATGAATGCCGTCCCCGTTGGATCAGGTGTGTAGTCGGCATAATCGCGCGCCACAACCTTCTGGATGCGCTCGTCGATGGTCAGGTAGATATTATTGCCAACCTGCGATGTATGCAAGATCTTGTGAACAAGATTATTGATCGCTGTCTGACCCGTCGCGCCGCTCAGGACCGCATCATATTGCGCCTCCAGACCGATCGCGGGATACAGGCCGCCCGCCACATAATAACCGATCAGCCCGGCCAGTGAAGGATCGGTATAGTGACGAGTATATCCCCCACATGCATTGGGATCGGGGACCGAATAAGCCAGCAAGACGCCATTGCGATCATAGATATTGCCGCGCAACGGCACATTATCCGGCTGACAGATGCGCGGATTATGCGGCGTCGCCGTCACCTGGTCCGCCTTCACCACCTGCCAGTAGACAAGACATCCACTGATGGCAACGAACATAACGACAAATATAGTCGTAAGCTTTCGAATGCTGGAATTTATTCTCATCATAGCCCCCTTCCCTTCTCAAAATGCATAGATAGCGCTGTATCGCTTCTTTTCGCCATGTTTCAAAAGAATATATACATTTTTTGCTCAAAAAAACCATAGCTACCTTCTCTATAGAGAGAGAGTCTGACTTCCGCCACCATGGGGGCTTGTGAGCGCCCCGCACGGGCATCCGCTCGCGGCCGCACCGGTTTTGTGTGTTGGTGCATCGGATGCGCATCCGAGCACCCGATGCACCAACACACAATGGACTCCTGAGCACCGCAGGTGCGAAAACGTAAGCATGCTCAGAGCGATGATCGTGAGAGTCAGACACATTCTATAACCAATACGAGTTTAGAATCCCCACAATTTCTACAATGCAACTGCGTCATAACAAATTGCTGTGAGATATGGAGAAAAGAAACGATACAAAAAACGATACTCTCACAAAGCTTCATCTCGGCGCAGCCGGGCCTTTCGTCCTTGACAAGCGCTCCCTTTTGCTTTATTATATCCATAGTGTATATATCCGCATTAGTTATATACAGTGTGGATACTATTTTCCATATAACACGCGAGGAGGTGCTTATGAAAGAGGGCAGAGAAGATCCAGAAGCGCTGCTTCCGTTGCCGGTGGCTGCCTTTCAGATTCTG
Organism: Dictyobacter aurantiacus; assembly: GCF_003967515.1. GTDB lineage: Bacteria > Chloroflexota > Ktedonobacteria > Ktedonobacterales > Ktedonobacteraceae > Dictyobacter > Dictyobacter aurantiacus. Next base: position 4,143,355 of record NZ_BIFQ01000001.1, on the reverse strand, counting down.
CTGGCCTTGGCTGGCGGGGAGCGGCATGGCTATGGCATCATGCAGGAGGCGGCCCAAAGCAGTGGTGGCAAGGTCAATTTGGGACCAGGAACGCTCTATCGCACGATTCGCCGCCTGCTGGCTGATGGACTGATCGAGGAGTCCACTGAACGGCCCGCCCCTGATCTGGACGATGAGCGACGCAACTACTACCGCCTGACGCCGTTCGGTCTGCGCGTCGCCAGGGCGGAGGCGCAACGCCTGGCGGAACTGGTACGCATGGCACAGTCCCGGCAGTTGTTACCGCAACCAGGCATAGCCACTTTCGAAGGAGGAATATAATGGCGCGCCACAGGCTCTCCCCACGCGCCGTGCGAAGGATCATCGCCTTCTCAGCGTGGCTCTATATCCTCTTTCTGCGCGCCTACCCGGAGCCATTTCGGCGCGACTTTGGATCGCGCATGGTCCAGGTATTTCGCGATAGCTGTCATGATACCCTGCGGCGTCACGGCCTGGCGGCCATCATCCCGATCTGGCTACATACACTCTCTGATCTGATAAACAATGCCTGCCTGGAACGATGGCAGCAGTTACAGGAAGGATCCCACGCCATGATCAACGCACAACATTTTCCACGGCGTCTCTGGATCGCGCTGGCCACAACGGTCATCGCGTTCGCGGTCTCGCTGGTGGCCAGCCTCAATCTCTACCTGATTGAAGATGCCAGCCCTCTAACGCAAGCGGCGTATAGCGCTTCCACGCTGTTACGCGTCAGCTATGATGGTATCTATGTCTCCGCGCTTGCCTCGGGAGTCGTCATGTGCGCTATCGCGGGATACGCCCTGCTGCAGCGCACCATGCCGGTCATGATTGGTCTTACCCTGGTAGGATTCGTCGTGGTTATGGGCGGCTTTGGCGGACTGATTGTGCGTCACCCTACATCTTTCCTGCTCTTGTTCGCGACCTTCATGGTCCTGACGCTGATCAGCCTGCTGGTAGGACGAGGAGCCGCCGCGCGTATGGAGCCTGCCCTGGGACATCGAGCCGCCATGATGCTGGGAGCGTGCGTGAGCGTGGGAAGCCTGCTGCTCGTCAACGTAGCTGCCCAGATCGTGCACATGCTGCTGCTCAATCCGGTCAGTCATCCGCTCTACATGTAGGGGATGATCGCGGGTACACACATCAACTTCTCGCTCGCGGCCATGGGAATCGCGCTCGTAACCCTGCTCGCCTGCGCCGGGAGCCTGGGCAATGCCTTCCGCACTCCATCATAGCAATCATAGGGTCTCATCCTCGCTCGCGCCACGCGCAAGGATCTCGTTCGGAATCAGGTGGCGCTGCATCGGCCTGGCGCGAATAATCGACGTAGAGGGTACGCCCGAGAGTGAAAGCTGATCGATGACCCGGGCCAGGTGATCAAGCGAGGTTGCCACGACCTTGACGATAATCGAATCGCTGCTCGTCACTCGTGAGCATTCCAATACTTCGGGCAATTCCCAGACCTGAGCGACGGCGTTACGGCAGCTCTGTCCCCCGATGCCCTGCAGTTGAATGATGGCCTGCACCGGCATTCCCAGCTTGCTCAGATTCACCTCGGCATGATAGCCGGTAATGATGCCCGCATCCTCCATCTTGCGCACCCGCTCGGCGACAGACGGCAACGAGAGTCCAATCCTCTGCCCCAGTTCCGTATAGGAGAGGCGCGCGTTCTGCTGTAGCTCCTGTAGCAGGCGCCAACCCGTTTCGTCAAGCTGCTTTTCAGTTTCTAAGGACATAGAGCAAATCTCCCTTTATAACTTATGCCAACCTCTAGATATACCATACTTTTTGCCTGTATCTTAGCACAAAATCGCCATATACTTTCAACATCATGACAGATGTGAAAAGGAGGATTGAAATACCTATGGCACACCACCCATCTTTACGCTTCGGCATCAAGACGGCACCTACGCATGCGACCCACGAAGAACTGCTACATGTCTGGCAGATGGCGGATGCGCTCCCTATTTTCGAGCACGCCTGGCTCAATGATCACATGATGTCGCTCGGCGACCATCCCACCGATCCTTATCTGGAGAGTTGGACCCTGCTGGCGGCGCTGGCCGCGACTACGCAGCGCCTACGCCTGGGAGTCATGGTTACAGATAACACCTATCGTCATCCCGCGCTGCTGGCCAAAATGGCCGCGACCATCGATATCATCAGCCACGGACGGCTGAATGTTGGACTTGGAACCGGCTGGTCCGAGCAAGAACACCATGCCTATGGCATCGCCCTGCCACCCGCCGGTGAGCGCGTGCGCCGCCTTGACGAGGCATGCGAGCTGATGCGCCAGCTCTGGACACTGCCCGTCGCGAACTTCGAGGGACGCTATTACCAGTTGCACGACGCATACTGCGAGCCTAAACCGATCCAGAAACCACACCCCCCCTTTGCCATCGGCGCCGAGGGAGAGCGCACGCTGCGCGTAGTCGCTCGCCACGCCGATATCTGGGATTGCAGTGTCAATACGCCCGAAGAGTATCGCCAGAAAAGCGCTATTCTGGACCAGGCCTGCGTGGCCATCGGACGCGATCCCGCCACCATCGAACATTCCAGACACATCTCTGTTGATCCTTCAGACCTGCACGCGGCATACGAGGGGACGCGCGCATTTATAAAGGTAGGGGCAACATATATCATCTATCACATGCCGGTGCCCGATCCTCAGGGAGTTCTCCAACGCCTGGCGGAAGAGGTCGCCGCGCCCCTGCGCACTGAATATCATCAGACAGACGATCAGGCATAGACCTGACAGGACCGATACCCGCGGAGGCTTCGCTTATGTCTCTTTTCCTATCCGCCTTTGGGCTCGGGCTGGCCTTTTTTGCCGCGCCGGGCGCCATCACAGCCCAGTTGCTCCGGCGTGGACTGAAGCGGGGCTTTTTCTCGGCCCTGTTTCTACAGCTCGGCGCCCTGATCGGCGTCACGCTGTGGGCGCTGATAGCCTTTATTGGAGCCGCCATGCTGGCACAAAACACACCTGTCCGCCTGTTCCTGGGCATTCTCGGCATCCTGCTGTTGCTCCTGCTCGCATGGCAGGCGCTCAGGGATGCCTATCGTGGTCAGCTAACAGAAGCGAAAGATACCAGCGCTCACGGTGATTTCGTCCTTGGTGCCGCACTCTCCCTGGCGAATCCACTGCCGATCGCATTCTGGCTCGGCATCGGCAACACCATCGTCTCCTCGAATGGCAGAGCTACGCCCGACCCGTGGAGTCTCGAGGTATTCCTGACAGGCTTTCTCTGTAGCGCCCTGCTCTGGTGCTTCTTTATGTCCGGTCTGATCGCCTGGGGACGACGCTTTGTGACGCCCCTCTTCTTCCGACTCGTCAACTTTGTATGCGGCCTCGCCCTCGTCTTCTTCGCCCTCAAGCTCTGCTGGATCCTGCTGTCACTACTCATGAGCTAAAACTCACAACAAGAGCGCACCATCTTCAATGCATGCAAGAATCTTTTATTATTTCAATATCCGATACATCACATATAACTATAACTAAACTTAGCGGCACTACATTAATTACATGCCCAAGAAGTAGAGAGAAGAAAGAGTAGCTAGAAAAACACTATAAATTATAGTACTTATTTTAAACAAACAAGTAACCATTGCAAAAGATCACTAGTATTCTTATAATTTAAGATAGCATTAAAGATACGGCGTCATGGGTAAAATTATTTAACCTGACATGCCTTCTTCCATGTTGTAATTTGTAGATTATTGGGGAAATCCAGGTGCATTTACTTATGCAATTAAAACGATTTTTACTCGCAATAAGTTTAATACTATTATTGCTTTTTTCAACAGGCTGCACTTTTATTCCCCAAGCTGATGAAAATAAGGCAGTTGATCCTACGCCTATGCCAGCACAGACACAGCCAGGCAAAGAAAAAGTTCCATTTCAGGACATTCACACACTCAGAGATGCGGCCCTATATTCTCAAAAGAGAACCATCTCAATTGGAACAGCTGCAAATATAGATGCATTCCACGCAGATACAACCTATCAGACAATCATGGGAAGAGAGTTCAATATACTCGTCGCAGAAAATGTCATGAAAATGTATGTAACCCATCCTGATATCGATACATTCAATTTTATACAATCAGATGAATTGGTCAATTTTGCCAGACAACATGGAATGCAAATTGAAGGCGCAAATCTTATTTGGAGCAATCAGGTACCTGCATGGATTACTAATGGCGGTTACACGCGAGACGAATTACTTGGCATCATGAAAGACTATATCACGAATGTCGTGGGTCATTACAAAGGGCAAATACAATCCTGGATTGTCGTTAATGAGCCTCTGGATACAGATGAGTTAAATCAACAATCTATATGGGAACGTATAATTGGTCCACAATATATAGATTACGCGTTCCGCTGGGCGCATGAAGCTGATCCACAGGCCAGACTATACATTAACGAATTCAATACAGAACTGGTGAACGAAAAATCCAATCGTTACTACGCGCTCACGCAGAGTCTTGTACAGAGAAAAGTCCCTATCAATGGCATCGGCTTTGAAGGCCATTTAGATATCACACTTCAATATCCCTATGCTCAATTGGTAGCAAACATGAAGCGTTTTGCGAATCTGGGTCTGCAGGTGCAGATTACAGAGGCCGATATCAAACTGCAAAATAGTCCACATACACTTCCAGAAAAGTTTACACAACAGGCTACGCTTTATGCGGAACTCATCCATGCATGTCAGGACATCAAACAGTGTACGGGCGTTATTCTGTGGGGTTTCACGGATCGTTATACCTGGATCCCTAATTTTACCCATCATCCAGATCAACCGCTTATTTTTGACAACCAGTATCAACCCAAACCAGCATATACAGCCATCAAAAAGGCTCTATATGGCACATGATGAGATAGATTAAGGAGCCTTACGCAGTTACAACGAGATTCTGAAACATTCCTGGAGAGATCAAAGGTAAAGCATCATGTTTTTACGTACAAAAAGGGTGATATATGCAATCAAATGTACCCAAAAGGCTAAATATGGCTAATGATTACCAGCAAAAAAAACTTTCTCTGGCTCAAAGCCAACCCGCTTTGGTAACGCATATCCCGCATCGTTCGATAGACATTGCTCAAGAAAATACTATCAGAATAACGGCCCTGAAAAAAAATACCCGGTCAAAGAAAAACGAAGGCGCCAGAGGTGGTAAAGGGTATGTGATCGCTAGCTATGTATGTCTGCTACTATTTGCCCTTATTCAAGGAATGATTATCTATGCTCAGAAAACAGGACCATTTTATGATGAAGCGATCTATGCAACAGCTGGTATGCGTACATTAGAAGGGAAAGGGGTTGCGGACGGTTATCTTGTCTGGTTCGCAGGATCACTCTTATGGCCTGTCCTTTCAGCCATCGGATACAACATCCATGGGTTAGTAGGAATACGTGCGGTCGGGGTATTGCTCACATTTGTGGCCGTCCTCTTTTCCTATTTAACCGCCAAAAATCTTTTTGGGGTAAAAGCAGCGTTCTTTTCAGTACTGCTCTTTATTTTCAACGGCCCATTAATGGCTCTGGCTCATCTGGGTGTTTATGACATACCTGCGTTGACTTGCACCTCAATAAGTTTATGGGCCATAACCAGATTCAAAAATGGTCATCGCTTCTGGCTGTGTGTCAGTGCAATTTCACTCGCTATTGCGATGATCGCTAAGTATCCTATTGGGCTCATGATGCTGCCAATTCTTGGCCTCCTTATCACATTCCGCCAACAAAAAAGTATCACAGATGTGTTCCTCTTCCTCTTTCTATTTGCCGCGGTCTTTCTTGCATTCTTCTTACCCTTTCAATTCCAGGTAGGTGATTGGCTCCTCTGGTCATCACAGAACAAACCAACATTTGGATCAACTGAAGCAATGATTATAGGGGCACAACTCTACTGGGGATTGTTACCTTTATGCGCCTCATTGCTAGGCTTTTGTGTAGCACCCAAAAAAAAGGAAGCGCTATTGCTCTGGTTGGCTGGCCTGATCTGGCCCGCCTACCACATAATATCCGGAAATCCTGTTAGCGACAACAAACATGTCGTCTTTGGCTTTCTCTTTCTCTACCCTTTAATTGGATTGTTCTGTGCCTACCTATGGCAAAAAAAGTGGCTGGGTAAGCCGCTTGTCACGTTCCTCTGTCTCATTTTTCTGGTCGTTGGGGCGGCTGAACTTTACATCCTGGATTCTGCATGGCCTGACGTGAGGTCAGCAGCAACATATCTCACTAACGATGCACATCCAGGGGATCAGTTTCTGATTGACGATGCCTGGCCTTATACGATGAGTCTATATGCACAACATAAAATAAAAGACCCATGGGCGGTATACGACAATTATAGAATCACGCATAAGGAGAACACTCAGAGTATTTGTGCTTATACATGGTATGTTGATGAAAAGGGGAGCTATAGCTGGCCAGATACTTTTAGAGAGCAGATTAAAGCCTGCCACGCTTTTATCCCTGTTTACCACACAGAGAGCAGTGTAGTTGAATTGGGGCCAGACTTGCAATATAAGCGCTATACAATTACCACCACAATTTATAAAAATTTACATGCGACTAAATAACAAGCTGGCAGAAACACAAAATATGCAAGATCAAACAAGTCTCTACCTCTATATACAAGTAGAGGTTTACTTCGCACCGCATTAGAAAGGTATTCATTCAGATGGATCATGATTCGTCTTCAACTCCCCTAAATGAGAACAATATTCTTGAATCTCAATTCGATAACCAGAGGATGGAATCACTACAAAAAGAGCCGATAATGCGGGATAAAGCTATTATACGTGCCAGATTAACCATGCCATCGCGGCAAAGGGATAACAAAAGATCATCCAAACTTACAGACTGGCGTGAAACACCGGTTCACATCAACAAACCAGCACAACCTGATCCTACAACTGATGGTTTAGTTAAACCATTTCAGCTTACTGAAATGCCACAACAGAATGTATCCATTAATTCGCTGCCAAAATCGCAGGCCGGATTAAAATTAGAAGATAATAGTTTATTCAACAAGCAAAGACTTCCTAATGAGGCACAAGCCAATGTGATTTCAAAGGAAACAACATTTAGACACCCACGTACTGAAGGACTCACACATCCTCAACACTCTGACTCAATGCCCATTATTGATGAGGAAAATTTAGAAGATAGTTCTTTTGAAACCCTAAAAACAACTACAGTCAAAATGTTAGCCACACGTTCCACTCAAGCGGTTATAAAACTGGCCACGCATAAAATACCAGCATTGATAACTGGAGCATCACGCCTCGATAAATTTGCAACAGTTCCCTCTTCTGCGGTGCAAGGACTTGCGAACAACAATACAAAAGTTAGTAATGCTCGAGTGCGTATAGTTGGTATTATCTTTATCCTGGTTGCTGCATTTTATCTGCCCTGGCTATTTTATGTGCTCAATAAACAAGCTCTATGGCTATCCATTCCCTTCTTCTCAAGCATGTGTTATCTCACTGTGATTGTAGTGCTCAGCATCTATAATAACTGGACGCGTGTCGTTTACCCACTGGTTCAATACCCTCGGGGGCATGAACCAACCGTCGCGGTCTGTATCCCTACATATGGTGAACCACCAGAAATGGTGCAAACTACAGTAGAGAGTGTGCTGAGCCAGGATTGGCCGCAGCAAAAACTTTTAATTATCATTGGTGATGATAGCCATCGGCCTGCTATGAAGGAGGTAGTAAATACACTCCAACGTCATTATCCTATGACCCGCATTGTATACCACGAACCGCCACGCAAAGGGAATCCTGAACGTAGAGGTAGTGCCAAAGATGGCAATCTGAATTCAATGCTGGCGTACGTTGCCCAAAATCATCCTGATATTGCCTTTATCGAAACAAGAGATGCAGATGACGTCATTGGCTCGCCACAATTTCTTCGCTATACAATTGGGCACTTGAATAAAGATAAGGATGTAGCGTACATCCAGACCATCAAAGATACACTTGTCAGTAAAGGTGACCCCTTTGGCAACCGGCAATCCTTCTTCTATCGCGGTGTAATGCTTTCGCGTAATGCGGCAAATGCAGTATTCCCTTGTGGCAGTGGTTTAGTCTGGCGTATAAAAAAATTAGAAGAGATTGGTGGTTTTCCAACCTGGAACCTGGTGGAAGACCTCTATTCTGGCTATGTAGCAATGCAACATGGCTTTAAAAATGCTTATCTTCCAATAGTGGGAGCAGTAGGGCAAACTTCACCAGAGGATATTCCCAATGTGTATAAGCAACTGGGCACCTGGGCACTTGATACCATGCGCATCTTTTTCTGGAAAAACCCATGGCTGGTAAAAGGCCTATCATTCAAACAAAGAATGCAGTACACAGAGCTATGCCTGTTTTATCTCTTTAGTCTTCCTCTTTCTATTTTCCTATTTACTCCCGTTATCAGTTTATTTACAGGCGTCTATCCTTTCACGACGAGCAATCTGGATTACATGCTCCATTTCTGGCTGTACGCTGCCAGTATTGAAGTTTTGCTTGCTATTATCAATGGATCCACAACGTTTGAAGAAAACTGGCGTGCACGACAGATGTGGTTTGGGATGACTTTCGTTTTCATAAAATCCAGTTTTCTTGCGCTCGCTTATGGACCAAATAAAAAACCTGCCTATAAGGTGACCAGAAAAACTCAGGAAGCGGGCATCTATTTACGCGAGGTGTTCATACAAACGATCTTATTTCTCCTACTACTAAGTGCCTGCATTTATAATTTGCTGATCCATCGTCATTCCATCCTACAAAACGCCGACCTGGGTTCTATCTTCTGGGCGACCCTGTTTATGGGACTTTTAGCAGGTATTATCAGGAGGAGTTGGTTCGGATATCAAATTAAAAAGAAATAGGATATCCGTTCTAGCTAAAATCTATACGAGTAAATACTGTACATTTAAAGAGAAACGGATGTGACAAAAATTATGATCATAATTTTTGTCACATCCGTTTCTCTACCAGCAAGCGCCTGCGCCATTATATATTATCGCGAAAGGTGAACGCGCTTAGACATCGAAGGTGGGGGCGCGCCAGTAGAGGCGACTGGTCAGGGAGTCGCCCGGCTCATTGGCGGTATTGGCGACCAGTCCGGCGTGAGACAGGTGCTGCAACGCCTCTAAGAGGCGGCTCGGGCGCATATGGCTGGGAGGAAATTGAGTCTGCGTTCTTAACATACTTTGCAGTTGGGCCAGCGTTATGCCACGTTGTGCGGGCAGCATGGATAGGACCAGGTTATCGGTCCGCTGCTGTAGCTGGCGTTGCGCCAGTTGCTCAGGGGAGAGCTGTGTCTTCGGCGCACTCCTGGCGGGCGAAAAGACGACATCGAAGCGGCACACATCGTCCCCTACACGCATGCAGGTCTTCTCCTGAATGCGTACCTTCTGACCATAGCGTTCCGCCGCTCCCTCTATAGCCCCCCACAGAACGGGGCATAGCTGACGATCGCTATCATAAATAAGCGTCAATGAATTGTTGTGATCATATACGGCCTCATAGCTAAAGATGGGAGGCGTCAGCCCGTCGGGAATGCGGCGCATCTGGGAGTGCGCATCACGCATCGTCAGTAACAGGTCACGCCCACTATTGACCTGCGTCAATAAATATGAGCAGCGGGAACTGGTGAGTCCATTGATCAAAAAGTAGCGGCCGTATTCGCGCAAGAGGGTATCAACCGGAAGGTGCGTCAGCTCGTGAACCGCACCGACTCCTGCTAGAAGCATCGCATCGTCATAGACCCTGCTGGCCAGTGGCGCGTTTGCCGGACCCTCCCCAACTTTTGCTCGATATGTGGTGAGCAAAGAAGACCCAAAACGACTGACCAGGTACTTTTCCCAGGTCACAAAGATTAAACCGTGCATATATTACTCCTCTACTAGAGGGCCGGACGGAGAGAGTTTTCCAGCCAGGGATCATTTTGATAAAAGAAGTTGGGCGTCGTCTGGCGATTTTCGTACGGGGTATGGAAAACGGGCATCGTCGATCCCGACATGGGCGGCACAATCCATCCCCAATCCGCGTACAATGAGCGCCCTGCCTGCCGCTCGTGCTTTTCGTGATGCACGAATTGCCGGCTGGCCGTGTGATGATCGATAATGGTAACGCCAGCCCGCTCAAATGAATAGAGTACCGCCCGATTCAATTCAACCAGGGCACGGTCCTTCCACAACGTTCGATCCGAACGCGTCTGCAATCCTATCGCCTGGGCGATCACGGGTAGCAGGTTGTAACGCTCAACATCCCCCAGGTTACGGGCCCCGATCTCGGTTCCCATATACCAGCCATTAAATGGGGCAGCTGTGTACGAGATGCCTCCGATCTCCAGCCGCATATTCGAAATAACCGGAAGCGCATGCCACTTAATGCCCAGGTCCTCAAACCAGGGAAAGTCTGGATGGCTTAACATGACCTCCAGTACACACTCAGGGGGCAGTTCAAATATTTCGGGCGGTTGACCGGGCAACTGGATGACGAGCGGAAGAACATCAAAAGCTCCTCCCTGTGTTCGCCGCCACCCTAGACGATGCATCGCCTCCGTCAGATCAGCATTGAGTGGATCACCAACGATGGAGCCATCGGCCTGCCGATATCCAGCATAGCGAATCAACTGGGGATTCCAGATACGAATACCTGACTGGCCGGGGGTCTGGGGAGCAAATACGGTGATCATCGATCGAATCTTCCCACCATTGGTGGCAAGTCGAATATGTTCAACCAGAGCGGAAAAGATATCTTGCGCAGTTGAGAGATGACGCATGTCGCGCACCTGAAGCGATCGCCAATGCAACCGGCCAATGCAGCGCGCATTATTGCGCCAGGCGACCATAGCACCATACGTAAGCTCATCCTGTGTATGCCGGTAGGTACCTGTGCGCTCAAGTTCAATGCGCACAGCTTCTACCCTTTGTGCATAGTCATGGGGAGTTCCACACTCCTTGTGAAACAGGTGCGTATAGCGCCGTGCTTCAAGGAGTAATTCCTCAGGTATCGAGAATGGCAGCGTGGCGGCCATATTATGCCGCCACAGCATTCCCACTCTCTCATTGAGTTTGAACCTTTGTTGAAATTTCATAATAATTAAATGTCCCTAGGTATACGTTTGCACCTTTCTACTTATAAAAGTAAAAAAATATCCACCTGTTCTATACAGTGACAGATGCCGATCTTTTCGCCTATTTCGAAGTAAGCTCAAGTATTGAAAAAATGGCTTCTGCTTTTTGTAAGCTTATTATCAATAATACAACGTTATAAAAAAGCAAATGAATTTACTGGTACTATGTGGTAAATGGATCATCCGATATGTCATACCAGGCAGTGTTCGATCTGGTTGCCGCTAATTTTCCAGCCGTTTCCTCATTAGAGGCGCTCACGCCCGCGGTATCGATCTGCTCGTCGGGCATTAACGGTACTGCGGTATTGGCGATGGTAACACCATCATGGTCTATACCTGTCAGTGGAGGAAAGACAGAGTTCACAATCGGTGCATCCTGTATGCCATTGCTGCTTATGTCCAGGCCGCTGAAAGAAGGATCAGGCGCAAGGGTACGCGTCCAGGAAGATCCTCCAACTCCAACTGTGGGCGGCTTGATCTGAATCGGTGGCAAAAGCATGCGACGAAAGATGAGTAGACCAATGCCAAGAATAGAAAGCAGGACGCAGAAAACAAGGGCGATAATCATCAGCATGTGTGGAAAGCCACTCTCTTGTGGCTGAACCGGCGCGCGATCGTCGGGCTTCTGATGATTGGTGACAGAAACGCGTGTTGGGACGGGTGTGGGCGTTGGCTGCGCTTTACTGGTCGCGGTCACGGTCGGGTGGACAGGCGCGGTCGGGCGGACAGGCACGGTCGCGATTGGCGTTGGCGGGACGTTGGCGGGTACAGTCGGTGCCACAACCGGTCCGGACGCGGCGGTGGGCGTCGGCTGCACAGGCGGCGCGGTAGTGGGAACCGGAGTGGGGATAGGCGTTGGCTGAGGCGGTGGAGTTGCGGTAGGCGGCATGGGCGTCGGCGTTGGGCAGGTAAAAAGGATACCACACATGCTCTTTGCGTAGGCATGCTGCCTCGGCAGACCGAGATCAAGACCCGCACAGATTATTAGCACAAAAACAGCGATACCAACACGCAGAGAGATCAGGCGCAGCGATGGCTTGCCGTAATAGTGTTTATTAGATAAACGCTCTATCCTATCATATGGCTGATCTGGCACGTGTATTTGCTTCTTCTCCAAAATGCACCTCTCTCTCATTACAAAAGGATCCATAGGTGGGCGCGTGCACGGAACTTGATCGTTTCTTAAAGATCGCTCCGCGCACCGCGTTATAACCGATTATCGGTTCGTACATTCCTCTCTAATTGGCTGGATTAAATGATGCCAGCACGTTATTAAATGTCTGTGTATTCGCATCGAACGTATCCAGGGGCGCGCTCAGCTCAACCTTGTAGGGCGTGGTCTGGTTGGTATAGGCAACCTCTACCTTATGCGGCGGCTGCAGGACCGAGTCCAGGATGTTAGCGATGCCGATATTCCAGGAGACGCCGTGATAAGACGCTGAACTTGTGCTAAGCAACGTGCCCAGCTTTATATCGGGATCCAGTTGCAGCAACTGGCTGGCAGACAATGGACTATTCGCCAACACATTGATGGTGATAGATACTGAACTTGATGCCGCCGGACGTAACTGAACCGTTTCCTGGTAGCTCCCACCGCTCGAGACCTGCGTGATAACCCAGCTGGATGGATACTGCAACTGGAAGTACTGGTCACTATACACCTTCAGGCCAATGCCACCGCCAACCGTCGGTACCGAGGTGGCCGTGGCGGCGGCTGGTGGAGTGCTGTCGGTGACAGGCGTGGAAGTTGCCACGCTCGTCGGCGCAGGTGCGGGCGTGCTCTCCGGAGTAGCGGTCGCGCGAGCGACCAACGCGGGTTGCGCATAGAAGGACGCAAACATGGCGTCAAATACCGATGTATAAGAGCCGAACTCGTTCGCCAGTGCCCCAAACTCGATTCTATAGGGGGTCCCTTGATTAGAATAGGCCACCTTCAGCCTGGCTACCCGGTCGCTGCCAGAGGTGGCATGCTCAACCATACCTACGTTCCAGGGAACACCATGGTACGTAACAGAGCTTGTGCCAAGTCGTTTGCCCAGTTGCATATCGGGATCTACCTGTAACAGTTGCTCAGCGGACGCCGTCCTGTCGGACAGGACATTGATGGTGACAAAAGCCGGACTCTTCTCCGAGGGACGCAACTGAACCGTTTGTCGGTAGCCCTCACCGCTGGAATCCTGCGTGATAACCCAGTTGGATGGATATTGAAATTTAAAGTATTGGCCGTTGTACTCCTTCATGCCTGAAACCTGCGGTGTGGACTGGCTCCGAGGCGTACTTGTGGAGCTAGGCATGAAAGGCAATGTCCCGTGCAGAGCGTACGATACCAACGGCCACACCAGGACTGCGAGCAAGACGATGGCGGCGACCAGACCGGTCGCAACGATGCGCCAGTTCCAGCGAGATGACCTGTATACACGTCTACCAGCTTTAAAGGGGTGCGGACCTGTATCTTTCTCCTTAACAGGCGGCATCGCACGCAGTGCCTCCGTCGGTGTCTGGGCAGTGCCAATTAGGGAAACCCCGTTGCCAGCCTCGCGGGCCTCCATATGGTCGTTAATACGGGCCCAGGCCTGTTCCAGACTGCGCTTCTCAGTATAGATAGTTCGCAGATCATTCACCGTGCGGGCCAGTGGCGTCGCGGCCCCAGAGGAAGGCGGTTGTAACAGATGATGCTCTACCTGCTCATCTACGTTCTCTACTGTCAGCTCTTCGTCTTTCCACGTATTTTTTGTATCCTCTACAGTCTGCTTTTCGTCATCCCTATCCATTGATTCGCTCCTTGTTTTGCGTGGTGTACAGATCTCTTAACAGATTGAGTGAACGTAAAAGCAGTGAACGTATAGCCCCATCGCTCTTATCTAACCTCGATGCAATCTCTTTTGTACGCAGGCCGTCCCCAAACCGTAGCTGCAACACTTGCTGCTGTAGTTCGGGGAGCACAGAGAGGTGGGAGCGCAACAGTTCCACATCTTCTCTCTGCACTAGCTCTTTCTCCGGTGTAATCAGATCTGCATCGTAGGGACTATCAAGCATTTCGTCCAGGGCTACCGCTGAGTATCTGGTGACTTTTCGCTGATAGTCAGCAACTTTGTTGTGTGCCACACGCTGCAGCCAGGCAAATTGTTCTTCTATCTTCAAATCAGGTAATGTCTGACTTTCCATGGCGGCGAGAAAAACCTCAACCAGTATATCGTCAGCATCTTCATTCGAGTATATATATCTTCGAATATATCTCAAAATATCTCGTGCATGTTTATCATAAAGCTTTTCAACCAGTGAACGGTCAAAGGCTTGCCGTTGTCGTTGATACATGGTGCTCCTCAAGGATAATTTGGACATCTCACATGGTTATCGGGAGGTTCTATGATAATGTTGCGTATCTAGCTAGAGGCCAACCAAAAGGACTATCCTTTACCATTCGACAACCAGTTTTATTGCAACAAAAAATATCTTATCAGTCACGACTTTTACCCAAAAGTCTTTTTTTTCTGTATTAGCCAAAAATTTCGTAATATCGATATCACGCCGATGCGCTTCTCAGGCGGCTGCAGGTGTTTTAAAATTCCATCGATTTTCGTTCAGGATACCTTGACCCCAAAGTGCTATATCAAGCTCACCCACCAGGTCTATTTTTTCATGACCCAATAAATGGCGTGCAACATTTTTCTCCTTTTTGCGATAACCAAATGAGTCCGGAGAAAATGGTCTTGAAAAAGTGTGACGCTCCAAGGATAACGGCAATTCATTTTCTTCCTGGATCTCGCAAATTCAGGAATAGATCATTATTCTTGAAATGCTTGCCATTGATGCTACAAATATTTATGGCATAAAGGATTTTGCCGGCAAGGGTAGATATTTGTAGCATTGATAGGGCAAGCCTGAAGTGAAATATTGGTTTGCCAGCATTTACTGCGGCCAGCAATCCGGATGATTGTACTGGTACCGGCAAACATTGTAAGAAGTTGTAGGAAAAGGAGCATATTTCAATGTTCAAATTTGGCAAGAAAAACGAAGTAGTTACCGAGCAGTATTTGGAAGAAGTCAGTGACGAGCAGTTGAGCCAGGTCGCTGGTGGTAGCCTGCACGCCCCCGTCAACCTGGATAGCGTGGTTGCAACCGTTAAAAATGTTGCGAACCCTGTTACCCAGGTTGTCACAACCGTTAGCGGCAACGAGCTGGAGATCAGCCCCAAAACCGAGATCAACGGTGCAAACGTTACATCAGTTGTCGGCAACCTGCTTCCATAACTGATGACAGTCTTCCTGTTCTAGGCTCAGGAATACCAATGTGGACGAGGCAAAGGTATAACACAAAGCAGCGGTTGTGTTAGACTTTGCCTCGCCTCTTTATAAGGAAATGTTATATCGATGTCAGAACGACCTATATTTCGAAAGGAAGCTATCGAGCGCTATCAGCAAAGACAGGAGCAGGGGGTATTGCTGCGTGTAACGTATCCGCCCGCCTTGATCTTTTTCTGGATCTTCATGCTGGCGCTCATTGGTGCCGCTGGATTCGCCCTCTCGATACAGGTGCCGGTCGTCATACAGGGTCAGGGAGTGGTTATAGAGCAGAAAACAAGCGAACAAAGCGAGACAACAACGGTCGCTCAGCTCTTCATTGCGCCAGACCAGCGAACACATCTGCATCCAGGACAACCCGTGGTTGTTAGTATTGGTTCACCTCCAATTAATGTCGCCGGCGCCGTCGATCATGTCGATACAAAGCTTATCAGTCCGGCAGAGGCTCGCAGCCGCTATAAGCTACAAGGGGGACTGGCGCAGGTTATCATTGGACCATCTACCACCGTAACTATCTTTATAGGATCCTCTAGCTCAGCACGGCTATATGCAGGAAGCCTGTGTAGCGCGCAGATTCAGGTAGGATCACAGAGCGTGTTCTCCTTGATCCCGGGCGCCAATCAACTACTCGAAAAATTAAAGGGATAGATGTATGAAGGAACAGCAACAGCAGCCGCATATTTCGCAGAAAGGGCCAGAACCCGGCCAGAAAAGACAGGCGCTTCAGGTGCCCCCTCGCCTGTTGCTACCCAGTTTCGCGCAAGAAGACGAGCCAGCCCCTGCATTCAATCCCATTCCTGCCATAACACCTGCGCAAGATCAAGCGGCATATATCCCACCATCACATGGACCCCAGTTGCTTTCATTGCCCAGCCACCCGGTACCCACGATCAAAGCTAAACCATCTCCTCCAGCGGTCACTCCCGAAACTCAGATCAAGCAACTATCACCAGTGGTCACTCCCGAAACTCAGATCAAGCAACAAGAGCCAACGGTCGTGCCTGGTGAACTACCGGTCAGACAAGAGCCACCAGTAGCCGCCGCGTCCGGCTCTCAGACCAGGAAAGAGCCATCAAAGGCCGCCCCGCGCCGCCAGAAGCGCTGGCGGCGCGTTCACGAGTTAAGGCAGATGAGTGCCGTGGAATGTGGTGCCTGCTGCCTGGCCATGATTCTGAATTATCATGGCAGTTCGGTCAGTGTATCTGATGTGCAGGAGCGCTGCGGCGTGGGTCGTGATGGCCTCTCGGCCCTGACGATCGTTCAGGCGGCCCGCCAGTATGGACTACGGGTACGCACCGTTTCGCTGAAAACAAACGATTTTCGCTTTATTACATTGCCCGCCATCGCCCACTGGGAGTTTAACCACTTCGTGGTCATTGAGCGCTGCTCGAAAAAATATGTCGATATCATC
This sequence comes from Dictyobacter aurantiacus, assembly GCF_003967515.1. Classification (GTDB taxonomy): domain Bacteria; phylum Chloroflexota; class Ktedonobacteria; order Ktedonobacterales; family Ktedonobacteraceae; genus Dictyobacter; species Dictyobacter aurantiacus. The sequence goes on along the minus strand of NZ_BIFQ01000001.1, from coordinate 4,126,478 downwards.
GATCCGGCTGCGGGACGCAGAAGGCTCTCGATGGCCGAATTTGAGGAGGGCTTTACCGGCATCTTGATGATGCTTGAGCCGGGGGCGAACTTTGAACGTCAGCATTCGACGCGCACCCTTTCGCTCTGGACCTATCTGCGCTCGCTGCCCAACATGCAGGGAATCGTTACCCAGATTATTGGCATCTCAATCCTGCTCCAGATTTTCGGATTGGGTACTCCCCTGCTCACCCAGATGGTTATCGACCATATCATTCCTAACCGCTCGATGAATCTGCTGGTCATGCTAGGCATCAGCATGCTGTTTCTGATTATGATGCAGGGAGTGTTGAAGCTGATGCGCGTCTCCTTGCTGATCTTTCTGCAGACACGAATCGATGCGAAGATGATGCTCAATTTCCTTGAACACCTCCTCAGCTTATCCTATCGCTTCTTCCAGATGCGTTTGAACGGCGATCTGCTGGCACGTACCGAGAGCAACGCGGCCATCCGCGACCTGCTGACGAGTCAGCTTATCTCTACTCTGCTGGATGGCTCCTCGGTCATTATCTACCTGATCGTCCTGATCATGCAGTCGAAGCTTTTCGCGGGCGTAACGATAGCGATTGGCGTGCTTCAGGTGGCGCTACTACTCACCACAGCATCGGCGATTCGCCGCCTGACTATGCGCGATCTGATCGCGCAGGGCAAAACACAGGGCTATCTGAACGAGGTACTCTCGGGTATCGCGACGGTGAAGGCGGCCGGAGCGGAGCAGCGCGCCCTGGCACGCTGGACAAATCTTTTTTTCGATGAGATGAATATCTCGAATCAGCGCAACTATCTGCAGGCCATTGTCGGCATCGCCTTTGAGATTCTGCAGATCCTGTCGCCGCTGTTACTGCTGTGGGTCGGTGCGACGCAGGTTATCAATGGCACGATGTCAGTAGGCTCTATGCTGGCGCTCAGCACGCTGGCGGTCTCATTCCTGGTGCCACTCAGTTCTCTGGCCGCTAGCGGCCAAAAGCTGCAGATCGCCAATGCACACTTTGATCGCCTGGCGGATGTGCTTGGGAGCGAGTCGGAGCAGAACCTGCATCAGGTTCAGCTCCCACCAAAACTGAAGGGCAACCTTGAACTCAAAAACGTGAGCTTCCAGTACGATCCTAATACCCCCGCGGTTTTAAAGGATATTACGCTGCGCATTCAGCCGGGACAGAAAGTGGCCCTGGTTGGCAAGACCGGCTCGGGAAAGAGTACGCTGGGCAAACTCCTGATTGGCCTGATCACCCCTACCAAAGGGGAGATCCTGTACGATGGCCTTTCACTGCAACAACTCAACTATCAGGAGGTGCGCCGCCAGTTCGGGGTGGTGCTACAGGAATCCTTTATCTTCAGTGGTTCGGTACGTGAAAATATCTCGTTCAACAATCCGGACCTGAATATAAAACAGATTATGCGGGCCGCCAAAGCGGCGGCCATCCATGAGGATATCGAAAAGATGCCGATGGGGTACGAGACATTGCTATCGGAGGGGGGCAGCGTTTTTTCGGGAGGACAGCGTCAGCGCCTGGCCCTGGCCCGCGCCCTGGCGAACCATCCCGCTCTGATCCTGCTCGATGAGGCTACCAGCGCCCTGGATGTGACAACCGAACGGGCCGTGGAGCAGAGTCTTAATCGCCTCTCCTGCACCCAGATCGTTATCGCCCACCGGCTCAGCACCATCCGCAACGCGGACTTTATTCTTGTGCTGGATGAGGGGCACATCGTAGAGCAGGGGACGCACCAGCAACTTCTCCAGCGCCGTGGCTTCTACGCGAAGCTCATCGCGGTCCAGATGGAAAATGGGGAGATCGGAGTGGCTTGATCCCCTCCTATCCCCCGACGCCTGGGGCCGCTTCGCGGCAAGCCGGGGCAAGCCCGGCACCAACCCACAAAAAAAACCAGCTTTCATCATTCTGCGCGCCGGTCTTTTCTACCAGCGTGCAGATTTCCTTATGAAGATTTTTAGTACCCCCTGTAAAAAGTGTGTCTGGCACATCCACCAGCTTGACGGTTAAGGGCGTTCGCGCGTACAATATTATTGTAAGTTACATACAATTAGTTAGAAAGGATAGGGCAGCCGGCATTGCTGTCCATATCCAGACTGGGGCCGCGCGCACTTCCGCCATACACGCCCTGCAAGGAGTTCTAATGGAACTGGGATTTTATACGTTCGCAGATGTGATGCCTTCTCCATTGACCGGGGAGACGATCAGCCCCGCACAGCGGCTGCGCGACCTTATAGAAGAGATTGAGCTGGCCGACCAGGTTGGCCTCGATGTGTTTGGAGTCGGCGAGCACCATCGCCCTGGATACGCGGTCTCGACGCCCGCTGTGGTGCTGGCCGCTGCCGCCGAACGCACAAAGAAAATCCGCCTGACCAGCGCGGTGACCGTCTTGAGCTCGGATGATCCGGTGCGCGTGTTCCAGAATTTCGCGACGCTCGACCTGCTCTCCGGTGGACGCGCGGAGATCATGGCCGGGCGCGGCTCGTTCATCGAGTCCTTCCCGCTCTTTGGCTATGATCTCGACGATTATGATGAATTGTTCACCGAAAAGCTCGATCTACTCCTGCGCATCCGCGAGTCTGAACGTGTTACCTGGTCGGGGCAGCATCGCCCAACCCTTGATAACCTGGGCGTCTATCCTCGCCCCATCCAGAATCCACTGCCGGTCTGGATCGCCGTTGGCGGCACGCCTGCTTCGGTGCAGCGCGCGGGTCTCCTGGGGCTGCCACTGGCAATCGCCATCATTGGTGGAGAGCCCGCACGCTTCGCGCCTTTAGCCAGACTCTATCGCCAGGCGGCTCAGCACGCCGGACATGATCCTTCTACCCTACCGATCAGCATCAACTCGCATGGCTATATCGCGGACACCTCGCAGGCGGCCAGGGATGAGCACGCCCTATACTACATGGAGATGATGAATATGCTGGGACGCGAGCGCGGCTGGGGCAAGATGATTCGGAACCAGTATGATGCCGCCAGTTCATTGCACGGCGCGCTACTGGTGGGAAGCCCCGAGGAGGTTACAGAAAAGATCCTCTTCCAGCACAAAATCTTCGGTCACCAGCGCTTACTGATGCAGACCAGCGTCGGCGCGCTACCTCACAACAAAGTCATGCATGCCATCGAGCTGTTTGGGACTAAAGTCGCCCCAGTGGTGCGGCGCGAAACCGCCACCACATCCATCGTCGCCGAGCAGTCACTATAATCTGCCGCCATGTGCAGGTTACATGTGATGGCATGAAAATATGACAGAAGATGTCAACAAGATAAGATAGACTCTCCCTTGAAATGCATTCAACAATCAATGAAGGGAGAGTCAATCACGATGCAGTATGGTCTGGATATTCCGACGGCGGGGGCATTCGCCGACCCACGCACATTGGCCGAACTGGCGGTTGAGGCAGAAGAGGCGGGCTGGGATGGTTTCTTTCTGTGGGATACGATTTTTATGCCGGGGCATCCTGAGATTCCGGTGGTAGATCCCTGGATCGCCCTGGCGGCGATCGCTATGCGTACCCAGCGCATCAAGCTCGGGGCCTTCCTCACGCCACTGCCACGCCGCCGCCCCTGGCAGGTGGCGCGCGAGAGCGTGGGTCTCGACCACCTGTCCAATGGACGCCTGATCTTCGGGGCCGCACTGGGCTATCACGATCTCGACTTTACCCCGTTCGGTGAGAGCTTCGATCCCCACATTCGCGCCGAGAAGTTGGATGAGGGCCTGGCTATCCTGGATGGCTTCTGGAGCGGCGAAACCTTTAGCTTCGATGGCAAGCACTATCAGATTCACGACGTGAGCCTGCAGCCCGGACCCCTGCAATCCCCACGCATCCCTATCTGGCTCGCGGGCGGTTGGCCGCGCCGCAAGCCATTGCGCAGAGCGGCGCGCTGGGACGGTATCTATCTCATGACCAACAACCAGGATACGGGCCGGATGCTGACGCCCGCAGAGGTACGCGAGGCCATCTCTTATATCAACGCCAATCGCATAGCAACGGGTCCCTTTGACGTGGCCCTGAATGTGAAGCCGTCCGAGGATAAGCATCAGAATGCTGAACTGGTGCGACAGTATAGCGACGCGGGAGCGACGTGGTGGATCGAACTGGAACCGACCGACCAGGTGACGGAACAATCCTTCGCGGCGTATCGCGAGCATATTCGTCGCGGCCCTCCCGCGTAGGTACTGGTTCAGGTTATGTCAGGCTGCAGTTAAGCGGCCTGACCATGTTTCAGCCAGCCTCCTATGGTCCTGAGGCAAGAGTACCACAACGTATGATGGGCATTCTTCGATATGATACGATCAATATGAAGGGTGAACTAAAATAATAAATTTCTTTTGTTTCTTATGAATATATGAAAATCAATGGCGAAAATATCGTATCAGTAGCGGGGAAAAATCGTACATGAGCAATCCTACCTCACAGGGCCAGTCTGACGCGCAGTTTGATGCCGCCAGTTCCATCCCGGGACACAATAATATGGCGGCACAACCTGTGCATAAGGCCGTACATCTTCTCAAAAAGGTTCCTGAAATTACCATCTTCTTCTGGATCATCAAATTGTTGACAACCGCGATGGGCGAAACGACCTCCGACTATATGGTCAACCATATCGATCCGGTGATCGCGGTCGCTATCGGGGCCTTTGGTTTATGTATCGCACTCGTTTTACAGCTTGTGGTGCGCCGCTATATACCGGCGGTCTACTGGTTCGCCGTTGTGATGGTTGCTATCTTCGGCACGATGGCCGCCGATGTACTCCATATCGGACTGGGCATCCCCTATCTGACCTCGACCATCTTCTTCGCGGTCGCGCTGGCCGTTATCTTTGGCGCCTGGTACGCGACCGAAAAGACGCTGGCAATCCATAGCATCTACACGCTGCGCCGCGAGCTCTTTTACTGGATGACGATCATCACCACGTTCGCGCTCGGTACGGCCCTGGGCGATATGACCGCTACCACCCTGCACCTGGGCTACCTGACCTCCGGGCTCCTCTTCATCGTACTGTTCGCCCTGCCGGGCCTCGCCTGCTGGCTGCTGGGCTTAAACGAGATTCTGGCCTTCTGGTTCGCCTACATCATGACGCGACCGCTGGGCGCCTCCTTCGCCGACTGGATGGGCAAACCCCGCGATGCCGGTGGCATCGGCTTCGGCACAGGAACGATCAGCCTGGTACTGACAGTCCTGATCATCGCCCTCGTCGCCTACATGACCATTACCCACAAAGACATCGACCGCAAACAGGTATAAACTTCATTCGAGAATCCACCTATGAGTCATCCCGGATGTTTGAAACATCCGGGATGACTCATAGGTGCTTTTTAGAGGGTGTCTTACGGGCGGCCGCATCAGCGGCCGTCGCGGTTTTATGTATTGGTGCAACAGGGGCGCGGATGCACCCCTGTTGCACCAATACACTACGGGTTGTTGAGCACCGGAGGTGCTCATAGGCCATTTTTATATGGGTGCATGTATTTATTGCTCACGCTTAACAAAGCTTGACAAAGCAGCCTCACATCATATATGGTACAACCACTCAATGTTGCTACACAGTAGCTTTATCACAAAAAGACAGGAGAATCATCAAATGCGGCAATTCAACATTATTCATAAGGAGATTGAAATGAGAATAGAAGAACAGCATATACAGAGGAATTTACTGCATGCAGGTAGTGAACATTGGCATCGTCGCGCACGTGGACGCTGGAAAGACAAGCCTGACGGAGCGCATACTGTTTGAGACGAATGTTATCGCCGAAATTGGGCGCGTTGATCAAGGAAATACCCAGACCGATTCTCTAGAACTGGAAAAAAGAAGAGGCATCACCATTAAAGCCTCGATCGTATCCTTTTTTGTACGGGATCACGATCTCAAAGTTAATCTCATTGACACCCCTGGACACGCCGACTTTATCGCAGAAGTTGAGCGCTCATTCAGCGTGCTGGATGGGGCAATCCTGGTGATCTCGGCCGTGGAAGGAGTTCAGGCCCAGACAAAGTTCCTCATGGCCATCCTGGCAAAGCTTGGCATCCCTACCATCATCTTTATCAACAAGATCGATCGCCGAGGTGCGCAGTCCGCTTCGCTCATCCAACACATCAAGGAAAAACTGACCGAGTGTGTACTTCCCCTCTCCACACCTGAAAAGATAGGCACGAAGGAAGCGTTTATCGTCGAGCATCGTTTTTGTCGCGATACCGATCCAGGCTTCTTCGAAGAATGTTTAGAGATGCTCACCCTCAACGATGACCGTCTGCTGGCCGCTTATCTACGCGACGAACCGCTACCAGAGGAGCGGATCAGAAGAGCACTGACGAATCAGGTCCGCGAGGTAAAGCTTTACCCGATCTTCTTTGGCTCGGCCATCACCGGCATCGGCGTTACCGAACTGCTCACGGGAGTGGCAACATTCTTCCCCACCAACAGCGGTCTGAAGGATGCTCCGCTATCTGGTGTCGTCTTTAAGATCGAGAAAGAGACGGCCAGCGAAAAGATCGCTTATGTCAGGCTATTCTCGGGCAGCATCAATGTCAGGGCATACGTTCCAGTGAGCCGCAATACTGATATACAGGAGGTCGATACATATCAAGAAAAAGTCAAAAAACTGCACCTGTTCAATGAAGGGAGGACGGTTCAGGCCTCGACCATAGAAGCCGGTGAGTTCTGCAAGATCTGGGGATTTAAGCAGGTCTGCATCGGCGATATCATAGGCGAACGATCTGACAGGATTAAAGACCTGCACTTTGTGGAGCCTCAAATGGAGGCGCGCATCGAGGCAAAAGATCCATCACAAACGCAACAGCTCTACCGGGCCCTGGTGGAGATGGCGGAAGAAGATCCATTGATCAAGGTGCTCAAGGATACCTTCCACCATGAGCTCTATCTACGCATCTTCGGTGAGGTGCAGAAGGAAGTCATCGAGGCAATGCTGCAGGAAAAATATAACCTGGAGGTTCGCTTCTCCGAGACCAGGGTGGTCTGTATCGAAAAACCCGCCGGAACAGGACAGGCATTGGAAATGATAACGGCGGCGGAAAACCCATTCGCCGCAACTATCGGATTCAGGGTTGAGCCAGGCACCACCAATAGCGGCGTCTGCTATAAGTTAGAGGTCAAGCTTGGGTCGCTACCCCTCCCATTCCACCGGGCGATTGAGGAGACGGCACGCGAGGTATTAAAACAGGGGCTCTACGGCTGGGAGGTTACCGATATTACGGTAATCCTGACCCATACCGGCTATTCCAGTCCAGTCACGGTAGCAGGCGATTTCCGTAAGCTGGTACCGCTCGTTCTGATGGAGGCGCTCACACGCGCGGGCACCACCGTCTATGAGCCGCTGCACCAGTTTGAGTTGAGCGCTCCCGTCTCTGCTATCAGCAAAGCAATGTATAAATTATCAGCATCCAGGGCACTCTTTGACAAACCGCTGCTGCGCGGTGACACCTTCCTGTTAACGGGAATGCTGCCAGTGGCAACTACGGAGGCATTCAAAAGAAGCCTGAACTCTTTTACCGAGGGTGAAGGCATCCTGCTGACCAGGCCAGGCGGATTTCGCCAGATAGAGGGCGCCTTCCCCACCAGGAAGCGCGCAGACTTTAATCCCTTGAACCGTAACGACTATCTACTCCACGTCCTTCACGCCTACTAAGCATGGGCACGCAATGTAGGAGAGTCATGTTACACGGGCGCGGTTGCGCCCGTGTAACATGACTCTCCTACATTGCGCGGGCAATCTCTATTTAAAGCTCAAAGGTGTAGCTTTCCCCCGAGCCGATCTCGCGTACCTGGTTGCCGACGCCTATTCTGACGGACTGATTGAGGCTGTTGACCTCGGCTCCGACGCGCAGGCGCCCCTCTTCGAGGGTAACGTTGATCAGTAATCCTCTAAAGCGCATAGGCAGCGACAGGCCACGCAGTTGTTCAATGGGCTTGGGATTGAAGTAGAGGACACCATCGCGAATCACTTCGCCCAAATAGCTGCGCTGCACCAGATCCAGCGTCCCCGACATCACGCCCATGTGGATGCCTTCGGCCGTGGTGCCGCCCTGGATGTCACCGACATCGCTCTCCAGTGCCACCAGATAGCGCTCCCAGGAGGTTGCCAGGTCGATCTCGGCATAGATACCAGCATAGGATACAAAGCTTAATGTAGAGCCATGCGAGGTGTGGGCATCATAGTACTCGACGTTCTTACGCAGGATATCAGGCGAGTAATCATAGCCCAGACGCTCAAAGATCTCCTTCATCTCATCCTGCCGGAACAGGTAGAACAACAGTACGGTGTCCGCCTGCTTCGATAGCTTGTAGCGATCGGGCTCTTTCCCTTCCGCGCGCAGGATACGGTCGAGGCGCTGGATGTTGCCATACTTCTCGCGATAGGCATCCCAGTTCAGGTCCTCCAGCCTGTCCCAGCCGTCGAACTGATTGATAATCCCGTCATCCCGGAAGGGAACATACATCTTCCGGCTCATGTCTCTCCAGGTCTCAATCTCCTGGCTGGTGAGGTTGATGCGCTCCGCCAGCGCGCGGCGGCGGCGTTCCGCCAGCATGTCGGGCAATCGACTGGCGATATCACAGATCCAGGCCACCATCACGTTGGTATAGGCGTTATTGCGCAAACCCGGCTGATCCGAGTCGGGATACTTCTCGTGGAACTCGTCCGGCCCCATGACGCTATGGATCTCGTAGCGGCCACGCTGCGGATTGAAGTGGGCGATGCTGGCCCAGAAACGCGCGATCTCCATCATCATCTCGGCTCCTGGCCCCAGCAAGAAATCGGTATCACCGGTCGCCTGGATATAGTGCCAGATGTTGTAGAAGATGGCCGCGCTCACATGTCTCTGATTCTGGCTCAGATCCGGCTCCCACGCTCCGGAACGAGGATTGAGGTGCACGACCTGAGTCTCTTCCTTACCATCACTGCCACTCTGCCAGGGATACATGGCGCCGCGGTAGCCAGCGGCACGGGCCAGCGCTCGTGCCTCGTCGAGCCTGCGGTAGCGATACATCAGCAGGCCGCGCGTGATCTTTGGCAAGCGGAAATTCAGGAAGGGATAGACGTAGAGCTCATCCCAGAAGATGTGGCCGCGATAGGCTTCTCCATTGAGACCGCGCGCGGAGACGCCGGCATCGAGATCGGCCGTGTGCGGAGAGCAGGTCTGCAGCACATGGGAGGCGTGGAAGCGCAGCAGAAACTGCACCCGGTCATCATTGGGTACCAGGATATCACAATCGTCCCACAACTCGTCCCATGCGCGCCGATGCTGTTCAAAAGCTTCATCAAAGGTACCGAAACGCTTGACCGCCTTCTCGGCGTTGGTCAGGGGTTCGTTGATCGCCTGGTCACGCGAGGTATAGAACGAGACCATCTTCTCAACCCGCACAGGCTGCCCCTGTAACAGATCAAATCCCAGCGTCTGATGGGCGTAGTCCTCCATCAGGTAACGGCTGCGCTCAACTTCTAGTTCACCAACATCTCCATAGACACGTGTCCTTACTGCCTCAGCCACATAGATGCGCGACTGGCGAGTATGCACGATTAAGGAGATGGTATCCGGACGTGGGGTGCGGCTGGCCACTGGATGCAGGTGGCGGCCCTCAAGCTCGCGGTAGCGTGCGACGCCCTGGTTAATAACGCGCGCGTCGAGCGCGGTAATCACCTCGACCGGACCGGACCAGTTCTCGGCCGTGATCGTCCATTCCAGGGCCCCCTGATGCATATCCGCCATGCTAACGAAACGCCGGCTGACCAGCGTCGTCTCACGGCCCCGGCGATCGCGAAAGCGCATCTCGCGTATCACCGTCGCGTTGCGGAAATCGACCGCGTGCCGATAGCTCAGCAGCTCAACGTTCTTCAGGCTGATCGGCTCTTCATTGCCAATGCGCAGTTTGAGCAGGAGCCAATTGGGAAGATTCACCAGGTCCTCATTGAGCACCGGCCGACCACCCATGATGGTCGTCTCACGATTATAACAACCATGCGCGTACGTGCCCGGATAATGCACCTCGTCTACGTCGGCCCACTCAAGACTGCCACGCGTGCAGAAGTAGCCGTTTCCGGTCGAGGTCAGCACCTCGCGCAACCTCTCCTGTTCGGGATCAAAGAAATCATAGGCAAGCGTCCAATCATTTGGATTGGGCCGGGCGCCTCCGGGCAGCGTCTGCTTTTCTTCTGCTGACTCCAACTCGGCCAGACTGTTGAGGAATCCCTCCACCTCATCCATCGTATTCAGCACATAATCGGCGGCTGTGGTACGTCCAACGGTCTCAGGATCATCGGCATGTCCGACAAAGACGCCGATGCCACGTCCTGCCAGGGCCCGAAATGCGTCCTCATCGGTGATATCGTCGCCCAGGTAGATAGGTACCACATCACCTCGATCCAGGCTTAACTCCTCCAGCAGATAGAGCACCGCCTTCCCCTTGTCCCAGTCCAGTTTCGGCTGAATCTCAAAGACCATCTTGCCCGGAGTAACCTTGAGCTCATCTGGATGCTCGCCGAGAATCATGTCAACGATCTCTTTGATTCGGGGCCGGTACTCATCGGTGACGAGACGATAGTGGACGGCCACCGAGCTCTTCTTGGGTTCGATCAACGCGCCAGGGATGTCGGCCAGGTCGGCGCGTAGCCGCATCTCCACATCGTGCAGCAGACCTTCAAATGCGGCGCCCTCTTCACGCTGGATGGCCCGACCATCTGGACTCCAGATATCAAAGCCGTGGCTGCCCGCCACAATCAGGCTGTTGATGCCCATCAATTCCTGTACGACCTTGCGGTCGCGCCCACTGACCACGCACACCGGAACGCGCTCCGCCAGCCTGCGCACCGCCTCGCGCATACCATCTGATATCACGGCATCTTCCGGCCGATCGCGGATCGGGGTCAGCGTCCCATCGTAATCGAGGAAAACGGCCGGCTGCTTTCCGGCCAGACGTTGAGCCAGCTCGGCCTCTTCGTCGAGCGCGTGTGGTAGGTTACCAATATGCTTCGCCATCATTGCCCGCCTATATGACTTTATAAGAAGAATAAGAAATAGGAGCAATAGAGATTTGTATTTTAATCGATATGCATCGATAAAACACAAAGCCGCCAATATTGCTGCTTCAAACGCAAAAATGTAGCTTACCTTGATACAAGTACCATATTTTTGACCAAATTTCTAGTTAAAAAGGAATGTCTGGCTGTTGTTTTGCTTGAATTCTGTCACTCTTACCAGCGAGCATAAGCGCCCTCATACGGGCGTCCGCATGCGCGGCCGCACTGGTGATATGAGGTGGTGTACCAGGGGCGCGATCGCGCCCTGGTACACCACCTCATATCACCAGTATTTTGATTCTCATATTTCCCTTTTTTGTTTATAATAAGGCAGAGTAAGAGTTCTTTACACAAATCTTACCAAAAGGGGAAGACAGAGATGCATATCTTTCAATACGATCCAGCCATTCTGCAGCGCTACCCGGAGGTCGTTGGTGGCGCGATTCTGGCGCGGGATGTGACCAATGGTCCTACGCCACCGCACGTGCAGACACTCTATCAAACCGAACAGAGGCGCGTGGTGGAGCGCATCGGCAATACGCCCTTGAGCCAGATAGAGTCGCTGGCCGCCTGGCGACGCGCCTTCCGTGGTTTTGGGGTCGATCCAACCCAGTATCGCAGTGCAGCTGAAGCCCTGCTGCGCCGCCTGACCAAAAAAGGGGATATTCCCAGCATCAATCTGCTGGTCGATATCGGCAATATGGTCAGCATCCGCTATGGGCTGCCTGTGGCGGTCTTTGATCTGCACGCCCTGCAGAGGCCGATCACGGTGCGCTTCGCCGATGGGACAGAGCGCTACAGCGAGCTGGGCGAAAGCGCGGAGGATCATCCGCAGCCTGGGGAGGTGGTATTCTCAGATGAGACCAGGCAGGTGGTCGCGCGCCGCTGGTGCTGGCGACAGAGCGAATCGAGCGCGGCCGTCGAGCAGACGCGGGAATGCCTGATTACCGTTGAGGCGCACCATGCCGCCGCCCACCAGGATATCGGAGCCGCCGTGCGCGACCTGCTCACCCTGCTGAACGATTTCGTCGGTGGCACTTACACCTCGTCTATCCTGGATGTACAGCACCCGGCCCTGGACGACACGCCCGAAGTTTAACACCAGTAAACAGGATCGAGATCATCTATTGCTCCGCCTTGCGCGCGATCAGGCGCTCGATGACTCCTAGCTTGTGTCGCGTCAGGTATTCGATGCTAAAGCCAGCCGCCTGCGCCGCTTCGACCGGTTCGCGCAAGAGATGGTCCGCCTCCGTGCGCACCGACATGGGCTCTAGCAGACGCTCGATGCCACGGATGATGATATTAGGACTACGTACGTGTTCCAGGGCGATAAAGCGGCCACCCGGACGCAGAACGCGCCACACCTCGGCCACCGCCTTATGTTCATCGGGAATAGTACACAGCGCCAGCGTGCACACCACCGTGTCGAAGCTCTGGTCAGGAAAAGGAAGCGCCTGCGCGTCGCCATTAACCAGCTCAACCTCTCGCTTGAGGTCCCGTGCGCGCTGGCGGGCGACCTCAAGCATGGAGGGGCTAAGCTCAATCGCGGTGAGATCTACATCCTCCGCATAGAACGAGAGGTTGCGTCCGGTGCCAATGGCCAGCTCAAGCACCTGTCCGTGCGCCTGTGAGCAGGCCCAGGCTCGCCCATCACCCACAAAGAACTTCTCGCTGAAGTTCATGCTTTGATCATAGCGCGCCGCGAAAGAGTCGTAAAAGGCGCGCACGCGCTCCGTTTCGTTGTGTGGTACCATTGGATTTCCCCTTTTTAACAACAGAAGCTATATTCCATATGAACAGCCAGCCGAGTTATCTGTCAAGTCATATCCGATCGATAAAACGAAAAACTTATACAAAGATACAAAGGTAGCATCTTCACGCCACCCGCTTTCTTGCATACTATTCAGGGATAATTTATGATTGCACAAGTGATATATAGGTGACGCAAGCCGTTTCGTCCTGCTTACCAACAGGCTAGATAGATAAGGCATAAAAAATGAGCAATTATCAGCAATCAGAGATGGCGTTCCCGGTGGGACTGCTTGAGACTCTGCGCGGCGCCCGCCACGTGGCGGTGCTTACCGGGGCGGGCATCTCGGCCGAGAGCGGCGTGCCGACGTTCCGCGATGTGATGACGGGACTATGGGCACAGTATGATCCACAGGAGCTGGCGACGCCACAGGCGTTCATGAAGAATCCCAAACTGGTCTGGGAGTGGTATGACTGGCGGCGCAAGCTGGTCTCACAGGTTGCCCCCAACGCTGGCCATTACGCCCTGGCAGAAATGGAGCGGCATGTTCCGCTCCTGACATTGATTACCCAGAACGTCGATAGCCTGCACCAGCAGGCAGGCAGTACACGCGTGCTCGAACTGCATGGCAATATCCACCGCGTGAAATGCTTCAAGGAGGATACGGTCATCGAGCAGTGGGAGAAGAACGGGGAGGTTCCGCCACGCTGTCCTAACTGCGGAGGGATGCTACGTCCAGACGTGGTGTGGTTTGGTGAATCATTGCCAGAGCAACCCTTCAACGAGGCGGCCCTGGCCGCGCTACACTGTGATGTCTTTCTCTCCATTGGCACCTCCGGCCTGGTAGAGCCAGCGGCCTCGCTACCATTGGTCGCGCTACGCCGCAACGCGCGCGTCGTGCTCGTCAATCCGGAGGAGACGCCGCTGCTGCGTGAAGACGTGGATTTCCTGCGTGGTCCCGCTGGTGCGGTGCTACCGGCCCTCGTACACGCGACCTGGGCCTCCGGGACAGATGAATAATCGTCCTCACATGCTCCTGTCGTTCACTTCTGATCTGGATGGTGAGCAATCATAATGATAAGGAGCGCCAGGAACATGCTCAGTGTGCCTATCCAGCCCAGTTGCGTGATGGCAAAGGTACGCAAAGCCAGACCACCCAGTGCGGCACCACCGGCGATTCCTAGATAGAGTGCCGAATTATTGAGCGCCAGGATCACGTTAGCGTGCTCTGGCCCGATGTTCAACAGACGTTGCTGCTGGGGTATAAACAGCAGGGCGAAACTCATGCCCCACAGCAAAAGCAGCGCGGCCGCATTCCCGGTAGTGGTCGCGAGCAGCGGAAGCGCCAGTTGTATCACGATCAGCGTACTTAGAAAAATGATCACCAGCCGTTGTGGCGCGAAGCGATTAGCCAGCAGCGCGCTCAGTACATTGGCGAATACAATGCCCAGGCCAAAGCAGGCCAGCAGCAGGCTGACATCTGTGATGTGCAATCGCTGCTGTAGAAAGACCGCGATATAGGTATACAGCACATAGACGCCGATATTCCACAGCAGCGCGGGTAACAGGGCCAGCGCGATGCGTGGACGCGCGATCGGCTTCAGACGCTCTCGTAACGATAGTGATCCCGGCGAGGCAGCCTCTGGCAGGCCGCAGATGACGAGGCTGAGAAACGCTATCCCGGCCAGCGCTGCTACCAGGATAAATGAGAGTCTCCATCCCAACCTCTCACCGATCCACATGCCCAGTGGCGCCCCCAGGACGGTTGCGATGTTTAATCCTCCGACCACCAGCGCCAGCGCCAATCCTCTTCTTTTGGGGGACGCCAGTTCGATCCCGGCGGCAAAAGCCAGCGGCGTATAGGTAGCCGCGAAACAGCCCGCCAGCAAGCGCGTGCACAGCAGGATCGGGAACGAGGGAGAGAGAGCCGACGCGAGATTGGTCAGGCCGAGCAGGCCAAGCGCCCCCATCAGCACGCGATTACGCGGCCAGCGACCGGTCAAAGCCGCCAGCACGGGCGCCGCCAAACCATAGGTAAGCGAGAACACGGTAACCAGTTGACCGGCCAGTCCCGCGCTTACACCTGTATCCCGTGCGATCAGGGGCAGCACACCCGCCACAACAAAAGCATCCGTCCCCAACGCAAACATACCCAGAGAGAGTAAAAAGATGCGCGGATTCAGACCTGCACGAGGCTGTTGCTTCCCCTTAGTTGGGGATGATGTTGTTGTCTGTGTCATATAAAGATCTTTTCTGCAGTGATTTCATGTGATGGTACAGGTGTCATTGTGGGACCTCAGAGAGGTCCCACAATGACACCTGTACCATCACATACCAACGTCGCGGCCGCGTATGCGGACGCCTATGCACAGGCATAGTGTAACGAGTAGATACACCGCAAAGGAATCGCAAACGAAAGGGATTATGCTATACTCTCTTTTAAAAAGAAAGGTATTTCAGGAAATGGCTTTGCGGTCAGAGAGGTCCCTCGACCAGACCGATTGGAAGATTGTACGTGAACTGCAGCAGGATAGCCGCCTCTCTTTTAATGAGCTGGGGAAACGCGTGGGATTATCAGCTCCTGCGGCGGCCGAACGGGTGCGCAAGCTGGAGGACGCGGGCATCATCACCAGCTATGGCGCGCGGGTAGACGCCACAAAACTTGGTTTGCCTCTGCTCGTCTTTATCCAGCTGCGCTGCGCCCCTGACCGCTGCCTGTTCAAAACCAGCAGTGCCGAGAAATTTCCTGAGATTCTGGAGATGCATAAGCTCAGCGGAACCCACTGTGCCATGCTCAGGGTTGCCCTTTCCTCCATGGAGCATCTGGAAGCCCTTCAGGAACGCTTAAATGCTCACGGGGAACATACTACCAATGTCGTCACCTCCAACCTCTTCACCAGGCCCATCATCGACTGGGAAAAACCAGAGGTGGATCTGCACCCATCCGTCCAGCAGGAATGGGACAGGCGCTGACGCTGAAAAGTAAAAAGTGAGAGCCAAGGATTTTCGCACCTGGATCGGTTCGGTTATCGCCGCGCAAACTCTGTTGGAGATGGGAATATGCGAGACGGAAAAGCAGGGTAAGAAGAACGTCATCACGGCTATCGAGAAGGCCGCCGAGCAACTTGGCAACACACCAGCCATCTGCCGCAAAAGCTATGTCTATCCGCGCATCATTGACGCCTACATGGGCGGCTCACTATGCAAGGCCATTAAAGAACATAAACGCGCTACTTCCGATGAGGAGCTCTAAAGCATGACACAGGCAGAGATCACCACCCTGGCTTTCCTTGACCAGGAGAAGGGCTGATCCACCGGCGCGCAAAGGGATTATCTTGACAAAGATAATTCCATGTTCTATTCTCAGTGTAGGTTTTAAGCAGGCGGCCAATAAACTATTGATATACCTGGTTGCTCCTTAAAGCAAGCGCCCTCGCAGTTCCTGTACACCCTGAATCAGTGTTTCATGTAAGGCGATTCTTGGTAGATGTCTTCCCTTTAGTAATACTCGTCAACACGGAGAACAGCCCCATCTGTGCAGTATAAGTTGTCCAATTCTATCTGATCTCAGGAGGAAGGTATGCGCCTCGGGAAGAAAAAAACGCAATCTGAACAGGATACAGAGCGGGGACAAAAAGGAACATCTGAAAAGACTGCTAAGCAAGAACAAGAATCGAAGCAGGAAGAAGAGAATACTGGCACGGAGCAGAAAGATCAGTCCGAAGAAGGGGACGGCTCACTCAATCAAGTGTTAGACCTTCTAAAGCAGGCCGATCTGATTAATATGGATGCATCCTTAAAGTCTTTGGTCAAGGAGGGCAAGATCGTACCTCCGAAGGAATGGGGACTCCTGGTGGCATCGGGCCACTGGCTGCTCATTTGGAGGCGAAAAGGCCTGTAGTAGTCCATTGGACGGTAGTGCGGCAGGGGGCGGGAATATGCCCCTTGCCGCACTACCGTCCAATGGACTATTCAGAGCTTGTCTCTGCGTTAATGCGGCGAGAGGTAATAAAGGGATCATCCTCCCACCAGTTAATGCCCAGGGATTTCGCCTTGTCTACCGAGGCAACGAGCAGCCTGATTTTAATGGTGATGAGCTCAACATCGATCAGGTTGAGCTTGATATCTCCCACAATAACTATCCCCTTGTCGAGGATACGCTCTAAAAGATCAGCGACATTCGTGGTCTGGACGGTGGTAACCTGTTCTGCCATAATACTCGGCCTCTTCCCTTTCTTTATAGGAGGTCTCCCAGGGGTCCCAGGTTCAAGTTGAGATCCTCATCGGAGAGATCAAACGTCTCTTTTAATTCCGCGAGCTTTTCGTTCAAGAGAAAAAAAGCGTTACCGACGCGTTCAATCTCGGCTTCCGTCAGTTGTTCATTTTCAATGCGGCGGATGGCCTGCTTCTCCATCAGCTGTCGAATCAGGTCGACCAGCGTTAACACCAGGGCTACCAATCCTCTTTCGACGTGTTCGGGATCAATATTGATGCCAGCTTCAGAACACCGCTGTGGCTTCGTCTCGCTAAAAGGAAACGCTGATCGAGCACCCACGTCTGGCTCACGTGGGGTGGTCCGCGCATGAGCAGCTTGTGTTTCTTGTCCAGACCTGGCAGAGTTGTGGCTCTGCACCTGTGGCTGTTTTGGTTTACTGGTGAGTTCCTGCGGAGAGGGTCCCTCACGGGCTAGAAGCTTCCGTTCACCTCCGCCATCGCCACGCGCGGCACGCTCAATCGTTTTGACAGCGGAAAGGAGAAGCGATAGATTAAGGTAGACAAGATCAACATCAGCTACTGTGAGCAGAATCTCTCCCTTGACCATTACCCCTTTATCAATCAACCTGTCCAAAAGCTCAAGAAGGGTCACCTGATAATTTCTGATTGTCTGATCATCAACCTGTCTCTGCTGAATTTCCATCGACGCTCCTACAGTCGCATTGTGGATCGGTATGCGCGGCCCTACTTCGTCTTATCTGGCCATTGATAGACCTGCGGATAGATCATGCCATTCGTGACAAAATCGTGCAGGGTGGTATAGGCCGCGTTGATGCGCTGGAATTCACCTGCTTCCTCAACGTTGCTTGTGTCTGGATGGTATGCCCTGGCCAGCTGATAATAGGCATCGCGCACAGACCTGTCCGAGAGCTCGTCTGGCAGCTGAAGGACCTTCTTCGCCTCTTCAATGCTGGCCGAATCAAAGCGTTTGACCTCCATAGTAGCGAAACTATATGGTGGCAGGGGACCAACGATGCGGAAGTGCACCCGGCTCTCTAACTGCTGATCCAGTACATCAACGGCATGGTAGAAAGCGTCCTCACGCTGTCTGGGCAACAAAAACGCGGCATTGAAGATCATCTCGTCGCTGGCGAGATCATGCTGACAGACATCTTCCGCCTCTGGTCGTAGGGCCTGTACCATCGTCTGCTGATAGTGCGCCTTCTTCTCTTGCACCGCCCGTCCAATATATTGCCCAAGCACGATTTTATCTTCGATGCTTACCTGCCCACCTTTTTGTGCGATTGCCTGTTGCCTGGCTCGTATCTGAGTATTCTCGCGCGCAATCGAGGTCAACACCTCAGGCATCTCCCAACGTGCCACGACATCCAGCTCGATATGCCCCACCATCCGTCCGAGCATTTCGCGAAAGAGGGGCTGGCCCTTATCCAGCAACGCCATCACCTCATCCCTTGTTTTCAGCATCGTACCAAATTTGACCGGAAGGATGGTAAAGCGCTCCATGGCTTTCTCAACCACGAAATTATGAATGGCCAGGTCTTTCACCGCCTGCCCTTGCTCCAGGGATTCATAACGTGTAAAGGGGTTAATAGATGCTACAACGGCTACATCCTGCGAGCTGATCGTAAACACCTGGGGCACGGCCGGGTTGTCGCTAATGCTGAAACCTTGAGAATCACTACCAGGAATGATACCGTACATATAGATGCCATCAGTCATAAACACTCCTATATATCAGATCTCGCAATGCCAGGCAGATAAACGCTGCATATGTAGTTCGAGATCACCAGACGTTTCATTTCATCTCTGCAGGTGGGCCCATGGGATACTGCCAGTATACAAGCTAGCAGTATTAAAATGCTAGCTCTCCCATTGGAGTAACGTGCAATCCATCAGCAGCGGCATCAATATCCCATCGGAGTTGATGTGGTGGGGAGGTAGGCCTTGCTTCAGTTGAGAACCTGTTTGAATCTATTTGTAAAATACGGGGCTCATTAGTAAATTAGGGATAGAGTGTCAATATATATTTTGAGATGGTTGTGCTTGATATATTTTCAATTTGAGTGATAGTATAAATTCTGGTAGCTCTTCAAGGTGAAGTCGATATAGTACTGAGAGAGCAGACAAGAGATGGTAATCAATGCAGATTGCCAGTTTTACAGATGGGGTGGGTCCGAGATATTGATACATCATAGCGATCCTTTCCATACAGATAACCTGAGGAACCGACAATGAGTAGTGAAGAAGGCCTCTACCTGTATGGCATTATCCCGACCGGTCAGGAACAGGATTTTGGTCAGATTGGTATTGGAAGCCGTGGCGATATGGTATATACGCTTGCGTACCAGGATATCGCGGCCGTCATTTCTAAATCGCCCATCATCAAGTACCATGTCTCCCGCGATAATGTTTTTGCCCACACGCGGGTCCTGGAAACGGTTGCAAATGACTATACGGTTCTACCGATTCGTTTTTGTACTATTGCTAAAAACGAGGAGATGATCATCAATAGATTACTGAAGACGCGCTATCAAGAATTTATTCAATTGTCCAGGGAGATGAAAGGAAAGATTGAACTGGGATTGCGGGCGCGCTGGAAGAATATGGACGCGATCTTTGCCGAGGTGGTGGAGGAAAATGCACCGATCAAACGGTTGAAAGAAGCGTCCTTACGTGAAAAAGATAAGCAGAAGAAATATGCTAGCAGCATCAAAATTGGTGAGATGGTGCAGAAGGCGCTTGAGCAAAAGCGGACCCACGAGACCCGCGCCCTATTGGAGACGGTCAGACCACTCAGTATGGATTACAAAGAAAGCCAGCTTTACGGGGATATGAACCTTTTTAACGCGGCCTTCCTGGTAGATCAAGCGAAGGAGAAAGAGTTTGATCAGAGATTAGATGAACTGCAGAAAAAACTTCAGGACAGGACACTACTAATCTATACCACATCAGTGGTCCCATACAGCTTTGTGGAGTTAGTAGTCAAATGGTAAGGAGGATCCTTTGTCATTACGTCAGCTATCACAATCTTCACTTCAATTTATTCTTTTCGGCGGCAAAGGAGGTGTAGGCAAGACAACCATGGCGGCGGCAACCGCGGTAGAGATGGCCAGAGAACATAAGGTACTGCTCTTCACCACCGACCCGGCGCCATCGCTGGCCGATAGCTTTGGGCAGAAGATCGGCAGTGAGCCGACGGCCGTTGAACAGGTCCCCAACCTCTTTGCTATGGAGATAGATGCCAGCAAGGTATTGAAGGAGTTTAAAGAGGAGTATGGCAGCGAGATCCTGGATATTCTGCAGCAAGGGACGTACCTGGCGGATGAGGAGGCCGAAGAGCTGTTTCAGATGGAGATTCCAGGTCTGGATGAGGTGATGAGCTTTAAGAAAATCATGGATTTTATGGATAACTCCGAATACGATATGTACATCGTCGATACCGCGCCAACCGGCCATACGCTGCGACTGCTCATGCTACCAGATCTGTTGGATAACTGGATAAAGTTTCTTGGTACTCTGCGCTGGAAGTATCATACCGTGGTCAGACACCTGGCGCAAAAAGGCAACATGGAGGGGGCCGATAAGTTTCTGGTAGAGATGAAAAAGACGGTGAAAAAGGTTCATGCCCTCCTGCAGGACGTGGAGAGGACAGAGTTCGTGGTGGTCACGATCGCCGAAAAAATGGCCGTCGCGGAAACCCAGGACCTGATCAAGAGCCTGCACAAAATGCAGGTCCCATCGGGGCACATTATTATCAACAATATTTTTCCACAGGACGAAAGCGATTTTATCCGGAAAAGAAGAGGCTTCCAGGATCAATATATCCAGAGCATGAAGGAGATGTTCCCCCACCATATCATCACAGAGGTCGTTTTACAGGCCACCGAAGTTCAAGGGATCGCCGGACTACAGACATTGGGCACAC
Source organism: Dictyobacter aurantiacus (assembly GCF_003967515.1). Taxonomy (GTDB): domain Bacteria; phylum Chloroflexota; class Ktedonobacteria; order Ktedonobacterales; family Ktedonobacteraceae; genus Dictyobacter; species Dictyobacter aurantiacus. The sequence continues at coordinate 4,105,504 of NZ_BIFQ01000001.1, read as the reverse complement.
AGTTGTTTACCGAAACAGCAGAAAAGGAAGGTTAACGTCATGTTTATTCTCGATGATCTATTGGTCGGCCTACCCGTCAAAGGCTTTGTTGGCATTCTCAAAACCCTGGCGAATATGGCCGAGGAGGAGCTAACCGACGAATCCAAAATCAAAGAAGAGATGTTGATGCTGCAGACACTCTTTGTCACCGATCAGATCTCTGAAGAAGAATACCAGCGAAGGGAAGATCAACTCTTAGAGAGGCTTAACCTGGCAAGAGAAAGTGAAGCTGAATCATGAGTACAGAAGACGAGCCGCGGTCCTGGGGTCAGCCAGAAAAGAAAGAACGGCCCAAAGATCCTGCGCACAAAAACCGACAGATGAGAGGGGTACACGAGCTGAGAGGTGCGAATGATCTCAAAGGAGTTCGAGGACTCAAAGGCGTACGCGACCTCAAAGGGGTCCGGGGGCTCAAGGGGGCCGCAGATCTCAAAGGGGCGCAGAACCTTAAAGGCGCTCGCGATCTCAAGGGCGCGCAGGATCTTCGTGGAACCGGTACCCAGCATAGCGGCCTGCAGGCAGGCCTCAAGGTTGTTCAAGAGGTGGTAAAGGACGAACTGCAGGGCAACATCCGGAAGCTCAAGACGAACCTGAGCAATGCCAGCGAAACGATGAAAGATAATCTGCAGGCTGGTCTGCAGTCAGCGCTTCAAACGGGGGCCAACGCCATCCAGGAATCCCGGGGCCCGAAGGCCAGAGGCGAGCACACGAACCAGGAGGCCGAGGTCGTCCCGGCTGGCAGCCATGAGCCAGACACGAAACAAGATGAGCACGTTGAAGCCAGGAAAACGCCCCCGCGTGATATCCTGATCAGCCTGATATCCGACAATAAAAAGAGGGATGAGCTCATTGACAGGCTGGCCCAGAACATCATCCTGGCCAAAAGCACGCTGGATAAAACGGTAACCGCCATCGATGCCGTGCAGGATATACTTAAGAAATCCGCCCCCCTGTTTGGAGAACAGGAAAGCATCCAAAAGATTCAGGAGGTACTGAACAAGGTAGAGCCTGGTGTCAAGACGGCCAGGGATGTTATTGATAAACTTGAGCCGCTGCTACACGAGCAGGGAGACGCCACCAACATCAGAGACGTGCTGGAGAAGTTTACCGGCAGCGTGGAAAACCTGCAGGATCTGCTGGGGAACGCCAAAGAAAGAGTCGACACACTGCAAACTATCCTGCGCAGGGTCGCGGTAGTCCTTAAAGCCATGGAGAAGGTCGCACCCATGATCGATAAAAAGTCTGAGGTCGGTACCGCGCGTAAACTATTCACGAAGGTGAACGCGATCGTAAAAACGGTCAACCTGGTACTCGACAAGGCTATCACCGGTGTCGACACGGTGCAATCCACCCTGGATAAGATCATGGCATTGCCAGCCGAACACCCGCTGCCCACCCCTGAAGTTGAGGCAGAAAAAGCTCCCAGCCAGAAGATAGCGGCGCCTGCCCCTGAAGTTGAAGAAGAGAAGGGAAAGAAGGAAGCCGCCCCCGAAGTCAAAGAAGCGAAAGAAGCGAAAACAAAAGAGAAGCCTGAAGGCAAAGCAACCCATGAAGCACCGAAAGGGAAAAAGGCCCGGGAGGAAAAAGGGAAGCCCGCCAGCGAGGAAGACAACATGCTCAAGTCATTAAAAAAGGCCAACATTATCAAGCCGGATGTGCATGCTGAAGATCTGCACAAAGAGCTTGAAAGCCTGCGCCAGAACCTGCCAGAGGAGGCGGGGATCATCGGCTATCCGGGCCATATGCTTTTTGTCTGGAAGGAAGAAGAGGCAGAAAAATAGCAAGGCAGTCTCCATCTTCTCTTCACGAGAAAAGCAGGAATGGTGTCTTCGTACAATGTCCGGGCGTGTTGTAAATAGAGAAAATATGCTTAATCTGAAGTGCAGAACATAGTTTTATTCTGGAGGAGATATGGCTGCTCAGGATAGCAATAAAAAAGCAGAGAGCACGAGCTCAAAGACCGGGAGTAAATCTTCAAAGTCAGAAGCTCAAAGCGAGAAGCCACAGGCAAAAGAGGAAACAGAAGGACAAGGCGAGGAGCAGCAGACAGGCGAGGAAACGGGGAATACGCTTCTGCAAGTGCTGAACTTTTTAAAAAATTCCAACCTGATCAACCTGGACATGCCTTTGAAATCGCTGTTCGACCAGGCACAGAATATACAGACCGATCCTTCAACAGAGTGGGGCCTGATCGGCGACTCCGGACACTGGGCCCTGGTCTGGCAAAAAAAACATGACTAGACGCTTCGCATACGGCAATTTGTAGCACGATAATAGGACTGCCAACGAGTGAGATTACGCAGGCCTATTCTTGCCGCTGCGTGGGCATAGTAGAGGGGGAGTCGCCGCTTCATGGCCGCACAACTTGAGCAGATCTATCATTGCTACGACCAGGCATTGGATTGGCTGGATACACATCGAGACCTGTTTGATCCTCTCACAGAGGCATCAGAGAATCCTTCATCAGAGATCTACCTGACCAAGGCGTTGGGCGAACTGGGGCTCCTCTGTATGCTCTACTATCGCCGCAAAGAGGGGGACGTTGATCCACGCATCCAACGTTTCTTGCAGCTCATCGAGAGCGTATGGGAACAGCCACAATATAAAGAGCGGATCATGCGCAGGCCCGACTATTTCCAGATCTATACCATGATCTATATCGTGCTGCAGCAATGCAACGTCATTTCAGAAGACTACAAAGCCATGATCCAGCGCGTCATCAACCAGGGATATGTGACGGCCACTGAGACAACCCCCATGCGCTTATTGGATCGCCACCACATGCTGGATTGCGGACAGTTCCAGTATTCGCTGCCCTCCTATGAAGAGATCTACCACCAGACGCTACTGGCCCACAATCCAGAACTAGTATATGTTACTGATACAGATGTGTACGCCATTACCCATACCCTTTTCTACCTCACAGATTTTGGGCGCGCACCATGTACCATCCTGCAAGGTGAGCACCTGGCAACAGTACAATGGACCATCGAAATGCTACTGGGCATATATCTGCGTAACCAGAACTGGGATCTGACGGGGGAACTCTTGCTCGACTGCTATTGCCTGCACTGGTATCCCGATCCTCTCTGCCAGCTGGCGTGGGAAGCTATAGGAAACCATCAACTGCCGGAGGGATCGATCCCGGGGCCGCGCTACTCACAGGAACAACGAGAGACGCTCGACGAAACCGCCAGCATCCACTACTGCTTTGAGGAAAACTACCACACTACGATTGTGAATGCCCTCGCCAGTTTTCTGATCTACCAGGATTTGAAAGCAGCCAGCGATAGAGATGAAAAGTAGAAGGGATATGTGATGGAGTCTCGTTCACTGATGTCTGAACAGGTGCGCTCGTCCGGGGCGCGCGCGCGGGACTGGCTGGTGGCGGCGCAAGATCTGGTGGCGTCCGCCCCGACCGTAAATCCCAGGTACGCCTTTCAGATCCTTGTGGGCCTCTGGATCTGCGAACAGGGCCTGCTTGAAGATCAAAGCTATCCCTGCACCAGTTCATATACGCACAAAGTGTGCCAGTACATCCCCAAAGATACCGATGAGGCGCTGGACTTCCTTTACGCGGACCCCGCACTGGTCATGTTTTCTCTCGGCATTCTACGCTTCTTCGATGTGTCCTGTGATCACATTGAGCAGTTCACCGCGAAGATCAGCGAACTGCTGCGTGAGCACAAGGATCAAGACGAGGAGGAGGCCAGTGAGCTTTTTCTGGTACGCTTCCTGCTGCGACGCCTGCGCCTGCATCCTCCCCTGACCTCATATCGGCTCCATATCCCGGATGCTGCGGAACTGATCCACGCGGACGAGGTGAGCATGGAAGGGCTGGTAAAAAACATAGCGGCCGCCACCCAGTTTGGGCAGGTCACGCGCGGGCTGGATGCCGGCTCCCTGCGCACGCTCTCCTCACTCCTTCCCATCCTCATGCTCGACTCGTTTCGCGATTATAACCTTGAAGCTGGCATGCAAATCCTGCGCAGCATGCGCTACCTCCACCTGTACAGCCATAAGAGCCGGGGGGCGGGATTAAGCTTCCTGCTCGCGCAGCAGCAAGTGGATGGCCGCTTCGGATTTCTCTCCCACGAATTAACGCAACTAAAGCCGGAAGAACAGCAGGCTTCACCAGACCTCTATGTCTATCTGCCCCTTACCGTATCCTTCCTCTGGACCGTCGCGGAGACCGCCCATCCCCAATTTGTGCTCGCCCAAAGCTTCTAGAAAGGCTGCGCGCCGGAGGCACTCAATTGTTTTTCAAGAGTTGGTGCCATACAACAGAAGTTCTACATGAAGTTGTAAGGGGGCCAGGGACCAGAAAATTCCAGCTCTAGCTCCAGGGAGGCATAGTGCTCGGTAATACCCCTGGACCATTCATAAAAGGCGGAGAGCTGCTCCTGCCCCACCAGGTACACGGCGTTGAGGATCATCTCTTTCTTTTTACCCGTCGCTTTTGGTGGCTGCAGGCTATTCTGCTTCATATCAAACGCCGTTTGACCAAAGGTGTAAAAGATATGCTCGGCGATGCGCATGAGCTCGTTATTAACCTGCTCTTTTAACTGTTCCTCCTTCTTCCTGGCCAGGAGATAGGCGGTCCCTTGCGAGCGTGGCTCAGACTGCTCCTGCGCGTTGATACGTTCAGCATCATGCCGCATCATCTGCTGCAACACGACACGTTTATCGACATACACCTTGAGCCCGCATTCTACCTTGCCCCGAAATCTGTTGAGCAGTTCTTTAAAGTGCTCGCCTTGCTCCTCCAGCAGTTGCTGCGCGGCCTGTTCATCACGGAGAATCGTACCGAACTTGAGCGGGACGATCGTGGTGTGCTGCATGATGGTATCAATGACGTGCTCATGAGCCTGTAGAATGGCTCCATCCTGGTTCTGCAGCACGCCGGGAGATTGGGTCATGGCCGCGTAAAGGTTTTTCACCTGCTCCTCAAACTGGCCAATATCGATCTCACTCACCATGACAGAGAGGCCATTGCCCTTCACGGGATACACTTTACTCCTGTGATCTATACCAACGATATCGAGGTGAGCAGGGCTCCTTTTGACGAAACCATAGGCGTACAGCCCGGAAGCAGGATAAACAGCATCCGCGGCTGGAGCCTCTTCTGAAAGAGTTGCCTGGGAAGACGATGTGGAGGCGACTTGAGGTGGTGCAGCATACTGCTTTATCAAAGCTGTTTGCAACTCTTGAAAGCGTAAACGGGCAACATCAAATTGTGCCTGCGCCTCAATCAATCGCTGCTCGACCTTCTGCATCTCTATGCTGCATTGTTCGAGCAGAGCCACCATGTTCGCATTCTGCTCTGGCGGCTCCTGGTGGTTGTTTGTTAACAGGTTAGAGGTTGAAGGCACATTGTTCATTTGCTCTCTGCGCTTCATATGGTTCTCTCATCATGATGAGCATCTCTGTCGGCTACAATTCCTCAGCTTCCTCTGGTTCATTGCCGCTCTGCTGTCTGAAAGAATACACTTCCAGATCCTTATTCAGCTTCACAACGTAGCGCTCGGTTTTAAATACACGGTGTGCTGGCAGGGTCGGTTCCCTTTCAATTACTTCTGCCTCGGACACCCAACCATTGCTAACCTTCGTAATACCGATGATCTTCACGCCTTCTCCGGGCTCATTAATTTCGAGCGCATCTCGCAAGAATTGCTGGACTTTCTCTTTAACCTCATTGATCATAGTCTGGTTTCCTATTCTGCTAGTGGGGCGCCCTGGTGCAGTCTATCATGTGCACTTGGGGCGGTCAAAGTCAGGTATTTCAGCCGCGCCTTTGCGCATTCTGGAGCCTGATTGCCCAATTTCTCCACGGTCTCTCTATGAGACGGGGACTGCTACATATCATCTGTTGCACCACTCCAGGCTACGCTAAAATGCCGCTCTTCAATCAGGAGTCTATCCAGATCTTCTTCTTTACTTTCTAAAAACTCTTGAATGGCGAGCAGGCTGGCCCGCTGGCAAAGCGAGGCGATATCCGCGCCGACCAGCCCTTCGGCCTGCTGGGCCATGCGGTGAATATTAACCGACTTCGCGATCGGCTTACCACGGGTATGGACCTTGAATATGGCCTCCCGCTCCTCTGCATCAGGTTTGGGAAGTTCGATTTGCAGATCGAAGCGTCCGGGCCGCAACATGGCGGCGTCTATCAGATCCGGCCGATTGGTACTGGCTAGCACAAGCACGCCTCTCAATTCTTCAATACCATCCATCTCGGTTAAGAACTGGGTAGTCACGCGCTCTGTCACCTGGTCACCGCTACTGAGGCCGCGCTTCGGGATCAGGGTTTCTATCTCATCAAAAAACAGGATACAGGGGGCAGCCATGCGGGCCTTTTTGAAGACCTCTCTGATGCCACGTTCGCTCTCACCGACGTACCTGGACATCAGTTCAGGCCCCGAAATAGCGATGAAGTTCACCTCCGATTCCCTGGCTATCGATTTGGCAATCAGGGTCTTGCCCGTGCCGGGCTCACCGGACAACAGAATCCCTTTGGGGGGCTTTGTATTGGCCCTGGCATACACCTCGGGATGGTACAGAGGATCCTTGACGGTCTCCGTCAGGATCCGCTTGATGTTGTTCAAGCCACCAATATCAGCAAAGCCGATCTCGGGGATCTCCGTGAAGACCTCGCGAATCGCCGATGGTTCGACCTCGCGCCGCGCCTGCAGAAAATCGTCCATCGTCACCTCAAGGGCCAGCATATCCTGTTCTGGCAGGATGCCACGCTCAAAATCGATCTTTGGCAGGAAGCGGCGGATCGCATACATGGCGGCCTCGCGCGCCAGGGCCGCTAGATCCGCCCCGACAAAACCGTGGGTGAGAAATGCCAGTCGATCAAGGTCGACATCATCTGCCAGGGGTACTCCCCTGGTGTGAATGGTGAGAATCTCCCTGCGTCCATTCTTGTCAGGAATGGGGATCACGATTTCGCGGTCAAAGCGGCCGGGACGGCGCAGGGCCGGGTCAAGGATATCGGGAAGGTTGGTGGCGCCGATGATGATAACCTGGCCGCGCTCCTCCAGTCCGTCCATCAGAGCCAGCAATTGCGAGACAACACGCAACTCGACCTGCTTTTCACCGCCGAGCTCTTCCCTCTTGGGTCCAATCGCGTCCAGTTCGTCAAAAAAGAGCACACTCGGGGCATTCTTTTTGGCCTTCTCAAAGATGTTGCGCAGGTGGGCCTCGGACTCGCCATAGAACTTATGCATGATCTCTGGCCCGGAAAGGTGCAAGAAGGTGGCATCCGTCTCATTGGCAATCACCCTGGCAATCAAGGTCTTTCCACAGCCGGGCGGCCCATGGAGTAGGACCCCTTTGGGAGGTGCAACACCCAGACGCGCAAAGATGCGGGGAAAACGCAACGGCAGCTCGATCATCTCCCGAATGCGCTTGATCTGCGTCCCCAATCCACCAATATCCTCATAGGTCATGCGCACATCGGTGGCCTTGCCTTCACCGGTAATGGAGATGGTCGTCTGTGGCACGATCAGGACGGCACCAGCTGATTGTGTATCCACAACGTTGAAATCTTGCTTTTTGGTACCCAGGAAGGTGAGCTGAACCCGATCACCACGCATAACGGGCATGTTTGCCAGTTGTCTGGAAAAATAGGCCCGATCAATGGCCATATTGTCCAGCGAGGTAAGTGGTGAGAGCGTGACTTTGCGCGCCTGCGCAACAGGGATGCGCGCCAGCGTGACCTGTTCATCCAGACCCACCTGGGCATTTTCACGGATGATGCCGTCGATCTGAACGATGCCGCGTCCCCGCATATCTGGAAACGTGGGCATAATCTTGACGACCGTCTCGCGTTTCCCTTTGAGGCTGATGACCTCTCCTGTGTCGTTGATGCCCAGTTTTGTCATGACATCGGGATCGATGCGGGCGATCCCACGGCCAACATCACGCGCATTGGCTTCAGCGACCCTGAGATGAACCACCGCATTAGCCATGGCGCATCTTATCCATTCTGATCTCCAGGATGCCATTGGTATACTTCTGTGTCAGCGTGCTGACATCCATATCCTCGGGCAAAACGATCTCTTTACTATAGGCACGTCGACTCCCACCGCTGGTTGAAAGAATGAATATATCACCCTGTATCTCGGTATGAACATGCTCTTCTTCGATCCCTTGAAGCTCAGCAATGATCCGCACATGATCCTGTTCATTGAAGAAATCAACAAATGGCTCTGGTTCTGCCCCAGGCATGGATTTGTGGGTAACGACCCTGACAGGTTCAGCGGACGGACGCGTGGTGACATCTAGCAGGTTGGTTTTGACAGAAAGACTAAAGCCTGTTTTTAAACGGCCTGAGAGGCTATTCGCTTCCCCTTCATACTTACGTTCTTGCTCTCCCGCGCTCTCTTCTACGGTAATCACCGTGTTCAACAATGATTCAAGGCCGCGAAAAAATCCGATAAAAGAGCCATGCCCTGTGGTGGATTTATCCTCGCCGTCTTTCTGCTGTTGTTTCTTCTGGTCGTCACCCTTTGTCGCCATACAACACCCTCTCCTGTGGCTCATCTCAACATCATTTTTTCACGCATCGGCTTGATCATTGACGCCGTTTAATCAACTATCCTGCTTAAAAAGAGGGGGACTGGTGTCGCCGCTTTGTTATTTCACGTCACCAACAATCAAGCCAGGCGCTACTGCGCTACATCTCAGGCAGGAATCATCAGATCTCTCAACAGGACCAGTTGAGGTGACGCGGTTCGTTACCACATTCGTTCCTCTTCTGCCTGGCCCTGAGAAATATGATGTTGTTAACTAGCTCGCCTCAGCGGCGCCAGCCTCTGATCCAGAAGCGATCAGGCCGATAGCCTCGGCGTATTTGAGGTATGTTTCGACGGAAGCAACAACAACCCTGGCTTCAATGGTTAGAATTTCAATACCGATCAACGAGACTCTGACCCAGGCATCGATAACGATCCCTTTATCAAGAATGCGGTCAAGTACTTCTACCAGACTTGATGACGCTACAACTTTTTCTACTGGCATCTTTCCCTCCTCATACTGCACGCTGGCGTATGGCTTTTTAGGCGTCTAGCTTTTTTATTTACACTAGACATAATTTGATGTTCAAGCTTCAGTTTAGATTCTATTTGTAAATCCCCAAAGATTCCTAAAACTTTTTATGCATTCAGCCTGCTTATATTAAGCAATGATAAGTAAGCTGCCTCAGGTTGAACATATAGAAAATAACTGCATAGGCATTGTAACATTTCTATTTTTTTGCTGCCTATAAATCTATACACGATGCCGAAATCTTATAAGTTTCCAGCTCATCTTCAAAATGTAACTGGCTATACACCGGCTTAACCAATCTTTCCTGCGAAATCCTTCGCACGAAGAAAGATTACCAATGGGCTAGCATAGATTGAAATATGTTATTCTTAAAAAGAAACAGACATAATAGTTGACTTTTAGGGTTGACTATATATCGATGCAGTTGTAGGTTACAGCAAAGCTCCGGTAACCCGGTTTTTTAACAGAGGCACATAACATGAAGAAATCATGTAAATACCCGGACAACAAAGCCGGGCACTATCAGAGATAGTATACCAATAGACTTGAGCGGTTAGGCAGTACATCACAATCAGTACCAATACATAAGGGGATACATATGGCAAACAAAAACGTCAAAGAGCATTCTGAAGATACCTCTACCCAGGCAGAAACACAGACAAGACCCGAACAGGATGAACAGTCTACCGCGGATAAAGAGCAGGAGACTGCCGAGCAGGATGAGCAGTATCCCGAAGAAGAGGCTTCTGAGTCATCTTCAGAGAAAGAAGGAGAGATTTCTGAGCAACCTGCCGAGGAAGAGAAGAAAGAACCTTCACAAGACCTGCTCAGCCGGGTAGCTGAAAATGTCGACAAAGCGCAGGATATTCTGGCCAAGGTTATCCTCAGCGTCTCGGTTGCCAGGCAGATACTCAATAAAATCGAGCCGCTGCTAGACAATAAGGAAACGCTCAAGCCTGTACATAATGTACTGGATACAGTCGATAAGCGCGCGCATACCGGGCAGAACCTTTTACATAAAGTAGAACCACTGGTCAATCGGCAAGGGAGTGTTGGCGCAGCCCTGGAGCTTCTGGACAGGACTACAGATAAAATTGGTGAACTGCAAGAGACACTGGCTAAAGTGACCAGAGGTATCGATGTTCTGCATAAAGTTTCACCACTGGTCGGAAAAAAAGAGGAAGTGGGTCTGATTCAGACCATCCTGCAGAAGCTCAACCGGGCGGTTGAGGTGGTACAGGAATTGCTGCATAAAGCTATGGAGTTCCTGGGTAAACCTAAACAGATCTCGAAAAATATCGCCCAGGCCACTAAAGAGGCCGTTGCAACGGTCAAAGAGAAGAGCGAAGCGCCGGTCAAAAAGCTGGAAGCCCTGAAGGATACCAGTATCATCAAGGGCGCGCTCCCCTCCAAACACAAAGGCGAAGGACGCAAACATGAACCCTCCAAACCGGAAGGCTGGGGCATGATAGGAAACTCTGAGCACTTTGTCCTCGTCTGGAGCGGGAGATAGCTTTCACCCCTGCGGTGTTCAAGGGTTATTGCATATTGTTGAATCAAGATGTGCTCAATAATCAGGTTTTACGTTAGTGCATAGGAGGCGCGAATGCGCCCCCTATGCACTAACGTAAAACAGAGCGGCTGCGCAGCGGGAGCGCTCACGTACCCCAAAACAGAGGAAAAGGTCCATTCAACCATGGTTATCAGGCATTGATGGGCAGGGAGATGGTGAAGGTTGAACCTTCGCCGGGCTGGCTCTCAACTGAGAGCTCCCCATGGTGTCGCGCGACGATTTCTCTGGCGACATATAAACCGATGCCCAGACCCGAGCGATTGTCATTGTCCGTATCCCGCACGCGATAGAAGCGTTCGAAGATCTTCTGCCGGTAGAGTTCGGGGATACCTTTCCCGTAATCGCGCACCCGTATGAGCACACGATTATCCTCTGCGGCTACGGTGATATCGATGGGACACCCCCGGGGTGAATATTTGATGGCATTCATGACCAGGTTGATGATGACCTGCGCCAGGCGATCCTTATCAGCGAAGAGCGTGGCATGGGATTCTCCGCGAAACCGCAGCGTGTGATGGGAAGAGTTGTGCTGGAGCAAGACTACCAGGTCACGCACAAAAGGATCAACCTCAAACAGGGTATCCTTATAATCCATCATGCTGGCCCTGATCTTCGTGACATCGAGGAGATCGTTAATAAGCCGGGTTAAACGATCGATCTGCTTATCCATGATTGAGAGGTATTCAACCGGTTCCTCCATCGCATCATGTTCCGCGAGCATCATCTTGAGCACCTGGGTATGGCCCTTGAGGTTGGTGATAGGAGCGCGCAGCTCGTGGCTGGCGGCACGGATAAACTCCTCTTTGCGCTTCTCCAGCTCCATTCGTTCAGTGATGTCGCGATATGTGCTGACAATACCCTGAACCAGGGGATGATGCAGCAGGTTGCGAGCAATGGCCTCGATATAGCAAAATGTGCCGTCCTTGCGCAGGAGGCGAAACGTGCTGGTGACTACTTTGTCTGGATTATTGATAGCGTCAAAGAGAAAAGTTTGCTGGGCCTGGATATCATCGGGATGGGTAATGGGATTGGTAAATATATTCTGGCCGACGCGTTCCTCGACCGCCCAGCCTAACAGGCGTGTAATGGAGGCACTCTGGTAAAAAATCGTGCCATCCGCTTTAAATACGGTAATAATATCAGCGATATTCTCGATCCATAAATGAAATTGCTCATCCCTACCCAGGAGAGCCTGTTCTTCACTTAACGTGTCTTGCCGCTGAGAATCGTCAGACTGCATTGATTCTTTTGGAAGCATGGTATCATCCTTTAAAGCATCGGGCATTGCCAATAATAAAGTGCTATAACAAGTGGTATGGCTATTTCTAAGATAAATGCATGCCATTCTTTTACAGCCATAAATCCTATTTTCGTAGCACAGGGATTATCGGTTCGCGAGAGAATGCCATAATGACATTACGGCCCGATGCAATAGAAAGATACAACGATGCGAACGTCGCGCTGAGGAGTGGTCAATCACCAGAATTCATTGGTAGCCATATATAGAAACATGATCCTTTTGCTAGCTGGCTATCAACGGTGATATCACCACCATGCGCACTGGCGATGAGGCGGGACACGAAGAGACCCAGTCCGGCACCGTGCTTACTACGGGAATTTGGCTGCGTCGCTCGATAGTAGTGCTCAAAGATATGGGGAATGTCGCGGGGGGCGATGCCCGGACCCGTATCGCAGATGTGGATCGTGGCCCATGAGGCGCTGCGATTATACTGCTTGCTGTCGATACCGGATGGTGGTTCCTGCTGCGTGGTTAATTCCACGAGAACATGTCCACCGGATTGTGTATACTGTAGTGCATTATCGCAGATATTGATGATCATGTGCTTGAGCAGATCTCTATCACCCCGCACGCCAATTTGCTCCAGCTGCCCCATCCGCAGATCCACGGCCTGCCTGTCTCCCTGCAACTGGCGTAAGATCTCGATCAGCAACGTATCTAGCTCTACCGCCTGCACATGCTTCTTGTCCAGTTCAGGTATGATGCCCACTTCGGCCCGAGCCATTAACAGCAGGTTGTTTAGTAGCCAGGAGACGCGTCGGAGCTCTACATTGATCTCCTGCACATCATGGTGGACCGTACCCTTGAGATTGGGATCCATCAGGAGGATATCTATCTGCCCTCGGATAGCTGTAAGAGGGGTACGTAGCTCGTGTGAGACGTCGGCCACGAAACGGCGCTGGAGCTGAAAGCTTTTCTCCAGCCTTTCCGTCATGTGGTTGAAAGCATCGGTCAATTGCAGTATCTCGGTGGCCGATGAGGTAGGAGCGAGGCGCGCACCGAGGCTATCCACGCTTAAATCAAGCATGCTGGCGCTTAAATCGCTTAATGGACGCAATTCGCGATTGGTGACGAGAGAGCCGATGACATAGGCCAGCAGGGCCGCCACCAGCATACCGATACCTAGAAACAGCAGCAGGACTCGCTGCATCTCACTGACCGGCGCAAGCGAGTTACCAACCTGGGCGATCGCGATGATCGCATGGGCATCATCGCGTATCGGGAAGGTCAGGGTGCGTACCTGCAGGCTCCCATCCTGCTGGTAGGTACGAAATACATTCTGTCCCTGCAGAATCACTCTCGTATCGGCCTGATTGAAGGTGAAGCTTTCACTTTGCAGATTGGCCGAGTGGTAAAGCGTCCTCCCGGTGTGAATATCAATGAACTTGATATATGATGGATTGTCCACCGTGAACTCGTTGCCAGGCACTCCCTGCAGCATCTGGTTGAAAAATTGAGCATCAAAGCGGTGACCCGCCGCGAACCATGAGGTGGTCGCCATCTGCATCTTCTCGCTCTGTAAGGACAGGCGATTATCTACGCTGGCCTCCAGATAGGAAGAGACCAGCACAAAAATAAGGACACTTAAAATAAGAAAAGAAAACAGGAAGATCAACACATTCCAGAATACCAGGCGTTGGCGCAGTGAAAACGTTTTTTTAGGGCCAGAGAAAGGAGGGGAAGTATTCTCCGCTTTAATAGCAGTCTCTCCCATAGCTATCATCTCTTTTCTGACGAGGAGAGCACCTATGCTCTCAGAACGTATCCAATGCCGCGCACGGCATGAATGAGATCGGGTTTGCCACCCACATTTAACTTTGAGCGCAGGTAGTTGATATATACTTTGATGACCTCCAGTTCAGCCTCATTGTCATATCCCCACACGCGCTCAAAAATACGTTCTTTAGACAATACATGGCTCGCATTCTGGGCTAAAAATTCGAGCAGATCGTACTCACGCCTCGTCAGTTCCACCTGCTCCCCCGCGCGCCAGACCTCGTGGGCATTGCTATCTATGACCAGATCGCCAATCTCGAGACGCTGATTGCTCTGATGCAGACTCTCGACACGCCGGAGGGCCGCGCGAATCCGTGCCACCAGTTCTTCAAAATCAAAGGGCTTGGTGATATAGTCATCGGCCCCACTATCCAGTCCGGTTATCTTATCAGCCAGATCGTCCTTCGCCGTGAGCATCAGGATGGGCAATGTCTCATTACCAGTCGCACGCAGATAGCGACAGAGCTCAAAGCCATCAAAATCGGGAAGCATAATATCCAGGATCACGAGATCAGGCGCGGCATGCTGCGCTTTTTCAATGGCCTCATTGCCATTTTCAGCGCTGATCACCTCAAAGCCTTTATACATCAATCCACGTCGCAGAAAGCTCACAATCTGCTTTTCATCTTCAACCACAAGTATTTTCACCATAGTTACTTCTCTGCCCCTGCTGGTACATTGGGACCTTGCATCTGATTCACCTTTACTCTAAGACTTTTTTGTTAAAACCTGGTAAGAAAGGCGCGTCTCAAGAGCGTCTATTCTATTTTCTAATACGGCAGACAAGTACCACTCGGTTTTATACTCGGGTTAAACAGAAATTGCCCGGCCCCTTTTATCCCGCCAAGGCCATTAAAAGTCTTTTTTGCCGCCTTCGGCGGCGAGGGGGAGAGATGAGAGTGGGGACACCCCACACCCCGCAAGGAGCTAGCCGCCCCTTGACCCCGTTGATGCTACTTGTAAATAGCCCTTTTATCTCGTGGAGATATTAGAAGGTGGTGTGGTCATATGGCCAGAAAATGCCCCCATTATAGGTAAGCTGGAAGCAGAGGCTGCTAAACTTGCTGATCGCCTTCTCCAACCAGCGCCGTCGGCTATGGGTGCCCGGCGTTAGCTGAGGAGACTCTGCTTCTCGATATGTGGCGCGTAGTCTGCTCAGGCGCTCTATCTCGACTTCGGTAAAGCCGGCTTTGCGCAACATCGCGCGGCCGTCTCGATATTCCATATGCTGCATAGCAATCTCCCGTTGTGTATCTTTATCAGGCGTCTTCATTGTAGTCCTGGGCGGCTTTGCGTCCCAGCGTCGTCAAAAATGATTGCGATAGGCGTGTCTCGCTTTCTCGTCCCGTGCTGCTATCAAATCCATCAGCCCCACCAGAATCCGGCAGCAGTCGGTTGACAATACTGAGCAATCTGATGGTCATCTGAGGGAACATACCATGGAAGAAGGCGAGCAGTTTGGCGGGAATGGTCAGGGTAACCGCGACACGGTGCTTCTGGGTAGCATGCACGATATGCTGCGCCGCCTGCTTCGCGCTGGTCGAAAGAAAAGGCAGGCTATCGGAGAGGCTAAACCAGGTGTACTCGGCATGATGTTTGCCTTTGAACAGGGCGTTGACCGGCGATCCGGTTCGCATCAGACCAGGCGTGACGGTGACAACATGGATGCCCTCTTTCGCCAGCTCGGCATGCAGGCCTTCCGAAAAGCCGGTCAGCGCGAACTTCCCGCTGGAATAGGGTAAGAGATGGGGAACGCTGACCTTGCCGCCGATGGAGGAGATGTTGACGATACAGCCTTGCTTGCGCTCCACCATCTGAGGCAACACAGCCAGCGTGGCGTAGACCGCACCCCAGTAAATGATATTCATGCTATCCTCAAAGTCATTGAGCGTCTGCGATAGTACCGGTCCAACGGTGATGATACCGGCATTGTTCACCAGGATATCGATACGTCCGTAGTGCTCGGTCGCCTGATCAATGAGATGCTGCACCTGTTCCCGGTTGGTCATGTCACAGGGGATGGCCAGGACCGGTGCCCCTTGCTCCGCCAGCTGGCGCCGCGCCTGTTCCAGCTCTTCCTCATCCTGCGCGGCCAGGACCAGCCTGGCTCCCTGGAGCGCGAACTCCTCGGCCATGGCCAGTCCTAATCCACGCGATCCCCCCGTAATGAGCACAACCTGCCCATGCATATCGGGAGGTGTCTTGCGCCGCGCGACCGTCATGAGGGCGCGTACGACGCCTACCGCCGTCTTGAATGCGCTCGGTTTTCCTTCAGAACCCATATCTCTCCTCATTCCTTCCTCTTCATCATAGAACCAACAACGCTGTGTCCGACAAGGGGTGCTTTACACTTCCGCGCCTCGTCCATAGTACATCGTATCTTCACGTGATCCGCCCTGACCGGCGCGGATATCGTCGTAGCGCTCCACCAGCTCGATTGAGCGCAGGTACTTCACCATTTTGTAGCCGAGCACCGTCTCAACGCGTAACCTGAGCGGCGCACCATGGGGAATCGGGACCGGCTCATTATTGAACTCGTAGGCCAGGATAGACTGTGGATGCCGCGCCAGTTCCATATCGATGACCTCATAGAACGGATAGTAGTGCTCGCCATCCAGGCTATGCTCATCAAGTCCATACGAGGTAAAGACGAGATACTTCGCCTCTGGCTTCGGCTGGCAGCGATTGAGAATCTCACTCACGCAGACACCGGTCCACTTGCCAACTCCCGACCAACCCTGAATACAGTTATGCTTGGTGATCTGCGAGGTAACCGGCAGGTCGCGCAGGTCCTCAAGGGAGAGGCAGAGCGGATGCTTGACCAGTCCATTCACCTCCAGACGCCAGTCACGAAAGTTGTTCTGCGCCAGGTGCTTATATTCTTCGCTGGTCGGAGGTGCTCCGTTGACCCAGAAGTAGGGCGAGATATCCTCCTCTTTGTAGTGCTGGACCGACCGGGCTCCATGCAGCAGCGCATTGCGCGTGGGGTCAACCACCGCGCCCAGGGCATGCTGCACCTGACGGCGATGCCGCGCTGAATAGATGGTTGTCACCACATAGATCAGCAATACCAGCAGCAGGGCCGCGATGGCAATGTCGAGCGCCGGCCAGAAACTGGCCCGCTCACTGCCAAACACGATATCACGAATGTTATTCTGAAAATGAACGATAAGCACCAGGGAGGTATGGATGATGATAAAACCGATAAAGGCCAGCAGGCTCAAGAAGTGCAGGCTGCGTCCCAACTGCCGCCCCCCGAAGATCTTGATGTACCAGGGGAAGCGCGCGGCCACCGCCGGCGACATCGTCGCGCCGGTCAGCAGCATAAATGGTGCCAGCAGAAAGACGACGCCCGCATAGGCCAGCTGTTGCAGCGGATCGTAGGGATGAAATTCGCTGGCGGGCGGAATATGAAACGTGATATAGGTTAGAAAGGTGTGGAAGGCCTCCGGCACAATCGACCACGAGGTCGGAATGAGCCGCGCCCATTCGCCGGTAGCAAAGAGCAGCACCACATAGATCAGGCCATTGAGAACCCAGAAGATCACCGAGAAGAAATGCCAGTGCCGTCCAATGCCCAGGTTTTTTCCGCCCGGCAGCGCCAGCCAGGGTGAGGCCGGCACCTCGTCATCCAACGAGGTATAGACGACATCCTTATTCACCGGCACCTTCTTGCGCGTGAACCTGATCCAGTCTTTACCGGGCGTGCTATTGTCATTCCAGTAGAGCCGGGGATGGGCCGCCAGGATTTGAATGCCGCTACGGATCAGCAACCCCATGAACAGCAGGTTAATGTAGTGCGTGATCCGTAGCCAGAGAGGAAACCCCAGTTCAGCGATCACCAGATGGGTATTCATCGTCGTTCTATCCACTTTCCAGGAGCCCATCAAGGCACGGGGGACGGCTCCTCGCTTTACCACTTATACTACGGTATTACATGATCGATACGAAAACCGTGCGCATCTGGTTTCATCGATTTTTTCCGAAGAGGGCGACACCGACCAGACTCGCCAGGGCGGCTCCGACCAGGGCGAGCAGGCCACGATGGGTATCCGCCCATAGCTGGAGGCTGCGATCCCTGGCCTGATTGTCAAATGACCCGTGCGCCCCATGGTCGCGATCCTCATCAACCGGCGCCCACAGATTGTTGGGGCGGTCGGGATCTTCGCGCTGACTGGTCTGCTGCGAGTTGAAACCCGTCTTGCCGAGGTAGCGATCACCATAGCCGGGGGCGAGCTTGTTGCCCTGAATGACGATGACCGTGGAGAGCCCGATGAAGAGCTGACGACGGTAATGATCGGTCACCCAGGTGACCGCGTCGGCGATCACTTCCGGCTGGTAGATGGGTGGAACGGGCTGCGCTTTGCGCGGCAGGCGGCTCTTGACCCAGCTAAACTGTGGTGTGTTGACGGCGGGCAGCTGCACCATGGTGATCTTGACGTTGCTCTTGTCATGGATCAGCTCGGCGCGCACCGATTCTGTGAAGCCCTGAATGGCGTGCTTGGCGCCACAGTAGGCCGACTGCAGAGGGATACCGCGATAGGCCAGCGCAGAACCGACCTGGATGATCCTCCCCCGATCGCGCGGCAGCATGCGATGCAGCGCCGCCAGCGTGCCATAGACCTGTCCCAGGTAGGTCACCTCGGTGACGCGTTTGTATTCCTCCGGCTTCATCTCCTTTGCCGGTGAAAAGACCGAGGCCATGGCGACGTTGATCCAGACATCGATGGGGCCAAAGGTGTCTTCGACTTTGGAGGCCGCGGCCTCCACCTGATCGGCATTGGCCACATCGGTTGGCAACACCAGCGCTTTGCCACCCAGTCGCTCGACATCTTTCTTCGCGCCCTCCAGTCCCTCATGACCACGGGCAAGCAGCCCGATATGGGCGCCGCGCCGGGCGAAAGCCTGTACGATTGCCCGGCCAACACCCGCCGAAGCTCCGGTCACCACAACAACTTCTGCTTTCTGTGTTTGCATCTCACATTTTCTCCTTCTATCTGTTCCAAACCCCAACCTCTGGCTTTGGGAAACCTTTTGCAAATGTCCGGGATAAACCCATTTACACGAAACGTGGCACGCCTTTATTGGCCGTGCCCGCCGGCGAGAGATTCCGCCTTACCGGCGGATTGGTTACCGAGATGCGCTCGGGATGGGAGGACAGGACGTCACCGGCATTCGAGATCAGGTAGTCGGCGGTCCTGGCGGCGAGCGCCTGAATGGTGAGTCCCGGATTGGCCGAGCCTTGCGTGGGCAGCAAACTGCCATCACAGATGTACAGGTTCGGGATATCATGGGTACGACCAAAGCTGTTCGTTACCGACGTATTGGGATCGCTACCCATGCGCGCCCCTCCGACCAGGTGGGCGTAGCGCGACTCCTGCACCACTTCCTGCGCGCCGGCCGCCTGCATCACCTCGGTGGTCTTCTTCACCCCGGCTTGCGCGATCTTTTTATCGTTGTCGTGCAGATTAAAGGTCACTTTGGCGACGCGCAGACCGAACTGATCGGTCTCCTCGGCCAGTTCAACACGATTATCTTCCCAGGGCAGAATCTCGCCCAGCACGCCCAGGGCGGCCCAGTGGTTATAATCCATCATGACGCGGCGCATACCCCAGCCCCAGGCTCCCTTGGCCACCAGCATCTGCTTGGCAAAGGCGATAGGAAGAGGTCCCACCGTCTGAATGGCGAAGCCGCGAATAAAGTCGTTTTTGGGATTGGTCTCGTAGAACTCCTCGGTCAGGGCGTGCGCAGGCGGCGCCTTGTACATGCGAATAGGCTCCTCGAAGCGGCCCAGCACGACGTTGCCGATCTGCACCATCAGGTATTTGCCAACGGTCCCACTGGAGTTAGCCAGGCCCTGCTCGAAACCGGGACAGGCCGAATTCAGGAGCAGGCGGGGCGTCTCAATGGCGTAGCCAGAGACGATGACCAGCTTCGCCTTGAGCTCGCGCTCATGACCATCGGGATCAAAGTAGGTGACACCGGTGGTGCGGCCGTTCTTCATATTGATGCGCGAAACCATGCAGTTGGCGCGAATCTCAGCGCCATGGCGGATGGCATCGGGCACGTGGCTGATCAGGGTACTCTGCTTGGCGCCCACCTTACAACCCTGAATACAGAACCCCCGATAGATACAGTGCTGGCGATCACCATGCGAGCCGGCCAGGATGGCGACGGGCCCCCCGGCTACGACTGGGATACCTAATTGGGTACAGCCCTTGACCAGGACATCGCCCACGCCACCCAGGGGATGTGGTCCATAGATATAACCGTGGGGATCGCCCCAGGGGTAATAAGCGGGACCCGAAACAGGGATCTCGGTCTCCAGCAGTTCATAATATGGCTTGAGATCTTCATAAGAGATAGGCCAGTCGGCCCCCATACCGTCGGACGATAACACATGAAAGTCGGACGGATGAAAGCGCGGCGTAAAGCCGGCCCAGTGGACCGAGCCACCACCGACGCCGTGCCCGCTGTTATTGGCGCCCAGCGTAATCGGATCTTTTCCACCCGTGATGCGCAGATCATTCCAGTACAGCTTTGAGGACCCCGCCTCGTCGCTGACCCAGTCGCGCTCCGTCTCCCAGAAGGGACCCGCCTCCATGCCGACGACACGGAAGCCAGCGCGCGCCAGGCGCTGGATCAACACCCCTCCCGCTGACCCTACACCCACGATACAAACATCAACCTCTTCGTCGGGAGCGAAATGGTGCATAGGAAAATCTATTTTTTGGATCGGCCCCAGCATATGTTTTCCGGGCTTCGGCCCCTCAAAAGATCCTAAAATTGGCTTTTTCATAAACTATTCTCTCTCCATAGCTTGCGCACCTGCGGTGCGCAGAAGTCTTTTTGTGCTGGTGCAACCGGGGCGCGAATGCACTCCGGTTGCACCAGCACAAAAACCAGTGCGGCCGCTCACACGTTAGTGTGTTCCTTCCTGGCCCGAGGGCTGCTGCTTATGACCGCCAGGGCCGCCTACTGGCCGATAGGTATCGGAAAGGGCCTCATCGGGGGCTCGCCACTCATAGCGCTGTTCCTCAACCTCCCATGGCTCGGGCTTGCCACCCTCCAGGCGCATGTAGCCGCGTGGATAGGCGGGACCCCCAAAGCCGATCTCATCCCAGGCATAGGGATGGGCATAGTAGGCATCAACCACGTCCTGCATCAACAGCATCCAAAAGCGCTGCACCGACATGCGCTGCCAGATATCCTGGGCGGCGGGCGGATTGGTGTCGTGAATGGTCTGGAGGACCGCGTCCTGCTCACCCTGGCCCAGATCAACAAAGGACCGGTCATACATATGCCGGGCAATGGTCTCGATCGCCTGCAGTCCCAGGCGGTGCGCCTCGTGGTCAGGAGGCATATCTTCGTAGCGGTAGCCATCGATGCGCCGGTGGTAGAGCCTGGTATCGATGTAGTTGACCAACGGTATCCTGTGCTCCTCGTCGCGATCATCCTGTGGGAGCAAGCGATCGCAGATGGCCTGCATCAACCTGGCCTCCTCTGGCGAGAAGAAACGAATGGGTGGCACGTCATGCACGCGGGCCAGCACGACCTTGCGCGTCGCCTCATCCCAGAATGCCTGCTGACTCAGGGTATGGTAGCCGGGATAATAGCCGGGCTGCGCCCGTGGCTCCAAAGGCTGTCCCGTCGTGCCATCTACAGGCCAGCGGTCGCGCCCTGCATCCCGCTGTTGCTCATCCTTACGGGCGTTGTCACGGATCTTCATTAGTCTGCCCTCCTTAAGAGACTGGCCAGTACACCCAGAAAACCGGATGCCGCGAAGAGCAGCGGCGCGAAGATGGGAGGGCCATAGACGAGGTTATAGAAAGGCTTCTTGAGCCCTCCGGGACGGCGCATCACTCCGCGCACGTGATAGAGGAAGCCGATGCCGCCATTGAGCAGGGCCAGGACCGAGGCCAGCGGCAGCAGCGTGCGCGCCATCGTGCGGCTCCACAGCGTCCCGATGCCCGCGATCATCAATACGGGAGTCAGCAGAACGGGCGTCCACTGCACCCGATAGCTGAAGTTGTTTTTGTAGTGTGAGTAGAGGGCCTCAATGCCGCTAAAAAATGCCGAGACGGCGGTGGCCACGCCCAGCACACGCTGGAAGCGGCCCTCGCGTACATCCTGCTCGAAGACGATGCCTTCCCTGACCAGCTTGCGCGGCAGCCAACCAGCGCGGGGACGCGGCATCCCTGGCAAAGATGTATGCTCGGGATCATCCTCACGACGCAGCAGCGAGGCGATCATGCCCAGGAAACCGCTGATCGCGAACAGCAGGGGCGCGAACACCGGAGGTCCCATGATGACGTTGAAGATAGGGATGCGCCATCCTCCGGGCTTGCGCGCCACGCCACGCACATGAAAGTAGAAGCCGACCACGCCATCAACCATGGTAAAGAGTGAGACGATCGGCAAGACTGTACGGGCCACGCGTCGATTTAACGCGCCCCATACACCCGCGACAGCCAGGATAGGACTGATGATAACCGGTGTATACATGATCTGCTGACCATAGCTCCCCCGATAGTGCTCGTAGGTCACTTCAAGGCCAGCCAGCAGACTGGAGAAGGCCGTGATCAGCGACAGACTACGCTGGAAGCGTCCTTCACGAATATGCTGGTCGAGCACGATTCCTTCGCGGGTAATCGCACGCGGCAGCAGATTCAGGAGGCCCGAGCGATGCGCTTTCCCTTTTACAAAGGGTATGGGAGGTTCCTCAATCAGATCTTTGATTGGAGATGCAGTTTTCGTTAGAGCCATATCACTATTTCCTCATTTTGTTAGTTTCACTGCTAAGCGGCGCTGCGACAGCAGCCTCCAGGCGAGGATGGCGATGGCGCCCATGATCCCCGCACCCAGCAGCACAGTCCCGCGCCGTGCCGGGACTGCCTGCGCCTCACGGCTGTGCAGTTCGCGCTTGTATTGCCGCTCTGGATAATCGCCAGAGATCTTTTGCTGCTGCTGACGGAGCGCCATCTGCAGCACTTCCGCCAGGTGCAGCGCCTTGCGATCAGTGGTCTGCTCGATCTGCTCTCGGCAGCTAAAGCCATCGGCGATAATGATGGTGTCTTTATCGGCCTTGCGCACAGCAGGCAGCAGCACGCGCTCGCCCGCTTTGATCGAGATATCGTAGTGATCTTTTTCGAAGCCAAAGGCGCCAGCCATCCCGCAGCAGCCCGAGTCGAGCACCTGGAAGTCGAGGCCTAGCCGCGAAAGCACGGCCTCCTCATCCTTCATCTTCATGATGGCCTTGTGATGGCAGTGCCCATGTACGACGGCCTGCTGTGACAGCCGCGGCAACTGGTAGTCCTTGCTCTTCTGCTCAAGGAACTCGCTGAGCAGGAACGTCTGCTGGCTGAGCCGCTTGGCGTTCTCATCATGCGGGAAAAGATTCTTCAGTTCGTCACGAAAGACGGCGGCACAGCTCGGCTCCAGTGCCACGACGGGGATGCCCGCTTCAATCTGCGGTCCCAGCGTGTCGAGAATCTGCCGCAGCAGGTGCTTCGCCTGGTCGAGAAAGCCATAATCATAGAGCGGACGACCGCAGCAGAGCGATCGCTGCGGCACGATAACCTGGTGGCCGGCCGCTTCCAGCACCTCGACGGCGGCCATGGCCGTCTCTGGCTTGAGATAGTTATTGAAAGTGTCGGGCCATAAGATCACCTGTGGGCCGCCTTGATTGCGTGTGCCGCGTCGCTGGAACCATTGCTTGAAGGTTTGCGGGGCAAAGGTAGGGATGCGTCGCTGTGGCGCGAAGCCACCCATCGTCTTTGCGATACCGCTGAGAACGGGTGCATGGGTCACAAAGTTGACCAGCCCTGGCATGAGTGAGGCGAGCCGCGCCCACCAGTAGATCAGGCCCATGGAGTAGCCGGTCAGGGGGCGCAATCGCCCCTGGTAGTAGTGTGAGAGGAACTCCGCCTTGTAGGTCGCCATATCGACGTTGACCGGGCAGTCTCCTTTGCAGCCTTTACAGGCCAGGCAGAGGTCGAGTGCCTCCTTGACCTTGTCGTTGCGCCATCCCCTGGTGACCGGATCGCCCTGTAGCATTTCAAAGAGCAGGCGGGCGCGTCCACGCGTGGTATCCTTTTCTTCGCGCGTCACCATAAAGCTAGGGCACATGGTGCCGCCCTCGGTGCGACGGCACTTACCGACGCCAACACAGCGCAGGGTGGCACTGGCGAAACTGCCCCCATCATCAGGAAACTGAAAGTGCGTTCTGACCGGCAGCGGCTGATAGTTGGTCCCCTGGCGTAGATTCTCATCGACACGGTAGGCATTCACCATCTTGCCCGGATTCAGCTTCCACGCGGGGTCCCAGATAGACTTGAACTCGCGGAAGGCATCGATGAGCTCATTGCCAAACATTTTAGTGGTAAACTCGGCGCGTGCCTGGCCATCACCGTGTTCGCCCGATAGCGAGCCGCCGTAGCGCACCACGAGATCGGCCGCGTCGTTGATGAAGGCGCGAAATTTTTGAATCCCCTCATGCGTATCCAGATCGAAATCGATGCGGGTATGCAGGCAGCCTTGACCGAAGTGTCCATAGAAGCTGGCGCTATACTGGTAGCTATCCAACAGCTTGCGCAGGTCGCGCAGGTAGTCTCCCAGCTTATCGGGCGGCACGGCAGAGTCTTCCCAACCCGCCCAGCGCGCTTTTTCGCCGGGCACCAGCGCGGTCACTCCAAGAGCGGCCTCGCGCACCGACCAGATCTTCTGCTGATCGGCTGGATCAGCATAGACCTTGATATCCGGTGCGTGCTCTTTCCCCCGCAGTTCATCAACCAGCGCCCGCGCCTGCTTGCCCGCGTCTTCTTTATCCTGCCCACCGAACTCCACCAGCAACCAGCCTCTGCCCTCGGGAAAGAGGGCAATCTCATCGGGATGCATGCCCTTCTTTCTCATATCGCTGATGAGGCCATCATCGAAGCCTTCCAGGCCAATGGGATGGTGCTTGAGCAGTTCGGGGATGCGGTCACAGCCGCTATAAATATCTGCATAGCCGAGGACCACCAGTGTGCGTACCGGGGGACTCTCGACGAGACGCGTCGTTGCTTCAAGTACCACGGCGCAGGTGGACTCGCTGCCGACCAGCGCGCCCGCCACATTGAAGCCGTTTTCTGGCAGCAGTTCGTCGAGATTAAAGCCGGAGACGCGACGCGGAATGTCGGGATAGCGTTCGCGGATCAGATCAGCATAGGTGTCGCGCAGAGCTTTGAGCCGGGCGTAGATCTCACCGCGCCTGCCACCCTCCCCAATGATGCGCTCAAGCTCCTCATCGCTCGTCTTGCCCACGCGCATGCGCAGACCATCATACGTCAGAATCTCCAGCTCATCAATATTGTCGGAGGTCTTGCCCGCCATCAAGGCGTGGGTTCCGCACGAATTGTTGCCAATCATCCCCCCAAGGGTGCAGTGATTGTGGGTGGCTGGATCGGGACCAAAGGTGAGATGATGCTCTTCAGCCGCCTGGCGCAAATGGTCGAGGATGATTCCCGGCTGCACGCGCGCGCGCCGTCGCTCGGCATCCATCTCGATGATCCCGTTCATGTACTTCGACATGTCGATCACGACCGCGACGTTGCAGCACTGACCCGCGAGGCTTGTGCCGCCACCGCGCGCCAGGACCGGCACGTTGTATGCCCGGCAGGTCGCCACCGTCGCCACCACGTCGTCTTTATCCTTCGGGATAACTACGCCGATCGGCACCTGGCGATAGTTCGAGGCATCGGTCGTATACAGTCCCCTGCTCCCCTCGTCAAAGCGAACCTCGCCACGCACCTGCTGGCGTAGATCGCGCTCCAACGCCTCTACATCAACCACCATGCTCGTCATGGGCACACTATGCACGTTGCTGTTCTTCACATGTGTATGTGCATTTTCATTAAGAACCACTACATGTTTCACTGAATCATCCTCTCTCTCAGAGTTGCCGTGGAAAGTATGGGTCACGCATCCCTTCTCACCATCCAGGCCGGTCTGCTACACGGCATACTTCTCGGCATCGGAGCGCTTGAACTCAAGACCCATGCCCGGTCGGGTAAGATCGGGATGTAACGCGCCATCAACCGGTTCTGGAACGCCATCAAAGAAGAGATGCTCGATGCGCACATGGTCATGGAAGTATTCCATATGACGGAAATTCTGCACGGCGCAGCAGGCATGGATGTGCAGCGCGGGCCCACAGTGAGACGAAAGCTCAAGTGAGCGTGCCTCACAAAGGATAGCGGCATTCAGGAAGCCAGTGATGCCCCCACAGCGCGTGGCATCGGCCTGCAACACATCTACGGCGTTGGCCTCGAGCATGCGGCGGAAGTACCAGAGATCGTAGCCGTACTCGCCAGCCGCGATATCCATGCCCGCCGGGGCGCGATCGCGCAGGAGATGCAGCCCCTCCAGGTCGTCGGAAGAGACCGGCTCCTCAAACCAGGTGACGCCATACTGGGACGCGAAGATCTCTGCCAGGGCGAGCGCCTCTTTGCGGCTGTAAGCCCCGTTGGCGTCCACAAACAATTCTGTATCCGGGCCGATGGCCTCGCGCGCCTGCGCCACGCGCAGCGGATCCGCGTCGGGCTGGCGACCAATCTTCATCTTGACACGCGGGATGCCGGCCGCGACCCATGCGCCGAGCTGACCCTGCAGCTGCTCACGCGAATACGAGGTGAAACCACCGCTGCCATAGATCGGTGCGGCATCGCGGACCGCGCCCAGCAGGGAGACCAGCGGCAAATCTAGCAGCCGCGCCTTGAGGTCCCACAGGGCGCTATCAACGGCGGAGATAGCCATTGAGGCGATGCCCGGACGCCCCAGGTTGCGAATGGATTCGACCATGGCCGCCCAACTGCCAGAGACATTCATAGCATCGCGTCCCTCAACCACACGGGCGAGCATCGTCTTGATCAGGTTCGCCGTCGCTGTATCGGCATAAGAGTAGCCAAGTCCGCACTTGCCACCACCGTAGGCCTCCACAATGACGATCGTTGTTTTATCCCAGACATAGGTGCCATCCGACTCCGGAGAGTCGGTTGGCACCGTGTAGGCCGAGACTTCGAGCCGTTCAATGGCGACGCCGTTGTCACCAAATTTCGTGCTAGCCATAATCCTACACCTGCTTTCTTACGGACTAGCCACGATGTGGCATGATACCTTCAACTACACCCTTGATGGACTCCTTAATGATCCCACCCTCTTCTGGATCGCCTTTAAGGAGCGCGGATGTATAGTTCTTGGCCTGCTCAAAGGTGATGTGTGGCGGCAGCGTGGCCACGTTTGCGGAGGTATAGGCCTCGAAGATCACCGGCCTGTCGGCGGAGAGGGCGGCATCCCAGGCCGAGGCAACATCCTCCGGCCGATCGACGCGAATACCCTTGAGGCCGATCGAATCGGCGTAGGACGCGTAGGGGAAGTCCGGCAGATCCTGCGTGGACTCTAATTTGGCGTTGCCTGCCTCGATGCGCATCTCCCAGGTGACCTGGTTGAGGTCGCGGTTATTGAGTACCAGGAAGATGAGGCGGGGATCGCTCCAGCGCTTCCAGTACTTGGCGACGGTAAGCATCTCGTTGAGGCCGTTCATCTGCATGGCGCCATCACCGGTCAAGGCTATCGGCACACGATCGGGATAGGCGAACTTGGCGGAGATGGCATAGGGGACGGCCGCGCCCATCGTGGCAAGACTGCCAGAGAGGGAGCCCTGCATGCCACGGCGCATCCTGATGATGCGTCCATACCAGTTGGTGGCGGTACCGGCATCACCGCTGAGGATACAATTGTCCGGCAGGCGTTTGGAGAGTTCCCAGAAGACCAGCTCGGGATTGAGCGGATCGGCGCTCTCCATACAGCGAGCCTCAACCACCTTCCACCAGTCGTGATAGCCCTTCTCGATCTTCTCGCGCCATGAGCGGTCCTCTTTGCGTTCGAGGTATGGGATGAGGGCGCGCAGCGTCTCGGTGCTATCGCCGATCAGGTTGACCTCCATCGGATAGCGCAGGCTGAGGTTGCGGCCATCGATATCGATCTGGACACCACGGGCCTGTCCCTCCTTCGGCAGAAACTCACCATAAGGGAAGGTTGAACCGATCATGAACAGGGTATCGCACTCCATCATCATATCGTAGCTGGGCTTGGTTCCCAGCAGACCGATACAGCCGGTAACGAAGGGGAGATCATCGGGGACCACCTGCTTACCCAGCAGAGCCTTGGCTATCCCGCAGCCGAGCAGATCCGCCACCTGGATGACCTCATCGGTCGCGTGCTTGGCTCCCGCGCCGACCAGGATCGCCACCTTCTTGCCTTCATTTAAAACCGCGGCGGCCCTTTTGAGATCCTCTTCCGTAGGCACAACGCGCGGAGACGAATAGCCCGTGCCGGTATGTACGGTATTATGGGCGTGTGGAGGCTTCTCAACGGCATCCAGTTCCTGTACATCTTTAGGAATGATAATACAGGTCACGGTGCGCTCGGCCATGGAGATACGCATGGCGCGATCAACCAGCTGACGGATCTGCACCGGGCTTGAGGCGGTATAGACATACTCACCGGCCACATCCTTAAACAGGGTCTGCAGATCGACCTCTTGCTGATAATTGCCGCCGATGGCGGCGCGAGCCGCCTGGCCAACGATCGCCACCACTGGACGATGGTCCATCTTCGCGTCATAGAGACCATTAAGGAGATGGATCGCGCCCGGACCCGAAGTAGCCAGGCAGACACCGACCTCGTCGGTAAACTTGGCATGCGCGGTCGCCATAAAGGCCGCCATCTCTTCATGGCGTACCTGTACAAATTCAAACAGCTCCTGGTGGCGCTCCAGTCCTCCTAGAATACCATTGATGCCATCACCAGGGTACCCATAAATACGCCTGACACCCCATTCCGAGAGGCGCTCTAGTAGAAAATCACTGACTGTTGTGCTCATTTTTTTCTCTTCCTTCTCCTGTTAACACAGAACGCTACAGCATAAACAGGTATCAGATCTATACTGACAATGATTGACTGTTGACTTCTCATTGCTTTACTAGAAATCAGTGTAGAAGCATTTGGTTATAACTTGGTAAAAATTACTGTAGAGTCTTCACGAGCGAGAATTCGTGATTCAAATCGATATGCTGGGGGTCTATCTTTTTTACCATTTCCTTACCATCGCTCAGTACACTTTGAATAAACCAGTTACTACCATAGCCAGATGAAGTGATGATTGCGGTCTACCTGTGTTTTCGCACCTGCGGTGCTCAGGAGTTAGTTTTGTATTGGTGCACGGGGGCGTTCATTCGCACGCCCCCATGCACCAATACAAAAAAACCAGTGCGGACGCGCATGCGGGGGCGTTCATGTGCCCCACTCTGATGAGAGTAAGAAACATTCTGGATAAACATATGTTTTGTGAATAGATGAAAGGATACCTATATGGGACAGCTAGATCAAAAAGTCGCCATTGTGACCGGCTCCGATAGTGGTATTGGCCGGGCCATCGCCATTCAATTCGCGCAAGAAGGAGCGACCGTCGTTATCAACTATGCTCATGCGCAGGATAAAGCGGAAGAGGTCATGCAGACCATTAAGAAGAATAATGGCACAGCGATCATCATGCAGGCTGATGTCTCACAGTATCAACAGGTCGCCGGACTCATTCAGCACACCATTGAACGGTTTCAGCATATTAATATCATGGTCAACAATGCAGGCATGGAGGTCCACAGCCCGTTTCTGGATGAAACGGAGGAACATTTTGACCGTGTCCTGGGCGTCGATCTCAAAGGCGCTTTTTTCGGCGCGCAGCTGGCCGCGCGCGAGATGATCAAACAGAAGATCGCGGGCCGCATCATCAACATCTCCTCCGTCCACGAAGACCTGCCGATGCCCGGCAACGTTCCCTACTGCTGCGCGAAAGGTGGCATGCGCATGCTGACACGCACCATCTGCCTTGAACTGGCCCCTCATAACATTACCGTCAACAATATCGGTCCCGGCGCCGTGCATACACCAATCGATAGGGACGTTGAGGCGGACCCGGAGAAGATGGGAGCACTGCTGAAAGAGATTCCCTTACATCGTATGGCGCAGCCAGAGGAGGTCGCGCAGATGGCCCTCTATCTGGCCTCAGATGCCGCCTCCTACGTCACAGGCGCGACCTTCTTCATCGATGGTGGACTGATGCGCAATACCGGCGGACTATAGGGGAGGGTGGTATGTCAGAAGAACAGAAATATCTACCAATTGAGGATTATGCGCTGATAGGGAATCTACACACGGTAGCGCTGGTGGGCAAGAATGGCTCCATCGACTGGTGCTGCCTGCCACGCTTTGACGCGCCAAGCGTGTTTGGCGCGCTGCTGGATGCGGAAAAAGGAGGCTTTTTCCGCATCGCCCCAACCGAGATGTCAGACATCAGGCGTCAGCAGTTGTATCTGCCGGAAACCAATATTCTGCTCACGCGCTTTCTCAGCCAGGAGGGAGTGGCCGAGGTAACGGATTTCATGCCGATTAAAGAGGTAGGCACCCCCACGCACGATCACAAAATTATCCGCTCCGTGACGATGGTCCACGGGTCGCTCTCTTTCACGCTGATGTGCCGACCGGCATTTAATTACGCGCGGGATGAACATCGCGTCGAGCTTTCAGAGGGCGGAGCCACCTTTCTGCACCAGGACTTCCACCTCAGGCTCTCCTCGCCGATCGCGCTTGAGCAAGATGAGCAAGGGGGCGTCAAAGCGACCTTTACGCTCCATAAAGATGAGACCCTGCACTTCATGCTGGAGAGCAGCAAGGACGGCAAACAGGCGCCGCAACCAATCTCAGAGAAGGCTTATCACACCGCGTTTCATCAAACATCGCACTACTGGCAGAACTGGCTCTCGCAATGCAGGTATCAGGGACGCTGGCGCGAGATGGTGCAGCGCTCAGCCCTGGTCCTGAAATTACTTACCTACGCTCCTACTGGCGCGATCGTGGCCGCCGCCACCACCAGCCTGCCAGAATCAATAGGTGGTGAGCGCAACTGGGACTATCGCTACACCTGGATCCGCGATGCCTCGTTCTCGCTTTACAGCCTGCTCACCCTCGGCCTGACCCAGGAGGCTGAGGAGTTCATGGGCTGGCTGGATGATCGCTGCCACCAGTTGAACGACGGCGGCATGCTCCAGCCGATGTATGGCATCGATGGAGAGCAGAAGCTGACCGAGATCACCCTCGACCACCTGGAGGGATACCGGCAGAGCCGTCCCGTGCGCGTTGGCAATGGGGCATACACTCAGACGCAGCTCGATATCTACGGAGAGATGATGGATGCCATCTTCATCTTCAATAATCACGAGGCGATCAGCTATGATCTGTGGCTTAATGTGCGTAACCTCCTCGACTGGCTGGCCGAGCACTGGCAGGAGCCCGACGAGGGGATCTGGGAGGTACGTGGTGGACCTAAACACTTCCTGCACTCGCGCCTGATGAGCTGGGTGGCCTTTGACCGCGCCATCCGCATCACGCGCGATCGCGGCTGGCCCGCCCCGACCGAAAAATGGGTGGAGATCCGCTCTCAGATCTACGAGCAGATCATGAACAAGGCCTGGAACGAGAAGGAGCAGAGCTTCGTGCAATATTATGGAAGCGATGCCATCGATGCCAGCGCCCTGCTCTTGATGATTACCAACTTCACCGGTACCAGGGAGCCGCGCATGCTCTCCACCATCGAGCGCATCAAGCGCCAGCTCAGCGAGGGCTCCCTGGTGAAGCGCTACACGCAGGGCGCGGCGGATGATGGATTGGAGGGGCAGGAAGGGACCTTTAGCGCCTGTAGCTTCTGGCTGGTGGAAGACCTGGCGCGCGCGGGCAGGCTCGATGAGGCGCGGCTGCGCCTGGAGAAGCTGCTCTCATACAGCAACCACGTCGGCCTGTATGCCGAAGAGATCAGTCCCGCAGGCGTGGCGCTAGGCAACTATCCCCAGGCCTTTACTCATCTCGCGCTGATCACCGCCTGCTATCATCTGGATAAAGCGCTCAATATCCATCTCGGGCGTGCGCACCCTTCATCACAAAACCTCTATGATTAAAAAAGGCGGGCAGATGTAGAAAGTGAAAGGATCGAAAGATTTATGAACACACAGACGCGACAGGGCAAATCATCGGAAGTCGCACCGACGCAGCAACAGAAGCCGACCACGACCCCACATGTCGTTATCGTAGGGGGTGGATTCGGGGGCCTGCAGGTCGCCAAAGAGCTGGGCAAGCAACCCGTCCACATCACCATCATCGACAGACATAACTTTCACTTGTTTCAACCCATGCTCTACCAGGTTGCTACCGCCGGCCTCTCGCCATCCGATATCAGCAACCCGATCCGCGCCATCCTGGAAAAACAGGATAATACGGGCACCCTGATGGCCGAGGTCACAGGGATAGACCTGGACGAACAACAGGTCTTGCTGGGCGATCGGCAGGCGGTACACTATGACTACCTCGTGCTGGCCACGGGGGCGACCAGCAACTACTTTGGGCACCCCGAATGGCAGCAACTGGCCCCCGGACTCAAGTCCATCAATGACGCACTGACGGTCCGACGCACGGTCCTCTCGGCCTTTGAAGCGGCGGAACGAGAGCCAGATGAGCAGAAGCGCAGAGCCCTGTTAACCTTTGTGCTGGTGGGGGGAGGTCCCACAGGTGTCGAACTGGCCGGTGCCATCGCCGAACTGGCCCACCAATCGCTCAAATGCAATTTCCGCCATATCAATCCCGACATGACACGTATCATACTGGTCCAGGGTCCCGACAGAATCCTCCCCGGCTTCCCGGCTTCTCTGGCGCAGCAGGCCAGCAGGAAATTGCAGCGGATGGGGGTTGAAATCAAGACTGGCAAACACGTGAAGGAGGTTCGCAAAGATGGC
Source organism: Dictyobacter aurantiacus (assembly GCF_003967515.1). Classification (GTDB taxonomy): domain Bacteria; phylum Chloroflexota; class Ktedonobacteria; order Ktedonobacterales; family Ktedonobacteraceae; genus Dictyobacter; species Dictyobacter aurantiacus. The sequence goes on along the minus strand of NZ_BIFQ01000001.1, from coordinate 4,072,887 downwards.
GTGATGGTCGGGGATGAACACCTGGCCACCGAAAACATCATCTGGACCGCCGGGGTCAAGGCCTCACCGGCGGGCAAGTGGCTGCATGCCGACGTTGACCACGACGGACGCGTCAAGGTCCAGCCGGATCTGAGCGTTCCAGGTCACAACAACATCTTTGTCATCGGCGATACGGCGCTGGTCACCCAAAACGGGAAGCATCTTCCCGGCCTGGCGCCGGTAGCTATACAGGAAGGGAAGTATGTAGCCTCCATTATCGCCAGCCGTGCTACAGGAAACACCATCCGCCAGTCGCCGTTCCATTACTTTGATAAGGGCACCCTCGCCACGGTAGGGCGCGGCTTTGGCATCGTCGACATCGGTCCCATTCGCTTTAGCGGTCTGCTCGCCTGGCTGACGTGGCTCTTTGTGCATATCTTCTTCCTGATTGGATTGCGCAGCCGCATCCTTGTGTTTCTTGAATATGCCTGGATCTACATCACGTTTCAACGGGGCACGCGCATCATCTTACCCGAAAATGACATCCGTCAACCCTGAGCCGGGATACATAACGATAGAAAGGACCCACCGATGATGCTACAGGCAGAGCATTTTTTGACCATGACGAATCAACTGGGAGAAGGCTCGTTCTGGAACGCGGACCAGCAGAAGCTCTACTGGCTCGATATCAAACAAAAACGCTTCTTCCGCATGGACACGCGCACGAAGCAGTACGAAACCTTCGACGTTGGAGCGCAGATAGGCGTGATGGCGCCGCGCAGCGGCGGCGGCCAGATCATGGCCACCGATGAGGGACTGGCCTGCTGGGATGACAGGACGAAGGAGCTGACCATTGTCGCCAATCCCTTACAGGGCAAGGCCAACCGACGCTTCAACGATGGCAATATCGATATCAAGGGACGCTTCTGGGCAGGATCGATGTGCGATCCGCCCGATACCTGCCCGACCCCACAATGCGCCCTCTATCGCCTTGATCCCGATGTATCGCTCCATGTTATGGACACGGGCCTGGGGATGCCGAATGGGCTGGTCTGGAGCCCGGACAACCGCACCATGTATCTGACCGATTCGCCTCAGCAGGTGATCTACGCCTACGACTTCGATCCCGAGACAGGCGCTATCGAGCACCGGCGTCCCTTCGTGCGGACCCATGGTGAACCGGGTGTCCCCGATGGCCTGACCATCGATAGCGAGGGCTTCCTCTGGAGCGTCCGCTACAACGGCTGGAAGATCATCCGCTACGATCCCAGCGGCAAGATCGAACGGGAAGTTTCGGTGCCGGTACCACATCCAACCAGCTGCACATTCGGTGGCAAGGACATGCGCGATCTCTACATCACCACCGCCTGGAACGAACTGAATGAGGAGCAGCGCCACCAGTATCCTCAGAGCGGCGACCTTTTCTATCTACACACCGACATCAAAGGCGTAGCGCGGCGCTCCTTCTCCGGTTAATCGTCGTTATCATCGTCGTAGGTGCCGGGCTTGCCCCGGCTTACCAGCTCATGGAGGCACAACGGAATGACAGTCGAAATACGGGTAGGTCCACCTACCATCACCATCAGCCAGGGCCGTACCTTTATGGTCACGACCCAGGCGGGCGAAATCATGACAGGTACCGACCAGGGAGTATACGCCATCGATACGCGCTTCCTGAGCTTTTACCGCATGTATATTAACCAGGTGCCATTACAGGTCATCAATTCCAGTCAGCTGACGTTCTATGCCGCGCGCTATCACCTGACCAATCCACGCATTGAGACGGAAGGCGGCGTCATTGATGAGCAGACCCTGCGTGTCACCATCAACCGGATTGTGCATGAAGGGATTCACGAGGATATAGATATCGCCAACTATACGGGCAAATCCATTCACTTCATATTTGAACTATCTATGCGCTCCGACTTCGCCGATCTGTTCGAGGTGAAATCTAAACATATCGTGCAGCGCGGCCGGGAGCAGACGCAATGGAATGCCCAGAACAGGCAGCTCTACACCACCTATGATAACAAAGACTTTCATCGCGCGATGCGTTACCGCATCCTCAATGACGTGCCGGTTGGCTATGCGAATGGGCGTCTGCGCATTGAGATAGCCCTGGCGCCCAATCAACGCTGGCATACCTGCTGCGAAATGATACTTGAACATGGGCAGCAGGTGAGGAAGCCCGCCCCCGGACTATGCAGCCAACCCACAAAAGACATGAACGTCACGCAAACTCTGCTGACATCGGGACACGAACAGAGCAACGATTTTGAGCAACGACAGCAGCGCTGGCAGGACAACTGCACAGAGGTTACGACGTCCAACCACCACATCTATCGCATGTATCAGCAGGCGGTAGAGGATATGGGCGCGCTACGCATTTACGATATGGATGTCTCCGATGAGGCCTGGGTGCCAGCGGCGGGCGTGCCCTGGTTTGTCACCCTCTTTGGCCGCGATAGCCTGACCGTCTCGTATCAGAATATGGCGGTGGCGGAAGGATTCGCGCGCGGCGCCCTCAAACGGCTGGCGCAATACCAGGCGCAAGAGCGCGACGATGAGCGCGACGCCCAGCCCGGCAAGATCATGCATGAGATCCGCTTCGGTGAGCTGGCGCACTTTCACAAGGTTCCATTCACTCCCTTCTACGCCACAGCCGACGCCACCATTCTCTATCTCATCATCCTATCCGAAACCTACCGCTGGACCGGGGATGTCGAGCTGCTCAAAGAGTATCGCGAGGTGGCCGAGAAATGCCTGCACTGGATCGACCACTATGGCGACCTTGACGGTGACGGCTTCCAGGAATACAAAAGCTTCTCTCCATATCACTATAACAACGTTGGCTGGAAAGACGCGGCCGATGCTGTCGTCTACGCAGATGGAACGCCCGTAAAGCAGCCCAAGGGACTCTGCGAGCTACAGGGCTATGTCTATGATGCCAAAACGCGCATGGCTGAAGTCTTCACGGCCCTCGGCGATCAAAAGAGGGCGCAGACGCTACAGCAAGAGGCCGAGACGCTCAAGCGCCGCTTCAATCAGACGTTCTGGATGGAGAACGAGGGCTGCTTCGCCTTCGGGCTAGATCCCGATAAGAAGCAGATTACCTCGATCGCCTCCAACGCTGGCCAGTGCCTCTGGAGCGGGATCGCCGATCAGGATAAGGCCGAGCGTACCGCGCGCCGACTCCTGCAGGAGGATATGTGGAGCGGTTGGGGCATTCGCACCCTCTCGCGCGATAACGCGGCGTACAATCCCTTCGCCTATCAGCGCGGCTCCATCTGGCCGCAGGACAATGGGATCATCGCCGACGGATTCAAACGCTATGGATTAGCGCAGGAAGCCAATCACGTGATCCGCGGCATCTTCGATGCCATCGAGCGCTTTGATGGCTACCGGCCACCGGAGGTCTTCGCGGGCGTGCAGCGCGCTGGTGAGATAGACTTTCCCATTCTCTATCCGGCGGGCGCCAACATTCCCCAGGCCTGGGCCACCGGCAGCATCTTCCATATGCTGCGTACCATCCTGGGACTGCGCGCCGACGCGCCGCACAAACGCCTCTATGTACATCCCACCCTCCCCCACTGGCTGCCCGACATCACGCTCCACCGTCTGCGTGTTGGACCCTGTTCCATCACACTGCGCTTCTGGCGCCAGGGAGAACAGCCGCATTGGAAGGTCACGGAGATGCAGGCCGATCACGGCACCGCGCAAGAGAATATGATTCAGGTTACGGATGAGAATGGCTAAGAGGATATCTTACCTCGTGTTATTGCATCGTGGGCGTAGATGCGCCCACGATGCAATAACGCACCATTGGACTACTGAGATCGCGCTACGGACGCGATCTTTTATATCTATATTAGGGCCTCGGAGAGATGTTCTCTTTTAAAGAGCCAGTACGTGATACCAGGGTTACGCATTAACGTCAGGAGCCTTTTTTAACAATAACCACTCCAGGCGAACTTCGATGGTAGATAGAGGAAGGACTATACAACTTATGCCAGTAGAAGATGAACGCTACGATAAAGATAGCTATGATCCAGAGCAGGCGCGCAAGTATAATAAGCAAAGCAATCTATACGATCCCGAAGGAAAGTCGTACACAAACGGCTCAGCCTATCCGCCGCAGGTAGATACCTATAACCAGCCGGCAGGCCCAGAGGATGAGCGAAAGGAACCGATATTCAAGGATATGGAGCAGCAGATGGCGGCCACGCAGCGGCAGGCGAGCACCAATCCCAAACACGGTGGTGATCCAGCCGATGACAAGCGGCTATCACAGCAATACGAGGGACCGGTCTCCGCATCCACGGAGGGCAATCCCCCTGTTACCGGCAACACGCGCCTTCCATCTCCATCTGAAAGGCGCGCGCTGATGAGGGATCCCGACGACACGGGCAAAGTGGATCAGGAGCATTGACGCGCTCATACCCGGTCCGGCGCATGCAATCGGCTCGCGGAACAGTGTTCAAGACAGAGAAGGGCGCGTAGCAGACTTTTCCGCCTCCAGATAAAGCATAGGAATGGTCAGGCGCAACTCGCCTTGAGCCTCCGCGAGCTGATTGAGCCTGCGCTCAAGCTCCGCAAAGATCGAAGCCTCATCCCCGGGCTCAATCACCCGTCGCCAGCCACCCAGGAAGCCAATCTTCGTCAAGAAATGATTAAGCAAGGCACTCCCATTGAGGGAGCGAAACTGAAATTGTTCTTCTTTTATCTTAACTATACGAAAGCCACTGCGTCCCACCAGTTCGATCAGGGCCTCCTTTGAGCCTCGGTGGGCCTCGTTCTGCGCTAATCGTTCCAGGTAGTGGTCCCTGTGCTGCTCTTCCAGTATGCTTCGGAATACCGCATAAAACTCGCGCATGTGTCCAATGGGATTCGTTGTCAGCGCAAGACGGGCCTCCGGCCTGCCGACGCGGAAGCATTCCGCCAGAACGACCTCGGGATCAGTAAAATTGTTGATGCCAAGATTGGCTGTGATCAGGTCGAAGCTCTCGGCCGGAAAGGGTAGATGGGCGGCATCCGCCTCAACGATCTGCACATTGGGCAACTGGTAGACGTCCAGCTTCGCCCGGGCACGCTCGATACCTTCTTTCCAGTTATCGATCCCCGTCACCCGACACGAGGTGCCATACATATGGGCCAGCTCGAATAGCGGAAAGCCGGTCCCGCATGCCAGATCCAGAATGTGCAGATCGGCATGCAGTTCCAGATTATCCAGCAGCAGGGAGCCAAATCTGGATGCCCAGAGCGAGCACTCATCGATCGCCGATGCGGTTAACGGCTGATCCAGATCACAGGTGAAACGCAAATAATTCAGCATATATATATCTCTTTCCCATCATTCTTTGTTTCTCTATCTGTTTTAATCCCAGTGTACATGGCGATAGTAGCACACACAAGCACCCCTCCAGTTGATTGCTGCACCTCTTCCTCAGCCCTCCTGAGGACTATTGTTCCGCTTGCACATCAACTCTAACCGGTGTTATGCTGTAAAAACAGTTACATTTTTAAGAGCATATTCGTGCTGAATACAGTACATATGACGATTAGAACAGAAGTAACCAGACTCCCCTCAGAATACAAGGTCCGCTCATCGGAAATGTATTCACCAGGCGACTAGAGCAGGGAGAAGACGAGAGCATGAAGGAGTATCTCACAGCGGAAGAAATTGCCCGGCGGCTTGACGTCAATGTGCAGGCGGTACACCACTGGATTCAACAGGGGAAACTACCAGCCCTGACGTTGGAAGAAGCGGGCTATCGTATCCGCCAGCAGGACTTCGACCTTTTTCTACAGGGCCAGGAGTCGCAACCGCATCGATCCGCAGGCATCCATGTAAGGGCACCTGTCTCGTCTCTATTTCTGGATAATGAAGAAAGGACCGCCGCCACAGCGATCCTTGAGCACCTGCCTGATGTCTTCTTTCGACTGGACCTCCAGATGCGCCACCTGTACATTAGTCCCGCGATTGAGCGCGTCACAGGTCAGCCTCCCCAGGCATGGCTGGGTAAAACAGCGCGTGAAATAGGCCTTTCTGAGGACATCTATGATCGATTTGAAGCTCTCTGCCAGCGGGTAATCGCGACGCGCGAGGCACAGCAGTTGGAATTCTTCGATAATGGGCACTGGCAACGCTCACGCATCCATCCAGAATACGCCACGGACGGATCGATATGCGCCTTCATAGGTATCACGGAAGACATCTCGGAGCGCAAACAGATAGAGAAGGCCCTGTACGCATCCGAGCGACTGGTCCTGGCTGAGCGTAAACGCCTGCGCGACCTGTTTATGCAGGCGCCCGCCGTAATCACCGTCTTTCGCGGGCCGAACCACATCTTTGAACTTATCAATCCGATAGCTCAGAGCTTTCTTAGCATACATCAATCCGTCATCGGCAAAACTGTGCGCGAAGTTCTGCCAGAGATTGAATCTCAGGAATTTCTTAAACTACTCGATACCGTGTATCAAACGGGTGAACCCGTAGTAGGCAATGAGGCTCAAGTCTACCTTAATCGTAAGGGGAATGGGAAGTTAGAGGAGGTGTACTTTAACTTTGTCTATCAACCTTCACACAATGCCGCCGGAAAGGTAGACGGTGTGCTTGTCTACGCCTATGAGGTCACGGACATCATTCGCGCGCGCAAAAAAGCGGAAGAGAGCGAAGAACGACTGCACGCCCTGGCACACTCCATACCCCAGCTGGCATGGTCAGCCCGCGCCGATGGATCCATCGACTTTTTTAATGAGCGTCTGCAGGATTACACCGAGCTGTCCAGAAGCGAGGACGGCATCTACGACTGGCAGGAACTCGTGCATCCCGACGACAGGCTACTGGTGCTACGCGACTGGAATCAGGCCAGACAAACGGGCAATGCATTTGAACACGAGGCACGCCTCCAGATGAAGGATGGCACGTATCGCTGGCACCTGGTCAGAGGAACGCCGACGCGCGATGAAAACAACAACATTCTCCGCTGGTACGGCACCAAGACAGACATCGAACAGCTAAGGCAGCTCGACCAGCAGAAAAGCCATTTCTTGAACATCGTCAGTCACGAGCTCAAAACGCCGATTACCTCGACCAAGGCCTTCGCCGAATTGATCGAGCGCCGCTTCCGCAAGGACGGAGACGAAAAGAATGCCGCCCTGCTCGCCAAAATGAACACCCAGATAAAGAAACTGACCTTTCTCATCAGCGACCTGCTCAACGTAACCAGGCTCGACACGGGCAAGCTTACCTTACACGAAGCCGACTTCGCCTTCGACGAACTGGTCGAGGAGATCACAGAAGAGATCCAGCAAACCACCATACACAGCATTCTACGCGAAGGCGCCACCAACACGACAATCTACGGTGACCGGGAACGCATCGGGCAGGTCATCACCAACCTGCTCACCAACGCCATCAAGTACTCTCCCCATAAAACAAAGGTGATCGTCACCTCCTCGCGCATCCAACAGGAGATCCGGTTCTGCGTGCAGGACTTCGGCATCGGCATCGCCAGAGATAAGCTCCCCCACATCTTCGAGCGCTTCTTCCGCGAAAGCGGCCCGCGCGAAGATACCTATCCCGGCCTCGGCCTCGGACTCTACATCTCCTCCGAGATCATCCAGCGCCACGGCGGCCGGATCTGGGTCGAAAACGACAAAGGCGCCGGCTCAACCTTCTGCTTCGCCCTGACCCTGCCCGACGCTAGAAGTTGAGTTCCCCCATCACTCTGGGGGCACATGAGTGCCCCCGCACGCGCGTCCGCTGCGCAGCCGCGCTAGTTTTGTGCGTTGGTGCATCGGGTGCGCATCCGCGCACCCGATGCACCAACGCACAACGGACTCGTGAGCACCGGAGGTGCGAAAGCTCAGGAGTGCCGCAGGCAATGATCATGAGTGTAAGAAATGAGAGATGGGAGCTTCTCATTGCTCAATCCTAACTAGTGATGGGGCAATAAAATGCCCCTGATAAACAGGGGCATAAGTGAAGCAAAGGTTAGGTAAATGTAACTATGCCATTACCGGCTCCGAACTCAAACAAGATGATTGTCGAAGGCGTAGCGCACGGCGGCGACACGTGAGGAGACGCCGAGCTTGCTGTAAATTGAGCGCAGGTGTGCGTTGACGGTGCGTGTGCTCAGGACGAGCTGATCGGCGATCTGCACGCTGGTCAGTCCCTGAGCGAGCAGGCGCAGCACTTCTAGCTCGCGGGCGGTGAGTACGGCGGCGGATACAGTGGAGGGTAGCCCGGTCTCGGGCGAGGCGGCTGGCTCAGCACTCTCGCACTCAGGTAATGACGCGGAAGAAGGTATCTCGGGCTCCTGTTCATCAAGAACCTGGTCCAGCGACAGGCTGTGTGCGGTGGCCCATAGCTCTGAAAAGGTTTTCTGACTCAGGGTGGTTTGGGCGAGCTTGACGGCGCGTTGATACGCATGTCGCCAGGCGGCGGGCAGAGGTGTGCCTCTGACTTCACGCAGCGCTTCGGCGACGCTCCAGAGCCGTACTGCCCATATGGGATTTTGCTGGACTACTGCTTCGGCCAGTCCTTCCAGGCTAAAAGCGACCATCTGGGGGACTCTCAGCTGCCTGGCGATGGTCAGGCTCTCCTGGTACATGGACTGCGCCTGGACAGGATCTCCCTGGCGCGCGTTGACTCGTCCCAGCAAGGAGAGGGCTTCGGCCAGGCTCTCCTGAGATGGCATGCCGCTGGCGGCGATCTCTTTCAGGATGGTGATGCTCTCCGTCAGCAGGGCGCGCGCGCCGTCGAGATCTCCCCGCAGTAGCGCCATCTGCCCCTGGAGTGAGAGGGTGGCACCAATTATGCGCATGGAACCACTTGCGCGGTCGAGCGCGACCTTTTCCGCCAGTAGTTCCTGAGCCCTGACGAGTTCGTCCTGATTGAGCGCTACCAGTACCAGGATCTCCAGAACAGACGAAATGCGTGTGTTATCCGCCGTCTCTCTCATTCGAGGTAGACTCTCTTCAGCAAGCGTACGCGCCTGGGCGTAGTCCCCCTGGATGTTGGCGATGGCGGCGAGGCGGAAGAGGGTAAACGGTACCCCGCTTGAGGCGGGCGATGACCGTATCTGTAAGGGATCATGGCGTTTCTGGTCTTCCAATTCTCGAAATAGAGCCAGGCTCTCCTCCAGGAACTGCCGAGCGCGGCTATACTCCCCCTGGTACATCGTAACGATGCCGATGTTACTGAGCGCCCAGGCGATCCCCAGCGTCGCGCCGGCTCTGCGGAAAAATGCCAGACCTATCTGCCAGAGCTCTACGGCGCGTATCAGGTCACCCTGGTTGCTGTCAAAAACACCCAGGGTCTGCAGCCCCCAGCCCCAGATGTCATGCTCTCCACTCTCGGGGGCGCCGGGCTCCTGTTCAAGGAGCATGCGCCCCTCACGCGGATAGGTACGCGTCCACCAGTACCATAGAACGTCATTGCACATGCGTAAGGCCTGCTCTATCTCCCCCTGCTCAAGGAGCCAGTTCAAGGCGGCGAGCAGATTGTCTTTGTCCTGCCCCAACCGACGGAGCCCGTTTTCTTTTTCGGGACTATTGATGTTGGTCGCCACCCCGCGCGCCATGGCCTGGTAGTACGCCGCGTGCTTCTGACGCACCAGCGCAAGCTCCCCGCTGTTCTTCAAACACTCCAGTCCGTATTCACGCACGGTGTCTAGCATCGTCAGGCGCGACTCACCGGATGATAGCTCCATCAGCCGCAACAGGCTCTTCTCAAGCAACGAGTCCAATCCGTCCAGGACCGATCTCTCCACTTCATCTCCGGCAAGGAGCTCGCCGCAGACCTCCTCCGCCGCCTCCAGTGAGCTACCGCCGACAAAGACGGAGAGGTAGTTAAAGAGACGTTGCTCGTGGCTATCGAGCAGATCATAGCTCCACTGCAGCGTGGCACGCAGCGTCTGCTGCCGATCAGGCAGGGTCGCGGCGCCACGTGTCAGCACCGACAGGCGCTGCGTCAGTCGCTCCAGCAGCGCCTTTGGCGGCAGCAGCCGGATGCGCGCCGCCGCCAGCTCGATCGCCAGCGGCAGACCATCCAGTCGGACACAGATCTCAGCGACCACCCCGGCATTCTCGGCGGTCAACGCAAAATCCGGTCGCATCGCCTGCGCCCGTTCGAGGAACATGGCGACCGCCGCCTGCTGCGCGAGGAACTCGTGATCAGGCAGGTGCGCGAGATCAGGAAGGGCCAGGGGCTGGACCAGAAACGAATGCTCGCCCGGAAGATGCAGCAGGGCCCGGCTGGTAATCAGCAGCTTGAGTCCCGGGCAGGCCGCCAGAAGTTCAGCCAGCAGTGGAGCGGCGGCCACCACCTGCTCCATGTTGTCCAGCACAAGCAACAATTGCTGAGCACGCAGCGCCGCAATCAGCAGTCTCAGCACAGGCTGCTCATCCTCTTCCTGTATAGAGAGCTGTTGAGCAATCGCGGACAGAACCAGGTGTGGATCACGGACAGGGGCCAGCGCCACAAAGCACGCGCAATCCCTGAAAACAGGGCACAGGTGCTGCGCCACAGCCAGCCCAAGGCGCGTCTTGCCGACGCCACCTGGTCCCAGCAGGGTGACAGCACGCACATCAGGGCGTTGAAGAAGCGCCCTGATACGCTCGATATCCTGTTCGCGCCCGAGCAGCCTGGTAAGAAAAACGGGCGCATCTCCACGCAGGGAAAACGCCTCCGATTGATGGTTATCTGGCTGTCTATGACTCAACATGTCAAGAATCTCCCGGGTAGAGGAGGAGAGAGAAAGGGGCACAGGCATCACCGCCTGGAATTCATGCGCCGCTCGCTCGAAGGCCTCCCCCAGAGCTCGCACGCTGGTGAAGCGCTGCTCGGGATCCCGGGCCAGAGCCCGTGATATAACCTCCTCGATGGCCTGCGGGATATCAGACGGCAGTTTATACGAGGGGAAAGGTGAATGCGCCAATGACTCCAACGATGCCTGCACCCTCTGCACAGGCGTCGTGCCGCTGAGCCACTCATAGATCATGGTACCCAACGCATACTGATCACTTGCCGGCAGCGGCTTCCCCTGCAGCTGCTCGGGCGCCATGTAAGGCGACATACTCGCGCCAGAGAAAGCGAGGTCCTGATCACGATAGAGCTGCACATTGGAGGCGAAGGCTGCCAGGCCAAAATCGCTGAGCAGTACCTCCCCATGTGAACCCCAGAGAAGATTTTCGGGCTTGACATCGCGATGGACAAAACCCTCGTCATGCGCATACTGCAAGGCCGGCACGACATGGCGAACAATGCGTAACACGACATCAAGCGGGAGACGCGTCCCCCTGGGAAACGTGGCGCGCAGCGAGCCGCCCGGCGCATATTCCAGCACCAGGTACGCGATATCAGACTCGACCGCGAAATCAAGCACCCGCACGATATATGGATGCTTGAGATGCGCCAGGATACGCGCTTCCTGCAAAAAGGCCGCGCACTGTTCTCTATTTACCTGCGTACGAACCACTTTCAATGAGGCATGAGACTTGAGATGGACCTGCTCTCCCAGGTAAACGTCAGCGAATCCCCCCCGCCCCAGGAGACGAAGCACATGATAATTACCCAACTGATGACCGACCAGATCAATCATATATATTCCCATCTATGTCCAAACGGTAATTCTCACACAACACTCTGCCTGGTAGCCGCGATAAAATCTGCATCCTATACTGACAACATTTATTCCTGTAAAAACGATGTGTATTTTACCTCAGCTACAACACTTCTCTCGCGTCCCTTTTCTATATAACGCTGGCAATGAATAATATTTTTTCGCACTTCAGTTATATTTAATACAGCTTACTTACTTGTTTGGTTATTGATACCATTTTGTATATATTCATAATATTAGCAGCAGAAGAATCTGGTAACCTCACATGGTTATCGGGAGATTCTATGATAATGTTGCATACCTAGCGATAAGGCCAACCAGGAGGGCTATTCTTCGCTGTTCAACAGCCAGTTGAGTTGCAACAAAAAATATCTGATCAGTCACAGTTCGATCGTATCTGGCAAATACCCTGGTGATAATAACCTCGTCGTCCTTCTATAAGGAAGGTAGTGCTACCCGCTGTTTTGTTCTGCTTGCGCGCCTGGAGGGCAAACTGTATACTGGGAGACGTGTAAAGCTCTACGAATGTATGCTTTTATACAACGTTCTGAAAGAGGATCATAACAGGATGTGTGTCCTTCGGATGAGCTCATAATAAGAAGGGCGCATCTTCATCAATAGCTTATCAAGCAAGGGGGGTTGGAATGCATGAATAGCACCGGAGACGTGCTCATTGCGGATGACGATCCAGCAATTGTTGAAGCTATTTCAGCTATCTTTGAAGATGCTGGCTATACTATTCGAAACCTGCGCGAAGGTGAAACACTTGAGACGCTTCAAGAAGATCTGCCCAGGGTCCTGCTTTTGGATATCTGGATGTCTGGCAAGGACGGGCGCGACATCTGCAGACATTTAAAAAGTCAGCCAGCAACGCGGCACCTTCCCATTATTTTGATTTCGGCTAATAATAATATCCAGCAGATCGCCGCTGAGATTGGGGCGGATGGCTATCTCGCCAAACCATGCACCATGGCGGAGATCCTGGCAACAGTCGAAAAATATCTGGCATCCTGACAGAGGCTGTGCTTTTTCTACGGCAAGATGCCATACAATGAGAGGAGCAGGAAAGGATAACGACCATGAGCACTCCTTTTCAAGAAGAGATCTTCAACGAGCGGCAGGACCGTTTGCTGACAATGCTTGAGCATCTGCTGGAATTACCGACCAGCGCCAGCCACTTCGTGTTCGATCAGGTAGTACAGCAGGTACAGGAAGTACTTGCGGCCGACCTGGTTGCGCTCTTCTTTCACGAACCCGCCATCGAGACGCTGGTGGTCCTGAGCAGCAGCGATTCCCCACTGGGAAGGCAGCAGCGAGCGATTGGCATGGATCGTCTACCACTGGCGAATGGAGGCAGCACCGTCGAGGTTTTCCTCAGCGGCATTGCTCTCTTCAACAACCATGTGGACCAGGATCCCAATGAATTGCTGGGCATCAAGGGCGGCCTGGGCGTGAAATCACAGATAGCCACCGTGTTCAAGGTACAGACACATCACCGGGGCGTGCTGCTGGTCGCCTCAACGAAACCGGACTTCTTTTTACCAGGCGATCTACGCTTTCTGGAGGCGATCGCGCGCTGGGTGGGCCTGATGGTTGGACGCAACGAACTGGTCGAGCAGATGGGACAAAAGAACATCGAACGCGACCAGGAGGGGGTCGCCAAAGAACTGCTGACCATGATGATCCATGAGTTGCGGAACTATCTGCAACCATTACGCGGGCGGCTTGATCTTCTCACAGAGCGCGCCCGGCGCGAAGGAAGAGAGAAAGATCAGCGCGACGCCGAGAGCGGTCTCCACACCCTCCAGATGTTGACGCGCGGCATCTCCGATGTCCTGGATATTGCTCGCCTCACCCAGGGACGCTTCTCGATCACCCCGGTACCGATGAATATAGTGCAGATGATACAGGACGTAGTGGCGACCTTTGCTCACAGGCCTACCCTGTTTACTGTCCAGGGTCCCGGGCAAGTCATCCTCCGCGCCGATCCCCAGCGGGTACAACAGGTGTTTGAAACGATGTTGCTCTATATACTCAGCTCACCTGTACAACCAGAGAAGGTCACCATCAACATCGCCACCGAGAAGCGCACCGACGGTCCATGGGCCCTGTTAAGCATCAGGACAAACAGTTTGGCGATGCCTCATATCTCAAGCGACCTCCTCCAACCGTTTGTAGGCAATGTGCCCTCGCTCCAACTTGGCGTACAACTGTACCTCGCGGGCCAGATCGCGCGCGCCCATGGTGGAACCCTCATGATCCATTCCACCGATGATCAAGGGACACAGTTCACCCTCGCCCTCCCAGTAGAGGAAGAAGAGCTGATCATCAGCGGTGAGAACGAAAACACAGACACACTGAACTAACTCATGCCAGGTCTCCACAGGCGCATGCCCGGTTCGTGACATGAACCGTTTTCACCCCCAGAAAGAGTACGTGACGAAGTGATAATCGTCACGTACTCCACAGGCAGCAGTACCAAAAATACTACTTAATAAAGGAAACAATACATCAATATATATGCATCTTCTTTCGTTATCATCCTGTCTGCACCAATCGATAAATACTAATCAAAATATAAATTTTGTTCCGCAAAAACCATTTATGTAGTCATATTTACCTATGCAATGCAGAGTCACCTTGATCTCCATCATCAAATATACTATCATTCCATTGCGGCCTATCAATATATCTTTTGATTAAAAGTATTTAGAATTAAAGCCGCAATCCTAATGTATATGTAATACTTCATTTTAGCGACCTGGCTTCGTCTAAAGTTGAAACAACACAGAACCACTCCCAGATATGTGTTGTCAGAAAGGTATGGAAGGCAAGCGTGAAGCGCATCAAAATTATTTCAGGTGCCGCAGTTATCCTCGCAGCTATTGTTGTCACTGCCTCTTTATTTATGTTAGCCAAACCAACAACAACCCGCGCCGATGCTACCTGCATCCAGTATGGGGCCTTTATGCATAACGTCTCCTTCATCGAGGCGCAGCAACAGGGCTTTTTCACCCAGCAGGGCTTAAACGTCTGCTACAATCAAGTCTCCAGTTCTACCCAGCAGTTCAACAGTCTGCTCTCAGGTCAATACAACATCGTTGAGACCACCGCAGACAACGCGGTCAACCGCTACGTCAACTCTCAGATCCCGGTGCAGATTGTAGCCGGTTTCGATCAGGGCGCTGGTCTTGATCTGATCGTGAACACCGCCAATGGCATTCACAGCATCGCTGATCTCAAGGGCAAGTCAATCGCCGTTGACGCTCCTGACAGCGGTTACGTCTTCACTCTGGAGAAGATCCTGGCGGCCAATGGCCTGAGCCTGCAGAACGGCGACTACTCGCTGCAGATCGTTGGTGGCTCTCTGCAACGCTTCCAGGCTATCTCGGCTGGCCATACCAGCACCGGCGATCCAGTCTACGCGACCATCCTGGGCACACCCTTCTCTGAGCAGGCCCACTACGTCTCAACACTCAGCGATGTTGCGAAGTTCTCGGACTACATGGCTCCCTACCAGGGTGCTTCGCTGGTCGTCACCCGCGCGTACGCGCAGGCGAACCCCCAGACCGTCACGAGCTTCACCGCAGCCTTGATCCAGGGCTACAACTTCGCGATCAATCCGGCCAACCAGAACACGGTCATCGCCGATATCGCCAGCGTTGACAAGGTGTCGCCCCAGGTCGCTACCGACATCTACCAGGATTCCATGCTGGACTTCGTGCGCGGCGAGAATATTGAGGAAGGGCTCAATATCCCCGGCTTGATCAACACGATCAATCTGCGCCAGCAGTTCGGTGGCTTCACGACCTCCGTCGATAGCAAGCAACTGGTTATCCCGGGCAGCAACGCTCTCTATGACGACGAATACTGGCTCTCAGCCATCAAACAGGCTATTCAGTCCCATTAAACCTCATACGCGATAACCATTATCGGTTAACTATGAGTCATCCCGGATTTTTGAAAAATCCGAAAATGGATTTCGCGCTCCCAATGCGGGAGGTGCAGGAGGGCGGCGAGCCCTCCTGACGGGGGGCGGGGTGTCCCCGCAAAACCTCTTTTTCTCCCTCTCGCGCCGCCTGCGGCGGCGCGAGAGGGAGAAAGAATGGGCGGGGACACCCTGCACCCCGGTTTTGGGAACTTTTTCAAAAGTTAGGGATGACTCATATGTTGCAAGGCTTTAATGTTATATCAATAATCACACTATAGATGCATAAAAATATATATCTAGAACATTCTATATACAGAAGCATATTTTAACCTGTATTTTCACGGTATAGGCGCATAATTTGAATTTTCGCGCGCAACAAAAAAGGCATAGAGCCTATTTTTTTGGCATTATTTTATGTAACTGCACATGTTTCTAAGGAGAATAGAGTGGCTACATATCCTTACAGAGGACGCAAGAAAGCGTGGGAGTGCTTTATCTTCCTCGTGATCATCCTCGCAAGCTTGAACGCATGTACAGGGCCAGGCACAGCAACCAACGGACAACCTCCAATCAAGATTGGCTATTCCGCGTCGCTTACCGGCCCCTTCGCCAACGATGGTAAGGCCCTCCAACAGGGCTTCCAACTGTGGCGCGACCTGATTAACCAGCGTGGTGGTCTCCTCGGTCGCCAGGTCGAACTGGTCGGCATTGATGACAAAAGTGATCCGGTCCAGGTCAAAAGCGACTATATCACGCTTATCAAGAAGGACCATGTTGATCTGTTATTAGGACCCTATTCCAGCCTGTTAACGATGCCAGCCGCCACAGTGACCAACGCCAATCATCGCGTGCTCTTCGCCCCGACTGGCAATGCGGCGGGTATCTTTAAAAAGCACTTCCACAATTATTTCGTCTCGGTCCCACCATCTCAGGAATATTTACTTACCTTTGGGTACTTTATTTTGTCTTTACCGCAGGACATTCGCCCGCAAACGGTTGCGTATGTCTCGGTGAACAGCCCATTCGCGATGCCGCAGGTAGCCGAGGCCAAACAGGTCCTGGGCAATTACGTGCGCGCGGTCTATGCGCCCCCTCCATATCCCGCCAACTCGAACATCATGCCAATTGCTCAGGCGGTTGCTCGTTCGCAGGCGGATGTCGTTGTACTGGGGACCAGTGGACTGGGCGATAGTGTCTCATTCACAAAGGCCTTTAAATCCCTCCATTATAATCCCAAAGCGATCGTTGAAACTTCGGGTCCCGGTGAAGGCGCGCAATACCTCAACGCCGTCGGCGGCCCGGCCACGGCTGAAGGCATCTTTGTCCCCGATACCGGATGGTATCCTGGCGCGACCACCTACCAGAGCGATATATTCACCCAGGCCTACATCGCGCAATATGGGGGAAGCTTCCGCGATATCAGTTCAACCACGGCCAAAGCATTTGGGGCCGCGCAGGTACTTGAGCAGGCCGTCGAGCAAACGCATAGCCTGGATGATGCCAAACTCAGTCAGTTGCTGCACAGCGGTACGTTCAATAGCGTGCAGGGACCAATTCGATTTAGCGCCGACGGCGGCAACACAATTGGTACCCTTAACATGTTCCAGTGGATAGACGGAAAGCTGGTGCTGGTATATCCCGTGAATAACGCCCAGGCCAACCCGGAATATCCGAAAAAGAATTTTTAATCGTGGGGAAGAAAACGGAGGATATACAGGAGCATGTTTAGATTCATTAGCAATATGCGTATATTTCCCAGGCTCATCATCTTGTTTGTAACCCTGGTGGTTATTTCAAGCGCCACCATGGTCTCCCTGGGCTATTTCTATTTAACTACGGAGCAGACACACGCGCAGGCAGTGAAGACAAGCTTCGACTCACAAAAAATCGCCACCAACGAGCAGATCAATCTGCAACGCATGAACGCGTTGCTGCAGGCGCGCTTCGCGCAGATCTTTGCCAATGAGAATACAACAGACCTGCAGGGAGATCCATCGCTGGCCGCCTCGGGAGGCCTGATCGAAAAAGACATTACGGCCCGCGAAATCGATTTTGATCAGACCAGCGCCTCTTACGATAGAAATTATAATATTAGCGCCTCATCCAACATGGGGACGATCCGGAGCATTTTGCAACATAGCAGCGCCAACCAACACTTTATTGCTGATCAGAATAGCGCGCTCAATAATGTGAGGCAGACGCAATGGCATGCCTATCAGATACTGCAAGACCAGGTGCTGGGCCAGTTACGCCAGCCGATGCCACAATATGCGCCAGCCTACAAGACACTCTACCAGGCCAATCTCAAATTTTTGGACCTGCAGAAAAGCTGGCAAACGGTGCTGGATACGGCCACAAACGTTGGTCAGGCGGTCACTGATCTCAGCAATTCAGAGATCGTGCCGCTGCAGATCGGGACCGCCATTGCCGTGGCGCTCATCCTCCTCGTCATCGCGCTGACCGCGTTTATTATCAACGCGACGATCTCGCGTCCCCTCAGGCGGCTGGCCGCGCTGACCAATCGCATCGCCAGAGGAGATATGAGCGAACGCGCGAACATACCCGGCCGCGACGAGATACACATGGTAGCAACCTCTATGAACGCCATGCTGGATAACATTGTGCGGCTTATTGCCGAGGCGGAATCACGCCACAAAACCTTGCAGATGCAGGTCGAGAAACTGATCAGCGAGATCAGTCCGGTCAGTGAAGGCGATCTGCGTGTACAGGCGGAAGCAGGACCCGATAGCATGGGCTTCCTGGCATCCTTCTTCAACAGTGTGATTACAGAACTGGGCTCCCTGGTTATCAACTTTAAAACACTCGCCAACGAAGTAGAACGCGCAACCTTACAGACTTACGATGAAACCATACAGCTGGTGAATGAAACAGACAACCAGATCCAGAAAATTACTGTCGCCACCAGCACCATAGAAGAGATGGCAAATGCCAGCCGCGACGTAGTGCAGCGCGCACAGGCGCTCGCCCGAGTCGGCAACCAGGTATACCAGAAGACACAATCAGGTCGTAACGCGGTCCAGCGAACGGTGGAGGGCATGGGACGCATTAGCACGCACGTTCATCTCAGCTCCTCAAAAGTCCAGGCACTCGAAGAACACTCACAGGAGATCAACAACATTGTGCGCATCATTGCTGGCATCGCCAACCAGACCAACCGCCTGGCGCTGGACGCATCTATACAGGCGGCTATGGCGGGTGAAAATGGTAGGGCATTCAGAGCCGTAGCCGATGATATTCGCCGTTCCGCTGAGACAGCGAAGATGCAGGTATTGAACATCGAACGCATCGTGAAACAGGTGATCCAGGATATTGAGGCCGTTACCTATTCTATCCGAGAAACCGAAGCAGAGACAGGGATTGGCATACAATCTTCACAGGATGCCGGCACGGCGTTCGCCGCTATCTTTAATGCGATCGAACAGCAGAGCAGTGAGATCAGCACGATTAACCACTCAGCCAGGCACCAGCTGGTGGCATCGGGCAATGTCGCGCAGATTATGCAGGAAGTATATACCACAACGTTACGTAGTGGCCAGAGCATCCGTGAAGAATCGACGCGTATGGAGCGCGTGGCGCAACTGGCCGAGCAGCTGCTGGGGTCCGCCGAGGTCTTCAAACTGCGTGAAGATCAAGATATCTTCGCGCAATCATCTGATGAGACAGGGCCCAACATATTCCCGCAGGATGCCTATCCGGCTACCAACTCGGGATCACTGCCTGGCATAGGATATCCGGATCACGTAAACTCAGTATCAGGAAGCTTTCCCCTGATTCCTTTCCCTGGCTCGCAGACAGGGGAAGAGCAGAATTGGAACGGGTCTCAGCCTCACAGCCAGCCATTACCAGGCCAATCCATCAGGCGAAGCCCCAATTCACACATTACTCATCCGTAGCCAGAGAATACTGGCACGCGGCGATAAGTTGCTTACAGTCAATAGAACATTTGTAGCAAGAAAAAAAGCACAACCTGTGATATTATCATACTGCAATGCCGGATAATATCACAGGCGGCATCTCCTATAAGGGTGGACTATTGCGCGCCAACAAACCAATACACGAGTGAATAAACCTTCAAATAAAAATATGATAATGTGGAGAAGCATGTGTCACAGCAGCAAGTAAGAATAACACATAGCCTGGCAAACATCATCAGGGTGTTACAAACCGAGCGTAGAACAGGAGAGCTACAGGTTAGCCGAGGGAACACTCCATACACCGAAACAGGTTCCATTGCCTTTGTGAATGGGCAGGTCGTTGCGGCACGCCTTGGACAATATCAGGGACCACAGGCCTTTGCAATACTAAGCACCTGGAGCCAATGCTTCTTTATCTTTCATACATCGACAACTCCTCTGCGCCAATCGCTGCCTGGACCCGATACAGGACCAATCAGAACACAGTCGGCTCCCCTTACCAGCGGCATCCATCCTCTCCCTGAGCGAAACAGTGGCATCCATCCCCTCCCCGAGCGAATGAGCGAGGTACCATCAGGTCCATTGCTCTCCCTGACGGCTATTCCCAGCGCAACCATGTCAGTGGTCAAGGCCGTTGGTATCATCGAGAAAAATGGGCTTCCGCGCACGTATCGTCAGCTCATTTTTCTCATCGATGGTCGACGTTCCGTAGAGGCACTGATTGTGGCGCTGGGACTGGAGCCAGGAGAGGTCTCTCAAATGCTACAAACACTGCAGCGGCTGCAGATTATTCGCCTGGCAAGATGAGCCGCCCTGGCAACGTAGTAGCTGCTAGTACCGACACGGCTGCGCCTCCCACTAGCCTTTAGCGCCGTTGGATGGCTTACAAAATCGGGCGGCCCTTTTCCGCATACCAGCCAGAGCGACTTTGTTACCCGGCCATAATCCCTTCCACCACCGCTCTGTCTCCTTTTGGTCACATGCACACTACAAAAAAATGTCTCTAACAACAATGGTTGGCCAGAGCCATTGAGGCTACCTTGAATATCTCAGTGCGATTCCACTATGTTCACCGCCAACCATTGTGGTCATAGAGCCCCCGTCACCACAATGACTGGCGGTAAAGTAAAACATATTCACGGCATCTTATTCAAAGGTGGTAGTTGACCGGTCAGGATACGCTGGCGGATCGCCCCCTGGTAAAGCAGGGTCAAAATCACCACACCGATCACACCGATGATGATCGTTGCCAGCGGCACGTTAATTCCGGAGACATCGACAACGAAGGGAAAGAGAAAGAGCGGGAAGCCGTCCCATAGACCATGGAGAACAGAGACAAACAGGTAGGTTAGAATGACCGGGAAAGTAATGCGGAAACGCCCTCCCTGGCTCTGGCGGAATAAAACAGCACCCAGAATGGCCGTCCAGGTTCCATGACCAAAGGGGGCCAGTAGCCCACGCAGGACAGTCGAGAAGAGCGACGCGGTAAGATGTCCCTGGCTGGCCAGAAAAGCGGTAAAGGCATACCCGGTGCTCTCAAAGGCGGCAAAGCCCATGCCAACCGCCGCCCCCAGCAACAGTCCATCGATCTGTGAGCGCGGCCGCATGCGCCGGGCCAGGATGATGACGGCGATAATCTTACAACCCTCTTCGATCAACCCCACCAGCAGCGCGGACGAAAAGGTCAGACCCTGGCCAGGGGTAGCAGGTCGGGGCAGCAGGACTGTCTCCAGAATGGAGGCTCCCAACACGCCGAGAATGCCTCCAACACCAAAGCTGCGCCCGATTGTCTCTGGACTCAAGGAGCTCAGGTGCTGGTGATCGTATAAAAAGACAACAAACACGATGGGAATGAGGAAGTTGCCAATGATGATCACGGTTGGATACAGGTTGGGATTTCCTGTGAAGATCAATACCAGTGCCGTCGCTACAAAGAGCAGGAGGCCAATCAGAAAGGTAGAGAGGCAACCACGCCGCCCCTGTGTCATATAATAGCCGGTCTGCGGATTAAACGCATTTTGATTCATAAATCCATATCTCCATACACCAGATAAAGGTGCTGCTCACCCCCATCCAAACGTACATGGTGGGGCTAGCACCTTTGCTCATCCTTAAAAAGATGCGCTACCATGCGACTCCTACAAATAACACGATATAAGGTTACTTGTAACACGAAGAAATCGCATATATGGAAGCAGATTCTGAAAACGACCGGTGGCGCGGGGTCTCCAGAACTGCCAGTTCTGGAGACCCCGCGCCACCGGTCGTTGTGTAGTGGGCCCTCGACACAGCTATATATGCTTTTTTGCTTTAGAATCCTTCAGACAATAACCCAGTTCCTCTGGCTTTTTCTCAAAAAACTTTACCAGTTGTCGAAGATAGCGAGGGCTCGGAGAGGCAATGCCTCTCTCCCACCGGTTCACAAGAAACGGATGGGAAGCTCCAATCTTATCCGCTACCTCTTCTTGAGTTAAACCAAGACTTATACGTGCATTCCTCAATAACATATTTGGTACTGCCTGTGTTGTTTTTTTCATACCCGACACATTCCTCTTCCTCTAAGAATATGCATTCGCAAATACCATAACAACCACTATAAAACATTTATACAACCCAATATCACTATACACATTCTATACTCATACATATATTCTAACATGTGTATCAAGTAATGCACGATATACCACACGTTCAACCACTTCATGGTCATCATTAAGATCCCATAAAATATTCCACCCACAGCCTACGGCCGATTCTATCCTTCCTGGCTAATCGATATGATCTGATCATACCGACCAATCCTACATTGCAGGGCGATCCTTTCATTATGAGCATGGTACAGCATGCGCCAGCCCTCTGTTTTTAACGCAATAAAGCTGCGGGCCGCGGCGACGGCTTCCTCCGGGGTCGCAAATCCAACGTCTTTATCCTTTTCAAAATAGATATCCGAGACATCGCGGAAGTGCACCCCGGCAAGCCATCCCTTGCTCCAGGTCTCTATCAACTGGATATAAACTTTATGGAAATTGACCCGTGTGGTCTGTTTGGCCTGGTAGAGCTGTCCCTGGCTCATCTGCCTTTGCCAGATATAATCGGTATTACCGATCCGCATTGGGGAGCGAACAGTCACCTCCGGCACACTATCACGAGTGATAACCACGGTAGCCTGTGGATCGACAGATCCAAGCTGTTGAACGAGGTCGCGTATACGCTCCTCCTCATCACAACACGCAAATAACGTTTCCAGCGCATGCTCCGGCGTGAGGAATAACTGATCAACCGCCGGCTCAAACATCACGCTCTGTGTATCCGAAAAACGTAAGAAGGCTTGCCACCCTTTGCCATAGACATGCGCCAATCTCAGGCCGGTAATAGTTCCGGCTATCTGTCTGCGTTCCCAGGATCGATAGGCGGCCTCGGTGTTCGTAAGATGATACAGGGTAAACATGATCCCGCTCACCTCTAGCACCGGAGGAGAAAAGTAGCGCACGGGATCTACGTCGGCAGGCCGGGGAGGGACATGATAAAAGGTGAGCCGGCTTTGTTTTTGCTCTTTCATTTCATTGAAAGCTTCACGCACATTGTGTTCCCTGGCAAGGAATTCTTCGGTGGCCGATAGTGCAATCTCTGCGTTAGGGAAAAGAGTCCGCGGGTCCAGCTTCAGTTGCATAGCAAAACGGCCATTCAGCCGGATACCTCCCCACCATCCTTTATCAAGGACGTGCTCGAGAAAAAGATCGATCGCGATATCGGCAAGCGCACGTGGTTCGCACGTCTGATACACTACATAATCCTGGCCCTCGGCGACTTGCACAAAGGCACAATCAGCGACCTGAATACGGGGCCGCCCGCCATCCTTAATTTCCTGCTTTTCATCCATAAAAATAAATACACTCGCTTCTTACAGTACTAGATATGTGCATATTCTACCTGATTTTCCACAGGAATTGTATGTCCTCAAATAATGCTGAATCAGGCTTTAAAACAGAAAGGACAGCAGCCTAGCGGGAATCTTCATGATTCAGGCCGCCGGATCCCCCTACGATTCATCTAGGGGTAAGGCGGCCCCACAAGGGAAGACAGAAAAGCGAGAACATCTGGTATACTGATGTGTATGGATGCGCAGCACACCAAACACGTCACCGACACGTTGGCGTACCACTTTGTCTGGTGCCCCACATACCGCAAAAAGAGTCTTGTTGGCACGATTGCCACGTTTCTCGAACAAGAAATCCGTCGGATCTGTGCTCAACAAGGCTGGTCCATTGGGGCAGGGCATATCCAGCCTGACCATGTGCATCTTTTTCTCTCAGCACCTCCATCAGTCGCGCCTTCTGCGATTGCTCATACACTCACAGGTATCACCGCCCGTCGAGTGTTTCAACGGTTTCCTGAAGTGAAGAAACACGTATGGGGCGGTGTCTTCTGGTCTCGATCCTCCTCTGGAGGCAGGGTGGGAGATATGAGTAGAGATGATAGTGTGTTCACATAGATCAAATTGGGTCAGGAAGAAGAAATATCGGCGTCTTGGATTGTTTCCCGTTTCCTAGAAAACCGGAGCTTGCACATGGCACCAGAACAGATCCAGTGGAGAACCATCACCCTGCACCTGGACAACGAGACGTTTCGGACCTCTTTTTCCAATGGACGGAGCATGTATTTCGATGACAGCAAGTACGAATATCCCTATGTTGCCCACCAGATAAACACCCTTGAAGTGGTTGCGTCTGTTCTTGATGAAGACGGCAAAGGCAGCTACCGAGTTGACCGCATGACGTTCAAGAACCCCATCAACATCCTGGGATCCTTCTGAGGATATATGAGCGGCCCGCTTCTGGCAAAGAGTCAGCAGGGACGTGAGTATCGTCACAAACGCGTTGTCGAATTACCGGAAGCAACCTGCACGGTAGGAATAGCTTTAGAGAGCACATCAGTATCACATTCAGAGGAATGGCAAACGCTCCCGTCCCTCTGATCTTGGAGAAGAGCATGAAACAGATCATCACCGCCAAACTCAAGCTCACCACGACACCAGAGCAGTTTGCCGCCTTACGTCAAACGCAATTGGTCTATCGTGATGCGCTCAATGCGGTGAGTCTGTACGCTTTTGAGCACGGCAAAACCAGCAGTGTGACGACATTGCACAAAGGGATGTATACCGAGCTTCGTACTCGCTATCATCTTCCCTCGCAACTGGCCTGTAGCGTCGAACGGCAGGTGGCAGCAACCTACAAAGGGCTGTGGACAAAATGCAAAAAGAATAGCGCGCATCGCCTTGCCAAGATCACGAAAAAACGCTTCAAGGGCCTGGACCAGCCCCCGCACTACAGTTCTCCCACGGTCCAGTACACCTATGAGCGCGATTACACCTTTCAGTGTGACAGTCGGGTCAGCCTCGGAACCTTGAACGGACGGATCAGCCTTCCCTACCAGGGCTACGACAAACATCTGGCACTCATTCGAGAAGGGGCCACCATCGGAGACGCGAAACTGTGGTATGACCGGCAGAAGAAGCAGCTCTATCTGCTCGTGTCCTTGACCATTGGTCTCCCTGACCCCACCCCTGCACAGCTTGCCAGGGTGGTCGGCGTGGACGTCGGTATTCGCTATCTCGCCGTCACTTCAACGTCCACAGGCAAAGCCAGCTTTCACCCAGGCAAACGCACCAGACACCAAGCCAACCATTACGCACGATTACGCAAACGCTTGCAGCAGAAAGGCACTCGTGGCGCGAAACGCCGCTTACGGCGCATTGAGCAACGAGAGAGACGGTTAAAGCAGCAGGCCAACCATTGCATCGCCCAACAGATCATCATGCAGCATCCACACGCCCTCATCGGGCTGGAGAACCTCACGGATATCAGGGAGCGCACAAAACGCAAGAAACGCAAACGCAAGAAGAGTGGCAAAGGCACTGAGCCGGTTTCACCTCAGGCACGGAAAGCCAATCGGGTCTACTCGCAATGGTCTTTTGCCGAGGTACACAATCTCATCAGCTACAAAGCCGCGCTTGCGGGTTCCCTGACAATCAAGGTGGACGCCGATTACACTTCAAAGGCGTGCCCGATGTGTGGGCATACAGCCGATGAGAACCGCCCGCGCAAAGGGTTACGCTTTGTCTGCCAGAACAAGAGATGTGGGTACACCCTGCATGCTGATCTGATTGGTGCTCGCAATATCACGTTGAGAACGCTCTTGATCCGGCAGGACTGGATCAGGACGGGATGTTTGTCAACCATCCCTGATGCAGCGGACAAAGAAGCCAAAGCGGCACGCCTGCAAAGGTATGCCGAGTTGCGGTGGAGTTCAGTTGTAACCACAAGCCTCCGGTCTCAGACCGGAGATCGTTGACTGGGAATAAGCACCACTTTGCCCTGCACGCGGGCTTTTTCAATAAGTTCGTGGGCTTGCGCGACCCCGCTTAGAGGCAGGCGCGCGGCAATGAGCGGCTTAAGCTGTCCAGCCGCCAGGAGATTGAACAGGGTACGCAGGTCCTCGCGGAACCAATCTGGATGATTGTCCTTAAATCCCTGGAAACCAACAACGCTATAGAAGGTGACCCGCCTCCCTCTCGGGAACAACGACCAGAAGGCCAGTTGCAGCACCATGATCAACAAGGTCAATGCCATAGGGAGCCCCCCCAGGGTGGATGAGAAACCGTAGGCGACCAGGGTCCCACCCGGTCGCAATACGCGAAAGGACTGCTGCAGGTGGCTTCCTCCTATTGGATCAAAGACGGCATCGACACCACCATCGGTAAGCGAGCGGACACGGGCCACAACATCCTCGTGGATGTAGTCGATGGGGATCGCGCCGAGCCTGGTGACGATTTCATGCTTGGGTGGGGAGGCTGTGCCATACATCTCCAGTCCCGCCAGTTTGCCAAGCTGTAGCAGAGCCGTGCCAACCCCTCCGGCGGCCCCATAGACGAGCACACGCTGGCTTGCTTTGACATGGGCGAGGCGATGCAGCATCTGATACGCCGTCAGGTAGTTCAGCACGAGACAGACTCCCTCGGCAGGATCAATTCCAGCGGGCACTGGTACCAGTTCTTGTTCGGGCAGGCAGATATACTGACTATAAGCACCGAAGCGCGGCAGCGCGGCCACCATGGTACCGACCCCATATGTTCTTGCCTGCGCCCCGCACTTCTCCACCACCCCGACCAGGTCATATCCCGGCGTAAAGGGAAAGCGTGGCCGGCCTGGATATTTTCCATGGCGCATCAACACGTCGGCGAAGGCCACACCAGCCGCCAGGATCTTGATGCGCGCCTCATCCGGTCGCGGCTCGGGCAGTTCTTCTTCGCGCACCTGTAGCGCCTCCAGGCCACCACGTTTCGTCAGCATCACGCGCTGATACTTCATTGCTCACTACACTCCCATGATTTTCGCATCGATCTCTACAGAGCTCCAATTGCATGTCGTTAACAATCTTTCACCACCGCATCCAGCAACAATCACAGCAACTCGATTCTACCTCCACAGGGCCAGAAAAGCAAAATACACGGGCATCTAAGGCGCAAAAGGAGTTGTTGCGTCTGGCGTGGAGCTGATCGCTACTTCCAGGTATGCTTCCTGCTCATTCCAATTCGTTACTGTCTCCAGTTGTGTACACAATCGCTGCATTCTGGTAATAATGACCCTGCACTCATCAGTTGTCGCGCGTCTCGCTTGAAAATAGTCGATGATCGTTGGATACAGACACAGGCGCTCGATCGTCGTCTCATGCAGATCAAGCAGGAATATGGCGCTTTGATCGTTGCGCTCAATTTCATCAACGGCATAGTCATCGATGAAATTGCCTGCACCATAGATAATGGGCCGCTTCTTGTACACCTCGATGCCCCGCACGACATGACTTGAATGTCCAAAGACGACATCAGCCCCGGCATCAATCAACGTATGAGCAAAAAGTTGATGTTCGGAAGGTGGCACATCTCCCCAGTTGGGTCCCCAGTGCAGAGAAACGATCAGGCATGTGACGTTCGTTTTTGTACGTCGCACGACCTCGAACAGGTAGCGTGCTCGCTCGTCCTGGATCTGCGTGGGGACATACCAGGTCCCCGGACGTTCCAGAGACGCGGCCCACACAGGCTCGTTGTCTGTACAGGCGATGAAGCCCAGTTTTCTCCCCTGTACTTCCCATATGGCAGGTTCTGATGCCTCGCGTAATGTGGTGCCCGCGCCGACGGCATGAATGCCGGCCTGCTTCAAAGAGTTGATCGTATCAAATAACCCTTCATACTCAAAATCAAGGATATGATTGTTGGCCAGCGAGACTGCATCGATGTGCGCGGCATGCAGTACGGCGGCATTTTTTGTATCTGTGCGAAAGTGAAATACTTTCAGCGTCGCGGACCAGGGCCTCCCCCTATCAGAGATGGCACATTCAAGGTTGCACAGGCGCGCATCCGCAGCCTGAAAAAGTGGCAGCGTATCGCCCCATGGATAGGTGGGAGGTTTCTCTTTAAGGGCATCATTGACGAGTCGTCCGAGCATGACATCGCCCACGAGCAGCAGTTTCAGTGGCATCAATGACATATGTCTCTCCATCTGTCAAAGCATTCTGTTGGAAGAAGTTTTGCTCAAGCATGACAACATATCCTGGCTGGCAACATTCAGTGAAAGTATGTGATCTCGATATTACAATGCCATCACAGAAACAGGCCACATTGTCACGAGTCGGTCTCAGGAGATACCCGACTATTCACTGCCCGGCGTAGCATTCCTCAAGCTTTTGCAGGGCAGATAGAAGTTCCAGGGCTGTATCTGATTGTGATCTCTTTGTGATATTTTTTCTCGCTCTGTGATGTTCCCGTAAGTCGTTCAAAGTACAGTATCGATGAATTGAAAGCCAGCCATCTATCTGTTTATCGTGAGACGATCCATTTCATCCACAGGAAAAGTGAGAAATGAGGAGGAGTATCTATGGTTATGCGCTTTCGGGATCGTAGAGACGCAGGGAAACAGCTTGCCACGCAATTAGCGGGGTATAGAAATCGTCCAGATGTGGTAGTTCTGGGATTGCCGCGTGGAGGGGTGCCTGTAGCCTTTGAGGTTGCCAGTGAGCTTCACGCGCCCCTGGATGTCATGATTGTGCGCAAGCTTGGCTTGCCGGGCCAGGAGGAACTGGCGATGGGAGCGCTGGCGCAGGGAGGGATACGCATTCTTAATGACGATGTCATCTCCGCGGTAGGGATTCCAAATGAGGTTATTGACGCGGTAGCCGCGCGTGAGCAACAGGAAATTGAGCGGCGCGAGCACCTCTACCGTGGCGATCGGCCAGCCCTGGATGTGCGGGGCCGCACTGTCGTGCTGGTAGACGATGGGATTGCCACGGGCGCGACCATACGAGCGGCCATCGCCGCGCTGAAGCGGCAGCATCCCGCACATCTCATCATAGCCGTTCCGGTGGCCGCCGCGACAACGTGTGACGAACTTGCCGCCCAGGGAGACAAGGTTATCTGTCTCCTGAAGCCTGATATGCTCTATGCGATTGGCCTTTGGTATGAAAATTTCTCACAGACACACGACGAGGAGGTCCGCCAACTGCTGGCGTGCGCCAGATCGATGCCAACGAGCGGGGTACAGAAACAAGTTCGATAGGGAGAAAGCATATGCGCCTGTTCACCTTTCCTTGCTATAGGGATATGGGAGATAAATTGTGTGCATCGCTCAGGATAGAACGGGAACAATTTTCCGTTGAGCGCTTTGCCAATCAAGAGTTACATGCAACCATCCAGAGCAAGGTAGCAGGCGAGGAGTGCCTGATTCTGGGCACCATCGCTCCACCAGATGAGCAATTACTCTCCTTCTTGCTACTCAGCCATACCCTTAGAAAAGAAGGAGCCCACAGTATTCGTGCTATGTTGCCCTACCTGGCTTACGCACGCGATGATAAATGGAAAGAAGGAAAAAGTTTAGCGACCGCGTGGATTGGCGCATCCCTTCAAGCTGCCGGTGTCGATAGCGTACTCACCATTGATGTACATAATACATCTTCTATCCACGCTTTATTCCCCCTGCCGGTCACCTCCCTGTCTCCGGCGGCCATCTTTGCCAGGGAAATAGAAAAATACGCATTGCAGCAGGCAACGATCGTCTCCCCGGATAAGGGAGCGCGTGATCGCTGCCTGGAGGTTGCCAGGGCCGCGCACATGTCGGAAAATATCATTGTGCTTGAGAAGACGAGAACCGCCGAAGGGGTGGTTCATGAAGCACTGGCTGGGGAAGTCAGACCACAAGCCATTGTCGTAGATGATATCCTGGATACCGGCGGAACGCTTGTCTCCTGCTGCGAGCAATTGCGGCAGCGTGGCGTAGAGGAGATTACCTTGCTGATCACCCATGGACTATTCACCGGCAGTTACTGGCAGAAGCTCTGGTCGCTCGGGGTCAAACGCATCATCTGCACGGATACCATTCCTCAACGAGCAGACGTCGTTTCAGAGCATATCAAAATCGTATCCGTGCTTTCATTACTGGATCAATACCTAGCGCACTATCTTTGAACATACATTGTCAGCGAATATTACCGATAATCAACTGTGATAAGCTCTTAAAAAATGAGAAGCTACTGTTCAAGCTCTGCATGCTCTCTTCGTTTCCCTTTATATCTTTTGTAGGAACGCATCCTACTACTGCGGTGATACAATTCCTAGCTGTCGTAAGATGTTTATTTCATCAGGGAGCCCCCAGCGTTCAACGATCATGCCATCGACGATGCGCAGGACATTGATCTCTGTGTAAGAAATGCGTTTGCCAGACGGGGGTATCCCCATAAATTCCCCTGTGTGCAGAAGCGACCACGATGTCACATCAACGACTTTGTCATCTTCCGCAATCTGATCCAGCAGGGTGACATGAATCTGAGAAAAGGCTCGATGAAAAGCCGGCATCTTGAGCCCTGCGATATCAGGCGTCTGACCTTCAAGTGGGCGGTGATTGACGAACGAAGGCGCCAGTACCCTTTCCAGGGCCTGTTCATCTCCTTCGTTATATGCCGTAATGGCCTCGTAGAAAGTACGAGCGACCGCTTTATTTGTCTCCGTTACCATAATGGTACTCCTTCTTAGCTGCCGAATGGTGTGTCTCTGGTGTGCTTCTGTTTGAGCCACCTCTTTCTCTTCTGATTGTATTCATGCGCCAGCCGTTTCGCATCTGTGAAACAGCTGTAATTTGCTCAGCGCGCGACAGGTAAGGTGCGTAGGTAGAATAACGTACGGAGTATCTCGTGTTGCGCCTAAATTAGTTTTCTTTCGACAGCATAACGGGTCGCAGCACTACGGGTGGAGACATTAATTTTGGGATAGATCTTATTGAGATGGGCATTGACAGTACGAGGGCTTATACTCAGGCGCTCGGCAATCTCTTTATCAGTAAGGCCTTCAGCCAGCAAGCGCAGTATTTCCACTTGTCGCGGAGTTAACTGATCGGGATACATAGATAGATTGAGTCTGGTATTGGGAGCGGCGGGGGTAGCGGTCTCCTGTCTGGCGGGAGCTTCGGGGAAAGAGGCCAGCAGAGCTTGCGTTGGAGTCATCGCGCGTCCTTGAGCCCATATTCTTGCCAGGGTCTCCTCGTTCATTTGAACACGAAGTTGCATCTTCACATCTTCAACGCGCCGTTGGTCCGCGTCTGAAATCAATCCCCAGCTCGTTTCGCGCCATGCCTCAGCAGCGCCTATCAGGATAGCTGCCCACGCTTGTTGACCAGTAATGAGCGCAATCGCTCCAACTTCTTCAAGGCTGGTGGCAATTAAGGGCTTTTCGCCCAGTTCAATAGCTGTCAGGGATTTCTCTTTATACATTTGCAGCGCGGTTTCATATTCTTTCAGATAGCAGACAATCGATCCCAAAAAGTCCAGGGCCTGGATAATCGCTCGACGATCTCCTACCTCTTTGATGAGAGCAAGAGATCGTTCCAGCAATTGCCGGGCTCGCGGATAGTCCCCCTGCGCCTGTGCCTCTCTGGCCACAAGCGCATAGGCTTCAGCAAGATGCCAACGATCCCCCATTTCCTGAAAGATAGGAAGGCTCTCCTCATAGTATGTCTTTACATTTTCGTAATGCCCTTGTAGCAGTTCACAAAATCCCATAGCATTCAGTGCCATAGCATACCCATGTTTATCATCCACTTCACAGTAGAGCTTTAAGCATGTCTGTAGATGCTCTTTCATAGCCGCTATATGTAGTTGAAAAAAGGCTAACAGGGCAGCCGCGTAGTACGCTTTCGCTCTCACGGGCGCCGAAACCATTTCATCCCGGCACAGCTTCAATAGCTGCACAACTTGCTGATACCCCTCAATAACATAGCCACGATACGACCAGAATTTCCACAAGGCTGCCGCGAGATCGAGCGCGTTTTCAATTTCATTTCGTTCTATCAGCCAGGTGAAAACCGCGCGGAAATTGTTCTGTTCCTGCTCAAGTATATCCAGCCCCTGCAACTGTGCCGCGCCAATCAGCTGTGGCTCTATCTCCCTGGCGAGATGAATAAAATAGGCAGTATATGCCTGTACGGTACCGTTCGTTTCCCTCTCGACATTGAGGCACTCTCGGCCATACGCACGGATCACCTGCAACATTCTAAAATGCACGGGATCGGTTGAGTCCTCGGAAGGGGCAATCACGAGCCGATGATTCGTCAGTGCGGCCAGTGCCGGCACTATAGTATGGCTTTTTTCACCAAGTCTCTCGTAGAAATCTTCCAGGGCTTCTAACGTCGCTCCCCCAGAAAATATTGCCAGTCGGCGGAACAGGCGCTGTTCCTGGGGCTGGAGGAGGGAATAGCTACGGTCAATTGTTTTGCTCCAGGTACGCTGGCGCTCTGGCACATCCTGTTCTTCATTGACCAGGATATGTAATGGGTGTTGCTCCAGGTACTTGATCAGCATCCTGGGAGGGAAGAGTTGCATACCCGTAGTCGCGGCAAGCTCCATCGCCAGTGGAATCCCTTCAAGATGGGTACAAATCTGCGCGATATAGCTCGCGTTCTCGGCAGTAAGCTGAAACTGTGGCAGGTGTGTTCGTGTGCAGGCAAGGAAGAGAGCCACAGCAGGGTTATGCGCAAGCGCTTCAGGATCATACGAGTCTGTGGGGTCTGGCAGATCAAGCGGAAAGAGGGGAAACTGCTGTTCACCACGTACTTTTAAACCTGCGCGACTCGTCACCAGGATAGTAATTCCAGGGCATGTATCTAAAATGCGCGGTAAGAACGAGGCCGCCGGACGCAAATGCTCAAAGGTATCGAGCAACAACAGCATTCGTGATTTATGAAGAAAAGAGCAGAGCGTTTCGAAATCAGAGCTGGCAGGATCCTCGGTAATACCCAGTGTGCGCAGTATTGTCGAGAGAACGAGGGTATGATCGTAGAGGCTATCCAGAAAAACGGTACAAACCCCATCGGGAAAAGAAGACTGCAGAGCAGCGACCACCTGTAAAGCGAACTGCGTCTTCCCAACGCCTACCGTTCCCACAATAGTAAACAGACGACTGCTTCTCAACGCGAACAATTCAAGAAAACGCTCAATGTCACGTTGACGACCAATAAGCCTCTGCAGTGGTCCCGGTATATGCCTTGTACCTGCTTTCTCGTTCGAAGAAGGAACGTCCCGGGTAGACAATGAATCGTGAGCAAC
This sequence comes from Dictyobacter aurantiacus, assembly GCF_003967515.1. Classification (GTDB taxonomy): domain Bacteria; phylum Chloroflexota; class Ktedonobacteria; order Ktedonobacterales; family Ktedonobacteraceae; genus Dictyobacter; species Dictyobacter aurantiacus. Next base: position 4,039,774 of record NZ_BIFQ01000001.1, on the reverse strand, counting down.
CATCACATCTCCGCCTATCTTCTCTTCCTGCTTCATTTACTGTTAATGTAAGTATAACATACAGATCGATCAAGATAAAATAAAAAAAGATGGCAAAAACCACCTATGAACTATGTATGCACTGGCCGAAACTATGAATTCAAAAGTGGCCATCTAGTCTGAAATGCCAGATGGCCACTTTTATCTACAACCCTTCTATTTGAGGCCAATCGAGAATATATGCATAATACCAGAGCCAGGATTAGCCGTTCGAACTAAGCTGACCGGTACTGCTCCTGGATGGAGTGGCGCTTGAAGTGTAACTTCCGCATAATAGAGATGATTGGTTCTCGTCTGAGAACCTGTGGGAGTATTACGATATGGCATCGAAAGAGCTATCTGGTTGTTGAAAGATGGCGAGCTCGCACACCAATCGGAAAAGCTAACAGTAACGTCCTGGCTACTTCCATCTGAAAAAAGAATGATAAAGCTATTAGACGACGAGCCATTAGTGGACGATCCCAGAAAAGCTAGCTTTGTCGCATTAGAGACAGGGTTCACCGGAATCGTCCCACTATCTTCATCAGGTATCGGATTATTCAATGAGATCTTTTGTTGGGACCCATCGGGAACCAGGCTCATATTATCCGGCAATACTGAGGCGTTCTGATCCCAATAGAACGTGACACCGTTGAAGGTCAACTTATTGAGAAGGTTATTCACACCTGTTTGCGATGTCGGTAATGATACAGGCACCACGCCTGCTTTCTGCATCGCATTGGTTGAATACGAATTGTATGCCCCATCAAAGTTGCCAAAGATATGCGTGCTACTATCGGCGGTTGAGCCCACGTTCATTGTATAGTCACCTGAACCAAGGCCTAAGGCAAAGATATGCCACTGACCGCCAGGAGTAGTTGCATTTGGTGCATGGGTAGAGGTGGGCAAAGTTATCGCTGAAACAGTTTCATTCTTCGGAAGGATTATCTCACTATAGAAGAGATAAGTTTTTACCACCTGTTTGCTGCCACTCGCTGTATTGCGATCTGGAAAACCAAGGAAATAGGTATCGGTATTGAGAGGATACTGCTTTCCGCCGCCCAGCGTCCAATCGCTCCAACAGAGACCATACCCATAAGTAGTGTTATCTCCCAGAAGTACATTAACTGTGCCACAGCCAGGCCCGCCAGAGGCTGTACCGACAAAGCCGATTTTGGTTTTGCCCGACGCATAGCTAGCATCAAAAGTTACCTTCTGACCATCTGCGGTAATATTATCAGGCGATCCCCCCAGCACGTTTGGCCAATAGAGTTGGGTACCCTGATAGTTGATGGTATCACCCGGCAGAATATAATGGCTCAGCTCTTGCATCGAGTAGCTATTGCCGCTCCCATCCAGGTTGGCTGCATGTGTATTTGCATCATCACTGATGCCTGTATTCGAATATGGGTTATAGTAAGAGGATTGACCAAATCCGATGGAAAAGATATGCAAAGACGATTTGTTCGGTAAGGTTATACTCTGAACAGTTTTACTGGTCTGCAAATTGACGCTCGTATAGAAAATGTATGTCTTGACTGACTGGATAACGCCTCCTTGACGATCACGATAGGTCATGGCAGTTGCAATCCGATCAAATGAGGAGAGTTTCGCGTTACCGCCACCCAACGTCCAATCATCAAAGCTCAGGGTGAACGTTTGAGTACTGCCATCGGTATAGGTAATAGTTGCAGTCCCACTGGCGATACCACCTGTGGCAGCACCAAGAAAGCCCAGTGAGGGAGCATTCGCAGTTGCAGGCAAGGCAATAACCTGTCCCGCGCTAGCAATATTATCAGGAGCACCATAGGCAACGTTTGGCCAGTCAAATGGTGTTCCATTCACCATAACTTCCTGGTAATAGTTGCTGTTGCCAAACCAGGAGGTCCCTGAAAACAATCCTGATTTGATCAAGGCATTTTGAGAGTACCCATTATGCGCGCCATCGAAATTTGTGTTCGCAGTGGCGCTGGTTGTACCTTGATCCATTACTGTACCAATATTGTTATATGGAAGAGTGATAGCGGTAGCGGTCGGCGTAACAGTCGCATTTTGAGTAGAGATATGAAAAGGGGCCGTAGTTTTTCGGTTATGAGTAATTTTCACCTCACTCATAACAGTATTGTTTAGTTGCTGTGTATTAACAGCATTGCCAATGGTATCGCTATTGCTTGCATGGGCGGGGAAGATCATAAAGAAGGTAAAGGCACTGGCAGTCACAACCAGCGCAATACATAGTAAGGCAAGCATACCAGTTCGGTAGCGCATCCACACGCCCCCGCCTTTTTTCCCAGACGTTCCCATTCCTTCGGTTACTCCAGGGTGCATGTATAGTTTCTCCTCTCCCTTAAAACAGGGGTTAAACGTTAGAAGAAGATATATGCATTCTCATGCAAACCATCAAAACAGTTGACATCGCAGTAAACAAAAAGTGTGAACTAGCAAAAAGCTATGCGATATATTTAATAGATAAATACCTTGATATCAACAAATCATCATTCCCCTTAATGCAAACAACCATATCAGGGAACCATTGCAAGTATAATGCATATTTATCAATCTGATCGTATCATACCGGATTAAAAGGCATTGAGTCAATCAAAATCTTCTTAAAACAAAAAAAAGAAATATAGCAAACAACAAAAATACAACCTGATATATAGATGAGTTATCCAAATGGGTAGGGTCAAAAAAGTCTATTCAGGTGTTGCCAGTGGCAGACCCCGATCGCTGATTGCGTGTGCCTGATCGAACGTCTGGATCAACATCTCTAGCTCAGATAATGTGCTATAGTACAGATGAAGCAATTGGTCCCTACTGTTTTGAGATTACGAGCATGTTATTGAAACGAATGTTGCCTTCTGACACCATAATCTGGGGCAGCCAGGGGCAGCACCGAAATCTGGAAAGCGAGTTCGCGTAAGTATATGGATCCACATTGGCCTCACCACGCCCCTGCCAAAAATCCTTTTCACTTCCCTGTTTTACCGGCAGGGGCCAGTTCATATATCTCTCTTGCCGGCATCCAACCAGATGCGGGGATGAAAATCATCCAAGATATCATTGCCTCAGCCACAAAATCGCTCTGGATTGAAATGTATCTATTTGATAACGACCACGTGGCGCAGATGCTGCTCAGGCAGAAAGCGGCCCATCCAGGACTGGATCTCCGTCTGCTGTGCCACCAACCAGACCTGCCACCCAGCCTTGATGTCAACGGTACACGACGTTTCCCCGCCTGGATCGCTCCTAATAGGGCTATTCGCACAGATGGTCAACCCGTCTCCGTCCATCACGCTAAATTTATACTTGTCGATGCAGATGTACCCGGGAAGGCCAAAGCCTATATCATGACCGCCAACTTTACCGCACAGGCTCTCGGGGGCAACCACGCGGGCTACGCCAATCGCGAATACATCATCTGTGATACCGATCCGCACGACATCGCGCTCCTCAAAGCGATCTTCCAGGCGGATCAGGCTGGTCTCCCGCTCCCCACGATACCCGAGACATCCAACCTCATCGTCTCTGACATCAACGCGCTGTCACTGCTGCCGCTGTTGCTGCGAAGCGCCAGACACAGCCTGGCGATCCAGGTGGAATATCTCAACGACCCGCCCGGTCAAGGCGCGCTCAACCTGAAGCAGATCCTCCTGCACTCAGCCCAGAATGGTGTTACGGTCCACCTGATGCTGCCTCCGCTTTCACCCCAGCCACTGGGTGCACCATCGGCGGACAACAACGAAACCTATCGCATCCTGAACCCTGCCGTCGAAGTCAACGTGACACCACCATATTTTATGCACGCCAAGATGATCATTGTTGATCAGCAGCTCGCGTTTGTCGGTTCACAGAACCTCAGCCACCAGTCGCTGCACTACAGCCGCGAGGTGGGCATCCTGATCTCAAATGCCAGCGTCGTATCACACCTGCTCACCACATTCAATGCCGACTGGAAGCACGCACAGGCACTGGCAGCAAAAATCCATCATCGTCATTTATAGTAATCTTTACTATAAGAAGTCTCTGATAAATAGCGAAGGTGGATTGACCATCCATATGGATACAATCCACCTCACATCAGTTTCACGATTCTGGTAATGCTCCTCATTTTACAGTCCATCGTAGGCATCACCGAGAGGCACAAAATCTGGCAGCAGCCAGTACCAATACTGCCCATTATTGTTATAGAGACAAGCAAGCAGGTCTGTAAAAGAGTTCGCTATAATTGGACAATCCCCACGCAGCCCATGTATTTCATGAAAACTATCATAGCATCGCCCCAGTCTCTCGTGACTAAAATCGATGGTCAAGTAATCACCATTGCCATCATCGCCAATGATATACCAGCTCGCGGTGATATCGTCCTCGACACGCTCACCGATGATCACTGGATTCGCCAGCACACAACGCGTCGGCGGCACAATGGTCATCGAGTAATATATTCCACCTGGATCATCAAACAGATGTAAGCCTCCACAGAGCGAATAGAACCGTTTGAGATCTTCTGGCAACACATGATTCGGCTCGACAACTGGAAGCCCAATAGGTTCATATACCTGACAGTATTGCGTGGTGCGCATTTTCTGAATTAAATTATCGATTTCCAATAATATCCTCTTTAACGCTTGCTTGTAATAATCACCCAGCACGAAGAATTTCTCTTATAAGCATTATAGTATTCCGGTTCTGGCAATTTGACATGAATTCTTGTCGGAGAATAGGGGCTTGCGACACTATTGATCTCAGCATAAAAAGCTAAAGTGAGTAGCCAGCATGAACGAAACAGTGACGCAAGGTCTGCTTGCGATGCCGAAGGCGGGCAAGAGCCAGCAGCAAGGCATAACTCAGCTCGGTGGAATCCTTGCAACACACATTCTTAAGTTCACGACGTTTGAGCAAATTCCACACCCCTTCCTGCGGATTGAACTCAGGCGCATAGGCAGGCAAGCGTTCCAGGTGAAGGCGAGCTGCGCCTCCCTGCGCCAAGAAGTCTTTGACCGCTTGGCAGCGATGGATGCTCGATCCATCCCAGATCACCAGCAACTTCCCGGGAATCTGGCGAAGCAGGTGCTTGAGAAAACCAACCACATCCTCTCCTTTGTAGGAATGAGATTGCGTCTGCATAAAGAGACGTCCCTGCGGGGTAATCGCCCCAATCGCCGAGACATGATCGCGTGTCAGCGGCACTCGCAACACTGGTGTCTGGCCCACCGGAGCATACGTGCGCACCGCCATCGGCAGCAGGTAAAAGCCCGACTCGTCTACAAAGACGATCTGCCGCTGTTCCTGCTCGGCTTTTTTTTAAGCGCGGGCCACCGTTCGTCTGTCCAGGCGTTGATCGCCTCTTCATTGCGTTGGCTGGCGTGTTCCTCCGGTTTTTGGACACTCTGCTTGAGGCTCCGCAGGAGGCGACTGCAATGGGCGGGATGATAGCTGACCCCAAAGTGCTGCCTGATAAGCACTGCCACGCGGGCTGTGGTCCATACCTGGCCGCGGAACCCATAGTGCTCGGCCCCTTTGGCCAGCAGATCGGGCAACTGGGCTCGCTGTTCTTCGGTCAGTTTGGGCTGGGGACCTGGTGGCGGTTGTTGTCGCAAGGACTCCGAGCCCTCTTTCCTGGCTCGGCTCATCCACTGACTCACCGCTCCTTCGGTTACTCCAAGGGCTACGGCGATGTCTTTTTGTCTCCAGCCCTGCGTATACAGCTGCCAAGCGCGCAGTCGTCGCCATTCACGCCAATCGTTGGGATGTTGTTCTTTCTTGCTCATACCTCCTTTTATCGGTTTGAGTATGGACGACTTTAGAACCTTATGCTGAGGTCAATAAGACTTGGAGAAAATTGGCTCTAAAGTTCTGCTACTCTGTAGTGGAACTTTGGTTTTTTTTGGCTTGTAAGGCTGGTTTAGTGGCTTAGATATGTTTAACGCGCCCAGAGAGATTCGAACTCCCGACACTCGGTTCCGAAGACCGATGCTCTAATCCGCTGAGCTATGGGCGCAACACCATCAATTTAGCACATGTTGATGGGGCTGTCAATAGGACGGCGCCCTATTCAGGGCCATTTTACAGGCTCGATTCTATCCTTTACCAGGACTAAACTCCTATTTTTCTGCGGGTGTATGGTCGGGGGACGTCATTGGCTGAGTGTACGTGGTAATATTTTTGCAACAGTGTTAAACACTGCCAGGTTGTTTCCCCTCCGGTGAATGATGAAAGCTTCTGTTTCAATGTTGCAACATGCAATGGTTAATTTCTTCTATTGTTAACGTTTTTAATTGAGACAATATATCATTGATCCGGCGAAGAGGAGATGGATTTATCCCTGTCCGGGCCGATTCGGTACTCCGGTTATTGCGAGGTTGACAATACTTATGAAAACACTCTATTGTACGACTATTACCTCAAGTGCTTTGAAATTGATTCGCCGCTATGAGGGTGAGGTCAGCGGGAGTGAGGCGACGATCTGTCATTATGTTCATGAAGAACCGAGTAAAGATAAGCACGGACGCATAATTGAAAATGCTTTTAAGGTATACTTTCCCAATAGCGAGGCGATCTGCTATACGCTGTCAGGCGAGATTTCTTACGTTCTACCTTAAATCTTTCTTTGTATGCTTTTTATAAAAAGAGGGTTCCCAACCTGCTCAGGTTGGGAACCCTCTTTTTATGTGCCGTGCCGATGGCTCTCTCCTCAGGCGAACAGGGTACCTTTGAAGACGGTGACGGCCTGCCCTCCCAGGATGACGCGATCGCCCTGCAGTTGGACGCGTACCAGGCCGCCGCGCCTGGATGCCTGGTAGCCGAGAAGGGTGGAGCGCTGTAGACGCTGGCTCCAGTAGGGTGCCAGGGCACAGTGGGCCGAGCCGGTAACGGGATCTTCACTGACGCCAACGCGCGGACCGAAGAAACGGGAGACAAAATCATAGTCGACCTCGGGATTGGCCCGGCTGGTGACGACGATGCCGCGCGCCGGTATCTGTTGCAAGAGCGCGAGGTTGGGTTTGAGATCTCTAACCTGCAGTTCGTTTTCTACTTCTACAAGGTAGTCGAACCTGCCCATTTCAACCGCTGCGATGGGGACACCCAGAGCCTCCGCGAGCACGGAGGGAGGATCGACGGGCCGCGTGGGGTCCGCCGGAAAGTTGAGCTCGATCCATTCGCCGTTGCGCCTGGCGGTCAACAGGCCGCTCAGGGTAGAGAAGCGAGCCTCGGCATCGGGTGCCAGGTGGCCCTCCTGCCACAGGACGTGCGCGCTGGCCAGGGTGGCGTGTCCGCACAGCTCAACCTCTACAGTTGGCGTAAACCAGCTCAGCTGAAACCCGTCATCCTGCCGCAGGAGAAAGGCGGTCTCCGAAAGATTCATTTCGGCCGCGACCTGCTGCATCCATTCGGCATCACGTGGCTCGGACAGCACACACACGCCCGCAGGGTTTCCTCTAAAAGGCTCGTCGGTAAAGGCGTCTACCTGGATAATCGTCTGCTCCATCTCGTTTCTCTCCTTTTATGGCTGGTAGCACCATACATCTTATTTCTTCTTCTCTATTATGCAGCAACAACACAATGGGTGCGGATACGTTACACTTCTTGCCTGTTCGCGACCTGCAGCACGAGCTGTTCCAGGGGCATAGCGGCCAGAGAGGTCAGGCGCAGGTCCGCGTGGTCCAGTGGTAGCTGGCCGGTAATCGGGTTGGGGATGGCGACGCAGAAGATACCGGCGTTCTGGGCGGCCCGCACGCCATTGGGCGAGTCTTCGAGGGCGATGGCCTGCTCGGGTTGAGCTCCAAGGAGATCCAGGGCGGAAAGGTAGAGCTCAGGGTGAGGCTTGCGATGCGTCACTTCATCCCCGAATTTCATGGCGTCGAATTTCTCGTGCAGGCCGAGACGAGTAAGATGACTAATGACCCAGGAGCGTGGCGAGCTTGAGGCGACGGCGATCTTCATATTCAAGCGGCGCGCATCCTCTATATATTGCTCGACACCCGGCAGGACGGTCTGTGTCTCAATCAGCTCCAGGTGGCGGCGCAGACGGCGCTCGGCGAGCGGATCGCGCTCGATAGCCTGTCCTGTCAACAATTCAAGGTAGTCGTGAGGATCAAAGGCTTCCGGACCGCTCCCGATGCAGGCGGCCCACTTCTCTAGTGGAAGGTGCTGCTCATATTCAGTATATATTTCTTGCCAGGATTGATAAGAGGAGATTTCGGTATCAAGTATAAGTCCATCAAAATCAAAGACCAGTGCGCTTATCATTAAACAGCCTTTCGCTTCTCTGTATGTCTATATAAATGGCAAAACATTCACATTTATCTCCATCATATCACAATTACTTCAGCGGTATGATGGACGATTTGTGGCTACTTCGGCCTCCAGAACGCCTGGACAGCAAGGGCCTTGCGATGAACTCGACCATAGCATAGGAGTATTTTATAGAGGAGTTATCCATCCTCCTGGCTTGAATTTGCCTCTAGCACATTCTATACTCAAATTATCCATGCAATACAAACACGGGATAGTATATGCGAACTGCGTGAGACGCCCATCATCACTACTATCCTGCCATCAGCATGGCGCCGATGGGTTCGGGAAAGGGAATGAAATGAAAATCGCCAAACTTGAATTATTTAAGGTGCCACCACGCTGGCTCTTTTTGAAGATTACGACGGATGATGGCGTGGAGGGCTGGGGTGAACCAGTAGTGGAGGGACGAGCCGAGACGGTGAAAACAGCCGTAACCGAGATGGGTGAATACCTGATCGGGCAAGATGCCTCGCGCATTGAGGATATCTGGCAGACCCTCTATCGCAGCGGCTTCTATCGCGGCGGACCGGTCCTGACCAGCGCTATTTCGGGGATCGACCAGGCCCTCTGGGATATCAAGGGAAAGAGCCTGGGCGTGCCGGTATATGATCTACTGGGTGGGGCCGTACGCGATAAGATGCGCGTCTATTCCTGGATCGGCGGAGATAAAGCGACCGAGGCGGCCGAACATGCCAGACAACGGGTGGCGGCCGGCTATAGCGCGTTGAAGATGAACGCGACGGCTGACTTCGAGTGGATCGATTCGGCGCTCAAGGTGCAGGAAGCGGTCGAGCGCATCGCGGCTGTACGTGAAGCGATCGGCAACGGCGTCGGACTGGCCGTGGATTTCCACGGACGTATCCATCGCGGCATGGCCAAAGTGCTGGCCAAAGAATTAGATCCATATAAGCTCCTGTTCATTGAGGAACCAGTACTGCCGGAGAACAATGAGGCACTAATCGAACTGGCCCGGCATACCAGTACCCCCATCGCGACTGGAGAACGTCTCTATACACGCTGGGGCTTTAAATCGCTGCTGACCAGTGGGGCCGTAGACATCATCCAGCCCGACTTGAGCCATACCGGTGGCATCTGGGAAGGCCGCAAGATCGCGGCGATGGCCGAGGCGTTTGACGTAGCCGTGGCCCCGCATTGTCCCCTGGGACCACTGACCCTGGCGTCCTCGCTGCAGCTTGATTTCTGCACGCCCAACGCCTTCATCCAGGAGCAATCGCTGGAGATCCACTACAACCAGCATACCGATCTGCTGGATTACCTGGTTGATCCATCGATCTTCAAATACGAAGATGGATTTGTGGCCCGGCCAACCAAACCGGGGCTGGGAGTAGAGATCAATGAGGACAGGGTACGCGAGGCGGCCAGGGCCGGACACCAATGGCACAATCCCATCTGGCGCAACGCCGATGGCTCTATCACCGAGTGGTAATTCATGAGTGTGTTTTGGATAATGGTATCGCGGAGCGTATACCATTATCCAAAACACACTCATGCCCATTGGTCCATAGATCTTTCAGATTGGATTGAGATACAGTACAATAGGGAATCAAATTCATATATTTTTTTATTCACTATAAAAAGGATAGCTGAATGAGTCGGATCTGTGTTTTTGCTGGCTCAAATCGGGGTGTACGACCCGAATTTGTTCAGGCGGCACGTGAACTGGGACAGGAAATGGCCGGTCGTGGCATTGGTGTGGTCTATGGCGGAGGGCGCCTCGGTTTGATGGGCTCGATCGCGGACGCCGCATTGGAGGCCGGTGGCGAGGTCATCGGGGTCCTGCCAAGAGGACTTTTTCAGCGTGAAGTTGCCCATGAACATTTAACCAGATTATATACTGTAAATAGTATGCATGAGCGAAAGGCATTGATGGCTGATCTCTCGGATGCCTTTATTGCCCTCCCCGGCGGCTTTGGGACCTTCGATGAACTGTTTGAGATTACAACCTGGGCCCAGATCGGCATTCATACCAAACCAATCGGGCTGCTGGACGTGGCACAATTTTTTCTGCCTTTGCTCGCGCTTATAGAACATGCATCAAAAGAAGGTTTTATCCAACCATTTCATACCCGGCTTCTGCTCCATTATCAGACCCCGGCGGCACTACTGGATGGCCTGGCAAACTATACATCGCCGCCACCGCAGTCGAAATGGACAGAGCTTCCACCACAGCGCTAGTTAAGTGCGTAAAGTGTAGAAAGCAGGATAGGAAATACGGAAGGCACCAGCAATGTCATATAATTGCCCCCTTTCGTGCGTCACTAATGTCGTTCGAGAACCGTTACATTAAGGTATAGCATTATATTCGCATCTTAACTATCGCATGCGGAAAAGGAGTTCATCATGCCACGAGAAGTCATTCCGCCCGCGGCACTTGGCCCACGGAACACGACGATTTTAATTGTTGAAGATGATGCAGATATTGCTCAATTTCTGCAGCAGTTGATTGAAGAGGAGACACCTTACCATACCACAGTCATAGATAATGGGCAGACGGCTTTAGAGCAGACGCCCCACATCCGGCCCTGCCTGATGCTGCTGGACTACCGCCTGCCAAAATTAAATGGTTTAGAGCTCTATGATCGCCTTCAGGAAATAGACGAGACCCGCGGGGTGCCCGCGATTATGATGAGCGCAACGTTACCTGTAAAAGAGTTAGAAAAGCGCGGCATCTATCAGATTCGTAAACCCATGGATATCGGCAGTGTCATTCGCATGATTACCCATGCCCTGGCAACATTCGAGGAGAAACGGCTGCAAGAGCAGTACAATTATCAGTAAAGCTCGTTGCACCCAACACCTCATCCGCAGATTTTGATACAATAAGATATAGCATAGGTTATGCCTATAGTTTGGATTATACAGTTTCAGGAGGATACCTATCGTGGCGAATAAAGAACAGAAGAAGGTGCAAAAAGCAGCTCCGAAATCAAATAAACAGAAAAAAGAGGCTCAACGTGAGAAGAAGGCGGCCAAAACTGGCAGTTCATTCTCACTCAAAAAAGAGTAGCATTGTTTTCCAGGCTCTGATGCATGAGAGATATGCGCGCCTCCAATCTATCTGCGCATGCTCTGATCATCAGAGCTTTTTTGTTATCTGAGCATGGAAGAGTGGTAGCACTTTTTCCTGCTCTAATTCGTTATGTTATATAAGAGGCATGGGCCCATAGTGGCATAAGTATCCTCCCTGATATATACTTGACACTCTTGTTACAATGCGGATGGAATGCTTTTATTACGTCAGGTGCCCCCCGCTCAAAGGCGGGGCCTGTTTGTTATCCTCAACAGATTACCAATAGAATTCGAGCATATATTTTTTGCTGTTTGAGGATAGAAAAGACCGGGCCTGAACCTGACCAGCCTCGAAGAAAAAACTGAGAAGAAAGACGGCACCCTGTTCTCTCGTAGAGAGGTGCACCGTTTGTTTCGATGAGAGGAAATGGGGGTGTGCATGCAACCAATGTCAGATGATGCATACAAACGCAACATGGCCTCCGAGCCGTGGAGGGACCAGGCCAGACAGGCGCCAGACGTGTATGAAGGGCAGGAAAATCAGTGGGCGATTCTTCGTCATGAAGTAGCGGAGAACGTGCCAGGGGCACCAGACCCGGCGCGCGGCGGTTGGGATCAGCGCTACACCGATGGAGATCCCCTTTCTCCCCAGTCTCCTCTTGATTTCGAGGCTTCCGCGGAAGCACCCCACAATGTAGATATTGTCGTGGTCGGCGTTGGTGGCGGCGGCATGAACGCGGTCAATCGCATGATCCATACCCATGTACGAGGCGTGCGCTTTGTGGCCATGAATACCGATGCCCAGGTACTGGCCCTCTGTGAGGCCCCTCATCGGATCTGCCTGGGCCAGAATCATACCAAGGGTCTGGGTGCCGGTGGTAACGCGGCGGTGGGTATGCGCGCGGCAACCGAGAGTAGCGCCGAGATCCGTGAGGCCCTGGGCAACGCGGATCTGGTTTTTATCGCGGCCGGTATGGGGGGTGGCACGGGGACGGGCGCCGCGCCCGTAGTGGCGTCGATCGCCAGGCAGATGGGGGCGCTGACCGTTGGTATCGTGACCCTGCCGTTTACGTTTGAGGGCTCGCGGCGCAAGCGCATCGCCGAGCAGGGGCTGGCCGAGTTAAGCGCCGAAATTGACGCGCTGATCACCATTCCCAATGATCGCCTGCTCAATACAGTGGCCCGCGACCGCAATCTGGCGGATGCCTTTAAGGTAGCGGACGATGTTCTGCGTCAGGGCGTGCAGGGCATCGCTGAGGTGATTAACGTGCCGGGTATGATCAATGTCGACTTCGCCGATGTGCGCAGCGTGCTGCGGGAGGCTGGTACAGCTTTGATGAGCATTGGTCAGGGTTCGGGCCGCAATCGGGCGCAGGTAGCGGCCGAGGAGGCGGTCGCCGGTGGCTTCTTAAACGTCACGATCCGAGGCGCCAAACGTGTCTTATTTAATATCAGCGGCGGCGAGGATATGACCCTGTTCGAGGTAAATGAGGTGGCCGAACACATTGGTGCCGCCATCGATGATGCGGCCGATATTATTTTTGGCGCGGTGGTCGATCCCACGCTCAACGATACCATTCGCGTCACCCTGATCGCGGCCGGCATGGAAGAACTACGCGGAACACGTGGGCATGGATTATTACATGGCCATCAGGTCTCAGCGGCCCGCGTGCCTCCTTCCGGCATGCCGCTAGCTAACAGGCCAACCACGGCTCCCACCTACCCTGACCAGGGTTCGGGCCGACCCTGGCAAACAGCTGGCATGCCAGGGTTCCCGGGTGCGACCCCACCGGTTCAGCCACCAGAGCCACCGGTGGCCCCACCACCGACTCGCATGCCACCGGCACTACACCCGACCAATCCGCCCCAACCGGGTCGGCAACAGCGGAGCCTGAACGATCTGCGTGGAATCCGTGGCATGGGAAACAGGCAGGAAGGCGGGCCACGCTATCGCCCTACGGTGGACCAGGATGGGGCCATCGAGCCACCTCCATTTATTAAGCGCAACGAAAAATAAATCAGCCGCACAAAGGCAAACAGTGGATCATCATGCGAAGGCCGCATGCCCGTCGCGCTATTTCATTCAAGAAAAAAGCAGCAATGGGATGCGGTCTTGCTACGACTTGGGACACAACCAGAATACCAGGGGCATTCCTCAACCCATCGGGGTCCGCGCACTAGAAAGCATTTCGCCGACCACGATAAGGAAAGGAATCTTCCCTATTCTTCCTGGCTATCTGAGGCTGTACGGCCACGCTCGCCACCCTTCTTCCCAATCCGTGAGTAGAATTCAGAGCCTTGCTGTCGCTTGGTTGACTCACCACCCTTCTTCCCAATCTCAGCATAAAATTGTGGGCCGCGTTTCTCCTTCACCGTCTCGCCACCCTTCTTACCAATCTTCGAGTAGAATTCCGGACCATATTTCTCACGTACAGCTTGGCCACCATGCTTGGCTTTTTGTGATCCCGGCTCGGGCCCACGTTTATTATTTGCCATAGAAAGTCCCGCCTCTCTAAAACTTCGTACCCACGTTTACCCAACATATTAGCGGTGAGACATTCTACATTCAGAACATCTCGCTGCTTCCCTACTGCGACTGATGTTCACGCGCCTGCGCCACACGATTGGCAACCAGCGCCGCTGTGATTCCAGCGCCAACACCATTATCGATATTGACGACTGAAAGTCCTGGCGCACACGTTTGCAACATCGAAAGCAATGCGGCAACCCCATTGCCGCCAAAACCATAGCCAATCGACGTTGGTAGCCCGATAACTGGAACTGGCACCAGCCCTGCGATAACCGAAGGTAAAGCTCCATCCATACCAGCAGCAACGATAATCACATCAACCTCATTGGAGAGCAGTTCACGCAGTGGTCCAAACAAACGGTGAAGCCCTGCAACTCCAACATCATAGATAGGTGTGACGTGGCAGCCCATCTCTTCCGCGATGAGCGCCGCTTCTTCCGCTACTGGAATATCCGATGTTCCGGCACTGATCACGCCAACGTGACCGCCGGTCTTTTTGTGTACATAATCAGGACGGTAGATCGCCATAGCGCGAGCCGCCGCAAGCGTACGAACAGTGTAGGCTTGAAACTCTGTCTGGAGAGGAAGGATCGAGTCAGGGCGCAAGCGACTGATGATCGCACGCCCGGTCCCGTCTAAGAGACCATGCGCCATTGAAATAATTTGCGCCGTCTCTTTGGTGGCCCCAAGAATAACCTCGGGGGCCCCTTTCCGTTGCTCGCGTCCAGGATCGGGACGAGTATGGATGGCAGAGGAGGTCTCAGGCTGTGCAGCGTTCACTGGTGGTACCGGTGTATTCCCGGAATGAATAGAACTACCTGACTCGGATGCTTGCTCAGTTTGTCCCATATGAAGATCGTTGTGCCCGAATGGACTTTCACCGAGCAACTGGTTAAAGAGTTCGAATTGTCTATCAATTTCGTGATTCACAAAAGTAATACCTCAAGTCGATCATTGCACAATGATTATTCATCTGCATCCTACAACCAGTCACAGTGTAACACAGTCCAACTTATTCAGCAAGCCAAAGGTAGCTCTTTCTTACTCATAAGTTGCTATTCATGACTTTTTCATACATTTGCAGTAATCTGGTTGTGGTCATGCATGGTGAAGGTGATTATCGGCTCTCCGCCCTTCCCAGGGAAGGGAGGGGTGCGAGGACTGACATGCTGGGAGCATGTCTGCCATCGCGCTCCGTCAGGGGCTGCCGCCCCTGCACTCCGCTTTTCCGGAGTGATATCAACAAGACATATGGTCTGGCTCACTATTCAGGTATGTTATACTGTATGTAATTCCTAAAAAGTGGGTCCACCGATATCTATCCTTGCAACGCTGGAGCGCTGCCACACCTGTTCATTATGCATTGTCGTTTCTTATTCAAGAATAACGAAGAAATTTCAATTAGAGTGCTATGAAAAAAACGTCATTATTTCTAATGAGCGCCTTGCTCCTGACACTCCTGCTTGTTTTGTCTGCCTGTGGCCCAACTGTCGCGGTGACGCGCCCAAAGGCACAACCAACGGTGACTGTGAATAAGTCATTCCAGAAAGATGTTCCATCGGTTCCAAAGATACCGAAGTATCTCTGTGGCGCCTGGTCATCCGCCAACAATCCGGGCCCGTATGGCGTTATTAATATCTACGCCCGTTTGACGCAAAATGTCAAGCCGGTTGCGGGAGCATCTGCTCAAGCTACGGCCCACTTTGCGTACGGCGATCTTAACCTGGACCAGGCGCCGGTCAGCGATAGCGGCGGTTACGTGACCTTTGTGCTTCAGTTACGGGGACAGCAGCCCCGGCTGACCGCCGCGACGGTAGATGTGTCGTTTAACGTCGATGGCAAAACGGTCACGTGTACCCCGGCCTTCTTTACTCCACAATAAACATGTGATCTCACAGAGGCCGGGGGAACGCCCGCTATGGGACGCTGGTCACGATATCCCCCCGCTGAGCAGGCGCCTGCTGGCAACCGGGACAGAAGTGGGCACTGCGCTGGGCGATCACCATACGCTCTATAATCGTGCCACAGCGGCTACAGGGCTTGCCCTCTTGATGGTAGACCCGCACATGGTTAAAGTTATCACCGGCCTCTCCCCACAGGTCCCGGTAATCATTAAATGATGTACCTCCATGCTCAATTCCGCGCGTCAACACATCGACGATCCCCTCGTGCAGCGTCCGAATCTCGTCCGCCGAAAGACTTTCCGCGCGCCGTAAAGGATGAATACGGGCGTAAAACAGGGCCTCATCGGCGTAGATATTGCCCACACCCGCGACGACGGTCTGATCCAACAGCACCTGCTTGATCACGGTTCGGCGACCACGCAGCGAGCTGGCGAACCGCTCCACCGAAAACTCGGCTTCCAGCGGCTCGGGACCCAGTCCCTTGAGCGCCTCCTGCTCTCGTTCTCGGGACCACAGCCCGATCTTGCCAAATTTGCGTGGATCGGTGAAGAGCAGGCAGCGTCCATCTTCGAAGACGAAACAGGCCCGGCAGTACTTTAATTCAGCCTGTTCGGTCGCCTCCTGCTCTCCAGCCACGTAAAAGCTGGGACCACGCGTATTCCAGGCCACCCGGTCCCGCTCACGCAGGCTGGTGTCCAGCCTCCACCCCACCGGCAGCAGCAGGAAGTTACCTGTCATACGCCGATGGATTGAGAGAAACATATTGCCACTCAGATCGATCAATAAAAACTTGCCACGCCTGCGCACACCTTCGATGCGGCGGCCAGCCACCTCGGCCAGGAAATCTGGCACCGCGGGATGGCTGATGGTGCGCTCCCAGAAGACATACGCCTCCCGAATGGTCGCCCCCACGACAGAGGCGCGCAGCTGGCGCGCGGTATATTCAACTTCAGGTAGTTCTGGCATTACTCATCCTGACCTGGAAGCGACTGACTCGCTTCCTTAACTTCTATATTGGTGGTAGTGAGAGGATATACATGTGAGAACAAATAGAGGCGGTGTGGCCGGTGGCGGCCGAAAAATATTTGCCCTCCCCCAACATGACCTTCTACTAAAAAATAGTATATCACACATCAGGCCCTCCTCTTGTAGGGGTACTTGAGCGCCCCCGCACGGGCGTCCGCATGCGTGGCCGCACTCGTTTTTTAGGAGGATGTGTAACATATAGGTGGAGCGAATGCTCCACCTATATGTTACACATCCTCCTAAAAAACGAGTGCCAAAGGCGTGAAACCTGCAGCATTCGGACACCGCTGGTGCTTATTCGGGGAGCTTCCAGGCGGTATAGCCAACTTCGGTGTCTTCGATCAGGGTGGGTTTAGGGAGGCGCGCCACGCGTCGGGCAACCACCACGTCACCTGCGGCCCCCGAGAAGTTGCCCGCGAAGGCAAATAAGAGATAGGAGGCGGGACCGGGGTAGAAGATGGTCACGATGATACCCAGCAGAGTAAGGAAGATGAGCGGCGCCAGGCCAACGGCCAGGTAGTGGTCGCGCCGAAAGAGCTGCTGGCTGGCTCCACAGTAGAGGGCGAGTGGCAGCCTGGCACCGAAATGGGGACGGCCTCCCCAGAAAGCAAAGACGACACCATGGATCAACTCATGGACACAGAGGATAAGCAGATAGCCAACCACGTTAAGGATAATCCAACGGAGAATACCCAGGGCGCTGAGCGGGGCCAGCCAGGTTTGATAATGCCAGTGATAGGATAACAGATCCAACACAACAAAGAAGAGTCCACCAACAATAAACATTTGCAGGCTCAGCAACGCCAGCGGGCGCAGCTGCTCGCCCTCCAACAGAGCCAGCTCCTCCATCTTTTGTAGCTGATCAGCATCTATCAGGCGCTGCTGCTCGTCTCTTTTACGGCTATGAAATCGATCAACTAAAATCAGGGCCATCAAGCCTCATCCTCTCATTTTCCATATAGCGTGCTTCCCACAGCATACCACATCAACCACCCCGCTCCCAGGTAACGGCTCGATCCTTGTGGGCAATATGTCCGACTTTGGAAGGGAAGGATATTGTCGTTGGTGGAACGTAAACGTCCGGACACGGGGTCGCTTCGCGACAAAGCCGGGACGAGCCCGGCACCTACACAATCTCCTCTAAAATACGTCTTGTAATGACATATGGATGACGATGGCATCTGCGCCTGAATCAAAGAGCAACAAACGATCAGGATACCCGCGACTCGGGGGGCAGGTTGAGCAGGGATTCTTCAATCTCCTGCCACTCAAGTTGTTCAGCCTCAGGGCTCGACAGGCGCCTTTCAGAACGCGAGGACTCTTGCATGCGTCTGAGGACTCGCTGGCGGAAGCCATCGAAGAATTCTTGTTGCCGCGGTGGAGGTGGCATGATATGCAAAGCTATCTTTTCAGGGTCATAAAATTCGTCGGGATTAAAGGCCAGTGAGACGAGGTTGGTATATCCCCGTACCAGCGATAGACGCGCTTCCGGGGCGAAGTAATCGAGCTGGGTACTGGAGAGGAGCAGGCAGCCCGCGACCCGGCAGGCATGCATAATCGGGCAGGCGACGGCACTGACCTCATGCTCGACCTGGTAGGCAGGCAAAAACGTCTTGTTCGCCCGCAGATCGCCGATCTGCTCCAGGCGGCACGATACCGTGACATGGCCAGCCAGCGATTCCGCCCCCAGCAATAGCGCCTTCTCTTCTAAATCTCCACCCCAGGGAGGTGTTCCCAGCCCCACGCTCTCACGCAAACTTCGGATCTTATCATCACGTGGAGGCATGCAGCGTACGACGGTGATCGCCATACCCACACCCTCGGGATCCAGTTGTCGCAGGGCCTGCTGCAGAACCAGGCGGGTGATAGACCAGAAGCGGAGCAGGTCAGGGATACTGGCCCTGGCATCCAGCACCTCCATAATAAATTTATACGGGATCTCCTGCGCGGTGGTATCGATTTCAAAATCCGAAACATCTGATGAGTATTTTTCTAGCAACGCCTGCAACTGGCTGCGTTGCTGCTTGGGGATGGCACGCAACAATTGCCGCATATTATGCGGACGAGGAGAAGATTCGCCGCTCACCCAGCGATTCAACGTTACCGCATGCACACCAATTTCGCTAGCGATACGATCGCGCTCGGTCGTATTATTGATGATACTACCCAGAAACTCACGCCATTCCATGCAGTCCTCCATGTTTTTCTCGCTAAAACTCAAGGACAATTACTACCAGCATTCGCGCATCTCATGATAACAGAAGAGGCTAAAAATGTCAAAAAATCTACATGAAACAATAATAACAGCGTAATGCTCGCTTGCATATGTTACAAGTTCCACGTTAGACTCTTGCTTTTGGTCGACCACTTATCCATGGTATGCTATAAAAAAACGATTGGGATAACCGCTTGTACACTCGCAGTTCGCGCCACCGGGGTCTATCAATTATTGCTCCTGTCTGATCATATCCAGGTGGTGGATGATACATATTCATAATATGAAGGATAAATGATGATTGATATCTGTATATTAGGCACCTGTGGTATGATGCCGCTACCTGGACGCTGGCTCTCCAGTACGCTGGTACGCTGCGATTCGTCACTGACATTGTTCGATTGCGGTGAGGGGACACAGATTCCCTGGAAGTCGCTGGGCTGGGGTTTTCGCCAGTTAGGGGCGATCTGCCTATCACATATGCATGCCGATCATGTAGCGGGCCTACCAGGCATTCTGTTTATGGTCGCCCACGCCGGACGGACAGAGCCGCTACACATCTATGGCCCCACGGGCACAACCTATATAACCGACGGCCTGCGACGCGTCGCTCCGGAGATGCCCTATCCAGTCATTATTCACGAGCTCAAGGGCCACGAGCATTTTGCCTTGCCGGGCGGACTGCAGGCCAGCTGCGCGCCTGCCAATCATGGCATTCACTGTCTGGCGTATCGGGCGGAGCTGCCGCGCCGTCCCGCATTCCAGGCGGCTCGGGCCCAGGAACTCGGCCTCCCCGTACAGCTCTGGTCGCGCCTGCAGCATGGAGAGACGGTGGAGTACCAGGGGCAGACGATCAAACCAGCGCAGGTTCTGGGACCTCCCCGGCGTGGCATCTCGTTCGCCTATATCACCGATACTCGTCCCACACAACAACTGGCGATGTTGGCACGAGATGTGGATCTGCTGATCTGCGAAAGCATGTACGACGATCCAGAGGATCTGCCACTGGCAAAGAGCAATGCGCATATGCTGGCTGAGGAGAGCGCCGGTCTCGCTCTGTCCGCTGGAGCCCATGAGCTTATCCTGACTCACTTCAGCCCTAAGATTCACGATACACGGCAAGCGGAAAAAGCGGCACGCGCTGTCTTCGCCAAAACACGTGCCGCCAAAGATGGAATGGTGGTTTCGCTGGACTATTCCAATGAACAGGAAGCCTGATAAGGGCTAGCTCGCCTCGGATAAAGGATGCGGCCCGTTGGTGGGTTCGGTCGCGGGTTCGCTCACGATCTCTTCCCTGACGGGCTGCTGCTTCAGGTAGAGATCAAAAAACTCTGTGACCCTGCGCATGTACTCCGCCCGGTCGGCAAAGTAAGCTCCACAGTGCTCAACATCCTGCACCAGCCAGAGCTCCTTCGGCTCGTTGGCGGCCTGGTATAGCAAGGGAGCATCATGGGGATCGACGACGCTATCTTTCATGCCATGAATGATCATCACCGGCCGGGGTGCGATACGCCCGATATCGCGCAACGGCTCAACCTGGTTAAAATGATAGCCAGCCCGTAGCCAGAGCATGAGGTCCGTCACCCAATCAAAAATGATGAAGGGCAGATGCAAGGTACGGCGCACCGCGAACTCGACCACCCGACGATGGGTCGCGAACGCGCTATCAGCCACCAGGGCCTCGATCTCAGGAGAGCGGGCCGTACCCATAATAGAGACCGCCGCACCCATAGAATAACCGACCGCGCCAAGGCGCGCATGAGGAGCACGCTCTCTGGCATACGCAACCGCCCCCAGAAAATCATTGATCTCGCGATATCCAAGCGTCACGGGCATCCCTACCACGGTTCCATGTCCATAGTATTCAAATACCAGCACATTATGGCCTGCCTTCCATAGTAACGCGCACAATCCCAGCACATCCGAACGGCTTCCTCGATAACCCGGTGAAACGATAATCGTGGTGGTCGCATCTGGATAAGGCACATACCAGCCATTCACCTTGTGATCGTCATGCAGAGAGGGAAACGTTACATCCTCAGCCGGCATACCAAGCTCAAAAGGACTAAATGTATACAGTGCAAATGTTGCCAGGCGCTTGGGGCGCGTCAACGTCTCAACGATATAAATGCCCACCCCAAGAATAACCGCCAGCACCCCCGCGCTACCTCCCAAACTACCCCACAAAAAGCTCTTCAATGAAAAGCGGGGACGTCGTACGTTCGATAACTTGAACATAGAAATCCACAACCTTCCTACTAGATAATTTTTCTCTAGATACTTTTCTACTACATAATATAGAACATATTTCTTCAGTATAATATGCCTGTCCGCGCTACTCCCTCTTCATATCACGATCGACTTACCCCGGGCGTCCTTCCTTACGCATACTCTACAATTACAACACGCTTCCCAGCAAGGTAAAGGCGCAACCAGTCATTCTGATCGCGGCACTGGAGATGATTCTGCATGGGTTGGGGATTGGCTCCTTTCAGGCTGCTGGTCCACACCATCCAGGCGAAATCAGCGCGACATCGGTATCGTCACATAATCGCAACAAGCGTTTCAATTGAGCGTATATACTACAGAGCCGGACCAGATAGACATTTTTCCCTTTTTGATATGCGATCGCGATTTTTTGGAGGGTAGTAACGTATAATACGATGGAAGATTACAATGGCACAAATTCTTCACTCGGACAAGTAGATTACATCACGTAGCCGAGGGTAAAAAACGCTCAAAGCTCCCCAAGCAGGAGCTTTTATAGAAAACTAAATGGCAATGAAACAGAAACAACCCTCTATGTTCAATTACAACAGAACCAGGCGGTACATACCGATCCTCTGGTTCTTTGTCTCTTTCCTTCTTTCATTGATAAGTGGGATTTTTCTCTTCGGGCACGGTGTATTCGATGGGCTTTCAGCAGCGATCACCTCGACTGGCCTGGATTCGATGCGCTCACAGCTCATCACCGCCCTTATGCTCACCGCGGGCTCTGCTCTGACCGGAGCACTGTTCACACATCGAAAATCTGGTGGTATGGTAGGAGCGAGCATCGTTTTTGTCCTGGGTTATCTGGTTGCATTTATACAGACTGAGCTTGTCCCCGTCACCGATGCGGGCGGGCATATTGAACCATTACAGACCAATGTTCTCTATAATACCTGTTTCATTATGGTGGCTCTGGCCATTCTGAGCGCGCTTATTGGTGCCGCGGTTGGCTCGGCTCTCTATGAGATATTGCTCTATCAACCATATCAGGTGATTCGCGCGCTCTGGCAACGCTTTACCCTGCGGGATATCGCCGCCCGTGATACTGCCGCGATGCATCTCCAGGCGCGTCTGTATCAATGGCACCTCGAACGCTGGGTAGCGATCATCGTCATGCTGGGACTCTTTTTCCTGGCCAGCCAGTCGGGCAACCTGTTCATCATCTCGCCGGAAGCGGATATTCATGGTGCTCCCAAACTGAACTCCATCGCCGCCAATGTGCCATCGTTTGGCACGACCAAAGTGGTCGAGATGCAGAGCATCTTGATGAAGACTCGCCGGCTCTTTGAGATCTATCTTCCTCCAACCTACAACACCCCCGCGGGGAAAAATAAACGTTATCCCACGGCGTACCTCTTGCATGGATCGCCAGGAAAAGTGACGGATTGGGTGCTTGCGGGCCGAGCAGCCGAGTCGGCCGATGCGTTGATCGATACGAAAAAGATTCCAGAACTAATCATGGTTATGCCAGATGGCAATGGCGCCCCAGGAACGACCAGCGAGTGGGGCAACAGTGGCAACAATAAGCAACCACTTGAAGACTTTGTGTCCAAGGAACTGGTCAAATACGTTGACCAGCACTACCGCACCATTCCAGACGCGGCACACCGCGCCATTGGCGGTCTCTCAATGGGCGGCTTTGGAGCCATGAATATCGCGATCCACCATCCCGATGTCTTCCATTCGGTCATCGCTCTAGGCGGCTATTACAATGCCACAGGACCGATCTGGGGCCATAGTATCACCTATCGCCAGTACAACAGCCCCATCATTCAAATTGTGCGAACCCCTCAGGCGAAGACGCTACAGATATTCCTGGGCGATGCGACCGAAGATAAACTCTACTATCCCGGAGCCCTCAAGTTTGCCGCGACACTCAAGAAGCTGGGCATCAAGTATACATTTGTAAGGGAGCCCGGCGGCCACTCCTGGAAGGTCTGGGGCGATGAGCTCTATGAAGGACTGGAATGGGTCAACTGGGGTCCCATCCATAACGCCCCACAGGCCATACACAAACCCTGAATAGCACCTGCCAGTAAAAAAGGATGTGGCGGAACGCGCTCTGAGCGCGTTCCGCCACATCCTTTTTTACTGTCTACAACCCTTGACATGCAAAGTAAACTGAATTATAATTCAGTTATGAATTACAGTTCAAAAGGTGATTCCAACGCCCGGCAACATCGAGGCGCAAAAAGAAGAGCAAGGACCCGTGCCGAGCTGCTAGCAGCCGCACGGCGCGTCTTCGCCAAAAAAGGGTTCCACGACACCAGTATCCTCGATATTACCGAGGCCGCCGATGTCGGCGTTGGCACTTTTTATCTCCATTTCAGAGATAAAGATGAAATATTCAATACCCTGATCGACGAAGTCCTTCAGATCCTGGAAGAGCAGGTTATCAGCGAGGTGCGCAGCTCTGAAGCGGCGACGCTTCCGGTTATTGTGCGCTCTATCTTCCGGCACGCCTATGCCGAACGCGACCTTTTTAGCATCGCCCTGACCAGTGGCGCGCAGGTCTCACGCACCATTCGCGTGGAGGATACGATCGCGCAGGGCCTGACACGGGCGTTTGAGCGCGTGACAGAAACGGGTCAACTGCAGGGATATGATGTTTTCCTGCTGGCCCGCCTGGTAACAGGGGTGATCGCCCAGGGTATTATCTGGTGGTTTGAACAGGATGATCCAGGACCTGATGAGATGGCGGAAAGCGTTTTACATCTGCTCGCCCATGGCCTGCCAGCCGCTCTCTTCAATGAGCATCTCCTGCCACCCGATACAGCACCATAGCCAGTTGGAGAGTTGAGAGCCGATCTGAATGAGCATATCTGGCCCTCTCCAGCAGGCGTTGCGCTGCCTGAAGATCACGTCGATTATAATAAAGTCCTTTTTTTACAAAAGGCGGAGGGTTTCTTTCGCATGACCACGCATAAAGTACTTGAAACAAATACTATACCGCATCCAAAAGAAAAATTATTCCTTGGGAATCTGTTCGATCTGCAGTCGGGGCGCCGCGTCCAGGATATGATGAAGCTGGCCCGCGAGTATGGCCCCATCTATCAACTCAATATGCCCGGACGTTCCCTGATCATTGTCTCCGGCTATGAGCTGGTCAAAGAGCTCGCGGATGAGACACGCTTTGATAAGAAGGTATGGGCACCCCTGCAGAACGTGCGCTCGTTCGCTGGCGATGGCCTCTTTACCTCCTGGACACAGGAAAACAACTGGCACAAGGCGCACAACATCCTGATGCCCAACTTCAGCATGCGCGCCATGCAGGGCTACCTGCCCATGATGGTCGATATCGCTGAACAGCTAGTGGGCAAGTGGGACCGCCTGAACTCGGACGATGAGATTGATGTGCCGGGTGATATGACGCGTCTGACGCTGGATACCATCGGTCTGTGCGGCTTCGACTATCGCTTTAACTCGTTCTATCGCGAGGACATGCATCCCTTTGTCAATAGCATGGTGCGTGCCCTGCAGGAAGCTATGGAGCGCGGTGGTCGTCTGCCATTTGAGGACAAGCTGCTCATCCATAAGAACCGCCAGTTCCAGACTGATACCGAGTTCCTCAATAGCGTGGTGGACCGCATCATCAAGGAGCGCCGCGAGGGTGGCGAGGATGTCTCGCAGAAAAAAGATCTGCTGAGCTACATGCTCACGGGAACCGATAAACAGTCGGGCGAGCAGTTGGACGACCTCAATATCCGCTACCAGATCATTACCTTCCTGATCGCGGGGCACGAAACGACCAGCGGTCTGCTCTCCTTCGCACTCTACGAGCTGCTGCACCATCCAGAGGTGCTGGCCAGAGCCTATGAAGAGGTTGATCGCGTGCTGGGCAACGATCTGACTGCCCGGCCCACCTTTAACCAGGTGAATCAGTTGCGCTATGTAACACAGATCCTGCAGGAGACGCTGCGCCTGTGGCCGACGGCGCCCGCCTTCGCGGTCTATCCATTAAACGGTGAAGAGATTATCGGCGGCAAATATAAAGTGACGAAGGACGAAGATATCGCCGTTCTGATCCCGATGCTGCACCGCGATCGCGCCATCTGGGGCGATAATCCCGATGCGTTTGATCCCGAGCACTTCTCACCGGAGGCGGAGCAGAGTCGTCCGGCTGACGCTTACAAGCCGTTTGGCAATGGGCAGCGCGCCTGTATCGGCCGCCAGTTCGCCATGCAGGAGGCCACGTTGGTCCTGGGCATGCTGCTGCAGCGCTACCACTTTATCGACCATACCAACTACCAGTTCAAGATCAAAGAGACGCTGACGATCAAGCCAGACGACTTCAAGATTAAGGTGCGCAAGCGTACCGATGCCGAGCGCACGATTGTTGTACGTCCTCAAGCCGAGGAGAGCGTTCAGGCTAAAAAGGCCGCTACCCGGACCGTCCCGAAACCCGAGATACCCAGACATGATACCCCGCTACTGGTTCTCTTCGGTTCCAACATGGGAACGGCCGAGGATATCGCCAATCGCATGGTAGAGGATGCCAATGCCTATGGCTTTAAGACGACCATCGCCGATCTGGATGAATATACGAACAAGCTGCCAACCGAGGGCGCGGTGGTGGTGATCACCTCCTCCTACAACGGCACGCCGCCAGATAACGCGGAGAAGTTTTGCAACTGGCTGCGCTCCGGAGACCTGGCGCCGGAGAGCCTGAAGGGCGTGAAATATATGGTCTTTGGCTGCGGCAACCGCGACTGGGCCGCCACCTTCCAGGCTATTCCCCGCCTGATCGACGCCAATCTGGAGAAGTTTGGAGCTGAACGCATCTACGCGCGCGGCGAGGGTGATGCCCGCGAGGACTTCGATGGTCAATTCGAGTCCTGGTATCAGCCGCTGTGGCAGTCCCTGTTCGAACAGTTTGGCATCGAAGCGAAGCTGCCAGAAGAGGTCAACACGGTCGGCTCGGCCTACGAGGTCGAGGTGATCAACGGCATGCGCTCGCATCCACTGATCGAGACCTTCGGGGCTCGTCCCGCTACAGTCATGGTCAACCGGGAGATGTACAGCCCTGAGGCTGGTCGCTCGGCCCGCCACATCGAGTTCGCGCTACCCGAAGGCGTTAGCTATCGCACCGGCTTCCACCTGGGAATCATCCCACGCAACAGCGATGCTGCGGTCGAGCGCGTCATGCGCCACTTCAACTTCGCCATGGATACGCATATCCTGCTACGCAAGAGCGATAACCGCAAATCGAACCTGCCAGTTGAGATGCCGGTCTCGGTCTATAGCCTGCTGCGCGACTATGTCGAGCTACAGGATGTGGCAACGCGCAAGCAGATCAAAGCCATGGTCGACTTCACGCAGTGTCCACCGGATAAAAAGAAGCTGCTAGCCCTCTCCGGCGAGGACGAGGCCAGTGTCGCCCTGTACAAGAGCGAGGTACTGGCAAAGCGCAAATCGATCATCGATCTGCTGGAAGAGTTCCCGGCCTGTGAACTGCCGTTCAACGCCTACCTGGAACTGCTCTCGATGATGCGTCCGCGCTACTATTCGATCTCGTCCTCACCAGCGCAGGACGAGCGGCGCTGCAGCATTACGGTGGCGGTAGTCGATGCCCCGGCCCGCTCGGGTCACGGCCAGTACCAGGGTGTCTGCTCTAACTACCTGAGCCGCCAGCACGAGGGCGATCAGATCAACGCCTTCATCCAGGATACGCGCTCAACCTTTATGCTGCCAGAAGATCCAACCGTGCCTTTGATTATGGTAGGGCCTGGCACCGGTGTGGCTCCGTTCCGTGGCTTCTTGCAGGAGCGGGACGCGCTCAAAGCGCGCGGCGAAAACGTTGGTGCATCGCTGCTCTTCTTTGGCTGCCGCCATCCTGAGCACGACTTCCTGTACGCCGACGAGTTCAAAGCCATGCAGGAACGGGGCGTCACCGAGTTGATCAGCGCCTTCTCACGTTGGGAAGGACACGACAAGATGTACGTCCAGGACCAGATCCTCAAACACAAAGATCGTGTCTGGGAGCTGATCCAGCAGGGTGCGATCATCTACATCTGTGGCGATGCCGGCAACATGGCGCCCGATGTACGCCGGGCCTTCGTGGCCCTCTACCAGGAAAAAACTGGTAGCTCGACCGAGGTCGCCGAGCACTGGCTCGACGCACAGACCAGCAACGGCCACTATCTCGTCGATGTCTGGCCCGCGTAATCACCACCAAAATCCAATCGATTAAAAAAGGCCCGGGACGGCGGATAAAACCGCTTCCCGGGCCTTTTGATGCTGCACAGCTTGCGCCAAATTATCCGCATTTTTGAAGAAAACGTTATCTTTTTTGGGAATATCAATCGTAATACATTCGTTATCACAAAAAGTGGAAATGGCAATCGGGCTGAATGATCTTCACCAGGTCCACGATAGTCTATTTGTAAGGAATGAGGTTTTCAATGGAATATACCCATCTTGGTCGCACAGGACTGAAAGTGAGCCGCTTCTGTCTGGGCACAATGAACTTTGGTCCCCAGACCAGCGAAGCCGATAGCTTTAAGATTATGGATCGCGCACTTGAGCATGGCATCAATTTCTTTGATACAGCCAACGTCTATGGTCGGCAGCGGGGCGAGGGTGTAACCGAACAGATTCTGGGCCGCTGGTTCGCCCAGGGTGGTAGTCGCCGTGATAAAGTTGTGCTGGCCACCAAGGTATACGGAGACATGGGCGAGTGGCCCAACAATTCCAGGCTATCGGCGCGCCACATTCGCCAGGCCTGCGAGGCCAGTCTGCGCCGCCTGCAGACCGATCACATCGATCTCTACCAGATGCACCACATCGATCGTCAGACCCCCTGGGAAGAGATCTGGCAGGCTATGGAACAGCTGGTACGAGAAGGGAAGGTCGTCTATGTCGGCAGCAGTAACTTTGCCGGATGGAACATCGTCCAGGCCAATGAGATCGCGAAGAACCGCCACTTTATGGGACTGGTCTCGGAGCAGAGTCTCTACAATCTGAACGCCCGTATGATCGAGCTCGAAGTCATCCCGGTCTGTAAAGAGTACGGCCTGGGTTTGATCCCCTGGAGCCCGCTCTCTGGTGGACTGCTGGGAGGTGCGCTGCAGAAAGCGAGCGAAGGCCGCCGCAGCGACGCTAATATGCAAAAGAACGTCGAAAATAATCGTTCTAAGCTTGAGGCATATGAGAAGCTCTGCGCCCAGTTGGACGCGGAACCGGCCCATGTCGCCTTGGCCTGGCTGCATACCAATCCAGTGGTTACGGCTCCCATCATCGGACCCCGCACCATCGAACAACTGGATGGTACCATGCGTGTCCTGGACCTCCATCTGAGCGAAGAAACCCTGAAACAGCTCGACGAGATCTTCCCTGGCCCCGGCGGACAGGCCCCCGAAGCTTACGCTTGGTAAAGAGAATACATGAAGAAGCGCGGTATGGGCAGCGAGCGCGCTTGCCTGCCCATACCGCGCTTCTTCATGTATTCTCAAGCGGGATAATAAAACAAAACACCAGAACCAATATTGGTTCTGGTGTATCAGGTGTAAAATAAACGGAACCGACGGGATTCGAACCCGCGGTCTTCTGCGTGACAGGCAGACATGTTAGGCCACTACACCACGGCTCCATCTCTTGCTGCTGGCGGCACTTTTAGAGTACCACTTGCGTGAATAGATAATATCAAACCAGGCTCATCCTGTCAACCCCTTTATTGATCAATTTTAATCGTTCAGCTAAAAAAGTCATAAGCGCGTTGACTCGTTTCATTTCTCAATGTTATGATCCCTGTAGGGGTACATTTAGTGCTCCTTGCTGTATTGCAAATAATACGGAAGTGTGGGAAAAAAACGGCGCGATGACGGTACATTTAAAGGATATTGCAGCCTATACGGGAGTTTCAATTAAAACTGTCTCAAACGTGATCAATGGAAATTATGCCCGCGTGGGTCCTGAGACACGGGCGATGGTGCTGGCGGCCATTGAAAAATTGAACTATCAACCCAATATCGCTGCGCGACAACTACGCAAGGCCCGTGTCGGGGTGCTGGCCTATGCCATTCCTGACATCCGCAATCCATATTTCACGGAAGTTGGCGATATCATGACCAGGGTGGCCGAAGAGCATAAATATACGCTGCTCCTCGACTATACCTATGGTCCTCGCGATCCCGAGCCCGAGGGCAAGATCCGCTATAACGATTATGCCTATGGTTCGCTTGAGAAAGAATTGAGCGTCATCAAAGGTCTGCGCCCACACCTGATCGATGGGGTCATCCTTGATCCGCAAGCCCTGACTATCGACGATATTAAGATGGAAGAGGTAAAGGGACCACTGGTGCTCGTAGGAGAACGGTTGTTTGGCGCCCCATTTGACCATGTGCTCATCGATAATGTGCAGGCAGCTTACCAGGCGACCAATCATCTGCTGGCGATCGGGAAGCGGCGCATCGCCGTTATCGGCTCGCAGGAGACACAGAGCCAGGCACCCTCTCTGCGCACGCAAGGCTATAGCCGGGCGCTGCGCGAGGCAGGGATAGAGGTTGACGAAAGCCTGTTGATCAGCGGTGGCTACTGGCACCGTTCCGATGGCGCCAACGCCATGCGCTATCTCCTCTCCCTGGAGAATCCGCCCGACGCGGTCTTCTGCTTCAACGACCTGATGGCAATGGGAGCGCTCTCGGTCATCAACGCCGCCGGACTCAGCATTCCTGACGACATCGCTGTGATGGGCTTCGACAACGTTGAAGAGGGACAGTACGCCTACCCTCCTCTGTCAACCGTCTCGCCCGATAAAGAAGAGATCAGCCGCCTGGCGGTCACCTCGCTCATCGGCAGGATCCAGGGCACGCGCACGCAGGAACCAGAACGTATTCTGGTCCCCTTTGAACTATGCATTCGCGCCAGCACCATGCGCAATCGCGCTAACGTTCAAACGCCCATATAGCTGATCGGCACCGCCTGACTCAGCGGGCCATGGCCCAGGGTTGGGTACTGGCCCTGACCGGGCCGTTGATTTCCAGGGACTGGTGAATCATCGAGCTCAGATATTGATCCTGGGCGGCATCCGCCAGGCTGTAGAGGTCCGGACCACCAGCTACGTAGCGGGCCATCTGATCCAGGCAGGTCGCGGTGGCAATCTCATCGTCGTTCAATCGTCCATCGATAAATGGATTGCGATAGATCCACTCGCCACCGGCCATGTAGCCGCGATGAAAATATCCCTCCAGATTGCCGA
Organism: Dictyobacter aurantiacus; assembly: GCF_003967515.1. Taxonomy (GTDB): domain Bacteria; phylum Chloroflexota; class Ktedonobacteria; order Ktedonobacterales; family Ktedonobacteraceae; genus Dictyobacter; species Dictyobacter aurantiacus. The sequence goes on along the minus strand of NZ_BIFQ01000001.1, from coordinate 4,009,286 downwards.
TCTTACTGGATTCCTGTCGCGCCAGCTCATATTGGATAGGGGTGAGGATATCTTCCAGGTAGCGCACCTGCGTATTATTGATCTCGCCACGATCACCACGCACGAGCACGCGCGAGGTACGAATCCATGGGCGATATTGATCACTACAGAAATCGTAGACGCCCAGCTTATCACCAAAATCTAGATATGCCAGTATCTGCTGTGAAGGTAAGGTCGCATCCTCGGAAAGCCGCACATCAATAGAAAACAATGATAGAAGAGGAGAGATGACACTGTCAACAGCGAATGTGAATATATCCACAACAGTATTGACAATCGCAAATTTACCGGGTATGCTTTGAAAAACGTTTTTCAAAAACGTTTTTGTCCTCTGTAACAAAGTGAGGATGGAACGATGCGCCGAAAATCTGTTACCATTCGGGACGTAGCTCAGATGGCCGAGGTATCGATCAGTACCGTTTCGCAGGTTCTCAATGGCAACAATCAGTATGTCGGAGAGGCGAAGCGCGACCGGGTGCTGGCCGCGGTGAAGGCATTGCAGTATCGCCCGAATGAGATCGCTCGCAGCATGGTCAAACGACGAACAGCCACCGTGGGCGTTGTCGTCACTACTGTGCTTGGCAATCTGTTTATGCCCATCGTTGAGTGCATACAGGAGGTCTTGCGTCCCCTCGGCTATAACATCATCCTGGCCAGTACACCTGACCTGGAGAGCGAGATGCAGGCGATTGAGACCTTAAAGGCGCAGCAGGTTGATGGCTTTATTTTTATGTCGTTCATGTACTCCCATACACAATATCAATCGGCTCACCTGCTATCTCTGAAAGAGGAAAACATCCCATTTGTAGTCATTAATCGTCCTCTTGAGAAGGATTATGATTTCAACCAGATCCATTTTAACGAGTGGGAGGCTGGCTATCTCGCAGCCAGGCATCTCATACATCTGGGCCATACCTCTATCGCGACCATCAGTGGCCCGCGTGACCATGTTCCGCCCTGGAAAAGCGCCATGGACCGCCACCAGGGCTGGCTGGAGGCGCTCAAAGAACAAAACCTGGCGGTGGTCCCCGAGTGGATCAGCGATGGTCGCTATAGCTATGAAGGCGGCTATCAGGCTGCCCTGCAACTGTTGGAGCATTGGGAACAGGCCCAGAAACGACCAACAGCCATCTTTGTCGCCAACGAACACATGACCTTAGGAGCCTTGAGAGCATTCTACTATCACGGAGTACGAGTGCCCCACGATATAGCGCTGGTAACGATAGGCGATCCCGCGTATGCGGCGCATATGTTTCCCGCGCTGACAACATTCGCCCACCCCATGAAAGAGGCAGGGCATATCGCCACACGCATCCTGCTCGACCAGTTCCAGGCGAGCGACACGCTACCGGCACAGAACATCAAGCTCAGCTATCAACTGCACGTACGCGAATCCAGTGGCACTATTCCAGAACCAACCAGCTTTTCTGTTAAAGATTAAACATCCGTTGCATTTACTTTTTTGCTTATAAGCTTTACCATACGTGTTTAGTAAACGTTCTCTTCACGAGAAGGGGGAGGGTTATACATTCTTGGTAAACGTTTTCTATAAGGCTGTCGTCTTTTTATCACGCGCATTATTCGAGGAGGAATATGGGTATCAAGACACTGGCGGCACCATCGGTGCGCGTTACCCGCTCAAAGAGCCGTAGCAATTCCCTGTTCAGGCGCATGTGGAGGTATCGGTATGTTTACCTGATGTTGCTGCCGGGACTGCTCTACTTCGCTATTTTCCGCTATGGGCCGCTGTATGAAGCTCAGATTGCATTTAAGGATTTTCAGCCGCTACTGGGTGTAGAGGGCAGTCCCTGGATCGGCTTCAAGAATTTTGAGGTCTTCTTCAAGTCCTACTATTTTACGCAATTGCTCACCAATACCCTGGTGATCAGCGTGGCGAAGCTAATCTTCGGCATCCCGCCCGCGATCATCCTGGCGCTGGCGCTGAGCGAGATTCGCTATTTTCCTCGCCTGGCACGCATCACGCAGACGATGTCGTACCTGCCGCATTTTCTGTCGTGGATCGTGATTTTTGGTATCCTGCTCGGACTGTTCTCACCCAGTACCGGCCTGGTGAACTCGGCTATCGGCAACATGGGTGGGCAGCCTGTGAGCTTCCTGACAGATCCGAACTGGTTCCGGGCGATCGTTGTCTCCTCTGATATCTGGAAAGAGACGGGCTGGGGCGCCATCCTCTATCTGGCGGCGCTGCTCGCCGTCGATCCGGCTCAATATGAGGCGGCCTCCATCGATGGGGCATCACGACTGCAGCGCATCATCAATATTTCACTGCCCAACATTAAAGATGTCATCGTCCTGGTGACGCTGCTGCGACTGGGATCAATCCTGGACGCGGGCTTCACCCAGATCTTTGCCATGTATTCGCTCCCCGTCTATAGCGTTGGCGACATCATTGACACCTGGGTCTACCGCGAGGGCATCTTAAATGCCCAGTTTAGCCTGGCGACCGCCGTCGGACTGTTCAAAGGCTTGATCGGTCTGTGCCTCATCGTTGTCGCGAACCGAGTTGCGAAACGCTTCGCGGGAACTGGTCTCTACTAAGCAGAAAGGATGTGCACGTGGAAAACCAGCTTGAGACAAAATCTATCTTCAAATTCGGTGCGGGCAAACGGGAGAAAGCCAGGATCAGCGCGTTCGATTGGGGATTGGCCGTCTTTCTGGTCATCGTTATCCTCATCACGTTTATACCGATCTGGTACGCTGTGGTCGTCTCGGTTACGCCGCTGGAGTTGACTAAGGAGTCGGGGTACAACCTGTTTCTCTCTCCCTTACACTGGTCGTTCGCGGCCTATGTCCAGCTATTTAGCCAGGACTCTTTTTTGCAGGCGCTGTGGAATAGCCTGGTGCTGACGACAATGGCCATCATCATCAATATGGTGTTAACAACCCTCACCGCCTATGGGTTGATCTTTAAAGATATGCCGGGGCGCAATCTGATACTGACCCTGATTCTGTTCACCTTTCTCTTCAATGCGGGCCTGGTTCCAACCTATATCCTGGTGAAGAATCTGAACCTGCTCGATACCTACATGGCCATCATCCTCCCCAACGCGGTCAGCGTTTATAACATGCTGGTGATGAGGGCCTTTTTCCAGAACATTCCGGCCAGCCTGCGTGAATCGGCCATTGTGGATGGAGCCAACGAGTTCCAGGTGCTCTGGCGCATCGTGCTGCCTCTCTCCAAGCCGATCCTGCTCACCATCGGCCTCTTCTACGCGGTCACGCAGTGGAATGATTTCTTCAATCCCATTCTCTACCTGAGTAACAACGACTTGATGCCGCTACCGGTGCTGCTGCGCAATATCCTGATGGCGGGCAACATCAACGACTATGTTGAGATCAACTCGCTCTTTACCGCTCCGCAGGACGCACTCAAGATGGCCGCCGTCATCCTGACAATGGTGCCCATGCTAATCGTCTATCCCTGGATTCAGCGCCACTTCACCAAGGGAGTACTGGTAGGCTCAGTCAAGGAGTAAGGAGGAACGCTGCATGCAAGTCTGCCATCCTTGCCGTGGGTTACACGGGTGTAATCCACATCATTCTTGTTATTGTTCTATTTGTTGCCTTACGGATAACTAAGGAGGAAAGCTACTCATGAAGAGTAATTTCTCAGCAGGCAAATCATTTGCATCCTTTTGTCTGCTCATGCTTTTGTTCGTACCACTGATTAGCGCCTGTAAAACGAACATCGGGTCATCATCGAGCAGTAGTAGTAGTAATAATGGGCCAACAAATCTGACACTATGGACGGTGCCATCGGCGGGTGAAGTTGGGAATCCACCACCGAACTGGTTCCTCATCAAGGACGTCCATGACAAGCTGAATATTAACCTGAAGGTCACTTTCCTGCCCTATGGCGACGATGGTGACACCAAAATGAATGCAGCGGCGGCTGCCAACGATCTGCCGGACTTCTTCCAAGTGCCGTCCAACAACAATATTTTCCTGCAGTGGGTACGACAGGGATTGATCGCTCCGGTCGATAGCCTGCTGCCACTGATGCCCGGACGTACTAAAGATCGCTATAACGATCCGCAGATGCAGAAGATCGCCACCATCAATGGCAAGCAATATGTATTGCAGGAGAAGACCGTTCTCAACAAGCGCCAGGGGCTCCTGATTCGCAAGGACTGGCTGAACAAACTGGGATTGAAGGAACCTAAGACCCTGGACGATCTGTTGAAGGTCGCCGAGGCCTTTACCAGAAATGATCCTGATGGCAATGGTAAAAATGATACCTATGGGTTCGCGGCAACCACCGGCGTCTCTTCTCCAGGCCTTGGAGGCGGCTGGCAGGCGTTCTTTGGGGCGTATGGCCTGCCTGGCGTGTGGAACTTTAACACTCCGGGCAAAATCAGCCTGAGCCTGCGTGATCCTGGCTACCTGAAGGTGGTCCAATTCTTGCGTAAGATGGCGGATGAGAAGTTGATCGATCCAGCCTGGCCAACCCTGAGCACCAACGACTTCCGTGCCGGTTGGAAGCAGCAGGGAAAATACGGCATCATCTCTGAAGATTTCTGCGCCGCCCAGTGCCAGGCCAATTACCAATCCTTTGATACGAACTTTCCCCAGGGCGACTGGGAGCCGCTGGCGCCCCCGCAGGGTCCCAATGGACAGTCATTTCTGGGAGCATCAAACAACGTCGGCCTGCGCATCGCGGTCTCCAAGAAAGCGCTGGATGAAGGAAAGGGCCCCGCGATCGCCAAATTCCTGGAGTGGACGAATACCGGCGAGGGATACTATGAAACAGCCTTTGGCCAGAAAGGTGTTCATTACACCTTTGATGCTCAGGGCAATGTAACCGGACAGGGGGTGCCCGTTCCCTTCTACTCACATGAAGCAGCTCCCATCAATCAGATCCGCAACCTGGTGTATAAAAATACACCCGCCGAGTTGAAGGCCAGGTACAATAGCTTTAAAACGAAAAATGGCAGGACCATCGATCCAGTCAAGATCTATGATGCATTTGCATCGTTCCCCTGGCAAGATCAAACGGCCGCGTTTGTCATCCAACCAGCCTCCAACCAGGCGGATATCAACCGCTATGTCGATGAAAACCTGGTTCAGTTTATCACAGGGCAGAAGCCGCTCACTGATGCAAGCTGGAACAGCTTCATCAAAGGGCTGGACGGGCTCAATGTCTCTGACTGGGAGGCACAGGCAAATAAACAGCTCAAGGACGGAGGCTTTATCAAATAACGTTTACCCATTGAGGCATCCCCGGTCGCGTTGCGAGTGGGGATGCCTCAACCAGTGGGATGCTCATGCTCCCACCCACACGTATACACAACCAGATATGCTATAAAAGTAGACACCAGACACATTTACAGATAGGAAGAGGAATATCTCTATGTCACGTTATCGTGCCGCCATTATTGGGACCGGTTCTATCGCGGGCAATCATATCAAGGCCCTTCACGAGCTCAAGGATCGGGTGGAGGTGGTTGCGGCGGTGGATGTTGTTCCCGAGCGCGTCGAGGAGTACAGCAAGAAACACGGCATCCCTCATTATTATACCGACGCGGCAGAGATGCTGGAAAAAGAGCATCCCGACCTGGTACATATCGCAACGCCACCGAATCTCCACTATTCGCTAATTATCCAATCGTTGAAGGCCGGCGCATCCGTCCTCTGCGAGAAGCCGCTCTGCACCTCGCTGGCCGAACTGGATCATATCGCCGAGGTCGAGCAGCAGAGCGGGAAGTTCTGCAGCAGCGTCTTCCAGTGGCGCTTTGGATCGAGAGGCCAGCACTTCAAGCAGTTGATTCAGCAAGAGGCACTGGGGCGTCCACTGGTCGGGATCTGTCAGACGACCTGGTTTCGCAATGCCGCCTATTACGAGGTGCCCTGGCGTGGCAAGTGGTCCACCGAGGGTGGTGGCCCCACCATGGGACACGGCATCCACGCCATGGATTTTTTCCTCTGGCTGCTGGGGGACTGGCAGGAGGTCAGCGCCTTCACGGATACGCTTGATCGCTCCATCGAGGTTGAGGATGTCTCGCTGGCGATGGTGCGCTTCCAGAATCGTGTGCTGGGCAGCATCGTCAATAGCGTTCTGTCGCCTCGCGAGGAGACCTATTTCCGCTTCGACTTCCAGAAAGCGACGGTGGAACTGACCGCGCTCTACAGCTATACGAATGACAACTGGCGCTTCACGCAACCTAAAGGACAGGAAGATGCCGCCGTGGCCTCGCGCTGGAACGAGTTGGAGCTCAATGAGGCCTCATCTCACAAGGCCCAGTTGAGTATGTTGCTGGATAGCATGGATCATCAGCAGCGACCCATATCCAGCACGTCCGATATCCGCCCGACGCTGGACTTTCTCACCAGCATCTATAAATCCGCCGCGACCAGGCAGATCGTGCAACGGGGCTCGATCGTGGCAGGCGATCCCTTCTACGAGCATGTTAGCGGCACTCAGCAGCAGAAAGTATAGCGAGCCATGAACATGATTCAGAAGGTTGAGGTTTTCTCTGCCTCCCTGCCGGTGACGCAGACTTTCCGCTTCTCGTCCGGCTCCGCCGGAGCGGCCGGAGGAACGGCCTCCATCGCTCTGGTCAAAGTGACCGATAGTGAGGGGAATGTTGGCTGGGGCGAGGGACGCCCCATGCCTCAATGGTCCTATGAGACTATCGCATCGGTCACCAGTACGATCCGCGACTATCTGGGTCCTGCCATTCTCGGTCTGGAGATCACGGATCGCTGGGGGCTGCACCAGCGCATGCAGAGCGCGATTGGCCGGGGCCCCAGCACCGGCATGCCGGTCGCCCGGGCCGCCCTCGACATGGCGGTCCACGATCTCTGCGCGCGCAACGCTGGCCTGCCCCTGCGCAGCTATCTGGGCGGCAGCGGACAGCGCAACACCGTTGAGCTCAGCTACACGCTCACCTCGCACGGGGTCGCGGATGTACAGCGCGAGATCATGGAGGCCCGGGAGAAAGGCTTTCGCCACTTTAACTTCAAGGCCGCTGTGGCCTCCGAGACCGATCGGGATATCGCCAGGACGATCCGCCAGGTCGCCGGACCAGAGGCGTTTGTGTGGGCGGACGCCAATCAGGGACTGCAGCCGCCAGAGGCGCTGGCGCTGGCGCGCGGCTTCGCCGACGCCGGGGTGAACGTGCTGGAACAGCCATTCCCCGCAGACCAACTGCAGCTGATGCGGCGACTGCGCCAGCAGTGCCCTATCCCCCTGGCCATCGACGAGGCCAGCGTCAGTCCCGCCGACTTCTTCCACTACGCCGCCGAGGGGCTGGTAGACTATCTCGTCATCAAGATCACGCGCAGCGGAGGCATCTGGCCCTCCCTGCAGCAGATCGCCGTCGCCGCTTCCGCGGGACTTCCCCTGCTCGTCAGCGGCCTGACGGACAGTCTGCTCACTAAACTGGCCGTCTGCCAGCTGGCGGTCGCGTTTGGCCATCATGGGCCAGCCGCCCTCAATGGTAGCCAGTTCCTGGATGAGTCTACGCTCTATCCAGACAAAGCCAGGTTCGAATTTGATGGAGCCGTCCACCTCGGGATGCATCCCGGCATCGGGGTACAGCCTCGACAGGATGCATTAGAGGCCGCCTGAACAAAGAGGAGACATCTCTATGGAAACAACCCTGACCCATACGCTCAATGATGCGATCGAAGTAGCCTATCAAGGACAGACACTGTTCAAATACGTATATAAGTCGAAGAATCCAGCACGCGAGTCGCCCCGACCCTATTTTCATCCCTTGCGCACACTGGCGGGCAACGAACTGAGCCTGTTCCGTCCCCATGATCACCTCTGGCATATCGGCCTGACTATGTGTATCGCCAACATCGAAGAAGAAAACTTCTGGGGTGGCCCCACCTATACCCGCGAGCAGCAGGGCTATATCCAGCTTGCCAACAATGGTCACATAGACCACGTTGGCTGGCAGGAGGTAAGCAACGACGGACAGGTACGCTGCCGCGAACAGCTCCAATGGGTGACGCAGGCGGGAGAAACCTGGTTCAAGGAGGAACGCAAGATCGTCGTCAGCGAGATCAATCCCGAGGCGGGCTACTGGAGCCTGGATCTGGCCTTTCGCCTGACCAACGTCACGCAGCGGCCGCTGAACTTTGGCTCCCCAACCACCGAAGGCCGCCCGGACGCCGGTTATGGCGGCTTGTTCTGGCGCGGACCACGCTCATTCCTGCACGGCAACATCATCGGCCCCGACGGCCTGGAGGGTCCTGAAAGCATGGGCAAACGTGCCCCCTGGCTGGCCCTGAGCGGCAAGCACGACGGCAACCAGGCACGATCAACCATCCTGTTCGTAGATCAGCCGGAGAATCCCCGCTATCCCAACAAATGGTTTGTGCGCAACGACCCCTACGCCTGCATCAGCTGCTCATTCATGTTTGATGAATACTATCCTCTGCAGCCGGGGGACGACCTGGTCCTCAACTACCACGTCATGCTTGCCAACGGCGCATGGTCGCGTCAAGACCTCGAACAGTACGTAGCCCAGAAGCAAGCCTCAAAGTAGCAGATTACAAAAAAGCAGGGATGCTGGCGATCTGCGCCAGCATCCCTGCCGTAGCAAAAAACTAACGGAACATCTCTTCGAATGGCCGACAGTAGTATGACATGTTGCCAGGAACCAGGAGCCACTGAAGGGTGCAGTGGTGGTTTTATTGTTTGCTCATTTGCATCTCATCAAAATTGATGGGAGGTACCAGGAGAAGTATTGATGGTACGGCGTCCGGCCTGGCTAAGCGAAGCAACTCATATCCAATGCCCGACAGACCAAGCATGAGCCCAGGCGTCTCAACGTTCAATGGCACGCCCATGATGCCTCCGGAACGTTCGATGTGCTCAAGAAATCGTGAGGCAATATGCTCCACATGCTGATGGTACTCTAAATGGGCGAGCGTCTGGCTTGCCACTAACAGGGCTTCCAGATTGCCAGCGTCACCATGATACAGCGAGTGATTTGGACCAATCGGCTTGTGATGATAACCGGCGCCATATGCAATGATGGTGTTCAGCGCCATCTCTACCTCACAATGCATAGATGCATCATCGACGTATTGAAGGCAGTCAAGAAGACCAAGAGCGATACCCGGCATTCCCCGACTCCATGCCATACCGTATGCCTGCTGAAGTTCCTCTTCATTCTTCATATTATGATCTTGCTGTAAAGCACCTGATGAATTACGCAACTGCCTGCTTTGTCGCGCCGACGAAAACAAACTTCGCTCATAGGCAAGGGCTAGCGACGCTGCCTGGCGAAACCGTTCCTCTCCGCTGGCAGCGGCTAACTTGAAGAGGCTCCAGGCAATGCCGATTGTGCCATGTGAAAATCCTGTAAGCGGCTCTTGTTTCGACGTTTTCCAGGTCAAGCCCTCACTGATAGGGTATGCATGTGCAAGCAGGTGATCACCACATTTAATAGCGGTGGCAAGCGTTGCAGGCGATGGAGCAACAGCATTGAGTACGAGCAGGTTCGCAAGGCATCCCGCCGCACCATCCACAATATTGAACTGAGTATCCTGCTCGATTTTGGAGGGAAAGAGTTGAACAAGTGCTTCAGCTTCTTGTAACAAAACCGGTTCACGCCAGAGCCGTGCCAGGTGTGAGAAGAGGTAAATGCATGACCCTATTCCAGTGAAGGCACCGATACTGGCAAGCGCAGGGCGTTTTTGAACCTGTGCTACCTGGAGACGCAGTGTCTTGAGCGCCTGTCGCGCGACATCACGATAATGGGCGTCCCCTGTCGTGGTACTCAGGTAACTCAGGAACAATATAATACCAGGGAGACCGCTGTACAGGTCCATGCCAGCCGGGGCAATGCTCCACGCATGCTCTTTTACATGTGTTACCCCATACCAATCCACCAGTTGCCCAGTGCGTAAGGCACTGCGATCCAGACGATTGCCGATGGCGCACGCTGCCGCTAAGAGGCGCTCGTGACAGGTAGCTAAACAATTCACCTGTGAGGTGTACACCGCATCTCGCCATCTGTCTGCGTACTGTTCGCTCTCCGGTATACTGGTAAAAGCGGCTCGGATCATCCAGACCTGGCGATACAGATCCTTCTCGTTCAGCTGCTGGATGTGTTGTTTGACGGATTCCATACTCGTCGCGGCAAAGAAGCCCGGGATACGCTTACCCTGGCTGGTAAAGAGATCACGACTATCAGGATGCGTAGTAAAGATGGGAACGTCACCTCGCTGCATATCCGCTCGTTCCGCCGGGATGAGCCTTTGAAGATGGGGTTGGTCCTCGGCGGCTATCCACAAACGATCAAAGAAGCGCTCCTGCTTCAGAGCATCCCGCAGAACATTCGGATGGGAGCTTTCAGTGAGAAGTAACGCATAGGTTCGTGTCGCACGTGCAATAAAACGAACCTCGTCATGGGCAAAGCGCGGAAGCACATCTGCGATAAATGCATCTCGATGCTTCATCAAGAGCTGATACATTGAAGTGAAACCCGTGATCAGGCTATCAATAAAATCGAGTGCCAGCACATTCTGTCCATGGAATTTCGGGCAATTTTTGTTGCCGCTCATCTTCACGCGCTCGCGGATGAGCTTCATCTCATCGGTGCCCACATCTTCCCACTGCGCTATAGGGTGAGGGGTCAACTGCCCTTCAGTCCTGCCCAGTCCGCTCATATCAATGCCCTCCGCTTCATCATTCGACCAGATGCGCTGTGGAAGCAAGGCTATCCGTGTCACGGAATGAGCCAGAGCATTTGCCGCCGGACGTTCAATGTCATATGCACCTTCTATTTTTATGCGTGGATGAAAGAGCGCCTCCAGATCTATCAAGAGTGGATGCTCACCGGCAGCAATGACATTCTCAGCATGGAAATCAATCGCATCCAGCGCATACAACAAAGCGAGGTAACCGCCCTGGCGCTCGTAAAAACGCCTGATCTCGTCTTCGGACGTACATTCAGTGTCCGGCACATATTCCATCCAGCCATAGCTTACTTTGTTGACGACCTTCAATGTACGAAATGCAGGGTGATTGCCGCGCGTATTGAGCCAGGTAAGCAGTTCCTGAAAATGTGCGTCGATGCCTAGCGATCTCGGCTTATAGACCAGTTGCCAGCCCGACTGAAATTTCAAAATCATTACACTGTGCCCATTGCGGTGCGTATCACCTGCTCCACCCGCAACTTTGATAAGTATACCGGGAGCCTGTTCAGGCGAGAACACAGCTAAGATCTCCTCCCAGTCTTTACAGAGATGGCGCAAGAATTCCAGGCTACAGTCGACCCATGCATCAATGGTTACCATCAGTTGGCGTGCCAGAATGCAATATTCTTCCAGAAAGGCCCGCAGGTTTTCGTGTTGACCCAGTTGTTGTAAGTAACAGCGAAAGCGTTCCCGCGGTGTGTCTCCTTGCAATTGTCCGCGCAAGCGAGCGATATTCAATTCGAGCACAAACGTTCTGCTTATTTTCGGCATGATCTGTCGAGCGAGGTTTGGAAGAAGCAAGGCGAGGATGGTATCCGGACGGAATGGAAGCCGATCATACCGCTCAGAGAGAACCGCTATCTGTGCCTGAAGTTGGTCCACGCCCTTTTGCATGAGTGGATAAAAAGGTTGTAAGAGCGCGTAGGCCCCGGGAGTATCCTCCGCTTCCTTAAACAGACGAGCAATAGTGGCAAGAGAGTCGTCTGTTTCCAGGTTGTCGGCGAGCCTGGTGAGCCAATCGGGCGCAGGAGCTTGAGCAAGACGCGCATAGAGTGCCTCAATAGGCTCACCGAGCAGCACGAGGAGATCCTCTTCAGTGATACCATCCATAGCAAGGCGATCGGCGAAGGAAGAACCGTTATTGAAAGGCAGTTGTTCTTTCCAACGCTGCAATTTCTTGTGTGCCTGCTCCTTGTCATTTTGCTCACTGGCAAAGTTAGTATTCGCGGCTGATAATGATGCGATACGCTCCTCCAGGGTGGTAGCATGATACCAATGGGGAGTCTGCCATAATAACGGTGCAGTGTGAGTAGTGGTTGTGAGGATTTTTTTCATTTCTATCCTTCCATTCTTATCTTATCCTTGAATTCCCTGGCGAGGATATTGCCGCTCTATTATTGCCATAACAGCACTGAAGGAAACATATGGGGATATGCCATGCGCAGGAATGTATAACCAATGCCTGCTGTACCGTGAAAGAATTTTGGAATAGACAGACCAGGTAAAGCACCATTCAGGTGAAATGAGCCTCGCAGCCGTGCTCGGGCAATCAGGCTCCTGGTATTGCCCAGCGCATCCTGGATAAGTTCTGGTCGGGTAAGTAGATGGCCCGCGGTAAACAAAAACTCCGCACGTCCAAGATTGCCACAGCAGAGGAAATCTAACAAACCCTGAGGGAAACTTTGTGTCGTCCGTAATGCGACCTCGATGTCAGCGCGAATGCGAGTTGTATCTAGAACTGGCAGACCACCCAGGCGGGCTAACCCAATACCAGGCGCGCCGTGGCACCAGGCGGTCATGACCATTGATTTACTGGCACCGAGCACGTCAGGCCAATTGCCGACCTCAGCGATAAATGCACAATCTTCATATATGAGAGCTTCGCGCGCGGCGCTTAACAGATCAGCATCATGCGTGATAGCATACAAACGTGTTAATGCATAGGCGATACCGGCTATGCCATGGGCGAAGCCAGTACAGTGCTTTCCGCCAAGGGTCGGCCATGCCAGGCAGCCAGCGGAGCTCATAGTTCGCGCTTTCATCAAGTGTTGAGCGCAGAGGCAAGCCAGTTCAAGAATTTCTTGATCACCTGAGGCATCATAGAGAGCAAGCAAACCTGGAATTGTACCTGCCGCGCCCGCGATGATATCTAAAACCTGATCATTGACGATATGCTCAGCCTTCATCAGTCCAGCGGCCATCCTCGCATCAACGAGAAGTTGAGGCTCATTGATAAACTGGCTTATACGGGTAAACGCATACACAATAGAACCTAGCCCTACAGCGCCACCAATACCTATTTCTCTCAAGAGCATATCTCCATGAGAGTGTATACGCTGGCATATCGGCTGCACCGCTGCTAACGCCAGGTCACGATAGCTGGCTCGGTTAGAGATGCGCGCGGCTGCCGCCAGGAAGAGCGCAACCCCGGATGTGCCATCAAAAAGGCTGTACTTCATGGGTTGGAGCTGGTATCGTTGGCTACGTTGCAGAAACATTGTTGTGAGCCAGGTCACACTTCCATCCTGTAGATCTATCGCCTGCCGGGCAAGCTCGTCAGCGATACGTAAAGCTTCTATCACCAGTTCGTGTTCCGTCAGCTCTGCGCTAGCGGCGTGCGCCTTCACCTGCGTTCTATCATCGCTTCTCAGACAGCTTACCGCATGTAAAGCCCCTGCAATATAGCCACTTTGCTTCTGCATGTCAGAATAGCTCAACGCCTTCAGTCGTGCTTGCATCAGGTTAAAGGCTAGCTGGTGGAAACAATGGGCTATTTCCTGACCATCAATGGCAGTAAGGGCAGTACTATCCGGGTATGTGCTGAAGAAAGGGATATCACCTTGTAATAGAGCCTGCTGTTCGCTTGCGCATACTGCCCGCCAGACCGAATTGCTCTTTTTTTCCCAGAGGTGATATTCAACGGGGAGGACGTCCCGATTGAGATTCACCAGTACAGCGCGATGATTAATGTCACTACATAGGCTCTCTGGCGCAAGGAGCTTTGGCAGAAGAGCATTATAGGCCTGAGCCTGTCGATAGATAAACCGCACGGATTGTCGTTTGAATTGTTGAAACGGGCCATCAGGACTCGACAGTGCGCTTTGTTCTGCCAGGAGCAGAAGATAACAGCGATGAAAACCTGCGCTGATATCCTTCCTATGCTCTTCCCAGTTAGCAGATTCACCCGTGGGTAATAGCGGAACATTCAAATGTTCCCGTGGTTTCAAACAGCCGTATTTCAAAGCAATATGGTGCTCTTGTGAGCTTACCTGTTTATTTTTTTGCTCAAGTAACGCATGTTTACTACCTGTTCCCAGCGTACTGACATCAGAGACCTGCGCCGCCGTTGGAAACGATTGCCAGTTGGTGAGAAAACCAGTATGCAGTACAGAATAGTCCTGCTCTTCCCAATCAGAACATCTCTCCCGCACCTGCGTATTCTGGTGATCAGGGCATGCATAGGCGTGCATCAGCATACCTGTATCCACCAGGACCGGATGCTCGCCACAGGCAATGATGTGCTCATGAGTACAATTCACTCCACCAAGCAGATACACGAGGCAAAGCAGCATACCCACGCGCTGATAGTACCGCTGTAGCTCCTGTTGATCCTGGCAGGGCTTATATTCCACAAACTCGACCCATCCATACTGATCGCGATTGATGCTGGTCAGGACTTTGAAGGAAGGAGTGATACCGCTCTCATTGCACCATAGCAGCAAACGATTGAAGCTTTCTTCCAATCCGATATTTGTGGGTTTATACACCAGTTGGTAACCCGAAGCAAAGGTCAAAGCCATGACTGTACGTCGTCCATTATGTGGCTCAGAGAGAGCGGGCTGTATCATCGTTACTGGCCCTGCCACACGATCGGCTCCAAATGTTTGTTGGAGGTCCCCCCAATCATTTTCCAGGCGCCGGAGAAAATCAACATTGGCATCGGCCCAGAGATCACAGGTCGTTGCCAGCAGACGAGCCAGGACGGGATAGCTGCGGAAACACGCTGTCAATCCCCCATGATACAGGTGTTTGATGAAACACAGGTAAAGGACGCTTTCATCTACTGGCTGTTCACCTGCAAAGTGGTGCTCTTGCGTGCATACACGCGTAAACTCGCTATGCAAAACCTGCACAGAGAAAGAGGTGAGCACCTGGAGCAGATGACGTTGCAATGTCGTATGAGCCTGTATGGTGAGGCGAGCATATGCGGGTCCGGCACGCTCTACATACTGTTGCCAGGCTACGGCGACAAATGGAGCAAGGATCTCCTCAAAAGGGTAGGGAATGGCGGGATCGATGAAATCCCACTGTTTTTTATCTGGTGTATCCGCTTCAGCCGCAAGGGCCGCAACAGAGAGGAGATACTCGCGCAGTGTTGCTTCCCATGTTGCTCGCGGAGGAATGCCTGGTAATCGATCTGGCCTGGGTACATGTACCCCTGATTGAGGGAGAGGCATAACAGGCATCATCCTTTCTTCATCTCGTCATCTTTTGCTCTGTGGAGACCGGCGCATGCAAAGAGCTTCAACAATGGAAAAAGAGGGTGGAGAGCTCACTGGCAAAGCCAGAAAGCTCTCGCGCAACCATCCGCTGTAGTTAATAAGTCGTTGACGTGTAACTTGCACTCTCAATGAGGAGGCACGATACGGCACCTCCGCACGAAAGAACCTCGCACGCAAGTCCTCCTACGACTTCCAAAAGTTGCTGCTCGGAGAGCTCATTGCCGGCAGGATTGTCATAGGTCGTTATCGCTGCTGCATTCTCGTCAGCTTTCCAGGCCCTCACAACCTCTTCGATATTCATAGTCACGTCCTTGCTTGTTGACTAAAAGGTGCTGTAACTAACCATTTCGCAGGAGATCTGCAGATCACAAGTGCTGGGCTCGCAGGTTGTCTCCATGCGACCAGAAACATCCAGGAGTACGTCGTCGGTCAGTTCCTCGCCAACAGGGTTGGAGGGAATATTGCTGGCCAATGCACTTTCACTGGCCTTCCAGCTGTTAATAATCTCTTCGATACTCATAAGAAAGTCTTTCCTTGCTGGCTAATCAGGCTATAGTGTAGTCGTAGCTGCAGGTGGCCGTGGCAAAACAGGTATCACAGCTGCTTCCTCCGTCACAAGCCATGCCACCGGCAACGCCCAGAAGAGCCTCGTCAGACAGCTCCTCACCAATAGGATTGGCGGGAACGGTGCTAGCGGCCAGGCTGTCGTCAGCTTTCCAGGCCTTCACGATTTCTTCGATGCTCATGATAGTAACCCTCTCTTTTCTTCTTTGGCGTACTTAATAACCTGGCAGTGAGTTATACGCCGCTGGAGAACAACGGCGCATGGCATTTCCATTCTCTAGTAGGGGTAGGTGATCTCGACGTCACAGGTGTCCTGCCAATCACAGGACCACCCTATGCTGCAATATATGCCACCCGTGACGTCCTGCAAGTCTTCGTCGCTCAGCTCCTCGCCGATGGGGTTGGCGGGAAGCGCGCTATCCAATGCACTTTCGTCGGCTTTCCAGGCTTTCACGATCTCTTCGATGCTCATGGTGGTATCCCTCTCTTGTCTTCTTTGGCATACTTGATAGCTTGACAGTGAGCCATACGCCGCTGGAACGCAACGGCGCATGGCATTTCCTTTCTCTAGTAGGTGCCGATATCGGAGGTGTCCGCAAAATCACAGGTAACCTGAATATCACAGGACCACAATGTGCAATACATGCCGCCCGTGACTTCCTGCAAGGCCTCGTCGCTCAGCTCCTCGCCGATGGGATTGGCGGGAACGGTGTTATCCAATGCACTTTCCTCGGCCTTCCAGGCCTTCACGATCTCTTCAATACTCATGGTAATATCCTCTCTTTTCTTCTTTGGTATACTTAACAGTTTGACTGTGGTGTGGACCATACGCCGCTGGAGCGCAACGGCGCATGGCATTTCCGCTAGTAGGTGCCGATATCGGAGGTGTCCACAAAATCACAGGTGACCTGAATATCACAGGACCACAATGTGCAATACATGCCGCCCGTGACTTCCTGCAAGGCCTCGTCGCTCAGCTCCTCGCCGATGGGATTGGCGGGAACGGTGTTATCCAATGCACTTTCCTCAGCTTTCCAGGCCTTCACGATCTCTTCAATACTCATGGTAGTGTTCCTCCTTGTTGGTGTTCACATTTCCTCTGTGCCACCGCTATTTAATGGTTTTATCTATGGCTACGGGAGAGCGCGCATCGCGTATTTTCTCTTTTTGACCGTATAAGATACGCAAGCGCATTTTACGGTCTTTCCACTGCGAGAAATGTTTACGTATCACGCTCAAACCGGAACGCCCAATGTTATGTGTTCACTCGTTGAGCAATTCTCCATTTTCGAGCTGACTTTGGATCAGTCGCGCATAGTAACCGTTTCGCGCGACTAATTCCTCGTGTGAACCGCATTCGGTGATAATGCCTTGATCCAATACCAGGATCATGTGAGCGTTGCGAATGGTGCTCAAGCGATGAGCTATGATGATCTGGGTACAGGTCAGGCTGCGTAGATTCTGCTCGATGATCTGTTCAGTCATCACATCTAATGAGCTGGTTGCTTCATCGAGCAGCAGCAGAGATGGCGAGTGGACCAGAGCACGTGCCAGGGCCAGGCGTTGGCGTTGTCCTCCCGAGAGCGCATTGCCGCTTTCAGAGACGTACGTTTCGTACGCCATCGGCATCTGCATAATCTCATCGTGAATAGCGGCCATACGCGCGGCCTTGATAATAAGGTCCATCCCTATATCCGTTTGACCAAACGCTATGTTGTCGCGAATAGAACCACTGAAGATGCTCGCGTTCTGTATGACAACGCCGAATTGCGAGCGCACGGCTTCATAGTTGAGCGTGCGTAGAGGAAGATCGTCATAGAACACTTCACCTTCAGTAGGAGGATATAAACCCAGAAGCAGGCTGCCCAGGGTGCTTTTGCCTGAACCTGTACGGCCTACAATCGCTACCTTTTGTCCGGCATGGATACTCACGTTGATATCCCGCAAGACATCCTGAGCAGTGGGAGCATAGCGAAAACAGACATGCTCCAGGCGAATGTTTCCCGTTAATCTGGGTGGCAGTTGAACCGCGCTGCTCTCTTGCTCAGGCTCCGCATTCATCACATCGGCGATGCGCTCCAGGTGTGAATGGATCAATTGCAGGCTCTGGCCACTACCGATCAGCGTAGCAAGAGGTGTCAGAAACGCGGCGGCCAGAGCATTCAAGGCCAGCATCGTCCCTATCTGGAGCATGCCATTGGTGACTTCCCACGTCCCAAACCAGAGCAGGACCAGAGGTGCAAACGCCTGAAGCGTCGTCTGGATAGCATTCATCAATGTGGAAAGGTAATTCAGGCGCACCGAAATATTCATTTGCGCGCAAAGCAGGTTGGACCAGCGTTCAAGGGTGCGCTGTTCTGCACCCATCGCCTTCAACGTTGTCATGCCAACCAGCGCTTCTGCCATGTATCCCTGGGCTTTGCCCTGCGCATGTAATTGGCGGCAGGAAAGTTCATGCATGAGGCGCGTCGTGCCGATCAGGAGAGCGACCTGGAGGAGACCGATGAACAGAACCAGGAGGCCAAACATCCATGATAGGGACAGTAAGATGAAAAAGTAAACCAGGACGAAACTGCCATCCAACACGGTTGAGATGAGTTGATTGCTGATGGTATCACGAATGACCAGGTTGCTATTCATGCGAGCAAGGATATCGCCGCTTGAGCGCTGCTGGAAGAAACGCAACGGCAACAACAGTAGATGTTCAAAGAAGTTGAGCATCATGCGCATGTCAATGCGTGTCTGTAAGTAGAGGAGGACGGAGCCACGCAGCAGTGCCACGATGAATCGGGCAAGCAGCAATATCAGGATACCTACTCCCAGGATCATGAGCATATCATGTAATCCATAAGGGATAATTTGATCAACAACGATCTTCGTCCCGATGGGGACGGCAAGTCCAAAGCCCTGGAGCAGTAGCGAGGCGGCAATAATTTGCAGAAAAGCCATCGGCGCATGCTTCACATAGTTCGCTGCATACGAGCGCAGCGTTATATCGGTCCTGGCGTTGTGGCGTACAAAATTCGCTCCTGGCTCAAGCATAATGACGATACCAGTAAAGCTGTTGTAGAACTCCTCTGAGCGGATACGCATGCGACCGAAGCCTGGATCGACCACATGTATAAATCCTGGTGACCAGCGTTCAACAACCAGGAAGTGATTAAAGTTCCAATGGATAATGGCGGGTAACGCGACGAAACGAAAATCCTTCTCCTCCACCGACACTGCTCGCGCACGCAGGCCATAGGAACGCGCGACTGTCACAATCGCAAAGGCTGAAAGGCCATCGCGACCTGTGCCACAACGCTCGCGCACCTCAGAAATGCTGGTTTTATGTCCGTAGTATGAGAGAATCATGGCCAGGCAGGCGGCGCCACACTCAACCATGCTCATCTGATTGAGTAGCGGCACGCGTTTCGCGCGCCAGATCTTCAGAGATTTGCGCTGTGCAGGTGGTTTCGCTGCTAGTATTGCTGTGCCAGAATTGACCTTGTTCATGCGTTACTCTCCAATCGACGTTCCAGGCTCTGTCAGCAGCGAGAGCACAGACCTTGAGCCAATTTGAACCACTGCCTTGACATTACTCCCTCCGTAGATCTGGAAGGTGGAAGCCAGCTTGACCGAGATGGCGATAGAGGGCCCCGCTAGTCTGAGTGCGCCCCAATCCTCAAGCTTGTAGCGTTTACGTGCATCGCCCGGATTGAGCACGTTCGCATCTACTGTCTCAATGGTTGTCATTACGTACCGTGCTGGTGAACCAATTTCTATGCGCACTGGTGAGCCAATATGCACATGCAGGGGGTGAGAGGGATCAACAGGTAAGAATATGAGCGCGCCCGTCTCATGAAGCGGCTGCTGGTCATTCACGCCTGTAGGTTGAAGCACAATCCCCGTTCCTGTTATGTATACTGGTATCTGGTCGAACCAGGCAATAAGCGTAGAGATGCAACACAAACCAAGCAACATCCAGAGGAAAAGAAAGACCCGTGGTTTGACTATGCGTGGCAGGATGGTCTGCTCTTTGCTACGAATGTAGTGCTCCAGAGCCTGATTCCGGAAAATAGAGCGCCTGGCTTTTTGCATGGTCATATTTTTCCTTTCACGGCGTTGAGAAATGTTCTATTGAGAGTCTACACGCGCTAGCGCCGTAACACACCAGTAAAATTACGTGTGCTGATTACGGGTTTTGCGCGTGTTCACATTGGGAGAAGCCATACAGGTAACCCGGTAGAATTACCGGGTCAATAGAGTGTAAACGAAGAGGTTGGGTGGCGCGTAGATATTCCCACGCCACGCTATGTGCACCGTGCCGTTAACTGGTAGCGGGCGAAGATAAAAATGTGTACTTGTCCCGATTTGAATGACTCAATAAACTGAACGTGGAGAGCCGGAGAAGGGGTGAGGGAACCATGTGGCGTGTTTTTGAGTGTACAAAAAGAAGCCGGCAATAATAACATTGGATACCCATTATTATCATGAACATCCAACATTGTCCGACTTGCTATTCCCTTAATAACGTTAGTGCGCGTGGATGCTATAGCTCCAACGCACGCATTTGCGCGCTCAGGCTGAGGTAGGCAGCATGTGACCAGAGCAAGGGGCACGCTACAGGTCCCCATAAGGCGAGCCATTGTTCGACGTATTCGGGATGCAAAGGAGCACTGCTCACCTGCTCAGGCAACTGACTCTGTGCATTGGTCGCCGCTTCGGCAAAGATCAGACAGCGTTGTGCTCCGGCAAAATCGCCAACAGCAGCATAATATTCCCCAAGTAGCGCGGTTAGCAGGACCCATTCTCCACCACCATAAAAGGTGTCTTTAGCATAACGATGGACACCGCCATGTTTGCCAACCAGGTCATGCTCGATGCGCGCGACCGTTGCCTGCATCACCGGGTCAGAACACTGAAGGAGTCCATGTTCCTGAAATGGTACACACGCCCAGAGCAGGCTGGCGTCTACTACGTCATCACCATTAATCTGTTTGATGAGATGTCCATCACACACCCCCGATGTAAGCGCAAACGCCTTGATCTGTTGAGCGGTATCCAGCGCGAGAGTAGCATCGCGTCCATCGACCACAAAGGCCGTCGCGATTGCATGCAGACCCGCATAGAGCGCGGAAAGCGTAGAAACAGCGATCTGATCGGGAAACTCTTCCCAGCAATCATAATTAGGCCGCCGCCACAATGCGGCCAGGTAGCGCACCAGTAAATCCGCGGCCCTGGCCCACACCAACGGCATGGTTGACATAGCAGTCAACTGCATATGCCGCCGGAGCCCCCACAGCAACGTTCCAAAACCATCAAGCTGGAAGTTGGGCCAATCTTCGTTGCCTTGCTGACCATCCAGTGTGTAGCGCGTGTGCAGAAGATCAGCTGGATGCAGTTCACGTCCCTGCGCGACCTGCTCCATGCAGCGTTCAATAGCCTCGGCACGCGTGACGACCATGGATGTCGCCCAATCATAGAACCGCCGCGCGCTCTCATGCTCCTGCCAGCGATCCATGGCAACAGCAATAAAGGTTCCGTCACGAAACCAGCAGTAGTTATATGTCGCGTAAGCAGGGCAGGCGACGTACGCGCCATTTGCTCCTTGACCAGCTTTAATGATCGCAATACTCTGAGTAATGAGTGTCATAGACATGTGCTTCCCTTTTTAAGCAGGATCAGTCATTCCCGCGGTTTTGATCGTTAGCATGCTCCAATATTCCAGAACGGGCAGAGTGGTCTGGAGCCAGGTTTCACCATCCCGCTGTAATAAGCGATAGGAGAGAGAACAGGGTCGGCCCCCTTCGTATTCAGGGCTAGCCATGTAAACACCAGTGACCTCTTCGCTAACACGCACCTCGACTGGCAAAGCCCGCAGGGTTTCCGCAGCCGGCTTCGGTGCATTCCAATCTGCATCTAGCACGCCAGAGAGATTAATCAAACTGAGCGTCAAAAACCGCGGCATCCGACGCAGAATAGCCCAGACAGTGCCCGCTTCTCCGCTGGCGGACACCACCTGACCCTGAATTTGAATCCGCTCGAGCACTTCATCCGGTGCAATTGTCACCAGACGCAAGTCGCTGAGTGTATTTTCATAGCGCACCACAAAGTCATAAAGATCACGCATGATACTGGCAAACTCAGGCCGCAGTGAGGCATACAGAGGATAGTAGGGATCACAGAGAGCGCCATCCCGTTCACCCATAAGCAAATGGAAACCTCCGCTGGCCCAGATCGCGGCACTCGCCAGCCGTGTGGCAGCCTCAGCCGGTAACACATCAGCGCCTTGAGCATTTTTCAAAGGTGTGAGATATGCCGCCAGGATAACTTGTTTCTCTGGTGCCAGCCGTTGTGCATTCAGAATAAGTTGTTGCAAATCAACATAGCCTGTATAGGGAGGCCAGACCTCGATATAGGTAGCATCCTGGCTGGTCGGAGCAACCGTCTCAATGGGCCAGTTCTCAACCGCGTTAAAGATAACCCTGGCATCGGGTTGGGATGCTCGGATAGCGGTGCGCGCGGCATCAATAAAAACCGGAAAGTCTGCTGATAAATCATAGGCAACGCGCTCAGGCGCCGGACCAAAGATCCGTCCTTTGGGAAAACCATACTGGTCGAGGTGCAATCCATCAAATGGCACTTCGCGAACCGCTCGCGCCATCTCCGTCAGTATCAAAGATCGCCAGGGATTATCCGCATGAATGTTCATGATATAGAATAGCCCCGCCAGGTTATACGGCTTGCCCTCCGCATCATAGAGCATCTCAGCAGGATGCTCGAATGCATACTCGGGCTCGGCTCCATAGACGGCGGCATACCCCAGCGCGGCAATGCCTCGTGCCCAACAGGCGGCCACTTTTTCGCGCACCACGCGCAGAGAAACGCGCCGCTCAAGCGCATCGCGAAATTCCTCCTGTGGTGGCATCAAGATATAGTGCCGCCACATCCAATCATAAAACTGCGCCAGATTCACATGGTAGCGGGCCAGACTGGTGCAGGCCGCCTCTATATCTTGCGCTTCTGGTGCGAAATCGGAGAGAAAACCATAACGCGGAGCCTGGGTCCAGTTTTCCAGCACATCCAGGGCCGTACTCTTCCGCGCCAAAGGGGTAGAGTCCTCACTACACAGTATCACATCAATACCATAGCCACGAAAGCTCTCAGACGGTAACTCAAGCAGTAGGCTAACTTGCTGCTGACCCGATTGGATCTTCAACACCCGGTCATACACAGCTATCTCTTGATCAAGCCAGGAAAGCACGACATGCAGCCGAGTCGTGACTAGAGACGCCTCTTGACTATCCACCAGGAGGTGCAGCGTGGCTGCCTCACCGGGCCGATAAGTCGCTCGATCGACCCCTATATCCGCGAGGGCGATGGCCTGCTCACATAGATACTTGCTCATTAATTATCCTTTCATGCCCCCTGAACGCAGTCCGCTGACAAATTGACGCTGGAAGACTAAAAATACCAGTATCTCCGGCAATATTGCCAATACTGAAGCGGCAAAAATGATACCCCAGTTTGTACCGTGGGCGCTGTAATACTGCTGGATAGCCACGGGAAGGGTATAGAGTGAAGCATCATTCGTGGAGATGGTCGCCCAGGTGAACTCTTCCCAGTTGGCCGCAAAAGAGAAGATAGTCACCGCGGCCAGCGCTGGACGAGCCAGGGGAAGCGCGATAGACCAGAATGTACGCAAAATACCGCAGCCATCAATCGCCGCCGCATCAAAGAGTTCCTGGGGAATCTCCTCGAAGAAACCCTTCAACATATACACCCCAAACGCCATCCCCGCACCATAAACCACAATCAGCCCAAGCCGATTGTTGGTCAGGCCCAGTCGGCTGGCCAGCACAAATTGAGGAATAATCAATACAATGCCTGGCACGGTCATGGTTGCCAGCATACCATAAAATAATATATTTCTTCCTGGAAATTGATAACGAGCAAAGGCAAAGGACAGTGTGGCTGAAAGCAGTACAGAGAGAAGCGTCGCACTGGACGCCACTATCGCGCTATTGAAAAACGCCTGGCCAAAGTTGTTATCAGTCCATGCGCTCATATAGTTGCTCAATGTTGGGTGAGCTGGAATGATCTCGGCGGGTGATGGCAATATATATGCATTAGGGCTGAACGAAATCCCTACCATATACGCGAAAGGCAAGAGCATCACCAGCGCCCCGGCCAGCAATAGCAGATAAACCAAAACACGGCCGCCTGCTCGCCAAAGATCGACTTTGCCTCTCTTTGGAAGGTGAGGCACTTCTATTATGGTTGACATAAATCTTTTCCTCCTTTTCCAAACACCGCAGCTAATATTCAATTTTTCTCTGCAATAAACGGATCTGCATCAAGGCCAGTACAAAGACCACCATCGCAAAGATATAGGTAATGGCCGCAGCATATCCAAAATCAAAGGAACTGAATGCATTGGTAAAGGCATAGGTCAATAGCGTCTCGGTTGAATGGAGGGGGCCACCACTGGTCAACACATACATAGGAATAAAAGATCCAAAACCACCCATGGTGAGGATGACAACCATAAAAGTAATCGTCGGACGCAAAAGCGGCAACGTAATGACACGAAACAGGATCCAGCTATTCGCTCCATCCACGCGGGCGGCCTCATAAAGCTCGGTTGGAATACTCTGAAGGCCAGCCAGAAACATGACCATGTTCCAGCCAATGCCCTTCCAGATTCCCAGAATCATCAGGGTTGGCAGGGCTAGAGTAGTATTACCCAACCAGGACTGGTTATGCGGAATCAGGTGTAGCACATCACCCAGGAACCAATCTACCGGCCCATTATCGCTACTGAAGAGATACGCAAAGATCAAAGACACAACCACCCAGGACGTCACGACTGGCAAGTAATAGATAACGCGAAAGAGGCCACGCGCAACCAGTTTACGATTAAGGAGTAGGGCCACCGCCAGGCCTGATACAATCTGGCCAGCTACCGTCACGATAGTATAGGAAAGGACATTACGAAAAGCCTGCCAGAAGATCGGGTCGGTAAGTGCCTGCACGTAATTCTGTACGCCCCGAAAGGTGCTCGGCATATTAGGATTAGGAACCCAATTAAAGAAACTCATCACAAATGCATCGAGCAAGGGATAGAGCGTCCAGAACGTAAATAGAGCCATACCAGGCAAAATAAAGAGGTAGATTGGCAAGAGACGGCGGAATTCGCGTCCTCTTTGCCCACGTGGCCGCTTAACTCGTGCCGCAACGCGCGAGTCCTCCAGAAAAGATACCGCCATCGTCAGAGTTCCTTTCTCATCTCAAGGGAACATGCCAGGTCTTTAGCCAGAGCCTGGCATGCCTACGATCTCCAGTTACCTGTCTACGAGAGTAGAGGATCGATCTGTTGCGCTGCGCTATCCAGAGCTGCCTGAGCCGATGCCTGTCCACGGAATACGCGATTAAACGCATCGGTGAGAATGGTTTCGATTTTGGTATAATTAGGCGTCACTGGTCGTGGCTTCGCGGTTTGCAGCTGTTTCGCAAACATCGAAAAATAGGCAGGCATGCGCGAATCATCCGTGAGTTTCGTCAGCACTGGCATTTGTCCGACTTCGCCCATCAGCACCTGCGCATCTTCGGATGTCATGAACTGCATAAAGGTTTTAGCTGCATCAATGTTTTTACTCGAACTCATCACCGCGATATCCTCACCTCCAACAACTGAGGAGGAGCTGCCATCTGGTCCCGTGGGCATTGGGACCATGTCATATTGCAGACTGGCATAGGTCTGCTTCATTGTGGGAGGTACCCATGGTCCTTCCAGGATAAATCCAACGTGACCTTTGCCAAATTCATCATCCGGGCTATAGCTGCTGCCACCCAGCAAATTAGGCGCGAGCGTGTGGCTATTATAGAGTTTCACCAGATACTCCAGGGCCGCGACACTTTGTTGGCTGTTAATGTATCCACTGGCCTTCGTATAATCGTCATTTGTAACCGAGCCGCCAAAGCTCCAGATCCAGGGAAGGATATTCCAGGGATCCAGCCCGCCCTCAGCATAACCATAGAACGATTTGTTCAACGCAGTCACTTTTGCTGCCATCGTTTGAAATTCGGCGGTCGTAGTGGGGGCCTGATTGAAACCAGCCTGGGATAAGAGGGTTTTATTATAGAAAACAACCCTGGTATTGGTATCCAGCGGCAGACCATAATACTTGCCCTTATAAGCACAGGTAGCCAGTGGACCAGGATAGAAGTCGCTCTTACGTTGGGCAACAATATCATCCGTGGGAACCAGGGCGCCAATTTTTGCCAGTTGGGGCATCCAGATGATATCCGTACGCACCACATCCGGTCCGGCCCCACCCGAGGCTGTGGCGATCAACTTCTGCAAGAGAGAATTGTAGGGAATATTCTGACTTTTAATGGTGATATTGGGGTATTTCTTATGGAAGGCCGGAATGACCTTATTCAGCAGTGTTTGGTTCTCAGGGTCAGTGACATTATAGGCATTCCAGAAGGTGATAGTTGTATTGGTCGAACCACTTGCTGCCGTGCTACCACCACAAGCGGCAAGCAAACTACCAGCCGCACCTGCCGTCATGGCAAGCTGGGTACTGCGCTCCAAAAAACGTCGACGTGAAATGGGGCTCTGCATAATCGAACTCCTGTCTGATTCTCCACGAATCGGGGCAATGATTCAGATAAATGTTACAGCAACATAACTGCCCTGGCGGGCATAAAATAAGACAAACACATCGCGCGAGCCTGGTAACGCAGAAGCCAGGTCGCAACGGCCATGGGGTAGCCCTGGAACGCTAGATGGGTCCTCACTTTCTGCGACGCCGGTTGCCCGCATTCGCCTGTACCAATAGATCATCAATCACCAACGCTTCATTGCCTTCGTAGATCGGTGATCTGAAAACTTCGCGCAAGAGCAAACTGGCCGCGCCACGGGCCCAACTCGCGTCGTCTATAGTCTGAGGAACCAATTTGATGCTCTCATACACCGTACCAAAGCGATGGAGGGGCAGAGTAACACGCATTGGCTCCAAAATAAGCTCTCCCGCTCGCAAGCCTTCACCACCGATGAGCACAAGCTCAGGATCAAACAGATTGGTCAGATTGGCCAACGCGATCCCAAGGGCCTCACCTGCACGCGTAAAGATCGCTCGCATCCCTTCGTCACCTTGCTGTGCGCGTTCAATCAACGTGCCAATCGCATCCTCTACGTGGTGTCCTGGATCAGCTCCCGTGGCGGCTCTCAGGATACCATAGTCGGATGCAATCGCTTCCAAACAACCACGCTTGCCACAATTACAGAGCGGTGCATCCGTAGAACTGTCGATGGTCATATGGCCAAACTCTCCCGCGCCCCCATTAGAACCACAATAAATTTCCCCACCAATTACAACCCCCAATCCAATGCCGCGCCCTAATGTCAGCAACAGAAAATTGGCCGCATCGCGCCCCTCGCCAAAATAGCGTTCAGCCACAGCCAATGTATTGACATCATTATCAATACGCACCGGCAGGTGCAGCTTAAACTCCAGAGCGGCAGCCAGTTCGACATCCCGCCAGTTCAAAATAGCCGAGTAACGACAAATGCCCCGCGCCGAATCGATCAAGCCCGACAGACCGACGCCAATCCCGAGCACTTTGTCCATCGCAATATTAGCGACGCGAACACAGCGCTTCACAGCATCGGCCATAGCCTCCACTACGCGCTGCGGTACGGATTCTCCCGTGATTTGCTCATCCATGCTATAAATGATCGCACAGGTTAAATCGCAGATAGCAATAGTCATGCGATCTTCACGCAGTTTGATACCTACCACATATCCAGCGGCCGGGTTGATGCTCAGCAATACTGGTGGGCGCCCACCGCTCGACTCCTCGGCTAGCTTCTCTGAAATCAGGTTAGCCTCGAGAAACTCTCCAACAATGCGCGTAATGGTCGCGGCCGGAAGGCCGCTACGCTTTGACAGATCAGTACGCGAAATAGCCCCCTGCTCCATGAGCAAGTTAAACACAATACTCTGATTGAGATCGCGTAAAAGACGCTTATGACCTGTCCGAGTGCTTGCCATATACTCCTCACAAACCTTCTATACTTACTTATTTCTTTGAAATAAGTAAGTATAGAAATAATAATGAATTGATGAGCTCTTTGTCAAGGTTTTTTTGACCTCAATCTGAAGAGTTTTTATCTATATGTCTGAAGTGATGCACGCAATCGATATATTTCACTAACTGAAATAAGTATCTAACCGACAATCATTCTATATTGGAAAACAGCTACGAATGGAACCTGAGTTTTCAAGATATGCTCAAACCAACAGCGAGAGATGCGTATCAAGGATACATAGTACCTCATATGAAACGATCAGGCGTATTCTTCAGATGATGGACCGAGAAGAAAGAAGGTAAGCAAGCAATAGATGCTTTTGGACAATTCTATCTGTTTCAGGAAGACTCAACAAAAATCACTTTTTTTACTAGCGAAAACGAAACGAATCCCATTAAACTCAATACAGGAAGTAAGCGCTTTGGTGAGAGGTTGTTTACTGGAGACACCGTAACCGCAATGTTACACAATGAATTTTACGCAGAGTACGAGCCAGGAAGCGGCGATGGAACAGTAAAGTACAAAGATCAAAAGTTTCGTGGCCTTCACCGATCCGCATTTACATATGATGAGTGGCAAAAAATCAGGGCTATTACCAGGTCAATGAGCCGAGCCAGCACACGCACTGAACACGTGAAACGAGTCTATGAATTTGCAGGATACATTGCATGTATCAATTGCGGTTTACCTCTACGCTGTGAAACGAGTAGAGATACAAACTTTCGATATAACTATTATCGAGATGCAGCGAAAACAAGACGTATTCCTTGTCCTACAGGAGGAAATCTTATGGTACGGATTGATATAGTGCATATTCAATTTGGCGAATTACTGAAAAATCTATCCTTGCCAGAGAACTGGCGTGAGGTGATACGTCACAACATGCTGGCAAAGGCATTTGCTCATACGGCCACCCCTGAAACTGTCGAGCGTGAAAAAGAGCGATTGAGACTCAAAAAAATACGCACCTTGAAGCAGCACCGAGAAGGGTATATTGAAGATGAGGGGTTCGAAGGAGAAATGGCTGCCATTGCCCTGGCTCTCAAAAAACTCGATGTGCCAGAAGTAAACGGAGTAACATACGACGAGGTGATTGAGGCTGGCGAACATCTCCCTGGTATGGCGGCATTATGGGATGTTGCTACACCTGAAGAACGGCGCGAGATGGTCATGATTATCCTGGAACCCGGGGGACTTAGCTACGATGTGGAGCAACAGGAGATTGCGGCAATCACACCGCGACCGGCATTCTTACCAGTCTTGCGCATGCTTGAAGGGGTAATGGAATACAAAGAAGCCACCGGGACGCTTGTCACATCTCGGTGGCGACAGCGGAACCGACGGGATTCGAACCCGCGATCTTCTGCGTGACAGGCAGACATGTTAGGCCACTACACCACGGCTCCGGGTTTGCTTGTCGGTGCTCCTGGCACCGCCTCGCGTGAATAGATAATACCAGACTTGCCTGCCAATGTCAAATGTTTTTGCCCCGAATCTGGTAGCGATCTGCGTTTTTTCCAATTTTTAGCGTTGTATTGAAAAAGGGCTTACACGCCTGGTTGTTTACTTTCGCGCACAGGGATTGTTTGAAACAAGTTATAATAACAACAGAAGTTCATTCAGTCAGGGCGCTATATGCTATTTTGGAGGCTTTCGTGACACATGCACTGTCCAGGCCCGACCCCGAGGCGGCCGGCAAGCGACAGAAGGGAGGATTGCCGGTGACTATTTCGTGTCGTATCTGCCAGGCAATGTACGCTCCGTCGCAGGAACATCAGTATCTTTTGCAAGCTCCCCCGATGGCACTGGAGTCGGCCTTTATGAGTATGTGTCATTTTTGCTTTCGCTGCCGTCGACCAGCCTGTCCTCAGTGCTGGGATAATGTGCATGGGGTGTGTGGAGAGTGCTGCGTGGAGGCGGGGCTGCCCTTTCGGACCCAGACGGCTCCGCTGCGGGGTGTGCTCTTCGCCACAACACGACAGGCGCAGCTGCGCCGCAAGCACGCGACCCCGGTACGCCTGGTGTGTATCAAGCCGGGTCGCTTCCAGGCGATGACGTCGGTTGATACGGCTGAGACGCTGCCGATGCAGAGCGCGATCAGCGCTCAGCTCGTTCCGCCGCCAACCCATCACAGCACTGGTAGAGAGTCAATACGGGATGATGAGGCGGCATGGCGGATCGAGCGTCTGCCGACACGTCCTCCTGGCAGCTTTGCGGCGAGGACCGCGTCCCACCAGCAGGCGGTCCGCAGACAGCACGATGCGGCCGTGCGCGAGCATAGGAAGAACCTGACCATCGATGAGATCGCCACGCGTCCCCCACGTCCCCGAACGACCATCGCACTGGATAAACCAGAAAAGCCGGTGCCGCACAGATCCGGTGACGAGGTGGAGAGGAAAGCGGGCTTTTCGCTGGAGTCCCTGGTGACGATCGTCCTCCTGATCTTGCTGCTGGCCATTCTCGCTCTGGTCGTGACGTCCATCTTCTCCAGTACAGCCAATACCACCATCGAGCATTTTCTACATCTCAATATTCGGGCCGAACTGGCCTACCTCTGGCAATTGATCCGGCAACTTCATCCATGAGCGCGCACTTCGCGTAATCTAACTATGCAGCTGTGGTGACTGGATCACCCACCCCGGCGTCCCAGTGTTAGCCTGAATGGTTACGCGCTGCTGTCAATCAGCGCAAAGTAAGGTACAATAGATAGTATTACCAGATTTGCTGATGTTTCAGTTCAAAGGAGAAGAGGACTATGCTCATGAGCAACCAGACAGCGTATCATCATTTTATCCGTGTCTGGCGTGTGCTTGAATGGGCAGCGACCTGATATTGGAGTATATATGCTATGGGGTTTGATATCTTAGTCGATGGCTACAATGTCATCAAGAATAACGCGATGTTCAAGTATGTGGAGGGGAAGAGCCAGGCGGAGGCACGCAACCTGCTGATCAAGCAGTTGAAGAATCGCTATCGCAATACGACCGATCGTGTGGTGGTGGTCTTTGATGGCAAGGGGGGACGCGAACAGATGCAACATATCGATCATATCTGCGTCATCTATTCGAAATATGGGGAGACCGCCGATAGTGTCATCGCCCGGCTGGCGACGGAGGCTAATGATAAAGGGGTGGAGGTGATGATGTATAGCGACGATGGTGAGGTCAAGCGCAGCGTGATCGAGCAAGGTGGTCATGCCCTGACAACCCGTGGCCTGGTCTCCTCTCTCAATGCCGCTCCACAGGATGTGCTCCAGCGCTCCGAGTATCGCCAGGAGATGCGCCGCGTCTATGGTATCGATCCGACCTATAAATATCAGCAGGATAACGAAGAGTTTAACACCCCCTCCCCTCCCAGGAAGGGAAAGTCCTCGCGCCGCTACAAGTCCATGCGCGTAGATCGAAAGACGCTAAAACACAAATAGAACGACATAAAAAATAAGCGCTCACCACCTCAATGAGCAGCAAACGCTTATTCTTCTGCCGGAGATAGAGACTACTTCTGAGCCACCTCGACACGGCTGGTCTCTTTGCGCAGCGCGGGCGATGGCATCGGCACTCTGCCCAGACGTGCCCGAATAACGAAGGTAAAGGCCTCGATAACGATCTTGCGCGACATTTTGGACTTACCGACGCGGCGATCCATGAAGGTGATGGGAATTTCGGTGATGCGGAAGCGCTGCTTCATGACGCGGTACGCCAGTTCCACCTGGAAGGCATAGCCCTGAGACTGAATGGTATCGAGATCGATGCTCTCCAGCACTTCGCGACGATAACAGCGGAAGCCAGCGGTGCAATCATGGACAGGAATGCCCAGCATGAAGCGTGCGAAAATGTTTCCGCATCCGCTAATGCAGCGGCGCCCAAAGGACCAGTTGGGGGTGCTACCACCAGGAATGTAACGGGAACCAATCACCAGGTCCGCGTTTTCGATGGCCTTCAGGAAATCTGGCAGGTATTTGGGATCATGCGAGAAGTCGGCATCCATTTCGAAGGCGGCATCGTAGTTATGCTCGATCGAGTATTTGAAACCGGCCACATAAGCGGTACCCAGACCCAGCTTGCCCGCGCGATGCAGCACATGGACGCGTGGGTCTTCCGCCGCGAACTTATCGGCCAGCTGACCCGTACCATCGGGCGAGTTGTCGTCAACAATCAAAATATCTGACTGCGGTGCGTACGAGAAGATCGTCTCCAGGAGGGGAGGCAGGTTCTCGTACTCGTTATACGTCGGAATAATAATCAAGGTTTTCATACAAACATTTCTCCTGTGCTCGTGGATGCTGCCGTACCGCCAGGTCATCGTGTGTAGCTATGCGATTTGCCCTGCTGCTTCTGTTGTTCATCCCAGTCACTATCCCAGAGATCCAGTTTCTGGTGGCGTTGCGTCCAGCGAATGCGTACAAGGGCGATCATGCCGACCAGCAAGCCGAACCAGAGCGTACAGAGACGAATCAGCAGGGTTGCCGCACCGGCCAACGTGGCCGATGCTGTTACCAGCAGGCGGGTGAGACCCAGCATACTACCGTCAGCAGTACCCAGACCGCCCGGTAAGCCAGACGCTGATCCGATCAGCGTGGAAACCGCTAAAATGAACATAGATTTAACAAAGAGCTCGGGACCTGCGGCAATACTCAGTCCACTATAGACAAAATATAACGCGACGCATTCCCCTGACCAGGAAATGAGACCAATGCCGATGGCCAGCAGTAATGGCCGCCATTGAAGCAGCGTGTATGTGCTCTCGTAAAATGCACGTACCAAAGGGATAAATCTGGACATGAGAGGGAGGCGCTCACTCTTTTGAAGTAAGGTCAGGACCAATGAACGATTCTGGATCAGGATAATCCCCACTACGCCCAGAATTAGCAATAGAAGCAGAATTTCCCAACCGATACCATACAGAAAGAGGCCCGCCGCCGCCAGTCCTAACATCGCGATGCCGTCACTCAGTCGCTCCGCTACAATAATAGGAGAGGTCCGACTGATAGGCGCCCCCGTCGAGCGCTTAAGAAGATAGGACTTCAAGAGCTCGCCTACTTTTCCAGGGGTGATTGCCATCGACAGACCCGCCAGAAAAATCCATAAGCTTTCCTTTGTGGAGATCTCTATCCGCAAACGCTTCAGATAATACTGCCACTTGATGAAACGCCCGGCGTAATTCACCAGGGTACATCCTAAAATGAGCGGAATATAAACCCAGCGAAAATGGGTAAGCGCCTCCACCATGTGCGGCAGATCCGCATATAGCGAGATCGCGACGATCACTATAAAGGCCAGTACAAGTGAACATATAATACCGATACGTATCTTACGAGTAAACAAACAGATGCTCCATAACTATGGTTGTGGTAGCAGGTAAAGAACAGTTATGACAGTGATAACACATAACAAAACGGCTGCCAGTATATGGCGGTCACGCAAGAGTATCTCATCAGGACTTCCTCCGTCCATACGCATATAGACCAGGTAGAGATAACGAAATACTCCATACAATACAAAGGGAACGGTAATCATGAGACGATGATTGCCAGTCTGTCCCTGGACCGTATAAAGGCTATACGACATTAATGTACCAGAAACCACCACAGTAATCATCTGGTCTAGCATAGGAATACTATACTCTTTAAGGATCTTGCGATGACTACCCGCCTGGCCCTGCAGTAGTACTAATTCGTGGCGCCGCTTCCCAAATCCCATGAAAAGTGAGAGGAAACAGGTAACCAGGTAGAGCCAGGGCGAGATGACGACCGGGATTACGACGGTGCCCGCAATGATACGCAAGACGAAACCGGCCGCGATACAAAAAACGTCGATCAGCACTATATGCTTTAAATGAGTATTATACAGAATCATCAGGACCAGATAGGCGGCAATGCTGAGGGCAAAAAGGACGTTGGCCCCCCCGAGCGAACGATATATATCAGGTGGTGATGGGATCAAGAAGAGTAGAAAAGTAAGCACGGCACACATACCAAGCAAGACAACCAGGGTCGCTTTGGCCCAGGAGGTTGGTAATACACCCGAGGCCAGGGGCCTGAATCGCTTGGTGGGATGCACGCGATCTTTTTCGATATCTAGTAGATCATTTAAAACATAGATAGTACTGGAAACCAAACAGAAAGCTATAAAGGCTACAATCGCTCGTATTAGTGGGTAGAGATGAAACAACTCACTGGCAAACACCAGACCAATAAAGACAGCGCCATTCTTCGTCCACTGCTTTGGCCTCATCAGTGCAATCAGGGCTTTTAGCCGGGTAAAAAAGCTGGCAGGCGTCGGATCGGGAGTTTCCACAGTGGGGGTGGATAGAGTCTGCTCATTCTCCTCTACTACAGATTGACCGTCTTTGTTTATAGTCACATTCTCCAAAAGTCTACTGTCCCTTCAACGCATACTAGACATACGTGAAAACATGTACCTGACATCATGAAACGGATCGTTGAAGGGCGAGGTAACACAACATCCAAAAGTACAAGTCGGCGGATTAGTAGATGCGCCGCTCCAGATCTGCTACCCGATGCAGGGTAATACGATGCTTGTCCGTGCTGATATATTTTTTGTCAGTGAAATAACCCAGTACTTTGTTGACGCTTTCACGCGACGCGCCGACCATCGATGCCAGTTCCTGCTGTGTCAGTCGTACTTCGATACGAATACCGCCTTCGACCTTCTTGCCGTGGGTATCCGATAGTTCGAGCAGTTTCTTGGCCACACGCCCATACACGTCCAGGAAGATCAGGTCCTCGACCTGCTGGTCCGTCTTACGCAGGCGCTCGCAGAGAACCTCCATCACCCGAATAGCGATTTTGGGATTCTTCATGATGGCTTTGTGGAAATCGCTGCGCTGCAAGGTATAGCATTCGACTTTTTCCAGGGCGATGGCATCAGCTGAACGTGGAAGCCCATCCAGTAAAGCGAACTCACCGAAATAATCGCCTTTGCCAAACACAATTAATGAGATCTCCTGCCCGTCGGGGCTGATCAGGCAGATTTTGACTTTACCTTCTTTGATGACGTACATCACCTGTCCAGGATCATCACGATGGAAAATAACTTCTCCTGAGCGAAAGGTTTTCTTCCTGGCCGCCGATGCCAGTTCCTGAATCTCATCCTCGCCCAGCCCACGAAAAATGGTGACCTGCTGGAAATAGGTAAATTCGTTCTCTGTTTCCATCTCTTCTGCTTCCTTTGTGGACCAATAATGTATTATGCGACAGTGCGCTCATCATAGCATAACCACCTGTGACATGCAATTCAGCTCACCCCTTCCTGCGACGGCACTTTTTTTTTCATCACTATAGTCA
This sequence comes from Dictyobacter aurantiacus, assembly GCF_003967515.1. Taxonomy (GTDB): domain Bacteria; phylum Chloroflexota; class Ktedonobacteria; order Ktedonobacterales; family Ktedonobacteraceae; genus Dictyobacter; species Dictyobacter aurantiacus. The sequence goes on along the minus strand of NZ_BIFQ01000001.1, from coordinate 3,974,110 downwards.
CTTTTCACCGTGGTGTGTTATAATATCTGAGTACGCAAGTCGGAATTAACCACTCTCTATGTACCTATAGAAGAGTTCATTATTATTATCTTTCTACAGAAAAGAGCAACAGAGAACGCTGTGTCCTCTGTTGCACATGAGGATACGTAACATGGCGGAAACTATTACAGCCGACATGGTGATACATGATGTGGTGACCAGATTCCCTGCAACCGTGAAGGTCTTTCATGGACATGGTCTCCCCTGTACCGCCTGTGCAGTGGGGGCGCGCGAGAGCGTGGCGGGTGGTGCCAGAACCCATCGTTTCTCTCCGGAGAAGCTGGATTTGCTGATCAAGGATCTGAACGCTGCTGCCAAGGGTGAGCCAACATCTATTGCACCGAAGAAGGCACCTGTAGGTCGCGGTGTGCCATTGACCATGGCATCCGGCGATCCCAATCGTAAAATTAAGCAGGTGATCGCTATCATGAGTGGTAAGGGTGGCGTCGGTAAGTCGCTGGTCACCGGTCTGCTCGCTGTCTCCCTGCGTCGCCAGGGTCAGCAGGTCGGCATCCTGGATGGTGATATCACCGGTCCAAGTATTGCTCGTATGTTCGGCACAAAGGGCCAGCCGACCAAGTCGGCTAACGGTGGCATCGAGCCCCTGCGCAGTAAGGGCGGCATCAAAATCGTATCGATGAATATGTTCCTTGAAAAGGAGAGCGATCCCGTGGTCTGGCGTGGCCCGATGATCTCTAGCGCCATCAAGCAATTCTATAGCGATGTGGACTGGGGTAATCTGGACTATCTGCTGGTCGATCTGCCTCCCGGAACATCCGATGCGCCGATGACGGTGATGCAGGCTCTGCCGCTGGATGGTGTGGTGGTGGTTTCTTCGCCCCAGATGCTGGCAACGATGATCGTGATGAAGTGTATCAATATGGTGCAGCAGCTAAAGGGCTCGATCGTGGGTGTAGTTGAGAATATGTCCTATTTTGAGACCCCCAATGGTGAGCGCTACGAGATCTTTGGTCCCAGCAATGGCACCGAACTGGTCTCGATGACCGGCGCCCCTCTGCTGGGCAATCTGCCGATCGATTCCTCGCTGACCACGCTCTGCGACGCGGGCCGCGTTGAGGAATATTACGCCGAGGCCTACGAAGAATTGGCCGCGAACTTCACCAGCACACTGCGCATCAAACGTTAACGGTAGCATGTATGCGCGAACTCAAAAGAGGTATCCATTGTCTGGATACCTCTTTTGAGTTCGCGTGCCTGCGGTGCACACAATTATGTGTATATGTCGTGTCGAATGCTGCAAATGATGCGCAGTGCGCATCATTTGCAGCATTCGACACGACATATACATTATAGCGGCCGCGCATGCAAACGCCTGTAAGGGGGTGCTTATGCGCGCCAGCAAGAGGAACATCTGACACATTCTATTTAATCGGCAAAAAAGTATGTGCAACTTTGAAGAAGAGGAGAGGATATGTTAGACCAGGCTGCTTTTTATGCGTCGCTGCCGCGCAAAAGAATCGGCGCGGCAGCATTATTTCTGGACCAGGCGCGGAATATATTGATTGTTAATCCAACCTATGTGGACAACTGGCTGCTTCCCGGTGGAACCGTCGAGATAGATGAGGCGCCTCACATGGGCTGTGTGCGCGAGATTGAAGAGGAGATCGGGCTCAGCATTGCCCTGGAGCGCTTGTTGTGTGTGGAGTATCTTACGCGCGTGGGCAGTAAAAATGAGTCGATCCAGTTTATCTTCTATGGCGGCATGCTTACGCCGGAGCAGATCGCGGTCATCAAACTCCAGGAGGAGGAGCTCAGTGATTATACCTTTGTCCCACTAGAGGAGGCGCTTCCCAGACTCTCTAGCAACCTGGCTGGCCGTTTACCACACGCGGTTCGCGCGCTTGAGATGCGGCAAATCGTGTATCTGGAGAACGGCCAGCCTCTTTTTACAGAGGATAACGCGCGGTTGGATGGTTAGATGCTGCGCGCGAAGGAGCCAAGAACCTTGCAGAAGGTGGTGTGGCCGGCCAGTTTAGCCAGGGCCTTACGCACGTGTGGATCTTCTCGGTGTCCTTCGAAGTCCAGGTAGAAGACGTATTCCCAGGCGCGCTGGCGCGAGGGTCGCGACTCCAGCTTGAGCAGGTTGATCTGGTTATCGGCCAGAAAGGCCAGGCAGCGGTTGAGCGAGCCCGGCTGGTGCGCGGTCGCCATGACCAGCATCGTCTTGGCCTCGCCTTCGCGGCGTGGCGCCGGTTCGCGTCCCAGGGCAATGAAGCGTGTGTAGTTGTCCTTGATGGTCTGGATGCCACGGGCCAGAATGTCCAGCTGGTAGATCTCGGCGGCAGCGGCGCCAGCTACGGCGGCTACCCCGACCAGCTGCTCTTCACGCACCATCTTGGCGCTGCCAGCGGTATCATAGGTGGCGACGATTTCGGCACCCAGCTCGCGCAGGAAGACATCCGACTGCGCCAGGGCCTGCGGATGCGAGATGACGCGCTTGATATCGCTGATCTGTTGTCCCGGTAGCGCCAGCAGACAATGGTTGACGGGATGGCCGATCTCGCCGATGACAAACAGGTCATGCTGGCGCAAGAGATCATAGACATCATTGATACTGCCCGCCTGTGAGTTTTCGACCGGGACCAGCCCATAATCGACCTCGCCCGCCGCGACGGCGTGAAAGACATCGGCAAATATGCGATAGGGAACCGGTTCAGCGTTGGTCTGCAACTGGATACCAAAATACTCACGTACAGCCTCATCCCCGAACGCCCCAAGCTCACCTTGAAAGGCTACGGTAGTGACATCAGAAGTCTGTTTCGATTCCCGGGTATGTTCAGCTTTCGTTGTCTGTGCCATGCACACATCTCCTCTCACCCTGGCAAAATGGAATGTCACTCAGGCCGTTTTATACAAAGGACAAGCTCCAAGAGAGGTACCAGCATTTGCAGAGTGTATCAACTATTCTTTCCATCGCTCATGCTGCCGATTGTGCCAGTTCACGCCGGGATTGTCAAGCGCTGGGAATGGGCGCCATTCCCAGCGCTTCGGGAACCAGAGCGCCCCCGCACGGGCGTCCGCATACGCGACCGCCCTTGTTTTAATAATATGAGCCGGTGCAAAAAACGCGCGTTGGACGCGCATTTTTTGCACCGGCTCATATTATTAAAACTTTTTGAGCGCCGTAGGCGCGTAGAGTCAGGGGCCGAAGGCGCGAAACCAAACTCTACAGACATATAAAAAACGGGCTTCCACTATGTGGAAGCCCGTTTCTCAAATTTTTTTTATTGTACTTTGTAGTGGTCCTTGTGGTAATAGGACATGCCCTTACCCATAACCTTCACTGGATACAGATCCATCAGCCAGATTGGCTCGTTACAAGAAGCGCAGATGTGGCGGGTCTGATGATTAACGGCCTCGCGGTTCGCCAGCGAAGCACGGGCGGTTTTTGAAAGTTCACCCTTCTTAGGCATTGTTGATATTCCCCTTTCGCCTAAAATTGTCTTGTTAGAAGTCTTGTTCTGTGGCTTCTACACATTAGAACAAATGTAGTCCACATTTTGTTCCCGGCGCGTAATCGGTTGGTCTATCAGCACAATCTACCGCATCTTTTGCTGTCGGTAGAGCGCTCAATACCAGTGATTGCTGTTCGATCCGCCCTGAGAATACTGCAATAGTATATCATAGGAGATTGTTTGATACAATGCGCTCCCCTGTGATATTCGTTCTGCCCTGCAAAATCTTTACACGGCCAAGGAAATATTATACACCATAAGGCAAAGAAGCGCTATACCTCATCAGTGCTCTTCGGCGAAGACGGGGAGTCGCAGACCGCCGCGATACTCTGCGGGATGCAGACCACATGAGGCTTTGAAGATGCTGTAGAAGCGGCTCACGGAGCCAAAACCGGCCGCCAGCGCGATGGCGGACACGTTGGCGTCGGTGGTGATCAGGAGCCGCTGGGCGTGTGCGAGTCGGTAGCGCGTGATGTAATCGAGCATGCTCATGCCGACGTGCTTGCGGAACAGGCTCATGGCATAGTTAGGATGCAGATGGGCCGCATCAGCGATATCCTGCGTATGCAAGGGCTCGGCATAGTGTTCGGCGATAAAACAGGTCATCTGCTCGATCTTGCTCAGTACGCGCGGCTCTACATGCTGCACATCCTCCGCATATGAGCTATCGCCGGCCGTGGCTATGGTTAAGGCCAGGCGACGCATGCAGGCCTCCACTTCGAGCAGCACGATCTGATTGCGTTCTTCACTTTTGGCCTGCAGATCGCTACGCCATTGTTGAAATTGTGGTTGCAATAACGTGGGCTCACCACTTCCTACCAGACACTCACAGCGCAGCACGCGCTGCAGAAAGTGCGCTGGTACCCTCCACTGTAAAAAAAATGAGAAAGGGATAGTCAGCCAGTGGAAGCGGGTCTCTTCCCGCACCTGGATAACCTGGTGGGGTAGCGTGGCCCAGAAGAAAGCTAGCTGGCCAGTCCGCACCACCACGCGAGCGCCCCCAAACAGATACGTCATGGCGCCGCTCTCGACAAAGTTGAGCTCCACTTCATTGTGCCGATGCGCGCTCGGCATCAACGTCGGATGCATATGCCCATGCGCCAGACCCAGCACGGTCATATCAGTATTCAATAATTCTGATGGCATATGAACAAACCTTAGGATCTAAGACAAATGGCGTTCGGAGTGAGACGATTATTCTCATTCTATCAAGTATAGTCTGGAGTAGAAGCTCATAGCAATACAGAGTTGTACACGAGAGGAGTACTCGATGACTACCGCGAACAAACACACAACCGGCACGACGCCCCGGAATGGTGGCTATCATTTGAGCGAGGAGCAGATCCGCTTTTTTGATGAGCATGGCTATCTTATTCTGCGGCAGTGGATCCCTCAGGATCTGTTGAAACGGCTGCAGGAGGCTGGTGAGCATTGGATCGAGAAGGGTAATAGTATCGATGCCAGCGATCCTTTGTATGAGGACTATGCATTTGCCGAGCGGGAACATGGACGCGTCATGTTCCGGGTAAACTATGTGCACAATAAAGGGGAGGCGGCCTCGTTGGAGTTGCTGGGCAGTCCTGCTGTGCTGGGAGTGGCTGAGAGCCTGTGCGGACCCGATTTTGTGCCAACCTATGAATCGATGGTCTTCAAAGAAAAGGACGATGGGGCCGCGATTCCCTGGCATCAGGATGCCGTCCATCCACGCAAGCATCGCATCTTCAACTTTGATCTCTATCTGGATGCCTCGCGCGTCGATGCCGGTGCCCTGCACGTCATTCCAAAGACGCAGAGCCAGCGCCAGGATCTCTGCGCGCTGACCGAACAGTGGGGCTGGAATCCGCCCGAGGCGATCGTGGTGGAGATGGAACCCGGCGATGTGCTGCTGCACGATGTGATGGTCGTACATGGGTCAGAAGAGGTCGAGGGCAAGGCCCTGCGCCGCACCATCTACTACGAGTTTCGCGCCGCCGAAGAGATCCTTGAAGATGGTCCCTGGGATCGCGAATGGATCGATCGCCGCCTGCGCCTGATTCCACCCGCCCTGCGCCATTTCGCCGCCCGCTATCCCAACGTGGACCAGTTCCAATGGCATATCTCACCCGCGCTCCGACCCGAGGTAGATGAGAACGAAGCGGTCGCCCTCAAAGTGGCCCACCTCAACCATACCGCCGGCTCCTATTGCTCCTCGCTCTCCAAACGATAACGTCCCGGGCGCCCGTCATCGCCGCCGCCGTAGGTGCCCGGCTTGCCCGGGCTTGCCGCGTAGCGGCCACGTTCCCGGGCGCCCACGCTCCCTCAATAATGTTCCGCACAAAAAGACGCTTTATGACCGCCTCAAACGTAGATGAGTTATAGAGTTTTAAAAACACGAGCCATGCCAGGTGACAGGCTTCGTTATGGGTTGAGAAGAGAGGGACATATTTTTTATGGAGATACCTGCAGCGGTGAGCTACGATGCGCGGGCGATCCTCATCAATGGAGAGCGTACGTTGATTGTGAGTGGAGCGATCCACTATCCACGCAGTACGCCCGCGATGTGGCCGGAATTGATGCGCCAGAGCAAAGAGGCGGGACTGAATACGATTGAGACCTATGTGTTCTGGAATCTGCATGAGCGGGAGCAGGGGGTGTTTGATTTTTCGGATCGCCTGAATCTGTTCTATTTTTGTGAGCTGGCGGAACAGTATGGCCTGCATGTGATTCTGCGCATCGGACCATATATCTGCGCGGAAACCAATTATGGTGGCCTGCCCTCCTGGCTGCGCGAGGTGCCGAGTATCGCGTTCCGCACCTATAACCAGCCGTTCATGCGTGAGATGGAGCGCTGGGTGCGCTTCCTGGTCGATTATATCCGTCCTCTGCTGGCTTCCCATGGGGGACCGATTATTCTGGCCCAGCTCGAAAATGAGTATGAGAATATCGCCAGACGCTACGGGGCAGAGGGACAACGCTATCTGCGCTGGGTCAGCGAACTGGGGCAGTCGCTTAACATGGGGATACCGCTGGTTATGTGCGTGGGGGCCGCCGAAGGGGCCATCGAGACGATGAATGGCTTCTATGCCCATCCCATGCTTGAACAGCATGCGCTCAACCATCCGGATCAGCCCGCTATCTGGACCGAGGATTGGCCCGGCTGGTACGATACCTTTGGCTATCCCCACCATATTCGCACGCCTCAGGATGTGGCGTATGGTGTGGCACGCTTCATCGCCGCCGGGGGTACGGGCGTTAATTATTATATGTGGCATGGGGGCACTAATTTTGGGCGCGAGGCGATGTATCTGCAAACGACCAGCTATGATTTCAATGCCCCGCTCAACGAATCTGGTCAGCCTACCACCAAGTCGCGCCACCTGGCCGATCTGCACCAGATCCTCCATCGCTATGCCCGGCTGCTGCTGGAACAGGAACGGCCACAGCCACAGCCGCTGGGGGAACAGCAATGGGCCTATACCTATGCCAGCGAGACGCAGGCACTGACCTTTCTGTGCAACGATGCTCCCCTGCCCGCTAGTTGTCTACTGGGAGAGGAGAAGATAGAGCTGCCGGCGCACTCTGTGCTGCTGGTCGGCGATGGCACCATTCTCTATAACACGGCCGAGGTGGATGCGGCTCATACGCTGCAGCTGACCTATCAACCGGTGGAGCAAGCCATTACGCGGACCACGTGGTATGCGGAACCGTTGCCTACACAGCGACCTGACGCGCTACAGTATGCTGTCACGGCGCCTCGGCCCGTTGAACAACTGTCGCTGACCCATGACCGTAGCGACTATTGCTGGTATAGCACCACCCTCTCAACAAGCGGAGAGGCAGAGGGCACCCTCTCCTTGATCGGCTTCGCGGACGTGGCCCATATCTTCGTGGACGGTCAATTCGCCGCCACCTCACCAACGCCACTGCTGGAAGGGCGCGGCTCCTTCGAGGGTCCGGCCTTTACCCAATCCTTCAACCTCTCGCTAGCGGCCGGTCAGCATGAGCTGTCCATTTTGAGCTGCGCCGTGGGTCTGATCAAGGGAGACTGGATGATTGATGCGAACATGGTTGAGGAGCGCAAAGGACTCTGGGGCCATGCGCGCTGGAATAGCACGGTCCTGGAGGGCGAGTGGTCGATGCTGCCAGGACTGCTTGGTGAGCAGGGTGCCTTGTTTGGAGCAGGCTCGGCACTGGTTACATGGCAGCAGAAAAGCTCTGAGGACATCAATCAACCCCTGCGCTGGTGGCAGCTAGCGTTCAGGCGTCCACAGAGTGAGGGAGCCTTTGTCGTTGATCTCAACGGCATGCAGAAGGGTCTGGCCTGGCTCAATGGTCGCTGCATCGGACGCTACTGGCTGACTCCAGCGACTGGCGAGCCCGAGTCCTGGCAGAAGAATATCATCTTTGCCCAGAATACCGATGCTCCCACCCAGCGCTACTATCACTTGCCGCAGGAGTGGCTACAGGAAGAAAATATCCTGACGCTGTTCGAGGAGCTCGGAGGCGATCCAGATACGATCGCCTTGTGCCAGGTAGAAACCATCACCGGGACACAGGCGCACCCCTCTCAGGACGATCAGGAATAAGGCGGTCATACTGGACACTCTCACACCTGACGTGCCATCATAACAATAGAGAAAAACGACCAACCGCTGATTGCCAGTCAGCGGTTGGTACTATTTTTCGGCTTTTTTCCTCACCATTATTCACCGCAATACTAGAAAGATCGTGTCTTATGTCCAATATTACTATTCGCCAGATGCAAGCAGACGAGATTTCAGAGGTGACACGCCTGCTGACCTCCTATGCCTTTCGTTCAACGCCTTCGCTTCCCGAACGGGCAGCCTGGGAGAAGGATCTGGCTTATCGCGATGAGGCCACCTATTTCGCGGTCTTTGACGATAATCAGCCGCGCGCGAGCGCGGTCAGCTCGACCATCACGCAAAATATTCGCGGCAAGTTCTACCAGGGGGGCGCGATAGGGGCGGTCACTACCCATCCCGCCGGTCGTCGCCAGGGCTATGCCCGCGCCATGCTGACCGCGCTGCTGGCCCGCATGCGCGAGGATGGGTACGCGATCTCCGTCCTCTATCCGTTCCGTGAGTCGTTCTATCAACGCCTCGGCTATACCTCCTTCCCACAATCAAAGCAGGCACGCTTCTCACCGGTCGCGTTGCAGCCGCTGCTCAAAAAGGATCTGGATGGAGATGTGGAGTTGATGGAGCTGGCTCAGGGCTTTGAGCTCTATCAGGACTACCTGTCCCTTCAGCATCAGAGGATTCATGGCTTCGGTCGCTTCTCACCTAAGATCGAGTCCAGCCTGCGCGATCAAAATGCCTACTGGCTGGCTGTCGCCCGCTCACATGGCGAGGTCAAGGGGATGATGCTCTACAAGATCAAGGGCTATGGCGATGATTTCCAGGTCGCCCATTTCTGGTATCACGATATTCAGGGACGCTACCTGCTGCTGGAATGGTTCGCGCGCCACATCGACCACGTAAAATCCATCGAGGTACATCTGCCACCGTCTGAACAGCCAGAGACCTGGTGGGCCGATCTGAATATGAACGTGGCCTCTGTAGGAGCTCCCATGGGCCGCGTCGTCGATATCACCCGGCTTAACGGTATGAGTATTGGACCTGGCAGCTTCACGGCACACGTGCACGACGAGTACTGTCCCTGGAACAGCGGCACATATCGCTTTGAACAGAGCGATGGCCAGCTCCAGATCAATCCCGCCACCTCGGCGGACTGCAACCTGTCGATCCAGGCCGTATCAGCGCTCATCTATGGGACCCACGAGCCGGCTACGTTCGCTATTCGCGACTGGGGCGATCCATCAGAACAGATCCAGGCCACCATGCTCAGCATGTTCACACCACAACAGCCCTACCTCTACGAGACCTTCTAATCGTTGGCCCCGTTTGATGATGTTCCCGACGTCATCAAACGGGGCCGGAGGCCGGGGCAAGCCCGGCGCACGGGGAAACGTGGGTGGCCGGGTACCGGGTCGCGGAGCTCCAGGCCGGGGCAAGCCCGACGCACGGGGAAACGTGGGTGATCGGGTACCGGGTCGCGGAGCTCCAAGCCGGGGCAAGCCCGGCACCTACGGTTATGGGGCGTTATTTTGCGGGTTCGGTGGGATCTTCGAGGGTGCGTTTGGCGAGGGCGGCGAGAGCGACGTCGTCCATAGGCGGATTGTGCAGACCGGCGCGGATGTCGCGATAGTAGCGCTGCAGCGGCGAACTGAGAGCCAGGCTAGCGGCTCCGGCGACGCGCATGGAGAGATCAATGATCTCGATGGCGTTGTTGGTCGCCAGGTACTTGACGGCTCCTACCAGGGCGGGCTCTACGTTGCTGTTGTCCTCGGTATAGTGTTCGGCCAGGCCAAAGAGCGAGGCCTTGCTCTCAAAGAGCAGGACTTCGATGCGGCCGATCTTGTCCTGAATATGGGGGACGGTGGCGATCGACTGCTGCTTGAGCGAGTTGGGGCGGCGGCTGCGCGCGAAGCGGACGGCTTCGTCGCGGGCAGCCTGCGCGATACCCAGGTATACGGAGGCCAGGACCAATCCCCATACGCCCTGCTTGGTCTGGATGCTGGGGATCACGGGGAGCTGCTCGTCAAGATAGGCTTCGACCCCCAGGTGGACCCCTTCCAGGATCAGGTCGTTACTGCCGGTTTCGCGCATGCCAACGGTGTTCCAGGTGTCCTCGATGCGTACGCCCTCGGTGCTTTTGGGGACCAGGAAGTTGCCGCGCTCGGACTTCAGTGCCGGCAAACCGGCTTCCGCTCCCCCGGCATCCTCGATGCTGCAGCCGACGATGAAATAGCTGAGCGCGTGGCTGCCGGTGGTAAAGGTCTTGCGTCCATCGATGCGCCAGCTGCCGTCTGGCTGGCGCCGGGCGGTGGTCTGGGGACGTCCTCCCCGGCTTGGGCTTCCGGTCGCCGGCTCGCTGACCGCGCTATTGATCATGGCTCCATGCTCAACTATGTCCCGGCACAGTTGCTTGATCACCGGAGGCAGCTCCCCGCGTCCCTCGACCAGCCGACCACTATGCATCAGGTGCATCGTTACCACCAACGCCGTCGAGGCATCGCCCTGCGCCAGCCGGTACTGAGCATGGACGAGATCCAGCAACGAAGCACCCTGTCCTCCCAGTTCGCGTGGCAGCGAGAGCGTCAGATAACCCGCCTCGTGCAGATCCTTAAAATTCTCTATCGGGAAGTGCCCTTCCCAATCGTAGCGCGCGGCACGCTCCGCGAAACGGTCGGCCAGCCTGGCAGCCGTCTCAAGCAGTTGTTTTTGTTCGGCAGTCCCTGGATACGAGAGGAAACTCATGGATACTCCTTTAATTCAAATGGCCTTCGATGGTTTGGATAACGCTCAATCCATGGTGATCAGAGAACGTGTCTTACTTCCCTCGTGCTAGTACACGTGAGCGCCACCGCACAGGCGTCCGCTGGCGCGGCCACACTGTTTTTGTGTTGATGCAACGGGGGCGCGAATGCGCCCCCGTTGCATCAACACAAAAACAGACTCCTGAGCACCTTTGATGCGAAACCTCGTGCCGGTCTATGACAGTAATTTCATTGAGCTTATCATATCATATATGAGACAAAACACTGACCCGCTCCATCATCAATCGACCGCCAGAAGGCACATCTGCTAGGGAAACATGTTATAGTAGCAGCAAGAACCTGTTATTATCGATGCACAAGGAGATAACTCGTGAAGGCAATTGCGGTCTTTCCAGGAACAAAAGAGGTCCAGGTGGTTGAACATCCTGAGCCACAGATCGAGCGACCAGAGCAGGTAAAGTTGAGGCTACTGGAAGTGGGAGTCTGCGGCACCGATCGCCATATCTGCGCCCAGGCCTTTGGCTCTCCACCCGCACATAGCGACTATCTGATTCTGGGACATGAGGCGTTGGCTGAAGTGGTTGCCGTTGGAGATGCGGTTACCCACTTGCAGCCGGGCGACCTGGTGGTGCCTGAGGTGCGCCGCCCCTGTGCCGATCCCTCGTGCCGGGCGTGCCAGGCCGAGCACCAGGATTTTTGTCAGACCGGCACCTATACAGAACGAGGCATTAAAGAACTTCATGGCTATATGGCCGAATATGTGGTGGATGATGCTCGCTTTTTGCATCCCGCTCCCAAAGAGCTGAGACAGGTGGCCGTGCTGACGGAGCCGTTGACCATCGCTGAGAAAGCCCTGGACCAGGCTCTACAGATTCAGCGACGCCTGCCATGGCAGACCAGTGCCGCTACCAGCACGGAGCCTGGACGTGGCCTGAGCGCCGTGGTGCTGGGCGCCGGCCCCATCGGCCTGCTGGGCGCGATGCTCTTCGTGATCCAGGGCTTCGATACCTACGTCTATTCCCGCGCCCAGGCACCCAATGAAAAGGCCGATATCGTAACCGCCATCGGCGCCACCTATATTTCATCCGAGACGACTCCCATAGAGGAGTTGACACAGCAAGTGAAGCAGATCGACCTGGTGTACGAAGCTATGGATGCCGCCCCGATGGCGATTGAAATCATCCAACATCTCAATCGCAATGGCATATTTATCTTTACCAGCGGCACCAATCCCAGGCAGCCCTATGGTATCGATAGCGCGGCGACGCTGCATAATCTGACCCCGCTGAACCAGGTTATCATCGGTACGGTTAACGCGGGACCGGCCACCTTTACGTCCGCCATTGAGCATCTGGGCGTGTTTCAGCAGCGCTGGCCCTCGATCCTGCCCAATCTGATTACCGAACGCCATCCAATGCAGCGGGCCTCCGAGGTCCTGCTCAAGAAGCCCGGTGGCATCAAGCACGTTGTTACTATCGCCTAGCCGATGCATCCCGGTGGCACGGGCCTATGGCTGCCGGGATGCCACCAGCGCGCTGGCTTCCATACAGAGTCGCAACAACTGGGCGATACCCTTGCCCAGGGGAGCAACGTGCATACATTCTTCCGTGGTATGGGCCTTCTCGCCCTTTGTGACGCCGATACAAACGGACGGAATGTTCAGACTAATGGGGATATTGGCGTCTGTACTCGATGCCACACATTGTGGCTGATAACCAATCCATTTCACAACCTCTACAGCGAGCTGGACCAGTTCATCGTCCTCACCGCGCTTGCCTGCGGGCCGGTCACCGATCACCTCGATCTCGGTCTGCAGACCGGCACCGGCGCGCTGCTCCACGATCGTTCGCGCCTGCGCCACCAGGGTATCCAGTGCCTGTGGGTTGATGGAGCGCATATCCAGCAGCGCCGAGGCGCGGGGAGCAATGGTATTCACCGACGTGCCTCCCTCTATCATGCCTACATTGAAGGTGGTCCTGGGGTCCTTTGGTACCTGCAGCTCCGCCAGGCCCGCGATAATGCGCCCCAGACCATGGATGGCGCTGGGAACGCCGAAGGAACCAAAGGAGTGTCCGCCGGGGCCCCTGACCGTAATCTTCCAGCGCTTCGAGCCGACGGCGACATTGACGATGCTGCCCAGGTTCCCATCCACAACCAGGACGGCGCCAATATCTTCCCTGTAGCGCTCTACGGCGGCCCTGGCGCCCTTCAGATCTCCCAGGCCCTCCTCACCAACGTCGGCCACCGCCAGCAGATCTACCGGCGCCTCCCAGCCATATGCATCCAGCATCTCAAATACAGTCATTACAGCAGCCACACTGACGCTGTTATCGCCGATCCCTGGACCATACACGAGGTTCCCTTCTCGGTAGATCTTCAGGGGTGTCGTGGCCGGAAAGACCGTGTCGATATGTGACAGCAGCATCACCAGCGGCCTACCCTGTTCCTGCTGCCCGCGCCGCACATAAACGTTGCCAATCTCATCAATCTCGGGAGCATAGCCGCGCTCCCGCCAGAGTTGCGCCACAAACGCGGCACGCTCCCCCTCTTCACCGGTAGGGGCCGCGACCGCGCAGATACGCTGCGTCAGCGTCACAACATCCTCAATCCGCGCGGCTGCATCCGTTAACAGGCGATCCAAATCCTCAGTGGTCAGGGCCATCAATTGCTCCTTTATTGCTCCATACATCGTGATCAAAAATAACGTCATATAAAAAAATTATAATACGTGAGAGATCCATCACAAAACTGATGGACGCATTCACCATGCGGGAAGTGCAGGAGGGCAGCTAGCCCTGCTGCTGGGGTGCGGGCGAGCATGCTGGGAGCATGCTCAAGTCCCCACACCCCGGCAGGGAGGACCCTGCACCCCTTACGTTAACGCGTAAGGGGTGTCCCCCAATTCTCTTTCCCCCTCGATGCAGGAGGTGCAGGAGGGCGGCGAGCCCTCCTGCCGGGGGTTGGGGCGAGCATGCTGGCGGCATGATCAAGTCCCCCAATATTTCTTTCCCCCCTCCCCCGCCGAAGGCGGGGAAACTCCTCGTACCGCAGGTACGACGAAAAAGTGTATTGACCAACTCTGAATTTTATGCGTTGAATAAAGATAGTCGAAAGGATAGAACTACTTTGGCCATGCAGACCAAAGCGCTATGTCACTCTCGTCTTTTGATTGGAATGTATAGAAGCAGGAGAACGTATTTATGACTATTGCCAAACAGCCTTTTGGCCGGACCGGGCATAACAGCACGCGCACCCTCTTCGGTGCCGCCGCCCTGGGTTCGGTTACGCAGGCGGAAGCAGATCAGACGTTAGAGGTACTGCTCAAATATGGAGTTAACCACATCGACGTAGCCGCCAGCTATGGCGATGCGGAACTGCGCATTGCCCCCTGGATGGCTCAGCATCGCGGTGATTTCTTTTTGGCCACAAAAACTGGTGAGCGTACCGCTTCCAAGGCGATGGAGGAGCTGCAGCGCTCGCTGGAGCGTATGAAGGTCGACTATGTTGATCTGTGGCAATTCCACAACCTGGCCGATCCTATCGAGTGGGACATCGCCCTGAGCCCGGGCGGCGTCATCGACGCGGCCATCGAGGCGAAGAAGCAGGGACTGGTGCGCGCTATCGGTGTGACCGGTCATGGACTGCAAATCGCCGCTACCCATCGACGTAGCCTGGAACGCTTCGATTTCGACTCGGTCCTGCTGCCCTGCAACTATGTAACGCTGCAGAATCCGTATTACGCGGAAAACTTCAACGCCCTGGTCGAGACCTGCAAGCAGCGCAACGTGGCCGTACAGACTATTAAATCGATTGCCTACAAGCCCTGGCTGGGCGAGGAGCACAAACGCAACACCTGGTACGCTCCCCTGGAGAACCAGGAGGATATCGATCGCGCCGTCGGTTGGGTCCTGGGTCACGAGGGGATCTTCCTCAATACCGTTGGCGATATCCATCTCCTACCAAAGGTGCTGGACGCGGCCAGTCGCTTTGAGAAGGCAACCCCGGATTCAGAAATGGAGAAGATGGTGGCCGGCCTGGGTATGCAGCCGCTCTTTGTGTAGCGATTTGATCACTTCGACAGCGAACTGACATACAAAAACCGAGGGGATCGTCCTCTTGATAGAAATATCAGGACGATCCCCTCGGTTTTACTCATCGGCTATCTAGCAGCGAAACAACCTCATCAGGAAGTTCGAACGACTAGAGGCCGGCGTAATTGTTTCTGGACTCTTTTTCGTTCACGTACAGAGCCTCGTTGATGCCCTCGCTATTGCGGCTCAACAGCTCCAGCAGACCACGGGTCTCTTCAGCGCTCATCGTGCAATACATGCCACTGGGATTGCCAAACTCGTGGTAGTACAGTTTCAGCTTGCCATCCTCTAACCAGGACTGGTAGCGGCCGATTTTCATGTGATCTTTGTGGTTGTGTGGTGTGTTCATGTTTGTTTGCTCCTCCTTGAGGTTATCTCAGGCTGTTGCTTTTACTTTTTATACTTTTGGCTAACTGAGGGGAAGATTCGCCGTCGAACCTTCAGCCCAGGTAATTGATTTTGTTTGTCGTTTCGCTTTCGCTGACATACATATAATACGGCATAATCTGGCGTTTGGGGGCCAAAAAACGACCAAAAAATGGGGTGGCAAAAATCTTTATGCACTTCGATATATAGCCACTTCGAAAACACTTCTACTCACACCCTTTATTACATCTTTACGAAGCAATTTGACCCTTCGTTTGTGCAATTTGCACAATACAAATATATAATATATTTGTACAAATTGCAAAAGCCAGATAATTGTCTTCTCGGACATCCGATAGGAAAGATGATATCGTTGGTGGAACGCGTTCGCCCGGGTACGGGCCGCTGCGCGGCAAGCTGGGGCAAGCCCAGCACCTACGGATGCACGCTCACTTCGGTGCTTGCGTTTCCTCTCGCGTTATGCCCGTGTGTGAACGCCCCCGCACGCGCGTTCGCTACGCGGCCGCCCTTATTTTAATTAGAGATTGGCGCAACACAGCGGGTTGCCGCCTGCGTTTATAACATATGTGTTGGTGCAAAAAGCGCGTTGAACGCGCTTTTTGCACCAACACATATATTAAACTTTTTGAGCGCCGTAGGCGCGTAGAGTCAGGGGCCGAAGGCACGAATCCTACGCCTTTCAGAAAAAAGGCTGCCCTCGGAATTTCGAGAACAGCACTTTTTTCTGCTGCTGGTTAGAGCTGTGCCAGCAGGCTATTTAAGCGATTGACAAAGGTGACGGGATTCTCTAGCTGTTCGCCGCTACTGAGAACCGATTGGTCAAAGAGCACGTGTGCCCAATCGGAGAAGCGCTGCTCGTCCGCTTCTCCCTTGATGCGTACGACAAGGGGATGCTGGGGGTTGATCTCCAGGATCGGCTTGTCGTTGGGGATCTGCTGTCCGGCGGACTGCAGGAGGCGTTTGAGGCTGGGGTCGATGCCGTACTCGTCGACCACCAGACAGGCCGGAGAGGTCGTCAGGCGGTTGGTGGTGCGCACGTCTTTGACCTCCTCGCCCAGGACCTGCTTGAGGCGCTCAAGCAGATCTTTGGCCTCGTCGGCGCTCTTCTGCTGTTCCTCTTTCTCCTGCTCGTCTTCCAGCTTGCTCAGGTCGACTTCACCCTTGGAGACCGATTGCAGCTGCTTGCCGTCGAACTCACGCAGCTCTGGCAGCGCCAGGTGATCAACGGGATCGGAGAGCAAGAGGACCTCGATCCCCTTTTTCTTGAAGATCTCCAGCAGGGGGCTATCCTTGGCCGCGGCGTAGCTGTCGGCCACGATATAGTAGATCTTGTCCTGCCCCTCTTTCATACGCCCGACGTACTCTTCCAGCGAGACGTTCTGGGTCTCGCTGCCGGAGGTCGAGGTGGCAAAGCGCAGCAGTTTGGCCAGGGTGTCGCGGTTGTTGTGGTCTTCCAGCAGACCTTCCTTGATGACGCGGCCAAATTCTTTCCAGAAGGTAGCGTACTTCTCCGGCGAGTTTCTGGCCATGTCGGTGAACAGACCCAGCACCTTCTTAGTCGAATTGGAGCGAATGGCGTCGATCATGCGGTTCTGCTGCAGGATCTCACGCGAAACGTTCAAGGGCAGGTCGTTGGAGTCGATGACGCCACGGATGAAGCGCAGGTAGCGCGGCATCAGTTTCTCAGCGTCATCCATGATGAAGACGCGGCGCACATACAGCTTGACACCATGATGGACTTCACGAGTGTAGAGATCGAAGGGGGCCTGCGACGGCACATAGAGCAGCAGGGTATATTCCTGCGTTCCCTCCATACGACTGTGGGTATAGGCCAGAGGATCACTGAAGTCATGCGAGATGTGCTTATAGAATTCATTATATTCTTCTTCGCTGATCTCGTTGCGTGACCGGGTCCAGAGCGCGGACGCCGTGTTTACGACCTCCCACTCGTCCTCTTTATCCTTCTCTTCCGACTTCATTACGATCGGCAAGGTGATATGGTCTGAGTATTTGCGAATGATTGAGCGCAGACGATAGCCGTTCAGAAGCTCGTCTTCGTCTTCGCGCAGATGCAGGATGACCTCGGTACCACGAGAAGGCTTCTCAATGTTCTCGATTGAGTACTCTCCCTGGCCGTTAGATTCCCAGCGCACGCCATGATCCGGCTCTAGACCAGCATGGCGGGTCAGGACCGTGACCCGATCGGCAACCACAAACGAAGAATAGAAACCAACACCAAACTGACCGATCAGGTTGGCATCCTTCTGCTGATCCCCGGTCAACGCCTGGAAGAATTCGCGAGTGCCCGATTTGGCGATCGTGCCCAGGTGCTCGACAGCCTCTTCGCGGCTCATACCAATACCATTATCCGCGACGGTGATCGTGCGAGCATCTTTATCAAATGAGACGCGAATCTTAAAATCTGTGTCGTGCTCATATAATGATGCATCTGAAAGGGCGTCGAAGCGCAGACGATCGATTGCGTCCGATGCATTTGAAATGAGTTCACGTAGAAATATTTCTTTGTTACTGTACAGCGAGTGAATCATCAGATCCAATAGCTGCTTTACTTCAGCCTGGAAACCAAGCGTCTCCTTATGTGTTTCTGTTGACATAACCAAAACCTCCCTGGCAACAGTAGTATTTGAGAGAAAAGAATAGCGCGCAAGAGGCATTATTATCAATTGCTACTGTACCAAAACCCGAGCCCTTTTTCAACTGATTCGCGCACCAGATGATCGTATTAAACGTATATTGCCAAAAGTTCGCATTCAGACAATTTATATATGGGTGGGGTAAAAAAACGCCTGTCCGACGCGTTTTTTTACCCCACCCATATATAAAACACGGAGGGCCGCGTATGCGGCCTCCGTTCGATACCCCTCTTTTCAACTTTTATCCTTTGGAAGGCTGGAGAAAAAAAATATTCTTTTTAACTGTTCCAAAGTATAAAAATGGTGAAAAACTAAAAAACTAGCCAGATAGTTCTAGCTATGCTTACTTGGATGCATAGATATAACAAAACTGTTAAAATTTATATAGGTAAAAAGCATTGCTTAAGTTCTTATCTGCATATACTAAATATACTAAAATTTACATCCCCTCTTTACTTACCTGACCACATTATTGTACAATGCATATACAATGTTTTCTTGTGTATTTCTACAACGCAGTGATCACTTCTTAACTGTCGAGCGTATTTAGCAACAAGATAGTGCAGAGCAAGTGACAGTAGAAAACACATCACAAGATTGATATTAATGAATTAAGGAGAAAAGCACATGAGCGAGCTATTAACAGTATCTGAGGTTGCCGATATCTTACGTGTAGACGATACGACGGTTCGTCGCTGGGTGAAGCAGGGTGCCCTGGAAGCGGTCATTCTGCCCCATGTCAATGAGCGCCAGGCCTATCGCATTAAACGCGAGACCCTTGACCGCGTTCTGGGTGCTGCCGGCGGTCAGTTGGGCGGCGAATAGCCAGGAAGCGCAAAATATCTCTCCGTCAGCGGCCCGCTGCCAATACATATAGTAAGTATATGAGGTCTGATGGTTAAAGCTTACTATTTGCGCTTTCCCACAATCAAATACCCATACAAATGGGCCTGACTTCCTGCAAGAAGTCAGGCTCATTTTCGCTATAGAAGAGGAGCCGTACAGTACAGGCATTGATGTGATAAACTCAGCAAGACAGGCCGGGATTCTGTGAAAAAAAATGGTTGACAGTCCCATTGACTTAAATGTATTATCAATAACAGACGCATAAATAAATATGTAACTCGATTGCTTTTTGCTCTTATACTAGCAACTGGCTGTCGATATTTCCCGACCAGGAATAGTAAATTGAAAACACGTATTTTGCCACCCTCGCGTGAGTTTTCTACTCTGGTCAATCTCCTTCGTTGGAGGGCAGCTCAACAGCCCGAACAGCGCATCTACACTTTTTTGACTGATGGAGACAAAGAAAAAGATGCCCTCACATTCGCGGAGCTTGATCACCAAGCAAGAATTATCGGCGCGTCATTACAAGAGCGCGTTCCTCGTGGAAGCCGCGCCTTGCTGATATACCCTTCGGGGTTGGACTTTATCGTCGCATTCTTCGGTTGCTTATACAGTGGAATTATTGCAGTCCCGGTGTACCCGCCTTCTGCGGTTCGCTCAGATCGTACCCTGACAAAATTTCGAGCAATCGCGCAAAACGTCGATGCCGAGGTCGTTCTAACCTCCACCACCCTTTCTTCAAAGGTTGCCAATTTAATCCAGCAGACCCCTGAGCTACAGTCTGCGCCTGTCCTTGTCACCGATACCCTCACTGATACCTCTTCCCAATGGGAGATGCCCGATGTGGATAGCGCGACGCTGGCGTTTTTGCAATATACATCAGGCTCCACCGGGGTCCCTAAAGGCGTGATGGTGACGCATGGGAACTTACTGCATAATCTATCGCTGGTCGCACGTTATTGCCAGCATCCCGAGACGGCCCACGGCGTAACATGGCTGCCGCTCTATCATGATCTTGGCCTGATCGGTGGTGTGCTTCAACCACTCTACGCGGGCTACGAATCAACGATTATGGCCCCGACTACCTTTTTACAACGCCCGTACCGCTGGCTGCAGGCAATCTCAAATACCCAGGCCACCATCAGCGGCGCCCCCAATTTCGCCTATGATCTTTGCGTGCGCAAGGTTACAGAGGAGCAGAAGAAGACGCTGGACCTGAGCCACTGGGAGATCGTGGCCAATGGCGCGGAACCGGTGCGCGCGGATACGCTGGAGCGCTTCGCGGAAGCCTTCGCGGTCAGCGGGTTCCGCCGCAATTATTTCTACCCTTCTTATGGCATGGCCGAGGCGACGCTGCTGATAAGCGCGGGCACCAAGGGCGTCTTCCCCACCGTGCGTTCATTCGATGCTCAGTCCCTGAAACAGAATCTGGCTCAGGAAGTACCAGCAACGGATCAACAGGAGGGCGAGGAGCAGAATATCAGAACCCTGGTGAGCAGCGGCAAGAGCCAGGACGATCAGACGATGCTGATTGTGGACCCCGAAACCAGTACGCCGTGCCCGGCCGATCGTGTGGGCGAGATCTGGCTCTCCGGACCCAGCGTGGCCCAGGGCTACTGGCAGCGACCCGCAGAGACGGCCGAGACCTTCCAGGCCCACCTGGCCGATGGTCAGGGTCCTTTCCTGCGTACGGGTGATCTGGGCTTCTCGCATGAGGATGAGCTCTTTATTACGGGGCGCCTGAAGGATCTGATTATTATTCGTGGCAGCAACCATTATCCTCAGGATATTGAGAAGACGGTGGAGAACTGCCACGCCGCCCTGCGCCTCAATGGTGGGGCCGCCTTTTCGATCGAGGCAGGTGGCGAAGAACGCCTGGTCATCGTACACGAGGTTGAGCGCACCGCGCTGTCCTCCAATCTGGCGGAGGTAGCGGCGACGATGCGTCAGGCGATCTCGCTGCAGCACGAGGTGCAGGTGTACGCGATCGCCCTGATCAAGCCCGGTAGCCTGCCAAAGACGTCCAGTGGCAAGGTGCAGCGCCGGGGCACGAAAGAACATTACCTGGAAGGTTCGCTCGACGTGGTGTATTCCTGGCAGCAGGACGCATCCGATGTCGGCACTCAGCAGGTGGCCAGGCCCGCTCAGGAGACCACACCGCAGCCGGTACAAGAAGAGCAGTCCGTTACAGAGGAACAGCCCTCCAAGCCGACGATAGACGTGGATACGCTGCGCGTCTGGCTGGTGGAGCACGTGGCGGAGGCGCTGAAGGTGGCGCCCACTGCAATCGATGTAAGGACGCCATTTGCTTATTATGGTATGGATTCGGCGCAGGCGGTCAGTCTGTCCGCCGACCTGGAGGATCTGCTACATCGGTCGCTGGCCCCGACGCTGGCCTATGATTATCCCACCATCGATGCGCTGGCCCGCTACCTGGCGAATGGAGAAGAGCTCGTCGCGACAGAGGCGGTTGAGACGCCCGATCAGCAGAGGTTTGACCAGGATGCGATCGCGATTATCGGTCTGGGCTGCCGCTTCCCGGGCGCGCAAGATCCCGAGCAGTTCTGGAAGATGCTGCGCAACGGCGTCGATGGCATCTCAGAGGTGCCCGGTGAGCGCTGGAATAGCCAGGACTACTATGCCGAGACCCCGGCCACACCCGGTAAGATGAATACACGCTGGGGCGGCTTCCTGCCCGATGTGGATAAGTTTGATCCCGCCTTCTTCGGCATCTCGCCACGCGAGGCGAATGGCATGGATCCTCAGCAGCGTCTGCTGCTGGAGGTGGCCTGGGAGACACTGGAGAATGGGGGGATCTCCCCGGCGCGACTGGCCGGGAGCCAGACGGGCGTCTTTGTGGGCATCAGTAGCGATGATTATTCGCGCCTGCAGTTCCGCCATCCTGAGGAGGCTGATGCCTACGCTGGCACGGGCAACGCGCATAGTATCGCGGCCAACCGTCTGTCGTATGTGCTGGACCTGCGCGGTCCCAGCATGGCGATGGATACGGCCTGCTCGTCGTCCCTGCTGGCGGTCCATCAAGCCTGCCAGAGCCTGCGCAACCATGAGTGTACGCTAGCGCTGGCCGGTGGGGTCAATCTGATCCTGACACCCGAACTGACGATTACCTTTTCGCAGGCACGCATGATGTCATCGGATGGTCGCTGCAAGACGTTTGATGAGAGCGCCGATGGCTATGTGCGCAGCGAGGGCTGCGGACTGGTCCTGCTGAAGCCGCTCTCCGAGGCGCAACGCGACGGCGATACGGTGCTGGCCGTGATTCGCGGCTCGGCTGTGAACCAGGATGGGCGCAGCAATGGGCTGACCGCCCCTAATGGTCCTTCCCAGGAGGCGGTAATCCGCCAGGCTCTCAATAACGCTGGCATCCAGCCGAACCTGGTGAGCTATGTGGAGACGCATGGCTCCAGTACCCCGCTGGGCGATCCCATCGAGGTGGCGGCCCTCAAGTCGGTCTTGATGCCACAGCGCACGCCTGAGCAGACCTGTGTGCTGGGCGCGGTCAAGAGCAATATCGGCCACCTGGAATCGGCGGCGGGCATCGCGGGCCTGATCAAGACGGTGCTGAGCCTACAAAAGGGGGAGATCGCCCCCAATCTGCACTTCCAGCAGTTGAATTCGCATATCTCCTTTGAGGATACGACCTTCGCGATCCCGACGCAGCCGATGCCGTGGCCCACGGAACGGCGCATCGCGGGCGTCAGCGCCTTCGGCTTCGGTGGCACCAACGTGCATATGATCCTTGAGGCGGCGCCGAAGACGCGCGCCGTCACCAATGAGATGGAGCGGCCGCTGCACGTGCTGACGCTGTCGGCCCACAGCGATGAGGCCCTGCGGCAGCTAGCACGGCGCTACCAATCCTTCTTAAAAGAGCATCCCGGAACGGTGGTGGCGGACCTCTGCTATACGGCCAATACGGGACGGGTCCCGTTCGCATCGCGGCTGGCGATTACGACAACGACCGCCGAGCGGCTGCGTGGACAACTGGCGACCTTCCTGCAGGATAAGCCGGCGCCGACCATTCAGCAGGGACGCAAGGCGGCGGCGCGCAGCCATAAGCTGGCCTTCCTCTTTACGGGACAGGGTTCGCAGTATGTGGGAATGGCGCGGCAGCTCTATGATACCCAGCCGACGTTCCGTGCGGCTCTTGAGCGCTGCGATCAGATCCTGCAGCAGTACCTGGAACAGCCGTTGCTGTCGGTGCTCTATCCTTCGCTGGAAAATCCTTCATTGGACGAGACAGCCTATACGCAGCCGGCTCTATTCGCTTTAGAGTACGCGCTGGCGGAACTGTGGAGATCCTGGGGCGTGGTGCCGGATATGCTGCTGGGGCATAGCGTCGGCGAGTATGTGGCGGCCTGCGTCGCTGGCATGATGAGCCTGGAGGATGGGCTGAAGCTGATCAGTGCCCGTGGACGCCTGATGCAGGCGCTGCAGCAGCCGGGAAGCATGGTGGCGACCTTCGCCACCCCCGAACAGCTGCGGCCGTTTATGGAGCCAGTGCGGCAGCTGGTCTCGATCGCCGCCATCAATGGTCCGCAGAGCGTGGTGCTTTCGGGCGATGCCGGGGCGCTGCAAGAGATGACGCAGAAGCTGGAGGCGGCGGGCATCGCGACGCATCCGATGACGGTCTCCCATGCCTTCCATTCGCCGTTGATGGAGCCGATGCTCGACGAATTTGAGCAGGTGGCCAGCGAGATCGCGTTTAAGCCGCTGCAGATCCCCCTGGTCAGCAATGTCACGGGACAGATCTTGAGCGTTGGCGAGTCGGTGGATGCCCACTACTGGCGCACGCAGACCCGTAGCGCGGTGCAATTTGCGGCTGGTCTGGATACGCTGGCCAGCCAGGGCTGTGATGTCTTTGTTGAGATTGGCCCGGCCGCTACACTGATTAATATGGGGAAACGTAACCTGTCGGCAGGAGAGTATAGCTGGCTGTCATCGCTGCGCAAAGATCATGGCAACTGGCAGACCCTGCTGGAAAGCGTGAGCAAGCTGTTTGTGCTAGGCGTCGACCTTGACTGGTCTGGCTTTGACCACGATTATCAGCGCCAGCGCATCGCCTTGCCGACCTATCCGTTTGAGCGCCAGCGCTACTGGTTTGAGACCAGCGATGCGCCCGCCACGCAGCCAGAGGCGCGACGAACAGAGTTCGTAGAGAACAACCCTGTCTCTCAACGCCATCCCTTGCTGGATACCCATGTTGCCCTGGTTCAACCTGTACGCATGCACGTATGGGAGAGTATACTGAATACGCAGCGAACTCCCTACCTGAAGGACCATCGCGTCCAGGGCTCGCCCGCCCTTTCGCTGTCGACCTACATCGAGATGGCGCAGGCCGCGAGCAGGGAGGCGTTTGGCACCAATAACTATAGCCTGAAAGAGATTGAGCTTAAGAAGCTACTCCTCTTGCCGGAGGAGGGTCCCCAGAAGGTTCAAGTTGTTCTTTCTGCCGACACCCAGGATCAGGCAACCTTTACTATTTATAGCCATGCTGTCGGTGCACCAGATCAACCACACGACCACTGGACGCTCCATGCAACTGGTAAAATTCATACTCATTAAGGAACTAGTCTGGAGGATATTGTGGCATCACCAACGACATCCAGCGGTGGCCAGTATATTGACTTTGGTCTGATATTCTTTTCGAGCAGTGAGACGCCCTTTCACGCCGATAAGTATCGCCTGGTGATCGAGAGCACGAAGTTTGCTGACCAGCACGCGTTTTCATCGGTCTGGATTCCCGAGCGCCATTTCACCAGGGATGGCTGGCTCTATCCGAATCCAGCGGTTCTGCATGCGGCCCTGGCGCGCGAGACGCGCCAGATCCGGCTGCACGCGGGCAGCGTGGTTCTGCCCCTGCACAATCCTATCCGCGTGGCGGAAGAGTGGGCCGTGGTTGACAATCTGTCAGGCGGCCGAGTGGGCATCGCCTTCGCCTCCGGCTGGCATCCTACCGATTTCTCGCTGGCACCAGATAACTATCAGCAGCGCCACGAGGTGATGTATCGTGGCATCGAGACCGTGAAGCGGCTCTGGCGCGGCGAGAAGATTCAGGTTACGGGCGGCGATGGTAAGCAGGACGAGATCCAGACCTACCCGACCCCCATTCAGCGCGAGCTGCCATACTGGGTAACGGCGGCCGGCAACCCCAACACCTTCGCCAAAGCGGGCGAGATCGGGGCCAACCTGCTGACCCATATGTACAATCAGAGCGTGCCGGAGCTGGCGGAGAAGATCCGCATCTACCGCAATGCGCGCGCGGAACATGGCTACGATCCGGCTACGGGCCAGGTGTCGGTCATGATGCATACCTTTATCGGCAAAGATGAGGCCACGGTGCGCGAGCAGATCCAGGGGCCGTTCAGCGAGTACCTGAAGTCGGCCTCCTACCTGGTGAACGCGATCGCCTACAGCCGGGGCCAGCAGGTCGATCTGAAGACACTGTCGGAGCAGGATCTCAACGATTATCTGCTCTTCGTGACCGATCGCCTGATCAGTACCCGGCGCGTGCTGATCGGTACGCCAGAACAGTGCGCCGACCTGATCGTTGAGCTGAAAGAGGCCGGCGTCAGCGAGATCGCCTGCCAGATCGATTTTGGCGTCGATGCCGACCTGGTGATGGAGAGCATGCCCTATCTGAATCAGTTAAAAGAGCTGGCTAATACCCGCCTGCAGTCGCGCGTCGCCAGAGAGCTACAGCCCATGGCGGCCGTGGCAGAACAACATCATGCCAATGGACATGCGCCAGCGAAAGCAGCAGCGCCGCAGCCACCCACAACCAGCAGACCAGTCGTGGAGCAAAATCTTTCGCTGGGCGCGATCCGCCAGCGCTGTCGCCAGCAGGTGGATACGGCGGATTTCTACCAGCAGCTGCGGCGGCATGGCGTCGAGCTGGCCGAGAGCTTTCAGGGCATTAGCCGTCTGTGGAAGCGCGACGGTGAGGCACTGGGGCAGGTGAAGCTGTCGGCCGATCTGATACAGGAGGCCGAGAAGTACACCATCCATCCCACCCTGCTGGACGCGGCGCTGCAGGTCTTGATCGCGACGCTGCCACAGGAGCTGCTTGAGAGCGCGACCGATCTCTATCTGCCGAGCGGCATCCGCAGCTTCCAGCAACACCGGCCACTACCCACCTCCGTCTGGAGCCACGCGCAGCTGACGACCGAGGCCACTCCGGGCAGCGAAGTGATCGAAGGGACGGTGCGCCTGCTCGATGATCAGGGGCAGCTGCTGGTCGAGGCCAGCGGGCTGCAGCTGCAGCATACGGTGCTGGCCGCGACCAGCATGAGTACCAATCCGATCACGGAGACAAAGGAGCTGCAGGACTGGCTCTATGAGCTGCAGTGGGAGCCGGCCTCGCTGACCCCGCCAGCCGCTACAGATCTGTCAGGGCGCTGGCTGGTCTTTACCGATAAGAGCAGCGTGGGGCAGAAGCTGATTGAGCAGCTAGAACAGCAGGGAGCCAGTTGTATCCGCGTGGTGGCCGGCAGCCGCTACCGCGTCCTCTCACCCGGACACTATCAGATTGATCCGGCGCAGGGCGAGGATACACAACGCGTCGTGCGGGAGGCATTGCAGGACCAGCCTCTCACCGGCGTGATCCATCTGTGGAGCCTGGATACGACCCCCGTGGCGGCCACCAGCGTGGCGTCGCTAGAAGAGGATCAGCAGATCAGCACCGGCCATGCGCTGCAGCTGATTCAGGCGCTGGCGGAACACGGTGGTACCAGACCTCCCCAGTTGTGGTTCGCGACCCGTGGAGCCCAGGCGGTTGACTCCAATCTGACCCAGCTTGAGATCAGCCAGGCCCCCCTATGGGGACTGGGCAAGACCTGCGCCATGGAGCATCCCGAGCTGTGGGGCGGCCTGGTTGATCTGGACCCCGAGGAGACGGCGCGGACGGCGGCCACGCAGCTGCTCGGCGCGCTGCGCAACTATAAGCAGGAAGACCAGATCGCCTTCCGCTCCGGACAGGGCTATGTGGCACGCATGGTGCGCAGCCAGGCCAGCGCGGCGCGATCCCTGAGCCTGCATAAAAATGGCAGCTACCTGATTACGGGCGGCCTGTGGGGATTGGGACTGGAGGTGGCGCGGCGCTTCGCGCGACAGGGAGCGGGGCACCTGGTCTTGCTGGGTCGCAGTGAGCTGCCGGCCCGCGAGAGTTGGGATACACTCCCAGCTGGCAGCCGCCAGGCGCAGCAGGCGGCCGGCATCCGCGAACTGGAGCGCCTGGGTGCGCGGGTCCACTACGCGTCCGTCGATGTGACCGATGAGACGCAGCTGACCAATTTTCTGACCACCTATGCCCAGCAGGGCAATCCGGCGCTCAAGGGCGTGATCCATGCCGCCTCTGTCTGGCAGGACGCGCGGGGAGAGTCACTGGTGCGCCCGCTGGCACAGCTAACGCAGGATGCGCTGACGGCGGTCTTCCGGCCCAAGGTGGTCGGTAGCTGGCTGCTGCATAGCCTGCTGAAAGAGCAGCCGCTAGACTTCTTTGTCTCCTTCTCGTCGGGCGCGTCGCTCTTTGGCTCGGCCGCACAGGGCAACTACGCGGCGGCGGGCGAGTTTCTGGATATGCTGGCCCACTACCAGCGCGCGCACAACCAGCCTGCCCTGAGCATCGACTGGGGCGCGGTCTCCCAGATCGGCTTCGGCGCGACCAGCGAGGGACTGCGCGTGCATGAGTACTGGGAGTCGCGCGGCATCCAGCGCATCACACCTGAACAGGTTTTGGAGGCGCTTGAACTGCTGATCCCGCAGGATCGTGCCCGCGTCGGTGTACTGAAGCTGGATTGGCAGCTGCTGGCACAGTACTATACCCAGATCGCCGATCTGCCCCTGGTACGCCACCTGGTTGATACATCCTCGACCGACAAGCAATCAGACGCCAGCTCGACGGCGGCCGGGTCGATCCTGGATAGCATTCGTATGGCCCCCGCTGAACGCTGGCAGGCCATTCTGGAAGAATACATGCGCGCGCAGGTGGCCAGCGTCCTGCGCCTGCCGCCCGAGCGGCTGGATAGCGAGCAGCCACTGACCACCCTGGGACTGGACTCCCTGATGGCGATCGAGATGAAGAATCGCATGGAGAGCGACCTGGCCATCCGCATCCCGATCGTGACCTTCTTGCAGGGTCCCAGCATCGTACAGTTCGCCCACCAGGTGCGTCAGCAGCTGGCGGATACCATCGTGGTCGCTCCGGCGGTCAGCGACGAGGCGCCATCCACACCTGAGGCGAACGCGGCGGAGGTTGAGTCGGCGCAGGACGCAGAGCGCCTGCTGGCTCAGCTAGATCAACTCTCAGAGCAAGATGTCGATACCCTCCTCGCGCAGATGCTGCCTGAGGAACATGGGCAGAAAACCAATGGACATGCCGAGGAACGCCCGGACCTCAACGCCCAGGATGCGGCAGCATTGCTGGCACAGATCGATCAGCTCTCGGATGAGCAGGTCGAGGCATTGCTCAATGAAATCGCACAGAAAGAAGACTTAAATCGATGAGCGATTCCTCAAAGAATCTTTCCAATCTGTCGGCTGAAGCCAAGCGTGCTCTGCTGGCCCGTTTGTTGCGCGAGAAGGCAGGGGTCCAGGAGTCCTGGGTGCCCATCTCTCACAACCAGAAGGCGCTCTGGTTTCTTTCGCGCCTGGCCCCCAATAGTGCCGCGTACAACTTGTTGTACGCGGCACATATCAGTTCCAGCCTGAATATGCGGGCGCTGCAAAACGCCCTGCGTACCCTGGCACAGCGCTATCCCATTCTGATCGCCACCTACGCGCTGCATGATGGTGAGCCGGCTCAGCACATCGTTTCCAACCGCACACTGCCGTTCGAGCAGATCGCGGCCGCGCACCTGAGTCTGGATGAGATCCGGCGGCAGCTGCTGGCGGAGAGCAATCAGCCCATCGATCTGACCACGGGACCGGTGCTGCGCGTCAGGCTCTATCAGCGCTCTGAAACGGACTATGTGCTGGCCCTGGTGGCGCACCATATCGCCGTCGATTTCTGGGCGCTGGATATCTTTGTCGATGAACTATTTCTCCTCTACGCCGCGGAACAGGCCGGAACCCCTGCGCCGCTGGGCGCGGTGGGACCACAACATAACGAATACGTGCAGTGGCAACAGGATATGCTGAAGAGCCCAGAAGGGGAGGAGCACTGGCGCTACTGGCAGCAGACGCTGCAGGGCGATCTGCCCGTGCTCAATCTGCCGCTGGACTATGCGCGTCCACCGGTGCAGACCTATCCGGGCGCTTCGCATAGCTTTGCGCTGCCCGCTACGCTGACCGGTCGCCTGCGCGCGCTGGCCGGGAGCGAGAAAGTGACCCTCTTTACCCTGATGCTGACCGCGTTTCAGGCCCTGCTCTATCGCTATACCAGCCAGGAAGATATCATTGTGGGCACGCCGGCGCTGGGGCGCACCCGTTCCGAGTGGGAACGCGTGGTGGACTACCTGGCCAATCCGATCCTGGTACGCGCCAACCTGTCTGACAATCCCACCTTCAAAGAACTGCTGGGGCAGACGCGCCAGGGCGTGCTACAGGGGTTGGAGCACCAGGATTATCCCTTCCCTTTGCTGGTTGAGCGCCTGCAGCCTAAACGCGATCCCAGCTATTCACCGCTCTACCAGACACTGTTCATCTGGGATCGGCCGCGCACGCGCAGTCCCCAGGACCTGGAGCGGCTGGGACAGGGGACGCTGGCGCGCCAGGTGGAGCAGACGGGGCTCACGTTTGAGCCGTTCGCCTATGGGCAGCAGGGCGCGCCCTTCGATCTGACCCTAACGGTCTTTGAGGTCGATGGCGCCCTGAGCGCAGATTTCCGCTACAATACCGATCTGTTTGAGCCGACCACGATCGCGCGCATGGAGCAGCACTTCCAGACGCTGCTGCAGGGGATCGTCGAGCAGCCCGACCAGCCACTATTGCAGCTGCCACTCTTGACGAAGGCGGAGCGCCAGCGCATGCTGGTCGAGTGGAACGCGACCGCGCAGCCCTATCCCGATCAGACCACGCTGCAGCAGCTAATCGAGGCGCAGGTGGAGCGTACACCGGAGGCGGTGGCGCTGGTCTTTGAAGGCCAGAGCAAGAGCTATCGCGAGCTCAACTACGCGGCTAATCACCTGGCCTATCGCCTGCAGCAGCTCGGCGTGAGACCCGATGTGCTGGTCGGCGTCAGCATGGAGCGCTCCTTTGAGATGGTGGTGGCCCTGCTGGCGATCCTCAAGGCCGGTGGCGCCTATGTGCCGCTGGACCCCTCCTATCCCGCCGAGCGGCTGACCTATATGCTGGAGGACGCGCAGGTGCCCGTACTGCTGACGCAGACGCATCTGAAGGAGCGCCTGCCATCGACACAGGCTCAGGTCATCAGCCTGGACGCCGGGTGGAATAGCGCCCAGATAGAAGAGATCGCCAATCCCACCAGTCAGGCCGGAGCGGAAAATCTGGCCTATATGATCTATACCTCCGGCTCGACCGGCAAGCCCAAGGGCGTGATGAATACGCACCGGGGCATCTGCAACCGTCTGCATTGGATGCAGCAGACCTACCAGCTCACCAGCCAGGATCGCGTGCTGCAGAAGACGCCGTTTAGCTTCGATGTGTCGGTGTGGGAGTTCTTCTGGCCCCTGCTGACCGGCGCCGGGCTGGTGATTGCGCGTCCCGGTGGCCACCAGGACCCCGCGTACCTGGCCCGCCTGATCGGCGAGCAGCGGGTGACGACGCTGCACTTCGTGCCATCGATGCTGCAGGCCTTCCTGACCGAGCCCGATCTGAGCGGCTGCCAGGGATTGCGCAACGTGATCTGCAGCGGCGAAGCGCTGGCCCCTGAAACGCAGGAGCGCTTCTTCTCCCGCTTCCCCAGCACCGGATTGCATAACCTGTATGGTCCGACTGAGGCGGCCATCGACGTGACATCCTGGGAATGCCAGCGCGGCGAGCAGGTCAGCAGCGTACCCATCGGCCGTCCGATCGCCAATACGCAGATCTACATCCTGAATGCGGCCATGCAGCCGGTCCCGGTCAATCTGCCGGGAGAGCTGCATATCGGCGGCGTCAACCTGGCCCGTGGCTACCACCGCCGTTCCGAGCTGACCGCCGAGAGGTTCGTGCACGATCCCTTCAGCGAGAAGGGAGACGCGCGACTGTTTAAGACCGGCGATCTGGCCCGCTATCGAGAGGATGGCACCATCGAGTTCCTGGGCCGCATCGATTACCAGGTCAAGATTCGCGGCTTCCGCATCGAACTGGGCGAGATCGAGGCGACGCTCAATCAACACGCCGCCATCGCCGAGTCGGTGGTGGTGGCCCGCGACGACGCGATGGGGAATAAGCGCCTGGTGGCCTACCTGGTGCCGGAGCAGTCAGGCCAGCAGCCAGCCATCGAGGAGCTGCGCGCCTTCCTGAAGCAGCAGCTACCCGATTATATGGTTCCGGGCGCCTTCGTCTTTATGGACGCGCTGCCGCTCTCCCCCAACGGCAAGGTCAAGCGAGACGCGCTGCCCGAGCCCGATAGCGACCGTCCCGATCTGGAGGTGGCCTACGTGGCCCCGCGCACGCCGACCGAACAGAAGCTGGCGGAAATCTGGACGCAGATCCTGGGACTGCAGCGCGTCGGCGTCCACGACAACTACTTCGACCTGGGCGGCGCCTCGATCCAGGCTCTGGAGATCGTAGCCAGGGCCAACGCGGCGGACCTGCCACTGGCGCTGGAGATGCTGTTCGAGTTCCAGACCATCGCCGAGCTAGCTACGGCCATCGACGCCAGGCAGGCGGAACCAGAAGCAGCGGCAAAACCTGAAACGACCATGTCGCAGACCCCGGTCTCCATGCCCGAGCGCGCCACGGCACCGACATCAGAACAGTCAGAGCCGGTGGAGATGGGCAATACGCTGATCGAGAGCCTGGGCACCTATCTGCCGCCCAGGGTCGTTACGAGCGAGGAGGTGCTGGCGGGTTGCGTGCGTCCAATCCGCTTCCCGCTGGCGAAGCTGACCGGCATCAAGTCGCGGCGCATGGCTGGCGAGACCGAGTTCTCACTGGATATCGCTATCCAGGCGGTGGCCGACTGCCTGGCCAATTCAAAATACCGGCCCGGCGATATCGATATGATCGTCTGCGGCAACATCTCGCGCTGTAACGCGCCGCTGCAGTTCACCTTTGAGCCGGGGACGGCCATCCAGATCAAGCAGCACTTCGGCTTCGATAACGCCATCGTGCTGGATGTCTCCAATGCCTGCACCGGTCTGTTTACGGCGGCCTACGTGGTGGATGCCTTTATCCGCACGGGCCTGATCCGGCGCGGCATGGCGGTCAGCGGCGAGTATATCAGCCACCTCTCGCTGACGGCGCAGAAGGAGATCGAGAACTTCATGGATTCGCGCCTGGCCTGCCTGACGGTCGGCGATGGTGGCGCGGCCCTGATCCTGGAGCGCTCGCAGGATCAAAAGGTCGGCTTCCACGAGTTCGAGATGTATACGCTGGGCCGCTATAGCGAGGCCTGCATCGGCAAGGCGACCGATCAGCCACACGGCGGCGCCATCATGTATACCGATGCCGTGACAGTCTCGGCCGTCAACCTGAAGCAGGCGGTCTCGCACGCCGGCATGATCATGGAGCGCACGCAGTGGCCCAAGGAGGCCTTCCAGCATATCATCGTGCACCAGACCTCCAATACGACCATCAATGATGTGCCGCGCGAGATCAACAAGTACTTCGGCGAGGAGTTCTGCAAGCAGGAGAGCGTGATCAACAATATCGCGGAGCGCGGCAATACGGCCACCACCACGCATATGATCGCGCTGATGGATAATATCCGCTCTAACCGCATCCAGCCGGGGGACAACGCTATCTTCGGCATTACCGGATCAGGCGCTACCATCGGCACCGCCATCTATACCTTTGATGACCTGCCCGAGCGCATCCGCCGCCGCGAGACGGGCAGCTATACGCCGAGCAAGATTGAGCCGGAGGAGAGCTTTGTCTCGCGCCTGCCCGCCAATCGACGCGTCCAGGTGGCCCGTGTTGGGACGATTCCGGCCGGGTCACAGGTAGAGAGGAAGACGCTGGAGATGATCGAGGCCGCCGCCGAGCGCTGCCTGGCTAATCTGCCCTACGAGCGCGGCGAGATCGATCTGCTGATCTATTCGGGCGTCTATCGCGATGACTTCCTGTGCGAGCCGGCGGTGGCCGCCCTGGTTGAGGGGAGGCTGAACATCAACGCCGATATCGAGACGCAGGAGGACAAGAAGACCTTCGCGCTGGACATCTTAAACGGCGGTCTGGGGACGCTTAATGCCTGCCATGCCGCCATCGGACTGATCCAGGCGCGGCGGGCGCACAAGGCCCTGATCGTCGCCTCAGAGGTAGAGAATAACCGCGAGAGCTATCCGGTTGAACTGGCCGGAGTCGAGGAGACCGGCTCGGCCCTGCTGCTTGAATCCAGTCCCGATGGTGCAATCGGCTTTGGGCACTTCGTCTTCAAGTCCTTCGCCGAGCACCAGGGGGCGTTGCGCTCCCACTCGATGGTGCGCGACGGCAAGACGGTGATGCACTTTGAACGCGACCCGCAGCTGCAGCTGCACTATCTGCGCTGCATCCAGGAGACCGTCGCTGAGCTCTTGCGGCAGGAGAACCTGTCGCTGGAGCAGATCCGCGTCATCCTGCCGCCGCAGATCTCGGCCGACTTTAACAGTCAGCTGGGTCGGACCCTGAAAGTCGATGCGCGCAAGGTGGTGACGGTCGCGGCTCAACATGATCTCTTTACGTCGTCACTGGCCTACACGCTGCAACAGGTCAATGATCAGCAGCTAGCGGCGCGCGGCGACATCGGCCTGATCATCCAGGTTGGCTCCGGCCTGCAGGTTGGCTGCGCCACCTACTATTTCTAGTTCAGATAGGTATTACCAGCTATGCAACGTTCATCCTGGATCGTGTCAAAACAGGCACGCCCGAAAAACAGGCTCTTCTGCTTCCCCTATGCGGGTGGAGGAGCCAGCATCTACCGCCTCTGGCAGCAGGCCCTGCCGTCAGGGGTGGAGGTCTGCCCTATCCAGCTCCCTGGTCGCGAGACCCGCATCGGTGAGGCGCCCATCAACCAGCTAACGGACCTGCTACCTCCACTGGTGCGGGCGCTCACTCCCTATCTGCATGAGCCGTTCCAGGTCTTCGGCCATAGCATGGGAGCCCTGATCGGCTTCGAGCTCACCCGAGAGCTGCGGCGTCAACAGCTGCCCACACCCACCCATCTCTTTATGTCGGGTCATCGCGCCCCTCAGCTCCCACGCGAGAAGACGCAGACCTGGCAGCTGCCGGACGCCGAATTTATCCAATCACTCAAAAATATGGGGGGAACTCCGGACGCCGTCCTGCAAAACGACGAGCTGATGCAGCTGCTGCTGCCCACGCTGCGCGCCGACTTCGCTATCAACGAAACCTACAACTACCAGCCGGAGCCGCCCCTGAACATCCCCATCACCGTCCTGGGAGGCAGCGAAGATAAAGAGGTCAAGTCAGAAGAACTGGAAGATTGGCAGCGGCAGAGCACCTATCCAATCGACCTGCACATCTTCCCCGCGGGGCACTTCTTCGTCCACAGCCACCAGGCCCAGCTTATAGAGATCATCGCCTCCCACTACATCTAGCCAGGCAAAGTGGTAACGATGATCTATAATGCTACAGCCCAGGGCTGTAGCATTATAGATCATCGTTATTAATTTCCGGCCAGCTTTGCGACTACAGGCGCGAGTGTTTCCATATGCGCTTCTACAACCTCAATGCAAGAGGTACCGAAGAGCTCACGCCTCTCTTGTAGCTTCGCTACAATCTGCTCGGTTGTTCCAACGAGTATATGTAGACAATCTCGTGTCTGTTGGGCCGTCAAGCCAATGTGGCGTCCAATCTGTTGAGCCGCAGCATCAGCATGATCAGTAACAGCAACAATAAAGATCGTTGCACTGAGTTCTAGCTGTGAGAAACGTTCTCCGCCTGCCTGACGTATCCATTGAAGTTTTTCTTTATTGGCATCAGATAAGGCAGATGTCCAGTCCAGCCCTTTTGCGGTACTGCGAGCACTAATACCTATGATATCTGCCTCTCGCGCCGCAATCGATAAGACACGCTTGCCACCACCACCCACATATATGGGAGGATGTGGTTTTTGTACCGTTTTGATTGCCGCCTTCATTTCGTGCATGTGGTAGTATTGGCCGGAAAAGTCCACATATTCCTGGTGAAAATAGGCTTTAATAATCTGAAGAGCCTCTTCAAAACGTGAAATACGATCTCTAACCGAATCAAAAGGAATGCCCGCTTGCTGGTATTCTTGCGCAAGATAACCACATCCAAGGCCGAATTGAAATCGTCCCTCTGAAAAGAGATCGAGGTTCGCCGCCTGGCGCGCCAGCATAAGAGGATGGCGAAAGTCATTGCAGAAAACATGGCTTCCGATACGTAAAGATGTCGCATCTGCAACTGCCATCAAGCTCACAGCCGGGTCAACATCGTAACTCAAATGATCTGGTACTAACAAGGTTGTATAGCCGATATCTTGCGCACGCCGGGCTTTGGTAATCCATTCGTGACGAGATTTTGCTACTTCTGCTACCACACTAAAGCGAAAAGGACGAATAGTTGCCATGAAGGGCAAACTCCTTCTATATAATAAAGATAATCAAAGGTGCCGTTTATCGAACTGATTTCACCGGGACAATAACACCAGCTCCTACACATGCTGTAATAGCCCCGATAAGGAATAAGGCGGAGTAGCTGTGAAAAATAGCCAGCACCACACCAACGACAATAGGAACAAGGATCTGAGGGAGCAGGTTTGCGGTATTGAGAATCGCGAGATCCTTTCCGTTATCGTGTCGTTCTGGGAGCACCTGCGTCTGTAGAGCAAGGTCACCTGAAAGAAAAATTCCAAAGCCTAATCCTAGGATGGCGGCGGCCACGAGCACCAGGGGCCATAGTGGGAAAAAGGCGAGGATGATGAGAGCGAGGGCCATAGTGCAGGAAGCGATGATCACAAATGGCTTTCTTCTTTGTAGACGGTCCGAGATCGCTCCGCTGGTAATAGTTGCAACGACGAGGACCACTGTCGAAAGAACTTGAAAGAGCGCTACTCCCTGGGTTGCCTGCGAATAGTGGACGACATCCTGCAAATAATAAAGAAGATAGCCAACAACTGTATAGTAGCCAAAGATAACAAATGTGCGCCCAATCAGGGTAAGAGAAAAATCTTGACTTTTTAGGGGTCGGAAGAAACTTGCAAAAAACTGCTTGCTCTGAAATGCTGGCATAACATCCTTTGGCAGCACTGCATCTCGTACAAACAGGACGAAGAGCACAATGACGACAACAAGTACAGCCGCCAGCATAAAATAGGATATGCGTGCACCATTGAATACCTGAGCAATTAGCGCCAGTCCAACCACAGAACCTACAGGTAGCGCTAATCCAACGAATGCAGATGCTGTGGCACGCTGACGTAGTGGCACTTGATCAGGAACAAGGGCCGCCAGGCTAGCAATATCGAGATTGATACAAAACTGGAAAAGAATCACGCCTATTGCGACCACTGGAATTGTCGGAGCCAGCCCGAGTAGTACCAGCGAGAGGGCGGAAAGAAGAGCGCCTGCGAGAATCCAGGGGCGGCGGCGACCGAAATGAGAAGTTGTGCGATCAGAAAGCGCACCGGCCAGTAAATTTCCTAGAATAGCCGCGATACCACCGGCCAGAGAAATACCAGCAAGTAGTGCTACTTTATTGGCAGAGTCAAGAGCATTGATTTGATTGGGCAACAATATCTGGAACGTTGGAATAGTACACATCCAAACGACCAGGTTGGCAAGGCTTAAAAATAATTGCCAGCCAGGTGATTTGGATTGTGTAGGAACCCTTAACGCTGCAGGTAGATTACTATCATCTTGCTGTAAAGAGGAACCAGGTACAACAGATTCATCTGACGTTGAAATAAGCCTGGACACGTTTTAATCTCCTTCTATGAACCCTAAAAAGATGCTGAAAAACTCATGGTGGCCTGTATCTA
Source organism: Dictyobacter aurantiacus (assembly GCF_003967515.1). Classification (GTDB taxonomy): domain Bacteria; phylum Chloroflexota; class Ktedonobacteria; order Ktedonobacterales; family Ktedonobacteraceae; genus Dictyobacter; species Dictyobacter aurantiacus. The sequence goes on along the minus strand of NZ_BIFQ01000001.1, from coordinate 3,937,214 downwards.
TCGCACAGGTTAACCTTGCACGAATTGGTTTCTTTCTGGCCCCTTACCTTCCTGCTCCAAAAGGGGATGTGTAGATGATTGATTCACGGTCAGTTCCAGAATTATTTCATCAATGATGGGGTTTCCACTCCGCTCAAGCTGAAGTGGCATACGGTTTTGTTTGCTCCGATGGATGGCGTTGACGAGATTGGCGGCGGCATTTCTGGTGTGTTGGAGCTCCTGCTCACTTTGCCGGGCACCACGTATGCGCGCATACAAGGTATTCAGTGCTCCCGCAATTGGCCAGAGGCTCTGGGCAGCGGGTAGTGAAATTTGAGTCTGGATGCTTCCATTCGCTATCTTTGAGACTGAATTCACTATCTTCTGAATATCTGCATCGAGTTGTTGCTTTTCTCGGGCCATGGCAGCTTCGCGGTTAGCCATAAAGCGTTGCACTTTAGCAATCTCTTTTGCTCTATCTCCTAGAGCAAGGGCACGTAGAACGTTGCGCATTACGGGATAGATCACCCCTATCACAAAAAGAAGGAGATAGAGAGGGCGTGTCACGACTTCATAGCCATCAACCTTCATCGTTTGCATTAAATCAGGAGCATAAGGCATCTTGTAGAAAACCAGGCCTATGAAGGCTGTGTTAACCAATGCTATGATAAAAACACTTGCGGGCGGTAAGAGCGCTAACGCTACAAGTGTTGGTTCTACAACCATGATATCAAAAACGGGGAGTGTATTGGTTGTTAAACCTCCCGGCCAGGTAAGAATAGAGATAGCAAGCGAGATGTTCATCGCTATGACGACCATCAACCGGCCGGTGAAGCCTTTGCCAATCCTATTTAAAAATAATGCAAAACTAATGATAGTGAGGAGTACACAGAGAACAATAAAGAGTGCTGGCGCATGAAGAATAAGCGAAGTAGGAATAGCAAGGATGATCAGTGAACCAGCAGTTATCGCAAGCACTGTACTTGTGAGTCTTCCCATACGCGCAGCTTCGCGTAATTCAAAGCTTGCGGTTAGCGGCTGCATGGGCGGTGCGGTGAGATGGTACCAAAACTTAAATATCCCATCTCGCTCATGTATGCGAGGATCAAGCTCAATAAGCTCTGCAACCTCATTAGAAATATCGTCTTCCACTGGAAGCGGATTTAGTGGTGATCTTCTCATCAGAAAACCTCTCCCTTTTACTAGCATTCCCGAAAATGTGATACGGTATCAGATGTTAATGCCATTTATTGCCCTCCATAAAACGCGATCAATCCTTGACGGTGCAAGACTACAAACACTTCGAGTACTTTTTCGGCGTTTTGCTCATGTGTTAACAACATGACGATATGATTGACAGATGACCTGCCATCACTTAGCGCGTAGACATCTCGATACAAGCGAGGCCATGTCATAAAATCCTGTTGGAGAATTGGATACGTGCGATAAGGGATGGGTGATGATGATGCCGGTACACGAGAGCGAGACGGTACATTCTGTGCTCTCCCTGGTAGCTGAGTTTCTGTAAAGTTCCATTCAAGCACTTGATTCTGTACCAGTTTAACTGCTGCTTCTCCAGAGACGATCTCCTTGCCCCATCTATCTTTCACTGAACAGGCTCTAATAGATCCTTCCTCAAGTTGTAGAAAAATATGGCAGCGATCTTTTATCCCGGGCACATGTGAAAATTCGGCACGCAGACTGCCCGTACTTTGTCCAAGCATAAGTAGTAAGGTTCTCAGGTCAAGACGGTATATCATTTCTTTAACTATTTTCCCTTATCGTATGGAATGGACTTAAATGCGTCTGCTTATTTTTGGGTAAAGTCGTATTTGTAAGAAGATAACTCCAGGAAAGTAGGAAAATATGGTTTTTCGCTGCTATAATGCAGCTAATCCTGGTGTCTCCTCATTCTTTGTCACTGGAACCCCTATCGCCTGTGATTTGCTTTTCTCTAATTAATATGTGACCTGCTAATACGACTGCTCAAATACTCAAAGTATATTTGCATATACTTTCCTGATTGTAGCATATAATTTTGTAATCGAGCAATATGGTACTACTAAAGGATATTAAATTATAATAAGATATTAACAGCTCAGATAAATTATCAATGCACCACTCAGCTTTAGAGAACCACTCCTGCCTTTTTAGCAAAATACACAAAGTAGAACTTGAGCAGGCTGAATGTGCTTTAGTGCTTCCAGCTTATTCGACGCTCAATACTTCAACTAATCGCCGTAATCACAACACCGCCTCCGGGCGGAGCGCGGAATCCTTCTCGCGACCGATGACGGGGGTGATTTCCTCAGGCATACTCCAGGTGAACCAGAAAAACATAGATGTTCACGGGGTTCTTAGACTATGGTTCGCAAAGGAGTACGCTCTACATATGCAACATCTTTCTCCAGCACCACTGCGTCTTTCTGAGGATGAGATCATGATTGAGGCCATAGCTATTCGCAAGGAGTTTACCACCGGAGCCCTGCATGTGCAGGCGTTGAAAGGGGTAGATCTGCGGATAGCGCGTGGCGAAGTCGTCGCGATTATGGGTCCGAGCGGATGCGGCAAGACGACCTTGCTCAATTGCCTGAGCGGCCTGGACGCGGTGACTTCGGGATTGATCAGGATCGCCGGGCGCGATATTCGCAGCCTCTCGGATAGGGAGTTGACCGCTTTTCGGGCCCGGGAAATGGGCTTTATCTTTCAAACCTATAACCTGCTCCCGGTCCTGAGCGGGTTGGAGAATGTAGAACTGCCCCTGCTGGTTAGCGGGGTGAGGGCCAGAGAGGCCAGGGCACGCGCACAGGCAAGTATTGAGTGGGTGGGATTAACCAGGTGGGCGCGGCATCGGCCCGCCGAGATGAGTGGTGGACAGCGCCAGCGCTTCGCCATCGCCCGCGCCCTGGCGACCGCGCCAGCACTGGTGTGGGCCGATGAACCAACCGGCGCACTGGATAGCATCACCAGCCAGGAGATTATCGATCTGATGCTGAGGCTCAACCGCGAACATGGCCTGACCTTTGTCTGGGTCACACACGCTCCAGAAGTGGCACGGCAGGCCCAGCGTCTCATCACGATGCGTGACGGCCTGATCGAGCATGATTCCCTGCAAACGGCAGCGCGGCAGTCCCTTTCTCCACAGGTGCCAGAAAATGGAGGCATGCGATGAGCCTGAGCCTTTTTCCAGCGATCTCTCCAACGGTGCTGGCCCTGACCCTGGCTGCGGTGACAGGAGGGATGGTATTCGTGTTGTTGGGATTGGCATTGAGCAATCCACTCCTCCTGCGCATGGGGATGCGTAATACGGTGCGCAGACCGGGCAAAACGCTGCTGCTGCTCTGTGGGCTGGCTCTGGCTACGACGGTTATTACCGCCTCGTTCGGCCTGCAGGACAGCTTTAGCAGTTCCGCGACGGAGCAGAGGATCACCCACATGGGCCTGGTCGATGAGAGCGTAACCGGTCCGTTTACGCAAGATCAGCTTGATGGTGGGCTGGCCCGCATCCGGGCCTTTCCACAGGTACAGGCGGCCAGCGCGCTCGGCATCTATCCGCAGAGCCCGACCGTGACCTCGCTGCGTACAGGGTTCGCGGTTCATGACGTCGATTTTTATGCCCTTCCTCCCGACTTCAATCAGGTCTATGGCCCACTCACCAATGTGCAGGGGCAGGAGGTCCAGGTAGCGGATCTCCAATCCGGAGAGGCCCTGATAAGCGCCTCGCTCGCGCAAGGACTTGCTACCAGGGTTGGCGACCGTGTGCAGCTTACATTCGGAGACAAAAGGGTGACGGTCACGGTGCGCGCGCTGCTCTCCAATGACATTGGGGTCACGGCAGGAGAGGCGATCACGCCCACGACGGCGCAAATTATGCTGCCCCTGGCAGCGGCCCAGCAGATCGATCCTGAGCCGCCCAACACCATCAGTATCAGAAATATCGCATCGGCGCATAGCCAGGCGGTGGTGGATTTTTTGCGGCAGGTATTTCCCGGCGCCTCTGCCCGTCTCGATATTCCGCACGCGCTTGGTCAAACCAGTTTCGACGCCTTCAGAATACATCCGCTCAAGCCAGAGGTCGTCCAGGAGACGCAGACGCTGGCGGTGAATAAGATCGTGTTCCTTTCGCCTGTCGGTCAGCAATTCACCTGGCTGCCGCCTCTGTTCACCTGTTTGCTAGTCGGCACTGGCATGCTGCTGCTTGCCCTGCTGGTCATTTTGCTAGCCGCTGAACGGCGCGCGGAACTGGGGATGAGCCGCGCCCTGGGCCTGTATCGCTCACATCTCGTGCAGCAGCTGCTCTTCGAGGGCTGTGGCTATGGGATGGTGGCGGCCCTCCCAGGCATCCTGATGGGCATCGGCGTGACGGCGCTGGAACTGGCACTGTTCGCGGCCCTCCCCAGGCTGGGCGTCGGTGTGGCGGCGAACAGCGTACCCGTCCCTGTACTGCAATCAGGCGCGCTGCATCTATGGATAAGCTGGCAGAGCCTGCTCACCTCCTGGTGCCTTGGCGTCCTCGTCACCGTGGCAACAGTCCTGATAGTGGCGATCTGGATCAGTCGGACCAATATCGTCGCCGCCATGCGCGACCTGGATCAGCCAGCGCAGACATCCCCATCATTCCCCGAGCTCTTGCGGGCGCTCTGGTCTCCCGCGCCTTCGAAAGAGCAGGAAAAGGAATCACCCGCGCGGCGTTTTGAGCGCGTGATTGAGACGCTTGGCGCATTGCTGTGGGGACTTTGCGCACGTGGGCTGCTCGGTCTGCTGATCGGGGCTGCTCTGCTTGTCTGCGCCGGACCTGCCATCTCCGGCTGGCTACACCTGACCGGTGAGATGCTGTTGACCGGTGGGGGCGCATTGCTGTGTGGCTGGCTCCTCTCGCTAGCACGGATACCAGTCTTGATCACGCGTCGCCTGGGCCTTACGCTTCTGGGAGGGAGCTGGCTGGCCCTGGGGATATTCCAGGGGAACGCCTTTCTTGCCCTCTTCCAACCTGTAGTTGCCTTCGCGGGCACCCCATCGGCCCTGGAACTGCTGCTGAACATGCTGCTGCCTGTGCTGGGCGCGGTCATCCTGGTGATCAGCAATCTCGATCTGCTGGCAACGCTGCTCTCAGCAGGACTGCGGCGGGTGCCGGTAATCGCGCCGATCAGCCGCGTCGGCCTGGCCTATCCGCTGACGTTCCGTTCTCGCACAGGGATCACGGTTACGCTGCTTGGTCTGATTATGTTTCTGGTGCTACTGCTGGTCACCACCAACCTGGGAGCGATCCAGGAAGCGGAATCGGCCAGCAGTTCCGGCGGCTTTCAGCTGCAAGCCACAACCTTTGGTTCACAGCTGGCCCGCTATCCCGCTTTATCGGGACAGTTACAGGCGCTGCAGAGCCATCACGCACCTGGACAGGATTTCGCGTCTGTGGGCCTGATACGCCTGATGTACAATTATCCTCAAAGCGGTCAGGTTCAGCCGCTCCGTCTGAACCTGAATGGTGGAACGCTAATTTATCCACTGAATACACCGCCGCAGGTCGCTGATGAGGGATTTCTGGCGAGCTCAACGTTACCACTGTATGCGCGGGCGCGAGACTTTAGCTCCGACCGGCAGGTATGGGACGCGGTGCGCAGTCATCCAGGAGATGTCGTGCTCCAGTATGACGCAAGTATAGCGGGCCTGCCAGCCAGTTCTGGCTTCACGCCGTTTACCGTAGAGATTCCCGATAGTTCAGCGTCCACGGCCCACTATCATCCGGCTACCGTCATCGGGTTGATGCCTGCCAACGCCGCCTGGCGTGTCCTGCTCTCCCTTGATAGCGCGCGGAAGATAGCTTCACCGCCGTACATCGACTTTCTCAGCACCTACCTGTTCCGTCTTCGGCCGGGCGTGAGCGAGGCGCAGGCGGCGCAGCACCTGAATACCTTTCTGGACGCTGCCAGCCGGGGCATCGCCATCCAGTCGCTTGACCGGGGAAGCCTTAACGGGGTCACGCAGATCTTTACGCTGCTGCTGGGGAGCGACCTGGCGCTGGGCCTGCTCTTTGGCGCGCTGGCCATCAGTGTGATTACCAGCCGCGCGGTCGTGGAGCGACGCCAGCAGATCGGCATGCTGCGCGCACTGGGCTTCTCCCGTTCGCTGGTCTGGCGTGCGTTTCTGCTGGAAACCTGCTTTGTAATTGCGATCGGGCTGCTGGTGGGCGCGGCGCTGGCCCTGTTCCTCGCTTACCAGATCGCTCGTGCGACCTATCAGGATTTTCCGCTTCCCCTGGGTCCGGTCGCGGGCATCGTACTCGCTGCTTTCCTGATAGCCCTCATCTGTACCATCTTGCCAGCCCGCCGCGCCGCGCAGGTATATCCGGCGGAAGCGCTACGCTATGAGTAAGGAAGAAGAGGTACTCAGCAATGAATGATCCCAACACTGTTTCTGACAATAATGCGCCACAAAGCGGCTTCGGGCGTACTCTGCTGTCTAAACGGCCAGAACATCATGGCAAAAATGGCGTAGGAGCGTTCCTGTTCATCCTCTGCGGGTGCCTGCTGCTCCTGGGAGGCGTGGGAGCGCTCATCTGGCAGCTGAACTCGCCGCTGGAGGCCAATACTTCTACGGCCGCCAGCACAGCTCCTGCCAGCTCTGCTCAGTCAGGAAAGCAACCGCAGGGCTGTACAGGGGCGCGCGAGCCGGTCAATGTCATACAGCAGCAGATGGCGGCGAACCTGCACCTGAACGTTGCCCAGGTGCAGGCGCGCGTCCTGGCGGGCAAGACCATCGCGCAGATCGCCACAGAGCAGGGTCTGACCGCGGCGCAGTTGCACAACGTCGAGATCCAGGCGCTACATACGGCCAACAGCCGCTGGCTCAGTATGGGCTGCATCACGCCACAAGACGTTCAGGAGAACCTGAAACGCGACACCGGTTCAACCACCTTTATGGATACAGAGTTCACGGACTGGTTTAAACACTAGCGAGCGCGAAGAGATTCGTGCGCAAGGCCCAATACATTCAATGTAAGATCCTGCAAAACGAGAAAAGACCACAGTACGTGCGGGGCTTGCCCTCGCTTGCTTCCTCGCTGCTCGAAAAAGCAACCAACATGATGCGATGCATCGCGTTCAACCGTACCTGGTCGCATTCAAGGAACCTTTCATTTTGGGAGACAAGCAAGCGGGGGCAAGCCCCGCACGTACTGTGGTCATATGCCTTTTTCCACTCGCTAAAGTTGAAAGTATTAGGCGTAAGACCCGGGCCTGGCACTTGCGCTGGGAGCACGATCTGAGCATAATACTCTTACAGCATGATTTAGAGCAGCGAAGGAAGAGAGAAGCGTATGCATCGCCTGTTTCGACCATTCCACAAATTACAGTGGCAACTATCCCTCTCATATCTCCTGGTCATCGTGATTGCCATACCAATTCTATCGGGCGCGGGCCTGGCGCTGGTGGCGCTCACCCCTGCGCCAACTCCAGCGCAGAGACTGGTGCGGCTACTGACTCATGAAGTGGTGCCGCTGGTGCCCCGTTCGCTCGATAGCCAGAACGCGACGGCGCGCACCAGGCTCAACGCCTGGGCCATCAATTTCGTGCTAAATCAACGTCCAGTGAAACAGGGAACGGGTCCGCAGGTACCACAGCTCAATGCCTCAGAGATACTCGCGCTCGCGATCCTTGATCATGCGGGACGCATAGCTGGTTCAGATCCCTCTCTTCCATCTCACGATGCAGCCATCGACCCATCCAGCCTGGCTTTCTTTCTTCAGAAAATGCATATCAACGGACCCGCCTCCCAGCAGGTGATCCGTGCGGCCTTTGCCGATCCACAGAATCAGGCGGATCTTGTCACTACGTTGCCCGATGGGCAGACGCTGGCGGCGGTCCCGTTGTTTGATACACATCAGAGCGTGAGCGGGGTGCTCTTCGTATGCGTGCGCGGCCTGCGCAGCGATCCGCAGACGACGGGCATCTTAGACAAGCTCTCCGCCTGGCTACCAGGAAGCGGTTCATACACTGGCAATGGCCTCCCCAGACTGCTGTTTTACGCGCTGCTGCTCCTGCTCGTCTTTAGCATTATCGGCACGCTCTTTGGTATCGGCATAGCTCGGCGGATTACGGGACGTTTGCAGCGGATCACGGTGGCGGCACACGCGTGGAGCGAGGGCGACTTCCAGGTTCATGTGCTGGATCATGCATCAGATGAACTTGGTCAGCTCAGCCGGGATCTCAATCAGATGGCACGCCAGATCGAGAATCTGCTGGCAACGCGGCAGCAGCTGGCACAGGTCGAGGAACGACAGCGGGTCGCGCGCGACCTGCACGATTCCGTCAAGCAGCAGGCATTCGCGCTGACGCTGTTGATCGGCACGGCCCAATCTCGTCTCCCGGACGATCCGTTGCTAGCCCGTGGACAACTTCAGAGGGCGGGTGAGCTGGCCGACCAGATTCGTCAGGAGTTGACGGCCATCCTTCAGCAGTTACGCCCGGTGGCCTTGATCGGGCAACACTTGCAGGCGGCACTGCGCGATTACGTTCACCAGTGGTCGTCGCAGACCGGGATTGGATGCGAGTTTGAGGCTTCAGATCTACCAATCGGGTCAGAGGGGTCAGCGCTGCGTCCCGAGGTTGAGGAGGCGCTTTTCCGCGTGGTTCAGGAGGCTCTGGCGAACGTCGCGCGCCATAGTCAGGCCAGCCAGGCCAGGGTTCACTTAGAGCAGGGATGCGACCAGGTATGCCTGCGTGTCGCGGATAACGGCAAGGGCTTTCTGGCCGCGCAGACCGCTGGCGATGGGCATGGGCTCGCCAATATGCGCGCCCGCGTAGAGGCGTTAGGAGGGACCCTGCTGATCAAAAGCGCTCCCGGAGAGACGATTGTAACAGGATGTATTCCGCCTGGCGAAGACACGCAGGGTCTGACAGACAAGAGAAAGCGAGAAGTCGTATGAGCGAATTGATTACCATCCTGCTGGTCGATGATCACGCCCTGGTGCGCGAGGGGGCGCGTGCCTTTTTGGAGACGCAACCCGGCTTCGCGGTAGTTGGCAGCGTCGGCTCCGGCGGGGAGGCCGTGCTCGTGGTCGCGGATCTCGCGCCCGATGTCGTGCTGATGGACCTCGTCATGCCGGGCATGGATGGTATCGAGGCCACGCGCCGCCTGAAGCAGCAGAGCCCCCGCTCGCAGGTCATCGTGCTCACCTCTTATCACGACGATGAACATATCTTCCCGGCTATCCGCGCGGGCGCGCTCTCGTATCTGCTCAAAGATGTCCTCTTGCCCGAACTGGCCAGCGCGATCCGCAAGGCGGCCAGCGGTGAGGCGGTGATGCATCCCCATGTGGCCGCGCGCATCGCCCAGGAGCTAGCCAGCCTCCCCGCGCCTGACCGCGAGCATTATGCCCAGCTAAGTGAACGTGAGCGAGAAGTGCTAAACCTCATTGCCGCTGGCCTGCCCAACGGAGAGATCGCGCGTCGGCTCGTGATCAGCGAGAAAACCGTGAAGAGCCATGTTAGCAATATCCTTAGCAAGCTCCATCTGCTGGATCGCACCCAGGCCGCTGTCTTTGCCTGGCGCGAGGGCTTCGTCTCCCGTTTTCCCGACCAGGATAGACAGAATTATTCTTCCTGAAGACGGTGACACCGGCTCAGGCCCGCAGCTTGCCCAGCAGTTTTTTGGCCTGCAGCAGCGCCTCATCGCTCTTGCAGAAGGAGAAGCGCACATAGTCGCGGCCGATGTGGACATGATCGCGGCTATACATGCTCTCGGGCGGGATGCAGGCCACGCCGATCTCTTTGATCAGGTGGTGCGTAAAATCGCGCGGCATCCCTTTAAACACGTCGGAGAAGTCGGCCATGATAAAGTAGGTGCCCTCGGGCGCGCGGTACTTGAGACCGGAGCCATCCAGCGCATCCATCAGCAGCCGCATCTTGCCCTCATACATGCTGCGGAACTCGTCATAGTATTGATCGGACTGGTTGAGCGCGTAGGCGACCGCCTCCTGGGTGGGATGGTGGACGGCGAAGATGGTGAACTGGTGCGCCCTGGCCACGCCTTCCAATACGGCGGGATGCCCATAGGCCCAGCCGATCTTCCAGCCGGTGGCGCTGAAGGTCTTGCCAGAACTACTGACGGTGACGGTGCGCTCAAACATGCCGGGCAGCGTGGCGATGGGGATGTAGCGGGCATCCCCGAGTGTCAGGTGCTCATAGACCTCATCATTGATCACGATTACGTCATGCTCGATGCATAGATCAGCGATCAGCGACAGCTCCTCGCGCGTAAAGACGCGACCGGTGGGATTATGCGGCGAATTGAGGATCAGGACCCGCGTCCTGGCTGAGAATGCGGCGCGCAGCTCAGCAGGATCAAAGGTCCAGGTCGGCGGGTGCAGCGGCACAAAGACCGGCGTGGCCCCGGCCATCAGGATGTTGGGGACATACGAGTCGTAAAATGGCTCGATGACGATCACTTCATCGCCAGGATTGACCAGCCCTAACACGCAGGAGAGCAGGCCCTCGGTCGCCCCTGCCGTCACGATCACTCCCTGATCTGGATCGATGTCCAGCCCATAAAAGCGCGCCGCGTGATTGGCCACCGCATGGCGCAGGGAGGCCACCCCTGGTCCAGGCGCGTATTGATTCAGCTGGCCCGACTGCGCCGCCTTCACCAGTTCCGCCACGATATCGGCCGGCGTATCAAAATCGGGCTTCCCCTGCCCCAGGTTCAAAGCATTGTATTGCTGCGCCAGTACATTGATCTCTGTGAAAATAGTGGTGCCGAAGGTCTCCACCCGCTGAGCAAAAATAGACATGCACATACTCCCTTTACATTGGCTATAAAGCTCTCTGCGACGCTCCCAGAGATTGTGACTGCTCCGGGCGACGTCACAGCATACCTGTTTATCAAAACTCTCTCTTTCGTTTTGCTTATTATATACACACATCATAGAAGCCAGGCAATGAAAGCTGTCCGATCAGAAGTACGTCAATTTTTGCAACTTATTTTCTTACTTTTCTTTGCCTGGTATATTCCTCATAGGCATGGAGATAAGGCAACAAGAAACCCCGAGTGCACCCGAAGGTTCAGCCCTCGCGGCCAATACGTTCAATTTTAGCGTGGGCAACAAGAAACACGATCATGTCCCCGTAGGCGGCATAGGATTGCGGCCGGATTGACACGCAGAATGCACAAAAAGCAGCAATCCGGCCTTGTGCATGCCGCACCCGTTCACGTACGATATTGTTCCTAAAAAGCGAGTAAAGCGATCCTATAATCATGTGTAATCCAACATTTCGTACGTCAACAGAGCGGCATGCACGAGGCCGGATTGCTGCCTGAGCGGCATGCTCGCATATCGAGAAGGCCGCAATCCTATGCCGCCTACGGGAACATGATCGTGTTCTGCCAACATTTTTTCTCTTTTTCTTGCGTTGTGTTTATGTAAAATTTTGGATTATGTCCAGCGCATTATAAAGCTATCCTTTATGGCATCTTGATATGGTATACTAGTGTTGCATAAAAAATAATATAGCAACGCCATTATGTTCTGCTGCCGTATGACAAAGGAGGCGGTACAGAAGAGGCGATAGATCATCGGGTGGGGAATTTCAAACACAATCCCAATTATTTCTCGGCTTCATTTTGAGCAAAAACCTTCCAACTTACAGGCCTGTGAGGACGCAGGATAACCAGCATTTGCGGGCACTACAAGCCAGTTCAGAAACAAATTGGCATGCCTTACGTGCTACTTGTAGTGACACTACCGGGCGTTGACACTGTAGTACAACGTTTTAGGAGGAGGAGTTTTTCAATGGCTCACTTTGTGTTAAGTTTGGATCAGGGCACCACCAGTTCACGAGCAATCCTCTTCAATCATCAGGGTAACATCGTCAGTGTAGCGCAGCAGGAATTTCCGCAGATCTATCCGGCGCCGGGCCTGGTTGAGCACAATCCAGAGGACATCTGGTCCAGCCAGCTCAAGGTGGCGCAGGATGTCTTGAAGAAGGCCGGGGCCTCCGCTTCAGATGTGGTTGGGATCGGCATTACCAATCAGCGTGAGACGGCCATCGTCTGGGAGAAATCAACTGGCAAGCCGGTCTTTAACGCCATAGTCTGGCAGAGCCGGCTGACGGTCCCCATCTGCGATGCCCTGACGGCAAAGGGCTTCGACACGGTGATCCGCGAGCGCACCGGCCTGGTGACCGACGCCTACTTCTCGGGGACCAAGGTGAAGTGGATTCTGGATAACGTCGAGGGGGCGCGCGAGAAGGCCGAGCGGGGCGCGCTGCTCTTCGGCACCGTCGATACCTTCCTCATCTGGCGCCTGACAAAGGGACGGGTCCATGTCACCGACTATACCAACGCCTCTCGTACGCTCCTCTTCAATATCTACGACGGCAAATGGGATGACGTGATCCTGCAGGAACTTGACATCCCGCGTTCGATGCTGCCACAGGTCATGCCCTCCAGCGCGATTTACGGCGAGACGGCCGCCGAGTTCTTCGGCAAGCCGATCCCCATCTCAGGCATCGCCGGGGACCAGCAGGCCGCCACCTTCGGCCAGGTCTGCTACCAGGTCGGCATGGCCAAGAACACCTACGGCACCGGCTGCTTCATGCTGATGAATACCGGTGACAAAGGCATCGCCTCACAGCATGGCCTGCTCACCACCATCGCCTGGGGATTGGGCAGCAAAGAGAAGCCGAAGCTCACCTACGCGCTTGAGGGCAGCATCTTCGTAACTGGCGCCGCCGTGCAATGGCTGCGCGACGGCCTGAAGGCCATCCGTTCCAGCGTCGAGGTCGAGAGCCTGGCGCTCACCGTCGAGGATAATGGTGGCGTCTACATGGTGCCGGCCTTTGTGGGCCTGGGCGCCCCCCACTGGGACCCATACGCCCGTGGGATCATCGTCGGGCTGACGCGTGGCACGATGATCGGGCATATCGCCCGCGCCGCCATCGAGAGCATGTGTTACCAGACCCGCGAGGTGCTGGAGGCGATGAGCGCCGATAGCAACATCACCGCCAGCACACTGCGCGTCGACGGTGGCGCCGTCGTCAACAACCTCCTGATGCAGTTCCAGGCCGACATCCTGGGCATCCCGGTGCAGCGACCAGAGATCGCCGAGACCACGGCGCTGGGCGCGGCCTACCTGGCGGGCCTGGCCGTCAAATTCTGGCAGGATCAGCAGGAGCTCAGCCGGCTCTGGTCGATCGACCGCACCTTCGAGCCGAAGATGAGCCAGGACCAGCGCGAAAGCCTGTACACCAACTGGAAACGCGCCGTAGAGCGCTCCCTGAACTGGGCAAAAGAATAACAATACTCTCCATTCTTCATACATTGACAGATCCATATCTGGTAACGGCGGGATATGGATCTCAACCTCGTATTGCGACCACATGTAGACCAACATTACACGATGGGAGAACAAGTTATGGAAAGGCCCGTTGTTAATAGTACCTCACCGATGGCAGGTACGTTAGGGGAATGCGTCGCCGAGTTCATCGGCACCATGATCCTTTTGCTGTTTGGAGATGGCTGCGTCGCCACATTCGCGCTCTTCAACACGCTGGGACCCAACGGGAGCCCGACGACGCCGACGCCCTTCGCCAACCAGTGGATCGTAATCGCCCTGGGCTGGGGCCTGGCGGTCATGCTCGGCATCTACGTAGCCGGCGCCATCAGTGGCGCCCACCTCAATCCAGCCGTCACCCTGGGCTTCGCGGTACGCGGCAAATTCGCCTGGAACAAGGTCCTCCCCTACATGGGAGCCCAGATGCTGGGCGCGTTTATAGCCGCCGCCATCCTCTTCTTCGTATATAGAGGAGCGATTGATCACGCCGTCAGCCTGGCGGCGGCAAAAGGTGGTACAATTACCAGTGAAGCAGGCGGTGTCTTTTATACCAGTCCCAAGTTCTTTGTAGGAACCTTCGGGGCCTTCTGCGACGAATTCGTAGGTACGGCCTTGCTGGTCGGCTTAATCTTTGCCATTGTCGATGCGCGCAACCAGCCGGTGCAGGCGAACCTCAACCCATTGATCATCGGCTTCCTGATCGTCGCGATTGGCGCCTCGTTCGGACTCAACACAGGTTACGCGATCAATCCGGCCCGCGACTTTGGTCCGCGTCTCTGGATCGCCCTGGTTGATGGTGGCCGCAGCCTGACTTCATACACCTGGATTCCAATCGTCGCTCCACTCCTGGGGGGTGTCGCCGGAGCCTTTATCTATGATTTCACGATAGGCAAGGTGATCGAAGCCAAAAAGCTTCAGCAATCTGGCGATGCTATCTCTCGCGGTGAAGCCGTCCGTGAACCGGCAGTAGATTAGCGCTTTATCATAGTTTTTGGATGAAAGGACGAAAATACAGTGGAAGAGCAGAGAGGCGCTAGCATCCTCCAGCCATCCGCTGTATTTTCGTGAAAGTAACAAGCTATGCAACCCCTATCCGCACGCGAACGCGCGTCCAATCTCAACGAACTGGCGCATAACACATTTGATATCCTGGTCATCGGCGGCGGTGTCACCGGCGCGGGCGTCGCGCTCGACGCCGTGGCACGCGGCTACTCGGTCGCCCTCGTTGAGAAGGCTGATTTTGCCAGCGGCACCAGCAGCAAATCAACCAAACTTGTTCATGGCGGTATCCGCTATTTGCCCAATTTCGACATCTCCCTGGTGCATGAGGCCCTGGTTGAACGCGGACTGCTGCTCCAAAACGCGCCCTTCCTGGTCTCCCCGGTCGCCTTTGTGCTGCCGATCTATGAAGGCGACAAACACCCGGTCGGCATGCCCTTCACCACTCCCAAAGGGATCGGTCTGAATCGCCTGCTGGATGCCGGACTGTGGATGTATGATGGATTGGCTGGCCGCCGCAACATCTCACGCCACCATCATATCAGCCGCCAGGAGGTCCTGGAGCGCGCCCCGACCCTGGTGTCCGAGGGACTGAAAGAGGGCTTCATCTACTACGATGGGCAGACCAACGACGCCCGCCTGACCATGGCCGTACTGCATACGGCGGTCCGCTCAGGCGCGCTGATCGCCAACTACACCGAGGTCACCGGCTTTGAGAAGGCGAATAATCGCATTACCGGGGCCATCGTCCACGACGTCATCGGCGATCAGCAGTTTACGGTGCGCGCCCGCCACATCGTCAACGCCACCGGCGTCTTCTCCGAACAGGTAGAGTCGCTGGCCGAAGAGACGCCCGAGCTGCTGGTCGAGCCCAGCAAAGGGGTCCACCTGGTCCTCTCGCGCGAACAGCTGCAGCTGGGTGATGACGCCATCGTCCTCCCTGAGACCGAGGATAAGCGCATTCTGTTCATCGTCCCCTGGGAGTCGCGCGCCATCTACGGCACCACCGACACCGGCACCGGCGATCTCAACCATCCCACCGCTTCCCAGGATGATATCTCATACCTGCTGAAATATCTGAACCGCTACCTCACGGTCAGCATAAGCGAAGACGATATTATCAGCACCTACGCCGGCTATCGTCCACTGGTCAAGCCACGGCAGAAGAACGCCTCGACCGCGAAGCTGTCGCGCACCCATGCCGTCATCGAGAGTCCCTCGGGACTGGTGACGATCACGGGCGGCAAGCTCACCACCTATCGCCGCATGGCGCAGGATATGCTGGACCTGATCAACCGCCGCGATAGCGTGAAGCCGGTGCATCCCACCGAGTCACTACCCCTGCAGGGAAGCGCGGCCTGGCCCCTGACCCAGCACGAACTGCAGAGGCGTGGCACGCGTCTTGGCCTGAGCTCAAACATTATCCAGCACCTGGGTGGCGCCTATGGCTCGAACGCCACCATCATCATGGACCTGGTCGAACATGATCCTGGGCTGGGCCTACGCCTGATCGATGATCTCCCCTACATCAAGGCCGAGGTCATCTACGCCTGCCGCTACGAGATGGCCATGAAACCCGCCGACATCCTGTCGCGCCGCACCTCGATCGTACTCGAAGATCGCGAACGCGGCCAGGGCGTCGTTGACGAAGTCACCCACCTGATGGCCCAGGAACTCAACTGGCCCTCCAGTGAGCAACAACAACTAACACAAACCTATCTCTCACAGATCCAGAACCAGGTCACGGCCGAAAAACACCAGATATAAAGCTCAATACGATCACATTGAGAGAATGCGAGAGAAAATGAACGCGCAAAAGAAACAACCACCATAGGTTCGGCCCTCGCGGCCGATTTCTCCTCGCGTTTGGGGAAGGTTTTCGTGCGTGGAGGGGAAATCGGCCGCGAGGGCCGAACCTACGAGGCCCATTCGCACTCTTCGTCAACAGGGAATGTCATACGATAGGACCGAAAGGAAAAGGCAATGAAAAAGCTCATCAATCAAACCGAAGATGTCGTCAAGGAAGCCCTGGCCGGCATGGCCCTCGCCCACGCCGACCTGATCAACGTCGATCTTGAGCAGCAGTTTATCGTACGTAAGGACGCGCCGATCAAGAACAAGGTCGGCGTCATCTCCGGCGGCGGTAGCGGCCACGAACCGATGCACGGCGGATACGTCGGCTACGGCATGCTCGACGCGGCCTGTCCCGGCGCCGTCTTCACCTCACCGGTTCCCGACCAGATGCTCGCCGCCACCAAAGCGGTCGATGGCGGAGCGGGCGTCCTGCATATCGTCAAAAACTACACGGGCGACGTGATGAACTTTGAGATGGCGGCCGAACTGGCGGCAGCCGAAGGGATCGAGGTGGTCAGCGTCGTCACCAACGACGATGTAGCGGTACAGGACAGCCTCTACACCGCCGGTCGTCGTGGCGTCGGCGTCACCGTACTGCTGGAGAAGATCGTCGGCGGACTGGCCGAGACTGGCGCCCCGCTGGCCCAGGTGGCCGAGATGGCGCGCCAGGTCAACAACCAGGGACGCAGCATGGGCATGGCCCTGACCTCGTGTACGGTCCCGGCGGCCGGCAAGCCAACCTTTGAGTTGGGCGAGGACGAGATGGAGATCGGCATCGGCATCCACGGCGAGCCCGGTCGCCGGCGCGCCAAACTGGCCAGCGCCGCCGATATCACCGAGACGCTGACCACCCCCATCGTCGAAGACCTGGGGCTCAAAGCCGGCGAACAGGTGCTGGCCATGGTCAACGGCATGGGTGGAACCCCACTGCTCGAACTCTATATCGTTTTCAACGAGCTGGAACGTATCTTAAAAGGAAGGTCAATTTCGATCGCGCGCTCCCTGGTCGGCAATTACATTACGTCCCTGGAGATGGCCGGCTGCTCGATCACCCTGGTGCGGCTCAACGATGAACTGATCAAGTACTGGGATGCGCCGGTACATACGCCCGCGCTGCGCTGGGGCCGTTAAACGTGCATTACAGGAATTTTGGAGGAAACCATGCCTGTTACCCATGAGGATATCCTGCGCTGGCTGCAGCGTTCCACACAGGTGCTGCACGAGAACAGTGCATACCTGACACAACTGGACTCCGCCATCGGCGACGCCGATCACGGCAGCAACATGGATCGCGGCTTTACAGCGGTCAGCGCTAAACTTGCCAGCCTGAGCAACGCCGACATTGGCGCATTGCTCAAAACCGTCGGCACCACTCTGGTCTCTACCGTCGGAGGGGCCAGTGGCCCACTGTATGGCACCGCCTTCCTACGCGCGGGCATGGCCTCCGCCGGCAAGCAATCCCTGGAAACCCCGGACGTGATTGCCTTATTTGATGCCGCCCTGGAGGGCGTAAAGACCCGTGGCAAGGCGCAGGCCGGCGAGAAGACCATGCTGGACGCGCTGATACCGGCCATCGAAGCGGGCAAACAGGCCGCTTCCGACCAGCTGCCCCCGGCGCAGGTGCTCCAGCGCATGGCAGTAGCCGCCGAGACCGGCATGAAGAGCACGATCGACATGGTCGCCACCAAGGGCCGGGCCAGCTACCTGGGAGAGCGCAGCGCGGGACACCAGGACCCGGGCGCCACCTCGTGCTGGCTGATCCTGCAGGCATTCTCAGATATCCTGGCGGCTTAGTGAGTGATCATCGAACTTTATCTGTGTGAAAGAAGTAGAATAGAAGGGCTATGGGGAGCGGGTCCCCTGGAAAGAAGAAAAGACATTGGCTGTTAGTATTGTCATTGTTTCACATAGCGCTCGCCTGGCCGAGGGCGTAGCCGAACTGGCCGAACAGATGTCGATGGGAGAGGTTACGATCGCCGTCGCCGGTGGCACCGACGACGGCTCGGTCGGCACTTCACTTGATAAGGTGATCGCCGCCCTGCAGAAGGCGTCCAATCCCGAGGGCACGCTGGTCCTGCTCGACCTGGGCAGCGCCGTCATGGTCACCGAGATGGCGCTGGAGCAGCTGGACCCCTCTGAACGCCAGAACATCATCATCAGCACGGCCCCTCTGGTTGAAGGAGCCGTGCTGGCGGCGGTTGAAGCGTCCGCTGGCAGCACCCTGGCCGAGGTAGCCGAGGCCGCCGACAATGGCCACGAGATGCCCAAAGGCAAACAAGAACGCGAGCCGTAGTGCCGGGCTCGCCCCGGCTTTCCGTACCCGACCGCCCCGTCCACCCCATGGTGATGGGAGGGGGTTATTCCAATTGTTTGTTGGCGGTGCGGAATTCTACGATCTGCTGGCTGTGTAGTTTGGCATGCCGGGAGAAGCCTTCGACCAGGTCGGCGATGCTGGCCTCGCCCGTTTTATACCAGTTCAGGACGCCTTTTTTCTCAACCAGGTCGGCTGGTAGCGAGGCCAGAGCATCGCTCGATCTGACCTGCGCGTCCTGATACTCATTCATGACCTGCTGCGCCGTCTGGTAGCGCCGTGCCCCAACGGTCTCATCGTTAAATGCTTGCAGATCATTCGCCCAGCGCAAAAGGTAGGGCGAGGGCTTCTCACCGTGTGCCGTCTGGCACACATCGATCAACAAAAGCTCACAGGATGTCAGATGAGCGACAATATCTTTGGCAGACCATTCTCCACAGACGCCCGGCATATCCCACATTGGCTCCGGTAAGTCATCCAACGCTTGAAGCACTGTAAGATGACTATTTTCTAATGTTTGGGTCGCAGACATAAGACATTCTCCAATCTTTCCAAAAAGCTTCCTATGTTCATATTACTGATCAACTACAAGTTTCGTTTCTAATGCACCAACCGTGACCCACATGTTCGTGAGCGTTTCGGATTAATGTACCCACACAAGCAAGAACGTCGGAGGCATCCTCAATGCCCCCGAAGCCCGAAACGCCGCCTACGAGGATATATGTTCGTATTCTGGCACACGATTTTTTTCCCTTCTTATTTCGTTAAAGATCCTGAGGTCGCCTGTCCGCTTGCGATCCCTGTCCCCGGCCGATTCGGTTCTACATGCTCGCACCACAGAGGTACAGTGAGGTGCAATAATATATATAGAAAAGTTGGTGCCATAGAAAGAAGGAATATTTTATGATTACGCGGAAAGTTGGACGTACGGATCTAGAGGTATCGGCCCTCTGCCTGGGCGGCAATGTATTTGGCTGGACCTGTGATGAGCCAACCTCGTTCAGTGTGCTGGATACCTTCGTGGAAGGCGGGGGCAATTTCGTGGATACCGCCGATGCCTATTCCGCCTGGGTCCCCGGCCATAGCGGTGGCGAGTCCGAGGAGGTCCTGGGAAAGTGGCTCAAGCAGCGTAAGAATCGTGAGCGGATGATTATCGCTACCAAGGTCGGCGCGTCCATGGGCAATGGTGGGAAGGGCCTCTCACGCCAGCATATCATGCAGGGCGTAGAAGATTCGCTGCGCCGCCTGCAGACCGATTATATCGATCTCTATCAGGCCCACGTCGACGACGAAAGCGTGCCACTGGAAGAGACGCTGGAGGCCTTTAATGATCTGATCAAAGCTGGCAAGGTACGCTATATCGGGGCCTCCAACTACACGGCCGCGCGGCTCACCACCGCGTTAAGGGTGAGTCTGCAACAGGGCTATGGTCGCTACGAGTGCATTCAGCCACCCTATCACCTGCTCAACCGCGCCACCTATGAAAGTGAGATTGAGCCTCTCTGCCTCGAACAAGAGATCGGCGTCATCACCTACTCATCACTGGCCAGCGGCTTCCTGACTGGCAAGTACCGCTCCGGCCAGGATCTCCCATCCACGCCGCGCGCCCAGGGTATCCAGAAAAACTATATGAATGAGAAGGGCTTCAAGGTGCTCGACCAGCTTGAGCGCATCGCCCATGAGCACGACGCCTCCATCGCGCAGGTCGCCCTGTCCTGGATCATTAGCCGTCCTGGCATCACCGCTCCCATCGCCAGCGCCACCTCCGTAGAGCAGACCAGAGAAATGCTCCAATCGGTCTCCCTCCGCCTCACCCAGGAAGAAGGCGAAGCCCTCGACCAGGTCAGCGCATCGTAGGTGCCGGGCTTGCTCCGGCTTTGAAGCTCCGCGACCCGGTACCCGGCCACCCATGTTTCCCCGTAAGCACCGGGCTCGCCCCGGATTGGTGCACTGCTCATTGAGAGTGTTGCTGGAAAATGGGTGCGACGCACCCATTTTCCAGCAACACTCTCAATATTGTGTGCTGCCGTAGGCAGCGCCGCACAAAAAAAAGAGCCTCACGCAAAACCCTTTGGAAATAGCGCCGGTTGTATGGTACGATAAACAGAAAGATGAGATCCAGGCTTGCATTGACAAGCCTGGATCTCACAATCTCTTCTCTTTTTCTGAATGGAGCAGCCTGTGTCTTCTGGACAGTAGCGATAAGAAAGGACACCGTGATGAGGAGTAAGAAACAGCTTGGCATGTATTCGGTCAATCTCGATGAGGAGGGAGCGCTTCAGATTCAGGCTCCCACCCTGTTGCGTCCTCTGCAACTGGATGCGCAGCAGGTACGCGAGCTGCAGCACTGGCTGAATGAGGTCAACCCACCCGCCGGTGCCGGTCCCCAGGCACCGGTGATGACCCCGCCGCCGGTAGCTACACCACAGGCCAGCACGACCGCCGATGCTCCGACGACGCCAGCGGTGGCCGCCGCGCCGGTCGCTCCCCCTCCCCCACAGACGCCGTCCCAGCCCACCATGACGCCCGCTCCCAGCGTTGCGCCTGAAACGATCGCGCAACAGATTATCCAGGAGATGATCGAGAATGCCAGCGCCCAGTATCCCGCCAGCCTGGCGCCAGAGAATCGCGATCGCCTCATCGATCAGGTCACGCGCCATCCTGCCATCCGCCCCTTGATGTCGCAGAACAAGATCTCGTATAAGCAAGTTATGCTCTGGGTCGAGCAAAATATCGACGCCGAAAAATAGGTGGGGGATATATCATGAAAAGCCGGACGCGTTGTGCATTCGGCTTTTCATGATATATCCTGCTCTCTCTGCTAGCTCAGCGATACGGCGGCGACGCCGTTCATGGTGCCGATGAACAGGGTGCGACCGGAGAGGGTCGGGGTTGTGAAATGGGGTACCTCTTCGGAGAGGCTGATGCTGGTACGCACTTTGCCGCTGGTCAGGTCAGCCGCGTAGAGGGTGCCGCCGGTATCGAGTCCATAGACGGTATGGCCGCCGACGATGGGCGACAGTTTCATATCGGATATATGCCAATCTACGGAGAGATGCCCATCCGGGCTTACCGTGACGCGGCGCACGCCATCATTGCAGGGGACCAGGATCTGCGAGCCTACTGTTGCTCCCCCACCCATAGCCTGGCCATCACAGATCCGCGTTTCAGAGATCTGGCCGCCGACGCCACCTAGCGCGTTGGCATGCAGGATATATCCCTTGCCGGATTTGCCAGAGATAAACAGCTGGTTATTGGGCAACAGCAGAGGGCCCATAGAGCCAAGGTCGGTGTCGTGGCTGTTCTCATCCTGCCAGTCCTGTGGCGCGAAGGCATCCATCAGCTTTAATTGGGGAGACAGGCGCAACACGGAGTCGCTGTGATCCCAATCTCCGCTGGTCTGCTCACCATTGCCAACCGAGACAAAAACATTCCCATCCTTGTCGATGGTTGGTCCAGGCGATGTCCAGATGCCGCCTTCGCGGGTCGTAGGGACACGGTAGAAGATCAGTCCTCCCTGTCCATTGGTGCGGGCCGCGACCAGCGTACCGATATATTGACCGCAATCACCGGCCAGGCCACCATAGGCGATATACACCTGACCGTTGGCGACCGCCAGGGCCGCGCGCTGCTGGTACACCGTAGGATCCATTCCCCCCACATCGACCACGCGCCTCATCTGCACCTTGCCCGAATCGGCATTGATGCCCACCAGGATATGCTGTGGCCCACTAATCTCAGCGACGGCGAAGATCAGGCCGCTATCTGGATCATATACAGGAGTACCGGTGATGCCCAGTGGATCAATGTTCCCGCACGGCAGGGTAGAACGCTGCACAGGAGTGCCGACGTTGGTCTGCCAGCCAACCTTGCCGGTCTGAGGATCGAGCGAATAGATGGTATCGTTCTCGGTGGCAACGATGACGTGGTTTTTAACCACCAGCGGCTCGGCATAGACGGCGCCATCTAACTTCGTCTTCCAGGCCTGCGCCAGATGCTGTGGATCAGGGACCGATGGTAGATAGCCGGCATGCGTCGCGTCATGGTGATAGGCAAACCAGTCATTCCAGGTATGAGAGGTCGAAGGCAATGCATCCGCCGTCTTCGTAGTAACAGGAGTGGAACCGGTATGGGTAGCCTGCGTCGAATCCCCCCCCCGATCACAGCCCGCCACCAAAACCGCCAGCAAACACAACACCCCCATGTACGTGCCAGGCTTACCCCCGCTTAACGCGCTCCCATAGGTGCCGGGCTTGCCCCGGCTTAACTTACCTCGGTATCCCCTCCAACCGAAGAACAACAAAATGCATCCCGCGCTTGTCAGGCAGAGGAACATACATTCCCAGAACATTACAAAATAACTCCTTCGGCCATGCTGTAAAAGGCTTTTTTGATCTATGCTATAGACACGGTTATCACTGCTGGTATTTACTTATTCATGAAAGGGTTTAGAACGCATCTGTTTGCGCTGGCTCTGCAGCCGCTTGCTCCCCAGGCGCCGCTCGCGGCTGGCCACGGTAGGACGGGTAGCCTTACGCAGCACACGGGGCCTCTGTAGCTCCTGCAGACGCTGCGCCATGCGTTCAAAGGCGATGTCGCGATTGGTGTGCTGCGAACGCCGCTCTGTGGCGGTCACCACCAGTCCAGTCGGCCGGTGCGTCAGGCGCACACCCGATTCGACCTTGTTGCGATGTTGCCCCCCCGGACCACTGCCAATAAAAAATTCTAAATCACAATCTCGCTCAAGAGATTCTCGGTCAGTAGGATACACTTTGGATACTCACTCTTCTTGTCGTTATTTTACCCACCACAGCCTCTTGTCCTTATCATAGTCTAAAAAGCGCCGTTTGCATACTCATGGCGCCCATAACCTCCCGGTCAAGGGGCGAGCCCCTTGCATCCCCGCTAAGAGCGACTCTTAGAGTCGTGTATGACTCTCATGATGATGGCCTGTGGCCTGCATGGGTTTTCGCACCTGCGGCGTTCAGAATTTCATTGTATGTTCGTGCATGGGGTGCGCTGATACGCACCCCATGCACGAACATACAAAAACAGTGCAGCCGCGTAGCGGACGCCCGTGCGGAGGCGCTCACGCGCCCCCATGATGACGGAAGTCAGACACGCTCAAATGATCCTGACATAAAACAGCAACTCCCCGGCTGATAATGTCAGTCGGGGAGTTGCTGTAAAGGATTTTTAGCTTGTTTGCTTGATCCTCTGTCTGTCTGTTCACGCCGTGACCCGGTTATAGGGTGGAGCGGCGTGTACCACCAGAGATCGCGCGCAGGATGGCGATGAAGACACAGGCGCCGATGAACGCGATAATGATCGTACCAATGAAGCCGCTGCTACCAAGACCGACCAGGCTGGCCAGGAAACCACCTACCAGAGCGCCAACGAGGCCAACAATGATGTCACCGACGATACCATAACCGCCGCCGCGCATCACCAGTCCGGCCAGAACGCCAGCAATCAGACCAACTACTAGCCACCATATAATAGTGCCAGCATTCAACGCAGCAAATGTCATTAAACTTGCAGTTACCATGATCTTTATCTCCTTCAGTGTAAAAACATGTCAAGACTAACAATGATTCAAGGTGGAGAGCTGTTTATTTTTTATGTTCTCTCCGTTCTGAGTTATATACGATTTCAATAACAGGAGAGGATACACTTTTGCGAGCTCACATAAAAGGGTTAAGTATTCTTTAAATTTATTCTCAGCTTTCTAAAGACATGGCAGCTTATTCACGTTAATACATTAAAAAGATTAGATGAAAAACCTACCTTGACAGTCGTATGCTGCCCCCATAAAATTAGGATAAGTAATATACAGCAGTTGCGCTGAAGAACAAGGGAGTTGTTCATCCTGGGAAGTTTGTGTATGCCCGACCGCAGCGGTCAACAGATCGGCCACTATCGCCTCACCCGTTTACTCGGGCATGGGGGCTTTGCTGATGTCTATTTAGGCGAACATATTTATCTGGGCACGTGCGCCGCGATCAAGATCCTTGATACCCGTCTCTCGCCCGATGAGATTGAACACTTCCGTCAGGAGGCGCGTCTCATTGCTCAGCTAGAGCATCCTCATATTGTACGCGTCCTCGATTTCGGGGTGGAAGATGACATGCCGTTTCTGGTCATGAGCTATGCTCCCCATGGTTCGCTCCGACAACGCTATCCCAAAGGCTCTCGCTTACCAGCGGGCCTGGTTGTGACCCTGGTCAAACAGATCGCCAGCGCGCTGCACTTCGCGCACCAGGCACGCCTGATTCACCGCGATATCAAGCCCGAGAATATCTTGCTGGGCCGCAATGACGAGGTGCTATTGAGCGATTTTGGCCTGGCCATCGTCAGTCAGAGCTCGTCGCATAACCAGCTGCGCGATGTGTCGGGTACGATCGCCTACATGGCGCCCGAGCAGGCCAGAGGCAAGCCACAGGCTGCCAGCGATCAATATGCCCTGGCGATCATGGCCTACGAGTGGCTCAGCGGCAGGCGTCCCTTCAACGGTACATACGAGGAATTAGTCGTGCAGCACGCCTTTACGCGCCCTACGTCGCTGTCTGAAGGCGCGCCCGCGATCACACCGGCGCTGGAGGCCATCATTATGCGCGCGTTGGAAAAAGAGCCGCACCTGCGCTTCAGCAGCGTGCAGGATTTCGCGCGTACGCTGGAGGAGACCTACCTGGCGGAAAAGAATATTACGCTGCTCCCCTCACTGTCGGCCTCCGAGCCGACCCTGCCCCCTGTGCCCGCGATCGCGACTCTTCCCCTGCCAGGTGAGCATGCACCCGCAACAGAACCGGGCAGTGGCAATGTCATCTATGCCGTCGCCTGGTCGCCCGACAAGCGCCGCTTTGCCTGTGGGGGCCGCGAGCGAACCATCCAGGTGCGCGGGGCCACGACGGGGGATAGTACGCTTCTCTACAAAGAACACGTGGGTAGCGTCACCAGCATCACCTGGTCGCCCGATGGACGCTGGATCGCCTCCGCCAGCCTGGATCGAACAATCCATATATGGAATAGCAGCACCGGCCAATGCCAGGCGATCTACAGCGGCCACGCCGGTATGGTCATGGCGCTGGCCTGGTCCCCGGATAGCCAGTACCTGGCCTCCGCCAGCAACGGGCCCGATAACCATGTCCACATCTGGGATGCCCATAGCGGGCAGCTCCAGCTGCGCTATCCCGGTCATTCCCACTGGGTGCGCGCCATCGCCTGGTCACCCAATGGGAAGGTGATCGCCTCGGGCGCCTGGCACGATATCCACATCTGGGATTGCCAATCAGGGAAGAAGCTCTTCAGCTACCGCGGCCATCCCAGCTGGGTGCGCGCCATTCACTGGTCTAGCCAGGGGACACGCATCGCCTCGGCCGGCGAGGACAATACGGTCCAGGTCTGGGAACCGCTGAACAAGGGTCATCTGCTCTGCCAGTATCGAGGTCATAGCAACTGGATCGGCAGCGTGCTCTGGTCACCCGATTGCGCATGGATCGCCTCCGCCAGCAAAGATCAGCAGGTACATATCTGGGACGCCAGCACGGCGAGCAATGCCTCGGTCCACCAGGTGCGTCCATCCTCGGCCTACGCCATTACCTGGCTGGCCGACAGCACACATGTGGTGTCGGCCAACGGCAACGGCTCCGTGCAGGTCTGGCAGATCAAAAACGACCCGCATTAATCCTCTACTGGGGAGGCTGGGCCAGGAGCGGAACAAGGAAGCCAGCCTTGGGCGTGCCCCAGCCGGTCACGGCATCCCAGCCAGGACCCGCGCTATAGCCACCTATCTTATCCTGCTTGTTATCGCCAACCGTAATATCGTTGAACGCCTGGCTGGCAAGCGTGGGATTGCTGCCAATTTTGTAGAGCGTATCGTTCAGGTATCCCAGCGAATGACCGGCCATCTGATTGGCGTCCGCGATCAGGCCCGCCCACTGCGGCGCCCCCGCGCTGGTCCCGCCAAACATGTAATAGCCGGGATCGGGCATAAAGCTGAGGTAGACAGGCACGCTGGTGGTTGGATCCCCATTGAAGGAGACATCGGGGATACCACGATAGCCATGCGACTGACCGGACAGTAACGGCGACAGGTGCTGCCGCTGGAAAAATGGCTCCCGGTAGATCTTGCTGTAGCCGCCGCCGGTCGCGCTGCCCGCGCCCTCATTCCAGACCGTTTCGCGCTGATAGTTGCCGGAGGTATCGGCATACAGGCTGGTACCGCCGATCGCGGTCACCCATGGCGAGTCCGCCGGGAAGCCAACCGTGGGGAAGGGATAGTTGTTGCCGTTAACATCTGGATTGGCCGAGCCGCTATCGCCCGCCGAAGCCAGGAAGGTCACATGCTGCATGGTCGCCTTGCGGTAAAAATCGTCAAAATCCTGCATCACCTTCTTGCCTTCGGGCGTAAACAGGGTCTCTTCCGTCGCACCCCAGCTCTGTGAGAAGATGTTGCCCAGATGATGATCCAGGGCGTATTCCTCCAGCTTGAGGAACTCCGGCAACCCCTGCACACCCTGCGTCTCCGAAACAGGACTGGTCAGCAGCACGATGCCAGCGCCCGGTGCTAGCGCATGGGCCCACTGGACATCAAGATTCGTCTCCTGCTCCCAGCCTACCATATCGCTATTATTCTGATCAAATTTCGCCGTGCCCAGAGGATGAAACACTTGAAACGATGGCGGATCGGGTAGCCCATAGTCGGCGTCGAAGCGCTTCAGATCTTTGAGGGGATTGGGGCTGCCAAACGAATCGATGACCACGATCGTCTGACCAGCCCCGATAAAGCCGGCATTGAGCAGACTATTCAAGCCGTAGGCGGTGCGAATCTCGTTGGGACTATAACATGAGAGCTGCATCTGTGTGCGGCAATCCTCATCCACCGGAGGCGTCTTTAACCTCCAATGCACGAGATGCCGGCCCCTGGCGATATGCATCAGCGCACCCGACACGCCATGCGACTGCATAGATGCCCCCATCAAGGGGGTCGCGCAACACAGTAAGACCAATAAAAGTAGCCATGATCGATTGAGACGTGAAATAGATTGCATGGATTCCCTCACTACATATATCCTTTCTACCGTACGATACGCTTTATTGGCACACACGTATCATCCATCGCAATTTCCTTTAAGGTCATTATATAGACTGGCCCCTTAGACTCCATTCCTTGTTTCATTTTCTTCGATCTATATCTGGGAATAACAAAGGGAGGGATAGGAGTTCTCATATATAGAAGGGACAAAAGTCCTGCTATTCCTGGGCGTGCCGGCACCTATATACAGGCCGGTAGACCCTCACAAATCCACGCCGAGAGCGGGCAATGATGCGGTACTTCGGTAATAACAGCATTTGACATTACAAAACCAGGTATGCTAGAGTTCCACTCGGCCCCTTTTCTTTTTTTATTAATCAATGTCCTGGATATCACGCGCCCGTGCCTTATCACCCATAAAGCACCCGAGATACCACACCAGACATAATTTCTCTCTTTATCGGCCATGGACGTCTCGCATCTATGGTGCTCAACAGCCCATAGCATGCTGGTGCAACAGGGGCGCGCATGCCCACCCAATGCACCATTATTAAACTGGCACGTGAGCATCTGTGGTGCTCAACAACAGGGGCGCGCATGCCCAACCCAATGCGCCATTATTAAACTGGCACGTGAGCATCTGTGGTGCTCAACATCCCATAGCATGCTGGTGCAACAGGGGCGCGCATGCGCCCCTGTTGCACCAGCATAAAAAACAGCGCGGCCGCGTAGCGGACGCGCGTGCGGGGGCGCTCACCTGCCCCCATAATGACAGGGATCAAATACTCTCTAAGTCAAGTTATATACCAGATATACCAATCAGGATGGAAAAAATACTAATGATTGCAGCTAAAACCCTTGTTTCAAACTGGCACGTACAGGAAGATACACTCGTACAGACAGAGTTTTCTTATGGAGAGCGCACAATATTGAAAGGTTCGCCGCTGGAGCGCTTCGAGTTTGGCGCCACCATGCGCCTGGATGAGCATAAAGAGGGGGTCGTAGCCACCCTTGGCATCCTGGCCCAATATAGCGAACAGTACAAAATCTTTGTCCACCTGCTCAAGCAGCAAGAGCACTGGGTGCTGGCCGTAGAGAGCACCGACATTGACCCGGTCATCAACCGCGTCGTTGCGCTACCGGAAACCTTCGATCTCGCCGCATGGCATACCCTGCGCCTCATCCAGGAGCAGGAACAGATCCATATTCACCTGGATGGCACACACGTCTTGTCCATCAATGAACCGGCCCGCACCGCCCAGCCCGGCCTGATCATCACCAATGCCGCCGCCTCCTTCAGCCACATCTGGCAGATCGAAACCAACGCATAAAAAAAATATACATATGCTGATATTATGCAAAAGGCCACCAGCGCGCAGTGCGCGCTGGTGGCCTTTTGCATAATATCAGCATAATTTACTTTACGGTCCCCGGAGTACTGCCGTTGACGAAGCGCTCAGCCCGGTCGCCAACGAATGGGAGTCTGGTATATTTGCCGCTCAGTGCGCTGATCACCCCGACAAACCAGCCGATGGCGGCGATGATATGCATCAATACAAAGGCAAAAATAGCGAAACCGCTCAGGAGAAAGAGGTGCGCTTCAATGATGCGCAAAAAAGCGACAAAGAAGACTGTGTAGCCGCCAAAGAACAGCAGCGATTGCATGGCGTGAAAGCGGATAAAGCGATTGTCTTTGACGAAGAGCAGCAGGAGCATGCCGGTCAGCCAGCCACCCAGGTAGCTGACAACGGCGGCCAGTTTGGCTTCAGCCGTTGGCCCCTGCCGCATAAACGCAAAATTAAACAGCGGGATAGCGGGATAAACAGGCTGTGCGGGTCCGCTGGCCTGATTGCCAGGCTGGCCGCTGTAAAACTGCTGCTCATAGTGTTGAGGATCAAGCTGGGGCGCTGCATAGCCGGTCGTATAGGTATTATGATAATTTTGTTCCTGCTGCATATGTTCATGGACAGGACGATATGATTGCTGCATGAAAACTGCTCCCTTTCCCATCAGTGATTATTGCTATTCAAATTTCTCATCATTCATTGATCACAGTATAGAATTGAAATGTGGAGAAATTATCGCAAATTTGTCACAAATTTGTCGCAAGATGGTGGGTGTCAGACACACTTTTTACGGGGCGCGTGAGCGCCTCTCGGGCGGCCGCTGCGCGGCCGCCCGGTTTTTTTGTGTTGGTGCGACAGGGGCGCGCATGCGCGCCCCTGTCGCACCAACACAAAAACAGGGAATATAAAAGAGGGCCGCCCGATGTATAACAGACGACCCTTGTTGAAGGGAAAGAGGATCAGTGGTTGTTGAGTCGGCCCAGGCGGGGACGCTCGCCTGGTTTGGGTTCGAGGGTTGGATACTCGTCCGCCAGGCGCAGGGCTTCGGCCAGCGCCCGCTCAAGTTGCGGATCAACCTCGCGCACAAAATCCTGCGGCGCGATATCCACCTCGATATCTGGATCGGTACCGTAATTCTCAACGTTCCAGCCCACATCCTTGAACCAGAACGAGAACTCTGGCTGCGTCGTCACCGTCCCATCCACCAGCCTATGGCGGGGATAGATACCGATAACGCCACCCCAGGTGCGCTTACCAATCAAGGGACCCAGGCCCATCAGCTTGAAGCTATGGCTGAAGATGTCTCCATCCGAGCCGGCGTGCTCGTTGGTCAACGCCACCATCGGTCCCCGTGGCGACTCACCGGGATATGGCTCGGGCTGGCCCCAGCGAGGGAAGTCATAGCCGATACGACGACGCGCCAGCTTCTCAAGCAGCAGGCCAGAAACGTTGCCGCCACCATTCCAGCGCACATCCACCAGCAGCGCGGGATAATCGTACTCAGACAGGTAGCCGCGATGGAACTCGGCGTAGCCGTTGCTGCCCATGTCGGGAATATGGATGTATCCAACGCGATTATTGGATAATTTGTGGACGGTGCGCCGATTGTTCTCTACCCACTCGCGATAGCGGGCCGACGTCTCACTGGATAGGGCCTTCACCACCACGACACGGCTCTCTTTCGTTTCCGCGTCCTCAATGGTAATCTGCACCTCGTTGCCAGCCTGGTTGACCAGCAGTTCCTGTGGACCCCAGCCGGGTCCGACCCGCTGACCATTGATCGCCAGGACGGCGTCATTGACCTTGACATTCAGACCAGGACTGGTAAAAGGCGAGGTCGTCTGGCTATCGGAGGAATCGCCCTTGACGATGCGCGCGATGCGGTAGCGCTCCTGATCCGCGTCATACACCCAGTCAACCCCCAGGAAACCCTGGCGATAATGGGGACCATGCCGTACGTCGCCCCCCATCTCATAGGCGTGCGAGGTCCCCAGTTCTCCATGCAGTTCCCACAGCAGATCAGAGAGCTCTGAACGCGAGCTGATACGCTCAACCAGGGGCGCGTACTGCTGATAGATACCGTCCCAGTCGATGCCAGACATGTCCTCGGACCAGAACTGCTCGCGTTGCAGGCGCCAGGCCTCGGCGAACATCTGCTTCCACTCGGCGAACGGTTGGACCGAAACCTTGACGCGCTGCAGATCGATCCAGCCGCTCTCCCGGCTGGCCCGTTCGTTGTTATTCTGCTCGGTCTTGAGCTTCTCACCAGCTTTAACCACGCGCAGCTTCTGCTGGCTGCGATAGACCAGGAACTTGCTGTCGCGCGACAGGTCAAAGCTGCCTACGCCATCCAGCACCTTCTCGGTCTTGTAGTTCTCAAAATCATAGTATTCCAGCACACCTTTGGCACGCGAAGAGTTATTGAGGTTCCCTTCCACGGGATGGGAAAGGAAGAGTGCCTTCCCCCTTATGCCTCGCACCTGGGTATAGCGACCCTCTGCGACCGGGAAGGGCAGGATACGCTCGCTGATGCCGTCCAGGTCGATGGTCATGGTCGAGCCCTTTTTGCTCCCCTCGTCTTTCTTCTCTTTGCTGTTCTCCTGATCGGCATCCTTTGGAGCATCGATCTCCTCCTGGGCCTTCTTCTCGCTGCCATTCTCCTTCTCCTTCTCTTTCTCATCGGGCGACTTCGATTCCGGGATAAATGGAGAACGCAGATCTTTACGCAGGATAATGACATACGGTTTGACGCCACGTGGGAAGCCCAGGTCAAAGTGCAGATTGTCCGATACAGGATTGAAGACGCGCTGGCCCAGGAAGTAGAGATATTTGCCCTCCGGATCGAAGGCCGGATCGCTATCCTGCAGAATAGGATCGGTTACCTGGTGCGTCTCACCCGTCTCAATCCTGCACAGCTTGATCGCGCTCTTATTGGACGAGATAGCGAAGCCATAAGCGATCCAGCCACCATCGGGCGACCAGGAAATCCCATCGATGCGGCCCGCCTCGCTACGATCCAGTACCTGTGAGCTCCCTTTATCCAGATCTACCAGCAGCAGTTCGTTGCGGTGATTGGCGATCGCCAGGGCGTTCTCGGTAGGAGAAACGACAAAATCGGTGACGCGACCAAGGTCGATGTCAGGGAACGTCTGTGGCTCCGTCGCACCGTCGGGCGCGAAGATAATCAGTTCTTCATGTCCCGGCGCATCGTGCACCGCCACCAGCCGCCTGCCATCGGCGAGCCATTCTAAGAAGCGGTAGCGTACCCCATCGGGCTCACCATACTGTAGAACCGGGCCCTCCCAGTTGCCGAACGTAAAGGCCTTGCCGCGCGTGGTCAACGCCAGCATATGTCCCTGCGGATGCAGAGCATAGGAGTCAAGGTAATTGGCGGCCGACACAAACTTGCGGCTGCGCTGCGTACGAATGCTGGGCAAGGAGATCTCCAGGTGTTTGGCCTCCTCATTGCGGGGATCAAACAGGTAGAGATCGGCGGCCGAGTGATAGACCAGGCGCGTGCCATCGGTTGAGAGGTGGCGCGCATAGAAATCGGTATGCCGTGTATGCTGGCGCAGATCCTCACCATCCGGTGTACAGGAATAGATGTTCCCTATCCCATCGTGGTCCGAGAGAAAGTAGATCCGCTCACCAATCCAGCAGGGATCGGCCACATTACCGGTAAGCTGCAGTAAGCGCTTAAAATTGCCATCCCCCTGGCGATCGCACCACAGATGACCGGCCGTGCCACCACGGTAACGCTTCCAGTGCGAAAACTCACGAATATTCACGTTACGACCGATGACCACACCACCATCTTTACTGTAAGAGATGTCATTGGCCATACCCAGCGGCAACTGATGCGGCATCCCCCCGCTCGGCTTGATCCCATAGATCACTTCAAAACGGCCCGCGAACTGACCGGCATTGCTGGAGTAGAGGATCTCTTCCCCATCAGGTGACCAGCCGAGCACGCGGCAATTACCGGCCTGGAAGGTCAGACGCTGAGCGGGACCGCCCTGGGCGGGCATAACATAAACTTCGCTCGGCCCCTCTTCGCGGCCGACAAAAGCGATTAACTGACCATCTGGAGAGAAATGGGGATATCTTACCTCACCAACCCCCGCGGTTAAACGTTCGGCCCGCCCCCCCTCGGCTGAAACTAACCAGAGATCATCTTCAGCGACGAAGACGATCTGCTCCTGGAAAATGTTTGGAAAACGTACATAACCCTGTGATGGCATGCTGACTCCTTACCTGAAGTACGTGATTGAGGACATAGGTAATACGGCTTTGCTATTCAACAAATGAGGCACTATCGAGATGCCCATGCCCTCTCTATAATTGAAATATGCATAGGCGAAATATGATTACACCAGCTACGGCATCTATTGGATGGACTATATTGTAACATAGCGCTGACCAGATCGTCTAAACAAGCGTGTTGATTCGGTATGTGTGAAGGGCATGTTAACAAAAGCGTGTTCTCATCCTCTATAGTAGATTAAACGCGCATCCATCAGAAAATTGTTAACTTCAGCCTTATGACCACCGCGAGCAACACATTCGCATATTGCTATCCAAACGACGCTGGCATAGAATAAGCTCACAAAGTATTTTTTATAGTGGTGCATGGGCTGCGCATTCGCGCAGCCCATGCACCACTATAAAAAACCAGTCCGTGATAGAGAGAGAAAACGATGACGATTAATACACAGCACGGAAGCCCATCATTCCCTACAGCGAGCAGTGCGCTGGCTCCTTCCAGTCGCGAGGAGATGGATCGCGCCATCGGTGTACTGGTTGAGCAAAAAGACAACTGGGTGAAGACGCCGGTCGCCGAGCGCATCCGCATCGTGGATAGCCTGATCGCTGATTTTTCGGCACTGGCACCACGCTGGGTGGCGGCCAGCCTGCAGGCCAAAGGGCTTGAGGAGGATTCCCCTTACGCCGGCGAGGAATGGGTAGCTGGCACGTGGGCGCTGCTCCACAGCCTGCGTCAGTTGCGCCAGGCGCTGATCGATATCCAGCAAGATGGGCACCCGCATATTCCTGGACCGATACGGACGCGTCACGACGGGCAGGTAAAGGCCCAGGTCTTCCCTTTCCGCCCCTACGACCGCGTGCTCTTTCCGGGTGTAAAGGCCGAGGTCTGGATGCAGCCAGGCGTAACAGCCGAGACGCTGGCTTCAACCCAGGCCGTCAACTATCAAGCGCCCCTCCCGACGGGCAAGGTAGCGCTGGTACTCGGCGCCGGCAACGTCGCCAGCATTGGTCCACTGGACGTGCTCTACAAGCTATTTACCGACAACCAGGTCGTACTCTTCAAGGCCAATCCCGTCAACGCATACCTGGGTCCTTTGATGGCCGAGGCCTTTCACTCGCTGATCGATGCTGGCTACCTGCGCATCGTCCACGGCGGAGCCGAGGAAGGCAGCTACCTCTGCCAGCATGCCAGCATTGATGAGATCCATATCACAGGCTCCGACAAAACGTTTGACGCCATCGTCTTTGGACCCGGAGCTGAGGGCGCGGCCCGCAAGGCGGCCAGGCAGCCATTGGTCACCAAGCGTGTAACGGGCGAACTGGGCAATGTCAGTCCCGTCATCGTGGTACCAGGTCCCTGGAACGAACGCGATATGGACGACCAGGCCATCCATATCGCCTCAATGCTCGTCAATAACGCCGGCTATAACTGCAACGCGACCCGCGTCATCATCCAGCATAAAGACTGGGCGCTACGTCCACAATTGCTGCAGCAGGTCCGCAATGTGCTCTCACAACTGCCAACGCGCAAGGCCTATTATCCAGGCGCTCGCCAGCGCTACCAGGACTTTGTGGCTGCCCATCCAGAGGCCGAAGAGTTTGGTGGCTCAAACGATCCCCAGAATCTGCCCTGGACGCTGATCTCAGACGTTGACGCCACCAATAAGGACGACATCTGCTTTACCACCGAAGCGTTCTGCAGCCTCTTCGCCGAAACCGCCCTCGACGCGGCCAGCGTGGTCGACTATATCGAGCGTGCCGTACAATTCGCCAATGAGCAACTCTGGGGCACCCTCAACGCCACGCTGCTGGTCCATCCACGCTCCCTGCAAGATCCCACTATAGCGGAAGCCGTTGGCAGGGCCATCGCCCAACTGCGCTATGGCAGTATCGGCGTCAACTACTGGGCTGGCACCAGCTTCGTACTGGGATCAACCACCTGGGGCGCCTTCCCCGGCCATGAGATCTACGATATCCAGTCCGGCAATGACGTCGTGCACAACTCGCTGATGTTCTCACGCGCGCAGAAAAGCGTCGTGTACGCCCCGTTCCGTAGCATACCGACGCCCCCCTGGTTTACCAGCCAGGCCAGGTCCGCGTCCAAACTCTTCAGACAACTGACGCAATTTGAGCAATCTCCCTCCTGGCTCAAGCTACCCGCCATCGTCAAGACGGCCATCCTCGGATAGCACAGATCTACAGGTAAGTTGCTGTGACACCACGGCCGGGTGCGGATGCACCCGGCCGTGGTGTCACAGCAACTTACCTGTAGACCGGTTGGAATAATGCACAGCAGCTTCCTTGTTTGTATGTAAGAAATTACGAATCACACCATCAGAGAAGCGGGTGGTAGCTGGTGGATAGCATGGCGTCTCTGATGATCTCAGAATGAATAAAAATATCTCTTCTCCAGCAGCATCAATATAAACAAGGAGTATTTCAAAATGGCGACATTGCCGATAAATAATACGCAAAATACTGCATCAACTGAACAGGAACACGATCAATCTATCGTTCCATTGTTTCAACCATATACGCTACGCGGCCTGACCCTGCGCAATCGTATCGCTGTAGCTCCTATGTGTCAGTATTCATCGACCGACGGCTTTGCCAGCGATTGGCACCTGGTCCACCTGGGCTCGTTCGCGGTCGGAGGCGCGGCCATCGTAATGACCGAGGCGACCGCCGTTGAGGCGCGCGGACGCATCTCTCCCCAGGATCTGGGTATCTATAGAGATGAGCACATCGAGATGCTTTCGCGCATCGCCTCGTTCATCAAGTCTCAGGGAGCTATCCCGGCGATGCAATTAGCCCATGCGGGGAGGAAGGCCAGCACGTTCAGACCATGGAGTGGCAGCGGCGAGGTAAAGCGTGAGGATGGCGGCTGGGAGACAGTGGGGCCGAGCGCGCTGCGCTTCTCACAAAACTATCCATTGCCGGTTGAGCTTTCACAGGACGAGATCGCGAAGGTGGTTCAGAGCTTCCAGACGGGGGCCCGCCGAGCCCTGCAGGCGGGTTTCCAGATTCTGGAGATCCACGCCGCCCATGGCTACCTGATCCATGAGTTCCTCTCCCCCTATTCAAACCACCGCACCGATGAGTATGGCGGCTCCCTGCAAAACCGCATGCGTTTCCTGCTGGAGGTGACCGATGCCATTCGCCAGGTGCTGCCCGCGGAACTGCCGTTGCTGGCGCGCATCTCGGCCAGCGATTGGATCGAGGGTGGTCTGACGATTGAAGAGAGCATAGAGATCAGCCGAGCCCTGCATGAACATGGCGTCGATCTGATCGATGTCTCATCCGGCGGCAACGTTGAAAAGGCCAGAATCCCCGTTGGACCCGGCTACCAGGTTCCCTTTGCCGAGGCTATTCGCCGCGAAGCGCACGTTCCCACCGGAGCCGTCGGTCTGATTACCGAGCCCCGGCAGGCCAACCAGATCTTAGAGCAGCAGCAGGCGGATCTGATCTTCCTGGCCCGCGAGTTCCTGCGCGATCCACACTTTCCCCTGCGCGCGGCACGCGAACTGTCGCAGGACATCGCCTGGCCCAAACAGTACGAACGCGCCAAACTATAAAGGTGTCATCACTCGGGGCGAGGCTATAGCACATTCCGGATACATGCCGGAGGCGGGATTATGTCCAGGGATTATGTCCAGGCGTTATTCCCGGACATGATCCTGGCCACTGCTATAGCGGCGCTGGTGTTCCTGGCGCGCCTCGCGCAGGATCGCCAGCGGCTTCACCAGGAAGCCGACGCAGGCCCCATACTCGTGCAGAATCGTCACGGTTTCATGCGTCATAAAGTACTTGCCGTTGCCCACCACGCAATCATTGATGACGAGCAGGACGCTAAAGCTGGTCTCGGCTGGCATCGAGGTCAAGACCTCTAACAACTCTTGCGTGCCCGTCACATCAATGCGCTGCGGCGACGAGATGCGATCCTGCGGCGTCACCTTTTCCGGGTAGATATACAGTTCCGCGTGCCCGATAGCCATTGCATTCATAAAAAAAACTCCCTCCTACACAAACAAAACATCTGTAGCCACTAGTATATAATATTCTGCCCCCGCCGAGTTCGCTTCACCCTCAAGCACAAACACGATCACTTACCTATCTGGATGCAGCAAGAACGAGGCCGCTCGCTCATATTCGAGCAAAAGACGCTGCATGTCGGTGAGCAACTGCGCGGCACGCGTGATCTGCGCCGCGATCTCATCGCGCTTATGTGTGCCGGTACCGATATGCTCTTTCAGAAACCCTAAAAAGGCCGTGGTATCGCTAACCTGATTGGACAGATGCTTGATCTTATCTAGCTGCTGATGACTCGTATAAACCTGCGCTAGCGAGGAAAAGTCATAGTGGGGTCCCGTCTGCTCCTCCATAAATTCGCCGCCATAGGAACTTAATAGCCTGATATCGAGATCGTCACGCATTGAGGAGAGCTTATCGGTATCCAGGTGCACATTGTTCTGCTGCAGCACATCCGAAAGCAGCCGCACAAATTCCATGAAAATATAGTAGAGGTCCGCGATGAAGACGCGCACGCGCTGCAGGGGATCATCGGATGAGATCTGATAGGCAAAGGCTTCATACGAACTATAATTGGCCTCGATCAGGCGCTGCAAATCATTGATAATGGTCATGATCTCATTAAAGCGCGTCACAAAGGTACTGATATTAGTGGTCTGCTGGGTATCCAGGTACACGTGATACATGCGATAGAGCGCCTGCAATGTCTGATCGCTGGTGGCGCTTGCTGGCTTCTGGATGGCGGGCTCGCTTCCGGTCACAGGTACGATCATCCTGCTACCCTGGCCTCGGGAGACCGAAACCTTTTCAAGCTCGGGAGATGTAGTAGTAATGAGCTGAGCACGCAAGACGTCAAGAGCGGAATCGATATCATCCAGCAACTCGCTCTTCTGCATTTCGCTTAAGGTCAGATTATACTTGACAACACTGCGGCAGGTAAAAATGGTGGCGATAATATGCTCAAATTGCTGCCGGGACGCATCGTACGACATACAGCTTCCTTTCCCTCACGACCTATGCCACGATCCAAAAACTTTTCATATTCCCACAATAGTACACATAGTCACGTCTTCTATATGTATCAGTAGTAGCAAATATAATCTACCGATCTATGCTATTTCACCGGTAGAATGATTTGCTATAATGATTTGTATATCATATATAAGAATAGCATTTACGCGCCCTTTAATGCACCATATTCAATGTAAGATAGCCTATTTGTCTGTCGTTTTTTTGACAGTGCGTCAAGCTTACCTGCTATCGGGGGAGCATGCGCGCCCCCGCACGGGCGTCCGCATGCGCGGCCGCCCCCTTTTAATTAGGAGGAGTTGGAGCAACACAATGGGTGGGTGCGGACGCACCCACCCATTGTGTTGCTCCAACTCCTCCTAAAAACCAGGTGAGCGCCATAGGCGCGTAGTGTCATAGCCGAAGGTACGAAACACCCACATATAAATAAAAGAAGTTCAGCCCTGCATCATGCAGGGCCGAACTTCTTTTATTTAGCCAATGTTTAGCCGAGCAGCAGATAGATGTTTTGGAGCAGGCGCTTGACTTCTTGCAGGAAGCGCGCCACAGTTGCGCCGTACAGGATGCGATGATCAGCCGACAGGGTGACGTGCATGATGTCACGGATGACTGGCTGATTATCGATGGGGACAAAGGTTTTGCGTGCCGCCGCCACCGCCAGAA
The DNA here is from genome assembly GCF_003967515.1 of Dictyobacter aurantiacus. Taxonomy (GTDB): domain Bacteria; phylum Chloroflexota; class Ktedonobacteria; order Ktedonobacterales; family Ktedonobacteraceae; genus Dictyobacter; species Dictyobacter aurantiacus. The sequence continues at coordinate 3,898,380 of NZ_BIFQ01000001.1, read as the reverse complement.
TGGCTGACTGTGGAGGATTGATCACGGCCGCGAAGTCTGTCACATCCATCATGCCCAGATTGGATATTGAGAATGTGCCACCATCAAGATCGGCCGGGGTGAGCTTGCCCGTCTGCGCCTTGGCGACCAGGGCTTTCGCCTCGCGCGCGATAGTGCGCAGGCCCTTAATATTGGCGTCGCGAATGACCGGAACAACCAGGCCGGCCGGGACATCGACGGCGATCCCGATATTAATATGCTTGTGCAGTAAGAACTGGCCATCGCGGTATGAACCATTAACCTCGGGGAACTTCTCCAGAGCCAGGGCACAGGCCTTGATGATCAGGTCATTAACGCTAATCTTGACTCCACCCTCTCCGGCATTGGCATTGAGCTTCTGGCGCATCTCCAGCGCATCCGTGAGATCAATGTCATTGCCGATATAAAAGTGGGGCACGCTCTGCTTGGACTCGGTCAGGCGGCGCGCGATAGTCTTCTGCATCGTGGAGAGCGTGACGACCTCGGTATCCTCGGTAGACACCTGGGGCTGGACGGAGGCTACAGCCGCGGCCTCGGGAGCGGCTACCGGCGTGGGAGCCTGGGTCTGTGAAACCGCCTGCGTCGTGCGCTGCTGCTCAATATAGTCCTCGATATCGTCGCGTACAATACGTCCACCCGGGCCGGTCCCCTTGATCTGCTGGAGATCGATGCCATGCTCTTCAGCCATGCGCCGGGCCAGGGGAGAAGATTTAATCGCCCCACCGTTGGCGCGCGCATTCTGAGCAGGCTGATTAGAGGCGACAGAGGGCTGGCTTACAACGCCATTACCAGGCTCGCTCACGGCTGTGCTTTTTTGAGCGGGCGCGGGTGCAGCCTTCACGCCAGAGGCCTGCTGCTGCGTCTGTACGTTCGTGCCAGTGCCTACAATAGCGATGGGCTGACCGATCGGGGCCGTCTCCCCTTCAGCGACCAGAATCTGTTCCAGTACGCCGGCGCTAAACGACTCGATCTCCATATTGGCTTTGTCGGTCTCAACCTCAGCAACAACTTCGCCCTTCTTTACCTCATCACCAGGCTTCTTCAACCAGCGCGTGATAGTGCCTTCCTGCATGGTATCGCTGAGTCGGGGCATATTCACTTCAGGCATACTCGTTATCTCCTCCGGCGGGGTGCAAGTTCGTTGATGGCGTCTAACAGTTGCCTGGCGCCGGTCAGGGCAGCTGACTCCAGGGGCTTGGAATAGGGCAGCGGTACCTCGACATTAGCCACGCGTTTGACAGGAGCATCCAGGTAATCAAAGGCCTCTTCCTGGATGGTCGCGGCAATTTCAGCGCCAATGCCATATGAGCGCCAATCTTCTTCAAAGATGATGGCGCGACCAGTCTTTTTGACCGAATTGACGATGGTCTCCTTATCCAATGGACGCAGGGAGCGAATGTCGACGACCTCAACATTCCATTTGTTTTCCTGCTCCAGACGTCTGGCCACATCCAGCGCCATGGCCGCCATACGCGAATAGCTAATCACGGTCAGGTCGCGGCCTTCTTTAGAGACTTTCGCCTTGCCAAAGGGGACCAGGTAGTCTTCTGCGGGCACCTCGCCCCTGGTGTTATAGAGCCCCAGGTGCTCAATGAAAATAACTGGATTGTTGTTGCGGATCGCCGTTTTCAGCATGCCTTTGGCATCGGCTGGCGTAGAGGGTGCAACGACATACAATCCAGGGATGTGGGCGAACCACGCCTCCAGATTCTGCGAGTGGGTCGCCGATAGCTGCTGACCGCCGCCACCAGGGGTACGAATGACCATGGGGACCGGCGTCTGACCACCAAACATGTAATAGATCTTGGCGGCATGATTCAAGATCTCGTCCATCGCCAGGGCGATAAAATTGAAGGTCATGATCTCAACTACGGGACGCAGACCCAGCATAGCGGATCCAACCGCCATGCCGATAAAACCATTCTCGGCAATCGGGGTGTCGACCACACGTTTGGGTCCGAATTCCTTGAGCAGGCCCGCGGTGATCTTGTATGAACCCTCAAACACACCGATCTCTTCACCCATCAAGAAGACATTCTCGTCGCGCTTGAGCTCCTCGCGCAACGTCTCGTTGAGCGCCTGTCGATAACTTATTTCGGCCATTTTGTTACTTACTCTCCTGTAAATGTTCGTCAGACGCGTAGATATGGTCGAAGAGACTCTCAACCGGTGGGAAGGGGCTTTCCTCAGCAAATCTGACGGCTTCGTTTACCACTTGCTCGACCTGCTCTTCGAGCGCTTGCAGGCCCTGCTCATCAATCAGATGCGCATCCTGCAGACGTTTAGCGAAGGCGGGCACGGGATCAAGCGCACGGCCACGGCGCACCACCTCTTCATCGCGATAGCGATCTGGATCGATGACAGAGTGTCCACGATGGCGGAAACTGACGGCCTCGACGATATATGGCTCGTGCTCTTCGCGTGCGACTTTGGCCGCGCGGCGCACGGCGTCACGTACCGCGATCACGTCATTACCATCGACACGCTCACCGCGTACATCAAAGGCACAGCCCTTGCGATACAGCTCAGCGACCGCGGACCCTTTTTCCACCGGTAGACCCATGCCGTACTGGTTGTTGACGACAAAGAAGATAACTGGCAATTTGTAAATCTTAGCCAGGTTCAACGACTCGTAGAATGGGCCGCCATTGGTTGCGCCATCACCCATCTGCACCGCCACGACCTCATCAGAGCCGCGATAGGCAACCGCGAATGCCGCGCCAACTGCCAGCGGCACCTGGCCGCCAACAATACCATAGCCGCCCAGTAAACGGTGTTCCAGACTAAACATGTGCATAGAACCACCGCGACCATAGGAACACCCTGTCTCTTTGCCAAACAATTCAGCCATTACTGCATTCGCAGAGATGCCACGGCCCAGTGCATATCCATGCTCGCGATAATTCGTATAAAGGTAATCTTTTGCTTCCAAGCCTGCACAGAATCCGACAACAGTGGCCTCTTCACCCAGGTTCAAGTGGCAATAGCCGCCGATACGGGCCATCTTGTACATCTCGTCCGATTTTTCTTCAAAACGACGGACGAGCAACATCTGGTGATAGTAGTTTACCAACGTCTCTCGATTTTCGTCTTCAGGCAGCGCGACGACACGAGGCTTATCTGTGGTGGTGGCATCGCGTCCATCTGGTCGCTTTTGCTGCTCAGTACTCATGATGTCTCCTGATTTTTTTTAGTAACTATTTGTGGGGTTGGAGAATGTGCTTTCGTTCAGGGTAGCTCTGACTCATCTGGAGTGCGTACCCAAATACTCAGTGTTTTAATAGACATATCCCACATAATTGTAACACGTATTGAAAAGATTACCATGCTATTGTGGGTATGTTACCGCTCAATAGGTAGAAGATACTGTTAGCTAGCTACCAAATTCTTACTCGTACTGACATTCAGTACCAGAACAAGCCAACCGCTATCATATCACAAGGCCAATTTCTCTGGCTATATATGATCCAACTGTGTTCTTCATCTTAAAGTAGACATTTCACTGCAGTGCTTAAGGTTAGCGTCCCACATGGAGGTCTTGGGGGAGAGCGTCAGATTGCTGGCATGCCCCGAACGTGGGGAACGCAGGCGTCCCCATTCTCTTTTGTATGGTGGTGCATCGGGAGCGCAAATGCGCTCCCGATGCACCACCATACAAAATGAGTGCGCCCGCGCATGCGGGCGCCCGAGGGGAGCACTCACACTCCTCGATAAAGGGAGAGCGTGAAAAAATTAGATAGAAACAAAGCAGCACCTGATTACGCCAGGTGCTGCTTTGTTAGTGTTTGGGTAATTCGCGCCAGTCGTTCTCATGGATATCGACATCAAACTTTTTAGCGGCGCGCTTGATACGCTTCCAGGCCTCGTCCTTCTCGGAGTCGCTGACCCCTTCCACCTGGTCGAAACGCGCCACCGCGTTCCTGACATGCGGAGCATCGGTCAGCGGCTCTTTGCGCTCCTTCGGGAAGGCAAAATCGCTATCGTCTAACTTATCTCGTTTATGCGTACTTAAGTCTGCCATAGTGTCTTTCCTTTCTCTACGTTAAGAAAGCGATCTCACTTTCTTGTTACACGAATGACACTTGCAACGAGATGAACCACCATCCTATGGCTGCATAGTCACCATCTCTTTGGTAGTTTGATCGGTCACCGGCCGCATAGCTTTTTGAGACCTGGTCAGAGAAGCACCCAGCCGGACGGCGGGCGCCTCAATAAAGCGATAGATGAGGTAGCAAAAAGGCACCAGTAGACCAAATACGCAGACCCAGTACAATCCATAGCGGGCTACAGTGGGCCAGGAGTTGAAATAGGGGAAGACGTTATCCATAAACCAGAGTAGAGTCGGCTCGTGCCAGATATAGAGTCCATAGGATAACATGCCGATCTTACACAACGGCGCGCTTTCCCATAACCAGGTAATCACAGGAGGTCCAAAGAGCACCCCGAGAATACACAGGCCAAAGCTAAGAGCGAAACCAAGCTCACACAGCCAGTTATGCGCCCCGATATAAGGCACCAGTACAGAATACCAGGAAGTGTCGTACCAGAAAGTCATAAAACAAAAACCGAGCACACCCAGCAGCCAGATACACCAGCTATAGCGCTTGATCAAGATGCTCATACTCTGTTCGGGCCGCCGCTGTGTTAAAAGGTAACATGTACAAACCATCATGCCAATAGCGAAATCTTCGAAAAATTTTCCGCTCTGCCCATAGATTACAAAGCGAACGGCGTAATGCACAGGCAAGGGCAGCCATAACGGCTGGTGAGGATTGATGTCCCAGGAACGCCCCCAGGCGCGCGTCGCCAGACCCCACAGGATCATTGCCAGCAGGCAGGTAAAAAGCGTGGCGACCTTCCATTTATCCTCACTGCGCGAGACAAACCAGCGTATCCCCAGGGCGATAAATGGTAAGAGCATGTAGTATTGCCACTCGACCGCCAGCGTCCAGAAGGGACCGTTAATCGCCTGATATGTGGAATGGGAGGAGTCCATCAAAAAGGTCAGGAAGAGAGCGAGTTGCTTCCAATGATCGATCTGTAGATAGACCGGTGCCGCAAATATGATCATCAAAAAGAGCGCGACATAGTAGCCTGGCCAGATGCGGCAAATACGCCGTATGTAGAAAGTGCGCATCGAAGGCCAGGACTCCTGAAAAATCATCGCTTTAGCATAGGGCAAAAAGAGCAAGAAACCAGATAGCACAAAAAAGAGGGTCACGCCATAGCTTCCGACCAAAGCTATAGCAGAAGGAATAGTTCCTACTTCTTTAAAACTCCAGATGTGCTTCACACGTGTAAAGGCGCTGACGTGGTAGAAAATTACCAGTAGACACGCAAAGCCACGTACACCATCCAGTACCGTAATAGTATTCTTTTTCGGGATATCTTGTGATTTCGGGGTATCTTGCGATTTTGAGATATCTTTCGATGAAGCGATCAAAGCCATATATTCAATCCATATACATATATTTGAGAAAACGATCATCAGTTCGCCTCTATTCATCGGCTCGCCACAACCTTTACCAGAGGCCTTCAAGCAACCCTAGCATACTTTAAAGGCACTCGTCAAATTTATAGACAAATTTCGCATATCTATGCTACCGGACCCGTAGTACAGATATGCTCTTTTTTTCTTCTTATGTGGCGTTATGGTGCCATGCGCGCGCAAACACATACCTGCCGTACACGATTTTCTTCTTATGTGGCGTTATGGTGCCATGCGTGCACAAACACACACCTGCCGTACACGATTTTCTTCTTATGTGGCGTTATGGTGCCATGCGTGCGCTGAGCGCACGCATGGCACCATAACGCCACATAAACTCCTGTGAGCGCCGAAGGCGCGTAGCGTCATGGCCGAAGGCACGCATCCTCAAGCATTCAAAGCCCCGAGTGATACAATACAACTGATAGAAGCAGTTGTATTGTATTTGTTCTCTCTTGCCAGGCGGCACAAAGGGGTTGACGCATGAAAGATGATCAACAAAGCATCCCATCCTATGGTCTTGGACGACAGATGCAGGTCTATATGCAGGGATTGCAGGGACAGCTTCCCTCGCTCCCTGTCTCACCTGAGGTATTGGAGCAGCAAGCACTGGCGCACCTGAGTCAGCAGGCCGCCGGCTACCTGGCCGGGATGGATGATACGATGCAGGCCAACCTGCGCGCGTTCCAACGTTGGAGCATTCTTCCGCGCATGCTGCGCGACGTTTCACGGCGCCAGTTATCCACCACCATCCTGGGCATGCAGCTGCCCATACCACTATTACTGGCCCCCATCGGCGTGCAATCGATTATCCATCCCGAAGCCGAGCTGGCGGTGGCCAGGGCGGCACGAGCGACCGGGGTACCAATGATCCTCAGTACGGCCGCCTCGCGTAGCATCGAAGCGGTCGCCCAGGAGCTTGCTGACACGCCCCGCTGGTTTCAGCTCTACTGGAGCAAAAATCCAGATCTCAACGCCAGCCTGGTCCACCGCGCAGAGCAGGCAGGCTATAGCGCCATCGTTGTGACGCTGGACACCAGGCTCCTGAGCTGGCGTGAGCAAGATATCCAGAACGCGTACCTTCCCTTTTTACAGGGTGAGGGACTGGCCAATTATTTCAGCGATCCGGTCTTCCGCCAGGCGCTGGCTCAGTCGCCGGAAAAAGACCCGGCCATGGCTATTCGCTATTTCATTGATATCTTCCTCAATCCGTCATTGACCTGGGATCAACTCGCTTTCTTAAGGCAGCATACGAGCCTCCCCATCTTCCTTAAAGGCGTCCTGCATCCAGATGATGCCCGTCAAACCATTGATGCGGGCATGGATGGCATTATTGTGTCTAATCATGGTGGGCGCCAGGTGGGAGGATCACGGGCGGCGCTGGATGCGTTGCCGGCCGTGGTTGAGGCCGCCGGGGGACAGGTACCCGTTCTCTTCGATAGCGGCATCCGGCGCGGCTCGGACGTGCTGAAGGCCATCGCGCTGGGCGCGCGGGCGGTCTTACTCGGCAGGCCCTATATCTGGGGACTGGCACTGGACGGTGAGGCCGGCGTGCAGCAGGTGCTCCAGAATCTACTGGCAGACCTGGATCTAACGCTGGCGGTGAGTGGCTTCTCCTCGATCAGCCAGCTAGATGCGTCTCTGCTGGTAAATGAACGTCCGACAGCATAGAATGTTCTATGATGACATTTCATCAGTATCGTAAGGTAAAGCATGGAGGAAACATCGTATGTCCCAACTTGATCTTACCCCAGACCAGCTTTTGACGACCACGCGCGCCGTACGCAAGCGCCTGGATCTATCGCGTCCGGTTGAGCCGGAGCTGGTAAAAGAATGCATTGAGATCGCGACCCAGGCACCCAGCGGCAGCAATAGCCAGCAATGGCATTTCGTCGTGGTGACCGATGCCGAGAAGCGCCTGGGACTGGCCGAGCTATATCGAAAAAGCTTTAGCCAGTATCGCCTCAACGCCGCTGAAAGCATTGAAAAACTCAGGGCCAGTAAGCCAGAGCTGGCTCAGGTTCAGCAGCGCGTGGCCTCTTCCGCGGACTATCTGGCGGAACACCTGCACGAGGTACCGGTACATGTAATCCCTTGTATGCGCGGCCGCTTCGACGGCGCCACCACGCAGCAGCAAGCGGGCGTCTGGGGCTCCATCCTGCCAGCCGTGTGGAGCTTCATGCTGGCGGCCCGGGCACGTAGCCTGGGAACAGTCTGGACAACCCTGCACCTGCCCTATGAAAAAGAAGCGGCGGAGCTGCTGGGCATCCCTTACGAGAAGATCACCCAGACCTCCCTGATCCCGGTCGCCTACACCCTGGGAACCGATTTTAAAGCCGGTGCGCGCCAGCCACTGGAGAAAATCATCCACTGGAATAGCTGGTAGAATCCCGATAGCTACTGTAGTATCAGCAAAATAGTATTCTTGTATGGATGCAGAAAATGGTCGGCAATGCCGACCATTTTCTGCATCCATACAAGAATACTCTATAAAACTCTTTGTTTTCACAAAGTGAATGAGTCATTTGACATGGACTATAGTACGTGTTTTTCACTATACTATGAACAAGTCAAAAATATAGTTGCGATGGATTGAGTTAGATAGAGGACACATGGAACAGTTAGATATCTATTGTTCCCATTGTGGGGCAAGCAATCACAAAGAGGAGGTACACTGTTTTGCCTGTGGCCATACCCTTGCGGATGCTGATGCGCCTGCCGATACTACGGCACCAGAAATTCTTCTCCAGCAACGCTATCGGCTGTTGAATAAGATAGGCGAGGGTGGCTTTAGCATCGTTTATCGCGCTGAAGATATCCAGACGCGGCAGGTTGTCGCGGTTAAAGCTGTCAGCCTGCGCGGACTCTCAGCCCAGGAGAAGATTGAGGCGACCGACGCCTTCAATCGTGAAGTGACGATCCTGACGAAATTAACCCATCGGAACCTTCCTCGCCTCTATCGGCATTTTTCGGACGCCGAGTGCTGGTACATGGTCATGGATTACATAGAAGGGGAAACGCTGGAAAAGTACCTGGAACGCCATCAGCAGATGCCGTTTCGCCTGGAAGAGGTACTGGACATCGGCACTATCCTCTGCGATGTGCTGGACTACCTCCACTCCAATCAGCCACCGATTATTTTCCGCGATCTCAAACCTGCCAATATTATGGTAACGTCGGCGGGCTATATCTATGTGATTGACTTTGGCATCGCGCGTCAGTTCAAGCAGGGGAAGCCGAAGGACACTATCCCCTTTGGATCACCGGGGTATGCCGCGCCAGAACAATATGGGAAGGCGCAGACGACGCCCCGCTCGGATATCTATAGCCTGGGAGCGATTCTCCATCAACTGATGACTGGTAGCGATCCCAGTCAATCTCCCTTTGCCTTCGCTCCTCTCCCCAATCTCCATCAGCAGGCAGTGGCGAAACTGGATACCCTGCTACAGCGCATGGTAGCGCTGGATAGCCAGCGGCGTCCCGACTCGATGGTCGAGGTACAGGAGTCCCTGCAAGAAATTTCGCGGCTCCATTACCATCAGCAGGGCCTCTCCAGTCAGTATTACCGGCCGACCCTCTCCAGAACGTTTCAGACAGCCGCCTACGCACAACCGCTGCCATCCACCCCCACGCCCAACAACGCTGGCGTAGCCACCTTTGTACAACAACAGCAGCAGCAACAACAGACCTTTTATGCCGCCTCGCCGTTCGCCCAGAGTACAACACCACCTCCATCTAACCGCTACCAGTTGTATAGCATTCTGTGCAGTCTGATCGGTATCTTTATGCCGCCATTCCTATGCCTGGCCTCAACCCAGATCCTATTCATACTACAGCGGCATATTCCAATTACATTATTCATCTATGCGCTGCTCCTGGCACCATCAGTACTGGGTATTGTTTTCGGGCATAAAGGACGCGATTTTGCCAGGCGAACAGGCACCAGCGCGGACACCGCGACGGTTGGGCTAACGCTGGGCTATCTCTTCACAGCGATATACCTTGTTTTCGCCCTCTGCTTCTTCTCCACCACGATTCTGTTTATGCCGCACATATTGGGATTCTAGTGCAAAGGAGAGTATGAATGGCATCTAGTTTTATGAGGAGTTGGAGCAACACAATGGGTGCGAATGCACCCATTGTGTTGCTCCAACTCCTCATAAAACTAGATGCCAGCCCCCTTCCTGGAGAAGCGTGCCATCAGTGCTTCCGCGTAATCGCCAACGACTGGCAGCTTAAACCTGACCCCGCGATAGGCCTGAAACATCAAAAAGACCCACAGGACAAAGATCGCGGCTCCGATCAAGAAAGCGATACAGCCAAAGGCGGAGCCAACCAGGGCTCCTACGATGAAGATCCCCGAGATGAATTTTGCCAGGGCGGAAACAATACCATACACAATGATAAGAGGAGTGAACACGACAATAGACTGCGCGGCATGGAAGCGCACAAAACTATTTTTGCGACCGATAAAGAAGAATACAATGCCGGTAAAACACAAGCCCAGATAGCTCAACAACGCATTGCGTCTCGCCCTGGCGTCAATCGTGCCCTGGCTCTGTCCGCTGCTCCCCCGGCTCACGCTACTGGGAGGAACATAGGCATTGGATTGCTGCTGCTGCTGTTGCTGATATTGCCCGGTTGTATATTGTTGACCACCCTGCCCATATACATAGCTGGGATCACTTTGCTGCCCACCAACAGCGGGCTGAGGCTGATTTGCTCCATAGGGGTCATCAGCTGGATTCGATGGATTATATCCCCCATAGCCACCATATGGTCTGGATGGATCGGGTTGTTGATTTTGATTAGGATTTGTACTCATGGGAGCATCCCTCCGTCCATAACGAAAAACATTTCTACCATGTATTACGCCAGTGTATCAGAAAGGTTAGAGGGAAGCGAAAAGTGTTTTTATCATATTCTCAACAAAAAGAGAGAGATTTTCAACTCATCAGCAAAAAATTGGATCAAGAATGTAGATCTAACCGGGGGCAATATTCGTATTGGAAGTAGGAGCACTAATGCATTGTGAGGCGACCAGGTTCTGGTAAGGAGACGCGTATGTTTCACTATATGGATCATAAAGAAGCAATAGAGGTGCTGCGTAAGGCGGGCTTCAGCCATGTAGAGATCGATCGTATCACAAGGTTTCGCAAGCATTTTATCCCGGGCGAACTGGATCAAACCCCCGATGATCATCGTCGTCTCGAATTTACACGCTGGTTATTTCAAACCGGCAAATTGACAGATTTTGTTAGCTAACGTCGACTCCTCCCTTACCAAGTAACCTATCAGACAATGATTTTCTGATAGGTTTTTTTTGCATGAGCGCCCCCCGCACAGGCGTCCGCCTACGCGGCCGCACTGGTTTTGTATGAGGTGGTGCAACATATGAGTCATCCCGGATTTTTGAAAAATCCGCAAAACAGGTTCAGCGCTCCCAAAGCGGGTGGTGCAGGAGGGCGGCGAGCCCTCCTGCCGGGGTGTGGGGTGTCCCCACAAAAACGTCTTTTTCTTCTTTTTCGCGCCGCCGCAGGCGGCGCGAGAGGAGAAGGGAGAATGTGGGGACACCCCACACCCCGGCAGGGAGGACCCTGCACCCCCGGTTTTGGGAACTTTTTCAAATGTTCGGGATGACTCATATATTGCACCACCTCATTGAGAAAGAGAATGAGGACGCATGCGTTCCCCACCTCTCTGAGTACACACATATTAATGGGGATGGGGACGCCTGCGTTCCCCACGCCGGGGGCATGAATACCATGCTAATTGGCTAAGGATTGGGCCTGCTGGCCGCGCAGTTGCGCGCGCACCAGGCGAATCTCATCATATGAGTAGTCGTCGCCCAGGTGCTCTTTGATCGGTTTGAGTTTGGCATCCCCAACCTCCTGGATCGCTTGCGCGATTACCTCATAGTGATCCGCTGCTACCAGGTTGCTCAGATCGAACTGCTCCCCTTCTTCTAGCGCGCTGCTCAGATACTCTAACACAGTCGCGGGCTGGCGCCCGCAGGCCTGGGCGATCTCGTTCAGGGTGAAGCCCTGCTGAGCCAGGCCAACGGCGTTGCCGCGCGCCTGCTGGGCCGCGCGGGAAGGCGCCCTGGTCGTCTCAGTCGGCTTTTGTTGATCCGCTGGCTGCGGGACGGGAACCAGGTCGGGATGCTGGCCCATGTGGACTTTGATCTCATTGGTAAAGGGCACGTAGTACGATTGCAGCTTTTTCTGGCCGACACCTGGAATTTTTAAGAACTCCGACTCGCTGGTCGGAAGGTTGTGGACCATCCCCAGCAGAGCGGCATCGGTAAAGATAACATAGGGGGCCACACCCAGTTCATCGGCCAGACGCTTACGCAATGCGCGCAGGCTCTGCAGCAGGGCGCTCTGGTTGGCGTCCAATGGATGGCTATTGAACGTGTCCGTCGCGGTAGCGGGCATGCTATAGGTGGGGCGAGCCTCTACCTCCATATAGAATTCCGCCTGGCCCTTGAGCAATTTTACTGCGTTGGAGTTCAGATGATAGGTTGGATAATTATCGCGCCGTTCTGTCAGAAAATGCTGCTGCAACAAGGCATGGCCGATAGCCATCCATTCATCACGGCTACGTTCCTTGCCACAGCCATAGGTTGTGAGCTGATTATGATGATAATCACGGATCTTCTGGGTGTTGGCGCCACGAATGATATCGATGATATGATTGAGCCCGAAGCGTTCACGCGTCTGGTAGACGCAGGTCAGGAATTTGCGCGCATCCTCGGTGCGATCCTCGGTCTCTATCGAACGGGTACAGTTATCACAATTGTTGCAGTTGCCCTCCGGTAACTCTTCACTGAAGTAGCTCAACAAGAGACGGCGGCGACACTGCGTGCTCTCACTATATTGGATCACCTGCTGCAGCTGATTGAGCGCGATTATTTGCTGCTGCTCATTTTCTTTTTGCGTAATGAAGTACTCTGCCCGCATGCGATCCCCATAGTTAAAGAAGAGGATACAATCGGCTGGCTCACCATCGCGCCCTGCGCGGCCAGATTCCTGATAGTAGCCTTCAAGATTTTTGGGTAAGTCATAGTGGATAACAGCGCGCACGTCTGGCTTGGCGATCCCCATGCCAAAGGCGATTGTAGCTACCAGCACGGGTACATCATCGCGGATGAAACGCTCTTGATTCTCTGATCGCACTCGTGGGGAGAGGCCCGCGTGATAGGGCAGATTATCGATGCCATCCGCCTGCAGATCAGCGCTCAGCTTCTCGACGCCCGAGCGGCTCAAACAATAAATGATGACCGATTCACCCTGCTTCTGACGGAGGATCTGCACCAGTTCCGCGTACGATCCTTTGTGTTTTTTGCGTACCTCGTAGGAGAGGTTGGGGCGGTTAAAGCTGGCGATATGGATAATAGGTTGGCGTAACTTTAATTGCTCAAGGATATCGCGCCGCACACGCTCTGTAGCGGTCGCGGTCAGCGCCAGAATCGGTAAGTCGGGGAAGCGATTGCGCAACGTGCCTATCTGGCGATACTCGGGGCGAAAATCGTGTCCCCATTCACTGACACAGTGCGCCTCATCAACGGCCAGCAAAGACAGGCCAACCGTCTTCTTCACATGTTCGAGGAATGTAAGAAAGCTAGGCTTCAACAGGCGCTCGGGAGCCACATAGAGAAGTTTGATCTGCCCGCTCATGGCCGCCCGCTCACGCCGGGCACCCTCTTCATACGACAATGAGCTATTCACAAATGTTGCTTCAATACCATTGGCCTGCAACCGACTGACCTGGTCCTGCATTAAGGCAATCAGAGGGGAAACAACTATGGTAAGTCCCGGCAAAAGCAAAGCCGGCAACTGATACGTGAGTGACTTACCACCACCAGTCGGCATCAACACCAGCATATCTTGCTGCTCTAATACCGCTTCCACAACATCTTTTTGCCCTGGCCGAAAGGTATCATATCCGAAATACTGTTTTAGCGCTTGATCGACATGCAACAATTTCAATATACTCCCTGCTCCGTCTAAATGCTCCGCACTCCCAACATCCTACACCAATGTCCGCTTACTACCCGCGAACAATAAGGCGACGCCACTCGCTCGCAACTGGCTCCGCGCAATCAATAAACTCACGCTGATTATACAAATTATAGTATCACACACTAAACCATATTTTATCAAACCATATCAAAAAGTCAGCTTTCGCACCGGTGGTGCTCTATAGTCATGTAAGTTGGTGCATTTGCACCAACTTACAAAAACAGTGCGGCCGCGCCGCGGACGCTATCACGCGCCCCTATAAAAGTGGGTCTGACACACTCCATCTATAGGAAGGAGCTGTCAACCAGGCGGCCACCCGGCTCATAGAGCAGAATACGTTGCTGCTGGATGAGCATACTGAGGGCACTGACGAGCTCTTCCTTATTCATGTGGATGACATAAGTGAGCTCCTCGATATTCTTTTGCCCATCGATAGCCAGGTAAAGCTGACGTGCCCGATGCTCAGCGGGAGATAGGCGCTCCTGCTGGTTGATGAACGGCATTTCGGTCCCCTCGACACGTCGAGGGATCAACAGGGGCAGGGCGCCCATGGAGTACACCTTGATCGGTTGCTGGGGACCAGTTTCATTCAAGCGGCGTGGCAGCGCTGATGGCTGACCGGTATTTCCCGGTGGATATGAGGAGTTAGCATTGCCTGGCCTGATGCCCCCACGTCGTAAGAAGGCAAAGTGGGAGCTTGATTGCAAATCCTGGCCGTTGCTGGCATGCATGGGAGAGGCCTGAGGTGTTTTAATTGATTGTTGGGGTCCTGTACCCCAACCACCGGCAGGCAAGGGAGTGCTAGGATTTACAGGCCGCTGCGAACCCGTCGTTCCACTGCCCTCGGGTCGCAATGAGGCATTAGACTGACGAGGGCGATCCGTAACAACTTTCCTTACCTCCTCAACCAGTTCTTCACCCTTAAACGGCTTGGTCAGGTAAGCATTCGCGCCCTGTCGCATAGCCCAGAAACGGTCTGAAGAGGCATTTTTTGAGCTCACGATAATGATGGGTAGCGTGCGCCATGCTTCCTGTGAGCGTAGATGGCGGCACACCTCAAAACCATTCATGCCTGGCAAAATAATATCCAGCACCAGGCATTGGGGAGCCTCATGCGCCATCATGCGCAACCCCTCTGGACCATCATTAGCAACTAGCACCTGGTAACCAGCGTTCTGCAACGCCTGTCGCATATACAAACACTGGGTAGAACTATCATCAATGATTAGCACCTTAGGCGCAGTTACCATACGCACACCCCCATTTCGTCAATGGCTCATCCCAAGCAATCGCTGCGTATACTTGTTTCTCTTAGCATAGGTAGAATAGTCGCCTCTAGCCACAATCTGGATAACAACTATATTGCTTCTGCCATGAGGATGAGGTACTCTTCGTCACCTAAAAAGGAGCACGACGCATATCATATTCCAGTAGATTGGCCAACTCTATGTGTGTGAGTACACATAAAGGCAACCAGTTACTATCTTAGTTAGTAAGGAACATATTACCATCCTCATTAGCATTTAGGCAAATATACAATCTCTCCTCTACCAAAATGTACCCTTTCGCCACATATCATGGTATACGCCTTTTTTCCTTGACTTCATTTTTCACCTTCAGGGTGTAAAGGGAGTGAATTACGCTCTTCTCGTTAGCGTGCTTGAGCGCCGCCGCACGGGCGTCCGCTGCGCGGCCGCGTTTGTTTTGTTGGGACGGTACATCGGGGGCGCGGATGCGCCCCCGATGTACCGTCCCAAATAGCACCCATGTCCACCAAACGCGAGGACCACGGAAACGGCGGCGAGGGGAAATCGACTGCCAGGGCCGAACCTTCTTAGCACTCTATTGAGGGTTGGTGTGGCAGGGGCACGAATGCGCCCCTGCCACACCAACCCTCAATTCTAGCGCGGCCGCCTATATGGGGCACTCGTTTTAAGAGCGTGCCTGACTCTCATGATGATGGCCTGCGGCCTGCATGGGGTTTCGCACCTGCGGCGCTCAGAATTCCATTGTGTGTTGGTGCATCGGGCGCGCATCAGCGCGCCCGATGCACCAACACACAAAACCGGTGCGGCCGCGCAGCGGACGCCCGTGCGGCGGCGCTCACGTGCCCCCAACATGACGGAAGTCAAACACGCTCTAAATAGCGCTAGCAGGTGTAAGGCGATAGCATGGTAAACAAATATATGGTACGCTAAAATACAAAGGGCTAAATATACATCAGGACTGTATGGAGAAGGATTTCACCCAACAGGTCTTCTCTCTATAAATATTCAGTGATTGATGCATCCATCTTTATTTTTACCTTATATTTGTACTTTTATTTCTCACGATAGGAGATCGCTGTATGGCTCGTACAGAAGTCCATTCAACGTCATCTGCCACATTAAGTAAGCTGGCACAGGTTTCGCAAAATGTGCAGGAACGCTGGTTGCGCCGTGTCAGTGCCTGGCTCTTGCTCCTGTTTTTGCTGCAGGGCGAATTAGGGGCCGTTTGGGATCGAGAGTGGCATGCATTTGTTGGACGGGATCAGTTCTGGACTCCACCACATACGTTGATCTATTCTTGTGTGGCCGGGGCGGGCCTGCTGGCCCTGGCCGTCGTACTGATAGAAACGTTTCGCTATCGAGGCCACGTTCCCGGGGTAGATGATACCTCGACGGTACCTATTTTTCGTTTCTTCCATGCTCCCCTGGGCTTTAGCGTGCTCGGCTTCGGGGCGCTCCTGTCGTTGATCGCGGCACCGCTGGATAACTACTGGCATGAACTCTATGGCATCGATATCGCGCTGTGGGCTCCCTTCCATATGATGGGAGTGACCGGTGGCTTGATTGGCATGCTGGGTATGGTCTATGTCTTTGCTTCGGAGGCGGCCATCGAGCGCCAATCCGGGGCCACGCCCCGGCGCTTCCTGGGACTGACCGCGCTGGAACTGGGAATTACCATGGCGATGGGCAGCATTATGAACTATGTGTTGACCGGCTTCCTGCAGTTTCCGGTGGTCACCGTTGGTACGATCCATATCTCTACCTATCCACTTCCACTCATAGCTGGCTGCGTCATGTTTATGATAGCCGCGTTGCGCACGACCCAGCGCGCTGGTATCGCCACCTTGCTCACCTTCGTCCTCTTCCTGCACACCCTGGCAGTGGAGTTGTTTGTACCCTGGGCCATTCGCACAGCGGTCGCGCAACAAGCTATTCCTTATCGCGTGGCCAATCTGGTGCCTGAATTCCGCCTGGACTACGCGTTTCTTCCCGCCGCCTTCCTGCTCTCAGCTGTGATTATCGATGGCATTGCCTATCTGCGCGTGCGCAAGACGGGTAGTCCAAATAGTTCAATGCTGCAAACGATCATACAAGGAATTATAGTAACCCTACCCATCGTATTCTTCACGCCGCTGATTCTGCGGGATTACACGCCTTACGCCCCCATCTTCTTGCCGGAAAAAGGAGTTCCATTTGAACCGGCTCAGATGACCGCTATTGTTATCATTTCCTTATTCATTGCTATGGCTGTTGGAGCACTGGGTGCGTGGTTAGGCGAGGATTTTGGAGATATCTGGCGCTGGAACAGGCGCTAAACCATACGAGGTTATACTATGTATAAGGTGCTTTCTACGTTTATGCGTCTCAGCCTGATCTGGATCAGTCTGCTCATTCTCCTGGCGGGCAGTGCCAGTGCAGCGAGCAAGCCAGCGCGCACGGATACGGTGGCCGCGGGAGCCTATATTATTAACGTGAGCCTTTCTAAGGATCCTCC
The DNA here is from genome assembly GCF_003967515.1 of Dictyobacter aurantiacus. Taxonomy (GTDB): domain Bacteria; phylum Chloroflexota; class Ktedonobacteria; order Ktedonobacterales; family Ktedonobacteraceae; genus Dictyobacter; species Dictyobacter aurantiacus. The sequence goes on along the minus strand of NZ_BIFQ01000001.1, from coordinate 3,881,088 downwards.
CTATGTGGATGAAGCCTTTGATGTTACCGTTGTACCACACAATAGCGCGCAGAAGTTGAGCGGAAAAGTTATTGTGCAGCCGGGACCCGGCACTGATGGGACCGATATACCGACGGCGCTCCAGGCAGCGGGAGATAAAGATGGAAGTCTGCGGGCCAGCGTCCAAATTCCCGTCCAGGGCGCCTGGAACATTATTGTCCAGCTAGACGGCCCTCAGGGTCCTGGCCATGCCAGCATCCCTGTGACAGTAGGCGCACCGGGGGCCATGCCTCCCTGGCTGGCCTGGCTGATCGGGGCCTCACCGCTCGTCTTCATCGCCATCTGGATCGGGACCCAGCATCGCTATCGCCGCTCCTTGCTCAAGCCACAATCCACAGAAGCGGCGGAATAGGAGCTTAAGAACTTAAGAGAGGAAAGGATTGACGACGATCGGTGTCGCCCCTTCCTCTCTTACGGTCTTATTTCGCCTCGCCCGCTGATCCCTGTTTGAGCGCGTCAACACGCCGGGCGACCTCCAGGAAGTAATCGATACTCTGAGGATTGCTGAGGGCATCGACGCTGACAGCTTTTTCAGCAGGGATGCCCATCAGCAGCTTTTTCACCGGCACCTCCAGTTTTTTCCCGCTCAGGGTGCGCGGCACCTCCTGAATCACCAGGATCTCGTCGGGCACATGATGTGGTGAGATGTTGGAGCGCAACGCCTGCTTGATCTTTGCTTTCAGCGTCTCATCCAGCTGGACACCTTCGCGCAACACAACGAACAGCGGCAAGTAATAATTGCCGTGCGGCAGTTCAACCCCGACGATCAAGCTATCCATAATCTCCGGCAGACCCTCGACGATACGATAGATCTCGCTGCTCCCCATGCGAATACCCATGCGATTGATAGTGGAGTCGGAGCGACCATAGATGACGGCGCTTCCCTCAGGCGTAATGCGAATCCAGTCGCCGTGCCGCCAGACGCCGGGATACTGCGCGAAGTAGCTTTCGCGGTAGCGTTGCTGATCGGGATCGTTCCAGAAGTAGAGGGGCATAGAGGGTAAGGGGTGCGTCACCACCAGTTCTCCCACCTCGTCAATCAGTGGATGACCCTCTTCGTCGAAAGACTGTACATTGGCGCCCAGTGAGCGGCACTGCAGTTCCCCCGCCCGAACGGGGAGCAGAATGGAGCCCGTGATGAACGCGGAACAGACATCGGTACCGCCACTGACGGATGCCACCCATAAATCTTCTTTGACATGCTCGTAAATCCAGTGGAAGCCTTCAGGGGGCAGCGGCGAGCCTGTAGAACCCAGACCTCTCAGGCGGCTCAGATCATAGGTCTGCCCCGGCTCGATCCCGGCCTTCATACAAGAGGAGATATAGCTGGCGCTGGTACCGAAGAAGGTCATCTTGCTCTCCTGAGCAAAACGCCAGAGTGTCTCAATATTGGGATAGCCCGGACTGCCATCATAAAGGAGGATGACCGCGCCCGCCAGCAGACCACCAACCAGGAAGTTCCACATCATCCAGCCGGTCGTGGTAAACCAGAAGAAGCGATCACCGGGCTTGAGGTCTACGTCCAGCGTCAGAGCCTTGAGATGTTCTAGCAGGATACCACCATGTCCCTGCACAATCGGCTTCGGCAGACCAGTGGTTCCCGATGAGTACAGGACCCAGAGTGGATGGGAGAAGGGGACCTGCTCAAAAACCAGTTCCGCCTCTTCGCGCACAACCTCAGACCAGAGAAGTCCGTTGGGGATGTCAGCGGCCGATGCATCAGCGTGTAAATAGGGCACCAGCACAACTTTTTGCAGCGTCGGCAACTCACGCCGCAGTTCTTTGACCACCTCTTTGCGATCAAAGGTCTTGCCATTGTACTGATAGCCGTCAATGGCGAAGAGGACGGTTGGCTCGATCTGCTTGAAGCGATCGATGACGCTGCTGGTACCGAAATCGGGAGAACAGCTGGACCAGATGGCACCAATACTGGCACAGGCCAGAAAAGCGGTGATCGCTTCCGGAATGTCTGGTAGATAAGCCACCACGCGATCGCCAGTTTGTACTCCCATGGCACGCAGGGCATGGGCGACGGCGCCCACGTTGCGCTTTAATTGCTGCCAGGAAATTTCCGTCAGGCCCTGCCGTTCAGATTGAAATATCATCGCCGGTCGATCGGACGTGGCGTGGCGAAACGCATGCTCGGCATAATTCAGTTTCGCGCCCGCAAACCAGTCTGCGCCCGGCATTTTGCGCTCGGAAAGCACCTGCGTGTATGGCTGAGAGGCCTGGATATGAAAATACGACCAGATGGAGGCCCAGAAGTCTTCCAGGTGCTCGACGGACCAGCCCCAGAGCTCTTCACGGTTTTCAAAACGCAGGCCACGTTCCTGCGTTAGCCAATGCATATATTGCGATATATTCGCTTCACGTCTGTCTTTTTCAGATGGGGACCAGAGAGGCTGATCTTTGCCCAATGGAGTTTCCATTTCATGCTGCCTTTCCATATAAAAACATTGCAGTATGGGTAGCTCTGGTAATGTACAGGGTTGAATGAAAACTGCATAGTTTTCATTTAACCCTATTATATCTTATCTCTGCGCTGTTCAGTTATCATTATCCGCGCCATCTTCTTAATAGGGAGACTAAGCACCCGCCCATGACGCTGCCCCAGCCCTTACAATCTAGGAGTTGGTGCAATGCCATGGGGGTGCGGATGCACCCCCATGGCATTGCACCAACTCCTAAAAAAACACGTGAGCGCCGGGGGCACGAGTCTTATTTCAGCCTGGTTGGCAGCCGACATTTCATTGACAGGGCTTATGCTCGTGATTATCATTTATTTTATATATTTGCAGCGTTGTATTGCGTCCACCAGGGTAAGAAAGAGAAAGAAGTATTTATGATTGTTGATATGCCATTAGCTAAATTAGAGCAGTATCGCCCGGCGTTAAACGCGGAGAGCGACTTCGATGCGTTCTGGACGAGGACGGTTAGGGAGAGCGATGGTCAACCGCTGAATGCCAGCGTGGAGGAATATCCATTTCCGAGCGATCGCGTGACGGTGTACCGGGTCCGTTACGATGGCTTTGGGCAGAATACACGTGTAGCTGGCTGGTATCTTGTACCCCAGAAGCCGTATCGGCTGGAGGTCGATGGGAAGACGCCAACCCTGGTTCAGTATCATGGCTATAGCGATTCTAAGGGCTTACCGGTACGCCAGATGAGCTGGGCATTGCAGGGCTATTGCGTCTTCGCGGTGGATACGCGTGGACAGAATGGGGAAACTCCTGATAACAACACATATAGTAGTGGCAGCATTCTGGGCTGCATGTCAAAGGGAATTTTAGATCCGGAGAACTATTACTATCGCTACGCGTACATGGATTGCGTGCGCGCCGTTGATTTTGTGCGTAGCCGCGAGGAGACGGGACCTATCATTCTGGCCGGTGGAAGCCAGGGCGGCGGCCTGACCATCGCGGTAGCGGCTCTGTCCAAGGACAAAGGCATCGCCGCTGCCATGCCAGATGTACCATATCTCTGCCATTTCCGGCGCGCGATCGAGATGTTTGCAGATGGTCCGTACCGCGAACTGGTCGATTTCTGGAAGAAGCATCCCTACGATGTGGAGCAGAGCTATCACACCCTGAGCTATTTTGATGGTATGAACCTGGCGCCACGCATCACGTGTCCAACCTTGCTATCGGTGGGCCTGCTCGATACGATCTGTCCACCATCAACCGGCTTCGCCGTCTATAATCATCTCACCTGTCCAAAGACGCTCAAGGTCTATCCCTACAACGGACATGAAGGCGGCAGCGAATTCCACGAGATCGAAAAGTGGAGCTTCGTGCGCTCCTTGCTGGCTCGTTAAAAGTTTCAACCCGATGATATCAAGAAAGATTCTCCATGTGCCGGTGTAACAGAGGCACATGGAGAATCTTTCTTGACACTGGTTATCCTGCCGGCCTGACCTCGATGGCCTGTTTCAATGCCGAGACCTGGTTTTCTAGCTGCTTCTTCACGATCGGCGTTACCAGGGGGCCGACAAAATTGAGGGCATTGCCGGGTTCAGCCTCTCCAATCACCGTCAGCATCGTTCCACCATCGGGAGTAGGGGCGAAGGTCATAGTGTTTGCCAGTGGGAAGGGGCCATGGATCATTTTAAAGGCGAACAGGCGTGGAGGCTCATACCGGGTAACCTCGATCGTAGAATCGAATTGTCGTCCCATGAAGACGGCGGTCTGCGCGTATGTAGCACCTACACGCATAGGCCCCTCTGAAACGGCACGGATATCTTTGACGGGCAGCCATGACTTAACGTTGTCCATAGTAGTCACGTACGCAAAAACAACCTCGATTGGCCTGGCAATAGCGATACTTCTTTCTAAGCGCATCACGACTCGCCTCCTCTGATAAACGGACACAATGCTCTTATCCCATATGAGATCCGACCCTGGAGCTGCCAGAGCGAAAGGGAAAACAATACAGACTGGCACCAACGTGATACAATTATACACATAAACATATAGGTACGCACCAGCAATCTAACCAGGCATTCATCGGTGGTCTTTGCGGTCCGGAAAGTTACAGAGATTATTATTATATGAAAAGATTTTTGCTATTACTCATGCGTGGTCTGCTCTTACGTTGTCCCGTATGCGGACAGGGCAAGCTCTTCAGCGGCATCTACAAGATGAATGAGCATTGTCCGGTATGCCAGTTTAAGTTTGAGCGCGAAGAAGGATATTATACCAGTTCTATGGCCATTAACCTGGTGGTCAGCGAGCTTATCGCGGCGGCGGTTGTACTGCCCCTGGCGGCTATTCCAAGTATCCCGGTTTTGCCGGTACTATTGATCGGTGGCCCGTTCGCCTTGATACTGCCATTGCTGCTGTTCCGCCCCAGCCGTGGACTCTGGCTGGCCATGGATCATTATTTGAACCCCACTTCGGGCAACGATCTGCCCGATGAATCTCCTCTTCTTCAGCGTTCACGCGGCGTGCGTAGCGATCATTAACACCACCTGAACCGTTGGGATAGCGCGGGGATTCGGCAGGGGAAAATGCGGTGGGACTATAGTGGCGCCACGCATTGAGGACTTGCTTATCCCTGGCATTCTATGGTTAAATGCCAGAAGCATGACTGATAAATTTTCACAAGAGGCTATACAACAACGTATCTACCGGGAATTCACAAGCCTGGTCAGTAGAGATGAGAACACGATCGACCTCGCCCAGGCCGCACTACAGATAGCAAAGGTGGCCTACCCCGATCTAGATCCCGTTCCCTCTTTATCCTACCTCGACGCGCTGGCACGACGAGTTATACAGTTGCACGCGCAAATCGCTTCCAGCACTTCAGAACAGGTTAATCCGCTCGAACTGATCGGCTCGCTGAACCATGTGCTATTCGAAGATGAGCACTTCCATGGCAATGAGAGCAACTATTATCATCCTGATAATAGCTTCCTGAACAAAGTGTTAGAAGAACATACAGGGCTGCCGATTACCCTCTCCTTGCTTTACATGGAAGTGGGCAAACGCGCGGGCATCCCGCTGGAAGGGATTGGTTTCCCCTACCATTTTATGGTGCGCTACTCATGGCCCGAGGGGAGAATCTATATCGATCCCTTTGCCAGAGGCCTGCTGCTGAATGAAGCGGAGTGCCTTGAGCGTATACAGCAGAGGACTCATCACCGGGGGGCCCTGCACCAGCGCTGGTTGGAAGCAGTGACGCCCAGACAGATGCTGGTGCGCATCCTGAATAACCTGAAAAGCGTTTATATCCGTCACGACGATTTTCCCCATGCCCTGGCCATCAGCGATCTAATGCTGCTGCTACTGCCAGATGCGACCGTCGAGCAGCGCGATCGCGGCCTGCTTCATCTAGAGCTCAAACACTATGGGCGTGCCATGCAAGACCTGCAGGCGTATCTTGAACGCAATCCCAAAGCCAGCGATCGCTATGAGATGCGCAACCACATCAAACAGATCCGCCAGACGATCGCCCAGCTTAATTAATACATCTGCCTTGCATCATCTACACTGGTTTGATATCATACAGGCGATACTGTACGTGTAACATGCTCTATTTTTTTATGCACAATTCAACCTGGCGATACAACCATTCTTCCAGGTATTTATGGGTTAGAGTTGAGTAATCACATGAGTCCGCCTTACCACAGCCAACGTATTTATCGGTAAGGCCAGATTACTACTCTACTCATTCTACAAGGAGGTTCTATTTTGGCAGGAAGCTTTTTTTCTGTACGCAATCATCGTTTAACACGCTTGCTAGTCGTAGCTGTACTCTGCCTCCTGGTACTGGGAGGTAGTCTCCTTCTAAATTCCAGTACCTCCGCGACTTCAGCCAGCGATAAGGCTATCAGCGGCGCCTTCGTGGGTAAGGTAGAGGCAGGCACGGGCTCAAACGGCCGCGATTATTATCTCTCCTTTACGGTCAATCAGGGGAAAGCGCTCATCGCTGTGGCAACGCTTACCTCTATCTACTCCAATAAAGTTGTGATACAGAATCACACGGTGAAGTCAGAGGTTGGCTTTAAAAGATCTTCCCTGCAGAATAAGCAGGCGTGGGCGGTAGATGTGAAAGTCGACCGTGAACAGGTTACCGGCCGCTTCATCGTGCACAACCAGGGACAGGATAAAAGCTATAACGTGAAGGCGACAAAGGCCACTGGCGACGCTGGCCTCTACTGGACCAAAACGCGTAGCGAACACACTACCTATGTAGGCGGTTGGATCTTGCTTCCCAATGCCTACGAGCAAGGCGGCGGCATCCTGAAAGATGGTCAGCAGGTCGAAAGTCGGCCAGAGCTACGCTCTCCACAGATCCATACCCAGAGGGCCAACCTGGATGAGAATACCACGCTACTGATCCAAAAAGTCGATCCTTCTATGATCGATAGCGTTGACCTGCCGTCCCCATCCAGGTAAAAAGCCGCCCTCCTCTAGCCATCGATGGGCAGACCCTCCATGGCCATAATTTTTAAGGCGTTGGTCGTTGGGGACGGGCCTTCGCGGAGGATATAATCAAAGACCATCTGCCCATCGATCACCTCTTCGCGGAAGTGCTGATTGTGAACCTGGGGTACACTCTCAGCCAGCGTTGCCAGCTCCAGGTCATGGGTTGAGATCAAACCAACACAATTGTGGCCGACCAGGGACTTCACAAATGAACGGCTCCCGATCAGGCGTTCGCGGTTGTTTGTGCCCTTGAAGATCTCGTCTACCAGGAAGAAGAGAGGCGGCTGTCCTGGCTGCTTGAGCGCATCGAGCAGAGAGTGCAGGCGACGTACTTCAGCATAGAAATAAGAGTAGCCCTCCGTCACCGAGTCGGTCACCCGGATACAGGTGAACAGACGGAAGAGGGTGGATGTAAACGTGCTGGCACAGACCGGGCCACCCGCGTAGGCCAGGCAGAGATTCACGCCCAGGGTACGCAGAAACGTACTTTTACCCGCCATATTGGAGCCCGTAATGATGATGACCTCGCCCAACGTTTGCAAACCAAAATTGTTGGTGACCTTCTTTTCGGCGGGCAGCATAGGATGACCCAGGTGCGCAACCTGGAAGAGCGCCCGGTCCTTCTGCTGCAGTTTCTGCTCCGCTTCGATCTCAGGCAGGATATATTCAGGGTTGAGATAGGCAAAGGCGGCCAGCGAACAGATGGCTTCCAGCTCAAACCAGGTGTCCAGCCAGTCAGGCAAGCGGGCGCTCAGTTGCGACTTGTACCGGACCAGCTTCATGGCGCAGTACAGATCCCAGGGTACAAGGGCGTTGACAACGACCCAGAGGATACCATTGCTCTTGAGGGTCGCCGCAGCTGAGATGCGAGCCGTCCCTTTGAGCAGAGCCGACGGTCCCGACTCGCTCTGTCGCGTGAATGGTTCGCACAACGCCTGCAGCCGCGATTGGGCGCGATACGGATATTTCTCCAGATACGAAAAGATGGCGCTGAGGGTGCCAAAGCCGTAGCGCAGATAGGAGGCGTCCTCAAAAATATCACCGCGCTGATTGGCGGTGGCGAAGAACAGGATCACGCCGGCGCCCAGCGACCAGCCCCACAGCGGGGGAACGATGGCAAAGAGCGAGAGCAGAAAGAGCACGGCGGTCAACACGTTGATGAGCAGTGAGACCACGAACAGAATGCCCAGACCCGCCGATGGATTTTGCTGCTCCAGCCAGCGCAGCAGCCGCTGACCCTCCAGCTGGTTTGACCTGCCGCCCGAGGCCAGCAGAGAATTAAGGATCAGGCGATCGCGGAAACGCGTCATGGGGATCAGCTCGCGCACCAGAGCCTGGCGCCGCTGGATGGTCTCTAGCTGCGGCGTGGTCTGTAGCAGCCAGTCGCGCAAGCGCTCCATCCCCTCGCGTGATACCCCGGTGTTCACCAGCCGATGGATTGAGCGCGAGCCGGTAATGTCCAGGTCAACCTCAAAAGGATGTCCCTCCACTGGCGCTTCGGTCATCACCTCGGGCATGCGCTCCCAGTCCAGCTTGATGCGGGCAATGTGGGCGGACTTGATGTGCATCCACAGCGTATGACGGGCGATGCTCTGGTCGATCAAGCCGTGAAAGTGGGCCATAATCCCAAAAAACACCATAAACACCACAAAGACAGGGATGGCCAGCCACCAGAGTCCGGCAATGAACAGCAATACGGCGAGCGCTATCCCTGCGAAGAAGATAGCGACGCGCGACCACGAATAAACATTGCTGCGTGGCGTCAGGGCATCTATGCGACGTTGCAGGCGCCCGACCTGGGACTCCAACAACTGTAGTCTTTCTTGTTTTTTATCCACTCTACAATATATCCTTTTCCTGTCTGGCACAATGGACTAATTATTGTTCCAGTCTAGCACTTCGCATGGTCCTAGACAAGAGAGAAGGTCACTTGTAAGCATCTCTTGCTACGAGGTATCATAAACTGTGTGGACAATAAAGACAGGCGTATCTCTGGCGGATATCGCGGCTATCTCCATAATGTATGTATTCCGCCATATTTTTTGATCATTCAGATGCGACCCAACCTACGCAATCTACTCTATTCAACGAGGAAAGGGAATATCAGATGCACGTAGAGAATAAAACATTTTTCATTACCGGCGGGGCCTCGGGCCTGGGGGCGGCCTGCGCGCGCCTGCTAACAAAATCAGGCGCCCACGTAGTGCTGGCCGATCTCAATCAGGAGACGGGAACGGCTCTGGCTGGAGAACTGGGGGAGGCGGCCCTGTTCGCGCAGACCAATGTGGTCGATGAGCAGAGCGTGCAACAGGCCATCCAGGCCGCCCAGAAGCAGTTCGGCACGCTGCACGGCGTCATCAACTGCGCCGGCATCGGGGTGGCGGAAAAGGTGCTGGGGAAGGATGGTCCCAGCAGCCTGGAGAGCTTTACCCGCGTCATCAATATCAACCTGATCGGCACCTTCAACGTGATCCGCCTGGCGAGCGCGGTCATGAGCCAGAATACGCCTGAGGAGAGCGGTGAGCGCGGCGTGATTATCAATACCGCATCGGTGGCCGCCTTCGATGGTCAGATCGGGCAGGCCGCATACTCAGCATCCAAGGGTGGTATCGTCGGCATGACGCTGCCGATTGCCCGCGAGTTTGCCCGCTACGGCATTCGCGTCATGACCATCGCCCCCGGCCTCTTCGATACTCCCCTGCTGGCCGGCCTGCCGGAGGCCGCCCGCATCTCCCTGGGGCAGCAGGTCCCCTTCCCCTCGCGCCTGGGACGCCCAGAAGAGTACGCCGCCCTGGCCAGACACATCATCGAGAACGAGATGCTCAATGGCGAGGTTGTCAGGCTGGACGGTGCTGTAAGAATGGCACCGCGCTAGTCGCGCGGGCGGACCGGGGCGATCCTCTATTGAGGATGGTCGCCCTGGTCCCAATCGAGGGCCATTTTGGCGGTGGTGCCGCCGTCGATGTAGAGGACCTGGCCCGTAATGAAGTCGGCGGCATCGGAGGCTAGAAAGGCCACGGCCGGGGCGATGTCTTTCGGCCGGCCCACACGTCCCAGCGGCACCAGGCTGTCGCCAAACTCGGTGCTGTAGGTGGGGATGTTGGCGTAGCGTGGCACCTCGATCAGGCCGGGTCCAACCGCGTTGACGCGGATATGTTTGGGAGCCAGTTCAATAGCCAGCTCGCGCGTGAAAGCGATGATAGCGCCCTTGGTGGCCGCATAGACCGAGTGGTTGGTAAAGCCGGCGTAGCCATGGACCGAGGTGATATTGATGATCGAGCCACCACCACGCTGCTCCATCGATTTTACCGCCTCCTGGGCACAAAAGAAGTAGCCGCGTATGTTAAGGTGGAAAACGTCGTCGAAAAGTTCTTGCGTAATGTTTTCAAATTTATCGGCACGCGTGACACCGGCATTGTTGACCAGGATATCGATGCCACCAAAATGATTGATCACCTCGTCAACGACGCGGCGGCACTCCTCTACCACGCCCAGCTTGCCCGAAACGGTCATCGCAGTGCCGCCCAGATGGTTGATCTCGGCCGCAGCCTCGTGCGCGCCAGCCGCGCTACTGGCGTAATGCAGAGCCACCTTCGCCCCCTGGCGGCCCAGTTCGATGGCGATGGCTTGCCCGATACCAACGCCCGCGCCAGTCACCAGCGCGACCTGCCCTGATAGAGCACCCATAGAACTCTACCCTCCCTCTTTTTATTAATACTGCGTGCATTCTACGGCAAATCAGAACCAGATACAACTGTATATCTGTTATATATCTATCATAATCAACGCTGCACATTATACATAGGAGAGAAAAATATGATGTAGTTGAGAATAGTGTGGAGAACGAATTGATTATCGCATACATGCATGCGATAATTCAGGTGATGAGCAACAAGGAATACGGCAATACAGACGTGACGCGCCATAACATGTTAAGGAGAAGAAGCTGTGCAATTAGTACGTTACCGCTCTACGGACGGTACCACTGTCCTGGGGCTGCTGGCTAATGATCGCCTAGTGGGAACCTTTCCCGCACCCAATACGACCCTATCTGATCTTTTGCGTCTACGCGTTGATGAGCTGCGCCAGTTGATCTCACGCGTTATACAGGACGGCCATGTGATCGAGAGAGAGAAGATAATGGCTCCTATCGATGGCGATACCGAAGTGTGGGCGGCGGGGGTAACTTACCAGCGCTCGGAGGAGGCACGTAAAGAGGAGAGTGATACGCCCGATATTTATGCGCGGGTCTACCAGGCCGAGCGCCCTGAACTTTTTTTTAAAGCTACAGCCTATCGCGTGAGTGGACAGGATGAGCTGATCGCGGTGCGCTCGGATTCGCGTTGGGATGTCCCGGAGCCCGAACTGGCGGTGGTCGCCAACGCCCATGGTGAGATCGTCGGCTATACCATCGCTAACGATGTCAGCTCGCGCAGCATTGAGGGCGAGAATCCCCTCTACCTCCCGCAGGCCAAGGTCTACGCCGGTAGCTGCGCTCTGGGACCCGGCATCACCCTGGCCTGGACCATTGGGGATGCGCGCCAGCTAGCGATGCAGATGCAGATTGAACGCGATGGCAAGGTCTGCTGGGAAGGTGAGACCAACACCAACGGACTCAAGCGAAGCCTGGAAGAGCTGGTCTCATACCTGTATCGCGACAATGAGTTTCCCGCAGGGGCCATCCTGTGCACCGGCACCGCCCTTGTCCCCGATCAACCCTTTACGCTTGAGCAGGGCGATGTCGTACACATCACCATCGAGCAACTAGGGACTCTGCGCAATCCGGTCGTGCGCGGCAAAGAGGCGCTCCTGAAGCAGAGACGCTAGCCTATCTCTGCGCCTTTTCGCGATTAGCTTTCTGGATATAGTTGAGACCAAAGGCGAAGCCAACCACCAGCGATAAGATCAAGATGAGGCCGCGCAGGTTCTCGGTCGGGCGGTACTCCTTGCCCTGCACCGCGGTAACCTCTTCACCGGAGACGCCCAGGATATCAATCAAAGAGGTAAGCATGCTGCCATAAATGCGGCGCAGGCCCAGGGGGGCGAAGGTTCGTTCAAAGAAGCCCCCCACACCTTTACCACCCTCCCACTCGCTAGCCACGCTGACCCTGGTCTTATCGCCACCGCTGACAGGCGAGAGTGCCCAGGTGGTGACCAGCGATGAGTTGTTGTCGCGCTCGGTCAGCACACGACCCTTGACCGCTTCATCAACGCTCATGCGATAGGCACGCTCCCGGTTGGCCGCGCGCAGCAGGTAGCTGATGACCGTGCCGCTCCCCTTGCCACCTTTCTCTACCTTGTAGTCAATAAAATTTGGCGTCAGCATCCTGGGACGCTGCTCTTTATAGTTAGACAAAACGGAGAAGATCTTCTCCGGACTGGCATTGATAACACGCTCTTTTTCCACTGTAATCTTACCCACACTATTCCTCACTTTCTATACAACAACTAACTAACTCAGTGTTTGACTTTAATCATCGTGTGGCCCTTGATAGCCCCCGCACACGCGGCCGCACTGATTTTGTATGTTGGTGCATGGAGTGCGCATGCGCACCCCATGCACCAACATACAATGGACAGCCGAGCATCTCAGGCTGTTTTGTATTGGTGCATAGGTGTGCGAATACACACCCTATGCACCAATACAAAACATTTCTCTCTCATCATAGCACGAAACATGAAAGCATGTGGTGTCATTAGTACACTACCATCAGGGGAGGTGGATGCGGCGTCGGCGTCTATTGAGGTATCGTTAAAAGCGTGACCGGGCGCCGGGATATACATCGCCATCACAGCAAGGAGGTGCCGTCACTTCACCATAGATCAGCTGATGAGCATTCCCTATGGTGCAACCGTGAGCAACGCTACGATAGCGGCTCACGGCTGGCATAGAGGAGGCTATCTAGCAGGGTTGGCATATTTGCTCATCTTCTTGCAGACAGGCATAGACATCGAGCGTATCAGCGACCATTATTTTCGTCCATGACTGCAGGGACACGGGCACGCTTGCGCTTTTCTGCATACTATGAGCATCAGACACATTATGCGTCTCTATACGGTTAACGTTTGAAGGTTGTCGAACATCGCTTCTGGTTGGCACAAAAATAAAAAATTCGTGGGCGGGCAAGATACAATTGTTCATTGGAAACTCCTTCCTCTTACGGAAGAGACATGCGCTCTCAGTGCGTATTATGCCAGCCGGATGTAAAGAAGAGATAAAGAGAATGTTATAAATTGATCATAATTCTGTCTATTTAACATATCCAGTGGGAATAAGCAGGCGGACCGCTCGTGAGCGGTCCGCCTGCTTATTCCCACTGGATAACATGGGTGTTTATTGTAGGAAGCTATTTTTGCGCCACCGCCACGGCAGTGGGCGTTAGCAGCTGCTTGGCGCGCTCCAGGCCAATGGAGAGCAGAAGCGTTGGAATGCGCGGACCGGTATCGCGGCCGCAGATCAGGTTGTACAACGCAATAAAGAAGGAGCGCTGCGCCTGCTTCAGCTCGTCGTTGGGAGGAGTATCTACCGCCAGGCCGCGTACGACCTTGGGGATACTGTACATCAGTTCGGTCAGGCTAGCCAGGTTCCAGGAGTCGTCCAGGCGCTCAGCCAGCATGCGGATGCTGGCCTGGTCCATCTCAGAGAAGCTGGCGAAGGCCTCGCTATCAAAGCTAGTGCGAATCTGCGTGCGCTCATCGTCGGGCAGGTAGTTGTTGACCCAGTTGAGGGCGCAGGTGAAGCGCGGCTCCAGTTCGGCACGCAACGTACCCAGATCCTGCAGTTCCGGCAGGGTCTGCGAAATGATGCGCAGGACCTGCTCTTCATTGGCCTGGGTCACATCGATGACCGAAGTCAGCAACGGGAACGGCACTGCCTTATGGGTATAGACGATCTCATCGGTGCTGGTGCGCGTAGCGCGCTCGAACAGGCGCTGATTGACCTCGTTGGCCGTCCCCTTGTTGATCTGGCGCACCAGAGCGTCCCACTCCTCGTAGAGACGCAGCAGACCCTGACCATAATCGATATCAAAGGCCTGATTGTTGGCACGGCGCGCATAGAGCCAGCGCAGGATAGCGGGCTCGATAATCTCAAGCGCCGAAGAGACGGTGGCCGTGGTACCGACCGAGCTTGAGATCTTGGAGCGGCCGCCCATGCCGACGAAGGCGTAGCCGATAAACTGCGGTGCCACGGCGCCATACACCTTCTGCACGATACGCTGTCCCACGGTATAGCTACTGCCGGGAGAGGAGTGGTCCTCGCCACCGGGCTCAAAGTCGACCTGCTCGTAGCTCCAACGCATGGGCCAGTCAACCTTCCAGACAAGCTTGCCGTCGATGCGCTCGTTCAGGCTATAGCTGCCCTCGTGCCCGCAGTTATCGCAGACGTAGGTAAGGAAAGCATCCTCATCGCGATACGAGGTCAGGTGCGTCATGTCCTTATGACAATTGTCACAGTAGGGCTTAAAGGGATAATAGGCAGCGCGGCGCTCGTCCACGGTCTCTTTCTGGCCCTCTAGATTTTGATACTCGGCCAGGATATCGAAGATCTCTCCACGCTGGCGAATAGCCATCTTGATTTGTTCGCGATAATCGCCACGACGATAGGCCTGTGACTGGCGAATATAGCGGGGTCGGATACCCAGGCGGCTCAAACCGTTTGTAAAGTCGGTGATATAGCGCGTGGCATATGAATCATACTCCCCAAAAGGGTCGGGGATATCGGCATAGGGCATGCCGATGTACTGCGCGTACTCGGCCGGGATACCGGCTGGCACCTTGCGCAGACGGTCATAGTCGTCCCAGGAATGGATATGCTCCACCTTCCACCCACGGCCACGCAGTTCCTCAACCACCAGGTGGACGGTAAATGGCTCGCGCAGATTACCCAGGTGAATCGGACCTGAGGGACTGATGCCGGAGGCGCACACGATAGTGGCGTTCTCACCCTTACGCTGTCGCACGCTGGCTTCGACACGGTCAGCGACTTTTGTTACCCAATCAGCTTTCATTGTTCACTATCTCCAATTATAGCTCGCTTTATATCTTTAGTATTTTTCGATGCTTATTATTGTATCAGTTTAGCTTGCAAGCGTCTTCATGACAGGGCAAGAATTGCTATAGGGGATAGCCTGAATAATCCACACATCGACATGCCGAGCAATTTCTTCTCGTACGGCGAGCCTCACAACCAACAACATATACCAAACATAACCATTCCGCCTCTTACCGGCGGAATGGTTATACATTACGATCTCATTCATGGTCAGCATAAGGGGAGCAACGCTCCCTCACTGGCGCCCAATTTATCTTTCTTTATTCACGGGGGAATGGGCGTTTATGATCCATGCTCTGACAAGCGCGCCCGGATGGCCTGCACGAATTCACTCGTTCCTGCCTGTCCACCCTGGTCGACCGGGAGCAGGCTGCCTTCTCGATAGGTCTGTTCGATGGCGGACGTTAAAGCACTTGCCTGTTTATTATACCCCAGGTAATCAAGCATCAACGCGCCCGATAATAACATGGCGGTAGGATTGATGATGCCCTGGCCGGCCAGGTCGGGGGCGGACCCATGGACCGGCTCAAAGTAGGCGTAGTCCTCACCATAGCAGGCGCTGGGTGAGAGGCCAAGTCCCCCGATGGTACCACTGGAGACGTCGGCCAGAATATCTCCATGCTCGTTCCCCAGCACGACCACATCCAGCTGTTCCGGGGAAGCAACCAGGCGGCGCGCCATGTCATCGACCAGGAACTCCTGGTAGGTCAGGGAAGGATGCTGGCTGACCGCCTCTTTGACGATGGCGCGGAAGCGGCCATCGGTGCGCGGCTGGATCGAGTATTTGGCGCCCAGTGTGACACGTCCGGGATAGCCGGCGGCCTGCCGCTGCAAGGCGAGCTGACAGGCATGGTTAGCCACGCGCTGCATCTGCTCATCGGTGCTCACCTTGATCGAGTAGGCGCCCGCCTTCTCGACCGGCGGGGCCATCCACCAGCTACCGCTGCTGGGCAGGGCCGCCAGTTCGGCCACATCGCCCTCGCGTGGGGGATACATCCCCTCCAGGTTATCGCGCGCGATCACATAATCGATGCGCTCCGGATGCTGCATGGGGCTGCGATAGCCGGGGATCCAGCGCACGGAGCGCACATTGATATAGGTCTCCTTGTTCCAGCGCAGATACCACAGGATTGGACGGCTGGGTCCGCCGCTGGCGCCGAAGAGCGTGCAGTCCGCTGCGTCGATCGCCTCACGCGTCACATCCGGAAACGGTGTTCCATACCGCGCCTGGGCCTCGCGTCCACACGGCGCCTCCGTAAAACGGATCTCCGGCGCCAGCTCACGCAGAATCTCTACCGTCGGCCGCACCACCTCAGGGGCCGCATCATCCCCTGCAACCACGCACACCTGCGGCGGATTATGAAATTGTCGGTTGTGCATATTACCCTTCTCCCAAAACGCACAAATCCCGCGTTGGTGAAACGTGCGCCCCTTGCGGGCACAGGGCCGCTTCGCGGCAAGCGCCCGCAAGGGGCGCACCTACGGGGATTCGTCGTTTGCGTTTTAATATACCAATTGGCCGTTGTTGGCTTCGATGTAATTGATGATGCCACCAGCGGCCACGATGCGCGCGACAAATGGGTCGAGCGGCTCGGCCTGGAAGGTCTGGCCGGTGGTGAGGTTACGGATCTCACCAGTCTCAAGATTAACGTCGAGCTCCTGCCCGGCTTCGCTGTTGAGCACAGCGTCCTCACAGACCAGGACCGGCAGGCCGATGTTGACGGCGTTGCGGTAGAAGATGCGCGCGAAGCTACGCGCGATCACGACTTTGACCTGGTTGGCCAGGATGGCGGTCGGCGCGTGCTCACGGGAGGAGCCACAACCGAAGTTGTGGCCTCCCATCAAGATGTCGCCGGGCTGCACGCCCTGTGAAAATTCGGGATAGGCCTCGTAGAGGCAGTATTTCGCCAGCTGTGCATGATCGGTCGTCACGTTATAGCGGCCAGGAATGATCAGGTCGGTATTGATGTTGTCACCGACTTTCCAGATGCGTCCCATTCTCTTTTTCTCCTTCTATCGATCGTGTTAAACTCTTCAGGTTAGTACTTTGTCAAACCTTGTCTGATGGGTTGTTCGCCCGCTACGCGGGCGAGAGGGGGGAGGAATCGCCGGGGGCACAGCCCCCGATCCCCCAGTCAAGGGGCTGGCCGCCCCTTGCATCCCCGCTCACCCATCCGTTGAAAGTTGACAGAGTACTAGGCGGGATTTTCCGCCAGTAAGACGCTGCGTGGATCGGTGATATGGCCGGTCAGCGCGGTGGCGGCGATGGTCGCGGGACTGCCCAGGTAGATTTCGGCGGTGGGATCACCCATGCGACCGGTAAAGTTGCGATTCATCGTGGTCAGCGCGCGCTCTCCGGGAGCCAGCACGCCGAAGTGGCGTCCGATGCAGGGTCCACAGCCGGGCGTGCCAACGGAGGCGCCGGCCTGAGCGAAGATTTCCAGATAACCACGGCGCATGGCCTCCAGATAGATCTCACGCGAGGCGGGGATGACAACCATGCGCAGGCTCGGGCTGATCGTGCGGCCGCGCAGAATGTTGGCAGCGATCTCCAGATCGTCCAGGCGACCATTGGTGCAGGTACCCAGGAAGACCTGATCGATCTGGACGTCCTGCACCTCTGCGGCCGGATGCACGATGTTGACGTCAGGGGGACAGGCCACCAGCGGCTGCATGTTGGTGACATCGATCTCGATCACCCGCTCGTAGTGCGGATTCTGGGCACGCAGCAGCGGATACTCTTTATCGGTGCGACCGCGTAGCCATTCCTGCGTGGTGGCATCGGCCGCGATCAGTCCCGCTTTACCACCCATCTCGATGGCCATGTTGGAGAAGGTCATACGTTCGCTCATCGAGAAGTTCTCGATCACCTCGCCGGTATATTCGATAGCGCGATAGTTGGCGCCATCCACACCCAGACGACGCACGATCTCAAGCGAGATATCTTTGGCGAACACTCCTGGAGGCAGGGTGCCGGTAATGTTGACATTGATGGTCTCCGGCACGCGGAACCAGCTGCGGCCGGTGGCGTAGGCCACGCCGATATCGGTCGAACCCATACCAGTGCCAAAGGCGCCAAAGGCTCCATAAGTGCAGGAGTGGCTATCAGCGCCCACGATGATGCTGCCCGGCAGCACAAAGCCCTTCTCGGGCATCACCTGGTGACAGATGCCTTCCTGCAAAATCGGGATCTCCTGCTCCTGGGCGAACGAGCGTACCTCGCGATGCAGGGTGGCCGCCGCGATGGTCGCGGCCGGGATGATATGGTCAAAAACGATATGCGAACGCTTCTGATCAAACACACGACCGTTATTCTGTTTGGCCAGCTTGCGGAAAGCTTTGATGGCCAGGGGAGTCGTCGTATCATGGCTCATCACATGATCGACATCCACCACCACAGTCTCCCCCGCATGAACGGGGCGTCCCAATTTATAACTAAAAATCTCTTCAGCTAGCGTTCCCATACCAGGCTTCCTTTCTCTTCATACCAGGCAAGAATAAATGTATTGACCTCTTCATCGCTGAGCGAGCCGCTCTCCGCACGCTCTTTCAGCGCCTGCGTGAGTCGCGCGAGCTCTTCAGGAGTCAGTTGCAGTCCCAATGAGACGGCTCTATGCCCTACGGCATAGCGTCCGGTGAAGCGCGATCCAATATCGACATGGCGCGCGACACCAAAGTCGGTAGGATTGAGGATCTCATACGCATGTGGATTGCGCAGGACCGCTTTAGTATGCACCCCGGCGCGATGCGTAAAGGCGCTGGGGGCGGTAATCGGCATATTATAGGGAATATTGATATTCAGACAGTCCGCTACATACTGGTCCAGCTCCACCAGCTGGGTCAGATCGTAGGTAGCGAGCAGATCAGGATAATGGATATAGAGTTGTGAGATGATGCCGCTCAGAGAGGCGATGCCGTTGCGCTCGCCGATGCCCATGACGGTGACGTCCAGGCAGTCCGCCCCGGCCTCAAAGGCCGAGATGGTGTTGGCGATGGCGCAGCCAGTATCGTTATGCCCATGAAACTCGATGCCGACATTGGGATAGCGACTGGCGATCAGGCTCACCAGACGGTCAACCTGACGTGGGGTCGCTATACCAACTGTATCTGGCAGGCCGATGCGTTCGACACCAGCATCGACTACAGCATCAAAGACCGTCAGCAGATCGACCAGGTCGCTGCGAAAGGCATCTTCGGCCGAGAAGCGCACGTAGCGGCCGGCCTCACGAATGCGGCGGATCAACGGGACCGCCTCGGTGGCGATCTGCTCGATCCTTCTGCCATGGCTATATGAGCGCAGTTCCTGAGAGGTACCGAAGAACAGGTTCAGGCCATAGACATCGGTATCCAGCGCAGCCTGCACATCGGCCTCGACACAGCGCACATGGGCCACCACGTGCGAGCGCAGGTTGAGCGCGCAGATGGCCTGGATAGCCTCGCGCGTCTCAGGCGAAGCGATGGGCGAGGGTACCTCAATGAACGTCACCCCGAGCCGATCGAGCAGGCGCGCAATCATCACACGCTGCTCCAGGTTGAAGTAGGTTTTGATGAATTGCTCCCCCTCGCGCAGGGTGCTATCCAGAATAGCCAGAGATCTCATAATGCTATTTCCCTTTGCGATGCAGTTTCGTGCAGAACATGTTCCAGCACATCAATTGCGTGGGTATATTCATCCACCCGGATGTGCTCATTGGGCGTATGATCGAGGCGTGAGTCGCCAGGTCCATAGGCGACGATGTTCTGCCCCCAGACCGGGCCCACAACATTCATATCTGACGTTCCCGTTTTGTTTTTAAAGGTTGGCTGCCCGCCGGTGGCGCGGATGGCGGCCATGAAGGCTCGGGCCAGGGGAATGGCGCGGTTCGTCTGAAAGGCGACCTCTTCACCTGAGAAGATCAGGTGAATGTCGTCGGTGTAGGCCCAGCGCTGCAGTTGCTCGCGTAAGGCGGCAATGTCAAAGTTGGGCGGCAGACGATAGCCGATGGTGAAGCTGGTACGCTCCTCCAGGCCGTCGTGCTCGCTGTTGATGCGGCGCAGCGACGGCAGCAAGGCGGCGAAGGTTGACGCCCCCGCGTGCTCCTGGTTCCATTCATCGGCATGGCGACGCACGCGCTCCCAGAAAGCGGTGGCCACTTCATTGCTACTCTGCAAAGGTCCAGCACTGTGACTTGATTGGTGCGAGACGCAGCCATCGATGAGCAGACGTCCTTTGTATCCGATGGTGACGGCCTGACTGCTGCTTGGCTCGCCAATGATACAGGCCGATGGCTGATAGCGGTTGACGACTCCACGCGCACCACGCGAGGTCGCCGCTTCTTCTTCAACCGCCCCGACGACGACGATAGGACGGGCAGGCGCACCGCCGGACGCCACGCGGGCGGCGGCACAGATAAAGGCGGCCAGCGGTCCCTTGGCATCGACGGCCCCGCGACCAAAGAGCAGACCATTCTCGATGCGTACCGGAATATTGCCCGGCACCGTATCCATATGCCCCAACAAAACGACCGGCTGCTGGCCATCTAGTTCCGCGTGGGTGCTAGCCACGAAGTTGCCTACCTCATCGATGTAGGCGTGCAGTCCCATCTGCCGCGCCTGCTCAACCAGGTAGCGGGCCAGCGCCCCTTCCTGTCGTGAGAGGCTGGGGATGGTCAACATGCGCTGTAAAAGGTCAACCTCGCGGTTCTGCACAGGGACAACCTCGGGTAGCGGGACTGAACTGGTAGATCCGGTCAGTATCTCGCTGATGATGTCGATGGCCTGGTCTAGCTGCTCCTGGCTGATCACCAGCGGCGGCAGCAGGCGCAGGACATTGGGACCAGCCGGCAAGGCCAGTACACCACGCTCACAGAGTGCTTCCAGATACGGCTGGACGCGCTTGCTCAGTTCGATCCCGATGAGCAGGCCGCGACCACGCACCTCACGAATAAGGGGAGATTGAATGGAGCGCAGGCGCTCACGCGCGTGCTCGCCCAGTTCTACGGCACGGGTCGCCAGATTTTCTCTTTCGAGCACATCAAGCGTCGCCAGGGCGGCGGCGCAGGCGAGAGGATTGCCGCCAAAGGTGCTGCCGTGTGCGCCACGGGTGACGCGGCCGCTCTCCATCACGCGCTGTCCCAGGCAGACAGCTCCCATAGGAACGCCTCCGGCCAGGGATTTAGCCAGGCAGAGGATGTCTGGCTCTACGCCATATTGCTCACAGGCGAACAGGGTACCAGTACGTCCAAAGCCCGTCTGGATCTCATCGATAATCAACAGGGCGCCGCGCTCACGACAGAGGGCGGCCAATCCCTGTACATAGGCCTCCTGGGCAACGTGTACGCCGCCTTCAGCCTGCACCAGCTCAATGATGACGGCCGCGGTATTGTCGGTGATGGCCGCCTCGGCGGCGCTCAGATCGTTGTAGCGGATATGTGAAACATCCGGGACCAGCGGCGCGAAGGGCTCGCGGTAGTGCTTCTCCCAGGTGGCGGAGAGCGCGCCCATGCTGCGACCGTGGAAGCCGCGCAGCGTGGCGACGATACCGGTGCGGCCCGTAGCCAGGCGGGCGAACTTGAAGGCTCCCTCAACCGCCTCGGTGCCACTGTTGCAGAGGAAGAAATGCTCTAACCCGGCCGGCGTGATCTGCGCCAGGCGCTCTAACAGGCGCGCACGCACATCATTATAGACAACTTCGGGACAGGTGATCAGTCGCTGCGCCTGGGCCGCCAGGGCCGCCGCGATCTCGCTGCGCCCATGTCCGATATTCGCCACACCATGTCCGGCCATGCAATCAATATAGCTGCGTCCCTCAGCGTCCCATAATGTGGCACCCTGACCGCGCACGATGGCGACAGGTCGCTTCCCATAGACACCGCTCGTATATGTGTTTTCCAGTTCAATTAGATTTGTGCCCATCTGGGACCTCCTTCCTCTCTTTTTCCTTTACCTCTATTTAGCTCAGCGACACCATCTCGCGCATCGCTGTGTGGATTGTATCTGTCTGGCGCACTGCTTCCGTCGTGCGTGGATCAGAAGCAGTGCGCTGCTCTTCCTCTTCTTCTGATTCTGCGGTGGTGATCGTGGTACCGGCGCCATTAATGACGGCACGCAGCGAGGCGCTGCCGATGCAAACGCGGGAGACCCCACCCTGCAACGCCTCCTGGGCGCCCAGTAATTTCTTGCGCATGCGCCCTCTGGCGTACTGCATGTAGGTATCCAGTTGCGCGGCTGGAATGGTCTCGATCAGGGTCGAGGCATCCTGTGGATCTTGCAGCAAACCGGGAACGTTGGTCATGATCGCCAGCGTATCGGCATGCAGGGCGGCAGCCACGGCGGCGGCGGCCCGATCACCATCCACGTTCAGGCGCTCTCCCTGGTGGCTCAGGGCCAGCGGCGCGATCACGGGTGTGTAGCCGGCGGACAACAGCTGCTCCACCAGCGCGCTGTTCACCTGTTCGATCTGACCGGTGTAGTCGTCGCGCAAGATCTGTACGCGGCCCTCGGGGGTTACCGAGCGCACGACCGCTTTGCGCCGGGCCACCAGCAGACGGCCATCTACGCCAGCCATGCCGAAGGCATTCACGCCCGCCTGCTGCAACTGCGCCACCAGCTCTGTATTGATCTGACCAGCCACGGCCATGGCGAAGATCTGCAGGGTCTCGCTATCGGTATAGCGGCTGGTCATGCCGCTAGGAGAAGTGATCATGCGCATTGGATGCCCCAGCCGCTCCGACAGCGTATTGGTCAGGTCAGAACCACCGTGCAGGAGAACCACGCGCTCCCCTTCAGCAACCAGGCGGGCGATTTCTTGCACAATAGCTGTGGTGGCGACGCCCGCGCCCCCGCCAATTTTTACGACCAGTGTCATCGCATGCTCCATTTCTCTTCTCGTTATGTCCATCTCTTCAAGGGTATAAGAAAGCCAGTTCTTCAGCGGTGGTCTACACCGGATGCAGGCCGGGGAAGGTCAGCCCCAGCGTCTCGTCCCACCCCATCATGCAGTTCAGGGCCTGCACGCCGTTGCCGGCGGCGCCCTTCATCAAATTGTCCAGGGCGGCGATAACGACGACGCGCTGCTGCTCAACATCCAGCTCAAAACCCACGTCACAGTAGTTGCTGCCAGCCAGGATCTTGGGTTCCGGATAGCGGTAGACACCGTTGCGCTCTTTGACCAGGCGCATGAATGGTTCGCGCTGATAGGCTTCGCGATAGACGCGCCAGATGGCCCGCTCGTCCAGGCGCTCGTTCAGGAACACATGCGCGGTCACCAGGATACCGCGTACCAACTCGATGGCGGTGGCTGAGAAGGCGACCGTCTGTCGCAGCTCGCCACCCGACTGTCCCAGTTCCTGAATCAGCTCGGCGGTGTGGCGATGTCCCGTTGGCTCAAAGGAGCGTACCGCCCCGCTGCGATCCGGATGGTGACTGGCAGGTCCCGCCTTGGCGCCGGCCGCCGAAGAGCCAACCTTGGCCTCCACCACCAATGGGATGGATTGATTGACAATGCCCGCGCGATACAGCGGTGCCAGGCCGAGGATCGACGTGGTAGCCATACATCCGGTACCGCTGACCAGCGTGGCCTCCGTCAGCTCGGAACGGTGCAGTTCGGGCAGACCGTAGACCGCCTCGGATAGCAGCGAGGGAGCTTTATGCTCGTGTCCATACCAGCGCTGATACAGCTCGGGCGAGCGCAGGCGGAAATCGCCAGACAGATCGATGACGCGCGGGGCGATCGCCCGGTAGCGCGCAATCTCGCCCGAAGAGACGCCATGCGGCAGGCAGAGAAACAGTACGTCGCAAGACGTCAGGTCGTCGGGATGACAGAAACGCAGTGTGCTAATCTTGCGCAGATTCGGGTGGGCGCTGTGGACGAAGTGCCCCGCCTGGCTGCCCGAGGCCACCTGCGTGATCTCCACCTGCGGATGGAAGAGGAGCAGGCGGATCAGTTCGCCGCCGGTATAGCCGGATCCGCCCACGATGGCGACGCGTACTCGGCTCATAACGCCACCCCTTCCCGCACATTGCTCAATACGTACTCGATCATCTCCTGCGGAATATTCACGCCCGTGGGAGCGATGCTATTGCGAAACTCCATGGTGCCGTTGATCTCGTTGACCAGCAGGCCCCGCTCGGGATCCTCAAAGACGTCCACCGCCAGGATGCCGCCGCCAACGGCCCGCGCGGCACGGGTACACAGGCTATCCAATTCGGGAGTCACGGGACAGTTGTCGGTTACAGCTCCGCGAGCGGTATTTGTCACCCAGTGGGCGCTGGTGCGATAAATGGCACAGATCGTGCGGTCACCGATGACAAAGGCTCGGATGTCGCGGTTCGGCTTATCTACATGCTGCTGAATATAATGGATATGGTGTTGATACGACCCCAGGGTCTCCTGGTGCTCCAGTACAGCTTCGGCGGCGTCGCGATCATTGACGCGCGCCAGCAGGCGTCCCCAGGAACCGGTGACCGGTTTTAAGACGGCCGGATAACCGACGGACTCGATCCCCTCCAGAGCACGCTCGGCATCGAAGGCCAGCAGCGTGCGCGGCACGGGCAGTCCGGCGCGGATCAGCGCCAGGGTCGTCAACAGTTTGTCGTTGCAGAGAGCGGTCACGGCCGCCGAGTTAAACACCGGGATCCCCCAGTGCTCCAGCACGTGTAAGACAGCCAGGCCACGGGACTGACTCACGCTGCGGCAGAGCACGGCATCATATCTGTGCCAGCGCTCCTGCGGCTGCGCCAGATCGAATAGCAGTTCACCATCATCAATCAGGTCAAATTCGATCGAGCGCTGTCGCAACGCTTCCACCAACAATTTCTCTTCCACGCGAACTCGCGATGTCAGGATAGCCAGGCGCATAGGGTTACTCTCCCCAATCTTCCTCGACCTCTGGGGCCAGGGCTACTTCAGGTTGCTCTACGTTGATCACTTCCAGTTCCGCGTTACAGTCAGGGCAAAAGGTGATCTCGCCAACCATCAGACCCTGTACTTCTACGTTCGCTTCGCATTCTGGACATTGTGCCGCCATCTTCTTTTCTCCTCTTTTGTTGCTTATTGCTATATTTAACGCTAAATTTTTGTTACAAAAAAAGCCCTTCATCCCCCTTGTAAGGACGAAGAGCATCGAACTCTCGTGGTACCACCCTCATTCACCCATACCTTACGATATGGGCCTCGGCGTGCAGAACACCTGGTGTGTTCTGTAGCGAACCCGTTAACGAGGGTCAGGTCGACAGAGTTCTACTTTCGCACGTGCGATTTCTTCTCCGTAGCTTTCAGGTCTTATTCACGGGCTGGTCATACGAACATTCCACCAACAGTTCGCTCTCTGGATGTCCCAGGGGTCCGCTACTTGTCCCTACACCGCTTATCAATCTTTACTTTTTCTATGTGCGTATCGATAAAGGACCAACAAAAAAGCCCTTCATCCTACTACTCAGGACGAAGAGCGTTATACTCTCGTGTTGCCACCTGCATTCGCCAATACCTCACGATATTGACCTCAGCAAGTATGTATGATACATACTCAGGCCCGATTACGGTGGCCACCGGCGCAGTTCTACTTTCGCGTACAAGCGATTTCTTCTCGCAGCTTCAGGGTCTTATTCGCGATTGGTTAGCGTGTAGACTTCTCACCAGCTATCTACTCTCTGTCCGTAACGGATAATCGCTACTTGTCCTGTCAAAGCTTTTTCGCTATGCGGTTGTGTGTTTTCCTTGTTCAAATTTATAACACGCTCATTTCGGATTGTCAATGGCTACATAGCCAAATTTTTGCTCGGGACAACAAACCGGAAATATCTACAACAAACATACTATGCCTATGGACAAAATCACCATCGTGACAAATTCAGCCATAAAATACGCTCCCATTACATAAAATTGCCCGGCATAGAAATATAAATATAATTCCTTTTTTATTGACAAGTGTTTTGATGAATTTATATACTACATTCGTTCTTTTCAAGGAAGAAAAGACCTCAGCAAGAAATGGAATTTTTAGACATAGGGATTAAGTATGGAACAACTTGCAACCATCGGCAATTATCGCCTGCTCGAACCCATCTCTAGCGGAACATACGGACGTGTCTATCGGGCGGAGCACCTGGTATTAAGCAATCGTGTGGTTGCCATAAAAATCTTACATGGAGCATTCCTGCAAACGCAGTCCGATAGAGAGGGGTTTTTCCGTGAAGCCAAGCTGCTTGAAATGCTGCAGCATCCGTTCATCCTGCGAGTGATTGATGTGGGCCTGCATGAGTTTACCCCTTATCTGGTGACGGAACTGGCTACGGGCGGATCGTTGCGCCAGCTCTTGCGCAACACGGCGACCCAACCACTGTCGTTCGAACAGATCAAACAGATCCTGCATCAGATCGCCACAGCGCTCCAGTTCGCCCATCAGCATAACATCATCCATCGCGATCTCAAACCAGAAAACATTCTGTTCAATGAGAAGAACGATATCTTGATCGCCGACTTTGGGATGTCACAGACGCTGCAATCGCAGAGTATCAAAAACGGGAGCGTAGCTGGCACCCCCGCGTATATGGCGCCCGAGCAGTTCCGGGGCATGATCAGCAAGGAAAGTGATCAATACGCCCTGGGGTGTATCGCCTACGAACTACTGACGGGCAAGACCCCTTTTCCCAACGCCGATATCTATACAATGGCCTTCAATCATCTCTCTGAACAGCCGCCAGCGCTCCATCAGATCAATCCCCAGATTCCCGAACACATTTCGCAGGCGGTCATGAAGGCGATCGCCAGGGAACGTACAGCCAGACATCCCGATATGTTGAGCTTTGTGCATGCCATCGACAAATCGGCGCGGGAATGGCTACAGGAGGGCAATCAACTCTTCAGCGCCCAGCAATATGAAAAGGCGGCCATCTGCTATCAGCAGGCGCTGCGCCTGACACCGGATAACGCGCGCATCTATCACAGCCGGGGCATCGCCCTGGCTAATCTCCAACGCTATGAGGAGGCGCTGGAAGCATATGAACAAGCGATCAAGATCGAGCCTGATTTCGCGCTAGCCCACAACAATAAAGGGACCGTCCTGCGGCAGCTCAGGCGCTATCCGGAAGCGCTGCGGGCGTATAAACAGGCCACCATCATCGATCCGCAGTACGCGCTGGCCTATTATAATACCGGCCTGGTACTGGAGATTCTCCAGCATCACGAGGAGGCGCTGGCCGCCTATCGGCAGGCCACACGCATGCACGCCATCCGTCTTGGCTCCCACTATGCGCTGGTCTATCGCAAAACCGGCATCATGTCCCTCAAACTGGCGCGCTATGAAGAGGCACTCAGCGCTTATGAGCAGGCCATGCGTATCGATCCCGATAGCTCCAGACCCCATATCGGACGCGGGGTGGCGTTGCTCTATCTGCGGCGCGCCGAAGAGGCTCTGACATCGTTTGAGCAGGCGCTCAACATCGACTGCGATACCACCCTCGCCCTCATCGGCAAGATCATCGCGCTGCAAATGCTGCAGCAACACATGGAAGCCCGAGAGATCTTCAAGCAGGCGATCTCCAGTGAAGACCATTATGCCCTCATGTACACCATCAAAGATGACGCGGCCGACAACCTGACCCGCCTCAAAAAAACGTTCGCGGCCTATGAGCATACCATTGATTTTGAGCTCAATCACTATGGATCACCCAAACGCATCGCACCCCTGGCTCATCAAGCCTGAGCCCTACTACCACCTCTATATCTCTCCCCTTGCCCGTGCCAGTCTATATAAAAGCTACTCTAACTCATGGACGGGGTACACGTATACTATTACAATAGGAAAACTTATATAGATAGATATCGCGAAAAAATAATATGTTTTTCAGATACATTATCAAAGTTAGCCAGAACAACGAGGGATGAATGATACAGAAGCAAGATGCGTCCAGTAGTGCTCTATCACCTCCAGTGGCGCCAATCATCAAAGTCGAACGGCTGGTGAAGCGCTACAAGAAAGCCGAGACGAATGCCGTTAACGAAATCTCGTTCAGTGTACGTCCCGGCTCGCTTTTCTCCTTGCTGGGACCCAACGGGGCGGGCAAGACGACGACAATCTCAATCCTGACCACGACCCTACAGCCAACGTCGGGCTCGGTCATGATCGCTGACTATGACATATCCCGGCAGGCCAGTGCGGTGCGCAAGAATATCGGCATCATCTTTCAAAAGCCCAGCCTTGACCTCAACCTGACGGCCGAGGAGAATGTCCGCTTCCACGCCACCCTCTACGGACTCTATCCTTTCCGGCCATCCTATAAAACGATGCCGAAGGGTTATCAGCAACGCATCGATGAACTGGCAAACGTGTTGGAGATTCGTGAGGATCTTTTTAAGCCGGTCAAGAAATTTTCGGGCGGCATGATGCGCAAGCTGGAGATTCTGCGCAGCCTGCTCCACAATCCGCGCGTCCTGTTTCTGGATGAGCCCACAACAGGACTGGATCCGTCGAGCCGGAGGAGCCTGTGGGAGTATCTGAGCAAGGTGCGCCTTGAGCAGCAAACGACGATCTTTCTGACCACCCACTATCTGGAAGAGGCCGAGAAGGCGGATGATATCTGCATCATTAATAAAGGCAACATCGTAGCGCATGGCACGCCCGCGCAGGTCAAGGCCGAGTTAGTCGAAGAATATGTGCTGCTCGATGCCGATGACCGTGCCAGTCTTCTGGCGGAGCTGCGGCGCCTGGATCTCTCAGTGGGTGAACAGGTTCCCTTTAAAGTTTCGCTGGCCCATGATAGGCTGCACTCCGTCCTCAAA
This sequence comes from Dictyobacter aurantiacus, assembly GCF_003967515.1. Classification (GTDB taxonomy): domain Bacteria; phylum Chloroflexota; class Ktedonobacteria; order Ktedonobacterales; family Ktedonobacteraceae; genus Dictyobacter; species Dictyobacter aurantiacus. The sequence continues at coordinate 3,852,311 of NZ_BIFQ01000001.1, read as the reverse complement.
GCTATCGAGACCCCACTCACGCTTATTGAAACCCATCTGCCTTCGCTGGAGGATGCATATATGGAGATTATAGGAAAATAATAACAATGGTAAATATGGTAGAGATTAACCACGGCATCAACGCGGTCCTGACGATTGCCTACCGCGACCTGCTGCGTTTCTTTCGCGACCCGGCGCGCCTGCTGGGCACACTTATCTTTCCTATCCTCTTTGTGGGGGTACTGGGCGCGGGCTTCCAGAATGGCTACGGCAATAGTATCGGCTATGACGTGCTGCAGTTCATTTTTACCGGTGTGCTGGCCCAGACGGTCTTTCTCTCGACCAGTTCCGGCATCGTCTCTTTGATCGAGGACCGCGAAAATAACTTTAGCCAGGAGATCTTTATCTCGCCCATCTCACGCTATACCATCGTATTTGGCAAGATCTTCGGTGAATCACTGGTAGCGATGGTGCAGGCTGTGGTGGTGCTGATCTTCGGGCTAGTTATCGGCCTGCCCCTGACCCCCTTCATGTTCCTGGCCTTACTGCTGATCTCGTTGGTCATCTGCCTCTTTGGAGGCTCATTTGGCCTGATTATGCTCTCGCTCTTTGGCAGCCAGCGCGCCGCTAATCAGATTATGCCCTTTTTAATCTTCCCCCAGTTTTTCCTGGCCGGCATCTTTAGCCCCATCAACCACCTGCCATGGTACATGGATATCCTATCCAGAATAGCACCCCTGCGCTATGCCGCCGACCTGATGCGTAGCGTCTACTTTCTGGGCTCGCCAGCATACGGAAAGATCGTCTTGATCAACCCGATCTTGAATTTCATCATCGTGGCACTCCTTTTTACGCTCTTTCTTATCTTTGGTACCATCGTTTTTGTGCGCAGTGAACGCAACAAATGAGGCGGATCTCATAGAGAACAACACAGAACACTGCATTCACGTAGTAATAGGCAGAACTTCTTATTTTGCAAGCGCATCCGAAAAAAAACGTGGTTTTTTCCGGATGCACTAACTCTAGTAGGGTAGCAGGATTTATATATGCGTGTAGAGAGAAGATATTTTCACATCGTTGGTACGTGGCTATGCCTGCTATTCTGTCTGACTGCCTGCCAGCTGACGCCCGCTACGACCGTGACCCGGCAGCCGACAAGGGTGCCAGCTCCGCCGACACCGCGAAGCACCGACAGTTCTGGACCGCTGCATTTTCCACCGCTGCCAACACCGACCGGCTCCGCCGCCACACCCTTACCCGGAGCTACGTCAACGCAACCAGCCAGCAAACCGGCGATCCCGCCCATGACCAACGATCATGGCCGTCCCGTGCTGGCATTTTACTATACCTGGTATAATCAGCAGTCATGGACCCGCACTCAGATGTCTGACCTGCCAGCCAGCGAGTACAACTCGGGAGACGATACCACCATCGATCGTCAGCTCGATGAGGCGGCTGGCGCAGGCATTACCGGCTTTATCAGCTCGTGGTGGGGAGCGGGCGACAAGACCGATGTGAACTTCGGCAAGCTACTCGCCAGGGCCGCCAACCTGGAGGCACAGGACCACTATCACTTCGCCTCCAGCCTCTACATTGAGAGCGACGCGCCCAACCTGAACAGTCCGGAGAAGATGGTCAGCGCCCTGAACTACGTCAATAGCCACTATAGCGCAAACCCATACTTCTTTCACTGGCAGGGAAAACCCGTGCTCTTCTTCTGGGATCCACTGGGCAACGGGCGCACCCTGGCCCAGTGGACCACCATCCGCCAGCAGGTTGATCCCCATCACCAGATGATCTGGTCAGCCGAAGGCGTCAATACCGATCTATTAAGCGTCTTCGACGGCATCCATCTCTTCAGCGCCGGCTACTGGGGATTGCAGAACAATAGCATGCCGCAGGTAGATCAGGGCTTTCGCGACAAGATCAACGCCTACAACAAGGCGCACAACACCCAGAAAATCTGGGCGGCCGGCGTCATGCCCGGCTATGACGATACCCGCGTTCCCGGCCGCAAGAATACCTTCGTCGTGCCACGCAATAACGGCGCCGCCTACACCACCAGCTGGAACGCCGCCATCGGCAGCGCCCCCGATTGGATAACGATTACAAGTTTTAATGAATGGTATGAAGGTGCGATGATCGAGCCCAGCGTCACCTACGGCAACCAGTACCTCGATCTCACACGCCAGTTCACACAAAGATGGCATGGCTAACGCACACGTACCTTCCAATCGGTCAGGGTTTATCCCTTGCCATTCTTGCAGGCGAGGATCCTCAGAGAATAGTTACTACAGCAATGATCCACTGCAACATAACCTGGAGGTACTATTTTCGATACAATATACTAGTATCCCGTAACCACAATGGACCGGCTTCCAACTGATCCTATATGAGACAACCTCTTCCTGGACGGAGCTCAGAACACGCACATACTCATCGGGGTCCAGAGAGAAAACTCTCATATGGGCGATCTTATGATTTGAGAATTGCCTATCACTAAGATCTGAATCAGGTCGGTTTCAAGGGATAAAGTAATGAATACTGCTAATTATAGAGAGAGCTCTAATCAACAGAGGTTCGGAAGGATATACCCTTCTAAGGGAGGATCACAATTTAAAGCACCTCTGAAAACTCAGACGGGCACATTGCAAGAACAACAATCTTCCGATACATCCGAAAGAACGTTCCCCAGCAGGGGATCACAATTTAAAGCACCTCTGACCACTAAAACTGGCGCACTGAGGCAGCCAAACCAACAATATTTAGCAATGGAAGCATCTTTTTTTGATGGTGCCTCACTATATCGGGTGACCAGTGCATCACAACCCGCTGTATATCAGACGGAAAAGAGGAAAGAGCAAAGTAGATATTCTTCTCCGTCTGAGATACATCGCTCCAACATCGAGTTACAGGATACGCGTCCGATAAGGCCTCTTCCCAGTTCCCAGGCTATCCCTTCTGTCAGTACAGGTGAAACTTATGCTACTGGCAATCCAATCACGCAAAAACGTAGCATTTTCACTATGCCTTCACATACTATTTCAACTGACGCATATCCTGGCGTATCAGCCCCCCTTCCTTCTCGAACAACACAGGCACCGAGCACATCACAATTCTTGAGAGAGCCAGATCAATCCTGGCAGCGTACGCTTCCACGGACGGAACCGCTGACGAGCGCAGAGGCACCACGTAAAACAAAGGCACATGTCATGATGAAAATAATCATCATGGTAGGGACTGGAGTGCTTGTAGGGGGATTAGCTTCTTTCTGGCTCCTGCGCTTTCCTACCTATCTTGTCGTAACCTGGGCGATCCTCATCATCGTGTTATCGAACCTGCTCAGCCGGGAAGTACGCGATTACTATCACCAGCTAAAGTCAAAGATACAGCCTCTAGAGGCGGAACATCACTCTACTGCCGCTCCATCGCACGATGAAGATACAGGAGGACACCCTATACTTAAAGATATCAGTGACACGACCGGATATCTTAAGGCGCTCTGCTTTGTCTTCAAACCTGGTTCGCCAGCCCAGAGCCTTCCTCAGGAACAGGAGTATAGGGTATGGTAATCAGGGCACGCATGGCACTGCTGGCCAAACTGGTCGTCTATAGCCTTCTTTATGCAGCAACGCTCTCAATCTTCACCGCGATAGCGCTCCTCCAGCCACGGCCGGTGGAGTCGCCGCTGGTGGATATCACTCGTGACATCATTATTTCTTTTGCCGGCGTACTCCTGACCAAATACACAATCTATATGTTCCTGAGCCCCTGGTACGAGATTCGCCAGATGCGCACGCGTCAACATCAATCCCTTAGTAGACCGTACAATCCACTTGTCTCAGTGATTATTCCAGCCTGGAACGAGGAGATTGGATTGCTGGGCACAGTGAAAACGCTGCTTGAAAGTACATATCGGAACCTGGAAATCGTCGTTGTCAACGACGGCTCCACCGATGGTTCCGATGCTCTTATGCGTACATTTGCGTACAAATATGAACGGCAAACCTTAGGCAGAAGAGACATGCCCCGCCTGGTGTATTATTACCAGGCCAATGGAGGTAAGGGACGCGCTCTCAACACCGGAATTAGCCTTTCACATGGGCAGATCATTGTTTCTATCGATGCTGACTGCCTGGTGCATCGTGATGCGATAGCTAATTTCGTCACCTGCTTCCGCGATCCGAAGGTCATGGCTGCAGTAGGGAACGTCAAAATTGGCAACACAAGAACCCTGGTTGGAGCGATTCAACAACTTGAATACCTCTTCTCCTTCTACTTCAAGAAGGCCGACTCCATCATGAATACGATCTATATCATCGGGGGGGCCGCAGGTGCTTTCCGCCGTGAAGTGTTCGAGCGACTGGGGGGCTATAGCGTTCATAACATTACCGAAGATATCGAGTTGTCTGTGCGCATCCAGAAAGCGGGCTGGAAAATTGTCTATGCTCCAGGCGCGGTCATCTATACTGAAGGTGCGAGCACCATCCGGGGGTTGATAAAACAACGCCTCCGCTGGAAACGCGGTAGATTTGAAACCTTCCGGGACCATCGTTCATTATTTTTCAGTTGCAAACCCGAGCATAATAAACTGCTCACCTGGGTGATATTGCCACTCGCCTTATTTGGGGAGCTCCAATTGGGCTTTGAGCCGTTCTTCATCCTGGTCCTCTTCCTCTTTTCGCTTGTGGCCCGAGACTTTTCCGCCTTTCTCAGTGGAGTGCTGGTAGTCTCGGTGATGTTTTTCATTCAACTCTTTGACGACAGGCACACACGCAAGCTGTCCTATTTGTTACTGAGCCCGATCGGTTGGCTTCTTTTTTATGTGACAACATTCGTCGAGTTTTGTGCTCTGCTGCAAGCTGTGTGGGGCATGATACGTAAGCGTGAGCTCAGATGGCAGAAATGGCAACGCGTAGGAGTCATAGATAAGTGAAGCAGACCGGCTATGGGTTGCAATATTAGAGAAAATGAGAGTACATTGGAACATATATCTTACAATCTAGCCGAAAGAGGATTAGCGTGAAAAAATTAATATTTGTTACTCTCTGCATTCTTATTATTGCCATACCCACAGTAGTGATTGTGCTCCATTATGCACAAGCACAGAATAGTCCACAACACGCTGCCTCTTTGCCCTCAAAGCCTACGCAACCAGCGAATGCGTGGAAAGCACACGTTATGGCCTGGATCTATCCCGGCCCTCCCGCATGCAATGCCGCCAATGAATATAAGGATGGCAGGATCATAGACACCTTGAAGCCACAATACTATACCCTTAATCAGTCAGGGGTGCTCATCCAGCTTGACGCGGCAGACAAAGGCTGTAATGCATACTCGCAGGAAAACGCGGCAGACATAAAACAGCACTCTGCTCACCAGTATGTGACTGTCGCGGGCGATGCTACCAGCATGGGTGCTCTGGTTACGGATCAGGATAAAATGCTTCGGGCTGTAAACACATTAAAAACCTTTGTGGATACCGTAAAATTTACGGGCGTCGAAATTGATTTTGAAGAATTTTCTCAATGGACACCACAGCAATATCACGGATACAAATCCTTCCTGACACAACTAGGAGAAGCGCTCCATCAAGGTGGATTTAAACTGATGGTTGATGGACCACCGATGATTGCTGATGATACATCGCAATACCAGTGGCGGTATGAGGACTTTAATACGCTTCCTATCGATTACATTGTTGTCATGGAATATGATTGGCAATATGACTTTGGTGTTGGGACTCCAATCGCGCCATTGGCACGAGAAGAAGATACAACCAGGGGGATCATAGCGAAGATAAGCGATATCAATAAGATCGTTGTGGGTATTCCTGCTTATGGGTATCATGGGCAAAAGGGAAGCACTAAAATTACTATCGACACCAATGCACAATCTCAGATGTATCCCGGGTACGCAACCGCAAAACGAGATAATTCGTCCGCGGAAATGATGTTCACCAACGCCGGTGTCTTCTATGACTATGCTGATACGCAAACATTAAATACCAGGCGTAGCCTGATCGAAAGCCTTGGGATCAGAAATATTTCAGTATGGCATCTTGGAGGGAACCAATGGTTTTCAGGAAAAAGCGAACCTCGTTCTTAGCTTGAACCACTTTAAAAGATGCTGTAAAAAGAAGCCGTTACCCCTTATGAATCAGGAGTAACGGCTTCTTACGTTCTCAAGATCTCAAGTTCTCAAAGAGGACAGCTTGAGAGAGGTATGCTGATCGTTGACCGCACCTATTTGCTCGCCTGTGGTCGTGGGTCGCCACCGGTAAAGGGCATCGCCGGATATCCACCTCTGGGAGCGACCGCTCCTGCGACCACGCCGCCTGCGGCAAAGACATGACCACTGCTACGGTTGTTGTTGTGGTGATGATGATGGTGATCATTGTGGTGGTGATCATTATGGTCGTTGTCGCAGTTTTCGTCACTATTAATCACAACCACCGAGCTCCCCTGATCAAGCACGATCTTTGTATTATCGTCAACGTTAATGACCTTGCTCTCGTCGTTGTTATCAATGCCGTCAAAATTGGCGGAACTCTGTGGATCCTGGGCGCCATTTATCGGCTGTCCCTGATTGCTAGGGACCTGCGGACCGTTCCCCACATCGACCGTCTGGTTCACCTCATCATATGACATAGGCGTGGATGTAGCTACCACTGTGGCTGCGGCTGTGGCTGCAACTGTCGCTACGGCCGTTGCTGCTGTCGTTGTTGTAGTTACTGTCGTAGGGATGTCCTTACGCCCATACATCAGTAAACGCTGAACGGAATGAACAGTACTATTCACATCCCTGCTGGAGATCGACGCGGCCCGTGCGGTATGCAGGATAGATGACATACTCACCAGCAGCAGAATAAAGAATACTGACACCCGCATAGCGGAAGTTGTATGTGACAGAAATTTCCTCGCATGTTCTTTTTGATGCATCATCAAATTCCCTTTCACCTTTGTCTCTATTTTTCAAAAAAAGCAACTTTCGCGTTAAAAGCTATAGCTTACGATTTCAGGTCTTTACATAGCTTTCTCACGCATGGTTCATTGATTGACTAAAGATTCATCACCAAACGGAAGATCCAACACATAACGGCACAGTACATTGACCTGCGTCCTGGCTATCATGTTGCTTTTAACTTATTATGTAGAGGGCTTAGAACATACTAAGTTAAATATTGTTTTGTCATAACTATACCTGTGCCGTTGTAGAACATGATCGGCATAGCTAATCATGTTCTACAACGGCACAGGAAAGAGGTATGCCCTCAAAGCTTGCTTCTTAAAATGGATTATTGTAATATACTTTTATAGAAATAAACCATATGAATAGAGGATATATTATTTTATTCAGACATACAGGTGCCAAATGACAAACAAGCAATATTACACAAAAAGAAGGATTGTTGCGCAATGTGGGCGATTATTTAGAGGAAAATAGGCGTGTCTATGCCTACTATCCTTCAACAATCTGGGTAGGTGTACTGGAAGCAGGCATTGCAGGTATTGTTTCAGCGAAGAAAATAATATGGGTCAATGGTGTTGAATTTGATAGATAGCAACTATACAAAGACAAAGACTTTTATGAGGAGAATAGTGTATGGATGCATCAACCTGGTTCACGACTCCTGTAATCGGCGACATGGCACCAACACAAGCAATCATCAAACTCCGTGAAATCGGAGAGTTTGAACTCGCAGAGAAGCTTGAAAGGGCCGAATTGAACCCTGTGAGAAGCGGCGAATCCGGAAAATGGTGGTGGCCATTCTCAAAGCAGCATCCCTGGGCATCAACATCTCATGCCTTTGGGTATATCCACCCCATTCCAAAGAATGACCCACAACCTATCCTCGCTCTTGAATCGGTTGATCCAGATCACTCTTTACAGCATGCTCGCATCAAAATCACGCTCAATCAGTTACGGGCAGCACACTATCCCGGGCGTGGCATTCACCATATTCTTCTTCATACGAATGCTCAAAATCAGATTGCTGATCGAATTGAACCACTGCATTTTAGTGCGACTTATCGTGTTCAAGAGGGAGAACGTGTCGGTATTCACGGCTATCCAATCTTCATCGGGCTCAATGTTGGCCCTGAAGGCATCGTCCTCAAATGCCGCACAATCAATGTTCTCAACGAACGAGATGAAGCGCTTTTGCGCTTTATGGAATCTGACACCTTCAAAGCTGGATTACAGATACTCACAACAGCCCAACCAGCCCTTGCTCTGTGTTCAGAGACCTTGCTTGGCCTGGCAAGAGCGATAGAGAGTCGGAACCGGAATGTTGCTGTACAGGATATCGAACTGGGACTTGGTTTCCGCCCTTTCCCTATGAGTGGTTGTCTGGCAGAGGGCATCTATCTTGCCGTGCAGATTCCGGAAAACTCACAGGTTGCCTGGGAATGGGACGAATGGATTTACCTACCTGCAAAGGGGAAAATAGTAAAACGAACTGACCACAATCAACTCATCCCCTACAATTACCTCGCCTTTGGTATTAGCCGTTATGAAGCAGAGAGACAGGGAACTTCTTCAAGGTCGCACATAGTTGTGCATGGAGGCATCTGATGGTGTATGTGAATATTGATATTAAAGTCCAACAGGATGTCGAGGAATCACATTCTTATCTGGTGGCAGCCACAACAAGAGGTCGAAGGGGGATAACAGAACAGGGAAGGTTCTCTCTCTCTCCAGAGGTCTGGCGCGATGTAGAGCCAAGCCTTCGAGCTGTCAAGGCCCGAGACTCAGAAGCGCAGGAGCACGCGCAGAAGGTACGTGACTTTGGAAAATATTTGTTCAACTGCCTGATCACTGGAAATATCCGGCACCTCTACGAGAGCAAAAAACAAGAAGCACTAAGGCAAGCCAAGGTTCTGCGCTTACAGCTGATCCTTGAACCACTAGAGCTTGTTAGCCTTCCCTGGGAGCTCTTATTTGATGAACATCACGCAGAATACCTCTGCCTGACACAGCAACCCAGAACCATCCTTACACGGAGCATCAAGGAAGGCTGGAGCAGTGGACATTCGCGCTCACAGGTCCGCTCTTCTTTACGTATCGTTGGCATAGTGGCAGCTCCGAGGGATCGTCCAGTTGTAGGAGAGAGAGAAAAAAAAACGATTGAGCAGGCGCTTCAGCCATTGATCGATCGCAATCAGGTCATACTGACATGGAAACCTGGAAAATATACCGAGTTACCTGACCTCAGATATAGTGATCGCATTGATATTTTCCACTTTATTGGGCATGGCGGTTTCGACGAAAATAGCCGACAGGGATATCTTGAGTTTGAGGATGATAAGCATCTCTCCAGGGCCATCTCCGCCGAGAAATTCCGTTTGTCTTTATATCCTGGAACGCAACTTATTGTTCTCAATGCCTGTGAAACCGCGCGGGGCGATTACTCGAATATCGCACATAGCCTGGCGAGTCAGGGAATTCCGGCAGTGGTCGCCATGCAATTTAAAATTCTCGATTCTGCATCCCATCGGTTTGCGAAAATGTTCTATACGCTCCTGGCAAAAGGATTAACGATAGATGAGGCCATTGCCGAAGCACGCTATGATATCCACAACGCATCTGATGATTCGGATAGTCTGGATTGGGCTGCGCCTCTTCTCTATGTCAATTCATCTAATATTCTTTCCTTTAGATTGATCGAAGATACCCCTCTACCAGCCGTCGATTCGACCATGAACAGGGAAACCATTGAATTGATCAATCAAGATACCCCTCTACCAGCCGTCGACTCGACCATAAACAGGGAGGCAATAAGCATACCAGACGCAGACGTTCCAGCATCTTTACAGCCGAGCGAGAACGTAGATCTTCCTCCTCTACCACAGCCGCACAAAAAGCGCCAGTTCGCCAGAGCAGCTCAACAATGGAAGGGATTACCGCTGTGGGGAAAAATCGGAGCTGTTGCTCTCTCTCTCATCCTCATAGCGAGCGCAATCGCGGGAATGAATTTTAAGAAGATCGGGGGGTTAGATGTAACCTCGTATTGTATCCACCTGAGCTATGAAGAAGCAGTAGAAGTAACAGGGAAATGGTATTGTACCGGTGCCTCCCTCACGATAGATATGGCGCAAGCTTGCGACTGGCAATATCATGAGAACAATCTCACAGCCGATTCCCAGGACCCCAACAATCCTATCAGTGCGCTCTGTTATGATCCTCAAAAACATCTCATGGGGGGAATACGCGATATGAAGGGATATTGCGTATCCATGGGCTATGACACATTCAACGAGGGGAAGACGATCAATGATTGGGAATGTATACACCAGCAAGAAATAGATATGACACAAGCTTGTAGCTGGCAATATTCTAGAATTTATGTACAGGCGCGTAAAGATAACAACGACTGGGAATGTTATAGTTTCTTTGGGTAAACGGCCCTCAGGGGGTATGGTAATCGCTTACAGGGGAGGTTGGACGAAACAAAGCTTTTTTGCCAAATCGTTGAAGGGGCCTGGCTACGAACTTGACATCTGATGTATTGGATGATACCATTTATCCCGGACACGAAAAATCATACATTAAGGTTTTTTTGATGAAAAGGGCTTTACCACTCGCAGTTTATAGTGCCGCATGAGCGACCACGCCTGGGCTGATGCGGCAGGATCAGGCGCTTATGACGCTTGCTCACCCTCCGTTTGTGTGAGCACTCGTAAGCATGCCCTTTGCATCCTCTTCGTCCTTTTCCTTCTCGAACGGGTCATCACATTATCGCTTGCCTTTTGATGCGCGTGTGTCGCCGACCAGACATTGAGCCCCTTATCGCTGTCTGCCTGCGGCTATTCTGTGTGTGCTTCCCGTTTGCATTGAGTTATGAGAGGGCCCCAATGCTTCCGCCATTGCCGCCTTCGCCCACGATCACAGATAGAACCCAATTTTATACATAAGCACTTGAAGATATGAAGCACACAGGGAGAGCATCCACAGTATGTTAAAAGTAAATCATGTTTATCTTTCATATGGCCCACGTATTATCCTTGACGATGTATCGCTTACGGTAGCACCGGGCGAAAAAGCCGGGTTGATCGGCGTTAATGGCGCCGGTAAGAGCTCTCTGCTTAAGATCATAGGAGGCTATCAGGAGGCCGATCGGGGCCAGATTATGCGCTCCAAGACCTATGGCTACCTCTCGCAGGATGTCGCGCACGAGACACCGGTTGCCTCGGGCGGCCTGGTCCGTGATTTTATCTATAGTGGCACCGGGCTGGACAAGGCGATCGCCCACTATGAAGAGCTTTCGCTGAAGATCGCCGACCCCAATGTCGATGATCTGGAGACAGCCCTGGAGCATTTTGAGGAGGCCCAGGGAGAGCTTGAGCGGCTGGGCTATTATGACGCCGATGCCCGCTGCGAACAGTTGATCAGTGGCCTCAATATCGGCGGGGTGACGCTGGATCGCGAGGTCAGCACACTGAGCGGTGGACAGAAGACCAAACTGGCCCTGGTGCGCCTGCTCTTCCAATCCCCCGAACTGCTGCTGCTGGACGAGCCGACCAACTTTCTGGACGTCGAGGCCACCCTCTGGCTGATGGAGTTCCTTGAGAGCTATCGGGGTGCCCTGCTGATCATCTCGCACGACCTGGATCTACTGGATCGCAGCATCACCAAGGTGCTGCGCCTCAATGAGTTTACCCATAAGCTGGAAGAGTATAAGGGCACCTATACCAGCTACCTGAATGTCATTGGTGATGCTCAGGCTTTAATCGAGCGCACCAAAAAGCAGCAGGAACGAGAGATCGCGCGCCTGCGCAAAACCTCTGATCGTCTGCGCGGCTTTGGCGCCACACGTGTAAAGCAGCGTATCGCGATGGATAAACGTATCGCGGACCTTGAAGAGAGCAAGCCACAGGTAGCGCAGGCCAGTCGCCGCATGAAGATCGACTTTCCGGTGCGCCAGCAGAGCAGTAACCTGGTGGTCGAGGCGAAGAACCTTTCCAAAAGCTATGGCACCAAACAGATCTTTAATGATATTAGCTTCGAGGTCGACCGTGGCGAGCGCCTGGTTATCGTTGGACTCAACGGTGTCGGTAAAACGACCCTGCTGCGCACCGTACTGGGACTGGTCCCATTGAACGCCGGTAAGGTTATTCTCGGTGACCGCGTACAGATCGGTTACTATGCACAGGAGAGCGAGGGGCTCAACTACGACAACACCGTTCTCAACGAGGCCAACGACATCCTGCCAACCGATGCCAAACGCGTGCGTGGTGTGCTGGGTCGCTTCCTCTTCAGCGGCGATCGCGTCTTTCAAAAGATCGGCTCGCTCAGTGGTGGTGAGAAAACGCGCCTGGCCCTGGCCAAGATGGTCCTGGAGGGCCCTAATGTCCTCGTCCTCGACGAGCCCACATCCCACCTGGACATCATCTCAAAGGAGATCATCGGCGAAGCACTCGGCAACTACAAAGGCACCATCATGACGGTCACCCACGACGTCGAATTCGTACGCCTGCTCAAACCCACCATGATGTTGCTCATGCCCGAAGGGCGGCTTGTCCCCTACGACACCAAATACGACGAGCTCCTCGAACGCGCCTAACATCATCTTTTATAAGAAGCAGGAAGCCGCATGGTGCCGCGTAAAGCGGCACCATGCGGCTTCCTGCTTCTTATAAAAATTCTGCGAGCGCCGCAGGCGCTCGCGTCAGCCGCCGCAGGCACCATACCTCCCTAATGTGGTATGGTATGAATATAGCACCTATATTCATACCATACAGCTCTCCTGCTTATCCTTATACTTTGCATCGTAGAGGTCGAATTCGTAATAGTAGACGTATACCACAGATATGTACTCATGTGCTGCAGTTGCTGACTGAAATAGAGCAGAGACGAAAGGATGTGGCCGGGTATGGTCTTTCTCTCCCTCCTCAAGAAAGAGATGCGCTTACGCTTGCGCCGCGAACGAACAATCTGGGTCATTATCACATATGTATTGTTCCTGGGACTGCTGGGCTGGCTCTTCCTCAACAATGCCTCCAATAGTTCCACGGGCATCTCCGCCAATGCATTGAGCGATACCGGCTCCAACCTCTATTCATTACTCGCCCAGGTGCAACTCTGCCTGATTATTTTTATTACCCCTTCATTGACGGCAACGGTCATCAACGGTGAAAAGGAGCGGCAGACATATGAGATGCTGCTCTGCTCACGGCTCTCGGCCTTCTCGCTGATTATGGGCAAGCTGGGCGCCAGCCTGATCAACGCGCTGCTCCTGATCGCCGCCTCGGTCCCGCTCTTCAGCCTGGTCTTCTTCTTTGGAGGGGTGGGACCCGGACAGATCGGCAGCGCGCTCGTGCTTTATGTAACGACGGTGCTGTGGTTAGGCGCGCTGGGCCTTTTTTGCTCGGCCACCTTCCAGCGTCCCGCTATTTCGACCGCTATCGCCTATATGGTCAGCCTGGTCTGGATGATGCTTCCGCTCTTAATCTCGATCGTCCTGCTCACGTCCGGCCAGGGCTATCGTTTCTTTCAGATCTACCCCGTCAAATCCAAACTCTTATTTGTCTGGAATCCGCTCATAGCATTGACCAATATCACGCCCAACAATAGCGTCTTTTCGTCCTTTATCTTTTTCCTCAACTTTGGCTATGGCACCGGCTATGGAGGAGTGGGTGGTGATGCGGCGCCTGTGGTGATTGGCAACTGGCACCTCTCCTATTGGGTCACCTACAGCATCATCAGCGCGGTGATGGCCTTCATCCTGATCCTGCTCAGCATGCTGCTGGCCAGGCCGAGGCGCTACGCTTCCCCACGCCGCTCTGTATCACAGCACGGCGAAACGAAGATCACAGTCTGAGGGGCAACATTGACATGTGACAGGCGGAGAACGTAAAACGTAAGAGGTAGGGCGCGACCCTTGATCTGGCCTGCTGTGTATCTCTCACGAGGAGCGCTACGTGACACTAGTGAGGTCAGTTAAAGGGCAACTGTATTTTATGCAACGTAAAGGAGTTTTTCATGGGTGTAGTTCGTAACTCAAAAGTAGATTTACATGTGAATGGCAATGGTGCCTATGCCTTTATCGCTCAACCCGATGATGACCAGCAGCATCCAGGCGTGGTACTGATTCAGGAATGGTGGGGGATCGAGCCGCATGTGCTGGGTCTGGCCAATAAACTGGCGGAGGATGGGTTTGTGGTGGCGGTACCCGATCTCTATCACGGCAAGGTGGCGACCGAGCCCAATGACGCAATGCGTATGATGATGATGCTACAGAAGAATGTAGATGTGGCGGCGCGTGAGATTATTGGAGCCCTGGATACCATCAAACAGCTTCCTAACGTTCAGCCAAAGAAACTGGGCCTGATCGGCTTCTGCATGGGTGGCTTCCTGGCCTACACGGTTGCCTCACGCTACGCTGATCTCGGAGCACTCGTGCCATTCTATGGCGCGGGCTACGATCCCACCCCTGAAGAGGTTGCGAAGGTGAACGCGCCGGTATTCGCCGTCTATGGGAAACAGGACGATAGCGTCCCCCCTGAGCAGATTCAGAAGATAGAGCAGATGTATAAGTCGGCCGGCAAAGACTTTACGGTCAGGGTCTATGACGCGGGCCACGCCTTCCTCAATCCCGACCATGGCATGGGTAATAAGGCGGCGGCGGATGATGCGTGGCCGCGCGCGGTCGCCTTCCTCAAAAAGCATGTGCGCTAAAGCTGGAAGTTGAGCGCAAGCGCTCGGGCGGCCGCATATGCGACCGCACACCGTTTTTAACAGGTGGAGCAACGCAATGGGTGGGTGCATCCGCACCCACCCATTGCGTTGCTCCACCTGTTAAAAACCAGACAAGAACCATAGGTGCTGGGCTTGCCCCAGCTTACTGAAAGGGAGGCAATCTATTGCAACAACGGATATTTAATGATCGGGAGCTGTTGCGCCTGCATGTAGAGGCGGTGTGGGGCATTGCATTGCCCACGATAGACGATGTGAACATAGAGCTTGCTAACACGGGTGCGCAGCCTGACTGGCTGCTGTATGTCGGCAAGATGGCGACCGAGACGATCTTTATCTGGCACCCTAATGTCGCAGCGGACCAGCGTCAACACATCATAGATTGGTCCCCCAATAACCAGTCTAATGGAGCGGACTATACCGCGACCTATGAGCGGGCCTTTGCACAGTCGCACGCACCAGCAATGGACGTGGCGACCGCGCACACGATGGCACGAGCGCTGACCGAAGACGACTATCCCCTGGTCGAGGCCTATGAGAAAGGGTATGGTGAATATTTCTTTCAGCCCGAGCGAGCGCCCCTCTTCGGAGTGGTCAAAGACCAGCGCCTGCTCGCGATCGCCCACAGTTCGCGGCGTATCAATCAAGCCTGTGAGCTTGGTATCGAGACGCATCCACAGGCACGACGCCAGGGCTTTGGACTGGCCGCGACGATACTGTGGGCTGATGGTGTAGGCCGAGAGGGACTGCTGCCCCTCTACAGCGCGCTGGCCGACAATGATGCCTCTCTTCGTCTCGCTCACGCGGCCGGCTATCGCCCCTTTGTGCTGGGAGCCACCATCCGTCCAGTCGCAAAATAAGAACCTCCTGTCCACCCTGCCTGTAAAACCCGTCAAAAAGACAAAGTGTCACGTTTAATACATATATAAACAGGTAACAGGCTTCATTTTATATCGATTGTACTCAAGCTGTTTCTCTAAAGTCAAAATAACCGTATGTCGCACCTTATATCATCCCATATCCGGTCTATGCGAGTGTCTAACGCACATGGTGATCGCCCGCAGCCTGTATGCGCTTTCGCACCAGCAATGCCCAACAGCCCTGCGCATGCGCTTTCGCACCAGCAATGCCCAACAGCCCTGCGCATGCGCTTTCGCACCAGCGGGGCCCAACAGCCTTTTATATGTAGGTGCACCAGGGGCGCGGATGCGCCCCTGGTGCACCTACATATAAAACCAGTGCGGCCGCGCATGCGGACGCCCGTGCGCGAGCGATCACGCTCACCAATAAAAAGTGTGTCTGACACTCTCCACCTTTTGGTGAGGAGCCAAAGCTATGTCTCACAGTGAAGTCGCCCTGCTCAGGAAAAAGATTTTAGAAGAATATGAAGCAATGGAACGTGGTTTAACGGGTCTGGCGAGTGGCACCGCCAAACACGCCTTTATCGATGCTCGTATGCGGCGGGTGGATAGGTATCATGATCAGCTCACGCAATATGTCGGAGAAACGGAAGCGACCCTGACCGTGTGTGAACTGTATATCCAGGCTATTGGCTAAGCCAGTGCGCGGTAAAAGGAAAATCTGAAGTAGTATATATATGCGATGGGGCAGCTATGGCGTCCGGCGTCATAGCTGCCCCATCGCATATAATAGAGGATGGATGCATCAGCGTCTGCAAGCAGGGATGTGCATCCATAACACATAATAGCCAAAGGAGTCTTTTATGCGCCTTAGACGGTCGGAACTGTCAACCCCTGGCAGCAATGAACATATGATCGCAAAGGCGGCCGCCAGCGCCGCCGACCTGGTCCTTATCGATCTGGAGGATGCCGTCGCCCCAAATGAAAAGGTGTCGGCCCGCGCCAAAGCGATCCACAGCCTGGCATCACTGGATTGGGGCCAGAAGACGCGCGCCGTGCGGGTCAATGATCTGGAAACGGAATTTGCCTATCAGGATATTATTTCGGTGGTAGAGGAAGCGGGCGAGTATCTCGACATTCTGATTGTCCCCAAGGTGAAGTCGGCCCGCGATGTGTGGTGGGTCGATACCCTGCTCTCACAGATTGAAAAGCACCGCCGCCTCTCGCACCGCATTGGACTGGAGGTGCTGATCGAAGAGGTGGAGGCCATGCTCAATGTGGAAGAGATCGCCAGGGCCAGCAGTCGCTTAGAGGCGCTGATCTTTGGACCCGGCGACTATAGCGCCTCGCAGGGGGTCGATAGAAAGGGCATCGAAGGGACCCATCACAGCTATCCGGGTGATCTCTGGCATTACGCGCGCAACAAGATTGCCATCGCGGCGCGGGCCGCTGGCATCGACGCGATCGATGGCGCCTATGCCGATTTTAAAAATGCCTCCGGCTATGAGGGCGAATGCGTACGCGCCCACACCCTGGGCTTCGTCGGCAAGTGGGCCATTCATCCATCCCAGATCCCTATCTCCAACCAGATCTTCTCTCCCGATCCCGCCGAGGTCGCGTACGCGCGCCGCCTGGACGCGGCCTATACACAGGCGCTGGCACAGGGGCAGGGCGCGATCGCCTTTGAAGGGAAGATGGTCGATGCCGCCATCGTGCGCAGCGTGAAAAATATTATTGCTCGGGCCGATCTGATCGGTATGTGAGCCAGCCGGTAGCAGGCTAAAACGTATCTTTCAGGGACACCTTACACGTAAAATAATTAGAGAGATCATTATCATAAGAAGTAAGGGCAAACCTTTATGTGAAGGTCCTGGACACAAAATGCCAGAGCTTATACGCAGAAGAAGGATCATGTTGATGGAAGATACACTTCATGGAAACGCTCAAAAGCTCGGGGCAAAGGGGAAGTCGGTTGAGACGCGCGTGCTTCCCGAAACGGCTCTGGCTGCCGATCCCATGCCCTCCGGCATCCCACCTCAGGGATCGGTCGTGGTGACTGTCTCACGCCAGTTTGGCAGTGGAGGCTCCGACATCGCGCACCTGGTGGCGAAGGCCGCCGGGCTCAACTATGTCGATCAGAAGATCATTACCGAGGTGGCCGAGCGGCTGGGTGTGGATATAGAATACGCGGTCCAGCAGGATGAGCAGACCAGCGGACTCTCAGGCAATATCCTGGAGGCATTGCGGTCCAGCAATCCGTTCAATGTTCACTATATGTACCCGGCCGCCAAGGCCCAGTCTCAAACACAGGAACTGGCCTACTTCCATTTAACCCAGCGCGTCATTCTAGAACTGGCGACGCAGGGGAATGCCATCATCGTGGGTCGGGGCTCACAATTCTTACTGCATAATAATCCACGCACCCTGCATATCCATATTTTCGCGCCTATGGAATATCGCATCGACTATGTGATGAAGCAGTATCAGATCAAGCGTGCCAATGCGAAGGAGATGATCGAGCAGCGCGACGATGAGCAGGCCCGCTATCTACGCCGCTACTATGGTGTAGACGGGCAGCAACCAAATTTCTATCATCTGCTCATCAATACCGGCCTGTTCTCATTTGAGAGCGCCACAAACTTTATTTGCCAGGCGCTCCCCATCGTACAAGCTATTGTATAACAAGGAAATAAATATCATGAGTATCCAGTCAATCAATCCGGCTACAGAAGAAGTTCTGGAGACCTTTGAACCCTATACAGACGAGCAGATCGATAACGCCCTGCAGCAGGCCCATACGGCCTTTGATAGCTGGAGCCGCACCAGTTTCGCGGAGCGCAGCGCCCTCTTCCATCGGCTGGCCAGCCATCTGCGCGAAAATAAGGCTCGCCTGGCGCGAACCGCGACACTGGAGATGGGCAAACCCATTGTGGAAGCGGAGTCGGAAGTTGAGAAGTGCGCGCTGAACTGTGATTACTATGCCGATCACGCGGAAATGTTTTTAGCGCCTCAGGAGATGTCGAGCAACGCCACGAAAAGCTACGTGGCCTTTCGTCCTCTGGGCGTTGTGCTGGCGCTGATGCCCTGGAACTTTCCTTACTGGCAGGTGATGCGCTTCGCCGCCCCCGGCCTGATGGCCGGCAACACAGCGGTACTCAAGCACGCCTCCAACGTCTCACGGGTAGCGCTGGAGATCGAGCGCATGTTCGAAGAGGTCGGCTTTCCAAAAGGCGTCTTTCGGACCGTACTGGTGCCCGGCGCGGAAACGGAAAAGCTGATTAAAGATCCGCGCGTGGCCGCCGTGACCCTGACGGGGAGCGAACAGGCCGGTATAAAGGTGGCGGAGGCCAGTGGTAGCGTCCTCAAAAAGCACGTGCTGGAACTGGGCGGTTCGGATGCCTATATCGTGCTGGCCGACGCCGATCTTGATGAAGCGGCCAAAACAGCCGTGCAGGCGCGCAACCAGAACAATGGACAGAGCTGTATCGCCGCCAAACGCTTTATCGTGGTTGGCCAGGTCTACGACGAGTTCGTCGAGAAGTTCGTGAAGAATACTCGCCAGCTCCACATCGGCGATCCCCTGGAGCGCGAGACAAAGATAGGACCGCTGGCGCGTAAGGATCTGCGCGAGACGCTGGAGCAGCAGGTCCAGGCGTCCCTATCGGAGGGAGCGCGACTGGCCACCGGCGGCAAGCGCTTCGGGGACAAGGGCTATTACTATGAGCCCACCATCCTGGTAGATGTCACGCCTGCGATGACGGTGTTTAAGGAGGAAACCTTTGGTCCGATGGCCGCCGTCATCCGCGCGCGCGACGCCGACCATGCCATCGAGTTGGCGAACGACTCGATCTTTGGACTCAGCAGCAATCTCTGGACACGCGATATCGAGCTAGCGCAGAGGCTAGCGGCACGCATCGAAGCCGGCGGCGTCTTCATCAACGGCATGACCGCCTCCGCGCCCAGCCTGCCATTCGGCGGCGTCAAGCACAGTGGTTACGGCCGCGAGCTCTCCCACTTCGGCATTCAAGAGTTCGTCAACGTCCAGACCGTCTGGATCGGTCCCAAAGTTGAAGAGACGCCCACCAGGTCCCCAGCCGAATAATTTCTTAACAATAAATATATAGTAGTTCAGCCGCAGCGCGAATGCGCTGCGGCTGAACTACTATAAAAAACCAGGCGGCCGCTACGCGGCCGCCCGAAAGGGGGCGCTCACGCCCCCTGTAAAAAGTGTGTCTGACACCCACTCAGTCTTTGGAGCGAGGATCGAAGGCGTCACGCAGGCCATCGCCGAGGAAGGAGAAGGCCAGAACGATAATGACCAGCACAAAAGATGGCAGCAGGGCTTCCCATGGATGGTTCTGCAGGAAGTCGGTTGCATCAGAAATCATCAATCCGATACTGGAGCCAGGAGGTTGCACGCCCAGACCCAGCAGGCTGATACCGGCCTCACTGATAATGGTGTTGGCGATATTTAGCGTCGAGGCAATAATAACGATGCTAAACAGGTTAGGAATGAGGTGGCGCATGATAATAGTGAAGTCAGTCGCGCCAGAGGTGCGGGCCGCCTCAATGAATTGCTGCTCCTTCAACTGCAGCGTCTGGCCGCGCACATAGCGGGCCATCAATGGCCACACGGTCAGCGCCAGGCCGACCGACACAAAGAGCAGACGCGCATTACCATTGGCACCGATGACGGGTATATTGCCCAGCATATCATTGGCCTTGGTGCCCAGGATACCTACCAGCAAGATGATAAAGAGCAGGCCCGGGAAGGCAAAGATAACGTCGGTGAAGCGCGCCAGGAAGAAGTCGATCCAGCCACCATAATAGCCGGCCAGGACGCCAACGGCGACGCCCAGAATAATATCGAGCAATTCGACGACCACCGCCACTGCGATCGAGATCAACATACCCTGCATCAGGCGTGAGAAGAGATCACGACCGATGGAGTCGGTACCCAGCCAGTACTGGGCGGACGGCCCCTCGTGCTTACGATCGGCCTCTTGATGGGTAAAATCGCGATAAACTGAGGCAGGAATCACCGTATTGGTCATGTTACTCTTATAGCTGGGGCCCGCCAGCTTATAGATCGGCGTCCCAACGATGGCGATCAGGACATAGAGTATAATCACACCCAGACAAAACATGGCACGCTTATCCCTACGCAGGCGCCGCAAAGACTCCTGAAATGGGGTGGGTGACTTCTGCTCTTTGTCCGGCTTCTTAACTGGTTGCCCATCAACAACTTCAGGAGCCAGGGCAGGTGCCTCCTCGATCAGCAATTCCTGAGGAGAAGGTGTAGGTACCATAGATTCCCCTGGCTCAACGAATTTGGGCTTCCTAATTTTCGGTCCTCTATCTTGTTCCATTTCAATACTCACCTTCTCAACTTACTCAGCTTTGATGCGGGGATCAACAAGTGTGTAGCAGATGTCTGACAACAGGTTGCCAAAGACCACGCCGATCGCCAGGATGACGGTCGTCGCCTGCACTACTGGATAATCCAGATTATCGATCGAGTCCAATGTGATACCAGCAATACCAGGAATGGAGAAGATTCTTTCAATGAAGAAGGCGCCCGCTACCAGGAAGCCAATCGACAAACCAATAATGGTAATCAACGGGATCAATGCGTTGCGAAAAGCGTGACGATAGATGACGGCCCGCTCATATAATCCTTTGGCACGGGCTGTACGCACGTAGTCCTGGCGCAGGATCTCCAGCATACTCGTACGCGATAGACGCGCGAAATAAGCCATACCGGTCGCGCCATACACCAGAATTGGCGCGAGCTTATACTGGATATCCGTCCAGCTGTATTGCCAGGGGGTGCCCCACTGGGTGTTTGGCCAGTTCAAACCAAAGGTATTGTCCAGCCAGATAATCAAGAACTGCACCAGAATCGCCAGGATGAAGGATGGCAACGCGTAAATAACCAGCGAAGCACCCATGCTGATAGTATCGGTCCAGCTATTCGCCTTGATGGCCGAAATAATGCCGACGGGAACGCCGATGCCGACCTGAATGATCAGGGCCCAGAAGCCAAGTTCCAGCGATATCGGCAGGCCATCGGCGATAATGTCTTTAACCGGTCGCCCAATCGTTTTAAACGAGGTGCCCAGGTCAAAGTGCAACAGGCGAATAACGAAGTTCGCGTATTGCTGAAGCATGGGCTGATCCAATCCATACTGATGCATCAATTGCAGCTCTAGTTGATGGTTTGGATGGTCACCCATCATAATCTGAATGGGATTGCTCGGGGAATAGTATCCTATGATAAACGTGAGAAATGTCACGCAAAAGATCACGAATATGAGCCCAACGAATCTCTTGATCAAGAATTTAAGCATACCAGGCTCCGACCTCCTTTTCTCTACCACGATGCTATCTCCGTAGCAGGCACGTACAGGTAGAGGAATATTGCCTTCAATGCCACATAACTTACGTATTCTATCCCACGTAAACGATAGAGATGAAAGAAATAGGTAGATGGCTAAAAAGGAAAATATCCGTAACGTCCTCATCTATTAAAAGAGCCATACGTCACGGATACCTACAACTAACTGGTGAAGAGGACCAGGAAGTCATCTGCCATATTTCGGGGGAAACAATGGCAGATGACGTATCCCAACTTCCGTTCCGTCCAGTTATGCCGACATGTAAATGTTGCTCCAGTCGTCGGGCGGGATCAACTGCTGGGAGTTGAGCTTCAGGTTATGCACCTTCTGGCTGGTCAGGGAATGTACTTTCTCCTGCCACAGAGGGATCCAGGCCACATCGTTGATAACCTTCTGCTCAGCGTCATTGTACAATTTCATGCGCTCGGTCTGGTCCTGGGTGACATCGGCTTTGCGCAGTTCCTGCTGCACCTGCACCTGCTCGGCAGCAGCGGTAGAATGGTTCTGACCATAGTTGAACTGGTTGTAGTCCGAACCCTGATCGAAGAAGGTGGTCAGCCAGTCCTGTGGATCAGGATAGTCAGCGTTCCAGCCCGCCTGCCACATTGGCAGCGAGGCGTTGTTCTGGGTCGCGTTTTCCAGGTCCAACAGACGGGCGCGGGCCACGGTGTTTACATTGACTTTGACGCCCAGGTTGGTCTGCCACATCGAGACGATCTGAGACATCGCGTCTTTGAAGCTCTGCTCACGTGGGTAGTAGGTCAGGGTCAGCGAAGGCAGGGTCGTAATACCCTCTTCCTTCATACCTTCGGCCAGCAGCTGCTTGGCTTTGGCGGGATCGCCCTGGGTGGTGGTTCCCTCTGGTCCGGTCAGCGTCGGATCGTAACCAGGCATGCCACTGGGGATAACGTGATTGGTCGCCGTAAAGGCGTTATTCATCGCGGTCTTGACGATGAGATCTTTGTTGATCGCCAGAGCGAAGGCCTGACGAATCTTGATATTGTCAAAGGGTTTGGCCAGGTAGTTCAGGCTGAGGTAGCGAATGGTCAACACGTCGGTCGCGCTATAGTCGGGCTTGCCAGTAACGTCGCCGACGTTCGCGGTTGGAACGTAGGTGAAGTCGAGCTGTTTGGCCTGATACGCTTTGTACATGCCGTCTTCGTTCTTGTAGAAGACAACGTCCAGGGTCTTCAGCTTTGGCTTGGGACCATAGTAGTTATCGTTGCGTACCAGCGTGATACCGGTGCTGTGGTTATAGGTCTGGACCTTGAATGGGCCAGCGCCAGCGCCTTCCTGAATATGATCGGTCCAGGGGCTGCTGCCGCCTTTGTATTTCTCAACGATCTTCTGATTCACTACATAGGATGTAGGATAGGAGAGCGTCTCCAGGAAGTAAGCGGCTGGTTTGCTGATCTTGATCACAACGGTATTGTCATCAGGGGTCAGCAGGCTATCACCAATCAGCGTTGGGATCTTACCTGCGTTGACTTTGTCGAAATCCTTCAAGAGGCTCAGATAGTAGCTCACGGGTGAGTTGAGGCCCTTGGAGACAGCGCGGTTGATGCTATAGACAACGTCTTTTGATGTCAGAGGATCGCCGTTGCTGAACTTCAAGCCAGAGCGCAGCTTGAAGGTATAGGTCATGCCATCGCTGGAAACGCTGGGCAATTCAGCAGCCAGCTGGGGCTTCACCTTCAGATCTTTGTCCAGGGTAACCAGGCCCGTAAAGACGGCCTGAATAGGGAAATTAGAGTCGGTATCCTGTACGGTACCAGGATCGAAGCTGTTGATGTCACCAACAACCGGGAAACGCAACACCTGCTTGTCATCAGAGGCAGCTGGTGAGGATGTGCCTGGGCTCCCACCACCTCCGCAAGAGGCCAGAAAAATAGCCATCAAGCACAGGAGGCTGGCGAGGAACTGTAAAGAAAGTTTCTTACCGGCTTTCACAATTATTCTCCTTGCATAAACCCAAAGAGGTAGAACGATAACTCAGCACATAACGACGTAATAGACTGTAACAGTAAAAATAAAAGCGAATATCTTCTTTTGGCGTCACTCCTTTGACTGCTACATTTCACCATTATCCATGTGTGCAAAAGGTATGTGCTGATCAATTTTTTTTAGATATATTTAACTACGTCATCCATTGAGCAAAATCTCTCACCATTATTCGGCGATGGAAAAAATTGGCCTGCAAGTTTTGTGTTTGTCTCCTTTAAAGCTTATTATCGGGTATCATTATTTGAGTCTGTAATAATTTGGCATTCTTTAATTATTTACTGGGAGGCTATCATAGGTATGTATAGTGAGTCAAAAGAGATTACCGCGACTGACTGGTGGGCATTGGGCGATACCCCGGTGCGCCGTGATTCGCGCGTAACGTACTACGTAGATGGGCAGGCGACCTTTATGGAGATGTGCCTGTGCTTTATGCGCGCCACGCGTTCGATCTACCTGGCCAACTGGGGAATGGAGCCGGATATGCTGCTGGTGCGGGGCGAGGATCTATTGCCCGAGCAGCCTGAACAGAATGCGCGTGCCACGTACATCGAGGGCCTGCGGGCACAGGGCTTGCAAGAGGCCGATATCAATTTCTGGTTGACGCACAGGCTGTCGGTGAAAGAGGTGCTGGCATACGCGCTGAGCAAGGGGGTCGAGGTCAAGGTGCTGCTGTGGAAGGCCAAGAAAGCCTTCGCGGTATATGATCCCCAGGCGGCTCACGATAAACTGACCGAGATGGGGATCACCTGCCTGCTCGATGATAGCGCCGAGGGTATCCTGCATCATCAGATCGAGTCGCTGCATCAAAAGGTGACGGTGGTCGACAATGAGATCGCCTTTGTAGGTGGCCTCGATCCGTTGATCGAGAAGGAGGATGATTTCGATCGCTGGGATACGCCCGAGCATCCTTTTGATACCCCACTGCGCCGTACAAAGTCGGGTAAGTCTCCCCATGGCTGGCATGATACACACGCGAAAATCACGGGACTGGCCGCAGGGGATGTGGCGTTGAACTTTCGCCAGCGCTGGAACGATCTGATAGCACGCCATCACCTGGAGCAGTTGCATATCCCAGAACAACCTATGCCCGCCCCGGTGGAAAGCCAGAGCATCGTGCAGATCGCCCGTACCGTGCCGAAGCATACCTATAGCTTTGATAAAGAGGCCATTCTGGGCATTACGCAGCTCTATGATCATGCATTCACCAACGCGCAGCAATCCATCTATCTGGAAAATCAATATTTCTGGCAACGCGCTTACTACGGCGTTGATATCTCGCTGCTGGGTAGGGATAGCGCGGAGATGGAGGAACACATCGGGCAGATCATCGAGGCCCTGCGCCGGGGCGTTACCATGAGCATCATCCTACCCGATCATCCCAATGTGGGACGTGCCTTCAGCGACGCGGCCCTGATGCGGCTGCGGAACGAGGCACCCGAGGCGGTGAAGGAGAGCAGGTTGCACGCTTTCTGCCTGGCCACCTCACACTTTAAAATGGAGGATGGCCTGCTGCACTATCGCCCGATCTATGTGCATTCGAAAGCGGCCATCATCGATGATACCTGGTCTACCGTCGGCTCGGGCAATCTAAATAATCGCGGCATGCACGACGATACCGAGATCAACGTAGCGACGCTGGATAGCTTCCTGGCCCACGGTCTGCGCCTGCTGCTGCAAGCGGAACACATTGGACTGCTGAAGCCAGAAGAGCTGGCCGCGGCCTCACGGCTCTATCGGGAACAAAACCTGGATACGCAGGCGCGGGCACTGGCCGAGAAAGCCTTCCAGCAGATGGAAGAGGCCCTGCACGATCCCTTCCAGGCCGTTCAGTTGATGCGACAGAGGGCCGAGGAAAATCTACAACGCTACAAGGAACGTGAGCCTCTCGTCGGCCATTTACTGCCGTACCTGACCGCCGAAGAGGCCGCGCAACATAACTTAAATGTCCGCGAGGACCATGGCTGGATCGAAGAGCCAGACGCGCACTAAATTAGTTCCAGGTAGCGGCGGCGCTCCCAGTTGGTGACGGCCTTCTCATATTCCTGCACTTCCCAGCGGCGCGTGGTGGTGAAATGCTCGACGAAGTCAGCTCCCAGGTATTCGCGGGCCACCTCGCTGCGCTCGAACAGGTCTGTGGCGGCGGTCAGATTGCGGGCTAAAGGATGCATCTGACCGCTAGCGAGGGCCTGCTCAATTTTCTCCTGACTATACGCATTACCCTCCAGGCGCGCGGGCAGTTCCAGCTGGCGTTCGATGCCATAGAGACCGCTGGCCAGCATGGCGGAAAAGACCAGGTAGAAGTTGGCGTCGGCCCCTGGCACTCGATTCTCCAGGCGGATAGATTTGCGACCGCTGTTAATAACGCGCACGGCGCAGGTGCGGTTATCCATGCCCCAGGCGGTATTGAGCGGAGTCCAGGTCCCCTCGATGTAGCGTTTATATGAATTGATAGTGGGGGCATAAAGCGCCATAAAGTCGGGCATCTTCTGTAGCACACCGGCCAGGAAATAGCGCATGGTAGCGGACATGTGGTCCTCGGCGTCATCGTCCCAGAAGACGTTGCGCTCACCAGCCACGTCCCACAAACTGATATGGGAGTGGCCGCTGCTACCATCCTCATCAGCGTTCCACTTGGCCATAAAGGTCGGGGTGAAGCCCTTCTGGTGGCAGATCTCTTTGATGCCGTTCTTAAAGAGCATGGTGTGGTCGGCCGCTGTCAGGGCGGCGCTGTAGTGCATGTTGATCTCATACATACCGGGTCCGTGCTCGCGGTTGTAGCCCTCGATCTCAATACCGTAGGTACGCATCTGACGCACAATCTGCCCGATCAGATAATCGTCGGCCGTGGCATGGCTGATCACGTAGCAGTTAGTGCCAGGATTGATTGGCGTCAGATCCGGACCAAAATCTTTGCTGCGCAGCGACACCTGGTCTTCACGGAAGAAACGCATCTCTAATTCAGAGGCCGCCATGGCGGAGAATCCCAGGTCGCGAGCGCGCCCAAGCAGGGACTTCAATACATAGCGCGGTGAGACGTTGATGGGATCACCATGCTCGGCTCGCAGATCGCAGACGCAGGACGCCACTTTGTCCTCCCAGGGAACCAGCGCGAACGTATCGAGGTCGGGGATCATCACGAAGTCCCCAAAGCCACGGTTAATGTTGCTCACCTTCAGATTGGGGAGCACATTCTCCGCGATATCCCAGCCAAATAACACATCAGATTGGGCGAATCCATCTTCGAGCCCATCCAGGAAGAATGGTGCCGTGACGCGCTTACCACGGAAGACGCCATCGATATCGGACACACCAAGTTTGATGTATTCAACTTTTCCATCCTCAATGAGACTCTTAACCTCAGCGAGCTTCATCTTATTGTCCCCTTCTTTCTCAAAATGTGTCTTACTCTCGTTTATTGGGGCACGTGAGCGCCCCCGCTCGGGCGTCCGCATGCGCGGCCGCATTTTTTATATATTGGTACATCGGGCGCGCAGATGCGCGCCCGATGTACCAATATATAACCCTTGTGCCGCCGCAGGGGCTCATTCATGCCCCTGTTGCACCATCACTGAAATAGCTTTTGAGCGCCCACACACAGGCGTTCGCCCATGAGCACCACCGGGCCTTATTTGTTAGTATAAAGAATGCTTGTTTAACGTTGGCAGGGTAGCATGCTCTTCAGCAGCACGTCAAGTGGGCGCACCGGTCTGGGATGAGCGGGTGGCACAATTAGAGGATTTGTTGCAGGGCGGAGCGTAGAAGCGGACGGGCACGCTGGAAATAGGTCTTGGCAGTATTTTCAGGCATGTTAAGGAGGCGCGCGATCTCCCCAAAGCTGAGCTCCTGGGTATAGCGCAACATGACAATGGAGCGAAAATGGGGCGGGAGATGGCAAATAGCCTTGCGCAGCAGGCGGCGCATCTCTTGCTGCTCCACCACCACCTCGGGCAAGGGATCTTCATCTGGGATGGTGTCCAGCCAGGAAAAATCGTCGTGCCCCCCACTCTCTTCTAGCTCGCAGAAGAGGAGCGAGCGCTGCTTGCGACGCTCATCGATACAGCGATTCCAGGCCACCTGAAACAACCAGGCCTTTAACGGCTCCCTGGTGCGCTCAGAATAAAGGTTGTCGCGCAGACGCGGCAGCGAAACATAGAGTTGCAAAAACACAAATTGCAAGACGTCATTACTCCACTCGGCCTCTTTGAGGCTACGCCGAATAAAATTGTACAGAGGCAACTGATAACGCTGGACCAGCGTCGTGAACGCCCCATCGTCTCCCCGGAGGGTGGCGACGATCAAGGCATGATCAGAACAATCTGAAATACAGCTAGAAGTATCAAATTGCACAGACATTACGAAACATCCTACTTTTTCTATTGAAAGGATTGAAGATACAGTTACGTTGCATGCAATATAATAGGTATTGTAATGCAGACAGGGCTTCGCCTCTTTAGAAAGAACTATAACAAATAATTTTGAGGGAAGCTTCAAAATTATGTAAAATTTGCCTCAATAGATCATCAATTTATGCCCAGGGGCAGTCAGGATAGGGTTAACTGTGCCTGTGTAGAAACGGGCCGCCCTCTCCAACTGAAAATGGTCCGACCGACCCACAAAAAGCCGGGGGAGGCCGGGTTCATTACATTGATTGAGAAGCTCTCCTCATAAAGTTGACAATAATGAAATTAGCTGAGTAAGATAGATGGAAGTAATTAAGAAGTAATAAAGCCCATAAAGCAATACATTCATATATTATTTTACTCGCCTTCGGCGGCGGTAAGGGGGGTGTGAACCGGGACGGCCCGCACCCCGCAAGGGGCTACCGCCCCTTGACCCCGCTGAACGCTATTTTTAAATAGCCCTGTCTACGGCATGGAGAGGATTGGCGGATGGGCAGAACACCGTCACAAAACAATGACCATCTGGATGAAGAGGCAACGGTGCGCGACGTGCAGCGTTCTAGTCGCGGACGCCGCCAACCAATACTGGATGCTGGCTATGAAGCCGAAAATGAAGAGTACGAGCCCGATGAACATCCTGAGATTCCCAGGATACGCCGGGCGTCGCGCATGTTAGATCTCGAGTCTGATCTGGAGCCGACGCGTTCACCATCGCGGTCGGCACAACGAGCACGACTGGCGAAGCCACAGCCCGGCGGACGCGTGAATACGGAACAGTTTCAGAGGCGGCGCATGAATCTGCGCGAAGAGCAGGCGCGTAAAGATCAAACCAGGGTCAGGCGTCCTCGTACCTATGTACATGATACGCCAGAGGGCAGGCGCGGCGCCCCCCCCGAAGCGACACAAACGCGACGCCCCAGGACGTATGGTGATGAGCCACCCACGGAACTGACGCGTACACGCCGCCCCAAACCGCGCGTCTATATAGAAGAGCCTCCTGACGCGCCCGATCCAACGACGACAAAGAGCAGGTTGGCCAAGGCGCCCACCAGAAGCAAGCAGCCGCCTGTCGCATACAATATACCGACGGTAAAACAATCCTATACCCGCATCGAACGCCGTGAGCGGAGGGCGCAGCGCCTCATCTTTGATATGTTCCACACGATCAGGCATAACCGGCCGCTGGTCATGATACTCAGCGGCACGCTGATCCTGCTGGTGGTCATATCTCTGCTAACCAATACGCTGCAGCAATCATCCGGAAGCACTACGGCGCGGTATCCCGGCTCAACTGGCAATCCGTCCCCGACAGGGACGGCAGTTATCAAGCCCGCCAATCCGGCCAATCCACACGAACTGGTGATCGTGCCGCCCAATAACAACCATCCCGCTCCGCCGACCCTGGCGACGTCGGCCTATCTGCTGGATGCCGATACGGGGGTCACGCTGTACGCCCACAATCCATTTATGCATATTCCGATGATGAGCACCACCAAATTGATGACAGCCCAGCTGGCGATTGAGCATGGCAACCTGGATCAACAGGTGACGATTACCCCCACGATTAATAGGGATCTGCAGACGCTGTCCGCCGATAGCTCGCTGATGGGGATAAAGCCGGGCGAGACCTATAGCATACGTGAACTGCTGTATGGTCTGCTCCTGGTATCGGGCAACGATGCCGCGCTGGTCATCGCCGATGCCGACGCGGGGAGCGTCCCCAAGTTCGTGGATGAGATGAATCAACGGGCCCAGCAATTTGGTCTGCACGACACGCACTACCGCAATCCACACGGTCTACAAGAGGACAATCACTACTCAAGCGCCCATGACCTGGCTGTGCTGGGTCAGCATGTCTTCAGCAACGCGCTGATCCGTCAGATCAGCTCGACCAAAGAGTACCACATCGTGGGCAATAAGCAGCATGCCGAGCACTTTTTAGAGAATGGCGACCAGTTCCTGTACTGGTATCCAGGCGTCGATGGCGGCAAGACTGGCTGGGACGCGGGCGCCAACTTTCTGCAAGTGATCTCATGTACCCGCAATAACCACCACCTGATCGGCGTTGTGATGCATACAGCCGATTGGTGGACCGATATGCGCGATCTGATGAACTATGGCTTCAGTACGTTTACCTGGCTTTCGCCGCGCGAGATCAACGCCAGCGTCCATCCCATCCCCTTCGCGGCCGAATGGACCTACTTCCATAGCGATACGCGCCAGCGCACCATCCCAATGGGCAACGATGGACGCTTCTACGTCTTTACCGAGTACGCCATCTCGGGTCCGATCATGCACTACTTCGACAAAAATAAGGGACTGGGCAAATTTGGGTATCCAACTGGTCCGGTTAATACAGCCGCTAAAACTGTAGTCAGTCAACGTTTTGAGCATGGAACGATCCAGTGTGATCTACAGTCAAACCAGTGTAAAACGGTTTAGCGCCGATGATGGCAGCAACAAAATTGAGAAAGAAACCATAGTAGCATCTGGCGCGTTATTTTGGTGAAAATAGTGACACGGCAACATGGTCTTGAGGGTATGCCGTGACCATGTGCCTAATTCACTTGCTCGCTATACTCATGTTTGTTATACTTCAAACGGCGAACCTGTAGACAGTAATTTAGCCCAATTTGTACTTCTACACACATGTCTCTAGCCATAAATGTTTACATAGCCAGAGGCATTGCGCTCATGTTCCTTTTGACGCGGCGTGATCCAGCGGGACTCCTCCCATCGGTACGCCTTGAAGCAATTTTAGTCAGGGTATGGGTTTCTATGCAAACAGAGAATTCAAACAATGACAGCACTACACCGTCTGGATTAAGTAGAGCACGCCTGGCCTTCGCGATATCCGCGGGCAAGTTGGCAGGGGCCTCCGGACGTTTATTTCATATCGGAGGCGGCACCAGCCTACCAGGCATGATCGCGCGCCGCATCGATCCAAATGTGCTGAAATCAGTGGT
The DNA here is from genome assembly GCF_003967515.1 of Dictyobacter aurantiacus. GTDB lineage: Bacteria > Chloroflexota > Ktedonobacteria > Ktedonobacterales > Ktedonobacteraceae > Dictyobacter > Dictyobacter aurantiacus. The sequence continues at coordinate 3,821,007 of NZ_BIFQ01000001.1, read as the reverse complement.
CGGTGGCAGTAAAGCCAAGAAAATTGTGATTACCGGTAGCAACGGAAAAACGACGACTGCACGCATGACGGCGGCCATCGCCGACGCGGCGGGCCATCGTGTCTCGCAGAACCGCACAGGCTCAAATCTGCTGCAAGGTGTGACATCCGTGGCGGTCAACTTCTCTGATCTCTTCGGGCGGCTGGAGAGTGATGTCCTGCTCTTCGAGATCGATGAAGGAACCATACCGCTGGCGGTGCCCGAGATTCAGCCCGACGTGGTCGTGATTACCAACATCTTCCGCGATCAACTCGACCGCTATGGTGAGCTGTATTCGGTGGCGCGCGCTCTCAATAAGATGCTGGAGGACCTACCGGAGACGGCGACCATCCTGCTCAACGGCAACGATCCACAGGTGGCGAACTTTGGCATCAACGCCAAAGCGAAGCGCATCTTCTTTGGTCTGGAGACGAAGGATATCGGCACGCCGGTCCCTGAGCAGTCGGCTGATATTATCCGCTGTATCCACTGCGATAGCGATTTCAACTACGAGGTGGCCTACCTGTCGCACCTGGGTCTGTATCGCTGTCCTGAGTGCGGCTATACATTGCCGCCCCTCGATATAGCCGTCACCTCGGCCTCGCTGGCAGAGAATGGAGAGGGACCCAGCCATATCAAGCTGCGCACCCCCAAAGGGGAAATGAAACTGGAGATCCCGCTGCCCGGCGTCCATAACATCTATAACGCCGCCGCCGCCATCGGAGCCGCGATGGCCGCTGGCTTCTCATTGGATACCGTACAGACGGCGATGACGAATATCCGCACCGCCTTTGGCCGTATGGAGAAGATCCAGGCTGGCGATAAGACGATCTATCTCTCCTTCGTCAAAAACCCCACCTCCTTCAATCTGATGTTGCGCCTGATCGCCCAGCATCCGAGCAAGAAGCACCTGTTAATGGCCATGAGCCACACGGTCGTCGACGGACAGGACTTTGGCTGGCTATGGGATGTGGACCTGGAGGATATCGCGCCCGATATTCTGGACGCGGTCTGCAGCGGCAATAAATCGGAAGAACTGGCCATGCGCCTGAAATATGCCGAGGTGCCCACCAATAAGATCACGCTGATCGAGGATCGCGAGGCGGCGCTGGAGGCGGCCATCAAACAGGTTGAGCCGGGCGGCACGCTCTACATTATGAGTGGTTACACTCCAACCCAGGAGTTACGTCGAGTTATGCAGAAGCGCGGCTGGGTCAAGCACTTCTGGGAAGAATAAGGACAAAGACATGAGCGAGAAACGAACAGATACTGCAGGGATGGTAGTCAGGATCGGACATCTGTATCCGACCTTGATGAGCGTCGCGGCCGACCGGGGCAATCTCTTTTCCATTGAGCGCCGCTGCAAATGGCGCGGCATCTCAACCGAGGTTGAGCAGATTTTTGTGAAGCAGACGCCAGACTTTACAAAGTACGATCTGATCTTGATCCACGGCGCGGCTGACCGTGAGATGGAGATCGCCTCAAAGGATATCCAGCACAAGGCCTCTTCTCTGCTTGAGGCGGCCGAGTCGGGTTCGGTCTTCTTGAGCGTGTGCGCCGGCTACCAGTTGCTTGGCCACTACTATAAACCATTCGATGGTCCTGAATTAAAGGGTGTCGGTCTATTCGACATGTATACTGAAGGTGGGTCGACACGTTTTATGACCCACATGGCCCTCGAATGCACATTTGAGGAGACCGGAACCAAGGTTCTGGTTGGCTATGAGAACCATAGCGGACGCACTTATCTGGGTCCCAAATCACAGCCGCTGGGCAAGGTCCTGGCCGGCTGGGGCAACAATGGTAAAGACGGTGTTGAGGGCGCGATGTATAAAAACGCCTTCGGCACCTATACCCACGGCCCGGTCCTGCCGAAGAACCCGTGGTTTACCGATTTGTTGATCCAGCGTGCGCTTGAACACCGCTATGGCAAAGTAAAGTTGTTGCCATTGGACGATAGTACCGAGAACGCTGCCCATGATGCCGCGCAAAAGCTGGCGATGGAGTTCAAGGGAACAATGTCCGCGATTGAGGCAACACCCTGGAAACGCTAGCATCTAGCATAGCAAGGAAATAAATCGTCATGCCAGCAAAACATGCCCTCAAGCTTACGTTGCTGATTGCGCTGCTGGTCTGTTCATTGCTGGCCTGCGATGTGGTGCCCAGCATCACCATGAATGGTACTCCAGTTACCGCTCCATCTAAAGCCGGTGGTAGCGATACGTTGAATACCTGGACGCAAACTCAGCCAGGGGTTGAGTTGCGTCGGGAACATTGGAAAGGCGCGAGCGGAAACGAGGATACCGTAACGATCACGCGCTTTGATACCCATAAGGTTCATGTCAGTATCGGCTATCAACCAGATAAGCCTTTGCAGTTGAAAGATTGGATGCAGCAGACGAAGGCGATCGCGGTCATGAATGGCGGGTATTTTGATCAGCGTAACCAGGCGACGGCCCTGGTAATCTCAAACGGGCAGGCCAGCGGCAGTTCGTATCAGGGCTGTTGTGGTATGCTCGCGGTGGATGCGCAGAACAATGTGGACATCCAGTCGTTGAACGCCCAGCCCTATGATCCCTCCAATCAGCAACTGCTGCAGGCAACGCAGAGCCGGCCGATGTTGATCGAGAATGGAAAACGTACCCAGTTTGAGGAGACGGCCGCTTCCAGCCCTCGTAGCGTGGTGGCGATGGATAATCAGGGTCGACTCCTGTTTATCGTCAGTCCGGCGCAGGCCTTCACGATCGACGAACTGGCGGATCTGCTTGTCCAATCAGATTTATCGCTGAAGACAGCACTCAATCTGGATGGTGGCAGTTCAACCGGGCTCTACGTGAACTCGGGCGATCAACAGGTCAGCCTCGATTCGGTAACCCCCCTGCCGATTGTGATCATCGTCAAATAATTATCCTGAAACAAGAAAGCTCGCAACAACGATTAATCGTTGTTGCGAGCTTTCTTGTTTGTATGTTGGTATAGTTATTATTTAGATATATGGGTGCATTGGGTGCGCGAATGCGCACCCAATGCACCCATATATCTAAATAATAACTATACCAACATGATAGAAGTCAGATACTCTCTAACGTGCCGCCGCCAGGCGCCGTTCCATGATGCGTGCGATGAGGGAGAGGGGATAGCACATCGCCAGGTAGAAGAGGGCGCCAAGAATAAACACGAACATCTTGCTGTTAGGATCGACCTGCGGCAGGGCCAGTCCCGTGGTCACGTATTCTAGCTCGACAATGGCCATCACCAGCAGAAAGGCGCTATCCTGAATCAGGGTGATGAAATTGTTGGTCAGTGGCGGAATGATCACCCGGATGGCCTGTGGCAGGATAATGTGCCGCATCATCTGCCCCGAGTCGAGTCCCAGGCTCAGTGCGGCCTCGGTCTGGCCTTTTTCAACGGAGAGAATGCCAGTGCGAAACACCTCGGTCAGATAGGCCCCATAGTTAAAGCTCAAGCCCAACACGCCATAAAAGTAGCTATTGAAGTCGGTCGGCACCAGGCTATTGTTCTGCAGTACCGTCATACCATTAAAGGCCAGGGTGTATGGATCGAAACCGAGGTTAGACAGAACGAGCCGCACCCCAAAGTACCATAAGAAGAGCTGCACCAGCAGCGGTGTGCCACGCGTCACCTCAACATATATCAGGGCGATCCAGCGCAGTACACGGAAGCGTGAGAGGCTGCCCATCGCGCCCACCAGACCAAAGATGATGGCCAGGATGGCGCTCAACACCGATACCACCAGCGTGACCAGTGTCCCTCCCAGCAGCGTGGGCAGGTAGACCAGCGCCTGTTCCCTATAGGTATAGAGATAGTAAAGAAAGGAGCCCACGGCGATCGCGAGCAGTATATAGTAGAGATAGTCCGCTCCTACCATGCGGTGGCGCGGCCAGAGGTCGCGCTTCATATCTGGCGGCCGATTGGTGGGTCGCAAAGATTCTGAGATCATGGTTTCCTGTCCTTCATTCGTTTCATCACAGCGCGGCGCGCAGGCGGCGCTCCAGAAATCTGGCCACATAGGAGACCGGCAGGCTCATCAACAGATACAGGACAATCGCCAGCAGGAAGAATGGCATCGGATTGCTCGCATTCCTGCGCACAAAGAAGTTCAGCACAGACGTTAGCTCGGTGCCAGCAATAATGCTAATGATGGCAGAATCTTTGAGCAGATAGATAAAATCATTGACAAAGGGCGGGATCATCAATGGGATCGCCTGTGGCAGCTGGATGCGAAAGAAGTTCTGGCCGGGCGACAGGCCCAGGCTCAGCGCAGCCTCGGCCTGACCCTTATCGACCGAGAGGAAGCCTGCCCGGTAGATCTCAGCTTCGTACGCCGCGTAGTTCAGGGCCAGCGTCCCAATACCCGCCGTCCAACTATTAATCCAGAGCGCCCAGGATGGATGTATGCCGGCCAGCAGTCCGCCCAGTCCATAGTAGACGATGAATATCTGGGCCACGATCGGCGTGCCACGCACCACTTCAATAAAGATACGGGCTGGATTACGTAGCCAGATATACTGAGAACCATCCATCAATGCCAGGAGCAATCCCAACACCAGGGCCAGGGGAAAGGATACGATACAATAGAGAATAGTATTGCGCGCTCCGACTAAAAAACTGGGCAGAGCAGGCCAGATTACATCCATTTGTTACTCCATACCACAAACAGACAGAAACTTATTTGACACCAATGGCCGGCTGCTGGTCGGTCCAGAGTCCCCAGCGCTGATAGATTCCCTTCAGCGTGCCGTTGTTCTTCAGCTCGGTCAGGGCCTGATCTATCTCTTTCTGCAGCGTCACAGCATTGGGGTTATTCTTGTTGAAGGCGATAACATAGTCGCTGGCATCAAAGGCCTTGCCAATCAGCTTGAGAGACTTGTTGACCGCGCCGCCAGAACCATAGCCCAGCACATAGTAGGTAACGGTCGAGAAGTCGATCAGGACGGCGTCGATGCGTCCCAGAGCCAGGTCGTTGAAGGGCAGGTCTGGATCATAGGATTTGAGCTTGATCTTCTTGTTGGAGGCCAGCAGTTCCTCCGCTTTGAAGCCGGCGCCGGTCCCTACCGTCAGACCCTCCAGGTCAGTCAGGGAGAGGTTATCATTGGTCGTCTTGCTGGCAAAGCGGCTGTCGTTGGAGTGCACAACGATCTGCTGTCCATTGCGATAGTAGGGCTGCGAAAAGATCTCAGTCTTCTTACGGTCCTCTGTAATCTCCCAACCATTGAGGATGACGTCGAAGGCGTTGGCCTGCAGCGACTGATCCAGCTGCGCGTAGTCGGTCTCGACCTGCTTCTGCGTCACGCCCATGAGATTGGCGATAGCGGTCGCGATCTCCAGCTCAAATCCGATCAATTTGCTGGTCTTAGGATCGCGGTAGACGTAGGGAGCACCATTATCAGAGGTCGCGCCCCACTGCAACGTATTGGCGATTTTTAAGCCCTTGCTCCCTATCTTTGAGGTTTTATTGCCATTGCCAGCAGGTGTGGTTGGAACATTGCCACCACAGGCCGCCAGCAGAGATTCGAGCGCGCCCCCGGCTGCGGCCAGACCGCCAAGCTGAGCAGCGCGCTGCAAAAAGACACGTCGATTTACATCATGAGCCATTATTATGCCTTTCTAAAGACACCATTAGTCCAGGTAAAAAAATGAAAAAAAAGAAAAGAGCGCGGCCGTTTATGGCAATACCGAAAGGACACGCTCAAGAAAAAGCTGGGTGCGTTTCTCTTTGGGTCGCCGGAACAATTCGTCTGGATCGCCCTGTTCAACGATCGATCCGTCTGACATAAAGACGACGCGGTCGGAGACGTCGCGAGCAAATTGCATTTCATGGGTCACCACAACCATGGTGCTCCCTTCATAGGCGAGGTCTTTCATGACTTTTAACACCTCACCAACCAGTTCCGGGTCCAGCGCGGAGGTCGGCTCATCGAAGAGGAGGGCGCGAGGCTGCATCGCCAGGGCACGCGCGATCGCGACACGTTGCTTTTGACCACCAGAGAGGCGGCCGGGATAGACATCCCGCTTCTCTAATAGCCCCACTTTGGCCAGTAAGCTTTCACCCAGGGCGACGGCCTGGTCTTTGGAGAGCTTACGTACCAGCAGGGGTGCCTCAATTACGTTTTGCAATACCGTCATATGAGGAAAGAGGTTAAAATTCTGGAAGACCATGCCCAGCTCACGACGAATCGGGCTCAGTTGCTTCACCGGAAGATTGGGGTTTAAGCGCTCCCCCTGAATATAGATTTCGCCGCTTGTCGCCTTTTCCAGGGCATTCAGACACCGAATGAGGGTGCTCTTGCCAGATCCGCTAGGACCAATTAAAGCTACGACTTCTCGCCTTTTGACCTCGAAATCGATATCCTTGAGCACATGCTTGTCGCCGAAATACTTGTTGAGCTTATCCGTGCGGATAACGATATCCCCCTCAACCGGGGTAAGATCCTGTAGTGACGCATTTTCAACAGCCTGAGATCGCTGGGATTCGGGATTCATGCGTCTGCCCTCCTTAGGCGTTAGTCCTTGATACAATTCAGCGCGTATCCTCACTTGCACAATACTATAAAGCGCCCCTGCCCGCAGGCGCTTCGATGTAGATGGTGTGGTTGATTAACCGGAAGTTGGCACACAAAAAAATTTACCATTTGTGATTACGAATATTGCTGGCCTTTGATAACAACCAATCAGGCATTCAATCAAAAATTATACACGATCTCTGTTAAAACTGTGTATTTATATAACGCAATAGGACTGCCAGGGCACGGGGCCACCTTCTGCTCATGTGGAGGGAGATAAAATATGCGAATCTATCATTGTAGCACAGCTAAAGCAGAGCCGGGTTCTACCCTGCCTTAGCTGTGCTACAATGAACACGGTCACTCAATGCCTGTTCCTCTGCCTCAGGCCCATCAACGCGCTGGCAGAGGGAGACACCTGCAGGATTCGAGCCAGCTGGTTGCTATCGCAGGAATATACCCCTGCCTCAACCTGAGCCTTTAATTGTTCTACCCGGGTGGTGCGTGCCTCACCATCTGTCCGTGCCAGTAACAGCGCCTTCAAATAAGCGCTGTCCGCTTTCGGTCCCGGCGCCTCAACTTCTGTGCGTGGATATATAGTTGTTGTATAACACGTATCCGTTAGAGCTCCATGCTCCAGCGTGCGCGAATGCTTTCTTTGTATATTCATAGCTGGCGACCTCCACCTGCGTCTTCTCATTACCTCTCAAGCCTCGCCCATCGATACCTCTCCCTGCCAATCAAGGGAGCGGTGCAAGGCGAGAGGAGGAACAGAGGTACCCACATCCTCAACACCCAATTACTACTTTCCAAACCATTCCTCCGCCCCATCTTCCAACCGACTCTGTCCTCTCTCGACTCACATATAGAGCATAACCTAGTTTTTTAAGCATCAGTAGAGATATTTGTCACTGAATAAGAGGACAAAAAGTCCCAAATCGATAGAGTAGAAGAATTTGTTTCTATAGTGGCGCAACAGGGGCGCGAATGCGCCCCTGTTGCGCCACTATAGAAAACATATAGAAAAAAAACCGGCGCGAACGCTCTCTAGGCAGAAGTTTGCTGACGCGCTTTCAGGTAACGGCGCCGTTGCTCAAGGCGTTGCATTCCCTTATCGTGCTTGCGTTTGCGGCGCAAACGCAAGAGCAGCAGCGCGGCCATGATGGCGGCTTCAGATCCGGCCGCGATGGCCAGCGCCAGCGGCACAACGAGAATAGCCATGGTGCCGTGAAGAAACTGGAACAAGAAATAGAGCATAAACCAGCGCATCAAGAGCGCGTATGTATTGGTCACGAACGGGGTCCAGGCATCTTTGAGGGCAAAGAAACCGCCCGAGAGAAGATTGCCCGCAGCCAGGCCGGGTAGCGCACAGGCATACCCCAGTAGCGCCAGGTTGGTGAGTTCTGAGGCATGGGGATCAAAGGCACCGTGCTGGAAAAGCAGGTGGATCATAGGCTTGCCGAGGACAGCCAGCACAATAGCGGCGGGCACCGTCAGGACGATTGAGGCCCCGATTACCTTCCAGGCCATCTGGCTCATGCGCACATAACGACCGGCGGTAGATTCAATCGCTAGGTGCGGCATCAAGGATTGTCCGATGGCCTGACCGATCAAAGCGACGGGCAGTGCCTGCAACATTTCCGCGTTGTGCAGCGCAGCCAGGCTGGCGACATCGGGCAGATAGGATGTGAAGTGGGTATCAATGATGTTGCCGATATACGCAACGCCAACAGCCAGCGCATTGGGCAACAGCAGGATCAGGACCTGCCGTAAACCGGGATGGCGGAAATCCCAGATGAATGAATAGCGTACATGCTGCTTCGCTAAGCCCGGCAATTGTACCACCAACTGCAGCAAGACAGCTACCAGCGTCCCATAGGTGGGGCCGTAAATGCCAACACCAGGCACAAATCTGGCAACCAGCAAGCCTCCAATCAGACCTACATTATAGACGGCCAGCGAGAGAGCCGGAAGCAAAAACTGGCGGCGGCTATTCAAAATAGCCGTAATAACCGTGCCCATTCCTAGAATCAGGGGCTGCAACAGCATGATGCGCGTTAAGGTCGTGGTTAAATCTTTTTCCGCCGATGAATACCCAGGAATCAGTACATGGTTGACAAAGGCGGGCGCGATATATTCGCCAATCAGCAGCACCGCGGTCATCGCTACCAGCAGCATGTTAAAGACGAGGCTGGTTAAGCGCCAGGCCTCCCGATCACCTTTTTCTTTTTCATATGCCAGAAACACCGGTATAAAAGCATTGATAAGAGCGCCACCGGCAATCAAATTGTAAAGGGTGTCGGGTAAGCGTGCCGCCGCGTAATATGCATTGGCATCAGGGCCGGCGCCGAAGAGGGCATTAAAGATAACCTGACGTACTACGCCTAACACACGAGATGTCATGAGGGCAAGCATCAGAAGAAACGCACCCTCAAGCACGCTGAAACGACGCAGAGATAAACCTCCACTCAAGCGAAAATTGCTAACCTTAAAACTGAGGAAACGTCCTCCCCAGGCCATACGACGCTTGCGAGGCGCTTCTCTTTTTTTAGACAGTTGTTGGGATGCATCGCTCTGCGGTTCGACATCGGCAACTACCGATGGTGAAGCGTCACCCGTGTTACGTGGTTCGTACGAGATAAGAATCCCTCCTCTCGACCTGACAAGACACAGTTCAGTCCCATTGAGGTCGAATTATACCAGTCTATTAGCATTAATGGCTAGCTAATACTCAAAAAGTACTGCTAAGTTTAGACCTTAGTCAAGGTAAAGTAAAAGTACGTTTAAGGCGAATAATATTGGCTCACTCTAGCATACTCATGCTTTCGTGGGTATTAAACGCTATAACGATGCGCTTTTGGGACGGGGCTTATAAATGTTTAATCCTATCTTGATATCTTCGCGACCGGGAACGGTGATGTTGCCCTCCGTGCTGGCGATGGTAATAGATTTTCCGCTGGAGGATAATCCATATTCTTGTCCCAGGTCTACGGCGATAATCAGTTTGTTGCCCTCAACTTTTAGATCTACATTTTTCATGAAAATTTCTCCATCTCATCAAAATGTCAGGCTGTGCAGCCTGGCTGCTTAGAGTAGGTTTTCGTGTGAATGGGCTTGAGCGCCCGCGCTCGGGCATCCGCATACGCGGCCGCACCTGTTTTTTGGTGAGTTGGTGCGACAGGGGCGCGGCTGCGCCCCTGTCGCACCAACTCACCTATGACTGTGAAGCACTGCTGAGCACCATTCTCTCTTCCTCTATTAGAGAATATACCTTAAGGATGAGAAAAAGAGGAAACGAAGAGGGAGAAGAGTACTTGTTTGATAGATGTGATAAAAAAAATGCGCGCCCGGGCGCGCATTTTTTTTTATCACATCTATCAAACAACAACATAAAGGGGAGGCTGGTTGATAGTCCAGCCTCCCCCTTATGTGAGATAACTTCTACGCCTGAACATTATACTTTGAACGTCTGCGACTGATTGAGCCGCCCTTACGTCCGGCTGCCTGAGCCTCTTCGCTTGTCCACTTATGGGCTGTGCCTAAAGCATGAGCGGCCTTCCCGCCTTTGCTTGCTATTTCACGTTTCTTTTCGGGACTCATCGACGCGAAACCACGGCCACGCCCTTTTTGTGTTTGCATTATCTTTCTCCTCCTAAAAGAGTGTGAATTTTAACACCCTTAACTCATTCAGGACGTAAGAGTACAGGGGGGGGCCCCTTAACTCTCTTCCCTACACATGTTGTCTCCCTGGTACTCATCTTGAGGTCGATGTAGGACTCTCTCTAAACCTACTACTAACAACACGACTCATCTGATAGTTTAGATACACATGAGACGACCAATTTTTTTCTCAATTTAAAAACTCATAGCGCCAATGTATAAAGTGTTATTCTTTATACACTGAGTTTCAAAAAGTCTGTTTTTTACAATCGCCTAAAACCAGAGGGTATGTAAAGCCATCAAATACGTCAGAACGAGAATATGCATAAGCTTTGTCAACGTCTTTTGCGGGTGCAGCGGAACAACCCGGCAATGTATACAGGATAACAGGTGTTCGGGGGCCGCAACAACCCATGCATAAAATTTTCAGCGTTTTCTAAGGTTCGCTCATCTATTTCTAAGCAAATGGTCGGGCCTAAAGGAATAATTGAGCTCAAGCACTCCAGATCGCGCTAGAGTTTCAGATGAAAAAGCACAGCATTTTCTAATGGTTGTGGTGCATTTAGCGTAGCAAGTACTAGTACTACCATAGGAAGATAGTTACACGAATCGTTCAGGAAGAGGAAGGCTCTTTTTCAAGCTCATGCGCGCGTAAATGCAAAACAATGGATAACAGCATTGCAGCTCTTCCTACAGGAGGACTGTATCTGCAGTTGATAATGCATGCATTAGCGAGGCCGAAGTGGAGGCTGCTGGCAGGGTCAGGGTGATAGCGGTTCCTCGACCGTTACCGCTTTGCAGGGCAATCGTTCCATCCATCGCCTCAACCAGCCTGCGCACAATATACAGGCCCAGACCTACACCATTGACGTGGCGCGCCATCACCTGTGGTAGACGCAAAAAGGGCTCAAAAACCATCGACTGCTGCCACGCGGGAATTCCAATCCCATAATCCCTGACGGTAATACATAGCTGAGGCAACTGCTCCTCCGTTACCAGTGAATGGTCTTTCAGGAGCACATAGTTGGTCAAGGGAAGCGTGTGGGTGGTATAGATGAGGATCTCTATGAGGCCGCCCTCTGGTGAGTACTTGATGGCGTTCTCCAGGAGATTCTCCAGGACCTGGCGCACGCGATGCTCATCGGCCCAGGCAGATGGAAGTTCAGCATCGGCCAGGCATTGGATCGTATAGGATGATGTCTCCTGCAACGCGACACGATCCTGCATCTGCCGGGCCACGCGCTGGCATAACGCCACCAGATCCAGTGGCTCTGGACGCACGGTTATGCGTCCCGACTGGATACGCGCCAGGTCCAATAGATCATCAACCAGGACCTCCAGGTGCTGCACCTGTTCCATGACCGATAGCAGGTAGCGGCGCTGCGACTCAAGCGGCATGGCATCCACGACCTCTTCATCTTGCCCCGCAAAGCCATAGGTCTGCAGCAGACCTACATAACCTTTGATCACACTTAAAGGGGTGCGGAAATCATGGCCGATCATGGAGAGGAGCGCGTCCTGTTCAGGTATCTTCCCCTCCCCTCGATCCAGTTCGAGCGGGGAGGTTGAGACGGCGGCTGAGGCATCCGTTGCATTGGGCTGTCCACAGCTTAGCTGCCGCAAAACGTGCTCAATCCTCGCGGCCACACGGGGAAGAAACTGGGATAAGAGTTGCCCTTCACCAGGTCCAAACGCGTCTTCATAGCTGGCGGTGCACACCACAAGACCCACGTTTCCGCTCGGGCGCCAGAGAGGGGCGATCAGCATAGAACACGGTTCTCGATCCTCTCGCCTTTCCAGGGGCATGACAAGCTTCCAGATCGATTTAGTCTGGATAGCGATATCGCATATGGCCCTCACCCGCTCTTCTATCAGCGGCCGCAGGGCATGAATTGATCCATAGCAATGGGTGCGGCAGGCAAGATGCCCGCCGGCCTGCATTAAGAAGGGGTGACAGAGGGTAGCGTCAGGACAGTATAAGAACAGGCCCACGTCTTCACAGCCCACCAGCTGACGAATAGAGGCGGTCATTGTGTGGAATATCCGGGGATCAAGCACATCCATCTCCTTCTCCGCTACACCCTCCGATAGAATTCTACTTTAGTATATAGAAGGAGCCAAGAAGCGAACGGCATTATAGCGTACCGAACGGCCCGGATGCGCATGAAACAGAGTGATACACCCTTGACCGGCCTGAGGTTGAACGGTACAATTAAACCACGATACCCAGATGCGATCGAGACAATCTTTTTACTCAAGCCACGTACACTGTAAAGAGGCAAGCTCACGCATGAGCATCAGCCCCTCTTTATATTTCCCATCTTAGAATAATGGATACTACAATAGGTAGCTCTGTTATCATACTAATGTGTAGCGTATGCCAACCAAGGTAAGAGAGGGCCATAGTGTATGTCTGAGAGAGACAGCAAGCTGGAGCAGTCCATTTCCCCGGGCGACAACGAGACGGAAACAGAGGGTTTTCTGTATATCGAGCAGAGCAGCGACAGAATTCCTGCCGAGACAGATGGTGAGGCATCCGAACAGAATAAGGTTGAACCGGTCACGCCCCTATCATCCCGCAATCGCGAGCGCGCTGGCACCATTGAACACCTGGCCGCGCGCAAATCCTATCCAGAGATAGACAAGCAATCGCCCGAGCTCAAGCGACGTCTAAGCACGCTGCGCACAGAGGTTACGCGCATCCTGACCAGTTTACGCTGGGAAGGTCAGTCGATAGAGGAGACGGCCCGGCAACTGGTCCCGCTCCTCAATATTGGCCCTATCCCCCAATGGCGCGATACATTGATCCCTTTTCTGTACGAGATTGATCGTGGGGGCGCGTTAATCCCGGTCTGGCTCACGATTATCGAGCAAGGGGACCCTACGGATCAGCCACCCGATACAAATCCAGGAGAGACGGCACAGGGTCGCGCCCGTCGCTACGCGATCCTGATGCTGGGGAACTATCGCACGATGGGCATCGCGGGTACTGGATCACAGGCGCGTTTCGCCAGCCGCAAAGAGGATGGCAGCCTGGTCACGATGGATCTGGCACAATATCTGGGATCGCTGGCGACAGATCCAGATGTCTCTCTGTATGCGTGCCACTCGCTGGTCAAGCACGCGACGATGGCTTCGATGCAGGCATTGATCGGTGCCTTGAAGGAGGCCCGGGGCTGGGCAAAAGTGGATGTAGTTAAGAGCTGCCTGGATTTCCAGCAAGAGCGCTTCTATGATATCTTGATCGATAATGGACTGGAACACGCGGTAGGGCTCGAAAACTATATCGCCTTGCCGCTCTATCGCGCCATTCCACTTGAACGTTATCTGGAAAATAAGCATGCATCTCCGCGCCTGAGGGCCAATGCCGCGCTGATCGTTCAGCAGGTGCTGGTGGACAGCAATAATCTGCCGCTAAATCCATCTACAGAGGAGACGCAGCCACCCATTTTTAACGATCACTTCCCCGTGGTCGCGCAGGCTTTGTTGCAAAGCGCGACCTATGCGCCAGACTGGCAGCACGCGGTGGCGCTACATCAGCTGGGTATCCTGATGGGCCGCTACTGGAGCGAAATCAATAAAAACACGATCACGGATCCACGCATCCTGAAGCCCATCTACCAGGTGCTACCCCTGATGAACGAGGTTGAACGTTGGATGAATGGTCCGGGACGCGATGCCTTATTGCAGGCCATCGCCAATCCAGAGGAAGAAAAAATCATCCCTATCGCGCGAGCCCTGGGAGAGCTCAAAGAGCCACGCGCCACGACCCCGATTATTGAACGCCTGGAAATAACGAACTCGCTGAGGGATCGCGCGCATGCTTTAACCATTGGTGCGCTCTGCGATACGCTGGGCCGCATCGGTGATCGCCGGGCCGCCGCCCCTATGTTCCAGCTCCTGACCCGCACAGTTGATCTTGAGCGCAGGCGGCAGATCCCCAAAAGGGCCGAGACCCTGCCACAGGGTGATCCTAACATACCAGGCAGCATTGTCTACGCCGCGGTCGTACACGCATGTGGACAGATCGGAGATCCCGGTGTCATTGAAGGCATCTGGGATGCCACCAGGGACGTTGATCCATATGTACGCACCCAGGGTCTGGAAGCCTTAAAACTGCTTGATCCACAGGGTGAAAGGGAGAAGAGCAGGGTGATCGTGCGCCAGGCTCTACTTGATCCGCGCGCCTCCGTGGTACGCACAGCCGCGTCCCTCGTACGCCAATACCGGGACACGGACGCTGCCCCCATCCTGCAACAGGTCGCCGATGAGCGCACCGACCTCACCTACGAACTCCACGATACCCTCCGCCAGCTCACATAAAAAAACCTTTTTTGAGGGATGTGGCAATGTCATAGAGGGGCGCCAAAGGCGCCCCTCTATGACATTGCCACATCCCTCAAAAAACAAGTGAGCGCCGCAGGCGCTCTATACAAGCAATGTAGCACTATTGTCTTATTCCGCCCCAAAACATTTATGTCCCTCCTGTATACTAAAAATAGGGAAGAGTATGATTTACTGGTTGAGAGTAGCTATCTTTCTTTGTTTGGATACTCTCACCATTTAAAATCACAAAGGATTTTTTGAGATGAACATGTTGGTGGGGAAACATCTCGGAGGGTACCGCCTGCAGCGACTCGTCGAGAATGGTGGTATGGGTGATATCTATCTGGCACAACATACACGCATCGGGCGCAGGGTTGCCATCAAGGTGGTATGCGGGGACCTGCGTGCCGTTCCCAATACCCCGGAAGGAAAACAGGCGGCCGAACGCTTTGAACGTGAGGCGCGGGCTGTCGCAGAATTGGAACATGAACATATTTTGCCGCTCTATCACTTCGGCGAGGAGAATCTGGATACGAGCCTGGGTCCGATCACCTACCTGGTAATGCCCTATATTTCGGAAGGCTCACTCTGGAACTGGCTGCAGCAGCGCACACAGCAGTTTGGCTTTGGCTGGCCTATTTCCGCCGAGGAGGCGGGCTATTATCTTTTACAGGCGGCTTCAGCGCTACAATACGCGCATGATCATGGTATTATTCATCGTGATATCAAACCAACGAATTTTTTAATTCGCGTTGAACGCGGCCCGTTCAAAAATGATCAATACCCTTACCTGGCCAATATTTTTCCACATGGCAGGCCACATCTCTTACTGGCGGATTTTGGGCTGGCCTCATTCTACCGGGCGGGCCGCTCACTGCATCGTTCGGTGGGCACGCCACTGTACATGGCTCCGGAACAATTTGATGATCCCTCACTGGCCACTTCAGTCCACGTGGGTCCCTCGGCCGACCAATACGCGCTGGCGGTCATGATGTATCAGTTGATGACGGGGCGCGCCGTCTTTGAGGGAACCGCGGCCCAGTTGCTGCATCACCATCATCATACCCCACCTGAACCACCCAGCAAGTTTAATGCCAGCCTGCCCCGTGAGCTAGATGAAGTCTTCTTGCGCGCCCTGGCGAAGAAACCAGAGCAACGCTATCCAAACATCCTTGAGTTTGCGCAGACCTATGACGCGGCTCTGCAGACAGCGCTGCGCGCGCGCCAATCTTATCAGAATGCCGGCCGACCAGCTACGATCCAGCGGGAAGGAGGTCGGGAGACCAGGTCATTCGCCGCCCAGAAGCCACGCGACGCGACGACGCTGCCAATGCCGCCCCAGGGAAAAGGAGCGCCCCAGGCGGACAAAGAGCTCTATGGAGGGGGCGCACAGGTGGCGACATTAGAGGAGCCCGAACGAACCCAGCACCGGCCATTACCAATCTCGCTGGCCGTTAAGGGCAAGGCCATTACCGACCATCCGGCCCTGCTCTCCGCCATCCCGACCATTACCGGCCTGCAGAAAACGATGCCGCTGCGCTTCGTGCGCCTCTCCCCGATCCTGGCCTTTTTCTTGCTGGGACTGGTATTTCTGCTCCTGGTCATAGTCGCTATCCTGGCGGCCATGCTGCTCATCCTCCATGGACGATGAAAGAGAAACGCTTGACGAAAGAAAGAGAACGACCCTGCCGCGTTTGCGGCAGGGTCGTTCTCTTTCTTTCGTCAAGCCATCATTTGTTAAGCGGTGGGCGGGATGATGGGGAGCGCGATAAAAGAGGGGTGAGCGGCATCGTGCAGGATGGTTTGATGAGCAATCACCAGTTCGCTGTCGACCCCCAGTTCATGGCCGGTGTTGGGATTGCGGTCCCAGCGCGGGAAGTTGCTGCTGGTGATATCCAGGCGGATGCGGTGTCCCTGCTTGAAGACGTTGCTGGTTGACCAGAGGTCGATGACATACTCGTAAGCCCGGTCTGGCTCGATCAATGCCGGTTCGGCATCGTCAGGGAAGTTGCGATAGCGGGCGCGGATAATGCCGTCCGTCAGGTTCTGAGCATAACCGTCGGGGTATACATCCACCAGGCGCGCCACAAAATCGGTGTCGACCGCGCTGGAGGTGGCCCACAGGTGCACGACAATGGGGCCAGTCACCTCAATATCCTGCGTCAGGACAGGGGTGGTATACACTAGCACATCCGATCGCTGCTCGGTCGGTCGCTGATCAAAGACGCCGCCGCGATACTCCGGTGTCATCAGCAAGGCGCCACCTCTGGTCATGACGGGATTAGCGGGATCGTAGACATAAGTGTCAGGCTGTTCTTTCTCGGGGACCTCTGTTGAGAGCGCGCCATCGCCATCCAGGCTATTGGCCTGGCCACCACTATGTAGATAATAGCGGGTCTCGACGGCGCGAGCCAGCGGCCACTCCTGCTCATCACGCCAGATATTGGCGCCCATCACAAACAATTTGATCGGTGCCTCCGACAGGATGCCGGTATCCTGACCCTTCAGGAAGTGATCGAACCAGCGCAGATGCATGCTCATAATGTCGCTCTTGAGATCCAGCAGGCCGGGCATGGCTGCGAAGCCAAAGTTCTTCTCACCCACCGGATTTGAGGAGCCGCCGTGGATCCAGGGTCCGATCAAGAGCTTGCTCTGCTTTGCTTCCGGCGTACTGCCATTCTCGCGCATGATGCGGAAGTTCTCCAGCGTATCCTGCAGGAAGATATCATACCAGCCACCGATGTTGAAAGTGGGCACGGTAACCTGCTCGTGCTTGCCCAGGATGGTCATTGGCTCGGTCAGTTCAGGGCTCATCGGCTTTTCAAAGACATCATAAAAATCTGGAGCCATATTCTTGTACTTCAATGGAGCGAACTCTTTGAGCGGCAAGGACCAGTAGCCCTGCGTGCCCAGCTCATCCATGGTCTTTGCCCAGACATACATATCGGTACCCAGTTGCACGGGATCGCGCTCGATAACATGGCGGCGCATCAGACTGTTGGCGGCCATAGACAACTGCCACGAGGCGGTGGTACCTAGCTCCAGAGCTCCGCCACGGAACATCACGCCATTGAGCGGGTCATTCCAGGTTATGTAGGGGATAAAGGTCTTGAGGGCGGCCGGCTGATGCACGGCGGCCGACCACTGGGTAAAACCGAAATAAGAGGCACCAAACATGCCCACGTCTCCATTGCTATATGGGAGCTGGGCCGCCCAGGCGATCGTGTCCAGGCCATCCAGGGCCTCGCGGCGCATCGGTGACCACTCGCCCTCGGAGGCGAAACGACCTCGCGTATCCTGCACAATCACCACATAGCCACGGCGAGCCGCCTGAACAGGATCCAACACACCGGCGGCGTTGGGAAAGTCCTTGCCATATGGTAAACGCGTCAGTAATACTGGCCACCGGCCCTCCCCCTCGGGACGGTACACGTTGGCGCGTAGCGTAACCCCATCGCGCATCTGCGCGGGAACATCAAATTCAATCTTCACCGCTAGACCCGGCTGAACTGACATAGACACATTTCTCCTTATTAATGCTTGCGCGTCGTCATTGATAGTTGCGCGTCATCACAATATTTTTAGAGGAAAAAACCAATAAACCCATCATACAACGTTCAAAAGAAGAACGCCACCAAAAACTTTTATTTATAGAGAGGTGGTGCAAGGCCACCCATGGATGCATTCGCATCCATGGGTGGCCTTGCACCACCTCTCTATAAAACACTTGATTCTTGACACATGAAGATATCATTCGTTATACTCAGTCCAATGATGGATGAACAACCATCACTAAATCCTTGCAAGCCAGCTTCAGGCTGCAAAATAGAGTGGGACCATATGTCGCAAGAACAAACAACGGGAGCATACCTTGTCATCCAGAAAGGTTCTCTGGCTGGCAAGCGTATCGAATTGTGGAAAGAGTGTACAACCATTGGTAGAAGCCGCGATAGTGATATCTTTTTGGAGGATATCACGGTTCATCGCAAGCAAGCACGTATCCTGTTTACCGATCATGGATATGCCCTGCGCGATGACCATGGAAGCGGGGATTGTTTTGTCAATGGAAGCCCCGTTGCGGAACGCTTACTCAATAGTGGAGATGAGCTCCAGTTTGGGAACACGTTGATGACATTCTTCGCCAATGAGGGGACGCGTCCGTTTCAACTACCATCCTCACGCGGCCGCGAGCTTCATATGGGAAAAACGCCCCCACCCGAGACGACGCTGATCGCGCAGCTGCAGTTTACCAATAACAATAGCGGGGTACGCAGTATCGAGCTGTTGTCCGGCATGACGATCGGGCGTAGCCGCGACTGCGCTATCTTTCTGGAAGATCTGACGGTCAGCCGCCATCATGCCACTATCAATGAGGTCGCGCCGGGTCAGTATGAGATTGTAGATAATCGCTCGGCGACTGGCACCTTTGTCAATGGGAAACCGGTCGCGCGTTGTCCGCTGAACGATGGTGATCGGCTACAGATCGGCAATACGACCCTGGTATTTCGCCTGACCCGCGCGTGATCAAGCAGATCCTCGCAGGTCAAAGGGTCAGCAGCAAGTGCGCCGATCAGGATACCGGTCCCAGCCGTTGCTTCAAGTATTGTACGCGCTCGTTGTAGATATCGACCTCGCTGTCATCTGCCCGCTTGAGCGGTCCCTCATAGGCACGCGTGTCGCGCATAAAGCGGCGCACCTCACGCGTGACGTCATGCTCATAGCCCTTCCCTTTTTCACGTACCAGCGTGGCGGAAATGTCGCGATAGGCCGCATCAAATGACTGGGAATGCACGTAGGGGGCGAAGCGCTGGTTCTGGGGCCGCTGCAGCAGCTCGGCCAAAGCTTCCTCACCAGCGGTTCCCCGTGGCGCCACCAGCAGTTCAGCCAGGTGGAAGAGCTCCTCCAGGGATGCATCACGGTCCTCGTAGTAGCGAGGATCGAAGATCTGCTCGATCTTGTCAAATCCCATTAAGAAGAGGATGCGCTTCACCCTGGGAAAGGTCTGGCGCACGGCCCTGGCCTGGTCAACATAGAGTCCACGATTGAAGAGCAGAATGCCGGTTCGGGGCAGGCGCGCGCGCAAAAGATCTTGCAGCAAGATGACGCGATCCAGCAGCAGCGGGCGCTCGACCCCTTCTTTATCCACGGTGCGCTTGCTAAAGGCGGAGTAGAGATGGGCGGGCTCACGTTGCGCACGCGCGTAGCGCCAGCCCTGCTTGAGTAGGGCAAGGTGCGCCACGGTAGGAGGATTAAAAGAGCCCGTAAAGATGATGACCGTGTCTCGCGGCGGCGGGGTACCGGGTGCGCAGGCCACCTGTGGATCGGCGTCTGGCTGCAACTGGTTGAGCAGGCGCTGCACATGCCGCATGCGGCGCAGCCTCGTTGTTGAGATATACATATTAGTACATAAGCCAGGAATCTAAGGATGTAATCCTCAGATTCCTGGCTTTCTCCTCTACTACTAGCGTGAGCTTACAGGGGATTAAGCCTGTAAGAGACGGCGTAACACGGTTGGGAGAATGCCACCATTTTCATAATAGGTCACGTCGATCGCGCTATCCAGACGGGCAATGGTCTGGAAGGAGAAGGTGGAACCATCTTCGCGCGTGACGTTGACGGTCACTTCCTGGCGCGGCTTCAGGGAGGAGATACCGGTGATCTCATAGGTCTCGCGACCGGTCAGGTTGAGCGATTCCTTGCTCTCACCCTGCTTGAACTGCAGTGGCAGGATACCCATGCCTACCAGGTTGCTGCGGTGGATGCGCTCGAAGCTCTCGGCGATCGCCGCGCGGATACCAAGCAGCAGGGGTCCCTTGGCCGCCCAGTCGCGTGAGCTACCGGATCCATACTCCTTACCGGCGATCACCAGCAGGGGCACACCATCCTTCTGGTATTGCATGGAAGCGTCATAAATGGTCTGCTCCTCCCCATCTGGCAGGTGAACGGTATAGAAGCCTTCTTTGCCATCAACCAGGCGGTTGCGCAGGCGAATGTTGCCAAAGGTGCCGCGCACCATCACCTCGTGGTTGCCACGACGCGCGCCATAAGTGTTGAAGTCGCGCCGGGCCACGCCATGCTCCACCAGGTACTGACCGGCGGGACTCTTCTCGGCGAAGCTACCCGCGGGCGAGATGTGGTCGGTGGTGATGGAATCGTCGACCATGACCAGCACGCGCGCGCCAGAGATGTCTTTCACCGGCTCGGGCTCGGGCGACATGTCCTTAAAGAAGGGCGGCTCCTGAATATAGGTGGAGTTCGCGTCCCACTCAAAGAGCGGACCCGTGGCGTTGGAGAGCTTCTGCCAGTGCTCATCGCCCTCAAAGACGTGGGCGTAGTTCTTGGAGAAGACTTCAGGCGTGACGGCCTTCTGCACCAGCTCGCGCACCTCCTGCTGGGTGGGCCAGATGTCGCGCAGGTAGACATTTTCGCCGTTGGCATCGGTCCCAATGGGATCGGTGGTCAGGTCGATGTCGACGGTTCCGGCCAGGGCGTAGGCGACGACCAGCGGGGGCGAGGCCAGGAAGCTGGCGCGCACCTGTGGATGGATGCGTCCCTCGAAGTTGCGGTTGCCGCTCAGGACGGCGGCGACCACCAGGTCGTTATCCTGTACCGCCTCGGCCACCGGTTCGGCCAGGGGACCGCTGTTGCCGATGCAGGTGGTGCAGCCGAAGCCAACCAGATGGAAGCGCAAGGCCTCCAGATATGGGATCAAGTCGGCGTTCTGCAGGTAATCGATGACGGCGCGCGATCCAGGCGCCAGGCTGGTCTTGATGGCTGGATTGACGGAGAGGCCGCGCTCGACCGCGTGTTTGGCTACCAGTCCGGCGGCGATCATCACGGACGGATTCGAGGTATTAGTACAGCTGGTAATGGCGGCGATGGCGACCGAGCCATGGGTCAGCTGGGTCTGTACATGACCGAGCTCAACAGTAACGGCCTGGCTGGTTGGCCTTTCGGCCACCGCGGTAGCCGTCGCGGCCTGACTGGTCTGCGGAGCCGTCTTGAAACGATCGGCATAGGCGCTGCGGAACGTCTGGGACAGCGCGCTCATCGGCACACGGTCCTGTGGACGGCGTGGGCCGGCGAGGCTGGGCTCGATCGTGCCCAGGTCGAGCTCAAGCAGATCGTCGAACCGTGGCTCCACCGTCTCGTCGGTGCGGAAAAGCCCCTGAGCTTTGGTATAGTGTTCAACCAGCTCGACCAGCTTGGGATCGCGGCCGGTATCGCGCAGGTAGCGCAGGGTCTCCTCATCCACCGGGAAGAGCGTGGCGGTGGCGCCAAACTCCGGCGACATATTCGAGATGGTGGCGCGGTCAGCCAGTCCGAGCTGACTGAGGCCGGGACCGGTAAACTCGACAAACTTGGCGACCACGCCGCGCTTGCGCAGCATCTGGGTCACGGTCAGCACCAGGTCGGTCGCTGTAGCCCCCTCGGGTAGCGCACCCGTCAGGCGCATACCGATCACCTCAGGCGTCAACAAATAGAGCGGCTGGCCCAGCAAGACGGCCTCGGCCTCGATGCCTCCGACACCCCAGCCAAGTACACCCAGACCATTGATCATGGTCGTGTGTGAATCGGTACCCACCAATGAATCGGGATAGGCCACGGTCTCGCCATCATCATCTTTTGTCATCACGACCGAAGCCAGGTACTCCAGGTTGACCTGGTGCACGATGCCAGTTCCGGGAGGCACAACGCGGAAGTTGCTGAAGGCATGCTGGCCCCAGCGCAGCAGGGCGTAACGCTCACTGTTGCGCTCGTACTCACGTTCGACGTTACGGGCAAAGGCGGTGGTCGAGCCAAACGAATCTACCTGAACGGAATGGTCGATCACCAGGTCCGCGGGCACCAGCGGATTAATCTTCTGGGGATCACCGTTGAGCCGCGCCACGGCCGAACGCATCGCGGCCAGGTCCGCCACGGCGGGAACACCTGTAAAGTCCTGCAGCAGGACGCGGCCCGGCAGGAAGGGATATTCGGCCTCGCTTGAGGCGGCCTTTCCAGGCGTCCAGCCAGCCAGTGAACGGACATCTTCTTCCGTCACCAGGTCATTGCCGACATGTCGGAGCAGGTTTTCGAGAATAACTTTGATCGTAAACGGAAGTCGATCAAGACCCTGCACACCACGCTCCGCCAGAGCGGCGAGGCGATAGTAGTGGACTGTACCATAAGCGCCCTCTAAAGTGGAGCGGGCTCCAAATACATCTTTGTACATAGTCATATCAGGTCCTTTTGGGAGTAGTTTGTTGGTGTAGGGAGACAGATAGTGGCACCAAAGCGTGCGCGCGCCAAACCTACATTTTTAAACAGCTAACATTCTTTCCGTTTTTATTATATAGCATAGAGGCGTGTTTGTGGGCATATGCATAAACAATCATAAAGAGCAAAAGCTGCGAAAAAGCTTATGAATATAGCGACTCAAACAAATTTTTATGGAATTGACAAAAAAGCTGAATGCATAAGAGCCTCCTGCGGCGGCGAATGGTAATTGACGATGTGACGGCAGGTGCACGAATGCGCGCCTGCCGTCACATCGTCAATTTTAAAAAGCCGTAGGTGCGCCCCTTGCGGGCGCTTGCCGCGCAGCGGCCACGTTCCCAGGCGCGCACGTTTCCCCAAAGGGGTCAAGGCTAGCTATGAATAGGGTCACCGACGTTGATGAGGCCACCAGAAATAATTTTGGCGCCCAGTCCTCCGCGATGGATAAAACCAACGGCGACTTTATGGCTGGTCTTTTCCATAAGATGGGGGCATGGCTCGCAGAGAGCGATGCCACGCAGGACCGTATCACCAATACGGAACTCTTTATCTACCAGGTGGCTAAGAGCGAAGCCTTTGGTGACGATGTTGCGCCGCATGTCGGCGGCGGTTACCATAATCTTGTTTTCCGTCTGGACGCTCTCTACAGCTTCACTTTCGATCAGGGTGACTTCGTAGCTCTGTCCATCAGGACCCGAGTGGGTGCCGGCTTGCGCAAAATAACGATCGCCTACAATACCTTGATCCGCGACCAGCAAGGCATTATCAACCTCTTGCATTGGCTCATCGGCCGCCGGTGCAATATAGAGCGCGGCCACCTCGCCGTTCCACCATATCTTCTCGGTCATTCTTTTCGTCCTTACTTATACCAGATAGACATGTACCATCGGCATACAAAATTGTCTCTACCGGCGATAGAAGCCGGAGTACAACATTCACGGCGCAAAGTGATAGATCAAAAGCGAGATGGTGAGCGTATATACATTAGAGGGTATGTTTTAGAACACTGTGTAAAAACCAGCAGGTATAAAAATTTCTCTGTTTACGGCCATCTCTGGTGGGAGTATAGAAGAAACATTCATCCAAGTCAATAGAAAACATTCGTTGGCATAAATATGCTACCAGAACCAGAAAAAAGGGCTAACAGGAGATACAGCAGCACAGCAATTCGTTGAAACTGATGGTACACTAAAGGAAAATAGACATACTCATGTGCTCCTATCTCTTGTTAAAGGGAGGCGGGATAAGCGGGCACTCTTTGAATATATTGTATTGACAAGGCAGCAATACTTTCGCTACAGTAGAGAAACGATATAATTTTATGCGCGATATCTATGTGTAGGACAGGGAGGGACGGTCATGGGGAAG
The DNA here is from genome assembly GCF_003967515.1 of Dictyobacter aurantiacus. GTDB lineage: Bacteria > Chloroflexota > Ktedonobacteria > Ktedonobacterales > Ktedonobacteraceae > Dictyobacter > Dictyobacter aurantiacus. The sequence continues at coordinate 3,796,852 of NZ_BIFQ01000001.1, read as the reverse complement.
TGTTTGGACTTCAAAGGTTGTGGATTTGACAATCGAGATGAGGCACGCTTCTGTTCACAGTGTGGTCTTCCAACCAGGGGCACCGTGCTACAGGGCCATTACGAAATCCAATCCTTGATTGGCAAAGATCGTGGGACAGCCACCTTCCAGGGAATTGATCGGCAGAATCGGCAGGCGGTAACGGTACGTGCATTGATTCCTCGCGATACCAATGCCCGGGAACGGGATAACTTTTTGCAGGACGCGGAACTGGCGGTCTCACTCTCGGCTCATGTCAACGATCCCGGTAGTATCCGCGTGATCGATTATGGACAGGATGGGCCAATCGTCTATATGGTAAAAACGACGGGGGCAACATCACAGTCACCGGAGCCACAGCCATCGCCCCTGTCACGCATCATCAATCGCCTCTCCAGCGATTTCTTTCCACAGACTCCCTCGCCAGGTGGTACTGGTGATGAGGAAGAAACGCAGATTCGCATAGCGGTCCCCACGGGGATATCGCAGGCGGTGTCTCCCCCCAGGAAAACCCCGGCCCCGGCGGTGCATGATTGGTTGGCGGAGGGGAATCTGGCCTATGAGCATGGAAATTATGAGCAGGCGTTAATGGCCTACGACATGACGATCAACCAGGACCGGTCTTCGGTGGAGGCCTGGGGAGGCAAAGGGGCCACCTTGCTACACCTGGGTCGGCCGGAGGAGGCGTTGCAGGCCTATGACCAGGCGCTGGCGCTCAGTCCACACGATCCCGAATGCTGGACCTCACGCGCCAGCGTGCTGCACGACCTGCAACGCTATGATGAGGAGATGTATTGCTACGAGCAGGCCCTGACCTTTGATCCCGACTATGTCTATGCCTGGAGTGGACGCGGAATGGCGCTGGCGGAAAAGGGATACTCTGAAGAGGCACTGGTCGCCTTTGACCGAGCTTTGCTGCTGGATTCGCAGCAGGCGACGGTCTGGCAGGCCATGGGCGATACCCTCTACAGTCTGCAGCGCTACGATGAGGCACTGATCGCCATCGACCGGGCACTCTCTTTGGATAATGACCAGGCCTCGCTGCTGGATACCAAAGGCAATATTCTGCGGCGCCTGAAGCAGCCGGAACAGGCGCTGGCCCTGCACGAGCAGGCTACGCAGACCGAGCCGAACAGCGCCACCAACTGGTTCGATAAGGCTAACGATCTACGCGACCTGCGTCGGTTTGGGGAAGCGCTGAATGATTATGATAGAGCGTTAGCACTCGACCCAACATTGGCGGGCGCGTGGTATAATCGAGGCAATGTATTAGCAGCACTACGAATGTTTGAAGATGCGTTAAACTCGTACGACCAGGCTTTGCAGTATGATGACGGGCTGATCTCAGCCTGGTATAATAAGGGCAGTCTACTGCATGAGTTACAGCGCCACCAGGAAGCACTTGCGGCCTTCGACCGTGCTCTGGCGCTGGACGTGCATTATATTGCCGCATGGAATAATAAGGGGCTTTCACTCTTTGCACTTGGTCGGCTCGATGAGGCTCTTGCCGCACTGGATCAAGCAACGTCCTTTGCACCCGAGGAACCAGATGCCTGGTATAACAAGGCGGTGGTTCTCGATAAACTGGGACGCAAGCAAGAGGCGATTACGTGTCGGGATTGGGCACGCTCACTTGATCAACAAGTCAAACAAGCATAAAAATGTTCTCTCGTACGCGTTCATACAATTACAAGACGGGTATGAGGGAGGCAGCAATACGGCAATGCTATCCCTGCGGATAGTGGTCAATGCCGTCGCTTACAGGTTGTTCCCCGTCCCACAACCATCTCAACCATAAACCAGCGGTGCCACTGACCAGGTGCCATTAGATCTCGACACTGCAGAAGGTGTCTCGCAACACGGAGGAGGGAATGCGACGCTGCGCCGATCAGGTTGACTGCGGATATGACAACCGGGACAGCGATTTATTTTGTAGAGCATGTGCACTGCCGTTACTCGACACCGCTCTGGCTGGCCGTTATGTGGTAGAGGCCTTATTAAGTAAGGGTGGCTACGCGGCGGTATTTCGTGGTATAGACCAGAATCTATCTCGTCACATTGCTATCAAGGTGCTGTTACCCAGTAAAACTACGCCCAATGAGCGCGATCATTTCCTGCGTGAAGCACGGATCGCTGCGACGCTGGACCATCCAAATATCGTTCCCATACTTGATTATGGTAAAGATGGTTCAAGCGTCTTTCTCGTGATGCCTTTGTATACGGTTGGCTCTTTACGAACCCGACTGGCACAGGTCGATGGCCCCTTGCCCATTCAAGAGGTTATTCATAATTTCCATCAACTTGCCAGTGCCCTATACTATGCTCATACCCGTCAACGTCCAATAATTCATCGTGATATTAAACCGGAGAATATTTTGATCCACCAGGAGGATTATCGCCTGGTGATTACCGATTTTGGCATCGCGCGCTCACTGGAGCCGGGCGCACGCTTTGGCAAGACGGTCACTGTACGGGGAACCGTAGGCTATATGGCGCCGGAACAGAGCAGCGGCATCGTCGATCCGCGCAGCGATCAGTATGGTAGCGCGGTCGTACTCTATGAGATGCTAACCGGCTTCCATCCTCTCGATCCGCGCGGTGGCTCAATCCCGCTGGTGACGACGCTCAATCCAGAGCTACCACCCCTTCTGGATACGGTGCTGCAGCGTGCGCTGGCTAGCCGGCCGGAGGATCGCTATGCGAATATGATGGAGTTCGTGCGCGCCTTTGACTATGCCTATCGACCCAATGCGAAAGGACGCTACTCATCATCGTCATCGTCATCATCATCAGCGTCGAGCGCGGTGGTCAATGATGGCATCGTCTTGCCGCGCCATGCGACCTACGCGCCGCAGGCGCATAATGGCACCAATTCCGGGCTGGCACGCAGCCAGACAGGGAGGCAGGTGGCGGCCGGTACCGGCCATAGCCAGAGCGTGCAGCCGCAGTATCAGTCTCGCGGCAACGTCAGTACGGGTAGCGTGCGTGAGAAGTGCCGCGAGGGCGATCAATATCTGAAGCAGCAGGCGTACTCACAGGCCTTGATGGCCTATGAGGAGGCGCTGCGCATGGACCATGTGAACTTCTATGCCTGGAATGGCAAGGGAACGGCCCTCTACAATCAGGGAAATTATCGCAAGGCGCTCGAAGCCTATCAGCGCGCGACCGAGATCGAGCCCAACAATGCTATCGTCTGGGTGAGCGCGGGTCTGGTGCTCAACCGGCTGCAGCGCTACCAGCAGGCCCTGGTCCATTTTGAACGGGCCCTGGCGATCGATCCACACTATGTGGCGGCATGGAATGGCAAGGCGGATACGCAGCTGGATATGAACATGCCCGAGGAGGCCTGGGCCTCGTATGAACAGGCCTTGAAGATCGACGCGCGCAGCTTCCACGCCTGGAACGGTCTGGGCAATGCCCGTTCCAGCCTGCACGATTTCCACGGGGCCGTCGATGCCTATACACGAGCCTTGTTGATTAATCCGCGTAGCGCGGTAGCCTGGTGCAACAAAGCGGAAGGATTGATTCGCCAGGGACATAATAAAGCGGCCCTGGATGCCCTGAATGAGGCGACCGAGATGGACAAAAACTATGCCCGCGCGTGGCTGTTAAAGGCCGAGGTGTATGAGTCGCTGGGCAATCCTCAGGAGGCTCAGAAGGCCCGGCGCCGCGCGAACCGCTGGGGTCTAAAAAGTTAAAAGCGGCGGTGCGCTCTTACGGTTCTGGCGCCGCAGGCACCAGAACCTTCTTTTATAGGCGGTGTGAAGATGGCGCGATGCGCCATCTTCACACCGCCTATAAAAATATTTGAGCGCCGCAGGCGCTACAATTACTACCGAACACGCTCAGAGAGCTTCCATTTGCGGGAGTAGGAGATGAGCTCACGCATGGCTTTGAGGATGACACGAGGATGCGCTCCGGTGGCCTTTCCTTTCTGACGAGGGAGGTGTCTGACATCGACCTCGGTATAGATGTGACCGGCGCGAACGAATTTATAGAGGATCTCCGCGTTGATCATGGCCCCCCGCGTTTCCAGATTGAGAGTTTGAAAAAACTCAGCACGGTACAGTTTGAAAGCACAATCCAGGTCGCGTACCTTGATCCCCAGCACCAGGTGTACCAGCTGCTGCCAACCCCAGGCGTTCAATCTACGAATCCAGGGATCATGACGGGGAGCGCGATACCCAAGGACGGCATCAAAGCGTTCGATGAGGGGGAAGAAGCGTTCCAGATCATTGATGTCAAACTGGCCATCCGAATCCATAAAAAAGACCAGGTCTTTGCTGACGGTATGGAAACCGGTTACAAGGGCCGCTCCGTACCCCCGGTTCTGCGAGTGATGCATCAAACGGATGCGTGGTTCGTCTCCGATCAGCCGCTCGATAATGTCACGTGTATGGTCTTTGCTGCCGTCGTCCACGACGATGATTTCAAAGTCGTCGGCCCATCTTCTCAGGGCGCTCGCCACCGTCGTTATCGTCTGCTCGATAACGGCCTCTTCATTATACGCGGGCAGGACCGCTGATAGACTATGCGCAAGCTTCTTTTCAGATATTCCCTGGGATATTACATGCTGATCCGGTACAACGCCAACCTGGATAGGCCGGCTCTGATGCATGGATGACATCACAAACATCCGCGCAGCTATACTTGCCATTAACATACGTTCTCCATTCCCTTCCATCACCTGAAGCAACGCTCATGCTGACCTGAATAATCACACAATAAACAAAAGAAGATACCAGAAATCGGGATGTGTCTACATATTCAGTCTACCAGCGTGCTCCAAAAATAAATATTCCCCCCTACCGCTATATAAGTCCCGCTATGCAGTAGAGGGGATATGCTGATGTATTTGTTCTATGCTACGTTGAACATGTTATTCAAAAATGATGTCATCGAGCTGGGGTAAACCTGGCTTGAGCGGACGATCATACCTGTGACCATATCTACTCTCCCGACGCAACCCTAACCACAGATGTACAAAAACAGCGCCCACAAGAACAAGGATAAATGTGAAAATTGTCACCAGATATGTACCCATAGTGTCCCTTGCCTTCTAGGAATGACAAGAACAATCCTAATTCTATTTTCATCCACACTTGATAAAACGTATTAGTTTAAACATTATCAAACGGGGTGACATATAATGAAACAAAATTATAGCATATAATTTATCCAACAGCAAAAAACCTATTTTTGCTGTTATTCTCCTATATCATTTAAAGGGGAAGGTGTCAGACACACTTTTTGTGGGAGCGTTCCCGCCCCCGCACAGGCGGCCGCATACGCGGCCGCACGTTTTTTGGGATGGTGCAGCGGGCGCTAGACGCGCCCGCTGCACCATCCGATAGAAGTCTGCTTGCGCTTGCCAATGTGGAGCACTCAAACACCTTAGCCTCTGCTTTATATGTTGGCGCAGCGGACATGCTCAGAGCGCCCGCTGCACCATCCGATAGAAGTCTGCTTGCGCTTGCCAATGTGGAGCATTCAAACACCTTAGCCTTTGCTTTATATGTTGGCGCAGGGGACATGCTCAGAGCGCCCGCTGCACCATCCGATAGAAGTCTGCTTGCGCTTGCCAATGTGGAGCACTCAAACACCTTAGCCTCTGCTTTATATGTTGGCGCAGCGGGTGCTCAGAGCGCGCCCGCTGTGCCAACATATAAAAGCTTGCGAGATTTCAATGGCCCTTATAGGTGTTGGTGCGACAGGTGCGCATGGGCACCTGTCGCACCAACCCCTACAACTAATGCGGCCGCGCAAGCGGCCGCCCAAGCAGGGGCGCAGGAGCGCCCCTGGAAAAAGTGTGTCTGACACTTTTTATGGACTTTATAGGGCGATGTCCGGATCGAGGCGGGGGAAGAGGAGGGGACCGGGGACGACCTGGGTGAAGGTGGCGCTTCCCCAGGCGGTATCATGGTCCCAGGTGCCCGCCTGCAATGCGGGGAGTCCGAGTTGTTCGTAGATGCGCTGGCTTGAGCCAGGGATGTAGGGAGTCAGCAGAATCGCCAGGATGCGCGTCGCTTCGGCGGCGGAGTATAAGACGGTATCCAGGTGCTGCTCTTCGCTCTTTTGCTTCGCCAGTTTCCAGGGTTCGCTCTGTTCAATGTACTGGTTGACACGGCGCACGAGGGCCCAGGTCGTGTGCAGCGCCTGGCCGATCTCCCAGTTTTCAAGCGCGGTCTGCGCCTTTTCACGTGTGGCACTGGCCATCGCCTGCAACTCCAGTTCAAGAGGACCAGCCACGCCGGGCGTGGGCACGCTACCCTGGCGATAGCGCTTGATCATGGAGACAACGCGGTTGAGCAGGTTACCAAGGTCGTTTCCCAGTTCGTCATTATAAAAACGCAGCAGACCGGCGCGCGAGAAATCGCCGTCGGAAGCGAACGAGAAGGTGCGAACCAGGTAATAGCGTACCGCGTCGGCGCTAACCTTCTCTACCAGGGCCACAGGATCAATAACGTTGCCCAGAGTTTTTGAGATGCGCTGGTTCTCAAGCGACATAAAACCATGCACCGGGATCTGGCTGGGCAATGGTAGGTCCGCCGACATGAGCATGGCAGGCCAGTAGAGGCAGTGGAAGCGAGTAATGTCTTTGCCGATGACATGGGCGTTGGCGGGCCAGTAGTGCCAGAATTTCTGCTCGTCGTCGGGGAAACCGATGGACGTCAGGTAGTTGGTGAGCGCGTCAAACCAGACGTAAATGACGTGCTGGGGATCATCGGGGACTGGGATACCCCAGCCCTCAATGCCAGGACGCACCCGGCGCGATACCGAGAAGTCACGCAGTCCCTGGCGAATCAAGGAGACGATCTCGGCCCTGCGCGTGGCGGGCACGATAAAGTCTGGATTGGCCTCGATATGCGCCAGCAGACGATCGCTGTAGCGGGACAGGGCGAAAAAGTAGTTCTCCTCATCCAGCCATTCGGGCGATAATGAGGGATGGTTGGGGCAGCGCCCACCAACCAGTTCCTCGGTAGTGTAGAAGTTATTACAATTCGGGCAGTACCAGCCTGAATAAGTGTCTTTATAGATATCCCCTTTAGCAAGGGCACGCCGGAACATCTCCTGCGAGGCGCGCAGGTGGCGCTCCTCCGTGGTGCGTATCCAGTAATCATACGAGATATCTAACGCCTTCCAGGCTTGCCGGAAAGCTTCATCCATCAGGTTGACCCACATGTGTGGCTCGACGCCTTCCTCGTTGGCTTTCAAGAGCACATGCAGGCTATTTTCATCGATACCCATGCTAAAAAAAGTGTCATCCCCACGCAGACGATGATAACGCGCCACCACATCGGCCATGACCTTCTCTAATCCATGACCAATATGCGGCGCGCCATTGGGATAGTCGATAGCCGTCGTAATGTAGTAGTGGGTTGAACCCTTCTCATCCGTATCTTCACCGAAATGCTTATACGTCATAGCGCTTACCTCGCAAAAAAGATAGCCAGTAGTACATAAAAAGAGAGGAGCGCAGATCGTGTCATCTGCGCTCCTCTTCATATCCAGGCTTCTGCGATGCTTACCTTTTCAAGGACCCCGGCGATATACAGGGAGAGAAACATGACACGCTGCGACATACCATTGTCATCATCTGAGACATTGGCATGCACATAGGCATCATAGCAAGCATAAGAGATCCTTGTTCCTGCCGCAAGATAATTTTTCACTCCTCCGCCACAAAAAAGGGACTTCTGATAAGCAGAAGCAAAATGAGCAAATTTTCACCCGCAGGTGTTATTGCTAAGTGTATCGAGAAGAGCCATCTTTTGTCAAGCTTATTTAGGGCTCTTTCAGCGCTTTTTTTATTTCATCTTTGGCGCCTGCGGCGCCGGGTTGGAAGTGTGGAGTGTGTATGGTAGGCGGCCGCGGCCGCCTACCATACACACTCCACACTTGAAAATATCCATAGAAAATTGATCAACATTGTCATAAATAAACACCCATTCGGGCCTTGATGTATGTTACAATTAAAAAAAACTTATCGTGCGCGCTCACTAGGACGATCTCGATGCGCCGCATTAGAAACGAAATACATATTCCGATATAGATTTTGTTCACACATTTCTCGCGAAAGGCTTCTAAGATGGAACGTTCAAATACAACGGTAAAACCTGATCGTATCCTTGATTTAGGGACAGAGGGCTGCAGTCGTTTATTAGAGAATATCGCTGATGCCATGGTTGACCTGGCCCCCGGACAAACGCTGTTGGTCATCGCGAACGATCCGGCCGCCCCCCTCGATATCAAAGTCTGGAGCCGCACCACGGGAAATACCTTGTTACAGGCCAACCTGATCGAGAATCAATACCTGATCCAGAAGAAGCGCTAATTGAAACGTTTGCGCGCGTGGAAAGGTAATCGGACGCGAGGTCCGAACATATGAAGGCGTCCTCGTCGTAGGTGCCGGGCTCGCCCCGGCTTGGAGCTCCACGACCCCGTCCCCGGACACGTTGAGGTCAACGGACGAGCTCCACACGTGTGACGAAGAGGATGCCCTGGAAGAGCAGGACGCAGGCGGCCAGCAGGAAGATGGGGCTGATGATCTGCAGGAAGGCGCAGCATAAGGCCAGCCCAAAGCAGATCCAGAGAATGGTGCGTTCGGTTGGCTGGAATGCTCGCTTAAGCCAGAGCAGGCTGAGCAGTGCGATCACAATCAGCCCCATGGTGGCGATGTAAAAAGGCAGGACGATGTGAGGGTTGGCGAACCAGGCGATGATATTTGTATGCGTATTCCCCCCTTTCTTGCCATGATCGAAGAAGAGCAGTCCCAGCACCAGGGTGTTACAGAGCATCTGCCAGCGATCCCAGCCACTAAATGGGCGCACAAGGCGAAACAGTCCAACCACCAGAAAGAGCAACAGCATCCACCAGAGCAACTGGTTAAGGTCAATCCCTATTGCGCCACCTCCCAACCCGGATGAAAGAGGCCCGGAGGCAGTACCAAAAAAGGGCAGGGTCAGTACCAGCGCCAGTGTGGTCAGCCAGAGGATGAGGTGTTCGAGGCGCATGGTGATAAGGGGCCATTTCCAGCTCTGTTGCGGTTGCAGTTGCGGCTGCCATTGAAAGCTACTATTGTTCAGGCTGCTATTCTGCTGATTGGCAGATTTCACGTGGCGCCAGATCACACGGCCCGCAACAGCTCCGACCATGCCAACGATACACCATAGGAAGATCACGGCCCCAACCTGGTTTCCGACGACGATCTCCATGCCGACCTGTGGCGCGGCACGCCAGCCGGGCAGCACGCGTGGATCCGCCGGTAGAGAGGATGAGGCATGGGACCAGATGGCTGCCTGTAGCAGGGCCGTCAGAAGGGCGACCAGGTGGATTATGCCACGTTCCAGCGCCGTAAAGAAGTGGCGTGCGCGCAGCAGTTGGAGCGCTACCAGTATCAGCAGGCCATATGCCGCCAGCAGATTGACATTGAGCAGGGCCATGAAAGAGGTGGCGAACAGACCTGTCAGGACCGGTACCGGATGGGTGGCCGGCGCGTTCTCCAACATATTTTGCAGCAGCACGCAGGCGACAGCCAGCACGGTCAGTGAGATCCGCGCCAGGCGCGTAGAACCTGATACGAGAAAGATCCACAACAAAGCGATGAGTAGCGGTCCCCAGCCCAGCAGGACGTTAAAGACCATGTCCTGATTTTCGCCGGGCTTCCCCATCCAGAACAGGGCAGCCGATAGTGGCGTCTGAACCAGCTCGTTAAGGCTACCGAGATGGAGCTGCAAGGCGATCGCGATAATAGAGACGATAAAGACCATGACGCGATCAAACCAGGCATAAGCTCTACGAATCCGTGCAAAAGAGCACACGGCACAGACCAGCAGGCAGAGACACAGCAGGCCGTTGATCAGTTGCAGCACCAGAGGTGCGGCTCCCGAGAACAGGGCCGACAACGACTCACTTCCCAGACTATAAGATGTACAGGCGTACAACAGGGCGATCATGCCCAGCGCGAGGTGGCTGGCCCAGGTCCCATAGCGGTCAGCGCGCCAGAGAGAGATACCAGCCAGTAAAAGGATCAGCATGCCGATAACCTGGCCGAAGCGAATGGCGTTAAGGGCGGCCTGCACATCCGCGAAGGCGGGCAAGGCAAGGCAGACTCCCAGCAGCCCAACGATCAGACCGGTCAGGATATTGCGCGTCAGGCCGTTGTGGATAGACTTACTGCGCCGTGCCAGCACAACCAGTCCCAGCAGCAGCAGACACAGGCCAAGGATGACTACGTGCACGGGCGCCTGCAATCCAATCAGCGCGTATAGACTTCCCCCGACGGTGACCGCGAAGAGGGCCAGGAAGAGGAGACCGAAGCGCCAGGTCCAGACCGGTGGGGTGAAGCTCAACGGGAGATAGGCCGGGATGTGCTTTACTACGTGCAGCAGCCGGGTCGGTAGAGCGGTTAGCTGGCTCCTGAGATAGGGAATAGACAGGTAGGCGAGCGAGCTCCTGATATGGCCATACATGTGGGCCACAAATGGGATGATGACCAGGCTCAGCCAGAGTCCAGGTTTGCCGGGCAGGTTGTTGTAGCGCCGCATGCGGCCGCCGAACTGGGCGGCGTAGGCCGTTTTGGCGTCATAGAATGGATCACTGCCATGCAGCGATACGGTGGTGGACGCGCCCTGCTGCTGCATCACAAGTAGCTTTCCATAGACCTCGTAGGCGCTGGATGGGCGCCTGGCGGCATCGGTCGCGACCAGCTGCTGGATCAGATTGCTCAGCTCGATCGGAACGGCTGGATTATAGTGCCTGACCGGCTGGAAGTGGAACGGCGTCGGCTGATTGTCGTTAGGATGGCGTCCGGTCAGGCAGGTGAACAGGGTAGCCCCCAGGCTATATAGATCTGAGCGCGGTGAGGTCTGACCATGGCCAAACTGCTCCGGTGGAGCGTAGCCCAACGAGCCAAAGGATTCGGTGTCGAATCGCTGCCCCTGCTTGAACAGGCGCGCGATCCCAAAGTCGATCAGGTAGACACGTCCCTGGTCCGTAACCATCACATTGCTGGGCTTGAGATCGCGAAAGACGATCGGCGGAGCATGCTCATGCAGATAGCTCAGGACAGCACACAGCTGGAGCGCGTACGAAATCACCTGTCCAACGGGTAGGGAACCGGTTGGGCTCTCCTGCATCAACTCCTGCAGGGTCTTGCCCGCGATAAATTCCATCACCAGGTACGAGCGACCATTTTCAGTGAAGGAGGTGTAGACCTGCGGCAGGTTAGGATGCTGCAGAGAGCCCAGCAGGTTGGCCTCGCCGTGGAAGCGCTGCTGCGCATCGACGAGCTGCTCGGGTCGCAGGTTGGCCTGGCTCATCTCTTTGATGGCCACCATACGATTATGCTCATGGGTATCCAGAGCCTGATAGACGGCCCCCATACCACCCTGACCCGCCAGAGCGACGATTTGATAGCGCTGGAATAAGAGAGAATGAGGCGGCAGGAACCCCGTATGGTTGCTGATACCAAACATGTGTTCCGTCCCCTTATCTATAAAAACTATATCCCGATGATCAGGCAGGATATACGGATAATGCTAACCCATGCGGCACCTTCACAAGAAGGCCGCACATTTATTTAAACGTAAAAGCCGCTTGTTTTTCCAATCACCTTTATCTCATCAATTGCCGCGCGCTCGGTTCGCGCGGTTGATTGGTATTACCGGGTCGTGTTGAGGGTGCCGAACCGGCCGGGAACGGGGGCCGCTTCGCGGCAGGCGACCTCAAGGGTCGCCCCTACATGGGCGTTCCTTGTTTAAGGGGCGTTTCGATTTTGGGGGACATTCCTTGTTTAAGGGATGCGCATGCAAAGAGCCATCTCCTTTCTTTTTATTGGCGCGAGGGGACACAGGCAAGCGCATGCAAAGAGCCATCTCCTTTCTTTTTATTGGCGCGAGGGGACACAGGCAAGCGCATGCAAAGAGCCATCTCCTTTCTTTTTATTGGCGCGAGGGGGCACAGGCAAGCGCATGCAAAGAGCCATCTCCTTTCTTTTTATTGGCGCGAGGGGGCACAGGCAAGCGCATGCAAAGAGCCATCTCCTTTCTTTTTGATGTTTTTTAGGAGTTGGTGCAACACCGTGAATAGGCGCGAATGCGCCTATTCACGGTGTTGCACCAACTCCTAAAAAACCATTTTGAGCGCCGCAGGCGCGTAGCGTCAGGGGCCGAAGGCACGAAACGATGGTGCTCGGGCGCAAGCAAGACCCGAAGCCACAGCATTGACTTTTAAGGCCAGGCGGGGTATAATGTATCTACCACACTTTTTAGGAGATGCGACGAGTGATAGTCTTTAATTAACCATGAACAACCGTTTTGCAGGTGTCAGGCTGTTTTTGTCTGTCCTTTTTCTGGCCGGTGAGCCGGGGAGAGTTGCTTTGCGGTATCCTGGTGATGAAGACTTTCTTTGTTGTTAGCGTCTTTTCTTTCAACCAAGAATTTCCCCACTCCATTCTATACGCTCACAGATTTTGTGTCATCATCAGGATTCATCAGCCATCGAGCATAGAACGCCGTCCATGCGTATGCATATCATGTCATATCTGGCAGCGATCCGGCAGGCAGCATGCAACGACACGTAGATACACAGGCATACCCTTTATAGATAGAGTTTATTCCGTCCCGTTGACGGAAAGGAGCCAATTTTGCCGGAACAAGTTATTCGTCAAACAGAAAAAAATCGTGATAACGAGCAGAAACCGATGCAGGGCTTGCTGGCCGACGCTCCGCTGCGTGCGATCCTGGTCAGTGTAGAAACGGTAGAGACCGATTGGCCAGTCGATGAGTCGCTTGATGAGCTGGAGCAGCTGGCATCGACGGCCGGAGTGCAATGTGTGGATCGCATGGTCCAGCGCATGGAGCATCCCCATCCGAGTACCCTGCTCGGTTCGGGAAAGGTGCAGGAGCTGGCCGAACTGCTGCGCTTCCACGATTGTGACGCGGTCATCTTTGACCTTGAGCTGCGACCGAATCAGCACCGCAATCTGGAACGCGAGCTGGAGATCCAGGTGCTGGACCGCACGGCTTTGATCCTGATCATCTTTGGTCAGCGTGCCCGTACCCGTGAGGGTCGTTTGCAGGTTGAGCTGGCACAGGTCGAATATGACCTGCCGCGCCTGACGCGCCAGTGGTCCCACCTGTCTCGACAGAGTGGTGGTGGCACCAATCAGCGTGGTGAAGGTGAGAAACAGATTGAGGTTGACCGCCGTCTGTTACGTCGCCAGAAGGATCAGCTGGAGGAGGAACTGGATCAGGTACGCAGCCAGCGCCAGCTGCATCGCGAGCGCCGCAAGTACGCGGGCGCGCCGGTAGTGGCCCTGGTCGGCTACACCAATGCTGGCAAGTCCACGATGCTCAATCGGCTGGCCGGATCTCAGACGCTGGCCGAGGATAAGCTGTTCGCGACCCTGGACCCGACGACGCGGCGCGTACGCCTGGCCGGCGGCCAGGAGATTCTCTTCTCGGACACAGTAGGATTTGTGCAGCGTCTGCCAACGACACTGGTGGCGGCCTTCCGTGCTACACTGGAAGAGGTGGCGGAAGCGGATCTACTGGTACACGTGGTCGATGCCTCGCATCCCCATGTACAGCATCAGATTGAGGCGGTTGAGCAGGTGCTGGAAGAGATTGGGGGCGGTGGCCTACCCATGGTGCTGGCCCTGAACAAGGCCGATCTGCTGCCCACTGACCATCAGCTGGAGTTGACCGGCATCGCCGCCACGCTACCCAAAGTAGAGGTATCGGCGATGAAGGGGACGGGTGTTGAGGATCTGCTGCGCTGCATCAGCGAGACGCTGGTGGAGCAGTTTACGGCCCTCGACGTGTTGATCCCGTACGATCGTGGAGAGCTGGTAGCCCAGTTCCACCAGTATGGTACCATTGAAGTTGAGGAGTATGAGGAGGGAGGTACCCACATCCGTGGACATGTTCCGCAGAACCATAGTGGTCCCTTCCATGCCTTCGAGCGCGTGGTGCAGGAGAAAAAGGTCAGACCTTCACGGCGCGCCAAACAGGAGCTGGCCGAACAGGAAGCATCCCAGCCAGAGGAATCTATTGTTTCGTAGTTGCATTGCTGCACAGATAAATAAAAGTGGTGCAGAAGGTACGCGGTTGCGTACCTTCTGCACCACTTTTATTTATCTGTGCATGTTGGGGGAGGTGGGGAGCGCAGGCGCCCCCATGTTTTTATATTGATGGCGAGGTAGAAAATGCGCGGCTGCGCATTTTCTACCTCGCCATCAATATAACAGGTGAGCACCGTAGGTGCGAACATGCAAGCAATGATGATGTTTAGCGAAGGAGCAGAGGAAAATGACAGATGGTTTTAACGGTCTGGGGATGGGATTGGGGAACCTTTCCCGTCTCTCACATGCGAAGACACGATCGATCAGTGCTGAGAACTTTAGTGGCGAGAAGGGCCAGGCAGGCACGGCTACGGAGGGGACGGGCGCGTTCCATGCCCGTGATCTGGGTCAGGGCTGGAAGGTCTCCCCTTCGATCAAGATCGCCCCGCATAGCACCTTTACGCTGGCCGAGATCGCGGGTTCCGGCGCCATCCAGCATATCTGGATGACGACGTATCCAGCTCACTGGCGGCAACTGATCCTGCGCGCCTACTGGGATGGTGAAGAGGCGCCTTCGATTGAGTGTCCCTATGGTGATTTCTTCGCCAATGGTTGGAGTGAGCGCTGCAACATCAGTTCGCTGCCGATCGCGGTCAATCCGGCTGGCGGCATGAACTCCTACTGGGAGATGCCATTTCGCCAGAGCGCTCGCTGGACGATTGAAAATCTGAGCGACAACGATATTGTGCTCTATTTTCAGATCACCTATACCCTGACCGACGTGCCGGAGGATGCTGGCTATTTTCATGCTCACTGGCGGCGCAGCAATCCATTGGGCTATAAAGAGGTGCATACCCTGCTGGACCACGTTCAGGGCCGGGGACACTATGTGGGAACGTACCTGGCCTGGCAGGTCAATAATCGCGGCTGGTGGGGTGAAGGAGAGATCAAGTTCTACCTGGATGGCGACCAGGAGTTCCCGACCATCTGTGGCACCGGGACCGAGGATTATTTTGGCGGCGCCTGGAACTTCGAGCATCCGCAGGGCCAGTACGGAACATATTCAACGGCCTTCCTGGGGCTGCCACAGGTAATCAAACCGGATGGGCTTTACAGCAGCCAGCAGCGCTTCGGCATGTATCGCTGGCATATCATGGACCCGATTCGCTTCGAGGAGGATCTGCGCGTCACCATTCAGGCGCTGGGCTGGCGCAGCGGCGGCCGCTACCTTCCCCTGCAGGATGACATCGCCTCGGTCGCCTACTGGTACCAGAGTGAACCACATGTACCCCATCCAGTGCTACCCGCCATCGATGGCCTGGAGATCATTTAATAGCGAATTGACAAAAAGCTCCCGCTTTCTTTTGAGCAAGGAAGCGGGAGCTCTCTGCGTCTGACTGGCTAGCGGGATCGTGATAGGGAGCGGCGCTGACGCGTGGCCTCATATAATAAGATCGAGGTGGCGCAGGCCACATTGAGCGACGAGGCGGAGCCAGCCATCGGGATGCTGACGACGGTATTGCAGAGCTCGCGGTAGGCGGCGCTCATGCCCCAGGTCTCGTTGCCGACCACCAGCAGGGTTGGCTGTGTAAAATCGTGCTCGGTCAGCTCACAGTCTCCCTTCTCATCACTGCCCACCACGTGAAGCGCTCCCAGGCGTTTTCGGACGGTCTCGATCCAGGGCTGCAACTCTTTCTGTGAGGGCAGGCGCACCACCGGCAGGGCGAAGAAGGAGCCCGTGGTGGCGCTGATGGTCTCCGGATCGTAGAGGTCCACGCTGTGTCCGGTGATGACCATGCCATCGACCCCCATAGCATCGCAGGAACGAATGATGGTGCCCAGGTTGCCCGGACTGGCGGGGCGATCAAAGACCACCACCAGCAGATCATCCTTCAGGGGGATGCGCTCCGGATCATCCTCCGGCATCGTCACCAGAGCGATCAGCTCCGATGGTTCAGATTTATTGCTCAGTTTGGCGTGCAGGTACCAGGGCAACTCGTAGTGCACCTCGGCCTGCGAGTCACTCAGGATATTCTCAGCCCAGTCCGAGAGTGGCTTGTCTCTAGAATATAAGAAGGCGCGCACGTGCCAGTGATAGTGCAGCGCCTGATTGATGGGACGAACCCCCTCCACAAAGAATTCGCGCTGGCGCAGGCGCTTCTCGCGCTTGCGCCGCAGCGTCTCGGCATACTGAAAATCGTTGTTCTCTGAATGTATCTTGACGATGCGTGGTCGTGTACCTGGCTTCATCCCCTCTTTACCTTCTTATCTTCTTAACTTCTTATTTTTCTTTGATTACGGCTGCCCCTATCTTATCACAGGATGGGAGAGGCAAAGCTGAAAGAGCTACATCAGTGTGTTCGCGTCATTAGAAAATAAAGCTTTGTTTTAAGTAATTTCATAGGTTATAAAACTATATTGAACTCGTTAAATAGCTAGATGCCTGAGTATGTCTTTGAGGCGATTTATTTCTCTATAGGCATCTATTTGCCATTACATTGAAAAGGAGTGGTTTATGATTAACCGAACCGATTTTACAGATCACGAATGGAAACAGCTGGAAGATCTACCCATTATTATTGGCAGTGGCATCGTTGCTATTTCCAGGAGTGGGGCCATCGGCAAAATCAAAGAAGCGATGTCGCTTATCTCCGGTCCTCGGGAAGCCGCCAAACAATTTCCAGCGAACCAGCTTATTCAAGAACTGCTCAGTTCGGAAGGCACTAAAAGTTCTCAAGAAGAAGATCATGAGAAAGTTTTATTTGTAAATGATCCTGCTCAGGTTACAGGCTTCTTGATGGAGCGCTGTCGTGAGGTAGTCACCATCCTCGACAGCAAGGTCAGCGTTGAAGAGGCTAATGATTATAAACGTTGGATAGTAGCCAGTGCCGAGCATGTAGCCAATACCAGCAAGAGTGGAGGATTTCTGGGCTTTGGGGGCAAACACATCGATGATCGAGAAGCTCAGTTCTTGCAAACGCTGCGGGAAACGCTGGGCATCAGCGCTTAACTTTCTTTATCATTTTGGCATATTCACAGAAGGATGGCCCATTCTTCCCGCTCTCCAGACGCGGGGAGAAATAGGACATCCTTCAATCGGGACTAAAGTGATCCAGTTCTACCAACAACCATCAGCTCTCTGCCCCTGGCTTCAAGTACGCAATTCCCCCAACAAAAGCATTTATTGCTGCCCGGTTCGCTGCCAGAGTGCTGGATAATCGATGACCAGCCCCCGGGAATCAACTGGTAGATCGGCGGTGAAGTTGCTTTCCAAACCTTCATAGCGATAGGTGCCGCCCCCAGTTGAGCGGGAAAGACAGGTGTAGCGTTGTTGCGCTGGACAAATAGAGAGGTCTGGCACAGAGATATAGGCCACCAGGAGATCCATGCTCTCGCCCGGTTTAAGTGCCAGGCGCTATCAGAGGGGTCCACCAGGATATAGGTTTCCATGACAGACAATGCCTCCATTATCGTTAACTGACAATCATTCATGGATCGAGCGCTCGGGCCCACTTTGCCATCAACACCAGGAAGGCGAGCGATCGGCCGCTATTTAGTCCAGGGACCAATACCGCTGACGCGCTCGACTGTAATGTGGGTAATATAACCTTCAGGCGCGTTATCACCGGCGAACTGTGTGCCCGGTCCAACATAGACCTGCGCCAGTTGATTGAGCAGACGAGGAGCACCTCCTTCGGTAACTCTGGCGCGACCATGAATAACCAGGTAGTTGTCTAATCCATTGGTCTTGCCCCCGGTCAGCAGCGAAAGCACGACCCGGTTGTCGCGCTGGATGTTTTGCACCTTCTTATGCAGTTTAAGGTGGGCACTAACGATTTCATCGTTATCCAGACCAATCCAGATGACGGTGACCTGTGGGCTACCATCCGGATTCAAGGTGGTCAGATGTGCCAGGTGGCCCGCCGTCAGGGCTCGGCGTACCTCATCGCTTAGAATCATATCAATCACAACCTTTCTTCTATTCATCAAAGGGCTTTAAAGTTAGTATAAAGTGAAAACAAGAAAAAAGAGAAGCGCCAGCAGAGCCGAGCTTCTCTTTTCATGCCTTTAGAGATGATAGTGATGATTATGCAACGTTGACGGGCTGGCCAGTTTTGGCCGATTCGATGGCGGCGAACATCAGCGCCAGGGTCTTGAGGTTATCACGGCCCGTGGTTTCGGGGACGCTGTTAGTGTTGACGGCCTCGACAAAGGCGGCCAGGCTACCCGAGCGGTCGAGCGCGGTCAGTTCGGGCAAGACGATAGGCGTCAGTTCTTCTTCGCCGCGCAGGCGGATGGCGGCGTATTCGGGCTTCTCGCCACGGCTGGTCCAGACCAGTTCGCCCTTTTCGCCTTCGATGCTCCACTCACCGGCCCAATTGGTCTGGGGCGCGGTACTGACCCAGCTACCACGGTAGTTGACGACGGCCCCACCATCGAAGGTAATGGTCATGGCGCCTTCGGCGGGCTCGTCGTAGTTGCTCCAGGGAGCATTCCATGTTTTGCAGCTAACCTGAACCGGCTCCTGACCGATGATCAGGCGCATCAGATCAAAGTGGTGGATCGACATGTCAGCCAGCAGGGGCTCCCAGATATGATAATGGCGGTGCTCGGCGATGGGGGCAATATTGTCGTAGCGCCGGAAGTCGAGGTTGATGGTCCCCAGGCGTCCAATCTGCTGCGCGGCTACCGCGGCGGCGGCGGCACGCGCGGCTGGCTGGAAGCGATAGTTCTGACTGATCATCAAGATGCGTCCACGCTGCTCGGCCAGTTCGACCAGTTCACGCGCTTCCGCCACGGTCGGGGCGAACGGCTTCTCCATCAAGACGTGCTTATCGGCAAGTAAGGCGGTGCGGGCGCTCGGCACGTGTCCTGGCAGGCTGGCCGTTATCAGTACGGCCTGCGCGCGTACGGTCTTAAGCGCCTCGTCCAGCGAGGTGAAGCAGCGATCGGCCGGCAGGTTCAGGCGATCACGTGCAGCTTCCAGGGCGCTGGCGTCGATCTCAACCCAGGCGGTAGTCTCAACGTCCTTATTTGTGGCGACAACGCGACGAGCCCAGTCGCCGCCCCAGCCACCAAGTCCAACATGAATAATCTGTAATGTCATAATGGTTACGACTCTCTCTGGTTACAGTACAGCGAGGTAGCGATAAGCAAACGTCTTTGTTTAAACTGTACACTGCTCGCTCAGTGAATGAATACAGTAGGTGCTGACATGGGCGGGGGCGAACATGCGCATAGTTTGCCTCTGCTCAGGTGTTTGCCAGCAAGCTTTTCAATATTATCGCACCAAGCGCAGGTGTTGCATAGACCTGTGCCTATCTTTGGAGGATAGGCACAGGTTGTTTGAGGCTGTACTTTTGTGCCTTCGGCCCTTGACTCTACGCGCCTACGGCGCTCACAAAGTAGTTAATATGTGGGTGTCGTGGGCGCTGGGCGCCCACGACACCCACATATTAATACTGGTGGGGAGAGGCTGCCTTCCCTCATTATACTGGCGCTACGGCGCTCACAAGATGTTTAGAGTGTTGGTGTCGGAGGCGCTCGGCGCCTCCGACACCAACACTCTAAACATCTTGTGGATTACCCTTTTAGCGGGTGAAGGCGGCGGGGACGCCTCCGTCGACGGTGATCATGCAGCCGGTGGTTTTGGCGGATTGGGTGGAGGCCAGGAAAATGATGGCGTTTGCGATGTCGTCGGGGTAGATGTTGACCTGCAGGGTGGTGCGTTTGCGGTAATATTCTTCGAGCTGGTCGGGCTCGATGCCATAGGCCTGGGCGCGTTCGTTGCGCCAGCGTGAGCTCCAGATGGCCGATCCCTGGAGGACGGCGTCGGGGAGGACGGAGTTGACGCGAATGCCGAATTCTCCTCCTTCGGCGGCGATGCAGCGGGCAAGATGGGCCTCGGCGGCCTTGGCGCTGCTATAGGCGGCGGAGTTCTTTCCGGCGTAGACGGCGTTTTTGGAGGTGATGAAGACCATGCTGCCGCCGAGCCCCTGGAGCTTCATCTGGCGGAAGGCTTCGCGGGCAACCAGGAAGTAGCCGGTGGCCAGGATGTTGATGTTGAAGTTCCAGTCCTTGAGCGAGGTTTCGTCGAAGGGACTGGCGGCGGCGATGCCGGCGTTGTTGACCAGATGATCCACGCCTCCATAGGCCAGGATGGTTTCGGCGAAGCTGTCAATGACGGCCTTTTCGTCGGTGACATCGACCTTGACGGGAAGGGCACGGCCGGCTCCATAGATGGCGTTAAGTTCGTCGGCGACCTTCTGCGCGCCTTCCAGGTTGATGTCGGCCAGGACGACGTGGGCGCCCTGATTGAGGAAGTGGCGCGCGGTGGCGCTGCCGATACCACCGGCCCCTCCGGTGATTAAGGCGACCTGGCGCGAGAACTCGGCTTCGGGCGGCTGCAGGGTCAGTTTGTAGAGCTCCAGGGGCCAGTACTCGATGGCGTAGGATTCGCGGGCATCGAGCGAGGTGAAGGTGCCGAGGGCCTCGGTCCCCTTCATGACCGAGATGGCCCGCTGGTAGAGGGCGTCGCTAACCCGCGCCATAGCCTGCGATTTGCCGGTGTTAATCATGCCGATGCCAGGAATCAGGATGACCCGGGGCGCGGGGGTGGTCATGCTATCGCCGTCGCTTTTGTACTGCTGGAAATAGTCGGCGTAATCCTGCTTATAGGACGCGATGCCAGACTTGATCCGTTCGACCAGGCCGGCTGAATCATCAGTATTGGGGGTCCAATCGACGAACAGAGGGACGCGCTTGGTATGTACCAGGTGATCGGGACAGGCCGCGCCAACCTGAGAGACCGTGGCCGCGTTCTGGCTATTAACGAACTGGAGGATTTCGGGGCTGTCGTTGTAGGTTGTCAGCATGCGCTGCTCGCGGCTGACCTCGCCACGAATTATGGGGAGGATCTGTACCAGGAGGTGGCGGCGCTCTTCGGGTGAGAGCGATTGATATTTCTGGCCGCCAAAGAGTGGCTGATTGCGTGCCGCGGCCTGCTCTTCAATATAGCGCTGGGCCTCGTTGATGACCGAGATGGTGTGGAAGTAGCTCTCTTCACTGCTGTCACCCCAGGTCACCAGGCCATGCTTCTCCATTAGCACCAGTTCAGCGTGAGGATTAGCGCGAACGGTGTCGGCGATCATTTTTGAGAGCGAGAAGCCCGGGCGGATATAGGGGACCCAGACGAAGCGATCGCCGTAGATCTTTTCGGCGATCTCGCGACCGCCCTCGGTGCAGCACAGACTGATGATAGCGTCGGGATGGGTATGGTCAACGTGCTTGAACGGGAGGAAAGCGTGGAGGAGCGTCTCGATAGAAGGGCGGGGATGTCTGGGGTCCAGCATACAGTGTCCCAGGTAGGCAACCATATCTTCGTCCGACATTTGGTCGCGCTCCAGCAGGGGATGAATATCTTCCAGGTTGAGGGCCGTAAAGTGGCGGGCCTCCATGGTAGCCAGGTCAGAACCACTCCCTTTCACCCAGAGTACCTCGACGTCGCGGCCCCGAAAGTCTTTGGCGACCGTTTTAATCGAGGTGTTGCCGCCACCCCAGTTGGCGATGGAGCGATCGCTGCCCAGCAGGTGGGAGCGATACACCAGTTCATCCAGGGCGTTGCGCGCCCGCGCCGCCTCTTCTTTGTTCCAGGCATTGTTGACCATGGGAATTCTCCTTCTTCATTAAAAAAATATATAGATAATCCTCTTTATGAGAACAAGATAACTTAAACATGGATCACGGCTACCTATGCCTTAGCGATCCAGACCTCGATGCCTGCGTCGCGCAACTGGTCAACCATCTGCGCGGGCGCCCATTCATCGGTAATCACCATTTTCAGCCGCTTGATGTCACAAAACGTGGCGAAAGCCACATGTCCCCATTTGGTATGGTCGATCAGGGCAACGACGTCGTGAGCGGCCTCAATGATGGCTCGTTTGAACGCGACCTCCTCGCTGCTGACCTCGGTCAGCCCTTCGCCCATAGTCAGGCCACGGGCACCAACGAAGGCGGTCTGAATGTTGACGCGCTGCAGCACGGCCGCGCCCCAGCTTCCCACCAGCGAAAATGATTCGCGGCGCAACATGCCACCGGGGGTCAGAACCGAGATGCCGGGATAGCCAGCCAGCTCCATGCTCGCCCGAATACCATTGGTGATGATGCTCAACTCCTGTCTATTTACCAGGTAACGCGCCAATGCCAGCGCGGTCGTACTGGAATCGATCGCGATCGAGTCGCCGTCGTGCACTAATTGAGCCGCCAACTGACCGATGAGATCCTTTTCCAGTTTTTGTAACTGCTTGCGAATATCGAAGGCGGGCTCGGCATACCTTGAACGTGCCAGCATCGCGCCTCCATGGGTGCGCACCACCAGTTGACGCTCTTGGAGCCAGGTCAGATCTTTACGAATGGTAACGGTCGAAACCAGGAAGAGCTCACTCAAGTCCTGTACCGAGAGGCGGGGATGCTCCTCCAGGGTACGCGCGATCTGTTCTCGACGCTCATACGTAGTATGAATTTCAGGGCCCGTTGTTTCATTTTCTTTCGTTTTGATATTTTTTATACACATATCAAAATTCCTTTTGTTTCAAAACGTACACTTATTGGGTACCATATTACCTGTACATTTGTCAAGTGAGATTTCATTCCTTTCGTATGTGAAAATTATCGCAATTAGAGATGCTTATGTTTTTTGTCGCTTTGCCCACCATGAGCCCTGCCATTTCAAGGAAAAATAGTGTACACTTCACGTTAAGTAGGTTCGGCCCTTGCGGCCGATTTCCTCTCCACGCACATCCATGTTCACCGAATGCGAAGAGCACGGAAACCAACATTCCATATATGAGATGCATATTTATACGGAGAAGAGAAATCGGCCGCAAGGGCCCTACGATTTGCGATGATTCTTTGTGGTCGTGAATAAATATTGGAAGGATGGTTGGTGTATCATGCCGAGAACCAGGATAGGTGTCATCGGATGTGGCAAGATCAGTGGTATTTATCTTGAGGCCAACAAACGTTTTGATAATATCGAGGTAGTGGCATGCGCGGATATAGATATGAATCGCGCACGCAGCCAGGCTGCCGCCTATGGCATTCCTCGCGCCTGTAGCGTCGAGGAACTGCTGGCCGATCCAGGGATTGAGATCGTGATCAATCTCACCATTCCGAAGGTACATGCCGAGGTGGCGCTGGCCGCGATCGCGGCGGGCAAGTCGGTGTATGGTGAGAAGCCGCTGGCCGTCAATCGGGAGGAAGGGCAGCAGATACTGGAGGCGGCGCAGGCGAAGGGGGTACGGGTCGGGAGCGCGCCGGATACGTTCCTGGGTGGCGGCCTGCAGACGTGTCGCAAGTTGATCGATGATGGGGCCATCGGGCAGCCGGTGGCGGTCAGCGCCGCCATGCTCTGCCATGGACACGAGCACTGGCATCCAGATCCAGATTTCTACTATCAGCCCGGCGGCGGCCCCCTCTTCGATATGGGACCCTACTATCTGACCGCCCTGGTCTCGATGCTGGGTCCGATTACGCGCGTGACCGGATCGGCGCGCGTGACGTTTCCCGAGCGCACCATTACCAGTCAGCCAAAGAATGGCCAGAAGATCCAGGTTAAGACGCCGACGCATATCGCGGGCGTGATGGATTTCGCCAGCGGGGTAGTGGGAACACTGGTGACCAGCTTCGATGTGTGGGAAAACCACGCGCCGCTGATCGAGATCTATGGGACCGGGGGAACATTGAGCGTGCCCGATCCCAATACCTTCGGCGGTCCGGTAAAGATATGGACCATGCAGAATCCGCAGTGGCAGGATGTCGAGCTGACCCATGGCTATAGCAATAATAGCCGTGGGCTGGGCGTGGCGGATATGGCACAGGCCATACGCAGTGGACGACCCCACCGGGCAAATGGCGAGCTGGCGTACCATGTACTGGATGCCATGCAGGCCTACCTGGATGCGTCACTGGAGAGCAAGCACGTCGAGCTGGGCAGCACATGCGAACGTCCCCAGGCTCTGCCCACCGGGCTGGCCGATGGACAGATCGACGAGTAGCTCGTATTTCCTGGTAAAGGCAAGACAAGCAGGCATATGTGCTATGCCTGCTTGCTATCTGTCAATATGTGCTACACTTGAATATGTGCCATATGCAGAGAAGACAGGTGATTTGAATCGACGGCTACGAGCGGCAGGGCCTCGTACAGGCGCCATTCGGGATTGAGGTCGATCTGGCCATAGGGCTTTTCACCGGCGGCACCAGAGCGCAGGACGATGCGTGTATTCTTGCCATCGACCAGTACCCAGAGGTCGTTGCGGTAATCGTACGAACAGTCTTGCAACCAGCTCGTCTGGGCATCCACCCGGGCTTCGATGGTTCCGCACAGTCCTTTGATATTGACCAGGAGGCCACACCCCCGGCCGGTATCGGCGATGGTGATGTAGTCCTCGTTGAGGATGCGAACCGAGTGGGGATGGTCGAGGCCGTCCAGCACGGTCCGCCAGGTGCCGCTGGCCCGGTCGATAGCGATCACTCTCCCCTGGTGGAAGAGGGTCGCCAGGATGGTGCCATCGGGCAGTTCAGCGACCGAGTTGACGTGGGTGGTCTGGGCCAGGGTGCCAAACTTAACGCCGCGATAGTCTTCATCTTTATTAATATAACGGGGCTCTCCGCCGGGCGTCAGCTCGAAGCCGTGCTCGACCGCCCACCAGTCCCAGAGACGCTCACCGCTCTCAGAGAACTCGACAATGACGTCCAGGCCAGTGCTGGCCACCAGGTAGCCACGCTGGCTGCGTGATAGCGAATGCAGCAGATTGAATGATGGCAAACTGATGGTTGATGGCTGCACCGTGGAGAGGTCACGCGAGACGCGATGGACCTCGTACATGGTCGCGACCAGGAAACCATCATCGGTGGAAACCATGCCGGCCGGCATCGACATATCCAGGCCGGCCTGAACCTCGCCTTTGTCGTTGAGGAGACAGAGTAGACCACCCTGGTCATCCTTCGGCTTTTGCAGGCTACCCAGTACAGTAACGGGACATTCCGTTTGTTGCTCTTGCTGCGCCTGTTTGTTCTGGGCCCAGTGATTCTTCAACATCGAATGCCTTGTCGAGATGCAACTGAGGAGAAAATCCATGTGTTTACTCCTTACATATTTCATGTAATTCAATGTTTAATGACCGTCAAAAGGTTGACAGAGTGATCCCCTGGCCTTATAGTAATTACAATACTAGTTTGTTGATCTACTATATCAACATAGTTGTCTGAATTGCAAGGGATAATTTTGCCATATACGGCAGTATAAAGCGACTATATGGGGATGTGAGGGGTTCCCTCACTCGCCGCCCTGCGGGCGGCGGGAGAGAAAAAAGTAAAGGTGGGGACACCCCACACCCCGGCAGGAGGGCTCGCCGCCCTCCTGCACCTCCCGCTCATAAGCGGGGAAGAAAGGGTGGAGGACTTGAGCATGCCCCCGGCATACTCGCCCACACCCCGGCACGAGGGCCTCGCCGCCCTCCTGCACCTCCCGCTCATAAGCGGGGAAGAAAGGGTGGAGGACTTGAGCATGCCCCCGGCATACTCGCCCACACCCCGGCACGAGGGCCTCGCCGCCCTCCTGCACCTCCCGCTCACAAGCGGGGTAAAGAAAAGCGGGGATGCAAGGGGCGGCGAGCCCCTTGACTGGGGGCGCGGGGGCTGTGCCCCCGGAATTTCTTCTTCCTCTCTTCCGCCGCCCTGCGGGCGGCGAGTGAGGCGGCATCGCAACAAACAGGGGTAGAACTCTCAAAGGAGATTTTAATGAGCACACCCGATCAGGATAAGAATGAACTGGACAAAACTCTTTTGCACCTGGGGCCAGGTGAGGGGAGTAAGGTAGAGCATATTAAGGTTGAGAGCAATTATTTACGGGGCCAGATTGTTGAGGAATTGGCTCAGGATACGCCTCGTTTTACTGAGGATCAGGTGCAGCTTATTAAGTTCCATGGCATGTACCAGCAGGAGGATCGCGATGCCCGGCAGGCGCGTAAGGCGGCGGGCGCTGAGAAGGCGTATCAGTTTATGATTCGGTCGCGCATCCCCGGTGGGGCTTTGACGGCCGATCAGTACCTGGTGCAGGATGATCTGTCGGAGCGCTATGGCAATCATACGATGCGCATTACGACGCGTCAGAGCTTTCAGCTACATGGCATCCTGAAGGGGAATATCCATGCGACGATCAATGAGATTAATAAGTCTCTGTTGTCGACGCTGGCGGCCTGCGGTGATGTGAATCGTAATGTGATGGCCTGCCCTGCACCTGTGTCGAGTCGGGCGCAGGCGCAGATTCAGGAGATCGCGCATAAGCTGGCGATGCACCTGGCTCCGAAAAGCTCGGCCTACCATGAGATCTGGCTGGATGGCGAGAAAGTGGCGTCCAGCGAGGAGCCGGAGGTGGTGGTGGAGCCGATGTATGGTACAACCTACCTGCCGCGCAAATTTAAGGTGGGGGTGCTCTATCCAGGGGATAACTGCATCGATGCCTTTACGCAGGATATCGCCTTTATCGCGCGGGTGGAGGACGAGCAGCTGGTTGGCTTTACGGCGGTGATCGGTGGCGGCATGGGGGCTACGCACGGCAAAAAGGAGACGTTCCCACGGCTGGGCAACCCACTGGCCGATGTGTCGGTTGACCAGGTGCTGAAGGTGGCGGAGACGATCATTACGGTGCAGCGCGACTATGGAGATCGTACCAATCGCCGCCATGCGCGCATGAAGTATGTGGTTGAGGAGCGGGGCATTCCCTGGTTCCGGCAGCAGGTGGAGGAGCGCCTGGGCTATCAGCTGAGCGATCCCAGCGAGGTGCACTTTCATGATGTGGATCACCACCTGGGCTGGCACCAGCAGCATGACGGCAACTGGTTCCTGGGTCTGCACATTGAGAATGGTCGCCTGAGGGATACGGAGACGCTGCAGTTGAAGAGCGGTCTGCGCACCGTAATCAAGGAGTTCCGTCCTAATATCCGCCTGACGGCACAGCAGAATATCCTGCTGATCGATATTCCCAAGGAGCAGCGCGCGGCCATCGAGGCGCGGCTGCAGGGTTTTGGCATCGAGACCGATGCCGAGGCCATCGGCGCCTATCGCTACGCGATGGCCTGTCCGGCGCTGCCGACCTGTGGGCTGGCGGTGGCCGAGGCGGAACGCGCTTTGCCGGGAGTAGTGAAGCAGTTGGAGGCCAACCTGCAGGAGCTGGGGCTGGACGGTGAGAAGATCAGCTTCCGCATGACGGGCTGCCCCAACGGGTGCGCGCGTCCCTACATGGGCGATGTGGGCTTTGTGGGTCGTTCGCGCGATCTCTACAACGTGCACGTGGGCGGCGACTGGCAGAATACGCGCCTCAATACGATCTATGCGCAGAACGTCAACGTGAAGGATATCCCCTCGGTCCTGAGTCCGCTCTTTACGCTGTGGCGCGATGAGCGAGAGGCTGGGGAGGGCTTCGGCGATTTCTGTCACCGCATCGGCGTAGAGCAGTTGAAGGAACGCGCGGCGGCCCAGCCGGTGACGCGCTAAACGAGGAAAAGAGAAGGCAAGGTAGAGAGGGACGATGCCAGACTACTATTCGATGATGCTGGATGTGCGCGAACGACCGGTACTGGTCGTAGGCGGCAACGCGGTCGCGGCCGAAAAGGCCGCGGCCCTCTGCGCCGCCGGGGCACACGTGACCGTACTGAATCCAGAATTCTGCCCTGAGCTGCAAGAGCTGGCTTCACGCCATCCCAACGTGACGCTACGCCAGAAGGCGTATGAGCAGGGGGACCTGGCGGGCGCGTTCGTGGTGGTAGCGGCGGCGACCTATGAGCCGGAACTGGCGGAGGCGATCTGGCAGGAGGCGCAGCAGAACAATCAGCTGGTGAACATCGTCGATCTGCCGGCGCGCTGCAATTTTATCGTCCCCTCGATCCTGCGCCGGGGGCCGCTAACCATCTCCGTATCCACCGGAGGGACCAGTCCGGGCCTGGCGAAACGTATTCGCCAGCAATTGGAGAAGCTCTTTCCGGTAGAATACGCAACCTATATGCGCCTGGCCTCCATTGTGCGCGTCTACCTGCGTCAGGGTGGCCTGAGCTATGCGCAGCGGGACGAGTTCTTTGGCGAATACTTTAATTCGGATATTCTGGATCGCTTAATCGATCAGGATGAGGCGGAGGCTTGCGCCAGTGTCTCTCATCTGCTACAGCGCTACCACATTGATATCCCCGTATCGACCATTATCCATGACATAAAAGAGGCAGAGCATGAGAAGCATTGAGAGTGATTCCGCTACCCAGGAACATCAGCCGGATGGCTCTGGATCAAATAACGAGGCCACGGGCGGAACGGCGGGCAAGGTCTATTTAATCGGAGCCGGTCCGGGTGATCCCGAACTGATGACGGTCAAGGGACTGCGCTACCTGCGCGGCGCCGATGTCGTGCTCTACGATCGCCTGATCAATCCTGATCTGCTACGGGAGGCGCGCTCAGACGCGAGCCTGATCTACGTGGGCAAGGGTCCTGGTTGCCATAGCATGCCCCAGGAGCAGATCAACACGATCCTGGTGAGTCAGGCCCAGCAAGGACTGACCGTGGCGCGCCTGAAGGGCGGTGATCCCTTTGTGTTTGGACGCGGGGGCGAGGAGGCACTGGCCCTGGTGGAGGCACAGATCCCCTTTGAGATCGTGCCCGGCATTACATCGGCCATCGCCGTACCCGCCTACGCGGGCATCCCGGTTACCCATCGCGACTATACGACATCATTTACCGTCATCACCGGACACAAGGGCCGCTCGGCCTCGCCAGCGGTGAACTGGCGGGCGCTGGCCGACCTGGGCGGGACCCTGATCGTGCTGATGGGAGTTAAGGCGCTGCCCGATGTGACACGCCAGTTGATCGAGGGCGGACTTGACCCGGCGACACCGGCGGCGGTCATCCAGGAAGGGACGACGCCTCAGCAGCGCACGGTCACGGGAACCGTGGCGGATATTGCGCAGCGCGCCGCCGATGCGCAATTAGATTCACCGGCCCTCACGATCATTGGCTCCGTGGTGAACGTTGGAGATGCACTGGCCCACTATATATCGATCTCTGGGCGCACCGCCGAATAAACAAATCGGAAAAAGGGCGCAAGGTCCAATACTTTCGACGTAACCCGCTGGCACACATTTGAGTGGAACGTGCGCTCCGGGGCACGGAGCCGCTTCGCGGCAAGCGCCCGCAAGGGGCGCACCTACGGCTATTTACGCCATAACCATCCCCCGATTTTGCTTATCCTCCATCATCCATCCAGGTTCTTCTAATTTTGCGCCTGCCTCTTTATATTTAAACAGGCAACCTATGTGAGGCTTTTTGACTGATCCATACGTATGATACCTAAGTCTAGCGAACGCACCTGGTGTGGAATTTTCCGCATAATTTAACCAATTTAACATACCCTTAACAATTAGATAATATAGCAGCACTACAATGATGAGGGATATGTGTTTGTTAAACCTATCCTTCTGGAAATGTTAAACGAGGAGACGACAATTTATGATCGTCGAAGATAAGTCGTTAGATACGCATTCGACTAATCGTGCGCATTCGCACGCTGTGCTTGAACAATTAGATAACAGTACCCTTTCGGGTTTCCACCTGAAGGCCATGATTACTTCGGGTATGGGCTTTTTTACAGATGCTTATGATCTCTTTATTATCGGGGTTGCCCTCTCTATCCTGACCCCACTGTGGCATCTGAACACATTTGAAGTTTCTCTCATTGGCAGCACATCACTGATCGCGGCGGCACTCGGCTCTATCATCTTCGGTCGCATTGCAGATTTCGTTGGCCGCAAAGCCATTTACGGTTTTACCCTGATTGTCTTAGCCGCTGGAGCCATCGCTTCAGCCCTGGCACCTAACCTGATCTGTCTCTTAATCTTCCGTTTTATCCTGGGATTGGGCATCGGCGGAGATTATCCTTTGAGTGCGACTCTGATGAGCGAGTATGCCAATCGCAAAGATCGTGGAAAGTTGATCACCATGGTCTTCTCCATGCAGGGCGTTGGCCTGGTACTGGCCCCATTGATCGCTATCGTTCTACTAAGTCTGCGTCTGGACAATGACCTGGTCTGGCGCTTGATGCTGGGTATCGGTGCGATTCCGGCACTGTGCACCTTCTATCTGCGTCGTCAGATCGCGGAGACACCACGCTTCGCCCTGTCGATGAACGGGGATCTTGAGGCGGCCACACGCACGGTGGGACAGGTCATCGGCACGCCCGGCGACACTCGTGTGCAGGAGAAGAAAGCCGCGAAGGTTGAGCGCAAGAAGCAAGAGAAGAAGAAATCCTGGCTCTACCTGCTCTTCACGCCACGCTACCTGAAATGGCTGGTCGGCACGGCTGGCACCTGGTTCTTGCTCGATATCGCCTACTATGGCACCACCATCTCAAGTCCTTTAGTGCTCAAGTTGCTGAACCCGCATGCGCATTTGATCACCAATACATTCTATACGCTGATCATCTTCGTGGTGGCGGCAGTGCCGGGCTATGTGTTGGCCGCCTTCACCATTGATCGCCTGGGTCGCAAATGGATCCAGATGGTGGGCTTCGGCATGATGGCGCTGGCCTATCTGCTGCTGGCCTTTGTGCCACAGTTGACCGAGATTACGGTACCATTCCTGCTGGCATACGGCGTAAGCTACTTCTTCACCGAGTTCGGTCCTAACGTGACGACCTTTGTCTATCCGGCCGAGATCTTCCCGGTAATGGTGCGTAGCACGGCCCATGGTCTGGCCGCCGCGCTGGGTAAGGTGGGGGCCTTTATCGGTGCTCTGGCCTTCCCGATCGTTCTGGCGCAGTATAAACTGCCAGGCGCCATGCTGATCGCTGGCGTCGTCTCCCTGCTGGGGCTCATCCTGACGGTGCTTACGCTGCCCGAGCCCAAAGGGCGCTCGCTGGAGGAGATCTCCGAAGAGCATACGCTCTTCACCCGCTAGTCAGAGCGATACTCCTGGACCACTGTGGTGCCGCCTGCGGCGGCACCACAAGAGAAAAAAGGAGGTGCAGGGTTTCTCAGGGGTGATCAGCCCCTGAGAAACCCTGCACCTCCTTTTTTCGGATGCTTGAAAGATCTGGGATGATTGCTGTCCCCTCTGTTCAGGCGATCGGGTTCGTGCGCCGAGGGGTAATCGGACGCGAGGTCCGAACTTATGGGGCGCCCGGTCAGAAGCAAACTGGGTGACTCCCGGTCAGAAGCGAACGGGGAGGAGCCAGCGGAGCATGGGGACGATCTGTTGGACGACAGTGAGGTGGTCGTAGTAGCCGCGCTGCCTGGCGATGAGGCCGTCGGAGAGGATGAAGACGCTGACACCGTCGACCTGGAATGGGCGGGAGAGCCAGCGCAGCCAGCGACTTCCACGAGGAGCGGGACTCTGGCCGTGAGTGGTCCAGGCGACGACGGCTCGCGTTTCGCTGGTGTAGAGGTATTCGTTGGGGGTGTAGGTGATGGTGGGCATGCTGCTGAAGCGCTGCTCGAACCAGGTTCGGATAGCCTGCTTGCCACGGCGCGGATATTTCATGCCGGCATCGTTGAGCTCGGCATCCTGGTGATAGAGGGCAACGATCGCCTCCACATCGTGGGCATTAAAGGCCGCGATCCACTGCCGGGCAAGTGATGGCGTGTCCTGATCCGACTGACTTTCATCGATGAGCGACATGGTTTTACCCTTTCATATCTTCTTAAATTCTTAAGTTCTGTTATACCATATGTCCTCCAGCGGACAATATGGTCCTCGGTGTGGCTGAGAAACGTTCAACCCTGACAATGCGTGTCACATAAAAGCCACGCATTGCTCACACTCTCATATGACTCAATGCATATTGTGCGTGCATATGCGGAGCCTGGCTACAAAGTAAAGTACATCACCGTTAGTAAAAAGGATACGTTGAGGTGAAAAGGATTTCTCCAGAATGATCGTTAACTACACTGGAGGAAAGACCACATGGATCCGAATAAGGGGAAGTACGAAAAGGTAAAGACGGACCCCATTTCAGACAAAGAGAAGCAGCAAGAGAAGAAAGAGCTATCTGATGCGGCTAAAAGGGCCGCGAAAGCCGCTCCCAAACGTTCCGGCGATGAGCTAGAGGGGGTCGAGAAGATTCCGCGCTCACAGGCCGAGAAAGAGATGAAGCAAGCCGCGAAGAAGGCAAAAGAGTCTGAAAAGAGGCATACGTAGTAGGGTTACCAGCATTCCAATCAGGCGCCTGAAGATCCATATGGAGCATTCAGGCGCCTTTGTTGTGCCGATTTTTGCAAAAAATGAATCGCACCCAATCGGGGCGCGAAATAACCGCTGATTAAGCCAAAATGGTACAGTAATAGGATAAGACCATGTTCTACACCTGACAAATCGTCACCGGCAACGCTCACACAGGGGTATTTTTGTATCCCGTGACCGGAGGTATGAAATTGTAATGCTGTAGAATCATGGAGTTCATACGTTTAGTGATTGCAAAGCTGCTGCTCTGTTTTTCTTTCTACTATGCCTTATATATATTAAGAAGGATGTACGCACAATCATTAACACAGAGCAAAGCAGATATGCATATAAGGGGAGGCAGCCATTGACCACTTCGACAGATCGCTGGATCGATGATACAACATTTCATGAGGATGTGAATTATATAGAGTCGCTCTGGCAGCAACGTTCAATTGGTACGATCGAGTTGCCGCTCATCGATATCGGCCGGGGTGAGCCGCTGGTATTTGTGCCCATCCTGGAGCACCTTGAGTTTGTCTATTCACGCCAGGTGCGCCAGATGAGCCAGTCGCGGCGCGTGATCCTGTATCGCCGCCAGGAGATGCGCAAGACGCCGTTTGGGCCCAATGACCGGGCGGAAGAACTGCGCCAGGTGCTCGATGGCCTGGGGCTGGAGTGTCCCGACCTGCTGGGGCATGGTGACGCGGCCATGGTGCTGTTCGAGTTCGCCCTGCGTTATCCACAGCGCTGCCGCTCACTGACGATCATCGCTCAGGGAGCCGATTACCGCATTAAGCCGCATCCCTTTATCTGGTTCCTGCACGAACTGTTCTATCGCCTGCCGGTGGAATATGTGTTGCCGGCCTCTATTTTGCGCGCCAACGTCATCAACTATATCATGTCGCACAGCATGGATAACCATACCGCGCCCTCACTGCCCCGCCACCTGATCGAGGAACAGTTCTGCAAGATCAGCCAGTGGCCGTTCGTCTATAAATGCTCGGTCCTGCCCATTATCCACAATTTTGACATTCGCAAGCGCCTTAGCGGGCTGACCATGCCCATTCTCTTAATTAATCGTACCGATGATGCCCTCTCACCGGAGGCAAAGACGCGCTGGCTGGCCCGGCACTTACCTAATTGCGCGGGCTACCACGTCGTTTCTGGTAGGGAGCGCTTCTTTATGTATTCGCGTGCCGAGACGGTAACTCCACTGATAGAGGCATTTCTGGCGGCACGCGATACCAGAAGAGGTCCGCTTAAACAACTACAGCAATAGCACATGGAGAAGCGAATGGATGCAACCCTGAATTCGCCATTACGGCGCGTGGTGATTACTGGCCTGGGAGTAGTAGCCCCGAATGGCATTGGAAAAGAACCGTTCTGGCAATCCTGCCTGGCTGGCCGTTCAGGGTTGCGGCGTATTACGCGCTTCGATGCCTCAATTCTACCTTCACAGGTGGCGGGCGAGGTCGCCGACTTTGATCCGCTACAATTTGGCCTGACTCCCAATGAGATTACGTCGCTGGACCGCGCCGCGCAGTTCGCACTGGCCGCCGCCAATATGGCGCTGGATGATGCTCAGATTGGCGACGCGCTGACCGCCGCGCAACGCGAACGCACGGGGGTGATGATGGGTCTGGCCCTGGCCTGCCTGGAGGAGGGGGAGCGCCTGTGGGTACGCATGACGGACCAGGGCGCGTGTCCGCCACGCCTGATAGAGGATGAGGCGCTTCCGGCCTCGCTGATGATGTCGCACGCGGCGGCCAGCAGTATCGCAGCCCACCACCATCTGCATGGTCCCAGCCTGGTGATCGCCACGGGCTGCTCGGCCGGCGCCGACGCCATCGGGCAGGCGTTCTGGGCTATTCAGGAGGAGGCGGCGGACCTGATGCTGGCCGGGGGAACGGACTCGGCGATCAGCTACACGCTGCTGGACGTGTTCTGCGTGATGGGGGCGCTCAGCACCGGCTACAATGATACGCCGAGCCGCGCGTCGCGTCCCTACGACAACAGGCGCGACGGCTTTGTCGTAGCCGAGGGGGCCGGGGTCCTGCTTCTGGAGGAACGAGAGCACGCGTTAGCACGCGGCGCCCATATCTACGCCGAGATCGTGATCTTTGCCTCCAATAGCAATGCCCACCATATGACGTCCCTGCCAGCCTCAGGTCAGCCGCTGCAGCGTCTGCTGCGCCAGACGATGGATGAGGCGGGGGTGACACCGCAGGAGATCGGCTATATCAATGCCCATGGCAGTTCGACCCCTCCCAATGAGCGGGCCGAGACTGCTGCCTACAAGGCGGTGCTGGGCGAGCACGCGGCACGCATCCCGATCAGCGCCACCAAATCGATGATCGGACACAGCCAGGGGGCGGCCAGCGCCATCGAGACCGTTGTGACGGCGCTGGTGCTGGATCGGCAGGTGATCCCGCCTACGATCAATCAGGAGGAGCCTGATCCAGAATGCGACCTGGATTATGTGCCCAACCAGGCACGAGAGGCCAGCGTACGGCTGGCGGTGACCCATTCGAGCGGCTTTGGAGGCGTCAATAGTGCGTTGTTGTTGGGGCGAGCGGATTGGGATAGGTGGCATGAATAAACAGAGACAGCAGAGACGTGTGGTGATCAGTGGACTCGGCGTGGTGGCACCCAATGGCATCGGGCAGCAGGCCTTCTGGCACGCGACTAGCAATGGGATCTCGGGCATCAACGCGCTGTGTCACGAAGGGGAGGTTCCCATCCGTGTAGCGGGCACGGTGCGCGATTTCCTGGTTGAAGACTACGTTGAGCGCAAGCTAGCGCTGCGCACCGATCGCATGACCCATTTCGCGCTGGCCGCCATCGATGAGGCGCTGCGGGACGCGCGGCTGCAGTTGGAGCAGGAGGACGCGGAGCGCGTGGGAGCGGTGATCGCCAATACCATGGGTGGGGTCGAGTTTGTGCTGCGGCAGATAGAGTCGCTCTACCAGCGTGGACCGCGCTTCATGAGCGCCTATACGGCCATCGCCTGGCTGCATGTCTCCAACGTGGGACAGACGGCGATCCGCCACCACATCCAGGGCTATTGCAAGACGCCGGTCAACGATACCGTCGGCGGACTCGACGCGCTGGGGATGGCCTATCGGGCGATCAGGCGTGGAACGGCGGACATCATCATCGCCGGAGGCTGTGAGGCCTTTCTCAATCCCTTTATCCTGCTCGTCCTGGCGCAGCAGGGCCAGTGCGTAACCAACAACGATCCAATGGGCTATCGTCCCTTCGATCGTCGGGCATCGGGGATGATCCTGGCGGAAGGGGCTGGCATCTGTATCCTCGAAGAATATGAGCACGCGATAGCGCGTGGAGCCACCATCTATGGCGAGATTGTGGGTTATGAACAGACCAACGATGCCCTGGGATTGCAGCCGCCATCACAGGATGGTACGCGCTACGCCCGGGCCATTGAGCAGGCGTTGCTGGCGGGCGACGTCGCGATGGAGGAAGTGGCCTACCTGAGCCTGGATGGCCGGGCCATTCCGGCATCGGATCGTGGCGAGAGCGAGGCGCTGCGCCAGGTGTTCGGCGAGCTGCTGCCACAGATCCCGGCCAGCGTGCCGCGCAGCATGTTTGGCCACAGCTACGCGGCCGCTGGCGCCATCGATACCATTACGGCGCTACTGGCCCTCAAGCATGGCCACATTCCGCCCACGCTCAACTGTGAGGAGCTCGATCCACAGCATGGACTGCGGCTGGTGCGCGATCAGGCCTATCAGCTACCAGAACGGCGGGGCGTGGCGCTCGTCGGCGGACGCGGGGCGGGCGGGGCCAATGTCGCGCTGGCGCTACGGAAGGAGAGCTAGTCGTGCGGGTGGCGATCGTGGGGGCGGGCCCCACCGGATTGGTGGCCGCCAATCTGCTCGGCCAGGCCGGCATCGAGACGCTGCTGATCGAGCGCAACGCGGGTCTGGCCGAACAGCCCCGCGCCATCACGATCGATGACGAGGGACTGCGTATCTGCCAGGCGATCGGACTGGCCGATGAGATCCGCGCCCACGCGCTGCTCCAGCGCGAGGCCCACTATGTCTCGCAGGGACACTATCTGGCCCGCATCTCCCCGACGCAGCAGCCGTTTGGCCATCCACAGATCTCGACCTTCTATCAACCAGCGCTGGAAGAGATTTTTCTGGCCGGCCTGCAGCGCTTCCCCAGCGTCTCCACCCACTTCGGACAGACGGTCGAGTCATTCACCCAGAATGAACATGGCGTCTGCCTGCGACTGCGCTCTCATGAAGGACGCGAGTGGTCCCTGGACTGTGATTACCTGCTGGCCTGCGATGGTGGTCGCAGCGCCATGCGCCAGCAGCTCCAGATCGCCCTGCGCGCGCCGGGTCCGCGCGAGATCTTCTCGTCCCTGGCCGGTATCAATAAACGGAAAGCACCACCGCGCAGACGGCAGCGTTCACAGCGCTGGCTGGTGGTGGATGCCATCGACCATGGGGACGGCACGGACCCGATCATCTTCTTCTGCAATCCGGAGCGCCCGGCCGTGACGGTCCCCTATCCCGATGGTGGGCGGCGCTGGGAGTTTATGCTCAAATCCCACGAACAGGATGAGCAGTGGCTGGATAATAAATGCATCAGCGAAGCGATCCAGCAGGCGCTGAACACATTGCCGGAATGGGACATGGCGCGCCAGCCGGGGGCGCCCGCGATTATGCGCAAGACCGTGTATACCTTTCACGCCACGGTCGCCGATTCCTTCGGCGTGGGGCGTATCTTTCTGCTGGGGGACGCCGCCCACCTGATGCCGCCCTTTGGCGGTCAGGGCATGAACAGCGGGCTGCGCGACGCCCACAACCTGTGCTGGAAGCTGGCGCTGGTCCTGCGAGGACAGGCTACCCCACAGTTGCTACAGACCTATCAGCAGGAACGACGCCCGCACGTCATTCGCATGATCATCTTCTCGTCCCTGCTCGGCAACTTCATCATGCCCACGCAGCCCGCGCTGGCCTTCCTGCGCGACCACGCCTTCCTGAACATCCAGCGCATCGTGGCGCTGCGCCAGTGGCTATCAGAAATGCAGGTCAAGCCCCAGCCCATCCACCGCGCCGGACTGCGCTTCCCCGGTCACCACAGCGGACGCATGCTGCCCCAGCCCATGGTCCACATCTCCGAGGGACAACAGGTGCCGCTGGACCACATCCTCGGCCATGGTTTCTCCATCTTCCGGCTCTCGAATGAGGACAACATGGAGATCTCAGAAGAGCACGAATTATGGGCAGGGCTGAATGCCCAATCCATCTATCTCTGTCCCACACGGGACGCCCTGGAACAAGCGCCAAAGCCAGACCCGAATGCCACATATATATGGGATGGTAGCGGCCAGCTCACACGTCTCCTTCGAGGAAATTCGCGGATGGTGATGGTTGTGCGGCCCGACCGCCACATCATGGCCATATATTCCCCATCGCAACGAGCCCGCATCGCCAAACGCATGGCCCGTTATTTTCCCATATGTTCGGACCTCGCGTCCGATTTCCCCCTCCCCATTTGAAAACGTTGGCCCATCCATGAAGAGGCATTTCCGTGGGGGAACGAAAATCGGCCGCAAGGGCCCATCCATGAAGAGGCATTTCCGTGGGGGGAACGAAAATCGGCCGCAAGGGCCGAACCTACGTTATCGCCTTTCTTGTTGCATTTCATAAAGATGGATATTTGAAATGTGAGAATAAATACGACCCGTAGGTTCGGCCCTTGCGGCCGATTTCTCCTCCACACATACGACCCCCTCTCCTCAATCGGGGAGGAGGCGGTGGTAGAGGTCGTCCTGGCGGGCGAGGGCGCGGCGGTAGATGTCGCCGTTGTGATGATCGGGCTTCGTGGGGTCGGTGACGCTGGGCTGGAGTTTGGCGAGATCGGGAATGATGCCCAGGGCTTCCAGGGCCAGCAGGGCGGCTCCACGGGCGGAGGCCTCCTGTTCGCGTGATGGGTAGATGGCGGTGCCGGTGGTGTCGGAGATGATCTGGCGCAGCAGCGGGGAGTGGAAGAGCGCGCCACCACTGGCCATCAGGCGGTGATCGGAGGCCTTCATATTCAGGGCCTGCAGCAGCGCGGAATGAATGACGCTGAGGCGGTAGGCGAGCGACTCCATGCCGGCGCGCAGAATATCTTCAGGCGTGGTACGCGTGGAGATGCCTGAGATGGTCATGCGGGCCTCGGCGTGCCAGCCGATGCTGCGCTCACCCGAGATAAAGGGTAGGATGGTCAGGCCATGATTGTCCGGCTTGAGCGCCTCCACTTTGGGTTCGGCCTCCTCCAGTTTGGGGAGCTTGAAGGATTCGGAGAGCCAGGCCAGCAGGTTGCCGCCCTCGCTCATGGCTCCTCCCATGACGGCGCGCTTGCTATCAATGAAGTAGAGCCAGAGGCCCAGGGGCGCCACCGAAATCTGCGCGGGATCGACGACGACGCGGATGGCGCTGGAGGTACCCATGGTGAGGGACCAGTTCTGGGTGGTGATGCAGCTGGTGCCGATGCAGGCCGAAGCACCATCACCGATGGCCGGGTACCAGGGCACATCGCGCAGGGCAGGCCAGCGCTTAGCATAATCTCCCTGCAGTCCCTTGAGGGCATCACCGGCATCGCCGATGTCAGGAAACTGCTCGCGGCGCACGCCGAGGGCCTTGATCAGCTCATCATCCCACTGCCGCGTCTTTGTGGTCAGCATGCCGGTCGCCGAGGCCATCGAGAGGCTGCAGACCGACTTGCCCAGCAGCTTGCGATGCAGATACTCGCCAAAGGAGATCCACTGCTTGACCTGCTTGAAGACTTTAGATTGATTCTGCGAGAGCCAGCGTAGCTTGGCCGGCCAGTAGCTGGCGTGAAAGCGTACCCCGACGCGGTCGTGAACCTCCTTCTCGTCGAACTCCTTGCGTAGATCGCGGGCGGTGTCGAAGGCGCGCGTGTCCTCCCAGGTAATCACAGGAGTGAGAGGATGGTTGTTTTCGTCGACCCCCAGCAGGCTGTGCCAGAAGGTGTCGATGGCCACGGCCCGGATCGAGCTGGCCTCCTGGCCAGCCTTCTTCAGCACTTCATCGATGGTCTGGGCCACCACATCTACCAGGTGATCGGCATCCACCGAGACTTCGCCCTCCTGGGACGTGGTGAGCTGATAGGTGAGCTGCGAAACCATGTCGGGTATGGCGTTCCCCTGACCATCAAAGAGCAGGGCACGCGTCGAGGAGGTACCAACATCTAACGCTAAGATAGATAGTGACTGTGTATCATCCATAACATACGCTCCAGATACATACTCTTAACTATAAGAAAACACAGGCTTAATCATCCGCCTTTGTGGCGGTTCCATCAACCCCTTGTGGCGAGTCAACATCGCTATGGGCATACATTAGTGTACACGCATTATCACTACATTGTCGCTCTTTCTTCTTCTTATCTGGCTTAAATTCTTTAACTTCTTTCTTTGTGGTCGCTGGCGCCAGCTTGCTGTAGCGCGGTGGGATGGTGATGGCGGAGCAGAGCGCGCTGATAAAGGCCAGGGCCGACCCGAGCAGCATGGCGATGCGGAATCCGACGAGGAACGAGTTGGAGAGGTCATCTTGCAGAATCTGGCGGGTGGCCGGATCAAAGCTGGCCGGGACCTCGGCTCCAGTGAGCTTGCTGCGCTGGGTGTCCAGGGCGTGGCTGGCGGCGGCCGAGACATGGTGCGCGGCCAGGTTCTGGTCCAGGGCCACGTTGAAGACGGCCAGCACGATCAGGGTGAAGACGGCGATGGCCAGCAGGTTGGCGATGCGGGCCACGGCATTGTTGACGCCCGAGGCGGTCCCGGCGTATTGATCGGCGACCGCACCCATGACGGCCGTGGTCAGCGGCGCCACCGTGATCGACATGCCCAGTCCCAGCACGACGATGGCGGGGAAGTAGGTGGTCCAGTAGCTGCCACCGATGTCCGGAATGGCGAACAGGATATAGCCGACGCCGACGATGCAGGGTCCAAGGACCAGCGGGAGGCGCGCGCCATAGCGGGCGACGAGTCCACCGGACCAGCGCGAGAGCGAGAACATCAGCAGCGTGAAGGGGAGCAGGGCCGATCCGGCGGCCGTCGGTGAATAACCCTGGACGCGGATCAGGTTGAAGGGCAGAAAGTAGAGGGTGGCGCCCAGCGCGGCATAGAGAAAGAAGGTCAGCAGGTTGGTGCCGCTGAAGACGCGTGAGTGGAAGAGCTGCAGCGGCATCATGGGAGCCGGGCTGCGCCGCTCAACCATGATAAAGGCGATCAGGGCAATGATACCACCGGCCACACAGCCAAGGACCAGCGGATGCGTGATGCCATAGCTGCTGGCCTCGATCAGGCCAAAGACCAGCAGGCCGAGTCCCAGCGTGGCCAGCAGGGCTCCCACGATGTCGAGATGGCGGTTGGCCTGCTCACTGCGGCTCTCGGGCACAAAGATGAACAGCACGGCCAGCACGATAACGGCCAGCGGCAGATTGATAAAGAAGACCCAGCGCCAGGAGGCGTACTGCACGAGCCAGCCGCCCAGGACGGGTCCGAGCGCCGCGGTGATGGCCGAGAAGCCCGACCAGAGTCCGATGGCTTTGCCGCGCTGGGAGGCGTCGAAGGAGGCGCGCAGGATGGCCAGGCTTTCGGGTGTCAGCAGGGCGCCGCCGACACCCTGGACGGCACGCGCGATGATCAGCTGGTTGATGTCGGTGGTCAGGCCACACCACAGCGAGGCCAGCGCGAAGATAGTGATGCCGATGGCGAACAGGCGCTTGCGTCCATAGAGGTCACCCATGGAGCCGCCGACCAGGATCAACGAACCCAGAAATAAGGCGTAGGCTTCGACCACCCACTGCACGCTGGCGGCGGTCGCATTCAAATCGGTCTGCAGGCGTGGCAGCGCGACATTAACCACGCTCCCATCGATGAAGGCCATGCTGGAACCCAGAATGGTGGCCAGCAGAATCCAGAATCCCTTTGTCTTTGGCAACATAGATAAACTTCTCTCTTGGTGTAAAAAATAAGGAGGATGGAACGCATCTCAATCAATCGATCAGTCGTCCATCCTCGCACAATTGAACCTATCTATTAGTGTACACGCTCGCCGTCGCAAAAGAGAAGATTTATTTTATTGGGCGCTTATAGATCAGGCAATTGCCAGTTGATCTCCGGCTTACCAGCGAGATGCAGGGCAGTGTTGATCTTTGAGAAGGGGCGGCTGCCGAAGAAGCCGTTGCGGGCCGAGAGGGGCGATGGATGCGCCGATTCGACGATGGTGTGGCGACTGGTATCGATGAGGGCCTTCTTCTTCTGCGCGTAGCCGCCCCACAGCACGAAGACGACCGGGCTCTCTTTGGCGTTGACGACCTGGATGACGTGATCGGTGAACTTCTCCCAGCCGTGATTCTTGTGCGAGTTGGCCTGGTGGGCGCGCACCGTCAGGACGGCATTGAGCATCAGCATGCCCTGGTCGGCCCAGGGCACCAGGTAGCCGTTGTTGGGGATGCGGCAACCAATGTCGTCGCGCAGCTCCTTGAACATATTGACCAGCGAGGGCGGCGGCTTGATCCCCGGTCGCACCGAGAAGCAGAGGCCGTGAGCCTGATTGTTATCGTGATAGGGGTCCTGGCCCAGCAGAAACACGTTCACATCGTCATAGGGCGTGTGGCGCAGCGCCGAGAACACATCCTGCTCAGGCGGAAAGACCTCGTACTTCTGACGCTCCTCATCGACAAAGGCGGCCAGCTTCTGAAAATACGGCTTCTCGAACTCGCCATTTAGATGAGCGTGCCAGCTCTCAGGAATATCAATCTGCATACATGTCCCTTTTTCTATTTTTTTGCGGCCGCCAGCGCATACATGATTGCATGGCGGCTATCATCCTATTCTCACCCATCCGCGCCAAAACGGCAATGCTCCGGCGGGACCGGACATGACTAATAACGCGTGTCGCCGGGGGCAATATAAATATACACATCCCAATTGGTATGCGAAAGAAAATCAACCATCAGGGGGCCAACCTCGGACCAGCTGAGGCGTCCAAGCCCGGCGCCGAGCTTTGGGAAAGCAATGCTGTGGACCCCGAGCTCCTGCTGACGCTCGACGAGATAGCACAGACTCTGCTCAATGTATTCAAGCCTGGAGTCGGCCCGCACCTTGTCTTTGGTGGGAAAGTTGAGGATCCAGGGGGTGCTATCGGTGTAGAGAGTAGGATGCCCGATACGCATGGTGCCTTCCTGGCATTGCCGCTGGTAGGAACGAAACATCTCTGGATAGCGCTTCTTGAATTCGAGCGCCAGCCCCTTACCCATCACCCCCTGACAATTCACCGGATTAACCAACACCTGCGCCGGCGAGGTAAAGATATCACCCTCACAATAAATAATCTGAGCCATCCTTGTTTGCTCCGTTTCTTCGCATATCAACGTTATTATTTTAATTTTCCGCAATGTAACAAGAAAAGAGACGAGAGTACGTGCGGGGCTTGCCCCCGCTTGCTTCCTCGCCGCTCGAACAAGCAACCAACAGGATGCGAGGCATCGCATGCACCGTCCCTGGCCGCATTGAAGGAGCTTTTCCTTTTGGGGAGCAAAGAAAGCGGGGGCAAGCCCCGCACGTACAGTGGCCGTTTCTCGTTTTGCATGATCTTAAATTGAAAGCATGGGCCGCGAGGGTCGAGCGTATGAAAAAGGAGCGCCTACCGGGGGTAGGCGCTCCTGGGCGTTTTCTGTTGGGTAGAGACGGTTTAGCCGACGCTGCCGGACATCTCCAGCTGGATGAGGCGGTTGAGTTCGACCGCGTACTCCATGGGGAGCTCTTTGGTGATGGGCTCGATGAAGCCGTTGACGATCAAGGAGTAGGCCTCGGATTCGTCAAGACCACGGCTCATCAGGTAGAAGAGCTGGTCCTCGCCGACTTTGGAGACGGTGGCCTCGTGGCCGATCTCGGTCTGGTTCTCTTCGACACGAATGGTTGGATAGGTGTCGGTACGAGCGTTCTCGTCGAGCAGCAGGGCGTCACAGCGTACGCTGGACTTGGTGTGGTGCGCACCAGGATTGATGCGAACCAGTCCGCGATAGGAGGAGCGACCCGTTCCCTTGGAGACCGACTTCGACAGGATCTGGGATGTGGTGTGCGGTGCCAGGTGGGTGATCTTGGCGCCAGCATCCTGATGCATGCCGTCGTTGGCGAAGGCGACCGACAGAACATCACCGCGAGCTCCTGGCTCC
Organism: Dictyobacter aurantiacus; assembly: GCF_003967515.1. GTDB lineage: Bacteria > Chloroflexota > Ktedonobacteria > Ktedonobacterales > Ktedonobacteraceae > Dictyobacter > Dictyobacter aurantiacus. Next base: position 3,753,288 of record NZ_BIFQ01000001.1, on the reverse strand, counting down.
ATCAACAGGACGGCCGGATACTTCATGGTGACCTTCGAGCCGAGGTTGCCGTCAACCCATTCCATGGTGGCGTCGCGATAGGCGGCGGCACGCTTGGTGACCAGGTTGTAGACGTTCTTCGACCAGTTCTGGATGGTGGTGTAGCGTACACGCGACCCTTCCATGGCCTTGATCTCTACGACGGCGCTGTGCAGGCTGTCGCTGCTATAGCTAGGGGCGGTACATCCCTCAACGTAGTGGACATAGGAGCCAGGCTCGGCGATGATCAAGGTGCGCTCGAACTGACCCATGTTCTGGGCGTTGATGCGGAAGTAGGCCTGCAGCGGGATCTCTACACGCACGTTGCGCGGCACATAGACGAAGCTACCACCACTCCAGACGGCACTGTTCAGCGAAGCGAACTTATTGTCGGATGGCGGGATGATCGATCCAAAGTGCTCTTTGATGATGTCGGGATACTCACGCAGAGCGGTATCCATATCGGTGAAGATGACACCCAGCTTCTCCAGGTCTTCGCGCATCTTATGATAGACGGCCTCACTCTCGTACTGAGCAGTGACACCAGCCAGATACTTCTGCTCAGCCTGTGGGATACCCAGACGATCAAAGGTGTCTTTAATCTCCGAAGGAATGTCGTCCCAGTTCTTACCCTGCTGAGCGACCGGCTTGATATAGTAGAAGATATCGTCAAAGTTGATGCCCGACAGATCAGCTCCCCAGGTAGGCATTGGGCGCTTCTCATAAAGCTCGAAGCTCTTGAGGCGGAAGTCGCGCATCCAACTGGGCTCGCCTTTCATCTCCGAGATCTGCTCGACGACTTTGCGGGTCAGTCCCCGCTGGGACTTGTATGTATAATTTTCTGCGACATGGAACCCAGCACTGTAGTTACCCTGTTCCAATTCAAATGCTTGACTCATGACTTACTCCAATTGCTGGCTGATTCTATCAGGGTCTCTGAGAAAGCCGTTCGCTTTCAGAGAAATTTAATCCTTACTTGTGTACTCGGATTTAGTTGTATTATATGTTGTTTCCCTTGCAATGTCAAGGCTGACGAGGCCGATCGAGGTTCAGATGGCGCCCGCTGAGCAGCTCTAGAGCAGGCAACCGAACGGGGGCCGCCCTTTGCAAGGCGCGGCGCGTATGTCACAATAGGGTGAATGGATGTGGACGCGCCTGTGGTAGTGATGATCAGTATAGCATAAAGTGGGTGCGCCCAAAATAGAATGACGGGAGATGCTATGATCAATCAGCTGCTACTCCGGCTGTGGAGACTGCTGCGGGGTCGGCCGCAGTGGTATTTTCTCTGGCTGGCACACCCCAAGTTTATCGTCGGGGTGTCGGGCGTGATCTTCGATGAGCAGGGACGCATCCTGCTGCTGCGCCACCGCTTCTGGATGCAGGCCACGTGGGGGCTACCCGGCGGCTACGCCAATAAGAATGAACGTCTGGAGGATACGCTGCGCCGCGAGCTGCGCGAGGAGACCGGCTACGAGGTCCAGGTGGGCTCGCTGATCCGCGTTGTCAGCGGCTACCGCCTGCGCGTCGAGGCCAGCTATCGCGGCACCTTCCTCGGCGGCCAGCTGCGGCTCGATGAACGCGAGGTGCTGGAGGCTCGCTTCTTCCACCCCGACGAGCTGCCGCCAGGCCTGCTCCCCTCGCAGCGCGAGATCATCAAGCTCTCGCTCAGCAGCAATCCCCCTCCTCCGGCATCATAAAGGGACGACGATAGTATGATACGCAGATCGCAGCAGCAAAGCGGGAACAGCCCACAAAAGTGGTGCCAGAAGTACTTGACAAGCCGCGAGCAACCTTGCTATCATGGATGGCGCAGAGGATGCATCGCACCCTCACTCCAACACGCGCCCATAGCTCAGTGGATAGAGCAACCGCCTTCTAAGCGGTTGGCCGCAGGTTCGAGCCCTGCTGGGCGCGCCCTTTGCTCTGGAAGCCAATTCTCAAGCGCATTGACACGAAGCAAGCAGCGATCTTTTTTTGAGGATATGTGTTCATTAGGGTCCAAAAAAGCTTTAGTGACCATCCGCCTCGAAAGGGCATAAACAACCGCCTACTCAGAGGTCGCGAAAATCCGTAAAACGGTATGACCATCCGCCTGCTTTGTAGAGATGCCTCATGAATTGGAGGTATTCCTATGGCACAGCCAACAAAAAAGCCTATGACAGGCAAACGTTCAACTTCTACCCCAAAGCAACCAGGCACTGCTATCTCTCGCAGAAAAGAACGAACCCTCCGCAAGTCTATTGATGAATATATTGCCGATCATCAGAGTCAACACCATAGCATCAAAACGATTAAGTGGCACCAGCTGGCGCTCGGGCACCTGGCGAACTTCCTTGAGCAGCAAGGCGTGATCTATATCAAAGATCTTGAGAAAGGGCACCTGGTCGACTGGATCAATCTCCTCACTGAAGAACCTGGTTCCCGCGGCAAACTGCGAACGACCAGGACGGTAAACTACTATGCGCGTTCAATGCGTGCTTTCTGCCGCTGGCTGGAAGCTGAAGGGTATGTCGAGGTAGCGCCGTCTAACCGCGTCAAGATGCCCAAATTGAGCAAGCCGCTCATCCGCATTATCGAGTTTGAAGAGTTCGAAAGGATGCTCAAGGCCTGTACCCCTCCTCGCGAGGTCGGTCCTACAGCTGACTGCAACGCTGCGCGCAATCGAGCAATCCTCTGGGTGCTGTGGGATACGGGTATCCGCCTGGCCGAGCTCTGCGGCCTGCGCTTCTCAAACTTCGATCGCGACAAAGGTGTAATCATCGTCCATGGGAAAGGAAACAAAGAGAGACGCATCGCGCTCGGCCGTAACGCTCTGCGAACGCTGCTCCTGTACATGGATCGTTACCGACCAGATGAGGACGCATTGCTAGAGATAGGTATCACCGATGAGGATCATATCTTTCTAAGCGAGGGTGGTAATGCTCTCACACGTGATGGGATCTCGATGCTCTTCAAGCGAATACGCGCTCGCGCAGATCTTCCTCATGACAAGCGAATTAGCCCCCACATCTTCCGACATACATTCGCTGTGCGCTTCTTGATGCTCGGCGGCGACATCTTTACCCTGCAGGAATTGCTAGGCCATGAGGATATGGCCACCATTAGACAGTACATGCATCTCAACGACACCTTGATCCAGGAACAAAAACGCAAGTTCTCGCCTGGCGACAACGTTCCCTTTAATGGCATGGCCACGGGAAAGACTCCGCGTACAGATTTCCGTGATCCCATTAAACGCAAACCTGGTACGGGAAGAGGAATAAAACCTATAAAATAGAATAAAGCCAGCTACTAACAGACGCGCCCTTTGACCAAAAGAGCGCGTCTTTGTACTCTACGACTCTATACAATATGTATATGATGTGTAAGCTAAAAGAGAAGGTTATGCACTGAAACTTAGGCTTATGAGATACGGAGGCTAGATTTCTCTTTAGCATCTTCCTGAGCCTGCAATTTTAATTCATCATCTACAAGCTGCTGGTGAGCCTTAAGAAACGCTTGTTTGGCTTCATGGAGTAGCTCGTTCATTATCTGTGCTGCAACGAGTGATTTTAAGTGAATTTCTAGTAAGTCTTTCTCTTGTATGTGCTGTATATAGGTAAGTAGTAAGGCAGTTATTGCATTAAAAGAAATGAGAGTTATACTTGCTGGATCGGCAAGTCCTGCATTACTTGGTCCAGCAGGGAGAATATTAGATTTACCTATTTCACCGATACCAAATTTTATTCCCTTTGCACTTGGGTGGATAGGATAGCTTGCCATTTTAAAATAAGGCCTCCAATGGTCAAGCCCTACTTTTTCCTCGATATCTGCGAAAGTAGGTCTACTTTTGCCTAGAGCAATTGCTGCCCATCCATAATCACCTTTCAAAATATCTTTGGAATGGCTGGGAAAGTGATCTGTCCGATACTTCTGAACAGCTTTTTCAAGGTTATCTATTGTTCCTGATTCTAGTGGTTTTAGTCCTAGCTTTATATAGTGTTTTTCATACTGTTTTGCTGCCTTTAAGGAGTCTACAACCTCATAAAGTAAATATTTTTCAGCGAGTTCATTCCCTTCTTCTTGAATGAAACTGGCGATAACCCTCATTTCATGCAAAGTTCGTGCACGCGCAAGAGCATCTCCTGCATGACCACTTTTAAGTAGAGAGAGTATTGCAGACATTGTCACACATGAACGAGCATGTGTTCTAGTGAGTACATCGAATACAAAATCTTTTTGTTTGGCAGCGTATGGGCGTATCTTTTGATTAAACTCTGAGCCAGCAGTGCGTCCAAAAATCAAGATAGTTTCAAATAAGTCCAGTCCATGCTTCCAACGGTCATATAATCGGTTCTCAAATCCAGTTCGTTCAATTTTCTCTTGCTCAAGAGTACTGAACATGTCTCGTTTTATTTTTTCATAATTCTGGGTTTTATTGATTTCCAGCAGTTCATTTATAGTTTGAGAAATCTCATTCTCATCCATAATCTACCCTAAACCTTTTTATCTAATTGTAATTTATCTATTTTCAGCTTGATTAAACAAATTCAAATATAACTGCTTTTAGCTCTCTAATGTTGATTGTGCCAGCTGAGTATTGCTACTGTGTTTTTTAACAAAACGATTGAGGGAAAATGGGAGTGTGATCTCCGATGTTTCTTTGGTTGTCACCAACTGTGCAATGGATTGGCCAGTGATGATGCTTAGGATAACCCCTACACTGTTATGACCAACAGCAAGCGTCACATTTTGCCAGCCAGGCGCTGCCCCTAGTATCGGGTATTTATCAGGTGTCTTTGGTCGAAGTCCAGCCCAGGAGAGTTCGGCTTTGCTTCCCTGTAAAGAAGGAACAAGCTTTGCAGCGGATTTATACAGCCATGAGAGGCCTTCGTTTGTAACCTGGATATCAAAACCAACTTCTTCTTTAGTCGCACCAATAATGATAGATCCATCTCGCGGCACAAGGTATGCTGACCCACCAAAGATTATGTAGCGCAGTGCTGTTGCTGGCTGCTTCATGGAGATAATTTGGCCTCGATGAGGGACAACAGGCAGTGAGATATCCAACCAGCTGTCATAAAGCCCGGTCCATGCTCCTGTGGTCAATATCATGTGGTCGCATGCGATTGTATCGCCCTCGGCCGTCTTTACTCCAGTTACTTTGTTCTCTTCGCGCTGAATACTGGTAACTTTTTTATGGCTATAAATCTTTGCGCCTAGCTTTACAGCTGCATTTGCGAATGCTTTGACTATTTGAGGGGCTTTAATCTGTGACTCCTCGGGAACGTAGATCGCGGCGCAAACTCCCGGCGCAAGTAGTGGCTCCATCTGGCGAGCCTCATCGCCAGTTAACCATTGCATCTTTAATCCTAGCGGCTGCCAGGCCTCCATGCGTTGCTGCAAATTGGATACACGCTTCGGGTTACTGACTGTTCGCAGTGCTCCAGTCTGCTCATACCCTAGATCCAGGCCGGTTAAATCTTCCAATTCTGGAACAACAGAGGGGAAGAGCGCAAAGCTGGCCAGGAGTAGATCCGCGAATGGACCTGGTCCGGTGAGTGGTCCAAGTGGAGCAAGTAGACCAGCTGCAGCACTAGACGCCTGGCCGCCAATTTCACCTTCATCTAATACCATTACGTCTACGTTGGCTTTGCGCAAATAGTAGGCGATGGCACAGCCTATCACGCCACCTCCGACAATAACGACGTCTGTTGTGTGTTCCATTTCGCAATCCTAAATCTGATCTAGTGGTAGACCACTTATCTCATGCTTAGCTGGGTGCCCAAACGATTTACTAATGGATGGTGTTTATATGCGCCTTGCAGCTGCTGATAGAGGTTGTAGACCCTTAGCTCATTGCTACGTGATTGGGTAGCACGCACCACTTTTAGAGCTTCGAATGCAATCTCACAACAGCTCTCTGGATCGTCTTCTGCCAGGTAAGTCTCTGCATCTGCAATCAGGAGTCGAGCCTGCCAGCGCGTCAGTTCTGGGCCGAGATTGTCGCGTGCAATGTTGAGTGCATTATGCGCATCATCTGGCCTGTTAAACAAAGTGAGCGCTCTGGCTCTGTCCATATAGAGTCCTGCAATATTTAATTTTACAAAACTACCGTCGTCTTGTAAATCGCCCTTTCTCACAATTCGCCCCACCTGGTCGAGCATATTCAGTGTTTTCTTTTGCAGGGAAGGATCGCCAGCTGCCACAGTTGCGTATGCTTCTGCCGTAGCCTGGTACACATATCCCTTTAAAGAGTCACGGGATTTATCAGCATATGGCAATGCTCCCTCCAGGTCTTGAAGAGCCATATCATATTTCTGCTGCTTCAGATAGGTCTTTGCCCTTCTGAAAAGTGCTGCAGAAACAAGCTCTGGATTTTCTAGCTTGAATGCTAAATCCACAGCTCGGTTCCCATCACGCAATGATTGCGGGATATCCATGCGATCCCTGGCCGCCACACTGGAAAGCTGGTAAAAGCGGCAAAGCATTGCTATCAGCTGGGAGCGCTGAATACCCTTTACCTCTTTAGCTGACTGGGTGAGATTTTGTATCCAGAAGTTGATGTTGCCAGCTGCCTGTTGAGCACTGCTGGTGTAGTAAAGCTGCCAGCTCAGACTGAGCATGCTTTCATACATATTCATGGTTTGAGAGTCAATGACCCTGGTTGTTTCTCTTGGATCAAAAAGAGAAGCATCAGCTTCTTCATCAGTAACAATGACTGACAAACCGAGAAGCGCTGGGGGAATGTTTAGAAGTGTGGCGAGCGCTTGACGCCTTGAAATTAGTTCTGGCATATTCGCACTGCTTTCAATTTCATAAATGTGGCGAAGCGATTGTCCCATAGCTTCAGCCAGGTCTCGGGCTTTCCACTTACGCAATTCACGATAGTAGCGAATGACTTGCCCTAAGTGTGGAAGATTATTTTCTCCTGGGTCGAATGGACCATAGGCATACCACCAATAATGTTGTGTTTCTTTCATTACTTCCTTGCTTTCAGGTCTCGCTCACTAGCCATTAACTATTTATAGTCTACTATAGCCCTCCATCCATAACAACCCGATTTTACCCATTGTGCGATTTTTTCTCACTATGAGATTTTTCTGCAGTTTCGTGTACGTTCCTGCCATGTATTATTGCCATCGTGAGCTGCAGCAATGCAGTGAAGTTAACAGCAGCCAGCCGAAGTGAATATGTTTTTTAGTTGGCTTCAGAGCAAAGGTTATACACGGTTGGCGCGTTACATCTGGCATTTTTAGCTTTTAGGGAGGAGTTGAGAATGACAAAAAGACAGTCCCTCGTAGAGCGTCTCGGTACTTTACCAGCTGGCATGTCGAAAGCAGATGTCGAAGCTGTTCTTGCGTTCATTTACGGCGCGTTCGACAAACGATCAGCCAAGCAAACATTGATCTTCCATCCATATGTTGAAGAGTCTGACACTCAGGTTTCAGTGTCTGATTTCAGCCGCTGGCTGCAGGCTCTCATGTAATTAGGATGGTCGTTACAGTCCAGTTGACATTTCAAATGTTTAGATTATGCCTGGTAACAGGCGAAAAGGAGTTGGTTCATGCATAACATCTTGATGGTCATGTTCGGCATTTTGCTGGTGCTCGGCGTTGTGCTCGCGCTTGGTGTGTATCGTCTGCGCATGATCGGGGTGCTGATGCTCTCCGTCGTAGCGATCACATGCGCCATGGTGTGGATTGGTCATATCAGTATTCCGTAAGGTGCGGCGCTATCAAGTAGCGGTGGTAGCGCTGCCTATCTCACATAGTTCGTTCGGCATTGCGAGGTTCTCTCCTCGCGGAAAATATGAGGTTGTCTATGGGTAAAAAAGAAGTGCTGTTACTCCTGATCGCACTGGTACTGCTCTTGCTGCTCGCGGCCACGGGCGGATTTACCTACCTGCTGGATTTCGTTCGCGGGATCGCGTAGTTGTGCGACGGTTTGATGTTGCGCTCTGGTGGCGCTGGCCATCACTGTTCCCTGACCAGGTCGGGTGCCTGGAAGCGGACAACGCGTTTTCGGCTATTGTTCAGCTGATGCATACCTATGGATATACACAAGTTGAGCATGCAGCTGCTAGGGCTGTGGATCATTCGATTGTCTATCGTGTCTATCATCTTCGCGGCATCAAACGCGGTCCGGTCTGGTTCTACAGGCAACCGCTTACGCATGGCGTTGCTGAATCTGTCCCAGATCCCGAATAAGCGTGCCTTTGCTGCTGCCGCGGAGCTGATCATTGTTCTACTGGAGATTTTCTCATGATACAGGTGTTGCAAGAACGGGGACTGTCTTTCGAGATAGAACGCGTTTCCCCACAGCGTATCCAGATGTGGGCCTGGGCAACGGGACATTTTTCTTCCTTGCCCGAATTGGAACTGGCATCTACTGCACTTTTGGCGCTGTGGTATGAAGCATTCGCATTTGATCAATATGACGAGCTTGTGCGCAAGCCTATGGATGCAAAGTGGGTCGTGGTCTCCCTGGATTTCCTGGTACAGGCGCTGGGAACAGGGGCGGACTGCTGGGTGAAAGCGGTAGAGCTATTCACTGGATATCCGAAGTCGCCACATGCCCAACTGCGGCACCTTGAGCAGGATGCTCGTGAACAATTTCACCTATTGAAGGGCCTGCAGCAACAAGCAGCTGAGTGTGTGATGGAACTCTGTTCTGCCTATGGTTGGGATATTCCCAAGGATACCAGTAGCTACCTGGCGGCACAACAGCAGGGAAATACCACATGGTAGGGCTTCATGCGAAGGTGTTTCGAATCCATGTCTGGTTGTCAGAGAATGCCGTGTCTGTGGCTCCTGACCTGACTGAAGAGGTGGTGGCACTCACGTCCCTGTTCGCCATTCAACAGGTCATGAAACACCATGGTGTTGTTTCTGCTGACCTGGTCTGTGCCACATTGGCGGAGATGCAGAACCGCGCCACCTGGTTCTTTGCGGTGCGCTTGACGAAGTCGGGTCTCACCTATTCGCCTGGGCGCTCAATCTAATTGATGTTGTGGGTTGCTGGCCAGCATGTAGCGGTGCTGACCAGCTAAGAGAACACAAACAGCGTTCGTTCGGCGTTGCGAGGTTCTCAATGGGTATTGTCTCATTGGCTCCTCGGGCTGTCAAGGTTCTCTTCTAGTCGTTTTTGTTGTGCTTTTACACCCTGAGAGGAGTTGCGTATGATTTTCAATCTTTCTGATGTGCAAGCCGCCTGTTTTACGTTCCATGTTGAGCATCCTGACCGCATCGTCTGGTACTACTCCCTGATTAAGGAGTGGACTACTCAAACCCCAATGGCGGCGGTGGATGAGTCGGACATTGTGGTCTGGATCAATCCCTATACCTCACAAGCGGGGTTCATTCATGCTCAACCCACTGGTGTGCGCGGAAAAACGCTCGAAGCATGCCTGGAACGCCTGGCCAATGATGTCTATGACGATCTGCAGATGGATCTGGTCGCGCTGCGGCGGCAAAGCATGGCACCGCTCCCTTCGGTTGTTCGCTAGCGCGGGCATGAAAAACCGTTGGATGTATCCCGACAACTGGGACGAGCTGGCCCTGGCATGCAAGGAACGTGCGGGCTGGTGCTGTGAACATTGCGGGATTGCCCATGGGAGCCTAGCGGTCTCGGAACGAACCGGTGTGGTCTATACCGTCATCCTGGCGGCGGCCCATCTGGATCACGATCCCTGGAACCCTGATCCTCGGCTGGCCGCGCTCTGCCCTTCCTGTCACGGTCGCTATGACTACTCCTGGCAGGAACGACAACGCTGGCTTGAACTGGAACATATCCGTCATCGGTTGTGGATTGAGGCGGCTCAACCGATTGAAACGGCCTCACCTGATCATTGGACATGCCAATGATGTCACGCAAGCAGGAATATATAATCTCCTGCTTGCCACTGGAATAACCAGTCATCTTTTTATGCAAACTGCTGTTGAACAGAACACAGAAAAGGAGAGTGATTCCATGCGTATGGATGCTCAAGTAACCAAAGTTGAAGTCAAGAAATTTGCAGCCTTTGATCCCAAGACTGGTGCTCCTGATCCTGGCTACATTCTGCAGATGACGGTCACGGACCTGGATACCAGCGATACCCACCAGTGCTCCTTCAATGAGGGCTTTGGCCTGGAAGATCTTCGCCAGGCACGCAAGCTGAAAGCTCCCGAGGCTGAGCGAGATCAGATTGCCGCGCAAGTGGAGGCGGCCGCCAAAGCCCTGGAGGGACAGCGGGTCATGCTGATGGTGGGGAAACCGCGGGCGAAAGGCTTTGTCACCTTTCCGGTTGTCTCGATCCAGGGTGCTGGTCAGACTGCTTAGTTGTTGATAAAGGAGGTCGTTCATGCAAGTACCAATGCAAGCACGCGTCCAAACCTTTGCTCCCCCCAAAACGCGTGGGGGGAGTTGGGTGCGGAAAGTCGAACATTGGGCCGTGCGCTTTTTCTCCCTGGTGTTTTCCGTTGTCACCGCTCACGCCATCTGGTGGTTTTTCTCCTCGGCGCTCAACTGGCTGGATCAATACCAGTGGATGGTCACTTTACTGATGGCGGTCGGGTTCGCAGGCCTGGGCTTTATCATTAGCCGCGGCCTCTCCCATCGTCTGCAGCACAAAGAACCGCTGGGCGTGGTGGTGTTTATCGTGGCTGTGTTTGAACTGGTCGAGGTCGGGGCCTGTTTCGCACAAGCGGCAGTGAGTATTAGCCATATTAATTGGCTGACGGCCTTTCAAGGTGGGATGCATGGCTTTCTCACCTTTCTCTGCTATCTGCTGCTGCCCATTGTGCCTTTTTTCACGATTGCCCTGGCCTGGTTCGATATGGACCTGGATCGGGAAAAGGTCGGGGAAAAACCAGCTCCTGCGCCTAAGGCCGATAAGAAAGCCAAACAGGCTCCCGTTCCTGCGGCCGCGCCCTTCAACGGTGCTCCCGGTGGGCTGGCAACTGCTAATCCACTGGCACCGACCCATGGCTATCGTGGTCCGCTGGCCGGTACCAGTTCACAACCGCAGAGTGCCTATCCGAGCATGACCCCACCGGGGAACACTGCACAGGGGCAAGCCCCTTTTTTCGGCCTGAACCGGTCGCAGGGAGTGCCACAGCCGGAACAACAAACGATGGCGATGCCTGGGCCGGTGGGTCCTTATCAACGGTAGTGCCTCCTGAAATGGTGCGCGTCGATCCCTCAGGGAAACGGCGCAATCGTCGCGAGTCCGCACTGGTGCGTGAAGCTCTAGATCAAGGCTACGAGGTAGACTTTCGCACCGCAGACCAGTGGAAGCACTATCATCGATCACATGCATAATCCTGATTGCTACCTGAGGATACCTGATGCAATGGCGCAACGGGTAGTCCTTCTTTTTTGATGAATGGAGGTTGCTCTATGTCTGATGTCCTTGCCACGCCAGCTGGGACGTTTCTCTATCCGATTGGCTACGCTGCGCCTGGTAGTGAGAACCTGGTGCTCTCGTTGATGTATTCCTATCCGCAGGCACTCCTGCTGGATGTACGGCTGCGGGCCAGATCGCGCTGGTTTCCCGCCTGGAATAGACGGGCCTTAGAAGCGCGCTGGGGGACTCGCTATATTCACGAGCCACGCTTCGGCAATGTGAATTATCAGTATCCGCGTCGGCCCATTGAACTAGCTGATCCTGATGCAGTGGTCCCCTGGGCGGCGTCACTCCTGCAGCAGGGGTATCACCTGCTCGTGCTCTGTGCCTGCAAAGACTATCTGCGCTGTCATCGCAAAGTGGTGGTTGAGCGCATTTATCAGCGCTGTCTGGAAGGAGTGCATGATGCATCCAACCGAACTGACTGACCTGGCTGCGCTCTATGCGTCGGTGTTTGTGCATTGCTGGGACTCCTACGCGGTGCAACAGTCGGATGGGTCCTATCGCCGGGTGCATGAACCGCTGTCACTCCAGCACCTGGAGGCGCATCTCGCTGGCTATGTCACCCTTGGCACGTATCTCCTAACACCTGACAACACCTGCAGCTTCGCCGTCTTTGATGATGATCAACCCGGCGGCCTGGTTCGACTCGCCCAGCTGGCCGCAGAATTGGAGCAACACGAAGGTGTACGAACACTGCTAGAGATGAGTCGGCGCGCTGGCCATCTCTGGGTGCACCTGGTTGAGCCGACTGCGGCCGATCGGGTGCGCGCCTGGCTCGTGCCCTATGCCCTACAACTGGGATGTGAGCTTTACCCCAAACAGGATCAGCTGCGCAGCGGTCCCGGCTCATTGATCCGTCTACCGCTGGGTATCCATCGCCAGACCGGGCGCTGGTATCCCTTCCTGACAAGCGATCCGGCGACTGGCCAGCTGGTCCCCGTTGCTACTACTCAACAGGATTGTTGTCAGTGGGTCGCGCACTCCCTCTCTCGGGCTGCGGTCTCTGCTCATGTTCACCTGCAGCCTGCACACCCTGAGCCGGTGATGACTCCAGTTGAACCGGTGCTGGTCCCGCCTGGTCGTGGTGCTATTCGTGCCTGGTGCCAATCACAAGACATTCGGCAGGTCATTGGCCGCTATGTGTCGCTGGATCATCGCGGGCTGGGCTCTTGTCCCTTTCAAGGTCATCACCGCCACGGCGATCGTCGTCCCAGCTTTCAAGTCTTCGGTGGCCATGATCCGCATTGGTACTGCTACACCTGGAGGCGCGCTGGGAACCTGTTTGATTTTTTCTGCGAATACTATGGGCTTTCGGTACACGAGGCCTGGCAACGGTTACAAGAAGGGAGGCTCGAATGAGTGGTCATGGTCCACATGAGGCCAAACATGCCTTGCTGATGTATAGCGCGGATGGCCAGTTGCGCAATGGCACAACAACGCACCGCGATGTTCCTGGGGCGCGTCGCCTGGCACAACAGATTCTGGTGCTGCAGCCGACGATTGCCTACATCGAATTGTATGAGTGCTCGCCGTCGGGTCAGTTGGCATCTGGAACTCTGGAGCGAGTGGATTGGGATCAGGAATGGAGCGCTGCTCGTTGACCAGGCTCGCTCACGGCGACCAAGCTGGCCAGCGACGACCCCACATCTCTAGCCCACGCTCGCTGCCTGACACCCTCGCCCCTGGCTGTTCGGCCCGGGTGCCGTCCGGCCTCGTCCCTCCGGAGCTTTGCGCGGTGGGGGCAGGGGCCCCCAACATGCGCAAAGCGGAGGGGCTTTACTTGACCCTAATAAGGATAAATCACACAAGTATAAAACGCTGATGGGTATCACACACGATGATACCGGAAAGGGAAACACCTATGAACGATGACATTTCCATTATTCACAACGCGGAAGTGACACATCTCACCGACCCTGAAGCAGAGAAGCAGGAACACAACCGGGTTGCCCTGCAGACACTCAAGCTCTGCTTCTCGCATACACAGGTTCCCTGGTTTGTGGAGAAACAGGTGATTGATTTGTACCATCGCTATGGCTTGGTCGTGGCTCTTGAGACGGCCAAAGTGGTGATTGAAGCCTTCGATGCGGGCCTGAGAAGGCAGAGATAAGGAGGCGGCAACGTGGATGAACACATGACACAACAGCAGTATGTGCAAGCCGTTCTGACACTTGCGTGTGCTGTCTTGAGGCTCCAGGGTGTCAACCTTTTTGAGGCAACAATTGAACAAGCCTGGGACGCGTTTTCTATCGGCCTGGCTCGCGATCCTTTTGCACCAGTTGCTCGGTTCCACACGATCTATGGCAGTATGCTACACAGTCAATTTGCACTCCTATGGCCAGCATTCCAGTATGAGCTGGCATGCAACGTGGGCGTGATTGGACAGGGACAGGAGACCTGGTTAGGGGGTACTGCATGAGCGATGTGCGGCGGGTCCATGTCGAGGGTTCGATATGGGTTGAAGCAGAACAGGTCCGGTGGGACACCGATGATGAGCAGTGGGGTACTGCTCTCATCGGCGGTGAAGAGTACGCGGTGATCTGGAGCAATGACGGCGACGGCTACACCGAGATCGCCGACAGTGACCTGGAATGGTTCCGCACGATCAACCCTGGTTTCTATGATGGCTCCTGCAGGTAAAGAGCCTCTGATAACACAAACATGGCCTGGATGTATTCACCCAAAGATTGTAGAAAGCTGTAGAACATATGTGTATTGATGAGATTGTCCTAGCGAATTATGTTGATCCTCTCCCTTCATCTATTGAAGGGATTCGGCTTGCTCCGATTTCAGAGCAGGCCGATTTTGCTGAGCAGGCCGGAACAGAAACGCTGTATTTCTGTCCTGATTCCTGGGCGTTGCGTCATCGCTTTATCAATCAGGAAACAGGAGAAGTGGTACGTGCACGCTGTGACCGGTGGAGCTGCCTCTACTGTGGGCCTCGGAAGACCGATCAGTGGCGACAGTTGATCGCCGCGGCTGAACCAGAATTACATGTGGTCCTTTCGCGGGCTGGCAACACCGTTGAAGAAGCGGCTCGTGCCCTGACGACCTGGGTCCAGTTCCTGCGGCGTGGCTCCAAAGGGCGTGGAAAAGGTCGGATCGGTGCCCGGCCGGCCTTCCCTATTGAATACTTCGCCGTGCTGGAACGTCATGAGAAATTCGAAGAGAGCGGCTTTCACTGGCATATCCTGATTAAAGGCACGGATTATCTCCCCAAAGAGATGCTGGATGCCGCTTGGTCATCAGCGACCCATGGCAAAAATGAGTTTGCCTGGGTCGATCGTGTCAAGAATGCCAGGGCCATTGGCTACGTCACGAAGTACCTGACGAAACAGATTGCTCGCGGTGAAAAAGGCACGAAGGAACGACAGCGTGAAGTCACTGAGGCGCAGTTACGACAGGTTTCTGAGCATACCTTTGAGGTTGCATGTGATGACGAGGGCAAGCCGATAGAGCACACTCGTATCCAGGTTGACCAAGTCACGAGTAGTGCTCGCCGGATTCGCTATTCTCGGCGCTTCTTCCCCGCTTCCGTTGAAGAGTTGCGTTTCCGCCTCTTCTCACAACTGGATGATCCTGATCAACTGGAGCGTGATACAATGCCAGCACAACCTGCGCCTGCAGATACTGAGGAGCCCGGTTCCCCAATAGAAGGAGAGCAACTTTCAGAAACAGTTTTTGATGAATTTGCTGAGGCTGAGCAAATACAAGACGAACCACCAGTTCGGGCGCGCTGGTTGCTTTATGAAGCTGAGCCTTTTTCAAAAGATGTGAACGAATATAGACAACGGAGACGGCGAGCATTGCTTGAGGCTATGATGGTGGTTCGGTCTGGTCAATGGCGAATTTCCGGCCGTGTAATTTCTGTCTGGTCATTCCAACGCTTACAAAAGCAGAAACAGCATTTTGAACTAGCTGGATAGAAGGAAACACTTTGTGTTAAGCTAGAGGATACCATAAGGAGGATAAACTTAAGAGAGGTGTTTAGAAAGGTGAAAGAGGCGTTTTGTATTGACGTGCTTATTTGTGTGAAGGGATTGTATATCTGTAATAGCATATTTAACTGATGGAAAAGTGGTATTTAATGTGAAATATAGCTAATAGAAAAAGCATATATGCTAAAATATGCTAGCTTGTGAAGGCGTATATATAAGTTTTTCGTTGTTCTAGTGAAGGCAGAATAAAATGTATATTTCCAAGCTTCAGATAAAAAACTATATGAGTTTCTCTTCTTCAGAAGAAATTAATCTACTTAGTGGATTTAATGTTATTGTTGGACAGAACAATGTTGGAAAAACAGCACTTTTGGAAGCACTAAGCTTACATATTACAAGCAATCCCCATCACAGCTTGGAGACGAAACCACGCCCAGGTATACCAAGCTTACCGTACTCAGAAGTAAATGTAGCATTTCAAATTGAAGAAGGTGAAGCAGAACATATGTTGATAGATGCAGGAGAACCTATTTTTGTTCCACTGCCTCCGGATATAGAGATTAATAATTTTAATAGAATCGAATTTGCGGATAAATTTCGCGAAAGGCTTAGGTCCTCTGGCTTATTACGATGCTGCTATCGGACAAATCATGGCTTTGTTTCGGCATATTTAGATGGATATAGTAAAAATAATGATAATTTACCGACAATGAGGTTCAACGTTGGCTTTACTCAAGGCCAGGGTAAGTTAGAGCCTGTTTTGGAAGGTGGTTTTCCCATAGGTGTTACTTCTTTCGGTATAAACTTAGCAAATGCTATGTGCGAAAGAATATATCTCTTCAGGGCAGAGCGCTTAAATGTTAGTACGTCTCCGTTTGGTTATAGTACTACATTACAATCTAACGCTTCAAATCTCGCAGAAGTCCTTCACAATATGCAAAATAGTAATCCAGCACGTTTCCGTCGATTCAACGAACATGTTAGCATTATTTTCCCCCAGATTAAGTTTATAACAGTTCCTCCAAGCTTTAGAGAGAATAATGGGGTTCAGATTCTTGTGTGGTCGGTAGATCCAGCAACCGAGCGTGAAGATCTAGCAGTCCCTCTTTCAAAAAGTGGAACGGGTATTGGTCAAGTTTTAGCGATATTGTATGTTGTTCTTTCCGCACAATACCCACAAACTATTGTTATTGATGAGCCGCAGAGCTTTCTTCATCCAGGCGCTGTACGAAAATTGATTGAGATACTCAAGCAACATCCTCAACATCAATTTATTATCACAACGCATTCGTCAGAAATTGTATCTGCATCTAATTGCAAGGTATTGTTACTTCTTCGCAAAGAAGAATTTGAAACTAAAATTGAGACGTTAGATTCTACTGAAGTTAAAGATCTTCAAATACTGCTATCCGAAGTTGGAGTAAGACTTTCAGATGTATTTGGTGCAGATAACATACTTTGGGTAGAGGGTAGCACTGAAGAACAATGTTTCCCTCTTATAGTTGAAAAGTTGCTCAAACAACCATTACGAGGAACAAAAATAATGAGTGTGCTGCAAACCGGGGACTTTGAAGGTCGGCACTCAGGAAAAATTTTTCAAATATATAACCGTTTAAGTACGGGAAGATGGCTTGTCCCTCCAGCAATAGGTTTTATCTTCGATCGGGAAGGAAGAAGTGAACGCGAACAAGAAGATCTTAAACGGCGAAGCCAAGGTCGTGTAGTATTTCTTCCAAGAAGAATGTATGAGAATTATTTACTTAATATTCATGCAATATCTTTTATCATCTCTAATATAGAAAATTTTAGAGAGAAGCAGGTTACATATACAGAAATTGCTGAATGGGTTGAAGAAAATCGATGGAACAAAAAATACTTGAATAAGGATATACCCAATTTAGAGCGTACAGAAGAAAAATGGCTTCAAGAGGTGCACGGAGCAAAAATACTGAATGATCTCTTTCAGTACTTTTCTGAACGTCGTTTTTTCTATGACAAAGTTAAACATGGGATAGCACTAACTGAGTGGATTATTGAAAATAACCCCTCTGATTTGGTTGAAGTGGAGGAACTAATCCGTAAGCAAGTGATAAGGTAAACACTGTAACGTACCCTACAAAAATAGTATCTACAGGCTTTTGCGTAGCTAAAAGCTAATAAGCAGGGTCTAATTGAAAAAGAGGACGTTAGGTTTATGATATTACGTCCTCTTAATGTTTTTCAGGAATTAACCTTAATGTGTTTATGTCTTATTGTTTTGAATCTCTGCTGACTTAATGTAGCTTTAAATAAGCCTCCTTGTTTGCGGAAGTGTTGAAGATCTAGAGACGGGCAATTAGATAGGTCTGATTTGAAATGTACTTCGCTAACTTCTGCAGGTATGTCTCGATTAACTGTTGGTATAGCAGTGACTTCAAAGAATTTTAATGATTCTTCTGCCAAGTCGATATCGAATTGAGCATCAAATGCGTCACGCCAGTTTGTTCCTAGTGTTGAACTAATCAGCCGATCAAGTTTGAACATTAAGTCTGGATGGCTTGCAAGATGAGTATTAATGTGATCAACCAGATCCATGATACTTGTTCCGATACCGGCGTATTCCACAAATATAGATGCTATGACTAAATTTGTGTTTGCTGGAGGACATAACTGCTCTAATGAGAAATAGTGTTGCCTGGTTCTCTTTGATGTGCTTTTAACCTCAATCCTTTGGTCTTCTGAACTAAAGTCATAGCGATCCTCATTGGTAGGATGCCAGGCTTTTATGACTGTTGGTATGTCATTGGCTCTGGCCATTAAAAATAGCTCTGCCCACAAACCTTGGACAGATTTTCGTGGTATTTCAGTGATACCACGAAATAGTTCTATAAAGTTGTTAATAGTGTTGAAGACTTCATTCCTAGAAGGGTCTGTTCCTAGTGCAGTAACCAGAATACTTGCAATGTGAAGGAAATAAGTATGCATGGTCTCGTCATTGACAGCACATCCCACAATGGTAAATTTACCCTCTTCTATTACACCATCGATTTGAGATATTTGACACTTTACATCATATTGGACGAAGACGTGTTCAAGTTTAATAGGTGCTGATTTGTCCTTCCTTGAGGAATCAAGAACCGATATCAGTAAACAAGGTTTATCTTGAGCATCTTTAGCTAACCTATGTTTGCTGTATCCAGGTATCGAAATCGCTGAGAAACGAATAGCCTCTTCTTCTGTGGCTTCTTCTGGAGATTGCAAAGAGCCAAACAGTTGTATTAAATCGAGCATAGTTTTAGCTACTTTTCTTTACTATCTTTTTATTCCCAATTTGGACGCGCAAACTTTTTACTTGCTTTTCTATCTGTTTGTATGATCCAACTCTCAGACATTTCCTCTGGTAATCGGACTGCGATAGTTGGCACATTCTCAGTAATCACTTTGTCATCCTTTGAAATATTGATAATGTGTATTTGTATTGTAACCTCATCCTGAGAATAAAACTTACTATCACCTTGATATCGTTCTCCTGTTTTGCCTCGTGTTGGCCCTTGAAAAACAAAAGGTATTTTCCCTTCCTCATCTATACTTCTTCTTCTTTGTCTGCCCCCACTCATCAGGTAAACAGTACACTTATTGACTTTGCGTTCTGGACGTTGCAAATAATCGTCTATTTGTTGTAGGAGAGCATCGTAATTATAGGACTCATCATGTTCTGTTATTTGGAATTTGGTTAATAACTCTTCGTATACAGAGGTCAAATCTATACCCGATGCAACTAAATGGTTTTGCATCTCTGTTATTCCTGCCTCCACCTTGAAGTATGGCGATAAATCAGAGATAACTTGTTTGACGATTACGCGATTTATTTCTACCGCTTCAAAAGATGCATGCGGCCATTGCTGTTCAAACCATTCATGTGAATAATTATGACGATTATATTCTCTATCAATTACATCATGTCGGGTCGGGCGCAATCCAGGTGGTAGCGGAAAAGCTCTCCTCCATTCATTGAGCGATTTTCCCGAAACTGCAATTTCCCTTAATTTTCTTCTTACAGCCTCTTCTGAATTCACATATTTTTTATAAATCTCTTGTTGTTCATCAGTTAAATAAACACGGCAATACCCTAAATAGTCAGCTTTATATCCGAACCAGCGTGCTCGCTGTTGTATTGTATCGGCATTTCCCACACCTTTGCTCCTGGGCATATACGAGACTGTCAGACCTTCAATGGTGTACCCTCTGTTTAAGACTTCTCCACCAACTAGAATATGAGAGTAATTTTGCTCCCAGTCTGGTTGAGGAGTTTTGCCTCCGGCAGCATTTACCATGGTAACAATAGTATCGCTAATAGCATGTGGTAGGTACTCTAATAAATCATCAAAAGATGCTAAATCTTGCACAGTAGCTGATAAATCATTGTAAGCATCCCTAAACATGTTAACCAGATCTTTTCGGTCGTAGTCACTTTTGTCTAGTTGAAATATTTGGGACCAAAGTTGTTGAATATCTCTTACCCATCGATCATAATTCGCATGCTGCATTGTTTCTTTAGAAGGATGAACCATCATTGAACGATTCCCTTGTGCTCCACATTTCAATCCAGCTGCTGCCCCAAGAAAATATATTTGCATAGCTTGGAGAAGACTATCAGGAGGCTCTGTTAATTGTTGATCTTTGGACGGAACTTCACTTTCACGTATACGTCTAATGAGACGGAAGTCCCCCTCAAAAAAGATTTTTCCTCCTGTATATGCAGGGCCAGGTGTAAGCAAGGCTGCAAAATTAGGAGATAGCACATCGATGATATTGATTAATAAAGGCGCTTGTGGTGTGGCTGTGTACTGCAAGAATGAATGATGCGAGAGAAGGCTCTTTATTTTTAAGATACGCTTATATGTAGGACTTTCCTTCCCTTTATTTACTAAATTATTTAAGCTCGCTTGATCCGCCTCATCATCTATGATTAGTGTTGGTACTCCATTGAGAGGTAACTCAGATAATAGTTTTATTAAATTATTTAAATGGGTTCTTTGCTTCATTACAGTTATGAGAACTGTTGGTTTGCCTATACCTGGTAAAGAGGTTTTCTTCTGAATGGCATTAGCTATTCTTTGTTTTATATCTGCTCTTGCTTTTGGATTGCTTAAAAATTGCCATTTTCGATCAGTTCGATTTTTTATCCTTAAATCTTTTTCAAGCCTATTACTGGATTGATTAAAAAGGTTAGTTGTGATACCTGTTATGACAATGATCAATCTATAGTCATTGTCGCTAGCTAGAGCTGCAACGGTCGTAAATGATGTGGTTTTACCACTTTGTATATAACCTATTACAAGCCCTGTTTCCTTTCCCTCATGTGTAGAAGGGGGCACACAATGTGCAAGTACCGCCCTGGATTCTTCCTCTAGTGTTTCTCTGTCTTTAGGTGGAAATTTAAGATGGTCAAGTAGTTTGAATGTTTCATCACCTTTTACTGGTTCCCATAAATTTGATGATTGGTTATCATTGGAGATTATTTTTATAGTTTCTAACGCTAAACCATTATTAATATTTTGTGACATTTAATCCCCCTATTAATCAAAATATTATTCTTTTGAAAGCGCATTCCTCAGCAAGTCATTGATATTGCGCCTTATAGTTCCTGTCATCCTAACTCCACTTACTCTGGCTGTTGTTTCAGCCAATGCGATGGCTACAGCTAGACGTAATAATGGTTCCAGCTTCATTGGATCTGCACCTGCAAATCTTTCCGTGAATGGATGATCTAGAGCTAAACGAACACCTAAACGTCGTATATCATCATTCGCATCATTTGTAAGTGTGTGGTCATAAATGCTTATCCATTCTCCAACACTGGGGTCATCTGATAGTTCAAGGGCGATTTGCCAATGAGCATCATTCAGACTAACATCTATGATTCTTTGGGAGGCTTTGGTTGCGCTGGGCAGTACTTGTGGTGGATTTTGTGTTTCTGGTTTTGATACAAATTGCTGTTCCAAAACCGGTGAAACCTCTCTTTGGAGAACCTCTGCTGTTCGTTGGGTGACTATTTCTGCACCTCTAATCAATTCTCTTGGTTTTGGTCTAGCTCTATACCCTTCTGCTTGATCAAGTAAAGGTAAGGGAGGTTTTTCAATATACTCCTTGAGTAATTCAAGAAATATTTCTTCATGTTCTTCCCATCTGAAACCATCTTTAGTATGGCTTACTTCAAACCCTTCAAGATGTAGTTCACCAAATAGACGTTGATAGATAAAACTGTTGTGTCTTCCAAAGATAGCTTCGGGTCTGTAACTGTCTTCTCCACTTCCCTCTATCAAACGATTTCGTCTGAAAAGGCCAAATCCAGCACTAGCTGTACTTCCAGTTTCTCTAAGCGCTACAAAGCCAGTGATCTTAAGACCAAACCCAAAATCAAACTTAATTTCTTTTTTCCAGAGTACTGGTTGGGCTTCTGGAGTTTTATAATACGGTGCTGTTAGGATCTTAGGTTCTTGGTATTGTAATATTTCATTATTGAATCTCAGTTCGAGAATGCCTTCTCTGATGAAAATTCTATAGATACTTGCTAGGTGATCTTTAATTTTTACGACTGTCTTTGAATGTGGAATTTTATGTAAACCCTTGAGGCTGATCTCTGTGTAATGGTTTGTATGTAAAGATGATTGTGCTTTTACTACTAGTTCTTCTATATCATCTTCAACAATTTTCTCAATATTAAAATCAACAGTTTTTTCGGTGGCTTCATAAAGAGCAGATGTCCTTACTGTCCAGCGATCCGCAAACCAACATGAGGCACTTTTCATGCCCATTCCAAATTCGGAGAGGCCGCTTCGATCCAGTGGGACTTCTGCGGGTCGAAATGCTCGGCTAAAATCTTTCTCATGAATACCAGCTGCGTTATCTCTTATGATAATCTGCCCACCATCATTTGGATCTAGCTCTATCGCGACCTGGAGCTTGAATTGATGGCCTTCAACCGCATCTAGCTCACTTTTGTATTCCACATAACTTTGTATTGAATTATCAACAAACTCTGCTAATGCGTACCAAGGTTTGTAGTTTAGATGGCGAAGAACAGATAAAATGCTAACGCCAGGCCTAATATTGACACGCTCGGCTTTATTGACCTTCATTGCTGGGCTCCAAACCACTTAAAAAGGATGGGGAATGAAATAACGTTAGTATCAACTAAGAACAAGGTTTTCCTCTACGACAGTATTTGCTGTAAAGTTTTCTAAAGCACTTGGTAGTAATGCTTTGGCTACTAATTCAACAAGATCTACGTTAACCGCATTACCCAACGCTTTAAAGGCTTGCTCTCTCGTTGCTGGAAGATTAGGTAAACTTTGCATGCTTTGAAGAGCTGCACATTCCCTTGGAGTCATGTATCGTTTTTCCCAAGCAATAATAGGTACTTGCGTATCAGTTTGTGCAATTAAAGAAGGTGATGTTGTTGGTCTTTTGACCCGAACACCAGAGGCTCTTATTTGGAGTACAAAGTTCCATATATTGCGCTCCTCACCTTTACAATTCCATTCGAGCTTTTGCAAACTAGACGGAAAACTTAAAATTGAGGGCATCCATTGATCTATCCAGCTCTTATGTTGTAAATAAAGGTCCCGATTTTGTTGAATATATCTAACTTTCCAAGAAGGGAACTTCATTTCTTCTTTGCGTGCATGAGATGGTAGTGCTTTCATAATATTGTCGTCTGCTAGTTCTGCCAATGGTTTACCATGGCTACCTTTATAATTGCGTAGTTCATCTACACCTATAGCATAAGGGGTTGTATCTTTGAATGGATATGTTGCGCCAAATTCCATTGACCAGATTGGAAATGATGGAAATTCTAAATCTTTTGGGAAGCTATTGATAAATTCTTGCCAAGCATTAAGGCATTCGATGAGGCTTGGAGATAATGGTTTTGCGTCTGTAGGATTATGCTCTAGAGCTGATATAATTGACAAATTTGCATTTGAGCTCTCATCTGGCCATCTATGGCCTCTTAGTCCACTCCTACATCCAATAATTATAATTCTTTCTCTCACCTGGGGGATACCAAATTTATGGGGAGACAACCTTTTATAATCTATATCATATCCTTCATTTTTTAATTTTTCCTCCATTTCTCTCCAAGTTGTACCATTGTTATGCTTTTCCAAATTGGGAACATTCTCAAGCATAATATATTCTGGCTTACGCTCTTTAAGTATTTTAATTACATATTCAAATAAATCACCCCATTTTGGACAATCAAGTCCTTTTTGTTCGCCTGCCTTAGAGAATGGTTGACATGGAAAACCAGCACAGAGAATATCATGAACTGGAATTTTATCAATCGGTATGTTACGGATATCACCCATAGGCTCTATACCAAAATTGGTCTTATATAGTTGTTGTAACCCTTGATTAATCTCACAAGCAAAAACGCAAGTGTGGCCAAGTCGACTCAATGCAAGATGAAACCCTCCCAATCCGGCGAATAAATCGATAAATTTCACCGTTGTAATACCTTTCTAGAATCTTTTTTTGTCTAATAAACCAATATTAATATCCAAAGTACCACAAAGTCAATGCTTTTAGTGCATAATTGGCTATTAAATCAATAAGAGCTATAATAGTGCTAATATATATTTATGGTTTGTAGAGTTTTAAAGGTATTTAAACTTTTTGCAAAAAACGCATTTTTTGCAATTTATGCAAAGTTTTACTTTTATTAGGAGGGGTTTTCTCCAAACGACTAGCGCGAGATTTAAGGTATAGAGGCAGAAGAACTTTTTTGTGATAAAATATTGCAGTAACCTACGAACAACAGCCTTTTGAGGCATAAAAAATGGGTGAATAAGTATGACCATCCGCCTCATTTAAGCTTGTATTCTTTTTGAATTGTGTGAATCGGCCTCTAGAGCCAATCCATATCAAGCGTCCGGTGATTTAGCGACTGCCCGCCTTCTAAGCGGTTGGCCGCAGGTTCGAACCCTGCTGGGCGCGCTTTTTTTATGCCTGCAAAATAAAAGCCAGTTTATAAAAAGATAGAACAGCAGGTGAAAGATGAGAAGTAAATTGGCCCTGGCTTTTTTCGTGTTCTTTTTGCTGGCAGGCTGCCTGCTTCTCCCAGCGTGCGATAGCGCGAATACACCCACATCAAGCACAACATCGACGCCCGTCTCTTCTATCAGTTCTCCTACAGCAGGGAGCAGCGTGGCGTCCACCCCTGGCGCTATGCCAGCGTTGGTGGCTGATCCAGGCTGGAAGGTTGTCTATAATCACACTGGTGATGCGTATCACCGCGTAAGTAGAGCATTTACAACTGATACAGCTGTCGTTGTTCTTCTCACCTGCCAGGGAAAAGGCCACATTAGCGTAGATCTCGGCACAGGGAACCAGGCGACAACGTATGCTCGAATCCCTCACAGGTGGTCAGAGGCCAATATTCTGCCCCTGCCGGAGCTGGGAAACAGAGTACGATCAATATTGAAGTTGCAGGAGATGATATGCACTGGGCTGTACTGGTAGCAACAAATCATAACGTGGTACAGCAATAATGTTTTTGCGCTTTTCTTGACTTTTAAGCGCTCGGTCCATAGAATAGTGATGCGATGAAATAAGTGCATATCCATTGACCTGGGTGCATTTAACGCCACTCTAAGCTGAGGAGCCGCACGTGCTAAATATTCTTTTGGGCCGTCGTAAAACTCACTCATATGGCCTCGTTGCCACCTGCATCATTGCCTTCGCTCTCATGCTGCGCATTCTGCTCATCCTCCTGCACTGGCCTGCCACGAATAGTGATGAAAGCGTGATGGCCCTTATCGCCAACGATATTGCCTATCATGGAAAAACCCCTGTGATTTTTTATGGGCAGGACTATATGGGGCTGATAGAAGCCTATCTCGGGGCGCTCTTTTATCATCTCACAGGCGGACTCTCTATTACGGCTCTGCGCCTGGGGGTCGTTCTGCTGATGGGTGTTTTCTTTGTGGTGATGTATCACCTCACCCGACTGCTCTACTCCCCAAAGCTGGCCCTGCTCACGCTGGCCATCCTCAGCGTCAGTACGCTCTCATATGTGGGGCGCCTCGTCCTGGCGACTGGGGGGTCCGCTGAGACACTGGTCTTTGGCGCGCTCTCATTCTTGCTGGCGGCCCGGCTCTCCTATACATATCAGCGACACACGACTGTCAGCAGCCGGTTGCGGCGCTTGCCCGGCTATCTGTGCTTTGGCATCATCGTAGGGCTTGGCATCTGGAGCGATATGGTCGGTGCGCCTCTCTACCTGATGGCGACCCTGCTGCTACTGGTCTTTTGCTGGCGCGAGATCTTTATCTACGGCGGCTGGCTGATTGGACTGGTGGGAGGCGCGATTGGCCTGCTGCCGACCATACTCTACGCGCTCCAGAATCCAGGCAAGAGTTTGCTGGGAGGTTTACTATCTCAGGCTGAAGGCGCCCCGCTTGACGCCAGGCCAGAACAATTGACCCTCTGGCACAAAGTTGTGGAGACATTCCAGGTCAGCCTGCCGACTGCTACCGGCTCCCCATTTTGCCCGGTGATCGAGTACCCTTTTATGGGCGATAATACGCGCCGCTCGCTCACCTGCGGCATCATTCAATCCAGCTGGAGCCTTGGCTATATCCTGTTGATGGCGGCCTCTATTGCGATCGCCATCGCCGCGCTTACCTATCTCAAGCAGAGCCAGAAGGGCTTGAGCCAGGTAGAACAGCATAGGCAACAGGTAAGCTATGTGGCCCGGCTCTGTCTGCTCGGGGCCGCCGTGCTATCGATCCTGATCTACATTAACAGTGCGGGACCCGTTGACCAGCCGGGGTATCATGCACGCTATCTGGTCAGTCTCTTTGTGGTCACGCCAGCGATGCTAGCCCCCCTCTATTATGCTGCCCGTTCTCTGCGCGAGGGCCACAGATGGGCCAGGGTGCGATTCTATGGGAGCCGGGCCATCCTCGGCGCGCTGATAATGATCCTTATCGCGGGGACCGGCATGGCCTTTATCGAGATCCCAAAGGCACATGCTGAGATCGCCCGGCGCCAGCATCTGATCGATCAGCTGAATGCGCTGCACGTCTCCTATCTTTACACCGACTACTGGACCTGTTACAGCCTGGTGGTGGCCACCATCAATACCAGGCACCCTATTGTCTGCTCTGTCATTGATAACCAGGGTAGCCCCAGGCATGAGCGCATCCCCGCGTTCAGGGTTGCCTTGAAGAACTCTAAAAGGTCTCCCTTTATGTGCGCGACGGATTTTACGCTCACGACCAGGCCACTCTATGACTGCTTGCCATATGTACAGGCCCTGGTAAAGAAGACCAATGATCAGATAGGGCGTTACTTTGTGCGCCATAAGCTAGATGGCTATATACTCTACCGGCCTGAGCCAAAATCCTAAGGGGGGTCTTCCTTTCTTCTGGTTGGCAGGCTTGAGCGCCCCCGCACGCGCGTCCGCTGCGCGTCCGCACTGGTTTTGTATATTAATGCAACCGAGGCGCATTCGCGCCTCGGTTGCATTAATATACAATATGGAAGACCACCAGGTGGATGTGTGTTCGTCTTCCCTACCTTAGGGCTGCGCCAGGTTGCGTTAACACTCAATATGGAAGACCACCAGGTGGATGTGTGTTCGTCTTCCCTACCTTAGGGCTGCGCCAGGTTGCGTTAACACTCAATATGGGAACTAGCCAGTTGGACGAGGCCTTCTGTGGCCTCTAAAATTCGCCGGGATACACGATCTCTGATTGACGAGATTGCATGCTGCTCATGCCAGGGTATAGAATGACTCATCGCTGCTGCGGTGGTTTTTATCGTATGTGGAAAAGAGCCGCGAGCCGGGAGGGCGTTCGCGGAGAAAGATCAGGGAGGATAGAGAAGATAGGGTGAGATAGCGATCATGAGGCATATCCCTGGGAAAAATACACGACAGGTGACGGTACCATGCGCCTGGCTGCAGGGCCTCTTTCAGCCTTTCACGGAGGGCGTGATCATCTGTGACCAGGCGGGGAAGATTCTGCAGATGAACCCGGCGGCGCTCACGCTCTTTGAGGTGTCGGCTGAAGCGGTATATAGAGGGACAGATTTCCAGCGCTTTCTGCATACCTTTCAACGGGGTGACGACCCCCAGGCGGCAGGCCACCAGGAGCTCTGGCTCTCCCAGCTCGGGATAGAGCCCCCGGTGGAGCCTTATGCGCCAGAACAGACGCTACTGCTCCACCTGCCCTCCGGGCGCCAGGCCACGGTCGCTTTCTGGCACGCGCCGCTGCTGGATGACACGGAGCAGGTGGCGGGCACGATGGCGGTCTTCCGGCAGGTCACATCCCCTTATCAGCAAGGGCTCCATCTTCAGCAGGTACACGAGACGATCGCGGCCCTCAACATGGCCATCGCCTCCCTGCCCGCGTATGGCACCCGCATGCTGCCCGAAAGGTCTCTGCTCCTCTCCCCACTGGTCTCCTCGATCGCCCGGCCACTGATGGATATGATCCACCAGGTCCTGGATGGTCGGCGCGTAATGCTCACGGCGACTGGATCTTCCGGGCAGCTATGGTATATCGCGGGCAGTGGTTTCACCCCGGAACAAGAGCAGGTCGTACGGGCAGCCAAAGGAGTGGTCGCCTCGATGTTTGTCGACGACCAAGTGATAGCCCGTCTCTCCGCGCGCCAGGAGGTGCAGATCTCTTCCCAGGATCTGCGCAAGCTCCCATCGTTTTTGCCAGTGTTCGACTCTGAGGATCTGCTGTTGCTCCCCCTCTTTCTGGAGGAGCGCTTCGCCGGGCAGCTGATCGTCTTCAAAGCTAGCTCTGCCAACGGATACACGCCGGAGGAGATACAGCTGGCGAAGATCGTGGTAGTCGAGATCGAGCTGCTCGTGGAATGCCTGGGCATCTTGCATGAACGCATCGCCTCCGGCACCCGCTCACTGGTGCAACAAGAGGTCGGCCGCCTGAGCAATGATTTCCTGACGCTAGCCAGCCATGAGCTGAGAACCCCGCTCACCGGGATCATCGGCAATATCCAGCTGGCCCAGCATCGCTTAAACAGGCTGAAGCGACAGATTAGAGAGCAGACGGGGGAGGTAAACATGTCGATTGAGCAGATCGAGGACCCCCTGGCCTCCGCCATCGAATGCGCCGACCTGCAGCAAGACGCCCTCAATGGCATGATCGATACCCTCTCCATCCCGGCGGAGCCCACCGAGGCGCGCATGCAAGAGGAGAATCTGCTCACCCTGCTGCACGACACGTTGGACAGGGTGCGGCGTAGCGCGCCCGAGCGCGCCATAGCGTTGAAGGTGCCACCCGGAATTCAGGCCGTCTTTATCCGCGCGGATGGTCAGCAGATCGTCCAGGTGCTCACCAACTACCTGGTCAATGCCCTCAGCCATTCAGGCGCCGCGCAACCCGTGGCGATCCAGCTGATCGTCACCGATACGGTGGCCTTGATTCTGGTCCATGACGCGGGCCTGGGAATCGTCACAGAAGAGCAAAAGGCCCTCTGGCAACACTTCTCTCACAAGAAAGAGCTAGCGACCCAGCACGGCGCCGATATGAACCTGGGGACCGGCTTCTACCTGTGCCGCATGCTCATTGAGCAACATCACGGCCAGGTCGGGGTACAGAGCCATCCAGAGCAGGGAACAACCTTCTGGCTCACCCTGCCGATCGTTGCCTTACTGGCAAAATAAGCGGAGAAGATGAACGTCAGCAGAATCATGCTGGCCGAGAATGAAGAAAAAAAGGGACCTCCCCGCGTTGGGAGGTCCCTTGTGGTGGGCATGCCCACTATTGCTTGCGCTTCGAGTTGGATACACGTGCTAACGAATCATTTTAAGCGAGAACTAACGGATGAAGCGCCCCAGACTTCCACCCAAAACACCGCCACCGTAGCCATAGCCATAGCCGTAACCATAGCCATAGCCACCGAAGCCACCGAAGATGCCGCCACCCAGGATGCCACCGCCGTAACCATAACCTGGAATACCAAAACTTGGGATGCCACCGCCGTAGCCATAACCATAGCCGTAGCCCCAGCCTGGTCCAAAGCCACCATAGATGTCAGCCAGAGCCTCTTCGGTCAACTCAAGGACGCCACTGGAATGAACCTGATCTTCACCGGTCAACCATGCACGATAGTCTTGCTTGCTATTATTCATAACGGTACCCTTTCTTTCTACTTTAATATACATTCGATCTGGTATTGTAATCGGAGCATTTATCGCGGTACAGTTAGTACCAATACTTAGTATACAGAAATGCAGAAAAGACAATATGGAATATACCTATGTGTTAATAAAGGTGAATATTTTGGAGTAATAATTATATGAAAGCTCACACACCACATTGGCCGAGGGTAAAGAAAAAGGGACACCCCCAGATTGGGGGGATCCCTGATAATAGGTATATTCACGACCGCTTACGCTTCGCTATTGACACACGCGTTAACGATCCAGAGCAATCACGCATTAAAGGAGGTCGACGTTGCCGATGCCTATGACGTTTCCGATACCTAGACCTAAAAGTCCACCTGAGCCATAGCCAGCACCATAGTTCGAGGCCATACCTTCACCATAACCGTAGCCACCACCATAATAACCCAGGCCACAGCTGGAGCAGGGGAATGGCAACAGGCCACCATGGACGCTAGCCAGCGCCTCTTCAGTCAATTCTTCGTTGGTCGAAGATGTACAATAGTCTTGCTCAATATTATTCATTACGGTACTCTCTTTCTACACTAAAACGTATTCAAACGGTATTGCACATCTGGAAGAGGAAACAGCGCAGATGCCAGCAGCAATTCGATATCGACAGATGCAACCGTTATTGATCTGACACCATGCGTTCTTCGAAGCTCGCTCTTCGCAATGTTCTATCGTAGTACGATCAATACCTTCATACATTGTACTGGGGTATAGAAAAGAAAAATCGGAATATATTAATATATTAATATATTAATAAAAATTAATGTATCGAGGTAACACCTATTGGAGGTATGTCTGGTGCATGGCCTGCTGTACCCTTGTGTTCCAGCACGTTCTCGCTCTTGTGGTCGGGTTACTCGACATAGGGATTATTCGATATACAGTTGTAGTGTAAAAAAGCGTGAAAGGATCTTTCTGGCAGAATGGGAACTGAGCATGGAAGCCAGCTCGTGGGCGAACGTATTGGCAATTATCAACTGTTGCGCTTGCTGGGCAGCGGCGGCTTCGCGGATGTCTACCTGGGTGAACATCAACACCTGGGCAACTACGCGGCGATCAAAGTGCTGCATACCAGATTGACGAACGAGCAGATAGAGGGATTTCGTCAGGAGGGGCGTATCCTGGCCCACCTGCTTCATCCGCATATTGTGCGGGTGCTCGATTTTGATGTGCAGAATATGCGGCCGTTCCTGGTCATGAGCTACGCGCCAGGGGGCACGCTGCGCCAGCGTCATTCAAGGGGGTCGCGTGTGCCCCTGGCAAGGGTGGTCGGATACGCGCAGCAGGTGGCCAGCGCGCTAGACTATGCCCATGCACAAAAGCTCATCCACTGCGATGTGAAGCCCGAAAACATGTTGATTGATCAACAGGGAAATATCATCCTGAGCGATTTCGGCGTGGCCTCGATGGCGCATGACACCAGGTCACAGACACTGGCGACCATCGCTGGAACCATCGCCTACATCGCACCAGAACAGATTCAAGGACGACCCCGGACGGCCAGCGACCAGTACGCGCTGTCGGCCATCGTCTACGAATGGCTCAGCGGCGAGCGTCCCTTCCGTGGCTCGGTCAGCGAGGTAGTAAGCCAGCACCTGGTGATGCCGCCACCCCCGCTCTCAGAGCGCCTTCCAGATATTCCACCAGCCGTCGAGAAGGTGATCTTTACCGCGCTGGCCAAAGATCCACACCAGCGCTACGCCAGCGTGGGTGATTTCGCCGCCGCCCTGGCTCAGGCCAGCCTGGAAAGTAGCACTGACGAACTTGATGAGGTGACCGCTCCCAGGGCCGCCGTAGCCAGGCCACGCTCCGCGACTACCCGTAAGATAGAGAGCAACGTCGAGGCAACGCAGGACATCCACGCGCAGCAGAGCACCCCATCCACCTCGCCATCCCTGATGTCAGCCGCGCGGCAGCAACCGCGCCACCGCTGGCCCATCATCGCGGGAAGCCTACTGCTAGCAATCTTGCTGATCGTAGGAGGAATAGCTGCATTCGCACGCCCCACCGTCATGAGCAAAACAACAACGGCGCGCCACACGCCTGTTGCCCAGCTCCATCCCACCGCCACCCTCACGCCCGCCCAGAGGTCCGCCGCCATCGCCAGCGCGGGACCCAATCAGCTCTATCATCTCGTCACCAGCGTCCCCCCGACGTGGCAGGACCCGCTAAAAGCGCAGGATCGCAACAACTGGACCATCTCGCAGCATTGCGGCTTCAGCAACGGCACATATCGTGTCACCTCCACCGCGGCGCAGGCACTGGAGGTCTGTTTCGCCAACAACACCTACTTCTGTAATATGGCCTTTCAGATCCAGATCACCCACCTCAGCAGTGAGGGTGGTGGCATCGACTTTCGCGCTGGCAGCCGTGGTAGCAAACGTTGGGGATATACATTTATGCTCAAACCCGAAGGTGCCTATGACCTGTTAGCCTCTGGCGTATCTGTCATCCCCTACACACACGTCTCATCGCCCGCCGTTCACACCGGCTATCACGTCAGCAACACCATCACCGTCATTGCCCGTGGCAGCGACTTCTACTTCTATGCCAACCGACACTTCCTCGTCAGCGCCCATAACAGCACCCTGACCTGTGGCAAAATCGGCCTGATCGCCCTCGAAGGGTCCAACACCCCCGCCGCCGCATCGTTCAGCAACGCCAGGGTATGGACCCTCCCCTCCCCGTAGGTTCGGCCCTTGCGGCCGATTTTCCGCCCCCTCCCCCGTAGGTGCGCCCCTCGCGGGCGCTTCCCCCCGTACCCGGGCGCGCATGTACCACCAGATACATCACATCCCCAATTGGGGACGTGACAATCCGCACGCAAAAACCTCATCTATACATAATATCAATCAATCATTATATAGACTTTTTGTCAAGAATGCTTGCTTTTGTGAGTATGTATCAATATAATCGTCAATAGACGAGCCAGCGCGCTTCAACTCATCAATGATAATTTTATAGTATCAACTTCTATAATCTATAGATAAAGATGATATCGCGCCTGCTACCTGATCAGCATCTACTCAACCCATACTTATGCCACAAGGAGGAAGCATATGGCCTGGGAAATCGACCCTTTTCACACCCTGATCGAATTTTCGGTGATGCACCTGATGATCAATGTGGTAAAAGGACGTTTCAAAGAGGTACATGGAACCCTGCACCTGGATACGCAACAGCCAGAGAACTCATGGGTCAAGGCACAGGTGAACGCGGCCAGCATTGATACCGGTGTATCAGCCAGGGATGGCCATTTGCGTTCGGCAGGCTTCTTTGATGTCACGAGATACCCCTCAATTACATTTGAAAGCACCTCGGTTGAGCCGACAGGGGAGACCACCAGCAAGGTAACAGGTAACCTGACCTTACACGGGGTAACACACCCGGTGACGTTTCAGGCCAAATACCTGGGATATGCGCGCGACATGGAGACGTATAGCTGGAGGGTAGGTCTCTACGCAACGACGGTCATCGATCGTCGGCAATTTGACATATCGTTCAACCAGCGCATAGATGGCGTGCCGTTCGTAGGCAACGAGGCACGTCTCGAACTGTTTCTAGAAGCCCTCCAGAAATAACGGAAGGAACCCAGCCCACTCTGAGGCTATCCGGCCTGGCCCGCTTTACCGCCAGCGCGTTCTCATGGGATGCCCTTCCCATCCCATCCGACGCAAACTCGACCCAACGTAAACACCTGGGAACAGGTCGATGCGCGACAAAGCCAGGGCAAGCCTGGCCCCTACGGCGATCACATCATGATATCCTCCTTCTGGGTGGCGCACCCTGCCACATCCCTACCGGACACTCCATAACGCGACAAGCAAGGCAAGCCTGGTGCCTATACGCGATAGAACATCCATGCTAAAATAGGCGCATAAGCACAGCAATCGAACAGAAAAGAAAAGGATCAATGATGATATCACGAGATCGTCTAGCAGAAGCTATTCAGTTGCGCGAGGAGGGTCGGGCGAAGCAGGACCAGGCCATTCTGGAGCGCGCGCGCACCCTGCTGATGGAACTGCTGGCAGCCTACCCGGATGATGCGGAGATTACGTTCCAGGCCGGCGTGGCCCATGATAACCTGGGACTGGAGCAGGGCGCCATCCCCCTGTATGTGCGGGCCATCGACCTGGGACTGGCGGGACCCGACCTTGAGCGCTGCCTGCTCGGTCTGGGCAGTACCTATCGTGGTCTGGGCCGCTATGAGGAGGCGGTCGCGACCCTGCGCCGGGGCGTACGCGAGTTCCCCCAGAATCGGGCGCTGCAGACCTTCCTGGCCATGGCGCTCTACAACTCGGGACAATACAGAGAGGCCATGGAGATCGTCCTGACCAACCTGCTGGAAACTACCAACGACGAGAAGCTCCAATATTTCAGTCGCGGTCTGACCTATTACGCGCACAACCTCGACGAGGTCTGGGAGTCATAATATAAAAATCCCCCGTGGGAGACCCACGGGGGATTTTTGTATCTGGCCTACATGAAAGGCAGCGGTTACGATCGGGAGCGGCGCTTGCCCAGGTAGGCGTTGACGCTGGCGACCCTGATCTTGTTGGTGTCGTCGGCGACCAGCACGCCCTGGCTGCGCAGCTCGCGCACGCGCCTCTCGGAGAGGGACAGGGCCTCGGCGGCCTCGGCCACCGTCATCGGCTTGCGCCTCGTCAGCTTGCCAGTGTTCGAGGAGAGTGCAGGCAACGAGCCGGTATCCGTCGGAGGCAGGTAGGACGCCATCTCCTCAGCCAGGAATTCACTGGAATTATCCCCACCAGCCCAGGCCGGCAAGAAAGCGTTAGCGGACACCGCCTCGGCCGCCAGTGGACCGCTATCCTGGCCTCCACCCATATCGCCGTCGCCTTTATAACGCGGCGTCATCTCGAACGTCAGAGGCTCGGTCGTATGCTCCTCCTCCTCCTTCATTCCCACCTCATTGTCCTGCGTCACCTCTTCTATACGCTCCTCGCGAGGCGTGGCCTCCTCAACGGATGGCAGGGCCTGCGGCTGATTAAAAGCGGCCGTCGTCACCTGCTCAATCTCCTCAACCATCTCAGCCTCTCTGACCGCCACGGGCTGCGGCTCAGGCGTCGCCACCGCCGCGCGCTCCTCCATCTCAGTGGGGACCAGTTCCACCGCGCTCTTCACCGGCTCCATAGTCACTGGCGCGACCTGCTCAATGTTCGCCTCGCCGGGGGCGGATGACCGGGCTCCGACTGGCTCCGCAGTCAGAACCTCATTGACGGCGGCGCGTGCCTCCAGGGCCGTATTCTTCACGCGCTCAATCATGCCAGGCTGCTTCGTGCGCTGCTTATAGGCCGCCAGGCGCCGCTGCTGCTCTTCCAGCATCTCCAGCTCATCGACCTTCGCCGCCAGCTCGGCGGCCGTCTCATTTTTCGAGCTAAAGAACTCGGCCACCACCGAATAGGCCAGGTTCAGGAAGGCGAACGACGACGCCAGGATAGGATTGAGCATCCTCAATGTATCGTTGACGCGCAGGTCGTTCCCCTGGAACGTCATGGCGTACTCCCAGTTCACAAACCAGCTGAAGGCGGTCAGGCACACAATAAAGAGCCAGGTAAGCGTCTGGGCGTACCATGGCATATTGCCGCGAAAGAACATCACACCCACCGTCAATACCAGGGCGGTCAGATCGATGCTCACGGCCAGTGTGTAGGGATTGACCCAATCGGTGGGATCGGCCTCAAAATTATGGAAAAAGGTGGCGACATGCCGAATCGACGCCGCCAGGAACGCGATATACGCGAAAATAAAAATAACGCGGATGAAAACGCGAAATGCTCCTTGCCAGGTCATGGATATCCTCTTCTCTATGCGATGCGATACTTGCATTCAAGCCCTTCTATCCTATCAGCTCGATGCAATGCATTTCTACTGCCTGGTGAGTGATCCGCAGCGATTACTTCCTACTATACAACTCTGTCTCAATACAATATACGAGAACTATAGCATGTTTTTCGTGCTGTGACTGTCGGGTGGATAGGTCGCTGCGGCGACGTGAGAAGGTGGATGGAGGCGCGCCTGCTGCGATTTTTCAGGGGAGTGAAATCTCATTCGCGATAGCCCGAAGGTCCCCACCGGGACCGGGCGCGTTCAGCGGGGCTGGGTGATAGCGATGTGACTGCTCCACAGCAACACTTTATCGCTGGCGCGCAGGGCGTTGATCGAGTAGTCCTCCATCGACACAACATAGACGATGCCATCCTCGATGCCCGCGATAAAGCTGAGCACGTCCAGCTGCGCGTCGCCGTGGTAATTGATCGAGTAGCTCCAGCGCCACTTGCCGCTGCGCGCGTTGAGCGCATCGACCACCCCCTTGCTTATCGAGTTGATATAGACGCTACCAGAGTTGATCTGGATAGCGGGGTCCAGAAAGCCGGTCTCGTGATGCCAGAGCAGCACGCCATCGCCGGCACGCAGGGCGTTGACGCTACTGTGCGCGCTGACATAGACGATGCCATCCTGCTCATCGGAGAAGACCACGTAGCCGTAGTGGTAGCGCCACAGCGACGAGCCATCGCGGGCGCTCCAGACATCAATCCAGTTGCTTATACCCTGCTCATAAACATTGAAATAGATCTGCCCATCGACGATGCGCGCCAGGTCAGCGTTCTTGTCGATCTGCCGCCGCCACAGCTGCCGCAGGTCCGGAATGCTCAGGGCCACCAGGTCACGATTGACCTGCAAGATATAGAGCACGCCCTGATCGACTACCAGAGCGCGTAACCCATCATCATTCACACTGTAGCGCCGCACCAGGCGACCGTCTGCGACACGAAACGCCGAGATGGTTCCATGCCCTTGCGGGCCGCTGCGAAAGGTATAGGCCACACCCGCATCGATCTGCTGCAGCGAGCCCACATCCTCGTGGCTCCAGACGAAGGCGCCATCGCTGAGCCGGTAGGCTACTATCGTCGTCGCATCGGACGCCACAAAGACAAGTCCATTGGCCCCCGAGGTAACATTGGCCCCACTCGGCAAGGGATGCTGCCACAGTTGCGAGCCATCGCGCACATTAAGCACGTGCAGCGAGTAGTCGAGCCACTGCTCGTATACCTTGCCATCCACCACCCCAAAGGTGCGGATATTCTGGTCGCTGCGCCACAGCACACGGCCCGTACGCGTCTCAAAGGCGAAGATACGACCCATGTCGGAGTCATAGTCCGGCGCCGCCCTCATCACCGTGATCGGCCCCCAGGTAACCACGTTCACGATCGGCGGCGTGCGCTGACTGATATGGGTGACCGGGGGCGTCGGTCGCGCCACCGGAGGAGGGCCGCTCAGTAGTGGCCGCGAGAGCGCGCTGATATTCGGCCACAGCAGAGCCAGCACCAGCACGACCACACCCAGCGCCGTCAGCAGCGCCAGGTAGAAGCGGCTGCGCCCCGAAAAATACTGTCCATGCAGCAGGCCGCCCCTGGCAGCCTCCGCATCATCCAGGTCCACAATCTCAAACTCACCAATGGAAGAAAGATCATCCTGCTCAGAATCGCGCATCCTGCACCTCTCCGCTTGATGCCAGATTATCCCGCCAGGGTTAGCGGGGTATGCCAGAGTATCTCTTTATCTAAGACGCGTAGCGCGCTCAATGATGTATTACGATTGAACAGCAGGTAAATTATGCCCTGCTGGATCTGAACCACGTAGCCCTGGGGCTGCGCCGCCCCATCACTATTGCCGATGGTATAATGCCACAGCAAGCTGCCATCCCTGAGGTTGAGCGCCGTCACGCCCTGATCAGTTCTCAAATAGATCGCCTGCGACTGTGCCGCCACCACAACCGGAGTTCCACGCACAATCACGCGGAGGCCCATACGCTCGGACCTCGCGTCCGATTTTCCCTCGCTACACACCTATATTTCCATATACACGATATCGCATGAAAAAGGTAGAGGC
Organism: Dictyobacter aurantiacus; assembly: GCF_003967515.1. Lineage (GTDB taxonomy): Bacteria > Chloroflexota > Ktedonobacteria > Ktedonobacterales > Ktedonobacteraceae > Dictyobacter > Dictyobacter aurantiacus. Next base: position 3,715,853 of record NZ_BIFQ01000001.1, on the reverse strand, counting down.
ATAGTATCACGCGGAAAAATCATCCGTGTACGCAAGCGGGCGCGAGATCCGGGGTTATGGGGAAACACAGGAGCACCGAGATATCTGACGGGACGAGATTGATTACCTTGAATCAGTGTGCTATACTAAGAAATCCTTAGTATAAGTGGGTCTGTTCCTCCAGACCTGCAGGCACTGATCAAAAGCGGATTCTGTGGCATTTCGAATGTAGTAACCAGGTAGAGCGTCGCGTATTAGCATCTACACATCTCCCTTCCAAACAGGAGAACAGGTATGGTAGAACATTCTGCATCAGTGATCGTTAAAGCTCCCTTACACCAGGTCTACGAACTCTTTACACATTTCAATGATTTTCCCAAATTCATGAGCTTTGTGAAAGAGGTTACCTACTACGATGATCGGCGCAGCCACTGGGCGGTCAAGGTGGTAGGGCAATATGAATGGGATGCCGTCAATGAAGATTGGATACCAGATCAACAGGTTGGCTGGCGCTCCACACGCGGCCTCAAGAATTCTGGCCGGGTCAAGTTCCGCGCTCTAGGCCCTGAGCGCACATCCGTCGATGTCTATATTCGTTACACTCCACCCACAGGTCCGCTCGGTGAGCTAGGTGATCGCTTCGGCGTCAACTCCTACTTCGACTCAATCTTAAAAAAGGATTTGAATAATTTCGCGCGTATGGTTGAAGAGGCCCCGGCAGGCGCGCTCGACCCTATGTCTTCTCATTATCTTTTCCATCCCGAGAGCGCGGTCCACAGGGGCGAGCTCACCCCGCGTCAGAAGGCAGCGATGGAGCGCGATCCAATGATGAGTCCACAGGCCCTGGCCGAGCGCCAGGCGCAGATCGCCAGGGAGGCCGAGCAACGCCGACGCCTGAAGGAGGAGCAGGAGGCCGAGTTGAAACGGCGGCGCGATCACGAGCGCCAGTTGCAGAGCGAACGCGAGATCATCCTGGCTCGTGAAGCGCAGAAGCGTCAGCAGGAGCGCCTCGAACGCGAGGCCGCGCTACGCAAGGCCGCCACTACCCCACTCGATCCTATTCACACCTATGCCGCCAGGGCCCACGGGCTCGGCGATCGCGATGGTCGGGTACGCGATCCCAACTGGCTGCAGGACCCTATGACCGCGCGCCGGCGCAGTGACAAACCAGAGATCTCCTCGCCGCCGCCCACCGCGCAATAAGTTAGAGACAACATCCGTTTTGGTAGCTATTTCGTATACAGAATAGACGTCATACTGCCAGACGGTAAATCGTAAGCTGAAAAAGATTTTGACCAGACATGCTCGCAATATATAGGAAAGCATGCCTGGTCACTGCGTTTTTACTACATAAAAAAATCCGGCTATCCGATAAAGGTGTCCATTTGTTATGTGGTGTATGGAGGAGAAAAGTTATGTCAGAACATCATGTATCTGTAACCGTCCACGCCCCAATTGAACAGGTCTATGCGTTCTTTACGCATTTCAATGATTTTCCCAAATTTATGAGCTTCGTCAAAGAAGTAACCTATTATGATGAGCGCCGCAGCCACTGGGTAGCGCAGATAGCTGGTACCCATGAATGGGATGCCGTCAACGAAAGCTGGATTCCTAATCAGCAGGTCGGCTGGCGCTCCACCAGCGGCCTGGCGAACTCTGGCCTGGTGCGCTTCGATTCCATGGGAACGGATAGCACGCGCGTCGATGTGTACATCTCCTACACCCCACCGGCCGGCGTGGCGGGTCGGGTGGTAAATAGCATGGGCATCGATGAGCGCTTTCAGACATCGCTGCAGCAGGACATGGAAAACTTCGCGCGTATGGTAGAAGAGGCTCCCCAGGGTGCCCTCGACCCCATGCAGTCGCACTACCTGTTCCACGATCAGAGCGCGGTCGCCAAACACCAGGTGACGTCCGGCCAGCAGGCATCGATGCAATCGGACCCCATGATGAATGAGGGGGCGCTGCAGTCGCGGCAGCAGAACATTCAGCAGGAGGCGGCCCACGATCAGCAGTTGCGGCAGCAGGAAGAGATAACACGCCAGCAGCGACAGGAACGTGAGCGCCAGGCCGCGCAGCAGCAGTCAGACGCCCTGCGCGCCCAGGCTGAGCGCGACCGCGCCGACTATGAGGCGCGGGCCAACCAGAGCCCGCCCACCGAACATGAGCTCGACCCGGTACGCGACACCATCGGTGGTCGCAACGCCGCTATGCCCCGCTCAGCGCTCGGCGACCAGGATGCACGCTCCGAGCGTTATCCTCAATATCACGAGGACCCCATGCTCGCCCGCGGCCCCAGACAGCAGTCCTTATCCGAACAGCCCGCCGTCTCCGACGTCGAGATCGAATCGCCATGGCGCGCCAACATCCACGGCGCCCCCGAACCCGACGAAGAAGAAGCCAACCGTGAATAAGCACGAAAAAATGCGGCGCCGTTATGGCGCCGCATTTTTTCGTGCTTATTCACGGTTGGCTAACGCTTACTTTACCATTTACGTGGTCACGCAATTCGAAACCAGCGGCAATTTAAACCAGAAGATCGAGCCTTTGCCAACCTCGCTCTCGACCCCCACCTCGCCACCGTGACGCGTAATAATCGTCTGGCATATGTGCAGTCCCAGACCCAGACCAACACCGGAGCCGCTCTGCACCACAATGCCTGGCACTCGATAGAAGCGCTCCCACAGCATCTTCTGCTCCTCAGGTGGCAGGCCGGGACCCTCGTCGCGCACCGCTACCTTGACGCAGGAGCCAACAACCTTGATGCGCACCTCGACCATGCGATCGGAAGCCGAGTATTTGAGCGCGTTGGTCAGAAAGTTGGTGACCACCTGCCCGATGCGATCGGCATCGGCATGCACCGGTAAGACCCATCCCTCTAAATCGTCCTGCAGCAGAATAACGCGCCCTGGAGCGGCCGAGCGCTGATCCTCAACGGCATTATGCACGATCTCCACCATGTTGGTATCGTCCATGTTGAGCTGCAGACGATTGCCCTGGATGCGCGACACATCCAGCAGATCCCCCACTAGCCGGTTCTGGATGCGTACCTGCCGCTCCGCCCGATTGAGCAGCTCTCGAATGAGCTTCAGCTTGTCTTGATGCGCGGCCAGTTCGCCCGTGGGTGTGAGCAAGGTGTCAATACGTCGCTTCGCCAGCTGGATGTTTCCATTGATCGTGGTCAATGGAGTGCGCAGCTCATGGCTGGCAATGCTTAAGAACTCATCCATGCGGCGATTGGCCTCCAGCAGGGCCGACTCGCTGGCCCGCGAACGGGCCTGCTCCTCCCTCAGCGTCCGCAGGACCTCGTTGGTCTGCCTCTCCAGCTGCTTGCGCGCCGTAATATCATGAAAGACAACCACCATCCCGATCATGCCGCCAGCCACGTTTAGCAGAGGCGCCCCGCTGACATCCGTAGAGATCTCGCGTCCATCCAGCGTCTGGAAGGTCAGGTCGGCAAGGTCGCTACTGGCAATTACCTCACCACGCGCCAGGCGCGCCAGCGGCAGCTCATCTTCAGGCAGATCGTGCCCCTGACCATCACGCACGTGAAGGCGGGAATAACGCTGATGCATAGATAATGATATGTAGTCTGTGGGTGACGTAATCCCCATCATCCGGTGAAAAGCCGAATTGGCGCTGATGATCACACCCTCGCGGTCGTACACTACAACCCCATCGGTGATAGTCTCAAATACAGCCTTCAGGGCCTCTAATTGCTCATCGGTTGATGCGTCGCAATGGGGATGGGTCGCCTGCCGTAAGCTTTCTAATTCGCCTTCAAACTGTATACGTTGCGTCTGACCCTGCTCCAGGGCCTCGTCACGTTCCCGCTCTAGTTCAGCCACGCGCGCACGCAACATATAAAGCTCATCTAGAAATTTTTGTTCCGTACGCCCAGTACCTTTCAATGCTAACTTCTACAAGATGAGTCTAACATGCATGTGGTCATATCACGGCTCGCCGCACAAAATAGACAACATAGCCACATGTATGGATGGACCTTATCGTCAATAAATATCATCTATGAATCTGACAAATCATAGATATTATGTATTTTGATACAATCATTATATACCAGCTAAAGGACACTCTATACAGAGCATGACAAAAACAAGCACGATGATACACATAGATAGACGCTCATACGGCGGAGATCGGGTACCTGACCCCCTCATTTCGTGCTACCATGTGAAGATGAAACCTGATGGCGAATTATGCAGCCAGCGTCATCGCAACGGCGAAGAAGACAACAACCATCAGTCATAAAGGAGAGTGTTATTTATGGTATCCAGGGATTCCCTCGGCGGCTCGGACGTGCGGGTCGCCATCATCGGCTATGGACTGGCGGGCTCCGTTTTTCACGCGCCCCTGGTCGAGGCCACGCCGGGTATGCAGGTGACCGCCATCGTGACCGGCAACAAAGAGCGCCAGCAGAGCGCCCACAAACGCTATCCCAACGCGAAGATACTGGGGAGCGTCGACGAACTGTGGCAGAATGCCAGCAGCTACGACCTGGCGGTGGTGGCAACCTCGAATAATATGCACGTCCCCCTGGGAGTTGACGCGCTGCACGCCGGTCTGCCGGTGGTGGTCGATAAGCCGATGGCCGCCACGGTCAGCGACGCCCGGAAGCTGCTGGAGGCCAGCCAGCAAACGGGTCAGTTGCTGACCGTCTTCCAGAATCGGCGCTGGGATAACGACTTTCTCACCGTGCGGAAGATCCTCGAGGCCAACCTGCTGGGACCCATCACGCGCTTTGAGTCGCGTTTCGAGCGCTATCGTCCCGCGCCCAGGCAGGGTGCCTGGCGCGAATCGCCCGATCCGCAGGCAGCCGGGGGCCAGCTCTATGATCTGGGCAGCCACCTGATCGACCAGGCGCTCTACCTCTTCGGCACGCCCGAGCGCGTCTACGCCGAGATGTTCCAGCGCCGCCCCCGAGCCCAGGTCGACGACGATAGCTTTGTCGCCCTGCAGTTTCCTGGTGGCGTCACCGCGCACCTCTGGATGAGCCAGGTCGCCCGCATCTCAGGACAGCGCATGCGCGTCAGCGGCCTCAACGGCACCTTCGAAAAGTGGGGACTCGATCCGCAGGAGGATGCGTTGCGCGCCGGTAAGCTGCCTGGCGATCCGGCGTGGGGTCAGGAGCCACGCGAGCTGTGGGGGCACCTCTCCACCAACGTGAGCGAGGGTGGCGTCCACTTCGATGGCCCCATCGAGACCGTCCCCGGCGCCTATGAGAACTACTACGCCGGCGTGCGCGACGCCATCACGAAGGGCGCACCCCTGCCGGTTGACCCCAACTCGGCGTTAGAGGTTATCCGCGTTATCGAGGCCGCCCAGACCAGTGCCCGTGAGCAGCGCAGCGTCACATTCTCATAAGAGACAAACCCGTCATCGGGAGATGAACACCTCGCTCACATCTGCGCCATCCTGGGGCTCGTAGCCCAGCACGGTTCGCGCATGCTCCAGGTCATAGTAGTGCGGCGTGTTATTCGAGACGCCATAGAAGATATCAAAGGTGACCTGTTCAGCCTCCAGACTCTTCTGGACCAGCTGGGCCAGGTCCCGCTGGCTGATCCAGAGCGCAGCCAGGCGTTCTGGTGACTCGTGATACTGGTGATCGAGCGGCACATGCCGTGGCGGCTGGTCCTGGCGCGTCATGCTCCCGATGCGCAGGCAGATCACCCGTAGATCTTTGCATTCGGCGTAGTAGCGGCCCAGCGACTCCCCGAAGCTCTTGCTCACCCCGTAATAACTATCGGGCCGCACCGGCATCAGATGATCGATCACCGGCTCGCCACTGCGATAAATATCCGGTGCATGCTCCAGATCATAGTTGCCGACCGCGTGATTCGAGCTGGCGAAGATCACCTGCTTCACGCCCGCCCGGCTCGCCGCCTCATACACGCTATAGGTTCCGGTAATGTTGTTATGCAGCACGCTCTCCCAGCTCGCGCGCGGCGACCCATCAGCCGCCAGGTGAATCACGCTATCCATCCCCTCGCAGGCCCGCGTCAGCGCCTCCAGATCATTGATGTCCCCCACCACCGTATCCTCACCTGGAATCTCATGCTTCGAAAAGCACCGCATCGTATACTCCGGCTCCAGCTCCCGCCGCAGCGCCGTCCCAATCACGCCACCCGCACCCGTCATTAACACCCTTTTCTTCATCTGGATCCTCCATATGTTCGGACCTCGCGTCCGCTTTATTCCCCTCGATATCCCTCATACCAATCGTAGGCGGCCTGCAGGAAGGTTACGCCGGTTTCCAGCACGGTCAGCGCCTGCTCCAACCGGTGTGGTTGACTATAATACTCCATCACGCATTGATGGAAACGCCGGATAGCCCGTCCCATAGGTGTATGCCCTGCCAGCAGATGCAGCGCCGAGTCTTTGGGCAACCGCCAGACAGACAGCGGCTCTGGCGCCTGCAGCGCCAGCACGCTATAGAGCGTCGGCCAGACCTCAGTACACATATAGCGAACTCTGCGTTCCAGGCGTCCCCCACCGGTACTAATCAAATCCTCCGAAGTACCGCCAATCGCCATCGGTATCCGCTCAAGAGTGCGCATAGAGCTCTGGATAACCTGTTCGGCGGTCGCCTCCGGCACCGGCAGGCGCCCATAGATCATATGATAGCTGCCCGCGATCGGCCCCACCCATTGCGCCGACCGCGCCGTCTGCACATCAGGCGACTTCACATACGCCTGAATATATTGAAACGGCGCCGGATCGACCAGCGCCAGCTCACGCTGAATGGCCATACTCACTGTCAGAGGCAGCTGTCCATTCGTCTCCACCAGCGAGCCATTCACATACAGGTGAAAATCGATATCGCTACAGCCAGGGATAAAGCCACCCTTCAAGGCCGAACCATGCACCAGGATACCAATACATCCCGCCTGCAGGTGCTTCAAGTATATCTGTGCCGCCGCCTCCACAATCGGGCGCGCCTCCGGCACCACCAAAGATACATCCAACACGCATCTCCCCTTTCCCATATGTTCGGACCTCGCGTCCGATTTCCTCTCCACGCACGATCACGCTCAACATATGTCGAAGCTCACGCCCATCAAAGGATATCGATCCAATAGCGCAGCTTCTTCACGGTCGAGCCTTCAACAGAGACCGCGTTTTCAAACCGCCCACCATTATATTCAATCACTTTTTTGGAAGCGATGTTGGTCTCATCACAGGTCACAAGCGCCCTGGTAATCCCCAGGGCTCGCGCCTTCTGCAGACCCAGGCGCAGAATCTCACGCCCATATCCCTGCCGCCGCCACGACGGACGAATCTGATACCCGATATGTCCACCTACTTTCAGCAGCAGCTCATTCAGCTCATGGCGCACCGTTAGATTGCCCACGTACACCCCCTCCCCCCTCTCCTCATCCCCCTCAATGAGCCAGTAGCGCGTATCCGGCACAAAATACGGCGGCATCGAAGCCCGGTTATACACCCGGTTCACATGTCGCAAATAATCATCAAAATCGGCCGTCAGGCGCGGAAGATTATACTGCAGCAGCGTCCCCTCCTCCTGAAACTCCCGCAACCCCTCAAGGAAGCTCTCCTTGTACTTCGCGCTCGGCTCCGTCAAAAACAACATCGCCAATCCTCTCATATGTTCGGACCTCGCGTCCGATTTCCTCTCCGCGCACGATCACCTTCGCCGTAGGTTCGGCCCTTGCGGCCGATTTCCCCCCGGCGCACGATCACCTTCGCCGTAGGTTCGGCCCTTGCGGCCGATTTCCTCTCCGCGCACGATCACCTTCACCGTAGGTTCAGCCCTTGCGGCCGATTTCCCCCGGCGCACGATCACCCGCCTGCAGATCCATCTCCAGCTCGATCTCATCCCGTAAAGGAATGCCATCGTTACCGATCAGAGGTATCTCAGGCTTCAGGTGACGCGCCAGATCAACGGCGCCACGGTGGATAGCCATCAACGCAAAACCCCGCTTCTGATAGAAGCGCAGGGCATGCAGATTGTCATTGGTGGTAATCAGCCAGAGACGCCTGCAGCCTGCCCGCTCCGCAACCTCTTTCACCGCCTTAATCAAAGCGCTCCCAATACCGCGCCCCTCACGCAGGCTATCCAGACTCACGATCTCGCAATCGCCATCCTTTATAATATAAGAAATACACCCCACCCACTCATCGTCTTCCACCGCCACAAAAGCCGGAAGGCGCGCCACCTCATAAACAATCCCATGCGCCACCAACACAGGCGCTCCCCAATGCTCGCGCACAAAGGCGGCCAGCCGACCTCGATCATGCTCTTCAATCGCTCGAATCATCGTATCGCACTTTCCATATATGCCTGGTCCTCATGCGTTCGGATCTCACGTCCAATTTTTCCTCTCGGCGCACCACACGCTGCCTCGGGCTTGCCATTTCAACAATTTCGCCCGTTTCTATAGTATAGATGTTGAGAAGCAGAAATAAAAGCGTAGGCAAAGGAACTTATGAGTAGCATAACTTTATTGGGTACAGGGACCTGCCAGATCGAGTATGAGCGCCGGGCCTCCAGCGTACTTTTGGAGTTGGATCAGACCCATATCCTCTTCGATTGCGGACACGGCATAGCGCAGCGCCTGCTGGAGGTCGGTGTACTCCACCACCAGCTCTCCCATATCATCCTATCGCACTTTCATCCCGATCATGTCTCGGACCTCATCCCCATCCTGCAGGCGGGAGCATGGTCGCAGCGCGACCCACGCAGTAGCGACCTGCATATCTATGGTCCCGAGGGCGTCCAGCAGTTGATCGATGGCCTGATGCGGATCTTCGGCCCCCGCAGTTTCCAGCAGCCCGGCTACCAGGTACGGGTCCACGAGATTACCGACGAGCACTTCTCAATCGAAGATTATCACTTTGAGTCCCTGAGCCTGCCACCGGCGGGAAACCACGGGCTGCGCTTCCAATGGGGAGAGAAAACATACGCCATCACCGGGGACTCGCACTTCCACGAGCAGGAGATCAACCTGCTCAGGGGCAGCGACCTGGCCATCATCGATGCCGGTCATATCAGCGACGCAGAGATCGTCGAACTGGCCGTCGCCACACAAACCCCGCACATCATCTGCTCGCACCTCTACCGCAATCTGGATGGTCCACAGTTGCAACGTGAGGCCCGCCAGCGCGGCTACCACGGTACCCTTCAGGTCGGCTACGACCTGCTCTCATTCAACCTTTAACAAACGAAACCCTACCGCATTCGCGTCACCAAACTCAAGAACTTAAGAACTTAAGTTCTTGAGAAGCATAAGAGTGAATACCTGACCCTTATGATCATCGCCCGCGGTTTGCATGCTTTTTCGCACCTCTGGTGCTCAAGAGTCAGCTTTATATTGGTGTGTATGAGGTGCGCGAATGCGCACCTCATACACACCAATATAAAAAACTAATGCGGACGTGCGTGCGGGGGCACTCACGTGCTCCATCCCTTTAGGCGTGATCCTCTTCCAGCGGGCCCTCGGTCAGCAGGCCATCCTGGATGCGGACCAGGCGGTCGGCGGTATTGAAGACCAGGGGATCGTGGGTGGCGATCAGGAGTCCGATGTTGCCCTGGTGCGAGATGTCGCGCAGCAGGAAAGTGATGTCGCGGCCGGTCAGCGAATCCAGGTTGCCGGTCGGCTCGTCGGCGATAATGAAGCGGGGCTTATGCACCAGGGCGCGCGCCAGCGCCACACGCTGCTGCTCGCCACCCGAGAGCTCCATGCCCCGGTGTTTGGCGCGCTTCCCCAATCCAACCTGCTCCAGGGCCTCGATAGCCTGCCTGTTGCGCTGCGCCGATGGCATGCGCGACAGACGCAGCGGAATCTCCACGTTCTCCAGCGCCGTCAGCGAAGGGAACAGGTGCGCGTTCTGGAACATCATCCCGATGCTCTCGCGGCGCAGGCGCGCGCGCTCCGTCTCGCTCATCTTCAGCAGATTCTTGCCCAGGATAAGCACGCTGCCGCTGGTGGGACTATCCAGCCCGATCAAGATATTGAGCAGGGTCGTCTTGCCAGATCCCGAGCGGCCACGCAGGGCTACGAACTCACCCGGCTTGATCTTCAGGTCGATGCCGCGTAGAGCATGCACCACGCCACCGCCCGAAGGATAATCGCGCGTAACACCTTTTGCCTCAACAATAGTCTCCGTTGCCACTACTGCATCCATCTCTTACTGCTCCTTCTTGCCATTGTGTCCATTCAGTGACACACCGTTCTGGCTGGTGCCATTCCCATAACCATTACCATTCACCTGGTCCAGAATCGGCCACAGCTCGACGTGATCGCCGATAATCCTCACCTCGGCGCGCCCATTAAAGGGCAGCGTCTCAATGGCCTCCTTCGGCAACTGCAGACGACCGGCGCGATCGATCAGGATCGACTCGCGGTGTGTGCGGCTGGACAGTCCGATCACCGCGCTGGCCGCCGGCATGTGGGACTCCAGGGTCTCCAGCGTGGTTTCACGGCGGATCGTCTCGGTACTGGTGCGACCATCGCGAATGGCGATCGTGCGATCAACGGCAGCGGCGATCGTGGCATCGTGGGTCACCGTTATGATCGTCAGGCCCAGTTCGTTGTTGAGGCGTCGGAAGAGCTCAAAGATCTCGCCCGCCGTCACCGAATCCAGCTCGCCGGTCGGCTCGTCGGCCAGCAGCACTTTGGGATTGTTAGAGAGGGCTACCGCGATCGCCGTACGCTGCTGCTCACCGCCGGAAAGCATTGTCGGCTTCTTCTGCTCCTTACCGGCCAGCCCCACCAGTTCCAACAGTTCTCTGGCGCGTTTAGAGCGTTGCGAGGAGCTCACGCCGCTCAACATCTGTGGCAGCTCTACATTCGCCTGCGCGCTCAGCTCCGGCAACAGATTGCGTCCGCTCTGCTGCCAGATCTGACCCACGATGCGGCGCCGATAATTGATCCGCTGCCCCTGAGATAGGCGGGTCAGATCATTACCATCCACAATACAGCTACCGGCGCTGGGCACATCCAGGCCGCTCAAAATATTCAAGAGGGTACTCTTACCTGAGCCAGAAGCGCCCACAATCGCCATCACCTCACCCGGCGTCACCTCTAAATCAAGACCCTGCAACGCGACCACCTCCAGATCCGCGACCTTATATATTTTTACAAGGTTATCGCAAAGAACGATAGGGTCCGCCATACAAACTCCTTCTTCCTTCTCTCCGTACAATCAGGCTGATTTTCGATCATCCATCAAAAATAGTATTCGCATAGCATAATGCATAGAAATACAACAATGTTTTCCCGCGAATATTTCTCTTATTTTACCCACCACTGTCTATATGTACGCATCATTTCTACTCTTATCTCACCACGACAGGTGTTCATTTTGTATTGATGCAACACAAAAACACATACTTGCTGTAGTGGCACGTGACCGCCCCCGCACAGGCGTCCGCATGCGCGGCCGCCCTGATTATATATAATGGTGCGACAGGGGGCGCTTTTGCGCCCCCTGTCGCACCATTATATATAATCAGTTTTGAGCACCGCAGGTGCGAAAAATCAGGCACAGCTCTGAAGGAGCTACTTTAAGGCGTCCAGCGAGTGGTCGATGGTGGTATGACCATTTTCATTGCCCTTCAGGATAACGATCTCTTTCCCGATCGGGTTACCATTGTGGTCAAACTGAATCTTGCCGCTGACACCATTGATAGTGATGGAGTGCAGAAACCGCTGAATCTGCTCACCGGTAATCTTTTTCTGACCACTGGCCTGTAACTGCTGATAGGCGGTCAGCAGAGACTGCGTGGCGTCATAGCCAAGAATGACGTCGGCATCGGTCGCGTTATACCCATAGGTGCCGGGACGGTACTGGCCCGCCGGGTCGAAATCATGGGCATAGTCGGCAAAGAACTGTGGATGCTGCGCCTGCGAGCGCTCCTGGGACGCGAAGGCGGTAAAGCTGAGCCGTCCATAATTTTTGAAGGCGTCCAGCGAATAGTCTCCCTCGACATACAGAGCATCCCCGCCCAGCACGGACAGGCAGGGCTGACCGGCCACACAGGGCGGTAGCCGCTTGAGCATCACACTGGCCTCGTTAACGTAGCCAGCGAAGTAGATCAGGTCCGGTTTCTGCTGCAAGATATCGTCCATCTGCCGATCCACAGTACTCAGATCGCCCTTGGTATAGTAATACGGCGCGTGTATCAGGTTGTGGCTACCATCCTTATAGTGCTGAATAAAGGCTTGAGCCAGACTATTGCTATACGTGTCATCGGGATCGGTCAGCAGCACAACGCGCTGCGCATGCAGAACCTGTTTGGCATAGGTCGCGGCCAGGGTCGCCTGCTGCGTATCGGGGGGAGCCACGCGGAAAAAGTAAGGCGAGCTACCCGAGAGTTCATCGCTTGTGGCTGTGGGAGAGACCATAGGCAGGTGGGCCGCCGTCAATTCCTGCAGCGAGGAGAGGACGCTACGGCTGGTGGACCAGCCGATGACGCCAAGGATGCTATGGTCCTTCTGGGCCGCCTGCACCACCTCCTCAGCCGTGGTGGTGGGACTCGAAGCGTCCACGTCGGCCGAGGCAATCATCAGCCGCAGCTGGGGAAGATGCTCCTGAGTGGCGCGGGCGTTATATTCTTTCTGCGCCACATAGGCCCCCTGTAAAATATCGCGCGCGCCACCGATATGTTGCTCCGAAAAAACGGACCCGACCACCAGCGTAAAATAGGGCTGCAGAGATTCCTTGACGTTCATGTTCTCCTGGTAGATCAGCAGCTCGGCATCGTTGCTATCCAGGGCCAGTGCCTGCTTCCATAGCTCTTTGGCGCCATCGACATCCCCCTGCAACAGTTTGCTGGCTGCCTGCCGCTTCAGATCCCCATCCTGGCGATTGGTATCAAAGACCCGACTGCCATCAACACTGATGCCCACCGGCGCCCCACTGGGTACCGTACCGCCGATATCGGCCGGATGCGGGGACGGCGAGAACCAGCCCAGCGAGGCCACAGTGATGGCCAGCAGCAGACAGACCGTCACGCCCCAGATCCATTTGTCACGCAGGAAGCGGTGGCGCCAGCGCTGCTGCGCCCGGCTACGCGGACTCAACTCGGCGGGCCCATCATTGCCCATCGCCGGCATGGGCAGCGATACCTCACGCCACGCCAGCGTATTATGCTGCTGCTCCGAGCGCCGCCACTGCTGACTAGCATCCCTGAGTTGCTGCTGATTGTTGAGAAAGCCCAGCATGATCAGGGCAAAGGCCAGCGTCAACAGGGCCAGCGGCAGCATATGGTTGCCGCCAATCTCTACCTGAAAAAAGAGCGCCCCCAGAATCAGGATCAGCAACAGCAGACCCGAACCCTGCAAGAGAAGTGAAAATGTTTGTTGAAACGCGGACATGCGCCGACCAAACAGGTCATGGAACGTATCCCTGACATGCCTGGCCTGCCGTTTGCTAGCCGCAGTTGTCGAAAGCGGCGGGGACTTCGCGGCTACCGACATTTGCTCTGATAATATGAGACGATAAAAATAGTCATCGACCACCCGGTACTGCTCAACCAGTTCCTGACAACGGGGGCAGGATTGCATATGAAGATCGAAAGCGTGGCGATCTTCCTCAGAGAGGTGCTCTACACGTGTTACCTCAAGCTTCTCAGCCCAGCGATCACACATGACGTGCATGAACACATCCTCCATTGGATCATGCCCTGCATCGTTTTGACTTGACATCGACTTGCTCCTTCTCTGAAGAATACATCCCTTCGCGTAGCTTCACGCGAGCTTTACTGATATATGCTTTGACGGTGTCGGCTCCCAGTTGCAGGCGTACCGCAACTTCTTCCATCGTTAGATTCTCCATGTAATACCAGTAGAGGCATTCGCGCTGCCGGGCTGGCATAGCGTCCCACATCTCGCGGATGTGCATCTCCGCCAGCACCACGCTCTCCACCTGTGGCGCCCCATCGGCCAGGTCGAACTCTGGATCGAGGGGGGTCGGTACCTTACGTCGTTTCAACTTCCGTATATGGTCCAGGGCCACGTTGCGCGCAATCGCATATAACCACGCCTCAAAGCGCACGCAATCGTGCAACGTCGGCAATTTACGCCAGGCCTTCTCAAAGGTATCCTGCACCAATTCCTCGGCGGTCTCTATACTCACATGCAGATCCTTCAGAAAAAAGTGGCGTATCCTGCGATAAAAAGTATCGAATAACCGATCAGCCGCCTGCTGGTTACCTTTACGCGCCTCGCTAACCAGCCATTCGATAGAGATATCATCAGGAAGATGCGGATACATAAGCCGGACTCCCTTCACTCTAAGCAGAAATAGTGAGATGATCTGCCCATGCCTTCCCTGCCGCCGAGCGCAACAGATGAACAGCCAGTCACAGTCCACTCTCCCCTTCCCTGGTAGCATCAATATGATGTGTAAAAAGGATACCATCTCTTCTTTATGACGCTCTTTCCCTTCATTAATCAATGCCCATCTATGCAATTTTCCTAAAACAGCCAAAAAGGCAATATGCCACCCTCCCCCGCCTTCGGCGGGGAGGGTGGGGAGGAGAAATTTGGGGGACACCCCCAAGCCCCCGTCAGGAGGGCTCACCGCCCTCCTGCACCTCCTGCTTAGAAAGATGAAATGGTCCGGGGGCCCCCGTCAGGAGGGCTCGCCGCCCTCCTGCACCTCCTGCTGGGAAAGATGAAATGGTCCGGGGACCCCCGGCAGAGGCCTCGCCGCCCTCCTGCACCTCCTGCTTAGAAAGATGAAATGGTCCGGGGGTCCCCGTTTAATGCTAGCCCGGAGGCGCTGACGCCTCCACTCATCGTAATATAATTTAGGATGAGTGACGTGTGTGGTGAGAAAAATGCGCATGTGCGCATTTTTCTCACCACACACGTCACTCATCCTTATTATTACTCTGAGCGCCCTAGGCGCGTAGAGTCATGGCCGAAGGCACAAACCTCGGGTCAACCACCCCATGAATTAAGAAGAGAGCACCTTATTGCAAATAAATTCACCTGGATGGGTAAATTTCTGCAATCAATATAAAATATTCTACACAAAAGTATTGATTTTTGTTAAAACACATGGTATTATTCTTCATATCAATAAAAAAATATCAATCCGATAGCAAATTTTGCAAGTTCAGATTCAAAAAAATGGAAACAGAAGGTGGAAGGGCGGCGATAGGCGAGGCTCATGAATGAAGGAGAAAGACTGGCTGACCAGACGGACAGCTAAGTACCGACAAGGAGGAGAGATCATGTATACCGAACTACAACTGCTCAATGCCACCAGCGCTCACCGGGATAGAGAGATCCGTCGGGAAATCGAACAGAATCAGCTGGTCAGCAATCTTTCACAGCCTGGTCTGGGCTCTCGTTTGATCAGCAGGTTGGGTCATTCACTGGTCGATCTGGGCCAACAGATGGAACAGGTTGGCCAGACGAAAACCCCCGCGTTCCATGGACCCAAAACCGGACAGCTCCACGCGTGAGCGTCCGGCGGGCGCGGCCCTATCTTTCTTTCTAATTAGATACGCAAGAGGAGAAACTGCAGTATGTATCCATTGATTACCAGAGATCCCGTGAGTGGCGAGGAGTTGATCGTCACCCGCCTGGAGTGTCCGGCCAGCGGCGTTACCCTTGAGGGGCGCTTTAGCCTGGGCTGGATCGGTCGGCTCACCCGCGAGCAGCTGGACTTTGTCGAGCTACTCGTCAAATATCGGGGCAATATCCAGAAGCTGGCCGCCGAAATGAACATTGCATATAATACGGCTCGTAGTCGCCTGGATGATATCGTGACCGCCCTGGGGGGAACCCCCGAGTATGATGGCCGCATCGATCGGCGAGCCGTGCTGGATAAGCTGGCCGCCAAAGAGATCAGCGTCGAAGAGGCCATGAAGCTGTTGAAAGGCTAAGACTATGGCGCTATCCAGAGAGGAGCGCAACCGCATCCTGGCGCTGGTGGAGTCCGGAGGGATCAGCGCGAACGAGGCGGCCCAGCTCTTTGATACGCTGGAGACCGAGATCATCCGTCCACCTGAACCCGTGCGTGAACGTACGCTGCGCATCCGCGCCACCAGTCTCAAGCAGAATAAGCAACGAGAAAGAAAAAATGTCATCGCCAGTATGCCGGTCCAACTGCTCAAAACCAGCGTGCGCCTGGGATGCTACCTGCTCCCCCAACTCGACTCGCGCACCATCGAGGACGTCCTGCGCTCGATTGAAGAGGGCACAACCGGCCGCCTGCTCGACATTCAGGATCTGGAGCAGGGGGAACGTCTCGAAGTCTTTGTTGAATAAGCGACGCGCCCTGAAATGAAGGAGAAATAGCTGTGAAGAAAACTTTTTCGGCCGACAGCATCAACAATATCAATTTTTCGAATATCCATGAATTCCTACATGTACGTGGCTGGGACCAGTCCTCGATCGAGGTCGAGAGCGACGGCGACTACACCGTTTACGATCAGTCCGGGGACGGCTTCAATCTGTCAGACGCCCAGGAGGACCTGACGGTATCGGTCCCCTTCGAGAGCGTCGTGACGGTGGCCGAGGCCCACGGTGGGGTGAGCATCGAGAGGGTGCGCCAGGTGGTCGCGCAAAACATCCACGACGACATCAGCCTGAAAGAGATTCAGGACGAGGCGACGCTCAGCCATATCGACGGCGACGTTAGCCTGTCAAATATCCGTGGCGCCGTGACGCTGGCAACCATTAACGGAGACGTGGGCGCCAGGGAGGTGGAAGAGATCCGTTCCGAGGAGCGCCTGCAGGGCGACGCCTCCCTGAGCGAGATCACCAGCGCCTTCTTGCAGGCCGTTGGCGGTGACCTCTGGCTACAGGAGGTCGAGGAGGCCACCATCGGTAGCGTCGGCAACGACCTGAGCGCCGAAGACATCAATACCCTGCGCTGCGAGAACGTCGGCAACGATGCTAAGATCACGGGCAAACGCGAATCCACAGTTACCCTGAACAATGTTGGCAACGACCTGATCGTGCAAGAGGTAGCCAGTCTGACCGTCAGCAATGTTGGCAGCGACTGCAAGATCAGCCAGAGTACCCAGGCCGAGATTACGCTTGGCCGCGTCGGTAGCGACCTCACTATCCAGGATGTCGTGCAGGTAACGCTGGGCAGCGCCGGTAGTGACGCGCGCATCAGCAACGTACCGGGCAACGTCACGCTGGGCAATATCGGCAGCGACGTGACGCTCACCAATATTGGCGGCGAGGTGCGCGCTGGCTCGGTTGGCTCCGACGCGACACTCAAAAATGTGCATGGACCCGTCAATGCTGGCAACGTCGGCTCCGACCTGTTCCTGCAGACGGACTTTGAGCCAGGCAGCACCTCCTACGTGCGCGTCGGCAGTGATGCCACCATTGTCTTGCCCGCCGAACCCAACGTGACCATCCAGGGCACGGTCGGAGGCGACATTAGCGGTCGCTCCATCGTCTCCAGCTCCCTCGGCAATCGCGCTACCCTGGTCTATGGGGATGGGGCCGCGCACCTGGAACTGGTGGTAGGCGGCGACCTGCGCCTGCGCGGCGAGAAAGGTCCACGCAGCAGTAGCAGTGAGGGCGGAGCCTGGTGGAACGACTTCAGCCGCGGCATGGCTGACTTCGGCCGCGAGATGGGCAACATCGGTCGCGACCTTGGCGCGGAGATCAGCGCCAGCGTCAATAGCGCCACCGCCTCGATCAGCGCTGATATCGCCAATGAGGTCGCCAACCAGGCGTCGCACCAGAAGATGATCTTCAAGGCTGAGAAGCAGCGCCAGAAGGCCGAGCGACAGGCCCAACGCGCCCGTGATCGAGCTCACGATCGAGCCCAGCGTGATCACGAACGCGCCGCCCGCTTCAACTTTCGCGTCAACGAGCGCCAGTGGAGCATGGACCCCGAGCGCATCAATCGCATCGTTGAGCAGGCCCAGCGCGCCGCCTCCGAAGGGGTACAGGGCGCCCTGGAGGCCGTCGAGCAGGCCCTCAAAAACATGAACGTGCCCCAGCGGCCGCCAATGCCACCATCGGCACCAATGCCGCCGACACCACCGATACCACCGGTGCCACCCGTTCAGGGCCAGCCATCATGGGGGACTCTGGCAACGCCCGAGGCCAACCAGCAGCAGAACTTCGACGAGCGCGCCCAACCCGAGGTCCCGGTCGCACCCCAGGAGGAGGCGCAGCCAGTCAGTAATGAGACAGCAGCAGCCCGAGAGGCCACACCCCCCGTCGACGTCGAGCAGGAACGCGAAGCCATCCTGCGCATGATCGCCGAAGGCCGCATCACCCCCGAAGAAGGTGACATGCTCCTCGAAGCCCTCGGGAATTAACGAAAAATCGGCCGCAACGATCGAACATAGCATACACCCCTCTCTCGTTCGATCGCATGGGGGAAGGGGACGGCACTGGGTGAGCCGTCCCCTTCCCCTTTTTTTATTTCATCTTTAAAGAAACATTTACGTGTTTCTTTAAACGCTTACGTGGAGAGAGGAGAAATCGGCCGATTTCCCTTGCCCCATCCTCTTACATAATGTATGCTTTATAGATTGTGCAGGATGTTGATCAGGCGCTCGATTTCGGCGTGGGTATTGTAGTGGGCGAGGCCGACGCGCACGATGCCGCCCTGCTCTTCCAGTCCCAGGCGTTCGAGGGCGGCGAGGGCATAGAAGTTGCCGCTCCAGACATAGATCTCTTCGCGGGCCAGCCGTTCGGCGACGGCGTCGGGTTTCCAGCCGGGTAGCGTAAAGGAGAAGGTGGGAACACGCTCGGCCATGCGATCAGCATCAGTAATACCCCATACGCGCAATCCTGGCACGCTTTGCAGCCCTTGCAGCAGGGACAGGCTCAATGAGTGCTCATACTCCTCCAGGACCCCCATTCCCGCTCTCAGCGTCTGCTGGCGCGATTCGTTCTGAGCTCCCTCTGTGGTACCATAGGTCTTTCCCAGCCAGGCAAAGTACTCCATGGCACCCAGCACGCCTGCGATCGATTCATAGCTCTGTGTACCGGTCTCAAACTTGTCGGGAGTATGGTTGCCAGCCGGGCGCACCTTGTAGGCCGTCAGGCGTTCCAGCAGATCATACTTGCCATACAGGATGCCGGTATGGGGGCCAAAGAACTTGTAGGCGGAACAGGCTAGCAGATCGCAGTTCAGCGCCTGTACATCGATGCTCTTGTGCGGCGCGTACTGCACAGCATCCACAAAGCAGAGCGCGCCCACGCTATGGGCCAGTTGCGCTGCCCTGTGGACGTCATTGATCGTACCCACGGCATTCGAGGCGTAGCCGATCGCTACCAGCTTGGTGCGCGGCGAGATCGCCTCCTCCAACGCCTGCATGTCCAGTGTGCAATCCTCGGGATGGAAATCGACCCAGCGCACCTGGCAGCCGCGATCCTCGGCGATCAAGAGCCAGGGTGCGATATTGGCATCATGGTCCAGCCGCGTCACTACCAGTTCATCGCCGGGCTCCAGCAGGCGCGCGATGCTGCGGCTGATGTGCAGCGTCAGGCTCGTCATGTTCTGACCAAAGATAATCTCTTCCGGGCGGGCCGCGTTCAGGAAGGCGGCCACCGCCTCGCGCGCCTCCCACACCACGGCATCCGAAGCCTGGCTGGTACGGAACGCGCCACCATGGTTGGCGTTGGAATGCAGAAAATAGCGCTGCATACGCTCGATCACCTCTTGCGCCACCTGGGTGCCACCAGGATTATCAAAAAAGGTCGCCCCTGAAGCGAGTGAGGGAAAATGCGTACGCACAGCATCAATATTGAGCATAGAAAACCTCCGAACGCGTCCGCTGCGCGGACGCGCTAGTTTATATGGTGGTGCATGGGTCGCGCGGATGCGCGACCCATGCACCACCATATAAACTGATTCGTGAGCACCAGAGGTGCGAAAGATAAGGCATGCCGCCAGTAATGATCATGAAAGCAAAACACTTTCTTAACAACTGGAAAACGGCACAGTTGAGTCCATTGTATCACGAGAAGATGGGGCATCAGGCGGGGATCTTATACTACAATTGAAGAGCCATTATTATAATTGAAGAGCCATCGTGCGGCAAAACGCCGTTTCCGCTGTCACGTGAAGGCAAATTGGTACGTATAACAAGGAGAAACGGACAAATAACAACCATGTAGATAGAGACGAAAGGATGTAGTATGCATACACGCCAATTCGGCAAAACAGACATGCAAATTACCCCCATCGGTATTGGGGCCTGGGCTATCGGCGGTGGCAACTGGGAATTCGCCTGGGGCAGCCAGGATGATACGCAGTCGATCGCGACCATTAAACGCGGCCTGGAGCTTGGCATCAACTGGATCGATACCGCCGCCGTCTATGGTCTTGGCCACTCGGAAGAGATCGTTGGCAAGGCAATCAAGGGTCGTGAGAAGCCCTATATCTTCACTAAGTGCTCGCTCGTCTGGGACGACAGCCGCAAGGTCAGCAATAGCCTCGACGCCAATTCCATCAAACGCGAGTGCGAGGCTAGCCTGAAGCGCCTGGGCATCGACGCCATCGACCTCTACCAGATCCACTGGCCCAATCCCGATCCCGATATCGAAGAGGGCTGGAGCGCGCTGGCACAACTGAAAAAAGAGGGCAAGGTACGCCACATTGGTGTCTCAAACTTTAATGTTGAGCAGATGAAGCGCGCCGAAAAGATCGCCCCCGTAGAGACGCTGCAGCCACCGTACTCGCTGGTCCATCCCGACGTCGAGAAAGAGATCCTGCCGTACTGCGAGCAGAACAACATCGGTGTCATCGTTTACTCGCCGATGGCCTCCGGCCTGCTGAGCGGTCGCATGAGCAAAGAGCGCATCCAGAACATGCCGCAGGACGACTGGCGTCAGCGCGACAGCGAGTTCCAGGAGCCACGCCTCTCGCGCAACCTGGAGCTAGCCAACATCCTCAATGATATCGCCTTCCCGCACAACGTCACCGCCGGAGTCGTCGCGGTCGCCTGGACGCTACAGAATCCAGCCGTCACCGCCGCCATCGTCGGTGTACGCAACGTCGAGCAGGTCGAAGAGATGATCATGGCCGCCGAGTTCCGCCTGACCGACCTCGAACAGGAGCAGATCAACAAATTCCTGGAAAAAAATCCCTAACGCCCATCGCTGGTGCATCGTATCGTACAGAAAGGCTGGCTTCCCCGCAAGGAGAAGCCAGCCTTCGCCATATGTTCGGACCTCGCGTCCGATTTCCTCTCGGCGCACGATCACCTTCGCCATATGTTCTACCCGCGAGAACGCCCCTCCTACACGATGGGGACCAGCCATTGGGCGAACCAGCCACCGACCAGGCGCGCCACCTCATCGAAGCCACGCTGGTTCTCAAACAGGGAGTTCTCGCCGGGGACGATCTCCAGCCTCTTCTCGCCCGTCAGCAGATTCAGCAGGTGCCGGTGGTGCTCGACCGCGTCCTTATCTCCTTCGGCCGCCAGCAGCAGGGTGGGAGCCAGCACGCGTGGCGCGTATTCATCTCCAAGGCCGCCTGTGTCGCCCACCGCCACCACAGCCGTTGCGATATCGGGACGCGAGGTGGCTGCCGCGATAGCCGCCGCCCCGACCTCGTTCATGCCAAAGTAACCAATCGAGAGAGTATTAGTCGATGGATTCTCTAAAAACCATTCGGCTGCCCCGACCATGCGCTGCTGCATGATATCGATGTTCTCCCGGAAGAAAGCCGTGCGCGCATCCAGGGCCAGTTCATTGCTGGAGAACAGATCGACCAGCAGCGTGGCCAGTCCGTGCTGTTGGAAGGCTGAGGCCAGCGCGATCACGTTCTGATGGGGATTCTTCTCGCTATCCTCGATGCCGTGGGCCAGGATGATCAGGCCGCGTGCATCCTGCGGAATATGCAGGATGCCGTTCAGATCGACGGCCTCAGCCCCGATCCGCACCAGTTGTCCCTGTGGATTGGCGTTAGCGCGATAGTTCTCATCGTTTTGCTCAATCATTTGCGTACCCCTTTTCTGTGGCGATAATAAAAATAGCATTACTCTCTTTGTGATACGCCGGGCAAGCGCGAAACGCGCCATTTCAGCTCATGGGAAAAGCGATCCAGATGAAAGCGTAACCAGAACCTCGCAGAGACGTAGATACCTGTGGAGGTGGCATTCACACCATTCTCATGCAGCTCTCATTTTTAAGCAGAAGGGGTAGGACAACAACTTGGCCCGCTGTCTCAATCCACATGGAAAACATGATAATCCCGCCGGCACCGTCTGCTGCCAATATTGTGACTTCCTGGTCCAGGGAGCGCAGATTGGGATCTACGAAGTAATGGACTTTATTGGCGCAGGCAGCTACGGGTATGTATACAAAGTGCGCGAGCCGAATCCGCTCAGCCGCATCCTGGCTCTCAAGGTGTTGCGCAGGGACCAGTTTAACGCTAAAGCGCAGGCGAGCTTCTTTCAGGAAGCGCGCCGCATCGCCAACATGCAGCACCCGAATATCCTGCCCATCTATAACTTCGGGCAGATTAGCGGCAGTCAACAGCCATATTTTGTAATGGAATACGCGCCCCACATGATCAACGACCTGTTCCGCCGCCCCGATGGCAGTCGTCGCCAGACCTACGCGGAAGAACTGGTCCCCTATATCCAGCAGACCGCCGATGCGCTGCGCTATGTACATGAGAATGGCCTGGTACACCAGGATGTAAAGCCCGGCAACCTCTTGATCGGACGCAACGGGCAGATCCTGCTGGCCGATTTTGGCACCGCCTACTATCTGGGGATGCAGACCCATGCCTCACTGGGCGAGATCACCGGAACCGCCGCCTACATGCCACCGGAGCAGTGGCAGGGGGCGCCCAGGCGCCACTCGGATCAATATGCCCTGGCCGTCTGCTGCTACGAGTTCCTGAGTGGGCGTCCCCCGTTCGTCTATCGACAGTTGGAGGATATCTGGAACGCCCACATGAAGGAGCCTCCACCCTCACCACAGAAATGGAATCCGCGCATCCCCGTCGAGGTCTCGGCCGTCCTGCTGCGCGCCCTGTCCAAAGACTATCGCCAGCGCTACGCCAGCATTAGTGAGTTCGCCGAAGACTATATTCAGGCCGTCAACACGGCCAAACAGCGCTACGTCTGCCAGCTCTGCGGCCAGCAGAATCGCACCGGCGCGCGCCGCTGTACGTTCTGCGGCGCCGAATACGACAACCGCTACTGCCAGTACTGCGACGCGCAGGTCCGCTTCGGACAGCGCTGCTGCTCCAGCTGCGGCCGCCTCACGCTGCCACCCGCACAACTGCGGGGCAACCCATTGATCGGCATCACTGTACGCCAGGGACGCTACACCATTCAGCGTATCCTGAAGCAGACCGAGGAGTCCGGGATTATGACGGCGGTAGCCAGGGAGGCCCAGACGGGGCAGCACGTC
Source organism: Dictyobacter aurantiacus (assembly GCF_003967515.1). Taxonomy (GTDB): domain Bacteria; phylum Chloroflexota; class Ktedonobacteria; order Ktedonobacterales; family Ktedonobacteraceae; genus Dictyobacter; species Dictyobacter aurantiacus. Next base: position 3,692,523 of record NZ_BIFQ01000001.1, on the reverse strand, counting down.
GTGCTGAAGCGCTGGGAGTGTACCGATGAGCCACTATCACAGCGCGCCCGCGATGTGGCCTACTACGACCAGGCCACCGATCCACTGGCCCGGCTCAACCATCCCTTGCTCCCCCATATGCTCGGCCGCTTCGCCGAGGGGAAATACTACTACGCGGTCTTTAACTATATCGATAGTGAGAGCCTGGGTGAGCGCCTCACCAAACTCCTGCATCCTCTGTCCGAGCGCGAGGTGCTCGCCTATATCAATAGCCTGCTTAACATCCTGATGGCCCTGGAGAAACAGCGTCCGCCGCTGCGCACCTACGACATCTCGCCCGAGACGATCCTGATCGAGGCTCAGCGTGGCCGCGTCTTCTTAACCGGCTTCCAGATCGCGCCACCGCCACCACCTCAGGAACCACAGCGCAGCGGACGCGGGCAGGGAAGGCGCACCACGCGCAAGCTGGCCGTCTCGCCCTACCTCCCGATTCAGGACAAAGTATATGATCAGCGCACCTGCATCTACGCCCTCGCGGCCAGCATGCACCACGCCCTGACCAACGTCGCCCCTCCGCACTATCCCGCCTATCCCCCGGTTCGCCTGCTCAATCCAGCGGTCTCACCGGCCCTGGAACGCGTCTTGAGCAAGGCGCTCAGCGAGGATATGACGCAGCGCTATCAAAACTATGAGGAACTAAAACAGGAAGTGCAGCGCCTGTTAGCGTAGGCGCCGCACTTCCTGCTAGTGGGAGGGAAGTACGAGAGAGAGTGTGTGTATCAGTTCCGCTCGTCAATGGGCGTGTAAGGGACGTTTTTGGGGCCCTCGTATTCGGCGCGCGGGCGAATCAGACGGTTATGGGCGTACTGCTCCAGCACGTGGGCGGTCCAGCCAGCCACGCGGCTGCAGGCAAAGATCGGCGTATCCAGGTCGATCGGAATCCCCATTGTGTAGTACACGGAGGCGGAGTAGAAGTCAACGTTCACGTAGAGCCCTTTGCGTTCCTTGACGACGCGCTCAACGATCTGCGACATCTCAAACCACTTGTTCTCACCGCTACGCTGTCCCAGTTCTTTGGACATGCCGCGCAGAAAGCCGGCGCGCGGATCCTCGGTGCGATAGACGCGATGTCCGAAGCCCATGATGCGCTCTTTACGACTCAGGGCTCCCTCGATGTACGCTTCGGCGTTCGCGACTTCACCGATGCGCAACAGCATACGGATAACCTGCTCATTCGCGCCTCCATGCAGGGGGCCCGACAGGGTACCCACGGCAGAGGCGATGGCGGCATACATATCGGCCAGCGTAGCGGCCGTAACGCGGGCCGCGAAGGTCGAGGCGTTCAGCTCATGGTCGGCATGCAGCACCAGGGCCACATTCAGCACATGCGCGGTATACTCATCCGGCACCTGGCCGGTCAGCATATACAAAAAGTTGGTGGCATGGTCATGTTCCGACAGCGGCGCGATCGGCTCACGTCCATGGCGAATGTGCTCCCAGCTGGTCACAATCGTCGGCATCACCGCCGTCAGACGCTCGGCGCGGCGATGATTGGCCTCGGCTGATGTATCATCCAGATGACCATCAAAAGCCGACAGCGTCGAAACTGCCGTGCGCAACACATCCATCGGGGTTGTCGTTTTAGGGAGCAGATGCATCAGCTCAAGAACTTGAGCGGGCAGGGCACGCTGCGCGCACAGACGCGCACGCAGATCTTCCAGCTGCGTCTGTGTCGGCAATACGCCATTCCACAGCAGGTACGCAGTCTCTTCAAAAGAAGAAAATTTCGCCAGGTCATGAATATCTACGCCATAGTAGCTCAATTTTCCCAGCTGGCCATCCAGGTCGCAAATACGAGAATGGGTTGCAACGATGTCCTCTAAACCATCTAGAGTAGTCGGCATAGCAGATCCTCCATCGAGATATCAGCTTCGTTAGTGTTAGCAGAACACGCCCCTGGGCCATACGAACGGCTCATACATATGTAGGCTTCCACAGCGAAGCAAACACGTGTGTTCATAATTGTTATTCGTTGCTATTATACCGTGTCACAGCTAGAGTGTCGTGTCAGCCAGCTAACAATTTATCTCCCCCGCCTGCGGCCGGGAGAGGGAATGGAAGGGATTTTGGGGACTTGAGCATGCTCCCAGCATGCTCGCCCAAACCCCGGCAGGAGGGGCGGCGAGCCCCTCCTGCGCCTCCCCGCTTTCACACCTGCGGTGCTCAGAGACATTTTAATAGTGGTGCATGGGGTGGGGTGCGCGGATGCGCACCCCACCCCATGCACCACTATTATTAAAAACCTGTGCGGCCGCGCACGCGGACGCCCGTGCGGGGGCGATCACGTGCCCCAATACGACGAGGCAAGACACGCTCTCGATTTCAACGGGTAAAATAATAGCTTTGGCGTGTAAAATATGGTAAACTGGCGCAAATAGCAATAAGCGAGGGCCTCATGGATAAGCTTGCACGAGACGAAGAGGAGAAACTCATCGCCCGTAGCCAGCAAGGAGACATCGAAGCATTTAACCAGCTCATTGAGCAGTACCAGCAGGTGATGTATAGTACTGTCTTTCGCATGCTCGGCGATTACGATACGGCGTCAGACGTGACACAGGACGCGTTTATCTCGGCATTCCGGGCCATCCGTACTTATCGCGGGGGAGCTTCGTTCCGCGCGTGGCTACTGCGCATCGGTTCCAATCTGGCATGCGACCACTGGCGTCGCATCCAACGCCATCCTACCGCCTCGCTCGAATTGCTCACCGACGAGACGGAACCACATGCCGCCGGTTCGCTGGATGCGTTCACCGCGAGCGGATCCGAGGGCAATCCCGAAGAATATATGTTGACGCAGGAGCTGCAGGATCTCATTCAGCAAGGCCTGCAGGAGCTGCCGCTTGAGCAGCGTACGGCAGTCGTTCTGTGCGACATTCAGGGACTCTCCTACGAAGAGGTCGCCCAGGCCATCCAGGCTAATATGGGGACCGTCCGTTCACGCATCTCGCGTGGTCGCGCCCGTCTGCGTACCTATTTACAACAACACAGGGAACTTTTACCACGGAATTATCGTCTCTCTAATAGTGATGGATAATCTAACGGAGTATACGCGTGTCTGAACTTGATCGGCATCTGACAACAGAAGAACTCTCGGCTTTGCTCGACGACCAGCTTTCCACGGGAGAACCAGAAGAAGCCATATATCGCGCGCACCTGCGGGCCTGTGAGCAGTGTCAATCGGAGTTTGCTGATCTGCGACAGACGGTACAGTTGTTGCGCTCACTGCCGGCACCGAAGTTGCCGCGCTCATTCGTCCTGCCCGCCGATATCTCATGGGAGGTTCCCGAGATTGATGAAACGGCCGCCGCGCCACAACAGGAAGTGGCGGCCACACCCACCCCCATTTCGTTGCCAGCGCGACTGCAGCAGCGCGCGGCACGCGACGCCTCCGCCAGGCGTAGCTGGCATCCCGCCCTGCGCCTGGTCAGCAGCCTGGTCGCCGTCGTCGGCATCTGCTTCATGCTCTCGACGCTACAGCTACCCCTATCTGGAGGAGGTGGAGCATCCAATACCTCAGCAGGTACCGCGAACAGTGGCATTTCCCGGCCGCAAGCCCAGAGCACATCAACCGGGCATGCGACTCCTTCCAGCGTGCAACCAAACAACCGTCCACATGCGAGTGGGACCGTACCGGGGGGAACGCAGCACCAACCATCCACCGTCGGCGCGCAACCGCCACAGACACAGACCGTACAGCCGTCGGATCCACTCGTTCACACCTTTGCCATCAATGAAGGGCCGGGCCGCCTGCGCCTGGGACTCCTGCTACTCATAATCGGTGGGTTGGGCTTCTACATCTTTAAACAAAAATACCGCTTCCGCTCGCGATAGTAGAGGGGCCACAAATGCGGCGTGGCATCCACGATGGATGCCACGCCGCATTTGTGGCCCCTGGCTCATCATAACGTACTAGAATTAGCGCCGCTGAGAAGTTGCTATAGCATCACGTTTTGCATCGATAAAAATGGTCTTTGTGATGTTGACGCCCTCTAAAGATACCCCACGCAGGTCCGCGTTGCTAAAATCCGCACCTGCAAGGTTGGCGTGTGAAAGATCGGCGCCACGGAGATCGGCGCCACGCAAACAGGCTTTTCGAAGATCTGCATGGCTCAGATTTGCATTTTTTAAATTAACATGGCGCAGATCGGCATCCTGCAAATTAGCACCCCGTAAATCCGCGCTTTGCAGATTTGCCTCTGTAAGGTCAGCGTGGTGAAAATCAATGCTCTGAAGATTCTCGCCATGCAGATCTTTTTCATGGAGATCAGGCTCCAACGCCTGCACATCATAGTCCGTTTTTCGCCAGGTGTTCCATTGTGCTTTACCGGAGATCAAAAGATCATAGGGTGTTTGGTACGGCATCTCTTTCTCTTTCTCAATTCACCCTGTACGTGATATGGCACACGGCAAGTTACCACATGTGGTATCACGCGCAGAACATACGCATTACCGCATGATCACCTATATATGTAGAAGAGGCTAAACACGATCATGAAACTGCTTTCGCCTCCGGTCTCTCTCCCTTTGCTCACTCCTGCGTCGATATACGACAAAACCATAGACACATAGACAGACCACTAGAGCTATCAATAAGATGAAAAGCTGTATCATTCGGTGGTCTCCTTTGTAAAACTGCTCCTGAACGACTGCTTACGCGCAATATTCCAACAACTGTAAAATAGCTTTCAGCCTACGGTCTCTTTGGTTCTGGCTTCTCTTGATAAACTCGGGAACGATCAGGAGGCACATTTCTGATTTTTTCGCTGTTTTTTTCCAGATAAACTTTTTTGCAAGTATCAAAGGGCAGAAATTAAGGGACAATATGATAAGGCTACCAGACACTTCTTCAAAAGAACACTCTTGTTAGGAGGATAGCAACAGAATATCTGGTGACTTGCCGCGAGCAATTATCTCAGATACGGTTTGAGTGTTTTCTTGATGGAGGAAATACGATATATCATAATATTTTTGTAACTTTTTAAGTATACACTATTTTTTATAAAAACGCAAAATTTTGCATTTTTTAAATATCTTTATTTATTATATTGCTAGTATTTCTGGTGCTTTTATGATATACTAAGTACAATTAAGAAGCCGACTCAGAGATAAGATCTGCCCGATGCCTTTGCACTTGCAATCAAGCCATTCCTTTCACTTCCCATATAGTGCGTATTTTACCTGAACGTAGAAAACAATCTTCAGTATTTCTCAATTACGAAAAGATCATCCCTGTCAGACATAAAAAGGAGAATTTGACCTATGGTTATTCCTACGCTGGATCAAACCGAGGGTATCTGGATGGCTCGAACTGAAGAGGGGAGATATTATTATATTCAAGATGTATTTCCTGACATTGTGGCACGTAATACACTCCATCGGGATAATTGTCACGCGCTTCTCCGCAGAGGCAGCCTGGTTCCAGAACAACGAGCTTCATTTCGCTCCGCCAATGACGTATGGGATGGAAGCCAGCGCTATTGCCACAGATTCTGCTAAATCCACCATTTTGCATATAATCCTTACTGTTGGGGAACAAAAAAAGTGCCGGGCGCCACTTTTTGTACCACAACAGAACGTCGCGGGCCATAGGTACTACTGCCGAAGAACGTAGTTTATGCTATATTCTGACTATAATATTCTAGTCAAAGAGACATGCTAGCGAATGGCAACCGATCAGCACGCGCTGCCATGCGCCATGTTATGTTATCATAAGCTCAAACTTGCAGAAAACGAGATAGCCCGTGAATACATTTTTATTGTTAGTACCGCCTCTCATCAATGTGCTGGTAACCGGAGCATTTGCCTTCGTCATCTTGCGTCAGTATATCGGACGCCGGCGCAGCTATCAGCTCTACTGGTCCGTCTCCCTGCTGATGGCCTTTATAGCGACGTTGGCCTATATGGCCATGCTACTGGTGGGACCAACCTCGGTGTCGGGCACCTACTTCTTCCGCGTTTACTACGCACTGGGAGGCGCCATCATGCCTTCCTGGCTGGGCATGGGCAGCATCGCCCTGATCAGTAAGCCGCGCTTCTCCCGCACCTGCGTTGGCTTCCTGCTGCTGCTCAGCCTGATCGCCGCCACCTTTGTGCTGGACGCCACTATCAACATGCCCATGCTCAGCCATATCGCCGGCACCCCTGGCACCGGCACCCTGAATCCAGGACCCTGGCTGGTCATGACCATCCTGCTCAATACCCTGGGAGTAGTCGCCGTCGCCGGAGTCGCGCTCATCTCGGGATGGAAGATGCTGCGCAGGCAGGCCAGCATGGGCGGCACCAAAACCAGCAACATCCTCTGGGCCAATATCTTTATATTTATAGGTGCCATCCTGAACGGAGCCGCCGGCACCCTGGCCCGCTTTCTCGGCATCGTCTCTATCTTCTGGCTCATCATGGCCCTGGGCTGGATCGTCCTTTTCATCGGCGTCCTGCTGGCCAGCCGCCGCTCACGCCAGGCAACAACCGTGATGCCGAAACGTACCTCCACCCATGTAACCCAACCATAGGTTCGGATCTCGCATCTGATTAAACGCATAAAAAATCCCCCTTCGCAATGAAGGGGGATTTTTTGGAACCCGAGCTCACAAATGCTAGCCCGCGCTTAACTCGCCCAGCGTAGCATTGACGCTCATTTGCTGCGTACCACGATAGAACTTGACCACCACACGATCACCAGGATTCTTGGCGATCAGCGCATCTTCCAGCGATGGAGTGGAATCGATGTTTGTATTGTCGATCTGGACGATGACGTCACCGACTTTAATGCCAGCTTTTTCAGCGGCCCCACCCGGTGTCAGGCGGGATACATACACACCATGGTCAACGGCCAGGTTATCCTGCATCTGCAACGTAGCGTCAACGTCGGTCGGGCTAATGCCGATCGCAGCGCGACCGGTGTGCTGTACGCGACCGTTGTTGATCAGTTGGGTAGCGATAAACTGGACGCGATTGGATGGGATGGCGAAGCCCACACCGTTGGCCGGTGAGTTAAATTCGGGGTCAACCGCGGTCAACGTTGGAATACCGACCAGGTTGCCCTGCAGATCGACCAGAGCGCCACCGCTATTGCCGGGGTTGATCGGCGCATCCGTCTGGATGGCGTTCGGAATAACCGCGCCATTGCCCTCGCTGACATTACGTCCCAGGGCGCTCACGATACCATTGGTCACGGTCTGGGTGTTGCCCAGTGGATTACCAATCGCCAGCACATCTTGTCCCACGCGCAACTGTGAAGAATCGCCCAGCGAGATCACAGCCATATTGGTCGGCGGATTGATCTTGATCACCGCCAGGTCATCGGCGGGATCGGTACCTACGACCTGTGCGTTCCGGATACGGGTGCCGTCCGAAAGAACGACCTCGTCAACGGTAGTGACACCATCAACCACGTGATTGTTGGTCACGATATAGCCACGCTTGTCGATAATCACACCCGAGCCCAGGGCCGTCCCCTTCTGCGTCTGCACAGTAATCTGCACCACGGCCGGACGCGTCTTGGAGACCACCGCTTCACGCACCGCCTGCATATTGTTATTGGTCAGGGCCGGCACGGTTGGCTGCGGCGCCGTTCCAGGCTGCAGACCCGAGTTGCTATTGCCAGTGCTGCTCGGTGCCGAACCCGGCGCGATACTGGCGGTACCCGTGTGGCTAAACTGCCAGCCCGCGAAGAGGCCAACGCCAAAGACCAAAGCCATCACCAGTGCCAGAGCCATTATGGCGCCGGTACGCAACCCATTGCCCTTCCGCTTCGGACCCGGCTGATTACCAGGAGGAGGTCCAAACGGCGCCCCATTATTATCTCCTGGTACATAACCACTTTGCCGATAGCTATTATTCTGATACTCCGTTCGTGGCCGCCCCTCCTCGGTAGTTGCCGATGAAGAAGAGTACGGCACATACGGGCTTCTTTCCGCCGGCTGAGACGGATACGATGATGACGGTACCGACGAACGATAACCACTATCCATCGGCTGCCCCTGAGAAGCTGGTGGCGCTGAGCGATAAACGCTCGGCTGCATGTATTCCTGGTAGCTCTGCTCACGATTCGGATACCCACCACTGCGAGATGCAGGCGAATAGGAACTCAAATTGCCATCGGGCTGCTGATCAGGCGTATGTGGCACAGGCTGATATGGTGTCGTCTTATCGTCATTCATATTGTTAAAATCATTATTATCTGAATCCCTCATTTTGAGATATCCTCCTCATTACCCTGTACAAACCACCCACTACCACCATCATCAACAACATCCTTATCTTTATCTTGCCAGCTATCCAGCAGAAAGTCAAAGGGTTCCAAAGATCTGAGGCGAAGCCTCAGCAGGGAGGTCCCTGCACCCCTTTAATGCCGCCCTGCGGGCGGCGGGGGAGAGAGGGGAGAACCGGGGGCACAGCCCCCGCGCCCCCAGTCAAGGGGCTGCCGCCCCTTGCATCCCCGCCCCGTAGGTGTCGGGCTTGCCCCGGCTTTGAGCTCGTCCTTTGCATCCCCGCTTTCATCAGCGGGTGGTGCAGGAGGGCCGCCAGCCCTCCTGCCGGGGGGCTGGGGGTGTCCCCCAACCTTCCTCTCTCCTCACTCCGCCGCCGCAGGCGGCAAAGAATCTTTGGGATGCCTGACATCTTACCTCAAATGAGGTATAGCAAGAAAACTTTCTTGTCTATACTGTATAGTATGACCATAAAAAATCTTTCAGAGATTTGTAAAAATTTTGTATGGAACTCAGGCCCGTACAGGTAGCGGCCCTCACAATACTCTTTAAGAAGGATATGCTTGTCTTCTATTATAGCGACTCAGCCAATCTATATCAAAGGGGTTGCCCATCACGGACGATAATGAGATAATAGGGACACGAATCGAGCAGAAGATGGAGCGCCCAAACATTGGATGAGCACACGTTACAGGAGAGGGAGCAGGGCACAGCCTCCCTTCCTGCACAAAATACAGCCACGATCACCAATCGGGAACAACAAGGGCCTATGGGAGCGAAACAACAGCTACGGCAATCGGCCCATACCTACCTGGCCGCCAGAGATTGGCCAAAGGCCGCCGAAGCCTTTTTGAAGATTTTGCTGGACGAACCACAGGATAGCGATGCGTTGCTGGGCATGGCGGCAGTCACTGACGGCTTGAATCGTTTCGAGCATCTCTATGAGACCGCGCAAACGATTCTTGAGTTCGAGCCGAATTCCGCGCCGGCCCTGGCGTACAAGGCCCGCGCCCTCCAGAAACTGGAGCGAATCTCTGAGGCGACGGTCGCCAATGACCAGGCTCTGCTCCTCAATACCAACCTGGGACTGGCCTGGGTGAACCGTAGCGGCCTGCAGCTCATACAGGGCAAGTTTCCGGAGGCGCTACGCAGTGCTCAGCGAGCCATCGAACAGGCGCCAGAAGATCCACGCGCCTGGGCAAACTACGGGGTAGCCTTGCTCAACTTTAATCGGCTGGCCGAGTCGCTAGAAGCTTTTGACAGGAGCCTGGAGATCGATGCCCAGCAACTCTTCGCCCTGCAGATGAAAGGCGAGATCCTGTGTCGTATTGGTCGCATGCGCGAGGTTGTGCCCCTGGTGCGCAGCGCGCTGGCCCTGAGCCCACAGGACCTCAAGACGCTCACCCTGGGCATACAGGCCTTCCGCTCCCTGGAGATGTATGAAGAGCTCAAGGCCCTGTCGCATCAGCTGACACTGCTCCTACCTGATAACGTGCTGGCCTGGGAGAACTATGCGCGCAGCCTACGCGGCCTGGGACAGTTCAGCGAGGCCAGCGAGGCGCTGGACCACCTGATCGCCCTGGATACATCGAATGTGCGCTTCTTATGGCTCAAGGCCGATACGCTCTATCGCCTTGAACGCTATCGCGAGGCGGCGGCCGTCTCCGAACGCGCCCGGCGTCTTGAGCCCGATTACCCGCCCATTCGCCGCCTCCACGAAAAATCCCTCCGCCTTATGTACCAACGCAAGCGCAAGTGAAAAATCGGACGTGAGGTCCGATTTTTTCATCAAATGAGTTGTTCCAAAATACCCAAAAGCGCGCCTTCGCCGAGGTTGTGAATGGGTGGACGGAGGCGTTCGGCGGTGACAATGCGGATGCGGCGCTGGTGCTGCTCATAGCGAGCAAGATCGTCCGGCTGCAGTCCAGTCGCTTCAACCCATTTCATCAAGGGCTTCATGCCGACCGGTGGATGGTCGAAGGCGATCCAGACGTCCATCTCCCACTTTTCGGGGCGCGGGATCTCGAAGAGAATCTCGTAGTCCGCCACCGGCTGTTCCAGCAGGGTCGTGAGCTCGGCGGCGATCCTCTGTTCGATAGCTCGTCGGCGATGGGCATCCCAGAACAAAGCCTCCAGGCGCCTGAACATGCTGCCAGCGGCCGGGCTGACCTCAAGTACCACGCGGTAGGGACGCCTCATCTCCAGGTCGGCGGCCAGCGCGCGGGCGCTCTCGGGCATCTTCTCCGAGGCCAGCAACGTCAGCAGGGCGGCATCGGTTAATCCGACCAGTCGCTCGCTGTTGAGCGCCTGCGCTGTCAGGGCATCGTAGACAGCGCGCACCAGCATAGCCTGAAACGAGCGGCTGGTATGGTGCCAGTAGATATTGTCGAACATCTCCTGCCGGGCATGCAGCAGCGAGTGCAAAGGACTGATGCCTTTGTGGGTCACCACCAGGCAGCGCTCACCGTGTGGATCACGGTGGACACGCAGCGCGCTCAAGAGTCGAGAGACATCCACACCCCCATAGGGGACATTGCAAGCACGCGCGTCGCGGGGGAGATAATCCAGCTTATCAATGTCCAGCGCCCCGCTCAACAGGTGGCTCAGCAGTTCATCGTCCTGCGGCAAAGATTTGGATTTAGGAGGATCGATGAAGTCGGCCACGCGTTCAGGTGAGAGCCGATAGTCGCGCTCCAGAATAGTCGCGATCTCGCTCTTCTCAATAATCGAGCGCCCCACCTTCTCATGCTGCACAATCGGGAAGCCCAGGTCCTCAATAGTGTGGGAGAAGGGATAATGCCCGATATCATGCAGGAGGGCCGCCACCATCAATGTCTGGATGCTACTGATCGAGATACCATCCAGGCCACCATCAGAGCCGCGCAACAGCAACGCACGCAGCGCGCGCACCGCCAGGTGGTAGCATCCCAGGCTGTGCTCATAACGCGAATGGGTCGCGCCCGGCCAGACCCGGTAGACAAATCCCAGCTGCTTCACCTGCTGCAGGCGCAAGAAGGGGGCGCTATTGATCAGTTTCAATTCTCGTGATCCCAGCGGTATTAAATCGTACAGGCTATCACGAACCGTCCCCACAGGTTGTTCATCGGGCAACAGGGGATAGCCGGTGGCATCCATCCAGTACGAGTGCTTCATCGCTTGCACAACACCCGTATCAGGAGCGACCGGGGTCGACGAGGAGGCATCCTGCTCATTTAAGGGTACGGCAGACGCTGGCTGCTGCCTACCCGGTGTGCTCTCAAAAAACTCTTCACGCATACCTTCATTGTATCAAAGCCAGAGGAGCAATGTCTATCATCCAAACTCATATGTCCCACCAGCGCAGGCCGCCCGGAGGATCACTACCTCTACACAAGCATGACATGGCATGGCCGCTCAAAATACATAGAATGGTGTATAATAAGTTTACCAACTTCGCTGCACGTGCGACGGGCGGATCAGCTCGTCGCTTTTCATATCCTGAATGCCTCTTGGAGCCGACAATGATTACGAGTACACAAACAGACGTCGTTAAAATGATTGCCATCGATATAGATGGTACCTTGCTGACGCCACAGAAGCAGATCACCTCACGCACGCAGGCCACTATTCGAGCCGCGCAGGAAGCGGGTATCGTCGTTACGCTGGCCACCGCCCGCCGCTATGAGAACAGCAAGCAGTTCGCCGACCTGCTAGGCATCGAGATCCCTCTGATTACCTGCGACGGAGCGCTCATCCTCGATCATCCAGAAGCCATCGTGCGCCACACACAATTGCTGCCGGCCGAACTGGCGCAGCAGACCGTGGATATCCTGGTGGCCCATCGACTCCAGCCTATCGTCCATCATATCGCCGGCAGCGTGGAGGAGACCTGGAGCGGGCACGCGGAGTTTGATAATCTCGGCCTGGAAGGCTATCTGCGTGAATTCCCACGGGTCAAACGCCGGCCGCACGAGAGCCTTTGCGCAGGCCAGCCCGATCCCATTCGCGTGGTCTCCTTCGCCAGCCATGAGGCTATCGTACGCGTCGCGCCCGACATCGCGCAGCTCCCCTGCTCCTGGAACACCATTGAGCGCGGCAACTATGGCTGCGCCGAGCTGACGGTGATGCAGCATTCATGCTCAAAGGCGACCGGAATCGCGCTCCTGGCGCAGCATCTGGGCATCCCGATGACGCAGGTGATGGCCATTGGAGATAACCATAACGATCGGGAGATGATCGAGGCGGCGGGCTGGGGAGTAGCGATGGGGCAGGCGCCGGAGGCGGTTAAGGCTAGCGCCAACGCGGTTACTGCCACCAATCTGGAGGATGGGGTGGCAGTAGCCATTGAGCGTTACGCATTGCTGCGCTGAAGACGGGAGGCAGACTCAAACTCACGCAGGCGGGCGACCTGCCGATGATTCGGCCCGGCCTGCCAGCGCTTCTCTTTGACCAGTTCAAGCGCGTCGCTGGCATGCATGCCGCCGTGCACCAGGCTGGCACAGGTTAAGAGCACGCTACGGCCGACCCCGTGCTCACAGTGGATGAGCACACGACCGCCCTGGCTGATAGCCTGATTGACCCAGGCGGCCCCTTCTGACAACTGCTCAACCGAGAGCGGATAGGTATCGGGCGTGGGCAGGTAGAGCAGGGTAATATTCTCACGGGCCAGCGCATCTCTGTCGTCGCTATACTCCGAACGGGTATCCACCACATGGGTGATTCCGGCCCTGCCCAACACCGGGATATCCACAGGACGAATGCGTCCACCAACGGCCAGGTGCTCGGTAACCCAGCTCATATTTAATGTATCAGGCAGCGGGATGTGCAATGAACGCGCGATCTGCTCGCCCTTCGAATTCTCCGGGAACAGACGGGCCGCGATACGGGTCCACCAGCGATAGAGCAAACGCACCACGCCGGTGGTAGCCCAACGCATAAACGAAAATTTGATCTGCGGGGCCTCCGCCGCCGCAGAAGGAGGAGGGGTCCCTCCCAGGTTATTTTCCTCAGTTGGAGGAGGCGTTACTGAATCTGGCATTCCTAATATTTTCCTCTTCTATACCTGGCCTGATACCGTGTGCAACACTCAACATGTGTCTGACCTCCGTCATGCTGGGGGCACGTGCGCGCCCCCGCACGCGCGTCCGCTACGCGGCCGCACTGGTTTTGTGTATTGGTGCATGGGTGCGCATTGCGCACCCATGCACCAATACACACCGGACTCATGGGCACCGCCGGTGCGAAACCTCATACAGGCCGCTACGCAGCCGCACTCTTTTAAGTGTTGGTGCATAAGAGGCGCGAATGCGCACCCATGCACCAATACACAACGGACTCATGCAGGCCGCTACGCAACCACACTCTTTTAAGTGTTGGTGCATGGGAGGCGCGGATGCGCCTCCCATGCACCAACACTTAATATATTTCTGAGCACCGTAGGTGCGAAAACGCATGCAGGCCACGGCGATGATTATGAGAGTCAGACACACTCTAGACGTTTGTAACCAGATCAGACGGCACGACTGGCTTATCCTTCTCCACTATCTGCTTCTCCGTATCTCGTGCCAGTACGCGCTGTAACGATGCAATCGAGCATTCAATCATGCTATCATCAGGTTCCCGCGTAGTCAGACCCTGCAGGGCCAGTCCCGGGGCCAGCAGCCAGCGCACAACACGATAGCGATAGTTGGCGGCGCCCAGCCGCATCAACTCATAAGCGATCCCCGCCACCACCGGCACCAGCACGATGCGCGAGACAATCTTGATCAACAGCGATGGTGAGCCGATAAAGGCAAAGACAACGATCGAGACCACCATGACCAGCAGCATAAAGCCGGTGCCACAGCGCGTATGCACCCGCGAGGCACGGCGCACATTCTCGACCGTCAGAGCATCCCCATGCTCCATGGCGTTGATTGCTTTATGCTCAGCACCATGATAGCCAAAGACGCGCTGAATATCCGGAACGCGACCGATAAGATAGAGATAGCCGATCAGCAGCAACAGGCGTATCACGCCCTCCAGCGTCAGATTCAGCCAGCCATCCCCGATCTGACCGCGCAACAGGCTCGTCAACAACAGCGGGCCCACGAAAAAGATCGCAATGGCAAAGGTCAATGAAACGATCAACGGCAAAATCATCGATGCCCCACCCGTCACCGGCTCCGGCCCTCCCATCGTAGGTGCGGGGCTTGCCCCCGCTTCGGAGCTTTCCCCCGCCACAGGCGTGGCATTGGGATCAACGGCGCCAGTGGCGATGTTGGCCGAGAGCGTCATCATGCGTGTACCCAGCACCAGCATCTCCCATAGCAGCACCATACCACGCAAGAATGGCAGACGTAAATACTTATTTTGATAGATTTTGGGCGTCAGTGCCTCTTCGTGCACATAGATGTCGCCCTCAGGACGTCTGACCGCGACCGCAACTGTGTTGCGGCCGCGCATCATGACACCCTCCATTACCGCCTGACCACCGTAATAAAATTTTGCCATGCAGGAAATCCTTTCGCTTCCTTAGATCCGATCTTTTATATTACGACGCGATAGCCGCTTCGTCTGCTCGGGCATCTCACTCGATATATCCTGAGTCTTTGAGAAGCGACGTATCACAGAGCTTTTCGCAATGGTCTTCGGCAGGTGACTGTGTAAGCGACGAATACGGATCGCCGATTGAATGCGACCGGACATCCGATAGTGAACGGGTTGGCCATCCTGTCTCTGCCAGACCCCGGGCTGGCCGCGCTCGGGCAGGAAACTAAGGATCTCCTCTCCGATCGCGAATGAAGAGGCGGGCCGGCTAAGTTTGCGCGCGTTGGCCAGCCTGCGCCGCAGTTCGGGCGAGCCAGGCTTGATCAGGCGCCGCAGCTCATCGGTCAGGGTACGCGAATCCAGGGCTAGCACGCCGACATCGTTATGCACCACATAATCGATGTTGCCTTCCTCCTGTCCCGGAACGTATCCGCTGAGGATGATGGGGAGATCGCAGGCCAGGGCTTCGCAGATGGTGCCGGGGCCGGCCTTGGTGATAATGACATCCGAGGCATGCATCAGCTCAGGCATGTTATTGACGAAGCCAAAGATGTGGGCCGACACGTGCAGACGCGACCGCGTCCTCTGTAGCTGGGCATAAAGCTTTTTGTTGCGACCCGTGACGACCAATAGCTGTACGGGCAGACGGGCCTGTGAGATCGCGCGGACCGCCGCGTGCAGGCCGCCGGCACCATCGCCGCCACCCACCAGCAAGACCACAGGCAGATCCTGCGCCAGGCCAAATTTCTTTCGTAAGTCTTCCTTTGAGGCCACCTCGCGCGTATACTTGGGATCGATTGGCATTCCCAACATATGCACGCGTTCGGGATCCAGTTTGCGCTTTAAGTACAACTGCTTTGCCTGCTCCGTTGGTACGATATAGGCATCGGCGCCTGGCGCAAACCATGAGAAATGCACACTAATCAAGTCAGTCACGACCGTGATAAAGGGGATCTGCAAGCCGAGCTGTTTCAAGGCGCGAATCGTGACAAAGTTGATGATGGGATGAATGGAAACGACCACATCGGGTTGAATGGTCGTGAACAGCTTCAGCAGGCCGTTAAAAATAAGTGGCGTGGCCAGAGATGTCATCGCCATCACGGTACCTTCGCGGTTACTGCGATGGAAGACCTCTCCAAACAATTTGGGATTGTAGCGAATGGTTGGTCCGTAGAGCTTCACCGCCTCACGCAACGGGAAACGACTATATTCCTCAAACACATCGACAATCTCGATACGATAAGTTGGAGGGGGTAGCTCCTTCTCGGCGGTTGAGACCGGGGACCGCTGTGGAGTGGCACTGGATGCATGCACTGCCACTGGCTTTTGTGCGTTCCACTCTTCTTGCTCGCGTTGTGAGATCAGCCGAATCGCGTTACTGATGGCATTGGCCGCGCTACGGTGGCCGGCGCCCGTATCGGCGATCAGGAAAAGAATGGTTCTTTGTGTTGTATCACTCAGTTGACTCACCCCCCTACAGGTTAGCTAACAGGTACTCATAGTGAAATAGGGATAAAGGCGAATGGAAACATGCCTTTATCCCTATACGACTACAACCTGCTAAAGAATTACTCATCACTCAGGTTAAAGCGTCTGCGGAAGCGCTCAACACGACCAGCCGAGTCAAGGATGCGCTGCTGACCGGTAAAGAATGGATGGCACTTCGAGCACACGTCAACCTTCAGTACAGGCTTTGTACTCATTGTCTTGAAGCTGTTGCCACAGGCGCACTGCACTGTGGATTCAACATAGTTAGGATGAATTCCTGGTTTCATTGTATCTCCTGGATTTTAACACTTATGGTTTTCGTTGCTTGGAAGGCCCTTTTTGAAGTTCCACTGCCTCCCTCACTGCGTACACCCTTCAAAAAGCTCATAGCAATGCAAGCATGATTGTACATGCAAGGGTCATCTTCGTCAAGATGTCCTATTCGCCAGGCTGGCTTTTCCTTGTTTTTTGCCGCCTGCGGCGGCGGAAAAGGGAGAAAAGGCGTTCGGGGGACACCCCCGATCCCCCGCCATGGGGCCTCACCGGCCCCCTGGACCCCCGCTTTCCCTTCTCTTCTTTGCCGCTTGCGGCGGCGGAAAAGAGGGAAAAAGGCGTTCGGGGGACACCCCCGATCCCCCGCCAGGGAGCCTCACCGGCCTCCTGGAACCCCGCTCTTCCTGCTTTGCACCTGCGGCGGTGGAGAAGAGAAAGGCGGTTGGGGGACGCCCCCATTACCCCGCCATGAGGCCTCCCCGGCCCCCTGGAACCCCGCTCTTCCTGCTTTGCACCTGCGGCGGATAAAAGAAAAGGAAGCTCGGGGGGCACCCCCATTCCTCCGCCAGGGAGCCTCACCGGCCCCTGGAACCCCGCTTCTCCTTGTAAAGCGGGGATGCAAGGGGCGGCAGCCCCTTGACTGGGGGCGTGGGGGCTGTGCCCCCACCTCCCTCTCCCCTCCCGCCCGAAGGGCGGGTGTGGGGGCCGGGGGCGTTGCCCCTGAACCCCATTTCCCACTTTGTTTCTTTCTATTATATAGAACACATTTCTTTCTCGGTTTATGCCCGGGTGTAGAATATATGAAAAAGAAGGGGCGATGATGGATGGTTCAATCTGTGGTAAACTACAGCAGGACATGGTACTGATATCCCACCCATTCGAGGCATAAGTGCATGCTTGTTTTTATTAATGAGTGTGCGGAGGCGTCGTTGTGCGCGGGAGTCAGCCGATTCGCTTCGATGTTAGCATACAGGGGAAACTATTATTTTATGATCGAACGTTATTCAAGACCAGAGATGGCTGCGATCTGGTCAGCTAAACATAAGACGGATAAGTGGCTGCAGGTGGAGTTGCTGGCCTGCGAGGGCTGGGCCCGTGAAGGGGTCATTCCACAGGATGCCATTGAGAAGATTCGTAGGGCTCAGTATAATGCGCAGCGCATGCAGGAGATTGAGCAGGAGACGCATCATGATGTGATTTCGTTCCTGCGTTCGATTCAAGAGCAATTGGGACCTGAGGGGCGCTTTATCCACCTGGGTATGACCTCTTCGGATGTGCTGGATACGGGCCTGGCCGCTCAGTTGAAGGAGGCGGGAGCTATCCTGACGAGGGGGCTGCAGGGTCTGACGGACGCGGTGGCGAAGGCGGCCGTTGAACATAAGTATACGTTGATTACGGGCCGCTCCCACGGCATCCACGCGGAGCCGATGACCTTCGGTCTGAAGCTGGCTCTGTGGGTCGATGAGCTGCGCCGCCATCAGACACGGCTGGCCGCCGCCATCGAGCAGGTAACGGTTGGCAAGATCTCGGGTCCGGTCGGTACCCATGCCTCGGTCCCACCACAGATCGAGGAGTATGTCTGCGCCCAGATGGGGCTGGGAGTGGCTCCGATCTCGAATCAGATTGTGCAGCGTGATCGACATGCCCACTTTATGACGACGTTGGCCCTCATCGGCAGCTCTCTGGAGAAGATGGCCCAGGAGATCCGCCACCTGCAGCGCACCGAGTTGAGCGAGGCCTTTGAGCCCTTTGGCTCGGGTCAGCAGGGATCATCCGCTATGCCTCATAAACGCAATCCCGAGCTGTGCGAGCGCATCTGTGGCCTGGCCCGCCTGCTGCGCGGCTATGCTGTGACCGCCATGGAGAACGTGGCCCTCTGGCATGAGCGCGACATCAGCCATTCCTCCACCGAGCGCATCATCATTCCCGATGCCTGCACCTTGCTGGACTATATGCTGCACATCTTCACCAATGTGATCAGCGGACTGCAGGTGGACGCCGAGCGCATGCTGACCAATCTCAACATGACTGGTGGCCTGGTCTTCTCACAGCGCATCCTGCTGGCCCTGATCGACAAGGGCGTAGGACGCCAGGAGGCGTACAAGATGGTGCAGCGCAACGCCAAGAAGGTATGGGCCATGACCAGCCATGGAGCCATCACGGGCGCAGCCCTCGTCGAGGCGCTCAGCGAAGATCCCGAGGTCGCGGGCTACCTGAGCCGCGAGGAACTGAACGAGCTCACCAACACCGACTACTACACCAAATATGTAGATACTTCCTTCAAGCGTATCGGCCTGTCCTGATACGCTCTTTTCCGTAAACGTCAGTCTGTTTTTATGTTGGCGCACCACTACAAATGCGCTTCTGCTCACCCAGGAGCGCAAGCTTCAGCGTCAGTCTGTTTTTGTGTTGGTGCACCACTACAAATGCGCTTCTGCTCACCCAGGAGCGCAAGCTTCAGCGTCAGTCTGTTTTTGTGTTGGTGCACCACTACAAATGCGCTTCTGCTCACCCAGGAGCGCAAGCTTCAGCGTCAGTCTGTTTTATTGGTGCACCAGGGGCGCGAATGCGCCCCTGGTGCACCAATAAAAATCAGTGCTGCCGCGCATGCGCGGCAGCACTTCGTCCTTCCATTCAGCCACAAGGAACGTAGCTCTCATACGTATACACAAATGTACCTTATGTTCAGCTGGCGGTCGTCACACTAATAGAGATTGAGAAAGGACCGTTATCATTTATGGCGGACGAAGTTAAACAGCGAAAGATAGAGCATGTCAACATCGCGCTCGAACGCGATGTCTCAGCCCCACAGCGAGCCAACTGGAGCGATATCCAGTTTGTACACCAGGCTCTGCCAGAGGTCGACCTGGACCAGGTCGACCTGACCACCAGCTTTCTAGGCCACACCCTCCGTTATCCCATCTTTATGTCTTCGCTCACCGGTGGACATCCCGATGTGATTAATATTAATCGCAACCTGGCCCGCGCCGCCGAACACTATGGATTGGCCCTAGGCGTGGGCAGCCAGCGCGCCGCCATCCTGAATCCCGAACTGGCGGCTAGCTATACGATTACGCGCGAGAACGCACCCAACGCCTTTCTGATCGCCAATATCGGCGCGCCCCAGCTGATTCAGCAAGCAGGCCATCCGCCATTCACGCTGGAACAGGTGCGGCGCGCCATTGAAATGATCCAGGCCAACGCCCTGGCGGTTCACATGAATAGCCTGCAGGAGGCGGCCCAGCCCGAAGGGGATCGCAATGCCGTGGGAGAGGCGGCGGCCCTCAAACAGCTGGTCCAGCACATCGATCGGCCGGTGATCTCCAAGGAGACCGGGGCAGGCGTCAGCCGGGAGCAGGCTCTCTTACTGCGCTCCTGCGGTGTCTCGGCGATCGACATCGGAGGGGCTGGTGGCAGCAGCATGTCGGCCATAGAAGCCGCCCGCTCACAATCGCGGGGCGATGCGCGCACCATGAATATTGGACAGCTCTACCGTGACTGGGGCATCCCAACTCCCATCGCGGTCGTCGAGGCCAGTACCGCGCGCTTACCATTGATCTCCACCGGCGGCGTACGCAACGGACTGGATGCCGCGCGCGCCCTGGCGCTGGGCGCCACCATGGTCGGCATAGGATTTCCCTTTTTGAAAGCGGCCAGCGAAAGCTATGAGCGCGTCTGCGAAGTCATCGAGGGGATCATCTCCGAACTGAAGGTCGCCATGCAACTGGGCGGAGCCGCCAACCTATCCCAGCTACGCGCCACCGATATCGTAGTCACCGGCGCCACCCGTGAATGGCTAACCCTGCGCGGCTTCGAAGAAGATCTGAAAGCCATGGCACAGCGACGCTGGCGCCGCATCCAAAAATCGGCATTGTCATCATCCCCATCATCATCGTCGTAGGTGCCGGGCTTGCCCCGGCTTGGGCTTGCCCCGGCTTTATGGTTGGTAACGCGAAAATTCTTCAGGGGTGTTGATATTGATGAAGGAGCGCAGTTGGGGATCGACTGCGCGCAGCTGCCCTTCTTCCAGCAGATGCACGTGAGCCAGTTGCAGCAGTGAACGAGGATCACGGCGTCCCTCCCGCAGGCGTTGTTCGATCAAGGGTAGGATGGCGCGTGGGTAGATGGCCAGCAAAACCTGCTCCTGACCGGCCACGCGTGGCATGGTTACCGTGTCGGACCGGGCCTGCGAGAGCAGAAAATTGAGCAGCGCCGGTTGCAGAAATGGCATGTCGACAGCCGCAACCAGCGCGTGCGAGGTATGGATAGCGCTCAGGCCACTGTAGAGTCCCATTAAAGGGCCAACATTGGCAACCTGGTCGGTAAACACCTGGATTGAAGAAGGTAGATGTGGCTGATAAGCCTGGGCCTGGTACTGGTCACGCGCGACCAGCAGCGTTTCCTGGCAATGGTCAGCCAGCAGGCAGGCCAGATGGGTCACAAACGTTAGGGCAGGCTCGCCGGGAACAGGCAACAGAGCTTTATCACGGCCCATACGTGAGCTTTGGCCGCCGGCGAGAATTATTCCTGTGATTGATAACGCTTCACAAGGTTCAGACATCATACCCAACGCGAAAAAATAGCGGCGCTAGCGCGACGCGGAACGTACTTTGCGCTTGTTGCTTTTTGGGATGTACTGCTGTCTGCGCTGGTACGCCGCGTAGTTCGCCTTGTCGGCAGGATACTTACGCACCAGGTAGACAACCCACATAACCGCCCAGACGACCAGTGCCAGGAGCCAGAGATAGCGCCAGAAACGCCAGGCAAAGAAGTAGCCATCCAGCAATACACGCGCACCAATCAAAGGCAAACCGATAAAACAAATAACCGCGAACCAGCCCAGATAGCGATCAAACATATATTTGAGCACGGGCTTATTCCTCACGAACCGTTTGCGGCCCTCAACGGAATAATAGAATGCGATTAAGAGGCCAGCCAGACAAAAAATAAGCCATGGCCACAAGAAATGGAAAGGCTCCGCCCCGGGTAGATTCCCATTTGATCCTGCCTGAACCGGATCGGTAAAAAGCCACTGAAACAAGTTGGTGCCCATACAGCACAACTCCCTTCTTCAGGTATACACACAGTATAATTGCCACCAATAATAGCATGGAACCCCCTATGCCGTCTAGTAGGTGCGCCCCTTGCGGGCGCTTGGCCGCTTGCGGCCTTCATACCCCTGAGATCACGTTCCTCGTGGATCTCCGCCGGCCCACGCGGGGCGAGGTGTCGTTTACGAGGAGCCGAATAGGCCGGAGGCGGGAGCCGCAAGGGGCGCACCTACATATGCGTTCCATTTTTTAAGGGGCGTTCGGTTTTTGATACGTGCATTCCCCCCGAATTTATTTACCAATGCGATTTGTGGGGGCTGGTGATGACCGGGGGGGTGACGCTGATGGTAGGTTGCACGGTACCGGTTAGGATGGATGGTGTTACCGGGCCACCACCATTGGCCGCGGGGGCTGTGGCGGCTGGACTTCCACTATTGGTAGCGGGGGGCATGGTGGGCGCGGAGGTAGAGGCGGAGAGGTTCATTGAGCGGCCCATCCAGAATGCTACTACGATCAGAACGATCACGGTAACTACAAAGATACCCAGCGTCACTTTTGAACGCGTCAACATTATATGTACTCCTTCTGTGCAAATAATGGAGAAACAACATTTCTGCTCCCCTTTAGGCATTCTATCGGATCCTTTCTATCTTTGTGCTCGCCATGCTGCCATCATAGGAGGAATTTACCGCATCATTTTTTGTGATCTTAACCAGACCTCAACCTGATCTTCTTGACAGCAGATGCAACCACGAGGTATAGTACATTTACCTACCAACCGGTAGGTAGAATTGTAGGAGAAGATCAGTATAGCAAGGAGTTTGGCCGTTAACAGATCTGAGAAATCCGGCCCGCAATCGGCCCAGGTGGCGGCGCGCGAGCGGGTATTAGAGGTGGCTGATCAGCTGTTCGCCACCCATGGCTATCAGGCAGTTTCGCTACGCGATATCGGGGCGTCCCTGAGTATGCGCCACGCCTCGCTCTACTATCATTTTCCCAGGGGGAAAGAGGAGCTGTACGTGGCGGTGGTCGAGCGGCGCATGCGTAGCTATCAGACGCAGCTTGAGCAGGTTCTGAGAGACGCCGGTGCCGATTGGAGGCAGCAACTCAGCGCGGCCGCTCATTGGATGCTGACACAGCCACACATGCACCTGGGACGCATGATGCAATCGGATATGCCCGCCATCAGCGAGGAGTCGGCCGATACGCTGCGCGTCATTGTGCGCGATGCGCTACTGCAGCCACTGACCAGACCGATCCAGCAGGCGCTCGTCAACAATCCAGAGAAGCGCCGGCGCAGCGTCACCTACGCGGGCATGTTCCTCTCGCTGATAGAGGGCATCGAAAATCTGCCCGCCAACTATCTTACCGGCAACAAGGACGAGCTCGTAGATGTCGTAATCGACTTTGTGCTACATGGGCTCACGACCTGACTGACCAGATTATGCTATCAGAACGCTTGCAACACTAGCCTTATCGGAGTATGCGCATGTCTACATTGAATGAAACAGCGGCCGCCACGGGGAAGCCGGCCGCCTCCAGGCGCGATCTGCTCGCGCTCTATCTTGGCATCGCCTTCAGCGTGCTCTTTACCGCCGTGATCTGGTTCACCGGAGACTGGCTCAAGGGCTTCCCCCATCTCCCCAAACCAGCCGGAGATGCTTCCTGGTATTACTGGAAGCTGGCCGATCCGACGCTGATCACCCACCTGACCGCGTGGCTCTTTTATGCGCTCCACCAGGTCGTGCTGTGGGGACTGATCTGGTACGCCCAGACTCATGTCAAGAAGTACACCACGGGGCTCCACCGCATCAACCTGATCACGCTGGGCGCCAACGTCTTCTTTATCCTGCTGCACTTTGTGCAGACGCAGCTCTGGTATGATGGCCTGGCCCAGGACGTCTCGATATTTAGCTCACAGGGCTCGGTCATCGTCCTTCTCATCTGGGTACTGCTGATGGACAACAATCGGCGGGGCATCTTCTTTGGACAGCGCCTGCCCATATCGCGTCGCGTCCTCTATGCCGCCCGCAAATTCCATCCCTACTTCTTCTCCTGGGCGGCCGTCTACACCTTCTGGTATCATCCCATGGAGAATACGCCGGGCCACCTGATCGGCTTCTTCTATATGTTTATGATCCTACTGCAGGGAAGCCTCTTCTTTACGCGCGTCCACGTCAATCGCTACTGGATGTTCACCCAGGAGATCCTGGTGCTGGCGCATGGCACGCTGGTAGCGATCCAGAACGGCAATAGCCTGTGGCCGATGTTCTTCTTTGGCTTCGGCGCCATCTTCGTGGTCACCCAGATGTATGGCCTGGGACTGAAGGCATGGATGCGCTGGAGCATCATCGCCGCCTACGTCCTGGCGGTCCTGGGCGTCTACAGCGTACGCGGCTTCGGGCACATCTGGGAGGTCGTCGCCATCCCGCTGATCGATTATCCATCGGTGATCGTGCTGGCCCTGCTGTTCGCCCTGGGGGTGCAGATCTATGCCTGGTTGCGACCAGCCTCTAAACTGCCACCGCAGTCGCAGCAGATCACAACCGTTAAGTAACACTGGCAACATAATAGAGACATCACATAGATAGGAGCAGATATAATGAGGGTTTTGAGTGGAAAGGTAGCCGTGATTACAGGTAGCAGTCGGGGGCTGGGATTAGGCATCGCGCAGGCTTTTGTACGCGAGGGCGCCAGCGTGGTGCTGGCCGCACGCTCACAGGAGTCGGTGGATGAGGCCATCCAGACGGTTCAGCAGTTCTCTGGTGCCCGTGTAAGCGGACTGGCCACCGATGTGGGGGATCTGGAACAGGTGAAGGCGCTGGCCGAACACGCGGTCGCCACCTTCGGCCGGATCGACATCTGGATCAACAACGCTGGCATGGCAGGCATCTATGGTCCCACGGCCTCGATTCCCCCGAACGACTTTGAACGCGTCGTCCAGACCAATATTCTCGGCACCTATCATGGCTCGATCGTAGCCATCCAGCGCTTCCTCGCCCAGGGTGGACGAGGGAAACTGATCAACCTGATGGGACGCGGTGATACGGGTCCAGTCGCCTTTCAGAACGCCTACGCCTCCAGCAAGACCTGGGTGCGCAGCTTCACGCTGGCCCTGGCCAAAGAGTATAAAAATACCAGCATCAAGGTGCACGCCTTCAACCCTGGACTGGTCGATACCCACCTGCTGCGGCACGTGGATGCCATACAGGGGTACGAGAAAAAGCTGAGTGCCCTCAGCACCATCATCCGCCTCTGGGGCAATCCACCTGCCGTTCCGGCCGAACGCGTGGTCTGGCTCGCATCGAACGCCACCGACAAAAAGACCGGCCTGGAGGTTCGTGTGCTAGGCAAAAAAGAGCAGTTCGCCGGACTGTGGCGCGAACTGCAGCGCAGGCGCAAGCATCAGCCCGCCTCCGACACGTCTATCGACGTCACCACCATCGAACCGTACACCCCATAGCTTCGGAGCTCGCATCCGATTACGCGCCCATCTCTCATGGGCGCATCTCTTTCTCTCGTTTGATATATCCTCCCTCCATTCCTAAACCTCTGCCAACCCTCAAAAAAGATAGAGCAAACCTTTAGCCTTGCTTGAGAAAAACTTAACAGTTCAGCATTAAGATATGGTTATAGCACCTGAGAGAAAAAGATGTGTACTGAGCAAAATAAAATATAGCCACAGAAACTATTCAAGTACACATTATGCTTGATAACATATATAAGGAGTTACAATGACCCATAGCAAAAAAAAACATAGCACTTATGTTACCATCGTCATGGCCAGCCTGTTGCTGATATGCGTGCTTGCCCTGGCAGCCTGTGGTAGCAGCAGCGCCGGCAACAGTACAACTGGCGCCTCCACTACAACCACAAACTCCAGCACTAATAATACCAACAGCACAGCAGGTACATCCGCATCAAATGACAATACCTCCAAAATCAAGGATGTGGATCAGCAGGTGCAGGACGCCGTCAACAGCATAGACAACACACAGAAGGATGTGAATAACACATCACAGTCCAGCTCAGACAATGATCAGATGCCGTAATCAAGTTCTCGACCACCGATGCATTTACTATCACACCATATTCATGAGAATCAATAAGACAAGAACAGGAAAGGACATTATTATGTTGATAAAACAGAGCATCATGCAGAATCTCACTCGCGTCTTCGTTATTGGCGGCATGGCGGCGACCATGGGTCTGACCTTCTTGCAGGCGCCAGTTGCCCAGGCTGCCACCACGAAATGCGCGGCCAACGATACCAGATGCGTCATCACCTTTGGTGATCAGCAAATTCAGACGCGCCAGAACGACTTGAATACCTTAAATACAAAGATTCAAACTATTCTGGGCAAAAAGCAGATCACGGATGCCCAGGCTAATGACCTGTCCACTGATGTAAAAAATCATCTCTCCATCATGTCCACCCTGAAAACCAGGCTTGACGCGGCCCCCAATGCCGAAGAGGCCCGTGAGGATGTCAAGAGCATCTATCAGCATCGCATCCTTGCTGTGGTGCTGCCACGCGACTACCGCATCCTGCACCTGGATGTAGAGATTGGTGTGCGCGACAAGCTGGTTGATCTCAAGCCTACCCTGGAAAACGCCATTGACAAAGCTTCGGACGCCCAGAAAGCTAAACTCAATCCACTGTTCACTGATTACAAAAGTGACCTGACAAAGATTGAAGGTGTCATCGACAATGCTCAGTCCACACTGCCCAAACTAACGGCGGTCGCCTATAATACTGATCGCGACGAATATAAAGCCAACGATACCACGCTGAAGCAGGACGAGCGCACCATTCATAGCAATTTGGTCAGCGCGGCAAAGGACCTGCATCAGATCCGCCAGATCCTCGACCCCCAATAACGCCGCCCTCATAGGTTCGGATCTCGCGTCCGATTATGCTCCCGCTTGAGGAACGATGAAGGGGTACATGACCATGTACCCCTTCGTTTCCATTGGGGAGAGGAATAATCGGACGCGAGGTCCGAAGCTATGCGACGGTGACGGTGACGATGTGGTAGCCGGTGGAACCGTTGGGGACCGTGTTCTGCTTGCGGCCGGTCTGTACCTCGCCGGTACCATCGGTGGCCCGTACGGCCAGGGTGTAGGTTCCAGCCCTGGTGGGCCGCCAGTCCATACGCCAGAAGACCCAGCTATCCTTTGAGAGCGCGGGATCAAGCTTCGCCTCTTTCCAGGTCGTGCCGCCATCAACGCTGACCTCGACGCGCTGAATGCCACGATTGCCCGCGAAGGCGATGCCCACCATCGGTACAAGCTGACCAACCTGAAACACATTGCCCGCAAATGGCTGGTTGAAGCGGCTCGTCGTGCGCAGGACGCCGTTGTACCATCCCTGGCTGGAATAGAGACCCTGCACGAAGTCACCGACGAATTCGATGCGCGTCAGCCACTTGGGATTCTCCTCGCCATAGCGGCCAGGGATCAGGACGCGCAGGGGATAGCCATGGCGTTTGGGCAGATCTACTCCATTCATGTTCCAGGCCAGCAATGGATCGGCCTCCAGCACCTCCTGCTGTGGCAGGCTGGTATTGTAACCGTCGGCACAATAGAAGGCGATATACTTCGCCCCTGGCTGCGTACCACCCTGCTGCTCGATCAGCGTTCGCAGGGGCACGCCATGCCAGACCGCATTGCCCATCAGGTGCCCCCCTGGTCCATTGGCGATACACTCAAGGGTGATCGCCCGCGCCGTTGAGGGTAGCTTTTGAAGCTCCTCATACGTGTATGTCCCCGGCTTATTGACCAGTCCTCCGACCTCCAGGCGCCAGAGGTTAATATCGATGGAGGGATCAACCGGATTCTGCGTCACCACATAATGATCATTATTGGGAGTGATCGGATAGTCGGTGTGGTTGGGGAAAGAGGTCTTCATGCCATCATAGGCGGTATAGTTGTCCAGTAATTTCTGAATGGAACCGAAGGTACCCAGACCGGCTCCGACACCCAGGGCCACCACACCACTACGCGCCAGCAGTTGACGTCGCCGCGCCACCACGCGATC
Source organism: Dictyobacter aurantiacus (assembly GCF_003967515.1). GTDB lineage: Bacteria > Chloroflexota > Ktedonobacteria > Ktedonobacterales > Ktedonobacteraceae > Dictyobacter > Dictyobacter aurantiacus. The sequence continues at coordinate 3,664,918 of NZ_BIFQ01000001.1, read as the reverse complement.
ACCATTGGGGGCGGAGTATTTAGGCAGCAGCGCTCGATATCCCAGGCAGAGCACCGCGCCATACACGCCAAAATCACACAGCATCCCCACAATGCTCAGGGTGCGTGCCATCTCAAATGGCCAGCCCAGAAAATTCTGGGGCAGTTCTTTCCAGAAGAGGATAACGCCGGTCAGGGTCATCAGCAGCGCGAACGCCAGTGCCACCAGCCACTCACGTCGGGCGGGCCGATAGCCACGCGTTGGCAGCCTGATCCACACCAGCAACGCGTAGAGACAGCCCAGCGCGGTCCCAACCGCGATCATCGCCAGCAACGCCTGTCCCAGGGGAGCCGTTTTCGCGTTGGAACCATACCTTATCAGTAGTCCGATAAACTGGGCAACGCTAATATGCTTTAAAACATAATCACCGAACATCTCAACCGGCGTCGGGATTCCCGCCAGCAAGCGCAGCAGGCCCATCACCAGCGTAGCGCACAGACTCGCGGCCAGGCCTGCGACCAGGGCCCACACGGCAGAGAACAACACCGTCCGGCCCATTGAAAAACCTTGTCGGGGAGAACTCATGGGCGCCTCACCCTTTATTTGCCTGGACTTAACATCAGACATGATGATACCTTTTCCTTTTGTGAACATGAAATGGCTACTATCTTTTACGCCGGATAGAAAACCGCAGGCCTATCAGTCATCAATCACAACGTCCACCTCTGTCACGTCACATCGCCCACATTTTTACACATTCTCCAAACTCTGCCTTACAAGGGTACATGATTATCCCCGCACGGGCGTCCGCGTAGCGGACGCCCCGTTGTTAATGAATTGAGCGCCGGTGGCGCGAAACCTGAGCTCGGCTTTGTACAAACGTTGAAAATTGAGCTTGCAGGAGAACGCCAATCGAGGCCCTTTTTCAGCTCAACGAGCGAAAAATGTACAAAGTCGAGCTAAGAGAGAGATTGATACTTGATCCGTTGGCGGCTCCGGCGCTCAATACGCCAGTTCCTCGCTCCCAGGAGCAGTGCCAGCAACAGGAACACGCCAGTTACACCATAGACATAGGTGTAGTACAGGTTCCAATTCAGGGAGGTTCCGAAGAAGTAGGAGACGATGGAGGCGCATACAAAGTACCAGAGTCCGATGCAGGCCAGCGCGCGACCGCTCCATCCGCTGGCGCGCGTCCAGGGCGAGCCAACCATCAGGGCAACCGGGGGCAGCAGGACGGTGGTGTACCAGGGGAAGACATGGGATGAGATCAGGAAGATGACGCAGAAGAGGATCAGCACCGAGGCTTCCATACTGATACGCTCCTGCAAGCGTCTGATCCAAATCCACAACGAGACCGAGCAGACCAGCAGCAGATCAACAGCATAGGTCACCTGCAATGGCCAGCCAGTCTGTTTGCTCAGCCTGTACATGAACAGGGCGAGCGGCCCGCCATTCATAGATCCTACTTCGCTGGCATAGCTGGCAAAGAAACCAAAGATCTGACCATGTCCCAGAATCAGATAGGGAATATAGGAAAGCACGATGGTTAACAGACAGGTGATCAGTAGCCACCAGTCGCGGCGACCACGCCAGACAACCACCAACAGGAGAATAGGGTAGAGCTTGGTTAAGGTCGCCAGCGCCAGGCAGAGGCCGGTCACGACGCGGGCGCCTCGCCACGTACCCTGAGCGCAGACCAGGGTCAGCATAATAAACATGACCATCAGGGCATCGACATGGCCCTGGAGCGCCACCTCTACGATCGCCACCGGACACCAGCCATAGATCAGGCAGCGCGCGGGATCACATCCTTTGCGCTGCAGCAGCAGGGCCAGCAACCCTGTCGATATCACCTCGCACAGGCTAAAGAGAGCTTTGAGAAAGGGCAGGTTATCCGGCGCCAGCAGGTAGCTGAGCAGATAGAAGCCCTGCGCGCCCGGCGGATAGATGGTCGGCACATTGCGGAAGCGGCTATTCTCATACAGCACGTTGCGCAGGTGGAGCAGCAATGGATGGCCGGGGGGATAGGTATAGGGGCTGAAGCCATGCAGCGTCACGCGCGCGTCCCAGAGATAGCGCCAGGAGTCGTGTGAGAGATTGGGCTGAATACCCAGCAGCTGGGCGCGCAAGACCACGGCTCCCAGCAGGATAATGCCCAGCTCCAGCCAGCGCTTGCGTCCCTCGGGCGCCCTGGTGCTTAAGATCAGGACGCAGGCCAGTAGGTAGGGGAGATAGCTGATCAGCTCCGCTACCAGCAGCGGATTCTCATTGGTATCCGGCAGCGGTGCGTTGAAGGCGAAGAATGTATTGTAGACGATAGCGATAACCAGCAGCAGGCATAACAGCGGCAGGCGCCATGTCTCCCCAAATGAGGAGGAGACATGGTCCTTATGAACTGGAGACGGCAGTTGTTCCAGAATTGGCATGCTAGTAGCTCCAGTTCACTCCGCACTGCGCGCAGTGCCGCGCGGGATGGTCGCTCTCGAAGGCGTTGCGGAACTGGTTATAGCGCTCACCATGCCAGATCTGCTCGATCGATTCCTGGAAGACGTTACCCAGCACGCGCTCCTCCCGGTACTCTTTGGCGCTGCGATGGCCGAAGGGGGCGAAGCAGCAGGAGAGTACGTTGCCGCTGGAGGTGATATAGGTCAGGGTATAGGGACGCTGACAGCCCGACCAGGGACGCTCGCCAAAGTCGCGCACGACGCTTTCCACCGGGGAGGCCGCTCCAGCCGCTTTGAAGCGGATACCGCGTTCCTGGCAGAGCTCCTGAGTCCGGCGAATAATGGCCAGTTCCTCGGGTAGCGCGCGATGGAACAAGGCCTGCTTCGAGGCCGCCAACCCCTGCTCGAAATAGACCAGGCGCTGCAGATAGATCTCGCGGATGCCGTTCTCATAGGCTTTTTCAACCAGTCCAGGCAGTTCTGGCAGATTCTCGCGCATGGCCGTAAACCAGAGCGAGACTGCGGGCTTGCTGGCATCCTGCGCCTGTTGCAGCTTGACGAACGCGCTCACGTTGCGCCAGATCTTATCGAAGGCATCCACGCCACGCACATGGGCGTATGTCTCGCGGGTCGAACCATCCATGGACAGACGATACTCATCAAGGCCCGCGTCGATCAACGCCTGGCCGCGCGCCTCGGTCAGGGCGATGCCGTTGGAGTTGAAGAGCACATAAGTGCCGCGATCCTTGAGATAGCGCACCATCTTCGGCAGATCCTTGTTCAGCAGCGGCTCACCCAGGCCATGCAGCACCACGCGATCGAGCACAGGAAACTGATCGACGATACGGCGGAAATCATCGAACGGCAGGTCGCGGTCCTCTTCGCGCGACAGGAACGTACGTGGACACTGCTGACAGAACTCATTACAGCGGCTGGTGGGCTCGATATAGATGGAGCGCGGAAGTGTAGCAACGGTTGATGTAGTCATGAAAGAAAACCCCTTTTATCTATCTCATGCAGACAGGCAGCGGTAGCGGGGGCAAGCGTAGCATCAGCTCGCAACAGGTCCGCCAGGCGCTGCAGGTCCGACCGAGTATCAATATCAAATAGTGTGTCCACTAGCTGAACATTCAGGCCCTGCTGTCGAGCCTTGTCGATCGTCATATCCAACACCACGTCGGTGCTCATCGGGATAGCGCTAAAGACATCGTGAGGCTCACGCATGGCGATCAGATAGTAGCCGCCGTCCTCAGCGGGTCCCAGCACGACATCCGCGTCATCCAGGGCGCGGCGGGCCCGTTCGATGATCTGCCGGCTCACCTGTGGCGAATCCGAGCTAATCAAAACGGTATATGCGAAACCGGCGCGCGCAGTCTCTTGAAAGACATTATGCAGGCGCGTGCCCAGGTCTGGACCCTGCTGCGGCACTATTCGCACCGGCTCATCGGGCCGCGCGATCAGCGAGCGTACGCAGGCGATGAAATCCTGTTCGGCCGGCGTATAGGCCCAGATGACATCATATTGCCAGCCCTGAAAGCGGCAGGCCAGATCTTGCAAGAACGACCGATACAGATCCAGCGTCAGCCCGGCTCCCAATCCTTGAGCGAGGCGCGTCTTCCCCTTGCCCAGTTCAGGATAGCGCGCCAGAATCGCCAGCGCGGTATCAGACATATTTCAGATCCTTTTTACGGGCATAGCGCGCCATCGTACTCAACATAGCGTAGGCCGCGCGAATGCTCCCTGTGATGGTACCCGCCACCTTGGATTGTCCATGGCTGCGGCGCCGGTAGTGCAGATCGATCTCCACAATGCGGAAGTGGGCCCGTGCGGCCTTCACCAGCATCTCCACCGGCCAGCCAAAGGTCATCTCCTGCATCCTGAGCTGCTCCAGCTTCTCGATGCGTACCGCCCGGAAAGAGCCGATATCATGCACACTTACTCCGTATAGCCAGCTTACCGAACGACTGATCAACCAGTTGCCCAGACGTGCCTGCGGAGGGACCGCGCCGGACTCGGATTGCGGGCCGACGCGCGAGCCGATGACAAAGTCGGCCTGGTTGGACAGGATAGGCTCTACCATGCGGGGGAGATCGACGGGATTGTCGCTGCCATCGCCATCCATGAATACGACGATCTCCGCGCCCAGATCGCGCGCGGTCTGAAAGCCACGCCAGCAGGCCTGGCCATAACCACGCCGCTCCTCAAGCACAACGGTCGCGCCGGCCGCGCGCGCCACAGCGGCCGTGGCGTCCGTACTATTGTTATCCACGACTACAATCCAGCGCACCAGGTTCCTGGAAATCTCCGGCAACAGATGCTTCAGGGCATCCGCCTCGTTCCAGGCTGGAATCACCAGGGCAATCGCCTCGTTCATCATAGCTATCCCTATCATCCTTTCAAATATAAATAGCCTGCCCACGTTTAAAATCGTAGAGCGCCACAATCTTGCGCTGCGCGCTACTGCTCAGGGCTCGTGCCTGCTGTACCGCATCATCCAGGCAAAAGCAAAGACTAGTGATGTCAAGGTAACAACTATGGGTTTCGGGCTCTATCCAGGTTCCCAGCCAGTAATCGGGCATCCTTAGATATAATTCATTTTGAACCACAAAAGACCGCACAGCCGCCTGCAAGTCCGCATTGGGAGGAAGGATAACGGTCTGATCTGGATATTTCGGGATGGCCCAGGCATCGATAGGTGATACAAATTGATAGGTATCCAGTTTAGAGGTCACGCCACCTTGCGTAAGGGTGGCAATACATACATCTAAAATATACTTATCAAAAAGATAGCGCTCTAAGGGTGACTCAAACTTCATCTTATTCAACTATCCATCTTGAGGAACTACAGATCAGCATTTATCATTCAACCAACAAGGCCATTGGTCATCTCTATCGGTAGTCATCGTCATGCGCCCTCCTTCTTCGATAGGTGTAAGAGTGTGTGACTTACTCTGGTTATAGTGGGGCACGTGAGCGTCCCCACGCACGTCCGCTACGCGGCCGCGCTGGTTATTATGTATTGGTGCATGGGGGCCAGATTGCGCCCCATGCACCAATACATAATAGATTAAAGACTATACCGTACGTTTCCTTCTCACGATTTGGAGGCGATATATTTACAAAAATAACGGCAAAAAAGGACTCTCGCAAAAAGATGACTGTCAGCGACAGCCATCCGGGTAGCGTGGAGAGGACCATCAAGCCGTGTTATAACGAACGATACACCAGCCATACATAGGCTATTCCAGATCTATAGCAGATCGGCCAGCGACTGTTGGGCGCGCTCTGGCGCTGTATTGCTAGCCAGGCCCTGCAACATGCCCAGAGCGACAACAGGTCCTTTGGGAGCCTGGGGTGTTGCGGTTGGACCGGGTTCCAGGCTGATGGCTACCGCGTCATAGCCCTTTGTGCTACCTTGAAAAGGGAGCGTCGCGGTCCCATCACGGATGGTAAATAGACCCAGGCTGGTCGTCTGCTTTCCCTGGAGAAGCCAGCCCTGATAGACATGGTTACCCGATATCGGGGGAAGCCCATGCATCACCACGATACAGACCTGCTGCCGGCTGTAACAGGTTAATTCACCTTGAGAAGATGCTCCGTTGGCCGTGCCCTGCAATTTATAGGTATTTGCCTGCACCACATTGGCCGATAGGCTGGCAATCTGGTGTTGCAGAGAGAGATTCCAGAAAAGCATGCCGCCAAGGGCGGAGAATACAAGGACCGCAGCCACCGCGACCAGCGCGGCACGCAGGGTCCGGCCCGATGAACGACGGGCGGCGGCACGCGTGGATAGTGGTAAGATTGCGGCTCGCCGTGATGGCCTGCCAGTAGTAGATAACTGCTCCTGCTGAAGCTGCGTAAAAAAGCGCTGCTTGAGGTCAGCGGCTGGCTCGACATCCTGTGAAGCAAGTGGCAACAGGTTGACAATCGCCTGCAATTCTGGCAGCTTCGCGGCACAATCGCGACATTGTGCCAGATGTTCATCCATCGCTTTCTTTTCCTCTGGCGTCAGTGCTCCCAGCACGTAAGCTCCTGAAAGCTCTTCAAATTCCTGGCAAGTCATACATGGTTACTCCATTCTCATCTACTACTTTCCTGGTGCTACGTTGAAAAAAGCTCAGCGGATTACTTTCAGGAGCAGTGAGCAGATGTAGTTGCATGCCATATTGTAAACAGTGTGTGCTTTTCGTGTCCAGTCGGTTCAGTTTAGCCAGTGCGAAACTCCTTATTCGGGGATCAAAGGCAGCATTATGATTCATTGACACCCATTCCTTCCAGGCGGCGCTTCAAATGCTGGAGACCCAGACGCATGCGGGCCTTGACTGTCCCCAGGGGCAGGTTACAGCCTTCCGCGATCTCTGTATGCGTCCAGCCCTGAAAGTAAGCCAGCTCAATAACCAGGCGCTGTTCAGCAGACAGCGACATCAACGCCTCACGTACCTGGTGGCTCTGCACCGAGCGCCAGACCTGGTCCCAGGTATCGGCAAACGCAACATGCTCATCCTGATCTGCTTCATCTAACGTCACCTCGTTCAGCACCGAACGACGCTTCACCGCGCGCAAATAATCGATGGCCCGATGATGCATGATAGAAAATAGCCAGCTGCGTACCGTCCCCGCCTGCCGAGAGTATGTTACAGAGCGCTTCCAGACCGCCATAAACGCTTCCTGCAACAGGTCTTCCGCCACCTGGTGATCAGAAACCATGCGGTACGCAAAGGAATATAGTATACGAGAATAACGATCATAAAGGAGCTCCATCGCCCACATAGCCCCCGAGGTAAGCGCCTGAAGCACAACTTCATCCTCTAAATCGTTTCTATGCAGGACCAGAAGCTCCGAACTAGAATTGTGTGCGGTCTGTGTTCGTTTAAAACCCCACATGATTATCCTTTTTCAATCTATCCTCCAGCCACCGTACGCTTCTCGGCAGCAGAGTTGCTTGCCCGCTTATGGGTGAACGCATACACACATCCGATCAGCAAACCAACCAGTGCTACAACCATGATGCCCCATTGCCAGTAATATGGATAGGTTTCAGATACAACATATGGATTACCACCTGTCTGTGGCATCCCTGGTATCCCTTGCTGCTGGGCAGAGACCAGGCGCCAGTGCGGATCTCCCTGCACCAGACCTACCGCGAAGACGCTCAGCACAGACCACGGTTTTAACGTCAGCCGGGTCGATAGAGCCGCTTTTGGCGCCGAGGCGTTCAGCGTTACCGCGTAGGTACCACTTGTCACAGGAATATAAGAACTGGCGTTGGCATAAGAAATCTGATTGACGAGTGTATTTGATTGGGATGAAACGCTGGCCGTGCCGACTCCTGGTGAAAGATGATATACACGCACCTTGGCACCGGTACCGGCAATCACATTGTTGTCTACAAAAGACTTGAACAAGAACCCGCTCTCTTTGGTACCCAGGGCCGCGATAGTATACGGCGTTCCCGCCTGCACGGTCATCTCCTGGGTGATAATGGAGGCATCAATGCCTTTGCCAATCAAAGCGAGCTGCACCTTATGCGCGCCCGATGCGATCGGCACATAATCGGTCACAGTTGCGAACTGGAAATCACTCAAGATCTTCTTGCCATCAACAAATACATCAACGATACCAATATCGGGCGAGGCATGAATGATGCGTACATAGGCAGGGGCAGCCGCAGCCATAACCGGCCTGGATGATAGCATGCCGGTAACACATAGCACGGCACACAGACCCATAGCCATGGAGAGACGCCACCACACAGACTTGCGTAATAACCCTGGCTTATTCATCATATATTTCCTCTCGATCGCCAGGATTGCAGGCCTCATGCACCCAAAGACAGTCCTGGCTACATAGCAATACGCCAGAATTCCTTATTCAGATCTGTTTTGAGCCTCTTTAGTTGAAAAGATACCAAAATTACGAAAAAATAGCCGCTATGTAATCCAGATTCTGGGCATTGCCGTAGTACAGTTTGAACGGCTATTCAATAAAAAGATTGAGTCGAGACAGTACACCAAATCTTTGTTATCCCTGATGCACCTGCATATCTCTAGATGCGTAGGGTTTAGCAGCAGGAAGATCGTATGTCGGGTTGTCAGGTTATGCTTCCAAAAGGTCTGATTTAGCATTAACATCTATACTCATATCTCTGAGCCAACCAGGCATACACACATAAAAACAGATCCGTTCAGGCTGTAGAGACTCATTCAGGAGGATTTTATGGCACACAGTAGTCCACGATTCTGCCCACAGTGTGGTCATCTCTTAACCCTGGCCAGTCAGCAGTGTGAGGCATGTCACGCACCCATTGATGAACGCTTTATGCTTAAGAATGATCCAAAGGTGAAACAGGCCACCGATAACCTGATCGCTTCATTCGCAGCGCCTGCTTCCCGGCGCGCATTCTTTAAGAAAAGCGCCATCATTACCGCCTCGGGTGTGGCGGCCACAGCTTTGGGCGCGGCCATCATGCCTCAATTGAGCAGCGCGGCGGCGCGCCAGACCAGCGCGCAGACACAGGCCAGCCTCAAGGCGGGTCTGCAACAGAAGAATCAGAGCCTGCACAGTTATAAAGGCGCCCAGGATCCCATCGTTACTATCCTGACGGTCGCCCGCACCGCTGAACAGCTGGCCGTCACATTCTATAGCAATGGATTGGCCAACGCCGATAAGCTGGGTCTGAAAGGGGACAACCTGACCTATCTGCAGGCGGCCCTGGCGGAAGAGCAGATCCACCAGCAATTCTTCGCCGCTAATGGAGGCCAGTCATTAACCGAGACCTTCAGCTTCCCCCATGGTCCGCAGACCTTTACAGATCTGAAGACCTTTATCGATACCCAGCAGCAGCTTGAGGGTGTCTTTGACTCGGCCTTCCTGGCCGCGATCAAAGAATTCGCCCAGCTGGGTCGACCAGACCTGGCGCAGATCGCGGGCCAGGTTGCCTGTATTGAGGCGGAACATCGCGCGCTGGGACGTGCCATCGGTGGTCTATCGCCGGCCGATAACTGGGCGTTTACACCGGTCTATCTGGGTTCGGTAGCCGATGCGCCGGCCCTGGTCACAAAGGCCGGCTATCTCAGTCCGAAAGGCGACAATAGCTATATGTACAAAGCGGTCAGCACCAACGTCGCTGGCGTTGAGCAGACCAAACCATTCGCGGTCAACTCGTCCGTGGTTGGTAACGGCTAGCCGTTTCTTTCAGCTACAAAAACATATCGATACGTTGCAGGGGTGCGGAGTCCCTGGCCTCCAGAGACAATCGCACTCCTTTTTGAGGATATACTCATGGGATATACGACGTCGCGAGAAAAGTCCGCTACAGCAGGGAAAGAGGATGAACAGCGCAGCGTGGAGACGCTAGATGCAGATGCCACACAGCGCGTCTCTGATCTGGATAAGACGGTAAAGCGCAGCTCGCAACAGATGGCGCAGCTTTATGCCCGCGCGGCCGCCATCAAGCAGGAACAGGCTCTGGCCGCCAACGCGCGAACAGAGCCTGTCTCTCCTACTAATCGGCTGTCATTACCGATCGCTTCGCCCGTGAATACCACCGGAGGAAAAAAGGATAAGGTCCATATTCTTAGCGCGACCAGCGTGATTGTATTGATCATGATCGCCCTTCTGCTAAGTTATGAGGCCTTCCAGAATATTCATGATCCACGCTACCTGCAGCAGCCCCAGCAAAAAAAGGCACAGCTGGATCAGCTCCTGGCTCACGCGCAATCCATCGGCGTGCCCGAAACGTACCTTGCCCCGTTACGACAAAAAGAAGCGCATATCGCCACGTCACTACCCTGGTTTTCGCCCTCTTTTTATCTGCAGCCCGGCCCCGCCTATAACGCGCAGGCCGCCCGCTACGTCAGTCTGCAACAGCAGGTTCCAGGTACAATTACAGCCGCGACCCAACAACTACAAAGCCAGGCGCAAAAAGAGATGCAGCGTTTCCAGGTGGTCGTCAGCCGCATCAATATGCAGCCAATCGGCGACAGCGACGCTTTCTCTCAACGCTTCAGCGCGGATCAATTACAGATGGAGGCCGCCAGAGATCCCAATGATTATCTCGCTATCATGCAGGACGCCCATAGCTCGACCGATGCATTAAACACGCTGGAAACCATGGCTACCCGGCTGGCCACCATGCATAGTACCCTGAACGCCATGCAACAGGCACAGCTCAATAGCGGCGACCTGCAAAAACAATACCAGCAGGATAGTGACAGCTTTAATAGCGCCAGCACTCCCCAGGCCATCCAGCAACTCAATACACAGCTGACGATACACTATCAACACATCATCAATGCGGCACTGCGGAATTATCCAGCGGTTAGCCAGGCCAAATTGCAGCTATTTACGCAACAGATCAGTACACTCAAAAATTATAAGCAAGATACGGCCCTTTACCAGCAGGCCTTGCGGACTGACACGACGCAGGTCGCCCGTGCCCAGAACGATGGGACACGCTTTGCCGCCTTGCAGCATATCGATAGCGACATCGCTTCAATGCAGCGATCGCTCGCCAGCGGTGAAGCGCATACAGCGGTGACCAGTTTCCATCAAGAGGTCAATAGCTGGGGCAAAAGCCACATGTATCATGATGCATTCGATGGCAAAGACTATGCACCCGACTCAGAATACATGGCGCAGGGACTCGGCTCCATTATCGATGGTGACCTGGCCAGCGCTTCATCCGAAAATGATTTCCACGCCGTCACCCTTGAGGCTCAGAATGCGCTCTTCAATCTGCGTCTGCTGGAAAGCGACAGCCAGAGCAATACGCCTTATAACCAGGTGCACGCCACTGATATACAGGCACTGAACCACTACAAGCTGACGCATAAACAGGTCCTGGTGATCTCGCTGGCAGGACAGTCTATGCGTCTGTATCAGAATGGTCGTCTGCAGCGAGCATTCCAGGTTGTAACCGGCAGTCCACTGCGTCCATCCTTGCCCGGCGTATGGCCGGTGCTCGATCGCAAATCGCCGACCGTTTTTGTCTCTAAAGAGCCCAGAAATTCGCCATTCTGGTTTGCCCCGACACCCATTCAATATGCGATCCTCTATCATTATGGGGGTGATTTCATCCATGATGCTTACTGGCGCGCCACCTTCGGGGCCGGTGCCCAATATCCCCATCAAGATGTTAGCGGAAATACACCTTACAATTATGATGGGAGCCATGGCTGCGTTAACCTGACAGTAAACGACATGGCCTGGATCTATAATCATACAAACTGGCAAACGACCATCGTCATTTATTAAAAGGGGCATTTTTCTATGATGGCATCATCCAGGCCACTCGTAGCCGGTACAGTCCTGCGAGAGCGCTACAAAATAGAACGTGTATTGGGCAATGGCGGCTCAAGTATTGTCTATCTGGCACGTGATCTTGCAAAAGAAACCCATGATGAAGAAGAGAACAATTATGTGGCCCTGAAAGAGTTGCATACCGACAATCGGAAGGAGCAGGTGCATTTTGCCTTCGAGGGCCGCGTGCTTAAGAAGCTCAAGCACCCTTCGCTCCCGCGTATCTATGATGTGTATGAAGACACAGAGCAGCAATCCAGTTTCCTGGTCATGGAATATATCGAGGGGCCCAATCTGGAAACCTTGCGCCGCCAGCAGCCAGGCCAGCGCTTCACCCTCGACGAGGTTTTGCGGTTCATACAGCCGATCATCGAGGCCGTCATCTACCTGCACCATCAGCAACCGGCTATTATTCATCGCGATATCAAGCCATCCAATATCATCATTACAGCGCATCAGCAGCGGGCGGTCCTGATCGATTTTGGTATCGCGAAAGAGTTTGAAGTTGATGCCACCACCAGCGCCCTGCGCCACTGCACGCCCGGCTATGGCGCGCCGGAGCAGTATGGCAATCTGAGCACCGATGTTCACACGGATATCTATGCGCTGGCCGCCACCTGCTATTGCCTGCTCACCGGGTCGGTGCCGGTGGATGCGTTTGAACGCGCCGCCACCATTGTCAGCAAACGCGTCGATCCACTGAAACCGGTGCATATCCTTGCGCCCGCTATCCCCCCGCACGTTTCGCAGGCACTCGAACGTGCCATGGAGATTAGCATGGAACAGCGCTACGACCGCGTAGAAGATTTCTGGTCGGCTATGAAGCAGTCAGCCAGCGCCCCCGGACAACCCGACACAGGCAGAAAAAAGAGGACTGGTACCATCCAGGCCACATCGAAAGGGGCCCAGAAGCAGCGCCACCGTCGCATCATACAACTGACCACCATTTCGGGCATCATCTTACTGCTCGGTATTATCCTGGCGATTGGCTCTATAGCGAATGCCTTCCAATCACCACAGTCCGTCCATCCAACTGCCACCATGCAGAGCACACATGCAGCGGTGAAGCCACATCCAACCGCCACAGCCAGCGCGACCGGACCCTATCCCCGCCTCACCACAGCCTACCGGGGAACCTTGAGCAATCTCTCTAAACAAGCCACCGGCACAATGACCCTGACCAATATTCAGCAACAGCAGCAGCAGATCAGCGGACACTTCACCGGCATGAACAGGGCGGGTAACTTCACCGGTGTGGTTGACGCCTCCAACCATATCTTGATCACCATCTCGGCTTCCGCCCAGCAACCACCCCTCTTCTTCGAAGGAGTTGTACGCCCGGATGGAAACCTGGTCGGCGATTACTGCAACCAGGACGGAGCCGGTCAATGCGTGGGCAATTACGGCCTCTGGAGCCTATCCCCAACCCCATAACTTTGGGGCAGCCAACATGAGACATCCCGAATTTTAAGGTCGGGCTTGTAAAAAGACACCTCCTGAGCGAGACTGAAGAAAGCAACCAACCATCATTCAGTCAATCCAGGAGGTGTTGTTCATGTCATCCCAGTATCTCACACGGCTTGAGGAGCCACAAGTTCCACCATATCCCCCTGCCGAGATGGCTCAGGGATTGTACACCGCTCTCGCTCGGTTTCTAGCTCCGTTGCTCATGGAAGCTGATACCCGCATGGACAAACGACTGGTGCGCACGATGTTGCACACGGTCGCAGTGATCTTGACCTTTCGTGATCGCGTCAATGGCTTGCTCCTCTCGGAAATGGGCGGCTATCTCGAAACGCCTGACAAAGCCCCGGCAGGCACCAAGCGCCTGTCTCGGCTGCTGCATTGTCGCAAATGGTCCGCTGAGCTGATCCGCTCGTATCTGTGGCATCGAGCCAGCCAGCGCCTCACAAGGTGGAAACAGATGGGAAGGGATGTGCTGGCGCTGTGGGATGAGAGCGCCTGGGAGAAACCAGAAAGTATCGCCTCCGATGATCTTGCCCCGGTGCGCTCAAGTAAAGCGGCGCGACTCACCCATATCAAAAAGGGCTACTACACCCCACCGCGTGGCCCCATTTTTGTGCCGGGCCTCCATTGGCTGGCCGTGGTCCTGGTCGGTAGCGAGCAGCAAGACGACCCGCCTGAACTAGCCAGCATGCGGTGGTGGACCAGCCGTGGGGCGCGCGCCTCCTTCAAACGCGATGAGCAAGCCAAACTGTTGCTGCAAGGCGTTCTGCTCTGGGGACGCGAGGTGATGCATGTCTTTGATCAAGGCTTCGCCAGCAGTTTCTGGCTGGGTCTGTTGCTGGCGTTCTCGCTCCGCTTTGTGCTGCGCTGGAACAAAGACTATCAGCTCGTGGATGCCCAGGGTCAGCGACGTGCAGCCTGGAAAATCACCCGCGGCAAACGAGGATGGCAAGAACGCTGGGTGTGGGATTGCCGTCGTCACCAGTGGGTCATGGGCAGCATTCTTGCCTTTCCGGTGACGCACCCCGACCATCCTGAGCAGCCCTTGTGGTTGGTCGTAGCTCGGCGCAAAGGTGGCTTGCCCTGGTATCTGCTCACCGCCGAGTCCATCACCACCGCGGAAGATGCCTGGCGGATCATGTTTGCCTACGCGCGCCGCTGGCAGATCGAACTGACCTGGAAAGAAAACAAGAGTGAGTTGGGGTTCCAAAGTCCACGTTTGTGGGAGTGGGAGCCGCGAGAAAAACTGCTGCTGTTGGCGGCGCTGGCCTACGCCTTTCTGCTGAGCCTGCTGGCGCCGTTTTACGAGCTCTTACGCCGCTGGCTGTTGCGGCACTACTGTCATCGCACAGGCCGTCATGCCCGGCAAGCACACCAGCCGTTTGCACGGCTGCGCCTGGCCTTGAGTCGGTTGTGGCAACGGATCCCTGCGCGCTGGGAGGAGGTAGCTGGCCGGCCCCGGCCCCAGCCTCGCGTCCAGATCATCATGCTCTGAGGTGGTGTGGAGGTTCCCCACGTGACGAGAGACGCTCTGGTCGGCATCGGCTGACCATGTGGGCGTGTGTCCGGTGTTCATCGGGTACAACGCGTCTTGCCAACAGAGGATGCGAATGCGTGCGAAAAGAGCATACCCCTAGGCCCTGTGGAAGCCGCTGGGATGCTTTGGGAGTGGAAAGTCGGTTGACCAGCTCCTTTCTCTTTTTCCGTTTTTTGGCACAGTGGTGCTTTTCAGCGAGCCAAACGGGGAAAGCACGTTGTTCTGCAAGAGAAGAGAAGCGAGCAGTTCTCCTTCAAAAATGGAGAACTGCTCGCTTCTTTCACAAGTTCATCCCTAAAATTTGGGATGTCTCATGTTTTCCATCCTCGTGCATTGGACAGCAAACGATATAATAGAGCCAGGAATATATCTGCTTTTTGATGTATGTTTCTCCAATAGAAGTTGTAGAGGTACACATAATGCGTAGAATTGCCATTCTTGCCGAGGGGGCCTTTCGCTGGCATGCCGCCAAAACAGCGGTGGGCGTCATCCGCTATTCGCCCGATACGACGGTGGCCGTCATTGATAGCACGCACGCCGGAATGGATGCGGCCCAGGCTCTCCAGGGTCCGGTAGGCAGGGGGATTCCCGTGGTTAAGGATATCAATGAGGCTCTGCAGTATCAGCCGGATACGCTGTTGATCGGTATCGCACCCCGTGGCGGTGCCCTACCAGAGGAGTGGCGCTGGCAATTGCAAACAGCCATCGAACATAAGCTGAATATCGTCAGCGGCCTGCATGCCTTTGTCTCCGACGACGAACAGTTGCGCAGCGCCGCTGCCAGCAATGGCGTGACGATCTGGGATGTACGCCGGCCACCTGAGAAGGCGCGCGTGGCCGATTTTACGCCGCATCGCGAGGGCAGCCACACGATCCTGCTGGTCGGATCTGATTGCGGCTCTGGCAAGATGTCGACGGCCCTGGACCTCAACGCGGAGGCGCAGAGGCGCGGCCTCTCCAGCGCCTTCCTGGCCACCGGACAGACCGGTATGATGATCGCCAATAACGGCCTCCCGGTCGATCGTCTGATCAGCGATTTCGCCGCCGGCCTGGTTGAGGAGCAGGTGCTCGATCTCAGCAACCGGCACGACTGGGTCTTCGTCGAGGGGCAGGGCGCCCTCAACCATCCTGGCTACTCACCGGTCACCTTGAGCCTGCTGCACGGCTCGATGCCGGACGCCATGATCTTCTGCCACAAAGCGGGGCAGACCGCCATCGATGGCTACGAGCGTTGCCTCTTCCCATCTCTGAATCGCCTGATCGAAATCAATGAAGACGCCGTTAGCTGGCTGCGTCCCGAGCGCCGCAGCAAGGTGGTAGGCATCTCCCTGATCACCAACCACCTCAACGAAGAAGACGCCCGCGCCGCCATCGCACAGATCAACAACGAAACGGGCCTCCCGGTTACCGATCCCCTACGCTACGGGGTAGCACCACTCATGGACGCCCTCCAGCAGCACTTCGCCTGATGCGGCATGACTATTTTGTCAATATTCAACATAATACGCTGGTGCCTCTTTGAGAGAGGAGATGGTATCGTTGGAGGAACGGGTGCGCCCGGGTGCGGGGCCGCTTTGCGGCCAAGCTGGGGCAAGCCCAGCACCTACGATCTTCGTTTCTGATGCCGTTACATTGAAGGTATTGGGGGCAAATCCGCTACTCTCGTGATCTAGCACCTTCTTCTATCATTTAGTGCAGCCGGGGCGCAACTGCGCCCCGGCTGCACCAATTAAAAAACCAATGCGGCCGCGCATGCGGACGCCCGTGCGGGGGCGCCCACGTACCCCACGAATACATAGAAAGCGCCAGAAGCCCTGAAGCTTCTGGCGCCTTCTAGCAGAAAGTGAGAGGAGAAGAAAGCAATCTTTTATTCTTCGGCCAGCACCGGAGTGGCCGAAACCTCTGTAGCACCATCGTGGCCAGTCAGGGCTGGCACCACACCCATCAGGGCATATTCGGGATAGGCGACCGCGCCATGCTCGTGCAGATCCAGACCTTCGAGCTCGCCAGCCTTGGAGACACGCAGGATACCGATAGACTTAAGGGCGTACATCATTATCAGCGAAACCACCAGGGTGGCAGCTACGACCGAGAATGAGCCCAGCGCCTGCAGTCCCAATTGAGAGAGGCCACCACCGTAGAACAGACCACGGATAACCGCGCTGGTGTCCGCACCGGTCGGAGTGGGTGCGCCAAAGGCACCGGTGGCGAACAGACCCAGCGAGAGCGTACCCCAGATACCAGCAAACAGGTGCACCGGAACCGCGCCGATCGGATCATCGATGCGCAGATACTCCAGCACATCCAGCCCGAAGATAACTACGAAGGCCGCGATCGCGCCGATAAAGAAGGCACCCACTGGATCAACCCAGTAGCAGGGACAGGTGATGGCCACCAGACCGCCCAGGAAGCCGTTGACGGTCAGACCCAGGTCCCAGGTCTTGTTCTTCGAGCGAAAGTATGAGAAGAAGAGCGCCACCAGGCCACCAGAACAGGCCGCCAGCGTCGTATTGAACGAGACGCGTCCGATACCAACCGTATCCAGCGCCGACAATGTACTACCAGGATTGAAACCGTACCAGCCAAACCAGAGGATCAGACCGCCGACCGCGCCGATAATCAGATCGTGGGCGGGAGGTGGGCCGCCGCCATCACGCTTGAAGATGCGGCCAAGGCGAGGTCCCAAAGCCAGAGCGCCGGCCAACGAGATCGCGCCACCGATGCTATGCACCACGGTCGAACCCGCGAAATCCTTGAAGTTGAGCAGTGCCAGCCAGCCATCGGGACCCCAGGCCCAGTGACCGATGATCGGATAAATAAATCCGGTTACACCGATACTATAGACGATATCGCCCCAGAAGCCGCAACGTCCGATCATCGCGCCCGAAGTAATCGTCGAGGCCGTATCGGCGAAGGCGAACTGGAACACCCAGAATGCCAGCACAGGAATGCCGGTCGACATGTAAGTAGCCGGCAGGCCACTTAAGAAGAAGCCCTGCGTACCGATCCACGGTGTGCCCGGCTCAAACATAAAGGCAAAGCCCCAGGCCCAGAATAGAACACCACAGATACAGGTATCGGCAATACCCTCAACCAGAATGTTAACTGACTCACGAGAGCGAGCGAAACCCGCCTCCAACATCACAAACCCAACCTGCATACCGAATACCAGGAAAGCAGCCACCAGGGTCCAGACCGTATTCACTGCATTAATCTGAGGGGTTGGTGTATCGGCACCCGTCGCGGCATGTACAGCGGTTGGAATAAACCAATACATCGCCAGCAAGAGCAGGGTCAGACCTAACAGCTTACCTCCCATATAGTAAGCAACATTGCGCCGAATGAGCGGATCGCGCAGGTTCGTGCGGAAGCGCGTCCATGTAGCCCGTAAGAGTGTTGTCATAGGGTTAATAATTCCTTTCAGCCCAGATAGTCATAAATATGCATGAACAGCTGCAGGCGACAAATCCTCATCGGTGAGCACAGGATAGGAAAACGCCGCTCGGCATCCTCCCAGTTGGGGTTGGATAAATCATCATTGATGTATCGCATTTGTATATTTTGTACTTAAGAAGAGTATAAGAAATAAGGACCTTGCCTTTAAAGGTCCAATATGTCACAAAACACGACTCTGATTTTGTGCAATTAATACAAAAACACCCAGAACCATGGGTTTATTCTTTAGAATTACCCGTAAAATACTGAGATAATTTTTAGAATTATCGGCAAAATATTGAGGATTCTTTTAGCTCACGTGCAAATGCATTGTACAAAGTGCACACCAAGCGCAGGCATTTCGTCCAGCCTAAGAAATTTGAGAACTTAAGACCTTAAGAACCCTATATACACAAAGCAACATACCCTTTTGCGGAGGCAACATTGTGGTATAGGGTGGAGAAATCGGCCGCATGGTCTTTTACTTTTTAACCGGGTATAGCATACCCTTTCGTATCCCCGCCTGCGGCGGGGAAGGGGAGAGGAGGAGATTTTGGGGACACCCCAAACCCCGGCAGGAGGGGCTCGCCGCCCCTCCTGCACCTCCCCGCTTTATGCCGGTTTTATTTGTTAAACATCATAGGGCCGATTTTGTCCTCCACGCATATGCACATTGCATGAGGGCGATTACATGTTGGTGGTGATGGTGATGCCCATAGCTTCGATGAGGGCGAGGGCCTGCGCGTGATTGAGGGTAGCGCCACGCAACTCTTTGGGTCCTAGACGAGCGCCATCGATATTGCATGTGCTCAGGTCGATACCCGCCAGTTGGGTACCGGTCAACTCGGCCTGGCGCAGGTTGCAGTCGACGAAGCTCACGTCCGACAGGTTGGCCTCCAGCAGGTCGGCCTCACTCAGATCACAATGCTCGAAGCGCACCGACTTCAGGGTCGCGAAGCGTAGCTGCGACAGGCTGAGCAGGCAGTCTTTAAATAACACATCCTCAAAATGGGGCTCGCCCGCCATAAAGCCGGTCATGCGACATCCCACCAGCTCGACGCGATGCCAGACCGTCTTATACCAGACAGCGGTGGCGAAATCGCAGGAGCTAAAACGTACATCATCCAGCTGCATCTCTTCAAACTCGGTATTGATCAGCACAACTTGCTGGAAAGAGGTCTCCACAAAAGCCGGGTGAGACGCCGCCTGGTCGGCCAGGTTGACGCTGTTCAGGGCCAGGGACGTATAGCGCTCGTGCGATTGCACATATCCCCCGATGATGTCACGTCCCGCGGCTTTGCGCGGCAGGCGCGGCGGACGCACACGGGCTCCACCCGGCATGGATTTATTATTATTCATTGCATCGATAACCTTTATTTAAAGAAACATTGTGGGATGGGAAAGGAAAATCGGCCGCAAGGGCCGAACCTACGTCTCATGTTTATTTTTGCATTTTAAACGTTCATTTTTGCAATGTAACAAGAAATGCGATTCCGTAGGTTCGGCCCTTGCGGCCGATTTTGTCCCTCCACACAAATGTCCGTCTATGAGTGCGACGATGACGATTCGGAGGTGCCGTGGTTGTTGGGGCGCGCACCCACGCCGAGGCCGGGACGATTGGGCAGGATTAGCTTGCCACGCTCAACGGTCACGCCGGAAAAGGGATCATCACTGATCAGCAGCTGTCCATCGAGGTCGGCGTAATCGACCAGCGGCGTCAGGTGGGCGGCCGCCGTGATCGACAGTGAGCTCTCGATCATGCAGCCGATCATGGTGCGCAGATTGTGAGCACGCGCCACGTGGATCATCTTGAGCACTTTGGCGATGCCACCATTCTTCATCAGCTTGAAGTTCACCCCATCGACGCACTCGCTCAGGCGTGGCAGGTCCTCGATAGAGACGCAGCTCTCATCAGCGATAATCGGCAGGGGCACATTGTCGCGCACCAGCTTCAGGCCAGCCAGGTCATGCGCCGGCACAGGCTGCTCAACAAACTCGATGTTATATTGAGCGATCGCGTTGATATTCTTGATCGCTTCCTTGGGCGTCCAACCCGCGTTGGCATCGACGCGGATTACGGCCGATGTCACATCACGAATCGCCTTCAGAATCTCGATGTCGTGCCTGGTGCCAACCTTGATCTTCAAAATAGGATAATCCTGGGCCAGCAACGCCTTCCTGGCCATCTCAGCCGGCGTATCCAGACCAATGGTAAAGGAGGTGCGCGGGGTATGCGCCGGATTGAGCCCCAGCAGCTTATAGATGGGTACACCGAGCATCTTGCCCACGATATCATAGACGGCCATATCTACAGCCGCCTTGGCCGCAGGATTCAGTCGAATCACCTTATCCAGACGCTGCATGATCTCCTCAATCAGGAAGGGATCATCCCCCAGATTGCCGGCGAACATGGCGATACAGGCCATCACCGTCTCGGCGCTCTCGCCGTAGTACTTGCTGGGAGCCGCCTCACCATAGCCAACCGCCTCCTCATGCTTCACCTCCACCACCACATTAGATGCTGTATGCTGCACCCCACGCGAAATACGAAAAGGGGTCGTCAGGTGCAGATCTATAGGTTTTGCATCGATATGTAGCATAATAATGTTCCTTCATCCAAGCGTGCTAGAACTTCTATCAATCCTGAAGCCAATAGAGCTATTAACCATCATAGCATGATCGGTAAAGCCTTCCTATGGATGAAGGAACCAGCTATTATGCTCAATCTATGAGCCAAAGCGCCAGCCGCCGTTGACGTTGAGGATCTGGCCTGTGACAAAAGAGGCTCGTGGTGAGGCCAGGTACAGCGCCGCGCCGCTCACGTCGTCAACCTGTCCAGCCCTGCCAACAGGCACCTGGGACACGATCCCCTGCACACGCTCATCAGACCAGTCGCCGGTGAAGCCGGTATCGGCGATAAAACCGGGCGCGATAGCGTTCACGGTGATGCCCTGTTCGCTCAGTTCGCGCGCGAAACCATATGTCAGGCCATGCACGCCCGCCTTGGTGGCCGCATAAACAACCGAACCCGCCCGGCTGCCACCGGTATAAGCGGCGATCGAGCTGATAAAGATGATGCGGCCACCCGGACGGGACAGATGGGGAGCGACCGCCATCGTCATCAGGAAGCTGCCCTTAAGGTTGGTCTCCTGCACATGGTCCCAATCCCGCTCCGCCTCAACCAGCGACATATCGGTCTTCACACCATTGCCGGAAAACCCAGCTGCATTAATCAGGACATCAATACGGTCATATCTGCCCACTATAGCCTCTACCGCTGCCTCCACCTGCTGCCGCTGGCTAACATCTACCTGATAATCAAACACATTCGGCCCCAGACTCTTAGCTACTTGGCCCAGCCTTTCGCCATTACGCCCAAGAATCGCCACGGCGGCCCCTTCTTCTCTCACAAACGCCTCAGCCATCGCTTCTCCCA
This sequence comes from Dictyobacter aurantiacus, assembly GCF_003967515.1. Taxonomy (GTDB): domain Bacteria; phylum Chloroflexota; class Ktedonobacteria; order Ktedonobacterales; family Ktedonobacteraceae; genus Dictyobacter; species Dictyobacter aurantiacus. Next base: position 3,643,320 of record NZ_BIFQ01000001.1, on the reverse strand, counting down.
TGCCGCTTCCACCACCGGTAATGACTATCACACGCTGCTTCTGCTCCGTCATTTTCAACCTTCTTTCATGCATATATCTCATTTAGAACTATTGCCTGCATGTCTACTTTTTTGCTAGCGATAGCCTACTAGACATTTCACTCATCTGTCCAATATATTAATAGTATTGAATTAATATGTTTTAGATATGAGAGAGGCATGGAACTACGACACCTGTACTATTTTGTGGCAGTGGCGGAGGAGCTTCATTTTGGAAGAGCAGCCGAACGGCTGCGCATCGCCCAGCCACCCCTGAGCCAGCAAATTCAGAGCCTGGAGCAGGAGCTGGGTGTGCAGCTCTTTTACCGGACCAAACGCCAGGTACAACTGACCGAGGCCGGTGAGCTTTTCCTGCCCGAAGCACGTCTGACACTGGCCCAGGCCGAACAGGCCATGCAGACCGCGCGTAAGGCGGGCAGGGGAGAAGTGGGACGCCTGATGCTGGGCTTTGTGGGCTCGGCCACCAGCGAACTGTTGCCAGAGCTGATACGCCAGTTTCGCCGGCAATTTCCGGAGGTAGAGTTGCAATTGCGCGAGCTGACCACCGCACAGCAGGTACGCGCACTACACGACGGGCGCATCCAGCTCGGCATCCTACGCCCGCCTATTCCAGGTGAAGGACTGTCCCTGCGCATACTGGCACAAGAGACGTTGATTGTTGCCTTGTCCGATACACATCCGCTGGCGGCCCTGGAGCGTATAGAGGTTTTTGCGCTGGCCCAGGAGAACTTTATCATGTTTCCACGCCAGCAAGGGCCCGGCCTGTATGATCAGATCATTAGCCTCTGTCGGCAGGCGGGCTTCAGTCCCAAGATCGTGCAGGAAGCCATCCAGATGCAGACCATTACGAGTCTGGTTGCGGCTGAACTGGGCATCGCTATCGTTCCATCCTCGGCCCGCCTGCTCCGACAGCACGGCCTCAGCTACAGGCCACTCCATCCACAGGCACAGGCCACTGAACTGGCAATGGCCTGGTCGAAAGATGATCAATCACCGCTCTTGCGCAACTTCGTGCACCTGGCAAGTCGGCTCTATCATGTTGGAGAGAAGGCGGATTCTCTCACGGGGCCTGACCAGCCTATGCTATAATAGAGGCAAATTTGCCGCGTTTGTATGTAGTAAGAGGGAAACAATGCCAACACGTAATGATGCATACACCTTAATGACAAACCATGTAAAAAATGAGAACTTGCAGAAGCATATGCTGTCGGTTGAAGCCGCCATGCGCGCCTATGCACGCAAATATGGCGAGGATGAAGAGCTCTGGGCAATGACTGGATTACTCCATGATTGCGATTATGAGGAGTATCCGGACCTGAATGAACATACCAGGGTGGCGGCCGGCTGGCTGCGATCTGAGGGCTACGACGAGCGCATCATCTACGCGATCCTGGCCCACAACGACGTCAACGCCGCGACCCATCCACGCACGGATCTGCTCTCCAAAGGGCTCTACGCCTGCGATGAAATTACCGGCATGATCACCGCCACCACGCTGGTACGGCCCAATAAGAGCATTCATGGATTAGAAGTATCATCGGTGCGCAAGAAGATGAAGTCCAAGGGTTTCGCCGCCGGCGTCAATCGTGAGGACCTGATGCAGGGGGCCGCAGAGCTCGACGTTGATTTAAATGAACATATCGCCTTCGTCATCCAGGCCATGGCGGAAAGGGCGGAGGCACTGGGCCTGGCTGGCACACCAGAACAGACGCAGCCAGAGGTGGCTCGCTAGTTACGAGCCCGTCACGGAGTCCGAGCAAAAATACACAATGCAAAATTCCAAACAGTACAATACGCTTCCCCTGAAGCGCGCCTATAACGCCACAGAGATCGCCCAATACGAGTATTGCCCCCTCGTCTGGTGGCATGAGCAGTACGACCCGGCCGTGCATGCCAATAACGAGGAGCTCTTCGCGCAGATGGTCGAGATAGAACAAGAATATGGTTCGCAGGCGCCACACGTTCCCGACTACCAGGTCATCGAGCAGATCCTGGTGCGTCGGGGCGCCTTCGAGCAGGAATACCAGGCCACCAGGCAACTACCCGAGATGGACGACGAGGCGTTGGAAGAAGAATATGATGAGGCCGTCGGGAGCCATCCCAAGGTGCGCCGCCTGCTCTCCCTGGCGCTGGTTATGCTAAGCTTCGGCATTGTGCTGGTTGGACTCTCGCTGGTCACCCTGTTCCTCAAGCTCTTCACCGCTACCATGTTTGGAGAGGTCATCTTTGTCGCCGGTATCGCGCTCCTCATATTCTCCGTAGCCTGCTTCGCGCTCCTCTTCAATGAGCGCCGCGTGCAGCGTGAAAAACTGGTACGTGAACACCACCAGGCGCTGGGACTCCCCTTCGGTGAGCTGATGTACGAGAATGTCGATGGCCTGGGTGAGCCGATTACCTCGGACGAACATTCCCTGCATGGCAAGCCAGCCTATATCGTCAAGCTGCCCGATAACCGCCTGCTGCCGGTAGACATCAAACCGGTGGCGCTAAACTCCATGGCACCCGAGAGCCACCACGCCCTCCAGGTCGCCACCTACTGCCTCATCCTCGAAGAGTACTCCGAGGAGCCCCCCACGCACGGCATCCTGCGCTATACCGATCGCGAGTTCCCCATCGAGTACACACCCGCCCTGCGCAAAAAGGTCCTGCGCCACCTCAAGCAGATGGAACTGAGCAGCGCTGAGATGCCACCCGCGCTGCAAAAGCAGAAGGCCACCAAATGTCGCGCCTGCATCTATCAGCCCATCTGCCCCGTCGGCCAGGGCAAATAAATGCCGGGCTATTGTCAGTGGTTACCTCGGAAACACCATCTAACGTCGATGCGTCCAAGCCTGTTTATAAACATGAGAGATTTGAAATCTGGACATATGAAAGAATTCAGGCTTCAAGCTTCGAGTTGGACCGCATGCCGGCGTCTTTTATGCCGCAGGGTAAAGATGGCCCATCCGATAGCCCAGCCGAGCAGGACCGAGATCAATAAATTGATCAGGATAAAACCATGGCTTGCTAGAGCAGGAGCGTAGTTGATAAACAACTTCCAGAGAGGGCCTTTCATCTCCTGAACGGAACGCATCGCGAGCACAGCGGCGGGGATCGATGCCAGCGTACTGATAAGGGCCGAGATAACTACAAACAGCAACGCCAGGCGCTTTTTCGCCCCCTCGTACATGGTCCAATACACAAAAACAGCATATACGAGCATGGCCAGTGGATAGATCAGAGAGATAATCCAGGCTATCCTGTCATAATCGTTTGAAAAGTTCCGTGTAAGAAACGGCACAACACCCGCAGGAAAAGCGATCCATCCAAGCAGGGAGCCGAAAAAGGTCCAATGCTCCTGAGCAGAACCCACTCCCGCCCAGATACCCAATAGCACGGCACAGGTACTCATCGTAATCCAGATCGTTTTTGAAAGACGCAGAGACATAGCCAGCCTTCTTTCCTTTTCAATATATCAAAGCTTCACGAGGGTTGATTGATAATTTATAATGCAAAGCTCTTCTAAGAATAAATATAGTGTTCGGCAGGCAAGGATACATGGTGCAAATGTCCCATTGCCCGTTTGCTTCCCCTCCCTACTGTAAACCGATGGACGGCGATTGACATTCGTACACGGGCCGCATACACTAGGCAGCAAGACTATGGCTCCCGTTGCGAGCGTTGTAAAGAAAAGTGAGTGCAAGCAATGCCTACAGTACATGAAGTAATAGAGATGAGTGGACACATAATCGACTCATGGACGTTGCCGCGTGCCTGGGATACGATTATGGATCGTGGTGGTAACTTTGATGTGGAGGAGATGCAGGTCGGGGCGACGAAAGACGATACCAGCTATGTGCGCCTCAAGGTCTCGGCACCAAATGATGAGATACTGGATCGCATCATTTCAGAGCTCCAGCAGCTTGGTGCGGTCCTCTTGCATGCCGAAGACGTGCATACGGCGCGCGTCGAGCAGCCAGGGGTCCTGCCAGCTAAATTCTACTCTACGACGAACCTGCCGACGCAGGTTCGTTTGAATGGACAATGGGTCAACGTTGAGAATATCGAGATGGACGTGGCAATCGCAGTCGATCGCGAGCACAATCGAGCTACCTGCCGTCCGATGCACGATGTACAGGTCGGTGAGGAAGTGGTAATCGGACACGATGGCATTCGCGTGCAGCCCTACGCGCGCGAACGTGAGCGCGACCCTTTTGCCTTTATGCAGAGCGATGTCTCGTCCGAAAAGGCCAAGGTGCTGGCCATTCATAATATCGCGCGCCAGATGCGCGAGGTGCGTGCCCGCAATGGTAAGATCCTGTTTGTGCTCGGACCAGCCGTCATCCACACCGGCGCCGGACGCTACGTAGCCGAGTTGATCCGCATGGGCTACGTTCAGGTCATCTTCGGTGGCAATGCTATTATCACCCATGATGTGGAATCGGCCCTGTTCGGAACCTCGCTGGGCGTCAATCTGAAGAGCGGCGAGCAGGTCGAGGGGGGGCACCGCAACCATCTGCGCGCCATCAACGCGATCCGCGCCATTGGCTCGATCGATAAGGCCATTGAGGCCGGACTGCTGCGCGAGGGCATCACCTACGAGGCCCATAAACGTCACATCCCTATGGTCCTGGCCGGCTCAGTACGCGACGACGGTCCTATGCCCGGCGTGATCTCCGATATGCAGCAGGCCCAGGCGCGCATGCGCGAAGAGGTGCAGGGCGTCGAGATGACCATCATGGTGGCCTCCATGCTGCACGCCATCGCCACTGGCAACCTGCTGGCCGCTCATGTGCGTACAGTGGTCGTAGACATCAACCAGTCAGTCGTCACCAAACTGGCCGATCGCGGTAGCTTCCAGGCCGCCGGACTGGTTACGGACGCCGAGCTCTTTTTGCGCGAACTCATGGATGCGCTGCAAGGTAAGGAGATTTCATAGCATTTTGATGGATCATCACCCTCTTCAGGTGCGCTCAGCCAGGTCTGTGATCTGTTGAGCCAGTTTGAACAGCTCATCGCGCAATTCCCCTGGCTGGCGCACCACGAATGGACAGCGCAGGCGGATCAAGACCCAGGCCAGCCAGTCCAGATGATCCACATAGCATTTCAGCTCTACGCCATCCTCGATCTGCTCTAGCACGGCCAGCGCCGGTGGCACGATGCGCTGGGCCTCCTCTAGCGTGGTTTTGAGCACGACATCCACAAACCAGGTCGACGGCGTCGAAGGGATCGCCTTGCGCACCAGGGCCAGACAATCAAACGCCTCTGGCCGCTTAAACGTCCGCGTCAGGACCTCGACCGCCACGATACGATCCAGGCGAAAGGTACGCAGGTCGGCGCGCAGATGGCAGTAGCCCGCCACGTACCAGTAGCCGGAGCGATAGACCAGGCCATAGGGATCCAGGTCGCGCTCGGTCTCCTGTCCCACGTATGCTCGATAGTGCATATGCACCGTGTGACGCTGGCGCGCGGCCTCGCTGAGATCCAGCACCACCTCGCCGCGCGGCACAGCACCGGTCGGCGTGACATCCACCACCAGCGTCTCCTGCACCGCCTGTACGCGCTCGCGAATGGATTGTGGCAGTACGCGCTCAATCTTGGCTAGCGCCCCCTCGGCCGCCGGTGTCGCCATGGTCAGCCCCATCTTGCGTCCGACCAGCAATCCCAGCGTCAGGGCCAGCGCCTCATCATCATTGAACATCAAGGGCGGCAGCTTATAACCCGGTCGCAGGCGATACGAGCCGTAGCGACCCCTCACCCCCTCGACCGGGATGCCCAGGTCCTGCAACATCGTAATGTAGCGCCTGACCGTGCGGGGATCTACCTCTAGCCGCTCCGCCAGCTCCTGTCCACTCATCTGCTGTCTGGACTGCAAGAGCTCCAGCACCGTCAGGACACGCGTTGTAGGGAAATACATCGGGCGAATTTCCTTTCCATCTCGCGATTAATCGAATTTCTGGCAAGGCACAAAAATACGATCCTTTTAGGGCGGATTTTATCCTCTTTGGCAGATAAACTCAAGGGGTAAGGAAAAACAACGCAGTGGCCGCAGGAAAGGGATAGTATGGATCAAAAAGATACAGCACTGGTCATTATCGATATCCAGGTTGGCATGATCAACGCGGATTCGGCGCACCATACGGAGGCATTGAGCAATATGCAAACCCTGCTGGAGTATGCTCGATCCTCCAATATTCCAGTGATCTACGTTCAACATGATGGTCCTAAAGGCCATGGGTTGGAGACTGGTAGTGCCCGCTGGCAGATACATCCGGCGATCGCACCCCAACCCGGTGAAGCCGTGGTCAATAAGCGCGCCTCAGACGCCTTCTATGAGACGACGCTACAGCAGACGCTGCAAAAATATGGCGTTAAACACCTGATCGCCGCCGGTGGCCAGACCCAATACTGCGTCGATACCACGGTCCGCCGCGCCACCACCTTTGGCTACAACGTGACGTTGGTCAGCGATGCCCACCTGACATTCGATACCGATCTATTGAGTGAAGAACAGATTGTGGCCTTCTATAACGACACCCTGAACGGCTTTGACACCGACGACGCAGTGATCCGGGTCCAACCAACCAGCGCGGTCATAAATTAATATAACAACAGCGAAAAGATTGTAAGAACTTAAGAACTTAAGAACTTAAGAAGGATAAGAACACATGACGAAACACATATCCAAAACCGAACTGTTGCAACGTATGCAAACAGGCTATGAGCAGTTCACAACCTTGCTGGCCCCATTGAGCGAGCAGCAGTTAAGCACACCCGGCGTCAATGGCAAGTGGTCGGTCAAAGATAACATCGCCCACCTCACCGTCTGGCAAAAATACCTGGTCGGTGTCCTGACCGCGATCTACAATAAAGAGACGACCTTTCCCAATCCTACGCCCGGCATGAGCGAGGACGAAGAAAACGAGCTGTATTACCAGAAGAACAAGGATCGTTCAGCCGCTGATATTCTCAACGATTTCACCACCACCTATCAGCAGACCAGGGCGGCCGTGGAGCGGCTATCAGAGGAACAGCTTAACATGCCACTTGAACAGTGGAAAGGCAATCCGGTCTGGCCCAACATAGCGGGAAATACATTTGAGCACTTCCAGGAGCATGGACAGAACATCCAGAAATGGTTGGCGAGCCGGTAGGTGCTCAAGCCGCGGATAGCCTCAAGACATTCAATTTAAGATCGAGCAAAACGAGAAAAGCGGACAGCACGTGCTGTCCGCTTTTCTCGTTTTGCTAAAGGGAGAGGGCGGTGAACGGGTCGGGCTGGATAGGCATAAGCAGAATTTTGGTATATAATAGAAAGAATCGATGGGCGAGAAATTACGGCTCTATAGCTTGAGTCATTGATATGCGAACTCGCACACGTCCGTGCGTTGGTTATTGTAGGGGGGATCTACCACATTTTTTGCCGTTCGCCCAACAAAGATATTATACTATAGAAGAATGCTATGCAACAATTTCAGCGATCATCATCACGACAGGCGACACAGAGCTCTGAACCTATGACGGACGAGCAGCCACCGTACCATGCGACCAACGAAGTCGACGAGGCGGCCCGCGCAGCGGAACGTGCCCGACTCCGTCAGGGTGTTATGCATGTACGCATCGACCACTTCTATTGCACGATGGAAGAGCTCCTGGACCCCTCGCTACGCGGTCAGAGCTTCATCGTCGGCACCGGAACCGGGCGCCCCAATGAACCGGGACGCGTCATCGACGTGTCACCGGCGGCCGCGCGCCAGGGGCTTGTGCCGGGCATGCCGCTACGCCGCGCCCATCGCCTGGCTCCCCGTACCCGCTTCTTGCCCGCTTCGTATGACCAATATCAGCCGGTCCTGCAGCAGCTCAAGGACCGCTATCGCGCCTACTCGCGCATCATTGAAACGCTGCCTGTCTCCGATGCCTTCATCGATCTACGTGGCTGTGAGATCCCCTTTACCAGTCCTGTGATGCTGGCGGAACGTCTGTGCGCGGAGATCGCTGAAATGGGGCTGAGCGCCCTGATCGGCGTTGCCAATGGTAAATCCACGGCCGAACTGGCGGCCTTGATGAGCCGCAAAGATGGTCGACAGGGCGTCCTCTATATCCCACATGGACGCGAGGCTTCATTCGTGCAGACGCTGCCGCTCTCTCTGCTTACGCGTATGCGAGCCGCCGGTAGCGGACTGGCTACAGCCTTACCAGAGCTCAACGAACCGGGTCAGCAGCACAACGGCGAAGCGAAAAACGGGCAGGTAGACCCGGTGGCCGTAGCTGATATGGTCGCCCATCTGCGCGACTTTGGCATCACGTCATTCGCGCAGGTCGCGGCCCTCACCGAGGAAGGGCTGGTCCGCCGCCTGGGTCCACTGGGAGGATGGCTCTATCGCGTAGCCATAGGGGATGACGATAGCCTGGTGGTCCCAGACGCGCCGCCGCTGAGCCAGAATGCCCGCGTACGCTTCCACCACCAGGCCGATGCGGACGAAACCTGTAGCGCCCTCAATAAACTGGCCGCGTATCTGAGCGAGCGCCTGCTGGAGCAGCGTCTAAAGGGGCAATCCATCGCGTTAGTCCTCTGGCCCAATCAGATCCGGCGTCATACACGCAAGCTGGTCTCTGGCGAGGATGGGGAAGAGATGGCCTTTACCATGCCCGAAGAGACAATCGGCGGTCAGCTCCTGCTGGACCGGCATACCGATCAAGCTGATATCATCGCCCATCATAGCCTGATGCTGTTCGCCCACTACCATAAGGCGGGCATGCGCTACCTGCAGGTGCAGCTGCGCGTCGGCGACATGATCACTACCGCGCCCACCACCTACTATCCACCGCCCGCAAGAGCTCGCGGCCGGCTGACGCGCAAGCTGTCAGCCCCGTAAGCTCACAGAGGTGCGCCCCCAACCGGCTGGCCGGTTCAGACTATAGTCCATTAAACTTGCCGCTATCACGGAGCTGCTGCAGCGCTTCCAGCTCTTTGCGGCCGCGCTCCTCAAGGTCAGCTTTCCACTCATCCTTATACTTACGCATGGTATCGACCAGCGTCTGTGCGATCGCCAGGTTGCGGTACCATTTATGGTTGGCCGGAACGATATACCACGGCGCCTCGTCGGTACTACACTGACTCAAAGCATCCTCATACGCCTGTTGATAGTCATCCCAGTACTGCCGCTCAACAAAATCGCTGCTCGAAATCTTCCAGGCCTTATCTTTTTCATCGACACGAGCCTGCAAGCGCTCTGCCTGCTCATCCCGGCTGATATGCAAAAAGAACTTGAGGATAATCGTCCCGTTGTCGGCCAGCCGCTTCTCAAAATGGTTGATCTCTTTGTAGCGCCGTTTCCAGACATCCTCGGGCACCAGATTGTGGACACGCACTACCAGCACATCCTCATACTGCGAACGATTAAAAACACCGATCACCCCTTTGGGAGGGGCCGCGTTGTTGATACGCCAGAGAAAATCGTGCGCGGCCTCCTCAGGCGTCGGCACCTTAAATGATGTCACGCGGCAGCCCTGCGGGTTCATGTTCGAAAAGACATGGCGGATCGTGCCATCCTTCCCACTGGTATCCATACCCTGTAAGACCATCAGCAGGCTATGGTGCTGGGCCGCCGCCAGCAGTTCCTGCAGTTCATCCATCTCACGACCCAGTTGTGCCAGCACCTCATCCGCCTCATCATGCTTGAATGAAGGATGCACATAATCCGGATCATACTCCTTTAATTTAACGTGCTCACCCTCGGGAACTTTCCATAACAAATCATCGCTCATTATGGGCTCCATCCTTTCTCTTCTCAGTCGATACGCTTATTTTTTTAACACTCTCCAGGCCAACAACAGGATACACCCATAACATTGAAGGACCACTTCACGGAGACGACAAAAGCTCGCTTTTCTCATCTCCATCTTGCTGTCCTCTTTTTATTCAACAATAACGTACACATAATGTAAGCCTTGACAGCATATCCTATGATCATCGCCTGCTGCCTGCATGGGGTTTTGCTCCTGCAGTGCTCAAGAGTCCTTTAGTTGTTGGTGCACCAGGGGCGCGAAGGAGCCCCTGGTGCACCAACAACTAAAACCGGTGCGGCCGCATAGCGGACACCTGTGCGGGGGCGCGTACGTGCCCCCAACATAAGGGAAGTCAGACACATTCTGAAAACCACACATCGCCAGAAAAAAAGCCTGCCATAGCAACTAACGAGTGTGACATTAGTCAGGTGCCGGGAACAAAAATGAAACACAAGCATAGACACAAGCGTTATAATTTATGTATGCTTCTGTTTTAATTTCTATTATCAACTATAAGCACAATACGCATCTGAAAGTTATTGGAGCCTTACAATAGTATTACTACATAAGAGGTTATAAATGTTACACGCACATGGCACCGATGGTGTCGAAATGCAACCTCTCCCAGAGCCGACTCAGGGTACCAGTGCCAGCGATTCACAGACTGCTCCATCTTCCTCGACTATCCCTGTGGATAATTTGTTAAGTTCTGAAACACCGGTGAGTCCCTTACCCGAGGGGGCCTATGTCCTTACGCCTCCTCAATCGCAGGAGATTGATCTCCTCGACACCATAAAAGCTCCAGCGCAGACCGTGGGCAGCGTAGCCTCCTCCCAGAATATCGGTTCACGACAGGCACAAATTATCAGGAGACGACAATTTCTGCATCGGCATCACTACTCTCGTCGCCTCCAACGGAAGTTGCAGCGCACCTTCATTCGCAGTTCGTTAAAGAGGAAAAGGCAAGCATCGAAACTGGCAACGGTCAACTATATTTTACTCGGCATACTCTGCCTGGGAATCGTCCTGCCCCTTGTCTTGTCGGGCGGCTATGTACTCCAGGCATCTATAACTTTGGGCACCCTGGGGACCGATACCGTCAACGGAGTCAACCATTTACGGACTGTAAAAGATCTGCTGAGTAGTCCACCAAAGGGCAGTGGTACCAGCAAAAAGTTGCTGGACCCTAACAAACTGGCGCAGGCGAAGATTGAGCTGACAGCGGCCCAGCATGATTTCGAACAGGTGCAGACCATCTTGAACACGACCCCCTGGCTGGAGTCAGCGCCACAGTCCGCGCCACAACTCACACCTTATTTTAGAAGCGTGCACGCCGCCAGCCAGATCGGCCTCGATATTATCAGCATCGGGCAGGAAGCCGTCAACACGGGAATCTTACTGGCGCCGCAGATGCAAGGGAGTCTGCTAAGCAACAGTAAGGCGCCCTTGATTACCGCACCCCAGTTCAAGCAGATAGAGCTGGCGTTCAATCGCATCCTGCCAAAACTGGAGAGCATACAGACACAATCAAAACAGCTGTCACTGGACCTGTTGCCAATGAGTCCGGACCTACGTAAACAGGTCACTTCAGGGCTTCAAATCCTGTCCCAGGTTGTTACCACAGCCAAAAAGCATCCTGACCTGGTAAGCTCACTCGGTTGGCTGCTGGGTGTAGACCAGCCGCGTAACTTTCTGGTACAGACCATGGACCGCGGTGAACTGCGCGCCACCGGTGGCTTTACCGGACAATATGGAGAATTATCGATCCACAATGGCCGCGTGGCGCCCTTCTCGCTCCAGAACATCGCCCTGCTGGAATATAGCGCTAACAGTCCGACGTATGGCAACGTGGCGCCGGCAGCGTATCGCTCCTGGTGGCCCTTCGCCAACTGGGGACTGCGCGACGCTAACCTGTCAGCCGATTTCCCCACCTCCGCCAACCTGGAGATGGATCGCTACAAAGCGGAAGTCAACAAATCGGTCGATGGGGTAATCCTGTTCACACCCATCACCATCCAGCACGTTTTGCGGGCCACCGGGCCGATCACGATTTCACGTTACCAGGAAACTGTCACAGCCCAGAACCTGGAGGACAAGCTGCACTACTATCAGCTTTCACATCCTGGTATCGCTAAAGAGAAGCGCATCGAGCACCTCAACGATGATGAATCGGCGCGCAAGATGTTCACGTCGGCCCTCGCGCATACGCTGATCGACCATATCCGGCAGGCACCGCTCAAAGAATTGTTGGGTATCACTCAGCAGATGCTCGCGGATATGCAGACACGCGACCTGCAGGTCTATTTTACCAATCCAACGCTCGAAAACGTCCTGAAGCAAAACAATCTGGCCGGCGAGATGGATCGTTCGCCCAACCGTGACGGCCTCTACATTGACCAGTCCAATGTCAGCGTCAGCAAGGCCTCGCAATATGTCCAGACCGCCTTTACCGAGAATGTGCAGCTCGACAGCAAAGGTGGCGCCACCCACAACCTGACCATGTACTTTAACTATCAGCAGACCGGGCCGGTGTATGGCTTTGACACCTACCGGGACTATCTGCGCTTCTATGTGCCGACCAACGCGAAGTTCCTCTCTGGCAGCGGCTTCGACACCGGCGATCCCCTTTGCGGAGGCGTGCTGGGCGATTGTCCTAAAACGAACGTCTACCCTCACAAAGAGCTAGTCTGCCCGCCGGGACAATATATCGCTGGCTTCGCTTCGCCCATGCTCTACGACCAGTTCGTCGGCGAGGATCATCCCCTGGACAAAGTAGGTGGGCCCGACAACTTCCAGAGCGACATCCCCCAGCGCGGCATGATCGGTGGCTATATACTCATCCCTAAAAACTGCGTAGCAACTGTCAAACTCTCCTGGTACGTGCCGGCTCACTCCACCCAGACCTACCAGTATTATGTACAGCGCCAGGCAGGCACCAATCCCGATTATCGCCTGACCATCCAGCCCGCTGCATGCAAAGGTCAAACGCCACCGGAAGCCGTCCACTACAGGACCGACATGTCAAAAGACGTGTTATTCAGCCAGAAGATAGACGCGTGTTCGTCCAGCACAGGCGGCCGCTGACGCGGCCGCCCGGTTTTTGAATGTTGGGCGTAACAGGGGCGCCTTCGCGCCCCTGTTACACCCAACATTCAATGGACTATTGCACCTGCAATGCCCACAAGCCAGTTGTATATTGGTGCATGGGGCGTAGATGCACCCCTGCTACGCCCAACATTCAAGGGACTGTTGTGCATCGCAGGTGCCCACAAGTCAGTTTGTATATTGGTGCATGGGGCGTAGATGCACCCCTGCTACGCCAAATATATAATGGATTGTTGTGCATCGCAGGTACCCACAAGTCAGTTTGTATATTGGTGCATGGGGGCGCGCGGATGCGCGCCCCCATGCACCAATATACAAAACCGGGGCGGCCGCGCAGCGGACGCCCGTGTGGAGCGCGCATCTGCCCCACGATGAGAAGATATGATTGAACTTTTGGGAGGGTGGAACGTATGCTATGGTAGAGTATATTTTCAAGGAGGGCCAGAGCATGCAGAGCCAGGAAGGCGATTATTATCAGCAAGAGCAAAGGCAGGCTCCCGCACCCGAACGGGTAGTCAATACCGATCCACGCGAGCAGCCACCACCGCTGTCAGCTATCCCCCCCTACACCTATCAGGAACGCCGCTATGAGGATGGCTATGCGAGCTCATACGCGCAGGACGATAGCTGGTTCCGTGAGGCGGAAGGTGAGAAGCTGCGTCCCCAACCCGAAGCACGGCGCGGCATGGGTGGCATTGTATCCATCCTGGCCATCCTCATCATCGGTATCATCATTGGCAATACGGTCCATATCATTGGGGGCTGGCTGATCTGGGCAGCGCTGGCCGTTATCGTCGTGGGTGGCGGAGCATTGATAGCCAGCAACTGGCACGTCATCACCATTCCAATGCCGGTCGAGACGTTTCCCATTCAGGAGCACGCCCGGCTGGTTGTTAACAATGCCTTCGGCACCGTCACTGTGCGCCGGGGGGAGCAGCGCCAGGTCACCATCGCACCCACCAAACGCATCAGCGGGCCGTGGGCCACGGCCGACAATATACCTCTGAATTATGATCAGCAAGGGGATCGCATTACAGCCAGCAGTGAGTTCCGCTGGTCCCCACTGCAGTTTGGCATTCGGCGCATCGACCTGGAGATTATGGTCCCCGAGAATTGCGATCTGCAGATCAAAAATGGCGCGGGCAACATACAGGTACAGGACGTATCCGGCGACCTCAAGCTGCGCACAGGGAGCGGTTCCATCGCGCTCAACGCGCTGGGGGGTCAGGTGGCCGCCATCACCGGCAGCGGCACAATCAACGCCGACGATCTGCGGGGCCGAATTGAACTGCGCACCGGAAGTGGCACCATTACGACCAATCACCTTCAGGGCAGCCTCGCGCTCAAAACCGGTAGCGGCTCCATCGAGGGAACGGACCTGAATGGACAGGTAGAGATGACCACAGGCAGCGGCCGCATCGAGATCGGGCCGAGCAACCTCAACGGCGGCTCATCATTTAAAACCGGTAGCGGCTCCATCAGCTTCGTCGGCTCGCTTGATCCGCTGGGCAGCTTATCATTTAAAACCGGCAGCGGCTCCATCAGCCTCATGCTCCCATCGGACTCGTCCTTCAGCCTCAGCGCTTCCACCGGCTCCGGCGGGGTCCACAACGAATTCGGCGGCAGCGAAATCGGCAGCGGTCCACGCGCCCGCCTCATCGCCAAAACCGGCAGCGGTCGCATCACCATCCAACGCACCCCGTAAACCCGAACCTCACGCCCGATGCCCCCACCCCATAGGTTCGGACCTCGCGTCCGATTACCCCTTCCCGTACAACACCTCCCATCAAAGAGGTACCGTACGGGAAGGGGCACATGTATCCTCGTCAAAATACCTCCCGAGAACGTTGTGGTGTATAGTATCAATTCACCATAGATCAGCTTCAACACTTATCCCGGCCACACATGATGTCCTTCAGGGGTACATAGATGCTTAAAGAGCGGAACAACACGCGGATACAGCAGGCGGCACGGCAGGCCAGGTCGCACTTCCGCCAGCTCTCACGACCGGTGCGCATTACGCTGGTCGTGCTGTTGCTCTTTCCACTGAGCCTGACGCTACTGAGCGGATTGGACACCCTGGTCATTTATGGCCAGGCGCGCAGCGGCATGCAGCACCTCTACACCATCCAGACGCTCTTTAGCGGTCCCCAGGGACATACGCTGGATGACAGCAGGTTGCGGGCCGCACAACAGGAGATGGCGGGCGCCCATAAAGATTTCTACCGCCTGCAGCGCAAGCTGGACAGCGACCCGCTCATGAGCCTGGGAGCGGGACTATTTCCCCAACAACTGCAGTCGCTGCGCGCCCTCAGCCGCATGGGGTCCGATGCCACGGCCATCGGGCAGCAGGTACTCGGTACGCTCCATGAGCTGTTTCCCAATCAACAGCAACTGCTTGTGACACAGCACACTCTGGCGATAGTGCGCCAGGACGTAGATTACGCGCTGCCACGCATCGCGCGGATGCGATCCGAGGCCACGCGGGTTATACCGACATCGCTCCCCCTTAATGATGGTCAACGGCGACAGCTCTCCTCGCTGCTGCAGGCCATGAGGCAGATCAACAGCGAGCTGCTGGAAAAAGATACCTTGTTCAACGCCGTGAGCTGGCTACTGGGCGCCAATGAACCGCGCACCCTGCTGGTTCAGACCATGGACCGGGCCGAGCTGCGGCCCACCGGCGGCTTCACGGGTCAGTTTGGCGAGCTCGCGATCGACCATGGCCGCGTCGCCCCGTTCACCCTGAAAGATATCGGACCAATTGAAGAGCACAATCCCACCAGCCGGGTACTGGGAATGCGGCCACCAGAGCCATTCAGCTGGTGGCCCATCGCCAACTGGGGACTGAGAGACGCCAACCTGTCAGCCGATTTCCCCACCTCGGCACGGCTGGCCATCAAGGTCTATCAGCACGAATTTGGCAAAAGCCTCGACGGCGTCATCCTCTGCTCGCCTCTGCTGATCACCCATGCCCTCGAAATCCTTGGGCCCGTGACGATCCCGCTCTACCACGAGACGATCACCGCCCAGAACATGGAGGAACGGCTGCATTACTATCAGCTAGATAACCGGGGCATCTTGAAAGAGATCATCATCGAAAAAGTGCGGCAGACCCCGGCCGATCCTTTAATCGCCAGCAACCAGGCGCGTAAGCTGTTCACCCGCCGCCTCTCGAATGCCCTGCTGGACCGGGTGCGCCACGCTTCGCCCGCTGAGCTTCTCCACCTGGCGGGAGGACTACTACACGATCTGCAGACCAGGAACCTCCAGATCTATGTCAATAATCCCCAGCTGCAGCGGCTGCTGGCCAGCTATGGGGCGGGTGGCGAGATGGATCGCTCAACTGGACACGATGGACTCTTTGTGGTGCAGGCTAACCTCAGTACAAATAAAGCCTCACAGTATGTCCATACGCATATCCAGGATACGGTCACGCTCGACAACCGAGGGGGCGCCACCCATCTCCTGAAGTTACGCCTGATCTATACGCAGACCGGACCCGTCTATGGCTTTGACACCTATCGAGATTATGTACGTATTTATGTGCCGCCCGCCAGTACTCTGCTCTGGGGCAACGGCTTTGATGCTGGTTACGCCCATCCCCTGTGCGGCGGCATGGGCTATCCACGCTGCCCGCATACCAATATCTACGGGAATGGCGCCCTCATGTGTCCACCCGACATGGCGCAGTCCGGCTACGCAACCTGGATCTTAGGAGATCCATACTATGGCGAGCCGCATCCCATGGATCGCATCGGTCCCCCTACCAACACACAAAGCGACGAGCCAGGACGCGCCATGTTCGCTGGCTGGGTCATCGTCCCCAAAAATTGTAGCATGACGGTCACCCTTTCCTGGTATGTTCCCCCCACAGGAAACTATCCCTATAGCCTGCTCATACAGCGCCAGGCCAGCACCCAGCCAGAAATAGACCTGACTATTCACTCCACCAGCGAGGCGTGTCAGCGGCTGCGTAGCGGTAGCCTGCACTTCCAGGGTATCATGGACGATGATCGACGCTTCACGTCATCCCCGGCGACCCATGGAAGTTGCAATATGGCAACCAGGGTATAGATTACATCACCGCAAACAAAACACAATCTGGCGATCCTGCGCATCGATAGCGGTATTAGTTATCACCATAAGCGCACAGACGTGATATAATTAGGGTAGATTTTTTCCTCGCCCTGTCTAATATCGATGCTAGCAAAAACAATCTCTGACTAATCCGAACTATTGACACATAGAGGTTGAGACACGTATACTGCTTTTGCCGAGAACTCGTGTGTGTTTTTGTAGCAGTCGTAGATATTACGATTGACGGGAAGATTGTGGAAGAGAAGTATTCATGGAACAACCAGCCCTATTAAGCATCATACGTACAGAAGCAAGTTACCGGTTTCGTCTTGATCTTCCCGATGGCCCCATTGGCCAGGAATATAGCACGGACATTACGCCTGAGCTACGTGAACGCCTTCGACGCGCGTTACAAACAATCAACCAGACCGGTCAACATAGCGAGGTACGCCGCCAATCTCAGACTCAGAAGTTTGGGCCCACCAATGAGGCCTTACTTACGTTAGGCCGCTTTCTTTTCGACTCCTTACTCCCGGCTCCGCTCCAGGAAACGTTACGTCGACTTGATTCCACGTTGCTTATCAGCACCAATACGCCTGATATTCCCTGGGAGCTACTCTATGATAACAGTACCAAATCCAGGCGCTATATCTGCCAGGCGCTCAGCGTTGGACGGTTACTGCTCCAGGATCGTGAGCAGACCCAGCGCGGCGCCAGTCTCGATCGCGTAACCCGTAGTAAGGCCAATAAACGCGACACCCAGGGGCTGTCGGTGCTCTTCCTGGTCAATCCTACCAGCGAGCGACCGACCGCCGAAGAGGAGGTCGCCTCGCTCTGCACCAGTTTACCTGAGTCGGTGACACGTATCATCCTCTATCGCCAGCAGGCCAACCAGTTGGAGATGCGGGTACGCATCAGCTCGGAAGCGCCCCATGTGCTGCATTACGCTGGCCCGCTCCCGGTGAATACGGCGGATAATGAGCCGGCCCTGGCGCTGGCTGGTAACGCTCAACTGGATAAAGGCGCCCTGGAGCAACTCCTGCAGGGACTGCCAAAGCATCCACTGGTATTTCTCAGCTATCACGAAGAAGAGCGCGCCAACCGCAATGCCACGGGCGCGCAACACAATATACTGGATCGCGATGAGCAGATGGAACGGCTGGCCGGCTCCATTCTGGCGGCTGGCGCGGGCTCCGTAGTGGTACAACGCTGGCCGATACCGGCCAGTAAGGCCCGCGAGTTCATGATGCTCTTCTACCAGGATATCGCCGATGGTGTCACCCTGGGTGAGGCCATGCGCCGGGCGCGCATCGCTATGGCTCAGCACTATAGCGACGATACCTCCTGGCTCTCATTTGTGCTGTATGGCGATCCAACCCAACGCCTGGTAGTAAGCACGCTCTCGAATAAGGAGCGGCAGTTTGAGCAGCATATTGATCCGTTCGACGATAGCCAGTTGATGTCGCCCCTGCTCTCCTCGGGCAACTCACCCGACCGCCGCTTCATGAAGGCAGTGCTCGAGTTCGCGCTGAACGAGGCACGCCGCATGCATAAGGACTATCTGGGGACGCCGCACCTCTTTATCGCCCTCACCAAACTGGATGGAGGCTGTACGCAGGATGCCCTGCGCAGCCTGGGCTTCTCACCCAAACAGGTACGCGACGTCATTCGCCTGGCCCTGGGCTCGGGTAAAGCCACCAGCGATACACCTATCCTTCCGACCCGGCGCTGCAAAGAAATTTTACAGACGGCCGAGAGTAACGCCATCAACGCGGGCTCATCCTCGGTAGATGAGCGGGCCATCGCCCAGGCGGTCTTAAGCGAAGGTGATGGGGTGACACACGAGCTGCTCACCAAACTGGGCATCAATCCCACCCAGCTCATCGAGATGATCCTGACCAGCAATGCCCACGCGCTGCTCGAACTGGTCCCATCGGCTACCTCGAATCAGGAGCGCGCCGCCGATGAGCTACAGGGCGCGATCAATCCCGAGGCCATCGCCAAAGGCAGCAACTCGGCCCTGGAAAAACTGGGCCGCGACCTGACGAAGCAGGCCAGCAACAAGCAGCTGCCTCCCCTGATCGGTCGCGAAAAAGAGCTACGTCAGCTGATGCAGACCCTGATGCTCAAGGACCGCAACAACCCCATTCTGATCGGCGACTCAGGCGTGGGTAAAACCACGATTGTCGCAGGACTGGCTCAGCGCATCGTCGATGGCAAGGTGCCACCGGAACTGCGCGGCAAGCGCCTGATCGAGCTCTCCGCCAGTTCCCTGGTCGCGGGCACCAAGTATCGTGGCGAATTTGAAGAGCGCCTGCTGAAGGTATTGGAGGAGGCCGAGACCGGCGGCAATATTATCCTCTTCATCGACGAGATGCACCTGTTGATCGGGACCGGACGCGCGGCCGACGGCAGCATCGATGCCGCAGGCATCCTCAAACCAGCCCTGGCGGGCGGCCGCCTGCGTTGCATCGGCGCCACCACCCCACAGGAATATCGCCTGATCGAGAAGGACGCCGCCATGGAGCGCCGCCTGCGCCCGATCCTGATCGAGGAACCATCTCCGGAGGACGCGCTGGTCATCCTGCAGGGGATGCGCGACCTCTACGAGGAGCATCACCATGCCTCGATCACCGACGAGGCCCTGCAGGCCGCGGTCCATCTCTCGGTGCAATACCTACCCAATCTGCGCCTGCCTGACAAAGCCTGTAGCGTGCTCGACGAGGCCTGTTCACAGGCACGCGTCTTCTCCATTGAAGATGAATCACAGCAACAGGATGATCTGGATGAGATCGGCGCGCAG
Organism: Dictyobacter aurantiacus; assembly: GCF_003967515.1. Classification (GTDB taxonomy): domain Bacteria; phylum Chloroflexota; class Ktedonobacteria; order Ktedonobacterales; family Ktedonobacteraceae; genus Dictyobacter; species Dictyobacter aurantiacus. The sequence continues at coordinate 3,623,525 of NZ_BIFQ01000001.1, read as the reverse complement.
CCAGTAATTACCGCCGCCATGATCGCGGAGATCATCTCATCGCGTACCGGCATCCCGGTGCGGGCCCCCGGCCGCGAAGAGCGCGACCGCCTGCTCAGTCTGGAATCGCGCCTCAAATCGCGCGTGATCGGCCAGGATGAAGCGGTCAAGCGCGTGGCCCAGGCGATCCAGGTATCACGGGCGGGCCTCAAGCCGCGCAACCGTCCCGCCGGTGTATTCATGTTCCTGGGGCCAACCGGCGTTGGCAAAACAGAGCTGGCGCGCGCGCTGGCCGCCGAGGTCTTCGGGTCCGATGAGCACCTGATCCGCGTTGATATGTCGGAGTACATGGAGAAGCATTCCGTCTCGCGCATGATCGGTGCCCCTCCTGGCTATGTAGGCTACGACCAGGAAGGTCAATTGACGGGCAAGCTACGACGACGACCACACTGCGTGGTCCTGCTCGATGAGCTGGAAAAGGCTCATCCCGAGGTCTTCGACCTGTTCCTGCAGGTCTTTGATGCTGGTCGCCTGACGGACGCCCAGGGGCATACCGTAGACGCACAGCACGCCATCTGGATCATGACCTCGAATGTCGGAACAGACATGCTGGGACGCTCAATGCCCAGCGGATTCCGTGCCAGCATCAAGGGGACCGCCGAAGAGATGCAGCGCGATCGGCTGATGGATCGTCTGCGCGAGACCTTCCGACCGGAATTTCTCAACCGCATCGATGACGTCGTCATCTTCCATCCGCTCAACCAGGAGCAGACGCACTCGATTACGCGCCTGCAGATCAACGAACTGGCGGCCCGGCTGCTGGAGCAAGGGCTGATCCTGCACGCCGACGACAGCGCCATCGACCTGCTCTGCAAAGAAGGCTTCAGCCAGACCCAGGGGGCGCGCCCCCTGCGCCGCGTCATCGAGCGGCTCCTGACGGTTCCCCTGAGCCTGCGTATCCTGCTGGCCAACATTCCCCAGAACGGAGAAGTACACGTCAGCGCCATCGACGGCAAGCTCGAAATCGACATCCGCGAACCATCCGCCCGCGTCGAAGTCCCCGTCGACGCCCACGTCGAAGCCCAAACATAACCCCATCCCGCATAGGTCCGGACCTATGCGGGATGTTTGCCGTATTTGGCGATATAGCCGGCGGTATCGAATTTACGCTTCAGGCCCTCAGCGGACATATAGCGCACGAGGCCAAAGATCGGGCGCTCCTTCCAGGGCCGATCGTGCAGGCCGCCAATGGCCCAGCTGATGCCGACGTAGCCGTTGGCATCGCGGCCGTCCAGCTCATACTTATCATTGAGATAGACCGCGCAGGCAAAGGCCTCCTCCGGCGTCTCGCTCCACTCAAGAATCTTCTTGCCCCAGTACATGCGCATGTAGCCGTGCATGCGACCGGTACGCGCCATCTCCAGCTGGCTCGCGTTCCACAGCTCATCATGGGTACGGGCATGCTCAAGCTCATCGCGCGTATAGAGCCACTCGCGTGGATCCTGCTGATGCTTGCGCAACGTCTTGATACCCCAGTCGGGACAGCCCGCCAGCGTATCATAGTGAAGATTATGCCAGGCGAAATTGATAGCCAGTTCGCGGCGTACGATCAGTTCCTCCAGGTAGGCCGCGCGTCCACCGGTAATATCGACCTTCGCGCTCCCCGTCTCTGGCGGCTCATACTGCTCCACATCCCAGGCCAACTGCTGCACAGAGAGCTGACCAAAGTGCAGGTACGGCGAGATCTCGCTGGTGCCGGCCTGTAAAGGATCGTTGCGGCGCTCCGAGTAGTAGTACAGACGCTCGTGGAGCAGACGCTGTACCGCCTTACGGCCCTCGCTCTGTCCCCCGTGCATCAATGTGGAAGGCTCGACACTGCGATCAATCTTCAACTGCTCCAGATACGCCAGGGGATTATCCGTCCGCCCCGAATCGCAGGGAGGTTTGGACAGTTTGTGCGTCGGTGAGGCATCCACCACCGGCTGCAGATAGGTTGGCAGCAGGCGCTCGATCTTGGGACGTAGCGTACGGGCAGCGTACTCGGCTTTGGGGAAAAACTTTGAGGGCACTACCACATCGCCATCCACGCAGGCGAACGGCACCTGCAGCCGTTCCTGCACCTCTTTACGCCAGCCCCGTGGGGTACGCAGCTCACATTGATCGCAGATAACCGCCGCCACAGACAGCTCGCGCGCCAGGCGCGTCACCTCACGCGCTGGATCGCCATGCCGAATGATCAACGGCGTACCACGTCCACGCAGGTCTCTCGCGGTAACCGCCAGACCCTCCAGCATAAAGGTATAGTGACGTAGATTGGCCGCCGGATACTCCGTCAGCACAAACAGGACCACCACAGGTAGCTTGAGCTGATTTCCCAGCGCGATCGCCGCGTTCAGCGCCGGATTGTCATGTCCGCGCTGCGAATGCTGCATCCAGTACAGCACATATCTTCCCTGCTCCGCGCAATCGCCCGGACGATAGATCTGTACGCGCTCATCTCGCGCGAAAAAAGAGCCGATATCGATCATAACGAAAGATGATCCCTCCACAGTTCTTCTAACCATTTAAAGTGTTTCCGCAAGAAGACGCCACAGGGATCATAAAGAGGGTATCCAAAAAACGGAGAAGAGATGAGCACGCCAATACTCGTACCCATCTCTTCTCCGTTTGGTGGGGGGAGACAAGGAATTCAAGCAGTCACGCCGCCAGAACAACGTTCCCACTTGAGGGTTATCTTTTGTGGGAGCAACAACCAACGATTTGTCTGGAACAAGCCTGCAACGTCAACGGGACGCAGCAAGGAAGGAACGGAACGCATGGAGCCTGGCTCAACACACCATTCCGGCATCCCGCGTCATCTCCATATCCGGAGGCTCGCTCAACAGAACTGATTGGCACCCCATTGCTCATTGCTCACCACTGAAGACAGTATACCTGCAGTCGCTTTACACGCTCTTTGATGAGGCTTAACAGCGCGTTACGCGCCTGAACCCCCTTCACAGGCTCACCTGATTCCGTCATATCTCCATTAAGAGCTATTAATAGAGAAGAAAATCGTCAAAGTCTTACATAAGACAACATGTGGCATGTTGCCTTACTCCTGTCACCCTGGGGGCGCGTGAGCACCCCCACACGCGCGTCCGCTACGCGGCCGCCTTGGATTTAGTATGTGTTGGTGCATCGGGTGCGCTTATGCGCACCCGATGCACCAACACATACTAAATCGATGTGTGAGTCCCGCGGGGCTCAGAGTCCGTTTTAAGTTGGCACATGACGTGCACATCCCACTCACCCGATGCACTGACACATACTAAACTCGACTTTGTACATTTTTGCTAAAAAGGCAGGCATGAGGCCCCCGTGAAGGTAAGATAGAACGATCTAGCAAAAAGTTCTCTTACCACGGAGGCTGTCATGCCCGTACCAGAAACCATTATAGCCGTTGTGGCCCCCTTTCGGCCATTGTTTACCGCTCCGACTTGGAGAAAGTTAATGACGTTATTGACAGGAACCCTGCTCGCTCATGGTCCTCGCACCGTCTGTAGCGCGTTGCGTTTCAGCGGGGAGCAGGGGAACGAGCACTGGAGTAGCTATCATCACGTGCTCAATCGCGCGCGGTGGTCTCCTCTGGCGGCCAGTCGGTGTTTGTTGCTACTCATCGTCGAGACCTTGCTGCCCAAGGGAGCCCCCATTCACATCGTGATTGATGAAACGCTGGAGCGACGCTGGGGTCCCATGATCAGCAAACGGGGTCATTATCGTGATAGCGTCCGCTCCAGTCGCAAGAAAACGGTGAGTAGCAGTGGGTTGCGCTGGATCGTGATGGGAGTCGTTTGCACGCCCGCCTGGAGTCAGCACCCCTGGACCTTGCCCTTTCTCGCAGTCCTGAGCACCACTCCAGCCGTCAGCGAGCACACTGGCAAGCGGCACAAAACGATTGCCATGTGGGCGGGGCAGATGATCAGTCTGTTGCATCGCTGGCTTCCCGATCGCGAGATCTGGGTGGTGGGTGATGGAGCCTACAACTGCCTGGCGTTTGGACTGCACTGTGCCAAACGGTCGGTCCGCTTGATCACTCCCTGCCAGTTCGATAGCGCGTTTCATGATCCCCTCCCCCCACCTGAGCAGTTGCCCAAAGGGGGCAAACCACGCAAAGTGGGCAAACGGCAAGCCAAGCTCAGCGAGGTGCTGCACGATCCCTGTACGCAATGGGAAGAGCAGGTGATCCCCTGGTATGGGCAAGGAGGGCGCCGCATGCAGTGGTGCAGTGGAACGGCATGGTGGCATCGGGCCAAACAGCCCCCCTTGCCCATTCGCTGGGTCCTCATCCGAGATCCAGAGGGCAAGCAGGAACCCAAAGCGTTGTTGTGTACAGATCAACACGTCAGCCCGCTCACGATCATCCTCACGTTCATGCTCCGCTGGAGCATTGAAACCACCTTTGAGCAAACACGTGCCCATTTGGGGTTTCAAACCCAACGACAGTGGTCTGATACCGCGATTGAGCGCAGCACGCCGCTGCTCTTAGGCACCTACAGTTTGCTCACCCTGATGGGAACGCATCTGCAGAAGCGTGAGCCGATCACACCAGAGTATACGGCCTGGTACCACAAATCAGAAGCGACCTTCCATGATGTGTTGGCCACCATTCGTGTGCAGATCTGGAAGCAGCAAATCAATCTGACAGCTGCCCGTGACCCTGCTGTCAGACTGCTCGGGTCATCCGTGCTTGATCGGCTACTGTTTGCCGCCTGTTTTTAGTTGGAAATGTACAAAGTCGAGCTAAATCGATGTGTGAGTCCCGCGGGGTTCAGAGTCCGTTTTAAGTTGGTACATGACATGCACATCCACTCACCCGATGCACCAACACATACTAAATCGATGTGTGAGCCCTGTGGGACTCAGAGTCCGTTTTAAGTTGGTACATGTGGCGCGCGGATGCGCGCCACATGTACCAACTTAAAAACCGGTGCGGCCGCGTAGCGGACGCGCGTGCGGGGGCGCTCACGTGCCCCCAGGGTGACAAGAGTAAGACCTACTTCCCCTCATTTTGTGGTATCATAAAAGTGATCTATGCTTCTAGCTTGAATATATTCTGATATCGGTGGTTATACATAATCCAACCGCACGAGGAGGTTTTCATTTCGATATGAAGGCAGTTAAAACACATGTAGGGCGCTGCGACACCTGCGGCGAGCCAGCCGCCTACGCCCAGTTATTGGCTGGCGGACGCAGCTTCCGCTTCTGCGAACAGCACGCACCCTTACTGGTAAAGAAACAGGCCGAAGCAGCGGCCAGCAGCAACAAAAAGTAGTAAAGTAGTCACGAACTTCTATCAGGCCATGGGCAACAGTATATGGAATGTAGATCCCCCTCCCGGCACGCCTCTACTCTCAATCCAAATCTTCCCTCCCATGGCTTCTATTAAACGCCGGGAGATATAGAGTCCCAACCCCGATCCTCGAATGGGGCTATTCATGTCGCTTTCCAGGCGATAGAAGCGTTGAAAGATACGCGTCTGATCCTGCGGAGCGATCCCTTTGCCCTTATCCGTAACGCTGATCACGACCATCTTGTCCTGTTCCGGCGAGCGCCCCGCCGAGAACAGCAATGGGGTGCCAGGAGCAGAATACTTCAGGGCATTGGTACTGATATTCATCAATACCTGGTGCAGGCGCAAAGGATCGGCATAGACGTAGAGCTGCGCAGGAATATTGCAGCTCACCTGGCGCTGATCCTGCGTCACCTGCGGCTCGATCAGGACCAGCACCTTCTCAAGAATCTCTTGCACCGAAACGCGACTGATCAAGGCTGGCTTGATGGCCGTCTCAGCCTCGATGCGGCTAGCATCCATCACATTGCGCAGCAGCACCTCCAGCTCTTCACATCCCAACTGCGCTTTATGCAGGAACTCGCGCCGCTGCTCGGCTGGAAGCGTCTCATCATACTGGGCAATCAGCTCAATATAGCCCTGCACAGCCGTCAGCGGTGTCCGCAACTCATGGGAGGCCGTCACCATAAACTGATCTTTCATCTCATCCAGCTCCTTCAGCTGCTCATTGGCCGTGCTCAAGCGCTGATAGAGCTGGGCATTGGTAAAGGCCACACTGGCCTGCTCCACAAAATCTTGGGCATGGGGAATGTCTGACTCATCAAAGGAGAGGTCGGTATTGCTGCCCAGGGGTACCGAGCTGGCAAAAATCAACAGACCATGCAGATGACCACCGGTCACCAGGGGAGCCAGGATCGCTGTATAGATACGGTGGCGAATCAATTTCGCTTTGAGCACAAACTGGCGTGAGCCCGGATGATGGTCACGCGAAACGATGGCATGCTGGCTGCTCTCAGTCAAAAGTTGCATCTTGCGATACGGGCTGACCTCCAGCAAGAAGGGGTGAAGCGGCTGAGCCGTCTCCTGCTCGTATTCCGAGATGCGCAGGGAGGGCCACTCGCTTAACTGCTGGCTACTTTGCTGTCCATCGATAGAGATAGCCAGCGGCTCTAGTACGCCCTCAGCGCGCCTGATATAGAAGATCACGTAGTCAGCATGCAGCGCACGCGCCCCCTCGACACAGATCAACTGGCTCAACTCCACCGGCTCAATGACGGCCGCGTTCAGGCGCGTAGAGATGTTGACCATGGCCCGAGCGAACTTCTCACGCTCACGCGCTTGCTGGTACAGATAGCTATGCTCGATCACTGTCGCGATCTGATCCACATAGCTGCGCACCATCGATGCCGTTGACAGATCGGTGCGCGACAGCACGTGGCGCGCCACCCCCAGGCTACCAAGGATGCGTCCCTGGTAGATGATGGGAAAAAACATCATTGAAGGGATATGCTGTCGCTCCTGCCAGCGGCGCACCTCACCGGGGAGCTCGCTCAAATAAGTGGACCAGTGGAGCTCGCGTTCATAGCCCTGGGCCACTACTTGATAGAGAATGGAATCGCCGGTCACCCGGCACTTCAACGGCTGCACCAGTTGCGACGCGGTATGCACCAGCAGGTGCGAACGCTCGGATAGCGGCTGGTTATACTCCTCTAAGAGCAGCAGCATCACCGAGGTAAAGCCAAACTGCGCGATCACCACGTGCATGATATGCTCACACAGCGTATCCAGTTCTAATATATCCGCCAGCTGAGCCACCAGGTTGCGCACCTGCTCGGCCTCGTGAAAACGCTGATCGCGCTCGCGCAGCAGAGCCGCATTTTCACGGGTCGCGAAAAAGTGGCGCACCACAATCAACATGCCGACAATCGAGCTAAGCGTGAAAAGCCCATCCACTCCTTCATTAGCCGGACGATGAATATACATCACCTCAAACACACATAGACCACCAAGTAGCAGAGCCAGCGGCACATACATCCCCTGTATCGGCAGTTTATAACGGCAAATGCGATCGGTATCCAGGGCGCTCGTTCCCTTATCAGGAGCCATGTTCTCCGACGCGATGTTCAATTCCGCATCAGACAGAGCATGCCGCGCCTGGGCCTGATACTGGTAGAGCGCCGATAAACCCAGCACGAGCAGGCTGGCGATCCAGCAACCATCAATCCAGGGGACATGGTGCTGATAGTACAGCACACTATTGGCATCAAACCAGCCAGCGCCAGCATCAGCCAGTGTATTTAACGCCAGGCCAACATTCAATAAGAGCAGAGGAAGGCGCATACTGGTCCGCACCCCCTGCTGCCAGAAGTAAGAGAAGAGGAGAAGCAGAAAGACATCCCCCGCCAGCGCAATGATCGAGAGGCGTAAGCGCGGCAGCCACTCTCCCACCAGCATATCAGCAGGGGGTGCGACCATCGGATAGATGGTTATGAGGTACCAGCAGATACCGGCCAGGCAGAAGGTGGTAATTAATACATCCACCACCTTGCTGGCGCTCAAACGGGATATTCCGGGCAACGCGATAATGGCGGTAAAGAGAAAGGGATAGAAAAGGCTAGAGATCATATACCTGATAGGCAGAAAATATAGATCGTCGTGGATGTACCAGGCAATATTTTCCGCCACCCCACGTGTACAGAGGATGAGCAGCCCCAGAGCGATACAAAGCCAGGACAGGCGTCCTTGCATCACGATACGTGTGCGAGAACGCCTGGACCAGTACCATGCCTGCCAGGACCAGAAAGAGCCGATCAAAGCAGCCAGCGGCACCGTGACACGCGCACAGGTGATGACTGCCCGCAATCCCACCAGTCCATTCAACAAAAGCAAGCAGGCCAGAGAGAGAACAACAAACATCGATGCAACAATTGCCGCGATTATGCTGTAGCGAGACAATTTTTGCATCGATGTACTAAGCCTTCTCTCCTCTATAGCCACCGTCTTCATGCATGCTCCGCGTTAATTATAAGCATTCAGGCATTCGGGTATGCAGGCAGTCAGTTATTCAAGCATCCAAGTAAGAACACCAGTATCCACGACTGGTCAGCTAGTCCTGACGTGGCTTACGGATATTCGCGCGTACAAGATCCATATACCAGAATACCTGGCGTTTGCGCAGCATAGGCTTGCTGCGCACGAGATTTCCTGGAATAGAATCCAGAATATTATACGCCAGTTCACCGGTGAGCGAGCCAGCCATATCGCCCGGACTATACTCCAGCATACGCGTCGTACGACGACCTGTACGCTGCTCGCGCGTATCAATCGTCATCATCATCAGGCCGTCTTCATCTTCGTCAGCGATCACCTCTGTCAGAGTGTAGAGGCTACCCGCGCCCGGAGAGAAGATACCGCTAAGGCCATTGGCCTGGATGCCATGCGCCTCTCCGAACCAGTTGGCCAGGGCCAGGTAAACATTATGCTCGGCCGCCCGCGTGCGCCAGATCAAGAAATGGAAGGGCTCATTCACACCACCATCATCATCTCTAAAAGATGACGAATGAGACAGTTGTAAACCAATAGGAGCAGGGAAGTTCAGCATGGCCGGAGCGCACACCAGATCCGTCCCCTTGCTGGCCAACACACGCAGCGTCTCCGGGAAAAGCACATCGTAGCCCGTTGCCAGACCGATGCGACCCGTGGGTGTATCAAAGGTTGGAAAGCCCAGGTCACCGGGCAACGCCCACAGGCGATCAAGCTGGCTCAGGTGTATCTTACGATAGATGCCATACACCCCTTCAGGATCGATCAGTAGCACGGTATTGTAGTATGTATCTTCACCGGCCTGCTCCGCCACACCCAGCACCATACTGATCTGCAGATCGTTGGCCAGCGCGACCAGAGCTTCCGTTTCGGGACCCGGGACCTGTATCGCCCCCTGCTGGAAATGCGCGGCCAGAGCGGCGGTATCCTGGCTATCGATAATCTGCTGAGGAACCGGTCCCGGCAGGAGCAGTTCCGGCAGCACCATCACATCCGGGGCGGCCGGCGCGTTATCGTGCATCTGCATCTTCAGCCAATCATGCAGGAGCGAGATACGCTCGGCTGCCAGCATTCCAGGAGAAGCCACGCTAGAAGACAGATCCATCTGCACAATGCCCGCACAAGACAGTTGTCCGGTTGGCAATTCACCCAGCTCATACAAGCTATGGTAGCGCAAAGGCTCCCACAGATAGCTGTTATGCACCACCTCCCGATAGCTGGCGGGACGCCGATCATCCAGTGGCCAGCCGATCACCTCATCCTCATGGAGCCAGCGCTTATCGCGGCACCGCTGCAGATCCACCTCGCCATAGATGATCCCTTCACCATCCTCCAGAAAATCCTGGATGGTCCCATCCGGATTGATTACGCAGCTACCACCGCGAAACTGAACGCCACGCTCACGCCCATAACGATTGGCGACGATCGTATACAATTGATTCTCAAAGGCGCGAGCCATCCACCAGCTGCTCGGGCAGGACTCATCAACCCAGTTGGTAGGAAAGAGCAGCACATCGGCCCCGTGCAGGGCCGCGATACGGGCCGACTCGAAATATCGAGCATCGCCGCTGATAAGCGCGCTCAAACGCCCGATAGGGGTATCCCAAACCGGGATGCCCAGGTCACCATCGCGTGCCCAGCGCGGATCTCCAATATCGAGATGCACCTTGCGATATACACCCACCACCCCATCGGGCCCCAGCAAAACCATACTATTGTAATAAACCTGGGTCGCCACATCTACCTCGGGCAGACCCAAAGCAATATAGCAAGCGTACTTACCGGCGAGCGCCTGAAAACGCTCGGTAGTTGGACCGGGAATCGGCTCCGTATAGGGACCGATCTCCTCACCAGAAATCCAGCAATATCCGGTGGTCGCCATCTCTGGCAACACGATGAGACGCGCATCGTGCGTAGCCGCATCTTCTACCAAACGGAGAAGGTCCAGAATGTTCTTTTCTTTCTCTCCGAACGTTGGCTCATACTGAATGGCAGCCACTCGATACTGGGAGATTGGTGATTGTTGTGTGAAGTGAGAGCTCATCAAAGCTTATGTGCTCCTGGCGTATGACTATGCGAAAGTCATCACTTAAACAAGGCACTGACATATCGTGATAACCCTTGTATTATAGCACGACAACTCTTTGCTGCGGAATAGCATCACCCGAACGTCTAGTGCGCCCTCTGCGAGGCCTTTTTCCACTTTTTGCCCTCTCTTTCCAGGAGTAGGTCTTATTCTCGTTGTAGCAGGACACTGAGCGCCCACACACGCGCGTCCGCTGCGCGGACGCCCTGGTTTTGTATGTGTGTGCATCGGGTGCGCGGAGGCGCACCCGATGCACACACATACGAGGAGTAGAAGAGAAGCCATTGACGCCTGCGTTGATGGCTGCACGCCAGATACACCCGCACAGACAAGGAGTAGAAGAGGAGCCATTGACGCCTGCGTTGATGGCTGCACGCCAGATACACCCGCACAGACAAGGAGTAGAAGAGGAGCCATTGATGCCTGCTTTGATGGCTGCACGTCAGATACACGCGCACAGACAAGGAGTAGAAGAGGAGCCATTGACGCCTGTTTTGATGGCTGCACGCCAGATGCGCACCCGGTCCATGGAAGAGCGCTAAGTTCACAGAAGCCGAAACATATAGTATATATACTCCCCTTTTGTCAGCCAAAGGGATACTCAATGGTAAAGATCCAGCACAGATAGTGTAGCCACTCGTGGATATTCCATGTGTGTTGAATATGTACATTTACAGGGGATTACAGGCTATGTTATAGTTATTGTTAATAAAAATAATCAGGGCAGAGGCTCCCAATTTTGTATGGGAGCGTGGTAACGCGAGACATGTCCTTTCCCAGAGGTGTACAGAGAGGATGCATCGGCGGCTGAGAGTGCTCCCGATACCGGTAAGAAAGATGATACCCCTCGCCAGCCTGTACTGAGGCAGTAAAGTACACGTTTCACCCGCGTTAACGGGTGCATGAGCACGTTTCTCTTGCCTGCGCAAACATCATATAGAAGGCTTGCGGTTAAGTTCGCCGTTGCCTATGGCGTGTAAGGTGATCAGAGCAAGAAAACGCGGAAACAGGGTGGAACCACGAAAAGCGCCAGACCTTTTCGTCCCAGTGTGGGATGAAGAGGTTTTTTTGTTGTTGTCAGCTAAGGAGGCTTTGATTATGTCGGTTGAAGTTGAGCTTCAGGAGTCGGTACAGTATACGCCGCTTCAACGTATGCGCCACTCGGCTGCGCACGTCATGGCGGAGGCGGTCCAGGAGATCTTCCCGGACGCGAAGTTCGCGATCGGGCCTGCCATTGAGGATGGTTTCTATTATGATTTCGCCCTGCCACGTCCCCTGACACCTGAAGACCTGCCGGAGATTGAACAGCGTATGCGCCGCATTATCGCCGCCGGACATCCTTTTCTGCATGAGCAGTGGCCGCGCGACAGGGCGCTGGAATACTTCCACCAGAAGGGACAGGAATATAAGGTCGAGATCATTGAGAACCTGCCCGAGGAGGAGGTTGGCATCTATCAACAGGGCAACTTCCTGGATCTATGCCATGGTCCACACGTGGAGAACACGAGCCAGATCGGGCCGATCAAGCTGATGCGCGTGGCGGGCGCCTACTGGCTGGGGGACGAGTATCGTCCCATGCTGCAGCGCATCTATGGCACGGCCTGGTTTAATCAGGAGGAGTTAGATCAGTATCTCTGGCGGTTAGAGGAGGCGCAGAAGCGCGATCACCGCAAGTTGGGACGCGAGCTCAAGCTGTTCACCTTCAGCGACGAGGTCTGCGCTGGCGTGCCTATGTTCTATCCACGCGGCGAGACGCTACGCCACCTGATGGAGTCCTATGTGCGCGAAACGCAGGAGCGCTATGGCTATCAGCACGTCTGGACATCGAATATTGGCAAGGTGCGCCTCTACAAGACGTCCAGGCACTGGTATAGCTATCGCGACCACATGTTTCCGGTCATGAAAGGCGACCAGGAGCTAGCGGATGACGATGCCTACATGCTGAAGCCGATGAACTGCCCGCATCACATCCTGATGTTTAAGTCCCAGATGCACAGCTATCGCGAGCTGCCCATCCGCTACGCGGAGTCCGACACGCTCTACCGCTATGAGAAGACCGGCGCGCTGACGGGCCTGGCTCGCGTGCGCAGCGTGACGCAGGACGACGCCCACGTCTTTATGCGTCCCGACCAGATTCAAGAGGAGTTCAATAAGGCCGTCAACCTGACGCTGGAGGTCTTCGAGACCTATGGGCTGCAGGACTACTGGGTACGCCTGTCGCTACGCGATCCACATAAGATGGAGGAGTATGAGGGCAGCGACGAGGTCTGGAATACGGCCGAAGCCGCGCTACGAGAGGCCGTGGATAGCCGGGGCATCCAGTATGAGGAGGGGATCGGCGAAGCGGCCTTCTATGGTCCCAAGGTGGACTTTATGGTGCGTGATGCTTTGGGCCGTGAGTGGCAGTGTTCCACGGTACAGCTCGACTTCGTGCAGCCGATGAACTTTGAGCTGGAGTATATCGGTGAAGATGGGCAGTCGCATCGTCCAGTAATGATCCACCGCGCCGTCACCGGCTCAACGGAACGCTTTATGGCCATGCTAATCGAGCACTACGCCGGCGCCTTCCCGGTCTGGCTCTCACCGCTACAGGCCATGGTGATCCCGATCGCCGATCGTCACCACGACTACGCATATAAAGTGCTTGCGCAACTAAAGGCCGCTGGCATCAGAGCCGAAGTCGACGGCCGAGGGGAACGCATGAACGCCAAGATCCGTGACGCCCAGTTGCAGAAGATCCCCTACATGCTGGTGGTGGGAGATAAAGAGGCGGAAGCCGGGGCGGTCTCCGTGCGCCTGCGCACGAATGTTGATCTCAAAGCGGTTGCGCTGACGCAGTTCATTGAGCGTGTCTCAAGGATCGTTGACTCCAAGAGCATGGAGTTATAGAACAGGGCTCGGCCGCTGGCGCGGCCGCGCCCTGTTTTATATGTTTGTGGCCGGGTCGCTGTGCGACCCGGCCACAAACATATAAAACTGTAAGTTCACCCTTCTTATGGGAGATATTTGTAGGCGGGGAGGGTGAGGAATTCGATGAAGGTGTCGCTGCTGATGAGCTCGTCAAGGATGCGAGCGGCATCCGAGAATTTGCGGTTGGCGTAGACGGGCTCGCCCAACTTCTCCTCCAGCCGGTCCAATTCTTCGGCCATGACCTGGCGGAACAGATCCAGGGTGACCTTGCGGCCATCCTGCAGGATGCCTTTGGGATGGCGAACCCACTGCCAGATCTGGGCGCGCGAGATCTCGACGGTAGCGGCATCTTCCATCAGGTTATTGATGGGGACGCAGCCATTGCCGCGCAGCCAGGATTCCAGGTACTGCAGGCTGACGCTGATGTTGTTGCGCAGACCAGCCTCCGTGATCGTTCCCTCGGGCATCTGCAACAGATCGGCCTCGGTCACCCTGACATCCTTGCGCTTGCGCTCGATCTGGTTGGGGGTCTTCATGACGGCATTAAACTCTTCCAGGGCGATCGGAACCAGGCCGGGGTGGGCCACCCACGTGCCATCGTGACCATCGTTGGCCTCGCGATTCTTGTCGGCGCGCACACGCGCGAGGGCCTCTTCATTGGCGGCGGGATCATTCTTGATCGGAATCTGGGCCGCCATGCCGCCGATGGCGGGCGCGTTGCGCTTATGACAGGTGGCGATCGTTAGCAGGGAATACGAGCGCATAAAATGGGTCGTCATCGTCACCTGGGCGCGATCGGGCAGCAAGAACTCGGGATGATTGTGCAGCTTCTTAATCACGCTGAAGATGTAGTCCCAGCGTCCACAGTTGAGGCCAGCCGAGTGGTTGCGCAGCTCATAGAGAATCTCATCCATCTCAAACGTAGCCAGAATGGTCTCGATGAGTACCGTGGCCTTGATGGTACCCTCAGGGATACTCAGTGCCTGTTGAGCCTCCACAAAGACATCGTTCCACAGGCGCGCCTCCAGATGGCTCTCCAGCTTGGGCAAATAAAAGTAGGGGCCGGTACCATTCTCCAGCAGCTGGCGCACATTATGGAAAAAATACAGGCCAAAGTCGAAGATGCCGCCGGGGACCGGCTGACCATCGACATAGACATGCTTCTCATCCAGGTGCCAGCCACGAGGACGCACCAGCAAGACGGCGGTCTGCTCGTTCAACTTATACTGTTTCCCCTCGGGACTGCTAAAGGTGATCGTGCGGCGAACGGCATCACGCACATTGATCTGGCCCTGAATGGTAGCCTCCCAGGTCGGAGAGTGCGCATCCTCGAAGTCGGCCATGAAGACCTTCGCCCCCGAATTAAGCGCGTTGATCACCATCTTACGCTCAACGGGACCCGTGATCTCGACGCGGCGGTCCTGTAGATCGGCGGGCAGGGGAGCGATCGTCCAATCGCCATTACGGATATGCTCGGTCTCGGGCAGGAAATGCGGTAGTTGCCCCGCATCGATATCCTTCTGCCGCTGGGCGCGGCGCTCCAACAATTCACGGCGGCGCCCACGAACCGAACGCGTCAGTTGCGCGATAAATTGTAAAGCCTCAGGCGTCAGAATCTCGGCGAACTCCGGTGTTACCGCCGCTCGTACCTCTACCCCATCCACAGATAGCTGTTGTTCAGTCATGCGTTGACCCCTTTCTGACAAATGAACATCCTTATACTGTGACGACTCCCTACGGCTACAAGCCGAGGGCTTCTGGAATGACTCGGCCTGCTCGTCCACAGGCTTGAAACGCCTCCGCTAAGATATTGAGACTCCCATTGTAGTCACGGTGGATGACCAGACCACAGTGGGGACACTCATACACTCGCACTGACAACGGCATCGGTTGCCGATATTCACAAGCCGAGCAGGTCTGAGATGTATACGCCGGATCCACTTTCACGACCTGCCTCCCAGCTTCTTCCGCTTTGGCCTGCAGGCGCGTGAAAAACTGTGACCACGATGCATCGGCAATCGACTTTGATAAACGCGGGTTCTTGACCATATTACGCACGACGAGAGCTTCCACGGCAAGCAACCCAAAGCGGGCGACCAGCTTACTGGCTTCCTGCTCAATGAAGTTCTTGCGCCGATTGGCGATACGTTCATGGATGCGGGCGACGACCTTGCGTCGTTTCGCTCGTGCATTGGTACCCTTGGCCGCCCGGGACAGCTTGCGAGAGGCTCGTGCCAGTTTCGCCTCCTCCTGGCGGAAAAAGCGAGGATTGGCAATCGCTTCTCCGGTACTCAAGTACGCAAAGGAATGCAAACCGACATCAATGCCCACGGCTTCCGCGCATGCCAGCGCACGCTTCTTCTGGGCTGGCTGCTCAGAAAACTCAACCGTGATACTCACGAACCACTTGCCAGTCGGAGTGCGTTTAACAATGGCAGTTTTCGGTGTTCTGGTGACCGCACGATGCAGCACCATTTTGATGTGACCGAGCCTGGCCAATTCCAATCTGCCACGCTTGTGCTGATCCTGCGGGTGGATCTTGAAGCTGTTGCCATACTGCTTGAAGGTCAACGAATGATATCGCCCACTCGATTTGAAACGCGGAAAGCCCGGAGTCTTGTCCTGAGCCACACGTCCAAAGAACGCCTGAAAGGCCAGATCCACGCGCTTGACGACATTCTGTAGGACCTGGGCCGGCACTTCAGCCAGATCGGGACGAACCGCTTTGCATGCGGGCAGTTCGGCGCATTGATCTTCAAACGAGAGCGACACTCCTGCCATCCGATAGGCGCTTTTGCGCTCGTCAAGGGCGGCATTGTAGGTCTCGCAGCACAGCCGCAACCAGTGCTCTAACACACGTTGTTGTTTGCGCGTGGGATAGAGCCGAAACTGATAGGTTCTCGTGGATGGTTTCGTTCCGATCGTAGGCTTGCGCTTTGACGTGCGTCGGTTGCTCACGTGACCCCCTTCCCCATGGCTCTGTGATCGCGTTGATCAGGTTCCTTTTCCCAGCAGTGTACAGCCAGAAACGCTTCTTGTCAAGAACATGCGTTCCTTAAGGATATTCCCAAGCCCCCGCCCGCAACACAAAGAACGCCGCTTTCATCCCCATGGCTGCAAGCTCAGGGGCTTTCAGCGGCGGCGTTTGGGTAAGCAAAAGGAAGCGTAGCGCCCGCACGGGAGACCCGCGCGGGCGCTGGTTATGAGAGATTAAGCACCGTGGCACTTTTTGTATTTTTTTCCACTGCCGCAGGGACAGAGATCGTTGCGGCCAACTTTGGGGAAGCCATTGGCGTCGGTAGTGGTCGAGGTAGCGCTGCTACTGGCGCCATTGCGCGCCGCACGTCCCGCCGGGACCGCTGCGGCGGCAGCCGCCGCAGCCCTGGCCGCGTCTTTGCGCGATCTGGCCTGTTTGGCCGACTTCCTGACGTCTTCCTCATCGCTCTTGGCCTGGCCGCTGGCCTGGGCCAATTCGTCGGCGTTGGTATGGACGTTAGCTGGCATGCGACGCTGGGGCTCTGGACGCTGGAGCGTAATCGTTACATCGTTGCGCAACAGCTTCAGCAGCGAATCCACTGTATAGTGCTGGATGGCCAGTTTCAGGTCCTCGAACATGCGGTAGGCTTCGTTCTTAAACTCCACCAGCGGATCGCGCTGACCCACGGAACGGAAGCCGATACCGGCACGCATCACATCCAGAGAGTCGATGTGATCCATCCATAGCCGATCAACGACCTGCAGCAGATAGCTGCGCTCAAACTCGCGAATAGGATCGAAGTTTTCCGCGCCCTGTTCTTCCGCCTGCTTGCGCAGTTCCTCGCCACGCTTCTCGTAGTGATCAAGAACAAGGTCGGTCAGTTCCTGCTTCATCGTATCGCGGCGAACGGCGTGAATGTTCTCCGGAATCAGATCGTCAGGGATTTCGACCCAGGTTTCCAGCGCCTTAAAGAGCGATTCCAGCTGCTCCTCTTCGGTCAGCACAGGCGCGGGGAAGGCGGCATCAACGATGCGGCTCACCTCGTTACGGATCATGGAGAGGATACGCTCATGCATATCGCCATGCTCCAGCACGCTACGGCGATCGGAGTAGATCACCTCGCGCTGTTTGGCGATCACGTCGTCATATTCCACGACGTTCTTACGCATGTCAAAGTTGTAGCCCTCAACGCGGGTCTGCGCGCTCTCGATAAAGCGTGAGACGAACCTGCTCTCCAGCGGAGTATCTTCATCCATGCCGACGCGCTCCATGATGCCGGCGACACGATCAGCGGCGAAGCGGCGCATCAGCTCATCATCGAGAGCCAGAAAGAAGCGGGTGGAACCGGGATCGCCCTGACGACCGGCGCGACCACGGAGCTGATTGTCGATGCGGCGCGACTCATGCCGCTCGGTACCGATAATATGCAGACCACCAAGTTCAACGACCCGCTTGTGATCCTCATCGCACTCTTCGATCTGGGCCTGCAGGATCTTATCCTTCTCGGCTTCGCTCATATTATCCAGGTATTCCTGAATGGCCTCTTCTTTTTCGGCCCTCTCATCCTCATTGCGCGAGGGCATCTCACGGATATAGTCTACCTGCTCGGCGTGCTTGCGCAGGATGCTATCAAAGTAGCCCGCTGGATTGCCACCCAGATTGATATCGGTACCACGACCGGCCATGTTAGTGGCGATCGTCACGGAGCCGCTACGGCCCGCCTGGGCCACAATCTGAGCCTCACGTTCGTGATGCTTGGCGTTCAAGACGTTATGGGGGATCCCTTGTAGATTCAGCATGTGCGAGAGCATCTCGGAAGCCTCAACCGAAGTCGTACCGACCAGCACCGGCTGGCCCGCCTCGTGGCACTCCTTGATCTCCTCAACGACCGCCTTGTACTTGGCCTCCTGATTGCGATAAATCAGGTCCGCGAAATCATCACGCCGCACCGGCTTATTGGTCGGGATGACCACCACATCCAGAGTATAGATCTTGTGGAATTCCTCAGCCTCGGTGATCGCGGTACCGGTCATACCAGCCAGCTTCTTGTAGAGGCGGAAGAAATTCTGGAACGTAATCGTCGCCAGCGTGTGATTCTCGCGCTGGACCTGAACGCCCTCTTTAGCCTCAATGGCCTGGTGCAGACCCTCGCTATAGCGGCGACCCGGCATCTGACGACCGGTAAACTCATCGACGATGATCACCTCGCCATCCTTCACGATATAGTCTTTATCGCGTTTAAAAATCACCTGCGCCTTAATGGCGTTCTCCATGTAGCGCGTCAGGTCGAGGTTCTCTTCATCATAGATGTTGCTCACACCGGCCAGTTGCTCGATCTTATCGATGCCCTTCTCGGTCAGCATGACGGAACGAGTCTTCTCTTCAACCGTGTAGTCTTCGTCGCCGTCCAGCCGGGTAGCCCAGCGGGCGAACTTCGCGTACATGTCGGTGGATTCCTGGCCCTGGCCTGAAATGATCAATGGGGTACGAGCCTCATCGATCAGGATGTTATCCACCTCGTCAACGATGGCAAAGTTTAACTCGCGCTGCACCATCTGGTCCAGCGAGGTCACCATGTTATCGCGCAGATAGTCAAAACCGAACTCGTTGTTGGTGCCATAGGTGATATCCGCCTGGTAGGCGGCCCGGCGCTCGTTCGACTGCGGCTCTACCGAGTTGACGATGACCCCAACGCTCATGCCCAGGAAAGTATAGATCTGTCCCATCCATTCAGCGTCACGGCGCGCCAGGTAATCGTTGACGGTTACCAGGTGCACGCCTTTGCCGGTCAGAGCATTAAGGTAGATCGGCAGCGTAGCCACCAGCGTCTTACCTTCACCTGTACGCATCTCGGCGATGCGCCCCTGGTGCAGTACAATGCCACCAATCAACTGCACAACATAGTGGCGCATCTTGATGCGGCGCATACTGGCCTCCCGAACGACGGCGAACGCCTCCGGCAGCAGGTCCTCCAGGGTCTTTCCCCGCTTCTGATAGCGTTTGGCGATGGCGGGCAACAGTTCGTCAATCGCGTCGGCCTTAATGGCTACCAGCTCCTCCTGAATTTTATGGAAGAGGTCGATAAAGAACTGGGTCAGGCGCACATTCGCCACATCGTCACGCGGAGCATCAGGGGTACGTCCCTCCGCGAAGGCCGGCCAGAGCGCCTCGAACGACTCATGTAAAAAGTCGCTATCGATCTCCTTTACCTGAGGCTCAATCTCGCTTAGCAGGGCGATGATCGCTTTTTCGGAGTCCGGCCATTCGCCTCGCTGCTCAGCCAGGTGGATCGCCTTAGCGGCGCGCAACGTATTGAGGAGGGGAGACAGATTCTCATAGGCCTTCTCAAAGGCTGCCGACAGGGTATCCTGTAGATGATGTCTCAGCTCGTTCTCTGGATCGTTGCGATCGATCTTCTGACGAGGCTCGGTGAGAGCGATGTGGAGGTGTTCATCTGAACACTGCTCGGCCAGTGGCTCTACTTTCTGCAGAACCTCGCGCAGCAACGTGACAAGTTCATTCTCCAGTACCATGCCGCCTTTGAGATGGAGAGCAAGCTGCGAACGGAACTCCGCCGTCTTGGCCGCCAATTCCTCATCGGATAACTTCTGCATCTCAGGCTCAAGCTGTTCAATCTTATCGATAAGGGGCTGCATCACCTTTATTTCTTTTTTATTGGGATCGCCCAGTATTTTTCCTAAAAATTGCATACGTGCGTGTTCTCCTACTGATGGGCAGTGATACTGTTATCAGTTTCTTCAACGGGATAAAATATTTCGGCGCGTGTTTAAATAGCAGTGTCAACCTATTATACCATTCTTTCATAGTACGAAAATGGGGTCTTTCAGTTGCATTTTCTTCGTGTAGAGAATAGCTGGCGTCGTGTGCACACAGGCGAGGAGGATGTTGTTGTTCTCTACTATTTAAGGGGCGAGTGTACAATGAAAACAGGAAGTATGTGCAGAAGTGAGGTTGGAATAAGAAATGAAGAGTCAGCATACGCGAAAGATATCTTTGAAACGTGCTGACGATGTGTCGCCAGGCGCGGCTCGGCGGCCAATGGCATCTCCGCTTCCTTCTCCTAAAAGTCGGCCGGGGTATATGGCTGTCGGGCAACAGGGCCAGGAATCTGGCGATACATATGGGCTAGAACTGGTTTTGGAACGGTTGCAGCGTTGCTTGCAGGGACGTCTCCCACGCACGGAGATTGAGCTGCTACTCGTTTGCCTGCGCCAGGTGTTCGAGAATACCGATATACTTTATGGGCTGCTGCTAGCTGATCTTTACTATGACGTTAACCAGCTGGCAAACGCTTTAAGCGGGTGCGCCACTGATGGAGATGACAGCGTATACGTCGGGTTGAAAATTGTGCTACAGGATATAGAGGCGCTATTAGAGCGCCTGGCGGAACTGGCACAGCTATTGCTCGGCTCACTCCAGCGTGTTTTTTGCGCCCTGGATCGCAGCTGTAGCCTCTATGGAGCCAATCGGGTCAAGCGCCGCCTGCGGCAAGAGGGGGAGGATGAAGAGAAGACAGATATACTGGCCGCCCTTGAGCTCGCCTATATTCCAGATAGCACTTATTACCAATGGATGCAGGCTCTGCGACTTCTGACCACGCGGTTCCAGTACTGGCAGCAGTGCAAACAGGCATGTGGCTCATTCAGCATTGTTTTCGCCAGCAAGCCCCTGCTCCATCCACTACTCACCTCAATTGATATCACGTTGAATCAGCTACGCGAAACGATCCAGACACTCTTTGGCACCGTTCTTCCAGAGTTTCATACCGTACCACGTGGAGACGATGCCTCCCTGGCGCTCCACCTGCTGAATCTGATGCAATACGTGGACCTGTTGCTCCATCAGCTCAATAGATTACGGGAAGCTATGCAACTCATGGCAGATCAATATACCCGATTACACAATGATCTCAACCGGGGCAACACCGTCTTAACGAAACCGTAACCGTAATCATGCCATATTTATATCCATATAGCGCTATGCTTAATATAAATACATGCAATTGTTTTCTACTCAAGGAGTCGTGCTATGTGCAAGAAGGCACTATCACTGCCTGCATTTTCGTCGATCGACTATGCGGTGACCCCAATCAATAGTGTACAGGACGTCACCACAGCGATGCAGCGACTGATAGCAGAGGGCGTGTCGTCACTGGCACTGGTTACCCTGCCGTTGCATTTCGACTTCAGAGAAGGCGCCGGTAACGCGGGTGATACATCCATTCAGCAAAGTATGCAATATTACGCCGAACGTCTGCGCCGGCTCGTGCGCAAAACGGACCAGGTCTTCCTGCATAAAACTACCCTCTACATTCTTTTACTCGGGGCTAATCTCCATGGAGCGGGCATCGTTCAGGAGCGCCTATGGGAAGAGCTTCTATGGCGAGTCCACAACGCGCCCGAAATCGGGATCATGCGTCCGAGCGTCATGGCCATCGGCCATAGCGCCTATCCCCTGCCAGACACAGATATCCATGGCTGCATCGCTGCGGCGCACACCCATCATCTCATCTTCGAGGTGCAATCCATTCAGAGTCAGAACGCCTCTACAGAAACAGAGGAGATCGCGCGGCAGGCGCGGCAGCTGGGAGTTCCCTACCTCTCACTGTTGCCTCGGAAGGTACCCACTCGTCTGCAACAGGTGATACCACCGCAACTGGCGCAGGAGCTCCACTGCTATCCAGTTGGTCGTGAACGCAATACGCTGACCGTGGCCATGACCAATCCACACGACAGTCAGGTGCTCGCTCGCCTGCAACAGATAACGGGTCTGCGAATTTTTCCAGTGATCGTTCCGCCGCAAGAGCTACAAACGGCCCTGGCACAGTTTATTTGATCTCGTTCCTCCCCTTCTGCTACAATGAGCGCGGCATGGCGCCAATCGCCAGCCAGTCCAGATCGTGCTGGACTCGATAGCAGCAGAAAGGTTCTGGCCCATTATGAGAATCTTAATCACCGGTGGCGCAGGCTTTATTGGCTCCCATATCACAGATCACTACCTGGCCGAAAACCACGAGGTAGCGATTGTCGATAATATGTGGGAAGAGGGGGGAGGAAAAGAGGCCAACATCAATCCTGCTGCCCGCTTCTACCAGACGGATATTACCGATGAGGAGGCGCTCAGCCGTGTCTTCGATGAATTTCGGCCCGAAATCGTCAACCACCACGCCGCGCAACACAGCGTCGCCATCTCCACGAAAAATCCGCAGCTCGACGCGCGCGTCAATGTCCTTGGACTGCTCAACGTCTTAACCCAGACCCAGCGGATCGGGGCACGCAAAGTCATCTTCGCCTCCTCAGGCGCGACCTATGGCACACCGGCCCGCCTGCCCATTGATGAGGACACGCCCCAGCGCCCCGAGTCACCCTATGGCATCACCAAGATGGTGGCCGAATATTATCTGCGCTACTGGCACGAGGCCCAGGGACTCAACTTCACCGCGCTACGCTATGGGAACGTGTATGGACCACGGCAAGATCCCAATGGGGAGGCTGGCGTGATCTCTATCTTTGCCAGACGCTTCCTGAACCATGAAGGGGTACGCATCGACTGGGATGGAGAACAGAGGAAAGACTATGTCTTTGTTGGGGATGTCGCGCGTGCCAATGTGCAGGCGCTACAACGCGGCGATAACGAGATCTTCTGTATCGGCAGCGGCCGCGCGGTCTCCGTCAATGAGATCTATCAGATCCTCAGTAACTTAACGGGTTTTGAGGCCCCCATTACCAAAGCTCCCAAACGACCCGGAGATATCTACCAGGCCGTCTTCAACGCCAGTAAGGCCGAGCGTCTGCTGGCCTGGAAACCGTCCGTCACCTTTGAAGAGGGGGTGAAGGCGACGGTTGATTTCTTCCGCCAACAGGGGTAAATCGGACACGCGAGGCCCGGACCATAGGTCCGGGCCTCGCGTTGGCACTGAGGTTATGGTTGGGGGATGGGTTGGCGCATGGCTTCGATGAGGACGCTGGCTACCTCAGGGCGTGAGAACTCACGCGGAGGAACCTCGCCCGCCTGCAGCATCTGGCGCACTTTGGTGCCGCTTAACATGATATGCTGCTCGCTATCATGGGGGCAGGTCTTTTTGGAGGCCATGGCATCACACACTTTGCAGAAGAAGGTGTGGTCGAAGAAGATGGGGGTGATCCCCAGTTTGTCGGCATCGAACTCGGAAAAGATGAGCTGGGCATCGTAGGTGCCATAATAGTTCCCGACGCCCGCGTGGTCGCGTCCAACGATAAAGTGCGAACAGCCATAGTTCTTACGCATCAGCGCGTGGAAGATGGCCTCGCGGGGTCCCGCGTAGCGCATGGCGGCTGGCAACACGCCCAGAATCACGCGATCCTGGGGATAATACTTCTCCAGCAGAACCTCGTAGCAGCGCATACGTACATCGGCGGGAATGTCGTCGCCTTTAGTATCACCCACCAGGGGATGCAGATACAGCCCATCGACGGTTTCTAGCGCGCACTTCTGAATATATTCATGGGCGCGATGGACGGGATTGCGGGTCTGGAAGGCCACGATCCGCTTCCAGCCGCGCTCGGCGAACAGGGCTCGCGACTGCGTTGGGGTATAGCGGTACTGCGCGAAGTTCTGCGGCTGCAGCTCCAACACCCGAACGGGTCCGCCCAACAGCACATCGCCCTGCTGATACACGATCTTCACCCCGGGATGAGCATCCTCTTCCGTCCTATAGACCTGGCGGGCCTCCAGAGCCTTATCATAGCCGAACTTTTCCTGTACCGTCATGACAGCCTGTACAGCCCCATCCGCATTAACCAGCGCCACCTCAGAGCCTTCTGGCAGCGACTGTGCCTGCTCCGTTGTCACCGACAGGGTAATCGGGATAGACCAGGGTAGTCCATTGCTCAGATGCATCGTATTGACCACCGACAGATAATCATCCCGTGTCATAAAACCATGTAAGGGACTATAGGCGCCGTTAGCCAGCATCTCCAGGTCCGCCAGCTGACGCGAGCCGACCGTAATCTGGGGTAAAGTAGCCGCCCGCTCCACCAACGCAGCCCGCTCCGCATCCGCCGCCAGATTAATGATTAACTCCCCACCATGGGGTGCAATTAAGCCATTTGACATCTTTCACTTCCCTCTAAATAAGAAACAAGCTATGCGCGTCCAGTAATTGCCTCCGGCTCAAGGTAGCCCAGTTCTTCCAATTTAGCAAAAATGCGACTGACGCTCTCCTCAATAGTTTCTTTATCCGTCTCGATCACCAGCTCTGGATGATCGGGCTCCTCATAGGGATCGTCCACGCCAGTAAAGTTTTTGATCTTTCCCTCATCAACAAGCTTGTAAAGACCCTTCACATCGCGCTGTCGGCACACCTCGATTGGACACTTCACATACACCTCAACAAAATTGCCAATCTCCTGTCGCGCCCATTCACGCGCCTCGCGATAGGGAGCGATCGCGGCAGAGATACAAACAACACCATTGCGTGTCAACAAACCACACACAAACGCAATGCGCTTGATATTTGTGTCGCGATCCTCTTTGCTAAAGCCCAGCCCCTTACTCAGATGGGTACGAACCACGTCACCATCGAGAATCTCCACATTGCGACCCCGAGCCCGTAAGCGCTGCTCGATAATCTCAGATAAGGTACTCTTGCCAGCGCCCGATAGACCGGTGAACCAGATAGTAAAACCAGCGTTTGCCATAATGAGCCGCTCCTTTGTCAAACAGCAACCACCGGGATGCATTCTATCCCGATGAGTATTCAGATATGGGTTAGTTGCCATACGCCTGTTACGACGGTCAATCTGATTACAAAACTAGATTTTTCGTAGGATATTGTAACATCAGTTGCAATTAAATACTATAAATTGGGCAATAGCCAACATTTTCCGTGCAAAATAGCAACGCCAGTCACATATCCTATGGACAGAATATATATAAAAAAATTCTCTTCCCCGCCTTCGGCGGGGAGGGAGGGAAAAGATTTGTGGGGGACACCCCCACTTCCCCCGGCGGGAGGGCTCGCCGCCCTCCTGCACCTCCCGCTCGGTAGTGTTGGTTGTGGTGCTCATGCATGCGCTCGCGCATGCATGAGCACCACAACCAACACTACAAAAAACCAAAATTTTATAAACGTCACTGGCAATGCATGCCATTTTGGGGGTATATTAATACGCAGCATAGTCTTTTTGGTACATTCAGGCATAGCTCTTTATAGTTGCGCCTGAACAAAAATTACGTATATTTCAGGAAAATAATCTCATCCATGATTAGAGCGTTATACACCCATCTTTTCTAATCATGAGGGAAGGATTACTCTTCTGATAAAGATGTACAGCAGTACATTGTAGGTACAGGAGTCATAAAATTCATGGCTACGAATAACAAGAAGGTACGTGTGGCGATCATCGGCGTTGGCAACTGCGCCAGCTCACTCGTACAGGGTGTCCATTACTATCAGAATGCACAGGAAGAGGACTTTGTGCCAGGCTTGATGCATGTCAATCTCGGTGGCTATCACATTCGTGATATCGAGTTCACAGCTGCTTTCGATATAGATAAGAACAAGGTTGGGAAAGATCTGAGCGAGGCCATCTATGCCGAGCCCAACAACACCTATCGCTTCGCGGACGTCCCCCATCTCGGCGTGAAGGTCTATCGCGGCATGACACACGATGGGCTGGGCAAATATCTATCGCAGATCATTACCAAGGCTCCAGGCCAGACCGATGATATCGTCAAAATTTTGAAGGAGACCCACACCGACGTAGTCATCAGCTACCTGCCCGTCGGTTCAGAGACCGCGACCAAGTGGTACGTGGAGCAGATTTTGAAGGCGGGCGTGGGCTTCGTCAACTGCGTCCCGGTCTTTATCGCGCGTGAGAAATACTGGCAGGAGCGCTTCAAGGAAGCGGGACTGCCGATCATCGGTGATGATATCAAGAGCCAGGTCGGCGCCACCATCGTCCACCGCATGATGACGCGCCTCTTCCGCGAGCGCGGTGTCAAGCTAGAGCGCACCATGCAGCTGAACGTAGGCGGTAACACCGATTTCTATAACATGCTGGAACGCGATCGCCTGGAATCAAAGAAGATCAGCAAGACCAACGCGGTCACCAGCCAGCTTGATTATGAGATTGGCAGCGACAACGTACATATCGGCCCATCGGATTATGTAGCCTGGTTGAAGGATCGCAAATGGGCCTATATCCGCCTGGAGGGGCGTACATTTGGCGATGTGCCATTGAATGCCGAGCTCAAACTCGAGGTCTGGGACTCGCCGAACTCGGCCGGAGTAGTCATCGACGCGGTTCGTCTGGTCAAACTGGCCCTGGATCGCGGTATCAGCGGCACCCTGGAGGGTCCCAGCTCATACCTGATGAAATCGCCACCGGTGCAATACCACGATGACGTTGCCCGTGAGCTGACCGAGGCCTTCATTACGCAGGAGGCGGCCAGCGCGGAAGCCCCAGCGACTCCCATCGAGCGTGTTAACGGGCACAAAACCACCAGCACGGTCGAATAGCCAGGTACAACAAAAAGTGGTTCGTACCCACAATTGTGGGTACGAACCAGCGCTGTCCCTTACAAAAGATGCTGGGAAAACTCGCAAAGGTGTTCTAAACTTCCATACCACATCCGCACAGCTCGTATCTTGTTCCCTGGCACACTATGCCGCGCCCCTGGAGGAATGCCCTGCTTCTGCCTGGAAATCAGGCAATGGCACCACCATAAAACGCGATGTCACAGGTTATTCTTACCGAGGTTGTGGTTGGGCTGGAGGTGTATTCGAGTTGGTGGCCGGATTCGCTGCCGGATTTGTAGCCGGATTTGTAGCCGGATTCGTCGCCGGGCTTGTTGTTGGCTGCTCTGTAGCATTTGTACGCAACAATTCTTCACGCACAATTGTTACATCAGGGGGCGCGCTAATCCCTATTTTGACGCGCTCACCCTCGACGGCCAACACTGAAATGTTGATCACCCCAGCAAGCACAATACTTTCACCAACTTTTCGTCGCAAAACAAGCATGTAAAGCTCCCTTCATAAGAAGCATAGCCTAAGCGTCCCTGCGCCGCGACTAACATTAGCAAGGGCGCCTCTTTCAGCGTGACCGCGTAAGAAAAACCAGGTAGCGCATGCGGGTCGCCATGCAACTTCCATTAGACGCAAAGGGATAACACTAAGGGTAGAGCAGACCTGGCCAACCTATCACGACAACTCTTCATGCATACCAACAAAATGGGTTTCATTTCTTAGTATACACCTTGCCAGGGCAACACTATCAACATTATAAGCACCAATACGAATAGACGTCCGTAATGTTTCAACGCGGGTCTCATATCTTTCTGGTGCCACCGATGAGATATCTGCTAACCATGGGATTGTGACCATGCGCGCGACACGAGCCATCTGATCCAACCACGAAAACGGTCTCCGCTGTAATGGTGATAGCCCTTGAATGCAATCCCCTCGCTGCACATGAACCAGGTACAACTGTGAGCCCACACTACCTACTTTCATGGAAACGACTCCCTAAAGAAAACACGTCTCATGAGTGTCAGACGTTCCATTATCTCCACCCCATCCATTCGCCTTTTCCCATCATACACCATAGTATCGGACCCTGGTTTTATGTTCAATAGGGCCTGACCTGGGCAGGCAGTGCGCAAGCCTAAAAGTTTCAAGAAATTTTCCTGCGACCACGTGATCCATGTCCCGTGAGCGCCCTGGTGTTTCTCGCTTCCTGGTTTGCATAGGTCGGAGAGGTAGTGTCGGTGTTTTCTTTCTGGTGTGCGTCTCCCTTTGCCGCACCTGCATGTTTCTTTCGACTCCGACCCACGCCGATCACTTCTTCTTGGTGCTCCCCTTCATCCTGGTGGTATGCGTGGAGAGCGCTGCGCAACCGCATGATCGCCTGGATATGAAGCTGGCAGACACGTGATTCCGAGACACTTAGGACTTTGCTAATCTCCTTCATCGTTAATTCTTCTTGATAGTATAAAGCCAGTAGCAGTTTTTCACGCTCGGGCAAATGATCAATGGCTGCCCCCAATATATCTGTGAGTTCCTGCTGTTCAGCCTGTTCGACAGGCCCGGGAGAACTTTGATCCTCTAGCAGTTCAGAAAGGGAGGTCACTTCGTCATCTTGAAGGAGAGAGCCAAGTGGAGCATCAAGAGAGAGTACCGTGGCATTCATTTCCAACAGCATTTGCCGATAGCGTTCCGTCGACACCCCTATTTCCTCCGCTACTTCATCTTCCTTAGCTGGCCGCCCCAGGCGTTGCTCCAACACTGCTAATGCACTTTCAACCTGGCGTACCCGTGAGATAGCTGAACGGGGCAGCCAGTTGAGCGAACGCAGTTGATCAATGACAGCGCCGCGAATACGCACGGAAGCAAATGCCTCAAAGCGAACTCCACGGGCAGGATCAAACCGATCAATAGCATTGATCAGGCCAATCATACCATAGCTGACAAGATCCTCGGCATCCAATAGCCCCGTCGGAGGTATTCCTAAACGTCCAACCACAAATCGGACGAGAGGAGCATAGAGTGTAATTAATTCGTTGCGAAGTTCAGCAGTCCTGTGCTCGACATATTTTTCCCAGAGTCTATCTACCTCTGCTGGCGCATCTGTACCCATACTACACCCCTTTTTGCATAAAACTTTCACCGCACATTCCCCGCCCACTGTTGAGTAGAAGTGTAGCGTCCAGGCAAGCAGTCTTAACATTGACACAGGTCCCTTGATTGCTCCTGCAAGAGTCCTCAAGTCAAAAAGGTATAGTTTGGCCTGTGGAGAGCCGATAGAGGAAGGTATAGCAGCAAAATGGGGAGGCCAGATTCGCAGAGGTGCAGTTCACTAGACCGCAGATACGAATGCTGATAAATAGAGGAGATGCGCGATGAGAGATATGCCACCGCCTAATGGATTTACCGATCAGCCAAAACAGGGCCCACACAGGCTTGACATGAAACACTATCATCCCGGCACTGGCAAAGATCAACTCCTGCTGGATTATTTGATCGATAGTGGCTTCCAGTGGGACGAGGCTGTCACATTACTCAACCTGCGCGAGCACCTCTATGAGAACGCGGAAATGCGCCAGCGTATAACTGAAGATTATCGCATGCACTTCGTGAAATGGCTTTATGAGCAGGGCCTGGTGAACGACGATCTGGATATATAGGTGGGAAGAAGAAAGACAGGCAACGCGGCGCGTGGAAGAGTACCCACGCGCCGCGTTGCCTGTCTTTCTTCTTTATCCGGCTTACCAGCCCTCGATGATATAAACATAGGCCTGAGCCTGTGGATCCATGCAGGAGAGCCAGGCGCCCCCACAGGAACTTACAGCAATGTCAACCGCTCCCGGGCCAGCGTTATAGCCCGCCAGCGCCTTGGCGTAATCACCATGAAAGCGGTTGTTAAGATCGCCCATGAATCTGGCACCACCATCCAGAGCGGCTACTGGATCGTGCGGATCAAAACCCATCTCCTTCGCCGTCTCGGGCATAAACTGGGCGATGCCGATGGCCCCAACGTATGAATAGGCATTGGGATCAAAATGGCTTTCCTGCTGAATCTGTCGCACATAGAGATCCGGGCTAATGCCATATTTCAGGGCATCCTGTCGCGCCAGGGCCACATATCTGGCTTTGTCTCCACTCATCGGCTCATTAAAACCATCTGGATTGCCACTGCTGCTGCGGGATAACAAATCAAGATTTTGCGTTCTGGGGACACTGGTCGAGTGTAACAGACCATTAAGCCCTCCGCTCTGCTGCCCAAGTGGGGTCAGGGATAGCATCATGATCATGAATGTACCCAACATCGCTAGAATGGTCAGGCCCTGTCGCCAGCGCACCGATAAGTGACGCCGCCGAAAGTCTATAGACTCGGTATCCGGCAGGTGCTGCCTTTTTCCGGGAATGACCAGCGGCACCTTGCGATCGCGCGAGATGATCACAGACTGCGGAAGAGGTGTTACCGGAACATTATTTAACGGAATTGAGACCGAAATAGGGTTTGGATACAGTTGACCCGTCGTTCTTACTGCGGGCAGGTTCCGTTGTATGCCCTTCTGTCCTACACGCAGGCCGTTCTCACTCGTTGGCGCCATAGGCATCTGTCCACGACTCCCCTGTTGGGCAGAATATTGCTGCGCGGGAAATTGTGAGAAGCCTCTACCAGGAGCCATGCTCGGCATCGGTATCGTTTCCGGCTGGGGCGGCAAATTGCGCGTGACATTCGCAGCAGCGTCAGAAGCGACCAAAATAGTGCTGGCACGATGATCGCCTGGTGGGTTCTTCTTTTTAAAAGATTGCTTTGGTTGAAATTGAGACATCTCTGTACTCTAACCACCTTCGATATATTCAGTGCGCGTCACAGTGAAATAAAATCATGCTATTTGTTACACACCACAGACAGCTTAGCGGAGAGCGTTATTTGGGTCAAATACGCCGGGATAGACAGGACCTTCGGTCCATTATGCGCACGTATTTAGTACTAAAAACAGGCGCGAAAAGATTTGTTTTGACCCGAAGGTAATGATGATAAATATATCGATAAAAGAGTGTATCTATTGTTATTTGCGTAAATAACAATAGATACACTCTTTTATCGATATATTTATCTGGGGGGGAGATTCGCGCCTTCGGCCCTTGACGCTACGCGCCTTCGGCGCTCAAGTGATGTGGGAGGTGTTGGTGTGGCACAAGCGGGATGGCGCCTGCTTGTGCCACACCAACACACTAGCGGGATGGCGCCTGCTTGTGCTGCACCAACGCCTCTTACATCAACGGGATGGCGCCCGGGATTGCCCATAACTTATAAAAGGGGCTATGTCAGGCGCGGAGGGTGACGTTGGTGGCTCCGTCGCCGCCTTCCTGGGGTGGGGCGGTGACATAGGATTTGACCAGCGGATGGCGTGTCAGGGCTTCGCGTACGGCGGCACGCAGGGCGCCTGTGCCTTTACCATGGACAATACGTACGGTTGCCATACCGTACAGGACAGCGTCGTTGAGGTAGGTGTCCAGCTCTTCCAGAGCATCTTCCACGCGCTGACCACGGATATCTAGCTGCAATCCCACAGGGGGACGCTCTTCTAATTCCGTGCGCACGACGCTGGGACGCGAGCTGTACTTCTCCTCACTATTGACTTTGCGTTTGCTGATGCGTTCGATATTATCGACGTTGACGCGAAAGCGGAGCGCACCCATCTGGACCTCTGCCTCACTGCGGTCGGATGAAAGTCCCACCAGGTCGGCATTCTGGCCAAAGCTGAGTACGCGTACAGTATCGCCGATCTGCAGTGGTCCTTCCAGCTTCTCGCTGGGTTCAACCGTTCGCCTGCGCTGAGGCTCGGGGACCATGCTGACCTTTTCCTCCAGGCCACGGGCTCGCTGGCGTGCCTCATTGAGCCGTTCACGCGATACTTGACCGCGATTGACATCGACGCGCACTTTGGCCAGCTCGCTCAGCACGCTATCCAGCTCGCGCCTGGCCTGGGCGCGAGCCTCGTTTAAGATGCGCACACGCTCGATCTCCAGATCCTGACGCTCTTTTTCCAGTTGTTTGCGCTGGTATTCGGCCTCGGCATGCTCCATACTGAGATGGAAGCGCTCGTCCTCAGCAGCCTTGCGCTCACTCTGCAGATCCTCAAGCAGGTTCTCCATACGGACTCCTGCGCTACCCAGGAAGCGACGCGCGCCACGGATGATGCGCTGATCCAGTCCCAGACGCTGCGCGATCGCCAGCGCGTTACTGCGTCCCGGTAAACCAATGCTCAACTTGTAGGTTGGCGACAGCGTCTCGACATCGAACTCCACCGAAGCGTTCACCACGTTCTTCTGCTCGTGGGCGAAGGCCTTGAGCTCGGTATAGTGGGTGGTTGCCACGGTGGTCACATGGCGATCCAACAGGAAGGTCAGGATGGCGCGTGCCAGGGCCGAACCTTCGCTAGGATCGGTGCCGGCTCCCAGTTCGTCAAAGAGAACCAGGACATTGACGGGCTTCGCCTCGCGCTGAGCCAGTTCCTCTCCAAGCTTGCCACGCAGATCCGGCTTGCTGCGCTTGCGCGCATCCTCAATCGTTTTCAGGATCTCAATGATGCGGCTCAGGTGCGACGAAAAGGTACTGAGATTCTGTTCGATACTCTGCTCATCACCGATATCCGCGAAGACATTCTGGAAAATCGAGATCTCAGAGTCATCGTCCACCGGAATGTGCAGGCCCGACTGCGCCATCAGGGTTAACAGGCCTACGGTCTTCAAGGCCACGGTCTTACCACCGGTATTTGGACCGGTAATTACCACCATGTAGAAGTCGCGCCCGATATGAAAATTCGTCGGCACCACTTTGCCGGTGAGCAGTGGATGGCGAGCATTGCGCAGATTGACGATGCCCTCCTCATTAAGTTTAGGAGACGTTGAACGCGTCATGCGGCTATAGCGGGCCTTGGCCAGGTTGAGATCAAACTCAGCCAGCAGTTCGACACCCAGCTTTAGCTCTTCCGCGTCCTTGCCGATCTCGGAGGACAGGACGCGCAGGATACGCTCAACTTCCTGCCGTTCCGCGACCTGGAGCTCACGCAAGCGGTTGTTCAGCTCAACAATCACCATTGGCTCAACAAAGACGGTCGCGCCACTGGAAGATTGATCATGAACGATGCCGCGCACCTGGCCTCGCGCGTCAGCCTTGACTGGAACGACATAGCGATCATTGCGGGTGGTGATAATCGCCTCCTGCAGGGCCGGACCGAACTCGTTTACCAGCGTACGCAGGCGATCCTGCAGACGCTGATTCGCGCCACGGATATCGAAGCGTAGCTTGCGTAAGGCCGGGCTGGCCGTATCCAGTACCTCACCGTCCTCGCTAACCGTCTCCTCAATGCGGCGCACAATATGCGGCTTTTGTGGAATATCGGCCCCCAGGGCATGCAGTAGCGGGAAGGTCTCCTGGTCCAGTTTGTCCAGAGCGCGCGCTACGTACAGGATACTGCGCGTGGTCGCCAGCACCTCAACCAGGTCAGTGGGTGATAGTACGCCATCGCGGGAGGCGCGCAATAGCAGGGGACGGATATCGTGGGCACCACGCACCCCGATGTCCGCGTTCAAATCGATCAAACGCGTTGCCTCGGAGGTAAACGCCAGGCGACGACGGGCCTCGTCAATATCGGTCGTCGGCTCCAGGGAAAGGACTAAATCCTTACTGGCCGAGAACGCCGCCTCATGCGCCACCTTCGCTAAGATCTTTGGAAATTCTAGCGTCTGTATACTTTTCTCGTGCATAATCTCGTCTTGGGTCCTTCTTTACACAACACAGGCTGCGTCAGCCCTGGACGCAGCATCTCTACACAATTCTCACGGCATCCGCCCCGAAAAGAAACATTCCTGCGGTGTTCACGGCCGCGTAGGCGGACGCCCGAGCGGGGGCGATCACTTTCCATGATCTTTCAGGTTGGCGAAGCTTGCTCTCTAACAATTTCGGAATATTTAGCGTAAAATAGGTAATATAGTACATGGAGAGAATGCGTGTGCGACGCTTGCCTGACAGGCGTAACTCTCTCGTGGAAGGCATCTTAATCCCATTCATACAAACTGAGAACCTGGCTGGTTTATTGCAGGCTTATCAATCTTACACATCAAAGGAAGAGAATACGATGGCAAAAGCACTTGGTGGCACACAGGAAATCCAGCAGGCCCTGGTGAAGGCACCCACCGTACAGACACTGTGGGTGGCGCGCCTGGCAATTGGCCTGGGTATCATCGTATGCGCCCTTATCTCGCTGGTAGGCACGAGCTGGGATATTCAATGGCATCTCTTTGTCGGTCGGGATCGCACACTGATCCCGCCTCATATTATGATGCTTACAGGCATAACATTGGGTGGTCTCCTGGCATTAACGGCTGTCTGCGTAGAAACAATGGTGATTCGGCGTAAACCCCAACTAGCACAGTATAGCACACAATTCGCCGGAATGTTCTATGGTTCCCTGGGAACCTATATCGCTGGCTTTGCGGCACTGGACGCGGCGATCGCGTTTCCACTCGATAGCTACTGGCATTCTCTGTACGGCATCGATGTAGCTCTATGGACCCCTTTTCACGTAATGATCCTGGTAGGGATGGGCAGTATGCCACTGGGGGCCGCCTTTATGCTACGCTCGGCGGGCCAGTTGGCACGGACGGCTGGACAGAGGCGAGGCGAGCGCATCAGCGCTCTGTCAACATGCGTGGCGTTAAGCCTGGTGCTCAGTATTTTCACGATCCTGCTCTCAGACGCGCTTACCATCACTAATTATTTAGATCTGGGATTGTTTAAAATATGCCTCTTTCCTGTGCTGGCAGGTCTCTTAACCACCTTTATCCTGATGACGGTCCAGACGGCGGTACGCGGTCGCTGGTCGGCGACAACCGTTATCCTGATGTATATCGTTGTCGGCCTGATCTTTACCGCCTTTGTGCCGCCAGCCACGAGCTATCTGGTTGGCGTTGAACACCTACAATATCGGCGGGCCTTGAATGCATTCGCCTTCGTCTCCATTCTGGCGGTACGCCTCTGGCCCATCCTGCCGATTGTACTGGCTCCCATCTTTGATATTGTGATCAACAGGGCCCGTCGGCAACAGTGGTCATGGTCACGCTTGCACTGGAGCAGCGCCCTCCTGGGTCTACTGGCCTGCGTACCAATGACCGTCTTCCAGCTCAATGCGGCGCTGGGAGTCATGAATCGCAGCGGACTGATCGGCACGGTAGTCAGCCTCTTGCTCGGCCTGCTGGGCACCTATATCGGTACTACCCTGGGTCGGCAAACGGGTGAAAACATTCACCAGGGAGATGCCAACCAAACGGCCTCGGCGTAGGTGCCGAGCTCGCTTCTATTGGAACTATCTGCCATGTGGGTCGTATACCAGATAGAGAAGAAAATATATACCAGGTAAAGAAGAAATTGGAGTGAGCATCGTGATTTTACATGTAGGAGAACGTGTCTTCTGGGGTGCTCCGGAAGTCATTTATCTGGAAGGTACTATTGCCTCTCTACAACCCACGGAACAGATGGCGATCGTGCACATTGATCGCGCGACGCCGCATTCCGCCCATCTGATCGATAGTGACATTCCCTTCGCGGCCAACGGACTGGTTCCACTGAAGGGTGACAGCCCTCCTGGAACCACCGATAAACGAAGCGCCGAACGGCTACCGCCACCCCAATTGAGCGACGACGAAAAGATATGGCGAACCGCGGCGACCGCGATTCACCAGGTCTACGGTTATCAACTGCCGCCTGATCAGGAAAAAACATTGATTGAGCAGGTCAAGCGAGAACTTGAACGAGACCCGGCCAGGCGAGCTCAGATCATCGCATCAATGGATGAAATTCTAAAGCGCGAATGGTAAAAAACAGCCCGACGCCCGTGGCGGCGCGTGAGCGCCGCCACGGGCGTCGGGCTGTCCATAAATTTTCCATAGACAATAGTTATGGATCAGCATATACTTAAATATAACGATTTCATTCTCGATGGAGCGTATGTGTCCATGAAGTGTCAACGATGCCAGACGCAACTGAGCCCGCAGGCGCGTTTCTGTCCACATTGCGGCGCGATTGTGGAGGGGACAGAGCTGCCAGCTGCGGAGGAAGATGCATCAGTGGAGGAGGTGAAGAGGCTGGAGACGGAGAGTAATACCACACTGGAGGACGCTACGCTGCGAGTCTCACCCGAGGCGATGCGTGCGATGCGTGCATGGCAACAAGAGCGAAAAGATCAGTCTGGCAAGCTGACCACCCCCGAACAACAACCGACCGAATCTAACAGTAACGTCGTACATCACAATGCCAGTACCCCACTTCCCCAGGCGCCAGCCAAATCAGGAGAGTATAGCGCAGAATTGCCGACAGAGCCGGTCTCCATCTCTAGTATCACCCACCCAGAACTTCAAACGTCAGGAGAACAGCCAGCGATTTCATCACAGGCCGCATTGTCACCATTCCCACAAGCCGCCCCGTTATTATATTATAAGTTAAACACAACTACGAAAGGGTCTCAAATGCTTCCAGCTGTTATCAATTCGGCCTATTCACAGGGTGAGGCACCACGACGCCGACGGAGTAAGGGTGGCTGCATCCTGGGTTGCCTCACCACCCTTGTTCTGCTCCTGGTTATTCTAGGTGCTGGCTGGATCTTTATCCTGCGCCCCTATGCACATAATATCGCTCAAACTGAACTCGATAAAGCCATGACGTCCGCGGTAAATCAGATGCCCACGTCTCAACTCACGCAACTGTTGCCACCCGGCTCCACGCTGCCAATCAATGAGAGCACCATCAACAATCTGATCGTGCTCAACCTGGCGCCATCGAACCCGGTCCAGAAACCCGAGACGAGCATCACACCCCAGCGAGTCCGCATAGCTTTCCAGGTCTATGGCTATCCCTCCGCGATCAGTATGGTGCCCACGCTAGATAGTAGCGGACACCTGGTAGCCAATAACGTCAACGTCGAAGGGGTGCTGGGCCTCATCGAGTCCCCGGATGAGCTAAAGCCGATACTGGATAAGCACCTATCCGATGCACAGAACAAACTCGGACGCTCAATCAAAGCGGTCAAGCTCGATAATCAGCAGCTCACCTTCACACTCTAACTCCCGATACGGGATTGAGAGAACAAAAAATGGACCGGCACAGGCCGGTCCATTTTTTGTTCTCTCTTACATTATTTTTTGCGGCGGCGTCTCCATTTGTTCCAGCCGATGAAGAGGCTGGGAAGGAGAAGCATGCTGGCGGTACTCAATGGGTTGGTGCTCTGCTCCGATGGAACGGCGACCTGAGCCTGCGAAGAGGCGGGTGTGGTGGAGGCAGCAGGTTGCACATGGCGAATAGGGCACATAGTTGTTCCGCCAGTCTGCGGTGGCGCTCCTACCTTATTGAAGACGGATGACACACCGGGCAAGAAACCGTAGTTATCCTGTCCCAGAGGCCAGTAGACCAGGGCCGCACGCCCGATGATATTCTGCTGCGGCACACACCCCCAATCGCGTGAATCCGAGCTCCCATTGCGATTATCGCCGAGCACGAAATAGGCACCCTGGGGGACCGTCATATTGGTAATGGGAGGATAGGGATTGCCCTGCCGATGCGGGTCAACATAGGTCTCACTCAACTGCCTGTTGTTGACGGTCACGTTGGTCCCCTGGATGGTAATCACGTCTCCGGGCATGCCAACGATACGCTTGATGTAGTCCTGGGTAGGGTTGGGGGGAGCCACAAATACGATCACGTCTCCGTGAGACGGCTGATGAAAGAAATAAGACCATTTATCTACAATGACCAGTTCCTGGTTATGTAAATTAGGCTCCATACTCATGCCATCAATATTGAAGTTCTGTACCGCGAGACGGATGACCAGGAACATTAAAACGGTTAAGACCAGGGTCTCTATAATTTCACGAACGAGTCGATATCGTTTCTCAAAATCAAATTCTAAATCCACCGATTTTCCTCTGCACTCTGGCTAGTCAAAGACTAGCTCGACCAGAACGACGCTACCAGTTGTTCGTGGTACCCGATGTCAACGTTTCTTCTTACACCTTGAGCATACCAGGAAAACGCCGGGTATAGCGAAAAATATCACCCCGCCTTCCCCAGAAGTACTACTTACCAGGTGAACGTTGCCGGATAGATTATCAGTCCTGGTGGCATTGGTCGGAACGTGCGCAAAGACGGAGGAGACATCGGGCAAGAAGCCGCTGTTGTTATCGTTGAGAGGCCAGTAAACCAGGGCCGCGCGCCCGATGATATTCTGACGCGGCACAAAGCCCCATAAACGGGAGTCAGAGCTATTTTTGCGATCATCGCCCATGACAAAGTATTGATCTTTGGGCACCACCTTGTTCACGATCGGCTGATACGGATTGCCCTGATATGAGGGATCAACATAGGTCTCCTGTAAGACGGTATTATTGATTTTAACGGTTGTGCCCTGGATGGTAATCACATCCCCTGGAACTCCAATAATACGTTTGACATAGTTCAGGGCCGGATCTGGCGGAGCCACAAACACAACAACATCCCCCCGCGCAGGATCATGCAGGTGATATGAGACTTTATCGACCATGATTCGCTCTTTATTATGCAGGCTTGGTTCCATGCTGGGGCCATCAACATCATAGTTTTGTACCGCCAGATTGATGATAACAAACATCAAGATTGTGAGAATAACCGTCTCGATAATCTCGCGCATGAGGCGATGTTGTTTGCTGAGTTCTTTTTTGTCTTTCAAACCATTCACCTTGTCATTGCAACGTATGTATGTGGAACAGTATTTGGATGGGCACCATCAATTGATCGCTAGCTTCGCATA
Source organism: Dictyobacter aurantiacus (assembly GCF_003967515.1). Classification (GTDB taxonomy): domain Bacteria; phylum Chloroflexota; class Ktedonobacteria; order Ktedonobacterales; family Ktedonobacteraceae; genus Dictyobacter; species Dictyobacter aurantiacus. The sequence continues at coordinate 3,584,843 of NZ_BIFQ01000001.1, read as the reverse complement.
GAACGGCCTACTGTACCGCCCCATCTTTATTATATCCGTCCTCGAAACTTCAGCTCCATAGCAAATACCCCCACACATGCACCTCTATAACTAATTATACCCGCAGCGAACCTGCCGGGTTGCGAAAAAGCGCAGTTGCATTTTGTTCAAAAAAGCTAGCAATTGAACTGATTACTGGATGAAATATACATTTATTATACATTTTCCCCCCTCACACCACAAATCGCCACTTCTTTGTGGTAGGCTAGGAAGTGTCAGACACACTTTTTACGGGTGCGGGTGCTCCCCCGCACGGGCAGCCGCTGGCGCGGCCGCATTGGTTTTTGAGTAGGTGCGCCCCTTGCGGGCGCTTGCCGCGAAGCGGCCCCGTGCCCAGACGCGCACGTTCCACCAACGATGCCATCTCCCTTCTTCAAGGGACGTCAACGTGTTATGTTGAAAGTATTGGCGGCAAGCCCTGCTGCATCAACTCAAAAAGTCTAACACGCAGGAAGAAGTATGGTATGTAGCGCGTCCTTATAGATCATTAGATGCAAAGAAATAAAGGAAAGTCGCTCGCAATGGAATTGACCAATCAGCAGAAGCAGGAGTTTTTTGAGCAGGGTTTTGTGAAGCTACCGGGCATCGTTCCGACGCCGCTGGTGCATGATGCGTTGCGCGCCATCAACATCTCATTGGGATCGAAAGGGATGGATCCCGCGCAGTTGCCGACGCTACGTTCGCGTTCTTATTGTCCCGAGATTCAGGATTCAGAGGCCATTACAAATCTGCTCTACGCCTCGCAGCTGTGGAGCGTGGCAGAGTCGGCGATCGGGCAGGGGAACATCAAGCCTGTACGTTCCGGACAGATCGCCCTGCGCTTCCCGCAGGAAGGTCCTGAGCGTATAGGGAATCCCCATCTCGATGGGATGCATAGTCCTCTCAACGGGGTAAAAGAAGGGGTCATCGGGAATTTTACGGCGCTGCTCGGCGTCTTCTTGAGTGATATTCCGCATCCATTTATGGGTAACTTTACGGTGTGGCCGGGGACGCATCGGCTCTACGAACAATACTTCCGCGAACATACACCGCAGAGTCTGCTGCAGGGCATGCCAGACACGCCGTTGCCGGAACCACAGCAGGTGACGGCCAGCGCTGGAGATGCCGCGCTGGTCCATTATCAGCTCGCCCATACCATCGCGGGCAATACCTCGCCATTCATTCGCTATGGCATCTTCTTCCGCCTTTCACACATCGAGCACGACGCCCTGCACTGGGAATGCATGACCGATATCTGGCGCGAATGGCTGGGGATGCGCGACGTGGTCAGCGCAGCCGGCCGTTAACTTAATGTAATGGTGTAGCGGTGAGTCCTCAAGATCGTCGGATTCCTGGTGGAGAGTATCTCGCTCCATGCGATGCTTTTGGGTACGCGTGTGGTACGTTGGCGTGGGGGTACCACGTGGGCGATCGTGGAAGACAGGGGAAACGGGATCGTGGGGGAACGGGGGCTGCCGTCGCTGGCGCTGGCAGCCCTGTCGACCGTTGAAGGTCGACCCTACGATTACGTTCCTTTTTTCGGGGATTACGTTCCTTTTTTCGGGGATGTTTCGGGTTTTTTGTTCGTTGTTGTCTTTATCTATCGGAATGTATACCTGGGAATAGAGCCGTCGCGGGTTTTGTTTTCCCTTATGAGTGGAATATGTGGAAGAAGTGAGTGAAATATCTTGAATGAGAGTAACAAAACACCATCCATTCTATGCAGCCTTTTTCCTACCTATGACCTATTTCAGGACCACTTGACGTCAAAGGAACAAGTATAGTAGTGTTATATGGAACGTTTGTTTGTATTAACGCCCATAATGCTTCTGTCCAGGGGCAGTGCATGCCCGCCTGCGGCGGTGAGAGGGGAGAAAGAGATAGTGGGGGACACCCCCACGCCCCGGCAGGAGGGCCGGCGAGGCCCTCCTGCGCCTCCCGCTGTTGAGCTGATTGGTTGCTGGACAGATAGCTATACTTGACAATATATACGTGTAAAAAGACATCAAACGATATCATACAGGCAGACAGGCGTCTCTGCGGACAGTGTGTCTTTGTATTTAAGAAGAAAATAATCAGTTAGTAACGGGTGGTTTGAGAATATGCCCCAAGATAAGATCGTGATCCGTGGTGCCCGCGAGCACAACCTGAAGAATATCGATGTGACCATTCCCCGAGATCAACTCGTCGTCATTACGGGCCTGTCTGGTTCAGGCAAAAGTAGCCTGGCATTCGATACCATATTCGCGGAAGGCCAGCGCCGCTATGTCGAGTCCCTCTCAGCGTACGCACGCCAGTTCCTGGATAAGATGGATAAGCCCGATGTAGAGCATATCGATGGCCTCTCCCCGGCTATCTCTATCGATCAGAAAGGGGCCTCACATAACCCTCGCTCAACCGTGGGCACCGTCACGGAGATCTATGATTACCTGCGCCTGCTCTACGCAAGAATCGGACATCAGCACTGTCCTAAGTGTGGACGAGAAGTAAGCCAGCAGACGCTCCAGCAGATCGTCGACGCGGTCCTGAGTCTGCCTGATGGTTCGCGCATCCTGCTGCTTGCTCCCCTGGTACAGGGGCGTAAGGGCGAATATAAAAATATCTTCGAGGAGATGCGCCGTTCAGGCTACGTTCGTGTGCGTGTGGATGGCAAGATTATGGATCTCAGCGATGAGATCGAACTGGATAAGCAGAAGAAGCATACCATCGAGGTGGTGGTAGACCGTCTGATCATCCGCAAACAGAAGAAACAGGCGCATGAAGATGGGCAGAATGGAAGCGCCCCGCTGAAAAAAGTGGCGGAGCCGGTAGCTCTCTACGAGGTCAATGCCGCCAAAGAATCGCATGTGGATGAGAGCGGCATCGCCGAACCGGCCATTTCAGCCATCGTACACGAGGAGGTGGATCCAGCCTTCCGCCAGCGCCTCTCTGATTCGCTGGAGACGACACTGAAGCTGGGTAACGGTGTGGTACTGGTGGCGGTGGTGGATGGTGAGGAGATTCTGTTCTCCGAGAAGGCCTCCTGCGTCTATTGTGGGATCAGCCTGCCAGAGATCGCGCCACGCACCTTCAGCTTTAACAGTCCACACGGAGCCTGTCCCACCTGCACAGGTCTGGGAACACAGCTAGAGATCGACACCGAGTTGATTGTGACCAATCCCGACCTGAGCATTCTGCAGGGCGCGATCGCGCCGTGGAACAAGGTAGTCAATGGCAGCCAGTGGTATATGGCGACCCTGGAGGCGCTGGCCCGGCGCTATGAGTTTGATCTCAATAAACCATGGAAAGAGTTAAGTCCCGAAGTGCAGCAGAAGCTGCTCTATGGGGATGATGAGCCCCTGAGCATCCGCTATACGCCGCAGCATGGGCATACCAAAACGTACACCACCAACTTTGAAGGGGTGATTCCTAATCTGGATCGTCGCTATAAACAGACCGAGAGCGAGGGTGTACGCGAGGACATCGAGAACTATATGTCGGCCCGGCTGTGTCCTGATTGTCACGGGGCACGTCTGAAGCCGGAGGCCCTGGCCGTCACGGTAGGTGGACGCAACATCGTACAGGTGACGCGCCTGGCTATCTCGCGCACCCAGGCCTTCTTCCATGAGCTTGAGAATGGAACGGCCGAGGTAACGCCTCCGGTCACCCATGTCGTCGCCAACGGCAAAGGAAAGAGCAACGGCAAAAAAGCCACCGGCAATGGCTCCCTGCTCGGCGATCCATTGACGCCGATTCCCACCAGGGGTCCTCTGCTGCTGAGCACGCTGAGTGAGCGTGAGCGCTTCATCGCGCGCCAGGTCCTCAAAGAGATCCGCGCGCGCATCCAGTTCTTGCTGGATGTTGGCCTGGACTATCTGACCCTGGATCGCTCAGCCACCAGCCTCTCCGGAGGCGAGGCCCAGCGTATCCGCCTGGCCACGCAGATCGGCTCGGGGCTGATGGGAGTGCTCTACATCCTGGATGAACCCAGCATTGGCCTGCACCAGAGGGACAATGATCGGCTGATCCATACGCTGGAGCGGCTGCGTAACCTGGGCAACACCCTGCTGGTGGTCGAGCATGATGAGGATACTATGCGCGCCGCCGACTATATCATCGATATCGGTCCGGGAGCTGGTGAGCATGGTGGGCATGTGGTGGCCGCGGGCACCTATGATGAGATTGTGGCCAATACCAACTCGGTCACGGGCGATTATCTCTCGCATCGGCGTCGCATCGAGATACCCCAGGAACGCCGTGAGGGCAATGGCAACTCCCTGACGATCCGGGGTGCCAGGGAGAACAACCTGAAAAACGTGGATGTGAGTATTCCGCTGGGCAAATTTGTCGCCATCACCGGCGTATCGGGGTCTGGCAAGAGTACCTTGATCACCGATATCCTGTATCGCAAACTCTCACAGCACTTCTTCCGCTCCCATCAAAAGCCGGGCCAGCACGATAGCATTGAGGGGCTTGAGCACCTGGACAAGGTGATTGATATCGACCAGTCGCCGATTGGGCGCACACCACGCTCGAATCCGGCCACCTATACCAACGCCTTTACCAGCATTCGCGAACTATTCGCCCAGGTGCCGGAGGCAAGGATACGTGGCTACCAGGCCGGACGCTTCTCCTTTAACGTCAAAGGTGGACGCTGTGAGGCCTGTCGCGGTGAAGGTATCGTCAAGATCGAGATGAACTTCCTGCCAGACGTCTACGTGCCGTGTGAGGTCTGTCAGGGCAAACGCTATAACCGCGAGGCTTTGGAGATCCACTACAAAGGCAAGACGATCTCAGACGTACTCGACATGACGGTGGAGGAGGCGCAAGACTTCTTCTCCAACGTGCCTTCGATCCAGAACAAGATGAAGACCCTGTACGATGTCGGTCTGGGCTACATGCGCCTGGGGCAGCCAGCTACCACTTTGTCAGGTGGTGAGGCGCAGCGCGTCAAGCTGGCCACCGAGCTCTCGCGTAGAGCCACGGGACGCACCATGTACATCCTGGACGAGCCAACGACGGGGCTGCACTTCGCCGACGTGGAACGTCTGCTGAATGTTCTGCAGCGCCTGGTAGACGCGGGCAACACCATCGTCGTCATCGAACATAACCTGGATGTGATCAAGAGCGCCGACTGGCTGATCGACCTAGGGCCTGAAGGTGGAGACGCCGGCGGCACCATTATTGCCGAGGGCACACCTGAAGAGGTGGCAGCAAACAAAAAGTCGTATACCGGCCACTTCCTGAAGCGCATGCTCAACGAAGAGGTCGAGAATAAGAGCCGCCGCGTGCTGACCAGCGTCCCCAATTAGGACGCTGATCAGCACACGGCGGTGCGTGAGCGCCCCCGCACGGGCGTCCGCATGCGCGGCCGCAACGGATTTTATATAATGATGCAGCAGGTGCGCAACTGCGCACCTGCTGCATCATTATATAATGGACTCCTGTTATGCTCAGAAGCAGGAAGCGCCTGCAAGGGCTGAACCTACGATGACGATGAAATGTGGGAGGGATGGTGGGCGACCGGTTCTCCATCTTGACCGGGCTCTTGATGATTAGGCGGACCATCTGTGACCGGGTCTTCAGTGATTGGTACGATACTGGCAGGACCATTTTTGCCGGGATCGGATTTGTCCAGTTTAATTGGCAGGCCGCGCTGTTGCTGGCGCGAGTCGATCCAGACGATCAGACCAGCCATCACAAGCATGACCAGGATAATACCGATCAGCTTGAAGAAGTGGCCAAAGGAGAGGGCCAACGCACCAAAGAGGATAGTCAAGCCATAGAAGATATAGCAGATCTGCCTGACGCTCAGACCGGTAGCCTGCAAGCGATAGTGGAGGTGGGTGCGATCATAGTGCAAAGGATGCTGACCACGGCGCACGCGGTTAATAATGACAATCGCCACATCCAGAATGGGAACTCCCAGCACCATCAATGCAAGGGCGATTTTAGCACCTCCCATGATCGAGAGGACAGCCAGTGACAGTCCTAAAAACTGCGAGCCGCTATCACCCATAAATATTTTGGCGGGATTCCAGTTATGCGGCAAAAATCCCAGCACCGCACCGGCAAAGATGGAGCACAACACAGCAATCGTATATTGCTGCAGGACCCAGCTGGTAATGGCGATACAGATAGCGGTAATCGCCACCACGCCACCGGCTAATCCATCCAGGCCATCGATCAGGTTGACGGTATTCATCATCCCGACCATCCAGAACCAGGTGAAGATGACGGCAGGAATGGCGAGCAGACGAATATCGGTGCTATTGATAAAGATGTTGACGGTACTGCCATGATAAAAAGGCACAACGCCGGTAGAGAGAGACTGAAATGGATTGCCAAAGCCGAAGAGCAGCACGCCATTAAATTTGCCATTGATGAAGGGGCCCATCACGATAATGACCGCGATGGTCTGGGCCAGCAATTTGGGCAGCGGCTTCAGAGGCCGCACATCGTCATACGCATGCACCGCCACAATCAAAGTAGCAGCAGCCAGGAAGAGCCAGAAAATGATGATCTCCTTTTGCTGCAGATCGGGATTGTGGATGTAGAAGATCAACGCCGAGATGACAAAGGCGATGAAGATGGGCACACCACCCAGTCGAGACACGGTGTCCTGTTTGCGACCAGGCTCGGTCCTGCGGACCAGTGAGTAGCGCTTGCTTAATTTAATAACTGCAAAGATCAGCAGATACGACAGTATGAATGCGCAGATCGCGCCAGCCAGCAATAAAACCAGACTTACATTCGGATGGTCCGCATGAATAATAAAGGTAGATAATAGCGAAAAGATTGGCTGGCTATATAGGACATGCGCCAGAACCATGAATATGCCCCCTAAAATGGTGGTTAATAACATAACGATGGGAAGCAACATTGCGCCCCATCAATGCGTCCAATTATACGGCTCTCGTTAAGAAAACGCAAAGACGCGCCTTTTTCTTCGCCTGATTACGCATGCCCTGTTACGGCAGGCGAACGTGTACCAGGCGATCCCAGCCGGCGTAGTCTTTCTGGCAATGGATAGCAGCCTGTGGCCAGAGCCCATGGAGAAAGTGTGTCAACGGCTCACATTGTTGATAGCCGATCTCCAACAGCATCACACCTCCTCTTTTCAAGGTACCAGAAGCGTGCGCATCTTTGCAGAATCGATACAAGAGGTCTAGCCCATGTGGGCCACTGAACAGAGCCAACGACGGTTCATAGCCCACTACATCCGCGGTCATATCGCTCCGCTCATGCTCTCCAACGTAAGGCAGATTAGCGAGTAGCACATCGACCACTTCAGGTAAAGGTGCCAGCAGGTCTCCCTCTAATAAACGCACGCGGTCAGTCACATGATGACGCTCACAGTTCTGACGCGTCACTTCAAGGGCCTCTGGAGAAATATCGCAGGCATAGATATAGGGGAGACGCGGCTCGTTCACCGCCACGCTGATAGGGATAGCGCCGCTGCCGGTACCGATATCGGCCACCACGGGTATCGTTCCGCTGGCGAGGCGTTGATCGATCTCTTGCAGGGCCGCCTCCACCAGCAGTTCAGTTTCAGGTCGTGGGATAAGCACGCGCCGGTCTACCAGGAAGTCCAACCCATAAAATCCTTTGTGGCCCACGATATATGCCACCGGCTCATGGGCGCCGCGCCGCTGAAGATAGCTGTGGTAAAGCTGCTCCTGCTCACGCGTCAGCACCTGGTCAGGATAGGCCAGCAGGCGCGAACGATCCATACCCAGCACTTCCCCCAGCAGCACCTGTGCCTCCAGGCGCGTTCCTTGAATATCGGCCCGGGCCAGAGTCTGTGCTCCCTGCGCCAATGCCTCCCGCAACGTTGTCATCTTCTTTTATCCTAAACATTACAATGGTTGGCGACCAGCAAAACCGCCTTCAATGGGATGTCAGAACAGGATGCGTTCTTCATCCAGAGTATATCATGATTTGGCCTACAACCATTATGCCATCTACAATGCGCTCATCAACAGGGCCGAAAAAATAGCTCCGTTAAAACGTATCTATTCCTATCAGATAAAATAACGGATGCTACTCACAATTGTAAGCGTAACCATCTTCATTTTGTGATCAGCCATAGTGGTAGATAACGAATGATATGATAGGTCTAATTAGACAAGGAGTCGCTGGACATGAATTTGTTTGGAAAAAAATCAAACGCACCGATGGAGAAGAGGCCAGATGGTCTGGATCGCCTGCCGCCCGGACAATATCTGACAAAAAAATGGCCGGTCTTAAGCTATGAACGCACCCCGAGTGGGATTCCAAACGATTGGAAGCTAAAGATCAACGGCCTGGTAGAGCAGCCTCTGGAGCTCAGCTGGGACGAATTCCTGGCCCTACCGCGCACCACCATGACGTCGGACTTCCATTGCGTCACCACCTGGAGCCGCTACGATAACACCTGGGAAGGCGTGCACATCCGTGAGATCTTGCAGCGCGTCAAACCGCTGCCCGAGGCCCACTTTGTAATGGCGCACTCATGGACCGGCTACACAACCAACCTTCCATTGCAGAATCTGGACGACGAGGATGTGATGATCGTCCTGAAGCATGATGGACAGCCTCTGGAGCCGGATCATGGCGGTCCGGTGCGTTTGCTGGTGCCCAAGCTGTATGCCTATAAAAGCGCCAAGTGGTTGGATGGTCTGGAGTTCATGGAGCGCGATCGCCCCGGCTTCTGGGAACAGCGCGGCTACCACAACCGGGCCAATCCCTGGAAAGAAGAACGCTACTGGTAGAACACAAACGCGCTGGTCGCTCATGAGCGACCAGCGCGTTTGTGTTCTACCAGTTTTTTATTTCTCGAGCGTGCTCTTGCTATTGCGTTCACCATCGTAGGTGAGCAGGATACGCTTGCCCTCGTAGACGGTCTCCAGGTGCACGGGACGGCCCCAGAGCATGTAGACATGCTGCAGGGTCTTCTCGGCATAGTTAAGATCCAGTTCCTGGCCCTCGAAAAGATGGGTGAGGTACAGTTCGCGATTGCCATGATAATCGCCGTTATCGACCACCAGGTAGGGATGACCAAAGTTGGTCATATTGGCCACAATGGTATCGCGTACCTTCTGCCAGTTCTTTTCGGCGATCACCCACTCATCGCCCTCTTTCTTGTACAGATAGAGGTCAAGATCCTTCACCAGGTCCTCGGTCAGGTAGTTGCGCAAGAACGAGACATCGTTATCCAGTTCACGCACCTCAAAGATCTTCTGCTTACCCTGGCCCGGCTTACGGCCCAGCCGATCCTGTTCCTCGCGGGTAGGATTATCCCAACGGCGCTCGATATCTTCGAAGATCTTAAAGCCGATGTAGTACGGATTGAGCGAGGTGCGCGAGGGCGTCAGGACGCCGGAGTGCAGCTGCGCGAACTCGACCGTCTCAGAGTCGGTAATAACCCCCCGATCGCCCAGTTGGCGCATAATGCGCGAGTGCCAGATCGAGGCCCAGCCCTCATTCATCACCTTGGTCTGCATCTGTGGGATAAAGTAGAGCATCTCGGTACGTACAATCTCTATCACATCCCGTTGCCAGGGCTCCAGGTGCGGAGAGTGATGGATCAGGAACAGCAGAAGATCTTTCTCGGGCTTCTCTGGAAACTTTGGTGGCTTGCCAGACTTGCGCTCGCGCTCCTCTTCCGCCTTCTTCGCCCGATCCTCCAGACCCCATATATCATCGAACTCGGTACTGGGCGTCTTACCGCCCTCCTCAGCATCAACAGACTCTTCCTTGTTTAGCAAGAGATTATAGTCGATGTGCTCCTGGATTGAGAGCACCGCATCCAGGTAGCGCTCGACCTCATCCTTGCCATGGTCAAATTCGTACTTGGCGATACGTTCAGCGTGTATACTGACCTTATCGATCATGCGGCGCGAGGTGTGCTGGAAGTAGGCATTATTTTTGAAGAAGTCGGTATGGCCAAAGACATGAGCCGCCACAAAGGTATTTTGCAGCAAATTGTTCATATCCATCAGGAAAGCATAGCTGGGATTTGTGTTGACCACCATCTCATAGATCTTGCTCAGCCCGAGGTCATACTGCATCTTCTGCCGATAAAACGCCTTCCCATGGGTCCAGTGGCTGAAGCGTCCCGGGAGGCTATAGGAGGCGAACTCATACATGATAGACGCAGGGACCAGCTCGAAATGCGTTGGAAAAGGATCGAGGCCAAATTTTCTGGCCTCTTCCCATGCTGCATCTATGCCATCGCGCAGGCGCTCAATGTCGCTGTGAGCAACATTATTCATGCAAGAACCTCCTGAATCTACCTGCCTGGTACAGGATCACGCTGGGCAAAAAACTTGCGCAGCGCGGGATAGACCTCTTTTTTATCCGATATGGTAACAGGAATGAACTTCTTGTCATTGATTTTGTTGTATGCCGACATCAGCGTGCTAGGAGAACGATAGTGGCCCTCACGGATCTCGCCGTAGCCGAAAATGTTGCACTGCTCCATCAGCTTATTGACCAGCTGTACACAGCGATCATTGTCCCAGGGCAGATTATCTCCATCCGAAAAGTGGAAAGGATAGATGTTCCAGTCGTTCGGATTGTAACGCTCCTGAATGATCTGCAGCGCCAGTTCATAGGCCGAGGATACCTGGGTACCGCCGCTCTCGCCTTTGTGGAAGAACTCTTCTTCAGTCACCTCTTTGGCCTCGGTATGGTGACTGATAAAGACGATGTGCACATTGTTATATTTTGTACGCAGGAAACGCACCATCCAGAAGTAGAAGCTGCGCGCGATATACTTCTCGAATTCACCCATTGAGCCTGAAACGTCCATCATAGCGATTACAACGGCGTTTGACTGATATTTGATGGTGGGTTCCCAGACCTTAAAGCGCAGGTCGTCAGATTTGATATCCTTAAACTCGGGCTCGCCCTTGGCCGCGTTGCGCTTGATATTCTCCATAATCGTGCGCTTCTTATCCAGGTTGGCCATGGCCCCCTTCTTGCGCACGTCGGTGAAGCGGACCGCCTCGGTCTGCATCTCCTGCTGCCGCTTCTGCTCCAGATTGGGAAGGCCGAGATCCTCAAAGATCAGAGCCGCCAGCTCTTCCATTGAGATCTCTGCTTCATAGTAATCGTAACCGGCCTCTTTCCCTGCTTCCCCTTTTTTACCCTTACCCGGTTTCGGCTCTTGCGCGACGACGTCGCCTACTTTACTCTTGCCGTTACCCTGACCGGCGTGCTGCTGCCGACCAAAATCATAGCGAAAATTATATTCTTCAAGCGAGCGGATCGGGATGCGAACGTTTTTTTTGCCATCGGAGAGGATGATACTTTCTTCGCTGACAATATCGCCAAGGTTCTTCTTGACCGCTTCGCGAATTTTTTCCTTGTGGCGCTCCTGGTCGATCTGACCCTTGCGGTGCAATGACCAATCATGTTGGGAGACAGACATGGATGATTTTCTCCTTGCTACTATGAGACAACTCGGGCGGAAGGCGCTGCAACCGTTGGAAGCTCGTCGCTGAACTACCAACGGTCCCGGCGCATTCCACGCTGATCATCCGGCATCTGAACGAGACGCGATTACCGATTTAAGAGGCTGCCAGTATAGCGGAGGAGCTCATTCGCGCTCTCATAGGTGTAGCCCTGCTCGGCCACCAGGCGCTCGATGACTTCATTGATTTTCCGCAACTGTTCTTTGTCTGGAGTGCGGGTCGAGGTCGTAATCTTGACGACGTCACGCAGGTCGGCAAACAACTTCTTCTCGATGGCCTCTTTCAGGCGCTCGTGGCTGGTATAGTCAAAGGTCATACCTTTGCGGGCCAGTGAAGAAATGCGGATCAGGATCTCTTCGCGGAACGAACGCTTGGCGTTCTCCGATACCCCGATCTGCTCCTCAATTGAGCGCATCAGATGCTCATCGGGCTCCATCTCTTCGTCGGTAATAGGATCGCGTAACTTGGTTTTATTGCAATACGATTCCACGTTATCGAGGTAATTATTGAGCATGGTACGGGCCGACTCTTCATAGGAGTAGACAAAGGCACGCTGGACCTCTTTTTTGGCGATCTCATCGTACTCTTTGCGGGCCTCGCTGATAAAGTTGAGGTAGCGCTCGCGCTCTTCACGAGTAATGCTGGTATGCTGATCCAGGCCATCACGCAGTGCGCGCAGCGCGTCAATGGGACTGATATAAGTGACGTTATTTTTGATCAAAGCATTGGACAGGCGGTTAATGACATAGCGAGGGGAGATGCCATCCATGCCTTCGCGCACCGCCTCATCCTGCAATTCGCGCACATCCTTCTGCTTGAAGTCCTCCATATCTTCGCCATCGTAAAGTTTGAGCTTCTTCATCAGACTCATCCCGGCTTTCTTCGATGGCTCCAGACGGGTCAGAAGAGCAAAGATACTGGCGATCCGCAAGGTATAAGGAGCAATATGCACGTTTTGCAGCGCGCTCTGCTTGAGCAGTTTCTCGTAAATCTTGACCTCATCAGAGACACGCAGGTTATAGGGAACCTTCACCAGAATGATGCGGTCCTGCAACGCTTCCGACTTCTTGTTGCCGACGAACGCCTGATATTCATGCTCATTGGTGTGGCTTACTACCACCTCATCGGCATAGATCATGCTGAAGCGGCCGGTCTTAATATTCTGCTCCTGGCTCAGGGTTAGCAGAACATAGAGGAACTTCTCGTCCGTTTTGAGCATCTCGACGAACTCCATCACGCCGCGATTGGCGATATTGAGCTCACCATCAAAACGGTATGCACGTGGATCACTTTCAACGCCCACTTCACCGATCGTGGACAGGTCGATACCACCCACCAGTTCACTGATATCCTGACTCTTAGGATCGGACGGGGTAAACGTACCCACGCCGATACGATACTTCTCGCTAAAGGTAATGCGCTTCAAAGGCACTTCTTCGATGCGACCACGATACTGGTTATCTACCATATAGCGGCAATGGGGACACAAATCACCCTCGATATAGATACCAAACTCTTTTTCCACATCGCCACGTAGCTCATATGGAATCAAATGCAGGGGCTCTTCGTGCATCGGGCAATCTTTAATCGCATAGATCGCACCTTCTGGTGTGCGACTATATGCTTCCAGGCCACGCTTAATCAACTGAACAATCGTCGACTTACCGCCACCGACAGGACCCATCAGCAAAAGGATACGTTTACGAACCTCCAGACGCTGGGCAGCGGAATGGAAGTAATCCACAATTTGCTGAAGCGGCTTCTCAATGCCAAAGATCTCGTCACTAAAGAATTTGTAGCGCGTCTCTCCCGTGCGAGTCGTATCCACGCCCGCATCGATAATCATGTGATAAATGCGTTCATGAGAAAGTCGAGCTACCGCTGGCTGCTTACAGGCTATCTCGAAGTATTCCGCGAAGGTCCCTTCCCACATGAGCTCACGCTCACGGTCCCGGTATTCTTCTAACCGCTTCACCAGATCCATAGTTCATCCTCTCTGTGTATAACTAGTAGTGTATGAAGAATGGGTCATAGCTTCCCTTCCTGGGCACTTCTACACTACGCTTTTTGACTGCTGCTACGTTGTACGAACCAGAAAACGCACTACGTGACCGGGAAAAATCAAGAGGAGAAAGGGTAACAATGAGAGTATCGTCTGTATACGTTCGTTATCCAGCATCCAGCGTTCCATACCGGAGTAAAAAGACCAAAAGGGCCGGATTCTTGCTCGTTGTTCCTAACGAGAAAACCAGCCCTTTCTACTTTTATGAGGATAATATTTAAATGTAAATTTGTGATACTCTTTGTCCAACCCTTAGATCGAATGTGTTGGGACAACGTTGAGAGTTGCATCATGTCGATGCTCCTACACTGTTTCAATCGGCCCTTTCTCACTTCAGGTATCAGGCAAGAGATGAACGCTGCCAACGATTGAAAGTGCTATACCCATCCACCCGTGCTACTGCCGCCACTGGTCCCATTATTGAATAGGGTATAAGCTCATTATAGCATATTTTCCTGTCCCTTGAGAAGGGGTCAAGCTTGCAAGTTTAAAGAACTGTTAAAAAGTTTCCTTTCTATCACGTATTGCGCCAGATTAAGGTAACGGCTTCACCCCGACCAATATTGAGTGACCTGGCCGCCGAGGTGTTACGCATGGCAATAGCTATATAGCCGGAGCTATCCACATACAGAAATGGCTGTGCATCATCCCCCTGGTCGGCGAAAAAACGCCTGCGCTCGCTGATGATAAGCTGCTTCGCGGGCAGCAGGAGGCGCACCACCGGCCAATCAAAAAAATCGGGGAGCATGGCAAAGGCGATGGAGGTCACCAGGTTCCCAAAGTGATCCACATAGGAGACGTCAGCCTCGATGCGATCAGGCTTCAGGACCGGCCCGGGCAGATCCAGGCGGCGTAATGAGTCCGCCGGGACCGGCTCACCCAGTTCTAGCAGATGACGACCGGCGGCGATATGCGCTCCTACCGGGGAAAAGAGATCTCGTCCCTGGAAGGTTGCGCTGACCGTGGGAAGATGAAACGCGGGGTTGGTTAGCTTGACCGCGGCGTGGACGGGCTGCTCGGCCAGCACAAAATGGAACAGACCGTTATCGGGCCCCACAAAGTACCAGTCTCCGGCGTGGATCGCCACCGCGTCCCGCGTACTCCCCACACCCGGATCGACTACACACACAAACACACTGCCAGCGGGAAAATAGCGATAGGCCGTTCCCAGCACCCACGCCCCCGCCGACACATCCTGTGGTGGAATCTCATGGGTCAGATCGATAAACGTCGTCCCCGGCGCGATGCGCGTCATCACCCCCTTCATCACCCCGACAAAGTTATCGCGTATCCCAAAATCCGTTAGCAACGCAATCGCTGGAGAAGTCCCCTGTTGCATAGCACTATAGTCCTTCCTAAAAATCTGAAGAGCTTTCGCAATACATTACAGATTAATATACACCCTGCTAGTAACTATTCAGCACTCCTTCGCGCTCAAAGGCCTGGGCTCTGCTGCGCAGAGCAAAATTGTTCTTGTGTTGGTGCAGAACATGGTCGGCTAAACCGACCATGTTCTGCACCAACACAAGAAAGAACATTGATGCCGTAGGCATCACCTGAATAGTTACCCCTGATAGGATTAATCGCATAAAGCAAAAGTTTACATTTGCATGCAAGATAGTGGCCTTTTTTCCCGATGGTCCTTGTAACATCTTACTTTTATCTCATCTTCATGAAACTTTAGGAAATATATGCTATACTAACGCGGAATAAGCATATATGAACTGGCTTTACAGGCGGATTGACACAATTTTAACCCTGCATATCTGCTATACTTCTTTATTTTTCTCCAATTTCCATAGAAAGCAAAAAACACTCGATCATCACGATCAAGTGTTTCTCATTTTGTGTGCTTTGAAGTCCACCACGAACACAAAGCGTTTCAATCCCTCACGGGCTCCTCTGACCTTTTAGCCCATTGAATACCCGCTTAGCGTCAAAATGCTTCCCCAGTTTCAATCCCTGACGAGTTCCTCTGACCTTTTTGCCACAGTATCCTGCAGGGAGCTACTCCAACCTTTGAGGGTTTCAATCCCTGACGGGTTCCTCTGGCCTTTTGGCCCTGTGCTGGCTCAGGTACCTTGGAGTTTGATGGCAAATTTCAATCCCTTTCGGGTTCCTCTGGCCTTTTGGCCCTACAGGATCTTCGCAACGCTGCGGGAACTGATAAGCTGTTTCAATCCCTTACGGGTTCCTCTGACCTTTTAGCCTGTAGATGAAGGTTTTAGGCATTTAGAGTAGCAAAAGTTTCAATCCCTTACGGGCTCCTCTGACCTTTTAGCCTGCGGCACTTCTAGTATAGCCTGTGAAGCGTGTTTATACAAGGGTTTGCGAGGAACGCGTTTTTGAAGGTGTTTTTTTCGATTTTCAAGCGCTCTTTGATGTGAGTATTGTTTCCCTCGCGACTGAGCTTGAGCAAGAAATAGAAGTGACTCCATTCTTATTCTGGATCAGGAACGCTTTTGATGAGTTCCGATGCGTCCACCTCTAGGACTTTGGCAATTTTATCGAGCGTCTCTGTAGTCACTATGCTGTTAGGGTATCTATAGATTTTCTGTATGGTTTTGATGTCCACCTCTGATTTTAGAGATAGCTTCCTCTGGCTTATCCCTTTGGCCTGTGCGACTTCCTTAATTTTCAAGTGGATCATGTTGACTCTCTGTTTTCTGTAGGATGATTGCATTGTAGTGGCTAAGAGAGCTTGACAATAGTGGAACCAAAAACGTATGGTTTACAAGTGGTAGGTTTATAAACCCACTATCTCTATGTTTTTTGGATCGTCATAGCGAGGTGATTTATGAATGAAGAAATCCAGCAAGATGACAGGACGCTTTCAGTACATAGGCTCCCTGTGGCTTACTACCTAGTCATTGCGGATGAGCGTGTGGTATATGAAGGTACTGATGATACGGCGGTTTCTGGTGCTTTCTGGCGTGCAGGTAAAGGTGGTGCAAGGAGTGTTGCCTGCTTTGTAAACGGGGTTAAGGTCACTTACTCAAGAGCTGTTAGTGGCCGTTAATTCTTAGTTGTAACGCACCTGGATTAATATGCCCAGGTGCATGTTCACTTTTTACATGAAATGATAAAGTTATTTCTTGTTTTTCTCCTTTCACTTTTGCTTATCAGCTTTGAGCTGCTTTGCTCCTGTGATAAGAATGGTATGTGGGAATTCAAATTTAGACCCTGACTTTTATGGAAACATAAGGTTGTAAAGGAATGTAGCAAGTATGTTGAGAATAATGCCAAGTATTACTACTACTAGTAAGAAATTTCCAATGGTCTTTCTTCTGTTTATTTCTTCTAAACGATCCCCCCATGAGAAATTATAGGGGGAGAAGCAAAGTTTAACTATAAAATAAATAGCTATTATAAGAGCAGACAATACTATACCAAACCAAATGTATTTGAGGGGCATAAAAATTTCTTGATTAGAACTAGGCGCTGTATGCGGGGAATTTAAACTAAATAGCGATAACAGTATAGAGGCCGTAGTTAAAAATACACCAAAATATATAATGAAAGAAGAACGCATGAAAGAGGCAGGATAAACCGTTTTTATTCTTTCAATCCTATCATTAAGTTTAGAACTAGTTAGTTGTACCCAATCTCTATTATCACTCCCTACTTTATACTCTATGGGATCAGAAAAGATGCGTGCTTTTCCAAAAGTAATACTAATATAGTTAGTTTTGGAAGACCTATACCTAAGGCCACTAAATCTTGGTAGTATTTCATCTAAGTCTTCAACATCTTCTATACTATATTTTTCATATTCGGATGTCTTTAAACTTATTTCTAGAGCCGATATTTTCCAAACTCCGCCATTGTCAGATTTTAGAATATCTTCTAAACTATCCTTTGTTTCAGTTATTTCATTAATATATTTCACAGTGATGACTTCTTCTAGTTTTTGGTTTGGTGAAATTGATTCTAATTGTTTAATCATTATTTCGTAAATACGTCTTAGCTCTGTTTCTGTTAAATTAAACCCGTGGTTATAAGAGCGCTCAATTTCTGTGCGACTCATTCTGTCTCTCCTTTTTATTTTATCTATTAAAGTAGACATAACAACGTCAAGGCAAATATAAGATACAACGCTTTTATGCCTGAGTTAATGAAGAGGCCATCCACCATTTTCTTCTATAAACTTATCAATTTGCTCCATCAAAGCAATGGTTTCAGCCAAGGCTGCTAAAACACGGTGATAGTGCGCAATATCATTAAACTCTAGTTTGCGCCCTTTGCGGTCTTTCAGCCACTTCTGACAAACTTGATAACCACCGATGTGAAACTCCCATACTTTAGGTGTTACACCTTCAAAATATTGTGTTTTGTTAATCCATATACGACCCTGTTCTGAGTCATAAGCAAGTTGGGTATATTTTATTTCCTCTACAATATGATTGCCTGGCTCTGGATATTTTGTAGTTACCTTACTAATATTCTTCATCAAATGCAGTTCGATTAATATTTCACCGAGGGCGCAAAGCTTGCGGAAAAGTTCAAGATTTGAAGTTAATGGCAAGCGAGGGAAATCATTTTTGAGGAACTCTGAGTAACGTTTACGGTAAGAGAAGGCGTGCAATAGTGCATACATATAATTAAATATATCTTCAGGTCCAAAATTCTGTTGTAAGTTACCTTTACCATCAGATATAAATTGCAAATTAAGCTTTGCAGAGAAGTCTTTGATAAATGCTGTCGCAAAGTTTGAACGACGCCCATCTGGGGTATCAGTCTGCGTATTAAAGCTGAACAGTTCTTGCTGTTTCAAATTAGGATATAAATAGAGTGGAAAAACATAGGATCTTTCTTTTGTAGCTAAAGACACCGTACAATCATTAATAATACTATCTGTGCAAAGTACATGCTCAAAAGAGTGATTCACTTCTCTGTTTGTTATAAGACCTAAATTCTTTCCTCTAAGCATATGCGACATAACTTCAGTACGAGGTCTTGTTACTACCTTATTAGAGTAAATAATGTACCTTTGATCAAAAGGTCTGTATAAAATAGGTGCGATAGTATCAGAAGGCAAATTAAGGAATTTTGCCTGCATTTCTGCTTCAGACTTTGTAAATGCTATAGTTTTTGCATCCTGTCCTGTTACAATTCCAATACTGTTGATGGTTAAAATATCTGTGATTTTAAATCCACTCTGGTACTCAGCTAACAAGTCCGTATTTTGTGGAGTAAATAGATAAAAAGGCTTTTGTGGTTCAAGCCTTTTCCATTCAGTTGTAGTTAAATCATTTTCAGTAAGCCAATAATATTTTCCATCAACAAGCTTCCGTTCCTGACCAAACGTCTCATACATTTCTCGTGGTCCCCAAAGATGAGAATGATAAACGTTCGCCAGGCCCAATGAATTGGTTTTTTTCTGCCGTTTCACAAAAATACCAATTGCTACTCCTTGCTGAATATCAAACACATTTTCATCTTTTGATCCATCTGGACTCTTCTCTTTTTTCTTGGTATTCCCATGTAAGTCGAGAATATAGATATCATCAAAGCTTTTCATAAGGCTTTGGCGCATTCCTCTAAATGTTGGATTATCAATGTAGCCATGATTAGTAACAAAAGCTAGAATACCATGTCCTGTCTGTTCAATACGCCACTGCGCAAAACGGATAAACTTCACATAATCATCATTGAGCCATTTAGGATTTCGCTCACCGAGTGATTGACCATCAACCTCAAAATAGTTTCCTGTTGACCATCCGGTTTTTGAATCTTTTCCATGGAGTAAACCTTTGATCCAATCTCCATTATTGGCAGAGTGACCAGAGTAAGGGGGGTTGCCCAATATTACCATCACAGGATAGTTTTGTTTAACTTTTGCAGCTTCATTCGCCTCATCTGAAATATATCGCCCAAAAAGCACTTCCGATTGTTTTTTAGCCTCATCAAGAGTGTTGGTCATGTATATGCCCAGGCGTTCATTTGTTTTAAAATCATATGCCCAAGTCTTTCGCTCTGCTTCTGGAAGATCTAAAGCTGCAAGTTGCATGCTAAGTTTAAGATGAGCCATAGCATAAGGTGCCACTAACAACTCAAACCCAAAAAGACGTGGTAAAAGATGTTCTCGTACATAACCTGACCACATGCCAGCGTTACCCATCTGTCGGTAGCTTTCCCTAATATGGTCAATCACCTTGTAAAGAAAGGTCCCTGTACCAGTTGCAGGGTCAAGGATCATTACACGAGGTGTTCTCGCTACGTGTTCTTTCTCATCCTCATCAGTATAAAAATAGGGGACTGTAGCAGTATCGGCCAGACCATCAGCACAATCAAAGTGTTCCCGTAATAAATAATCAACAGAGCGAACAATATAAGACACAACAGGTTCAGGAGTATAATACACTCCCCGCATTTCTCGCAATTTAGGATCGTACTGCGAAAGAAAGGTTTCGTAAAAGTGAACAATGGGATCTTCTTGTCGAGTACGTTTGCCAAAATCTGCGAGTACAGCTTCCATATCAGTAAAAGCTAGAACTTGGGCTAACTCATCAACGAATCCGACGAATGGTTCATCATCAAGGTCTGGACCTGAGATTGCGCTAAAAAATCTACGCAAAAATGGATTGGTACGAGGGATTTCTTTTGCAGCATCACTACGCGTGAATGGTTTGTTGCCTTTATGGTTGTAACGAGCGGCAAACAAACCATAGGCTATAGTCTGAGCGAACATATCAGCAAAACCATCTTCGGTCAGATCTGGAATAAGGAGAGTTTTGAAGACAGCATATAGATCATTAAGGTTATTAGAGGCTTCTTTTTCTTTAAAAGCGTCAATTATAATATCGCGGATCATATGAGCAAGGCGTGCCATACGTTTTGCAAGTTCTTCTGGCTTGCTGATCCTCTCGCCATGATGCTCAAGAAAGAGGTGAAGAAGTTCTTCTCCTAATTTAACACCATCTTTATCAAGAACAATTTTTTTATTGTGGATCGTGCCTAGCCTGGCCGCCATCCGTTTCTCGCCCTGGACGTACCAACGAAACTCAAGGTAGTCAGTGAGAATTAGGTTATCCAGTGCGCGAAGATAGCGCTTAAGCTGCTCGTCTTTCTCAATTTTGTCTAATGAAACACCAATATCTTTTGCTTCAACATAACCAATGGTGAGATTGTTCCGCTCTACAACATAGTCAGGTGCACCACATCTGATACGTTTAGGTTCGTTGGTCGCCGAAATACCTGCTTCCACTTTTTCAATAAGAGCCTGAAGGGTTCCTCGATATGTATGCTCTGTTGCGATACCTTTACCATAGTATTTACTAACTTCATCTAGATATTCTTTTAAAAGGGATTCAGCCATCTCTGCTTCTCCTGAGAGCTTAAATATATATGCATCCTTATATGTCTAGTCAAAGTATTTTAACTTATAAATACAGGAAAAACAATAAAGACTTTTGGAGAAGCTTTGATAATTAATTGTCTTGCTAGAGCTAAAAAACGCTGGTGCAGATATATGAACCCCAAAAAAAACACCTGGCCGATAGCTCCAGGTGCTTTTTTATTCTCTGATAGTTATTCTTCTGTTTTATTGATGTTCCATTTTTTTAAGGTTGGCCTGCTGAGCCTATAATAATGCAGCTCAGAGGGAAGTTTATTGTTTGCCGTTGTAGCTGCTAATAATTGTCCTAATCGCATTCCAAAGGGCATCCCATGACCAGAAAAACCTGTTGCAAAATATACGCCTGCGATATTGGGTGCTTGATCGATAATTGGGAATGCGTCTGTTGTGTAATCTAAGAGTCCTGCCCATCTCTGTACAGGGCGTAAGTGGTTAAGATTAGGAAAAAGTCGGGGTAAAATCTGCTCAATAGCATGCTGTGTTTCAGATGTTGGCTCGTAGTCCCAACTACCAATACGCTTATCTTCTTCGATTGAACCACATCCTCCAACCAGAATTGTTCCATCGGATGTTTGTTGCCAGTATTCACATGTAACTATGTCAGCTGCTACTCCAGTAGTAAAAATTGGTTCTATTGGAGCATATGCAAGCATTTGTTCACGCACTGGTATTACGATATCTTTAAGCGCTGGTATTAATTCGCTAATCCATGCATTGGTTGCTATGATTGCTTTTTTACATTGGATCGTTTGTGATTTAGTGTGAACCAAGATGTGATCGGCCTGGTCGGTGATTTTTTGTACATCTGCATGATAAAATTTTGCACCTCGTCGAGCAGCGGCTTGTGCTAAGCCCTCTATAAGTTTGGCAGAATGCACAGTAGCTTGACCAGGTAAGAACTGACCACCTATTATTTCTGAAGATATGGGGGTCTTGATAAGTGATTGGATCTGATAGTGTTCTAGGAGACTTATAGAAAAATTGTCTCTCTTAAGCGCTTCTACTTCGTCCTTGTAGCCCTTGAGTTGTTGCTCTGTTATTGCAATCCGTATATTGCCAGTATTTCGATAATCGCACTGAATGCCTTCTTCTTCCAAGATTCGTTGCAGCAATATATTGTTCTCACAGGTGAATTGTAAAATAGCATGTGCTGTTTCATGTCCTAGCTGAGCAATAACTTCGTGGTATGCTGTCGCTGGTCCTGCAACAATAAAGCCTCCATTGCGGCCAGTGGCTCCGTATGCTAATGCGTTTCGCTCTAATAGAGCTACGTTCATGCCTTCTCTTGCTAACCAGTAGCAGATGGAGGTTCCAATAATTCCCCCACCGATAACAATGATATCTACAGCTGCTGGCAGCTCGGATGAAAGATGAAAGGAAGAACCTGTAGTTTGCCAGTAAGATGGCGTTCCTGTCTGCATTTTGGTTTCTCCTTAATTAGCACAGATAGCTAAACAGGGATTATTGTTCTGTAGGCTTTGTTTTATTCAGCTCTGCAAGCAAGGTATTTATCATCCTTACGGGTTTTTTAATCTCAGCTATGCTGTAGCCTTTTCTTTCTCCATCATATAGAGATATAACCTCGTTGAAACCTAACCTCTCGAATAGGCTCTGCCCTTCTTTGGTTGCACCAATCCCGTACCAATTTTTGATACTATACTGCCTGTTGAGAGATAAGGCCCACTTTACTGTTTGCCTGAGTAGGAAACTACCTCGGTCACGATCTAATTTTGCTTTTCCAGATGGTTTGACCGTAAGAGTGGCTATATACACAGATAGATCGGGATCAGTCCACTGTTTGATAGCATCTAAAGGGATGTCATTCTCTCTGATTTTGTCATGGATGAGAGCTTGTAAAACACCCTCTTCGACTGGCATTAGGCTTGAATATCCAACTGACTGACCTTGATCTTTAAGATGCATAAACATCTCATCATTGATATCTCTCCACTCCAGCAAAGTCTCGAAGGGCGGCACATCATCTTCGCCATATAGTTCAATGCCTATTTGAACTTCTTTCCATAGGTCTGCTATAGTCGAGGGGGCTAAAACAAGATGTTGAGGTAATTTTCCTTTGATCTTCTTACCGTTAATCCTATTGGATAAAGCATCTATGGCTGCCTTTGGATAGCGTCTTCCTCTTTGTCGTCCTGGCTCCAGTTCCCACGGGATTTTACCTTCTTCGACTTCTTTAAAGAAGGTTGATCGAGGCCGCTTGAGTATTTTCATTGCCTCTTCTGCTGTGTAGTACTCACCATCACTCATAACATTTCCTCTAAGCCCTGTAACAGATGTCTTATACCAATATTGTACTACTGAGACTTAGATAAGTATACCACTAGATTTATGTACGTTTAGTCTTAGACTTATTATAGCACAGAAATTGTAGACTTATAGACTTGATTTGTTAGACTTGTAGACTTATACTTAGATTAGTGGATTTGATGAGGCGGCGGTTAGTAAGGCGCACCTTGAACAACCTAATAGGTCCTCTAAGGGGTCTGGCACACTGAGGAAAGCCAACGTTTGAGCCTCTGACACATGGTAGCGCGTGTGTGAATGCTCTTAACTGCGGCCTGGCATGTTTAGGGACGTTTCTAGCATGCCTGACTTCAAAGTTTATAAGGGGTGTCAGAAGGGACTGAAAGCTCCCGCGCAAGTTAGCGGGCGACTGTGCATTGAAGGCGAAGTAAGGTGTACGGTGCGGCTCTTCTGGCTTGTACGCCCGTGATAGGTGGCGTGTTACGAAGTAACCTTGACGCCCGGTGCGGCGTCTGTTTGGGCGTCTTTCATTGGCAAGGAAAGGACGGGTTGCAAGATTGTCAATGATTGACGTTCCTGTTCATCGACTACAAAGGTTGACGGCTGGCGGTCGGGTTTCGTGCTTGGCCGCTAGACGCTAACCCTGGTAGTCACGGTTAGATAGCTCTGGCTCTGGAGGTGACTATGAACATATCAACGGTTTGGCGTCGTCTCTTCATTGCTCTCGGTTTATCTCGCTTGTGTTCCTGTTCCTATTGGACTTGTAGTTACTGCGGTCATTGCCATAATCCTCATTGCTCTTCTTATGATGCTTCCTGTGAATAACTAGTCGCCTGTGAAAGGGGTGTTTCTATGCAGTGTTCTTGTGAATGTTGCGGCGCTGAGTGTGATGAAGTCTATCCGGTTCTTGATCTTGATGATCCCAACCTGACGCTTCTGATTTATATCTGCGCTGAGTGTTCTGACTGGATTCTGAGTGATGCTCTGAGCCTGTCATATGCAGCATAGAAAGGTGGTGCAGGTGGGTACCGTCTTTACATTGGGCTATGCTACTCGTGGGTCTGAGGACATGCTAGCGGCTCTGATGCAAAATCCGTCCGTGATCCTCATCGATATTCGTTTGAGTCCGAAGTCACGGTTCCATCCTCGGTTTCGCGGTTCCGTCCTGGCGCAACGCTTCGGCAATCAGTATCATCACATTCCCGAACTCGGCAATCTGAACTATCGTGATCATGCGTTGCCTATTATGCTTGCTGATCCTGCTGCTGGTCTTTCATCGGTTGGCTTCTGGCTCCAGCGTGGCTATGCTGTCTGTTTATTGTGCGCCTGTAGTCAGCCTGGCTCGTGTCATCGTTCCGTTGTCGCTGGT
This sequence comes from Dictyobacter aurantiacus, assembly GCF_003967515.1. Classification (GTDB taxonomy): domain Bacteria; phylum Chloroflexota; class Ktedonobacteria; order Ktedonobacterales; family Ktedonobacteraceae; genus Dictyobacter; species Dictyobacter aurantiacus. The sequence continues at coordinate 3,560,337 of NZ_BIFQ01000001.1, read as the reverse complement.
CTGTTACAACAACGCTATGGGTGTGAGATTGCTCATCTTTAGCTTTCGTTCACTCTGAAAAAAGTCCCCGTTTAAACGCTGACTTTTGAAAGGTGGTGGGTATGCGCTGGTCACATAACTGGCTGGTGGTGGTGCTGCTGGTCTTGGCTGCGGTGGGTGTCTATCTTGATTGGCCGTTGCTGCTCCAGTTCCTGCACGTGTTTGGCTAGCTTCTCATGGAGGATGTGACATGATGTCGCTGCTTCGTGATTGGGGATTGTACGCGGTTGTGATCCTTGTTGCTGCTCTGGCTGTCCTGGTCACGAATCGGCCTGGCAATCCTCGCGTGTGTCGTATCCTGGCTCGGAACGTGTTTCTCCTGAGCCTGCTCCTCTGCTTCTACCATCTCTTTGCTATGACCTTTTTGGTCAAGGTTCCTGCTTTAGCTGATCCATCGGGGGCTGCGCTAATCCATCATCCGTCAAGCGCTGGCTCCATCAATTATGTCAGCCTGGCGCGTCAAGATGCGTTGGCGGCTGGTATTGATCCTGATTTGTTTGTGAGACAGATCAATCAGGAAAGCGGATTTCAGCCTGGCGCTGTCTCTCCAGCTGGTGCCGTTGGGATTGCCCAGTTTATGCCTGCGACAGCTGCGGGCCTGGGTATCAATCCGCATGATCCAGTGCAATCGCTGCAAGCGGCTGCTCAACTGATGGCCTCGTATATTCACCAATATGGGAGTGAGTCGGCGGCGCTGGCCGCCTATAACGCTGGCCCTGTAGCTTTGAAACATGCTCGTGTCCAGTGTGGTGCTCAGTGGCAATCGTGTCTACCTGCTGAGACACAACACTATATTGCAGTCATTGTTGGATAGGAGGTCTGGCCAATGAAAGAAAAATGCGACACGTTGGGGCATGATTGGCGAGTGACGGCTGCGCCTGGATGGTATCAATGTGTGCGCGAGGTAGGCTTCAAGCTGGGGCGGTTCGCTGATATGCCTGGCAAGGTCGTCTATTGTCATGCCATGGGGCATTGTCCTGGCTGCCTGGGCTATGTCTTACACGGTACGCATGTGGTCATGTGTCACCTGCATTCTAGTATCAATCTCCAGCGCTTGCCGGTGAAGCATGCTTCACCACATCAAGCGTTTTCATCATACACCGCAGAGCAACAAACGCTCTGGTAAGGTTGTTTTGTCGTCCGTTTGTCCTTCTTTGGCTTGTTGCGCTGTGCATCAGGCCACATCTTTTGTTCAATTTCATTCGAGGAGAAAACACTATGATGACTTTTACTGGTCTGGTGAAAAACGGTGGCGTCTTCGTGGTTAAAGGCAAAGATGGTTCTGAAAAGCAGTTGATTTCGTTTACGGCTGTTGATGCGTTGGGCAATACCTTCAGCTGTCAGATGTGGCCGGATGATCAGCAACATGCTCAGCTGCTCCAGCTGATCGGCTCTCTTCGCCGTCAGCGTATTCAGTTTGAAATTGCTGGCTACACGGTGCGCATGCGCCAATTCAAGGATGGCAATAAACAGCCGCAGATCAACTTCATTGTCACCAATGTCACGCAACCTGATCCCAAACAACCGGCGTCGGCTTCTGGGCTGTTCTTCTCTGGCACGGTCAAGACAGGCAATGTCTTTGATCTCAATACCAAGAATGGTCCCTCGAAGCTCATTTCACTGACGGCGATTGATGAACTAGGCAATGCCTGGCCGTGCCAGATGTGGCCGGATGATCCCCAACATGCCCAGCTGGTCCCGGTGATCGCCTCGGCTCGCCGTCAGGCAGTGGGCTTTGAAGTCGTTAGCTATGCGCTGCGCATGCGCAAGTTTCAGGATGGTCGTCCTGATCAGCCACAAGTCAACTTTACCGTCAGTCGTGTGTCGTTGCCGGGTCTGAATGTTCAAGTTGCCTAACAGGAGGTCTGCCCATGGCCGTCGAAAAGTTTAAAGTCAATCTGCGCAGCATGATTGGCATCCATCAGAACCGTGAGCGCTTTGACGTGCTGCTCACGGTGGTCCTGCCCTTGTTCCTCATGGTGGTATCGTCCTATACCAATGCCTGGGCCTTCACGGGTGGGCATCTGGCGCTGGATAGCGCTGAGATTGCCAATACCTTGATTGCCACATTCAAAGGGCTGTTTGTCGAGGCGCTGGTCTTCTGCTTCTTCCGCTTCGTCAAGATACTCTGCTCGTTGGGCTGGCGCTATACTATCGCGGCGCTGGTGCCGTTCCTGGTCGGCCTGTTCGGTGTCGTCGTCTCGGCTGGCTGCGGCCTGGCCTGGGCGGCCAAATCGGGTGAAATGAATTTCCTGGTCGGTGCGGTGTCCACCTACATGTCGCCGTCGCTGGCGAACGTGTTCAAGGCTGGCATGGGGATGCTCTTCCCGGTGGCGCTGGCGGTTCTGGCCGTTTACGATCCCAAGCATATGATCAAGGAGCATATGGAAAGCGGGTCAGAACTGGCTGTGATGGCGATGAAAGTTGAGAATGCGGAACATCACCAGAACATGCTCCGTGAAGCGCAAAAAGTTGCCAATCAGGATCAGAGCATCAAAGAGGCGTACAAGCGCATGGCGGCCAACAACGCCCAACAGGCCGTCACCTATGCCGAACAGGGTGATTATAGCTTTGGCTTGAAAACGGAACCGTTGCAGCCATCGGCGCGTCATCAGTCTTCGGTGACACGCATCACGCCTGCGGTCGCGGCTCCAGCGCTGGCTGCACCGCAAGCTCCTCCCTTTCCTGGGCTTCCTGTTCCCAATCAGCCAACGATTATCCCCGGCCAGGTCACGCAAAACGCGCCCTTTACTGGCACAACCCAACAATTGAACGTTGGTGGGCCTCCGGTTGCTATACCTCCTGCTCCTCCTCAAAAGCAGGGGCTTTTCGGTCAACTGGCAAACTGGGCAGCCGGAAATTAATGCGATCTCTTGCACGCCTGCACGCCTGCACGCCGTCCTGTACGGTTGGCAGGCGTGCGTTCATTGCTCCAGGTGATTGCTATGGTTGTGGTCACAAAACAGCTGCTCGACGCCTTTATGGCATGCTGTGTAGGCCGTCGTGATGACTATGCCTATCAGCGCTCGGATGGCCGCTATGCTCGCGCTAGTTGCCCGCTCACGTATGAGGTGATCTATCGTCATCTGCAAGGGGTTCAGACGATTGGCTCCTATCTCATTGATGAGCAAGGGCTGTGTCGGTTCGCCGTCTTTGATAGTGATGCATCGTCTGGCCTGGTCGATCTCCTCCAGGTGCAAATACAGTTGGCGGGGGTGGGGGTGCCGTCCTATCTGGAACAGTCACGCCGTGGTGCGCATCTGCGCGTCTTCTTCCGTGATCCGGCTTCGCCTGCGCTGGTCCGTCGCTGGTTGCTGCCCTTCTGTCCAGCTGGTGTTGAGTTCTATCCCAAGCAAGATACGTTGTCTGAGAGTGTGCCGCTTGGCTCCCTGGTCCGGTTACCGCTCGGTGTGCATCGGGTGACGGGTGAATGTTATCCCTTTGTGGCCTGGTCACAGGGGCAGTTCATGCCGGTGGCTGCCTCGCTGGCTGATATGCTGGCCTGGTTCTCTACTGTCCAGCGGGTCCCCGTTCCAGCGTCGATCCCGTTGCCGGTCACTAACCAGGCGACGCCCACGACACCGCAGGCCATTCCCTTCAATTCCGTCCCTGCCGAAACCACCTTGACCATTCGGGACTGGTGCAGACAGCATGATCCTATTGCCATGATTGGCCGCTATGTAGCGTTGGATCAGAAGGGAATGGGCTGCTGTCCCTTTGGCTGGCATCACGATGATGGCCTTGATGCGCATCCCTCGCTGTGGGTCTATCGTCCTTCCTCTCCTGATCTTTGCTGCTGGTATTGTCACGCTTGGAAGCAAGGTGGGTCGCTCTTTGATTTCTTCCGCTACTACTATGGGCTTTCCGCTCGTGAATTATGGTCGCATATTCTCGCGGGTGGTCATTTCTAGGAGGTGTCTTGATGATCGAACGTTTAGCCGGTGTTCGCACCATTAATGAAGCCGTCTGGGCCAATGTGAATGGCCGCAATAATGGTGTCTATGCTCGGATGGCTGATGGTGTTGTTCACCGTATTAATCGTGCTCGTCGTGTGCGTGGTGTTCTGCAAGTCCATAGTCTGCATACTGGCTCCTGGGTATCTCCTGTCGAGGTTTATCAAGCATAGGGGGTGTTTTCTTGGGAACACTGAGTGAGGTGTTGCCTCTTCTTCAATTTCCTGATTGGCTGTGGAATTTAGAAAGAGGCATTGCTGTTCGATATCATCCTGATTGCTCGTTGTGGGTTCTCGATATGAACACTGGTTATGAATATCCTGCACAATCAGTTGAACAGGTTCTTGCTATTGTTGGTGAATGGACGGCAAACCACTATATCTGGGTACTTCGTAAGATGTAGTCATAGCAATTTTGGACAGGCGCACACAAGTAACACGCGCCTGTCTATCCCCGTGTACTATGAGTTTTGTTGTTAGTTATCCTCTAGTTTTGTGTAAAAGTGAGGTTGTGATGATGTTACTCTATGTTTGGTGCCGGCCTGGATGGAAAGAGATTATGTGTAAAGAGCTTACACAGATTTTTCATTTACAGGCATGTGCTCCTAGTAGCCAAGTTGATGATTTGTTTGTATTTACGTTATCTGTGTATCCTCCTAACCTGGAAAATACAAGGCGCTTGGATCGTCTTGTTATCTCTTCTTCTGGCGCTGTTACCTGGCTGGGTGATCCTCTATAAGGTTGGCAAGCTTGAGTTTTATACCTCCGTTCATTTTACGTTCCCCTACTTTTCTCTCAATGTAACTTCCTCCAGCTCACTCCTCTTGCTGGCTGTGCATTTCATTATTCTCAGTGGAAAGGCTTGCATCATGGCTTCACAGATGATTCTCCGTCTCTCGTTGGATATCTACATTTATGCGATAGATCAAGGGCATGTGCTCGCCGTTCGTGGATGGGCATGGCAAAACTACCTCGATGTAGGGTATCACTCTGACAGCTTGTATGATCCTGCATTCTGGTTTGCACGTGTTGGTCAACCCGGAGTGTACATACAAGAACCTCCTTTTCCTCCTGAGTTTGGTCGTCCCATTAACCGCTAGTACAAAAAGGAGCTTGGTGCTATGAATAAACGTCAATTTCTCTGCTTTGTCTGTACATTGCTGCTGGGTCTGGTATGCTTCTGTCTTTTCATGCAATCTGGCCCATCCACTTCCTGGGCGATAGTCGCGATGATCGCGTTTCTCATTGTGCTTGGCATCATCGTGTACTACTTTCTAAATTGGTCTATCAAGGCGTGGCTTGAATAACTCCCCGTTTAAACGCTCTTTTTTGAGGTGTATTGATGGATGAACAACTTCAGCAGAATCGTGAAGCGTGGCTCTATCGAGCTGCGCTTTTCTTGTTTGAACATATGCAACGCTGCGGTCTGAGTCCGGTTCCTGTTCGTGTTTCGTGTGGCTGGCCTGTCTCTGGTGGTGGCGGTCAGAAGAATGTCACCATTGGTCAATGCTTTGCGCCTACGGTGTGCGCTGATGGCGTTTCACAAGTCTTCATTTCACCTCGCATTGCTGACTCGGTTGAAGTGCTCGGCGTGCTCTTGCATGAACTTATTCATGCGTCATTTGGCAATAAGTTTGGGCATAAGAAGCCCTTTTCTCAGGCAGCAAAAAAGGTCGGCCTGGCCGGGCCTCCTACGGCGACTGTCGTTGGTCCTGAACTGCTGCCGCTCCTGCAAGACTATGTGTCTCGTGTGGGGACGTATCCTCATGCGGCAATTGTCCCGATGGTAAAAGAAAAAACGCCTGGTTCGCGCCTGCGGTTGTATGAGTGCACCTGTGATCCTCCGATAAAGGTGCGCGTCGCAAGTGATGAGCTTGATGCAAGCTGTAACCGTTGTGGTGCTTCCTTTTCCAAAGTTGAAAAGGCTGAGTAGAAAGGTGATAAAGCCTATGAGTGATGAAGAGTTGTTGGCTTTTGCACAGTTTATCTCCTTTGTTCAGGATGTCAGGAATTATTATTCTTGGCTCACGAATGACGATGACCTTGTAATTGAGGTTGCGTCAATTCTGAAACGTCCAGCGGATCAAGTTGATTTTATGGTTCGTGCTGCTCTAAATGCTCTGCGTAGGATGGATGAAAGTAGGTGAATCGATGTGTAAGCGTTCCTTTGAGTCTCCCGGTGTTGTTCTTGAGGGTGGCAGTGTTCCACCCTCGCTTCCCTTCCTATCATCCTCTGATGCATTGTTTGAGAAGATTAAGCTGGTCGGCTATGGTGTTGATACACTGGTGTTGAATGTTCGCTATGCTGATGAGCATTATCAGCCAGTTCAGCGTGAACTTGATGAAACGCTTCAACAAGAATTGGATTATCTTCAGGGTGAGGCAAAAGCGGCTGAAACCTCTGTCATCTCGGATTGGGCGTTTCTTAATGTTCCGCTGTTTGTTGAGCCTCATGGGGCTGGCCGCCAATGGCGCTGGCTGCTCACCTGTCGTTTACTCTCACTGACGATCTCGCGTGGGACATTTAACAATGTGATCGCGCAGGTCCGTTTTTCTTCTGAATACCTCTGGTCGCAAGCCTGGGCAGGTGATGCCCTGGTCAAGATGCATGAGTTCCTGATAGGCATCTTTGGTGAACACATTCATCTCCAAGTTTCTTCTGTGGATCTGTGCGCGGATATGGTCGGTCATGACTTCTCATTGGCAAACTATGAACAGGATTTTGTGACACGGGCGCGGAAACAGTCGGTGGTCTACGGGCCGGATATGGTCAATCTCGATGGTCGGATTCCTTCCTATCTGCGTTTTAGTTCCAGTGGCTCACCGATCTCCTGCCGCATTTATAACAAGACATTGGAGATTGAACAGAAGTCACAAAAGACGTGGATGTACGATATCTGGAAGCGTGGTGATGTGCCTGGTCCCTATGGTGGTGTGTGGGATGGTGTTACTCCCGTCTGGCGTCATGAGTTCCATTTGACCCGTTCTTTTCTGCACAACTTAACGGGTCCGATAGAGGGGGCGTATGATCTGCTTAATCAATTTCAATCGCTCTGGAAGTATGCCGTCGGTACTTCCTCTAGTGGTGATGATGAGCATGTTGATGGCTGGCTGCGGTATGTGATGCCAACAGAAGATAGTCATCGTGAACGCTGGCCGACACATCCGGCCTGGGTGGTCCTGCAATCGGCGTTTTCTGAAACTATCGATCTTGGCCTGGGTGCGGTGGTCCGTCAACGTATTCGAGAGAAAAATATTGAGCGTGGCTTGGCCGCAATTATGGGCTATTGTTCCACACAAGCGGCCTGGCTCGGCGGTGAACATGCAGCTCCTGGGGCGGATATCTCGCTGACGTTACAGTGGCTCTATGATCATGGTCAAGAATACCTGGAAGAAAAGGGCCGGGATTTTCTAGCGGAAGTTCGTAGGAAACAACAGTTATATGGCTCTGAGGGTATCGAGCAAGAAGGTGGTTTATGAGACTTGATGAAACCGTGAATCACTATCTACGGACTCTTGAGACACGGCGGTTATCTCCTCATACTCAAGTGAGCTATCGTCATATGCTTAAGGAGATGCTGCGTTTGCTGTTTGAATTGTGTGGTATTGATGATCTAGAAAAGGTTACAGTGTTTCATTTGCGAGAATGTGTACAGTACCTTCTAACAACTCCAGCGGAAAATCAGCGGGGGCGTTTTTCTAAGGCAGGTGTGACGCTGGCTCCGTCTTCTGTCTGTGTCTATATTCGCCGCTGGAAGACATTCTTCTCCTGGTGCCTGGCAGAAGAGCTAATTGCAAAAAATCCTGCTCTCCGGTTGGAATATCCAAAAGTAGACGATAAAGTACTCGATACGTTCACGGTAGAACAAATAGACAACATGTTAAAGGTGTTCGACCTTTCTACCGATGCGGGATTTCGGGATTATGTCATTATTCTTCTGATGCTTGATACTGGCCTTCGTAGATCTGAGATTGCAAGCCTGAAAGTTGAGGATGTACATGATACATATATCTCCGTCTTTGGCAAAGGGAGAAAAGAACGGCAGATAGGTATTCATCCCCAAATTGGGACGCTGTTATGGAAGTATATTCATAAGTATCGGCGGCCTGGTCGTCCCGATGAACCGATTTTGTTTATATCGCTGAGTAAGCGGAACTATGGGTTGCCCTTTGGTCGTGGTGGAATGGAGGGACTTATGAAACGCCTAAAAGCTTTGACCAACATTGATGACGTTCGTTTGTCTGCTCACACGTTTAGACACACCTTTGCTTGTATGTATCTCGACGAGGGCGGTGATTTATTCAGTCTCTCCAGGGAGTTAGGGCATACGAATGTTAAAACAACTGAGCGGTATTTGAGGAGTTTCACAAGCAAAAATGCAAGGCAACACCATACTGCTCACTCGCCAATTAATCGCATTCAACTGCGTCCCGGTAGAAGTTCTAACCGCGTAAAAGGTGAGCCAAAGAAGTGAAGTATAGCATATATGGGCCATTTCTTATCTGCTATACTATGTCGAAAAAAGAGGGTTAAAAGAAGCCATTGGGGAAAAAATCCTCAATGGCTTCTTTTTTTTGTGCTGGCTTCTGGCCTTATTCCCCGATAGTCCTTGTAACATCTTACTTTTATCTCATCTTCATGAAATTCTAGGAAATATATGCTATACTAACGCGGAATACAGTCACGGCGCGGCACACGACAGAGCGCGACAGGGCTCCCACAGCCCGTAAAACGCCATATTTTTCCTCTGCATAGCGTGCGCTCCCGTGCCTGTAAGGTAGGGGTATAGGCACAGGAGGCTTTGATGGACAGTGTTATAGAGTCAAGCGAGCACATATTGAAACTTACCCCTGTGAACTCAGTTTTCATGCTATCAGCAACTGGAGTGATACAGGTATGAATATTAGTACGGGTGGACCACACACCCTTCTTTTTGAAAGAGATCAACAATTTGCCACACTGCTTGGCAGTGAATTGCAGTTAGCGGGGTATACCAATCATACGGCCCGTACCGCCGTTGAGGTTTTTGATGCCATTGCTCGCTATCCTATTCGACTGGTGATGGTTAACCTTGCCCAGGCCGCGGCCGCCCGGAGAGAATTCTGGGTTGCCCTGGATACCCAGCGCCGTGACCGCAAGGTGCAGGTGCTTACCTTTGTCTGTACTAACCTGGCTGGTTATGGTCCCCGTGACATAGAAGATCATGCTCCCAACAGCAACGCGGACATGGAGATTGATGGCATGCAGGGCCTGATGAACCTGGTCGACGCGGTACGTAACCGCGTGCCGAGCGCGACCATTCAGATGGACATGAATCATACGCAGCCCCGAATGCCACGTTTCTCATCTCTTTCCGCGTCAGCCGCCGGCCAGAGTCCAAATCAAGCCGCCAATACCTTCGCCACCTCATTACCATCAGATACAGGTGCCATCCCGACCCCTGCCCGAACAACCAATGCAACGTCATTGCCGCAAACGCCAATGAACCATTCCATCACTTCTGCGCAGCCTGCGCTAAAAAATGGGGCCCTCAATCAGAATCATATGCCTTCGCCAGCTACGGGTCTCCCTGGCTCGAATCAACCTTCTTACAGCGAAAAAATTCGCGCGGTCCTCTATCCCAATCAGCGCACCTGGAATTCACAGGATTCCGCCGGACAGCAGGCACCACAGGAAACCAGGGACAGCCGGGAGCCAATCAATCCACCGCCCGTGGCCAGCATGCCTGCCGCGCCGGTTGCCAATAACGATGCCCCGGTCCTCCAGCGTCTGGCCAGTGGTCAGTTAAGCTACGAGGGCCCAAATGAATCAGGGCTCGCCCAGCTCTCTCGCATGGTCCAGGGATTCCGTTCTACCAGTCAAGAGGAGCCCACACCGGCACCAACCGCACCCACGGTCTCCACAACCTATGTGCCAACAAGTCCAGCGCAGCCGCAGGGAGCCACGCAGTGGGCGCCAATCAATACAACCAGGTATACCATACCTGTCGAGACCAGGGATGCACTTCCCAACCAGGCCAGCAGGTACGCTCAACAGGCGGAGGTCAGCAATCTCACCGCGCCGCACGCGGTAGCGCCAACAGCCTCTTCCTATTCGACGCTTGAGACAACACGCGAACGCGAGCAGCGCCAGGAACAGCCCGCCCAGCCGGAAAAAACATATACAACGCCAGTAGCACCGGCGTCGCGCCTCGCCCCATCGGAGGAAAAAATCGGCACGCAACCTCTGCGCGCCTCCCCCATTCAGGATATGCCTATCGAGCGTACCGTCACGGGACCCGCCATTGGCGAGGCCGCACGCAGACCAGACGTGCTCTCTCGCACCAACTATGGTCCGCAAACCGCCCATCAGCCCGCGGTCCATCCAAACAAACAGGCCACGTCTCCGCAACTGGCATCTATTTCCACGCCCGTGCCAGCAGCCACGCCACCGGTCAACAAGATCGCGGTACCGCTCTTCACACCAGAAGTGGAAAAAGAACCGATTAGCCCACCCGCTACCAGATATGAGCCTAAATTCAGCCAGCATACCCAATCGGCTCCTCCTGTCGCGGAACCGGTAACAAACAGAGGATACGAAACCAGCCATCAACCTTCTGTAGCTCCTACAGAACCGGAGCCAGAGAGACAGCCGGTACCCGCCCGTGAGGAACCGGCAGCCCCCAACCGGCCAGCGCAAAAAGAGGAGAAAAGCAATCATACCATCAATGTGCCTGACGACCTGGCAGAAAGCATGACCACCAACAACGCGGTCCTGCTGGATATCGTCCAGAGCCTCCCTCCCATGCCAGCGCTGCCAGAACAACAGACGAACAACAATGTACAGCCCCAGGTGCTCAATGGCCGGGCCACGCGCTCACTCAACAAGGTACTACTCGATGGACACCTGGTACCGCAGGATCGTCTGGAGGTTGCCCAAAATATACAGAGGATGTTACGTGGTGTGGATTTAAATTATCAACTTGGTGAAATATTGCTTATGTTTAAATTACTTACGCCCGATCAATTATTGGCCGCCAGCCTGGTCAGCTATGGACTGATTACAACCACTCAGATCAGTGCGCTGGGTCGCATCCGTCAGGAACTCCATTCAATGGGACTGGAATACGATCTGGAAAACCTGCTGATCCTGTTCAGAATTTTGACACCCGAACAGTTGCGCGAGGTGCGCACCAGCATTCAAAGCTAAAGAACGTCTGAATAGCAAGAAAAGCGCGTTTTAACGCGCTTTTCTTGCTATCGACAGACTACACCACTTTTTCGATCTGAGCACCAAGAGTACGCAATTTCATATCCAGGTACTCATAACCTCGTTCGATATGTTCAATGCCGTAGACGATCGAGGTCCCTTCGGCACAGAGGGCTGCGAGAATATACGAGCAGCCTGCTCGTATATCAGGGATATCCAGCCGTGTAGCGACCAACGGCGTCGGTCCACGCACCACGCAGCTATGCATATGCTGCTTTTCACGGAAGCGACAGGGAACCTCGCCCAGACACTTTGGATAGAGACCGATATGGGCCCCCATGCGCTCCAGAGCACTGGTATAGCCAAAGCGATCTTCATAGATTGTCTCATGGATAACGGACATCCCCTGCGCCTGCGTCAATAGCACGGTAAACGGCTGCTGCCAATCGGTCATAAATCCAGGATGTACATCGGTCTCCAACGAGATCGCGGGCGGGTTCCCGCTATCACCGATAAAGCGAATGCCCTCATCGTCGATCTCAAAGCGCAGACCCATCTTAAGCAAGGTATTCAGGAAAGAGAGCAGGGTATCCTGCTGCGCGTGACGTAGATAGACATCGCCCCGTGTTAGATAGGCCGCGACGGCCAGCGAGACGGCCTCATTACGATCACTGACCAGGGTATGGCTGGCCCCATGTAAAGCCTTCACCCCCTCGATCACAATACGCCGATCTACCTTAAATTCGATGATGGCACCCATCTTTTGCAGCAACTTGACTAGATCAACGATCTCTGGTTCGGTGGCCGCGTTCTCGATAATGGTCACGCCTTTGGCTAGAGAGGCGGTAATTAACAGGTTCTCGGTTGCCATCACGCTGGGAAATGGCAGTGAAATGGTAGCGCCATGCAGGCGCTGAGGTGCATGGCAATAATAATATCCATCCTTCTCGATGATCTGGGCACCCATCTGCTGCAGGCCCTGGATATGAAAATTAATGGGCCGTGGACCGATGCGATCGCCGCCCGGCATAGGGATAACAGCCTCGCCACAACGATGCAGCAGTGGTCCGATCATCATTACACAGATGCGATTAAGGCCGCCAACGGTACTCGAAACATGGTGGTCGCGCACATCCCTGGTACAAATAGAGAGTGAATGGTGCTCCCGGTCCAGTTGGACCTCAGAACCCAGTTCTTGGCACAGCTTGACGGTCAATTCGAGATCGCCCAGCAGCGGGACATTACGCAATACACAGGTATCGGACGTTAAGAGGGAGGCGATCACCATTTTGGTGACCGCGTTTTTGGCGCCGCTCAGCGTTACTTCGCCCTGCAGTGGCGTGCCACCGGTGACGAGGTAATGGGGAGCCTGCTGCTCTTCATAGTCAAACATTACTTTCTAGACCTTCCTACGGTTTTCCAGCATTTCCGGGCGCCTTCCACAGCCAGCGCACCGCATTGAGACGGGAAGGGGGCGACATCACATTGCGTCTGAGACGGCGATCCGCCTTGCGCGCACGGGCCTGCTCCCGATCCAGATCATCCAGCAGATCGAGAAAGTTATTGACGCTCTGCGCCACACCCTCAACCATCAAATAGCCTGATGGCTTCACAGCATCGCCCACCAGGTAGAGTCCCTCTACCTGCAGGCGCGACTGCACATCCTCCCCCTGGACCACTCGGTTGACCGGCCATTCTCCTCGATAGGTCCCCATAGTCAAGACCTGACAATGTTGATCAAAGGTCTCGCCAAACATGGAACGTAGATCGGCCAGCGCCAGAGCCCGTTCTTCCTCGACATTGTTACTCTGGATAACCTGGTGACTGATCAGCAGATGTTTTCCGGCGGGCGCGAGCGAAGGATCGCTGTTGGTCGGCTGCACCATGCCCGCGATGCGTTTGGTATCCAGGCAGTACATGATGCCTTTATGGGGGATCAACGAGACATCGCTGAGAATATGCACTTTCAGGCCGACCGCCTCCTGAACATCATCGGACGAGCGCGCGAGCGCGCTATGATCTTCAGCGTACTTCTGCTTGAGCACATCCGACTGCTTGATACGCCGCTGCTGCAATAAAGCATTGGTCGCGCGTGGTCCGATATCACTGACCACCAGTGGCGCTCGCAGCAACAGCTCTTCACCCGTGGTCTTATTTTTGACCAGAACGCCCGTGACGTGTCCCTGTTCCTGCTCGATGCCCAGAACCTCGGAGGAGAGCATAATCTCTCCGTCATAGGTCTCGATGATCTTTTCCAGTTGATGCGTGATCGCGCCACAGCCCCCCTCGACAATCGCGGGCGCCCCGAAGCGAAACATATTTTTCGTGGTGCGCACCACCTCAGCGGTACTGACCTGGCTGAGCTCAAGGCTCAAGGCGAAGCGGGAGATGCTAGCGAAAAAGGCCACCAGCTGGGGGTTGCGCTCAACATTGATATGGCGAGCAAGCCAGAGATCAAAGGGGAGCTGGCGCTCCTGCGCGCTTAACGGCCGGAAGAACATCAGATAGCCCAGGCGCAAAAACCAGGCGAACTGGCGTGGGCCCAAAAACCGGGCGACACCCAGCAGTCCACGCGAACGATACTGCCGACCATGCACGTGAAACGAGCCAAAGACATCGGCATCATAGAGACGATGGGGCACATTCAGACGGCGCAACATGTGCGATAGCACCCCACTACTACCAAAAGGAACCATATGGACCGCGCCTGTACTGACCTGGACGCCATGAAAATTCTTGGCGGTAAAACGGCCACCACTATGCGGCAGGCGCTCCACCACGACGACGTGTTTGCCGCGCTGCAAAAGATGGGCGGCACTGAGCAGACCTCCCAGGCCCGCGCCAATAATTATCGCATCGAAATGCTTTACTGTATGCGTGCTAGCCACCGCTTCAGGCAGAGGCTCGACACGTGACGGTGCTTGTTTATACATGAGATTTCCGGCAAGCTAGCAAAATTGCTGCACACTGACACCTGGCCATCCACGGGAGCCACCAGGTCCTATATAAAAATAGAGAGATCGCTGTAGATCATTACCAGGTATAAAGCAGCGGACAACCAGAAGAAATGAAAGGGCGGAGCCATATGTCCGCCCTGCAGAATATAAGAAAGACAGCGGTATGTGCTTACTTCTCTTCACCAATCAGGCTACGTAACAGGCTATTGCACTCGGCCATCGTGTTCAACACATTCTGATGAATCTGGAACACCTTATTGAGTTCGCGCGCCTTACGAGCCAGTTTGGTCACATACTCGATGTCGCGAGGATTATTCATCACGTCTTCCATTAACTGGAGGAGCTCGGCCCAGGCCAGCGCCTCTCGGCTCCTAGCAACATCGGCGATCATGCCATCCATACGATCGGAAACACGGCGGATACCCGAGCGCAGTTGATTGGCGGTCTGGCTCACCTCGGCATCGTGGTTGCGCATCGCGTCCTGCGTCGAATTGAACTGCTCCTGCAACGACATGATCTGCCCATCCAGGGAGGAGAGGGCGGCCATCAGGGCGCTCATATCGGGCATGGACGGGGAGGACAGCGCAGAAAAACGGCTGAACGTGACATTATCCGTTGCGGGAACAGGCGAAGAAGGGACCGCATATGGGGTCTTGTCGATGCTGGCGGGTGACGCGGGAGCAGGCTCCTCAGCCTCTTGCGCATCCATCTCTGGCGCGGCAGACTCTTCCTGAACGGGCACGGGCACGGGCATGGGCACGGGCTCATAGTGCGAGATCGGCGCCTCCTCCTCGGGAGCCGGTGTCGCGGGCGGCTCGACTGGCGCAGGTTCAGCCGCTGGCGCATTAGCATCGTACATAGCGGCGGGCTCGGCGCTATCCATCGCGGCCGTACCGTAATCATCGTTGTCCGAAATGGTACCATGCTCATCATCGCGCGTGCGATAGGTGAAATCTGGATTGGCGGAGATCCCCTGTGGCTCTGCAATAGTCGGCTGGTCCTCTACCTCGTTTGACTGTGTTCCATGCGCCCGGAAGAGCAATTCGTGCTCACCGATACCTACCTGGTCGCCATCCTGCAAAGCATACGGCGTAGCTTCTTCGAGCTGCTGTCCATTCACAAAGGTGCCATTAGCGCTATGCTCATCGTGCAACAGATACTGATTATTCTCATAACGAACTGTCGCATGGCGACGCGAGGTCAACTTATCCTTTGACAACAAAATATCACTGGTTGGAGCGCGACCAATCACGATTTCGGCCTTATCCAGAGGATACTCCTGGATCACATCACCGTTATCAGAGCGCAGAATAAACATAGCGGGCTCAGAGATTCTATCCATCGTGGCCTGCGCTGTTCCAGCTGGCTCACGTACAGTTGAAGCATCAGTGGCTGCGCCAAAGGCGGTTGGCGCGGCCGGATCGACACCACCCCAGGACTGACCACTGCCTGAAGCGGGACTCTGAGGAGCACCATTCCACTCATCGGGGGTCGCAACGGTAGCTTCGCCGATTCCTGGCTGAGCCTGCTGACCTGAAGAAGGTGAGGGAGTGGCAGGAAGCAGGCGATTACCACAATTCAAGCAGAAGTTGTCACCTTGCCGAGTCTCAGCCCCACAGTAGGGACACTTATCCATGATAAAAGTTCCTCCCAATTGGTATGCACGCATGAATATATATCGCGTACACGTAAAACTTCTGTCCATTATATCAGAAGTGTAAGTTGAGCGTCGAGTATAATGCTTTTTGACGAACAGTGTCCCACATTCCTCCCCCTGCTCCAATGAAGGCCAGATCCCGTTACAACCATGCCTCCTCATTCTTTTGGGAGTCCGCTCGGGTGAGAGTAAGAGTTCAATCTAAAGGAACGAAAGTATGTCCGATACAATCATTCCACTAATAGGACGAGCGGAATGGATAAATTTCACGGCTCAATTTTAAAAGAAGCTGGTCCCTATTTGGCCGGGGTCCAATCGACATCAGGTTGCAGGTTCTGGAAGAATTGCTGCAACGTAGCGGTACTCCCACGGGCTGAGAAAACGATATTCGTCTGATCGCGAATCCCATTACATAGCTGGATAGACTCCTGTCCCCCTGAAGTGGATGGAGTGCTGGTGGCCTTCGCATTGCCCGTTGAAGTAGATGATTGGGAAACGTTGCATTGAAATGTGACGTTTTTAACGCGCACAGGCGCCTGCGAAAAGCTCAACGCATTCTGATCAGGCAACACGTACGTAATCGTAAAGTTGCTGCCAAAGATAGGATCGCGCAACGAACCCGATACGTTCAGTAAACAGGTGCCGGCCGGTAATGTTTTGGGCAAATAAATGGTGAAACCCAGATTTTGCTTGACCGTATTCCAATCGGTAATCGTCTTTGGTTTATCGTCAGCCGGTCCAAGGTTGGTGGTTTTGGAAGCCACTGCCTGGGCATGGGACGAAGCCTGGTCACGGAAAATTTCGCTTGGCTTACCACACCAGTTCAAAGAATTCAGGGCGGCAGGAGCGGGGGTCGCCGTCGCACTCGCTCCGCCCGCGGACCTGGAAGTGTTATTGCTATCACCCGTACAGGCGCTGATAAATAGAGAGAGACAGAAAAGCAAACAGGCTAGATAGACCAGTGATCGCTTGCGCACATGCAGTGCGGCGACATTACGCCGCAAGCGTCGACCTCTTTGATACAAGAGAGACATCAGAAGCTCCTTAAACATAGCATATATTGCATTCTCAACCATCAAATCAATTCTTCCCGACCCAATCCCCTTCAGGCCACGCACTATTTTTATGGCGCTATTCTACATGAGAAAGAGAACTGTTACCGGTTTAGTATACTTTACACAACGAATGAGGGCTATGAGATAGCTCGCATTCTGGTACCAAATGCCTCAATTCAGCAAGAATATTCCCCTGGTTATAGGATAACAAGGGATACATACAGCATGCTCGTTCTGGCAACAGGTATAATGGTCTAGAGGTACGAAAGGAGGGCTTTACAGCGTTTTGATTTAATGCTACCATTACACTCTGCCGTCACGAGATTACTATCAGAGATTTATTTTTGTCTAAAAATACCTATGCACACAACTGATAACGTGCTCGGAGCGTATTAAAGAGCAAATTAAGACACTAGCTACAATAAACCAATCCCCAAAGGGGTGCTGCGTGTGAATGCAAAACAAATCTGGCAAACAGCTATTGAACGATTACGACCCAGGGTGAACTCTGCCGTTTTCACCACCTGGTTCCAGGGAACTTCGGCGCTCTCATTTCAAGATGGCGTCTTTATTATCCGTGTTCCCACCACTTTTGCGAAAGCGCAGCTAGAGACACGCTTTCAGGAACTCATTCGTTCTACGCTGATAGACATTACTGGCGGTCCAGTCGAGGTGCGCTTTGAAGTGACCAAAGAGCAACCAGCCGCATCTGATAATGGGGGCGATCAACCGCCGACCAGTCGCCCGTCCAAACGCACCTACCGCCTTGCCAAAGGACGCCTGTCCGCACCATTGCGTGGGAAGCGAGCGACCCCATCGGAGACAACGCCCGCGCTCAATTCAATGGCTCCATCTGCTCCACAAGACAATGCCTACCGTCAGAAGAAAGAGGACTATGGTATTCCACTTCGGCCACCGGTAAGCTACAAGCAAGAGCAAACGACGCCGACCGCTTCACCTTATGCCGCGCCCTATTCCGAAAAAAAGGGGACCGCGGAACCCATGCATAAGGAGCCGCCGTCCAGCCAGGAATATAGCCCGGTCCATCCCAGTGCCGAAGGCCTGTTGATGAATCCACGCTATACCTTTAGCGCCTTTATCGTGGGCAAATCCAATAAGCTGGCACACGCCACGTCTCTAGCCGTAGCCGAAAATCCGGGGCGTATTTATAATCCCCTCTTCTTATATGGGGGAGTCGGTCTGGGCAAGACCCATCTGCTACACGCGATCGGACACGCAGGCGAGAGCGCTGGTTTGCACGTTCTCTATACCACCTCTGAAAAGTTTACAAACGAGATTATTAACGCTATTCGCTTTCAAAAAACGGAGGAGTTCCGCTCCAAGTATCGCCAGATCGATATCCTGCTGGTCGATGATATCCAGTTTATCGCTGGCAAAGAGTCGACCGAGGAAGAGTTTTTCCATACCTTTAACTCGCTGCATAATGCGAACAAACAGATCGTGGTCACTAGCGATCGACCCCCCAAGGCGATCAGCAGCCTGCAGGATCGTTTGCGCTCACGCTTCGAGTGGGGCTTGTTGGCCGATGTCCAGCCACCCGAATACGAGCATCGCCTGGCCATTTTACGCTCAAAATGCGACTCGTTGCGCTTCACTGTACCGGCCAGCGTCATCGAATATATCGCGCGCCCAACCTGTAGCAGCGTGCGTGAGCTGGAGGGCGCTCTCAATCGCGTCATCGCCTACGCGACCCTGCATGATGCTCCGTTGACCATCAGCCTGGCGGCGCAGGCGCTGGAACATATTTATGACAAGAAGCCACCAGCTCCCTCAAACCTTACGGTGAACGACGTCCTGGATGGTATCTGCCGCTACTACAACGTCAATCAAGAGTTGCTGCGTGGCAAACAGCGCGATCGGGATATCGTCTGGCCACGCCAGGTGGCGATGTACCTGATGCGCGAAGAGACCAGCGCTTCACTCCTGCAGATAGGTACAGCCCTCGGCGGTCGCGACCATACAACCATCATGCATGGTTGGGAAAAGGTTCATGCCGAGATGGGCAATAATGATCAGGTGAGGCAAGAGATTGCCTCAGTTCTTGATTCTCTGCAGAATCGCTCTTTTTAATTACAGAAGTTCAGCGTGGGGGCGCTACGCCCCCAATCTTTTTTATTTATGAGAGGCATTCCATGCGTGCGCTACCGCGCACGCATGGAATGCCTCTCTTTTTGAACTTTCTACCTTTTGGAAGAGGTGGGACAACACCTGGAATGCGTGCGCTACCGCTCGCGTAGAATTTCTCTCTTTTTAGGTTTTCTATCTTTTGTGGGAGGTGGGGCAACGTCAGGGATGGGGGCACTACCGCTCGCATGGAAATTTGCTCTTTTTGTGCTTTCTATCTATTGTAGGAGGTGGTGCAGGAGCAGGAATGGGGGCGAATGCCCCCATTCCTGCTCCTGCACCACCTCCTACAATACAATTGAGCGCCGCAGGCGCGAGAACTGCGGTCTTCAGACACATACTCATGATAGAGATGGTGTATAATGAAAACCAAAAACGAGTACCCGTTACCCTTATTAGGAGCTACTTCGTATGCAACGACAACAACAACAACCTGCCAGTTACGATCTGCTGGCGGTCTTCCCCGATGAGGACAAGGCCGGGACAGCCTCGGACAAACTTAAAAAAGCTGGCTTTAAGGATGAGGAGATTCATCAACTTCCCGCTGGTATGGTTGGGAGCGGCCAGTTCCGCGAGCACGGTCCTAACCAGGCACGGGGCGATCTCTTCCTGCAGACACAGCGCTCAAAGCCTAATCCGGCCATTATCGTGCTGTTCGCTGTTTTATGTGGTCTGATCGTGACCGGACTGACCTTTGCCACCACCTTCGCGCTACCACATTTGCCAGAACCGACCACCCTGCTGGTTGGTGCCGCGGTTGGCCTGGTGCTGGGCGCTATCCTTGGTTCGCTACGGCGTGGACGTGTGCGAGGAGCCATCGGCCAGGAAACCAAAACACCCCCACCACCCTCACCCCGACAACTGGAGGGGAAGCTCAATGTAATCGCCCTGCGCTTTGATGATCCTGAAAATATCAGCCGCAATTCCCGGGCACGAGCCATCCTCCTCAATAATCAGGGTCGCATCGACCGTAGTGTGAGCCGCCAGGAATAAAGTGCTTCAAACAAAAAACATCCTGCTTCTGTGAGCGGGATGTTTTTTTTATAGGATTGTTAGCCAGGACACTAGTAAAATGCGTAACTCTTGGTTACAATAGATTTGGAATGCTTAAGAAGCCATCATACTGTTTACTAATGGAGAGGCTATCCATGTCCAAGGATCAATGGACTGTAACACGTTTCCAGGTAAGACCGGAGGAAGTCGTACTCGACCGTACCAAACTGCTTCCACCTTATAAAGTTATCGTCCATAATGATGACTATAACGAAATGAACTATGTCATCTTTGCTCTGGTACATGCCGTCAACACGTTGACCGTTCCAGAAGCAGAGCGCATTATGCTGACAGCACATCTGACCGGGCAGGCTATCGTTGTGGTTTGTCCCCGAGAGGTGGCTGAATATTACCAGGAACGATTATTAAGTTACAATCTTACAGCAACAATTGAACCAGAATAAAGAGAAAAGCGACCGGCAGGCCGCTTTTCTCTTTATTCTGGTTCAATTGTTGCATGCAAATGCCATGACCATTACTTGGGCAACCATTCTTAAGCGTCCATCGTATTACATGTGCAATAGCAAACACGCAGGTATAACGCAAGGTTTATCACGCGGTTCTGTGATCTCTTAATTAACCAGTACGGAAGTACCTGTACCAGTTTGCTTTATTGACGTTACTCACCCGGAAAGATAGAATGCTTAGTCGCTCGGATGTCATACCATGCATGCTGTTTTTTATTTGTACAAAAAACTTTTGGGAGACGTTCGCTGAGATTAGCTGACACTGAAGGTGCCAGATGATGCTGTTATATCACGCTCCATCAGGAGGGGAGAAATCATGGTTCACTTATGGGGTTCCAAAACCAAAGAAGAGACTGAGATCAGCAAATCAGCTCTAGGTGAATGTGCTGCAGGCGCGATTGCTGTCGTCATTAGCGGCGAAAAGCTTGACGCCAATCTTGTCTATCTTGGTTGCCAGATGGCAAAAGGAGCCAAACGTAAGGTCCATCTCGTTCATGTCATCGAAGTGCCACGTGCATTGCCACTAAAAGCCGTCCTTACCCAGGAATCCGAACGCGCGGACCAGATGCTCAATTCAGCTATGACGATTGCTGATCGCGTGGGTTGCGAAGCAGTTGCTGAAGTTGTGCAGGCGCGTGATGCGGGTCCCGCCATCGTTGATGAAGCGAGAGATCACAATTGTGCATTGTTGTTAATCGGTCTGATGCGCCATAATGGGAAGAGTCAAAGTGAACTAAACAAAACCGTCTCATACGTGCTGGCGAACGCGCCCTGCCGCGTCTGGCTGGTGCAAGATCCACCGCCGGAGAACGCGGCGCATCAATAAGCGTCTATACGCACGTATGGCATATAGATATCCATAGACCATTAGTAGACGAGAGTTCTACCTCATCGTAGTTGTCAGGGGAGACATGACTGTCTCCCATGCATGCTCCTCACGATCGTAAAAGCACGCTTTTGAAAAGATGCAGTACAATCAGTCTTAAGAGGGAACTGAACTGAAGGGAATTCGGGCTTTTTCCAGAGGGAACTGATACGTATATAGCTATGTATACGTATTACTAAGTGTAACTGCAATTTGAAACACATCTAATAGACAGTGTGTTGGGGGAGAAATTATGATGAAAGATGACTCAAACAATCAGAGCCAGGTGGAACTCCCAGTAAGAGATTACTATAAAGCGCTTCATCAGGCGGCACTCACTATTTCGTCAAGCCTGGAGCTTGACCAAGTCTTACAGAGCGTTGTGATCAGTATCACGGAAGCGATGCAGGTAAAAGCCTGCGCATTGCGTCTCCTGGACCCCGATACGGGACAATTGCAGTTGAGCGCGGTAAATGGGTTGAGCAACGAATATCTGTCCAAGGGCCCGGTCAACGTTGGCAGTAGTCCCATTGATAGCGAGGCGCTCAAAGGCTCTCCTATCTACATCCCCGATGTACGCATCGATCCTCGGTTCCACTATAAAGAGGCCGCTCGCCACGAGGGGCTGGTTTCGGTGCTGTGTGTGCCATTGGAGGTACATGGCAGCGCTATTGGCGTTATGCGCGTCTATACGGATAAACCAACCGATTTTATGGAAGACGACATTCAATTCCTGTCGGTGCTGGCCAGCCTGGCCGCCCTGGCCATTGAAAACGCCCGCCTCTATGAGAATATTCGTAGCTCTTATCATGGAGTCATGAATGCCTTCTGGGGCACCCATGTCTCCCTGTAAATGCGTAAATGATATACACGGTGGCACTGCCCTATGGCGCGATCCGTGTATTGGTTAGATAGGGTGAAGTAAATTGTGTAAACTCTCCAGCTCGCCGGCCGGGGACCGGGAAGAGGCGGGCGGAGAGTGGTTTTTGGTAGCGAACTGCCAGGGTCGCGACATCCATTAACAGATGAGCGATATGCTCCGGTGTGCTATCACCCGCCAGGGGAATAGTATCTAATCCCGTTCCACAAACCGCTGAATAGAGCAAGAGCTGATGGGCATTCACAATACCTTCCGCCCAGCGCTGTCCCAGGACCGCGTCCTCCAGAACCGGCAACATCAGACCATTATAGCCGCAGGTGGGCAGAGAGGTACTCTTCAAGGCCGAGGTCAGGGCCGCGGCCACCGCCAGGGTACCTGGCGCGCCTAGCTGGCCATAGCCGCATAGCTCCATAGCCCGCACAATGCTCACGTCACCCATAGGAGCTGGCGATAGATCAATCCCACCAAACTGCAGAGCAGCGTCGCGGGCTACGTGTTGCCCCAGTGTCACAATAGGACGCACCCGTTCCTCAAGCACTGTGCTGACGCTCTCGCTGACCTGGTTGAGGTCCAGGGCCCTCTGCCCATCCGCCTGCAACGTCTGCAGCGCCTCGGTAATCAGGGGCGCGCCCTGCAGACCTATGCTCAGACTGGCCGGACCCGCGTGGTAGGCGGCCGGGAAAAAGGGACTGCCCGGAGCGACGCAGGCTAGCATGGCAAAGCGGAAGTTGCCAAAGCCTTCCGGCGTCTCATGGGCCAGGCGCAGCATCAACTGCGCGATGGGCAGCGCGGCCTCCGCGCGCATGCCATGCTCGGCGTCCGCCAGACTCACCGTGGCGCTCAGCGCATTGGTGGCGATCAAGATGTCGCCCAGCAGACGCAGACGATCCAGCGGAAAAGCCGGACGCGCGGCGAACGCGGTCCCCAGAGAACAATATTCTATTCCCAGCTCATTCAGCAATAGCTGCCGCTCCTGCACATACTCAAGAACGGCGTGCGCGGGCCACTCGGCCAGGTCATCAAACAGGGGACGCGTTGAGAGCCGTAACGTCTGCAGCTCATAGCCCGCATCCTCATACCGCAGGCGCGCGCGCTGCAGGGTCCGCCACGCATCCACCAGGGTCTGGTGTTCTATTGGATGGGCCTGAGCGATGCCCAGTGTCATAGTTCGAATCGTTGGTAACGACATATACTTCCTCACTTCCAGGTCTGGCTACCTTTTCTACGAAGGCATTATAGCATTCTCAGCATTAGCAAGCGTGCATTATTTAATACCCTTATTATATCTTGTGATGTGTAAGCCATAGCATGACACTTATTATTTGACAGGACATTTTTTAGTATGTCAGAATATACGAATAGATAAATGTGTTTATACCGGAAAAAGAGTAATATTTGAACGGAGGACGCTGATGTTCCACCAGATACTCACCCCGGTCGCTGGGAACCTCTTTCTCTCACTCATCGTTGGTTTTATCCCCATTATTGTCGTACTCGTATTACTGGGTATCGTGCGCCGTCCCGCCTGGCAGGCCGCACTGGCCGGTTTGATCATTGGACTGCTCATCGCCATCCTGGTCTGGCAGATGCCCATCCAGCAGGCGGCCAGTTCTACCCTGAATGGATTCGCGTTCGCGCTGTTTCCCGTGATGTGGATCGTCTGGAATGCGATGTGGCTATATAATATCGCGGTACGCTCCGGCAAGTTCGAACTGTTTCGACGCTGGATGGTCTACAATGTGCCGCCGGATAAGCGCATTCTGCTCCTGATTGTTGGTTTCAGCTTTGGAGCGCTGATGGAGGGTGTGGCCGGCTTCGGAACGCCGGTCGCGATCGGCAGTGCTCTGCTGATCGCCCTCGGCTTCCCCGCTCTCGAAGCGGTTACCCTGACCCTGATCTTTAACACGACCCCGGTCGCCTTTGGGGCGCTGGGAGTGCCAATCACCACCCTGTCCAGTGTCACCGGTCTACACGCCGGTCCTCTGGCGGCGATGGTGGGTCGACAACTACCATTCTTCGCCCTGTTTTTACCCTTCTATGCCATGGTCGTCTTCACCGGCTTCCGCAGTCTGCGCACCATCTGGCCGGCCGCCCTGGTGGCTGGACTCTCCTTCGCCCTGATGCAGTTTACGATCTCAAACTTTGTGGGACCAGAGCTGCCGGATGTGCTGGCCTCTCTCTTCTCACTGATCTGCGTCATCCTCTTTGTGCAGGTCTGGAAACCGCGCGACATCGAGCAGTATCGCGCCACCTTCGCACCCGTCGTAAAAGGCATCGACACCGGTGGCAACGAGGTCGAAGCGGGTATTGAGGCGGCCGACGTAGCGCAAGAGGAGGACCGCGGCGGCGGAGCAGGGAATGCGACCCAGAAGCCGACCACGCAGGAAGCCATTCTGGCCTGGCTCCCATGGCTACTGGTAAGCATCATCGTGATCGCCTGGACCTTTTTAAAGGTTCCCACCCTGGGGGCGCTGAATATCCACTGGGCCGGCCTGGATAAGCAGATCTTCCTCACCCTCTACAATAAGCCCTATGCCGCGATCTATGCCTTCCAGCCACTCGGAACAGGCACGGCCATTTTATTGACCGTCATCGTGACCGCGCTCGTAATGATCGCCACCGGATCAAGCGCCAGCATCATCTGGCTGTCCCTGGTCGATACCTGGCGCCAGCTACGTTTCCCAATCCTCACAGTCATGCTGATTATCGGACTGGCCTATCTGTACAACTACTCCGGCATGTCATATACGCTGGGCCTGGCCATCTCCAAAGTTGGCTTTATCTTCCCCTTCTTCTCGGTCTTTCTGGGCTGGATCGCCTGCTTCCTGAGCGGAAGTGATACCTCCAGCAACGCCCTCTTTGGCAATCTCCAGGTGGTAGCGGCGCGGCAGCTAAATCTCAGTCCCGTACTGATGGCGGCCAGCAACAGCAGTGGCGCCGTCATGTCGAAGATGATCAGTCCCCAGAACGTCAGCACCGGCGTATCGACCACGGAACTGAATGGGAAAGAGGGCCTGATCATCCGGCGTACCTTTTTCCACAGCATCATTCTCGCGACCATCCTGGGCATCATTGTGATGATCCAGCAATACCTGATTCCGGGCATTATCCCCCATTAAGCACAAATATCCATCTGAAAGCGTGGGAAGGGTCGGGTCAAACCCGGCCCTTCCCACGCTTTCAGATGAACCCAGAATTCCTCGCGATCTTGACGAAATTATGTTCTTCCCGTACACTTTCAGCATACCGAGCAAATAAGGGGGAAGTGTACAAACATGCAAATTCACGAGGCGAATCATCAGCAGCCCAAAGAGGTCAGACAGCGCCAGGAGTGCTTTCTATGTACGCTTGACCCTAAACAGCCCTGTCATACTCCCCAACTCTCCGGACGGCTGGTAGCAGCCCAGGAACGCCAGCAGCAGGGGGAGCGCGTTCCGATCATCACGCTGGATACCGGCACCGAACGCGTCGAGGTGCAGCTAGAGGACAACTATTACCGCAGCCTGGTCAAGGAGATTAAGGATCGTGCCATCGCTCCTTACACGTTGAAGGTTCAGTTCTATCATCTGCCACATGAGCCGGTGGTGATCGAATATAAAAATGGCACGCGGCGACGCTATCAGGGCAACTCCTATACCCTGGCCGTGCTGGAATCAGACATCCTGCTGAACATCACCGCCCTCAATCAGGCCGAATATTGTACGCGTCAGTATCTGCTGAACCGGCTCATCCCGTCCTCCGCCAACTCGGCGACCATTCGCGGAAACATCGTGCACTACTGCTTCAAGGAGCTACTCAAAGAACATGATCGCGGCACCTTTACTGGCGACACGCAACAACCACAAGAGACCGAGACGCCACTACAGGTGATGCAGCGACACCTGGACCAGGCCCTTGATCTCAACAGCATCGATATCGCCCTGGCAGATGTTCCGGTTGAGACGATGCGCTCGGATGTGCAGCCGCACCTCGAAAGCCTGGCGCGCTGGTACGAGAGTGAAAGCAATACACTGTGGACGTTGCCCGGTGTCGTCGCCGATGACCAGCAGGCGGAGGTCGGCAACCAGGTGCGGGCCGAGACGTTCCTGCTGGCGCCAGAGATCGGTCTGCGCGGCCGCCTGGATATTTTCTGGCAGCAGGCCGGTCAGCAGCGGTTGCTGGAACTGAAGACCGGCGGTGCCAGTGGAGACCTGCCGAAGCGCGACCATCGCTGGCAGGTGCTGGGCTATCATGCGCTGCTGGCGGTACGCCGTCAGTCAAAGATGAAGCGCGCCTTTGCCACCTTGCTCTATAGCGGCACACCGGGAAAGGCGCAGTCATTTGGCATTCGCGCCAGTATCCGTGAGATCCAGCGCGTCAACGAGACGCGTAACAATCTGATCCTCAACCACGTCACCGGCATCCCGTCAGCGCCACCGGGACCTTCGCGCTGCAGCAAATGCGCCATGCTCGAACATTGCCAGACGGTTTCAGCGCTCCTACAGTGGCAGCCACCGGAACCCACCAGGCCAGAAAGCTCCGACCAACCAGCGGTCAGCGGGTTAGAAAAAGAGGGTACAACCCTGCCAACCAGGATGCCCCGCACGATTCTTCCAGCCGAGCGCGCCTTCTTCAGCAAATACTATCACCTGCTGCAGATTGAGGGGCAGGCGGGAGAGCAGCAGCAGGCTCTGCTCTGGCTGACACCGGTCGAAGAGCGTATCGAACGCGGCAGCGCGATCCAGGGACTGACACCGGTCGAGCCGCCAGAGATCCAGAGCGATGGCTGGTCCCTGACCTTTCGCTGCGCCAATACCTCCGAGCTACGCGAGGGTGACGAGATTCTGCTTAGCGATGGCAATCCGGTCGCGGGCGAAGTGGTCAGCGGCACCATTACCGCCATCAGTGCTGAACATGTCAGCGTCTGGACGCGTGAGTTGATCGCGCAGCCACAGCTCATCGACCGCTACGACAACGATCTTGTCCATGTGCGCACGCTACAAAATCTGGTGCGATGGCACCACGTTCCCTCGCATATGCAGGACCTGGTGGCTGGCAAGATACGCCCCCGCTTCATGAATGAGGAGATCACCGGTCGCGCCGACTTCAATCGCGAGCAGAATCTGGCCGTGCTGCGAGCGCTGCAGATGAAGGATTACCTGCTCATCCATGGTCCTCCCGGCACCGGCAAGACCAGCGTCATCGCCGAAATCGTGAAACGTCTGACCGACCAGGGCCAGCGTATTATGCTGGCCGCCTTCACCAACCAGGCCGTCGACAATATGTTAAAGAGGCTGCAGCGGGAAGGCTTTACGCAGTTCCTACGACTAGGCAGTGAGCGCAGCGTCAGCGATGAGATTAAGCCCTGGCTGCTCAAAGAGCGGCTCAAGATCGCACAACAGGCGCTGGCCAGAGGCGAGAAGGTAAAAGATGATCCATTTCATCCCAATCCATCTTACCAGGATCTCGTCTTTGATATGCTGTATACTACACCCGTAGTAGCCTCGACAACCGCCACCTGGTCTTCGGATAAATACACACCCAACACGGGTAGCAGCGGCGACGCGGGCAACACCAACGTGGGCTTCTCCTTCGATGTCGCCATCATCGACGAGGCCGGTCAGCTGACCATTCCGGCTATCCTGGGTGCTCTGCGTTTCGCGCGCCGCTTTATCCTGGTCGGAGATGAAAAACAACTCCCACCGCTGGTGCTCAGTCCGGAAGCCAGCGAAGCGGGCCTGGCCGACTCGCTCTTCAGCTTTCTGAAGCAGCGAAACGATGAATATATGCAGCAGCATCCACTCGATGTCAGCGCCTGCGTGCCACTGCTGACGCAGTATCGCATGAACAAGTGGATCTCAAACTTTTCATCCACCGTCTTTTACGAAAAGCAACTGGAGGCCCATCCTTCGGTGGCCAATCGTCGTCTGCCCCCCATCGCGGCATCGCGCCTGCTCCAGTTGCAGAAAACGGAGCAAGAGGCGGTCCACAAAGCGCTGGACCCCAGATTTCCGCTGGTCTTCTGGGATGTGCGAGATCAAGAGGCCAGTCCCGAAGCCAAGCAAAACAACGCGGAGGCGAGAGCCGTACGCGAGCTGGTAGCTGGATTGCTGGCGCGTGGCATCCAGCCGCAAGATATCGGGATTATCGCCCCCTACCGGGCGCAGGTCGCCAATATCCGTCGTCACCTGTTCGCCACCCATCCCGAGAGCAACTGGCAGGCCCTGCCAACCGATACGGCTTTGAGCGTTGATACCGTGGACCGTTTTCAAGGGGGTGAGCGCCTGGTTATGATCATATCGTTCGCCACCAGCCATGAACCGGCCAGCGAAAGTCAGCGTCGCCAGTTTCTGATCAATCCGCATCGCCTGAATGTGGCCCTGACACGCGCACAGCGCAAGCTTATCCTGGTTGGCTGTGTGCCAGCGCTCGCAAACCTGCCAACCTTTTCGCGCCTGATCACTTATTGCAGGAGCATGAATACCTTGCTAGCCGAACCGGTCGTAGTCACCGCCCGCTAGCAGGCCAGCACGGCCGATGGCATGACATTACAGGGAATTCAGATCAACCAGGCCCTTCTTCATGGCATAGATAACCAGCTGGGCGCGATCGTAGACGGCCAGCTTATGGTAGATGTTGCTGATATGGTTGCGCACCGTCTTCTCGCTCACCTCCAGGATGCGCGCGATCTCCTTCACCACCAGTCCTTGCGCGATCAAGATGATCAGCTCACGCTCACGCGCGGTCAGGCTATCATCTTGCGGCCCCTCCTCGACATCCTGCTTGCTCTGTGCCTGATAAGACAGCGCGGCTGATGTAGAGAGAGGCATTGGAACATCCATATTCAGACGTGTACCCTGGCGAGGCATACTTTCAATGGTGATACGCCCACCCAGCATCAATACACGTTCGCGCAGGCCATATAATCCCTGGTGCCAGCCATGTGCTGAGCCAACCGAAGCAAAAGCGCCAACCATCCCTACCCCATCATCACAAACATGCATATGCAGGCAGCCCTCGGACCCATACAGATGCACAACGATCGTCGAAGCTTCGGCATGTTTACATACATTGATGATAGCCTCGCGCACAACCTGATAGAGGTTGGAGGCATACTCAACAGGCAATTGATGCGGCCAGTTATTACATTCGAAAGTCACGTGATAGCCCGCGTCCTGCATGCTTTTGAGCATCGCCAGGATATGCTCAATAAAATCGAAGTTTCCCATCACCACCGGACGCATGCCGTTCAACGTCTGGCGCAGAGACAGCAAGCTATTACGAGCCAGCGTATACCAGTTCTCGACATTCTCGCTCAACTCAGGGTCAAAAAACTGCTGGGCACGAAACTGCTCAAGATCGGTCACCAGAGCAACCAGAGACTGGACAACACCATCGTGCAGCTCGCGTGCAAGGCGACGGCGCTCCTCATTTTGCGTCACATAAACATCGGAAAACCCGGTAACGTCTAGCATCATTCTCTCTCTTCCTCCGCATACCACATTGCTACCGTGATGACTTACTGGTTATCGCTACGTCTACCTCACCACCAGCAATCCCAACCGGCAAGGAGCAAAATATACATTAGTACATATAACAACTCGCATATATATTATAGTGATTCATCACCCATCCGTGGGCAAACCTCATCTTTATCCATGACAAATGTCCTATTCCATTCTATTTTCATCCCTAGAAACCGAAATGTCACGTTTGGGCATGGTCATACATCATCCCTTTGATAGGGATCGGGGGCGCCGAGTGCCCCCGATCCCTATCAAAGGGATGATGTATGACCCCGTCACCCTAGGGGTGCGTGAGCTCAGAACGTGTCAGACTTGCGTCGTGTGCGCCATCTTTCCTCATGAGCTTTTGATTTCGGCGAGCTCACCATCTTTTTATATGTTGGTGCATCGGGTGCGCAGATGCGCACCCGATGCACCAACATATAAAAACCAGCGCGGCTGCGCAGCGGCCGCGCGTGCGGGGGAGCGCACGTGCCCCCAGGGTGACGAGAGTCAGACACACTCCCAAAAAAATCGGGCCGCCGCGCATGCGGCCGCCCGAAATCCTTTGACAAATCCTTCCTGTTCGGTATATATTACAGGCAAGATAATCCTACTAGTTTACTCGGAATAGGGAACCAATAGGGTTGAAAAGATCTGAAAATGTATGGTAAACTGGGCGAGCCACCAGAGTCAGAATTGAGTGCAGAAAGCTTCTTTTCGCTCCATATAGCATGTGGCACCTGAGCAGAAGCTCTATGGATGGGCCCTGTTCCTGACCTGAGTATAATATAAATCCTTACGTTTTCATATGTTCGGAAAGGCAGCTACATCCAATGGCAGAAATTAATGAAGCAGAGCTCATGGACGCGCTCCGTGAGTGCTATGATCCGGAGATACCGGTTAATATTGTTGACCTCGGACTTGTCTATGGGCTGGACATCAATAACGAGACGGGCAACGTCGACGTTACGATGACGCTTACCGCGCTGGGATGTCCCATGGCAGGCGAGGTAATGTCAGAGGTCGAGATGCGTGTGAGACAGGTGGAAAATGTCAAAAACTGCAAAGTCGAGCTGACATTTGATCCACCCTGGTCACCAGATCGTATGACTGAAGATGCTAAATGGGAACTGGGGATGATTTAGCCAGTTACCGGTATACTAGAAGAAAACGAGCATGCTTTTCTGCGAACAGAAGGCATGCTCGTTTTCTTGTATAAAGCCATTTAAGCGTTCCCAAAACCTGTAATGTGATTATGTGGCGCTCTGTACAATGTGGGTAGGAGGTTGATGATGGAATTTGAGGCCAAGTCGAACACAGGACTATTAAAAACAGCAGACAAGCATAGATTTTCAAAAATCACACTGGCAATCGCGACGGCACTACTTCTGGTGGTGGGTAGCAGCACCTTGATCGGATATAAGATCGTGTATCACCCCTATATCCTGCGCATACAGGGTACAGCGACATCTATAGCGCGCATTCAACAGACGGTACATGTCAGAGCCACACATGCCGCGCAAATCTCAGCGACCCTGATAGCCCAGGATAGGGCAACGGCCACAGCGGTCGCCCGCCATCAAAACAATTATGACCTGGTCACCAGTTCGTTCCCCAGCATTAATGACGACCTCCACAATCCGGATATCTATAACTGGGATACCGGTTCGGGCTGTACTTTCAACAATTCCACCTATAATGTCACGGTCGCTGAAAAAGGCTTCTTCCTACCCTGCATCGCTAAAAATACCAGCCTGAGCAACTTTGTCTATCAGGTAGATATGAAGATTATCAGCGGTGATGCTGGTGGCCTGATTATCCGCTCTCATGGCGATAACTCGCAATCCTATATTTTCGTAGTAGGGCAGGATGGAAGCTACAGCATCTACTACTATTCCGGTGAAAATAGGAAAGCCGCCCAGACGCTAGCGGATGGATATAACAGCCAGATTATCACAGGCTATAGACAGGTCAATACGCTGGCGGTACTGGCCAGTGGAAGCTCACTGGATTTCTATATCAATAGAAAATACGTTACCAGCGTCATCGATACGACGTTGAGCAGTGGACAGATCGGGGTGCTGGCCAATAATTATAAACGCTCAACACTGGTTGCCTACTCTCACGCCAGGGTCTGGAAACTCTAGCAGGGACCGAGAATGCCCTGCTGCAACGTATGATAGGAGAGTTGTTCATGTACAATTGCCCTCAATGCGGGAACATGCTATCGCCAGGAATGACGCGCTGCCCCTATTGCCATTGGAACCTGGCGGCAACCATCAATGAAGATCCCTATCATACATCCTACGCTGGCCCAGGAGGGGCACCACCATCGGGTTACGCCGTCCCCGACGAAACCGACTATCAATCCGAAGCCGCGCGCGCCCATCATTATATGGTCGCGGTGGCTTCAGCCCCAACGATCCAGACACATGAGGTACAGCAGCACAAAATAGTGATCGGCATTATGCTGGGGGCTATCATGCTACTGGCCCTACTCCTGATAGCCAGTGGCGCTAGCCTGCTCTATTATACAAAGGTCACTCGCCCAGCCCAGCTGCATACCCAGGCCACCGCGATCGCTTATGCCAACCATCTCGTTACCCTCCATCACAAAGCAACGGCACAGGCGCTGGCTACCCAGATTGTCCAGGCCACCCAGGCAGCAATCAGACAGAAAAAAGCGGCATCAACAGCCGCCGCGCAGGCGACGGTTCAAGCACAGGCGACCACAACGGCCCTGCAAAACCTCTATACCATGAGCACCCGGAGCCGACCGGCTATCAGCGCACCCTTGTTGTTTGAAACGGGTCAGAAATGGGACATCTATCCGACCAGGGATGGTGGGGGGTGCGCGTTTACCCCGGATGGTCTGCATAGCAGCGTCTTCAAAACTGGTTCTTATGCTCCCTGCTTCGCCCATGCCACCCGATTCCGCAACTTCGCGCTAGAGATGCAAATGAGGATCGAAAAAGGCGACGAGGGCGGCATCATTTTTCGCTCCACGAACCACGACAAAAGCTTCTATAGCTTTCGGATTGATCGCTCTGGTGTCTACGGCCTGATTCTCACCAGGGGCGACGGCTACGCCATCCCCCTGATCTATGATCAAAGCCCGTTCATTAAAACAGGGATTGGCAGGACGAACACCCTGACGATCATTGCCAGAGATGACAATATCTACCTCTACATCAACAGACACTATGTGGGGAGCGCCAGCGACAACAGTTATAGGATCGGCACGATCGGGATCATGGCTGTCAATCGTCAGCATGCAACGGTCGCCAGCTTTAGTAATCTACATATCTGGCGCTTATAGTTATCTCGGTGGAGATACATAAAAAAGGGAAGTACCACCTGAAGCGTGTTGCGAATAGTACTATATCCAAATAGCTTAGCTGGTATATATATTGGTAAATGCACAATAATCATATAAAATAGAGTTGTTGATTTCGCAGCATCAAAAAGTGGAGACATTGTCATGAACTGTCCATCGTGTGGATTATATTTACCCAACCCGGTCTATCGATGCCCAGGCTGTAGCCAGCCAGTATCCGCCAACTTTTTATCGGCGGGAATGCGGCAGAGGGAAATATCATCCACTGCATCGACAGCCGCATCCCGGCAACTATTCCAGCCACCGACAGGCCAGCCCTTGCAGCCATCATCTATATCAACATGGGAGATCTAACATGATGGATTCAGTTAGGCCCATATGGCCGCCGCCACCGCGCTCTCGAAAACGCCGCTCACTGCCTGGGATGATCAGTTCGCTACTGGCCGCCATCCTATGCATATTGCTGGTGATCAGCGCGCTGGGACTGCTCGTCTTTGAGACCACAACCCACTATAGAGGCGCCCTCCGGCGTACCGCGACGGTAGAGGCGCAGCAGACCAGCAGCGTGCAGACGACGGCCCAGGCCAGGGTGCAGGGAACGGCTCAGTATTTTCAAAATGCCCAGGCACAGATCGAGGCGACAGCTACCGCCGAAGGCAACCTGGCAGCCGTCGCCACCCAGGGTGTTATGGATGCCACGGCCACAGCCACCGCGAACGAGAATCGATACCAGAACAGCACAGACGGCAAAGCCACCATCGATGATCCGATGACCGACAATAGCAGAAGCAGCAAATGGGATAGCGGCAACGGGTCCACCGATACGGGATGCACATTTAGCGGCGGGACCTACCATGCCAGCGAGGCTCAGTTTATGTATCTACAGCCCTGTATTGCGCGCGCTACCAACGTAGCGCAACTCGCCTACCAGGCCGATGTCACCATTGTCAAAGGGAACCTGGGACAGGCAGGGCTGCTCTTCCGTGTCGATGGCGCCAACAGCGCCTACTATTTTTTTCACGTTGGCAGCAACGGCACCTACGCACTCGATCTCTACAATGGGGCCAGCGGCAATGTCCTCCTGCAAGGAAGCAGTGCAGTGATTAACAGCGGCTTCAACAACATGAATCAGTTGATGGTGCTTGCCGACAAGGATACCATAACGATCCTGATCAATGGCCACTATCTGGGCGAGATCACCGACAATAGCCTGGGCAGCGGCAAAATCGGGGTTGGTGTGATCGACAATGGCACACCTGTCGATGCCACCTTTGCCAATGTGAAGGTCTGGAAGTACGAGCAGAAATAGACGTTAACGGGCGGTGGTTGACGCCGCCATCCGCTGCCTGGCCTGGTACTTGCGAATCGAGCAGAGCGCGCACATGGCCAGCAGCAGCAAGAGAGGTTCGATCGGCGCGCGAAAGCGCGGAATACCATACAGCACCACATTCTCCCCGATTGCCGACAGCAAGATCAAATACACCAGCAATAGCTCACGCCAACGCCTCCGGCTGGCGATCAATCCCCAGGCCGCCAGCAGAAAAACCGGAACAGGAAAGGCGTTCATCAATACCAGAACGATGCGGCTGGATAGTTGATCCGGGAAACGATCCGTAGGCAGATCGGCCTCATGCGCGGCCGGGATCCACATATTGAGGGCGTGGGCAATCAGCAATCCTGGCATCTCCCCCAGGTGCGTCTGCATCCATTGCAGCGACTTCGCTTTATAGAGGTCCTCCCTCTTCATCTCGCAACGAGCATCACATGTATAGAGGGGAAAGGCGCCCGACACCTCGGGCACCGAGCGCAGGGGATTCGACCACGTCATCTGATCCCATGGCTTCCGGGCGACCTGGTTATTGTATGAACCCAGCAACACGGTCCCATCACCGGTCGCGACCGGCACAAAGCGTTGCGACACCAGGTAGTTGCGCAGCGTCCATGGCCCGATCAGCAACAGCGCGATCAATGGGATGATCACAGCCACGCGCCAGGCGAATCTCCAGCTAAACACCCGCTGCCGGCCCAGGATCAATGCCCAGACTACGATCAGTCCCCCTACTAGCAAGCCATTCGGCCGCGCCAGTGCTAGCAGAGCGAGCAAAACGCCAGCGAGTATAATCAGTCCTACACCACGATCGCGCTGCAGACGATAGAGCACATAGCCCAGGGTCGTTAACAGAAAGGTGTAGAGCGTCTCCGAATAGAGCCAGCCGGTGTAGATGTAGAGTCCCGGATAGAGGGCGGCGACAATGCCAGCTAGCATGGCCAGGCGGCGCGTATGCAAGAAATCGCGCACCCATAGATAGATAATGAGGCAGGTCGCGGCATCCAGCACGCACAACAAGAGGCGCGCGGAAAGATTGTTAGAGCCAGACACGAGGGAGAGCAGGCCGATCAGTAGCGGCCAGAGCGGCGCCCGGTAGACGGTAGGGATATTACCATGCAGGCAGAAGCAGTGCGCCTGCACCAGGTGCAGACCAATATCGCGATACTGCTGAGAATCACGAGTTGGAACATAGTGCAGCGCCACAGTAAAATTATAGACAACTCGTACCAGCAAGGCCAGCACAAATACAATCGCCGCCTGGCGATCCGGCCACCAACGCATTAGCTTCATAATTCTCTACTTGCTCTACTTCAATAGAAACATTGTACCATTTTAAGCTGGGGCAAGCCCAGCACCTACGAGGGCTTATTCTTGTTTTTTGTTATGTTGTCTTTTTGGCAAAATTTGATGGATAAAAAATATGTCAAGC
This sequence comes from Dictyobacter aurantiacus, assembly GCF_003967515.1. Classification (GTDB taxonomy): domain Bacteria; phylum Chloroflexota; class Ktedonobacteria; order Ktedonobacterales; family Ktedonobacteraceae; genus Dictyobacter; species Dictyobacter aurantiacus. The sequence goes on along the minus strand of NZ_BIFQ01000001.1, from coordinate 3,524,495 downwards.
TGGTTGACAAATACAAGGGTAACTGCTATGCTGAAACACATATATTACATACAATAAATGGGCAATGAATGGGACAAGTAGCTCTTAGCATAAAGGGACAGAGAACTGCGGGTCGGTGCGACGCAGTCTATGCGAGAGGGAAATCCACCCGGGAGCCCACGCGCTAAGCGTCAACGGATGCCTCCGTTATCGGGCCGCAATGAGTTCCACTGCCTCTGTGCAGGCATTGGAAAAAATAAGGTGGCACCACGATTTTGCGCATTCAGCGTCGTCGTCCTTGAGTAGGACGCGGCGTTTTTTTTATTGCTTGTCGATTGCGTGGTCCACAGATTCGGTGGAGGCACGCGGGAGAAAGAGGAGAAAAAAGAGCATGCTTGATCTTACATTTATACGTAGCAACCCCGACGTGGTCAAGGAGGCTGCACGGCTCAAAAACAATTCGATCGATATTGATGCTCTGCTGGCATTAGATCAACAGGTTGTCGCCCTACAGCATGAGGTAGAGGAGACGCGTGCCAAACAGAATCAGCTCTCGAAGGGAATCCAGCAGGCGGCTAGAGAGAAGAATGTCGAGCTGCGCAACAACCTGATCGCGGAAGGTAAGAAGCTGGCCGAATTCATCAAGGCCAAAGAACCAGAGCTGAATCAGCTGACGGAAGAGCGCTATAACATGCTGCTGCTGGTCCCAAATATTCCGGATCCCAGCACCCCGGTTGGAAAAGATGAGAGCGAGAACGTTCCGTTTAAATATTGGGGCGAGCTACCCGAATTCGATTTTCCGGCGCTGGACCACTATGATCTGATGCTTAAGCATAATCTGGTCGATATCGAGCGGGCAGTGAAGGTAGCCGGATCGCGCAGCTATGTGCTGCGTGGGGATGCCGCCCGGCTGGAACTGGCTCTGATTAACTTTGCGATGGACAAAATGGCGCGCAAAGGCTTCACGCCACTTATCGTCCCTTCGATGGCCCGCGACTTCGCCTTTATCGGCAACGGCCAGTTTCCTAAGGGACGCGACCAGGTCTATGAGCTAAAGGATCAGGATCTCTTTCTGGTAGGGACGGCAGAGGTATCGATCACTGGCATGTATAAAGATGAGATCCTAAAAGGCGAAGAACTGCCACTGAAGTTTGTCGGCTATAGCCCCTGCTTCCGTCAGGAGGCGGGCACCTATGGCAAGGATACGCGTGGCGTCTTCCGCATTCACCAGTTCAACAAGGTTGAGCAATACATCATCTGCAAAGCGGATCACGAGGAGTCGGTCTTCTGGTTTGAGCAGCTGCTTCAGAACGCCGAGGAGCTCATACAGGAACTGGAGCTTCCCTATCGCGTGGTTAATGTCTGTACCGGCGACATGGGTGATGGAAAAGTTGGCATGTATGATATAGAATGCTGGGTACCAAGCGAAAAACGTTATCGCGAGACCCACTCGTGCTCGTACCTGCATGACTGGCAGGCACGGCGGGCGAATCTGCGCTATCGCGACGCGGAGGGCAAAGTCAAGTTTGTGCATACGCTCAACAACACGGCCATCGCCTCGCCGCGCATCCTGATTCCACTGCTGGAGACACACCAGCAGGCCGATGGCAGCGTCCGCATTCCCGAGGCCCTACGCCCATTTATGGGAGGGCAAGAATTCATTGGCCGCCCGGTACCAGCCCACTCGTAACGAAAGTGCGGGCGATCCTGCTGCAGCAGGATCGCCCTGCGAGAGGTCGGCCGGGTCGACCGCCTGTATGAGAAAGAGAAGAGGCAATGGACCCAATTAATCTGTTTGATTATGAGCAACTGGCACAACAGCGTTTGCCCGCGGTAATCTGGGACCACATTCAGGGCGGTAGCGATGATAGCCTCACGGTACGCGCCAACCGCCAGGCTTTTGAGCGCCTGCGACTACGTCCGCGCGTGCTGGTTGATGTCAGTGTCATCGAGACCCACACTACTGTACTGGGAACTCCGATCCAGCTGCCGATTCTCGTCGGTCCAACCGCCGGTCATATGCTGGCTCATCCAGAGGGTGAATGCGCCACCGCCCAGGCGGCGGAACAGGCTGGCACCATCATGATTGTCAGCGGCTTCTCTTCACGTACCATCGAGGATATCCGGGCCAGCACACAGGGTCCTCTCTGGCTCCAGCTCTACAGCTACCATAGTCTGGAAGTAACCGGCCAATTCGTACAACGGGCCACCGCCGCCGGTTACCAGGCCATTATGCTAACGGTCGACACCGCCCACCTGGGCCACCGCGAACAGGACATCCGCAACAACTTTCAACGCTCCCGCTTTGTCCCGCTGGCCAACTTCATCGATAATGACGTCAGCGAGACGCCCCTGCGCCACCTGGTAGATACCTGGGAGACCGTGGATTGGCTGCGCACAATAACCCACCTCCCAATTATCCTCAAAGGAATTTTAACGCCTGAGGACGCCCTGCTGGCACTACAACACGGCGTGTCCGGCATCGTGGTCTCAAATCATGGTGGACGGCAGTTGGACGGGGCCATCACCAGCATCGAAGCGCTGCCAGACATCGTGCAGGCGGTCAATGGCGGCTGTGAAGTCTACCTGGACAGCGGCATCCGACGCGGCTCCGACGTATTGAAGGCCCTGGCCCTGGGCGCGCGCGCTGTCTTGATTGGTCGCCCGGTTTTCTGGGGACTGGCCGTCAACGGCGGGGCGGGGGTCCACCACGTGCTTGAACTGCTCCACGCCGAATTGACGATGAGCATGGCCCTGGCCGGACGACCCACGCTGTCCTCGCTTGATCCCTCCCTGATCAAAATGCCCGAGCGGCGCGTGTAGCCTGGAGAACAGCTGGCGAGGTCAGGACTGATACGCCTGTACGCTATGGGAGTAAAATAAGCTCACCCTTTACTGCCTGAGCTTCGTCATCAATCAGCAGTTGACCGATACTGCAGGCAGGCTGACGGCGGCGATCATTGGCGCTGCCAGGATTAAAGAGCAGCTGGCCCGCATGTTCCTGATTATAGGGATTGTGGCTATGACCAAATATCACCACGCGCGCCTCGGGAAATTCCTGGCGCGCCGTTCGCGCGTAGGAACGGGCATCGCCCAGAATATGCACGATCCCGATGCGCATCCCACCCACCCTGATCTCTTTTTTGATCGGTAGCGTCATCACCACCTCCTCCTGCTCGACATTTCCCTGCACCGCCACCACGGGAGCGATCGTCTCCAGATCAGATATAACGGATAGCGTCGAGAGATCGCCAGCATGAATGATCAACTCGACGCCGGCGAAATGTTTCCACACCGCCTCTGGCACACGCGGAAAACGCGGACAATGCGTATCAGAGATAACACCTATACGATGTTGCATCTTTGTATCCTCTCTTATTTTGAGATATATTACCTATGGCTTATCCAAGCAGCCATACAGCCATACATAAAAATGAGATGAACCGTTTACAACAGAACTCTAGAGAGAAGGGGCACGTTTAAACGTGCCCAAAATCAGGATATCATATGCGTATTGCGATTATATCTGATATACATGGAAACAAGATAGCGCTGGACACCGTACTGGAGGATCTATCAAAGCAACCGGCTATCGACCAGTTGGTGATCGCGGGCGATCTATGTTTGAATGGGCCCTGTCCCAAAGAGACCCTGGACACCATTCGGCAGCTCCACTGCCCGGTTATCCAGGGCAATGTAGATATGGATGTCGTCACCCAGAACTCAAAGAAGGGAGCCAAAAAGCAGAGCGTGATCGAGTGGACACGCAACCAGATTGGGGAGGAAGGGATCAACTATCTGGCCTCATTGCCTTTCAGTTATCTTGTCTCCAATCCCAATGGCACCGATCTGTTAGTGGTGCATGCCAATCCACTGAATCAGGATGAAGCCATTTTTCCGACCTCACCCGATAGCAAGATTGAGCATCTGTGCGGCGACCTGCGCCCTACCGTAGGGGCTGTGGCCTTTGGACACTATCATGTCGCTTATTCACGGCGCTGGCGCCATCTACTCCTGGTCGATACCGGTAGTTGCGGCCTGCCCCGCGATGGTGATCCACGCGCGTCCTACGCTATTCTGACCTGGCAGGATAATGTCTGGCAAGCCGAACACCGACGCGTCAAGTATGATGTGAAAGCCGTCGTCAAGCAGCTCAAAAATAGCGGCATCCCTACCGTTGACAAGCGTATCAAAGTATTAACTGAAGCGGAATATTGATAAAAATAAATTCATCACACTTGTCAGGTTCCTATCTGGCAAGTTGTTTTAGCCTCTCCAGCTATCCCTCAGGATAAGTAACTCTACTTTCAGCCGTTTGTTGCCCTGGCTGGTTGAACAACGTGTTAGTGACAGCAAATATTTCTTCAAGAGGATGTGTCTGTCAGATTAGAAAAGGAATGCTACCGCCCGCGACATGGGGTTCGCAATGTCATGGTATAGCAGATCCTGACAGTTAGTTCCCGAAGAAAGAAAGGTTGTCATGGCACGGCAAGACTGGACTCCATCGGTATCACCACTGCGGCAGGTCGGGGCTCATCGTGGCCATAGCTGGCTATCAGCCTTGATCATCGGCCTGGCGCTATTCGCGGCCTCAACCATCATACTGTTCATTACGGGCAATTCAAATCTCTATCCAACCGTCATTTTGATTGGTAATTTCCTGATTCCGGTTGTTTTCGTGGCCTTTCTGTACGACCATCAGAATATCAGTCAACTGACCCCCGAAATGGTGGCCAAAAGCTTCTGTCTCGGTGGCATCCTGGGAACACTGGGGGCCGCGACCTTTGAATCATTCCTGATCCGTCCCCCCGGCCCAAACCATGGGCTGACCATAGGAAGTGCCATGATGGTGGGATTAATTGAGGAGGGCTGTAAGATCGTGGCGGTCATGTTTATGGCCCGGCATATGCGCCATGATTCCGCGCTGGACGGATTGCTGCTGGGGGGTTCCGTTGGGATGGGCTTTGCCGCCCTTGAAAGCACCGGCTATGCCTTCACCGCTTTTCTGGCCAGCCAGGGACATATCAGCGCATCAGTGATAGAAACCATCGCCAGGGGCATTCTAGCGCCCTTTGGCCATGGCGTCTGGACGGCCATTCTCGGCTCAGTCCTGTTTCACGAGAGCCTGCCCCATCGCTTCCGTCTGACCTGGAGGGTCATACTGGCCTACCTGTTCGTCTCGTTCTTACATGGATCCTGGGACGGTTTGCCGGCAACCCTCTCTCCCATTTACCTGATTCTCCCTCCCGGCATTCCTATCTCAGCGATCACGATCGCGATCAGCGTCGTTGGGATAACCATCCTTGTCAAGCTATACCACCTGAATTTACACCAGCAGGCCACGCCGGACGCCAGTCGCGCATAGAATATGTCAGATCTTCGTTATGCACGCTTTCTTATGTATGACCTCTCGGTTTGTCAGCATCTATGAGCTGGTGTGACAGGGGCGTGGATGCGCCCCTGTCACACCAGCTCATAAAATCAGTGCAAGGCTATCACCCACCCCCATAATAGCCGGGCGCCACCCTTCGAGAAAGGGTGGCGCCCGCGAATGTCATATTTTTATCCACAAGGGCCTATAAAAAAACAATACATTAGTATAAGGTATAATTGCAGTCGTCGGCAGACGCGATATAACGTAAGCAACGAGCTAAATTAGATGCGGCCATATCTGGAGCCTCTTCTGCACTGGCAGCATCATCACCCAGGTAATTGGCGGCATCACCAGCATCTACCAACTCCAGTTCCTCGATAATGGAGCGTAGCTCTCCGGTCGTGGTCATTGGATATCCTCCAGTCATACAACAGTCAGATTACATGCATTCACTTCCACCTATCCGCGGGCATACCCCCTCTGGCCAGTTAATACATTGGCACGCCCGACTATCTTTAAAGATAGTTTACGTATGCAGAGTAAGCATAAAGTTAGAATATTTGTCTCTGCATCTATTGATACGTTTCATTTTCCAACTCGTCATGTTAGTAGGCCAAAAGGGTGGTTCAACATGTACGTATCGAGTTGGGAAGAAACGTGGTATACTGACGGGGTATAAATGGACGTATCAAAGGGGTAAAGGGATAGGCTGCATAAGCACGAAAAGTGCTATTACAGGCATAATAATTGTGCCTGGGTCAGCAAACCCCCAGCGATAAAAAAGCTGTTTATTTTGACAGATAGCAAACCATATTGTACTCATTCATTTGGAGAGACAATGACGTGTACTCCACACGCAATATGCTTTATGGTACACAATGTGAAATGGTTTTACAGCCACGCTTAATCTGAGTAGCGCAGGCAAACAACGTTCACATCATCCAACCTTCAGGCACGATGAATGAGTCCATGCAAATTGCAGGAGAAATTCATGACGAGTACTCATTATGATGTTGCGGTCATCGGCTCTGGCCCCGGTGGCTATGTAGCTGCCATTCGGGCTGCGCAGCGGGGCGCGAAAGTCGCGATTGTTGAAAAACAATATATGGGCGGCACCTGCCTTAATGTTGGCTGCATTCCATCAAAGGCAATGCTTCACATCGCGGAAACATTGCATGAACTGAACTCCGTTGGTGAGCTCGGTATTACGCTACCTCAGGCACCGGTCTTCGATATGACGAAGGCGGTCGCCTTTAAAGATAAAGTCGTCAAACGCATGACGAGCGGCGTCAGCACCCTGATGAAGGGCAATAATATCGATGTTTTTGATGGTCATGGGAGCGTCGATGCGTCGAAGAACGTTACGGTGACCAAAGACGGCAATACCCAGCAGTTTAGCGCGGATAACATCATCCTGGCTACCGGCTCAGTTCCTTTTATTCCTCAGATGCCGGGTGTCGATGGCGATAAAGTAATGAATAGCGATACCTGCTGGAACCTGCCCAAGACACCCGATAGCCTGATCTGCGTCGGCGGCGGCGTGATCGGCATTGAACTGGCCTGTATGTTCAATGCGCTGGGAACCAGAGTGACGATCCTTGAGATGCTGCCCAATGTGCTGGCGCCCGTGGATGAAGAGGTGCGCAAACTGCTGGTCCGTATCATGACCAAGCGCGGCATTGAGATCGTGACCAACGCCAAAGTTGAGGGCATCGAAGATGCCAATGGCATTAAAAAGGTTACAGCTACGACCGAAAAGGGTCAACAAAATTTCGAGGCCGAATATGTGCTGATGGCCGTCAGCCGTCGCGCCAATACCAGCGGACTGGAACAGCTGATAGAGCAGGGACTCGATACTGATCGCGGACGCGTACGTGTAGATGAGCATATGCGCACTAACCTTCCTGGTATCTACGCGATTGGTGACCTGATCCATGGTGCCGGCCTGGCCCACGTGGCCTCCACAGAGGGTGAAGTCGCATCCGACAATATCACCGGCCACGAGACAACCATGAACTACGACGTCATCCCCAATCCCATCTATACCTTCCCAGAGATCGCCTTTGTGGGTCTGACAGAGGCCGCGGCACGTGAGAAGTATGGCGAGGTCCGCGTCGAGCGCTTCCCCTGGACCGCGATCGGCAAAGCGGTGGCGATCGGTGAGACCGAAGGCTTTACCAAAGTAATCATCGGCAAATATGGTGAATTCCTGGGCGCCCACATCATTGGTCCGGATGCCACCAACCTGATTACCGAGTATTCGCTGGCCATGCGTGGCGAGCTCACGGTTGACGAGATTGAGGAGACCATTCATCCGCATCCCACCCTCAGCGAGGGACTACGCGAAGCCGTACTGGCCGCGCAGGGGCATCCCATCCATATCCCACCCAAAAAACAGGTGGCGGCGCGCGCACGCTAAGACAACTACCTGTCACATTCTTCTATACACCGGCGTGGTATCTTGGAAGTAAGATACCACGCTATTTTTTATAGGAATTTCGGCTGATTTTAATCGATAGATAGGAGTTAATGGATGTGCTTACTGTATGCTAATAGCGAAGTATTCAAAGGAAGCAATTAAACTATCACGGGGTATGGTAAATGAAGCATATTGGCAAGAGAGAAGCACAACAAAATCATCTATTTTTCGCTAAATTCTTGATGGTCAGCTCCATTATTTTGTTACTTACCGCCGCCGTATTGGCAGGATACCTGATCTTCTCCCCCGCACAGACACTCAGGGTGGGCGCGAAAACGACAATTACTCAGCATGTACGACAGACAACGCCGGGTCAATATCAATCTGAAGTCAGGCAGATCGGGCAACACTATATGCAGGCGCTCTTTCAGCAGCAGTATGCCCGGATGTGGGCGATGCTTCATCCCGATGTGCAGAAGATGTGGCCCGGCGAACAGGCATTCGCCGCGTACTGGCAGCGTCGCTTTCACGATTTCAGGCTTAAAAAATTCACGATGGGACAGGTCAGCGATCTCTCGAGCTGGACAAATGCCGAGACCATGAAGGAGTATGAGCAGGTCTCTAGATTGCCAATCTCTCTTCAATTAGATCCTGCCCAACCGTCAGCACCCGATGCGCGGACATCGGGTGCCCTCCTGCACGCAAACGAGCTTTTCCGCAACCTGCCGTTCATCGTGCAGCGCGTGCCGTTTGGCATGGGCAGAGGAGAAGGCAGACAATGGCTGATCCTCAACGGCGGTCCAGCCGATGTAGAGGCCCCCATTCTCCCCCCCGCCAATCCGGTCGCCAAAAAGGTACGCGTCCCCATCCTGATGTATCATTATATTTCAGAGGTACCCGCCCAGGACAAGGCCAATCCCTATAGCTATCGTCCAGGTTTAACCGTAACGCCGACCGTCTTCTCACAGCAGCTGGACTATTTTAAGAGGCTCGGCTATCACACCATCACGTTTAATCAGCTCTTCAGTGCCCTCTACTATGATGGTCCTCTGCCGGATAAGCCAATTATCTTTAGCTTCGACGATGGCTATGTCGACGCCTACACCAATGCTTACCCGATCCTTAGAGCGCATGGCTACACGGGCATGTTCTATATTATCACCGGCAAGGTTGGCTGGAAGGGACAGGCGAGCTGGCCTCAGTTGCGTGAGATGCTGGCCAATGGCATGCAGATGGGCTCGCATACGATCGACCACCGGGCGCTGGGGGATGTGTGGCAGCTCTCGCCTGATGATGCGCGCCATGAACTTGTCACGTCGCGTCAGACCCTGCAGGACCATCTCCAGACGTTCATTCAACAGTTCTGCTACCCCTCGGGAGATCCGCTCAATAAGAACCAGGCACTGGCCTCGACGCAGCATCAGATTCAGGGTGTCATGGCGCTCTTAAATGAGACGGGCTATGTCGGGGCCACCAATGATCCACGCGTGTCCTCCATTGTTCAGGACAGCACCACGCCATATATCATTCATCGCATACGCGTACCGGGCAATGAGGACATTCAAAGCTTTGAAACCGAGATGGCCCCCTTTGTGGCGTAACCAACAATGCATAGAGAGAAGGGGGACCATCGGGGCGCATTAGCGCCCCGATGGTCCCCCTTCTCTCTATGCATTGTTGGTTGACTTAACTCTCTAATTCGCCCTGCTGACGCCTGCGCAAGAGAGCGATCCAGGCCATACGTTCGGCAATTGATACGGGCATAGCAAACGTATATGCCTCATCATGATCTGCATCGGTATTCAACTCAAACTCTAATCGTTTTATGTCCATAGTATTGATGCGTTTACCAGACATGAATTGGTCTGCAGTAACGGAGCTGGAGATCTGCCCCGCGTTTTGCCGTACCAGCATATCATCCATTTCAGCCTCTGAGGATGCGAAGAAGACACGCACGTTTTCTTTAGGAATATAGCTATAGGCACGCAGCAGCGTAAACAGCGCGTGCGGGGACGTCAATAAGGTTGAACGCCACTTCCAAACCATTTGCTGGGTAAGGGCCTGGCAGTGCGAATTTATAGGTTCTGTATTTCCAACAGGGGTTTGCTCTACACAAAATGCAACACGATAATAAATCATTGTTATATGTACCTCTCAACGTATAACCCCACATGCCAGATGGGTACTACTAACCAAGCAGAAACACGTTGGCTAGCCAGGCGAGCTTCTGATTGTTCTTTCCAGGAGATGGAGATCGATGAATAATTGCAATATCTACAATCACTATACGCCATTGTCCCTCTTTTTTGGAGAATGGTAGACCATTTGGGGGGTGCCATCGTTTGCCTATGATAGATTTATGAAGTTTAAAAAGTAGCTCAGGATTTGAGGTGTGGACGCTTACTATGTCCATGTTCTCGCATCTACCGTGCTCAAATTGCTTTTCTTGGAGTAACGTGTTTCCCCCGTACCATAAGAACAAAGCAGGCACCATACTATAAAAAAGGGCGGCGGCATTGTATATACACGCAACCTTCAAGGAAATAGTTGCAGATAGGGGTTTACAAGTCTATAGAAGTGTGCTATTATCTACGCACATGGGGATGTAGCTCAGCTGGTAGAGCGCGACAATCGCACTGTCGAGGTCAGGGGTTCGAGCCCCCTCATCTCCACCTATCGTACCATCGATAGATATCTTGCAAATCGCGTGCACTTGTGCTATAGTACATTTCGTCAAAAGAAAGCGACGAGCAGGAGTAGTAGGTCGCCCTGATTCAGAGAGCAGCCGGATGGTGCGAGGTTGCAACCAAGACCGAACTCGCCTGGGAGCAATAAGTGTGAATTTAGTAACACTTGTCGGTACGCCCGTTATCGCGTATAATAAAGAGTAGATCTTGGTCGCGCGCCAGTTATACATATGCATGGGCTTGTAGCGCAGCTGGTAGAGCGCCTCCATGGCATGGAGGAGGTCAGGGGTTCGAGTCCCCTCAGGTCCACCAACGCCACTTTGATCGAAAATCAGGGTGGTACCACGGAAAAACCTTTCGTCCCTTTTGCGGGCGAAAGGTTTTTTTATTGTTTTATTTAGAGTGATCTGTCAACATTGTGCTGAAGCGCAATGTTGACAGATCACTCTAAATAAAACATGGCTTTTTAAGACAGTTCAAGGCTGTCTGTATATATGGGGAGGAATGATGATTACACATACCAAGTATGATCCGAAGGAAATTGAGGGGAAGTGGCAGGCGCGATGGGAGGCTGATCAGATTTATCATGCTTCCGATGAATCGCCGAAGCCAAATTTCTATCACCTGGTGATGTTCCCGTACCCTTCGGGGGATCTGCATATGGGGCACTGGTATAACTATTCCCCGTTCGATGCCTATGGTCGCTTTAAGCGTATGCAGGGCTATAATGTGATGCAGCCGATCGGCTTCGATGCCTTTGGTCTGCCAGCCGAGAATGCGGCGATCAAGCGTGGCGTTCAGGCGCGTACATGGACGCTGTCGAATATCGAGAATATGCGTAAGCAGTTGCGCGCGATGGGCGCCCAGTGGGATTGGCAGCGCGAGGTGATTACCTGTCTGCCCGACTACTATAAGTGGACGCAGTGGCTGTTCCTGCAGTTCTATAAGAAAGGCCTGGCGTATCGTACCAAGGCGCCGGCCAACTGGTGTCCCGGCTGTAATACGACCCTGGCTAACGAGCAGGTGCTGGCCGATGGTACCTGTGAGCGCTGTGGCAGCGTGGTGATCCGCAAAGAGATCGATCAGTGGCTGCTGAAGATTTCGGCCTACGCCGAGCGTCTGCTGGACTTTTCGGAGGTGGTGGATTGGCCAGAAAAGACCATTACGATGCAACGCAACTGGATCGGCCGCAGCGAGGGTGCTGAGATTCGCTTCAGCGCCGAGATCAATGGCCAGATCGAGGAGGTGCCAGTCTTTACCACCCGTCCCGATACAATCTATGGCGTTACGTTCTTTGTACTGGCACCTGAGCATCCCTGGGTCGAGAAGATTACCACTCCCGATCAGCGGGCCGAGGTCGATGCCTATGTGACGCAGGCGCGGCGCATGACCGAGATCGAGCGCATGAGTACCGAGAAAGAGAAGAGTGGTGTCTTCACAGGCGCCTACGTCACCAATCCTGTCAGCGGTGAGAAGATTCCAGTCTGGATCGCCGACTATGTACTGATGAGCTATGGCGCGGGCGCGATCATGGGTGTACCGGCCCACGATCAGCGCGACTTCGAGTTCGCGCGCAAGTTTGGGATTCCCATTCGCGAGGTGATCCGTACTGAGGGCGAGGAGGCGACCGATCCCGCCACCTGGACGGAGGCGAAGGAGGCCCTGGGCGTGATGGTCAATTCGGGTCCCTTTGATGGGACGCCCGGTGAGGAGTCCAAAGCACGTGTCATCGCCTATATCGAGGAGAAAGGCATCGGTCACAGCAAGATCAATTATCGCCTGCGCGACTGGCTGATCAGTCGCCAGCGCTACTGGGGCGCGCCTATTCCGATCGTCTATTGTCCAGAGCATGGTACGGTGCCAGTTCCAGAGGATCAGTTGCCGGTCTGGCTGCCGGAGAATGTGCAGTTTAAGGCCACCGGTGAGTCGCCGCTGCGCTACGAGCCGGATTTTGTCAACACGACCTGCCCGATCTGCGGTGGACCCGCTACGCGCGAGGCGGATACGATGGATACGTTCATCGACTCTTCCTGGTATTATCTGCGCTATGCCGATCCACACAATGAGACGGCGGCGTGGAGCCCAGAGAAGCTGCAGGATTGGCTGCCAGTCAATCAGTATATCGGTGGTGTTGAGCATGCCATTCTGCACCTGCTGTACTCGCGCTTCTTCGTGAAGGCTCTGCATGATATGGGGCATCTGAACTTTGATGAGCCATTCCAGCGCCTGTTCCACCAGGGAATGGTCCTGGGTTCAGATGGGCAGAAGATGTCGAAGTCACGCGGCAACGTTGAGGCACCCGACAAATACGTCTCTAAATATGGTTCCGACACGGTGCGCTGCTACATGATGTTTATCGGCCCCTTCGATGCGGGCGGCTCATTCCGAGCCGACAACCTGGAGGGCATCTGGCGCTTCCTGAACCGCGTCTGGGCGCTGATTGGCGATACCTGGATCAACACACCCTCGACAAAGGGAAGCAACGAGAGTAAGGCGATTGAGCGCCTGCGCCATAAGACCATCAAGCGTGTAACGGAGGATTTGAGCAACTTCCGTTTCAATACCGCCCTGGCGGCTTTGATGGAGTTCAACAATGCCCTGATTAAACAGCAACGCGATCCGGTCGCGCAGAGCGCCGCTTACCAGGAGGCCCTGGTCACCCTGTTGCAGTTGCTGGCCCCGTTCGCGCCACATATCACCGATGAGCTGTGGCAGCAGATCGGTCACACAGACAGCATCCATACCACCGAATGGCCAGCTTATGTCGAAGAGCTGACCCAGGACGAGGCCTTTACACTGGTGGTCCAGGTCAACGGCAAGGTCAGGGAACGCATGGAAGTGGCCGCCGACATCAGCGAGGAAGAGGTGCGTAAGCTGGCTCTGGAAAACGAACGCGTCCAATCTTTTATTGGTAGCGCCAGTGTCCAAAAAGTCATCTATATTCCTGGCCGCCTGGTTAACATCGTCGTACGCAACGCCTGAGTATAGAACACCCAAAGACTACCATATTCAACCCTTGAGGACCCGCGCACGATCGTGCGCGGGTCCTCAAGGGTTGAAACACAAAAGGGAATATTTTTTACCGCCCTCTTGTTCTTAATTATAGATGGTAGGTAGCGGGCTTGTCCTGACTTCTTGCCTTGATCCCCTGTAGCTTTCAGGCGCGGAGAAGTTGCCACCAATCTCCATTGTAAAGCGTCTATGTAAGTAAGTGTGCTTGTACCTATCAATTCCAGTTCAGGTTGGTATCGTCCGATATGATAATTCATAGCGATACCGAAAAAAAGAGGATTTTACTCAGCCAGGGATGGAACCTTTCTATAGTGTCAAACGTATATAGGGCAGATAGTTCATATAAGCCTGCTCAACAGTATGCAGGTAGCATAGTCGGGGAAAAACCCCTAATTGTGAACTATTTCACACTCTAATTGTCACGCAATCGATAGCAACTGCGATCTTTTCCGCTTATACTTCCTCTTGTAAGAATGGATAGTAGGGAGGAAGGGAAAAAAGCTTGTGAAATCTGGTGGGGGATAAGGTTAAGTTCGTATTTGAAAAAACAACGTCGTAGACGTTTAATATATCAGGGATTTACACCTTGATGTATGCAATCTCTGGTCAGTACCTTAAAAAGCGGAAATCATGCTGCGGTGAAGTGCCTTATGAAGGGCGTTGGTGGAAGGATAAGAAACATGAATACACAACCCTTGGAAATGATACATACTTCGCAGAGTGCAGAAACGGAAACAGACAAGCTGGCTCGTAATGGATTTACTCCAGACGAGATTATTTCCTTGTTCTGGTTGCGGCAATGGTATCAGCATGGCGGAAGTGATCGCGTAGAAGTGCTCCGTCAGCTGGAATTCCTGAAATTGCTTGTTGTCAATGGCAAGATTAAACCCTAATTATTCAGGAAGCTACTACACTCTATTTTAGGTGCGCAACATTTTATTTACGGAGGGGCTCCCAACCGATGGTTGGGAGCCCCTTCGCTTTGTTCGCGCCTACGGCGCTCACAAGAGTTTTGAAGTAGTGCGTTGTGGGATCCCGCATCGCGCTCAGCGCGATGCAGGATCCCACAACGCACTACTTCAAAACAATACATGGATGGGTGCGACACAACACAGTGGGTGCGGATGCACCCACTGTGTTGTGTCGCACCCATCCCTAAAAAACAGGGCGGCCGCGTATGCGGCCGCCCGAGCGAGAGCGGCAGGATGCGCTCTCCTCGCATCAGCGATGCGAGGAGAGCGCATCCTGGTACTGCTCTTTCCAGCAATGGAGCCCTTTGACATAGGGATCCACCTGCTGCATCAGCCAGTAGGTGGAGGCTATGCGCACCTTGGTCTGCAGGGGAACGCTGGCCCGCATGGTAAAAACATCAAAATTATTGCTGCGAATGCGATCCAGGATGCAACGATAGAGGGTACCACTCAGACGTACGGCCAGCCGACAGTCGGCTTCTAAGAGATCGACGCCGGGGATGGCCCTCTGGTAATAATGCTCTGCCCGCTCCATCTGGAAACAGACCAGTTCGCGGAATGCATCGTTAATGACTCCACGCATCAGATCATTTTCGCTATACCCGAACTGCTTCAGTTCATCTAACGGAAGATAGATGCGATCCCGGCGCGCGTCTTCACCAATATCACGCAGGATATTTGTCAATTGCAAGGCGATGCCCAGGTCGACGGCATAATTTAACGCACTGTCATCCTCATAACCAAATATCGGCGAGGTCAGCAGGCCCACAGTTCCGGCCACGCGATAGCAATAGAGATATAGTTCCTCAAAGTTGGAATAGCGCTGCTGATTAAGGTCCATTTCGACGCCGCTCAAGAGATCTAACACCGGATTAAGCGGAACAGTATAGTAACCCAGCATGTGCTCCCAGGCCTGCAGGATCGGATTATCGGTCGCCACTCCCCGCTCATACAGACGCGTCAGATCACTACGCCAGCCATCGATGGCCCTGTCCGGAGCGATCACCCCCCGCAAGTGCCCCACCACCGGGGCGGCCCCCTCTACCTCCTCATCAACGATATCATCCACCATACGACAGAAGGCATAAATTGCCCAGACCGCCTGCCTCTTTGGTTGTGGCAAAAAGAGTGATCCCCAGTAAAAGGTCTTCGATGCTCGTTGAGTCAACTGACGACAGTATTCATAAGCATCTGTTACCTGCTGTACCTGTCGCATCCTCTATCTCCTGTTCATTCTTCGTTTGGGGCCAGCAGTCGCATTCCTGAAAGATACATAATCGACCGATTATCCCCCTGCCAACAGGATACTTCATTCAACAGTGTAAAAATACAAATATTACAGCCGCTGTAGAAAAAACGCATCCTATTATCAGTATAAATTTCACAATCTTAGAAAAAGTATTCGTATATGACCGCATCATGATCACAATATAGATGTAAGTTCGTTATAAAAATGGGTAACATAGCAGGAAACATTGGCAGGTATACCCCAGCAATCAAACCCGGGCGCTACAGTCTACGTAGATATGTTTGACCGATACGTGAGTACAGATCGACCGCGGTCGTTTGATCATACAGTAAATAACAATAGAGCAAGGAATTCTATGCGTATCATTCTCTATCTTGGTAAAGGTGGCGTTGGCAAAACCACCGTTTCGGCCGCTACTGCTGTCCGAGCCGCAGCCCAGGGAAAACGCACCCTGGTGGTGAGTACCGATCTTGCCCATAGCCTCGCGGATTGTCTACAGACCAATCTGACCTCTGAACCCAGGGAACTGGCAACCAACCTGTGGGCACAGGAAGTTAATGCCCTGGATGAGATGCGCCAGGGATGGGGAAAGTTACAGGAGTCTATGACCAAAACCCTGCGCAAGCAAGGGATTAACGCGGTGCTGGCCAACGAGTTGGCGCTGATCCCGGGCATGGATGAGATTGTCAGCCTGATCAACATTTATCGCAATGCGCGCGATGGCAATTTTGAGGTCGTGGTTATCGATGCCGCGCCCACCGGCGAGACCGTGCGACTCCTGAGCATGCCCGATACCTTTCAGTGGTATGCCGGTCGCATCATGGGCCTGCAAAACAACCTGGGCTTTGCTCGTCCCCTGCTCAAGGCGGTCCTTCCCATCCCCACGTCCGAGATTGTCGATGCCGTCAATGCCCTGAGCGAACGCGTGAAAACGCTGCGCGAGGTCTTAAGCGATCCGACCGTCAGCTCCTATCGGCCCGTCGTCAATCCCGAACGCATGGTGATCAAGGAAGCGTTACGCGCCGAAACCTACCTGGCGCTCTTTGGCTATCCAATCGACGCGGTCGTCTGCAATCGTGTCATTCCTGCCGGCGATTATCAGGATGCCTTTATGCAGGACATCTACCAGACGCAGGAGAAGCTGCGCCAGCGCATCCATCAGACCTTCGCGCCGCTGCCGGTCTGGGAGGCTCCCTATCGTTCACGCGAGATCCTGGGCATCGATGCGCTAGGAGAGTTGGCCACCACCATCTTCGGCACCAATGATCCCACCCAGGTCTTCCATCGCGGTCCCATCCAGGAGATCGTGCAGGATGGCGATACCTATATCCTGCGCTTACCCTTGCCGCATGTCGAGATGGATAAAGTGTCGATGAGCAAAAATGGCGATGAGATGGTGGTCGAGATCGGCAATTTCAAGCGCGACATTACACTGCCCTCAATTCTGGCCAATCAGGAGGCGACCGTGGCTCGCTTCGTCAATCGGGCGCTGGAGATCCATTTCAGCGCGCCGTCAGAGCAAACGAATAAATCGGCCTGAATTGGAACATGTGTCAAGTACAAAAACAAGAAGAAGCCCGGGTGGGCTTCTTCTTGTTTTTGTACTTGACACATGTTCCAATTACACTCTATTATGGACGCTGAATATTGAACATCATAGTACAGAGTAAAACATCGTATTTATGCCAAACAGCAATACTGCAACACTTACAACCTATATTGAGCGTGCGCGCAAAGTGCTACAGCACGAGCAGCGTATGAATCACCAGGACCTGGCAATAAAGCCTGGTGGAGTGGAGGCGTTTACGGCGCGCTGGTACTCTGATACGAGCGCGCTCTGCGAAAGTACGGGTCAGGACGCCGGTCCACTACAACGCTTCACCGAATATCTCCATGGCTATCATCAACAAGATCCAATTCAGCGCGCCGCCAGCCTGCGGGCGGCCCTGGCAATTCTCAATGAATTGGAAACAGCCACGCCAGACACGCCAGCAGCAACGCGAGCTAACAGCAAAACGGTATCCCCACCGCCCACGACCAGCTCGCCCGCCAATGCGCGAGCGCAAAAAACGGTAGAACCACGCAAGGTGGCTCCCCCGGCGGCAAAAGCCAATCTGGCCGCCCAAACTTCCTCCACTAATGGCAACCATGGTAAGTCTGCAGCCACGCCCAGACAAGCCAGGAGCAAAGAGTCCGGCCAGGATACGCCCAATCCTATTCGGCTGGAAGCTGGCATGAGCCAGGGGCATACCTCGTTGACGCTGTTGAGCGCCGATATCACCGCCATTCCAGGTGTTGGTCCTACGGCAGCAACACGCCTACACTCATTGGGACTGCGTACGGTGCGCGACCTGCTCTTCTATTTTCCACGCGAGCATCGCGACTATAGTCAGTTGACCAGGATCGCCGATGTGCCGTTCAATGAGGTCACCACAACAATGGGGCTGATATGGGAAGTGGAGATGAAGCGCACCGGCAATGGGCGTACGCGCACCATCGCCACCATCTCCGACGAGACGGGGAAGCTCTACGTCTCCTGGTTTAATCAGCCGTACCTGCAAAAGCAGCTACAGGCCGCGCACGGTACCTATCTGGTCGTAACCGGTGTCAAGCAGCGCTTTGGCAACAAGGTCGAGTTCTCGGTGCGCAGCCATGAATTGCCGGAACAGGGCGATCTGCTCAATACGGGGCGCATGGTTCCCATCTATCCGTTGACCGAAGGGCTGAGCGCCAAAACGCTGCGCCGCTTCACCAAGTATGTGGTCGACCGCTACGCGAAGATGGTACCGGACCATCTTCCGACCTCTATCCAGTCCGCCGGTCGCCTGATGATGCTCTCACGCGCTATCGAGCAGATCCACTATCCCGATAACGAAGAGCTGCGTGCCAGCGCCCATCATCGGCTGGCGTTTGATGAGCTGTTTATGCTGCAGCTGGGGATGCAGGAGCGGCGCGCACGCTGGCAGCACGAGGCGAAGGACGGCAACGCATTTACACGCTACGACCATCGTATCTTTCTCAATCCAGGCCAGCATAACGCCGTGGCGGATCAGAAAAAAGCACAGTCCGATCCATCTGCTTCCCCTTTGTTAGGCTCGACGCTCTGGTCGGTCATCGCCACCGACAAACCATTTGAGGGCACGCTACCCTTCTCGTTTACCGCCGCTCAGAACCGTGTTATCAACGAGATTTTCCGCGACATGGCCAAAAGCAAGCCGATGTGCCGTCTCTTGCAAGGCGATGTCGGAGCCGGTAAAACAGCGGTGGCGGCAGCCGCGCTCCTGTTGACGGCTCTCAATGGCTACCAGGGCGCGATCATGGCCCCGACCGAACTGCTGGCCGAGCAGCATGCCCGCAGCATCAGCGCCATGCTGGAGCCGTTCGGCGTCCAGACGGTCCTGTTGACAGGTAGCCAGCGCCAGCGCGAACGCAACGCGGCACGCCAGGCCCTGGAATCCGGCCAGGCCGCGGTCGCCATCGGCACCCATGCCTTGATCCAGGATGATGTCAACTTCCACAGCCTGGGGCTGGTCATCGTCGACGAGCAGCATCGCTTTGGCGTTGAGCAGCGGGACGCGCTACGCCAGAAGGGTCTGCATCCACATATGCTGGTCATGACGGCGACCCCCATTCCGCGCACGCTAGCCCTTACCCTGTATGGAGACCTGGATGTATCGGTCATCGACCAGCTTCCACCGGGAAGGCAGAAGATCATCACGCGCTGGCGCACCGGCGCCCGGCGCAACGAGGCCTATACCCAGATCGCTCATCAGGTCGCAGAAGGGCGCCAGGCCTTTATTATCTGCCCTTTGATTGAAGAGTCGGAGTCTTTATCAGCCAAGGCCGCTACCACCGAATATGAACGCTTACAGCGCGAAGTATTTCCCAATCTGCGCCTGGGACTGCTGCATGGCGCGATGAAGCCAGCGGAAAAGGATCAGATTATGCATAGTTTCCGCGATCATGAATTGGACATCCTGGTGGCCACCTCGGTTATCGAGGTAGGCATCGACGTGCCAAATGCCACTGTCATGGTGATTGAAGACGCCGATCGCTTTGGCCTCTCGCAGCTCCACCAGTTCCGTGGCCGTGTTGGCCGTGGCAAACATCAATCCTACTGCTACGTCTTAAGCGCGGAGGCTAGCATCCAGGCTCAGGAGAGGCTAGGAGTCTTTCAGGATACCGACGATGGCTTTAAGCTCTCAGAAGAGGACCTGCGGCTGCGTGGTCCCGGTGACTTCATCGGTGTGCGCCAGAGTGGCATGCCAGAACTGCGCATCGCGGATTTCAGCGATACAGCCCTGATCGAGCAGGCACGCACACTGGCCGAACAGCTCTGGCAAAGCGATCCATACCTGCGTAAGCCAGAACATGCCCCCCTGCGGGAACGCATGTACCTCTTCTGGCAGAACTTCATGCCCCATTGAAGATAGCTTGAATTGCATACGACACCGTTACCTGTGCATAACACGTGCTATAGATAGCGGATAGTTTGTATAGTTCCCTACTGGGAGAGGACCCCTTATATGAAACTTCTGGTTTTCAATGCCGGATCGAGCAGCCATAAGAGTAGCCTGTACGAAGTTACCGATCAACTGCCCGCCACGGCACCCGAGCCTCTATGGGCGGCGGAGGCCGATTGGACAAAAACACAGGGCAAAACAGATCTCAAGATAACGGCTCATGGTCAGACCAGCGAGCAAGAATTGTCGACCGACACGCGAACCGAGGTCATCAGCCAGATGCTTAAGACGCTCTGGAGTGGCGATACAAAGGTCATTGATGATCTTTCAGAGATTGCGGTAGTGGGACATCGCGTTGTCCATGGTGGCCCCGAGTTCACCACCAGTGTACGCATCAACCAGCAGGTGAAGGATGACATTCAGAAGCTGGCCGTATTCGCTCCTTTACACAATCCAGCTGACCTGGAAGGCATTAACACCATTGAGCAGATCAAGGGTGACATACCGCAGGTAGCGGTATTTGACACATCGTTCCACCGACAGATGCCTCTCGAAGCAAAGGTCTATCCCGGTCCATACGAGTGGTACGAGCAAGATATCCAGCGCTACGGCTTTCATGGCATCAGTCACCAGTACTGCACACGGCGCAGCGCCCAGATTCTGGGCAAAGATATTGGAGAGCTACGGCTGGTCAATTGTCATCTCGGCAATGGCTGCTCGCTGGCGGCAATCAAGAATGGACGCAGTATCGACACCACAATGGGCTTTACACCGCTGGAAGGTCTGATGATGGGCACACGCTCCGGCTCCATTGACCCCAGTATCCTGCTCTACCTGGAGCGCGAAAAAGGCTATAACGCGGACAGGCTGGACCAGACATTGAACAAACAATCAGGACTCAAGGGCGTCTCTGGCATCTCAAGCGATGTACGTGCTATCCGTAAAGAAATTCAGGCGGGCAACGAACGCGCCAACCTGGCGCTCGCTATCTTCACCCATCGTCTGCGCTCCGCCATTGGTAGCATGATCGCCACCCTCGGGGGGATCGACGTGTTAACCTTTACCGGGGGCATCGGCGAACATGACTCCGGCATACGAGCCAGCGCCTGTGAAAACTTCAGCTTCATGAACCTGAAGATAGATCAGCAGAAAAATAACGCTTCACCAGTTGATACAGACATCGCCACCGCTGACTCCACGGTACGCGTGCTGGTCGTCCACACGCAAGAGGACTGGGAGATCGCCCGCGAATGCTGGGGCATCGTCAAACAAAAATAGCGCAGACAACTGGTGAACGAACAGAGCATCCAGGACCATCGATTGCTCTGCAGTACCCTGTATACTAAATGAAACTACAAACGCAGGTAGAGCGTGGTTATAGTAAGCAGTACGATACAAAAACAAATAAATTCAATATAGCACTCAGCAAGCGAAAGGAGGGCGTATGGCTAATCTATTAGATCGCTTGACATCTAATCCATCGCAAGCAAAATACGACCGGGCACAAGAGAAAACCCAGCAGGCCCAGTCGTCGGCGCAGTCAACCTATGAGAACCTCAAAGATGCTGCACAACTTGCGTACGAGGCCACGAAAGACGCCGCGCAGTCAACCTATGGCGCCACAAAAGATACGGCGCAGTCAACCTATGGCAATGTAAAGTCTGGTTTGACCAAAACACAGGGTGCCATCCTGGCTGGAGCTGGTACAGCCGGTCTCCTGCTTAAAGATAGGCAGAAGCAGAACAAAAAGGATTGGAAACGCTTCAAGAAAAATCAGAAGAAAGCACAAAAGGGCTTTTTGTCCTTCCAGTCAAAGACTCAGGATACGGCCAGCTCACGCTTGAGCAAAACTCAGGATGCCCTGTTAAGTGGCGCATCGGTGGCTCAGGATCTGCTGGGAACTGGCACGCAGAAAGCCCAGGACGTGTTAGGAACCGGGTCCCAACTGGCACAGGAGCTGCTCGAGAAGAATAGCAAGAAGGCTCAGAAGAATCTGCAAAAAGCTCAGAAGCAGTTGAGTCATTTGCAGGAGAATATCCAGGGCAACGTAGGGCCAGGTTTAGCGACCGCCCAGGACGTCCTGAATAAAAGCTCGAAGCAGGCGCAAAAAAACCTGAAGAAAGCAGCTTCGAACGTTAAAGACTTCCCTGAATCTGTTCAGGATCAGTATGCGCACTATCAGCACAAGCGCCAGCGGGCAAGAAAATTGTTCCGACTGGGCCTGATCGTGGGTATCGCTGCCGCTCTGTTCTATACACCCCGTACGGGTGCGCAAATGCGTAGCCTCATCGCTGCCCAATGGGCAAAATATCGCGTATACCTCGGCATTTAGTAATGCCTGACGGGCATACAAAAGTAACAAGAAGGGAGCGCCTGCTAACGCGGAGCGCTCCCTTCTTGTTGCCTATGGCGTAATTACAATCCCTGAGCCAATGGCGACTCATCATAATGCTGGAGGAGATCTGCTGGCCCATCGTAAATGGCTACTGCACCTTTGAGATCCTGGTCGCTCCATCCACCAGAACGAAAAGCGATGGTGGGCACAGAGGCCTGATTGGCCGCTTCGATATCATAGGCGGTATCACCTGTCATTATCAGTTCCTGAGGGCTTAATTTGATCCTCTCAATGGCCACATGCACTACATCTGGATCGGGCTTAGATTGCGGCGCGTCCCTGGAGGTAGTTGCATTCTCAAACAGATCCTCGATATGTGGACCAATGAGCTGTAATAGATTCTTTAAATCGTCGGGATCAGATGAGGTCGCGATCACCAGCTTCAATCCCTTATCATGCATGTGCCGCAGAAGGTCTGCGGCCCCCGGCAGCGCCTTCACCGTCTGCAGGTATTTCTGCTTAAAAATTTCTTTACGCCGCTTACTGATGCGCTCTCCTTCGGGACTGTCCTTGGCGATATTCAAGGACTCGGGTAAAACTTTATCCCCACCCATTCCAATCATAGGCGCAACTTTTTCAAAGGCCACATGATGTCCAGCTTCTTCCATCGCGTCTACCCACGACCTGGCATGGGCCTCATTACTCTCTATCAGGGTTCCATCAATATCTAGAATAACGCCTTTGATCGGCCGTTTCTGTGACATATAAACATACTCCTCACTCTCAAATTCTCTCCATCAAAATGTTTGATGAGAGACTGGCACATTCCTATCACTCATCAGCCTGCGCAAAAGGATACGTATCTGAAATATCATGCGGGCTTGAATGGCGAACCACAACCGGATAAGATTAAATAGATAGATAGTCCAATATATTTTTATGAAAGAGAAATGTCACATGCAGGCTCGCACGCCTTACTCTGTCGCCGCTGGAGCACTTTTACCGGCCGTAAGTTGCTGGGGAATGGCACCGGTAGCCACACGTTATCTACTCACTGATCTGACACCTATACAGATCATCCTGATCAGATTTGCTATCTCCACCATATTATTATTGCCGCCACTGCTACAACTACGGCGGCAGCGCTGGTCAAGAGTGGAGATCGGCCTGGCTATTTTGTGTGGCCTGCTCAATAGTATTGGATATAATCTGACCGTAGCCTTCGGGCTTCATTTTATTGCCGCCAGTCTGGGTGGCATCCTGATTGCCACCGAGCCGATCTGGATTCTACTGCTATCGCTCTTGATTACCCATGAACGTCCCCACTGGTCTATCTGGCTGGGATTTGTCGTGGCGGCCATCGGAATTGGCGTCGGAACGCTGCTGGGCAATACCAGAGATATCTCACTCACCGGCACCCAGATCTTTGGCGCGGGGCTCACACTGCTAGCAGCCTTTATGTGGTCGGCCTACACGATATTGATACGACCGCTGACCGCGAAATATGGGGCCAGCAGCTGTACGGCGTTGACCACGTTCATTGGCACTCTGCCATTATTTGTTTTCTATACGCCACAGGTAGCGACCAATGTGCTGCATTTGAATGTCTACGGCTGGCTGGCGCTCTGCTTGTTGACCGTGGGCAGTACCGTCATCGCCACTATGCTATGGAATTATGGTGTAGCTTCCATGCCCGGTTCGCAGGCAGGGCTCTTCCTCTACCTGGTGCCGCTAATCAGTGTTATCGGAGGTGCGCTCTTTTTGCATGAGGTTATCACGGCAGGCGTACTCATCAGCGGCGTACTCATCCTGGCAGGAGTCTGTATAGCTCAGGCCCGGCAATTTATGCAACAACGTCCCGCGCGGGAGCCGCTTAAATATACGTAGTTTGTGCCTGCGCACCCAGAATCTTCCGTAGCAGAACCTTGGCCCGGTGAAAATATGTTTTGGCGGTGGCTTCTGGCATCGACAACACCTTTCCAATCTCCGAGAAGCTGAGCTGTGAGGCATAGCGCAACACAACAACCGAGCGGAACTTGGGTGGCAAGGAATCAATGGCCTGGTGCAGGTGGAGTTGCAGATCGTGGCGCTCCATCAATTCCTCGGGCAGGGGTCCGGGATCGGGTATATCGTTCAAAACCGAGAATTCGCCATCAGCATTCTCTACTTCTAGTTGAGAAAAATGGATCGCATAGCGATGGCGGCGCCGCAATTCATCCACGCAACAGTTACGCGCAACCTGGAATAACCATGACTTGAACGGCTCACCGGTTCCCAGTTTGGGGAGCGAAATGTAAAAGCGCAAGAAAACCTGCTGCAAAACATCGCAGGCCAGATCATAGTCCCCCAGAAAGCGACAGATAAAGTTGAAGAGAGGGGTATGATATCTGCGTACCAGCAGCTCAAAGGCGAGTTGATCTCCATCTATAATCATCTTAGCCAATACGGCATCAGAGATTTCTGGCGAAGAAGATTGCATACTTTCTTGAGTTCGCACGGGTAACCTCTTCATTTCTGAATGGATTTATGTTCTATCAGCCATTCACTTTTATAGATACTAGCATATACTCTTCAAACAATAATTTCAATGGAATTTCTGTTGAATAAAGCTCTACTTATCTATAAAAAGTCGTAAAGAGGCAATCTCTGAGGGGATTGGGGGAGTTGAAAAGAGAAAAAGAAGTTTCGTGGGGACACCCCATGAAACTTCTTTTTCTCTTTTTACACGCCGCCTGATGGTCTTTTACTTTTTAAGAATATATCTGACTCCCGTCACCATAGGGGCACGTGAGCGCCCCCGCACGCGCGTCCGCTGCGCAGCCGCGCTGGTTTTGTATATTGGTGCATGGGCTGCGCGGCCGCGCAGCCCATGCACCAATATACAACGAACTCGTGAGCACCGCAGGCGCGAAAGCTCAGGAGGGCCGCAGGCGATGATACGGACTCGTGAGCACCGCAGGAGGGCCGGTGGGACCCTCCTGCCCCTCCTGCATAGTGAGTGGGGAATGTAGTTTATGCATGTTCGAGGCGTCGCAGCTCGATTTTACCATCACGGATGCGTACCGCAAAGGTAGGCTGCGCGTAGACGGCCGGGCTATTCACAACACAGCCATCACACATGCTGAAGCCTGAATTATGCCATGGGCAATACACGACCCCATCTTTATAGGTACCCTCATCCAGGGGTCCGCCCAGGTGGGAACACGTAGCGGAGATCGCGCATATAGTTGAGCCGTCTTTCACCAGCACCGCTGGTGTGCCATCTACGTCTACGCGTGTTAGTTTACCTTCAGCCAGGTCTTTTGCATCCATCACCGCTACGAACTCATCGGGACCACCCTCAACAATAGTACGATTCATCCCGATACCTGTGGAATAAGCCAGTTCTCCACCGATGTAGGCGGAATAGATGTTCAGCGCATATGCTGTGCTGGACAGGGCGATAGCCGTGCGCCGCTGACCCGTTAAACGCAAGATGGCGGAGGTCAGATTCAGGACGGTAATACCACCATTCATCAGCGCATGCAACATACCGGTCCGCTGCTCCTGCCCATCGGTATCCACCCAGTTCGCCAGACCTGTCGCGGCGGAACCTGTCGCGCCAGCCAGGCCCAACCACATCATCATATCAGCGCTGCGGGCCATCCCTTTATCTTCATCGCTCCCCAACCAGGCCAGGTCAAAAACCATCGTCGAGGTCCAGGCGCCAATAGGAATTGTCACCAGTACCGGGTGAACGGGATGACCAAACCAGACACCAGATAGAAAATCCTTCAGTCGATATGATGCATCTTTAGGATTTCCAAATAAAGACTGGGTCCAGTTTCGCAAGGGATTCGATAGTTTATCCAGCCAGGGCATATTCGCCACCAGCTTGGCGCTATAGTGACGCAGCAATGGGTATCTCGGTGGTGTATCCATCCAGCTAGTAGTCGGTTCATTCTGCTTTGTCGTCTCTGCAACCATTATCTCAGGCGTCCTTTCTTATACCGCGAGCCAAAAGTAGTCCCGTGGCGGATTCATACCAATAATAGAAAAGGGAATCTCCGGTTTGTGTGTTTGCTGTAAGTAGCGCAGCACGGCGGGATTATGGGCGTAAAAGAGCCGGGCGCAGCGTACAGCGCTATCAAATGAGCGGAAGTGGACACACATCTCTTCCTGAACCGGTAAAGAGACGTACTGAAAGCCATGCTCTCCAAACCACTGATGGTCTTCAGTACGTGGCCAGACAATAATGATCTTGCCACCCGGCCTGGTCACACGGCGTAGTTCAAGTAAACCCGCCTCGCCTCCCTGGTCCTCCAGCGCGGTAAACGCCGAACAGGAGAGCGCAGTATCCACGCACTGATCGGCCAGCGGCAGCTTATTAAAGCGACCGGCAGCCGGGAACATGGACTGCTCCAACCCGCGATCGATGATCTTCTTGCGCAGGAGACGCAATAAACCGGGTGAAGGTTCAACGGCATGCACCCTGGTCGCGCCATAGCGCAGATATTCAAACGAGGCCCTACCACTGCCGGCGCCAGCATCCAGCACCACCTTGTCCTTCAGGTCGGATTGAATAGATTGGAAGATGCCCTCATGTAACCGCTCACCCACCGTCAACTCCTCGTATAGCTCGGGCGTTTTCCAATAGATGAGCTCCCAGAACAGGGTGTTCAAAGTCTGATTGCGGGCCTGGTCGATCTCTTCCGAAGAGAGAGGCTGCTGTAACTCCTGCTGAAACTGATCCCGCTGCGCCTCTGGAACGCCCTGCATGATACGCATGATCAGAGCTGATGATACGTTATGCAGGCTATCCGCCAGCATACGACTGGATAACTGAGCATGACTACATGCCAGCATGTCGCGCATGGTTTCAGCGTCGAAAATCTGTAAATCTTCGATATGGAATGGATTTTCAAACAAAACCTCAGATTGAGCAGATGCGTCGCTACCGACCATGGCCCATCCCTTCTTCGCACTCCTACCTATTCAAACTATCAGCACTACAATCAATTCCTATCATCGGCTGGAGAGGAATCATCTAAATGAAATGTTGCTACCTATTTGTCGTACGCTATCATGAAACAAAAAGTTTCTACAGAGGTGTGGCCAGGGCGTAATTCTCAGGAATTTTTCATGTAACCCGCAGAGCTCGGCCTGCGGCCTCACTTATGTATATATGGTGCATCGGGAACGCAGTTGCGCACCCGATGCACCATATATACATAACCCTTGAGCACCACAGGCGCGAAAGCTCAAGGCTGGTGAACTGGAGGCAACCCGGGCGGTGCGTATGATACATTGTTATGGGTAGAATAAGATTACGGAGGAGATATGGGATGAATGATAATAGCTATGATCTACTTGTTATTGGGGCGGGGGCTGCAGGAAGTACAGCGGCCAGCACAGCGGCTGAGATGCATAAGCGCGTCGGGCTGATTGAGGTTGATAAACTAGGAGGAACCTGCCTGAACTATGGCTGCGATCCCACCAAATCGCTATTGCAGATCGCTACCATGCTCCATCGGTCCCGTCATGCGCAGCGCTACGGGCTCTCTATTCCCGAAGCGACGTTTGACTGGCGGCGAGTACAGGATTACATTCAGAGTGTGGTTACACGCATCCGTGGTGGCACACCAAAGCAGGCGAGCAGGTCCCTCAAACAACAGGGGATCGATGTTTTCCATGCCCATGCCACGTTTACCTCACCGCACACTGTCTCGGTCGAGGGACAGACGCTCTACGCCGATAGGATCATTGTTGCCACGGGCACCAGTACGCGGTGTCCGCCAGTAAAGGGGCTGCAGGAGGTTGGCTATATCACCAATAAAGAGGCGGTCTATCTCCCACAGTTGCCAGCGAGCCTGGCTATCATCGGAGCCGGTCCACTAGGTCTGGAGTTCGCCCAGCTTTTTCAGCGCTTCGGCGTCCAGGTTACAGTACTGGAACACAATACGCAGCTGCTAAAAAAAGAGGAGCAGGAACTGGCGGATCAGCTGGGCGATATTTTAAGGGCGGAGGGCATCCAGATAGCCACTGGAGTCGAGCTTGAACGGATCGAGCACGCTCCGAACACGCGGAAACGGCTTGTCTATCGGGAAGAGAACGGCCAGAAGCAGTTCGAGGTTGATGAGATCCTTCTCGCCACCGGGCGCAAACCCGATCTGGATGAACTCAATATTGAGGCGGCGCATATTGATAGCACTGAAAAGGGAATTAGCGTAGATGCTACGCTGCGCACCTCCGTTCCCCATATCTGGGCAGCCGGTGATATCACGGGTGGCTACCAGTTCACCCATGTGGCCAGCGACCAGGGGCACCTGGCCGCCAACAATGCCTTCGCGACCACGCCCCAGCCCTTTACCGACCAGGCCATCCCCTGGGTGACCTATACAGATCCTCCCCTGGCCCATGTTGGCCAGACCGAGGCCGAGCTGCGCGCTGAAGGGAAGCGCTACAAAGTGGCCCGGCTTTCATTTGAGAAGGTCGAGCGCGCCATAACCAATGGTCGCACCGCTGGCACCCTCAAAATACTGGCCGATGAGCATGGCAACATTTTCGGCGGCCACATCCTGGGCGAGCAGGCAGATGATCTGCTGGCACAGATAATTCTGGCCATGAAGACAGGTATCTCCGTCCAGACACTGGCACAGACTATCCTGCCCTATCCGACGCTAAGCGAGGCCGTACGCTGGACGGCGGACCGCTTTTCATAAGCGCTACCAGGTGGCTGACCTGAGACTAACTCGACTGTTTATGCGTGTACTACATGAGGCCACGTTGTGAGGGGGGCTATTGTGCCGTGCTGTATAAGGGACCATCTCTGTACATGCAGCTATATATACAGAGCCGCTCGTCACCATGATGGTCCCACAAAAAAGTGCGAACGTATAATGCAAGTTATATGTGAATAAGGAACCATATTATGCGGACTGTACTGATCCTCAATCCGACCTCAGGTGAGTCGGCTCTGGCAACGAACCATAATACCCTTGATGACAGCAAAGAGTTGATCCTGGCCTCTTTACGCCCGTATAATATAGAACCTACCATCATTTATACCACGGTGGAGGATCCAGGCACAGGGCTGGCGCGCAAAGCGGCCGAAGAGGGCGCGGATATCGTCATTGCGGGCGGGGGTGATGGGACACTCCACGCGGTTGCCAATGGCTTGATCAATACCAATAGTGCGCTGGGTATCCTGCCCATGGGTACGATGAATAATATCGCGCGCAGCCTTGATATTCCAGAAGATATTGAGAAGGCATGCGAGATCATCGCTCAGGGCACTACCAGCCGCATCGATGTGGGAAAGATCAATGACCATATCTTTTTAGAAGTAGCTGGCATTGGACTGGAGGCGGCCCTCTTTCCGGCAGCAGAAGAGTTCAAGAGCAAAGGGTTCTCCTCGACGCTGCACGGGGTTATAGACGGACTGCGCACGCTCTTCACCTTTGCGCCAACGCGCTTTACCGTTACCTTTGACAACAAGAAGCGTCACCGGATGAACGCTATCCAGATCAGCGTCTGCAACTCGCCCTACTACGGGGCACGCCTGCAGTTCGCGCCCAACGCATTAATGGATGACGGGCTGCTCGACGTGCTCATCTATCGACGCTTTAGCAAAATAGACTATATTCGCCACGCCATCTCAATCAGCCAGGGGAGACGGGCGCTGGCACAGAAAATCAGCCGGCGCAAGGCAAAAACCATTTATATTCAGTCAGAACACCCGGTGAAGATTCACGCCGATGGGGAACAGAAGGGCACTACCCCGGCGTTGATCGAGATTCAGACCGGTGTCTTACAGGTGCGCGTAGCCAAAAAGGTGGCGGCAGGCCCCAATATGACGAAGTCAGAGCGCAAGAAGAGAAGAATATATCAGCGGGCTACCGAACGCGACCAGAGCGAAGAGAAAGGTTCTGTATATGTTTAATTTTAGTCGTAAACCAGGCAAAAAAACACAGCCAGAACAACCCACACCCGGTACAACAACAATAAAAACACGGCCGTCTGATCCCTTACCACAGGTCAGGCTGCCGGAAGTACAGATGCCTCCGGTGATGACCGAGGCCCAGAAGGCCGCAGCCCAGTCCTCCGTCTCAGGCCGACGAGCCGTTTCGCGTGGCACCATGTTTATGGCCTTTTACCTCTGGATCCTGTCGGGAGCGGTGATCCTTTCCCTGATCGCACAGCGCACGCAGTTTTTTCCCGGCGATATGTCGATTACATCCCGGCTCCAGAAGTATCGCAATCCCTGGCTGCGACGCTTCTTCTTTGGCGTCTCAGAGATCGGCTTTGTCCAGTATGCTTTGCCGCAAACGCTGGGCATCGCGGGCATCTTCTGGGCACTACGCTTCCGGCTCGAAGCCATATTTATCCTGCTCACCTCGTCCGCTACGCTGCTCAACGCCATCGTGAAGCGTGTGATCAAGCGTCCCCGGCCGACCCAGGAGCTAGTTACGGTGGTTAAAGTTATCAACGAGCCCAGCTTTCCCAGCGGACACGTCATGTACTATACCAATTTCTACGGTCTGCTCATCTACCTGCTGGCAACCAACTGGCGTTCGGGACGCATCCGCAATCTACTCATCGGCATCTGTACCACGTTAATCGCCTGCATCGGACCATCACGCGTCTATCTGGGCGCGCACTGGCCCAGCGACGTGGCCGCGGGCTATATCTACGGGGGCCTGTGGTTTAGCGGCGTCATGGCGCTATACCTGCGTGTCAAGGCCTGGCTGCATCCCTCGAAAGGCAAGGCTCCAGAAGCCGCGAAACCGCTGCAGCAACCCGGCGACGACACCGATAAAGAGATCAAAGAAGAGTCAGAGAGAGACTAGCAGAAGCACAACAACGCCGGCGCCTCGAAAGAGGCGCCGGCGTTGTTGTGCTTCTGCTAGTCTCTCGGAGTTAGCCCATGTGCGGCATGACCATTTCTGAGGATGCCTGGGCTTCGGCGGCTTCGGGTTCAGCATGATATGCATACTGGTCGGCGCGACCACCGGGTAGCCAGAACATAGCGACCAGGCCAATCACCGCCAGCACGAACAGCAGCAGGTAGACCCAGAATAAGCTCTGAGACAGGGCCGCCTGCAATTGGCTGAGCAGATCCGACGCAAGGGTAGCACGTACATCCGGCGTCAATAAAACATTGGCCGGTGAGATACCTTTGGGTAGATGCTGTAGCGCCTGCTGATAGTGGGCGAAGATCGGTGTGAAGCGCATAGCCATTTGCGCATTGAGGATCGAACCCATGATAGCGACGCCGATGGTTCCTCCGATGGTGCGGAAAAACTGGGTGGAGGCCGTTGCAACACCACGCAGGCTCCAGGGAACCGCATTCTGTACCGATAGGATGTAAGCGGAACTGGAGAAGCCCAATCCGGCTCCGATTAAGACCATGGCTACGATAATGATGGGCAGGCTAATCTGAGGTGTAAACGTCAGTACCATCCCCATGCCGATCAATGTCAGTCCGGTCCCCAGCACTGCAGTAATGCGATAGCCATAGCTCAAAACAACTTTTCCGCTGATAGTGGCCGCGATCGGCCAGGCCAGCAGCAATGGTCCAAGGATAATACCGGCATCGGTAGCGCTACCACCCTTAACACCCTGCATGAATAGTGGCACGTATGAAGTGATACCGAACATAATCGTACCCAGCACCACACCACCAATGCTTGAGATAACAATGATGCGATTCTGGAATAGATCCAGCGGCAGGATAGGCTCGGCGGCACGCCGCTCTTCATACAAAAACCAGCCCAGTAGCAGGATTGAGATAGCGAATAAGCTGATACTCTGCCAGGAAGCCCACGACCAGCTGGTGCCACCCTGCAGGAATGCAAAGAGCAGGGCTACAATGCCACCGCTTAATGTCAATGTACCGATATAGTCCAGTTGATGTTTTTTCCGTTCGACCTGCTCTTTGAGTGCGAACATTAACATAACAGCCGAGAGCACACCGAAGGGTACGTTGATAAAGAAGACCCAGCGCCACGAGGAATGGTCAACAATTAAACCACCCAGCGCCGGCCCCACAATACTGGACAGGCCCCAGACGCCACTGAATAATCCCTGTACCCGGGCACGCTCTTTTAAAGCATATATATCTCCAATAATCGTTAGCACAATTGGCTGTACCGCGCCCGCGCCCAGACCCTGAATGGCACGAAAAATGATCAACTGAACCATCGTCTGGGAGCAGCCAGAGGCGATCGAGCCGATAAGGAATAGTACAGAACCAAACAAGAAAAGTGGCTTACGACCATAGAGGTCGGCCAGCTTGCCGTAGATAGGCACCGTCGTGGTCGAGGTCAACAGGTAGGCGGAAAATACCCATGAATAAAGGGTGATGCCACCTAGCTTCCCCACGATACTGGGCATGGCGGTGCCCACAATGGTGGTATCCAATGCGGCCAGGGTCATGCCCAACATCAGGGCGATTGTCACAATAATTTTGGCGTTTCTGGTCATTCACTCATTCCTGACTATACTACTTTAACCCATCCAATCTGCTTATCCAAACACGTCTCACCCGCCATTTATTCCGGGTCATACCAGCAATATAATCAAGCAGACCAGCCGAAACGCCCTTACACCTCTACATTGACGCCGCGCCAGAAGGCGACGTAATCCTTGATCTGGCTCGCCGCATCCTTGGGCTGGGGATAGAACCAGGCCGCGTCCTTGTTAGATTCACCATTAACTTCAATGGTGTAATAGCTGGCCTCACCTTTCCATGGACAGGTTGTGTGGGTGCTACTCGGCTTAAAATAGGCCCGCTGAACAGAATCGGGTGGAAAGTACTGGTTGCCTTCAACCACAATGCAGTTATCGCTTTCCGCCAGCGTCACACCCTTCCAGGTTGCTTTTGGCATCAGAATACTCCTTCAATTATCCTCTACCGGTGAGAGGCTACACATACAACAATATCGCCATATCATTGTACACTTTTACACGACCAGTCGAGGGGAAATGATGCGTGAATCACTAGAATTTCTCTCGCCATAGTTCCTTCATGGAACGCATGAAGTTGAGCATGCGCCACCACGCGGTCGGGGCGAGCTCGGCTATGGGAGGCGTTGAAACGAACTGGGGTCCAAATGAGGCGGCTGGACGCAATAGACTGGCCTGCTCGGTTGCGGCGGCATGGCTCTGTAGTGGCGGCGAAGGCAGATGGACACCCCGCAGGCCGCTTGAGCTCGGACGCAAAGGACGGACCGCCGGGATATGCGCGGAGGAATGGGGAACCGGTGGCTGGCGCTGGCTCGGATGATGCGATGTTTTGATCACCTTGCCGGATGCGATACGCTGTAACTCGCGCTGAATGTTCCCCATACTGCTCGGACGCCGTTTGGGGTCCATTTCCAGCATACACTGGATCAATATTGTAAGCTGCGGATGATCGGGTAGATCCAGGTGCTTTGGTCCAAAGGGAGAGACAGAGGGATCAATGCCTGTAATCAACTGGTAAAGCACAATGCCCAGGCTATAAACATCCGCCTGGGGCGTGGTCTGCGCGCGGCCATATTGCTCGGGGGCCGCGTAGCCTGGCGATCCCAGGGCGATCGTATCTTTGGTCTTGCCATGCTTGAAGTGGCGCGCGATGCCAAAGTCGATCAAATAGATCTGCCCTTCCGGGGTACGCATGACGTTCGAGGGCTTGAGGTCGCGAAAGATAATCGAGGGCTTGCGCGTATGCAGGAAGCTCAGCACAGTCGCCAGTTGAATGCCGATCTGAATCACCTTATCGACGGGTAGGGAGCCACCTCGACGGCGCACATAGCTCTCCAGCGTCTCGCCCTCGATATAGCTCATCACCAGGTACCAGTTGCCATGCTCGGAAAAATAATCATAGATGCTGGGAAGATTGGACTGTGTCAGGCTCGCCAGCAGAACGGCCTCGCGCTTGAAACCTTCCGCCGCCTCCGCCAGTTCCTGAGGATTCAAACCATGCTGTATCATCTCTTTAACGGCTACCTGCCGATCCATAAATTCGCTGTCAATGGCTCGATAGACCTTCCCGTACCCCCCCGACCCGATCTGTGCGACGATGCGATAGCGCTGCTTGAGCAGGTCATTGACCCGTAGCGTATGCAACGCAACCGCCTCCAGATGAGCCGAGGTCGTCAACGCGGGCGTAGAGTTATTGGTTTGATTGATGAGACGATACCCGCAGACGCGGCAAAACTTCGCGTGCGGCGGATTTTCCCCTCCACACTCTACGCAGAATAGAGAGCGGTCCTTCCCCATGAACATCCATCTCCTCAAGAACACCCCCGTGTAGAGAGCATCCCTTTTCCTGATGACACCAATATATCAACATAGGTCTATTCAGAAACGTAGAAGGCTCACGGAAAGTTTCTATGTGCTGGACTTTTACCCCAGTATGGCGTGTGGCGCGCGTGATGACGCGGAGCCCTTTTGTGTGCACACCTTTAAAGTCAGCCATAAAAATGGTGATTTTCTTCTATAGTACTTGTATGATAGCGTAATTCTTATTAATTTTCTATGGGCTAGTTCACAAAATACGAGTTGTGGCATGGCTTCGGGCTTCTCGCTCCGCGAGAAGCCCGAAGCCATGCCACAACCCATACTGTTCCTCTTGACGGGGGTGTTGGGGGCTCGCTATAATTAAGTCAGATTTGACTAAACGGCGGTTACTATGTATAAACAGGTTATGCTGCTTGGTGTGCTGCTTGAGAAGCCGATGTATGGACAGCAGATTCGGGAGTTTATTGAGGCACACCATGATTTATTTGCCAATCATATTAAGAAGCCGACGATTTATTATCAGCTGGAGAGGCTGGTCGCGGATGGCTATCTTGAAATTCGGCGCGAGACCGTAGAGGCTCCGGGGCCGGGGGCGGCACATGAGGATGTAGCTCTACGTGAGCGGGATATGTACTACGTGACGGATCAAGGGAAGGGGTACTTCTCAAACCTGTTGCGCGATATGATCAGCAAGTTTACACCGGGTTTGAGTGAAGTGGATGCCTGCCTGTACTTTTTGCATCACCTGACGGCCGAGGAGGCCTGCATGCTTCTTTATGAACGCCTCTCGCTGGTTGAAGCTTACCATAACGCTGTTATACAGCTAAGGGATGCCAGCCACACCTCGGATGCCGCCCATCAACTGGTAAATGATCATAAGCTGGCATTGCTGGATGCTGAGATGCGCTGGTTGAAACGGACGATTGAGCAGATTTCACTGGGAGCCACAGGTCACCCACATGCTGCCCCAACCACGCATTCTGCCTGACAATGACGGTTACGATGAGATAGATATACAGGAGCTGAGCGAGCATGGAGCAAAAACGGCGGTCTCCACTATTATTGATGGCTTTGACCATCCTGATCGATTTTACGGGCTTCGGCCTCATTATTCCCCTGTTACCATTCTGGGCCGAGCACCTGGGAGCGAATCCTTTAGGAGTGGGAGCGATCGTTACGGCCTATGCGCTGGCCCAGTTTATATTTACGCCAGTGCTGGGAGGGCTATCGGATCGCTACGGGCGCCGCCCGGTGATTGTGATCTCACTGCTGATTGAAACGCTCTCGCTGGCGCTAACCGCGCTCTCGGGCTCATTGATTATGCTGCTCTTTGCCCGCTTTATTGGCGGTCTGGGCGCCTCCAATATCGGTTCGGCGCAGGCGGTGGTCTCCGATGTTACCCCGGCTAAAGATCGGGCGAAGGGGATGGGTTTGATCGGGGCCTCGATCGGTGTGGGATTTGTACTCGGACCGGCCCTGGGAGGAATTCTGTCCCCCATAGGCTCGACCATCCCATTCTGGGCGGCTGCGGCTATCGCCCTGGTCAATGCGCTGCTGGTCTTCTGCTTCTTGCCAGAAACCAGGACCAGGAAGGTGCTGTATGCGCAGTCGGCAAAGCAGAAATCCGAGTCAATGAATCGCTTCAGCGTATTGTGGTCCGGCTGGCAGCGCGCCCTGAACGCGCCCATTGTCCTGCGACTGGTCATAGTCAACCTGCTCTTTACGATTGCCTTCACCTCGATGGAAACGATCTTCCCGCTCTTCTCACAACAGAAATTTGGCTGGAATTCGGTCCAGAATGCCTACCTGTTCACCTACGTTGGTTTCATCGTAGTCCTGATGCAGGGCGGCCTGGTTGGTCGACTGGTCAAAAGGTGGAATGAACAAAAGCTGATGCTAGCAGGACTCTTCTTGCTGACCATCGGCCTGGTCACGCTGGCATTCAGCAATCAGCTCGCGCTGGTATTGATCAGTGTCGGACTGCTGAGTATCGGAGACGGAGCGATCAGTCCAACCATCTCGACCCTGCTCTCGTTCACCAGTCCGATTGAGACGCAGGGCGAAATGCTGGGCCTGGCGCAGGGTGTCGCCGGGCTCGGTCGCGTCATTGGACCCATGATCGCTGGCAGCATCGATGCCCTCAGCAGTCCCGGCATCCCGTTGCTTCTGGGAGGATTGATCACCCTGCTAGCAGCCATGGTGGTGCTGCCGATCCTGACTAAGATTCATCGTCCCGAAGAAAAGCCGGAACTACGGGTCGCCGAGAACGCCGCGTCCCGGTAAGGCATCTTACTCAAACGCGAGGAACTCTCCGCTCAGGCAGCAGCCGGTCAGTTCCTTATAATATAATGCGATAGCGCACTTGTCTGGAGGATTTTCCAGGCAACTGAATGAAACGCTCTTATGCGAGCATAGTTAAACGTTATTTTAAGGAGTTTTATTGTGATTGTACGTATCGGTATCATGGCACTGCGTATCTGTGTCCTGCTAGCACTTATTCTTGGCATCCTCCTCTGGCTCAACGTAATCTCTGGCGGCATCGTCATGATCCACATGCTGCTGGGCCTGCTGGCCATGATCTCGCTCTGGCTACTGGCCTTTGGTATCGCCACCGCTCCCCAGGGTCGCAACATGGGACTGGCCATCGGCGCCTTTATCATCGGCCTGCTCCTGCCTATCGTCGGCCTGGGACAGCTCAGCTGGCTCAGCCTGGGCTCGGCCCATATCGTTATCCAGATCATCCACCTGCTCCTCGGTCTGGGCGCGATCGGCATCGGTGAAGCGATCGCTGGCCGCTACCGCCGCTCGAATAAACTGGCCTGATCGTCTCGAAAACCGGCGCCCCTTTGAGAGGGGAGATGGTATCGTTGATGGAACGTGTGCGCCCGGGCACAGGGCCGCTTCGCAGCCAAGCCGGGGCAAGCCCGGCACCTACGACGGCGCTCATATTATGGATGGAACAAAAAACGCGCGTTCAACGCGCGTTTTTTGTTCCATCCATATAAAACCAGGGCGGCCGCGCATGCGGCCGCCCGCACGGGAATAGCCCGGCCGCCGGGCAGTTGCTCAGCTATTGCCGAACCGCCTGGAATATGTTTTAATGTCCTTAACCATTTCGCAAAGCTTTCAAAAAGAAAAGTAAGCACAAGCGTCAGCAAAGGAGCTTATGTGAGTCAGCAGGAATCGCGTCACCGCCTCGCTGTCTATCCAGGCAGCTTTGATCCACTAACCAATGGACATCTCGACATCGCCCATCGGGGAGCGCGCCTCTTCGATGAATTGATTATAGCGGTCTACAGTTTTCCGGCTAAAAATCTGCTCTTCTCTGTCGATGAGCGGATCGCACTCTGGCAAACGGTCGTGGCCGAAGAGGGCCTGACCAATGTACGTGTTGAAAAATTCACCGGTCTCTTGATCGAATATGTACGGTCAGTGGGCGGCCAGGCCATCATTCGGGGCCTGCGTTCACCCAATGACTTTGATGCGGAGTTCCAGCAAGGCCTGATGAATCGCAAGCTGGCACCCGAGATCGAGACTGTATGCTTTATTACCAATCTGGAGCAGCTCTTTGTCAGTTCCTCGCTACTAAAAGAAGTTGCCAAACTGGGTGGGGACGTCAAGGATATGCTGCCTGCGTCAGTTGTGCAGGCTTTGCAGCACAAATTCAGTCAGACCAGCCCGGCCTGAGCAGATAGCGGCCTCAGCCTCACTCGAAACGATGTAGGGCTCATAATTCTGTAACTTTGCAACAGGCATGACTATTTATTCGTAGAATAGATGTAGGGGATCAGCGCAACCTCTTCAAAAAAGAGGCATCTCGCCAGGTCCGGTGGGGACACAGCGGCATGGGAAGGAGGCCAGGCAAACAGTATGGATATTCTCTACCTCGTAGATCGCCTTGAGAACCTTGTCGCAAATAGTAAGCGGATGCCATTAGTTAACCAGGTTATCCTCAAAGAGGCCGATCTTCTGGCAATTATTGAGCAGATGCGCTCCTCAGTTCCCGGTGAAATCAAGCAGGCGCGGCGCGTCATGCAGGAGAAAGAGCGCATCTTAGCGCAGGCGCAGTCTGAAGCATCCGCGATACTGAGCCGAGCGCGCGAGGAAAGCGAACGCACCATGGCGCGCGAGGGGCTCCTGCGGGCCGCAGAAGAGCGCTCGCAGGAGATTATTCGGCGCGCGAACGAGCAGGCGCAGGCCATCGTGCGACGCGCGGAATCCCATACCGACCAGCTGCAGATTGAGGCCGACACCTACGCCTCCGAGACCCTGCGCAATCTGCGCGAGCACCTCCTCAACGTTGAAATGGAGATCGAGCGCACGGTCATGAGTATTGAGAAGGGCCTGGACAGCCTGGAAGGCCGTCCTGAGGAAGAACAAGAGGCTCCGCCATCCCCTGACAGGGTAGAACCAGACGATGACGATGACGCGCTCCAGCCCCGCCCCCTACCACGGCGCGCCTCACTGGCCGCCGATACCATGGGTGGTCCCAATTATCCAATGTAATACACTGTAATATACATAAAAATGGTAGATATGTAAGGTCAACAAGAAAGATATCCTCCACCATTTTCTGGTGACCGGAGTGCCGCGCCAGCGGTGTTTTCCGCGCCTGCTCCTGCCGATCAGGAATCACCAACAGGACTTGACACCCTTTCATGCCTTGTCTATAATGAGCAGGCGCCAGAGAAGAGTAGGGGATGGTTCGCCTTGCGCCAAAACGTATTTACTGGCAAAAGTTTTATACTGTTTCGATCTCAATGGGAAGGACACATTCCATGATCTTTAACGTGGCGCAATTAATGAAATCCCCGTTCGGCTCGGGGGCCGCATTTGAAGCAGATATTCACGAAGAGCAGGTTCAGTTCGACAACGATTTTAAGGTGATTGGACCCGTTGATGGGCATACGCGTATGCGCCGTGTCAATCAGGGACTGCTAGTAGACGGTTGGGTAGACCTCAAACTCGAGCTCGAGTGCGCACGCTGCTTGAAGCATTTTGAGCAGCCCATGCATATCACGTTTGAGGAGCTTTTCTATCCAACGGTGGATGTGGTAACGGGTACGCCACTCCCTCCCGTCGAGGAAGACGATGTCTTCCCAA
This sequence comes from Dictyobacter aurantiacus, assembly GCF_003967515.1. Lineage (GTDB taxonomy): Bacteria > Chloroflexota > Ktedonobacteria > Ktedonobacterales > Ktedonobacteraceae > Dictyobacter > Dictyobacter aurantiacus. The sequence goes on along the minus strand of NZ_BIFQ01000001.1, from coordinate 3,484,639 downwards.
TCGATGAACACCATCAGGTTGATCTTACCGAAGCAATTCGCCAGGCTATCCTGCTGGCTATCCCGACGGTACCTTTGTGCAAGGAAGATTGCGCGGGCCTATGTCCACAGTGCGGTCATGATCTCAACCTTGGTCCTTGTAACTGTGAACCTGAGGTTGATGATCCCCGTCTGAATGTGCTCAAACAATTGCTGCAAAACGAAAAATAATCTAAACACACTAGCATACACGAGTACGTAACCCTGGGTGCGAGCACGCGCCCAGGACACAATACTGGTGGAAGAGGAGAAATTCTAATGGGAGCATTACCTAAACAGCGCATTTCGCGCGCTCGTCAGGGAGAGCGACGGGCACATCATCATCTGGAAATTCCACAGTTAGTTGCCTGCCCACAATGCAAGCGCCCGCGCCTTTCGCATCACGCTTGCCCCAATTGCGGCACCTATCGTGGTCGCCAGGTTGTCCTGCCCAGGACAAAGAAGTAGTAAGAAGTTGCAAAGGCTACCATAGACGCACGCTCAATTGTGTAGTGATGTCAAAAATCCTATACGGTTTGCGTGCGCTTTACGGTTTAAGACAAGATAGGTATACACATATATACGACTACTTTCCAGACCAGGTCGCCTGGTAGCCTTGCACATTCTTTCCGTATACGAAGTGGACGAAATGACGACAAAAGTTGCCTTTTTATTTCCGGGGCAGGGAAGTCAAAACGTTGGGATGGGAGCGGATGTTTTTGCGGCATCCGATGCGGCAAGGCGAGTTTTCACCACCTTTGACGAAACATTAGGCTTCTCGCTCAGTGATCTTTGTTTCCAGGGACCAGAAGAGACCCTACGTTCAACCATTAATGCTCAGCCAGCTATTGTCGCAGTGAGCCTGGCATATCTGGCAGCCTTTCAAGAAGCTCTCTCCCCACACAATTCTTCCTGGACCACGCCGCTCGCTCCCAGCTATACCGCCGGCCATAGCGTTGGTGAATGTACAGCGATGGTGGCCGCCGGCACCATCGATATCAAGGGCGTCGCCCATCTTGTACGCGAGCGCGGCCGCCTGATGCATGAAGAGGAAGAGATATGTCCGGGTGGGATGGCCGCCATCATCGCCATGAAGGAAGACGCCTTACAGCAGGTCTGTGAGGACGCGACGCGGCAGTGCCTGCAGCAGTTAGATCAGAAGGCTCAGCAGCATCCAGGGATGGGACGCGTAGTGCTGGCGAACTACAACGCACCCGGCCAGATCGTCATCTCAGGCGAGCAGAAGGCACTGGACACAGCGTGTGCTCTGGCCAAAGAACGTGGCGCCAAACGCGCCATTCGGCTCTCAGTCAGCGGCGCCTTCCATTCGCCAGTCATGCAACCGGCCGCGACCAAACTAGCAGAATCCATCGCTGCCACACAGATTCAGGATGCCACTTATCCCATTATCAGCAATATCACCGCCCAGCCCATCACCGGCGCTTCAGACCTGCGTAGCGAGCTTTCACGGCAGATCGCTGAATCCGTCCAGTGGACCCGCACCATCGAATATTTAGCGGCCCAGGGCGTGAAGGTCTTTTTTGAGATTGGTCCTGGACAGGCCCTGGCTGGTATGATCAAGCGTATCACCAGGGATGTTGATATCATCAATATCGGAAGCGTGGAAGAGATCGAAAAGGCGGTCGCCAGGGTCAAAGAATTCTAACACCAGCTTCGAGCTAGCTCAAAAGATATGGCCTACCGAAGACGAGTGGGATAATGTACTTGACACAAAGATAAAAAGCGCCTATCTTTGCAGTAAAGCTGCAGCGCGCATGATGATTCGTGCTCATAAAGGCATGATCATCGATATCGCGTCTGTGGTCGCATTGAACGGCAATCTTGGGCCGCCCAGGGTTTATCACTGTAGTCAAGAGGAACAGTCATATGGCTATGGAATCACAAACGACTGGAGTGGTACGTGTGGCACGTCCAGTGCTCACAACCATCGTGTTAAGTACCGCTCTGCAAATTCGCGGCGTTGTCCGTATGGCTCATACCAGTGACCAATGGTCACGACTATTGGGGCGCGACGTCCCCAATCAGGGTATCAACCTTACGGTCAAAGATAATACTGTTACTGCTGACCTCTATTTAATCGTTGAATCAGGTAGTAACATAGTGGAAGTGGGCACAGCCGTCCAGGAAGAAGTTGCCGCCGCCATTGAAAATATGATCGGCATGCAGGTTCAGGGCGTCAATGTCTACATTCAGGACGTTGCGTAAGTAATATTAACAATACAACCATAACGCGTCTGATGAGTCGAAACATCGTCTGTCCAACTCACGCGCTGCCGTCCCCATAACGAACGGTCTCGCTTGAGAAGAACAGGCACCAGCTAGTCACATTCGAGGAAACTATGCCAGGGATACGCAGGCAAGCGCGAATGATCGCACTGCAAACACTCTACGAATACGATATAGCCAACCATGCCCCGGAAGAGGTCTTGCAGCGCCACGCCGAGGAGCGCAATCTGCACCCCAAGGTAGTTGAATACGCTAGCGAACTTGTTCTGGGCGCGTATGGCCATCTTGCAGATATCGATGCGCACATCCAAAGCGCAGCCCGTGAATGGCCTTTGCAACAGATGGCTCGTATCGATAAAAATATTCTAAGACTTGCAATCTACGAAATTCTGTTTAATAATACTGTACCAGCCAAAGCGGCTATTAACGAGGCGGTGGAGCTCGCTAAAACCTATGGCAGTGAAACATCCAGTCGTTTCGTCAATGGCGTTCTGGGTACGATATTTAATCGGGCACAACAACAGCCCATCTCAAAAGCGGAAAGCGAGGTGAAGTAATGCCTACAGTTCATGAGCGTCTGAAAAAAATCATCGTTGAGCAACTCGGTGTTGATGAGAGCGAGGTCGTTCCTAGCGCATCTTTTGTTGAGGACCTCAACGCAGACTCACTCGACCTGGTCGAACTTATCATGTCTCTCGAAGAGGGCTTCAAACTGCAGATCTCTGATGAGGATGCTGAGAAAATCACAACCGTCCAGGAAGCTGAGGATTACATCGAAGAGCATCTGCGCTAATATTTCGCAATGCTAGGCGCTTGCTGATATAATTATATATATCGCAAGCGCCCTTTTTTTTATGGCTGCGCCTTCGGCGCTCATATAGTTATTTATTCAGATGTCAGGGAACAAAAGAGGTGCGCAATGCGCACCTCTTTTGTTCCCTGACATCTGAATAAATAAAAAATTTGTTGTCACAAATCACATTCGCCATGCATCTACATTAACGTGAAGGAATTCTCCCAAGAGAAAACCTTCATACGAACGCGAAAAGAGTTAGGTGTGGACACGATACCTGCAGCACAAGCTGTTGAAACGCTCATTCATGAATACTATAAGCTGGTATTCCATACGATCTATGGCCTGACCAATAATTGGGAAGAAAGCCAGGATCTAACACAGGATACCTTTCACCAGGCGTTAAAAGGCATTGACGCGGCACGGGCCAGCAGTGGAGGACATTTCCACGCTAAAGCCTGGTTGTTACGTATTGCCTTAAATACAGTGCGTATGCAGAGAAGAAGGCGGGCGCTATTTAGCTTTATTCCTTTCTCCAGTATGCATGAGAAGCGTCAGCAGGAGGGGAGTGAGCGGAACGTAGCCAGGGATGAGATGGTGCAGGCGCAGGCCGCGCCGGTACAACCCGGCGGCTATGGCACAGCCAACAATGAGGATCCCGCTGAAGCTATCGCGGAGCAGGACGCGGTCCAGCGTACCATGGCCCTGTTACCAGAGCCTTTACGCATCTGCCTCTTGTTCTCAATCGTGGGCGGGCTCTCTACTGCGGAGATCGCGGACATGCTGGACCTCAAAGAGGCGGCGGTACGGCAACGCCTGGTCCGGGCTCGCAAGCAGTTCCAACAGCTCTATTCGCAGCAAAGTGGTGAAGAGTTAGTCGATGCGGCACCACCGCTAGCGACCAGCTCTCTGCTCCAACAACAATCCGATGGTCAGGATCGCAAGCAGCGCAACGCGCCCAAAGACACGCACCGGCGCCTATCCCTGGCGAACCAGGCACCATCGATAGGAAGTGGCTATGCATAACGACTCAATTGAGACCTTGCTGTTACGCCATTATGGCTCCAACAGCCCGACGCCCGAGGCTCTGGAGCAGCGTCTATGCGCATCTGTGCACCAGGAGGCACAGGAGATACAGCAACGCCAGAGCGCAGCCAGGCGTCTCTGTGAACAGCGTATCAGCCGCCGTCGTGCCGTTCAACTGGTAGCGATGGGGTCCGCTGGCCTTGGCCTTCTCAGTGCCAGCGTTGCCAGCGTTCAGAGCATCTTGAGCAGCCAGGAAGGAACCCGCCCGGCATATTCGTAAAGCCAGCGTTGTTATCATTGTAAGGCAAGTATTTTAACGTTGTAGAAGCAGTTGAAAAAACATCATCCAGCCACTATTTTGTCGTGGCGGACTTGAGTACATCAACGTTGGGTGTTACACAGTAGTAAGCACCAGCGCAGGAAAGGATACTAATCATGGGTATTTTCGGTTCACACGGCTTAGAGCTTATCATTGTCCTCGTCGTCGCGCTTCTCGTCTTTGGACCCAAGAAGCTGCCCGAAATGGGTTCCGCCATTGGTAAGAGCATCAAAGAATTCAAAAATGGCGTCAACGAAATCACCAAACCCAAAGAAGAGGAAGAAGTACAGACCCGCCAGTCTGCTACCGAGTCTGCTCGCCTGGAACTCGAGGCCATTGAGCGCGAACTGGCCGCCAAAAAAGCTGCCCTGGCCGCAGAAGAGGCGGCACGGCCTGAGGTAAAGACAACCCCGAACGTTGACTAATCAAAACTGCTGACACTAGTATAGGGGGATCTCATGGCTACCAGTGATCTAGATCAGCAGGGTCTGCTCAAATCGGGGGGCTACGACAATTCACCGAAAGACGATGACGAGAACGACCCCTCGGCAATGTCACTGATAGATCATCTTGAAGAGCTCCGCTGGCGCATCTTTAAATGTTTGATCGCAGTGGCTGTCGGAGTGGTGATCGCTTTCATCTTCCGCAACCAGATTATTCATGTCCTGGACGCACCATTACCACTTACCTCCAATACCGTTGGGGGAAAAGAAGGCCAGAAGCTGGTTATGACGGGCATCGGAGAAGCCTTTACGGTTTCGATCAAGCTCTCGATCGTCTTTGGCCTGGTGTTTGCTCTTCCGGTCATTTTGTATCAGCTCTGGGCGTTTATCTCACCCGGACTCTATGACCGGGAGAAGAAGCATGCCGTCCCATTTATTACGCTGGGATTGGTGCTCTTCGTAATGGGGGTGACGCTGGGATACTTTATCCTGCAATATCCAGTTGGCTTTCTGGTCAACTTTGGCGCAGAGAACTTTACTGAACTTATATCGGCCAATAGTTACTTCTCGTTTGTGTCATTCTTCTTGCTCCTCTTTGGCGCGGTCTTTGAGCTACCGCTGGTCCTGACCTTCCTGGCCATGATCGGCATCGTGACCGAGCATTTCTTGAAGAGTAAGCGCGCGGTGGCGCACGTGGGAATGTGGGCGGCGGCCACCGTTGTCACACCGGGCGGCGACCTGTACAGTCCGGTTTTTATCGGTGTCGCTCTATCGATTCTGTATGAGTTCAGCATAATACTCATCCATTTCGTGGTAAAGAAAGACGCTGAAGAGGAACTGGCCTGATAACAGGTAACATAAAAGAGGCCCCTGGCATTGATTGCCAGGGGCCTCTTTTATGTTACCTGTTATCAGGTTAGTGTGTGCCTTCGGCCATGACTATACGCGCCTGCGGCGCTCAAAGGTATGATTAATACATGTATGTGGATATGAAGAAAAGCGCGCGTGACGCGCGCTTTTCTTCATATCCACATACATGTATTAATCATATCATGACATTGTTATATGTTCGGGTTGGATGGGTGAGGTGGTGGGTTCTTGCCAGCGACCGTGACCGAAGCGGGTCCAGAGCAGGAGGAGGGCCAGGGAGTAAAGGATGGTGGTGCTGATGAAGACGGAGAGATAGCCGACACGGGAGATCAGGAAGCCACCGAGGGAAGCACCAAGCGCCCACATGATCTGGTAGGCGGCCTGGTAGCCGCTGTTGGCCAGGCCACGTCTCTGAGGCGGTACAACCTCCATAGAGAAGACCTGCAGGATGCCTTGCGTCATGTCCATGAAACCCTGGCGCAGAGGATAGAGGGTCGCCGCCAGCGGTAGCGATCCGGTAATCCCGATCAAGAGCATAATAGGGAGACTGATGACTCGGGGAATCACCAGTGCAGCTACCTTACCGATGCGTAGGACGAGCCAGGGAGCGAGCAATGTGAGCAAGGCGTTCAATGTATTGGCCGCCGCGTCAATGGCCCCAAATAAGGCTGAGTTCGCTCCTAGCTGCTTTACAAAATACACATTGAAGTAAGGAAGCAACAGGCCAGCACCGGCTCCGATTAAGAGCTGAATACCGATCATGACGGTCAAGGGATTGTTCAGCAGCATTCGCGGCGGCAACCTTCTCCATCCGGACAGGACTGAAAGCCTGTCCCTGAGCGTTGTCCCCGATGAGGTAGGATCGGCACGGCGCTCGGGTGGCTCTTCACGTAACATGAACAGTGGGATAAAGCTGGGAGTGGCGATGATACCCGCTACCAGCAGTGAAAGCTGATAGGAACGGGCCTGCGGCGCCTGGGCAAGAGCCCAATGAAACCAGGGAGGAAGGGGCGCCATCAACCAGGCACTGGACCGGAACCAGAGTGGCAGAACACCACCCAGAGCCTCTCCCAACACGGTCATGATCAGGGTCAAAACGATGTTCAAGCTGAAGAGGTGGGAGCGCTCATCGGGAGTGCTGTTGCGGGCCAGAAAAGGGGCATTGACGACCAGGATAAAGGCGCCCCCGATGCCAGCCATAAAGGCGCTGAGCAGCAGAAAGAACGGGGTGCGCAACAAGATCTGACCGGCCCCGGCGATGCCGACCAGAACGCTGGCCCAGATCAAAATAGACCTGCCGGTAAAACGATCGATGCAGAGTCCGGCGGGAAAGATAGCCACACCAGCCCCGATGGTACCGGCAAAAAGGATCAGCCCGATAAAGTCGGTCTGATACCCCAGCGCGATCAAATAGAGGTTGTAGAGCACCTGCAGAATGCCCAGCGTCATACCGCTGAGAGCATTGCTAATAAGATATAAACGGGCGTTTCGCTGGAAACGCCCGAATTGCTGTATATAATGTTGTGTGAGAGACATATTACCTTCGCTGACGCACGATCTGCTCTTGCACCGGTGCCTCGCTCTGCGGCCCATGGCCCGGCAGCACCTCGGGACGTTCGCTTACCAGGGTCCGATAACCAGGGCTGGTAAACTGCTGTCCCCTTTCATTGACAATAGTCTCACCGTCTATTGTTGTGCGTTCTTCCCTATTCATTAAACCAGGCAGAAAAAACGCTTTGGCCATCGCTTTAGCCTGGATGGTGCGTGCGCGGAACTCAATGACCGCGTTGGCTACACGATCGGATACCTGATCAACCGTTTTATCAGCCTGATTGACACGCAGCGGCAACTGACCCGCGATACGCGCCGGGGCTGGTTTATCTTTCGGAGGAGCGATGCCGTGCTCGGCCGCTTTAGAGGTGGTATTCACACTGTCCACAAACGGGCGCAACATCTTGATCAGCTGGACCTTCTCTTCTAAGAAGGACATGGCAAATCCCATAGCCAGATTAAACACCACCGTAATAACGATAAAGACCAGAGCGAACAGACAGATCACCAGGGCGGCGATCTGCCCTAGCATGGCCAGAATAGGATCTACAGCTAAAACCATAGTGGTAGCTGCCATTATTCACCTCCTCTATCCACAGCCGCATTTGCCGCCGCCATCGCCTCCATCTGCTGTCTACGACGCTCTTCCGCGCGGCTGCGGGCATGGCCCTTGCCCAGGAATACGCGTCCCATCTCCTGAGCGGCAACAACGGCCGCCACTGCGCGCACGCTGGGGCCCAGCGCCAGCTCAGAGGTAAATTTGGTCGCGGTGCCAATCGTCGATACCGTATTGCCAGCCGTGCGGGCCGTATCTTTCATAATTCCAACCGTCTCGTTGACGGAACCGATTAATGGCCTCATTTCCTCGCGCACAGTCTTGATCGAGCGCACAAGTTGAAACACTGAATAGATTTGATAGACGGTACCAGCGATAAGCAAAATTGCCAGGACGATCAAAACTATATAGAGCAGTTCCAGCAGCTTGCCAAAGATAGCAGCCAGCACGACACCGCCCACGAGAATGATCGCTAACACGATACCGGTGATAATCGCGAACCGTTTCGCCTTTTGCATAGCGTCCCTCCCAATACAATAGTAAATTAATGCTGTTCCATTATAACGCACGGGCATGCATGCTTGTAGTTATTGCAAGGCTCAACTCTTCAAACATAAATGGTTATGATGAGATAAGCTCATAAAAACATAGGAATAGGTGCGATCCATACGCCCGGCGAGACATCGGATGATAAACCTTTATACTCTTATACCCTTCCCTCTTAATACGCAAGAGGGGGACATTACGGCGACAATCCGTCACATAATAGAATGTGTTGGGAATTTATAGTCTGGACAGGATAAAGGTAGCGTGGCGCACCTATTCTATCAGCTATTACGTAACAGATATAGCAGAGTAATGAGTCAGGGACATTCTGGTATAAATATAAATAGTTAACCTGAAAAAGCCATACCATAAAGGAGAGCTTGCTCGATGAGTCCAATACTCGCTGACCTCGTCATTTTTACGTTCGCGCTGGGCGGGGCGCACTTTTTGTTGAGCGCAGGCCAGCTTCTATGCTGGTTCCTGGCGCTGGTAATAGGCATACTGGCGCGCCTGGTCTTTGGGCGTCGCGTCCCCTTTGGAATCTTCAGTACCGTCGTGATCGCGCTGGCGGGTATCTGGTTCGCCACCGATGTCGTACTGGTCAATATTCCAAAGGACATCTTCCTCTATGATGTTCCGCTACTGAAAGCCTGTGCTTCGGCCGTCGTGTTTGAGTTGTTGTGGTACCTGGCCTCCTATCGAAGCTATCGCAACTGGACACGCCGACGCCGTCTATATGCAACCCCAACCACCCCGGTGCAAGAGCAATAAGCATACCGGTAAACCAGTCGGTACCGGAACAGCGTAACGATAGTGCTGAGTCTGGAGGGGCCCGATGGAACAACACATGAACGCCTTACTGTAAAGGAGATGGAAGTTACTACCATCTCCTTTAACTCATGTGTGATATAATAGCGGCGGCTTGTTTACATTACTTTTTTACTTTGTCGAGGCTTCATCTGTGGACATCTCATTAACCTTTACCATCAGTGCATTTGTGACCTTTTTTACCGTGATTGATCCGGTCGGGCTGGCTCCGGTCGTGGTAGGGCTTACCTCACATTTTACGAACGCGCAGCGCAATGTGATTGTGGCGCGCGCCACCTTGATCAGCGCTGGCATCATCCTTTTCTTCGCGCTCGTCGGACGTTATCTGCTCGATCGACTGGGGATTGAGCTGTACGCCTTTAATATAGCGGGCGGCGCCCTGCTGTTTCTGGTCGCCGTTGACATGCTCTTTGGTCGTCAGTCGGGGACACGTGAAACCAAGGCCGAAGCAGAAGAGGCCATGACGCGCGAAGATATCAGCGTCTTTCCTCTGGCCATCCCGATGATCGCCGGACCCGGCACCATCGCCACCACTATCCTCTATGTCGGGCAGGCCGCGCCCCATCCCTTCAGCTTGATATCGGTGGCTGCCGCCATTATCAGCGCCCTCTTTCTGGCCTGGCTGGCGATGCGCAGCTGCACCTGGATTATCAAGCGTGTGGGTAAAACCGGCATCCTGGTATTATCACGTATCCTGGGTATCCTGCTGGCGGCTCTGGCCATTCAATTTATGCTCAATGGTATCACCACTTATATTCATACGGGCGGATTTATCAGGTAAGCACCAGCTCAATCCAGTGTCGATCGCATAATACATGGCCCAGACCTGCGACCTTATACGCTGTAGTACGTAGTACATACAAAGAACAATCATACCAACTATACTGATAGAAGAAGACAGGTACAAGGTCTTATGAGTAGAGCGTCCTTGAAACGAGGTGTACGTGAATAATCCTCAGCTCATTGATGGTGTGACGACACGTACAGCTCGTGCCAGACAGAGCTACCGGGCGGCGCTTTCCTACTACCGTACCCGTACACCGCTGGCACGCATCAGCTGGGGAACCTGGCTTATTGTGATTGGCTCAAGCTTGATCTGGTGTTTCACGGCGACCCGGGTTGCCCAGGCGATGGGCGCCCACAGCCTGGGCGCCATCCTTAACCATGTGCTCAACAACGCTATTAATACGCAGCCCGGCAGCGACGAGGCCCTGACAACAGTGCTGATCCGCTATGGAGCCAAAGAGAATGATCTGATCCTGCAGGGGCAGTACTGGCGTTTTCTAACACCGATCTTTCTGCATGCCAACCTGTTACATATAGGACTGAATATGCTGAACCTGGTCGTGTTGGGTACGTTTCTGGAACGTCTGGTTGGTCATCTGCGTTTTTTATTAATTTACGTAATCACAGGTATTATCAGTATTATCGCCAGTTTTGTATTCGCGCCAGATGTCATCAGCGTGGGCGCCTCGGGCGCTATCTTTGGACTGGTCGGGGCTTATAGCATCTTTGTGCTGATCCACCGGCGCGCCTTTCCCCGGGGAGGACTGATGGCGCTGCTCTGGCTGGTCATTATTATCGGGATTAATCTAGGCTTCGGCTTTATGATGGCTAACGTCGATAATAACGCGCACCTGGGCGGATTTATCAGCGGCTGCCTGCTAGGCTGGTGGTTCACACCCCTCTATCGGCCGGGCGCGGAACAGATATTGCTCGATACACATCGTCTATCTCGCCGATGGCCCTTGGCACTTTTAACAATTTTAGGTACACTACTACTTGCTATTTTAGCTTTACATTTGGGACACTAATCGTTATGCGCCAGCCATATCCGGCGTGAGCGATGGCATATTGGGAGGAAATCTCGTGGAAGCACAAACGGAACTCCAAAACTATCTAGAACAGGGGAGACAGGCGCTGGCGCAGGGCAATGGCAGGGAGGCGGCCATCGCCTACGCGCATGGAGCTCAGCTGGAAACCGATAATCCGCAGGTACACCTGGGCCTGGCAGAGGCCAATCTGGCCCTGGGCAACTACGGGGTAGTGCAGATGGCCTGTCGCCGTGTACAAGAACTGCAGCCAGAAGGTGGCGCGGAGGGCTGGGCGGCCCAGGCGCTGTTGGAGCTGCTGGATCGTCGCTATGATCGCGCCCTGCAAAGCGTCGATAAGGCCATCGAGAGCGATCCAGGTATCGGCTACCTGCACGCTCTGCGCTCTTACCTGCTGCGCGCCAGCGGACAGGATTATGACGCCAATCTGGCGCGGGCCCGCGCTACGCGTCTCTCGTATGGGGGCCGTTTTGAAAACTGCTTCCCTCCCCTGGAAAATCAAAAGCCTACCGCTCAACCGACCAGCAGCTATCCCGGCGCGAACAGCCCAACCGAGAATCAGGTAAACAACGGGGAGAATGCCAGCCGCCAACGCATGGCCGCGCCATCCTGGTCACAGCCCAATCCCATGCGCCACCAGATGGTACGTACCCGTTTTACTTTAAGTCAATATCCAACCCTGGTCACCATCACCTTGATCGTGATCAACATTCTGATCTACATCTGGATGAAACTGGATAATGCTGTCTTTATCTATGGCGCGCAGGTAAATCCACTGATCACGAACAATGGAGAGTATTGGCGTCTCTTTACCGCTATGTTCCTGCATGATCCAAACAGCATCTACCATATTGCCCTGAATATGCTCTCGCTCTACTTTGTGGGTCGAGGCGTTGAGATCATCTATGGCAAGTGGCGCTACCTGGTTATCTACCTGGTATCGGGTCTACTGGGTAGCGTGGCCTTCCTCCTACTCGATCCTAATGGCATCGCGGTAGGGGCTTCAGGAGCCATCTTTGGCGTCTTTGGCGCCATCGGTATGTTCTATCTAATCAATCGACGCGCCCTGGGCGCAGCTGGCACCGGGGTCATTGGACAGTGGCTCTTCTGGCTAGTGCTCAACCTGGTCTTCGGCTTTACACCTGGATCGGGCATCGCCGTCTGGGCCCACATCGGCGGCCTCGTCGGTGGCATGATCCTGGCCTACATCCTGATGCCCCGCTCACGCCGTGGGCGCATCTTCTTCTAATTCTCTTTTTTCGCCATAAAGCAGAAACAAGAAGCAAACAGCGTTAATGCTGCTTGCTTCTTGTTTTCTTAATTACACTAAAAATAGGGAGTCGGGCTTGCAATCTCGCTGTGACCCGGCTGAGTCACATTGATCCTATCAATGTACCGTTACTATCACCACGGCACAAAGACAGGGTGATCCTATCCATGCCCTTTACCCCCCTGCTTGACTCCCTTATTCCTCACCTTCTGAAACAACACTAATAGATTACCCTCGTCATTTAGAGAGTGTCAGAGTTGCGTCGTAGTGGGAGCCATGACGACTCACTGAAGGGTTTAGAAGAGAGGACAAAAGAAGGAGGAAGACCAAAAGGAGCGAGAAGGGAAAGAACACACGCCTCCGCTGCTTCAGATTGACATCGGCCCCCCAAAGCCTCCATACTGAGGGCAACCACGAGGTGAGCCCCTGTCTGTTTTCTAAAGGAGGGTGACGATGCCAAGCCGTGCCGTATGGCGTGCCTATCCATCTGATGTGAGTGATGAACAATGGAGCGTGTTGGAGCCACTGATTCCTCGCGTCCATCGCGAGGCGGTCTACCATTATCATGAACGGCGCATGATCGTCAATGCGATTCTCTACGTGTTGCGGAGCGGCTGCCCCTGGCGCTCGTTGCCCCACGATTTCCCGCCCTATGGCACGGTGCATAGCTACTTTCGACGCTGGCAACGCGAAGGGGTCTGGGACCAGGTCTTGGAGGCTCTGCGCATGCAGATGCGCCAGCAAGAAGGGCGAGATCCCCAACCCAGCGTGGGGGTGATTGATAGCCAATCGATCAAAAGCAGTGCGGTTCGTGGTCCGGAGAAGGGCTACGATGCGGGGAAAAAAAATGTGGGGACGCAAGCGACACGCCCTCGTCGATAGTGCAGGCTCCCTGCTGGCGATCAAAGTCACGGGAGCCCAGTGTTCTGATCTGCAAGGAGGGCAAGCGTTATTGCAGCCACTGCAAGAACGTTTTCCGCGCATGCAGACGGTGTGGGGGGATAGTCATTATGGTGGTCAGATGATCCTGTGGCTCAAGCTGCATTTGGGCTGGAGCATGCAGACGGTCAAGCACTTCAAGGTGCCCAAACGCGGGATCTTAGTGCCCGAGGGCGAGGAAGTGGATTGGGACAAGCTCGTGCCCCAGGGCTTCCAGCCGTTGCCCAAACGCTGGGTGGTGGAGCGCAGCTTTGCCTGGATCACGCGCTGGCGTCGGCTCTGCCGCGATCATGAGGGCTTGCCAGCTAGTTCGGAGGCCTTTATCATGCTCTCAGCAAGCCTACGCATGCTGATCCGGCTCGCTCCACCTTCCCCTCTATGACGCAACTCTGACACTCTCTAAGAGAGTGTCAGAGTTGCGTCATGTTGGGGACACGTGCGCGCCCCTGCTGCACCAACACACCATAGACTCGTGAGCACCGCCGATGCGAAAACTCAGCCAGGCTACAGGCGATGATCATGAGAATCAGACACGCTCTCAAAGACGATAGGTAACTGCTTCAATCCATAGATGAATGAACTGGGTCTGAGCTCCAATTGCCCCGCGTGTCGCCTATGGAAGTTGGGAAAGCGTTCGAGCAAGGCGGAAAGGGCGATGCGCGTCTCCAGGCGGGCCAGCGGCGCGCCCAGGCAGAAATGGATGCCATAGCCAAAGCCCAGGTGCCGATTGGGGTCGCGCCGGATATCAAAGGTGCCAGGATCGGGAAACTGCCTGCTGTCCAGGTTCGCGGCGGCGAAGAGGGGCAACAGCAGGTTTCCCGCCTTGATCTCCTGTCCACACAACATCGTATCGACGGCGACAATACGCGGTATGGTATGTACAACCGCCCGATAGCGTAGCACCTCCTCGATCGCCGATGGCAACAGTTCGGGATGCGCCAGCAGTTCCTGCTTCGCCTCCGCATGCTCATCCAGGCACACAATCGCATTGCCGATCAGGCCGGTGGTGGTTTCGTGGCCAGCGATCAGCAGCAGCAGGCAGGTGCCCAGAATATCGGGCGCGGGCAGACGCTCACCATCAATCTCCGCGCGGATGAGTTCAGACACCAGGTCCTCACCTGGCTGCCTGCGGCGTTGCTCTACTAACGCCTGGAAATAGGCAGCAATCTTTTTAGAGGTCGCCAGGCGCAGCGCGTAGTCGGTTCCCACAAAATCACTCGACCACTGGCGGAACTGCTCTCGATCGCTGGCCGGTACGCCGAGCAGTTCCGCGATCACGATGATCGGCAGCGGAAAGGCCAGGTCGTTGATGGCATCCATACCATCCTCGTCCCCCACATGATCCAGCAGATCATTAACGATGGCGCGGATACGCGGCTCCAGCTGCGCGATAGCACGAGGGGTAAAGGCCATTGAAATCAGCGAACGCAACTGACGATGGCGCGGCGGGTCCATGCCCAGAATGCCACCGCTGGCGATGGGATCAACACTGCCATCGGGATTGGTGGTGCGCTGCGATGAGAACGTCCTGGTGTCCTGCAAAACACGCATTACATCTTCATAGCGAAACAACAGCCAGGAGGCGCGCGTCTCGTCATAGTAGAGATCGTGCGAGGCCATCATCTGCTCATACCAATCGTAGATATCGGGGGTCAGGAGGACAGATGCCTGCCGCGTCCGACGGCGCTGCAGCTCTTCATAAGAATAAGAGGGGGTAGCCGACATAGAGTATCCTTTCATGTCATATCTGGCCTGCTCAACATCAAAGACCACATAAAGAAAACGATGCCACACTACCCTTATAGTACCCTTATTTTAATAATCACTACCTGCGGGTGCCTTAAACATTGCCTTACCCAACAAACCACCTAGAGCTCCAATCCCCCAACCGATAACCACCGTCAGGGCGGTAACAAATGCAAGTAAGCCGCAGGCTATAAGCGATAAAAAGATGAGCGTAATCGGCGCATGAACATCTCCAAACTCTATGTCGGTAATAAATTTGGGAAGCGTGTGGAAGGCTGCAAACTGGAAAAGGTAGACAATCGCCTCATAAACCAGACCGAAAAGCACGGAGAAAAAAGCAGTCCATCTACCAGCCAGACCGGAATGAGTCACGACGCCAGCTTTTCTAGCAGTAAGCATTCCAGCTAGAAAATAAACTACTAGATACATATAGTTATCTACAAAAGTCATCATGTGCCTGTAGCCATCAAAAGCGTCCAATATAGCTATTAAAAAAGTCCCTAACAGAGCTAGCCACAATCCATAGTTGAAAGCAATCCTCTGGCGTCTTCTTAAATTTCTTAATGCTTCCATAATATGAAATCCCTTCCTACGATTCTGCTGGGATAGCATCCTGCCATTTTTATTTCACATATCTTAGAATGTATCTGACTTCCGTCATGTTGGGGACACGTGCGCGCCACCGCACGCGCGTCCGCTCCGCGGCCGCCCAGTTTTTGTATGGTGGTGCAACAGGGGCACATCCGCGCCCCTGTTGCACCACCATATAGAACCGGTGTGTCGCGTAGCAGACGCACTGGTTCTATATGGTGGGGTGGTGTGCACGGCTGCGCACCCACCGCACCAACACATAACGAACCTGGGAGCTGGTCGGGCCCGCAACCGCCTTGCGGCAAAACCGGGGCTATGGGATTATTGGTTATGTTCGGAGTTGCGGATGATGCGCATGGCCTCTTCCAGGATGTCCGGAGTATCGGAATCGTCGGACTGGAAGACGCCGAGCTGGTCTTTGTCGGGCAGCATCTCCTCGATCTCGTCTTCGGTGACGCCAGTCATCTCTTCGTAGGCGATTTCGGCCCCGTCCTCAAGCTCGTCAAGGATCGCGTTCAGGTCACTGAGTCCACGGAAGGTGACTCTGACCTGCTTACCATCGGGACTTTCATAGACGTCGTTTAGTTCCGCACCTTTGGCCAGCGCCTTGCGATAAGCCTCCTCCGGTGAGTCCGCGCGGATCAGGACCAGGTTGTTGTGAACCACGTTCTCGCTCTCACCTTCGATCTTAATCTCTTCTACCAGTTCGGCCAGATACCATTTTACATTGTCGGGGATGTTCGCCATGAGGAGGCTCCTCTCTATCTCATACCTTGTACATAGCCCAGCATCTACGCGATCGTTCGTGCCCCTTTTCAGCAAGCGGCAACGCAAACATTCTAACACGAACACAACGACAATTATACAATCTGGGTACACCAGATTGCGAAATATGCCGATCAGCGGGTATGATCTTCGGCGATCAGTTGAGCGACGATCCTGCCAGACAACATTACTAGAGGGACCCCTCCACCCGGATGGGTGCTGCCGCCTACGAAATAGAGTCCCTTGATGTGCGCGGCTCGGTTACCCGGCCGCGTAAAAGGGGCCATGAGATCATTCGAGGAGAGTCCATAGATGGAGCCGGCGTTGGACCCGTAGTTGCGCTGAAAATCCTCGGGCGTCAGCATATGTTCGTAGACAAGGTGCTCACGAATATCGCCCAGGTCGATCTGGGGATAGCGGGCCAGTGTATCCAGGACCCGGTCGCGGTACGCCGCCGCGTCGCGTCGCCAGTTCGCATGATCGGTCAGATAGGGAGCGTTGACCAGGATAAACAGGTTTTCGTGGCCCGCCGGAGCCTGGCTGGCATCGGTACGCGTGGTGGCACAGATATAGATGGTGGGATCGTGCTGAGGAACTTTGCGCTCAAACAGATCGGCAAACTCGGCCGGATAATCATCGGAGAAGAAAATGTTGTGATGGGACAGAGCTGGATATTGCTTGCTAGTGCCCAGCAAGAGTACAAAGCCCGAACTGGATGGTTCTAACCGCTCCAGGCGCCGAGTATAACGCGACTGACGTATGGACGGCGAGAGCAGTTCGCGATACGTCGTTACCACGTCGCTATTGGCTACTACCAGGTCGCTGCGCAGGACGCGTCCATCATCCAGAACGGCGCCACTGGCCTTGCCGCGCTCGACCAGGATGCGGCGCACCCCGCAACCGGTGCAGATGGTCACACCCAGTTCCCGTGCCAGTTTCTCCAGTGCCCGCGCCAGCGCGTAGATGCCACCGCGCGGATACCAGCCGCCATCGGCCATCTCGACATAGGGGATGATGCTATACACCGAGGCCACCTGGTAGGGCGACGAACCATTATAGGTAGCGTAACGATCGAAAAGCTGACGAATATGGGCATCCTCAAAAAAGGTACTGATATATCGGTCCAGCGTCGTGGGAGAGAGGGCGGTTAGCACAGCTTTGAGGCGTTCAGGCAGTTGCCCCTGCTCCTCCTCTGACATGCCGGAATGTCCCTGCAGCACGAAGCGCAGAAAGGTCTGCACCACATCCAGCGGGCTCCCCAGACTGTTGTAGAGGAAGGGATCGGCCGAGGCCGCGAAGAGCGTACGGGCGGCCTCGAAGAAGCGCTGGAATGACTCGCCGTCGCGCTGGCTGAAGCGGGTGATCTCCCGGGTGAAGCGCTGTCGATCGCGCCAGGCATGCAGGATAGCACCATCGCGATAGAAATAGCGGCACGTCTCCTCCAGCGGCTGCAGATCCAGATAATCCTCCAGCCGACGACCAGCCGATTGAAATAGATCGCGCAACACATAGGGCATCGTAATCAGTGAGGGACCGGTATCAAAGCTAAAACCATCCTGCCTAATCAGGTTCAGCTTACCGCCCACGCGCGGCTGGCGTTCCAGCAGCGAAACTGAGTGCCCCTGAGCCGCCAGGTGGATGGATGCCGACAGCCCACCAATACCCGCTCCCACAATTAAAATCTTTTTATATACAGACATCATTATACCTCGCTATAATATTCTCAAAGAAGATGTTAGCATTATCCCTGATGGGTAAGGAGACAGCCATAAATGATACCTGCTCGTAAGTTTACGCCGGGCGAGCAACTGGTCTGGCTATTAATACGTACATCGCTACGCGGGCACTTTGACCGGATCTTTTTCCGCATGCAGGAGCCACTGACAGAAGAACAGCGCCGGCTCCCCATTATTATCTGCGCCAACCATTCCAGCTGGTGGGACGGCTATGTGGCTGCCCTCGTCGAACGGCATCTGAAGCTGGACGGCTACCTGATGATGGAGGAGGCGCAGCTCAAACGCTACTTCTTCTTCCGCTGGGTCGGCTGTTTCTCGGTTGATCGCCACAATGCGCGCTCGGCCATGCAGAGCGTCAACTACGCCGGCAAGCTGCTCAAGCAGCGGAGGGGACGCATGGTCTGGCTCTTCCCACAGGGTGAGATCTCTCCCAATGACTACCGGCCGCTCACCTTTTTCAGTGGCGCGGCCCACATCGCCAGGCTGGCCGCGCCAGCGCTGGTCTATCCGGCCGCCATTCGCATCGAATACCTGGCGGAGCAGCGGCCCGACCTCTACATCAGCCTGGGAGAACCGCTGAAGATAGGTGAGGCCGAACTGCAGACACGCGGCTTCTTAAAGCACTACACCGCATGTCTACAGGAAAAAGTCGCTGCCGAACTGGATCAGCTGCGCGATGACGTCATACACAGCAACTACAGCGGCTTTACCCAGATCATGCATGGTCGCGCATCAACCAATAGACTGTTTGACGCAGCACTCCTGCGCAAACAAATACAGCATCAATAGAGGTCTTCATGATCCCTTTCGAGCATTTTATCGTATCTATCGCCATCCCGGCTTTGCTCAGTATGCTCTTATTTATTTTACTGATCAACTTCAGCATCCTGCTGATCAATCTATATACGTTTACACTCCTGCGCGTCCCCCAGGATAGCTCCATGGATAGCGAGGAGCCGCTGGTATCGGTCCTGGTTCCAGCGCGCAACGAGGAGGCGAATATAGGAACGTGCGTGCGCTCGCTGCTCGCTCAACGCTATCAGCGACTCGAAATCCTGGTGCTGGACGACCAGAGCAGCGATCGAACGGCGGCGATCGTGCAAGGTCTGATCGACGAGCTCCCACTTCATCAAAACGATCGTCTGCGCCTGCTACGGGGTGGCGCTCTTCCACCGGGATGGATAGGTAAGAACTTCGCCTGCCAGCAGCTGGCCCAACAGGCGCGAGGAGAATATA
Organism: Dictyobacter aurantiacus; assembly: GCF_003967515.1. GTDB lineage: Bacteria > Chloroflexota > Ktedonobacteria > Ktedonobacterales > Ktedonobacteraceae > Dictyobacter > Dictyobacter aurantiacus. Next base: position 3,465,328 of record NZ_BIFQ01000001.1, on the reverse strand, counting down.
TCCTCTTCACCGACGCCGATACCATCCATCAGCCGGACATGGTAAAGGCAGTAATCGGACAGATGCGACGTCTGGGGGTACAACTACTAACGGCGCAGCCAGCGCAGATACTGGGCGGCCCGGGAGAACAATTGATCATCCCCTTGCTCAACTTCACGATCATGACCCTGCTTCCGGTAGCATTGATCTACCGGCGTCCCGAGCCCAGCCTGGCAACTGGCAACGGGCAGATGCTCTGTTTTCAGCGCAGCGCCTACGAAAAGATTGGCGGACACACCGTGGTCAAGGGGCGTATTCTGGAGGATGTCCTGCTGGCACGCGCCATCAAGGCGTCTGGCTATCGCATGTCCTATGTAGACGCGCAGGAACAGACCGAGTGCCGCATGTATCACTCATTCACGGAGGTCTGGTCGGGCTTCTCGAAAAATCTGTTTGCCTTCTACAACTATTCACTCGTATTCGCCCTGGGGGCCCTGATACTCAATCTGCTGCTCTTTGTAGCGCCTCCTATCGTCCTCATCGCCAGCCTGCTGCTGATGGCGAGTCCACTCATCATCGTGCTGGCGCTGCTAGCCACGCTACTACCCATCTTTATGCGCGTACTGCTGGCGCTGCGCTTCAATCGACGAAATCTGGGACAGGCTCTGCTATTCAGTCTGCTGCATGCTCTCTCGATCATCATTGAATGCCTTATCTTGCTCAACGCGATCCGCTGGCACTATAGTAAAACGGGCACCTCGTGGAAGGGGCGATATTATCCGGCATAATCAGAAACAGGTTGCGCACGCACGAAACGCCAGAGGAGGAGGATGAGCAGACCGGCACCGAGGGCACAGGCCGAGCCGAGAAAGTAACCATGGGTGAGATCAACGAGGCCAAACATAAACAGGCTACAGCTAAAGAGGATGCATGGGGCCAGCATTGCCAGTCGCTCAACTCTTCCCGCCTTCTGCACACTCGCCCGGTCCACCTGTCCGTGTTGAGAAAACCGTAGAATATTTCTCCCTTGTTGCAATATCACATTCACCACGACCACCAGCACGAACGCGACTACAAACCATGCCACAAAATTCATCAACGGTACCCCATAGTAGTCCATTGAGCCTCTCACTTCCCACCGCCAGTACAACACAACATGAGCCGCTACAGGTTCAATCGCCAGATCCAAAAGTGTCGCCAGTATCGCAACAGACAATGCCTCCCCTACCCTTATGCTACGTTTAAGAGGCAGGCGGCGTTTCACAATACCGTAACCACCCAGGACAATCAGTATCCAGGCAAACATAACGGCCAACGGGACCCCACCAGGCAGGCGCGGCAATAAGACGGGGGTGTAGTGATAGACGCCAAAGGGGAAGCCGGTGTTGACACCCAGAGTCTCCACCAGGTATGAGAGCACGATGATCGCAATGCCCGCGCACAGAGCGGGCAGCGGACCATAGCAAAGCATGGCGGCCAGCAGCAGAATGCCGCCCTCTAAAAAGAGCAGGAAGCTACCGGCCCAATCCAGAGAAAAAGGTGGCCTGACATCAAAGGCCACACCGATGACCGCAAAAGGATAGCAAAAAACAAAGAGCCCTATCAGTACCACAAATAGGGCTCGCAAACCAGTCGAGTTGCGCTTCACAATCGCCTCATTCTATCGCCGCGATAACATCAGCATACGCTCCGGTTGCTGTGATGCGGGCAACACTGTGCTGCTGGATATCCAGCGCGTAGAGCGCATTGTCGGCATAGAAGGTAACGGTATGATCGTCCAACCAGGCACCGGTCTCCATATAATGGGCTGTGGAGGTCGCCAGGAGTTGTGGCTTCGCCCCACTGGCACCATGCAGATCAACCGTGTACAGGGCATACTGACGCGGAAAATGCTTCACGTTGCTAACAGAAAACTCGGTATAGGCCAGCATCCGGGCATCGGGACTGAACTGCGGGGTTGATACCCAACGATACTCCTCGGTATTCTCCAGATCACCTTGCTCGGGCAGGAGCGTCTGCGTCCGCCCGACCTGAGTTTGCGCTCCACCAATAGACGCCACAGACAGGCTATTCGCGTAACTCAGCGACGAAATATCGTCGGGCGCATGCTCCTCCTGCATGGGAACATAGCCCTGGAAGGTGGAGTAGAGCAGGTTGTTGCCGTGCGGTGCCAGCGCCAGGGGGCCCTGCTGATCGGCATCGCTCAGGTATGGCTGCGGCTGCGCCGAGGAGCCCTGACCAAGAGTGAGCTTCCATAGACCATAGCGCACGCTGCGGTGGTCCCCGCGATCGTTGGTAAGCAGGAGGGTATGGGTATCGTTATTCGGAAACGCAAAGGCCCTGTAGCAGGGACACTTATCAGCTGGCTGCTGATAGACGCGACTGGTATGATCCAGTGGACCGGCATACAATGAAATCGTTCCACTACCATCCTTTGGCGCACTACTCCAGGCCAGCGTGCTCCCATCGGAGCTCACCACCATCGATGTGATCACCTGATCAGATGGGAGAGAGGCGATCTGCGTCGCCGATCCACCCGACAGGCTCATGCGCCAGATGCCAGCACCGCTGTAGAGCAGTTCTTTCCCCGCGGTCACCACAGCCGGAACGGCCCGGTTATAGATATAGCCAGGCGTCTGCAGGGCATGGGAAGATTTCTCGCCGGTAGCAATGGTATAGATATGATCGACCTGTTCATAGACCAGCGTGCGTCCGGTGGGCAATTGCAGGGAAGAGAGACCATCGCCATTTGGGGCCTGCACGGGAGCGGAAGCGGAGCTTGAGAACTCCGCGTTTGAAGCACTGGTTGTCGCGGGCCAGCCACGCCAGATCTGCCGTCCACTGATGGCAAACACCAGGCACAGCAGGAGAAGAAAAAGAGCGGCACCGCCTCTAGAGAGAGACGCCGCCCACCACGTTCTCTTCTGTGGCGTCTCTGGCTCCGATGCCGGTGGATTACTAACATGTGGTTTCAAGGTAGCCTCTAGCTCCAAAATTACTATAAAGGGGTGCAGGGCGAGCATGCCGGGGGCATGCTAAACTCTCTGCCGGGGTGTAGGCGAGCATGCTGGGAGCATGCTCAAGTCCCCACCCCGGCAGGAGGGCTAGCCGCCCTCCTGCACCTCCTGCTTAACTTGATGTCGATGGGAGATGCCTCTGAATAAAGGCCAGCGTGCGCTCAAACACCTCTTCGCGATCGTGATCCTTCATGATAACGTGGTATGACCGGTGAAACGTTACCAGTTGCTTTTCCTGTGAACCAATCAAGCGGTAGATGGTTCTCCCATCACGTGCCGGCACAACGTGATCATGAATGGCCGTCATAATCAGAATCGGCGCTGTCACGTTGGGCAGCTCAGCCCGTAACAACGGTAAGTATTGTAACATACTTTCAACGGGTGCCATAGGTGTATGGCGATAAACTCCCCTGGCATACCTGCGCCGGGCCTCCTTATCACGAACATCTTCGCGCAGCGTCGGCAACCAGGGCGTAAAACGCTTAACTACTCGCACGGCGGCCAGCATGCCAGGATACATAGAGATAGGCGCGCACATAGTCACCAGGCCAGCCACCGGTTCGGAGGCGGCCATATGCAGGCAGAGCGCGCCGCCCAGCGAGTGGCCGACCAGGAAGACATGATCGCAGCGCTCCCGCAGTTCATGCAGCGCCTCACGCACCGCCTGCGCCCATTCGGCCCAGCCGATGGGCAACATATCGCGCACATCAGTCCCATGGCCAGGCAACAAGATCAGCTCGACGCACCATCCCTGCGCCTGCAGCAACGCGCCCAGCTCTTCCATATCGCTCTTGCCCCCATTGAGTCCATGCACCAGCAACACGCCCACCCGGCCGGAACACGGAGACGCGACGGGCTGTCCGGCCAGAATCTCGGCCACGCTCACCTCCACAGGACAATGACCTTTATTCCCATCCAGCGAAAATAATTCAGAAGCATCCATATATCGAAACCCTCCTACACCTTTTTAGCTGGTGCATATGGGGTGCGCATCCGCGCACCCCATATGCACCAGCTAAAAAAACTAGCGCGGCCGCACAGCGGACGCGCGTGCGGGGGCGCTCACATGCCCCAGGATAACGGAGGTAAGACCCATTCTTAAATATTTAAGTAATGATATACACATCTGATATAAATAGGACGAATCTGCCAGCGGGCGGGTTGCAGGAATATTTCTGTGCTTATCTTTGTAATCATTTATAGATGCCTGACGTGACACCATCTGTCAGGGATACACATTGTCAGACTTCAGGCCCATCCACAAGAGAAGAACTGTAAGACCTTACGTCCTGTGAGAAATTACCTATGTCAATTGTGCTTTAAGGGCTATGATGATATAGTTGATCAAGATTATTGCGGCGGTCCCACATATCGATGTATGAGGGGAGGCTGTTTGGGGAGTATAACCAATGAAGTTTTCAACAAAAGCAATTCACGCAGGGCAAGAGCCGGATCCATCCACAGGCGCGATCATGACCCCGATCTTTCAAACATCGACCTACGCCCAGACCGGGCTTGGTGGCCATAAAGGCTACGAATATTCGCGCTCAGGGAATCCCACGCGTACCGCCCTTGAAGACTGTATCGCAGCGCTGGAAAACAGCGAGTATGGCCTGGCCTTTGCCTCTGGCCTGGCAGCCGAACAGGCGGTCTTAAGCCTGCTCAAAACGGGTGATCACATGGTCGCTTGCGATGACCTGTATGGTGGCACCTACCGCATCTTCGAGCGCGTCCTCTCGCGCTACCAGATCGAGACCAGCTATGTGTCGGCCGCCTCAACCAAAGACTATGAGAAAGCCATTCGTCCGAACACAAAATTGATCTGGCTGGAAACCCCCACCAATCCGCTACTGCGCCTGGTAGATATTAAAGCGATCGCCGAAATAGCCCACCGTCACAACATCCTGGTGGTGGTTGACAATACCTTCTCCAGTCCATACTTCCAGCAACCGTTAGAGTTGGGCGCGGACATCGTACTACACAGCACCACCAAGTACATCAATGGGCACAGCGATGTCGTTGGCGGGGCCGCCGTTTTTAAAGATAAAGAGGTTTACGAGGCCGTCAAGTTCTATCAGAACGCGGCCGGTGGCGTGCCGGGTCCCTTCGACTCCTGGCTGACCCTGCGTGGCATCAAAACGCTGGCCGTACGCATGCGCCAGCACGAAGAGAACGCCCATACCGTGGCCCGCTTCCTCTCAGAGCATCCACGCATCGAGAAGGTCTATTATCCAGGACTGGCCTCACATCCCGACCATGAACTGGCCAAACGCCAGATGAAAGGCTTCGGCGGCATGGTCTCGTTCCAGTTCACGGGCACGCTTGAGGATGTCGACCAGGTCGTACGGCGCCTGCAGATCATTACCTTTGCCGAAAGCCTCGGTGGCGTCGAATCGCTGATCTGCCATCCAGCCAGCATGACCCATGGCTCGATCCCACGAGAGATCCGCGAGGCACGCGGCCTCACCGACACGCTGCTACGCCTCTCGGTCGGCATAGAAGATGCCGAAGACATCGTACGCGACCTCGAACAGGCACTGCGTTAACTACACATACATTCCATGAATCATTCCGCACTTGCGGAATGATCAAACAGACGGGTGCTGGGGTTCTCCGGGGCTAGCCAGCCCCGGAGAACCCCAGCACCCGTCTGTTTTTGTTGTGGTGCCGCCTGCGGCGGCACCACAACAAAAACAGAGATGATTCAAGGGGGCGCGCCAGCGACAATAGGAGAGGCACCCAACGTGCCTCCCTCGTTTGACATAGCAAAGACACTTCTGCTATAATCTACGGGCACTCAGTCCGACAGATACAGTCATGTCGGCATTTTTATAGTGAGAAAGCCCGCGCGAAGGGGCAGATGTTCCGGGGAGGATTGATTTTACATGCCCAATAATGCAGCTGCAGAAAAGCGCATGCGTCAGGAACAGAGACGCCGTGCATTCAATCGCAGCACTAAATCGATTGTGAAAACACAGGTTACCAAAGCTCGTCAGGCAATCAGCACCACAGATGAGAATTCCGCTGAGGCCGTACGTCTGGCCGTCAGCGAACTGGATAAAGCCGCCAAAAAAGGTGTCATCCACAAGAATAACGCGGCCCGCCGCAAATCGCGCCTGATGAAACAGCTCAATGCTATTAACGCAGAAAAGTAAATGAAAGCGCCCAATGCTCTGCCACCCAGCAATTCATGTCGAGCACTGGCGCATAGGAGGTCTTAGGGATGGCTGACAAACAAGTCGTAACAAAGCCAGCAGGGCGGGCGTTACTTACCGCTGTCGAAAGTGCTCAGTTACGGAAAGATGTACCTGAACTGAAGTCGGGCGACACCGTCCGCTTGCAAGTCAGAGTAGTTGAAGGAAACCGCGAACGCCTACAGCCGTTTGAAGGTGTGGTCATGCGCCTGCGCGGCAGCGGCGTCAATCGCAATTTCACTGTGCGTCGTATCACCAACGGTGTTGGTGTCGAGCGTACCTTCCTGGTCAACTCTCCTCGTATCGAGAAGATTGAAGTGCTTCGTCATGCGCGCGTACGCCGCAAACAACTCTACTATCTGCGCGGCCTGACCGGTAAAGCTGCTCGCTTGAAAGAGATTCGTCCATTGAGTGCCAAGCAGATCGCAGCTAAAGAAGCCGCTAAAGAAGCCGCCAATAAATAATGCCAACGCGTAAGAAGAACAGTCCTACGCTTGAGGAGGAAATAGCCCTGTTTGAACAGGGCTATTCCTTTATAGCCGGTGTCGATGAAGCGGGCAGAGGTTGCCTGGCCGGTCCGGTCGTCGCTGGCGCGGTGATTTTACCCCGTTCAGACCATACCCTGGAGCTGTTTGCGGGAGTCAATGATTCAAAACAGCTCACGGCAGCCGCGCGCGAACGCTTCTACGATCACATTATGCAGCATGCACTGGCGGTCGGTGTCGGCATCGGTTCGGTCGACGTTATTGATACGCGCAATATTTTACAGGCCACCAAGTACGCCATGGAGCTGGCACTGCAACAGCTCACACCAGCTCCGGACGCCCTCTTGCTTGATGCCATCTATCTACCCAGGGTAGCACTCCCCCAACGCTCACTGATCAAAGGTGATTCCCGCAGCCTCTCTATCGCGGCCGCCTCCATCATCGCCAAAGTTACCCGCGATCGCCTGATGGTAGATCTGCACAAAGAATACCCACACTACGGCTTTGATCAGCACAAAGGCTATGGGACCGCCGCCCACCTGGCCGCACTGCACACCCACGGGGTCACACCCCATCATCGTCGCAGCTTCTCGCCCATCAGCGAGATGTTCGGGCTCTTCGCCTCCGTCGATAACGACGAGACGGTCATCACGGCAGTCGAGCCAGAACACTAAGAGAAGAGGCGATCGCCTCCCTTCCTCTCAGTATGCATCAGACCAGAGTTGGCTGACCATTACGGGCAACCACCACGCGATTGAACGGTTCACCCGTCACGCCGTGGCGGGCATGGGCCACGCAATATTGGATCACGTATCCTTTGCGTACGCTAGAGCTAACGTTGGGACCACTGCGGTGGAAGAGCAGCGAGTTAAAGACGACCATGCTTCCTTTGCGCAGCGGGACCGCCAGGCCGGGATCAGAACCAAAGTAGCACTGCTTGCCAATCTCGGTATCGGTATGCTCAATGACTCCCTGCTTATGGCTACCGGGGATCACCCAGATGCAGCCATTCTCCACCGTCACATCATCCAGCGCCAGCCAGCAGGTGATATATTCCGCGGGATCGGTCAGTGTATAGCCTGTATCCTGGTGCCAGGGGAAATCCCGCTTCGCCTCAGGTTTTTTGTAGACGGACTGATCCCAGTACAGTGAGATATCATCGTGGAGCAGGTCAGAGGTGATGTCCACGAACTTTTTCTGCGCCACAAACCTCATGATCTCGGGGTCCTGGGCCGCCAGGTGAGCTGTAAACGAGATCTCTTTGGGGCGGCTGATCCCCTGTCTGCCGCTTTCCTGCAACTGCCGCTCATGGGCCTCCGCGAAATGGTCGATGCGCCCGCGCAGCGCATCAATCTCGTCGGTCAGGAAGAAATCGGGCAAAAGAAAGAAGCCCTGTTCATCAAACTGCCGCTGCTGCTCTGCTGTAACCATACCTGTTGCCTCCTTACAAAGATGGACTGAGCATATCTGATTATTATAGTACATATTCATTCCCAAAGAGAGGGTAGATCGAATTTTAAGGGAGGGGGCCAGAAAGCCCAAAAAAAGGGTGATTTAATGCTTGCCACATCCACAGAGATGTGTTATAGTAGTCCGCGGAGAGATGTCAGAGTGGTCGAATGTGCCGCTCTCGAAAAGCGGTAGGGTTAATAGCCCTCGAGGGTTCGAATCCCTCTCTCTCCGCTTTCCTGGAGGAGTCTCATAGTGGTCTAGTGAGCACGACTGGAAATCGTGTAAGGTGAATAGCCTTCGTGGGTTCGAATCCCACCTCCTCCGCCCCTGCAACCTGAACCCCACTTTTTTTCCTTTCTTTCTTCAAACTTGGAAATTCCTTTTTTGATTTTGGGTGAGGGGCTTTCGCGCCCCCTTTCGCGCGTTCGCTACGCGAACGCGTTGGTTAAATAAATAAGAACATGTCCGGTTGCGCACAGCGCAACCGGACATGTTCTTATTTATTTAACTGATGGCAAGCTTGCCGCTGCTGGATACATTCATATTCGACTGATGGCAAGCTTGCCGCTGTTGAACACATTCATGTTCGACTGATGGCAAGCTTGCCGCTGCTGGATACATTCATGTTCGACTGGTGGCAAGCTTGCCGCTGCTGGATACATTCATGTTCGACTGATGGCAAGCTTGCCGCTGCTGGATACATTCATGTTCGACTGATGGCAAGACGGCCACACCATCAATTGCTTATTCGTGTTGCCAGAATGCTGAGATGGAACTGCGGCTGGCGGGGGCCACGGTTGTGGATGGCTCGGTGCCTGGCGTGGTCGGGACGCTGGTAGCGGTCGCCGTGGGTGTTAGAGGGACGGTCGTAGCCGTTACCTGGGGGGTAGGCAGGGCGGTCACAGTTGCCGTCACGGTCGCGGTTGCCGCGGTCGCGGTTGCCGCGGTCGCCGCTGTAGCGGTCGGTGTCACGGGGGGTAACATCGAGGGGGGCGGCATCAGCGGTGGCGCAGGTGGCGGCGTCAGATCAGCTGGTGGCGTTGGCGGAATGATATTCTCATTCTGCGCGGGCACGCGATGGATGGTAATGATGATATGGCGCCCGGGCCTCTGCGAAGGATTACTAAAGGCCGGTGGGAAAGGCGGAGGGGGTGGAACAGACAACATAGATTGAGTTGGTCCAGAGCCAGGCTGATTATTGGTAGGTGCGGCACCCTGTGTTGGCAGCAAGGTCGGAGATGGGGGTGGCACTTCTGGCGGCGTCACCTCGTACCTGCTGTGATTTTGCGTGAGAACGACGTCATTCGCGTTCTGATCCGCGTCAGATGAGGATGCCATATTCGAGAGCAGATCCGATGACCGCGAAAACGCTGGTATAACAATAAATGCCAGTAAACAGATCAGGCCAATGCCTACTCCAAAAGAGGTAACCAGCATTTTTCTGATCCTTCCCCGACATATGATATTCCATAAAGCCATCAGCGTATCTATAAACATACGAAGTTTTCCCTTTCCTTACACATTAACTACGTAAAAAATTCAGAAACACATGCGGAACAACGTGAGCAAGCAGAGCGTCGACATGCGGCGCCTCCAGGTGATTTCTGGAATAAAGCAAGCTCAGCGTTCCAGGCGACCATATTCGCTACATACAGGCAGGCTCGGTAGGTGCATGGTCTCTTTTGTTCTAAACGCCTGCTGCACCCGCAAGGATTGCGTATCGGCTGGCATCATATGCTGACTGGCGGCGGGCAGGATCTTATCCTGAAAATGCTGCCAGATATGATCCAGGTACATCACGCACTCCAACGGGCGGCGCATAACAAAAAATTGTTGCCGACGCCAGTAGGTGGTTGAGATCATTACCGCGCCCGGCACATGCGAGTATTGGAGCATATGCTCGTAGCCCAGCGTAATATGACGTTGCTGACCCAGATAGATCAGACGGAGATTGGTTAAGATGAGCCTGCCCTGGTCTTTGATCTTTGCCCTGGCCCGTTTCCCCTCACCAGGTGGATCGTCACACAGCCTGGCCTCAACGCAATAGTGGGCACATTCACCATCCAGCAATAGCACAGGTACCGAAACCTGAGGTAACGGATTGGACTGTAAGCTTCTGGCCAGTGCCTCCACATCAAAGCCATAAAAGCGTACCTCGCGCTCGCGCTGGAGACGCTGCTGGTGCTGCAGGTACTGCCGATGACGTTCATCGGTCCAGGGCCACGAGGTAACGGCATCCAGCGTTATTGGCAACATTGAGGAGGTCGTACCAGAAGAAGACGTAATCGTCTCGGCCTCCCCATCCACTACGGCCTCAAGGGGTCCAACCGCGATGGTTGGATGATCATGGGCATCGTATTCCCAGAAGTGCTCCCGCTCGCCTTCTGAAAGCACCAGTGGCTGTGGTGCGGACACAATCGCCGTGGAGGCGGGCGCTGGAAGTTCAGGGGTAACATGAACCTCTTCCACGGAATAGCGTAGATGTGCCGCACTCCATGTATGCAGATACGCAATTACTTTTAAAGCCAGGGATATATCAGCAATGCCGCGAATTACTACACTATCAGAGATGAATTGTAGTTCCAGGCGCATTGAAGGGACGCCCATAATGCGGCGATAAACAGGCTTGAAGTTAATCAAGTCATACAATGAGTATGAGGTTCCCTGGATATCCAGATGATCAGGATAAAGCTGTAGTACCTGCCCCCACCCATAGACACATTCCACAATTGGCTCACCAAACATCGCTCACTTACTCTCCCCAACGACCCAACGACTATCCATTCATAACTAGAAAACGAGAGGCCATAGGGAGAGTAACGAGCATTGATACATCCATGCATGGTCATGCACGATGCAGCGCTATTTGCTGCCTTTGCGCAAGAACAGCAGGCGCAGTAGACGCGCGCGCAACGTGGGCCAGGACCGTTCCAGTGAGATCGCTTCCTGTTCGCCCGGCGCGTGAGGACTGGCCCCCCAGCGCTCACGAACAAAGAGGTCCGTCAGTTGCCAGAGCGAGGATTCTTTTTGCGGCAGATGACGGCTCAACATCTCAGTATACTCGTAAGGGGTCTGCCACGACCTGGGCCCCAGACCGGCCCAGCTAGCTACACGACAGGCGCGCCAGAATAGATTTGAGACAACCGGGCGGCTGGACTCCAGCAAACGGCGGCGCCTGACAAAGAAGGCAATCACAAAGAAGGCGATCGCGCACACCAGTAATCCCAGAGCCCCCCATAACATCCATGACGAATCCGTGTCCGCTGACTGCGTGGCCTGTGGATGCGCAGGATCGGCTTGCTGCTTCTGTGGCGTATGGGTTGGTATAGATTTTATAGTTGGCGTCGGCTTGAGCGCGGGCTGCGTCGCAACAGGGGTCGGAGCCTGGTTGATTGCCTGCTGGGGCTGCGCCGAGTAGCCGGGCGTCGGCTCAAAATCCAACCAGCCATAGTTGGGAAAATAGGCCTGCACCCAGCTATGGGCATCGCTACCAGAAACAGACCAGACGCCGCGTGCGGAATCATACTTCCCGGCGCTAAACCCTGTCACCAGGCGAGTAGGAATGTGCAGCATACGGCCCATAACAACCATCGCGCTGGCATAATAAGTGCAGTAGCCAGAATGTGTCTCCAGCAACCAATCCACCACGTCTTTATGCGCCGGAATAGGCGCGTTATTGATTGAATAGGTAAACGCACGCGGATCGCTGAGATGAGACTCGATGCGTTTCATGGCATCATAGGCATTGGTCGCGCCAGCAGTCCACTGAGCTTCAGTCTGCTCGACACGAGGAGAAAGATCCTGCGGCCTTTGCAGATAGGAGAGGCTCAGTCCGTAATAATAAGTATCCGCATGCCAGAGGTCAGGATTATCATCTGGTAGCGGGACATCGTTTACAGATCCCTGGTAGGGGAGGGACGAGACAACACTATAACTTTCATTCTGCGTCAGCGGCTCCAGTTGTGTCCAGGCGCTGGCTGTAATTCCATCATTGCCACCATTGGAGTAGATCTGGGTTGGAACGCTGAACGTCATAGGCTGCGCGGGTCCAAAAAGATAATTTTTTGAACCACTGATGGTCTGCGTCAGGGTAACCTTTGTCTTCACCAGATCACCAATAGGATGCCCGCTATCCAGCGGCAGGCGCATATTAGCCGCGAACTCCTGTGACGCGCTCTCCCGCGGAGAAATTGTCCAGGTATTATTGGTAAACGTACTAAAAGTAGAGCTTTCCAGATAATGTGATTTTTTATCGGTGCTGGAATAAACCATCACTTCACCATCGGGTAAATGGACACTATTGGAGATCGCCAGCTGATTACCAAAATAGTTGGTGGTATTCGATGCCGAGGCAATTGAACGCAGGGTGTCCAGGGACAGATTACCGCTCATAGCGTTGTTCCAGACCTGGTTAATCCGATCCCAGAGCACTTTGCCGCTCTCAGGCTGATCCTGTACCGGTAACAGCCAGCTCAGAGACAAGGTCAACAGTAAGATCAAGCAGCTGGCCTGCATACAGCGCCTGGTCATCTTGCTCAACCAGGCACGATCCGTATAAAGACCCTCGTTGGTCCACTGCGCCAGGCGACCAGCCAGTTGAACACGGGCGATCAACAGGATCAACGGCGCCAACATCACTAACAACAGATAGTTATAGTCGCTCTTCACATAATTTAAGTTGACCAGCATAATAGAGCAATAGACCAGCGCCACCAACCAGGGCAGGCGGGCACGATAGACCAGCCAGCTCCCGAAATATCCCAGAAAGAAACAGAGGAAGGCCAGATAAAAGAAGAAGATCATCTCACTCATCGCGCTGGACTCGGTGGCCATGTGGCCGCTAAAAGCCGCCTGAAGCCCATCTAGCACAACTCGCGTCGGCACATGAAACGCATAAACACTGGTAATCCATACAGCCAGCACGTGTCCGAGCAGACAGGCCAGCAGGTGTAATAGCGCCTGGGGAATATATGGAAGTTTGGCCACCACCAACCCGACAAACAGGCCAATGATAGGGCAGATATACAGGTAAGAACTATAATGCACCCAATCAGCATTGACGATCACCGCCACGACACTGTAAAGGGCGATAGCAAGTAAGAGGAACGCCAACCAGCCCTCCTGCGGAACCAGAAAACGTGCAATATTGTTTCCAGGAGCTGCAGCTGCATTGGTCGCTCGATGTGAAACTGGAGGCTGCAAAGATGAATGGTGAGAAACCTGATTATATATTGCTTGCTGTTTCGTTTCAATTTCACCAGAGGCCCGCTGGCTATCTATAAGACTCGAACGCATCGAATACTCCTCTATACGACAAAAGCCTCCACGCACACTACTAGCACTAATTTATGATTATACATTGAATAGCTAACAAAAACAGTAACCTGCTCCACAAATAGGACCAAATATTCATATTATCCGGCGTGAATATACAGGTATCCCTCATGATAGCTCTATGCGTCATGTAATATCAATACGTATCATAAGGCTTACAGGGTAGTAAATTGTAACCAGCGGGCCTTTTCCCAGCCAGGATGGGCATGGCTGTTTACCAGGCGAACAATGGGTGCGCTCTTCCAGTCGATGACACTGATGGTAGCTGGATCGAGAAAAATGCGGAACAGTGAGGTTAATGGTGCATCCAGTGCCTGGCACAGAAATGCCTTGATAGGGCCCACATGCGAGACCAGCACCAGGGTCTGACCGGGATGGTGCAGCACCAATTGGGCCACCGCGGCCGTCACGCGCTCCTGTACCATGGAGAAGCTCTCTCCCTGCGGCGGGGGCAGTGAGGGATCGCGCTCCCACTCCAGTAGCTGCCGCTCATCTTCAGGGCTGCGCGCCAGCACTTCCGCCCGGCTCAAACCTTCCCAGGTGCCAAAGTTCCCTTCACACAACTCATCGACCACCTGGACGGAAAGTTTATGTTGTTCGGCGATCGGCGTGGCCGTCTGGTAGGCTCGCTGCAACGGACTACTATAGACAGCATCTATCGGCACGGTGGCCAGGGTCTGCGCCAGCTGCAACGCCTGCGTCGCGCCATGCTCAGACAGCGCATCGTCCCGCGCACCGATATAGCGAAATTCACGATTGGCCACAGTCTCGCCATGGCGCACAAACAGCAAACGTGTAGCAGCCGGCATACAAGTCCTCTCTATCTTTCCCTGTGGGGACAATGGAACCCGCGCTTAGAACAGCCCGCACCTCTATCACCCACTATTATCTCACATCTCAACCCCATGAGGGGCCGTATCTTTGCGACCGAAGAAGAGGAGCAGGAATGTGGGGGCCAGCAAGAGGCAGAAGGCGCCGTAGACGAAGGAGGCGGATAGGCTAATGCTGGTCTGCAGCCAGCCGGCGACGGCGGGTCCGACGCTGAAGCCGATGCTCCAGGTAACCGAGTAGAGGCCCGCCAGGGTCGCGCGCTGGCGATTGGAGACCTGTTCCATGGCGAAGGCGGCGTAGACTGGCTCGATTAGCGTGCGCATAAACGAGCGCGCGTATTCACCTGTGATGGCCAGTGGAAGCGTGGGAGCGAAGCCGATCAAGACCATCAGTGGTGCGCTCAGATACTGTACGGTGGTGACGAGGCGCAACTTGCTCCAGCGCCTGACAAACAGGGGCGCCGTCAGGGAGAAGATGCCACCCGCCAGGCCCGAGATGGTAAAGATAACGCCCAGGGGCCCGGGGAGCAGATTGAAGCGCAACACGAAGTAGACCTGGATCAGGGCCACCACAGCGCCCTCACCCATGGTAAATATCAGGTCTGGAATCAATAGCTTGAGGAAGAGTCCCACGGGCCGACTCTTGCGGGATGGTGCCGGAGCGACGCCCTGCGCCTCTAACACCTCATCTGGCTCGGGAACACGAGTGTTGCGAGGCTCGCGCAACAGCCAGAGCGGCAACCCAAAGATAAAGGTAAAGGAGGCGGCCGCGAATAGACCATAGCGCAGAGCCACGGTACTGGCCGCCGACACGTGCAGGAGTCCACCCACAAACTCTGGGATAAAGCCACCGAGCAGATTGCCCAGGGAGCCAACGCCCAGCAGCAAGAAGCTATTGAGGGCCAGCACCCCCACGCGCTGTTTCTCGGTCGTGCTCTCGGTCAACAGGGGTAGATTCGTCACCCAGTAGGCGGTCGAAACGAGGCCCTGCAAAAGATTAATGATGATCAACCAGGGAGCGGATGTAACCAGGGCTAGCGCGGCCAGCGACAGCGGAGATAAAATAGCGGTCAGCAGCAAGACAGGTTTGCGCCCCCAGCGATCCGCCAGCAAGCCCACCGGCACCGCCCCGATCATGGCTCCAATCGCCGACATCGCACTAAAGATACCAATAAAGTCGGGCAGATAACCTATACTATGAACATAGTAGTTCAAAGTAAGAGCAGCGATGCTCAGTTGAAAGCCTTTGCCCAGCGTAAAGAACAGCAAGAGATAGACGTTACGCGGCAGGTGCCAGAATTCTTTCATGCCTTTGAGCATAGGCTGTACCTGCTCATTGGCAGAGGACTGCGGCGAGGGATCGGAAACCGAGGACATGACAACTCCTAATTGACAATCACAGATCTACGACCTAAGCCTATCACACTCCGTGCTCACCCACAATGAACAAAAGGACAGTCCCAGGGGGTGTCTGACTTTCGTCACGTTGGTGGGCCGTGCGCGCCCCCGCACGCGCGTCCGCTACGCGGCCGCATTGGTTTTTTATGGTGGTGCCTGGGGTGCGCGGATGCGCACCCCAGGCACCACCATAAAACGGACTCGTGAGCACCAAAGGTGCGCAAGCTCAAACAGTCTTTTGTATGGTAGTGCGGCTGACCCGCCGCACTACCATACAAAAGACTGTTTGAAAGTTTTTTTACATTTTTCTTTACAAATGTAATGATTTTTCTTGAGTTCTGCCTGCTAAACTGGTTACAGAAAATCCTCATATCCTCATATATAAAATTTCTATGCTTTGATCAGAGTAGGTAGGAATAAACATGGCTGAAAATGTAGAGACACAGTCGCAACCTCTTTTCGATGAACAACCTGAAGAAGAGGAAACCTTCTCATTTGAAGAGTTTCAACAGCAGCAGCAGAAACGCAAACGGCCCAGGACGTTGCTGACGATCTTGATTATTTTACTGGTCATCATCCTGGCGGCGGGAGGCTGGCTATACTGGCGCAGTACCCGGCGGGCCAGCATCAGCTATACGCAGGCGTATGTGACCACGGGCAACATCGTCCAGCAGATCTCCGCCACCGGTCCAGTGCAGGCGAAAGCAACGTATAATTTGAATTTCACGACCAGCGGACAGGTCAATCAGATCAATGTGAAGGTGGGAGACCAGGTGAAAGCCGGTCAGACACTGGCCACCATTACTCCGACCAATTCACAGCAGAACAGCTCGTCTCAGACCACGCTGACCGCGCCGGCCAATGCAACGGTCGCGGCCATCAACGGCTATGTTGGTACCTCCGTTGGTAGCGGCAACAGCAACAGCAATGGTTCCGGCAATGCCAGCGGCTCCAACGCATTCATCGTGCTGACGGATACCAGTTCACTCCAGATAGTGGCCCAGGTCAACGAATCGGATATCGGCAACGTTAAAGTGGGTCAGCCGGCACAGTTTACCGTCGCCGCCTATCCCAATAACACCTTCCAGGCGACCGTCGCCTCCATCAATATCATCGGGCAATCGAGCTCGGGCGTCGTGACCTATCCGGTTACGCTGAACGTTACCATGAGTTCGCTGAACAACATCCACCTGCTGCCATTGATGACCGCGACTACCAACATCACCACCCAGCAGCAAAACAACGTGCTGCGAGTCCCATCCGCGGCGCTCACCTTCTCGACCACGGCCCTGCAGAATGGCTATCTCAATCGGGCGGCCCTGCGCAATCTGCGCAACGGCGCAGCAGGTCAGCAGGGTAATACCGACG
Source organism: Dictyobacter aurantiacus (assembly GCF_003967515.1). GTDB lineage: Bacteria > Chloroflexota > Ktedonobacteria > Ktedonobacterales > Ktedonobacteraceae > Dictyobacter > Dictyobacter aurantiacus. Next base: position 3,448,271 of record NZ_BIFQ01000001.1, on the reverse strand, counting down.
CGAATCAACAGGGCACCACTGGCTCATCTTCAAGCACCACGGGTAAGCGGGGCATCGTACTTGAGTTGCAAAACGGTGTGCTAACCCCCGTCATGGTCACCACTGGCTTAAGCGACGGGCAATACACCCAGATAATCTCGGGCTTGAATGAAGGGGACCAGGTAGTGACCAATGCTACTGGAGGCAACGCAACCCAGAATACAACGACCGGGCAACAGCGTAACGGCGGCTTCGGTGGCGGCGGTGGCGGCTTCGGTGGTGGTGGTTTCCGCAATGGTGGCGGTGGTGGCAATGGTGGAGGTCGCGGTCAATGATAGAGGCTGAATTACAGGAGCAGCAGCAGAAAGTCGCCACGCGCATCCAGATCAACGCTCTATACAAATACTATGCCATGGGACGCACCGTGGTGCCGGCCCTGCGCGGAATCAACCTGGAGATCAAGCATGGTGAGTTTGTCGCCATCATGGGCCCATCTGGCTCCGGCAAATCCACTTTTATGAATATCCTGGGCTGTTTGGACCGACCAACAAAGGGTGAGTACAGGCTGGATGGCGTATCGGTGGGGCAGATGAGTAACACAGAGCTCGCGGACGTACGCAATCAGAAGATCGGCTTTATCTTCCAGAGCTTCAACCTGCTGCGCTGGATGTCGGCCCAGGCCAACGTAGAGCTCCCGCTGGTATACGCGGGTATCTCCAAAGGAGAGCGAGAGGCACGTGCCCGGCTCGCCCTCTCACTGGTCGGACTCACCTCGCGGGCCAACCATCGTCCCATGGAGCTATCGGGAGGTCAGCAGCAGCGCGTGGCGATCGCCCGCTCGCTGGTGACCTCGCCCTCGCTGATCCTGGCTGACGAACCAACGGGCAACCTGGATTCGCATACCAGCCTGGAGATCATGCGCATCATGCAGGAATTGAATGCGCGCGGCATGACAATTGTGCTGGTCACCCATGAGCAGGAGATCTCAGACTACTGCCAGCGCAAAGTAACGTTTCGCGATGGACGCGTGGTCGATGACATGGTCAATCCACGACCGCTGAATGCCAGGGAGCAGCTTTCCACGCATACATCGACAGAGCAGGTGTAACCATGAGCATATCAAAACAACAGAGCCAGCCAGAGAGCCCACCCAGGTCATCAGCCAGGGCACCGCTCATGCCTCCCATCCAGCAGTCGCAGCGGCGGCGCGGAAGAAGCAGCTACGCGCTGGTGCAGAGTATCAGCAGCGCACTGGAAGCCCTGCGCGCCAATAAGCTGCGCTCACTGCTGACATCGCTGGGCATCATTATCGGCGTGGCCGCCGTCATCATGATGGTCGCGACCAGCGAGGGCAACGCCGCCACCATCAACGGGCGTCTCTCGACCCTCAATCCTAACCAGTTGATTATTCGTGGAGGTTCGGCCGCCACAGGTGGTGTGCGCCAGGGCGCGGGTACCCAGCAGGTACTAACGCAGAGCGATGCCGATCAGCTGGCCAGCCAGGTAGCCGGGCTGGCCGCCGTCAGCCCTGTTGTCAACGCCAATGGACAGGTCATCTACCAGAATCAGAACTGGTCTACCAGCGTGCAAGGTGTCTATCCCAATTACCAGCAGCTTGGAAGCTGGCAGATGCAGGAGGGCAGCTTCTTTACCAGCGCGGATGAGCAGAGCAACGCCTCCGTAGCCGTACTGGGGCAGACGGTAGTGGATAACCTGTTTACCCCTCAGGGTATCGATCCGTTGGGCCGACAGGTGCGCATCGGATCCTCGACCTTCACTGTAGTGGGCGTTCTAGCCACCAAGGGGGCCAACGGCGCCACCAATGCTGACGACGTCATCTACGTTCCGTTCAGTACAGCCATCAATCGCCTTGGCGGCAGCCAGCGTCCCCTGGCGATTACCGCGCTGGTCAGTCAAGGTCAAAACGTCACGGACGTGCAGAACAACGTACAGCAGTTTTTGCAGGGGCGACACGATGCCAGCGAATTCACGATCCAGAATCAGGGGCAGCTACTGCAAACCGTGCAGACGGCCGCGCAAGCCCTGACCATCCTGCTGATCAGTGTGGCCGCGATCTCACTGCTGGTCGGCGGCATCGGCATCATGAACATCATGCTGGTCTCGGTGACCGAACGCACGCGTGAGATCGGTATTCGTATCGCCCTGGGAGCGTATCCCAGCGACGTTATGGCCCAGTTTCTCATTGAGGCCCTGATACTCAGCGCCCTGGGGGGTATCGTGGGCATCTTGCTCGGTGTACTGGGAGCCGTCGTCGCTTCACAGCTGACCGGGCAACCACTGGTTATCGATCCCCTGGCCATCATGCTCTCCTTTGCCTTCGCAGCGGTGGTGGGTATCGTCTTCGGCTTCTATCCCGCGCAGCGCGCCGCCCGAATGGATCCTATTAACGCTTTGCGAACCGAATAAGCAAGTGTTAAGCCGGAGCAAGCCCAAGCCGGGGCAAGCCCGGCACCTACGGGCGTTTATGGGATGTAGCGTTGTGGTGCCATGCATGGCACCACAACGCTACATCCATTTTCTGTAACTCCTGCTCTCCTTCTACGTATACTCTACAGTATTGGAGATGCGCATCCGCCTCTGGTCGCTGCGACCTGGATGTTTTTAGAGCACAACAATCATCGTGAAGCATTCATAGATACGTTTCTGTGCAACCGGCTCTGAAGAAAGGCCGAAGGAGAAATCAGCATGAACATTGCACTTCATCCGATACATGTCACCGAGATATTGCAGCCCGGCAACCTGATTGCCTGGATATTAGTAGGATTGATTGCTGGCGCACTGGCCGGCACGGTCGTGCGCGGCCGTGGCTACGGGTGCATCGGCAACATCATCGTGGGCCTGGTTGGCTCCGTCATTGGCAGCATCCTGGCGAGCGCGCTGGACCTGGGCACGTTCCATTTCTGCGGCAGCATCTTCATTTCCTTCATCGGGGCCGCCATCTTTGTCGCCATCCTGCAATTCCTTTCTGGAGACAGTCGCCAGTGACGAATCGCGAGGGTAGATAACCAGTTGTCCATCAGCCGCCTCCATCAAACGTAATAAGAGAGGGCTTATAGAGTCCAGATATTATGGAGATGGAGGAATAAGCGATGATCACCCATGTCGTCCTGGTTCAACCAAAAGCAGAGACATCAAATGAGCAGCTACAAACGCTGTTTGAGCAGATAACAGCACTCAAGCAGCTCATTCCTGGCATTCAAGACGTACAGGTTGGGAAAAACCTGGGCCAGCATACTCAGGGCTATAGCTATGGCATGGTCATGCACCTGGAAAGCATGGAGCATTTGAAGGGGTACCTGGCGCATCCCGCCCACCTTACTGTGGCCCGGGAGCTGATGCAGTCATGCCAGAACCTGATCGAATTCGACCTGGCCCAATAAACGCACTCAGCACCTGCCGTGCTGGAAACATTAGTTGTTATGGGTGTAAAAAAGGCGCAATCGCGCCTTTTTTACACCCATAACAACTAAAAGCTAACTTCGATATGCAGTTTTTCGATAACCAGCGCAGTCTCGGGCAAATAAACGATCATAAGATATTCCCCACATGGCACTGCCCCAAATAGCATGCTTCCCTGGTCATCGACCCGGGTAGACAATAGCGGTTGGTCCGGATACGTTGATACCTGCCCGGCGTAAACGATGTGTTCGCCCATGCTCTCTTCTATACCCACTGACGGCACTGCTTTGTATAATTCAACCCTTGTACCGGTAAATATAGAGCCATCCTCTTCACTGTTCCTGCATGATAGCAAACCAGTAAGCATGATCTTATTATGAGAGCCTGGCTGCGCCCGCAGTGAAAGAGTCACAGTATCCGTTTGATGGAGATAGGGCCAGACATGTACATGAGCTATCGGCTTCTTCAGCGCGACATGGGAACTGCAGCTAATTGGCTCGATAGCATTTTCCAGTTGCACGGGCAAGGAAAAAAGAGGATTAGCAAATGGGACAGGGGTATTCAAAAAGCGGTATGTTTCGGCCACGTTGTCCGCGCACAGAGGACAAACCTCTAGATGTGTGCTGATCTTCTCCTGCTCATGCGCAGATAACACTCCGATACAATAATAGCTTAAGGTCGTCATACTGGGGCACTGACAGCGGTAGAGATGGGTTAGCAAAACATCGTTAGCAGTTATATACCTGTTCAGGCGCTGCTGGCAAACAGAGCAATCCGCCAGGTGTTCCATCGCAGTCGGCGACAAAGCCTCCCCATCAAGCGCATAGCGTAACAAATCCTCGTCTTTCGGTGCAACCAGGCACAGACAATCCATTATTCCCGGTCCTTCATATAAAGTTTTTTAATGATATGAGATTTTTTGCAGCAATTTGTTCTTTCAATGTATAAAACGCTAGGGAGCACTTTTTTTATGCGATCATTTTAAAACCTGCTCAACACATGCCTGCGCTCAGGCAGGCATGTTCCCATCCAGTTTCCATCGAATCTTGTCCGCGTTGCGCAGAATGCGCTCCATAATGTTGCGCTTGAGGCGATAAATCTCTTCCTCACATTGAAACTCACCGGGGCAATAACGGATGATTTCGCGTGGTTTAAGGTTACAGTGAAAATGTAAATAGGCAACGCGCTGCTCGCGTTCGCCTGGTAAAATGCTTTTAATCGTTTCCCAGAGCTCATTTTCGTGATAGCGATCCTCGACCTGTGGCTCATCAGGGTGTCCATAGTCGGGCATGCGCTCTACATTGGCGCGCGCGAAGGCGCGTAACGTATCCATGATCGCGCAGTGCAGGCAGAGCCGTAAGTAGCTGAGCGCGCTGGCAACCGTCGAAAAGCTCAGAGATTGATCACTGACCGCCTGCCAGAAGCGCCGGAAAGCATCATCGATATAGGTCTGTTCCGCTTCATAGCGCAGTGCCAGTTCGCGATGAGAATGGCCACCCAGCCATAGGCGCACATTATCACTGAATTGCCGCTGCAATACAATCCATGCATCGTTATCCCGCAGTTGAACCGCGCGTCGAAAAATTTCCAGGCAATAACTATCGTCGCAGGGTTCTTTCCGGCGATATCTACTCATCTCACGTATACAGCATTCTGTCAGGGCCGTCAGAGTCATCTCGCCAAGTGGCTTTTCTATCTCAATGTTCATTGCTTTAATCTATTCCCCTTCAGTTTTAGCTGAAACACGATACAACGTTTCTTCTTCCGCTATCTTAGTAGACGCAATTTTCTGTGCTTTATCAAATACCCTACCCGACTTATCTGCTATATATGAAATCCTGCTTTTATATATGTAGCCTTGTTAAATCTTTTCTACAAGTAAAATCTATGCTTTGTGTCAGAAGCGGTGCTCACCAATCAGTATAAATAGCGTGAATGGTGCAGAGAGTATGTCATTTGTCCCATTTCTTGCCCCTTTTTTTCAAAGAAGGTATAATGAATACATACATAAGAGTACAGTTAAAGCGCTATTCCCACAATGTCGTACTCAACAGTAAAAAAGTGAACCGTCACACAAAAAGGCGGTGGCGTTCCTATGAATAAGCGTATTTTGCTCGGGATCGATACCAACTTCTCCACTACTACGCAGTCGGCAATCCGCGCAGTAGGAGATCTATTTGAGCCGGGTACCGCCTTTGATATTTTTCTTCTCCATGCGATCCAGAGTACCCACATCATTACTGAATATCCAGGCCATTTCACGGAACAGTATGCCTTTATTCCACCTACCAATGAGCAAAAAAAGCATGCTGAAGAGGTGCTCAAGAAGGCTCGCGCCACCCTGGATCAGCTGGGATTTGACCTGAAGCACATCGAGATGATGACCAGCATCGGCTCTCCGGCCGAAGAGATCGTGCGTGTGGCGCGAGAGCGGCACGTCAACCTGATTGTGGTGGGAAGCCGGGGTGATAGCTGGCGCGATCGCCTGCGCCGCATGCTACTGGGCAGTACTTCGCGCCGCGTGCTGCAGCTGGCCAGCTGTCCCGTCATGGTGGTTCTGCCAGCCCCTCCGCTCAAAGCGCAGGAACTCGTCCCCTGGTATGAGCAAACCATCAAGAATTATCTCAATGAACAAAGCAGCGTCCTGACCGTTCTAACGGCGAAAGAGGTTGTCACCCAGTTTCCCCCACCCCAGAAGAAAACTGTCGGCGGTCAGGAGATCCAGGCGGCGGAAAGAGCCCTGGAACAGCTGGCCAGCAAAGGACTACTCTGCCGCCGCGAGATCCAGGGCGAGGTGCACTATATTAATGACTAGGGATGCCGTCGTGAAGTGTTAGAATGGATCTATTCTCATCATATTGGGATACGTGAGTGCCCCCACACGGGCGTCCGCTACGCGGCCGCACCGTTTTTTTAGGTTGGTGCATCGGGTGTGCATCTGCACACCCGATGCACCAACCTAAAACGGACACGTGAGCACCGCAGGAGCAAAACCTCATGCAGCTCGCAGGTGATAATCAGGAGCGCAAGGCACATTCTTAATAAGGGGTCCAGGGTACGCTTATAACAATGCCACCAGCTCTTCGGGCGTTGTGACGGGTGCCTGGCAGGCAAAGTTCTGGCAGACATATGCCGCGGCATGTTGCTCTTTCAGGGGCCGGTCGGCCAGAAGCGGGATGGCCGCGCTGGCTTGCTGGTCCTCTGGCACGGTGCAAGCCAGCACACTCTGTGGTAGATAGCGTGCATTAATGCAATCTAGCAACGCCTGCGTCTCGGTGGACTGACTTTCCCCGATCACGACCAGTTCCTTCACCGGAGAGAGGGCGAAATCTAACGCGCACAATACCTGTCCAAAAGCCTGGGGGTGCTGCACCATAATATCCGCCAGCGTTCCCAGATAGCGATCGGCGCGTTGCCGGTAGCCGTCCTCACCCGTAAAGGCCGCCAGGCGCAGCAGCACATCTGTCGCTACGCTATTGCCGGCCGGGGTAGCATTATCCATAATATCCCTGGGGCGGCTGATCAGGGCCTCGTGGTCTGTACCGGTATCGAAGAAGCCACCCTGCTCGTCGGCGAACAGCTGGATAGCCTGGTCCATCAGAGCGCGGGCCTCTCTAAACCAGCGCGTCTCGAAGCTAGCCTCGTACAGGGCCAGCAGACCATCGGCAAGGAAGGCATAGTCTTCAAGATAGCCCTGCAACCTGGCCCGGCCATCCTTGAAAGTCCGTAGCAGCCTGCCATGCTGGCGCAGGGTATCCAGGAGGAATGAGGCGTTTTTCTCGGCCACCTGGAGATAATCGGATCGCTTCAGGTGGCGGGCCGCCTCAGCGAAGCTGCGCAGCATCAAGCCGTTCCAGGAGGTGAGTACCTTTTCATCGCGCGCCGGCTTGACGCGCTGTTCACGCAGGCCAAACAGCGTGTCGCGGCTACGTGCCAGCGAGGAGCGCAGGGTCGCGACATCGATCCCAGCCTGCTGCGCCGCCGTCTGCTCCTCCTGCACGCGATTGAGGATGTTTTTACCCTCAAAATTGCCGTGGCGGGATACCCCATAATAGGCCATAAACAGGGCCGCGTCCTCCGGTGGCAGGGCACGCTCAATCTCTTCCTGAGACCACAGGAAGAACTTTCCCTCTTCGCCCTCGCTATCAGCGTCCTGCGTCGAATAGAAGCCCCCCTCAGGTGAGGTCATTTCGCGTACCACGTAGTCCAGCGTCTCCTCCACCACGCGTCGATAGAGCTCATTGCCAGTCACCAGGTAGGCATGCAGGTATAGCTGGCTGAGCAGGGCATTGTCATATAACATCTTCTCAAAATGCGGCACCAGCCACTTCGCATCCACAGAGTAGCGATGGAAGCCACCTCCCAACTGATCATAGATACCACCGGACGCCATGTGCTGCAACGATGACTCAACCACCGTTAACGCCTCCAGCTGATTGGGGGATTGCGCGGCCCCTACCTGACCAGCCTGGCGGTGCAGATGCATGCGCAACAGAAATTCAAGCGCCATCGTATTGGGAAATTTGGGAGCGCCCCCAAAGCCACCGTAGCGAGCGTCAAAATCCTCAATCAACTGCTGCTCGGCGCGCAACAGATTATCCAGCATAGGAGCGCCGGTACCCATTTCTCTCTGCATCAATGCGCTTCCCCGGCGATTGAGGTGCTCCGCCACCTGCGTCGCCTGCTCCTCAAGCTCCGCCCGTTGATGCGCAAACGCATCGGCGATACTCATCAGGACACGCGGAAAACCGGGCATCACCTGCTGTCCATAGCGTCGATCCTGGGGAGGGAAATAGGTTCCTCCGTAGAAGGGACGACCATCGGGCATCAGAAACATGGTCATGGGCCAGCCGCCCTGGCCAGTCATGGCCTGAACCGCCTGCATATAGATGGCATCGATGTCGGGGCGCTCCTCACGATCAACCTTCACCGACACAAAATGCATATTCATCAGAGCCGCGATCTGCTCATTCTCAAAGGACTCGCGCTCCATCACATGGCACCAGTGGCAGGCCGAATACCCCACGCTCAACAGGATCGGTTTATCCTCCTGTCGCGCCTTCGTCAGGGCGTCCTCACCCCAGGGATACCAGTCGACCGGGTTGTGGGCATGCTGCAACAAATATGGACTCGTCTCGTTAATGAGGCGGTTGGTATGCTTGTAGGAACTTTGACTCTCACTCATAAAACTACTCCTGTGGAATCAGACACAATTGCACCATGGTCATTGTACGACACAAATGAGGAAATACGAAATGCAAAATAATAGCCGCCTTCCAGCTCTTGATTTTTTATCAATCCATGAGTATACTCTTGAATAGAACCGTATGACTAAATAATATTATTTAGTCATACGTCCAAAGCAGATTTAACCGTATAGTGAGGAGAAGACAAGTGGCAGAGAATCCCGGAGCCGAGCAGAACGAACAGAACAAACAGCAGGAAAGGGCCAATCGCATTCTGGATGCAGCTTCAGAGCTCTTACAGCGTTGGGGATATAGGAAAACGACGATTGATGATATCGCCCGGCAGGCTGGCGTGGCCAAGGGCACCATCTACCTGCACTGGAAAACCAAGGAGGAGCTCTTTATGGCCTTGATCATGCGCGAAAAAATCGTTGAAGGTCGTAAGGCGCAGGAAGCGATGCAGAACGATCCCGAGGGCGTAACCCTCTACAGCATGATCAAACATTCCATGCTATGGGCTTTGTACAACCCATTGATGAAGGCCATCATGCTCCGCGATACAGATATGCTGGGGGATCTTATCCATTCTCAGCTTAGCAAGATGGACATTGAACAACAGATCGCGGGCTTCAACACCTATCTAACCTATATGCGGCGGCAAGGATTGGTCCGCACGGATATTCCGCTCAAAACCCAGGTACATATGATCGAAGCGATCGCTCTGGGCTACCTGATCAGCGATCAATTCTTGCCCGATGAATATCAGATCTCACTGGAAGAGCGGGCCGAGATGGCGGCCGAGACCGTACGCCGCACCTTCGAGCTACGCAATCCCAATGAACAGGAAAAGCAAGAGGTCACGAGTCACTTTAATCGATTTATGAGTTCAGCAGAAACACTTTTGCAGAAGGAGATGGGGTATGAAAGACCTGATTCAGGTCAATAACCTGAGCAAGACCTATGGCAAGCAGCGTGGTATCCACAACGTTACCTTCAGCATCGCCGAGGGCGAGGTCTTTGGCTTTCTGGGTCCCAACGGAGCTGGAAAGACCACGACGATCCGTACCCTGATGGGCTTTCTCAAGCCGACTTCGGGGCAGGCCTTGATCGGTGGTCTGGACTGCTGGTCGCAGGCCACGCAGATCAAGCGCATGGTGGGCTACCTCCCGGGTGAGTTCTCGTTTGATCCCAACATGACCGGGGCGCAGATTCTCAGCTACCTGGGCCATCTACGCGGTGGCGTGGATCAGCAGTATGTGAAACAGTTGATCGAGCGGCTGGATTTTGATCCCGCTAAACGCTTCCATACCTACTCACGCGGCAATAAACAAAAGATCGGATTGGTACAGGCGTTTATGCACAAACCTCAGTTGCTCATTCTCGACGAACCTACTGGAGGTCTGGACCCACTCAACCAGCAGGAGTTCAATAAGATGATCACCGAGGTGAGCACCGCGGGACAAACAGTCTTCCTTTCGTCGCATATCCTGCCCGAAGTTGAACACACCTGTACACGCGTAGGCATCATTCGCGAGGGTGAACTGGTACGGGTTAGTGAGGTCAGTACGCTTAAGGACCTCAAGCAGAGCAATATCCTGATCCACTTCACGGCCGAGCCAGAGCTCGCCTGGTTCAATGGTCTGCCAGGAGTCATCAATGTCCAGCGCGAGCAGCATGGTCACGCGCTATTGATTACGGTACAGGGAGAACAGCAAGCTGTTATCCAGGCGGCCGCGCAACACCAGGCTATCTCGATGACCACCCACGAACCAGGACTGGAAGAGATCTTCCTGCGCTTCTATCAAAAAGAGACGCGGCCTGATGCGATCGCCATTTAAGCATAGATATTCAAAGATCACTAATCGGGATGGAGACGCATAGCACAATCCACTGCGGAGAATAAGCATATGTTTCGCACAGTCTGGAGCAAGACGCTCCGCGCTTATCGCATACCGCTTTTAAGCTGGGGGATCGGTTTAGCCCTCATTTTGCTGGCCACCCTGGCCACATTTGGTTCGTCCGCCTCTCAGATGGCCGGAAGCCTGAACCAGCTGGCCCAGACGTTTCGCTTTATCGGCGATCCCATCGCCCTCAACACGGCAACCGGCTTTGCCACCTGGCGCACACTGGATCTGGTGCTTCCAGCGATGCTCAGCATCTGGACCATCATGGCGGGAACCAATCTGATTCAGGGAGAGGAGGAACGCGCCTCTATCGAGCTATTGCTGGCCACCTCAACCTCACGGCTACGCCTGCTGCTGGAAAAAGGAAGCGCCCTCGTCATAGCCCTGCTGATCATCGGTCTGCTGATAGGACTGGGGGCGATCGCGGGACTGGCCAGCGCGGGGCTCGGTTTCGATACCGGTCGGGCCCTGCTGGCGGGATTAAACGTCAGTCTGCTGGCCTTCTTTTACGCATCTCTGGCCCTGCTGCTCTCCCAGTTATTCCCCGGCCGCAAGGTCGCGACTAGCTGGAGCATCGGTCTGCTGGTACTGTTCACCCTGCTGGACAGCACGGGACGCATTGTCCAGCACAGCGAATGGATGCAGTACCTCTCGCCCAACTACTACTATGGCATCAATAAACCACTGATCACAACCTACGATAATCATCCTCTGGCGGCCCTGCTTCTGCTGATCCTTAGCATGGTGATGTGCGCCGTCAGCGCCTGGCTCTTCGAGCGGCGCGATCTGGGCGCCAGCATCTTCCGGCAGTTCCAGCTAAATATCGGCGACGGGCACACGCACCAACATGGTTCAATGTCTCTGGACAAAGCCTGGAGCGAGGGATCGCTGCGCTCAGTTGGCCTGCGCACCGCCCGTGCCCTGGCACCATCTATCAGCACCTGGCTGATCAGCTTTGTCCTCTACGTGGCCTGGATCATCTCATTAACACCGAGTTTCCTGGGCATCATGCGTGACCTGGTCTCGAAAAACGCGGCCCTGGCCAGACTCTTCAGCGGACAGGATGTCGTAACCAACGCGGGCTTTATCGGCTATACCGTCTTTAGCTTTATACCTCTGCTGGTCGTCATCTTCGTCTTTACGCTGGCCCTGCAGTGGGCTCGTGATCTTGACAAGGGACGCCTTGAGCTGATCTTCAGCACGCCACAATCCCGGCTCCGCGTCCTCGGTGAGCATATCATCGTCGTCCTGCTGGTCTCACTGGTAACGTCTCTTGTGATCTGGCTCAGCACCCTGGTCAGTGCGCAGGTGATCAATATTCGCGTCGATAGCGCGCGTATCGTGGCCGCCACACTGGGAATACTGCCGCTCGAACTGATCATCGCGGCGACCGTCTACGCCTGCGCGGCCCGCTTACGCGCCGGAACCGTCCAGACCGTGATCTCCCTCTACCTCGCCTGGGCCTACCTGGTCGAATTCTTACGTTCGGTCATTAACGCTCCTGACTGGCTGATGTCGCTCTCCATCTTCCATGTCTACGGCACCCCCATCCTCGATGGTTGGCAATGGGGACCCAACCTGGCCATGCTGGGGATAGCCAGCATCCTCTTCCTGCTGGCCCTCCTCCAATTCCGCCGCGTCGACATCGATCGCGGTAACTAAAATATTCTTTTATTACAGAAATAGCGTATTGCTACTTCTGTCATGCATTGCATGACAGAAGTAGCAATACGCTATTTCTGTCATTTCTATAATTATGCATGTGAGCGCCTCAGGCGCGTAGCGTCAGGGGCCGAAGGCACGAAACGCATCCCCTCGGAGTAGACAAATGTTCTTATCGCGCCTATACTATCAGGCACAGGTTAACGTACAGCACAGGAAGAAAGATTTGAGAGAGCTATGCAAACCTCATCATATACAGATGTTATCGCGGCGGCCACAGCGTATCTGAGCGGCATCGACCCGATTATGAAGGATGTAATCGAACGTGTAGGGCCCTGCTCCCTGCATCCTGATCCGGATATCTTCAACGCCTTGATTGACGCGATCATCTCACAGCAGATCTCAGTGAAGGCGGCCGACGCGATTATGGCGCGCGTGCGCGCAGCCATGCCGGATGGGAAAGTCACACCCGAGAATCTACTGCCCTTTGATTTTGAGCAACTGCGGACACTGGGGCTCTCTACCCCGAAGGCGCGCTATATCCTTAACCTTGTCGAGCATGTGAACAGCGGCCAGCTACAGCTAGAGAAGCTGTTTGAACTTGATGATGAGGAGATCATCAACCGGCTAACGGCAGTCAAGGGGATCGGGCGTTGGACAGCGGAGATGTGCCTGATATTCGTGCTGATGAGGCCCGATGTGCTGCCGGTTGACGATCTTGGCTTCCTGGAGGGCATCCGCTTCGCCTACCAGTTGGCCGAGCGTCCCACTAAAAAAGAGGCGCTGGAACGCGGCGAGCTCTGGCGTCCCTATCGCACCTTCGCCACCTGGTATATGTGGGGCATCCGCCGCATCGCTGTGAAGAACGAACGCCCACGCACACGCATCGTCTCGCTCTAGTTACTGCGATTTACTCCTGCTTTGAGCCACTATCATCAGCCACAACGAACACTTCGTCAGGCGCTGCCTCAGCTGTGGTGAAACCCAGGTGCCGCGCGACCGCGCTATACGAGCAATCGATTGAAGTTTTGACATACGATGGCGGCTCAGGGACCAGGAACATGCCGCCATCGTCCAGGCGCTCGATCTTCCAGGCTGGCGCGCTCAGGAAGTGCTCTTCACCGCCCAGTTTAGTCACCAATTCGGGGCCCAGCATGCCAAACTCGCTGAGTAGGAGCAGTTCGCAGGCCTGCACCTGCTCCCACGTTGGATTCACCTCTGCTGGTCCCGCGTGATTGAACGTGTGGATGTAGAGTGGATGCCAGCACTGATAGGTGATCCTCAGCAGATCCGACCAGTAGCGATACTTCGCCAGTCCCGGTGGAGCGCCGTAAAAGAAGCGCTCCGCGTCCACCGACAGAAGAATGTAACCCTCGGTCGGCGCCAGCGTGACCAAACAGGTCATACCGCGCAAAAGATCGCTGGTAGCCATTGCATAGAGCTGGAACGTAAAAAGCTCCTGCCGCTGCTGGCAATAGGTCCGTAGCGCGTATAGCAGGTTTTCTGACACACCCGCCTTCAGGTTAGAGACAGATGAACCACGCCGCGCCTTTGGCTGCGCGGAAGCGTGATACTTCTGCCATAAAGCGGTGAAGCCGATCTCGATATCCAGCGCCAGGTAGCAATCATGCTCGGCCAGTTGCTGGCAAAAGTGTTGCAGCTGCTCATAATCATAGAGTTGTGCACGCTCGCGCACAAAGCTGAGTGCCCAGGTATGCGGAACCGTCATAGTCGTGCGATGACCTCCTGCCACGATAATCTGCGTATGGGATTAGCAGCCAACGAAAGAAATCCGACTGGCTACTACGGCCAGGTCTGTACCTCAACGCCCAGATCCTGCAGGCCTGTCTGAACCTCATTAGGGACCGCGCCATCCTCAGAATTAAAGCAGAAGATAACTTTGTGGCCGGGATAATCGCTCTGGCAGCGGCTGGCTTTCTCTCGAATCTCGCGCACGACGGCTGCCAGTTGCACAGGCCCCCGATAGGTGCTCCAATCATATGTCTCCAGATTGACGATATCCCCATTCTTCATCACCATACGGCTCATAATCCTCTACTCCTTCATTTTTCTCGCCTGACAGATTATTCATTTGATAGGGGCGGCACCACAAATCCAAGATGTTGAGCTACGTCTCGATAATGATGCTCACGGGGCAGATAATAATGCTCCTCTGGTACCACCATGATAGCTCCATCATCCAGTTCATCAATGCGCCAGGCAGGAGCCGACAGCAAGCGCTCACATCCTATGGCATCAACAAGCTGTGGACTATAGATAGCGATATCATACAGCCAGTTGAGGTGTTGATTGGATACAATGTTATCACGTGTCACATTATGGCGATTCTCGTTAAACTGATACACCATCAATGGATGCCAGAACGTATAGACCTCTTTGAGCAGTTCCAGCCACGCCTGGTAGGCTGTAAAGCCCTCCTCTTCAATAGAGAATTGATTTTCTGCCTCGGCATCCAGCAACATATATCCTTCCTCAGGAACAATATCAATGCGGAATTCTAGCGCTCCTGAAACATCGATGGAAAATATTCCATCACGCTGCTGTACAAACGCCTGTATCTCAGAAAGAAGATCTTCTGATCCTGTTGCTGTCGAGCTTAAGGTATAGCCTTTCTCGCGCAAGAAGGTGAAAAATTGTTGCCAGTGCTCAGTATCATAAAACTCATCAAGTGAGCGTAAGAAAAAGCGCAGCCAGATAAAATCTTCCATATAAAGCCTCCAATTGATAGCCCCCTAAAGCAGATACTACTCACCGCCAGGGAGTGGCAAGGGTGTATCACCTGGCCCCGGCAGTTGTGGTACTCCCGATCCTCCTGTCACAATCTGCCGTAACCTGTTAACAACGCGTTCAGCACCCTCAAGTGCTCCTATTTTATCATTCCGTCCCTGTATTTGTTGATTTGCGGCTTGCTGCTGCCTGGCTTTCTGGGCATTGATAGCATCTTGCACCGCCGGCGATGGCTGATAAACCTTATCGGGCGGAGAACTCATGACGGTCACACCCTGCTGAGATAGCATATCAACCACTTTTTGCGGCACATTATCTTTGCCACCATGAGAGTCAAAGCAATACACGATCGGGAACTGATGATCATTATTTTTATACGTATATTTCTTAGGGTCAGTGGTCGGATTACCATTGCTATCGAGAGGGTTACCACTCGCATCCGTAATGAGTGTCTGATTATAGATCTGATTGTCTCTTTTTATCTGTCTTATTGTCGCCTGCATCTTGGCATATAACTCACTATCCGTAAGTGGCCTTTGCTGATTGAGCAGGGCATCAAACTTGGTCCAGGAATATGATTTTACATCTACCACAGCACCCTGAGTAAAGAGGCCGCTTTTCATAACAATATCAGCCGCCTGCTCGTTTTTCTTCCCATTAGCACTCGCTGTGACATCCTCGATGCGTGCAATATTATCCTTATGGGCTACAACCCAATCCCACTCATAGTTATATCCTTTGGCCGAATTATCGTCCTGGATGGCGTCGCCTTTAGCTGGCATTGAAGTTATCAAACGTTCAAGAAGCCGATCACTGCCAGGGATTCCTGCAATCTCCGAATATTGTTGTACGAAACGAGTTAAAGAATAGTTTGTGCGACTTTTGGTTGAATTGAAAAAATTCAAAATTTGCGTGCCACTGGGCGAATCGGGGTTAAGTGGGTCAACGCGTACCAGCCCATTGAGAAAGGTCAGGATCTGCTGATTACTTGATTTGGTAGCAGTCAGATCGGTCATCATACCTTCGATCTGCTCAGGCGTCAGACCTTTCTGCAACAAGCCCTTCATGATATTCTCAAGCTGCATCTTCTCGGCCGGAGTCTGTGCCAGGTAGCCATACTTTATGACCAGATTCCGCAACTGGTTTGGATCAACCGGTTTGCTGGCCCAGCTGGGGGGCCTGACCATCGGCGTTGGAGCAGGTGGGACAGGCGGGTAGACCGCGTAGTAGATCTCCCAGAGGTTGCGTATGAGGCTCTGTACGCTATCGTGGACCTCCTGCCCCAGCTCTTTCATGGTTTCGATCAGCAGAGCACCGTCGATCAATGTGAGGATAATCGCGGCGACGTCCGCGATAGGATTGGCGCCCGCTTCGGCTACCGCCGCGACATCAACGTCGGCGGTAATCTCCGTCAGGGCGGATTCGCCCTCCAACGCGGCCGCGGCCCTCTCTCCCGCAGCTAAGAGCCGTGAAACGGTGGTGGTAAACTCTTCGGTAATACCATCCAATTTATTGGCGGTGTCCGCCATCGCCGATAAGCCGTAGACCACATTCGTGAAATCTTGCGCGCTATTGGTGATCGCGTCGGCAAACTGTCCGGAGGCGATAGTGTTGGTCTGCAAACCCTGCGCATTGGTGGTGAATTGCTGTACGGCCGTGCTATGAATCGAGTTCATGTTCTGCGCATGCAGCTCGAAGCCCCGCATTGGATCTGTTAGCGGAGAGATCCAACTCATAATAATGTCGTATGCACCCATAGGGCATTCCTTGCCTATCTATCTGCTAGCTGTCCCTAACAAAGGACAGACAATACTTCCCTTCTCAGTCGTACCTTGCATTGGCTGCTTTTCAGCGGTTCAGAGCGTGAACTCGTTGGCTACATTCTGGTCAGCCAGTTCCAACTGGTCCGCGCTAGTCTTGAGCGCATTGGCAAACGAGATCTGCCATTCATAGGTTGAGCGCAGGTGCTTTTGATGCGGCTCAACGATGTTGCGCAACAGGCCCTGGATAATGTCTGGATAGGATTGAAGGTGGTTATCCATCTGGCGCCAGGCCGCGTCATGATTGCCAATCGCCGTATGCGCATCGGTCAACATCTGACTGGCTACGGCCCGCATGCCGTCTGCGGAATAACTTATTTTCTCGCCCATAAAGCAAAATCCTTTCGATGGCTATCTAGAATTTCACTGTTATCCTCAATATTCCTGTGATTAATACATAATGTGTAATTCTTTTTGAGTATATTATTTTTGACGACCCATTACAATGCAATTGTTCACAATTACAAATGCAGTAGTAAATAAGTATCGTAAGTGATCTATCCATCCCAACGTAAGCGGAGGATACACATAACCCAGGAGCGGAAATCCGGGCAGCGGGCCAGGTTGGGCGAATACCAGGCCTGTTCAAAGAGCTCGTGCAAGCCTGGATACATGCCGCGCAGAATCTGGCGCACCGCTCGTAAGCGCTGTGTCATCTCATCACGCACCCCCTGGTGCTTGAATTGAAAAAGAGACTCGCCCTCCGTCAAGGCGCGAATAAGTGGATTCCACCACGTCAACATCTCCACAAGCAATATCGCGCCAGCAAAGCGATCTCCAAATAGATGGCTCTGGCCCTGTCCATCGAGGCGTGGATGCTGATAGCCTGCCCATCCTTTGCTCGGCTGCGCCACCGGTGGCGTCCCTTGAACGTAGAGGCCCTCAAGATCTATCAATTCAACGTGCCTATGATTTACAATAACGACATTATCGCCGGCAATATCGGTGTGGGCGAGGCCATTTGTTTCCAGACCCCATAAAACATAGGCCATCGTCAAGGCCAGCTCTTTTGCCCGCTCAAGGGTATATTGTGAGCACAGATCCCCATCATCCATAAAGCCCGCCCACGTACGCCCTGATATCCAGGGCATCAGAATGGAATATTCCAGCTCAGGATGCGCCGCGATCAGTTCCGGAAATAATCTCTTCACCAGGCAGATGCGTTTGGCGGCCTGCAACCCGGGAAGATTGCCAAATGCGCTCTGCCTGACTACCATCTGTTCAACAGATGGATCAACGGCACCGGGATTGGGGACCTTTAAAGCCCAGAGCGTTTTATCCCCTTCATTCTGAAGCTGATACGTGGTTGTATTGATGCGTACAATTTTATTGACTTCATCAGGAAGGACAGGGTGTGGTAAGAATCGATAGGTATCCCTTTTAATTACAAGTCTTGCTCGCATATCCGGGGAAAATATACTCATAGTCTTCTATTTTCTTTATCTAGAGGCGCTAAAAAGTATTCCAACTCAACTTAAGCAATGTCATATCATCATTTCTGGGCTGCTGCAACAGGGAGCGCATACGCTCACTTAGCGCTTCGTCGTCGAGATAGATCAATTCTGGACCAAGCGCGTCGAGCCCATCAGTATGTACCACGAGTGGATCTGGTCGATGCAGGGTGCTGGTACAGACTGTGATCTTCCCCTGGCTGCCCCTTCTGGTGGACCAGCGATTGGTATCTTCGCCGTGATCGCCCAGTTCTTTATACTGATTCCGTCCACTGAAGGAATAACCGGTCACGTTTCCCATCCAGCAAAAGAGCGCAGGCATATATTGTGGCGTAGCCGTTGCCGGGGCATAGTCGATGCGACCACAGAGAAATACGGTTCCGCTACCATAGAGATCGCGCTGTTCATTAATGATCTCCCGCTCCCACGCAGAAAGTCCAGCGGGCAATCTCAATTGAGACAGCGTCTGGTGGGCGCTCTCAGCCCATAAAGAGAAGCTCGAACGCAGCGAGGGGAGCACAATCAAGGGATCTTGCGGGATCTGCGGCAAGATCTGCAACCATTTCACCAGGCGGCGGGCCAGGTAGCGCGCGGCGAAGTGTCCCTGATAGGAGCTACCGACACCATCGCAGACACAAAAACAGAGCGATGCCGTGCGGCGTGAGATCACGAGCCTGACAAAGTCCTGGTTGACTGAGCCTTCCAATTGAGATTCAAGGCAACGGGTTGATAGGCAGCGAATCGATAGTAGAGGCTCAAATGCCGTGTGTATGAAGGTATCGGCGCGGAGCGCGGTTTCGATCACGGAAAAATCATGGTTATGATTGGCATACAACACAGTAGAGAATACTCCTCTCCCGAAAATACAGCGACCTTAGAGCTGAGTCGCGGAAGAAGCAGCGATCGCCAGGCGCATCAGCTCAGTTTGTGTGCCGGGAAAAAAGAGGGCCGCGCCTTTTTGAAGCTGATAGCCAGCGGACCTGTTCATATTCTGGCGATATGTTTCAGGCAAAGGCGATGACAGAGAGAATAGGAGCCTGGCATAGTTATCGGCGATATCTTTGGCCCTGAGTACGCCGCCCCATTGTTGCCAGTCCGTCACCGGCTTGCGTAGGAGCTTTGTCGTCATCAACACATTTTCTACCAGTACCGATCCATCCTCGACGCTCATCTTCTGAATGCGCTGCACAATGGGCGCCGGGTCCTGCGTAGTACGCAACGCATCCGTAAGATGACAGATGAGTGGAGCCGGGCTTCCCTGATAGGTTTGCAGATGCTGCTGGAGGAGCTCTTCTACCGCGCTAAAACCCGCGGCCGTATCTGTATCCTCACCACCCGCGACCAGTTCAGGAGGGCCACCGACACGCATCAACTCCGGCAGGGTACGAATGCCCTGCAGAATATCCAGCACCGTTGTACTATAAGCAAAAATGGCGATATGATAGCGTGGCTGCACTTTATTATCCCGCATCGAACGCAACACCATCGCCTTAATACCTTCACGCAAGGTCATATTGACCAGATCGATCTTGCTCATCGTTGCGCGGGGTCCACAGGGATCGTTCATAGATGCACTTGCATCTATGAGATAGACCACCAGGGCAGGTGTAAGCCTTGTGGCTGGTCGTAAATACTGTTCCATAAAATACCGACGCACTCCTCTTTAGCAATCTGTTGAAGGTAGACAATACTGGTCAAAAAATGCTATAGCATTTTTTGACCAGTATTGTAACAGTGATACTACAAACGTACAAGAGAAGATTACCACATCGGACTGTATTAACACCTCAAGCCCAAATATACCAATCACAACAGGACTGTTCGCGATTATGTAGACAAATTCTCAGTTTATAGACATAATTGATTGGATATTAAAAAGAAGCTATCACGCCCATAATTTTTTACAGCTGCATATATTGCTATATTTTTCGTTTGCATTATTAACTGTCAGTACCTTATCTCAAGGAGAACATATGGCATCGACTCGTATTTTCGTTAGCTATGCGACAACAAAATCATCTCGCTATGAGCGCGATATTGCAGCTCAATTTATCCTGGATTTACAAGCGGCGAGAGGCGAAGTTATAACCGCCAGCGAGAGCATCTTTGATGATAATTTTATGCAGTTTCTCTATACGGAACTACCCAGGTGCCAATACGTTATCCTGGTACAGAACGCCGAAGCAATTCAATCGCCGCGCGTGCAATCCACCATCAATCTCGCGCTGACCCTGGTTTCACAGGGACGCATCAAAGAGGTGTTGCGCCTGGTTGTGGCACCACTCGCAGCGGATAGAGAACCACCGACGATAGCAAAGCTGCGGGCATTCGATGCCACACAGGATTACCTGAGGGCGAGGGACAGGCTGTTACTCTACCTCGACCTGTTAACACTTGAGAAAGATCCAGACGAGACCTTCATCGCTTCACGCGATATGAGTAACAGGACAGCAAACGAAGGGGCCCCGGTAACTACGATGGACAGTTCTTCCCCCAATAACGCGGCACCCGTGATTACCAGATATAACACTCCGCCAGTTGGATCGTATATTCCAGGCGGCGAAAATGGCAGAAAAGAGCCGTTCTATCCCCAGCAAAATGAGCCACCGGCACCGCCTCCCGCCGCGATGACGGTCCAGCCTGCTCCACCTAAAGAGCGCAATGGGAAATTTCTGCCCGGCCGCAATAAGCAATCGCAGATAGATCGTCCCGTGCCGCTACGTGATAAGTATCAGATAGCACCCATCTGGGTGATTATTTTCTCGGCGATACAGGTCCTTACCTTGCTTTTTGCGCTTGGCGTACTCATATGGGGAAGGGCACCAGCTACAAATACAGGTCTGGTGGTAAAGGCAACGCCAACGGCCGCCCCTTCTTCATTTACCAACCAGCTTAACACCCTGATTCAGGCGGCCACCCAGTCGCAACAGAATCCTTATGGAAAATCCAATAAGCTTGTCGTCAACGACGCCCTGGACACTACCACCAGGACGTCCAGTGATAATGGTTGGGAAAACCTCAATAACGAGAAGGCTCTGAGCTGCCAGTTCTCCAATCAGTCATATATGCTCAGCACACATGGTCCCGGAAATTGCCTGGCGACCAGGACAAGCTATAAAGATCTGACCTACCAGATACAAATGACTATCACACAAGGGCAGGCCGGCGGGCTTATCTTTCGCGCCAATATCTCGCCACAGGCATACTTCAAATTCATCATTACGGTGAATGGGAACTACATTATTGAGCGTAACGACAATAATAATCTGGATTACCAGATACAGGGCGGCTTTAGCCCCGCCATCAAACAGGGCCTCAACCAGGCCAATCTGATCGCCATCAGTGCCACTGGTCAGACGCTGGACTTTTACGTGAATCTGCAGCATGTCGCTACGATCCAGGACAATCATAATCAGGCGGCTGGAAGCATCGGCGTGACCGCCAGCGGTCCCAACGAAGACTTTACAACGCAGGCTCTCTTCAAATATGCCAAAGTATGGAGCTCCGAACAACAAAACGGCTAACACTGATCACAGAAACCGGGCTCCGCATGGCTAACGTCCTGTATCAAAATCAGTATATTGTAAAGACAGTTAGTATTTTGTGAACTTATTAACTTTTTTTACAAGATACATATGCTAAAATACTTAATATATTTAAATAGTTAAAGGAGAGAAGTCATTGGGATACGAAACCGATTTTCAGATTGATACGATCTCAGTGCAGGAACTGGGTACGAGTGTTCTGAACGGCGCGCAATCTTTACAGAATTCTCCCGATCCACTCGCCCTTGATACCTTCAAGAGTAGCATAGACCAAATCGTTCCTGACATGCCGCAGATCCTGCAGGGGAAGATTACCCAATTCAGTACCAATTTCTATAAAGCCTACACAGACGTCCTGACACAGCGCAGTGATATCGGCCGTATCCTGCTCAATACTGCGACCGCCTCTGAGAAGCAAGAAGTGAGCACAGTGAATGTCTTTACCGACATCGCTCCTACCACGCTGATTCCATAATAGAAGAGGTATAGTATGACAACATTTGAGAATGTAATTCAGCCTCTCCTCAGTAGCCTGGAAGAGCTGGGCACGAAGAGTAGTACAGCTGCCAATCACTATACCACGACCACCACTCAATTTCAGACCTATGTAAACAATAATGTTGATGGTGTAGCGGGCTCCATTCCCTTCATGGGAAAAGGGGCTCAGGGCTGTAAAGACGCGGTCAGCCGCAATGTCTCGCGGTCACAACATGTGCTCTCCAAGCTGCAGGATTTTCAACTGGCCTGCACCCAGACACACAAATCGCTGGAAGAGCTGTGCCCGCCCTATGATCAGGACTCACGCTACTATCTGGCGACCGGTGATCTATACGGCATGCTCAATGGCGGTGGTGGTCTATACGGAACCAGTGTCAGCCAGTTCTTTAACGAAGGCCAGGGCAACTCACCATACAGCAATACTGATCCCGATAGCGTCAGTGAGACCGTAGTCTGGCGCATTCGCGAGGATACGCTCCCCGGCCTGTTCGCGCAGTTAGACGAGTTGCTAACCCCTGGCAAAGGACAGCAGTTGATCGAAGATAACATCAACTACGCCGTCAGCTGCATCCAGGGCGACTTCTTAAGTTATAAGAATCAGCAACAGAGCTATCTGGAAGGCGCGATCAAAGATAAAGCGGAATTGAACTACTATACTTTAGAGCTCAGTTCAACCCATCAGCTCGCGCTGCACTACCTGGGCGTCATCGCGAACAAGATGAAGCTAGGCTATGGTGAATGGTTGATGGAGTTTCAGACCATCGTCGGACAATTCCAGATGGATGTCGACGCGGCCTCAGCCATCAGCTCACCTAGCATTGGAGATCTGATCACCGATGTGACAGCGCCCGGCATGACCGGCAAGGTCTACCTCTGGCAGACGCCCAATGGTCTGATGGTCGTCGTCAAATCGGGGACTAATCCGGCTGACGTCGAGAAGGCGATCAACCAGTATATCGCAACCCATGGCCTGTCAAAGGATACCGCCGTCACGTTGATTGGCTACAAAGATGGAGGTATCACCCAGCAAATGGTGCTGGATGGTGAGAACAAGGGCGGCGAAAATTTTAAGGTGAACAACCTGGTCCTGGTCGGCGAAAAGCCCCTGGAGACGCTGCCAGAAAATCTCAACGTCCTCTCCTATACCAAAGTAGACAAAGAGGCTCCGGAACACGAGATGACGATCCTTGGCCTCAAGCCCGACCAGATCCTTATTCCCGTCTCGGCGGTAGCACTCGCCTTCCTGACGGATGGCTTTGGAGATATAGCGGAGGCCGGAGTTTTAGGGGCCGCCAAAGAAGCCGGGCAGGAAGCGCTCACCAAGGGCACAGGAGATATCTTGAAAGAGATGGCCCTGGCCGAGGTCTGGAATCACACCCTTGGCGCGAGCCCTAGTGCAGGAACGCCCGAGCAGATGGGGCCATCCATGCCCTACAATGTTTACTATGATCCAGGCGATGGAAGCGGCGTCCATATGCTCACGCCTATACAGCTCTCCCAGCTCGCGAATGGCAAGGTTTCACCAAACGCGAAGTTCTATATCGGCCAGTCATCGGCCGTTCCCGAAGAGAGTGGTGCCAACCTGGATAACTTCACCCACAGTTCCTATCTCAACTCACAACTCGTACCCGATCCCAACCCCAAGGGTTATACCCATGGTGGGGTAGCCCCGGTTAATACAGGTCATGAACCACCCGCTTAAAAGCGGGGGCTTGCAAACGGACGAAAGGATGTTTGCAAGCCGAACATGACCAGACTCAGGTTTGAAAGAGAGCCTACGTTAGGAGCGAAATTAGGTACGTTGGGGTGCGCGGCCAGTTCCAACCTCTACGGTGGACAATTAAACAGAGGTAGATGGTTAACTCAGTGTTGTCCACGTCAAACCGCTCCATAACCTTGTCGAGGCCACCAATTCACCCTGGAAACAGGAGGCTCTGCGAGGAGCAAAACATGTCCAAAGTGTTTGTTCTTGACACCAATACGCGTCCATTAGACCCAGTGCATCCTGGTTATGCACGCTTCTTACTCAAGCAAGGTAAGGCGGCAGTCTATAGGAGATACCCATTTACCTTGATCTTACAAAAGGTGGTGGAATATCCACCTGTCAAACCACTTCGCGTCAAGCTTGATCCTGGCTCACGTACAACAGGGATTGCCATTGTGAATGATGTCAGTGGTGAGGTTGTCTTTGCAGCTGAACTTTCCCATCGTGGGCAGGCAGTAAAGGCGGCATTGGATGCTCGTCGCGCCGTTCGTCGGAGCCGAAGACAACGAAAAAACCGCTATCGCAAGGCACGTTGGGCCAATCGCAAGAACCAAAAGAAGGACTGGCTCCCACCTTCTCTAGAAAGTAGGATTGCCAACATTCTCACGTGGGTTCGCCGCCTTTCTCGCTATTGCCCTATTCAAGCGATCAGTCAAGAGGTCGTGAGATTCGACATGCAACTGATGGAACGTCCAGAAATGAAAGGTATGGAATATCAGCAAGGAACGCTGGCAGGCTACGAAGCGCGTGAATACTTGCTGGAAAAGTGGCAACGTGCCTGCGCCTATTGCGGGGAAAAGGATATTCCTTTACAAATAGAGCATATTCACCCACGAGCCAAAGGAGGAACCAATCGCATGAGCAATCTGTGTCTAGCCTGTGAGAAATGTAACAGGGCCAAAGGGACGCAGGATATTGCGGTCTTCCTCAAGAAAAAACCAGAGGTGTTGAAACGCATCCAGGCGCAGGCGAGGCAGCCACTCAAGGATGCCGCCGCCGTGAACGCAACACGCTGGGCGCTTTTTGAACGCTTACAAGCCACGGGGTTACCAGTTGAATTCGGGTCAGGTGGTTTGACGAAGTATAATCGAACAACCAGGAAACTCCCAAAAACACACTGGTTAGATGCGGTGTGCGTCGGCAAAAGCACACCTGAACGACTCCAAGTCAACGGGATCGTTCCGCTTCTTATCACAGCGACAGGACATGGGAGCCGCCAAATGTGTGGTGTGAACAAATATGGGTTTCCCATACGCCATCGCCAACGGCAAAAGCGCTACTTTGGCTATCAAACCGGAGATATGATCCGAGCTGTCGTGACGTCAAGAAAGAACAAGGGAGTCTATGTCGGTCGGGTGTTGGTACGAGCTACGGGTTCGTTTGATATTCGAACCAAACAAGGACGGGTACAGGGGATTAGCCACCGCTTTTGTACTCCCATTCATCGTTGCGATGGCTACAGTTATCAACAAGGAGCGGGCCATTCCTTCCCGGCCTGAAGGCGCGGGGCTTCCTGGCCCGGTTTTTGTGATAAATAGATGTCGTTCTCATCAGAGAGTGTCTGACATCCGTCATCGTGAGGACAGGTGAGCGTCCCCACACGCGTTTTGGGTGTTGGTGCAGGGATGCGCGGATGCGCACCTCCTGCACCAACACAATGGACTCGTGAGCACCGCAGGTGTGAAACCACATGCAGGCCACAGGAGATAACCATGAGAGTACGACACGCTCTTGATATTGAGGTGTATTGATCATAGTACTAAACTTAGTAGCGGTGATTAGTACAAAAATAGAATAAATTGTTTTTGAGGAATTATATTGATATAATTCCATCTGGAATCCCTATGACACCCATTATCGCGTATCTTAAAAAGACGTTGAAGAGCAACGCGAAAGGGCCATACATAGGCTTTCCGAAGGCTCACCAACGTTTGCAGGGAAGCGGATTTTTCAGCCTTCAATGTTTCGGCATGAGGCTCACGTGAACAGATCCCACTTCCCCCTTTTAATGAAGCCGGTTGAAATAGCAGGTATAGCCTGCGAACCTCAACCCTATTTCACAAAAGAGGTGTTTTCAATGCCAGATATTCAGGCGAATACAGCAGGTATACAAAGTGGCGCATCTAAATTTTCCCAGCAGTCGGTAGAGCTGGGCGACCTCATCACCGCTGTGAATGGCACGATTGAGGAGCTCCAGGGGCTCTGGAAAGGTCCCGCAGCCGCTCAATTTGTCGATCTGATGAACGAGTGGCACAAAGATGTCAATGACATCAAACAGGTACTTGAGACCATTTCGCGCAAAGTCAACAGCGCTGGTCTGGGTTATGACGACCTGGATGGACAGATCCAACGTTCCTTCAGGTTCTAAACCTCACCATTCGTTTTAGTCGCATATAACGTAGGAGCCTGTTGTTTTCAGGCTCCTACGATTGTATTTTCATCAATAGATCAGTTTATAGAAGCGATGCAAACATTACTTGTGACCATTATCGGAGATGGACGCAGATTCGACATGCAGGTACCAGCAGAGGTACCTGTAGGCAAATTCATTCCCATGTTGCTCGAAGTCTGTGACTTCAGACGCGCATCCATCCCACAACGGGGCAGACCACAGTGGACGCTCTCTGTAGCCAACTCAGGCATGGTATTGCCAGCGCTGGCTTCGTTGCTCGATGCCGGAGTGGTTGATGGCACCGTTCTGATTCTGCAGGATACGTCCGCAGCGGTACGTCCACGACAAACAGCGGCACCTCAACAAACATTTCGGCCGGTGAATATCGATCCGGGGGATAACCCTGGAAATATCGGGGTGAAATGGAATATTTAATAACAGCTACACCGGAATTGACCTGATTACCATGATGATGACTAGTGCGGAGTAGAGAATTCTTATGGCAAAGACAACCTTCTATCGACCCGTTAGAAATTATCCTGCATCATTATCCAGCCAGCCAATAGAGATTGAAGCCCCTCCGCAATTGCCTCAGGATCAAGGGGGTAAGTTAGCTTCAATTGTGCAGTATCTATATCCCCTCTCAGGTATGTTTATTATGCTTATTTCAATGGTTTCATACCTGGGCATTAGTGGGGGCTCACCCAATCCGCTCATCATCATCGCCGAGGTCTGCATTCTCCCCCTGTCCCTGGGGGTAATGTTCCTGTCAACATATTTCCAGCGCCGAACCCAGAAGACACAACAAAAAGCCAGCCATGAGGCATATCGTGGCTACCTTGATAACATCCAGCGCAGGCTGACTGAGCTCAAAAAGCTCCAGGTGCAGCGCAACACGCGCCTCTATCCCGAACCATCCATATTGCCAGAGGTCGTCAGCGGACGGCTGGCGCTATGGGAGCGCCGTCCAGCCGATGAGGATTTTCTCACTGTGCGTATCGGGATCGCGCCGATCGCCCTCTGCTGTCCGCTAACCTTTAAAGAAGATTACAAAGCCAGGGTAGAGCCGTCGCTGCTGCAAGAGGCGCGCGACCTGGTCAATCATAACAGCCATATCGATGGTCAGCCCCTGGTCATCCCTTTAAGAAACCTCGGATCGATCTCCATCGTTGGACCAAATCCAGCCATACGTACGCTGGCACGCAGCCTGGTAGGCCAGCTCGCCACGTTCCATACGCCTGAAGACGTAGCGATTCTGGCCTATTTTCCTCCCGTCGCCGCTCCCGAATGGGGCTGGCTCAAGTGGCTTCCCCACACACGCCGCCTGCGGCAGGTCAGTTTAGAACATCCCAATGACGCGGAGCCTCTGTGCCTGTTAGCCGATACGGTTGATAATTTCCGCACCCTTTTTGATGCACAGATCAAACCAGAGCTGGAGATGCGCTACAAATTGCTCAAAGAGAAGAGGCAGGATGGGCATGAGCTGTTGATGAAGTTCAAGCATCTCATATTTATCATCGATAGCTTTACCCCCGGAGGTCTGCTTGCTCGCATGCCAGAGCTTGAACAGGTCATGCGTGATGCCGCCCAGTTAGGCATCACCGTAATCAGCCTGGTAAACAGGATGGAGCAAGAGCCGCCGGTTCTGCAGGCCCGTCTTTCGATCGCTACGACGTTTCATGATCTCTATCTTTCCTACCAGGAGATGGCCCCTGATGGCAAAAGCGTCGAGTTCGTTGCTCTTGATAAGATAGAGATCGACCATTGCGAACAGATCGCCCGTAGCATGGCCTCGCTCCACCTCGTTGACGGAGAGGCAAGCCTGGACTATTCACAAAACGTTGGCCTCTTACAGTTGCACGGTATTCAGGCGATCGAGACGCTCCAGGTGGCGGACCTCTGGCGTCGGCATCATAATCAGGATCTCTTACGCGTTCCCATTGGATTGCAGAAACATGGTCCCCTCTTACTCGATATTAAAGAGATGGCGGCAGGTGGCCTGGGTCCGCACGGCCTGGTGATCGGAGCCACTGGATCAGGTAAAAGTGAATTATTGCGTACGGTCGTCACCAGTCTCGCGCTCACCCATGATCCTTACACAGTCAACTTTGTGCTGATAGACTTTAAAGCTGGCGCGGCCTTTGCCGAGTTTGCTGACCTGCCACACGTGTCAGGCATCATTACCAATCTGGAAAACGATCCGCTGCTGATCAGTCGCATGTATTCCTCGCTGCTCGGTGAGCAACAACGACGCCAGAATCTGCTCAGCCAGGCTGGTGTGCCCAATATCACGGAATATCATAAGTTGTGGCACAAGAATCCTCACCTGGAGCCGATGCCGTACCTGATTATCATTGTTGATGAGTTCGCGCAATTGATCGCCAACTACGAAGATTTCCTGGCGCTGTTCACCAAATTTGGCCAGGTGGGACGCAGCCTTGGCATGCATATGATGCTGGCAACACAGCGTATCGAGGAGGGGCGTATCAGAACGTTGGAAGGTCACCTGCGTTACCGCATCGCCTTGCGCACATTTAAGGCGGAAGAGAGTAGCGCCGTGATTGGCACGCACGATGCCTACTACCTGCCGCCATCTCCTGGTAGCGGCTACTTTAAAGTGGATGAGGATATCTATACCAGTTTTAAGACCGCGCTTATTTCACTCCCCTACATACCGATCGAGCAGCGCCAGGTTGATCCGATTACGCTCTTTCGTCCATTTACAGATACGGGCAAGCTGCTTCCGTCTGAGGGCAGAGAAAAGACACAGAGCATGCAAGCGTTAAACGCCCCACGTACAGAGATGCAGATGGTAATTGAGAAAGTTAAACAGGCGCCAGTGCCGGCCAACGGCTGGCGCGTCCACGCGGTCTGGCAAGAGCCATTAAAAGAGAAAATATCGCTTGTCGATGTGCTGCAGCGCTGTGGGCAAGGCAAGTTGGATGGCTCTTCGTTTGCCGCACAAGCGCCATTTGGACCGCTGTGCGTGCCTATCGGCATCATGGATCGGCCTGCGGAACAGGTGCAGCAACCACTGTACCTCGATTTCTCCGGCCTGGGAGGCCACCTCGTCGCGGTAGGAGCGCCCCAATCGGGAAAAAGCACCTTGCTGCGTACGTTGATGACCTCGCTGATCGTCACACACACCCCACGCGAAGTACAGATCTATGGCATCGACTTTGGTGGCGGCCTGCTGCGTGTCTTTGAACACGCGCCCCACGTGGGCGCGATCTGTAGCCGAGCCGACAAAAATAAGCAGCAGCGCGTCCTGCGGCGCATGCTACAGATCGTAGCGGATCGCGAAGCATTATTCGCGCAATACGAGATCGATGGCATGGCAAGCTATCGTCACCTGAGACAGCAAGGAAAGTTCGCGCAAGAGCAGTACGGGGACGTGTTCCTGTTCATTGACAACTTTGGTCAGTTCCAGAGTGAATGCGAGACCAGTGATCCAGAGAGCATTGCCACCGTGACATCACTCATCTCCAGCGGCCTGACCTATGGAGTGCACATTATTTTAACCGCCAACCAGTGGACCGATATTCGCTCCAGGTTGCGCAGCAATATTGGTACCCGCCTGGAATTGCGCTTAAACGATACCAATGATTCAGAGTTTGATCGCAAAACCGCCGCCATGATCCCGGCGGAAACGCCCGGACGTGGCCTGCTGCCAGAAAAATTGTTGTTCCAGACAGCGCTACCCATTGTCGGCAACCATAGCTCCGACGATGTCTCGTCGTTTACTATGCAGAAGATACTGGAAGCGTTCATCCAAAAAGTGCATACCAGTTGGAAAGGGCCAGGCGCACCCAAAATACGTATCCTGCCGCCCGAGGTACAGTGGTCAGATATGCCCGGCTCGGTTGATGCGCCAGCGCAGGGTATCCCTCTCGGTCTGGAAGAGGCCAATATCAGCCCGGTCTTTATCGATATGGTGCATAACGATCCGCACTTCTTGATCCTCGGGGATCGTGAATGCGGTAAAACAACCTTGCTACGCACGTGGATCACCGGCATGCAGCGCTACTATACACCAGAGCAGGCGAGAATCATCATCATTGATTACCGTAAGTCATTGATCAGCATGGCGCACAGCAATCACGTGCTCGCCTATGCCTCTACCCTGGATGATATTAATAGATGTGTTCAATTTCTCAATGAGGAGTTTAAGCGGCGCCAGGCCAGCAACGCATCTGGCCCGGTGGAGACAACAATGGGCGATCGGACATGGAACGGAACGCACTACTACCTTGTTGTCGACGACTACGAGATGGTTGCCACACAAACCCCACAGTCAGGAAATCCACTCAATCCACTCGAAGCAGTACTGCAACCCGCCAAAGAGGTTGGTATTCATTTTATTCTGGCCCGCCGCGTAGTAGAGATCGGGCGAGCGAACTACGATCCCATCTACCGGAGCATCAAAAACATGGAGAGCCCCGGCCTCATTATGCGCGGTGATCCGGTGGAAGGGCGCCAGGTGCTGCATAAGCAGAGCGCATCCGATAAGATGCCGACTGGACGTGGCTACCTTGTGCGTCGCGGGGTACAGCCCATGCAGGTCCAGGTAACAAACACGGAAGCAGTGTAAGGAAGAGAGAGTTTAACACATGGCAGATTACGTTGGACAGCAATTTGGGCCTTACCACTTGCTTCGTTTATTAGGACAGGGAGGCTTCGCGGATGTCTACCTGGGCGAACATATTCACGTGGGAAGCATGGCTGCTATCAAAATTTTGTATGCTCGCCTGATTGATGAGTATCACGAGCGCTTCCTCAACGAAGCACGTACCCTGGCGCGTCTTTCACATCCCCATATCGTTCGCATGCACGATTTTGGTATCAAAGATGGCATTCCATTCCTGATCATGGAATATGCTCCCCATGGAACCTTGCGGCAACAGCATCCTTCCAGAACGAAAGTTCCGCTCTCAACGGTAGTAAATTATGTTAATCAGATCGCGGATGGCCTGCAATGCGCGCACGATCAAAACCTTATTCACCGCGACCTCAAGCCAAGCAATGTATTGATTGGTCAGAAAAACAATCTGTTGCTCAGTGATTTCGGAGTTGCCCTGATCGCTCAGACTACCTACTCTCAGAGTATCGAAAAGTCCGTGGTCGGAACCATCGCCTATGTGGCGCCCGAACAATTGCAGGGAAGACCGCAACTGGCCAGCGATCAGTATTCACTGGGCGTAATGACGTATGAGTGGCTATGTGGCACACGGCCCTTTTTAGGGACAGTCATTGAGATGTGGGCGCAGCATCAATCCGCCGTACCAGCGCCCCTGCGTCAATACGTGCCCGATCTACCACCAGAAGTCGAACAGGTTGTGCTAACCGCGCTGGCCAAAGATCCCGGTCAGCGCTTCGCGAACGTGCGGGCATTCGCGAACGCCCTGGAAGCTGCCAGTCGCCCTGACCACATCCCAGTGGCCACCATGTATAACTTACCGCTGACGTCAGAACAAGCCGCTAATAAAGATGCGATCAGAATTCAAGCAGCTGATCGTGGCTTCGCCTCTCAACCCGTAGATATCACAGACCCGGACGAGGCGGGACGTCCTCCCGATGAGGCCTCGAACACCGAACCCGATGATCGCGCCTCCCAGGGATCCGTCCCCATACCAGCGCCATCTCGCCGGGGAGGCAATAAAAAGAAGATCGGTATAACCGCCGCTATAGTGGCGGTGGTAGCGCTACTGCTCGTCAGCACGCTGGTATATACTATGAACGGCGAAGCCGCCAATAAACCTCTAGTGGTAGCCACTGCGACAGCAATGCCTGTACAACAGTCTGGGAATAAGGAAACGGCAGCGGTCAGCCAGAAGGTTGCGCCAACACCCACGAGTGGCGCGGCAAAAAAAACTACTCAATTGCCCATTCTGACCGTGTCTCCAACCTCTAAAGGCGCTCAAACTCCGCCGGCGGCCAGGCCAACACCCACAGCGGTTGCGCCAACACCCACTCCCACTCCAACGGCCGCGGCCCCAACCAGCTTTGCGGTCGACGGTCGGAATCCAACCACTTACAGTGTCGGTGGAAAAACATGCGCGGCAACACAGTCCAATTCCACACCTAAGAGTTTTAATGTAGGTGGGATAACGGGCACATTATATTTTCAGTTTAGTTACACTTGCCACGCTGCCTGGGCCAAGGTGGTATTTTCCCAGGCCGTCCCAGGTAAATATGGGAACGCAAAAATTGTTCGCAACAACGATGGAGCAACCTATACCTGCTCGAATGGAGGAAATGGTGTGGTGGCACTTGGTCAAACATCGTGCTACACGGGCATGGTCTATGATGGCCCCACCCAGACAGCCTCTGCCTATGCCTCTTTTACATTTTCGAGTGGTCAAACAGATGTATCTTCACAATTAGGTCCCTACTAAACAAAAAGGGCGCTATAGCAATAGAGAAAAGTTTTCATCCGGTGCCGGACCAGATTGGAAAGGCAAGAATTATCGCTTGCCTTCTTTAGTAAAGAAGGAAACAGAAGAGGAAAAAGGGCTTCAGGATATGGCAGACTATACAGGAAGGCAATTTGGTCATTATCGCCTGCTTCGCTTGCTCGGTCAGGGGGGCTTCGCGGATGTCTACCTGGGCGAACATATTCACCTTGGAAGTTTTGCCGCCATCAAAATCTTATACGCGCGCTTGATCGACGAGTATCGGGAACGCTTTATCAATGAAGCACGTACGCTGGCGCATCTTTCTCATCCCCACATTATCCGTCTGCTCGACTTCGGGATAGAGAACGAGATCCCGTTCTTGATTATGGAATACGCGCCCCATGGAACCCTACGCCAGCGTCATCCGCCCAAAACAAAATTGCCGCTCTCGACGGTGGTGGATTATATGAACCAGATCGCGGATGGTTTACAGTATGCTCATGAACACCAATTGATTCACCGCGACCTCAAACCAAGCAATATACTGATTGGTCCAAGAAATAATCTGTTGCTCAGTGATTTTGGTGTCGCCTTGATCGCTCAGACGGTCTACTCGCAGAGCGTAGAAAATTCTCTGGTCGGAACCGTCGCCTATGTGGCGCCCGAACAGCTCAAGGGCAAACCACAACTGGCCAGCGATCAATATTCATTGGGAATCATTGCGTATGAGTGGTTATGTGGTACGCGACCCTTCCAGGGCACGCTCCTTGAGATGTGGGCCCAGCACCAGTCAACTGTACCGGCTCCCCTGCGTCAATACGTTGCCGACCTGCCACCAGAAGCTGAGCGGGTGGTGCTGACAGCGCTGGCCAAAGATCCTGGCCAGCGCTTTGCGACCGTGCAAGCGTTCGCGGCAGCGTTGGAAGAGGCCAGTGGGGTCGAGAAAATCATGGTGGCGCCCACCCAGGGCATGCCACCATCTGAGCAGACACAGATCGCTCAAAACGACAGCATCACTCTCAAAGCGATGCACAAAGAAGGACATACACCTCCACCTGCGGATATTACGGAACCAGACGCTGCGGAACCACATGTTATCTCAAATACGACCAATCAGGATTCTTTCACCCCGCAACCTGGAGCGCTGAGCGCGCCAAATCGCCAGGGGCGTAAAAAGAAGATCGGCATAGCCGCCATCGTCGCATTCGTCTTGTTGCTGTTAACCAGTACGCTTGTCTATGCGATCAACGGTGGAGGTCTCATATCTTCCTCAACGCCACCGCAGCAACAAGCCAGCAATGAGGATAAGATCGTCGGTAAAGAAATGCCGTCACCTACGTCCACGCACCACGCTGCCACCTCTACCCGGACTCATCATAGCAGCGCAACGCCAACAATTCCCGTCGTCCTACCAACACAGGCTCCAATTATTCCTACTACTGCGCCTACACCCACACCGAAACCCACGCCTACGTCCAGGCCACCCGTATGTCCCGCCCTGATCCAATCAGGCGCGAGTGGAGCACTGGTCAAAACGTTGCAAACATCTCTCAACAGCCATTACGCCGCCCATGATTTTCCCAACTCGCCATACAACTTTTCGCCTCCCCTTACAGTAGATGGAGACTTTGGACCATTAACGCAGTCGGCGGTCAAAGATTATCAAAAAGCGCATGGACTGGAGGTTGATGGACAGGTAGGACCACAAACCTGGCACAGCCTGGGGTACTGCTAAAACCATCCCCGCCAAATAGATAATATGGCTGCAGAGCTTAGAGCGTGTCAGACTCCTGCCATGTTGGGGCCACTTGCGCGCCCCCGCACGCGCGTCCGCTGCGCGGCCGCACTGTTTTTGTGTGTTGGTGCAGTGCGTGCGCAGATGCGCACGCACTGCACCAACACACCAGGGACTCTTGAGCATCGAAAGTGCGAAAACGCATGCAGTCCATAGGCGATGATGATGAAAGTCTGACACGCTCTTGGAGAGTAGCTGACTCTCCTCACGGGCGTCCACTGACGCGACCGCCCCGATTTTGTGTGTTGGTGCATGGGCGCGCTTTCGCGCGCCCATGCACCAACACACAAAGGACTGCTTAGCACCTCAAGCCCGGAGCCAGGAATATGGTAGAATCGAAGAGAAGAAATGCAGCGATGCTACAATAAGGGCGTACGACAAGCCAGCCAACAGGCGATGAGGCATGCAGAATAGCGCATATGCTGCTATGGTATAAGCGACGAGCTAATATCCATATCTATTATGGATATCACATATACTTATGATGATTGTTGTTTCTGATAGGTTCAAGTTAACAGAATAACGCTATCAGAGACTTGCTATGATACGATAAGATAATGGATACACCAGAAAACTATTATGCTATTCTAGGCATTCCCGTTGATGCGGACAACGATACCATCAAGCGCGCCTATCGACAGCTGGCGCGCCGTTTTCATCCCGATCTGGCCGGGCCCGAGGGCGCGCTGGAGATGAAGCGCATCAACCGGGCCTATTCGGTACTCGAAGATGCGGAAAAGCGTCAGCAGTACGATGTCATTCTGGGCGGAGTGGTCGACCTGCGTAGCAGGATCGCGCGCCCGCGCTCACGTCCACATATGCCAGATAATCCAGCGGATGTTGAGTTCTCTGGTCTGCATACATTTAGCACGCGAGGACCGCTACATGCGGGACCGGTGATTACGACCAATCACGGTGTTACATCGGCGGTTCACGGCTGGCGAACCGTCCATGGAATGCGGCTGGCCGCGGGCTCGCTCGATGGCGACGGTACCATATGGGAAATCACCCGCGATAACGTGGTAACATCCGCCAGATTTAGGAGCGATCCCACGTTTACCGTGGAGGCGTTACGCGCGCTGCGCATCTCGCAGGCGGGTACGCTCCTGGCCGGCTGGAACCGGCTGGGGCTGCATGTCTGGGATGCCTATAAAGGTGACCTCCTCTGGAGCTATCCATTAACCGATCGGGCCGTCTCCAACCATTATTCGCTGGATGCCTGCCTGCAGGTCATGGACACGAGCAAGCGGGTCGCGCACCTGGCATTGCCCTATCTCAGTGAGGATACCCGCGCGCCACGCTCACTAGGTGTACGTAGTAGCGACGTGTTTAGCCACGAAATGGGGTCCCCCACCAGTGCGGTGTTTGATCCGCTGATCTGCGCCGAAGAGGGCAGCGATAGACGCAGTTTCTGGGCTATTCGCATGCGCGCCCTCTCACAGGATGCCCGGACCCTGGTTACACTCTCCTGCGCCCAGGTACCCAATGAATCCCAACAGATGGTCATTGTGCGCCGCTGGAACCTGCATCCAAAGGGGAAGTTGGGTAGTAAAGCGCCACAGATAGAAGCGTCTCTTCTTATGGGACGCTGCGAGGATTGCACACCTCCCTATGTCGCAACGCCCGACGCGGCGTGGGTCGCCTTTGTCTACCAGGGCGCCAAAGTGCGGTTGTGCGATACCATTAATGGCACCTATAGTGAATTCGCCTGTGGAACCATGGGGAGTAGCGCACGCCTTGCCATCTCTCCCAATGCACAATGGCTGGCCGTCGCACGCGAAGATAGCGAGATAAACGAGGGTGTCATCGATCTCTGGTCGATCACTACCGGACAGATCGTCCAGAAGCTATATCATCCCTGGCAGATCAGTGCCCTGGATTTCGTTGAAGATCAGCTTATCGCCGCGCTCACCGATGGCACGATTCAGCTCTGGCAATAAATACCGGCAACGTGCCGATACAATAAAATAAGAGGTGCCACGCTTATCCTGGCTTATCGCGCATGCGGCCCCTCCACGCCTGCGGTACTCAATTGTTCTTGTAGGGGCTGGTGCAACGCCATTGGCGGGGGCGAATGCCCCGCCAATGGCGTTGCACCAGCCCCTACAAGAACAATGTAGCTTACGCTCATGATTATCGCCTGCAGCCTGCCTGGGCTTTCGCACCTACGGTACTCACAAGTCCGTTTTGTGTTGGTGCGGGGGGCGCGGAAGTGCCCCCCGCACCAACACAAAAAACCAGCGCGGCCGCGCAGCGGACGCGCGTGTGGGGGCTATCATGTACCCCGAAGGTAACGAGAGCAAGATCCACACATAAATAAAATAAATGCCGAAAGTTCAGCATAGAGCAAAGAGTTGCAAATTTATTCATTCTATTCGATAATTATAGCTAAAGAGGTTGACAATCGGCAGGTTGTTACTAATACTAGTAATCATATCTCTATTTTTTGTGCTGCTAACTACGGGCAACGAACTATCTCGTTTGCAGGAGTATGAGACGTGATTCGGGAAGGTACATTACTGAGCAAAGAGGCGGGACTACATACCATTTTTCAGGGTGAGGAGCATGATTACGTTCATTGCGTCATTGCTGACAAGATAGATCCTGACCGTCATTTTGAGTGCCGCGTGCTGGATGAAACAGATATCGCCATCGCGATAGGGGAGCCGATAGCACTAGAGGTTTTAAAAGTTGTAACAGAGCGCCAGAGTGGAGTTGTACGTTTTGATTGTCATTTGATACACACACCTTAAATACAGGGAGCGCGACTTATGAAATGTTCTCAATGCTCAGCCGATCTTCCCGATGCAACTGCCTTCTGTCCACGCTGCGGAACCAGTACATATACGAGTCGCACATCGAGATTCTCGTATCTACCTCCGGGTACCCCGCCGTGGCCAGCCACCATTCCACAACAGTTGCCGGGCACCATAGAGATGCAAAACGAGACCTCCACCTCTTCTATAAATGGCAAGAAAGCGCCAGCCCGTTCAGGGCGCCGAACTGGTAGTATCCTGGGGATAATCGCGGCCCTGGTCATAGCTCCTCTGGTAGCCGCTTTGATTACCGCCGCCACGCTCTATAGCAACGGACAGATCACCGGCCTTGCCGCTAAACCGGCAAGCAAAAGCAACAGCCAGTCGGCAGCGGCAACGCCACAGACAAGTAGCAAGCCTGCTAATTCGCTGCCCACGCCAACCTCTTTTAAGACTGCCACCAATACCAATATCAACATGTCAGTAAAGTATCCATCGGATTGGACCCTTGGCTCGCCCCAGCAATCCACAGCCGCGACCTCGCTGACCATCAATTCACAGGATCAAATCGGCATCTCTTTTGTCATTAATCGCCTGTCCAGCGCAATCAACAACTCGATCAGTAGCGTAGATGATTTGAACGCCTCTACGGTACAAGGTCTGCAGCAGATCCAGGGCAGCCATGAGATTCAGACGGTGCAGGCCGCGAACGCCAATCCAACTATCGCGGGCGACAAGTGGTCACAAAAGGATGCCACCCTGCTGGATAGCCAGAATACAAAGATCCACTTTACCACTATTGCCGATAAACATAGCAAGACCTATTATGTGATCTATTTTTTGGTGCCCGATAATATCTATCAGGAGGCGCTGCAAAAATATCTGAATCCTATGCTAAGCTCAGCAAAGTTTCTTTCCTGATGATGCGCCAGGTTTCCTCTTGCGGAGGAGCATGAGCGCCTCCGCACGGGCGTCCGCATACGCGGCCGCACTGTTTTTTAGATGGTGCATCGGGGGCGCGGATGCGCCCCCGATGCACCATCGTAGCATGGGTTTTGCGCACACATAGATGCGCGTAGCATAGGTTTTGCGCACAAAAGAAGCGATGCCGCTGGAAATTTCCAGCGGCATCGCTTCTTTTGTGTGTTGTTTAGAATTAGTATTCAGGAACTGCTGGAGCAGCTGGCTGATTTTTCTCGGGGAGGTCGGTGATCAGTGCCTCGGTGGTCAGGATCATGGCAGCGATGCTGGCGGCATTCTGCAGAGCCGAACGGGTCACTTTGGCAGGATCAGCAATACCATAGTCGAACATGTCGCCATAGGTGTCGGTCAGCACGTTGTAGCCAATGTGCTTGTTGTTCTGCTCTCGCTGGGCGCGGCGGATACCTTCGACGACAACCGAGCCGTCACGGCCACCGTTAGCGGCCAGCTGACGAATGGGCTCCTCGAGCGAGCGGCGCAGGATGCTGACACCGGTCGCGGCATCGCCCTCCAGCTTCAGGTTGTCCAGTGCCTCAACGGCGGTCAGCAGAGCAACGCCACCGCCGGGGACCATGCCCTCTTCAACACCGGCGCGGGTCGCGGACAGCGCGTCCTCAACACGGGTCTGGCGATACTTCAGCTCAACCTCGGTACCAGCACCAACTTTGATTACCGCAACACCACCGGACAGCTTGGCCAGGCGCTCCTGCAGCTTCTCACGGTCGTAATCGCTGGTGGTCTCATCGATCTGAGCCTTAATCTGGCGGATGCGAGCCTGAATCTCTTCAGCGGTGCCACGGCCCTCGATGATGGTGGTGTCTTCCTTGTGGGAAGTAACCATGCGGGCGCTACCAAGATCCTCAAGAGTGGCGCTGTCGAGGCGGCGTCCCATCTCTTCGCTGATCACCTGACCACCGGTCAGTACAGCAATATCAAGCAGCATCTCTTTGCGGCGATCGCCAAAGCCAGGAGCCTTAACGGCCAGGACGTTCAGGATACCGCGCAGTTTGTTGACCACCAGGGTGGCCAGAGCCTCACCATCGATGTCCTCAGAGATGATCACCACTTCGCGGCGACCCTGCTGGACAATCTTCTCGATAACCGGCAGGATATCCTGGATGGCGCTGATTTTCTTGTCGGTGATCAGGATGTAGGGATTCTCCAGGGTGGCTTCCATCTTCTCCGCGTTGGTCACGAAGTAAGGTGAGATGTAACCTTTGTCGATCTGCATACCTTCGACATACTCGGTCTCGAAGTTGATGCCACGGGACTCCTCGACGGTGATGACGCCGTCTTTACCGACTTTTTCCATTACGTCAGCGATCAGCTCACCGATCTGCTCGTCAGCGGCCGAAATAGAGGCGATCTGAGCAATCTCTTTCTTGCCCTCGACCGGTACGGCCAGCTGGCGGATGTAAGAAACAACAGCCTCGGTGCCTTTGTCGATACCCAACTTCAACTGCATGGGATTGGCGCCGGCGGCCAGGTTCTTCAAGCCCTCGTTGACGATGGACTGGGCCAGAACGGTCGCGGTCGTCGTGCCGTCACCGGCGACGTCGTTCGTGCGGGTCGCGGCCTCTTTCAGCAGCTGGGCGCCCATGTTCTCAAATGGATCTTCCAGCTGAATCTCTTTAGCAACGGTCACACCATCATGGGTGACGTTGGGAGCACCAAATTTCTTATCCAGAGCAACGTTGCGGCCCTTAGGACCGAGGGTCGTCTTTACGGCACCAGCCAGAATATCAATACCCTTTTTAAGAGACCGGCGAGCCTCTTCATCAAATACAAGCTGCTTTGCCATGAGTGAATTCCTTCTCCTACTTTATCCTCATACATCCAGGCGACATGGTAACCTATAGTTTGTCATGCCTAGCCCGATGCCGGGAATGACTAGCCAACAATTGCAAGAATATCGTTCTCTTTGAGAACCAGGTACTCTTCACCGTCCACTTTAAACTCGGTGCCACCGTATTTCGCGAACAGCACACGGTCACCCTCATGAACATCTATAACTGCGCGATCACCGTTATCCAGCAGGCGGCCATTGCCAACCGCGATGACAACCCCTTCCTGGGGCTTCTCTTTAGCTGTATCAGGGATAACGATACCGCTTTTGGTTACTTCTTCTTTTGCCGCGGGCTTTACAACCACGCGATCTCCAATAGGACGAATTTTAGCCACGGTTTACACTTCCTTTCATCAATGAAGCTTTTAGTCAGAAGACTTATGCAGTGCCTCTTCGTCTGGCTCATAATGGATGACACCCGAGATATTAATAGAGCGATACAGCGAGTAGTCGCAGCAGCATGGTCCACCGGCCGCGCAACCGCTACAACAATAGGTTTGACCTTGTCGCACCGTCGGGGGCCAGAGAATCTCAATATCGCAGTTCGCACAACGGAACGGCTTCCGTGCATACACCGAAACCGATGAGGCAGATTCGCACTGCCCGTGCTCATTGTTTTGCTCACTGTTTTTATTATAGGGATTCGTGAAATCCTCTTCTCGCATCGTGGTAGCCCTTTGATGTAGATGCCGACAAAACCCACCTGAAGGGGGTACAGATCTCTGCCAGAGATCAATGCCAGGCGTCTCCTACATCATGCAACGCCTCGCGTCTGCAATGCCTTGCTATCTCAGATGTTGAGTTATTCTTTTCTCTAGCAAGAGTATGCCACAGTGAATGTTAGAACCACATAGGAGAAGTGTTAGAGAAATGTTAGAATTCTTCCTCGCCCTCCCGAAATATCTCTGTCTCGCCTCCTCACAGCAGACATGGTACAATAGCCTCGTGTACATCTTATCAAGAGATAACTTTCAAAGTAGAAGGTAAAAACGTCATGCCATACATCGCAAGCATAAACAATCAAAACTATACAATCACTACCCGCACGCAAGATGTCCAGACAGCGGTGACGCTGGATGGGGTAACGCATGCTCTCGACTGGCAACGCATCGCAGCCCTGGCCGCCGATGACAAAGGGAAACAGCCCGAAGGTGGTTACTACAGTCTGCTGATCGCTGGCAAATCCTATGAAGTGTTTGTCCGCCGCGTTGCGCAAGATGATGAAGACGGGAATCGCCAGACCTACGAGATTCAGTTAGCCGGACAGTACTTTCTGGTGACCGTCGAAGATGAACGCACGCGCACACTGACAGGCATCGCGCGCTCAAACGCGGCGAGTAGCGCCGCCAGAATCAAGGCTCCCATGCCTGGCCTGGTCGTGAACACGTTGGCGCAGCCCGGGGACACGGTGAGCGCGGGACAAACGGTGGTGGTGCTGGAGGCAATGAAGATGGAAAACGATCTACCATCGCCAATCGCCGGTACCGTCAAGGAGCTCAAGGTCCAGAAAGGACAGACGGTCGATCAGGGTCAGTTACTGGTCATTATCGAGGGTGAGCAGCCGCGTTAGACAGATTCTGGTCTTATGCTATAATCTTTCTGGCTTTCATTAAGAGGAGCACGTGGGTCCATGGATATACATGTAAGTAAGAGTGCCGCAGAGTGGCGCGACACAACAGCACGCAAGGTCAGCGCCAGAGCAGCGGCGCGCAAAGAGAAATTTGTGACCAGCTCGGACATTGAGGTCCCCGATCTATCCAGCGCGGAAGATCTCGTCAACTGGGATGAACAGACCCAGCTTGGCTATCCCGGCGAGTTTCCCTTCACCCGTGGTGTACGTCCCGGAATGTATCGCTCCAGGCTGTGGACAATGCGTCAGTACGCCGGATTTGCCAGTGCGGAAGAATCGAACCGGCGCTACCACTATCTGCTCTCTCAGGGAACCACCGGCCTATCAGTGGCCTTTGATCTTCCCACCCAGATGGGCTATGACGCCGATCATCCTTTTTCTGAAGGAGAAGTAGGTAAGGTAGGGGTATCGATCTCCAGCCTGGAAGATATGGAGATACTGCTGCGGGACCTGCCGCTCGAACGTATCAGCACATCAATGACCATCAATGCCACCGCCAGCATTCTGCTGGCCCTCTATGTCGCGGTGGCGAAAAAGCAAGGGGCCGATCCGCGCAAGCTCTCCGGCACGATCCAGAATGATCTATTAAAAGAATATACCGCGCGCGGCACCTATATCTATCCACCACGCCACTCGATGCGCATCATTACCGATATTTTCAGCTACTGCGCCGCCGAATTGCCGCAGTGGAATACGATCAGTATCAGTGGCTATCATATGCGTGAGGCGGGCTCGACGGCCGCGCAGGAGATCGCCTTTACGCTGTCGAACGCCATCGCCTATGTGCAGGCCGCGCTGGATGCCGGTCTGGACGTGGATACATTCGCCGGCCAGCTCTCTTTCTTCTTCAATAGCCATAACAACCTGTTTGAAGAGGTCGCCAAGTTCAGGGCCGCCCGACGCATGTGGGCTCATATCATGCGCGAACGCTTCCACGCCAAAGATCCGCGCTCGATGATGCTGCGCTTCCACACTCAGACCGCCGGTTCGACCCTGACAGCCCAGCAGCCCGACAACAACATCGTGCGCACCGCTTACCAGGCTCTGGCCGCGGTACTCGGCGGCACGCAGTCCCTGCACACCAACGCCAAAGACGAGGCGCTCTCGCTGCCCACGGAAGAGACGGCGCGTCTGGCCCTGCGCACACAGCAGATCCTCGGCTATGAGACCGGCGTCGCCGACGTGGTCGATCCACTGGCTGGCTCGTACTACGTCGAGACCCTCACCGACGCGCTGGAAAAGCAGGCCCTGGCCTATATCCAGCAGATCGATGAGATCGGTGGTAGCGTGCGCGCCATCGAAACCGGCTATATGCAGTCCCAGATCGAGGAGGCGGCCTATCGCTATCAGCTCGAATTAGAGAAAGAGCAGGCGATCGTGGTAGGTGTCAACCGCTTCAAGCAGGCCGAGACGGAGCATTTCGTCGGTCACAAGGTTGATCCTCAGATCGGTGCGCGTCAAGCCCGCAAGCTGGCAGAGCTGCGCCAGAAGCGTGACAACGATCTCGTCAAACAGAAGCTGCAACAACTCCAGCAGGCGGCCGAGGGGAGCGATAACTTGATGCCCGCGATCATCTCAGCGGTCGAGGCCTACACGACACTGGGAGAGATCAGTGATACAATGCGACACGTCTTTGGTGAACAACACGAGTTTCGTAGTCTGACAGAGTAGTAGTTGTAGAATGTAATAAGGATTATGGATATCAGGAGTTTAGACAATAGTGCGGAGCAACACGGGGTGTTGCCCGC
Source organism: Dictyobacter aurantiacus (assembly GCF_003967515.1). GTDB lineage: Bacteria > Chloroflexota > Ktedonobacteria > Ktedonobacterales > Ktedonobacteraceae > Dictyobacter > Dictyobacter aurantiacus. The sequence continues at coordinate 3,404,750 of NZ_BIFQ01000001.1, read as the reverse complement.
ACGCGATGCCGAGCGCAGTGAGCATAGCATCTACGACCATGTTCGCGGCGCTCCACAGGGCTCTCGGCAAAGACAACACCGGGCACGCGCACCAATCGGGGTGTTTGATTCAGGTGCCGGAGGTCTGACAATCCTGACCGCCCTGCAACAAGAACTTCCCAATGAGCATTTCATCTACCTGGGGGATACCGCCAATTGCCCCTACGGCACACGCAGCGAAGAAGAGATTATAGAGCTCTCTCTACGGAACAGCCGCTACTTGATCGACCAGGGGGTAAAGTTGATCGTTGTAGCCTGCAACACCGCCTCGCAGGCGTCATTAAGTGTACTACGCTCCACCTTTTCGATCCCTTTTATTGGCGTTGTGCCCGCGGTCAAACCAGCTGCACGACTAACCCGCCGGGGACGCATTGGCATCGCCGCCACCAACCAGGCCGTCAAAGCGTCCTACCTGCGCCACCTGATCGATGACTTCGCATCCGATATCCAGGTCTACGCCGTCGGCTGTCCCCAGCTGGTGACGCTGGTCGAGCAGGGTGAGTTGGGTGGCCCTCATGTGGAGAGCGTGCTACGCGACGCCTTACAGCCATTGATAGATAAAGAGATCGATGTGCTGGTGCTCGGCTGTACCCATTTTCCGGCCCTGCGACCGGCTATCGCGCAGGTCATGGGAAAACAGGTTCAGATCATCGATAGCGGATCAGCCATCGCTCGCCGCGCACATGCCATTCTGGATACAGATGGACTGGCCCGTCCTCTGAATGGACTGGAGGGAAGTACCTCTATCTGGTGCAGCGGTGATGCCGAGGAGTTCAGCCGGGTCGCCAGTACAGTATTGGGCTATCCCGTTCAGGCCAGGCGGTCGACCTTTGAGCTAGCCGATCAGTAAATGGTAATGGTGCTGAGAAGCAGGGTAGATTTTATGGCTGCTGGCACGTTTATATATAGCGAGTGATTGATGCCTAGCAAGGAACGTAAGGAGAAACTCATAATGCTTGAGAATATGGCTATTCAAGAAGGCGATAATAGCGTGACAGAGACCAGAACGCTACGCATACAAAGCGCGCGCCTGGTGTCAACGATCCTATCGCCCGCCGTGGTAGCCTTGCCTTTTATTTTACTAATGGCCTATTCAGCCAATGATCGCAATCCACTGCTTTCTGCAATTATTACTATTTTCTTTCTCTGCGTCGGCCCGATGGCCTATATCACCTTTGGCGTACTGACTGGTAAATTTACCGATGTGGATGTGAGCGTGCGCTCGCAGCGCGTCGGTCCTTTTCTGTTCGGCATTGCATCAAGCCTGCTTGGCTTTCTCATACTGCATCTGACCAATGGACAAAAGAATCTGGAATCGGTCCTGCTGCTGGTCTCGATCAGTGGTGTGATTATGATGCTGATTACCTTCTGGTGGAAGATAAGTATGCATGCCTCGGCGCTTTCGGCCGCGGTCACCGCTTTGAGCATGGTCTATGGACGTATGATCTTGCCGGCCTTCCTGCTGGTGATTCTGGTCAGCTGGTCGCGTGTGATGCTGCGCCGCCATACGCTGGCCCAGGTGATCGCTGGCTCACTGGTCGGAGTCGGCCTCTCCTGGCTCCTGCTCAAAACCCAAGGGTTTTAGAAAACAATAAAAAATGGTGGGCGCTGGCGCGCCCACCATTTTTTATTGTGAAAAGCCCGTTTTAGAAAGGTGGGTGCAAACACCCACCTTTCTAAAACGGGCTGGTCTTTGGAAAATGGGGCTGGTCTTTGGAAAATGGGATCAATCAATTTGGCCTCCCTCTGTGGCGCCGATGAGGGTGGGGTCGCCGTGCCAGAGGCGGCGCATCTCTTCGCTGCTGGTGAGCAGGTGGTCAAGGTTGCCTTCGGCTTCGATGCGGCCGTCTTTGAGGACGATGATGTGGTCGGCCTCGCGCAGGGTGGCGTGGCGATGCGATACGGCCAGGCGCGTCAGGTGGGGCTGGAAGCGCGACCAGAGGAGTTGCTCGGTCTCGACGTCCAGGGCACTGGAGAGATCGTCGACAACCAGGAAATCAGCTGAACGCACAAACATGCGCGCGGCCGCCACGCGCTGTACCTGTCCACCAGAGAGCTTGACCCCGCGCGGGCCAACCAGGGTGTCCAGCCGCTGCTCCAGGCTGGCGATATCGCCGTCAAGCACGGCGGAGCGTAGGGCAGCGGGTACATCGACAGCCTTCTCAGGCAGACCGAGTAGGATATTCTCTTTGAGGGACTGGCTGAACAGGCGCGGCACCTGTGGCGTATAGCCGCAACGTGGCGGCACAAAGAACGCGCCGGGATCTTTGACCGATTGACCATTCCAGAGCAGTTCTCCATGCTCAAGCGGCAGCAGACCCAGCAGGGTACGCAGGAGTGTGGTCTTGCCCGCACCGATGCGCCCAGTGATAACGGTAAACGATCCCCTCTTCAGATGCAGGTGAATATCTTTTATGCCCCGATCACTTCCAGGATAGGTATAGGTCAACCCTTGAACTTCCAGTTCCTCAAAGCGATGTTGTAGCCCTTTGGGAGTATATGGGAGAGCTGGTGGCTCATGCGACAGGTAGAGCTGCTGATGCTCCACCAATTTCTCTTCGGGATCTCCCTGCAACAATGGCAGCAGGCGATCCAGCGATACTCCTGCCTGGCTATAGCGAGTGATAAAGTTGCCCGACATGCGAATCACCTGGGTTAGCCAGCCCAGGTAGGAGATAAACAGGGCCAGGTCACCTGTCGTCAGTGTGTTGTTGCGCAGAGCCTGGGCGGCGACCAGCAGGATCAGGCCGGTACCGATATCAGCGGCGTTGCTCGATAGCGCATCGATCAACTGGCTGAGCAGCGTATCCTTCAAGGTAGCCCGGCGACGTTGCTCTCCCAGTTGACGGAAGTGGGCCACGACCTGCTTCTCCCTCCCCAACACCTTGAGCATCTGAACCGCCCCAAAGACGTCGCCCAACAAACCGGTTACATCGCCGATAGATTCCTGAGTAGCCTTGCGATAACGCTGAATGTGGCGGCGAAAGCTGTTGGCGATCAGCAGCACGGCCACCAGGGGCACAAAGACCGCCAGCGTTACCAGTACCGAGACGCGCAGAAGGATAACCAGCGCGATCACCATTACGATGACCTGGCCCAGGGGATCAAAGAGCCAGCATACAAAAGCCCCTACTTCCATGGTGTCGTTGCGCAGGCGACTAATCGCCTCGCCGGTTGAGGACGGCAGCGCACGCGCGCCGGGGCGCTGCAGGATACTGGCAAAGAGATTATGCCTGAGCAGGGATTGCAGCGTCTCGCCCATGGTGGTTTCAGCGATGACCGCCACAAAGGTACAGCTCAAGCGCCCGAGCGCAACTCCAACCATTAGCGCCACCATCCACCAGAGAAGAGACGGCGTGAGGGAATGGCGTGACAGTCCATCCAGAATGTATTGCGCGATCAGGCCAGGAATCAAGGGGAAGAGGTAGAATAGGATACCATTGAAGATACCACTAAGCAGATAGAGCCATGGCCGATAATTAGCCATGCGCCAGACATACCAGGATTTACGCTTCATGCTAACGCCTCCTCCAGACCAATGCGCAAGAGCTGCGCGAAGTGGGACTCGGGATCGCAAGCCAGGTCCTGCCGCACGCCATACTCGCGGCACTCGCCCTGCTCCAGGATCATGATATGATCGGCCCGTTGCACCGTTGATAACCGGTGCGCGATGATGATGCCGGTGCGCCCCTTCAGCAACGTATCGATAGCCTGCTCCAGCAGGCGTTCAGTAGCAGGATCCAGGCGCGAAGACGCCTCATCGAGAATCACCAATCCTGGATCGCGCAAGAAGACGCGCGCGAAGGCCAGCAGCTGCGCCTCTCCCGCCGAGAGACCACTACCGCCTGGAGCCAGCACCGTATCCAGTCCATCCTCCAGAGATTGATACCAATGCTGCAAGCCCAGCGTCTGCAGCGCGGCCAGTACCTGGGTATCCTTGATAGTGCTATCAAACAGGGTCAGGTTATCGCGCACGCTGGCATGCAGGATATGGACCTCCTGGGTCACGATCCCAACGCGCTCATGCAGCGTATCCAGACTCAAACTACGAATATCGATACCATTGAGGCAGATAGAGCCGGAAACCGGATCATACAGGCGCGCCAGCAGTTTAGTCAGTGTGCTCTTGCCGCTACCAGTGCGTCCCAGCAGTCCCAGCACGCTCCCGGGCTCCAATTGCAACTGAATGTGGCGCAGAACAGGCACACCTTCTGTATAGCTAAATGAGACATCCTCACAGGCCACAGCCAGTGCCGAGGAGGGTAGATCGGTCCGTGGGCCATCCGCGATTGTTTGTGGCTCCTCAAGCAGCGTGGCGACACGCTGAATGCTGCCTGCCGACTGCTGCAGTTCGCGCAGTTGGTCAACGATCTGCTCGATCGGAGTGGTCATCGTATTGGCATAAATGAAGATCAATAGAGCAGTGCCAGCGCTCATGCCCGCGTACCAGTACAGGTAGGCTCCCAGCAACAGAGCAAGTACTCGCCCCAGCGCATTCACAAATGTAACAGTCCCCCAGGTTGGAAAGTTGATCATGATCGCCATGCGCAACTTACACAGATGCTGGCGCGCATAGCGCGATAAGCCCTGCAACATATACAGTGTCGCCCCGCTGGAACGCACATCTTCAGTGCCGTTCAGACGCTCCTCCAGAAAGCCAAACAGCTCGGCACTGGCCTGCCGCTCCGCCTCCCAATGGGGAGTCGCCAGGCCGTGCAGACGATTAATCATCACCAGAGCAATCAGCGCGAAGATGGTCAGGGTCAGGCCCACGCGCCAATCCACCAGGAATAACAGGATGAGCACACCCAACAATAAGAGAAGATTGCCGAAGAGTGCGATCACCATACGCGAGAAGAAATTGCTCAGGGAGGTCACATCGCCATCAACTCGCTCGATCAATTCGCCAGGCGCGTGGATGGTATGAAAGGTAGAGTCCAATTGTAAGCAATGCAGCATCAAGTCCGCCCGCAGCGCATTGGTGGCCAGCAAGGCGACGTCAGTCGCCACGTATGCCTCAGCAATGGCGATGATCTGGCGCACGATGGACAAAACAAGAAAAAAGATAGCGATCGTTATTAAATCCGCAAGCGCGCGCTGTGAACTGGCACCATCAACAAAAGCCCGCAAGATCAGCGGATTGATTAGAGAGATGCCAATGGTGCCCGCCAGCAGCAGGATCAACAACACGACGCGGGGCCATTGTGGTTTCAGATAAGTCAGCAATAAATGCCGATAAGTATCCAGAGAAACAGGCATAGAAGTATCCCATTCTATGTGTGGCTCACACACAGCAGTAGTCGTTACGCTTCGTTAGCTAGCAATTCAGGGATGTGGCACGCGGCCATACACGACAGCAAGCGCTGTCAATCGAAGATTGGCAGTCAGTGGTTAAAAAGATAGATTGAGGAAAAACAGGTGTGCGGCTAACAACCAAGCAGAGCCATCGATCGAACCTTTCTCATGTCAATAACATCAATTCAAGAGTACACGATCAGCAATAGATTTGTAAAGGTTATTTTGGGAAAAGCGGGAGGTATTTTCGGCAGATCAAGAAGATTGCCCATTATTGGCATGCGGCAGAGCCTGGAGTAGCTCTAAAATGCGCGACCAGGAGAGATTGTTGTTGGGGGGATAGAGGTCGGGACGATAATATACGCTCACGCCCTGCTGGCGCAGGCGATCCAGGCTGGGAGCGAACTCAGGATCCTGCGCCAGTTCAGCGCTGGCCCGTGGAAAGGCCAGGATTGGAGGCGCGCCCCGCCGTGTTCAATCCAACAACAAAGTGAGCGCATATGTATCAGCTATACCCTGAGACCACTTGCGCAGAGTATTAAACGTGGCAGGAGCCACTACAGAGGCGCTGAAATGGGGAAGGGGTGTCTCGCTAGCATCAACGACAATGGGACGCCCTGTGATGGCTGTGAGCAACGGCTGATCGATAAAGGCGCAGGCATTAGGGGTAGCGATCACCCACACATCCCATCCATTCTGTTGCGCCAGTCCGACAAGATCCTGCACCTGCCTGGCCGGCAGGGCCGCGCAGACCACCAGCGCCAGCGTCCTCACGATCGCAATCCTCCTCTATTCATAAAACAACGGGGGCAGGTGAGCCAGTCATGACTGGGCCACCTGCCCCCATTAGTATGCTATCGAACGCGGACCGTTACCGCACTAAGACTCGCGACTGCCAGCAGGCAGGGCGACGCGGGCCGGCACGCCATCGCGCAACGCCGGAGTAGGCGTCGTCGCGGTCCTGGCGCGCAATTGAGCGCGAATAGCCGGAGCCTGGGCGCGACGGGTCGTCGCCGTAGTGACGCGGCCAACCAGCCAGATGAAGCCGAAGACGCTCGCCCAGCCCACAGCCGCCAGCACGGTCAGGAAAACCCAGATTGGCAGGCCGACACCGACAGTGACAAAGTAGAGCAGACCAGTAACCAGGATGTTGGCCAGTGTTATCGGCATCAAGATCAGCCAGGCGAACTGCATCAACTGGTCAGCACGCAGACGTGGCAGCGTAGCACGGATCCAGATAAAGACACCACACAGGGCGTAAATCTTGAGGATAAAGTATCCCAGAGCCAGGATATTGCCAACGAAGCCCCACAGCAGTGAACCCTGCGCCGTCAAGAAGCCCACACCAGGACCGGAGAAGCCGCCCAGGAAGAGGTAGGAGGCCACGGCCGAAGCGATGGTCATGTTACCATACTCACCCAGGAAAAACATCGCCCAGCGCATGCCGCTATACTCGGTCATATAACCGGCGACCAGTTCGGACTCAGCCTCGGGCAGGTCGAAGGGGGCGCGGTTCGTCTCGGCCAGGCCACAGGTATAGTAGATGATCAACATCAATGGCTGGAAGAGGAAGAACCAGGACCAGGGGGTAAAGCCCTGGAAGATGAAATCCAGGACCGGGATGCCAGTGTTATGCCAGGCCAGGTTCTGGAATTGCATGATCTCGTAAGGGGTGATCGTACCAGTAGTTGGGTAGCCAGGCTGGCCCGACAGGACACTGGTCAGCATAATCACGCCGACGAAGGCCAGCACCAGGGGCAGTTCATAAGAGATCATCTGAGCAGCCGAACGCAGACCACCGATCAACGAATACTTATTGTTCGAGCCCCAACCGGCCATAATCACGCCGATAACGTCAATCGAGCTCATCGCCACCAGGAAGACCAGGCCGGTCGTCAGAGCGCCGCCTGGTAACTGAAGGTAGGGAGAAAATGGCAGCACCGCGAACGACGCGATCACAGGAGCCATAAAGACAGAAGGTGACAGTAAGAACATCAATTTGTCGGAGCCAGAGACGTGGATGTCCTCTTTCAACAACAGCTTACCGACGTCCGCCACCGACTGCAACAGACCCCAGGGACCAGTGTGGAGGGGTCCTTCACGGTCCTGCATCCAGGCCAATATTTTACGCTCGGCGAGAACCAGGATCGTGGCGCTGGTCAGCACAAAACCGAAAACAGTCAGGAAGGCGACCACAAACTGCAGGAAGCTCCAGGAAATGATCCCGCTCCACAGCTGTGATAAAAACAGCCACCATGGATTGCTATCGGCGACAATCATTGCAAACATATGAATAACTCCAGAGGTAAAGTGGCGCGCGGGAGAAAATACATCTCAATCCCACGCCCCCTTCACAAACAACTTTTACCGGTCAACCTCGCCGAGTACGATATCGGTACTACCCAGAATTGCGATCGCGTCACTCATCTTGTGACCGCGCATCAACTCAGGAACAATCTGCAGATTGACGAAGGAGGGTCCACGCAGTTTGGCGCGCCATGGATATTCGCTGCCGTCACTGATCAGGTAGACACCCAGTTCACCTTTACTGCTCTCAATCGCGAAGTAGGTCTCACCACGAGGAGGACGGAACGCGATCGGCGTACGGGTACTGATGGCCCCGCCAGGCATCTTATCGATCGCCACCCGGCAGAGGCGAATGCTCTCGGTAATTTCTTGCAGGCGCACATAGTAGCGCGCGAAACAGTCACCCTCCTGGCGTACAACAGGATTGACAGGAACTTCGCGATAAGCCATATAGGGACGGTTCACGCGCAGATCCCAGTTCACGCCACTGGCACGCAGCATCGGCCCGGTCAAACCATAGGACAGAGCCTGCTGAGGATCGATATAGCCAACGCCCTGTGTACGAGACATAAAGATTTCGTTACCACTGAGCAGAGCATCCATCTCCTTCATGTTCTCTTCCAGGCGATCGAGGAAGGCGGAACACTCATCCAGCCAGCCCTTAGGGAAATCATGCAGCACGCCGCCAACGCGCATATAGTTCACATTAAAACGGCTACCCGACAGGGCCTCAAACAGGGTCAGGATCCCTTCGCGATCGCGGAAAGCCCACAGGACAGGGGTTGTCGCACCCAGATCCAGACCATAGGTGCCGATGCCAACCAGGTGGCTCGCGATACGCTGCATCTCGTTGGTGAGCAAGCGAATATACTGCGCACGCCGCGGGGGCTCAATGCCCATCAACTGCTCAACCGCGCCAACGTAGGCCGTCTCATTCAACATAGGAGACAGATAGTCCGCGTTATCCATATAACGGATACCGGCCATAATGGTGCGGTTCTCCAGGATCTTCTCTAGCCCGCGGTGCAAGTAGCCGATGACAGGGGTGCAACCCGTGATTGTTTCACCTTCCAGGGTCATAATCAGACGCAACACACCGTGGGTGCTGGGATGCTGCGGACCCAGGTTCAACAACATTTCCTGTGTCTTCGTACCCTCGGCCGAAATGCCAGACAGGTCTTGAAGGTCAATATCTTGATTCGTAGCCATAAGCTTCCTCTAGTTTGTTTATCTTCTTCGTTGCCACTTCCGCAAACGAACGCAGAAGCTAATCGACCACATCAACGCTATCAGCGTCATCATGCCCGCAAAAAGATAGCGATTAGGACTCTCCAGCAGTGTAAAGGTATAGGCCATAAACCAGCATCCAACCGCCACCACCGCTCCCATAGCCAATCTTATCGCTCCATCATTCTGCTGCGGCATAACCCTTTTGGCAGAAACGGCACCAGGCTGAGCTGGCGCGAGTCCGCTCCTGCGGGCACCTGTAGAGATCCTTTGCTTTTTCTTCGACTCTGGCATGATATGTACTCACACGTCCTGGTCGCAACTTCACTACGCGTTTTTATCAGGCGTTTGACCGGCTTCGCCCGCCGACTGGCCAGATGGTTTTGATGTATGCGTATTCGCTTCCGTCTGAGCAGCTTCGTTGGCATGGCCGAAGGTTGGGGTACCCGGATGGAGACGCTCCTCCATACCCTGGCCCAGTTTCTTCTGCACAACACGCTCAAGGTTCTGCTGCTGATACTGACCGGAAACAGCCATATTTGGGTCGACCTGGGTGGTGGCGCGCGGCTTCACCGTTCTAGGCACCTGGTGGAAGCTCTTCAGAAGGGGATGTCCCTCAAAGTCATCGTCAAGCAGCATACGGCGCAGATCAGGATGGCCAGCGAAACGGATGCCATACATATCATAGGTCTCGCGCTCCAACCAGTTTGCCGTTGGCCAGACCGACACCACACTATCAACCTCGGGCGCTTCAGAGTCAATGCGTACCTTCAATTGCAGCAATTGAGCACGACCCGTCGAGCGTACATGGTAGATCGTCTCCAAATGATCCAACATATCGACACCCGAGATACAACTAAGCAGGTCAAAACCAAGCTGATCGCGCAAAAAGCGGCAGACCGCCACCAGGTTCTCACGCTCAATCTGCAGATTCAGGTAATCGCCCTTGTGCAGTTGCGGCTGCACAGGCTTGCCAGTAATCTGAGCGATTGGAGCCAGGTCGCGAGCCAGGGCAGCGTTTTGATCACGATAACCGGTTGTGGCACTGGGAATATTATTCGAACGTGGTACTAAATCCATCGAGTTACTCCCTTACGCCAGGCATATACTAATCCAAGAGCAAGAACAACAATAAAGAACACTATTTCACAGAAACCAAAAATGCTTAACTGCTTAAAAATGATAGCCCAGGAAATGATAAAAACAATATCTACATCAAAGGCCACAAACAATAAGGCAAAAATGTAAAAACCTAGTGGATATTGAACCCATGCGGAGCCGATAGGGGCTTCACCAGACTCATAGGTTTGCAGTTTTTCTTTAGTTGCTTTATGTGGAGCAAGTATGTTTGCGGCAGTGGTCGCCACAAGCACAAACACAAATCCTGCTGCCAGCAAGATACCTGCATATAAATATCCAGTACTAGCTAGTGTTGACACGAGCTTTTCCTCCCAACAAATACCTCCGCCGATGAGAAGCGGAGGTCAAGAAAATGCTGTCTAGATTATAGCACAGGGAAGAAAGAGCGACAATTTTACTGCAAATGGGGCATCTGTACTGAGTCTGGCTTCGCGATTAATTGGGTACGAGGCATTCCAGTCGTTTCAACTGGCTCAGTGATATGCACGACAATCACACTGACGTTATCTTCTCCGCCACCGTCAAGAGCAGCTTTGATTAAACCCTCGCTCACTATGGCTGGATCGGGATCAGGATTGCGCACGACCGCCTCGATCTTGGGGTCACGCACCATATCCCACAAGCCATCTGAGCAAAGCAATAATTTATCACCCGGCTGCAAAACCTCTTTAAAGGAATCGACCTCAATCACCGGCTTTTCACCCAGGCTGCGGTAGATCTGATTGCGTTTAGGATGGGTGTAGATATCATCTGGCTTAATAATACCGGCATCTACCAGGCTGGCCACGACCGAGTGATCGGTGGTGATTTTGCGTAGACCGCTAGCGGGGCGATACAGATAGGTACGGCTATCGCCAACATTGACAACATAGGCCGTGCTATCCACGACCAGGGCCGCCGTAATCGTAGTGCCCATATCACCATTCTGCTGCATATTATGCTGATGCACGGCCAGGTTGGCCTCCTGCGCGCCCTCCGCCATCAGGCGTGCATAGCTCTCATCCTGAAGCAATCCCTGCCCTACAAGTTTCGGCAGCATATAGTTCACAACAGCCTGAATAGCGGTCCGGCTGGCATCCTCACCATTGGCATGTCCACCCATACCATCGGCGACCACGAACAGGCCGAACATGGGTGGCTTCTGAGAGCCACTGATCAGGCCCTGCATGGCAAACAGACTATCCTCATTGGGCTTATATTTCCGCTTGATGCCCGGATTGGAGAGAGCACTCGCCACGATACCAGGGCGCCGGCCACTTAGCTGCCGCACAGCATACGGCACCGTCTTATCAGGATCCAGTTTGGTTGTCTGCTCACTACCCACGGGCATATCCACCGTTGGCTGTTCGGCAATCGAGCGACCGGGTACGATGGTTGGTTGCTCGGCGATGGCCCTGGCCGGCACCACGGTCGTCTGTTCTCCGGTCGAGCGTGGTGGTGACGCCTGAGCGGCAGATCCATACGCGCCGCCGTTGGGCGACGCTGAACTAGCCACCTGGCTACGAGCAATGGAACCGGAATCAGTCGCGATCAATGGCTGCTGGCAATAGGTACAGAAGTTATCTTCCGCGGTAACGCGCTCGCCACAACGAGGACAGTGCAACGCATGTGAGCCCAGTGGCCCGGTTTTGAGAACCGCTGGTTGCGCCGGTAGAGGGCCAGTCTGGCTGGCGCCACCTTTGCTCTGGGCAGCCTCCATTTCGGCCAGGCGAATACGCTGGGCCTCGATAGTTGCCCGCTGCTCCGCATCAGCCAGTTCCGAATCCAGACGCCGCTGCTGCCGGATACGCCGGCGCCAGAACCAGAGAAGAACCAGGACCACTACAACCACTACAATGGCGAGAAGCGCAAACAGCCAGTAGGTGAAGCTCATCCCAGGGATAGAGAAGCCATTCGCCGGTGGGGGTGTTGGTGTTCCGCCAGCCCGGCTCAATTGAACGGAAGGGCCGGTTCCGGCCAGCGCCATCTGTTGTGCAGCCTGAAACTTGCCATTGGCCACAAACGCATTCTTAAAATCTGTATGCGCTGTATTCAGCATCTGTTGATAATAAGCATCCATGCCTTTTTTCCAATTGTCATATACAGGGCTGACAACAGAAGGATTATTGATCTTTGGTAAGGTTGCATCCAGGAAAGGCTGCAGGGTAGCGGCAGCCAGAACGCCGTTGTGGGCGCTATGCAGGCCAACCATTTCTCCCGCTTGATTCACAAGAGGGGTACCCATCTCAAGATTCTTGTCATCCTGAGGCCGGGCAGTCGGCGTACGATATTGCACCAGTTGATTGACGTACGTATCCTGTTGAACAGAACCGGCGGCCGAGGCCTGCAAACCATTGAGCGATCCATCACTTCTGGCCAATATCAGGGCGTGACTCTGCCCACCGTCAGTGGCAGTCTTTCCCTGACCTGTTGCCAGATCAATAAATGGTTGTGGCTCCTGACGGCCACTGGCAAAAGAGAAAAGCGTTGGACCATCAACACATGATTTCGCATCGGCCGGACAATGCACAGTGATATCGCTGGCCTTCACATCAAACTTGATGATCTGCTGCGCATTATAAAGACTGCTGGTATAGATAGAGACCTGAGACAACGTTGCCGCCGGAGTGGATGGCATGCAGGTAGCCTTACTCTCAGTGTTGACCAACGTACCATCGGTCAATACCCAGTTTTCATACTGATCAGGGTTATTGCTTTTCAGCTGGCTTCTCACCAGCACACCCAGCCCGGTACATAGGATATGGGTGTTCGCCTCGGGCCCGGTACTATCTGTGCCTGTATACGATAAAAGGAGGCGAACGACAGAAACGCCTGCGCGCGTCACATCTTGTGGCGGATTTGGCGCCGTAGCCCGATCAGAGGCAGCCAGGGCAGTGGAGGAGATTCCCACCTGGAGGGAGATTATGAGCCAAGCGAGTACTAAAAAAACAGGCAGTCGAAAGCTCTTGTATCTCCTAGAGCCGAGACGATGCGTACTCATTGACACTTCCCCTTCATGCCAGATAGACAGTGCATAAAAGATTGCCCCTTACCGTCCTAAACGATTTTTCAAATTAAAATAGAGCTGTTGAACCGCGGGAGTGCTTCCCAATGGTCCATTAATAACATAACCGCATTCCCGAAAAGCGTCTTCCAGCTTTCCTTCACGCTCATATACCTGGCTGAGCAAAAAGCGTGCACGGGGCTCGGCCGCGTCCAGGATCAACACCTGGACAAATGCGTTCTCCGCCACAGCCCATTGGTTGGCGCGCATAGCTAATTGGCCCAATGCAAAGTATAACCGCAGACGCAAAAGCGCGGGCTGCGTCGGAGCCAGGCGTAATGCCTCCTGATATTCACGGATCGCCGGCTCAACTTGATTGTTCTTCTCAAAACATTGCCCCAGCCGATCATGGGACTCAAAGTCTTGTGGGTTGAGGCGCAGCGACTGAGTGTAGGCGGGAATGGCCTGGAACGGGTTCTGCCGCAGAAAGTACCAGACGTCGCCGATCAGTTTATGCGTTTCCGCGTCGTTGGGATTCAACTGCAGCGAACGATTATATGCCTGTAGCGCCAGGTCCGGCTGTGGCGGCGTGCGGCGCGCGAAAACCTGCCCGAAGATTTTATGCACCACCGCGTTCTGGGGCTCCAATGAGTGCGCCCACTTGACGGAATCATGGGCGGCTTCGATACGTGACGAGGAAAGATGCCCCATCGCGGTCGTAATATGCTGCGCGGCCGGCCCGGTCATCGGTGACGACACCGGTCGGACCGGAGTCAGATTCGGAGAAGAGACATGAACTCCTGGGGTAAGCGGCGCTCCCTGCTGCTGGCCGCTTTTCCCCTCGTTGCCACGACCAGCAATGGGGCTAGCCAGCGGCGGAACCACCGTAATCGGCGGTAGGTTGATCAGGGCGCGCTCCAATTCAGCCGCGCTCGACCAGCGAAAATTTAGCTGTGGCGCCAGCGATTTCATAACTACCTGCTCGAACGCCGGCGAGATGTCGGGACGCAAGATGCGCACCGCAGGAAACGCGAATGCATTAGGCTTGTTATTGACGGCATCGTGGCGTGTCAACAGGCGATGTATAGTCGCACCCAGAGCATAAATATCACTGCGTGGCTCGGGCATCCCATGCAGTTGTTCGGGAGGAGCGTACCCCAGCGTCATAATCACCGTCGCCTGGCGCTGCGATTGGAATGTGCGCGCAATACCGAAGTCGATCAATTTAACTTCATCACGATTGGTCACCATAATATTAGAGGGCTTGAGATCGCGGAAGATAATCGGGGGATTTTGAGAATGAAGATAACTCAACACGCTACTGACCTGGCGCATCCAGCTACGGGCGCGGGCTTCTGTGACGCCACGCGCTCCGTTGACCCCGATAACATTTCCCTCCAGATCCAGAATCTCCGCCAGCGTATGTCCATCAATAAAATCCATCACCAGGTAGTTACGGCCATTCTCCGCAAAGAAGTCGCGCACACGTGGGATACAGGGGTGGTTCAGATCGAGCAGTAAGGTTGCTTCACGTGAGAACCACTCTACAGCCTGGGCCCGTTCCGTTTCATTATTGAATTCGTCGAGCATCTCTTTGACAGCGCATGGACGATTAAAACGCGTATCAATAGCACGATAAACCGCACCCATGCCGCCGGATGCAATCAATTTTTCAATTCTATAGCGACCGCCCGAAAGTACCGTGCCCGACGCCAACCTCCTGGGGACAACTTTGCCCTCCGTTTCAGGCACCGCGGCACTGGCCGACGATGGTGCATCACCATGTTGCGCTTTTTCTGGCGTATTATTCTGTGCTCCGGATTGGCCAGGTTGTGCTCCACTTATGGGCAATACGTGCTCGGAATCGGATGAATAATTATTTGACATACTTTATTTGCACCGCGAACAAACTATTTGAACTTCTCGCTTAATACAGTAAGAGCTGGATTATAGAAGAGTTCAAAATTTATATGCGCTCCATATCTCAAATTCAGGCTTTTATAGGGGGCATTATAACACATCTTTCCTTTAGTGAGCAGAAATTGCATCCAGAGTCCTAGGATGCCGCTGCGCGAAATAGCCCTTGCGGCGTTTCTTCCCCATAAAGGGTATACGATGAATTTTAGTATAGGATGGCAATTTGACGGGAAAGATGTGCTCTGCAAAGTAAACGTCTTTTCTTCCTTTTTTTTTCTATCAGATTCATGTTTCTGGGGGGCTTCTTTGATATAGTGGAGTTTTGTGCCTTCGGCCATGACTCTACGCGCCTTGTATGTTACAGAAGAGGGGAAAAGCTACGGCGCTCAGAAGGTATATTTTTGAGAGGTGATGCTGAGCACCGGTTCTGCATCACCTCTCAAAAAAGTAAGTAAAGTGAGGCAAAAAGTGCGCCGCATGGCGCACTTTTTGCCTCACTTTACTTACTTTTTTGAGAATGCGTCAGCATTCTCCGCGATGGCTAGAAGCGATCGCGGATGGCACGGGCGTGCGAAGGAAATCCTTCGAATTCGGCCAGGCGATGAGTGGTTTCACTGAGACCCGCATAGCCTTCGGAGGTGACGTAACCCAGGCCGGTCCGCTTCAGGAAATCGAAGACGGAGGTACAGGAGAAGGTATGGGCGAAGCCACCGGTGGGTAAGATAGCGTTGGTGCCCAGGCTGTAGTTGCCCAGCGGGGTCGGAGTATGCGCGCCAAGCAAGATTTCACCGGCATTATTGAGCTGGGGTAGGATGGCGAAAGGTTCGCGCGTATGGACCTGCAGATGTTCTGGCGCGTATTCGTTGGTGAAATCGATTGCCTCTTGTAGGGAACCGGTCAGCACCAGACCTCCGGTACCTTTTTCGCTCTCAAAGCCGGTGCGGCAGAAGGTTTGACGAGGCTCGGGTAGCGCGGCGATTTTGGCCGGCAAGAGTTCCTGCACAGCCTCGATTAAAGCGCGGCTATCGGTAACCAGCAGGCTGGAGGAATCGGGACCATGTTCGGCTTCAACCAGCAGATCGCGTGCCACCAGTTCAGGATCAGCGCTATCATCGGCAAGCAAGATAGATTCGCTGGGACCGGCTGGCAAGCCAACGTCCAGCGTGCCATACAGCAGGCGCTTGGCGGCCGATACATAGGGATTACCTGGTCCGGTGACTTTGCGTACCCGTTCAATGGTCTCGGTACCGTATGCCATGGCGGCAATAGCCTGGGCACCACCGATGCGATAGATCTCATGTACCCCACAAAGATCCGCGGCCACCAGCGAAGCGGGATCGACCTCTCCTGTGGGAGCAGGTGGTGTACAGACGACGATGCGAGGAACGCCAGCGATAGTGGCAGGAGTTGCCAACATATACATCACAGATGGAAACGCGCCCTTGCCGCGCGGCACATAGAGAGCCACACTACTGATCGGCGTAATTTTTTCGCCCGCCATCACTCCTGGAGCCACCTGCGTAAACCACTGCTCATGCGGCATCTGGCGCTCATGGAAGGTCCGTACATTCTGAATGGCATGCTCAATCGCCCGGTGAATATCTTTATCCAGCAGATCGTGGGCGCGATCGATCTCCTCACGGCTCACGCGCAGGTTGTCGGGCGTCAACTGCACATGATCGAAGCGCTCCATAAATTCGAGCAACGCCTCGTTACCGCGAGTGCGTACCGCCTGCACGATGGGGCGGACATATTCCAATAAATCATCGATCGCTACTTCCGCACGGCGCAGCAGGCGGGCCCGTTGCGTAGCATCGAGGCTAGCCAATTCATAAAAATGGACCATGATATAGATCTATTCCTTTCATCCACACTTATCGCATCACAGCAGGGTAGAAGGCCGCTGGCAGCATCGACAGGGCAAACCTGCACAAATATAGAACAGTCCAGGCCACGCCTGGCTGTCTGGTTCGTCTCTTTTCATGATACGCGACTCATGAGAACATTGTCCAGCGTAGATTCGACCCTTGCGGTCGATTATTCCGCCGTGGGAGCGCACCTATAATATCTGGTGCAACTGTGATATGATTGTCAAAACCACAATGCCTAGTGAGTATGAGGTTATTTATGGCACACCAGGACCCTAAACAAGAGATAGTGAACCGGCTGACACGCCTACTGGTCACAGGCAGTAGCAAAGTTCCAGCCGGCAATATGCAAGAGGGTATTCAAGAGTCTAAAAATAAAACCCTGCGCTTTTTGAAAGAGCGCTCCCTGCCCGGGCGACGTGTTTATATAGTTGTATTCGAAAATGAGCAGGGGAAAGAGGTCTATTTCACCTGTTACGTGGAAGAGGACGCACGAGGGAACTGGCAGTTCCGTGGGGCTGCCGGCGATGGTCTCATGGGCAGCGATCCGGGACCAGTGGTCGAACGCGCCTGGGCCAATCTGGGCGGTGGCGGTATGCCCGATCATTTCTACGCAGGTGGCCTGGTCGCCGATCACGACCAGAACGTGACCCGCGTACGCCTGATAGCGAAAAATGGCACCAGTATGGAAGACAAGGTCGAGGACGGCATGGTGCTTTTCTTGTCCGATCAGCGGGTGGACCTGCCCATCCAGGCAGAATTATATGATGCGGCGAGCACCCTCATTTACGCCCACAAGGTGCTGGGATAATCCCGAACGCCTACTGACGCTGCACGTTTAACATTTCCAGAAAGCTCCAGGATTTTAGATCGCGCTCCAGGTGGAAGCGGATCAAGCTGTGCATCGCGGCTTCGATCTCTGCCTGGAGTCGGGCATCGAGGTGCAGGTTCGGCACCTTGCTCCATTCAGTCCTCTGTAGCAGGCGTAAGACCTTGAGCGCATTCATTGAGAGGGACTGAGACCAGAGGTGCGAGCAGTTGGGACACAGCGCGCCACCCAGCGCGGGTGTGAAACCATTCTGCTCAGGCTTCAGTTCGGCCTGGCAATGGGCGCACTGGCGCAACACCGGCTCATAGCCGATGTAGGAAAGAAGATGGATTTCAAAGTAGCGCAGGAGCAGGCGCGAACGATCCAGATCATGGGACGAAGATATCTCACCCTGTGCCCGGCGTTGCTGTATCTGCGCCGCGTCCGCCTCCAACACGCGTAAAGCCAGCAGTAACAGGCTATAGACATCCTGCTGCTGCATGTTGTCCTCGACAAAACGATCGACCAGTTCCGCCAGGTAGAAGCCACAGGTCATATGCCAGAGCTCATTGCGCAGGTGGAAGAAGTTCTCTTTAGTCTGAGCCTGCGTAATGATATCAAAGGTGCGGCCCATAGCCAGTTGCAACTCGCTATAGCAAAGCAGTTCCAGATGACCAGCTTTCTTGCTGCCCGGGCGGCGTACCCCCTTGGCAAGGGAACGGATCTTCCCCTTGTAGGGTGTGAAAAGCGTCAATACCCGATCGGCTTCACCCAGATCGGTACGCTTCAAGATAATAGCTTCAGCGGAATAACTACGTTGCTCACGCATAGGTGGAAATCCAGGTAGGTGCTAAAAAAAAGAGACGTGGTAGCTACCACGTCTCACTTGGAGGCGACGAGCGGACTCGAACCGCTGGTGCAGCTTTTGCAGAGCCGTGCCTTACCACTTGGCGACGTCGCCCGAAAAAAGGGGGAGCGGGAGACGGGATTCGAACCCGCGACATCTTCCTTGGCAAGGAAGTGCTCTACCACTGAGCCACTCCCGCATCTGCGTTCAGTTTAGAACTGCAGTACGTTTGTAGGGATAAGATATCATACATGTTCTGGTTTGTCAACAGTTTTTCTCTGTGTTTTTTCAAATCTTTACCTCAAGCATTTTCAGGGGCGTGGCCCCTGAACCCCATTATGCCGCCCTTCGGGCGGCGGGGGAGGAAAGGGATAAGCGGGGACACCCCGCACCCCGGCAGGAGGACTGACCGTCCTCCTGCACCTCCTGCTTAATTTGTATGCCTCGCTCCACGGTAGGAGGACTGGCCGTCTTTCTGCACTTCCTGCTCTGGGGAAGGGGTGGAGATGGTCATGAAGCCGCGCTGCTGGAGGAGCGTCAATATGCGGGGCAGGTTCTGGGTGGATACGTGTACCAGGCTGTGGCCATCCACTATTTCAGCGCCTAGCAGGGCGGCTACTTCTTGATCGGCCCGTAGATCCTGTAGAACATCGGTCGGCAGCCGCAGCAGGGGTGCGTGCTCGATATAGATCTGCTGTGCCTGTGTATAGCCACCACCCCATAATTTCAGTCGGATCAGCAGCGATCCAGGAATGCCTTCACGACAATAGTGCTGCAGGAAACCCAGGATATGCTCGAGCGTGATCCCTTCGTTCAGGGCGCGCCGCAGCGATTGGGAGGTCAGGCGTAACCAGCCCGCCGTCTGATCTTCTTCGCAGAAACGGACAACCTCCGCCAGCACATAGAAATCAAGTACAGCGTAGATGGGTTCAAGTCTGCCATCTTCGTGCAGGATCCATTGTGGATCATGGGGTGGCAAAGGCGCGGTCGTGAGTAGTTCATGGGCCGGGGCCGTTGAAAGAGCTGGCAAGGAATCATCTTCCCACAGCAGCTGTTGTACTGCCAGCAGCTGCTCCGGAACAACCTCCGCCAGTACAGGGGTCAGGCGACGCTGAAAGAGCGTGCGTCGCTCCGGATCAGCGAAGAAGCGGTCCAGTAACGCGCTATCCTCGACCTCGATCAGTGTAGCCCGAGGCCAGATCTCGATCCTCCGCACTTGCCGCTCCCATTCCTCAAGTGAATAGCGCACATTCTGGGGTATAGGGCCATCAGACGCCGGCTCCAACACCGACAGGATCATTTCGACCCGCGCTCCGTGCTGGACGGCACGCATAACGCTGCTCTTAGAGAGATGATACTGCGCGATATGCTCCAGGCTGACGCGTTCTGCGAAGCGATCCAGCCGGACCAGCAATCCTTCGGAGACCGGGGCCCGCACCACCACGTCAAAGTTTGGCTGCACAATCAAGCGGCTAGCAGGCAGCTCCGTAGAGGGGAGTGGAACATCTTGCATGATCGCTACGGCAGTGGTGGAAAACGCGAAGGACGGCGCCAGCATCTCCGGGGCGAACTGCACCAATCCCATCCATTGCAAGGGTCCGGAAAGGAGTGTACGGATAAAACCACCCTCGACCATATGCCAGCCTTCGCGGTGCGTCAGCCAGCCGCGACGCAGACGAAAATCCCAGCCATATGGATTTGATCCCTGAGAATAGCGCTCGGCACGCAGGCCATAGCGGCGCGGAAAGAGCAGATATGGTACATGCAGCTTCACGCGCGCGATAAAGGCCGCCAGGTCGTGCCACTCGGTCGGTGCCTCACATAACATCCGCTCAACCACCTGGTGACGCGCTCGTACTATTTCTTCGTGCGCCGGCAACAACGGGTCGGGCGTGGGCCGAATATTGATATCGGATAGATTGATCAGGTCGTTCCAAAAAGTTGTATCGATATAGGCATGATAGCAACGGCGGGTGCGCTCGGCTAGTGGTAGATCAAAAAACGCTTCGGCTGCTTCGGGAACCAGCATGCCGCGCCTGACAGAAAGCAGTCCCAGCTGCATCAAAAGCAGTCGAATAAAGAGCAGCTGCGGATGATCGCTCTCCAGGCGCAATTGATCCTGCTCAAACGGTAGATCCATAAAGTCAGCGACCTGACGCAGGCTGGTACGCGACAGCAAGCCATTATTGACCAGTGACAGATTGCGATGGGCATCCACAAATGACCAGTAGAAGTACAGAGTACGCTGAAAGGCCTGCAGGCGACCATCTTCATCCACGATTGTCGTCGCGGGCGGCGCTGGTACCTGTTCAAGCTGCCAGCGCCGCCGCACTATGTTCACCAACGTCTGCGGGACAATCAACACCCCATCGTGCATCCCACTACTGTAGTCACGACCCACAAAATGTGTCTGGCGGCCCCAGAAGACCAATCCGAGCAAGAGCAGATGACGTACCGCCAGTTCAAACGGACCATGCGGATGGGCAGGTGGATAACGTGGAGGTTGCGATACGCCATCGGTGATTACCGCCGGACCAGGCAGTTCTGAAACGGCCAACTCCTCTTTCTTCTCCACACCGGGCAGACCGGAACTATGAAAGTAGAGGGCCAGATCGCGGCTATTGGCGCGGCCACCGCAGGAGACCAGCTCACGCAGCAGCAGGATCTCCAGCTCACTTAGCTCCTGTAATACATCGCCTAACGAGGAGGTATCCAGCAGGTAATGGGCCGCCTCCAGCACGACCGGCGTAGATGCAGGGGCAGAAAGGTCGGAAGTCGCGCTAAACACATGGGGAGCCGCGGAAATGCGCCGCGCCTTCAACACTGCCTGCAGATGGTACAGTGGCACGGTCTGCAATAGCTCAAGATCATTCTGATCCATATAAATCCTCATTATATATGAGCGGGGATTGTCCACGGCGCTTGAGCTCATCGCTTAAACGCTCGGTCGCGTCTGGTTTCACCACTACGATAGTTGGATGCAATGATCGTATCACATACTCATCCAACGACGTGGTAGCCGTTAGCTCTCGCATGACGGATGTATCGATGGCCTCGACGATAGTTACGCCGGTGTAGATGCGCGCCCGGCCATACCCGGCCAGCCAGCGTTCCAGGCGAGCCAGTAGCTGCGCTGCGGGCCCCTCTTCCTGTGGAGAACGCGCGACCAGCTGCCGTAACACTTCTAATAAACGCGTCATCTGATAGCCCTGGCTGAGCGCCTGGCTCAAAGCCTGGGGAGTAAAACGATAACGCAACTGAGAACGCGCGACCCCGGTTGCCTCGGCGCACTGCTCAAAGAGCTGAATGATGGGCCAGTAGCGCGCAGAACTGGGCAAGAGCACCTGCCCATTCTCCAACACCTCCGGCGTGTCAGGCGTGGCTTCTTCATCGGGGATCTCCAGATCCAATGGTATGTTATGCAGTAGCCAGCGCGCCACAGCCGTCATGCGAAAGGCCAGCAAGCGTCCCTGGCTGGAAAGCGCCACGTCACATAGACCCCACCAGTGGAGGGGGCCCATAATCAGGCGAGCAACATACAGTAGCTCAGCACGTTGCCAATCCCCCAGATGCAGCGGTTTCAAAACCTTGCCGGTCTCGGCCTCAAGCCACCAGTGGGGCGCAGGCAGGAGCCGCTGTCTACGCTGCAGCAGCAAGGGATTCAAGCGATAGACGAAACGGCTAAAGGCGGTAAATTGCATCCACTGACCGATTGGTGCCTGCGCCAGCAGATCAACCAGGGTCCGTCGCGCATCGGCGTTCTCTTCAGCCAGCTCGCCCGCTCGTAGTAACGGTACATTCAGTGGCGTCATGCGGCAGAGCAGGCGTATTCCATCTTCTTGCAAAGCAAATAATTCGGCCACCGAGGGTGACTGCAGCCACAGTTTAAAAAGATCAGACAATACCTCAGCCTGATTCGAGCCCAGCAGGAGTTGGGCGGCATCCGGCAAGATGCGCAGGAAAGGTGCTTCACGCTCGGGTCGCTGCACAATACCCGCCAGCAGCAAGACCTGGATGGCAAAACGTAGAAAAGAGGGGGCAAACGAGACTTTTTTCTTTAGCGCCTCCAACAGGGCTGGTGAGGCCAACTCTTTGGGTTGCGACAACAGGGCCGTATGACTGCTACCCGCTGTATTTGGGTGTATCACGGGCTGCTCAGGCTCGGATGCGGGAGCGGCAGGCCAGGCATCCTCGGGCTCAATCCGCATACCATCTAATGCCCGAGCCACCAGCAATAGATCGGCCAGAATACGCAGCGGCGGCAAATCCTGCACACGGGGCAATCCCTTGTGCTCATCAGGCTGCTCTGGATCAAAGGAGGTAACGGGAACAAATACACGCAGGGCCGCCCGTATCTCAGCCGGTACAAACCAGCCAATATCTAACAGATCACCGGGACCGCCGTTGCGCGCAAGCAGATCGGCATTAAAAGAATTGACCCGAAAAAGCAAGGCTTTGCCCTGCAGCGCCAGCAGGGCCCGCTGTAACTGCGCCGGCTGCCCCAGCGAAAAGCGCTCAAATAATCCGCGCAGATCATCGTCGTGAACCAGTCCCCCGGCCAGCGACAGGGCGGCCAGCAGTTGACGCTGCGGCTTCTCCAGGGTTGTAGCCACCTTGCGCACCACATCTGGCTGTTTCATCGCCCGGACAATCTGCTCGGCCAGTTGCTGCCGGGACAGGCCATTAGTAGCCAGGTTATACTCGCGCGCGATCCCACGCAGCTCTCCCAGGCCAATCTGTACCAGAATATTTACCAGGTCAGGACTATAGCGAACCGCATTATTGGCGGGAGGATTAGGGAGGCTCTCGGCCTTCAGCGCTTCGCGGGCGGTGGATGGCCTGGACGCGGTGGGGGATGGTCTGGGAACGGGCTTTTCCTGCGCAGCTGATGGTTGGATACGCGGCTCAAAACCGGCGGGCTGGGCCAGCCAGCGATACAGCAACGCCGCACCATGAGCGCAGAGCAATTCCCCTGACTCATCACATGAGCAGGAGCTGTGCCAGGAAGTGGCTCCGGTCAACTCAACTTCCACGGTATAGGAACGTGGAGCAGCCGTAATATCCTGAAGCGGAACATCCTGCTCATCGGTTGCCCGGGCCAGAGGATCGATTCCAGGTGGCAGCTCAACAATACCAAGCAAACGATCCCCCTGGCGCTGCGTGCCCCGGATCGTGCCTGTACGATTATACTCTTGTCCTAGAGATGCCGCAGTCAATCCCGCCATATGGAGGATATCAGCCGCTCGTAGACGCTGTAGCGCGCCAGGTACTCCATTTTCCATCAACGACAAATTACTCGAATTACCTATTTTGTACCAGCTATGTTCGGCTATGATAGCACGAAGCATCTGTTGTGGTCAATCTGCTTCAAGAAGTCGCAACATGTTACGCCCACTGACTTGCTGTGATATGCTAGAAAGCACAGAAAGAAAGCTACGCTTCCCCGCCTTCGGCGGGGGAAGAGGGGAGAGGGACTGGGGGACACCCCCAACCCCGGCAGGAGGGCTCGCCGCCCTCCTACACCTCCCGCTTGGGACCTGCCGTCCTTCGGCGGGAAAAGGGAGAGGGGAGAGGGACTGGGGGACACCCCCAACCCCGGCAGGAGGGCTCGCCGCCCTCCTGCACCTCCCGCTTGGGACCTGCCGTCCTTCGGCGGGAAAAGGGAGAAGGGAGAGGGACTGGGGGACACCCCAACCCCGGCAGGAGGGCTCGCCGCCCTCCTGCACCTCCCGCTTGGGACCTGCCGTCCTTCGGCGGGGAAGAGAAGAGGAAGGCCTGGGGATTTAAACGTGCCTCGGCAGAAGACCTTCCTACGCCTCTCCATATAATATCGCGAAAGGTAGAGAGTTGTTTTCATGCAGTGGTTGGAATTAACAGTACAGGTGCATCCTGAGGCGGTGGAGTCGGTCAGCGAGTTATTGAGTACGTATTCTCGTGATGGCGTGGTAATCGAGGAGCCTTATAAGCTGAGCGACGATGGGCAAGAATATAGTATTTTAACCGGAGAACCCGTGCAGGTACACGCCTATCTGCCACTAGATGGGACCGAAGAGGAGAAGAGGCAGGAGATAGCCCGTGGGCTCTGGCACTTTACCAGCCTAGGAGCGCACTTTGTGGGCGAGCTCCATTCGCGCGTGGTGGATGAGGAGGACTGGGCTAACGCCTGGAAAGATTACTATCACGTGACCCATATCGGAAAACGGCTGGTCATCCGCCCATCCTGGCGCGAATATACCCCTAAAGACGATGAGGTGGTGCTGACCCTTGATCCGGGGATGGCCTTTGGGACCGGCGTGCATCCGACGACGCGCATGTGCCTGGAACGGGTTGAGCAGCTGGTGCGTCCCGGCATGCAGGTCCTGGATGTGGGCACCGGATCGGGCATTCTGGCCCTGGCCGCGGCGAAACTGGGAGCAGCACATATCGACGCCATCGACAATAGCAGCGTGGCCGTCGAAAGCTCAAAGGCGAACGCGGAGATGAACGACCTGCAGGCGCAGATCGATATCGTGCTGGGTGTGCTGGATGAAGAGGGAGCCAGGCGTAATGAAGGTCACTACGACCTGGTGCTGGCTAATATCATCGCCCATATCATCGGCTCGATCGCGCCACAGCTGGCCCGCGTCGTGGCACCACATGGTCTGCTGGTTGTCAGTGGCATCATCGAGGCGCGGCGCGCCGATGCCGAGGGTCCCCTGCTGGCGGCGGGCTTAGAACTGGTTGAGGAAACCAGGATCGATGACTGGCTGGCCCTCACCTATCGAAAGCGAGCCTGAGCGATGCACCGCTTCTTTAGCGCCGATACCAACCTGCAAGCGCTTCAGCCTGGAGAAACCGTGGCACTGCCCGACAAGCTGGCCCATCAGGTCCGCGATGTGCTGCATATCACGGTCGGTGAGCAGATAGTGCTCTTCGACAATAGCGGAGAGGAATACGTCTGCAGCGTCACCCACAACAGTCGCGCGGGCATCGAGATCCAGCTCGACGAGCGGCGTGCGAGCAACAAAGAGCCGGAAGCACGCGTGATCCTCTGCCAGGGATTGCTCAAATCGGCCCGCTTTGAGTTTATCCTGGAAAAAGGGACCGAGCTGGGCGTGACTAGCTTTGTGCCCACCCTCTGCCGCCGCTCAATGTCCGGCCTGGAGGAGGCGGGGCCCAAGAAGCTACAGCGTTGGGAACGCATCATCCAGGAAGCGACGGAGCAGTGTGGTCGTTCGCGCGTGCCGGAGCTGCAGAGCATCCGCCCCTTGATGCACACCCTCAACGATATCCCTGACGGCGCGCTGGCCATCATGCCCTGGGAAGAGGAGCACGCCCAGAGCCTCTACGAGACCCTCAAGCAGGCGCGGCGGGACTGGTCTCAAGCAGGAAGGCAGGATTCCATTTCCATCGTTATCTTCATCGGACCCGAAGGAGGTCTGACCACCGAGGAGGTCACGCTAGCCCGGCGCGCTGGCGTCAAGATTGTCACACTGGGAAGCCGCATCCTGCGCGCGGAGACCGCTGCCTTGATGACTGTCGCCAACGTCATGTACGAATTAGAATCACTCGCCTGACCGCGCCGACAGCTCACGCATGTATGTAAAAAGCGGTCACCCCATATACGGGGCAACCGCTTTTTACATACATGCATTATTACTTTTCGGGATCGATACCATAGCCATTGAGGACGGCATGGACATAGTCGGCCACATAGTGGCGCTCATCGACCCCATCGATAATCATGCATTCAGCGACCGAGACGATCTGGGGTGAAACCTCGTGAAGGAAGTTGATGATCGAACGGTTATTGCGGTGATCCGCGTTAGGGTCAGTTATAAAGGCATACAGTTCATCGGTAAATTCTTCTTCGTCGTTGCGCAGGCGAAAAATGTTAAACATCGTTACAATACCTTTCAAATGGTCTTCTCTATCTGGAACTTTCTGCGCTACATTTTCTACAAAGACGGGGATTTTACCCTCATTTACCACTAGTGTATGTAATTAAAAAGTGATATGTCAAGGTCGAGTATAAGCACATCAGAGATCGAGTACGTAGTAATCGTAGGTGGTATAAATGCTGAAGCCGCATGATTGATAGAGCCGCAAGGCGCGGCTATTCTCAACATCCACATCCAGTATGACCTTTCGATCGGGGTCCTGACCGCGCAGGATAAAGATGGCCTCCTCCAGCATCTGGCGTCCATAGCCCCTCCCCTGGTAAGCCGGACGCACGCCAAAGGCATAGATACCGACAGCATCCTCGATCGTATCCAGACGGAAACTACCGACCGGCTCACGACAACCCACATCTTCGTCACCAAAGACGGCGAGATAATAGGGACGGGCGGGATTCTGCAGGCAGTGCAGCACGCGTCGCCTGGTCGCCTCTTCACTATCGCCAAAGCTTTCAGACTGCACCTTGATCAACGCATCGGCCTCGCTGGCATCGGCCTGATGGATCTCCAGATGATCATCAAAAGCTTTGCGCTGTGGGACCGTGGTCAGCACCATTGAGTGTTCTGACTCGCTCAAGGTAGCGCCCAGCGCGCGTACGAAGGCGTGGCCCGAAGCAGAAGTACGCTCACAGACCAGGATCAGCTGCTTCATGCCACGGGCACGGCTTTCAACGACGGCGATGGTGAGCAGCTGCTTGAAGATACCTCGGCGTCGATACTCAGGATGCACCATCCCGACGATCTCATTCTGCTGTGAGCCCTGATCATCCAGTCCCAGGTAGCCAATCAGGGCGCCATTGTCATAATATAAGAAATCCTTCACGACCAGGCCTGTACGCTGTCGCAACATACTCCATTCGATGCGCATGTACAGCGACTCGTGACGCTCACACACGTCGGCCAGCTGCTTTAGCTGCTCGATCTCGTTCGCAGACAGCGTTCGCTTTTCAATCAGGCCCTGCAACGGTTCTCCTGGCATCTATGACTCCATTCCATGTCTGGTATCGATTAAGAGAAATGATGAAGAGCGCAGTGTGAGTGGGTGCAGCAGGGGCGCATTCGCGCCTCTGCTGCACCCACTCACAAAAACCAGTGCGGCCGTGCAGCGGACGCCTGTGCGGGGGCGCTCACTGCCCCGCGATGAAGAAAGTAGACACTCTTAGAAGATGGCGGGCTCCAGGTATTCGCCGAAGGCGGCCCGGAACACATCCATCATCTCGCCCAGGGTAGCATAAGCCCTGGCCGCGTCCAGCAGGGCTGGCATGGTGTTTTTGTGCTCGTCGCAGGCGCGGCGCAGGGCGGACAAGGCGCGGCGCACCTCGGCCTGGTCGCGTTCGCGGCGCACACGATTGAGACGCTCCAGGTGTCTCTTCTGCCCTTCATAGTCCACATACAGGGTGGGAACCTTCACCTCTTCATCCAGGGTATAGGCGTTGACACCCACGATCTGGCGCTGCTGCAGATCGATCTCCTGCTGGTAGCGATAGGCGGACTCGGCGATCTCATGCTGGAAGAAGCCGTTCTGGATACAGGCCAGCACGCCACCCAGCTGCTCGATGCGGTCCAGATACTGCTGGGCCGCCTGCTCGGTCTGATCGGTCAGAGCCTCGATGGCGTAGGAACCGGCCAGGGGATCGACGGTATTGACCACGCCGCTCTCGTGAGCAATGATCTGCTGCGTACGCAGGGCGATCAAGGCCGCCTTCTCGGTTGGCAGGGCCAGGGCCTCATCCAGCGAGTTAGTGTGTAGCGAGTTGGTGCCGCCGAGTACCGCCGCCAGCGCCTGAATAGTCGTGCGCACGATATTGTTCTCTGGCTGCTGAGCTGATAGCGAGACGCCAGCCGTCTGAGCATGGCAACGCATCATCCAGGAACGAGGATCTTTGGCGCCATACTTCTCGCGCATCAGACGCGCCCAGAGGCGCCGGCCGGCGCGGAACTTGGCGATCTCCTCCAGAAAATCGTTGTGCACATCAAAGAAAAAGGAGAGGCGGGGCGCGAACTCATCAATCTTGAGGCCGCGTTCAATGGCCGCATCGACATAGGCCAGACCATCGGCGATCGTGAAGGCCAGTTCCTGCACGGCGGTGGCTCCGGCCTCACGGATGTGATAGCCGCTGATGCTGATGGTGTTCCAGCGCGGCATCGAGCGTGACCCGAACTCGATGGTGTCGATGACCAGTCCCAGTGAGGGCTCAGGTGGGAACAGATACTCCTTCTGAGCGATATACTCTTTAAGGATATCGTTCTGCAGCGTACCACCCAGTTTAGCCATCGGATAACCGCGCTTCTCGGCATTGACGATATACATAGCCCAGATGGCGGAGGCCGGACTATTGATCGTCATCGAAGTTGTGATCTTGTCGAGGGGCAGGTCGGCGAACAGCACCTCCATATCGGCCAGGGAAGAGATGGCGACGCCGCACTTGCCAAACTCGCCGGCGGCCATCGGATGATCGGTATCATAGCCGTAGAGAGTGGCCATATCAAAGGCCGTCGAGAGGCCCGTCTGCCCCTGCTGCAGCAGGTATTTGAAGCGGGCATTGGTATCCTCGGCCGTCCCGAAACCCGCGAACATACGCATGGTCCAGGGCTTGGCCCGGTACATGGTTGGCTGCACGCCGCGCGTATAGGGATATTCGCCAGGGAAGCCGATGTCCTGCATATAATTCTGTTTGGACAGGTCGCGTGGTGTATAGAGCCGCTGCACCGGCACACCCGAAGTCGTCTCGATCTGCTCGCGCTCGGGGATACGCTGCACTGACTGCTTGAGCGTGGTATCTTCCCACTGCCGCTGCGCGGTTTCAAGGCGCGCGAGCTCCTCAGCATCAAACAGGCTACGTTGTTCAAGCACCGGTCGTGTTGTGAGCTCTGAAAATTCTGGATCAGGCATAGGTATTGTGATTCTCCTCTATGAGTTGCAACGGCTATACTTCAACGGACATGGCAACGGCACCACCGCCACCCAGGCACAGCGTAGCCAGGCCACGACCACCGCCACGGCGCCGCAATTCATAGATCAGGGTTGTCAGGACACGGGAGCCACTGGAGCCGATGGGATGTCCCAGGGCGATCGCGCCACCATTCACATTCACACGTTCCCAGTCCCAGTCCATCTCTTTACCGTTGGCCAGGGTCTGGGCGGCAAAGGCCTCGTTGACCTCGATCAGGTCGAAGTCCGAGATGCGCAGGCCGGTACGCTCAAGTAAACGATTGACCGCGCGGGGCGGGGCCGCGAAGATGTAGCGAGGGGTAATGGCGGCGGAGGCATAGCCGGTGATGCGCGCCAGGACCGGCAGGCCATGCTCTTGCGCGAAGGCCTGATCGACCACGACGGTAGCCGAGGCCCCATCACTCAAGCCGGGCGCGTTGCCGGCGGTAACCGTTCCACCTTCCTGGAAAGCCGGCATCAGTTTCGTCAGCGCGTCCATCGAGGAATCGCCACGAATGGGCTCATCGGTCTCGACCAGGATGGTATTCTTTTTCTGCTTAACTTCAACGGGTACGATCTCATCTTTAAAGCGTCCAGATGTCGTGGCTGCCGCCGCGCGCTGGTGGCTTTGTAAAGAGAACTGATCCTGCTCTTCACGCGTAACGCCAAATTTCTCAGCGATAATTTCAGCCTCTTTGCCCATGTGGATGTTTTCAAAGGCGCACCAGAGACCATCGTGTACCACGCTATCAACCAGCTTGCCATCGCCCATGCGGTAGCCGGTACGGGCCTTCGGCAATAAATAAGGGGCATTGCTCATGCTCTCCATGCCGCCCGCTACAAAGGCCCGTGCATCACCGGCGCGAATAGCCTGCGCCGCCAGCATGACAGCTTTAAGGCCAGATCCACAGACCTTGTTGACGGTAAAGGCGGGGATATCCTCTGGCAGACCAGCATGCAGGGCGGCCTGGCGAGCCGGTGCCTGGCCAACGCCGGCCGATACAACATTGCCCATAATCACTTCATCAATGACTGTCGGATCAATGCCGGCGCGGCGCACCGCCTCTCTAATCGCGATCGCGCCCAGTTGTGGCGCGGTAAAGCTGGCAAGCGAGCTGAGAAATTTACCGGTCGGCGTCCTCGCCGCACCGACAATTACAGGATTATGATCAGGCATCATTTTTCTCCTCTTTATATTTTCACGTCACTGTGAATAGAAAACTGGGGAAACTTCTTAAGTGTACATACACACCGTTCACTCTATATTGTACCCCCAGAATGAGGAAGATGCATCATGGTTGACCAGGCAATTGGCCCATCCGGAAATTTCCAGGCACCTGCATGTCCCACAATGAGGCTGAAACCTGGGATGGTTGGAGCCACTGAACGGTATCATACATAGGCTTTGGCTGCCCATCAGACTGCGGCAACACGTTTACCAGCATATAGTGCATATCGAGCAACAGCACATGGCCATCGCGGGCGCGGATGCGATAGACTTCTTTCCCTTGAAACGTCCCTTTTCCCAGATACGTCGCTTTGCCAGAACTTAAATCTTGCCGCAGCTGAGTCAGGTTGAAAAGAGGCTGATCGTGCATCCATTCATGGGCATCCCACTGCGCCACGTGATGCATCATATCCAATCCCAGGGCTTTCTGCTGGTCGGCCACCACCATCACATCAAGCTTGCCGCTCATGACGGTCTCCACATTCATGACATTCGCGCTCATGTTATGGTATGACATGACCTGGTAGCGCTCGCCCCGCGCATTGGTCATGGTCTGTTTTGAGTACAGAACATAATTATCCCAGGTAACGTTGGAGGGCACTGCAAAAGCCTGCGTATGCGGACCCAGCAGTGACGAGGCCGTGAAGGCGATGGCCAGGATAAGGACGGCGGCGGCGGCCAGAACACCAATCAGGCGCGCGGGAGAATGTCGCTGCTTATTTCTCATTCCAGAACGCGCGGCGGCGAGATCCGCTAGCGATGCTGGCTGCGACCGATTCATGCGACGCCTGGCGATCGCGACCAGCACGGCCTGATCAACCCGTGCGCCGGGTTCTGAAGCTGGCAGTTGCCGCATCAACTTTGTCGTCCGGCTTAAAACCTGCTGCTCTTTCTGGCATAACTCACAGGACTGGACGTGGCGCGCAACAACTTCTTTCTGGGGAGGAGTGAGATCGTCCCAGACCGCCAGGTACAGGCGGATAATCGAGCAGGCCGCAGGTCCATTGTCCCCGATGATAGGAAGGGGCGGCAGAGCCTGAGAAAGAGACCCATTCGCCATATTCTCTTGTTGTGGTTTATTACTTCTGGTGTTGCTCATATTATTTATCGCTCCGCTTGCCAACACCATCTTTAGTGACGCGCTGATACTGTTTCGCAAACATCTTCTTCGCTCGAGAAATACGCGTGGCCGCGGCATTCGGAGAAATGCCGACGATCTCCGCAACTTCCTGGTAGGGTATCCCCTGGGCCGCACTCAATGTCAACACCACCGCATACTCTTCAGGCAGAGCCGCAAGGGTCTGGCGTATCAACTCCCGCTCCGCGACCTCGGGGATGCCCCCACTATCGGCAAGGAAAGCAACAAAGTCCTCCTGAAAAACATTCTCGCTGTCCACATCAACCTGGCGAGAGCGCAAACCAAAGGACCACCATGAAATACGTTTGCGCTTTCTCAATACATCTACACAGAGATTGGTCGCGATGCGGTACAGCCATGCAGAAAGGTTGTCACGTTCGTACAATCCATCCCAGGATGTAAAGACGCGCACAAATACTTCTTGCGTAATATCATCAGCATCTTCACGGCTCCCAAGCAAGCGATAAATATAAGAATGGATAGGACGGCGAAACTGCTCATACAACTGTACAAGAGCGGTTTCGTCGGTTGAATTACCAGTCAGCGGCTGATCTGCCGATTTATCCACTGTCATGCTGGGGTGTACTTTCTCTCGTTCGCCGATATTCGTTAAACCCACATCCACACTAGGTATGAGTAGTATACCAGCAATAGCCAGGAAATAGAACATATCAGCACTCCGTCTCACAATGATATGCTGCCTACTAACAAATATTTTTAATGATATTGTTGGGTCTTTAAGTACTCACGTGTGGATATCTCTATATTTTCAACAAGATAGATGACTTTGGCGTCGATTAGTACCATCATCCCAAAAGCTTTCCATCACCTCTCTCCAGGGAGTATTATGTGACAATGCGGCATAAAAAGGAATTCAAAATAGTATTGATGCAGCATATCACATGCAGATATAGGTATAAGGGGTCGGGTTGCAATGGAGGTTTTTCGCATGTTCCGCTATCCTCGCAGAGGTGAGTACTATTCGTCGTATGCCACACAGTCTTATGGTCGCATTATTACGGTGATCACACCGTTGCTTACTTTAGTAAGCGTTATGTGTATTATATCTTCTCAACTGTTGTATCTATCAGCCGCGCAGGCCGAAAACACCCATCAATTAGTGGCGATCCCGGGCACGCTCTCTCCATTGCTCAAGAGTAGTCGCTTTATTTCTCACACGGATGCCCGGCAAACAATCTGGCTCTCGTTTGGATTGCGCCCGCGCGACAGCGTAGCCTTCCAGCAGGCGCTCTCTGCCACTATCCATGCCCCCGAGCACCAGGCCCGGCCGATGCTAACTACTGATGAGATCACCCGTCGCTTTAGTCCGACCCAGGCCAGTTATACAGCCCTGGTGCGCTGGCTACAGGCCGCTGGCTTCCGCATCATCCATACCTATACGCATCGGTTGCTACTGGACTTCGCGGGGACCATCGGGCAGGTACAACGCGCGTTTCAGCAACAGATCAATAACTACAGGGCTCCCGATGGCACCCTCTACTACGCCAATAGCGGCGCGCCTCTCCTGCCACCCGCCATTGCCAGCCAGGTAATGAGTATCAATGGCTTAAATAACGCGACCCGCTGGATGCATACGGCACTTCGCCAGGCACCACAATCACCCGCGAACAATCAGCTGTGCGCCGCCAGCGGTCCGAAAACCGCTCCCAGGGCATCCAGCAATGCCCGGGCAGAGGTCGCCGGACTCAGCGACCTGTACCGAGCCCACGATACAGGAAGCGGGCAGACGCTGGCGCTATTTGAACTGGCAGAACCAGCTATGAGTGATCTCTATAGCTACATGGCCTGCACCGGGCACAAAAAGACCACGCTGGTACGCATCGGCACGCCTCTGCCCGCAGCGGTCCCTCAACTAACCTCTTATGAGGCCACAATCGACGCCGAGGCCATCCTGGCTAGCGTTCCCCAGTTGCAAAGCCTCAAGGTCTACGCGACTACAAACAATGAAAAAAGCTACCTCGACCAATGGGGACAGATTATACAGGACGATCCAGCGGTCGTTTCCACCAGCTGGGGGCTGTGCGAACAGCAGGTGCCCGCGCAGGTGATTCAACAGGAGGCGATCTTTTTTCAGCTGGCCGCCTTGCAGGGCCAGAGCGTTATCGCGACCTCCACCATCAATTGTCCAGCCACCTCACAGACAGCGGCCACAGTGAGCGATCCCGCGTCCCAGCCATTTGTGACCGGTGTGGGTTCAACAACCCTCATCTTTGCTGCCCCCCACGGCACCCATAATAGTCTACAAACAGCGGGCAAGTTGGACCCGGACAGCACCAGGCCTCTGGCCATAGGAGGCAACAGCCAGCTATGGATGATGCCTGCCTGGCAACACATCCAGACCATATCTACACAGTCCACAAACGCCAGCACGCCAGGTTGTCCCCATGCCTCAGGTGAACACTGCCGCCGCGAGGTGCCTGATGTCGCGCTCAATGTCGACACGCGGCATAGCTTCCCGGCCTACTACACACAGGACCGTACCAGCCAGCATCCCTGGCTTAACATTGACGGAAGCGCGCTGGCGGCTCCCTTCTGGGCGGCCTTTATAACCCTCAGCAACCAGGTCTCACAACAGCATGGTGGAGGCAGAATAGGCTTTATCAATCCCCTTCTCTACCAACTGGCTGATAATCCGGTCAGCTACGCCAGTAGCTTTCATGACATCATTAGCGATAGCGAACACGGTCAGCCCGCCGCGGGCGCAGGCTACGATCTGGTCTCTGGACTGGGGGAATATCGCGCCCAACCACTGGCGAGCCGGCTGGCGGATTGGGTACAGCCGCTATCCAGGTAGTCTGTCCATGAAGCCGGGCGCCATATGGCATAGCATGCCCGTTGCTTCCTAAAAAGGTGTCTGACTCCCGTCATTGTACGGGAACATAAGCGCCCCCGCACGCGCGTCCGCTACGCGGCCGCACTGGTTTTTTGTATTGGTGCATGGAGTGCGCGGATGCGCACTCCATGCACCAATACAAAACGGACTCTTGGGCACCGCAGGTGCGAAACCTAAGGCAGACAGCAGGCGATGATCATGGAAGTAAGACGCTCTGTAAATAAAGATAAATGAAACGCCCCCCTCTCCAGGTATGAAGGAGAGGGGAGCGTTTCGCTATACAGAGACCAACATGGTCGTTAGCGAGATTCGTATGTATCCGAGGCTCACTGATTTGAGCGGCGAGAGGCGGGATCGTTGACGCCAGCTGTGTTAGGAGTGGTTGTGTCGGTGCCCACGTAGGCCGAACGTGCCGGTGCGGGTAGGGCACCGTTGTATTCTGGCGTTGTCGTATCGGTACCATACGCCGCGCCTGGATTGCTTCCAGGATTCTTCAGAATGACGGTATCGGCGTCTTCGATCGATGTAGCAGTTGGAGCTTGCCGAGCGGCATCCATCTGAACGGTCTTCTCATCCGCAATCGACGAAGCAGCTGGATGCTGGCGGGCGGCCCTCATCTGGACAGTCTCCTCATCCGCATAAGAGGTGTCCCCACCCTGCTCCCGCTCCAGGCGGCGCTCCTGCTCTCTCAATTCCTCAGGGCTCTTCTTGGTGCTGAATGTTCCAGCGGAACCATAGGCGCTGCCAGCGTCGTTATCGCTGGCAGGTGCGTTATTGCCCGCCAGGGAATCGGTAACATTAGGAGTGGCGGCAGGAAGTGCTGCGGCCGCCGGTAACCCAGGATTCACCGTGCCAGCGGTACTATTAATGCCGGCCAGTCCCGCGGGATAGACGATGGGTGGAATAGTCTCGGCATCGGCGTCCGCGTTCGCGTTGCCTACACGATCATTGTCGATCGCGGGTGCGTTAGCATCGACGCTGGCATCGTAGGCGCCAGCCTGGCGCAGGATACGTACCGCCTCGTCATAGCGTCCCGGAGCATTGACCGTTACTACCGTGCGGCCCTCATTTAACTGGCTCTCATAGAAGCGGGCCTCGTGTTCTGGCACCCCCAGATGCATTAAAGAACCAACGAAACCACCGGCCAGCGCACCCAGGGCCGCCCCACCCAGCGTCACAGCCAGAATACCACCGGCGATGGCGGGCCCGAAGCCAGGGATAAGCAGCGAGGTAACAGCGCCAATTACACCACCAATGACACCGCCGCTGACGGCTCCGGTTGCCGTAGATGGGGCATTTCCACCATCTCCAATGCCGTCAGAGGATGCATGATCAGGATCACGACTAACGAAGCCAATCTGCTCATCGGTAAAACCAGCGTTACGCAACTGATCCATCGCCTGCTCGGCTAACGCGGGCTCAGAAAAGACACCCACCGCGGTTGCCCGTTCTGTGGTTGACATACTACCCTCCTCGAGTGACTGGAAAATCCAACCATTCTAATATCAATACTATCGTTATTAAAACTTTTCAATGCTATAAATTTTTAATATCTTCGACAGCGATCGAGAGTATATTACCTGTTCTTTTCTCTGCTAGTATTAAATCAAGGTTACACGAATTTTACACGGATCATGGCTGAGAATGGATGCATGCCAGGCCGTAGCGCGAAGGCGCGGCTAGAGGGCAATAACAGGTAGTAACCATGCAGCCTCGGGTAGAAAAAATAGACAATCTACACACAGCAAAAGCATTGACACAACACTATAGTTAGGAATACTATGTGCAAGATAGCTGATTAGTGCTATGCAAACGAAACGCATTGGACCCATTTTTACAGGTTACAAATCCGTCAAAGGATCACATTATCATGTCACAGATGCACGATAGCGACCATGGATTGCCCGGTGAGCACAACGAGGAGGACATAGAGCAATTGCTCTTACATGGTCTTTCTTTAAGTTCATCGTCTTCGAACAACTCAGGCATCCATGAAGCAGAATCCCCAGTAGAAGTCGATGACGAAGAAGAACAGGCCGCCCACCAGAGTAGCGATACCCAGGGGGCATTGGGGCTCTTCGCGGAGGCGGCCCAGGATATGGCCACCGCCTCGGTCGAACTTGGTCTCGGGCGACATTTCGCCTGCGCGGATTTCTGCAATCAGGCAGCTGAAAAGGCAGCACAAGCTGTAAGCTTGCTTCGCTTCGGTCGTCGCACCACTTATGATCACGATTTGCGCGCCCTGGGATCTCAAGTAAATGCTCCAGATGACATCCTGAACGAGATGGAGCGGTTGACCCCCTTTCATCCCGAAGCATTTTATGCGGATACTCCTCCCGAAGAAGCTGATGAGGTTATCAATGCGGAGCAGGCTAGCAGCTATGTTCAAAGCGCTCGCAAAATACTACGTTGGGCACGCTCAATAGTGCTCAGCGTATAATCATTCGTTATTTCTACCTTATATGAGTCATCCTGGATTTCTGAAAATCCGAAAAACAGGTTCTGCGCTCCCAAAGCGGGAGGTGCTGGAGGGCGGCCAGCCCTCCAGCCGGGGTGTGGGCGAGCATGCTGGGAGCATGCTCAAGTCCCCACACCCCGGCAGGGAGTTTAGCATGCCCCCGGCATGCTCGCCCTGCACCCCTGGTTTTGGGAACTTTTGAAAAAGTTCAGGATAACTCATGTTAGCCCACAACATTTTAGTTGGAGGAAGTTTTCATGACACAACAGATTACCCATTCTGAACTGGATGAGGTTGTTAAACGCTCTCCTCGCAAATGGGTCTACCTCTTTAGCGAAGGCAATGCTAGCATGCGCGAACTGCTGGGTGGCAAAGGCGCAGGCGTAGCTGAAATGACCAACGCCGGACTTCCCGTACCTCCCGGATTTACAATTACGACAGAAGCCTGTAACTCTTACTACGATAGCAACCGACAATTTCCAGAGGGTGTCTGGGAACAGGTAAAGGCCGCCCTGGCGATTGTGGAAAAGCAGACCGGCAAGGGCTTTGGCTCAAAAGAGAATCCACTGCTGGTCTCGGTACGCTCGGGCGCCAAATTCTCGATGCCAGGTATGATGGATACCGTCTTGAACCTTGGTATCAACGACGAGACCGTCCTGGGGCTGGTGGCCCTGACAGGCGACGAGCGCTTCGCCTATGACGCCTATCGCCGCTTCATCCAGATGTTTAGCAAAATCGTGCTCGACACCAATCCCCAGGACTTTGAAGAGGTGCTGGAGCGCTACAAGCACGAAGCGGGCGTCAAAACGGACGCGGAGATCCCGGCCGAAGACCTGAAGAAGCTGGTTGGCGAGTTCAAACAGATCGCCGAGCGCGCCTCGGGCCAGCCTTTCCCTACCGATGTCTATCAGCAGTTGCACAAAGCCATCGAGGCCGTCTTCTCTTCCTGGAACAACAAGCGTGCCATCGACTATCGCAACTTCAATAAGATTCCGCACAACCTTGGCACCGGTGTCAATGTCCAGAGTATGGTATTTGGCAATATGGGCAACAACAGTGGTACCGGCGTGGCCTTCACACGTAACCCGGCCCATGGTGAAAAGAAGCTGTACGGTGAGTATCTGCTCAATGCCCAGGGTGAAGATGTGGTGGCCGGTATCCGTACCCCATCCCCCATCAGCAAGCTGGAGCAGGAGCTGCCCGAGGTTTATCAGCAGTTCCTGGAGATCGCGCAGCGTCTTGAGAAGCACTATCGCGACATGCAGGACCTGGAGTTCACCGTTGAGAAGGGCAAGCTCTACATGCTGCAGACGCGCTCGGGCAAGCGTAATGCTGGCGCGGCCGTCAAGATCGCCGTCGACATGGTCGAAGAGGGTCTGATCACGCCGGAAGAGGCGGTCAAGCGTGTTGAGCCTTCGCAGGTCTATCAGCTGCTGCTGCCACGCTTCGATGAAGCCGAGAAACGTCGCGCCGAGCAGGAAGGCCGTCTGCTGGCCAAGGGCCTGAATGCCTCCCCAGGCGCCGCCTTTGGTAAGGCCATCTTCGACGCCGACCGCGCCGAGGAGCTGGGTAAAGCCGGTACCCCCGTTGTGCTGGTCCGCCCGGAGACCAGTCCAGACGACGTGCACGGCATGCTGGTCGCCAAAGGTATCCTGACTGCTCGTGGTGGTGCCACCAGTCACGCCGCCGTCGTGGCCCGTGGTCTGGGGCTCCCCTGCGTCGCCGGCTGTGAAGGCATCCGCGTCAGCGAGGAGCAGCACCTCTTCCGCGTGGTCGGCTCCGATCTCGTGATTAAAGAGGGCGACGATATCTCAATCGACGGCGCCACCGGTGAGGTTTTCGCCGGCATCATCAAGACCGTCGATGCCGATTTCGACAAAGAGACCGATCTGAAGAAGCTACTGGGCTGGGCCGACGGCTTCCGCAAGCTGGGCGTATGGGCCAACGCGGACTATCCACGCGACGCCAAACGCGCCGTCACCTTTGGCGCCCAGGGCATTGGCCTCTGCCGCACCGAGCATATGTTCATGGAGCAGGAGCGCCTGCCGATCGTGCAGAAGATGATCCTGGCCAAAACCAAAGAGGAGCGCGAGGCCGCCCTTGAACAGCTGCTGCCATTCCAGCAGAGCGACTTCAAAGGCCTCTTCGAGGCGATGGTCGATCCACAGACCAACGAGGGCTATCCCGTCGTTATTCGCCTGATCGATCCACCACTGCATGAGTTCCTGCCCTCCTATGAAGAGCTGCTGGTCGAGGTTACCCGTCTGGAGACCCAGGGTGGCCACGAGGCAGAACTGGCTGAGAAACGCCAGATGCTCGAGGCTGTCGGCGCCATGCGCGAGATGAACCCCATGCTGGGTCTGCGCGGTTGTCGCCTGGGCTTGCTCTTCCCTGAGATCAACGTCATGCAGACCCGCGCCATTCTGGGCGCCGCCGCCGAGCTGGAAAAAGAGGGTAAGAAGCTGCATCCGAAGATCATGATCCCCCTGGTCGGTCATGTCAATGAGCTCAAAGAGGTACGCCGCCAGCTGGAGGCCACGGCCGCCGGGATCGCCGACGACGCTGGCAAACCGATCGACTACAAGTTTGGGACGATGATCGAGCTGCCACGCGCCGCCCTGACCGCCGACCGGATCGCTGAGGTCTCAGACTTCTTCAGCTTCGGTACCAACGACCTGACCCAGACCACCTTTGGCTTCAGCCGTGACGATGCCGAGGGTAAGTTCTTGCTCAGGTATGTTGAGGGCCTGGAAGAGCCCGGCCTGAAGGATAAAGTGAAGATCCTGCCCGTCAATCCGTTCCAGACCCTGGACCGCGACGGCGTTGGACAACTGGTCGCCATGGCCGTCGAGAAAGGTCGCAAGACCAATCCAGACATTGAGCTGGGCATCTGCGGCGAACACGGTGGTGATCCTGACAGTATCGAGTTCTGTAACGAAGTTGGACTCAACTACGTCAGTTGCTCGCCCTTCCGCGTTCCGGTCGCTCGCCTGGCCGCCGCCCAGGCCGCACTTTCTCGCGCCGAGAAAGATCGCTAAAAGCGTATTGTTTTAGAAAGAGAAGCCCCCTGTGCGCGACGCGCACAGGGGGCTTCTCTTTCTAGAATCCTCCTCCTGCTTCCGTCTTTTGGATGACCCCTACCGGGACACCTATCAGTTATTCTCAATTAAAGGCATGCTTTCCAGCCTTCGTCGTTCCAAAGCAAGGAGACGTTAATTATGGATACTCAAATCCCGGGTATGTCATCAAGAACGTACACAGCTATCCCCTGGTGGATAGCGATGATGGAAGGTATCGCGTTAATTATTGTAGGTCTGTTACTCTTATTCTCACCCGCCATGACCACCCTGGTGCTGGTGCAGGTCCTGGGCTGGTACTGGCTCATCGGCGGCATCCTCAGCTTTGTCAGCATCTTCGTGGATAAGACACAGTGGGGATGGAAGCTGGTTATTGGCATCCTGGGCGTGCTGGCCGGCCTCGCCGTCGTCCGCCATCCATTGTGGAGCGCCCTGATGATTCCCACGCTGATCGTTATCTGCCTGGCGGTACAGGCGCTGATCGTTGGCGCCGTCGAGCTGATCCAGGGCTTCAGCGGTGGTGGCGTGGCTGCCGTAATGTTAGGTATCATCAATATTCTTCTGGGTATCGTCCTGTTATTCTCACCACTATCCGCTGCCATAGTTCTGCCCCTGGTCGTCGGTATCTTCGCCCTGATCGGCGGCATCATTGCTCTGTTTGGCGCGTTCCGCCTGAAGAAGCAGCCTGAACTAACGGCACCGCGACCATCCGTGATTTAACGCCGGTATATGCTACTGCACAAGCGGCCTCCTCACAAAAGAAGAGGCCGCTTGCGCTTCGTGACTATCCTTACGGCGGCCAGGCCGGAAGCGCAACGACAGGTAGATCAACCGTCTCCCAGGCAGACAAGCAAGCAATGGCTTGTTTTATCGATCAACATCGTGTTACGATATTCACAGACGTTTTTTTCGGCGTTTTTTGATGGGAGGATAACGAAACGTGGAACATTCTCTGTCTCATTCCCGGGAGCAAAGACCCGTAGAGCCAGTACGGCAGTCTCCGCGAAAAGAGATCAAGCGGCTGCGCGTGCTCTCAATCGGGGCCGGCATAGTTGCCGCCCTGGTACTGATAGGATTGATCGCCCTGGGATCTCGTGGCTTCCACTGGTTTGATGCCGCCCTGATCGGTTATGCGGTCGCCACGGTCTTCGCCACGGCAGCAGTGACATACAAGTATACCTTCTGGTTGGCCCGCCCACCAACGGGCCGCTACTGGCGGAGGAGCTGGCAGCTCTTCCTCTCCTATGCCAACTTCCGCCGCTATACGGTACTGATACCGGCAGCCATCGGTGATCTCTTCGCGCAGACATTTATTCGCAGGCGCGGCCTCTATCGCTGGATTACACACCAGTGTATCTTCTGGGGTGTGATCCTCTCATGCCTGATTACCTTTCCACTGACCTTTGGCTGGCTGCGCTTCACGCAGACCGCGAGCGGGCTCTATCAGATCTGGTTCTTTGGTTTCAGTCTGTTCAGCTTTCCATCGCATTCGCTGTTTGGCTTCATGGTGATCCATGCGCTGGATTTCACGGCGGCACTGCTATTTGTCGGACTGGTGCTGGCCTTCCATCGGCGCTTTCATGACCTGGCGGTGGTCACGGTACAGCGCTTCCGCTTTGATATCGTGCCGCTGGCCCTGCTGATGGCAATCGTAATCACGGGGGTGGCGTTGACTGCCGATAGCACCTGGCTGGGAGGCGCGTACTACTGGTACATCTCGCTGACCCACGAGACGGTGGTGGTGCTGTGGCTCATCTCCTTACCGTTTGGCAAGTTCTTCCACTTGATCGAGCGTCCCGCTACGGTGGGCATCGAGCTCTACTGGCGCACCGGTGAGAGTACCGTTCAGCAACGCTGCGCGCGCTGTGGCGAGGAATTCGCGCCCGCGCGCTTCATTCAAGATCTCAAGCGTACGCTGAATGAGGTGGGAGAGAATTATAGTCTGGGGAAGTCACTGCCAGCACTCGATACGGTCAGCGATGAGCCGCCGGTTCAGAGTACGCCCGCGCAGGAGCAGGTCATCAACACACTCTGGTGGCAGGATATCTGTCCCTCCTGCAAACGCGTGATGCGGGCACAGGCCAATCTGGCCGCACTCGGACGCGAGGGCAATCAATTTTTATAATAGCAGTGGTCAATAAGAAGGAAACACAACCATGAGTGTAGATAAGGGTATTTTTCGCCGTCGCCAGCGCCAGGCCGAGGTGTTCGACTATCATACAGGAGAGCCATCGCCGACGCCCTGGAAATCAGACGAGCAGATCGATCGCTACGTGCCAACGCATTGCTGCTACTGCGGCGTGCAGTGCGGCATGTATCTCAAAGTGGCGCGTGGTAAAGTAGTCGGGGTAGAGCCGCGCGCCGACTTTCCACTCAATCACGGTATGCTATGCCCAAAGGGATCGACCGCCTATCAGACGGTCAACCACCCGGATCGCCTGACA
Source organism: Dictyobacter aurantiacus (assembly GCF_003967515.1). Taxonomy (GTDB): domain Bacteria; phylum Chloroflexota; class Ktedonobacteria; order Ktedonobacterales; family Ktedonobacteraceae; genus Dictyobacter; species Dictyobacter aurantiacus. Next base: position 3,362,251 of record NZ_BIFQ01000001.1, on the reverse strand, counting down.
CATCCCCTGATGCGCCGTCACGGCAAAGAGAGTCCGCTAGAGCGGGCCAGCTGGGACGAGGTGCTGGATACGATCGCGACCCGCTTTCGGGCCTTGCAGGACCAGTATGGCAAGGATACGGTGTCCATCTACAGCGGCTCCTCGATGTCCAACGAGAAGTGTTATCTGATGGGCAAATTCGCCCGCGTAGCCGTGGGGACGCGCCACACAGATTATAATGGACGCCTGTGCATGTCCTCAGCCACCGGCGCCAACGAGCGCTCGCTGGGCATCGATCGGGCCGCCAATCCCATTAGCGATATGCTGCACGCCGATTGCATCTTTGTCATCGGGGCCAATGTCGGCGAATGCTTCCCCATCGTCACCAGCTATCTCTGGCAGGCGCGCGACAAGGGTTGCAAACTCATCGTGGCCGATCCCCGCCAGACGCCCATCGCGCGTACGGCCGATATCTTCCTTCCCCTGCGCTCAGGCACCGATTCCGCCCTGCTCAATGGCATGCTGCACGTGATCATCAAAGAGGGCCTGATCGACGAGGACTTTATCCGCGAACGCACCACGGGCTGGGAGGAAACGAAGGCGCTGGTTGAGCAGTATCCACCCGAGCGCGTCGCCCGTGTCTGCGGTCTGAAGCCAGAGGCGATCATTGAGGCCGCGCGCATGTATGGGCGAGCTAAAGCGGCCCTGATCTATACGGCGCGTGGACTGGAGCATCAGAGTAAGGGCGTGGATAACGGGGTGACGGCGGCCAACCTGGCCCTGGCCACCGGTAACTTTGGTCGTCCCGGCGCTGGCTATGGCACCTTGACCGGGCAGGGCAATGGACAGGGTGGACGCGAGATGGGACAGAAGGCATCGCAGCTCCCCGGCTGTCGCGAGGTCGATAATCCAGAGGATCGCGCCTACATCAGCTCGGTCTGGGGCATCGACGAGAAAGATCTCCCCCACTCTGGCTATCCCGCCACGCTTATGATCCCGGCCATGCTGCGCCAGGAGATTCGCGCCTGCTTTATGATCTGCTCAAATCCGATGGTTTCATTGCCAGACCAGCATACGGTTGAGCGCGCCCTGCGTGGACTCGATCTCTTCGTGGTTACCGATTTCTTCCTGTCGGAGACGGCGGAGCTGGCTGATATCGTGTTACCGGGAACCACGTGGGCGGAAGATGAAGGCACTATTACCAGCCTTGAGGGGCGCGTGATCAAATATAACAAGGCCGTTGAGCCTCCGGGCGAGGCCCGGCGAGACTGGGAGATCGTCTGCGACCTGGCACGCCGGTTGGGCAAAGGCCAGTACTTCGATTTCCATTCCCCACGCGACATCTTTAACGAGCTGCGCCTGTGCACGCGGGGCGCGAAGTCAGACTACTGGGGTATCACGTATGAGAAGATCGATGCCCAGAATGGCGTGTTCTGGCCCTGTCCGGACCTGGACCATCCCGGCACACCACGCCTGTATGAACAGCGATTCGGTTTTCCAGACGGGAAAGCACGCTTCCATCCCATCACCTATGTGCCGCCTGCTGAGGAACCAGACGAGGAGTATCCACTGGTGCTGACGACGGGACGCGTCATCTATCATTATCTGTCCGGTAACCAGACGCGGCGCGTGCCATTTCTCAAGGCGCAAGCGCCCTATCCATGGGTGGAGATGCACGAGCAGATGGCGCAGCGTCTGGGCGTGATTGATGGCGACTGGGTCACGGTACGCTCCCGGCGCGGCGAACTGACCGCCCCGGCGCTGGTTGTACGCTCGATCCGGCCCGATACCCTGTTCATCCCATACCACTATGGACATACGCAGGCCGTCAACCAGCTCACCAATCCCGTGCTGGAACCGATGATGAAGATACCAGAGTACAAAGTGTGCGCGGTCTCGGCGACGCGCGCAGCCCAGAAGCCAGACTGGGCCAACGATGAGGATACACAGGCCTTGCTGGAAGCGGGTCGGAAGCGGCACGAACTGCCCTCGGCCCAGGCCAGAGCCAACCCGGTCCTGCGTTAGAGAAAGGATAGTAGTATGGCTGAATCGATAAAGAGAATTTTTCTGGATCCCTCACGCTGCATCGGCTGCCGTTCATGCGTGGCGGCCTGCCGCGAGTGCGATACCCACAAGGGCGAGAGCATGATCTATATCGATTATGTCGAGCGGCACAATACGGTGGCCTCATCACCGACGCTCTGTATGCACTGTGAGGACCCACTGGCCCCCTGCGCGCAGGTCTGTCCCGCCCAGGCGATCCTGGTCAGTCCCGATGGGGTGGTGCAATCGGCGGACGAGACGCGCTGCATCTACTGTGAAAACTGTGGCTACGCCTGTCCCTTTGGTGTCCCCAAGTTCCATCGCGCCGGACACTATATGCAGAAGTGCAACCTCTGCTACGATCGCACCAGCCAGGGCAAGGGTCCGATGTGCGCCACCGTCTGCCCCACGCAGGCCCTTTTCTATGGAACCTACGAGGAATGGCTGGCGGCCGGACGCGGTCAGCAGGGCGCCAAACCGGTCAATACCTTCTATTTCGGCCGCCAGCGCGTCCAGACGCGCAATTATGTCACCCTGCGTGAGGAAGAGAACGAACTGGATCTGATGGCACTGGTTGAACAGGCCGATATGGGCCTGCACATGGATCTACCAGCCGCGACCGCCAATCAGCACGCGGACACCTGGGTCGACGCGGAGACGGCCGACATTCCACAGCGCAAGATACCGCCTGAACCATGGACGCCACGGCAACCGCTCTCGCCTACACCCACTCCTACACCTGTACCAGCACGAAGTGAGAGCTAGCCTTTAAAGAGTTTTAAGAGATGGCAGAAGGAGCATTGCATATGGTGAAAGAAATGGGCCAGCCGGCCCGAGCGGCCGACGAAGAAGTAGCGCTACCACCCAGAACGGTTGAAGAGGAGTGGCGCAAAGAGTTTCCCTATCCCTGGAACGAGGACGAGATTGTAACGCGGCGCGACACGCTGCGCTTCCTCCTGGCGGGCTCTGGCGCGCTCTTCGCGGCCACGGGAGCGATCGCCATCCTGGGCGCACTCCCAAAAGATCCTAATACGACCGCCATCCCCATCGCGAAAGACGGGGAGCTGGCGGAACATCAATGGAAGGTCTTTAACTATCCAGACCAGTACACACAGGGTATCCTGATCAATCTGCCGGGCCATGGCCTGGTGGCATACAGCGACGTCTGCACCCATCTGTCGTGCGCGGTCCTCTACCAGGGCGATGGCAAGCTGCACTGTCCCTGTCATGAGGGCTACTTCGACGCGGCCAACGGCAACGTGCTGGCGGGTCCACCGACACGCCCCCTGCCATTGATACAGCTGGCCCGGCACGAGGGGATGATCTATGCCATCAAGGAGATAGAGCGATGAGCAGCCATGATTCAGTCCGGCACTTCCACAAAGCCAATCCCGATGATCCTCCGGTCCAGCGACCACCGGTCGGACCCCGTGGACCCATACCAGGGCCCAATTTTCTGGGCCTGGAGGGGCGAATCGCCATCGTGCAGGCCCAGGTCTTCCTGCTGGCCATGATCGTGATCGCGCAGCTCTGGCTCGTTACCGACGCACTATACGAGCTGCTTTCGGGACGCACCGCCAATCTGGGCTGGCTGGCCCTTGCCAGCGGCGCTATATTCGCGCTGGCCCTATTGATCACCTTCTGGCCCCGTCGACGCATTGAAGGGAGTTAAAAGACCTTACCATCAGTGTATCCTTTTTTATGTCACCGCAGTGGAAATAAGAAGAACTTTCTTCTTTTTGTAAATGGAGTGGAGAATGGAGCCAGAAAGAGATACGCGAAGAGCTACAAGAAGTACTGTGAGTGATTTGCCAGAGAGGCCTGTAAACAAACACGGATGGGGCTATAGCCGCATAGACGCAGAACATCCCATCGGCGGTGAGATGTCAGATATCCTCAAAGGACTGTTCGCGCGGCTACGCCTGTCCTCACTGGAGCAACACTATGCCAGGGTCCCTGTGCTGGCCATATTCAGCTTTATCAACGGCTGCATCAGCATCGGCATCATGTCGATCCTGGCACTGATCACGAGTTCGCCCTTTATCTTCCCTTCGTTGGGACCCACAGCGTTTCTTTTCTTCTATACGCCGCGCGCGCCCAGTGCATCGCCACGCAATACCATCATTGGGCACGCCATCGGCGTACTGGCGGGCTATCTCAGCCTGGTGCTCACGGGACTGACGGCCGCCGGTCCCGCTCTGAGCGTAGGCATGTCCTGGCCACGCGTCATCGCCGCCGCCCTCTCGCTGGGTCTGACGGCGGGCCTGATGGTCCTTTTTAAATCACCCCATCCACCGGCGGGCGCGACGACATTGATCGTCTCATTAGGTATTCTGACCAAACCGCCACAGCTGATCCTGCTCATGATCGCGGTTGGCCTGCTTACCCTGCAGGCGATCGCCATCAATCGCCTGGCAGGCATCCCCTACCCACTCTGGAACCCCATCAAGGAGGATCCGAATTCTCCTTGACAAACAGGGTCACGGTAGCTTATCAACATTGACCGACCCATGGCCGATGGTGACGGTGATATGCGCCTGGGGTGCCGCGCCCACCTGACTGCTGCCAAACTCATTATGGACATCACCCGATCCAGTGGTGGCATTGAGCTGGAACGCAGCGTTGCGGGGTAGCGTTAGATCTACGTCACCGCTATGGGTCGCCAGATTATAGCTTCCCTTACCGTCCATCGAGCCTTCAAAGCGCACGGAACCGTTATCGGTCTTCAGGGTCGTCTGGCCCTGCACGATGCCGCTGCTGACCAGCACATCGCCGCTGCGGGTCAGCGCCTGCAGTTGGCCATTGACATCGTTGGCATGGATTGAGCCACTGCCAGCCTCCAGAGACATGGGACCGTTGATATGGCGGGCCGTCACATCGCCGCTCTCAGTATGAACCTTGACCGGACCCTGAATATCCTCAACATCCGGATTCCCATTGATGGTATCGATACTGGCGCCCGCGATACCCTGTACGACAACCGCGCCACTGGTGATCTCGATCTGTACCTGGGCACTCGCTGGGGCTGTCACATCATAGTCTAGATCCTTCAAAGCGGGATCGGTATCGATGGTAATGTGGTCGTGTCCCTGGGCATCAGAAGATTGATGATAGAGAACATGGATATTATCAGCGGCGGGTCCCAGATTGGGTGTGCCATGCTTGCGCGCCACAATCACCAGCGTGCTGGTCGCTCCACGGCGCACATTAATATCACTACTATGCCCCTTGATCAGCAACTGGGCATGCTCGCTCACCTGAAAACTCTGCTGCTCGGGTCCCCCATTGCTGTTCTCAGTGGAAGCATCGTGAGCCGCCCCGCTGGAGGGCACAAGCGTATTAGTATCGGTCGCGTAATCGGTCTTATAGATGCCAATCACCAGCACCAGCAACATAATCAGCACCACACCGATCACCGCCAGCCAGAACAATTGTTTTCTTCGCATAATTTATCATCCATAATAAAGTGAAACGTGCGCATCCGGGCACGGGGTCGCTTCGCGACGAAGAAGCCAGGGCAAGCCTGGTTGAGGATGCTGGGAGCATCCTCGCCTACGGTTGGCACGGATCACCATGCTTTGGAGATGCAAAACGTTTATATCGGCTCAGATACACAATATCGGCACTTGCCATTTGCCAGAGGCATAGCTATACTTAGAAACCGTCATCCCCCATAAGCAGGTGATATGATAGAGCCAGCACGGTCGGTGATTTTAGAACTGGCACCACTATGGAATAGAGATAGATTGATGAACGCTGAATACGACCTGATTGCTCCCTTTTATAATATCGAGCACGCCCATTTTGATGAAGATCTGGATATGTATAGCAACTTCGCCGAGCTGTGCGGAGGAAAGATTCTTGAGCTGGCCTGCGGCAGTGGCCGCGTCATGCTCCCCCTGGCCGAGCAGGGCTACGAGGTGACCGGGGTGGATAATTCGAGCAAGATGCTGGAACTGGCTCGTGAAGCTTTGCAGGAGGCTGGAGTGGCCGCACGCTGCACGCTGATCGAACAGGATATCAGTACGCTCCAGCTCAACCAGAAGTTTCGCCTGGCCTTTATCGCCCTGGGCTCCTTCGCCCACATCACCACGCGCAAGGAGCAGCAAAAAGTGCTGGCGGCCGCGCGTGCCCATCTGAGTACCGGCGCGACCTTCATTGTAGATATCAGTAATGCCGATGCGCGCTACATGGAAGACCTGACCGGGCAGGTGCTGCACCAGGGCAGCTGGCAACACGAGGATGGCAGCTACCTGACCCATTTTGTCAGCCCGGCCTCGGCCACTAAAAAGCATCAGCTCGAACTCACGCACTTCTATGATCGACATCAACAGGGTGGCACCGTGCAGCGCACCATTGTTACCACCCATTTGTACCTGTTCGAGCGCAGCGAAATGGAGCTCTTACTCGAACAGGCAGGTTTCGTCGTAAAAGATGTATACGGCGATCATGACCTGGGCCCATTCGACCTGGAGAGCCCACGCATGATTTTTATCGCCGAAGCTAGATAATAACACTATTCCGATACGGTAGAGAGAAGGATATCAAATATGCCGCGTCCACCTTTACATAATTGGAACCTGAAACCAGAAGAGGCGATTGCATTGCAGCATGAGCTGGCCCAGCACGTTGTGCTGGAAGATCACCTTGGAGAGGTACACCATGTAGCCGGTGTGGATATGGCGATCAACGAGGAGCACAACGCGGCGCGGGCCGCCGTCGTACTCATGAGTTATCCAGAGCTAGAGATCGTCGAGCGCCACGTCTACGAAGAGCCGATCCGCATGCCATATGTACCGGGACTGCTCTCTTTTCGCGAGGCACCATGCGTCATCGGCGCCTTTGAACAGCTACGCCAGCGGCCAGATATCGTGATGGTCGATGGTCAGGGCATCGCCCATCCCCGGCGCATAGGTATTGCGACCCACCTGGGACTGTGGTTGGAGATCCCGACCATCGGCTGCGCCAAATCGTTACTTACCGGAAAATACGACAAAGAAGCCCTGGGGGAGGAGGCCGGTTCCTGGGTGCCACTCATCCACCGCAAAGAAACGATCGGCGCCGTCGTGCGTACACGCACAAAGGTCAATCCGATGTTTATCTCTCCCGGCCACCTGATCAGTCTGGAAACAAGCATTCGCTACGTGCTGGCATGCGGCAAAGGCTATCGCCTTCCGGAGCCAACGCGCCAGGCAGACAAGCTGTCAAAAGACAACGCCTGGACCGAGCCGCCCGACGAGCCGCAGGGCCAGCAGATGAGCCTCTGGTCCTGACCTCTCTCCTGTGAGTCATCCACTGTTCAGTAAAAGCGTAGCTACGCTCCAATGGAAACAGTGGCGCAAATGATAAGGGGCCTGAGTGACATATAGTACTCAAGCCCCCCTTGGTTTATCCGACTACACCGATGTCCACACCTGGGCGGTTGCCTGCCCGCCCTCCCCACCGTCAGCGGATACGATCATTTTGCCATCAGGTGACCAGGCTAGTGATGTGATCTCGCGCCCCCCACCCACAATATGACCGGTATATTCAGCGACTTTCTTCCCCAGAACCACATCCCATTCGGTAAGTGAACCCGCGGCTAAAGCAATATGTCTGCCATCAACAGACCAGATCAGCGCTGTTGCTCCTACTAAGCCATGGCTGGGGTCCTGATATTGAAGGGTAGAGAGCGTCTGGCCGGTAGTGCTCTGCCAGATCAGCATGGTACCGTGATTATCATCTGCTGAGATGATCTTTTCTCCGTCCGGTGACCAGGCAAACACACTTCCCGTATTCTGACTCACAAGTTTGTGCGTTGCGACACTGTAGACCAGCACTTTCCCATCATCATCAAACGCCAGGTACTTGCCGTCAGGGGACCACCTCACGTGCCGAATATAGCTCACAGGATTGCTGGGGATAGAGAAAACAATCTGCCTGGTCTGCGGATTCCATACCTGTACGCTAAAACCATAAGCCTTGCCGTTGGCCGCGGAGGCGATCAAGCTACCATCGGGCGACCAGGATGAGTCATAAATGAGATCATTGGCGGACGGCGTCTGACCCGCCTGGATCTGTGGAGTATAGACCCCCAGCGATTGTCCACTGTTCGCATCCCACAACTGCGCATTGGCGCCCGAACCGACAATGAAACGGCCATCGGGCGACCAGGCAACAGCGGTCACATCCCCTGCCGGTGAGTTGGCATAGGTAATCGTGTTCTTTCCTGTGGTTGCGTCCCAGGATTTGATGGTATTATCTACCATCACGATCCGTTTGCCATCGGGCGACCAGGCAACAGAAAAAACGCTACGATACGGGCTGTCATAAGTATATACCGTTGAGACCTTCCTGTTGCTAGCCGGTGTTGGCGAGGGGGAAGGAAGCCTGGTTGCAACCTGGGTAGCTACGCTTCCTGGATGACCGCCATGCGCGGTCTCGCTACCTGTAAGCTGTCGCTGCTGCAGCAACACAACCCACGCAAACACAACAACTATCACTACGGCAAAAACCAGGCCGGTCATAATTGCCCTTCGCCTGGGTCGTGGCTGCCGTACAACGTTTCGCGGTAGAAGATGAGGCTCAGGGATAAATGGCGTTTGTTGCTTCATATGTTCTCCTTGTATATGCTGGGACCTCCTCCAGCCAGGCCAGAAACCGAATAATTTTTGTGCTAACCATCCGGAGGACTTTACAATGGTTTGATGTAACGGTGCATGTTCCTCGCTTCCCTCTGACGCAAGGGATAAGGTCACGGCTGATGATAGAGAAGCGGTAGACGCCTCGGCCTCAAGGCGCTGAAGCGCATAGGACGCGGCTTCACGTACGGTATTGTCTGGATCATAGAGGGCCATCTGGATAAACTCGAGGGACGCCTGAGAACCTTGTTCGGTCAAAGCCAGGACGGCCTTTTCCCGGACCTGCCATTCTGGATCGTGCAACGCCTGCACAAGCAAAGGCATTGAGAGGTCCATTTTGATACGTCCCAGCGCATAAATGGCAGCGGCTCGTACCGAGACATGCTCATCTCCTGCCACCTGCTCGAGAAGTTTCATGAATGTGGGATCGCCCCATCCTCCCACTTCCTGCACGGCAGCGGCTCGTACATACCAGTCAGGATGAGAAAGGTTTTTGAGCACTTTACTTCTCTGTGCTGGCCGAGTTTGTTGCTGGTCTAAATCCAGTCGATTGAGAACACCCGAGAGCAAAGATGGGGGCACGGATACCTCATCATCCCATACAGGATGACGTTGGTGCTCGTGTTGCCAATCAGACGAGTTGTGGCTATTCATTGTGCTCCTCCCCTATTACCCTTCTGTTGCATTGCTAAGATCTTGCGCAAAAGTGAGAGACCGCGATGTAAGTTCGACTTGACCGTGCCCATAGGCAGCTGCTGCATCTCCGCAATTTCACGATAGCTAAATCCAGCGAAATAGTAGAGATTAATGGCCTCTCGATACTGAAGTGGTAACGTCATGAGCAAGGCTTCAACTTCGTGGCGTGACTCTTTCCTTTCAAAGAGATAATCAGGCTGACAGATCGCCTCATCCGCGAACTGTGTATATCCATCCTCTTCCTCCATGTCGAGTTGAATAAGCTGAAGCTTTTCCTGGCGTAACCGCTTGTAAAAGATGTTCAACGCAATCTTGTACAACCAGGGTTGGAGCACCAACATTTTGATGCGCTGCGAAGGATAGTTCGCGATGGCAAAGTAGGCCTGGATAAAGGCCTCCTGCGCAATTTCTTCGGCATCCTGTACATTTCCTGTCTGACGTAGTGCAAATCCATAAAGGTGGGGCTGATAATGTAATACAACCAGGTGGAAATTACTTTTTAAATCGGCTGCAAGCAATGTCACTAAATCAGCATTCTGTTGATGCATATCAATCCTTTGTGCCTTTCACACCAGCGGTTGAGTTTCTGCTTGCTATAATCCAAAATAGATTGAAAATGTTGCAGTAAAGGAGGGGAGAAGTGTAGAGGATTATTCCAACCCTGGCGGAGGTGAGATTTTGGAGCATAGCCTCCTACGCATCCCTGCTTCTTTCTAACAAGAAACAACAGGGAAGCGAAAAGAGGCTGACGAGCTTACAGTGGTGCATTATCATGATACAGGGGCACGGTAAAGTAGAAGGTGGTACCTTTGTTCACCACGGTATCAAAGCCAATGGTGCCACCATGCTGCTCCACGATCAGCTTGGCGATCGAGAGGCCCAGTCCATAGCCGCCCATCTTGGATTGCTGGCTGTGATTGGACTGATAGAAGCGCTCAAACACATGGTGGCTATCTTCAATGGGTATGCCATAGCCCGTATCAGTGACGGAGATCATCTCGAAATGCTCATCATGCTGACGGGCGCTGATCGTCACCACACCGCCCGGTGGCGTGAACTTGATCGCGTTCGCCACCAGGTTGTTCAAGACCTGCTTAATACGCTGGGGATCAATATAGAGCGCGGGCACATTTGAAGGGATATCCATGTGCAGCGCCACCTCGGCCTTGAGCGCCTGTGGCTGCAAGCTGCGCGCCACCTGGCGTACCAGGCTCAGCAGATGCACCTCTTGCTGCTTCACCTCAAACTGGCCCAGGTCTGAACGCGTCATAAACAGGATATCTTCAACGATTGAGATCAGCTGCTGCACCCCTTCCTGGGTATAGCCCAGGTACATGCGCTGTTCCTCATTTAACGCGCCCATGTGACCCTGTAAGAGCAGATCAATAAAGCCGTGCACAGAGTTTAGGGGGGTGCGCAGCTCGTGTGAGACCATCGAGACGAAATTTGAGCGCACCCGATTGGCAACTTTTAGTGCCGACATGTCGCGCGCCGCGAAGACAGCGTACGAGGATGCATCATCCAACGTGATCGGGTTGACGCTGGCGGATACCTCGTACAGATGATCGGGGTCCATCCCCACAATAAGCTCTTCATTGGGAAGTGGACTTCTTTGTTCCAGAGCCCGCACCAGGGGACAGCTTGAGGTGCCGCACAGAGCCATACGATTGAGGTTTTTGCAGCCCAGCACCTCGGTACAACGATGCCCTACCGTATTTTCTAGCGGCACTCTCAGCGTAGCGGCCGCGGCAGGGTTGAGATACGCAATGTGGAAATGCGGCGTGAGTACAAGAATAGCATCTAAAGTAGTCTGGATAGCAGCTTCTATCGCATGATCTCGCTGCTCCGCCAAAGCACTGATCGCTTCATCATCCTCGCCGCTTACACCAGACGATGAAGACGCCATCGGTAAAGATAGATCAGTTGTTTCTTCGACGTGTGCTTGTTTTTGAATACGCTTCCGCAACCTGGCCCAACCTTTCCCCCTATTTCACAACAAACTTATATCCAATACCTCGCACTGACACAATGTGCTGGGGCCGATCAGGATCGACCTCAAGTTTCATACGCAACCGGCGTATGTAGACGTCTACGATATTACTATTATTTTCGTTATCATTCCACACATCAGCCAATAACTGGTCCCTATTTACTACCTGACCAGAGCTAGCCATCAGAGCACGTAACACCTGCATCTCGGTCGGGGTTAAAGTAATGGGAGCGCGCCCCCCCACGACAACCTTGAGTTCAGCAGGAAACAGCTCGATAGCTCCCCCGCGAATACTTTGATTCCCTACTTTTCCATTTTTCTTGATGCGTCGCATCACCGCCTGCACACGAGCTACCAGTTCCTGGTGGTTATATGGCTTACAGATATAGTCATCTGCACCAATATTAAACCCATGGAGCTTGGCTTCAATCGTGTCCTGGGCGGTCATAAAAATAAGTGGAATCTCGTAACCCTCTGAGCGCAACTTCTCTGAAAACTCGAAGCCGCTGATATAGGGCATCGTCACATCGAGTATCAGCAGATCCGGCTCGCGCTTCTGAATCATTTGCATGGCTCCACGCGGGTTGTCGGCCGTTTCGACTTCATACCCTTCTTTACTGAGAACGAACTGGACCAGCGTGTTCGCGAACCGATCGTCATCAACGACAAGAATGTACACAGTTTTCCCCTCTTCTTGATACCTTAGCTTGCCGCGCACCCCCTGTAGATTATCTCTCAATAGATGGCAATGCCATGAAATCAACATCAATAGAGAACCTACAAGTATGAGTCATCCCGAACTTTTGAAAAAGTTCCCAAAACTGGGGGTGCAGGGGCCTCCCTGCCGGGGTGTGGGGACTTGAGCATGCTCCCAGCATGCTCGCCCACGCCCCGGCAGGAGGGCTAGCCGCCCTCCTGCACCTCCCGATCTGGGAGCGCGGAACCCATCTTTCGGATTTTTGAAAAATCCGGGATGACTCATATATGGTAGGTACCCGCAAAGGTACCAATTCTTAACAGTTTATGAGCGTATAAGAACCATTGGCGCATGTAGGGGGGAAACACACACCTCTGGTTCTATTGCGTATTGATACATTATTAATGAGTAATATGTGTGTATGTTACACGTTCAATGCTTGTAGTGTCAAGACGAAGCCTTTAATGCGCGTAGTTTTTCCAATTGGATCATCAAGATAGCGATGTCTGCTGGTGTGACGCCCTCTACCCTGGAGGCCTGTCCAACCGTTCGGGGTAGGGTCCGCATCAGCTTCTGACGCGCCTCGGTACGTAAATGAGGGATGGCCTGATAATCGATGGTATCGGGGATACGCATCTCTTCCAGGCGCTGGGTGCGGCGTACCAGTTGCTCCTGCTTGCGGATATAGTTCTCGTACTTGACCTGCAGATCTACCTCTTCAGCGGCATCCTCTTCCAGCAGAGGCAGCTGCTCTGACGAGATAAGGTTGGCGGGATCATCAGCGTTAGCGATGCGCTCCTGCTCGACGCGCTGTTGCAGCTGAACTACCTGTTGATAGCCTACCTCCGGGCGGCGCAAGAGTTCGCGGCCGGTCATCTTCTGTCCCAGTGGCGCGATACCAACCTCCTGCGCGCAATTTTCAACCATACGGGAAGAGTTGAAACTGACACCATCCAGGCGACCAAGTGCACTGGCAATGGCGGCTTTTTTCTGCACTACCTGGAAGTAGCGCTCTTCATCGATCAGACCCAGACGATAAGCGTGCTCGCTCAGGCGCAGGTCGGCGCTATCGGGACGTAGCAAGAGACGATGCTCGGCGCGCGAGGTATGCAGGCGATAGGGCTCGCTCATCGGCCGCGTTACCAGATCGTCGATCAGCACCCCGATATAAGCCTCGTGACGTCCTAGCACAAACGCCTCGTCACCGGAGGCCGCCAGCGCGGCATTGATGCCCGCCATAATACCCTGAGCGGCCGCCTCCTCATAACCAGATGTACCATTGATCTGACCGGCCAGAAAGAGTCCGCTGACCGGCTTGGTCTGCATGGTCGGCAACAGCTGGTCGGGGGGAACATAATCGTATTCGACCGCGTACCCGACACGCATCATCTCGGCGTGTTCCAGTCCTGGAATCGAATGCAGCATCTCCAGCTGCACATCCTCCGGCAGACTGGTATTCATGCCCTGCACATAGATCTCGCCGGTGCGCCATCCTTCAGGCTCCAGAAAGATCTGGTGCGAGACCTTGTCCGCGAAGCGCACGATCTTGTCCTCAATCGAAGGACAATAGCGGGGACCAACCCCCTCGATTACGCCGGTATATAGGGGAGAGCGATGCAGGTTATCGCGGATCACCTGGTGGGTGCGCTCGGTGGTGCGTACCAGGTAGCAAGGCAACTGGGGGCGCCAGCCATGCAGATCTTCGTCAGTCACCGGATAGATAGGATTCGGCCGTCCACCCGGCAGCTGCACATCTTCTCGGGCCGCGCGATCGCGCGAGAAGTAGAGCGGCACACGGCTGCCCGGCTGTAGCTCGGTCTTGCTATAATCGACGGTACGGGCATCGATGCGCGGCGGTGTACCGGTCTTAAAGCGCCGCACCTGTAGTCCCAACGACTGCAGCGCATTCGAGATCCCCAGGGCCGGACCCTCACCGGCGCGTCCTCCCGGCTGCGTCTTCTCTCCCACCACCAGCCGACCGTTAATAAAGGTACCTGTTGTCAGGATGATCGAGGGAGCCTCGTAGCGCCAGCCATTATTGGTCACCACGCCGGTCATCACCGGGCGACCATCGCTGCCGGTATAGCTAAGCAGTTGTGAAATGGTAGCCTGTTTTAGCTCCAGATTGGGCTGGCTCTCCAGCACAAACTTCATCGCCAGGCGATACGCCTGCTTATCACACTGAGCACGCAGAGCCTGGACGGCGGGACCCTTGCTGGTGTTGAGCATGCGGATCTGGATAAATGTGCGATCGGTATTGCGGCCGATCTCACCACCCAGAGCGTCGATCTCCTTAATCAAATGGCCCTTGGCCGGTCCACCCATCGACGGATTGCAGGGCATCAAAGCCACGCTATCCAGATTCATGGTCAGCAGTAGCGTCTTACGGCCCATGCGGGCGCTGGCGAGGGCCGCCTCACAGCCGGCATGGCCGGCGCCTACCACAATAACGTCATATCTACCCCGCACCAGCTGGTCGGGAAACATAGTGTTGCTCTCAGTGCCGTTACTCATAGTATTTTTTTACCTGGTTGATTCCTTATGTATGAATGATTTTTCACTCCTGCACGACTCGTATTATGCCCTAGATGCCTACCCTCGTCAATATTAGAGGCAAGTAACTCGTAATTTCTACCAGAAAGTCCAAAAGCAAGAATACATGCGCCGCCTCTTCTTGTGTTATCTAAAAGGCGAAATAGGGCGAATGGTCACAGGAGAAGAGGTTAACAACGCCACAAACTCTTCAGAAGCGCCAAAACTCGCGCCAAAACTGATTGACGGGCAGCCTGAAGCATGGTACTATCAATATACCAAATCCGGGGCGATGGCGGAATGGTAGACGCCGGAGACTTAAAATCTCCTGTCCGCAAGGACGTGAGGGTTCGACTCCCTCTCGCCCCACTCCTCTCTACAAGCGCTTCTAGAGCCACTTCACAAAATCACCAATCACCAAAAAAACAATGCAGAAGACTTTATTTTTGGCATTTTTTCTAAAGTCTCCTGCACTAGCAAAACGACTCTAGCGCAGGAGACCGCAATATCTCCTGCGTTAGAGTACAACGAAAATCTAAGCTAATATGATCTAATTATTCAGCGTCAGTCTCCTTGTTTTTCTTCCGACGAGGCTTCTTTTTCCCCCTAAGATTGAGGTCCCCAATAGGCGAATAAGTAGAGTGTTCCTGGCGAGCTTCACCGCTATGGAAATCTTTCAAATACAGTTCTGTTATCTGAACAGTGCTATGCCCCATCTCACGCGAAAGCTTGAAAATCTCACCGCCACGCTTAAGGTAGTACTTGGCGAACGTGTGGCGGAAAACATGAGGGGAAACACGCATATTCTCAAAACCGCATTCACGCTTGATATTATGAATAATGTTACTCACACCACGATTCTTCAGAGGTTCACCGTAGCGGCCAGTAAACAAAGTCTGCTCATCAGGATCAGCAACTTTACGGTATTTATGAATATATTTCCATATCAGCTTACCAACCTCGGGATGCAAGCCGATCTCGCGTTCTTTTCGTCCTTTCCCGAAGACTTTCACGTAGCGAAATTGGCTATCAATATCGGAAAGCTTCAGGCCGCACAATTCAGAGAGCCGCATACCAGTATCCAGGAACACCAGGAGGAGCACATAGTTACGGAAACCCTCAGGAGTAGACTGATCGCAAGAGGCCAACATCTTCTCTATATGCTCAGGTGTAAAGGTAGGAACAATATATTCAGGAGCTTTAGGCTGAACCAGGCGGCTAGCAGGGTTAGTATCTAGCAAATCCTCTTCCATGCACCAACCAAACAGCCGCTTTATAGAACGCACATAACCACGTACCGTAAAGGCCGAAAGGGTCTTCTCCTGGGTGACCATATAGGGATTATTCGCGCCCGCCTTTGTCTCCATAAGGCGCTGGACAAACCGGCGCAGATGAAAAATTTTGATCTGCTCAATCTCAACAACCTTCTCCTCTTCTTCAAGGGACCGAGCAAAGAGTGTCAGGCGCTTACGATAGAACCCTATAGCCTGCTCAGTCAGGCCACGAATTTTACAGTCAACAAGAAATTGCTCAATAACCTCAGATAATTTCATGCCAATCACCCCCTAAGCAATATCAGTCAAATCATCATAGTCAGTGTCTACGCCGTTTTTCTTGCCCGTCTGTTTGCGCGGAGAGCGCAACTCATCAAAGACCGTATCGATCTCGGACCAGTCAGACGGGGCCAGGTCAACGCCGTAGTATTTCCGCTCCTCATCCAGCTGGAGCGCCGTGACAAAGCCATAGGCCAGGCGCTTTTTCCAGACCTCTTCACAGTAGACCCGTTCCTTTTTCTTGTCGTAGTCCCGCATCTTGCGCAGCACCCACAGAGCATCAGAATAGAGGTCAGGTTGCCGGACCCGCTGACCCGTAATGCTGCTCACCTCGCCGATCTCATCGGGCGGAGCCAGGGCGACCGCCGACCGAAACGCCCCGGCCAGCAGAGCAATGAGACTGTCTAGCTTTGCCATGCGCCGATCTTGCTTGACCAGGCGCGTACGCACTTCTTCAAAGGATCGGGGTGAAAGGTGGTCGAGCAGTTCGGCCACCTGATCAGGAGAAAGCCCGGCCAGGGCAGAGCGGGCCAGATCGCGCAGCACTTCCACCGAGACATCGCGCAGGCTCTCTTCCAGGGCCGCATATTGTCTACCTGCCTCAGCCATGCGCAGCTTGCCCGGCAATTCAACGACGTAGTTGAGGAAGGCCACCGAGAGCAGACAGCGCGACCAGGTTACGGGACCTTCATCAGAGCGCACCAGCTGGAGCAAGTCTTCATCCGACCAGCAGAACACGTGCTGCAGTTCGTCATCAATGCGGATATATTCGGCCTGTTTGATCACCTGCAGGGGCTTCTCTTGAATGACCTGCTGGATACGGTTTTCCTGTTCGCCCGCTGGATCAGCGGTGCAGGTTTCCAACTGGACACTATAGGCTCGCTGGACCAGTTCCCACACCGGATGTGTTGGCAGCCTGGAGGTATTCGAGTCGCTGGACTGTTCGAGATCCACAAAGCGGAGCCACTCTTCCGTGGCATACTTCCAGAGTGTCTCAAACATCGCGATCACCGTGAATGCCTCATTAAGATCATATTGGTTGAGAAACTTACGCTTGAAGCGGAACTCAATACGCCAGATCTCCGAGACACCATCCCACCCGTTTGAACGCCAGATGGCCTCAAACCACTGCTTTTGATGTTTCTTGATTTCTAATGTCTTGTTGTAAATTTGGGCTGAGAGGTCGGAGGCATGAGAGCCAAAATCGAGCGTGGCAATGCGTCGGTGTGTCGTGCGCAGCGCAGGCTGCAAAAAGAGTTCCTGTTCAAGTGTGTGCTTGTCCTGTTCAATCTGCTGCTGCACCTTGGCATAGCCCAGGTCAGAAAGCCCGCCCTCTTGTTCCTCATTGGTCGGAGGGAGCGGCCGGTCACTGATGTTGGTGACGCGAGAGACGAAGGGGAAGCGGTCAGGATCATGGATGCAGAGCGTTGAGAAATCGAAGCCCTGCAGGTCCAGGCATAAGTGTATCTCAGAGGCTTGTTGATGGAACAATTCACCCATGAACGCATGCAGCATAGCTTCAGTGGCTACAATGGATTGTTCCGGCCCGATCATGTGGAGCAGGTGCGAGGAAAAGCGCGCCTGGCAGAACACATTCCCCTTGAGGGTGCCATAGGACATGTTGATCTTCACATCATCAGAGTAGAGCAGCCAGGACCAGGGACTTGACCCATGCTCACGCATCATCAAGGTTTGGCTATAGGCCTCATCTCCTGCCCAATAGGTGAAAGTGAGCGAGGTTGGCACGTGGGCATGCTCTTTGCGGGCGGTCTTCTGCCACTCATCCAGCTGGTTGGCGATATGGTCAGGGAGCGGCTGACCATTCGGGCGGCCGTCCGATCCCAGGAACTTAAAGTTCACGAAAAAGGTATCCGCATTGTGATTGACTGCTTTCAATTCCACTGGTGACACGAGGAGTGTATCTTTTCCCATCAAAGCACCTCCTGTTCTTCGGATTCTTCCTCATCCAGTACAAGCGAAAGCCCATCGGTCCATCGAGAGATGACATCACCAGGCGCGGCCACTGCCACATACGAGGCATGTTTAAGCCGGTTTCTATGCATCAGATGAAGAGCGGCCAGCAGAGGAGAAGATGCCTCAACCTCGTCAACTATCGGGAACTCAGAAGACGGCCAGAACCGCCAGAGGGCCACATCATACATGCTCATACGTTCACCCCCAGGAAAGAAAAGAGAGAACAAGAGCAGGTATTTTGCACCCCACGTGTTACTGGTTTCGTGGGGTGCAGTTTGCTATTTCCCCATCCGGAAAACCTGCTTGTTACGTGTAGAAGAGGATACTTACACAAAACGCGAGGAAGGAAACTATGAGAATAAACAAGAAAACACGCTTCTATCTTTGGGCTTTTAGTGCTATTTTCTTCTTTGCTGGGGCAGCAGAAGCATTTTATTGCGTGATTACAGCGAACAGGAGCTATGTCTTCTTCTATGTGATACTTGGTATTTGCGGCCTGCTTATGAGCAGTTTCTATGTTTTTCTGCTCATTCGAACGGGGAAAGATCTTTAGAAGAGGGCACACACACGTCAAGGCGGTCTCGCGGCTAGCGTCTCCACCTTTTGCGGCCCTGCTATGCATTCCATGCCGAGGCGAGAGGATATACTGAGGAGCGCATAAGATACCCTCTCGCCTCGCCATTCCAAGCGTAGCAGAGCCTTCAAAGGTAGTACGCTTGCTTCGCACCGCCGCAGTGCGGGCGTGATCGTTGTCGGGCGTTGGGGTACGTGCCTCGGCTCCTGGATGCCTGAGGGCTGTTTTGGCGTCCGTTTCGTGGGCCGTCGTGGTAGCCGTGAAAACGATGCTGTTGGGTGAACGATCAGCCATAGACAAGGCTCCTTTCTGTTATGTGTTGGATGAGGGGAGAAGGCCCGGAACACGGGAGCGACGGGCGCACCTTATGAGCCGGGCGGTTGGCGCGTGGCGCGAAAAGATTTCAGAGAAAAGAGAGATAACGTTACTGATCGAGTCGACGCATACGAGATTTTGTTGGCTCGCTGAGTTCGGGCGTGTTGGGTGCGCGCCGATGCGTGAGAATATCTTTGAAGACCTGGCGCTTCAATTCGGCCAGAAATTCGGCGTCCTCCTTTTCCTGTTGAACCTTGATCTGCAGCAACAGGATATCCGCTTCTGCTTTGGCCTCGATCGTTTTGCGCTCGCCTTCGGCTTGCGCGATCTCGCGATAGATCGCGCCCTTTTCGCGCTCGCCACGGGCGATCAGCTTGAGGGCGCTGCCGTCCACTTTGGCGAGGAAGAAGGCGGTCGAGGCGTCACCCAGGATGAAACCAGCGACACGCGAGGCGATGAATACATAGAGAATCGTCATGTTGGCGTCGTGACTTTGGCCAATCACGTGCAGCAGGAAGGCGGTCTGGCTGATGATATTGATCAGCGCGAAGACCAGCCACATGCCCGTACCTAACCAGACCTCGCCCTCCTCACGCTTGGAAACAATACCGCCGGACTCGCGCTTTTCCTCCAGATCGCGCCGTTTGATAGCAACCCCGAAGGTGACAAACATCATAGCCAGGTCGATGAAGAGCGCACCACCGGCAATCACATAATCGGCCGTGTCACCAGCTGGCACCAGGCGTGTCAGCACATAGGCCACCTCCGAAGTGGTCAGAGCCACGAAAGCAATCGGCCCCAGGAAGAGCCAGAACTTGAGGAGGAAGAGCATAAACCGCTCATGGGAGGGACGGCCGAACTTCGCCCCCTCGACCAGGTTCATACGCCGAACGCGCAGCTGCTCAGGTGTCATCAACGAGGTATTCAGGCGTGGGCTGGCCGCTGATTGAGTCTCAATAGTATAATCTGCAGGCAGCGCCTCGGTACTGGTTGAGGGAGCCGCCGGACGAGGAGAGCGCGGAACCGCAGCCCCGGCTCCTGGGTCCTCATCATTGCTAAAGGCCGAGCGCAGCCGACCGAAGATGCCCGGCCGAGAAGTGCTCTGTCCCTGGGAAGCCTGCGCGTATCCGGTCGCCGTGTTCTCTTCAGCCAGGTTAGGAAATGCCTGTGTGTTGGAAAAGTTCTGTGCGTCATCCATGAGAGGAAACCTTTCTGCTCAGAGAGCAAGGAGAGCGGCTATCCCGGCCAGGGACAGCCGCAACAGCATCAACTATTCGTCGTCATCTTCGGGAAGGCCAAGGTCGCGTAAATTAGTGACCTGGGTGCGGATCTGCAGAATAGTTTGTTTGTCGCCGGTATTCTTGTCTTCGATCTCGCGCTCACCAGCGGTCTGGCTGACAAAGGTGACCTTGACCTTGTGACCGGCCAGATCATTTTTGAGGGTGTGAATCTCGATGTCACGTCCCTTGTCATCCTTGCCCGGTTTCGCCTCAACCAGGTCCTTATACTGACGGTCATTGCTGCGCAGCTGGCAGGAGTAGACGCGACCATAGCGAGGGTCAGTAATCTCCATCGAGAGGAAATGCCACTGCTCACCAGCGCGAGGGCCTTTTTCGATGGTTCCACCAACGGGACGAATGCCATTGACCACACCTGTTAATACTAGGGCCATAGGAGCACCTCTTCTTTCTTAGTTGTGTTGTTCAGACAGAATGACAGTGATATAGTTTTGTGTTTCCGCGGGAAGGCAGCGTTGCCATTGTGATCGACAGTGATCAACGGCCGTTTTAACCGCACCAGGGCCAGCGTTATAAGCAGCTAGAGCCGCCGCATAATTGCCGTGGTACTGCTTGTTGTAGGTCGCCATAAGATGAGCCGCCCCTTTGAGGGCTTGCTCAGGGTTCCAGGGATCGATACCAAGCGCACGAGCGGTCGCAGGCATGAACTGTGCAATCCCTTGCGCACCAGCAGGAGAGAGTGCACGAGGATCAAACTTGCTCTCCTGCTCAATCTGCCGCTCAAAGAGATCGGGAGAAATGCCTGCATCCGTCGCCGCCTGGCGAGCCATCGAGACATAACTGGTGACGGTAGCGTGTGAGCTTGACTGATGTTGTGCTGTTGCCTGAAACGAGGGATACAGCAAGGCCGCAGCCACAATCACCAGCCCGATAAGAAGCAGTTTGCGCATAGAACCTTTTCTGGCAATACTTGCCCTGGCAGGTCCTATGTGAGAGAATCACAGGGAGGACCTAGCCAAACTTCGCAGTGCAACTAGCTACTCGAACTGTTGGGTTAGGTGTACCAGACCTAGCCCAACATCCCTACTTATGCGTTTTCCGTTTCCGCTTACAATCCGTACAGACATAGATCAGATATGGACCCACCTTGACCTCAACCAGGCGGACCCCGCTTCTATCACAGTCAAAGCAACTACGCATAGGCTAAAGCTCCTTAGCGGCGAGGACGTGCATAGACTTCATCCTCATCCAGATAGCGGCTGACAACCTTCGGATATCCACGCTGGACAGGCTGTGTGTGAATGCCCTGAAAATGTGTGTAGTGTTTGCGTGTTTGCGCGGATGCCAGATAGAAACCACCGAGCAAACCAGCCACACCACCGACCAGTACCGAAATGATCAACCAGGGCAGCATTACAAAGAACATCCTCTACTCCTTTTGCTATGCGACTAATTCACCAGTAGTCCGGCCGCGGCGAAGCGACGCGAATGTGACAACATTGGAAGGGTATGTTTCGAGAAAGGCATCGAAAAATGCTGTAGAGCATGAGCTGCATAGGTACTCATCAATTTGCGAGGGGTCAGGTACGAACAAGACATCTAATGGCATGCACTCTTGCTGACAGCACGCGCACCGACAACTCTTCAAGTTCTTGCCTCCTTGCTTGATATGTCTCATACGTCACTTTCATTACTAACATTACTGACAAAAGTAATTATGCCATAATAAATCTTGTGTTGTCAATACTTACATCACTAACATTGCAAACATATCTGAAAAAATATACAATATTGGAGGATACTGAAATTCGTATTCAGGGAGGAAGCAATGCCTAGATACCAGCCACCAAAGGGATACTACACCTCGACACAGGTGAAAGAGATATTGAATATCAGCGGAGCCATGATCGCCAATTATGTAGAAAAGGGCAAGATCAGACACGTTGTTCCTCCTGGAAGGAAACATGGATATTACTTGAAGAAGGATGTAGACGCTCTGGCCAGAGAGTTAGAGACATTCTTCAAACTTGAGGAGGAAACCGAAGCCGTCTACTTTACGACGGCCCAGGCAGCTGACATCCCCGGATGCATCAAACTCAATCGTGAGCTGTTTACCACGAGCACCAGCGAGAGCGATGCACTTCTAGCAGAGAAGTGGACCTCATGGATACAGAAAAATCCTCAGGTGGTCTATGTGCTTAAGAGAGGCGAAGACGTTGTAGGGATCGCCACGATCTTACCGCTCAAGCCAGGCTCGAAGAAATTCGAGAAGGTCTTGATGGCTGACACGTCCATCCTCCTGGGTGACGTGGACATATCAGCCAATGATATAGAGGAATACACGCCAGGCAATAAGGTGCAGCTGTACCTTGCTGAAATCGGCATCAAACCAAGTCTGCACAAAGACCTCAGAAGCAAATATGGTGCTAAACTCATCTCTAATTTCATGGATGCCATAGTCGATCTCGGTAAACGAGGAGTTATCGTCGAGAGGATTGTATCAGTCGGAGCCACCCGCAGCGGGGTCAGACTGCTGCAGCACTTTGGATTTAGTGAGATCATCTTCCCGCGGGAAGATACCAGAGTGTTTGTCATTGACATGAAGAAGTCTGGAGCACCAATAACGCAAGCTTATAGAGAAGCTTATCAAAATTTTGCCGGTCAAAAATAAAAGCCATAATCTTTTATACTTATTATACTGGCTATATTGGAGGGAACCATGGCCTTTGATCGTACAAATATCCAGCGAGAACATAAACTGGCCAATCTTTTGGATCAGTATGACTCTCAACTCAATGAACGAGAGCAATTGCCGGATAACCTACTGTTAGACCAGGCGTGGAAACTATTGCAAGAAAGGCTTAACCAACCAACGTTAGATGAGGAGGTTGTTCACCTCGGAATTATCCTTTGCCATAAATTAAAGGAGAGAGAAACCCCTATCCATTTTCTCTCTCGTTACCTAACGCAATCGTTACCTCTTTCAGAGGAAACCTGGGCTAAATGGGAATTGGTAGATCATCTCGCTCTTGCTCACCGTTATGAAGAGATGATAAAAACACAAAAAGATTTCCTCCACTGGGCCTTGCGCAATACTCCTTTGCAAGATATCTGTCGAGTTATGAATGATGCCACACAAGCTCTTGGTTGGGTAGCTTTGGGACAAGGAGAGGAGTGGATGCACATCTTTCATGATCTTCTACCTCAAGTTGAAGCGACTGAGACAAATCGCTTCGATCGATTCTGCTATTTCCGCACCGCTGGAGTGGTCTGCTCAGTGCTAAAAAGGACGGATGAAGTTCTCTCCTTTGGGGAAAGGATTCGTCAGATTGCACAGGAAGATCCCTCGTGGGAAAAGAATTATTATCTGATAGCTGAAGCTTCACACCTTCAAATGAAAGCATATCAGCAACTCGGACGCATCGACGAGTTGCGGCGATTAGGTACCGAAACAGCCCACTTTATCGAAGAACAAAGAGAAGAGTTCGTATCGACGGTTGGTCATTTGCCTGGTGACTTCTGGATTCGATACCACAATCTCGGAGCACAATTCTATTTTGCTGGTCAATATGATCTCGCGATCGCCCAGTTTCGTCGATCTCTGAATGTTCATGAAGGGAGGAGCCATACCTACCTATGGTTGGCAGCTTCATTATGGATTACCACAAAAGATAGGAATGAAGTCCTCTCGTTATTGAGATCTGCCGCACATCTGCATGCAGGTGGAAAATCTTGGCGTGACTACCGTGATTTACCTGAGTTTCAAGATGTTCGCGATGATCCACAATTTTTACAAGCAACGCTTGGTACTGAGTAGCAATGCAACTTATCGCTCAAGAAATATATTACTGTCTGAGGCGCATAACCGAGGGTGAAGCAACACAAGATCGAGGGGCTTTGAGCGTTGATTTAGGATTAAAAGGAGAGAGATAAAAAACCAGGACATTCTAAGTTATTGCCGTATATCAATGGCAGTAAACTGGCTTCTGGAGGGAATTTAGACCTGCTTCTGTTTCCTAAATCGTATGTCGGAGATAGAAGGCAAGAATACAAACTTGGCTCGTAGAACCAAATAAAATCAGCTAATAACAAACACAAAAGGGCAGTAAAAACATTCATCATCCTGTGTTATTATTAGTAAAGGCAAACCGAGGAGTGGTACATGCCTGTAAAGATAAGAGAATTAAAAGCAAAGCTTTCTAGAGTTGGTTTCTTATGGAGACCAGGCAAAGGAAGTCATACCGTGTGGACTCATCCTAATCTGCCAGATGTCCGAGTCACCCTTTCAGGCAAAGACGGAGACGACGCAGAGCGATACCAAATACTACAAGTAAACAATGCGTTGAAAAGATTAGGAGGTTAATGTGTACCCCAATCCAAAGCACTATTCCATGGTTATTCAATGGGATGACGAAGACCAGATCTATGTTGTTTCTGTTCCCGAACTGCCAGGCTGTATGACGCATGGCAAGTCCTACGAGGAGGCAGTACAACAAGGACAAGATGCGATCGAAAGTTGGCTGATGTCAGCCATCGCAGATGGAGCAACGATACCACCACCCAAAATAGTAGCAGCCTAAAAGAAAAAGCACCCGATAGTAAGTAAACCGGGTGCTTCCACTTTAGCGCTAAAATACACAAGCAGCACCTAAATTGACAGTGCAAAAATCTCCTCTGTTGAACAAGATATATAGGAGCTGAAGCAGCCTGTGAAGCCATTTCTAGTGTTGATGAGACTTAAAATCTCCTGTCCGCAAGGACGTGAGGGTTCGACTCCCTCTCGCCCCACTCCTTCTCTTCTCAACGCACTTCCCAGCTATAGACTCACTTGGATTTTGTTTCCATGCACAAAGCTCAGAATAAGACTAATTTTGTTCCAAGCCACTACATTTACGATCGCATGCAGAGAATTATTGAACACCACCTTCAACACGCCCAGGAACTGGGTCGCTGGGCCTTTTCGTTCTCCTTTCCAAAAAAACTAGTGAACCGAGAAAGAATAAAGAGACTATGAAAAAACAAGTGGAAGAAACCCTTGAGTGCTTGATTGGCCACCCATTCTGGGGCGCGGGAAGAGCCCTTAATCTTCTCACCTTTCAGTTTGGCCCTCGTCAATGGAGAACCAGTCGTCGTGGGCAATCATATGAAGTAGGGACCTATGCTTTGCACGTGCAGTGCGCCTGGCGTCTCACCGACGCACAACATATCCTTGTGGCTTCGGGAGACCGCTATTCTGAGCCTACTGAGGAGAGCGAGGAAACGATACAGAACAATGATAGTGAAATCTATACGCATGGCAAAACAGAAAAGACCCTCCTTGATGAGCGGCTCCTCAACTTCTTTCTGAAAGGAGAAAAAACACCATGTCTTGTCCAGGCCATTCGAGCAGATGATTTTGGAGGCTTTACCATCGAACTGAGCCAAAATCATAAACTTACAGCGTTTCCAAGTGCCTCTGACGATACAGAATGCTGGCGCTTTTTTCATCTTAGTAATGAGGATAGCCCACATTTCGTAGTAACTGGTGAAGGTATCGACAATCAAGAGGAATAAAAGTTTGCTTTACATAGAGTGCAATATGCCGCAGTCGTCTTTCAGAAAGCAAACCTAGGAGTTTGATGTGTACCCCAATCCAAAGCACTATTCCATGGTTATTCGATGGGATGATCAAGACCAGATCTATGTTGTTTCTGTGCCCGAGTTGCCAGGATGTATGACGCATGGCAGATCCTACGAAGAAGCAGTACAACAGGGACAAGATTCGATTGAAAGTTGGCTGATGTCAGCTATCGCAGACGGAGCACCCATACCACCACCAAAAATAATAGCAGCCTAAAAAAGCACCCAAAAGTATATAGACCTTGAGAACCTATTAAGAAGATCTGAATAAATACTTCTGTTGATATGAACAAAATATTCAATAAACAAAGGCACCTGGATCGTGTAATCAGGTGCCTTTTACCTTCCGACGATTAGGACGAGAATAAAGAAGCACAGCTGATACAACAAATGGAAATCTTATAAAACCGTCTATAGAGCAAGGTGTAATCACCAATATTATAGGCTATTCAATTGAAAGGGGAAAACAAATGGATATCTTTAAAGAAATAAGAGGAGCCTTATATGAAAGAGACGAAAAAGAGAAGCTAAGGGCTTTACAGATGATAGAAAATCTATTTGAGTATACTGATTTAACCACTTCAGAAGCAAATAGAACAAATTTAATACAGGTTATCGGCTTGCTTATAAATGAAGTCTTGGTAGAAAAGAATAGTGATATAAGAGAAAGTATTCTTTTTAATATTAGCCAGGCTATTACATATAACCATACTATAGCTAGATCTATAGATTGGGAATCACTAGTTGCAAATTTATCAGCATTTGTACCACATGAGTTAGAATATGTGCTTTATTTTTTAGGAGCATCAAAAAATCTGGCATATCTTGCATTAATCAAATCATATCTAAATTCTGATATTTCCTACCTTTCGACAAGTGCTAAGGAAGCAATAAGTGATTTAACATCTTGAACTTTACAAGTCACTAAATTAATAACTAGCAACTAAACCATCAACCATGAGCGAACCAACACAGTACGCCCCATGTGTTACTGGTCTCATGGATTATGTTTTAGTAGTGAAAACGAACAAAATATGTATAACGTGTATTAAGCAGATGCATTAGAAATTAAGGAACGTACGATGCGAACAAAACGACGATTTCCCCTACCCTTATTGCGTATTACTCCCATACTGAACATTATTATGCTAGGGGTCATTACCGTTGAGTAGGGCATTTTTGCATTTATTTATCGAAATCAGGGGAATTCGATGATAAGCTTTGTGTATTAGGGTATGGGGGCAGCAGTTTGTCTCGTGTTTCTATGGGCTCTCTACAGTTATATAGAGATGAGAAAAAAGATAAAAGATAAAAATGAGAACGCTAGAAACCATAATTCCATTTGCCGATTTTGAAAAAACGCCGAAAGGGCATACTCCTTTTCGTCTTACGTCTAGCCATCCAATGGGAAATTATCTGGCAATGCAAGCTGGGATTGATAATGAAGGGCTCGTGTGGGAAACAGGGACAAAGCGTATTTTTTGGCAGCCGGAAGGGGCTATCGCCCTGGCCTGGCTAGAAGATGGCACGCGCATTGCTGTGTTTCGTAAATCTGCTGGTTCCTCATATTATTCCACTACCTATGAATTTGCGTTGTATTCCTGGCCAGAGAGGCAGCTTCTACACAGCTGCCCTGTTTCATCTGCACTGGTCGGATGGGGGGAGGATCTGCTGGTGTTTCCCCACAACCAACTCGCACTTTGTACGATATGCAATGAAGATGCGACGAACTTTGAATTTATTGATCTTAACTCCCACTATATTTCCCAGGATATTCACGCAAGCTACCTCCTGGAAGGGGCAGACGATGTGCTCCGTCCGGTCATGGGTCCTGACGGGCAGCTCTGGGTATGCTGTACACAAAAAATGAGGAATGGTGGTCACCAGACCCAGAAGCAGATGATGCACTTGAACAACCAGCTCTTGGAGGGGAATACGAATTGGGGACGCTGCGAGTATTTCAGGGGAAACGACCACTCTCTGGTCCCATTCCAATTATTGCAACGCTCCCCGCTGGCTGGTTGCCAGAAGCACAAACAGATGACGCCATCTTTTTTGATGCGCCCATTTTCCTGGATACACA
Source organism: Dictyobacter aurantiacus (assembly GCF_003967515.1). Taxonomy (GTDB): domain Bacteria; phylum Chloroflexota; class Ktedonobacteria; order Ktedonobacterales; family Ktedonobacteraceae; genus Dictyobacter; species Dictyobacter aurantiacus. The sequence continues at coordinate 3,334,338 of NZ_BIFQ01000001.1, read as the reverse complement.
TCATGTACAGATCCACTTGCCCACGGGAAAAACCTGGATTTACCGATTTTATTTATAGGAGGTACAAATGAATAAAGAACAAATTGTACAAACTTTGAAAGAAAACCCTGAAATATTGCGCGAAATACTCACAAAAATACCTGATGGCGATTTAATCGATCTCTTAGAGCAAGTGTTTGCTGAAAGAATACCTTATCCTTTAGAAGCAAAGTATTGCAGATCAAAGTATTATTTAGGACTTGCTACATCTAATGATTTGAGAGAAGAGGAGATTGATGCTCCCGATTGGAGTGAGTGGGAAAAAGGTGCTGTAGCATATATCGATCGTGAGGAATACCCGTTCGGCGCAGATCCAGATACGCCATATGGTGAATACGGACATTGCACAAAGTGCAATATAAGTGTTCGCTCCAGTGTAAAGCATGGTATTTGTCCTATTTGTGGGCGAAAGGTATATATGACGTAGTCTCTAACTTTTCTGATTCAGATGGAGCAGTAAAAACATTCATCATACCGTGTGGACTCATACTAATCTGCTAGATATCGGACCAGGAGTTATTTAATAATCTATACCTGGTCTAAATGCTATCTTTTAATTCTAGATAGACCTTAGGAAGGACAAACATGAAAAAGATCATCAGCGTTGGGACAACTACATGGCTCTCTAAAAGCGGAAAGACTCTTGCAGGAGAGGCCATTTTAGAAGTGACCGATTTCAGCCCGAATGATCCAGACCACCACGATATTCCAACTATCGCGTACTATAAACAACGTTTTGGAGGGTCAATAGCTCATTCACACCACCCTGCTGGTAAGAAGGCGTTTACTCTCGATCTTACCCTCTAGTCACACTTTCCAGATGAAACTCATCTAAGCTTTAAATGGATATTTACTCCACAGCGTTCTCTTTCCACTACAAATACAAAGCCCTAAAAAAGCTGATCTGAAAATGTTTTTTCGGTCAACTCTTGAGCTAGTGCCTCGGGCTATATCCAATGATGTGCTTTTGCTATTGCCGTACAAACTTCTCGGCCAAGCCAGGCTGTATGGGTAAAGGTATTCTGTAAGTTTTCTATACCAACGGCAGGAATACATTTATCTAATTGGGCAAGTCGCTGTGGGGTAATAACCTGCTCAAGGTTCCATGAGGCTGGCGCGGATTGCCAGCGCTCAAAAGCACTTGCTTCAAATTTGAGGAGTGCTAGAAGGTTCCCTATAACCCAGGAATTAAACGCTTCGCGTGCAAACCAGTGCTGGCCACGTTGAAGCTTGCAATGGGCAAAGAGCAGGTAGTACCAAAAGCTCCCGCAGATTTTTTCGAAGGTGGCTGCCTTATCAGAAGGTCCAAGTTGACGGCCGATAAGTTGTTGTACAGAATTGCTTAATTCGCCGCCAGTCTTGTCACACCAGATCATCGCTTCCAGAGAAAGGGGGCTATTGGGCCACGCCGTGATGATATCAAGTTTTGAAGCAGGATGGAAGGCAAAATCGACACGCAACGGAACAGGGTCGGCCCGGTAGACTGTCCAGGGGTGATCGAGCACACCGGGAAAGGCAAGCAATAGCTCACCAAATTGTGCGGCCCACGCCTTCCAATTTTGTTCAAAGGAGGGAAGATCCGTATCACGAACGAATAAGGCAAGATCAATATCAGACCATTGATCAGCGCGCCCCTCACTTTCCGAACCATAGTCCACAGCGCCTACGATACGCTCATCATGCTCAACAACAGCGCGTAAACGATCTATCATAATCTCGCGGGTGAGAGGCTTAGACATGTCTTTTTTCAAGCTTATACCTACCTCTATAGATCTTTGTAGTAGCGCATCAACGGTAAACCGATATAGCCAGCCTTCTCATACGATCTTCTCGCAGGCGCATGGCCTGGATCGCCCCCTGTTCCCACAGAGGCGAGCTTTATCCCGCGTTCCTTCATCCTCTCAAACACGAAGGTATTCAACTCGGTCCCGATGCCACGATTTTGATATTCGGGATGAACGGCCAGCAGATCAACTTCCCCTGTTTTGTCTTCATTATTGAGGGTGTAGGTGATAAATCCAGCCACACGCCCATCCACGTCCGCAACATAGACGGTGGTCTGCTCTTCACGGCAATACTTTTCAACCACTTCTTGCTGCTGCTTTTTCCAATCGGGATACATCAATGCGTAAATACGCTCGCCCAATACTTGCTGGAATGAGTCAAATACAGGGGCCCAGGCTAACAGTGATAGCTGAACAATAGGTTCTATATCTTCATCAGACATAAGTCGAATCGATACGCTCATTTTTCATTTATCCTCATTATCTTTTGCTCATTGCTCAGGGCTGAGTGATTAGTGAGTAGCGGCAGCTAAGGCGGCTTCATACAATCCATAATTTGACTTCACCCAGGAGATATTTACAGCTTCTGCCGGGGCAAAAAGGGCGCATCCCTGTGCTTCCTCGGTTGGAGCGAACTTCTCATTCATCGATTCTACATGGGACCAGTAAAATATCTGATAACTATCAGGATAGGGATAGCGATACCCTTCAGGTTTGGGAGCAAGGAGCCGTAAACGCTGGTAGCCAAGCAAATGCAATGGTCCTAATGTGGCACCTGTCTCTTCATATACTTCCCGACGGGCAGCCTCTTCGGCAAGTTCACCAGGCTCTACATGACCTCCCGCAATGTCCCAGCCACGATCAATCAGGTTCGTCAGCAAGAGACGATCGTCGGAAAAAGCCAGCACAAAAGCTGTCGAGATTGCCTCACTTGCAGGCAATTGCGAAGATAGGACAAGCCACCCTTCATTTGGTTTAGGCATCCACACGATATCTCTCTCAATATGCAAAATTTTTTCCGCGCTCTGCATTTTTACCCCTAAATCTATTAATGTATTTATTTTCAATTTTAACATATAGCGGATCAGATAGGGTTTTACAATACAGAGACCTTAGAGAATGTGTCTGACTCCCGTCACCCTGGGGGCATCTACGCGCCCCCGCACGCGCGTCCGCTGCGCGGCCGCGCTGGTTTTGTGTGTTGGTGCAGTAGGGGGCGCGGATGCGCCCCCTACTGCACCAACACACCATGGATTTGTGAGCTACAGAGGGGCGCAAGCTTAGGCTTGCTGCACGTGATAATCATGGGTGTAAGATACATTCTTAATCAGTGGCATAAAACCAGGACCCCTCTCGCTGTGTCATGATTACCATTGATTGGCTATTCCTCCCATTAGCATGCACATATGTATTTGAAGTGACTTTTGGGTTATTCAGAAAATGTGACTTTATCACTTCGTGTAAAAGCACATAAGGTCGCAAACTGTGCGTTAGATTTGTGTTTATGTATTTAACTTGTCTTTGACAAGAAGGGGAGAAGTAGAGATGTCACTTCTTAACACGGCGCATACTCAGCCCGCTACGGCAGGCTCAACAAAGTTTTTATCTTCACGTGGTGGTCGTCTGGGTATCATGGCGACGATTATAGTACTCCTGGGCGCGATCATATTTTTTGCTTTCCAGCAATTGAGCATCTCACACGCGGCGTATCAGCAGCATAAACAATGGCACGCACCAGCCATCACGAACATCAATGGGCTGAAAAATATCTCACAGATCGGGAGCACGGCGAACGTGCTCGATTTCACTGGCAAAAGGGCCATGGTTGATCCTAACCCTTACAAGATCGCGATCGCCCCGGCCAATCTTTCACCAACGCTAAAAGCTGGTGACATACTTGTATCTAATATTGGTAATGAGGACAAGGGGATGACGTTGGTGAAGTTCGCGCCTGTCACTGGCAAGGGGCGCGTCTTTAATATGCCAGCCGCCAATGGTGTGTCGGGTCCCTCCGCGATGGCCTTCGACGGTGGCAAGCTGTTAGTGGCGAACTCAACCGGTAATGATGTGTTGATCCTCAATGCCAATGGCTCCATTTTCCAGACCCTGAAAAGCCCCCTCTTCAATGGACCCTGGGGCATTACAGTTGGTAAAACCAGCGACAAAGACATGGATAAGATCGCTACCTTCTTTACCAGCAACAAATTTGACGGCAAGATCCTACGCGTCGATATCAAGAAGCAGGAGCGCGGCAAGCCCGTCAAGTTCAAGGTAACCCAGATTGGCCAGTTCGGACTGCGGGATAAAGTTTCGAAGATTGAGCTACGCTGGCTGCCGGAGCTCAAAGTCGGCCACGATAAATGGAAAGATGTCCTGCTGGCCGTTGATCCTTCAACCAACCGCATCGCCGGCTATCCATTCAGCAGCAAGCTCAAGCTCTCGGTAAAATCTCAGACCATCTTCAAAGGTGGCCCATTGAATAATCCCGGCGGTATGACGATCAATCCTTTAAATGGTGACGCCCTGGTGGTAAACCTGAATAACAATAACCTGGTTGAAATCAATCTGCAGAAAGGGACCGTGGTTGGGGTAAAACAGATCGATCCGGCCATGGTCGATGCTCAAGGGAACAATTCAGCCCTGTTTGGGGTCGCGGCAGTGAAAGATCAGCTGGGGAACCTCAAGGTCTACTTCACCAATGATAATACCAATAGCCTGAATGTGCTGACAAAATAATCCAGGGGAGTTGATGCAACACAACGGGTGGGTGCGATCGCACCCACCCGTTGTGTTGCATCAACTCCTGAAAATACAGCAGCAAATACTTCATTGTGAGGTTAACAGGGACGAAATCAGGTGGATTTTTTGTTATTATAATTTGATGGCAACGATTTATTACGTCTATACGATATAGAAAATAGAAATGGTTGTTCAGTTCGGTACAGATCTGGTAAAGAAGGAGCAGTAGACATGGGTTGTGATCACAGGTGTGGTGTCGGCGAGGGTCCTCTTCTCTTGCAACTGGTGACCCACTGGTGTTACACTTCAACTGGAGATTACAACTTTTTTAGTCGCTGCTCGTAAATGACCATAGAAGACGCAGTATATCCGTCCTCTTATGATCTGAATCGAGTTTTAAGAATAAATGAGCGGTGACAAATGCTAGAATCAACTGTAAACGCTTCAAATATGTTGGGAGGGATTGGGGCTGGTGCGATCGCGCAGCCGGCTCGTAAACCACGTCGTGGTCAGGGTAGTGGGACACTAACAGGTGCGGCGGGTGTACAGGGTGTTGCTGATACCAGTGTGACCAGCGCCAGAACAAAGTCGGGGGCCATCGTGGAGTCAATGAGCGACGCAGCGCTCGTTGAGCTGATACTGAATGGCGAACATGACCTCTTCGCAACACTTGTTGAACGCTATAAAGATGCCGTGCAGAATCTCGCGTATCGTATGCTCGGGAATATCACGGAAGCTGAAGATGTAACGCAGGAGACGTTTGTGCGATCCTATACGCAGCTTGCTACATATAAATCTGCGCATAAATTCAGCACATGGCTGCTCTCCATTGCATCCCACCTGGCCATTGACCAGCTGCGCCGTCGGCGCTTCCTGGCCCTGCCACTCGAAGATGTACCATTTTTAGAATGGATCGTCGATGTGGGTATCAGTCCCGAACAATCGGCGTTACATGGTGAGCAACAGGACGAAATACAAACGTATCTGCAACGCCTGCCAGCCAAGTACCGGGCGGTTATTGTGCTGCGCTACTGGTATGACTTTTCATACGAAGAGATCGCCAACGCGTTAAAGCTCACGCCGGCCCTGGTAAAAGCACGCTTACACCGTGCCCGTGAATTACTGGCCCGCTATATGCAGCAGAACACTTCTAATGAGGAGGGACCAATCGATGCGCTGCCGCGACGCTAAAGAATGGCTGATCGCTCAGCGTGATGGCGAACTGGAACCGTCGCGCGCTCAAGCACTCCAGCAGCACCTTAGCCGGTGTGCCACCTGCCGTGCTTTTGTGCGAGAACAACAACGCATAGATGCCATGCTTGTTGGTTCGCCACGTCCCCATATTCAAAAATCTGAACCCTCATTGGTACGCCGGGCCAGCATTTCAACCGATCAGATCATGCAAGCAGTCCAGCAACAGAAGCAGATTACTCATCAGCTTGAGGATCTGCGCCAACAGCAGCGGTTGCGCGTTGCACGCATACGCACAGCTGGTGCTATTAGCGCCGCACTAGGTCTCCTCACCTTGAGCAGCATTCCACTCTTGTTTCTGGTCATGGCGATTCTTCAAACCGATCTTGCACTCAAAACACTTTCCCTCTTCAATGGTGTCATTGACGCAGGCATTGTGCTAGGTGAATATATCCAGACCGAACTAACCCTCGTCACCCGCGATAACCTGCTGCTGTCAGGTCTTGCGTTCGCAGTGGTCGTCATGATGGGGATGTGGCTTCGTCTGATGCGCTCTCCACAAGAAGCGTAGGCAGCGAAGGTCATGGTCAGATGGTGGCCATGATAGGGAGTTCTAGTATGCGAAAGGTCTCTCGAAGACAACGATTCATGTTCTCGCTGTCAGGCCTTATATTCCTGACGGCATTCTTGATAAGCGGTGGAGTAGAAGCACTCACAACTGGCGTTCCTACGGCATCGGCACAGGGGGCGAACAATAACCTGGCATCCCAGGCGTCTCAACCTCAAGTCGACTGCACCGGTGAACAGCGCAAACCCGGTTTCAGGAGTGCTGTAGTGGTAAACAAAGGAGAAGTGGTATGTGGAGATGTGACTTCATTCTGGGGTAATGTCACCATCCATGGTGAAGTCAAAGGAGACGTGATGGTCATTGGTGGAAATGTGGTTATCGATGGAGGAGTCGACGGCAACGTGACCCTTTATGGTGGCAACCTCAGTTCTTCCCCTGGCGCGCACGTCAATGGAGACATTCATGTTTGTGGAGGTCAACGGTACAAAGAAGACAACCTGCTTCTTCACGGAAGCTACTTTGGCTGTCCAACGGGCGTCGTTGACATGCTTGGAAGTGATGCGGGCGTTCAATTCCGTTTCTGGTATATTGTGACATGGGTCTTGATGGGGATGCTGCTTACCACCTTGTTACCAGAACATGTCATGATGGTGCGCACGACGATAAAACAGAAGACGCGACGAAGCCTCGCTTTGGGGCTGTTAAGCATTCTGCTTGCACCAGCTATTTTCGCTGTCTTGCTTGCACTTATTATCCCTATTCCGCTGGCAATTCTGGTCGCAGTCGGACTCTTTGCAGCCTGGGCACTTGGATTGGTCGCGACCGGCTGGATTATCGGACACTCGATCGTGCAACGCATTCTTCCTCAATATGATACACGCCTGGTTCAGATCGGCGTTGGTATGGCGATACTGGCTCTGTTTGGATCGTTGCCTTACATTGGCTGGGTCGTCAATATTGGAGTAGGGATTCTGGGAGTCGGAGCAGTCTTTTTAAGCCGCTTTGGGACGCGGTTCTATGGCTCTCCAAAACAACCACTCTCCTGGTAAAAACACGTAAAAGAGGATGCTCCCATGGGCCTTACATCAAAGCCCACTTATTTACAAGCATCCTTCACTACGTGAAGCTCCATTGTTAGGGGCTATGTAGTAAGATTTGAAAGATACAAAAACGTTGGAAAGAGGGGACGGACATCAGCGACAGAGTTTGTCGTCAGGTGCCGCCGAGGTGAACATGAGTATTGATGTTGAACTTACAGATCTTGCCTACGGAGGAGACGCCGTAGGCCGCTATGAGGGACGTGTTCTGTTTGTGCCGGGAGGCATTCCGGGTGAACGGGTACGCGTGGAGATTGTTGAGGAACGGCGCGGACATGCACGTGCGGAACTTCTAGAAATCCTTCGCCCCGCTCCCGAGCGGGTCGAACCAGCTTACCCGCAGCTTACCGATAGCGGCTGCCAGTGGCAGCATATCGCGTATCCCGCACAATTGACATGGAAAGCTCATATTGTGCGTCAATTGCTGGTTCGCATCGGCAAACAACCAGACGCACTTGTTCATCCAACCATCGGTATGCCAGCCAGCGTCCCACCCTGGCATTATCGCAATTATGCTGTATTTACAGTGGGCGCGGCAGGCGAAATCGGTTTTAAACTAACCGAAAGCCACGATGTACAGGATCTGGAAGAGTGTGGTCTCTTACATCCCGCATTGGACCAGGTCTATCAACTGGTACGCCGGAAACTGATCGATTATTTTGGTGACACTCTCGGTCAGATGTTGCAAAGCGTAACCATTCGTGGCGCCATCGGGGCGGTCAGCAATGCCGCCACGGGGATCGCGCCCAACGCGGTCAAGGCGGTGCCCACGCTGCTCATTTTGAATGCGCGCCCCGGCTCGATGATGGAGAATCCACATCAACTGGCACAGGAACTGATGACAATCGCGCCAGGTATCGTAGGTGTGATCATTGAGCGCGTCGGTGGACGCTATGGACGTGTCTTTGTCGGACAGGAATTCCTGACCGACGCTGTGCTGGGACGGCGTTTCCGCATTTCGGCTGATTCATTCTTTCAGGTCAATCCAATCCAGACCTCCGTTCTGGTCGAGCAGGCCATGGCGGCCCTTGAGCCACAACGCCATGAGGTAGTGCTGGATGGCTATAGCGGTGTCGGACTCTTCTCGACCTTCCTGGCCTCCCAGTGCGCCCGCGTGATCGCCGTTGAGTCCCAACCCAGCGCGGTCATGGATGCACGAGCCGGCTGCGCCCTGAACAATCAGAATAACATCACAGCCCTGGAAGGAACGCTGGAACGTATCCTTAACCAGTTGCACTATCGACGCGAACGCATCGATATCGCCCTGGTCGATCCACCACGAGCCGGCTGCCACCCCAAAGCGCTACAGGCATTGCAGACCATGGCGCCACGGGCCATCTGCTACGTCTCGTGTGATCCTAGCACGCTGGCCCGCGACATCGCAACCCTATGCTCCGGTGGACGCTATCGCCTGGTCTCAGCCCAGCCAGTCGACATGTTCCCCCAGACCTATCACATCGAAAGCGTTGCCCTCCTGGTCCGCGCCGGTAAATGGTAGTAAGCATAAAAAAAGTGAAGGTGCCAGAAACGTGCTCTGCACGTTTCTGGCACCTTCACTTTTTTTATTAGGGGAATAGTATAGTGGTGCAAGTGTGGCGCGGATGCGCCACACTTGCACCACTATACTATTCCCCTGCGAGCGCCGCAGGCGCGAGACTGTGCGGGGGCGCACAGGCGCGCCATTAAATTGAGTCGACGAGAGTCGGCCTTTTACTCAGGACGATCTCGATCTGGCTCCCTTTCTGCATGACGGTACCAGGAGGGGGGCTCTGCTGAATCACCAGGCCAGGCGGAATGTTGGGGCTATCAACCGCCTCGCCGCGCACAACCACGTCCAGGCCACATTCTTTGGCACAGCCCATGGCGTCGAAGAGATCCAGGTTTTTCAGATTGGGGGTGCTCACACGTTGATCGGTATCCTCCAGTTTGCTGACCACCGTGCTGAACCAGGTGTATAAGTGTTTCTTCTCATCATTCTCGCGCTTGGCGGCATCCACTTTATCTTTGTGCGACTTGATGCCCAGCACCTCATCCTGCAATACAAACGGGTGGTCCACATAGGAGAGGACGACGTCTGGATTGCTGCCAGGCGTTTCGATATAGACATGTCCGACATCAAAGAAGCGGGCAATCACTCCGGGCACCTGCACGCGAATATCACGAACACTCTTGTACTCTACCTCCAGGCTGGTCTCGAAGAAAAGACCATAGTGGCGCTCAATGTCGATGATGCGGCGATTGGTGAGGATGTAAACATCATCAACAAAGTTGGTGTAGATCAGGAAAATGGTTAGCAGCAGACCTAGAAGCACCAGTCCCATGAAGATCCACCAGTATTGCCAGATGGAATAGGGGATCAGGCCGGTGCCAGGCGCAAACAGGGTGATGGGAGCCAACAATACCAGCAAGAGCACTGGAACCGCAATGTTGCGCCACAACAGATACTGCGAACGCTGAACATACATAACGGTATATTCGCCCGAGACGTAGCGTACATCGCAGGGCAGGCGCAAAATACCACCAAAGGTACGACGTGGTCCCAGAAAGCGCCCATTCTCTCCACGAATCGGCGGGAGATTCTCGTCCGCGTTGGGTAATTTGGGAACCTCTTTGCCTTTGGCCAGCGATTTGAGGACGGCCGCCAGTTCGGGATCGCTCGGCTCTGGAGGTGCTGGAGGCTTTGGCTTTTTCGCCTTGATTTCAGTCGATATACCCTGAATCGCATCGCGGACAGCTTTGGGCCTTGGCACCTCGCGGATATACAGGTCACCGCCCGCCAGGTATACATGCACCGTACCAAAGTTAAACAGGTGGCCGGGCAATGTATCTACACCAATGCCAACCTGCTCGACCTTTTCAATGGGCGTCTGCTGGCGTGTAGGTTCTAATAAGCCGCGCGCATTGATGAGGCGCCGATCGGTGATAATATAGGTCTCATACCACCAGGCGATCAGGTGGCGATAGATAAACCACACACCCGTTACCAGCGTCGCCACGACAGCCGCAATCTCCAGTAGAATCCAGAGCGAACCGAGCGCAGGATACGACACCGCGATAAAACTGATCGCGATGATCGATAAAGCGGAAACCAGGAATGGCCACGCGGGTCGGAGCAAAAACCACCAGTGTCGACGTACAACCATCAATACATTTTCACCCGGTTGCTGCCCGGGAAATTGCCAGCGTCGATCGGAACCGCGCCGCAACTGCGATAAGCTAAAACGGCGACGCGCCGAACTTAAAGGATTTTCCAGCCGCCTTGTGGTCGTCTTTTTAGGATTCTCAGCCATTCAGTCACCTCAACGGTCAGCACAGTGTTCAGAACACCATTTCTTTATTTTTTGGCAGCTTTCCTGCGTGAAGCAATCACCGCTACCACAATAGCGATTACCGCGATAAAGAAAATAACCGCCACGTAGTTTAAAGGATCAGGTGATTGAACATCAACCGACACAGTTGAACGGCCGCCAATCGTTTTAAAATAATTACTTAAATAACCCAGCACAAAGGCCCCGGAAATGACCGCAGGCACAATACCTATAAAACGTTCTTGAGGTGTGGATGGTCGAGGAAATGCTTTATTTCCTATGTAGTAGCCCAACGCTACCATGGCGGCGAAAATAACTAAGGACCAGAAGGGGCCACCTAGAAATCCAGTTACCGGGGTAGCCTGAGGCTGGCTGGAACCTGCGGCATAGCCAACAATAGCAGGTAAGCGACCGATGAAAGAACCGACAGCATTGCTGGTATCTTGATGGACAAGAAAGGCGGCTAATAAAATAAACACAAGTGAAACAAGCTCGCGTCGCCAGCCACGTTGAAAACCAACCACGCTAAAGATCAGGATAGCGACAAAGAAGCACTGTTGTTCCGTGAATGGTAAAGACATATACTCTAAATCTCCCAATGTCAGCAGAATCGCAGGCGCTACACAACCGGAGAAAGCAACAGCACTGAAATTTTCCCCGTAACTTCCGTTCCTGCATTTAATCATACCACAGGTTTTTTACAAAACATAGGGTCTATGTTGACAAAATCGTATTTTGTCAACCCTAGTGTCCATATAGTAATATGCCGGCTAAAATGTCTGTGTGCAGAGTTGCCTGATCTCTTGCTAGGCAGCGTGAGCGCCCCCACACGCGCGTCCGCTGCGCGGCCGCGCTGTTTTTTTGTGGTGCAGCAGGGGCGCGAAGCGCCCCTGCTGCACCACCTCGGCGGATTTCTAACATCTGCGATGCTCAATGGGCTTTGGTGTCGTGATGAAGCAAAGGCGCCCCTGCTGCACCACCTCGGCGGATTTCAGACATCTGCGATGCTCAATGGGCTTTGATGTCGTGATGAAGCAAAGGCGCTCCTGCTGCACCACCTCGGCGGATTTCAGACATCTGCGATGCTCAATGGGCTTTGATGTCGTGATGAAGCGGGGGCGCAATCGCGCCCCCGCTTCATCACGACATCAAAAGAATATGGGGACGCCTGCGTTCCCCACGATACCCTCAAGAGCGTGTTTATGCACGAGCGGCAATGGACCCCTCGCAAGGGCGTCAGCCGGCCATACTCGCCCATCCAATTAGATAGCAAACAAGCTGGGAATAACCTGCTATAGAACAGTGAAAAATTCGTAAATATAAGCCCAATGTGCTATAATAGAGCAGGTAGGATCAAATTTTCTAAGACCCCTCCAGGCAGCTTATATCAATGCTTCAACCCGATATCGCCTTCAGGCTATGTCTTACTTTTTGGTGAGGATGTTTTTATGGAACCGGGCAATGTAAAGCCAGTCAATATCGTTACAGAAATGACAGGAGCCTATCTCGACTACTCAATGAGTGTCATTGTGAGCCGCGCGCTCCCAGACGTTCGAGACGGCCTGAAACCTGTTCATCGTCGTGTGCTCTATGCTATGGACCAGATGGGTCTGCAATCAACGAGACAATTTCGTAAGTGCGCAGGTACCGTTGGCGAGGTGTTGAAGAGTTATCACCCACACGGTGATGCAGCCGTGTACGCTTCACTTGTGCGTCTGGCCCAACCATGGGCGATGCGCTATCCTCTCGTTCTGGGCCAGGGTAACTTTGGCTCGCAGGACGATGATCCACCCGCCGCGATGCGTTATACCGAGGCCAAAATGGCCACAATCGCGGATGAACTGCTGGGTGATATTGAAAAAGATACCGTCGATTTCGCTCCCAACTATGATAACCAGACCGAAGAACCTCTCGTGCTGCCAGCACGTTTACCCAACCTGCTGCTCAATGGTTCCACAGGTATCGCCGTTGGTATGGCTACCAATATTCCGCCGCACAACCTCAACGAGCTTTGCGACGGCATCACCTATCTGATCGATAATCCCGAGGCCACTACCGAAGAGCTGGCACGCATCATTCGCGGACCAGATTTCCCGACCGGCGGCATCATTCAGGGCCGCGAGGGCATTCGCAATACCTACGCCAATGGTCGCGGCCGCATTGTGATTCGCGCGCGCACCACCACTGAAGAGAGCGAACGCGGACGCATCAGCATTATTGTGACCGAGCTGCCCTACCAGGTGATTAAATCTGACCTGGTGAAGAAGATCGCCGAGCTGGCCCGCGATAAGAAGATCGACGGCATCTCCGAGGTGCGTGACGAGTCAGATCGGCAGGGCATGCGCATGGTCATCGACCTGAAACGTGACGCCAACGTTGATAGCGTGCTGAACTCGCTGTTTAAATATACCGCCATGCAGACGGCCTTCAACACCAACATGCTGGCACTGGTAGACCAGCAACCACAGACGCTGACACTGAAGAAGTTCCTGTACCACTATATCCGGCATCGCGAAAACGTGCTGACGCGCCGCACCCGCTTCGAACTGGCAAAGGCTGAAGCTCGCAAACATATCCTGGAGGGCTTAAAGATCGCCCTGGATAACCTGGATGCCGTCATCAGCATCATCCGCTCATCAAGGTCCGCTTACGAGGATGGCCTGGCGCAGTTGCGCGAGCAGTTCGGCCTGTCGGAAGAACAGGCCCGAGCGATTCTGGACATGCGCCTGGCTCGCCTGGCTTCTATGGAGCGCCAGAAAATCGAGGACGAACTCAAAGATGTCTTGCAGCACATTGATTACTACAACATGCTGCTGGGCGATATCAATGAGATTCGCAAGCTGATCAAAGATGACCTGGCGATGCTGAAAGAGAAATATGGCGACGAGCGGCGCACAGAGATCGATGCCGCCGAGGTTGGAGACTTCAAGCACGAAGATCTGATCCCGAACGAGGAAGTGGTCGTGACCCTGACCGAGAAGGGCTATATCAAACGCCTGCCTTCCAACACGTACCGCGCGCAGCGCCGTGGTGGTCGTGGCGTGACCGGTATGGTCACCCGCGAGGATGACGCGGTGCGTCATCTGCTGGTTACCCATACCCATGACAGCCTGCTCTTCTTCACGGACCGTGGCCGCGTCTTCCAATTAAAGGTGTATGAGTTACCGGATGTGAGCCGCACAGCCAGGGGCGAGCACCTGATCAATATGATCGCCATTGAGCAGCGCGAACGCATCACTGCTATCGTCTCGGTCCCCAAGGGCATCAGCCGAGATGTGCTGATTGTCGCCACCAAAAAGGGCGAGGTCAAGAAGACCTCCATGAGCGAGTTTGAGGTCGTGCGTCGCCAGGGCTTGATCGCCATGAACCTGGAAGATGATGATGAGCTGATTGGAGCCAAGATGGCGGCCAAAGGAGACGATGTGCTGCTAATCACGGCCAGAGGTCAGGCTATTCGCTTCTGTGTCGATGATCTGCGCCTGGCATCGCGTACCAGCGGCGGCGTCCGTGGTATCCGCTTGGATCAGGATGACCGGGTCGTCTCGTTGAATCTGGTGAAGGCGGATAGCGAGCTACTGATCGTCACCGAGTATGGCTTTGGCAAGCGTACCCCGGTCGATGAGTATCCACGCCACAACCGTGGCGGCAGTGGCGTCATTACCTCCAGAATCTCGGATAAAACTGGCCTGGTAGCAACGGCACGCGTCGTAACCGACCAGGATAGCGACCTGATGATCATCTCAGCCAGCGGTGTCGTCATTCGTACCGACGTCAATACCATCAAGATCAGTGGCCGCGCCACGCAGGGTGTCATCCTGATGCACGTCAATAAGAATGACAGCATCGTCGCGGTTGCCACCACCAATGGCAAAAAGCTCGCCGATCAGGAGGCGGAAGCAGTCGCAGTGGAAAACGGAGAAGGCGGCGAGCCGGTCGTGATCGGGGCTCCGGTAGAGTCCACAGAATCAGACGCCGATGCCACTATAGAGTCCGGCACCCCCGATTCAGAGACCCCCACCGAGGAGCAACCGTAATACAATTGAACTCATAAATACAAAGAGCCGCCTGTACGCCGGTCCGTGGACCGGCGTACAGGCGGCTCTTTGTATTTATGATTATTTCACCAGCGCGCTATCGGCGGCGGGCAAGTCCAGAGGAGTATCCTGTATCGATATCGTCTCGGGACGTGCGAAGCGAGGCCACAGGAGCCAGGTAATAACCAGGACAGCGATAGGTATGCCCAATATGCCAATGCTGAGCCAGATATTCCAGGTCAATGCTGGCGGCTTTAAGAGCAGCAGCATCCAGCCTACCATCGTGGTGTAGTAAGAGAAGAAAGCCGTCGCGGAGAAGGCCAGAGAAAATGCCAGCAGGGTGTAACTCAGACGGCCCATGCGCGCGGCGATACATAACGGGAGCAGGCCAATCAGCCAGACCAGGTACCAGGAAAAGAACCAGGGCGTGGTGATCAGAAAGCCCGAGAACGACGCCAGGGTGACTAGCGCCATCGTACGCGTACCAGGAGCCCGCCACAGATAGATGCAACCAATGAGGATTGGCGCCAGCATGGCGACCATGTTAACGATGTTCCACAATAGGCGGCTCTTGAATATATTCAATGCCGAGGGAAGCGCATGGTATAAATTGTAGTTTTTAAAGATGGACAGTACCGAACTAATCGAGTCAGATGATGCCGGCAACGAGGTAAAACCTCGTATAATATCCCGCAGGCTGTGACCAATCCAGAAGGGACCATAGCAGACCAGCGCGATCAGCACAAAGGTGACCGTCATAAGCACAGCTGACGACAAAGCACGCCGCCAGACGAGCTTCCCATTTTTACTGTCCACCTGTATGGTGGCGAACGCCACAGCTAATACCAGCACGGGCAGCACGGGCGCGGCGCTAAACTTGACCAGTACAGCAGCCGTAAAAGAGACCAGGGGGAGGAGGTAACCATGCCATTGCAAAAAGGTCCCTTTTTGCTGAGCGCGAGCACAAAAATAAAATCCCAACAAAAGAAAGGTGACCATAAAAATGTCATTGTGCCCGTTAAATACCGTCTCCATCAGCACCAGCGGATTCCAGGCATAAAGGAAGGTTCCGAGCAAAATGAGGCGTGGCGAACGCTTCATGGCGCGCATGGTCGCAACGATCAAGATAATATTCATTACATGGCACAGCAGGGCAAAGCAGCGGAAAACGAGAACCAGACCCAGCTGCGATGAGCCACCAATTAAAGCCAGCAGGGCCCCGACAATGGTCCAGATGGGTCCATAAATAGAAACCACCTTGCGCCACTCGGGCTGGAGCCACTGATAGACAACATCATGTGGAAACGCCTTTGGAGGAACAAAATAGGGATTGGCATGGTAGATAGCCAGTATACGTCCATAGCTTGAGTATGAATATACATCAGTGGTCATAATGGCAGGCGTGAGCAGATAAATAACACTCACAACCAATACGCCTGCCCAGATAAACCAGAACAGAAAGGTCTGCGAACCCGACTTTGCGCGTCGATAGAGAAACCATGCACATGCAAGATACGCCGCGAACATCACGACCAGAAAAATCACCATTTCGATAAAGCCGGTTTTATGCATGGCTAACCGGGTATGGGCACCACCTGTAAGATCGGTAGGAATCCAACGACCAAACCAGGTGATTTTATTGCTTATCCATACGCTTGTTTTAAAACCCGATATGTTGTGTAGTACGGCATCAAAGAATAGGATGCTGACAACAAATATGGCAGCTGAAATCAGCATGGGCCATATAAAATTTTGCTGTTGGTCAGATGCATTCTTATTTGATAGAGATGAATCTACCTTTTTTACAACGTTCTCTAACAAGAATTACCATCTCCTACAAGTGGCTGATCAGCCAGATCAAATTATGCTAACGCTATCTCTACTGTTGTTCGTTCACGATCAATTCATGTTAAGCGATCGCGTGCCCCTACGAATGCGCTTTTGTTGACGCACCTGCTGGGCAGACATGCGATCTTTCTGAGCCTCTAACTTGACCAACGGGAAAGGGCGGTGAAATTGCTTATCAAAGTTTTCGGCCTTCTCATCGGTGAGATCGGCACGGCGCTCGTAAGCGCGGGCAAGAATTTCCCGCTTCACATCATCCGGTGCATCAACCAGCAGCAAATGGGCTAGCGAAAAATCGGGCTTTCCCTGATCAGCATAGGCATCGGCGAGAGCCAGACCATCAACACCCTGCTCTAATTGTTGTCTGGCGCGCTCAAGAAAGACGCTATTAAGTGTATTGCGGTATAATTCATCAAATGAACTGGACATTTTCGGCTCCATATGTGTTGGCTGAACGGCGAACCATTTGCTGATACCTGAGTAAGTAATTTAAATTAAACGCAATCTTAATAGTATCATATATCTAGCGGAGAGACTGAAAACAAGTACTTCTTCGTATACTTCTAAAGATAGTTTTGCTGGGGCGCGCTGACGCGCCCGTGCGGGCAGCCGCTGCGCGGCCGCCCTGTTTTTTTGAGGAGGTGCGGCAGCGGCGCGAATGCGCCGCTGCCGCACCTCCTCAAATTTGACTGCTGTGCACCTGCCGCACCTCCTCAAATTTGACTGCTGTGCACCTGCCGCACCTCCTCAAATTTGACTGCTGTGCACCTGCCGCACCTCCTCAAATTTGACTGCTGTGCACCTGCCGCATCATGCAGAAATAATCTACGGACTATGCACCGTTCATTTGGTGGCGGTACTGTAAAAACTGACTGTTACTGTGTGTGTCTCTTCCTGGCCGAGCAGGTGGTAATGCTGATCGAGCCAGCGCCGGGTATCCTGCACACGAACAGCGTCGGTCTGGTTGGCGATGCGGCCAGTGATCAGGAAAAAACGTGGGTGATGGCTGGCAAACGTAGATAGCGCGGCTGGCTGCAAAGCCAGGGTGGGATCATTCTGTGGCTCTCCGCTACTGAATTTCTCCCATGAAAAAGCGCCGGGCGAATCACTGGAAAAATACGTTCCATTGGGATAAGCGTGCAGGTAATATTCGACCGCGATCTGGCAACCCTGCGTGGTGGTGTTGTCGTAACAGACCAGGCCATCGCCGGGCTGCGAGCGCGCCTGCAACCAGTGAACGGCGCTATTCCAGTCTTCAACCTGGGCGTTTTGATAGTAGTGCGGCACCACCAGGAACGCCGAGCCAAGCAACACGCAGATCACCATCCCCTGTAAGATGCGCCAGCGCCAGATAGCCACGCCCAGCGCGGCCAGCAGGCAGAATGGTGGCACCACAACGACCAGGTAGCGCGTAGAAAAGAGGCGCAGCGAACCCTGTGAGATCACATAGCTGATCACGATCGGCAAGACAAACCAGCACAACATCATCCAGGCAAACGGCCAGAAGCGCCGCAGGTGATGCGGTCCCCACACCAATTGAAGACGCCGCTCCATCCATTGCTGATAGCGCGCATCTTGTCCCACCAGGCTCCCGATAGCCACCAGGATCAAGCCAGCCAGGATACACAGACCCATTACAACGAGGTAGCGCGGATTGCTACCACTGATGATTGTGAACAGGGATAAAAGCTCACTCAGGTGAGGCACAAATAGCCAGCCGGTTTTGGAACCGTGTAAGCTCACCAGAAGCATGGGAATGCTCAATACGCCACTTAGCAACAGGCTGCCCATCCAGAACAGCCACTGCCGACGAATGACGGCACGCCAGTCAACAGAGACGCCGTACAGACCCGCCAGCGCGGTCCACTGGGCCAGCAGCACGAAGGCGCTGAAGAGATGGCTGTAGATAGCCAGCACAATCGTAGCCACGTACAGAGCCCACCAGCGCTTCTGAGACGTCTCCCGCTGGATAGCGGTCAACAGGGCCAGCCAGGAAAGGCAGAGCAGCAGCAATTGTAAGGCATACGCGCGGGTCTGCTGAGCGTATACCAGCAACAGATAATTAGAGGCAAAAAGAACAGATCCAACAGCGGCCGCAACGGTTCCCAGATACCTACGTGCAAAGAGAAAGATCACACCTGTACTCAGAGCGGCGCAGATGGCCGAAGGCAGTCGCACCAGCCATTCAACAGGCGCCAATCCCAGCCAGCCAGTAACCATGAGCCAGCCATGAAGCAGCAGGTAATACAGCTCCATATTCGGCTCGGTCCCGAATATTGTGTGCCACAGCAGGGGCAGCGGCTGACGCGCCAGCTCAACCGAAAATGCCTCATCAAACCAGATTCCCGGCCGCCCTAAATAAAGGCAAGCAAGAATCATCGACAGGCCGATCAACAATACGCACAGCAACCAGGGATGGAGATCCAATAGCACCAAACCATGTGCCAATGAGTCTGCAGCCGTATTCTTTTTTCTCTCTACTTCACCCTCAGCCTCACCGTTACGCACATCACCTCGCGCTTGAGTCATCCACAACAATCCTTCTGATACATTGTAATCCTCCGCATGCGCTACTGGTGGGCGCCTTCAACCCTCATGGACGCATTAAACGAGAAGGATAATATAACAAAGCTCGATAAATAAAGACGAATCACCCTATCAGCAGTCACGACCACGGGAAAGATGGGGGAGACGCGCACATAAGCAAACAAACTATAATACATCAGGTAAAAAAAGGCACAGCGGCCAAAAATGCTGGCCGCCGTGCCTTTGGCGCTATTTTTTAATGCGTGGAAGGTGGACGAGGCTCAGTATCCTCATCATCTTCATCCTGGACGCTATACGGGGGGACCTCAATCGGCACGCGATAGCCACCACTATAACTATGGGTCGCCGGGTCAGACGACTGGTTGTTATTCTCCTGTATCTGTCCTGGCATGCGTAGATCAGAGGTAATCGCCTTCACCAGGCGCTCAACACGATCCCAGCGGGCCGGGTAGCGGTCAGAATAGAATTTCTCGTTGCCTTCGACATCATAGATATACAATACATATTCTTGCTCAGCGAAGCGATACCGTACCGTGGTATAGGGGATGCGAATCAGCTCAACTACCTGCAGCGTAGGGCGCGGGAACGCCTGCGGGTCCAGGCCAGGCTTATCAACAACCTTGCGCTCGGATTCTACCATCTCCACAGTGGTGCGCCAGACATCGAAGGGAACCATATCGGGTACGGCCTCCAGCTGCAGGTTTTCGTTGATTTCAGCGCTATAAATCAGGTCGCCCTGGGCCTTCTCTAGCTGCTGCGCAGGAATGACGCTATCGCCGATGAAGCGGGTCTGGGAGCGCAGGTCAAAGCGGCGCACAACCTCACGGTGCCGCACAACCTTGCCGGTGCCGCCACAATTCGAGCACAGCGACATCTTGGCCCCCTGACAGGTGGTGCAGACCCGTTTGCCGTTGCCACAGCTACAATTGACCTCACCATTGACACAATCAGGACAGGGAACGGTCGGCCCCTTGCTGGCGGGATCAGTGTCCACGGGATTAGGAATGGGCACTCCTTGCTGACGGATATTATCAAACAGGTCAGAGAATTTGTTGCCCACCGAACTGGTCACATTATCGGCCTGCTTTTTGAAGAAGGATTTTTTCTCGCCCGGCGTCCAGTCGGAGATGTAGCCACGACCACGGCAAGTGGTACAGCGCTTCCTGGTGCGCCCCTTACACTCCGGGCAAACGATCCAGCCGCGTCCATTACAACCTGAGCAGAGAACGTGTCCGGTGCTATTGCAGGAGGTACAGGAGACAACCTCATCCATACCTTCCAGGCGTGTACGCGTGGTAGGGGCCTTTAAGCCGGTTACCTCTGCAAGTTCATAATCCCAGACCGGCAGGAGTGGGCGTGGACGATTAACCGAACGACCGGTGTATGGTTCGCTGATGATCTCCAGTGAGCGGGTCTCCCAGCGCGTCTCCAGGGACGCCTGCCAGATCTCGCTCACGCCGGTGGAGAGGATATCCATGTAGGTGCCAAGCTCACGAGCCACGCGCCAGTTTTCATTGCTCCATTCATTGACCAGCTGGCGCAGACGCTGCTCTTCAACGCTGGATACCGGGCGTGGGGCGACGGGGGGTGTCTGCACCTGCTGCCAGTAGTCGCCAGCTTTATCTATGACACGCTTCAGGCGCACCTGGGCCTCGCTGGCTCCCTGCACCACCACACGCTTGATCTCTTTCAACTGCCTATCTATATCATCCTGGCTCGGACCACCCGTATTATTGTTTGGATTCTGATCCCATTGATCACCCATTTGAAACTCGCCTCCCTTGTACTCAAGAGAATATCTTTACAATGAAGAGGATGTCCTGCTCCATGCCAGGACCATCGTCAATGATTATTTCAATATCATGTACGTTAGACAAATATATGAGGTTGTAAGAGGATATCTTACTTCTGAACGTAAGCGCTCCCGTACGGGCGTCCGCATGCGCGGCCACACAGGGGTTGTGTGTTGCACAGCAGCGGGTCGCTTTCGCGACCCGCTGCTGCAACACACAACAGATATATGGAATGATCAGGTTGGGTCACCGTGCGCGTCGCACGGTGACCCAACCTGATCAAAATGAATGGTGCCGTTGCGGCGCTACCCGCTCAAAGCGCATCCGCTTTCTATGTTAAAGGAGTGCTACGATTTCTTTTTGGATGGGGACACCTGTGACTTCGGCATCGTGTTCCAGGATAAGCAGATCGACTTCGCTGCGAATACCGAATTCGGGGAGATAGATGCCGGGCTCGATCGAGTTGCAGGTATAGGGAAGCAGGGTACGCTCGTCCCGGGTCTCGAAGTTATCAACGTTGGCCCCATTGCCATGCAGAACAGGACCGATGCTGTGGCCGGTGCGATGTACGAAGTAGTCACCATAGCCAGCTTTGGTAATCACCTGGCGGCAAACATCATCGACGTCCCCACCTTTAACGTAGCCGCCGGCTGCCATGCGCTCGCGCACAAAGGCAATCGCGCTATCGCGGGCGTTGCTCACTACCTCAAATACCTCGCGCTGGCGAGCCGGGATTTCGTCGCGTGTGCCAGCGAAGGCTACCCAGGTATAATCACCAAAGACCGAGTCCGGACGCGGCAATTTAGCCCAGAAATCGAACAGTACCAGGTCACCACGCTGGATGGGGCTATGCTGCAACGCGGTCGGCTCGTAGTGGGGATTTCCACTATGCTCGTTGACCGCCACGATCGGCATCTCGTCTTCAGGGAGTTCCAGTCCGGCCTGCTGAATTAAAGCGACAAAGCGCTGCTGCACCTCGAACTCATTAAGCTCACGTCCCGCGCTCAGATCTGACCCCAGTTGCGCAAAGAGTGTATCTTTGGCGGCTATCAACAACCGTCCCGCTTGCCGATGCGTGTACATCTGCTCCTCGGTAAGCTGGGCAATAAAGTGCTGGGCAAGGTTGGCGGAGGTCACAACCTCGGCTCCAAAAGAGCGCACCAGCTCGATCGTACCCGCATCTACCCGCGAAACATATGGAATAGCATTGAAGGGGGAATATTCCATCGCCACCCGGGCCTGAGCCGGGAGTATCTCCCGTAAGTGTGTATGCATCTCCTGCCAGGTCCTGAAAAGGACACGCTCGCCGGGCAACGTAGCCAGAATATGAGGCTCGACCGCGCTGATCAGCGCGACTGGCGTTCCCTGGGCAGGCACAAAATAGAACCAGCGCCGTGTATACATCGCCTCCACCGGCAGTTGTAGGACCTGATATGCGATCGGATTTGACTTGCGAAAATCATAAAAAAGCCAGCCATCCAACTTTTCGTCCTGCAAGACGCGTTGGATCTTTTCAATATCCATCAGACAACCTCCCAACAGGTATGTTTCAATTCATCCACCCTTCACTATACCATTTATCCCAAAGGTACCATATAATAATCTATAAGGATTAGTGAGACGATTCTTAATAGTAGTGCATTTATATTAACACAAGGTATACATTATCATTCGGTTACTTACACCTATACTTTATATACACCACCGTAGCACATCGTTCGTCCTGATGCATGTAATATCAAACATACTTTTATAATGCCATTGTAGTAAATTCGTTCATACTTTACCCCTGGCCGGCATAAATATACTATGAAAAGAGATAGTTAAAGGATGACGACACCCCCTTCTGAAGAGCACAGTTGTACAGAAACAGAACCCGGCGTTCCCGAAGCTCCAGCGCCAGATACCACCTCTGCAAAAGCTCCAGAGGAGATGAATGTCGTTGATCAGTCAACGCAACCCAACGCGGAAACGATCGGGAAGAACGATATCGCCAGCCAGCCCACCCGCCGCATCACGGTAGACCTCAAAAGCAGCGATATCGCCAGCCAGCCCACCCGCCGCATCACGGTAGACCTCAAAGGGATCCACGTCACCAATCGGGCAGATCATCTTAACGAGGCTGCGCCAGCAGCAGGAGAAGCTGCAACGGCGGTTCAAACGATACAGAAGAAGGTATTGCCCAGATTGGTTAAGGTACTCCTGATCGCGCTGGCCGTCTTACTGGTTCTGGGAGGCGGAAGCGCCAGCGCGGCCTATTACTACTACAAAACGACGATCCAAAAACCATTAAATCAGATCATTCGCCCGGTATCTCGTTCCAATCAAGAACCAACGGTATTGCCGACCACAACAATGAGCGGGTCCAGCGACCTGGTAACGGGCAAGAGCTGGAATATTCTGCTGCTGGGCAGTGATAACGATCAAAAATATGTTTTTCCCAATGTTTTAACACAGGTCATGATGGTGGTCCATGTTGATACCATTAAAAACACGGTGACTATGGTCTCAATCCCGCGCGATTCCTGGGTCTCGGTACCGGATGGCATGGGCATGCACAAAATCGACCAGGCGTTTTCGCTGGGCGTTCAAGAGAGCGGTAAATTTGAGGACGGTGTGCGCCTGGCCCGCCAGACGGTTGAGCAGGACTACGGCATTCACATCGATCGCTACGCCTGGGTAGGACTGGATGGCTTTGCCAAGGTCATTGATACATTGAATGGTATTGATATTAACGTTGACCACCCGGTCGTCGATGATGCTTATCCCAACGACGTCGGCGCCAGCAGTGATCCCAACGACCATAATGCATACAAGCGCCTCTATCTGACGCCTGGACCGCAACATCTGAACGGGCAAGAAGCCCTGGAGTATGTACGCTCACGTCACTCAGATCTGGTCGGAGATCTCGGGCGTACCCAGCGCCAGCAACAGGTGCTGGAGGCGCTGAAATTGAAGCTAAATGTCTCAACACTGATACAGAACTTCTCGTCGCTGCTCAATGATCTCTCCGGTAGCGTCTATACCGACTTCAATGAAAATGAGATGCTGGCCTTCGCCAACTATGGTCGTACGCTGCTCAATAAACCTATCGATCATCTAACGCTGGGAACCGGCCAGGGCTCACAGGACTACGGCGATCTGGCCACGATCTATGATCCTTCGGTCGGAGCGGACCAGGATGTGGTCATCCCTCACTGTGACGCGATCCAGCCAGCCATCAATCGCATCTTTGGTCTGGGAAGCGCGCAGAGCTGTCATGTCAACGGCTAGTTCAGAAAAAGGACACAAAAGGCTGTGATACAATAGACACAGCCTTGCTGGCCGGGAAAGCGATCCATCAATGCCGCTTCACCTTACCCGGCTGCGCACAGATACTGGAAGGCGAACAGGAAAAAGGAGCAGCTTTGATCGAACGACAGTATGAGGACGTCCGCTATCTGCAATTTAGCCACTACAGTCCCTTTTCTGAGTTGACCCATGGAGTATTTACCCGCGTCGGCGGCTTTAGCGAAGCACCATACAGCAGTTTGAATACATCGGCCCCACCACGTGGGGGTGGAGATACATTTCCTAACGTTATTCGCAACCGTCAGCTGGCCCTACAGGCCCTGCAGCTTTCAGGCACGCCCAGCGCCACCCTCTGGCAGGTCCATGGGGCGGATGTGCTGACACTGGATCTGTCTAAAGAATGGCGCACCGATTGGGCCGATATGTCGTATTATGAGCGAGCCTGGACGCCCGCCACCATTCGCCAGGGTGACGCCATAATCTCACGAGAGCGCGAGGTCGCAATGGCCCTCTCATTCGCGGACTGCGTACCCCTCACTTTTTATGATCCGATCCAGCATGTCATAGGTATTGCGCATGGAGGCTGGCGCGGCACCGCCCGTGGCATCTCGATCGCCACCATAGAGGCCATGCAGCAGACCTTTGGTTCGCGACCCGAAGATATCTATGCCGGGATCGCCCCCGCCATCGGCCCCTGTTGCTATGAGGTCTCACAGGAAGTACGGCAGCTCTTTATGGGAGAGCAAGAATTTTCGAGCATGCCCACCAATCCAGCCTACCGCGAACGCATCCAGCGTTCGGCCACCTTCTCAACGGTCCAGCTGCCAGATAACAGGACCAGCTTACGCCTGGATCTGCAGGAAGCGAATCGGCAACAACTGCTCATGGCCGGCCTGACCGCCGAGCATATAGAAGTCATGCGCATCTGTACCGGCTGCCAAACCGAACAATTCTTCTCCCACCGCAAAGAGAATGGCAAAACCGGCCGCTTCGTCGTCATCATGGCCCTACGGTAGGTGCCGGGCTTGCCCCGGCTTTACCGCGGGGAGAGATACATCCCCAAAAAAGATGCCAGCAACGCGGTCACGAACATTGCTGGCATCAATGATGGGCATTATCGGGTACGAGTGGTCCCTATTACATCTTACATGAGAAACAAAATATAAATTATCGATATCTCTCCTGATGCAATGAAAAAAGAGTTTCTCGTCCTATTGTGCGAGAAACTCTCTTATCCTTATTTATCCTTATAACGGAATATTCCCGTGCTTTTTGGGAGGATTGGTGTCACGTTTATTTTTCAACATCTCTAAGGCGTTGATCAGTTTGACGCGGGTATAGCGCGGCTCAATAACCTCGTCAACGTAACCACGGCTGGCGGCGATATAGGGGTTGGCAAACCTGGCGTTATATTCCGCGATCAGCTCCTTACGGCGCTGCTCGGGATCAGAGGCGTGCTCGATCTCATCTTTAAACAGGATATTGACCGCGCCCTCGGCACCCATAACGGCGATCTCAGCCGTCGGCCAGGCGTAGTTAATGTCGCCGCGAATATGCTTGCTGCTCATCACATCATAAGCGCCGCCATATGCCTTGCGAGTAATGACAGTGATCTTGGGGACCGTCGCTTCACAGTACGCATAGAGCAGTTTAGCGCCATGGCGAATAATGCCGTTGTGCTCCTGTCCCACGCCCGGCAAGAAGCCAGGAACGTCTTCCAGCGTAATGATCGGAATATTAAAGCAGTCGCAAAAGCGCACAAAGCGAGCGGCCTTATCGGAAGCGTTGATGTCCAGCACCCCGGCCAGTACACGCGGCTGCTGGGCTACAATCCCGATCGAGCGTCCATTCAGACGCGCGAAGCCGACGATAATGTTCTGGGCAAAGTGCTCCTGCACCTCAAAGAAATCGCCATCGTCGACGATATGATGGATCACCTCTTTGATGTCATATGGCTTGCCCGGATTGTCAGGAACAATCTCGTTGAGCTCATCGATGAGGCGGTTAGCTTCATCGTTTGGCGTCACCAGCGGAGGATCATCGACATTATTAGAGGGCAGGTAGCTCAGCAGACGACGGATCATCGCCAGGCATTCGGGTTCGCCCGGAGAGGCAAAGTGGGCCACGCCACTCGTGCTATTATGTACCATGGCGCCACCCAGATCCTCAAATGAGACATCTTCATGGGTCACAGCCTTTAACACATTGGGACCCGTTACAAACATATAACTGGTCTCTTCAACCATAAAAATAAAATCGGTAATGGCCGGCGAGTAGACGGCGCCGCCGGCACAGGGTCCCATGATGGCGGAAATCTGCGGCACCACACCCGAGGCGAGGGTATTGCGCAAAAAAATATCGGCATACGCGCCCAGGCTTACCACACCTTCTTGAATACGCGCGCCACCCGAGTCATTTAAACCAATCACCGGCGCCCCATTGCGCGTGGCCAGGTCCATCACTTTACAGATCTTTTCCGCATGCGCCTCTGAGAGGGAGCCGCCAAAGACCGTAAAATCCTGGGAAAACACATAGACGAGACGTCCATCAATCTTGCCGTAGCCCGTCACCACACCATCGCCAGGAATCTTCTGCTCGTCGAGACCAAAATCGCTGGCCCGATGGGTTACAAACATATCTAACTCATTAAAGCTACCGGGATCCAATAAGAGATCCACGCGCTCACGAGCGGTCAGCTTGCCTTTCTTATGTTGGGCGGCAATGCGCTTCTCACCACCGCCACGCATCGCCTCTTCCTGTAAGGTTCGCAGTTCAGCGATCTTCTCCTGCGTACTTTTTAGTTCCGACGTCTCCTGTGAACTTCGTTCTCCCGTAGTCATCTTCAACTCATCTCCATTGATCGATCATAGAATAGATACAGCATAATCACGCCGCGACATAAAGCAACGTGTCACTATTAGAACGAGGGGAGCGAATATAGGGAACACAAACAAGAAAGGCCGCCCGAGATCCGCGAAATACACGCAGTTCGAAGCGGCCCAACCAATTGTTACGCTAGCCCAAAAGCCAGGGTCCTACGTAAGAAAAGTGATCCTTATAGATGCTGGCAACGCAGAGAAATGATGCCGGGAGCGAAATGATTCGCCTTCTGCAAATACTCCTGCTCATTTGCCTCGATCATCAACTTATGCATGACCACAACGTCACCATCGGGTAATGGTTCCGCTGGCTGTAAGCATAATTCCATTACTGCGCAGCCACGTTCGTATACCTTTACTAATCCCCCACCTCCAGGAATACGATACACCCGGTTATCCATTGTAGGACTTGGCACTTCAAGGTAACCAAACTTGATCAATTGCTGATATTGATTCTCGGAGAGCATCTCGCGCATGAGTGCTTTGGCCCGACTCTCGGCTGAGAGGTGTTCGCTCACGGACTCGCGTAACCGGCCCACGCTGCCATCTGGCGACTGCGAAAGGTAATAAATCGCGAGTAGGAGAAACAACAACCAGATACCGAGGAATAAACTCAGCGTCTCCAACATAGCGAATTACACTCCTCACCCGCCCACAACACGAGGTACGAGGACAATTTGTTCGGCAGTACGATCAAACTTGTCGATACGTTCTACAGTTTTACCTGGCTCTACTTTGAAGGCGGTGGCACCTTTCTTGCGCTCTTCCGTAAAAATGCGCTCTGCCTCTTTAATGGCCGCAACAGCTTCTGAATCCTGGGCTTCGACTTTTTGCGCATCCCATATAATGCGATCATCGCCGCGGCGGGACATGACCCGTAGCATACCCACAGTCTTGTCTCCTTCTTTTGTACAAAAGCCTACATATTACCTCGCCTCATTCCTGGCTTCTCAGCAGCAAGGAACATATTGGAATAATTTGAGCATAGCACGCATTCACAAGCGCGTCAAGGGTAAAGCATTAAGCAGGCATAAATATGATTGAATAAAGGTTCAGGTTAAAAGTACAAGATCAGGTGTGTTTGCTTAATTCGACAGGCATGGTAAGAGGCAGGTAAAAGTGCTTCCCTGACCCGGTACGCTGGAGACGGTGACCGTTCCTTCGTGCAATTCGATGATCATTTTGACGATCGATAGGCCTAACCCCTGTCCTCCAGCACGACTAACGCGTTCATTGGGCGCCTGGAAGAAGCGTTCGAAGATACGCTGATGGAACTCCGGAGCGATTCCACAACCGGTATCGCGCACCTGGAGTTGTATCATCTGCTGTGGTTCATCATCATCATTCAGTGAAGCGGACGAGCGATGGTCACTTTTTATTAACGAGGCCGAGATCGTGACCTCGCCGCCAGCGGGGGTGAAGTGTAGAGCGTTATTGATCAGGTTGCGCAACACCTGCTGCAGGCGAACAGAGTCGGCATACAGCCTTGGGAGGTGATCGGCGATATCCAACTGCATGGTGATTTCGTTGTCGGCGGCCGTCAGCTCTAGTTCTTCGACCGCGTTATCAATGATAGCCGGCAAAAGAACCAGCTCGCGATGGAGGCGCATCTGACCAGCATCGGCCCGCGAGATCAACAAGAGGTCCTCAAGCAACGCATACAGATTCTCGCTACCGGCGCGGGCACGGCGGGCGAAATCATGCTGCTCATCTGTTAGCTCACCTCCCACTCCGGTCAACAGGAGCTCTAGATAGCCATTGATGGCGTTGAGAGGAGAACGAAGCTCGTGTGCAATCATAGACAGAAATTTCGCTTTGCTACGAGTGGCGTCACGGACGGCCGTCATGTCCCGCGCGATAACCAGGCAGACGGGCGCATCTTTTAAGGCGACCGGCGTTACACTCAATCCCAGCACACGTGGAGTCCCCTGAATAGTGATATCGACTTCGGCGTATTCTAACGATTGCTCATGCCGTAAGGCGTGCTCGATCATGCACCCTTTCAGGCAGCAGGCGGGCTTAACATCACCGTTACAACCAAAAATATCGGCGCAAGAACAATTCTCCATCTCAGCAGGCTGTAAAGCGAACATACGGCCGAAGGCTGGATTGGCTTCAATGAAGTGCCGCTGATCACCTACTAAAGCGATCCCATCAGAGCTGGCCTGTAATATAGTGCGCAGGTAGCGCTGATCCTCTAGAATCCAGTGCTGGACAGAGCTGGCCTGCTGGACACTCATAAGCGAGAGGGCCGCCTGGTCGGCAAAGGCGCGCCCGATGCGCACAGCCTGGTCATCGAAAACCTGTGGCTCATACCCCATTATTACCAGGGCACCGATACAGATATCAGTGTTGAGCAAGGGGAGTAAGAGCAGAGAACGGCCATGGAAGCCAGGAATCTCCCGCGCAAGCTTGTCCTGGTCAGCAACGTCCTCAATAATCACAGGCTGGTGGCTCTGTAACACCTGGTCCAGCCTGCTACCAGCATAGATAAAAGGATGCTGAATGATCTGCTCGCTGGTGTACGTAAGCAAGAATCTAGCTGAAGGATGTAAGAGCATGATAATACAACCTGTGCCTGGAAAGAGCATGCTCACATTGAGAGCAACTTTATGGAGTGCTGATATCACTTCTGGAGCATTAACATCAAAGGAGGGGATAGTGTGCAAAAATTCGTGGTTGTGTAGTGATGTTACAGGTAAGGTCATCAGCGCTCTCTTCTACTTCTTTGTCACCTATAAAGCGAGAAATACAGATAGTTACTGAGCCGCGTAAGAAGCGAAAAAAGGGGCATATGCCCTTCCAGTTCTCCTCCTTACCAGCGTTCCAACAAATATATGTTGCGCTATCGGCAGAACAGGTAACTCATCTGATACCGTAAGTCAAAGTATACCACGTTAGCGGGGAATTTGGTAAATTCCCCTGCTAATATGGGTTGTGGTTTTATGGCGGGTGGGCGCTGCGCGCCCACCGCCATGTTTTTGAAGATGTGTGGGGCCGTGCTGGCGCACGGCCCCACACATCTTCTATGGATTGTTTGGAGAGGGAGGAGCTGGCTCGTGCCTCTCTTTGTTTGGAGAGGGAAGAGCTGGCTCGTGCCTCTCTTTGTTTGGAGAGGGAGGAGCTGGCTCGTGCCTCTCTTTGTTTGGAGAGGGAGGAGCTGGCTCGTGCCTCTCTTTGTTTGGAGAGGGAGGAGCTGGCTCGTGCCTCTATCTAAGGGTAAGGACGAGAGAAGGAATGACGGCGTCAAAAGGAACGTGAGCGTCGGTGCCGGGCTCGCCCCGGCTTGGAGCCGAAGGCGACCCTGTACCCGGACGATCCCGTTCCCCCAAAGGTGTTACGCGGCGGTCCAGCCGACGATGGAGCCGGAATGTATGGTTGAGACAGTGGTTGGAGCACCGCCATTTACATTGCCAATAATCAAGGTACTGGTGAGAGTGGCTCCGCTGCCGCTTCCCTCCAGGATGGCGTAGTGTTTGCCATCGTGAGAGACATTGGTCCATGGCAGGTAGCTGTTCAGGTCAGTCAAATTGCCATAGCTGGCGTAGTAGTATTCGGATGCGTTTGCGCTGGCGAGCAGCTTCAATCCCGTTCCATTGGCGTTGATGCTGTAGAGCCGCGCGACGTGGGTGGGAATGGTGTTGACGATGAAGAGAATCGTTTGTGCTCGTGGCGCACGCGCATAAACCTGGCTGCCAGTTGGTGCTGTAAAGATGGATTGCAATGATCCGCCGCTAATGGGTTCTACGTTGACCCCTGGTAGCGTTGGATCACCACCAAACATCGGATAGGCGCTGCAGATCAGTTTTTGGTGATCAGGGGTGATGTCATAGCTCTGGCAACCATCCTGTTTCAATGGCGCAGTGATCGATTTTACATCGGTGCTCTGCTGAGTAACCGGCTTTTTGATGTCGAGAAGTTGATAGAGCTGATGCGGCACCGCTCCACTACCCGGGATGACAGGCATGCCCAACATGTAGACGCTGCTATTGCTCGCCCATTTGAGCGGGATATATTCTGTTACAGGAGGCTGCCCGGGGTGCGGCATCGACAGACTCGCGTAACGCATTCCTCCCTGCAGGAGGTGATAGCTCACCGGGGCTGAAGATTTAACGGATGCTTGCTGCGACGAAGCCATACCCGGATAGCCTGGCTGCAGCGATGAGAGGATGGTCTGGACCTTTCCCGTCTTCATATCCAATAGCTTAAGCGCATCCCCCGGCATGCTCTGGCCCTTTCCTTCATTAAAGACCAGGTAACGCTGATCGGGCGAGAGCAGTGCGCCGCTCAAGCCCTCAGCAGTCGGTGAGCAGTACAGGGTCTGTATATACTTCCCATCTACACGAATGAGCTGGATGGCAGGATGCTGCCCTTGCGGAGCAGTTCGGACAATGGTCACCCAGTGACCATCTGGTGAGACGTGCGCCTCGACGTTGTAGATGTCATCAGGAATTGTTAATAGGTCCCTCTTATTTCCTGTCAGTGGATCATAGCTGCTCAAGATCTCGGCGGCGTTTTGGTGCCGCAGGTAGACCACGCTCTGATGCTGTGGATGGGGAAACGCTGGCATCACCGCCGCGCGCCCCTGGCCCTGGGCAGGACAGCTTTGCGAAGTGTTTACAAATGGCATCTGAGCGGTTGCAGAAAGCAGGGCAGCTCCCGTCTCGCCCGTGGTCTGCAGACCGCAGGCGGCCATCAGCACAGCAATGAGCCCGAGGAAGCCACAAAAAAGAAGGGCGCGTACAGATTTATAGTGCATAAATTTCTCCACTTTTTCGATATTTCTATCTGGTATTTCAACCTACGCGATTTACTCAAGATCTTAAAAGTTTTTGTGTTATTAGTGGAACATAGAAAACGGGTACAACTGATCGTTGATCAGCACGAGCGCTCCCTTCAAGTATGGGCTGAATCATCCGCTATGCCCACATCATCTCCACACCATCTTCTCATCATCTTCATGCTTTCTGGCCGTTTTGCGGGCAAAAGAAGACAAGAAACATCTGAATCATGCTTGACGCAAAAAAGCTGATCTGTTATATTGAGCAAAGAAAATAATTGTCTTATAAGCGGAAGGAGGGGCAGCTATGTACAAAGAAATAATCTTAACGAGGCTCTGCACTTCCCAGGCTAGAGGCAAAATCGACTGACGTTCGCATAGCGACGTTAGCATGTGAGCTGGTTGCTATTGCCATGCTTCTTTTTCCATCTGTGGAAAACATCCCTCTCCTCGCAGTGCATTCCTCCATCTATTCCTTTTCAATCCGTCTTTGGCAGGGCGCTTTGCGACCCGTGATTTCCACCATCATACAGAAAAAGAAAAGAAGCGAGGACACATCCCTATGACTCAGCATGCTTTTAAGCCGCTATTACTCGAACTTTTACAACAGGCTCAGGACAGGCAGAATGCTTTTTTCCTACAGTTACCATCTGGTGAATTGGAGGTTATCGGTGAACCGTATTACTGGTCAGCAAAAGATCATGTGGCCCACCTGACGTTCTGGCGTCGGCATCTCGTGGCCAGGGTGCGGGCTATTCTGCGCGGAGAGACTCCACCCTCATCTAAAGATTTTGAGCGAATCAATACCATTGTCTTTACAGAGAATCGCTATCGTTCGTGGCCGGATATCCTGGCTGAATCCGACCAGGTCTATACCGAACTGATCACGCTCAGTGAACAATTGACAGAGGAGGATCTGACGGCCTTCAATCGCTTCGATTGGATAGGCCAGGGTCTACCGCTCTACCTGCTGTATATGGGTGGCTGTTATGAACATACCCAGATTCACCTGGGGTATTACCTGAGCGAACGCCACAATGTCCAGCGCGCACGAGAGATTCACGAGGAATGGAGCAGCAGCGTCATTGACAGAAGGGAGGCGCCCGATGCCTTGAAGGGCAATCTTCTCTATAATCTAGCTTGCTTTTACGCCACGCATAGTTACATGGAGAAGACAAGAACAACGTTGCAGCAGTCCATCGCGCTCGATCCTCAGAACGAAGAGTTTGCGCGCACCGATCCTGATCTGGCGGAGCTCTATTCCAGATAGGACGTTGTCGCGGGAAGCGCTCGGCCATGACCGGGCACTTCCCTGTGAAGATAGATCAGACCCGGCTCTGGCTCAAATGGTTGGTGACGATGGTTGGTTGATCCTCAATGGGTGTTATGGGAATGGTAAAGGAGATGCGAGCTCCTGCGCCAGGGATGTTTTCCGCCCAGACGTTGCCACCGTGGACTGAGACGATGGCCTGCACGATGGCCAGACCAAGGCCACTCCCTCCTGTCTTCGATTGCCTGGCGTTGTCAGCACGGTAGAAGCGATCGAAGACGCGTGACAGCGCCTCCTCGGGAATACCGCTACCGCTATCGGTAACGGCGATAATGGCCATGTTGCCGTGCTGGGTGGCGCTGATGGTAATCGTGCCGCCCGCTGGTGTGTAGTGCAGCGAGTTGTTGCAGAGGTTGGTAAAAATGCGTGCAAGCATATCGGGGTCGGCCTGTATAGTTGGTAAACTATAGGAAACGGCGTTGATGGGCTCAACCTGGTGCCGCTCAAACTCAGTTGCCATCACGGCCAGGGTCTCATCTACCAGCGCGGCCAGGCGTACATTCTTCTTCTTCGGCTCCAGGGCGCCCGCCTCCACTTTCGCCATCACATGCAGGTCCTGCACCAGGCGGCGCAGGCGCAGGGTTTCGCGCACGATGATGCGCCCGGTCGCCTCGTAATCCTCGTGGCTCTGGTTAATGCCATCGACCAGGGCCTCGCCCAGACCCGCGATGGCCGTCAGCGGGGTAGCCAGGTCATGGGTAATATTCATAATCAGTTCACGTCTCCAGGCTTCCTGGCGATGCAATTCATCCACATCTTTTTTGAGCTGGATCGCCATGTCGTTAAACGTCTGCGCCAGTTCACCCAGTTCACCAGGAGCATCTACGCTGACCTGGGCATCATAATCACCCGAGGCGATCACCCTGGAGGCCGTGGTCAGCTTCGCCAGGGGACGCGTAATCGTGCGCGAATAAAACATGGCCAGCAGAGCCACCAGGAGCGCGACAACAGGGATAGCACTCAACACGGCGATCCCAACCGTGCTAACAAAGCCGGGCACAGCATTAGAAAATGGGGTCACGATAACGACGCCCACCACCTGGTTCGTCCGTGTCGTGTGGTTGCTTATCGTAATCGGTTCCACAAAAAAGGGCAGCGAGTTATCCACCGGCGTTTGCCGTCCGAAAAAGCCTCCCTGACCGTGGCCTTTTAAAGCGCTATTCACCGCGTTCATCAGTGTCGCTTGATCAGTGCTTAGATGAGAGGTATCTGATACATTGAGCAACGACTGAATAACCGCAAAAGCATTGCCACGTGACATCGCAAGTGGATAGACAAGCCTTTTCTGGGTATTTAAAAACAGGTAGAGATGCTCAGGATCTGATCCACTTTGCCTGGATGAGACGCTGGAGACCTCCTTAATCGAAGCTACCAGGAATGCGTTGGGGGTGTTGGCGATTCTTTTCAAGCGGTTGGCAAAAGTGGTGTTCGAATTGTCCTCAATTAATGCCCGATTGTGCTCGTAGACGATGCTTACGCTTTGCGCTCTCTCATGCGCCAGCGCGCCCAGCCGCGACTGCTGATCAACATTATAATAGTAGCCGATGACCAGCATGGCGGTCAGAGCCAGCAAGCCAGCTGAGAGCAGGGCGGCAATGATCGAGAGCAAAGCCAGGCGCCAGCGAATATTGTTCCACCAACGTGTACGCATAATTATCCCTTTATGAATTTGCAGATGAGCGCGCTTTCGCCTCAAAACGATAACCTACACGCCAGACGGTCTTGATATAGCGGTGCTGCGGATCGAACTCGATTTTTTTGCGTAGCGAACTGATATGTACATCTATGGTATGTCCATCACCAAGGTAATCATAGCCCCAGACCTTATTCATCAGAACTTCACGCGTGAAGACCCGGTCAGGCGAGCCAGCCAGCAGGGCCAGCAGGTCAAATTCGGTTGGGGTCAAAGCGACTTCACGGCCCTGCACCTCAACGCGTCTCGCCAGCAGATCAATGTCCAGATCAGGAAAATGTAATGTGGACTCACCATCGGCTCTGGCAGATGTCGAGGATTTGGGAGCCGGCACTTCCGCCGGCTCCTGGCTACCACTGACGCGGCGTAAGATGGCGCGCACGCGGCTCACCAACTCACGTGGACTGAAGGGCTTGACCAGGTAATCGTCCGCACCAAGCTCCAGGCCAGCGATGCGATCATCCTCATCACCACGAGCCGTCAACATCAAGATGGGAGTCTTCGACCACGAGCGGATGCGGCGACAGACCTCGAAACCATCGATTGCGGGCAACATGATGTCCAGAATAATCAGATCAGGATGCTCACGCGCATGCAGAGCCAGGCCATCAGCACCATCCCTGGCCACCAACACATCATAACCCGCGTCTTTCAAATATAAATTGATCAGGTGAATGATCCCTTCTTCATCCTCAATCACCAGAATTTTTTGAGCCATCAACTGCACTCCTCGGAAACTATGGATCATGTAAATTCATAGTAGCATATTGCCAGGCGAAAAGCATAAACTTTCGCAGGGAGCCAAAAATCTTGACTAATTCTTGAATATTGCGAGAGATCTTCTGTACCTTCAGGTAGTAAGATAAGAATGTCCTGATCGGGCAGGACAAACATGAAAGGTTCATGTTTACCATCAATGTAAAAATATATAAATATAACAAAGCTTTACATAAAGGAGCTTACCTACCAATGAGAGAGTTTCTTAAACGTAAAAAAATCATGCTTGCCGGCGTGGCCGGAGCTATCCTGATGTTAGCGGTACTGGCTGGCGCGCTCTTCATCAGTCCAATGTTTGCCTCGGCCGCCTCTAATCCGGCGACGTCTACACCTGCGGCAACGCAAAAGGGAAATGGCTATTGCGCCCTGTTTAATCAGAATCTTGCCAAACGTCTGAACATTTCGGTCAGTGCCCTGCAGCAGGACCGTAAAGGCGCGGCCAGCGATACGATCGATCAGTTGGTTAAAGAGGGTAAGATGAAGCAGACTCAAGCCGATAAGCTGAAGCAGCGCATCGCCAGGAGCAAAGGCAATGCCTGCATGAAGCTTCCGGTGACGCAAAAGGCTCGTCTGGCCGCCTTGCTGAAAAAATACAGCCAGGATGCCGACCAGCAGCTGGCACAGGGCCTGCATCTGACCACCAGTCAGCTCACCACACAATTGAAGAGCGGCAAAAAACTGGTCGATATCGCCAGGGCTCAGAATGTTTCCAGCGCCAACCTGCAGACACTGGCCAACAATATCGTTAGCTCTGAGTTGAAAAAAGCCGTCAGCGCTAAAGATCTGACCCAGAAGCGTGCCGATGCTATCACAACCGCGCTCAAAAAACATCCCCAGATTGAGGAGCATCTGTTAGCCGCACTGGCGAAAAAAGCCCAGGCATAATGTAACAATAACGCCAAAAAAGACATTCCCTGCGCACATGTGCGCAGGGAATGTCTTTTTTGGCTTCTGCCTGCCTTCATCAGAGCTTGTTCTGTATCAACAGATTGTGTAGGATATAGCATATATAGCCTGCCCGCTGGTACAGTTATAATGGGAATTGGGCACAGTTTTCATAGTGACTATTTGAAGGGAAGGGAACTTACTCCGTGGATGTTAGCTCGATCTTTGGCCTGATCGCGGTTTTCGCACTGGTAGCAGCCAATGGTTTCTTTGTAGCGGGAGAATTCGCGCTGGTCAAAATCCGTACAACCAGAATCAGCCAGCTGGTAGCCGAGGGGAATGTAGCAGCCCGAGTGGTTCAAAAAGAGATTCAGCACCTCGACACGTTTATCGCGGCGACGCAATTAGGTATTACGCTGGCCAGCCTGGCACTGGGCTGGATCGGTGAACCGTCGCTGGCCCACCTGGTAGAGCCGGTATTCCTCTGGATTGGTGGTGGTGCCGCCGAGGCGATCTCCCACACGGTCGCGGTCGCGATCAGCTTTATCCTTATCACCATCGTCCATATCGTACTGGGTGAGCTGGTCCCCAAGTCTATCGCGCTACAGCGCAGCGAGGGTACCGCCTTCTTTGTCGCCCGTCCGCTCTATCTCTTTGCCCATGTGTTCCGTCCGTTTATCCTGCTGATGAATGGTATTGGTGGCTTCTTCGTACGTCTGCTGGGACTCGAAGCCACGAGCGAGCACGCGGCGGTCCATTCTGTAGAGGAACTGGAGATGCTGGTGGCCCAGAGCCGCGAGGCCGGCCTGCTGCAGCAGCAGGAAGAGATATTGCTGCGCCACGTATTTGATTTCAGCGATAAGACCGCGCAGCAGGTCATGATTCCACGCAGTGAGGTGGTAGCGGTCCCGGTTACCATCTCACGTGAAGCCCTGGTTCAAACCTTCTGGCGGGAAAACTATACCCGCATTCCGGTCTATGAAGATACGCTTGATAATATCATTGGACTCGCCCATATCAAAGATATATTTCAAACCAGCTCCAACCAGGCGGGGCAACCATTCAATCTGCGCACCATACTACGTCCGGTGCTCTATGTCACAGAAACATCCTCGCTGGATATGATCCTGGCCCAGATGCGCAGCCGACGCATCCACATGGCCATTGTCATCGACGAGTACGGATCAACGGCGGGCATCATTACGCTAGAAGATGTGATTGAAGAGCTGGTAGGCGAGGTGCAAGATGAGTTCGATACCAGCGACCGGGGGGTACGACACGAGATCGAAACACTACCGGATGGCACCATTTCGGTGGATGGCTTGATAGCCATCACCAGCTTTGCCGACCAATTCGGCGGCAGTGAAAAAGAGCTTGAGAATATCCATGCCAACACTCTGGCCGGCTATATCTTCGAGAAGCTGGATCGCTTACCTGTGCTCGGCGACACCGTTCCATTTGGAGATTATAGCCTGCGTGTAGAAGAGATGGATGGGCGCCGCATCGCGCGCGTCAGAGTGACTCGAACCAGGACCGAGACCACCGAATCACACCTCACCCTGGTCAAACAACAAGAACCATCCGAAAATCAGGGTTAAAGAGAGAAGGTGTAGATGTGGGTGCAAGCGGTTCCGCAGCATGGAACCGCTTGCACCCACATCTACACCTTAAATAATCTAAGACAGAATTACTATGCATTTGCTGTCTTTCCCCCCGTATGTTAGGATAGGAAAAGAGCATGTATATGCATATGGGAATGGATAAGTTGAGAGGGGTCGCAATGTCTTATCAGCAATCATCATCGGTTATTACACGCAAGGCACGTGTATGGCCGGAACTTCCAGCAGATATCGTTACACTACCCACGCCCCCGGTGCTACCAGATCTACCACAGTCCTCCATCTATAGCACTATTTTTCTTAGCCTGGCTGGCCTGGCCGTCTACGGGTATGTATTTACCAATCTTAATACAGGTGAAGTCGGCTTCTTGATCATCCCATTTATCGCGATCAGTAGCTCAATGGCTGCCGGCTCTTTGATCGTGTTTCTGGTACAGCTCGTGCGCACGCTGCGTCACCGTCGCTATCTGGTACAACACTATCACGCGCAGTTACAGGAGGCGGAACAGCGACTAAAGCTGTTACATTGGCACGAGCGCCAGGCATGGATGGAGCTTGATCCCCCATTAGCCCGCTTCGAATATAAATCCAGTGTCTACAAACACCTTGACGTCAAACCACTGCTCCAATACCCGTACAGTGACCAGAATATGAACCTGTGGGCACGCCAGCCCGGCGATCCAGACTTTATGCGAGTGCGTATCGGCATTGAGCAGCGGCCCGCGACCTATACGATCCGCGATCAGCGGGTTGAGGGTAGCATATCTTTGCCAGCACGTTTGAAAAGCGAGGATAACTATGCGAAATCACTGCTTGAAGCGTACGCGCGTGTGTTCGTGCCCCTTTGCGTTGATCTACGTCAGCAGAGCCCACTGGCAATTGTAGGGCCCGGCCATAAAATCGTGCTGGCTCGCGAACTGATGCATTCGATCGTGAGCCAGGTTGCCTATCATCATTCGCCCGAAGACGTGCGCATCATCATCCTGGCCCCCTATTCCCAGGAAGTCGCCTGGCAATGGAGCAGTATTATCCCGCATACGCTGCTCTATGATACCAGGTTAGATGGCGCACCCATGCCAGATACCTATCAGGAGCGCACCTGTGCAATTGGTACGGCGGCAGTCATGGATCAGCTACCAGTTATCTCACGCGAACTGAACCGCAGGGCGCTGCTGCTCGACGACGGTCAGCGATATTCCCCGTGGCCGCACCTGCTCATCGTTGTGGATGCGTTCGATGGACCCGGCGACCTGGATCAACCCACGCCAACCCTACCGGCTATGGTGATCCCGCCGTCACATCCCACCCAGTACCGCAGGACACGCCTCCCTGACTCTCCACTCAGGCGACCTGAAATGGCCCTGGCGCTCAATCGCGGGCACCAGCTCGGTGTATCGGTGCTCTGCCTGTGTACCAGCCGGTCACAGATGCCACAAACCAGCCAGCTCTTCATAGATTTAAACGAGGAACAACCACCCGGTGCCTTACTGCCCGCCAGCGAAGAAAAAGTTGCCGGCAAGAAAAAACACAAAAAGATCGCTACCGACGAAGAGGACAGGTTGATGGCCGGTATCCAGGCACGTGTGCATAGTTTGCGTGAAAATCCCCAATCCGCCAGGCATTGCCTGCAGCTCGACTCGGCGGGGCTGGAAGATCTGCGTTCATTCGCGCTGCGCCTGCAATCTCTGCGTGCCATGAGTACCAGGCAAATAGAGATGCGCACTCAGGTAGATCTCAGTACGCTGTTCGATCCGCCGCTGGACCTTAACACGTATGATCCGTTTGTACTCTGGAATGACCCCCTCTTCCGTACACCCAGGCCAATGTTCAGGTTTCCCATTGGTCTAAAGATTGGGGATGAGATACAATACCTGGATCTCCACAGAGACGGTCCGCACGGCCTGTTAATCGGGCAAACTGGTTCCGGCAAAAGCGAGCTATTGCAAACGATCGTTCTGTCACTGGCATTTCTCTATAAACCGACTGAGGTCAATTTTCTGCTGATTGACCACCGGGCGGGGTTGGCATGGCAGCCCTTCGCTCACCTTCCCCATACCACAGGCTTCCTCACCAATGTCTCATCGCCCGCGACAATCCGGCGCTTTGTGACCATGCTGGGTGCCGAAGCGAACAGGCGCGAAGCGCTGTTAAAGGAGGGGAAAACGCTACCCAGCCTGATCATTATCATCGACGAGTTCGCCGAGATGATCAGAAGCGAGACCTCGATGCTGGATGATCTCTTGAATATTATGCAGATGGGACGCAAGCTGGAGATGTATGTGTTACTGGCCGCCCAGCGGCCCGAGGAGATAATTATCAGCCGAATCAGGGAGTATGTGCAATATCGCCTCTGTCTGCGCTGCGCTTCACCAGAGGATAGTCGCGAAGTGCTGCGACGCATAGACGCGGCCGCTCTGCCCGCCAGCATTCCTGGCCGGGGCTATCTGCTCCATGGCGACAATCAGCTTGACCTCTTTCAAGCGGCCCGCGTGACACTACCATTCATCCAGGATCAAATGGCAAGCGCCCAGGCGCAATTGAATTCGCTGCTCTCACTACCATTCAAAGGAAAATAGAGGTACCATGATACCAACGCCAACAGTCAATAAAACGCCACAGCTCCGTTTGAGCCGCTCACAGACGTTATTTGAAGCGGCCATTGAACGGATCAGCGTCGCCTATCCAAAGGATCAGGCCAGGAAAGAAGGTATCCATTCCTGGCCTGATCCCTTACCCACACCCACCTTCCAGCGACCAGATCCCCTGCTCTTGTTTACACCAGCGGAAGATGGTAGTAGACATCCAGAAGCGGAACCCTCACAACCATACCAGGCTATTATCCCCATGACCAGGAACGGGATGCTGGAACACCGCAACCGCGAGCGCATCAAACCCTCGATGCAGATACCGCTCGGCCTGATCGATAAGCCCGAGGAACAGCAGGTTGACACCTTTCTGGTAGATCTACATGGAACTACCGAGGCCCGCAGTGGAGGTCCCTTACTGATCGCGGGCCCACAGCACAGCGGTAAAGCGACGGCCCTGCAGACTATGCTGCTCTGGCTAACCACCTGCTTCCTCCCAGAACGGCTGCGCTGCGCCGTTGTTGATCCGCTGGGAGAGCTCGATCAATTTCGCGCTCTGCCACACTTCCGCCATCCTAATGGCGAGACACTCTGGACCAATGGCGGCTCGGATGAAGACCTGACTCGCTTTATCCGAACCATTAATGCCGACATTCAGCAGCGCCATGACAAATTTTCCAACCAGCACTGGGATAAGCATACCCTGACGCAACTCTGGTCACAGGGACTCACCATCCCGCAGTTTCTATTAATCATCAGCAATTATCAATCTTTTGCCGAGCGCGTATCCACCTCTTCAGAGCTGAAGAGGCTCATCCAGACTGTAGCAGAGGCGCGCCTGCAGGGCTACTACTTGATACTGACAACAACTGAAACCAGCGCACGCTACATCGCGCCTGAAGTGATGGGTGCGTGCAGCACAAAGATCGGGCTCGCCTTGAATGAACAGCAGCGCCATGACCTCTTTGGTCATGCATCATTTCCCACCGAGGCTATTCCCGGTCGCGGTCTGATCATGACCGTCGACCGCCGGCTACACCAGGTACAGCTGGCCCTGCCCGCGCCCGGCCAGACTGAAAGTTTACGCGACCAGCATTTAAGGCAAGAGATCGCCTAGAATGTATCTCCATCTCCTCTTACCGGGGCCTTAAGCGCCCCTGCACGGGCGTCCGCTACGCGGCCGCATTGGGTTATATGTTAGTGCGGCGGCTGCGCATCAGCGCAGCCGCCGCACTAACATATAAACTGACATGTAAGCACCACAGATGCGAAAACACATGCAAGTCGCAGGCGTTTTCACACCTACAATACTCAACATGCCCATAGTGGGTTGGTACAACAGGGGCGCGGGTGCGCAGCCGCTACACCAACATATAACTGACATGTAAGCACCACAGATGCGAAAACACATGCAAGTCGCAGGCGTTTTCACACCTACAATACTCAACATGCCCATAGTGGGTTGGTACAACAGGGGCGCGGATGCGCAGCCACTGCACCAACACATAACTGGCATGTGAGCACCACAGATGCGAAGGCTCATGCAAATCGCAGGCGTTTTCACACCTACAGTGCTCAACATGTCCATAGTGTGTTGGTACAACAGGGGCGCGGATGCGCCCCTGTTGTACCAACACATAAAACCCAGTGCGTCCGCGCAGCGGACGCGAGTGCGAGAGCGCTCATGTATCCCCAGAGTGACAGGAGTAAGCAGCGCGACATAGTATGCAAACCCGAATGATACAATGTTGCCAGGAATAATAAGAGTGTTATGAGTGAAGGATATACATAAATGGAATTATATGTCCATATGAGTCCGGCCGATGCTGTGGCGGCACGGCCTGCTGATGAGGATGTTTTTATTGTCATCGATGTAATCAGGGCGACCACGGCGCTGACCGCTATATTTGATCGAGGGGCTCAACGTGTCTTCGCCGCCGATACAGTTGAGCAGGCCAGAACGGCCTCCCGCTTAAAGCCTGGACGGCTCCTGTGCGGGGAGCGACACGCACGCGCGCTTCCCGGCTTTGACTACGGCAATTCACCGGTCCAATTTTCACACAGCGATCTCAACAGGCGGGAACTCATCCTGACCACCACCAATGGGACGCGGGCCTTTTACGCCTGTCCCGAGCACAGTGTGTGCCTGGCTGGCTGCTTCTACAATGCCCGGGCCGTCACCGCCTATGCGCTGGCCCATGCGCGCAGGCGGGAGAGCAATGTGCATATCGTTTGTGCCGCCGAACACGGACGTTTCGCGCTGGATGATACGGTCTGCGCCGGCTACCTGGCACAAGAGATCCAACATCAGCAGCCGGAGATTGTCGCCCACGAAAGCGTCATTGCGGCCCGTGGACTGTATCAACTGTATCCACCACCGGGCCTGGCAACTTATTGCCATTCAGCCCGGCAGGTGATTGACAGCGGACTGGGTGCTGACATCGATTTCTGTATGCGGCAGAATGGCAGCGATAGCATCGCTCGTCTCATTGGTAAAGAAGCCGAGACAGGGCTCTTAATTCTGGAACGTGTCCAACAGATTGCAGGCTGAGATCCGGTAAGGGTAAAAGGCGAAATCCACCCGCGTACTCCATCCTTTGGAGGAACGCCCATTTCAACCTTTCATGCTATGCTCTCCCTGAAAAAGCAGCCTTATTTGCTCTGTAGATAGCGCAATCGTGCCAGTTTATCACCGCGACACAGATAAACGTCAGCAATGAGTATCCTTCATCGGTACTTGCGCGCCTCGGCCCGTGATGGGATGAAAGCGTTTTAAGGCAGACAACTACAGGAGTCCAGTTCATGAGGATACAGGATGAACAAAAGGTGCAGCAATGTGCGCTCGCGAACACAGAGGCTTCTTTAACCCTGGCGACCGCAGGAACGCTATGCATGTACGCGGGTTCAGACAAAATAGGGGCGGGCATTAATCTCTTTGTAGAATCGGTGGTGGCCGCGCAACTGGTACAGGCCTATAATAATCTAATCGGGGAACCGCAACAGGAAGACATGTATAATGTCGCGATGACAGAGCCTATCCGGCTACAGCTCACGCCCACAGAAATAGACTTTGAAATTGTGCTTCAGGACCTATCCAGGCACCTGCTCTACCTGCATTCGGCCCTCTGCAACCTACAACTTTCATATGCCCGCTACCAGGCGGCCAGGCAGACGTTAGATGTGCTCTACCAGAGTCCCCAGAGCTCAATATTTCAGGATGCGCATACCTTTGCCACCTTGCAGAAACAGTCTATCTGGCGCCACCTGATGCTGTGTGCGCACCTGCATACTGATATACTGATGAGCGCCTCACGTGTCAACTTATTGTGGCATAAATTCAAACAACAGCTCCCCAATCAAAACGTGTTTTCAAGTCACGAAATACTTGAAATGCTCACCACAGTCTGGCGAGAGAACGCGAAAGAGATCGCGGAATACAAATTGCCAGCCTTCAGCATCCATAACCCATCAGCGCTGTTAAATCTATTCTCCACTCAGACCCAACTGCAACGTCCAACGCTCCTGCTGGATGGGAACTGGCATAAGAGCATGTCGCAGCTTGAGCAGATTTATCAGCAGACCCTCGAAGCATTTTATCAGGACGAGTGATCACGCTCATCCTGATTTCTGTATTTCTATACCTCTTCTAAATGTCAGTTTCAAGGCATTCTCTCTCCTCCATACCGAAGCAATACATGCAGATGTAAAAATTTGACAAATAGAATTTAAAATG
Organism: Dictyobacter aurantiacus; assembly: GCF_003967515.1. Classification (GTDB taxonomy): domain Bacteria; phylum Chloroflexota; class Ktedonobacteria; order Ktedonobacterales; family Ktedonobacteraceae; genus Dictyobacter; species Dictyobacter aurantiacus. The sequence goes on along the minus strand of NZ_BIFQ01000001.1, from coordinate 3,289,821 downwards.
ATATAAAAATGATATATTCTATAGATAGCAACGTCTAGCAATAATAAGTTGGTAAATATTAGTAAAAAGTATATTCAGGTCAATTAGTCCTTTTCAAGGCATTGGGGTGCTCTGCGATGAAGGGGTTGGTCATGGGAGGCGTGCGCGTTAAACGCAGGGCAATGGAAACGGTGTGGGGAAACAGAAAGGAGACTAAGATATGACCGGCCGCTCATATCGCACCACCCAGTCATCGATGGGATCAGCTACCATTTCAGCCGATAAACCTGTTATTGTCAGACAAGCTATTCTAAACGACATCGCTCGTAATGCCGTTATTGATGATGAACTATTGACGCCGCTGAGCATGAATATTGAGGTAGATGATAAAGGAACAGTTATTGTCAAAGCCCTGGAACAAGATGGTAAGGATAGCATAGCAGCGCACTGTCAGCGACGAGTGGTACGTGTGCCCCAGGAGAAAGCATATCAGCGCATCGTAGACGCAACGCAGCGCAAGCTCGGGTTGCTCGAACGACTCTATGAAGAGAATCATCAGGAGGCGCAGAACTGGTTTAACCGCAGCCTGATTACCGCGATCACCGCGGCTATGATTATTGCTCTCTCGATCTTTCTACCCATTCTGCTGTATTCATTACAGCTCAAAACACAACTTTTTCCGATTACCAGCTTTATTATCATTATCAATGTGATCAACGCCTGTGTCACAGCCTGGGTCTTTTACCAGACACGACAGGCGCATGAGCGGGCCGATCTCTACCTCTGCAACCTGAATGAAGTACGTAGTTTTGCCACCATCACAGGCTTTATTACACAGCTTGACATTGATGACCAGCATAAACATCTGCTGCAAAAGACCCTGGTTTCAACATCCTTAGGCCTCTCCGACCAGCAGATAGATATCGAGCCCGAATATGATCAAAACGAATCATTAGCAGACAAATGAGCAACCAGATGATGGGAAAGGATCTGAACAATGTCCAGGATGGGCTAGGAGGGGTATGGGAGCATAATGGAAAAGAGAAGCACCGCAGGAGCGGCGTCCAGGCGCTCGAGCAAAGAGTCATACCTCCCTGATGAGGGTATGGCTCTTGAGCAAATGTACCTGCAAAGCCGCTTTGAAGCCCAATGCTGGTTCTTTACCAGCCTGATTATCGCTATCATTGGAACGATCTTCATTTTAGGCACTATCTTGCTCTTTCTCCTTTTTACCAATGCCATGTTTGTTAACAATAGCGCCAAATGGGCACTGACTATTGCCAATGTTGTGACCGGTGTCACCCAGCAGTTGATCATCAGCCAGGCCCGTAGCGCTAATAAGCGCGCCGATTATTACGCGAAAGAGCTGCGCCGCGAAGCCAATGAATTGAACGTCTATGAAATTATTCGCGTGATATCGACATCCCTGCCCGAAGGAAATGAACGCAATAATTTAATTGTGCGCACTATCACAGATGCGTTGATGCACCGACCGGCATACGAGTTGCAGATGCAGTCAGCGGTGAAGAAGAATACCCCATCTCGCCAATCTGCATTTAAGCGGTCAAATGTATAAAAAATACCACACTATTTGCGAACCTTTTCGCTATCTATCCCGCGCCATCTACCAGCAGAGAGAAAGATGGTCTCATCAAACCATGAAGGATTGATGAGACCACCGAACAGCTTAATCGTCGATCTTGAGCACCAGTTTTCCGAAGTTACGGTTATCAGCCATGACATCATGGGCTTTGGCGATCTCGTGTAGAGGGAACACTTCTTCAACGATCGGCCTTACTCTGGCGCTGGCCAGCAGCGGCACCACCTGGGTGGCGAAAAGGCGCGTCACCGCCAGCTTCTCCTCCAGTGTACGCGAGCGCAGGGTGCAGCCGCGAATCTGGATGCGCTTAGCCATCACGGTCCCCAGGTTGACATCCGCGTGCGACCCACCCAGAGTAGCCAGAAAGACCAGCCGTCCCCAGGAGGCCAGAGCTGCTAAATTCTGCTCCATATACGCCCCACCGATAAAATCGAGCACCACGTGGACCCCTTCGCCCCTGGTCAATTGCTTGATCTCAGCCGCGAAATTGGGATCGGCCAGGCCCACCTCTAACCCCAGGTTCTTGGCTCGTTCCAGCTTGCTGGCGGTACGTGAGGTGCCATACACTGTGGCCCCAACAGCATGGGCCAGCTGGACCGCCGCAGTCCCCACGCCGCTACCAACGGCGTGTACCAGCAAGCGCTCGCCCATTTGCAGACCGGCCTGGGTAAAGAGCGCGTCGTGCGCCGTCATAAATACCTCGGGCACCGCCGCTGCCTGAACGAAATCCAGGTTCTCGGGAATCTCCACCAGCATGCCCTCGTGTACCAGCAGATACTCGGCCTGCCCACCACCACCAACGATACCCATGACACGCTGTCCCGGCTTCCAGCGCTGCACCAGCGGTCCAATCGCATCCACCTCGCCGGCGAACTCCATACCCGGAATATCCGAGGGAGAGCCAGGAGGGGCGGGATAAAATCCCGCTCGCTGCGCTAGATCGGCCCGGTTCAGGCCTGCGGCGCGCACGCGCACACGCACCCAATCTCCTACCGGCTCCGGCGTCTCTCGATCCTGTATCTCTAGTACTTCAGAACCACCTGGCCTCGTAATCACAACAGCTCTCATCGCTTGTCTACACTCCTTCATTTACTGTATAAGCACTACATCATTATCACTATTTTTTACCCACACTTATTGTATGCCATAGAAAGTATGCGACGACTCACTACTTTCTTCTAAACAAATAAGAAGCAAAAAACCTTCATAGGGTGTTACCGATCAAGAGAGACCACCGTGGAGCCCGAACAAGCCTGGCAAACAAAAAAGCAAGTAATCGGTAAGAATCTACCAATTACTTGCTCTGTTCGTGTATGTAAAAAAGGAAAGTGGATTACGCAGGCTGCTGAGTGGCCTCGAACTCCAGGTTCAATTTCACCTCATCACTCACAACGGCACCGCCGGTCTCCAGCAAAGGATTCCAGCCCAGGCCGAAGTCTTTGCGATTGATCTTGGTCTGCGCGGATAAGCCAGCGCGGTTGAGACCATAGGGATCTTTAACAAAGCCAGAATACTCAACCTCGAAAGTAACGGGCTTCGTAACACCATGGATGGTCAGGTCGCCAGTAACTTTGAAGTCGCCAGAGTCGCCTTCAACTTTGGTGCTCTTAAAGGTAATTTTTGGGAACTTCTCCGCATCAAAGAATTCAGCCGAACGCAGGTGCGCATCGCGGTTGGCATCATGGGTGTCAATGCTGGCGGTATCAACCTCAGCCTCAACCCAGGAAGCGGAAGGATTGGCTTCGTTCAATTCTAGTGTGCCGCGTACAGCATTGAACTGTCCGCGAACAGTGCTCACCACCATGTGGCGTACAGAAAAACCGATATGTGAATGTGCTGCATCAATGGTCCAAGCCATAAGAGTAATCCTCCAGATAGCAAACTATTTAAATATTAGTTACTTAACTAATGTTAGCCATAACATACCACAGATACTTTCCTTTGTCAAGTCACTTATTTTAAATTAGCAAATTCCCATGCTGTGCAGCTCGTAATTCGTCATCATAGGGGGCAAAACGCCCCCGCATAGGCGGCTGCCGAGTGTTTGGAGGGTCATTGGACGCGCCCTGCGCACCCAATGACCCTCCATGATAAATGGACCCGATCCCCTATATGGCTTCGCCAGGCGGTCGACGCACGCCTCCGATTGGGGTAAAACTGAGCAAAATAAAAGGCACATCCATAGACGCTTTCTATGGATGTGCCTTTTATTGACGTTGTATTACGTTAATTGCCAGGATTCAGCGTACAGAAATTTAGACGCGTGAACGGCGCTGCTTACGACGTGCCGCTTCAGCTTTCCGTTTGCGACGGGACTGTGGGCTTTCGTAATATCTGCGACGACGAGCCTCGGCCAGAATGCCAGCATTCTGAACTTTACGGTTGAATCGTTTCAGCGCAAGTTCGAACGATTCACCGGCTTGAATAACAATCTCGCTCATGGATACTACCAGCGCGATCGGCGATCACCACCACGGCTCGAAGAAGTACGGGGCTGATAGCAATCGCTACAATAAACTGGACGATCCTCGCGGGGCTGGAACGGAACCTGGGCTTCGTTACCACAACTTGCGCAGATCGCGGTATACATCTGGCGGGGTTCGCGATAGCCGCCATCGTTGCCACGAGATGAGCGGGAGCGGTCACCCATGCTGCTCTTGCGCGCGGCACGGCATGACGGACAGCGTGATGGGTTGTTTGTGAGCCCACGGCTAGCATAAAATTCCTGCTCGCCAGCGGTAAAGGTGAATTCCTGATTGCAATCTCGGCAAACCAACGTCTGATCTGTGAATGACATAAATGCTTCTCAATTCTTGGGTCTAAATCCCATTATAGCTCTTCTTCTGCAATGCACAACTCTCACGGATCAGCCAGTGAAAGCCCCTATGTGCATACAGTGTCCTGGGATTATACCACACATTGTCTTTAAAAGCTATCACTTTTGGCCCTTTTTTCCCTATTGGCAGGAAAAAATTCAAATCTGGATGAGCAAAACGAGCCATAATCGAGTGGCGCTTCCAAATGCTTTTTAGAACGAGCCATGATATAATCAGCTCAAAGTACAGTAGAATTTGTAAAGGATAGAAACAGCATGTTCACCCTCGATGACATACTGCAAGGTAATGCTGGTAAAGCTCGCGTAGTAAGCCGCACGACACCCGATCCCCAACTTGTCTTTCGCTCAGCCCATCATGACAATCGCCAGATTGAACCCGGAGATCTGTTTATTGCCTTGAAAGGCGCCCGGGTCGACGGCCATCGCTTTATCCCGGCGGCCGCCCAGGCGGGCGCGATCGGGGCGCTATGTACTGAGGAGGCACCAGATGTGCCCGCCGACTTTATCCAGATTGTGGTGCCGGACGTGGTTGAAGCCTTGCACGCAACGGCCCGCACGCGGACACAGCGTCAGCCCGAGACAACCTATATCGGGATCACTGGTAGCAATGGCAAGACCAGCACAAAAGAGGCGATCGCGACCGTGCTGAACCACCTGGCTCCTACGCTCAAGACGCTGGCCTCCTACAATACAGAGATCGGCTTTCCCCTGACCTTGCTGCGTCTGGAGCCACAGCATCGCTACGCAGTACTGGAGATGGGCGCGCAATGGGTCGGTGAACTGGCGTGGCTCTGTACCATCAAGAGACCAGACTGGTCGGTGATTACCAATGTCGGCACTTCACACATTGAGTTCTTTGGCTCACAGGAGCGTATCGCGCAGGCAAAGAGTGAACTGGTGCAAGCTTTGACGCCCGAGGGGATCGCGATCCTCAACTATGATGATCCCAGAGTCCGTGCCATGAGTCAGAGAACGCAGGCCCGCATCCTTTCCTATGGTACTTCTGAAGATGCCCTTGTGCGCGCCAGCGAGATCAGCGGTGATATGTTGCGCGGCCAAACTTTCACCCTTTCCTATCAGGGAAATCACAGTCGGGTGCAGTTGCACATTCCAGGCCAGCACGGCATCACGATCGCGCTGGCAGCCGCTGCCGTTGGGCTGGCAGCCGGCATGCCGCTGGCAGAGGTCGCCAGCGCGCTTGAAGAATTGAAGGCATTTAAGCGTCGAGGAGAGATCAAAGCCGGTCCTAATGGCAGTACGCTGATAGATGATAGCTATAACGCCAACCGCCAGTCTATCCTGGCCATCGCTAAAACCATGCACGAAGCCCACATGGACGCCAATGGCAAGCGCTGGGTCGTGCTGGGTGACATTCTAGAGCTGGGTAGCTATTCACACGACGAGCACTACAACACGGGCACCGAACTGGCCCACCTGGTAGACTACGTAATCGCGATTGGCGAACAGGCACGCTACTTCGTGGAGGGCGCCGTCGCGGCCGGCATGTCAGAGGATCACACATTCTACTTCGCGGCCCACCTGGATAATCCAGCCGAACTGGAAGCCGCCAAGCAAGCAGCAGCCAATATTTTAAGAGAGAACGTCAAGAGCGCCGACCTGGTATTGCTCAAGGCATCGTTTGGTCTGGGGATGGACACGTTGCTTGCCATGCTGCAGGCCTAGGGCCCGCGCACACGAGAAAGGATAGATAATGAGCAAAAAAAAGATCCGCGTAGGTATTGTTTTTGGTGGTCGCTCCGGCGAGCACGAGGTCTCTCTGGCCTCAGCACAGGCGGTGATGAATAATCTGGATCCCGAGAAATACGAGGTCGTGCCCCTCGGCATCACCAAATCCGGCCAATGGCTACTGGGCACCGAACCAGCCAAACTCATCGCGTCCGGACAATCCGTGGACAGCCAGGCAGAAGATGCTAACCAGACCGTTACCAGCGTGACCTTCACCGGTGATCCTACGGTGGGGCATCTCATCCCTATCGAGGGCCAGCAAGGGCTGGGCGATGACGGGAAGATCGACGTCATCTTTCCAGTCCTCCACGGCACCTATGGAGAAGATGGCACCCTGCAGGGTCTATTGGAGATGGCTAACGTTCCCTATGTTGGCTGTGGCGTCCTTGGCGCGGCGGTAGGCATGGACAAAGAGAAGATGAAGATGATCTTTGAGAGCGCCCACCTCCCTAATGTTAAATACCTGGTCTTCCGTCGCAACCAATGGGAGCGCTCACCAGAGGATATTCTGGATCAGATTGAAGAGCAGCTGGGCTATCCGAACTTTGTGAAACCGGTTAATCTGGGCTCCAGTGTCGGCATCAACAAGGCCCATGATCGCGAGGAACTGGCGCACGCCATGCGCGTGGCCGCCGAATACGACCGCAAGATCATCATTGAGCAAAACATCAATTGCCGCGAGTTTGAATGCGCCGTTCTGGGCAACGATGAGCCGCTGGCCTCGGTCATCGGCGAAGTCATCGCCAGCAACGAATTCTACGACTACAACGCCAAGTATATCGATAACAAATCTCAGGTCATCATCCCGGCCGACATTCCTCAGCAGACCTCCGAGGAGATGCGCCGCTATGCCGTCGAGGCTTTCCTGGCCCTGGATCTCAGTGGACTCTCACGCGTAGACTTTTTCATCGATAAGGATAGTGGCAAGGTCTACATCAATGAGGTCAATACGCTTCCAGGCTTCACCGAAATCAGTATGTATCCCAAACTCTGGGCCGCCAGTGGCGTTCCCTACACGGAGCTGCTGGATCGACTGATCGAGCTGGCACTGGAGCGCTACCAGGATCGTCAAAGGAACCGTACCAGCCTCTAAGACTGAACTTGCAAAGGAGCGAGCGAGTATGACCCGCACCACTATCCGTTCAATGACAGTGGAGCCGTTGAATGTGCCGTTACATGAGCCGTTCGCTATCGCGACTGGCAGTGTAACACAGGCACGTAATGTGCTGATCACACTCACATTGCAGGATGGGAGCATCGGCTATGGCGAGTGTGCTCCCTTCCCACCCAGTACCGGTGAATCGCAGGAAACCGCCCTGGCGGCGGCCCACAGTTGTATCGATCTCCTGGTTGGACAGGATGCAGCCCACTGGCGCAAGCTCTCAAAACTTGTACACGGCCTTTATTTCGCGCAGAAGACCGTTTGCGCCGGGATCGAGATGGCGCTGCTGGATGCCCTGACACGCTGCTATGGTATGCCGCTCTACGCATTCTTTGGAGGCGCCAGCACGCATGTCGAGACCGATATGAGCATCCCCCTGGTTACCCCCGAACGGGGCTATCAGTTGGCGGAGAAAACGGTCAAACTGGGCATCTCGACGATCAAGGTAAAGGTGGGAGGTGATCTACGCGAGGATGTCAATCGCGTCGAGGCGGTACGCAGCGGTGCTCCCCACCTGGGCATCATCCTGGATGCCAATCAAGGATACACGCCCAACGAAGCCCTGCTCTGCCTGGAGGCTCTGGAAGATCGTGACATCCGTCCCATCTTACTGGAGCAACCGGTCCATAAGGACGACCTGGCCGGACTGCGCTATGTCATGCAGCACACCAGCGTACCGATCGCCGCCGATGAAAGCGCCGGCAGCCTGGCCGAGGTCTCGAGCATTATCGCCACCGGGTCCGCCAATGTCATCAACATCAAGCTGATGAAGACTGGCATCGTCGAGGCCATGGATATCGTGGCCCTCTGCCGGGCCGCGCACATGCAACTGATGATCGGCGCCATGATCGAGACGCGCCTCGCCATCAGCATGGCCGCTCACTTTGCCGCCGGCCTGGGGAATTTCCGCTTCATCGACCTGGATACTCCCATGCTGTTAACCGAGGATCCCTTCTGCGGCGGCTATCAACAGCACGCGGGTATCTATGATCTCTCGAAAGTCGACAAGGGCCTCGGCATCTCCCCTCGCAAAGCATGACATCATTTTTTGCTTGAGCCGTTACAGAAAAGTGTCGGCAATGCCGACACTTTTCTGTAACGGCTCAAGCAAAATCATCATGAACGTGAGACGAACAAAACTCACATAGAAAAAGTTAAAAGCTGTGCGCTTTTCTCTTGACATCACCTATAATCAGCTTCTATACTACAGTAGAAGTTTTGAATGTTGATCTACTAAATCAACAATAGAAGGCAACATACAAGGAGGCCAGACACATGTCTGAGTATGCACATCCAGAAGCTCTCGTCGATACAAATTGGGTTGCGGACCACCTGAACGATCCCAATGTACGCTTGATTGAAGCGGACGAGGACGTATTATTATACGAAGTTGGCCACATTCCAGGCGCGGTCAAATTGGACTGGCATGTCGACGTTCAGGATCCACTGAGCCGTGATTTTATTGACCAGGAAGGGCTGGAGAAGCTCTTTGGTAACTGGGGCATCACCAACGACACCACCATTGTACTCTATGGTGATCGTAACAACTGGTATGCAGCTTACTCATACTGGCTATTTACACAATATGGCCACAAAAATCTGAAGCTGCTCAATGGTGGCCGCACGAAATGGGAGGCTGAGGGCCGACCTTACACTAAAGAGGTGCCCCATTACGAGCACACAACCTATCATGCGCAGCCAGCCGATGAGAGCATCCGCGCCTTCCGTGACCAGGTGCTGGCTGAACTTAAGAATCCCAACCTGCGTTTGATCGATGTACGCTCTCCTCAGGAGTACAGCGGCGAACTGCTGCACATGGTGAACTATCCCCAGGAAGGTGCGCAGCGCGCCGGCCATATTCCTGGTGCCAAGAATATCCCCTGGGCCGTTACGGCAAACGCCGATGGCACCTTTAAATCAGCGGAGGAGCTGCGTGATATCTATGGCGGCAAAGACGTCTCACCAGACAACCAGGTCATCTCCTACTGCCGCATCGGTGAGCGCTCCGCCCACACATGGTTCGTTCTGACCCAGCTGCTTGGCTTCCAGAACGTTCGCAACTACGACGGTTCCTGGACCGAGTGGGGCAGCCTGGTTCGCTCACCAATTGAGCGCTAATCACCAACCAGAGCCTTGCTTCGCAACCTCAACATACTTTAGATCCTGCACAGACCCTGTTCTGGCAGGGTCTTTTTTTGCGCTGCCCTTCATTTTAACTTTTCACATAAGATTACGTATGTAATAAGAGGATGTAGATTTTAGCATAAAAAAGGCTCGACTTATATTGAAAAAATAAGTATAATTTTTCCGCCTGTTTGGCGAAATCATTATTTTTTATCATTCCGAAAAGATGCTCTTTGGCGTCTTTTATTTATAAGAGAGTGTCTGACGTGCAAGTTCATCACCTGCGGTGCTCACAGGTCATGGTGTTGTTGGTGCATGGGGGCGCGGATGCCCCCCATGCACCAATAAAAAACGAGGGCGGCCGCGCACGCGGGCGCCTGTGCGAGAACTATCACGTCCCACTGTAAGACGAGTGTAAGACCCATTCATAGTTATGTCTTAAAAGGCAGGCAGAAAGATGACATGTCCTTACTGCGGCGCGGAACTGCGAGATAACGTTCGCTTTTGCGGAAATTGTGGGAACCGGGTAAATGAGTCACCGGACTCCTCTACACCTTCAAATAGTAACAGCGCTGTTGCAAGCTCCCTCAGTCCAGGCTCACGCCTGCAGGGTGGGCGCTACGTCATCAAGAAGATCCTGGGGCAGGGAGGCATGGGAGCCGCCCTACTGGCCACCGACATTCGTCTCGATGGCAAATCAGTGGTCATCAAAGAGTTGATTTCAGATAATGTGGATCAGAATCGCCGTTTAGAGGATGTGCGCAACTTCAAGCGCGAGGTTGCCACGCTGGCCCACATCGACCATCCGCTGGTACCCAACGTGACGGACCACTTCCAGGAGGGTACGCGCTACTTTATGGTCCAGGAATATGTGGATGGTGAAAATCTAGAGGAGCGCATGAATCGCGCCAATCAACCAATGAATGAGCGTGAAGCGTTGATCTGTGCTTCCGAAATGCTCGATGTGCTCGACTATCTCTCGCAGCAGATGCCGCCTATCGTGCACCGCGATATCAAGCCGGCCAATATCATTATTGGTACGCGCGATCGGCGCGCGCACCTGGTGGACTTTGGCATCGCCCGCGCCGACGAGGCGCGCAACGCCCAGCGCAAACAGACCTCCGCGCTGGGCACGCCCGGCTACGCGCCACCCGAGCAGTATCAGGGCAACGCCGATCCACGCTCAGATCTCTATGCTCTGGCCGCCACGCTGCACCACTTGCTGACCAACCGTGACCCACGCAATCATCCGCCCTTTTATTATCCACCGGCACGCTCACTGAATCCGCAGCTATCGCCGGACATCGAGAGGGTCCTGACCAAAGCGTTAAATAATGATATCAATCAGCGCTATCAGAGCGCCACGGCGATGAAAAACGAGATCGACACGATTCTGCGGCAGCGCTTCGGAATCTCGGGCAACATCGACAGCTATACGCTGGGGACCTCGGGTCCGATGCGCGCCATTAGCAGTGCGCAAACACAGATCGCCAATTCTGCAGCGGATGCGACGCTGCCATCTACCCCATCAGGGGTATCACAACCGGGGATAGGCAACAGCGCTACTCCGCCCACGCTGATGCCCCCACCGCCACCAACGCTTTCAGCCGCTGGACAGGGCAACGCGGGAGCATCATTTACACCGGTTCAGCCATTGCCAGCATTTTCGAATCAGCCGATATCGCAGCCTGGCTTCTCCAACCAACAAATATCTCAGCCCGGCTTCCCCTATCAGCCACAACAGGCGCAGCCTCGGAAAAAGAGACGCGGTGGGCTGATCGTGCTGATCGCGGTGCTGCTGCTGGTGCTCATCGCAGGCGGCATCTTTGGCGGCTACTCATGGCTGACAGCAAGCAAGGGCAGCGCCCCCATCAGCGTGACCATGATCAAGGGAGAACCGATCGGGATCAGCGACGGGACGACGGCCTTCGATACCACGCTGGAGGACGGCTCGCTCAAGACACAGGCGGCTCAGCAGCTCAAGCAAGATAAAAACAATGTCAATGCGGCCATCTCACTCTTAAATGATGCGACCAGCAAGAACTCCAATGACGCGGAAGCCCTCATTTATAAAGAGGACATCCATGTCATACAATCCGGTAACCCCTATGTGACGATAGTGGTCGCAACTATGCTCAGCGGCGACCAGATCCAGGTGGGGCGCGACGATCTTCAGGGGGCCTACATCGCGCAGAAAGAGTACAACGATGGAGCCAAACTACGCAACGGAACGCTGGTGCGCCTGCTGATCGCCAATAGCGGCAGTCAGACCTCCACGGTCGCGACGGTCGCGCAGCAGATCGTCAAACTGCAGCAATCTGATCCCACCTTTGCAGGCGTAATGGGCTGGCCATACAGCGGACGCACACAGACCGCTATCCAGATCTTGAGCCAGAATCATATTCCCATGATCTCGCAGACTTCATCCAGCGACGCGCTCAGCAATGCATCGCCCTATTTTTTCCGTGTCGTACCACCCAACAAGCAGCAGGGCACCCAGGCCGCCATCTATGCTGAGACGGTTCTGCACGCGAAGACCGTCACCGTCTTCTACGATCCACAGGATACATACAGCCAGAGCCTGGCGCAGGATTTCATGCAACGCTATCAAGGGACGGATAAAAACAAGGTCATTACCGAAAACTATACCATTGGCAAAGCTGACACCATCGCCAGCGCTATGCATGATAGTAGTAGCAAAGCGACGGACCTGATCTACTTTTCCGGCTACGCGACCGATGTCAGCACGCTGCTGAGCGATCTGCCTCCAGGCACGCTGCCAGTCATGGGAGGCGACGCACTATATGAACTGGGAGGCTACCAGAGTAGCGCGCGCGCCAATTTCAACCGCCTGCGCTTTACATCTTTTGCCTATCCAGATGAGTGGGATGTACTGAAATACAGCAGTCAGAAGCCCGCCTTTTTCAACGAATATTCGTCGGCGTTCAATCCCGATGGACAACACCCGGGCGGCTCATATGGCTTTACGCGCGCGGATAATGATGTTATTCTCTCCTATGATGCAACTGTTACAGTGCTAAGTGCGTACAATATTGCATTGAACACTGGAAAGCAGAATCCTACCCCTGAGGATTTACATCTGGCATTGCTCAAGCTCAATGGTGCTAATGCTATTCAAGGGGTAAGTGGGCAGATCAGCATTGGAGCGAATGGAGATCCAGTTGATAAAGCAATTCTCGTCCTCTATGTCGACCAGAACGGGCATATCCACATGGAACCCGCCTACCTGGGCCGATTTTTGAAATCGTGAGCGGAATTGCGCTATTACTAATATAATGGTATCTCTAGATAATCGCTCTATAGCGATGAGATTGGAATAATAGGCACAACTATGAAATGTCCTTTTTGCGGTACGAATAATCCGGCCGGTGAAACCTTTTGTGCCAATTGTGGTGGTTACCTGGATACACCAGCCTCCAGCACTCAGACCGTGGTTAGCCAGCCTGGTGCCAGCTATCCAACGGCCACAACAACACAGGCAGCAGGTGGTGGCACAGGCGGCGGCGTTCACGGTGCTTCAAGTACCCTGACACCCAACGCAAAACTACAAAACGGCCGCTATATCGTCGAGAAGGTGCTGGGCCAGGGCGGTATGGGCGCCGCCGTGCTGGCAAGGGACTCACGCGTCTCAAATAAGCGCGTGGTCATCAAAGAACTTATCTCAGACGAAAATGATCCAACACAACGACAAGAAGATGTACGTAACTTTGAGCGCGAGGTAGAGACGCTCGCCAACCTGGATCATCCACTTATCCCGACTGTGACCGATAGTTTTCAAGAGGGCTCGCGCTACTACATGGTGCAGGAATACGCACCGGGTGAAAATCTAGAAGACTATATGGAACGGGTTAACAAGCCCATGCCCGAGCAGGAGGCGTTGACCTATATTGCTCAGGTCCTGGATATCCTGGAATACCTGAGTGAGCAGAAACCACCGATCGTGCACCGCGATATCAAGCCTGCCAATATTATTATCAGCAGTCGCGACAAACGGGCCCGACTGGTGGACTTCGGCATCGCCCGCGCCGACGAGGCGCGCAACGCTAAGCGCAAACAGACCTCCGCGCTGGGGACACCCGGCTATGCGCCGCCCGAGCAGTATCAGGGCAACGCCGACGCGCGCTCGGATCTCTACGCGTTGGCCGCCACCCTGCATCACCTGGTCACCAATCGCGATCCACGCAATTATCCTCCGTTCAACTATCCACCGGTGCGGACCCTGAATAAACAACTCTCACCAGAGCTTGAGCGCATCCTGGAGAAGGCGCTGACCCTGGATATCAACAAGCGCTATCAAAATGCTCGCCAGATGAAGCAAGAGATCGAGGCCCTTCTGCAGCAACGCTTCCACGCGGCCATTGATACCAGTTCGTACATTCTCAATACTTCGGGTCCTATATCAACGCCCTCGGTCGCGTCCAAACCAGCCGCCAACAGCGCGGGTTCCGCCTATGCTGGCGGATATAGTGCTTCAGGCGCGCCCGCCCGCAGCCAGCCAGGCCAGCCAGCCAATAATCCCTATGGCGGGGGTCCATATGGTCCGGGCCCAAATCAGGGCCAGCGACCCCGCAATCGCGGTGGCTATCAACAGCAGCAGATGGGGACATTCGCCCCGCAGCAACAACAAAAGAAGAACGACAATAACTATATCCTGTGGAGCTTTCTGCTGCTAATTGTGGTCCTGATCATTATCGGCGCCCTCATCTTTGTGCTGCCAAACCTGGGACATCCAGTGACACCCCCTGGAGGAGGTGCTCAACCGATCAGCCATACCGGCCAGACATCTGCCAAAGGGAATCAGCCCTCCGCCGACCCGATCAGTGTCACGACCATCAAGGGCGAGTCCATTGGTCTGAGCGACGGCAAATCGATCTTTGATACCTCGCGCAAGAACGCCAGCTACAAAAATCAGGCGGTACAGGCGATGGCGCAGGGCAACACCAGCCAGGCGAACACCTTCTGGAACGACGCCCTTGGTCAGGATTCCAGTGACGCGGAGGCGCATATTTATCAGGAGAATATGCGTATCCTCTCTTCGGGACAGCCATATATCACGTTTGTGGTGGGCACCGTCCTCACCGGACCCAACGCTGGCATCGGTTATGACAATCTGCAGGGCGCCTACGTGGCCCAGCATGAATGGAACCAGCAGAATACATTGGGCAACGTCAAAGTGCGCCTGATAATCGCCAATACGGGCAGCGATTCGGGCAATGCCGCTACCGTAGCCCACCAGATAGTGCAGGCGGCCGCCAAAGATCCGACCATCGTTGGCGTCATGGGCTGGTCCTTGAGCTCGCACGCGGAAAACGCCTCCAATATCCTGACCGCCGCCCACATTCCTATGGTCTCGGCGACGGCCTCCAGTGATAGTCTGACCGGGCTTTCGTCCTACTTCTTCCGCGTGGCACCGTCGAATAAAAGCGAGGCCACGGTTGCCGCGGCCTATGCGAAGAGCAAGCTTCAGGCACAACAGGCCGCAATCTTCCTGGATGATGGTGATTCATACAGCCAGAGCCTGGGTAACGACTTCAAAGGCGCCTTTAGTGGGCAGACCAGGATCATTACCTATCACAGGAACGATCCGGCCTCGATCATCGCTGGCGTGCAGCAGTTGCAGACCGACCCCGGTCTGATCTACTTTGCTGGCTACTCCAATGATGTGGCAACCCTGCTGGGGGAACTGCCCAAACATCCGGCCCTGGCCAAAACCCAGATCCTGGGCGGTGACGCGCTCTATGAGCTGGCGGGCTATCCGAGTAGCGTGAAGGGGGAACTGCATCGCATGCACTTCACGGCCTTCGCCTATCCAGATGAATGGGATATTCTGAAGCAGGGCAATAAAAAGCCAGCCTTCTTCAAGGATTATTCTGACGACTATAGCAGTTCGAATCCGAGCGGTGTCTACGGTTTTCGACGGCCGAGCAATAACGTCATCCTTTCCTACGACGCGATGACGGCCCTGCTCACCGGCTCCAAACAGGCGCTCAACGGAGGCACTACCCTGAAATCCACAGCTTTACAGCAGGCCCTGGCCAGCGTAAAAAATCTGCAGGGAGTAAGTGGGCAGATCACGTTCGGCCCAGATGGGGATCCAATCAACAAAGCTATCGTCGTCCTGTACTTCGATGACATGGGGCGTATCCATATGGAGGAGAACCTGGGAACAGGACAGTTCCTGGCACAATAACCAGCTATCAGATAGCTGTTATTGTGCCAGACCCTCATCACCCTGGGGAAAGGTGATAGCCCCCGCACGGGCGTCCGCGTTCGCGGTCGCGCTGGGGTTTTGTAAGGTGGTGCAACAGGGGCGTGGATGCGCCCCTGTTGCACCACCTTACCATAGACGCAGGTGCTAAAGCTCCTATAGGCCACAGTCGATGATCATGAGAGTAAGACAGCTTTGTGACACGCTAGTGTGTCTGAGTCAGTCTCTGTTCTAATTCTGCAGGCGTTAACTGTTCGATATCCACCACTTTTTGACGGCTGGTCGTTCCTCGTACAATGCTGATGGCGCGCCTGGGGATAGCCAATTGATCGGCCAGCAAGGCGATCAGGGCCTGATTGGCGGCCCCGTCTACAGGGGGCGCGGTCAGACGCGCCTTCAACACCTCGCCATCCCATTCCAATTGATTGCGCGTGCTGCGCGGGATGACGCGTACCGATATCAGCATGGCGTTACCAGCCAGGCGGCAACGATTGCAACAGTAATAATCGAATGATGAACAACCCGAACCATGCTATCAGGAATGAGAGATCCAAAAAGCCTATCTGGCCCACCACGCGCCGAACCGGAACGATAAAGGGATCCGTCATCCGGGCGAGAAAACGGATGACGGCAAAACGCTCATCCATTTGAAACCAGGAGGCGATAGCACGAACAAACATGGCCAGGATCAAAATATTGATTCCATAACCAATCAAAATGGAAACGATAGGCACCGACAATGGTGGTGGCGTATACATAGCTACTCCTGCACTGTACGAACATCAACAAAGGTAAAGCCAAACACTTTGCGGCGTGTGATACTGGTAACGTGTACGCCCGTCAGGTCTGGCAGCGTGGTAAAGTGCTTCTGGACGTATTCACCCAGCGGCCGGGCGGCCATCCAGCCGGCCACAGAAGAGGCGGCGGCCGAGGCAACGCGGGTACGGCTATTGCTTGAGGCCATCCCCAGCAAGGTGCCAATGGTCACCATAGAAACGCCTACCGCCAGGTTGGTGCCACAGTTAGGATGAATCGCCAGCTCGGCCTCGCCGGCCTGCAAGCGCCTCAGAGCCTCATCCAGGGCACGCCTCAGCAAGCCCAGATCGACGTCACCAAAGATAATAAAACCGTCCGAGTTTGAGCGCGCGCTGGCGCTTAACGATGGATCCATAGTACCCAGGATGGTAAAAGTAGCATGCTCCAGGGCATGGTTTTGTCGTGTTCGTCGGCTAAACACCAGATCATCAATCTTCACGAAAAACTCCTTTCGCACCATCGACACTGTCAGATAGAAAGGCCCGCCATGAGCAGCATCAGGCTATTTTTTGATCCGCTCACCAAAGATGGCACGCCCAACACGTACAATAGTTGCCCCCTCTTCGATCGCTACAGTATAATCATCGGTCATTCCCATTGAAAGCTGATCCCAACAGGCATCCGTCACCTCCTCACGCAGTCTGTCCCGCAACTGCCGCAGCGCACGGAACACCGGACGTACCTGCTCTGGATCATCGACCAACGGTGCTACAGTCATCAGCCCCTGCACTTCTAAATGCGGAAGGGAAAGGATCTGGCGCGCAATGGCTGGTGCCTCATCAGGAGCCATGCCTTCTTTACTGGCCTCACCAGAAACGTTGACCTGCAACAAGATCGGTTGCCGCCTATCCTCCCCGCTAACCTGACTCTTCTTTTCAGCAGCGCGCTGGAGCGCTTCGGCCACATGCAAGCTGTCAACACTATGGATACAGTGAAAGGCCCCAAATACCTTCTGCGCCTTATTGGTCTGTACATGCCCAATCATGTGCCAGCGAAGATCAGGCGGGCAAAACGTTGCCAGTTTCTCCAATGCTTCCTGCACACGGTTCTCGCCAAAATCTCTAATCCCTAAATCATACGCCATCTTCACATCTGCAAGTGGCTTCGTCTTGGAGACAGCGACCAGGGCGACTTCGTGAGGTTGTCGACCAGCGCGCTGCGCAGATTCGGCGATGCGAGCACGCACATGGGCAATATTTTCAGCAATAAGCTCTGGGTTGATGGGGGGCTGATTTATCACGATCTTCTCTCTACTGGCTACGGACATCAATTTGCTCTTATAATATCAATATTGTACCACTAGAATGGCAGATAACACACCGTATGCGGCAGCATCTCTACATACTCTCACCATACCCGATCGACAGAGGCATTTTCTGCTAATAATAGTACGTCTATCCCCCCATCGCCGTTGTAAGTTCCATGTAATCTAACATTTCAAGCCGTCCTGTATAGAAGATATAGCAACATGAGACATCCCGAATTTTAAGGTCGGGTTTGTAAAAAGACACCTCCTGAGCGAGACTGAAGGAAAAACAGACCACCATTCAGTCAATCCAGGAGGTGTTGTTTATGTCATCTCAGTATCTCACACCGCTTGAGGAGCCACAAGTTCCAGCATATCCCCCTGCCGAGATGGCGCAGGGATTGTACACTGCTCTGGCTCACTTTCTGGCTCCCTTGCTCATGCAAGCCGATAGCCGCATGGACAAACGACTGGTGCGCACGATGGTGCAGACCGTGGCGGTGATCTTGACCTTCCGTGATCGCGTCAATGGCTTGCTCCTTTCGGAAATGGGCGGCTATCTCGAGACGCCCGACAAAGCTCCGGCAGGAACCAAACGCCTGTCTCGGCTGCTGCATTGTCGCAAATGGTCGGCTGAACTGATCCGCTCGTATCTGTGGCATCGAGCCAGCCAACGTCTCACAAGGTGGAAACAGATGGGAAGGGATGTGCTGGCGCTGTGGGATGAGAGTGCGTGGGAGAAGCCAGAAACTATCGCCTCGGACGACCTTGCCCCGGTGCGCTCGAGTAAGGGCGCTCGACTCACCCATATCAAGAAAGGTTACTACACCCCGCCCCGTGGCCCCATCTTTGTGCCGGGCCTCCATTGGTTGGCCGTGGTCCTGGTCGGCAGCGAGCAGCAAGACGACCCGCCTGAACTAGCCAGCATGCGGTGGTGGACCAGCCGTGGGGCGCGCGCTTCCTTCAAACGCGATGAACAAGCCAAACTGTTACTGCAAGGCGTTCTGCTCTGGGGACGCGAGGTGATGCATGTCTTTGATCAAGGCTTCGCCAGCAGTTTCTGGCTGGGTCTGTTGCTGGCGTTCTCGTTGCGCTTTGTGCTGCGCTGGAAAAAAGATTACCAGCTCGTGGATGCCCAGGGTCAGCGACGTGCAGCCTGGAAAATCACCCGCGGCAAACGAGGATGGCAAGAACGCTGGGTGTGGGATTGCCGTCGTCACCAGTGGGTCATGGGCAGTGTTCTCGCTTGTGCGGTGAGGCATCCCGACCATCCTGAGCAGCCGTTGTGGTTGGTCGTGGCCCGGCGCAAAGGTGGCTTGCCCTGGTATCTGCTCACCGCCGAGTCCATCACCACCGCGGAAGATGCCTGGCGGATTATGTTTGCCTATGCGCGTCGCTGGCAGATCGAACTGACCTGGAAAGAAAACAAGAGCGAATTGGGCTTCCAAAGCCCGCGGCTCTGGGAGTGGGAGACGCGAGAAAAACTGCTGCTGTTGGCGGCGCTGGCCTACGCCTTTCTGCTGAGCCTGCTGGCGCCGTTTTACGAACTCTTACGCCGCTGGCTGTTGCGGCACTACTGTCATCGCACAGGCCGTCATGCCCGGCAAGCACACCAGCCGTTTGCACGGCTGCGCCTGGCCTTGAGTCGGTTGTGGCAACGGATCCCTGCGCGCTGGGAGGAGGTAGCTGGCCGGCCCCGGCCCCAGCCTCGCGTCCAGATCATTATGCTCTGAGGCGGTGTGGAGGTTCCCCACGTGACGAGAGACGCTCTGGTCGGCATCGGCTGACCATGTGGGCGTGTGTCCGGTGTTCATCGGGTACAACACGTCTTGCCAACAGAGGATGCGAATGCGTGCGAAAAGAGCATACCCCTAGGCCCTGTGGAAGCCGCTGGGATGCTGTGGGAGTGGAAAGTCGGTTGACCAGCTCCTTTCTCTTTTTCCGTTTTTTGGCACAGTGGTGCTTTTCAGCGAGCCAAACGGGGAAAGCACGTTGTTCTGCAAGAGAAGAGAAGCGAGCAGTTCTCCTTCAAAAATGGAGAACTGCTCGCTTCTTTCACAAGTTCATCCCTAAAATTTGGGATGTCTCATGTTGCGTTGTACCAGCTCTTCTATACAGACTTTGCGCTACTTTTGCAGGAGCTCCAGCAATACGCCGTTGGTGGCTTTGGGATGCAGGAAGATCGCCCGCCCTTCGGCGGCCACACGTGGCTGCTGATCCAGTACAGCCGCGCCCTTATCCTTTAAGTCTTGCAGCGCCCCATCGATATCTTCGACCTCCAGACACAGGTGATGAAGACCCTCGCCCCGCCGCTCCAGAAACTTTTGCAGACTGGCATTAGCGAGGGTCGGTTCAATAAGTTCTATCTGACTACCAGCGGGACCACCCAGAGGAAGAAAAGCGATGCGCACCTGCTCGGTAGGAACCTCTTTGATCTCAGTAGGGACAACGCCCAGAGTATCACGATAAAAGGTCAAGGCATCTTCCAGATTACGGACAATAATGGCAACATGATCAATACGCCTGGGCATGCAATCATTCCCCCTCTTAAAAATACTCTTTAGTTATGATTTGTTGCAATTGGTATGCAACTGGCTTAAATTCAACTGGTGTGGCACGATGGAAAATAGTCCAATACTGCGCTGGATAGTGCTGGTAATGGTCTGCAGAGCCATCAGTGCACTGACACGTGTCGACTCGTCATAGTGCAGTGTCTCGGCCATATGCTCAAATTCCAGCTGCGTCAAAATCTCATAGCTCAGATCGGGTTTGACCAGCGTACTCAGATCCAGGTCTACATAAGAAATATGGTCTAGCAAAATCTGGGCCGGTTGAATGATATTAGCATAAGTATGGATCAGAACATCTTCATTGTAAAATGCGCTGAGCATATACCAGCGATCGGGCCAGAAGAATTGCAGACAATTATTACGCAAATTGCGCGTCCCCGATGACCAGTTCATTGGAGTACCAGAGGGAAGCCACAGGCGCACACAATTATCCAGCACAGGAGATTCCTGTTCATTTCCAAGTTGAAGATCGGAGCTTAATTTATATGCTCGCCACGTTCCACGCAGCATCTTATCATAGCTATGGCTCTCGACTAAAAAATCTCGCTGCATAACATGTCTCCCTTCATCAACATCCATAGTACGGAACAAAGTGGAAAACGTCAAGTAGAAAATGTGCCAGCCTCTACCCTTACAAACAAGAGGTTCAAAAGTATTTGATGTTATACAGAACTCAAAACATCAATTTTTTGATGGTGTTTGACTCCTCCCGCACGCGCGTCCGCTACGCGGCCGCGCTGTTTTTTTCTATGGGTGCATGAGGGGCGCGGATGCGCCCCTCATGCACCCATAGAAAATAGACACTCGCAAGATTGCCTGAGCTTTTGCACCTGCAGTACTCACAAGTCTATTTTTGCTGGTGTATCGGGGGCGCATCCGCGCCCCTCATGCACCCATAGAAAATAGGCACTCGTAAGCATTGCCTGAGCTTTTGCACCTGCAGTACTCACAAGTCTATTTTCTATGGGTGCATCGGGGGCGCGGATGCGCCCCCGATGCACCAGCACAAAATAACCAGCGCGGCCGCGTAGCGGACGCGCGTGTGGGGGCGCGTGAGTAGCCCCACAATGACGGGAGTAAGATACATTCTTTAAGAAGTTTTCATTCTCAGCTGAAGTGTTGTACAATACAGAGGCATAAAGTAAGACAATTCGGAGCCAAGAAAGAACAGAAAAAACTGGATTTGTATGCGTTGTCCTAACTGCCAAACCCTCAATCCACCCAATGCCAAATTCTGCCTGGAATGCGGACATCGCCTGGCTGGTTGCCCCAATTGCGGCACGATTAATCCCACAGGAGCCAAGTTCTGTATCGAATGCGGGACCGCGCTACAGCCGAGACGCGAATCTGCAGCGTCCGTTGTCCGCACACCTGTGGTCGATGCCGACACCACACAGCCCACGCGGCAGTTGAGCATGCCTCAGATCGATCCCTCACTGCTGGCATCCGCTGAGGAAAGACGCGTGGTGACGGTAATGTTCGCCGATATCACAGGCTCTACCCCGCTAGCCGATCGCCTGGATCCCGAAGATATGCGCGCGATCCTGACCGGCTACTTTAATTTGATGACGGAACAGATCCGCAAGCACGATGGCACGGTTGAAAAATATATTGGCGATGCCGTGATGGCGATCTTTGGGACGCCGGTCACCCACGAGGACGATCCGGACCGCGCTATTCGGGCCGCGCTGGATATGCAGGCCGCGTTGAATAGCTTTAATGAGCATCGGCTGGCGCGTGATCCCGAGGCAACACGGCTCCAGATGCGCATCGGCATCAATACTGGCGAGGTAGCCGCGCCCAGCGCCACAGCCACGCAGCACCACGACTTTCTGATCACGGGTGACGCGGTGAATATCGCCGCTCGCCTGCAACAGGTGGCGACGCCCGATACGATCCTGGTGGGGGAGCGCACCTATCTTTCGAGCCGAGCCGTCTTCGACTTTAAGGCCATCGCACCGCTCCATCTCAAAGGCAAGTCCGAGCCGATCTCAGCCTATGTGGTACAGGGCCTGCGCCAATCTAACCTGGCCGTCGCCCAGCACCCGCGTGGCCTGACGGGCAGCAACTCACAACTTGTTGGCCGAGATCTGGAGCTGACCCTGCTCCACGCCAGCTACGCGCGCGTGCAGACCGAGCGGCGTCCCCATCTGATCACCATCCTGGGCGCCCCTGGTATCGGCAAGTCGCGCCTGGTGCGGGAATTTATTACACGCGAACAGGAACTGGTGAAGAGCACATCATCTACCGGGGAGTTGACACCGCCCCTCGTCCTTAAAGGTCGTTGTCCACCCTACGGGGAAGGACTGACCTACTGGCCCCTGATCGAGATCTTGCGCACGATTCTGCATGTGCAGAAAGAAGATACTGACGCTATCATTCGCCAACGTTTCGTTGAGTTCTTGCGCTTAACCTTTACCAAAGCCAGGATCAACGAGTCGCCAGAAAGCATCGCGGAGACGCTGCTGCGTAGCGTTGGACGCGGCTTGCTCGGCAAGCAACTCGCAGCAACGGAAGTTGCGGGCTACGATGAACGTCCCCGCTCAGAGCAGAGGCCCACTCCCAGAAATACCACGGACAAGCAGAGTGGCGCGCAGGGTACCTTGCTACGTGCCTGGCGTGTGCTGCTGGAGGCTTTGGGAGAATTACAGCCGGTCATCGTGGTCATTGATGATATCCAGTGGGCGGATGAAGCGCTACTGGATCTTTTCGAGTACCTGACCGAGCGCCTCACCTCGGTCCCCTTGCTGTTTATCTGTCCCGCTCGACCCGACTTTCTGGAGCATCGCCGCGATTGGGGGGGCGGCCACAGGAATTTCACTGCTATCGAACTGGATTCCTTGACCTGGGAAGAGAGCAACGATCTGGTAGATGCTCTGCTGAACACCAGTGAGATGCCCGAGACGCTGCGCTATACCATCCTGGCACGCTCAGAAGGCAATCCCTTCTTTGTGGAAGAGATCGTGCGTATGTTTATCGATCAGGGCATTCTAGTGCGAAAAGAAGATCAGGAGCGCGGTCAGAGCTACTGGCAGGTTGAGTATCCCAGACATGGAATGATGGGAGAGGTAGGACAGCCAGTACAGACCGTCAACAACGAGCCTCTGGAGGAGGGATTATTAACCAGTCCATACTTGATTCCACTCCCCCATGTGCCAGATACGATTCAGGGCGTGCTGGCTGCGCGTGTGGATCTGCTCAATCCTACAGAGAAACTGGTGCTACAACATGGCTCCATCATTGGTCGCAACTTCTGGCTTTCCTCATTGCTAGAGTTGTCACAGGGCTTGAGCCCCGAGGCTGTGATGGAAGCATTGATCGCCTTGATGCGCCGCGACTTTATCGCTGAAATCAGCAACAAAGCGGCCAGTCCTATGACGCCAGATCGGGCCTTTATTTTTAAGCACATCCTGATTCGCGACGTCGTGTATAACAACATTCCTCGCCAGCGCCGCGCCCATGAGCATGCACGCATCGCGCTCTGGCTGGATGAGCAGGCGGGCAATCAGCGGGTCAACTTCGCCGAGTTGATCGCCTATCACTACCAGCGCGCGCTAGCGGCCTGGTCGCCCAACGCCGCCATCGACTATATTGAAATCTATAATCAGCATCATCCTACGGCACCCCCGATCCGCCTGACTCGGGAAAACTTGCGCGATCGAGCCGTCAAATATCTGACCCTGACCGGTGATCAGGCCATGGATAGCTACTACTCCCTGCGTGCCCTGCAGGCTTATAATGACGCGTTTGAGTTGCTGAGCGAATCGCACGCGGATAAGTTAACCCAGAGCATTATGCTGGCCAAGATCGGACAGGCTCATGCGCAGCACGGCAACCTTGATGAGGCCTGGCGTCAGTCGCGCCGCGCGCTACAGTTGATTCCCCAGGATGAGATGCAGGCAAATAAATCGCACCTGATAGAACTATATGAAAGAATGTCACTGTTGGCGACGCGCTGGCTGCCACGCTTTGATAACCAGCCCGATCCACAGGAGATACGCCAGTATATCGATGCGGGCCTGAAGCTTCTGGAAGGGACACCTGCCAGCCGTGAACATATCGCTTTTCGCACCTACCTGGCTTTCTGGTATATTCGCCAGTTAGGGGCAGCGCCCCACGATCAAAAAGCCTGGCTGGCGGACCAGGCTCTGCTCAGTGGAAATGAAGCGCTACAGATGGCGGAGGAGTTGAATAATCCGCGCACCCTCTCTCTAACTCTGGATGCCATGGGATTTATCTACTTTGAGTATCATCAGTATAAGAGAGCACTAGAGCTACAAGAGAGACGTTTGCAACTTGAGGACCGTATCCAGGACCGAGAAGAGCTCTACGACCTCTATTTTTCGTTAGGGAGCGCCTACGAACAGGTAGGAGAATATGCCGTCGCCCTGACATACTATGGCCGGGCCTGGAGCAATGCGCTCAGCATGGAGAGCCCCTCTATGGTGCTCACTGGCATGGTCGGGCGCATGCGTACCTGGTACCGTTGGAATCGCTGGAGCGATGCGCAGCAGGTAGCTCAAGATATTCTGCAATTTGTTGAAAAATATCAACAGGATGAGAAGCGCCAGCTATGGGCGCTGGAAACGCTGGCAACCATCGCTTATCATCAGGGCCGACAGGAAGATGGAGATAGATACGCCCAGCAGTATAAGCGCCTGGTTATCCAGCAGAGCGATCGGGAGGCGTACACGGAAGGCGCTCCGCCCTCAACCCGCCTGCACGCCATCCACCTCGCACAGGAGGATTGGGAACAGGCTCTGTCCGATTATCGCATCAAGTTTGAGCTCAGCGAGCCGTTCCCTAATCCCGCGATACTGGCAACACTGGTGGACTTACTGATCAATACCGACAACAGTGCTGGAGAAGAGGCTCTATTTGACCGGGCAATCAAGCTCTGCGAAGAGGCCGGGTCGCGCAAAAGTCTGGCAGTCGCCCTGCGGGCACGTGGGAAGATGCTGATGCAAAAGTTGCAATGGGAACAGGCCGAAGAAGATCTGCGCCGCTCTCTCAAGTATTGTGAGGAATTGGATCTGCCCTGGGAACGCGCCCATACGCTGTATAACCTGGGATTGCTCTACCGGGCCCGCGCCGATATCTCCATCAACAATGGACAGCATAACAGCGATATGGAGTTGATGCGTTATTATCTGGAACAGGCGCTGGGCTTCTATGAATCATTGGAAGCGCGTCCCTCTAGTAGGCGTGTGCAGAGGCTGTTAAAAGAGGAGCAAGGATCCGAACTCTCCGCCTCATCTGGGCGTATCAGAGCCATAACTGAGTCGAATCCCAGACCTGACCCATCGTAGGAGGAAGAGCGGAAATACGAATATGCGCCGGGTTGATATTGGCTGAACGTAGATACAGGCGCATACTCTCCAAAGCAAGAGCCGGAGTATTGTTGGTACGGCTCAAATGAGCCAGCCAGAGCCAGCGCATACCAACCTCACGCCAGATCTGCAGTATCGCCTCACCAGCCTGATCGTTGGAAAGATGGCCCGTTGGACTCAGGATACGGCGCTTCAAGTGCCAGGGATAGGGACCACGCACCAGGCGCTCCCGATCGTGGTTGGACTCCAGAATTAACAGGTCAGCATGCTGCATCTGCTCAAGCATCGCGGGCGTGACCTCACCGCTATCGGTTACAAGGCAGATACGGCACCCACCTGCATGGAGCAGGTAACCACAGGGAGCGGTCGCGTCATGCGAAATAGCAAAAGAGGTAACCTCAATATCACCAATTGTCAGATGCGCCCCGATCGGCAAAATCTGGTGGGGAAACGTCAGTTGTGCCTGAGGGGTTGCCCGCTCAAGAGTGTCACCGGATTCCGGATGATCCAGTTCTACAATGGTACTTGATGCCTCTAGCGAGGTCGTGGTCACCTCCACCTCTTTACCAGCGCTTACAGGGATATATGATACAGACTCTTCCACCTGGATCTTTGCCGCGACCGTCCGACCAGCATCGGTCCTCCACACACCGGACCGCAAGCCATCCTGAATAGCCCGCAAGGTTTTGCTATTGGCCACTACTGGGAAGGCATATCGATTGATCAATTGGGGAAGGGCAAGAACATGGTCACTATGCTCGTGGGTAATTAGAATCGCCTGGATCTGCGACAGTGATATACCAACCGAAGCCAGGCGCGTCGCCAGTGTGCGCGTGCTCAAACCAGCATCCAGCAACAGCTTTGTGCGTCCCTGAGGACCTGCTTCAACTAAGAGTGCATTGCCGCTACTGCCGCTGCCAAGAGAAACCACTCGCATAAGAAAGACACCTCGTCAGGATGAAAGTCAAAAAAATAGAATGCTATCCGCGTAAAGTTGGGCCATAGAGACTCAATAGATCTTGCGCGTTTTGTCCCAGCACCATATGTAACGCGGCCGCATCCAGGTCGGTCTGCTGAATATGTTCAATAACACGCTTCTGCCGTAGCAGACCATAGTCACTGCCAAAGAGAATACGGTCGGCCCCTACTAATTGGGCAACAGTAGAAAATATTTCTGGTCGATACAGAAAAGGGGTTGCAGCCGTATCATACCACACGTGCGCGGCGATACGCTGAATCTCTGGCATCAGCGTATAAAAAGGCAGGCCTCCTCCCCAATGCGCGGCCACAAAACGTATTTCAGGAAAAGCCGTCAGAAAGGTCACCACATCCTGTAGCGAGACGTCGCCTTTCCCAGGATATTGATGACCGACCGGTTCACTACAGTGGGAAAGCACAAGCAATTGATAGTGCCGTGCCACGTCCATCAGAGGAGAGAGCAACCGGACATCACCCAGGCTATATCCCTGTCCGTGAGGCATTAGCTCACCCAGTCCAACCATGCCAGCCTTTGCGCAGCGTTCTAGCTCATATGCGGCGCGTTCGCCAGCCAGTGGCTGCAACACAGCCATCCCATACAGGCGGCCGGGATAGCGCCGCATGGCATCAATAACGTAGCTGTTGGTTTCCTCAATCAACATGGGATCGGTCCAACCGAAAGAAAAGGTGACAGAAGCATCGACACCCGAAGCATCCATTTCCGCGATCAGATCTTCCGCGCAAGCCATACGGGCGCGGGGATTGGTATAGAGGGTACGAAACCAGGGATCCCGCTCACAATAGCGCTCACGCTGTGCACAAACTTCTGGAGGAAATATATGGGTATGAAAGTCGATGAGCATTTCCCCGCCCCTTATAGCAAAACACAAAAAAGGATTTGCCTGTTAGCAAATCCTTACAATGTTTCCCTGATCAACTGGAAATAGTATTCCCTCAATTTTGCCGAGCGCGCTGCCAACCAGCGTGAAGCAGAGAACACGCACTGCATGCGTCCACGATGAAGATACACAATGGTGAAACAAGCCGTACGATCATTAGGGCGACTTCGCTCCGCCTGTTACCAGGTGTCCACGTGTCGTCTATCGACCAGGTCGTCTTCCTGGGATCTTGACTCTTCAAGAGAGTGGGAGAACTCGTCTTGGGTGCGGCTTCGCGCTTAGATGCTTTCAGCGCTTATCCCTTCTCGACATAGCTATCCAGCTCTGGCCCGGGCAGGCCAACTGGCACACCAGCGGTCGAGCCATCTCGGTCCTCTCGTACTGGAGATGACGCCCCTCAATTCTCCTACGCCCACGACGGATAGAGACCGAACTGTCTCGCGACGTTCTGAACCCAGCTCGCGTGCCGCTTTCATGGGCGAACAGCCCAACCCTTGGGACCTACTCCAGCCCCAGGATGCGACGAGCCGACATCGAGGTGCCAAACCTTGCCGTCGATGTGAACTCTTGGGCAAGATAAGCCTGTTATCCCCGGGGTAGCTTTTATCCGTTGAGCCACACTCCTTCCACTCGGGAATGTGGGATCACTAAGCCCGACTTTCGTCCCTGCTCGACCTGTCCGTCTTGCAGTCAAGCTCCCTTGTGCCTTTACACTCTTGTGGGTGATGTCCATCCACCCTGAGGGAACCTTTGGGCGCCTCCGTTACGCTTTGGGAGGCGACCGCCCCAGTCAAACTACCCGCCTGATCCTGTCCACGTCCCGGCTCACGGTGACGTGTGAGAAACAAAACACAACGAGAGTGGTATTTCATTGCCGTCTCCCCTACCCCCACAAGGGTAGGTTCTCCGACTCCCACCTATGCTACGCACGCTCTGCCTCGTTTCGAGGTCAAGGTGTAGTAAAGCTCCACGGGGTCTTTTTGTCCTGTCGTGGGTAACCCGTATCTTCACGGGTACTTCAATTTCGCCGAGTCCTCTGTCGAGACAGTGCTCAACTCGTTACTCCTTTCGTGCGGGTCGGAACTTACCCGACAAGGAATTTCGCTACCTTAGGACCGTTATAGTTACGGCCGCCGTTCACCGGGGCTTAGATTCGCAGCTACGATCACCGCTCCTCGTAACCTTCCGGCACTGGGCAGGAGTCAGCCCCTATACTTCCGCTTTCGCGTTCGCAGAGACCTGTGTTTTTGGTAAACAGTCGGTTGAGCCAATTTCTTGCAACCCCCTCACGCTCCTGGCAAGCCAGTCTCGCTACTAGGGCACCCCTTCTTCCGAAGGTACGGGGTCAATTTGCCGAGTTCCTTAACAGAGGGTCGCTCGATCACCTGGGGAGTGTTCCCCCTGCCTACCAGTGTCGGTTTGCGGTACGGGCGGAGATGGCTCTGGCGAGAGGCTTTTCTTGGCGGCCTAGGGGCCGATGACTTCCGCGAACTGACGTCCGCTCGCTGCACGTGTCATGCACAGGAAACCGGGATTTGCCTCGGCTTCGCACTTCAACGCACAGACCCATCCTGTCCAATCGATGGGCTCACCTTCCTTACCGCGTCCCCCCATTGCTCAATAACGAGCATCTCCGGTGCAGGAATCTCTGACCTGCTTTCCATCGCCTACGGCTATGACGCCCTCGGCTTAGGACCCGACTCACCCTGGGACGTTTGACGGTGCCCAGGAACCCTCAGGCATTCGGTGTGTCTGGTTATCACAGACATGACGCTACTCATTCCGGCATTCTCACTTCTCTTCGCTCCACCAGTCCTTGCGGTCTGGCTTCTCAGCTGGAGAACGCTCCCCTACCAACCTCTCTTCAAGAGAGAGGTTCCATGGCTTCGGTAATCCGCTTCAGCCTCGATACGTTGTCGGTGCCACGACACTCGACCAGTGAGCTATTACGCACTCTTTAAATGGTGGCTGCTTCTAAGCCAACATCCTGGCTGTTTGGGCGTTGTGACCCCCTTTTACACTCAGCGGATACTTGGAGACCTTAGCCGATGGTCTGGGCTGTTTCCCTTTTGACGACGAAGCTTAGCCCCCGCCGTCTCACTTGCATGCATGCTGTCCTGGCATTCGCAGTTTGCTTGGGTTTGGTAACCTGCACGAGGCCCCTAGCCCATTCAGAGCTCTACCTCCAGGATAGTGTATCATACAGCTGTACCTCAATACATTTCGGGGAGAACCAGCTATCTCCGTGTTCGATTGGAATTTCTCCCCTATCCACAAGTCATCCCCCAGTTTTGCAACACTGGTGGGTGCGAGCCTCGACGGACTGTCACATCCGCTTCACTCTGCTCATGGATAGCTCACACGGTTTCGGGTCGCATCGCCGCAACGTTCGCCCTGTTCAGACTCGGTTGCCCTGGGGCTCCCCAGCTTTAGCGCTGGTTAACCAGGCTACGACGATGCACTCGCCGGATCATTCTACAAAAGGCACGCCATCAGCCCTTGGTTCCTCGTGGAACAGTGGCCTCTGACTGCTGGTGAGTACGTGGTTTCAGGGTCTCTTTCATCCCCCTCTCGGGGTGCTTTTCACCTTTCCCTCACGGTACTTGTTCGCTATCGGTCGCTAAAGATGTGTAGCCTTGGAGGGTGGTCCCCCCAGCTTCCCACAAGATTGCACGTGTCTCGTGGTACTCAGGATCCTAGCCGATTCGAGTTCTCCGTCCTTTACGGGACTGTCACCCGCTCTGGTCGCGCTTTCCAACGCGTTCAAGTGGAAATCTCTCCTGTGTTGCTAGTCCTACAACCCCGATGGACCCGAGGGTTCATCGGTTTGGGCTCCTCCCGGTTCGCTCGCCACTACTACGGGAATCTCGGTTGATTTCTGTTCGTCGGGTTACTGAGATGTTTCAGTTCACCCACTGCCCCCCGTCACTGCCTATGTGTTCAGCAGGCGGTCTCCAGACATCACTCTGGAGGAGTTGCCTCATTCGGATTCTCGGGGTTCATCGCTTGTATGCAGCTCCCCCCGAACGTTTCGCCGGTCTCCGCGTCCTTCTTCGGTCTTTAGCGCCAAGGCATCCACCTCGTACTCTGTGTAGCTTGTTCTCTTCTTATCTCATCATGTACTATGAATGCTTTGACTTCTGCTCTTCTTCTCGAAGAGAGAAATCGATCCTCTGCTTCAACTCTGGCTGGCAATAGATCGCTCAGCAAAATTGAAGGAATACTATCTTCAGTTGTTCAGGTGCACTGTTGGCCATCCGTTTTCCGTAGAAAGGGATGCTGTACCCCAACAGCTCAAGAGTGGAAACCAGCGTCGCTTCTGGCAACACGCATCGTACCAATGTCCTGGTCGACCTGGAAGTGGAACACGCGTGTGTGTCTGAAGGTCTTCAGACGCGTGCTCAAGCTCCCTAGAAAGGAGGTGATCCAGCCGCACCTTCCGGTACGGCTACCTTGTTACGACTTCACCCCAATCACTGACCCCACCCTCGACGCTTGCCTCCCAAAGGGTTAGCCCAGCGGCTTCAAGTGTTGCCAACTTTCGTGGTGTGACGGGCGGTGTGTACAAGACCCGGGAACGTATTCACCGTAGTGTGCTGACCTACGGTTACTAGCAACTCCAACTTCATGGAGGCGGGTTGCAGCCTCCAATCTGAACTGAGGCCAGGTTTGACGAGATTAGCTCCCCCTCGCGGGTTCGCAACTCTTTGTCCTGACCATTGTAGCGTGTGTGTCGCCCAAAGCGTAAGGGCCGTGCTGACTTGACGTCATCCCCGCCTTCCTCCGTCTTATAACGGCAGTTTCGCTAGAGAAGTTCAACTAACGACAGGGGTTGCGCTCGTTGCGGGACTTAACCCAACATCTCACGACACGAGCTGACGACAGCCATGCAGCACCTGTGAACCCGCCCCGAAGGGACAGCCCGTTACGGCTGGTGCAAGTTCATGTCAAGCCTTGGTAAGGTTCTTCGCGTTGCATCGAATTAAACCACACGCTCCGCTGCTTGTGCGGGTCCCCGTCAATTCCTTTGAGTTTTAATCTTGCGACCGTACTCCCCAGGCGGACCACTTATTGTGTTAACTACGACACTGAAGGGGTCGATACCCCCAACGTCTAGTGGTCATCGTTTACGGCTAGGACTACCAGGGTATCTAATCCTGTTCGCTCCCCTAGCTTTCGCACCTGAGCGTCAGGTACTTCCCAGGACACTGCCTTCGCCTTTGGTGTTCCTCCGGATATCTACGCATTTCACCACTCCACCCGGAATTCCGTGTCCCTCTGAAGCCCTCAAGTCAGACAGTTTCCATAGTACTTCGTCAGTTGAGCCGACGACTGTCACCACAGACTAATCTGACCGCCTGCGTGCGCTTTACGCCCAGTAACTCCGGACAACGCTCGCCTCCTACGTATTACCGCGGCTGCTGGCACGTAGTTAGCCGAGGCTGATTCCTCTGGTACCGTCCGTTCTCGTCCCAGAGAAAAGCAGTTTACGATCCGAAAACCGTCTTCCTGCACGCGGCGTTGCTCGTTCAGGGTTGCCCCCATTGACGAAAATTCCTCACTGCTGCCCCCCGTAGGAGTCTGGGCCGTTCTCAATCCCAGTGTGGCTGATCGTCCTCTCAGACCAGCTATCGATCGCGGTCTTGGTAGGCCATTACCCCACCAACCAACTAATCGAGCGCAGGCTCATCCTCGGGCGCTCTTGCGAGCTTTCTTCTTACGAAGCTATGCGGTATTGTCGGCGATTTCTCGCCGGTATTCCTCACCCCAGGGCAGATGACCCACGTGTTCCTCACCCGTCCGCCACTCCCTTATTGCTAAGGGCGTTCGACTTGCATGTGTTAGGCACGCCGCCAGCGTTTATCCTGAGCCAGGATCAAACTCGCCATCCAATTTTTATGTGTACATCACAGAGCAGTGATGTGCAATTGCATGTGAATTGCGATCATGGCCAAGTTACATAACATTGGCTTATTTCGCAGATTATTATGGATACTTGATGGTGACCATCAAGCCTCCGAATTGACAGGAACTGGTTCGTTGTGTGTTGTTGTTCCAGTTGCTGTTCTGCTTTCCACTCTTCAGTTGTCAAGGTACCCGATGACCTTTCTCGAAGGATCACCGTAGCCATCGTAGTATCGCATACTGCTCGGGATTTGTCAAGGCTTTTCTCAACGAGAATTCGCCTGACCCAAATTTCTTTTTCCGACCTTCGTTCAAACATTCGAAGCAAATACTACATATCGAATATCTTCACTGCGGGGAATTTAAGATCCCTGAGGATGTCACTTTACTGTGACTCGAGTAATGGATACTGTTTTTTCGACAGCTCAATGATATTAACATATCAAGTCAGAGCTTGTCAAGGTTTTTTGCCCGATTTTCGACCAGGTTTTTTATTTCGTGGCGAAAATTGCTATCCTCTATACAGGGGATAGCACACAGTGGGAGGCGCGGAGGGGCTGACCGCCCTTCCGCGCCTCCCACTGTGTGCTATCTTTATTCAGGTCATGCTAGCTCGTTAAGGTGTTGAGGTAGTCTGAGGGAAGAGCACAATCAGCGTAGAGCCGGGAGAGAAGCTGTAGCTGGTCGGCCACGGTAACACTCTTACTACCACAGGCGAGCGTCAGTGTTCGACCACCCATCCCCATGTCCTGGCGAATAGGCTTGGGATGACCATTGATGTCGAGGATACCAATAGGCCATGTTACCCCCTGATCAACAAAGTCTTTGCCACTGAAGTAGAAGAATGGTACCTTCAATTGCTTGATTGTCTGCACATCTGTGATTAATGTCAGAATGTGCGAGACCGCCAGCTCATACGAACTATCGACGTTAATGCCACACCCCTTGAAGCAGCCGGTCCCTTCAATGACCCACATGTGATTACCCAGTTGATTTTTGTCGATCTGAAACTGCTGTGACCAGAAGTCGAAAAGGCCAGCCAGGTTGTTAGATCCACCCCATCCGTTATGCCAGCTATCGATGAGTCCGATGATCTGATTGCGCCAGCTCCAGTTGCCTCCTGGATGCACACTGGTATTCATAGCGGTCTGCATCTGGTCCAGGTAGCTTACCTGATTTACCAGCAACTGGTAATCTGCACCGGCCACGTGAGGATCCAGAGATCCAAGTATAACAGGTGTTGAGGCACGTACCTTGTGAATCGCTTTCTCACACAGATCATAAAATTTGGCAAACTTATCAGGTGGCGTATATAAAAAGGAGACCGACGAGTCTTGCTTCATCTCCTCATTACCACACTGAACGGCATCGGGATATGCATGGGCGGCATCATCAAATTTCGCCGTATCAAGCAAAGTGGCGTTATTGGCCTGGCAAATAGAAAACAGGACACGAATCCCTTTACGATGATACGCCTGAATGGTGTTCTTTAGCACATCACCACGCAAATTACCCCAACCGCAGGTGGGATGGCTCAAGCGTATCCAGGGGATACCGTCATAATTGGTGCCCGGCTCACCGGCAATACCTAAAACTTTTGAACGATCCTGGACTGGCAAAATCACGGGTGCGGGGGTTGGAGAAGCTTTAACGGTTGGTGTGGGTGCGAGAGTTGGTGTGGGAGTTGGGATGCGGGTAGTAGGTGTGGCAACAACCTGTGCCTGCTCAGGAGAGGCGCTCACCAGTCGGTAGGACAGTGCCACCAGTATGATAGAAACTATAACCACAAGAGTCAAAACCACACTACCGGGCTTCTTGA
This sequence comes from Dictyobacter aurantiacus, assembly GCF_003967515.1. Classification (GTDB taxonomy): domain Bacteria; phylum Chloroflexota; class Ktedonobacteria; order Ktedonobacterales; family Ktedonobacteraceae; genus Dictyobacter; species Dictyobacter aurantiacus. The sequence goes on along the minus strand of NZ_BIFQ01000001.1, from coordinate 3,255,582 downwards.
ATATATTTAAAACCTTATTCAATACATTCACGTCGTCATTTACCCCTATCTCTCTTAAAAAAGAGTTGCTATGTGCCGGAAATGATCGATCGCTTTTAGTATTTTCATAAGCAGCGGATTAGAAAAGTATGATACCAGGTGTAGTAAAGGGAAGCGTCAATCAAGCGATCCAGCACTATTTTTAGATATACCTCATAGCTTTATTTCCCAATGCAAAATTCACTAAAAATTTTGTCCAGGAGATCTTCACTGGCGGTTTCGCCGGTTACTTCTCCCAGTGCATCGTACGCGGCACGCAGATCAATTGAGACGAAGTCAAGCGGCAATTGCTGATCCAATGAATGGAACGATGCCTGTAGATGTCCATTAGCCCGGCGTAGCGCCTCTTGATGACGTGTGCTCGTGACCAGTACGCTTTCACTATAAAGCATGCGACCCGCCAGAACGATATCCGCCAGGGTATCTTCCAATGGCCGCAAACCCGCGTCTGAAAACGTGGAGGTTGAGACAAATACCCCTTCCGGCCATAGTTTTTTCAATTCTGAGGTTTCGATCTTCTGATCACGATCCGCCTTATTGATGACAAGTAGTACCGGGCGCTTACTGATTGTCCCGTCGCTATTAGCCGCCTGTAAGCCAAAGCCCATTGCCTGCAACTCGGCTGATACCAGGCGATCCTGCTCCGTCAGGGGCTCGGAACCGTCAAAGACCAGCAGGACGACATCCGCGGTTTCAGCGGCGGCACGGCTGCGCTGTACCCCGATTTGCTCAACAGGATCATCAGTCGGGGTAATGCCGGCGGTGTCAATCAGGTGCAAGGGCACGCCACGCAGGTTGGCAGCTTCTTCAACCGTATCTCGCGTGGTACCCGCAATAGGAGTTACAATCGCTCGCTCGGTACGTAGAAAGGCGTTCAGGATACTGGATTTCCCAACATTGGGTCGACCAATAATGGCTGTGCGCACCCCCTGGCGGTAGAGCCGTCCCTGCTCGGAACCTGCCAGCAAGGAGGATACTAGCTGATAAGCTTCTGCGATCAACGGCTGCAAGTCTTCAGGCTGTGGCGTCGGAATATCGTCCTCGGGAAAATCAATACTGGCCTCAATGCGCGCAATTGCCCCCAGGACCGCCTGGCGCGCCTGCTGAATCTGGTCTGATAGGCGTCCACGTAGCTGCTGTAAAGCCAGGCGCTGACCCGCTTCAGTCTCGGAGCCGATCAGGTCCATTACAGCTTCCGCCTGGGCAAGGTCCAGGCGTCCATTGAGGAAGGCACGCATGGTGAACTCACCTGGATTCGCCATGCGCGCACCCTGCGCCAGTACGGCGTGCAAGATGCGACGCAAAATTAAGGGTCCGCCATGGCCTTGAATTTCTACGACGTTCTCGCGCGTATAGGTATGCGGAGCACGCATAAAGGCCACCAGCACCTCATCAAGCACTTCCCGGGTGTGGGGATCAATAATATGACCAAATGTCAGTTTATGTGATGGGGGAAGCTCACTCTGACCGGCGGGACGTTTAAAGAGGGGTAAGACCAGTTCAAACGCTTCACTTCCACTCACACGAATAACGCCAACCCCACCTACGCCGGGTGGGGTAGCGATAGCAGCTATTGTATCGTTATGCATACCGAAAATTATATCATAGGCTCAATTTCCAAGTCTAGCAGGACCTTTGCAAGCTTCTATCAACCAGGCACTTTATTTACCAAAAATACGCGTCACGATGGAATGGTGTGTAACAATAAATGTTGTATAGTATATAGTAATATTTCTGACCCAGGGGTGCCATTCCCGTCATCTAACCTTCTGAAGAATTGTGTTCTCTATTCGGTTTATGTTTTATAAGACCCTGCTGAATGCAATCCGGCGTTATAGATTGCAACTTTTTGTTGTCCATCTACTTAGAAAAAGGGCAAAAAATGTATGCGTAAGCACGGTAAGGATACCTTTGATGCGGTGTCGCATCCACGCTCAACTTCCTGGCGTATATTTCTACTGTTCTGCATGTTACTACTCCTTCTAGCTCAAGCCTTGCGCTCCTCGTCATCGGTGAGTGCCGCCAGTTCCGCCACCGCTCCTGGTGGTCCCGGCGATCTCTCGTATTTTGATATGGCGCGCAAAGATTGCGTCGGAACGGCCAGAAATACCACTTCCAAAGTCTGGTTCACCCTGGCTAATGGCGTATTGAGTGACGTCTACTATCCAACCATCGACAATACCAATGTGAAAACGCTGCAGTTCATTGTGACCGATGGCAGTACATTTACTGATCTTCAAACCCGCGATACGACCTATACGGTGCAGGAACTGAATGGTCCCACCCTGGCCTGTCGAGTAACTTCAACGGCGAAGAGTGGTAAGTATCGGGTGGTGACAGACTATGTGACTGATCCCGCGCGCAATGCTGTGCTGATGCGGCTGCATTTTCAGCCTCTTAAGGGGCAGCTTTCGGCGTACAAGCTCTATTTGCGCTATGATCCCACTATTAATGGTAATGGTGGTGGCGGCTCCGGCAATGGCGGCGCGGACAATGCGACGCTGGCGACATCAAACGGACATACGCTGCCCGTGGCGTTCGATACCCAGACCAAAACTAACGCGGTCAATCGGGATTATGGGGTTCCGGTCTATAGCGCCCTGGATGCCTCGTCTCCATTCACCCGGGTATCAAGTGGCTTTGTGGGAACGGACAGCGATGGTTTGCAGCAGCTCGATACCTCGCATACGCTCAGTGCGCTGTATAGTACGGCCTCCAATGGCAACGTGGTGCAGACAGCGCAGGCCGATATCTCGCATGGCGGCGATCTGACCCTGGGACTCGGCTTTGGTCAGTCACAGGCGGAGGCCGTAAAGACAGTACAGGACGCTTTGAGGCAGAACTTCAATGCCGTACTGGCACAGTATACCGCCGGCTGGCTGCAATACGACGCGAAGTTGACGCTGCGGCGTCTCTTCCCCGCGGCGAAGTCACAATCCAGCATCGATTTCGCGCGCCTGCTCAATGAATATTATCTCAGCGTCAACGTCGTGAAGGCATCAGAGGATAAAACGTTCCCCGGTGCTCTGGTAGCCGGCCTGGCCTCCCCATGGGGGCAGGCAACGTCAGCAGGCGATCCAAATAATACCTACTTCGGCTCATACCGCGAGGTCTTCGCACGCGACCTCTATGAGACCTGGACCGCCCTGTTCACCGATGGCGATCGTGAGACCGCCCGTGACGCGGTCAACTTCCTGTTCTATCACCAGCAGCAGGCGGACGGTTCATTCCCGCGCAATAGCCTGCTCAATGGTAAGGTCGCGCCCGACTCGTTCAACACCCAGTTGGATGAGAATAGCTATCCCATCCTGATGGCTGATCAGATGGGAATGACCGATAGCGACCTCTATCAAAACCATGTCAAACGCGCGGCCAATTTTGTAGCCAGCCATGGCCCCTCCTTTGGCGTGGAGCGCTGGGAGGAACAGGGAGGCTACTCTCCCTCGACAATCTCCGCCGAGATTGCGGGACTGGTGGCCGCCGCCGATATCGCGCGCAAGAACAACGATCTGAAGAGCGCCAACCTCTGGCTAGGCGTGGCGGATGACTGGCAGCGCTCCATCAAAAAATGGACCGTAACTACCAATGGCCCGCTCTCTTCGCAGCCCTACTTCATCCGGCTCTCGAAGACGGGTGATCCGAACGCGGCCATCTCCTATAACCTGGGCAATGGTGGCCCAACCCTGGATCAACGCTCAGTCATCGATGCGGGCTTCCTGGACCTGGTGCGCCTGGGCGAGTTGTCGGCCAGCGACAAAGATGTGGTAAATTCACTTTCCGTGGTTGATAAGACCATCAAGGTACAGACCCCCAATGGTCCCGGCTGGTATCGCTACAATGGCGATGGCTATGGGGATGGAGATCAGGATGGACATCCGTGGGCGCCTAGCGGCAAAGGTAGCGGCCATCCATGGCCGGTCCTGGGAGACGAACGTGGCGAGTATCAACTGGCCGCCGGGGATATCGGTACAGCGGTCTCGCTGCTGAATACCCTGCAGAAATCCACGTCAGGAGTGGGTCTGCTGCCAGAGCAGATCTGGGAACAGCCAGATCTGGCCCAGTCTCCGTATGGCACCGATCCCACCGTTGCGTCGATTGGCTTTGAGACTGGCAAGCCCGATGGCTCCGCATCTCCACTGACCTGGGCTGTCGCGTCATATGTGCGCCTGTTCAACGATACCCTGTCCAATAAGCTGCTCGAACAGCCACAGAATACCTACAACCGCTACGTAACCCACCCGGTAGATCAAACGCAACTGAGTGTGGCAGCTCCGGCCAACCTTTCGTCAGTGAGTTCATCACCCGTTGTCGTTACGGGCAAAACCGCGCCGGGCAACGCGGTCTACGTTTCCGCGACCAATACTGATCAACAGAATCAGACCAGCACCGTGCAGGCGCAGGTGGCGGCGGACGGATCATTCAACGCCTCGCTGCCGATTAGCGGCGGCACAACCGTGCTGAATACGGTGGCGGTCAGCCCGAGCGGGGCAACCGCGCACGATCAGCGCACCGTCGTCTACGACTTCACACCTGGCAAGCTCGTCTATGATGCCAGCGATCCCAGCAACGACGACAACGGTCCCGGCAACTACGCCTACCCGACCGCGTCTGACTTCCATGCCGGGGCCTATGATATCCAGGACTTCCGCATCTATGATGACGGCACCAATATCATCTTCAAGCTGCAGACCCGCGATCTCACTCCAACTTTCGGCAGTCCACTGGGCGCGCAGCTGGTAGATGTCTATGTGCATAATCCCGCGACCAGCCAGACCTCTACGGCAGCATCCTATCCGCAACGGAACTATACCATCGCGCCTGGAGCCGCCTGGAGCCAGCTCATCGAGGTACAGGGCTTTGGTCAGCGTTACATCGATGCAAACGGTACGTCACTGGGGACCGTACAGGTCAGCGCTAACGCGATTTCGCGCTATATCACCTTTAGCGTGCCGAAAGCTACCTTTGGCACTCCTGGCTCCGGCTGGGGCTTTACCGTAACCCTGACGGGGCAGGATGGATACAGCCCGGACCAGGCGCGCGCCTTTACAGCCACGCCGGGCGCGTATTCCTTCGGCGTCTGTGCCACTACCAGTAGCGATCCACATTGTACGGTTGATCCCAATACGGTGCCCAAAGTCATGGACACCATCACCCCGACAGGAGTCAGCCAGTCTGACGAACTGGACTATACCAAACATCCCGTTGTACTACAGGATGTGGTTATCCCCTGACACCGTACATTGTCGTTAATTAACGAGAAGCGGGCAGCCTTATCGGCTGCCCGCTTCTCTCATTTTGTTGGTAGCATAGCTTGCTCAATGAATGATGCGTTCGGGATGGGTATATATATTCATGGACCGGTTACGCAAAAAACCGATCAGGGTGATGCCACCCCGCTCGGCCAGTTCAACCGCCATGCTGGAAGGTGCGGAAATGGCCGCTATGCAGGGGATGCGTGCCAGCAGAGCCTTTTGAATAATCTCAAATGAAGTGCGCCCGCTGACCATGAGTATATGCTCCTTAAAAGGGAAGAGCCCTTTTTCCAGGCCATAACCGATCAGCTTGTCGACGGCGTTGTGCCGTCCGATATCTTCACGCAGCGCCAGCAACTCACCCTGGTGGGTAAAGAGGCCGGCGGCATGCAGTCCTCCCGTATGCCGGAAAACAGCCTGCTCGGCATTTAAACGCGCGGCCAACCCATAGCATGTCTCGAAGGAGATGCGTAGCTCGTCTGCTTCCAGAGCCGGGACAGATAGCATCAAGTCCGCAATACTGTTCTTTCCGCATAACCCACAGCTGGCGGAAACGGCGAAGTGACGCTCGAACTTGGGCGCCTGCGGCTGCAAAGCGTCCTGAAAAGTTGTTCGACGCAGGGTAACACTTACAACGTTTTCGAGCGGTAGACCATCCTCATCCTGCGCGTTCTTCACCCCTATCACATCCTGTGGACCCTGGATGATGCCCTCGGATAGCAAAAAGCCAAGCGCCAGCTCAGTATCGTGGCCGGGAGTACGCATAATTACAGCCAGGCTTTGATTCCCGAGACGCACTTCAAACGGTTCTTCGACCGTCACATGTTCCTCCCTGGATGTAGCTGCTTCCTCCTTCCAGTGCTGAACCTGCACTTCCATGACGCGTTCGGGATCTAGCTCTGAACGCCAGCTATGAAAAAGAGTCATAAAACCGCTCCTCATCAAAATCGCGCACCACATGGCCAGCAATTGAAAAAAACCATCGTACCTAACGGATAGCTATGCCCCCAGTGTACCATAATTCTAACCTTCTATTTTATGTTAGGGCATGGGGGCACCTTCGCGCCCCCATGCCCTAACATAAAAAACCAATGCGGTCGCGCGTGTGGGAGCACTTGCACACCCCACACGCGCGGCCTGCATGAGGTCTCGCACCTTCGGTGCTCACGTGTCAGTTTTATATGAGTGCATCGCGTGCGCAGATGCGCACGCGATGCACTCATATAAAAAATCAGTGCGGACGCGCGTGCGGGGGTGCGCACGTACCCCTAACATGACGGAAGTCAAACACACACCGAGAATAAACGCTCTTCCTCACCTTTCTCGCAGGAATAACAGGCCGTTGACTGTCAATACTACACGTGCTAGGATATGCGCAACATATTATCGCACTCGCAATCACGACAGGAACCAGAGATGCATTCTTTCCTTCAATCGAGTAATGATCTATTGCGCCAGCGCGGCTATCGCCTTACGCCGCAGCGCCATATGATTCTCAGGGTCATTCAAGAAGCTGACGAGCATTTAAGCATCGATCAGATCATGGAGCGCGTCCAACAGTTGAATCCTTACGTGAGCCTATCTACGGTCTATCGCACAATTGAGCTGCTCAAAAGTGTTGGACTGGTGCGTGAAAGCCACCTCCCTGGCGAACAACCTCTCTATGAGACGGCCGAGGGCCAGGCCCATCACCATCTAATCTGTCGTCGCTGTAAAGCGACCTTCCACCTCGACGAAGAGCTATTGGGCAACCTGAATGAACAACTCCAGAAGCAGTACCACTTTCATGGCCTCTCTCTGGAGCTGATGGCCGCCGGCTATTGCCATGAGTGCTGGCAAAAAATCCAGCAGGAACCGGCACAAGCTTAACCCTCTCAATATCATCCCTATCACCAGTACACCATCGCGGTTTTTAACTCATCACACTCCATCACGTACTTCATCCCTTATGGGTAGTTGGTACAGAATGTGCGCATTTGCGCACATTCTGTACCAACTACCCATGATAAAATATGAGCGGGAGCGCCAGCCTGGGGAGCGCTGGCGCCAGCCACATCTCTTTCTTTTTATTTCTGGAGGTAGGAGCGGTAGTTGCGCAACGTCTCCTCGATGCTGTCGCCGCCAAATTTTTCGAGCAGCGCTTCAGCCAGGACGATAGCCATCATCGCCTCTCCCACGACGCCCGCGGCGGGCACCACACAGACGTCGCTGCGCTCATAACGGCTCTGGTCGATATTCTCGTTGGTCGCCAGGTCTACTGAAGGGAGCGGATGCGCCAGGGTAGGAATAGGCTTGACGCCGACGCGAGCCACGATGGGCTCTCCATTCGAAATGCCCCCTTCAATACCACCGGCGTTATTCGTCAGGTGTGACCAGCCGCCTTGCTCTTCATGGCGCAGGACATCATGTACATGCGAACCGGTGGTACGAGTCGTTTCAAAGCCCGCCCCGATCTCCATTGCCTTTACCGATGGAATGCTCATCATCGCCATGCCCACGCGCGTACTCAGACGACGATCCCACTGGCTAAAAGATCCCAGGCCGATCGGTACCCCAAACGCCACTACCTCAAAGACGCCGCCGCAGGTGTCGCCCTCGCGCTTGGCCTCTAGAATACGCGCGATCATTTTCTCGGTGAGAGTGGCATCTGCGCAGCGCATCGGTGACTCTTCAACCTGACGCCACATGTCCTCTGGATATGCATCAGCGGTCATAGCACGGGAAGTCTCATAACCAACGCCCGCGACTGAGAGCACATGACTGTGTACGCTGATACCAAACTGCGCTAAAAACTGGCGGCATAGACCGCCTACGGCGACACGAGAGGCAGTCTCACGCGAACTGGAGCGCTCAATGACGTTACGTACGTCGTCATGGCCATATTTGATGGAGCCAGTAAAATCAGCATGCCCCGGTCGAACACGCGTGATTGACTCCATCTCCGCCTCAACTGGAGACGCGCTCATGCGCTCTTCCCAGTTCACCCAGTCCAGATTCTCCACCTGCAATGTAATCGGCGAGCCCAGCGTCTTGCCATGACGCACACCGGACAGGAAACGGATGGCATCCTTCTCGATCTTCATTCGTCCCCCGCGTCCATATCCTCCCTGGCGCCTGCGTAAATCAGCATCAATGATCTCTTTCTTGACCTCTAAACCCGCAGGCAGGCCTTCGACTATCATGGTTAAGCAGGGACCATGTGATTCTCCTGCCGTTAAGAAACGAAACATACTTGCGCACTCCTCAAATCTGAATACTGCCTTATTTGCTATGCAGAGGACCAGTTTCCACACCCGGGTATCTTTGTTGCATACTACTCATTGCCAGCGCCGCAATCAGCTCCCCAACGCCATCAGTGTGGAGCCGCAAATCAATAACCTACATATGCCATTGGCTAATAGCCTAATTGTACAACAGGCGACATTTGAGCCCCAATGATTTAACGACATTGTAAAAAAACCCAACATTTTCGTCAACAGACAAATCATCCATCATCATTTTGTACCAACACTGCGGCCGCAAATCAGTGAATCAGAAACGGTTTCTCTATATATAACGTCTGTAATATAAGTCTCTCTGAAATGCTCTCACTTTTATATTAGCTGAAAAAAAGTAGAGCGAGAACAGAGGCCATTCTTACAACTTGTGTAATAAGCAGGCTGTTTTAGTTGAAAAAAGATACAACTATTTCTCATTCAAGCAATCAGCAAACATGATGTATAAACGTTCTTCGTAGCGGTTCTCAACATAATTTTGCTACAAAGCAAGCAGTAAAAGTACAGCAAAAAGCGAACCTGCTCGCATGATAGCTTGAGAATATCTAACATTCTTTCTGGTGATTTGACTAATTTGATTATTGAAGCATCCACTGTTTGCATTATCATTAGGGGCGTAAATTAAGAACTGTACTTGTAACACAAGCTATCATATATCAGTATCTTTCTAGTGCAGATTGCACTAACATATTGACACCATACATAAGTGTATTTTACAATACATTTGACCAGGATTTTGTGTATTTATTGACTCTCTCGTTAAAAAAAACTTACATCTAGGAGGTCAACATGTCCCCTGAGCAACCATCAGCTAAGATTGGCAAAACGGTAGGGGAAAAATTACGGGCTGCGCGCATCACTCAGCACTATACACAGAGTCAACTTGCCGCCCCTGATTTCTCAGTCAGTTACATCTCAGCCATTGAACGCGGACAGATTCATCCCTCGCTCCGCGCTCTGGAAATTCTTGCCAGCCGTCTTGGAATGAGCTCAACTCAACTCCTTCCCAACAAATCTCAGCAGGAAGAACGTGCTAGCGCTGCCGCAGCATTGAGCGAACGAGAAGAGGACGAGGTAGAATTAGATCTACTCGATGCACAGATTCTAATTATACAAGGAGAGGCACAATCTGCAATCACATTGCTCGAACATACCTCAAATAAGCGCTTGAAACGCCACCATCAATTGCAGCATCGCTATCTCATGGGCTGGGCGTACTATAAGGACAATCAGTACCAGGAAAGCGAATACATTCTCTCTGAAGCGACACAGATAGCGAAGGAGTTGAACGCGCAATATCTGCATCTGCGCATCCTTCATCAGTTAGCATTGACATATGCCGCCATGCGCAATTATGCACAGGCTTTGCTGGCTCATCAGCGCTGCCTTAACCAGCTTGAGGAGAGCGGAACACAGGATCCGTTCTTTAGCGCTCAAATCTATATTCAGATGGGCCAACACTATACACGTCTGGAAAACTTTGAGCAGGCCCTGGATGCCTTTCATAAAGCTCTTTCTATTACTGAAGAACTGACAACTACCCAAAGTATTCAGGCTACGTACGCAAATCTCAGTCAATATTATGCTGCCGCGAAAGATAATGAACTGGCTATGTTGTATGCCTATAAAAGCATTCAATTACACAATTTTGATATCACGAAACACTTACGCAGCGAGCTTTATCATTATCTGGGTCACGCTGTGATGCAGACTGATAGCCAGCAGGCACGTGCCTATCTGGATAGTGCTCTACAATCTCCTACTGTTACCCGAGATCAATTGACGCAGGCCAGTCTGCTGGCCCGCAATGCCGAGTGGTACTTTGCGCAACAGAATCTCAAGGAAGCTGAACAAAATGCCCGGCAGGCCTATGAGCTGGCGCAAAGCTTCGGCGATACAATCATTACGGCAGATACATTGATTGTTCTCGGCAGAATAGAGTATGCACTGAAAAATTATGATCAGGGGGGTGGACATTTCGTTGAGGGTCTGGATATGCTAGAACGACTGGGGAGCCACGAAGAACTGGCGGATGAGTCTGTTCGCTACGCTCAGCTCCTTGAGGAACTGGGCCATGAGCGTGAAGCTTTTACCCACATCCGACGTGCCTTCCAGAGCCGCCAGAAACTGGGACGATAAAGTACTTTTACCATATAAGATTGACAATCGGGTGGTCAGCGGCACTGGAAGGAACGGCGCTGATCCCGATTGCCAATTTTTGATCGTGCCTCTTATCATTTGTTATATGTCCTAAAAAAAAGGGACCACCCGGGTTAATGCTATTCAGTAGTCATTGATACAACAGACCATAACGCAATTCTAAGGATGTATTGATCCGTCGGGCATAATTGCCTTTTTAAGTGATGCTACTTCAGCCAGTTGATCTCTGGTAATCCTGGCATTGCGGAGATCAGCATTGCTCAAGTCAACGTGCATCAATCTGGCGTGGTTCAGGTTGGCGTTCATCAATTTAGCATGATTCAAGTTGGCATAGATCAATATGGATCCGTGCAATACGGCATCGGCCAGATTGGCACCGCGTAGATTAGCACCGATCATATCAGATCTAGTCAAATTGGCCTGCCTTAAATCGGCACTGTCCATATCAACATGGCCTGACCTGGTCAGATTCAGATCGGCGCGATCTAGATGTGCTCCCCTCATTTTGGTATAAAGCAGTCTGGCTTGCGACACGTTAGCCTGCGACGCATTAGCCTGGTTCAGATTCGCATTGCTCAGATTTGCATTGCTCAGATTCGCATTGCTCAGATTTGCATTGCTCAGATTTGCATTGCTCAGATTTGCATTGTTCAAGCTGGCATGGCTCAGATGGGCACCGCTCAGATCAATATTACTTAGATCAGTATTGCTCAGGTCAGCGTGGCTTAGGTCAATAATTACATCATTCCTATCTGTAGAAATGAGCTTCGCATCGGATAAGAACAGCATCAACAACCTTTTACGCTCTCCATCAAGGTGCCGCAGGGCTGTTAAAACTTCCAACCTTGCGACTACCCTCACTTCGTCTCCCGCTTGTGATCCGCTTAGATTTTTATTAAGCAATAAGTCTCTTATTTCATCCAGGCTGTCTTTAAGCCTTGTCTCTCGTTGCTGGTCCGCCGCGATCTGGAGATCTACAAGGTGCCCCCTCTGGCTGCTTTGTACTTGAGTAAAACTATACCAATATCCGGATGCCGCGAGAACAACTGGAAGAAGCAACAATTGAAATATTTCTAGTGGAGTCTTTCCGGCAAGCCCTATTCTCTGAATCAATGTTCTTTTCTGCAGGCGCTTGAGCTTGCTGCGATCTTTAGCTAACCGTGGAGGAACCCAGAGTTCATCGTCTGCTGCCATCGGTTTGCTATATGTCTTATCTTGATGTTCCTCATTCATATGATTCCTCATAGAGCGATAAATACCATGTCCGGGAAACATACGCTAAACGCATCTTGCATCAGGAGTCATCTCTTATCAGGGGCACTACGTGAGGTCAGAGGACAATCCTATCATAGTTGTTGACTGCAAACACGAGCATGAACAAGGGGACAAAATGATACGTTTCCAGGGGTACAGAATCATCCAGAGCTGACCAGGACCTTCTTTAATAGTAGCCGTTTCAGACCAATAAAATATCTTATACTAATAAGGCGCTGAGCCTGTACTTTATCTACACAAAGGGAAGCTCTATAGGGAAGCTCTATACATGTAGCGCAACTAGAATAAAATAAGATCAGCATATCAAAAACATAGAGGAGATTTTTCGAGCGTGGATACAACAGATAAAAAGCAATTAACTCACCTGGATGAGCAGGGCAATATCCACATGGTTGATGTTACCGATAGGCCTGAGACAGTTCGTGAGGCGATCGCCCATGGACGCGTGCGCATGCGACCGGAAACGGTGCGCTTGATTGAAGGGAATCAGATTTCAAAGGGGAGTGTGCTGGAGGTGGCTAAAATCGCCGGCATTATGGCGGCCAAGCAGACGCCGCAGATCATTCCTCTCTGCCATCCTCTACCAATGACCCACATTGATCTGCAGTTTACCCTGGAGAGCGAGAGCGGTCTGATCTCGATTGAGGGACGTACACGCACCAATTATAAGACCGGCGTCGATGTGGAGGCGCTAACGGCGGTGACCGTGGCCGCGCTCACCATATACGATATGTGCAAAGGAGTGGATACCACTATCACCCTTGAACAGGCCTATATCGCGCAGAAAAGTGGTGGCAAGAGCGGCACTGTGACGTTTCAACCCGGCCCGACCAGACCTTAATTTTTTCGCACTTCCAGCAGCATCAACATAGCCTCAATCAGATTGCGCTCTTCGGGTTGGGCCAGGCTTAACTCTGTTTGTCCAATTGGAGTGACCAGCATGCCATTCTCGTCCACGGGGACCACGCTACGAATGGCATGCGGATTTCCTCCCAGCCAGCGTACAGGCTCCAGCAGCGATCCCAGGAAAACCGAGATGGTAACATATTGTCCACGCAGGGATGGGTCGAGATCTTGTAGGTGCAATTCCAGCGTTTCACCGCGCTGGATGATGCTACCTTCTAAATTTTGGGAATGCAGGTGGATGATGGCCTGATCAGCTGGATTGATGCGTAGAGCACTATCTGGACGCGTTAAGGTTTTGCCACGGCGTACGCCGCCCGCGCTGGTCATGACCGGTGTATATGCGTGAGTGTCAGCGGCGCGCTCCTCCGGCGCTGTAGCTCCACCAAATAAGGTGGCAACCCGTACCAGGTCCTTTAACGCCTGCTGGCGCAGCGAGCTCTGGGTGATATGGGCGCTCACGCGCAAGGCCAGTTGCAAGAGCGAGCGAGCCGCCTCGTCGTTGTCGCTATGCTCGTGACGGGCCTGGAGCAGCACCGCCTCGGCCTGGCTGATCAGAGACTGACTGAGGTGGCTGAGCATGCGATGAGGAGTGGCCGATAGGGTACGTGTTCCCTGTCCCAGCAAGGCTCGCGTCCCCAGCGGCTGTACAGCCGCGCGCATGGCATCATAGAGATCCAGGTAAGCGTGATGACATTCCTGACAGCTGACCAGGTGAAAGAGAAGGGGCGCATAGTGGATTGTGGCCTGGGAATCATTGTTAAGGAGAGCCATGATGAAATCAGGAAGCTGCTGATAAAAGGAGATATGATAATTTTCGCTTAATTGAAGCTTTAGCTGGTTGTCGTTCTCTTCTACCAGCCCCCCGGCCTCTCCATCTGTTGTTGCGGGCGCCTGTAAAACCTGCTGGAGCCACTGTCCCAGTTTGCGGTAATTTCCCCTGAGTTCAGAGGCCCCTCCAAACTTTGTTTCGTCGTTCATTATAATTCTCTCCTTCGGTGTCAGTTATCTGGCTCTACTCTTCTTTATAGAAACGCGATAGACGCTTCAGTTGTGCCGAGGTAAGCTGTACAGTCTCCTCGCCATGCCAATTGAGGAGACCCTCGGAAGCGAGCTCATGCAAGCCTTTACATACATCCTGCTTTGTCAGGTCGTTCTGCGCGAGTGTTTGAACGTCTACCTCGTATATATTCTTATCAGTGGAATGTTTCGTTGTATACATGGTTAAACGCAAGGCAATGGTAACTGTCAAATTTGAACTTTGCTGCTGCAAACAACTGCGTAATTTTTTGTGCGCATGGTCCTTGTGCTGGCTAATATGGGGGTTGAGTTCAGTGCTAAAGGAGAAGTCCAGTTCTTTGGATAAGGTATCAACCAGGTCATCAGCACCTATCTCTTGTAGCTCTTGCATGACAGCCTGCAGTTGATTGGGCGCGGCACGCAAGACGGCGATACAGTGCTTGAGAATATTGCGTAGTTCGCGCTGAGAAGCGATATGAAGGCTGATCGCTTCAGGCGTCGAAAAAGGGGTCTCACCCCATATCGACTCTACCGCGTCTGAAAGAGGATTGTCGGGCTCCTCTTCATCCACTCCCTCCAGTTCGGCCGCCGTATTCACCTGCAGGCGTCTCTTTCTGAGGCGATCGATGGCCTTGTTTCTTACACTGCGACTGAGAAAGGCATAAAACTGGGCATCGGTCAACTGGTCCAGCGCGGTCCGCGGGGTTCGGTCTTCCCCTCCTAAGATACCCAGGCGCACAAGCTGCTCTACCACGTGCCCGATTACTGTATCAACTTCAAATGCATCGTATTTTAAAGCACCTAAATATCGTTGCGCGTTCCTGTGCAGGTAGGCATACAGTAATGGATAGCTTTGCTCTGCCCGATACCTCAAATCGTTGGCTGTAAATGGCATGGCAGGATTTTCCTCCGAGGTGCCGATCCTATGAAATGTATGTATCTCTATCTCTGTTAGACGATGGAGATGGATCAAATATATTCTTGAAACAATATTTAAATAGTTTCGAGCCGGCGTTTTCCTGTACATTGTATATTGAATACGTGCGAGACGCAACAAAATGCGCTCCTGATAAAGGATTTCATGAGGTATCATTCCTTTTATCAGGAGCGCCACGGTTTCGCTGACAGATTTAGCGAATTGCTTTGCTATTCGATGTCGCCGCGTTTGCCCAGACGCTGGTGCTCGTAGGCCTTTTTGATCACGGTCAGGCTGCGCTTGACATCTCCGCGCTCCTCTAACAAGTTAGCGTAGCGGAAGTATGCATCGGCCGCGATTTCATGGGCGTTGGAGGTGTCAAGCAATTCTAACGCCTGCGTGAAGTACTGGTCGGCTGCATCATAGTCCTCTAACTGGTGGCGAATCTGGGCCAATACGATGAGGGCCTGGCCCTGCGATTGTGAATCTCCACCAGCCTGAGCGTACTTTAAGGCTTCCTGCGCTTCCTGCTCCGCCTCTTTAGAGTTGCCACGCTTGAGCAACAACTCGGCCAGGCCCGTGTGGCAGATGGAAGCGGAAATCTCGTCGTTCAGCTCGCGCTCAATGGCGATCGCCTGGCGGTACTCTTTTTCTGCTCCATCCAGATCCTGCTGTTTCTCCAGGGCCTTGCCCAGGCGCTGGTGAGTCATGCCTACCAGGCGCTGCTCGTCGCGCATCTCGTAGATAGCCAGGCTCTGCATGGCATACTCACGCGCCATGGCAAGCTTGCCAACGGTCTTGTAATGCTGGCTGATGTCCATGTACTTTCTGGCGAAACTTTTGCTATCCCGATTCATGGCATCCAGGGTCTCAAGCGCACGATGATAATATGCAATCGCTTTTTCGAGATCACCCAGGCGGAAATAGTCGTTCGCCAGGTTACTAAACACTTCCAGTGAGAAGACCGGATCGGTGATCTGTCCGTTCTCGATGGCGGTGTAACAGCGCTGATGGTTTTCTACGGCCAGGGTATAGTTATAGAGTAAAAAGTAGGCTTTGCCTAACAGGTTGCGAGCCCGCTCGATAAATTCACTATCATTGAGGGCTTCACCCTGGGCAACCGCATTACGCAGATCTACGACAGCTTCCTGGTATGCTCCCGATCCCATGTGGATCTGCCCCTTCAATAAGTAAAGGCGATACACCTGGTCTGTGGTGACACGGTCCGGCTGAATCGGCTCCAGTAATACTTCTGCCTGCTGGTAATCTCCTTGCTGCACCAGAACATTGGCCTGCAATATTTCAACATCAACACGCTGATCAGGTCCCGCATCGGCAGGAGAATAACCAACCGCACGCGCTTCAGCTGCGCCCGAGGGAGACCCTTCGAGGAGGAAGGTCAGTGGTACATCCAGGCGACGGGCCAGAATGGAGAGGGCTTTTAAGGAGGGTCGTATCTTGCCGCGTTCAATGGCCGAGATGTAGGAGATCGAAAATTCGGGGGCGGCTAGTTGAGCTTGAGTCATGCCCAATTTCGTACGAACCTCACGAATATTCGTACCGACTCTTGCGGCAACAGCCTTCCCTACATTTGCAGTTTCAAGGGATGGCATGGAATAGTTCCTTTCAATGAGTAATATATTAAACGCTCTCGTTTATAAGCTTCAGCATTGTCAATTGAACTAGCTATCCTTTTCCTTAAAAAATCGTAACAATCCGGCAGGAGGTGCCGCAATTGTTACCAAAAGTCATAGATGTGTTTGCTGCTACTGCATTCTTTTCATTCTCATGTATAACTCTCAAAAAATAGAGAGTGTTCTAAGCATTCTGAATGCTACAATAAGGAAAATAGCTAGATGTTACTTCATATTTCGTAGTCTAACATAGACTACGATTCTAGTCAACCCATATTGTACTTTTTTCATCGCTTTATTATATAATCCTTGACATCAATGAAGCATGGGCAGATCAAATATTGTTTGAATAAAAAGCTCATTTATTTTGCAGTCTTTTTCGTCTTCTTCCATGCTTACTATACTGAATCAGGTGAGCTATAAAAACATATCAACGCATGAGTTCATATTGTGAAATGATAGCAAGCAATCTATAAATGAGCAAACAATATGTCAACTTCATAACTATCAAAAGTAGTAATGCTGTAGCCGGATCAACCATCTCTCCATCTTGTATATTGAATCGGCTGAAAAGACTGGTAAAAACACACGAACTACACTATAATGCACAATCATTGGGCCATCTTTTCTGTGGCTTCGCTGGATTGCCAGCGCTGATGAGAGAAATAACGGGCGCTTTCTAACAATGATGTAAAACGTTTCACTGCCGTCCCTGAGAAAGGATGCTAAGCCTGCATATGCATACTATTCCACGTCTCTTTATGCGCTCCGCCGATCGCTTTGGCGCACGCCCTGCCTTGCTTGAACCGCGTTCAGATAACGCTGTAACGACATTGACGTATGATGGGTTGCGTGAACGTGTTCTGCAGTTCGCTGGCTACCTGCAGCAACAAAATGTGTCAAAAGGTCAGCGTGTGATGATCTGGTCCGCCAGTTGCTCTAACTGGTTGGTCGCCTACTTCGCTTCATTGTTGCTGGGATTGGTTGTCGTTCCACTTGATGTAAATACAAAAGAAGATTTTCTTCAGCGATTGCTAGAAATTACAGATGCTGCATTTCTGATTACAACTCAAAAAAATTATACAAGTCTTAAGTCTTTCTCTCTTCCATTCATCGATATTGATGCCCTGCCAACTGCTGAGCTAACTACAGCTCAACTACCAGCAGTTGAAGAAGGTGATCTGGCGGAGCTGGTTTTTACCTCTGGCACGACTGGTCAACCCAAGGGGGTTATGCTCTCCCATAAGAATATTGTCTCCAATGCCATTGCTTCCCTTGAGGTCGTAAAAATTACGTCCGCTGATCGCGCGCTCTCCATTCTGCCACTTTCTCATATGTTTGAGATGACCATCGAGATGGCGCTTATTTATGCGGGCGCCAGTATTGTGTATGCTCGTTCCCTGGTGCCGGATACACTATTCCGCTTGCTGGCAACCCAGCATGTGACCTGTATGGTGCTGGTGCCCCAGGCGTTACAGCTTTTTATGAATGGTATCGAACGCGAGGTTCGACGCCAGAAATTAGAGAAACAGTGGAAAACTTTACATAAAATCGCCAGGTGGACCCCCTTTCCATGGCGACGCCATCTCTTCCGCTCGATCCATCGGCGCTTTGGCGGCCACTTCCGCTTGTTTGTAAGCGGAGGGGCCTACCTTGCTCCAATGCTGGGACGCGCCTGGGAAGAGATGGGATTTCGCATCCTGCAAGGCTATGGGGCAACCGAGTGCTCACCCGTGATCTCGGTGAATCCAATACACGACCATACGCTGGAATCTGTGGGCCAGCCCCTGCCGGGCGTTACAGTACGTATCGAGGCGGATGGTGAGATCCAGGTGAAAGGTCCGAATGTGGCTCTGGGATACTGGCAGAATGAGGAGGCGACCGCGGCCGCCTTCCATGATGGCTGGTATGCGACGGGCGATCTGGGCTACATGGATAAGCAGCATAATCTGTATCTGAAGGGGCGCAAGAAAAATCTGATCGTGCTCGCCAATGGCATGAACGTCTATCCAGAGGATATTGAGAATGTCTTGCAGACACAGGATGGCGTGAAGGATGCCGTGGTGCTTGGCTTGCATGAGAAAGATCAGGGTCCTACGGTCCACGCCGTTCTGCTGATGGAGGATGAGAGCCTGGCGAAGATCACCATCCAGAGCACAAATAAGCAGTTGGCCCCCCATCAACAGGTTAAAGGCTTTACTATCTGGTCTGAGCAGGATTTTCCCCGTACCCATACCCTGAAGGTTAAGCGGCAAGAAGTCCTTGAGACCCTATCTCAATCGCGTCAGTGATAGTACAATACAGGTAAGAATTCATGGATTGGGAGTCGAAGAATCATCTATGCTCTACTTAGTTGCTACCCCGATTGGGAACCTCAATGATATTACGCTGCGCGCCCTGGATATTCTGCGTTCGGTCGATATTGTGGCCAGTGAGGATACGCGTAAAACAGGCATGCTGCTAAAGCATTTCGATATTCAGAAGCCGCAGATGGCATTTCACGAGCACAATGAGCAGCGCGCGGGTGAGCGCATTGAGGAGATGCTGAAACAGGGTCAATCGGTCGCGGTAGTAACGGATGCTGGCACACCGGGTATCTCGGATCCCGGCTTTACCCTGGTGCGCCGCGCTATCCAGGCTCAACTGGATTTCACGATGATTCCCGGCCCGACAGCCTTTGTGATGGCCCTGGTCCTGTCAGGGCTCCCTGTTCATAGCTTTACCTTTCGCGGCTTCCCACCCCGCAAGGTCGTGGGTCGCCGCAAGTTCTTTGAAGTGGATCGCGATGCGCCCCATACGCTGATCTACTATGAAAGCCCCTATCGGCTGGATGGCTTTCTTGCAGATGCCCTGGCGGTGTTCGGGGACCGGCCGGCGGCGTTGGCCAATGACCTGACGAAGATGTTTGAAAAGGTGGAACGGGGTACGCTTTCAACCTTGCTGGCCTCCCTCCCCCCACAAACAAAGCTCAAGGGCGAGTATATCGTAGTCATCGAAGGCATGACGCGCGGAAAAGATGCGCGCGCCATACCCGAAGAGGAACCGTAGGTGCCGGGCTTGCCCCGGCTTTGCCGCGAAGCGGCCCGTACCCATGCGCGCACCTTTCCCAATGATGTTTACAATCCCAGGACGTTGACCAGCTCTTTGACGGCGTCGGCCGATTTTTGCAGTTGCGCTTTCTCTTGCTCTTGCAGCTCAACTTCGATGACCTGCTCCAGGCCCTTTGCTCCCAGTTTGGCGGGAACACCGACAAACAGGTTGTTCAAACCATATTCACCCTGAAGGTAGATGGCGCAGGGCATGATCATCTTTTTGTCCAGGATGATCGAGTCGAGCATCTGCAGAACCGATGCCGAGGGGGCGAAATAGGCACTGCCGTTTCCGAGCAGCTTGACGATCTCGGCGCCACCGTCCCTTGTGCGCTGTACGATCTGTTCGATGCGCTCGGCTGGCAACAGTTCAGCGATCGGCACCCCGGCTACCGTGCAGAGACGGGACAGCGGTACCATGGTGTCGCCATGCCCACCCAGCACATAGGCCTGCACGTCTCGTACCGAGGCGCCTAGCTCCTGGGCGATAAAGGTGCGGAAGCGAGCGGTGTCCAGCACGCCGGCCATGCCAATGACGCGCTCGCGCGGGAAGCCGCTGACCTTGAGCGCCACCTGCGCCATAGCATCCAACGGATTGGTGACCATGATTAAAATAGCGTTTGGCGAGTATTTAACAACCTGCTCCGTCACCTGCGTGACAATTTCTTGATTCTTCTTTAAAAGATCATCACGGCTCATGCCTGGCTTACGCGGAAAACCAGAGGTGATTACCACGACATCCGAATCAGCGGTATCGGCATAATCATTGGTGCCGGTAATTAATGTATCATAACCAAGCACAGGACCGGCCTGGAGCATATCGAGAGCCTTGCCTTGTGGCATATTGGGAACGATATCAAACATAACCACGTCAGCATAGTCGCGTTCCGCGATACGCTGCACGAGCGTGCTCCCAACAAAACCAGCTCCAACTACGGTGATTTTACTCCGCATTGACGTATCCTTTCATCTGTTCGCATACAAGATGTATCTTTGAAATAGAATGGATGCTGGATCCATTAACCTTCTACCGCTATTGTATGCCTAAAAAGGCCATCATGGCAATTATTCGATCCATTTCTTTCCAATCTTTTGAGATTTCTATCAATTTCTGCGAATTTTTTTAAAAGCTCTTACAAAACCCTTGACATCCATCAATGGATGGAGTATTATAACAACGCGTTCGAGAGAACACACTAAACAAACAATATTGGGGTATCGTTCAACGGTAGGACGGCTGACTCTGGATCAGTTAATTGGGGTTCGAATCCCTGTACCCCAGCCACATAAAACCGCCTGCAGAGGCGGTTTTTGATTCTTTAGAAAAGAAGGAAGGCAGTTAATTTCAGCATTTGCAAATGCTGAAATTAACTGCCTTCCTTCTTTTCTAGCTCTTCTATCTATTCAGTTTGTAATGAGGGGAGTTCACTTCCCAAATACATTGCAGAGGCGCGTTTATATGACATAATACTTGAAGATCTTATTTATACGATGTGTTACCTGATATAGATATTCTGATGAAACAGAGGTGTAATACTGTGGCAAAAGAAACCCGGCTTCTTCCCGAAACCAGAAAACCAGACGTGCAGGCGGCCAGGTGGGCGCGGCGTCTCTACATTCCTCTGGCGATACTGGCCTGGATCGCGCTGGCCGCGGTGATTCTGTGGGGGGCCAGCCATATCGCGCGTGCTTTGCTGTTGCTGATTATCGCCGCCATCCTGGCCTATGCGATCGCGCCCGCGGCCAGGATGCTTGAGCGCTTTATGCCGCGCTTCGCAGCCATCGCCATAGTGTACCTGATTGTCCTCGGGGCCATCAGCACCTTTATTTACTTTGCGATCGCGACGACCATTCATCAAGCCGGTTCGCTTTCCCGCGAGTTGATGGATCTGCTCTCACCTCGGCAGGGGCGTACTACCCCTCTGGAACAGGCACTGATTCACTATGGTATCTCTCCCGATCAGATCGCGCAGGCACGCCATCAGTTGATCACCTCCATTGGCGATTTTTCCAAACAGGCGCTGCCATTGTTACAGAGCATCCTGGATTTCGCCATCGATATCATCATCGTTGCGGTCCTGAGTATCTATCTGCTCATCGATGGTTCGCGGGTTGCTCGCTGGGCACGCAATAATACACCGACGGCGACACGAGCCAGTTTCTTTCTAGATACCCTGCAACACGTCGTCGGTGGCTACATTCGTGGACAGGTGACGCTGGCGGCCTTGATCGGGTTACTGGTGTGGATCGGTATGCTCATCTTCCATGTGCCCTATTCGGTCTTGCTAGGCGTGCTCGCCTTTGCGATGGCCTTTGTGCCGGTGCTGGGCACCCTGGTTTCTGGCGCGGTATGCGTCTTGATCGCCCTCACTCAGAGCATTTGGATCGCGGCGGGTGTGCTGGCCTACTTTGTTATTATCCATGTGATCGAGGGTGAATTGGTTGGCCCGCGTATCGTCGGTAAAGCCATCGGCCTGCATCCCGTGGTGTCGCTCTTTGCTCTGATCGCCGGAGGTGAGCTCTTTGGAATCTGGGGGGCGCTGTTCGCTTCTCCGCTCGCTGGTATCATCCAGGCCTTGATCATCACATTCTGGACCGAGTGGCGCCAATCCCATCCCGAACAGTTCCAATCCGCCGATGAACAGCTTGCAGACGATATCGCGGAGGTTACGCTTGAGACCGCCGACCATCCAACTGTAGATATCGAGCAACCCACCCGATAAGTTGTACAATCTTTGTATATCCTTTTGGCTGGGAAATGGCCCTCGCCTTTCGACACCTTACGCCGTTAAAAAGGCTGAGATAAAGGATGGCAGTTGTAGCTGAGCTGACTCTAACAGCCGTTCCATATAAAGCGATAATAGGGCGATACCTACGTAATACCAGGAATCGCTCTCCATCTAGCTCCGTATCTATCTTACCCCATTCTCTGTTGTCTGGATAATGCCATGGGTCCATGATATCCACTAATGATGTCTCAACCGACCAATAGAATGGGGATCTTACAAGCCCGCAAGAGAATAGTCAAAGTTGCGGTCAAGCGTCTTCTCATGCCGCTTTAGTGTCTGTCCCTATTCCTCATATTAGCATCACTACCTCCCTCAAAGTTGCTTGCCACCCTACTCGTTTTCGGTTCTTTTTGGCGCGTTGAATAAAACGACACATGCAAAAATTCATGAGCAGGCACACCTTGTTCACATGTATACCTTATGTTATATTTCTGTATATAGTTTGCACAGTAATCTCTACAGGAGGAGAATTTCATATGACCACAGCCACAGCCCAGCTTGAAATTCCGGAGACGATGTCGCTGCTAGATGAGGTTCCCGAATTGCCTGCAGTGGAAAATGATGAAAATGAGAACGATAATCAGCATGCGGAAGCTGGCAACAATGTTGTTGAGGATGTTGAAGATGTCGATGATACATTAGACAAGCCCGAACTCTTGAAGCAGGAGTCGATGGTGGCGCGTGCAACCCTGGGTGATCATGAGGCATTTGGCGAAATAGTTGATCAATACAGTACTCTTATGCTGCGTACGGCTGCGATGATCGTTGGCGATCGTGATATCGCGGAGGATGTGGTTCAGGATGCATTGATTCAGGCCTGGCATCACCTCGGAGATCTACGTAAGGCCGGTGCCCTCCGTCCATGGCTCATGCGTATCGTTGTCAATCAGTGCATTAGCTTTAAGCGCCGCCTGGCCCGTACCAGCGCATTTATGCGCCAGGCTCTATCAGAGCAGGAAACAGATCTGATCGCTCAAGCTGCCGATGACCATAAAGGTCGCATGGAGAGAGATTGGGACCTGGCTCAGGCTATCGAAAGTCTGCCCCTGAAGCAACGCGTGGTGATCGTCCTGCACTATTACAATAGCATGACGCTACCAGAAATGTCACAGACATTGCAAACATCTGAGAATACCCTTAAGAAGCGTATTCAGGCAGCCTTAACAAATCTACGCCGCATACTACGCGCTTCTAATATGGAGGAAGAGGAGCAGTTAACACAACATATAGCGAGTTTTGCGACTTCCGCGGCGTAAGTATGGTGAGACGACAATGGATAAACACAAATGAAGGGCGGTTTACATTGCGCATGTTTTTCCTCTGCCAGCGTGATGTCTATAACCGCCTCTTCTTTTTTCCTAACCTATACCTGCTCCTCTCAGTTCCCCAATAACCAACTCTATTATCTTCTATCTGTATCCCTCTTCTTCAATCCTTAACACCACCCACCTGATATCAACACGTTTATAACCACATCGGTACCATAAGTTCATAGACAGGCGGCATAACCTGGTGCATTATGGTACAATTATAACTGTTTCTGATCTTTCTGGATAAAAGTAGGCGCGGCCGCTCATTATCCAGGAATGATCGCCCACGATGAATCACATATGCTCAGTAGATGAAAGGAGATGCGCATCTTCTTCCCTGCTCATGGAGGGAGTTCTGCGCACAATGAGAACAACGATGGACACAGATTGGACCATTACCTGGCTGGCACCTTTGATGCCTGAAGCAGCTATGATTCCAGAGGGCGATGTATTTCTTAAGTCGAGCCATCAGTGTTATTCACTGGTTGCCGGACAAAACAATCATATCCCGGGTCTGTTATTTTCTACACCGGATATACTGGCCGTGGTAGCGCAGCAAGCGCAGGATGCTCAGATGACACCCCTCCTTGCAGGGCCCAGGGAGAGAACCTTTGTACAGACTGAAACCGCGACAGTGGATGCATCGTCAGAGGATGTGGATGCCGGAGAAATGACGCCGGACCAGGATGTTCAGGGCCTTCAGGATTTTACGGCCTTCCTGGATCTGGAGATGGGAGCCTTTATATAAACAGGCTATGTGCCGCTAATGTGTGGAGGCCCGCATAGGGCGATATGTCTTTCTGTATCTGCAATGGGGTTGCAGTTTAAGGATACACATATATGGTGGGTGGAAGGGATACGTCGTTGGCACAATTGCGTACAAATGTTGCATCGCAGACATCTACGGTGAGTCTGCCTTATGCTCGCATCTGGCAAAATGTTATCCTCACTGGCTCTACTGCCGTCAATATCATTGTCTACCTGGTCATCGCCCGTGCACTGGGACCCTACCTGTTCGGTAGCTATCTTTTTGCTCAGTGGCTGGCTACGGTGACAGTCCCGGCGATTGGCGCCGGGATGTCGACCCTCTCTAGTCGGCAGATTGCAGCCACCCAGAGTCGCGAGTCTCCACGTTTAATGGCCGGCATCTTTTACTTTCTATGGTATCGCCAGCATCGCAGTATCCTGCTCTATTGCCTGATCTACGTGGGACTCTCCCTCGCTCTGACACATGTCTTCCATGACTTTACGCCGGGATTGCTGCTGCTCTCCAGCCTGGCTACCCTCCCTTTGCTCTTGAGCAGTGTGGCGGGTATTACGTTGAGAAGCTTGCGCCGCTCGGATCTGCTGACAATGCTGCATCTCTTCGGCAATCTATTAACTCTGCTCCTGATCATTATTTCAACCCAGGTAAATGGTAGACCGGTTGAGGCTTTTATCCTGGCGTTCGCGCTGGCGAATACTATTACGCTAGTGCTGGCCGTGATCTGCGTGATGCATCTGCTACCCATGGACCAGGCGCTGGCACCGGGCATCTTTTTGCGCGAGCGGCTGGCACGCAATATGTATCAGTCGCGCTTTCATTTCGCGCTGGATGCGATCATATGGCAGAGAAGCGAGTTGCTGCTGCTGGCCTGCTGGTATCGCCCTGAGCAACTGGGATTCTATGCTCTGGGCTCGATCATCAGTACCAGGATTATCGGGCTGGCACCGTCGCTCTTCTCTCAGTGGCTATTCCCTTTGTTTGTGCGCTACCTGCCCCGCCATCGCTATCTCAATCAGTACGATGCCTTTGTGCGCACCTCGTGCTATATCATTTTCCTGGCTGTCCCGATCTGTACCATACTGATCCTGCTCAGTCCGACTATTGTGATCACCTGCCTGGGCAACTCCTACCTCCCGCTGGTTAAACCATTGCGTATCTTGTTGATCGCGGCCGTCTTTGGCAGCATCGCCACTGTCGGGCTTACCCATATGACCACTCATGAACACTATGACTTGCGCCACCTGCAGCAGATGCAGAGAGAGCTCAATATGGGAGTGGCTACCTTCAAAATTCTGCTGGCAATTCCATTGATCATATTTTTCGGCATGACAGGAGCAGCATTCGCCAGCGCCCTGGCACAGATTGTTTCTGCTTTGATCTCCATTCTACTCTGCAAAAAACTTTTGCTACGCCACAACACCTTGCTTTGATCAAACAGGAGAATGTATGACGATCCACCATTCTTTAGCGCATTCCACCCATATCTCTATCCGCACCAGGTCGACCGGCGCTTTTCGGACCAGTTCAAGGGAACTGGCGCAAAGCGGACAGCCGATGCTTAAGCCACCGCGCTTTAGTGTGGTGATCTGTACATACAATCGTCGCAATATGATGCTGGCGCTGCTGGCCGGTCTGCGTCGGCAATCACTGCCATGTAAGTATTTTGAGGTCATCGTGGTCGATAATGGATCGGTCGATGGCACGTTCAATGCCCTTCAAACCTATCTCAGCACGGATGTGCTGCATCGTCATGCTTCGGAAGAGCAGTGGCGGGTGCAGTGTCTGCTTGAGAAACGCAATGGCCTGGCGTATGCACGTAATACGGCTCTCATGGCCGCCTGCGGTGAGGTGCTTGTCTTTCTCGATGATGATGTGCTGGTCGATCGCTATTTTCTGGAGCATCTCTGGCGCGCCTATGAGGAGACCGGGGCCGATGCCATTGGCGGTCGCGTCGATCTGCATTGGGAGTCGCCCCGTCCATACTGGCTGAACGACGATCTGCTGGAGGTCTTTGGCTACTATATGCCGTTCCGTTCGCGCACCCGCCTGCCGGAAGCGCTGAACTTTAGCAATAGCTGCTTCTCTGTTAAGCGCACGGCCTTGCAGCGGGTGGGAGGCTTCTCTCCTTTCCTGACGAAACGCTTGCATAATCCCGTTAATGTGGAGACGGTGGATCTGTGTCGACGGCTACGCGAGCAGCAGTACGCGCTCTGGTATGAGCCGTCGGCGCTGGTTCTGCATCGCGTGTCGCGGGCGCGTCTGAGCCGTCCTTTTCTGGTAGGACGCGCGTATTGGCAGGGACGTTCAGACATCCTGGCCCATTATGCCGCGGCGAAATATACTCATGATACGGCTGGTGGCTCTTTCCTGCAGACGTTGTTCTCTCTGTGGCCGGAGGTGAAGATCTGGCTGCAGATCGCCTTTGCTCATCGTCTACTGCTGGCACTGGCGCGCAAGCCAACGAGCGAACGGCTCATTGCCGCTATGGCGCAGGCACATAGCTGGGGACGCATCCAGCAGCAATTTGTGCTGAGCAACCATGCGCCGGCAATACTACATACGCCGTTCATCCTGTTTGTTCAATCGCCAGCGTTGGATACGCGCTGGCCCATCCAGGCTTTAGATAAACAGGATATGCGCTGTACAACCAGCATCGCCCACATTCCTCTCTCCTGGATCTGGCGTCATCGGGCCTATCAGGAAACGGCCATCGGCATTATCCACCTCTATCAACCCGGTTCCCTCTCTTTGCGCTGGTGGCGGCGCTGGCAGTTGTTCTTTACCCTGTGGCTGGCCCGTAAATTGGGCATCGGCATCGTCAGCACCGACGCCGGAGGATCATGGCATAATGCACGCGGCCTGCAGTTCGCTGCCAGGCGTGCCTTCGAGAATAAAATCTTTGACACCAGCCATCTCGTGCTCACGTTCACCCGCCATGCCGAGCGTTTCTATCAAAAACAGTCCTGGTGGACTCGTGCTACCTACCTGCCTCACCCGGGTATGCTCGGCATCTTGCCTGAGATCAGCGATACTACCACGGCTCGACAGCAACTGGGAATTCAAGCGGATGCGAATTATGTATATCTCTGCCCGGCGTTCCTGCATACCGAGCGCGAGGTCATCCAATGTATGGAAGCCTTTAGTAAACTGCGCATCCAGTTGCTGAAGTCGGAGGAGCATGCTTCCTTTAATCCACAATTGTTACTGGTGGGAACACCCGTTGACAAAAAGCAGCCGTTGAAGCTTTTGAAGCGCGCGGCCCTCAATTCGTCCATCCATGTGTTTCTGGAATATCAACCGGATGAGCTGGCTACCTATATAGCCGCGACCAATGCGCTGGTATTACCCTATATCACGGTGCAGATGGCCGGGGTGCCCGAACTGGCCATGCTCTTCTATTCTTATGAATGTGTCATTATCTCTCCTAACCTTCCTCGCTTCCATGGGCTGCTCCCCCACCACGGCGGTATCCTCTATACACCCGGCAACCAGGCTTCATTGGTGCAGGCCATGCTGCTGGCACCCAGGCGAGCCTTCAGGCATACAGAGGAGGAGGCGGAGCTTCTGCATCATCAGTATGCCTGGGAAAACTATTCCTTGCTCCTCCTGGATACTTACAAAACCCTCCTCTCCGGATTGACTAAAAGAAGAAGTCAGGCGCTTCCTTAGTACTATATAACCATGAGCTTTGCCATGTTCCATCGCGTGCTATAAACAATATAGTTACTTTCCGTTCCTTCGATCCTGGTTCTAAACTGCTGCTCTTTCTCGCAGATTAGCCATACCCATCATAAAAGCACAGCCAAACGGGTTTGTATAGGTGAAAGCAGCGTGGTAATCAGCTATAATGGGAACAATGCAAAAAACAGAGCACAATGGTACCAACCTTATCGCCGCATATACTACCCGGGTCGATCAAAAATAAGAGAGGTTTGAGTTGAAACGTTCACAATTAGTACGCGAAATAGTCGAAATATTGGCACTGACACTCTTGATATTTCTGGTTGTTCGCTTTGTAATTCAGAGCTATCGCGTCGATGGACCCAGTATGGAACCTGGACTTGTTAACAACGAATTTGTTATGGTTAATAAGGTCTCCTATCTCTTTCATGAACCAGCTCGTGGAGATGTGATCGTTTTCCACTGGCCACAGGATACGACAAAAGATTTTATTAAGCGCATTGTCGGGCTGCCTGGAGATACCATAACCACTGATCGCGATCATGTGACGGTGAATGGCAAGACTTTAAACGAGCCATATATCAGCGCCCCCAGCAATCCAGAGGGCCGCACCTGGAAGGTTCCTGCGGGCGAGTACTTTGTCATGGGAGATAATCGGCCCGTAAGCGATGATTCGCGTTCCTGGGGCTTTGTGCCGAAAGACTATATCGTTGGTAAAGCGTCTGTCGTCTTCTGGCCACTTCCAAATCTCCATTTTATCAATACCTACCCGGATGTCTTTAAGGACATACCAGCACATAAGTAAGAGGAAACTTCGCACAATGTCAAATTCGGAGCACTACGATCCAGATTCTGTTACGCCTCGTAATGATTATATAAATGAGAGAGAGTACGTTGCATCTCCATCCTTGCCACCCAATGGCCTGGCACTGGCGCTGGCGATCGGCGTTGCCGGCGGTGTGGTGGCTGCTCTCATCTCGATTGCTACAACCCTCTCGAATGCCTCGGTCTTCCAGGAAGTGGCACGTTCCGGCGATAAGATTTCTTACGGGACGGCCCAGTATGTAGCCGGGTTGGCCTGCCTTACCTATATAGTGACGTTGATCCTTGGCTTTGTGGCTGGCTTTGTGGTCGGTAAGCGGGCGGTGCGCCGCCTCTACGGCTTTTATGCCGGAGCGCTGGTGGGCGCTATCTCGTACCTTGGCAGTTCATTGGTCCAGTACCTTCCAAATTATCCCGGACATGTCAGTAGCACAGTCGCCGGGGCTTCCCCTCTAAGCGGCATCTTTGCCTTGCTGCTGTTCGCGCTGATCTGGGCGGTTGTAGATGCTCTCATCGGTCTCTGGGGCTCCTTTACAGCGACCAGAAAACATCCCTACTACCTGGCCAGACAGGCTGCGGCCGAAGAACAGGCTCTGGCTGAAGAGTAAAAAACATTGAGAAGGAGTTGGTGCGATATAACAGGTGGGTGCATCCGCACCCACCTGTTATATCGCACCAACTCCTTCTCAATAGAGAATTACACGTTAGGGTTATTTAGCTCTTCGCTCAGTAGCGGTATCTCCGAGCCCAGTTGCTGCAGTAGACCTGCCAGTCCCCCTCCGGTAATGTTCTCAAACTCAAGCCGGGTGAGACGGTCATGTTCGACGTGGCAGGTTAGATTCGTCTGGGGCAATATCACACTAACACCGGTGGCGGGAATATTTTCTAGCCCGAATAACGACAATGACAGATCATTTGTATGGGTTCCCATGAAAGTGATTGAAGCACGCACCGTATTCTCCTGCTCCGTACGTGCGGCGTTGTCGAGGTTATAAGAGAGATCTGGCATCGCCACCAGTAGTGCATAGTGCAAACTCAAGAACTGAGCTTTATTCAGGCTCCTGGGGGCAAATCCGGTCATTGTAAAACCATCATCAATCTTCTCCGCCGCAACTTCAAATTCCCCCCCCTGCAAAGCTGCGATCACCGTTTTCACAATCTCAACTCTATTTGTGCCCATACATGACACCTCCCGTCAACATTCACAGCCTCGAAAGCTGCCTCTTCCAATTTCGTTGCATACTGCTCTTTCTTTCTATACGTGCGAAGCACCCCCACCGACGTAATACCTCTTCACTAGCGACCACACCCCCTCTCTCAATCCACAATCTTCACCCCTCTCTCAATCCACAATCTTCACCCCTCTCTCAATCCACAATCTTCACCCCTCTCTCAATCCACAATCTTCACCCCTCCCTCAATCCACAATTTTTACACCCACTTAAAAAATCGCGGGCGCGAAGCGCCCGCCCCACCGCCAAGGATAGAGAACAAACAAAAAGCTCACATTCCCCAGCGGGGAATGTGAGCTTTTTGTTTGTTCTCTATCACTTAGCTCTCGATAATCTCGATGAAATGGAGGGTTTCGCCGGGATTGCGGTCGCGCATAGGATCACGCTCACGCAATGAACGCAGCACATCCAACCCTTTGGAAACCTTGCCGAAAACAGCATGCTTGCCATTCAAGTGAGGCTGGCTATCATAGGTAATGAAGAACTGGGAACCATTGGTGTTGGGACCCGCGTTCGCCATGGATAAGATGCCAGGACCCTCGTGGCGCAGGCGTAGGGCGCTCTTCTCGTCGTCAAAGCGATAGCCAGGACCACCACGGCCGCTGCCCTCGGGATCTCCACCCTGGGCCATGAAGCCACCGATGACGCGGTGGAAGGTGGTGTTGTTATAGAAGCCGTCGCGGGCCAGGAAGACAAAGTTGTTGACGGTGTTTGGCGCCTCGGCGGCAAACAGGTCTACGGTGATGTCACCTTTGTCTGTATGGAAAATCGCCGTGTATTTCTTGCTGGGATCGATCTGCATTGCTGGGGGAGTGCTATATTGCTTAGCCAAGAATATTTCTCCTTCCATTACTTCAGAACAGCTCTGTAAATAAGCCGCTCTTACAGTTTAAGGGCTCCCTACACTCATAGGAAGCCCTTAACATTTTATTGTATGCTGTCAAGTTTGTGTCTTATACACTACCCTTGATCACTTCATCAGGAGGCAGCTTTGACAACAACATAGTTCATGACGTCAGGTGTGGCACTGCCATTCTCAACCGGGGTGAGCGCCTGAGCAACGTTCAATCCGTCTACGACATGCCCAAAGAGGTTGTATTGCTTGCCCAGCTGGGAAGAGTTATCCCCCGTGTCGATAAAGAACTGGCTGCCGTTGGTGTTAGGACCCGAGTTGGCCATCGCAACCGTGCCTGCGGTATAGGAACCCTTAACTGGCTCGTCGGCAAATTTATAGCCAGGACCACCGCTGCCAGTGCCCTCGGGATCTCCACCCTGAGCGATGGCGATCGGGCTTTTGAGCACTCTATGGAAGGTGAGCCCGTCATAGAAGTGATTCTGGGCCAGGAAGACGAAGTTGTTGACCGTCTTGGGGGCAATCTTGGGGTCAAGCTCCAGGACGATGAGTCCGCGGTTGGTGTTGATGCCGGCGCAGTACACTTTGTTGTTGTCAATCACGTTCTGCGCGCCGCTGTACGTGTGATTGATCTTTTTAACGTCGTCCGCGCTGGGCGCGCCGGTTTTGGTGACCGCGCTGACCATGCCTGGTTTAGCGCAAACCGAGGCGGCGTCATTTACGACACTCTTCACCACCGAGGCAGGGGTGGATGCGGGCGTGGTCGCGGCCTTCGGCGTGGCGGTCGCCGCTGGCTTGGCGGGCGTGCTGTTTTTCGCCTGCGCAAAGGGCGGATAGTGATTGACATAAAGAACAAGAAAAATACCGGCTACTACCAGGCATAAAATAATAATGGAGGCCCAGGGATAACGAGCAATTCCACGAGCCGGGGCCTTATAGCCTGCGTCAGTACGTCGACGCTCGGGGCTGTTTGTTCCTAGATCTGGTAACTGGGTAGAGTGTGCCCGAGCTATTTTGGCGGCACGCCTGCTCTCTGAACGTTTAGTGGTCTTTGGCATGAGGTGTTTTTAAATGCTCCTTCTTCATTACGTGACCGACACGGACTCGCGTATTTATTGGTCTATAATAAACCTTACTGTATTTTATGGTCAAGTCCCGCTATGCTGAAGGCCCGCACAAAGGGACCGGGGTCTACAAAAAAATGGCCAAAGGTCCTTCTTTGTATTCGTCCTTTGAATCATATTATAGCTGCTCCGGTAAATCCCTTTTAGCGCGTCGATCGGTGTCTCTAGCCCATGATTCCCCCCTCCCTCTCTCTAAGGCAGACGAAGTTATCCACATCTGATGACATTTTTGGTGGATAACTCTGTGGATAAGTGGGGAAAACTCCACTTTCTGTGTGGATAAGTCCATAAAACACGTGTTTTTGTGACTTTTCCGTGCAAAATTACGCAAAGTTTATCCACATATCCACATTACAGGCCCTTTGGGATCATTTGATTTCATCCGCATTATTCGTTACACTTTGAAGACGCAAGATCACCGATACCAGAGAACTTTGTCGCCAGAAGCCTGGTTTGTTCCCTATGTCCGGCTGTGCTTTAATGTGGGTGGCAGGCTCCGGGAAAGGCCCGATTTGACGTAAAAATAAGCAAATTTCTCATCAGATCAAATGTTCTTGCATATGCTATAATGCTTGTTGCTGCGGTCTAAAATTATTCATACCGTGTAAATGGAGAAGTCAGATTCTCTGGTTTTACTGACCGCCTTTTATCGCTTGCAGCCTGCTTAACCTTTCAATTGTACGCCCATAAACCGCCGGTGCGCGGTGTCTCTAATTACTTATTCAATCCGTGAAGATACGTAGATGCTGGAGTTGAAGACGTGGAAAAGTTGTTACCGCAAAATATAGAGGCCGAGGGTGGTGTCCTCGGAAGTATTATTATCGATCCGGAAGCGATCGTACAGGTCGCTGATTTTCTGGCACCCGAGGATTTCTATCGCGATGCCCACCGTACTATCTTTGAAACGATCCTTCAGCTCTATGAACAACGCGAGGCGGCCGACTTCATTACGATCTGTGATGAGCTTGAACGCAAAAATAAGTTGGAAGAGGTGGGGGGCGCCAGCTATATTACGTCGCTTATCAACCAGGTACCAACCAGCGGTAACATTGAGTACTATGGTCGTATCGTTGAGCGCACCGCTATTTTGCGTCGCCTGATCCATGCGGCGGGTGAGATCGCGGCTACCGCCTACGAGGAGGGTGACGCGAATATCGCTCTGGATAAAGCGGAACAACTTATCTTTGGGATCAGCCAGCGACATGCACGGGCGGATTTTTCTTCGTTGAGCGAGCTGCTCGGCGACTATATGGCCAAACTGGATCAGCTTCACGAACGTCGTGGAACCGTCGTGGGTGTTCCTACGGGCTTTACCGACCTGGATCGCCTGACCGGCGGCTTGCAGAAGTCGGACCTGATTATTCTGGCCGCGCGCCCGGCGGTCGGCAAGACCAGTCTTTGTTTGAGTTTAGCGCACAACGCGGCCGTCAAGCATAAGAAGTCTATCGCCATCTTTAGCCTTGAGATGAGTAAAGAGCAGCTGGTACAGCGCCTGCTGTCAATGGACGCGGCTATCGACCAGCAGCGTCTGCGTACCGGCTGGATTGAGGATGACGAGTGGGAACGTATCGTTTTCGCTATGGGTACCCTGGCCGAGGCCAATATCTGGCTCGACGATACCGCCGGCATCTCGACAATGGAGATGCGCAGTAAGGCCCGGCGTCTGCAGGCTGAACACGGCATCGACATGATCATCGTCGATTACCTGCAGCTGATGCAGTCTTCAGCTGGCAAGCGCAACGATAACCGTGTACAGGAGATTTCCGAGATCAGCCGCAATCTCAAAGGTCTGGCCCGCGAACTGGATGTGCCGGTGATGGCCCTGGCCCAACTCTCACGCGCCGTCGAGAGCCGCCAGTCTAAAGTTCCACAGCTCTCAGACCTACGCGAGTCGGGGTCGATCGAACAAGATGCGGACATTGTTATGTTTATTTATAGAGACGATGTATATAATCCCGAGAGCGAACGAAAAAATATTGCCGATATTATCGTAGCTAAACACCGTAACGGGCCCGTCGGCGAGGTCAGCCTTTATTTCCAGCCCAGCCAGACCCGTTTTACTGATCTGGAAGTTTCACCACCAGCAGACGAATAATTTGGGGGTGAGTTTTAATGTCAACCTTTACCGAATCTACCGGATTCACGGGTTTTCCTACGGGCAAAAATCCTTTTGTGCCCATTCCAGAGGCCTTTTTTACACAGTTATTGCCCGACATAGAGGATAG
This sequence comes from Dictyobacter aurantiacus, assembly GCF_003967515.1. Taxonomy (GTDB): domain Bacteria; phylum Chloroflexota; class Ktedonobacteria; order Ktedonobacterales; family Ktedonobacteraceae; genus Dictyobacter; species Dictyobacter aurantiacus. Next base: position 3,221,217 of record NZ_BIFQ01000001.1, on the reverse strand, counting down.
CGCGGAACTGAAAGTTACCCTGCATATCTTCTATCTGCTGGCGAAGCAGCGCGGTAATCCTCGCTGCGTCAGCGATAGCGATCTGCTTCATGATCGTCTTTTGCTGCGTAGCTTGAAGCGCCGTGGCGATCCACGTCCCGCCGAGGAACGCTTACGCCTGGGACTGGAACAGGCTGTCGCCCGCAATACATTGCTTAAAGTGCATCTACACCTGGCCGGTGAAAACGAGGATGTTCTGATCGGCTGGTACTTTTTTAATACCGCTCGCAGCCGCAAGGTCGTCGCTGAACTACAGGGAGGAGAAATGATTTCTGCCCAGCTACTCACTCGCGATGAACAGGTTGAACAGAAAACTAGCCAGATGGCCGTTGGTGCGGAGGTGTATGCTAGTTCTGTAGGCTACAACAACACGATTCGCCCGATGCATGTTGAGGTGGAACGCCCAAATATTTTTGTATTATATGAGCAAAATATTGGCTTATTATCACCAATGATAGCGGATGAGTTAAAAGACGCAGCCGATCATTATCCTCAGGATTGGATTGAAGCAGCTTTTCGTGAGGCTGTCGAGCAAAATAAACGTAAATGGAGTTATATTCGCGCCATTCTCAGGCGCTGGGAAACGGAAGGCAGGCAGTAATGGAGCGCCTCAATGAAATATTCGAACGCACCGGGCGGCGTCAACCTCTTTCCGAGCAACAAGCACAGGGTCGCACGCCACAACAGGGTCAGGGGCATTTGAAGCGCCGCTTTAATACCGACCGCACAAATCATACGGAGCTTCAGTCGCGCTCTGGTCAGAGATACAATTCCAATACGCCATCTCAGCCCGCTTCTTATTCTCATAATTATCCTTCACGGGCCCGGCATTATTCGAATTATCAGCAAGAGAACGGCGGCTCAGATGGACGCCCCGTTACAGAACCTATCTCACGGGCAGATCATCCTATCTATCCGCCGTCGTACCCACGGCGCAATGTGAGCGACGCTGGCTCTCCCTATCATCCACAGCCGCACCAGGACCAGCAGCGCATCCAGCCGTTGCAGCCGCGACCAACCAGCAATTATCATTCATTGCATTCATCCGATACCTATGTGCCCGATTCACGCGCCGACGTGGTCGAGGAATGGGAAGAAAACGGTCTGACCTATGGCGATTGGGAACAAGAGGGCGGCGACTATGATTATGAGGATGAGGAAATCGAGGCCTATGATGAGCCTGCACCTAGCACCTATCAGCCGCCAGCGTATCGCCAGCGCTCACAGTCCGATACTATGCATGGCCTGAATACAGAGACGCCCGCGCGCGGCATGCGTACCAACCTGCACGATAGCCGCCTGGCGTCGGCCATTGCCAATCAGCAGGCTCGCTCACAGGAACTGCCCGCCTCGCAACGCGTTACGCAACCGCTCAATCCACATACGATCCGGGGAGTACCCCGCGGCGAGCGTAGCCCGCTATCGCGTCCAGGTCCCTCTACCTCTTCGCGCCATCTCAAACCGGTGCGGCCAGAAGTGGAGCAAGCACCACAGGATACCGAGCCAGCCGCTGTCAACAATAAAGTGCCCGCTAAAAGTATCTGCCCAAAATGTAGAGGCGCGGGCTTCTTACGGGCCGATGTGCCTTTTGGACATCCGAATTTCGGCAAGCCCATCCCCTGTGTGTGTAAGGAATCCGAGCGTAAGGAGAAGCGCCGCCAGCAGTTGCGCGATATGTCGAATATGGATGCCTTCCGCAACCAGAGCTTTCGCTCTTTCAGCCTCCATACACCAGGGGTACAGGAGGCGTACGACGCGGCAACGCGTTTCGCGAGCAATCCCCAGGGCTGGTTGCTGCTGATCGGGCCTAATGGCTGTGGTAAAACACACCTGGCGGCCGCCATCGCGAACCTGAGCCTGGATAGTGGCGCGGTCGTCCTGTTTGAGGCGGTTCCCGATCTGCTTGACCATTTACGGGCCGCCTTCGCTCCCACAGCTACCGAGGTCTACGATCAGCTTTTCTCAAAGATGCGCGAGGCAGAACTGCTGGTGCTCGATGACCTGGGTGCGCAGCAGAGCTCGCCCTGGGCCAATGAGAAGTTATTCCAGCTCCTCAACTACCGCTATAACCTGTCGATGCCAACGGTCATCACCGCTAATCCCAAGGGCTTGCAGGGCATTGACGAGCGCATCCGTTCCCGCCTGCATGATACCTACCTCGTCCGAGAGATCGTTATGGATCGCGCGCGCGACCATCGCCCCTTCAATGGGGATGAGCGTAGACGCTAACTCTAGCATAGCAATGATCCAATTTTTGAGCCGGAGACAGGCGTCTCCGGCTCAAAAATTGGATTGCGTTAACTCTTACCCACCATTTCTTGCACTCGCATCTTGTAAGTGCTATCATAACGTTAAACGTCCCCCATTTGTGGGTTTCCTCTGCACATTCATTTTTTACCAACGGCTTATTTCTAATTGTAAAAGAGAAATGACCGTTATAGATAAGTAAGGAGCGCACATGACCAAGTACGATCCGCGCGATCCAAAGTGGATCAAAGAAACTCGTGAGTTTATGGAGCCACGGGGCATTATCCCAAACGTTATTGAGACGACCCCCCGCGGTACCTATGGCTCGGATCTTTTTTCGCGCTTGTTAAAAGAACGTATCGTATTCATTGGTACACCTATCGATGATATGGTCGCCAATAGTGTTGTCGGACAGTTGCTCTACCTGCAGAGCGAAGATGCAACTAAAGACATTAATATGTATATCAATTCACCAGGCGGTAGCATCTATGCTGGCCTGGCGATCTATGACACCATGCAGTGGCTACGCCCGGATGTCTCAACGGTTTGTATGGGTATGGCGATGAGTATGGGCGCCGTCCTGCTGGCCGGTGGCGCGGCAGAGAAGCGCTACTGTCTGCCCAACTCAACGATGCTGATTCACCAGCCTCTCGGTGGTGCCGAGGGTCAGGCGGCCGATATCGAGATCACCGCTCGTGAGATCCTGCGCCTGCGCCGTAGCCTGTATGATATCCTTTCTCACCATACCGGCCAGACACCTGAGCGCATCATGCAAGACTCCGACCGTAACTACTATCTGACCGCGCAGCAGGCGGTTGAGTATGGGCTGGTCGATGATATCCTCTCTTCTACCAAGGAAGAGTAAGCCTGCCTCTCCGAGACAGACGCATCATTGATTGCTCTCTATAGTAGATATATAGGTGCATGTTATGAACAGGGCCAGGTAGCTACACTTGTTTCCCCTTCGGGGAGATTTTACAGGTGAACCTACCTGGCCCTTTTTGTGCGCACTTCATCCGCACTTATTTCAGACAGTGTTTGATCCTCCATGAGGTCTCGCACCTCCGGTGCTCACACGTGTCAGTTTTATATGAGTGCATCGCGTGCGCGGATGCGCACGCGATGCACTCATATAAAAAAACTGTGCGGCCGCGTAGCGGACGCGAGTGCGGGAGCTATCACGTCGCCCAACGATGACGGGAGTCAAACACGCTCCCATTGAGTGAGTTATTGTCCATATTTACCATACCATCCGAGGCCAGAGCTTATGACACCCAATCTGCGTAAATTGCTTTTTGAGACGTTGTATAAAAATCGCTATCTCTATCGCTTCGCCAGTACGGTTCCGTTCGCAGGCCAGTGGCGCACCTGGCAAAAACTGGTCCTCTCGCGCATCCATGGACGCGATATTCTGGAACTGGGCTGTGGATTGGGCGATCTGCTGGCCGATCTACTGGAGGCCGGCTATATGTGCCGGGCGGTTGAACATTCGCCGGAGATGGTGGCGGCGGCGCGCGCGACGCTGCAGCGGCGCCATGCCGGTCCCGCCTCCTGGGTGATTCAGGGCTCGGCACAACATCTGCCCTTCTCGGCCAATAGCTTTGATACGGTAGTGAGCACGTTTCCGTCTGAATATATCTATGATCCCGATACCATTGCGGAAGTTGAGCGTGTCTTGCGTCCGGGCGGCCGCCTGATCATCATTGAGGGCGCGCACCTGCAACCCGTTGGCTACCTGCAACCTTTGCTACTCCTTATCCACCTGCTGGTATATGGCCCGCGTTCACTTTCGGGTACCAGGCACGGTCCGAAACAGTCAGGCACAACCACAACTATCATGGACGATGAGGCATTCACGACCGAAGAGTTACCCGGTATGCCATTTGGAGGACTCATTCCATTAGAGCAGTCTGGTTTGCGGCGCCGTTCACAGCGCGTGCATAGCCGTCGCTGGCAGGTGTTTATTACTCTGGGTGAAAAACCGGACACGACTGATAACGATCACTAACACGATCCTCTGGTAAAATAGCGTATACTGACAGAACCACTATTTGACGAGGAGAAGATGTAGCTATGTCACGTTGGTTTGAGGATCATGTTCAGGCAAATGATGTGCGGTTGCACTATTATCGCACGGGAGACGCTACCAAGCCCCCGTTACTGCTGCTGCATGGCTTCACCGATGCGGGCCTGTGCTGGACAGCGGTGGCTAAAAAGCTGGAGGCTGATTATGATGTGGTGATGCCCGATGCCCGGGGACACGGTCTCTCAGGAGCGGCTGCCAACGGTTTTACGACCGAACTGCTGGTGTCTGATGTGGCGACCATTATCCAGACCCTGCAATTGCAACCGGTAACCCTGCTTGGCCATTCGATGGGTGCCCATACGGCTGCCCACGTCACCAGAAGATATCCAGAACTGGTACGCTCGGTGCTGCTTGAGGACCCGCCATGGCGCGGCTTCGAGACCGAGCCGCTGTCTGGTGAGGAGGAAAGTGGCTTGGAGCAGTGGGCAACCAACATGCGCGAGTTGCAGAAGCAGCCACTGTCCGAGCGCATCGAGGATGCGGCCGATTTTAATCCATACTGGCTGCCAGATGATGTAAATACGTGGGCCGAGGCACAGGGCCAGTTTCAGGTCGAGGTATTTAACCAGGGCCTGTACCAGGTCAGCAGCGAATGGAAGGCCATCGTCCCCGCATTACCACGGCCGGGACTGCTAATTACCGGCGATCCAGTGCGCGGGGCTATCGTGACACCCGGAGTTGCCCGTCAGGCCCTTGAGACATGGCCCGCAGGCAGGCTGATCAATATCGCAGGCGCCGGACATAGTATTCGCCGCGATCGGCATCAGGACTTTGTAACCACCGTTCGACGATTTTTAGAAAAAAATAACGAAGAAAAGTAACGTATGCAAACATCTATCGAGCAGCTAGCCGATCATTATCCGCATCTCGCCCGCGCCTTCGCCAGCATTCCGCAGGGCGAGTTGCATCTGAAGCGTCTGCAGGATCTGAACGCGAGCTGGCAACATATGCTGCTATCGGGAGCGCGTCGCAGCTATACAGAGGTCGTGGTAAGCGAGAAGAGGCCCCTCGTGGCGCCCGGCCATACCTTTGATATCATCTATGCTGGCGGTGGCCTGAATCTATTGCATGCCGCCGTGATGACGCGCCGCTACGGCTTTCGTGTCCTGGTCTTTGATCGCTTTACGGTCGGCGCGGTACACCGCGAATGGAATATCTCGCGGGATGAGCTGCAGGAGTTGCTTGATTGTGGCCTGCTGACTACAGATGAACTGGAGTCGGTGATCCAACGCGAGTACGAGGATGGCGTGGTCCGCTTCCATTCCGGCAATATTCGGGTCGCCCCGGCCGAACTGCATCTAAAGGATGTGCTGAATGTGGCCATCGACGCGGAGAAGCTGACCGCCCTCTGCGTACGCAAGATCCAGGAGCATCGGCCTCGCGACGGAGCACCTAACCTGATCCTGCACAATACAACCTTCGTGCGCTGCGCCGTGCAACCGGACCACAATGTAACGGTCGATGTCAGCGATCAGCTGGGAAACTCGGACAGCTATCAGGCGCGCCTGCTGATCGATGGTATGGGCTCGACCTCTCCCATCGCCTGCCAGCTCAATTGTGGCCGTCCCTACTCTCTGGTCTGCCCTACAGTGGGCACGGTGGCGCGCGGCTATAAGCAGGGAAACGCCGCGGACGAGATCGATCCTGCCAGTGGCGAGGTGCTGGTCTCAACGGAAGATAGCCGCCGGAGCCGCCAGTTGATCTGGGAGGCGTTTCCAGGGAAAGACGACCAGGTGGCCATCTACCTGTTCTATTATGCCGAGTCGGGCAGCCACGTCGACCTGCTTGAGCTTTTTGATGACTTTTTTGCCCTGCTTCCGGACTATAAGGATACCAGTTCGGTTGAAATTCTGAAACCAGTCTATGGTTTTATTCCGGCTGGCTATAACATTACTCTGCCCTGGCAGCCAGAGGCCAAAGTGCTGGCCTATGATCGCGTCCTCTCGCTGGGAGACGCGGCCGCCTTCCAGTCTCCTTTGACGTTCTGTGGCTTCGGCTCCTATGTACGCAATCTGCAGCGGATCACTACACTGCTGGCGCAGGCGCTGCGCACCAATTGCCTGAGTGCCGCAGAATTAAATCAGATTCGCGCCTCCGAAGCGGTTCCGGCCGTCGCCCGTGCCTTCAGCAAATTTATGATCGCCAAACCCGAGCAGGTCGAACCTGCGTGGCAGGTCAATGAGACGTTGAACGTTTTTTGCCACGTGCTGCAGCAGCTGGGTCCCCGCGTGACCAACGACTTTTTTAAGGACCGCGTGAGCTGGCTGGACTACACACGTATCGTGCTGAATACACCCGGCTATTATCCCCGTATCTACGCCCTGGCCCTCAAGACGCTGACGCCAACCGAGATCATCGGCTGGATAACAGCCTGGCTGCAGTTGGGACGCCAGGAGGCATCCTATCAGTTCTATCGCCTGCTGCGCCCGTGGCTCTATTCACCATTGGATAAGCTGCTGCAGGTGGCCCTGATGCGCTCCCGGCCATCCCTGGCTCTGCGCGGTGCCGTCTGGCGCGAAACGATGGCCCAGATAGCGCGCATTCGTGGAGATACGCTGCCAGCCCGCCAACCCGATCACGTCGAGCACATCGTCGGATCATGGTTCGGCAAGCTCTGGCCTATAGGATAAACGATCGCACCGCAGGCGTCCGGCTCGCACCAGATCGCCTGCTCCTGGTTGCCCACGTTCCCATAGATGCCGGGCTTGCCCGCTAGATGGCCTGAGCAAAATAGACCTGCCAGGCCACCTGGCGCACGATCTGATAGGCTTCTCCCACTGGCAACGGCACCGCGTTGGTATGCGTCTGAACCCACTGCCGCGCCGCCTGCTCGGACGTGAAGAAGTGCGTCTGATTACAAAAACTGGTCCGAATATCACTGCACATCTCATTGGCCGAAGGCAATGCGATCGCGATATAGGCGCCCTCGGGCTCAACATCTTTCAGGCCATCGGGCGTCACGCGCAACCTGATTATCTCGTTGGTGATAGGACAGCTCGAAGCAACCTGTACTGGCTGCTGCAAAATAACCGGGTAGGCCAGGCTATCAAAGGCGCACCAGGTAAAGAGCTCGTGTCCCTGTACCAGAAAATGATGTTTGGTTGGCAACAAGGATATTCCTGCCGCCACCACCTGGCCACTAGCATTGTACTCAATTTTCGGCAACTCCTTAAGCTGCTCAAGCAACGCTTCCTCAGTCATACCCATTACCTCAGCCAGCCTACCCGGCTCAACCGCGCTCCCCTGGCCCAACAAACGCAATAACTCAAGCCACAGCTTTGTATATCCACGGCAACTGGCCCGTAAACGTTCAGTCAATGCATCGATTAATGCCACATCCGAAATTCCCTGCATGAACCTTATTCCTATCCTTTCAACCCATTGCTTTAATAAGCTATCGCAACATATAAACCATTACCCAATATTATCACCCGACCAACCAGATTTAAAAATCCCCTCACGTAAGTGCCGGGCTCACTCCGGCTTTTCCTCTCCTGGGCGCCCATGTTCCTCCATAGGTGCCAGGCTTGCCCCGGCTTACCTGCAACACATCGCCATATCCAGCGTATTACAGTCGAGTAATCATAATCACCAGTGAATATGTATCGGAAATACGACCCTGGTGCGTCTTATACACAAAACCATCACTTATAGCCCGAACCTTATAGCAGACAGGGGGATATAAGTCCTTACTGGTATAGTTTTTTTGGAGCGGGGTCCAGAGGCGGCAGCCCATGGCGGGGTTTCAGGGGTGCCCCTTGATTTTCCCTCTCCTTGCGCCGCCGTCAGGCGGCACAAGAGGGTTCAAGGGGCAAGGCCCTGGAAAACCCTATACTTGAAAGGGACATAAGTCCCCCTGCCGGGGTGTGTGTCGAAGATGCGGGAAAATCATCTGCCTGCGCCACCCTCTCTCATTCATCCACCGTCGTCCATGGCGGCGGCTGAATGCAAAACAATGCTAAGTGATGCATTTCTGCTAGCAGTGAGATATAATATGGGGTGTTACCAAAAAAGGCCTATAGTATTCTCCTTATGCATACAAACTACAGTGGTATTGCATGTCAAGGGCCAAGAAAGCAGGTAATTTGCAATGGAAAAACCGCCGGAGAATGTGTACTGGCTACAAAACGGCAACGATAGGCAACAGCAAACGCGTCCTGGCCCTACAGGTCGACCGAACGGGCAAACGCCTCAGCAACGACCATCGAATAATCTCAATAAGTGGCTGCTCGCCCTTGTTGGTATTATGCTTGCCTTGTACATATATAGTATCTTCAGCAATAACTTTGGAACCGGTGGCAACACACAACGCCAAGAGTTGTCGTACACCGATTTCATTAATCAAATTCAAGCCAACAATGTCAAGGATGTGACTATTATTGGGTCGTCCGATATCGTTGGTACGTTTCAGCAGCCGGTAAAGGATAATAAGCAGTTTCATACCTACCAGCTGCCCAACGGCGATCCGCAGTTGTCGCAGTTGCTCTATAACCATAATGTGACTTTTAAGTATCAGCCTCCACAGGATAATTCGATCTGGCTCAGTCTGGCGATCAATATCTTGCCGTGGGTCGGCTTGATCGCGCTTTTCTTCTTCTTTACGCGCCGATCGTCGCAGGGCCAGCAAGGCATCTTTAGCTTCGGTAAGAGCCGCGCGAAAGTGATTCTGGAAGATCGCCCGAGTACGACCTTCGCGGATGTCGCCGGTGTCGATGAGTCTAAATATGAATTGCAGGAAGTGGTTGAGTTCCTGAAGACGCCCCAGAAGTTCCAGCGCCTGGGTGGTAAGATCCCGCGAGGCGTGCTGCTGGTGGGCCCTCCCGGAACCGGTAAAACCCTGCTGGCGCGTGCCGTGGCCGGTGAGGCCGGTGTGCCGTTCTTCTCGATGTCAGGCTCCGAGTTCGTCGAGGTGCTGGTCGGTGTTGGCGCCAGTCGCGTGCGTGACCTGTTCGAGCAGGCCAAGAAGGCTTCCCCCAGCATCATCTTTATTGATGAGATCGATGCCGTCGGTCGTCAGCGTGGCTCCAGCATCAATACCAATGATGAACGTGAGCAGACCCTGAACCAGCTGCTGGTGGAGATGGATGGCTTCGATGCCCGTCAGGCTGTGGTAGTCATCGCCGCCACAAACCGGCCGGATGGTCTGGACCAGGCGCTGCTGCGTCCCGGTCGTTTCGATCGCCGCGTGACCGTCGATCGCCCTGACTGGAATGGTCGCCTGGCGATCTTGAAAATCCATAGCCGCAAAGTTCCTCTGGCCAGCGATGTCAATCTGGTCACGGTGGCTCGCTCTACCACCGGTATGGTTGGTGCCGACCTGGCCAACCTCGTGAATGAGGCGGCCCTGCTGGCTGCTCGCCGCAACCGCGACAACGTGGATCAGCGCTGCTTCGATGAGGCTTTGGATAAGATCCTGTTGGGAGCCGAGCGTCCTCTGGTGCTCAGTGATGAGGATCTAAATGTCACCGCCTATCACGAAGGTGGACATGCCCTGACCGGCCTCCTGCTTGAGGGGACCGATCCCGTGACCAAGGTGACAATTGTGCCGCGTGGACAGGCTCTGGGTGTGACCATGTATACGCCTCTGGACGATCGCTACAACTACTCGAAGGAGTATCTGCTGGCGCGCATCGTGACCGCCCTGGGTGGCCGCGCCGCCGAGAAGGTGATCTTTAATCGGGTCACTACCGGCGCGGAGAATGACCTGCAGCGGGTGACGCAGATCGCGCGTCAGATGGTGACACGCTGGGGCATGAGCGAACGCCTGGGCACGGTCTCATTTAGCGAACGTGAAAATCCGTTCTCGGGCGGCGGCGATACCGGCGCGCCAACCGATTATAGCGAAGAGACAGCACAGGTCATCGATGAGGAAGTAGATCGCATCGTACGCACCTCCTACGAGGAGGCGGTCAATCTGCTGACAACGTATCGTGCGACCCTGGATCGTATCGCTCAGGATCTACGCCGCTATGAGACCATCGATGTGAAACAACTGCACGCTATTATGGAAGAGACAGGCGCCCCGATTGCGCAGTCTCAATACCAGGTAGGACAGCAGGCTGTAACGGCCCTTGCTCCCCCACTTCCTCCCAGCGAACCGGTGGTTCCACCAGAGATCCAGTAAATAGTTTCATTGAGAAACGAGAGCCCCTGTTCTAGCAGGACGGGGGCTCTCGTTTCTTGTGCGAACCTATGCGGTGTTCCGCGACTTACCCTTGCCCACCCTCAAAAAAAGCACGCATGCCTGGATAGTCCTGCATGACGGTATCCAGCATCTCTGGCGTCAGGGCCATGAATGTCCCCTGCGCTTCCGCCAGCACCATGCTCTCATTGTCCGCCAGGGTAAGCTTTCCATTGGCCTGCACCATGCGGCCGCGCTGCGAGCTTAAAGAAGCTCTCACACGCAGTAAGGGACCGTAAGGGACGTAGCGCCGGTAGCGCACATCTAAGCGTCCCGTCATAGTCCAGGTTGGCTTTTCAGCCAGCACAGAAGCGCGATTTAATGCCTCGTCCAGAACGGTGGCGATAATCCCACCATGGATCACACCCGGAAAACCCTGGTGCTCCTCACGAGGTCGGAAATCAGAGACCACAGTATCGTTCTCAATGTGAAATGTCATATGCAGACCGGAAGGATTATTCTGTCCACAGGCAAAACAACGTTGATAATCCGTCGTATCATTAACATCCATATCTGAAACTTGCGTTCCTCCTTCTAAAGCTTTTCTGAGTCTATCACAAAAGCATACCTCATTTTTAGCAGGCAATGTTGTATACTTATAAAATATAATTTCACCTCATGAACCGATAAATCCAGGGTCTCTCAAGCTCCTACCCATAAACGTATCAAAAGTCCTACGCTTAAGGATAAGAGTGAAGCGAGAACGAGCTTGTGTTCGTGCCCAATACAACGCATAGAGCATATCTTCTATTGCAGTTCAGGCATTGTAGCTAGAGAAGGATAAGACCATGGCAAAGACACAAATTCCCGATGCACCAGCAACCTCACAGAATGATACCCTGAAGCAACGCAAGAAGCTAGCTAAAAAAGAGGCAAAATTGATGCTCAAAGTGGAGCAGGCGAAAAAAGATGTGCGAAAAGTTGAGAAGAAAATTCATAAGTCCCAGGATGATTTAAAAACGCGCAACGAGCGTCTCCATGACCTTGAGGGTAAGTTATCTCACCTCCAGATGTCGATGCCCTCCACACCTGATAAAGCAGGCAAAAACGATAAGGCCGACAAAAATAATAAGACTAATAACAAGAACAAAGCAAACAAGCTATCTAAGGGCGCTGAGGCCGGGAATGTAGAGCAGTTTGCTCCATCTGCAGATAACATCCAGGCGATCGATTCCGGCGACTCATATCATAACGATACAGATGTTGAGGCGTTTCATCTCTCTTCCCTGGAACCGGTTGAAGGAGGAAATGAGCTTTCCGACACAACCGAGTCTACCACCAACCCATCAGCTGAAGATGTTACCATTCAATCCGGTGAGGGGAGCATGCCCGTCGAGACAAAAGATGAGCATTCCTGGCCACCTCCTCTGATACGCGAGGAGGTAGCGCAAGCAATCGAGGAAGAGGCCAAAAATAAGCCTACGGTAGTGGAAAAGCATACCCAGCCATCGCTGGAAGAGCCCAATCAGGAGGATTCCGACGATCACGCTGATACCTCTCCCCGCCATCCAACCGCGCACAACATCCATACATCAGATAACCAGCAGGCAGGCGAGAAAGATGAGGAGCAGGCGCAGGATAAATCTGAAGATACGCCCGCTACCAATCTTTAATTGCCACACTATATGTCAGATAAAGCCGCGACCCCGTCTTAAAATTGACGGGGTCGCGGCTTTATTTCATCTTTGACAAGGCTTGTATGCTATTTACGCTTATGAACTCGCGGAGCGATGAGCGTTGTGAGAGGAGGAACGGGACCCGAACAGATGCTCCTTTGGATTGTTCAGCAGTGGAGTTAGTATGCCACGGCTCTTCAAAAACATGTAAAGCCAGAGCGCCAATCCTAGCAACAGTCCACCAAACATGTAGCCACCCAGTACATCACTGGCCCAGTGGTCTCCCAGGTAGATGCGTGAGGGACCAACCATAACGACAAAGAAGGCGGGCACAATTAGCAGAACATAGTTCCACCAGCGATCCCTTCTAAACAAAATTAACCCCAGCGAGAAGATTAATCCCCAAAAGGCTACATATGACATGACGTGACCGCTGGGAAAGCTCTGCCCGGTCGCCCGTTGGAAAACATCTACCAGGTTAGCGGTTGGACGCGGCCGACTGACAATATATTTGAGCAGCAGATTCAGAACTGTAGAAACTATCGAGAGACCAACCACAAAGAGGGCTTCCAGACGTAAGCGCACTACCCAGAAAGCCAGCGCGGTCAATATAATGAGGGCAAAGAAAAGTATCGGCTGGTTGCCCAGAAAACTTACCGCGATCATCAATCCATTCAGAATAGGATTTTTGTTTTCCTGAAACTCCTTTGTAATCGTCACGTCTACAGACAGAATAGGATGAACATGCACAAACCAGGCCAGTAATGAAAAAGCGGCAAAAATAATCAGATAGGCTACGATCAGAAATTGAGCCCGCCGCGACACCATGTACCACGGCGAACGGCTCTCGGTCACTTCTTGCTGAACCTTTTCCACCGTCTCTTGCATATTCTCTTGCAACTGCTCGTTAACGGGCTTCTCCTGCTTCATGTCTTCCACCTCGCCATTTATATAATACATGCGTATCTATTCCTTAAGGAATATAATCATTCTGGATACTTTGATTACGCAAGACTCAACCGAATGGTTTCTGAATCGACAGGCAATTTATCATCCATCGCTATCTTCAAAACTCACCGTCAGGAGTGCTATCATACAAAGGGTATATAAAATATTATAACGATGTGTCGCACGACATCGATAAATCATTGGGGAGCTTTAATGTCACAGATAGAAATTCGACCGGCGCAGGCTGGTGATCGCGAACCTGTGCTGGCATTTTGTGCCAATACATGGGATTGGGGAGATTACATCGAGCAGATCTGGGATGAATGGATGGATAATCCATCAGGACAACTACTGGTGGCGACGGTGGATGGACAGCCAGTCGGGGCGGTGCATATACAGATGCTTACCGAGACAGAATCGTGGTTAGAGGGCTTACGAGTTCATCCGGATTATCGCCGCCAGGGCCTGGCACGAGCTTTGAACGAGGCCGCGATGGTTGAGGCGATGCGCCGGAACGCCACGACCATCCGCCTGGCGACCGATTCGCGTAACATAGCCTCAATTGAGCTGTCGGAAAGCATGCACATGCGCCGGGTGGGCGATTTTTCTCTCTATACAGCCCATCCCTTTACCACGCTCCCTCGCGCCCCTCAACAGCCAATCCGGCTGGCTACGCCAGAAGATCTGGATATGATCATTGATTATTTGAATGCTTCTAACATCTTTCCCCTGGTGGGTGGCCTTTATTATGTAAAGTTTCAGGCGCTTCCAATTACGGCCGAGCTCCTTGATGAGAAGATCGATAAGCAGCAGATCTATCTTCTGCAGCGCTGGGAGCGCCTGGACGGGCTGGCGATCGCGGAGCCCCGGCAAGAATATCAGCAGCAACGCCTCTCGGTGGGTTATCTGGACGGCACAACTATTGAGGCCATCAGCTTTATCGCCTATGATCTGCGCCGCCGCCTCTCGGAACTACAGCTAGAACAGGTGCGCGTATATGCACCCGAAACCCTGCTAATCCATGATGCCTTCGATGGTGTCGAGTATGAGGCCGAACACGCTATATTCTATACCTATGAACGTAGCCTGGTATAGACAGTACATAAAAAGGGTCCGGGATACAGCACGACGCCAATCCCGAACCCTTTTCTGCAGCAAATGTATGCTATTCGAGCGTTGCCTGGGGATTTTTCAGGCCATGGAAACGCAGCAGCCAGCACCCGTAGTTCAGTCCACCACCAACCGCAGGTAAGGCCAACCATTGACCGTCGCTCAGTTTTCCCTGTCGTAGCAGTTCGACCATGGCCAGGGCGATACTGGCGTTTGAGAGGTTGCCGTAATAGCGGAAGTTGTCGACCAGCTTGCCCATCGTCACCTCGGGCCATCCAAACTCACGAATGAGCAGTTCACCCATGCGGTTTGTGATGCGCGAGTTCGCCTGGTGCGGGATGATATACGCCAGATCTTCCGGCTTAAGATTGGCGTGACGGCATAGGGCATCGACACATTCGGCCATGGCTCGGGGCGCCTCGCGATATACCTCTTTGCCGTTCATCTTGGTATAGCCGACCATGTACTGCGCGAGGATCTGGTTGAGCTCATCACCCCGGCCCTCGTTGTAGAGCTGGCGAATCTTCATATCCACCTCGGCCATCGCGACGGCATCCTTACGCAGCGGTGTCTGGTAGAGCAGAGCCGGTCCTTGCCGGGCATCGGAGCCATTAATGACATAGGTATCTTCGTCGCTGCGCTCGATAATAAAGGCGGCCGCCCCTTCACCAAAGAGAGAACTGGTTTTCCAGTCTAATATATGCATGATGTTGGGTAAAAGAGCCTCGGACGCTACCATCAGGACGCGTTTAGCTGTGCTGGCGGCCAGGATTTCAGACACGACCTGAAAGCCTTCTGTCTGACAGGCGCAGGCACCTTTGAGCATGGTTGAGCGTAAAGGACCCAGACCCAGGCGGTGGGTGACCATGCCCGCGATAGTCGGAAAAGCATCGTTGTCAGAGGATGAGATACCAACAACCGTGTCAATATCACTGGCCTTGAGACCAGCGCTGGCCAGCGCCCGTTCGGCCGCCTTTACCGCCATGTCCACCATCGACTCTTCCTGTGGGGCGGTTTCGTCCTCAATCAAACCAGGTGCGTCCGCGCCAGCCATTTCACGGCACAATGCCAGTGTGCTGGCACGTACATGCCGGGTCTCCAGGCCCGTCACGCGCTCCAGGTCTTCCGCCCGGCGGGGACTTCCAAGGCGTGTTGAAATATAGGCAAAAAAGTCATTGGTAATCACGCCTTTGGGGACATAAGTACCGAGACCCACCAGTCGCACTTTAGCTTGCGTAAAAATATGCGGTATGACAAATGAGTAATGTGGCCACTGGCCAGCATCGGTGCGTGTCATCAAATATAGAACCTCCAGTAGTGAGGATGATATGAGCCGGTAAATTCCCACTTAGTATACCATATCGTGCGTAAATGAAAACAAAACCACGCCCAAAAGTAAGCCGTCCCCCACATCCTCCCCCATAGGTGCCGAGCTCGCCTCGGCTTCCATCTCCCTCTCATAGGTGCTGGGCGCGCCTCGGCTTCTACACAAGGAAACCGGGTACCAGTCGGAACCCGGTTTCGATTACAAATATAGTAAGTGGGGAGATATTCAATTACCAGCGATCACGACGGTCACGGCGGTCGCGGTCACCGCTGTAGCTGCTGCTGCTATAGCTGCGGTAGTTATCTCGGCGGGGCTGGGAGGCGCGCTGAGACTGGAAACAATCACTACAATATACTGGTCGATCTTCGCGCGGAATAAAGGGTACGGTCGTGGTGCGCCCACAGGCGGCACATACGGCTTCGTGCTGCTCACGTGGGGCGCGTGGAGCACTGGATTGCTGACCACCTCGGCGTGCTGCGCGGCAAGATGGGCAACGGGATGGAGAATTGACCAAACCTTTGCTAGCATAAAATTCTTGTTCACCGGCAGTAAACGTAAATTCATTCCCACAATCACGGCAAACAAGTACACGATCCCGATAGCCCTCGTTAAACATCATGGGTAGTACATCCCCTTCTTGATTACACACGTTCCATCTTATACAACGTATACTATAGCGCAGCGGTATATATTACAGGAGTGTGTGTTTTCTTCCATACATAGAAATACAACATACATCTCTCCTGGTGGTTGTCAGGTTGTGATTCCTATGCGACCGGAAGACGGAACGGGAGCCGGGGGCCGGATTTACAGACCAAACGGGATTTTTCCCTAACCACTTTTTTCATTGTAACATATTTCAGTAAAAAAATGCAGTATATCCTTGACCGCAATGCTAGGATATAATTATATTTCTAATTGTGGGTGCCGGAGGAATACCTTGAACTCTGACTACACTGACTATTCATCAGACAGAGAACGTATGCTGCACGCACGCCGAGTCCATACTATTACTGATCGTTTTTCGATGGCCAATACCTACCTGATCAATGAAGAACGGATGGTGGTGGTGGATCCCGGTACTGAGCTTAACGTGCGGCAGTTGCAGTCCTACCTGCAGCATTTTTTGCATCGCCCGCTCCAGCAGATCGATCTCATTGTACTGACCCATCTTCATCCAGATCATACGTCGGGGGTGGAGATGCTGCGTAGCATCTGTGACGCGCCCGTTGCGGCTTCGGCAGTGGCACGTAATCTGATAATGCAGCAGCGTGGTGAGTTGCATAGCTCGTCGATTGCTCACCTGGCTGAACACATTTTAACCGGGCCTCTACAACATGTAGATCTTTTCCCCCCTGTGTATGAACGGCAATATAAGCTGGTGGATATCTGGTTGGAAGATGTGGAGGGGCTCCCCGGACATCCTGAGTGGCGCGTTATTTCTAGCCCGGGCCATACTCCTGATAGCCTTTGCCTGTATAATCCTTTTAGCCAGGAACTCCTGTGTGGAGATACGGTGATTACTATTCAAGGAGGAGCCCCGTTATTGCGTGGTAGCGCCAATCGTCGTCAACTGCATGAGACGCTGCGCGTCCTGCGCAGCTTACAGGTGCACTATCTCTATCCCGGTCATGGTCGGCCAATTCTGGCTCTGCATCCGCTGACAAATATAGATGTGGAATGGTAGCATCTACAATCTCTATTGATGTTTCGTACGGCTGGGCAGGCGCAAAGGCGCGAATCCCCCGTTGGTTGACCTGGCCACTGGAATCGGCGGCATGGTTGTGTTGCGCAGGCGTGCCGCCCTCCCAAATTCCATGCTGATCGTGCCAACCTTGATGGTGTCTCCCACATTAAGCTTACGGGCCTCGCTGATAACCTCTTCATTGACAAAGGTGTCGTTGCGTCCGGCACTGTCGCGCAGGTAGAACTCCCCCGCCTGTTCGTAGATCTGTGCGTGTACCTGCGCTACCGATACATCGTTCAACATGATCATACATTCCAGGCCGCGCCCGATGGTTATCTCTTTCCCATCTAGCGAGAGGCGTTGTCCCATGCGTTCACCATCTTTGATCAGCAAGTAGCCACCATCAGCAACGAGATGGGGCGAGGAAAAGGTATCAGTCCCATCCTGAAGGATAGCCTTCTGGCTGGCGACGACGGCAGCCGGGAGCGGGCTGCTGGTATCTCCATCGGCCTGCAAATCAAAAGTGGAACGCCAGGTATGATTTACTAGAGGATCATACTGGTCGGCCTGTAACTCTTTCTGTTCGGCGACGATGAAATTAAATTGCTGATGACCAATCTCTATCTGGTCCTGTGAGGAAAGGGGGACACTGCCTTGAACACGCTGACCATTGAGCAAAATGCCATTCAGGCTACCACAATCGGTTAAATAGGCCTGACCATCATGCCAGGCCAGCTCGGCATGGTGGCGTGAAGCCATCTCGTCGTCGAGCCAGATGTCACAGTCATCTTCACGTCCCAGAGAGGCGACCATACGCTTCAAGGCCAGCCTCTGCCCCTGGAAGTTGCCGTTTCTATATTCAAGCCAGCCCCACGCGACATCTTGACGAAAGACAAAGGGCGACTCTACCCCTTTCTGGTAACGGGGTAACCCCGCCGGTACGCTGGTTACGGCCCTCACCGACCCTGACTGAACCACGGAACCTGAAGCGATTGCATCTGACCGCAGTGCACGTGAAAAGAACCAGTGCAGCACAGCCGCGACAATGGGATTGATCCAGCCACAAATCGATGCATAGACGATAATTCCCCAGCTCTCCACTACATTTAAATGGATATGAGAGCCATTAAAACGGAAATGATACCAGATAAAAACAGGCAGCAATAATGAGGCGGAACACAAACACGCGGCAACGGCGATGGTGAACTGATAATTGGTACCTCGATGGCACATAAATCTATAGCCTGCACTGAACATAATAGCCAGCACACAACACAACAGGCCGCCATAGCTTATCACGTTAAATAAAGGCGAAAAAGTTAATGCGTTCGTCGTTCATTCCTCCCCGCGCTAATTGGAGGTTACTTTCGTGACAATGATATCATTTTGTATCAGGACGGGCAAATCAATGGGACTTGTGGGGGGAGATTGTATTGGATATTTTCTCCTGTAAGGCGTCTTTATAAGCACAAGGGTTTGATCCACAAGCAAGCACGCACATATGAATTACAAAAGGATTTGAAGTTTTATGGGTTCGATTGCAATGTTCATTATCCTGGCCATCTATTGCTCGATCGGCATAGTAGTCCTGCTAGGCTCCGTTTTCTGGATCTGGATGATTATTGACTGCATAAAATATGAGCGACCTGACAGCAACGACAAGATCATCTGGGTGCTGGTTATCCTCTTTACACATCTGGTAGGCGCCATCATCTACTTCTTTATGCGCCGCCAACCCCGTATTCGCCAGGGACAGCCATATAACCTTCCCTAATCAACTTGAATTTTAATTTTATATGCACCCAATGCCAGCAAGTGCCTGCACAGGCGCTTGCTGGCATTGGGTGCATATCATTTTTGAGCCAGGTGTATAAACATCAGACTTTAACTACTAGTGAATCTGAATGTTCTGCGCACCCTGCTGGCGTAGGATCTCGCTGGCCTCACCGGCCCGTGCTCCATCTTTCATCGTCAAAATGGTACGCCCCTCTTTGACATCCTGAGCGTACTGCCTGGCGTGCTCCTGTGGAATCCCCATGTCCGTCAGGGTACCCAGAAAGCTACCAGCGACGCTACCAATGGCGCCACCGCCCAGTGCGGCCGCCACGATACCTCCAGCCACGATCGGACCGATACCCGGCAAAAACAGAGCTGCCGCCGCCGCTCCCAGGGCTCCTCCTACCACGCCACCGGCCACAATGCTCTTACGCTGTTCGGCCTGCTCATGTTCTTGTTCCCTCTCCTGTTCCTCCACCGTAGCTTCCTGCTGCGCAGGCGCTACAACGTCGCTCTGGGACTCACTAACAGGCGTATCAGTACGGAAGACATCATCGGGCCGCTCTACAGCTACCTTATCATTCTTTGAACCCGGATAGGGCAGTTTATCAATGGCCTCTTCCGTGACAGGTAGCGCCGTCGCTAACACATTGGTAGCATCCGCTGGACCAATAAATGGGACCAGCAAGATATCGGCGGCCCCAAGAATACCACCAATAATGCCACGTGCGATGGCCTTCGGACCATGTCCATGCTGAACATGGTGTTTTGCCTGGTCTACATGCTCCTCGGATGTACGCGCCACAAAACCCAGCTGGTCCTCTTTAAAACCAGCCTTAATCAAAGCATCCATCGCCTGAATAACAGCTTTCCGATCCTCGAAAACTCCAACGACAACAGTCTGTTCTGCTTCAGCCATAGTGACTACATTCCCCTTTATATTCTCTCGAAGGCCCTCTCAGAGGTGTCTGACTTCCGTCATCGTAGGGAGACGCGATAACTCCCACACGCGCGTCCGCTGCGCGGCCGCGCTGGTTTTTTGTATTGGTGCATTGAGGGCGCGCCGCGCCCCTGTTGCACCAATACACAATGAACTCGTAATCGTCATAAGTGCGCAAGATCAGGCCTACCTCTGCGCGGCCACGCTGGTTTTTTGTTGGTGCATTGAGGGCGCAGACGCGGCCCCGGTGCACCAATACACAATGGACTCGTAAGCGCCAGAGATGCGCAAGCTCAGGCCTACCTCTGCGCGGCCGCGCTGGTTTGTATTGGTGCATCGGGGGGCGCGATGTGCCCCTGATGCACCAACAAATGGAAGCCTGTATGAATTGCCCAACTCTGAGAACGCATACGGAAAGAATACCTCTCTACAAGCCTGACACTCTGTCAGCCAACCCTCTATATATACAACAGCTTTACCTCTACTTAGGACTCATCCCCCTATCCACTTACAATACCACGCCCCCTCAATCACAAGCTCTACCCCCTCAATTTTATGGTGGCGATGATGCAAAACATGGCGCGTTGAGCGCCATGTTTTGCATCATCGCCACCATAAAAAAATCAGTGCGGCCGCGCAGCGACCGCCCGTGCGGGGGCGCGCACCTGCCCCAAAAACCCCACCAGTCAAGGTGGTTGATACGCGCGGCGCACCGCGCATATCAACCACCCCCACTCTTCAGCATGACTATGTGATGAGAAGGTGCTATAATGCACAGCAATATATTTGAGCTTATCTTATGAGAGAAATATTCCATGCGTGAACAACTAGAAACACTTACCGAGGGAAATGAGACAAGCGAGGGGTCTGGGCGCAACACATTGCGCTACATCATGCTGGGTCTGTTATGGGCGCGTCCCATGAGCGGCTACGACATCAAGCAAACATTTGAGCGTGCCATCGCCAGCTATTGGAATGCAGGCAATAGCCAGATCTACACGACGCTGAAAAATCTGCACAAAGCCGGCCTGATCGACGCCGAGATCATCGTTCAGACCAGTCGACCTAACCGTAAAGTTTATCGTCTGACACGAGCCGGTGAGGAGGAATTGTCACGCTGGCTGCAGGAAGATGTGCCCGAGCGCTTCACCAAGGATGAATTCCTGGCTAAACTCTTCTTTTGCGGCGAAACCAGCGATGAGGTGGCCCTGGTCCATCTACGCAGCCATCGCGAAAGCCTGCTCAAGCAGCTGGCACATATGGATTGGGCGCGTCGCGAGTATGGTTCACGCCCCGTTCGCCGCCCACACCTGCTTGAATATCAACTGCTGGTACGCGAGTATAAAGAGGCGGTCCTCAAAGCTGGCTTAGAAGTGACTGAAAATGCCATCGCACGGCTGGAGCAGCGTCTCAACGCCCCTTCCTCTTAGATCCTTTCAAACGGTCCGGATAATACCATCGCGCACTATCCAGGTTGCCAGCCATGATTGCGATAGATGTCCAGCGTCTGCTGATCACCCGGTACATAACTGACCATAGAATAGGTAGAAAGATTGGTAAAGACCGTGGTGGCGGTACGCAGCGTGAGCCGTCCCAGTTCGCTGTGCTGGATCTGAAATACAAACGATGGCGCGGGCTTGCTGCGCGCATAAACGGAGGAGGCGATGCGCCGGTATTCTGGATATTCGCGCAGAGTTTTGATCAGGGTTTTGTACTCGGCCAGGTGCGTTAGCGTACGCGTATTGTAGAGGAAGTCACCTACCAGACGCCGGGCCAGATTCTCCCAGCCGTGAAAGCGCTTGCGCATCTCAGGATCAAATACGAGCCCTAGCAGATGAATATGCTCATGGGTCTCCAGCATCTCCTGCGTCTCAAATAAATAGATGGCCGCCTTGTTCCAGGAATGAAGAAACCACAGGTGATCTAGCGAGTGCGCCGGATACGATGTGTTGTGCACCAGCAGATGCGCCAGGTCCCCTAGATCCAGTAGCGTGCTCTCTAGCTGATCGACATCCACAAACTGGCCCGTTTGCTGCCGATAGGCCTCAAAAAAATGTAATCTGTCCTCGGTCGATAACTCCAGTACGCGAGCGATATTTTGTACTACCTGAGGAGAAGGATTCGCGCGCTGCCCTGTTTCCAGGTGATACACATACGTTCGGGATAATCGCGTGGCCTGGGCAAGCTGTCCCTGCGAAATGCCACGCCGCAAGCGATATTGCGTTACCAACTGAGCAAACGTTGAAAGTTCTCGTGAGTTTTCAAGCATCCCTATGTCCTCAACAGTTACATTTCGTTAGCTATCTGCACATTATGACGTAAAAATTGTTAGCTGGCAACATGGTCAACTTTATCCGGGTACCATATAATTGGATCAGTGGGTTGTTGCTTGTAGGTAGCGACAGAGTTGTCGCCCAGGTATCCCATACCGGATGCCCCTATGGAGAGGAGCTATTACCGTATGTCTGATCCGTCGTTAATACACAACACACAAGCAGGACAGCACTCCGCTGAACGAGCGCAGGATACACCTTCTTATCCCTGGTTCCACCATTATGACCATGGTGTCCCCACGCATCTGGATATACCTCAGCGACCTCTCACTTCGTTGTTGGATAATGCGGCCAAACGCTATCCCAATCAGGCCGCTTTCATTTATTATGGAAACAGGATTACCTACGCCCAGTTCTCCAATCAGGCCAATCGTTTCGCGATTGAGCTGCAGCGCTTAGGAGTGCAAAAAGGGGATCGCGTTGCCATTGCGCTCCCTAATATTCCTCAGTTTTCCATTGCTTTCTACGGCGCCCTGCGCGCCGGGGCCGTGGCCGTTCCTACCAATCCTCTGTACACTGAACGCGAGATGCAGCATCAACTCGCGGACTCGGGTGCGAAGGTTCTGGTCGTGCTGGATATGTATTATCCTATTATACGTAATGTCCGCAACCAGACGGCACTAGAACATGTGATTGTGACGAGCCCGGCCGATTTCCTGCCACCGCTGCTACAAAAGCTGTATCCACTGAGTCAGAGAAATGCAAAATTGCCACAACCCCCTCTGACAAAAAAAGAATTGGAGAGCGATCCCACTCTACATAGAATGCAGCCAATGCTGCAATCTCATGCCAAAGGGGGGATCGAACTGTTCAATCTGCCAATCCATGTGCAACCCGATGATCTGGCAGTATTGCAGTATACCGGTGGTACCACCGGACTTTCTAAGGGCGCTATGCTGACCCATCGTAATCTGCTCGCCAATGCGATGCAAACTCGCTATTGGGTGCCAAAGGCACAGGATGCGAAGGAGACCTCGCTCTGTGTCGCGCCGTTCTTCCATGCGTATGGACTGAGCGTGGGCATGAACCTATCTATTCTGGCCGCCGCTACGATGGTTTTGCTGCCACAATTTAAAGCCAAAGATGTCCTTGATGCCATCCACCAATATCACCCTACGATGTTTCCCGGTATCCCCACCATGTATGTCGCCATTATGAAAGAGGCGGGCAAACATCCAGAATATCTGCAATCGATCAAGTACTGTATCAGTGGGGCGTCCGCCTTGCCGGCCAAGATTCAGTCGGACTTTGAGGCGATCACCGGTGGTAAGCTGGTCGAGGGCTATGGCCTGAGCGAGGCTGCTCCCGTTACCCACTGCAATCCGCTCTCCGATAAGTCACGCAACGGTAGTATCGGCCTGCCACTGCCGGGGGTCGAGGCGGTGATCCTTGATCGCACAACCGGTGAACCTCTACCTGTGGGTGAGATCGGTGAGATCGTGGTCAAGGGACCCAACATTATGCAGGGCTACTGGCAGCGCGATGAGGATACCAAAGCCATTTTTGTCAATGGCTGGATGCGCACTGGCGACATCGGCAAGATGGATGAAGATGGCTATTTTTATGTTGTTGAGCGCGCCAAAGATATGATCATCGCCAGCGGCTTTAATGTCTATCCACGCGAGGTTGAAGAGGTACTCTACCACCATCCAGCCATCGCGGAGGTGGCCGTGGCCGGCATTCCAGATTCGTATCGCGGCGAGACGGTGGCGGCATTTATCGTGCTCAAGCCGGAATTTAAGCCGTCAGCCGAACTGGAACAGGATATCGTTGCCTTCTGCAAACAAAAATTGACCGCCTATAAAGTACCCAAACGTATAGAGTTCCGTGATAATTTGCCGAAATCATTGGTGGGCAAAGTGTTACGCAGGGAACTGCGCAAGTTATTGTAGCGCCTTTGACTTCATTGGCGTACACGCGTTCGCTGGTTTGCTTCTGTGTAGTAGATACGCCGGCAAATTCGTTGGCGCTGTACGCCTGCCTGTACGTGCCACTTCGTAATGGCCAACAAACTCGAAGGAGATTTCTATCATGTCGACGACCATGAAACCGACCGAACCGGGTACAGCATTTCTTACGACATCCGTCAATGAGAGTGCTGCGAAAATATTTACACTGGAAGAGCGCGATGATGAGCAGCGCTGGATCGAGGAGTCCGCGGAAACCTTTGTGAGCCGCGAGGTGCTGCCAAAGGTGGAGGCAATCGATAAGCAGGAGCCTGGTGTGATGGCAGGCCTGGTGAAACAGGCCGGAGAACAGGGGCTCTTGATGATCGATGTGCCGGAGCAGTACGGCGGCGCCGAACTGGGTCTGCTGACCAGCGCCCTGGTCGCGTCACAGTTGCGCGAGGCTTCGTTCAGCGTGGCCTTTGGCGCCCATACCACCATCGGTACGCTGCCGATTGTGTACTACGGCACCGAGGCGCAAAAAGAAAAATATCTTCCCAAACTGGCCTCCGGTGAGTGGATCTCCGCCTATGCCCTGACCGAGCCTGGTGTGGGATCGGATGCCATGGGGCTGAGCACGCGGGCGGCCCTATCAGAGGACGGGAAATATTATATCCTCAATGGCACCAAGCAGTGGATCTCCAATGCCGGATTCGCCAATCTATTTGTGGTCTTCGCGCGCATCGGCAATGAGCGTCCTTCGGCCTTTATCGTGGAGGCTGATTGGCCGGGCATCTCCACCGGACCCGAAGAGAATAAGATGGGCATCAAGGGCTCCTCCACACGCCAGGTGATCCTGGAAGATGTAAAGGTGCCGGTGGAGAATCTGCTGGGTGAAATTCACAAAGGCTATAAAATTGCATTCAATATCCTCAATATCGGCCGTTTGAAGTTGGGAGCCGGTAGCGTTGGTGGGTCACGCTCCGCCTTGAATCTGGCCGCGACCTATACCACCGAGCGCAAAGCCTTTGGTAAGTTCCTGCATGAATTTGGCATGATCAAGAAGAAGCTGGCGCGCATGGCAGCCGAGACGTATGCGGCGGAGAGCGAGGTCTTCCGCACAGCCAGCAATATCGCCCAGGCGCAGAAGAGCGCGGGCGCGGATACCGAGACGGTCTTTAAATCCATCGAGGAATACGCCATTGAGGCTTCGATCGCTAAGGTCCATGGCAGCGAGGTGCTGGCGATGGTAGTTGATGAGGGCGTGCAGATCTTCGGTGGCTATGGCTTTATGCATGAGTATCCTATTGAGAAGGCCTATCGCGATGCTCGCATCCAGCGCATCTTCGAGGGCACCAATGAGATCAACCGCATGGTGGCCGTGACGACTCTGTTCCGTCGCGCCCTGGCTGGCAAGATCGATCTGATGACTAAATATGCCGAGATCGAGGCGCGCATGAAGAGCGACCAGATTCCGGCTGGCGCTGGTGAAGAGATGCCGGTGGATCTGCGCGAGGCGGCCGACGCGCTTGAGCGCGCCAAAGATGCCACGATCTACGCCACTATGCAAATCGCACTCAAGTATATGCAGAATCCCCAGGCTCTGGCCGAGGAGCAGGAGTTTATTGAATACCTGGCCAATCTGATGATCGATCTGTATGCCGCCGATAGCGCCCTGGCACGCGCCGCGAAAGTGACGAAGCAGGGCGCTGAAAATAGCGGTACCCACATCAAACTTGCGCAGCTGGCTTCGTGGACGGCGTTGAGCCGCCTCCGCGCCAACCTGGATCAGCTGATCCAGACGTACGTGGATGAGAAGCGGGCCGCCAAGGTGCTCAGCCGCGTGCGCGCATATGTGGGCGACTACATGCTCAACGCGGTACAGGTGCAGCGTGAGATCGCCGCTCTGGTGGTTGAGAAACAGGGCTACCCGCTTTAAGGGATACCCTAGAACAGGCAGTCAGCGTAAAAAAACAACGCTTCAGGCTTTGTAGATACTTCTCTCATACCCATAAAGCCTCGTCGTAGCATAAAGATTTTATTCTATCGACTTTCAATTGATGAAAAAGCGGGGATGCAAGGGGCGGCCAGCCCCTTGACGGGGGGCGCGGGGGCTGTGCCCCCGCCATCTCCCCCATATCACCCGCTACGCGGGTGATATGGGGGAGAAACATACCCTGGTGAGGAAACAGATGATGCAAGTTGGTGATACACAAAACTGGGAGAGGACGTTCACCGATGAGGATGTACGTCTCTTTGGAAGAATATCCGGCGATATGGGTAACCATCATATCCTGCCGGACGAGCAGGGCCGCGTCATGGTCCATGGATTGCTAACAGCCACGCTGCCTACCAAGATCGGTGGGGACCTCAATTTTATCGCGCACGATAT
The DNA here is from genome assembly GCF_003967515.1 of Dictyobacter aurantiacus. GTDB lineage: Bacteria > Chloroflexota > Ktedonobacteria > Ktedonobacterales > Ktedonobacteraceae > Dictyobacter > Dictyobacter aurantiacus. The sequence continues at coordinate 3,194,649 of NZ_BIFQ01000001.1, read as the reverse complement.
GTCTTTTGAGTTTGTACGACCTGTCTTTGTTGGCGATACAGTGCGTTGCGAGGTCACGATCACACAGCTTGAAAAGAGCGAAAATCGCCTGAAGATGAGCGCGGCCGTCTTTTGCCGCAATCAACAGGGCAAGGTGGTTTTAACGGGCCATACCGCTGGTTTTATCCGCGAACCCCAACTCCTATCTGTTGGCCTCCATTAAACCTGGCAGAAAATAGAAGTTCTACATTCAAAAACTTATTTCATACACAAAGCGTCAGCTTTTGTATGTGTATTATGCGAAGGAGCAAAACATCATGGCAGAAGCCGTTATTGTTAGTGCTGTGCGCACACCAATCGGGCGTGCCAACAAGGGTGCCCTTAAAGAGGTTCGGGCCGACGACCTGGCCGCATTGGCGGTCAAGGCGGCCGTTGAGCGGGTACCACAGCTTGACCGCTCTCTAATCGAGGATGTGATCCTGGGCTGCGCCTTTCCAGAAGGTGAGCAGGGCATGAACCTGGCGCGCCTGGTGGGCGCGCTGGCTGGACTGCCCGAGACCGCCGGTGGGGTGACCGTGAATCGCTTCTGCGCCTCCAGTCTGCAGGCGGTGAATATGGCCGCCCAGAATATTATGCTGGGGCTGGGTGATGTCGTGATCGCGGGTGGCGTCGAAAGTATGTCGCGCGTGCCTATGGGGGGCTTCAATCCCAGCTACAATCCACGCCTGGTGAAGCCGCGCGACGAGAAGGATCAGCAGAAACCGTCCGCCTTCCCTCCCTGCGAACTGGAATACGGCTATTCCAGCTATCTGCCAATGGGTATTACCGCCGAAAACGTGGCCCGCGAATACAATATCAGCCGGCAGGATCAGGATGCGTTCGCCTTCCGTAGCCATCAGCGCGCTCTCGCCGCGACCGATAAGGGGATCTTCCGTAACGAGATCGTGCCGGTGCCACTGTCCAATGGCAAGACGCTTGAGATCGACGAGGGTCCACGCCGCGATACCTCGCTGGAGAGACTGGCCAGTCTGGAGCCCGCCTTTATCAAGGGCGGTAGCGTCACCGCCGGCAACTCCAGTCCCTTGAATGATGGCGCCGCCGCCGTGGTGCTGATGTCGGCCGAGCGCGCCCGCGACCTGGGCATTACGCCCCTGGCTCGTATCCGCACGATGGCTGTAGCTGGTGTGCGACCAGACGTGATGGGCATTGGCCCCATACCAGCTGTGCGTAAGCTGCTCTCACGCGCCAATCTTCAGCTGAGCGATATCGACATCATCGAGCTGAACGAGGCTTTCGCGGCCCAGAGCCTGGCTGTGGTGCGTACACTGGGTATCGACGAGGAGAAATTGAATCCGCATGGCGGTGCCATCGCCCTGGGCCATCCCCTGGGATGTAGCGGCGCCCGCCTGATCGCGACCCTGCTCAATGATCTGCAGACAAAGGATAAAACGCTGGGTATCGCCACGCTCTGTGTCGGTGGGGGCCAGGGCTTGGCCACATTGATTGAGAGGATATCGTAGCCATGCCATATGCTATTCGTAAAGCCGCTGTGATCGGAGCCGGCGTGATGGGTGCTGCTATCGCGGCCCATCTGGCCAACGTGGGCATCCCGAGCCTCCTGCTGGACATCGTGCCGGCCGACGCGAAGGATCGCAACGTTATTGCCCGCACAGGACTGGAAAAGACGCTCAAGAGCAAACCGGCATCCTTCTATAGTAAACGTGGTGCCGGCCTGGTGAGCATCGGCAATATTGAGGATGACCTGCCAAAGCTGGCCGAGGTCGATTGGATCATCGAGGCCGTCATCGAGCGGCCCGATATCAAGCAATCGCTCTACAGCAAGATTGAGCAGGTGGCGCGACCCGAGACGATTATTACCTCGAACACGTCGGGCCTGCCCGCCCACTTACTGGTTGAGGGGCGCTCGGAGAATTTCCGCCGCCACTTCATGATCACACACTTCTTTAATCCGGTGCGCTACATGCGCTTGCTGGAACTGGTACCCACTGCGGATACCGATCCAGAGCTGCTGTCGTTTATGCGTCAGTTTGGCACTGAGATCCTCGGCAAGGGCGTTGTAATCTGTAAAGACACTCCTAACTTCATCGCCAATCGTATCGGCATCTACGGCTTTCTCTCGACCATTCATCGCGCCATCGCCGAGGGCTATACGGTCAGCGAGGTCGATACCATCCTTGGCACCAATATGGGACGCCCGAAGTCGGCTGTCTTCCGCACCGCCGATCTGTCTGGCCTGGATACCGTGATGCACGTGGCCAATAACCTGTATCAAAACGCGCCCGAGGATGAGCAGCGTGAAACGTTCCAGATCCCAGGGGTGGTACAGGAGGTCATCAATCGCGGCTGGCTGGGTGAGAAGAGCGGCCAGGGATTCTATAAACGCATCAAAAATCCAGATGGCTCCTCAACCATTCTGGAGCTGAATCTGAAAACCCTGGAATATGAGCCACAACCCAAACATCGCTTCGACTCGATCGGCCGGGCGCGCAACATGGAGACTCCCGAGCAGAAGATCAGCACCGTCTTAAATGGCGATGATCGCGCCAGCCAGCTGGCCCGCGAGACGACCGCTGACGCCCTGATCTATGCCGCCAATCGCGCCCACGAGATCGCGGAGAACATCGTGGACATCGATAATGCGATGCGCTGGGGCTTTAATTTTGACCTGGGCAGCTTTGAGACCTGGGATGTACTGCTCGCCAATCAGGCACTGCTGGATAAGGTCTTTGAGCAGCGTGAGCTACCATCCCTGGTGCAGCAGGTACGCAATCAGGGGCAGGGCACGTTCTATCGTGTAGAAGATGGTCAGAAGCAATACTTCGATTACCAGACCGGAACCTATCAGCCGGTCCCAGGCGCTCAGGGCGTCATTTCGCTCAGCACGCTTAAAGCAGGTTCGTCCGCCACGAATGGCTCGGCCGTGGTACGCGACAACGGCTCGGCCTCGCTGATCGACCTCGGCGATGGCGTTGCCTGCCTGGAGTTCCATACCAAGATGAACTCGATCGACGAGGGGATCGTCGAGATGATTCATTACGCCGTCAGCGAGGGTTCAAAGCAGTTTCGCGCTTTGGTCATCGGCAATGAAGCCCCCGACTTCTCGGCCGGCGCCAACCTGTTCCTGGTCTTGATGGGAGCGCGCCAGGGGGCCTGGGATATGCTGGATACCGCCATCGCTGGACTCCAGCAGGCGCACCAGCTCTTGAAGTACAGCCCGATACCGGTGGTAGCCGCTCCAACAGGACGCGCACTGGGCGGTGGCTGCGAGATGATCATGCATACCCACCATACACGCGCCCTGGCCGAAACATACATCGGCCTCGTCGAGGTAGGTGTGGGGCTCATCCCGGCCGGAGGCGGCTGTAAGGAGTTCTTGCTGCGCCACGGCGCCAACGCTGAGAGCCAGAAACCCGGCAAATCCAGTGGACCCTTTACGCCCGCGCGCCGCGCTTTCGAGATCATCGCCGTGGCGACCGTCTCAACCAGTGCGGCCGAGGCTCAGGAACTGCGCTTCCTGCGTAAGACGGATGCCATTACGGTCAATCGCGACATACTCCTGCGCGATGCCAAAGCCGATGCCATCAAACTGGCGGACGCCAAAGAGGCAGGGGCCTGGCAAACACCACAGCCACCAATGCTGTTGCTACCCGGTGCGGGAGCGCGCCTCGTCCTCGAACAGCAGATCGAAGGCATGCTGCTAACCGGCAAGATCAGCGAGCACGATGCCGTCATCGGCAATCACCTCGCCCGGGTCCTCACAGGAGGCGATTGTTCGCCGGTAACGCCCGTCACCGAACAATACGTCCTGGATCTTGAACGCGAGGCCTTCCTCAGCCTCTGCGGCATGGAAAAGACCCAGGATCGCATGCAATCCATCCTGCAATCCGGCAAACCCCTGCGCAACTAACCAGAACAGGAAAAGAGGTGGGCTACAATATGTGCACCGCACACATTGTAGCCCACCTCTTTTTCATTTGACCTCCCATGACAATGTTACTCCTCACACTGCATGGAGGTAAGGTATGGCTTAGAAAATCGACTCGCCGGTATCGGAGTCAAACAGATGAATCTGATCGCTATCAACGTACAGACGCACTTTGTTGCCAGCGGCTACGCGAGCGCGTGGGTCAAGGGTAGCGACAATGTTTTTACCACCGGTGGTGAGGTACACCTGCAGTTCGTTACCAAGGTTCTCAACCACATCGACAGAAGCGTCGAGGGACGACTGTACCGCTTTGTTACCCTCGCTCACCAGGGAAGCATCCTCCAGGTGAACCGGGCGAATACCAAATGTGAGGTTGCGACCAGCGGCGGCACGAGCGCGCTCAGCATAGATCTGAGGAACAGCAACACGGCCAATGCCTTCCAGCACAACCACTGTCGCGTTACCTTCTGTGGAGACCTTTGCCTCGGGGATGAAGTTCATTGCGGGCGAACCGATAAAGCCAGCGACGAACATGTTCGCGGGATGATCATACAGCTCTTGTGGGGAGCCCAACTGCTGGATCACGCCACCATTGAGAACGGCAATGCGGTCACCCATCGTCATGGCTTCGACCTGGTCGTGGGTCACATAAATCATTGTCGTCTGGATACGCTGGTGCAGCTTGATAATCTCAGCACGTGTAGCAACGCGCAGTTTAGCATCCAGGTTGGAAAGGGGCTCGTCCATCAGGAAGACTTGCGCTTCACGGACGATTGCACGACCCAGAGCCACACGTTGACGCTGTCCACCAGACAGCTCTTTTGGCTTACGCTTGAGCAGCTGCTGCAATCCAAGAATCTCGGCCGCATCTTCCACGCGCTTCTTAATCTCATTTTTGGGGAAGTGACGCAGCTTCAAACCGAAAGCCATGTTATCAAATACAGTCATATGGGGATACAACGCGTAGTTCTGGAACACCATAGCGATATCGCGATCTTTAGGGTCTACACCGTTCACGATGCGATCGCCGATATAAATTTCGCCATCCGTCGGCTCTTCCAGGCCAGCGATCATACGCAGGCAGGTACTTTTTCCACAACCAGAAGGACCAACCAGTACGAGGAACTCTTTGTCTTGAACATCGAGGCTAATGTCGTGCACGACTTCCACTTTGTTGAAAGTCTTATAAACGTGATTAAAACGCACTTGTGCCATGAAGGACTACTCCTTTTCGCTTCCGTAACAGGTCCATTCCTGTTACCCCTCACATTACATAGAGAAGCATTTGCTTAGTGCCAACATTGCAACTGATATCATATCAGAGGGGAGTCAATGTGGCTTCTTAACGTCCATACGTCCGCATCCAGAGCGATCAAACTCTTGCTTGGTAGACGTTAAGCAAGAGTATACCATAACTTTTACTGAAAGTGAAGAGCATCGATGTACAAATTTCTCTTTTCTAATTATACCTATAAAATATGCTGTTATTTTTTTTATACCAACTGATCAATATGCGCCCCGACCCAATCCCCGCACGCGCGGCCGCGCTGTTTCTGTGTGTTGATGCAACAGGGGCGCGGATGCGCCCCTGTTGCATCAACACACAATGGACACGTAAACACCGGCGGTGCTCCGCTACCCCATCGTATATTGGTGCGGCCGCGCCAGCGGCCTGCCTGCTCTTTCGCACCGCTGGTGTTTACGTGTCAGTTGTGTTAGTGCATCGGGGGCGCATCCGCGCCCCCGATGCACTAACACAAAAACCGAGTGCGATTTTTATATTTTTTTAAGCAAGCTGCATATCACAGTCTATGTTAGTAAGGAGGAGCATAAAGAAAGTATTAAAAACCATACTATGACCAGTGGACAAAAATCTTTAGTGATTACACAGGTGAAGCCGTTTTCTGGCTGTTACAAAAGTACTAAGTACTCTTCGACATTTCTTTGCACATTCGGGTGTAACGGGAAATTTATATGTTACACAAAAATTTGATATTACTGAGCCTGGGAAGTAGTATGGTACCTCGTAACATTGTAATTGTAAAGCTGCAAAGCGTGAAAATTATATAAAGATGGTTATATTTTATGTAATTATTAGCATTGCACCACTAGACAAGAAAGGACATCTTCATGCATACTAGTGATGTGCATTGTTAATGTTGTTCTTACAAACGATGTACAATGTATTTACATCGTGCGTAAGTCTGTTGTACGGCGCTCAACATAAAGTTACGTTACCCATGGGTTCAGGGTTAGGAAGGAACGGGATATCATGCTAGGAGCACACGAACAACGCAGCGAAGTCGCCCGCCTGCTATCACAGATCAGTGCTGAATACGAAGCAGCACATCGTGGCCTCGCAGGTCTGGCTTATGGTATGTCGCAGCATGAATTTATTACCGCACGTATGGAAAATATGGGGCAATTACATACTCAGCTACAATCTATTGTAGGAGATGTTGCAATTGCAATGATTGCGGATCGCTTAAATACCGTTCATTCATGAGGACAACTTACATTTAATCACAAATTTTTATTATATATTCCTTATGATATGGTCTGGCATACTCGTCAGACAGTATGCCAGAGATTCGTGCATACCATATCTCTCCTGGCCAATTTCCTCTCGCAACATTGAGGGCGTCTATTGGTTTAGACGCCCTTCGTGTTGGCCTATTTGTGAGTCAGATAGCTTTATTTAGCGCTCTATAAAACAGAAAGTGCCAGGCAGTGCTTCCGATTATCTCGCTACACCAGATATATCGGAAGCATTGCCTGGCACTTTCTCAACATCATTCATTTAGGCTCTACGCCAGCTGTACTAATCATTGATTATCAGAAGTGGCTCTCTGTGTGCAATATCAATATGCATGTCGGCATAAAAGCGTGATACCACTCCATCCCAACGGCCAGCGACGACGTACTCCGTCTCCTCACTGGCAAATTCAGGCTGGTCCAGTACGTTGCATTCATCATCTGTAAAACATTGTAGCCAGTCTGTTACGTCGTCAGGCGACAGATATGGAGCCCCCTCACACACAAACCACTCCGCGATCCCCTGCAGGTAGAAACGGAAATTCGTGGGCAATACATGCTGCCGTACAATACGATAGGCGCTCTCCTGGACATCTTTATAGCCAGCCGCTTCCAGATACTGCGCGAGCTTTGAGCCAACCCAGCTATCTTCGTACGCATATCCATGATCTACGCGTTCACTCTCCCACAATTGTCGCGCCTGAAAGACTCGTTGCTGCAGAAAAGGATCAATAGAATGAAATTTCATGGTGCCAAAATCAATATCCTTAATCACAATACGCCCATTTTGCTTTAAATATGGGCCCATGGCGGCAAACGTCGCTACCGGATCAGGTAAGTACTGGCTGACATTGGCGCTAAAAATAACATCCGCCGTCCCCGGTTCAACCGGCAATTGCTCTAAGGTCGCACGCTTATACTGAACTTGTTGGCGATACCAGGTATGATGACTTCTCCTCTGGGCAGTTACCAGTGCCTCAGTCGAAATATCAATACCTAAAATTTTCCCCCTGGCCCCAATCACCTCGGCAAGGAGAGGGGTCCATAATCCCGGCCCACATCCAGCATCGATGACAAAGCTCCCTTTTTCAAGTTGCAAGTCTCGAATCATCTGGGTGCGCTCGTGGATCTTACTCTGATGGTGCTTCACTAACCACGCGATCGCGTTTAGTGGAAGACCACATTCATTAACATGCACAACATTGTTAACCGCCATCTTCTGCCTTATCCCTCCAGCCATCAAGTGTACTAGATTTGCTTAATCACTATTCGTGATGATCATTAATATACATGCTATATTATGAAAAAGCAATATATTGTTAGACATTGTAGGACTTCCGCTTAAACATTGTAATGTATTAACGTTTGAGATTAAAAACATTAAAAATAATTAATACTATGCAAAAAACATTAAGGGCGATAGGTCTTGTCTGTTCAAGTGTAGATATCCGAACGCATATGGATTACAGCGGCAAAATATTGTACTGTTCATAAGTATTACATAAATAACCCATTAAGATTTTCGAGTTTATTTAACATTTTATATACCATCTATGTTATAATAGTTATCATGCTGCTCGTGAAAATTGTACTATTGCAAAATACATATAAGGAAACATATCATGGGTAACAGGTCGGTCCCTGATGAAACACAAAAAAAGAAGCGTGGCCGTCCACCGGGGGCGCGTAAAGTGGCCGCAGAAACCACTGCCCACACTGGAGGACAACGCCAGAAGCATACGCCATCCACCCGGTCGACCCGGACGGTAATCAAGGAGTCTGCGGCCAGTCCACAGGTGCTTCAAGATCAGACAATACAAAATATTGATGATTCAGTTACTCCTTTTAGCTCATTATTACATACTATTATGTATCGCGATCGTATGGAGCTATCGCGTGTAGCTAGAGAACTGGCGGTAGCGGAAAATACCGTCTATCGTTGGATGAATGGCACCTCTGAACCTCGCATTATCCATTTAAAACGTTTGCCTGAAGTACTGCCGGAACATCGCACCCAGTTGATCGCAGCCATTGAACAGACATTTGGTGACGTCCTGGGCAATCCTCCCCCCACGGTCAGGGAGATCGATAAGGATATCTATCAGCATGTGTTGGAGCTTATGACGAACAGCCAGGATGATGAAACACGCTTCTGGCAGATCTCTGAAGTTGTGTTTGAGGATATATTAGAGCACCTGGATGCAAATCACCTTGGATTGGCTGTTACGTACGCAAAGTTGATGCCAGCGCATCAAGATGGCATTCATTCTTTACGGGAAGTGAAAATGCGTGGTCATGCCCCCTGGCCCGATACAGTCGATAGCAAAGCCTATCTGGGTAGTACTACTCTGGCGGGGGCAGCCGCCGTTCTGCAGCGCATCCAAATATGGAATGATACTGATAATAATCGCGCCCTGGTTGAGATTGATGAATATGAAAGAAGCGCCTGCGCCGTTCCGGTCCTGCGTGGAGGCTTGCTCGCAGGTGTGCTGATCGTTTCCAGCACCCACCCGGACTTCTTCAAAGATACTACTGCTTGCCAAGCAGTCGCGGAATATGCCTTACTGATGGGGGTGGCGCTGTGCGATCGCGAATTCTTTCCGTCAGCGCTTTTACATCTCAGGCCAATGCCGCCATTGCGCTGGCAACGGGAAGCTATCACTCGTACATATCTCAATCGTATCATTGCGTACGCCCATCAGCACTCGACTTCGCGTAGTGAGGCCGAGTTTTGGATTCAACGAGAGATGGAATTAGAGTTCGAGGACGAAGCCCATAAATTCGTAGAACAGCAAAAAGCAGTCCCGGAAATCTCTACTCCATCCGACTATTCACGATTCTTTGGATAGAGTAAGATAATTATGCAAAGTTCCGATCAATCACCAGAAGAAAAGCAGCCGCCGTTCAGTCAGCCGTCTGCCAATAGCAACCATACGGGAGACACTTCCCAGCCCGTTAACAATAATGACACGGGGCACCAGAGGCAGAGCTATCCTCCTCTACCTTCGTTTTATGAAAGAGAGCTCTCGAAATCGGCGACTCCTACACCTACTCCAGCAGCTCATCCAATCCCTGAACCAGCTGCGCGCCCACCTGAGCCGTTGGATAGGGGACCTCAACCCGGGTACGGGGCACAATATCCTCCAGCGATGACCCCGGCACCTGGAGGCGGTTATATGCCTCCACCCGGCTATCCTGCTTATCCCCAGGGACATCATTATCCTGGTACGCTGCCACCACCGCTTGTGGCGAGTCCTCCACCAGCCAGGCAATCGCGTAAGTGGCTCTGGATCCTCCTGTCGGTGCTGGCCCTGATCGTGATTGGCAGTTGTGGTCTGTGCGCATGGGCCAGTTCTTCACTCATTAGCCAGCCATTCAGCGCGGCCTTTGGCAGTACTCAACTCGTCACGGATTACTATAGCGCTCTGCAAAATAAACAATATACTCAGGCCTATAGCTATCTCAGCCCCCAGGGATCCCTCACAGGATTGACACGCGACCAGTTTGTGTCGCAAGCCACCCAACGCGATGAGCTCTATGGCCCGGTCTTGCGCTATACACCCTCTCAACCACAGATCAACTCCTACAATGGCGACAACCTGGATAGTATGAGTATGGATATTATGGTCAGCCGCCAGAAAAAATCGTATACTACCCACTTACAATTAAAATTAATTAATAATCAGTGGAAGATCGTCAGTTACGATCAGCTCTAACAATCATAAACATGAGACATCCCGAATTTTAAGGTCGGGTTTGTAAAAAGACACCTCCTGAGCGAGACTGAAGGAAAAACAGACCACCATTCAGTCAATCCAGGAGGTGTTGTTTATGTCATCTCAGTATCTCACACCGCTTGAGGAGCCACAAGTTCCAGCATATCCCCCTGCCGAGATGGCGCAGGGATTGTACACTGCTCTGGCTCACTTTCTGGCTCCCTTGCTCATGCAAGCCGATAGCCGCATGGACAAACGACTGGTGCGCACGATGGTGCAGACCGTGGCGGTGATCTTGACCTTCCGTGATCGCGTCAATGGCTTGCTCCTTTCGGAAATGGGCGGCTATCTCGAGACGCCCGACAAAGCTCCGGCAGGAACCAAACGCCTGTCTCGGCTGCTGCATTGTCGCAAATGGTCGGCTGAACTGATCCGCTCGTATCTGTGGCATCGAGCCAGCCAACGTCTCACAAGGTGGAAACAGATGGGAAGGGATGTGCTGGCGCTGTGGGATGAGAGTGCGTGGGAGAAGCCAGAAACTATCGCCTCGGACGACCTTGCCCCGGTGCGCTCGAGTAAGGGCGCTCGACTCACCCATATCAAGAAAGGTTACTACACCCCGCCCCGTGGCCCCATCTTTGTGCCGGGCCTCCATTGGTTGGCCGTGGTCCTGGTCGGCAGCGAGCAGCAAGACGACCCGCCTGAACTAGCCAGCATGCGGTGGTGGACCAGCCGTGGGGCGCGCGCTTCCTTCAAACGCGATGAACAAGCCAAACTGTTACTGCAAGGCGTTCTGCTCTGGGGACGCGAGGTGATGCATGTCTTTGATCAAGGCTTCGCCAGCAGTTTCTGGCTGGGTCTGTTGCTGGCGTTCTCGTTGCGCTTTGTGCTGCGCTGGAAAAAAGATTACCAGCTCGTGGATGCCCAGGGTCAGCGACGTGCAGCCTGGAAAATCACCCGCGGCAAACGAGGATGGCAAGAACGCTGGGTGTGGGATTGCCGTCGTCACCAGTGGGTCATGGGCAGTGTTCTCGCTTGTGCGGTGAGGCATCCCGACCATCCTGAGCAGCCGTTGTGGTTGGTCGTGGCCCGGCGCAAAGGTGGCTTGCCCTGGTATCTGCTCACCGCCGAGTCCATCACCACCGCGGAAGATGCCTGGCGGATTATGTTTGCCTATGCGCGTCGCTGGCAGATCGAACTGACCTGGAAAGAAAACAAGAGCGAATTGGGCTTCCAAAGCCCGCGGCTCTGGGAGTGGGAGACGCGAGAAAAACTGCTGCTGTTGGCGGCGCTGGCCTACGCCTTTCTGCTGAGCCTGCTGGCGCCGTTTTACGAACTCTTACGCCGCTGGCTGTTGCGGCACTACTGTCATCGCACAGGCCGTCATGCCCGGCAAGCACACCAGCCGTTTGCACGGCTGCGCCTGGCCTTGAGTCGGTTGTGGCAACGGATCCCTGCGCGCTGGGAGGAGGTAGCTGGCCGGCCCCGGCCCCAGCCTCGCGTCCAGATCATTATGCTCTGAGGCGGTGTGGAGGTTCCCCACGTGACGAGAGACGCTCTGGTCGGCATCGGCTGACCATGTGGGCGTGTGTCCGGTGTTCATCGGGTACAACACGTCTTGCCAACAGAGGATGCGAATGCGTGCGAAAAGAGCATACCCCTAGGCCCTGTGGAAGCCGCTGGGATGCTGTGGGAGTGGAAAGTCGGTTGACCAGCTCCTTTCTCTTTTTCCGTTTTTTGGCACAGTGGTGCTTTTCAGCGAGCCAAACGGGGAAAGCACGTTGTTCTGCAAGAGAAGAGAAGCGAGCAGTTCTCCTTCAAAAATGGAGAACTGCTCGCTTCTTTCACAAGTTCATCCCTAAAATTTGGGATGTCTCATGTTTATGATTCCATTTTTTCAAATCTCTCAATGATCGCGATAGGTAATTTCTGATATATAGCGTATTAAAAAAATGGAGAGATAAATAATTAATTTACAGAATTTGATACCGTCCCCATCGGCACCTCACGTCCGACACAGGCGCGGAGATCTTCACGGTAGAAGCGCCATGTGCTTCCAACCTTGTGCCCGGTAAGTTGCCCCGACCACATGAGGCGATAAAGTGTTGAGCGGCTAACACGCAGGTAGCTCATTGCTTCTTTGAACGTCAGCAGAACATCTTCTTGAAGCATCTGTACGACCATGTATCCTCTCCTTGGAAAAATAAACTAAATAAATAAGTGCACTTGACACTAACGATGTAGCGCTGAGAACATTATGAATGATACTGTTATTGTCTCATTGCATGTTATAGTAACCAATGTTGATGCGTTTTCCTGTTAAGGAATAGTTGCGATCTGGTTAATTTTATTCTCAGCCTGGTTCGATCTTCATTACCTACCCATCTAAAAGGCACTGGACTTAGCTGTCTTCTTTGTACTCTATAATCATAACATAAAGTCTCGTTGCGTTTCATCCTGCCCCGCCTTGTTTTAAAGTTTTCTCCTTTCTTTTTGGGACCCCGTTAAGGTTTTTTTACCAGCCGGCATTCAATAGATTGTTGAGTTCTTGCTCGTTGCAGGCCACAGGAAAAATTGAGCAACCGGTCAGTTCCCTCAGGCGCGCAATCGCGATCTCGTCGGTCGGCCTGCGCATCGCCACAGTCAATTGCTGTTGCTCACGACCAACTGGCACACATCCCAGCTCATAGGCGACAGAATGTGGTATCAGTTGTGCTACACGCTCTGGCAGAACACGCGGTAATTCCATGTATGGTATTCCCGCCGCTTTGCCAGTCTCTTCTTGCTGGGTGTACGCGGTATAGATGGGCGATAACTCAACTACAGGCATGGACCTGACCCCACGCGTGTGAGCACTGATAATCGGCCGCAAGGTCAACGTGTGTGGCGCTTCGCCGAGCTGATAATAGAACTGCTCAAATGACACAACTGACCGAGGCGGATAGGTGACACCCCCCAGAGCGATGGTCGTCTCTCTGGTCAGCGGTGGATCAGTTGTTTCGGCCTGCATTAAGCAGACACTCTGATAAATGCGTTCCAGTATCTTTTGTCTTCCAACTGCGTCTACATCCGGGAAAATAATCGCTCCCCCCGAGGTGTCGTAAATGAACAATTTGTCATCAATGCGCAGGGCGCGGCGCACATGGGTCAACACCTGGTTTAGCAGATGAGGCGCAACATGGTACCATTTGCGTCGATATAACGCCTCGGATTGAGGCGCTAGCGGGGGTGATTCCCGTTGTACTACATGTAGTAAGAGTACGCTGATTGGAAATTGCGCAGGTAAAAAGTCCTTCAATGCGACCCGAACTTTATTGCTTAATTCAACCGAAACAGGTATGCATTGATTTTTATCCCGCTCACCTTCCATTGGCAGGCTGCCCATCGGACAGACATTGTCAAAGACGAGGCATGTACATATCTCACAGGTTTCCATAATCGGATCGATACGCCGCTTTAATCGAGAGGAAATCTGCGCGATATTCGATGCTTGATGCGGAATAGCTTTTTTCTTCTGCGTCATTCTGCCGTCCACATTCATTCTCTTCCTGGCACAACCAGAAAGCCTGTATTTTAACCATTGCATTTGCACATATAGATACAAGAAGTTACTGCTTAATGCAAGTATAGGCGCTTTTTTCCGTGAAAGATGTAGCTATTCTGTTATGGTATGGTTAAAATGCGCTGGTAATGGTTAAGTTCCTCTACATAACTGGTCGCTTGCTAGAAAGGCGATCAGAAAAACCCGCTGCAAGCGTTAGCATGCGATTTGAACTTCCCTGCTGCCAGGGGAGTGCTCTCTAAATTGTGCGGGAAAAGCTCTCTATGACTCAATCGAGATAGGAGCGGTAAAGGTATAACCAACACCAGGTACAGTCATGATGTATTGAGGCGAGTTGGGATCAGGCTCAACCTTCTGGCGTAAGTGCCGGATGTGCGTCTTGACCAGGCCAGAGTCACCAGCCTCGTCGTATCCCCATACGCGCTCAATGATCATATCAGTAGTGAGTACCTGGCCTGTGTGCGAGATCAATAAGTGCAATAGGCGGCTCTCTGTAGGTGTCAGGCGCACTTTGGTGCCGTCACGAGTAACTTCATGCCGCATCGCATCTAGCGTCACAGGCCCTACGGTGATCGCCGATGAGCCGGCGGGACCACGTGTGTTAGACGCCCGCCGCATGACAGCCTTGATGCGTGCCAGCAACTGGCGTGGACTGAAAGGCTTACGCAAGTAGTCGTCCGCCCCCATCTCCAACCCCCGCACTTCATCATCCTCACGGTCATGCGCTGTCAGGATCATTACCATGGAATTGGTTTCTGTGCGCATCTGGCGACAGACTTCAAAGCCATCAAGCTTGGGCATCTGGATGTCTAAAATTACCAGGTCCGGTAACGTTTCCCTCCAGCGTTTGATGGCCTGCTCTCCATCAAAGGCTCGCACAACATCATACCCATGACCCTTGAGCCAGTAGCTGAGCATATCTACCATGTCGCGGTCGTCATCCGCCACCATGATCTTCAATTCTGCCTCCTACCTGTCCTACATTACAATACTAGGATGTACCAATGTTGCTTAAAATATCAATTTTGGATATGCTTCCGTTTGTAGTAACGGGACGGAATAAGAGCCAGTAACATCTTGACACAAATTGGGCTATAGAATGACAATATGCGGCTATATTCAGCCAGACAAGTAGCTTGTCAGTTCTGATGGCCTGGAGCGATGCTAAAGATCGGCTTGACGAAGGCTGGCAAAAAAGCTAGATTATAGCAACACACAACTATGCATCCGGCACTCATACTTTTGCGATGAAATATAAGCAAACAAAGCAGCAGCTTCAGGAAAGCTGGCATGCTAGAGCATAAAATCTAGAAGGATACGTTGGTAATGGAAAGAGAAACGTTGTTGGCCCTGGCCCGCGAAGCAGCACAGGGAGCCTATTGCCCCTATTCCCATTTTCATGTGGGGGCTGCCCTGGTAGCCGATGGACAGGTGTTTGTGGGTGTAAATATTGAAATCTCTAGCTTCGGGCTGACCCTGTGCGCCGAACGTTCCGCCCTTTCGGCGGCTTTGACCGCTCAAGCCAGGCACATTACCCAGATCGCTATTGCTTGCATCGACGCGCCAGCCGATGCTCCCGACTATGAACGCATGCCCTGTGGCGCTTGCCGCCAGTGGATCGCCGATCTCGCTCCCGAAGCGACCGTGTATATCGATGGGTGCGAGCGGGATTTTCAGGTCTCTGATCTGCTGCCATTTGCCTTTAAATTGTGATTGTTTTGTAACGCGCTACCCTCTTGACATATACATGGCCCTTGTGTACGCTATAAGTCCCAATACTTTTTTAGTGTAGTGCCTGATCTAGTGCAACCTATGCTTGAAAGCGTTCCATATAGAGGTGCTTTTATGCTGGTCTGGCGCGAGCGCGCACAATGGCCTTTACAATCGTACATTCTCCCGCTGGCGGTAGCTATCTTTCTTTCTTCTGCCGCAACTTCTCACTTCCATTTTTCTCTGCGTCCTTCCTCTCCTGTAGGCGGCCCTACGTATATTCACTCGACACCTGCACGCTGATATGATCCGAAAGGAGAAAGCGATGTCACCACGTTTTACCCTTGGCGTCGAAGAAGAGTTTCAACTGGTCGAAAAAAATACAGGACAACTGGTGTCTCATGTCCATACCATTCTCGATAAGGGGATACCGGTCTTTGGTGAGCTTATTAAGGCGGAAATGCTGCAATCAATGGTGGAAACCATTACGGGCGTCTGCGCTGATATCCACGCGCTGCGGCAGGACCTGGCTATGCGCCAGCAAAAATTAGCCCAGATTCTTGAGGGGGAGGGCCTGGCGCTGATTAACGCGGGAACCCATCCCAGTGGACATTGGCGCGATCAGCGGCGTACGATAAATCCACGTTATGAGGAACTGGAAGAGGAGTTTCAAGATGTCGGCCGTTCGATTCTGATCTGTGGCCTGCACGTACACGTGGGGATCGATGCCCATGAACTGGCGGTGCCATTGATGAATCAATTGCGAGCCTGGATCCCCCATCTGCTCGCCCTCTCGTCTAATTCTCCTTTCTGGGTGGATCGCTATACTGGCATAAAATCGTATCGCTCCATCGTGTGGAGACGCTTTCCTCGCTCTGGCATTCCTAACATCTTTTCATCTACCATGGAGTTCGATTGCTATGTGTCTGACCTGATGCGCAATGGCTGTATCGACAATGCCAAAAAGATCTGGTGGGATATTCGCCCCCACCCGTTCTTCGATACCATCGAGTTTCGCATCTGCGATATGCCGGGGACCCTTGAGGATACAATGGCTATAGCAGCCCTCTGCCAGGCATTGGTCTGCAAGTTGACCTGGCTCTATGAGCATAATATGCATACGATAGTGCTCCCTAATAACTATATCGAAGAAAATAAATGGAAGGCCGCGCGCTATGGTCTGGATGCAGTAATCGTTGATTTTCCTCAGAATCGCCGTCTGACTATGCGCGAGTCACTCCATGAGACGTTGGATTTTGTGGAAGATGTGGTGGATCAATTGGGTATCCGTAGGGAGATCAATTATCTACGCGCCCTGCTGGATGATCCCCACGGGACGGGAGCAGATCGCCAGATCGCCGTTTACAATGAAACGCAGAGTATTCAGGCGGTGACCAGATATCTGATCCAACGTTCAATGCCACATGTTTCACCAGACTCTATTGTGAGTACGTCACAATAATATTACTCGCCCATAGCATCGCCAGTACGGGTTAATACCTCA
The DNA here is from genome assembly GCF_003967515.1 of Dictyobacter aurantiacus. Classification (GTDB taxonomy): domain Bacteria; phylum Chloroflexota; class Ktedonobacteria; order Ktedonobacterales; family Ktedonobacteraceae; genus Dictyobacter; species Dictyobacter aurantiacus. Next base: position 3,177,697 of record NZ_BIFQ01000001.1, on the reverse strand, counting down.
ACTGCCAGTAGCTTTTGATCTGCTGGCGGTTCTTGCTGCTTCTCAAAATGCCGGCAGATTTTCTCTCCTAATCACATACCAGGGATCTCTACAGCTTTAAGGCGCCCCAAATAAGGTTCATGGCACATATCCAGGGCTGGATATGTGCCATGAACCTTATTTGGGGCGCCTTTGGCACCCTTCACAGAATTAGTAGTGAACGACACCTTCGAGGATGGCATCGATACGCTGCAGATCGCTATCATTCAGCTTGATGTCCACCGCTTTGATGTTCTCTTCTACCTGGGACGGGCGCGATGCGCCAATGATAGTTGAGCTGACATTCTTCTGACGCAGAATCCAGGCCAACGCCAGCTGACTTAATTTGTAGCCGCCCTCGCCGGCCATCTTCTGCAGTTCCTGCACGGCCGTCAGCGTCTTGTCGTTGAGCATGTCCCCCATGAAGCCGTTAATCTGGCTGTTGCCCGCGCGGGTATCGGCTTTGGGCTGCTGGCCGGGTTTGTACTTACCAGTGAGAACACCCTGGGCCAATGGCGAGAAGACAACCTGTCCAATCCCTTCACGCTCACACAGCGGGATGATCTCGCGCTCAATATAGCGGTTGAGCATATTGTAAATCGGTTGGTTTGAGACGATCTTGTCCAGGTTCTGCTCACGAGCGGTATAGATGGCATCAGCGATATTGGTGGTTGACCATTCGGAGACACCCATGTAGAGAATTTTACCCTGGGTGACCAGATCGTCGAGCGCACGCAGAACTTCGTCGATCGGCGTCTCTGGATCGTAACGATGACATTGATACAAATCAATGTAGTCGGTCCCTAGCCGTTTCAGGCTGGCGTTGCATTGCTCCATGATATGTTTGCGCGAGAGCCCGCGATCATTGGGACCCTCACCCATGGGGAAAAATACTTTGGTCGCCAGTACATATGAATCACGGCTATATGCGCTTAGCGCGCGTCCAACGACCTGTTCAGCTTCGCCGCGATTATACGCATTGGCCGTATCAAAGAAGTTGATACCACCCTCGTAAGCCCGATGGATACAATCAATGGCGGTCTGTTCTTCAGTTGAATTGCCGTACGTCAGCCAGCTTCCAAGAGAAACGGCGCTGACCTTTACACCAGCACGTCCTAAATGACGATATTCCATGGTAAATTCCTTCTACTATTTACAGCCCTGGCGGGCGATCTTTATCCCCTTCATATGACAGGGCCCTGAACATACGATCTTTTACAGATACGGTAATGTTAGATATTTAGATGCGCTCGCTAACCTGGAAAACCATTTTACTCCCGTCTTCCAGGCGAGCGTGAGCCCCCCCGCTCAGGCGTCCGCAGGCGCGGACGTTCAGATATGGGTACACAAATGCATCCTACTCAAAAAGCGTGTGATGGTGCAGGAGGCATTGCGCCCCTGCACCATCACACGCTTTTTGAGTGGAGGTGCCAGCCCCTCCAGTCGGCAAAAATAAAGCCGCTTCCAGCATGGAAGAAAAAAATCAAGCTCTGGCCAGCTCCCTTATCCCTTCGTATCGTTCGGGATAACGTAGCTTGCGCAAAGCCTTCACTTCGATCTGACGGATGCGTTCACGGGTCAGGCGAAAGATGGTGCCCACCTCGTCCAGAGAGAGTGAGTGCCCTTCTTTGAGTCCATAACGCATCTCGATAATGGTACGTTCGCGCGGACTGAGCACGGTCAGCGCCTGCTCGATCTGGGCCTGCAGTATCTGGTTGGCACTCTGATCAAGGGTGGTAGAAATATTGGTGTTCTCAATGGCGTCGGCCAGGTGATACTCTTCGTCGTCCGCCATGGGCGCATCCAGAGAAATTGGCTGCTCTGAGGCGTTGAGGAGCTCTACGACACGCTCACGCGGCAGGCCCATCTCGGCGGCTATCTGCTCCGGTAACGGCTCAATCCCCTGTTCCTGATACATGCGGCGGGCGATGCGCTTGATCTTATAAATAAGCTCAACCACGTGTACCGGAATATGAATACTACGCGAGTGCTCCGCGATAGCGCGGCTGATGGCCTGGCGAATCCACCAGGTCGCATAGGTACTGAAGCGAAAGCCACGCCGGTAGTCAAACTTCTGCGTTGCTCGCATCAAACCGATATTGCCTTCCTGGATCAGGTCAAGCAGCGGCAGGCCTTGATTGGAATAACGTTTGGCGATGCTGACAACCAGGCGCAGATTAGCTTCAATCAGATGTTGACGGGCCTGCAGATCACCACGGGCCACGCGCTCGGCGATCTGCAGCTCTTGCTCGGATGTCAGTAAGGGATACATGCCGATCTCTTTTAAATACTGCTTGACAGCATCATCTACAGCCATACGCTGATCTTCTTCAACGTCGGGCAATTCTTCTTCTTCACAATCCTCAAAAAAATCTTTGTCGTCCTCAAGCGGGACTTCATCAAAAACGACTTCCTTGGTGCGGCGTTTCTTTTCTACTTTTTCAGAAACGAGCGTCTCACTATTTCTTGTTGCATTGATTGTTTTTGCCACCATACCACCTAACTCCTTCTACTCTTCTCATGCAGCGTAGTGCATGCGCACAATTCCAAGAAAATCCTATGCCGGCTGCTTTCAGCCTTTTACATTGAATGTTTGTCATTCAATGTTTTTTTGTAGATTGCTCTCTCGTTATTAATACCTGCAAGATTCATGCCAAAAGTGGTGTGAGGAAGGAATTATATAAATCGTATAGAAGCGATGTCTTTTTTTCACTAAAAAAGACATCTCTAATGTTGCTTCTACGCTTGATGCGCATAGCAAAATAAAGATTAAAGCGAAGAGGAATCAATCAAAAAATTGAAAAGGCTGTTAGTAAAAACTGAAGATATTTCGAGTGCTGTGGAATTTCGCTCACCAGATGGTCTTTTACTTTTTCACCAGATATGACATATCTGGTGTATTGTCGCCTGCGGTGGAAAGAAAAGGAGAAGTGCGAGAGGGCAGGAAAACCCTCCAGCACCTCCCCGCTTTGATGCGCACTTGCAAGTTTCCTGGCTATGTAGAGGACCCGTTAAAGAAAGGCCAATACGGCAACGACCACTCCATAAACAAACAGCGGAATGCCAAGGTAAATGTTCCGTAAATAATCCTCTCTTGCGGATGACAAGCGCTGATCCATCAATATAATCTCTGAAGCTATCAATACGAGGAAAGCGAGGACCGAAGCAACCACGATCCATATCGCACGCTTGCCACTACGCAGGCGCGCCTGTTTGTGATAAATAAGTAATAAGATCAGGGCAATAATACCAATCAGAAAGACGCCTATCAGGAGAACCCCGTCGGAATTCTCAGAAAGATCTCCCATAAAAGTGCCAAATAAACCAAATGCCGCCCAGAAAATACCCCATAAATAGAAAAGACTGCTGATGACGGAACCGGTCATGCTACGCTCTCTAACAGGTGGTGGAGTAGCAGGCAGCGCTCCCGGGAAGTTATGCGCGTAAAAATTATTGTTTGGCGAAGAATACCTGTAGGGTCCATCTGCCTGATAATTTTCCGCCGATGGCGTGGTAGCGTAGTTGACACTCTGGGCTGGTGGAGTGTAACTATAAGAAGGAGGAGGCGGCGGCGAAATCTGGTTCTCGTTACTAATGGTGGTATATATCGATTGCGAAGGCACAGTGTAATCAGCCGTCGTATATACATGATCTAATGGGGCGCCACATTTCTCACAGTACATACTCTCCTGGATATTTTCGTACTGGCAGTTCCTACAACGCTTCATGCATTTCTCCTCTGAATCTTTTTCTCTGCTCATTTATAATAACATGATTCTAACGCCCGCTAACAACTTCCGCATAGAAAAAAATACGCACGATACCTTCCATTCTTTGTTTGTATCGGCAAGAAATAGAGAAAAAACCATATGGCTCACATAGTTGCTAACAATGCTCAGAAGTTATCGTGGATGAGATCTACTTTGCTAATACATTCTATATCAACGTATACATATGGGAAAACTTCAGAGGCATTCCCCGATTTTACCCTGGCGCTAAGGCGAGGAGAAAAGATCCTCTATGTCAAGTCTAAAAAGCGCATCAAGAAAAGCTGAAAGGGGGAAATGAAACTGGGGAAACAAGGACTGCCTTCAACTGAGCATGAAGGAGCATATCATGCCGCAGCGCGGTGTCAAGCCGCTTCACTTTCCTTGACACCGCGCTGCTTGCATGATCAGAAGAAGACATGCTCAGCTGAAGGCAAAAAAACAGGCGGTTTTGCCTTTCAAAGATGGCCCTTTCTATGCGGCTCTGGGAGCATGAGCCAGCTTCGCGGACTGAAAGATGGCAGCGTCATAGCACTCGTGCTTGCTCCAGAGCGCAAAGAGGATTCTCACCCACAGATTAGAAAGGGCACGAACGGCTTCCGTATGGCTTTTCCCTTCACTTCGTTTACGCAGATAGTAATCCCTCGCCCAGGGTTCTTGTTGGGTACTTTGCCACGCAAACTGGTGCAAGGCATTGCGCAGAGGTTTACTACAGGCATAACGGCGGTGGGCTTTCGCGTAGGTTCCACTCTGAAAGATGACGGGCGAGGTTCCAGCCAACGCCTGCAAATTGCTCGCTCGCAGGTAGCGGCTTCTCTCATCCCCAATCTCCGCCAACAGTCGAGGGGCGAGCCGTTTTCCAGCACGGGGCAAACTGCTGAAAATCGGACTGTCAGCGTGGGTCAAAAAAAGGTCTTCAATCACCTTATCATATTCGGCGATCTCTTCCACCAGCGGCAGCAGTTGCTTGACTTGGACCAACATCAGGCGGGACTTGGTCCGCGTTGTAATCGCATCAGCGGTCAAATGGGATTGATGCAGCCTCTGGAAGATCAAGGGCGCTGCCTTTGTCGGATTGGTATGCCTTCCCTGGCGCAATGTGACCTCAATCTCTTGTACCGAGGCCCCCATAGCCGCTTGCGGAGTCGGATAGGTTTGCAAAAACATCAGCGTCGAATGCTGCTGAAGCTTGGCAAACAACTGCAAAGCCACTGGATAGTATGCTTTGAGGCAAGCTGTCAACTGGTTTACCAGTCGGGTCTGGCTCTGAATCAAGCTATCTTGATCGCGGGTCAATGCTTTCAATTCAGCAATGATGTCGCTATCAGGTTTCAAGCGCCGCAAGTCCACCAGTTCAGCCCGTCCATGTTTCGCCAACAGGTAGGCATCAAGCGCGTCCGTCTTTACCCCAGAAGCTGGCCGCCGACGATCAACCGTTTTGGGATGAACTGGATACACGTGCCAACCTGCTTCCAGCAGCGCAGTGATCAGCAGCCCACGAGATGTTTCGATGATGCAAGCCATCTGGTCTCGATCATCTGGGCCAGTAATATCTTCCAAGAAGGCATTCAGGTGATGCAAGCCTTCAGGCGTATGGTTGACGCGCAACGATCCAACTTGGCGGCCAGCATCGTCAATGACCAACACATCGTGGTGAGCGTTCGCCCAATCAATACCAGCATACCACATAGCAAACTCCCTTCTCGAAGAGAACTGTTCCTGGGTCAGCGTGTTCTTATACTGCGGTGCTCAATGAAGGCACGATCCTCTAATGGACGCTCCATCCAGGAACAGCAGGAGGCGAAGCGCGATCTTTTCTAATTGGTCGAGCCAGGTGAAAGAGGTAGACTTTCGCCTCCTGCGTTCGACTCGTTTCTGGAGCAAGTGTACCGCTTGCTCCGTCCCTCTCTCGAGAGGGCTTGTAAACATATTACTGTATAAGAAGAGAGGGGGTGATTATGAGTACGCTGACGTCCGTAAATGGCGTAACAGCGCATCTCTCCGCAGGCCAATAATGCACAGCGTTACCAGGGCAATCGCGACCATCACGCCCGCTGTAATAGTGATGATAGGCGTGCCGCTATTTCTGAAGATGATCGCTATATATGCCCACACAATGACGGCCAGGTAGGCCATATCCACGCAGGTCAACCCGACATAGATGGCGATGGCGGTTCCCACTACCAGTAGTAGCGCCGTCCAGATAGCAGGACTGATACCTGCGCCATTCCATCCCAGATTAGCCAGCACTACAGCGGTGTTAACGATACTGGCGACGGTAATCCATCCCAGATAGATACCAAAGGGAGCATTCACACACCAGCTTTCCAGCGGCGAGGCGCTCTCTTTATTGATGCCGGTGCGGATATAGATGGTCAGTAGGGCCAGCAGCAGGATGAACATCATGAGCAGGCTGAGATTGATCCATTCGTTAAGCCAGACATACTCCCAGGCAACGTTAGCGACACAGCTCAAAGCATACCAGTATCCGATTCGCCGTAGCCGTGGATTCTCCCGCTGCGCAGGCAGTGCCTGGTAGACGGCAAACGCGATCAGACCAATATAGATGATTCCCCAGATGGCAAAGGCGTAACCGGCGGGTGTGATCGGCACCGGATGCCGGCTTGAAACCTCCCCTACACTGCGGCCAAAAATGTTTGTGCTAAACACATTGAGTAGCACCGTACCGATTGTCGCAATGACGTTGATAATCTGTCTCGTTGTGTCTCTTGACATAGAAGATGCTCCTTACCATTGATCAGCGATCACAATGTCAACTGTGTATGTACCACCCTCGTCCACTCATCCCCTCGCCGCTAAGTATCTCCTCTCCTCTCTTTATTGATGTCCGAAAAAATAAGATCGTATAGCTTTACACTAAAAATGCGCAATTACGTTTATATGCTGTGGCGAATGATGCGAATGGTGCGCAATGCGCACCATTCGCATCATTCGCCACAGCATATAAACATGAGCGGCCGCGCATGCGGCCGCCTGTATGGGGCGCTCACGCACTGTAGCAGGCGGAAGGTCTAAGATTCTGTCAAGCACCGGATAATAATTCTTATCCATACTTGTTCATTATTGCGTCAGCATAATAGCTAGTATGTATACTCCCTTAAATGTATACAATCAGTAATATTGTCTACTTGTACAATGAAACCAGGGCGAAATATCGTCCGTGATGACTATAGTACTACTTTCCACGTCTGAATTGCCTGTTTTGGCCTATTTCATGCCCTATATCAAGGAGGTTGCACCGCATATGTCCGATCAGATGCTGGCAGAGGCGTATAAACTCGGAGAAGACCACAAGCTGGAACAATTTGTGGTTACACTCAAGGTAAACTACAAGCCCTCGGATCTTTTCTACGCCCTTTATTTAAGCGCGGCGGTTCCAACGATCATTATTCTGCTCGTCTTTGGCTTCTTCTGCTCTATCAATGTGTCTATGAGCAGTACCGCTTACTATGCGCTGGTCGGTGTAGTTTCAGTTCTGTACCTGTCGATCCTCGCGGTTTGCTGGTTGCGCGATTACAAACCGTTGTTGCTCCCTATGCGTAAAGACCTGCATGTCCATGTGTATACCGCGGGTTTTATCTGTGTGGCGGGTAATCAGGTGGAGGTGGTGCGTTGGGAGCAGATGAGAAGGGTAAGTTATAGACGAGCCACAACCTTTAAAAATCATGACCCTGCCTCTGTCGTTAAAGTCTGGCGCCAGGATGGGAAGAAATTTGTCTTTAACGCGGCGATAAAGCATGTCGATATCCTGGGTCAGCTGGTGGAACGCGAGTATCAGAAACGAAACCAGCAGCTACCATCTACTATCAAGAAGAAAAAGACCAGCCTTTCATAAAAACAGGCATGTACCAGACACAACCAGGCGTCCATACGAATGTGTTGACGCCTGGAAAAGTTGCCACAGGCGTGGGTGTTGCCGCCTGGGACCGTCCATGTCATAATGACGGATATATAATTAATAGAGAGAAATATGAAGGAGAGTAAAGCCATGGCTGGCGGACGCAGCACACCCCGACGCCTCGATTTTTCCAGTGTCATTCCCAGCGCTATTTTGCAGAGCATTGCTATTGATGTGGTTTTTCCTTATATGCTATACCAGCTCTTTCTGGCACGCATGGCTGCCCCGATGGCGCTGCTGCTGGTGGCCCTGTTCCCTCTGGTCTATATAGGCTGGCAATATAACCAACGACATGGCCTGGACCTGATCGGACTGCTGGCATTGTATGTCCTGGGCTGGATCATGCTTGGCGTCCTGTTACCAGGCACCTCGCCACTGCTCTCAATACTCATTCATTATGTGCTACCAATTGGTATCCTGGGCATAGGAACGCTGCTTACACGAGCCCTGGATAAACCGCTGCTCTTCTATGTGGATCGCTACTGTCATGCCCATACTCGCGATCATATGGCAGACTATACTGATTACTGGCAGGAAAGCGCCAGCTATCGTCACATGATCTTTCGTATGAATACCGTCTGGGGTCTTGGTCAGCTACTCTTCTCTCTCTGCGTGTTGCTCCTGTCGTTTCTGATCCCGGTCGCTCTCGCCGCCTCTATTATCCTGGTGCTTACCTGCCTCTTCTATATCGGACTTACCATGTGGAGCGTGCAACAGGAAAGCGATCAGAACGCCGCGTGGGATGCGATGAACAGGGAGCAGGAGCCGCCGGCAACCGATTCGTAAGTCTGTCCAACATTACAAAATTTTAAAGGTTTGAAAAGCTGACTCGATTTAAACAAGAATTTTATAGCTTTTTGTGGCAGCACATGCTATACTCTCTGTGGGGTTGGGGAAGAAGCAATTGCCACTTGTCACTACTTGTTCAAACCATCGTCTCCATTGCTCTTCGCTCATCCCGTTTTTTCGGATTGATGCATTATTTCATTCATCTGCATAAACAATTTCTCCTCCAATTGCTGCCAGGCGATCTGTTCAGCCTGTAAACGGGTCAGGGTCCGGTTCTCCTGGGCAGCCAGAATAATCTGTTGCGTGACAAGCGATTGAAATGTCACCAGCGCCGACAACTGCTGCTCACTCGATGGCATCACACCCAGCGAGATATCAGATAGGAGATAAAACTCTTGCCTTTCAAAGGCCAGGCACATCAGTTCAACGTATTTCTGGATTAAGGATAGATGGGCATAGGAAAAAAAATCAGTCTGCGTGCTGGCAATATATAAGGCGCCGGCGGTCTGGTTGGCCAGCAGGATTGGTGCGGCTACCGCGCTCCTCACATCCTCAATCTGATCATATGGGAAGATACGCTGAATCTCATCGCGGTTTTGTAGCGTGCTCGAGTGCCCCGACGAAACGGCATAGCCTACCAGCGATTCAGCACCAAAGAATTGCGGATGATATTCAACGTAGGTGCTCCAGGGAGGAGTACCATTACCAGCCATCATGCGCAAACTGCGTACCTTCTGCCCCTGATCCGGAGGCACGCACTGTGCTACATATACCAGCATTCCATTGAGGTCCGGGTCAAGGTGTTTTAGAATTTGCTGCAGGATCAGACTACTGATAGTCGCGGAGCGCATGTGTTGCGAGACTCCAACATATGTACTCATGACACGCTCATAAAAATCGTTTGAGATCAGGGCGATATGCTCATCCTGGAGCAGGTTCTCTTGCCTGATATAGGGAAATTCTGTTGTGAGCAGCAATAGTAGTTGTTTCCGATATTGTGGCAAGGCGTTTAAAAGTAAGCGCAGGTTCTGTGGACGGGGATTGGTTTCGCCGTTCACCCAGCGTTTTAAGGTCATAGCATTGATATTCAAACTATCAAGGATTTTTTGCTGCTCTAACGGATCACTGGCTACATTTCTAAGCAGTTCACGCCACGTTGTTTCCATGTTTTACCACCAACAAATACAGGATCATACATCTCGTAGGTTTAAATATACTATCACATCAGATACCAGCATATCGTCTGTGCTAGTATTCGTCAATGTTCTTTTCTCATGATTCCATCAGTTACCTACTCAAATAGTATGCCTGTCATTCCTCTCATGCTTTCAGGCAGCTTTGATTGCCTTCGCTTTCTCTCTAATTGAAGCATCCATCTAGTATGAACGCCCAATGGACGGTAGTTTGGTCCAAAAAAAAGATGCCGCAAAGCCTACATTAAGCGCATCCTATCACTTGAAATAACCACGTTGTGTATTGCAGAATAAATGCACTTATATCAAACCTGCCTTAACAGTTCCTGCTCATCTCTATCTTACCTGGCGCTCTTTGTTACATTCATTGACCTTATAGAGACGACTTACGACCCGCGCCCGGGTATCGATATCTTACCAATAGTGGTGACCGGTGCTTAGAACGTGTCTGGCTCTCACGATCATCGCTCTGAGCATGCTTACGTTTTCGCACCTGCGGTGCTCAAGAGTCCATTGTGTGTTGGTGCATCGGGTGCGCAGATGCGCACCCGATGCACCAACACACCAAAACCGGTGCGGCCGCGCAGCGGACGCCCATGCGGGGGCGCTCACATGCCCCCAGGGTGGCGGAAGTCAGACACTCCCATAGTGTCTGATTCTCACGATGATGGCCTGCAGGCTGCCTGAGCTTTCGCACCTCTGGTGCTCACACGTCCATGGTGTGTTGGTGCAGCAGGGGCGCGAAAGCGCCCCTGCTGCACCAACACACCAAAACAATGCGGCCGCGTAGCGGACGCGAGTGCGGGGGCGCTCACGTGCCCCCAAAGTGGTGGGAATAAGACACATTCATAGTAGATAGACCACAATACTTGACTTAGTTGGTCAATTTTATCATGAAAAAACCTTGACAGATCGGCAGGCAATAGATTATGCTTTCAATAGCATAGAAATATGATCACAGCTTCTAAGAGAGGTGGATCTGCATAATCCCTGCTATTGTTATGCTAGCAGGTAAATAATGCGTATATAGAGCCGGTCGTCTGTATGAGCGAACGATATATCAGTGGGTAGATAGCTGCGGGCGGGCGAAAGGGTTGAGACGAATGCAGAATCGTTGACGCGGTAGATAATTTCCGGTTCATGCTTGTGTCTCCTCTGTTCGTGCTTGTGTCTAATGGAAACGGTCAGAATGGTACAATTGGAGGTACCATCCTGACCGTTTCTTTTATTACTGGATGAGAGCAGAATCGATGAACTGGCGGCCTATTTCAGGCTGGCCAGCTCGCTATGCCGAGACTGCAGTTTGGTGACGCGCTCTTCTTGCGCCGCCAGCTTTTCGCGCTCTTTCTCTACCACCTCGGGCTTGGCCCGGGCGACAAAGTTCTGGTTGGAAAGCTTACCCTGCAGGCGTGCCACCTCTTGCCTGGCCTGGGCGATCTCTTTATCCAACCGCTCCAGTTCTTTGCCGATATCGAGCAGGCCTGCCAGCGGTAGATAGATCTCGACCGCGCCCGCGAGCAGACTCATAGCCTGCTCGGGCTTCTGAGCAAGCTGCGCATGCAGCTGCGGCCGCTCGGTGGTGGCCAGGAACTCAATCACTGGTGACTGGGCTGCGAACATCTCAATGTCGTTGCCGGCCGCCATAATGACGGATACTCGACGCGACTTTTCAACGTTCATCTGGTTACGAGCATCACGGATCAGGGTAACGACGTGTTGAACCAGACTGAACTGCCGCTCCGCCTCTTCATCCACCAGGGCCTCATTATACTGGGGCCAGGAGGCGACGATCAGAGCGGAAGCCGGCCAGGCCGCTTTGTCGGGCTCGCTGAAGTGATACAGGTACTGCCAGACCTCTTCCGTCACGAAGGGCATGAAGGGGTGCAACAGGCGCAGGCTCTGATCCAGGACCGCGCGTAAGATGGCGGCGGTATTCTGCTGCGCCTGCTCATCTCCCTGCATCTGCACTTTAGCGCTCTCTACATACCAGTCACAGTAATCCGACCAGAAGAATTCGTTGATCTGGCGGCCCGCTTCACCAAACTGGAAGTCATCAATCAAACGCGTAACAGACCTGGTGAGCCGTTGGAAGCGATGCAGGATCCAGCGGTCCGCCAGGGTCTGTGGCCGCAGGGAGTCAATGGTGGGGATACCACCACCGATGTCGGCCGTCTTCATCAGCACGAAGCGCGAGGCGTTCCAGATTTTGTTGGCGAAGTTGCGATTTCCAACGATGCGCTCGTCGATCAGCTTCATGTCGTTGCCCGGCGTGCTACTGGTCGCCAGGGTGAAACGCAACGCGTCGGTACCAAACTTATCCATCACCTCCAGTGGATCAACGGCGTTGGCCTTAGACTTACTCATCTTTTCGCCTTTGGCGTCGCGTACCAGACCATGCAGGTAGATGGTCGAGAATGGCGCGTTCCCCATGAAATGGATGCCCGACATGACCATGCGCGCGACCCAGAAGAAGATGATATCGTAGCCCGTCTCCATCACAGCGTTGGGATAGTAGCGCGGCAGGTCCGCGGTATTATCAGGCCAGCCCAGGGTACTGAATGGCCATAACCAGGAGCTAAACCAGGTATCCAGCACATCCTCGTCCTGCCGGATCTGGGCGCTGTCACACTGTGGGCAGGCGGTCACGTCTTCACGGCTGACGATCATCTCTCCGCAGGCGTCACAATACCAGACCGGGATGCGATGTCCCCACCAGAGCTGACGCGAGATACACCAGTCATGGATGTTTTCGAGCCAGTCAAAGTACGTTTTGTTGAAGCGCTCGGGTACGATCTTGATCTGGCCATACTTGACGGCGTTGAGCGCTGGCGTGGCCAGCGGCGCCATCTTGATGAACCACTGCTTTGAAATCAAGGGCTCGATCACGGTATCACTGCGCTGACACCGTCCCAGCGGTACCGTGTAGTCTTCAGTTTTCACAACCAGACCCATCTTTTCCAGGTCGGCCACCAGATTCTTGCGCGCCTCGTAGCGATCCTGACCTGCATAGGGACCCGCCTCGCTGGTCATTCTGGCGTCAAAACCGATGACCTGGACGCGTGGCAGGTCATGGCGGGCGCCGATCTCAAAGTCGACCGGATCGTGGGCGGGCGTGACCTTGACGGCGCCGGTACCAAATCCAGCCTCGACGGCCTCGTCTCCCACGATCGGGATCTCGCGATTGACGACCGGGACGATGGCGATGCGGCCAACCAGGTCTTTATAACGTGGATCACTGGGATTGACGGCGATGCCGGTATCGCCCAGAATCGTCTCAGGGCGCGTGGTGGCGACACTGATGTATTCGGTCTCACCAGCCGCCTGTCCCTCCAACGGCTTCAAGGGATAGCGTACATAAGTCAGCTTGCCTGGCGTATTCACATGATTGACTTCCAGGTCCGAAATCGCGCTCATACAAACGGGGCACCAGTTGATGATGCGCTCACCGCGATAGATCAGGCCCTCTTCATACAAACGTACGAACACTTCGCGTACCGCTTTGGAGAGTCCTTCATCCAGCGTAAAACGCTCACGCGACCAATCACAGGAGGCGCCCAGGCGGCGATGCTGGTCCTGGATGCGGCTCTTATATTGATGCACCCATTGCCAGATACGCTCTACAAAAGCTTCACGCCCAATTTTATGGCGATCGGTCCCTTCCGTCGCCAGCAAACGTTCAACCACGGTCTGGGTCGCGATGCCCGCGTGATCTTCACCCGGCACCCACAGGGTCTCGTCACCTTGCATGCGATGATAACGGATCATAATATCTTCAAGCGTCGCGGTAATGGCGTGCCCCAGGTGGAGCGCACCTGTTACATTGGGCGGCGGCATGCTGATCACAAACGGTTTGCGGGCCGGATTCGGACGGGGCTTGAAGTAGCCACCCTCCTCCCAAAAGCGGTACCACCGGGCCTCAACTGCCTGGGGCTCGTACGCCTTGGGCAATGCCGCCACATCAGTGATCGGCGTCGTCTCTCGTGTCTTTTCCTGCTCGATCATATCCACCTCTTACTAACACATAAAAAAAGCCCTTCCCGTCAAGGACGAGAAAGGACGTAACTCGTGGTACCACCTTGTTTCGATCAACGGATTCGCCGCCATATATATGACGCGACGCATTCCAGGTTGATCCTCAGCAGTGCTGTATCGGGCACCCCCGTGGAAATTGTGTAATAATATACACTGGTTTCCAGGCTCACAGGCGACCTTCGTAGCGCTCATTCCGAGGAAGATTTTCAGCCTCTAGATCTTCCCTCTCTAACGGGAGCTGCTCCTACTCCTCCTGATCATGGCCAGTATACATCTTGTTTACATCAGTCTATCGATTCCCAATCCAAATGTCAAGACCATACGTCCCCGCCATAGGTGTCGGGCTTGCCGCGACCGGGAGCGCAGCGACCCCTCTTCCCGAACTCCGACTTGCTTAACGAGTCTCGCTGACGATCGAGGAGAGAAGGCTATCTTCAAACGTCATCTTGCCATACAGAAATTTCGTTGTCACATAGCATGCCACACCCAGACCAACGACGGTACCACCTGTAATCAATGGTAACAGCGAAAATGGCCTTTGACCTATCAGAGAACCAACGTAGAACGACGTCGTCAAGGGCACGCACCCTAACAAAAATGAGCAAATAAAAGCCGGCAGAGCGTAAACAATATAATTGAGCAAGATCAGCCATGCATTGTAATCTCGTGCTTCAGCAGGCCTCTTCTCAGCCAGCAAACGCAGCTTGCGTATGCGCAACAAACCAAAAACAACCGCCAGCACAATTGAAATAATAACGGCAGCCCCGGCAGTAAAATAAAAGAGCTGATGTGTCCAGGGATCAGCAAAAACATCCATGTCGCCCCTTATCCTTTACAGTGGAAGTTCAGAAATTGTTCCCATTTCCCGACCCTTTAAGCATATCATACTTCTTCAATGTATAAAGATATCCTTAGAGGTGGTGCAACACGGCGGGTGGGTGCATCCGCACCCACCCGCCGTGTTGCACCACCTCTAAAAAATACAGGCGGCCGCGTGAGCGGCCGCCTGTGCGGGGGGCGTGAGCGCCCCCCGTAAAAAGTGTGTCTGACACCCTCACATCTTTTGGAAGGTGCTGGTTATCTTGCCGAACTGGAGCGTGTCCCCATCGTTGATAGGCGTGGGAGTATCTGGCTCCAGGCGCTTGCCATTGATGCGCGTAGAGTTGGTGCTATTCAGATCAGTAAGTGTGTAGCTGTTCCCGCTACGCTCGATGACCGCGTGGAGACGCGAGACGGTATCCGCGCCATCAAATTTGCTCAGGTCAACTTCCGGTTGCACACCACCCAGATCATGGTCATAGCGTCCAACCGCCGCTCGTTCGCCGCTCAGTTGGATCTGCTGTCCACTATTACCAAACGTCAGCGTCCCCCACGGCCCGGTGGATTGGCGAGACGCCTGTGCTGGCAGCGTCGGTTGGGATCCGATAGCCTGTGAAGCCGTGCTGGGCATAGTAGATTGTGTCGCGACATCCTGCTGCGCCTTCAAAACATCCGGATTGGATGGGATGTAGTACTGCTTCTGAGGCCGTGGCTGTGGAGGCGGCGGCGTCTGATGAGGCGTGCTGGGCACCATCGTTACCTTCGGCTGCGGCTTGACGGCTGGCTCCTGGGTCGTCGGCGGCACATAGTATTGCTCAGGTGGTCGCTGTGGCTTTGGCTGGGCTTCAGTCGACTGCTGGCTGGATGGCGTATAGTAGACCTGTGGCTGCGGCGGCGACGCAGGCGTCTGAGTCTGCGGCGGCGTATACGCAGGTGCCGGAGGCGGTGTATAGGTCGGAGTTGGTGGCTGCGCGGCGGCCGGTGGTGTATAAGTTGGCCTCGACGGCGCTACTGGTGGTGTCGGTGGCTGATAAACCGGCGTCTGCGGCGCGGCCGGTGGCGTATAGGTCGGCGCCTGTGGCGCCGAACCACGCTGCGGGATCGATGACTGGGAAGCCGGAGCGGTTTTGAAGGTCGAGGCTCCACATTTTGGGCAGAACGAGGTGCCCGCTTTCAACTCCGAGTTGCAGTTAGAGCAGTAGAGTTTGGGAGCGGTCAGGGCGCGTCCACAGCCCGAACAGAAGGTGTCTCCCGGCTCATAAGGTGTATTACACTGCGGGCAGCGCAGGCCTGCTGGCGTGGCCGGTGGGGCCATCTGTGGAGACTGCAACAACGGCTGTGGCGCCTCCTCGACAACCGTGTTTGAAGGAATATAATAGGGGATCTGCTGCTGTGGCTGGTTGGGCTGTCCCCATTGCTGCTGCATCTGCGGTATAAGGTAGGTCGGGATGGGGCCCGCCTGGATGCCCGGGCGCTGCTGGCGTACGAGACCATCCACGATATTTAACACCTGATTTCCCAGACTGGCCTGGCGCCATGCTCCGGCGCCGGCGGTCAATGCCAGCGGCCATAGAACCGGAAACGCGACCAGTCCAACCGCGCCAACGGCTGCTTTATCAACCCAGCGCTGCCGACCGATCATCGCCAGAATACCACCCGCCGTACGCTGGATGGTCAGCGAGATTGCCGCCTGCATACCAATAATCGCCTCGAAATCGCCGCCTTTTTTTAACTGAATCAACATCTGATCTCGATTGCCAAAATGCTGCGCTTGATAGCCCTGGGCAATATAGACATTGGAGATGTCACTAGCTAATCGCTCCACGTCTATATCATCTGAATTGTAAAAGCGGGCATCCATCCGTTATCCTCCAACGTAGCTTGATTTTTATCTGCTTGCTTCATGTATGTATCGTATAGATACAACCACCTGGTGGCTGGTGCATTGTTCGCATACGACGTGCTCTCTGGCTTCAGTTCATGCACAGGCAACACTCTACCTGTGCCAGCCATCTACTCTTATCTACGTATGTGGTGGCTGAGAGTTAAACAATAAAAAAGTAACTTTGCCCTCTTCCCGATAGATTATACCATACTCCTATTAGCGTTTTTTACCCGACAAAAAGGTGTATCTTCACGTCTCTTCAGGAGTTTAGAGGATGTTGGTGCGCCCGCGGGCGCACCAACATCCTCTAAACTCCTGAAGAGATATCTACCTGCAGATTGCTTAGAAGGCACTTGCCTGGGCGGTTGGATTGATCTGTACGTCTGGATACTGCTGACGCACCAGTCCATCCAGCATGGAGAAGATCTGTCCGGCCAGGTTAAACTGGCGGAAAGCGCCGAAGCCAGCGGTAAGCAGCAAGGGGAACAGCGCTGGAACAAAGACGGCGGCGGCGCCCACCGCCATTTTATCGATCCACTTCTGCTGTCCAATGGTCGCCATGATACCACCATTGGTGCGCTGCAGAGAAAGTGAGAGTGCCGCCTGCAGACCTATGAAGGCCTCGAAGTCGCTGCCCTTCTTAAACTGCACCAGCACATGATCGCCATTACCTATATATTGCGCTGTATATCCTTGAGATTGATAAGCGTTCACCAGATTATTTGCCAGTGTTTCAATATTGATTTCCTGATCGCGTAGATTGTAGAAACGTGCATCCATGACTTAACCCTCCAATATATTTATTGCCTTTTGTATAAAGTATGCGTTAGATGGTGTTTAGAGATAGTTCCGTATGTATCTACGCTTTTCCTGCCAGAAAGTTGGATGTGTATCCAACTTTCTGGTGAAGTGGGTCTTACGCCCATCACCCCTGAGAGCTGGTGTGCGCCCCCACACGCACGTCCGCTACGCAGCCGCGCTGTTTTTTATGCTGGTGCATCGGGTGCGCGGATGCGCACCCGATGCACCAGCATAAAAAGATGGGGACGCCTGCATGGAGAATGCAGGCTTATCAGGAAGTGGCACTGGTTTTAATAGTAGCCCAGCGTTTGCCGCCGTCAGTGCTCTGATAGAGCTGGGCACTCCCATCTTTTGCGCTGCCGATCACCCAGCCGTTGCTGGTCGATATAAATTGCAGAGCCGCGATTTTGTCCACACCCTTCCCTAATGGCGCATCTCGATTCCAGCTCTTACCGCCATCGCTAGTGCTGTAGATAGTGTTCCCGTCACTGCCCGCAGCCCAGCCATGGCTGGCATCCGTAAAACTGACCGTCGTGGTGATGCTAGAGGAAGCGGGATTATCACTCCAGGTTTTTCCGCCATCATGGGTAGTGTAGATGACGACCGCGTGACTGTTGTCCATTATCTGCGCAGGCAGGATACCATCGTTCTGGCTGAAAAAGACCGGTGGAAACGTACGGATAGCGCTCTTCCCGGGTAGCTTCAAGGTCTGGGTGGTCCAGGTATAGCCTGCATCCGTGCTGGTATAGAGGATCGGCGTATTCTGCTCGGCGCTATATCCAGTCACCCAGCCCTGTGTGGTGGTTCCAAAGCTGATGCCTGTTTTTTCGATATTGGCAGGCAAGGTGTTGAGTCTGGAGCCGTTCGACTGGTTGGGATTATCTAACTGGTACCAGTTGTTGCCACCATCGGTTGTTGAAAATACATTCACCGGCTCATCCGTGGGCTTGTTAGAGCCGCTTTTAAGAAGCAGCCAGCCATGCATTGGGTCAATGAAATTAATATTCACAACTCCCTGGCCCGATACGGGTAGAGGGGATTCTAACCAGAGATCGCCCCCGGTATACGTGCGCCAGATGGAGATTTTGTCATTGACCTGTCCGGCAATCCAGGCGTTCTGAGCATCCAGGAAGGTCGCGTTGCTAAAGGTCGGTTGTGGCGCGCCAGCACTCGGTGTGATATCCTTCCACTGAGCCGTCCCCTGCGTGGTATGCAATACGTGTCCGTCCTGGGTGACAGCCCAGCCGGTTTTATCGTCGATCATATGGATAGCTTGCAGTGAGACTGCCTGGCTGGGTCCCGGCGTTGGAGTAGGCAATACCACCACCGAATTGTCATTGGTGTTCTGACCATCCGAAGCTCCACAGCCGGCCAGCGTCAGCAGGCAGATAGCCAGCAGAGCCGCCGAAAATAGCAGCCACAGACGCCGGATTCTGGCGGGTCCGCGTTTACGATAGCGCGAAGTATACATATGTCAAATCCTCTAAAAGTATATATTAGCATAGAAAATAACAGATAGCTTCTTCGTATTGTATGTGCCATCGCACATAATTACAACGCCTGGATTTTCAAGGAGTTGGTGTAACACAACAGGTGGGCGCATCCGCGCCCACCTGTTGTGTTACACCAACTCCTTGAAAACAAACGTATCCTCAGACAATCGTCTCTTCTTCATTGAGGATGGCTCCGCCAAACTGCTCGTTGTAGAGGCGCGCGTATACACCACCCTTTTCCAGCAGTTCTTCATGCGTACCACGCTCAACGATCTCTCCTTTATCAACCACCAGGATAACATCAGCTGAAAGGATGGTGGAGAGACGGTGGGCGATAGCCAGAGTGGTACGCCCCTTCATCAATGGCTCCAGCGCGGCCTGAATCAAGCGCTCGGAGTGGGTGTCGAGGGCGCTAGTCGCCTCGTCAAGGATCAGGATACGTGGATTTTTGAGGATGACGCGGGCGATGGCGATGCGCTGCTTCTCACCACCTGAGAGACGGTAGCCACGCTCGCCCACGATGGTGTCATAACCATCGGCGAGCTCCATGATGCGATCGTGGATAGCGGCGGCTTTGGTGGCCGCGATCATCTCCTCCTCGGTCGCGTCGGCGCGCGCATACAATAGATTATCGCGTACCGAAGAGTGGAGCAGGTAGGTCTCCTGCGTCACCACGCCGATAAGCTCGCCAAGCGAGGCCAGGGAGATATCCTTGACGTTGTGACCATCGATCTCTACCGCACCCTCATCAACATCATAGAGCCGGGGCACCATATAGGTCATGGTCGTCTTGCCGGAACCACTGGGTCCGACCAGCGCGGCCAGCTGGCCCGGCTGAATCTCGAAAGAGACGTCGTGCAGCGTCTGGCGCGGTGCTTCCTCCTCCACACTTTCATGGATACCGTTCTTGCCGTTGCTCCCATCCCTGCCATTGGCCGGTGCCGGTACAACCTCTACTGGCATACGGCGCAGAGAGAATAAACCGCGTTTGCCGTTGCCGTTATTTTTATTTTTGGCCGCCTCGGGCAGGGGAATCAATACATCCGGTATATCCTTCTTGTAAGTGAAGGAAACATTCTTGAAGGTGACGCGTCCACGGGACTCCTCGGCCGTCAGGTGCAGGGCATTGGGCTTGTCTTTGATCTCAATCGGGATATCCAGGTACTCGAATATACGGTCGAACAGGGCCAGAGAACCTTGCACCTCAACCTGGACCGTTAGGAGCTGGCCGATCGGGAAGAAGATGCGGCTCTGCAGGGTGGTGAAGGCTACGATCTTACCAAAGGTCATAAAGGGATCGCTATGCGAGATGATCTGCGAGCCCGCCACCAGATAGACAACGGCCGGGATAATCGAAAAAAAGATGTTGATCGACATAAAGAACCAGCGTCCAATCATCTGCTGGCGCACTTCCAGGTCGGTAAGCTTCTGGTTCTCGTCCTCAAACAGCTTTTGTGCGTACTTCTGGCGTCCAAAGGTCTTCATCAGCAAGATACCGCTGACCGAGAGGGTCTCCTGCATCATGGCGGTCAGAGAGGCCATGGTCTGCTGGGTCTCTTTACTGGTGGTACGCCGGATCGCGCCAACTTTGACGGTGATCCAGAGGAAGATGGGCAACAGTCCCAATGAGATAAGCGTCAAGATGGGACTGAGCACCAGCATGGCGATGATGGTGCTGATAACGGTCGATATATTCGAAACGATGCTGGTGGCGGTATTGGTGACCACCGATTGCACGCCGTTGACATCATTGGAGAGCCGTGACTGGATTTCGCCAGTGCGTGTGGCGGTGAAAAAACGCAGCGACATGCTCTGTAGATGCTCATAGAGGCGGTTGCGGAAGTCGCGCATCACACGCTGCCCGATAATATTGTTGAGATAGGATTGCCAGACGCCGATCAAGCCAGTGACAACCGGGGTGACGATCATAATTATCACGTAAATGATCAGCAGCCTCATATTTCCTTTGGCGATCGCGTCATCAAAGATGCGCGCGATCAACAAAGGATTGATCAAACCCAATACAGTGGTCAGAATAATGGCGATTAAAACGAAGAGGACCTGCCATTTATACGGCGTAAACGAAGCTGCGACGCGCCTGACCGTGCGTGCATCGGTCTTCCGGCCCCGCAGCTTCTGCTCCTCTAAATAGGAGGACATCCCCCCTCCCATGCGATGAAAACCCATACCTGATTACTCTCCCAACAAGAAACTTTCTTCTTAATTGCTTTGTAACTTTGCGCACAAAGTCCGAAGTCTACTCATTTTAAATTCTTCTATCAGAAAGTATAGTAGATTTTCGCGCTCAACACACTGTCCAACAAGACGGTTTTTCACCCTGTCGATTTTACCAGTAGGTGCTGGGCTTGCCCCAGCTTTGACCCTTGCGGTCACTTTGTGCCGATTTCTCCCTCGGCATACCATAATATTTCTGATGGAGAAAATAACACTATCTCCGTCGTTATAGATATAGATGTACCTGGCCCCATAGATGATTGGATGCGGTCTGTTAAGGCAATACCAAACCATTTGTACTATGCGCATAGGACCTTAACCAGGCAAACACCGTATCTTCACCACAGCCGTGGTATACTCTGAACTGCATGACTAAATGCATTTTGATATGTCATTGTTATTAGTAGCGCATGGGCCGGACTAGAGGAGGGAGTCCGGTTGACGAGGAGGAGGCTGTTCGGAACCTGTCAGCGGGGAGCCTCCAGGGATGATCACGTCCCTGAGAAGAGAACACACAACGCCTGCCGGTAACGGTCAGGACAAACCGTTCTCAGTGGTGTAGTAGAACAATTGCGTTTTATTACATACAACATAGAAAGGTACCCGACACCATGTGCGGTATCATAGGCTACGTCGGCTCAAAAGAGATCGATGTCACTTCCATATTGCTTGATGGCCTCTCCAAACTCGAATATCGCGGATACGATTCCGCCGGTATCGCCGTTCTAAACTCCACCGGTACGATTGATCTCCATCGCCAGGCTGGCAAGATCGCGAACCTCGTTGCGACCGTTGAAAATGGTTCCCGACCCGGCGATAGCACGCTGGGTATCGGTCATACACGCTGGGCCACCCATGGGCGACCAAACGATACTAATGCCCATCCCCATCCCGATTGCAGCGGTAGCCTGACCGTTGTACACAACGGCATCATCGAGAACTATGCCGAACTGCGTCGCGAGCTCCAGCAGGATGGCCACGTCTTCCAGTCCGAGACCGATAGCGAGGTGCTAGCCCACCTGATCGAGCGTGAATACTTCGGGCCCGCCAATCACGATCTGGTGCTGGCGGTACGCACCGCCTTGCAGCACGTAACCGGCGCCTACTCCATCGGTGTGGTCAGCCGCGAACATCCAGACCTGCTGGTCGGCGCCCGCTGCGCCGGTCCCTTGATCGTTGGCCTGGGCGAAAACGAGCAGTTCCTGGCCTCCGACATCCCCGCTATCCTCAAACATACGCGCAACATCCTCATCCTCGAAGAGGGCGAGGTTGCCGAGCTGCGTCCCGAGGGCGTTAAATTGACGACTCTGCATGGAACGCCGATCGAGCGCGCACCGATGTCTATCGACTGGGATATCGAGGCGGCCGAGAAGGGCGGCTATCCCCACTTCGTGATCAAAGAGATCAACGAGCAGCCAGAGGCTCTGCGCCGTGCCTTGACCGGCCGCAGCCGCGATGGCCAGCTCCATCTGCCCGAGCTTGAGCGCATGGAGCACGCGGGACTGCTCAATAACATCCAGCGCATCCTGGTCGTGGCCTGCGGCACCTCCTATCACGCCGGTATGATCGCCAAGTACGCCATCGAGAAGTGGGCGCGCATCCCGGTCGAGACTATTACGGCCGCCGAGTTCCGCTACTGCGATCCCATTGTGGGACCAGAGACCCTGTGTATCGCCGTCACCCAATCCGGTGAGACCGCCGATACGCTGGTCGGTATTCGCCAGGCCCGCGAGCATGGCGCGCCGGTGATCGCCGTCACCAACATCGTCTCCAGCGCCATTACCCGCCTGGCCGACGCGGTCCTCTACCTGCAGGCCGGACCCGAGATCGGCGTGGTCGCCACTAAGACCTTCGTTAGCTCGGTCGCCGTCCTCTACATGCTGGGACTCTACCTGGGTCAGTCGCGTGACCGCATCCAGCCGGAGCAGATGCGCGAATTCCTGACCGCCATGGATCAGCTCCCCGATCAGATCCAGCACATTCTTGACCACGCCAACAGCAAAGGCGATATCATTGAACCACTGGCAAAGCGCATGGCCTCGGTCAACAGCATGATGTTCATTGGCCGTGGCGTCGGCTATCCAACCGCTCTCGAAGGCGCCTTGAAGCTCAAAGAGATCTCCTACATCCACGCCGAAGGCTTCCCGGCCGGAGAGCTCAAGCATGGCTCCATCGCCCTGCTCGATCCCGAGACGCCCCTGGTTGGTATCGCCACCACCTCCCATGTCTATGAGAAAGTGGTCAGCAACATTCAGGAGGTACGCGCGCGCGACGCCCACATCATCGTCGTCGCCACCGAAGGAGACGAAAACATTCGCCAGCACGCCGACGACATTATGTACGTCCCGGCCACGCTCGAAATCTTCAGTCCCCTGCTGGCATCGGTCCCCCTGCAGCTCTTCGCCTACCACGTAGCCGTCGCCCGTGGCTGCAACGTCGACCAGCCCCGCAACCTCGCCAAATCCGTAACTGTGGAATAGGAAACGGGATACCCGTGGTCATATTTCTATGACCACGGGCATTTTCAACTATCTGCAACTCCATACCAGTTTGCTTAATGGAACCTATTTGCTATATGGGGATAAGGGCTGCACCCTTATCCCCATATAGCAAATAAAGGCTCCTACTTCATCTGTTTGTTTTTGGTGCGGACGCGTTCGTAGAACTCTTCCATAGTGCCGATGAAGGAGGCGTTTTTGTGCCAGAAAGCGGGATAGTCGCCCTGCTTTTTGATCAGGAGGGCGGAAACGGCCGGCTGCGCGGCCACCGTCTGCTGGGGCGCTGGCAGGCGCGTCGCGCCGGTCCAGAACTCTTTGTGGCTGGCGATCTGTTGGGGTTGCGTGGTTGGATGGGTGTAGTAGGATGCCACGGGCTGGACTTTGGGTTCGCTGGTGGTTAACGCGGAGGCCAGGGTCGCTCCCAGTGGGGTTTTGGCCAGTTCGGCCTGCAGTTCTTCACGCGGTAACCCACGCAGGGTGAACATGAGGAAGGGATCTTTGTCCAGGGCGGATGCCAGCAGATAGTAGACGCCGGCGATGTGCTTGCAGGGATTGGCGTAGTCGGGACATGAGCAGTCGGTCTCGAAGTCGCGGGCGCTGTGCGGCAGCAGGTGCAAACCCTGCTCGATGAAAGCATCCTCGATGGTGTCAGGCATCTCGTTCATCAGCAGTTTGGTGAGCAGGTCGGCCCGGCTGGCGATGTTCTGGATCACCTTGCTCCAATCTCTAGCATTGATGGATCTCAGAATGATCGAGGTCTTGTAGGTGGGTTCCTCAAAGACGCCAAAGTAGGGATTGATGGAGCCGCGCACTCTGGCCTGGACAGTGCTGCGGTCGATCTTATAGTTGATGATGCGGCCGTTGGTGGCGTATGAGCGTCCACGACTGAGGCGGCCAGTGTCGGTAAATTGTTCGAGGGCCTGGATGAAGCGCTGGCCCCACCATGTACGGCTAAACTGTGTCATCATTCCTACTCCACGATCGCGCTGCGCCGCAGCTCAATTAGCTCTTTAAATGTGTTATTATCCAGTTCCGTCAACCAGGATTCGTCGCTCCCCACGACCAGCGAGGAGAGCCGCTTCTTATCTTCAATCATGGCGTCGATGCGCTCCTCCATGGTCCCCATGGCGATAAATTTGTGTACGAAGACGTTTTTGCGCTGACCGATGCGAAAAGCACGATCGGTGGCCTGGTCTTCAACGGATGGATTCCACCAGCGGTCAAAGTGAAAAACATGGTTGGCCTTGGTGAGGTTGAGGCCGACGCCACCCGCGCGTAGCGAGAGGATGAAAAGGGATGGCTCGGTCGCCGGATCTTGAAATTCGCTTACCATCCTTTCGCGCCTGGCGACATTGGTCCCACCATGTAGATAATACGTATTGTAGTATTTCTTGTGCTCAAGGTAGCGCTGCAGTGCGTCACCAATCTCTGTAAACTGGGTAAAGATCAGCGCGCTCTCCCCACTCTCGATGACCTCTTCCACCATTTCGGTCAGTCGCTGCAGCTTGTGGGAGCGCTCGGTGGTGAAGGCGCTGCCATCCTGCAAAAACTGCATGGGATGGTTACAGATCTGCTTGAGCTTGAGCAGGGTGGCCAGGATAATGCCCTTGCGCTGTATGCCCTCGGCCTCGTCCAGCTGCTCCATTACGTCTTTGACCACCGCCTCGTACAGCGAGGCCTGCTCGGCCGAGAGGGTGCAGTACATCTTCTGCTCAACCTTGTCCGGCAGGTCGTTGATGATGCGCTTGTCGGTCTTGACGCGCCGCAGGATAAATGGTTCGACCAGCTTTTTGAGGGTCGTCGACTGCAGCGCGTTGTTATCTTTATAGATCGGCAGCTCAAAGTTTTTGCGAAACTGCGCTTCCTTACCCAGGTAGCCGGGATTGAGGAAGTTGAAGATAGACCAGAGGTCGCGCAGGCGATTCTCGACCGGGGTGCCGGTCAGAGCCAGCCGATGGATGGCGTCCAGCTTGAGGATGGCGCGCGTCTGCGCCGCCTGTGGATTCTTGATGTTCTGGGCCTCGTCGACCACGACGCGATGCCAGTCGATACTCTGCAATAGCTTTTCGTCCAGTCGCGCCAGGGCAAACGAGGTTAAAATCACGTCCTGTCCTTGATACAGCTCCAGAAATGCCTTCTTCTCTTTGGGACGCGTGCCGCCCTGGTGTACCAGCACCTTCAATTGAGGTGCAAAGCGCTCAATCTCTTTGCGCCAGTTGCCCAGCACCGAGGTGGGGGCGATGATCAGCGTCGGCCCGACGGACTCGCTCGCCTCGCGCTCCTTGAGCAGACGGGCAATCACCTGCAGGGTCTTGCCCAATCCCATGTCGTCGGCCAGGCAGGGATTCAGCCCCAGGCTCTCAAGATAGTGGAGCCAGGCGACGCCGCGCTTCTGGTACTCACGCAGGTTCCCCTGCAGTGCCACGGGATCATCAATGGGGGTGATGGCGTTTTTATCGTCAAGCTGTGACAGCATGTCCTGCAGGTCCTGGTCGTACTCCCATTCCAGATCATCGCCTCCTTCGGCGCCCAGCTTGATCAGATCCATCAGTGAGATCTCGGTGGATTCGTTCTTGTGCTTCTGCCAGAATTCGAGCATCTGCTGCATCTTTTCACGGTCAAGCTCCATCCACTGACCACGAAACATGACCAGCGGCGATTTGGAGTTAACCAGCTGGCGCCATTCTTCTTCTGAGACAACCTGTCCGCCAATCGAGAGTTGATAGTTATAGTCAACGATTTTCGTAAGATTGAAATGATCGCCTCCAGGCGCCGCTGTAGATCCTTTAGATGAACGCAGTGATGTCTTGAGACGAACCTTGCTGCGCCGCCTGCCCTCAGGCGTCCACCAGGAGGGAACGATCACGATATAGCCAGCATCCTCCAGTACCCAGGCCCCCTCTTTCAAGAAGGTAAATGCTTCTTCAAGCCTGAGATGGAAGCCGATCGGCTTATCTGTGCTCATACCCTTCCAGATCAGTGGATAGATGCGCGCGGCATAGCCCAGGGACAATAAAAGATTCTTTTCAAAGTCGTCACCAAAGGAGCGTACCGCCTCGGCGCGCGCTCCAGGCTCCATTTCCCAGTAATCGAACAGACTCAATTGATGGGAAGGATCGCGCCTGGATGCAACCAGAAAATGCATGTGCCAGCTATCAACATCCCCGGCACTCGCCTCCTCTAAGCGCAAGCAAAGCGTGAATCCGGCCCCCGTATGTGCCTGCGTCAGATTATTGCGCCAGGCGAGCCAGCCCTTATACTCCTGCAGTGCCTCGGCGCGTTCTTGAGTAGGTGTGGGACGGTAGGGATAAATGCACCGGTAGAGCAGCGTGTCAGCGATCTGGTGATCAAAGGTACCGGTGAAAGGGGTGCCTGTGACAATGGTGTGGAGCAGGCATTCAGAGAAATGGCGCAACAACGCTTCTTTGTCGAAGAGGGCCGCGCTCTCTGGACTATGGGCTCCGGCCACACACGCCCCCGGCATGGCGGCCAGGTAGCGCTGGATGCTCGTCTCATAACTATCTGAAATCAACTCCCAGGCTGGATGTAGCGTGAAACGGGTCGCTTTTTTGCCGCTCTTCCCCTTCTCCCCCACCGTCTCAAGTGCCTGGTACTTTAAAGCCGGAATATACTGGTCTTTGGCGATGATCGCTTTGAGGGCCTGGGTATATTGCTGCCAGAACAGGAGATCCGTCCCCAATTGGAAATCTTCAGCCCCATTGAGCGCCTTGAAATGAATAGCGTTCAGGGTAGTAATGATCTCCGTCACCCGGTAGCAACAGATCGGCCAGGGCTTGAGCTCAAATTCGAGTGGCTCTTCCTCTTCGACGTAGCGCAACAGCTCAAAAGAGGGCACGGGCCTGCTATCCACGGTTGGCAACAACAGGTAGCGGCTGCACAGGGTATTCGCCAGTGTACCAGGGAAAAGCTCTTGCAGGCCCAACTTCTCCACCAGAAACGTCTCCAGAGCATTCTTTGCCAGGTGCCGTGGATGAACAGTGTCTGGTCCCGACTTCGCCACAGCTTGCACCGTATCCGTCTCAACCCAGAGATAAAAACTTCCACCCTGCATGAACTCCTGCGCATCGTCAGGAAGCCAGAAACCATGGATGATATGCATGCGATACTCCCACCATGAGCCACAATATGATCAAACTATATCAATCGTGCTCACCACATGTCTTGATAAAATTTTGTCGTACAGCATAGCATATTCATACCGCTATTGTCGAATATCCCGTAGGTGCGCCCCTCGCGGGCGCTTCCCCGTCGGATATCCCGTAGGTGCGCCCCTCGCGGGCGCTTTTCTAGCTACTTCGCTCCAACGCGGCGCGGTTCCAGTTGGCCAGGTTGGCGGCGGCTTCGTATGTGCTCTGGAAAAAGTCCAGCAATGCCTGCTCGGGATCTGGAGCCCGGCGCATGTCGTCGTAGAGGTAGAAGAATTCGGCCAGGTCATCATTATGGAATGCTTTATCCGGCTTGATGGGTGCGCTGCCCAGGTTAGGCGGTTCGGGGGCCGCGTAAACGTAGAAGGCCGCCCGGGGTGAGGCAGTGCTGCCAGGCCAGAAACCACAGCTGATAACCTCGTGTGAGTACGCCTCACGCGTAATGCGGTCGGCTCCCTCCCTCTCGGGAGCCCTTCTGCCCGAGAAGCGGGTCACGGCCAGGTCGAAACTTCCCCAGAAGAAATGAACCGGACTGCATTTGCCGATGAAGCGACCGCGAAACTCTTTCATAACCCGATCAACCTGCTGCAGGATATGCCAGAAGCGTTGCGCATACAGCGGATCATAGGTATCATGGTTGAGGTCCTGGTCAAAGGGGATGGCATGCTCAATCTCACAGGGGCGCGGATCAATGGTAACCTGAATATTGAGCGCGCGCAGGGACGCCATGAATTCATGGTAAAAATTTGCGACCGAACGCGAATAGAGAGACAATGTTCTGCTGCGACCATCGTCGGTGGCGATCAGAAGTTTGTGATCAATAAAATCAAAGCTGATCTCAAAGCAGCCGTGCCCGTAGGGGATTGTTGATGTTGTCAGGCCGCGCGCCGAGACGTAGAGAGCTACCTGCCACCAGTGATTGCAGTATGGACTCAACGCCAGTCGTACCTTGCCCACCATCTGCGTCCACAGGTGCAGCGTCTCGCAGGTCTCTTTCCAGGCTTCAAATGGTAACGCCGGCCACTTTTCCTTCACCATACTTACAGAAGTCTTGCTCTGCATGATGTAATCATCTCCTCCCACATAAACGAACATACCACGTGTAAGCAGAACTATATTAACCTACTGTCCCACAATATGCTCTTATCCTATCATATTTTCTAACCCGGCCATTATACCCTCCTGACCTACAAAAAGATCAGGCATCACTTCTATGGGAGTGATGCCTGATCTTTTTCAATCTGCGAGTTTATTTGAAGGCGATCGAGAAAATGTGTAGCTGGTAAACATTGGGCAATGTTACCGTCTGCACACGCTTACTTGAGTTGATCGAAAAGCTACTAAAGTAGAGGTAGTTTTTCACATTCTGCTGACCAGTAGGTGTATTGCGATAAGGCATAGAGGCCGCAACAGAAACGTTATACCTGGCTACTGTCGAACTATCACACCAATCAGATGCTCCTAATACGATATTTTGCGTTGTGCCATCGGTATAGGTGAGCGTAGCGGTTCCAGATGCCCCACCATTGGTCGCCGAAAGGATAAAACCAATACTGGTCATATTAGAGACAGTCTGCATAGTTACATCGAGAGTCTGTCCTTTAGCGATATAGTTGTCAGGCCAACCGGCAATGGTAGAACCTGGACCTGAATCGCTAAAGCTGAAATTGAAGCCACCATGTTGATAAGTCAGACCGCTTGCAATATTATTAAGCGCCAGAGCGTGCTCATCATAACTGCTACCAACACCATCAAAATTACCCAGTTTGGTAGCGTACTGATTACTAATACCAACATTGTTATAGGTACCCGACCGTCCAGCTACGGCGAAGATATGCATCAAACCACCAGTGGTTGTAGGTAACTGAACGTTGGCGATAGTCTTGTCGCTTTGTACACTAATCTCAGTATAGTACAGGCGGTTTTTAACGCTTTGCGTACCATAAGGGCTATTACGATACGGCATGGTTGCTACAACGCTATTATTATACTGAGGTGTAGGAGCACACCAATCGCTGAAACTCAGACTATATTCCTGTGTCGTGCCATCGGTATAGGTGATAAGCCCTTTACCAGTCGAGCTACCATTAACGGCTGAGCCGATAAATCCCAGAGTTGACATTCCATATATAGGATTGACGCTGATCGCCTGACCATGTGCCACCCAGTTATCAGGAGATCCACCTGCTCCATACATTAGTTTAAAAGTAATACCATTCACAAGCATAGAACTGCTGCCGCCCGGCGCTGTAAACGTAACGCCAGCATTGCTCATGGCTACGCCTGAGTAGCTGTGCCCTGCCCCATCGAAATTGCCAAACACTGGACTGTTATCGGCGGTAACGCCTACATTATCATAAAATCCAGCCACACCAGTAGCGATTGAGTAGACATGGATCTTACCTTGATTGGTTGAGGCAGGAAGTGTGACACTTGTGACGGTCTTGCCCGGCAACAGAGCTACATCGGTATAGAATAAAAAGGCACGTGTATTTTGTTGACCTCCACGCGTATTGCGATAGGTCATACCGTCAAAATAACGATTGCCAAAGGACGGGGCATGTGTGTAAGCGTTCAGGGTCCAATCGCTGAAACCCAGAGTAAACGCCTGACGTGTACCATCGTCATAGCTAATATAACCAGCACCGTAGGAAGGACCACCGGTGGCCGCTCCTACAAAGCCGATTTTGGCGGCATCAGCAACGGGTGTGACCGGAATAGTCTGTCCATCTGCCTGATAGTTATCGGGTGTACCGGGCAAAACATCTGGCCATTGAAAGGCCATTTCATATTTATCACCAGTAATGTTGGGATCGGAGTAAATGGTATATCCCGTTCCCCAGCTGATATCCGCGCTCGAATAGCTGTTACCAGCACCATCAAAGTTGCCCGGGGTGGTGTAGGCATCGTTACTCATGCCAACGTTGTTGTATCCAGGATCTGGCGCAAAGGTATTGGAATAGGCAAAGATGTGAAGGCGATTGCCTGCAGACTTTGGTAGGGTCACGCTAACCGGTGTTTTGCTACCATCATAGTAAATGACGTCGTAAAACAAATAGGTCTTTACATTCTGTTCGCCACCAGCGCCGTCACGTTTGGACATAGCAGAGACAATTTTATTGCGATAGGCAAGAGGCTGTGTTCCTCCACCGAGTGTCCAATCGCTCATGTTCAGATCTACAGTCTGCGTTGAATTATCGCTGAATGTAATAACGGGGTTGCCATAATATGAACCATTCGCGGCTGAGCCAATAAAACCAAGCCGTCCATCAGTACCTGTCTGAGACAGAGGCAACACCTGCCCATTGGCCTGCCAGTTATCAGCAGACGTCGGCGAGTCGACATGATTGATATTTGGCCAGTTGAACTGGAGTCCATCATACACGAATGGCAACCCTGGCTCCAGGTTGGTGGAGAGTAAAGCATCATAAGAATAACTATGGTTGGCGCCATCAAAATTCGCGGCTGAAAGGTTCTTGCTGGTGCTGATGCCAACATTATTGAAAGCGGGCACGGCGGTTGTCGTGGCAAAGTTTCTGGCCGGGAAACTTTTTCGCGTTGGAGGGATCGCATGGATGTACGGCTGGTTCTCTTTTTGCATTGCCGCCACATCACCCACGAGCCCTGTGGTGGAAGCAGCTTTGGTAGGTGTGTGCTGAGTGACAACGCTACTGATTGAAAAAATTGCACCCACTAATACAACCAGTGCCAGAACAGAAGAAAGTAAAATTTTTCCACGTCGATGTGGAGCTTGCGGTCTCAACTCGTCTGGAGTTGTTTTTTGTTCATGACCCGAAATCGTATTCATTGTTCACCTGGTTCTGCGAACCATTAATCTCCATAAGGAGTTATTTCAAATAAAAAAAGAGAAGATTTTTGCAGAAAGAAAAAAAGGCATGATATCTGCAAAATAGTATATATATACCATGCATTCAAAATAATAGAAATTCATATCTTAATGTAAACAGCAAATTAGTATCATATTGAACGCCTGGCATGCCTCAGTTACTATAATTAAAAGAGACATTATATGTCAATAAATAGCACTAAAGTAAAGGACTTTTGGAGTGCTACATAATAGAAACAGGCTATTCGACAGCCGTTGCTGGTATTTGTGCACAAAAAGAATCCCTAAAAGTATGCAACATATAAAGAATTTCCGGCCTTATGATGCATAAGAGCTCTAAACTACACTTTATACTGTATACTTATTGGGCAGGGTTTCGTATTGTATGTAATATGTTCCGACCATAATCATTGCAAGGAGGCGTTTCTATGTCCCTGCAATCTCATTCTTTTACTATTGGCGTCGAGGAAGAGTATCAGATTATCGATCCTCATACCCGTGAGCTAAGCCAGAAGGCTCATGAGATCTTGCCACAGGCCCAGGCCACGTTGAGTGAGGATGAAGTACAGTTTGAGATGATTTTGTCTCAGATTGAGATCGCGACCCCCATCTGCCATTCGCTGGCGGATGTTCAACATGAATTGACGCGCATGCGCAGCGGTGTGATCGCGGCTGCCAATCAGGCGGGACAACTCATCGCGGCCGCTGGCACCCATCCTTTCTCCCAGTGGAATAAGCAACAGGTAACCCCGAAAGAGCGCTACCGTACTTTGATCGAGACGTATCAACAATTGATACGTGAGCAGGTTATCTTTGGCTGCCATGTCCACATCGGCATACCTGATCAGGAGGTGGCAACCCAGGTTCTCAATCATACCCGTTCCTGGCTCACGCCGATTATTGCTCTGACCGCCAATTCCCCGTTCTGGCTGGGAGAGTACACCGGTTATCAAGATTATCGTACCGGTCTGTGGTGGACCGTTCCGCTGGCCGGCCCTCCTCCCTCTTTTGCTTCTTATAATGACTACCGCAGTACAATTGAGCACCTGATCGCGACCGAGAGCATCGACGATGCGACCAAAATCTATTGGGATGTACGCCTCTCGGAACGCTTTCCAACGCTTGAGTTTCGCATCATGGATGTCTGTATGACCATCGACGAGGCCGTGATGGTTACCGGCTTGATCCGCGCCCTGGTTCGCACGGCATATGACCTGGTGATGCGCAAGATGCCTTTTCCAGATGTGACTACCGACCAGCTACGAGCAATGCATTGGCGCGCGGCACGCTATGGTCTGGATGATCGCCTGTTCGATGTGCAGGCCCAGCGTACCGTACCAGCCCGGCAGTGCGTTGAGCAGTTTCTGGCCTTTTTACGGCCGGCGCTCGAAGCAGAAGGCGATTGGCAACGCGTCTCAGCCACTACCTACCGCATATTACAGGAGGGTAATGGGGCTCGTCGCCAGCATGCTTTCTATCAGCGTACTGGTGATTTTCATGCTCTGGTGGATTATATCGTCGACCAGACCTGCAGCTTTTAAACTGATGCCCCTACCAGCATCAGACACCAACCCTTTTGAATGATAAGACTCTCGACCAGACCCTGCGCTGTATTGCTCCGCTGGCAACGTCGGCACGGAGCATTCTTCATTTATTTCCCCCCTCTGTGATTAGCTTCGGCGCCCTCTCCTTACGCAGGCGTGGATCGGCGATCTCGTCGATGCCAAAGTTGATCAGGGATAGACCCGCCCCAAGGACAGCGATGCAGATGCCCGGCGGGATAAACCACCACCAGAGTCCCGAGATGAGTGCGTTGGCCTTCTGCGCCCAGTAGAACATATCCCCCCAGCTGATCCCGTTGGGATCTCCCAATCCCAGGAATTCGAGCGAGGCGGAGGCCAGAATAACGTACAGGGTGGTGCTGACAAAGTTGGCGGCCACGATCGAGATCTCATTGGGAAAAATCTCAAAGAAGATGATGCGCCAGGTGGTCTCGCCGTTGGCGCGCGCCGCCGTCACGAACTCGCGGCTGCGCATCGAGAGGGTCTGCGAGCGTAGGACGCGCGCGCCCCATGACCAGCTGGTAAAGGTGATCACCAGCGCGACGGTCAGAGGCCCACGCGGAAAATATGAGGCCAGCACGATCGCCAGCGGCAGCGCCGGCAGTACCAGGAATACGTTGGTGAGCAGCGACAGAACCTCGTCGATGACCCCGCCAAAGTAGCCGCTTACCAATCCAACGATAATCGACAACACGGTCACGGCAATGCCGGTAGCAAAGCCCCAGAAGATAGAGGACCGAGTCCCAACGACCAGTTGATTAAAGATATCCTGCCCCACAGCGGTCGTGCCCAGCCAGTGGGCCGCCGATGGCGCGGCCTGCGCATCCTCCGACAGGCGATTGGGATCGCTATGGATGAACAGGGGACCAAAGGCGGCAACCAGAATAAAGAAGAAGACGATCACCAGTCCGATGGTGACCTTCTTGTTCCTGGTCAGCTGACGCCATACGGTCTGGAAGGCATGTCCCAGGCGCTCATACCAGGGATGGCGCAAAGCTTCAATGGTGGAGGTATTCGGAGAGCGTTGCGGCTGGCGCTGAAAGCCGTTGCTTACCGATCCGCTGAACTGTGATGAAGATGTTCCCATTTAAGCGCTCCTCTCCAGACGTACACGTGGGTCAAGCGCGACATAGACCAGGTCGGCGATGAAGTTCGCCCCTAGCACCGCCAGCGCGATAATCAGAAAGATGCCCTGCAACAGCGGATAATCCTGCCCCTGCACCGCCTGCAACAGTGAGAAGCCAATTCCGGGATAAGAGAAGACGATCTCGGTCAACAGCTGACCACCAACAATGGAGCCGATTGCCAGGGCGAAGCCGGTCACATTAGGTAGAATGGCGTTGCGCGCGGCATACAGGAACATCACCCGGCGGCGGGTCAGTCCCTTGGCGTGCGCCATCAAGACGTAGTCCTCCGATAGCGTGGTAATCATCGAGTTGCGCATGACCAGCATCCAGCCAGCGATCGAAGAGAGCACAATGGTAAGGGCCGGCAGGATCGCATGGTAGATAGCACTGATAATAAAGTCGGAGCTCCAGCCCACGTCCAGCGTAGTGTCGTATCCATCGGCGAAGGGGAACCAGTTAAGGGTAAAGCCAAAGAAATACAGGATAATCAGTGCTAACCAGAAATAGGGAATAGCCGAGAGAAAGGTCATCGCTGGCGAGAGCACCGTATCGATCATGGAGCCGCGCCTCCAGGCCATGACAATCCCAAACAGACAACCAAGGATAAAGCTGATCATCACCGCGACCGAGCCCAGGATGATGGTCCAGATGATGTTCTGGGCGATGATCGAGGTAACCGGGACCGGGTACTGAACATATGAGATACCAAAGTCTCCATGCAGCATGTTGCTCAGATATTTAAAGTATTGCACCCAGATGGTGTCGCTGGTGTTGATGCCGAAGGCAGCCTCCAGGGCTTTCTGGGCAGCGGGACTGATGGGACCACGGCGCTCCAGACGAGTGAGCATGGCCTGGGCGGGATTGCCGGGGGCCAGCCGGGGGATGAAAAAGTTGAGAGTAACCGATATCCAGATCGCCACCAGGTAGAAGAAGATGCGGCGAAATAAATGGCGCATGTAAGCACTCCTTCGATACGTATCTCTGAATCCTTTGTGAAGGGGAAATGCAGGGGTGACGCTACCAGCTCACATCTGACAAGACAGGTAGCATCTCCTCCCCTGCTCTGCGTGCGCCCTCCCCGCGATCCATCAGCCAGAAGGGCGCCGACGGAACGTGTTAAGCGGCTGGCTTCAGGTTGAGGACAACCATCAGGTTGTCGGGGGCCGAGTAGGCTGCGCCAACGGCGTAGGGATCATCCTTGCTGGGCCAGCCGGTGAAGTTTTTGGTACTGTATTCATACCACGAGGCCGCGTTTACCAGTGGGATGTTCGGGAGCTCGCTGGCGTAGATCTTTTCCAGTCCCATGATGGCCTGCTTCTGTTTGGTCGGATCTACGGTGCTGGCATAGTCCTGCAGCAATTTGTCGGTCGAGCTGTCCTTCCATTTCCCCCAGTTGAAGCCCTTGGGTGAAAGGTTGGCGCTATTCAGATGGGTATCATACAGGTAGTAAGGCGTGGGACCACCAAAGAGACCGCCGATCAGGGCATCAAAGTTGCCATTGTTGCGGGCATCAAAGTAGGCGGTATCCTGAATATCGTCAACGGTGGCATCGATGCCGACATCCTTCAGATTCTGCTTGATCACCGAGGCCATCGTCTCCCAGTCGGTCCAGCCGTTGACGACCTTGATACTGAAGCTCAGCTTCTTGCCGTTTTTGGCATAGATGCCATCAGAGCCCTTGGTGTAGCCAGCGCTCTGCAGATACTGGGCAGCTTTCGCCACGTCAGCCGTGGACTGCACGTTCTGGTAGCTGGGGTCCAGGTACGACTGTGCATTAGGCAATATCAATCCAGTCGTGCTGGCGGGAGACACATAACCGCTTTCAGCCTGCTTGGAGAGCTGCGCGCGATCGATGGCTGCACTGATAGCCTGTCTCACATTGACATCGTTAAATGGAGCCTTGCTCAGATTGACATACAGGGTAAACATATCAGTTGGCGCCATCCAGTAGTGGTTGTGGGTCGAGTCTTTCTGCACATAGGTCTTATCCAGGTCGGGCGCGAAGAAGCTTCCCCAGTCGATCTCACCCTTCATCAACTTGAGCTGCAGGGTCTGATTATCTTTAACGGCTGGATAAAGCAACTCGTCTACCTGGACCTTGTCGGCCTGCCAGTAGCCTGGATTTTTGGTATAAGTAAGCAGTTGAGGAGAAAATTTTGAGAACTTGAAGGGGCCGGTTCCTACGGGATTGCTGTTGTCGAACTTGGTGGGATCGACATTCTGGAAAATATGCTCGGGCACGATGAATGTCTGTCCGCCAATATACCACAGCAGGGGAGGATTGGGGGTCTTGAAATTCATCACCACGGTCTTCGCATCCGGGGCCGAGACGTCACTTAAATCGGTCCAGATACCTTTAGAGTCAGCCGCCGGATACTTCTTGAGCATGTTAAAGGTGAAAGCGACATCTGAGGCGCTGAACGGCTTGCCGTCCGACCACTTGACGTTATCGCGCGTGGTGAAGGTCAATTGCTTCTGATCGGCGCTCCATTTATAATCGGTGGCCAGTAGATTCGTGACTTTGCCATCGTTGCGGTTGAAGAAGAGGAGAGTCTCATAGACCATGCCCTGGATGCCTTCATTGACGAGGGTAGGATTGTAAGGGCTCAGAGCTTTGGTGAAGTCGCCACCTACGTGGGCGCCAATCGTTAAAATATGTTTCTTGCCAGTTGAGCTGGTGCTGCCGCTGCTATTTCCACACGCAGCTAGCGCCAGAGCCAGGATAACCAGGAGCGAAAAGAAGGCCATCCCTGCCTTGCTTTTCTTCCCATTGATCGATGAGATGAGAGTTGGAGCCACGCTAAAACCTCCTGAAGGTTATAAAAAACAGCGCGTCAAAGATGATAAAACCATATGTCTATAGCTATCTAGACTACTAGACTATAGGTGTGGCATATCCAGCCACTCCAACAACCAAAAAGGGCAACATCGGTCAGGGTACATGAGCGCCCCTGCACGGGCGTCCGCTACACGGCCGCAGTGTTATTTTTAAGTTGGTGCATAGGGTGCGCGGATGCGCACCCTATGCACCAACTTAAAAATAACTCCTGGGTACCGCAGACGTGACAAATAGATGTATGCCAGGTGAAATATCAGTGGTTAATCCATGAAAATAGATTACAATGGATTAGCAGCATTGTCAAGACATCTAGACCACTAGACCAAAATTCATAGAGAAAAGGGATCTGAGTATTTATCATGAGTTACCCCGAACTTTCTGAACAAAAGTTCGGGGTCCTCGTCGCAAGATCGGCCCCGAGCCACGCTGGCCGATCCTGCGCTTGCGGACGGTACGCTTGCCATAACCGTGAGAGACCTCGGCGCAGCCGATAGAGCGGTTGCCGGGTCTGACGCGCCCGCTTGCCGGTTTGATGATCCCAGCGATCGAGCGCCCACAGACGTACCAGCGTCCCTTCACACATCAGCAGCTGGAGCAAAAAGGCATAGACCAGCGTTACCATTCCCAGGAATTTCAGCTGCCTCTCCCATCCACGTACCCGCATATGCTCGATCCCCAATTCACTTTTCTCAAAGCGGAAGCTCCACTCGATTTGCCAGCGGCGGCAGTAGATGTTCACGATTCGCATGGCGGCTTCAGCTTCCTCAACTGGCTCATTGGTGAGCAAATACCAGGGACTGCTCCATTCTTTGGCACTGGCCACCACCAGATAGAGCGGCATGCCTTCCACCTCCGCATGCCGCACGAGGCGCCATTTGATAGTCAAGGTGATCTCCCGACCAAACGCGGCCCACCAGAGCGTTCCTTGCACGCTCTGGCGTTTGCCCCGGGCAATTTCCCACGCTTTGCGCTTGGTACCTTGCTCATCCACCAACTCATAGCGACCCGTCCAACGCTCAACAAACCGTTGCCCGAGTCGATGCATGACCTGTAACCACGGGCCACCAGCCCATCCGCGATCAAAGACATGAATCACCCTCCGGCCCCACTGCTGAGCCAGGTGACGCACCACGCGTTCTTCCTCAATCCGGCCCGTGCTCGCATGGCTTCCGCGGCTGCTCCAGTAGTGCATCTTGATGACACTTGGCAGGCTCTGCAGTCCGATGAGCACGGCCCCGTGCCAATGGATCCCTGGAACCAGAATGGGAGCCCCCTTGGTTGGGCTGATGCAGTGGGCTTTGGGGCGCGGGCGGCTCAGTCGCCGTCCTTTGGACGAACGAACCGGGCACAACCCTTCGACCTTGACACTTTCGGGTTTCTCCAACTCACTGCCATCATGGAGAACCAGCGCCAGGCACCCCTGGTGTTCCAACGTCTCTAACTGCTTGGTCGCTTGCTGCCACAGAAACTGGTCAATGAGCCAGGCTCCCCACTTGGTGCTGCTCAAGAGTCGCTGGATCCGCTTGCTGGCAGCCGGGGCATGTTGGGGCGACAGCAGCATAGCCCCCAATTCTGTTTGCAACAGACCCGCTTCCCGATGCCGCAGTTGGATGATGCTGACAATCACATCGGCAAAGGTGCGAACCAGGCGGCGATCGAGATAAGCATCTAAGAGGACGTAGAGCGGAGCGAGCCATGCATCCAAGCGATGGACGAATTGGCCCGCCACTTCCTGGTCAAGGCGCGTCATGAGTTGTTCCTGTTCCGGAACTGTGCGATACTGTGTGTGCATACAAAGAACCCTCCTGAGTGGTTTGTTCTACATATGTTTTATCTCAGAAGGGTTCTTTGGTGCCTTTTTCCCCCTTTTTTCCTACCTCTGAACTCCCGTTCTTAAAGTTCGGGGTAACTCATGACTATGAGATTGCTTTTATGCTTCTTTGATGGTATCGAGGGAGAGACGCTGGCGCCAGGCGTCGGTGGCATAGCAGACCTGCCCTCGGCAGATGGTGGCCTGCAGTTGTAGAGAGCGATCGTAGATGACCAGGTCGGCATCGTAGCCCGCCCTGAGCAGGGCCTTGCGGTCCTTGACCTGGGCGGAACGAGCCGGATTCAGCGAGAGCATGCCAGATGCGTCGGAAAGGGAGATAGGCGTCATGTCCAGCATGTTGCGCAGAGCCTGGTCCATGGTGAGAACGCTTCCGGTCAGCGTTCCGTCCTCCAGGCGCGCGGCTCCGCAGATAACGCGCGCCTGCTGACCCGCGAACTCAAAGGTGGCATCGGTCATACCAGCGCCGGCCAGGGCATCAGTTACGACCACTGTGCGCTGCGAACCCAGCATGCGGACTAACATATCCATCATGGCCGGATGCACGTGTACGCCGTCACCAATCAACTCACCCAGCACCTGCTCGGCCTGCACGATCGCGGCCAGGGGACCCGGATCGCGGTGCTCCAACTGGCGCATGGCATTGAAACAATGTGTGGCATGGGTAATGCCCAATTGAATCGCTTCGCGTGCCTGCTCATAATCACTATCTGTATGACCAATGCTGACGGTTACGCCCTCCTCGACCAGCCGCCGAATCATATCATGGGCGCCGGGCAGTTCGGGGGCGATCGTTAGCAGCCGCAAATATCCACGCGTCAATTTCAGGATGCGCTCGGTCTCTTTTTCATCTGGTATGCGCAGCCAGATGGGAGGATGGGCGCCACGCTTCTTGACACTGATGTAAGGACCCTCAAGAAAAATACCTATCGGCTCCGCGCTGGGCTCGGATGAGTTCTGGTGGGCCTGCTCAATCGCGGCCACGGCCGTCTGCAACTGCGCCTCCGGCAGGGCGTTTGGCGTCCCCACCACCGTTACCAGAAAAGAGGTTACGCCGGTGGTCGGAATCCAGCGACGGTATGAGCGCACCTCTTCAACATCAGTCGTGTGCAGATTAAATCCACCACCACCATGGGTATGTACCTCGATGAATCCCGGCAAAATAATGCTATCGGAAGCGTCGATACGCAGTCCCTCCGCGCCATCATCCTGGCCAACAGCCTGAATCTGTGTACCGTCAACAACAACACTTCCTCGCTCAACATCCATTGTTGCGTCTACAAGATGAGCACCCTGTAATGTAAACCGCATTGAGTTTCCCCTCTTTTCACAGACTTTCTCTTCACGCGCATACCATCTTTAGCATGCAAATATAGTAACTAAGGGTGGTCTATACAATATGCCAATTATACCACCTCTCATTCCTTTTCTACACCGGTCGAAAATAAAAAATCAGGCTTCACTTTTCGGTCTGATTTTTATCAGTTTCGTCTTAAAGCTTGACGTTTGCGAGAATATCTGTGATTATCTAAGGTAGAGATGTGGTATAGACGATATACCAATTATACCAGCTTGCCCAGGCTCATGGGAGCATCGAAGGTCGCCTATTCCACGGTCCCGGCGATAAATTAGCTATTTGCTGCCACTGAAAGGCTATCTTGTGCGTATCTGTTACGGTAGGAAAATACATTGGAGCAGAAGCAACAAAGGATTGGAAATAGTACATGAGCACAGTTTTTCGTAAAGGTCCGCTTCCCCGCTACTATCAGTTGAAAGAGATTATGCGCGAAAAGATTCGCCTCGGCGAGTGGAAGCCTGGCGATTTGATTCCTTCTGAACGTGAACTGGGTGAGCAATATGGCATCAGCCGCATGACCGCCCGTCAGGCGATTACCGAACTGGTCAACGAGGGTCTGTTCTACCGCGAACAGGGTAAGGGGACCTTCGTGAGTCGCCATAAGATCACACAGCAACTGCTGCATCTGACCGGCTTTACGGAGGATATCCGCGCCCGTGGTCAGCGGCCTGGCACCAAAGTGTTGACCGCGAAGATGAGTCCGGCGGATGAGACGACGGCCGAACGCCTGCGCATAAAAACCGGGCAGCCCATCTTTTATCTGCAGCGCCTGCGCCTGGCTGACGATGAGCCACTGGCGGTCGAGGTCTCTCACTTAAGCTTCATGGGCTGCGAGAAATTGCTGGAAGAGGACCTGGAACAGAACTCCCTGTACCGACTGTTGGAGACGCGCTATGGACTTCCATTAGTGGAGGCGGAGCAGGAGATTGAGGCCGGTCTGTTCGATGAGGCGTCGGCCCAGTTGCTGAAGGTGCCGGTCAATAGCGCCGCCCTCTTTACACGCCGTACGACCTACACCGAACGAGATACCCCCATCGAGTATGCCCGCGCTATGTACTGTGGCAATAAATACACGTACTATACCAACCTTAAACGTGAGCAGTTGATGCCCTAGTGCATTTCCACTTGACCTTGTCGAGTTTGAGAAATATACTCTGTCCGTCAGAGGCGGCAGGCATGAGCATTCTTTCTCGACCCGGTTGAGGGTACTGAAACTAGAGAGGTGAGCATATGTCTGATGTACCTCATACAGAGGGAACCCCAGCCATCAGCACCCTGGCTACGGAAACAAGCAATCCAGCCACCGCTGACATCGATCGCATGAGTCCATTGGAGGTTGTACAGGCCCTTAACGCGGAGGACGCGAAGGTGGCGCGGGCCGTTGAACTGGTGCTGCCAGAAGTCGCGCGGGCCATCGAGGCGATCGCGGACCGCATGAGCCAGGGAGGACGCCTGATCTATATCGGCGCGGGCACCTCTGGTCGCCTGGGCATCCTGGATGCCTCGGAATGTCCCCCCACCTTTGGCACCTCGCCAGAACAGATCGTCGGCCTGATCGCGGGTGGTCCCATCGCCACCGCCAGCGCGGTTGAAGATGCCGAGGATAATCCCGCCGCCGGTCGAGCGGAACTGGAACACCTGCGGCTGACGGAACTGGATACTGTGGTTGGTATCGCGGCCAGCGGTCGCACTCCCTACGTACTGGGTGCCATCGAGTACGCGAAGAACCAGGGTGCCCTGACCATCGGCCTGGCCTGCAACCAGCA
The DNA here is from genome assembly GCF_003967515.1 of Dictyobacter aurantiacus. Classification (GTDB taxonomy): domain Bacteria; phylum Chloroflexota; class Ktedonobacteria; order Ktedonobacterales; family Ktedonobacteraceae; genus Dictyobacter; species Dictyobacter aurantiacus. Next base: position 3,135,756 of record NZ_BIFQ01000001.1, on the reverse strand, counting down.
TTCCCCCCTTGAACGACGAGTGGAGATCGCCATCGTACCGCTGGTGGGTCCCGAGGCCATCACGGGCTCGACGCGCTTGAAGTCCGGCACCGCCCAGAAGATGGTGCTGAACATGCTCAGCACGGGGACGATGGTGCTGCTGGGCAAGACCTATGGCAATCTGATGGTAGACGTGGTGGCCACAAATTATAAGTTGGAACAGCGGGCCAGCAGTATCGTGCAACAGGCAACGGGACTGGATCGCGCTCAGGCCGTTGCCCTGTTGCGCTCAACACAGGGAGAGACAAAGACGGCGATCGTAGTCGGTCGCCTGCACGTCTCACCCGACGTTGCCAGGGCGCAGCTGGCGGCACACAACCACAATTTGCGAAACACGCTCGAGGCAATGCAGTCATGATGACGAACGATAATCCTTCTCCGCAGGCGACATCGCCTGCGTCTTATTATCTGGGGATAGATGGTGGCGGCAGCAAAACGCTGGCCGTGCTGGTGAATGAGCGGGGTGAGGAGGTCGGGCGTGGCCTGGCCGGTAGCGCGAATTATACCGGCGTAGGGCTGGCGACCGCCGTCTCCAATATTTATACGGCGACGCAACAGGCGCTCAGTGCCCTCGATCCGCAAACCACTATCTCAAAAGCATGGCTGGGAGTTGCCGGGGTCGATAGACCAGCCGATCATGCCGCACTGATGCCCCGGCTACAAGATCTGGCCCGGACAGTCTATCTCACCAATGACGCGGAACTGGGATTAAGCGTACTGCCGGACGCGGTTGGCGTGGTAGTGATCGCCGGAACTGGCTCGATCGCGCTGGGCCGCAACGCCCACAGCCTGACCAGCCGCGCTGGAGGCTGGGGTCATCTGCTGGGCGACGAGGGCAGCGGCTATGCCCTGGGCATCCAGGCCCTGCAGGCCGCCGTACGCGCCTCCGACGGGCGCGCGCCCCAAACCATTCTTCTGGAACGTATCTTACAGACCTGGGAGCTCACAAATGCGGAGGAACTGATCGGCGCCGTCTATTTCAGCGAGGATAAGTCGAAGATCGCCCGCCTCTCGACCTGTGTCCTGCAGGCCGAACGGGACGGAGACGCGATCGCGGCCGCGCTGGTACAAAACGCCATTGCCGAACTGGTACTGGTAGTGAAAACGGTCGCCGCCAAACTCGATTTTACCCCCCGGCAAGCCCTACCCCTGGCGCTGGGCGGCGGCTTATTGCTGAACGAAGCCAGTTTCCAGAACCGCTTCCTAAAACAACTAGCCAGCGTACAACCCCTGGACCCGGTAGTGCAGATCGAGCAGCCAGCCCTCAGCGCGGCCCGCACAATTATCCACCTGACCGGCTTCCAGCACTGGACTCGCGTATAGACAGGGAAGAAAGAAGCACACAATGCAACAGTATCTTACCGAAGGTTTAACCCTGGAAGAACAGATCGGCCAGCTATTTGTCGCTGGACTGCCCGGCCTGACAGTAACACCCGAGATCAAAGAGCTGATCCAGCGCTACCATGTAGGTGGCATCGTCTTATTCAAACGCAACCTGCAGGATATCCAGCAAATTCAAGAGCTGACACAATCTCTACAGCAGATCGCTCGCGAGGCCGGCCATCGCTATCCCCTCTTGATCAGCATCGATCAGGAGAACGGCATGGTGCGCCGCTTTGGCGATAGCACCACCATTTTTCCTGGCAACATGACCCTGGGGGCCATCGATGCGCCAGATTTGACGCGTGAGATCGCCCAGGCCACGGGCCGTGAGATGAAGGCGCTGGGCATCAATATGAACCTGGCCCCGGTCGCCGATGTCAATAACAATCCAGCCAACCCGGTCATCGGCACACGCTCATTCGGAGAAGATCCACAGCGCGTGGCCCGCCACGTGGCGGCGATGGTCGAGGGCTACCGGGATACTGGGGTAATTACCAGCCTGAAACACTTCCCCGGCCATGGTGATACCGCCATTGATTCTCACCTGGCCCTGCCCAGTCTTCCCTACACCCTCGAACGTTTGGAGAACCTGGAGCTCATCCCGTTCCAGGCAGGGATCAAAGCGGGAGCCGATAGCATCATGATCGGCCATCTCTATCTACCCGCCCTGATGCCGGCCAATGGGATGCTGCCCGCCACGGTGTCGCCAGCAATTGTACGCGAACTGTTGCGCCACAAACTTGGCTATCAGGGCCTGATCATTACCGATTGCATGGAGATGAATGCCGTCGCTGAAACGATCGGCGTTGAACGCGGCGCCGTCATGGCCCTGCAGGCTGGCAACGATCTGATCCTGATCTCCCATCAATACACGCGCCAGAAAGGCGGCATCGAAGCTACTATGCAGGCTCTGGAGACGGGTGAGATAACGCCGCAGGCCATTCAGGAGTCCTGTGAACGTGTTTTACGCCTGAAAGCTCGTATGCTATCCTGGGATACGCTACCCACGAAGGATCAGTTAACCATCATTGGTCAGCCGGACCATCTGGCACTGCGTGACCGCGCCTACGCGCTCTCTACCACCATAGTACGCGATACACCACAGCTCCTGCCCCTGGCCCTGGCTCCCGAGCAACACCTGCTGGTGACGATCCTGCAGCCTTCCAGCTATACCTTCGCGGCCGACAAAACGCAGGCCACCGAGTCGTTTGTCAGCGAACTGCGCCAGCGACACGCCAATATCGAGAGCGTGGTGGTGACGGCGGAAAATGCCACGGAAAGCATGCGGGGGATTGACCAACGGGTGAGTGATTTTGCTATGATTATAGTAGTAACAGTAAATGCAAATCTGGATCACTACCAGGGTGAGTTTGTCCGACACGTGCTGCAATACGGAAAACCAACCATCGGGCTGGCTGTATACAATCCATACGATTTGTTGGCGATGCCACAGCTGGGGACGTATCTGGTGACGTATGAATGCACACCGCCCGCCTTACGCGCGGCAGCCAGCGTGCTCTTCGGCGAGGTCGCCGCGCAGGGAAAACTCCCTGTTAGCATCCCAGGCATATACTCTCTGTCTTCGTAATCTGCTGCTTGGATCACTGTTAGATAGGATACGCGAAATGCAAGTCACAACTGAACATATTCAGCCTTACGACGCGAACCGCGATGCTGCGGATGTCTACGCGCTCTGGCAAGCTTCCCTCTCTTCGGAATGGCCCCTGACGCAGGAGCGCCTGCAAAAAGTGCTCAATGGCAACGAACCGCAGCATTTTGTGGCCCGCATCAACGGTAAGATCGTTGGCTTTGTTGCCACGTTGAAACGCTCTTATGGAACAGAAAAAGTAGGCCAGTTGCTGGCACTGCTGATTCATCCTGATATGCAGCGACAGGGTATTGGCACCGCGCTGCATGAGGCCGCTATGGAGCATTTCCGCTCGCAGGACCTGCAATCGGCACGACTGGGTAGCGTCAGCCCACGCTTCTGGTGCGGGGCGCCCGATAACCTTCCCGGTGCCGTGGTCTTCTTTAAGAGTCGCGGTTGGGACCTCTCCAGCACAGTCTACGACCTGTCCCAGGACCTCTCCAACTACCAGACTCCCGAGCGCGTCATCCAGCGGCTGCAGAAAGAAAAGATCACTATTGCCAGCGCGCAGAGCCAGAACGTGACGGATGTGCTGGCCTTCGAGGCCAAAAATTTCGCCAACTGGCTCCCTCAATATGAGCTGTGCGCCGACCTGGGTGACTATCGTGACTTGCTAGTGGCGCGGGATGAAGATGGCCGCATTCTGGGTACGCTGATTATGTACTCGACGGCCCAGTCACATCCCGAACGCACCGATCTGATCTGGCAGAATCTGATGGGAGAAAACGGGGGCGCGATGAGCGCCGTGGGCGTCGCGGAAAGCGAGCGCGGACGCGGCATCGGCATCGCACTGGTAGCGGGGGCATCCGAAATACTGAAAGAGCGCGGCGTCACCAACTGCTTTATCGACTGGGTCGAGCTGACCGACTTCTACGCCAAACTCGGCTACGGCAAATGGCGCTCCTATCACCCCAGCGTACGCAACCTCTAAACTCGGCACCACATAATCAAAAAATCATATATAACACAGGCATTGGGGGTGCGGTTGCCCCCCCGATGCCTGTGTTATATATGATTCATGTGCAGTATGATTCATGTGCAGTCACAAAGCTCCCATCAATCCATCTTCCGAACGGCCTGCTCCAGGCCGTTTAAAAGCGCCTGCAGGGCAGCCGTAAACTCAGGAGCGAACTGCACGTCGAATGGCTGCAACGCCGGTTGGCTATCCAGAACCTGCCGCACAATTGGAGCAGGATCGGAGATCTGCCAGACACCTAACGCCAGGGCATAAGCCTGCAGCAAGACATGCGCGCCTTCTCCGGCAGGCAAAAAGGGCAATATACCCTCCAGCAAACTACCTGTCTGTTGAAAATGCTGGAGCAGCATCTGCTTAAAGTGGAGGGCAGTCTCAAGGGGTATGTGCTGCTCCAGAATAGTGTGAACGATCGACAACAGGCGTGTCAGGCCCGGATGGGCTACCAGTACATCACAGATCAGCCGCGCCACGCCTGCGCTAGTTACCGTGGATCGCGCCTCCTCCAGGCGTATATTGAGCTGGGCAAAAAAGATATCCAGTTGCTGCTCCACCAGGGTTAAAAACAGTGTCTCCTTGGTCTTAAAGTAGAGGAAAAGAGTTCCTTTAGCCAGACCGGTGGCGGCCGCGATCTCACTCATCGTCAACGCCTCATACCCGTGCTCTAAAAACAACTGCCAGGCTTGCTCCAGTATCGCCTGGCGCCGCTCCTCTTTCTGTACATCATGGACAGCGCGCCGCCGTCCCTCTAACGATCCCATCTCTCTTCTCCCTCAACCTTGTTATTCCATACATAATAAATGACCATCAGTCACTTAATCATAGATGACTGCTGGTCATTCGTCAAGGAGGTATCAGGGGGCCAGACGCTCGGCCAGGTATTTCAGGCTGATCGGATAGCGGTACTCGATGGCGGAATGTGTGCCATCAAACAACTCGAAGAAAACCTCGTTTACGCCAAGCCGCTTCAGAACGTTGTAGAAGGCCCTGGCTCCCAGATCCAGATAGTACTGGTCGCGATTGCCAGCATCGATATAGATCGCCTTCATGTTGCGCAGGGATTCCGCGTGTTTGGGCGCCATACGCACGGGGTCCCAGGCCAGCCAGCGCTCCCATACCTCGGGGATCAGTTCACCGGTTTGCAGATCATAGGGCAACCGCACGGTGCCATCGGGATCGGCCGAGTAGCAGGCGGCCATACACCAGTCGTTCATAGGCGCTTCGTCACCGGACTGGGTAAATGGCACGCGGCTGCGGAAGCTCTGCCAGAACTTTTCATAGGAACCATCATAGCGGCTCTGCAGGGTACGGATGGAGTGACGGAAATCTGGAAGATAGCACATCTCGAACAACGCGTCTCCGGCATGGGTGGCCAGACCGCCCCACAGATCGGGGCGCAACATGGGTGTGATCATCGCGCCATAGCCACCGCTCGATTTACCGGCGATGCCGCGATGCTCGCGCGCCGGTAGCGTACGATAGTGCGCATCCACCCAGGGCACAATCTCATCGCACAGGTATGTATGGTATCTCCCAGTCGCCGGCGAGTCCACAAACTGGCTTCCCCCATACGAGGTCCAGCAGTCTACCCACACGATAATACAGGGTGGCGCCTCTTTGCTCGCGAAAAGCTCATCGGCCAGTTCAGGAAAGTTCTTGCGAAACGCGGAACGGTTGCGCCACATATCCAGTTGCCCTGTCAACCCCTGGATCATGTACACCGAGGGGTAGCGCCGTTCTGGCTCCTCGTCATAGCCGGGTGGCAGGTAAATCCATAATGGGCGCTGATAAGGATCATGCAGTGGATTGTCCTTGAGGACCTCGCTCTCAAATACGACTTCATCAAAGCGCCCGCTCAACGGTGCGGACCATGGCAACATAACGCACTCCTCTCATAATACGGCTCTCACATGCCAGTAATTTCTCATTATTGCCCTTGTGGCTCTAATCCCATTAAGCATAGCACCTGCGCCTTCACATCGACAAAAAAGCTGCACCATTATCGTGAGGAAGAATGCGCATACCAGCTCCGAATCATGTCCGCGATACGCTAGCCTCCGATGCTTAAGAGGAGTATGATTGTTGGTGGCAAACTCTTTAATTGAAAGGGGTAGGTGAAGATGAAAGAACTATGCTACGATACAATCGATTCGCCAATCGGAACCATTGTGCTGGTGGTGGATGGAGATCAGTTGTGCTCACTTGATTACACCGATTATGAGTCGCGTATGATGACCCTGTTGCGCAAACGCTACGGAGAGTTCCAGCTGACACGCGCGTCAGATCCCTGTGGCGTTAGCAGCCAGCTTCGCGCGTATTTCGCGGGCGATTATCGCTGCCTGGACGCTATTCCGGTTAATACCGGGGGGACGACCTTTCAACAGCAGGTCTGGTCCGCCCTGCGTGCCATTCCCGCCGGTACCACTACTACCTATGGTCAACTGGCTACCCGGTTAGGCAAGCCGACAGCCTCGCGCGCCGTCGGGGCCGCCAACGCCCTCAATCCAATCGCCATCGTCTTGCCCTGTCACCGCGTCATCGGAGCCAACGCCTCGCTCACAGGCTACGCCGGTGGCCTGCAGCGCAAACACTGGCTCCTCCAACACGAACAGGGAATCATTTTATGAATGAGTGCTGCAGGGTCGCGAATGCGACCCTGCAGCACTCATTCATAAAACGGTGCATAAAAAGTCATGCCCCTCAGAAATTGAGGGGCATGACTCTGATAGAGCGGATATATAACGCTATGCTAGCGATGTGTGGGCTCGCCTGTCTGTGGATCAAGGAACAGTGTGTGGTTTCCTTCTCCCTCAGGATGAGAGAAATCGAACATGTTCGTCATGCTACCGGCGATGGCGTCGAAGGACTGATCACCGATACGGCCCAGCTGCCAGTTGTCCTCGATGAACTTCAGGACCGAGCTCTGGTCCGTCATGGTATTGTCAACATAATTCTGTTTGGCATATGGTGAGATGACCATCAGAGGCAGGCGTGGGCCATATCCACAGCGGCCGGAGTAAGCGCCAGCCTTGGCTGTGCCACACTGTCCAGGGCCAGTCAGAGCATCGTTGGGATCATTCGACTGGTTGATGATCGGAGACATGACGTGATCATACCAGCCATCCGAGTCATCATAAGAAATGACGACCGCGGTATTCTTCCAGGTAGGCAGCTTCTGCAGGCGGTTGATGGTATCAACCACGAAGTGCTGCTCATCCAGGGGATCAGAGTAGCCGGCATGGCCGTCCTGGTAAGCGCTGGCCTTCAGGAAGCTTACCGCTGGCATGTTACCAGCGTTGGCGGCTGACCAGAAGTTGGTCAGGTCGTACTGGTGGTTGGCCTGGTCGGTCTTACCAATCATCGCCGTCGAGGTCGGAGCCAGGTGGTGAGGATTGGCGGTCGACTGGTAATACTGGAACGGCTCATGGTGCGGAATATAATCCTTTGAGGTTTTGCCAGCAATATTGGCATGAGAGGTGGCACAGGCGGCCTGTCCATTCGTAGTGGACGATGGCGCGAAGCCACCCTCGAACCAGCCCCAGGTCACGTTTTTGGCATTGAGCAGATCACCAACGTTTTTACCAGACATAGCAACGGTCGTGCCCTTAGCGGAACAATCGTCATAGGCTGGATCAATATCGTTGAGCAGGGTGCCATTCGAGGCCACTGGATAACCAGGATAGCCAAAGTTCGCGGGCGTCGTACCATGGGTCTGACCGGAAACCAGGTTCAGCGCGCCAGGGGTCGAAGGACCAAAGGTAGTGCCAAAGGAATTATCGTTCATCGCAAAGTTCTGAGCGTAATTCCACAGGCCGGTGACGGTATTGCCATCATAATAATCCATCACAATAGATTTGTCTGCACAGCTGCCACCGCTGGCGGACTCCACAAACTTATCCATCAGGCCATGATCAAACGCCTTCTGCTCATCTGTATACGCATGATCCTGGTCGCAGGTCACGGCCTGTGAGCGATCCAGGCGCTGTGGATTGGCGGCATTAGGATTGTTCGTCAGCAGACCAGCCGTTAAACCATTTACCGATGGCGTGTTTTTAGCGGCATAAAAAGCAGGCTCTCCTGCAGGGTTCGTGGCATTAGGGTAAGTACCAAAGTAATGATCAAATGATACATTCTCTTGAAAAATTACCACCACGTGCTGAATTGGTGTAGTGGTTTGTGTCTGGGCCTGGGGATTCACGTCCGCCGATTTAGCGGATACGTTCGCTACAACAGCGCCGCTTACCAGCACGGATCCCAGAGCCACGGCAGAAACTGCCGTACGCCAAAATTTAAACACTATTAATATCCCCTCTTTTAAATAACATTAAGGTTGCATCTATTCTATAAGGAGCCCTATCATTCATAGTATAACATTTGATTATTAACTAACGGTAAATTAGCTTTAAGTGCTTTTAAAATTTATGTTCCAATTCCCCTGACAGAGTATCAGACTCTTGTTACCCTGTGGGCACACGAATACCCCGCACGCGCGGCCGCTGCGCAGCCGCGCTGGTTTTATATGTTGGTGCATGCGGGGCGCAGATGCGCCCCGCATGCACCAACATACAAAAAGGTGGCGAGCTCACCGAAATCCAAAGCTCATGAGGAAAGAAGGCGTACACGACGCAAGTCAGACACGTTCCTTTCCGATCTACTTTTGATGAATAAGTAAAATATAAATAGAATAAATTAATAGCATGTTATTCATATGTGGGAGGGTGATATAATGGAAAAGCATGAAGTGCTCTCCGAGCATCTGTCTGACTTATCTGGCAATTTGATATCTCGGCGCGTGGTGCTGGCCGGGATTGGCGGTACCTTTCTTGCAGGGAGTGTACTCCCATTGTTCTCAGCCAAAGCGCTGGCCGCGGCTAATCCACGCGGTGCCAACGCGGGCGTCACTACATGGTCGGCCAATCGTCTTGACATCTTTGGCATCGGCACCGACGATGCCATGTACCACAAATCGTGGGCCAGCGCGCACTGGTCCCCCTCAATCCCCGGCTGGGAAGGGCTGGGTGGCGCCTTTATCAATCCTCCTAGCGCGGTCTCATGGGGTACAAATCGGCTTGACATCTTTGGTATCGGCACCGATGATGCCATGTACCATAAAGCCTGGACCGGCTCGCGCTGGGCACCCTCACCCACGGACTGGGAGAACCTCGGTGGCCTCTTTAATAGCCCTCCTTGCGCTGTTTCGTGGGGATCCAATCGCCTCGATATCTTCGGGCTGGGCACCGATAACGCCATGTACCATAAAGCCTGGACCGGCTCACGCTGGGCGCCTTCACCCACAGGCTGGGAAGGTCTTGGCGGTGTCTTTAATAGTAATCCCAGCGCGGTCGCCTGGGGCCCCAACCGCCTCGACATCTTCGGATTGGGCACTGACAATGCCATGTACCATAAAGCCTGGACCGGTTCCGCATGGTATCCTTCCGGTGGTGGCTGGGAAAATCTTGGCGGCGTCTTTAACAGCAATCCTTGCGCGGTCGCCTGGAGCCCTAATCGTCTCGACATCTTCGGATTGGGCACTGACAATGCCATGTACCATAAAGCCTGGACCGGTTCCGCATGGTATCCTTCGATCAGTGGATGGGAACGGCTAGGCGGCGTCTTTAATAGTGATCCCTGCGTGGTGGCCTGGGGACCTAATCGTCTCGACATCTTTGGCCTGGGCACCGATAACGCTATGTATCATAAAGCCTGGACCGGCTCCGCATGGTATCCTTCGATCAGTGGGTGGGAAGGCCTCGGAGGCGTCTTTAACAGTCCACCCAGGGCAGTAGCCTGGGGGCCCAATCGCCTCGATATCTTTGGACTAGGTACCGATAACGCCATGTACCATAAAGCCTGGACCGGCTCTGCATGGTATCCTTCGATCAGTGGGTGGGAGAGCCTCGGCGGTGTCTTTAACCTCTTTTAGAAAATATAGAAAACACCCATGTTAAAGAGTGATGCGGAAGGCGCGCAATCGCGCCTTCCGCATCACTCTTTAACATGATCTCAGACGGTGGCTGTCGGGGCGGCTACATAAGGAACCATCACCGGACCCTCGGGTAGGATGGCGATTGAGGGATCGGGTCCATAGTGCTGGATTAGCTGATTGAGGGTCGCCTGAAGATCAGGTGCTGGTAACAGTTGCGCGGCCCGTACCACGTCATCGGATAGGCTCGAGTGCAGATAGACATCGGCCTGGATCTGGACCAGGGCCTGCTTCTGGGCCTGCCACTGGTCGTGCATCTGGAAGTCCGACTGGTTGATCATCTCCAGCAGGGCCGCCGGATCTTCGCGCATCTGCAGCAATGCCTTGAAGTTGCCATGCTCGGGCAGGCCATCGCGACACTCGGCGACCGCGATGATGGCCCCTCCCTGGCGCACAATCTGCGCCGCCGCCGTCATACCTTTGACGCTCTGATAAAGGTTCTGGTCGAGCGGATAGCCGTTGTTACTGGTGATTACAATGTCAAATGGCCTGGACACAGCCTGCGTGGCGGTTCGCGCCACCTCGGCGCAGCCTACATAATGGGCGCGAATATAATCTCCGGAAAAAACTCCTGTGATATGCCTCTCCTGATCAAGCGTCACATTGACCAGAAATTCCGGTGGACATAACCTGACCGCGTCCTGAATGCCCTGGTGAATCGGATTTCCTTCGAGGAGAGCCCAGGTTGAATGCTGGTCTCCTATCAGGGGCGCGCTATGCAGAGCCTGGATAGTCTGAATGCCGGCCAGGCCAGGAATAATGCCCTTGGGACCACCAGAGAAGCCGGCAAAGAAGTGGGGCTCGATAAAACCGGTGACGATGCGGAAGTCAACATCCAGGTAACGCCGATTAACCCACACCGGCACACCGGAGACGCTATCTCCCAATAAGACAAGTTCCTCGGGCGCGAAAGCATTGTGGTTGACGATCTCAACGCTATCGACGATCTCCTGCCCAAGCATCTGAATCAGTTCCTCGCGAGTATTGGCCCGATGCGATCCGTTGCCATTGAGAATGACTATCTGTGAGCGTGGAATAAAAGAGAGCGCCTCTAACAGCCAGGGGACGATGCGCTCATTGGGCGTCGGACGCGTGATATCCGAAATGACAATGGCGACACGGTCATTCGAGCTCAAGCGGTCCACCAGGGGCACACTGGCAATGGGATTCTGCAAGGATTTGAAGAACGTCTCCCTCTCATTCTTCAAAGGCGGAATAGGGTGTGAGTGTAAAACAGTCGCCTGCTCGGGCACGCTAATTGTACGGGTAACACTTCCATATGGAATCTGGACATGCATGAGCATTCCTCTTTTCAGCTATGCAAAGCACATGGACATACTTAACCGGCGAATTTATATTTAGCCAGACCTTTGATACCGACCTTGACGCGGAAGAGGTCACCCGACAAAGGATAGTCTGACCGCTGCTCCTCCACTGGCAGAGCCGAGGTAATATATAGCTCATCCATATACTGGCCACCAAAGACCGGCGCGGTTGGACGCGGCACGGGCATTTCAATTACCTGGTCCACCTGTCCCTGGGGATCATAACGGACCACCTTAAAACCGTTCCAGTAGGCGCTCCAGATGTATCCCTCAGTATCCACGCACAATCCATCCGGATCACCTTCTTCGGCAGGCGTCTCGACAAAGATGCGGCGATTAGAGATGCTGCCGGTCTCGGCGTCAAAATCATAAGCGACGATGGTGTAGGTCGGGGAATCCGTAAAATACATAATCCGATTATCCGGGCTCCAGCCAATACCGTTGGAGACACCGATATCATGAATCATTTCATGGACAGAACCATCGGGGTCCAGACGATAGAGCGTGCCGCGAGCCTGTGAGAGAAGGCCATCAGCCATGGTGCCCGCCCAGAAGCGTCCCCGGCAATCGACGGCCCCATCATTGAAGCGCAGATCGGGATTGTCTCCAAAGGGGCGAGCAATGTAGGTAAGCTTCTTTTCCTCCTCATCCCAGAAGGCGAAACCTTTTTTAGTAGCCATGACCAGGCCGCCCGACTCGCGTAGCGCCAGCACACCAATGGGCACGCCCACAGGAATCACCTCGTGCCTGTCTGATAACGGGTCCAGGCGATGATAGCACTCACCCTCGATGTCTACCCAGTAGAGAAGTTGCTCGTCCACGCTCCAGACTGGTCCCTCCCCCAGCTTATCCCGACACGGTAAGATATGCTCGACACTATTCATCATGTGATTTCCTTTCAACGCCAGCACTGGCACGGCCTATCGGCACAAGTAGCTTCACGATGATAACCGATTCGTCTACTTTACTGGCATGCCTCTCGATACTGGCGCGCCAGCGCGGCCAGACCCGGCCAGTCTTTATTATTGACGATATCTTTGCTGACCAACTGGCTGCCCACCGCGACGCTATAAGCTCCAGCCTTTAAGAAGGCGCCGCAGGTCTGCAGATTGACACCGCCCGTTGGAACCAGTTGTAGATCAGGCAGAGGCGCCAGGATATCTTTGAAGTAGGTCGGACCCAGTTGACTGGCGGGGAAGACTTTTACCAGGGTGGCACCAGCCTTCCAGGCGGTCCAGATCTCGGTTGGGGTATACGCGCCACACACTACTGGGATGCCATGTTCCTTCCCCCTCGCTATCACGTCCAGAGCCAGAATCGGCGTCACCAGGAACTGAGCACCGGCATCAATAGAACCCTGAGCCATGTCGCCATCCAGAACTGTACCCGCGCCTACAATCAGGCGGTCACCAAATTCATGCCGTACTTGCGTGATGATTTCATTCGCTTTCGCATTGGTCAATGTAAATTCAATGGTGTCAACGCCCCCCTCAAGCAAGGCGCCGCTGATCTCAAGTGCGTTATCCAGATTATCCAGGCGCACAATAGCGATTGGCATGCGAGGTTTAAGCGTTGTAACGCTTCGTTGTGACATAGCACGATCCTTTATGTAGTTGTCTTTTGCAGTTAACTCATTATATCATGTACCAATATACATCCCGAGCAACATATTTTGTGTCAGAATGTGCCTGGCTTCCGTCACCCTGGAGGTCCTCTCGCGCCCCCGCACGCGCGGATGCGCAGCATCTGCGCGTGTGCGGGCAAACACGAGCTTTTGCATCTGCGTAGTCCAGGGTAAATATGTATTGATGCATTAGAGTAGTAGATGCCCCTCTGATGCATCAATAAACAAAAACAGTGCAATTGATGTTTTATCTAAAAGGAAGGTAGAGAGAAGAGCATGCCAGTAGATGTTGTTAGCTTCGGAGAGACGATGTTCCGCCTGACTACACCAGGTGGGAACAGGCTTGAGACCGCGCGAGCTCTGAATATTTATGTCGGGGGCAGCGAGTCTAATACACTGGCCAGCCTGGCGCGTCTGAACTTTCGGGTCTGCTGGCTGTCGGGTCTGCCTGATAATCCGCTAGGAAAGCACATAGAGACCGAGCTGCGCAGCCATGGTGTTGATACCAGTTTCGTTAGCTGGGCCTCCCCACAGGCACGCCTGGGAACCTTCTATGCCGAGGAGTCGCCATCGCCACTGGGACTGCAGGTCTACTATGATCGCGCCGCCTCGGCCTGTGCTCTGATCGATCCCGCGACGGTGCCATATACGCTGGTCGATGAGGCGCGCATGCTCCACCTCACGGGCATTACGCCCGCACTCAGCCCCCAGGCGCGGCAGATCTTTCAGCGTCTGCTGGAGCGCGCCCACACCAGCCAGGTACCACTCTCTTTCGATGTCAACTATCGCGCCAAGCTCTGGTCCCCGCAGGAGGCGGCCAGGCAGATCGAACAGGCATGTCAGCAGTCCAGCATCCTCTTCTGTGCCAGTGCTGACGCCGCCGAACTATGGGGGTTTGAAGGCGAGCCCGCCGAGGTTCTACAACAGATGGCCGGGCGCTTCGGCTCTGACAAGACGCTGGTTCTGACGCTCGGCAGCGCGGGCTCTGCCCACCTGGACCATGGGACATACGCCCACGTCCCCTGCTTCCCGACCGAGGGCAACGCCCGCTTCGGCTCAGGTGATGCCTTTGCCGCCGGTTATCTTTATGCATATATGGAAGGGTCACTCTACCACGAACTGGCCTCGCAGCGTGGTGAGACCGGCCTGACGCCGCTCGAATTTGGCAACGCCCTGGCCGCTCTTAAACGCTGCACGCCGGGCGATATCGCCATCTTCCACCCAACCGACATCAAAAACCTCATTCAGGCTGAAACCAACAAACGCTTCCGCTGACAGCTAGAGGGTATGGAAAAGGCGCGCACGTGCCTTTTCCATACCCTCTAACTAGCGATCCTGCCCGGTGGGACGAATCAAAATCTCATTGACATTCACACGCTCGGGCTGCGTCACAGCATAAACAATCGCCGCAGCGATATCCTCACTTTCAAGCGGAGTCAATCCCTGCAACCACTCCCCCTGCTGCTTTTTAGCGTTCTCATCGGTAATATGATCGGTCAATTCGGTGGCGACCGCTCCCGGCTCGATCACGGTGACGCGAATATTATTTTTATAGCTCTCCTGCCTTAACGCCTCGGAAAAAGCCACCACGCCCCATTTGGTCACATTATAAACGCCACTACCGGCCCGCGCGACACGGCCCGCTACCGAAGAAATATTGACGATATGCCCATGATTCTGCTCTTTCATAATCGGCAAGACGGCATGCGTCGTATACATCAATCCCATTACGTTGATAGCGACCATGCGCCGCCAGTCCTCGGTGTTGGCACCATCAATCTGGCCTAACAGCATCACGCCAGCATTATTGACCAGGATATCGATACGCCCCAGTTTATTTTTGACGTGCGTGACCATCGCTACCACTTGCTGCTCGTCGGCGACGTCCGCGACGATCGGTAGCGCCCGGCCGCCTCGCTCATGGATGCGACGAATCAAATCCTGCAAGCGGTCTCCACGTCGCGCCACGACCGCCACATACGCCCCCTCGGCCGCCAGCGAGAGCGCCGACGCTTCGCCAATTCCCGATGATGCTCCCGTGATCAGGGCAACTTTATCCTGTAATAAATTTACCATATGTTCTTGTAAACCTCTTTTAAAACAAAAATATGCCTGGATCTTTTGAAAATAGATGCATTTGGTATATAGCTATAACACGAATAAGGGATACCAAACGTACAATCGAAAAAATAAATTGGGACATTTAGCTCATCAGTGATGTCGGCACTTATTCTCGGCATACGGCCAGCGTAAAGCTATGCTAAAATACTGGTATGTTGAGAACAATTACCACTACACGCTATGTGACCCCATTGCGCGAGGGAGGATCACTGCCAGCGTTGGTCGAGGCCGATGACGATGGCCTCTATGTTCTGAAGTTTCGTGGCGCTGGCCAGGGACTGAAGGCATTGATTGCTGAGCTGGTGGCGGGCGAGATAGCGCGCACGCTGGGGCTTCCTGTGCCCGAAATTGTCTTTATGGAACTGGACCCCGTGCTGGGACGCTCTGAACCAGATTTTGAGATTCAAGAGTTGCTGAAGGCCAGCGCGGGCCTGAATCTGGGCCTGGACTTTCTACCAGGGGCGTTGACCTTTGATGCCCTGGACGCGGTCAATCTTGATCCCATGCTGGCGTCGTCGATTCTCTGGTTTGATGCCTTCGTGACAAATGTGGATCGCACACCCCGCAATACTAATATGCTCTGGTGGCATCGTCGCCTGATGCTGATCGATCATGGGGCCTCGCTCTATTTCCATCACGTCAACGCAGACTATATGTCCCGCAGCCGCATTCCATTTACCACCATCAAGAACCACGTCTTATTGCCGGTGGCCAGCATGCTACCGGAGGCTAACCAGAACCTCCAAAGCCGCCTGGATGCGAGCAACCTCAAAGCAATCATCGATCTGATTCCGGAATCCTGGTTGGAACAGGACGCCACCTTCGCCACACCCGCCCTCCATCGACAAGCATATCTAGATTATCTGCTGGATCGCCTGGAGCATTCATCAATTTTTGTAGAGGAGGCCCTGCGTGCCCGCGATCAGCTCTTATGACTATGCAATTATCCGCCTTGTGCCAGATGTCGAGCGCGGTGAATGCATAAACGTCGGGGTAATTTTGTTTTGCCGCACGCGCCGCTTCATGGAAGCACGCATACATCTGGATGAAGCACGCGTTCGCGCGTTTGCCCCTACCTTAGATCTTGAAGCCGTGCGAACCCAGCTTGATCACCTGCTGCTAGTCTGCTCGGGCAACGAGGGTAGCGGTCCCATCGGCCAGTTCTCGCAGTCGGAACGCTTTCACTGGCTGGTCTCGCCCCGCAGCACCATTATTCAAATCTCTCCCGTCCATTCAGGACTCTGCCAGCAGCCGGAAAACGCGCTCAGTCACCTGCTCAAGAAGCTGGTGCTCTGATCTAAAAACAAGGGTGGCATACGCCTTCCCAAAACACAAAAGAGATGCGGCGGGAACCGCTCTGGCTCGTTCCCGCCGCCTCCTTATTTAGCAGAAGCAAATATCTACAACTTAAAATCGGTGCTCGTCTATGGATGCCAGATAAAAGTAACACCAGGTCCAGGATGGAATGTCGCGTAGCTTACCTGATCCCAACCGCCATTCCAGTTCATGTTGCTGACAGTCACACCATTCGCGTTCGCGCTCGCCGCACTCACACCAGATTCCACCACGCCAACGTGTCCATACGCGCCCGCACCCTGCGTATACGCCTGCAGCACAATAATTGAAGGGCCATTTGGATTGGGTTCTGACGACGTAATCCAGCCATAAGCGGCCGCATTGCCCGCCCATTCATTCGCATTGCCCAACCACTCAACCCACCAGCCAGTCAATCCATGATAATGGATATTCGCCCAGTAGGTACACTGACCGACAAAGAAGCGGCCTGAGCTATCAGCATTGCCGCCAAGGGTGGTTACTGGGGCGGGAGTGGGAGCCGGAGCCGGAGCTGTCACCGGAGCCTGTGTCGGCGCCAGCGTCGGAACTGGCGCCGGAGCGACCGGGACCGGATTCTGCTTTACACCGGCATAGGTCACATTGCCCGGATCAAAACCGTCTTGCGTCACCGCGGTCGCGGTCGCGGCCTGCGCGGCAATCAGCGCTGTATTATTCTGCCTCCCAACCACATTGCTTGTCGATGGCTGGAACGGCATACCGAAGTTGAATGCCTCGCTCTTTCCCGATGGAATCGCGGCCATCAATGCTCCCCCAACAATAAATAGCAACACCAGCGCCACACCCGCATGGACAACCATTCTTCTCTTCAGCGCAGGGCGCGTAGCAACTGCCTTCGGCTTGCCATTTCCAGGAATAACAATGGGCATACGTACCGATGTCGTCGTAAGCTTGCTCTGTGTCGAGCCTGGCATCATCGAAGCGTCCGAGGTAGTAGCAACAGACATAGACTTCTTCGCAGTTGGAACAGCCATCAATGCATCGGTATTAGGAGATGGCTGCTGCTCAGGGAACGACAATTGCTCAACGAACTCGCCTGTATTCCCACCTACTTGCTCTGCCGAAGCAGCGCTTTTGTGAACCCCAGTAACAACTTTATCATCACGATCTCTAAACGACATACGAATTACCTTCAATCTTACACAGCTAACACTACACTTATTCGCATTCAGATGTTTCTCAATCTATGCTTCATAGTAATCTGAATGTAAGCAAGCACCACATACGACGCATAAAATATTTAGTACTTACATCAACAAACTTTAATCAATAACATGATATTGAGTCAAACAATCCACCAAAATACAGGACTATATAACTACTCTATTTTTGCATGTATAATAGCCATAAAAATATTAGCACATCTTTTGTGGACATAGAAATATTTGCGGAGGTATAAAAAACACATTAAAATCTCTCGTGTTGATTTGGCATTGTCCTTTACTCTGCGATAAGCTATAGGGACACAGTGAGAGCTAGATAAGTTCCAGAAAGGATGACACAATGCACTATCGCACGCTTGGACGCACCGGATGGAATGCCTCTGAGATTGGCTTCGGTTCCTGGGGTATCGGTGGCGATGCCTGGGGGCAGACGGATGATTCGGTCGCGCTGGCGGCCTTGCATAAAGCGATCGACGAAGGGGTCAACTTTATCGATACCGCCGATGTTTATGGCAATGGGCATTCGGAGCAGCTAGTGGCCCGGGTACGCAAAGAACGCAGCGAGCCCCTGTTTATCGCTACCAAAGCTGGCCGCCGCCTGAAGCCACATGTGGCTTCAGGCTACAACAATCTTGAGAATCTAAGAGGCTTTGTAGAGCGCAGCCTGCGCAACCTGGATGTTGAGGCCCTGGATCTACTGCAGCTCCATTGCCCGCCCTCCGAGGTCTATGATATGCCAGAGGTCTTCGGCCATCTGGATACCCTGGTTCACGAAGGCAAACTTAAAAACTATGGGGTCAGCGTCGAGAAGGTTGAAGAAGCGCTCAAAGCTATCCAGTATCCCAATGTAAAGACGGTCCAGATCATCTTCAACATGTTCCGCCTCAAACCGGCCGAAGCATTCTTTGCCGCCGCGCGCGAGCGCAACGTTGGTATCATTGTGCGCGTCCCGCTGGCCAGCGGTCTGCTCACCGGTAAATTCAAATCCGATACGCAGTTTGACGCCAAAGATCACCGCAACTTTAATCGCCATGGGGAATCGTTCGACCAGGGTGAAACATTCTCCGGCGTTGATTATGAGACCGGCCTGCAGGCGGTCGAAGAACTGCGCGACCTGGTCCCCGAAGGTACTACGATGGCTCAGTTCGCCCTGCGCTGGATCTTAATGTTCCCGGAAGTCTCAACCGTGATTCCGGGCGCCAAAAATCCTGAACAGGCCAGTGGCAACACCCAGGCCGCGAACCTGGCACCATTAAGCGACGATACCATGCGCCGCATCCAGGACCTCTACGACCGACGCATCCGTGCCCAGGTCCACTCCCGCTGGTAAACAGATCATATGTATATATAAAGCGAGGGGGCGATTTGCAAATCGCCCCCTCGCTTTATATATACAATCATTTTTCTACAGCATACCCGAATCTGTGCCACTAAGTATCTTTATAATTCATAGCCCGACTACACTATGGTACTATAGCCAAACACTAAATGTCCTAATACTCTGGCCTAAATATTCCTCTTCTGATGTATAGTTATAGGTAGCATGAGGTACGATAAGTATCAAAGGGTACTTAGACATAGAGGTAGAAGTACACCCACAGCGGCTTCGTCAGGAGCCGTGCCAGGGAGGCAGAGATGCCCCGGATGTAATGTGCATCCTATACTTTTTCTGGACACACTGCATTCTTTTTGGTGCACCCCTTTGTGGTAGACCTCTCAGTGTAGCAAGCCATCGCGCCACTGTTACCCATTTGTGCATTCACCCTACGGTAAAACGTAGGCATTTCTTTATACCAGGTAGGAAATCTGTCATGATAGATGATGAAATGCATGCGGCCCTGCTACCAATAGTTGAGGGTCAGCAGGTACAACCAGCGGCAATCAAGCTCATTGAGGAAGAAGAACAACAGCAGGTTAACGCTACATCGATTACGCTTAAGTGCGGCGATAGTTTCCTTCTCTTAGATGTGTGTGGCGATCTTCTCTCCACGCGCCAGGAAATGGGACTATTCCGGCATGGGACGCGCTTCCTGCGTTCGTGCAATCTTTTTCTGGAAGGGAAGAAACTGGTTGCTCTCTCACATCAGACCTCAACAATGAGCGATGCATGCCATATCGACCTGACGAATATGCCATTACAATTGACAGAGGAGACGCTCCTGGAACAGGGTGTGGTCCATGTTGATCGTTTTATCGAACTAGAACAAGACTATCTCAAACAAACGTTTACAATCACTAATTTTTATACTACTGATCTATCTCTGACTCTAAGCCTTATGGTGGGCGCTGATTATTGCGATATGTTTGAAGTGCGTGGCACGGTGCGCGAGAAGCGTGGTGTGCAGCAGCCGATCAAGATTGGTCAGAACGGCGTGCAGCTCAGTTATCAAGGACTCGACCAGGTAACGCGTTCAACGGCGATTCAGGCCTCTCCCGAACCGTCCTCCAATCAAGGCGAGCAGATGGACTGGAAGTTGCAGCTTACGCGCGGCGAGCCTGTAGAGATTAGCCTGCTGCTCCATATGAGCGAGTCAAGCCAGGAAACAATAGAGACCGCCCAGGCCATCACGCTCTGGCGGGAAACGCAACGGCCGACGCTCGAAACCGACCATCCCTTCTTCAATCGTTTGCTGGAGCGCGGCATTCAGGATCTGATGATGCTGAGCACGATGACACCCCACGGTTATTATCCATATGCCGGCATCCCCTGGTTCAACTGTCCCTTTGGGCGCGACGGATTGATTACGGCGCTGGAATTCCTACCCTTATATCCACAGGTGGCCCGTGGCACCCTGGCGTTCCTGGCAGCCTACCAGGGCACAAAGATAGATGCGTTCACCGATGAGGAGCCCGGCAAAATCTTTCATGAGTTCCGAAAAGGTGAGATGGCCGCCTGCCGTGAAATTCCCTATATTCCTTATTATGGAACAATTGATGCCACCCCGCTGTTTGTAATCCTGTTCGAGGCATATATGCGCTGGACCGATGATATCTCCTTCCTGGAGCAGCATTGGTCTCATATTCAGGCCGCCATTGATTGGATGATCAATTATGGGGACCAGGATGGGGATTCATTCCTTGAATACAGCCGTAAGGCCAGTACGGGCCTGGCGAATCAAGGCTGGAAAGATGCCTGGGATAGCATGACCCATAGCGATAGCAGGATCGCTCGTTCGCCGCTGGCGCTGTGCGAGGTGCAGGGCTATGCCTACGCAGCCTATCGCGCGGGTAGCTACCTGGCGCGCCGTCTCAGAAGAGCCGAGGAGGCCCGCACCTGGGATCTTCTGGCCGAGACCCTGCAGAAAAACTTTCTGGAGCAGTTCTGGTGGGAGGCTGAGCAGAGCGTCTACATGGCACTGGCTGAGAATAAAGAGCCGTGCGATGTCGTGGCTTCCAATGCCGGGCAGTGCCTCTGGACCGGCATCCTGCCAGACGATAAAGCGCGCCAGATCATTGAGCGCCTGATGCGTAAGGATATGTTCAGTGGCTGGGGCATGCGTACCCTGTCCACAAAGGCGGCCCGTTACAATCCCTTGAGCTATCACAATGGCTCGGTCTGGCCCCACGATACGGCCCTGGTGGGCAGCGGCTTCGCGCTTTATGGTGGCAAGCAGGAAGCCGGTCAGCTGCTCAAGAGCCTGTTTGAGGCCAGCCAGCATTTTCCCGATGCGCGCCTGCCCGAGCTCTACTGTGGCTTTGAGCGCCGCGAGGGCTACGGTCCTACGCGCTACCCGGTTTCGTGTTCACCGCAGGCCTGGGCAGCCGGCGCCCCCGTGACACTGCTCTTCTCCCTGCTGGGACTGCATCCCAATGCCGCTGAGGGCCGCCTGACTCTGCACCAGCCAACCCTGCCGGACTGGCTTGGCAGCCTGGAGATCAACGGCCTCACCGTCGGCTCACAGCGTCTACACCTGCGCTTCAACCGCCGAGGAAGCCAGACCGATGTCTCCATCGGCCGCGACAACGCCGTCGACGTACGAGTACTTTATTAAGGGAGCTTGTTATCAATGCACCTGGGGCGCACATACCCCCTGGTGCACTACCACTGCTAAAGACAAACGGGCAAAAGTCGTTTTATTTATGCGTACACCCGGGAGGGGCGCATACGCGCTCCTCCCGGGTGTACGCATAAATAAAATCCAGGGGGCTGCGCATGCGGCCGCCCGTGCGGGAGCGCATACGCCCAGTCTCCATTGACAAACTGCGGTCGCATCAGACATAGTGAACACGAATGTTCAGTTTATAGAACACGTAGACATACTAGAAGATGGAGAAGATGTGCTAGTGTCAGAAAGTATCACCTCAGTACTCGCTCAACGTCCCCTTGGATTAGTATTTGATATAGATGGTACCTTAAGCCCGATCGCTCCTACCCCTGACGCGGCGAGGCTCTATCCGGGGGCCGCCGAATATCTGCGCCAGGCCAGCCGGTTCGCGCATGTCGGCATCATTACCGGTCGAGCCGTTGCCGATGGCGCGCGTATCGTCAATGTAGAGGGTCTGACCTATGTAGGAACGCATGGATTGGAATGGTGCCAGGGCCTACCCTCTACCCATGAGATAGAATTGATCCCCGAGGCGGTACCCTACGCACAGCCCGGCCAGGAGCTATTGGACCTGGCGGAAAAAGAACTGGTGCCGCAGATACCGGGACTGATCGTGCAGCGCAAAAGCGTCGGCGGCACGTTGCACTATCGCCTCGCATCCGATCCGGAGCAGGCGCGCACAAAGATCCTCGCCACCTTGAAAGAGCCCGCCGCCAGACTGCATATGCATCTCGACGAGGGTAAACGCGCGGTCGAAATACTCGCGCCACTCACAATCAATAAAGGGAAGGCGCTTCGGCGCTTCGTCGAACACTTCAGATTAAAGGGAGTCATCTTCGCCGGTGACGATCGCACGGACCTCTACGGTCTGCTAGAAATTGAGCGCCTGCGCCAGGATGGCTACGCGGCCCACGGAATAGCGGTCCAACATGCGGATACGCCTCCAGCGCTACTCGAACACGCGGATAGCGTGGTCCACGGGGTTGAGGCCATGGTAGACACGCTGCAACAGATGACAATCGCGATCGGTGAAGAGAAAGAGTAAAAAAGGCCGCGATAAAGCAAGCAATCGTAGGGGTACCGACATGGTACCTCTACAGTTGCATCGCTATTACATCGGCCAGGTTGGTTATCTAGCAAGCACTGCTATACCACGGGACACACTATGCCATATTAGCAACAATGGGTGTACCTGAAAGAGGATTGACATTAGATGATACAACAGGTGCTGGCGTAATACTGGCGAAGACACGCTCCAACAACTCGTTGATATCAGAGATCTGGCGGGCCATCCAGATGGTCAGGTCGCTGCGTTCAACCGCCTGGCGGGCCAGAGTCGCCTTCAAATGCCTCTCTTCGGGGGACAACGTCAATGCATGATATAACGCTTGAGAAGTTTCGAAGACATCAGTTGGTGAGGTAGGAATAGAACCTTTTGCCAGTTGCTGAAACGCTCCTGCTGTACGCGATAAAACCAGTACGCCATCGGTCTGGTTAACGGCTGGCCCTTCTTTGGCTACCAGGTTCATACCATCAATGATTGGATTAACCAGCAGTACGTCATAATACTGCATAGCGGCCAGCGCTCGTACGCGATCATTACCAAAGAATGCCTGAATGGGTGTCCAATCGTCAGTGCCATACTTGTTGTTGATCTCCTCAATCAACGCGCGGACATCTCCATCGAAACGGCGATACATGGGGAGACTCTGACGTGAGGGCACCAGAAATGCAAGAAAAGTCACTTTTCCATGCAGTTCTGGATGTTTTGCAAGTACATCCTCATAGGCCTGAAAACCACGAATGATGTTTTTAGTTGGCTCGACGCGATCGACGCGCATAATGGTATAGTCACAAAGCAATTTTTTCATTTGCTCGGCGGCTCGACGTCCAGCGGCACTATTCACGACACGGCGCTCTTCCGAAACAGAGATTGAGATAGGATAAGCCCTCGTTTGAGTGCGATGCCCCTGCCACCAGATGGCTCCTTCCTCAAAATCGACGACCGCTCCATCTAAAAGCGTACGAGCCCCTTCCAGAAAGTTGCGTGCATCACGCTCAGTCTGAAAACCGATAATATCATTACCAACCAGTCCACTGTAAATTGCCTGGGCGATATTGCTGGGTAAGAAATGCCAGCAACGTACATCAGGCCAGGGGATATGGATGAATTGCTGCATGATAATAGTTGGGTGTCGCTGACGAATCATTAATGGCGCCAGGTAGAGATGGTAGTCCTGCAACATCACTACAGGTACGGTATTTTCACTCTCGATCTCGGTGCAGACCGCGTCAGCTATGGCCTGATTGGCCACAGTATAGCCGTTCTCCCAGGCATCCTGCAGCTGGGCCGCCGAAACGGAATCCTGTGTGGGATCATACATGTAGTGTTGTAGGAACCAGAGCAACTCATTACTGATTTTTTCATAATGTTTACGGTATGCATCCTTGGATACGGAAACATAGCGCAGTTGCATTTTTTGACCAGGGATAGGCGAATGTAGAATGCCATTATTCTCTTCCTGGGCTTTCTTCACAGCCAGGCGGTCCCCATCAGTCATGGTCATTGCAACCCACGAGACCTCCATACGGTTTCCAGCATCAATGAGTGCCGTCACCATACCGCCAGCACCGCGCCTCGCTTTGAGCGTCTTATCCTGCTTGAGCTGAAATTCTACTGGACCTCGGTTCGAAGCAATGATCAGACGTTGAGCGTGCGATAACTGCGGAGGAGGGACCTTTGTCGTCTTCCGCGTGGGCATGGGTGTATCCTTTCTAACAGGTGTTTACTATTTTTGCCTTCAGTACTACCGTGCTTCAATCTGTATTGCGCCCTTCTCAAAAGTGTCTTGATTCTTTTTGAAGCCTGAAACATTGACACGGCCTGACCTACTAACAAACCTATTCATGCATGACGGAGCTATGCAAGTCCCCAAGAGTAATGTTACCATACAATAAAGCAGAATGCATAGACTCTGCTTCCGAGGACCTTTTACATAGATATATTTGGAGAGATAACACCTGAAATCTCTACTGCGGTTTTACCTGCTTGTAGCGTTCTTACTTTTCAACAGTAATAGCTTCCCACACTTGACACGATAATAGCTCGTGTATCGACTCATTTTTTGGCACCTATTTCCTCATTTATATGTTTACCTCCTCGTTTATAAATAAGACGTATTACACCCAATTACACCAAAAAAATTGTTCGTCATGGTTAGCCTTCCTTATACATGATGAGACAATAGTCCCATATGCGCTAAGACCTACCAAAGTACTCGTTCTGGTTATAGAAGAGCGGTCAGGATGCTGGTTTGCTTTACCTCCTGCTTCCTGTTATTCATATTTATCGCTATTCCCATTGTATATACTGATTAACTGGTATCTCTTTATCAGATACAATATAGACGATAACCCATAACTACTATGTGGCAAGTAAATTTTTGCGGTCACATAGGGCATCATGCTAGAATTGCCCTGCGAGAAGCAGAGAGAATTATGTGTTTTATCTGACCCGTGGCACTATTGAGAGGAGCGCAAATTTGGAAGAGACAAAGGGTAAGAATTGGTTTTTGCGTATACTGGATTTCATTAATCCGTTGCGCGATCCCAGCCTTACCGTTGCAGCCGTACTAACTTTTATTGAGGAGGCGGGACAGCAAAACCCATGGTATATCATTATTGTGATTGCGCTCGTCAACTGGTTAGCGGTGCGTGGTATTGTCTGGCTGGTGGTGAACTTTACCTTTGCCGCCGTATTTATTGGCCGTAGAATCTGGTGGTCTGTACAACACCCACGCCTGGCCTGGCGTATCCTGGATGCGGTTGGCCACGAGGAAATTGTCATTGGAGGAAACTCCGGCCTGACTGATAGCATTATGCTACAGGATGGCAGCACCATTATGAGCCCGTTGCTGGGCGCCAATGGCATCCATGTGATTGGCGAGTTACCTGCTGGTACGGAACTACCAATGCTAGGTATGCCCGGGCAATCATCCGAAGCGATGCAGCCGTTCAATGGCTCGGGCTTCTTTCCAGGGGCACAAGATTTCTCTCCTAATGGCTTCGCAGGTCAGCCCGCTTATCAACCGGCGGGAAATAACACTTTCAATAACGAGTTCGTGAGCCCACAGAGTACCGATGGGTTGCCGCAAAGTTTTTCACAACGACCTTCACAGGAAGAAGAACAGTTGCGTCAACAAGTAGCTGCCTTAAATCGTTTATTAGAGGACTGGATTCAATTCACCGAAGAGAAATGGCGAACTATTAGTGACAGCCAGCTGGGCTGGAAGCCACTACGTGGTCGCTGGGGCAACTGGGACGACATCTTCCAGGATGCCTACGCAGCAAAAACGTCCGACCCCATGGCGGAAGCTGCTCAACTGGCCGGTGAAGCTACAGCCCGTCGCTTTGAAACTTCAAAGGATAAAGGTTCGGCAGCTTCTGCCGTGGCCTGTTTTATGCGCGACATGATGACGCTACGTCGGGGCCTGGATATGATGCAACAAACAATAGAGCAGCGCCCGGATACCCAGCATGGGCAGCCTCCCGTTCAGCCTTCCCGGCAGTTCGGTAGTGCGAATAGTGGTTCGCTCTTGAATGGTTCAACCGGCAATACCGCCGCCCGCAGCTCACTGATTCGTCGACCTGCACAGATTTTTGTGGACGCCGACTCTAAAAAATAGGACAAACCATGTATACGTATTCCCCTCGTCCTGTTCACGTGCGCCCAGAATTGGACCGAATGGCTGAATATATACCTGGTGAGTCTCAGGAAGCATTCAGTGCACGTACAGGAATACCAGTTGATCAGCTTATTAAGCTGAACGCGAATGAAAGTCCGTATGGACCAGCCCCCGAAGTGGTTGCCGCTTTAGGTAACTACTTCGCTTATAATAATTATCCCGATACAGACTCGCGGGCGCTCAAACAGGCCCTCGCAGAGTATACGGGAGTCGATAGTCAGCATATCGTGGTCAGCCACGGTAGCAATGAGCTGATTAATCTGCTCTGGCACATTTTTCTTTCTGTTGGTGACAACATTATCTGTTGCCCACCAA
The DNA here is from genome assembly GCF_003967515.1 of Dictyobacter aurantiacus. Classification (GTDB taxonomy): domain Bacteria; phylum Chloroflexota; class Ktedonobacteria; order Ktedonobacterales; family Ktedonobacteraceae; genus Dictyobacter; species Dictyobacter aurantiacus. The sequence goes on along the minus strand of NZ_BIFQ01000001.1, from coordinate 3,109,038 downwards.
CATTCTCTCTCTATACCTTCATTACGACATTCTGTGGGGCATATGTACTTGAGGTGCCACGCACAGATGATTATGAGGTGGATGTGGAGGCTATCATCAAGGCTCTGACCCCTGAGACCAAGATGATCGTTCTTTGCTCACCCAATAATCCAACCGGGAACCCGGTCAGCGAACAGGATATCCTGGCTCTGCTGGATACGGGTCGCATCGTGATGGTCGATGAGGCTTACACCGAGTTCTCGGATAAACCACAGGGGCTGGCCCACCTGGTCCCCCAGCATCGTAACCTGATCGTGATGCGTACCTTCAGCAAATGGGCTGGCCTGGCCGGTTTGCGCGTTGGCTATGGCATTTTTCCCGAGTGGATCGTGTCGTATATGCGCCGCGCACAGTGTCCCTTTGAAGTAAATATGGCCGGACATATCGCGGCCATCGAAACATTGAAGCACCTGGATTATACCCTGGGCAAGGTACGCTTGCTCATTGAGGAACGAGATCGCCTGTTCCAGATGCTGGCCCGGCGTCCGTATCTGCATCCTATGCCTTCACAGGGTAATTTCATTTTGACCGAGGTGGATGTAGAGGAGGTCCGGATGGAACGCATCAAGCGTGCGGTCGAGTCCCGCGGCGTTATGCTCCGCTACTTTAATCATCCCTACCTGAGCAATTTTGTTCGCCTGAGCGTCGGGCGCCCCGAACATACAGATATCATTGCTAGCGCACTCGATAGCATCGATGAATATATATAAATTATTATCTGGGCTTTAAGGAGTCAGTTGTGTGACGGCGCATGAGGCGCGCATTCGCGCCCCATGCGCCGTCACACAACTGACTCCTTAATCATACTTTATGCTCTTGCTCAATTTCCTCTTTCCGATGTACAATAGCCGCGCAAGGATGTGCAGAATCGTGCACATATATGGTTTTGTGGAGGAAATACTATTTATGCCATACAATACAGACGATCTGACGACGATTGAGGCCGTTACCGCTCGTGAAATACTCGATTCACGTGGGAATCCGACCGTCCAGGTTGAGGTGCTTTTGATGGGTGGCGCACAGGGTATCGCGGCGGTGCCGTCGGGTGCGTCAACAGGTGCCCACGAGGCAGTTGAGTTACGCGATGGCGATAAGAGTCGCTATGGCGGCAAGGGGGTCCTGAAGGCTGTAGCAAATGTCCAGGATACAATCGAGGAGGCTCTGGTTGGACTGGACGCCACGGACCAGGCTACGATCGATGAGGTAATGATTTCGTTAGACGGAACTCCCAATAAGGCGAATCTGGGGGCCAACGCGATTCTGGGCGCTTCGCTGGCTGTGGCTAAAGCGGCCGCGCAGGCACAACAGCAGCCACTGTATCGCTATCTGGGTGGCGTCTCCGCTCGCACGTTACCTGTGCCGATGATGAATATCCTCAATGGTGGTAAACACGCCGATAACTCTACCGATTTTCAGGAATATATGGTGCTCCCCATTGGCGCGTCTTCATTCCATGAGGCCCTGCGCATGGGCGCCGAGGTCTACCAGGCTCTGAAGAAGGTGCTGCACGATAAAAAGCTGAATACAAATGTTGGCGACGAGGGTGGCTTTGCCCCTTCCCTGGGCAACAATCGGGCCGCGCTGGAGGTCCTGGTGGCCGCGATCGAGACCGCTGGCTATAAACCTGGCAAAGATATTTATCTGGGTATGGACGCGGCGGCGACCGAGCTGTACGAAAACGGCAAGTATGTCCTGGCTCGCGAGGGGCGTACGCTGTCCTCTTCAGAGATGGTCAGCCTCTATGAGCAGTGGATCAGCGAGTATCCCCTGGTGACAATTGAAGATGGCCTGGCCGAAGATGACTGGGAGGGCTGGTCCCTGTTCCGTCAGCGCGTCGGCAACCGGGTCCAGATCGTTGGTGACGATCTGTTTGTCACCAATACCGAGCGCCTGAAACGTGGTATAAGAGAGCAGTCCGCCAATTCTATCTTGATCAAGCTCAATCAGATTGGTTCACTGACCGAGACACTGGATGCGATTGAGATGGCCAAACGGGCCCAGTTTACGGCCGTGGTCTCCCATCGCTCAGGCGAAACAGAGGATACGACGATTGCGGACCTGGTGGTCGCAACCAACGCGGGACAGATTAAGACTGGCGCCCCCGCCCGCAGCGAACGGGTCGCTAAATACAACCGCTTGCTGGTAATCGAGGATGAGCTGGGTGCCGAAACTGCCCGCTACGCAGGCTACAGCGCCTTCTATAACGTCCCCGATCTCTACGCCAAAGCGTAAGTAAGATGTATGTGTTGGTGCCATCACGGTCGCTAAGCGACCGTGATGGCACCAACACATACATCTTAGAATGCAATTAAAGAGAGGATTTATGGCTAGCAATACATCTGGCGTTCTCGAACGACGCTCGGGACGTTCTGTTCACTATAATATTAGCTACCTGGTACAGGGTGCGGAATATGGCACCGATGGTGCCATCGTTCTTCTACACGATTTTCCTTCCGGGGCTTTCTCATGGGAAGGCATTATGGGCCAGCTCGGCGCGTTACGACGCGCGGTCTATGCCTTCGATATGCTTGGCTTCGGCCAGTCTGATCATCCGTGGCCGGCCGATACCTCTGTCTGGGGACAGGCAGATGTGCTTTCGTACCTGATTAAAGATCTACAGCTCACCAATATTGTGCTGGTTGGCCATGGCCTGGGCGGTGGCGTGGCACAGGTGCTCGCAACACGCCTGCTGCGCCCACAGACACGGGCTCTGGTGCTGGTCAATACCAATTGCTACCTGCATACGTTCGCGGAAAACTGGCCGTTGACCGATATGGAGAAGCGCCGCGATTTTGACGCACCCCATAATACGCAGCTGGAAGATTTGATCAATGACCTGCGTGAGACGCTGCCACGTGGTAGCGCAAATCCACAGGCGTTTGCTAAGGTAATCAGCAACTACGTCGATCCCTGGAATAACGAGATCGGCAAAGAGATTCTCTTTCAACAGGTGCGCAACCTCATCCCCTACTACCTGAACTCGGTCTCCAGTGATCTGCGCAGCCTGGGCAAACCGACTCTGATTGTCTGGGGGGAGAGGGATGAGCAGATTCCGCTGTCCTACGCCGAACGCCTGCATCGTGAAATTCCACAGTCACAGCTGGTCGTTCTACCCAATACCGGTCACCTGGCACTGTTCGATGCCCCCGATGGTGTCGCCAGGGCACTGAGCGACTTTGTAACCAACATCTAACATATAGCAGGCACATATAAGTAGTATGAAATTGGAGCCCGGCATGCCGGGCTCCAATTTCATACTACTTATATAAAAAAACCGCCTGAATATCCCCATAAGTACATCTTTATGTCATTATGCTTGCCTTATACTCTATAAATCGGTATAATGAGCAACGTGTATTAAAGGGTTTTTGAAGGGATTGCAGGGGGTATACATATGCCACATATGCCACGTCTGAAGAAAGTGTTACTCGTTAAAGCCGCGACCGGCGGAGAACTGCTGCCACATGCAGCGATCACGATAGATCTATTACCATCATTAATGCTCTCTCCTATAACTGATAAGGTAGAAGCGCAACATATACGCCCATTAGCCAGTGTACTACCCACAACGGATACGAACATCTTCAAACCACAATCTGAACAATCAGGCGCTACTGCGGATCAGGTCTCGCCACACTGTGAGCCACTAGCAACCATCCCGCCAGCACCCACGATTAAGAAAGGGAGTTTCACAGATAAACCCGTTGTCATCGCGGGCAATACGCTGTTGCTGGGCCTGCTCAGCTATCTGCTCTTCCGACATCAGCGGGCTTATCTCTTTTTATCCTGGTATCTGCTGCTTCTGCTGTGGTCTTATCTGACCTTCAAGCCGGTACGCCAGCTCTTTGCCCGGGGAATGCAGGCGTTGCGTCATTTCTCACATCCAACCACACCTCCGGCCATCACGCCTCCAGGCGCGGCAAACTATCGCGCCGCACATATGCGCCAGCTCCAGAATGACACCAATGCTTATCTGCAGGCGTTACGCGATCTGCATAAAAAAACACAACATTAAAATCTGTCAGCGCAGACCGCTATGCTTTTCTGGACCAATGCGGCTTTTTCATGTTACACTTGTATAACGATTGGATATCCCACTCTTCTCTGAGAGTGTCAGATCCACGAGATCATCGCCTGCTACGTACCTGATTTTTCGCACCTACGGTGCTCACGAGTCATTTATATATTGGTGCAGCAGGGGCACAAATGTGCCCCTGCTGCACCAATATATAAAACCAGCGCGGCCGCGCATGCGGACACCCGAGCGGGTGCGCTTTGGCAGCTATAATGACGATTGGAGATATAGAGGGATGGGAAATGATGCTTTTGTTCCGTCACTGGCCGCGGTTCAGCGGTACGCGGGACAAATTCGTGACAATGTGGCACGTGTAATCATTGGTAAATTAGAAGTTATCGATCTATTACTGGTGGCGCTGTTGAGCGATGGCCATGTGTTGCTGGAAGACGTGCCGGGGATGGGGAAAACGGTGCTGGCCAAGGCGCTGGCCCGCTCGTTGGGCGCGACCTTTCAACGCGTACAGGGTACGCCCGATCTTCTTCCGACCGATATCATCGGCGTTAGCTATTACGATCAGAAGCAGAATGAGTTTGTCTTCCGCAGTGGACCCCTGTTCGCCCAGATCCTGCTGGTCGACGAGATCAATCGTACGACCCCGCGCACGCAGTCGGCCCTGCTGGAGGCGATGGCCGAAAGGCAGGTGACGGTTGAGCGCGAGAGCAAACAGTTGCCACGCCCATTTCTGGTGCTGGCCACACAGAATCCCGTTGAGCTGGAGGGAACGTTCCCTCTGCCAGAGGCTCAGCTCGATCGCTTCCTGCTCCGAGTGCAGATGGGCTATCCGGAAGAGCAGGAGGAGCAGGAGATTCTGCATCGCTTTAAGCTGAATGAGCCACTGGAAACCTTACAGCCTGTGGTCAGCGCGACCGAATTTGTGGGCCTGCAGCGGGCGGTTCGCGAGGTGCAGTGGCAGCCGGAGGTGGAACGCTATTTACTGGCCATTGTGCGTGCCACGCGCCGGAACGACGCGATCCAGCTGGGCGTGAGCCCCCGTGGTACGCTAGCCCTGTATCGCGCCTGCGAAGCCTACGCCGCCATCCAGGGACGCAACTTTGTGCAGCCAGACGATATTAAGTATCTATCACCTTTTGTGCTGGGACACCGTATTCTGGCGACTAATCGCAATCGCATGCGCGGTCGACGCAGTCAGGAGATCATTAACGAGATCGTGCAGACGATCGAGGTACCAGTTGAGGCTATCGCGACCCCGCCAGCTACAAGGTAATTTTTCATGAGTATTGAGGAAGATACGCATCTTCAGCAAGCTGAGCCAGCTGATCAGCTGCTCAAAAAGCGGCGACTCTGGTACTACCTGGCCCTGGCTCTGCTGATCCTGAGTGTGATTACACGCCAGCCTTTGATGGTGCTGGCCGCTCTTTTTACGTTCCTGGTCGGCATAGTACCCGAGATCTGGTATCGCTACGCGCTAAAGCATCTGCTGGTACGCCAGAAAGTCGATCAGTCGCATCTCTTCTTTGGCGAGCAGGTTACCCTGTCGGTTACGGTGGAGAATCGTAAGTTTTTGCCATTGCCCTGGCTGCAGATGGAGAATTCGATCTCTCCCCCATTGACGATTACAGGTGACCGCAGCAGTCGGCTACAGACAATCAAACGCGATACCTTGATCAGCACCTGGCTACTCTGGTCCTATCAGCGCGTGACGCGTCGCTATCGCATGCGCTGCCATGCCCGTGGCTTTCATCTCTTTGGTCCTCTGCGCCTGAACTGCAGTGATCCCTTCGGCTGGCTGGATCGTGGACTGGTGTTGCCCGCCAATGAGACGTTGCTGGTCTATCCACTGATCGCCCCAATCGAGAACCTGGGACTTCCCTCGGTCTTTCCGATGGGCGAGTATGTGGGAGCGCGTCAGCTGCTGGAGGATCCGCTCTGGTTCGCGGGCAATCGCGAGTATCAAATGGGCGACGATCCACGCCGCATCGACTGGAAGGCGACGGCTCGCGTGGGTGAGCTGCGCAGCAAAATCTACGAGTCAACCACCGAGCGGCACCTGCTGATCCTTCTCGATACCTGGACCTACTCGAACGAGTCGAAGGGAATGGACGAAGAGCTACAGGAATACTGCATCTCGGCGGCCGCCTCCCTGGCGATCTGGGGATTGGATGAAGGCTACATGGTCGGTATATTGACCAATAGCTCGATGGTGACGGCTACCCATACGTTTAGCACCGAGGTCAATACCGACCAGGTATTTGACGAGGAGGCGGCCCGTAAGTCGAACGCCACCACCATCTCACCCCCCGGTATCAGCCTGCCTTTCGCCCGCGACTATGCCCATTACGAGCAGATCCTGAGTACGATGGCGCGCCTGGTGCCAACGTTTAATACACCAATCGAGCGCATTATCGAGATGGAGGATGAGATGTTTCAGCAGGGCACAACTATCCTGCTAGTCAGCCCGGTCAATACGCTGAGCCCGACGACGATCGACTACCTGCTTGAGCGTCGCCGCCATGGGACCGCCGTCAATATCATTCTGGCTGGCGATCTTGAGGAAGGCAAGGAGCTCCCAGATACCGCTAACCTGGCTACGTATAACATTGGAGGAAAGGAGCAGTGGCATGAGCTTATTCAGGCCGTCGGCGACGGACAGAACGCAGCCATCGGTACCAGCGCGCGTAGCCTCCAATTGGATTGAGCTGCTGGCCATTCCTATTGCGTCGGCGTTGATGGAGGCTCAACCCATCTTCCTGCTCTTGCAATTGATATTTCTGCGTCTGACACAGAGTATCAACTACCTGGATGTCGGAAGTATTGTGCTAACCCTGCTGCTGTTTCACTGGTGGGGACTGTGGGGATATCATCGACGCCAGCAGCGTGGTCACCAGCTGGACTACGAGGTCGGGATGCACGTGACCTCGTTTGACGTGCTGGGCATTATCCTGGGACTCCTGCTGCTGGGTCTGACCCACTATTACGCGCTCGGCGATACGTTCACCGTGGTCTTCATGATTGTGCTGACCGGCTGGGCCTGGAAGCGTGGCGTTGATCGGGCCCGGGGAGGTTTCAGCGATGATCAGTTGATCCTCTTTTTTAAGATCGGCCTGGGTGCAATCCTGCTTGTGCTCACCTTCTCACTGCTGGGGGATATCGGTTCGACGTATAGCATCAACAATGAGCTGTTGCGCGATCTGCCAATCTTCTTCCTGTCTGGCTTCGTGGCGCTCTCTTTTACACGTATCGGAGCGGCGCGCAAGGAACAGGCCCGGCAATCACAGACAGGGATGAAAGAGGGGAGCAGCAGGTGGATCGTGGCCCTGACCATTACATGGCTGGTGTTGATCGCGCTCTGCATACTGATGGAGATTCTTCCCAACGCGATACTAATCATGCTCCTGAGTCCATTCTGGTCATTGGTCGACTGGATAGCCCAGTTCCTCCTGCTGGTGATCAGCTGGATTTTCTATGGCGTCTCCATGGTCCTGAACTGGCTATTGGGCTGGCTCAATCATCTGCTGGGACCCGCGCCCGCGCCGCCAGCCTTCTCTTCCCAGAAGAAGCCACAGCCAAAGAGCCTTTCGCAGATTCACCTTCATCAAAACATAGCCGATCCCACGACGATGCTGCTGCTGCGTCTGCTTGTGATCGCCGCCGCCATTGCGGTCTTGATCGCTATTGTGCTGTTTGTCAAAAACAAGCGGCAACACGGGGAAGAAAATACGCTGCCCGAAGAGGAGGAGGTACGCGAGGGGCTGGATATGCAGCAAATCCGTAGAGAACGGCGCCAGGAGCGTCAGCAGCAGGTGGTAAGCAGCCAATTAGAACCGCTGGAGACCAATTCAATGCGTGCCCGCTATCGCGGCTTTTTGCAATCGATGGCGGAAAAAGGCGGTGAGTTCGGCCGCTATCCGACCGAGACACCGGCGGAATACCAGCGGCGCCTGCTCTTGTTATCCGCCCATAAACTCCCAGCTGGTAGCACAGACACCCCAACCGACCCGGCCATCCTGGACGAGTTTACCCGTGCCTACGCGCAGGAACGCTATGGTCAGCAAAAACCCGCTGCTGAACAGCAAAACTTCCTGCGTCAGTGGTTACCCCATCTCTTTCAAAGATTCTCAACCTACCTTAACGCGGCACCCCGACCGGTGCAGAAAAAACCCTATCAGCCCTCCCGCTGGGGCGAAGATTGATCCTGTATAAAGCAGGGAGGTGCAGGAGGGCGGCGAGCCCCTCCTGCCGGGGTTTGGGGCGCCCCAAAATCCCTTCCTCTCCCTTTCCCGCCGTAGGCGGGGATACAAAAAGTGTTCGGTTCATACACGAACCGAACACCTTGCTTTTATGCGACCCCAGGAAACTTACGCTTCTGGTAAACGACCGGGCCACTCTGAGAGCCCCGGTTATAGATCTCGACAGCGTCAATGTATTTTTCATACAGACGCTCTAAATCACGAACCGGTGCTCCTTGCTGCTCAGCCTGTACTAACTCATACCACCGCTGTTGCATACATTGATGGGCATGTTCTAACTCAGCCGGGCTCATAGGATATATTCTTCCTTTAGGAGGCCTTGTTGTTCTGCTTGGACTCCCTGTATTCTGCGGTCAACTGTTGAATCATTTTGCGCGCGCCGGTATAGCTCAGCGTGGAAGTATCGGCTGGCACGGTCTTACCAAGGTGATCACACAACTTACGAATGCTCGAAAGCTGTTGCTCGGTGGCATTGGTGGGCGCTTCATTTTCGGCTTTGCCATTCTGTTCAGCCGCCGGGCGATTGCCGTTCGAGCCATTGCTGGCCGGGCGCACCGAAACCAGGGAAGAATTATGACCATTTGAGCCGACACCATTAGAGATGGCGGCTGCCTGGCGCTCTACCGGGCTATCGACGATGCGATGGGCCTCTTCCCACTCGTCGCCAGTGAACTGCGTGCCATACCCGAGCGCCGCCAGGGCGCGACCGATCGCTCCCGTCTCGGCCTTTTCAATGAAGTCGCCGAAGCTGGCCGCCTTCTCGGATTTGGTCCCGGTGGCCACACCACCCACACCATCTCTGACGACCGCGCGGAAAACACAGAAGCCCTTGGCCTGCTTGATCACCTTCTCGCTGCGCCTGCGCTCAGCGTTCCAGGCGTAGCCCTCCTCCTCGGTATCTCGATCCAGGTCCAGGTGGAGCATCTCTGTTTCGATCATACCATGTGGGAAGGCAGAACGAAACCAGACAAGCCGCCATTGGACGGGTAAGTAGTCCTTTGAGGTTTGACCAGACCTGATTTGCATAAGGTGTTCGTTGGGATTGAAAACACGGGACGGCGTCTGTTCCTCCTGGACCTGCCCGTTGGTTTGATCGTCCATGTTATGCTCCTTTTTGAAAATTTGTTCTAATATTTTAGAACACCAGACCTATATTGTCAAGTGTCTTTCTATACCATGAAGTATCAGACATCTGACTATTCTTTTTTGGTAGTGGAAAAATGGTAGTAAGCAAGCAAGGCGTTTTTAGAGGGCGGCCTGTTCCATTTATGCGTGATTGCTCATTAATGATGGGTTAACTTTTTGCCTCTTATTTATAATGGCGGTGTAAAACAAAATTTTATTGCGTCACAGTTATACTTGTAGTAGCTGCATATTTTTTATTACAGCGCATCATAGTGTTAACTCGCGGATGCATGGCAAGAAGAAGTTGTGAGACAAGGAGACACTATAATGAAACCATCGCTTTCTCGTCGCTATATCCTCCCTCCACATATGTTGACCTCACTGGCCCAACATGGCACCCCCGAGCAACGCACCAAAGCCTTGCAGATGCTGGGTCACGATCACTCTATTCGCACCATTCGTATGGCTCAGGGATTGCTCACGAGCAAATATGTCGGGGTCCGGCCTGCGCTTAATACTGATAAGGCGCTTCATCGCATCGTGTACGACGTCCATGGAACAAAAGATCTACCGGGTGCGGTGGTTCGTACAGAGGGGCAGCCTCCCATTCAAGATACCTGCGCCAACGAGGCTTACGATGGCGTCGGCTGGACGCATGCGTTCTATCTCCAGATTTATGGTCGCAACTCGATCGACGATGCCGGTATGCCGCTGGATGCGTCCGTACACTACAGCCATCAATACGATAACGCCTTCTGGGATGGCGAGCGCATGATTTTTGGCGATGGCGATGGTCAGCTGTTCAATCGCTTCACCTGCGCCGTCGATGTTATCGGTCACGAACTTACCCACGGCGTCACTGAGGATGAGTGTCACCTGGCCTATGTAGGCCAGTCGGGCGCGCTCAACGAGTCGATCTCCGATGTATTTGGCTCCCTGGTCAAACAGTATGCCCTGCGTCAGACCGCCGACCAGGCCGACTGGCTGATTGGTCACGGCCTCTTCACCCAGCAGATCAAAGGTGTCGCCCTGCGTTCGATGAGCGCCCCTGGTACCGCCTATGACGATCCCCTGCTGGGACGCGATCCACAGCCCGCCCATATGAGCCACTACGTGGATACCGTTGAGGACAATGGCGGCGTACATATCAATTCGGGTATCCCTAACCATAGCTTCTACCTGGTCGCCACACGTATCGGTGGCTATGCCTGGGAGAAAGCGGGACGCATCTGGTACGAGACCCTGCGCGATTCACGCCTGCGTCCCACCGCGAACTTCCGCATGTTCGCGCGCCTGACCCTCTCTAACGCAGAACGCCTGTATGGCGCCAGCAGTCCGGAGTGGTCGGCTGTCCATGATGCCTGGGAGCAAGTAGGAGTCCAGGTACCAACTCTGGCAAAGGAGTACTAAGGTGCGAATTCAGCTACGCATCGAGGGGGGCTTCTTCCCGCTGCCCGGATGGCATACGCCCAGACTACTGGATAGCGCCACCCTCTCCATGCAAGATGCCAACGAGCTGCGACAACTGGTGCAGGAGGCCAACTTCTTTGCACTGCCCTCTGTACTGAATACGCCTGCCCCAGGATCCGCCGATTACCGCACCTACTATCTCGCCGTCGAAGACGGCAGCAGATGCCACGCGGTTCAAACCAGCGATCCCGTCCCCGATCCCCACATCCAGGCTTTGATCACATTTGTCATGCAGCACATCTCCGCCAGCAAAAACACCTGAGCCCCTCGCTCACAAAAGCCCCAGGCCTGGTTTTAGATGCCATCATAATGGTATCTAAAACCAGGCCTACCCTCTATCGCTTTCCACCCACCTTCAAGCCCATTTCTCGCAGCATAACCACCACCATCTATCTCCTATCTCCTTGACAAAACCGCTACTTCTCACTACTATATAGTTATACATAGTAAGTATTACGAAGTATCTGACTCTCATAATCATCGCCTGCAGCATGCCTGCGTTTTCGCGCCTGCGACGCTCAAAGAGATATTGTGCCTGCGACGCTCAAGAGGGTATTTATATATTGCTGTATCGGGCGTGCGGATGCGCGCCCGATACAGCAATATATAAATACAAATGCGGCCGCGCAGTGGACGCGCGTGCGGGGGCGCTCACATGCCCCGCTATGGCGAGAGTAAGACCTACTCTATACGAAGTATATGACAGGAGAAGATCATGCGTATCAGACGCAACTCCTCTTTGGATCTGGGACGTTTCTCTGATCCATCTCTGCTCATCCTTTCTAGTCTGGCGAGTGGGCCGAAGCACGGCTATGCCATGATTCAGGATATCGAGCAGTTCTGTGGTACCCATCTGGAGGTGGGGACATTATACGGTGCGCTCGCTCGCCTGGAAAAACAAGGATGGATAGAGGCCCTGGCGCTGGTTGAGCGTCGTCGACCATATCAACTGACGCAGTTGGGTATCACTGTGTTACGCGAACAGCTCGCGACAATGAATCAGGTGGTTTCTACCGGTCAACAACGTCTCGCGACCATCTAGTTGTACAGATAGGGTATATGAGTATGAGACAAACTTCTCGATCCACTTTGTATCAGCGTGGAGGACGATTGCTGATCAGGCTCTATCCCGCGGCCTGGCGTGAGCGCTACGCCGAGGAAATGATCCAGATTCTGGAAGACTCACCACCAACATTGCTAACGCTCTGCAATCTCTTTATCAGCCTTATTGATGCCTGTATGCACCAAAATCTTGTTCAAGGAAGAAAATTTCATATACTCCAAAAAATGCGTTCAAACGGACTTGTCATCTACAGTGCCACATTGCTGTTCTTCGCCGCCTGGTTTGTTGTACAGTTGCACGTTCATGCGCCTGACGAACCCCGGATTCTTTTGAGCTTTCTCTCGCTCTCCCCTGGGCACCTGCTTGTGAATCTGGTGCGCTTCGTAACAGGTCTCTTGCTGCTCACGCTTGCTCTTGGTGGACTGCCCCTCCTGCTTGCCGCTTGCTGGAAAGCGGTGCAAAACCGTAATGGAAGCGCCTTGTTTCTCTGTCTGCTGGGCCTGGTCAGTCCAATTGTGACCCTCGTGCTGGTAATTCTGATACAGGTACCTCTTCTCGTGGCTCCGTTTGTCATTCTCGCGGGTTTGCTTGTCGATCTGGCGCTTATCTTCTTCGCGGTCCAGCATGTTGCTCCCAGCCGGCGCGTGACCTCTTACGCGCTTCACTTGGCTCTGCTGATTCCCCTGATCATGCTGATCGGCCTGGCCACGCTTCTGCCCGCCATACTGCCATCCTTTAGCGATCCAGGCAATGACCCATTTTATGTTATGCGTGAAGGATCGCTGTTTCTGATTATGGGCGCGACATTCGTCTGCGCGCTCGTTGCCCTTAAACAGGGCTTCCAGGCCAGACAAACGCTTGAATTCCCTCTACAACAAGAAACCATTACAATGTAAGGTCCTGACAGAAAAAATGATAAGCCACATTACTGGCTTCTATAGTTTGGAGCCGTTAGGTAACTCACTATACCAACGGCTCTATGCATTATAATTGGCAGTGAAATGTAACACTTATTCATCAATAGTACCTATTGTAATATCTCCTTCATGATAAAATTCAATGACATATTTTTCCTCAAAGGAAAATACCCATATATCAAAACTCACGATAAGTACGTCTTCTATCTGTTCAAAAATTTTCCTTAGTGATGAGCATTTAACAATAGGAAGCGTAAATTCATCCCACATGATGAAGGCGGGAGAATCTAGATCTTTTATCCAATTTCTCGAGATCGATGAAAGTCCTTGTATTGACGATATTTTGATTTTCTTTTCTATTTTCGTCCAATCAACTCTTCCTCTCCTGGTCATTGGAATAGAACGCCAGAACTTTTCTCTCATATCACGAATTTCACTCATAGAGAGCACATTGGCACTATCTCCGAGAGATGCAAGACACTCTTCAAGCGCTGTCATAAATAAAGTCTTTCTCCTCCACTTTGACGCCAAATTTGACACTAAACAGGTTGGATTTTACTCATCTCTATTAGACAAGAATAGACAAAAATAAATCCTCCTACAAGCTCAATAGCTTGCCAGCCAGTATAGAGCAAAGCGCACACTATTTGTGTTATACTCAATAATTGAATATGGGACTAGCGAAGAGCCAGAGGGACGATAATGAGCACGATTACAATTTACAATGAAATTCAGACCGCTTTGTCTCACGGTGAAAAAGTCGCCATCGCCACGGTGGTGAAGACCATGGGAGCGGCTCCCTGCCCAATCGGTAGTAAGGCGTTGATCCACCAGGATGGCTCGATGCAGGGCAGTTTTGCGGGTCCACAGACCGATGGCAAGGTAGCGCAGGAGGCGCTCAAGGTGTTGCGCGAGGGGAATCCCGCCTCGGTTCACATCCATCTGGATGCCGATCAGGGCGAGGCGGTTGGCAGCTGCGGCGCCACGCTGGAGGTGTTCTTTGAGATCCTGCGTCCCGAGCCGCGCCTGATTGTCGCCGGCGCGGGTTACGTCGCCCAGGCCCTCTCCCGCCTGGTCGCGAGACTGGACTTCCGCATGATCGTGGTCGATGATCGCCGTGACCTGGCCGAGTCGCAGTCCTTCGATAGCAAGGTGCAGATGACCTTCGGCGATATCCCTCAAACCATTCGCGCGCTGGAGCCAGATGAGGCATCCTGGATCGTTATCGTGACCCGTGGCCATAATCTGGATAAAGAGGCCCTGCGCGCCGCCCTGAATACACGGGCAACCTACGTTGGGATGATTGGCAGCCCCTCCAAGGTCAAGCGCATCTTCCGCGAACTTCTAGAGGAAGGGATTGAGCGTCAGCGCATTGAGGGGGTTCATGCCCCCATCGGCCTGGATCTTGGCGCCGAAACGCCAGATGAAATCGCCCTGAGCATCGCCGCCGAGATCCTGATGCTGCGCAAAAATGCCAGCGGCGCCTCCCTCAAAACCATGCACAATCTCCTGGATGCTGACGAGCATACCTCCGATCATTCCACCAGAGGATCGGTCACCGTGTAATGTCATAAACATCGCGGTAAGGTGTGTGACGGACCCCGGCCGGCCGGGGTCCGTCACACACCTTACCGCGATGTTTGTTGTTTGCCCTCTTGCATGTAACCTCGAAGCATACTATCATAGGCAATGTGCGCGAAAGAAGTGTTTTTTAATTGGAGTCAACGATGAATATTCTCCCACTTGCCTATCTTTTAAGCGGGGGCTGGCTACATATCGGCCCGCCGTATATCTACATTAATATCGATCCGGTCCTCGTGCATCTGGGGCCGCTGGCGGTGCGCTGGTATGGCCTGATGTATGTGGTGGGCATTATGGTTGGTTTATGGGTCATCAAGGGCTATACTACCCGCAAGGGCATCGACCAGGATACCGTCTATCGTATCCTCTGGTGGTGTATCGCGGCCGGACTTATCGGTGGCCGTCTGTATTTTGTGGTGCAGCAACCGCACCTGGTAGAAAACTATCTCATGCAGCCATGGCGCATCATAGCGACCTGGGAAGGTGGCATGGCCTTCTATGGCGCGATCTTCCTGATCATCCCAACGCTTTTCTGGCGCGCCAAAGTTGAGCGTATCAATCCACTGGTCCTCATTGATGCGGGCGTGCTGTTCGGAGCGGCGGGCCAGATTTTCGGCCGTATCGGTAACCTGATCAATGGAGATATCATTGGCTTTCCCAGCACGCTACCCTGGTCGACCGTCTATCAGAATCCCAATAGCTGGGCCTGCCTCAATCCAAGTACCTGTAATGTTCCGGTTCAGCCGGCGGCCGGCTACGAGCTGATCATCAACCTGTTTGTGCTTGGTATCATGCTCTATCTCGCGCGCCGCGTGCGGCGTCCCGGCATCCTCATGCTGGTCTACCTGTTTAGCTATACCATCTCACAGTTCTTCATCTTCTTTGCGCGCCAGAACGACATAGTAAGCTTCCTGGGCATCGACATTGGCCTGAAACAGGCACAATGGACCTCGTTGGTCGTCTTCATTCTACTGTTCCCCCTGACCTACTGGGTGATGCGTACCTCCAGGCCTGTGCCAGATGGAGAGGTTGCCGCCACCTACGGCATTCCACAGAAACCTAAGCCCGCGCTGGAAAAGAAGGTCATCACCGAAGAGCTGAGCGAGGCGCCAGCGCTTGTAGCGGAGGACGCAGAGACAACCAGTGTGGATACAGAGATCCCAACGACAGAAAGCGAGCGGGCGGAAACGGGCCACGAAGGGGAAGAGGTGACCACTCCGCTTACTACAGAACAGTCTGATGGCTCCGAGGTCCAATCGACTCCTAAAGGAAGCGGGCAGAAATCGTAAGACATTCAATCAAAGAAACAGAAACTCGCCGCAACGTGACGTTGCGGCGAGTCTTTTTTTCCTGTCAAGGATGCTAAAACCGGCTGTGCCAACACATAGCCAACTGCACGCTACTTCTCAGTCGTGTTATAATGCGCCTGAATGTTTCCACTTTTGCTGTCCCGAAATAGAATGGTTGGAGTAGGCATCTCGTTGTATCGCATGTTTATGCATGGAAGGCTGGCCCCTATATTATGCTCATTACACGGATTGAGTTAGAGAATATCAAAAGTTATCGTCAGGTCTCGGTAGATTTTCGTCGTGGTACGACGGCGATCAGTGGCTCCAACGGCTCCGGGAAGACTACGCTGGTTGAGGCGATTGGTTTCGCGCTCTTTGGCTACCTCTCGTATAACCACGATCAGTTTGTGCGTGAGGGAGAGAAAAGCGGCCGCGTCCTGGTCCACCTGATTGGCAGCGATGAGCGCCCATATACGGTCGAGCGGCGCTGCGGCACGGGTGCGCGCTGGCTCGTCTACGATGAAGAGGCCGATATGCGCCTGGAGCAACGCGCCGATGTGCTGGATAAACTGCACGAGCTGTTCGGCATCGATCGCGAGCGCTCGCTGGAGGCGCTGTTCCGTGATGCCCTTGGTGTGCCACAGGGTACCTTTACCTCTATTTTCCTGGAGACGGCCGCCAAGCGCAAACAGACCTTTGATGCGCTGCTACAAATCGAAGATTATCAGACAGCCGCCAAATATTTGCTGGGCACGCAGAACTACTATAAAGATCAGCGACAGGAGCAGCAGGCCACCATCGACCGCCTGCAGTATGAGACACGCGAGCTGGATGCCTGGCGCGAGGATCTGCGCTCCAAACGTCTGACGGAACAGGGGCATGCCGATAAGAACCTGCAGCTAAGCGAGCAGTTGAGCCACAACGAGAAGCGTAAAACCATCCTGGAGCAACAGGCGGAACAGGTACGCAACCTGGAGGTCCAGTTCAACCAGGCCGAGACGAAACATAACTTTGCCCATTCTATTTTACAGGATCGCCAGCAACAGCTGCAGATCGCACGCGAGGCCCAGCGCATCGTGCAGGAAAACCAGGCGGCCTTCAATCTCCATCAGGAGTCCAATGCGAAGCTGCGCCAGCTGCGGCAGGATGCCAACGATCGCGACGCGCTGCGTCAGCAACAGGCCAGGGCGCAGAATCTGCAGATCCAGGTCAGCGAGCGCATCAGCCACCAGCAGGAATATTTACAGGAAGTGGAGCGCGCCCGGCGGCGCATCGCCGACCTGGCGCCTCTGGTGGAACAGCAGGTTGAGCTAGAACGCCAGCGCGACGAGGCTCGCCAGCAGAGCCAGCGCTACAAGGACGTCTGCGCCGAAGGGGTGCGACGCAAAGAACGTCTGCAGGCGCTACGGCAGGAACAGGAACTGTGTCAGCGCAAGATTGCAACGATCGAACCGCTACTCCCGGTGGCCAATCTGATCGAGATACGCACCGAGAAACATACCCAGCTCCGCCTGCAGGTCACCACGCGCACACAGAAACAACAGCAGCTCAAAGAGAAGACAGCCCTGCTGCGTGAACGCAAGCTTGAAAGGGAGCCCCTGATCGAGCCTCTGCGCAAAGCCGAGACCAGCGTCCGGCTGATTGAGGAGCATCGCCAGGAAGCGGAAGAGATGCCAGAGATCGAGCAGCAGCTCAAGGTCCTGGACGATCAGCGCATCCGCATTGAGGGCAATATCGAGGGCTACGCCCGCTCCAAGGCAGAATCCGCCGGCGGCCAGTGTCCCTTGCTTAACGAGAGCTGCCTGAATATTCGTCGCCTCGGCATCGTCAGCCTGGAGTCCTATTTCGAGAATCTGCTGGTCGAGGAACGCGAAAAGATCGAGCAGATCGCGGTTCAGCAGCGCACCCTGAACCGGCGCAAGAGCCAGATCCAGAGATACGCGGATGCCCTGCCGCGCTTCGCCGAATATGTGGAGCGCCGCGATGAGCGCGCCGCCAACATGCGGCGCCTGGAGCGCGAGATAGACCGGCTGACGGACGAGATCACGGTCCTCAAGCAAGAACTGTTGAGCATCGACCAGGTCGATCAACAACTGCTGCAGGCGGAGAAAGAGCTCAAGGAGAGCCGGCTGGCAGACACGCAGGTCCGTGGACTGGACGGCCTGAAGCAGCAACTGGCGCAGTTGCAGAAGCAGGGAGAGCAGCTTGAAGAGGAGATCGCGGCTTTGCGACAGGAAGCCACGCAGTTTCAGGGCAGCGCCGCCAGACTTACGCAGCTTGAGACTGAGTTGGCCGCCCTCAATGATCCTCGCTCCGAGAGCCGCGCCCGGCAAGAGACCATCGCCAGGGAAACCATCTATCAGCAACAGTTGGGTGAAGAGCAGCAGCGCCTGCAGGAGGTCCAACAGCAGTTGCAGGTATTGGAGGATCGGCTGGCCCATTACATCACGCTGGATCAGGATATCGCCCTCCAGGAGGTCACTATTCAGCAGAACCAGGCTGGCTACCATCTCTATCTCCAGCATCAGAATGAGGCCAGCACCCTGCCCGAACGCGAACGGGCTTACCAGCAGCAACAGACACTGGCAGCCGAGGCCGAACAACATCTCCAGCAGGTACAGCGCGCCTTTAATGAGGCGAAAGCCGCCTTTCAGCAGCAAGAGCTCGACCAACTGCGTGTAGAGATCGAAAATATACGCGGTGAGCAGATCCAACTGGTAGAGCAGATCAAGAATCTGCAAGGGGAGATTCTACAGCTAGAGCAGAAGATCGCGCAGGCCGAGGCCTTGCTGGTCGAGTTAGAGGCCGCTCAGGCTGAATACCAGACTCTGGATGATCTGCATAAGATGATGGGGCAGTTCCGCGACCTGATTAAAGATGCCGCCCCGCATGTGCTCCGCGCGATGCTGGCCGATATTTCAGCGGAGGCCAATCGTATCTTCGGCGAGGTGATGGGTGACCGGCGAGCCACACTCGCCTGGCGCAATGACTACGAGATCATCCTGCGCCAGCAGGGCGTCGATCGCAGCTTCGCCCAGCTCAGTGGAGGTGAGCAGATGAGCGCGGCCCTCGCGGTACGCCTGGCCCTGCTCAAGAAGCTCTCCACACTCAACGTCGCCTTCTTCGACGAGCCAACGCAGAATATGGACGAGCTGCGCCGCATGAACCTGGCCGAACAGATCCGCCGCGTGCGCGGCTTCGATCAGCTCATCGTCATCAGCCACGACGATACCTTTGAGCAGGGATTGGATAGCCTGGTGCGCCTGAGCAAGGAAAATGGTGAGACCCATATCCTGGATGATGAAGATGGCGCGCTACCACAGGCGGACTTCGAGCAGGCCTGGCAGCATACAAGCGGCACGCAATCCCAGTTGCAAGCAACCAATTAGTCAGGGAGGAACAAGATGCTGCACAAAGGTAAATTGCAGGCGGCGCTGAACGCCAAGAAGGGACAGTTTTCGCTCTTCGATGGGTCGTTCAACGAACAGCTGGGCATGTATCAGTACGCGCTGGAACACCTGTACGAACGCTATCCCTCCAGTTCGCAGCTGGAACATATGCTGCCACCCGATGAGATCGGCATGCCTTCGGCCGGAGCCCGCCCGACGCTGGAGTTCGATCGCTGGCTGGTAAATGCCGTCAATCAGACCTATCACGGTCCCGTCTTTCCCTTTGGGCGCGATTTCGGTACCCATGAACAGGCCCGGCAATGGGCCGAGTGCATCGAGGGCGTCACCACCATCGCCGTCGATGGTAGCCAGCTGATGCCATGGCGCGACGCCTCGATCCCGGTGGGACTGGTGCAGGTAGGCTTCTTCGTCAATCCCCACTCCCGTGGCCGCACCTATACCAAAGATGTGCGCATGGAGGTGCTGGCCCCCGAAGAATTGATGGATGACACCAAAAACGACACGGAGGACCCCGATAGCTATCCGTACTCGGAAATGCAGGTGACCCAGCGCCGCTACCTGCTGGAGGTTGAGACCATCTGTGATCTGATGCGCCAGCAGGCGGCCGCGCGCCGTGAGGAAGATCCCATCTACAGTCCAGTGGTGTTCTTTGATGGTTCGCTGGTCGTCTCATTCGCCCTGACCATGCCCAATCCCTACCGCCAGCGCTACATCGATGCTGCCCTCGCCCTGCTGCGCACATCGGAGGAGCTACGCGTCCCATTGATCGGCTACATTGACACCAGCTACGCTCGTGATATGATTACAATGTTACGCCGATTGGATGCGACCCTACCCAGACCGGTGTTGCGCGATACAAAAAAGATTCACGACGCCCTGCTCTGGCGCGGCCATCTACGCTGGGGAGATCGTACGCCGGCCATGCTATGCGCGCGCAACGACGTGCTGGAAAGCTACGGACCCGACCATAACAGCGTGGCCTTCTGCTATCTACAGACCACGGCGGTACGCCCTCCCACGCGCCTGGAATTCCCGCGCTGGATGCTCGACGATGGCATTCTCGAACCTGTACTGGATATCGTACGGGCGGAAATTATCGCCGGCAACGGCTATCCCTACGCCATCGAAACCGCCGACGCCGTCTCAGTGATCACGATGCAGGACCGCAACGAATTTTACGGCCAGTTCCAAACCTTCCTGGAACGCCAGGGCGTCAAATTCACCTACTCAACCAAATCACTCAGCAAAAATAGAAGACGCTAGAACGCGTGAAGGCAGTAGGTGTGTTGGCACAAGCGGGTCGCGGCCGCGACCCGCTTGTGCCAACACACCTACTGCAATTATATCGGCGCCATATGACGCAATGCGGGAGGTGCAGGAGGGCTAGCCGCCCTCCTGCCGGGGCTTGGGGTGTCCCCAAAATCTCCCCCTCGCGGGAGGTGCAGGAGGGCTAGCCGCCCTCCTGCCGGGGTTTGGGGTGTCCCCAAAATCTCCCCTCCCCCGCCTGCGGCGGGGGAGCGACGCCGCAGGCGTCTACGCTTTTAAAGCGTTTTAACAGCGCAAGCTGAACCATTATAAGTGAGCATACAATTGCACGCAAACAATATGTTATACTTGCTATAACATATTGTGCGTCGGTTCTCTAGAAATCAAAGCGAAGAAATTGTCTTATGTCACGTTCGACAACACATACATTTACCTGTCCTTGTGGACAAGTCTTTAATGGCCAGGCCTATGAATATGTTAATGTCGCGGATGATGCCCATCTGCGCTACGTAGTGCTGGCCGGATTAATCAACGTCTCAACCTGTCCTAATTGTGGCAGGCGAGCCGCCATCTCGATGCCGTTTGTTTATTCCGATCCAGCTTACAATCTGCTGGCCTATGTACATCCACGGGCCGACGCGCCTGAAGATGCGCGCCTGCTGATCCTGGAGAAACTGCGCGACGTCTATATGGATGCTACCAAGCTCCATGAGCAACAGGATAAGGCTGGCGAGTCCAGCGGCAACAATGGAGGACGCGTGGTCTCTCTTTCGGCCTCCGAGGCGAAGGATATGCCTCCCCTGAAGGTGGTCTTTGGCCTGGAGCAGTTGAGTGAGCTGATCAATAACGAGCTGAGCCCGGAGGATCGCCTGGGACGGCTGGCATTGAGTACGCAGAGTCGCAGCGAGGCGGAACGTGGTCAGTTCCACGATATTACACGCAAGCTGGCGACCGAGATGGGCTGCTGCATCGAGGTAGAGGATATGCCCGATGAATATACCGTCTGGCTCTATGGATCGCGCCGCCAGGTCGGTGCTTTGATGCGCGAGCTGGCGACACGAGGATAAATGATGATTACAATTGGGATATTGACAGTCAGCGATGGTGCGGCACAGGGGGTGCGGCAGGACCTCAGTGGGGCCCGTGCGCGCGAACTGGTGGCTCAGCTGCCCGATGCTACGGTTCAACTACAAAGTGTGGTACCCGATGAGCAGGAACAGATCTCGACGCTCTTACGCAACTGGTGCGATGAACATAAAATCAACCTGCTGCTGACCACCGGTGGCACCGGTATGGCTCCCCGTGATGTCACACCAGAGGCGACCAGGACCGTCATCGAACGGGAAGCCCCAGGCATCGCCGAGGCGCTACGCGCTATCAGCCTGAAGTATACGCCGATGGCCATGCTGTCACGCGGTGTAGCCGGTGTTCGTGGCCGTACCCTCATTATCAATCTCCCCGGCAGCCCCAAGGCCGTCCAGGAGTGCCTGGAATATGTCTTACCAGTTCTCCCACACGCCATCAACCTGCTCATTGAGGGACCGAAGGAACATTAACTATCATGGGCTTACACTCCAGGGTGGAGAGGGAATATACGGAGTACACTGGCCATACCGATAATGTCTTCGCGGTTGCCTGGTCTCCAGACGCCACGCGTATTGCATCGGGTGGGCGCGATAATACGGTCCACATCTGGGATCCATTGACCTGTCAGCAAATCCTCACGTTTCATGGTCACCCAACCTGCGTGCTGGCCCTCGCCTGGTCTCCTGATAGCCAGTACTTGGCCAGCGGTTGCACCAGTGGCCTCGTTCATATCTGGCAGGCCAGTACTGGTATGATCATCCATACGTATCGCGGTCATAGACGTTTCGTACGCACGGTATCCTGGTCGTCCGATGGCACCTGTATCGCATCAGGTGGCGATTATGGCGATAACTCGGTGCAGGTCTGGCAGGCATTTGATGGCAAGCACCTGTATACCCATGGTGGGCAGTACCGGGTCTTTTCCGCCCCATGGTCTCCTCGGGCCGCACGTATCGCCTCCAGTTGTTTTGAGGACAACGTCCAGATCTGGGACGCCACCAGCGGGATGCATCAGCTTCAGTATAATGGTCATAGTGGGCCTGTTTATGCCACGGCATGGTCGCCCGATGGGACGCGCATCGCATCGGCGGGCCACGATCGCCAGGCTCACATCTGGGATGCCTCCAATGGGCAGACGCTATGCACCTATCGCGAACATACGCACATTATCAAGGCCATCGCCTGGTCGCCCAATGGAGACTTTTTGACCTCAGCCGGCAACGATACCGTGCTGCAGGTCTGGAACGCCGAAACGGGACAGCTCCTGGTTTCAGAACCACGGCTGCACCAGCATTGGATCCGCAGCCTATCCTGGTCACCCGATAGTACCGTGATCGCTTCGGCCAGTCAGCGCAGCGTCCACCTCTGGCCGTGGCAGCAATCGCGCTATTAAGGTCTAGCCCAGATGCATCTATTCTTGTGCTTCAGGCGTACTAAAAACGTGCCATCGGCTAAATCATGATGATGGGTTGTAATGAGGAGGTGGCCTCCGGGATCTGACACAGCAAAGATGCGCCCCTGCTATAAAACCATCTGAAGATCCTGGGAGGACACACGGAAAGGAATTTGTATGACAACATATCAGACACCGCTTGTGATAGGTATTTTTCAAGATGAGATACAGGCTAAGAATGCGGTTGATGCGCTGAAGAGTGCCGACTTCCGATATGACCAGGTCGGAGTCGCCATGAGCTCTTCAATGAACGCTACATCTAATTTGCAGGCTGACCTCGTCAATCTTGGCGTTCCTGAAGAGCAGGCACACTATTACGATGAGGAGTATAAGTCTGGCAAAATAGTTGTCTCAATCCGCCCCGATGGCCGTGATAGTGAGGTGCAGGATATTTTGACCAGGAGCGGAGCTTACAATTACGAGCAGCGAGAACCTGTTATCACCACTTCAGCGCCAACCTCTCCAGAGAGCGAAACCGCTGATGACAACGTGCAGGCGCAAGATACAAACTCGGCCACCCCGGATACTGCACAGGATGAGCCTGCTGATACAACCGGGGAAAAAACAGAGTAGGTCCAATCCTTTTTTGTGTTGGTGTATGGAGTGCGTATCCGCGCACTCCATACACCAACACAAAAAACTAGCGCGGCCGCGCAGTGTAGCGTCAAATAACTTTCTTTTCTAACCACAAAAACCTATCCCCTGGGATTATTTAACATTCTGTTAACATTGCCATAAAGCATAGTTAATTGATTAGTGATAACGTATAGTGGGTAAAAAGAAGAATACTAATCCAGCACATCATAAAACATGTGCCCATACGATCAGTAAAACATAGAGAGAAATGTATGTGAGGGGAACTCAATGGATTCCCAAGCTGTACATCATTCTCCATCCTTATCACAATCAGGAATATTCATGAATTACCAGCAAAATTCTTCGTCGGGCCATAGCACGGCATCCACAGCCAGCGTCGATGAGGTTGAAAAAGAAGTCGCTCACATGGGTCATTTTGATCCCACCCGGACATTAAATGCCCGCGCAGATGTCAGAATCGAAGTGAAAAACACCAACTTTTTTTATGGCTCCAAGCAGGCACTATTCGATGTTTCGCTCCCCATTCTGGATCGCCAGGTTACCGCTTTGATCGGGCCATCGGGCTGCGGCAAATCAACCTTTCTGCGCACATTGAATCGCATGAATGATCTAATCCCCGGCACGCGCACCTCGGGGCAGGCCATCTTTGACAACGCCAATATTCATGATAAGAAGACCGATGTCGTCCTGCTGCGGCAACGCATCGGGATGGTGTTCCAGCGCGCCAATCCTTTCCCCAAATCTATCTTTGATAATGTCGCCTATGGCCTGCGGGTTCAGGGGAAGTCGCGCAAATTTATTGAGGAACGCGTGGAGTATAGCCTGCGCGCAGCGGCCCTATGGGATGAGGTGAAAGATCGCCTGCGTACCTCGGCTATGGGTCTCTCGGGCGGCCAGCAGCAGCGGTTGTGTATCGCGCGGGCGCTGGCGGTGCAGCCAGAGGTCCTGCTGATGGATGAGCCGTGTTCCGCCCTCGATCCGATCGCCACCCTCAAAATTGAAGAGCTGATTACCGAACTGGTGAAGGAGTATACTATTGTTATAGTGACGCACAATATGCAGCAGGCTGCACGCGTTTCACACTATACTGGCTTCTTTCTCAGCGGCAAGTTGATCGAGTACGCACCTACAGTTCAGCTCTTTGAACGGCCTTCACGAAAAGAGACCGAGGACTATATCACAGGTCGTTTTGGCTAGGCAATGGCAAGAGGCAGGGAATTTCAGTGGCACGAAAAATATTGGTGGTCGATGATGAAGCAATTTTGCTTGATACCATCTCTTATAACCTGGAGCAGTCGGGCTACCAGGTAATCAGGACGGGCGATGGTTTGAGCGCGTTAGAGGCTGCCCGCCGCGATCCTCCCGATCTTGTTGTGCTGGATATCATGCTGCCTGGCATCGATGGTCTGGAGGTATGCCGCCAGCTGCGCCGCGACCGCGCCACCGCTCAGGTTCCGATTATCATGCTGACCGCTAAAGCAGAAGAGATTGATAAAGTGGTGGGCCTGGAAGTGGGAGCGGATGACTATATGACCAAACCGTTTGGGCGGCGCGAGTTGCTGGCGCGAGTGCGCGCCTTACTGCGTCGCGTCGATTATCCGGTCAAAGAGGAAAGCAACCAGAATGCAGTTTCCTTCGACGACGGACAGCCTAGACGCAAGGAATTGATTGTGGGACCGCTCGCCATCGATCAGGCCGGTCGCAAAGTGAGCAACCATGGACAGAATATTGAGCTTCAACCCAAACAGTTTGACCTGCTGACCTACCTGGTGCGCAATCGGGGGACGGTTTTGACGCGCGACCAGCTACTGCACCATGTCTGGGGCTATGACTATGCTGGTGATACACGCACAGTAGATGTACATATTCGCTGGCTGCGCGAGAAACTGGAGGATGAACCCGCCAACCCCAGGCTGATTCAAACGGTACGCGGTGTGGGCTACGTGTTCCGTGGCTAACAGGGAGTTGGGAGCAAATTATAAACAACACAGAATAGAAGAAGGCACGCATACATCCTCGTTATAGTCTGTATGGCACCTTCTCTTTCTCACCTTATTAGTAGTTGGCTACGCTCTGGTCTCGTCCAGCGTCTGCAGCAGCTTCTGGTAGACGCTATCCAGGTGTTCAGGCATTACCTTGACATCCCCGATAACCGGCATGAAATTGGTGTCCCCATTCCAGCGCGGCACGATATGATAATGAATGTGCTCGGCAAAACCAGCGCCCGCGACCTTCCCCATATTGATCCCCATGTTGAAGCCATCTGGATTCATAGCTTTTCTGAGCGCTCGCAGGGCCCATTGCGCCTGCGCCATCATGTCCGCGAGTGTTTCCGCACTCAACAGGTCCAGCGCCCCGACGTGTTCATAAGGCGCTACCATCAGGTGCCCGTTGTTATAGGGATACAGGTTGAGCATCATAAAACAGTGCTCGCCCCGGTGCAGAATGTGGTACTTTTCATCTTCGTTTGCGGCTGGCTGCGTGCAAAAAATACAGCCCGGTGGGGGTGGATCCTTTGGTTCTATAAATGCCATGCGCCACGGCGCCCATAATTGTTCCATTGTATTCGACCTCAAATCATGTCCATAACGTTTTTCTCCCCCGACTCACCACGTTTGATGGGCCGGGGGAGAAAAAAGGTTACCTTGCGCTATCAGACAGCGAACGTTCTTATTTTTTTCCCTGTGCGTCTATCAACTGAGATGGGTCGACCCATTGCTCAGCCCAGGTATGAATCGCGTCCGTCACGGGTTTGAGCGCGTATCCCTTCTCGGTCAGCTGGTACTCAACACGTACCGGAATCTGCGGATAGACCACGCGCTTGACAATGCCTTCCGTCTCTAACTCACGCAACCGATCGCTCAAAACGCGGTCTGATAATCCTTCGACGAGTGCGGTCAATTCACAAAAGCGCCGAGGGCCTTCCATCAAAGCGTTTAATAGCAACCCGGTCCAACGCTTACATATTACTTGAACAGCATGCTCATAGCGAGGACATACATTTGCAACGGTCGCTGCTGTTACTGATTGTTCTATCGCCTTCGTCGCCATAAAAGCTCTGCCTACCATTTCCTATTCTAATCCTCAAGAAGAGGATAAAATAGATATGTTGAATGCCAGTATACTATCTCATAATTTTATACATGACCTAGTATACCACGTTTTTCCCTCTAAGGCAAGAAACGTTACGTGTAAAAAGTAAGCTAGAGGGTGCGCAAAATCCGGATTTTGCGCACCCTCTAGCTTACTTTTTACACGCACCACCTGCGGCGGCGGAGGGGGAAGAGACGAAATTTTGGGGGCACCCCAAACCCCAGCAGGAGGGCTAGCCGCCCTCCTGCACCTCCCGCTTTGCACAATATTTATTTGTAAAAACCATTTGGGGTGCGAGCCGTTCCACGCCAACACATTTCACTATGTGATAAAATCCCCATGCATAGGTTCGGACCTTGCGTCCGATTTTTTGAGGGGAGAATCATTCATGCTGAATGTGGCGCTTGAGACGCGGGTTGATGCTTTTCACCTGGATGTGGCATTCGGGGTGGAGAGCGGTCGGACGGCGGTTTTGCTGGGGGAGAGTGGCGCGGGCAAAAGTACAATTCTGCGCTTGCTGGCGGGTCTGCAGCAGCCACAGAGGGGCCTTATGGTGCTTGATGGTATAACATACTACGATAGCGAGAGTCGCATCTTTATTCCTCCTCAGAGACGCCCGTTCGGTTATGTTTTTCAGGATTACGTTCTGTTCCCACACCTGACGGTTTTTGAGAATGTGGCCTTCGGGCTGCGCGCCCAGCACCTTTCCCGCTCCCTGATTCGTTCCTCGGTCGCTGATGCACTGGAGATGGTTCAACTCGCCCACCTGGCGCAGCGTCTCCCCGCACAGCTTTCGGGGGGACAACAACAACGGGTGGCGATCGCTCGCGCCCTGGCCCTTCGTCCGCGACTGATGCTGTTGGATGAGCCGCTGGCCGCTCTGGATGTGCAGACGAGGCGCGAGGTGCGCCAGGAGTTGCGCAAGATCCTGCGCGAGGTGCAGATTACGACGCTGTTTGTGACCCACCATTATCTGGATGGACTGCTCTTTGGCGATCAGTTGCTGGTGATCGATCAGGGGCGCCTGGTGCAGCAGGGAGATCAGCGGGAGCTGCGCGATGCTCCCCGCTCGTCGTACATCGCGGAACTGGTGGGGATCAATTTCTTTCGGGGACGGGTGATACACACCGAGAATGAGACGACCTGTCTGATTCGCCTGCATTCAGAGTCCTCAACCGTCCAACCCATCGAAGTGGTGGCGATGCTAAAAGAGCAGGTGATACAGCCGGCCGATGGCACCGAGATCTTTGTGGTTATCGATCCGCGCAGCATTACGCTCCACCAGTCTCAGCCTGAGGGCTCGGCCCGCAATGTCTTCCAGGGCACCATCATGCACGTCATTCCCTTGAGTGCCAGTACAGGCAGCAATGAAGGAAAGGTACGTGTCAGCATCGCGCTCAACCAGAGCGACGCGCCTCTGATGGCTGAGATCACCGAGAATTCAGCCACACGCATGGGACTGCAAGAAGGACAGACGGTTTTCGCCACTTTTAAGGCCAGCGAGGCCAGCGCCTACCTCTAACCACACGCCCCCGTACGTGCGCCCCTTGCGGGCGCTTGCCGCAAAGCGGCCCCGTGCCCAGGCGCACTCGCCCCGGCTTATTCATGGACGGTCTCACTCTGCCAGTCACAGGTAGCTGGTAACATGCCCTTCAGGGTCTGGGCCAGACCATCCAGGTCGGTAACGTCGTCGCGATAGACGGCCCAGGCCTTGGCTTTCTGTCCCGGCTCCGTCACTTTGCGATAGACGATGACGCTGATACGCTTGCCGTTGGGGAAAAATTCCTCTTTGACGCGTGTAATATCTTCCCAAGCCAGGTCGATCACCTCACCGCGACGGCTGCGCTTGACCACCGATTGTGGTCCAACCGTGATCGTGAAGGGGACCGGCGCCACCAGGCGTAAATAATAGATAAAACCGGCCAGAAATAACACGGCCGCAATGGTGCTGCCAATGACCGATGCGTCATTGCGATTGGCATGTTGATAGACGGCGATCCATAAAACAAGGACGGTCACCCCAACGAGACCGAGGATGGTCACAACACGCTTGAACAGGCTCAGGCCGGGCCCGATAAATACATGCTCTTCTGCTACTGGATATGATGCCATGTAATGCTCTCCGAAAAAATGTAAGCGATTTCCATTGCATATTGTAGCAACGGACAACGAATCACGCAATGGAGATAGAGAAAAAGAAAGAACCAACCAACATCGGTATAATCCAATACGGAAGCGCCCGATGTTGGTATGGTTATACTTGGTGAATGAAATGGGAGAGTTACCAGATGTTCTTGTTAAGTGTGGCCAGGAACTCGGTGTTATTGCTGGTCTTCGCCATGTGTTGCAGTAACGCCTCGGTCGCTTCTAAACTGCTCTTCCCGCTCTGCTGGTCAGCCAGCGTGGAGAACATACGACGCATCACCACAATCGAACGGAGCGTCTTATCATCGAGGAGCAATTCTTCGCGGCGGGTACTGGAGCGAGCGATATCAATGGCGGGGAAGACACGGCGCTCGGCTAGCTTTCGATCCAACAGCAGTTCCATGTTGCCGGTACCCTTGAATTCCTCGTAGATCACATCATCCATACGGCTACCGGTATCGACCAGAGCAGTGGCGATAATGGTTAAGCTACCACCTTCTTCGATCTTACGGGCCGCGCCGAAGAAGCGCTTGGGCGGAATTAGAGCACTGGGATCAAGACCACCGGAGAGGGTACGACCACTTGGCTGTACGGCCAGGTTGTACGCACGGCTCAGGCGCGTAATACTGTCGAGCAGAATGACAACATCGCGACCACCTTCTACCAGGCGCTTGGCGCGTTCCAGCACCATTTCAGCCACGCGCGTATGTGCCTCGGTCGGCTCGTCAAAGGTTGAACTGATCACCTCGGCCTTCACCGAACGTTTCATATCGGTCACTTCTTCTGGCCGCTCACCAATCAGCGCAATCATCAAATGGGTGTCACTATAATTTTCGGTGATGGAGTTGGCAATTGACTTGAGGAGGAGGGTTTTACCGGCTTTCGGGGGAGAAACAATCAATCCGCGTTGTCCGCGTCCAATGGGGGCTACCAGGTTGACCAGTCGCCCCGAGATATTCGATGGACCAGTCTCTAGATTGAACATCTCACGCGGGAAGATTGGCGTCAGATTATCGAAGTGAGGTCGCCGCTTGGCGATCTCCGGATCAACCCCATTGATGGCCTCAACGCGCAGGAGTCCGTAGTATTTCTCGTTGTCTTTTGGGGGTCGCACCTGACCAGATACCATGTCGCCTGTGCGCAATCCAAAACGGCGAATCTGGGACTGCGAAACATAGACATCCATATTTCCAGGCAGGAAGCGCTCCTGACGTAGGAAGCCAAACCCATCCTCCACAATCTCCAATACGCCAGCACTGAAGATATTTCCTTGCTGCTCGGTATTGGCTTGAAGAAGCCTAAAGACGAGGTCTTGTTTCTTGAGGGTGCTGTAACCAGAGAGTTCGAGGTCGCGCGCGATATCGCGTAACTCTGTAATGGTTTTCGTTTCTAACTCAGCTATGTTCACGTTGTGTAAGGGCGCAGCAGATTCTTGAGGAAAACGCCCTTTCTCCTTTCTGCGGTTGAACCAGGATAGTTATTGGTGGGAAATTTAGGAATTTCAGGAATTCTACAATTCGGGCCATGTTGAAAATATTTACCCTGCTTGAAAGACTTGGGTCACAGGTGGCCTTGATGGTTGTTAAGAGGTGCCAGCCATATATCAAAGATGTATACGCCACACCTTGTCACGGACGGGAACCCGTGGACAATCTGCTCGGTGCTGTATATATCTCTGAAGCTAGCTAGAATATACCACAGGCACGAATGGATGTCAAGTGTGGCACCTGCATCTTCTTCTGTTACATAAAACAGGGAGAACGCCTATCATCATGTTTCATGCAACTTGCTCCCCCTGGGTGGGAAGCTATCTATCCCTTGAATACCTGCCCAACCAGTTGCCCGTTGCATATCATAGAATGAATACCAGTAGTTGTCAATCCACTCGTTGCAAGCATGTAAGTAAGCACCCAGTTGGCGCTGCTCCAACTCCCGATCGACCACCTTATTGGCGTGAGGATGCTTGTAACGCCGGGGGAGGGGTGAGCCGAAACCATGAATGTAGTGTACAAGTTCGTGAGCGATAGTTGTAATTAAAACATATTCAGGTATCTGCGACATCTGGAGCAGGGTGTTAACGCCGATAAAAGTCATACTTGCATCCGCCGAAAGACGAATCAGACCTAATCGCCCTTTCCAGGGATAGCAGTAAGCGATCGTGACCTCGTTGACGCATGGAATATCCGCGAAATAATTATGCCATAGCCACTGCAAATAGCCTCTCACCTGGTAGCGATCGCTCGGCCTAGTGTACGAGGCAGGTTCCTCTATAAGTACCGCAGGTATCATCCAGGGACTCCTCCACAGAAATAGCAAATATAAAATTACCTGCCGCCATTCTTTCAGAGGCAACCCGATAGGGCAGATGAATGGTACCAGGTAAGAATTTTCGACTTGTGATTTCAGTATACCAACCACCCCCGTAGGTTCGGGCCTTGCGCCCGATTTACCATCCCACGCACGTAAACGCATATAATAATGATTTGGTACACACGCCCATTCTCATCGGAGGGGTAATAATGGGGGATCCCATAGGTTCGGACCTCGCGTCCGATTTTCTCTGTGGAAAAATAAGAGGAGAGAGGCCGTATCGGCGCAATTAAATAATCAACACCACGGCCCCTATTAACGCATAGCTAATACAAGCATTCCCATCACGTCAAAGCCAATTAAGATAAACATTAATGCCAGGCATGCTATCAGGACGCCACTTTGCCAGTTACGCTGTACAAACGCTACCATCTGATCAGTAGTCAACGCCTCAGTTGTGGGCAGGGCGGCTGTGGCATATTTTTTACTGGTATGCTGCACACTATTCAGGCTGCCATCGCTCAAACGCTTCCAGGCCTGGCAACGTCCACTGATGGCCTCTTCAAAGCCAGCGTACAATACTTCCTCGTCATCAGCTTGTTGCGGTGGTAAAGCAACAGCCATCGGAGTCGTTTCATACTCATCATTCGTGGCAATGGACACGTTACAAACATCTAAGTCGATATCAGTTGTCGGACACAGGGTTGCACTCATGTTTCTCTACCTCCTTAACAATATATTCTCTACACGATGAATGATAACGGAAATAGGACAAAAAATCCATGGATCAGATAGCATGATTTGAGCTCATAAAGCTGGGTTTAATGTAAATCTAATCTTTTTGCAAGCAGGAATTAATCTCTGAGAGAGTTTCACTTTCTTCTTGGGATACGGGGGCGCCCCCATACGGGCGGCCGCATGCGCGGCCGCATTGATTTTGTATATGGTGAAACAGGGGCGCGGCCGCGCCTGTGTTCTACCACCATTCTATGGATTGCTGAGGCACCGCGGGAGGGCCGGCCGCGCCCCTGTTTCACCATATACTATCAGTTGCTGAGCGTGTCAGGCTTTCGTCGTGTGCACCATCTTTTCTCATGAGCTTTTGATTTTGGCGAGCTCACCATCTTTCCATATGTTGGTGCATCGGGTGCGCGGATATGCATCCGATGCACCAATATATAAAACCAGCGCGGCCGCGCGTGTGGGGGCACTCATGTGCCCCCAGAGTGATGGGAGTCTGACACGCTCTAAGCATCGCTGGGGCGTGGCTGCGCCCCTGTTCTATCACCACACGATGGATTGCTGAGCACCGCGGGGGGGCAAAAGCCCGGGC
Source organism: Dictyobacter aurantiacus (assembly GCF_003967515.1). Lineage (GTDB taxonomy): Bacteria > Chloroflexota > Ktedonobacteria > Ktedonobacterales > Ktedonobacteraceae > Dictyobacter > Dictyobacter aurantiacus. Next base: position 3,076,575 of record NZ_BIFQ01000001.1, on the reverse strand, counting down.
ATGCAGATAACCATGGATTGAAACACGGCTCCGACCTACAAAAGTCCCGCCTCGTCTCAAGAAGGATTTTTCGTAAACAGTTAATGGTAAAATAGAGTTACTGATACTTAGCAGGTGTTTAAAACGTATACCAATTGAAAGGGGGTTACGTGCAAAGTCGTCCTAGAAGGCCCCAGTTTTCATCCCGCCCCGAGGGGAGCGGTCCCAATGTGACTTCGGCCATTGGAATGGAAGAAACGTTCGGTCGCTCACGCGCGCGCCGTACCTCTCTCTTCACGCGAACAATTATGTGGGTAACGGGACTTATCTGCGCCGCCCTTTTGCTGGCAACCTTTGCCCAGGCCTGGTCGAATCATCATTTGATCGCCCAGGTGCAGCAGGAGCAACAGACCCTGCAACAGGTACGCACACAACATAGCAGGCTGTCTCAAGATGCCCGGCATTATCAAAATCCAGCTGTAGTAGAAAATGAGGCGCGCCAGCAGTTCGGTTATATCCGTCCCGGCGAACACGCGGTCGTCATCATCGATGCTAATAATAAGGGACAGCAGAAGATTAAACCGACCCCCGCGCCACCGCCTCAGCAGGGGCACTGGCAGGATTGGTGGAAAGTTTTTTTTGGTTCAACACCTTAGAGAATAGAAGAAAGTCATACAATCCTCTCATTTTCTTGACAGCCTATGTATGATGAAAGTATAACGTGAGTATATTTACGTTATACAAATTATCACTTTTGGAACAACAAATGAATGTGAAGCGCAAACCTGACGTAATATTAAGCCATCCTATTATGCAGCTCCAGTATTGGCTGGAGCTTCTTGAGCTTTTACTTGGAAAGGTGCGTTTCGCAGCGTAAATTTTGTATTATCTCAGGCGGAGCGCATACAGCGTTCCGCTTTTCTTTTTTTTACGTGCAACATTAGTTAGCTTTGGCTATGGCTTTCTGAGCGCCTGGATATGGAATACTACTTCCTAATCTTTGATAATCGTCTTTCTCCTCTCTTGTGGTATCAATGGTGATCCACCATTAGGAGCCGTGGTTGGCTTATTCACACAAAGGTCGGCCATGCGCATATCAAACCAGGCCAGAGCGGGGGTTATGTGGGGATGGGATACGGTTGGTAGCACTTTATCAGCTTTAGCAGCACTGAGCATAGCTGCCAGAAAAATCTGACCGGGATCACAAAACGCCACCAATGAGTTCGGCGCCTTCCTACCCAGGGGAGGCCGGCCGGCCAATTCTTTATTGAGTAGGAGTTATGTCGTTATGAGTACGCAATCTATAGTGTCGGAACAAACGTCTCTGGCTGAAAAATCACCCGCGCATAAGGTGGAAGATTACATGCAGGAACATTTGACACGCTATCTGCATGAGTTAAGCGATCTCTGTGCCATCGACTCGGGAACGGCTCACAAGGCGGGCGTTGATGAAGTGGCACTTTACCTGGCCGGGCGTATGCGCGGATTAGATATGGATGTCACTATCTTTGAAAATGAAAAATGGGGCAATGATGTCTATGGGGTGTTAAAAGGGACGGGGCGGGGTATTATTGTGCTTCTGGGTCATATGGATACGGTCTATCCGATTGGTACAGCGGCGGCCCGGCCTGTACGAATCGAAGACGATAAAGTTTATGGTCCTGGCGTTATCGATATGAAAGGCTGCATCCTCTCGGCGGTCTATGCGCTGGAAGCGCTGGAAGCGATCAAGCATCTCGATTTCGCGGAGGTCCGTTTCCTGTGCGTCTCCGATGAGGAGATTAGTGATCGCCATAGTAAAGAGATTATCCGCCAGGTGTGCAGTGGCTGCCACGCGGCCCTGGTGCTGGAGGCGGCCCGCGAAAATGGCGACCTGGTGAGCGCGCGTAAGGGAGGGGCCTGGTATAAGATACGCGCCAGCGGCCATTCGGCGCACGCGGGCGTGGAACCAGAAAAAGGCTCTAATGCCATTGTGGAGCTGGCTCACCAGATCGTACAATTACAGGCGCTCAATGGCTGGCGCGATGGCCTGACCATCAATACGGGCCGCATCACAGGCGGCACGGCCACCAATGTGGTGCCCGATTTCGCGGAGGCCTGCGTTGATGTTCGCTTCGCGCGTACCGAGGATCGCGTAGCGTTTGAGCAGCACTGGTATGAACTGCTACAGCAACCACTGGTCGCGGGAGTGGAACTGTCGATCGAGATTGATCCTGATGACCGCGAGCCGATGACCTGTACCCCTGAGAATCTGCGCATGGCCAGACTGGCACAAGAGATTGCGCTAGACCTGGGCTTTGAGGTGCGTCACGCGCCAACCGGAGGGATCTCAGATGCGAACTACGCTTCTGGCTTCGGCTATCCCGCGCTCGATGGCCTGGGGCCCGTAGGAGGGCTGGACCATAGCCCCAATGAGTATATGCAGCTGGATAGCATCGCGCCACGTACAGCCCTGCTGGCTGGTCTGATCACATCGATCGGTCCACGCACCGAGTAGCGTTCGTTTGCCTGTACCACCCTCAAAGGAAAGCCGCTCCCACTCAGGAGCCCGCATAGGAAGCCACTTTATTTTAAGGGCTGGGACAACGCCATGGGCGGGTGCGAATGCACCCACCCATGGCGTTGTCCCAGCCCTTAAAAATAGAAAAAGCGCGGGTAGCCCATAGGGCTACCCGCGCTTTTTCTATTTTAGTTAGCCGCTCAGGCGCGAATCTCTTCGAGCATTGAGAGGTTGATGAACAGATCACAACTCTGGCGCAAGGTGGCGGACATCGCCTCGTCAAAGGCGGCAACCTCTACGCGCACACCATGGTCAGAACAGTAGTCGAGCATCGGCATAAAGTCGCTATCGCCACTGACCAGCACGATGCAGTCGACCGCGCCTCCATCGACCAGGCGTACCACGTCCATACACAGATCCAGGTCCAGGTCAGCCTTTTTAGCGCCACTGGAGAAGGTTTTGTAGTTCTTGGTAGTGATGCGATAGCCAAGTCCTTTGACGGCCTGCAGGAACATCTGCTCGTCGCCAGGCTGTGGGCTGGTCGGACAGTAGGCATGGGCACGAACCAGGCGGCGGTTGCCGCGCAGGAAGTCGAGCAGCTTGCCGAAGTCAACACCAATACGCAGGGTGCGGGCGGAATAGAGCAGATTGGCCACGTCTACAAACACGCCGACTCGCTCCGTGGATGGGAACGGTGGCAGCGTGACTGAAACGTTGGTCGGCGCCTGGCTGATGCGGCGGAACTCCGATACCATGCGATCCGTCTGCGTTTGCAGGGCCTGCGCTACAACATTAGCGAACTGGTTCATAGCGGCCGCCGACATCCCCCCTTCGGACGAACGCGAGGATGGATACAGCGACGGGGTCGGAGCGGGACGACTCTCAGCGCGGGTGTTGCGGCCATCGCGTGAGAGAACGCTGCCACGTGCGGGCGAAGGCTCCGGTCCCATAAATGGTCCGGTCATATCATTTCCCTGGTTCATCTGGTTTACGGTATGACCAGAAATGATTGAGTATATGTTGTTGCTTTCGACAGATGCCGCCGGTGTACGCGTCAGTGGCGCGGGCATCGGCGCGGGTGCCGGGGTTGGAGATGGTGGTACATGTTCCTCTCCTGTCCCATTTTCGTTGCGCTGATTGGCATGCGAGGTTGTCGTGTTGCTCGATCCAGAGCGATGGCGACGACGACGGCGGGAACTGGCCTTCTGCAACTCAGAGTACTCCAGCGGCGGCAGATCCTCGGGCGCGATCTCTTCTTTATGATGATTGTTGCCCTGCTGCTCGACGGCCGGCGTGGGTGTCTCCACGGCAGGCTCATGAGAAGCTGCCTGCTCTTTCTGACTATGGCGGCGACGTCCATGCTGTTCGGCTGGCTGGGCCGTTGTGTTGTTCTCGGCTTCCTGAGTTACACCATTATTGCCGGCGTGCTTTTTATTGTTGGCAGCCGGGGACTCAGGAGCAGGAGCTGTGCTGGCCTGCTGTTCCTGCTGGCTGGCCTTCGCCTCTTCAGCACGCTGCAGCTTCTCTTCGGCTTTGCGCTGGGCAGCTGTCTGCGTTGTATGGACAGTGCCTGTCGCGCGAGCAGGTGTATGAATGGGGCTGCTGGTTACGGTGCTGGCCGGCCGATCGAAACGGTAGCGACGAGCCGGACGTGGCGGAGTCGCTTCGGCGGCGGCTTCGGTTGAGCTTTCGGCTTTGGCCACGTTGGCTGGCTTCTCTTCAGCAGCTGGCTGCTGCACTTCTTCTCGTGTATGGCGTCCAAACACTCCATGGCGCGGTAAACGCAGGCGCGAGGCGGGACGCAGCAAAGGGGAAACAGGTCGTGTCACAGGCTTTGGCTCTTCTTCACTTGCTACAACTGCTGGCTTCTCTTCTGAGATGGCGGTCGTCTGCTCTTCTTGAGCAACGGGCACCTCTGCTTTTGGAGCGTCTGCAGTTTTTACTTCGATAATTGAGGACTCCTCAGTCAACTCGCTCAATTCAGGCCCGCCCTGCTGCTCAGGATTGGCGAATTCAGCGGCGGCTGTCGTCAGTCGTGTCAGGGCCTCCACCTGAGTATCGCGCAAGGTAGCCTGGAGTGCTGCCTCTGCCTGGCGGAACTCGGCGATAAAATCTGTAAATGGCCGTACCTCTTCAGCCCTGGTATCAATGAGGTCAGATCCTTCTACATAGGGAAAGGTGGTATCGGGAACAGGAAGGTCCTCTTTGTCGCTTGAGTCTTTCTCCGAGGCAACGCTGGTCTCTCCCGATACCACTCCACCCTCAGGAAGAGATTCTTGCTCCAGCCGGGTTATCTCTTCTTGCACTTCGTTCAGTAGATCAGCGGTGCTGGTTTCGCTCGTGACTTCCTCAGATGACGCCTCAGGGGCGCTCTCGGTCGTCGCTTCCGACACCGGTTCAACGTGGGCGGGCCCCGTTACCTCCTGGTCGGCGGGCTGCTCGTCAGGGGTTGATGAAGCTGCTGTAATTTCTGCTTCCTGCTGCCCGTCAGCGGTGCTGACCGGCTCTTCAATGGCGGGCACGTCGATTGCAGATAACTGCTCTTTCTGTACCTCGCTAGCGGACTCTGACTGCTCCTCTGCCTGTGAAGGCGTTTCCGAATGATTGCCGATCTCCTCACTGGCTTCGGAAGTGGCAGATGGAACCTCGTTTGATTCTGTTATGTCAGCAGAACTGGCGTTGGCCTCTGTTGACGTCTCTTGCTCGGACGCTGAGTCAACCGCCGCCGCTGATGTCTCTTGCTCCTGCTGCCTTTCAGCAGAATTTGATACATCTTCGGAAGATGCGGTTTCAGATGCAGCGGAGTTAACCGTCGTTTCGTTTTCGGGGACAGACGGATGTTTCACGACGGATGCATCAGCGTCGCTATGCTCATGATGCGTATTTTGCGTTGTCACTAAGATCTCCAGTCTCAGTCGTTACGAACCGGAGCGCAGGTTACTTCCGTAGAATACTATCGACTGAAGACAGTTGGGGCGAACATGCTTCTTCAAACCTTTAACCAACTTGATGCCGATGCACTTTTCTCATGGGCGGTACAACAAGAAATTTGTCCTGGCGAATTTTAACAATTCCGCCCCGTCGTTATCCTCGGCTGTCTTTTCACTCTGCGCTCTTCTATACAATCCCGGTTCGGTCTTGCCTTTGTCAATGCCGTTGCGTGCGAGTCTTGCTGACCCCCATCAGTGAACGGCGGAAAACCTGATGGGTACTGGACGAACGCTGGAAAGATGTACCCCGCTCGTCGTAACTATCGTTAGCACGTGATGATTATCCATACTGGCAGTTTGTCGTCGATTATATCTTTGGTCACACGCCTCTAGTGGTTGACGTGTATTACGTCAGACGGCGATACTGCATTCCACTGCGGTCACATTGGAAAGGCCCACCAGCAGGACACGTGCCCAGACACATGTGTTCGATAAAAGTCCAGTAACCAGTAAGATGACATATTCTGAATGAGCCGGTACGTCCGTTTTTACACTCTATTCCAACCCCTTGGAGCGAGCTCTAGTATGGCTGACCGTGAGAGAGCCATTAACGGCTAAGTAAATGAAAACCATCTTTCAGGTTTGCTCATGCGGAGCAGGCCAAAGTGTATTTCGAAGGCCTGGATGCTGCAACGCATATCGTGAGCAACCTGAGCGCGATGGTATTCCTTGAGTAACGGCCAGGCATCTAATTGACGATGCTCCAAAGGTTGTGGTTGTGTTAAGGCAACCAGCCAACATTCCATCGAATATGTCAGAGACGTTCGCAAACAGTATCAGCAGTTTCTCACTACCAACATGTACTTCTGGGCCATGACTGGCGCTGTAATACTACATAGCAGCAGTCCTATGCCAATCGACATGTTGGGAACTACACCAAGGCGAACCAGGGCTGTATGATCCATGCAGCCATTTGTCTGGCTCGTTGCTATACATGTCTGCTAAACATACTCCTATTGTACCACACTTAGACGGGGTGGTACTAGTAGTTTGTCGCTATAGATTTGCAAAGCCCGGCAGAAATCATGTATTCTAGGGCAGAAACCTTTTTGCCATAAAAGTAGTATCCACATTTCCTACTTTAGTTGTTTAGTGGATGGTGCAAGGCCAGGGATAGGTGCATCTGCACCTATCCCTGGCCTTGCACCATCCACTAAACAACTATTGAGCGCCGTAGGGCATGCGTATTTAGGCGATGGCCGGGCGGCGCGCTTCACGGTGTTCTTTGTTCATCAGGTAGCGTACCCAGTGGTAATACGCCTGCATGTCCCACATTTTGCCGCCAGGGGCACTGGCGTTCTGTTCGATGGCGGCACGAATCTCAGCGGCGGTCTGACCTTCAAACCAGGTAACTCCGCTGCCGATGGCGCTCAGGGTGTGCGCGTCACTGTTGCCCAGTTCTGGCAGACCGTACACTTCTCGGTTAGTGCCCATGGCGATGTAGTTGGCATAGATGCCACAGAAACTGGCGTTCCAGGTCTCGACCCCGTCGAGCCAGACGTCTTTAGAGGCATGGATCTGGTCCATGACGCTGCGCTGGCAGCTGTGACGGAAGAAACGATGCAGTGGATGCGCGACTACGGCCAGGCCTCCCTGCTCATGTATCATGTCGATGCTGCGCTCCATGCTGAAGCCGTTGGGAATGCGTTTCTCAATGAAAAGGGCCAGCAGATGACCCTGGGTGGTTGTAACTTCTTCACCCACGACAAAATCAAAACGATAGGAACCTCTGGCCCACAGATCACGGGCCCGCAGCGCCCCCTCGATAACGTCATGATCGGTAAGAGCAATCACATCCAGGTCAGTGTTATTTTGCACATGCTCAAGGATCTCTTCGATCGTGCCACAGCCATCGCTATACGTGCTATGCATATGCAAATCTGCCTTGCCATGCTTGCCAGCGTACCGCGCCTGCTCGGGCGTCATTTTGCGGCGCTTTTTGAGCATGGCGGTACCATGGCTTACATTCTCAAGATTTTGCTTCCCTTGGTCGCGTTTGCTTGTTAACATGTCTTTCCTTTTCTGCATTGGCCTGTGTTTGGCTGAGTACTCTCTTATGTACGTGTTACCCTCACCTGATAACCGGGATGGTATGTTTGCCTTGTTATCAGAACCAGACATACTCTCGTCCGTTCCAATTGCGGTCGCCCTGCAACCCTCTGGTCTACAGATACGCCTACCTCCCGCTCGTTCAGGTTCCACTTCCACACTACCACAGGTACATTAAACTTTCGAATTAACGCTATGTAATTTTTTGTTAAAATTTGTGATGCTTGACTGCATAGCACAACGGCCTACAGACGGTACAGGGTAAAGAGGCGAAGTAGTGATGGTTGGGATCTTGAAGATTATATCCGTGATCTGCCTACTCTTCCGATCCTGTATCGGCCTCAATGAGTTCGGCACCCCTCGGCAGCGACTCGGTCAGAATATCGGGATCGATGAGCCCCTCTAAACGCTGAAGGCAGGACTGAAAACGCTGCTGATTTAAAGAACAATAAACCTGTCGGCCAGCACGCCGGGTATGTATCAGGTTGGCGCGGCGCAATTTACGCAGATGCCAGGAAACAAGCGGCTGGCTGATATTCAGACGCTCCGTTAGATCTGTCACAGTAACTTCATGATTATGTGCCAGGTGATAGACAATGGTTAGCCGGGCGACACCTGCCAACGCTTTCAAGATCCGTTTGAGGTCACGCCAGTTTTCCATAGGCGTTCCATTTCCCCAATCTCTTGAGTGTGTCTGGATAACCGCCCCAGATAGGCTCTACAGCCTGTTCAAGAGGGGTCAGCACAATATATAAAATTGTATTTATATCTTATGTTTCGTTCCATACTATGTCAAGATGATGAGAAAAATGGGTAAAAAAAAGCTCCCTGGTAAGGGGAGCTTTTTGATGGATGGGTGACCAGGGACTCGAACCCTGAACCTAGCGATTAAGAGTCGCTTGCTCTACCATTGAGCTAGTCACCCGCGCCATTTCGCGTGGCACCATGATAATAGCATACTGCCCGGCTAGCGTCAAGGGGTGAAGGGCATCTATTTTGTTCGATCTGGTCACGTAGATCATTCTGGCTTCTGCTGGATACGAAAACTACGCCGATAGGCAGTGGGAGTCAGGTGAAAGGTTGAACGAAAGACGCGCGCCAGTTGAGCGCTATCGCGAAATCCTACCTGGTGGGCAATACTGGTGGTTGAGAGTACGGTGGTACGCAGCAGGGTCTGTACCTTCTCCAGGCGCAGTTGCTTGATATAGGCGGCCGGAGACATGCCAACTTCGCGCGAAAAGATTTCACTGAAGCGGCTGGGCGATAGAAACATCCTGGCCGCCAACTGCGGCACACTGAGTGGCTCGTGGTAGTTCTCTTCGCAGAAATGGAGAATACTGGCCAGGCCCATCTTTTGCTGTGCATCGGACTGCAGGCTGGCCTGGACTCTAGCGCCTTCGCCCTGCTCATTCTGCCAGCGCGCCAGGTGGATCAACATGCGGAAAAACTGGCCGCGCACGAGCACCACGGCATCCGCTACGGACGCCGCCGTATATTCGCCATGGATCTCCGCGATCTCCCGCTCAATCTCAGTCTGCTTCTCCGGCGATAAATGCAGGTGATGGTCGATCACCTCTTCATGTCCCACTGGATGCTGGAGATTTTCGGACGCGATAAAGAGTCGCCAGAAACCCGATAGCGAGCGCAACGCCAGCAATTCATCGGGCTGGAAGAGCTCGGGCTGAAAATAAAAGGCGTCGATGACCAGCTGGCAGTAGTGGCGATAGGCATGGATGGTTCCGGGGGAAAGGACATAGACGTTGCCACGCGTAATGGCGTAAGGATGATCGTTGATCAGGTGCACGCCGCTACCGGAACGTACAACGTACAGGGCATAGAAATCTTCATGCTTATGCAGGCCGGTGTCGTTGCCCTGCTCGTAAGACTCTCGTCGGATGCCAAGTGGCAGGCGTGGATGCGTTACGATACCGGTAAAGAAGCAGCGCTGTAACGCCTGCCGGGCCGTAGAGAAAGACCTATATTCATACCGATAATGTAATTGTTCGTACACCGCCATCGCTCTTGCTCCTATCCGGTGAAAATGCCAAAATCTCTCTCCAAATTGACAAGCAAGTCGAGCTCATTTTCCTTACTATTATCACTATGAACGTAGTATACCCTATCCCGGCGAAGGAGAGAGAAGAAAAATATGAGCCAGGCAGAAGCAACCACCACTAACTATATTCCGTTTGTGCAGTCGGATGCGAACAGCGATGCCGCGACGCTGCGTGCGCGCATGGATGAGTATGGATATCTGTTTTTCCGCCACCTGGTGCCCGCGGAGACGGTGCTGGGGGTGCGGCGCTCGGTGCTGACGATCATCCAGGAGGCCGGCTGGCTGGACCCTGATCGCGATCTGATGGAGGGTATCGCCCGAGCGGGCATCGAGCCCAAAACCGAGGGACAACGGGAATATCTGGATGTCTATCGCCAGGTTTTACGCCTGCCGGACTTCCATAATTTTCCCTGCCACGAGTCGTTGATGGCCATCGCGGTGAAGCTGCTGGATGGCGAGGTGCTGGTTCATCCACGCCGCATTGGGCGCATTACCTTTCCCGGCTCAATAAAATATACGACGCCGGCCCACCAGGATTTTTTCTATATCCGTGGTTCGGTTGAGACGTATTCGTGCTGGACCCCGCTGGGCGCCTGTCCAATGACATTGGGGGGACTGGCCGTGTGGCCCGGTTCGCATCACCAGGGCTTTATCGAGCACACGGCGACCCATCCTGGCGCCGTGGGTGGCAAAGGTGTACCGGTCGATGAGTCACAGGCGACCTGGCATAGCGATAACTTTGAGATTGGTGACGCGCTCTTCTTCCGCTCCTACACCATCCACAAGGCGCTCCCCAATCTGACACCCGATCAGCTGCGCATCTCGACGGATAATCGCTACCAGTTGGATAAAGACGCTATCGATCCGTCCGCCCTACGCCCCCACTTTGATAACAGCGGCAACTAATGATCAATAAAATAAAAGGAGGGCTTGATGACAACGACGACGTATCCCATCAGTGAAGAGCAGGTCCAATTTTATCAAGAGAATGGCTACATCCAGTTGCTCAATGTGCTGACGGCCGATGAGCTGGCGCAGGCGCGCCAGGCTCTGGATGAGGTGATGGAGCAACAGTTAGATGAGAGCCATGATCGCAGCGCGGATGCCGAGTACCGTAAAATCTTTGTGCAGAAGGTAAACCTCTGGCAGGTTCATGGAGGCGTGCGCCGCTACGTTTTCAATGCCAGGCTAGCCGAGATCGCGCGCCGGCTGGCGCGGGCCCAGACCATACGCCTCTGGCATGATCACGCCTTGATCAAAATGCCCGGCGATTCCAAAGCCTCCAGCTGGCACCAGGATATTCCCTACTGGCCCATGCAGGAGGATGGCTCGCTCTCTTGTTGGATGGCGTTAGACGATGTGTACGTGGAGAATGGCTGTATGGCCTTCATACCAGGATCCCATAGATTGGGACGGCTGGAGCCGATTAACTTGAAGGCCCCTCAGGATCTTTTTAAGCTGGTACCGGACGAACAGGCGCGAGAGTTAAACCTGGACTTCACGCCACGCTTCCAGCCGATGCCCGCCGGCAGCTGTACCTTTCACGATGGACGCACGTTTCACTACGCCGGCCCCAATCAAAGCGACAGGCCGCGCCGCGCCATCATTACGATCTATATGCCCGACGAGGTTCATTTCAGTGGCAAACCGCACATCGTCACCGATGATCTCCAACTCACACCGGGCGCGGCCCTGACCGGCGAACGCTTCCCGATCCTCGCCCCCTGATATAACAAAAGGGCAAACGCTCGTTCGAGCGTCCATCCCATTAGTCAGGAACAGGTGCCATATCATGGATGGGTGCGAATGCACCCCATCCGTGATATGGCACCTGTTCCTGACTAAAAGAATTTCGCGCCGCAGACGCACGAAACCTATGGTAATTATTTAGCTGGCGGTTTAGGAGTTGGTGTAGCCGCCGGCTGATTCATCTTCGCCTTCTCATCATCAATCTTGCGCTGCAGGGCGCGCAGATAGGCCTGGGCCCCACTGAGATCGGCTTGCGTGATAGCATCCAGTTGCTTGGGCAAGGTATTGGACTGGGCAACCCATGATTCCAATACCTTCTGGATCGCGATCAGCGTGGAGTTATCCTGATAGATGCCCGCCAGCAGACCACGGGCGGTTTTGAAGGCACTCAACATCCCCTTCAGGATATCGCCCGAGATGGTGGCTCCGAATTTGACGATGGGCGAGACAAACACATCGTATGCGACGCGGGTCAGTCGGGCCGCGGTAATAGCCCCCTCCAGGGTCACGCCTTCGAGGTTTTCCAGTGAGGTCACAAACTCTTTGCGCGCCTGGTCCATTCCTTGCGCAACCCCCTTGTTAAAGGCATCCTGCACCTGGTGCTCGACATTGGTGCTCACATCTCCCACCGACTGGGGTATTTTAGGAACGTATTCATAGGCCGCGATACCCGCGCCAGCCACTACGGCTGCGCCGGCCCCCATCAACAGACCACGGCGGGATAACTTCTTCTTTTTTGCTTTACCTTTAACCGGGCGAACGGCGGGCTGATCTCCCGAGAACTCATATTCATAATCGTAATTATCATCTTCTTCGGGATAGACGTGCTCGACATATTCGGGTTCCAGGCGCCGCGTCAATTTAGGCTGACGCAACGCTATGGCTTGCATCGACTCCTCATCAACCTCATAACCATCGTCATCACTATCATAACGCGCATGTGCATCTATTGCTTCATCGATACCCAGATCGGGATCGACGTCCACCAGGTCCCGCCAGTCATTCTCATATTCGTCATCTTCTGGCAGGTAAAGCGCGCTGGTTGGCGGCAGATCTCTCTGCGACGGCCGCTCTTCAGGCTGGATACCACGATAACGCCTATGGATAGGCGGCAGATACCCCTCAGGCTCCTCGCGACGCTCAATTGGTCGTCGGCTGGGGCGAGCCTCATACAGATCATCATTGCTATCATAGAGATGATCATTAAATTCTAATTGCTCAGTTTCATCTTCAACGGGACGCTTACTGGCAATGATACTTTGACGCATGAGCTGCCGAGTTCGTCGGGGATCCGGGCGCTGGGCGAGCAGCATCCCAGATCTGCTCGCGCTCTCACCCTTGGGCGATTTCGAGCCATTTCGGCTACGCAACGGGTCATAATCATAGCCATACTGGCGTCCAGGACTCTTACGATACATTCGACGTTCCAGGTGATCCTTCGACATACGCTCCTCTACTCCTCCTGAGTTGACAGTTGCCATTTGGGCACTCATGCGGCACCAAGACACAGGATAATGAAGCAAGTTCCTTATAGCACACATTTTACCCTACATATTCCGTTTCGTCCACTTTCTCCCCCTGAGATGCCTGCGGCCACGAACACTCCGCGCCCACGGCGCTCAATCGTTGTGTAGTAGGTGGTGCAAGGCCGCGGGCGGCCTTGCACCACCTACTACACAATCTCATCCTGACAACCTTGTTAGTAATTAACTGCTATCTGAGTGGCAATTTGAGAAGACCCCTCGTTATATATCGCAGGAGCAAATAAAAACAGGATTTGCATCTACCGGACATAAAAAATAGAAGGTAAACCATCAGTACCTGGTGAAACTTTCTATCTATCTCGTTCGTCCGAAACAAACAGAAAGGGTACATAAGTCCTGTCACCAGAACAAAAATACCCCCGAACAGCTTCTCTGATTGTTCGAGGACTATAAGGTATCGCGCTGCTATGGTAACGCGATCCGCGCGATCGAACAAAATACCGGGTAGCGTTTCGCACGCGCCTGATTGATGAGAAGCTATGCTATAATGTCTCTCAACGTTGTATACCTGAGGACCAGGAGGAACAATACAGCATGCCTGCAAATATCAGCAGCACAGAACAAACGCCCATTGTGAAGTGTGTGACAGTTGGCATGTTCGAAGAAAACTGCTACCTATATGCCTGTCCAGAAACACGTGAAGCCGCCATCATAGATCCAGGTGACGAACCCGAGAAGATCCTTGAGGCTATTAAAGAGCTAAAACTTGTTCCCAGGTATATCATCAACACACATGGGCACATAGATCATATTTGCGCTATCGATGCTGTTAGCGCAGTCTATCCAGTGCCGCTTGCTATTCATCCCGCGGATGTTCCTCTTTATACAGATGAGCGAACAGCACGGGAATATGGAGTAACGCCCCCGTTGGTCAGGCGCAAACCAGATATTTTACTTAAAGAGGGCGATACTATTTCGTTTGGTACGATTACGCTCGAGGTGATACATACCCCTGGACATACTCCAGGTGGCATCTGCTTGATCAGTCAACCATATTGTGTCTTCAGTGGCGATACCCTCTTCTATCGGAGTATTGGGCGCACCGATTTTCCAGGAGGGAGCTATGAACAGATTGAGCAATCGATCCGAAATAAATTATATACCCTTGAAGATGAGCTGGTCGTCTTTCCCGGTCACGGGCAGCCGACAACTATTATAGAAGAGAAGTATGAAAATCCATTCGTAACCGCAGAGGAGTAATATTGTGTCAGTTATCTGTGTAATTGGGACAGGTTATGTGGGCCTGGTAACAGGCACGTGCCTGGCCGATCTAGGTAATACGGTCACCTGCATTGATATCGTTCAGGAAAAAATTGATCGCTTAAACAAGGGCATCCTCCCAATCTATGAACCCGGTCTGGAAGAGATGGTAGAGCGCAATGTACAGGCTGGTCGCCTGCGTTTTACGACAAGCTATCCTGAAGGCCTTGAGAATAGCGAATTTATCTTTATTGCTGTCAATACTCCCACCGGCAATAATCAGGGTGGGGCCGATATGCGCTACGTGGAAAGTGCTGCCCGCAGTATCGCTGAAAATCTCGATCACTACGCGATCGTTATTAATAAGAGTACCGTTCCGGTTGGGAGCGGCGATGTCGTTTCGCGCGTGATCAGCAATAATTTGAAGTCACCTGACGCGAGCTTCTCGGTCGTTTCTAATCCCGAGTTCTTGCGTGAGGGCGCGGCCCTGCTGGACTTTCAAAATCCCGACCGCATCGTGCTCGGCTCTTCTGAGCCAGAGGCGGCCCACAAGGTGGCTCGCCTGTACCTGCAGTTGCGCGCCCCATTCGTGATCACGGATCTCTATACCGCGGAGATGATTAAGTACGCCTCCAATGCTTTCCTGGCCACCAAGATTTCGTTTATCAATGAGATTGCTCAGATTTGTGAGCGCCTGGGGGCCGATGTCAAACAGGTCGCGGTTGGTATGGGCTATGATAAGCGTATCGGCCATTCCTTCCTGGACGCGGGCCTGGGCTATGGCGGCAGCTGCTTCCCCAAAGACGTGCGTGCCCTGGCGCATATGGCCGATGAGGCCGGTCTGCATCCCCAGATGTTGCGTGCGGTAATAGATATCAACCATGATCAGCGCCGCCTCGTGGTTACCAAGCTGAATAATCTGCTCGGCTCATTACGCGGCACCACCATCGGTATTCTGGGTCTGGCTTTCAAACCTAATACCGATGATATGCGCGAGGCGCCAGCCGTCGATATCATCCACTGGGTCACCAGCCAGGGCGCGAAGGTGCGCGTCTATGATCCAGTGGCCTCCGAGACCGGCCGTGAGGCACTGGTGCGCGAGAATGTCAATCTGGAGGATGTCACCTTCTGTAAAACGTCCTACGAGGTCGCCGACCAGGCCGACGCCCTGGTCGTGGTGACCGAATGGAACGAGTTCAAATCCTTGAACATGCAGAAGGTTCGTGGCGCGATGCGTCAACCGATCCTGATCGATGGCCGCAACATCTACGAGCCTGCTGAGATGTCGCGCTATGGCTTCACCTATCGCGGTATGGGCCGCGCTACCAGCCCCGCTCCATCCGTCCTGCCCGCCGGAGATACAACCAGCGATGTACCCGGAGAAGTGGCTCAGGAGACTTTGATCGCCAGCGAGAGCTAAATTACCCTTAGAGGAGCTTCAATTCACGATGAATGAAGAAGGTCAGCCATTATTGTTCACCCCACTGGTACGCCAGGCAGATGCACCTGTGCCGGAATGGTTGTTCGGCACAGGCGGTATGGCTGGCCTGCCCTCTTCATTGCATCCAACCCAGGGTGTCAATGTAGCGGTCGGTGTGGATATCATCGAGGTGGATCGCATTCGCAAGGTCTTTGAACGACATGGGGAGCGCTTTTTGAAGCGCGTCTTTACCGATTTAGAGGTGGCTCAGAGCCGTGGCAAAATGTCGCGGCTGGCGGGTCGCTTCGCGGTTAAAGAGGCGATCAGTAAGGCGCTAGGTACAGGGATCCGTGGTGTGGGCTGGCGCGAGATGGAGGTTGTCCATCTTCGCAGTGGACGCCCTTCGGTGCGTCTGCACGGCAAAGCCAGGCAGCGCGCTGAATATCTGGGTCTGAATGCCTTTGATGTCAGTATGGCCGATCTGGCCCAGTTCTCGATCGCTATCGCCGTGGCTATTCAAGCTACCCGCGTTACGACCGATACCCCGGCTGAATCCGATCCATCCATAGAGTTAGAAACAGGAAAACAGGACGAGTGAGAGCAGTCGTACAGCGAGTGAAGCAGGCCAGCGTCAGTGTTGAGAGCCAGATCGTCGGCGCCATCGAGCAGGGATTTCTGGTCCTGCTTGGCATCGGCCATGAGGATGGAGAGGTCCAGGTCGCCCAGATGACGGAGAAGCTGGTGCATCTGCGCGTCTTTGAAGATGCCGAAGGCAAGATGAATCGCTCGCTGCTAGATGTCCAGGGCTCAATTCTGGTCGTCTCTCAGTTTACCCTCTACGCTGATATTCGCAAAGGTCGCCGTCCCAGCTTTACAGCGGCCGCGCCCCCCGCGCTGGCCGAACCCCTGGTCGAACGCTTCAAGACAGCGCTCACCTCACACGGCCTGCGTGTGCAGGGCGGCGTCTTCGGCGCCGATATGGACGTCTCCCTCATCAATAGCGGACCCGTCACCATCATCATGGACAGCGATCACCTATCTCGTTAAAAAAAGAGCGTTACGCCGGATCAAAGTGGCAATGGAGACTTTGTGTGGCTCCGTATATCTATTATTGCGTAATCCACATCCTATTTTTTATAAAGAGAAACTGTACACGTCTTAACATTAAGAGCTGAAAATTCCCTGCACACAAGCTCAAAAAAAGAGATTCGTATCCATTCTCTGTTGATTAAACGTAATATATCTACAAGAAACCGTGCACTATTTCATATATATCAAAACCACTATCCCTGTAGCACATAAGAAGCGCATTCCGAAGGTAGATATATGGCCTCACCAGCAGTTACCCCCGAGGGGCTCAAAATGGGTAAAAAAGTACGCCTGCTCATCCCAGGTGCCATCATTACCGTTTTCTTTCTGGCGTTGAGCATCTACCAACTCTCAAAGGTTTTTACCGGCAGCGTGATCGGCAACGAACTAACGACCGCCCAGATCTCGGGCTGGACCGCGTTAATCCTTTTTCTGCTCGGCGTCAGCAGCCTTATCTTCATCCTACGCAGCCATAGTAGCGATCTCTAGCGGGTCAATCAGTACCAGTATTGATGGCACAAAAAAGGAAGCCTCGGAAGCTTCCTCTTCTTTTTTTTGTTTTATGTAGTAGATACGACGTTAATAGCGTGGATATTGCGGACCCGACTGGAAGTTCTGTCCGGGCGCGAACTGCGGCCCCTGTGGATTAGAACTATATTGCTGCGGCATCGAACGCACCTGCTGGCGCAACATATTCAACTCCTGCAGAACAGGCCATTCTCCAAAGGCCAGGATACATAGAACAACCAGATTGGCGATCGGAATAAACATCAAAAGGCTCATAGCGCCGCTATAGCCCGCCTTGGAAAATATTTTCCACCAGATAATGATGGCAAAGATAATAGAAATAAGCCCGATAATTCCAACAATGGCGAAATAGGCGGTCAACCCGGTAGATATCTGTGAGCTTTCACTTGATGGCATGGTCTGCTCCTTTTATTGGCGACAATAACATTTCACATGCCTGCCCGAACCAAAACAGGCATTGATAGATGCAACTAAAAGACCACAATGAACCGATAGATTGCTTCAAACTTACATATTAAACGTTGTCGGCTCCGTTTATTGGGGCAGAAATTCTGCTTCACCGGATAAAATTATATCCTGGTAGTTGCTCTATATATGTATTAACGTGCAAAGTCACATGCAATATCATGGCATTTGTACTATTAAAAAATTTGAGCCAGCCTTCTATCAGTCCCTCCCTTGTTCAGTTGGGTGAAATGCAGTATCATCTAGGATAAGAAATTTCGACCGGAGCTTACTAGCCATGAATGACCAACAGACAGAGTTGATCCAATCATCCAGACGCGGTACCAGTACCGAAGATCGCCCACTGGTGATTGGAGTGGATCTCGGTGGTACACAGATTCGTACCGCAGTCCTGCGAGGGGAAAAGTTATTGTCGCGTGTGGGATTATTGACTGGCGATGCTCCATCTCCCGATCGAGTGATTCCACGCATGTTTGATTCAATTCAGCAGGCGTTACGTGAGGCCAACGTGACGTTAGATGAGATTGCTGGTATCGGCATCGGAGCCCCAGGCCCCTTGAACAGTCGTACTGGTGTTGTCTTCTCTCCACCCAATCTCCCCGGTTGGATTGATGTCCCTTTACGGTCCATTTTCTTTGAAAAGTTTAATATTCCCATTCATGTCGAGAACGATGCGAACGCGGCGGCGCTCGGCGAGTATATGTTTGGAGCCGGTCGTGGCAGCCATGAGGTGGTCTACATTACGATCAGTACCGGTATCGGCGGCGGTGTGATCGCCGATGGACATATTATCGAGGGGATCTCCGGTACGGCGGCCGAACTGGGTCACATGACCATCGATTGGCGTGGTCCGCGCTGCAATTGTGGCAATATTGGCTGCTGGGAGAGCATCTCTTCTGGTACCGCTATCGCTCGCCGTGCCCATGAGCTGATCGCCCTTGGCCGTGGCGAGAAACTGTTCAATTTCGTGCTGGCTCACCAGGAGCCTGTGGCCGACGCCGATACGCCGGCGGATGTGAAGCGGTCCGAGAAGAACGCGGTGCATATCAACGCGCGCATGGTTTCACAGGCCGCGCAGGCAGGTATCCCCGAGGCGCGTGACATCATCGCGGGCGCGGCCGAGGGCATTGGGGTCGGACTCGTCAATGTGGTACATATCTTTAATCCCGAACGTATTGTACTGGGTGGGGGGGTCGTGCAGATGGGTGATATGCTACTGGCACCCGCAAGGCGCATTCTGCAGGAGCGAGCTATGAAGGTACCGGCACGGTCGGTTGAAATTGTGATGGCCGAGCTGGGCTCGGACGTCGGGCTGGTAGGCGCCGGCGCATTGTCATATTATAATCATTAAGATAGATACATATAGAGGAGCAACAAGGACAAACATGGCAGTCAAGAAAGAACGTCTGGATGTGGCACTGGTACGGTTGGGATTAGCTCCAAGCCGGGAGAGAGCCCGTGCCATTATTATGACCGGGCAGGTCTATGTGGGGGATCGGATGGTAGATAAGCCCGGCACCCTGGTGCCGCCGGACGTAGCGTGCCGTGTAGCGGAAGCTTCTCCAGAGTTAAAATTTGTCAGTCGTGGGGGCCTCAAGCTGGAAAAGGCGCTGGATACCTTCCAGTTGCAGCCAACAGATCGGATCGCCATCGATGTCGGCTCCTCGACCGGCGGTTTCACCGAGTGCCTGCTAGAGCGAGGAGCCACCCGCGTCTACGCCATCGACGTTGGCCATGGGCAGCTGGCCTGGAAGCTACGCAACGATCCCCGTGTGGTGGTCATGGAGCGCACCAACATTCGCCACCTCACCAGTTTGCCAGAACCAATGCAATGCGCGGTCATCGATGTCTCTTTCATCTCGCTGCGCCTGGTGCTGCCAGCGCTGGTACCGTTGCTAGCCCACAATACCGACACCTGGATCGTCGCGCTGGTCAAACCCCAGTTCGAAGCGGGCAAGGCCGAAGTCGACCGTGGAGGTGGCGTCATCAAAGATCCCGAAGTGCATCAACGCGTCCTACAGGAGCTACGTAGTTGGATCTCTGAGCACACGCCCTTGCAAGTCACCGGCGAAATCGATTCACCCATCCTTGGCCGAGACGGCAATCGCGAATTCCTCTTCCAGCTACGTTTCAAAAACACCAATCAAGCCTGAAGTAAGATTTTTGTATAGATATCCGGTGCGTGCGAGCACGCACCGGATATCTATACAAAAATCTTACAAATTCCTGGTATTTTTTTGATCAGTGATAGGTAGAATAAGGCTATGAAAATTCTGGTCATAGAGGATGAAGCCAACATCACACAGGTTATCCGGCTCTACCTGGAACAGGCCGGCTACACAGTCCTGGCTGCCAGCGATGGCATCGCAGGCATAGAACTTCATGCCCGCGAGCATCCCGACCTGGTGGTACTGGACCTGATGCTCCCTATCCTGGATGGGATGGAGGTGTGCCGCCGTATCCGTACCTGGGCCGATACACCCATTCTGATGCTTACGGCCCGCCAGGGAGAAGATGACCGTATCGCTGGCCTGGAGGCGGGCGCGGACGACTACCTGGTAAAACCGTTTAGCCCACGCGAGCTGGTGAGCCGCGTCAAGGCGATTCTGCGCCGTAGCAGCACTCATCCCGCTGGCAACCAGGCCGACAGTAAACCTGCCAGGGAAGAGCCGGTTGCCAACAGCGGTCGGGATGAAGAGTTACATTTCGGTGGATTAGTGATCAATCTACCCTCGCGCCGCGTCACCACCAACGGCACACAGGTCACGCTGACGGTCAAAGAATTCGACCTGCTAGTCGCACTGGCGTCAGCGCCCGACCGCGTCTTTACGCGCGAGTCGCTGCTCAACCAGGTCTGGGGCTATAGCTATCTAGGTGATGGCCGCACGGTCGATGTGCATATCGGCACCCTGCGCAAAAAACTGGAGGCGGCCCCGGGTATGCCCCACCACATCCAGACCGTCTGGGGTGTGGGCTATAAATTCGTACCGTCCCCCGCCACCTCGTCATCACACGCCTGAGTAAGATAGCAGGGAGCGTTTAGCATGCGTACAACTACCCCTCAAAACTCAACATTTAGTCTAAAGTCAAAGCTGGTGCTAAGCTACCTCCTTGTGATTCTGGGCACAGTGCTGGTGCTCAGCTTTGCCGTCGCGATCGCCGTTCAGAACTACTTCTATAGCCTTCAGGTGAGCGGTACCAGTCGTGCCGCCACCTATCTAGCCAGTCAGACTCTCAATTATTATAGCCACTATGGCTCTGACTGGAAAAACCTTCCATCAGGCAACCTGGTTGCCGGTGACCAGTCATTTGCCTTGATTGTCGACAACAGTGGGAACCAGGTGGTATGCGCCAATGCCCGGCCATTATCCTACAGCAACTGCACAAACACCAATGTAAGCCAGGCACTGAAAAACACGCTGCAGTCGGGAAATGCATCAACAGGAAGTATACAGTTAGATACAGATGATGGAAATAGTGCCGCTGTCTACGCCACCGTCCCATTAAACTACGGTGGCCAGATCATTGGCGCGATCTATGTCGCCCAGATCAATGTTGCGTATGGTGGAATACTGAGTCAGATCAATCAATACATCATTCTGGCCAGCCTGGGTGTGGCGGTCATCGCGGCCCTGTGCAGCTATCTCTTCGTGCGCCGCTTTGTGCGTCCGCTTGAATTGTTGACTACCGCGGCGGAAAACATGAAACATGGCAGCTACACGCAGCGCGTTACGCAACATTTTCCACAGGATGAGGTTGGACTGCTGGCGCAGACATTTAATGAGATGGCAGACACCATTGAGGCCGATGTCAACGAACTACGGCGCCAGGATCAGATGCGCCGCGATCTGATCGCCAATATCGCCCACGACCTGGCGACGCCGTTGACGGCGATTCAGGGTCTGAGCGAGGCACTGGCCGACGATGTAATCTCTGATCCCGAGTCACGCCAGGAGACGGCCCAACGCATTGGACGCGAGGTGCAGCGCCTGCGCCGCCTGGTGGCCGATGTACGCCAGATGACGATGCTGGAGGCAGGCCAGATTCACCTGGACCTGGCTCCTCTGGACCTGCACTCACTGGTAGATGAGACGGTGGCGGTCATCGCACCCGAATGCGAGGCGCTGGGCATCAAGCTGCAAAATAATATTCCGGCGGACCTACCCTATGCCGAGGCCGATAGCGATCGCGTTACGCAGATACTCTTAAATCTGCTGGATAACGCCCGTCGCCATACTAATGAGGGCGGCCAGATCAGCGTGGATGCGGTGGAGAAAGACGGACAGGTACGCATTTCGGTTAGAGATACTGGCGTTGGTATTGATAAGGACGATCTGCCCCATATCTTTGAGCGCTTCTATCGCGCCGATCGTTCACGCGCCGCTAAGACGGGCGGTAGCGGCCTGGGGCTGGCCATCGTTAAAGCCATTGTGACGGCCCACGGTGGCAAAGTGTGGGCGGAAAGCACGCCCGGCCAGGGAACAACGGTGATCTTTACGCTGCCCCTGGCCCAACAAGCGCAGCAGCGCATCCCACAGATACAGCAGGTGCAGCAGAATATCCCGGCCTCCAATTAGGAAGGCTGACGTACCTCGCGCGCCGGTTGTAAGGCGCTAAACATCCGCAGGGGCGCGTCAAAATAGGAGTCATCAGCCATGCGCAGCGCATAGGCGAAGTCCTGTATGTAATTGAAACGCTGGTATGGATCTTTCGCCAGCGCTTTCAAGATGACTTTCTCTAGCTGGCGCGAAATAGTCGGCACAATCTCATGAGGTGGCAATGGCTCGCGATAGAGATGCTGCTTGCATAACTGAAGGGAAGAGCCAGCGAAGGGTGGACGCCCGCAGAGCCAGGTATAGACCAGAACGGCCAGGGCATATTGATCACTCATCTTTAAAGGATACCCCTCGATCTGCTCGGGCGCGGCATACAGCGCGGTCCCGATCGACTCCTGCAGACTATGCAGGTTCCCGGGCTGTACAGCGATGGCGATTCCGAAATCACTCAACCAGACCTCGTGGCCGCGACTGAGCAGGATATTCTGCGGCTTGATGTCGCGGTGAATAATATTGTGATTGTGCACATATTGCAGGGCACTGGCGATGCTGCACACAAAGGGAATGATAGCGGTAAGCGGTTGAGCGACATCCGGCTCAAAGTAATCCTGCAACGTACCGTTGGCGGCATAGTCCATTACCATGAACGGGGATCTCCCCTTGATGCCAAAATCCAGGATACGCACGATGTTGGGATGGCGCAGACTGGCGTGCAGCCGTGCCTCGGCGCAAAATTTCGTAATTTGCTCATCATTGGCCACCCAGTTATTCAAAACCTTCACCACCACCTTATTGCCCAGGTGGATATGCTCTCCCAGGTAAATGGTTGAGTTGGTACCTCGTCTCAGGACTCGAAACAGGCGATAGTTGCCGAACACAAATCCATCGCTGCTCTGCTTTGCTAAAGAATCGTCTGGCATAGACATATGGTATCTGTTCCTATTCGGCTATCACATGTCATCATTAATGTCCCCGCGCATACTCAAAACAAAGGGCCTGGCGATATGAGTCATCCCGGATGTTTGAAACATCTGAAAAGCGGGTTCCGCGCTCTCAATGCGGGATGTGCAGGATCTCTTTGCCGGGGTGCGGGGTCCAGGGGCGGCAGCCCCTGGCGGGGTTTCAGGGGACACCCCTGAAAACTTATACATGAAAGAGACCCTGCACCCCGGTTTTGGGAACTTTTTCAAAAGTTCGGGATGGCCCATATCACCACTACCCCTTAACCAGCCAAAACCAGAGATCGTATCTCTGGTTCTTCTGAGTGTACTTTTTCGCCGCCAGAATGTCATCAACCAGAAGGAGGATTCATCCATGCAGATAATATGGGTCTGGCTATCGCCCAAATGGAGGAAACAGGCTTCATTACCCGCAATCGCTTACCCGACATATCCCTACATGCTATACTATGGTAAGCAAATAAGCAGTATTGTAATATTACCATCCTCATGTGTTTAGAATAGTTTGACTGTTGACTGATGAGTGTTCTATGCCACCTTGCTCGCCGATAGTAAAGAAGGTGGGGAGCACATTGTCGACAAGCGAATCGCGCTATACATTCCTGACCGAGCACGTAAAAAAGGAGTCTCTGATGGAACGAGGAAGTCAAGACCCGCAAATCATTACAACCAAGCTAGCAATTCCACCTTACTACTTGAAGAAGATCATTCCTCGCGACCATGTGTACATGGCGCTGGATGCTGGCCTACAACGTCCTTTGCTATTGGTGACGGCTCCTGCTGGTTTTGGCAAGACAACGGTGGTCAGTGAATGGATTCGGCAACGGCAGTTGCCGGCGGCCTGGGTCTCGCTCGATCCTTCCGACAACGATATCGTACGCTTCTGGCGCTATATCCTCACCGCTTTAAGCCGTTTTCTGCCCGAGCTCAATGATTTGATCTCCTCCTGCCAGGGTGGGCAAGGAGGGCCCGGTATCGAGACCATCCTGACCCGCTTTATTAATAGCGCGATTACGCTATCCGAGGATATCGTGCTGGTACTCGATGATTACCATACCATCTGTACGCCGGTTATACACCAGAGCGTTACCTTTCTGCTGGAACACCTGCCACCACGGCTGCATGTCGTCCTGATCACCCGACGCGATCCACCTCTGCCACTGGCACGTCTGCGCGTACAGGGCAAGCTGGTTGAACTGCGCACCCAGGACCTGCGCTTTACCGATGAGGAAACGGGCATATTTCTGACCCAGGCCATGAATCTCAATTTGAGCCTTGATGACACCATTGCGCTCCGCAAGCATACTGAGGGATGGATTGCGGGCCTGCAGCTGGCAGCCCTTTCGCTGCAGGGGCGCTCTGACAACGATGCCAAAGGCTCCATGGCGCAGTTTCTCAAATCGTTCTCAGGCATCAATCGCAATATCTTACACTATCTGACCGACGAGGTCCTGCAGCAGTTGCCCGAACACATACAGACATTTCTTCTCCAGACCTCGATTCTTGAGCGCTTAAATGCCTCCCTATGCAATGCAGTCACCGGAAACACGGATGGAGAGATGATGCTGGAATGGCTGGAACAAAATAACCTCTTCTTAAATGCGCTGGATCATCAGCAATACTGGTATCGCTACGATCAGCTCTTTCTGGAGCTTTTGCAGCATCGCCTGAAACAGAAATATCCTACATTACTGCCCGAACTCCATCACCGGGCCGCCACCTGGTATGCGCAGCAAGGAATGGATATTGATGTGATCAAACATGCAATTCTGGCGGAAGACATGGAACTGGCGGTACGTTTGATTGAACAGCATGCCTGCCACTTTATTCAGCGTGGCGAGGACTCACTGGTACGGATGTGGCTGTCTAGCCTGCCGGAGGCGCTCATCGCCTCGCATCCCATGCTTTCCCTTTTACAGGCCTATACAGCCTTCCTGCAGGCTCGCATGGATGTGTATGAGCAGGCATTGACACGAGCTACGAGGCTATGGCAGAAGGATAAACAGCATCGCTACATGCTCGGACGTGTCTATGATCTACGGGCCCGCGTGGCCCTCTACTGTGGTGATGGTCCGCAGGTGATAAAGTATGCGCGACAGACGCTGGCTTTCATTGATGAAGATAGTTCCTCGCCATTCTATTGCAGCACCATGCTACACCTGGGCGCTGGGCACCTCTTGCAGGGCGAACTGGTGCAGGCGGCCCACTACCTCTCCGAGAGCTATCGGCTGGGACAAAAATACAGCTACACCACCGTGGCCCTGGCGGCGGGGGTCTATCATGGTCTGCTGCAAAAGGCTCAGGGCAACCTGCGTACCGCGATCCAGACCTTTCAGCAGATCTGTGGTGAGGCACAGACCATAGTCAGCTGGCCGGTGATTGCCGCCCATGTCTATCTGGCGGATATCTATCGCGAGCGGAATGAGGTTACCAATGCTCAGGAGCATATTCAGCAGGCCCGGTTATTGAGTCTACAGGCCGCAGACGAAGGCTATATGGCCGCCGAACTCTACCTGGTTCAGGCTCGCCTGACATGGCTGCAGGAGGAACATGAGCAGGCGATGACCCTGCTGATACAGGCAGAACATAGCTCGCAGCGCTTCGGACCCAATCCAACCTTTCTGGCACGTGTGGCGGAGCTACGCATGCACTTCTTGCTGGCGAGGAGGGACCTGACTACCGCCCGACAATGGCAGACACAGTATGCACCACCCCTGACGGATGATATGTTCCTCTATGAACGTGAGTACTGGTTAATGACACAGGCACGCCTGCTGATCGCTCAGGAACAGGGGCAACAGGCGGTCCAGCTGTTAGAGCCTGCCTATCAACTAGCGCATCAGCAGGGCCGCAGCCAGAGTGAATTAGAGCTACTGCTGCTGCTGACGCTGGCTTATCACATCGAGGGCAATACACAGCACACACTGCAGAAGCTTGAACAGGCTCTGCTGCTGGGAGAGGCGGGCGCCTATATGCGCAGTTTTGTAGATGAAGGGGCGGTAATGATCGCCCTGCTGACGGAGCTGTATAGCCGCTATCAGCGCCATTCCTCAGCGGAAACCATCCATAGCTCGCCCGGCTATATCTATACGCTGCTCTCATCGGTGGGTACCGAGACCCAGCCTCCGCGCTGGCTGATCTCGCAAGAAAACGAAGACGAGATGATCGACAAGCTGAGCGAGCGTGAGTATATGGTGCTGGCCCTGATTGCCGAAGGACTCTCCAATCAGGAGATCGCACAGAAACTGGTGGTCACCGTTAGCACCATTAAAACGCATCTGAATAACATCTATGCCAAGCTCCACGTGCACACACGACTGCAGGCCGTCACGCGCGCCTATGACCTGGGTGTCCTGCGCCGCAGCGAGGTAGATACCGAACCCCTCTCCCCACCCCGTCCCCTCCCATGACATCAAATTTCAAGCAATCCAACCGTGTGCGCTTTAGTTAGAGCCTGCAACCGCGAGTTGACATTGAGCTTGCTGTAGATGTTATTCAGGTGAGTCTTAATTGTGCTTTCAGCCACCACCAGGGTCGAAGCAATCTGCTGATTGGAGTTTCCTTCGGCGATCAACTTTAAAACCTCTAGTTCGCGACCGCTGAGCTGTTCAAGTGAGGCTTGCGCGCGCTGCGCACGCTTCTGCCACGACTTCCAGTCGCGCGGCTCTACATCACATCCAAATTCGAGCAGCAGGGTATGCACATAGCCCAGCACATGGGAATGCAGATCGCCAGTATAACGTTTCTGATGGCGATGATAGAGCTCGGAGAGCAGAGTCATCAAGACGTGTCCCTCATCAAGAAACAGGCGGCGGTATCCCCCTGGCTCGGCCAGTATCAGGCAGTGTTCCAGCACGTGCCTGGTGCGTCGAATATCCCCAGACGCGTAGTGCGCCTGTATCAGTAGCAATTGGAGCTGCAGCTCGTCGGCGACACGTCCCTGCGCCTTGATAGTTGGTAGCAGCGTCTGCACCAGTTGTATGACTTCGGCGGGTCGCCGCCGGGCCAGCAGCAGACGCGCCTTCGCCTGCAGCCAGAGCTCTTGCTCTAGCACGGAGCGCTCCTCAAGATTGGAGGGATAGCTGTTCTGCAACATGCCCTGCACAGGTCCCACATGACCAAGCGCCAGTCGATAACGCGTGCGCAGCAAGACAAGCTGTGCCAGCGCATACGTCTGGCCATCCTTATGCATAAGCAGGCCCTCGGCCTGGTCCAGAAGTTGTAGGGCCTGCTCTACCTTACCACCCGCCCAGGCCAGCTGGGCGGCAAGCATGCTATAGACGGAGCCACCCTCTATCTGCTCGCTCTCCTCCTGTGCCATCCTGAGTTGCTCCTGCGCACGCACCAACTCATTCCATTCCAGGTAGAGCTGGCCCGCCTGCAAATGGGCCTGGCGCGCAAACCAGGCCATGCAATCTTTACGATTGCTGCTGCACTGCTGGTACAGCTTCATAGCCTCACGCAGCTGACCCTGCATAGTGTACAGGCGTCCCTGGTGGAGCTGGCCGCTGGCGATGGCGATCGGACTATTCATCTGTTTGCCGATGCGCTGTCCCAGCGTCAGCTCAACTTGCGCCTGCTGGATATCGCCGCCGCACAGATGCGCGGCCCCGCGCAGCACATGTGAGAAGCTTGACAGCAAGGGCTTATAGCGGTTAGCGTCCAGCGCCTGCTGCGTATATGTCAGCGCCTGCTTGCCATTACCGGTATAAATAGCATAACAGGCCTGCAGATCGTAGATACAGCTGAGCATCTCGCTATCCTGGCGGCCCCGCTGGCTATGGCGCGCGATATCCAGCGCGTACCCATAGCGCTCCCATTGCCCCGTGTAGAGATAGATACAGGCGGATAGATAGGCTACCACGGGGCGCTGCTGCAGCTCAATATAGGGATGCAATTGCGTCAACCAATCAAAAATACATGGGATCTGTCCCTGCATCCAGAGCGGCCACGCGTGCGCTTCCAGCAGGTCGGCGGCCCGCTCATAAGCTCCGGCAGCCAGCGCATGCTCAACCGCTTCCTGCGGCATATCGTGCTGCTCATACCAGTGGCTGGCGCGACTATGGAGCTCTGGCAGACGTTCGGCATATTTCTGGGACAACTGCTGGCGCAGGAACTCCAGCAGGAAACGCTGATAGCGACGCCAACCACCTTCTTCATCCGGGACAGCGCTAAACAGATTAGCCCGCTCCAACCATTCCAACATCGCTTCGGCATTATCCCAACCAGTCACCGCGTCACAGAGGTCAGCCTTCACTTGTTCCAGAATAGAGGTTATATACAGAAACTCACGCACATCATCAGGTAAGGTCATCAGTATCTCTTCGTTGAGATAATGGGAGAGATGGCGATTAATGGCGATGAGCGAGGACATTGTCACGGGTGGTTCTTTCTGCTCAGGCATCTTTTGCAGAGCCATACCAACCAGCTGCAAACCGGCGATCCAGCCATCGGTGGCGCGCAGTAGATCACATAGATACTCTGGCTCAAGCTGCAGCTTCATGCCATGATTGAATAGCTGAGCCGTCTCATCTAGATCAAAGCGTAGCTCCTCGGAACGAATCTCCAGCAACTGTCCCCTCACGCGTAGACGCACCAGTGGCAGGGCGGGATCGGTTCGCGTACTGACCAATAGATGAACGTGAAGCGGCAGATGCTCCAGAAAAAAAGCCAGAGACTGGTGAATGGCGGGCAGGTGAATATGCTGGTAGTCATCCAACACGCACAGCAACGGATCGGGATAGGTCGTCAAAATATTAATGAAGGCGGCCAGCATATCTTTGATCGGATCATTTCGATGTATATCCAGGCATCGCTGCGCCTGCACCTCCAGATCCGGATTGGCGCGACCAAAGGCGGTCAGGCAGTAGCACCAGAAGCGGGCCAGGTCGTTATCATCGCTGTCCAAAGATAACCAGGCAACCTGGTAGGAGGATTGCTGCCGCAACCAGGCCGTCAGCAAAGTGGTCTTGCCAAAGCCAGCTGGTGCCGCGATCAACGTTAAAGGATGGTGCGCGCCACGCTCTAACTGATGGTAGAGATACGTACGCGGCACAAGCAGAGGGGCGTAGCTCTGGGGCATAGTCAATTTCGTCGCAAGCAGCAATTGTCTGGTCGGGCTAGTCTCCATCTCCATCCTCTTTCTTCCAACACGCATCCCTGCTAGCGATACCTGATCCCAAAGAGCAATTAATCACTATTATACAATAAACTCAAGGTCTTTATCCATACCTATCTATATAGGCTTGTGCAGATATATACAGTATTTAGATTGATCTCATATCAATACGTTACTATTTTTTACGTCATTATAATAACAATACAGGAGGGAAATGCTTTAATACATGATTTTTGAGGAGGCATCAAATCCATATTTTTCGAAAACTTATGCAAAAAATGTCCTGCTCAAAAAATGATACCTTGATACGCCCTTGATCATACAAGTACCACATTGAGTATGCCAACCTACCGGGTCGGATAATGAGGCAACTACTCACTGCTACCATACAGACGTACATGTGTTGATCCTACCTTTTTATCCACCCTACGGTGGAACACACACTATCACGTCCTCACTATACTAATGCTGTAACAACATTGTACTGTAGCTGAGCATAGCGAGAAGGCTTATTTGCACATGTGATCGTAAGTGAAAGGGGCAGACAGAAGTGTCAAGAACTTCTCAGGCGAGAGGGTCTTTCATCAAGGAGAGCATGTCTTCCTGTCATAATGCCTGGCCCAGGCCTGGCTAGATTGAGTAGACCAGACATGCGAGGAATAACAAAGGGTTAACCTGCGCAAGATCTAGCCATGTATAAGATACGATAACAAACGAAATTGGAGGGTATATGACCATGGAACAAACTGATGAACTGCTGACAGTACGAGAGGTGGCACGTCGTTTACGCGTGGACGATACAACGGTACGCCGCTGGATCAAGCACGGCACCCTTGAGGCTGTCTCGCTTCCCCACGTCGGCAAGCGCCAGGCGTATCGCGTACGCCGCAGCACCATTGATACACTGCTCAATCAACCGGCCTTACCCGTATAGAGAAAGTCTACGAGCAGTGATGAAGGCGACCCTCGTGGAAAGATCTTCATCACTGCTTGCGAGTCCAAAGTAACGGGAAGCATTTAATCCTGAGAAATGACGTGCAGCGGCGTCGCGGTTAGTTCAAGGAAATATTGTTCCAGACTGGTTTCGCGGCGGCGAATCTCGGTTGCGTAGATACCGCGTTCGGCGAGAAAAGCATTTACGGCCGCCGCCTGCTCCATGGTGGCCTCAACCTCCAGTAGCTGTCCTCCCGGCGGCGTCCATCCAGTGTTGGCGGGGGCCGTCACGATGCGAGCGTGACGCATCCAGTTCTGCTCCCCTTCTGGCTGCGTATGCAAAAACAACTCGGCCTGCTGTAACAGGTCCGGTTCGGCAAAGCTCAATAAGATACATTGTTGCTCTGAAAGAAGATCCTGTACATTCCCCTGTACCAGCAACTTACCGCGCTTGATAATGGCTACCCGCGAGCAGACCTGTTGAATCTCATGGAGTTGATGGCTCGATAACAGGATTGTAATACCTTGTCGCGACAGGCGACCGATCAACTCGCGTATCTCAACCACCCCGGCCGGATCGAGTCCATTGGTCGGTTCGTCTAAAATAATCAGTTGTGGATAATGCACGAGGGTCGCGGCCAGCGCCAGGCGCTGCTTCATACCTAGCGAATATTTGCTGTAGCTATCGTTGGCACGCGTGGCCATATCAACCAGCTCCAGCACCTCCTCTATACGCTCCTCAGTAGCCTGGTTACGCGCCATGCACCCAAAGGTAGCCACTCCACGCAGATTTTCTCGACCAGTCAAAAAAGGATAAAAAACAGGCTGCTCGACAATCGCCCCTACATGCTGTAAGGCACGATAGCGCTGCTTCTCATCGCTCATAGCATATCCCAGCGTCGTCACCTGGCCCGAAGTTGGATGAATCAGCCCCAGCAACATACGGATCGTCGTGGTTTTACCAGATCCATTGGGACCGAGCAGTCCGTAGACATCTCCACGATATATCTCGATGCCCAGGTGATCAACGGCGATAAAGGTGTCAAAACGCTTGGTCAACTCCTCGGTACGCACCACCATCTCAGCATGTTGTGATGGCCGTTGGTCATGACTGGCTATCTTTGGTAGATCACCCATACACACCCTATCCTTTCTTCAGCTGTGTATAGACGCTCTTTTTTCTAGCGGGACTGCAGGGAGGCGCGCAGTTTGGTGCAGGCGCGGTAGTAATACGTTTTGGCCGTGGTCATCGGCATCTCCAACACTTGCCCGATCTCAGAAAAGCTACATTGATAGAGATAGCGCAACAAAACAACCGAGCGGAACTTGGTCGGCAGGGCCTGAATGGCCTGCTGGAGCGCATGCTGCATATCATGATATTCCGCGATCTCTTCCGGTAAAGGATGGGTGTCAGGAATGGCCGCCAGGGGAGGCATCTCCTCTTCTTCAGATTGCCACTCTAACGCTGAGAACAGCGTCACCCGTCTACGACGCCGCTTACGCAGTTCGTCCCGACAGCAGTTCTGCGCCACACGAAATAACCACGGCTTCAGTTGTTCGCCCGTTGGAAGGTTCGGCAGAGCGATATACAACTTGAGAAATACCTGCTGCAATACGTCGCAGGCCTGGTCATACTCACCCAGGTGATGATAAATAAAGCGATAAAGCATGGTATGATACCGCTCAACCAGCGCCTCAAAAACCACCTGGTTGCCCGCCAGCACTTCACGCACCAGGACACCATCAGAGAACTCTTGCCATTTAGAAGGAACGTATTCTTGCTTTTGCATGAGAGGATCCTTTCTAACAAACGCGTCCCTTTGCGAAGCCGTTTAGTTAGTATTACCTGAGGATAGTATGGGCGCACTACAGTAGTGCATTACAGCGCTGTCTCTTTTCTCCCTTCTCCCACGTTACCATATATTCGTGTGCTTGCTCAGAAGTGTAGCGGATTGTTGAGGAAATTTCATCCCCCAAAAGGACGATTCATCAACTACTGAACTCATCCACCAGCCCTCCCTCTCTTTTTTCATAACGGGGATGGCCTCGGGCGTCGAACCCGAGGCCATCCCCGTTATTTAGATGTGGTGCCGCCGTCAGGCGGCACCACATCTAAAGCGCAGCTTGAAGATATCCCCCATCTTCAGCATATTCCTGCTATACCCCGCAAAACAATCTATAATTGGCTTTACAACTTGCAGTCGAACAAACAACTGATAGTCACAGAAGAGCTATGAATATCACAATTAAGTGTAGCATTCTACGCACCGCTTTTTTTAGCTATGCACCTAACGTTACTTTCAAACAAAAAAAGTCATATCTGTTTCATAACCCATCCAAAATCTCCTTTTATAAACCTTTACAAGTCTTCATCAATATTATACAATATTTATACAATGTACTTGTATGAAGATTCTCATACATCTTTTTGTTACAGCAAAGGGCAAAGTCGAAATTTAAGGTAGGAGGAGCCACATGAGCAATTTGTTGACGGTATCAGAGGTTGCCCGCATTCTGCGCGTTGACGATGCAACAGTACGCAGGTGGGTAAAACAGGGAGTATTAGAGGCAGTAGTGTTACCACATGTGCATTCCAGGCAGGTATATCGTATAAAACGTGAAACACTGGATCGTGTTCTTGGTGACAATAGTATTCAATAATGTATCTCTACCAATACAGCAAGGAAATTCCTGGCTAACGCAACGGCGCGCCAGCTGCTATGGCGCCTGAGTAGTACACGATTATGCCTTCCACTATGTGCCTGTCCATCGTCTGATTTAGCTTCCACAAGCTTACCGTCGGACGATGCGTATTTCTTCGCCACCAGTGATCCATGACGAGCACAGTTGAGAGACGGTGACCATTTATCATAGATCATCGCTATGCCATGCCCCCCATGATGATCCAAAGATCCTGACTCCAATCTCTCCCATTATCCCTCTCCTCTCGTTTGCAACCACTCTCATCACATAAGAATGTGTCTGCTCCCTCCTCTTATCGGGGCGCATAAGCGCCCCCGCACAGGCAGCCGCATGCGCGGCTGCCCTATTTTTTTGTGAGTTGGTGCGGCAGGTGCGCATGCGCACCTGCCGCACCAACTCACATATAACTGTGTCATACCACAGGTGCGCCTGCTCAGGCATGCCCCAGCGATCATGCACGTGGCTGCACACCATTTTTATATGGGCGCATGGAGCGCGCTCATGCGCACCTGCCGCACCAACTCACATATAACTGTGGCATACTACAGGTGCGCCTACTCAGGCATGCCCCAGCGATCATGCACGTGGCTGCACACCATTTTTATATGGGCGCATGGAGCGCGCTCATGCGCACCTGCCGCACCAACTCACATATAACTGTGGCATACCACAGGTGCGCCTGCTCAGGCATGCCCCAGCGAGCATGCACGTGGCTGCACACCGTTTTTATATGGGCGCATGGAGCGCGCTCATGCGCGCTCCATGCGCCCATATAAAAAAAACGGGCGGGGGCGCTCAAGTGCACAGACAAGCAAGACTTGCTTTCACTCCTACCGGAAGGTATAATAACTGAAGTGTCGCCCCTTGCATTTGTTTTGGAGATTTTTGCTTTGAGCAATAACTATACAGGTGGATCCGAGGGTGGAACATTGAACAATGGCAGTTCATCACTGAGTCGTCGCGAAGCGCGAGCCAATAGCAGCACCGGCGCCCTACCTCCACTGGGTACGTTAGGTATTGAGCGCCCGGCCCCTGGTGGATTTGACTTTGAGCAAATGGTGCAATCGCTGAAAGATCTATTTGAAAAGGATCGCCAGATCGCCAGTCAGTCCGATGCGACTCGTTGCGGAATCTGCTATCTCTACTTCCACGTCAACGAACTCCACTATCGCGAAGAGGGATTCTATGTATGCCCAGGCTGTGAGCAACACCTGGGATCTAATCGTCTGACCATCTTACGTAAACAACAAAAATTATAAACGTTCTAATAGAGAAAAGCGGCGCCCCTCTCCCAAGATGGAGAGAAAGGGCGCCGCTTTTCTCTGTATGCGTCTACTCGGCTAAGGCTGGCTCACCTTCTTCAAGGTCACCTTCCCTTACCTCACGCAGATCTTCAGGACTATCCAGGCGATCGATAAAGAGAATACCATCCAGGTGATCGATCTCGTGCTGGAGAATACGGGCAAACCAGCCTTCAGCATTGACTCGAATAGCCTTACCACGTACATCCTGTCCCTTTACAACAACTTTGGTCGCGCGACGAATGTTCTCACCAATGTATCCCGGGATACTCAGACAGCCCTCGGGTCCCTTTTCTTCACCCTCCGCCTTGACGATCTCAGGATTAAAAACTGCTACCTTCCGATCTTCGTATTCAGCAACAAAGACACGGATCGATTGCGCAATTTGTGGCCCTGCCAGCCCTACGCCATTCGCTTCACGCATGGTCTCAAACATGTCGTCCACCAGCCTCTGCAGCGATGGATCGAAACGATGGACCTTCTTGGCTTTCTGACGTAAAATTGGATTTTCAGTGGTAATAATTTTCCGAATGGCCATAATTCTTCTCAATACCCCTACACGACACGCTAGCAAACTATCAAAACATTAGTGTTATAATTGACCTTAATCGTACCATACCAGAGGGGTAATACGCAAACATGTTGGAGATCATAACCTCTACTATTGAGGAGCATCATTTGCTGCCCGCACAGGGCCGCGTGGTTGTGGCGGTGTCGGGTGGGGCCGATTCGCTATGCCTGCTGCACGTGCTGCATCAGCTCTGTGGACCCGCTAAACGCTATCCACTGGTATCGCTGCATGTGGCCCATCTGAATCACCAGTTGCGCGGTCGGGAGAGCGAACGGGATGAAGAGGCGGTGGCCAACATTGCTCGCGCCTGGCAACTACCAGTAACGTTGGGCCGCGTAGATGTCACCACTCTAGCGCAGCGCGAGCATCGCTCTATTGAGGAGGCAGCCCGCGTGGCCCGCTACCGTTTCTTACGCGAAGTGGCGCAGGGACAGCCAATCGCGGTCGCCCATCACCTGGATGACCAGGTGGAGACGCTGCTCCTCCACTGGCTACGCGGTGGCGGGATCGCCAGTATGGTGGGACTCCAGCCGCGGCAGCAGGATATTATCCGTCCCCTGCTGGCCGTGCGTCACGCGGACACGCTGGCGTACTGCGCACAACATCAATTGGTGCCGGTTGAAGATCTCAGCAACAGCGATGTACGCTTTATGCGCAACCGCATTCGCCACGAGCTCCTGCCCCTGCTCGAAGCGATGAATCCCGGTTTCCGCGACACGCTGCTGCGCAACGCCGAGGTGCTACAAACAGATTTCGCCTGGATCAATGCTCAGGTGGACCAGTGGTGGCCACAGATCGTTCTGCAACAACAATCGGACCAGTTGCAGCTATCCATTCCTCCATTGCAGCTTCTCCATCCCAGCTTACAGCACCATCTGCTCCGACGGGCCAGCGCCCACCTGGCAGGGGGTCAATCTCCGCTAGAAGCCCGTCACTATCAATTGCTGGACCGTTTGCTGCAGCGACCAGCTACCAACGAAACAATTACCCTCCATCTCCCACAACACCTTCACGCCATGCGCAGAGGTGATATACTAGTCTTCAAATATATTTCTGAACAAGCGGGCAAAGATAATAGGGAGTCACCTCTTCACGAGGTGACCCTTTCGTTGCCCGCCAGTATCGCCGTTCCTGGTACGCCCTGGACCGCGCGAGCCGAGTGGGTCGCGGATAGCGTCACAAAACAGGTGCAAGCCGCCCTCCGCCGGCAGGACTGGTCAACGGTCTGGCGCCTTCTGCCGATAACGCCACATACTGTTTATGTGGACGCGGACACACTGACAGGAGATATTGCGGCTCCTGATCTGCGCGTGCGCACACGCAGGGATGGCGATCGTATTCAGCCACTGGGTATGAAGCAGGAGAAAAAAGTTAAAGAGGTTTTGATCGATAGGCATATTCCACGCGAGGAGCGCGCGCAGCTACCCCTATTCTTTTCAGGCACACGCTGTATCTGGCTAGGTGGCGTCCACCTCGATCACCGGGTACGCCTGACCGAAACCACCCGCAGGATCATTCGCCTGTCGATCAACCATTCATTATGAAATAATAAAAGAGGAACACATGCATCAAGATATTGAAGAGATTCTCATTTCAGAAGCACAACTACAGGAAAAAATCACATCGCTGGGACAACAGATCGCCCTCGATTATACTGGCAAAAACCTGCTCCTGCTGGGAACCTTAAAAGGGGCCGTCCCCTTCATCGCTGACCTGGCCCGCGCCATTGATCTGCCACTGGAGATCGATTATATGGCAGTCGCCAGCTATGGGAACACCACGCAGTCCAGCGGCATCGTGCGCATCATCAAAGATCTTGAGGGCCCGATCGATCAGAAACACGTGCTGATCATCGAGGATATCATCGATAGTGGCCTCACCCTGCACTACCTGGTCGATCTGCTGCGACGCCGCAATCCACTCAGCCTGAAGATCTGTTCCCTGCTCAATAAAGAGCGTCCCCGCCTCAAAAACGTGCCCATCGACTACTATGGCTTTACCATTCCCGATAAATTTGTCGTCGGCTATGGACTCGATTACGCTCAGCTCTACCGCAACCTTCCCTACATCGGCATCCTGAAACCATCCGTCTACTCAGAAACCAGCGAACCCGCCAAACAACACAAAAGCATGGCCGAAGAAGTATAGAATGCGATATGCATAAAAGAGACCGCCCGCGGCGCGCCGCGGGCGGTCTCTTTTATGCATATCGCATTGTTCTATCCTTTGACGCTACCGACGGTGAGACCAGATTTGAAGAAGCGTTGGGCGAATAAGAAGACGATTACCAGCGGCACGGATATGATGATCGATGTGGCGGCAAAGTAACCCCACGGGGTACGGAAGTCACCCTGCAGACGATAGAGGCCCAGGATAAAGGTGAGATTTGAGCCGGTATCGTTGGCGTTCAAGATGTAGTTGGCGATCGCGAACTCGCTCCAGCCACCAACGAAGATTAGAAGTCCCGAGGCAGCCAGCGCGGGCGTCGCCAGGGGCATAACGACACGCCAGAAAGCCTGCCACATCGTAGCGCCATCAATAATAGCCGCCTGGTCCAGTTCAACCGGCAGCGTGTCAAAGTAACCTTTGATATTCCAGCAGCTAAACACGATCGAGGTAGACACATAGATCAGGGCCAGGCCAAACAAGGGCGCGCTATCCAGCAGATTGAGATACTGCAATAGATAGTAGTAGGCGCTGATGGCCAGCAGACCGGGGAAGGACTGGAGGACCAGCAGGAGGTTCAGGGACATGCGACGACCCCGGAAGCGAAAGCGCGCGAGCGCATACGCGCCGGTCATCGAAAAGAAGAGTCCTACTACGGTCGATAAACCACAGACAAACAGTGTGTTGCCCAGCCAGGCCAGCAGTGGCTCCTGCGTAAAGGCATAGACATAGTTATCCAGGCTGGGATTTACCGGCAACAGGTGGAGATCCGTCGTGTACAGGTTCTGGCTGCCAGCGAATGACGCCTGCACTACGAAATAAATCGGGAACAGCGCGAAGGTGGTCATCACGATCAGGAAGATATAGATCAAGCTGAGCTGAAAAGCGGTCGTCACTTTGCGGCGGCGAATCTTGGCATCGATGCGGGCGCGATAGCGTCTGTGCTCGGTCGACTCCACAGGCGATACAACGTCATCTGTGGCAGGAACCGGCTTCGGCGCAGTTGTGGTGATATTTTTGCTCATGCCATAGCCTCCTTTGAGGAACTACCCAGCGTACGGGTCAGGAACGTTACCGAGCCCAGTACAATAAAGACCAGGATGGCGAAAGCGGCGATCTGCGCATAGTGGATGTTACCCGCGTTCTGACCCAGCACTTTGTTGTAGATATACACCATGACAAATGAGGTGGCAC
Source organism: Dictyobacter aurantiacus (assembly GCF_003967515.1). Classification (GTDB taxonomy): domain Bacteria; phylum Chloroflexota; class Ktedonobacteria; order Ktedonobacterales; family Ktedonobacteraceae; genus Dictyobacter; species Dictyobacter aurantiacus. The sequence goes on along the minus strand of NZ_BIFQ01000001.1, from coordinate 3,038,505 downwards.
CCGGTTTATCGGCGCTGGTGATTGGACCTCCCTGCGTGATCAAGTAGACAACTCCGAACATCTGGAAGGTGGTAATCGCGCTCAGGATGGTCGCGGGCGTAATGGCAGGGATCAGCAAGGGCAATGTCACGGCGCGGAAGCGCTGCCAGGCGTTGGCGCCATCGACGTTGGCGGCCTCTCCCAGTTCCGCCGGCACGCTCTGGAGCGCGCCCAGAATCACCACGGTGAAGAAGGGATACGAGAGCCACACGTTGACCATTACTACGGCGATAAAGGCCCAGGTGGGATCGGTCAACCAGGGAATACCAAATTTGGGACCAAAGAAGACGCGTCCGATCTGGTTAAGGGGACCGAAGTCATAGTTGAAGAGGAACTTCCAGATCAAGGAGGTAATCGCGTATGGCGTCGCCCAGGGTACCAGCAATACCACGCGCCAGAAGGGCAGCCCCTTTACCTTCTGATTATTGAGTGCCAGCGCGGTCGCCAGGCCGATGATTAAAAAGAGTGCGATACAGACCGCTACATACAGCAAAGTGATCCCTAACACATAAATTAAATCGCCGTTGGCAACGCTAAACCAGTAGGTATAGCTGTTCAGACCCGCAAAGTTGTATTCGTTATTGAATAGCGTATTGTTGGTGAGCGAGAGATAGATGGTATAGATAATGGGAGTGAGGTTAATAACCGCAATGGTTAGCAGCATCGGTAGCAGATAGAGAAAAATCTGTGAACGTTTGACTCTGAACATTGCTACTCGCTCCTTCTGAGAACGTCAGGTACACTCAGCATGAGAGTAGAGCCTTTCAAAATTGTTATGCTGTGCTGGGGGAATGAGCATTGTGCCTTCCCCAGCACAACAATTGTTTAGATGCTGACGGATTTAGGAATTAATGCCCTTGACGCCCTGTTCGCCGGCTTTCTGGGCAGCGTTGAAGGCGGCGTTGACGGACTGGCTACCTGACCACACCGCGGTCAGGGCATCCTGTACAGGCTTCCACAAAGCGGACATGTAAGGAGTGTTGGGCATCGGAACACCGACTTTGACCTGGGTTGCGTAGGCAGCGATGGCTGCGTTATCGGTCACCGCCTTGTCAGAAGCAGCGGCGGCGTTGGCCGGGATCTCGCTGGTAGCTTTGATCATGCTTAGCTGATTGTCTTTGTTGGTGTAGAACTTCATGATGTCGGCCACGGTAGCTGGATCTTTCGCGATCTTGGTCATCCACAGCGACTTTACGCCTACGAATGGGGTCGCTGGAGTATTGAGGCCAGAGATAGTTGGCAGCTGGGCAAAACCGATATCCATTTTGGACTTGGTGGCATAGTCGGCATAAGACCATGGACCGTTGATGATGGCGGCCGCTTTGCCCTCGGTAAAGAGAGAGGAGGCGATATCATAGCTGATCTGTTTTGGCATGTATGGGCGGAAAGAGCTGATGAATTGAGCCGCCTGCAGGGACCTGGAGGAATTGACTCCAACGTTTCCATCCTCGGTCACGTAGTTGCCACCGAAGCCATAGAACCAGGGAGCGTTGAAGTAGGCGTCCTCAGTTGGCCACACGATACCATACTTGCCCGGATTCTTCTGCTGGTAAGTTTTGGCAAAGTTCAGCATATCATCCGTGGTCCTGGGCATATCCGTGTCTTTGACCAGCTGCTTGTTGTACATGATGGTGATAGCTTCAGTGGTCTCGGGTACGCCGTAGATCTTGCCATTGTAGGTCACAGCCTTGGCGGCGGCAGGAGTAAAGGTCGATTTGATGTAATCAGAGCTCAGGTACTGATCCATCGGCACAACCATGTGGCTGGCGGCCAGTTGGCCCAGGGAGTCGTCGGTCCAGGCGATAATATCCGGTCCCTTACCACCCTTGAGCGCGGTGATGGATTTGTCGACCAGCTGATCCTGTTGCACCAGCTTGATAGTGATGTTTGGATGCTGCTTATGGTAGGCGTCAAAGATGGCCTTCTTGGCATTTAAGTAGTCGCCCTGCCAGCTGTGCCAGATCGTAATGGTCTCGGGTTGATTCGATGGGCCCGAACTTTTCGCTCCGTCGGCATTGCCACCGCACGCCGAGATCAACAGGGCGCACAACATGGCCAGTGAAAGGAAACTCGTGATCACGCGTTTAGATAACATGATCTAATCCTCCAAATATAGTTAAACTCAACTTTTTCTTGTTCTCATCCATAGACGAAAAACATCATGTCCTGATAACCTTATGCCTATACAAGGCATAAGGGGTTAGCACGAGCTGAGCATCAGCTTGCAAAAGAAAACCTGGGAGTCAGCTTTCCAGACTTTGTTCTTACTTATAAGACAAGCCGAGAGCCGATATAGCCTGCGTTTTTGAAAAAAGGGGGATGATCTGTGTATATGTTGAACGGTATACGGGCAGAGTGTGCATGAGAGGTAAATAATTGGCGACCGTGAAGTGAGCCAATCTATCGATGGCATGCCAACCCACGGGCCAACGTCTCAGTTATTACCGCAACGCTGCTGTACCAGAGCTCAAAGAATACGAACAGTTATCCCTATTGACCAGTATCGACCTGGTGCAACTCATTTTCAATGCTCTGACTTACCGATGTTAGACACTCAAAGAGTATCTTTTGTTTAGAAATATCCAGCACGCTCATCAACTCACGAATGCGTAAGGTATGTTGCGTGTCGATCTTCTCACGTAAACGGCTTCCCTCCGCTGTTAGCGTGATCAGGGTCACCCGACGGTCTTGTACACTTGGAACTCGCCTGACTAGATTAAGATGTTGCAAGCGATCTACAATTCCTGTGACATTGCTCTTGTCGGTTATCAGCAACCGACTTAAATCAACCATCGAACGACCATGCACTTCATCTAAATGCTGTAATGCCCAATACTGCCTGGTACTCAATCCATAGTCGGCGAAGAAACGATTATCGCTATCATCTAGCAAAATGAACGTTTTGGACAACAACTGATAGATTTCGAGTTCGATGCCAGCACCCTTGCTAACTGGACCCATGAATATCACCTTTCCCATTTCCCCAGGGAAGATCTGGTAATTTCTATTGAAAAGTATACCGACAAACAGTTTAATTGTCAACTATTTAGTGGTAAATTTTCTAAACAAAAACTATTTTTGAGATACGCATATCTCAGCACTCAATGGAGGCAGGCTGATTTCGAGCCGGCCTGCATGGATTGGGAGCACGGCCTCCATTTCTGGCCTTGCAAGCATCGCACATAGATGCGCGGGCAGCGGCCTACCATCGTTGAGTACATTATCCAATTGAACGCTTACATGTGCCGTTTGCTCGCTATTGTTCAAAACAACCAGCACATAATCTTCATTATTATACCGTATATACGCACCAACTTGTGCTGAATCAACATCGGATTCAACAACAATTTTTCGCCGCTTTCCGTTTTGCAGAACCCGGTACTGATGGCGTAGCGCGACCAGGCGGCGATAGTAGGCCAGCATATCATAGTCCTGTTGCTCGCCCCAGATCATGGGAGCGCGACAATAGGCGTTCTCTTTATGCGCGTCATCGCTCTGTGACAGGCCGACTTCAGTACCATAATAGATGATGGGCGTTCCTTCGAGCGTCATCTGGAACGCCGTGGCCAGCTTCAGGCGATCGCGCTGTCCATCCGCCAACCAGAGGAAGCGATGCATATCATGGTTATCGACGACGACCGCCTTGCTCATACTTGGAGGAATCTGCTGGCTATGGGCATCCAGGAAGCTCAAGAGCTCTTGCAGGGTGTGCTCACGCAGCGCAAAGGTGCGCCGTAGCATAGCGGAAAGTGGGAAGTCCATAAAGCCGTCCATGCGACCAGCGTAATCGACGATCTCGGACATCGGTGAGGTGATCTCGCCAATGGTCAGCGCGTCGGGATGCGCCGTTTTGACGGCCTGCTGAAATGAGGTCCAGAAAGCGTGTGAGGGACCAGGGACATAATCCAGCCGCAGTCCATCCGCGCCATAATGCTCCAGCCAGTAGAGGGCGGCTCCATTGAGGTATTCACGCACACCGGGCTCATCCGTGCTCAGCTCAGGCATGCTCTGCACCATGGCATAGCTGCGATACGCATGCGGTAGCTCATCTGTAAAGTCGTACCAGCTGGCATAGGAACTATCTGGATTGCTGAGAGCATCGACAAAAGCGAAGTGCTCGTCGGAGGTATGATTGGCCACAAAATCCAATAAGACGCGCATACCGCGCTGGTGAGCCTCTTGAATTAAGCGCCGCAGCATCTCATCGGTTCCATATCGCCTGGCGACATGGTGGTAGTCTGATGGATTATATCCATGATGGGTGGGACTCTCAAATAAAGGAGAGAGCCACAGGCAGTTGACGCCCAGCGCTTGAATATAGTCTAGCTTTTCGAGAATGCCACGCAGAGTGCCGCCAAAGAAGTCTGTGATGCCGCGCGTCTCTTCGCTGTGTAGAGGTGGCTCATCATGGGCCGCACTAAAGCGGTCAACAAATATCTGGTAGACGACGGCCTCATGCCACCACGCGGGCGCTTCCCAGCGATCAACATGATAGGCGAAGCAACGTCCCTTTTTCTGCGGCATGGTTACAGGGTCCACCCGATCGGCATACCAGTGCAGACAGGGATCACTCAGGCTCCAACCATCGGCACGATAGCGCACCAGGATCCCATCTTCCTGAGCAGGTATCACCGCCTGCCAGATACGCGCTATCTGACCGCAATCGGCGTTATACTGCTGCCGATCCGTCGGTTCGGCAAAAATAACCGTGCCTCGCTCGGCACTACCTCTTTCACCAACCGGCTCACTACCATCTGTCGTGTAATATATGGCAACCCGCTCAATGGGCCGGTCCACATTGACAAACAAGGAGAGCGTAACGTCCTGTCCGGGCCTGGGATCAAGCGGTTGGATCTGGCTTAAATGCGCCAGTCCATCTTCGACCGCGGCCTTGAAACGTCGCGTGTGCGCGGAAGCATAGGGAGAAAAAAAGAAGTCCACAACTTGAGTCATTCCGACACGTACCTCTTCATTAGAAACCGGCATCTATGCTGGCTTCTACACAATATCGTAAAAAAAAATATAGTTGACAAGCAAACTATATCCTAAGTCTAACTATTTTTGCCCGTTTGTCAAGCCGGGATATCCTTAACTATGTTACAATGGCCTTGTTCAACCTGCTGGTAATATAAAGTAGCCGGTTGCACCTATGTAGTACGCTACACTCGTACAGGTGATACCTCATATGGTATCGGTACATATCGATAGAGGAGATTTTGTGATGGTATCTGTTGGTGTCATTGGCAGTGGTGCCTGGGGCACGACACTGGCGATCTTGCTGGCACGCAAAGGCATCGCCGCCACCATCTGGGACCACCGGCCGGAGCGGGCCCTTGAAATGCAGCATGCCAGAGAGAACAGTGTGTTTCTCCCAGGCATACATTTTCCCGAGGCCGTACGTGTTACCTCAGATAGCGCGGAGGCGGTACAGCAGAAGGATATGCTGCTACTGGTAACCCCTTCACAAAAATTGCGCGAAAATCTGCGGCTGCTGACTCCTCATCTCTCACGCCAGACGTTGCTGGTGAACGCCAGTAAGGGCATTGAGATTAACAGCCTGCAGCGCATGACCGAGGTAATCGCGGAAGAGATACCAGATGCGCAACAACGGATCGCGGCCCTCAGCGGTCCCAATCTATCGCGCGAGGTGGCTGAAGGCAAGCCGACGGCCGCCGTGGTCGCGGCCTATAACGCGGACGTTGCCAGGGCAGCCCAGGACATTATCAATTTCAATACCTTCCGCGTGTATACATCCAACGATGTGATTGGGGTGGAGTTGGGTGGCGCGCTTAAAAATATTATCGCTATCGGCGCCGGTTTCAACGATGGCCTGGGCTATGGAGAAAACGCGAAGGCGGCTATCATTACACGCGGGCTGGCGGAGATCTCGCGCCTGGGGGTCGCGGCCGGTGCGAATCCTTTGACCTTCGCGGGCCTGGCGGGTATGGGTGACCTGGTGGGGACCTGCGCCAGTCCTTTGAGCCGCAATCAGCAGCTCGGTCGGAGGCTGGCCGGTGGAGAGAAGCTGGCCGATATCCTCAAATCCACCCATAGCGTGGCGGAAGGGGTCTCAACCACCCGGGCCGCGTTACGGATGGCGGATCGCTACAATGTAGAGATGCCGATCGCCAGACTCTTAAGCCAGATACTCTTTGAGGGCCTGGACCCACGAAAAGCCGTACTGGAACTGATGATGCGTGATCCCAAAGGCGAGCTAGAAGATTTGTAAAGAAGAGAAAGAATATGTCACAAGCACAGATACAAACTTTTGCCTCCTGTACCCAGGCAACCTTTCCCGAGGTGTTGCGGCGATTTCAGCATACGCTGCAACTCCTGGGCTGCAACGATCAGCAGGTGTTGTCATGGGTCACGGAAATTACCTGGCCAGGCAACGACAATGATGCCTTTGGCGATATTTATGCCGCGCCCCTGCGCCTGGCACCACCCGATGCACCTACGCTTGAGTGCGCGGGTATAGAGGTTTCGCTCTATACGCAACCAGCCGTCCCCAGTCTGGAGGAGCTACCCTCCTGGCTCGGTTTGAACTTTCTGGTCGATAGCGAACAGTTGCAGGAAGATATTCCTGCGCCTTATACGCAAGAGGCCGGCGCGAGCATCTGGAGTATTTTGCAGATACTGGCCCGCGAGTTTAACGAGGTGGGAGCATATTTTACCAATGAGTGGCAGGAAAACCAGGTCTGGCGGGCCATTGTCGAGACGGCGGGCGATCCATGGGTCTTCGATCTGGGCATCTTCCCTCGTAATCTGGCTACGCATTTTGAGATGGTGCCAGCTGGCTTTAAGGGCACCCTCACCGCTGCCGGCTTTGGTTTTGCCCAGCTGAATCGCTGGCAACAGTTACCCTGGGATAAAGCCGCCAATGCCTCTTAGCAACGAGAACCAATAGGGAGAGCCAAAACTACTATCTGAAATGCCACTATCTACTATATGATATACTTGAGTATCTGATTCTTACTCTCAATCAAAAACCAGGAGAACAGAGGGTGCCACAAAACCCTTCAGAGACCGGTTCTTTATTAGGGAACCATTGCGTTTTTATCTATCTGGTGCTCTTTGAGCGCGGCCCGTGCATCCCAAACCAGGAGGGCAAACTAATAATTTCTATCTGACAACTTGCCCGGGTTCAGCAAGGCATAGTGAACGTTTGGAGACGTTCCAGCCAGGTAGTCCGGGTCTTAAAGCTGAGGTTCTACACGATTGAAATGATGATAGAATGATATGGAGAGGATTGAAAGTACCAGGTAACACTTTTCTTACTCCTCCATCACAACCATTCGTGTACAATCAAAGCTTGAGAATTTTTAACAGGGCTGACAACAGTTCTAGCAATCGATGAACAACAAAGTGGTAAAATGTGTCAAAAGAGGCTGTCGCAGCCGATCAAGAGCGGGCCTGGTAGCATCAAGACGTTTTACCACGTTTTGAAAGGCAGACAGACACATGGGACATCACATCCTGGTTGTTGATGATGACGAGGGAATAGTCGAGGTCGTACAAATAGTACTGGAGGGCGAAGGATACGTTGTGCGTACCGCAACCAATAAGGATGACTTACAAAATATCGCCGACGATCTGCCCGACCTTATTTTACTGGATGTGCTTTTATCAGGTGACGATGGTCGCGAGATTTGTAGAAAACTGAAGAGCGATAAGGCAACCAGGCATATTCCCGTTATTATGCTTTCAGCACATTCCGATGCTAGTAAGGTAGCCGACGCAGGTGGGGCCGATGATTTTTTGGAGAAGCCCTTTGACGTGGATGTGCTCATCGACATAGTTGCCAGGCATCTTTCCCCTTCTCAACGCGTTCACAATTAGTCGAGCCGCAGGCGCTCACAAAAAAGTCTCATTAAAATAAATGGGGAGGCTCATGAGCCTCCCCATTTATTTTAATGAGTTACCTCCTGACCCGGTTGCCAGCGAAGGTTGGGCTTGCGGGCGGCCAGGGCCTGGTCGAGACGACCAATAACGGTTGTATGGGGAGCCGTCTTGACCAGTTCGGGATTGGTGCGAGCCTCTTCAGCGATCTGGCGCATGACGCTTATGAAGTAGTCCAGCGATTCCTTCGTTTCGGTCTCGGTAGGCTCGATCATCATGGCCTCAGGCACGATTAAAGGGAAGTAGATGGTCGGAGCGTACATGCCATAATCCAGCAGGCGCTTGGCGATGTCGGTCGCGGTGACCCCATGCTCTTCCTTCAGCTTGCGCGCGGTAGCCACAAATTCATGCTGGCAGATCAGCGGATAGGCGGTCTCATAATCCGAGGAGAGCTCCTGACGCAGATAGTTGGCGTTAAGGATAGCGCTCTCAGAGACATGGCGCAGGCCATCGGGCCCATTGAAGCGAATATAGGTGTAGGCGCGTACCAACACGCCAAAGTTGCCCAGGTTGGCGCGCACTTTGCCGATAGATTGTGGGCCAGCTTCCTCCCAGTAGTAGCCGTCCGCGTTCTTGGCGGGCAGGGGGCCAGGTAGGAATGGCACCAGGTGCGCTTTGACACCGATCGGACCCGCTCCAGGTCCACCACCGCCGTGTGGCGTGCTACAGGTCTTGTGCAGGTTAAAGTGGACCACGTCAAAACCCATATCGCCAGGACGCGTGATACCGAGCACGGCGTTGGCATTGGCGCCATCATAGTAGAGCTGCCCACCAACATCGTGGATCATGCGACCGATCTGCGCGATATTGGCGTCAAACAGGCCCAGTGTGTTCGGATTGGTCAGCATGATGGCCGCCACCTCATTGCCATGCGCATCCAGCAGGGTCTTCAGGTGCTCCATGTCGATGCCACCGGTGCGATCATCACTTTTGACTTCGACCGCCTTATAATTCGCCAGCGTGGCGCTGGCCGGATTGGTGCCATGGGCGTTATCGGGGATCAGCACCAGGTTGCGGTGCCCTTGACCCTTGCTCTGATGATAGGCCTTGATCAGCATTAATCCGGTTAGCTCACCATGAGCACCCGCCGATGGCTGCAGGGTGACGCGCGCCATGCTGGAGATCTCCGCCAGGTAGCGCTCAAGCTCATACATGAGCTGGATCGCTCCCTGCACCGTCTTTGCGGGCTGCAAGGGATGGATATGCGCGAAGCCAGGCAGCGCGGCCATATCTTCGTTCAACTTGGGATTGTACTTCATGGTGCAGGAGCCAAGCGGATAGAAACCGGTATCGACCCCGAAGTTGCGCTGCGAGAGATGGGTGTAGTGACGCACCACCTCGATCTCGCTGACCTCTGGCAAAGGCGCTGGCTCCTCGCGTAGCAATGAAGAAGGGATCATGCTATCCAATGCTTCCACCGGCACATCCATGCTCGGCATGGTCGCGGCACGCCTGCCGGGAGCGCCTTTTTCAAAAATTAATGTCTCTACACTCATGCCTGCACCTCTTTCAACACGCTGACCAGGGTATCGATATCTTCTTTTGTACGCGTCTCTGTCACACAGAAGAGCATATGGTTGTCCATGCCGGGATAGCTTTCAGCCAGTGGATAACCGCCGATAATGCCCGCCTGCTCAAACAATTGCTCCATGCGGCTGGTAGAGACGGGACACTTGATCACGAATTCATCAAAGAAAGGACCGTTGAAGGCGGCTTCAAAGCCTGGGATGGCGGTGATCTGGCGGAAGGCGTAGTGAGCCTTCTGTAGACAGAGTTGACCTAGCTCCTGGAAGCCTTGCTTGCCGATGGCGGCCAGGAAGATAGTGGCGCCGACGGCCAGCAGGGATTGGTTGGTGCAGATATTGGAGGTGGCGCGCTCACGCCGGATGTGCTGCTCACGCGTCTGCAGCGTCAGGACATAACCGGTCTGCTTTTGCTCGCCCTCCTCGATAGTCTGTCCAACCAGGCGGCCGGGAAGGAGACGCATAAACTTCTGCCGGGCGGCCATAAAGCCGAGAGCTGGGGCGCCATAGCTCATGTTATTGCCCAGGCTCATCATCTCACCCACGGCGATATCGGCGTTATAGTCTCCTGGAGGGGCCAGCACACCCAGTGAGGCCGGCTCAGTAATCACCGACACAAACAGCGTTTTCCCCTGGTGCGCGATCGGTTCAATGGCGCGCATATCTTCGACGCGGCCAAAGAAATTGGGCTGCTGCACGATTACCGCGGCCGTATTTTTATCGACCGCCGCCTTCAGGTCCGTCAGGGAGGTCACACCATTTTCCAGGCCGATCTCTTTCACGCTAAAGCCACGAGCAAAAGCGTAGGTATGCAGCACCTGCCGATACTGGGGATCCACACCGGCCGAGATGACAATCTCGCCACGACCCCCCGGACCCAACGCCATCAAAGATGCCTCGACCAGCGCCGTCGAACCATCATACAGCGAGGCATTGGCGATATCCAGTCCTGTGATCTGACACACCATGGTCTGAAATTCATAGATGGCCTGCAACATACCCTGGCTCACTTCCGGCTGATAGGGGGTGTAAGAGGTCACGAATTCCGAACGGTTCTGCAAATGGGGAACAACACTGGGGATGGCACGATCATAGGTACCGGCACCGAGAAAAGAGATGGTTGTCTCCAGGCTTTTATTTTTGGCCGCCATCCGACTCATCAGACGCTTCAGATCCGGCTCAGGTAACGCGGGCGGCAAATCGAGCGCGTCGCCCAGGCGAACCTCAGCGGGCACGGGCGTCAACAAATCTTCTAGCGAAGAAAGGCCCAGGCGCTCCAGCATAGCCTGCTGCTCTTCTTGCGTATTTGGCACATAGCTCATTCAGTGAACTCTCCCTTGGGTCTCGAAGCTCCCCGGACTCGGCTGCTTCTTTCATGACGCGCAAGGGGAGCCACTACGATATAACCAGAATTGCATGCTAAATACAGTGCCTCGCATTCTGTTACTACGATGGATTTTTTGAGTACCTCTTGCGGCAAATCTGTTGACTGAATATCAGAGGAAGACAGCACAAGCGAGTGGATTGGCATATCCACGTACGGCATCGCTATATATACATCGCTAGACCAGAGAACGCAGCACATTTGTATGCACATTGTGTTCTTTCAATGGTTGCTATTATTATATCGCATAGCTACGCCATATATCCAAAATCCTATAGAGATATAGGAATGTCATGGAAACTTTGTCTATAGAAGGGGCAGGGACGCACGCGTCCCTGCCCCTTCTATAGACAAAGTTTCCATGGATCGTAGGTGCGCCCCTTGCGGGCGCTTTCCCGTATGATTAGCGGCCCTGTAAATATTGCAGATATTGATCTACATTCATCAAAGCGTCAACCTGGGAGGGGTCAGAGAGCTTGATTCTTAACATCCAACCCTGCTCGTAGGGGTAATCGTTAATGTTCTCGGGATGGTCTTTGAGCTCTTCGTTGGCGCTGACGACTTCACCACTCACGGGTAAGACCAGTTCAGAGGTGGCTTTAACCGATTCGATATCGCCGAATTTCTCTTCCACAGCCATGCTCTGGCCGCTCTCCCAGGGTAGCTCGATATAGACGATATCGCCAAGCTGGTCCTGGGCGTAATCGGTGATGCCGATTACGGCCTCGTCGCCCTCCACACGTATCCATTCATCAGTTTTACTATACTTTAGATTAGCAGGATGATTCAGGCTAGCCATCGTTCGTTTCTCCCTTTCTCAGGACGGTTAGTGCTTGAATAGCTGGGTGGTGTAGCAACCACCCGGATATATAACTTTTATTTTCGCTTATAGAAGGGCAATGCTACAATCTGAGCAGGAATACGCTTGCCTCGGATCTCTACAAAAATAGAGGTTCCAGGCTCGGCATGCGCCGCATCGACATATCCCATACCGATGTTCTTCTGGACGGTTGGACCGGGGGCGCCACTGGTGAGGCTGCCAATCTGCTGTTCGCCGGCATAGAGGGGATACCCACCGCGTGGAACACCTCGCTCCAATAATTGGACGCCGACCAGCAAGCGTTTCGGACCCTGCTCTTTGACCTTCTGCAGGGCTTCGCTCCCGATAAATGCTCCCTTGGCCAGTTTGACGGTCCAGCCCAGGCGAGCCTCCAGCGGATTGGTCTGCTCATCCAGTTCATGTCCATACAGGCACAGGCCCGCCTCCAGGCGCAGGGTGTCGCGCGCACCCAGGCCCGCCGGGAGCAGTCCTTTGGGCTGGCCGGCTGCCAGCAGGCTATCCCATAATCCGACCGCATCAGCCGAGGAGCAGTAGAGCTCAAAACCATCCTCGCCTGTGTAGCCAGTACGTGAGATCAAGCAGTGGATGCCCGCGACCTCGCCCGGGACAAAACGATAATAGCGCATATCTTTCAGATCCACGGCGGTCAATGGTTGCAAAATATCGAGAGCCAGCGGCCCCTGCAACGCGATCAGCGCGGTGGTATCCGATTGATTAGACAGTGAAACGTGCTGGAACTGTTTTGCCTGCTGCTGCACCCAGGTGAAATCTTTGTCGATGTTGGCCGCGTTAACGACCAGCATGTAGTGATCTTCCGCCAGGTGGTAGATGAGCAGATCATCTATGACATTGCCGTCGGGCAAACATAACTGTGTATAGAGAGCCTGCTGAATCGCCAGGCGCGAGACATCGTTTGGTACAAGATGCTGCAAAAAGGGGAGCGCATCCTGTCCCTCTACCTTAAACTCGCCCATATGGCTAACATCAAAGAGTCCCGCTCGCGTACGAACCGCCTGGTGTTCTTCCAGGATACTGCTATACTGTACCGGCATCTCCCAGCCACCGAACTCGACCAGGCGCGCCCCCAGGGCGCGATGTCGCTCATAAAGAGGGGTTCGCTTCAGTTGTGAGACGCCATTGTCGTTCGTTGTCATTCCCAAATACTCCATCCAGTACGTTTCAATGGACCTGGCTGCTTTAAGCGCAGAAAATAACTTTTACCAGTCCACTATATCAGATTTTTTTGGGGATCACAATAAAGCAGAACAAGTTCACGAGGCTAGGATGTGATTTGATGGGTTGTGACCAGCGTGGCCATCAGAGGAACCAGCTGTGAGGCGATGGGGGTTCCCCAGCCAGTGGCGGCATCCCATCCAGGACCAGCCTTATATCCATCCAGCGTGACGATAGTGTCGTCAGTAGCCGACAGGCTAACGCCGTTATTCCCACTAACGATATCATGGAACGCGCTCCGATACCAGTCGGACTTCTTTCCAATCTGATATAGCAGCGGATTGATAAAGCCCAACCGCTGATTGGCATACTGGTCCGCCAGCGCCACGATGCCCGCCCATTGAGGAGTTCCAGAACTGGTACCACCAAAGCTATACAGACTACCAGGACCATGCTCACCATCAGACCAGACGACGACCACGCCACGGCTGGTTGAACTATTATAGGCCACGTCGGGCGTCCCTCGCTTATCCGCGATACCCACGATATGATCTTGATAGGAAGGCTTCTTGTAGATATCGCTGAAGCCACCTCCGCTGGCTGACTGGCTGCCGGGATCGCGCCAGACCGTTTCACTCTGATATTCGCCCGTTACAAGATCAGCCTCCAGGGTGGTACCACCTACACCGGTCACCAGCGGATCAGAGACCGGGATCGACGCGGCCTTATTCCACGACTCGTTATCGCAGGTCTGCTCACCGGGTCCATTATCCCCTGAGGCCGCCAGCAATGTCATGCCGAGCCTGGTTGCCGCTTCAAAGGCTTTATGCCAGTTCTTTAAGACGTCCGCTGTCGCGCAGGCCTCGCTCTCGCCAAAGCTCATAGAAATAATATCGCCTAAATCATGATCAATGGTATAATTCAAGGCGCGAATCAGGTCTGGATCGTTCTCACTTTTCGACTCAACCAGGGTAATCGAGGCATCCGGGGCGATCGCATGGGCCCACTCAACGTCCAGCGAGATTTCGGCGGACCAGGTCTGCTGCGTGTCATCTTGCTTGTCCCAGGCTGGCAGCTTATCGGGTACAACGATATTCAAGTTTATCGGCGGCAGGCCAAAGCGAGCATCGAAATCGGCAACATCATCGCGCAGGTGCGGCGCCTGGTAGGCATCTATGATCACGATGCTGCGTCCCTTACCGGTATAGCCCTGTGCCAGTAATGGAGCGATACTATAGGCATTGCGTATCTGGTCAACACCATAGCAATGCTTATCAGACTGACTTATCTGGCATTTAGAGAACAGCGAATCATATGGTCGGCCCAGGTAGCGATAGTGGGGAGAGACGATGGCGGCATGGCGAATTATCCCTCTGGCACCAACATGCATAGCGGCACCAGATGAGGAAAGCAGGGCCATCGCAAGATTCAAGACAAGAGCATAAAGCCAGATCTTCCCGGTAAATTGGTGAGAGATAGTATGGTTCAGCATAGAAAGCATATCCTCCTGGCATGTTTGCTTGCACACGACCCCCAACCATCAACAACGAAATATGCCATTTGAAGATGCCAGGCGTGTATCGCCAATGCTATTATAAGTATAATAATCTCAGCAAGCCATAGGTTCGGACCTCGCGTCCGATTATGTGCGGACCTCGCGTCCGAATAAAATAATCGGACGCGAGGTCCGAACCTATGAGATGCGGCGGCGTTGTTCGACCTGGGCGAGGGTGGGGATACCGCTGATGCCGGTTTGTTCGATGGAGAAAGCGGCCACACAGTTGGCAAAATCGACGGCCTGCGCGGGATCACGATGGCGGTAGAGATGCGTCAGGAAGGCGGCGGCAAACACGTCTCCAGCACCTGTAGGATCGACTTCGTGGGCGCTGTAGGCGGGAAAGCGACTGGGCCGTCCCTTCTGAAACAGGGTGGCTCCGTGGCGGCCATCGGTAGCGACCAGCAAGGGAACGAACATGCTCCAATGGGCCAGTAGCCGATCGGCCTCACCGCGATCACCGGAGGCAAAGGGCAGCAGATCATCATGGCTGAGGATTAAAACGTCCAGGAAGGGCAGGACCTTTTCCGCGTCCCGCCAGGGGGTAGGCCAGACACGCCCATCGGCGTCCCAGCGCCTCAGCCAGCCCTGTGGTGTCGCGGCCAGCAACATACCTGGACGGCGGGGAAAGTGGGTCACCATCTCGGGCCGCAGTTCCTGGGTAAGAGGTCCAAAGAGAACGATGCCAGCGCTATTGCGCCAGTCGAGAGGAATGTCGGTCTCGGTAATATCAGCGCCTCGCGCATAGAGGTACTGGGTCCGAAAACCTTCGTGATAGCGATTGGCGAATGTGGTCGTCTGGGGAGAAGAGGAGACGTGCAGAGCGACCCCTGGCAATGTTGTTGATAAGAGTTGAGCCACCTCGGGGTCCGCGCATGTCACGATCGCTGTGTCCAATCCCAGGTGATAGGCGGTCTGGGCGGCAAAAGTCACGGTTCCGCCAAGTACAAAAGAACCATCATCCTGCATATCACGGGTAACATGACCGAGCGTTAAAAAATCGGGTTGTCGAGACACAAATAATTATCCTCTTTTACAAATTATTTCCAAAAAAGGGCGGCATGCCCCTTTTTGGAAACAACTTGTAAAATGCATGGGCGCCACGGGCGCTATTTCTACCACTGAATACAAATATGGTGACGAGCTAGCGTGCTGGTCGCTTCAATGAAATTACCACCCTGCGCTCTTCGCCCTCCCCAATACTCTCCGTACTGATGTCCTTACTATCAGACAAAGCGATATGTACGATGCGGCGCTCATGCGGAGGCATGGCTTCCAGAGCGATTGAGCGGCGATAATTGCGCACTTGCTGTGCTACACGCAGAGCCAGGGAGCGCAGATTCTCTTCGCGGCGCTCGCGATAGTTTTCGGCATCGACGATGATACGCATGCGATGCTTGGTGCGGTGACTGACAATCAGGTTAACCAGTAACTGCAGGGCGGCCAGAGTCTCGCCACGGCGCCCGATCAGCAGGCCCAGGTTCTCATTGATGCCACGAATATTCAGGGTCAGAGGACTGGTTGAGCGTACCTGCACCGTTGCATGAATATTCATGTAACGCAAAATATGCTGCAAGACATCAACCGTAATCTCTACATCCTCACGGGAAGGATGCTCCACATCCTGCACAGTATCACCAGCGCCAGCGGCAGCGGCCTGCTCAACCAGCGGCTGCAAAGACGGTTCAGAGGAAGCAATGAAAGGCACAGGCTCATCGTCTTCGTCTTCTAATTCTCCCTCGTCCTCATATTCGTACTCATCTTCCTCTTCTTCCTCTTCTTCTTCCAGGAACTCTTCTTCCTCGTCCTCATAGAGCTCCTCTTCTTCCTCGGGGAGAGGAATTTCGACATCGCCCGAGCCCAGGATAGCATCAGCCATTTCAGGGGTGATAATAGCACCTGCGTTGCCAGAACTGGTTGCCCCCGGGCGAACAGTCACGCGTATGCGGGCATCTTTGCTCCCCAGACCGAAGGCCCCCCGGCTGGGCTCCTGTAGAACAGCGATGTCCACCTCATCACGGCGCTTGCCCAGGCGTGTTAGCGCCTGCACGATCGCCTCATCAACACTTTTGCCACTAGCCTCTATGCTTTCCACTGTTTCCGTGCCTCCCTGTAAAATTTATCTATGACCACGATCACCCTGTGGCAGGACAGGGTGATCGAAATTTAGCATATTGCGAACGCGGACTAGCGGGCCTTTTGCGAACCGCTACGTCTACGGGCCGACGCACTTCCCCCACGTGGTCGACGTGTATACTGGGAAGGACCGCTACCGTTTGTTTTGGGAGTGGTCGTGCGCAACTGCGAAATTGCGTTGCTGTCGCTCTTGCCAACACCATCATTCTTGCTCTCAACCACCGTTGGCTTCTGGGTACGAGACGATGGTGTGCTGCTTATTCTATCATCTTTGGGCGCCACGCTACTAGCAGTGCTCGCTGGCGCGACCTCTTTTTTCATGCTCGGTGCCGTCAGTAGCGCACCCCAGCCGGTAACAAAGTATTGCTGTACCGCCTGGAAGATCGACGAAACGGTCCAGTACAGGGCCAGGCCAGCAGGAAAAGTCCAACCGATGAAGACGGTGAAGAAAGGCATGATATATTGCATCATCTTCATCGACTGCTGGGTGGCGTCCGCGGCCGCCGGCTTGCCGTTGTTGGTCGTGACAGGCGCGGTCTTCGGCTGCGCCATACGCAGCGAGACAAACGTTGCCAGGCCGGCCAGGATCGGCAGGACGTGCGATGGGTCAGGATGTGATAGGGGGATCGTCCAGCTCCAGTTGACATGCAAGATGGGATTCAAAAATGAAAGCCAGGCGAACCAGTCTAAGGTCAGCCTCGGCATCGTGGTGAAATGAGGAACAAATGGATACAGGTGCGCGTTAATGTCGTACAGCTTATCTGTACGTACACCAGCGCTCAAAGCATAATACAACCCATACAGTATTGGCATTTGCACTAACAGGGGCAAACAACCGGCCACCGGGTTGACACCATACTCTTTGTACAATGTCTGTATGGCCGCCATCTGCGCCTGCTGATCGTTCGCATGCTTTTTGCGAAGCTCTTGCACCTGCGGCTGCAACGCCTGGGTGGCTTTGGTAGATTTAAGCTGCTGCAACGTCAATGGGAAGAGGACCAACTTAATGATCAGCGTCAGCACCACAATTGAGAGACCAAAATCACCGAACAGGTTATAGAGAAGTATTAGACCATTAAAAATGGGGAACGTAAAAATGATATTAAAGAGATTACCTATCTCGCCCACAAGAACTCTCCTGCCTTCCTTGACCTAGTTACCCAGACGTTCTGGAACCGGATCATAGAGGTCACCGTGATAAAATGGTTGGCATCGGCCAATACGTTTAACAGTCATCCAGCCGCCACGGAAAAAGCCAAAACGTTGAATAGCCTCATATCCGTACTGGGAACATGAAGGGGTAAACCGACACGATGAGGGCAGGACCACCGACAGCGTGCGCTGATAGACACGAATCAAGAAAAGTGCGATATATTTCACATTAAAAACCCTTGCGTGTATTCAACTCTTTCGTCTCCACCGGGTGGGGGGAGCCTTCCAGAAGTCGCGCTCTACGTAACAATGTAGATACATCCTGTATCAACACAGGTAAGCGTACACCAACGATCTGATTCCTTGCGCTAAAAACGATATCCCAACCGGGAGGAATATCCGCTAAAAGGGGGCGAACCGCCTCTGCTAGTAGCCGTTTAATATAATTTCGCTGTACTGCGCGTTTTGAAATGCGTTTACTTACTACAAAACCAACGCGCAATGTAGCTTGATCATTGGGCTTCCACGCGAGGATAAGCAGCCGGGACGCTGTACTGCCTCCCTGCTGCCTTACTCGCTGGAAATCACTATTCTTACGTAAGCGGAACGCACGGTTGAGTGCCACAATAATGTCTGTTCGAATTTAAACAGTCAAGCTCCAGCGCCCTTTGGCGCGGCGAGCTTTGAGCACACGACGTCCATTGCGGGTGGACATACGTTTCATAAAACCGTGTTCGCGTTTACGCGGAATGCGTTTTGGTTGCCAGGTGCGTTTCATAAGACCCTTTCTTAGCCTCCACTCAAGATATCCCGTAGATTATAGCGAGTATCGAGCAGACTGTCAATTCTGATGGCAGGATTTACTGTTGGACTTTTCGCAGAATGTTACCTGGCTGTGAAGTCCGTCGCGTCCCTTCCAACCAATGAAACGTAGGCGTGAAACCAGCAGAGAGGCCAGGCGAGCAGAAAAGTCTGTGCCGGCCTCTCCATACTATGCTAACAGAAAAGTCCTCAATGATGTCATTTTTTCTTACGGGGTTTTGAACCGTAAGAGGACACGACCGAGACGGATCTCGTCGTTGTCGTTCAGCGGCGTGGGCGTCTTGCCGGCCAGGCGCTGCCGATTGAGGAATGTGAAGTTTGTGCTGTTCTCATCCTCTAGCATATATTGGCCATTCTCAACAAAGATGCGCGCATGCAGACGGGAGACGCCGCCCTCTTCACCACCATTAGCGGTCAGATCGACATCCGGATAGATGTTGCTGACGGGATCTTCACGTCCAATGGTGATGACATCTTTGCCACCGAGGTCGAATTCCTGGTTGTCCGCCTCAACGATCAATCTGGCCTGCAAGGCTGCCGGAGCACCGGCAGGGGCCGCGGAGGCCTGCTGCTGCTGATCAGGTTGCTGAGGGGCGGCAGCCGGTTCTGGCGCGGCCTGAGCGGCTGGCTGTGCCGCCGCGACCGGGGCGGGCGCGCCCAACAGGCTCACACCACAGTTGGAACAAAATGCCTCACCGACAGGATTCTCCGCTCCACAGGAGGGGCAGGTCTGGGTTCCAGCAGTGCCCGCGGGGGCGGGAGCGGCTGGCGCAGCCGGGGCCTGAGCCTGAGGAGCCGGGGCGGCACTCGAATCGGCTGCGGTATTTAGCGGCTCGCCGCATTCATCGCAGAATGCCGACCCGTCTGGATTTTCGTGGCCTAAAGAACATCGTACCGACATAAGAATTTTCCTTCCTCTGCCTTTTATTTTGTAACTACTCGGGTTTCCTTCTTGTGCCGCCTGGAGCGGCACGCGAAAAAGGAGTAGGTTTTTCTATTATATTACGGAAGTAGATCGTCTAATCGCTGTGTAAGCTTACGCGTCTTATTTCCGATAGATTTTACCTGTTCCTGGGAAATCTGTTGTCCTTGATTGATCTGCTCAATCGCCGAGAGCGTTTCCGCGTCCAGTACACGAGTAACGTTGGGCGCGATTTTGGTGGTCGCTTTACCGGTGCGCTTGTATTCGTCGAGAATGCGGGTCACCAGGCGCTGGGCATTGGATTTTTCGGCGAAGTTCATCACCAGGGCATTGACCTGCGAGGTCTGGTTGGGATCACTGCTAAAGGTCACCTTGATATCCTCGCGAATCTTCTCACCGGTCAATCCAACCACAGGTACATCATAGCTCAGTTCAGCCTGGGCGATACGGAAGAGCCCAGCCGGGCGTGGATCGATCATCAGCTCGATCAGGACCGATTGCGGGGTATCCTTTTCAAGATCACCCAGATTGATCACCACCTGGCGGTCCGACAGCGAGGATGCATCCACGTCGCGAATCAGCGGCAGGACCTTGACCGCTTTGCGCGGGGTGACGCCGGTTGGCAGGCGTAGCGTAACGGTAGCGTTACGGACCGCGACGGCTACCGCGCTCTGGACCTGCTGCTCGAAGATGGCCATGGCGTCGGCGGGCGATTTGATGAACTCGGCCGGCAGGCCACCACTCAACTGCCCGACGTCGTCCAGCAAGCCTTCATCCCAGTCAGAGCCGATGCCGAGAGGGTAGATCGAGATGCCAGAGGCGGCGGCATCCCGTGCCAGCTGGCGACAGCGATCAGTATCGCCATAGGTGACACCGTCTGTCAACAGAATCATGCGGTTCACCGCGTTCGGGATATTCCAGCGGCGCAGTTCTCCCAGACCCTGGATCATCCCTAGAGACATCGTGGTACCACCAGCATCCTGAATCCGATCGATGGCGGCCTTCATGCCTGGCTTATCGTTAGCAGGCATAGATGGAATGATCACCTGCGCAGTATCATCAAAGATGACTACCGAAATGTAATCGCTGGGCTCAAGGCGGTCAATAACCATCTTTACCGCTTCGCGCACATTTCTTAATTTCGCGCCCTTCATCGAGCCTGAGTGGTCAATAACCAGGGCGAAATTCAATGGCATACGTACCTGCGCCATTAAAGCCGTCGGCTTGGCTTCTAATAACAGATATGCGAGCTGGCTGCCACCAGTAACGGGCATATAATCTTTTCCTAATTGGTGGGCCAGAGTTACCTCTCCGGGCATGTTACATCTGCTCCTTTCGCATTCGGCTGGCTCCCTAGTATATCATAAATCTCATCGCCAACGACGCCACGACCGCCGTAGGTGCGCCCCTTGCGGGCGCTTTCCCCACACGTTCGCGTCCCCTGGTCAACGAGATCGATAACACAGCTCTTAGCGTACAAAAACAACGACGGCGCTGACATTGTCCTCTCCGCCATTGGTATTGGCGACCTCTATCAATTGCGCGCAGGCGGCCTGTGGATCTGGCGCGTGATTGAGGATGTCGGCGATCTGTGGATCGCGTACCATCTCCCATAATCCGTCCGAGCAACTCAAGAGTATGTCACCGGGATGGATCTGCTGCGTGAAGAGATCTACCTGAACATTCTGTTTATCGCCGATGCTCCGGAAAATCTGGTTCCGCTGCGGATGGGTATATACCTCATCGGGCTCGATTAAGCCACCTGCTACCAGCTGCCCGACCAGTGAATGGTCGTTGGTCAATTGATATATTTTTTCGTCTCGTAACATATACGTACGACTATCGCCTACGTTGAAGATATACGCATGATCCCCTATAATCATAAAACCAGTCAGGGTTGAGCCCATGTCGGATTTTTCTTTCTGGTTGATCTGACAGAGGGTGGTGTTGGCGTCTTCAATGGCTCCGCGCAGGAGCTCTTTATAGCTTTCGTCATCGGCCTTAGCAGCCTCTTCCCCGGCTTTCTCTGCCTGTAAGGGGGCCAGCAGCAGTTCACGGGTCACGCGCTCGGCAATCAGAGCAATCGTCGCCCGGCTGGCGCCCTGTCCATTGGCGTGTCCACCCATGCCATCGGCCACGACAAACAGGCCAGCAGGAGAAGAGATCGATTCGTGGACGCGCTCAAAAACCAGGGTCATGGTGCTGTCTTCGTTCGGCTCACTCCGTCGGACGGCTCCAGCGTCGGAATCCGAGGCGGCAATCAGGTGTACGCCATTGGGGAAGGCCGATTGGGAGGCCTGTGGCTGCTCAACCACGTATGTGACACCCTGATCGACAAAGGTATTGACTATCGCTCCCTGCAGCACCTGGGCCTCGCCTCCCTGCTGGGCGGACACAGGATATTCGTGCAGCAGATACGAGGCATTGAGCAGTTCCGCTCCACAATCGATGCAGAACTCGTCCCCTTCAGCATTTTGCTCGGAGCCACAGTTCCAGCAATGTTGATATCCCTGGCGATCGGTGACCTCATAGGTGTGCTCATTCTCTGCGTCGCTCAGCACCTGCATGACCTCGTAACGTCCACCAACGGTCTTGCCTACTTCTAAGAGCGGCAGCTTCTCCGCGTTGCCCGCCGCCGGCTGCTCTGTTTCATTGGGCTGCTGCTCGGTGGTCGGCTCCAATTCGCCTTCGTTATTGGTAGGCTCCAAGTTTTCCTCCTTCGCAGGCAGTGCAGAAGCCTCATCCTGCGGAGTGGAAACTTCTCCATGTTCTGCCTGTTCACTTTTTTGATTCGTAGCCTCGGATTCAGCTGGTTTCTGGGATCCCTTCGGGTCCTCACCGACCGGTACGGCGGCATAGCTATCCAACCCGTTCTCCGGCTCCTGTACGGCCTGCCCGTTCGCGGCGTTGGACTCTTCATTCTGCGCGCCCTGAGGCTGATAGATGGTCGTCGGCATGTCCGCGATATCAGGTGGGGCTGGCTGCTCACTGGCTGGCTGCCCATTGACCTTCTCGGGCCTGATCAGAAGCGTGGGGGCGTCCGCGATGTCGTCATAGGTTGTCCCCGACTGGTGCTCGCTCTCTTGCTGCCAGCGGCGCGCATGAAAAGCCAGCATCTGCTGGGGCGTCAAAATCTGCGTCGGCGCCTGGCTGACATCCTCGCTGTCGTCCTGCGAGGCATGCTTCTCCGCGTACTCTTGCTTCTGCTCAGGGACTGTCGTCTCCTGATTAGAGGTTGTCGTAGCCGCCTTCGCGGGCTCTTCATTCGGGGTAGGGGCCTGGGACTGGACGGCATCCTCAGCATGTGAGGAGGGCGGTGGCGTTCCCTGTGTCTGGGCCTGTTCTGTAGATTCCTGCTGCTCCCCCGCATCAAGCTGCGCGCCGGCCACCACTTCGACCGCTAATAGCTGTCCACAGCCTTTGCAGAATTTGGCATTGTCACGATTTTGTGTATGACACAACGGACAGAGCATTGCTGCCCTCCTTTAGAGTTGTTTTTGTAAACGGATCGCTTCGGCATTTTTAGGATCGAGGTTCAATGCCTCGCTGACCATCTGCCGGGCATCCGACTTCTTCTTTAAGTTGAAAAAACAGGTTGCCATCGCGCTATAAATCGAGGCGGAATGGGCATTGACTTGCTGCGCCCGACGCAGGGCACTTAAAGCATGGTTCCATTCTTTTTCCTTCATATGAGCGCGTCCCAGTTCATACCAGGCCTCCCATAAAGCAGGATCAATCTGTGCGGCGTGGAATAGAGTGGAAATAGCAGCAGGGAGCTGGTTCTTCATGTCGATGTAGATGCGACCCAGTGCTATTAAGATCAACGCGTGATCCGGATTAATCTCCAATCCTCGCTTCAGGTATGATACCGCTTCACCGGTCAGCCCCTGCTCCAAAGCCACCAGGCCCAGCTGATAGTAGACGGCTGGATCATTGGGCGCGGTTTGCTGCGCCTGTTTGAAGGCCGTCATCGCCAATGGATACAGGGCCAGGTCCCGGTAACACATACCCAGTTGAAAACGTGCATCCAGGGCGTCCGACTTCACACGCAAGGCGTCTTCAAAATATTCAGCGGCATGCTTCATATTCTCTTTGAAGAGCCTGGAATCCGTCTCACGCACCGATTGTCCGTATTGGCGATAGGCGCGCCCCAGATTGTAGAGCGCATCGTAGGCCGATACTCCCTGGCTCTGTGCCAGCTTGAACTGGCGGATCGCCTCACTATAGTTTTTAGCGGCCAGGGCCTGCAGGCCCGCGCGGTACGCCGCCATCGGGTCTACCGCGGTCGGTGTACCCACCGGACGTGCCTGAATCGGCTGCGCCGGTCGCGGCTGAATCCTTCCATTTGATTGTACGGGCCGGGGCTTAATAGGTTGCGATTGAATGGGTCTTGGCTGAATCGGTTGGCGGATCGGCCGTGCCTGAATCGGCGCACGCACAGCCTGCGCGCGTATCTGTGGCGGCGCGATCGTTGCTCCCTGAACCAGTGGCTGTCCGTCGCGTTTACAAAATTTCGCCCCCGGTCGATTCTGGAAACCACACTTGGGACAAATAATGCCACCGGCGACGCCTGAGGCCGCACCTGTATTGGTCGGCACGACGATCGTAGCGTTAGGCGACATCACGGGCATCTGAATCGTAGCCGGCGCGGCATTGGGTAAGCATTGCAGTAGAGCGACACGCATCGCTTCAGCGCTCTGAAAGCGCTGGGCGGGATCTTGCTGCATGGCCTTAATGATGACCTGCTCGACAGGGCAAACGGTCTTATTCCCTAATTGGACGGTCCTTAGACGGGGATTTTTTGCCAGCACACCTCCCTGTGGGGGTGTTTGAATCGGATCGGGTTCGTAGTTCGTCAGCAGGTGATACATGGTCGCTCCTAATGAATAAATGTCGGAGCGTGCATCAGTCTGTACGAGCTTTCCTGGATTATGGGCGGAACGTCGCTGACCAGGCATCGTAATTGAACCTAGATGCTCGGGTGAGGCATACGATATGGTCCCGAGGTTTTCTGTGTTGGTTCGCTTATTGGGATCGAAGCGGCGCGCAATGCCGAAGTCGATCAACTGCACCTCGTCATCCTGTGAGACCATGATGTTTCCTGGTTTCAGGTCTCGCAGGATAATAGGAGGGTTGCGTGTATGGATGTAGGTCAGGGCTTCACATACCTGAACCATCCACTTTATTACCTGTTCCTCGGGCAGCGGCCCTCTGGCGTTCTCCAGAATCTTCTCAAGGCTACGACCGGGCACGAATTCCATGACAAAGTAATAATTGCCTCGCTCTTGAAAAGGGAGCATCAGGGCAGCAATACGCGGATGTTTCAAGCCCCGTAACAGGGCAATCTCTTTATTGAAGCGGTCAATGGCCGCTTTACGATCTTCTTCGCTGGTGTTGGGGTTGATGAGCAGTTCCTTGACAGCATAATAATAGGGAGGAGTACCTGGCGGGGTTCCAATCTGTTCTACTTTGTAGACGGTGCCCATACCACCTTCGCCAAGAATCTGCACAATTTTAAATTTTCCGTCAAGGACAGTACCTATTGGGAGAGCCATACAAACTTATTCTCCAAGCGCGCTCACATGCTCAGTGGGCATTGATATGCACAACAATCGCTGAGATGTTGTCTTCCCCACCGTTGGCATTTGCCAGGTCGATTAGGGTGTCGCAAATCGTTTGCGGACTATTCTGCTCTTCGAGCGCTTTGAGCAGATCCTGGTGCCGTATCATTTCCCATAATCCGTCAGAACACAATAATAACTTGTCGCCAGGCTCCAGCTGTTCATGAAAAATGTCGACCTCGATATGCTTGTGGCCAGCACCCAGCGAACGATAAATCAGGTTCCTCTGGGGATGGGTGTAAACATCGTCTGGCTCGATCTGCTTCGACTCGACAAGGCGAGCGACCAGCGAGTGGTCCCTGGTGACAGGAGCTAATTTGTTCCCTCGTAACAGATACGTACGACTGTCGCCAACGTTGGCAATATACGCCTGATCATTTTGAATAAGCACGGCTGTAACCGTGCTGCCTAGTCCGCGAGCCGATGATTTTTTTTCACCATAGCTCACGATGGCTTTGTTGGCTTGTTGTATGGCCGCTGCTAGCTGGTCTCCGATTAAAGAGACCGCCTGCGTCTCAGGCAGTTTTTGTGTCTTTTGACTGGTAGGTGCATTTGCCGGGGTAGAATTTAATTTAACAGTCTTATTTGGATCCAACGCTGCTTTGTCCAGCTTGATAGTTGGCTGATCATGGACAGGCTTAAAGAAAAAATCTAACGCCTTACTGATTGTCTCAACGGCTAACTTGCTTGCCACCTCTCCTGCCTTATAGCCTCCCATGCCGTCGGCCACAATGAATAAACCACGATCACCATCTTCTGAAGATTCTACGCGCTTATAAGCATAGTCTTCGTTCTGATCCCTCTGTTTCCCAACATCAGTTTTATCAGCAGCAGTAAGTTTTAAAAGCATAATAAATTACCTCACCCAAGCAGGAGACTCCTCTGTCCGTTACATGTCCACTATAGCATATAGTAGTATTCGTGACAATTGCGGCAGGCCGAATAACACATTTCTATAATTTTTGCATGAATATGATGTACTTTTTTATAAGTTACATCATATATACGCAGTAAAAAGCACTGCGGTTGTAGCGGCAATCTCTGACCAGGTGAGGTCGTGTCATATTTCAGGTGTGCAATGTCGCAGTTATCAGCGCCTGTCTTCGCGTTGTTCTTTGGCGGAGCGTGGCCTGAACTGCAGGCGAATGGCGGTGCCTCTAAAGCTAAAAGCTTCGCGCAGGCGATTCTCCAGATAGCGCTCATACGAGAAGTGGACCGCCTCGGTGTCATTGACAAAAAAGACGAAGGTGGGCGGGTTGACCCGCGCCTGCGTCGCGTAGTAGATCTTCAATGGCTTGTGGCGAATGACAGTTGGACTATGGCGACGCGTGGCCTCCTGGACGAGCTCGTTGAGGCGCGAGGTGGGCACGCGCAGGTAGCGCATCTCAGCGATTTTTATGGCTGCTTCAAGGATCGACTTTACGTGATAGCCGGTTTTGGCCGAGGCGAACACGATGGGGGCATAGGGAATGAATTTGAGTCCTTCAGCCAGAATCTCGCGATACTCTTCCGCGCTCTGAATCTCATCGTTGGGATGGGCATAGACGCCTTCACGCTCGGCCTTGCGCTGCTCCTGAGCCAGGTCCCATTTGTTGACGACGACGATGACACCTTTGGCCTGATCATGAATAGCTCCGGCGATATGTGTGTCCTGGGCCGCCAAACCCTCGGTAGCGTCCAGCATTAGAATGGAGACGTCACTGCGATCAATGGCTCGCTCCGAGCGGAGCACACTATACTTTTCGACGCCAGCTCCGATGCGGCCACGGCGACGAATACCGGCGGTATCAACCAGGCGGATCTTATGTCCCTCGAACTCGATGGTAGTGTCGATCGCGTCACGGGTGGTTCCCGGCACGTCGCTGACAATGGAGCGCTTTGAGCCGGTGATGGCGTTCAAGAGCGAGGACTTGCCTACGTTTGGGCGCCCGACGATGGAGATGCGAATAAGACCCTCTTCATCCTCTTCTTCCATCTCCTCGGCAGGTGGCAGCTCCTCCACAATACGGTCCAGCAGATCGCCGGTGCCGATACCCTGGATAGAAGAGATCACGATGGGTTCACCCAGACCCAGCGTATAGAATTCGACCGCGTCCATACGGCGGTCTTTGTTGTCGGCCTTATTAGCGGCCACGATAACCGGCTTCCTGGTCTGCCGCAATTGATGGGCCACGTCCTCATCGGCGGATGTGATGCCAGAACGCGCATCAACCATAAACACAATGACGTCCGCCTCTTCAATGGCCAGCTGGGCCTGCGCCATCACATGGTCCATCAAATCACCAGACTGACCATGCAAACCAACCTGCCCCACGGGCACACCGGTGCCAAGCTCCAGGCCACCGGTATCAATCAAGGTAAATTCGCGTCCGTTCCAATCGGTATCCCCATAGAGGCGATCTCGGGTGGTGCCCGGCATATCTTCAACAATGGCGAGACGCTCGCCAATCATACGATTAAAAAATGTGGATTTGCCGACGTTTGGTCGGCCAACAATAGCAACAAGCGGCTTCATAAATGCCCCTCCACCCTTTCCTGGTGCAAAACATTCCTCTATCGCGTACCCGCGCCCTTTCCGGGCGCAGCGCGTGGGTATTATAACACAATCTACCATCGCCCTCTGCGGGCGGAATTCTCATACAAGTGCCAGACGTTCCTCTTGCAGGTAAGCTAAGCGCCCCCGCATGGGCGTCCGCATGCGCGGCCGCGCTGGTTTTTTGTATTGGTGTATGAGGGGGTGCGCTAATGCGCACCCCCTCATACACCAATACAAAAATATATAAGGGAAGAGAAGAAGAAACAAGAACGTGCCCACTTTGCCGCCGTAGGTGCCGGGCTTGCCCCAGTTTGCCGCGCAGCGGCCCCGTGCCCGAGCACCCACGCTTCCTTCAACATGGGACCGTTCCTAGATTACCGGAATAATTCAGATACCGAACGACCATCGTGGATGCGGCTGATAGTGCCAGCTATCAGTTCAGATACAGAGAGCACTGTCAGATTGGGCAAAAGGGCCGAATCAGGAGATGGGATAGAATCGGTAATCACAATCTCTTTAATGGGTGCTTTCCGGAGACGTTCAAGGGCCGAGCCAGAAAAAATACCATGGGTGGCACAACAATAAATGTCCAGCGCGCCTCCCTCATGTACGACACGCACAGCCTGTGTGAGCGAACCGGCCGTGTCGATCTCATCATCTACAATCAAGGCGTTGCGGCCTTCGACGTTGCCAATGATGCCCATCGCCTCGGCGATGCTGTTATTTCCCAGGCGCCTCTTCTCTACAATAGCCAGAGGAGCGTCCAGGCGATCCGCCAGTCTGCGTGCCTTCTTGGCAAAACCTTCGTCGGCCGATACGACAGTAAAATTCTGGAGATCTTTCTCGGCAAAATAGCGCGCCTGAATAATCTGGGCTGTTAGCTCATCAACGGGAATATTAAAAAAACCCTGGATCTGCCCAGCATGCATATCCATGGTCAGAACTCTATCCGCGCCGGCAACGGTAATACAATCGGCGATCAGCCGAGCCGTGATCGGTACGCGGGGCTGGTCTTTTTTATCGGTACGTCCATATGCATAGTAAGGAATTACCGCGGTAATGCGGGCCGCCGATGCTCGTTTCAACGCATCGAGCATGATCAGCAATTCCATAATTGAACGATTGACGGGTGTACTGAACGGCTGAATTACAAAAACATCACGGCCACGAACATTTTCGTTGATCTTGACAAAGATATTTTCGTTACTGAACTGAAACACATCTGCATCTCCCAGAGGAATTCGCAGATGCCGGCATATGGCTGCTGCCAGCGGACGGTTTGCGTTCCCGCTGAAGATACTCAAGTCGTCCAAAATGCACCTCCTGGTAGCAAAAAGTATATCACATTGCTTGCCAGTGTGGTAGATTGCTCCAAATTTTAATGACGATGTGCGTGTTCTAGAGGGTGACGGCGCTCTCAGGTATCCAGGCCTGACGATGATTAAAGTTGATCTCGTACCAGTAAATGTTTTTATCGTTCAGTACTCCGAGTCCGGAAACGAAGATAGCTCCCTGGGGCGCGTCACCGATCTGATCGTCGCTCTTCTGCTCGGGCTTGCTATATACTTTGGTCGCGGTTCCCAGCACTACCGCCATCCCGATGCCGCGATTGACGGCATATGCTGGAACCGCCAACCAGGCCTGGCGAGCGCTGCATAATCGGCTCGGCTTTTTATCTTTGAGGTGGGCTTCAACGCCATACCAGATGCGATACATGGTCATGCCGGTACCAGCCTGGTCCTTGACGACTGCGGTATAGGCGTAGCTGACACCGGGCCCAATGTTGCTGGTTTCATCTGTTGTGCTGTTGCCCGCGTGGGGGATCAATCCTGTGTCCGTACCGGGTCCGTTGTAGAGGGAGAAGAAGTTGTAATTGGCCGCCGTTTCGTGTCCCCCCTGTCCAACAGGCAGACGATCAAATGGCGGATCGATAGAGATGACGTTCGTGCTGAAGGCGGTATTATGCGCAAAGGGGACGCCCATGGCGTTGATCAGGTTAAAGTAATAACCCCAGAGCCAGTAGGGACCAGGATCCACATGGTTAGGCATCAGGGCGACAGAGGGCGCGGGCACGTCCCCATGGCCAATGACATGGGAACGATCAAGCGGCAGGTGGTATTTGTTGAGCAGGTAGGCGACCAGTCTGGCGGAAGACATATACATGGCGGTATTGTACCATTGATAGCCCGTGGCGGCATAACCAACGTGTTCAACGCCGATAGCGTGCTGATTATACCAGTAGTTGCCTATGTGGTAGGCGATGTCGTTATCATGCACGATCTGATAGACCGTGCCATCGGTATCCACGATATAATGGCTGCTGACAGCGCTGTTGACGTTGTGAAAATAGTTAATAGTGTCAACGAGGCTTCCTTCGGCATCATGGATGCCCACAAAATCAACGGGATAGTCCGCCGGACGAACGGCGCTTTCATAGTTACAAGGATCGTTGTCATCGACGCTATTGCAGTCAAATTTATCAGGGTCCAGGATGCAATTGATGGCGCCCGGATAATCAGTATCACCTGTGCGCGAGCAGCCGTGAGGCAGGAACGCACTATCCGGTTGCATGAGCGCCATAGCGCCAATTGGTGTATATTTTGCAGCATGAGAAAGGGCGGCAGTGATGCGCGGCACCACATGTTGAGCCGCCAGGGTAACGATCTCACCCGTCTCCGCGCGCGCCACAAATCCCCGGTTAACGAGCTTATAAACGGCATCGGCATACATATGAGCTACTGAGAGCGTGGAGGCGCCACTGTACGCGCTCAATACTCCATACCAGGCATCCAGGGACGTGGCGGGAGCGCGGCCGGGAAAAAGCTGCCCCCAGTAGTCGCGCAGGACGGACGCTCCTCCCCTGATATTGGTGGCCAGATCTGTTTTGAGGAGAGCTGGATCAACTTTGAGATCTCTAGCAGCTAACGTCAGGCTATCACTGTCCCGCGTCGCCATCAGGTGCATACACCCATATCCTCCATCGATGCTGGCCGTTCCTCCATGGTTGCCCAGATGACCCTCCATGTAGCAGAGCGCTTTCAGCAGAGGAACTGGCACAGCGAAATCAGCAGCGGCCTGCGCGAAAACCTGGTTGATATTGCTAGCCGCCCGCGTCGGCTGGCCGTTCCACATTCCCCTCAACCCTCCAGCGATGACCAGTAATGCGACAAGCACAATTATAATACACGAGCGAGATAACCTGAGCAGCTTTTGTATGCACATAAAAGAGGCTCTTTCTCTGAAATGCAAAGAAATAGTATTAACACTACCATTACCATTATGATGGTGCCCAAAAACGGACCAGTTGGTCCGTTTTTGGGCACCATCATAATGGTAATGGTAGTGTTAACGAGGGTCGTAGGTGCCGGGCTTGCCCCGGCTTATACCGCGCAGCAGCCCCGTGCCCGGGCGCGCTCGTTCCACCAACGGCACCATTTTCCAATAAAAAAAGCCCGATCCCGCCGCGTGAATATGCGACGGGACCGGGCAGTATTGGCCGTTGATGAAAAACGTATGAGTGCGGTTAGCTGGTGGGGTCTTCGGGGCTGGAGATAAGGATGCTCAGGAAGCGCCGCACAGCCCAGAAGATCAACCAGTAGATGAGCATAGCGATCAGCGTTGACCACTCAAATTCCTGACCACCCTGCACCTTCAATGAATTGACGATGTTGGCAAATGGGAATAGGACAATATCTGTCAACGAGTACAAAAAGCCCACGAATAAATTGGCCTGCAATGCACCGATCAGCTTCAGGAAGAAACGTATGGCCAGCGTTACCTCAAGTACGACCAGGAACCACTGCAGAAAGTCGTTTAATTTTCCAATGGCGTAACGAACCGTTCGCGCCTCTTCCTGGCGTGTCTCTGCGTTCTCGACCTCTGCATCCGTCTCGCGCTGAGGCGCTGAAGACATAGGTGGTGGCGCGGACCTGGTTGGCAGGTCCGCCATACGCTCGCGCTGAGGTAGTACATCAGTCGGTGGCTGGGCACGAGTAGGTTCATCGGGATACGGATTATTAGGCATCCTGCAATCCTCTCATCTGTAAAGTCAAGCTCGCGTAAACACGGAATAACAGCATATACCACGCAAATTATAACACTCTTTTTTACCGCTGCGCTATATTTTTTTCTCTTACCAGCAGTATAACTCCGTCCGCCTGTGCAATCGGCCTGAATTCTCCTGTGCGCTGTATCTGATTTAATACATCCAGAAAGTTATTCGAAAAAGCTTTATTTTCAGGCGATGCATTATCCAGATCAACAATTACGTAATCCACCAGCTTATCCTGGCCGCGCGTAAAGGTGGCCACGGTTAGCTCGGGGAATACCGTCACATAGCGTCTCTCTGTCAGGTGCGGATTGATATTGCCGCCCGCCGATACAACCGCGTCGGGCGGGATCATGTTCAGTAACTGCTGGATGTGCTGCTCACGCGGACCCGGGGTGTGATCGGCCAGAAAGCTATTTAACAGCGGCCAGATCACTACAATATTTAATACGATCATGCAGACGATCCAGACTGACAGGGCACCCTGTAGCCAGGACGCGGGCATATAGGCCGCAAGGTCCTTCACACGCAGGCGCATGAGCTTCCTGCGCCTCTGCCAGCCATTGAGCAGCGTTGATAGGCGCAGAAGGGCCACCAGCCAGCGCCAGCCCGTGGTTAACCAGGACCAGACGCGGACAGCGCTTTTCCTCAGCCAGCCCAGCAGAGCGGCGGTGCCCGGCAGTGGTTTGGCAGGACCATAGGCCTTGCGGCCCAGCGCCACCTCTTCGCGGTAGAGTTGCTGCTCGGCCGTCTCTTCGCGCAGTCCATACCAGTAATAGTAGATGCGCCGAGTGCCATGAATGGCGGCGATAATCACAAAGGGGATGATGGCCGCGTGATAGTGGTAGACGCCGTTGTGCTGAAACGATTCGGAGGTCAGCAGGTTGATGGCCAGCGAGGGCAAGGTGGGAATTAGCCATTCGGGGGCCAGCAGGGCGATAAAACCGGTACTGCGTAGCAGGCTGGCCAGGTAGTAAATACGGTCCAGCGTAATCAGAACACCAAAGACGATCCAGGGATGGCCCAGAATGTTGAAGATGGCTGCTACCGGGGAGGGTCCCAGCGCCTCGTAGCGATACCAGTAGTTATCCTGCTGCGCCCCCACATTAAAGTGCGGCTTGATGACCAGGAATGCCAGCAGGGTCCAGACAATGCCTCCGACAAAAATTACCGCTCCCAGGCGCGGAATGCGGTACTTCCAGATCGCTACCAGCGCTAGCAAGGCCACCACAGCCCCCATCTCTTCTTTACAGGCCGCCGCCAGGATACAGATAATCACAAACCAGACCAGTTTGCGATAGGTCAACGCCAATACAGCAAAGAGAAAGAGTGGTGTCACCAGGGTCACGGGATGAAAGTCGAAGAGATTCTCACCCAGGACAGCGGGCGCCAGCAGATAGCCGAGCACCATGATAGGCGCCAGCAGCGGCAGCGTCGGCAGCGACTTGCGCGCCAGCAAAAAGACCGGCACGGCCCCGGCCGCCAGCATGACGGTCTGGAAGATCAGCAGGATACGCGGATCGGCACCGAAAGCATACAGTCCGGCCAGCAGCAGAAAGATCGGCTCTACGTGCTGGGCCAGGCGAATCGGCGCCCCGTACCAGTTATCTGAATGATTGGTAAATTCTACGAAATGGCCATGCAGCGTATTCCAGGTTGCCTGGTCCATATTTCCCAGGTCGAAAGCCGTAGCCTTAAACACAGCGTAGCGCAGGACGGATTGATAGCCCAGTATGATAATATAGGCAACTACCATCAGCGCCAGGAGCAACCAGGCGATACGTTTTTGTGCCAATAGTGAAAAGTATGAACCAAAGCTTACACGTTTTATCATGTCATTCCTGAATACACGTGCGGTATGCGCGCATTTAATAGCATTAAATCGCTATCACTGAATTATAAACACCTAAAGCGACTAAAATCATAATCACCCAGACAATCACAAATTCGGGCCAGCTCCCCGTGCGGAAGCGCCAGTGAGAGTCGGGGGGAAAACCAAAACGCTGTTTGAGAGGCCAGAGCAACGGCACGCCTCCCAGCGTCAGAGCGTCCGCCGCGATATGGAAGATGCAGCCAAACAGGACGCCAAAGAAGAAGACATGCGAGCTGGAAACAAAGTGCGCGGGAAACTGGTACCCTCGTAATTCCAGCAGATAGCTTACCACTCGTTCCAGACCGATGGCAAGCAATGAGCCAAAGGCCAACCCCATTAAGCTATGAAAAAATGTGCGATGTCCCGCCAGTCTCTGAATACCTTTGCTGATCACGCCCAGCTTCTGGCCCAGAGTGCTGCGCGCATTATCGATATCAGGCAGGAGCGCGCCCAACCCGACGGCAAAGTAATAGACCCCTTTATCGACCAGCAGGTTCAGGGAAACCTCATGTGCCCCCGTGAGCGGCGGACCGCTTAGATGAAATATGCTATCGATGACAACACCCGCGGCGAGGCCAACTAAGAGATGTGAGCGACCTTGCATGTAACATCCTTTCAATGGCGAGAAAATAGATTATGTCACAGAAATTGTATGGTGCTCTTCTACAACTGTCAATAGCAGCTGAGAATAGTATGATGCGTGTTCACGAAAAAGGAGCGGGCGGCGTGTGACGCCGCCCGCTCCTTTTTCGTGAACACGCTGGTTTATTCTTCTTCAGGAGGGAGGCCGATGTAGATATCTTCGCCCTCTACTTTGACTGGATAGGTGTAGATGTCCTGCCGCGCAGGACCACGTAGAACCTTGCCGCTGCGCACATCAAAGCGGGCGCCGTGCCAGGGGCAGGTGACGGCACAGCCATCGAAGTCCCCTTGATTGAGGGGACCACTGATGTGCGTGCAGTTGTCGGTAAAGGCGTAAACGATCCCTTCCAACTTGACCAGGCAGACTGGCTCACCATCTACCTCTACCGGATATAGCTTGCCTTCACGCAGGTCGCGGAGCTCAGCGGCCTTGTAGAACTCTTCGGACATGGATATCTTCTTCTAACCCTTACTCTTCTTCGTCTTCGTCTTCTTTGGGATGTTCCAGCCCGGCCATCGCCAGGGCTCGGTGCAGGACGCGCAGCGATAAGAAGGCGCACTTGGTACGAGCCGGGCTGATAGGAATACCCAGCGCCTCCAGCACGTCATCTTTGCCCAGCGCGATCACCTCTTCCACGCTCTTATCCTCGATCATCTCCGAGAGCATCGAGGCCGAAGCCTGGCTGATAGCGCAGCCGCGTCCTTGAAAACGAACGGCGGTAACGCGATCACCCTCAAACTGTAGATCTATGCCTAGCTGATCGCCACAGAGAGGATTTGAGTCTTCACAGTGAACGTCGGGATGCTCCAGTTTTCCATAATTGCGTGGATCTCGATAGTGATCCAGAATGTATTCGCGATAATCCATGGACATATGCGCCTGCCCCTTTCGTATTTTAGGATGCACATTAGAAACGGAAGATTTCTTGAGCTTTTTGTAGACCCTGCACCAGTATATCGATCTCTTCCCTGATGGTATAGATATAGAAACTGGCACGCGCGGTGGCGGCCAGATCATAGCGCTCCATAAGCGGCTGCGCGCAATGGTGTCCGGCGCGAATAGCCACGCCCACTTCCTGGTCCAGGATCGATGCCAGGTCATGGGGATGGATATCTGGCAGAGTAAAAGAGATGACGCCGCCGCGTTGATCGGCCGAGGGACCATAGATTTTGATATCGGGCACCTCTTGCAGTTTCTCCAGCGCGTAGGCTGTAATCTCGCGTTCGTGCTGGCGGATCGCCTCCATATCCAATGCCTTCAGATAATCGATGGCCGCGCCAAAGCCAACCGCTTCGGCGATGGCGGGGGTGCCGGCCTCGAACTTCCAGGGCAGATCATTGGCGGTGAACTCGCGTAAATGGACAGTACGAATCATGTCTCCACCACCCATAAACGGAGGCATCGCCTCCAGCAGAGCCTTCTTGCCGTAGAGCACGCCGATGCCAGTGGGTCCCAGCATCTTGTGCGCGCTGAAGCAAAGGAAGTCCGCGTCAAGTGCCTGCACGTCAACCGGTAGATGGGGGACGCTCTGAGCGGCATCGACCAGGACCAACGCGCCGGCGGCATGGGCCTGGGCAATCATCTCCTGCACCGGGTTGATCGTGCCCAACACGTTAGACATTTGCGTGCAGGCCACCAGCCTGGGTTGTTGCGTCAGAAGCTCCGCGTAAATATCCAACCGCAGCAGACCATCATCGCTCACGGGCACGAATTCGAGCCGGGCGCCGGTGCGCTGCGCCAGCAGTTGCCAGGGGACCAGGTTGCTATGGTGCTCCATCTCGGTCAGGATAATCAGGTCACCGCGCCCGATGTTGGCACTTCCCCAGGTGTGGGCCACCAGATTGATGCTCTCGGTAGTATTGCGGGTAAAGATAATCTGCTTGCTCTGGCGTGCATTGATGAAGCGGGCGATCTTGACCCGCGCTTTTTCCATGGCCGCCGTCGCCTCTTCACTGACCTCATAGACGCCGCGATGCACATTGGCATTATAGTTCTTATAATAGTCGCTCAGGGCATCAATGACGGACTGTGGTTTCTGCGAACTGGCGGTGCTATCCAGATAGACAAAGGGCTTGCCATGCACCTGACGTGCAAGGATAGGAAAATCCTGGCGCACCTCATTTATGCTGCGACCAGAGAAGGATGTCACATCGGCGGTGACAGGTATGGAGTTATTGGATATAACCATAGGACAACAAACCCTTACTATTTCTCTCAAAAAGAGGGCGAGAGACAAGAAAGGGTAGGAGAGATAAACAACCACCGGGGCAGGTGATCGCAAGCGCTCACCTTCACCCCACATGATTAGTTTTTTAGCCAGCTTGTGGTCGCCCTCAAACAAACAACGTGTTCATACGACCCTTAGTCTTAGTATTCAGCCAGTTTGATTTCGTCGTCTTCGGGATTACCATCCAGACTGATGGCATTTTCGTCAACGCCTTCGATCTCCCAGCGCTCTTGAGCATCAACCCAGGTATCGGCCTCCGTCTCATAAGCACCACTCATGCGGCTGATAATACTGCGACGCAGGCGAATACGCAAGTTTTCTACGGGGATGCGCTGTAGCACCGGCTCGAAGAAGCCCTGTACGATGATGCGCTCCGCTTCAGGCCGCGAGATACCACGGACCATCAGGTAGAAGAGCTGCTCTTCATCGATCTGGCCGCTGGTAGCACCATGGCTGGCGCTCACCTCGTTAGCGGCGATCTCCAGGCCAGGAATAAACTCACCACGCGCCTTCTTGCTCAGCAGCAATCCATGCGCCGACAGGAACGAGGCGGTCTGCTGCGCCCCCGGACGCACGCGAATCATGCCGTCGAACTCGACACGCGAGTTATCGGTCAAGACGCCTTTAACCAGGGTCTCGGCGTTGGTCGAGAGGCCCACGTGGTCGGAGAGCGTGTTAATCACGTAGCGCTGATCGTGGTCAGTAAAGAAAACCCCCACCAGTTCGCCCGCGCTGCCATTGCCCTGCAGACCAGCACCGATCGTGGCCATATTCACCCCGGCACCCAGATCGGCCAGGACAAACGTCACGCTGCCATCGTTCTCAAACACCGCGTTCTTATTGGTGATATTCCAGATGTTCTGTCCCAGGTCCTGCAGATTGCTGAACTCGACCCGACCCTCGCGTTTGGCAAAGACCTCCACCACGTCACTCAGCAGGGATGGGTCCTCGCCCGCGACGGTAGAGTTATACTCCTGCACAAAGCGTACGCTACTCTGCTCTTCCGCGATGATCAGCGAATGGGAGAAGGCAGCGGAGAGCGGCTGGTTGACCCACACCTGCGCCAGCATAGGAGCCTCGATCTCGACGCCCTTTGGTACGTAGAGGAAGAAGCCAC
This sequence comes from Dictyobacter aurantiacus, assembly GCF_003967515.1. Taxonomy (GTDB): domain Bacteria; phylum Chloroflexota; class Ktedonobacteria; order Ktedonobacterales; family Ktedonobacteraceae; genus Dictyobacter; species Dictyobacter aurantiacus. The sequence goes on along the minus strand of NZ_BIFQ01000001.1, from coordinate 3,000,994 downwards.
CGGACCAGAAGGCGGCGTGCAGGGCCGTGTATTTGCTGCTACCAGCAGGGACGCAGCGAGTCATGAAATACTCGCGCACCAGCTCGGCGTGCTCGCGTACAGCGGTATCCAGATCGGTCAGGATGACACCCTGCTGCTTGAGCTCATCACTCAACTCGGTATGCACCACCGTTGAGTCGAGCTGCACAATCAGACCTGAACGCTCATTGACCAGCGAGGCCTGCAGCGAATTCTGCACCTTCTCGGGCAGCGCGGCATCTTTCTCAACAGCGGTAAAAGGTTTCAACTGCTGAAAGTTAAAACCGGCCACCGTCCTGATGGTACCCAGATCGCCACGGCGACCGAGGGGAGCCTCAGTATTCTCATAGGTTTCCCATGCCTGCAGACGCAACTGTAGCATCCACTCTGGCTCCCCCTTGTAACGCGATAACTCTTCTACCGCAGCACGGGAAAACCCTGGAGCCAACGTGTTAAGCATCTACAGTCTCCTCACTCACTTCTTCAGTTGGACGCAGCCACTCGTAACCTTTTTCTTCGAGCTCCAGAGCCAGTTCGCGGCCACCGGATTTCACGATGCGGCCGTTGAACATCACGTGCACAAAGTCTGGCTTGATATAGTTCAACATACGCTGGTAGTGCGTGATCAGCAGAATGCCCAGGTTGGGTCCGGTCAGAGCGTTGACGCTCTCAGAGACGATGCGCAGCGCATCGATATCCAGACCAGAGTCGGTCTCGTCCATCAATGCAATCTCTGGCTCCAACAAAGCCATCTGCAGGATCTCGGCGCGCTTCTTCTCACCACCGGAGAAGCCATCGTTAATGGAGCGGTTAATAAAACTGTTATCAACACGCAGCAGTTTCATCTTCTCCTGCAGCAGTTTGCGGAACTCACCAGGGGGTACCGTGCGGCGCTTGCCCATCTTACCGCTAGGATTCTCGCCCTCCTCAAGGGGCTTGTTCCCCTCGCGTACGGCTTCCAGGGAGCGACGCAAGAAATTAGCTACGCTCACACCCGGAATCGACATTGGATACTGGAAAGCCAGGAAGAGGCGCATGCGCGCACGCCGATCGGGCGAATATTCCAGAATATTCTCGCCTTTAAACCAGATCTCACCGTCGGTCACTTCATATTTGGGGTTACCCATAATGACGTTCGACAATGTACTTTTACCAGAGCCATTTGGTCCCATCAATGCGTGGATCTCGCCCTGTCGCACAGTAAGGTTAACGCCACGCAAAATCGGTTTACCTTCAATATTGGCATGTAAATTTTTAATTATCAGTTCAGATGCCATATACCCAAAAACACCTTCCTTTTATGGTAGGGGACGAACTTCAGTTTCGCCGTCCTTAGCAGGTAGACAGAGTTGTTGTGAACCCAGGCCCACGTGAATGTCTGAGAGTGCAATGAATTGTGCAGCCGCACCGTTCTCACTAGAAGAGACAGCCGCCAGCTCTGCTAAGGTCATTGAATCTAGCGTCTGAGCTACCGCATCACGTACTTTTGTCCACAGATATTTCGTCTTACAGGCTTCTAAAAAATTACAAACCTGGGTCATTTCTCCCTCTGTCGCACAAATCATGGGAGCGATCGGGCCTTCTAACACACGCACCACTTCACCCATCGTAATCTCAGCTGGATGACGGCTCAGTTTATAGCCGCCATGGGCACCGCGAGTACTCATTACCAGTGGAGGCTCGGCCTCTCGCAGCAGCTTTACCAGTTGCTCCAGATAAGCCAGTGGCAATGTTTCGGCCTGAGAAATATCGGTAAGCGAACGAGGGCGACCACCATAGTGACGGGCAAGATCAACCATGAGCCGTACACCATATTCACCTTTTGTAGATACACGCAACATCATGGTTTCTCCCTTCCTGGCATATCGCCTGTTCACATAATCAATTAATCCGACCTGTTCACTAGGATATATTCTAGCACCTGCACCAGTGAGCGTCAACTGCCCGCACGCATGCTGATCACATGTGTTGCGGGCAATTATTTTTCAATACATTCATTTGTGATAAGCGGGGTGCAATACGTGCGCATATGCGCACGTATTGCACCCCGCTTATCACAAATGAATGTATTAATTGTGCTTTGGTTTGCGGCCAACGACAATTTGTCTGGATCCTTTGCCGAAGGGTTTCCAGAGGTAGTCGCCATAGATGGCTTCAACACTAAAGCCGGTCGAGATAAAGAGCATCTGCAGTTCACGTGGGAAAAAGAGGTGCATATCCAGTTTGGAGAGGTAGCGCTCATTCTCGCCGCTCTCGAAAAACTTCTCGTGCGTCCAGGTGATATGCTGAAGCTGCTCATGAGGATCATATTTGCGCGTGGTATACAAGAGCATGGTGAACTCGCCATCAGGCGACTCAATCTCATCTTCCAGATAGACGGTTGAGGGACGGTTGAGGGCATCGCTGAGATAATCGATATCGGGTAGAAAGGTATCCACGACAAAGTGGCCGCCGGGAGCGAGATGCTCATACGTAGTCCGAAACGCGCACAGCTGCTGCTCGATTTCATACAGGTGGCAGATCGAGTTAAAGGGCAGAAAAATAAGGTCGAACTGACCTTTATGCTCTAGATCGTAATCGCACATATCACCATGGTGAAGGATGGCGCGCTGCTGGATCTCTTCGGGCTCACGCGCCAGTTTGCGCTGGTAGGCATCCAGCATCCCCTGCTCAATATCCAGACCTTCGAGTACAAAATTGCCGGGGGCATGCAGAAGCTCCAGGCCGATACGTCCACTGCCACACGCCAGCTCAAGTACCCGGCTCGGCGTATAGCGCATCACTAATTCACGCCAGAAAGGCAGATCCTGCTCTGACTGACTCTGGTATTCCAGGTCATAATCGTTGACCTGCTCGTAATATTCACCCATCGCGTAGGGCATGATTGTTAAGTCCTTGTCATAATGACTTGCGCAACAAATAACCTCCAGGATAGCATCCATATTCATAGTATTATCCATGCGAGGCCACGGTTTGGTACGCGTACCATATAATACAGTAAAAGATTGGGGACACCTGAGGGCACCAGTGTAGAGATTAGCATATGCACCTACGACAGCGCAAGGTATGCCAGTACGCCTCACAGGCCTCACGTCGATCTGTGAACAACCAGCCAGAACCTCACCACAGCAGGAGTATGACACCGTAGAAGAAAATACAGCAAGTACCTGATGGCAAGCTAGCGGATCTTGCGATAGTATGTATAGGGATACTACAGCAGGTTGTAAATTGTAAAAACATATGGATAAGCGCCACTCCCTGGATGAGGTGTGAGCTTCTGAAATCAGCCATATGACAACAGTTGTGGCGCGGCCTACAGTGGTTCGCGACCCGGCGGCGTTTACGATCGCGTTTAATTGCAAACCAGAATGAATAGCTACCGATGACAGAGGAGAATATCAATGCAAGACATAGCACCGGAGGTGCTGTCCATCGCAGACGCTTGCCTTGGTGGATTGCAGGGTCGTTCCGCATTGTTAATAGGTCCTGAAGAGCAACGCTACCCGTATCTAACATTACTGCGACAAGAGAGAATGAAGTATATCTATCAGGAGGAGACGCCGGAACGCGCCCCCTATATTCTTCCTTATGTCCAGCTATTGATCTACACACCCGCGATCACCAGGTTTGAGGGCCAGCGCCTAGCGATCCCATATCTGACCGCAGCCACAATCGCAAAGGGCTGCGAGGGTAGGCGTACCCCGCTGCTGATCTTTGATCTCGCGCCAACCACGTCCGTCGAAGAGCTGGCCGGACTCCTACCCGCCGTCTGCCTGTACACGCCCGAAGACCTGCGTCGCATCCTCTGCAAAACTGCCATCAAAGCATCTTAAAGTGCAAAAATTTTCCATGGTACCTCTCTCCCCGCCGTTGGCGGGGAGAGAGGTACCATGGAAAATTTTTGCTACCCAATTTCATTGGTGCACGATATCAGTGTATAATAGGAACTTGAGAAATCTGGAATCACCCTCGTATCGTGTGAGGGCCGCATAATCAGCCAGCTATTTGGAAGAAAACGAATGGAAGTTATAAAAATCTCACCCCGTGGCTATTGCTATGGTGTCGTTGACGCGCTGACCATCGCGCGCAAGGCGGCCAAAGATGAAGCATTGCCACGTCCCATCTACATTATTGGTCAAATTATTCATAACCGCCATGCCATCGATGAGCTGACGGGGATGGGTGTCGTCACGCTGGATGGTCCCAATCGCGCGGCCATTCTAGAGCAGGTGGAGTCGGGCACAATCATCTTCACCGCCCACGGGGTCTCGCCCGAAGTCAAACGGCGCGCACAGGCACGCGGCCTGCACTGCATCGACGCGACCTGTCCTGATGTCACAAAAACACATGACCTGGTCAAAGACCTGGTGAACCGTGGCTATTACATCCTCTACGTGGGCAAGAAAGGCCATCCCGAGCCCGAAGGTGTGATGGGTGAGATTCCCGGTCATGTCAGCCTCGTTGAGGTTGAGGCTGACGTTGATGCGCTACAACTAACGCCCGAGCAGCAACAGAAGATCGCCGTTTCCACCCAGACTACCCTGTCACAATGGGATACGCGCCGCGTGATCGAGTATATTAAGGAGCGCTATCCACAGGCCGAGGTGCACATCGATATCTGTGCCGCCACGCAGACGCGACAGGAGGCGGTGGCCGCTCAGGCGCGTGGCGCGGACCTGACCATCGTGGTCGGTGATCCACGCAGCAATAATACCAATCGCCTGGTTCAGGTTTCCGAGGAGTTAGCCGGGGTACCAGCGGTACGCATCGAGGACCTGTCGCAATTAGACCCGGCCTGGCTTAAAGGCAAGAAACGCGTCGCGGTGACCGCCGGTGCCTCAACCCCCAGCCAGCTCACACGCGAGGTGATTCGTTATCTGGAGCAATATCCAGTAGAAGCATAAAATATATGCAAGAGAAACTTGCAGCCAAACCTCAACAGATTACAACAGGAGAGACCGCGTTCCTCTACGATGTGGCAACACTCGTCAACGCGGTCTACCAGACTACCATTGAGCTGACCAGGGAGGGCAATGTCCCCAAGCGTATCACCAAGAAGATACGCCCCCTGCTCAAGGGGCAGGAGCGCCTCGACTGGAACGACAATGATATCTATACCGATATGGTGATGAGCTTCCTTCTTAAGGCCAAAATCATCATGCAGGTACAGCCACCCCTCGACAATACTAAATTTCGTTTAGCACCAGGACCTGGACTCGCTCCGTGGATGAAAAAGAACGTGCTGGAACAAACCTGCCAGCTACTGGAGAGCTGGCAAGAAGGCTACAGTTGGATCGACGTACCCAGAGCTGTGCCGGAGCAGGGGAACCACTTCTATAATTCATATACTTCCAGTCATTCTCTACGTCCCCTGCTACTCGAACAGCTCTATGCATATCCCGCAGGTGCCTGGTATTCAGTGGAATCCCTGGTCCACGAGATATGGGAGGATCATCCCGAACTGGCCAAACAGCAACAGTGGAGAGGATCTTACTACGCCGGATACCAGAGAGGAGCCTCCAAAAAAAACGATAAAAGAAATCTTTTCATGGAGTGGGCCATCCAGGCCGCACCCTCATTCATCAATATGCTGTACTCTTCTTTGATCGAGATGGGGGTCGTCGATGTAGGGAATGATCCCCTGGTCGACGGTAATAAGTTGCTGCTCTCGTCTTGCGCCTTCCGCATTACTGAATTGGGCGAGCAGGCCATCGAGCGGATAATAAAGCCAAAATCGGATAAATCAGATAAGCAGGGCTCGGCAAAAATATCAGAGCTCCAGAAATCGCTGATCGTTCAGCCTAATTATGAGCTCCTATTGCTGCAGCCGGACCTTCCTACCCTCTATAGCCTCCTGTCCTTTACACAGGTGAAGCAGATCCAGATGGTCAGTACCCTGCTGCTGACCCAGAGCTCCGTCCTGCGCGCCCTCCAGCACGGCTTCAACGCCGAAAAGATGTTGACAACATTGGGAGAGCTGAGTCAGAAAGAATTGCCACAGAACGTGGTCTATAGTCTGCAGGACTGGGTGCGGCAGCATAAACAGGCGACGATCTCACAGGCGATGCTGCTGGAGCTATCAGATGAAGAGACGGCGACACGCCTCTCTCAGCATCCCACCCTGATCAAGATGAATGTGCGCCAGCTAACGCCAACCGTGCTGGCCATCCCGTTCGATGAGAATGGCAACATCAACTACCAGAGCATCCAGCTGCTGCTGGATAAAGAGAATATCTCCTCGAACTTTCTCGGTCTCTCCAAACCGGGCCGCTACAGGGGCCACAACTACTATTAGGCCAATTGATGTACTATGTACTATACTTACGTATATCCCTTTTGATTGTCCACAGGCTGTGTGCCACTTGGGGGATAAAGTGGAAACAGGAGGCAAAATGCGCTACAATGCCAGAGAAGGTCTAGACTCGTGAAGATAGCTAAAGATGTAGCGTATTCCTCTACTAGCCATATTGTACCAATCTATACGACAAAGAGAGGATTCTCATGGCAGGTGACTGTTCATTCGATATAGTATCGCAATTTGACGAACAAGAGCTGGTAAATACCATCGACCAGGCTCGACGCGAAGTACAGACGCGATACGATCTGAAAGATACAAAAACGGATATTGCGCAGGCGAAAGATTCTATTACTATTACAACCGATAGCGAGCTGTCGCTGAAGAGTGTACGCGATATCCTGGAATCCAAAGCTGTACGCCGCAAGTTGTCTTTAAAGATCTTCAAACCTGGTAAAGAAGAGAGCGCAGCCGGCGGCCGGGTGCGCCAGGTTATTGAGCTACAGCAAGGAATTACGCAGGAACAGGCAAAAGAGCTGAGTAAAATCATTCGCGAGGCCTACCCTAAGGTGCGCACGCAGATTCAGGGAGACGCCGTCCGGGTCCTGGCCAAGAGCCGCGACGATTTACAGGCGGTCATTGCTCTGCTTAAACAGAAGGATTACCCTATTCCTCTGGATTTTATCAACTATCGAGGGTAGCACTTCAGGCATGGGCACATGGGGAATGACCAAAAGACATTCCTGTACAATACGACACAAAAATGTACAGGTACTTTAGTACCAAAACAAGTGTCCATGCCTTTGAATTGTTGTACCCTAGTTTTGACTAGACCAGTTAGCACGATCCGTAGTGGCGCGATATGAGCAGAAACGCAGGAGCGTCGCTACCTCGTGTGCTCATTCGAGAAAGTGAACCTTTCATGCCTGGGAACAGACAAGCCTTTAGTGCAGCGATTAACACGGCCGACCGCCAACGTTGGGATAGTCACTGGGCGGAAGCCATGCATGAATACCAGAAAGCACTCGCCGAGTTCCCAGAAGATGCTACAGCTCGTAGTGGTCTAGGGTTTTGCCATATGCAAATGAAGCAATGGCAGCTAGCGCTCCACGAATATGAATATATTTTACAGCGCGACCCCAGCAACGTGATTGCTTTAAGCAAGACCGCCGAACTGTACGTCATTTTGAATAGGCGCGATGATGCCTACCAGGCATATCTGCATCTGGCTGATCTCTATTCGCAGGCCGGGCAGGGGGCGCGTGCAGAGGCCGCCTGGCAAAAGGCAGTTCAGTTGTCCCCCGGCAATCCCGAGCCTCACGAGCGGCTGGCAAGCTATTATTTTGAGAAGAAAGATATCTCCCAGATGCTCCAGGAACGCCTGGCGGCGGCTCAGGGCTATCTTCTCAAAAATGAACCGGGTCCGGCTCGTGTCCATTGTGAAGAGGTGTTACGTGCAGATGGGGCCAATCCCCAGGCACAATTATTGCTTTCCCAGATATTGGCAAGAGGGACAGGCCCGCAGTTTCCACCTGGAGAGGTGGGTGGAGCATTTTCGTCAAAGCAAATAGAGACCGGTGCTGGTCAGCCTGTGAATAACCATCCAGCTGTACAGCATCCATCATTGGTCAACAATCAATCATTCACCGGTTCAGTAACATCGGAAAATACAAGCGGAGGGAATACTGGCATCATGGGTAACATGGGTAGCGCGGGTAACTTTGGTGGGGTAAACAATCCTGGATCAGCGGCAATGGCTGGAAACGGGATGAACTCAGCACCTCGCAATCGAATTACTGCCAACCAGGTCACAGGGGCATTGCAGCAGGCGCAAACATTTCAAAACCAGGGCCGTTTCAATGATGCTATAGACCTCTGTGAACAGATCCTGGAGAGCGGCTTTGACCGGCCAGATGCTCGCTATTTTTTAGGTTGGCTTTATCAAGAACAGCAACGCTGGGATGAAGCAATCCAGCAGTTTCAGCTCCTGCTGAATGATCCCGATTACGCACTGTCTTGCTATTATGCGCTGGGGCAGTGTTACAGGGCTCGTGGTGATCTGCGTACCGCCACGATCCATTTTGATGAGGCGGTCGATCGGGTAAACTTAGATGCATTGACGGCTGAGGAGTCGGATCAACTGGTCCAGCTCTGCCAGGAAGCGGCAGAAGCACATCGGCTTTTGGGTGAGCAGGAGCAGACGCTCACCGTGTATAATGCGTTGCTCGGTTTCTTGCGCAGTCGCGGCTGGAATGATAAGGTGGCCCAGGTAGAATACATGCTCCAGCAGGCGCAGAATGCACCAACTCCTACGCGTACATCGACACCTCCACCAGCCGGAGTCACGCAGGCACCCCCTCCTGACCAGGCAGGATTTCCCCCATCTGATGTGCCAGAAGCACCAACGATGGAGATGAATGCCAATAGTATCGCGAACCCAAACAATACGACATCGGCGGGCAACCAGACTAGCACGGGCGGCGATCTACCCGATTGGCTGACTGGCATTCTCAACGATTCAGAAAAGACACAGAATGCGCCTAAGCCGGCGGCGCAGCAGCAGGCTTCATCGCCGACGCATGCTCCGGCGGAGCCGAGCGCCCCTCAGCCAGCCGCACCAAAAGCGGAGTCGGCCCCATCCTGGCTAACGGATGAGGCGAAGCCAAACTCAACCCGTGTGCTGTCACAGGAGCTTGATCCACTGGCACCTCAGGCGCCAGCGCAGCCTACGCCACAGGTACAACAGCCGCAGCCTCTGTCTACGCCGATGCCAGCGCCTCAGCAGCCGGCGGCACAGATGGCGCCCCCGTCGCAGCCACTGGCTACGCCACCTGATCCTATGTTGCCACCTGTAGTCTCACAACCACTGGCGACCCCGCCACCGGTTATGCCGCCACAGGTTCCCCCCACACCGGCGCCTCAAGCATATCCAGCCGTACCGAACGCGCAGTCACCTCTGGCGGCGTCGGTCTTCGAAGATCCACAGCTGATGGTGCCCAGCGCTCCGGCCCGTCCGGCACAGGAACCTAAACCCGGTTTTGAGGATCTGCTCAACCAGATGGCCGGCGCACGAGGCATGGGCCAGGTCGCGGACGCCGTGGTCACCAGTACCGCAGCGCTACCCGAGAACATTCGCATGCAGGTTATGCGCTCGATGCAGGATATCCAGAAATATATCAACCATGGCCTGCTGACACCGGCGATGGAAGAGTGTCTGCGCGTCATCGATATCGCGCCGCAATACCTGGATGTGCACCAGGTATTGTGCGAGATCTATGTGCGCCAGGGCAAAATTGAGCAGGCGATCACCAAGTACGCTATCCTGGTTGATACATACGTGGTCAATGGGCGCATCGATGATGCGATCGCTACCTATCGCCGCATCCTGCAGTTGGAGCCAAATAATATTACCTATCGCATGCGCCTGATCAGCATGCTGTCCAATCAGGGCAATAAAGAGGATCTGTTGCGTGAGCGTACACTGGCGGCCGAGTCATATCTGCGCCTGGGCTACATGGACCGGGCGATGACCGAGCTGGAACAGGCGTTGCAGGAAAGTCCAACCAACGTGCCAACACGTCTGAACTATGCGCTGGCCCTGCAGAAACTGGGACGCACCCAGCAGGCGGTGGCCGAGTATCAGCGCGTATTACAGATCGATCCACGCAATATTACCGCTCTAGTACGCTGGCATATCGCGATGATCACTACCCTGGGCACCCCACGGGCAAACACCATGGAGTTGCTGTCGCGCATTCGCTGGCAGCTGCGCGGCGAGGGCCAGAAGCACGCCCAGGCCGTGGTGCGTGAGTATACCCAGAGCGCCGAGGTCCATCCCAACAACGCCGATGTTCACTTCGCGCTGGGCCAGATTTATCAGCAGTGCGGCTACTTCGATCGCGCGGTAGAGGAATACAACCAGGCGACCCGCGATAGCCATGTCGAGATCTTTGCCCGCGCCAGCTCGGCGCAGGCCCTGCTGTCACAGGGTAAGCCCGAGGCCGCCATCAATCAGCTGGAACAGGCACTGCAAAGCGTACGCATGTCGCCACAGTCGCTTGATCCGGCCACCTGGGCGGCTCGTCCCCGCGAGGATGGCGAGGAGCATCGCGCGCCCGAGGTAGAGATCTCTACCCAGCTGGCCAAAGCTTATGGCCGTACGGGTCAACAGGAGCAGATGCAGGCCATCTTGCGTCAGTTGCAGCGCGTCAAACCGGTCCAGGATGAGGTGGCCTCAAGCATGTCTGAGATCGCCTCACACCAGGGAGACCTCAATAGCGCGCTGCAGGAGTACGCGGACCTCGTTCAGCACTATCGCAACAATCGTCAGACCGATAACGCGATCAATGTTTTGAAGGAGATGGTCCGCCTGGCTCCTCAGGACACACGGGCCCATGCTGAGCTCGCCGACATCTATGTCAATCGTGGCCTGCTTGAGGAAGGTATGGCGGAACTGCGCCTGCTGGCGGATATCTATCTGCGCCAGGGTAAGCTGGACAAGGCCGGCGAAGCCGTACAGAATATCGGTAACATCTATGAGAAGATGGGCGATACCGAGGAGGCTCTGAGCAGCCTGTTCCGGGCGGCCGAGCTCAATCCAGAGTCGATGGACCTGCTACGCGAGGTGGTTGGCTTCTGCCTCCAGTTGGGTCGCAATCAGGATGCCGCCAGGTATCAGGGGATGATCGCCCGCCACTACTTCGAGACCCAGCAGGTCAAGGAGGCGGTCGCCGCCCTGCAGCAGTTGATCACCATTGATCGCTCAAACTATGAGGCTTACGACATGCTCGGCCAGACCTATCAGTCAGTCGGAGAATACGAGCAGGCCAGCCGAGTCTATCGCAATCTGGCCAAAGTGAATCCTGGCAGCTCGATAGCTCGCGAGCGCCTGGCTACCCTGCAGGAGTTGCGCACCCGCTAAAGGGAGGGCTTACGCCGGCCTGGGGGCGCTGACGCCCCCACTCTATTCATGTGAAGTGACAGAACCCGCGTTGCGCGCCAGTGGCGCGCAACGCGGGTTCTGTCACTTCACATGAATAGAGTGTCTGACTCACATGATCATCGCCTGCGGTCTTCAAAAGGTTTTTCACCCGCAGCGCTCACACGTCCGTTTTGTGTTGGTGCAGAGGTTGGCTCCTGCTTCTGTGGGGCGGCATGGGTGGCGTGGCTGGCCTGGCGCATCTCACGCCGCGCATCCAACCGATGCTTGACATTGAGCATAGCGCGGTACGCCTGGTACACAAAGGGTTGATACACCAGGTCGTGCGTGGCCAGGGAGAGCATGGGTCGACCACCAAAGCCGCGCTTGAAGAGGTAGACTCCCCACATCTCCTGCCCCTCCTCTAGAATTTCAGGGATACCACGGAAGTTGTAATACAGACAACCGTGCTGCTTCGCCCACTGGATGCCGGTCCACTGCAGCAGATGGTTGGGCATCTTTTCGCGGTGCTCATTGGATGAGGCGCCATACATATAATAAGCCCAGGGACCCGCCAGCAAAAGGATAATGCCTGAGATGGGCTGCCCCTCGTATTCGGCCAGGAACAGCGCCGCCCGGTCCTGCTCCCCCAGCACACGCAGGATGTCGCTATAGAGCGCCTTGTCGTTGATGAAGAATTTATCACGCTCGCTGGTGGTCTCATAAATACGATAAAACGCGTCGATATCCGCCTGGCTCTCGCCACGACGAATAGTAATGCCCTTGCGACCGGCCAGGCGAATATTATAACGCCACTTCTCTTTCATGCCAGCCAGCAGAGTCTTTTCATCGGGTCGGATATCCAGCACCCACTCATTGCGGATATGCATGTGGGCGGGATTGACGCGGAAACCACGGCGCTTGAGGGCCGTCAGCCAGTTGAAGTTGTCCGCCTCGACGGATGGCTCGATCTTGAGCATAAAGGCATGGCGCTTGCGCGCCTCTACCTTGATGTAGTTGAGAAGAACCGTCATGGCGGGAGAGGCGGGATCATCGATCACCGGTCCACGAGGCGCGTAAAAATAGGTCTGCTTGAGGACCGGGACCCGCGATACGACCAGTAAGGTCGCAGCGCATAATTGGCCGGCGTCATCCAGCACCCCGATCCGCAACATCTCTTCCGCTCCCAGGTATGAGCCAAACTCCGCCCATTCATATGTCTGCGTCACATTGCAACAAACGGATGACATGACAAAGTCATTCCATTGTTGGCGATCATGAATAATCCGAGCTTCCATACGTCCTCTTCCAATAACCAATAAGGTTGTTTTTAGATCGTTTTTTGTTGCCTCTACGCTGCTTAATCGACATCCAATAAGACTTCTGGTATACCAGACTCCAGTCGGGCATGCTGCCGCTCTTTGTGGCGCTGCTCGCGACCCAGCTCAACCAGTCTGCGCCATGGCTTATAGATCAGTGGTTGGTAGACATAATCCTGGGTCGGCATGGTCAGGCGGGAGTAGCCGCCAAAGCCACGTTTATATTCGTACTCCTCCCATAAATCCTCACCCGGCACCAGTACGTCGGGAATAGAGCGGAAATCAAAGAAGTGGCATCCGCGCAGTTGCGCCCATTGCAGGGCGTGGTATTGGAGCAAATATCTCGCCAGTTGAGCGCTCTCCGTCTCCTGTTCCCCTGTAAACATATCCCAGCACCACTGACCGAAGCGTAAGATCATCTTCGCGGCCAGCAGTTGTCCATCCTGCTCAGCCAGTAAAATAGCGGCATCGTGGGAGTGGGAGGTGGCGAAGGCCTGCATCGTTTGCCTGTGATACTCTTTAGCGTGCACGAAGACATCGCTGCGCTCACTGGAGGCCTTGATCAGTTCATAGTAAGCATCGAAGTCTTGTGGCAGGCAGGCGGTACGCACCACCACCCCTTGCTGCTCCGCCTCACGAATACGGCTCTGCCAGTCCGGTAGAAATCTGGCATAGAGTTGCTCGGCGGAAGGTCGAATATCCAGTACCCACGATCGCCGCCCGTGCACCGAATTAGGATTGCTTAAGAATCCCACTTTATGGTACACCGCCAGCCAGGTATCAAGATTGGGATCGTCATCAGCGATATTGGGCTCAACGCGTAAGACAACCGCACGTTCGTGCTGCGCGATCATTGCTACATGCTTCATAAGCAGTGCCAGAGTAGAGACATCCATACGCTCCAGTACCGGCCCGCGTGCACAATATAGCCAGGTTGAGCGTAGTTTGGGTAATGGCAATGGAACCGTGGATACCGTCAGGAGCATGGTTCCAATCAGGCGTCCATCTTCCAGGACGCCCAGGCGGTAGATCTTTTCACCCAGTTCGCGGCCAAGCTCGCCCCACTCATAGGACTGCAAAAAATGCCCGTGGGGCTGACTCAGCACAAAGGTATTCCATTGCTTGCGATCGTGGATTTCCTGGATTGTGATACTCATGTGAGACTACAACGTTTCTAAGTACTCACTCCTCAAGAGGCTATAGACGCGAACACTGTGATATTTGCCGAAGCGCAGGATCATCTCACGCAGGGTTCCCTCGTATTTGAAGCCAGCCTTTTCGTCGGCGCGCCAACCACCGATATTCTCTTCCATATCCTGAGTCTGAATACGATTGAGGTTCAATTCTAAAAATCCATAACGCAGCATCAACCTGGTCGCCTCGGTCCCGAAACCCTTACCGTGCAGGTTGCGGTCCCCGATAATGACGTAAAATTCGGCGGTCTGATTCAGGACATTGATATCCTTGAGCCCCACCAGACCTACCAGGCGATTATCCTCTTTCAATGCCACGCCAAACAAAATATGTCGCGTATCTTTGTATAGATTGTCTAATCTTTCTCTACCGCGCGTATCGCTGGTAGGATAGACAGAAAAATAGCGGCGGATCTCTTCATCATTCATCCATGTTGAATAAAGATGATTATCCTGAGCCGGCTCCAGTGGCCGTAAATACAAGCGCTCCCCGACAATAAAGGGATTCTGCAAATTCGAAGTATCCTGGGTCATATTCTACGCTTCCCTTCTTCCAAGTTCGTCTTAATTTTCCCCGTAGGATTCCATGGGAAGTATAGCATAGGGGGTAGGGCGAGGCAATTTGCCGCCTGATTCGTAGGTCATTTGTATATCTAATCCATCCCCATCAACCTCCCACAAACACACGAAAAATACCTTCAATTTTGCAGAAGCAACGTGAATGGCAGGTGCCCGCGCTGAGCGCGGGCACCTGCCATTCACGTTGCTTCTGCAAAATTGAAGGTATTAATGCGAATATAGTGGTCTAAGATTGCCACCATGGTATGAACATGAACCTCTGACGCCGCCGGAATGCGAAAAGGTGTAATCTCTACACTGCTCAACATAGCCTGCCGTTGTCCCTTCCAAAGGTATCTATCAGATTAGACAGTGCTGATGCCCAGGTGCGCAGCAACCTGCGAGTCATAAACGGGGTAGACTTTTTCAAGTGGGGTAATTAAAGAGGAGTAGTCATTGGCCCGGACATGCAGGTACTGTTGGTGAGCAAACTCTGAGATATCTTCGATATCTATAATCCATTCTCTACTGTATTTAACAAGCACATCTCCGCGTAGTCCTAACTGGAGGGCTCGGCGCTCAAGCTTGTTGCCTTTGGGATCATGATCGGGATCCCACTGTAAGCGTACCGCTGAAGCTTTCAGGGCCTGTTTCCATGCGGCGCTACTTTTATAGATTTCTTCAATATAGCTTGAATGAACCGCTTGCGAAAGGACCTCGTCAAAAGCTGAGCGGCGTATGTGGATAGCGAGTACCACTTCCTGACCGGGTGAATTGGACCACTGGCT
This sequence comes from Dictyobacter aurantiacus, assembly GCF_003967515.1. Lineage (GTDB taxonomy): Bacteria > Chloroflexota > Ktedonobacteria > Ktedonobacterales > Ktedonobacteraceae > Dictyobacter > Dictyobacter aurantiacus. The sequence continues at coordinate 2,985,905 of NZ_BIFQ01000001.1, read as the reverse complement.
ACGGTACATCATCCATAAAAAACCGGGCTTGATCCAGCTCATGCGCGAGAGCGAGAAGTCACCGCCAAAGTAGCCGTTGCGGGCGGCGAAATACCCTATCCCGGGCCTGTATGCCTGGTAAACAACGACAGACTCCTCATCATATTGGGCCAGAATGTGCCGGCCACTGGCTGGCCATTGCGTGCTCTGTCTGAGGTAGGGTTCAACGAGCAGACGCATCATGCGCCCCTTTCATTGGGTCAAGGATGTTCTATCCCCCATTTTCCAATGTTTTTACCATACGTATATAGTGACGTTGATAGAGGACGGTTTTCCGGGTACCAATATAGTGCTGCTGGGTGTACAGGTTTAACGCCGGCTCGTTTCCTTGCTCAACATTCAGGGCGACTTTGGAATAATGGTGCTGACGCGCTAGTTGCTCCGCAACGTGCAGCAGGCGCGTGCCGATTCCTCTGCGGCTCCAGTTCTTAAATACCGCGAGCCCATCAACATACCATTCATCCTCTTCAGACTCATGTTCGAGCCAGGGTCCGACGGCGGCGTTGAGCCGCGCCTCATCGCGGCCACCAAAACTCAAAACCAGTCCGACCACTTTTGCGTCCAGTTCGGCGACATGGATGTTTTGATAACTAAAACGATTGCCATCCTGGCGGAAATAGTTCTGTAAACGCTCAACCCATCCGTCCGCGTGTTCTTCTGGCAGGGGATAATCGAGTTGTGTATGCGTATACGCCGAGGAGAGCAGGAACGCTGCTATCTCGGCGTCGTCTGGCCGGGCTAGTCGGATCTGTATCGAGTCTCGCATCGTTCTCCTGAAGAGGGTTCTCATCAGTCTGTTTGATGACTGAACAATCTGTACCTGATCACTATACCACAAGGCGCGGGGCCGTTGCTGTCTCCTAACCGACAATTATCTGCCGTCTAACTACCGTGCAGCAGTTTTTGAAGCTGGTTAAGGGCATTGCTTGCGATGACGTCATCCGGGGTAGTAGCAGTGCGCAACTGGGCGACCTTCTGCAGAAAAATGTCGCGCTGATCGACGTTAAACAGCAGGCTGCTAATCTCGTAGGTCTTGCGGCCCAGCTTCAGGGGAAGGGGATGGGTAAAGCGCGCTAAGAGCTGTCCCTGGTCCGAGAAACAGGCGCTGATGCGTTTTTTACTGGCCTCATAGCGGGCACTGACCGGCATGGCAGCGGCCTGTACGTCGCGCGCGGGCTGAATATCCTGGATCGCGCTATACGGTATTCGCACATGCAAGCCACGACCATAGTTGAGTTGGATGTCCGTTTCCGTTAATCGATGCCTGGTGAATAAGACCGCAAGCATCATCTGCATGATGAAGACGCAGAGGGCCAGGTGCGCCAGGTTAATGGCCAGGCTGAGCCAGAGATTGTGGATCAGGAGGGCCACCAGCAAGGCCAGGCCCGCGCTTTCCGCCAGCAACACAAAGCCCAGCGAACATACGATGGTCAGGTAAGCCGTGCGGCGCGTGGTGTATGAAAAAGAGTGAGATACGTCATCCATGCGTAATATATCCCTTCATGCGATTACATTGCGCCTATAGTTTCCTGGTTGATCGATGGTGCCAGCAGGGCAAAAAAATGTCGCTGTGCCGGGGCCAGCGTTGCGTTCACCATGTCGCCGAACACATCCGCGAAGGGGGCCTCCAGCATCGGAGATTGCTGCGAGAGCAGGGTGAGATGCTGAATCAGTTCCCTGAACGCGGTATTGCGTAGACACTCCTCGGCCAGCTGCTGTACCTCAGGCGCGTCCTCGGCCAGGGCTTCCAGCGCCACAACACGATCATAAAACGGCAGCAAATACTCGAGCAGGTCATCGTGGGTGGCCAGCTGGCTAACCGCTTCCTGCACGCGCTCACTAAAAGCTTCTGGCCATTGAAAGTTCTGGATGGCAGACCAGATCTTCGCCTCCAACTGCACAGCCCGTGGACTGATCTGCGTCACGCGTTCACCCAGGACCTCCTTGACCCAGGCTACAGAGGCCGCCGTAGCGGGCTGGGTCACATCCAGGTGCGTATCCTCCTCCACCAGCAAGGCCCGAATGCGCTGGCGGCGCTGCTCCAGCGCGCTGATCTGTGCCACCAGCTCCTGGTCTAGAGCCCTCAACAGCTCGTGGAGAGGATGTTCCCGCGTCGGATCACCCAGGATCGTCTTGATCGTCTTCAGCGGTAAGCCATACGACTGTAGCTGGCGAATCTGCCGCAGACGCATAAGGTCCTGCGAGCTATAGAGCCGATAGCCCGCCTCGGTACGCTCCGGCTCCTGCAACAGATTAATCTTATGATAATGGCGAATCGTTTTTGTGCTTACACCCAGCAGCTGCGCCACTTCCCCTATGCGTAACAGCTTCCTCATTGGCTACCTCCCTGCCTGTACAAAAATACTATACAACCTTGCCCCAGGGGTAAGGTCAAGTATTGTTCTAGTCGTAGTCAACCAATGGCCCGTTTTGCGAAAAATAATTCTTTCATGATTACAATATGTAGATATATGTTAGAATGTATCTGATGAACAAGATAAGCACCCCCGCTCAGGTGTCCTCTTGTGCTGGGACGCGCGCGTATCCCAATAAGACGAGAGAAAGACCCATTCTTATTTTATGCTGATTGGCAGAGCCTGCTCACCAATCCAGAAGGCTGAAAGAGAAACTTGTCAATGAAGATGCATCCTTTTGACTTCAAGAGAACAATGCTGATCGGACTGGTGGCAGTCCTGCTGGCAGCGTCGATCTGGGTGGTCCAGTGGGCCGTAAAACCATCCAGCACGCCTGCTTCTGTCAGTGCAGCAACCACATTGAATCCGGTAGCATACGTCAATCCATTTATCGGCACGGCACCCGGCGGCAGCCACTTTGGTACGGTTGGCAATGGCGGCAACACGTTTCCTGGGGCCACCTATCCAATGGGTATGCTGCAGTGGAGTCCTGACACAATCTCAAGGCTTCCGGGTGGCTATAGCTATGGGGACCACACCATCAAAGGCTTCAGCCTGACACATTTTAGTGGTCGCGGCTGCATGGCATACCAGGATGTTCCCTTGATGCCTTATGTGGGAACAGTAACAGACTCGCCAGCCCTGAACGGTACGCTCTATAACTCTACCTTCTCCCATAGCTCCGAAGTGGCTCAGGCAGGCTATTATAAGGTACAGCTAGATAAGAACAACATCAAGGCGGAATTGACGGTGGCCGCGCTGACCGGCATGGGGCGGTTTACCTATCCCGCCTCTTCCTCTTCGACGATGTTGATCAACGCCGGTGGAAGCGCGATTCGTAATACAGCGGCCAGTGTGACTATTAACCCGGCCGCCAACGAGGTCAGCGGGAGCAGCACCAGCACCGTCGGCTGTGGATCACGGCATTATACCCTGTATTTCGTGGCGCAATTTGACCATACCTTCACGCGTTGGGGAACCTGGAACGATAAGACTGTTCAGGCGGGAAGTAAGGATAGCCAGGATGCACGTTCGGGAGCTTATGTGACCTTCGGCACCAACTATGTCCCGGTTCTACATGTGCGTGTGGGTATCTCCTATGTGAGTATCGCCAACGCACGGGCCAACCTGGTCGCTCAGCATCCTGGTTTTGATTTCAATGCTATGCGGGCGGCCGCCAGTCAGGCCTGGCGGCAGCAGCTAGGCGCGATCGCTATTCATGGTGGCAGTAGCGACGAAATGACAACATTTTATACCGCGCTCTACCATGTTCTGATTCACCCCAATCGCTTTAACGACGCTAACGGGCAATATCTGGGCTTTGATGGCCAGGTCCATACGGTGTCCGGTGGCCATATCCATTTTGAGAACATCGCGGCCTGGGACGAGTATCGCTCTCAGATCCGCCTGCTAGCGATTATCGCGCCGGACGCGACCAGCGATATCGCGCAATCGCTGGTCGATGACGCACTACAGGGCGATGGACATATTCCGCGCTGGGAACAGACGAATGTCGATTCACATGGAATGAGGGGAGACGGAGGATCGATCATTATCTCTGAGGCTGCCGCCTTCGGGGATACCGCTTTTGATACCGCAAGCGCCCTGACAGCCATGGTTAATGGGCAGGCAAAGGTACGAGAATACTTTCAGGATTACGCCACGCTCGGCTATGTGCCCGCTGATTGCAGCGAGTCGGCCGCCATCACGCAAGAATATAGCAACGCCGACTTTGCGATTGCTCAGTTTGCCCATAGCCTGGGCCAGCAGGATATATACCAGAGTATGCTCCAGAGCTCTCTCGGCTGGCGCCACCTCTTCAATCCCGCCACCGGCTATGTTCAGCCGCGCGCACGTGACGGTAGCTGGGCGCCCAATTTTGATCCCGCCCTCATGAATGGTTTTGTGGAAGGAAATTCGGCTCAGTATACCTGGATGGAGCCATTTGACCTGCCCTGGCTATTCAAGAGTATGGGAGGAAACAAGACCGTGGTACAACGTCTGGATACCTTCTTCACCCATGTGAATATAGGCCCAAATTATCCGGAAGCATTCATGGGTAATGAGCCCAGTCTAGAAGTGCCATGGGAGTATGATTTCGCGCAGGCACCCTCCCACACGCAGCAGGTTGTGCGTCGCATACAGCTACAGCTCTTCAATAATACACCCGGTGGCCTGCCGGGCAATGACGATGGTGGCGCGACCTCCTCCTGGTATGTCTTCTCAGCTCTGGGCTTGTATCCCGAAATACCAGGTGTGGGTGGTTTCGTGATCGGTAGTCCCCTGTTTCCGTCCGCCACAGTCCGACTCGCCGGAGGACACATCCTCACGATTAACGGCGGCGGCGCCAACGATCGCAACCCGTATGTGCAGAGCCTGGCGCTGAATGGCAACATGACAAGCCATCTCTGGCTACCATGGGACAGCGTTAAAAATGGGGCCACGCTCACATTTACGCTGGGGTCGCAACCAACCAGTTGGGGTACCGGCGCTAGCGACGCTCCATAATTCCCCGTTTGTAGATGTTGGTGCATGAGGTGGGAAGATGCGCACCTCATCATCAACACCTACATGACTCCTGAGCACCACAGGCGCGAAAGCTCAGGCGAATACACTACAGTGATCACATCGCGGGTCAGGTGGGATTATTAGGGGTGCGGAAGTCCATTGGTCGGCCAGGATATTTGCCGAAGCCGGCTCCTGGTCCCAGTTCCTCTTCGGGAAGAGAAAGGCGATTGGCTTTGCGCTCCAGGGCCAGACAAATGAGGTCAACCGCGCTATCCAGGTCGATAACGCTGGTGTTCAGGACCAGATCGTAGAGATGGGCATCGCTACTATTGGCGCGGTAATGGGCCTGCAGATAGCGTTCGCGATGGCGATCCTTCTGTAAGACACGATCACGCGCCAGGTCGTGGTTCAGACCTTCTCGCTGTACCACATAGGTAATGCGCTTCTCAAGTGGCGCGATAATGCGTACATGTAACACAGCACGGATATTCTCGAGAATCTTCTGCGATCCCCTCCCCACGATAACCGCATGGCCTTCGCGTGCTGCCGCCTGCACCACACTGACCAGCGCCTGGTGGTACCCTTCTTCTGATGTCTCCATGTTACTCGTATCTACCAGCAAAGCCGGATCGATTGAGCGCATGCTGGATAGGATACGTGATATGGTCCCCTGCGAATACTCGTCCTGCTGTTCGACTTCATATTCACTGACACCTAACATATGAGCAATGCGTACCACAAATTCATGATCAATCAATTGCCATTGTAATTTTTCGGCCAGGCGGCGGGCAATTTCACCACCGCCGCTCCCATATTCACGCGAGATGGTAATGGCGCGCATCTCTGTACCCGAAGTTGATTGACGGTTCATATGAATTCCTCCCATCATTCACGGGACATTGTACATATCATTCGAAATCCTTCTATCTTTATCACGGATAAGCACGTACTCAGAAGGACAATGCGAGTAGATCCAGCTCTGGGCGAATATTAGCACATCTGCTATACTTCTACTGCATCCTTAATATTGGAATATAATTATCTATTGCTGGCTGTACCGGTAGGGATTGCCGTCTATTGGAAGGGAACTACCTATATTGTCTCAACCAGGAGAACGCATCGAGACTACCCATGATGCTGAAAAAGAGCTTTTGACGCTGCGAGCCGACTGCCAGCAGTGCTTTGCGCTGTGCTGCGTTGTGCCGGCCTTTGCCGCCTCAGCCGATTTCGCCATCAATAAAAGGGCAGGGCATGCTTGTCCCCATCTGCAATCGGACTTTCGCTGCGGCATCCATACAACCCTCAGACAGCGAGGATTCCGGGGCTGCACCGTCTATGACTGCTTTGGAGCCGGACAGAAGGTCTCCCGGCTTACATTTGAGGGACACGACTGGCGCGCATCCCCACAGACAGCACAACAGATGTTCGCGGTCTTCCCGGTCATGCGCGACCTGCATGAACTGCTCTGGTATGTGACCACGGCATTGATATTGCCTGCAGCCGAACCACTTTATGCAGACCTTCGCCATGCCCAATCAGAGATCAAACACCTCACCCGGCATAGTCCAGAAGAGCTCCTGGCCCTGGACATGACTGCGTATCGACAGACTATCAATACCCTGCTCGTACGTGCCAGCGAACTTGTGCGCGCGGGTGTGCGCGGCAAGAAGAAAGATCATAGAGGGGCTGACCTCATCGGCGCACGACTCAAAGGATCTGACCTCAGAGGTGCCAATCTCAGGGGAGCATTGCTCATCGGGGCTGACCTGCGGAATGCCAATCTGAAGCTGGCCGATCTCACGGGTGCCGATCTCAGAGATGCCGATCTGCGGGGAGCCGACCTCAGCGAGAGCATCTTCCTCATTCAATCTCAACTGGAGGCGGCGAAAGGCGATAGCAAAACGAAGCTGCCATCGTCACTACGCTATCCGTGGCATTGGAGCAATGAGACGCAATAAAACTGGCCGGATCACGTACTCCAATTATGTGTGATCCGGCCAGTCAGGGAGATGGAACAGATATCCCGGCTACTGCATATCATTGATAAGCTGTGGCACAGTTACCAGGGTGAAGCCTCGCTGCTGCAGGCCAGCGATAATCTGTGGCAGGGCCGCCACAGTCTGCGAACGATCGCCACCACCATCGTGCATCAATACGATGTCACCATTGCCGGCGTTGTCCAGCACCGCGTGTACGATCGCGTCCGTCCCTGGACGGCTCCAATCCTGCGTATCGATGTTCCACAGCACAGGCGTCAGGTGCAGCTGCTGCGCCTGAGCCTTGACCGCCGTATTGATCGCCCCATAGGGCGGGCGGAAGAGGACGGGCGCGACCCCACTATCGCTCTGAATAACCTTATTAGTATCAACCAATTCATTCTGAATCATAGTATCAGAGGCTTGAGTGAGATCGGCATGATCCCAGGTATGGTTGCCCACAATATTGCCCTCGCGATTTTCCCGTGCCACCATCTCTGGATAATCGCGCGCGTTTTCGCCGACGCAGAAAAAGGTCGCGTGGACATGGTTGCTGCCCAGGATATCCAGGATCGGACCCGTGAAGACTGGATTGGGACCATCATCAAAGGTCAGGGCGATCTCAGGCTTTGTAGAGCTTCCTTGAAATATAACGCTTTGTGCTACTTCGGGCGCTGGCGTGGCCAGCTTATCATCAATAATTTTCACGGTCGCCGTTGACTGAACGGTCGGCGTTGGCGTCAATACAACTGCAGGCGTATTGCTGGCATAGGCAACAATCACTGATCCCCAGGTTGCCAGGCAGGCAACCAGAATACCGAGTAGCAAGAATATCTTTTTCATAAGCGTCCCCAAATCCATTCAGGCTATTTATTTTATAAACTTTTTTACAGGCAGTCATAGTAATCATATACATATGTATATTTTTCTTTGATGTAGATAGCATAAAACGAAAACGGCTGAGCTCAAATGAAGCAGGCCACTATTCAAAGATGAACTTGTTCACAATATTATACCGATTGCTGTTAGCAATGATTAAGATTTTCAGCTTGACAAAAACATTGACGTATCCTATTCTTTATTGTACGAGAAAGCCATTGGCGCCAAAATAGTTTCTTCTCTGCTGTACAGTGCTATAAAGCTATGTACAGCTTCTCACCCTGGATTGATTCAGTACCCACATTGATGTCTCGAAGATGAACTTCATGAGAGGGGGTCTACGTATGTCAGACCAATTTGGTACAATTACGGATCGTCTGGCCGACGTGATCCGGGTGATTACCTTTTCACGCCAGACGGGGACATTATTCGCCGAACACAATGGGCCTCAGGGTCCCGAAAAAGCTGTGGTACGCTTTTTAAGGGGCAAGATGATCGAGACGCAAGCTACCCCTCCCTATCAAGGCAAGGATGTACAGGCATGGCTAGAGGGTTGGGGATCGTGCCGCTTTCGCTTTGACCATAGCCTGGAACAGCCAAAAGAGCAGGAGAGCAAACCCGCGCCTACCGCTAAAGCCGCGCCCCGATCTGCGACACACGCTGAGAAACCGGCCACCTCCATCCCATCCCCGGTGACTCCACCTCCCGGAATCCCTATCAGGAACACCGATCCGATGCGGCGTATCAACCATCCCATAACCAATCCCGGCTTCCCTTTATGGGGAGGCGTGTCTCAGCAGCAAACAGACCCCTATCAGATTCCCGTCTCGTCTACCTCGATGCAGCGCGTTCCCCAGCGGCGCTCAAACAATAATGAGCAGAACCTGAGACAGCTCGAACAACATCGGCTATCGCGCGTACATCGACAGGTATTTCTCTTAGTTGATAACCGGCGCACACCACAGGAGCTTGGCCGCCTGACATCCCGTAGGCTGGATGAGATCTATGTGCTGCTTAGCGATCTAGAACGCGCCGGGCTGATTACCCTTTGACACATGTTCTCAATAGCCAAGCGCGATAATAAGGGTATTTTTCAGATCGGTTGAACCAGTTCGATGTATTGTGATGGTCAGTTGCCAGTTGCCGGCTGTGACAAAGTTCGCGCTGGTAGTGCGATAGAGACCCGGTGAGCCCTTCACAGGCTGAAGGGCCATATCCTGAACCCCCGTATCGATGTCCAGCATGGTGGCATGCACGCTCACGGTATAGATCGTGCGCACAGGCTGGCCATAGTGATCCTTCAAGCCAACTTCAATGGTATTGCGGCCCGGCTTGGCTGGCGAGAGTGCCAACGTATATTGCAGACCGCTGACCGTGCCCTTGTATACGGCTGCTCTGGGAGCAGGTGGGCTGACCACGGGCGCGGGACTTAAACTGGTCAGGAGACCTACGCTCACCAGCAGACAAATCCCCAGGATAGCTTCTGACCTGAGCAGGGTCTGCAAACGTCGTTGAAGCTTCTCCCCGGCCAGTGATGCCGCTCCTATGCGTCCACCCCGGCCAGGACCAGCTATGCTTAAGCGCGATCCTATACGCAACTGGTGATAGATAACCAGGGCGAACAAGAAAACGAAGAGACCCAGCTTGATCAGCAGAGCCTGGCCATAGCTACTGGTCCATAGCTGCGAAAACGACTTGAGCAGGACAGCGGCCTCCAATGTACCGGTAACCATGAGCACCACGATACTGACAATAATAAACAGTGAGAAGCGCGGAATAAGAGCGAGCAAGACACGACTGCGATCGGCCGTACCGGGTTTAAACTGGCGCAGGGCCAGAGGTAGTATAAACCCGGCCATCAACAAGCCACCTACCCAGAAGCTGGCCGCCAGCATATGCACGATATCCGAGGGAATCATAAACCAGAGGTCCTGCCGACCAGCGGCATGGGAAATGAGAGAGGTTGTGCACATGATGGAGACGCTGACGAGCAAGAGAAGTCCCCATAGCTCATTCAGCCTATAGCTGCGCGCATGAATGGCGCGCCGCCCGGCCAGCCAGATGATAAAGGCGACCAGCAATAAAATCAGGCGGAAAAACCAGACCACCCCGAAACGGCTTTTGAAGGCTACATTTGCCAGCGTCTGGTTGGCAAAAATTGCCCAGGGCATGGTCCCGCTGGCGACGCTGGCCTGGTAAAAAAGGTAGGCGATCGAACCGAAACTCACAATGAGCCAGGACCAGAACAAAAAGCTGGATGAACGCAGCATCATCACCTGCCGCACCTGCCTTGACTCGGGTCCCACATATTCAATCGAGGCATCTATCACAGGACGCCAGATCAGGAGCCAGAACAGCAGACCTCCCACCAATCCCGCCAGGCCAAGGTAGTTTAACCAGCGAACGCCAATTTCCCAGACATCAAAATCATTATCATCAATCGGATTCTGATTGGACGAGCCGGTAGAGGGGGTTGGCGCCTTACTACCGCCGACCTTAAAACTAAAGCTTCCCGTGACCGCGTGGCCATCGGCCTGCGAAACATTGTGGTACACCACCCGATAACCGCCATCGGGCAAACCTGCCAGCATCGAGACACGCACTGATGCCCCATCCGACCCCACCTGACTATCATGGCGATCGACGCGCTTATTCTGTTGATTATATACCTCTACCTGGCTAAACCTGGGCTCGATGCGCTCGGTAAACCAGACCTGCACCGCCACGGGAGGCTCACCGCTGGCCAGGTGCGCATTGGCGGCCGGATCGCTATGGCTATATTGGGCACCCGCAACCATAGCATGCGCCTGCGGTGACATGCAAAAAAAGAATAGGCAACCGATGATACAAAAGATAAAGCCTGCTCGCTTCACCAGCATGGAGGGAGGTTGACTCTGTGTACCCATATGACCTTCTTATTATTTATACCTGTATCATTACTATAACACGCCAGGGGCCGATGAGAAATGGGAATCAATTATTCTTCTGATTGGCGATTTCTTCTGTTGCGAGCTGGTGATGAAACAATGACAATGATGCCAGGAAAGAGCGTCGCGGCTAAAATAACCACTCCACCAAGGATAGTTCTCCCCGTTGGAATAGATCCCACCAGCAATATCCCAAATATAATCCCCCACACCGGTTCGAGACTGGCGATCAGGCTGGCGGTCTGGGCGGTCAGGGTACGCATGCTGGAGATAAAGAGGGTATGCGCCAGGGCGGTACAAACCACGCCGATCAGCAGCAACAGCAAGAGCTTTTGAGGAGTCCATAATACACCTGGTCCGACCCAAAAGAAAATGGGCAGAAGCACAACGGCGGCGGTGCCGTTCTGGTAGAAACTGATCATCAGACTGGAATAGGTACGCCCGAGCCAGAGGTTGGTGACGGAAAGCAAGGCGAAGGTAGCGCCAGACAACACGCCCCAGGCCACCCCGGCGGTCGTCGTATTCTGCAGGGTAAACGAAGGCACCAGCAGATAGATGCCACCCAGGATGCAGATGGCCGCGACGATCTGTACGCGGCTGGGACGTCGATGCAGCAGCAGAGGTTCCAGGGCAGCGGTAAAGAGGGGAAAGCTAGAATAAGAGAGCAGGCCAATGGCGACATTGGAAACATTGATGGATTGAAAGAAAGCGGTCCAGTGCAGCGCCAGCAGCACGCCCTGCCCCAGCAAGAGCAGACCGTCGCGGGCTCGCTTCGGACGCAACGAACTATGCTGGAACCAGCAGGCCAGCAAAAGCACTATGCCCGCCAAGGACGCTCGCCCAAAAACGATCAGAGGAGCCGGAAGGTTGCTGAGCTTGCCGAGCACGCCGGCCAGCCCAAAGAAGAGGACCGCTATATTGGCCAGCAGTAGTCCCCTCAGGGGCTTTAATAACTCGAACTGCCAGATTCCTTCTCTATTCTTCATGTATTTTTACCTCAGGATGTGCTTGCAAACCATGGTTTCGCGCCTTCGGCGCTCAATTGGTTTGTATGAGGTGGCGCAACGCCATGGGTAGGTGCGAATGCACCTACCCATGGCGTTGCACCACCTCATACAAACTGGTGTTTACTAGTCTAGCATACGCAGCGATTTTATTCCTCTGTATATAGTAAGAAGAGAGGCCAGCTCTATCCAGGTGAGGGGTGTCATTCATTTTTTGCAAAAGAAAACCGCGACAAGAAAAAAGAAACCATGTAGGTGTCGGGCTTGCCCCGACTTTGTCGCGACGCGACCGGCTCCCGGGCGAGCACGTCCACCACAAGTGATATCGTTCCCTGCGAGTACCGATAGCAAAGGCTCGATGACAGGGATAGGGATCGTTGCCGGTAAACGAAGGCTGTAGATGATGGGAAAAAGAATAGTGGATCGCCACAGCATCCTGCGCGGCGGTATGGCTTTGCTCAATAGCGTGAATGCACTGCCCACCACGCATACCATGGCCGGCGCACAGGTAGCGCTACTCTGGAATGAGGCGCTCCTGCAGGCCATTCGCGTCAGCAGGCCGGCCGCCACGATCACAGCCCGAGCACTGGCTATCGTGCATACCTGTATGTATGACGCCTGGTCCGCCTACCATGCGCGGGCCAGCAGTACCTGCTGCGCCAGCCGGTTGCGCCGTCCCGAACACGAACACACCCCGACCAATAAAGAAGAGGCCATCAGCTACGCGGCCTACCAGGCCCTGCAAAGTCTCTTCCCCGAGCAAGAGCGGCAATTTCGTACGCTCATGGGTCAACTGGGATACTCGACGCTGGATCAGTCCAGCAATGCCAGCACGCCTGCTGGCATCGGCAACCTGGTGGCGCGTCTGATACTGGACATGCGGCATCACGACGGAGCGCAGCAGCCGAACGACATCCAGGCTGGGGCTTATGCTGACCACAGCAGCTACCAGCCCACAAATACACCAGACCAGATCCGCGATCCCAACTCCTGGCAACCGCTGCGTATACCGGGAGTGGGACAGGAGGCGAGCATACAAAGATATGTCACGCCGCATTGGGGACGTGTCAGGCCGTTCGCCTTTCCCCACGGTTCGCTGCTGCGCCCCTCTGTGCCACCGGCCACCATCTACACCTCGCGCTACGCTACGCAAGCCAACCAGATCCTGGAGATCAGCGCCAACCTCAACGATACCCAGAAAACGATCGTTGAATACTGGCAGGATGGTCCAGCCCACGAGCAGATAGCCGGCCACTGGTTTCTGATCGCACGCTATGTGGTACGGCGCGATCTCTATGGCCTGGATAATGCCATCAAGCTGTTTTTTGTACTGGGCAACGCCTTGCTGGACGCCAGCATCGTTTGCTGGGATACCAAGCGGGCCTATAATGCCGAGCGTCCGATCACGGCGATCCACTATCTGTACGCTGACCGCCCGGTGCAGGCCTGGGGCGGTCCCCACCAGGGGAAGGGGCTGATCAAGGGGAGCGATTGGCATCCCTACCAACCGGCAACCTGCCCTACGCCAGCCTCACCCGAATACTGCTCAGAACATAGCGCCTTCAGCGCTGCCGCCGCCTGCATCCTCAACTTTTTTACCCACAGCGACTACTTTGGAGGCATCTACACACGAAGAGTGGGCGGTTCCTCGATCGAACCGGGAACCACCCCGCAAACGGAGATCACTCTCAGATGGAAAACCTTCAGCGAGGCGGCCTGCGAAGCGGGCAGGTCACGCCTCTATGCCGGTACGCATTTTGAGCAAGGAGATATCGCTGGTCGCGCCCTGGGCCATACCGTCGGTAAGCTGGCCTGGCAACGTGCCCAACGCTATATCAATGGCAGCATATAACATGAATTGTTACGGCTTGCGCTCTTCGGTCAGCTCTTTTTCCGTGAATCCAAGCGTGTGATGCACGATGTACAGGGGGCGAGCGCGTACCTCATCATAGATGCGACCCAGATATTCGCCAATGATTCCCAGGAAGATCAACTGTACGCCGCCCAGGAACAGTACCAGGATCAAGGTCGAGGCCTGGCCAACGATGGCCCCGGTAATCAGGCGTAAGAAGATGGCCACCAGGATGCCCAGCAAGCTGATCCCCGCCAGGACAAATCCGAAAGTGGTAGCGAGTTGAAGAGGGAGATGGCTGAAGCTGGTGATCGCATCCAGGGAAAAGCTGATCATTTTCTTGAGCGGATACTTGGTGCTGCCCGCGTAACGCTCATGGCGATGATAGAGGACCGCCTCCTGGCGAAAGCCGACCCAGGCGGAGAGGCCGCGCATAAAGCGATGATGCTCACGCATCTGGATCAGGGACAGCACTACGGCGCGATCCATCAGACGAAAATCACCCACGTTACGAGGAATATGCACTGAAGTGATGCGATCGATCAATTGATAGAAAAGCGAGGCCGTAACCAGCTTAAACCTGGTCTCACCCACGCGGGACGCTCGCTGGGCATAGACCACCTCGGCACCATCTTTCCAGCGCGCGATCAGGTCCAGAATCACCTCTGGCGGATCCTGCAAGTCTGAATCAATGACGACCACAGCTTTTCCTTGCGCGTAGTCCAGGCCCGCTGAAATAGCGATCTGATGACCAAAGTTGCGCGAGAAATCAATGATGCGCACACGCGGATCCTGATCATGCAATTCCTGCATAACCCTGTAAGATCTATCCCTGCTGCCATCATTGATCAAGATCAGTTCAAACGGCTCATCCAGGGTCTCCATCACCTGGACGATGCGTGCATAAAAGTGAGGAAGCGTCTCCTCCTCATTGAAGACTGGAGCCACAATAGAATAAACAGGCTGGGTAAGAGCCTTCGCTATCCTATCTTCCTGTGGTGCAATCATCACGCGTTCTCCTCTTCAGGCTGTCTGTCGAAAAACCAGAGTATTCATTGTAAAGAAGTTTACCAGAGAAGCCATACCTCTGCCTAGTGCTGAGGCCAGCAAAGCTGGGTATTGGGGCACTTGAGCGCCCCCGCACAGGCGTCCGCATGCGCGGCCGCACTGATTTTTGATGTTGATGCAACAGGTGCGTTAGTGCGCACCTGTTGCATCAACATCTGACAGATTCCTGAGCACCGTAGGTGCGAAAACCCAGAGATTTTCAGGGTAATGATTGGGTAGGATGATATACTATAAGCCTTGATGATGAACCGCACATAGCTCCATCAGTAAAGGATCGTAAGGATGGCTAAAAAAGTACGCACACAGTCAATGCGGGTTCTGGATGCCCATAAGATCACCTATATCGTCCACCAGTTTCCCGATACCATTCACAATGCCGAGGAGGTGGCCTCCAGGATCGGATTGCCGCCCTCTCAGGTGTTTAAGACGCTGGTGGTGCTGCGCGAAAATGAGCCCAATGCCCATCCATTGCTGGTGATGGTACCGGCCAACCACGAGCTCGATCTGCGCCATTTCGCCCATGAGATCGGCGTCAAGGCTGTGCGCATGGCGGGGCACGACCAGGCCGAAAAATTGACCGGCCTCAAAGTTGGCGGCATCTCGGCCCTGGCCCTGCTCAATCGCCCCTTCGACGTCTACATCGACGAGAGCGCCACCCACTTCGATGAGATCGCCATCAGCGCCGGCCAGCGCGGCGTCAACCTCCAACTCAAGGTCAACGACATCATCAACCTCACCTCCGCCACCCCCATCTCCACCACCGCATAACCCTGGCACGAGGCCGCTTCGCGGCACAGCCGGCGCAAGCCCGGCACCTACGAGGGCGTGGGGGATGTAAGGTTATTGTAATGAATACACTAAGGTGTTGAGGACGACTCCGGCCCTTTCTGCACAAAATATTTCAAAAAACCCGCAGCAATAATCAGGTCTGCAATCGGGTAAACTTCTGATGTCCACAAAGGCCAGTCAATGCCATACTATGGTTGAACAAAACGAAGAGAAAAAAAGCAACGATGCATATTTGGACTCCCGTAGAGAGATCCGCGAAACGACTATAGTTCCGCTAAACCATAAGGAGCGCATCCGTGGATGCATTAACACTCTCACGCTTACAGTTCGGTAGCACGATTATCTACCATTTCCTGTTTGTGCCTTTGACGATGGGTCTGGCCTTGATCATCGCCATTATGGAAACGGCTTATGTGCGCACCGGAAATGAAACATACAAACGCATGGCCCAGTTCTGGGGCAAGCTTTTCCTGATCAACTTCGCACTGGGAGTTGTGACTGGTATTGTGCAGGAGTTCCAGTTCGGCATGAACTGGTCTACCTATTCTCGCTTTATCGGCGATGTCTTTGGGGCCCCGCTGGCGGTTGAGGCGCTGCTGGCCTTCTTCCTGGAGTCGACCTTCCTGGGCGTCTGGATCTTTGGCTGGGATCGGCTATCGAAAAAGGTACACCTGCTGGCGATCTGGCTGGTGGTGCTGGCCTCGAACCTGTCGGCCTTCTGGATTATTATCGCCAATGCCTTTATGCAGCAGCCGGTCGGCTACGCTATTCACAATGGTCGCGCCGAGATGACCAACTTCTTCGCGCTGCTGACCAATCCAACGCTGTGGGAGCAGTTCCCGCACGTGTTCTTTGGGGCCATCGCCACCGGAGCCTTCTTTGTAGTCGGCATCAGCGCTTACCACTTTATCAAGAAGTCGGCGGACCACGATTTCTTCCAGCGCTCGATGCGCATCGGTCTGATCGTCGCCCTGATCGGTGGAATCGCCGTCTCGATCACCGGTCACCTGAGTGGTCAGCACGTGGTTCAGCAGCAGCCGATGAAGATGGCCGCCGCCGAGGCGCTGTGGGATAGCGAGAGTCCCGCCTCGTTCTCGCTGTTCACCATCGGCGATCCAAAGGATATGAAGGACGTGGTCGCGATCAAGGTTCCCTATGTTCTGAGCTTCCTGTCGTACAACAACTTTACCGGTGAGGTCAAAGGTATTAAAGAGCTGCAGGCTCAATACGTCAAGGAATACGGCCCTGGCAACTATGTGCCACCGGTGGTGGTTACCTACTGGAGCTTCCGCCTGATGCTCGGCGTAGGAGCCATGATGGCCCTGCTCTCCTCGGCTGGCCTTTTCCTGATGTGGAAGAAGCGGCTGGAGCAGATGAAGTGGTTTCTGGCTATGCTGGTGGCCGCCATCGCGCTTCCCTATGTGGGGAACACCGCTGGCTGGGTACTGGCGGAGATTGGACGTCAACCATGGCTGGTCAATGGTCTGCTGAAGACCGCTGATGGAGTCTCACCTTCGGTCAACCCTGGTGTGATCCTCTTCTCGCTGATCTCGTTTATCCTCGTCTACGGTGTGCTGGCCGTCATCGATGGTCTGCTGATGTTGCGCGTCGCCCGCCAGGGTGTCGCCGCCATCGAGACGCACGAGGAAGTAAAGGCGGAAGAGCTGGTCGCGGCCTACTAAAGAAGAGGAAGAGGAAAAATTATGGACCTACAAATACTCTGGATTACGCTGATCGTCATCCTCTTCACAGGCTTCTTTGTACTGGAGGGATTTGACTACGGGGTCGGTATCCTCCTGCCCTTCCTGGGCAAGAGCGATAGCGAGCGGCGCATGATCATCAATTCGATTGGACCCTTCTGGGACGGCAACGAGGTGTGGCTGATCGCCGCCGGCGGTGCCATCTTCGCCGCCTTCCCCGACTGGTACGCAACGATGTTCAGTGGCTTCTATCTGGAGATGTTCCTGATCCTGCTGGCCCTGATCCTGCGTGGTGCGGCGATCGAGTTTCGCAGTATGCGCGAACAGACACACTGGCGCGCGCTGTGGGATGGTCTGTTCTTTGTCGGGAGCGCGCTCCCCGGCTTCCTGTGGGGCGTGATCGTGGCCAACATGATCCATGGCGTGCCCATCGACGCCCATATGAACTACGTCGGCACGCTGCTGACACCGTTCAATCCCTTCGCCCTGCTGTGTGGCCTGGCTGTGGTGATGCTGTTCGCCCTGCATGGCGCCATCTTCCTCAGTCTGCGCATCGAGGGACCGCTGATGGCGCGCTCCGAGCGGGCTGCGCGGCGCATCTGGTTGCCCGCCCTGGTCGTGTTCCTGCTCTTCGTGACAATGGGATTTTTCAACACAGCGGTCATCCATCACATGCTGCTGGATGCGAAGGTAATGCCGCTAGGCTACGCCATGCTGGCCGCCCTGATCGCGATCCCGCTGCTCTTGAGGCGGCACCATAGCGGCTGGGCCTTCATCATGACCACCATTACGATCGTGCTGGCCTCCCTCAGCCTGGGTGTCAGTGCCTTCCCAAATATTATGATATCCAGCCTCAATCCTGCCTGGACGCTGACGGTACGCAACGCCTCATCCAGTCCCTACACGCTGACGGTGATGAGCTGGCTGGCCCTGACCATTGTCCCCATCGTCCTGCTCTACCAGGGATGGAACTACTGGGTCTTCAAGCAGCGTATACAGCCACATAAGATCGGCCATTACTAATTCATTCGTTGGCTCTGTATCCTTGATATGATGAATGGCGTTGATCATATCAAGGATGGGCGTCAGGATTTTTTTGTCGTGAATGGTAGGTTCGGCCCTTGCGGCCGATTTCTCCTCGCCGCATGAACATGCATCGCACATTCGTTTCCGTGGTCCTCGTGTTTGGTGGTCATGGGTGGATGGGGAGCGGAAATCGGCCGCAAGGGCCGAACCTACGGCGCGGTTATGGGTGGGCGTATCCACGACGGGGGCGGATTCATGTTTCGTTTTTATGGTTCGCGAGGGGGGCGCCCGTGAGCGGGTGCGGTTGTTATGAAGATCAATAAACGCTTGTTGCAATATGTGAAGACTATGCGCATCTATGTGCTGATTGTGGGTGCGCTCAGCCTGCTGAGCGCCATTTTCATTATCCTGCAATCACACTCGATCGCTGCGATTATCAACGCGGTCTTCCTGCGGAAGCAGAGCCTGGTCCAGGTGATGGGCGCCCTGCTGATCTTGCTGGCGGTCCTACTGGCGCGGGCGGCGGTTATCTGGGGCAACGATATCGCCACCAATAGCGTCTCCGGTACGGTGAAGAGCGATCTACGCCTGCGCCTCTTCAGACATATCTTCAGGCTGGGGCCCATGTATGTGCGCGGCGAGCGCAGCGGTGAGATCGCCAATACGACCACCGAGGCGGTGGAAGCATTGGACGCCTACTTTAACCAGTTCTTTCCACAGGTCTGCGCGACCATGATTATTCCGCTAGCGATCCTGATTGTGGTCTTCTCAACGGATCTTCTATCCGGTATCGTTCTGCTAGTGACGTGGCCGATCCTGCCGGTCTTTATGATTCTGATCGGTCTGCAGGCAAACGCCATGACCGAGAGCCGCTGGCGCCAGATGAGTCTGTTGAGCGCGCACTTTCTGGATGTGCTGCAAGGGATGACCACGCTCAAGCTGTTCGGACGCAACAAGATTCAGCAGGAGACGATTCGCCGCATCAGCGATCGCTATGGGGATACCACAATGGCGGTGCTGCGCGTGGCCTTCCTCTCCTCGTTTGTGATGGAGCTGGGCGCGACCATCAGCAATGCCATCATCGCTGTTGAGATTGGACTGCGCCTGCTCTACGGCAATATTCCTTTTGAGCAGGCTTTCTTCGTGCTGCTGCTGACACCCGAGTTCTATCAGCCCCTGCGCAACCTGGGCACGCAGTTCCATGCCAGTATGAACAGCGCGGCCGGGGCCGAGCGCATCTTTGATATTCTGGAGACGCCGACGACGCCGGAAACAACGACCGGCGTGCAGGAGGAGGCAAAGATCGGGCAGACGCTACTGATCAACGATGTGCACTACGCCTATCGGGATGCGGACGGCCAGCGCCACGAGGCCCTGCGCGGCGTCTCCTTCGCCATCCAGCGCGGCCAGAAGGTGGCCATCATTGGACGCAGTGGAGCCGGAAAGAGCACGCTGGCCAATCTGCTGCTGCGCTTCATTGAGCCCGGTGGAGGAAGCATTAAGGCCGATCAGCGCGACATTCGCGAGTTTAGCGCGACCGCGTGGCGTAAGCTGGTCGCCTGGCAGCCGCAGCGCCCCTATCTATTCAATACGACGGTGGCGGCAAACATTCGCCTGGGACGGCCGAAGGCCAGCATGGATGAAGTGATCGAGGTGGCACGCATGGCCAATCTGCACGACTTCATCCAGTCGCTGCCACAGGGATACGAAACGCCGATCGGCGAGCGCGGCACGCGTCTGAGTGGAGGACAACTGCAGCGCCTGAGCCTGGCACGCGCCCTGCTCAAGGGAAGTCCCATTCTGCTGCTGGATGAGGCCACATCGACGCTGGACGCCGAGAGCGAGACCCGGGTCTTGCGCACCATTGACCACGTCGCCCCCGATCACTTTGTCCTGATCATCGCCCATCGCCTGCATACCATTAGCAGTGCGGACCTTATCATCGTGCTGGAGGATGGACAGGTAATCGCGCGTGGAACCCACCAGGAGCTGCTGACGCAATCGCCCGCCTACCAGGCGTTGATCAGGGCTTATGAAGATGAGGAGGCAGTTGTATGAACGTCACTCTGCGTCGCCTGATTCGACTGGCCTGGCCGATTAGAAACTGGATGCTGCTGGCGGCCCTGCTCGGTTCATGCACCATCATCAGTGGAATCGGCTTACTGACAACCTCGGCCTATCTCATTTCGATGGCGGCCCTGCATCCATCGGTGGCGGCCCTCAACGTCGCCATCGTCGGGGTACGCTTCTTTGGTATCGCGCGTGGCGGCTTCCGCTATCTGGAACGCCTGGTGTCGCACCGCGCGACCTTCCGCCTGCTGGCCCGGCTGCGCGTCTGGTTCTACAGCGCTTTGGAGCCGTTGATACCGGCGCACCTGCTCGAGCAGCAAGGCGGTCAGCAGAGCGAGCTGCGCAGTGGGGACCTGCTGCGGCGCGCGGTCTCAGACATCGACACCCTGCAAAACTTCTATACCCGCGTGCTGGCGCCGCCGCTGGTTGCCCTGGTCATCGGCGTGTTGATGTGGATCTTCTTCGGCTGCTTCGGTATCGTCTTTGGCCTGATCTTTATCGTCTTCTATGTAATCGCCGCCATCGGCGTACCCTGGCTGGCGCAGCTACTGGGACGGCGCGTCAGCCGCGAGATAGTCAGCACGCAGGCGGAACTGGAATCGCAGCTAGTCGATAGCGTCCAGGGCATCGCCGACCTGATAGCCTTCGGTCAGGAAGAGCGCCAGGCACAGTATATCCAGACCCTGAACGGGAAGCTACGCAGGCTGCAGATGACCTCGGCCTATGTCAGCGGGATGCAGGGCGGCCTAAGCAATCTGCTGATGAACCTGACGGCCTGGACCATGCTGCTGGTGGCCATTCCCTATGTCCACCAGGGAAGCCTGAACGGTATCTTCCTGGCCGTGCTGGTACTGGGCGCGCTGGCCAGCTTCGAGGGCGTCATGACGCTGCCGGCGGCCTTCCAGCAACTTGGCGGCAGCCTGGAAGCGGCGCGGCGCCTGTTTGAGGTCGTGGACGCCAAACCGGCCGTCAGCAATCCAGCGGCCCCATCGCCCACACCGATCAATCAAGAGGTCAGGGTTGAGCACCTGAGTTTCCGCTATGCTCCCGGTGAGCCCGAGGTTCTGCGGGACGTTAGCTTCACGGTTCCACAGGGCAGATGCCTGATGGTGGTTGGTCCCAGCGGCTCCGGCAAATCTACGCTGGCCCATCTGCTGCTGCGCTTCTGGGACTACCAGCAAGGCAAGATCAGCGTGGGTGGCTTCCCACTGCAGAATTATCAGCAGGATGATCTCTATCAGCAGGTAA
Source organism: Dictyobacter aurantiacus (assembly GCF_003967515.1). GTDB lineage: Bacteria > Chloroflexota > Ktedonobacteria > Ktedonobacterales > Ktedonobacteraceae > Dictyobacter > Dictyobacter aurantiacus. The sequence continues at coordinate 2,964,405 of NZ_BIFQ01000001.1, read as the reverse complement.
GCGTGGTGGAACAGGATACGCACCTGTTCAATACCAGCATTCGCGAGAATATCCTGATCGCACGTAAGGGTGCCAGCGAAGAGGAGCTGATCACAGCCGCCCGCCAGGCGCAGCTGCATGATTTCGTGATGAGCCTGCCCGACGGCTATGATACCCGGGTGGGGGAGCAGGGATTGCGCCTGAGCGGCGGTGAACGCCAGCGGGTCGCCATCGCCCGCGCCTTTCTCAAGGATGCGCCCATCCTGGTACTGGATGAGCCCACCATCAACCTGGATGCCATCACCGAACGAGCGATACTGGATGCCATCAAGGCCTTGCGCCAGCGGCGTACAACCATCATGGTCACCCACCGCCTCGTCGAAATGGAGATGGCCAATGAGATTCTGGTGTTGCAGCGCGGCCAGATCGTTGAACGCGGCAGCCACACCTCCCTGCTCAAAGAAAAGGGGCTCTACCGGAGGATGTGGCAGCAGCAACATGGGAGCGCCAACACTCCCATCCAAGCATAAAACACTCCCACGAAACACGTCCCTGCACCGGCACGGAATCAGATTAATGGGCGTTTGGGGCATCCAGAATCAAGCGGTGGGCACGTGCCAGTAGCGCATCCCTTTCGTTTACCATTTCCTGTGTCACGATCTGGCCCACCTCTAATTTCTTTAGATAACTGATCCCATCATAGGCAACCTGCACCAATTGATTATACAGATTTTCGGTGTACGCCTGTAGTTCCGCCTGCGTAATAATCGCGGCCGACAATTCCGCCAGCGGCTTCAGACTTTGATGAATCTCCAGCAGGGTCTCCCTGACGCTTTTTTCTTCCATCAAGTTTCTCCAGCAGCAGTAACTATCCATTAAGGATGTGTTTTTTTACTTCTCATTGGGGGACATAAGCGCCCCCGCACGGGCGTCCGCATACGCGGCCGCACTGGTTTTTAAGTTGGTGCATGGAGTGCGCTTTCGCGCACTCCATGCACCAACTTAAAAATAGTTGCTGAGCACCATGGATGCGCAAAGGCGTGCGCGGCCGCACTGTTATTTCTGTAGTAGCGCAACAGGAGCGCGAATGCGCTCCTGTTGCGCTACTACAGAAATAACATCATATATTGGCATATTACCATATAAACCCCAGAAATTCGATAATTCCCCCTTTTTGCACCCAATAGGTTCGGAGCTCGCCTCCGATTATTATCAGCGATCGGTCCAGCCGATTACGGTCAGAGTGGTGTTGGAAGATGACATGGCAACCACCGTCGGGTGATCGTTATTCAGGCTGCCAATAGAGAGGGTGTCAACGAGAGGAGCATGCAGGGTAGAGGTTTTAAGGACATACAGCAGACCGTCACGCGAAACATTGGACCAGCTATCCTGCGAGGATTCGTTGAGTGTGGCACTTTTCGCCCTCGTATCAACCGCGCACAAAAGCTTTGGAGCCTGCGCGCCGGAGACATCGATCAGCCAGAGGCCATTCGGCCTGGCGGGCTGGGGATATTCGGCCTGGGATACGGCCAGAATGCGCTGCTGCGCACTGTGGATCTGCGATACAGCCAGAAACTGGTCGACAAAAAAAGGGGAATCTTCTCCCAAACGACCAATGCTGCTAGACCCGCTTACAAAAGATCCACACTGCAGGCAATCCACCGGCTTGCCCGCGCAATGGCTGACATACACCATAGCATCACTCCCAATCGCGTAATCATCGCAAGCGGTGCCGGTAGCCAGGGCAATGCGGCGCAGGTCGCCTCTGTCAGCCTCCTCCCGGCCATTCAGGAGGGTAGCCTGGTAAAGATTGCTGTTGGGATCACGGAGGTAGAGATGCCAGGCATCATGCCAGCCGATCAACCGATAGCCCTCCGGCGTCACCATTTTTAGCGCAATGGTCCCACTGGCAAGCCATAATTGATAAAAGCGCGATCCATTTTCAATCGAAAACAGTATATGCGCGCCATCCGCGTAAGTATATGGAGACCAATATATATCTTTGATTGATGACCCGGTCTCACCCGTCAGAGGAACACAGTAGAGCGTCTGCAGAAATTTGCCATCAATACGTACCAGTTGGAGCAGGCTCTGCTGAGCGGTGATAGCGACAAACAAGATCCATTGCCCATCGGGCGAGAGCTGGGCTTGCCCGAGATGTTTTCCCGGCAACTGGTTAATCACTATATTGCGGGTGGTCACGCTGTCGTAGCGCATAAAAGCGCTGCCGCCATCTCCACCAGCGGAGGTCTGTTGCAGATAGATCAGGCTTTGATGGGGGGCTGAGGATGCATGCGTCAGAGGGGTTAGCACGGCCGGGCGAGCACGTCCCTCGGCGGGACAACTCGTTGTGTGCATTGAAACGGTTGAGGCGGTCGCGGCTAAGCTCATACCCGACCGTGGGTGGGCTCCCCCATGGCCGCTCGTCAATGTGGGCCAGATCCAGAGGATGCCCAGGGGAATCAAGGCCAGCAGGATTAAAAAGATAACGACAGGTACAATGCTAGCCGAGGCATGGGGCGTTCTTTGTTGCTGCCTGGCCGCGTAGCGCGCGATCGTCGCGGGCAGCACGGCAGTGCTGAGTTGTGATTGCTTCGACGGTGAGCAGGGACCCGGCTGCAGCGGCTCACGAGCAGGTGAGCGATACTCCGCGACGGCACCGGGGCCCGGTACCAGGGCAGCATCGGAGAACCAGACCCCCTCAAGGCTGGGTGAGGATATAACCACATTCTGGCTGGAAGGCGGTAAAAAGGCCGGACCGGCATCTTCGCTCATAACGACCCGCGTCAACGCATACAGGAAGTCAAGCGGACGCTGGTAGCGCCGCGCGGCATCTTTAGCCAGTGATCGCGACACCACCTCATCCAGAGCCTCGGACAGTCCGGGATTGAACGCGCATAGCGATGGTGGCGGCTCATAGAGATGCATTGTCAATACCCGAATGGCTGTATCAGCGATAAAGGGGACACGGCCCGTCAGCAATTCATATAACACGACCCCCAGGCTATAGATATCGCTGGCGGGAACCGCCTTCCCCTGAATCTGTTCCGGGGACATATATTGGGGGGTTCCCATAATGCTATTGGTATGGGTCGCGAAGCTCGCCAGCATCCCGGCGTCTTCCTCATCCGACAACACCTTTACCAGGCCGAAATCCGATAGCACCAACGAGTGATCCGCCTTGAACAGCATATTATCCGGCTTGATATCGCGATGGATTAAGCCACGGTCGTGGGCATATTGTAGGGCGCGCAATATCGGGGTCAGCAGATCAAGGGCCGCGCGCGGTGAGAGTCGCTGCTGCCGCTGCAAATAGTTGCGTAGTGAACCAGAAGAGAGATATGGCATCACAAAATAGGCCATACCATTATAGCGACCATACTCATAGACCGTTAAAATATTGGGATGTTCCAACTGCGCCACGATCTGAGCTTCCCGCTCGAAACGACGCAAAAACGAATCCTGCCCATCTTCGCGCGACTTAAATACTTTGAGGGCGACCTCGCGATTCAGATAGGTATCGCGGGCCAGGTATACCGTGGCCATCCCTCCCAGCCCGATTAAGCGCGTAATCTGATAATGTCCTAAACGCAGACCGACCATCTCACCTGGCCCCATGCAATCCACCCCATTCTATGATCGAAAATCACCCGTCTCCACAACCCATGCCGTTCGCACCTGACACATTCAACCGAGACAGACCCGGAGCATACAACACACTCATGATGTATTTCACTTTCAATAGTAGCATGAGTTTCAAGCGCTAGCAACCTTTTGATTCCACAATGAGTATTAAGGTCCCTTTATCTGGTGCCGGGGCACGCCCCATTGGCGTTAACTTAAGGGGTGCAGGGGCCTCCCTGCCGGGGTGCGGGGACACCCCACACCCCGGCAGGAGGGCTAGCCGCCCTCCTGCACCTCCCGCTTGGGGAGTACCGAGGGCGCGCCCCGGCATCAGATAAAGGGACCTTAATACTTATTTCTGTTCTTGCTTCACAGAATAGCATGTGTGGCGTATGATAAAAGAAACATCAGCAATGGGACATTTTTCTGCACGCTACTCCAGAAAGATAGGTGGTCAGAATGGAGCATCCAACAACAGAAGACACACAGCCCCCCCTACAACCTTCAAGTATGCCCGAGGGAGAACGTCAGCGAGGCAATCAAGACTGGAATCGCTGGCTTATATTGCTGCTCATCCTTGTAGTCTGTCTCGGCTTTGTGTTCACCAATCTGTTCCAGGCCCAGAACGCTCGTATGCTCAGTCAGCAAACACAGAACTCTCAGGTACAGCTGGTCCATGAACAACAGCGCGAGACGATTCTACAAAACTATATGAATAAGATTACCGACCTGCTGGTGCACGATCAACTGCTGACGAAGCGCAAGGTTTCCGACCCGGCCAAAGTAGCCGCAGACGCTCTGACGCGACAGGCATTTAGCCGCATGGATGCGGACCGCAAAGCGGAATTGATGCGCTTCATCTATCAGACCCGACTGGTCAGCAATGATAGTGTCGTGCTCAATCTGCAAGATGTCGATATCAGCAATGCCCATATGGGACAGATCGATATCCGCGACACTTACCTGGTCGGCGCCAATATGAGCGGATCAGATCTGCATGGGGCCGTCCTCAGCGATGCCATCCTTACGTTCACCAATCTCGCGGGCGCCAATCTATCCAAAGCCGATCTGCATGCCTGCGATCTGCACAATACCAATCTAACTGGAGCCAACCTGTCCGGCGCCAATCTGCGCGATGCCACTGGACTGACCGCCGACCAAATCGCGAAGATACGCTCGTTACGCGGTGCCACCATGCCCGATGGGACGGTACACCGGTAATGTTTTTCTTGTTCTGTGGTGCGATAAATTCTATACTCGAAAGATCTATAAAACTTCATCTTTAACTCATTTTTCTCTGGTAATGTAGAGGTACTGTGGCTATATCTACAATAGAGGAATCACATCGTTACTCTACGAAGGAGCGTTGGCGTGCATATCTTAGTGGTCGAAGATCATCCCACCCTGGGACCAGATATCAAACGAGGTTTAGAAAATAATAATTACTATGTTGATCTAGTGGCTACGGGACCAGAAGCTCTGGCGCGGGCATACAAGTTTCCCTACAACCTGATTATTCTGGATGTATTATTGCCCGGCCTTAATGGCTGGGAAGTCTGCCAGCAACTACGCGAGCACCAGCAAACGGCTCCGATCCTCTTTCTTACAGCCCTGAACAAAGTAGACCAGCGCATCAAAGGACTGGATATGGGCGCGGACGACTATCTGACCAAGCCGTTCGCCTTCCAGGAACTTGAAGCGCGCGTACGTGCCCTGCTGCGCCGCGATCAGACACCGCAGGCGCCGGTGCTACGTTTTATGGATATCTCCCTCGATACGCGCACCCACGAGGTCCAGCGTGGAGATCGTCCCCTGACACTCTCCAGCAAAGAATATGCATTATTAGATTTTTTGATGCGCCATCCACACCACGTGCTGAGCCGCGATATGATCGCGGAACATGTCTGGGACTATGATGCTGAACATCTTTCTAATGTTATCGATGTCTATATTCGTTATCTGCGCACCAAGCTGTGCGCTGCTGGTGAACCAGATGTCATTCATACTGTACGTGGCTCTGGCTATCAATTAAAGGAGCCGACCCTATGAAACTGATCAAAAAACCTCTCTGGCCGCTGGGCATCCGTTTACAACTGACCCTCTGGTTCACCTGCGTCTTCGCTATTCTCTTATTGATCGCCAGCGCCTTCCTCTATAGACATCTGCAGACCTCGCTGGCCGGCAGTCTGGATGGCGCGCTGCAGAGCCGCGCCGAACAGATCGCTGGTGAGATCTACATGGAAAATGGCACCATCCAGATGCATGAATCGGTCAGTCAGCTACCAGGCTTTGATCATGACGCCACGAACCGTCCCCTGACGGCAAGCGATGTCAATGATGATATCCTGGTACGTGTTCTGGATGCCCATGGCAAGCCGTTTCGTAGTACGCCGGCTTTTCACCTGCTACGTGTACCCTCCAGCAGCGTAACCCAGACCCTGGATGGGAAACCCTGGCAGGCTACCGTGAAAACGCTGGATGGGCATGAGAATGCACGCATCTATAGCCGCACCGTCAATACAGATGGGCAGCTGATCGCTATTGTCCAGGTGGGGCAGTTCACGGGCGAGCTACAGGATATGCTGCATCACGTAGCCGAAGAGCTCCTGATCATGGGTATAATCGTGCTTCTCTTCAGCGCCCTGGGCAGCTACTGGCTGGCCTCGCGGGCGTTCGCCCCCATTCATAACCTGATCCGTACGGCCCGCTCTATTAAGGAGGGGGATCTGCAGCAGCGCGTTCCGGTCCCGGCGGCCCGCGACGAGGTGTACTTCCTGGCCGTCACCCTGAATGAAATGATCGAGAGTCTGGATACGGTCCTTTCGCGGCAGCGCCGCTTTGTCGCCGATGCCTCGCATGAGCTGCGCACACCGGTCGCCGTTATCCGCAGCACAACCGATGTGGCACTACTCCACGCCTCCACGCGTGAAGAATATATCTCGGTCCTGCGCAACGTCAATATCGAGGCTGAACGCCTCGGTCGCCTGATCAATGATCTGCTGGCCCTGGCTCGTGGCGACGAGGGAAAGATCAAGCTAGAGCATGAGCCAGTGCGCCTGGACCAGGTGGCCGATGTCGTGGCCGCCAACGCCGACACCATCGCTGAAGAAAACGGTGTAACCATCCACCGCCCACAGCTCGAGCCCGTGACGGTCCTGGGAGATGAAACCCGGCTGATTCAAATGATCATGAACCTGTTGGATAACGCCATCATCTACACCAATCCCGGCGGCTCGGTCACCCTGAGCGTCCGCGCGACTCCTACCAACGCCGTCGTGACCATCAAAGATACCGGCATCGGAATCGACCAGGAACACCTGGCGCATATCTTTGAACGCTTCTACCGCGTCGACCAGGCGCGTGTACGCAACGCCGGTGGGAGCAGCGGCCTGGGGCTGGCCATTGTGGATTGGACGGTGCAGGCCCATCACGGGACGATCACGGTAGAGAGCCAGCCCGGCCTGGGGAGCACCTTTACAGTCAGCCTGCCACGCGCTATCGAAGCCGCTCCTAAAGAGAGCGTGCTGATTGGAAGCCGTGAAAAAGCCAGGAGATAAATGACCCCCGTAGGTTCGGCCCTCGCGGCCGATTTTTCATTCCTATCCAATCATGTTGCTTAAACACGCCATGTTTGTTGTTTCACGTTCGGCGGGCATAACCGTACGTGGAGGAAAAATCGGCCGCGAGGGCCGAACCTACGGGGATCGTTTCCTTTGAGATACAATAAAGCTTACGGGCTTTTCACCCTGACCATCATACATAAGACAATGCAAAAGTGAGTGAGTAGATAACGATGCCTTACACATCCATACGCGAAGCCGCCGACGAAATTCATTCGGGGATCATCACCCCTACGGAACTGGTCTTAGAGACGCTAGAACAGATTGACGCGACCGATGGAGAGATCCAGGCGTTCGTAACGGTAATACATGAGCAGGCGCTCCAGGACGCGGATCAAGCTGAGCGCGAGCTACGCACCGGGCTCTACCGCAGTCCCCTGCATGGTATCCCGATCGCTATCAAGGATTTGATCGCCATCAAGGGTATTCCCACTACGGCCAGTTCGAAGGTGCTGGCCGAGAATATCGCCAGCGAAGACGCGATGGTGGTTGAGCAACTGCGCAAGGCAGGCGCCATCATCATCGGCACCACCAACACCTTTGAGTTTGCCTATGGACCCTACGCGCCGCCAACGCGCAATCCCTGGGATCATACGCGTACCACCGGTGGCTCAAGCGGTGGCTCAGCCGCCGCGGTGGCCTCAGGCATGACGCTGGGCGCTATCGGCACCGATACCGGGGGCTCGATTCGCATTCCCGCCGCCTGCTGCGGCATTACCGGACTCAAGCCGACGTATGGGCGCGTCAGCTGCCACGGTGTCATCCCGCTGAGCTGGTCGCTCGACCATGTGGGGCCCCTGGCACGTAGCGCGGAAGACTGCGCCATCATCTTTGATGCCATCGCCAAATACGATCCCCGCGATCCCAATAGCGTCTCGGGTCCACCCAGCCGTCCGGCGAGCACCCTGATCGAGGGGGCCGAGGGCCGGGGACCGCTCTCACTGCAGGGACTGCGTCTGGGCGTGCCACAGGATGCCTTTGTCGATCCTCTCGATCCCGAGGTCCGACTCGCCTGGAAGGCTGCCTGCCGCGTTCTGGAGGAAGAAGGGGTAGAGCTGATCAACGTCGAGCTACCGCGCCCGACCATGGATCTCTATCGCACCATCCAGAAGCCCGAGGCTACGCTGGCCCACATCCAGAAGGGCTGGTATCCTGCCCATGGCGAGCTTTACACCGACCTGGTACGCACCCGCTTACAGGAGGGCGGCCGCATCACGGCGGTGGATTATCTGAGCGCCCAGCACGAACGGCGGATCTTTGCCAGTAGCCTGCGCAGCCTTATGCAGCGTGTCGATGCCCTGGTGCTCCCCACCGTTCCTACACCCGCCATCCCGCTTGACCAGGCCGGCAAAACCGTCGAGATCGAAGGCCAGACAGAGGATGCCGCCGCCGCTTACCTGCGCATCACTATGCCATTCAACCTGACGGGTCTTCCTACCGTCGCCTTTCCAGCTGGCTTTAACGCCATGGGACTCCCCATCGGCCTCCAGGTAGCGGGCAGGCCATTCGAAGAGGCCACCGTGCTGCGCATCGTACATGCCTACCAGCAGATGACCGACTGGCACCAGCGTCCCCTGTCCACCCGAACCGATCAAAACGCCTGATTACCAGAAATTACGTCCACAGAGCTCATAATAGCTGCCTGGTGGAGAAAAACTTGTAGCAAGCATACGTTTTTCCACCAGGCAAGGCCCCATCCCCTCAATTGCGTCAATAGACTTAACTCTGTCACCGTAGAGGACATGTAGCCCGTATGTAATATGAACATGGTATTCATAAGGAGCCCTCATGCAAGATGTAACGGTACAAGCTACCAATAAAGCTTACTTACAGGCTATCGCCACCAACAACTATGAGATCCCCGACGGCATTGATCACTTTAGCTTTGCCCGGGCCCTGTTGGCTAATCTCGCCTCTCCCGATCCCGAGTTGAGAGACGACCTTAGCTCTATTATTCTGGCAGCAGGTATTATCAGCCAACAGAAATTAACACCGCGACAGCTAGAAGAGCTCCTCAATATGGCGCTTGACCGGGATCATCTCTTTTACCAGATCGGAGAAATCGGTACAGACTCGGTCTTCATGCGCAGCTTCTCCAGTCTGATCATAGCCTCGATCCTCTTTAACGATTCGCCCAATGCGCATTTATCGAGCGCCACAATTACCATGGTCAAAGAAAAGCTGTTCCATTATGCACTGCAGGAAAAGGATTGGCGTGGCTATGTTGAGGGCAAAGGCTGGGCACATGCCATGGCTCACCTGGCGGATGCCCTGGATGAATGCGCCCAACATCCACACGCCACGGGCATAGATCGACGGGAGATTTTAGGAATTGTCAGCAAGCTAGCGACTCTGGACGAGCCGCTCTACCATGAGGAAGATCTGCGCCTGGCCAAGATCCCTTATCATATTATTCTGGGACACCAGGTCAGTGATAACGCTATCGCTGAATGGATCAATATGTGCACCATCTCACGCGACCTGGATGTCATATCATGGACGCGCATTACCAACGCCAAAAATGTCTTGCGTAGCCTGTACTTCTTACTGCACTGGGATAACATGGCACCAGTGGTTACCGAGCGCATCTCAGCAACACTATATAACCAGGATGAGGTGTATCTGGAAGCCAAAAGATCAACAGAAGAATAAAGGATGTCTGACAAAGACACCCTTTATTCTTCTGTGATATAAAGTTGTCATCTTGATCGCTATCCTAGTAATTTCTCAACGGTATCTAGAAGGTCATCCAATTCAAATGGCTTCTGCAGGTATAGTACGTTACGCTTCCACGCCTCATTGGCAGGAAGGTACGCGCTCATCAATATTACTGGTATGTCATTTATCTCAGGCATGGCATGCATGCGATCACACAATTCCAGACCATCCATATGCGATAAGCGATAATCGGTAATTATCAGACAGGGCTTCTGTTCTCGTACAGCCTTTAAGGCCTGAAAACCATCGGTTACCAGCTCAGCATTGTATGGAGTTTCCATCTCAAGTGCATCAATAAGCAAAGAACCAATGCTATGATCATCCTCTACCACTAATATTGTATCCTGTATATTATATTCCTTCATGATTGTGAAGTCTTGTAAATTCTGCATAGTTAGAAATCCCCCCCAGCGCTATAAACATCACGAATATTATTCTAACAAGGTTGATACGGCTGGTGAAAGCATGGGGTTTCGCCAAATTGCTCAATTTACATTAGTTTTTACTGAGGAAATCACGCGACCAGCTACCGACCGGTAAAACATACCGGCAAGATATCTAAGGATGTGTCTGACTCTCGTCACTATATGGGCACGTGAGCGCCCCCGCACGCGCGTCCACTACGTAGCCGCGCTGGTTTTGTGTGTTGGTGCATGCATTGTGCGGATGCGCACTCCATGCACCAACACACAACGGACTCGTGAGCACCGTAGGTGCGAATGCTCAGGAGTGCCGCAGGCGATGATCATGAGTGTAAGACACGTTATAAATAAAGATCTGGCCGGGAAAGAAAATAAAAATTGACAAAAAAGTATTGACAACTCATAAATGTCGGTGTATACTGCTTTCTGTTGTCGAGAGACCACAACACCAGCCGAAGTAGCTCAGTGGTAGAGCAACGGTTTTGTAAGCTGTAGCATCAGCTAAAATATATAACGAACGAGCTTCACACCTGCTTTTAAGGCAGGTGTTTTTGTTTGTTATTTAGCTGGTGATATACGGTTTTTACGGTTCTGGTTATGAGTTTTTTGCCACTCTTTTAAGCCTTTTTTGTAGTCAATCAGCAGAAAAGAAGTTGACGTTTCAGGGTCCAGAACAAACGTTAATCTCTTGTTGAGTCGCTTGCCATACTCCTGCATACCTGCGTGAATAGACATTGCAATACCTGTAGGTGTCTCGCTGGTGGCGTAGAACTTGGAGAATATAATACCTCTCTGGCCAAGCTTCCCCAGTTCGCGTCTGATACCTCTCAAGAGGACAGACACATAGTGCATTCTCGTTGTATCATTTAGATCTGGCTCACTTGCGATGATCAGTAAGCAGCTGACGGCTTTACCTTCCTCGTACGTTTCCACTTTGTCGGCTGTGATATTCCAACCTCTGATTTTACCTGCCATAAAGTCCATTAAGCATTCTTCCTGCAAAGGTAAAAGGTGAAAGAATGCTACTACCTTCTCGTTGTGCTTTACAACATAGCAGCTTTCCGGGTTCTTCTCCAGCCAGGACCGCCGTAACTCTGCGTTCATTGTCGGACCGATAGCTCGTAGTGCAACGTCATAAACCATGTCCATGTCGGATAGTTGCGCTATTTCAAATGTGGTTTTAGGTGGCTCCTTGGCTGTTAAGAATGCCATCCACCTTTCTGCATAGTCATCTACCTCTGCTTTTAGGTATACACCATACTGCTTTCCTGGCGGGATGACTTTTTTAATTTTGCGCTGGTTCACGAGATTCCTAAGCGCTGGCTCCGTGATACCTAACAGTCTTTGCACCTCTCGTCCAGTATAGTAACGATCGCTGAGCTTTGGCATTATTCTAGGCCTCCTCAATAATGTAAATGTGATATATGTGCTCTGATCTAATTCTACCACAAATGTGAAATTACACAACCACCAACTTTCACAAATGTGATTTAGCGATATACGGTTTTCAATGTGAACATCAAAAATGTTGACAATCAAAAATAGGTGTGATATATTTCTCCTATAGAAGTTCACATTCACATTTTCGATGGTAACACAATCTTACACAGAAGGGTCATGCACATGTTAGATTTAGCTCCTAACCGCATTCAAGCATTAGAGGCTGTACTGGCTGTTTCTGCTCCGATATCTCAATCATATGTAGTCGAGAGATATTATCCTGTCCGTGTTCGTCACCTCTTTTTTGTGATGTATTGCTACACCGAAAATGATAAGAGAGGGATTAGCCTTCATTATGGACGCCGTACAGGTCGGCCCGTAACCTTTGCTCGTCATTCTGACGCTCTGCGCCTGTGTGAAGTGTTGAACGGTCAGCGAGAGGTAGACGCCTAATGGTTCGCCTTCCAGCTGCTCTCTCTGTAAAATCTATGCGCCTGGCTCCTCATTCTCAACGCCCGACTTTCAACGTCGGGTATCTCGCTTTTCTCTGGAATGGTGCGCCTGGCCGGGATAGCTTTCGCCTGGTCGCCCGACCTCTTCGCCCTGGCTGCTTCTTGCACGCCTGCACGCCTGCACGCCTCACGCTGCATAGAGAAACGCTAGCTATCAGCTGCAGCGTTCCTGTTGCCTCTCTCTTTCTCTCCTGGCTCTTTTCTCATCAATCTTTTAGCGCCACGCGCCACGCGCCCAACTCTTCGACCCGCCCAACGCGAACCATGCGAAAAGAAACGTACGCCGAAACAGCCCTCAGGCATCCAGGAGCCGAGGCACGTACCCCAACGCTCGACGACGATCACGCCCGCACTGCGGCGGTGCGAAGCAAGCGTTCTACCCCGAAGCATGTGCTAGGCTTGGAATGGCGAGGCGAGGGGGTATCTCGTACGCTCCTCAGTATATCCTCTCGCCTCGGCATGGAATGCGTAGCACATCGCGGAGTGGGTGGAGACGCTAGCCGCAAGACCACTTCGCGGTGTTTCTCAATGAGAGCGTTTCTGTTTTCGTGCCTGTTGATAGGCAACAAGCTCCAACAGAGCTATGGCAAATCCAAGCAACATGATAGCCATCAATATCCAAAAGTCTACGCTTCCTATTCCCTTTGGCGTTTTCGGATAGATCAATTCTTCCAAAATGTGAAGAGCTATCAGCCCTACGATAAACCATTTGAGGATCATAACGATCATGTTGCGTGTCAGTTTTCGCATCCATTGCATTATTCTATTCCTACTTGCATTAACTCTCCCTCTAGTATACATGTGTTCGCCTTACTGTGCAATTACATCAACCAAGAGCACCCCACGAAACCAGTAACACGTGGGGTGCGAAATACATTCTCTCTGTTCTCAGTTATATTCTTCTCTTTTGTGGAAAGGTGGTTTCTATGGTAGAAAGTCTTCCCGCTCCGCTTCTAGAGCTTGTTCGTCGAGCCAACGAGGGAAATAAGGAAGCGATACAGGCAATAGAAAATATTGCTAGAGATATTCTGGATCAGGATGATCAGCGATTTTACCGGGTCTGTGAAAAGTTGGCTCCTGTGCTCCTGCGTTTGGAAGTGAGGAAAGTTATAGAGAGTCAGCCGCGCTATCTGCCGTTGCCTCCGCAACTCTCACAGTTTGAACGTGATCCGGTGTTCCTGGCTGCGCGTCCAGTGGGCCGGTTCTGGTATCGCTTTGATATGTATACCCTGGATGACGAGGGCTTAGAGGTGGTGCGTACTCCTCGCCATTTCTCACGGCATGCCATTTTTCACTACCTGGATAGCGTGGTGCGTATTCCCGATGTCGAGCTTCACCTGGAGGTACCGCTCTCGTATCGGGTTGGTGAGTTGGTAGGCTGGCTCTCTGCGCTGGCGACATCACAACGCGATGACGCCCAGGCCGGAATGGTGATGCTCTCCGCTCTGGTGGCTCCGCTCCTTGTCACTCCTGCTGTTCATCAGTCTCAAGCAACCCTGCCAGCTGGCCGCCGTCGGGCCGGTCGAAAGTAAGATCGTAGTCTTCTTTAGAAGGGAATGAGGATAAGTATGAAGCTTACCGATGCAGTCAAGGGTTATCTACTCAGTCGTAAAATGAATTGCTCTGACAAGACAGTTGAATGGTATCGTCAGAAGTTAGCACACTTCTGTATGGTGCTCCAACAAGAGTATGAGGTGACTATGCTGGATGAAGTAACTGTAACTCATCTGCGTTTGTTTGTTGAGCTTATGAAAGGAACTAAGGCTAACGCTAATAATCCTAACAAGCCGACTAAGGACGATACAACTGTTAGCGATCTGACAGTAAAGGGCTATGTGCAAGTCATTAAGGGCTTCTTTAACTGGTGCGTAAAAGAGGAGCTTATAACAAAAAATCCTGTGCTCAAATTGGAGAACCCGAAAGTTGGTAAGTATGTAATCAAGACTTTTAGCTCCGACCAGGTCAGGATGATGTTGGAGGCTTGCAATACTCATACAATGATAGGATTTAGGGACTACACTATCATCTTGTTGCTGCTGGATACTGGCATTAGAGTATCAGAACTATGCGGGCTTACATTGGATCGTGTATACCTGGAAGTGATGAACGATGCGTTTATTAAAGTCCTGGGCAAGGGCCGTAAAGAGCGCGAGGTCGGTGTTAGTTCTGATGTTGCTCAATATCTCTGGAAATATATACATCAGCATAGGCACGCTAAAGACGATAAAAACCAGACTCTTTTTATAAATCTGTTTGGTGAAAATCTCACGATTTATGGTGTTGAGCAGATGTTAGAGGAGGTTGAAAAGAGGGCCGGGATAACTGGTGTGCGTGTGTCTCCTCATACATTCCGCCATACCTTTGCTCGTATGTTTTTAGAGAATGGTGGCGAGGTCTATAAACTGTCGCTTATCCTGGGTCATAGTAGTGTCCTGGTCACTGAAAATTATCTCAAGGATTTTGTGAGTAGAGAGGCTAGGCAGGGTCAATCTAAACATTCACCTGTTTCCTCTTTGAACCTGGGTAAACAGAACAATGGATTCAAAAAGAAAGTTCAAAAATGGGGTGACTGATCTTTGTAAAAGAGGCTCTAGAGATATACGGTTAGTTTAAAAAGGAGGATAAAAATTGATCAGAAAAAAGTGTTGACAACTCATAAATGTCGGTGTATACTGCTTTCTGTGATCGAGAGATTACAGATTCAGCCGAAGTAGCTCAGTGGTAGAGCAACGGTTTTGTAAACCGTCGGTCGTCAGTTCAATCCTGACCTTCGGCTCTTTTTTATTTTTGGCGACAGCCGCCCTCTAACAAGCTCAAAAGCAGAGCAGTAAACCTCAAAATGACCCCTTACCACGTTGCCACCAAGCGTCAAATTTCTAAGAACCGTATATCTTTTCCGGGCAGTTTATGAAAGTTGGTCCTCAAATTACCCCTTCTCAATAATGGCATGATGGTGACCACTCAAATTGGCTCTTGTCTTAAGTTCAGCCATATTCTATATTGGTAGACACATCAATATAAATATTTGCACTATATGATTTGACAATATTCAGGAGAAACCATGACACGCAAAGGCTGGCTACTCTTTATCGCCATCTCGGTATTCTGGGGCATTCCTTACTTCTTTATTAAGATCGCTGTACGCGAACTGGATCCGGCTGTGGTAGTATTTGCGCGGGCCGCGATCGCGGCCATGATCTTACTGCCTATGACGGCTCAGCAGAAGACGCTACGGCCCATGCTAAAGCGCTGGCCAGTGGTCCTGCTGTTCGCCATTATCCATATGGTTGGCGCCTTTCTATTGATCAGCTATGGCGAACAGCATGTCTCATCCTCCCTTGCCAGCCTGCTGATCGCAGCCAACCCACTGATCGTTGCTGTACTGGCGCTGGGCTTCGATAAGAGCGAGCGTGTCAATGGGCTGCGCCTGGTTGGACTACTGATCGGCATGGCAGGGCTGGTGGTTTTACTGGGCTTTGACGTGGGGGGAGACCGGCAGCTGTGGTTTGGCGCCATACTGATCCTGCTGGCGGCCACTGGATACGCGATCGGGGCCCTGATGCTCAAGAGCCGTCCCCTGGTTGAGTTGCCCAGAATCGCTGTGGCGGCGGGAGAGTGCAGCGTCACCACCATTGTGTTACTGCCATTAGTTCTGACGCGGCTCCCTGGCAGCGTACCCAGCCTGGGCGTACTACTCAGTCTGCTCATTCTAGGCGTTATCTGCACCGCCCTGGCCTTACCAACCTTCTTCGCCCTCATCGCCGAAGTCGGGGCCAGTCGCGGCACGGTCATTACCTATGTCAATCCAGCTGTCTCGGTACTCCTCGGCGTGACGATCCTGGGAGAACCCCTGACCATCGCCACCATCGCCGGATTCCTCTTAATCATCCTGGGATCGTGGATCTCTACAACCGGCTCCATCCCATTCTTCACCATACGCAACGCCCCACAACCCGAAGCCTGCGGAACGGAATAACGTTGGGAGGGAGGACGCGACCCGGCCAGATGTGCACGCCACTTCCTCGCTGGTCTGACCGGGTCGCACATAGCTACGTTGATACTGACTACATGGCTGCATTACCAGAAAAGACGACCGCGCAATTATGGCTAGTAGCCAGCGGTCCGCTCAAACGCATTGGCGATAACACTATAACCAGTCGAGGTAGCGTGAATATCGTGGAACCAACTACACATCCATGTGTAGCCACAGATATTGGGATTAGGGGTCGCTGCACCCCCAAAAGGCGAAAACACGTCAACCAGGCTCGCGTAGCCACTGGCGTCCGCCGCCAGATGCTGGTTGAGCTCCAGGGCGTATGGCAGTTCGCCCGGGCACTTGTTCTGATAGGGGTCATAATAATTCATCAACAAGAGATCACCGCTACGCTGGCCATTCACCGTCATGGCGCTGGCTAGCTTTGGTAAGATCACCTGCCTCAGATTCGCATCCACCGTTGCCAGATCGCTCTCCCACGTCGAGCTGACTGTACATGTTGATGTATTGATGTCTTTAAGCATATCGTTAGCGCCGATGTCTAACGTTACCGGACTAACCCTCCCAGGATTGAGTTCGAGGTATAACACTGCCGCATTAAGTTGAGAGCCAATATACGGGAACTTGCGCAAAACCGAGAACGAACAACCACCATTGATCATCGACGTGGTGGTCTCGCCCGGACACCCCATATTGGCGTAGCTTGTAGTTCCGTGGCCCTTGAGATCTGCATAAAAATCATCCGCATACCCATGGCTAAAATTGAAGTTGGGCTGAAAACCATAGGCCAGCGAATCGCCAAGCGCCAGATAATGAGATTTAGGACCTACAAGCGACGCCTGAGTAGCTGCGAACACTGATGGGACGGAGAAAAAAAAGAGACTACCTACGAGAACGATCGGTGCAGCGATGCGAAGAAGAAACCTCGCCATGCCTTTGAGCATATTTTCCTCCTTGAAAAAATATACTAGTCTGGCAATAAAAAAAAGGCTGTTAAAGTGGTAACAGTTGCGAGGAGAAGGGAGATCGTGCACATCTATTTTATAGTATAAATATAAAAGCACAAAATTTCAAGCTTTTAGGGTATCAAAATGCACTATAACATTGTAAAGTAAGGCGTTCTATTTCAATAATAAGCAATATTTACAACAGAATTTACTAAGATTTACATTTTTGTATTCATATGTTGAAAACTGTTGTACATATTATTTTCTCTTTCAAAGGGTGTCAGTGCTTCCCTCTGTGGTGCCGCCTGCGGCGGCACCACAGAGGGAAGAAGCCAGGGGAGACCCCTGGACCCCCCACAGGGGCTGGCCGCCCCTGTGAACCCCGCTCCTATTGCGGAAGGAGCAGGGGAGCTCGCCGCCCCTGTGAACCTCGCTCCCATTGCGGAAGGAGCAGGGGAGCTCGCCGCCCCTGTGAACCTCGCTCCTATTGCGGAAGGAGCAGGGGAGCTCGCCGCCCCTGTGAACCCCGTGTAATCAGTTTTTCCGCATTTTTGAAAAATCCAGATTAATCTCAGGTAGAAAATGATGGTGCGACCGGGCGCGAATGCGCCCGGTCGCACCATCATTTTCTACCTGAGATTAATAAATCAAAACCCTTATGGGAGTTACAACATTAGTAACTCTTTAAACAATAAAAGTATTTTTTGCATAAAAGAATACATTTTTGCTTGACATTTCATTGAAACGCATCTATTCTATAGCAGATAGTATAACAATAACGCCTGTAAAAGTGCATAAGTGGTAGACGTGTAATTATATAAGTAAGAAAAAAACCGTGATAACTATATGATTCTGGCTGTTATCTTTAGAAGGATCTGGAACGCAATGGAAAGAAGGCGTGCAATATGAATGCACAATCCATGCTACCCGGGCAGAACACGGTGGCTCAACTTTTTGAGGAGCGCATAGGATTCTGGGGGTGGTGGCTAAACCTGGCGTCTCCTCCACGCAATGAGCAGACAATGGCGAGCCCACAGCTACGCGAAAAGATGCGTAAAGCGGAGCTCACCGGCTATTTTATCTTTGTCATCGCATTTTTTGTTGTCTTCGATTTAATTATGGCTGTGGCCTCACTCCATTTTATGAGTGTGATCTTTGTGCTGGTATTTGCCGCCTTTCTGGGGCTACTGGCGTTTTTAAATCGTACCGGCCGTACGCAGACATCGGCAGTGCTGCTGGTCTCGGCGATGATCCTCTCAATCATATTTGTCATCGCTTTTACACCAGATACCACTTCAGCGGTCGATCTTTTCCCGACATATGACTTTTTTGTCTACCCGATCGCTCTGGGTAGCCTGTTCATCCCCAGGAAGTTTATTTTCCCCTTTACACTTGCCGCCATCGCGTTTATTTTCTGTAACCTGCTGGTTCAGCATCATGCAGCGGATATCGAGAGCGCTAAAGGGACCAGTAAAGTGGTTATCTGGCTGGTACGTCCGGCGGCGGTGCTGATCGTTATCGCCATCGTCAACTGGATGGGGACGCGCAGCGTAGAACAGGCGATTCTGCGCGCCGATCACGCGGAAGAACTGGTGGCGGCCCACGCATGGAAAGAATTGCTGAGAATAGGAAGATGCAAAAAGAATATATGTTGGATCTAACACAACCAGAGGATCTCCTACGGGCATATGTTAAAGTACGATCATCGCTCAAGCCCGATGAGATATTTTTTGCCTGGAGCGGCAATGTCTATAGCGTCATTCCGGGACAGAGGAACCGCCTGCTATTTGCCATTGAGGGCTATAACGTTGGCCGCTGCATAGAGATCAAGGGCGGCTACCAGCACCTGATGCGCGAGGTTACGCTCTATAAAAATCCCGCCAGCGGCGAGATTCTGGAGCAGTGGCAGAATCCCTTTACCGAACAAAAGGTCAAGGTCATTCATGTCTGGAATGATCCGGTCAACCAGCAATATATGGTGGATGGCCCATATGGGAAATTCACGCTCCCCATCACACAGGTCGGTGAAGATCGTCTGTGCGCGAGTATAGATATTATGCTGGCCTATCCCTCTCCCCTGCCACGCACGCAGTATCCGCAGTACTCCCAGAGCGATCTCTACCAGGGAGCAGAGATGTTCCAGTTCTTCTTCAGTCGCAGCGAACTGGAGAATCCTGACCTGGACTCGATCCCTTGCGAAATCTCGTGGACACGCCTGGGTCCGTGGCTGCCATGGATGGAGATGGCCGATCGCCCCGGCAATCTGCTCTACCAGTGCAGCGGCTATAAGGTGACCGACGGATATGAGGCGCTACCAGCGGACGTACGTGGCTATGTTGAGCAGCGCCAACCCAAATATCTGCACGCCCCCGACCAGTTTACGCGCCCCAACGAAACCTCCTGGACCTACTTCAAGAAATACCTGGAGCAAAAAGGAGCTTGATACACCTTTTGCAAACACTTCTCTAACGTGTGCTAATAAGCACCGATCGGCTTTCCCCATGTGACCTCGCTGACAGATGAGAGGGGTAGCAATCCATCGTGCATAAAAGGTGTGAGCAGGGCGCGAGCGGCGGCATCAAAGGCGCTGGCAGCCTCTTCGCCCATGCGCTCCCGAGAAAAGCCGTTGCGCGAATGGATGGATTGGATGTAATCTTCGCCTGATTGCATAAACAGAACCGGCCGTGTCCTCCTGCTGCCAGCCTGTTGGAAGAGTTGACGACGCTCTAGCTCTTCCAACAGGTCGTATGGTTGGAATTCACGATTGGTCGAGAAGCGTGAAATAAGAGCCAGCAGATCTTTATCCCAGGGATTGGGCGCCGTTTCACACCCGACGATGGCCAGGTAGCCATGAAGTGTCAGCACACGCTGAAAAAGCGGCATGACGATCTCCCATTCCATCCAGTGCAGGCTCTCTCCGGCCGTGATCAGCGTGTAAGGAGGGCTCAGGGTGATATCTTCCATCCGACCATATATCCAGTTGAGTTGAGGATGATCTCCACCTGACAGAGTCCTCCCTTTGTCGAGCATAGCCTGTGAAAAATCGACCGCATCGACCCGCTCTACAGCATTGACCAGTCTCCGTGCAAGTACGCCAGTACCGCATCCTACATCGAGGATCGTGCGTGGCTCATCGCTGATCAATGACAGCAACACAGTAATAGCCTCGTCCGAGTGCTGTGGTCGATGATGATAGACGTCAACAATGCTGCTATCCTTGAACTGTTCCGCGTACTTCAGACCAAGATGGGCAGGTTTAGGCTGCATGAATCCCTCCCTTTAAGAACTTGAGAACTTTAAGACCTTGAGAACTTTAAGACCTTGAGAAGCTTAATACACCTTATGCAAACACTTATCCTTGCAAGGAATCACTAGTACTACTTACAGGTATATATTACTCAGAGTGTGTCGTAAAGTGAGCCATGAGAGCTAGAAAGGAGCCAAACGCGTCAAAAAGAGACGGATCGAAGCAATCTGGATGAAGGCCTCACTGCTAGAAGGCAACCCTTCATAGTCGCGAGCCAAGCGACGGTATCGCGTCAACCACGCGAAGGTACGTTCAACGACCCAGCGTTTGCGTTGCACCTGAAAGCCTCCTTTTGGTTTGACGACTTTGACGGGAACGTCTTTTTCAAGCACCCAGGTGATATGCGAGGTGTTGTGCTCATGAGGCACAATTTCGGTGCTCCACCCCAGGTGTTCTTTGACCCAGTCCTTCAATGGTCCCGTGTAGCCATGGTCGGCAAACAGGTGACGGACTCGTGGAAGCCGGCCAGTCACCCGTTGCAGCAACAACGGTGCAGCTGTGCGATCAACCAGGCCAGCAGAATGAACGATGACGGCGATCAGAAAACCTTGGGTATCAACGAGCAGATGACGTTTGCGACCCCATATTTTTTTTTCCGCCATCGTAGCCACGCTCGATGCCTCGGACTGCACTGGTTTTGATGGATTGGCTGTCAATGATGACGGCACTGGGTTCCGGGTCACGGTCAATGGACGTTCGTACCTGCCGGCGTAAAGTCGTCATGGCTTGTTCCCAGACCCCATTGAGCTTCCATTGACGGAAATAATGGTACAGGGTTTTTCCGTTGGGCAAATCGTGGGGCACCAATCGCCAGGAACATCCGGTGCGCACGACGTAGAGAATCCCATTGACGATTTCGCGCCGGGGAATGACCTCGAACGTCGCCTTTGGCGACACTGCTGGGATCAAGGGGGCTAACAATTCCCATTGATCATCTGTCAGATCGGTTGCATAGCGTTTACGGTGCAATGAGCGAGACATCGGCTTCGATCCTTTCTTGCTGCGTGTTGAGCTCCTTTCTTTTATTCTATCGACGAACCAATCAGTTTAAGACACACTCTCAATATAATAATATTATTATATAATATTATTATATTTATATATCAATATATTATATAGTATTTTAATATGTTATGTTAAATTACCATAAGATATATTGAGATAAAAGTAGACTTTCCTTTGCCTGGATATTCTATTGTATAGGTCTCTTATACTGCTTAAGCTCTCAGGTTCTTATTTTTCTTTGCCTGGATATCTTATTGCATAGGGTTCTTATACCGCTTAAGCTCTTAAGTTCTTATTTTTCTTTGCCTTGGCATCTCCTGGCAAGTATCATCCAAATATGTGCCAGAAAGACAGCGATAAAAGAAACACGAAAAACCCGAATGGGCATGAAACACTCGCTCAAATACGAAACGCTCATGTAGGGTCGACCTTCAACGATCGACCGGGCCGCTTGCGGCCCACGTACCCGGCCGGTTCGGCTTCCCATGGATGACAGCTCGCCCCACGTGGTACCCCGTGAGCAACGTTTGCTTGAAGGTTCGTGTGCGCAACGTTGAAGTATGGGTACGGCGTGGGCCGAGATGGGAGCCATGAGAAGCGGTGTCGTGGGGGAACGGGGGTGCCGTCGCTGGCGCTGGCAGCCCAGTCGACCCTACGCGGGCGCTTCGTGTTTGGGAAGGGTGATGATGTTTCCGACGTTCTCTCCTGCGGAGGTGCGTTCTCTGTTTGCAACATTTTGAATGATACGCTTTTCTGACAACGAAAGGATATAAATGATATGGATAGGATCGGGCAGCAGCAACAGGTGAAGATAGCTCTGGCGCGGGTACAAATACCTGCCGGGATCATGATCAGGGCATGGAGTGTGGAGGATTTTCCAGCTATTCAGCGGCTGAGTGACGCGGAGGGGTGGACCTCGCCTAGCAGGCGTCCTGCCGACTCGCTGGGAGCGTGGCGGAACTCGTGGCCGGCGCTGGTGGCGCAAAAAGATGATGTGGTGGTAGGCTTTGTGCGCGCACTTACCGATGGCGCCATTACCATGTATATCGCCGATCTGCTGGTAGATCAGCACATGCGTGGCGCCGGCATTGGACGTTCGCTATTAGAAACATGCCATCAGCTTTATCCCACTACGCGCCTGGACCTGCTGGCCGCTGACGGCTCGCGAGCGTTTTATGAGGCGTGCGGATATCGATTGCTGCACGATGGCATGCGTAAAAGCTATGTTTAACGCATGCCATCAAAACAGTGGCAGCCGGGGGGTATGCTTACGATACTTTCCAGGGGCCGAAGGCGGGGATGGCGGCATCGGCGCCATCGGTGATGTTGCAGTAGGGGTTGAGGCCCCAGCCATACCAGAGATAGGTATCGGATGGTAAGGCGTCGGCGATCAGGCGCAGGGTCGCGGTATCGCCCTCCAGCGTCGTTTTGTGGATGAGGGGAAGCTCGCGGCCATCACCGGTGCGCAGCGAAAAACCTGCCGGGCGTCCGATTGAGCGCAGGCCACCACGTACGGGACGGTAGGTGACGTGGATGCGCATCTGCTCCAGTTCCGGCGTCACCGATACAACGTCGGGCGTGCGCTGACCATCCACCTGGTCGGCCAGGCGGCGGCCAAGGCGCTTGAGACCCTGGGTGCCAACATGGATCAGATCATCCAGTTCCAGGTCGATGGCTGAGACCATAGCGATCCCTGGCTCGGCATGCTGGAAGGTACGCTGCAGCTCGCGGATGCCGTTCCAGCCATCGGGACCCTCTTCAGAGATAAAACCACCGATCTGCACATAGTAGAACGGCAGGTCCGGGTTATTCAGATCACTTCTCAAGGATTGAACCAGGGTGTGCATGCGCTGGTGATAGTGCTCCACACCTTCTGGATTGCAGTCGCTCTCACCCTGATACCAGAGAACACCGGCCACCCTGCCTCCAACAGCCTTCACGCGTTCGTACAGGGCTCCATACAGTGAAGCGCCACCCTGATCGCGCAACTGGGGATCCCACTGCTGCATCGAGGTACCGCCGTGCGCCGAGGGTATCAGCCCAACGGGGACGCCGGTGCGGGCGTAGCGCTCTTTGGCGAAGGTCAGTCCCAGGCCGGTCCCTTTGACGCGCTGCGGATCACGCTCGGGTATTGACTCCGGCACGCGATCGAATCCCCACAAAACATGATGGACCAGGCGTGGCGACTCGACCAGCCAGTGAAGAGGCTCTTCCGCCTGCGCCCACTGCTCACGCGACTGAAACGAATGCACAAATGGCGAGGGCTTCTCCTCATCGATCAGATCGCCGATCCCCTCCATATTGCTCTGCCCGGCCAGCACCCACAGATCGCCAACCAATACATGATCGGCCTCCCCTACCGTATAGGGACCACCTACAGCCAGCTCAATCACTTTACCATTGCTCGTCTGCACACGCGCCTTATCGTCAGCATCGCGCTGTAACACCTGATAGCTCTGCACGTTCGTATACATTTTTCCCTCAATATCATCTGTCAGCAACGAAAATAATATCTCTCGTAGAAAGACATCTGTATTTTATCAATTTCATGCAGGGGTGTAAAAATGTGTATTGGGCACACATTTTTACACCCCTGCATGAAAACCTTGCTTGCCAGACGAACTTAGCCCAGGGCGCTGGCAGGACGGAGGGCAGGCCAAAGATTGATGGCCAGGCAAAGCGCCAGCGCCAGGCCAAGTATACCTGAACAGCCAAAAGCCAGCTGGCTCAGGTTCAGCTGCCCTATTGTCAGCCATGGAGAGAGAAGCAGTGAGCCAACGCGTAATAGCGCAGCAAGATTGCCTAACCAGAGCGTCGCGCTGACCAGTCTGGCCGAACGAATAGTCCCGCCAGAAAAACCTGGGAGCATTCTGGGGGCAAGACCGCATAGCAACAAGCTCACAAACCCAATGGTCAGACTATGGCGAATCGCGTCTTCAGCTAGTGGTGCAGCGAAGCCAAGCAGATCAGAAACGCCATTGATCAGTAGAAAGATGCCGCTAACGAGCGCCCAGAGATACGCGCTGGCTACCAGTACAACAAAAGGCCCATAGGTGTTGCGCTCTTGCGACACGCGTGTCCGATACGCCTGCGCGAGCGTTGCGGGTTCAGGGGCCAGTCGTGCCACCTTGTGTGGCAATTTGCCTCGCGCACGCATAGTACGCAGGAATAAAAAGACAAATGAGATCAGGATGCCCCCAATGAGTACCATGCCTGCGCCCTCCACTTCTTGCCAGTTCATCAGGATACCTGCACAGAACACGAGCAGGCCACTGATATAGGCGAACGATAGAGACACAAGCCGCCGTGGAGGAAAGGCGTCGAGCCCTGCGTACATCGGTAACGAGCGTGCTGACATCCCCAGAGTCATCGGCAGTAAAAAGCCGAACAGCCCCAACGTCACAAACAAGCGATCACCCGTCGCAGAGACCATCCCTCCCATCATCTGCCACAGATTCACCAGATTAATCACTCCACAGAGGCCCAGACAGACAAACGAGCAAGCAATCAAGGGCAACGTGTGACCAAACGCCGGACGTTTTTCCAACGCTGGTCCCCGGCGGAACGTCAGCCCGAGCAGGAGGACGACGCCACAGAGGGCCACGCATTCCAGAATAGCACTGCCCACCAGGGCGATCCTCACGACGGGCTGATCGGCTACCGCCAGCCACGGCTGAGCAAGGGCGCGCACACAGAGCGCCACGACCAGTGCTCCGACGATCCAGCGCACTGGCCAGATGGCGACCAGAGGGGCACCACGCAGGCGTGGTAAAAAGTACAGCGAGACTCCGACGACAAACAGCCCGGCCCACCCAAATATCTGGAGGTTGCCATGTGCCTGTGCCAGCGCAGGCCACCAGGGCCCCAGTTGCACTCCAACCATACTGGTCACGGTGAGCACACAGGCCAGCATAAAACCGCCCCCAGCTCCCAATAGGAGCGCGGCTCGAAAAACCAGCGCAATCTGCGCGAATGATACCTGCTGATGACCGCTCCCGCGTGTTGAATGCTTCCCTTGTGTCGTAAGAGATCTCTCAGAGATGTGCTTTTCCAAAGATAGCCTCCTCATTTTCCACACCTGTTCTTTTTGAGAGTGTACCGTTCCGCAGGCCATACACGCAGTGACAAAAGTCGCTTTCTTTCCTCTTCCCTGGGTAGAGCCGGGTTCCCGAAAGTCTCACTGTTGGACACGAGCTCTGTTCTATTGGTCCGTGCGGCTGCAAACAAAACAAGGGCGACCTTCTTTCTCAAAGAGTCACAGGCCAATCCCGAAGACAGAACAGAAAATGAGGACGCAACTTCAACCGATGCGGATGAAGCCTTAACTCCAGCATAATCCTGTCCTTACCACCATCAATAGGGTGATCGGCATCTTCAAATGATGCCGATCACCTTTTTTGTCGCCAACATATCCGGGTGCAAAGCTTAAATACATGACATGGCGTATTTATAGCTATTTATTCAACAAAAGCTCAAATATCACGATTAGGGATTATGCACGCTTTATATTTTGGTAGCAGAATTGGAAAGGGAGGGGTGTATACGATGATAGCGGTGAGGCGGGTTAAGCCTGCGCGCTATGTGGTGGCGATGTGTGTTTCTTGTCTGTTATGGGGCTCTCCGCTCCTCGTATTTTCACATATAGCGATGGCCGGTACGATTGACAATAGTGGTCCCTTTACCATTACAGCCAGTACGTTCACAATCACCAACCTGCGCATAGATCAACGTGTCATCCAGCAAGGGGGATCGCTGGCGGACGCTCTTGTTATGGATGTGGTCGCCACCAACCTGGTGATTAGCAAGCAAGTCTTTCTCCCTGGCGCCGGGCCTATCACATTCAGCACGGCCGCGACCGGAAGCGAGCCCGCGCGGCTCTACGGTCTGCGTGCGCACATCGTGTCCATAGCTTCGGCCCAGGGCAATTTCTCCAGTCTGGCCGATATTTTCTCCGGCAAGCAGCAGATGCCCGGCGCCTCCGCCGGACAGAGCGGTGCCACAACCGCACCAGCAAGTGTGTCTCCGGCTAGCAATAGCGATGGTTCCGCGACCCCGGCGGCATCCAGCGATGAGGGGTCGAATTTCCAGGAGATAGGCGACGTTGCGGGACGGTCGGCAAACAGGCAGCAGGGGCCAAATGAACCGATCAGTAATATCGACCATAGCACACCGACCGGCCTTACCAATCCAGGGACGGCGATAGCTACTACGGCGGTCGCCACCCCGGCAGGCACAGTGAGTATTCAGCCAACCCCAACGCTGACGCCAATGTCGATTGAGGATGGGGCAGCACAGCCAGGAGCAACACCCGTAGTGAGTCAACCGCAGACAGCCTCTTCTGTAGGCAATGTGCCGGGCGACACAGGTCCAGTCGGAACGTCCGGCCTGCCCGGCAATCTTAGCACTCTCAGTCTTACATTAACCTACATGCGGATCCAGGCGACGTTCCTCGTTGTGCAGGCAGCGACACTTCCGGGCGCTGTTATCTCTGTACGTTAACACCCTGGTGAGATTAGCAGATCAAAAGGAGACACCTATTCATGGCAACAAAGCGGCGCCCCAATAAGCTGCAGGTGAAAAAGAAAGCAACGGTAGAACCCGTGATAGATCGGATTAAACCGACCAGCACGACGGCGGTTGAGATTGATGATCGACCCGATCTCGTGGAACCAGAACAGACAGAGCAGAGCGAACAGGTGGTTATAGAGAGTAATACCGGGTCGCGCCTCCAGTTATGGTTGATGCGGCGTCCCGTAGTGGGGTCGCTGATGGTTATTGGCGCCGGCATACTGGTGCTGTGGGGGCCATTGGCGCTGATGCAGTTCGCCTTCCTGCCGGGCAATACCATCTGGGCGGGCTTGCTGGTGGGCGGCGCACTCTGCGTTCTGGGACTGCTACAACTCTTCTTCCCCGCCTATGCGCTGGTGACCGGATCGCTGGCCATCATCTGTGCGCTCGTTTCATTAATGGCGGCGGCGGGCGGCTTTGGCCTCGGCATGCTGCTAGGCATCATTGGCGGTGCCCAGGGGGTCGCCTGGCGCAACACCACACTCACGATGGAAGAGTACCGCCACCACAGAGAAGAACACGCGCGCCGCCCCCATCACAAAAAGCGGTGGAGATGGCCTCTGCGCCCGGCGGCATCACATACATAAATCAAGGAGTCATCACATGCAACATGCACATCCCGGCTTCGCGCCCCAGGAATCAGGCCTGCCGGTCGAAAGCGCGCCGGCAGACGTCATCACGGTTGGCAACGTCAAACGCAAGGTTTTCTGGCCGGTATTGCTGGTCGCCTTTTTGCTGCTAGGGGGACTGCTCTGGCAGGCGGCCAACGGCAATATCGCCATCGCCGCCAATTTTCCCGTGCCCTTTACCGTTCAGGCCGACGCATTCGATCTCAGAAATAGCACGCTGGTGCTGGGACTCTCTAACTCCGGCAATAATGTGCCCGTCGCCATTATCATCGATAACGCGACGGCCAGAAATCTGCGCATCTCTAAACAGGTTTGCCTGCCTGTTGTAGGAACCGTCACCTTCTTGCTAACGGCGGGCGATGGCAACGCTCCGGCTCGACTGTATGGGACCAGAACCGACGTACAGGCCCTGTCCTCCTCCGTTCTCCACATCCAGAACCAGGCTACCTCGACCAATGACCGCTTCGGCGTAAGGATTACCAGCGCTGATGAGCAGTTCTTCAACCTGACCATTAAGACACCCTACTTAAGCGTTGACAGCGCAACCTTCCCAAATCTGCACCTTTCGGTCTTCAGACAAGATTGAGAATGTGTTTGACTTCCGTCATGTTAGAGGTACTTGCGCACTCCCGCACGCGCGTCCGCTACGCGGCCGCCTGATTTTGTATGTTGGTGCGGCAGGGGCGCTTTCGCGCCCCTGCCGCACCAACATACCATAGAGTGGTGAGCCACATAGAAGCGAAAGCTCAGGCGTGCTACAGACGATGATATGAGGTTATTGCACTCTCTACCATATACTGTTATAACATTTATGTTTTTACTGTGTAAGAATTATAGCATTTCGATATGAATGCTATAATATATTTGTGACTCATCATGTTTCAAGAGTTGGCAACGTAGATTGCTTACTGCATACTATTTAAGCTGATTGTTGATTTTATTGATCAACAATATCGAAATGTAACTCTATTTTAAACATGCTATCTGGGTAAAGTACTATAAAACATATCTCACAGGATAATTTTGTAGAATTTTCATATGTTTTTTTGAGAGTTACTAATTGAATAACACGTATAATATTATACAAGTATTTAGTTGACTGTATTTTCAGACTAAGGAGGCGTTATGCATCACTTCCGCAAGAAATCTGTGACGCTCGGGATAGCAGGCTTATTTTTAGCTCTGGTCGTCCTGCTGTCCGCATGTGGGGGTAGCTCTACAGGCAACACCAATGCGCCATCGAACCTGGCATCCAAACAAGTGTTACGCGAGCCGGTGATTGGTGGCGACTTTGATTCGCTCGATCCCGCACTGACAGCCGGAGGGCTGGGCGATCCGATCAATCTTATTTTTACCGGCCTGGTCGCCGCCGATGATCAGGGCAACATCCATGATCAACTGGCCGCGTCACACCAGGTCTCCAGCGATGGGCTGACCTACACCTTTAAACTACGCTCCGGACTAAAATTTAGCGATGGGACGAAGCTGGACGCCAATGATGTGGCCTACAGCATCAATCGCGCCATCGATCCGGCCACCAAATCAGAGGTGAGCAATTATTTAAGCCTGCTAAAAGACTACAGCCAGTTTTCCAGTGGCAAGATCAAAACCCTGATCGGCGATAGCATCATCGTTAAAGATCCCAACACCATTGACCTGGTGATCAGCAAACCGGCCAGCTACTTCTTGCAAGCTCTGAACTACTCCACCTCCTATGTCGTCAACAAAAACCTGACCACCAAATATGGTGCAAAATGGGTTGACCACATGGAAGAGGGTGCCGGCGATGGGCCCTTCATGGTCAAAAGCTACAGCCACAACACCGGCCTGGTGCTGGTCCCCAATCCAAACTACTATAAAGAGAAACCAAAACTGCAGGAGCTCGACGAGATCATCACCGGTGATCGCGATAGCACCTTCAAATCGATGAAGGCTGGCCAGTTCGATCTCGCGCCGGTGCCACCGGCCCTGGATGATGCTAACAAACAGCTACCCGGTTATC
The DNA here is from genome assembly GCF_003967515.1 of Dictyobacter aurantiacus. Taxonomy (GTDB): domain Bacteria; phylum Chloroflexota; class Ktedonobacteria; order Ktedonobacterales; family Ktedonobacteraceae; genus Dictyobacter; species Dictyobacter aurantiacus. The sequence continues at coordinate 2,934,638 of NZ_BIFQ01000001.1, read as the reverse complement.
AAACATCGCCGGCGCTGGCTACCCGTTTCATTGGCATGAACTACCTGGTCAAGCCGCTGGACAACATCAAGATTCGCCAGGCGCTGGAACTGGCCCTCAATCGCAACCTGATCGTCAATAACATCATCGGCAAGACCGTCACCCCCAGCTATCACATCATCCCCGATGGCATCCCTGGCTACAACAAAGACCTTATTGGTCCTGCCGGCATCACCACACCGTCCGGTGACCAGGCGAAGGCCAAGCAGCTGTTCCAGCAGGGCCTGCAGGAAGAGGGATATAGCAGCGTCAGCGCCGTACCGTCCCTCACGCTCTCCTATGCCCTGAGCTACAAAGCCGGTGCCGACACGATGGCGGCGGTCGCCAACGAGTGGAAACAGGTTCTGGGCCTGAACGTCAAGCTGCAGGGTGTACAGGGCAACGACCTGATCTCGCAAGAGTTCGCCACCGCCGGCAAAGCGGGTCCGTTACAGATGTGGTACGGCTCCTGGAGCACCGACTACCTGGATCCACAGGACTGGACGACCCTCTTCTTCGATAAGGGATCATCCAATAACGCGTTCAACTATGGGCAGAACAACTCCACCAATGCGGCGAATCAGCAGGCGGTACAGAGCGAGTTGGAGAAGGCCGACGTTACCACCGATCAGGCGGCGCGCATGAAGATGTATCAGGATGCCGAGCAGAAGCTGGTCAATGATGTCCCCTACATCACCACCTACCAGTCTTCTTACAGCTACCTGCTCAATCCCAAGTTGAAAGGCTGGAAGCTCTTCCCATTGGGAAGCATGGCCACCGATGACTGGGCCAACGTCTACTTCACTAAATAAGGACGTTCGGCGTTAAAGCGACATCCTGCGGTGCTCACGCGGGAAAGGGTAGCGGGCTTGCTCGTCTCGCTACCCATCGCCACACGAGCACCTCATGCATAGCGAGGATCATGGCATGACTCGATTTCTGGTCAAACGCCTGATCGGATTATTCTTTATCTTGATCGGCGTCACCTTTATTACCTTTATCCTGGGCTATCTGGCACCGGGAGATCCAATTAAAGAATCGATGGGGGACCACTTCAATCCGACACTCTGGCTACAGCTACGCCACGCCTACGGATTCGACCTCCCCTGGTATCAACAATACCTCAACTTCCTGATCAGGCTGGCCCACTTCGACCTGGGCACCTCCTTCCATCCTCAACAGCGGGCCGTCTGGGATATCCTCAAAGATGGTGTGCCAATCTCGGTCGAGCTCTCACTGTGGGGGGCCCTCGTTACGCTGCTGATGGGCATTCCCGTCGGCATTATCAGCGCCATCAAAGCTAACACCTGGATCGATACCACCAATATGAGTATCGCCCTCATCCTGTACGCCCTCCCCTCGTTTATTCTGTCCGTTTTTGTGCAGCTTCTGTTGCTATGGATCGACAAGACCGGCCTTGGCTGGCCCATCAGCGGCTGGGGAGATCCATGGCAGTATACCTGGAGCGACATCCAGTACAAGCTGGTGCCGATCCTGACCTACGGGGCGGCAGGCTATGCCTACTACGCGCGCCTGACGCGTACCACCATGCTGGAGGTGCTGCGCCAGGATTATGTACGTACCGCGCGCGCCAAGGGTCTGCGTGAGAAGGCAGTCATCTATCGCCACACACTGCGTAACGCGATCATCCCCCTGATTACGGCCGTCGGCCTCCTGCTGGGATTGCTGGTTACTGGCTCCTTCTTTATCGAGAATATCTTTAACATTCCAGGCATCGCGAATATCACAGTTTCGGCCGTCTCTCAGCGTAACTATCCCGTTATTCAGGCGACGACCATCCTGGTCGCGATCGGCGTCGTGTTTGGCAATCTCATTTCAGATATTCTGTATGGCATTGTTGATCCACGCATCAAAACCGAATAGACATAGCAGCAACTAAAAAAGGATAGAGGAAGACGGATGAAGGAGAATCATGAATTAGAGTCACCCGAGACTCAATCGGAAGCACTGCTTTCCCCATCTGGCACACCCGAGACTGTGGAGATGGTCGCCGAGCTGCAGGCCGAGGAAACACTCAGTTCGATCAATGGGATCGCTCCCGCGCCAGAGGTGCCTGGACAGGATATACTCGATGCTCCGGCCCTGTCGGACGATACGGTGATTGAGACGCCGACCGCCGAGGAACTGGAGCCAGCACAACAAAAACAGGAGCGCAAGAAGCATCCAGGACCCACGCGGGCGGCGCTGCTGCATTTTCGTCGTGATATACGCGCCATGATCAGCCTGGGCTTCATCATATTTTTAATCCTGCTGGCACTCTTTGGGCCCTCTATTTATCATCACATCGGTGGTGTCTATACCAGTGATCTGCAGGGCAAGATCGGGCCCGCGGTCTATCATAGCTATGACCACCAGGAACTGAGCAAGGTCAACCAGGGGCCATCGGCGCAATACTGGTTAGGGACCGATGCCCTGGGACAGGATCTACTGGCCCGTCTGATGCAGGGCCTGCTCATCTCGCTCACCGTGGCCTTTCTGGTCGAAGTGGTCGATGTCGTCCTGGGCGTAACCGTCGGCGTGCTGGCGGGCTACTATGGCGGCTGGATCGATATGCTGCTGGCGCGTCTGACCGACCTGGTATTTGCCTTTCCAGGTCTGCTCTTCGCCATCCTGCTGACCGGCGTCTTTGGTCCCACCGCCAACGACTACTTCTCAAAGCTCCCGCTGGTCGGAGGCTTCCTCAGCAACGGCAATGCCTCGCTGGTCATCGTTTCGCTTGCCCTCTCGCTGGTCTCCTGGCCCCTGATGGCGCGCTACGTGCGTGGCCTGACCCTGCAGATCCGCCAGCAGCAATTTGTGGAGGCCGCCCAGACCTCGGGAACACCCGATGCCCGCATCATGCTCAGGCACATCATCCCCAATCTCATAAACGTCGTGATCGTCACCTCCACCATGAACGTATCGGGGACCATCATCGGCGAGGCCGGCTTGAGCCTGCTGGGACTGGGCGTCACCCATCCCGGTTCAAGCCTGGGCCTGATGATCGCGGACGGCATCTCCCTGCTGGAGGTCTATCCCTGGGACACGCTGTTCCCCACCATCGTCCTGACAGGCATCGTGCTGGCGATCTCATTTATCGGCGATGGGCTGCGCGACGCCTTCGATCCACGCGCGCACAGCTGATAGCCATCACCAGCTCTCACTTGAGCCCTCCCTCTTTTAGGGACGTCTGCGTAACCGTTTTCCGCGTATTAAAGAAGAATAGATAAAAGCCAGAACAATAAGCTTAGCATTAAGACGAGAGTCAACAGAAAGGTCAAACAGGGAAAAATTATGTGTGGTCGGTTTACACTGTTTCATAACATGCAGGATATAGGACGAGCATTTCGGGTGGAGGTGCCGGCCTCGATGCAGTTAAAGCCACACTACAACGTGGCTCCCACCCAGGATATTGTCACCATCCTGAACAAGGATGCCTCACCCCAGCTGGAACTATTGCGCTGGGGCCTGATCCCTTCCTGGGCCAAAGAGGAGAGCATCGGCAGCCGCATGATCAACGCGCGCGCCGAGACGCTGGCGGAAAAGCCGAGCTTCAAGCGCCTGCTGCACAACAGACGCTGCCTGATCGTGGCTGACGGCTTCTACGAGTGGATGCAGGAGCCCGGCTCAAAGCTGAAGACGCCCATGTTCATCACCCTCAAGGGGCAACAACTGTTCGCCTTCGCCGGACTGTGGGATAGCTGGAAAAATCCGGATGGAGAGCAGATCCGTACCTGCACTATCATTACTACCACCCCTAACGAGGTAGTCGCGCCCATCCACAATCGCATGCCCGCCATCCTGACCGAAGAGGGACGCGAGTTATGGCTCGATGAAAGCTTAAAAGACGACCAGGCCCTCCTGCAGCAGCTGAAGGCTTATCCCGCCCAGGATATGGAGGCGCGCCCGGTTTCGCGCCGCGTCAACGACACCCGCTACGACAGCGCCGACCTGATCGCCTGATATCACGCTCCTGCGGCGCTTACCAATTTTTGCCAGAGGAGGTGTCCGGGGTGCGCATGTGCGCACCCCGGACACCTCCTCTGGCAAAAATTGTTTTATCGCTCTCTGGCTACGGTCGCATGTGTAATGAAACGTGTGCGCCCGGGTACAGAGTCGCCTTCGGCTCCAGGCCGGGGCAAGCCCGGCACTACGAGGGTGGTTCCTCTTCTAATTCGAGGTAGACCTTGCTGTATATGTCGTGGAGGGTAAAGCGGGCTTCGATGCTTTCCAGGTCGATCACGTCATGTTGGTCTGTGTAGAGTGAAACGGTCCAGCGAGAAGAGCTTATACGGTGGTAGTGTTCGACGTAGCATTTACGAGAGTCAACGAATAAGATTTCCTGGATCGGGGGATAATACTGATATACCTGTAGCTTTTCAACCTTATCGATGCGCTCAGTTGTCGGCGACAATACCTCTAACACCACGGTTGGAGCCTCCAGCGCCTTCTTGCGCGTCCAATCCCTGGGATCGCAGGAGACAGAGACATCGGGATAATAGCATTTGGTGTCCAACAATTGCAGGGCGACGTCAGAATTGTAGACGTTGCACTCGCTATCACGCAGGACCGCGACGAGCAGATATGAGATATTGACCGCGATCTGGCCGTGCACGGGCGATCCCCCGGTCATCATCCTGATGACACCGTCGATATACTCATATTTTCGATCGGGAAACGTCTCGGCCAGCTTCCAATACTCATCCAATGTATAGCTTTGCTGTGGATCAAACATCGTAGATATCCCTTCCCAACATAACATCATCAACAAAAGATCTGACACTTTCAAGGATACCTTAAACGGCATAAGATAAGCAACAAACAGACGGTGGAAGGGTGTCATCCACGTTGTGGAAACGAATGTGAGCTGCATAATCATGCGTAAAGGGGGAATCGGCCGCAAGGGCCGAAGCTACTGAACTATGATACAATAGTCCGTAGGCATTGTTGATGGATAGAAATGTATGTCAGCTTTGCTGTTACAGAGGAAAGTGAAAAGTAGTTAAAAGGAGTATTTTATGGCAATTGCCCCAGGAACAACACTGATCGATTATATCAGTCCGGCGGCTCCATCACGTAGCAAGGCGCTATTGAAGGATGGGGCTCTAGTCATTGGCGCCAGCCTGCTGATGGCACTGTCCGCCAAGGCCAGCATCCATGTGCCGTTTTCACCTATTCCATTCACGCTGCAGACGCTGGTCGTCATGCTGGTGGCCGCCACGCTGGGCAGCCGTCGCGGCGCGCTGGCCATGATCCTGTATCTGGCCGAGGGAGCAACCGGACTGCCCATCTTTGCCAGTGGCGGTGGATTTATGTATTTATTTTTATCGCCCAGCGCCGGCTATCTCTGGTCCTATCCGATCGCGGCCTTCGTCGTTGGATATTTATGCGAGCGCGGCCTCGACCGCAAGCTGAGCACCTCGGTCCTGGCCATGCTGCCCGGCACCCTCATCATCTACGCCCTCGGCGTCTCCTGGCTAGCCATGATCGCCCATCTGACGCTGCCGCAGGCGATTGTAGCCGGCATGCTACCCTACATCCCATTTGACCTCACCAAGATTGTCATCGCCGCCATCCTCATGCCCGTCGCCTGGATGGTCATCCGTCGCGTCAAATCCGAATCCGACTTCGACCGATAGAGAAATCGGACGCGAGGTCCGAACCTATGTGTGAGATTGCGGGAAGGATAACCCGCCGGGTCCGAAAATATATGAGGGGTGTGGGAAAGGCGCCGCGGCGCCTTTCCCACACCCCTCATATATTTTTCTTTTGAGCGCCGTAGGCGCGTATCGTCATGGCCGAAGGCGCGAGTACGTGGAGAGAAAAATCGGCCGCAAGGGCCGAACTTACAGGCGCGACTGGACGCGTACCAGCTGCCGCTCCCCCCCTTTGACGATGCCGGCCAATGAACGCAGGGCATCAATGGTCTCGGGCGCGTTGCGCACAAACTCAACCCGCGCGGGCTGCAACTTCTCTTTGAATTCCTCAACGGTCATATCATCAAGGAAACGCACGCCGTCGTTATCCAGCATGACGCGTGGCAGCAGGATCAGGTCCGCCGGAGTGCCGTTTTCGAGCAGGGCATCCAGCACATCCTGGCCGCAGAGCAGGCCAGCCACCGTGATGCCGGCGCCGAAGAACTTATTGACCACCGGCAATACCTGGGTGTCCAGATTCTCAATCTTCTTGATGTCTTTAGCCAGGTCCTCAATCACCGGACTGGCCATGGTGCTGGTGACGATGGTGGCGCGGCGTGGCTCCGGCATACGCGAGGGCAGGCGACGCTTGCTGCGGGCCCACTGATCGATCAGGAAGCGCGTCATGCCCACGCCATTCTCGATCTGAGAATAGAGACCATAATGGCGTGCCGGCGGGAACTCGCGTTCCGTGATGTAGTACCACTCATCCGATAGATAGACAAAGGGATTGCCATCAGGCTCGCTGGCCTCGAATTCACGCTGATACTTCTCAACCTGCGCGATGATGACCTCGGCCTCCTCGCGCGTATAGCGGCGCAGCGTGGGCATATCGCCCATCTTCAGCATATTATTGTACTTGGTCAGGCCGACCGGGACCGCCGAAATTGATTCTACAATCGGGCGCAGGGCGATCAGATCACGAATGCTGCGATCCAGCAGTTCCCCATCGTTAAAGCCGGGGCACAGCACCATCTGCGTATGGCAGGTAATGCCGATCTCACCCAGGCGCTGGATATGCTCCAGAATCTCGCCGGCGCGTGGCCCATCGACCATCTTGCGCCGCATATCCGGATCGGTCACGTGGACCGATACGTAGAGGGGGGACAGCTTCTGCTCGTCCAGGCGCTGCCAGTCCAGTTCTTTCAGATTGGTCAGCGTCACAAAGTTGCCGAACAGAAACGAATAGCGATAATCGTCGTCCTTAATATAGAGGGAAGAACGCATTCCATGGGGCATACCGGATTGAGGAGCAAATCGCTCGGGGAGCCCCTTAATAAAGCAGAAAACGCATTTATTGGCACACTGGCGAATAAAAGGGGTGGGCTCTTCACCAAACAACACGCCCAGATTCTCATCAATGCCTTTTTTGACAAGCACCTCATGCTGCTCTTGCTGACGATCGTAGCCGATTACCAGCTCCTCATCGGCAACATGGAAGCGATAATCGACCAGGTCGCGAATCACGTTCCCATTGATAGAGCGAACGAGATCCCCTGGTTGTAGTCCCGCGCGATCAGCCGGACTCTCGGGCACTACCTCACGCACCCATCCATACATCTTTGGCATTGGTTCATATCCTTAAAAAAAGAGGGGAAAGATAGGGATGGCTGGTAATCTGCATCCCTATAACAAACTGATAGCTATCAAGTGATTATATCCCTTTCACCTCTACTCGTCAAATGCAGCTCCGGGTTGAAAGTGTGGAGTGTGTGGTGAGCGGTGGTGGGCGGCCGTGGCCGCCCACCACCGCTCACCACACACTCCACACTTGAAAGCATGTACAGAATATAGCATATTTGACAGCATGCTGTCAAATATGCTATATTTTGTACATGCGTAACGATACTTCAGAAATTTTCACACAATTTACCAGGGCATTGTTTGCGGCCAATAATATGGTGCTCAAGCATGGAGACCTTATGACAGGTGAATATCAGCAGACAAGTGCTCGCTGGCGTATTCTCGGGAACATTGAGTCGGGTCCGCTCACCGTGAGCCAGATTGCCAGATCGACAGGTTACACGAGACAGAGTATTCAGCGGCTCGCTGATGCGCTGGTCGAGGAGGGGTTGGCGACCTATGAACCGGCTGGCGATCAGAGAACGAAGAACGTGTGTATTACTGCGCAGGGGAAAGAACTTCTGGAGCGGCTGGCTGATAATGAGAACGAGTGGGTTGCTCGTATCACGCAAACCCTGACTGTACAGGAACTCACCGACCTCACCCGGGCGCTTGAGAAAGTCAGAGCGGTTCTGGCCGAAGATTACGCCTACAGACAGCAACGTCAGCAACAATAGAGATCAGGAGAGATACGATATGTCAGACAAAACACTTGCTTTGATTACCGGTGCGAATAAGAGTATTGGCTTTGAAACAGCCAGGCGTCTGGGGCAGCAGGGAATCCACGTCATCATCGGAGCCCGCGATATAACAAGAGGTAAAGAGGCGGTCCACAAACTGGCCGCACTTGAGATTGAGGCCACCTTTGTACAGCTCGATGTCACTGATGAGGAGAGCATCACACGAGCAGCACAAACACTCGAGAAAAGATTTGGGCATCTTGACATCCTGATTAATAACGCAGGCATATCAGGGGGGAACGTAAACACACCAAGCGAGACAGACGTGGCAACCATGAGAACCGTCTACGAGACCAATGTGTTCGGCGTGGTAGCGGTCACTAAAGCGATAATGCCATTGCTGCGCAAAGCGCCGGCCGGCAGGATCGTCAACGTTTCGAGTGGACTGGGTTCGCTTACTCTAGCCTGCGATAAAAACAACGAGTTCTTTCAGTACAAAAACGTGCCGTACCAATCCTCGAAAGCCGCGCTCAACGCGATTACCGTGGCCTTTGCCAAAGAGCTGGCGCAGACGCCGATCAAGGTCAATGCCGCCGATCCCGGCTTTACCGACACGGATTTCAATAACCATCGAGGCTATCGTACCGTCGAGCAGGCAGCGACGGTCATCGTGCACCTGGCGACGCTAGGAACGGATGGTCCGACGGGAACGTTTCAGGATGAAAACGGAAACATTCCCTGGTAGATTATATGTGTGCAGCGGCCCTTCACATGTGAAGGGCCGCTACTGGCCGCTTCAAGCGACCCCATGTTTCTTCTGTATATGCTTTCTATAATTCTCGTAGACCATATAAGTCGCTCCACATGTGCATTCATATGGATGCGCCATACGATGCATAACGCTCCACCAGAAGCCTAAAGCCGAGCTAACAACAAAAAGTTCTAACAGGGTAAGCACACTCATAGGGACCTCCTGTGGCCATCGTGATAGATAACGATATAACGGTTCTTACCGGGTCGCGCGCGATTCAGCCGCGCATACTGATCAGGCTCGATCCACTCTGGGCGCATACTGGTGCTTCCTTTCGCTCCACACCGCTACTGCTCTGCTGGTGGTGTTCTGATTGACGGCAACAATCTCCACATCCAAAAGACGTGAAGGCATGCATAACATTAAAATATGCAGTTTTTACGATGCATATTCCACCAAAAAACGGACCCGAGGTCCCGAACATATGTGGTGCGCCATCGAGGGTGGGAGGAGCGTGTAATTGCTATGAGACATTTGCAACTGGCGAGAAACAATCGGACGCGAGGTCCGAACCTATGGGCATGGGGAAAATCGGACGCGAGGTCCGAATATATGGGGAGGCGATATGCGGGGATGTGGATCGTATGCGTCTGCGTGTTGGTGCTGGCTGGGTGCGGAGGGATGGGTGTGGATACGGGGGGTGTCCATCATGGTGTTAGCTGGAAGGGACGCGCCAGCGGCAATCCCTATATCAGTTGTCCCGGCGGTAGCCCGACGGCGCAGGCGCCCGTCAGCGGGACAGTTACGCTGACCGCCGCGGGCTGGAGCTCGACGCCGGCCGAGGATGCGCTGGTGCAGAAAAATCTGCAGAGTTTTGAGGCGTCGCATCCCAATATCAAGGTCAGATGGTCTCCCATTACCGGCGATTACCTGACCAAGATGCGAGCGAACGTGGCGAGCAACATCATGCCGGATGTCTTTTATGTGCAGCCGTTGATGTCTGGCCCATACATAAGTAGCGGCAAGCTGCTTGACCTCTCACCATATATGGCCAGGAGCGGCGTCAAGACCAGCGACTACTATCCCGCGCTCATCAATCCCTTTACCTGCACCAGCGGGCAGGTGTATGGTCTGCCGAAGGACTGGAATAGCCTGGGCATCTTCTATAATAAGCAGATGTTAAAGGGCGCGGGGCTGCCCACGCCAACCGCCAGCTGGACCTGGAGCGATCTGCAGCGCTACGCGCAGAAGCTGACCAGGAATCCCAGTCAGTCTGATAGCACCTACGGCATTACGCTGACCGCCGATGCCGCGCGCTGGAATGCCTTTCTGCTGGCAAATGGCGGGAGCGTCCTGAATAAGGACGGTACCCGCGCCGCCTTCAACGACGATGCGGGAGTCAAGGCCCTTGAGTATTATGATAGCTTCTTTAAGCAGAATACGGGCGTGCTACCGACTACGGTTGGCGCCTCTTATAGCGGCGATGCCTTCGGCAAGGGCAGGGCCGCCATGGTCATTGAGGGCGGCTGGCTGATCCCCTACCTGCGTTCGACATATGCGAACATGCAGTACGCCATCGCGCCCCTGCCGGTCTCTCCCATCAACAGACGCGGGAATCTGGCCTTTACCAACGCCTGGTCGGCCTCCGCCAGTACAAAGTATCCGGCGGCCGCCTGGGAGCTGATCAGGTACATGACCGGCCCTAGCGTTCAGGAGAGCCAGTTGAACGCCGGTTTCGCGTTGCCCACTCTGAAGAGCCTGGCCAACGCGCCCTACTTCGCATCGCATCCGGACTTCAAGGTGCTCTTCGACGCCGCCTCCTATAGCACCGCCGACTACTACGGTCCGCAGGACACCACGATCCGCACCGATCTCTCCAACGCGATCGATGCTGTCGTGCTGAACAGACAGGATGCGCAGGCGGCCCTCAATGACGCCGCCAGCAGGATCGACGACAAGTTGCAAAACGGATAACGCTAATCAAGCCGGACACATCTAGCAGAAAGAGCAGGTTAATGGCCACCAGGTCAGCACAAACTTCGAGGGCGCCAATGAGGCGTTGGGGCAGCCAATTGAAGCCCGGGCGCGGCACGATCTTGAAAAGGCATGCGGAGACGATCGCGGCCTACCTCTTCCTGGCTCCCTACCTGTTCGTCCTGGTTGTGTTCTCCCTCATCGTCTCAATCTACGGCATCGGACTCAGCTTCTTCCGCATCGATCTGGGCTTTAGCGGCGCCACCTTCGTTAGCTTCAGGAACTACGCGCAGATCTTCAGTCAGCTCGCCAATCCACGGCTGAGCGATTTCTGGACCTCGATGGGAAACATTATCAGGTTCACGATCGTAGTCGTCAGCGCGCAGACGGCGCTGGCGCTGGTCCTGGCGTTACTGTTGCATACCATCAGGCGCGGACGAGGCGCGTTCCGTACTATGTTCTACGTCCCGGCTGTGACCTCGTCGGTCGCCACCTCGCTGATCTTCCTCTGGCTCTACAACTCGGAAGGGGTGATCAACTTCCTGCTCTCGCTGATCGGGATTCACGGTCCCGACTGGCTGAACAACGTATTCTGGGCCTTACCCGCGCTGATGCTCCTCAATATCTGGAGCACAGCCGCCATGTTTATGATCTACTTCCTGGCCGCGCTGCAGGATCTGCCTAAAGATGTGCTGGAGGCCGCCGAGGTCGATGGCGCGGGCAGGCTGCAATCGTTCTGGTATATCACCCTGCCACTGCTGCGTCCGACGGTATTCCTGGTGGTAGCCCTGGGGACCATTGGCGCCTTCCAGATGTTCGACCAGGCCAAGTTTATGACCAATGGCCAGCCGCTCAACTCGACCCTGACACCAATGCTGGAGATTTATAACGAGGCCTTCCTCAACGGCGGCTTCGGCCAGGCAGCGGCCATGTCGATGATCCTCTTCAGCCTTATTTTTGTGGTGACGATTCTTCAGCGCCGCCTGATCGATCCAGGAACGCGGCGCTAGCTATGCGCAGGAGGGACAGATGGCACAGCTAACCTCGCGTCCGGCGCGGCCAATAACAGGAGAACAGGCGAAGCCTGAGAGGCAACCGGCACTCTGGGTCAAGGTCGTCGTTTATGCCTTCCTGGCCATCTTCACCATCACCTCTATCGGTCCCTTGATCTTTACCTTCGTCTCATCGTTCAAGACCATGGAGGATGTGCTGGCCTTCCCCCCGACGCTAATTCCACATCCTTTTGTCTGGAGCAACTATCAGCTCATCCTGGGCAATCCGCTCTTCCTACGCTGGCTGCTCAATTCCCTGGTATATGCGGCCGGAGCGACACTGCTGAATATGCTCTTCTCAGCCATGGCGGGATACGCGCTTGGCCGCATGAACTTTCCAGGCAAGAGCCTCATCTTCACCATCACGCTGGCCGTAATGATGATCCCAACGGCGATCACCCTGATCCCTAAGTTTATGGTTGTCAATAGCTTACACCTGGTCAACACCTACTGGGCCTTGATCCTGCCTGCGATGGCGCAGCCCTTCTCGGTCTTCATCATGATACAGTTTATGCGCGCGCTCCCCAAAGAGCTGGAGGAATCGGCCAGCATCGATGGCGCCTCACGCTGGCGCACCTTTTATCAGATCATCCTGCCGCAGGTGAAACCGGCCCTGACCGCCGTCATCATCCTCACCTTCCAAAATTCCTGGAACGACTTCCAATGGCCCCTGGTAGCCCTGGGCACGCAGAACATGTATACCCTGCCACTGGGGCTCTTCTTCTTCAAGAGCACCTACTACACAGAGTACAACCTGCTGCTGGCCGGCTCAATGTTCAATACCATCCCCATCCTGATACTCTTCTTCATCTTCCAACGCTACTTCATCGAAGGAGCCGTAGCCTCCGGAGTCAAAGGGTAATATAACAATTGTGAGTTGTTGCAGCAGGGCGCGAAAGCGCCCTGCTGCAACAACTCACAATTAACTGTTGAGCACCACAGGTGCGAACGTAAGGGGTGCAGGGGTCTCCCCACCCCCCACAAAACTTCTTTTTTCTTTTTCGCTCAACGGCAGGGGCGCGAAAAAAGAAAAAAGATTAGAAAATCCTTAAAAGCTATATTTGCCCTTGACTATTCAGTCAATCAGGAGTATTATTAGACCATACGAAAGGAGGTGGTGTGCATGTATGAACAACAACGCTGCACAGGCAGCGGAGATTTCCACACCTTCCAGACGAGAGGGGTGAGACGCTAACGCGTCTTATCACACCTGGCTTGGAGCCTGGTGCGGATTGTAAACCGACGTATTGGCCGGTAGTGAATTCTACCTGCCTGTGCAGTAATATCGGGGCAGCGACAGAAAAACTAATTTGTCGCTGCCCCGGTTTTTTTGTGCCCAAAACAGGGGAGATGGTGTCGTTTGGTGGAACGTACGCACCCGGGGACGTGGCCGCGTTGCGTCAAGCCAGGGCAAGCCCGGTTGAGAATGCCCCCAGCATCCTCGCCAACGGGGGCATTTCCGTTTTTCTTGTTGCGTCTCTCTTTGAGAAATCCGGTACCATGCGGGTTTGATGGTATCGCCCTCCCGACGTTTATCTTGACAGCAGTACCCTACATACAAAAAGCTGGTCATGAAGAATTTATTCACTGCCTGTTAAGAAAACAAGCATAAGCTTGACACGCTCTATTTTATACATTACTGTACTTAAGGTAGTATTTAACCAATGATGTCTACAAATAGGAGCAGGGAGTGCTTTCAGCTGAAATTTTTTGCGCCAACTGCGGCGCGGCCAATAAGCCAGAGGATGATTATTGTTTCGCCTGCCATGAACCGTTGCAACATGCGAGCGCGCCGGTCGCGGTTAGCACGGCGCCGGCAAAGCAGTTGCTGCGGCAGCGCTACCGGGTGCTGGAGCGGCTGGGCCAGGGCGGCATGGGCTCGGTCTATAAGGCCGAGGACACCGAGCTGGGCGACCGTCCGGTAGCGATCAAGGAGCTTAGTCAGCGTGGACTCAATCAGCAGGAGTCACGGGAGGCAGAAGAATCTTTTAAGCATGAGGCTCTGCTGCTGGCCGGACTGATGCATCCGAACCTGCCACGTATCTATGAGAACTTTTCGGAGTCTGGTCGCTGGTACCTGGTGATGGACTTTATCGAGGGTGAGACGCTGGAAGAGTACCTGGTCAAGCGGGGCGGCAAGCTGCCGTGGTCCGAGATCTATGAGATCGGCATCCAGCTCTGCTCGGTGCTGCAGTATCTGCATACACGTCCCACGCCGATCATCTTCCGCGATCTGAAACCGCTGAACGTGATGCTGACCCCCAACCACCAGGTCTACCTGATCGACTTCGGCATCGCGCGCCTGTTCAAACCGGGACAGGCCCACGACACCATCGCCTTTGGCTCGCCCGGCTATGCCGCGCCCGAGCAATACGGCAAGTCTCAGACGCGACCGAGCGCCGACATCTATAGCCTGGGCGCCATGCTGCACCAGATGCTAACCGGCATCGATCCCTCCACCACGCCCTTCGCCTTCAGCAAGGTACCCAACATACCGATCTCGCTGCAGGCCCTGCTCGATCAGATGCTGGACCTCAATCCTGGCAAGCGCATCGCCTACGTGGAGATGGTGCGAGAGGCACTGCAGCGCATCAACAGCAAAAACTCGACGCTCCTCTCCTCTGCCAACCGCGTCGCGACGGCGCCGGCCAGCCAGAACAGGCCAGCCACGCCCGTCTATACACCACCCACCACCAGTCAGCCGGCCACGCCGAAGCTGTCGTATGTAGCATCCAGGATCAACCAGTCGACCAGCGCCGGGACAGCCAGTGCCACCGGCGTGGCGGCCAGTCAATCCAAGAGCAACGCCGCGCCCGACTTCAATGGGAGCAAGCCGGGATATCAATCGTTCGTCTATGTTCCGGGCACCTACAGCCCAGATCCAGATCAGAATACAAATACACCACTGTCGGAACCTGTAATGCCAGATTCATATATAGGCAAAAGCGTTCGCACCTATCCAGGCCATATGGGCATCGTCACCTCGCTCTGCTGGTCACCATCGAGCCAGCAGATCGCCTCGGCAGGAAAAGACAGAACGGTCCAAATGTGGCATGTCAGGGGCGGTGGGCAGATGCAGATCTATGCGGGCAACCTGGAGAACTCGCGTAGCAGTAGCATTGAAGCTGTCGCCTGGTCGCCTGCAGGCAAGCTGCTGGCCTCCGCTAGCGACGACGGCATAGTGCAGGTCTGGACCAGCGACTCCCTGCAAACCAGATTCACCTATCGGCAGCCCAGACAGCATATGCATGCCCTGGCCTGGTCACCCGATGGTGAGTGGCTCGCCTCCGCCAGCAATGCCAGCCTGCACATCTGGAAAGCGCTGAACGGCGAGACCATCGCCAGCCGTGAAGCTGGTTATGGTACCATCAATTCTGTTGCCTGGTCACCCGCTACGAACAACCTGGTGCTGGGATATGAAGAGCGCATTGTGGAAGTGATGAACCTGACGCAGCAGCGGAGCTGGAAGCGGGAAGCCATCTACCGGGGACACCAGGCCGCGGTCAATAAAGTCGCCATATCGCCCGATGGCACACAGGTCGCCTCGGCCAGCGCCGACAAGACTGTACAGGTGTGGGACACCACCAGCGGCCAGCGCAGACTGAGCTATCACGGCCACACAGCCGCCGTCTATACACTGGACTGGTCGCCCGATGGCCAGAACCTCGTATCCGCCAGTGCCGACGGCACCATCCAGATATGGGATGCCAATGATGGCACCCTGCGCTTCACCCATCCCAGCCACAATCCCACCGTCTACGCCATTGCCTGGTCGCCCGACGGCCGCTACATAGCCTCCAGCGCCCACAGCCAGGTACACGTCTGGCAGGCCAGCGACAAATAGAAAAAAGGATGACAGGATCGGACAACTGCTCCAATCCTGTCATCCTTTTTTCTTGCTCTTTTTTTACCTTTCCTAAAATGCTGACTTTATGGTATGCTGTACCCATCATCACATTAGAATAAAAGTTTCAGGTCAGGCACCTCATGATTCGATGAAGATCATCATGTGACCTTTTTGCTTGCCCCTCACTCCAGACTGCAGGTAGAAATGATAAATACGACAACAGATGTCAACTATTGTACGCTATACTAAATAGGTTCCGTTAGAACACGCATTCAAGACCCCTCAGAAGTTGTTACTGTGATCATCTATAACAGTACAGTTATGCCATGATTTATGGGTAAACGTTTACCCCTTGTTTCTTTGTAGTGCATTTCGAGACTCCATGTGGAGGTACCCCTTGCTAGCCAAACGCGAGTTTACAGTTGCCGATGAGTATCGCTACAACTGGTCCAGCCCGGTACGCTGGATTGCGTCCCATCTTTTACGCTATAAATTCTATCTATTCGGATTTATGCTCTTATGCATTGCCACCAATGCGCTCTACGCTTCAATTTCATTTCTGACTGGCTCGGCATTCAACACGGTCTTAAACAAAGGAACGGCCATCAGCCAGCTCGGTGTAATCGCGCTTTCACTGTTAGGAGTTATCGTCTGCCAGGGGATCTGTGACCTGGGGGCGCGCCTGTTCGCTGAGATTTTGAGTAAGCGCTTCGCCCGCAACGCTCGTGAGGAGCTCTACACCAGTCTGCTGGGGAAGAGCCAGACCTTCCACAATCGTCAGCAGGTGGGAGATGTGATGGCGCGCGCCTCCAACGATATGGCACAGCTGAGCGATATGGTCTCGCCGGCGTTCGACGTCATCTTTGACTCGTTCACCAGCCTGACCATCAATGTCCTCTTCATTAGCCTGGTCAATCCACAACTGCTGCTGGTCCCAGGTCTCTATATTATCGCCTTCTTCTTTGCATTGCGCCGCTATTCACGCCAGCTCAGCCCGGTATCGGATCAGATGCGCGAAGAGTTTGGAAAAACCAACGCCGTATTGAACGAGGCGGTGGCGGGGATCGAGGTCGTCAAAGCCACGGCGCAGGAGAAGCAAGAGGTGCGCAAGTTTATCACGCGCGCCAGCCGCTACCGCGACTTCTACGTCGAGAACGGCAAGATTCAGGGCCGCTACCTGCCCACCCTGATCCTGGGTGTAGCACTGGCACTGGCCTTCCTGCACGCCCTGTACCTGCTCTCGCAGCACCAGATCTCGCTGGGCGCGCTGATTACCTTTATGGGCCTGTGCACTAACCTGCGCTTCGTTACCTTCATGTCCATCTGGAGCTTCGGCCTGGTGCAGCTCGGCATCTCCGGAGCCCGGCGCATCCTCGCCCTGATGAAGGAAGAGACCGAGATGGACGAGAATGCCGGCGGTTATCACGAGCAGATGCGCGGTGAGATCGCCTTCGACCACGTCACCTTTAGCTATGGCGAGACCCCCATTCTGAAGGACATCTCGTTCCGGGCCAGACCAGGCCAGACCGTCGCCATCGTCGGCCAGACCGGCGCGGGCAAGAGCACGCTGACCAAACTGGTCAATCGCATCTATGATGTCAACGCGGGCAGCGTCAAGATCGACGGGATCGATGTGCGCGATTGGGATATGGACAGCCTGCGCTCGCAGATCTCGACCATCGAGCAGGATGTGTTCCTGTTCTCGCGCACCATCGCGGAGAACATCGGCTATGGTCTGGGATCGAAGGCCGATCGAGCCGCCATCGAGGCGGCCGCGCACGATGCCCAGGCGCACGAGTTCATTGAGAGCTTTCCACATGGCTACGAGACCGAGATTGGCGAGCGCGGCGTCACCCTCTCAGGCGGACAGCGCCAGCGCCTGGCCATCGCACGCGCCCTGCTCACCGATCCACGCATCCTGATCCTGGATGACTCGACCAGCGCCATCGATAGCGCCACCGAAGACGAGATCCAGAAGGCCATTCGTCGCCTACTGGAGGGGCGTACCACGCTGCTGATCACCCATCGCCTCTCGCAGATCCGCTGGGCCGACAGCATCCTGGTCCTGCGCAAGGGCGAATTGATCGATCAGGGGACACACGAAGAACTGCTGGCACGCTGCGAGACCTATCGGCGCATCTTCTCGCACTATGACTCGGCCGTCCCAGCCTCAGCAAGTAGTGGGGATTAAGAGGAGAAAGGAATTTTCACATGGGCTTTATCATGGCGGGTCTGGATGCCGAGGCATACGATCGCAGTTATACCGATGGACAGTTGATCAAACGCATCATCCGCTACTTCAAACCAAAGCTACCTCTGATGATCGCCATCATCGTGCTGGTGGTACTCAACTCGTGTCTTGATACGGCGTTCCCGCTGCTGATCTCCAACAGCATCGACACGCTGGTCAGCACGCGTGCCATGGAGGCGGCCCTCGGACTGGTCATCTTCATCCTGTTCTCAGGCGCGCTCTCCTGGACCTGTAATATGTTCCGCCAGCGCTTTACCGCGCGCTCGGTAGGGGATGTCGTGCTGCAGTTGAGGACCGACGCCTTTAGCGCTGTCATGTCGCGTGACATGTCGTTCTTCGACGAGTTCTCATCCGGCAAGATCGTCAGCCGCGTCACCTCGGATACCGAAAACTTCGCCACCGTGGTCACGCTAACCCTGAACCTGCTCAGCCAGGTGCTGCTGTACATCTTGATCGTCATCGTGCTCTTCTTCCGCAGTCCCCAGCTAGCTCTGCTGACCCTGAGCATCATGCCCCTGATCATCGGGGTCGCCCTGGGATTCCGCACGCTGGCGCGCAAGTTCACACGCAACGCCCAGCGCTCCCTGGCGCGCGTCAACGCCAACGTGCAGGAGATCGTCAGCGGCATCACCATCGCCAAGAACTTCCGCCAGGAACAGAACATGTACGACGAGTTCAAGCAGATCAATGCGCAGTCGTACTATGTCCATCTGCGCTCCGGCTTTCTATACAACGGCATCTTCCCGGTGCTGGTCTTTATCGCCAACATCGGCACCACGCTGATCGTCTACTTCGGTGGACGTAGCGTGGTCAGCGGCACCATCTCGGCCGGCGACTGGTTCCTGTTCATTCAGAGCCTGGGACTGCTCTGGCAACCGCTGACGAGCATCGCCTCGTTCTGGAGCCAGTTCCAGCTGGGTCTGGCCGCCAGCGAACGCGTCTTCGCGCTGCTGGATGCCGAGCCACGCGTCTACCAGGTCGATCAGCAACCGGTCCAACAAATCAAGGGCAAGATCACCTTCCAGAACGTCTTCTTCAGCTACGATGACCGGCAGACGGTGCTGAAAGACTTCAGCCTGACCATCAAGGCCGGTGAGACGGTGGCCTTCGTCGGCCATACCGGAGCCGGTAAATCGAGTATTGGCAAGCTGATCTCCCGCTTCTACGAGTTCCAGGGGGGGCAGATCCTGATCGATAACCGCGATATCCGCAGCTTCGATCTGCACGACTATCACCAACGGCTGGGGATCGTGCCACAGTCTCCATTCCTGTTCTCGGGGACAGTGGCCGACAATATCCGCTATGCCAGACCAGACGCCACCGATGAGGAGGTCCGGGAGGTAGCAGAGCGCATCGGCAACGGCGACTGGATCGAGGCTCTGCCCGAAGGTCTGGGAACCATGGTCGGCGAGACCGGACGTTCCCTGTCAATGGGGCAACGCCAGCTGGTGGCCCTGGCTCGCGTCCTGCTGCAGGAGCCGGGCATCATCATTATGGACGAAGCCACGGCCAGCGTCGATCCGTTGACCGAGGCCCAGATCCAGGAAGGGCTGGATGTGATTTTGGAGCACAGGACCGCGATCGTGATCGCGCACCGCCTCTCAACCATCAAGCACGCTGATCGCATCATCGTCCTCGACGGTGGTCGCATCGCTGAAGAGGGAACACACGAAGAGCTGATGGAGCGCGGGGGCCACTACTCCGAGCTCTACAACACCTACTTCCGCCACCAATCCCCAGACTACAAACCGGGCGAAGGGTTTGTGCCGACGCGCATCTAATAATAGATGCGCGTCGGGGCGCGGCCCCTGCCCACTCGCCGCCTACGGCGGCAGAAGAGAGAAATAAAATTTTGTGGGGACACCCCACACCCCGGCAGGAGGGCCTCGCCGGCCCTCCTGCACCTCCCGCTTTATATATCATGCAACGGTGATGGGGACGGTGTGGTAGCCGGAGGAACCGTTGGGGAGGGGGGAGGCGATATGGGGATCCTGTACGTTCCCTTGCAAGTCGGTGGCGCGGACGACAATGCTGTAGCTGCCAGCGGCGGGCTGCCAGGGGAGCTCCCATAGGACCCAGGTGAGCGCGGAAAGGGGACGACGCAGGTTGGCCTTTTGCCAGCTCTTGCCGCCATCCAGGCTGACCTCGACCTGGCTGATGCCTTTGTTGCCGGAGAAGGCCACACCGGCGATATAGGTCTGCTTGCCGGCGCTGATCTTGCTGCCATACGTGGGAGTATCGATGCGCGAGGTCATCTTGATGGGGGCGGGATCGCTCCAGCCGTTCTGCTGCCAGTAGCCCTGATAATCGGTGTTGACGACCTGGATGCGCGTGATCCACTTGACGTGCTTCATGCCATAGATACCGGGGACGAGCAGACGAGCGGGATAGCCATGGGATGTGGGCAGCGTCTCGCCGTTCATCTTGATAGCGACCATCGTCGTCGGCTCTAGAGCCTTGGCGAGGTGGATACTATCGCTGTAGCTATCAGCGGCATAGAGTACGACCTTGGTGGCACCCGGCTTGATAGTCCCGGCACGCGCCAGCAGATCTTTCAGCGCGATACCTTCCCACAGGGCGTTGCTCATATAGCTACCGCCCACCTCGTTGCTGATGCACATCATGGATTCATACTGCCTGTGCGTGGGCAGAGCCAGCAACTCTTTGTAGCTCATGGTATAGGGCTGCGAGACCAGGCCATCCACCATCAGCTCCCAGTCATCCCCCTTCACGCTGGGATCTGACACCAGGTTCTTGGAGACGCCATAGAATTGCTCGTTGCTGGTGATCTCGGGAGAGAGTCCGGGGACCGGCTGCCATTCGCCATACACCGGCTGCGGCGGAGGCGAGATCTTCTGCTGATACTTATCCAACAGATTCGATTGGGTCTGGGCGTCGGCCGTACCGCCCGTGCCGCCGCCACCCACGCCGCTAATGAAGCGCCACGCGGCCACCCCCAGCGTCCCCAGGCCCAGCACCACCAGTCCGTTGCGAATCAACGAACGGCGCTCGATGCGTTTGCTCTCCAGCACATCGGCCGTCTCCTGATCGGATGACGCTGTCCGGCGCAGCAGACGCCAGGTCAGCCAGTTATGCAGGAAGATAAACAGCATTCCATAGACCACACCGGTCACGGCCAGGCTGACCATGGTATTGAACGCACCGGTCGCCAGCTGCGCGCCGAAAACACCAGAGCCAGTCAGCGGCAGAAAGATCAGACCGCTGAAGAGCCAGAGCACGAAAGCCAGGAGCAGACCGACGCCATAGTTCAGGTCCCCCTGCTCATCGCGCCACTGCCCGAAGTTCAGCCGATCGACCAACAGGTTGCAGAGTCCGCCGAAAAGGGCGAAGACCAGGCATTGTCCAATCAGAATAATATACAGTAGGTAATGCTTGGCATCGCCGCCCAGCGTGGCATGCAGATAATCAAACACAGGTAGTGGTAACGACTGCGCGATCGCCGATCCCAACGCCTCGGGCAGAGAAACGCTCCCCATCGTCAGACTCAGCAACAACATCAGCACGGTGGCCAGAATGCCGGCCAGCAGTCCCGCCAGCGCTCCGCGTCGCCAGCGCTCCCTCTTAGTAGTAGCAGCAGGTAATGCACCCATCATGGTCCTCATAATCGCGAATATAATTTCAGAATAAATAATCCATCTATTCAACACCATTATATTCATTTCCACGCACACCCGGCGACATTTTTACCATTCCAATGGATAATCGAATGCACGAATGGTCCCCTCACACGATCATGCCGCCTACGGGGGACATGATCGTGTGGGGAACGCACCTACGGCGATGAGGCGGTGATGTCGAAGGTGGTGGAGGCGTCCGGGGCGCCAGGAGAGGAGATGTGGACGCGAACCTCCCAGGTGCCGCTCATACCGAGGTGGGCCTGGGCCTGGTAGATGCCGGGGGATTGTTGTTGGGCGGTGATCGCCTCGGTTCCCATATCCATGGTGGTCATTGAGCTGGACAGGGTAACATGGGCGTTGCTCACCAGCTGGCCGGCCGCTTTTTTGACGATCTGCAAAGAAAGATGAGCTGGCTGGCTGGTCGGTGGCGGGTTGGGATCAACGCGTAACGTAACCTCGTAGGGTCCGGCCTGCGCTACCTGTACGGGCGCAGTGGGATGGTGAGGGAGCAATGATTCCAGCGAGGTACCGATGGTGGTAATCACGATCAGGAAGCCCAGTCCCAACACCACAATTAAAAGTTGTCGTCTCTTCATATAATCTGTTATAGAGGATTTTCAATCCGACGGATGGACATGAAAAAGGTGGGTTATGCCTGCACACCCCTGCCTATTAGAGAGAAGGTTCTATCATGACGAGCAGGGGCGAAGCATAACCCACCAGAAACAGTCTGCTAACGAATGTAAGCTCGCGTATTATTTTCTATCTTTCCTGTATTATATCTGATTGCGCAGGCTATTACCAGTCACAAACGACCAGATCGCAAAACGGGAATGGCAGAGAATAGAAAAAGAGTCAGTTTACTGTTGGCGCAGCCCGGCTAACTGACGTATAATATCAATAACACCGTCAACTCCCAGAAGGTACAACGAGGTGCTAGAGACAAAGACAGTGCAGTCCGGGTTCAAGGCATACCAGTTCGATAGAAATGTACTGTTTGTTTTTCTTGCGACAAGCCATTTGGCGACAGGCAAGCTGAAACAGGGCTGATCAGTATATGTAGCAGCCCTGGGCAATGGCACCTCTGGTGGATGTCCAAATGGGCGAGAGCAAGAGCCAGGAGGCCAGAAAACAATGCCGAAGCGGCGCATGAACGTGCCACTTCAATCGAGAGTGTGTGCCTGGGCACCACTCTCATTTATCGCCTCAAGCCCGACCTCCCGCCTCCAGAATCGAGGAAAAA
Organism: Dictyobacter aurantiacus; assembly: GCF_003967515.1. Taxonomy (GTDB): domain Bacteria; phylum Chloroflexota; class Ktedonobacteria; order Ktedonobacterales; family Ktedonobacteraceae; genus Dictyobacter; species Dictyobacter aurantiacus. The sequence continues at coordinate 2,911,865 of NZ_BIFQ01000001.1, read as the reverse complement.
ATGTACAAAGGTCAATCTGGAATGTGGTCCTGGCTGCTTCACCGCGTCACAGGGCTCGGTATTTTGCTCTTTCTGTTTATCCATATCGTCGACGTCTCAATGCTCAGCTTTGGCGCCGGAGTGTATAACCAGAGCGTCACCCTATTTGATTATTGGATTGTGCGCCTGTTATCGCTGGCCCTGATAGGAGCAGTACTCTACCACGCCTTCAATGGCGTCAGAATTATGGCCATCGACTTCTGGCGTAAAGGATCTCGCTATCAGCGTGTGATGTTTTGGATTGTCCTGGCTGTAACCATCATTGTCTTCATTCCCATGGCCTACGTGATTATGGTGCCCGCCTTCCACTGGTTAACACAAGCGCCACACACAACAGCAGGTCGCTAGACGGCCCTTCTACGATGGAAAGACCATCTCGAGTACAATGATGAAGCATACTCAATGTAAGGAGAAGCATCTTTATGCTGCGTATTTCTAGCGGACGTGGACCTCGACCTGTTGCTGGCGGGTTCGAAACATTTTCCTGGTATTATTTCCGTATTTCAGGGGCACTACTACTCGTACTGGTAATCGTGCACCTACTTATTATGCACATCGCCAACGATGTATCCTGCACCACCTATGCATTCGTTGCCATGCGCTATAGCAACGTCTTCTGGCGTGTCTTTGACTGGCTGTTGCTCACAGTGGGACTGACCCATGGCATGAATGGATTGCGCGTGGTCATCGACGATTACGTGCACGCACCGGGGGCACGCATGTGGCTCTTATCCATCTCCGCCCTCCTGCTGGTGGTCTTCTTTATGCTGGGGACGCTCACCCTGATTACCTTCCCAACGGTTCCTGGTGCGACGGGACCACTCTGTATTCCCAAATAGTGAGGATGAATTATGTATCAGAAGTTTGATGTGGTTATTGTTGGCTCTGGCGGCGCCGGTCTGATGGCAGCGATGCAACTTCCCAATGCCAGTGTTGCGGTTCTGACCAAGGTTTACCCCACCCGTTCACATACCGGAGCAGCGCAAGGTGGCGTTGCTGCGGCCCTCGGTAACCAGGAAGAAGATCATTGGAAATGGCATATGTACGACACCGTCAAGGGCGGTGATTACCTGGTTGATCAGCCGGCCGCCGAGATTCTGGCGCGCGAGGCGATCGACGCGGTCTACGAACTTGAGCACAGGGGACTCCCCTTTAACCGCACAGACGATGGGCGCATCGACCAGCGTCGCTTCGGCGGTCACACCCGCAACTTCGGCGAGGGGCCGGTGCGCCGCTCCTGCTATGCCGCCGACCGCACGGGTCACATGATCCTGCAGACCATGTATCAGAACGCTATCAAAAACGAGGTGCGCTTCTTCAACGAGTTCCTGGTGCTGGATCTACTGATCAATGACGGGCAGGCCTGCGGTGTCGTCGCCATGGAGATCAAATCGGGCGAGATCCATACCTTCCACGCCAAAGCGGTATTATTCGCCACTGGTGGCTATGGCCGCGCCTGGCGCGTGACCAGCAACGCCTTTGCCTGTATGGGTGATGGCATGTCGATCGCCTATCGCCGGGGCATTCCGCTGCAGGACATGGAGATGTACCAGTTCCATCCCACCGGCATCTACAAGGTCGGCGTCCTGCTCAGTGAGGCGGCCCGTGGTGAGGGCGCCAAGTTGCTCAACGGCAAAGGCGAATACTTCATGGAGCGCTACATGCCAGTCCTAAAGGACCTGGCGCCCCGCGATATCGTCTCGCGCTGTATCGTGCAGGAGATCAATGATGGCAACGGCGTCGACGGCAAGGACTATGTCTACCTGGATGTGCGCCACCTGGGCGCTCAGAAGATCGCCGAGAAGCTGCCCGACATCACCGACTTCGCCCGCAACTACCTGGGCGTCGAGCCGATTACAGAGCCGGTGCCGATCCAGCCAACCGCCCACTACGCCATGGGTGGCATCCCAACCGATACCGACGCTCGCGTCGTCATCGATCCGCAGTGGACCCCCATGCCGGGCTTCTATGCCGCTGGAGAGGTCGCCTGCGTCTCGGTCCATGGCGCCAACCGCCTGGGCACCAACTCGCTGGTGGACCTGATCGTCTTCGGACGACGAGCGGGCAAGCACATAGCGAAGTTTATTCAGGAGAACGACTTCGCTCCCCTGCCAGAGAACCACGAGGAGTACTCGCGTGCATATATCGATCATCTCTACAGCTCGACCGGCGGTGAATCGGCAGCCCGTATCCGCAGCGACCTGCAGAACGAAATGATCGATAACGTCTTCGTTGAACGTGAAGACAAAGGCATGCGCCACGCCCTCGACGAGATCGCGGGCCTGCAAGAAGCCTACAAAAACGTCCAGCTACAGGACAAAGGCAAACGCTTCAACACCGAACTGGTGGAGGCGGTCGAGCTAGGCTTCCTGTTAGACTGCGCCGAAGCTACCATCCATGGAGCCCTCGCCCGCACCGAGAGCCGGGGCGCCCACTTCCGTCTTGATTATCAGAAACGCGATGACGCGAACTGGCTCAAGCACACCCTGGCCTATCGCGGCACTAAAGCACATGATGTACGCCTGGACTATAAAGATGTGATCCTCATTGACGATCCGATCTTCAAGCCCAAGGAACGCAAATACTAGAGGAGTTGGCAATGAACGTACTGATACGTATTAAGCGCTACGATCCAGAACGAGATGCGAAGCCCTATTGGGACGAATTCCGGGTCGAGGCCGATCCGATCGATCGCCTGCTGGACGCGCTCAACACGATCAAATGGACGATGGACGGCACCCTCACCTATCGTCGTTCCTGCGCCCACGGAGTTTGTGGCTCGGACGCGATGCGCATCAATGGCCGCAATCGCCTGGCGTGTAAGGTGCTGATGCGTGATGTCGGCAACAAAGTCACCATCGAACCGATGCTGGGTTATACTGTCATTAAGGACCTGGTGGTCGATATGGATCGCTTCTTCGATAAATATCGCTCGATCAAACCCTTCCTGATTACGCATGATAACGAGCCCGGCACCGAGCGCTTGCAATCTCCGGCGGAGCGTGCGCGCTACGACGAGGGCACCAAGTGTATCCTGTGTGGCGCCTGCACCGGCTCCTGCCCCTCCATCTGGGGCAATCCTGACTGGGTGGGTCCGGCCTCGATTGTGAACGCACACCGCTTCATCTTCGATAGTCGAGACCAGGGCGCCGCCGAGCGACTGCAACTGTTGAGCCGCAAAGATGGCGTCTGGCGCTGCCGCACCATCTTCAACTGCTCCGATGCCTGTCCACGTGGTATCCCTGTCACCGACCTGATTGAAGAGGTCAAGCGTGCCGTCGTCTACGGCGGTCCTGAAGACGCCTGATAGGTTAGCTGGCGCGCGAAAGAAAAGGGGTCGGATCAGGATCCAGCCCCTTTTCTTTCGCGCGCGGCTGACTCTTTTTATATGGGGTGCGTAAGTGCCCCCGCACGCGCGTCCGCTGCGCGGCCGCACTGTTTTATTGAGTTGGTGGATCGGGTGCGCATCCGCGCACCCGATCCACCAACTCAATACAGATTTGGGAGCACCTGAGAGGCGCAAAAGCTCAGATGGGCCGCAGGCGATAATCATGAGTGTGAGACACATTCTGATAGGGAGCATTTATATGACAGTAGCAACCGAGAGCTGGCAGCATCATGATATGATGACCAATACCATTCGCATGCATTACGTCACCCAGGGTGAGGGTCCGCTGATCGTTCTGCTACACGGTTTTCCCGAATTCTGGTACTCATGGCGACTGCAGATCCCCTTTCTGGCCAACCTTGGCTATACCGTGGTCGCACCCGACCTGCGCGGCTACAACGATAGCGACAAACCAACCAGCGGCTATGATATTCCCACCCTGCTCCTCGATATCGTCGGCCTGATCAAGGGCCTGGGGTACGAAAAGGCGATTATCATCGGACACGACTGGGGCGGCGCCCTGGCCTGGAGCTTTGCCATCGCCTATCCAGAGATGACCGAGAAGCTGGTGGTATTAAACGCTCCCCATCCAGGCGCCATGCAGCGCGAACTGCGCACCCTCAAGCAGCTGCGCAAGAGCTGGTATATCTTCGCCTTCCAGCTTCCCTGGCTGCCAGAATACCTACTGGGACGCAACCATGCCGAGCTCATCGGGCGCATACTCAAGGAGGCGGCCGTGAAAAAGGAAGCCTTCCCACCAGAAGTCATCGCCCATTATCGAGAAGCCATGAACAAGCCGAAGACGCTAACCTCCAGCATCAACTATTATCGCGCGCTCGCTAGAAGACCACAGAATCTGTTGGATCGCCGCCTTGTCGGCGTCATCAACATGCCCACCCTCCTCATCTGGGGCGAGCAGGATGTAGCGCTGGACATCGCGCTCACCGAGGCGCTGGACCAGTGGATCACCAACCTGCAGGTCAAACGCATCCGCGATAGTGGACACTGGGTACAACAGGAGCAACCAGAGCTCGTCAACCGCTTCCTGCGCGAATTTCTACAGTCCCAACCCAAAAGTGTATAAGCTTAGTGATGTTGTATGGTGGTGCCATGCATGGCACCCACCACACAACATCACTAAATGCAGTAATTTTTTCTTTAAGATTGTAAAAGCAGTGTTTTTTTGTGTAAAATAGATATATATGCATATATACGTCTGCGACAACACGCGACTCCTGCTATTACTTATATTTGATAGGGATTTATTTGTGCTGATATCATCCCTGTGAAATACGCGAATAGTGGATAAAACACACTCTATCTGGAAAACGGTGTATAACCTCTGTATTTACATGTATTTTAGTTAAAGGCTGCCAGAGAGGCCCGCTATCTCTGCACAAAAAATGAGTACAACATCATCGCAACCTGAGGACTCCATGTCGCGTACTGATCCTGCTGCTAATCAGGCAGAGATGCCATCCGAAAATGTGCCCGTCAGCGGACAACCATTGTCATCGCCGGACCGGTACGACGCCAGTGGGCTTCCCACCGCAAAAGTACCCGCTGCCGCGGCTCCGGAACATGCCTGGCCGGGGTCTGCACCCTCATATCCGGCATATTCATCGTCCGCGCCAACGTACCCCGTATATCCGCCAGCGCCGCCCTCGTATCCCGGATATCCCAATAGCGGATTTCCAGGCGCTCCCGTGCCAGCCCCGGCGCGTCGCCCCAAAGGCATTGCCAGACCGCTCCCCGTCTGGGCATTTGTCCTGGGTCTGCTCGTGATCGTCGGATCGCTAATCGCGATCTTTTTCACCGGCAACGACTGGACCGATGGGGATCTGCGCATGTCATTTGCTGCGGCGGGAATCGCGGTTTTCCTCTTGATCGTGCTCGGCATTCGTTCTGTGGTCGGCATGGCGTCCAGCAATAATCCACATCGTGTGAGGCAATATGTCTCCTCCGTCCTGGTCATTATCATCTTATTTACCAGTGGAGGTGCGGGACTGCTGGTGCATAGCTCGCTGCATGCCCCCCAGGCCCATTTCCTGGAGGGCCAGCAACAGTGGGAGCAGGCCATCAGCGAATATCAGATGGCTGGCGAAAAGTCTCCCAGCAGCATCAACCTGGCGCGTACTTATGTTGAATGGGGTGAAAGCCTGAGCCAGAAAAAACAGTACCAGGCCGCCAACGGCAAGTTTGAGATGGTGCAAAACAATTTCGGCCAGCTAACAGACGAGGTCCACCGCGCGCAGAAAGACGAGATGCAGTCCTACATAGACTGGGGCCAACAGGAGGCGAGCCAGGGACACTATAGCGACGCCACCAGTCACTTCGACTACGTCCTTAGCCTGTCCTATTGCGACTCCAATTGTAAATCTCAGGTCAGCCCGTTAGACGCCACCGCCTACTACAATCAGGCGGAAATGATGTTGAGCAAGAAAAACTATCAGGAGGCCGTCACCAGCTTTGAGGTGGTAACGAATCGCTTCCCGCAGGCGCCCGAGGTAAGCAAACAGCATAAAGACATGAGTAAGGCTTTGCTAGGCAAGGGCAAGCAAGACAAAAGCACCCTGTGTGAAACAGCCGTACCCGTTTATCAGGAGCTGGCCAACAAATTTGCCGACACGCCCGAGGGTCGGGAGGCAAAGACAGCCCTGAGCGTTCCGCAGCCTGTGTTGGGACACTTCGTCAAGGATGTGCCCAAACTCAGTGACGGTTATGTAAAGATCAATGCCGCCTTGCTGCAGAATCTGGACCCCAACATTGGCAGTGACGCCTTCTACCAGCAGTTAGCCAACGCTCCGGCGGCCACCATCAGCGATGATGGACACTTCAAGTTCCAACCTCTGGCGCCCGGCAACTACGATCTTGTGTGGGGTTTTATGCGCAGCGATGGCTCACAGCTTTACATGTTCTATCATTCAAAGACGACCAACCAACCCGTTTATGTCGCGCAGGTGGGTCAGCTCTGCCCCTTTGATTTTGGGGATATTCAGGACTCCTTCATGGCCACCAATTAGACCGCTGCAATGGCGAGGCAACACACAGTAAGAAGCGGGGGAGCGACTGGTCTGGTCGCTCCCCCGCTTCTTACTGTGTTTCTCGTTCGCAAACCCGTTCTCATTTATGCTTCTACAGATCTCCGCCCGGGGCGCGGCCCCCCATCAAGCTCAGCCGCTGGCTCCTGTAGCTGCAATACCAGCTGTACAATAGGTTCATGCCTTGCCACATCCGGATATCCACCAGTAACGTCGACTTCTTGCCGCTGGAGTACTCCCAGTGGGCTATCTGCTTCAATGACCTGCTCCATCCATTGCATGCCGCAGATTCCACATATCCCATGGCTTGCCTCATAGAGCTTGGGTAGCGGTAAGGGAGACAGACGCTCCCCCGCGCTGTTGATTAAGCGCAGGCACCAAGCGCATTGACGCACCATACATCCACATCCTTTCTCAGCAGGCGTCTCCTCACAAACAGATAAGGAGTCGTTTTTTGGCATTTTAAAAATCTATGCCCATAGATTTTTGATACATTGATCCCAGGAAAAACACATTTTTATGTATGAATTCTTACACATACACAATAAACGGTAACCGCTTGAGATTTCGCGATAGATGAGAAACCTGGATATAATTCACTGCCACCTTCCACCAGGCCAACTTCCTCGGGACGCGGATACAAGATGATTATACTGTGGACAGCAATCAACGCAACGGTCCAATAGCTACACATATTCTTGTTCCCTATCTATTATAATCAATCTTTAGCCAAATAATGAGTAAATTTCGACCTGTTTTTGGAAAATGAATAAAAACACATGAAAGTGTGTATGACGCAGGGTGCTGAGCACCCCGCGTCATACACACGACTCTAAATGGGTGTGTTGTGGCAGGGGGGCGCGGATGCGCCCCTGCCACAACACACAAAAACGAGGGTGGCCGCGCACGTGGGAGTGCTGAGCGCCCGCACTCTCCCGAAGAATGGTTGAATGCCCGCAACATTTTCACCAGTGTTGGTGCATGGACTCGTCAAGCGCCCCGCACTCTTCCGAAGAATGGTTGAATGCCCGCAACATTTTCACCAGTGTTGGTGCATGGGGCGCGTCAAGCGCCCCATGCACCAACACTAAAAAAACGAGGGCGGCCGCGCATGCGGCCGCCTGTGCGAGAGCGCGAATGCTCCTTTCAGCCACAAAAGGTTACATATTGTTATCTTTTGCTGCATGATATACTGTCTAGTAACAAATAAATACAAATTGGGACATGCGCGATGTTCCTTCTCTCTATAAAAGGAGCTCTCTCTATGAACCTCTCGCATCGGAGGGCTGGTGCGCTATCGGTGATAGCTTTGCTGCTCGTTTTGCTGATGCTGGCGGGCTGTGGCAGCGGTAGCACGTCAAAGACAGCGCCGACTCCGACAGAAACGCCCGCGAAACCCACTCCTACCGTCGCTAGCGGACCCGGACAGAATATGCTGGATACGATGACGCATACACTGGATAACGCGAAAACGCTGCATGGCATCTTCAATCTGGACAGCGCGAGCCAGGCCTTCAATGGCACAGTTGAAACCGAGCTGTGGAAGGCGGCCCCCGATAAGAGCCGTACCACTGTCCTGAAATCGACCCTGGCGCAGGTGAGTGCGGGTGCCCTATCGGTAAGCGATGGACAGCAGATATGGCAGTATGATCCGGCAAAAAAAGTAGTGTATACAGGAAAAGTGAGCCACGACGCCAATACACCCGATACGCAGAGCAGGGGAATCGCCGGCTCTACCGGCGGCCAGAGCCAGAGTCTGCTCAACGTCATTCAGAGTATCTTTGATCATAGCAATGGTACCCTGCGCTCTTCTTCGACCCGGGTTAATGGGCGCACGGCCTCGGACATCCATGTCGTGCCGCGTACCAGCGATAGTGGCGCTGATACCACGAGCTTTAACTATAGCGGCGAGATCTACGTCGACAATGCGACCCGGCTACCACTGAAAGTTGATCTGAATATCAATAACCTGGGAAAGATCACGGTCGACATCCCACAACTGGAGCTGAATAAGCAGGTGGACAATAAATTGTTTACCTTTACAGCTCCCACAGGCACAAAGACGCGTCCATTATCAGATCTCAGTGGGAATCAGGACACGGGCAAGCTAACGCTTGCCCAGGCCCAGAAGCAGGCGGGTTATCATCTCCTGAGTATCCCGGCCGATCAGGGCGAATACACGCTGACTGGCGTCACCGCGCTGGGAACTCCTGGTCTGCAAACCTATACTTTAAGCTATATGAAGGGCAGCCAGGCTTTTACGCTGGCCGAAGGGAAGCCGCTGGCCAATCTGCCCGGTCGCGGTACGGCGACCACGATACGTGGCGGCAATGGCAACCTCTATAACTCCAACGGAAATACCACCCTCTCATGGACCGAAAAAGGGGTGGGGTATCGCATCAGTGGCGCGATCAGCGCCACTGATGCGAAGCAGATTGCAATGCTGCTTTCTTAAAAATGTGGGGCCGCTGACGCGGCCCCACATTTTTATATGTATGTGCGCATCGGTGGACAGGTTGCGCTGAGCGCAACCTGTCCACCGATGCGCACATACATATAAAGCTGGCAAAATGTGTAGACGCATGTGCGCCCGCGCCGAGCTGAGCGCGGCCTGTCTCCATATGCGCACATACATATAAAGCTGGCAAAATGTGTAGACGCATGTGCATATACATGACGATAAGTGATAAAAAATGTGCTGCAGCGCATTTTTTATCACTTATCGAATTACCTACTGGGCCAATGTGTCGTGGACGACGGCGGCGAGGGCTTTGATGAAGAGGGGGCTGGTGTTGAGGGATTCGATGCGAGCGAACCGGATGCCGTGCTCTTCTGCCTGTTCGCGGGCGCCAACTTCGATGTCGTAGAGGATCTCCAGGTGATCGGCCAGGAACTGGACGGGGGCGATCAAGACGTGTTGTTTGCCAGCCTCTTTTAATTCGGGCATGACATCGGCGAAGTCTGGCTTAAGCCATTCTTCGGGGGTGTGACCGGCGCTCTGATAACAGAACATCCAGCGATCATCGGCCAGCCCCGCGCGTTTGGCGATCTCGGCGGCGGTCTCTTTGAGGTGATTGATATAGTCTGGTTCGTTCTCGATGACGCGTTTGGGCATGCTGTGGGCGGTTAGCAGCACAGGAACCTGGTCGCGCACGTCTTTGGGAAAGCGTGCCAGCGCCTGCTGAACGCGCTCGGCCACCGCCTGGATGAAGAAAGGCTGCAGGTGCCAGTCGGTCGAGATCTTCAGCTGCAGGTCATCGCGGTGCAGATTTTCATAGGCCTGCCGCAGCGTTTTGATGTAACCGCTCATGATAATCGGCGAATACTGGGGCGACATAATGATGCCCACCAGGTATTGCGCGCCGGCGGCCGTCTCGGGTACCATATCTGCCACGAACGGTGGCGAGAAACGCATACCGGCGGTCACATGGTAGGTGGTACCATTGGTACTGTTCGCGTTCAACTCCTGCTCCAGCGCCTCAGCCTGATCGCGCGTAATGCGGATCAATGGCGAGCCGCCGATCAAGGCATAGCGACGCCGGAACTCGGTCAATACCTCTTCAGAAGGCTCTCGGCCACCATACACATTCTTAATATAGGCAGGAATATCATCCAGGGTAGCCGGCGAACCATACGTCATCAACATGACGCCAACGTGTTTCTTTGTCATCTGTTTCTTCCCTTATCTCTTTGTCGTTTCATGGACAGCTTCAACCAGGCGGCGCAGCAAGTCGGGATCGGCCGCCATCGGGATGCCATGTCCCAGATTGAAGATATGGCCAGGCCGATTGGCCGCCCGACGCAACACATCCTGCATACCAGCCTCTACCACAGGCCAGGAGGTCAACAGCAGGGTCGGGTCCAGGTTGCCCTGGATGCCTCGCTCCAGGCCGATGCGCTCCCAGGCCGTATCCAGCTCGACACGCCAATCAACGCTAATAACGTCGCCGCCAGCTTCAGCCATATTTTCCAGCAAGGATGCCGCGCCGGTCCCAAAATGGATCGCCGGCGCGCCCGTCTGTTTGATGGCCGCGAAGATCCGCTGTGTATAGGGCAGCACAAAGCGGCGATAGGCGCTGGGACCCAGCGTCCCAATCCAGCTCTCAAAGATCTGGATCACGTCGGCCCCCGCAGAGATCTGCGCCAGGACATACTCGGTGACAACACCGGTCACCTTCTCCATCAAGGTATGCCAGAGGTCAGGCTGGCTATACATAAGAGACTTGGCGGTCGCGTAATCGCGCGAAGGCTTGCCCTCGATCATATAACAGGCCAGCGTAAAGGGTCCGCCCGAGACGCCGATCACGGCCTGCTTCCCCTCCAATTCACGCCGCACCAGGCGCAGAGACTCAAGGATATAGGGCACAGACTCCTCAATGTTCATCAAGCGCAGCGCCTCCACATCTTGAGCGGAACGGATCGGGTTATGGATCACGGGTCCCTCGGTACGCAATTCAAAATCAATGCCCATACCTTCTAGAGGCAGCATGATATCGGCGTAGAGAACTGCCCCATCAACCCCAAAGCTCTCGACCGGCATCATAGTCATGCGGGTACACAGCTCAGGAGTTTTGATGAGGGTTAAGACATCGTATTTTTCGCGTAGCTCATGATACCCTTTCGAGCTACGACCGGCCTGGCGCATGAACCAGATTGGGGTTGCATCGGGCTGCTCATGCCGGCAGGCGGCCAGAAAACGCGCAACGCCAGTTGAAGGAACATGCGACGATCGGGCGGTAGAGGCAGGTATTCTATCTTGTTGCATAAATGTTCCTTGTCAGATTTTTGCACATCCACCAGGGGGGTCTCGCATAAGCGTTATTAAGCAGAGGGCTAGCCCTCTGCACTCCCAGTGCGGGTAGTGCAGGAGGGCGGTCAGTCCTCCTGCCGGGGTGTGGGGTGTCCCCATGCTCTCCTTTCTCCTCTCGCGCCGCCTGCGGCGGCGCGAAAAAAGAGAAAAAGAAGTTTGGTGGGGACACCCCACACCCCGGCAGGGAGGACCCTGCACCCCTCAAGTTGACTTCTGTAGGATGCCTCTCATATCATAGCGCGGTATGTGGGAATTTATCAACCGCAAATCTACAAAAATCTGTCAAAAGCTGAAGCGCTGTAGAGATTTAGAGATTCCACTACAGCGATTAAGGGGTGGGAGCGGAGAGTTTGAAGTGCGTAAAGCTGGCTATAGCCTGCTCTGTAGTTGAAGCGCTATTCACCTGAAAAGCCAGTTGACCGCTCTTGTAGTTTGCATCCCGGACCTCGCCCAGGAAGATGCCGTTGACATAGAACTTGAAGTCGCTCCCCTGTGCCTGCACCAGTAACGTATTGATACCCGAGCCAGGCACGATGGCGCTACTGGCCGTAGGCTTGAGCAGGGTCACATACTGATCCTGGGCGGCCCCGGCATCATGGCGCAGGAACGAGATTTGCCCCGCGCTATTCAACTGAAGCATATAATATTGTTCACCACGCAACCTCAGCAGCATATCCACCGTGTCACCGGACAGCAAAGAGGCGTTCACCTGAACGCTGGCATCCCCGATCAGCGGAGAGATCAAAGCGCAGGGAAGCTCAGCCGAGCCCGGACTATGCATGACGCGGTACGATCCATAAGCGAAGGAACAACTACCGGGCGCCTCGGACCAGCGACCATTCGTATTACTGGTCAGATCGTCCTGCAGGAGCAGCGGTCCCGACGCAGCAGGATTATCAGATTTTGCTGCTGGAGGGGCTGTTTTTGAATTTATACGTCCCACCGACTGGGGAGAACTGGCAACCGGTACCGAATGGGCATTCCCAATAACAGTGGCGATGGGCCGTGTAGCATACAGGTAGTACATAACGCTCAACGGCAAAATGATAAAGAGCAGAATACCGGCCCCGATAATGCCTGGGACAATATGAGTACGGCGCGTCGCCCTGGAACTCTTATGTGGCCGTTCCGTCACTGTGGGGGAGCGTCCACGAATACGGCGACGGCGGCGTGGCGCGAGCGTCTCTGTATGAATTGATGCGGCCTCTGGCGATTGCGGCATCGAAGAATCAGGATCCAGAACAGCAGGGGTCGCGTACGCCAGCCGACGGGCGCGCCGCGTTGCCCGGCGTCTCGCGACAACAGGCAGTACAGGTCGGGAGGTCATCATGCGCCTGGCGGGAGAAAAAAGGGTATCGCGCCGTCGTCGCCGAGGCGGTTCAGAAACGGCGGGCGCCTCCGCATGGACCAGCACAGAATCAGGCAAACTGACGCTATCAGCCAGCACCACCGGCTCATACTCCGACTTAACATCTAGATTGAGGGAGGACGAGTGAATTTCCTCTTCAATAGAAGCCAGCAACGCCAGCTTATACGCCTGCGCCAATTCAATAGCAGATGTGTAACGCCGGGTTGGATCTTTAGTCAGTGCCCGCAACACCACGCGATCAATCGCGCGTGTCAACGTCGGATTGTGTAAAGAAGGAGGCAATGGTTCATCGTGCAATTGCTTCCAGAATACAGCAACCGGCGTCTCAGCCTCGAAAGGCAAACGGGCCGTCAACATCTGATAGAGCAGGATACCCAGCGAATAGACATCTGTACTAACAGTTGCGGGAGCAGTAGCCAGATCGGGCGCCATATACTCTGGAGTCCCCATCAACACACCCGTACGCGTCAGTTCTCCCGTCGCATCAACTAGCTTTGCCAGTCCGAAATCGGCCAGGTAGGCATGGCTACGATCGCGCAACAGAATGTTAGAAGGCTTGATATCCCGATGCAACACACCATTATCATGGGCGAACTGAACAGCACTGGCGATCTGTTCGAACAGCACACCAGCCTCATCTGGATCAAGCGGACCCTTGGTCAGCACATCGCGTAGAGTGCCACCTGGAGCATACAGCATCACCAGCATATGCCAGGGCTCACATTCTTCATAGTCGAGCGCGGGAAGGATATGGGGATGTTGCAGTTTATCAATGGCCTCCGCCTCGCGACGGAAACGTTCGAGATAGTCTGCCGCATAGCCGGTCATAACTTTGACGGCAACATACTGCTCAGTAACCTCGTCATATGCCAGATAGACCTCTGACATGCCGCCGCTACCGAGCAGACGTTGAATATGATATTGTTTAACAACTGTTCCTACTAGACCGGGCATAGCAATCAGCATCCTTCTGTCGCTGGCAATATGATGGAAAACAATACCTATAATACGCAGCGACCAGATGCGTAGATGCACAAATATACACGCATTTATGCGAAAAGTGTCAATTTCAGAAAAGATGAAACAGCAGGGAAGAGCGCGCACCTTGTGCCAGAACTTACTTTTTAGGCCCCTTCCCGGGCTGCCTGGGCGCCGCAGGAGGACGAGACGCTTTCGCCTTTGCTTTCGGGCCATCCTTATTACCCGCAACATTCTGATTATTGCCACTATTTGAAATGGTTTGAGCTGGTGCCTGAGTAACAGATGGATTGGTGGATTGTGGCGCAGGAGTCGGCGGCATAGCTGGCTTCTGATTTGTATTTACAGCATTAGTTGATATTACATGCTGATGGGAAGGGGGAGCCGCATCGGCTCCCCAGATTGACATCTTGAATCCCTGTGAACCCAGGCTGAAATGCAATATGGCAGGTAATGTCACCAACAATAAAGGCAACAGCAAGAGGGTAAACAGAAAACGTCCACGCAATATACGATGCTTCTGGCGCACAATGGTTACGCGCGGCTTCTCCAGGTCAAAGCGATTGACCTGGGTAGGCATGGCTGCGGCATGCAAGCGGTGCTCTTCAGCCAGTCTCACCGCCTGTGCGTACGCCAGGTAAAACTCCTGGGCCGACTGAAAACGATGATCTGGATCCTTTTCCAGGGCCTGGAAAATTACCGCCTCTACCTCGGGAGGGATAGACGGATTATAGATGGATGGTGGGTCAGGCAGATCGCGAATATGCCGCATGTAAACAGCTATCGGGGTGTTAGCTTTAAAAGGGACACGGCCAGAAAGCATCTCGTACATCAAGATGCCTAACGCATAGACATCGCTACACGGTGACGCTTCACACTCGGCCAGTTCTGGTGCCATATATTCGGGAGTACCAATCAGGTAGCCGGTCAATGTCAGGCCGTTATCTTCACCCACCCGTTTCACCAGTCCAAAATCGGACAGATAAACATGGGTGCCATCCCGCATCAACACATTAGAGGGCTTGATATCTCGATGGACGATTCCTTTTTCATGAGCATAGTGCAGCGCCTGTGATAATTGCGCCAGCACCTGCTCGGCTTCAGCCAGCGAAAGGCAGCCCTGCTGCAAACGCTCGCTCAGCGTTCCATCCTCAATATAGGGGGTAATCATATAACACCACGAATCAAATTCGCCGTAATCCAGGACGGGTAAGATATGTTCGTGGTTAAAGGCAGCTTGCGCCTTTACTTCAGCGCGGAAACGCTCGTAATAGTCACCTGCCCCTGTATTCACTAACTTCACAGCAACGACCTGATCGTTAGCAGTGTCACGTGCGAGATAAATCTCAGACATTCCCCCACGTGCCAGACGCTTCAGGATTTGATAGTGTCCAAGAGTGACCTGTTCTAGCTGTTGCATTACCATCCCCATGCTAAAATATACAAGCTGTTCCATCACACGCGGTCAAGAAGCCATCAGCAACGCGATTCGTGCGACTGACCCGGGCACGACAAGCACGTTGAAGCATGTGTGTAGAGAAGAAGGGAACCTCACTCTTACAACGAGAGCGACATTGCTCATCTGATGGTGTAGCGTAATCTTACATATACATACACGGCTGTTTTTTTGAATTAGTGTCAGGTTGAGATTAAATACCTATTTTTCTATGTTTGCTCTAACTACGAAAATAATTGCTTCTGCACTAAACACTAAAGCGGACGCGGGCATATCTTCTATAGCCATTGTAGTCGAGGTAACGAAAATATGCAATACACGTTTTCAATACTCACCTGCGCATTTTGCTCATTCGAAAGCTGTTATGAGGTGCATCATATATTGAATAGGATAAAAACGATGAATATAAACACAGCAGTAAAATTGAAAAAAATATGTGTAGTTGTTATGGTACTATGGTACAATACAGAGCAGATGATGAGAGGAGAAGAAACAGTAGATGCCAGATCGCATAGTATATTCAACCGACAGTGGCCGCGTCTCAACCTGTCCCCAATGCGGACAGCCATATAAGAATTGCCGATGCGATCAAGCAGCGGCCCCTAAGAAGAAGAGTGATGGAATCGTGCGCATTATGCGTGATCGCAAAGGACGTGGTGGAAAGACCGTCACGGTGATCACCGGGCTACCCGACCAGGGTAACGAACTGACGACGCTGGCGCAACAGCTGAAGAAGCTATGCGGTACCGGCGGCACTATTAAAGATGGCAATGTTGAGATCCAGGGCGACCACTGTGACAAAATTCAGGAAAAGCTGACCAGCCTCGGCTACAAAGTAAAGAGAGCGGGGGGCTAAGTGCAACAGGTGGTCGCTGTGCCCACCTGTTGCACTTAGCCGGGCCTGGGGAGCGCAGGCGCCCCCATTCTTTAATCAAGGTGTGAGTGCGGAAGGTGCGCGGTTGCGCACCTTCCGCACTCACACCTTGATTAGTTTTTGAGCACCCACGGTGCTCTAAAGTCTTTTATAAGGGTACACATAATGCCGCATCTTCGGCACTCACTCCTTTATTAGTTTTTGGACACCTCCCAGCAACGAATAGAGGGATGCCCGTGGAGCCGCTGTTGCGGCTCCACGGGCATCCCTCTATTCGTTGCTGGGAGAGATTTCCGCTTTAGTAGGAGGCGCGTAGAATATTTAGAGTGAGGGGAAATACATCATAGCATCAGGGATCAAGAATGGAGAGGATAAACAATGAATATAGATGAACAATTTGAACATTTTCTGGCAGGATTAGGAGTAGAAATGGAACAACCAGAAGATCGACAATACAGTGGTGACTCCATTCCAGAGATCTCCATTTTTCAGGCCTCACGTGATCATTATGGCGTCTTCTATCGTCTGGATATCATCGACCAGAGGCCAGAATTACGCATCATGCTTCCAGTTGATAAGGGAGATGCCAAAATGGACATCTACCTGGTCCGTTTAAGCGAGCGCACGCCACTTAATGAAAGTTTCGTCAGGATGTCTATGTACGAAGGCAGTGGAGCTTATGAGCAAGGACGTGATGCCGCCTTACAACATCTCCTCTACGCTGCGGCTGAGATGATGAAGCAACTCTTCTGGTCCGGGGATGTGCAAAGCATGGCTTTTCCGCCAGAAATCGAGGTCTATCCAATCCTGGTCCAGGCCCAACGCCACAATGGGAAAAAGTGGGCCCACTAAGAATTTATAGCATGATCCAGGGTTAATACAACACGAGGAGTGGGCACGTATATGCGTGCCCACTCCTCGTGTTGTATTAACCCCAATAAAACCTTCATCACTACTGCCATTTCAGGCCAGAAAAGAAACGTCCAGCTACCTTGCAACGTTATTAGAAATAGGAGAAGGTGATTTTTTGACCGCCCCCTATTGAATCCTTGTGCAGAATCAAAGTACAATTGTACCAGCATTGATGAAGCTGGTCAGGGCAAACATGCTACATAGAATCAGCAGGAAGTCAGAAAATTCAACTGCATGATACGCTAAGGCACTATAGAAAGGAATAGCATTGATGCCCGAACACATAGATGCAATAGGGCGAGAGGCGATTGAATATTTTTCTCTCAAGCACGCCGCACGCGAAAGCGCATTGCCAAAATCGCGTGCGGCGATTCGCTTATGTGCGAACAGTATCCGAGCCACGCATCGCCATGAGATTGCCGCCGCCGAGGCGCTGCTAAAGCAAGCCGCGACCTTGCTGCAAGAAATGGAGCAGAACCTGCAAGACCATCGTGATATTTATTTCGCAGGATTCGTCCAGGATGCGCAAAAAGAGTACGCTGAAGCACGTACGTTCGCGGCCCTCACCCAACACCAGCCTTTACCCACGCCCAAAGAGCTATCCATCGGCTACGCAGCCTATCTCAATGGGATCGCCGAGGCAATTGGAGAGCTTCGGCGCTACGTACTGGATCAGCTCCGCCGCAGCAATATTGAGGATTGCGAAATATTTCTTAACTACATGGATGACATCTACGCCGTCTTAATTACGGTCGATTTTCCAGATGCAATTACCAGTGGTCTGCGACGCACCACCGATTCGGCGCGTGGTATTCTGGAAAAGACACGGGGAGACCTCACCGCGGCGGCCATCCAATTACAGCTACAACGGTCTATGCGTGAACTCCAGGAGAGTTTACAACAGCACTTGCCAGCCGATCAATAAAGAATAGGAGTTGTACAAAGAAAAAAGTCCACTTCCTTGACTTTATATACCTGATCACAGTAAGCTGACAGGTGCTTATCATACTTGTATCTCGTCATAGACCTGGCATTTACGGCATATATTATTAATCAGATACGCCAGCCGGCATAGATACACACTAACCAAAACCGCGCATCATATCGATGTATACAAGCACTCATACTGTAAACGCATAAAATGCACTCATAACCATATTAGTTAATCTCTACGCCAAGAGGGGAGCGCATGGAAAACACAGAACAAAACACCACTCATCAGGATCTCGCGCCGGAAGTCGAGCCACAGGAAGAGGCATCAACCCAGACACCCCATGCCATCCAGGTGGTGGATGCTGATCCCAGGCGGGAAGAAACTGCTCAGATTGAAACTCACGAGGATCAAGCCGAAACAATAGAAGACGAATCCACAGTAGCCGAAGACGAGCCTGAGGCAGTTACAGACGAGTCTGAGATAGCCGAAGACAAGCCTGAGGCGGTTGAGGACGACATCAAGCCAGAAGTCGTTCCTGAAGTGAAGCCCACCAAAAAGCAACAATCAGCCCAGGTTGTAACCGCTGATAGAGTTCAGGCCGAAGAGGTTCCAACGATCCCCATTGGTTCTCTACAAACCATCAGCACCCTTGAGCCAGAAGTGTCAGTACATTCTGTTGCTTCGATGCGCGCGGTTGGCATGCCGGCCCCCCTGGTCGTGCAACCATCCGAGTACAGGCGCGGCATCAGCGAATGGCTGGATATCTGGCGCGACGGTATCCGGCTTAACTATCTTCCCTTATCCTTGATGCCGATCCTTCTGGGGACCGCGCTGGCCTGGACACAGAGCGTGACACCGGATAAACCACTTGGGCAACTCGACATCGTTCATTTCGTGATGGCTCTGGTGGCCGCTGCTATCCTGCAGATCGGCGCTAACCTCATCAATGACTATTATGATCACCAGCACGGCATCGATGCCAGTAACGCGCTCGGTCCCGGTGGGTTAATTCAACAAGGGCTCATCAAACCAATCCGCATTTTAACCATTGGTTTAATTGTCCTGGGAATTGGCGCCGTGCTCGGGCTGATCGCCGCGCTGGCCGGTGGTCCGCTGACCTGTCTCTTCGGCCTGATCATCGTATTGTGCGCCTATTTCTTTAGCGCCACAAAAAAATCGCTTTCTAGCCTGGGCCTGGGAGAACTGGTAGGTTTTATCGCGTTTGGCTTATTACCCGTCATGGGAGCCTATATGATCCAGACGGGCGGGCATCTTGTCACGACCATCTTCTACTATAGCCTGGCTCTCGGATTCCTGGCGGCCGCCATCGTCTATGCCAACAATATGCGCGACATTGAAGGTGATAGCCATGTTGGCCGCAAGACCCTCGTCACCATGATTGGCCTGCGCGGGAGCCGCATCGCCTATATCGTCCTGATGGTGCTGGCCTACCTGGTGGTCATCTTGCTGGGTGTTCCACACGGTCATAACCACTTTGTGCTGCTGGCTCTCTGGACGCTACCCACGCTGGCTGTGGCTATCAGCGGTGTGCTACGCACAGAGATTTCGGCTGGCTTCCACGATGTTATGCGCCAGAGCATGAAGATATTCATTATGTTTACCATCCTGCTCATTGTCGGCCTGGTCATCGCGGCCTTTATACCGGTAATACCAAAGTTACCGGCACATCTCATTTCACTTCCATAAGTTCTACTTACAAAGAGCAATAAAGCGGGCCCTTCTGAGCGGGAGGGCCCGCTTTATTGCTCTTTAAATAAAAGATTTTCACTCACTAATATTCATCGTTAGAAATTGGAAGATAAACCGTTATAAAGAGTATTGCGGGATGTAGCGCATGCAGAAATCTATATTCACCATAATTGCGGCGCCAATATTAGCAAATCTATATAAATATATTTTTCTCTATGTGCTATGTTTCCCTATAAAATTTTTTTCTAAAAATGAGGAGATCTATACGATGTGGAAAGGCTCCGTTATTTCGCTCCAGATCGCTTCAGGTGAAGGGCAGCCCCTGACACACACTGACCAGGCACATGCAGTTCCCGGTCGTGGAATCGAGGGTGATCGCTATTACCTGGGTACTGGCCATTTTTCAAAAATGGGGAAAGCCAGCTACGAAATAACCCTCATCGAAAGCGAAGCGCTGGAAGCACTCAAAAGAGACTATGGCTGTGAACTCACGCCATTGACCGCCCGCCGCAATATTGTCACCGTAGGCGTACCGCTCAATCACCTGGTCTGGAAAGCGTTCAAGGTTGGCGAAGTCACATTGCTCGGTCGTCGACTGTGTGAACCATGCTTTCACCTGGTCCAACTCACCAAACCCGACGCCCTCAGTGGTCTTCTCCACCGTGGTGGGCTCCGCGCCCAGATTCTCACCGAGGGCATCATCCGACCAGGAGATCCCATTCAGGTAGCAGAGGATCAGTCAATCGCCCTGGCTTATAAAGCAGAACAGGCAGCCAAAGAGGCGCTTGAGCCGGCCATCTAACATTTTTTTACAGTATTGTTGTCCAATAGGAACGCCCGGCACCATTGGTGGTACCGGGCGTTCCTATTGGACAACAGCATAGCAGGTGCATGCTTAAAAGTGCTATACTTACATTAATAAAGTAACCTGGGAGAGAGCTAAAGCCAGTTTCGCTTTGACTCTCCTTTTCTTGTGTTCACTTGCTGTTGGAAAGGATTTGTGGAGTGCTCATCGACAGCCACACGCATATAGATACGGACCGCTTTGAAGGTGATCGAGAAGCCGTCATTCAGGCGGCGATAGCGGGCGGCATAACCCGTATGGTGGACCCCGGATGCGACCTGCCTTCCAGTCAGGCGGCTCTCGCCTTAGCTAAAGCTCATCCTGGTGTCGTTTTCGCGGGCGTGGGCGTGCATCCACACGAGGCCACAACCTATACACCCGAGGTAGAGAACCAGTTGCGCGAGATGGCACGTGAGCCTGAAGTAGTGGCCATAGGTGAATTCGGACTCGACTACTTTCGCATGCTCTCACCGCGTGATACACAACGTAGTGTCTTTTGCGCCCATTTACAACTTGCCCGGGAGTGCAATCTTCCCTGCATTATTCATGTACGCGATGCCCACGAAGATGTAATGGAACTGTTGCGTGCCCATGGCCAGGGATTGCGTGGTGTATTCCACTGCTTCTCAGGCGATGTTGCCCAGGCGGAGGAATGCCTGGCATTCGAAGGTTTCATGCTCTCATTTGCTGGTCCACTGACAAAGCAAGGGAATGCTCTTCCAGATGTTGCCCGTATAGCGCCGCTCGACCGCATCCTGGTTGAAACGGATAGTCCCTATCTGGTCCCCAAACCGTTGAAAGTCAGGCGCAACGAGCCACTTTTTGTAAAGCATACGGCAGCGAAGCTGGCAGAGATACGTGGCATGACCCTGGAAGAGGTTGCTCAGGTCACAACAGCAAACGCGGTTCGTTTGTTCGGTCTAGGAGAAAAGCAAGCATGAAACTATTTAATACGCTGACCCAATCATTGCAGGAATTCAAGCCCATCGGTGACACGGTAACTATTTATGTGTGCGGTGTAACTCCTTATGACACCACGCATCTGGGTCACGCCTTCACATATATCACCTTTGATACGCTGATCCGTTATTTAGAATACAAGGGCCATACGGTCAAATATGTGCAGAACGTTACTGACGTCGATGATGATGTAATTCGTAAAGCGGGCGAGCTTGGCATCGCCTGGGACGAACTGGGCAATCGCGAGATCGAGCGCTTCCTGGGTGAGATGGATTCGCTTAACTGGCGTCGGCCGGATGTGTACGCACGCGCAACCGATGAGATCGAACGCATCATTAAACTGACGCAGGCCCTGATAGAGCGTGGACTGGCTTATGAGAGCGAGGGCTGTGTCTTCTACAGTGTGCGCGAGGATAAAGATTTCGGCAAGATGGCACAGGCCGTTGGTCTCAACGATTATCAATCGATGCTCGCCATCGCCAATGAACGCGGCAATTTCCCCGACGACAAACGCAAGCGCGATCCGCTGGACTTCGTGCTCTGGCAGGCAAAGGCTCCGGGCGAGCCCTCCTGGGAGAGCCCATGGGGTCCTGGACGCCCCGGCTGGCATATCGAATGTAGCAGCATGTCCATGCACTACCTGGGAGAGCAGATCGATATTCACGGTGGTGGCGCGGACCTGACCTTCCCTCACCACACCTGCGAGATCGCTCAGTCGGAACATTACAGCGGTAAAGCTCCATTCGTCAATACCTGGATGCATGTTGGCATGGTTTACCAGGACGGTGAGAAGATGAGCAAGTCGCTGGGGAACCTGACCCTGGTCAGAAACTTGCTCAAAGAGTATAGCGCCGACGCCATTCGCATTGTGCTGCAGAGCCATCACTATCGCTATCCCTGGGAATGTTTCCCGCAGGACCTCAAGATCGCGGCCGAGACCGCCTATTTCTTTACCCAGGTGCGCGAGATGGTCGGGCAAAGGTTGGAGGGCGAAGATAACATGTTGCATAATCGCTTTATCGCGGCGATGGAGAATGATTTGAATACGCCTGAGGCGATCTTGTTGCTGCGGCATGCCGCCCAGGATGCACTGCAGGGCAGGGATCGCCAGCTTGGCTCTGAGGTGTTGCGCCTGGCCGGCGTGCTAGGGTTGACTGCGTAGCGGTATTATCCCTGGCGGGAGGCCAGCGTGGGGGCGCTGACGCCCCCATATTTTTTTTATGAAGGTGAGGTGCCCAAAGTCGCGTATGCGACTTTGGGCACCTCACCTTCATTT
The DNA here is from genome assembly GCF_003967515.1 of Dictyobacter aurantiacus. Classification (GTDB taxonomy): domain Bacteria; phylum Chloroflexota; class Ktedonobacteria; order Ktedonobacterales; family Ktedonobacteraceae; genus Dictyobacter; species Dictyobacter aurantiacus. Next base: position 2,889,274 of record NZ_BIFQ01000001.1, on the reverse strand, counting down.
TTTCTCCGCGCCCATGGGGACAAAACTCCTGTTTTCCCCGAAAGATGCTTTTAAGGGCGTTCATTGTTTAGATAATAGCCTCAAAAGGTTGCTAATTGAGCGTAATGCACTATACTAGAAGGCAACAGGGCGCAAGGCTCGAATCTATGATGTCACGTTTTCGGGCGGCGAGGGAAAATCGGGCTCAAGGCCCGAACCTACGGGAGGGGATATTTTCCGCAGGGGGATAAATGTATACATTTGAGGATGATCATGAGACTTCTTCACGGTATAAGCGGTCTATGTTTGATGCTACGGATCAGGATGAGGTGACTGAGCCTGACCGGGTTGGTGAGGCTACATCGGCCGGTGGCAGGCGCACAGTTATTTTGCCGTCAGATGTGACGGTGGAGGATCTGTCGACGCAGCCTCCTCAGCTGACTAGCAGGATAGATCCACGATCGAGCAGGGCAGCGCTGGCGGCGATCATCGTTGCCTGCATCGGGGTCTTCCTGACGGCTCTGGACCAAACGGTGGTAGTGACCGCGCTGCCACAGGTGATCGTTGACCTCAATATTCCCCTTACCCAGCTGGATCACGCGGCCTGGATTATCAGTGCGTATCTACTAGGCTTTGTGGTGGCGATGCCACTGATGGGACGCGTCTCGGATATTTATGGACGTCGACGTATCTTCCTGATGTGCCTGGTTATCTTTGGTATCGGCTCGGTAGGCTGTGGCGTGGCACCTATACTGGGCAAAGATATTTCGCTGCAATTCCTGGCCCCGCTACAGGTTGATATCTCGTCTCCCGGATTGATCTGGTTGATTGCAGCGCGTGTAATACAGGCAATCGGAGGAGGGGCCATCGTACCGGTAGCGATGGCGATCGCCAGCGATGTCTACACCCATAAGAAGCGCGCCCTGGCCCTGGGTGTCATCGGAGCGGTCACCGAGGCGGGGGGCGCGATTGGGCCGCTCTATGGCGCGCTGATCGTCGAGCACCTGGGCTGGCAGTATATCTTTTACCTGAATGTACCACTGGTTATCGCCCTGTTTATGGCGGCCTGGTTTTTTATCCCACGCGGCACAAAGCTACCCGAGAACATCGACTGGCTGGGTGCGATCTTCCTGGGACTGGCCCTGACCTGTCTGAGCATGGGGCTGGCCCAGCAGGGGACCTCGCTGGGACCCACGGCGGCCAGTGGGAGCGCGCCACAGAATAATCCGCTGGCACTGGTGCTGGCGCTGGTCTTCTTGTTGGCCTTTATCCTGGTTGAGCGCAGGGTGCGCTGGCCCGTGGTTGATCTACAGCTCTTCAAGCGCTGGCCCTTTAGCGCCTCGTCCCTGGTCAGTCTGCTGGTGGGGGCCGCACTGATCATCGCCATGACGAATATTCCTATCTTCGTCGATACGGTTCTGCAGAGCTCGGTACTGGATAGTGGACTGGCCCTGCTGCGCCTGACCGTGATGATTCCCATTGGTGCGCTGCTCGGCGGCTGGCTCAGCCATCACATTACCAGCCGCGTCACCGCCATTGTGGGGCTCTTCTTTACGGCGGCCGGCTTCTATCTGATGAGTCACTGGCCCACCCATGTCGATTGGACGCAGATGACGATGGCGACCGTTACAGCGGGCTTTGGCTTCGGACTGGTTATCGCGCCAATCGGGACCACCGCCATCAACGCGGTACGCAGCACACAGGTCGGTATGAGCTCCTCAGTCGTAACCGCTCTCAGGATGGTCGGCATGATCCTGGGACTGGCCGCCCTCACCTCATGGGCGCTGGCCTACTTCCGTCAGCTCTCGCTGGCCTATCCCACCTCACCGCAGGCCAGCAGCGGCGATCCGCTCACTGGCTATGCGCACTACCTGATCGAGGCCGCGCACACCGTCTATTGTACCGTCTTCTTTATCTCGGCCATCCTCTGCCTGATCGCCATCATTCCGGCCCTGTTTCTCTGGGGTCGGGCCGCACCAGCTGCCTCCACGTTCAATCCGGTGGACATCGATCAGATACCAACAGCGGTATCCGTGGGACAGCGAACGGCGGCACCCACGCGCAACGTGGTCACCATCGCGCTGGTCGCTATGCTCATCGCCAGTAGCCTGCTGGCCACCTACCTGCTAGTCAGCAATCCGGGCGGAACAGGCACACAAACGGTCACGGCAACGCGCAAGATCGACCTGGCGTTGAATCAGACGGCGCTCACCTCTGTCTTCGCCACGCAGCTTGGCCAGCAGCAGAAATTTCTCAAGGACCTGAAGGTCACGCCAATGGAGAACGATGGGCTGAACATCAACTTCAACCTGCAGATAGACCTGCAGGGCATCCATCGCACGCTACCGATTGAAATCCAGAGCAAGATGTATCTGGATAAGCAACAAAATATGCAGCTATCGGTGCGGCATGTCAGGCGCGATGGGATCGACTCTGGACCGGTCACGGCCACAACCATGCAAAAGGCCCTGAACCAGCTCCTGATCGCGACGGTCATGCCCACCATTCATCAGCAGCTCAAGGGCATCAAAATCGTCTCAGTCCATACTAGTAAGAGTATGGTGTGTAGTAAGGGGGCCATCACGTTCGTCTTACAGATAGAGGCCACAACCATTCAAGGTATCCCGGCGCAATCGCTCCCATCGCCAATCTGTTTTAACGACACGCTTGATTTCAAAACACTACTACACAAATAGCTGGTACGTAGATATTGTGCGAGATATATAATGGCAGGGAAAAAAGTAGAAGTAAGGATCGAGGATCGAGAGATGACAAGAAGGTTTAGACGCGCCATACAGATCAGCTGGATACTGCTCATCAGCTTGATCCTGATTGGTATGGCGGCGCCTGTAGATGCCTCCACACGAGAGACGCAGCAGACAAAAGAAGCCGGGATGCTCGACGCGCGCGTCTTTTTGACCGGGGATGTGCTGCGCCAGCGCTTCCAGAATACGATTAACCAGCAGGTACCGCACCTCAGCGCCAGCACCATCAACGGCATCGTGCACAGCGCACCGGCGGGCGATCAGGGCTGGATCGGGCAGATCGCCAACGCGCTGATCCAGCCAGCGGCGACCCTGACCGATCTAACACCCCAGGCTGGTGGATTCAACACAGGCATCAGGCTCAGTCTCTATCCCGGCGATCCTAAACCAATCAATAGCCACATGCTCGTCACCTTCAGCATCCTCAATGACTCAACCATCCAGGTTAACGGACAGGCCCTGCCCGGTAGCCCGGCGCTCATCACGGGTCCCCTGACCACCCTGCACGTGCCGATAGGGAAGCTCACCAGCGTGCAGACCACCACTACCTGTGGCGACGCCAATCTAGATCTGGGGCTGCAGATTCCGCAAACAGGCACTCAAGCCCAGGGCAGTCTCCATGGTTCATACCAGCAGGCGCACAGCGGTAACACGCCAGCCATGGACACAGTACCCCTGAGCATGACCATGCCAGGCGCAGCTGCCAGTCCCATCGATCAGCAGGCTGTTCCAGTCTATGTTGAGGTACCATTTAGCTCCCTCAACACGGTCGCCGGCGGTGTAGGGACGCTCTCCCTCAACAGCAGCATGGAGGCAAAAAACATCCAGCTCAGCACGCAAAATGGTAAGCTGGTCGTCACCGCCGACATTATCAGCCTGGTGTTTGGCACCCCCATGCTCAAGCTAGGGACCGCCACCACAATCATGGAGCCACAGGTCGCGGATGGCAAGCTGCAGTTCCACGTCGACAAGACCACGCTCAACGTGCTGATTTTCACCTTCCCGGCCGACAACTACAATCAGCAGATAGAACAGGCGCTCAATGACAAGATCGGAAACATAGCAGGCAACAATCTCACCCTGACCTCGGCAAGCATGGGGTCCACAGCCCGGATCAGCTGCGTAGCACCCGACAGCCTGCTCCTGACCGGCACCACCACCCTCAATTGAGGAAGGAATATCTGCGGCGGAACGTACACGCCCGGGTACAGGGTCGCTTCGCGACAAAGTCGGGGCAAGCCCGACACCTACGAGGTGTTACCGTAAATCGTACAGAGGCTGGCCCGTTTTCTCTGTGATGACTGAAAGCAAGGATTGCATCTTTTGAGATCTGAAGAAATAACCAGAGGCAGAAAAATAGGGGTTACCATCTTTGCAAAAAAATGGCAACCCTTACTTAAAAGCACACAACTGATTCGGTATGGTGCTGGATCAACTATAGGCGAATTTTCTAGCTAGATTTCGGCATCTTCGACATAGGCTTTGCTGCTGGCCTGGAGCGCGTCGGGTGAGCGACGGGTCTGCAGGAAGATGATGGCGATGCCGATCAGAAGCCAGATGCCGACGATGGGGCCAGCCAGATTTAAAGGGGCCGCCGGTAGCGGCGAGAACTGGAAGTAGAGCACGACTAAGAGAATAAGAAATGGGATACCAGGAACGATAACGTGACGCAGGACGTTAAACTCTTCACGGTGCCGGCGCAGGTAGAAGAAGGGGACCGATATGCAGGTGGCCAGGTAGACCAGGATAATCGGCAGGGTCAGCACAGCCCCCAGGAAGGCAAAGCCGGTGGTGGTGCCATAGGCGAAGCCGGGCAGAAGCGAGAAGATAACCGCGACAATGGTGGTAAAGATGATGGCTACATCAGGAACGCTGGCCTTGTTCAGGTGGGCCAGAATTGGTGGCAAAGACCTGGTACGGCCCATAGCATAGAGCATGCGAGAGGCCGCATTCACACCGGCATTAGCATTGCCCAGCGCGCTATTCAAGATCGCCAGGATGACAATAATGTGGAATGGTCCCCACACACGCGTCGCCATCGTCCCCCAGGGGTCTGGATCGCCGCTATATGCCCCGATCTTAGCAGGTCCCCAGCCGACAACACCCGCGTACGAGCAGAACACATAAAAGATACCGATACAGATAGCGGCCAGCACAATGGCACGCGGCACCGTACGGCGTGGATTCCGAGCCTCTTCCGCCAGCGGGGCCGAAGATTCAAAGCCGGCGAAGGCCAGCAGCACAAAGATCATGCCAAAGAACACGCCCTGCCAGCCTCCCAGTCCTGATTGCAAGCTAGAGGCGGGATTGAACACCGCCAGGGTATTATTGTTAGAGGTAGCAATCAGCCAGATTGAGAGCAGCGTAAACACAACGATCTCTATTACGCCAAGGACGATGCCCGTATCAGCCGAGATCTTAATACCAAAGAAGGTCAGACCGAAGACGATCGCCGCGAAGATCAAGGCCCAGACAGGCCAGCCCAGGTGAAGGTTAAAGACGCTACCCACAAATGAATCCGCCACCGGCCCCAGAACCAGCAGTTGGAACGGCACGATCAGTAGATATGCCAGATCAAACATCCAGCCAGTCAGCCAACCGAGTGGCATGCCAAGAGATTCGCTCACATACGTAAAATAGCCACCTGCTGACGGTAGATATTTAGCCAGCGAACCAATGCTCAACGCAATAAAACAACAAACGATAAGAGCGATAATAACGGCCAGCGGAAGAGCACTTCCCGTAAAGGGAATGGCCGCTCCGAGGCTAAAGGCAACAGCGGATGCCGGAGCCATCGTAGTAATGGACTGGAACAGCACTCCAGGCAACCCAATCGTGTTCGCACGTAACTGGCCTTGTTCAGGCGGGGAAGAAGTTTCGGTAGACATAATAGCTCCTTCTCACAGAACACAAGAATAACAATTCCGACAAAAGATAGCACGTTCCCACGTTTCGAGAAAAAATGGTAAGCACTAGCCCGATGATCATTTGGCTTTTCGATACGTGTATAAAGTAGCTATCTTTTAAGTGGCCCCTTTATATCGCAATAATGTTATGCTGCATTGCTTGAATTAGATACAACAATGCAAGCACATCGCATCATTACTATAGTAAATGCATACAACGTACCACCGTTGGTTGCTGATGATCTGTAGCTCTACGAAGGGGAATAACACAAGCATACAATAATTTAGCTCTGCAATCAAGCTGGCAATAAAATAGTGGATGGTTCACATGTTTTCAGCGTCTGCCCTTGCTGAAAACATGTGAACCATCCACTATTTAAGATCAGGAATTTTTAGAGAAGATGCTCAAAGGCAGGAAGGCACCGACGAGCCAGTTAGGCATGTCTACGACTTCACAGAGCTTCAGGTCGACCGCGACGCTACAGAGCATATAGGCATCTTCACGTGAGAGATGATAGGTGCGCTGCAGGTGTTCGATCATGTGCCGCACGGCGCTGCGCGTAGCCTCAACCAGATCTGGCCCGATGCCATCGGTGGCATAGTAGGGGGCGGTATTGGTGCGCGTGGCCAGGGGGCCAGCGGTCAAGAACTGGGGCTGTGGCACCTGCAGATCCTTACGCACCGTCAGGCGCACCGTAGCGTGCATGGGAGCCTCAATGGCTGTACCGCACACCTCGCCGTCGCCCTGCGCGGCATGTCCATCACCCATTGAATAGAGGGCGCCGGAAGTCTCAATCGGCAAATACAGGCGCGCACCTTTCGTCAGATGTTTGGTATCCATATTGCCGCCGTGGCGATACGGTGGAATCGTCGACAGGGCGCCGGGCGCGCCAGGAGCCAGGCCAATCTCTCCGCAGAAAGGAGCCATGGGGATGCGGATACCGGGCAAAAACTCGGCCCAGCCATCGGCGCCCCCCTCGATCTTCCAGATCTTCAAAGCCGGCTCCGAAAACTCATCGGCCAGCAGGCCAAAGCCAGGGATGATCGCGGTCCAGCCCCAGTTCGCCGGTTGAAGGTCGACGATCTCAACTTCCAGCGTATCGCCGGGTTCAGCCCCCTCAACATAGATCGGCCCATTCACCTGGTCAACGCGCGAAAAATCCAGAGTTTTGATCGCCTCAACGGTACTCGCGGGACCAATCTGTCCGCCCGCCGAATCCAGCAGATCAAATTCCACGATTTCACCAGATTGAATTCTACCGATAGGCTCAATACTGTTATCCCAGGCCAGGTGCCACTGGTCGCGGTGCACATGAATGGTTCTTCCAGAATTATGCGTATGTGTCATAACTTTTTAGAGCGATCCTTTCTGCTCGGTCCCCGTCGTTCTTTGCAAGCATACACCCGTTGCTTGCCTGAAGCGTACCCGATTCTCAGCCAAAAAGCAATGTGTATGAATACCGCTTGCTTCTTATTTTGCCTATTTACAGTGGAGGCACAGGTATTGTATTGTCAGGTCAGCAACAGCAATTATGTATAGCAACCTGCCAGCATTTGATAAGGAGCAACATAAAGACTTATGATTGATAGTACTGTCTTAAATAATGATATGGAAGCTATGCTTACAGATATACCCGCGCCCACCAGCGATCCTGAGATTCCTATGCCATTGTCCATCATCAAACCAGCCTATCATGCCACCGTACACGACATGCCGCTCGACGAGCGTCCGCGCGAGCGCCTACAGAAGCACGGGGCTGAGATGCTCACCACAGCCGAACTGCTGGCTATTATCCTGCGCACCGGCACCCAGCGCGAAAATGTGATTGAGGTCGCCAACAAACTGATCACCCGGTATGGAGGGCTGGCCGGCCTGGTCAGCGCCGACCTGCATGAACTCGGTTCTCAGCATGGTCTTGGACCCGCGAAAGCCAGTCAGTTGAAGGCCGCGCTGGAGATCGGCAAGCGCCTGAGCGTCCTGCAAACCGAGAAACGCTATCAGATCCGCTCGGCCGATGACGCCGCCCGCCTGGTGCGCATGGAGCTGATGTATCTGGATCACGAGGAGATGCATATTCTCTTGCTAGACACCAAAAATCAGGTCATCGAATGTGTCAAGCGCTACAAGGGGACCGTCAACAGCTCGGTACTGCGCATCGCGGAGATCATGCGTCCAGCCATCACCCGTAACAGCCCCCGCATCATCGTCAGCCACAACCATCCCAGCGGCGATCCCACGCCGTCAGAAGAGGATATCGAGGTAACCTATCAGCTAGCTGAAGCCGGAAAGTTGCTGGATATCGAACTCCTCGATCACATCATCATCGGTAATCCGCTCTACATCAGTCTGAAGGAGAAACTGAACTGGTAAGATGGAAAACGGCCCACCACGTTTGCGGTGGGTCGTTTTCCATCTTACCAGTTCTCCTCTTTGCCTGATATGGTACACGACAACGTTGTCCTTAAGCGACCCAATAGTGACAGATGAACAACATGACATTGAAGGTAAAGAGCGCCAGTGATACTGCCAGACACAATGTGGCTAACCGCTGCTGTTTCCAGCTAGCACTGATAATCACAACGGGAAACACAATGAGCATATAGCGCGGAATAGCAGATAGTGCATCGATTGTTCCAATAGGATAACAAAGTGGAAAAATTATGAGCACCATTGCAAAAAGAGCATAGTGTAAAGGTAAGCGTTTCCAGTTGCTCCCAAGAATAATAGCGGAAACGAAGAAACTGGAGATATTTATCGCGTTTGAAATTTGCAGGGGGCCAGGTACAAAGAGCGCATGCAGTGCATCGTGGATTCCCACCCAGGGATATCTAAAAGCGCGGTTCCAATCGACGGCTTCAGCCTTGCTAAAAAGGAGAGGATCTCCTTTGGCATACCAGAGATAGCCCATGTAGATAAGAACTCCGAGCGGTATCAAGAGAATAGGAAGCAAAGCCATCATCTTTTCACGCCAGGCGGTGAGCTGGATTTTGCTTGCTACCAGATACCGTTGTGCGAAAACGACAATGAAAGGTACGCTCAGGAGAAAACCTTGTGAGCGTGTTAAGGCTGCAAGCAAACCGCAAAGCCCAGCAGACCACCAGTAGACGAGGTTTCCATATTTTGCTGCTCGCTGTAAACAGAAAAATGTTGCCAGACACAGAACTAAAAAGAGGGATTCCGTATAACCAATAAAGAAAAATAGGGCATATGGAGCAAAGGCAAGATAGATGAGGGCTTTCCTGGCAATTGTGTGATCAAACAATTCAACCGTAAGAAGGTAAAGGAGCACGAGCGAGAGATAAAACAATATATTGGCCAGAACTATACCTATAAGATAGTAGAGATGCACTGATGGCCCTAGTGGTGCCCCGACGACATGCAAGAGCAAAGGCCAGAGCGGAAAAAAAGCGGTTGACGTTTCGGTACCATATCCAGAGACCGCGATATAGATGTAAGAGAGAACATCGAAGTGCAACCATCCGAAGACGCAACTGCGTGGCGATGTAAAGCAATTAGCAGCAGAGAGGCTTCCTCTCGATGGTATTATACTGACAACGAGAAATGATAACATCATGATGACAATACGGCTAATAACAAAAGTCCAACCAGCTTCTTTCAGCGCAGCCTTTACGCTTGCCATTGTCATGTTCCTTTCTTCTAGAGAAACAGGCATTTTCGAGACAGATGCAGATATGTACATTGAGGAAACGAAAAGTTTTTGGAGGTGTAACCCCTATGCTGTTCCATTCAATTCTCACATGAGTGGAATAACATAGGGGTTACGAAGGAAAAGAGATAGACAGGTTTAGGGCTCCCAGACCACGACACTATGTGATGGTATCCGTGGTGGTTGAGGACCGTTCCCGCTAGGGACTGACGTCGTCGTCTCACAGGTCAGAATATATTTGCCATCGGGTGACCAGGTAATCGAAGCAATATTAATGATATGCTGGGATGGAGCTGACGCCTGATAGGTGGAGCTTTTTTGGCCGTCCTTGATATTCAAAATTGCCACTACGTCTGTTTTACCACCGCCGATCATAGTATTGTACGCAATCTCATTCCCATTGGGTGACCAGGCCATTTCGCTGGCCGTTACACCAGGAAATGTTTTCAGCAATGCTTTGGCATCGATATTCCATACATTCATCACATCGCCTTCGAAATTTCCTCGCACCAGTAGGGAAAAAGCCAGATTGTGCGTGCCGGGCTGCCAGCTAGAACCTGAAAGCTCCTGGCTAACCGCATGTTGAAACACAATCTGCCGCGTTTTGGCATTCCACACGACCACCTGATTTTGTGTCAGACCCTTTGACATGTTGGCAGCGATATACTTTCCATCAGAAGACCAGGAAATTTCAGCCACACTCCAACCTGGATCCGTATGAAAAGAATTAGAAACAATGCCTGTCGTAGGATTCCAAACGTCTATTGCCGACGGGCTATTTCCCTGCGCAGCACCTGAACTATAGGAAGAGGCAATTGATTTGCCGTCAGGTGACCAGGCGATACCGCGAAACGAAGATGCTGATGCGAGAGCCCGGAGATGAGATTGTGTGCTGCTATAGCTTAAAGGGATCGCCATCGAGCTGAGAGCTACTGTGGGCTTTTCTGGAGTCGTGAACGCGAGTGTTGATGACCAATGACTCGTCATGATCTGCCCTGTCTGGCCGTTGACGATAATAACCCTCTTATTAGTTGCAATAGCGACCATATCGTCCACCGGCGACCAGGAGCCAGGCATATTCACCTGTTCATCTGAGTCCAGGGGAATACTCGCGTACGTTTGATTTGTCTTCGCATCCACTATTTTCATGGTCCCGCCAAATATGGTATTCTGCCTCGTTACCACCTCTATCAGACGCGGTCCAGCGGCCGGCCAATTCACCCAGGCCTCGCCATCTGCACTTTGGGAACGAAAGATCACATGTCCCTGCGATGCATTATTTCCAGATGGGCTGGTTGTATGATTCGCCGCGGGGGTCGAATGGTTGCTCGCGACACCCATCCTATGTTGCTGCGCCACAGTGAACATAACCATGGTACTCACCAGAACAAACGCGGCAACCAACCCTAATCCTACCTGCATCAGACGGCGTTTTGTAGCGCTCTTTTGTGTGCTCTTGAGAACAATTGGCTGATTAAATTCCCTCCGTCTCTGATACTGCTCCGGTGATTCAGCCATCTTAGCTAACGGGCGCTGTATCTGTTGAGAGAGTTGTTCCCAGGCTCGATCTAATATCTGGGATTCATCCTCATAGCGCTCCCGCGCATAAAGATCCTTCATTTCAGAGACCAGGCGAGCCTTTGGGTGCGAAACATGATCCCTCTGATGGCGTGTTTTTAATAGCTGATCAATATCAGCGTCAATGTCTTCAGGACGAAAGGTGTTCTTTGGTGTGTTCATTCCTTCTACAGCTCCTGTTTTTCGAGTTTTTCATAAATTACACGCAGTTTATTCAAGGTACGGGATAGAGTTGCGCGAATAGTCGTGGCGTTTTTGTTGAGTCTCTGGCCAATGTCAGCAGAAGACATACCATAGCCAAACCGCAGGCGTAATATTTCTTGTTGGAGGTCATTAAGCTTTCTGACATGCTTCATCAGATGCAGATGGTCTTCCTGACGTAAGGTCGATGGCTCCGGTAGCTGAGAAATATCTTCCTCCGTCAACGTCTCGAACACATCCTCGATGAGAAGAGGTTTCTCCTCAGGATGACCGCGATGATAGTGGTCAGCCAATTTATTACGAGCGACACGCAATAACCATGCCTGCTGCTCAGCATGGCTCATCTGCGGTCTCTTCAGATTCCGAAAAGAGGCAAGGAAGACCTCAATTAAAAGATCCTCCGCATCTTCTTTGAGCGCCACACGCGACATAAGATAGCGCAAGACGGTCCGCGCATGCGTGCGGTACAATAGATCAAAATCGATTCCTTCCGGTAGAGGAGGGCTGTCGGGTTGATACATCAGACGTTCCTTTCAGCACATTTTTGAGATCTCACCTTAGTAATCAGCCCGAAGCGTCTACGTGTGACAATTTTGCCGACCAATATACCCATCTGGTTGGAAGAGCCGGTGAACAACAAGAAGGGGGCCGAACGCAGACGCGCCCGGCCCCCTTCTCGTTATTCACTATTATGCCTTGGCGATAGCTTTCTCGCCTTTCTCGCCTTTTTCGGACTTGCGTTTGCGATGGCGGCCGTCGCCGTTGGCGGAGGCCTTCTCCTCATCCTCAGGGACCAGGGCGGTATCGAGGACCTGACGAATGTCGCTGGCAAAGGTGAAGTGCATCTGCTCGCGCAGTTCGTTGGGGATATCCTCCATGAACTCGGCCTCGTTTTTGGCAGGTAGGATCACCGAGCGGATGCCGGAGCGGTAAGCCGCCAGCACCTTTTCTTTGACGCCGCCAATCGGCATGACCTTACCGCGCAGGGTAATCTCGCCGGTCATGGCTACATCCGAACGCACTTTACGGCCACTGGCCAGTGAGACCAGCACCGTCACCATCGTCACACCGGCCGAGGGTCCATCCTTAGGAATAGCTCCAGCCGGGACGTGGATATGCACGTTCTGGCCCTCGAACACGTTCCTGGGCAGTCCCAGGGCGGCCGCATTGGAGCGCACATAGCTCAGAGCAGCGATGGCAGACTCTTTCATCACGTCACCCAACTGGCCTGTCAGGATCAGGCGCTCCTCTTTGCCCGGCATAGTCGCCGCTTCGATAAACATGATCTCGCCACCCACCGAGGTCCAGGCCATGCCCGTGGCAATACCGGGACGGTCGATGCGCTCGGCCGCCTCATCGAAGAAACGCTGGCGGCCCAGGTACTCGGTCACCTTATCCGCGGTAACGTGTACCGGGGTTGGCAGGCCTTCGGAGACCTGGCGCGCCACCTTACGGCACAGCGAGCCCACCTGGCGCTCCAGATTACGCACACCGGCCTCGCGTGTATAATCGCGAATCAGGCGGCGAATCGCATCATCGTCAATCGTCAATTCATCCGGCTTCAAGCCGTTAGACTCGCGCTGCTTGGAAAGCAGGTAGTTGCGAGCGATATGCAGCTTCTGCTCCTCGGTATAGCCGGACAGCTCCAGAATCTCCATACGGTCGCGCAACGGGGCGGGAATCGGTTCCAGCGCGTTGGCGGTAGCGATAAACATCACCCGTGACAGGTCAAAGGGCAGGTCCAGGTAGTTATCGCGGAAATTGAAATTCTGCTCGGGGTCCAGCACCTCAAGCAGCGCGGACGACGGATCACCGCGCCAATCGGCACCGACTTTATCCACCTCATCCAGCATAATCACCGGATCATTGGCCTCGACGCGACGTAGGGTCTGGATGATACGTCCTGGCATGGCACCGATATAGGTACGGCGATGGCCGCGAATCTCAGCCTCATCGCGGATGCCGCCCAGCGACATACGCGCGAACTTACGGCCCAGCGCCCGGGCGATCGACTGTCCCAGCGAAGTTTTACCAACTCCCGGCGGGCCAACGAAGCACAGGATAGGCTCACGATGCAGAGGACGGGCCGCCTCCTGGTCCTTCAGCGGCTGCGTGGGCACAAGCTTTTCGACCTCGACCCCTTCCCTCTCACCATCAAGCTCACGCTCGTGCGCCATCTCCTCCGACAGGCGATCCTCTTTCAGGCGGCGTACCGCCAGGTACTCCAGGATGCGCTCTTTAATCTTCTGCAGATCATAATGATCCTCATCCAGCACTTCGCGGGCATGAGGAACATCGATCTCGGTAGCGGTACCTTTATTCCAGGGCAGCGACGCCAGCAGCTCAACGTAGGTACGGATAATGCTGTATTCGGGCGAGACCGTTGGCAGCTTCTCAAGGCGCGACAGCTCGCGGTTGGCCTCTTTATAGGCCTCCTCGGGCATCTTCGCCTCTTCAATTTTGCGCCGCAGCTCATTAACGGTCGCCTGCTCCTCGCTCTCCTCGCCCAGTTCCCGCTGAATGGCCTTCAGCTGTTCGCGCAGCAGGTATTCTCGCTGAACCTTTCCCATCTCTTCCTGGGCGCTATTCTGAATCTTCTTTCCCAGCTCCAGGATTTCCAGCTCATGGGCCAGGAAAGTACTCAGCTGGCTCAGTTTCTCATGTACAGAATCGATCTCAAGCAGCTTCTGGCGCAACTCCATATCCATCTGCACAAAGGTCGCGATCACGTAGACAACCTGGCGCGGCTCCTCCAGATTCAAGGTTGCCGCGGCCACCCCCTCCGGCACATTCTGTACCAGGGCGACCAGACGCTGGAAGTAGCTAATCACATTGCGTTTGATCGCCTCGGTCTCGGTATCATCCTCCTGGATATCGGGTTTGGCCGTCACACGAGCCTGCAGGTACGGCTTCTCCTGCGTGAACTCATCGATAGTCACGCGCTCCAGGCCCTGAACGGCGATCTGCACCGTCCCATCGGGCATCCTGAACATACGACCGACGCGTGAGACCGTACCGACGCGATAGATGTCATCCGGACCCGCATGATCGATATCCGGCGACTTCTGGGCCACCAGCACCACCATACGATTGCCACGCATCACATCATCAATCAAACGAATATAGCGTTCCTGCCCAACCGAGAAAGGCTGGACGGAGAAGGGATAGATCACCGTATCCTTTAAAGGCAGGATGGGCAACACCTCAGGAATATGTAAGCGCTCCTCATCTTCTCCGTGCGCTGGTAGCTCACCGAACTCACCTTCGGAAGCGGGTTCGTTTGTATCAGTCGAAGTAGTAGTCGTCTCATCAGGCGCCTTCTCATCAGAAGGATCGTCATCAGAAGGCGATGAAGGCTCCGACACCTCATCCTCCTCTGAGGAAGAGGGAATTTGCTCCTGATCAGCGTCGGCATCGCTGGCAGGCACATCTTCAAATGCATCCGCAGCGATAGGCTGATTCTCAAGAAGCTCATCCACATTATGTGAGTTTGCCTGTTGCATCACATCCTCTTGCGGATCTGCCGCATGCTGATTTGTAATCTTTTCCATAAAATTCTTCTCTACATATTTCGAATAATGCTACTCTTGTTTCACGGCACCCTGAATGCGCACCTGCTCCACCTTTTTAGCAGACACCTTTGGTAAATCAACAAAGAGCATGCCATTCTCATAACGGGCCGTAACCGCATCTTGATTGATGGGTCGGGGAATAAATACTTCTAGCCGGAAGGGGCCATAGCGAATCTGTGCTTCTTGATAGCTCAAGCCTTCACGAGCCTCGTGAATGTCGCGACGCTCACCACTGACAACCAGCGCATTTTCGTACAGGGTCACTTCAATATTTTCTTCTTGCATGCCAGCGAGCTCGATCTTCACCCGGATCAGATCGGCTGACTCAAGAATATCGGCCGAAGGGCACCATGTCGTAGACTGCTGCAGGATCGACTGCTGGCCCTGGCGAAGCGCGTCATTGAGAAGTTGACGATAATGCTGCTCCAGTTGCTTTTGTGACCCTTCACGGGACCGATAGGTCACATACCGATAGCGCATGCGCATAGCATTTCCCCCTATCACACAAATCAAAAGGGATGGCACACGGCCTCTACTTACCTATATAATGAACGAAGAAACTTGCTTGTATACCATATCACCACAAGCACAAACGCTGGAAGAAGGGGACGTGTATCTCTATAGAAAAAGGCAAAAGGACAGGCATTTATTCCATGCACCGCATACTGAATGCCTGCTACCTTTTGCCTAATCGACGCTACAATAAAAGATGTTGTGCTCTACCCGAGAGGGAGATCCTTCTCTCCCGAGGCAAGAGCTTTCTGGCATTCCGAACAAAGATATTCATACTCGGAATTGCTCTCTGAAAGAACATCGCTTTGAACCACGCGGGCGTACCGGAGACGAGTTGCCTTCCCGCACCTCGCACAAGTGACATACGTTTCCGTGACGGCAGTTCGTCGGGTTCCAAGAACGTCTTCCTGCATGTCCGACACCTGTCTTTCTATGCTATTTCAGAAAAGTCGCAGATCATCAAATGCTCCATATCCACGTATATGGAACTTTTGCCAGAGTAAACATCAAAAGACCTTTCCCAAAGGCCTGACCCCCTTGATTATGGCACGCCGTATATAAAATTGCAAGTATGTTTGACGAGTTACCATTGATATGCTACTATGTTTCTATATCCTCTTTAATGCCATCTGGTATTTTCTGTAGCGCGTCCTCAGAGCTTTTGTCACTGTATTTGGCATCCCTACACTAGCGAGGGCAAGAAATACGATGATCATGCAAACGTTCAAGCGTTGGTTGAACAGATTATTTAGCTGGTGGCCGTGGAGAAGCACAGCCACCGTCAATCGCGTTCAAGCAAGCGACAGTAGGGCCTGGAGCGCCGTTCCAGAAGCGGCCTGGTACACAAGCATCAACGGAGCCGAGGCGGTCAATTCCCAATCCAACAACACAACCATCGCCATTGAACACGACCTGAATGCACCATCGATTGAGCATCCCATGGCAGCGGACGCCGGTATCCCATCTCCCGACGAGAGTAATTTCTTTGGGCAACCTTCTATTTTATCCGCCCAACAGTCGGTGGTAGCCAGCGAACAGCCAGCCCAGGATAGCACTGACGCAGAGAACCACCTGCTATTTCTCCGCTACCTGATTCAACATGGCATTCTCAATGAAGGATTCAAAGAAGGTCAGGTCCCAAAACAGTACAGAAACAAATAAAGGGGAGGCATATAACCATATATATGCTCCCCAACCCGAACGTATCTATGTACAGGCTAGAAGTTAGCGGCGGTAAAACCCTGTGTCTGCGCCTCCTGCTCGGAAGAGAAGTAGATCACATCCACAGGCGTGCCATCAGCTGTGCCCAGCTGATCCAGAGGTGTTTCAACCGGATAATATTTTCTAGTACTGGCCAGACCCACAAAAATGGCGTCGCTCGGAGCCGCTTGCGCGGTCGCGGCCAACTCCTCCGCGCTCTTATCAGAGACAGGGCCATCGTAAGCAGTGACCGTCTTCAGCTCGCCAAAGGGATAAGATTCTGGCTGGCTGGCCGTATTGCTGATCGCATGAATTTCGCCCCTGGGCTGTGAAACATGGATCGTTGAGAGATTGGCATCATAATTCATTTGAATAGAGGAATCATTGGAAACGTCGGTATCACGCAGGCGTCGGCGCACCAGCATAAACGTCACAATGCCCGCCACCGTTAAACCACAGCCAAACCCCAGAAAGATCCAGAGTTTACGATCCTGTTGCGCGATGCTGCGCTGCGCCTTACGGCTACGCTTCCCCAGTTCTTGAGAGAACTCACTGCTGCGCTTCCCCAGTTCTTGAGAGAAATCGCTACCACGCTTTCCCAGCTCATGCGAGATCTCACTGCTGCGCTTTCCTAGCTCATGCGAGAAATCGCTACCACGCTCGGCCAGGGTTTGCGAAAACTTATTACTGCGCGCAATGAAATCTTCTGTCAATTCATTAGCACGCTTCAACATAGCCTGATTGGTGGAGCGCTCACGCAGATCCGCCAAAACATCTGACAGTGCGGTCCCGATTGACTGCAAACGCTCTTGCAGGTCGGGCTGCGCGTCATTGGCAAGGGCGGCGATCATCTCTTTGCGCTTAGCATCACGAATGTCAGCGGCGGCCTGCTCCGCCTCTTGCTGGGCACGGATACGTTCAATCGCGGCATCAACAACGGGGGCCAGTGTACTGGCCGATAAAGCACCAACCCGGGCCCAGCGGCCCGCATCCTGGGATATATTCTTCTTCTGATTAGATTTCATAACAACCTCCTCATTCAAAGCAACGCTACCTATTAGGGAACACGCGTCACAAACCATTATCGATGTATAGGTCGGGCAAAACATGAACGCAGGTATACCGCAAGAAGCCCACATATCCACCTGTCTGGCTCCTGCAGCGCTCTACACGATAAAGGCGGCAGGACGTCTGCATCAGTATGTCAGCTTATATTGAAGTGTGTCAAGAAAACGGATAGTTGTTCAATCAGGAGCAAAAAACTACCCCGAAGGATAGGTAAAGAGGGAAAAAAGCAGGCGAGCATGTACTTGTCAGTACGGATATCATCAGTCAGGTGGACGAGCGGCAAAAAATCATAGATAGAAATATAGCTGTCAAAGAGGGTTATGAGAAATCTTCGGCCGAAAACTCACTCAACTGCAGGACCAGCCGACAAAAGTGTAGCAGCGCGGACGCTGACTCCAGATAGGCTTCATCGCTATTCGCGGACTGCTGGGCCATCGGTATGCGGCGTCTCAACGCGCGCAACACCACCATCACATCTTCTTTAAGGGCTGCATCCATATCTCCACGCTGCATCAACAACACCACCTGGCTCACAATAGAATCGACCTCGTGGCGCATCATATCCAGGTCATCTATCCAGGGGTCGCCATCGTCTTCAGCCGCATCATCACCATTGTTCCACAACAGTGCATCCGCGAATTGCTCACGTCGCTTGACGTCGCTGCGCATGGTTTTACGTGATTGTCGCAAATGAGCCTGGGGCTCTTCTTGCTGTACACCTAGCTCGCTCAGCAACACAGACAATTCATCTTCCCAGCCAGCCATAGAGCACCTCCTTGTGAAACACCGCACACAGTGATCGAAACAGGATTCTCGAGGCTGCAAGGTTTCGCACACCCAAAAAAGCGTGGTATTTAATGGTTTTCATATAAATAGCGTCAATCCTCTAAGCCTGAAACCTTACCCGAAGTGTAACACAGTGCTTCAGCATTGTAAATGACCCAAATGGTTGTAAGAGATCCTGCCGGATATAGGACTTTTGCGCCCCTGGCATGATTGCAAATACGATGGCTGCCGGTCCTGTAAATCCGTACGGCTTATAGAAAGTCGATCTAATACCCATAGATTGCGTTTGTAGTAGTTTCATGCTGTTTTCTATCCTATACGAGAGGTGTTCATATCCTTAGCAATTCATTGATATTGCATGTTTTTGTTGACATGGCTGTAAGTTTAACGCTCGAATAATGATCGCTTAATATTAAGCTGATACACTACTGATGTCAGCAAAAAAGCATAAATGATTGATGTGATCATTGCCTGGATTGAGCAGCTGATGAGCGGGTAAACAGCCAGACTATCACTATTTACCCCCAAAGCATCTCCCTGGCACCTTCCATCGACATAGACCTGTTGCGTATCTATGGACACGCGATAGGTGCTATGCCTCTTGTAACGACGTTTCTCGCAAGGAGACGCTCGTTGACAGGGCGAGAAGTCTCCTCGAACTTCTCGCCCCTGGAGAAAGGAATACCTCCCTTCGCTCGCTTCGTATTATCTCTCATTACAAATAATCATCAACGCCAGCAAGCTTGACAAGGGTATCCAAGCATCCTATACTTATCAATTGATAAATATCGGGATGCAAAAAAAGCAGCTCAATCGGAGCACAAGAGCGAGGTGTTCATGTCACGTGGAGCCAAGAGAGCAGCTACGCGCGAGGAATCGGAGGAGACACGTCAGACCATTTTGCGTACAGCCGAGCAGCTATTTATGGAGTACGGCTATCGCGCGGTATCCACGCGGCAGATCGCTGACGCCTGTGGTCTAACCCAACCGGCCCTCTACCACTATTTTGCTGATAAGCAGACCCTCTACGTTGAGGTAATTAAAGAGAATACGGGGAAGACGCAAAGCGCCATGGAACGCATTGTGCGCCGTAACGAAGGGATCGCCGAGCGGTTACGACTGATCGTGCGCTACCTTTATAACACAACACAGCATGACATCAGCCAGATGCTGCATGATATCCAGCACGAGCTTGATCCTCAGATGCGCGAACTGCTCAACCAGCTATTTATAACGGGTTTGATCGCGCCTCTGGCCTCCATCTTCGAGGAAGGGATTCAAACAGGCTTCCTGCGCCATCCCAGCATGGGTGGATTGGACGCCACTAACGCGGCCTACCTCTTTATGAGTATGCTTCCCCGATTCCTCTCTCGCCCACCACTCACAGTTCCTGAACATGGTCCCTCCCATGCGAGCCGTCATGGTTTGAAGATAGAACAGGCGGAGATGCTCGTGCAGGTACTGCTCTATGGATTGGCAGAGCAAGGAGTTGGGGAAAGACATCAGGTAGAAACGGTGGATAGCGATCATACGCTATAATGTCCCCTGAACAAATAATAGAGTGCATGAGCCACCATGAAATTTATAGTAGCCCGCACACTCTACACATGTATTTATATGTATTTACTACATTACTACGATAAAGGCCCGGTTTCATCGCTCTGAAGCGTACTCAATATAGGGTCGGCATCTACTTCTTTGCGGCGCCTTTTTTGGACGCGTATATCGCTCGGTGATAGTGGATTGATCAATCCAATCGCTACGCGTATCAGGCCAATCAGCACCACAATCGCGCCAATGCCAACCAACAATCCCTCGGCTGAGTAAGCACCTGTCTTCAGCATAAGCCCAACCACAATCAGAAGACAACCAATTCCAACAATGAGCAGCCCACTCCAGGTATATTTATTCCATTTTCGCCACACAGCACGATCCAGAAGCTCGGTTTCAGTGAGAATATCAGACGGACGTTCTGCCATTGCGGCACCTCTTTCTCATTGTAATGCTATTTGAGCACTCACAATGGTTTATTCTACACCCATTCGGGATGGGTATATATGTGAGGACACAGGATAAAAAGTAAAAATAGCGAGATAAAAAAGTCCTCTGATGTTATATACGGAATGGAACATTATCTAGCTCCAAAACCAGAAAATACAGTAAAGCAAGTACTGTTATTGGAGCAACCGGGCGTCTAAACAACGATTTAGTGACGAATATTTGACGGCGACACCTGTAAAAATGGTGTAAACAGGTTTGTTAACACTCCTTCTTCTTTGAGGACCGTCATACCGGTACCTTGCTTGCAGTAGATGCCTTCTCCGATGTCCAATCGATTGAAGTGACAACGAATACGAAACGTGCTTCCAGCGGCAAGCTGTTCGATGCTGGCCAGGCATTCGCGGAGTGTAAACATGCGCCTCCAGGGTGTGGTGGGATCGTCAAGCCAGATCTCTAACATAAATTCTTTAGATGAGAGGTTCATGTCACCTGTGTACAGCTTATTTAACGCTGTTCTGGGTACGAAGTAGGAGGTATCTTTCATTATTATCTCACTCTCTATATTAAAGAGACTACGTTGCGACTGGCTAAGAATAGGTCTTACTCCCCTCACCCTGGCGGCACGTGAGCGTCTCAGCTCACGCAGCCTCAAGGTTTTGTGTGTTGGTGCATCGGGGTCGCACCTGTGACCCCGATGCACCAACACACAACGGATTCGTGAGCACCGTAGGTGCGAAATCTCACTCAAGCCGCAGGCGATGCTCATTAGAGCAGACACTCTCTAATAAAGAACGTAGAAATAGATTGTTTGTCCTTTTATTATAAGGGTATGGATTTGAAAATACTTGTGTGTCTGTTTAAGATAAGAAAGGCTTTTGTGTGTTTTCTTTGTTGTTTGTTTTTGGTGTGGTTGATATGGTTGTTTTAAGGGTTTTTGTTTTTAAGTTGTTCTAGGTTAGACTATACCATAGGTGGATATAAAAGTACATAGGTTCTTTTTGGGGTTTTGTGGTGCCGCCTGACGGCGGCACCGGAGAGAGAAGGAGGGCCGGGGGCACAGCCCCCGGAGCCCCCAGTCAGGGGCTGCCGCCCCTGCACCCCGCTTATTGAATGACGGCGGGCGAGACCCCGTAGGTGCGCCCCTTGCGGCACCTACTCCAACAAATTCGTAGGAGGCGCGTGGCAAGCCCCTTGATGGGTCTTAGCCGCTTGCTTGGCGGCGCGGGCCTGAGCACGTTCCTGCCTTTGCCGATCGGAACGGTGGGCATAGCGAACGTGCTCACGTGGCTCAAGCACTTCTTCCGGGGGCGGCCTCACCCATGCCTGGTCCACAAATGGGACCGCATAGACGGTTCGGGTGCTGGGCCGAATCAGCCCGGCTTCCCGCCCCCACCACCGCACGACTTCCAGAGGATCGCGCCCTGCCTGGAACATGCGTCCCGTCATGCGGGTGAGCAGATCCAGCGACACATCTTGTGGCCTCACGCCCGCTTGCATCGCAATCTCATGTTGCAGGCCATGAAAGTACTGCGCCAGGAGCAGCCCCGCCCACAGCTGGACCTGGATCACAGGCCATTTCGCACACCACAGCAGACGCAGCTGCAGATGATCTTTGAGCAAGCGGAACCCCAGTTCAATATCCCAGCGGCGGGCATAGAGTCGGGCGACCTCAGCCAGAGGCAACACTGTCGGATCACACACATTGGTCACATACTGATAGAACTTCTTGTGATACCAGAACTGGATCAGGCGCACGGGATAGCGGGCACGGTCACTGCGATGGACTCCGAACAACACGATGAGATCACGAACCCCATCAGCCTCATAGATGCCATGCACCACGGTGTAGCTGGCGCGGTTGCTGTAGCGGGTGATCCACCACAGCCGACGCTCGGTGAGGACATCAAGCCATTCAAAACTGAAATACCCCCGATCAAAAAGCAGCAGGGTGTTTTCCTGCAGCTGCTCGATCATCTCCAAGGCATGCACTTTGCAATTGGTGGCGGCATCTTCCAGCAGATCAACCCGTAGCCATTGTTGCAGGCGCAGGTCAAAAAGCGCACTCAGGCGTCCGGCGCGTAAACGGGCATCACCTCGCAGCAACGCGCGTAACTCGGGGAGCCAGCGCCCGACCCGGTCCAAGACACACTCATCCAAGGCAATCACCTGCGTCGCAAACGGAGCCAAGCTGTGATCCTGCCAGGGCTCCAGACGCGCCCGCATGCGTTGGCTCAACTGGTCAAAGAGCTGCCGCATCCAAGGACCAGCGCGCTCAAGACGGTTGTAGATGGCTTGATCGCAGATGGGCAGGACAGGGGGCACATGCCAAAATCCCTCAAAACAGAGCAGCCGCCGCAAATCGAGCTGGCTGCGCCATTGCATCAAGACACAGGCAAGCACGCCCAGGCAGAGGTGCATCCAACTCAGATGTGTCGGTCGGCCACGTCGGCGCACGGACAGAGTCAGCAGCTCTCTCCCATCGGCTTGTACGAGCTGACAAACCTGCTGAGGGTCAGGAGTGGGGATAGACAGATGGGGGTGCGATTCGCTATGATGCATCCAGGAAAACCTTTCTTGCTATCAAGTGACAGAAAAGATGTATCAAGAAAGATTTTCCTCTTTTTTTGGCGCTATTACAACCCCTTCTGTGAATTTGTTGGAGTAGGTGCCCTTGCGGGCGCTTGCCGCGCAGCGGCCCCGCGCACCCGGGGGAGGATGCCCGTAGGTGCGCCCCTTGCGGGCGGCGGCCCCGTGGCCGGCCATCCGCATTCCATCAACGGCGCCACGCCTCCTGGGATGCATTATAAGGTTAGAAGTCGGGGGTTGGAGATTGGGCGGGATGGTCAGGGCTGGAGTATTCGGCCCATTGTTGGATGAGCTTGGCTATGACGCCGGTCCAACCGGTCTGGTGGCTGGCTCCGAGGCCAGCTCCGTTGTCGCCATGGAAGTATTCGTAGAAGAGGATGAATTCTTTCCAGTTGGGGTCACTTTGCAGGGTGGCGATGCCACCGTAAACTGCTCGCTGGCCGCTACCGGGATCACGCTGGAAGATGCGTATGAGGCGGGTGGAGAGCTCGTTGGCGACTTCCCAGAGGTTCATGCGGTTGCCCGAGCCAGTTGGGCATTCGACGGTGAAGTCGGGCCCGAGATACTGGTGGAACTTTTGGAGGGCTTCGATGAGCAGGTAATTAATGGGAAACCAGATGGGTCCGCGCCAGTTTGAGTTACCTCCGAAGTCGTTGGTGCGCGATTCGGCCGGGGTATATCGCACCTGGTAGGGTTGACCATTGGCAGCGGTAATACCGGGTAAGATGTAAGGGTGCTGCTCATAATATTTTGAGAGTGAGCGAATACCATATGGGCTAAGAAATTCGTTCTCATCCAGCAGCCGGGCCAGAATGCGTTTGAGGCGTTCCGGTTTGACCAGCGCCAGCATGATACCCTGCATCAGGCCACTGGTGCTGCGGATATCGACGTTTTCGTGACTGGTCAGGTCGGTCCCCGATCTGAGAAGGTGATCAAAACGCTGGCGGAAATCGGCCAGGTTGGGGGATGCGAGGAATTTGAGGTCGATCCCTTCGATGGCGAGCAAGGGGACAAGTCCGACGACCGAACGCAGCTTCATGCTCAGAAACTTTTGACCATTAATATCTACGTCGTCAGCCAGATGCAGAATATCGTAGTAAAAGCCATCCACATCATCCCAGAGATTTTCACCATCGTCGCCGATCTCGTTGATGGCACGCGCGATAAAGAGGAATTGCAACAGGTACTGGACCGCCATCTGCTCGTAGGTCACGTCGTGGCTGGCCAGTTCGATGGCGATGCGCAACATGTTGAGGCTAAACATGCCCATCCAACCCGTGGCATCCGACTGGTCCAGGTAGCCACTGATGCCGGCGGGGATATTGCTGCGATCAAACGGACCGATATTGTCGAGTCCCAGGAAGCCACCCTGAAAGATATCGTTGCCGTCCACATCCTTACGGTTCAGCCACCAGGTAAAATAGAGCGTCAGCTTCTGAAAAGCCTGCTCCAGAAATACACGGTCGCCGGTGCCATACATCCTGGCCTCAATTTTATAGACGCGCCATGCGGCCCAGGCCTGGACGGGGGGATTCAAATCGTTGAAGGACCATTCGTAAGCGGGAATCTGCCCATTTGGATGCATGCTCCAGGGCTGCATCAGCAGCAGGATCTGCTGCTTGGCCAGCACGGGATCAATCATGGCCAGGGGGATCGTATGGAAGGCGAGATCCCAGGCAGCGAACCAGGGATATTCCCAGGTGTCGGGCATGGAGATGATATCTTTCAGGAAGAGATGTTTCCAGGTCGAGTTGCGCCCGCTTTTGCGCTCGGGCGGTGGCGGCGGAAAAGCGGGATCCCCATTGAGCCATTCTTTGACCATATAGAAGTAGAACTGCTTGTTCCACAGCATGCCCACGAAGGCCTGGCGCTGGATATTGCGCAGGTCTGAGGAGAGAGGATAGGGGTTGACCGCCTGATAAAAGTCATCGGCCTCCTGACGGCGCGTTTGCAACAGAGAAGCAAAGGTGGTAGCGTCGCACGGCTCATTCATAGCGGCTATATTGCTCAGGCGCAGACGAATCACCCGCGTCTCACCGGCCGCGACCTGCAGGGAATACGCGGCAGCGGCCTTCGTACCCACTGCCGCGGGATTGACCGCCGACTGCTGTCCGTGGATGACATATTGCTCAAAGGCATCCTTCACATAGGGCGAAGCATTGGCGCCCCAGTTGAAGTGGGCGTTATTGGTCTCGTTCTCAGTGAACAGAAGTTCATCGGCCCCCTCGGCATACAGGTACATCGTACCGATATCCTGAGCGCTGCCCTGAGCTTCGATGACGTGTCGACCGGGATGATCCACCGGTACGCGCCGCAGCAGCGGCTTGCTGACGGTGTGGTCCCAGGACCATGTGTTGCGGAACCAGAGCGTAGGCAGGACATGCAGCGGAGCAGCGTCAGGGCCGCGATTGGTGATGCTGAACTGGATACAGATATCTTCCGGCGTCTGTTTGGCGTACTCGACCAGGACATCAAAATAGCGGTTGTCGGCGAAGACGCCGGTATCGAGCAATTCATACTCAAAGCTGGCGGGATTCGCCTTGCGCCGGGCGTTCTCCATCCTCAGATCGGCATAGGGAAATCTGGCCTGCGGATATTTATACAGGCACTTCATATAAGAATGGGTGGGGACATTGTCTAAATAGAAATAATACTCCTTGACGTCCTCCCCATGGTTGCCCTCGCCGTTGGTCAGGCCAAACAGGCGCTCCTTCAGAAAGTCGTCCTGCCCATTCCAGAGCGTCAGGGCGAAGCAGAGACGCTGATCGGAATCGCACAATCCGGCGATCCCATCCTCACCCCAACGATAGGCGCGAAAACGCGCATCTTCATACGAAAAATAAGTCCAGGGCTGGCCGTTCGCGCTATAATCCTCACGCACCGTCCCCCACTGCCGATCGCTTAGATATGGCCCCCAATGCTTCCAATGAGCCGTCCCCTGCTGATTAACGGCTAAGCGCTGCCCCTCTTGCGTCCCCTGGATATCGGTCATAATGCTCTCCCCGTCAGGTCAAATACTATAGGCGCCACTCAATATAATTCATCCACTTAAACAGAGAGAGGGCGTCATCATCAATGCGCAACATATTTCTTTTTATAAGATCGATTTTACCCCTGCTGTAGTAACCGTCATGCGTACAATGTTCCTCGATCATGGAAGGCTGAACCATATGCAATAAAAACGAGACCTCTGGAAACATGCCAGAAGTCTCGCTGAAAAAGCAACTTAGTTGCGCCATTCTTGCCCGGGCTCTGGAATCACAGGCGGGACATATGGCACAGAGGGAGGCGCAAACGAGGGGGTACCAGCGACAGGTTGCGGACCCACGGGCATAAACGCACGATTCTGCCTCTGCTGGCGCCGGGCCTGCATGGCTGGCCACATTAAAAAGAAGCCCAATAAACCCAGTCCCAGAGCAGCTACTAAGACGCCTACCGGCCAGCGATTATCATCAAAGCCATCGGGATGTGACAGGTAATCGCCGGTCGTAAAACGATACTCCTTTTGATCTTTAGAACTGGTCAGGGTAAAGCTCACCACCGTAAGCTCTTGCGAATTAACCTGGCTGCCATCGTCATTATGCATAACAAATGACTGGGGGTCCTCATCTTTATAGAGAACCTCACCGATACCATCGGTATTCTTAAATGCATTATCGTCGGGCACGGGATTAAAATCGGTTGGATGAACTATATAGTACGTATCAGTACCATCCAGCACAAACCCATAGGTGCCATCGGTCATGGCGGTAACATGATATTTTCCCTGGGGAACCGGAACATAGTTGACGTGGTGGGAGGTTAATCCATAGATAATGCCACCCAGGATCAATAGACCTCCCACAGCCAGGCGACCGACATGGCTGCGAAGCAATAGAATGCTCATGCGAGCTAATAAATATGGCATAGAATTATTCCCTCTAAAACAGCATAAATGAATACATTGCAGTTAGATAGACACAATTAGATTTACAAACTCTGCCATTAGAACGCACAGCAATGTAAGGGATAACATTAATGAAGGAAAAGGTCACAGGTACTGCTTTTTGATTGCAGGTCTGGTCAAAACAGGCGGTTAAAGATAGGAAAAGAAAACTACACCCGGTCATCTTCTACCGGTACACGAGCATATACATCGGCCAGGGCAAGCGAGAGATCAAGGCTTTGGAGATATGCACACAATGGCAACAAAAAGCCCCCGACCTGTTTACAGGTCGGGGGCAATAGTAGCGGCGACAGGAATCGAACCTGTGACACAGGGCTTATGAGTCCCTTGCTCTACCGACTGAGCTACGCCGCCAGGAAAGACAGTTCCTTGTTTTAACAGGGTTCTGGCTGTCAATTCTTTACGGCCCTTATAATATCACGACTATCGATAGGATGCAAGGGGGTAGTGGCTGAATTTTGCCGAATTGACAAAATTCGTTTATTCTTCCTGCACTGTGTTTTTTTTACTGAGAGTTGAGAAGTGATAAAAATAGAGATATGATTGGTTTAGATTGCAACAGCTAGCGTACAACGCGGTTGTAGGTCTCGATTACGATTTCTAATGCTTGCTGCTCCCCCACGAAAGCTTCGAGTTCTTCTTGATACGAACCCAATGTACTATATTTATGGTTAATGATGTCATGCCTGGAAGTGATCGCGTAGCCAGTCAACATCTGATTCATGGCGTCACACACCGTCTCTATCTGTTCTCTCAGCCTTGCCACCTCACTTCGACATTCCGCCATAGCCCCGGCTCCTTTCTTCCTAGTGGTGTTGTCAAAAACCTAACAAACTTGCTATACTAGAAAAAGCTTCCAATATACAGTATTAAGCTAAAAAATCCATTTTTACAGGACATCCATCACTTATAAATGTGGATAGGTAGTAGGTAGGAGGAGGACACGCGATGTCCACACATACAAAAAAAGGCCGCAGTAATTCCCCATTAGCTCAAGTTGTACGCGAATATCGTGATAAGTATACATTGACGCAAGAGCAGCTAGCGAATGATCTATCTGTTGATGTACGCACCCTGCGACGATGGGAGAGCGGTGATACCCTGCTCCATGATGTGCGTGAATTACGGCGCATCGCGACATGGTTAGGGGTTGAGCCGGAGCGCCTGGGACTGGCTGGATCTACGTATACGGTATTAACCGTGGAGCATATTGACTCGGTCTTGAAACATGTCTGGGAATTGATCAATTTAGCCCGCAGCTATGAAGCGAATAGCCTGATCGAGAAGCTCCTGCAGGATCTCAATGCGCAGATCACCACGGAAAATCCCATACTGCTCCATAAGCTGGCGCAGACGCTGCACCTGGCGGGCTACGTCAAATCAGTTGTCACGCGCGCGAATGAAGCGACCTATTCGCTCAATCACTATCGAGAGATGGAGCGGGTAGCGCGCCTCATTCGTAATGATACGCTCTTAAATATCGCCTTGACGTATGAAGGGGACATGTATTGTCGGGGAGGTGATGTCCCCAGAGGGATTCTCTATCTGGAGGCGGCGCGCGATACAACGCCCAGAGCGGACATAGCTGCCAGGGGTAACGGCGTGCAACTGTTGGGGCGCGCCTATCTACGCGCCGGTCGCCTGGACGAGTTTGAACATATGATGGCGGAGGCTGAAGAATTATCCCATCAAATCGATCCACAACAGAGCAGTACCTGTGGACAATACAGCCTGGGGACCGTGTATGAGGAATATGGTCGCAGCTATAGCCAGCTGGGCCAGACGCAGAAGGCTTTAGAGTACCTGGACAAAGCTGAACAGAGCCTGGAGCCTACCAAGCACTGGGAAATCCTGCTCAAAACGGCACGGGCCATGGCTCTGGTGCGGGGAGGTGAGATTCAGAGCGGAGTAGAGCTGGCCGTCGAATGCATTGAGCAATGCCAGGAACATGGCACGATCCGCCTGATGGAGCGCATCTACGGTATCCAGAAACATATCGATAATCTAACGAGAGAAATTGGCAGGGCGGGAACGACCCTGCGCGAAGCCCTGGATGGTCCAATCGAGTATTGATGGCATGCTATCTCGAACAGAAAACGAAAATGTACATAATAAATAATAATAGCTCTTTTTTTATTACCGATTACGCTGGTGCAAGAAAGGTCACTACAAAGAGTATGCCACGATAAAAAGGCAAACATTAAAGAAAGAACTCCTTCCATACATGTATGGAAGGAGTTCTGGTAGCGGGAACAGGATTCGAACCTGTGACCTCCGGGTTATGAGCCCGACGAGCTAACCACTGCTCTATCCCGCGTCAATAGGGAATAATATCAAGTGTAAAAACACTGGTAGCGGGAACAGGATTCGAACCTGTGACCTCCGGGTTATGAGCCCGACGAGCTAACCACTGCTCTATCCCGCGATAATAGGGAATAATATCAAGTGTAAAAACACTGGTAGCGGGAACAGGATTCGAACCTGTGACCTCCGGGTTATGAGCCCGACGAGCTAACCACTGCTCTATCCCGCGACAACTTCCATAGAATACTACAATCCTGGCAGAATGTCAAGTAGTGCCAGCTAATAAGATTAAGGAACGGCAATATTGCCAGGACTGATAAATAATTATAATTATGCAAAAGCAGACAGGAACATTATGCCTGGAGCCCAGGAAATACGGCGAAAATCATGTCACCTTTGCTCATTGACAAACGTATAAGTATTCTAGTATGCTCTTAAAAGAACACTGTTTTTTCAAATTCTGGCTCGTCCAGTTGAAGGAGGTGCAGTTTTATGGCCAGGATCACCTACTCACCGATAGTGCCTACATGCACCTTGTCTACCCTGCACGAGGGTAAAGGGCGAAACCCACATAGCCAGGTCCCCGGTATCCCACAGCGATGCGGAGTGCCTGACTAACGAACGCAACACAAAGGCATGGTTCGCTCCGCTCCCTCCCGCACGGATAGACAGCAAAAATTGTTACTGTTCACACCGTGTTTTTTTATTCTCTGTGGAGGGGATATAGCATTGATTAACAACCCGGCACAACTGACCGGCATGGTCCTCAACGGCGCGCATGGCATTTACGATGTACATACTGAAGATGGCATCTTGCGCTGTACACTCCGAGGTAAGCTCAAAAAAGCATTCGCACAGGCCAACTCGGCCAAATCCTTAGGGAAAACCCGTCAAAACCAACAACGCAGTAACAAGTACAGTTCACAAGGTCACAACGCTCAGAATCACGCCGAGCGTCTCGAACGCATTGAGAAACGTGACAGCAGCGAAAACGCACCCCCCACTCGACTTTCAGTTGGAGATTATGTCAAAATACGCCGTCTCGACGAGACGAACGGTTTAATTGAAGAGATCCTGCCGCGTAAAAGTGAGCTCTCACGCATGGATGCGGGATCAACCGCCAAAAGGGTGGTTCAGCAAACTCTGCTAGCAAATCTCAATCAAGTAGTTATCGTCTTTGCAACGGCGCAGCCCGAGCCCCACTTTGGTCTGTTAGACCGTTACCTGACTATCTGTGAGTCCGCACAGCTCTCCTCGGTTATCTGCATCAATAAGGCCGACCTCCCCCATAGCGGCTACGTTGAAGAAGAGGCAAAGCTGTATGGCCAGCTCGGCTATCAAGTAATCTTTACCAGTACCCAGACCGAGCAAGGCATTGATCAGTTGCGCGAACTATTAAAAGATCACACCACCCTGTTTACAGGCCCCTCGGGTGTTGGTAAATCCTCACTGGTCAACGCGATCGAGCCTGGCATGGCCATTCGCACGGGGCTGGTGAGCGACGCCACCGGCAAAGGCAAACATACGACGACGGGTTCGCAGCTCTATCCTCTCTCGGGCGGCGGCTGGCTGGCCGACTCGGCCGGTATTCGTGCCCTGGCTGCCTGGAATATCGCGCCCGAGGAGTTGGCTGAATGCTTCGTCGAGTTTCGTCCATACCTGGGCGAATGCCTGTACGGAGATTGCGCCCACCTGGACGAAGATGGCTGTGCTATCCGCCAGGCGGTCAACGATGGACACATTCAGGAGCGCCGCTACCGCAGCTACGTTCGCATCTATACAGGTGAGGAACGCTAAAGAACGCTAAACAAGAGAAACGGCAATAAAGAAGGAAGCCTGACTGGAAAAGGCTTCCTTCTTTAGCTCTACAAAATATTACATCCTCAAGCCGAACATCTCCAGTAAGCCAACCCGTCCTTTATCCGTTACGCGAAGCGCACGGCACGACGGAATTTTTTCCAGCCAACCGCGCTCAAATAGCTGCCGGGCGATGGCCGTTCCCAGACTACCAGCCAGATGGTAGCGACGTTCACTCCAATCCAGACACTGGCGTGCAAACATACGCCGTTGCCGCCGTAACAGCTCAAGGTCAAGTCCAAAATCAAGAAAAAAGCGAGCGCCTTCATTGGTTACGGCGTAATTTTGTCCCTCAGCTGTTAATAGCCTGGTCTCAATAAATATCTGAGTCAATTCAACACCCAGTTTGCCAGCAAGGTGATCGTAGCAGGTACGTGCCACATGGAGACGTTCTTCAACAAGAGACTCGCGTAGAGAACGAATCGGGACGGAAGGAGCGATACAGGCCAGAGCCTCCAGGCAATAAGCAACCTCCGCGCTCGCTAACGCATAGTAGCGATGCCGTCCTTGAGTTGTCATTGTCAGCAAACCGCCAGCCACCAATTTTGCCAGATGAGAGCTGGCTGTCTGGGGTGTGACCCTGGCCTGGCGAGCCAGTTCTCCCGCGGTCAAAGCCCGCTTCTCCATCAAAGCATCGAGTATAGCGGCCCTGGATGGATCGGCAATTAGCTCAGCCGCCATCGCGATATCTACTTTTGTTTTTGCCTCATACATATTTCGATTATAGTCGAAATATAGCAGTGTTACAATGGTAAGCGCATACCCGCCACCAGGGCAAAGAACAACATCCGAACAGATAAGATGGAGGCAATATGTCTTTTCCCCTATCATCACCATCTACAGAGTACATAGAATTATTAAAGCAGCTAGCGACATCTCGGGATACCCTATTACAGAGGGCTAACGCTGAAACAGTGGATAGGCACATGCTGGCCAATGTGATAGAGCTTAAATCGCGGTTGCTGCTCTCACTCTATCCAATGCCAGAAAACGTAGCCGGGCACATACGAGCGGCCCATGCCTACACACAAGTCCGGCTACAACGCCTTCCTCAATATGATCCGGTTCGGGAGGTGTTTGCTGATGATGAGCACAGCTACACGCCTCGGAAGGTATTGAGGCGAATACTAGATCACGCGCTGGATCACCTCAATCAACTAGAACAATGGCTGAACTGGCAACAGAAAGGGATAGAGCCCCGGCCTACCAATGGCTGGGCTAGCTCTGCTGTCACCCTGGATGAAGATTTACTGCCATTAACAGCAAAAGATCTGGATGCATGGTTATGGCGCATCGACCTTGTAGTCGAGATGCTGATCCAGCGCACGGAAAATCTCAGTTTGCAGCAGCTTGATTGGATTCCTCAGGATGAAGGCTGGAGCATAAAACAAACGCTCCATCACCTGGCCGCAGCTGAAATGTTCTATGCATTCTGGCTAGATGCAGATTTACCAGAGCATCTTCCGAGCCGTTACCTGGCAGTCAGCCAGATGTTTGATCAGCAGCTCCAAACATTAATATCCCTACCTGATAATGAGAAGAAAGCTTTATACGATGCAAATGAGATGAGATTTACCACGCCAGAGGCGATTATACAGAAGGTACTCTTAGCAGAGAGTCAGCTTCTGCGCGGCTAGCAGCCATTTTAAGCCAGGGCGGCTTGCAGGGCGGCGATCACCTCGGCATCCTGTTCTTCGAGGACTGTGCGGGGATCGAGGTAGAGGGTATCGCGCGAGATTCTGGTGATAATGGGAGTATGGCGAGTACGCAGACGCTGCGAAATCGTTTCCAGGGGCAATGAACAGGAAACAGCATCGAGGGCCAGCAGCATTGTAGGCAGCGTCTCGCCAGGCAGCGAGCCACCGCCGATGGTAGATTGTCCCGGTTGCGTATGGACAGCCAGTCCCTGCGCGGTCAACTGATGCGCCCAGTCGGCGGCACGGCGCGCAACCTTTTCGGCCGGGGTAGAAATCATGCGCCAGATTGGAATGCGGATCTCGGCCTCTCCGAGCTGGTAATGGCGCAGCGTGGCCTCCAGCGCCGCCAGCGTCATCTTATCGATACGCATAGCACGCATCAAGGGATGGCGAGCCACCCGCGCCACCACCTCGGCCTTGCCCAGGATAATTCCCGCCTGGGGTCCACCCAGCAGTTTATCACCCGAAAAACAGACCAGGTCGGCGCCCGCGGCCAGGCTCTCCTGGGGAGTCGGTTCGTGGGACAGGCCATATTGCTCACAATTCAGCAGGCAGCCACTTCCCAGATCATCCATAACCAGCAGGCCTCGCTCGTGGGCCAACTCAACCAGGGACGCGATGGAGGTGGATTCAGTAAAACCGGTGATCAAAAAATTGCTGGGATGGACCGACAGGAGCACCGCCGTACGATCCGTCAGGGCGGCCGCGTAATCGGCGATGCGGGTCCGATTGGTCGTTCCTACTTCAACCAGTTGACAGCCACTCTGGCGCATCACATCGGGAACGCGAAAGCCCCCACCGATCTCAACCAGCTGTCCTCGCGAAATCACCACCTCGTGTCCCGCAGCCAGCGCGCTCAATCCCAGCAAGACAGCCGCGGCATTGTTATTGGTCACCAGCGCCGCCTCAGCTCCAGTCAATTCACGCAGCAGAGCACTCACATGCGTATGACGAGAGCCACGTGCACCCAGATCGATATCATACTCAAGATTAGAATAGCCGCCAGCGACTCGCTGAACGGCCTGTAACGAAGCCTGGCTCAAAGGTGCGCGGCCCAGATTGGTGTTAATGATCACGCCTGTAGCGTTAATCAATGGACGCAAGCGGGGCTGGAATTGTTGTTGGAGATGAAGTTCGGCAGTGAGCAACAACGATTCGGCGGAGGGACAGGGGGAGCCCGCGCGGATAGCATCGCGCGCCTGAGATATGCTCAAACGCAGCGCGCTGACAGCCAGCTCGTGGGAAAAAGTCTCGGCCAGGGCCATCCCTTGCGATGTATGTAGCAATTCATCGACTGAAGGAAGTAAGCGGAACTGATTCTGATTAAGCGTCATAAGCAAACCCAACTTAACACATAAGGGCGATGCGCTAATGTAATGAATAGAACATCGTAATCGCCAGACTATTGGCCACTTTTCCCATCACAGCCCGTAAATCCGCATCGTTGAGACGGCAAATAGCATACTGATCAGCCAGCAGGGTACGCAGAATGGGATACATCAACTCTGTCTTCACCAGGCTATCAGTATCGAGTAAAGGGTAATCGCGTTTCAGGAGGAGGTGATGATATGGGCGCAATTTTCCACGATATGAAGTCAAAGCGACAACATTCACAGCACCCGCGTGACGGCAGAAAGGATCGCCCGACACAACCAGAGCGGGGTGCCAATCCAGGATACGCTTCTCTTCAATCCCAGGAGGGAGAGATGAATAACCGAAATTCACCCAGTACACCATGCCAAACTGCACAGGTGTAAGATAGGTCAGAGCTTCCGGTGCAATTTCAGGAGGATGAGGCATGGCAATTAAACTAACACATCTTCACTAGAAAACTACGGACGAGCAAGAGCAACCGGAGAATAGGACGGAACGTCACTGGTCTCGAGCTGTGAACGGAAGCAAGCCGAAGTCAAAGCCCAAGACTGAGCGACGAGGCACAGACGCTCATCACGTTCATCCTGAGTCTCTTCTTGTAATGCAACAGCGATGAGTTCCATTTCACGCTGATACTGCTCACTAAGTAAGGAAGAACGGCTGAAGTCACAATTCGTCGCCATAGAAGCTACCTCTTATTCCTAGAATCCAAACAGATTACTCATACATTGGGTAGCGGAAAAACCGCATGCTGCTCAATTACAGTATAGAGCAACTGTGAACACCAATCAATCCTGGCTAGCTAGGCTCAGACGATTAAAAGGCTTGAGGTGTGATGAATTTCTCCAACGTTGGAGATTATACCAGCAATTTATGCAAGACGCAATGCTTTTGGCAATGACTTTCCCGTGGCGGATCAGGCGGAGCCAAATTTATCAATTTAACGACCACTTAAAAAAAAGGCGAGAAAAGGTGTTGACACAACTGAGTAGGTCGGCTATAATGTGGGCGTTGATCACTCAGAGCGATCACTCAGAGGAACCGGAGTGTTTGACAATATAGGGGCAGTTACCAAAGTGGCCAAATGGGACTGACTGTAAATCAGTTGCGCAAGCTTCGGAGGTTCGAATCCTCCACTGCCCACCACTATCAATGACTCCAGGTATTGGTAGTATCAAGCCCGTGTGGCGCAGAGGTAGCGCACATTCTTGGTAAGAATGAGGTCATGGGTTCAAGTCCCATCACGGGCTTCCGTGGTTTCTATATGATGAGTGGGCTCGGCGTTCTTCACGTCTATAGCCCACACTCATAAATTCCGCGTGTAGGTTATAAGTAATTAAGATCTTGCTGCCGTCTTCTGAATGATCGTCAACTCCCGTTCGTTTAACCGTAGGGAAGTTTTAACTTTGTTTGACGATCAGATACAGGGGGCGGCTGCTGCATGTCTATACCCATTGCTATCTGATCTGAATCGTAAGCAGGATTGCAGAAGGAGCCACAGTAGGAAATGGCGAAGAAAAAGTTCGAGCGAACAAAGCCGCATGTGAACATTGGTACTATTGGCCACATCGACCATGGTAAGACGACCCTGACCGCAGCTA
Organism: Dictyobacter aurantiacus; assembly: GCF_003967515.1. Taxonomy (GTDB): domain Bacteria; phylum Chloroflexota; class Ktedonobacteria; order Ktedonobacterales; family Ktedonobacteraceae; genus Dictyobacter; species Dictyobacter aurantiacus. Next base: position 2,853,672 of record NZ_BIFQ01000001.1, on the reverse strand, counting down.
TCACCAAAGTGCTGTCAGCTGCTCAGCTCGCCAAATACACGGCTTTTGACCAGATCGACAAAGCACCTGAGGAGCGCGAGCGTGGTATCACCATCTCGATCGCTCACCTGGAGTACGAGACCGAGAAGCGCCACTATGCGCACGTCGACTGCCCTGGTCACGCTGACTACATTAAAAACATGATCACCGGTGCCGCCCAGATGGACGGTGCTATTCTGGTGGTGAGTGCCCCCGACGGCCCGATGCCACAGACCCGTGAGCACGTACTGCTTGCTCGTCAGGTAGAAGTGCCGTCCATGGTTGTCTTCCTGAACAAGGTTGACATGATGGATGACGAAGAGTTGCTCGAGCTGGTTGAGTTGGAAGTACGCGAACTGCTCTCCAAGAACCAGTTCCCTGGCGACGACATTCCCGTCGTTCGTGGTTCGGCCCTGGGTGCTCTCGAAAGCAAGGGCGACCTGTCCCGCAATGATCCAGCTGCCAAGTGCATCTGGGAGCTGATGGACCAGGTCGACAACTACATCCCCACCCCACCACGTCCAACCGATCAGCCATTCTTGATGCCTGTGGAAGACGTCTTCGGTATTAAAGGTCGCGGTACCGTGGCCACCGGACGTATCGAGCGCGGCATCGTCAAGACCGGCGACACCATCGAGATCGTCGGCATGCAGGAAAACACCCGCTCCGTCGTCGTAACCGGTGTTGAGATGTTCCAGAAGACGCTGGACTCCGGTATGGCTGGTGACAACGTTGGGTGTCTGCTGCGTGGTGTTGAGCGTACCGACATCGAGCGCGGCCAGGTTCTGGCCAAGCCCGGTTCGATCAAGCCGCACAAGAACTTCCTGGCGCAGGTATACGTCCTCTCCAAAGAAGAGGGTGGCCGCCATACCCCATTCTTCAACGGCTATCGCCCGCAGTTCTACGTTCGTACCACGGACGTAACCGGAGCGATCAAGCTGCCCGAGGGTGTCGAGATGGTGATGCCTGGTGACAACATCGAAATGACAGTTGAACTGATTCAGCCGGTCGCCATGGAAGAAGGCGTGAAATTCGCCATCCGTGAAGGTGGCCGCACCGTTGGTGCTGGTATCTGCACAAAGGTGATCAACTAAGGTTATAAAGTGACGCACTGTGGGCGCAAGGTTATTGCGCCCACAGTTGTCTTAGATAACTATTCTGGAGATTTACTTTTGCGCTCCCTTTGGGAGCGGGGAAAAGGATGTATGGGGACACCCCATACCCCGGCAGGGAGAACCCTGCACCCCTCTTGGGAGTGGGGAAAAGAGGATTATGGGGACACCTCATACCCCGGCAGGGAGGACCCTGCACCCCTCTTGGGAGTGGGGAAAGGGATTTATGGGAACTTGAGTATGCCCCGGCATGCTCGCCCACGCCCCGGCAGGGAGGACCCTGCACCCCTGCGGCAAGCCAGACCCAAACGTTAAACGGAGAGAGAAATGGCTAAAAGCAAAGAGAATCGTATCGTGGTAACATTGGCTTGCACCGTTTGCAAAAGCCGCAACTATACCACCTCGAAAAACAAGAAAAATAACCCCGAGCGCATGGAGCTTCGGAAGTATTGCAACACATGTCGAGAGCCTGCGCTTCATCGTGAGACCAAGTAAGAGAGCAGATTGTATACTTCAACTCGTGCGTTGAACTAGGTGCGATCGCTACTGATCAGAAAGGTTGAACGTGGCAAAGAACATGACTGACAGAAGAAAGAATGTCAGCCGAAGTCAGGTAACTGAAGTGAAGCCGCAGGAACGCGCGCAAGCGACAGGTAAAACCACAAGAACTTCGGCCCGCGAAGAACGACGTGAGTCTGCCACTACGAAGTCAGCGAACAAAACAGCAGCCCGGCGTACTTCCAAGGGATCTTCTCTTTTTGCGCGCGCGCGCAATAATCAGATTGGTCGCTTTGTGTATGACGCATACTACGAGCTGCGCTACAAGGTGACCTGGCCTACCTTCGAGGAAGCCAGAAACATGACCATTATGGTTGTGATTATCTCTGCCATTCTCGGAGCGCTCCTATCCTTAGTCGATTTTGGGCTTTATCATCTCTTCCTACTCATTATCGGTGGTGGTAAGTAGCTTCGTCACCTGGAAATCATAAGGGGAAATGCCGTGGTTACTGAACGTACCGGTGATAAAAGGCAGCCCGAGGAGAAACGTGCCTGGTATGCAATTCATACATATTCGGGCTATGAGAATAAAGTAAAGAGTCACCTCGAGGCACGCATCGCGTCGATGGACATGCGAAACAAAATTTTCCGTGTCATCGTTCCGATGGAAGAAGAGGTTGAGATTAGACAGGGTCAGCGACGCACAGTACAGCGCAAGGTTTTTCCCGGCTACGTACTCGTCGAGATGATTATGAGCGACGAAGCCTGGTATGTCGTCCGTAACACGCCTGGAGTCACAAGCTTTGTTGGTTCTGGGACACGCCCCGTTCCATTGCAAGAGCACGAGGTCCGGTCGATCTTAAAACAGGTCACAGAAGAGACCGAGAAGCCCAAGGCGAAGGTCAGCTTCACCAAAGGCCAGAGCGTGCGCGTGATAGATGGCCCATTTGAAGAGTTTATTGGCACCGTCAACGATATTAATATGGATCGTAATAAAGTGACTGTGCTGGTATCGTTTTTTGGTCGTGAGACTCCGGTGGTGCTGGATTTCCTCCAGGTAGAAAAAATCTAACCAGAGCATCCACCAGTCAAAGACAGACCCATTTTTGAGGAGTTAGAACAAACATGGCAAAGCGTATTAAAGCTGTAGTAAAGCTGCAGATCCCGGCCGGGAAAGCAACCCCAGCGCCTCCAATCGGTACCGCGCTTGGTCCTCATGGCATCAACCTGATGATGTTCTGTAAGGAATACAACGCACGTACCGCGGACCAGACTGGCATGGTCATCCCTGCTGAGATCACCATTTTCGAGGATCGCTCGTTCACATTCATTACCAAGACCCCGCCGGTACCCGATCTGCTGAAGGCGGCCGCGGGCATCTCGGGCGGTTCTCCCACACCAAATAAAACCAAAGTTGGCTCCATCAACCGCGCCAAACTGCGCGAGATCGCTGAGCTGAAGATAAAAGACCTCAACGTTAACACGATTGAGGCAGCTGAAAAGACAATCGAAGGCACTGCACGTAGCATGGGTGTCACCATCGAGTAGACCCGGCCCGAAAGTCACTGCGGTTCATTGCCTCAAGGAGGGCAACGTAATAATGGCAACAAAAACACACGGAAAAAAATACCTGGAAGCGGCCAAGCTGGTCGATTCCGAGAAGCTGTACCAGCCACAAGAAGCTGTTTCACTCCTCAAAAAGCTTAACTATACAAAGTTCGACCCGACCGTCGAAGTCCACATGAAGCTTGGTGTCGATCCACGCCACGCTGATCAGATGGTGCGCGGAGTAGCCATGCTGCCCGCTGGCACCGGTAAAGAGGTAAAAGTGCTGGTCTTCACGCAGGGCGAGAAGGTGGCCGAAGCAGAGGCCGCTGGAGCTGATATTGTTGGCCTTGATGACCTCATCAAGCAGATCGAGGGCGACTGGCTGGGCTTTGATGTAGCCATCGCTACCCCCGACGTGATGGGTAAAGTTGGTCGTCTCGGTAGAAAGCTGGGACCCCGGGGCCTGATGCCAAGTCCAAAAGCTGGCACCATTACCTTTGACCTGGCCAAAACCATTCGCGACGTTAAAGCTGGTCGTGTCGAATTTAAAGTCGACCGCACCGCCTTGCTGCACATTCCCGCTGGCAAGCTTTCGTTCAGCGAAGAGGCGTTGATGCAGAACATTTCATCCATCATGGATGCGGTTGTGCGCTCACGCCCATCCGGTGCCAAAGGTACTTATGTGAAGAGTGTGGTTTTGACGTCGACGATGTCGCCTAGCATTCGTCTGGAAGTAGCGTCTGCGACGGCTCTGAAGCCACAGGCATAACTCTTTTTTCCGCCGCAGGCGGTGGGGGGGCGGGCGCTTCGCGCCCGCCCCCTTTTAAATATAGGGGATGTGGCAAAACATGGCGCTGAGCGCCATGTTTTGCCACATCCCCTATATTTAAATGAGGTTGTATATTTGCCCTTTTTCATGACAACGTAGGGAATGAAACACACAGCGCTGGCGCCATGTTTTGCCACATCCCCTATATTTAAATGAGGTTGTATATTTGCCCTTTTTCATGACAACGTGGGGAATGAAACACACAGCGCTGGCGCCATGTTTTGCCACATCCCCTATCACATGCGCCTGGCCATCTATCCCTTTTTTATGACAACGTAGGGAATGAAACACACGGCGCCGTGCGCCGTGTGTTTCATTCCCTACGTTGTCATAAAAAATTAAACTCCCCAATTTCACCGCCGAAGGCGGTGAAATTGGGGAGTTTACAAAGTGTAAACGCTGTGATATTATAGTGAGGCTGTGTAAAAACACATAATTTCCAGATGAATGTATTCATCACCGAAGACAGCAAGCGTGCTGCAAAGCACTTAAGCGATCTTTCTTTAAGATCGACTTGCCGAGGAGATAACTATTCGCCAGCTCATGCGAAGCCGCGTCATACGGCAACGAGCGTATTTCTATCTCAGAGTACGAGTGAGTCCGCAACAGAATAGAGGTTCTCTCCCGGCCTTCGGTGTTTATCGAAGGCATTTTTATTGCCCTTTATACAGAGTACAGATTGACTCTCCGGCCACAAACGGCTAGCCAGCTGTTTAAACTGGCCGAAGATTGATCAAAGCAACAACCATTCCAGGAAAGGAGGAGAGCACCTTATGCCAACAGAGGCAAAAGCAGGTAAAATTGAGGAGCTGACAGACAAACTGGGTCGCTCATCGATCGCTATCCTGGTTCAGACGCAAGGTCTGAGCGTAAAGGATATGAACGAGCTGCGTAAAAAGATGCGCGCCGCGAAGGTGGAGTTCCAGATCGCGAAAAACACCCTTCTGCGTATCGCCGCTGAGCGCAACCAGATGACCGGCGTCGATAATAAGATCTTCAACGGTCAGACCGCCGTCGCCTTCGGGTATGACGACGAAGTTGCTGCCACGAAAGCTGTCACCGACTACCTCAGTACCTCGAGGGTTGCAGTTCTCAAGTCTGCCATTCTTGGTGGTCGTTCATTGACGGCCCAGGAAGTTGAAGGCATTAGCAAAATCAAAGGTGGCAAAGACCAGTCGAAAGCGGAAGTCGTTGGTACCATACAGGGACCACTGGCCAGCGCGTACGGCCTGTTCACAGCACCATTACGCGATCTTTGTTATGTGCTACAAGCACATTCAGAACAACTCAATAGCGGAGCAACCGCTGAATAATTAGGAGGAACCAACCATGGCTGTACAAGATATCATCGCTGAAATTGAGAAGTTAAACGTACTCGAGCTCGTTGAGCTGACCAAAACCCTGCAGGACAAATGGGGTGTAAGCGCCGCTCCCGTCGCCGCCGCCGCTGCTCCTGTCGCCGCCGCCGGTGAGGCTGCTCCAGCCGCCGCTGCTGAAGAGAAGACCGAGTTCGACGCCATCCTGACCGAGGTCGGCGCCAACAAGATCAATGTCATCAAAGTTGTTCGCGAGCTGACAGGCCTGGGCCTGAAAGAGGCGAAAGCCGTTGTTGACGAGGCTCCAAAGGCCATCAAAGAGGGCGTCTCTCGCGAAGAGGCCGACAAAATCGCTGCCAAACTGGCAGAAGCTGGCGCTAAAGTTACCGTTAAGTAAGACTTTTCCCGCCAGGGCACCTCACCACCTGCCTAATAGCATGTCGGGGAGGTGCCTTTCCTTACGTAGAGCAGCGTAACGCATGAAAACGCCCGCAGGGAAGTCATTGATTGCGCCCTTGAGGCATCCATGCTATAATGCGAACGTATACAACTACTTCCGCATCACTCAGAATGTATAAGCATTGCCATGCACAAAGCAATCTGAGCACAGGAAGCATCTTTTTTCCACCCACATTACATTGGAGGTGATTTAGAAACGTGGCATTGACTGTTGAAGAAAAAACAGAGATCATTGCTGATTCCCGTGTCCATGAGACCGACACCGGTTCTCCTGAAGTTCAGATCTCAATTTTGACACACCGCATTAATCAGCTTTCAGAGCATTTAAAGGTTCATAAGCACGACCTCCATTCACACCGGGGCCTGCGCATGCTAGTTGGCCAGCGCCGACGCCTGCTTACCTATCTCAGTAAGAAAAGCCCGGAGCGCTATCGCGCGTTGGTTGCTAAACTGGGTATCCGCGTCAAACTGGGCGCACAAAAGTAAATTTGAGGTTGCTGTGGATGCGGTCGGCGCAGCATGGCGAGCGCCGTACGTATGCCCGACCGCTGCTCCATTTTTCTCCGCTGCATCCAATCCGAGAGTTGTTAGAGAGAAACGAGACGAACGAGAGAGTTAGAAGACAAGGGTTTTCATTCCCCCACAGAGAGTTAGTGACAGAGTATCAGGGATCAAACCACAACGAACAGATGCATGTATAAGTGCGATTGCACGCAAAATTGTACCCTTATAAGTAAAGAAGAACTGCACCCAGTTTTACGTAGTATGGGATGTGATAGGCTCTCAGCAAAGATTCCAGGACAGAGCATAGAATAGGGTGCCATTTATCGGAGGAAATATGATTCACCGTCAAGAAGCTGTTATCGGCGGTCGGGTAATGAGCATAGAGACCGGCAGGGTAGCAGAACAGAGTAGTGGCGCAGTGTTGTTGCGCTACGGAGATACCGTAATACTGGCAACTGTGGTAGGCAGTGACGAGCCTCGTGAAGGTATTGACTTTTTCCCACTAACTGTTGATGTAGAAGAGCGTATGTACGCTGCAGGTAAGATCCCTGGTGGTTTTATTAAACGTGAAGGCCGTGCAACTGAACATGCCATTCTCTCCTGTCGCCTCGCCGATCGCCCTCTCCGCCCTCTCTTCCCCAAAGGTTACCGCAACGACGTCCAGATTGTGATCACCGTTCTCTCTGCCGATCAGGAAAACGATTATGATATTCTCGGTATTGTTGGCGCATCCGCCGCGCTGAGCGTATCTGATATTCCCTTCGCAGGCCCCGTTGGTGCCGTGCGCGTTGGATATATCGATGATCAGTTTGTGATCAATCCACTCGAATCCCAGATGGAGCAGAGTAAATTGGATCTCGCCATCGCTGGTACCGCCGACGCGGTCATGATGGTTGAGGCTGGCGCGAAAGAGTTGCCGGAAGAGATGATGCTGGAAGCAGTTCGCTTCGGACAAGAGAGTCTGCAAGACATCATCAAAATGCAGGAGAAGCTGGTGCAGGCCGTGAATCGGGCCAAGCGTCCATTTACAGCGCCCCCCGTCGATACAGAATTGCAGGCGAAGGTAGCGGAGTTTGTACGCCCACGCTTCGATGCAGCTGTCAACAATCCAGATAAGACGGCTCGTTCTGCCGCGTTAAGCCTGGTTCAGGAAGAGCTGGTCGCCGCGTTCAGCGAGGAGTATCCCGAGCGTTTGAAGGAAGTTATCACCTTCTACGAAAAAGAGCTCAAAGCGTATGTACGCAGCAATATTCTGGACAACGGGCAGCGTCCCGATGGCCGCGATCTGAAAACCATTCGCCCGATTAGCTGTGAGGTTGGCCTGCTGCCACGCACACATGGTTCGGCTATTTTCACCCGTGGACAGACACAGGTCTTGAGCGTCATTACCCTTGGTTCACCAGGAGACGAGCAGGTGCTTGATGGACTGGCCGCCAATGAGAATAAGCGCTTCATGCACCACTACAACTTCCCCCCGTATTCAACCGGTGAGAGCAAGCCCCTGCGTGGCCCTGGCCGTCGTGAGATTGGTCATGGTGCCCTGGCGGAACGCGCCATCTCCGCGATCATTCCTTCACAGAGCGAGTTCCCATATACGATTCGCGCCGTTTCGGACGTACTGTCGTCCAATGGCTCGACCTCGATGGGCTCGGTCTGCGGCACCACACTGGCGCTGATGGATGCCGGTGTTCCCATTCACGCCCCGGTCGCCGGTGTGGCGATGGGCCTGATCACAGGTGAAGGTGAGCGTGAAGGCAAATGGGCTGTCATGAGCGACATTCAGGGAATCGAAGATGCCCTGGGCGATATGGACTTCAAGGTAGCCGGTACCGCCGATGGTGTCACTGCCCTGCAGATGGACATCAAGGTTAAAGGTATCACCTACGAGATTATGTCCAAGGCGCTGGAGCAGGCACGCGAAGGTCGTATGTTCATCATGGAGAAGATGCTCGACGCCATCGATGCACCCCGTGAGGAGCTGTCTGAATTCGCCCCCCGCATCCAGACCATCAAGATCAATCCCGATAAGATCGGCGCTGTCATCGGACCAGGCGGAAAAACCATCCGCAAGATTCAGGAAGACAGTGGCGCTAAGCTCGATATCGAGGATGATGGCTCGGTGAATATCTCGGCCGTCTCCGGAGAGTCGATGCAGCACGCGATGGATGCGGTACGTGCCCTGACCGAAGAGGTCGAGGTTGGCCACATCTATACCGGTACTGTACGCCGCATCGTCGATTTCGGCTGCTTCGTAGAGATCCTGCCCGGTAAAGAGGGTCTGGTACGTACCTCGCAGCTGGCCGATTACCAGGTGATGAGACCGGAAGACGTGGTCTCTATCGGCGACGAGATCACCGTCATGGTGATTGAAGTCGATGGACAGGGGCGCGTCAATCTTTCTCGACGCGCCGCATTGAGCGGTGAGATGCCTACCCAGGCCGAAATGGATCAGGATCGCGGTAGCCGCGGTGGTGGTCGTGGCGGTCCTGGCGGTGGCGGTCGTGGCGGCTATGGCTCGCGTGATCGCGATGGCGGTGGCCGTAGCAACTACGGTGGTGACCGTGGCGGCTATGGTATGGGTGGTGGTGGCCGCGATCGTGGTGGCTATGACCGTGATAACGGCGGCTCACGCGGCGGCAGCTATGGTGGTGATCGTGGCTCCGGTGGTGGCTTTGGCCAGCGCCGCCCAATGGGCGGACCTGGAGGTGGCCAGCGCAATCCCAGTGGCCCACGCCGCGATAACTACGGTCAGCGTCCAGATCGCCGCTGGTAAGATAATCACATTTTAAAAACACAAAAGATAAGGCGACCCCTGCTGGTCGCCTTATCTTGTTCAGGCCTCGGTATTTTTATCAACACTTTCAAAAGGGGTAAAACTGCCATGTCGTCAGAGGAAATCCTGCAAGAGATTGCGGTAGAGGTGTCTACTTGTGCCCGGTGTAGACTCTGCCAGGGCCGTAACAAGGCGGTACCAGGCGAGGGGAGTCCTACCGCAAAGGTGATGTTTATCGGTGAGGGCCCCGGCTATCACGAAGATATGCAAGCACGCCCATTCGTTGGACAGGCAGGACAATTTTTAGATTCCTTACTCGCAAGTATTAACCTGAAACGTTCAGACGTTTTTATTACCAATGTGGTAAAATGCCGTCCCCCTAATAACCGCGACCCCGAACCAGATGAAATGGCCGCCTGCAGCGATTATCTGGACCGTCAGATAGCCGCGATCAATCCACAGGTCATAGTTACCCTGGGCCGCTTTTCAATGGCCAAATTTTTCGGCTCAGAGCGAATCAGCGCTATCCATGGTCGAGCCCGTAAAAAAGATGGGCGCATTTGCATCCCTATGTTCCACCCGGCCGCCGGCCTACGCAATCCCAGTACGAAAGATGCTATCCGCGAGGACTTCAAGAAGATACCATTAATCATGGCCGAAGCCGAGCGTATGGCGGCTGAACAGCCGGCCAAAGCGGTTGTGCAGAAGAAGCGTGAAGAGGAGCCACCCCCCCAGCAATTATCCCTGTTTTAACCAGTACCTCTTACAAGATGAGGGGGGGCGCTAGCGCCCCCTCATCTTGTAAGATAAAAGTGGGGTATAAAAAAACGCGCACGTGCGCGTTTTTTTATACCCCACTTTTATGAAAACATGAGACATCCCAAATTTTAGGGATGAACTTGTGAAAGAAGCGAGCAGTTCTCCATTTTTGAAGGAGAACTGCTCGCTTCTCTTCTCTTGCAGAACAACGTGCTTTCCCCGTTTGGCTCGCTGAAAAGCACCACTGTGCCAAAAAACGGAAAAAGAGAAAGGAGCTGGTCAACCGACTTTCCACTCCCACAGCATCCCAGCGGCTTCCACAGGGCCTAGGGGTATGCTCTTTTCGCACGCATTCGCATCCTCTGTTGGCAAGACGTGTTGTACCCGATGAACACCGGACACACGCCCACATGGTCAGCCGATGCCGACCAGAGCGTCTCTCGTCACGTGGGGAACCTCCACACCGCCTCAGAGCATAATGATCTGGACGCGAGGCTGGGGCCGGGGCCGGCCAGCTACCTCCTCCCAGCGCGCAGGGATCCGTTGCCACAACCGACTCAAGGCCAGGCGCAGCCGTGCAAACGGCTGGTGTGCTTGCCGGGCATGACGGCCTGTGCGATGACAGTAGTGCCGCAACAGCCAGCGGCGTAAGAGTTCGTAAAACGGCGCCAGCAGGCTCAGCAGAAAGGCGTAGGCCAGCGCCGCCAACAGCAGCAGTTTTTCTCGCGTCTCCCACTCCCAGAGCCGCGGGCTTTGGAAGCCCAATTCGCTCTTGTTTTCTTTCCAGGTCAGTTCGATCTGCCAGCGACGCGCATAGGCAAACATAATCCGCCAGGCATCTTCCGCGGTGGTGATGGACTCGGCGGTGAGCAGATACCAGGGCAAGCCACCTTTGCGCCGGGCCACGACCAACCACAACGGCTGCTCAGGATGGTCGGGATGCCTCACCGCACAAGCGAGAACACTGCCCATGACCCACTGGTGACGACGGCAATCCCACACCCAGCGTTCTTGCCATCCTCGTTTGCCGCGGGTGATTTTCCAGGCTGCACGTCGCTGACCCTGGGCATCCACGAGCTGGTAATCTTTTTTCCAGCGCAGCACAAAGCGCAACGAGAACGCCAGCAACAGACCCAGCCAGAAACTGCTGGCGAAGCCTTGATCAAAGACATGCATCACCTCGCGTCCCCAGAGCAGAACGCCTTGCAGTAACAGTTTGGCTTGTTCATCGCGTTTGAAGGAAGCGCGCGCCCCACGGCTGGTCCACCACCGCATGCTGGCTAGTTCAGGCGGGTCGTCTTGCTGCTCGCTGCCGACCAGGACCACGGCCAACCAATGGAGGCCCGGCACAAAGATGGGGCCACGGGGCGGGGTGTAGTAACCTTTCTTGATATGGGTGAGTCGAGCGCCCTTACTCGAGCGCACCGGGGCAAGGTCGTCCGAGGCGATAGTTTCTGGCTTCTCCCACGCACTCTCATCCCACAGCGCCAGCACATCCCTTCCCATCTGTTTCCACCTTGTGAGACGTTGGCTGGCTCGATGCCACAGATACGAGCGGATCAGTTCAGCCGACCATTTGCGACAATGCAGCAGCCGAGACAGGCGTTTGGTTCCTGCCGGAGCTTTGTCGGGCGTCTCGAGATAGCCGCCCATTTCCGAAAGGAGCAAGCCATTGACGCGATCACGGAAGGTCAAGATCACCGCCACGGTCTGCACCATCGTGCGCACCAGTCGTTTGTCCATGCGGCTATCGGCTTGCATGAGCAAGGGAGCCAGAAAGTGAGCCAGAGCAGTGTACAATCCCTGCGCCATCTCGGCAGGGGGATATGCTGGAACTTGTGGCTCCTCAAGCGGTGTGAGATACTGAGATGACATAAACAACACCTCCTGGATTGACTGAATGGTGGTCTGTTTTTCCTTCAGTCTCGCTCAGGAGGTGTCTTTTTACAAACCCGACCTTAAAATTCGGGATGTCTCATGTTAGATGGCTTCTTCGACGGCCTTCAGGCGGCGATAGGTAAAGAATTGATGGAAGAAAAAGTTATAGAACAGTACGATCACAACAGCAATGGCCTGGCTGATCAAAGCATTAATGTGCAGCAGATTAACAAGTAAGGCCTGGATCAGGATCGTCAGCAGGATACCACCGATAGCGGTCGCGTGGAAGCGGCTGAGGCGTACGAACCAGGGGCGCTGTTGTCCGGGCGCGTAACGGAAGGTAAAGCGATCATTGAGCGCGAAATTGGCTAGCAGCGAGAGCTCACTACCCAGCGTCGAACCCAGTAAATTATGGAAGAAGGCATTGGGCAATGAAATATAGTTGAGGACTACATAGAGAATGGCCAGGTTGACAATAGTAGTGGTGCCGCCAATAAACAGAAAAGTAAAAAACTGCACCAGTGAGCCGGCGCGACCACCCGTAACACTATCAAGGTGATCAAGCAAACTATTCACAAACTCCCAGCGCGTAGGGCGATAACTTGGAACAGCCTGCATCGGAGCCACTTGATCCACAATTTCGACCAGCTCTTCCATCACCTCGTGCGAAGGATCTACAATTTCTTCTACATTATTTTGTACAAAACGATCCATACGATATAAAATGCTCCATTTTCTTCAATAAATATTGCAGTCAAATCGACCTACATGTGTGCAGACGATCCCGGTTCTTAGATCGTAACTACTTCCCCCAAAGGTAGTATTTAGTACTCCCAGGCTGCCTGCGGCAGCCTGGGAGTATATTTGGTAGTTGTGGGTGGTGCTGCACATCCGGCGCATTCGCGCTGGATGTGCAGCACCACCCACAACTACCATGAGATGGAAAGATAGGAGTATTCAGCTACATGCGGTGGAAAGATAGGAGCATTCAGCTACTATTGCACTGTCAAAGTTCCTTTGATGGGGGAGCGGGGATGCAAGGGGCGGCGAGCCCCTTGACTGGGGTTCGGGGGCTGTGCCCCCGGCAACTCCTCCCCCTCTCGCCCGCGTAGCGGGCGAACAATCCACCAAACGAAGTTTGACAAAGCACTATGAGGGGGAAAAATATGAGCATTCAGCTACTATGAGATGGAAAGATATGAGCATTCAGTTCCGCTGTGGCAGGGGAGAATCACCAATGTGATTTGGTGGGATCGAAATGTGAGCTATTTCACTTGAGTATATTGATGTACTTATATATACTTAATAATATTAAGGCTCTATAGCTTCTAAAAGGAGTCGTTATGCAAAAAAATTTGAAAAAACTGTATGCCATTGGATTCCTTTCACTACTGCTAGCCGTTTTTTTTACCCTCAACCCTTTGAATAGTAAGACTTCGTATGCGGCTACAGCTACTCAATCTGGTACGACGACCGCTTATACTAATGTACGAACTGGCGCAAGTACTGGATTTCGGGTAGTGTCAACCTATGCACCTTACACACATGTGACTATTTATGCTCGTGTCAACGGACAGATTGTCTGGAGTGGCAATCCGGTCTGGTATCGCATCTCTGCCAGTAACGCGGCTCCTCTCTACGTGTATAGTGGTCTGGTGGCCGTTGATAACACGGGTGGAGGCAGCGTTGGCGGTGGGAATAGCGTGGGCAAAGTGGTCATTATCAACCGGACCACGCAATGGGCCTACTTCTATGAGAACGGGCGCCAGGTACGCAACGCACCCGTAACTACAGGGCAGCCTGGTCTGGAGACGCCGCTTGGCACCTATCATGTCTTCATTAAACTGAGTCCTACCACGTTCTACTCTCCATGGCCAGTTGGATCTCCTTACTGGTATGCTCCAACCCATATCAACTATGCACTGGAGTTTAAAGAGGGTGGTTACTTCATGCACGACTCCTGGTGGCGCAGCACCTACGGTCCTGGCACCAACGTCTACCACTATGATCCTGTATATGGCTGGATAACCGGTTCGCACGGCTGTGTGAATATGTCGTACAGCGTCGCGCAATGGTTGTACAGCTGGGCTCCCATAGGCACAACCGTTAAGATCGTCGCATAGCAATTTCCTACCAAAGATCATCGATATGAAAGTGCCACAGGGGCGCGAATGCGCCCCTGTGGCACTTTCATATCGATGATCTTTGAGCAGCGCCTAGCCGTTGGCGGAAGCGCCGATCACAAAGGCGTCCACCTGGTTAATCATGCCGCGCCAGTAGGGAACCTTGATCTTATGGCCCGCGCTCATAATGGTGACGTCGCGCAGGTGAGCATAGCGAAAAATGGTGGGCAGGCCTTCCGGACCAATCTCTGGTTGATCATCGGGTGGTACCAGAGCAACATAGTACTCCTGCAAGAAGTCGGCGGTCTCCGGCGAGCTCTGGCGATACATCCTCTCATGCATATCAATGTAAAACTGGGCATACGCTTTTGTACTCACCATCGTCCCAAACACCAGTAGCCCCTGCATCTGCAGCATAATCTCAATCTCCAGACCTTGCTGCTCAACCAGGCGCGCCCAGGACTGCAGAGCGATATCTTGCTGTTCATAATCATGCAGCCAGATGTTGCGGCGCTCGGTCCGGTTGAGGGGCCGAAAGCCCGACTGTGCCAGCGTCTGCTGTAAATTATCTTTCTCGTTCTCTGAGAGATCCGCCATAAAAATTATCCTCCGAATATGTTTGATGCACACTATGTCTGGCCGCAGACCATGATTTTTATGTATGCAAATAATATGAGTTCCCCTGAATAGTCATCCTTGTCACGCTTATTTCTATCAAGGATACCCAATTCAGGGGATCGCTACCGGGTCTTTACTCTCAATATTCTATCACCCTTCTGGACAGTGTAAGTCCAGAAGGGTGATAGGCGGAATTCCACTTAGTTGTTATTGTCGGTGTTGCTATTGTTATTGTCGGTGTTGCCGTTGACATTACCGTTGTCGCCGGGATTTTGCGTGGGCTTGCCGGTTTTAGGGGCCTTCACAGGCGGTGGCGGCGTGTAGACGCCCTGAATAGTGGGGACGGTCCCGTCAATGAACCAGTCGGTTACGGTGGCCTCGCCCAGGTGAGGCAGAAGACCCGTATAGGCTGAGACGGTAGCCTGGTGTACATTGGGCGGTGGCGTGAAGCCGTCCTTTGGGAAATGGTACTTGGCGTTGGCGTACTGGAAGACATCCTGCCAGATGGGGCCGGCGCCAGTGATACCGATCACGTTTTCCATTGGCGAGTTATCGCTATTACCAGCCCAAACGCCCACGGCCAGGTGGGGTGTATAACCCATGGTCCAGTTGTCGGCGAAGTTATCGGTGGTACCGGTTTTGGCGGCCACCGGTCGTCCATCCAGTTCCAAAGGATTGGGCGAGGGGAACTCTTCGTGACGGGCCACGGTGTCGGAGAGCATGCTGCTGATCAGGAAAGAGACATCCGCGCCAAGCACGCGCTTGCCCCTGGCATGCCGGGCATCAAACTTATAGATCGGGCGCCCCTGATTGTCGTTGATCTGCAGCACCGTGGTCTGCGGCATGCGCACGCCGCCGTTAGCAAAGGTGGCATAGGCGGTCGTCATATTGAGCAGGGTTTCCTCGCTGACACCCAGCGCCATCGCGGCTCCCTGGCGTCCCGGTACCGTCTGAGCGACGTGTGAGAGACCCAGGCGACCGGCCATGGTCATCACATTTTTGACGCCGGCATACTCGATAGCATCGACGGCCGGAATGTTATATGAGTTGGAAATGCCGCGCCGGATCGTCATATTATCGCCATGGAACTTATGATCATAGTTAGGTGGATTGTACGGCTTGGTACCATCCGGATAATAGGTGTTATGGTCCGGAACGTTCATAGCTGGATACCAGCCCATCTCGAAAGCCGTGGCATAAACGACGGGTTTGAATGATGAACCGGGAGGCCGCAGGGTATTGGCAGCGTTATACTGGCCAGACATCGCAGGATCATTCGATGTGTCATTATAATTGACGCTACCATCCATGGCCAGAATCTCGCCGGTTTTGGGATCGGTCACGACGACCGAGGCATTGTGCAGATTGTGGGCTGTGCGCAGATTGCCATAGCCATAGATGTCGAACTCGTTGCCATCAATACGGTTATAGACGATCTTTTCCACCTGCCGCTCCAGGTCCAGGTCCAGAGTGGTGTAGATCGAGTAGCCACCGTTGCGCAGATTGTACGCCCCGAATAAAGGGATCAAGACATTATCGACGATATAATCTACAAAATGAGGAGCGTTCTTCACATACGCCGGCCGCTTGAACTTGTAGTTCGCGATCTCTTTCTGGGCGACCTGCATCTGATCGCTTGTGATCATCTTCAGGGATAGCATGTTTTGCAGCACATGTGTCTGGCGCTGCATGGCCGCTTTTTTATTGGTAAATGGCATGTAGCCGGTGGGGCTCTGCGGCAGACCGGCCAGCAATGAGGCCTGACCCAGTGTCAACTGGGCGACCGCCGGTTTACATACTCCCTGCTTACACTGTGGCTTCAGACCGAAGTAATCCTGTGCCGCCGCCTCAACGCCAAAATTGGAATCGCCATAGAAAACGGTATTCAGGTACATCTCCATAATCTGGGCTTTGCTATAGCGCTGGGTGAGTCCGGTGGCCAGGATAGCCTCTTCACCTTTAACCTGCAGGGTGCGATCCTGGTCCAGGAAAAACTGATTCTTAATCAACTGCTGCGTAACGGTACTGCCACCTTCCTGCACACTACCGTGCTGAAAGTTGGTAATCACAGCGCGTACAATACCGTTGTAGTCCACGCCACTGTTATTCCAGAAAGAGTGGTCCTCAGCCGCGATGGTCGCGTTCACCAGTTCATTAGGAATATCCTCAAAATTAACGTAGGTGCGCCGACCTCCCGAACTGCTATGGTCATAGAGCTGATAGAGCAACTTGCCATTGCGATCGTAAATATTGGTCGTCTGGGCTAACGAGTGCTGAGCGATGCCATCCAGCAGGGGCAACTGAGCCTGATAGTAAGCATACGCGGCACCACTCGCGCCAGAAGTCAGGATGAGCAGGAGGGCGAACAAGACCAGGGCCACGCTCATCAAACGGAGCAGCAGGGTATCATAGAAGCGGCTATGATGGCGCTTATGCATCAGCACCCGGTTCACTCGCTTGCGCCGCTGTAACATACGTTCGCGTGAGCGCCGGGATGAATAGGGATCGGCCACCGCGATCGCTGAACGGCGTGCCAACTCGCGGTTCGGCCTGCTCCTGGTAACGGACATAATATGATTGCCATTTAGCCTATGCTCGGCAGAGGATACACGCCGTGACGAACCAGCATCAAATTCATCTGCCAGCACCATAGCAGCCATCTCACGATGCCCGTTATCGGACATAGACGGCTTCCGCTGCTTCTTAGCATTAACAAGGACTCGTGCTTTATCCTCAGCCACGGGCATGATCTTCTCTTCAAGCTCACCAGGCGGCTCTGGCTCTTCCGCGACAGACTCCTCGCGAGGATCTACTTTCGGAGGCTCCAATGCTGAAGCAATAGTATCGCGATAATCAGATGGTGAAGGTGGCACGTCGTCTCGCTCATCTTCATTACTCCGCAAAGATGAGGGCGATGCCTTTGAAATAGATGAGGGTGATACTGTTACATCAGTTTTTTGCAAAGGTGATAACGGGGAATTTTTGACAGTTGGGCGCCTGGGAATGACTCGCTGCGGGCGCTTAACTGGCTTCGGCGCCACGTGTTGTGGCTGGCCCGCTGGTCCGGATTGATCGTTATTTTCTATAGAGTCACTACTGCCTGTACCAGTTGTTTCTTCCGTATGAGATTCTTTTTTACCGTCATCATGCGAATCATTTATAGGCATGTTACATCCTTCCCAAGAAATCTATTTATGGCTGTATCACTCCGCACTATTCCCTCCCATTCATTGATTTTAGTTAAACTTAGGAGCTACTTAAAATACTTTTTTTTCAATAATACCACAAGGCTCTAATCCTGCGATCTTTCTTACCCCTATCTATCAGGAGCAGTAGGGGCAGAAATGGCGTCATACCTGTAACTGGTAACATAGGTATGGGCAGTAAACAGACAATTGGCAGCATTTGGGTAGGGTATACCGTTGATTATAACGCATTATAGACCAGATTCGTCGCGCGCCTATGACTATCAGGATGATAATACCTACTTATTTTTTAGGTCTATGGGATAACAAACAGACTGAACCGCTGTGCAACCCTTGTTGTAGGTAAACGTAACATCTATGAAGGGGTTTTCTATACCCATGAGGTTAAGAGATATAACTATGAGCCAACAGGAATTTATGCCCGAGCCACAACGGGAGCGCGTCACTAACCAAGGTAATGAAGAGATATATACGCAATCATACAGCCAGTATCGTGCCAGTAGCGATATGCCCAAGCGCGATCACCCGGCCGATTTTGAGGCGACGATCCCACCATACAGTTACCAGGCCCGAGACCACGCGGAACGGCGAGAGGGTGAAGCGACGGGGCATACAACTTACCAGCACCCACACCGGGAGGACCAGCGCCCACACCAGGCATTTCCGCGCATGAGCCGGATCGGCACTACATTTCAACAGGGCTATCGCTTCTATAAGCAGCGGCGTCAGCGCTTTGATGCTCCCGAGGGAGGACGACCGATGTCACAAGCCGCGCCCGCGCCCCGCTGGGGTGTGCTACTGCTATTGGGCCTGGTCTTTCTCTGCGCGCTACCGATCCTGATCAAGCTTCTACTGTTACTGTTCGCGGCCATGATCGTGATGGGATTCATATCATTGCTGCTCATACTGGGAGGCCTGATCATATATCACCTGTACATCAAAAAGTGTTGGCGCGCCCTCAATAGTCGCTGGCGCTGGTGGTAGCATTGCTCTCACGAGTTTGACAGTTGGCGGGGGGTTTGTTAGAGTTAGAGGCAGTTGAGAAAAAGAAGAACAAGAGAGCCAGACATTGACGGATAATAACATACAAAACGCACAGCCCATTCAACCGGCCGTAATCGACATGATAGATTTAACCAATGTACGTGAGCTAAAGAACCTGCTAGCGACTCACGGCATGCGGCCCAATAAATCCTTTGGCCAGAATTTTTTGATTGATCGAAACATCTTGAAAAAGATCGTGCAGGCCGCTGAGATCATGCCGGAGGATGAGGTATTGGAGGTTGGGGCGGGCACGGGTGTATTGACGCGCGAACTGGCCCAGCGGGCACGACGTGTCGTGGCGGTCGAGATAGAGCGCGACATGCTCACCCTGCTGGCCCAGACTACACGCCGCCATCCCAATGTCGAGCTCATCGCCCGCAACCTGCTCTTTCTCAATCCCAGCGAAGTCTTTGGTCAGACGCCATATAAGCTCGTAGCCAATCTACCATACTATATTACCGCCCCGACTTTCAGGCATTTTCTCGAAAATCCCAACCCACCGCGTACCCTGGTCGTAATGGTACAGTGGGAGGTTGCGCAACGCATCATAGCCGAACCCGGCGATCTGAGCCTGCTGGCGATCAGCGTACAATTCTATGGTCGGCCACATATTATCGCGCGCGTCCCGGCGCAGTCGTTTTATCCGGCACCCAAAGTAGATTCAGCGATCCTGCGCATCGACGTACATGAGCAGGCTCCGCTCTCACATGAAGAGCGGGACCGCTTCTTTAAGGTTGTGCAGGCGGGCTTCTCAGAAAAACGCAAGCAGCTACACAACTCGCTGACGCATGGACTGCATTACAAGAATGAGCTTATCCGCAACTGGATGAGCGAGGCCAGCATTGACAGCAGCCGCAGGGCTGAAACCCTCAGCATTGAGGAATGGATCCGCCTCTGGCGCACCATCGACCAGGCGACACGCACCGACACCCAGGCACCGCAATAGGCGGCGAAGGGACAGGTGATATGCTATGATACAAGCAACAACCAGCATATAGATATTTTTGTCTCAACTTCTTTTCGGCATCAATTTCGCATAGGAAAATGTAAGCTTTATGGGAACGCAGGAACAGTTCTGTGAAACATGTGGGGCAGCCAATGATATATCGGCGCGCTTCTGTCAATACTGCGCCGCCCCGCTTCCTTTTAAGCATACGACCGGAGCATTGCCAGAACAAACGCTGCTCAATGGTCGCTATCAGCTTGAAACACGCATTGGTCAGGGCGGTATGGGAGCCGTTTACAGGGCAGCCGATACCCGTTTTAATAATCGCGCCATCGCCGTCAAGGAGATGAGTCGGGCGGGGCTCTCCCCTGCCAGCATAGCGGAGGCGGAGGCCGCCTTCGAGCGTGAATCACACTTACTGGCAGATCTACTTCATCCCAATCTGCCTCGTATCTATGATCACTTCACTGAAGATGAACGCTCCTACCTGGTGATGGATTTTATTGAGGGTCAGACCCTTGAGGAGTACCTGGAGCAACATGGCAATGGTCCTCAGCCCCTGGAACAAGTCTTAAACTGGGGTGATCAGATATGTGACGTGCTAAGCTATCTCCATAACCACCAGCCGCCGATCATTTTCCGTGATCTCAAGCCCTCGAATGTGATGCTGGACGAGAACGGACACCTCTATCTGATCGACTTCGGAATCGCGCGCGTATTTAAGCCGGGACAATCACACGATACGGTCGCGCTGGGCTCACCAGGCTATGCCGCGCCTGAACAATATGGGAAGGCACAGAGTACACCGCGTTCGGATATCTATAGCCTGGGCGCCCTCCTGCACTGTCTGCTGACGGGCATAGATCCCAGCGAACAACCATTTTTCTTTCGGCCAGCCAGGCAGATGAATCCCAGCATACCGGTCGAACTGGAAGAGTTGCTCCAACAAATGCTGCAGATGACGGCGGATCAACGGCCGGCCAGCGCGCAGGAGGTTAAGAATGTGCTGCGCCACATTGAGCAGCAGCGTATCAGCGGTACCCTCAACCAGGCGACGCCTCAGAGCACCGTAGCATCCACACCAACCAGCAGCAATCCCTATCTCAAAGAGGCCTATCGGCTCTATACGCAACGCAGACTCAATGATGCGCTGGCGCAGTATGATCGCGCCTTGAAACTGGATGATCGCAATGCGATCGCCTGGCAGGGACGCGGCCTCACCCAGGCTCTCAATGGGCAACACCGCGAAGCCCTGGCTTCCTTCGAGCAGGCGTTAAAGCTCGATCCCAACCTGATCATCGCTCTCAATGGTAAAGGGACCGCCCTTAACATGCTGCACCGCAACCAGGAAGCGCTGACCGTTTTCGATCGCGCCATCCTGATGGAGAAAGACAATGTGATTGCCTGGAACGGCAAAGGCGCGGTCCTCAGCGCGCTAGGACAACCAGAGCAGGCGCTGACAGCCTTTGACGTCGCCCTGCACTACGATCCTCAGATGGCCCAGGCCTGGGGCAACAAGGGGCTGGTCTTGCGCCAGCTGCGCAACTATCCAGACGCGCTACGAGCCTTTGAGAAGGCCCTGTCACTGGATCGCAATTCGGTCGTGTATTGGAACGGCAAAGGACTGGTGCTCAGCGAAATGGGACGCTATCCCGAGGCGATGCAGGCCTACCATGAGGTGTTGAGCCGCGATCCTAATTACGCTCCTACCAAGTGCGGCATCGGCGATATCCTCTATGCCCAGCATAAGTTGCGCGGCGCATTAGACCAATATGAGCAGGCACTCAAGAGCGATCGGCATTTCGTAAAAGCCTGGGAGCGGCGCGCTATCGTACTGGCAGACATGGGCAATTTCAATAAAGCCCTGGAATCGTATGAAGAGGCTTTGAAGCTGGACCAGCGTTACGCGCCCGCCTGGAATGGCAAGGCCAGCGCGCTCTGTCAGCTTGGACGCTACGACCAGGCGCTGGACGCCTATAGCAAGGCCCTGTTGATCAACGCCAATGTGCCACAGGCCTGGAATGGTAAAGGCAACGCCTATTATCACCTGGGCAACTATACCATGGCTCTTGATGCCTATGAGCGGGCGCTACGGCTCAATCCCCGCATGGCGACGGCCCAGCATAATAAATCGCTGGTACTCAAGCAATTACAACGCTATGAAGAGGCCCTGGCGGCGGCGGAAGAAGCAATTCGCCTGATGCCATCTGATCCCGACAACTGGCTGCGCAAAACGGAGGCGCTCAAGAAATTACACCGTCGCCGAGAGGCTCGCGCGGCTGAAGCAGAGGTCGCGCGGCTGCGTGGTGATGCCTAACAGTTGAGAAAGGGTCGGCCCCCACGATACGACATGTACACTAAAGGCTCCAATGGCGGGTGCGGATGCGCCCGCCATAAAAGGATGAGAACGTGTCGGGGAAAGGAACGGCAACGCAGCTTTGGTTAGCGCAAACTTTTCGCGGACTGATCATAGATGCGGATGCTGTTATCATCATCGTAATAGCGCGACACAATATCAGAGCCAAAGTTCACAGACGAGGAACCGCGCTGCATCTCGAAACCAGCAACACGCATGGTAGCAGGTGGATCGACAGCCAGCACCACATCCTTTACTGTGCCCAGTTCGCGATCCTTGACACCTACAACCTTACGAGAGAGCAACTGCTGTCCGCGCCCCAAGGGAGGGAGAGCCCGTGCCAGCATCTGCGCGTTGCGAATCGTCACCCGATCTTTCTCGATCGCCACAATTCCGGTCACAGGCAGAGAGAGGTCGCCATGCAGACGCGTACGCACGCACAGCGCGTAGATAGCGTTTGAGCCTTCCTTAAAAAAGAAATCCTCCACTTTTCCCAGCGACTTACCCTCGCCAGGGACAACCACATTCAGATTATACAACTCTGACCATTTACGTATGGCCTGATTATTTTCCATACCAAGCTCCTCAAAATCAGATCTATCATGAAGTAAGAATAGTCTAGTCCAATCTTATCACTTTTCCCAGACCCCCAAAAGAGAGACATTACCCGGTGGCGAAAGAAGAACAGGTGGGTAGGGTACACCCACCTGTTCTTCTTTCGCCACCGGGTATTTCACCAACATTATTGAATATATGTGTGTTTGCGTTTTGCGCCCTTGAGGGCACAAAACGCAAACACACATATATTCAATAATAGAGCGCGCCGCAGGCGCGCCTGAACAGGAGGCGAGGGAAAGACGTAGCAATGTGTGTGCGGCAGGTATACCCGCCGCACACACGCTGCTACGTCTTGCACGTAGCTCTTGATTGCTTTTATACTGGGGTGAATAAACAGGGAGGCATGCAACATTGTCCAATGAGACAAAGCAGGTAAGCATCGACACAAAAACTATTCCCGTATTACGCTCGATGAGCCGCTTAAAGGAGCTCCAACATAATCCCCTGGAGTTCCTATCGGGGTTGACGGCGGAATTTGGGGATATCGTGCAGATCAAGTTATTTTTCTGGCCGGTCATCATTATTAATCATCCGGATTACATCAAGCGTGTGCTGCAGGAAAACTATCGCAACTACGATAAAAACGTGCCCATCTTCAATCTATTTCGGCCGATCCTGGGCAATGGCCTGGTAACAAATTATGGCGGTGAGAGTTGGCTACGCCAGCGGCGCTTGATGCAGCCGGCCTTTCACCGCCAGCGTACGGCCGCGCTGGGAACCATCATTACGGAGTCGACCAGGCAGCTATTGACACAATGGGAAGGTCCAGCCTCCAGGGGAGAGGCGGTGGATGTGGCCGACACCATGATGCACCTGACCCTGAATATCGTCGGCCGCTCCCTTTTCGGCATCGATATCACTGGTAAAACCCATACGTTTGGCAAGGCTTTTTCAGATGCGAATGCCTTTCTATTGGAATATTTTAATCGTCCATTCCCGCCCTTGAGCGTACCAACTCCACGTCACCGCCGCTTCCATCGCGATGTGCGCTCCCTGGATAAGGTGGTCTATGAGATTGTGCAGCAGCGGCGCGCCAGCCAGGAGGCGCACGAGGATCTGCTCTCGATGTTGATCGAGGCCCGCGATGAGGAGACCGGTGAGGGCATGAACGACCAGCAGTTGCGGGATGAGGTAATGACGCTGCTGATTGCTGGCCATGAGACGGTGGCCAATGCGCTAGCCTGGGCCTGGTATCTGCTCGCGCAGCACCCGGAGGTTGAGCAAAAGCTACAGGCCGAACTGGCACAGGTATTGGCAGGCCGCCCACCGACCATAGAAGATTTGCCCAGGCTATCCTATACGCGTATGGTCTTTGAGGAATCCATGCGGCTCTATCCCCCGGTCTGGATTATCATGCGCAAGTCTCTGGCGGAAGATACGCTGGGTGGCTATCCCATTCCGGCCCAGACCTATATCGCCTGGAGTACGTACGCCATGCACCGCCATCCAGAGTTCTGGGAGCGGCCAGAAGAGTTTTATCCGGAGCACTTCACGACCGAGCAGGTAGCCAGACGACCACGCCATGCCTATATTCCCTTCAGCCATGGACCGCGCATCTGCATCGGCAATACTTTCGCGCTCACCGAAGCCCAGTTGGTGCTGGCCACCATCGCGCAACGCTACAGCATGAAGCTGGTTCCAGACCATCCCGTCACACCCAATCCACTGATGACATTGAGTCCGCGCCAGGGCATCCGCATGTATTTGCAGGCCAGGTAAGAACTGGCCTGACAACGATTAACGCACATTCTGCTTGAGCAACCTGGGATCTGGTTGGGCGAAGGGACCCACTTTATATAGATCGTCTTTGTTCCAGAGCATCTGGGTGGTGGCGGCCGTGGTCGCTACGATCAGCCAGATGAACAGGGTGCCCAGCGACAGGGCAACGCGTGTATCTTTCAGGCGGAAGATAGCCACGAAGCCGCTGGCAATGGTAAACAGGAGGAAGAGAGCGGTCAGCACAAAGGCATTGATGGGGGAGCGCAGGCTAAAGTAGGCGGCATTAAAGGCCACATACTCCAGCCAGGTCACGGCCTGCAAGGTCAGGAAAGCCTTGCGTCCAGGAGTTTTCTCTGGCATGTTGAGCACGCGCAGTGTACCGTAAATAACGCTGATATTATTGACGGTCCAGGCGGGCGCGAAAAACCAGGAAGGCGGCGTGATTTTCACCTGCTTCAGATTTTTGAAGTAGGAAGTATCACCAAAGATCGTTTCACGTGCATTGTTGCCCTTATTGCCGCTGACCACGCTCACCATGGCCGAAGTGGCGAATGTGAGCACCTGGATAATCAGATAGAAGGCCAGTCCATGGTACCAGCGCCAACGGGGAGTAGTCGCCGCCGCCAGCTTATCTTCAATATCTTTAATAGGTCTGATCCTTACAGACATAATGGAATCTCCTTGCACAAACCGATATATATATACTTTTCTGGTATACGTTTTGACAGAATGAAACATCTACAACAAGAGACGTTATTCCTGTAAGAAATGGATATATATCAAGAATGAAATAGAGTTTTGTGTGCGGGATGCGCCTGGGCGCATCCCGCACACAAAACTCTATTTCATTGAAGCAAGTCAGAACATGTGGAAGGTGTGGAAGAGGAAAGCGAGGATATCCGCTTCCTCTTCGATGATTTTGGCGGTGGGCTTGCCCATGCCATGGCCCGCCTTCATTTCGACGCGGAGGAGGATGGGTGACTCACCCGCCTGGGCGGCCTGGAGCGTGGCGGCGAACTTGCGCGCATGGGCTGGTACAACACGGTCATCAGTATCAGCGGTCATGATCAGGGTTGGCGGATAAGCGGTTCCCGGTCGAACGTTATGGAGTGGCGAATAGGCATACAGGAAAGCAAATTGCTCGGGATTGTTCTCGGCATCGCCATATTCACCGATCCAGTAGCGTCCGACGGTGAAGCGGTGGTAGCGCAACATATCGATAACCGGCACACGGCAGATAACAGCTCCATACAGATCGGGACGCTGCACCAGGCACGCGGCTACCAGCAGACCACCATTGCTACCGCCCATGATGGCGATGCGCGACGGCCGCGTATAGTTGTTCGCCACCAGCCATGCGGCGGCGGAGATAAAGTCATCGAAGACATTCTGCTTTTTCTCCAGCATGCCCGCCTCGTGCCACTGCTCCCCATATTCGCTGCCACCGCGCAGATTGGCGACAGCGTAAATTCCCCCGCGTTCTATCCAGACCAGTGGTGTCACACCAAAGGTTGGCGTCAGACTGATATCAAAACCGCCATAGCCATACATCAGGACAGGATTATTACCGTCCAGCACCAATCCTTTTTTATGGGTCAGGAACATGGGCACGCGCGTCCCATCTTTGGATGGATAGAAGACCTGCGTCGTTTCATAGCCAGCGGGATCAAAGCTGGCCTGCGATTGACGCAGGGGATAGAGCGTGTTGCAGACGAAGTCATAGCGGAAGACCGTCGAGGGAAAGAGGAAAGACGTAAAGGTGATAAACAGTTCGTCACCATCGGGCTCACCCGAAAGATCAATGATCGAGCCCAGAGTTGGCAGGGCCAGTTGCTGCTGCAGACTCCCATCCTTACTATAAAGCTTGATCTCGTGATGGGCGTCATGCATGTAGGCGATGACAAATTGCTGGTTAACGATCTGTGCGAACGCCATCACATCATCCTGCTCGGCGATCAGCTCGCGCCAGTTCTCGCGGTCCGGATTGGCGCTATCGATCGCGATGATACGGCCTTTGGGCGCGTTCAGGTTAGTCTGAATATAGAAGATAGGGCCATCGTTACCGATTAGATCATAGCTGGCATCTGCCTCATCCAATAAGCGAACAAAGGGAGCGGAGCTCCCAACCTCGCGATAATAGAGGCGGTTACGTGGCTCGGTGCCATTCCACACCGTTAGAAAGAGATATTTGCCATCATCGGTAATAGAAGGTGTGAAGCTGAGCTCCTTAGCCTCAGGACGCTCAAAGATCAGCTGGTCCTCAGACTGCGGTGTATTGATCGCATGCCAGTAGACCTTACTGAACTTACTCTGGTCCTCTTCGGCCACGGTACCTGGCTCGGGCAAACGATTATAAAAGAAGCCGGAATTGTCATGTCTCCAGGCGATGCCACTGAACTTACACCAGTGGATCACCTCATTAAAGTCCACCCCGCTATCCACCTGGCGAATATGGATCTCCTGCCAATCGCTACCACTGCTGGAGGTTCCATAGGCCAGCAGGGACCCATCATGGCTAAAAACCTGATTGGTCAGCGAGACCGTACCGTCCGCACTCAGGCTATTGGGGTCAAGCACAACCCGCTCGTCAGACTCAAGCGACGACTGCATATACAGCACGCTCTGATTCTGCAAGCCGGTGTTCCTGGAGAAATAGTAGCGTCCCCCTCTTTTGCGGGGCGCGGAAAATTTGGGATAATTGAACAGCTCAATGTAACGCGCCCTGATCTGTTCGAGATCGGGCAACTTATCCAGATAAGCACGCGCCAGTGCATGCTGCTGCTCAACCCAGGACTGTGTCTGCGCCGACTTCTCATCCTCTAGCCAGCGATAGGGATCGGCAACCCGAGTACCGTGGTAGTCTTCAATCGTCTCATCGCGACGTGTGATAGGAAAATTCAACTGCAGGCTCCTTTGAATACTATAGAAGATAATAAACGACGTTGTTTATGCTTGCTCAATCGATGGCGGCTGCAGCAGCGAATGAGCAAAGTTCGCTACCAGCGTCTGCACCTCTGGTAGATGCTGCTTAAAGAAATGGTCCGCGCCCTCTAACGTTACCAGGCGCTTGGGAGCTGAAACGTGTTCAAACCATTCTACCGCCAGGTTATAGGGTGCCAGTTCATCGGCGGTACCGTGAATAAATAGTTTGGGTTTATGGCACTGTGCCAGGGTCTCACCACTGGCGAACATCCGCGCCGGAACCCCAAGACCAATCATCCCCGTTACCCGATCGTCGGCACAGGCAACGCGCAGACCAACGTATGAACCAAACGAAAAGCCCGCGATAATCGCCGGCACGCCCGGATAGCGGCGGCTCATAAATTCCAGCGCGTACCGCACATCATCCATCTCGCCTCGCCCCTCGTCATATGTTCCGGTACTATGGCCTACCCCGCGAAAATTAAAACGCAAAGCGGGCACATTTATCAATTGCAGCGCTTGCGCTACCTTAAACACGACCTTATTGTGCATCGTCCCGCCACCAAGGGGGTGAGGATGACAGATGACGCTAATGAAATTGGGGGCAACCCCCTCTTCCTCAGGCTTTAAAATTCCCTCCAGGTGACCAGTAGGAGTAGGTATATTCACATGCAACACTTGATTCCCAGCCATAATAATTCCTATTCTTTGCTCGTATATATAATTCTCATCCTATTTTATCGTACCTGCATATCAGTTGACTCTGCCTGCTATCATATATACGCTCTATCCAGGCTTGTCAGATGTCTTGCCGTGGACGCGTCAATTCACGCGATGCCTGCATGACCGACATGACACAGCGCACCACCAGCACGATACTCACCACAAATAGCACCGCCAGCAGGCCGATAATCACCAGTTTGGCCGAGCGATCCAGCAGCACAGCCAGCAGGACAACCAGGGCCAGTAAAGCGGCGAAAACAATGTTATTCAAGCCAAATAAGATCAATACCTGCCGGTGCCAGGCGATAGATTTTCCTTCAGCACGTGCGCGTGCCAGGGCTTTGCGGCCCGCGCGAATATTCATAATACCCACCACGATCAGCACCGCCACGCAGATCGCCGCGAAAACAATGCCAGCCAGAGCCGCCACCCCGAGCTCTATCATAAAAGCCTCCAAAAATTCCAATTATGGATGTGCTATCGCACCTTGTTCACATACTATAGCACGTCTGCAAAAGATGCAGGAGATCGTCAGCGTCAATAAATATTATGCTTATCCGATAGTATAAGTAATACCACGTTCCATTGAGGTGTGGCTGCATTGGGTGCGCATCCGCGCACCCAATGCAGCCACACCTCAATGGCCTGTGAGTACCGTGGGGCGCAGATATTTGTTTTCTGTTGCTGTGGCAGAGGCGTATTCACGCCCTGCCGCTAAGAGGTTATTATATGGAGACATATGGATTACATCAATATCCGGGCAGGCTCTTCATTGTTGAAGGGGTTGATGGCTCGGGGAAGAGCACGCAGATCGCCCTGCTGCGTCAGTGGTTGATCAGTGAGGGCTACACGGTCTTCTTTAGCGAATGGAACTCTTCGCCACTGGTCAAAAAAACGACCAGCCGGGGCAAGAAAAAGCAGTTGTTGACCCCCACCACCTTCAGCCTGATTCACTCCACCGATTTCGCCGATCGGACAGAACACGACATCATTCCTCCCCTCAAAGCCGGAGCAATCGTGCTGGCTGACCGCTATATATACACAGCCTTCGCGCGCGATGTAGCGCGCAACGTCGATCGCACATGGGTGCGCGAGCTCTACCAGTTCGCGGTCAAACCAACCTGCGCCTTCTATTTCCGCGTCCCCCTGGAAGTCTCTCTCAGCCGCATCCTGACCGGTCGCAGTGAGCTCAAATATTATGAAGCGGGCATGGATCTGGGCTTGAGCAGTGATATCCGCCAAAGCTTTACCCTCTTTCAGCAACGCATCGTCCACGAATATGAGGCCATGGTCGATGAGTTCGGCCTTACTGTTATGGATGCGACCCTGCCCATTCCAGAGCAGCAGCGTCAGATGCGCAGGCTGGTCCTTCCACACCTGGAAGGAGTACGTCGGCTGCGCCCTCCCTTACCAGAGCAAGAATTGGAAAATATCGCCCGCCGGTCCGAAATATTGCATGGTAGAAACGACAGAGAAACGTTATGATCACGCTAGAGGATAAACAGACCATGACAGCATTAGATTTTTATGGTATAGATGCCATCGGCCTGCGCGCACAAAAAGAGGTTCTACCGGGTCGGCTGATTGTCATTGAGGGGACGGATGGCGTGGGACGCAGCACCCTGATTCAGCTTCTGAGGCCATGGCTGGAGAGCAGCGGCTACGCCGTCACCGATAGCGAGACGACGCGCTCCGAACTGGCGGGGAGCGGGCTCAAAGATGCCAAGGAAGGCAACACCCTCGGCCCGATTACCTTAAACCTGTTTTATGCCACAGACTTCATCGATCGCTTCGAAAACCAGATTATCCCCGCCCTGCGGGCCGGCTTCATTGTCCTGACCGACCGCTACATCTACTCTCTGATGGCCCGCGCCCTGGTGCGGGGAGCCGACACCCACTGGCTGCGCTCCATCTATGGGCTCGCCCTCAAGCCCGATGCTATCTTCTACCTGCGCGTCGAACTCGAAGATCTCATCCCCCGCATCCTCCAGGGACGAGGCTTCGACTATTGGGAATCCGGCATGGATATGCGCCTGGGCAATGATCTATTCGAAAGTTTTGTGCGCTACCAGAAGTTGATGCTCACCGAATACGACAAGATGGCCAGTGAATACCACTTCGAAGTAATCGATGCCACCGGCACCCCCGAAAAGATCGCCGCCCAGATCAAACAAAAAATACTTCCCCTCCTCCCTAATGGCTAGGGAGCTATCGCCAGCCTGGGAGCACTGACGCTCCCAATCAAAATTAAATAATGTTTTATGCGCAGGATGCGCCCGGGCGCATCCTGCGCATAAAACATTATTTAATTCGCGAGCGCCGCATGGTTTTTTACAAATAAAGATGGTACAAAGCGGGAGGTGCAGGAGGGCGGCTAGCCCTCCTGCCGGGGTGTGGGCGAGCATGCTGGGAGCATGCTCAAGTCCCCACATTTCTCTCTTTCCCCCTTCCCGCCTGCGGCGGGAAGAGTCGGCGCATTGCCAGGCTTTTTAAAGCATTTTTACTAAAAATCGCACCAACCCTTGCTTAAAGGTGCTATAAGATGTTATACTGACACAGGAAAAATTTTGTTATAACCCACAATTGCCTGATCTATCACACATAACAGTTGAGCGATAGTCCCACCTGGCTGTGACTACCCCCTGGTGTGAAGCAGGCGTTGTCCGGGCAAAGGAGGTGAGGGACATGGACGCTGGCCCTAGTCATAGTAGGTATGCCTATTACAAGACGACCAGTGCATACCTGCTTTCAGGACTGTTCTTCTCCTCATCGAGTAAAGCGATTGGATTCCTTCATAATTGATCCTGCGGGGTTAAAGTAAGCCCCTCTTACTCGATGAGACAGACATCGCCCCCATAGATGTGACTGATGTCGAGTAAGAAGAACACTCCATTTTTGCCAGTAAGTCCTTACGCTGCTTCGCAGCATCCCCAGCAATTACAGCGTATTCGTCGAAATGCATCACGCAAGCTCAGTTGATTGTATCACCATGCATTTCGAAAACCGCTGTGCGCCATATCATCAATGATGATATGGTCTGATGGACTACGCCTGTGTACCCCGCGCGTGCCTGCGCGCACAAGGTACACTACTTAACCATGTTTACTTGCAAAAAAGGTGGTGATACCTATGATCTTTTTAAGCGCTTTACTCCATAAGAGCATTTATGATACCGATCGTCGCCGCATTGGCTCCCTGCGGGACATCTGTGTAACCTTAAACGAGACCTTCCCGATGGTGACCGCACTGGTGGTTCATCCTGCCAGCGGCAGCGAACGCCTGATTATCCCCTGGTCGCAGGTGCAGAGCATTGAAACCACTCCTGTCCAGCTGACGGTACCCCAGTCGCAAATACAGTCCTATGAGCCAGCTTCCGCCGAGATCCTATTGAAGCGCGATATTCTGGACAAGCAGATCGTCGATACCCAGGGTTTTCGTGTGGTAAAGGTGAACGATTTAAAGCTGGCACAGATCAAAAAGACGGCCCGCCTGGTGGGTGTCGATATTGGATTGAGTGGGCTACTGCGCCGCCTGGGCTGGCAGCCAGCCATCGATATGCTTGGTCGTGTGACGCCACTCCAGATGTCCGAGCGCACCGTCACCTGGAATTATGTTGAGCCGATCCAGTTCGTCAGCTCGAACACCAGCCAGATGGCGGCGGTAGGAGCGGGGGCCGCCAGCGTGGGAGCCGTGGGCGTCGTGCCCCAGGTACAACTGAATGTGAGCCACAACAAGCTATCCGAGCTTCATCCAGCTGATATCGCCGATATCCTCGAACAACTGGACCTGGAAGAGGCGGGGGCTATGCTGGAGCGTCTGGATGATGAGACCGCGGCCGACACGCTGAACGAGGTTGAGTATCCATTACAATCCGAACTGCTCACAGAACTGGGACCCGATCGCGCCTCCGATCTTTTGGAGCGTCTGGCACCGGACGATGCCGCCGATATTCTGGCTGACATGCCAGCGGCCGAGGCCGAACGCCTGCTCAACCTGATGCCGGTCGATGAATCACAGCCCATTCGCGATCTGCTACGCTATGGAGGCGAGACCGCCGGTGGTATCATGACCACGGAGGTCCTGGCCCAGCCAGTGGATGCGACCGTTGAGGAGGTACTGATCTACCTACGCCAGCATTCGGCACACCTGGATATGGTTTACTACCTCTATATTGTCGATGAAGAGCAACACCTGATCGGTGTGGTCTCTTTACGTCAGATCGTGACCGCCGAACCCAATACACGCATGGGTGCTTTGATGGACCGGGATATCATCAAGGTACAAATCGATACCGACCAGGAAGAGGTGGCGCGTGTCATCGCCAAATACGACCTGCTCGGCGTGCCTGTAGTGGATGCCGATAACCATCTCAAAGGCATGGTGACGGTGGACGATGTCATCGACGTCATCCACGAGGAGCAGGCCGAGGATGTCTCGGAAATCACCGGTACCGATGTAGAGGAGCACGAGTCAGATGAGAGCTCGCGCCGCCGCAGCACCATCAGCCGCTCCTCGTGGCTGGCCTTAAATGTAGTGATCGGTTTTTTTATCGCCATGATTATCTCCAGCGCCTTTCAGCCGGTGCTGGGGAACGCCAGCGCGCTAACTTTGCTCGACGGAGCCCCGATGCCAAATCTAAACCTGCACCTGGCCCTGAGTGGCGTGCTCTGCCTGATTCCCATGCTGCTGCTAACCACGGTGGCGGCTGGATCTCAGGCCCTGGGCATCGCTGGCTGGGAGATGCGCACCAAACGCGGACGCGACTTCTTCCGCACCCTCTGGCGTGAAACGCTGCATGGCACCACTGGAGGCATCCTGACCACCATCCTGGTCTTTGCCCTCTCCTGGCTGCTCTATCGCTCACTATTACTGAGCATTGCCGTCAGTCTAAGCTTTGGTTTCACCCTGCTGATCGCTGTACTCTGTGGACTGGCGCTGCCCAACATTTTACAGCGTGTACGCCTGCGCGGCAGCCTGATCGCGGCACCGCTGCTCAATCCGGTCATCGCCATTGCCAGTTTAAGCGTCTTTCTCGCTACAAGCCTGGCCCTCATTAATAAATTTGTCGGATAAGCGCCAAATTGACGGCAAAAAGTATTGACGAAGCGCGGCAAATAGTATATATTAGCAGTGTTCCAGGCGAACAATCTTCCTCGATAGCTCAATGGTAGAGCAATCGGCTGTTAACCGATGGGTTATAGGTTCGAATCCTATTCGAGGAGCCACTAACGGAGGCCACCATCTGGTGGCCTTTTTTCGCGTTACTTATGTTATTTTTGTTAGTAGAAGGCCATCTCCCTCGCGCTGATCAAGTGGAGCGCCATCAAAAAAATATCATCAAGCAAGGCACAAGGATATACCATGTTGAATGCAGACCGCAACGATATCGATTTCAGAGTGCTTTCCAGGAGCATGCTGGAGGCCACCCCGTTGCCAACCTTTGTCATTAATCGCAACAGCGAAATCATTTATTGCAATCAAAGGGGACTCAACCTCTACGCCCCTACGCAATGGCAACCCGGTCTCTATCTGAACCAGGTCATTCGCAACCAGGCCATCATCCAACTGGTCCAGAACAGTATCGCCAGCAACACGCAGCAGAAGGGGCAGTTTGAGCAGGGCAACTCGGATATCGCCTGGAAGGTCACGGTCTCGCCTATAGCTCACCAGCAGCACTTCGCGGGCGATGAGTATCGCTACTTCGCCATCGTCATCGAGGACATGACTGAGGCGCGGCATATCGAACGTGTGCAACGCGACTTTATCGCCAATATCTCGCATGAATTACGCACTCCCCTGACCTCCGTGCGCCTGCTGGCCGAAACGCTGGAGGACGCCATCGATACCGATCCCGAAAAAGCCCAGGAGTTTGTTGAAAAGATCGAAAACGAGGCCAACTATCTGAGCGAACTCGTGGCCGAACTGCTAGAGCTGTCACGCATCGAGTCGGGGCAGACCTTGATGACCATCGAGCCAGTGGGAGCTGAGCAACTGGTGCGCGAGGTCATGGCACGTATGCTCCCACTAGCGCAACGCCATCGTGTACAACTGATGACGGATATCCAGCAAGGCGAGACACTGGTCGCCGCCGACAGCAAGCAGATTACGCGCGTACTGGTAAACCTGATACACAACGCCATCAAGTTCACCCCCTCAGGTGGACAGATCATTATCGGCACCGCGCTACAAAGCGACCGCCACGCCCAGCGCTTCTTTGTTAAAGACACCGGAGTCGGCATTCGAGCCGAAGAGCTCTCGCGCATCTTTGAACGCTTCTACAAAACTGATCGCGCCCGGGCCAAGCCCGGCTATATTGGTCCCGGAGGCGGCGGCACGGGGCTGGGGCTGGCCATCGCGCGCCATGTTGTAGAGACACATGGTGGCCGCATCTCTGCACAGAGCACCGTCGGTGAAGGCAGTGTCTTCACCTTCACGCTCCCCGTCGCCATACCCGGCGAAAACGAATAAAATTTTTATACTGGTGCGGGGAGCACGAATGCGCTCCCCGCACCACTGACTCCTGCTCATCGCAGGCCCACCATCTCATCCATTAATGGCTCCACAGGGGCGCAAACACACCTCTGTAACATCAACATAAAATTGACTCCTGCTCATCGCAGCCCACCATCTCATCCATTAATAGCCCCACAGGGGCGCAAATGCGCCCCTGTGGCACCATCATAAAACCAGTGCGGCCGCGCACGCGACCGCCCGTGCGGGGGCACTTATGTGCCCCAATAAGAGAAAGGTAAGACACATTCAGACAACCCAAAAAGGCTATACGAGCTATACAACATTTAAGCCATTTTTAATTTCGCAAATGCGGATAGAAGAATGTAGGGTACGAAAAAATTTAAGACAATCTTTACGAGATTTCCGTTGCCAAATGCCGTAACTATATGGTACATTGCCTAGCATCAACTTCATTAACGGCAGAAAGTTGATCCAGAATACGTTTACTTCGTAAGTAGATATGATATGGGTAGATTCAGCGTAAGATGAGCATCGTGAAGCACAGTAGGTTGCAATAGTACTTGCTCTTGTGTATTGACATAATGTCAGGTACAATGGGATGGTAGTGGGACGAGAGAGAGAGGACACGTATATGAGCAAACTCGTTATGGTTATCGATGATTCCGCAACGGTTCGAAAGATAGTGGAGACCTGCCTCAGGCGAGAGGGCTTTGATGTCAAAAGTTTCCCCGATGGCGTTGAGGCTATGCGCTGGCTCACAGAGCCGGATGCGCGCATTCCAGACCTGGTTATTTTGGATATCGGTCTCCCTAAAATGGATGGGTATGAAGTTGCCCGACGTCTCAAAACAAAACCCCAATTTAGCAGTACAGTCATCGTCATGCTCTCGCGCCGTGATGGAATGATCGATAAGCTCAAAGGTCGCCTTGCCGGGGCAAAGGATTATCTGACCAAGCCATTCAAAACCCAGGATCTCATCGCCGTTATCGAGTCTCACCTAGGCACTCCTGCCCCGAACTAGAACAAGAAATAGCAGTCATTATGAGTCAACGTCCAGCTCTGTCAACCGCTCTACTCAGAGGTAACCATGCACGGCATCTTGAGCAATTGAGTGATCAGGACTTCTGGAAGTATGCGCAGCAACTGGCACAGGCACCTCAACTATCCACGCCACAGACTGAAGAGTACGTAAAGTGCGCGTTTGAGGCGGGGCATGCGTTGATTCCACTGGCTGTTCTAAGGGAGATATTGCCCACGACGCGTTATCTTGCTCAGTTGCCCGCTTCCCCCCACTGGATGCTGGGAATTGCGGCCTGGCGCGGGGAACCCATCGCCGTTATCGATCTGGCTGCGTACCTGGCGCAACAATCAACCGGGCTTCCTGGGCACCCTGTACTCTTGATCGTCCAGCTGGCGGATATTACCCTGGGCCTGGCTACCACCATCAGCGACGCACCCGCATTTTTCGCCAGCGAACAGGATCAGGCCAGCAATAATACGGCGAAAGAGGATTGGTCTCTGCCCGAACATAGCGTACAAGGGACATATGCCGGTATGCCCATACTACAGTTACCCGCGATTATTAGTGATATAGTTCAACAACTTCGTATATCGCATGAGTGAAGAATTTTCATTTGAAGAAAATGAGCTGACAACTGAAGATCTGGCCATCTTGAAAGCCTTCGACGCCATAGAAAGCTGGCCCACCGAGGGTGGTGAGGATAGCAAGGTGACCGATGATGAGCGCCAGAAAAAGAGTGAGGCTGAGGATGACGCGGAGATGCTCATCATTTTTCTGGAAGAGGCGACAGAAGACATTGCCAGGATGAGCCAGGCGGCCCGCCAGCTGGCGCAAGAGGCACAGTTCGCAGCCACCCGCTTCAGGGTCTTTCAGCGCGCAGGCCACAAGCTGCGCGGCACCGCCGCTGCCGTTGGCTATCTCATTATGTCTACGGCCGCTGAACATATCGAGATCATTGCGGAACAGGTATTGAACGAAAAGGTCAAACCTGACACTGGCCTGGAAGCGATCACCCAGGCCATTTCTGTATTGGAGGGCTGCCAGAGCTATCTGGTGGAAGAAGGGCAGGAACCAGATAAACCCGAGCTCATTACCGCGCTCGAGGCAACCTATCAGCGCCTGGGTATCATCCTTACAGAGGTTCCCACCAATAATACGGCGGCGCTTCCGGCTCAGCCCGAGGAGATCAGTAACAGGGTGACAATCCCCCTGGAGATGGCAGGGGCCTTTCAAACTATCATAGGTCAGGCGCCGACCGATCAGCCAGATGGGCAATTTGAAGCCAACGATCAGTTAGCTGCGAGCTATCCTCTTTTCGTACACATTGAGAACCGGCGCTTTGAAAAGCTGCTGCGCCATACGGGTCAACTCATAGAGATGCATGCCGAGTTGGAGAACGCGCAGCGCGATGTGAGGGCCGCGCTACAGGCTCAGCAAATAGCCCAAAATCGGCTTATACAACTGGAACAATCCCTCACCAACGTGATCCGGCAGAAACCCAGCACCCAGGGACAGGACGAGACGCCTTCCTCCTCGTTGATCGCACGCATCCTCAGCGATACCTACCAGGAGAAGCCGCACTACCGCCGCTATCGTAGCCGTCCATCCGCTCAACCGCTATCAGCAGAAGAAAGCTGGGATGAGCTGGATCTGGAACACTATTCAGAACAGGACCTGCTGCTGCAAGAGGTACGTGAGGCCATCAACCAGGTGACCGTCTGCAGCGCGCGCGTCAATACCGCCAGCACAGCCTTGCAAATCGTGCAGCAAGAATATATGGCGCGCGCCAGCGTTGTGCGTGACGACACCCAGATGATGCGCCTGACCCCGCTTTCTACCCTGGTTCCACGGCTACGCACTGTTATTGCCGCCAGTGCCCTGGCGCAACAATATAAAGTGGAGTTTGAAGTCAGTGGCGACGCATTAGAGATCGACCAGGAAATCCTGGAAATGCTCTCCCCACCATTGGTACACATGCTGCAGACATGTATCTCCGATACCTCTATTATTCAGGGAAGGCAGACGGAAACGTATCATATCTGGCTGCATGCGCACTCCAGAGGGAACGATATCACGCTGGAGATCGGATTCTCCATGCCAGTCCTGGGAGGGACACTGGAGATTCTGCGGGCGCCATTACAAAGACTAAACGGTACTATCAACCTGCAACGCAATAGTTCCGGGGGCGTCAGCTTCCATCTCGCGCTACCTAGTTCGCGCAGTACCATCCGGTGCCTGCTCATACGCTGCGGAGAGCAACAATTCATCGTGCCGATGATGCAGGTGCAGCGTGTCAGCCTACATACACAAGAACAACTGGACCAGAGCTACCAGCTAAAAGATTTGCTGGCATTAAGTGGGGACGGGATATCCGCCCCGCCCGATAACAATGCCCGACCGATCCTGATCATTCAATCGGCAAGCAACAAAGTGGTGGGCATCGTGGTAGACGAGATTCTAAGCGAGCAAGATCTGACGATCAAGCCACTTCCATCCTATTTGCGGCGTCTCGGCATCGCCGAAGCGGCCATCACCGGTCAGGGCAATACATTGCTGATGCTTGATCTTGGGGAGTTGATCCGGAACTATCTGCAGCGCGCAGCCCCGCACAACGGACAAAAATTGGGGCCCACCAATGGCAGAGGTAATCAACAGAAAAAGAACAATCAAACGCCGAAGGTCCTGGTAGCCGACGACTCGGCCTATCTGCGGCAGGCGGTGCTCCACACCCTGAAGCAGGGCAAATATGAGGTGTTTGAGGCCAGGGATGGGATGGAAACAATCGAGCAGTTACTGGAAAACACACCCGATATCGTCTTGCTCGATATCGAGATGCCCAACCTCAATGGTTATGATGTGCTGAACATCATTCGCGAATACCCTGAATTGGCCCATGTAAAAACCATTATGTTAACCTCACGCACGTCAGATAAACACGTCCAGCGGGCGCAGGAGTTGGGCGCGCTGGCCTACCTGGTCAAACCATGTCCACAGACCACTTTGCTCAATACGATCAAGAGCTTGCTGGGAGAAAACACGGGCAAGCATACCAGGCCCCGGTCACCAAAGTCATAAACAGCAAACAGATGAGCCCATCTCTGAGAAAGAATGGGCTCATCTGTTTGTTAGACTTGATGCACAGGTTTACTAGCGATAAGATGCTGGCGCGGCCTCGATAGCTCCGGTCTCAATCATAATCTCACGCAACTGTTTGGCATCAATGACCTCGTTGGTGCGCAACGCTTGCGCGATACGATCCAGCGTAACGCGATGCTCCGTCAAAAGGTTAACGGCGCGCTCATAGGCTCGTTTAACGATACGATTGACCTCTTCATCGATCAAGGTCGCCGTCTTCTCGCTATATTCGCGAGAATTGCTAGCCAGAGCGGTCCCCGCGAAGGGATCTTCACGCTCGCTGAAGGAGATGGTGCCCAGACGATCGCTCATGCCCCACTTGGTAACCATCTGACGAGCGATCGCGGTAACGCGCTGCAGGTCATTTTCGGCTCCCGTCGTGATATGTCCAATCGCCACCTGTTCAGCCGCGCGCCCACCCAGGGCTGTCACCAGCTGGGCCTCCAGGTAATCTTGAGCGTAATTGTAGCGATCATCCAGTGGCGTATACTGGGTCACACCCAGCGCCTGGCCACGCGGCACGATCGTCACTTTGGTCACAGGATCGACATATTCGGTCAACAAACCGGTAAGGGCGTGACCACCTTCGTGATAGGCGATTACATTCAGGTCTTCATCGCTCAGAATCAACGGACGCTCGGCACCGATCTGGATCTTATCCAGCGACTCCAGGAAACAGTTCTGGGTCACATAATCCAGATTGCGGCGGGCCGCCAGCAGGGCGGCTTCGTTGACCAGATTGGCCAGGTCAGCACC
Source organism: Dictyobacter aurantiacus (assembly GCF_003967515.1). Lineage (GTDB taxonomy): Bacteria > Chloroflexota > Ktedonobacteria > Ktedonobacterales > Ktedonobacteraceae > Dictyobacter > Dictyobacter aurantiacus. The sequence goes on along the minus strand of NZ_BIFQ01000001.1, from coordinate 2,814,317 downwards.
CACCATACCAGGGGTAGAACGCGCAATCGCCAGCAGATCAACATCCTTGGCCAGCGGAACCGTACGCGTATGAATCTTCAAGATCGATAGGCGACCATTCCAGTCGGGGCGATCTACCGTTACGCGGCGGTCAAAACGACCCGGGCGCAACAGCGCTTTATCCAGTCCATCCGGACGGTTGGTGGCGGCCAGCACAACTACGGCCTGGCGCGCATCAAAGCCATCCATCTCCACCAGCAGCTGGTTCAGGGTCTGCTCGCGCTCGTCATTGCTATTGATGCTGGAGCCACGCTGGCGACCGACGGCATCGATCTCATCGATAAAGATGATGCTGGGGGAAGCCTTCTTGGCCTGTTCAAACAGGTCACGCACACGACTGGCACCAACGCCGACCAGCACCTCAACGAACTCTGAGCCGCTCATCGAGAAGAAGGGGACGCCAGCCTCGCCGGCCACGGCACGTGCCAGCAAGGTTTTACCGGTTCCGGGAGGGCCCACCAGCAACACGCCGCGTGGGATCAAACCACCCAGGCGCTGGAACTTCTGGGGCGTCTTCAGGTATTCAACCACTTCCACCAGATCGTTCTTCGCCTCATCAACGCCCGCCACGTCCCCAAAGGTGGTGGAAGGACGATCTTCCAGGATCAACTTCGCCCGGCTCTTCCCAAAGCTGAAGATATTCTGCTGGCTCTGGGTGGCGCGGCGCATGATCAAAAAGAAGACGCCAATGACCAGTATCCATGGCGCGAGATTAAGCAAGATATACAGCAGATTATTGTCGGGTACAGGTTTGGCCTGATACGTCACATGGTATTGCTGCAACAACTTGATCAACGTCGGATCGCCATCGGGCAACGTCATAAAATGGAATTTATTGCTTGTTTTTTGATTGACCGTAATAGCATTCTTGAACTGGCCCGTCGCATCCTGGCCCTGGAATGTGACCGATTCGACATTGCCACTCTTAATCTGCTGATAAAATGTGCTGTACGGAACCTCAATCGTATCGGACGATACCATACCGTTATCAGAGGTAAACATCCTGAACAGGTAGAAACCAATGATCACCACGACCGCAATCACGATAACGCGGAAGAGAATTGAAGAGCCGTTTCCACCTGAATTATTGTTACTACTCCCATTACCGCCAGTATCGGGCCGCCTGGGAGTGCGGGGGCCCTGGTCGTTGGGATTCTGGTACATATATGTAGCCTGAGCATCCATCGGTTCAGACCTGCTTTCTGCATCTGTCAAAGCATCCTGAGAGGATGCCCTTAATAGATTTCGGGTATTGAACACGTTATAATTTTCTCCATATTACACGCATAACGATCTTTCGTCTACTACTATTGGCCCTGGTTTGTCGGTTACTAGCGCCTGTAAACGAGGCTGCATAGCATGTCCGTCACATGCAATAGGAGAACGAAATTTTGAAAGATACGCAATAGATACGTTTCAAAATAGTGGCGGGTTACACTGCTGGGCATGGCCAACATATTCTACTTTATCAATCAAGCGATCAAAAAAAAGGACCGTAGCCTTTGTAATGTGACGCCGCACAATCGCATTTCGTATACGATGGTAACAGCAAACCTTTATAACCATTTCTCCACACTACCTATCCTTACTAGATATTATACAATTACCCATCCCCATGTATAGTACGCCCCCAAACACCAGTCAGCGCAAAAATGTTCTGCACACAGCCCCAACCCGGAGAACAGGGAATTGGAAAGGTTGCCAGGAGAGAAGAAGAGGAGAGGGGGGACCATAGGGGGATAGAGGACAGTGTTCCCTCCTCAGGTAGAACACGATGCGCGCCTGTGCGCCCCGTGTTCTTGATGCGAGAAGAAACGCGTCAGAATAGAAAGCTGTACCTGTTAATACGATAAGGGCATACCGGATAAGCGTCTTAGCGCTCGTAGTAGAGAATACGGCCACAGTTGGTGCATGTCTGCAGTTCAGGGCTGATGCGCACCTGTTGCATTTCGCTGGGCGTGAGAATGACACGACACCACTGGCAGGAGTTTTCATCAATTTTAGAGACGGCTCGTCCCTGCTTTGTGCGCCGCATGGTTTCATAACGCTTGAACATGGCTTCGTGGATCCTGGAAGCAAGGGATTGGCGCTGCTCCTGAAGCTTCTGTAAACGCGCCTCGGCCTGTTCACGACGAGCCTGGAGCGTGGAGTTTTCCTGCTTCCAATGCTCTTCCGCCTCCTGTAATGCTAACGCTTTGCGCTGAGCGGCCTCCTTGAGTGACTCGGCCGTATCCATGACCTCCAACAAACGTTCTTCCTGACGGCTCTGCTGGGCGCGCAGATGCTGTACTTCTTGTTGAAGCATCTGTAGCTCTTTTCCATTCTGGATCGAGCCACTATAGAGACGGCGCTCCTGATTTTCGAGACGCTGGCCGGTATCTTCCAGTGACCATTCAGCATCCTTCTGGGCCTGCTGACCAGCGAGCAATTGTTGCTGTGCAGTGTCATACTCCGCGCGTAACTTTCGTAGTGTGCCACTACCTTGCAAGGAGGTGGAGATAGATTGTTTCTCAGCTATGACGCGATCCAGTTCCAGATCAATCGTTTGTAGCTGATACAGTACCGCTGTCACCTGTGATGTGCTCATGGGTAAAGGGCTCCTCCTTATCAAAGCCAACGATGTGCAAAAGAATAGTCCTATCATTGTACAGTTTTCCGGCATTCACAGCAATAGTTAAGGTGTACACAAGTGCAATTTGTTAACATGTTTTTTGCGATCCTTTCACATGTTCTTCATAGAAGGTCGGTATACTAAAGTCAAATTTCTATCTTTTTTGTAGAGCTGGTTCGTTGCTTTTACCTTTTTAGAGGAGATTTTTGGTGGGTACGGTGCCGCCTGCGGCGGCACCAGGGGGAAGGAAGAGGCAGGGGCACAGCCCCCGGGCCCCCAGTCAAGGGGTTGACACCCCTTGTATCCCCGCTCCGTAGGTTCTCGCGGCCGCTTTTCGGATGGAGCGTCCCGTAGGTTCGGCCCTCGCGGGCAATACATTCAATGTAGCAATATAGCAAATGAAAAGCGTCGTAGGTGCTGGGTTTGCCCCAGCTTGCCGCGAAGCGGCCCCGCGCCCGGGCGCGCACGCTCCACCAACGAGATACCATCTCCCCTCTCAAAGGGGCGCCAGTATGTTATGTTGAATGCATTGGCTCTCGCGGACGGATTCTTGTGGCCGTCGCACGACGATAGGATAAATAAGGGGTCGTCACCTCCTTTCAAGGGCTTGCCCCCTTTGCGATAGGGTGGAGGAGATGAGATGGGGGAACACTCATGGTCTGGAAGATATAAAGAGGGTGTTGGCTTGTAAATTTCATTTGTAAATTTCATTAAGATATGAATAAGGTAACCTGTAATATTGCGTAATGAGGAGACAGGAATGCAGATTATTCGCTGGCATGGTCAAAGCTCTCCACAAGGGCAGGAGATACGTGCAAAGATGCAGCAGCAGGGTTTAAGACCATATTCCTGGTCCAATGGACCGGGTGATGTTTATTCTCCGCATACCCATAGCTATGAGAAGGTACTGTATTGCATACGAGGCTCGATCCGCTTCATTTTGCCTGATCAACTGGATGCGGCTGGCAACGCGGTATATGTTGATCTGGAGCCGGGCGACTGTATGGTGCTGCCAGCTGGAGTGCGGCATAGCGCCCTGGTGAGCGATAAAGGGGTGACATGTATGGAGGCGGCACGCCATGTTCTACCTCTGGGCAAAAGCACAAAGTATGCGGTATAAGCCAGGGCGAGCCTGGCATGTATGGGTTTGCGTCCCCTCATCGATAGGCCAAAGGATAAAACCCACCATCTGGGGACTTCTGTGATATACTCTAAAATCAACACACCACACTCAAACAAACCAGAGGTAGGAAAGAAACCCATGCACGCACCAGAGCGCCGTGAGGCCATCATTGTTCTCGATTACGGCTCCCAGTATAGCCGCTTGATTACGCGTCGTATTCGCGAATGCCATGTCTATAGTGAACTTGTTCCTGCAGATACCACCCTGGAACAGCTACAGAAGAATGAGCACCTCGATATTAAAGGCTTTATCTTCTCTGGTGGGCCGTCCAGCGTGTATGATGTGGATGCCCCTTCATGCGATCCCGCCATTCTCAAAAGCGGGCTACCGGTGCTGGGCATTTGCTATGGTATGCAGTTATTGGCCCAGAGCCTGGGCGGACATGTGGCGCCCTCAAATGGACTGCGAGAATACGGGCCCGCGACCATCGAGGTATTGACCGAGGCCGCCGCTGATCGCGAGAGCTTCCGTATTTTTGAGGGCATTAAAGCCTCACCGCAGCAGACCGATGATTTAGACACGCCCGAGAGCCAATCGCTGCGCCTGCCGGTCTGGATGAGTCATGGTGATAGCGTGGATAAGTTGCCCGAAGGCTTTCGCGTCCTGGCCTGCACCGAGAGCAATCCGGTGGCCGCCATCGGCAGTCCGCAGGGCTACATCGGCCTGCAGTTTCATCCCGAGGTCACCCATACGCCGCAGGGAAAAGATATCATCCGCAATTTCCTTTTCCGCGTCTGTGGCTGCGAAGCAAACTGGACCCCCGGCCATGTGATCGATGAGGCCGTTGAACTGATTCGCCAGCAGGTAGGTGATGAGCGTGTCATCTGTGGCCTCTCAGGCGGCGTCGATTCGGCGGTGGCCGCGCTGCTCATTCATAAAGCCATCGGCGATCAATTGACCTGTATCTTCGTGGATACCGGGCTGCTGCGCGCCGGTGAACGCGAGCAGGTGGTGGATACCTTTGGCAACCATATGCACATTCCACTAGTAGTGGTGGATGCGCGCCAGCGTTTCCTGGATCGCCTGGCCAACGTCGTTGATCCAGAGCAGAAGCGTAAGATTATCGGCAGCGAGTTCATCCGCGTCTTTGAAGATGAGGCGGTACGCCTGGCAGAAAAACAGGGCAATATCGCCTTCCTGGCGCAGGGAACACTCTATCCCGATGTGATCGAGAGCACAAGCCACGATACGGCCAGTACCGCCAAGAGTATCAAGTCGCACCATAACGTGGGCGGGCTGCCAAAAGAGATGAAGCTGAAGCTGGTCGAGCCGCTGCGCATGCTGTTTAAGGATGAGGTACGCGAGATCGGGGCCGCGCTCGGCCTGCCCGAAGATTGGGTCTGGCGCCATCCATTCCCGGGACCCGGCCTGGCCATTCGCATCATCGGGGCCGTGGATGAGCAGCGCCTCAATGTGCTGCGCGCCGCCGATAAGATCGTGATTGAGGAAATTCAGAAGGCTGGCATCTATCGTCAACTGGGGCAGGCCTTCGCCGTGCTTACTCCCATTCAAAGCGTGGGCGTGATGGGCGATTATCGCACCTACGCCAACCTGGTCGCCGTACGCGCCGTGACTACCGGTGACTTTATGACTGCCGACTGGGCCAGGCTCTCGCCGGAACTGCTCGGTCGCATCTCCAATCGTCTGGTCAACGAGGTGGCCGAGATCAATCGCGTGGTCTACGACATCACGTCCAAGCCTCCGGCAACCATTGAGTGGGAATAGCTGAGGATCACATGCTCGAATTTGAGATTCTGGCTCGGGGCCGCTATCGGCCCCAGGATCTACATATCTCGTACCAACCTGACCAATTCCTGCGGTTCACACCCGAGCTGCAGGAATGGATGGAGCGCTTCTGGCAGGAAAAGCTGCGCGGGGCGCGCCAACAAAACAGTCTGCTCTTCGATTCTCCCCTCTATCGCCTTATCTCGGTTCAACAAGATAGCGAACAGACGCTCACCAGCGTCAAGTCAAGGGGTGCAGGGTTCTCCCTGCCGGGGCGTGAGGTGTCCCCACAAAACTTTTTTCTCTCTTTTTCTGCGGCGGCGCGAGGGGAGAGGGGAGAGGGCGGGGACTATCATGCCCCCAGCATGCTTGCCCCGCACCCCGGTAGGAGGGCTGGCCGTCCTCCTGCACCTCCCGCCTGGAGGAAGCAGGGAGACAGCCCTTTGCTTAACTTGCCGCCAATGGGGCAGGCTCTGCATCTGACGCTGGGCCAGACCAGCTATAAAGAATACGTGGTCACACGCAGCCAGGAATTCGCCAGCGGGCGCACGCGAGCCGAGCTGGGCAATCCCTTATCCGTCTGCTCGGTCGTCGAGACCGCCGACGGTCACATTCTGCTAGATAAACGCCAGGGGGTAGACCTCTACGTTGGCCGCTATCATGTCATCGGTGGCTTCTTCGAGCGCGACGTCGATATCAACGCGACAACACAACAACCCGATCCATTCGCCGCCATGCGGCGTGAGATCCGCGAGGAGACAGGCATCGGGACGGACGATATCAGCGAACAGTTCTGCCTGGGGCTCGTCTACGATGTGTTTACGCCCCATCCCGAACTCTGCTTTCTCACCCGCCTACGCATCTCCCTGGAAGAAGTCAGGCGACGCAAGCCCGAGGACGGCGAGATAAAGACCCTCCACACCTGCCCCGGCGAGCCCACCAGCCTGGCTCAATTCATACTGCAACACCACGGCAATATCTCGGCCACCGGTGAGCCAAACCTGCTACTCTATGGACAACTGTGCTATGGAGACGATTGGTTCGACGCCATTACCTCATCTATTAGTAATTTGCCATCTCGCAAATAAAGATGTTACAATAAGCCTGTCCCATTGGATGAGAACAGCACTGTCATTCTATTTACTAGCAGTCACCTGATGTCCTTCATCAGACATTAAGGCACCAGCCAGGATCAGAGGAACGTGACACTATATCAAATAGAAGTACGAGCAGTCGCGGATCGTCATGACGTTCACGCGCACCAGCTCGTTCATGAAATATTACAGCTACCAACCAAGCATCTTCCGTCCCTCGCGGAACTGTCCGCGGATACCCCACAACCTACCCTTCGTACAGCCCAGCTATATCGCATTCAAGGAGACCTGAGTACCGCGCAGATTGATCAGCTGATACAACAATTGCTGGTTGATCCGGTAGTACAGGAGGCGACCTATACAGCAGAGGGCCAGACTACTAGAAACACAGAGACAGGTCATATTGTCGATGTGTTTTTTCATGCCGGTGTCACCGATACGCTGGCGGAAAGCGTGATGGCGGGCGCGCAGATGGTGGGGATCACAGAGATTGAAGCTGTCGAAACCGGCCGCCGCTATGTGCTGGATGGTCGCCTCAGCGAGGCGGACGCCCACAGCATCGCACAGTCCTTATTATTTAACGCCGTCATTCAACACTATACGCTTGATCCCTTCCAAGGTTCCGCGACAGCGCAACCGACCCATGACCTGCCGCCGGTCACTGCAGCACAAGCGGACGGCCAGACAACCGATATTAGCAGCACGGATCACGCGCAGCACGCGGTACGTACTATTTTTCTCTCCGGTATGAACGATGAGCAACTCATGGAGGTCAGTCGGGCAGGTCTGCTCTCTCTCAATCTAGAAGAGATGCGCACGATCCAACGACATTACCGGGATCAAGGACGCGAGCCAACCGATGTCGAGCTAGAGACACTGGCCCAGACATGGTCGGAGCACTGTTCCCATAAGACATTTAAAGCCACCATCCAGTATCGCGAGGTAGATGCGCAGGGCCATACGATCGAGAGTGAAACCATTGAGGGGCTGCTCAAGCGTTACATCGTCAGCGCGACCGACGAGGTCAAGCAGGACTGGCTGGTGTCGGCATTCAGCGATAACGCCGGAATTATCCGGCTGACCGATACGCAGGATGTGGCCTTTAAGGTTGAGACGCATAACCATCCATCAGCCATCGAGCCGTTTGGTGGCGCCAACACGGGCGTCGGCGGCGTCATTCGCGACGTCGTAGGCGTCTCGGCACAGCCCATCGCCTGCACCGATATTTTATGCTTTGGTCCGCTGGACACACCAGCCGACGAGCTTCCGGCCGGTGTTCTAACGCCCCGGCGCATCGCCAGCGGAGTCGTCAACGGCGTCCGCGACTACGGTAACAAGATGGGCATCCCGACCGTCAATGGAGCCATCCTTTACCATCCCGGCTATACGTATAATCCACTGGTCTTCTGCGGTTGCCTGGGCATCCTCCCTCACGGGAGCCATCCCACCACGGTTGAGCCCGGCGACCTGATCGTTTCGCTGGGAGGACGTACCGGCCGCGACGGCGTGCATGGTGCGACCTTCTCATCCGGCGAGATGAGCCTGGAGATCAATACGCAGGCCGGGACCGCCGTGCAGATCGGTGCTCCCATCACCGAGAAGAAAGTTACCGACGTCATCATCCAGGCGCGCGATCGCCGCCTGTATCACGCCATTACGGACTGCGGAGCCGGTGGCTTCTCATCGGCCATCGGTGAGATGGGCTCCAAAACGGGGGCCCGCGTCGAGCTCAGCAAGGCGCCACTGAAGTATCAGGGGCTGGCCCCCTGGGAAATCTGGCTCTCCGAGGCACAGGAACGTATGGTGCTGGCTGTCCCACCGGCCCATCTTGATCAGCTGCTAGAGATCTGCGCCATTGAAGAGGTTGAAGCCAGCATCCTGGGCACCTTCACCAGCGACCACCGCCTGACCCTGACCTATAATGGACAGGTTGTGGCCGATATGGATATGGAATTTCTCCATGATGGTCTGCCAAGAAAAACGCTGGACGCGGTATGGAAACAGCCCGAAAAGAGAGCTGCCGACAAAACCGGTATAGATAGCGAAAGTCATGTACCCCAGGGTGTAACTGGCTCGCTCGCCCCCACACTACTGGCCCTGCTGCGCCACCCCTCGATTGCTTCCAAAGAAGAGGTCGTGCGGCGCTACGATCACGAAGTACAGGGCGGCACGGTGCGCAAGCCGCTGGTCGGACGCGCGGGCAATGGTCCAGGAGACGCGGCGGTCCTTCAGCCATTGATTGAGGAAGATCCAGACTCAAAAGCTGGCGTTGTCCTTTCAAACGGCGTTAATCCGCTCTATGGCAAGATTGACCCCTATCATATGGCCGTCAATGCGGTAGACGAGGCGCTGCGCAACCTGACCGCCGTAGGCGGCGATGTCACCCACGCCGCAATCCTCGACAACTTCTGCTGGGGCAATCCCACTGATCCAGAGCAACTGGGTCTACTGGTACGAGCGGTCAAAGGCTGCCACGACGCGGCGGTCGGCTTCGGCACCCCATTTATTTCAGGCAAAGATAGCCTGAACAATGAGTACAGGGCCGATGGGCAACGCTTCCCCGTCATTCCTACGCTGGTCATCTCAGCGGTCAGCGTCATAAAGGATGTCACGCCAACCGTGGATATGGCATTGAAGACGCCAGGCAACCTGCTCTACCAGGTAGGTGGAACACGCAACGAGATGGCGGGCTCACATTATGGAGAGTTGATCGATACTGATTCTTTCGCCCGGCTCTTCCCCGTCACCAGGGTGCCCCACGTTCGGATCGCGCATGCGCGGCAGACTATGGCTACACTTGGAGAGGCGATTCGGCGCGGGCTGGTGCGCAGCTGCCATGATCTATCTGAAGGTGGGCTGGCCGTGGCGGCCGCGGAAATGTCGCTGGCTGGAATGCGGGGAGCCACCCTGCACATCAATCGCTTCGGCCTGCAGAGCGCGGATGGGCTCTCAAGCAGCGCCGTCGCCATCGCCAAACTCTTCAGCGAATCCGCAACGCGCTTCCTGGTAGAAGTGACACCCGAACAGCTAGGGGCATTTGAGAACTACATGCATGCTAACGGAGTCGAGGAGCTCTACCGTATTGGTAGTGTCACTAACACCTCGCGCTTCATTGTTCAGAATGGAGAAGAAGAGTTGCTCAACGTTGGCATCGACGAGCTGCAGACATCCTGGAAGGGAGGGCGGGCATAATGGGCGCATTACGTGCATTGGTCTTACGTGCCCCGGGCATCAACTGTGATCGTGAAACGGCCCAGGCCTGTCGGTTAGTCGGTTTTGAAACCGAGCTCATGCATATCAACCAGCTCATCAAGTCACCTGAGCAGCTGCTTGAGTACCACTTCCTGGCCATCCCGGGCGGTTTCTCATATGGAGACGACCTGGGGGCCGGAACATTGCTGGCCAAAAAGCTGCAGCTGCACCTGGGGGAGCAGCTCAAGCAATTTGTCGCCGAGGGCCGCCCGGTTCTGGGCATCTGTAACGGCTTCCAGGTGCTGGTACGGCTGGGGCTGTTGCCCGGCAATCAGTTTGATGACGCTCCACGGGCCACGCTGACCGAAAACGAACTGGCCCGCTTCGAGTGTCGCTGGGTCACCCTGGTGGCGCAGAAAAGTCCCTGTATCTTCACGCGCGGTATCGAACGAGCCATCGAGCTGCCGGTCGCCCATGGTGAGGGACAATTTGTACTGGCCGGGGACCTCGCCAGCCTGCAGGATCACGGCCAGGTACCGCTGGTCTACGCCAGCAGCGGTGATGGCGACCAGGAAGTCAGCTATCCCGACAATCCTAATGGCTCGCTCGGCAACGTCGCTGGCGTCTGTAACGCGCAGGGCAACGTTTTTGGCCTGATGCCACATCCCGAGCGCTACGTCAACGCCCTGCAGCATCCACAACGCCGGGGACAGAGCAACGATCAGGGTGACGGCCTGTTGATCTTCCAGAATGCCTACAGCTACGCGCAAACGCTGCTACAGCGGGGAGAAACGTCCACCGCTCAAGCCAGCGAAAAACCGGAGGCCATCTCGTATGCCTCCAGCGGAGTAGATATCGAGGCCGGTGAAAAAGCGGTACGCCTGATGAAAGAGGCGGTGCGCGCCGCTCAGGGTCCCAACGTGCTGGCCGGGGTCGGCGCCTTCGCCGGCGTCTTCAGCGCCCGCGACCTGCGCAAAATGGAACATCCGGCGCTGGTCGCCTCAACGGACGGCGTTGGAACCAAGACGCTGCTCGCAGCGCAGGCTGGTCGCTACAATACGATCGGCTTCGACATTGTCAATCACTCGATCAACGACCTGCTGGCCCAGGGGGCGAAGCCGCTCTTCTTCATGGACTACCTGGCCGTCAATAAACTAGATCCCGAGAGGGTCGCAACCATTGTGCGCGGCGTCGCCAATGCCTGCCAGGAAGCGGGCTGCGCGCTGCTAGGAGGCGAGACCGCCGAGATGCCCGACGTCTACGCTCCAGGCGCCTTTGACCTGGCCGGCACCATTGTCGGCGTCGTCGAAGAGGACGAGGCCCAGAATGGTAGCACCATCGAAGTAGGAGATGTGATCCTGGGACTCCCATCCAATGGATTGCACACTAACGGCTACTCTCTGGCTCGCCGTGTCTTCGCGAAGCATTCATTGGATACATTCGTGCCCGAGCTGGGTGAAACACTGGCGGACGCGCTGCTGCGCCCCCATCGCAGCTACCTGCGCGAGATCACACTGCTGCGAGAATACCTGGCGGATCGTGGTCGCTACATCAAAGGGGTGGCGCATATCACCGGTGGTGGATTCAAAGGAAATATTTCTCGCATCCTCCCGGTTGGCATGCAGGCCAACATAGACACGCATACCTGGACCGTGCCAGCACTCTTCCAACTGATCGGTCGCCTGGGCAACATCAAAGCGGAAGAGCTCTATCGCACCTTTAATATGGGTATCGGTATGGTCATCGTTCTGGCCCCCAAAGCGGCGCTGGAAGCGCGCAGCCTCCTGCCAGAGCTGCAGACCATCGGCACCATCACCCGTGGCGAAGGAGTCTGCATGAAATTTTAAGTGTTTTTTCTCGCGCCGCCTGCGGCGGCGCGAGAAAAAACACTTAAAATTTCATGTTACGTAGCTCCTATTCATCGTAGTAGGTCAGGGTTTTCGAGAAAGGATATCCCAATATGACCAATAGTAACGCTCTCTTTGGTTCTCTGCTGACCGAAGGCAAGACCAAGAAGATCTATGCCTATCCTGAGGACGACACCCTGGTCTATATGGTTGGCAAAGATCAGATTACAGCGGGCGATGGCGCGCGCCGCAATGTTATCGCAGGTAAATCGCGTTTGAGCACCATCACAACCGCTAACGTTTTTCGTCTGCTCAATGAAAATGGTATCTCCACCCACTTCGTCAAGAAGGTCGATGATACCACCCTGCTGGTCAAACGTTGTGATATGCTACCAATAGAGCATGTGCAGCGCCGCATCGCCACAGGATCATATCTCAAACGCCATCCCGAGATCAGTGAGGGGACACGCTTCGATCCTGTCCTGATTGAAACCTTCTTAAAGGATGATGCCCGCCACGATCCACAGATCGAAGCCAGCGATATCATCGCGTCTGGCATAGCCAGTGCCAATGAGATCGATTGGATGGCTCGTGAGGGGCGACGCGTCTTCGACGTGCTGGAGCGGGCCTGGCGCAGCGCCGACGTCACACTCGTCGACCTCAAGATCGAATTTGGCCGCGACCCACAGGGGAATATGATGGTTGCCGACGTCATCGACAACGACAGCTGGCGCCTCTGGCCCGGTGGCGACAAATCACGTATGCTCGACAAACAGGTCTATCGTAATCTCCAGGATGTCACGCCCGCGGCACTACAAGATATCGCGGACCGCTATGCGCTGGTGGCAGATCTGACAGGGAAGTTAAAGGTCAACTAAATAAAAAAAGACCTCAGACTCATATAATTATTGGGTTACATATCTTGCATAAGCAGAATACGAGGAGCCGAGTATGGAGCGACTACACGACGCTTGCGGAATAGTAGGGATCTATATGCCGAAGGGCGACGATAGTCTCGACGTGCGGCGTTACATTACCCTGGCATTAACCGCCTTACAACACCGGGGGCAGGAGAGCGCCGGCATGGCCGTCTACGACGACAACGGCCAGGTTGTCCACCGCGTTGGAATGGGAAAAGTACGCGAAGTCTTTCAAGATTCAGGCACGAGCCTGCCAGAGACCTACTGTGGCATCGGACACGTGCGCTATTCAACCACGGGCTCAAGCTGTGTGGAGAATGCCGGCCCATTCGTGGTTGGTGAGCGCAGCGGTCAATACGACACGATCGCGCTGGCTCACAACGGCAATATCGTCAATGGCGATACACTGCGGGAACTCTTCCCCAAAGAGATGTTGAGATCAACCACGGAGAGCGAAATCTTAGCGCTTATGCTGCTCTATGCCCAGGGCAAGACCCTGCGTGAGCGCATGATCGAGACCTTTCCCGCCTTGCGCGGCTCCTACAGCCTGGTGATACTGGCCGAAGGTAAGCTCTACGCGATGCGCGACCCATGGGGCATGCGTCCGCTATGCATTGGCCGCATCGGCAATAGCTGGATCGCCACCTCCGAATCCTGCGCTCTCGACCGCATGGGTGCAACCTACATACGTGAGGTCGAGCCGGGCGAATTTATCACCTTCGACGAAGATGGCATGCACTCAGAACTACTGGTCAAAGCCCAGAAAACCTCTCTCTGTGTCTTTGAACATATCTATTTTTCTGATGCCACCAGCCGCCTCAACGACGCTTATATCTATAATGTACGCGAGGCCCTGGGACGTGAACTGGCCCGTGAGCATCCCGTTGAAGCTGACCTGGTCGTGCCCGTACCCGACTCGTCGATACCGGCCGCCCTCGGCTACGCCAACGCCTCCGGGATCGCCTACAGCCAGGCCATCATCAAGAATCGCTATAGTGACCGCACCTTTATTAAACCGGATCAGCGCCTGCGCCAGCTGGAAGTGGATCTGAAATTCAACTTTGTGCAACCCAAAGTTGAAGGGAAGCGCCTGGTGATCGTCGATGACTCAATCGTGCGCGGCAATACGATGAAGCGCCTGGTCTCGGCACTGCGCAATCGCGGCGTCAAAGAGATCCATCTGCGCTCGAGTGCGCCGCCGCTGCGCCATCCTTGCTACTTCGGCATCGACATTCCCCAGGAAGAGGAACTGATCGCCGCCGGGCGCACCGTGCAAGAAGTGGCGGATTATATCGGGGTCGATAGCCTGGGCTACGTCAGCATGTCGGGGTTGGGGCGAGCCATTCAAACGGCTGAAACCCCCAATCTGCATCCCGATGATAAAGAGGCCATGGCCTTTTTGAACAAAGAGTTCTGCTATGGCTGCATGGAGAAGCAGGGCTGGCCCTTTGATCCCATTGCGGCGGCAAAGCATGGAGCTCAGCCAGCCACTTTTTTCCCAAGGGATACAGCGATAAAAGGACAATAATCAATCAAGGTGGTCGTTGCCATGCCGTTCCGGCATGGCAACGACCACCTTGATGTTGGAGGTATATATTTTATGCGTGTATTAGTGATTGGGTCGGGGGCGCGCGAGCATGCGCTGGTCTGGAAACTGGCGCAGAGCCCGCGCGTCACGAAGATCTATGCGGCCCCGGGCAATCCTGGGATGGGGCCCTACGCGGAACGCGTCGCTCTGGGGGTCAACCAGTTGCACGACCTGGCCTCATTCGCCGAGAATAACGCGATCGATTTCACGGTGGTGGGTCCCGAAGCGCCTTTGATTGAAGGGATCGTCGATCTATTCCGCCGTCGCGGCCTCAACGTCTTTGGTCCCGATAAGGCCGGGGCCGCTCTGGAGGGTAGCAAGGCCTTTACCAAGGAACTGCTGACGCAGGCGGGAATCCCAACGGCTCAGCACCAGACCTTTAACGATTATACAAAAGCCAGAGCTTACCTGGATCAGCATGGTGCTCCCATCGTCGTGAAGGCGGATGGCAATGCAGCTGGCAAGGGAGCGATCGTCGCCCTTGACATGGAGACGGCGCAAGAGGCACTGAAACAGATGATGGTCGATCGCGTCTTTGGGTCCGCGGGCGATATCGTGGTGCTTGAAGACTACCTGGAGGGCGATGAGATCGGCGCCACGGCCATCTGTAACGGGACCAGCTTTCTGCCCCTGGCTCTGTCCCAGGATCACAAACGGGCGCTGGACAACGACCAGGGTCTGAACACCGGTGGCATGGGCGTCTTTACCCCGCTACCGTTTGTGGACGCGGCCACCAGTGAGCGCATCTATAATGAAGTGATCGCCGCCACCCTCAACGCCATGCAACAGACTGGCGTCAACTTCACCGGCGTCCTCTACTCAAATATCATGCTCACGGCCAGCGGTCCGAAGGTTATAGAGCACAACACCCGCTTCGGCGATCCCGAGACGCAGGCCTTCATGCTCTTATTGAAAGAAGATATCCTGAATGTACTCGAGTTTGCCTCTGGTCGCCAGGTTGATCCAAACGCGCTCTGGTATCCGGGTTCGGCCGTCAGCCTGACGCTGGCCTCGGGTGGCTATCCCGGCGGCTATCGCTCCGGTCTTCCTATCAAGGGTATCGAGGAGGCCAACAAACTTGAGGGGGTGCAGGTCTTCCACGCGGGAACTGCCCTGAAAGATGATCAACTGGTTACCGCTGGAGGCCGCGTCTTGAGCGTGGTGGCGCGTGGCAACAACCTGCAAGAAGCCGTCGATCGCGTCTATGACGCCGCCAGATACATCTCCTTCGAAGGGATGCACTATCGCAAAGACATCGCCCACCGTGGGCTTGAAGCTATAAAGCACTAGAGGATAACAAGGGATGAGTGGTATTGAACATAGTAGCCAACCGTCGCACAGCAAGCCGGTCGAGCCCCTGCGCGTGGCCGTACTTATTTCGGGCAGCGGGAGCAATCTGCAGGCATTGATCGATGCGGTCGAAGGCCGGCAACTGCCTGGCGTTGAAATTGTGCTGGTGATCAGCAATAAGGCCAGCGCCCAGGGATTGCAACGCGCGCTCAAACATAAACTGCCGGCGGCCTATATTCCCTGGAAGAAACGCGAGGAGGCGGAGCAGCAGATTCTGTCACTTCTCCAGCTCTTCCGGGCTGACCTGATCGTGCTGGCGGGCTGGATGCGCATCCTGAGTGCTGAATTCACCTCTCAATTTCCACAGCGCATGATCAACCTGCATCCCGCCTTGCTCCCCGACGATAGCGGTGATACATATACCACCAGCGATGGCAGCGTGATCCCGGCCCTGCGCGGTCTGCACGTCATCGAGCGGGCCATCGAAGCGGGTTTGAAAGTAACCGGGAGCACCGTTCATTATGTGATCCCGGCGGTCGATGCTGGTCCAGTCATCGGCCGCGCCGAGGTAGCGATCGAGCCTGGCGATACTCCTGATACCCTGCAAGAGAAGCTCAAGAGCCAGGAGCATCGCCTGATCGTGGAGGCAGTGCGCGCCTACGCCGAGCAGGTCCACCTTGTCGCCCCCGCCCAATAACAACGTTTTCGAGAAATCGGACGGGAGGTCCGAACATATGAGGAGCGGATCGGGCGTGAAGGAGGGGTTTCGGCCCAACCAATGAGGTGGAGTTGGTCTGAGGGTTGGGTAGTTTCGACGGTGGTTTGTTTGCCGTGAGGGGTCAGGGACCCGATGACGATGCTGCTGGCAATACCCCGGCTGCCCGGGGTGCGATTCTGGACCACATAGTGCTGGTTATCGTGCGAGAGGATATCACCGGCAGTATAGGCAAACTGGGGGAAATCGCTGCTGCGGCCAGAAGCGGCGATACTGATGCGCGTCAGCGCTGTGCCATCGGTGCGAATGGTCCAGAGTCCATTTAGTTCCTCATCACGGGGATCAAGTGTGAAACTGCTAGCATCGAACGTGTAGCGCAGATTGCCAACCACGAAGAGAAGAGTTGTCGGGGAGATAGCGCGCACATAGGTAATCGCGCTGTTGGACAAGCTATAGATGACGCGCGCACTACCACCGTGCAGAGATTGGATCTGAATACGCGCGGGACCCGTCTGGGCGGTGCCCTGACTATCGCTGGTCGTGGTACATGTACTGGTGATCGCAGAAGCATTATCAGGCGTCACATCCATATCCAGACAGCTGCAAGGATCGGGTGTCGTCAACAGCAACTTTAGATTGGTGGCCTGCCGACTCTGATCCAAACTGACGTCTCGCAAAAGATAGAGATTGAAACGATCCCGTAGCGGAAAGGGACCCCCACCACCAATTCCTGTCAGCGACTCGGTCATATAAAGGCTGTGGTTACCGGCCCACTTGAGAGGCTCATAGCCGGACTGGTCAGCAGTCTGGCGCAGCACCAGGCGTAACGTTCCCGTGCGTAGATCTATGCTGTAGGTACTGATGCCGTTGTAGCGCTGATTCTCATACGACCGGTCGAACACCACATAGCGCTGATCGGGCGACAGCAGAAAATTCGAGATAAAGGGAGCGCAATAGAGAGTCTGCAGATAGCTGCCATCAATGCGCACCAGTTGTAACGCCTGCCGCCCCTGATAGGCGCTACGCTTCAACAGAATCCACTCACCATCCGGCGACACACGCGCATCGACCGTATAATCGTCGCTATCGAGCCGCACCAGCGTAGTCTTTTGTCCGTTTACCGGATCGTAACGCACCAGGAATTGCTGACCGGCACGCATCAAGATGTAAACAACATACTGATGGTGCTCCCTGGCAGCCAGGGCAGGCATAAATGCGGTCCGCGCGCTGCCCGGTGGCGGACAATTGCTGCCACTGGCTTTAGTCTGCATTGGCTGTGCATCGGCACTAGATTGACAGAAGCAAGTAACAATCAATGCACATGCCACATACGCCAGAATGAACGGGGAACGAAACATAGACCGCTGCTCCCTGTAAAATAAAAGATCGAACAAACATTATCCGCTTAAAGGCATTTAATCTCCTTTTACATTATAAACATTGATAATAATGCACCTTTGGTCGTAAAGATGGCCTCGTTGGTGGAACATACACGCCCTGGCACGGAGTCGCTTCGCGACAAGCCGGGGCGAGCCCGGCACCTACGGTGGGGGGCATGCCGCGTGTGGTGAGAGGGCTCAAAAATGGGTATAGCTGCGTTTAAACTGACACTATTTTTGTGTTTGAATCGTAAAACCTCTGTATAGATCACCATACTACAAATGGTATTATGAAACATAAAAGTGATAGTAAGTCATTTTAGCGAAACAAAGCAGGGTTCCATGGCCTTGTAAGTGATAACAGCACGGCAAGCAGAAAGGAACGGCACAATGACAACATCACAAAATCCATTGGTGATAGGCATTTTTCAAGAAGAGGCTAAGGCCAAGCAGGCTCTATCGGAGCTAAATGCAGCCGGATTCGCCAAGGATCAACTCGGACTTGCGAATACCAGCGGAGAGACAGCTGGTACCAATCTAGGATCAGAGTTGATGAAATTCGGTGTGCCCCAGGAGCATGCAGGTTATTATCATAATGCCTTCCAGTCTGGTCAGCATGTAGTCTCTGTACGTGCCGATGGTCGCGAACAAGATGCGGCTCGTATCCTCGGCAATTACGGCGCTACGGGTCTCAATAGTGATCCCAATGCCGGTACTGCTATGCCCAATAGCGCTTCTCAGATGGCCTCATACAACACCTATGCGGACCCATCGCAGAACACAGCTAATCAGCAGCAGTACAATCAACAGTATAACAATCCCAACTACAACGCGACCGACATCGACATGGCTAACCAGCAGCAGTATAACAGTCCTAACTATAACAATGGAGGTATGAACATGGACAATCAGCAACAATATAACGATCCCAATTATAATAACACCGATGATAACTACGATCGGAAAGATCGACGCCAGTACAACGATCCTAATAATCAAAACTATAACAACCAGCAGCAGTATAACGATCCTAATAATCAAAACTATAACAACCAGCAGTATAACGACCCTAACAACCAGCAGTATAACGACCCTAACAACCAGAACTACAACAACCAGCAGTATAACGATCCCAACAATCAGCAGTATAACAACCAGCAGCAGTATAACGATCCCAACAATCAGCAGTATAACAACCAGCAGCAGTATAACGACCCCAACAGCCAGTATAACGATCCCAACAGCCAGAATTATGGCAATCAGCAGCAGTACAATAATGCTGGCTATGCTAACAACCAGGGTCAGTATAATGATCCGAACCAGAGCTTCAATCAGGGGCAGTATGATGATCCCAATGCAAGGCGTGAGCGCCGCGAAGAGCGTCGCGAAGAGCGGGACAATTTCTAGCAAGCTGGTATCAGCAGGCTGATATGATAAGCTGCTGATGCGTCAAAAGCACCATATAAAAAGCAGGGGCGCCACTGTCAGATCATAGTGGCGCCCCTGCTTTTTATATAAACGGGGCGTAAAACCCCTGTGTTTTAACCAGGGGATAAAAGCCCGTTCCTTTTGGGGGCGCGATGGGCCAGGGCTAGGTATACTGTTCCATTTTTACATGGAATGTGCTACATTGTAACGCATGAGTACACAGAAACGCGCCTATAAATACAGATGCTACCCGACCGACGAGCAAAAACAGATGCTTGCTCGGACGTTTGGCTGTGTGCGCTTTACGTACAACTGGGCGTTGCGCCTCAAAACAGATGCCTTCTATAAAGAGCAGACGCGCCTGTACTATAAAGACCTTTCTTCACGGTTGACCGATCTCAAAAAACAGGATGAGTACGCCTGGTTAAACGACGTGTCCAGTGTCCCCGTCCAACAGGCCTTGCGCCATCTCGATAAGGCCTTCATCACGTTCTTTGAAGGTCGGGGGAAGTACCCCAGGTTTAAAAAGAAACGGAGTAAGCAATCGGCGACCTACACGTCAAACGCCTTTACGTTTCGCCATGGAGTTCTCACCCTGGCAAAGATGCAAGAGCCACTCGCTCTTGTGTGGTCGCGCCCCTTGCCAGAGGGGGCAGTTCCTTCCAGTGTCATCGTCAGCAAAGATGCCGCAGATCGCTATTTCGTTAGTCTCCTGGTAGAGGAGGACATCGCTCATGGACCGCCCTGTGAAACCACCATTGGTGCCGATCTCGGGTTGAAATCGTTCGTGGCGCTCTCGGATGGAGAAATCGTGGGAAACCCTCGCTTCTTCCAGAAAGATGAGAAGAAACTGGCGAAGGCCCAGCGTCGCCATGCGAAGAAGCACAAAGGGTCCAAAAACCGAGAGAAGGCGCGGCACACGGTGGCCAGAATCCACGCTCGGATTGCTGATCGTCGTTCAGACTTCCTCCACAAACTTTCTACCCGTCTGATCCGTGAAAACCAAACGATCTGCGTAGAAAGCCTTGCCGTCAAGAACATGGTCAAGAATCGTTCTCTGAGCAAAGCGATCTCGGATGTGGGATGGAGTCAATTTGTGACCCTGTTGGAATACAAAGCAGACTGGTACGGTCGAAATCTGGTCAACATTGACAAATGGTACCCATCCAGTAAACGCTGTTTTGATTGTGGGCACATTTTCGAATCCCTCACGCTCGATGTACGCCACTGGACGTGTCCAGAATGCGGTGTCCATCATGACCGAGATCTCAATGCGGCAAAGAATATCAGGTCCGTGGGGCTCACGGTCCTCAATGCCTGTGGAGAGGCCGTAAGACCGGGGGCGGTGAAAACCACCTCTGGCAAGACTCAGCGAAGCAGGAAACCCAAGAAGTGATTCTTGGAATCCCCCGCCTTTTAAGCGGGGGAGGATGTCAATGATACGCTATTCCACATGAACGCCCATACGTTCCAGGAAGCGACGGCTGATCTCGGCGCGATGTTTGATGGGCATGCGACCCGGGATAAAATGCGAATCTGAACCGGTAGTTCCCAACAGATCGTGCTCCTCGACATAGGCAACATAGGTTTTGACCATATCCTGACTATGATAAGGATGATACATTTCGATGCCGTCAATAGGGATCTCGGCGCGTAGTTGATCGAGCAGGGCCGGATCATAAAAGGTAAAACCGCCCTCGCGGCGGCCGGGATGAGCAATCAGGCAGACACCACCACTACGATGGACCGCCTCAACGGTCTCGGCCATATCGCAGCGCACGGAATAAAAGCCGGCCTCCTTCACCTTTTGCACACCAGCATACCAGCTCGGCACGTGTCCATGCTCGCGCAGCAGCATGGCATTGTCCATCTGATAAAGGAGCTTGCCGCCGTTGGCCGCTAGCAGTTCTTCCTGGCGTGGAAAATCATAGCCCATGCGACGCAGATTTTCGTTTATTTCGTAGGTGTTCTCTAGCTTGCGCTTCGCGATCGAATCTGTCAGGGTAACCAGCTCGTTGTGCTCAGGATCAAAGCCATAGCAGAGCATGTCACCCATGCGACCATTGCCAACGGGACCGTTCCATTCGGTGCTCATCTCAACGCCAGATAACACCGGTAACTGTTGGGCCGCGCCAAGCGCCTGTATTTCAGCCACTTTATCAACACGGTCGTGGTCAGTCACAGCAACCAGGTTGAATTTTTCCTTAGCTAGAAAATCGATCACCTGTTGGGCCGGCCAACGTCCATCACTATAAGTCGTATGCATATGCAGATCAATGGAATCATCGGGACGTAACGTTACAGTTGTAGTCAGACGAGGCAAGATTAACTCCTTTTAAAAAGAGATGATAGACAGTAGATTAAATCCGATACTCTTCTTATTTATAATCGTACCACAGATCGGTTTAAGGGTTGAAATATGTATTCTCACTCACCGCCTGCGGCGGTGAGTGAGAATACATATGATTTGCGGGGACTTGAGCATGCTCCCAGCAGGCTTGCCCGCACCCCGGCAGGGAGGACCCGGCCCCCCTTTCTTTTTCTGTTTTAGTGGCCGCTGAGGCCGAAGTCGATGGGGATGCCAAGGAGGCTGAGGAGGGCGACCAGTAGAGGGGCGACGAGCAGGGCGGGAAGCATATTGGCGACTTTTATGCGTTTGATGTCGAGGATGTTGAGGGCCAGGCCAACCAGGATGACGCCGCCTACGGCCGCTAACTCGATGACGCGTGGCTGCTGTGCCATGCTGAGGTGAGGGTCCGACACCAGTAGCGGCTTGACCAGGCCGGCGAGCAGGGAGATACCACCCTGCACAACTAAGATGGTGGCACCAGCGAAGAGGGTGCCGATGCCAAAGCTGCTGGCAAAAATAATGGCAGAGAAACCATCCAGCACTGCTTTGATGGCGAGCAGGCGATAGTCGCCGGTCAAACCGTCATTGATAGAACCAAGAATCGTCAGGGGGCCAACGCAGAATTGTAGACTGGCAATCACAAAGGCTGTAGTAAAGTTTATGTTATGTCGACTCTCGTCGGCGCGACTAAAGCGCTTTTTCAGCCAATCGCCCAGCCAGTTAATTCTGCGATCAATATCGATCAATTCTCCAATGACAGAACCAATCACCAGGGCGAGCAAAGGAATTAAGGCGTTGCGAGTCGTGATGCCTGATGAAATGCCCATCACGATGGTGATCAGGCCGATGGCAGCGATGACGATGGTTTTGATACGGTCAGGCAGGCGCTCGCCGATCAGCAGTCCCAGCACCCCACCGACCATCACGGTAGCGAAATTAATTAATGTTCCCGTCATAAAAAAAAATAGTCCTCCAGGATATCATAATCTTCATGCATTGCGAGCCGCGCACTCTTCAGCGTGGCGAATACGACTCACAATGGATGGATGGCTGGAATGGCTATCCTCATGGGCGAGAATTTCGTTGATATTCGCTAATCGCACCATGGCGCTCTTAAATGCCTGGTGCAGGCCGGTTGTACGCAGGGCGAACTCATCCGCGCGATATTCCATCGAACGGCTATAGCTATTCATAACAGAAGTCGTTATTACCCAGGATAGCACACACAGGCACAAAAGAAAGGGGACCGTTGCGCTATCGGAGAAGCCATCAAACAGATAGATCGGAATATCCACCAATCCCAGCATCAGCATAGCAATCAGATAATAAGTGACCAGGCGCACACCCGAGCGGGCAAAGATACGTTTCCAGATATCGAAGGAGACGTGGTGCGCCAGTTCATGGGCCAGGATAACCTCGATCTCATCCGGTGAGAAGCGCTCCAGCATCGTATGCACAATGCTGATCTGGCGCGTCCAGCCCCAGCCAACTACGAAAGCGTTGGGCGCTACTTTAGATCCTGGTTTGGTCAACACATAGATGCCACGCACTGAAGTTGATAGACGCTGCATCAGTTGCTGCAAACGCTGTTTCAGTTCTCCATCAGCCAGCGGTGTCAGGGTATAGGTGCGCGCCAGGATAAACGGTTTACATTGCTCCCAGCCGATATCCAGTAGTAATTGCAAGCAGACGAAGCCGCACCACCACCAGTCCTGCAGCGTCGCGTACAGCAGGTAGATGACCTGCACCAGCACCGCCCACTTGACGACCAGTTGTCCCTGGGCGCGGCAATGGCGCAGAAAACAGACGCGCCACGAAAAACTCGGCAGGCGATGATAACGTTTAAGACCGCAATCAATATAGCTGTAAAGTGGCAGATAGATAGCCTCCAGACACAGCATGCACAGCAGGTAGCTCAAAAAGATTGGCACGGGATACCAGTTTATCACTGGCTGCCAGAGCAGCAGCCCTATACAGCGGTGCCATAAAGAGATCAACAGTCCCACCAGGCTGCTAGAGTGAACAGGATCGATACAGATGAGAGAACCCAGGAGAAAGGCAAAGGGAAGCCCTAACAGGCGTACCAGCATGCCGCGTGCCGCACGATAGGCGCGCAGGCGTTGTTGCCGTTCAGCATTAATCTGTTGCACAGCAAGACCTTTCCATAAGAGAGATTGGTGAAACTATCACAGTTATAAGGGGCCGCTTGCTTTAAGCTGCTCAACCCTAAGAGATGCTTGCTAAGACAACTATAGCATATAGCTTAGTTAAAAGGGATAGCTCAGGCGCTGGCAGGAGGCGGTTAACCGCCTCCTGCCAGCGCCTGAGCTATCCCTTTTTGAAAACTCACAGGTTTCTTACAGTTAGGTCACATTGGTTATGCCGATGAGGTGTGCATCTGTGGTACAATAGCGTCGATTCAATCTACAGCTATCTACGACCAGACGCAGATCCGATATTATGCAATTTTAATTTTTTCCAGATACAACGTTTCTGATTATTTCGCGATATGGAGGGTGATGACCGATGTTGGAACAGCAAGATCTATTAGGGGGCCTCAATCAACCTCAGCAGGATGCCGTTACGACGACGGAGGGGCCGGTATTAATTCTGGCGGGGCCCGGTAGCGGCAAGACACGCGTAATCACCCATCGCATTGCCTATCTTGTTCGAGAGCAGCAGGTTTCGCCCTGGCGCATCCTGGCCGTTACCTTTACGAATAAGGCAGCCCGCGAAATGCGCGAGCGCATGGAGAAGCTGGTCGGGGCCAACGAATCTAAAGAGATGATGATCGGCACCTTCCACGCCATCTGCGCCCGCGTGCTGCGCACCGAAGCCGAGCATCTGGCCCCCCTGGGGCTCTCGCGCTCATTCGTCATTCTAGATACCGACGACCAGCATACCTTACTCAAAAGGGCCATCAAAGAGCTTAATCTGGATGAAAAGCAATATCGTCCCACCACCATTCAGGCTCTGATCTCACGCGCCAAAAACGACATGCAGGGGCCCGACCAGATGGCCGAGATGGCCACCAAATATGTCGAAGAGGTTGCCGCACGCGTCTACAAAGAATATCAAAAGATGATGCGCAAGAATAATAGCGTCGATTTTGATGATCTGATCATGCTGACTGAGCAGCTCTGGAGGCGCGAACCTGAAGTCCTTAAGCGCTATCAGCGCCGCTGGCACTACATTCACGTTGATGAGTTTCAGGACTGCAATCTGCCACAGTATAAGCTCATCCGTCTGCTGGGTTATGGGACCGATAGCGAGCATAGCGGCCTGGGCAATGTCTGCGTGGTGGGCGACGATGACCAGATGATCTATACCTGGCGCGGCGCCAGTGCCGAGAACGTACTACGCTTCGAACGTGACTTTCCCCAGACCAGAATCCTGCTATTGGAACAGAACTATCGCTCCACCCAGACCATCCTGGACGCGGCGCAGGGCATCGTCAAGCGCAACAGCCTGCGCAAGGATAAGAAGCTGTGGACCGCGCAGGGCAACGGCGAAAAGATCGTTGTGCACGAAGCCTACAATGAGGAGCAGGAGGGCCTCTACACGGCGCAGGAGATCATACGCCTGCTGGCCCGTGGCGAGATTGATAAGCGCACCGATGTCGCGGTGATGTATCGCACCAACGCCCAGTCACGCGCACTGGAAGAGCAATTCCTGCGCATGAACATCCCCTACAAAGTGATCGGCAGCCGCAAGTTCTATGATCGCAAAGAGATCAAGGACATGCTGGCCTACATGCGCCTGCTGGCCAATCCCAATGATGACCTGAGCCTGCTACGCGTCATCAACGTTCCCAACCGCAAGATTGGGCCCAAAACAGTGGGAGAGCTGCAGCAGTGGGCCAACCAGCAGAGCAGCTCGCTCTACCGGGCCCTGGAAAGCATCGAGCATCATCCCACGCTGGGCAAAGCGGCCAAAAGCGCGCTGGAAACCTTTTACAAGCTAATCAACGACCTGCGAGGAGCCATCGATGAGCTGCACCTGCCCGAGCTGCTGGACCGCATCGCCGAGCGCAGCGGCTATGGTCCCGAGCTACGTATCGCCTCCGAAGGCGAGGAACTGGACCGCTGGGGCAACGTCCTGGAGCTACGCCGCGTGGCCGAGGACTACTCCGAGATCGAGACCAACGCCGCTCTGGAGCTCTTCCTGGAGAACGTCGCCCTGGTCGGGGGCGCCGATACCGTGCAGTCTGGTGAAGACGGATCGCTGATCCAGGAAGAAAATACCGATGCCGTAACCCTGATCACCCTGCACGCAGCCAAGGGGTTGGAATATCCCGTCGTCTTTATCGTTGGCATGGACGAGGGTTCACTGCCCCACTCGCGCTCGATCGATAAACCTGAACAGGTAGAAGAGGAGCGCCGCCTGGCCTATGTCGGCTTTACCCGCGCCATGAAAAAGCTCTACCTGGTACGGGCGCGCCGCCGCTCACTATTTGGAGAAACGCAGTATACCGAGCCCTCACGCTTCCTGGCCGATATTCCAGGCAAACTGATCATCAAACGTGGTGGGGCCGCGGCTCAGCAAGCAAGTAGTGGACAGGGTACAGCATCGCGCAGCCGCCAGCAGGGATATCGGGAACACAGTTGGGAAGACGACATTAACCAGGATCCATATGGAGAGAGCGGGGGCCATGTCTTCGGTCGGGGCAGTAATAGTGGCAATGCGGCCACGCGCAGCTATTCCTCGCTCCCCTCGGCTCCCAGAAGCAGGGGCAACATGCCCACAGGAAGCGGCTTCAGAGGCGGCGAATCCGCTAATCAGAAGTCCAGGGTACAGCGCTTCAAGCCCGGTGATCGCGTGCGCCACAACATCTTCGGAGACGGCATCATCTTGAAAAGCGAGATGGAAGAGGGCACAGAATTCGTAGAGGTACAATTTCCCGGCAAGCACGGCAAGAAACGTCTCAGCCTGGACTTCGCGCGCCTGGACAAGCTTTCCTGACGCGCTCAACAGCACCATTCAGGTAATAACCATGGAACAACAGCAACCAACCGAAACAACTGAATCCTCACCGCTGCTCAACGGGAATCGTGAACTGGCGGTCCTATATGCCATCGCGGGCTATCTCAATCGCCAGGTAGATGTCCATGACGCCTTGCAAGAGGTGCTGGCCCATGTCACACGGCTGCTGGGGCTGCGCACAGGCTGGGTCTGGATCTTCGACGACGCCGGTGAGCCCACCGTCGCCGCCTCACAGCATCTTCCACCCTACCTGGCCGATCATCCCGAACGCATGTGCGGCTCCTGCCTGTGCCTCGACACCTTCATGGGGGGCAGCATGGAGGGAGCCTCAAACATCAACGTGCTCCGCTGCAGCCGCCTCAAAAACGCCGAGCGCGACAGTGATCCCAGCGCCCTGGGACTGCGCTTCCACTCCAGCGTCCCCGTCTATGCTGGCTCGGCCCTATTGGGAGTATTGAACGTCGCCAGCGAGGACTGGCGCGAGCTACGGCCCGACGAACTGCAACTCCTACATATTATCAGCGACCAGATCGGGTTGGCGCTGCAGCGGGCGCGTCTGTCGGCCGAGCATACGCGGGCGGCCGCACGCCTGGCCACCACCGAGGAACGCAACCGCCTGGCCCGCGAGATCCACGACACCATGGCCCAGGGATTGGCCGCTATCGCCTTACAACTGGAGACCGCCGACGCGCTGATCAAAACGAAGCCCGAGCGTACGCACGAGGCCATTCAACGTGCCCTCAGCCTGGCACGCCATAATCTGGAGGAGGCCCGCCGTTCGGTCATGGACCTGCGAGCCGCTCCGCTGCAGGAACATACGCTACCCGAAGCCCTGGCCGCCCTGGCTACCGCTGAGCCATTTCCTGTTGTACAATACAGCTGCACGCCAATGCTACAGTTTCCCGCCCTGCCAGCACGTATCGAAGCGGGCCTTTATCGCATTGCCCAGGAAGCGCTGACCAACGTTCGCAAGCATGCCAATGCCAGCAACATTATAATGCGGCTCAGCGCAGAAGAGCAATGGATCAATCTGAGCATTCAGGACGATGGAGAAGGCTTCGAAACAGATAACGTACCCGGCAATACGGGTCACTTCGGGCTGACAGGAATGGGAGAACGTGTGCGCATCTTAGGCGGCAGCCTTTGTATTTTCAGTGAGCCAGACAAGGGCACATGCGTTGAAGTATCCGTGCCCTACTAATTGTTCGGCACTCACCGCCTCGTGGTCCAACAATAGAGCTGAAAGGCAAAATAATGATCCGTATCATACTGGCAGATGACCACCCCATCGTCCGCGAAGGTCTGCATACCCTGTTGGAGACACAGCCCGACTTTGAAGTAATCGCCGAATGCGCAAATGGAGACGAAGCCCTGCAAACCGCCGCCCGCCTCAAGCCAGACATGCTGCTTTTGGATCTTGAAATGCCCGGCAAAGACGGGGTAGAAACCATGCGCCAGCTTTCACAGATGCCCCAACGACCACGCGTCATCGTCTTCACAGCCTTTGACGACGATGACAGAATCATTCACGCGCTCCAGGCCGGGGCCGACGGCTACCTGCTCAAAGAGGCACCACGCGACGAGATCTTCAAATCAATTCGCATTACCATGGAGGGAGGCTCCATGCTGCAACCACTGGTCGCCTCCAAGCTACTGCGCCATGTGGGACAACAAAAGGCCACCCCGCGCCTGGCAAACGCCATACCACAGGTCGAAGAGTTAACAGAACGTGAATTAGAGGTATTGCGCCTGCTGGCACAGGGTATGCCAAATAAAGAGATCGCCTCTCACCTGATCATCAGCGAACGCACCGCCAAATTTCATGTCAGCTCAATCATGAGCAAATTAGGAGCAACCAACCGGACAGAGGCAGTCGCCCTGGCCGCCCAGCGAGGTCTCATTAACCTGAACGAATAAAAGGCGGCCAGACTGCACCTGAATCATAAAAGCGCATCCTAAAATACGCAGATCCTCTTTCAAGCCATTCCTAATCTCGTAATTACTAGCGCGCACCGCGCTGCGCGTTAACCGGACAATAAGAAATTTAGGCTAATTTTCGCGAGAAGGCCTGAACTCCGAAACAACATGATATACAATACCACATAGTCATAAGCGACTAGATCGATAGTTTTCTGTCCCTTATCAATGGAAAATTTGCATTTACCAATCAGGAATTCCATTGTTAGCTAAGAAATGTCAGGACAGCTGAAGATGCTCAATTCACGCTTCACAGCTTTTATCGCGGTCATTCTGCTTATTGGCGTTGTCTCATTAGTAACCATTGGAATTGTGTTCGCAATAGGACCAACCATCACACATACTTCCGGCCTGGAACACGACGCTGGGACCATCGTCAGTATGAATCCAGACCACAGTTTTATGCTGAAAACGGCCAACGGCACCATTGAGCGCTTCCAATGTAATGAACGCTGTATTGCGGGAGAATCGCATATGCGTCGTCATTTAAATGAGCATGCGCATACTGATGTCTATTTCATGCGCGTCAACAACATGTTGCTGGCGATCGATGTGGACTAAAAGATAAGAGCAAGCTCCAGTGGTGCCGCCTGCGGCGGCACCACTGGAGGGGGAGAGGCCAGGGGAGACCCCTGGACCCCCCACAGGGGCTAGCCGCCCCTGTGAACCCCGCAGCACAAATGTAGACGCTCGTATATTTATTCGTGTGTGGTCAGGATGTGAGATTGTGATGAACGATTCAGATAGAAGATATTTACCAGCCCAGCAGAGGCATAATCCAACACTCGATCATGGAGAGGTTGTGATCATTGGCAACGGCATCGCAGGCCTGACGGCCGCGATCGAAGCTCGCCGTCTCGCGCCCGAGAAGCGCATCGTAATCATAACCGATCAGATCCATCCCACAATCAATACACCTGCACTCAAACAATTTGCGGTTGGTAAACTTACACGCGAGCAATTGCTGGCTTATCCTGCGGGCACCGAACGCACGGAGCGTATCCATATAGTGAACTCGCGGGTAACAGAGATTCATGCCCAGAGCAAATACGTCACCCTGAGCGGTAACCGTGGATTCGGTTATGATAGCCTCTTGATCGCCACCGGTAGTTCTCCCCTGGGACTACCCAGGAACACCCCGGGCCGCAACTTCGATGGGGTGCTCACCTTGCATCGCCTGCAGGATTACCTCGACTTACGACGGCGACTGGGTGAGGTCAGTGAGGCGGTCGTCATTGGTGGCGGCGTACACGCCATCGAGACCGTAATGGGTCTACTCTATTGGGGTATCCATGTCCACTGGCTCATTCGCGGCAAGACCTTCATGGGCAAGGTACTGGACGATTATGCCTCTGAGATCGTGCTGAACAACGTTCGCCGGTCCGGTGCGACTGTCCACCTGGAAACCGAAGTCACGGGCATTGTGGGGCGTGTAGGAGCCGTAGCGGGGGTAATTACGAACCATCAAGAGATGCTCCCCTGTCAGATAGTCCTCTCCTGTACAGGTACGCAGGCCGCAACCCAGCTGGCCGTAAGCTGTTCGGTCCCTATGATGCACAAAAACGGTATCATGGTAGACGACAAACTGCGCACCAGCGTACGCGATATCTATGCCGCAGGAGATGTGGCCGCGCTCAAAAATCCACAGACCGGCAACTACGAGCCACGCGCCCAATGGTATGCTGCCGTCGCCCAGGGCCGCATCGCCGGCTCCATGATGGTGGGACACAAAGAGCTGGCTCAGCAGCCATTCGGGGTCCACTGGCATGCCACCCACCTGGGAGAGCTCTCAATGCTCACGGTCGGTGAACCGATCAGCAAAGATCCGCGTCTGACAACCCTGACCGACACCAGCCAGGGTGGATATCGACGCATGACGATGTTAGATGATCGACTGGTGGGCTATCTCTCGCTGGGTAACGCCCAACCCGACAGCCTGGCCATCAAGCGGCTGATGGACGAGGGGATCTCGGTCCGCAATATCGTCAAGCCCCTGCTCAAGGGCCAATTCGACTCGCGCGCCTATCTCTCACATCAACGCTCACGGGCCACCAGAAATCTGATCGAGCAAAAACTGCCCATCTTGCTAAGAGGTGAAGAGAAACGCGCACCTATAAACGTGCCCGGAGCGGGTGATTACCTCACATCGCCCGAGCCCCGGCAAGTAAGTCAACGCGTGCCCGCGCAGCTACCGACGCCACGCCTGCCGCAGACCGGTCCATTAACCCAGCGGGTCATAGAGCAGGCCGCCAGCAGAGCAGCCATGCCAGTCATCCACAATGAGGACGAGATCAATCCCTTTACCGGCAACCTGCCAGACGTCTCGCTCAGCGGAAATGAAAGCATGATCGTGATGGCCGACAATGATATTACCCGGCAACCATATATGAGCCCGGAACGGCCGCTAGTAGATGGTCCTGTCACACCGCCCAGGGGGCATCGGTTCCCGCTAGACGCGCGCGAGCCAGCCATACCGATACGAGAAAACGAAAAGAAACAACTCCACTATAAACTATGGGCCTATATTGATCAATCGCAAGATATCGATTAAAAACAGGGCCGGATAGGCTTGAAGGAGCAATCTACGTATGCTAAGAATGCTAAAACCCAACGCCATCACTCTTCATAAAACCAGGCCCCAGGTAGGGCAGGAGATCCAGGCGTGCATTGGCTGCAACGAATGCCTGCTGGCATGTCCGGCGGTCGCCGAACCAATCACCATCGACATGCTCAACCGCGAGACCCTCACGGGTCCCATTTCAGAGCCTGTCGCGCGCTTTACGCGTGCCTGCTACCAGTGTGGCGCCTGCGTCGCACCCTGCCCGGTGGGTCTTCACAGGGATGCAATGATGCTCTGGCTGAAAGTACGGCTTCTCAGCAGCATGGAAGAGATGTAAAAAGGCTAAAGTGAGTATGTATCAACGTAGAAGAGGAAATCACATATGAACAGACTAAGTGATGAGAAAGGCTATCCCTGGTTCTTTTTTGACACCGGACGGCCATGGGTAAAAACGTGGTTTGTCACCCTGATCCTGATCCTTGTCTTTATTTTGAGCCTCTTTATCTATGCTCACTTTAGCCAGGATCTATCGCCCGATAGCCTGGCCGGTTACACCTACGCTATCGTGGGTAGCGGCTTCATGTTGCTGGCAACGTTTCTCTATACCCGTGCCCGCCGCCAGCGCCAGCGCCGCATCGGGCATCTCAACGCGTCCCTGAACTGGCATATCAGCTTTGGCGTCCTGGCCATCGTGATCCTGCTGCTCCATTCATTCGGCAACTTCAATCCTCGCACCGGCACCTACGCCCTCGAAGGCATGATCGCCCTGGTCATCAGTGGCTTCATCGGACGAATGATTGACCGCTTTGCGCCGAGACAGATTACCAAAGAGGTCAAAAAGGCCCTGACCGAATACGGGGATGATCGTATTGAAGATATCTCGCGCAACGTCCAGGAGATCGTCACCCACAACACGCAAGATCTGCGCACGTTCAAGCCGCAGGGAAAAACGACCCGAGCCCTGAATGGGCAGGCGGCCCAGGTCGTCACCCCCGATCCGGTCAGCCTGGGGGGAACCGCGCTACCCAGTTCCTGGGACATCGCATACATCTCCCTGGAAGAGACTCCGCAGGAGGTCAGCCGCAACAGCCAGCAATATCGTTTTGTGCCGGATAAAAGGAGTGCATTGGCAACGCCCGGCGCCTTGATCCCTGGCTATAACGAGCAGATGGAAGAGCTACAGACCGTTCAGCATGCGCTGCAGCGCGAGCAATTCTATCGCGCCCTGATCCGCTATTGGCGTATTTTCCACGTGCTACTGGTCCTGCTCACCCTCGCACTTACCATCTGGCACCTGGTTTACGCGGGACAGCTGCTCATCCCACTGCTGTTCAAGCATTAAAGATTAGTAAAACCGCGCCCTACTCTTGCACGTATTACCAATAGAGCGTTTAGCAGGAGGAAAAAGATATGCTACAACAATCGGCAGAACAGCAGCAATATCCCGGTGATCAGTTAGCCCGGAAGCTGGCTCATCCCAGGCGGTTAGACATTTTCTTACATGGATTCAAAACAGCCAGGTTGATCAAGGCGTTAATGGTAGACAGCAGGGTTTCCGTATTCAAAAAAGTACTTTTTGTGGGATCTATCGCAGCCATTGTGGTCATATTGCTCTTCCCGGACGCGATTAATGAAACCATCTTGAGCACGGTACTACCACTGGTGGGAACGGTTCTGGGAGTGCCGCTGGATGCGGGCTTCGACTGGATCGCCTTTACACTGGTAGCAGTCAATCTGTTACGCTACTTCCCATCCGATATCGTTGCTGAACATTACAGTCGCATCTTTAATAAATAGAGACAGGCGCGTTCAGACAAAACAAGCAAAAAAATAACCACCCATCCCCCACGTCACGAGACCACACATAAAGCCACCACCCGGCGGCTACGGTCAGCGATGCTGGGGGATTGTAGTTTTCCAGTTCTGAACCGCATCCATGCGTTCATCAAGAGATAAGAGAGAACAAAGCCCCGCTGCAGCAAATCATCTCTAACAGAAATATAGATATACATCTATATATTGTTCGCTCCATCACCACGGCAATTAAAGTGGGAACGAGAGATTTGCTCCAGGCTACAATTAAAAAGTCATTGGCACATCTTGATGGCAGATAGAGAACGCTAATTGATTGGCGCGGTAAACTTATCGTTGGCGTTGGTTGGCCGGAATTTCTTGCCATCATTGATGAACACCGAGACTTGATCCTGATTCGACAGATGGACGTGAACAATCATATCAGGTTTGCTATCGCCATTGAGATCCTTGAAATCGACCGTTACAGGCGCCAGATCAACATTATCACTACTCATCAAATTCACAACATAGCTGACCGACTTGCCCGGCCCGGTATCACCTCCCATCATCTCCATCACGACCGCTTGATGATTATAATTGATCGCGATAAAGTGACTTTTATGCTGGGGACTATCATCGTGTCCAACGACAGCATCGGTCTGATAGGTACGAGGATAACCATATTTAAAATCATTGTAGCGCGCGATCCCCCACGAAAGAGCCGTGCTACCCAGGACCCAGAGGACCAGCATCGCGACCATACCAACGCCGGCGGGCAAGAGCCAGTGTACACGGCGAGCCGGTTTCTCCTTTACAGGCGGCTTCGACGCAGTTCTGGTATTCTTCGTGGTGTTAGTACTCCTCGTGCTGGTGCCTCTCGCGCCCGCCGTCGTATACACCTGGGAAGAAGGGGGCTGCATGGGCAGGCGTGGCTGCCGACCGGTATGCCCAGTTGAACGCATTTGAGGCGGCAGGTCCTTCGTCATTCCCTGACGCCTGGGCGGAATCGCAGAGGTTCCCATCCCTACTTGCGTATTTGGATAACGGGGAGGCTGCGTATTCGTAAAACGCACAACGCTAGAGCTAGAACGAGGTGGGTCGATCATTCCTTCATCAAAACGATATCCATCGGTATGAGGCGACGTATTGGCGCCGCTCATGGGCCGTTGGTACATCGATGAGGGATGTGGATTCTGACTGCCAGTCATTCCTCTTGCACGTCTTCGCGACGCGGATTGTTCACCATCGGCGGCCATTAGTAATCCTTTCTCTCTCTGTATGGCTTACTTGCCAACAATACAGGAAGATATTACAGTTTAGCGTTAAAACTGTATCGAAAGCTATCATACTATCAGAGTGCTCTCAGTGTCAAATATTGTTGTTCCAACATATAACAAAAAAACTCGCGGTGTGCCAGCCTTTGATCGATAAAGATCGATTTATTTACCTCTCGCGCCGCCTGCGGCGGCACGAGGGGAGGAAGAAGGGTGCCGGGGGCACAGCCCCCGGGCCCCCAGTCAAGGGGCTCGCCGCCCCTTGCATCCCCGCCCCATAGGTGCCGGGCTTGCCCCGGCTTTGGGTTTGCCCCGGCTTAGCTCGCCGCCTGCCAGGGTGCCGAGTTCTTCCTGCCGGGGAAGCGGGGGACACCCCTCGTACCCCGGCAGGTGGACTGGCCATCCTCCTGCATCTTCTGCTCCTGGAGAGGGGAACCCTTTGCATCCCCGCCCTGTTGGTATACTTGCACTTCATTTTAAACTACTACATGTCTTACGTATAAATGGCCCGATGGGTGACAAATGTGGGGCTTTGCGAGTAGAGTATGATGAAAATAGGGATGTGTATGGCGGAGGGGGAGGAGATGCAACATGGAGATGGCTGATGAGCATGCTGCTGCGATCGAGCAAGAGCGCCAGCGCATCAGCCGTGAATTGCACGATAGTGTGGTCCAGCAGATCGCCTTCGCGCTCTACAAGCTGGAATTTATCCAGCGACTGATTGAGCAGCAGCAATTTCAGGCCATCAGTCAGGACATCCAGCAGGTCGCAACGATATTGGAGCAAAGTTTACAAGAGCTTCGAGCCAGCATCAATGCCCTGCGTCCCCCGCAGATCGAGCAATCTAGCATACAGGCCGCGATTGCTAGCCAGCTCAGTCAGTACAGTGCTGATCATACTGGCCTCGTCATTCACCAGCATCTACCAGCCATTGAACGCATACCAGAACATCTGCAAGCACCCATCTTTCGTCTGCTGCAGGAAGCTCTATCTAATATTCACCAGCACGCGCAAGCCAGCGAAATATGGATCACCATAGACATTCAAAATCATGTGCTGCTTACAACAATCAGAGACAATGGGATCGGATTTCTGATGCCAGAGCAAGAGACGGGCGGCCAGGGACCGGAGGCACATTCTCAGCGTCACCTGGGCCTGCACACCATGCGCGAACGCGTGCAGGAGGTGGGGGGCAGCTGGCAGCTACACAGTCAACCAGGATCCGGAACTATCATCACAGCCAGCTTTCCACTCCCCGATGGAGACACGACCGCTTAGCCCTCTTCATCCGGTAACAGACCCTGGCGCAGCGCGAAGATAGCCACCTGGGTGCGATCACGCAGATGCAGCTTCTGGAAGATGATCGAAAGATAATTCTTGACCGTCTTTTCTGAATAAGCCAGGCGTTCAGCGATCTCCTTATTGCTCATGCCGGCGGCCAGGTAACGAATAATCTCGACCTCCTTCTCCGATAGCTGAGCCACATGCTGACCCGTGGGAGTGGTTATCGCCTCTGGCTGGCGGCGCAATTCATTCACCAACACACCGGTCAAGGAAGGAGAGATAGCCACACCGCCCGCATGGACGGTACGAATCGCCTGAGCCACCTCGCGGGCCGTCGCGCTCTTCAAAATATAGCCACGCGCCCCATTGCGCATCGCCTCCACAATCTGCTGATTCTGACGATGCATAGTCAGCATAATCACCGCCACATCCGGAAACTGCTGGGTCACCTGACGCGTAATAGCGATACCATCCACCACGGGCAAATTAATATCCATCAACACCACATCTGGATGGACCTGACGAATCTTCTCCAGGGCCGAAAAACCATCCACCGCGTCACCCACCACCTCAATATCATCTTCCAGGGAGAAGAGCTGACTCAACCCCTCACGGATCAACGCATGATCATCCACAATCAGCACGCGCACCTGGGTTGTAGGCTGACCCGCCGTTATATTGCGACTATCAGCAACGCCGGTTGCCAGCCGTTGTTTTTCATTATCAGTTAAAAGTGTAGGAGAAAGAGTCAGCGACTCCGTAGCCACAGTCGTATGCAAATGATGATCATCGGTATCGGGATAGTGCATAAAAAGACTCCTTCCAACCAGAGCAGCCAAACGGCAAAGTGATTGTGAAAGTCGCATCCTCACAGATTACAAACATGCCAGGTTGCTTCATATACTTTCATATTCCCAGTATAGCCATTAAACAAATGGGGATTTTATCTCACGAATCAGCCTACAAGCGTCAAACTATGATAAATGGGCGCGCATAGTCGCCAGTTGGCGAGCATGCTGGCGATCATGTAACGGTAGCATATTCACAAGTTGATAGAACTTTCGAGAGCCCCACGAGGCAAAAACAAAGGGACGCTCCCAATTGGAGAGGGGGGCCTGCGATAGATAGGAAAGGAGCTCGGAGCGACGGTCAGACATCTCGGCCAGCACCGACTCTAAAGAAAGGACGGCATCTCCCAGCTCTGTCTCAACGGGAAGGAGTTGAAGCAAAGTATCAAAGTGGGGATTATCTTCGGACTGAATGCGCTGCAACTGCTGCAAGGCCACGACTTCTATCGTAGCCAGGTGATGGGCAATCAACAGGGGAGACTCACCCTCGGCAGTCAGGGAGCGGGACAAATCCTCTGGCTGAAACGCGGCCAACTGGCTCATAAACTCGATACGAGCCATAACCAGCCGACGTCGAACTTTCACAAATGGACTCTCAATCCCCGCCATATTGCCTCCCCGCTATGGTGTTATATATCTTCCTGTGGCTTCACCAGTCGATCGTAGAGACTATCCAATTCATCCTGATTATTAAAATGGAGGACCAGCCTGCCTTTCCCTCTGGCATTGCATTTCAGATCGACCTTCACCATCAAGGCCTCACGGAAATGCTCCTCCAGACTGGTCAGTTCGGGAGAGCGCAGGGGGCCGGAATTAGCCTGCTCGATAGCTCCCTCAAGATCTTCAGCGTTCTTAATACGCGTCGCCAGTTCTTCCGCCTGGCGTACATTCAGACGTAGAGCAATAATCTGCTCCATAGCCTGGATCTGGGCCTCTTCGCTCTCAATGTTGATCAGGGCGCGCGCATGGCCGGCCGTGAAGTTCTCAACCTGATTCACCAGCATCTCACGAACGCGTGGAGCAAGCTGCAACAAGCGCAACGCGTTGGTAACCGTCACCCGGTCCTTACCCACCTGGCGCGCTACCGACTCCTGAGTCAGACCGAACTCCTGTACCAGCGCCTGGTAGGCCAGAGCCTCTTCAATGGGATTGAGATCTGAGCGCTGAATATTTTCAATCAGGGCCAGTTCAAGCATCTCCAGGGGGGAAA
Source organism: Dictyobacter aurantiacus (assembly GCF_003967515.1). Classification (GTDB taxonomy): domain Bacteria; phylum Chloroflexota; class Ktedonobacteria; order Ktedonobacterales; family Ktedonobacteraceae; genus Dictyobacter; species Dictyobacter aurantiacus. The sequence continues at coordinate 2,777,026 of NZ_BIFQ01000001.1, read as the reverse complement.
CATCCTTGATGACCACCGGAACGCTGGTCAATCCAGCCAGTTTGGACGCGCGCCAGCGACGCTCACCAGCGATGATCTGATACTGCACCACGGGGGCAGCAGTAACTGCAGAGGAAGAGGAAGAGCCAAACCAATCATTTTCGGCCTGGGCTGACTGCGCCTTATTGGCTCCGTCCAGCCGCGTCACCACGATCGGCTGAATCAAACCATGCTCTTTAATGGAGTCTCGCAACTCAAATAACAGGGGATCGTCATCACGGAACGTGCGCCGTGGCTGACGCGGATTGGGGATAATGCTATCAATAGGAACCAGAGGCAGAGTATCGGCAGGAACTCTAGCCGGTTGTTGGGCGGACATCACATCGGAAGCGCCAGAGATTAACGCATCCAGACCACGTCCCAGCCCGGATTTTGGTTTAGCCACGAGCCATTACCTCCTCGGCAAGTGCGCGATACGCCAGGCCCCCAGGGGAAGTAGGATCGTAATCCAGGATCGCCTGGCCGAAGCTAGGAGCCTCACTTAGGCGAACATTTCGATTAATAATTGTTTGAAACACTTCCTGTGGGAAATGACTGCGTACCTCGCGCACAATATCGGCCGCCAGCCGTGTACGTGAGTCAAACATCGTCAGGATCACACCAACAATATACAGTTTTGAATTCAGCTTTGACTTCACGATATTTACGGTATTCAAGAGCTGGCTTAACCCCTCCAGCGCCAGGTATTCACACTGAATAGGAATAATGATACCATCAGCGGCCACCAGAGCGTTCACCGTCAACAGACCAAGGGAGGGAGGACAATCGATAATAACGTAATCGCAGCGCTCGCGAATAGGCTCCAGAATCTGGCGCAGGCGATGTTCACGAGCGATCGCGCCAACCAGTTCAACCTCGGCCGCGGCCAGATCAACGGTACAGGGGGCCACCACCAGCTCCCGACGCGAAGTTGGAACAATCACATCAAATATAGAAATTTCATCATTCTCTTGTACAAGCAAATCATAGATTGTATGTGTTCGCTTATTTTTCAACACGCCAATCCCACTCGAGGCGTTGGCCTGCGGGTCCATATCAACCAGCAATACCCTGCGCCCGGCGGCAGCCAGGTACGTAGCCAGGTTGATAGCCGAAGTTGTCTTGCCGACCCCGCCTTTTTGGTTCGTAATTGCGTACACTTTTGACACCGGATGCGACCATACCTTTCCTCTTCCATGCCGAAGACCATAAAGCTCCGCTTCAGGCACATTGTAACAAATGTATCAGAGAGAAGCAACATGACTTATCACAATAGTGTGATTGTCTCTATTTGAGCGCGCAACTGCCTATGTGGGCGAAAGGCGTATCGGTATTATCAGACATGCAGATAAAGTGATAAGTAGAATAATACCGGCTACAATAAACACTATAATGGAGAGATAAAAAGAATTTACACAGCAACAGATAGGGTTCAGCTATACTAGTATGAACCCTTATGGATGCTCAGAGTATCTATAAAAATTACAATGTTACGCGATTACCGCCCGCGGGCATAGTAAAACGCAGGAAGCCACCACCGGCCAGGCGCGTACAGACGACCGCGATTGTGTAAAAGACAAACAAAAAGACGGCGGTACGCAGTTCATAGAACAGGTAGCCGGTCAGGGTCAGATGGCTGGCGCCGCGCGCGAACAGTCGCAGCAAGGCGGGGCCCTGCTGTACCTCAAACATTGTTAAGGGCAAGCCACAACACAGGCTAATGATGATATCCAGTCCCAGGCAGATAGCGGCGATACGTGGTCCCAGGAGCCAGAAACGCTTGCTGAGTCGCTCTCGCTTCGTTGAGGTCATGCGGCGCGCCGCCCACACTGGTGGTAGAATATACTGGAACACTAAAAACAGTAAGGGGACCGCGACAAACATCCAATCGGGAAAGACAGCGGGGGTAATTAGCGCTCCGAGCCTACCGATGGCATAGATAATAACCCCTTCAATGATGCCGCGTCGGTAGCTCACTTTGTTGAATAACATAAAGACAAACCTGATTTCGTCTTAGGAAAGTTGATAGAAAAACAAGGGACCTGTCATTGTCGATATCCGATAAAGAGGAGATCAGTGACAACCACAGGAGCCGCCACCACAGCCACAGCCGCCTGTCGCGGGTGCATCGTCAAATGAATAATCTTCGCCCGCCCCACGGGGGGCCGCGAAAACTGAGAGCAGCCGACGAACTTTTTCGCTATGGCATTTCGTACAAACAACGTCATCAGCATGCTTGTGGCTGACGAGGAGCTCAAATCTGGATTTGCAATCTGCGCAGTAATACTCGAACAATGGCATTAAGGGACTCCTCCTAAATATATATGGAAAGTGTTGTATGTCAACAGATATTGTAGTGTCTGGCTTTGACTGCGTCAAGTCAGCTATAATGTGGTCCAGGACTTTTTCCATGATTTGGTGCCGCCTGCGGTGGCACCAAATTATGAGGAGATAGGCAGGGGACACCCCTGCAACCCCGGCAGGAGGGCTAGCCGCCCTCCTGCACCTCCGCTTTGCGAGCACAGAGGGTAGGCGAGGACTTGAGCGGGTTGGAAGCATGCTCGCCCATACCCCGGCAGGGAGTTTAGTATGCCCACGGCATGCTCGCCCTGCACTCCTTAAGTTGACGCCAATGGGGGACTTTGAGTATGCTCCCGACATGCTCTCCCTGCACTCCGGCAGGAGGGTTCGCCGCCCTCCTGCATCTCCGGCTGAGAAGCGGGGAGACGAGTTGCGGGTTGGGATACAATATGTGCCAGTTATAGATGATAGATTATCGCTATTTGATAGATTATTGAGGAGAGGGAAGAGAACATTATGGCCCTGACAATAGGAATTATTGGCTTGCCACAGAGTGGTAAGACGAGTTTGTTTAACGCTCTGACACAGGCGGGGGCGCCGATCAGCGGGTACGCGACCAGCACGGTGCAGGCGAATGTGGGCGTGGTTCAAGTTCCAGATGCACGCTTGCAGCCGCTGGCCGAGATCTTTCAGCCGAAGAAGGTGACGCCGACGACGGTTGAGTTCGTGGACGTGGCCGGTATGGGACAGGCATCACAGGCGGGCAAGGATAAAAAGGAAGGGTTGAGCGCCGAATTTCTGGGCCACATTCGTAATGCGGATGCGCTAGCGATCGTGCTGCGCAGCTTTGCCAACGATAATGTGCCCCATATCAATGAGACGATCGATCCGTATCGCGACCTGGAGACCCTGAACGCCGAGCTGATGATCACCGATCTGGCCTCAGTGGAGCGACGTATCGAGCGTACATCACGCGCCGCCAAGTCTGGCGATAAAAAGTATCAGCAGGAACTGGAGATTCTGCGCCGCTTCCAGTCAGCGCTGGAGGAGTTCAAGCTGGTCAAGGATCTGGAACTGGGACAGCAGGAGCATGCTCTGCTCAAAGAGCTGTTCCTGTTGACGATGAAGCCACGCATGTATGTGCTCAACGTCAGCGAAGGAGTGCTGGGCGAAGCCAATGAACTGCTGGACAAGATCAACGCTGGAGAGAGCGTCGATGATGAGAGCCTGAGCCCAGAGCTAAAGGGGATCGCGCGCGTGGCCCGGCAGGCAAAGAGCGAGGGATCAGAGGTCGCTGCCGTCTCGGCTAGTCTTGAGGCGGAGCTGTCAGAGTTGCCGGAAGAGGATGCGCGGGAATATCTGGAATCACTGGGACTGCCCAAACTGGGCGCCGATCGCGTCATTCAGGTTGGCTATCGCCTGCTGAACCTGATCACCTTCCTGACCGCTGGCGAAGATGAAGTGCGCGCCTGGACCGTCACACAGGGAGCCAAAGCGCCAGAGGCGGCCGGCAAGATCCACTCGGACATCGAGCGTGGCTTTATTCGCGCCGAGGTGGTACACTTCAACGACTTCATCGAATGCGGATCGTTCGCCGCCGCTACCAAGAAAGGTGTGCTACGCCTTGAGGGTAAAGAATACGTCATTAAAGACGGCGATATCGCCCACTTCCGCTTCAACGTCGGCAAATAAGTTCTGGATATGATAAAAAGTGGGGAGCCGTCGCGCGACGGCTCCCCACTTTTTATCATGCTTATTCGTGCTGTTTGATCAGCTTATCTACCAAATTCCCTATCTCATGCCACAGGTGGTGTTGATAGTCCAGCATACGTGACTGGTTAAGATCAAACTCGCGGTTAGAGGCATCTTTTTTCGCGTTTTCGGCGAACTGCTGGGAAAGGGCGTGCGTCTTATCGCCGCGTCCGTGCAGGTAAACGCCCAGCTCGCGTAGATCATTTAAAAGTGCCTGATATTTTTCTTCACTGGTAGGCATACTATATTTACTCCTGAATGTAGCCCGGTCATCAATAATTGCTATCAATATTCAACACCCGGCTTCAGGCTTCGTCAAGTCTTAAGGCGTCCGCGAAGCGGTTGAAAAAGTTGAAGATGCCGATGACGGTGGTCAATTCGACGATCTCGCCATCGTCAAAGTGGGATTGCAATTCATCCCACAGATTTTCATCCACATCACGAGCACTGGTAGTGACAATTTCCGCGTAACGCAGCGCGACCAGCTCGCGATCCGTAAACAGGTGTCGATGCTGATCGATATGATAGAGGGCATCAAGCAGTGCCTCATCTAATCCCATCTGCCTTGCCAAGGCAGTGTGCGCGTTCTCTCAATAGAAGCAGGAGTTCACCTGAGAGACGCGGATGGCTAACAGCTCCTTGAGCTGCGGCTCCACAGTACCTCCGCGCATGGCAGCCTCCACCAGTTGCATGGAGCTCTGCATAATATCAGGTCGATGCGCCATAGTCTTAAACAGTGTAGTCATCGTCGAGCTACCACCAGTAGCATACTCGGGCAGCTGTACCGAGTCATCAGGTTGAATGCGTGGCATACACATCCTCCTCCCCAAATAAACAATGGAATAATATCATCCTTATTTTATTGGACAGACAATCTGCATGCAAGCCAGACCTGCACAAACTTTCGCACCTACGGTGCTCAGAAGTTTTTTGTGAGTTGGAGTGACAGGCGCTGGCGCGCCTGTCACTCCAACTCACAACATCAATGCGGTCACGCACGCGGACGCCCGTGCAGGGAATCTCACGTACCTCAATTAGAGGGGGATAAGACACTTTGTTGGAAAGAAATAGAAAGAGGAGGAAATAGGCACAAAAAAAGAAGCCAATTTGCTGGCTTCTCTCGAACACATATACAATATTAACATATTTTCGCCCAAAAATCAAGGCTGAAAGCGATCAGTTTGGCGAATTTGAGAATTCGCTGTGTTTTTGGGTGCGATGGGCGAAGATCTAATATCAATTTTCTTTAAGATTTGTTTATAATTTCCGTTTGACAGTGACACGGGCTCATGTTTACAATAAATCAGCGTGATACAAAGGAGAGCCGATCAGTGAATACAGAACATTCTCAGGAAGCAGCAATTATTGCTCGCACCCGGATTGGTATTATCGGGGGTGGCCAATTAGGTTTGATGATCAGTGAAGCGGCCCGTAAGCTGGGTTTTGCTTCAGTGGTAGTTCTGGACCCGACGCCTGCATGTCCGGCATCGGTGGTAGCGAAACAGATCGTGGGCAGTTTAAAGGATCCGGTGGCACTAAAGCAGCTGGCGGATCGTGCGGATATTCTGACTTATGAAATCGAGCATATCAATACGCAGGCGTTGCAAGATCTGCAAGCTGAGGGCGTAAAGATCTATCCTTCGCCGGAATTGCTGGCGATTATCCAGAATAAATTTGAGCAGAAGGAATTTCTAGCGCGACACGGCATCGCGGTGGCGCCCTACCGCTCGGTCTCTTCACGGAACGATATCGAGCAAGCGGCCCGTGAATGGGGCTATCCACTGGTCCTGAAGGCGAAGAAAGATGCCTACGATGGACGTGGCAACGCCCGCGTCAATGGTCCTGAGGACATCGAGAGCGCACGCACGAAGCTGGGCGATCGCGAGCTCTACGTGGAGAAGTGCATCGACCTGGATAAAGAACTCGGCATTATGATTGCCCGCAACGAACGTGGGGAGAGCGCCTCCTTCCCGGTTGTCGAGATGATCCACGAGCGCGACATCTGTCTGACGGTGCTGGCGCCTGCTCAGATACCGGACGAAGTGCAGGCCGAGGCGCGGAAGATGGCCAGCGAGAGCATTGATCGACTGGAAGGGATCGGCATCTTCGGAGTCGAGATGTTTCTAGATAAGCAGGGCAAACTATGGCTGAATGAGATCGCCCCACGCCCGCATAATTCGGGCCACTACACCATTGAAGCGTGCCAGACATCCCAGTTTGAGCAGCACCTGCGCGCCATCACCAACCTCTCACTGACCCCCACGACGATGCTCTATCCAGCGGCAGTGATGGAAAACATCCTGGGAGAGCGCAACGGACCCGCCGACGTACAGTGGTCCCGTGACTATGATCACGAGCATGTCTTCCCACATATTTATGGCAAGCGCGAAACCAAAATCGATCGCAAAATGGGGCATATCACCGTGGTCGGAGAGGACCTGGACAGGGTCTACAAGCAAGCGAAGGAGGCGAGGGCAACGCTCTCGATATAGCGAACATCATGTCAGACAATCAGCAACAGATACGCGCCGCGCTCAGCCAGGAGCATGGCGTCCTGGTCTCGCCCGAAGGGGTCGGCCCGGCGGCGCAAGGCGAGCCAAAGGTGTTGATCACGATGGGCAGCGATTCGGATCTTCCTTTGATGATGAAGGCGGTGGATACCTTACGCAACGAATTCGGCATCCCCTGCCTGGTGCAGATCAACTCGGTCCATCGCGATCTGCGCACCGTAGTCGAACATATCGATAATCTACCCTCATCCGTGCAGGTGATCATTGCCTGCGCAGGCGGCGCGGCCCATCTACCCGGCAACATCGCCGACCTGCGGGCGGATCTGCCGGTGATCGGCGTCCCTCGCGATCTTGGCGCGCTCAAAGGCATCGATGCCCTGCTCTCGATGGTGCAGATGCCCGAAGGTGCTCCAGTCGCCGTGATGGCCATCGGGGATGCTGGCGCGGTGAACGCGGCCATCCACGCCGCTAAAGAGCTGGCGATCGCAGATCCCACCATCAAAGAGCGGCTGCTGGCCTATGCCGAGAAGCGCAAGCGGCGCGTGGCCACGCAAAACCAGACTCTAGAAAACAAATTAAAGAATTTTGGCGCGTAGCGCGGTGGGGTTCACAGGGGCGACTAGCCCCTGTGGGGGTCCAGGGGTCTCCCCTGGCATCCTTTCTTTAGTGGTGCCGCCTGCGGCGGCACCACTAAAGAAAAAGGAATTTTGTGGGGGACACCCCCACGCCCCGGCAGGAGGGCCTCGCCGGCCCTCCTGCACCTCCCGCTTTATATAGATCCAGACATATGGGTGAGCGCAGGGTCCGAACCTATGATATAATGTGAGCAACACGTTGTAGAACACTAGTTTCATATCGGAGATATATATGGGGGACCGCCTCGTTTCACCCAATATCAGTGAAGAGGAACAGCTGATTGAAGGCAGCCTGCGCCCTCGTCACCTGTCTGAATACGTCGGTCAAGAGAAGATTAAAGAAAACCTGAGCATCTTGTTGGAAGCTGCGCGTCGCCGCAATGAATCGGTGGATCACGTGTTGCTGTATGGTCCACCTGGATTGGGTAAGACGACGCTGTGTAATATTATCGCCGCCGAGATGGGCGTGAATCTACGTACCACTTCGGGTCCGGCGATTGAGCATGCAGGGGACCTGGCCTCAATCCTGACCTCACTGCAGCCGGGTGAGATCCTGTTTATCGATGAGATCCATCGCCTGGCACGCGCGGTAGAAGAGCGCCTCTATTCCGCGATGGAAGATTTTGCGCTGGATGTTATGATTGGTAAGGGTCCCAGTGCGCGATCGCTGCGCCTCAACCTGCCTCCCTTTACGGTAGTGGGCGCGACGACACGCGTCGGGTCGCTGACCGCTCCGTTGCGTGATCGCTTTGGTGCCATTTATCGTATGGAATATTATGATCAGGAGTCGCTCAAGCTGATCGTGGCACGTTCGGCACGCATCCTGAAGGTGGCCGCCGAAATGGACGGCATTGAAGAGATCGCCAGCCGCGCACGAGGTACCCCACGTATCGTTAACCGCCTGCTCAAGCGCGTGCGCGACTATGCGCAGGTCAAAGCCGATGGCGTGATTACGCGCGAGGTCGCCAAAGCGGCACTGGACGCGATGGAAGTAGATGAGATCGGCCTGGACCAGACCGACCGCAACATGCTATTGACCATCATCAACAAGTTCAATGGTGGGCCTGTGGGATTGGATACGCTGGCGGCAAGCACCAGCGAGGATTCAGAGACGATCGAGGATGTCTATGAGCCCTATCTGCTACAGTTAGGATTCATCGCACGCACACCACGCGGCCGTATCGCCATGCGGGCCGCGTATCAGCATCTAGGCCTGGCAGCACCGGGCGGAGAAAGTGGACAGACGCTGTGGACAACAACCTGAAGATAAGTGATTTTGATTACGATCTACCAATAGAATTAATCGCGCAGACCCCGATTGAGCCGCGAGACGCTTCGCGGCTCCTCGTTGTACGGCGCGAAGATAAAACATTTACGCATCGACATTTTCGAGATCTGGGCGAGTTTTTGCGGCCTGGCGATCTACTGATCGCCAACCAGAGCCGCGTCATCCCAGCGCGCCTGCTGGGCTACCGGCCACAGACAAACGGTTCCGCCGAGGTCCTGCTGCTGACCGAGCGTAATGAACTGGGTCCTGATCACTGGGAAGCCCTGGTGAGGCCAGGACGGCGGCTGCGTGAAGGGGCGATCATCCATTTTGGACCTCAGGACCAGCCTCCCCGCCTGATTGGTGAGATTCAGCAGCGCACCGAAGCTGGTGGGCGCATCGTGCACTTCACGGTCCCCGACCAGCAGGCCAATAGCGATGATCCCTATCAACTTCTCAGCGTACGCCAGCGCATCGATGAGATCGGTCGCATGCCTCTACCTCCCTATATTCATGAAACGCTGGAGGATCAAGAGCGCTATCAGACGGTCTACGCGCGTATCCAGGGCTCGGCGGCCGCTCCGACAGCTGGCCTGCACTTCACGCCGGAGCTATTGGATCACCTGCGCCAGCAGGGTGTACGCACCGGTTTTGTCACGCTGCACGTAGGATTAGACACGTTCCGACCGGTAGAGCACGAAAACGTCAGCGAACACAAAATGCACAGCGAAGAGATCGAGCTCGACGCCGAGACAGCGGTCCTGATCAACGAAACCAGACAGGCCGGTGGTCGAGTTGTCGCCGTGGGTACCACCTCGGTACGCGTACTTGAGAGCGTCGCCAGCATATACGACGGCGAGATCGCACCTTACAAAGGCAGCACCAGCCTCTTTATTACACCCGGCACCCCCTTCAGGGCCGTGGACGCCATGATCACCAACTTTCATCTACCCCGCTCAACCTTACTGCTGCTGGTCAGCGCCTTCATGGGGAAAGAACTGATGGAACAGGCCTATCAGGAAGCCATTAAAGAGCGCTATCGCTTCTTCAGCTTTGGAGATGCAATGCTGCTACTATAGCGCTCTGCTCTGGCGCACCCCAGGCGGGAGGTGCAGGAGGGCGGCCAGCCCTCCTGCACCCCTTAAGAAAGACTTTGCGGCACCTCCTCCTTAGAGCAAAAAGAATAGGGGACTTTGCGGCACCCCACCTTGACGCTACAATCATAGAGGTGTCAAAATAGTACATGTGAAATCACAGCAATAATTTGAGAAGAGAAGGATTGCCTTTTCTTCCCCTACTTTATGCCCTGCTGACCTCATTCCGCCAGGCAGCGCATATGTTTGAATGATATACCTTCAGGTAGGAATATAAGGATAAAAAATTTATGCGTGACATTACTATTTTCAGTGGCAGCGCTCATCAAGAACTGGCCCGGGAGATCAGTGAATATCTGGGCCTGCAGCTCTCGCCAACCCACATTCAACATTTCAGCAATGACTGTCTTTATGTTCAAATGAATGAAAACTGCCGCGAGAGTGATGTCTACCTGGTCCAACCCCTGGTAACTCCGGTTCAAGAAAACCTGATGGAGTTGTTATTCATGCTGGACGCGGCCCGTGGTGCCTCCGCAGCCCGCCTGACAGCGGTCATCCCATACTATGCTTACGCGCGCTCGGACAAAAAGGACGCGCCCCGTATCTCGATCGCGGGCCGCCTGGTAGCGGATCTGCTGCAGACCGCCGGAGCCAATCGCATCATTACGGTAGCCCTGCACGCGCCGCAGGTGCACGGCTTTTTCAGCGTTCCCACCGACCACTTAAACGCGCTCAATGTGCTAGCCCAGCACTTCCGTTCCTACAACCTGACCAACGGCATCGTCGTCTCGCCCGACCTCGGCAACGCCAAGTCGGCGACGTACTTCTCGCGTCTCCTCAACATGCCGGTCGCAGCAGGCAGCAAGAAAAGGATCAGTGACGACAAGGTCGTTATCGATAGCATCGTCGGTGACGTAAGCGGGAAAGACGTCATCATCATTGACGACGAGATCGCCAATGGTGGAACCATCGTCGAGATCCTGCAGCACGTACGCGAGCGCGGCGTCGGCCGTATCTTCGTCGCCTGCACCCATGGTCTCTTCACTGGTAAAGCCATCGAGCGCCTCAAGAGCCAGCCCGACATCGAAGAGATCGTCACCACCAACACGGTACCCATACCTGTCGAAAAGCGCCTCCCCAACATGACCGTTCTCTCGCTGGCCCCCCTGATCGCCGAAACGATCCGCCGCAACCACAACGGAGAATCCGTCAGCAGCCTGTTCGACACCATCTAACCCCATCATAAAGCAGGGAGGTGCAGGAGGGGCCACGAGCCCCTCCTGCCGGGGATTGGGGTGTCCCCAAATCCCTTCCTCTCCCCTTGAATAAATAATGTGTGTATAATGTGCATGTGATGCTGCGGTGCGGCATCACATGCACATTATACACACATTTTCGAGAGTGCCCATAAAAATTTCCGCTTTTAGCGAGTGTAGAAGAATAGAGTTGGTAGAAGCCACAAAAGCGAACCACCGTAGTACTACTTTTGGGGGACTGAATGATCGACCTGAGTGATCATACACTTAACGAGCGCTTACACCGTCGCACGGCAGAGGGACGCTATGAGATCGGTGAAAGTGAGCTTGTTCTAAACATTCGAGCACAAAAGACTGCGGGCAACGATGCTGGAGTACGTTTCCTCTGCGAGGTGCTGCTGCAACGCGCCGCGCCGGCCTTTCAGCGCCACACGCAGGGCTTGCGACACCGTCCAGAATTACGGGAAGAAGCGATCGCGAACATGGGTGAGCACCTGTTACGCGAAGCGCAAGATCCAGGAGAAATATTTATCACACAGAATTTTATTCACTATCTGCGCTGCCTATGCGTCGATGAATTTAACCGCGTTCTTCGTCAAGAGGGACTTGGCTATCGACGCGACGCCGAGGGCCGACCCACCGGTCGGCCGCAGCATGTGCCGCGCGCACTGGTGGAGACGCTACAACCGGCTCCGGCCGACGATGAAAATCAGTCGACCTCGGATGTAGCAGACCCACGCGATCAGTATGAAGAAATGCACGCCGAGGACGAAAGCCAGCGCATCCTGACCTACCTGCGGGATCCACTTGATCGCAAGATCATGACGCTGCGGGCCATCGAGGGGCTCAAGTGGGACGATATCGCGGAAGTGTGTAAAAAGACGGAGCGCACGGTTCGCCTGCGTTACGAGCGGGCGCGTAGCTATCTACGCGAATGTGTGATAAGAGAACAACACCAGCCAGCATATAAATCAGCGCTGCAGCAACAATCGTAATACCAAGCAAAAGGGAACGGAAAGGAGTACTTCAGATGAACACTCCCGAATTGAGACAACTTAAAATGGCCTGGATCGCGGCTAAAGAAGCGGGCGATACCCAGGCACAGGTACGGATCCTCCAGGAGTATCCAGCTTATCAAGATGAGCTGATCGACTTTATTGCTGGCTACCAGGCAACTGGCGGCAACGAAGCGGTCGATCAAAACGCCAGCCTGCTGCCATTAACCAGGCGTGCCCTGACCAGCGCGTTTGAGCGCGTCTTCGAGTCGCAGAACGCCTTCGCCAGCCTGACCGAGCTGCGTAAGAGCCGCAACCTGAACAAAGTAGCAACCGCCAGAGGACTACGCCTGAGCGTTGACGTCTGGAACAAATTCGAGAACGGCGCCATCGAGTTAGTCAGCCTGAGCCAGCGCCAGTTGGAGAAGCTGGCCCAGTTTTTTCAGGTCAGCATCGATCAATTCAGCAACGCCCTCAATGGCAGTCAGCCAGCAGTAACCCTGAACCGCCGCCAGACTCGCGAAGCGGCGAGCCAGGCACAGCAGGGTCCCAAAAAGCAGAGCTTTGCCGAAGCGATATCGCGCAGCACAATGTCAAAAGAAGATCAGCAGTTCTGGCAGGAATAAGCGCAGCGACCAGCCAGGTATGTCCGTTCCTATCTCCCTTTTGTGGCATAACCGATATAAGAAACGCCCTTAAACCAGCCCGGGGCAAGGGTCATGCGTCCCTCAATCAACTTTGGCATAAAGCCGGTCAGCTCCTGAATCTGCAGCGCTTCGCGGCCCAGCAGGGACCGGAGCTCCGCTGGCTTGATAAACGCCTCATACCGATGTAATCCTGGCACCAGACCTTGCTTCCTAAAGAAACGCTCACCAATCTGGATCAAGGCCAGCCGTGCCAGCAGCGTTCGATTAATGGTATCAAAGATAAAGATACCGCCCGGGGCCAGCACGCGCGCGATTTCATGGATCGTTGCCTGCAGATCGCGCACATGCTCCAGTACATCCAGGCACACAATCACCGAAAAACTGCCATCGGCATAGGGCAACGACTCGGCATAGCCCTGATCGAATGAAACGTTCTGCCCCAGGTGTCCTTGCAGCACATAGCGCCGTGCATCGGATAGTGCTCCCTCAGATGGATCGATGCCAGTCGCGACAGCGCCCCGACGCGCCAGCTCACGGCAGATCAAGCCGCCCCCACATCCCACCTCAAGAATCTCTTGCTGAGCCAGCGCGTGGCGACCAAAGACGCGATCGATGCGCGACTCAATATAATCACAACGATCTGCGGTAATACGATAAAGCAAATTTTGTTTTTCATGCCATCCATAATTAGCAAAGATGTCGTTCTGTGAGGATGGGTGTGATGTCATAAATAGTGACCTACTTTCGCTATTTCATCAACAAAGTGTTGGACTTTCGTCTTATTGGGGTACGTGATAGCCCCCGCTCGGGCGGCTGGCTGCTTGCGCAGCCGCCCTGTTTTTTAGGAGTTGGTGCAACACCATGGGTGGGTGCGAATGCACCCACCCATGGTGTTGCACCAACTCCTAAAATTGATATGCGTCATAAGGGTGTTGCACCAACTCCTAAAATTGATATGCGTCATAAGGGTGTTGCACCCACTAACGCCTAAAACAAATTGAGCGCCATAGGCGCGAAACTATGGCTTTCAGACATATTATAAAAGTATAGATAAGTAACGTGCCAACAGTGATTTTTTCACACAGGGGTCCATGGTTATGGTATACTCTTCTCTACAATGGAGCAGAAGATATTAGATGATCAGGGTGGACGGGAGCAGATGAATAAAGAGCGGGCCGCAGCCATTGAAAGCCTGCTTTTCGTGGCGGGACGTCCTTTAGAACGAGGCGAGCTACGCAAGCTGCTGATGGTAAACGAGGAGCAACTAGGAGCCGCGCTAGAGGTGCTGGAACAGGATCTGCGCCAGCAAGAGCGGGGCATACGCCTGCAATTGCTGGGTGAACAGATTCAGCTTGTAACGGCTCCAGAGAACGCGCGCTACGTGGCCGCGCTACTGGGTCTTCCGATGACCGCCAGGCTGACTTCAGCGGCGTTAGAGACGCTCTCAGTGGTCGCCTATCGACAACCCTTAACGCGCAACCAGATTGAAGCCATTCGCGGCGTCAACAGCGACCGGGCCTTGATGAGTCTGCTGCAGCATGGCCTGGTAGAAGAAGTGGGACGGGCACCAATAGTAGGCCGTCCCGCCCTCTTTGCCACAACGGCCGATTTCTTGCAACAATTCGGCCTGACATCACTGGCCGAATTGCCCGGCGTCACGCTATCCAGGCCAGTTGAAGATCACCCGGATAACCCGGACACGGCAACCCATACACCCCAATAAAGCAGAGGATAAGGAACAAAAAACTATGCGTATCGGCCGCCACATGCCCACCAACTCAAAAATGGTTAAAGCTGCCCAGACGGCTCGGCAGATTGGTTGCGAAGCCATCCAGATTTTCGCCAGCAACCCGACCGCGTGGCGTCCGCCCGCCGACGATCCACAGCTCTGCGCCACATTTGCGGAGGCGGCCCGCGCCTGTCAGCTCGATCCAATCGTGCTGCACGCGCCTTATCTCATCAACCTTGGTACTACCGACGATGTCGTCTGGGAAAAATCCGTCACACTCTTGAGCTGGACCCTACAGCGAGGAGCACTCTTAGGGGCTCGCTACGTTATCTTTCATACCGGCAGCCACCGAGGCGCGGGTATCGAAGCTGGCCTTGGCCGCATTGTACAGGGCATTGGCCGCATCTTATCTCAGACGCCCGAGGAAGTTATGCTGCTGCTGGAGAACGATGTGGGGGCGGGCAACTCCCTGGGACATAGTTTTGACCACCTCGCCATCGTACTGAACCAGCTACCGCAGTACCAGCAACGGCTGGGAGTATGCCTGGACACCGCCCATCTATGGGGTGCCGGACACGACATCTCGACCGCTGAGTCGGCCCGCAAGGTTTTGGACCAGTGTGATGAGACCTTTGGTCTGAAACGGCTGCAGGTCATTCACCTCAATGATACAGAGAAGGCACTGGGGAGCCACCGCGATGTACACGCCCGACTGGGAGAAGGCATCATAGGCCAGGAAGGACTCAAGGCGCTCCTGCGCGATCCACGGGTGCAGCACAGCGCGCTACTCATGGAGACTCCTATCAAGCTGGACGAAAACGGCAAAGAAGACTGGGAACATGACAGTCAGCAGATCGCCCTCGCCCGAGAACTGGCCGGACTCTCTGAACCGGCATGGCAGTCCCACGGCGAGAACATAAGTATGATCACCGATATACACCTTATCTAGATACACACCGATACATGTATCAATGCTGAGGCGTAGCTGTTTTAGCGGTCTGCTGCACCGATCCAGCGGCTGAATCAACACCCCTATTCTGTATCGGAGTCACATCGGGTGTCGACGTTGTAACGATAGGGGTTTGAGCCGACACCACGGTTCCAGAAGGCATTGCAGAACCAGGATCTGACGCAGGCGTTACAACCACCTGCGCCGTAGGGGTTATCATAACCTGTGGTGTCGGGGTAGGCGCCTGCGTGGCTGCCGAAGTAGGCGTGGGGGGTGGCGTCGCAGCCGTGACAGTCAGATACACATGAACCATCACGGAAGGTCCATCGGATGGAGTCAGGGTGACAGAATCACTATAAGGCTGAGGCTGAGGCGCCAGTCCGCTAGCGCTCACCTTGAAAACCAGGGTCGAGCCGCCACTGGCATTGACCAGGCCAGAAGTCGATCCCAGGCTCAGCCACGGCTGACCAGGAGTGGACGCCGTCCAGCTCAGGGTTCCCCCACCACTATTGCTGATCGCCACAGATTGATCAGCGGGATCGCTACCCGCGACGGTGTTAAAGTACAGATTGGTCTGATCGACGCTCATCGCGGGCGGCATAACCACCACAATGGTCATAGTAATGGTTACCTGGCCGACGCTTGTCCCGGTCAGACTATTGGTAGCGCTAATATCCACACTCGGTGTATAGGAACCTGCGGGGGCATTGGTAGTATCGACAAGCAATGCTATATTCGCGCTCGCGCCACCCGCGAGATTCTTACCCGCATTGGCTGACAACGAGAAGTACGCAGGCGTACCACTCTGCAGAGAAGCAGTCCAGTCCAGGGGTGCATCACCGGTATTATTGATAGCGATCATCTCAGAGGACTTACCGGGAACGGTATTCACATGAGACGAGTCAAAGCCCGCCGTCAGTTTAGGGGTACCGGCCAGGCTCAGGCTAGCCTTCATAGACTGCGGACTGGCCACAGTTGGCATACCATTGGCCTCGGTGGCGTACAGGGAAACAGAGCCCGAATACGTCTTTCCCCGCGCCAGACTGGCCGCACTCGGCTTCACGGTAAACGTCGCGGTCTCACCGCTATGCAGAACGACATGCAGAGGTGAGATGATCAACCAGTTCGGCGAAGTCGAGGTATCTCCTCTGACATCCAGGTTTACCGGGCCACTGCACATACCAACCACACCAACCTGGAAGCTCTGCGCGGCGGGCGCACCGCTGCCGGAAGCAGAAAAATCCAGGGCCCCGACCGAAGGAGACTGCAACGTACAGGGAGGTTGCACCGTCAGATAGACATTGATATGCTGCGTACTAACAACTCGTCGGCTATCATCGGTCGCGCTCAACGTCACCTGGCCTGAATAGGAACCAGCCTTCAGGCCAGCCAGCGTCACGCTAACCTGCATTGTAGCTGACTTTGTAGGAGCTATCGAACCGCTATCCGGGGTTACGTGTAACCATTTCATCCCATCGGATGTAGCTGGAACGGCACGCCAGTTCAGGTTACTCGTACAGGAACTACCCGCGCTCATACTCACCGCGTGCGCGGAACTGGTATTGCCAGCGCCACTCAGCTGAACCTGGTTCGCGACACCATAAAACGTTAATGGCGGGATAGGAACCTGCAATGTACAGGCGGTTCCCAGCATGAAATTGACGGGAATTACCTGCGGATTCTGTGATAACAATTTACCCGTCGCATCGCGCACATAGACGCGAATGATACCTGAATAGGTATTAGGCGTCATCGTATTGAGCACCGCGGCCTGCACACTGATAGAGCCCGACTGATGAGCATTCAGCTGACCAGAAGTCTGGCTCAATTGCAGCCAGTTACCACCCGCCAGCGTAGTCGCTGACGCCGACCAGGAAAGGGGAGCCCCACCGTTATTCTTCAGACTGAGAATCTGAGCCGGTGGACTGGCACCGCTGGCATTAGCGTTAAAAGAGAGGATCGCCGATCCCAGGCTTAACGATGGCGCATTCGGGCGATTAACCATCAGGCTAACCAGCACCACCTGGGTTCCATAGCTGGAGCTAAAGGTAATCGAACCGCTATGACTGCCCGCATCAAGGCCCGCCGGATTGGCGATCACCGTCGGTGATGCCGGCGTCGTCCCATGCGTCTGATCGACCGACAGCCAGGATGTATTACTCTTCGCGCTCCACGAGACCGGGCCCGCGCAACTCTGGGTCTGACCCAACGCAATTGTCTGCGAGGCACGGCCGCTCTGCTGATAGATGCTGGTTAGGGCGAGTATGCCAGGAGAGACCTGCAGACTACAATTGGGCGTGATGGTCACACTCACATAGACACTCTGAATACTATGCAGCACAGACGTAGATCCGGTACCGGTAAAGGTAATGCGGGCGCTATGCGTTCCAGGCAAGAGAGAGCTCGTATCAACCTTAACAGTGGCGGTCGAACTACCCGAAGGCGCCACCTGTGTATTGGAAGCAGAAATGTTCAGCCAGGGAACATTGGAGCTGGCCTTCCAATTCAAAGGCAGGGCACCAGGATTGCTCACCGTAATGACCTCCGGATCTGGATTAGCGCCGCCATCCGTCCCCGTAAAGGATAAGAGCGCGGGCGACAACTGTAGCACAGGATCATGACCTGTCTGCAGCGGCACCACCTGCATTTTTACCGGTAGCTTACTATCACCCGCGCTCGAAGAAAAGAGCACCTGGGCCGTATACTCGCCCGGCTGCAGGTCCGCGCGATTCACAGCCACCATCACATCCGTGGGCGGCACATTGGCGGAAAGGGTTCCCCCCTGTGGGCTCAACATCAGCCAGGGCTGAGTAGTAGTCGCCTGCCACGTCACCTGGCCAGCCCCGCTATTCCACAGGGAGATCTTCTTCAGTGTATTCGTAGCCTGATCTCCGGCCGCGAAATCCAGATCATTCGCGGACAGATGCAGGTGGGCCGGGCGCAATGGCCCGATGTTGCCAGTCACCTGAATAGGAGTCGAGATATAGCGATGGGTATGAGCATCTTCTAAGACAATCGTATGCGGCCCACCACCCCAATCTGAACCAATAATGACGGTATCATTGATCGTCCCACTTGCATCGGTATAGATTTCCGGCGCATTATTCGTATCACTGATCGGAATAGCATTATCCCGGAAAAGCCCGATCAGCGTACGGGGCGACAGACCACTGCCGGAGAGAGAGAGAATAGCCCCCACATCGGCACTGGTAGGAGTAACCTGTAGTGATGGTCCCGAAAGCAGACCATTCCCCGAAGGGTTATGCTTGAAGGCCTCGACCATTCCCAGAGTGCCGCCGCCAACCAGCACGCAGACCAGCACCAGGCAGATCCAGAAGATGGATCTGGGCCCAAATAATACACGCGGTAGCGCGAACCAGCTATAAGGCAGGTGACGCAGCACCGGCAATGATTGCAAAGGTAACGGGGGGCGTGGAGGATATACCGCGACAGGACGATCAGGAGTCTCCACAACTTTTTGCCAGGTCAGCAGGCGCGTGGGCTCCGTAATGGAGTCATAGGTGGAAGAGGCTACCAGCACTTTTGAACGCGTCCTCTGCTCACGAGTCTGAGCGGATACAGCATTGTCGGGCAAGGTGCTTTCTTGCTCAGCTGGAATATTGACGCGAGCAGCACGTAATACCGGGGCCGTACTGGGGCGCATCACCACCTCAGTCGCCTCATCAGCATCTGCGATCGCCGTATGCGATAAAAATGATTCGCCACACAGGGCGCAATAGGCAGACGTCTTTTTCGGTAATGGTGTATCACAATGTGGGCAATGAATTCTATTCAAAGATGGCAGCCCCCTTACCTCACGTTAAAAGGCACATACCCCTATACATGAAGTGTACGGAAGATCATGAGTACTGTCAACTCTACTTTTGCATAGAAATACCATCTATATCAGTACAACGACACATGTGTATTAAATTTACATGTTAACTTCCGGGCCGGAAAGCAAGCTGATCATATTGAAAATAATAGCCTCTGCGTCCTTGAGGAGGGAGCGGAGTGCAGGGGCAGCAACTCTCCCTCTACGTCATTCTGGGAGAATGAACGGAGGGCCGGGGAATAGCCTTTACGTACTGAATAGAGCCAGAAAACACCATCATATTGCCAGATATTCGTTTTTACACTACGATGAGACGATAATTCTACGTGCACACGTGCCGGAGGATATAGAAATGGAAGACCGTACCGGTCAACAACTGGGAAATTATAAAATATTACGCCAGGTAGGGCAGGGGGGGTTTGCCGATGTCTACCTGGCTGAACATATCCATCTGCGAACACAGGCAGCGATAAAAATCCTCCAGGTGCGCCTGGGCGAGAATAACAAGCAAAACTTCCTCAACGAGGCACGCACCATCGCACACCTGGTCCATCCTTATATAATTCGCGTCCTGGACTTTGGCATTCAAGACAACACCCCATTCCTGGTCATGGATTATGCACCAAACGGAACATTTCGCCAGCGTTTCTTGCAGGGTCGACCACTGCCCGCGGCCCCACTGGTTCCATATATAAAGCAGACCGCGGCGGCGCTGCAATATGGGCACGACAAAAAACTTATCCATCGTGATGTGAAGCCGGAAAATATGCTCCTCAGCCACAATGACGAGGTGCTGCTGAGTGATTTTGGGCTGGCATTGATCGCTTACAACTCGAACTCGCGCTCACCAACCGAAACCGCTGGTACAGCCGCCTACATGGCGCCAGAACAACTACAGGGCAAGCCCAAACCCGCCAGCGATCAGTATGCGCTCGGTATCATCGCCTATGAATGGGTAACCGGCGACTGTCCATTCCATGGCTCATTCTTCGAGATCGCCAGCCAGCAGGTATTGGCTCCCCCACCACCGATGCGGGACAAGGCGCCCCAGACACCTCTCGAAATCGAAAAAGTCATTATGCGCGCATTAGAAAAGGATCCACAGAAGCGCTTTCCTACGGTACGCGATTTCGCGTTGTCCCTTGAAGAGGCGTGCCTATCAAGCAAGCAATACACGTTTAAAATGCCATTTCAGACCGGAAATAGCGGTCGCAGCTCCGATAAATACATATATGCAAATTCGCAATCCCATCCATCGAATGAAAACAATTATGCATCGCCAGGAGAAACTATAAGAAATTCGACAAATGAAACGGTGGCATCCGATACCAGATATACCGGAGGGCTGGGACAGGCGCCGGCGGCAATATCGCAGTCTGAGCGCCTGCGTCCCCCTCTGCCGCCAACGGATTTCGCCAACACGCCTCCCATTACACCGCATCAGTTCAACTCGGGAACCAGGAATTCATTCTCAAACATGCGGTCAGTTCCAGAGCGGTCGCTATCGCAGGGAAATCTCCCCACGTTTCCAGGACCGGGTCCAGTTTCGCAGCAGAATCTGCCAGTATTTCCGGCCGATCCTCCCCTTTTCCCAAGCGAGCGCTCGCCGCGTGGGCAGGTCCCTCCGCTGGGAGCGCGTCCAATTTCCCAGGCCAATCCAGCCTTGATGGCTGCCCTGCAGCAATCGATGAACAGTAGCGGCTCACACGCGGCAGAAAAAATACCAGAGACTCCGGGTTCAATATCAGGTCCTCGTTCAGCGCCGCTAGCAGGGCCTACGGCGCAACAACAACCTCCAGACGTCGCCTGGAGCACCAGAGATGCCCACCAGATAGCTCGGGCCCGAGACGAGCAGATAGCGGCGAAGTTTGCCTTTAAAACGAACGATGACGATGAGCCAGTAGCGAACAGGAAACCGGTGTGGGAATCGCCGCAGAACAGGCTGGTAATCATTCTCGTCGCGCTCCTCATCATCCTTGGAGGTGTGGGTATCTCGCTATTCGCGAGCAATAGTGTAGTGCAACAGGATACGCAGCAGCAAAATGCCACAGAGGCCCCGTCAACCACTAATGGTGGCCAGAGCGCGGCGGCCGCCAAAGCCACACAGACCGCACGCATCAAGCAGGCAACCACCAATCCTTATGATACAAATGGCACCGGATCGCTGGTACTTAATGATCCCCTTACCAGCAACCACCATACCTGGCAGGAGGGGGCAGACTCAACCGCCATCACCGCTGGCACGTGCGCATTCACGAATCAAGGTTACAGGATAATAGCGCCCGCGCTAGAGCCAACGATGTGTTTCGAAAACAAGGACACGTATAGCAACTTCACGTACCAGGTGGATATGAAATTCGTTGCGATCGGCCAGCGCTTTAGCGGTGCGGGGATCGTTTTCCGTGGCAACGTCAGCACAAAGGAATACTACTTTTTCGAAATCTATGCCAGCGGCAACTACACGCTGCAAAAATGTACCGCCGCCGCTGGCTGCGCCAATCCTATAGATGGCTATAAGCTGGGAAAACCAGCGCTGACTTCATTTAAGTCGGGCCTCAACATCAAAAACACTCTGGCCGTCGTCGCCAATGGTGATACCTTTACACTGTTCGTCAATCAGCAGAAGGTCAGTACCATCACTGACCAGATCAGCGCGCCATTTACCAGCGGTCATATCGGCGTTCTGGCCACGGGGGGAAACGACACCGGGGTCGACTCACCCACCAATACCGCCACCAACGTCATCTTCAGCCAGGCCAAAGTCTGGAGATAAAAAAGAAGCGCTGGATGAGCTTAAAAGCTCATCCAGCGCTTCTTTTTTATCTGCTTTCTTAGAAGGGTGTCAGAGATTGGTGACAAGCCAGGAGCGGGCCGCGCGAACGTCTTCGAGGCCGATGCCATGGCCGCCGTTGAGCCAGTTCGCGTGCACGCTGGCGCCAGCCTGTTGCAGCAGTTGGATCAATTGCTCCGTCTGGGCCTGCGGCACAATGGGATCCATGCGTCCGGCGCTCACGAAAACGGAGGTGCCGGAAAGATCAGGTAACTGATCCGGAATGAAAGGCACCATTGGGCGCAGCAGGATAGCTCCACGCAGCACGCCAGGTGAGCTTAACAGCATACTGGCGGCGATATTAGCGCCATTCGAATAACCAACCGCGATGACATTAGAAGGATCAAAGTGGTAGGTTTCGGCGGCGGCACGCACGAAGGCCGTAAGCTCTCCCGTCCGCCGGTGTAAGTCATCCAGGTCAAAGACACCTTCCGCCAGGCGGCGGAAAAAGCGTGACATGCCATCCTCCAACACGTTGCCACGCGGACTCAGCATGGCCGCGCCCGGGAACAGCATATTCCCCAGACTCAGCAGATCCTCCTCGGTACCGCCAGTGCCGTGTAGCAATAACAGGGTAGGCGTCGGCTGCTGATCAGCAACCGATCCCGAAGCAGCGATAAAACGATGGACATAGCCAACCAGCTCCTGGCCGGTAATATTTTTCTCATTGGTAGACATAACTATTTACCCTGTTCACTGGTTGGAAGTGTGATAGCTGGCAATGCATGCTCCAATTCAGCCCGGCGCGGCTCCAGCCATTCAGGCAATTTCAAGTGGGTCCCTAATTCAGATGGATCCTCATCGACCGGGAATCCAGGTTGATCGGTAGCGATCTCAAACAATACACCACTTGGCTCGCGGAAGTAGATCGAATGGAAGTAATTGCGATCCAGAATCGGCGTCACATTCAATCCCGCCTCGCCGATCTTCTGCCGCCACGCCGCCTGGTACTCATCGGTCGCTGTGCGCCAGGCCACGTGATGGACGGAGCCGACCGCCCCCATGCCGCGGCGGCCATTCGGTAGCGCCAGCACATCCACCAGGGTAGCCATGCCCGAGTCACCCACCGTGTAGCGGAAGCGGTTGCCCAGCTGCGCCACCGGATGGAAGCCCAGCACATCGGTCAGCACCTTTGTAGTCGCTTCCGTGTAAGCTACCGACAGGGTAACACTATGGAAGCCACGAGTAGCATATTCAGCGGGAACCGGTCCTTCGGTCCAGACGGAACCCTGATCGGCTCCGCGATGCGCCACCAGTTCCAGTGGCAAACCATCGGGATCGCTGAACAGCAACACCTGGTCATCAAAGCGTGGAATAGGGCCATTGACCGTCACACCGTTGCGCGACAGGCGATCCTGCCAGTACGTCAGCGCGGACTCAGGAATAGAGAACGCGATCGCCGACACCTCGCCGGTCCCAGGGCGGCCTTTAGGGTAGCCAGGCCAGGAAAAGAACGTCAGGATGGTACCTGGACGCCCGATATCATCACCATAATAAAAGTGATAGGTATCAGGAGCGTCAAAATTAACCGTCTTCTTAACAAAACGCAAACCTAAAATGCCCGCGTAAAAATCGACGTTGCGCTGTGGATCATCAGTGATCGCCGTCACATGATGAATGCCTAAAACATGATTTTCCATTTCATTTCTCCTGTGGAGCTCCACTCCACTATTAGTTACAATAGTAATTACAATAATTGTGTTCTGTTTATTCCTAAACCATTGCAGCATAGTTACTTTTATTTTGATAGTAACTTATCATAGGTTTTTGAATTTGTCAAGTTACAAAAATTATAAGCGCGATGGTAGCGAAATGATGGGTATCTTTGTGGTAGAATACGCACAAGATGAACCTATGGACGAACACAGACGAACACGATCAAACACTAACAGGCGCAACTGAAAACGGTCATATAGCGGCCATACGTGGCGCGCGCCGCCTTTCGGATCGCGCCGCTTTGTCGTTGCTGCGAAGCTGGCTGCTGGAGGACTTCGGGGCCGCCTACTGCCGCTCGCTGGGGGCCAGTCGCATCTTCCGCCACTGCTACTGGATTGATGCGCTGGGGGGATATACAGCGAAAAGTCTGCGCGTACCGGATGAGCAGGTTCATTCACCCTCCAGGAATGGAAAGGGCCGAAAAAAAAACGCGGACATGGCTTTGCCAGCAGCGCTACAACCCGGAGCCATGCTGACGCAGGCACTGGCCCAGGAGGACTGTCCCATCGCCTTGCACACCCTGCTCCTCAGTGCTGGCAGCAGCACACGCCGCTTGCGCGAAAGTAAGCAGAGCAATGACGACAGCCCCACCTTGAGCAAGGAGAGCGGCATCATTGCGACCAGCTGGCTGGACGCCGCCAGTTGCCTGCTCAGGGAGATCGAACAATCGCCGACCATCTTTCTGCTCGATCCACTGGGTCCAACCACGTTCAGCTATGATGACCTGGCTCCCCTATATAAGCGGACCGGACCAACCGAATTGTGCTTCTTACTGGCGCATAAACAGATCGAGCATCATCTGCGTTCGGCGACCACACATACAGCGCAGGCCAATGCACTGACCGCTCTGCTGCGCAGCGACCGCTGGAAAACGCTGAACGCCAAAGAGAAAGTGGATATACAGGGCTTCGCACGCATGTTTATTACATCGATGCGCAGGCACTTCCAGTGGTCACCCCAGAGTATTGATCTGCCCGTCCAGAACGGTCCCGCCAGCGTCACCTCCCTTCCCTACACCCTGATCTACGCTACCCGGCGTTCTGACGGCCTGCTGATCATGAACGACGCACTCTGCCAGTACCGCCGTCGCACCTATCGACAGAGCTACCAGGGCGTCCTGAGCGAGGACTGGTTCGCACAGCAAGATCAAAAGCGCCTGGACGAGGCGCTGCGGCAGCTGCGCGAACAGATTCAGCGACAGGGGGTCGCTACGCGCATCCGCCGCTGGCCCGATCTACGCCAACAGCTTATCCTCGACAACTTCGGGCAGTTCACCGTCCAGGAATATGATCGCTGCCTGCAGGAGTTGATAGCACAACAGGAAGTGCGCTGTGCCTGGAGGCAGGCTCCCGAAGAGGGGAGCGAGCGCATCCCCGGCAATGAAGATACCCTGATCTGGCGTTAAAGCCCGACATACACAACCTCCCAGCCCTAATTGTTCACCTCAATCCACCATAGGCAATCCAGGTCCATTGGCTTTAGCCTTCTGCCCATGTGAAACTCATGTATAGTGATCAGCGCGCTGCGGAAATCGATATAAATCTAGTAATATCGATTAGAGTCAAAATCAATTGACTTTTATCGAGTAATCTCGTACAACTATTAGGAAGGAAGAAAGAAAGTTGAATATGCAGCTTGCTTATCAAAGGAGAGAGAAGATGCACACTATTCCTGAGCCGGACGAGCCGGAGTATTTTCTGAAGAGCTTTCCACGCGATGCGTTTCCTACATACGATTGGGCCGAGCGGCCTGCTACGCTGCCCGATGATGCCTGGACCACCGAGACAACCCATCGTGATGGTCAGCAGGGAGGCCTTCCCCTTTCAACTGAGCAGAGTTTGAAGATCTATGATATCCTCTGCCGCTTCACAGCAAATTCGGGAGCGATCAGGCAGGCGGAGTTCTTTGTTTATCGTACCTCGGACCGGACAGCGCTGGAGGGCGCGCTTGAACGCTATCGGGGTGGCGCTCCTATAGAGCCAACAACATGGATACGAGCAACCGCTAAAGATGTTGTGCTGATTCAAAGCCTGGGTATCCGCGAGACGGGGATGCTGGCCTCAGCCTCGGATTACCATACATTCCACAAATTCAAGCCTGGCGGCCGCAACCAGGCCGCGCAGACCTACCTGGACGCGGTAAAGATGACGCTGGACGCTGGCATTCGTCCCAGGCTTCATCTGGAGGATGCCACGCGTGCCTCAATGGATTTCATGCGCCCTTTTATTCAGAACGTGCAGGAGATCAGCGCATCCTACGGACCCGAACTACGTCCGAAGTTTCGCGTCTGCGACACCATGGGACTGGGTCTGCCGTTCGAAGATGTGGCGTTGCCACGCAGCATACCTCGGATCTTTCAGGAGATGCACAGGCTGGGCCTACAGTCCAGCGACCTCGAATTTCATCCCCACAACGACACATGGCTCGTCGTCGCCAACTGCCTGGCGGCTGTGCGAACTGGCTGCAGCGTCATCAATGGCACCTCACTGGGCAAAGGTGAAAGAACCGGCAACGCGCCCCTGGAGGCCATCCTGCTGCATCTGATCGGCATGGGATACTATCAGAAGCAGCAACCATGCTTCCCGGCTCTAAATGAGCTGGTGCGGCTGTATGATGAGATGAACGAGCCGGTTCCACCGAAGTATCCGCTCTATGGGCGCGACGCCCATCGCACCAGAGCGGGCGTACATGCTGATGGACTCAACAAATTCTGGTGGATGTACGCCCCTTTCAACGTACCCGAGCTATTGGATAGGCCGCTGGAGGTCTCCCTCACCAAAGAAAGCGGCCTGGCGGGTCTGATCTTCCTGGTGCGACAGCATACGGGGCGCGAACTTTCTAAAGACGATGCCCAGATACAGAAAGCTTACGCCTGGCTCATGCAAGAGTTTGATGCGGGGCGTCAGACCAGTGTCGAATGGGAGGAGATCGAACCGATTATTAATCGGGCGTAGTGCCCGCGCACGGGCGACCGCCCTGCTATCATGTGGGGTTGATGTGCTGGTTGCGCCATGGCGCAACCAGCACATCAACCCCACATGATATATCCATATGTTTCACAGGCACGAAATCAGAGGTATATTTACAGGCCGTAAGCCTGGATAGTCTGCTGGAAATGGGGGAAATCCGTATAGATTTCGGCCTGGATGCCAGCCTGGCGGGCTACTTCTACGTTGAGAGGGGTATCATCCCAGAAAAGAACATTCGATGGATCGATGGTGGGGAGAACATCCAGAATACGCTGGAAGAAGGCGACATCCCTTTTCAAGACGCCGAGGTCAGCGGAAGAGAACATGCCATCGAAGTCGCGCGCAAATCCCATCTTTTCCAGGATGTACGCCGTGCGGTATTTTTCCTGCTGGGTGGCCAGGTAGCAGCGGATGCCTCGCTGGCGCAATTGCTGGATAAAGGCCACCAGCGGAGCATCGATGACGTGCTCACAGGTAAACCAGTAATCGAGCAGGGCATCCACCGATTGAGTCCAGCCCCATTGCTGAAGGTAGGGTGCGATCTCTGTTTTCAGATCGGCCGAACCAGTCAGGCAGGCCAGAAATTTTTCCTGGAAAAAGGGGGCAGTCATCGCGGGGGAGATGCCATAATCTCGTTCGAGGTGCCTGGAAAATGCTTCGCCGTTGGCCAGAACGCCATCTATGTCAAACAACAAGATTTGAAGCATGCAAAGACCTCCTGTCTTATTTTCTTCATGGGGATATGTGCGCGCCCCCGCACAGGCGGCCGCTACGCGGCCGCACTGATTTTGTGAGTTGGTGCAGCAGGGGCGCGAATGCGCCCCTGCTGCACCAACTCATATGAACATTGATGGGTTACACGTCCCTGCTGCACCAACTCATATGAACATTGATGGGTTACACGTCCCTGCTGCACCAACTCATATGAACATTGATGGGTTACACGTCCCTGCTGCACCAACTCATATGAACATTGATGGGTTACACGTCCCTGCTGCACCAACTCACATGAACATTGATGGGGTTACACGGCCCTGGTCTTTTTATCTGCCTGTTCTGCGGCCGGCACACCCTCATCCGGGAGGGGGGCCAGAGCTTCATCCAGGGGATGAGTCAGGCGGCGTTGAATGGCCGCGATCTCATTGGCAAAGATGCGCCGCACAATGGCGACCGTACCGGCATAGGTAGAGTCCATACCAAAATAGGACAGGCTACCAGCTCCAAGGTTCTTGCCGCGTGTGTACGGAGTATCTGAGGCATAGTGCAGGATGCCCAGTTCATAGGGCAGGCTGAGCAGATTGATATTATCATCGGTGGGATAGCGGGTCAGATACTGATCTTCGTAGATCGCGTTCAGGTAAGGTCCACCCTCCATCTCAACGACGGTATAGTTGGACTGGTAGTAGAAGTCCAGGTACTGGCGATTCTGCAGATAGGTCCCTTTGGCGGACACGGCCTTCTGATTGTCCAGCACGGAACCATAAATCAGGTAAGGCTGAACCTCGTTGGCGCGGAACGTATTATCGAACCAGTAGGTATTCTGGCTGTGCTCATCCATAATGACGTTAGAGATCATCACATCACCGATGCTGCCGTTAAGGGTTGCCGCCTTGCCCAGCACATAGATACCGCAGATCTGGGAGAGATTCTCCATAATCTCACGCATCATCCGATAAGCGGCCATACCTAGAGGATAATCGATATTGAGAATGATCGCGTCGCTCTTCTTCAGGACATCCATGCCAGACATGCGGCTACGAGGATCAATCTCGGAGGGAATAAGTTTGGACAATTCAAAGACCTGAGCATCGATCTCCAACCCATGGCGAGCACCCACATGCCAGATACCACGATCCTGCGCCTCCTGCAGGCGTGCACGAGCAGCCTCGCGACCAGCCGAAGTTTTCAACCACTCACGAGTCGCAAAATACAGGAAATTCTGCCAGTTGCCCGGCACGGTCCCCTCTTGAATCTTCGCGCACTCCTCAGCCAGGTACGGGTCCGCGCCGCTGCGTGCGAACTCGATCAACGCCTTCTCGTTGCGCAACGAGAAGCCCGAGAGCAGATTGATCAGGCTATGGGTGTTGCTGGAAACGAAGTAGACCGGGCGATCCGGCTGCCCCAGGGTATCCAGCAAACTGCGCACCGGCGCCCACCACTTGCGCGTGGCCTTCACATATCCAACGTGTGAGCCGCCCAGCATGCGCAGATTAAAGCTCTTCTTCTGAGAGCCGATCTCGTGTAATTTCTCCCACAGATGGTCGCCCCAGATGACCTGCAGGCGTTGCCAGTCATCCTCCGCGATATGCAGCCGCTGACGCAAAACCTTGCTGATCTCAGCAAACACCGGCGACCCCGGATCCACCTGGGTCTCCAAAAGCTGCATCGTAGTGGGATCTTCCTTCAGCAGATAATACATTTTGTTCCATTCGATCTGGAAAGCCACCAGTACGGGAACAATGTCATCTGTATCGCTGACGCTGGCAACATAGGCGGCAAGCGTCTTCTTGCCATTATAAAACCACTTACGACGGCGCGCGGAGGCCGTTACAGCCTGCCACTTGTTGACATGAAAACCTTGCTGAAGAAAAACCTCCTCAGACTGACCCAACAGCACCAGTTCGCACTGATTAATGACATCAGGTAAGCGCAATACGCTATAGATAAACGCCGACATATCCGGGTAGGGTTTACGTGCATCGGGATGGAGGCTTGAATCGATATTATAGTGCGCCTGTATCAAGGCCTTCAAATTAATCTCGCCAGAGCTGCGCAGCAGCGTATTGTAGGTGCGGATGTAGAGCTCAACATCGCGTTTGCCGGCCGCATGATACTTCTCACCATGTTCCAGGCCCGGGGTCATGGTAGCGGCATGCCGATTCTGCTCAATCAGCACCTCATCCTCCATGTGCTGATCACCGGCCGTTTCATCGCGAGGGACATGCTTCAGGGAATGATTTTCATTATTATGTTGGTCTTCGGACTTGCGTTTATATGGCATAAATGTGCTCCTCTTCTCTGAGGCAGGAGGGTAACGTATGGTCAATATGTTTCATCTATTATAGCGCGTACACCAACACAATGGGGAGAAAATCAGAAGGTTATACGACCAATTGCTTAGGTTTTTGTAAAACGACAATATATTGATGGGCGATATTGGGAATATAAGCGAAGGGATACCCATACGGTCGCAGGCGCGTACCCGCCTGGTACCAGATAATCTCGCCTTTCGGCACAAAGCCATGCAGCCGGGCGCGGCGCGCCAGATCCACATGCGTAAATATATACTCGCCATGCTGATAGGCGTTGCGCACGATGATCGCCATATATTTTTGTGGTTTGAGCAATGTATAGCAATGGCAGAAAACCTGCTCCATCGCATCCAGATACGCTTCATAGCTGGCAAGATTAGCGAGGTCGGCAGGGTCGGTTGAACGCATATCATAGTCGGTGCGCCGATTAGAGTAGGTCTCAGCATAACGGCCGTTGACCATCGTCTTTTCCAGGTGAATATTATAAGGAGGATCGGTCACGATAAAATCAAAGGAGGTCGGATCCAGTGTCGGCAAGATGTGGAGGCTATCACCACGGACCAGCGTCTGCGGCTGGATCGCTCCCTGACTCTCGGACAGAATAAGTTTATATATATCTATCCATTTCTGATTGATTTCAATGCCCAGAGCCTGGCGCGCCTTGCGACAGATGGAGGCGCCGATCAAGGTACCCCCGACGCCGGCGAAGGGATCAAGCACTTTCCCGCCGGGCTTGGTAAAAAACTCGATCAACTGGCACATCAATTGAGGAGGCTTATTGGCGCCATGGGCTTTACGCAGATGGTGTCCGTATTCGGAAGGATACGCAGTTGTGATAACGCTTTTCGTGAAATAGAGCCACTCTGCACCAGTCAATTCATTCAAAGCATTCCGCGTCGAAATATCATCATTTTCCACGGTACCACTCCCAGTAAAAAGCGGTTAACGCCGACCGGCATTATCCCGCGATAATCCCACAAAGGTATTGATAATCATAAATTATCGCGCCAAAACAGGCTATTTTAGCGTACACTATTGAGAGGAGATATTACTAAAATGTTGGGTGTCCCCATGCCTGACATTTCCCCCTAGTAATACCTCCACCTTTTTTTGGTGTCTACTGTGGAATAGTAATTATACTGCTTATACGTTGCTCGGGTGTAAATAGCAGCAAAAATGCTGCTTTATTTTTGAGGTGATTGGGGAGACGCTCCGGGGTCTCAGGGGCCGCCCTGCGGGCGGCCCCTGAAGTTTTATAACGTGCTGCAAATCGTGCGCATCGCGCATGATTTGCAGCACGTTATAAAACTTGTGTTGATGCAGGCTATTTGTTAGTGAGGGTAAGGGTCGCCATGGATTGGCCGGAGAGGTAGGCTTGCATGGCACCTGCTTCTCCACGGATGGGCTCGACATTGCCGTTGTCATTGCTGTCGACGCCGTTGAGGGCGTGGTCGGCGAGGCTCATGGCCTCTACAGCCTTGTTGTGATCGTCGGGGTGGGCAAGCAGGTAGCGGGCATCCTGATGGAGGGTTGAAAACCAGTTTGAGAGATTTTCGCTGGCGAAAATGACCTGTTGCGCATATTTTCTGATATTATCGGTCGAATCGGCCTGGGTAGCAGCCAGCGATGCATGGGCGCCAACGGTGCTGACATAGCCATCGTTATGCTGTCCCAGCAGGCCATAGCTACTTGAGAGTGGCGGCACATGGGCCGAGGAGCAGGCCTGGGATTTGATGACCGGTTTCTCTGCATCCTGGCCATCCAGCAAAACAAGCATGTTCTGGGCCAGGCATTGTACGGTGGTCTTATCATTGGTCGTGCGCAACTGCTGGGACAAGGAGTAAAGCTGGCGCGTCTGGGCCAGCAAGCCAGGCAGCAGGGCTACCTTGTTGGGCGTCTCTGGATATGAAACCAGGAGATGGTTGATATGCATGCCAGCCATGGGTGGGAAGTGAGCGCTGAGCAGCACACGTCCAGTGGGCAGCGTCGCCTGCGTTGTCTCTACCGTGATCTGCAGGGTATTGCCTAGAGACAGAAGGTTGCCATCTGGCTGACTAAAGTTGACAGTGTATTCATCACCTGTCTTTGTGAGCGTTCCCAATGCCTGAATATGTAGTTCGTGTTCATTGACAAGCCAGGCCTCATAACGGGAGCCGTTTGATAAAGGCTGCAGCCCCCGTACGTTCACAGAGACGCTATTGATGCCTGATAGGGCATTGGAAGTATCATGGAAACTGGCGACTCCATTGACAGGGGGAAGCGCCATCGAGGCCACACTGGTGAGAGGCGGCTGCGCAGAAGAGATATGCTTGTTCTGCCACAACGCAAAGATACCGGCCGCGATCCCAACACCCAGGATAGCGAGGATGACCGCGATAAAGACAAGATTGCGACCTGTTGAGGGCGCGCCCGTTTTGCGATCGGAACGATGCAGGGATGGCGCTCCCGCGAACGGCAGAGGTACTGGTGAAGGCGTTGAACCAGAAGCTTTACTGGCCGGTATAGGCGTCAAAGGATACACCGGGGCAACAAAGGGTTGGTGAGTCTGCCCCTGAGCAGCGCTCTCGCTCGCCTCCTCATCTACCCACTGCTTCCCTGCTTGAACCTGAGCAGGCGCTTCAACCCCTGATCGCAAATGAACAGGAGGAAGAGGCGAACCACAATGTCCACAAAAAACAGCATCCGATTCAATCGGCGCCTGACAACCGGGGCACAACATGATACTTTTCCTTTAACCAGACACTACTCTACAACTACACGACCTACATACGCGATAACGTCTCACGCGCAATAACCCACATCTACTACAATTACTTACCCTCTATATTAACCAATACAACGTTGTTATTCAGTAATTTT
This sequence comes from Dictyobacter aurantiacus, assembly GCF_003967515.1. Taxonomy (GTDB): domain Bacteria; phylum Chloroflexota; class Ktedonobacteria; order Ktedonobacterales; family Ktedonobacteraceae; genus Dictyobacter; species Dictyobacter aurantiacus. The sequence goes on along the minus strand of NZ_BIFQ01000001.1, from coordinate 2,744,632 downwards.
TATTATATGCAGTACGTTTGTCAACAGTTCCATGATACTATGGTAGGAGATTACGGCTAGCGCGATAGAGGCCAGCAAAATATGCAAGGTCCGCCATGCCTGAATAATGCGCCGGGCGCGTTTTTGTCGGACCAGCGAACGCTCCAGCCTGGCGTGTTCCAGCAGCGTAGGCTGGACGCGCTTCCAGTCGGCTCGCTCATGGGACGCTACCTCTGAGTCTGGATAGATGGTACGCCCCTGAGACTCCAGGGCCTCAGCGCAAGCGCGCTTAAACTCATCCGATTTACCAGCGCTATAGCGTCCAACCGTATATTTCAACGTGCGCAGATGCTCCTCGATCGAACGCTCAATCCCGATGCCGTTAGAACTGGCCTCACGAGCGATAACGCGTGTCTGCCACACATCAAGCAAGCGTCCGGTGACGCCGCTAACCACCAGAAAGATCAGGGCGAACAGAGCGCCCGGGGCCCAGTATGTCTGTGTCAGGCAGCTCAAATTACGGCAATACTCATGTGTCACATACACATAGTTCTCGTGCAGCAGCGCGATCAAAATAGTGATTACGCCCAGCCAGGTATGCATCCACAGCCAGTTCTGTACTTTGCCAGGCAGGCCACGCACGAAGCGACGGCGCAGCGAATAGCTAGCGGTCACCAGCACCAGCACGTAGGAAAAAATCCCAAACAGCCGCCAGGGGTCCGTGAACGGCTCTGGATCACCCTGCGTACGAACGGCATAATAGTACCAGACCAGGATGACGAGATAGAATAACACGCTCATGGTCAACCAGAACCAGCGGGCCCGAGACGTAGGGGACTTCCACAAACGTCGCAAGCCGCGATTTTGAGATACCTGTGGTTGTTTTGTCGTCACGGACATAGCATGTTCTCCTTTCCTGTTGCCGCCGGAGGCGGAGGAAATCAGCGAGCTTTGCGACTCAGGATATCCTCTGTTGAACCGAAGAAGGTAACAGGGTTCACACGGATAGCCGCGCCTGTCGGGCAGGCCTGGACGCAGGCCTGGTTGTTGTAACCCGCGCAGAGGTCGCATTTAATGGCGATCTTCTTGCGCAGATTCTCAAGGCCATCGTTAACAAAGGGCTGTAAAGGTCCGGGCTCGGCGGGTGTCTGGGCCATGGGCAGCACTTTGCGCCCCCGTTCTTTACCAAAACCTTTACTGAAAAAGCGACTGAAGCGCTGCCAGCTGGCAGGCTGAGCCTCATTCTCGTCCTCGGTCAGAGAAACAATCGAAATATTATCGTAAGGGCAGCGCTCGGCGCAGATACCGCAGCCGATGCAGCTTTCGGTGATATAGACCTCGCCGCTCGGCTTACGCGCGATCCCGGCCCGGCTACACAGCATACACACGGGGTCCTGGCACTGGCGACAGGCCGTGACGATACTCATATTGCCTACGACCATACCCTCGCGATTCATGCGGGACTGGCCATGGCGGCGCTCGCAGGCCTCCTCACATTCATTGCAATGAATACACTTATCCAGGTCGATGACCAGCACCTCAGTCCCTTCGACGACGCCATCGCTCACCAGCGCGTGCAGGCCCGAGCGAGCCTCGGCTGCCGAGGAGGTATTCACCAATGCCTGCTGCAATTGCTCCGGATCAAACGGCTCGAAGACCGCGCTATGGGCGGCGGTATTAGCCTCCTGGTACAACTGGACGCGTTCCTGGATCCGCTCCTTAAAGGCTGGATAACGAATCAGGAGAGTCTTTAATTGCACGCGCGTAATTTCGGCGACCGTGACACGGGTGATAGCCGTCACCGTTACCGCGCGCCGATCACCCAGCATATCCAACCCACCAACGAAGTAATCTCCGCGCTGGCGATAGGCGATAATGCGCTCTGGATGCTCGGAACGGCCAGTCTTGCGGGCTACCCTCACAAAGCCATCCAGCATCAGATGGAAAGTCTCACGTACAGGTTGTCCTTTGCGCTCTTCGCTAAATAGTTGTTCCTCGCGCTCAAAGCGTTGGATAGTCGCCTGAGTAGCCAGCGCATGTATATCTTCAGTGGAAATATCCTTAAATAGCTCCAGGCGCGAAAGCATATCCTCAACCGCCCGCGCGCTACTCAACTGCACAAAGAATTCCTGAACCGCCGGAACTACCTCCATCAGGCGCTGCATAACCTGCTCGGGCACCTTGAGCACAACGGTACGGTCCTGGGCGGACCGAACCGTCACGCTACGCGGCTGACCAGTGAGCATCCCCTGCTCACCGATATATTCGCCGCGCCGCAACACAGCCAGTGGCAGGGACCGCTGATCGGTACCCTGGGAGAAGACCTCGCACTGACCATCCAGGATAAAAAATATATCGCGTCCGAATTCGCCTTCACGCATCAACTCGACGCCAGAGGACAGGGTCAAAATGTCCGAGGTCGCCACAAAATGCAGCAAATAATTATCCGGTACCACTCGGGCGTCGCTGAATATAGCCTGTTCACGCAGACAAAGCAGTACCAGCGAGACATCCCATCCCGGAGGCAGGTGTCCCATGGCTTTTGAAAGATCAACCTGGCCATTCCAGGAGATACCCAGGCGCTGCTTGAGCGAGAGCATCAACAGGTCGCGGTGGTTATCGACCGGGCAGACGGGTACACACGAGCCGCACATGACACATTCGTCGGTAAAGCGAGCAACGATCGGCGTGATCTCGTCCGAGACGTTGGCGCGATTCAGATCGGCGATGGTGACCTGGTTGGATAAGGGGACGGGGCATGCACGCATACAACGATCGCACCCAATGCACATGTCTATTTCAAAGTTGATCTCTTCCGTGTCCAGTATTCGCATATCCGTGCGATGGGTCATCCCGACTTTGAAGTTCTTTTGGGTTGTTTGCATTTGCATGTTTTGTTTCTTTCCTTTTCCTCAAAAAAAGGGGAGAATTGTCTGTGGTGCCTGCGGCACCACAGACAATTGAAAGTGATGGGGGCACAGCCCCCATACCCCCAGGCAGAGGGCTAGCCGCCCTCTGCACTCCCGCTTAAAAGGGAGTGATTTATCTGACGGTGCCTGCGGTACCATAGACAATGAAAGTGATGGGGGGCACAGCCCCCATACCCCCAGGCAGAGGGCTCGCCGCCCTCTGCACTCCCGCTTGCAGGCAGCTATGATGCGTGCAGGGAGGAACTGCAGCCAGCGCAGAAGCGGGCAACTGGCATGTTGACGACTCCGCACTTTGGACAGATGACAACGGGAAACGGCGGTCTGGTGGCTGGCTTTGTTGCGTGGACCGGCGCGGCCGCTGGCATGCGGACCTGGGTCTCCGTACCCGTTGCAGGTTGTCTGACGGCTGGCGATCCTTTTTTGCCATTTGGAATCGGGCTTCGCTGGACCGGTGGGTTGATGGCCATGGACTGCAATTTGGAGGTTTTCTCCTGACCAGATTGCAGATCAATAAAGAATATAGTGGTTGATCCTAAGACGATATGGTCGCCGTGTGAGAGCCGATACGGCTGATCGATCCTGCCCTGGTTGATGGTAACGCCATTGCTGCTGCCCAGGTCGCGCATGTAAAAGCCTTCCATGGTGGAAAAGACTTCCGCGTGACGACGCGAGATCATCATGTCGTGGATCTCAAGATCGTTGCCGACTTCACGACCAATGGTGATAGATGACTTTGGCTTCAAGAGATGTACATATGGTGATTGCTTGCGCTCCCCTTTGACGCTGGACGGCAGAATGATCAGCGCGGGCGTTGCTTTTAAGGCTTTCATGATTGTCGGAGGCAGTGGCTGAGCGGCACCAACGGGCAAGAGATTTTCATCTAATTCCTGCTGCTGCGGCGGCCTGACTGGCTGTGGCTCAGCGGAAAATTTCTGGCGCGCTGGTGCAAGGTTATCAAAATTGAGGGGGCGCAAGAGAAAACAAAATGTGACGGTATTGCCAAAGCGCAATACATCATTGACCTTCAAGGGATACGGGCGCTCAGGGTCGAGCCGCTGCTCATTCAAGAAGGTGCCATTAAGGCTCTTTAAATCAATAACAACATAGTGCCCATTCTGAAAACCAAGCTGAGCGTGACGGCGTGAGATTGAACCTTCATTGACAACCAGGTTAACTCCCGGCTGGCGTCCAATCGTCACAAACTTTTCACGACTCAAAGCAGTTTCGGCGATGTGCAATGGAACATGCGGATCAGCCACGTGCACCAGCAGTGCCTCAGTATGTTGAGACGGTAATAGTTCATGTAACATAGGATCCTCTCCCGCCCGGGGTTCCTGGCCATTGCCAGGTATAGCAATCACGTGTCGAGTATCTGTACCGCCCGCACGCTGCACCCCCAGTTGTAGAGGGGGCACTTGCAAGCGATCCAGATAGGCCGCCAGGTCAAAATCTTCCTTCATCAAGGCCGAGGCGACAGACGCCAGGTTGACCTGGTAATCGATCGCGCGCTTAAAGGCCAAAGTATGCTTGCGATCGCCCAGAGCCAGCATGCCAACCGGGACGCCATCGCAGAGCAGAACCTTACGATAGGAACGTGGTTGTGGTTCAGCAACCAGTTCACGATAGCCTCTGGCATTGGTCAGGCCAACAGATGCAAAGGGCAATCCATACAGAAACGTCGCGTTATAAAAGGTCGCGGCATGAAACGGCCGGCTGGAGTCCAATATATTAAGCATGCTATAGGCGGCCGCCCGTGCCTGCTGAATAGACGGATACCACTGGCCGATGATGCGGGCGCGCTGCGTACCTGGCATCGTTGTTTCCACCACATCGCCGGCGGCGTACACATCGATGGCGCTGGTGCGCATCTGGTCATCAACCAGCAGACCACGACGGCAGTGCAAGCCACTGGCCTGCGCGTAGTCAATATTGGGCTCAATACCTATCGCGACCAGCACCAGGTCGCAGGTAATACGCTCGCCCATACTGGTCTGGACGGCGGAGACCCGGCCACGTGAGCCAACGATCTCTGTAACCTCCGTCTCTAGCCGTACATCGACCCCATCACGTGTCTCCTCCTGCAGTACCAGGTCCGATGCTGTAGCGTCGAGCACCTCGGACCACAGCAGGCTTTTACGCAGCAAGTGCGAAACCTGGTGCCCGCGATGGCGCAGCGTCTCCACTGTCTCCAGAGCAAGCGTGCCGCTACCAACCACGACGATCCTGCGCGCGGAAGGCAGGCGCTCAACAATGGCCTGGTAATCCTCTACACTACGCAGGGTGAATACGCCTTCCAGGTCACTACCGAGACAGGTCAGGTGAGCCGGACGGGCTCCACTAGCCAGCAACAACTTTTCGTATTTCACCTGTCCGCCACTTTGCAGCAGAACGATATGCTGCTCCGGCTGAATACGCGTTACCCTCTCAGCCAGAAAATGAATATGCTGTGACTGATAATAATTAATCGGGCGGGCCCACAGTTTCTCCTCAACCACGCGGCCGGCCAGGTAGTCCTTGAGGGCGGGGCGAAAGTAGACGGGATGCCCATCTTCAGAGATCACTCCAATCGTCGCCTGCGGAGCCTCCTGACGCAACGTTTCGGCCGCGGTAATACCTGCGATACCATTCCCGATCACTAAAAATGAAATCTGATCAGCCATGCATATCCTCGACATTCTTGAATCCGCTACAATGTGAAAAATCGAGACAGGGCAGACAGAGCACTCTATCAGAAACGCGAAGAGAGACCAGTCTGTGCAGCCCGCACAATCCACATACCCACATACAACCTCCCCTGTACTTCAGAATATACAGGATTGCACACTCTGACATCATTATAGGTACATATCACATTATTGTATCTGAAGCGCCCTGTACCTATATTCACCCTTCATCTTACCAGAGAAAGCTAGAAATGTATCTATCTTGCCTCTAAGAGCATTACCCATTTCCTAGTGTTTGTTACGAGGAGGGCGCTGACGCGCCCTCCTCGTTTTAAAGGAATCTGGTGTGTTTGCGACAATGCGCTCCGCGCATTGTCGCAAACACACCAGATTCTTTTACATAGTATCTACAGCTCTCATCTGTTTTTTATGGATTGGTGCAACACAACGGGTAGGTGCGGATGCACCTACCCGTTGTGTTGCACCAATCCATAAGCAAGAAAAGATTTACGGGACGCGGATACAATGGCATTGGGGGGAGATTTAGTAGCTGCCAAATGGTCCCAAAAAGGCTAGTACAAAAACAGGTGTTCGAAGTGAATATTGCCAAGCATCTTAAATATAGGGCATACTTATAGGACTAACTTATTCATAAATCACTTGCTCACTATGCTTTTTTTTGAGTTTTTTAAGACGGAGGATATTTAATGGGGGCGGACTTCGCGCATCTGCATGTACATACAGAGTATTCGCTGCTGGATGGCTTCAGCCGCATTAAGAAGCTGGTAAAACAATCGAAAGAGCTGGGGATGAACCACCTGGCGATTACCGACCACGGGGCGATGTATGGGGCACTGGAATTCTATAAGGAGTGCCGTAAAGGTGGGGTCCATCCTATTCTGGGTGTTGAGAGCTATCTGGTGGCCGACCATAAGGATAAGCCGAAATTCAAGCAGGGTGACAAACGCTATTATCACCTGCTGCTGCTGGCTGAGAGCAATACCGGCTATCGCAATCTCATGAAGCTGATGACCCTCGCCAACACCGAGGGGATGCACGCCAACCGGGCGCGTATCGACAAAAAGCTGCTCGAACAATACGGTGAAGGTATCATCGCTACCTCCTCGTGTCTGGGCGGTGAGATTCCGCAACTGTTGATTGAGGGCAAAGTTGACGAAGCCTATAATACCGCTCGCTGGTTCCGCAACACGTTAGGACCTAATAACTTTTATTTAGAGATTCAGGATCACAACGGCTATCCCGAACAGTCGAGCGTCAATCAGCATCTCTATCAGATGGCTAAAGAGCTGCAGATGCCGCTACTGGCCACCAATGACCTGCACTACGTCATGCACGATGATGCCCACGCCCACGAGGTTCTACTCTGCGTACAGACACAGAGTAGTCTCACCAATCCCAAGCGCTTCAAGTTTGAGAGCGACGAGTTCTTCTTGCGCAGTCCAGACCAGATGTTGCAACTCTTTCCAGAGCTGGGGGACGCGCTGCTCAACACGGTGCGTCTGGCCGAGCGCTGCGAGGTCGACCCCTTCGCCTACAAGGCGCAGCTTCCGGCGGTTGACATTCCACCCCAGTACCGCACGCCCGATGAATATTTATACGCGCTCTGTGAAGAGGGTATTCGCTATCGCTATGGTGAGATGACCGAGCGCATCAAGCAGCAGCTGGACTACGAGCTGAGCATCATCATACAGAAAGGCTTCGTACCCTACTTCCTGGTAGTGGCGGACTACGTCGGCTGGGCACGCGATCATGGCATCCGCTGTCTGGCCAGGGGATCGGCCGCCGGAAGCGTCGTCGCCTACTCACTGGGTATCACCAACGTCGATCCATTGCGCTATCAATTGCTCTTTGAACGCTTCCTCAATCCAGAGCGCGACGACATGCCTGATATCGACATGGACTTCCCGGATGACCGCCGTGAAGAAGTCATCAGCTACCTGGCCAACAAATATGGGCACGAGTGCGTGGCGCAGATGGCCACATTCATGACCATGGCCGCCAAAGGAGCGGTGCGCGACGTCGCTCGTGTGCTGGAGAAGCAGACCCTCGGTGACCGCATCGCCCGGCTAATTCCCAGTGGTCCAAAAGTTACCCTGCAAGGTACATTGGACTCCGTCAAAGAGCTCAGCGATCTGCGCGACAGCGATCCGGACGCCAAGGAGCTGCTAAACCTGGCATTGGAGCTTGAGGGATCCGTGCGTGGCACCGGCGTCCACGCCGCCGGCGTGCTGGTCGCCAATGAAGCCCTTGATAAGTTCGTGCCCCTGCAGATCCGTGAGGGTCGCTACTCCACACAATATGAGCACGCCCATCTGGAAGAACTGGGGCTGATCAAATATGATATCCTGGGCCTCTCCAACCTGACGATCATCGATAACGCCCTCAAATTTATCAAGGAGGCGCGTGGAGAGGATATCAACCTGGAGAAACTCCCTCTGGATGAGATAGAAGGAAACGAGCAGCAAAACGCCAAGCGCAAAAAGGCCTTTGAGCTGCTGGCGGCGGGCGAAACGACCGGAGTGTTCCAGTTAGAAGGTGCGAAGATGCGCGAATACATCAAAATGCTGCATCCCACCTGTATCGAAGACATCACCGCCATGGTCGCCCTCTACCGTCCCGGTCCGATGGATAGTATTCCAGACTTTGTTGACGCCAAACACGGACGCAAGAAGATTACCTATCTGGATCCCCGCCTGGAGCAGTGGCTGGCCGAATCCTACGGTGTCATCGTCTACCAGGACCAGGTGCTGCTGATCGCCGTTAACCTGGCCGGCTTCTCCTGGGGTAAGGTGAATAAGTTCCGTAAGGCACTCAGTAAAAAGATCATGCACGAGGTGGAAGGCTATAAAAGCGACTTCATCCAGGGCTGCATCAAAAACGGGGTGGCGCCCGAGGTGGCTGACCAGCTCTTCACCCTGATCCTGCCGTTCGGTGGCTATGGATTCAACAAGGCGCACGCCGCCAGTTACGCTGTAGTAGCCTTCTATACCGCCTATCTCAAAGCCAACTATACGGCTGAATTTATGGCCGCCACCATGACCGCTGAGGCTGCCGACGCCAACAAAATCTCCAATGCCGTCGCCGAATGTAAACGCATGAACGTCGAGGTCTACGGACCCGACGTCAACCGCTCGGAGCGCGGCTTTACCATCGAGAACGACGGTGTCCGCTTCGGTCTGCTGGCTATCAAAGGTATCGGTGATGGACCGATCAACGAGATCGTGCGCGCGCGCAACGAAGGGGGTCCCTTCAAATCCATGGCCGACTTCTGCACGCGGGTCGATCCCAAAGCGGTCGGCAAAGGCGCGATCGAGACCCTGATCAAAGCCGGCGCCCTGGATTCGCTGGAAGGCGAGAACAAGCGCCATCAGATGCTGGCCTCCGTTGAGCGCGCCATGCAGTTTGGCAAGAGTGAACGCTCGGCCAAAGAGCGCGGCATGATGAGCCTGTTCGGAGACATGGAGGAGATCAGCAGCTCGCTCAGCTTCTCGCTGAATCAGAACGTGGCCGAAATCTCGCGCAAGCAGCTGCTGGCATGGGAGAAGGAACTGGTCGGCATCTATATCTCCAAACACCCGCTGGCCTATATCAGCGACCTGATCAAAGATAAGGCTACCCATAGCACGGCCGACATCACGGAGGAGATCGACAAGCAGAAAGTCACCGTCTGCGGCACCATTAAAGAGGCACGGAGGATCACCACCAAAAAGGGCGATACTATGTGCATCGCGCAGCTAGAAGACATGTATGGCACCATCAGCGTCACCATCTTCCCACGCACCTATGAGGAGACCGCCGACAAATGGGTGGAAGACACAGTTGTCATCGTACGCGGTGAGGTTCAATTCAGGCGTGACGAACCATGTATTCTCTGCAACAGCGTCAATCCCTTCAAGGCCGTCGAAGAAGAGATGAATCGTAAACAATACATGGTCTGGCTCAAACTCCAGCTCACCGGAAACGACGAGATTTCGGTCTCCAACGACATCATGAAGGTCCAGAACATCAAGCGCTATCTCAGCGAGAAACCAGGCCGCGACCACTACGAGATTCTGGTCGCCAACGGCGAATGGGAGATGCGCCTGACGCCGCAGGACAACACCATGTTCTATACCGAAGAACTGCGGAACAGACTGGAAGAAGAGCTCGGCCCCGGCATGATCGAGGCCAAAGTGCTGGCGTAAGCATCGCCTGAGGCTGACACGAGTTTTCGCACCTACGGTGCTCAATTTTCATTCAATGGTGGTGCGGCAGGGGCGCGAATGCGCCCCTGCCGCACCACCATTGAATGAAAGGACGGGGACGCCTGCGTTCCCCACGCTTCTGAGCAATTCCTATATGGATGACCCTGGTTTTGACAGTTGAGTATCTGAATCGTTATACTGAGAGGAAACCTAAACATTTCTAGACTCGTATACTCACTAATAGATACATTGATTGATACATCCTAAAAAAAGCAGAAAAGGTTATAAGATTGTGGGTTTCGATTATAAGGGTTCTGAATCGAACGAAGATAGACACATTACGCAAAAAAAGCCCTCTCCAGAAGCCAACGCATCCACGCAACAGGATAGCGAACAGCAATCGAGGTTGACGTCAAACCAGTCTGCAAATGAGCTTGAGAATTATAGGGAACCGCAATACAGGGAGCATGTTTCGGGGCCATTACAGTTTTCAGGCGCACCACAGGCACCATTCTTCAATGCTCCTGCGCGTCCTCAACAGCCGCCACAGGGACCGCAGGTGCCAGCGCAGACGGCGTATCCCCCGATGAATAATCAACAGCCTGGCTATAGAGCGCCTTATCCTGCGCAACCACAACCCGGTTATGGGGCCCCCTTGTATCCCGCACAACCATATCCACAGCCCGGCTATGGGCAGCCGAACAACGGCTACGGACAGCCTTATTCAGGCAATGGACAGCACGCGGGAGGTAACGGCTGGGCGTCCCCTTATCAGCATCAACCGATGTATAATAACTATGCCCCTCAGGGCTACTATCAGCCATATAACGGCTATTATCATGCGTATGGATATCCGCCTCCCTATGGATATCCCTATACCTGGCAGCCTCCCAAACCAGCAAGGGACACCTATCAATTTGTCGTTGCTATTATCGCTACTATATGTTCCAGTATCGTATTCCTTACAGGCATTATATGTGCTTTTATCCTGTTAATAACAGTGATTATGATGCCTTACAGCTCGATCCAGAGCAAGCCAGAGCAGTTGTTTGGTAGCATCACCATGTTTACGGCCCTGAGTATCGCGGGCCTGGGTGGAGGAACGTTTAGTCTCTATCACAGCATACGAGCCCTGCTACGCAAGAAATCGTGGAAATTTAAGGTTCCCTCCATCAAGCTGAGCAACATCAGGCTGCCATGGTTCGTGGTCTTTCTGGTTCTCTATATTGTGATGGTCGCCATTGGTCTGCTAATTCGCGGCAACATACAGGTCGCGCAAACCACCTGGCTGACGGTCCTGCTCATCGGGCTAGCGGGCTTGCTGCCGGCGCTGACGATATTCACGCTGGGAGCGTGGCGCATCAACCGCAGAGATGATGAGCACTGGACGACCACGTGGAGGCGTGTCGCGGTCGCCCTCACCAGCGGAGCGACATCGGCTATCCTTTTCGCCATGATCTTTGAGCTGATTCTAGGTGTGGTCATTCAGGCCGGCCTGCATCTCAACGGCTTTCAGCTGGATGATCCAAATATGCCAATTCCTAACAATACGCGCACCCTTATCTACCTGTTCCTGGTCGTGTCGGTTGTCGCGCCACTGGTAGAGGAAGGCGTCAAACCGCTCGCCGTGGTAGTCATGATCAGGCGCATCGGCAGTGCCGCGGAAGCTTTTTTGCTCGGCATGGCCTGTGGCATCGGCTTCGACCTCGTCGAGACCTCGGGTTACATTGGCATGGGATACAGCAACTGGGTAGATATCGCCATCCAGCGCAGTTCGGCTGGTCTGCTGCACAGCTTTGGAGCGGGCATGACAGCCCTGGGCTGGTATTACCTGACCCACTCGAAATCCCTGCAACGCCATCGTATCTGGATCGGCCTGGGCTGTGGAGCATACGCTGTACTGCAGCACGCCATCTGGAACGGCTCGTTCGCCTTCCAACTACTGCCAGCTCCTGTGGGTCCATACTTTGACACAGGGACGATCAACATTGGAAATTACCCTGTACCATCGATCCTGATCATCTATACCATCGAAACGATACTGATGGTGCTCTTCTTCCTCTTTGTTACAGGCAAACTAAGAAAAGATAGCACCAGAGATCGGCAGCCGGGCAACGCCCCCCGGCTGGTTGATAAAGATAAGGAGCGGGTAGCGCAAGAGGTGGTGCATAACCCCTCTTATGCTCAGCCGCAGCCATATCCAGCGCGCTAGCGCTCCTCTTGTGGTCGCCCTGGAGAGTTTATGGCTGGAGCGCAATGGGGCTCATTCGAGCCCCATTGCGCTCCAGCCATAAACTCTCCATGGCCATTTAAAAGTAGCGAACAGCGGGGTCAAGGGGCGGCTAGCCCCTTGCGGGGTGCGGGCGAGCATGCCGGGGGCATGATCAGTCCCCGCTCACTCCTCCCTCTCTCACCGCCGCCGAAGGCGGCAAGAAAAGACTTTTAAATGGCCCTGTAAACTCTCCGAGCGACTTGTATTTCTTAACATTTTATGGTATTGTTTAAAAGGTTAATCTCTGCAGATAAAAATAACGTTAGCGCAGGCAGAAAGGGATAGCATAAATGTTAATAGCACCAACCATCCTCTCCACAATGGCTGCAGTTTCTACAGGCAGCTTTTCCAGGGTTGAGTGCTCGCGCTAGCGTAAGGCCATAAAAGGCACGCTTCATACATTTCCTCATAAGCATTAAAGAACCATAACCTCGCTATACATCACAATGAGCAGGATTTATGGCGGGAATGCTATGCGCATAGCTTCTTATGATGTAGCTATTGACGCCACGTGGGCACTCCTATCCACCCATTTCAACTACAAGCAAACAAACGTCATCGTGACGCAAGGAGTGACACTGCATGCATTTCAAGCTGCACAAATTTGATGCCTTTACGATCTATCTCATGATCGCGGGTCTGGGTTCATTTGCCAATAGCACCATCTTCTCCATCAACATGGTCTACCAGATCGAGGCCGTCAGGCTAAATCCGTTGCAACTGGTCCTGGTGGGGACCGCCATGGAGGCCGCCTGCTTTATCTGGCAGGTACCGACCGGCATACTGGCGGACGCGTACAGCCGGCGCCTGGCCGTCATGCTCGGCTACCTGCTAATGGGAGTCGGCTTTCTATTAGAGGGGCTCGTACCGACCTTCCTGGCAGTCATTGTAGCCAATGTACTCTGGGGTTGGGGAGCTACCTTTGTCACAGGGGCCGAGGAGGCCTGGTGCGCCGATGAGCTGGGAGATGAGCGCGTGGGCAACGCCTTTATCCGTGGCAATCAGATCGGACAGGTGGCCTCGCTGGTGAGTATTCCGCTGGGCATCTGGCTGGCGACCTACCGGCTCAATCTGCCGATTATCGTGGGCTCCACGCTCCATCTGCTCCTGGCTGTCCTACTCTACATCTGGATGCCGGAGCGCAACTTCCAGCCAATCCGGAACAGCGAACATAACTCCTGGCAGGCCATGGGAAAAATGATGGCGGATGGTGGCAAGGCAGTCAGGCGAAGCAGGATGCTACTGACCATCCTCTGTATCACCGCCTTTTCGGCCATGGCCAGTGAGGGTTTTGATCGCTTACAGACCGATCACTTCATCAAAAACTTTGCCTTTCCGGCCATCGGGCACCTGAACACGCTAGTCTGGTTCGGCATTATCAGCGCCGGAGGTTCCATCCTCTGCCTGATCATTACAGAACTGGTGCGGCGGCGCGTCCATGCCAGTCAGCAGCGGCAAATGATCAAGGTAATGTTTAGCTTTCAGCTGCTCTTAATCGTCAGCGTGGTGGTTTTCGCCCTCTCAGGCAACTTCTACCTGGCGTTAGGCGCCTTCTGGTGTGCCAGCATTGGCCGTAGCGCGGCCAGCCCGTTCTATATGACCTGGATCACCCGCAACAGCCCGCCAAGGATGCGCGCCACCATCATCTCGATGTTTGGGCAGGTAGACGCCATCGGACAGATCGCGGGCGGACCGGCGGTGGGCTATATTGGTACCCTGGTATCCCTGCGGGCCGCCCTGATCAGTACCAGCGCCATCCTCACCCCAACCATCATCTTCTTCTGGCGCGCCCTGCGGCTCAGCAAGAAAACACCCGTCTACAGCGACGGAACCGAAGGTGAAGCAGGAGAAGCGGTAAAAGTCTGATTCCATGCTTGACTGAGTTTATGCCTATATGGTACAGTAGACTTAGAAACAAAAAAGATAGAGGCTGTGAATGGGGCAGGTTGGGCAGACAAGCTAGTAGACAGAGAGCAATGTCTCGGCTGAAAGCATTGCCATTAGCTCTGATCCAATGACTCCCATGAGCCAACCAGTGAACCGGTATAATATCGCAGTAGTAGCTGGATTTCGGGTCCGCGCCCGTTATAGCGCGACGATTTTACATCGGCTCTCAAAACAACGATAGAGATGGGAGCGATAGAATCGATTAAGGTCCCACATTGTGGGATAAACGGTGGTGGTACCACGATAGGCGAAAAGATACGCCCTCGTCCTCCTGATAGGATGAGGGTTTTTTGTTGTTCTTTTTTTCCTATCGGCCCGGCCAACATATGAAAGGAACGCATGATGGATAACGACGGAGACGATAACGATCGAGAGGAAGGCGCCCATGGTCTGTTGTAGCATACTGACGGGCCTGCCAGGTGTCCTTCCAAGCCGGGGCAAGCCCGGCACCTACTGGCAGGCCCGTTGTGTTTATAGCAGATCATAAGGAGTTTTTCAGATGGAACGTATTCGTACTGTTGAAGTAGCCGGACGGGTAGGAAAACGCGTGTGCGTCGCGGGCTGGCTTCATTCATTGCGCCGCATGGGCGGTATCAATTTTCTGATCATTCGTGACGGCTGGGGACTCTTACAGGCTGTGGCGGAGACAGAAGAGGAGATCACAGCGCTGCTGCCAGAAAGCGTCGGGGTCGAAAGTATTATCACCGTCGAAGGCCTGGTCGTCAGTGAAGCCCAGGCACCTGGAGGCGTCGAGCTACACGAGCTCAAGATAGAGGTGCTCAATCCCGTCAGCGAGCTGCCACCGATCTCACTTAACAAGCGCAAGCTCAATGCTCAGCCCAGTACATTGCTGGACCATGCGCCGGTCACCAACCGCCATCCATTGCGACGCGCCACTCTGCGTCTTTCAGCAGGGGTGATGGCCGCTTTTCGGGACATCTTGACATCCAGAGCTTTTACTGAGATTCAGACGCCAAAGATTGTCGCCGCGGCTACCGAGAGTGGCGCCAACGTCTTCGAGCTCAACTACTTTGGACGCCCAGCTTACCTGGCGCAGAGTCCACAGTTTTATAAGCAGATCATGGTTGGCGTCTTTGAACGCGTCTTCGAAGTAGGACCCGTATTCCGGGCCGAGCCCCACGACACCACCCGGCACATTAACGAATATGTCAGCCTGGACGCCGAATTTGGCTTTATCGAAGACCATTTCACGGTCATGACCATGCTGCGCGACGTCATGGCCCACATCCTCCAGACGCTTCAGGAGTCATATCGCGCCGAACTGGAGCTCTTGAAGGTTGAGATGCCAACCGTACCGGAGCAGGTACCGCATATCCATTTCGCGGAAGCGCAAGAGCTGATTTACAGGCTACATAAAGTCGACGTACGCGGTGAGCCAGACCTGTCGCCACAGGACGAACGCTGGCTGGGTGAATGGGCAAAAAAGGAGTTTAACAGTGACTTCTTATATGTCACCGGCTACCCGATGCGCAAGCGGCCCTTTTACACCTATCCTGATCCACAGCAACCCGCATATTCGAACTCATTCGACCTGCTCTTCCGAGGAACAGAACTGGTAACTGGGGGACAACGCCTGCATCGCTACCAGGACTACATAGCGGCCCTCGAACAGGCGCGGCTGCCTATCGAGCCGTTTGAATACTATCTGGAAGCCTTTAAATATGGTATGCCTCCCCATGGAGGATTCGCCATTGGCTCAGAACGCCTGCTGATGCAGTTGCTGGGAACCCAGAACGTCAAGCTCACCACAACCTTCCCACGAGACATACACCGTCTGGTCCCTTAATCAAGGAGTTCAGGTGTAGATGCAGTAGAGCCCCGCAATGCGTGGGCTCTACTGCATCTACACAATAAAAAAAGCCCCGATCATGTGAATGATCGGGGTTGTTGGTGGACCAGAGGGGACTCGAACCCCTGACCTCCTCCATGCCATGGAGGCGCTCTACCAGCTGCGCTACAAGCCCATGCCTTATTTGTTGCTTACGAATTAAAATTATATACTATCTCTTCTGTTTTTGCAATAGGTTTTAAGGTTTTTTTCTTGAGAGGTGGTGAACATGCGCGGCCGGGCCGCGCATGTTCACCACCTCTCAAGAACAACAGGGATCAGCCGCCTGCTGGCCCTCCTTCGAGGCCGGGCCTGGTCATGCTTTCGGGATTGAGGATGCGATCGAGATCTTCCTCGGTGAGGCTGGTTTTTTCGCGGGCTACTTCACGGACGGTGCGACCGGTTTTATGCGCCTCCTTGGAGATGTCGGCGGCGGCATCATAACCGATTACAGGAGCCAGAGAGGTACAGATAGCGAGTCCGCGCTCGACCATCTCGGGTCCGCGAGTGGTAGCCTTAAGACCGCTGATGCACTGGCGGCTGAAGTTGCGGCTGGCTGCGGCCAGCAGGTTGATGGATTGCAAAACATTGTAAGCGACAACTGGCATCATCACGTTGATTTCAAAGTTGCCAGACTGTCCCGCCACGGTAACGGTGGTATGATTACCGATCGCCTGCGCACAGACCATACAGACCGACTCAGCGATCACCGGATTGACCTTACCGGGCATAATTGAGCTGCCAGGCTGTACGGCAGGCAATTCAATCTCACCGATGCCCGCACGAGGACCAGAACCAAGCCAGCGGATGTCATTGGCAATCTTCATCAAACTGACGGCGATAGTATTGAGTACGCCACTGGCCTCAACCACATTGTCCAGTGTGCTTTGAGACTGGAAATGGTTGCTGGTCTCCCTGACCTCGACGCCGGTAATATTGGAGAGACGCTCACAGACACGTGAGGCAAAGACAGGATCGGTATTCACGCCGGTACCGACAGCGGTACCGCCGAGCGCCAGTTCAGAGAGCTCGCTCTGCGCATGGTTCAAACGAATAATCGCGCGCTCAATCTGACCGGTGTAGCCACTGAACTCCTGGCCCAGGCGGATAGGGGTCGCATCCTGCAAATGGGTACGCCCGGTTTTGATAACCGAATAAAATTCATCAGTCTTATCGCTCAGGGTTTGCTGCAATTCAAGCAGAGCCGGGATTAAATAGTGTTCGATGCTCAGGAGAGCAGAGAGATGGATGGCGCTGGGAATGACATCATTAGAGGACTGGCCAAAGTTCACATGGTCATTGGGATGAACCTTGCGGGAGCCACGGGAGCCACCAAGGATCTCGCTGGCCCGATTCGCGATCACCTCATTGGCGTTCATATTCGTCGACGTACCGGAGCCAGTTTGAAATATATCCAGCACAAAATGATCATCCAACTTGCCATCAATCACTTCCTGGCTGGCCTGGATGATGGCATCAGCAATCTGGGCATCAACATGGCCAAGTTCGCGATTGACCCACGCGGCCGACTGCTTGATCTGACCAAGGGCACGAATAAACTCGCGTGAAAAACGCAGATCACTGATTGGGAAATTGAGTACGGCACGCTGAGTGCTCGCGCCATAGTATGCATGAACGGGCACCTGCATCTCGCCCATAGAATCGCGTTCTATCCGGGTATCTTGAGCGTCTTGCGACATAAAGCCTCCTCTTTGAGCATTATCTATCACTCAAGTATTATATCACTGTTTCTCTTCAGAAATCAGAGGAGTCCTTTGTTGAGCGCCTGCGGCGCTCAACAAAAAGAACGGGAGCTGGATAGTGCACGGAGGTCGTGCACTATCCAGCTCCCGTTCAGAAAACTTGCGGATGACTACCAGTTCGCCGGGTTAGCGGGAGTTATTGGCGCGGATGCGGGGCATCACATCGCGCGCGTACGCCTCGATAAAGCCTTTCTGATCCGGGCCAGGATTGTGGAAGATCAGGCAATCAAAGCCCATATCGATATAATCCTGGGCAAACTTCACATGATCCTCGATGTTGTTGGAGAAGCAGCCGGTGCTCTTGACCGTATCGGGTCCCACTACCTCACCATTTTCCTGCGACATAGCTGGTGTATAGATCTGCTGGTCGAAGAGGGCAGGAATATAGGTACCAGCCCAGTACTTCAACTGCGCCTGAATGGTTGCCTCTATATCGGCGCCATATCCTACATTCAGCTCGATGATACGCACCATCTTTGAAGGATCCTTGCCAGCATCACGAGCCGCCGCCTCAAAATTCTTAATGATCCCTTGATAAAGGTCCGGCTTCTTGCCGCCCACGGTCCACAGACCATCACCATAGCGGCCCGCGAACTCGGCGCTATGCGGTACCAGCGCAGAGATCACCATCGGGATAGGGGAGGTCGGAGGGGTAAAGAGCTTTGCCTTACGCGTCTGATAGTATTTTCCCTCGTAATTGACCTCTTCACCGCTCCACAACGCACGAATAATCTCAATTGCCTCCGCCAGGCGATCGCGGCGCTCGGCGTAGCTCGGCCACTCGCCAGTCGCGGCGAACTCATTCAGAGCCTCACCGGTGCCCAGTCCCAGGCCTGTGCGATGCGGGGCGAAATGGGACAGCGTAGCGGCCGCCTGGGCGATCATAGCAGGGTGATAGCGCAGAATCGGGCAGGTAACGCCCGTGCTCAACCTGATCTGCTGCGTCTGAGGAGCGACCGCGCCCAGCCAGGTCCACGTAAAGGCCGACTGGCCCTCCTCGCTCCAGGGATTAAAGTGGTCGCTCACATCGACCCAATCATAGCCCGCCTTATCCGCCGCTACCGCGTACTCCATCAACTCCACAGGGGCATACTGCTCGGTTCCCGCTTTCCAGCCAAGTTGTAGCATACTTTCCACTTTCCTCAATCTTCATAAACAACACTGAACTATTATGATGCGAAACTAGAAGCCAGGCTTGCATTTTCGTGGCAAAGTCATAGAAACATCTCTTGTTACATGCATCAGCTAGCGAGAAAGTTTCGGTGCTTAACCATCTGTAAGCATCATTGAAGACGAGAAATCCGGTCGCACCCCGGTTAACTTGTTTCCAGGCCATGTATTCGTTTATAATCGTACGTATAAACTCGGCTGGCAGTTTAAACGGAGGAGGCAAGATATGTTATTAGAAGCCAGGATTCGCAAAATGCTCGTAGACGGTGATCAATGGGCCAGTTGGCAGGGCTATCATATCCCGGTAAGCGAAGAATATTTTGTTATCTGGACCCCGATTGGAACGCCCATGCACTGGAAGCCGGGCACATGGATTGCCCACAAGCATCAACTGAGCTATTTCTGGCCGGATGCCTGGCATACGATACACGCGGGATATAACGAGCAGGGGAAGTGTATCAGCGTCTATTGTGATGTAGTATTGCCACAATCAGGTTATACAAATACCGCGCGAGAGCTCATTTATACGGACCTATATATAGATGCGGTAGTAAGAGAAGATTACAGTGTCTATACTAAAGACCAGGAAGTATTCGAGCGAGCCGCCAGGACGTATCCGATTGTCGAGCAGGTCCGTGAAAAATCCTACGCAGCGCTGGATCAGCTTGAAGAGCAGGCCAGGCAATGGACAGGACCATTTAAGGTCATCCCACGCCAATTGCCCGGCACAAATTTTGAAACGTACACCCCGGAAGAAGCAGCAAAAATTCTCAAAAATCAGGTATAGACGCTTTAGAGCGATATATATTTTACGCATTTATAATGCATATAAATAGCCTTCCACTGCTGTCTGCCACCTACCAGGGATTAGCTATACACGATCCAAAGAAACGATTTTCCAGGTATTCCCCTCAAGCTTCATGGTCAGATGCGCATGATAGCGAATGCCCGAGTTACGATCGATGGTCGCGATAATCTGGGTCGCATCGTTGCCATAGGGAGCCAGCTCGACATTGACGATCGCCCCATTCATATTATCGCCTTCCTGGGCCATGCGCATAAAAACGTCCTTAGTCACTTTCTTGCCGCTATCATCGACAGCATTGGCAGAAAGGTAGGTATAGGCCTTCTCATAATTTCTCGCCTTGGCCGCCGCATAGTACAGAGCCGCCGTCGGGATGCTACGCACTGCCCCCTTGGAGAGAGTGAGCGGCGTTGGAGTTGGATATGGCGTCGCCTTACTAACCGGTGCGGGATTTTCACCGCTGCTACACGCAAACAAAATTAAAGACAGCAGACAGATTAAAAAGCCGGAAATAAGTATCCGTTTCACATTAATGCTTCTTACCATTTTTAGATTCTCCCTTGTCGGTTATACCGCTTAATCCACAAGAATAAATATAGATATATGCTACGTCCATTTAAGGTCAGAGAAGACAACTATCCGTAACTGTAACCCGCAGTTCATAAAGGAAATTGTACACTTTTATCGCCTGAACATTCAAAGAAATTCACGTTTAGGTACTTCATACCTATTTTTTGGCCATAATATTGTTATTTATGGCAGAATGATTTATATATTATACTATGCAAATCTAAAAATAGGTCAATATGCCCAATTCTATTGTATGCATTTAATCTATTTCAATGCGTAGCGCTATGGCTCTCACTGGCGCAACCTTGGAGTCTGGCACCTGTTCTTTCTTTATAAACTGTACGGAGATAACCTTTTAAGGAGTTTATGGATGATTTCCCAGAATTCATCTTATCCTGACGCGAATGCCAATCCTCCTTCCTCGGCTGCGAAACGAAACAAACAATCACATCTGTTCGCGCTTATTAGCCTGGTAGTACTGATAGGTATCGCTGGGGGAACATTCGTCTCACTCAACTTCACAACGTTGAAATCTGCTTTCGCCGCCGATCCAAGCACGGCAGTCGTAACATTCAAAGGTGATAATAGCCATACTGGAAATTATTCGACTGAAAAGACGCTAAATTTAGGCAATGTAAACCCTTCAAAATTTGGCAAACGCATGTCATACCAGGTTGATGGGCAGGTATATGCACAGCCACTGTTTTTGCCTAATCTCACTGTCAATGGTACTACACACAATGTTGTACTGGTAGAAACCGAGCACGACACCGTTTATGCGTTTGATGCCGACCAGACAGATCCCAACACGCCTCCCCTGTGGAAAACGTCATTTCTGGTCAACGGTGCTACCTCACCGAGCTACATGGATATCGGTGGCTGTAACGACATGAAGCCAGAGGTTGGTCTTTCTGGCACGCCGGTCATTGACCAGTCAACCGGCACCATGTATGTGGTGGCTATGACCAACGAAGGTGGCAACCTGGTCTACCGTATACACGCTCTCGACGTAACAACGGGTCATGAGAAACCCGGCAGCCCCCAGGTAATCTCAGGCTCGGTTCCTGGAACCGGCTCAGCTACAACCAATGGTCGCGTACCCTTCCAGCCTAAATATGAGCGTCAGCGTTCCGCTCTGATGCTGGCCAATGGGCAAGTATACATCTCATTTGGATCATTCTGTGACTTCCGTCCATACCATGGCTGGATCATCTCCTACAGTTACAATGGCTCCAATCTGACGCAGACGCACATCTATAACGACACCGCCAACGGTAATGATGGTGGCATCTGGGCTTCCGGTGGACCACTGTCCACGGACGCCAGTGGCAACATCTACTATGTCAGCGGCAACGGTGATTTCACCCTGAATACAGGTGGCACCAGCGGTGGTGATTCCATCGTCAAACTGTCGCCGGACCTGTCGAAGGTACTGGACTACTTCTCTCCATTCAACCAGCAGTGTCTGCAGGAAGCAGACGCCGACCTGGGCTCGGGCGGCTTGCTATTTGTGCAAACGGCTAAGGGACCAGAAATAATCCAGGGTGGTAAAGAAGGCCGCATCTACGTACTCAATCCCAACTCAATGGGAAAATTCACCAATGATCCTAACCTGAACTGTACCTCAACCTCAACCGAGCGTAACCGCACCGACATCGATAAAGTTGTGCAGGAGTTGCCCCCCAACACAACGGGCGGTATCTATAGCAATCCAGCTTACTGGAACGGCAACGTCTACATCGCCGGTGCGCGCGAGTACATCAAAGCCTTCAAATTCAGCACCACCACTGGCTTGCTGACAGCTCCGTACTCATCACGCAGTCCCGAGACCTCGCCATTTACCGGTGGTAACCCGGTTATCTCCAGCAATGGCACCCAGGCGGGTACAGGCATCCTCTGGAGCATCTCACCAGGAGCCAGCAATGGCACCGATTTCACCACCGTGTTGCGCGCATACGACGCCACCAACATAGGCAATGAAATCTACAACAGTGAGACCCATGCATCGCAGGATCGCCCGAGCGGCACCTATGTGAAATTCTCAACACCAATTGTGGCGAATGGCGAGGTTTTTGTTGGCACGAAGAGCTCGCTGGACATCTATGGTCTGTTCTCCGGCACACCAACACCTACGCCAACGCCGGGTGGCACGCCCATAGCCACCCCGACACCGGGTGGCACGCCTACACCTACGCCAACGCCAGCTCCAGGCGGTCCAGCATTCAATAACGTTGGCATCTCGACAGACACCAATCCTGGTAGCGCCAACTTCGACAATGCGCACAACAGCTATTCCGACGACCTGCTGCGTAGCGCGGGTATCAACGCCGGTGACAATACCTTCTATAATCCGACTGGCATGGTCTTTACATGGCCTAATGCCGTACCTGGCTCGCCTGACAACTATGTAGCGGCCGGTCAAACTCTGAGTGTTGACTCTGTACCAAATGCTAACATCCTGGGCTTCCTGGGATCGGCATCTGGAGGGCCAAGCTACGGTAAAGCGACCATCAACTATGTTGATGGCACAACGCAGTCGTTTACCCTGGGTTTCAGCGACTGGACGCTGGGCGGAGGCAAATCGCCGATCTCATTCGGCAACGGCACACTGACCTCGTTGCCATATCGCAACACACCAAATGGCTTCCAGCTGGTCACCAACTACGTCTTCTACACTGACGTCGCCATCCAGCCTGGTAAAGCGGTTAAGAGCGTCACGTTACCATCAAAGGTTACCGGTGGTGCCATGCACGTCTTCGCCGTCGCCACCAAAGAGGGTCCCACGCCAACCACACCGGTGCCAGCTGTACCTTACAACAACGCCGGTGCGACCGATGACAACAATCTCACAGTCGGCAACCTGGACGGCAAATACAGCTACTCATTCCAGGCATCGCAGATGCAGGGTCTAATCCCTGGTGTTTCCGTCAACGCTTATGGTGGCACCTTCACCTGGCCAGTAGCTGACGCGGGCCAGAACAACAACTATATCGCCAATGGACAGATCATTCCAGTCACGCCAGTCAGCAATGCTCAAACCCTGGCCTTCCTGGGAGCGGCCACCAATGGTGACTCAAGGGGTACCGCCACCATCACCTATGATGATGGCACAACGGCACAGGCGCCGCTCCGCTTCAATGACTGGACGCTCAGCGCGGGCAATGAATCTTTATTCCCGGGCGTCCAAATCGCGGTCTCCATGCCGTATCGCAACTTCTCGGGTGGTCATCAGACGCTCAACAACTTCGTCTTCTACACCGAAATTGGCCTGGCGGCTGGCAAGACGATCAAGAGCGTGACACTGCCCAGCGACACCACCGGTGGACAGATGCACATCTTCTCGATTACGACCAAGAGCAGTGCACCCTTTACCCCGGTCAGCGCCAATAACGCGGGTACCACCGACGATAACCATCCTGGCATCACTTCGCTGGACGGTAAGTACAGCTACTCAGCCCAGGCTCTGAAACAATCAGGTCTGGCCCCTGGTAGCGTCTTTACGTACAATTCCACCAGCTTCATCTGGCCCGGCGGTATCGCCCAGAACAACAACTACGCGGCCACTGGCCAGGTAGTTCCGGTTAACGCGGTCAATGGAGCCACGTCACTGGCCTTCCTGGCAAGCGCTCACGGAGGACCAACCAGCGGCACCATCACCATCACGTATGCGAACGGCACCACCGAACAGGATACCGTGAACTTCAGTGACTGGACGCTGGTCGGCGGCACGCAGCAGCTTTCGTCGGGCAACACGATCGCGACCACCCAGGCCTACCGTAACTTCTCGGGTGGCCGGGCATACGTCAAAAACTATGTCTACTATATAGAGGTGGGGCTGCGCCAGAATCTCCCGGTGGTCAGCGTAACCTTGCCGAACAACAATCACATTCACATCTTCGCAGTAGGAACCCGTTAATCACGGCCGCGCTCCTCACGGAGCACTTGAAAAAGCAGGACCCCCGGGGATTTCCCCAAGGGTCCTGCTTTTTCTCGCATTCTAGCGCTAGCCTTGTACACCGGCAACATGGAACGTATAATTTATATATAGCTCCAGAAGCAGGCAATGAATCTAGCCAGCATGTCGGCCAGAGGCCTGAATAGCGGGCGCGGCACATAGAGAGAGGATAAAAGGGACTGCATGACTACAGAACTGCCAGAGGAGTTGCAGCAGCGACTCGCGGGGTATCGTATCACGCAGTTTGATGAGGTAGCGCTACGCCAGGCCCTGGAACAGCATACCACGACCTATACCCTGATCAAGCTGGCGGAATGGCCCGCCAGGCGCTGGAAATGCCACTACCGCCTGATGATGAGGGAAAGCATGTATGATGCCCAGACGGTATCTGAAGCCTATGCTATGGGCCTCCTGGTGCTTCTAGGGGCAGCGGTAGAAAATCAGGAAGCGCACAACACGCATAGCGAAACAGAGCAGACAGAATAAAACAAGGCAGTACTATTTCCCATATACCGTTACCTTGTTCCTATACTGTTTCCAAATTGGCCCCAATGTCGTTTAATATTATTAGGTGGAGTAAAAACGGATAACAATTTTAGGTATATCTCCACTAGTTTTTAGTTATTCTATTACGGGAAAGGAACCGTTACACTTATGCAACGTACCATGTGCAAAGGGAAGATCCATCGCGCCACTGTTACCCAGGCCAATCTGAACTACATCGGCAGTATCACGATTGATCAGGACCTGCTGGATGCAGCGAACATTTACCCCTATGAAAAAGTGCAAGTGGTAAATATCAACAATGGTTCACGCCTGGAAACTTACACTATCGCGGGTGCTCGTGGTTCCGGAGTCATTTGTTTGAACGGTGCAGCTGCACGCCTGACCGCCGAGGGCGATAAAGTCATTATCATCAGTTATGCTCAATATACCGATGAAGAGATTCGTAGCCTGGTACCACAGATCGCCTTTGTGGACGATGAGAATCGCCTGACCGAGAAAAAAGATGTACCCCTGATCGAAATGCTGCCAGAATTTGATGATCAATTGGCACCAGAAGTTGAAGTTGCCCTCTCATAGGAGCTTCGAGTAGTCTAGTTCATTCGGCCTGCCGGGTTGAATGAATTGCTACTTACCTCTCGCCTAACAAACGTTAGTTAGTATACTTTTTCCTCACCCTGGTATCTGCATTCCCCAAAAACCACATCTAAGAGTGTATATTTATGCCCTTTCTGTGATACATAGAGGAAATGAAGTAAACTTAAAAAGTTATATTGAATAGATGTGAAACAGAAGACCCGCTGGCCAGCGGGTCTTCTGTTTCACATCTATTTTGCCTTTTAAGGGGTGCAGGAGGGCTGGCCGCCTTCCTGCACCTCCCGCTTTGGAGCGATTTCCTTTTAGAAGGGAGTAAGTTAGAATAGAGTAGGAAGAGAGAGGAGTATACAGATGCGTATTACGGGGTTGCAGCCGCAGGCTAATAATCCGGATCGGACCAGCATTTTTGTAGATGAGCATTTTTTGATGGGGGTGAATACGCTGATTGTGCTGAAGATGGGGCTGCGACTCGGCCAGGAACTGACACCAGCCCAGGTGCAGCAGTTGGAAGAGGAGGAGGCACTACAGAAGGCGGTTGACCGGGCTATGAACTATCTTTCTTTTCGGCCGCGCAGCCGCGAGGAGGTGCGGCGCTATCTTAAACAGAAGCAGACTCCCCCAGAATTGGTTGACGCGGTGATCGAGCGACTCAATCAGCTTGATCTGATCAATGATGAGTCGTTTGCTTCGTTCTGGATTGAGTCACGCGAACGTTTTCGGCCGAAGGGTGCGCAGGCGATTAAGAATGAGTTGAAAATGAAGGGTGTGAAGCGCGAGGTCATCGATGAGGTGGTGACGGGCGAACAGGATGAGGAACTGGCGCTACGCGCCGGTCGCAAGAAGGCGCTGTCGCTGCTGCGCCAACCGAACATGGATTATAACGCCTTTCGCACCAAACTAGGACCGTTTTTGCAGCGGCGCGGCTTTAGCTATGAGGTGACCAAACGCGTGGTACAACAGCTCTGGGAAGAGTCGTCCCAGGAGCCGGTTGAAGACGATGAGGATTTTTCATCATAAGCCGGGGCAAGCCCAAGCCGGGGCAAGCCCGAAAAGCCGGGGCAAGCCCGGCACCTACGGGGGGCGGGCTTGCATGTTAAGATAAAAGATTATGTGCCGGAGGGTTTAGGGACCGCAGGCAGCGGGCTGTCGGGCAGGTTGGTTGGATTCAAGAGGGTAATCTTAATTTGCTGGACATTGGTCGGGACCGTATCGCCGTAGGACATACGAACCGAGAGCGTGGTGGGGTCCAGATTCGCATCTTTCAGGATAGTGGTCCGGGCCTGCTTCAAGTTCATACCCTTGATATGATTCTTGATCGAGTTCATCTCAGAATCAGAAATCTGATAGCGTGAGATGCCGGAGGCGGCGATGGAGACCTTGATATCGCCATTGGAGCTAACGCTCTGGACCACCGGCTGACCAACACGGGTCTTTGTATCGATCAACGCATAGTTGCCACTCACCTTGCGCTTCAACATCTGCAGAGCCAGATTCTGCACATCCGCCTGCTTCAAGTATTCAATGCTCCCCTGTTCCGTCATCGTCACTGTCATGGTCTTACTGGTGGTGCCAACAGTCGGGTTAGACGTGATTGATCCATCGGCGTAGAAGATATCTCCCACGGTAGTCACTCCGGATTGCTGGGCCTGCTTATGCAGATCCTGCGCGATCTGTTGCTTCAAGGTCGGGCGCAATCGGGCCGACAGAACACTGATATCGACCAGCGACACCGTCTCTTTACATTCGAAGATCCCCAGCACGCACCCGCTCACGCCAGTGGGGCGTCCATCGATAGAGCTCTGCTTAGAGCTGGTCAGCACGCTGGCCGGGATCACGCCATGGGCGGTATCAGCAGTTTTGACGCCGGGCCGGGCAATAAAGGTAAAGACGCTACTGACCGTCTGAACTTTGGGAGAGATGGTCACGTCAGCCGTAATCGACGCCTGGACAATGAGGCTCACAATGCCTCCGAGCACCACTAAAATAGCGATAATAAATATGGAGATGATGATAAGCGGCGAGGCACGACGGCGCTTCGCCTTCTTCGGCGCAGATGCCGGCTTACGGGTCTGCAACTGGGCATATTTATCCACCGAAGCTGATTTATTACGCGCTGAGAGATGCTTCGGATCGAGCTCGGTAGTCGGGGCATCGTAATCAACGTTGCTAAAGTCGTCTCCGCGCTGCGGCACATGTGGCAACACCGTACCGCGCGTCAGAGAGGGATCGGAAGCCCCACGCGGGCGTAGCGGGGGACGAGAGTCGGCCGCCGAGGAGGCCAGCACGACTTTCTGCTCGCCGCTATCGGAGCGCCGCACCTGACGTCTCAGCGGAGCATGCTCACCCGAAGCCAGGCGCCGAACCGGGCGTGCCGTCGGCTGATCCTCGATATCTCTCATATCCCTGCGCACAGGGGGTCGCGACGTCGGCTGATCCTCGATATCTCTCATATCCCTGCGCACAGGGGAGCGAGAAGCTGCTTCTGAGCCCATACTGGCGCGAGAAGGGATATGGGCCGTTCCTTCTACCGCGCTAGCGCGCAGAGGAGGTCGCGACGTTGGAGACGCTCTTCCGGTCCGCAAAGATGGGCGCGAGGGCGGCTCCGCCACCTGCTCATCGAGAGGGACGGCGCTCGACTCATCATCTTCATCCATTGGGACGATCACCTCATCCAGAGCGGGCGCGGCGCTTTCAACCGGCAGAGGAGAGGCGGGCTGCATCTGCTGGGCGGTCGTCAAAGACTTATAGGCATGCTCAAAGGCCAACAAAAGATCGTCCACACTGGTGAAACGATCATCTGGATCAACATCCAGGCAGCGATCGATAACGCTGGTCAGGGGAAAAGGCAGGTTGGAGGGCACATCCGCGCGTGGAAGCGTGCCCGTCAGCATCACATGCAGAATCACACCCAGCGAATAGATATCGT
This sequence comes from Dictyobacter aurantiacus, assembly GCF_003967515.1. Classification (GTDB taxonomy): domain Bacteria; phylum Chloroflexota; class Ktedonobacteria; order Ktedonobacterales; family Ktedonobacteraceae; genus Dictyobacter; species Dictyobacter aurantiacus. The sequence goes on along the minus strand of NZ_BIFQ01000001.1, from coordinate 2,716,497 downwards.
TACTCGGTGCCGAGACGCCCCGCAGGCGTTCGGGCGCCACGTAATCGGCGGTCCCAAACTCGCGCTCGCCAGATGGCAGAGCTCCACTGGTCGGCGAACCCTGTGAAGAAGCGATGCCGAAATCGATCAGGCGCACATAGACGCGACCGCTATCTTCTTCTTTATCCAGCAGGATATTGGATGGCTTCAGGTCACGATGCACAATGCCACGTTTATGCAGATAAGAGACCGCCCGGCAGAGCGCGCTAAACAGCTCGTACACCTCGGAGACCGGCAGCGCACCGAGCGCAAGGCGCTGGGCAAGTGTGCCATCCTTAATATAAGGAGTGACAATAAACAGGCGCCCCTGCTCCTCACCAAACTCTAGCAGGGGCAGGATATGATCGTGTTTCAGGTAAGAGGCGACCTCAGCCTCGCGCAAAAAGCGCTGGCGGGCTCTGGCATCGTTCACCAGATCTGAACGAATAATTTTTACCGCGACCTCTCGGCCAAAGGCTGTGCGCTGATGGGCCAGGTAGACCTCGCCCATCCCGCCGACATCGATGCGGCGAACCAGGTCGTAATTTCCGAATTTCTGCAGGTTGGGTGCCTCTTCCTTTTTAGGACGCTTGCTTTCCGCAAGGAAACCATGTTGTTCGTTCATGAGAATTGTGGTGGCAGTTTGTAGTGAAACAAACTACATATCAAATGCTTGTGACTGGGTGTGGCAAGAATGATTTTCAGCATACTGGAAAGGCTGTACATAACTACATGCTATGTGCAGTATAGCACTTGTATAGTCAGAAGTGAAGAGCAAAGGCCATAATTGCATGCTCATCCTCTTGCGAATTGGGCACCTATGTTGTATTATATAGCCGGTTCGCACTCTCTCAATTAGAGTGCTAAATTGTAGAAGGTCGTGAAGACACGACATTCTTGCACATATACACACTGAACAGGGAGGACATGGAGTATGTCAACAAAGCTTCAGCCACTTGGTGATCGCGTGGTAGTCAAGGGCCTGGCCCGTGAGACAGTCACGCGCAGTGGTATTGTACTGCCAGATACAGCGAAAGAGAAGCCTCAAGAGGGTGAGATCCTGGCAGTCGGCCCCGGCAAGATCCTGGATAATGGCAAGCGCACAGCGCCCGAGGTACAGGTTGGGCAGCGCGTATTATTCGCGAAATATGCCGGAACCGAAATCAAGATCGACGGCCAGGAGTATTTGATCCTCCGCGAGAGCGACATCATGGGAATTGTGGAATAGGTTATTGTTTTAGTTAGGTTGTATCAGAGGAGTAAATTTCGTGGCAAAACGAGTACAGTTTGATGAGAAGGCGCGCTACTCCCTTAAAAAGGGAATGGATACGGTAGCTAACGCGGTCCGCGTAACAATTGGACCCAAGGGGCGCAATGTGGTGCTAGACAAAAAGTTTGGCGCTCCCACAATCACGAACGATGGTGTCAGCATCGCTCGCGAAATTGAGCTACCTGATGCATTTGAGAACATGGGTGCCCAGCTCTTAAAAGAGGCCGCGACCAAGACCAACGACGTCGCCGGTGATGGCACCACCACAGCAACCGTGCTGGCTCATGCGGTCGTCAACGAAGGTTTGAAGAACCTGGCGGCTGGTGCGAACCCGATGATTCTGCGCCGTGGTTTAGAGAAGGGCGTCGAGGCCGTTATCGCCGAGATCAAATCCCAGGCCAAGCCCGTCGAGACCCGCGAAGAGATCGCCCAGGTAGCGGCAATCTCCGCTGGCGATGCCGAGATCGGCAACCTGATCGCCGAAGTGATGGAGAAAGTCGGTAAAGACGGCGTCATCACAGTCGAAGAGGGCCGTGGTATCACCACTGAGAAAGAATACACCGAAGGCATGCAGTTCGACCGTGGCTTCATCTCGCCCTACATGGCGACCAATGCCGAGCACACAGTGGCTGAATTGGCCGATCCCTATATCCTCATCACCGACAAAAAGATCAGCGCCATCGCTGACATCCTGCCCATCCTGGAAGCCGTTCTGCAGACCGGCCGCAAGGACCTGGTAATCATCGGCGAGGACATCGACGGTGAGGCTCTGGCCACCCTGGTTGTCAACAAGATGCGCGGTGCCTTCAACGTCCTGGGCGTCAAGGCTCCGGGCTTCGGTGATCGCCGCGAGGCCATGCTGGAAGATATCGCCATCCTGACCGGTGCCACGGTTATCACCGAGAAGACCGGTCTGAAGCTGGAGAACGCCACGCTGCAGGACCTTGGTACCGCCCGCACCGTCACGGCCAACAAAGAGAACACCACCATTGTTGAGGGTTCCGGTGACCACGCTGCCATCCAGGCCCGCATCGGCCAGATCCGCACGCTCATCAACGAGACCACCAGCGACTACGACCGCGAGAAGCTCCAGGAGCGCCTGGCTAAACTGGCCGGTGGTGTTGGCGTGATCCGCGTTGGTGCCGCCACGGAAGTAGAGATGAAAGAGAAGAAGCACCGCGTTGAGGACGCCCTCTCCGCCACACGTGCCGCCATTGAAGAGGGTATCGTCCCTGGTGGTGGTTCCGTTCTGGTATCGGCCATCTCGGCCCTGGACAATGTGCAGGCCCAGCCTGGTGACGAGGCGACCGGCGTCAACATCCTGCGCCGCGCCCTTGAGGAGCCACTGCGCCAGATCGCGCACAACGCTGGTAAAGACGGCGCCGTCGTCGTAGCCGGTGTGCTCAACAATCCCCGTGGCTATGGCTTCAACGCCCTCACCAACGAATATGTCGACATGGTCAAAGCCGGCATCATCGATCCGGTGAAGGTGACCCGTTCCGCCCTGCAGAACGCCGTCAGCATCGCCAGCATGGTGCTCTCGACCGACACCCTGATCAGCGACATCCCTGAGGAGAATCCCGCAGCCGCTGCTGGTGGCGCCCCAGGCATGGGTGGCATGCCCGGCATGGGCGGCATGGGAATGATGTAATCGCCAGGCGAACATCACCCTGTTACAGTGAACTAATAAAGAAAGCCCCTTCGAACAAGTTGTTCGGAGGGGCTTTCTTTTGCTGGCAATAGCCAATTTTTCCCCAAAATTCGAGGTTGCAACGTCTAATATTACAGACAGTTGTGGCATCCTTTATAAAGGATATAAGCACGGTTATAGGTCCAGAAAAGGGCCGGAAGGCAGGCTAAAGGCTCCCGCAGGTTATGGTAGAATAGCAACTAGTGATTCATCAGTTAACAGTAAAAGACGATGAACATGAGAGGAGATCCGACCACGCCTATTAATTTTCATGCGGAAGAAATCCGCAATACATATGCTACACGCCAGGCGACTGGTACCTGGAAAACACTGATCAATCATATCGTGGAGGTACAGGGTCGCACGGTAGCTGACATCGGCTGTGGTGGTGGTATCTACGCCAAAGCACTGGCCGATATGGGGGCGGCGCACATCACCTGCATCGACTCATCTGATGTTATGATCAGCGACGCCCAGAGTGCCCTGAAGGCGCACAACAACATCAGTTATGTCAAAAGCGATGCCGGGCAGATTCCGGTCGAGGCACAGCAGTTCGACATTGTACTGGAGCGCGCCCTGATTCACCATTTGAAACGCGAAGAGCTCAATGTGAATTTCGCGGAAGCGTTACGTATTCTCAGGCCCGGCGGCATCCTGATCGTACAGGACCGAACACCAGAGGACTGTCTGCTCGCGGGGAGCCAGACCAACATTCGCGGCTACTTCTTCACCCGCTATCCTAAACTGGCGCAGCAAGAGGTTGCTCGCCGTCACGATAACGCGACCGTCATGAGCCTACTACACCAGACCGGTTTCCGCGTGGTTGAGAAACGGCAGCTCTGGGAGACGCGCCAGGTTCACAACAACTTCGCCTCGCTCGAACATGATCTCAAGACACGCACCGGCCGCTCAATCCTGCATGAATTGAACGATGCCGAACTAGATGACCTCTGCCAGTACATCCGCAGGCAGATTGATGGAGATAGCCAGGCCATTGTAGAGCAGGATCGCTGGACGATCTGGAGTGCAATGCGCTAAGCGGCCTCGCTCGTCAGAATCTTTTTCTGACGAACGAGACCGCGCTCGTCTCGCTACGCGAGATTACCTTCCCCAATACCCCTCACCGCCAGCTAAAGATTTTCAATCTCCACCGGCTCAATCGGTTCCGCGAGATCAAAATGGAAGACCTTCGAGTAGAAGTAGAGCTCCGCCTCGAGGGAACGCTTGATATTTTCCGCGCGGCGGAAGCCATGCTGCTCACCCTCAAAGGGTACATAGGCGACTGGCACCTTTTTGGCGCGTAACTCCTCCACCATTAGTTCCGCCTGGCTGGGCGGCACAATCTTATCCTCAAGGCCCTGGAAGAAGATCACTGGACAAGAGAGCCGATCGATATAATTGATGGCCGAGCGCTCATAATAGAGATCCTTACGCTCAGGATAGGGTCCGATCAGACCATAGAGGTAGCGCGACTCGAACTTATGGGTATCATGAACAAAGACGTTCAGGTCGCTGACGCCAAAATGGCTGGCGCCCGCCTTAAAGGCATCGCTGAACGTCAGGGCGCACAGGGTAGTATAGCCACCGGCGCTACCGCCCTGAATAGTCAGGCGATTGCCATCGACCAGCCCACGCTCCACCAGGTACTTCGCGGCGTTCACGCAATCCTCGACATCCACCACGCCCCACTGTCCCTTCAGACGATCGCGATAGGCGCGTCCATAGCCGCTACTGCCACCATAGTTGACATCTACCACCGCGAAGCCACGGCTGGTCCAGAACTGCGTACTCAACTTCAAGGCGGAAGAGGCCGAACTGGTGGGTCCACCATGGCTGATGACCAGCAGCGGAGGCAGTTCCCCTTCGGGCGCCTCATAATCAGCGTTCTTAGGGGCGTAATAGTTAGCATACGCCGTCAGGCCATTTTCGGTGGGGAACTCGATCAATTGGGCATCCGAGATATAGCCGGTATCAACGACGGCTGACTGGGCACGGCGCAATACATTGAGCTTACCGGTGGTGATATCCAGGCGTACGATCGCACCCGTGGAGGTGGCGGAAGAACCCAGGAAAATGGCGTGACTGGCATTGGCACGAATGCTTGAGGCCGAAGAGAACGGCAGCGAAATGGGGGTTAACGCGCCCGAGCGGGTATCCAGGTAGGCCAGGGCGGAGCCCGAGGGACCAGCATGCCAGCAGATGATGCGATCGGCGGACACAAAATCATAGGTAGAGAGCCCGAAGACCCAATGAGGTGTACCGAACTCGGCCTCCATGGGGCAGACCGCCTCCACGCCGCTATCCGTCACCCGGTAAAGATTCCACCAGTTGGTGCGATCCGACACGAAGTACAGCACGCCATCGGGGGACCATGAGGGCTGGAAGATAGACTCCTCAGCGCCGCCGGCCACACGCCGGGCGTTCTCCACGAAACCATTCTCACCCAGATTGGCCACCCACAGCTCACAACCATCCCAGGGCATATTGGGATGATTCCAGGTCAGCCAGCACAGCTGAGAACCATCGGGACTCAAACGGGGAGCGGCATAGAAATCATTGCCTGCCTGTAAGATCTGCAAATCATCTCGCGAACCATCATTGGTATCCCCATTCAGAGGAATGCTGACCAGCATATTGACCGCTTCTCGCCCCGTATTGGTATGATCCTCACAGACGCAGACCAGACGTTGGCGCCGCTGGTCCACTACCATATCAGCATAGCGACGCTCAATAGCAGGCGTGAGCGCCACCGGCTCCGATCCAGGAGTCACGCGATAGAGGCGCTGATCCGAGAAATTAGAAAAATAGAGCGTTCCATCATGCACCACATAATCACCGCCCCCGTATTCATGCACACGGGTACGCGCATTAAACGGCTGCGGAACCAGGTCCCTCAACGTCCCATCGGGCGAGCGGCGCACCACCACATTGCGACCACCCTCAGATGGGCGACCCTCTATCCAATAGATATCATCGCCATCCAGGGCGGTAAGACCAAAGCGAATCGTCTCGCTAACGATCAGATCCGTTGTCACCGGCGATTTCCAGGACCCGTAGGGGGCTACCTTTTTATTAGCCATAATATTCCTTTCCCCGATATTATCAAAAACCGGGCCTACAAGCGCACCCGGTCAAGCAGCATAGTATATATGAAAGTGTCTGACTCATGTCATATTGGGGCACGTGAGCGCCCCCACACGGGCGTCCGCAGGCGCGGCCGCATCAGTTTTTTTATGTTGGTGCATGGAGTGCGCGGATGCGCACTCCATGCACCAACATATATATGGCCCCTATTTCAGGCGCGTAAGCGCGTTGTGATGCTGGCACCTGAGCATCGGTTTGTTTTCCATTATATCATTCATGAGGGGGCATTATCGTGAGGCGAGGAAAAATCGGACGCAAGGTCCGAACTTATGGAGGAAAAAAGGGGGCCGTGCCCGGTAGGCACGGCCCCCTTCGATTATTTCAGGAGGGATTGGGCGGCTTGCTGGATCTGGGGGAGCCAGAAGGGAAGGATGACTCCGGTGACGAGGGTGCCAAGGGCGGCGATGCCGATGGCGACCCAGGACCAGCCTTCTAACTCGTGGGTTGGCTCTTCAGCAGACACAACAGCCGGGCGCGGCGGGGCCGCGACTCTGATGCTGGCAGGTCTCTCGGCTACAGCGGTGGCGCCACGGGTCGAGGAGGCGGAGCGTCGCAGACCTCCTGTCGGAGCCTTTGTGGCGGTCCGAGGCGTGGCCGGGATATGTCCCGGCGTGGCGGGAATAGCCAGAGCAGGGCTCTCCTCACGGCCCTCCATAAACATGGTCCCGATGAAGCGCAGGTAGTAGTAGATACCCAGCACGCTGGCAACGACACCGATGACGAGCAACTCTGGATGTCCTCCAACCAGGGCGGCGTAGAACAGGTAGTATTTGGCAGCGAAACCGGCCATCGGCGGGAAACCGGCCAGGGCCAGCAGGAAGAAGGCCAGCAGGCCAGCCAACCAGGGCCGACGATACCACAGGCCACGCAGATCGGCCGCATCGTAGCCGGTGTTATCGAGACGCTCCAGCAGGGAAACGACACCAAAGGCTCCGATGTTCATAAACAGGTAGCAGCTCAGGTAGAACAGAACGGCCGAAGCGCCGATATGATTCTGCTGACCGGCTCCAGCTCCGCTGACCACGACACCGATCAGGAGATAGCCACCATGCGCGATGCTGGAGTAGGCCAGCAGGCGCTTGATATTGCCCTGTCCCACGGCCATCACGTTGCCCAGCACCACCGTCAGGACGGCGATAGCCCAGACAACCGGCAGCCAGCTGCTCTGCACCGATGAAAGCGCGAACCCGAAGACGCGGATAAATGCCAGCAGGGCGGCGACCTTGGTGCCAACCGACATGAAAGCCGTTACCGGGGCAGGCGCACCCTGATAGACATCGGGGGTCCAGGTCTGGAACGGCACCGCCGACACCTTAAAGGCAAAGCCGACCGTCAGCAGTCCCAGGCCCACCATCAGCAGGATTGGAGCCTGACCATGGGTCTGCGTCATAACATATCTCTGCACATCCACAAAGCTAGTATGGCCGGTGGCGGCATAGATCAGGGCGATACCATAGAGCAGAAAGGCCGAGGCAAACGAGCTGAGCAGGAAGTATTTCATGCCCGACTCCTGCGAGGTCTGGCGCTGATCGATAAAGCCGCACAGGATATAGAGGGCCAGCGAGAACATCTCCAGGCCCACGAAGACGATCAAGAAGCTCAGCGCACCGGCCATCAGCAGCATGCCAGTCATCGACAGCAAGAGCAGGGCGTAATACTCGCCCTGGTGCACCAGGCGCAGACGCTTCAGGTAGGCCGGTGAAAGCAGGATACCCAGCCCACCAGCAACCAGGATAATCAGATCCGCGAACAGGGTTCCAGAATCGGCCCCCAGCATATTATTGAAGACCGAGGTAGGATGGCCTACAAAGAACAGTGTGATCGCGGCGGCCATCGATCCCAGCACACCCAGCAAGGCCACGGCGGGCAGCACCGTAAAGTTAGCGGGACCGCTATGCTTCGATCGCTCTCCCTCATGTGGCAACACCAGATCCACCAGCATCAGCACCAGGGCCATCACCACCAGGACCACAACCGGCGCGATTCCCAACCATTGGTCGGCACTCGCAAAGTATGTAAAAGTCGTCATAGCAAGGTCCCTCTATCTGGCAAAAGCGCTGCTCAACGCCTGCATGGCATTGGCGACCGAAGGATCGATGATCCCGGTCAGGAAAGCAGGCTGCACGCCAATATAAAAGATTAAGACGAGAAGTGGGATCAGGACCCAGAACTCACCCAGGCTAAGGTCGCGTAGCGTACCCTTGCGCAAGGCGGTCCCAACGTGTCCCTCCACCACCGGAGTTCCCCACATCATACTGATGAAGAAGCGCAGCATATACCAGGCGGCCGGCACCACCACCAGGGTGCCCAGGATGCCCAGAGTCATATTCGAACGGAACGCGCCCAGCAGGGATAAAAACTCGCCGGTAAAGCTGTTCAGACCAGGCAGACCAAGCGAGGAGAGCGCGGCGATAAACATGACCACCGCCAGCCAGGGAATACGTCCCGCCAAACCACCGTATTCGCGCAGGCGACGCGTACCCGTACGCGCCTCCAGGAAACCAACGATCAGGAAGAGGCTGGCCGTCGTGATACCATGATTGACCATCTGCAGGACCGAGCCGGTCATACCCTGAGAGTTGAAAGAGAAAAGGCCCAGCATAATCACGCCAAGGTGACTGATACTCGAATAGCCCAGCAGACGCTTGGCATCGGTCTGCACCAGCGCCAGGACCGCGCAGTAGATGATGCCAATCACAGCCAGCGTATTGATCAATGGTGCCAGCGTCTGAATGGCCTGCGGGAAGAGCGGGATGCACAGGCGCAAGAAGCCATAGACACCGGTCTTGGACATGGCTCCGGCCAGCATAGCTGAGACCGGGGCCGGAGCCTCGCTATACGCGTCCGGTAGCCAGCTATGGAAGGGGACCAGCGGCACCTTCACCGCGAAGGCGGCCGCGATAGCCAGCAACAGCCAGAGCTGGATATTACCATCCAACACACCACGACAGGAGGTGGTAGTATTCAACAGTTGAGACATCTCAAGAGTGTAGCCACAGCCGCCACCAGCCGCCAGCTGATGATAATAGCCGACCGCGATAATGCCGACCAGCATCAAAAAGCTGCCAACCGAGGTAAAGATCACAAACTTGAAGGCCGCATAGACGCGGCGATCTCCGCCCCAGCTACCAACCAGGAAATAGGCGGGGATCAGCATCACTTCCCAGAAAATGTAGAAGAGAAACAGATTCGAAGCCAGAAAGACGCCCAGCATACCGCTCTCGAACAGCAGCATAAAGGCCATATAGGTCTTGACCTTCTGCTCAATGCGAAAGGAAGCGCCGATACACACCACCGTCAACAGGGCCGTCAGACAGACCAGCACCAGGCTGATACCATCCATGCCCAGGCTATAGTTAATGCCCAGAGTCGGAAACCACGACCAGCTCTCACGCAAGAACGAAGAGCTAAACAGGCTGATCTGATTCTGTAAGTAGGTCAGCACCAGTGCCAGCACCAGCAGCGCCTCAACCAGCGCCAGTCCCAGCGCCGTGATGCGAACCGCCTGTACCCGCTCACGAGGGAAGAAGAGCAAAGCCAGTCCTCCCAGGAGGGGAAAGAAGATGACCGCCGAAAGAAAGAACATGGCCGCTACCCCCTCACCGCATAATAAACAATAATGACGACAACACCCAGCAGAATGCCCAGCGCATAGTTACGCATATAGCCGGTCTGCACGCGGCGCAGCACAGAACTGGTGCCACGGAACACATTCGAGATGCCACGGCTACCGCCATCGAGGACATCGCCTTCCAGATAGCGCGAAAGGCCACGGCCCACAGCCTGTACGGGTCTGACCAGCACGGCATTCAAAGCCTCATCCACATAATACTTGTGAAAGACCAGCCGATAGAGAGGGCTGGCATTCTCTTTGAAGGCGAAGCCCTTCCCATAGAGACGCCACGCGCCCGCGATACCCAGCAGAGCCACCACCAGGCTAATAATGGTCGAGGTCCATGCCAACCCTACCGAGGGATCAGCAGCACGGTTAGTAACCGCAGGTTGCAAGAAACTGGTCAGCGGAGCCCAGCCGGGGGCGCCGAAGAGGGCCATCGAGCCGATAAAGCCACCGATGACCGAGAGGATGGCCAGGATGATCAACGGGATCGACATCACAGGCTGCACATCGTGGATAGCGTTATAGCGCACCGGACCAGCATGGTGATGTCCAGAAGCCGCAGCCTCTTCTTCCTCAACATCTTCGGACTCGACGGGCGTAGCAGCCACCACGCCGCGATAGTCACCAAAGAAGATACCGAAGAAGAGACGGAACATATAGAAAGCCGTCAGGCCAGCGGTAACGACGCCAACGATCCACAACAGGTAGTACCAGACATTACCGGACGACGTAGCAACGGCCAGCACGGAGGCCAGGATATCATCTTTACTCCAGAAGCCCGCCAGTGGGAAGATACCACTGATGGCCAGGGCCGCGATCAGGAAGGTAATGCCAGTAACGCGCAGACGTCCCCAGAGTCCTCCCATCTTGCGCATATCCTGCTCACCGGCCAGCGCATGGATGACCGCGCCAGCACCCAGGAAGAGCAAAGCTTTAAAGAAGGCATGGGTCACGAGGTGGAAGATGCCACCGCTATAGTTCTGCACGCCCTCGGCCATGAACATATAGCCCAGCTGGCTGATGGTCGAATAGGCCAGCACGCGCTTGATGTCCAGCTGGAACAGGGCGATGGTCGCCGCGTAGAGCGCGGTAGCGCCGCCGATGCCAGCCACCACACCCAGGGCCGCCGGTGACTGATTGAAGATGGGATAAGCGCGGGCCACCAGGTAGACGCCGGCCGTGACCATGGTCGCGGCATGGATCAGCGCGCTGACCGGGGTCGGGCCCTCCATAGCATCCGGCAACCACATATAGAGTGGAAGCTGAGCTGATTTGGCCGCGCAGGCCACGAAGAGCAGCAGCGCGATCGCCGTCGCGCTACCACCGAAGTTATGGCCGAGTGCGCCCGCGTAGTCCAGGCGACCAGCGCCCAGAAAGATCAGGAAGATGGCCAGCATCAGGCCGAAGTCGCCGATCACATTGATCACAAACGCCTTCTGAGCGGCCGCGACCGCCGAGCGACGCTGATACCAGAAACCGATCAGCAAATAAGAAGCCAGGCCTACCAGTCCCCAGCCAACCAGCAGGAACAGGAAATTGTTGGCGATCACCAACGTGACCATGGCAAAGATGAAGAAGTTCAGATAGGCGAAGAAACGCCAGAAACTCTGATCATCGGCCATATAGCCAGCTGAATAGATATGGATCAGCAGGCCAACACCTGTCACCACCAGCAGCATCGTCATCGACAGAGGGTCGAGCCGCGTCCCAAAGTCCAGGGAGAAGGAGCCGGCACCGATCCAGTGATAAACAACCTGGTCGCTGACACGCCGGGCAGCGGGAGTGCCCAGCATGATAAAGAAGTTGACGGCGGAGATGAGGAAAGCCAGACCACAGGCCCCCCAGCCGACCGTCAGGATTGCCGTCCGTGGCATAAACCTGCCCGCCAGGCCCAGGACGATAAATCCGAGCAAGGGGAGCACGAGCACCCATAGACTTAGATTTGTCATAGTTAGCCTCGCATTATGTTCATCTCGTCAACATCGATGTTGCGGCGCTTGCGGTAGATGGAGACGATCAGGGCCAGACCAACCACGACTTCAGCGGCGGCGACCGTCAGCACTAAGAAGACAAACATCTGCCCATCGGCAGAATCGAGAAAATGTGATAGGGCCACAAACGATAGATTGACGGCATTCAGCATCAGTTCAATCGACATAAAGATAATGAGTGGGTTGCGTCGGATGAGGACGCCGATCACTCCGATCGTGAACAATACGGCGCTCATTATCAAATAAGCAGATAATGGCATTGTTCTCTCCTTTTTTCTTTTCGGTGCCGCCTACGGCGGCAAGAAGGGAAAGGAGGTGGGTGGGGGCACAGCCCCCACACCCCCAGTCAAGGGGCTCGCCGCCCCTTGCATCCCCGCTTTTGGTATCACCCACAGCGGTGGTAAGAAGGGAAGAAAGGTGGGTGGGGACACAGCCCCCACACCCCGTAGGTGCCGGGCTTGACCCGGCTTTGGCCTCGCCGCCCATTGCATCCCCGCTTTGGTGCCCCGATTTATATAGTTTTTAATTGGTGCGGCGACCGAAGACGAGGGCGCCGAGAATTGCGACGATGATGAGCAGGCTAGTGATCTCGAAGGGGAATAAGAAGCCATGGAAGAGGGCCATGCCGAAAGCCTGGGTATCCCCATGGAATTTTATTACGGCCTGCGAGAGGCTGTTGTCGGAACTGGCTTTGGCTCCGGCCGTCTGGGCTCCAGTGAAGAGCAGATAGCTCAGGGAGGCGACGAGCACAAGTCCGAGTAAGCCGCCAACGATGCGCTGCCAGGGTAGGCGATCCTGCAGATCGGATTCGTTCTGATCGGGTGCCAGCATGGTGACGACGAATAGGAAGAGAACCATGATAGCGCCGGCATAAATGAGTATCTGGACGACCGCGATGAACATAGCCTGCAGTTGCAAGTAAAATAGTGCCAGGAACAGCAGCGTGAGGATCAAGCTCAAAGCGCTGTGGACGGCATTTTTGAAGGCGATGACGCCGATTGCCGTGGCAACCGTGGCGACCGCCAGCACAATAAACGATACGATTTCAAATGTCATATCATTTTCACAGCTTTCTTCTATCCTCATCCTGCTCTTCGTTGACGAGAAGGTTGGGGCGTTCGACTTCGATGTTGCCGAGTCCGACGGCGGCGGAACTGGCGCGCGAGCCGTCGAAGACGTGCGATTCTTGCGGGATAGGCTGCGCGGCGTGTTCGGGCGCGGGCTCAGCCCAGACATTGTTGGAGCCGATGGTGGATTCCCCCTTTGGCTCTAGCAGCTGCTCTTTGTGATAGACCAGGTCTTCGGGATAATACGAGGCCAGCTCATATTTCTGCTCCAGCGTAATGGCTCCCGTGGGACAGGCGGCCTGGCAATAACCACAGAAGATGCAGCGCAGCATGTTGACGTCAAAGACGCGGGCGTAGCGTTCGCCGGGGGAGACGCGCTGCTCATCCGTGTTCTCGTCCGCCTCGATATAGATGGCATCGGCGGGACAAGCGCCGGCGCAGAGATAGCAGCCGACGCAGCGCTCCATGCCATTGTCGTAGCGATGCAGCACGTGGCGACCACGGAAACGAGCGGGCAGTTGGCGCTCCTCCTCAGGATAAGAGACGGTAGTAGGCTTGCGACCAATATTCTTCAGGGTTGTGGCCATGCCTTTGACGATATCAAAAGACATTACATTCACTCCTTATACCCGCATAGGGGTTGAATCGGATGCCTCCGGGGCGGACTCGGCGGTCTCAGCAACAGGAGAGGCAGGCTTCTCAAAACGTGCCAATCGAACCGAGGTTGGTAGAACCCGAACCCCCTTGCTCGGCTCCTCTTCAAAACGTGTGCCTTCTTTAATGCTCTGGCGGCGAATGACAAACAGCATAATAGCGATCACGATCAGTCCACCGACACCACTGACGACCCAGCTCCAGTGAAGGGCGACCGCGAAGGCAGTGATAATAATGTTGAGAACAGACAAAGGCAAGAGCGCCTGCCAGCCAAAGCGCATCAGGCGATCATAGCGGATGCGCGGCAGGGTGGCACGGAGCCAGATGAACAGGAACAGGAAAAAGGCGACCTTGATGACAAAGATGACGATCGAGAGCACCGGAATACCATCGGTCAGACCGAAGAAGCTCCAGCCGCCCAGGAAGAGGGTGGAGGCGATCGAACTGACGGTGATCATATTGATGTACTCGGCCATCTGGTAGAGGCTCCAGCGCAGGCCGCTATATTCGGTCAGGTAGCCGGCCGTCAATTCCTGCTCGGCCTCTGGCAGATCGAAGGGGGCACGGTTCACCTCAGCCACACCGGCGATGAGGTAGATCACAAAGCCGAGCGGCTGCGCGAACAGGAACCAGATACCCATATCGAGCTGACGATGGACGATATCGACCATGCTCAGAGAGCCGGCCCACATCAGCACACCACTCAATGCCAGACCCAGACTCGTTTCATAAGAAACCATCTGGGCGGCGCTACGCAGAGCGCCTAGCAGTGAATAGCGGTTACCCGAGGCCCAACCACCGAGCACGATGCCGTAGACCGCCAGCGAAGAGATAGCCAGAATCCACAGGATACCAACATTGATATCGCCGATAAAGGGGTCCCAGACGCTATGCACATTGGCTTTGCCGCTCCAGTTATTACCGATCGGCACGACCGCGAAGGCGCACAGCGCCACCACCACCGAGATCACCGGAGCGACCAGGTAGATAGCTTTCCTGGCCTGTGATGGCACGATCTGTTCTTTAAAGGCCATCTTCAGCGCATCGGCCACTGGCTGAAACAGACCCAGCGGACCGGCACGATTTGGACCCAGGCGACCCTGAATTTTAGCCACCACGCGCCGCTCAATCAGCGTCATGTAGGCAAAGGCGGTCAGAAGGACGAAAATCAAGATCGCGCCCTTCACGATCGTCGCCACAACCAGGGCCACAGTGGGATCATTCATGAAATCAAACATGAGCAACCTCCTGCTCCTGCACAATGCGGACGCCCTGAGCTCCCAGATCCTCCCAGCTCAGACCGGCATAGAAAGGATTATTATCAGCAATTTCCAGCAGCACATCACGCGGGCTGGCGTAGGTCCAGGTCTCGCCCAGCGCGGCGGCCAGTCCTACCAGGATCTCCCAGTCAGCCTTAGCGCCCGGCAGAGGACGCAGTGCGCGCCGGATGGCCTGCACATGGTGGTCCACGTTGGTCATACTGCCATCTTTTTCAGCGAAGGAAACGGCGGGAAGGACCACGTCAGCCTGCTGAGCAGTTTCGGTCAGCAACAGTTCCTGGACCACCAGCAGTTCCAGCGAAGATGGCAGCTTGCCATCTGGCAGATGGCGGGCCGGATTGGCACCCATCACCAGCAGTGCCTTCACCTGCGAACCGCTCAGGATCTCATCATAGGTCAGACCCGGCTCGTCAACCGTCCGATAGCCTGGTAGGGCATCAGGGAGCAAACCCATGTCGCGGGCGCCAAGGGAATTGGCGTCCTCAAACAGGGGGCCAACACCGGCCCCGGGCCGATCCAGTTGTTTAGTCAGGACCGCCAGCAGTTGCGCATTAGCCGCCAGACTCTCGTTGCCAGGCACATGGGTAGCCATCTCATCATATAGAATGACGGCGCCCTTCGCGTTCAACAACTCATCGGCCAGTTCCTGGAGTCCAGTCGTCACCTTTGCTCCAAAAGAATCCTCAACCGCCCGAATCGCCTGGTCCTCGCGCTTAATGCTATCGCGCACATCTTCATGGCCGCTCAGATCCAGCTCAGCATTGTTCAGCAGCTGCTTCAGCATCACCTTCACAGCCATAGCCTCAGAGCCCTGCGGCACAGTCAGCTTCAAGGCCGCCAGGCGATCCAGCTCGGTATCCGCCGAGTTGATGACGATAATCTTCGCGCCATTACGCAGAGCCTTCTTGATGCGCAGATTAAGGATCGGCTGGCGCTGATAGGGATCGGAAGCGATCAGCACCACGTGGGAGGCCTTCTCTATATCGACGATGCTGTTGGTCATCGCCCACGGACGACCTGTCAGTTGATCGCGCGCGCCAGGGAAAGATCCATGATAGTGATCCACATTTCTGGTACCGATCACATCGCGCAGCAGTTTCTGGAAGAGGTACGCCTCCTCATTGGTGGTACGTGTCGAGCCGATGCCAGCCACCGCCTGCTTACCATGCTGTGACACGATCTCTTTCAAGCGCCGAGCGATAAATAACCATGCCTCATCCCAGCTGGCCTTCGTCAGCTGACCATTGCGACGAATGAGAGGTGTACGCAGGCGCTGCGGGCTATTGACATACTCAAACTCCCAGCGACCACGGTTACACAGCCAGCCATCATCGATGGCATCATTGTTGCGTGACATCAAGCGCATCACGCGATCCACGCGGCTATCGATGCGAGCATTACAGCCAACGCTACAGTTATTGCAGACGCTGGGCGTACGCTTGAGCTCCCATGGTCGCGCCTTAAAGCGGTAGGTCGAGGCCGTCAACGCGCCAACGGGACAGATCTCGGTGGTGTTACCCGAAAAGACCGAATCGAAGGCGTGACCGGGGGCCGTACCCACTTCCATGCGATAGCCACGGGAGATCATCACCAGACCATTGTCCATCGAGATCTCTGAGCTAAAGCGCGTACAGCGCTGGCAGAGGATGCAGCGCTCGCGATCAAGCAGCACATCGTCGCTGACCGGGATCGGCTTCTCGTAGTGGCGCTTATGCAGATCGAAGCGCGTATTGCCGGGACCATGACGCAGCGTAAAATCCTGCAGATCGCACTCGCCGGCCTTATCGCAGATCGGGCAATCCAGCGGATGGTTCAGCAACAGGAACTCCAGGGTGCCCCGGCGCGCCTTCAGCACCTTCTCGGTCTTTGTATGCACCACCATGCCCTCGGCCACCGGGGTCGTACATGAGGTTTGTGGAGGCTTCGGCATCTTCTCGATCTCCACAAAGCACATACGACAGGCGCCCAGCGGCGGCATCTTCTGATGGTAGCAATAAATAGGAATCTCAATTCCCGCCTTTTGAGCGGCCGCCCACACCAGAGTTCCCGGAGGAACTTCTACAGGGATGCCATCAATGGTGAGATGTACAAGCTCTTCTTTTTTCTCTTCTTCTGGCATGTCAGAATTTCCTCTATTCTAGCGTGTTCCAGCAGGCTGGGCCGCCTCGGTGGTATGACTCTTCTTACTGCCGGGTCCGGTCATGCAGCAACCGTGGGTGACGTGATATTCAAACTCCGCACGGAACTGGCGAATACCACTGGTAATCGAACTGGTAGCCGCGTCGCCCAGCGGGCAAAACGACTTGCCGGCCAGGTTATCGCAGATATCCAGCAGCAGATCCACGTCCCTCATCTCGCCATGACCATGTTCCAGACGCTCAAGGATCTCAGTCAGCCAGAAGGTACCCTCACGACAGGGGGTACACTTGCCGCAGGACTCATCGCGATAGAACTCGGTCATGCGCAGGATAGCGCCCACGATGCAGGTAGCATCCGAAATAACGATCACGCCGCCCGAACCCAGCATCGAGCCAGCCGCCGCGATCGACTCATAGTCCAGAGGCGTATCTACTTTATCTGGAGACAGGATAAAGGTCGAAGAGCCACCTGGAATGATCGCCTTCAACTCGCGATCATCCAGGATGCCGCCGCCATACTTCTCATCGTAGATCAAGGTGCTCAGCGGAATACCCAGCGGCAACTCATAATTGCCCGGCTTCTTCACCTGTCCGCTCAGGCAGAAGATACGCGTCCCCTTACTCTTCTCAGTACCGAAGGAGGCGTAGTAATCGGCGCCATTCTCGATGATGGCTGGAACCGTCGCCAGCGTCTCGCAGTTATTGATAACCGTCGGGCCACCATACAGACCCACCACAGCCGGGAAAGGAGGCTTCAAGCGAGGATAGCCACGGCGACCCTCCAGGGACTCCATCAAAGCGCTCTCTTCACCACAAATATAGGCGCCCGCGCCACGATGCACAATCACATCCAGGCTAAAGTCGCTGCCCAGAATATTCTTACCCAGCAGTCCAGCCGCGTAGGCCTCCTCGACCGCCTTCTCAACCTGGCGGCCCGCCTTAACCAGTTCGCCACGCACATAGATAAAGGCGGTATGAACCTTACAGGCATAGCTAGTAATGATAACCCCTTCAACCAGGCGATGAGGAATCTGCTCCATGATCACCCGGTCCTTACAGGTCCCCGGCTCGCTCTCGTCGCAGTTACAACACAGGTAGCGGGGCCGATCATTTTTGGCCAGAAAGCTCCACTTCATGCCAGTTGGGAAACCGGCGCCCCCGCGACCACGCAGACCCGAGGTTTTGATGGCATCGACCAGTTCGTCTGGCTGATAGTTGCGCAGCGCCTTCGCCAAAGCCTCGTAGCCGCCATGCTGCCGATAGACATCAAGCTTATCTATACCCGGGACATCAAGATTCTTAGTAATGATTAGTTCTGGCATACAGTATTACATCCTTTGTATGGAAGTATGGATGTGCCATCCGGCGGTTACCTTTTCCTCTCTCGCCGCCTGCGGCGGCGAGAGAGGAGAGAAAAAGAGAGCGGGGACACCCCGCACCCCGGCAGGGAGGACCCTGCACCCCTGTAGGTGCCGGGCTTGCCCCGGCTTTGGGGCTAGTCACCCCTTGCATCCCCACTCTCCTTTAGTCGAGGGAGAAGATGTTTGATGAGTCAATTCCCACACCCCGTAGGTGCCGGGCTTGCCCCGGCTTTGCATCTCCACTCTCTTTTAGTATTGCTTCTTGTTGCAAAAGTGTGCGATGCACACTTTTGCAACAAGAATAAAAAAGGGCCAGGACGCGGATGCGCCCGCCCGCCAGGGGGCACGTTAAATTCAAGCAAAGACTCTCTTTGAGCGCTTCTTATACAGTTTTTGCAATACCAAGTTCTTGATCTAATGCATCGATGAGTGCGTCGGCACTTTCTCGGGTAACATTTTCGTAGAATTCGCCATTGACCTGTAAAGCAGGTGCAGAGCTACAGGATGCAATACATTCGACCGTATTCAGGGTATAGTTGCCATCGGACGTGGTCTCGCCACGCTTGATACCCAGACGCTGCTCCAGGTGCTCGACCAGCGCATCACAGTTGCGCAGGTAGCAAGAGATGCTGGTGCAGACATTGATCACCTTTTTACCCTGCGGCCTCTGATAGTACATGGTGTAGAAAGTGGCGATACTCTCTACATCATCCACGGTCATATTAATCGCCTCGGCGACCGCCCGCAATCCTTCGTCGGTAATATAGCCTTCTTCCTGCTGAGCGATATGTAAGGAAGGCATCACCGCCGAACGGGCTACGGGATAGCGGGAAGCCAGTTCCCGCATGCGTTGTTTGGCCTGCTCAGAAATCATCGATCCACTTCTCCTAGCACGATATCGATACTGCCGATGCCAGCCACCACGTCCGCCAGGAAGCTTCCTTCGAGCATGCGTGGTAGGACCTGCAGATTCGCGAAGGACGCGCCGCGCAAATGCATGCGATAGGGTTTAGGGCCGCCATCACTGACAATATAGAACGCGATCTCTCCCTTGGGAGACTCGGTCCGCACGAACGCCTCACCCTTCGGGGGACGATAGCCCTCGGTAAAGAGCTTGAAGTGGTGGATCAGCGCCTCCATACTACCGGTAATCTGCCACTTGGGCGGCGGCGTAATCTTGGGATTATTGACACGGTGAGGACCGGTGGGCAGACCATCGAGAGCCTGATTAATAATCTTGAGGCTCTGCTCCATCTCAAGCATGCGTACCATATAGCGATCGTACACATCACCATTAGATCCGACCGGGATATCAAAATCAAACTGTTCATAGCCTGAATACGGAAAGACCTTACGGATATCCCAGAGGATGCCGCTACCACGCAGGACGGGGCCGCTAGCTCCATAGGCCAGAGCATCTTCCTGGCTGAGAACGCAGATATTCTTCGTGCGCTCAAGCCAGAGCTGGTTGTTGGATAGCAGATCGTGATATTCCTGCAAACGGTCCGGGAAGGACGACGTAAAGGCACGCACCGTCTTCTCAAACTGCGGCGGCAGATCGGCCTGGAGTCCACCGGGGCAGATGAAACTGGTCATCATACGCACGCCCGAGATCAGCTCGAACACATCCAGGATCATCTCGCGTTCGCGGAAACAATAGAGGAACATACTCATCGCGCCCAGATCGAGCGCATGGGTTCCCAGCCAGACCAGGTGGCTTGAAATACGCTGCAGTTCAGCCAGAATTACTCGTGTATACTTGATCTTATCGTTAATCTGATCCTCAATCCCCAGCAAGTTTTCAACTGACAGCGAATAGGCCAGATTATTGTTCAAGGGAGTCAGATAGTCCATGCGATCGGTCAGGACCAGGGCCTGGTGATAGCTCTTCGACTCGGCCGTCTTCTCGATGCCGGTATGTAAGAAACCAATATCGGGGACTGCCTTGATGACCGTCTCGCCCTCGATCGTCAGGAGCAAGCGCAACACCCCATGGGTACTGGGATGCTGAGGACCCATATTGATGGTCATCGTATCGGAACGTTGACCATTCTCCAGCTGATGACTATCCTCAATGGTATAGGTATTTTCAATCTCTTGCTGCTTCATAGGTCATCCTCTACGCTTTCCATTCTGGCGCGCCTGCCCATTGGGAGAAAGAGAGGTATCAGAACCGTTGCGACTGGCATCGGGGGACAAGGTACCAGGCTCCTGAGAAGGATTCAACTGATCGCGGTTCTCATTGAGTTCGCGGCCCTCAGGGGTACGCAAGGTTTGCTGATAATACTCGCCCACCCCAGGATCGATATCATAGGGAACCTGGCCGCCCCAGTGAGGTTCGGGCAAATCAAAGCCGGAAAGAGGATAATCTTTGCGCAGCGGATGAGTTGTCCAATCAGGCGGCATTAGCAAGCGACGCAAATCGGGATGATCGGTAAAAATGATACCAAATAGATCGAAGACTTCGCGTTCATACCAGTTAGCACCCGGCCAGATGCCGGTCACTGATGGGACCGCGGGATGATCTTCACGGCGCAGGCCGACCCGCACCTTCAGACGCAAAAAGCACTGATGGGGTAAAGAGAGAAGATGATAGACGACATCGAAACGAGGGACGCGTTCCGGCCAATCGACCGCCGTCACGGTTTCCAGGAAATTATACTCGAGCTCCTTTTTCAGATAAGCGCACACCTCCACCAGAGCTTCTGGTTTCAGTACAATTGTCTGCTCATCTTGAAACTCGACGACTTCCACGATTGCCTGCGGGAACTTACGCTGCACCGTCTCGACCGTCGATGCTGCTGTTATGACCATACGATTAAGCATTCCTTCAACGTGTGCAAAACACCAGTATGCCGACACCACTGTCGTAAATTGTAATCAGTCCTCAAAAAAGAGCGAACAGCAAAATGACAGATTAGCCTTCAAGGGATTTGACCAAGCACCAGCACCACATCCCTCACAACCCTAACCCAAAACATCATCGTTCGCTCAGAAGTATCCGTTATGAAAAGGCAACCAGGGGCATCAATTCAATTCAATGCGTTGAACAGGAAGACGACCCCACTAGAAACGACATCAACAAGAAACTATTATGCTTCGTCCTGTACGGGGCCGGCCAACTTCAACCCGCTATCCTTCAGTGGATCGGGAGGATTTGGAATGCCCTCGCGAATCTTACGCTGCAGTTCATTAAAGCCAAAGAGCAGCATATCAGGTGTCGGGGGACAGCCAGGAACGAACACATCCACCGGCACAATTTTATCCACGCCCTGCACGATCGCGTAATTATTGAACACGCCACCGCAGGAGGCGCAGGCGCCCATCGAGATAACCCATTTCGGCTCAGGCATCTGATCATAGATCTGGCGCAAAACAGGTGCCATCTTAATTGAACAACGGCCGGCCACGATCATCAGATCGGCCTGCCGGGGAGAGGCACGAAAGACTTCAGCCCCGAAACGCGACATATCGAAGCGACTGCCTTGAGCAGACATCATCTCGATAGCGCAACATGCCAGGCCGAAGGTCACCGGCCAGAGGGAGGAACTACGCCCCCAACCGAGCACCTTGCTCACCTGTGTGGTTAAAATACCGAAGCCCCCATCCTTTTCATGCATGGGCAGGTCGTGGCGCAGCCGGGGTGTCTGGGTATTCGAGTAAGTCTGTACCGGCTCCCAGGGATTTTTTACTCCCATGTAAAGGCTCCCTTCCGCCAAACATAGACATATCCCACCATCAAGACCACCAAAAAGACAAGTAATTCGATCAATCCGAATAATTGCAACTGATTAAGCAGGATGGCGAGAGGATAAAAAGAAACAATCTCAATATCGAATGCGATAAAAAGCATGCCCGTCAGAAGATACTTCACCGGAAACCGTCGTTTCGGTGCCGCGATCTCTTGAATACCGCATTCGTAGGGGGCCAACTTCTCCGGCGAAGGCTTTTTAGGCCCAAGGATACCGGTGACCGCCATCACCAGGAGGCCGAAGAGGACAGCTATCGTTACATAAATGAAAACGGGGAGTGCTGTTCCCATAGACGCGGGACCCTTCATTTCTAATCTAAAAAAATATACACGTATAGACACACGTTATGCGCGTCCAGGGTACATTTTCTTAAAATATACACGTATAGACACACATTACGAGGTGTCCAAAGTACACTTCCTCATTTGGTATCGTAGCATAGAGGAGGTGATAAAGTCAAACTCTAAGGGCATTCAAAGGTGCTCTATACAGAATATGTGTGGAACTCCACCATATAAGTATGGTTATATTTTTGCGCATGGAATGCTTGGATGCCAGGTGCCGCCTGACGGCGGCACCTGAAGAAGAGAGAGATTTCGGGGACACCCCGAACCCCGGCAGGAGGGCCTCGCCGGCCCTCCTGCACCTCCCGCTCCATAGGTTCGGCCCTTGCGGCCGATTTTCTCTGCACCTCCCGCTTTTGGTTATAGATATTGTTGGAAGAGGGCGTAGTCGGTGATCAGGGCGAGGAGGGGTGGGTTGGTGATGGTCCAGAGGGGGAGGGTGTAGAGTTCCTGGTGGGTGTCGCCGCATTTGATGATGATGTCGTGTTCGCCGATGCCGAAGCTGGCAATCTGATCCCAGGGGAGGAAGCGGGCTGCATCGTTAAGAAAGACGCCGGTACGATTGAGAGCGAGGGCTCCAAACGAGAGGGTTTCGCCGGCAGCATAAAGGGCAAGCTGGGGCGACTGGGGATATTGGCTGAGAATTGGTGAGGATTCGGCCAGGGGGACACGTGCCTGCTTGGTGGCGTGTTCGATAATTCCTTTGAGGACCCAGACGTTGGGCAGGCCAGAAAGGCTGAGGGCGACCCAGGGCTGGCTATCACCGTAACCGTAGATGCTGAGGGTGGTATCATCCAGGCTCAGGCGTTCGTATTCGGACCAGGGCAGGCGGTAGCGGCCCTGCTGCAGAGAGAGGCCCATAGGTGATACTTCGAGCTGGCCAAAGGCGAGGGAGGATTCAGCTTCGTATTTTGCTAAAGCCTGGGGCAACAGGTATCGGCTCACCTCGCGTTCCATGAAACCGCCCAGGCGATCCAGGTGCGGCAGGTCGCTATCGAGCATAAACGCGGTCCCATCCGAGCGCAATAGACGATAGTAGGCCAGCGACAGAGAGCCATGATCTACCTTCAGCGTCTTTTCCAGCTGCACGATGTCTTGCCAGCGAATTACATCACAGCTATAGCGCTGATAGATCAGGCCTTTGGGACACAAGAAGACGCGCAGAGAAGGGATCAGCAGGGCAGGCACCAGCATCCAGAGGCCGATCAGGAACCAGGCCAGGCCAATGCCCAGCACCATCCAGGACTGCCAGAGGGGCCACCAGCTAAAGATCTGATCATAGAACGTCACATAAGCGCCTACAATCAGCGCGCTGACGATAAAGGCCAGGGGACTCAAGAAGAGTGATAGGCGCGACGAGCCGCGAGGATCATAAACGATGCGAGGAATGCCAAGCTGGTATGCATGTGCGCATGCTTGGATCTTGCGAGGTATTTGCTTTTCAGATGTCAGGCGCATAAGTAGGCTCCGTTATCTTCATCGTACCAGCGGCGCTTCCATACGTGCCAACAATCGTATTGAATTGGACAAGCAATTGATCATGGCGGCTCTCTAATGTAATTAACAGTTATTATATATCAAAATACGGGAAATGGTCCCGTATTTTGATGATCTTTAACTGTCAATCAGGCGGAACATCCCTCTTGTATTCCCGCCTGCGGCGGGAATACAAGAGGGAGAAGAGATTTGGGGGACACCCCCAAACCCCCGGCAGGAGGGCTCACCGCCCTCCTGCACCTCCCTTCTGCACCGCCCTCCTGCGGCGGGAATGGGGAGGGAGAAGAGATTTGGGGACACCCCAAACCCCGGCAGGAGAGGGCTCGTCTCCCTCCTGCACCTCCCTCCTGCGGCGGGAATGGGGAGGGAGAAGAGATTTGGGGATACCCCCAAACCCCCGGCAGGAGAGGGCTCGTCTCCCTCCTGCACCTCCCGCCTGCGGCGGGGATGGGGAGGGGGAAGAGATTTTGGGGACACCCCAAACCCCGGCAGGAGGGCTCGCCGCCCCCTGCACCTCCCGCTTTGTGAGCTCAGAGAGCTAGATCTCGCTTACATTGACCCCGATGGGGATTCCCCGGCAAGGGGTGAGAGATCGAACAAATGGGTTCATTTGTTTATATCGTTCGGTTGGGGGGAACTCGATAGGTTGGGGTAATGGATAGGTGGTTAGTAGATGATGATGCTGGTGTTCCAGCTGGTGTTGTAGTAGAGCCAGGCGGCTGCGTCGGGCGGCAGGTTGACGCAGCCATGGCTACCGTTGCCGGATGAGTGTTCGTCGCCGCTATCGTCGTAGTGGGGGAACTCGGTGTTGGGTCCGTAGTTGGCGCGCCACCAGCTGTCATGGATAAAGTAGCCGCCATCATGGAAGAGGATGGCATGCTGAATGACAGTATTGGGATACCACAAGGGCGAGGTGGGTGGATCGCTGGATTTAAAGATGGTGGGCGAGAGCCGGTTCAATACCGTCCAGACGCCGGGAGGCGAGGGACGTTCGGAACGACCGGTGGTGACCAGGAATGAGCGTACCAGCTGACCATCCTGGTAGAGGCGCAGGCTCTGCTTGCACAGCGAGATGACGATCACCTGTCCCTGCATCAGCTGGTAGTGGTGCAGGGCCTGCATATCGGCGGCATGGACCTGGTCATAGGGGGTAGGATCATCATAGTCCATCTCCATCAACTGGTGGTTGAAGAGCAGGGTGCGGGCGGTATCGCGCGCCGACTGCAAGTCATCCAGGGTAGTCGCCTGGCTAAGCAGGTTATCGGCATCCAGGCCAAAGTTGTCGTTCAGGTAACTGACATCAACGGCATAGCTATTGCCATCGTAGCTGTCGTAGAAGAGATGACCGGAGGTCCAGTCATCCACATCCTGGTGAAACTGGTGAATAGCCTGGTCGACATCTTCGCGCAGGGCCTCGGCCTTGACCGCAAAGATATCGCCATTAACCTGTTGCAAGAAGTGTTGAAAGCCAGGCATATCCATCGTGGATCCCGCCTGTCTTTGATAGAGTGCCAGCCGCTCTTGATAGGGAGTGGGATCGACATGGGAGGCGGGCAGTTGTTGAATGCCTCCTTTCAACTCGCTCAGGCGCAGAGAGGTCACGGCGGGCATAGCCTGTGTCAAGACGACAGTCGCCTGCTGGATGTGGGCGTCCAGCAATCCATTCAGCGCAGGCAGGCTGGACATACCGGTAGCCTGCTGCAAACGTTGCTGATCAGTTTGATAAGCCGACTGGAGGGTGAGGACATATGTTTTCAGTCCAGCCTGCTGAGTCAAAGTCAGCAGATCATGCAGGGTGGACAAATGATTGGAGGTCATCTCCAGAGCACGAATATCCTGACCCAACTGCAGCAATCTCGTATGCACCTGCTCATAATCGTTGAAGTTGTGGGCGTGCAGCAACGCATCCTGCAGTTGACGCAAACGGTTGGGAAAGGTCCACGCTGGCAGGCCAGCCTTTTTATCGTCGACCAGCATAGTCCGTGTGGACTGCAGTTCCTGCTGCAGCCGGGCATGGATGCGAGGAGAAGCGGTCACGATCAAATCCTGTAGCTGCGTATGCAAAAGCAGGTAGCGCCGAGCCAGGGAGTGATAATAGTCATTCAGCGGCTGATTGCTGAAGAGGCTAAAAGGAGGTTGAGAGGAGCGCAACGACAGATATTGTGTCTGGATTGGCCGCAGTGTGACGGTCGAAACGCCGAGCTGACGGGCGCTATGGAGAAGCTGGCTCAAACGCTGCTCATTCTCCATAGCCTGCCGCCGTACCTGTGCATCACCCGCGCAAGCGCCGGTCGCCAGCAGTGACACCGATAACACAAGCACAACTACCAACCGACCCAACCGCGAGTGTCTAAACACAGGTTACGACTCTCCTCTCAGCGCTACCTTCTTCCGCCGCGCGACTTCGATTTCTGTTTGCGCTTCTCTTTACGCACAGCTTTGCCAGTCTTCTTACCACCCATACCTTTGCCGCCACCGGGCAAAGAGGGCATCGATGGCATACCGGGGATGCCGCCGCCGCCGCTATACTGGCGGGCCAGTTGCGCCCATGGGCCCTTACCACTGCTCATCTGGCGGATCATCGTGCGCATCTCGCCGAACTGCTCCAGCAACTGATTGACTTCTTGAACCGTTGTACCGCTACCACGAGCCACACGCTTACGGCGACTTCCATTCATAATATCGGGATTGCGCCGCTCCTCTTTAGTCATCGAAAGGATCATCGCCTCAACATATTTCAGCTGATCCCCTTCCAGAGCTTCTTCCATCTCAGGCATCGCGGCCAGCTTATTGAAGCCAGGGAGCATCTCCATCACGTTGCGCAATGGTCCCATGCGCTTCAACTGGCGCATTGAATTCAGGAAATCCTCAAGGTCGAACTTACCCTGCTGCAACTTCTGCTGGGCCTTCAATGCCTCTTCCTGATCGATGTTCTCTTGAGCACGCTCGATCAAGGAAATAACGTCACCCATTCCTAGTATACGCGAGGCCAAACGATCTGGATAGAAAGGCTCCAATGCGTCGGTCTTCTCGCCAACGCCCATAAACTTCACCGGCACACCGGTCACGGTACGGATCGACAGGGCGGCACCGCCACGGGCATCGCCATCCATTTTTGTCAGGATCATACCTGTCAGAGAAACGGCCTTATTAAAGTCATCGGCCACACGTACCGCTTCTTGACCCGTCATAGCATCGGCGACCAGCAAGATCTCTTGAGGACGCACACGCTCACGAATAGTGACTACCTCGGACATCATGCGCTCGTCGATGTTCAAACGGCCAGCGGTATCTAGAATCACCACCGAGCAAGCCTGCTCGCGCGCGAAGTCCAGCGAGTTCACGCAGATATTGACCGGATCGGCCCCCATCGGCTCCGAATAGACCGGGATCGACAACTGACGTCCCAGAGACTTCAGCTGATTGACAGCCGCCGGACGATACATGTCGGCCGCGACCATCAAAGGACGCTGGCCCTGTTTGCGCAGATAGTTCGCCAGTTTGGCGGCCGAGGTCGTCTTACCAGAACCCTGCAGACCGACCAGCATAATAATATGCGGTGGCGCTCCATTCAGGTCCAGCTTATTATTGACGCCTTCACCACCCAGGAATTCAACTAACTCGTCATTTACAATCGAAAGCACCTGCTGAGCAGGTGACAGGCTCCCCATCACATCCGCGCCAATAGCCTTCTCTTTGACACGATCGACGAACTGACGTGCCACTTTCAGGTTAACGTCAGCTTCGATGAGCGCCAGTCTGACCTCACGCAGTGCCGCGTTTACATCATCCTCGGTCAACTTACCCTGCCCACCGAGATTATTGAATATACCTTCAAGACGTTTAGATAAGTTCTCAAACATTGCCATATTGGTGCTCTTTTCCTCTTTCCCGCCAAGCGAACGTGCCAATTTGGCACCTATTATATCACTTTGTGTTGTTAGATGAAATCAGATGCTTACTCATATTACGCTTAGTTCCCGCATAGATAACTCGCCCCTTTACATTTTAACATAAATCGTATCAGCAAACTTGATACAAAGGCACTCAAACTTCTTGCTAAGTCGAACTCAGATGTGCTATAGTAAGGGCAGAAAAAGGTACATAGGGCCAGAAAAGAAGCCTGGAGGTATGCAATGAAGATAGAACGTTTTACAGATAAAGCGCGTCAGGCCGTCCAGGAGGCGGCAAGAAAGGCGCAGGAACATAACAATAGCCAGGTTGAACCGGAGCATCTACTGGCCGCGCTACTACAGCAAGACGGTGGAGTGGTGCAGCAGATCATCCAGAAAGCTGGAGGGAATTTGGCGACAGCCAGAGAGAACATCGAAAACGAGATCGCCCGCCAGCCCAGGGTATATGGTGGTAGCGAACCGGGCATAGCACCTCAACTGCGAAAAGTACTAGAGGATGCCTGGCAAGAGATGGGTGCATTTAAAGACGAATATCTAAGCGTCGAACATCTCTTACTGGCCCTCTTCAACAGTACCGACGCGGTTCAGAGATCGCTGAAGGCCGCCGGGCTGACGCGAGACATCGTACTCAGCGCCCTGACCGCGATCCGAGGCGCGCAGCGCGTCACCGATCAGAATCCAGAGGGCAAATACCAGGCCCTCGAAAAGTATGGCCGCAACCTGACCGAACTGGCGCAACAGGGCAAGCTCGATCCCGTCATCGGTCGGGACGAAGAGATCCGCCGCGTCATCCAGGTACTCAGCCGGCGCACAAAAAATAATCCAGTTCTCATTGGTGAACCCGGTGTAGGTAAGACCGCCATCGTCGAGGGTCTGGCCCAGCGCATCGTGCGCGGGGACATCCCCAAATCGCTGGCCGAAAAGCAGGTCGTCACGCTGGACCTGGGCGCCCTCGTCGCCGGAGCCAAATATCGCGGCGAATTTGAAGAACGCCTCACAGCGGTCCTTAAAGAGGTGACCAGCGCCGCCGGTGGAATTATCCTCTTCATCGACGAGCTACACACGCTGGTCGGAGCGGGCGCGGCGGAAGGCGCGATGGATGCCTCCAACATGCTCAAACCTATGCTGGCCCGTGGCGAGCTGCACTGCATTGGCGCCACCACATTGAACGAATATCGCAAATACATCGAGAAGGATGCCGCTCTGGAACGGCGCTTCCAACCGGTGATCGTCGACCAGCCCAATGTCGAGGATACCATCAGCATACTGCGCGGCATCAAACCACGCTACGAGGTGCATCATGGTGTGCGCATTCAAGACAGCGCCCTGGTCGCGGCGGCGGTCCTCTCGAATCGCTATATCAGCGACCGCTTTCTGCCCGACAAAGCCATCGACCTGGTAGACGAGGCCGCCAGTCTGCGGCGGGTCGAACTGGACAGTACGCCCAGCGAGGTAGATGCCCTTGACCGCCGTCTGCGACAGTTGCAAGTTGAGCAAGAAGCGCTCAAAAAAGAGAGCGACGTCGCCAGCAAAGAACGGCTAGAAAAGGTTGGACGCGAGATCGATAATCTGCAGGAGCAACTCAATATTATGCGCCTGGCCCTGGATAATGAGCGCGCACCAGTCGAGGAGCTACGCAAGCTCAAACAGCAGTTGGAAGAGGCGCAGATTGAGTACGAGAAGGCCGAGCGCGCCTACCAGTATGAAGAGATGGCCCGTCTGCGCTACAGCCGCATTCCGGAACTGGAACAGCAGATCGCGGACCAGGAAGCCCGGCTGGCCAACCTGCAGAATAACCGCATGCTTAAGGAAGAGGTAGACGCCGAAGACATCGCCGAAATCGTTTCCAAATGGACCCACATCCCGGTATCCAGAATGATGGAAGGCGAGATGCAGAAGCTGCTGCAGATAGAAAAGCGCCTGCGCGAACGTGTCGTGGGACAAGAAAACGCCCTGACCGCCGTCGCGGATGCCATTCGCCGCTCCCGAGCCGGTCTACAGGATCCAAATCGGCCCCTGGCCAGCTTCCTCTTCCTGGGTCCTACCGGTGTCGGCAAGACGGAACTGGCCCGCGCCCTGGCAGAGTTCCTCTTCGACAGCGAGCAGGCCATGGTGCGCATCGACATGTCAGAGTACATGGAGAAGCACAACGTCTCACGCCTGATCGGAGCGCCTCCCGGATATGTCGGCTATGACGAAGGGGGTCAGCTCACCGAAGCTGTGCGCCGGCATCCCTACTGCGTCATCCTGCTCGACGAGATCGAGAAGGCCGCCCCTGAGGTCTTCAACGTCCTGCTACAGCTGCTGGACGATGGCCGGCTCACAGACGGACAGGGAAGGGTGGTTGACTTCAAGAATACCGTCATTATCATGACCAGCAACATCGGCGATCGCTGGCTGCATCAATACCTCGACCAGGACGAAGATAGCATCCAGCAGGGCATCCGCCAGCGGCTGCGAGATGAGGGCCTGAGACCGGAATTTATCAACCGCATCGACGACATCATTGTCTTCCATCCGGTTGGCAAAGAGATGGTCAAAGAGATCGTCGAGATCCAGCTCAACCGCATCCGGCCACGGCTGGAGGACCGGCACATTACACTGCACCTCAGCGATGCCGCCAAAGACTACCTGGCGGAAGCAGGCTACGACGCCAACTTCGGGGCGCGTCCGCTCAAACGCGTCATCCAGAGAGAGATCGAAAACCGTATCGCCCGGGCCATCCTCGACGGCAGCGTCCACGATGGCAGTGAGATAGATATCGATAGCGTTGACGGCAAGCTGGTGCTAAACGTCAAGCAGCAGGTAGCCTCTTAATAGATTCATACATGAGAAGCGGGTCCCCAGGGAATGTTCCCTGGGGACCCGCTTCTCATGTATGAGGGCCGAGCGATGAGCGAGGGGAAATCGGACGCGAGGGCCGAGCCGATCAGGAGCGGTCGAAGAATTCGTCGCGGCTGGCGGGATCGGGAGCGTGCTCCTGTTGGATGGCGGAGAGATAGGGGTCCGAGGCGGCCAGCAACTGGTTGGCCTCATAGGCCAGGGCACGGTAGTTGATGTGGCCGCCGGGGCGCACACGTTGGGATGTCAGGTAAAGGGCCTGTTTGGGATCGCCATGCATCCAGAGATCGACCTGGTGAGCCAGCGGTAACAGGTTCAACATAAAGGCATAATCAATGCCATCGCCATAGGTAGACGATATCTTCTCCAGGAAGCTCTGCAACCGCTGATAATACGCCGCTAGATCCTGTTCAAAGGCCAGTTTATGCTCGGCAAAATCGGGAACCTCGGAGAGATAAAGCGGCAGGCCAAAGCCACGCGAGATGATCTGCGAGATGGTATCGCGGCTCACGCGCTCACCAAAGATCAGCGGCAGGGGGAAGAAACGGCCCCAGGCGCGGTGCCGATTGAAATCGCGCATCTCACCCAGGAAGCTCTCGACCGCCAGAGTCATGGTGGTCGTACGAGCAAAGTTGGGCAGCTCACGATAGTTATTATGATCGGCAAATACCAGGCCGCTCAACTTCCGCTTGACTTCCGGCGTCTGATCGCGCACCCAGGTCAGCAGGGCCGTTCGATCCAGGCCGGGCCAGAGCAATAAGATATACTGTGCCAGCAAACGCTCACCAGGGGTCCATTCAGAACCGAGCAAGCGGACGCGCTGCTCAACGCAGCGAGGAAGGCCACGCTCGATCCGTACTACCTGTAGCAGGTCCGTTTGCTGCTCAAGAAAGCGCCGCAGAGCCTGCAAATTCGTATTGACCGTAGAGAGGGGATTGGTATGGCGAATCAGGCTGGGAGCTTCCGCCTTATAATGCAGGGCGGACTCCTCCTCGGCGCTCGGCGCCAGCAGCCGCTCAAGCTGGTCCGCCACGCGATGATAATAAGCGATGGGGGACGCCTTCAGCTCAGCGATAATGCGCGACCAATCGCGGGCCGAAGTCTCAAAGGACATGCCGCTCCACTGGCCGAATAACAGAAAATAGCGCACACAATCCAGCACCCGTGAAGTCAGGGCGCTCTTCTGATCGGAGCGGCTCGTATCGGCCTGGTAAAACTGTGTAAAGGCTGACTGCAGGCGCTCGCGATGGCGGGAAAAGAGGGACAGAGACAGGGAGCCAAATGCCTGATACTCTTCCTCAAGAGTGGCGGTCTCAGCGGCGGCCAGATCGGCGGGCAGATAGTTACGTAACTGATGCAGAACAGCTTTACCAAAGCGAGGTTGATAACGCGTCGACTTCTCCTGGCCCGAATTAAGCGACCCCTCGTTAAAAAGAGCCAGGCACAGATGCATCGGAATCTTCCCCATATCCACCGCCAAACGCGCCATATCGCCAACCGAAGCATGGCCGTAGCCACGGAACATCTCTTCGATCTTCTGATCGGGATCGACCCCCTTCTGGCCCATCTCGCGCAGAATCTCCCAGGGCAGACCAGCGGCCCGCGACTGTCTGGCGCCCGCCCAGGCACGGTGGGCGGCCGTCCTCATATCAGCACTGGCCACCGTCGTCGTCACCACCGTTCCAGTCTCCTGATCTTCCAGACAGATCAAACGCAGCCCCGTCACATCTGGAGCATAGGTAAACCAGCGATAGGACCCCGAAATACACTCCTGCTCTGGCACCAATTCTGTGTCTTCAACCTGTGTCATACAAAGGCTCCCCTCACAAAAAATAGCGGCACAGATTCCCAATTAACGAATCTGACGAGAGCCATGTTACCACTTCCTGGCAAACTCTAAAAGTGGGAAGAATGTCGGTGAACTGCGACCGAATATGGAGCTTATCCGTGCTATTAGTGAATATTTGAGCTTACGGTTTAATGTTTTTATGCTGTGGTATGGAACGTGTGCTTCGCATACGTTCCATACCACAGCATAAAAACATTTTCAGCTTACCTTGGAGGTAAAGAGATACAGGTGGGTATGCAGGTACTCACAAAGGAGATAGGGAGAGTTATTTTTTATGTCCTGGACGTCGTTAGCAGAGCGCATAGATGGGCTGCCGCTGATTCTGGCGGGGCCGATTGTTAGAAGGGTAGAGCCCACACAGGTAACAGTCTGGTTAGCTTTAAAGGAGGCACGCACTGTAAGCTTATGTATCTATGCTAAAGATGAGCAGGGCCAATTGCGTGAACAGATAAGAGGGAGATATCATACCGTCCGTATAGGGGATAACCTGCATATGGTGGCGGTGACCGCCAGGGTAGCAGACAACGCCAAAAAACTGGACTGGGGTCAACTGTACTACTACAATCTTTATTTCGGCGACCAAGAACAATCGATAGATGAGATGGCGCACCTGGGTACTGCGGGCATATTGGCAGCGGTTAATGTGGCGGAGCCGCTACAAAGTATTGTTTATCCAGGGGAGCCGTTGCCGAGTTTCCTGATGCCCGCCGGAGATGTACATGATCTACGTATCGTTCATGGCTCATGCCGGAAGCCACATGGAACGGGCAAAGAAACCTTATCGGCGGTCGATAGTCTGATCGCCAACGCCTGTCAGCCGGATGGCAAGGCACGACCACAGCAACTCTATATGACCGGTGACCAGATCTATGCCGATGACGTCGCCACGCCTCTGCTACACTCACTGATGGACGCCGGGAAAGTATTGTTAGCCGGCAATCAAGAAGAGATTCTGGCGGCCTTCCACCTGCCAGCGAATAAGTTTCTGCCCGGAATGCGCAAACATATCATTCTCAACCAGGCTCAGTTCACGACCAGCCATGGAGATAACCACCTGATCTCTTTCGCCGAGTATATCGCCATGTATCTATTTAGCTGGTCCGATGTACTCTGGCCCGAAGAGTTGCTCAGCGTCAAAGACTTCTGGGCCTGGCTCTATCCGGGGGTGCATAGCGAAAGCGTCAGCCAGGAAAAAGGGCAAGCGCGCTATCGAGAAGAGCTCCACCAGTTAGAGGGCTTCCAGAGTACCCTCCCCAAAGTCAGAAGGGCCCTGGCCAACATCGCCACCTATATGATCTGCGACGACCACGACGTCACCGACGACTGGTTTCTGGATGGAAGCTGGTGCCACCAGGTACTCAGAAAACCGCTAGGGCGGCGTATCATTCGCAACGCACTACTGGCTTACGCTCTCTGCCAGGCCTGGGGGAACACGCCAGAACAATTCGCCGCATCAAATGGAGCGACATTGCTAGAGGTTATCGACAGCTGGCGAGGTAAAGAAAACACAGAGCAGGCTGAGAGCATCGCCAAACTTATTGGCATGCCAGACAGCCACTTCAGCGGAACCGGCTCGCTACGACGCTCACAGCAAGCCCTACACTGGAACTATAGCTATGAGGGTCCCAACTATCAGATCATAGTAATGGATACGCGCACCCGGCGCTATTATCGCACCCCCAAAGACTTTCCAGGGCTCCTTTCAGAAGAGGCCATGAGGGCACAGATCGATCAGATCGAATACGCGGATGCGGAAGTCACACTGATCATCTCAGCCACGCCCGTCATCGGCGTCGACTTCGTAGAGACCGTCCAATTCTGGAGCCGCTGGCGCGTCACCAACAATTACGCATTCGACCGAGAAGCCTGGGCCCTCGAATGGGGAACCTTCCAGGTCTTTTTACGCACCCTGAGCAATCTCAAGCGCGTCGTCTTCCTATCGGGAGACGTACACTACGCCTTCGGGTCCAGCCTGGAATACTGGGACACCCAGACCAGACAGAGCGCCAAATTTATCAACTTCACCTCCAGTCCCTACTGCAACGAAGGCTCGGGCGCGCAGATCTCAGTGCTGGCCGTGGGCTATCCCCGGCTACGCTCACTCCTGCGCCGAGGGAGAGATCCCCGGCTGACCTTCTTCGCCTGGGATATTGTCGGTCAAGACCACCAAACCCTCAACTACCTGCTCAGCATGATTAGAAAGCAGATATTCCGCTTCTGGTGGTCCATACCGCGACTAATCGCAGCCCAGCGCTCTCCCACCGAAATCGTCATGCCCGCCTGGGGATGGGTCAAAGGAGCATTTGACAACATTCCCCCCAGCCGCAGCTATCGCATCCGCTACCTGACCAACAACCTGCGGCGTGAAGAAGAACGAGAGCACCGTCCGCATAACACGCTAAGGCGTTTCACCCTGCAACCATTGCGCGCCGCGCTAGGAGGACTCAACATCCTGCAGATCCTCAACCGCCGCTTCCGCAGCAAGCTACGCGCGCGCACTGCACCTCAGATCGAGCAAGATGCACTCGCGATCAGGAGTACCGGGGAAAACCTATTAGAAGAGGTGATAGAA
The DNA here is from genome assembly GCF_003967515.1 of Dictyobacter aurantiacus. Classification (GTDB taxonomy): domain Bacteria; phylum Chloroflexota; class Ktedonobacteria; order Ktedonobacterales; family Ktedonobacteraceae; genus Dictyobacter; species Dictyobacter aurantiacus. The sequence continues at coordinate 2,681,496 of NZ_BIFQ01000001.1, read as the reverse complement.
CAAAGCGAAAAGATCGAGCAAGAGTTAGAGAAGCCACGCAGCGGTCTGGTCGACGCCGTCCTCAACTATGATCAATGGCTCAGCCGCTGGAAGGCGGGGAACCTGATCGTAGGCTACAACAACATCGGTGAGATCAGTTTCCACTGGAACGCCGAAAAGCAAGAGGTAACGCAAAAGCTCTGGTGGTTTAATCCGGATAATCAGGAACAGCTGCAGGCGGCGGAATATGTGGATACATTAGCGCTACCGCGTCTGGAGGATGAACCGCCGCTGCCGTAACGGTCGCTTTGCGATAAGCCAGGGCAAGCCTGGCACCTACGCTTGACCGTTATTGCCGGATAATATCCTCACAATATCCTCACAACTTTCTTACAGCATAATTGATGATTTATGGTATGCTTTAGATGCAAATGCTTATGGATGCATGCATAGCAGGTACAAATAGGATTACCAGGAAATACAATGTTGAGGTGGAGGGCATATGGTTGCAATGGTTGAGATGGCTGAGCCGGTCGGGAGGCCTGATTACCCTTTTCTGCGTGTGACGACGATGGGTGATTTCGTGTTATCATGCGTTGTGGCGCAGAAGGAGGGTCGACCGCGCTACCGGGCTATGGAAGGGGGAGAACTGGGCAATCGCCGGGCGGCCCTGGCGATACTCAAATTTCTGCTGTGCAGTCCCAGGCGGCGCGCGACCAAGGCGGAGATCACCAAAGCCTTATGGGCTGGTCGGGACCCCGAGCACGCCAACCACATCTTTGACACGGCTGCCTCGGCATTACGGCGGCAGATTCTCCATCTACCGGGGATAGATAGCCTCTTAAATACACGACGCCTGAACGGAGAGACACACCTGATCTTAGCGACGCAGGCCTGGATATGGGTTGATGCGGATGCATTGATCAAACTGGCACAGATGGCGCTTCGCCAGGAGCAGCAGGGGAAAGACCCACTCCATTATTTAGAGGCGGCCCACGCCCTGGACAAAGGCGAATTTCTGGAAGAAGACGCAGGCTACCGCTGGACACAGGGGCGCCGACAGACCATCGAAGGAGCCAAGAGGCGTGTGCTCTACCATCTTGTAGAGATCTACTGCAAGAACAAGCAAACAACAAAGGCTGAAGAGCTGCTCTACACGTTTCTACAGACCTATCCTGAAGATGAAGACGCCCTGTGCCGCTTGCTACAGCTCCTGGCGCAACAAGGACGGCGTCAGGAAGCCCTCAATGTCTATCGCTACTCGGCTGAGCAGATGCAAGAAACGGGGAAAGAGCCAGGCATCTACACCCGCCAGATCATCGAGCGGCTACAGCGGGGCATACAGGTACACGAACGCAGCGCCACATATGGTGCACTTCAGTCTCACTATATATACGCCATTGTCCTGGTAGCCTGAAACAAAACAACATAAATTCTATTCCAACAATATGAACGAAGCAGTGAAAGGTGGAAGGGTATTATTATGCGTGTAGAAATGTATAAACTTGCTTATGGAAACTATAAATTCTGTGCCGAGATCGACACCGGAGCCGAAGTAGGAGACAACCAGCTAACCCTCTGGTACAGCGAAAAGCTCGCATTGGAGACGCTCTCACTGGCCCAGCTAGACGCCAGATTGCTCTTAAAAGCCCTCAAAGAGCCACATAAATCCCTACTACTCCCTTACCTGGACGAAATCAAGCATGCAGAGCAGCAGAGCATCGAGCAAGAGATCGCCCGGCTGTTGCAGCCATACAGCACCCAAAAGATACCAGGCAACGTCAAACAACGCATCCGCCAGTTACGTGAAAAGATCCACAGCATGCTCCAGACATTGGAAGCCAGGTTTGTGCAGGAAGAGATACTGACACTAGATCGGGACAGTTTTGATCTCAACGCCATAGAGCAAGACTGCCATATCTATGGAGAATGGCATTTTTTGCGAGATTTCTTCTTCGAAGAGGCAACGTACGACAACATACGCCGCTTCTGCCACGATTTCGCCCTGGATGAAGCGGTACGCCAGGAGGCGATCGCGCGCGAGGCACGCTGGGCGAAGCGCAACGCCCTCTTCACCCGCAACCTCTTATCGGTGGTAGGAGAAAAAGCCCTGCTCAGCAACGATGGCAGCTATATGCGCAGCGCGCTCGAGCTCTTCCGCTGGCTTGACCTGCACTTCGAAGAGGTGCTGGCCAATCCTGAATACCAGCGCATCAATGCTCTTGACCAGCCCGCCAAAAATATGCCCCCTATTCACGACAGTGACGCCAGCATCCGGCCCGCCGTCGAGCTCTTCAAGAACCTGCCAGGAACCGCCATTCGTCACTCCTGTCAGGGGGTCAGCGCCAAAATCGACATGGGAGATTATTCCCTGCTCACCATTACCCCCCATGAAGAATATGCGTACATCGCCTTCAACACCATGGGCTACTTGCTGCACGACGCCATCATCGACCGGCTGCATGAATTTCCCACCATCACCACCGAACGCATCCCATGTAATTTCAACACGGGCCTCTTTCTACGCTCAACCGGAGACAACATACGTTTCCGAGAAGAGATCTACCAGCTGGCCCGCCAGATCCATAGTATTCTAACCGCGGGATGCGAGGCGCGTGGTAGCGATGAACCTGAACGGCTCATCACAGGTTGGGAGACAGCGAACAATCCCGCGTATCCGCCTCAGACATCCGACTGCGCCGACATCTTGCCCGGCCGGCTGGAGTGGCTCTGCCTGCCAGAGCAGATCGAGGGCACCCTGCTACAGATCAGCCACCTCAACCACTGGGCGAAGGCCGCGGACCGTCTCTACTATGACGACCGGCAAGGGCTTTACAGCGTCAAAGCCAGATTCCTCAAGCAGGCATATTACAACGGCACGGTACAACCAGTGGGCTACGTCGATGGCGGTGCCGCCTTCCCAAAAAACTTTGCCGTTGAAAGCGCAGCCGCGGTCGCGGCGGACTTCCTGCTGGAAACCCTGGAGGATAAGAAACGTGGACAGAGGGGCAACGAATATAGCAACGCGGCCATGCGGCTCTTTCAGCGCATCACCGGCCAGCCCTTTCTCGTACAGGATAAAGAGCAGACTATCGCTTTGAAACAGGAGCAGGCAGAGGCGGTCATCCATAGCTACCTGCACGACCTGATCGAGCAGGCCCGACAGACACACCAGCCCATCGCGCATCAACGATTAGAGGAGCTTCTTGTCTTCCCTGGAGAGATACTGGATATAGCCGTCACCCGCTATCGCTACATCAGCACCTGGGACGACCTCGACAAAAATGAACTGCGCAAGCTAGATCCCGAAGGGCTTAGCCTGATCAGCTTTGGATATGAAAGCGCCAGCGCCAGGTACATCTTCCATCTCCCCTTCCGCACCGCCCAGGAATTTCTGCCTGAAGACGAAATCACCCGCTTACGTGGTCATGTCAGCAGCGAACGTAAAGAATACGGCTCCGCCTACGGTCGCACCATCACCGCAGAAGAAAGCAACAGCCATCCCATTGAAGAGCTATTGCAGACCCTGGGCGTCAACATCAGCAAGATCTGTCCCCACAAGCTAGAGCGCAAACAGGAACGAACGATCCAACCATCTCGACAATGGCATGAGCCAGATAACAATGAGGACGGATACCAGCAATACCTCTATGAAATGCCACGCAAAAAACACAAAGCCAGGAAAAAGAAACGGCCCCAATAAAGCGAGAGGTGTCCAGGTTTCACGTGAAACCTGGACACCTCTCGCTTTATTGGGGGTCTGGAATAGCTAGACGTCGAGGTTGGCGCTCTTGGCGTGGCTCTCGATGAAGCGCTTGCGGGGCATAACTTCGCTACCCATCAGCATGCTAAAGACCTTATCGGCCTCAACGGCTTCATCGATGTTCACCCTCAGGATGGTACGCTTATCGGGGTCCATCGTGGTATCCCAGAGCGTCTCCGGGTTCATCTCACCAAGACCTTTAAAGCGTCCGACCTCGGGCTCTCTACCGTTGTGGGCGGCGCTATACTCCTGGATCAACTGATCGCGCTCCTCAGGGGTATAGACGTAGCGCACGTTTTTACCCATCTTCACGTGGAAGAGGGGAGGCTGCGCGATGAAGAGGTGGCCATCGGTAATCAACTGCTGCATATGGCGATAGAAGAAAGTCAGCAACAGGGTACGAATGTGGGCGCCGTCAACGTCAGCGTCACACATAATGACGATGCGACCATAACGCAGACGAGCCATATTGAAATGCTCATCAATACCCACGCCGATGGCGGTAATGATGTTCTTGATCTCATCACTCTTGAGCACCGTATCCAGACCAACGCGCTCCACGTTCAGGATCTTACCGCGCAGAGGCAGAATCGCCTGGAAGTGGCGATCGCGACCCTGCTTGGCCGAGCCACCCGCGGAATCACCCTCAACCAGGTACAGCTCACAGCGATCGGCGCGCCTCTCACTACAGTCAGCCAGTTTGCCCGGCAACGTATTATCCAGCGCATTCTTACGCTGGATCAGGTCACGGGCCGCACGAGCCGCCTCGCGGGCCCTGGCGGACATCAAACACTTATCAATAATGGTCTTGGCCTCGCCGGGCGTCGTCTCCAGGTACTGATTCAGAACCTCAGCGGTCACCATCTCAACCACAGGACGAACCTCAGCATTGTTCAGCTTCGACTTCGTCTGGGCCTCAAACTGGGGATTAGGAATCTTCACGCTGACGACAGCCGTCAGACCCTGGCGCACATCATCGCCGGTCAGATTGCCATCTTTCTCTTTAAGCAGATTAGCCTTGCGGGCGTAATCATTGAGGGTACGCGTCAGAGCGCTACGGAAACCGGTGATATGCATACCGCCATCAACAGTATTGATACCATTGGCGAACGAATATTCCGTCGGGGACCAGCTATCATTATACTGGAGAGCAACCTCAACCTTAATATTGTCGATCTCACGGCGGATGCTCACAGGTCGAGACTGCAGGGTATTACGATTCTTATTCAGGTAGCGCACAAAAGAGGTCAAGCCACCTTCAAAGTAGAACGTCGCCTCCCGATCGGTTCGCTCATCAATCAAGGCGATAGTCAATCCACGGTTCAGGTACGCCATCTCGCGGAAACGCTGAGCCAGGATATCAAAGCTATAATCACGAGTCTCCATCACCGAAAGATCAGGCAGGAACGTCGTAATCGTACCTGTCCCCTCGGTCGTCCCCACTACCTCCAGAGGGGTAATCGGAACCCCCTTCTCATAGCGCTGGCGATAGACATGTCCATCATGTTTGACATCAACCTGGCACCACTCGGAGAGCGCGTTTACCACCGAAACGCCCACACCGTGCAGACCACTACTGATCTGGTAGCCGCCACCGCCAAACTTACCACCGGCATGCAGCACAGTCATCACAACCTCAAGGGTTGACATACCGGGACGCTGGTGGTGCTCATCAACAGGGATACCACGTCCATTGTCTTCGATGGTGACAGATTCATCGGCGTGTATCGTCACCTTCACCGTATCGGCATAGCCGGCCATCACCTCGTCAACGCTATTGTCGACAACCTCGGTAATAAGATGATGCAGTCCACGCTGATCCGTAGCGCCGATGTACATACCAGGACGTACCCGGACGGCCTCTAAGCCTTCGAGAATCTGAATATTCTGTCCGCTATAACTATTACCATTGTCGTTCACTTTCCCCTCACCATTCCCACTCGTATTTTGTTGTTCAGTGAGTAGAGCACCATTATAATCATCAGGGAGCTGCTCTGACATTATCGATTCTCTCGTCTTCGCCATCAAAAACACTCCAATAAGAAACCCTGCCAAAGAGGCGTGGGGCACACACTATCAAAAACAATCGCGAACGCCGCGCACGCGCGGCAGAGCTCATACGATTGAATGGCATACATCAAGGACAAGCAATTGCGCTAGATATAACCGTCTCATCACGGGGACCATTATGGCTAGAGCCCAATCGATCTTGCAGCGATTCAGCATGCGGAAAAAAGCACCGGTAACACTGAATGCATGGGCAAAAGATCGCATCGCTCTGGACAAGTTTCCTCTCACAGGGATACAATTTGTCTCACGCAAAACTGGCTCCAAATGGGGTTACACGGTAAATACTGCACACACTAATAGCATATACAGACGTGCTAAGAAGCTTTTTCTTTGCGGAGACTTGCCTACTTAATATGAATATGAAAATCATTTTGACAGATTGGTCAAAATGCGGTAACGAATAATGCCACATTTCGTCCCCTCATTATATCACATTTCACCTCACAAACAAAGCAGATAGGATGAACGTACAAGCTCAGATAAGAAGGCGGCGCAAGCCATTTCAGACTATCAAAAAGCATATGAAAAGGCGGACTATATAGAAGTTCTAAATACAGGGGAGAAAAGCGGAAAGAGAGAGGAAGAAAAGATCTTCAACTGGCAGGCTCTCTTCTCTATTCATCATCGCAAGGGAAAGAGGAAGAGAGCCCCGGCCACGTTGAAGCGGCATTTTCAGCTTCGCATCAATAGCGGTTACCACTAACCGGCATACCGGGATTGCCCTGTAAAGAGGAGCTGGGAGGAACACCCTGCATCGCAATGCCGGACATACTTCCGGGCATTGGCGCGCTACCAACATTGTTGGCGCAATAAGGACAATACGTCCAGCGCAACTCAAGCAAACGCTCGCATTTGGGGCAAGAACGTTTCAACTTCTGACCACAAGAAGGGCAGACCTGAAAATCGGATTCAACGCGCGCATGACAGTTCGTACACGTCTGACGCTCTGTCATCTCCGCGAGCAGAGACTCTTCTTCTAACTGGCGCTCATAGATTTCCGCCAGGGTCTGACGAGGACGCAAGATCAGGTAGATAAATAAGCCACCCACGTTAAAGAGGGCAACAAGCACAGTAGCCAGAATCTGGGACACGAAATCTTGCGTACGCGCACGAATATCGCGGAAAGTCCAGATAATCAAACTGAGGGAAAAGATCACCAGAAACATGACCAGACAGCCAATCATAGGCCCGAGCAGACCCTGGATGGTTCCCATTATATCCGGCGACGACGATGCCTTAGGGCTAGTCGCCAGTAGCACCAATGAAAAGTTCACAGGACAAACGCCCCTTTCAGAATAGAAAATTCATAAACTTTTTAAGCACAGGCTGATGTGCTCGCTTCGTTTTTAGATTCCATACACTGCAATTTACAACGTTCTACAATGTCCCATGATGACAACCTAGGACTATGCGATACGAATTGCTGAAATATTTATCAGCAAGTGTGCCATGATTTGCCTCTGTCCGCAACCCTACAGGGAGATTCGTCATGTTTTCTGCACATACGACAGGACCTATATCCCAACGGTGTATCCCCGTTTGGCGACAAATGTTGCAACGCCGCTAGCATGTATGCACACAAACACTACAGCGATGACAGGTATCACAATAACTAATAACGCCTAGACCCACCGAAGTTGTGACACCTGCCTCTACTCTACTATACATAATACACACGAATCAGGGAAAAAGAGACAGGTTATCTACTTAGATACATCGTAGAAAGGCTATCATTATCCTTTCTTATCGGTCATTCATAAAAATAAACACAGGGTGCTGACGTTACGTCCGAATAGGTTTATTTGTGGATGCGGGTTGCTCGACGACCCGCATCCACAAATAAACCTATTCGGACGTAACTACAACTATTATGAAGTTTTGTCCGTTATTAAAAAAGTAATGTCTTTTTTCTATAGCGTTTACAGGGTTTTCGTTTTATATGGTAAGGCAAATTCTAATCTAGTTCTTGTAAACAGGACTAATTTCTTATTCTTTAGCTGCTTTTAGGGTGATATTATAGTTTGTAACTAGCTGTATTTCTATGTGTCAAGGTGCACAAAAGCTGCCAGGCGGGGGAATTGTGCGGGTGTGTTATAATTAGAACAAAGGTCCTAGAACAAAATTTCGTACCTATTGAAGGAGGTCATGTTCATGGCGAGTGGGAGCTACGCCAAAAAGCCCAGGGTTCAGACGACTACCGAAGTTCGTTCAACCATCCCGGCACGCGCAACCAGGGATTTATCGGCGGAAAACGCTGATGATGGTATGTCACAGACCGAGGCATTAACCTTCAGTCGCGAAAGCATACCTGCACGACCTCCAATACAGACCGAGCGTCCGACGCGGAAAACAGCCAGGATTGATAGCGTTAGAACAACAGGCGGCAATACCACCAGAATTACCGGTGGCGCCAATACCAGAACTACAGGCGGCAATACCACCAGAATTACTGGTGGCGCTAATACTAGAACTACCGACAATACCACCAGAACCACTAGCACTATGGCGCGCAATACGGCCAGTATAACCAGTACGAAGAGCCTTCCGGCTGTCAGGACTCCTAATATTACACAGATACTGCCGGCCGAGCCGCAGAGTCCGAATACCACGCGTGTGCTGGAAGGTCTAACCACAACTCATAACACCAGAATACTCCCGGCGACCAAAATTAATCGTACGGTAGACATTGATGGTGCTCTCACCCGAGATCCCAGGCCTCCGGTCAAACACCTGGAAAAGCATAAGTCCTGGCTGCATCCCTGGCTGATCTGCTTTATCTTTGCCATCGTCTCCCTGTTCGTGTTAGTTTCAGCGGGTATGTTTCAGCGCGTCAATACAGTAAACCTGTTTGGAGGGGGACAAACGTATAACATCCAGGTAGGTGGCTCTCAGGCCCAGGACTGGCAAAAGGCGACGCCGGCCCCGATTAAGCCGACGATCATCAAACATTCTACCGGCCCCTATGCCGTGATCGGTAAACCCACTATTACGGCTGCATTTATTAATAAGGTGTTGGCGGCGTATCATTCTCCGGCCGCCGGTAAAGGACAGGCCCTTTATGATCTCGGTGTACAATATGATATCGATCCAGCTTTTGCGCTCGCCTTTTTCATGCATGAAAGCTCTTTTGGCACAATGGGAGAGGCACGTGCGACCTTATCGCTGGGCAATCTACGCTGCATTCCTGATCATGCCTGTGTTGATCAGGACCGGGGTGGCTACGCCCAGATGGCCAGTTGGGAAGACGGCTTCAAAACCTGGTACTCACTGATTCACAATCTCTATGTCGTCCAAAGTGGACGCGACACGGTAGATAAGATCATTCCGATGTACGCGCCAACCGCCGATAATAACGATGAGCAAGCTTATATTAATTCTCTGAAGCGTGCCATTGATACCTGGCGTTCAGGTGTAATCTTTGTTTCATAAAAAGAGTACGAAAAAGCTCTGGTTGGCAGGTTTTATAAAACCTGCCAACCAGAGCTTTTTCGTACTCTTTTTATGTAGTCACCAATCCCTGCTCAAGGGCTTTGCTGAGGGCTTCGGTGCGGCCGGATACACCCAGTTTCTGGTAGATGTTGGCGAGGTGGAAATTGACGGTACGCTCACTGACGAAGAGGCGGGCGGCGATCTCTTTGTTACGCAGCCCACGGGCCAGCAGGCGCAGGACCTCCAGTTCGCGGGCGGTCAAGGTCTCGTAGGGCGCGCCACCACGTCCCTGGCGTCCAAAACGAGAGAGCAAGCGACCGGCCAGCTGCGACTGCACCAGCATCTCACCACGGGCCACGGTTCGTACCGCCTGAACCAGCTCATCGGGTGCGATATCTTTTAGCACAAAGCCATCCGCCCCGGCACGCAGAGTTTCATACAGGTACTCCTCACGATCCTGCGTTGCCAGCAGCAGGACGCGGGTATCGAGATTGAGTTGCTTGATCTGGCGCAGAGCCTCCAGACTCTGTCCATTGGGCAGTTGCGTATCCATCAAAACGACCTGGGGGCCCAGTTCCAGGGTCTCGCTCACAGCTTGAACGCCATCTACCGCCTCACCTACCACCGATAGACCTGGGTAGGACTCCAGCAAACGATGAAGTCCCGCCCTCGTCACCGCCAGACCATCTACAATCAACACTGTAACGCGCTCAGCCGTCGCGGTGTTCTCGCTAACCAGGAGTTGCTCAAAAATCTTTGCAGAAGGTTCATTGGACCCCTGAGAGGCTTCTGGGAGCATTGGAGACGTAGAGAGATAGGAAAGGCTAACGCGCACGCGTACCCCCCGCTCCTCCATCTGCTCCAGTTGAAGGGTGCCACCCCACTGTTCTACACGAGAACGCAGTTCCTGCCAGACGGGAGCCCAGAGGATTTGTGACGCGGATCGGGACATATCAAGCAGAGGGGACGCGCGATCCAGCTGCGCATCGCCAGCAATATCGTGATTGCCAGGGATACCATCGTCCTCCACACTCACCTGCACATCGTCCTGACGGTAGCTAAAGGTAAAGCGCAGACGCCGGGCATCACTATGCCGGGGTACCTGGTAGAGTGCCTCACGCACAACCCGGTAAAGCAGGCGAGCAGCCTCAGGGGGAAGAGTCTGTCCCAGAGGACGATTCTGCTCATCAACGCCAGAAAATGAGATGCGGCTCGCCAGGTGCAGCCGCTCCGCCGTCTCTTCAACGGCACGCGAGAGGGCCTCGGTCAACTCCACGCCATCCAGTTCAGGCGCTGGCTCATCCTCAAACGAAGAGCGCACGATGGTCAGAGCTTCATGCGTCAGCGCCTCCAATTCATCTATGCCCGCGCGTATAGCTTGCAGGTCAGGAGCAGGATCATCTCCGGCCTCGTTGGATCTCACCAGTAGCTGCAGGGTATGCAGCTCGATCAGAAGCGCGCTCAATGTATGTATTAATTGATCATGAGGATATGTACTCATGTGAAACCTCTCTTTATAGCCACCCATCCATTGTATAACAAACCATCCCATACATAGGTATAAACTGTACCAGAGAGAAATATATTTCCAATCGGGCGCGGCGTTCGGATTCGAGGGACATTGCCGTGCGTCGAAGAGTAATCGGACGCGAGGTCCGAACGTATGGGGGCGTCATCGTCGGTCGGGGAGATTGTTTCGGAGGAGAGAGTGCATTATAATGATGGGAATTCAGGCGCTTAATCAGAGGGATGTGAAGATGCAAATCAGTGAACCGGCTGAATATGTGATATTGGGGCTGCTTACTACGCGTTCGATGCATGGCTATGAGATGTTTCAGCTTATTGAAGGGGGGACGCTGGGGCAGATTATCCACCTCGAAATGAGCCAGATGTATGCTTTTTTGAAGAAGCTAGAACGGCTGCATTATATTGAAGCTGAAGTTGAGTCGCAGGGTACGCGTCCGCCGCGCAAGATTTTCCAGCTAACGGCAGAGGGACACGAAGTATTTCGACAGTGGATCAGGCAGCCGGTTGAAAAGCCACGTGATATACGCATCCTGTTCTTGATCAAGCTCTACTTTGTGCAACGGGTGCAGCCCGCGCAACTGGGGACGCTAGTAGAGCAGCAGATCAAGGCCTGTCAGAGCTTCTTGCAGCACCTGAAAACCAGGCAGCAAACCACTACGCTACAGCCCGATGATGCCGCGTTCCTTGACCAGGTTGTGCTAAGCAGCCGCATCTATCAGACGCAGGCCCTGCTGGAGTGGCTCAGTGAGCTTCAGAAGGGGATACAACACCGGGTATTGACGTGAGATACAGACAATAGCGAGGATTGTAGACCTTGTCACAGCTACTACATGAAACAGCCTGTGAATAGCGGCGGGTGCGGGGATACTGTTTACCACAGCCGGGACACTGGTAGATATAGCGAATGGGACGGAGTTCGCGGCGAGCACGCTCCCGCGTAACGCTTTCCTCGTGCAGCAGGGCACGCAGGTCTTCAACGGCATAACCAGTAATCGCGGCCTCATCGGCTGCGATCGAATCGTAGCCATGGTGACGATGGCGGCGCGGCGTCCCCTGAACACGGTCAGACAGGTGGATCAGCTCATGGGCAACCGTCACCTCTATCGATTGTGGATGCATCGCAGGCTCGATGAAGATCAGGTGGCGATGCTGCCGTGCGGCCGCCAGCGCGCGCGATGAGGCTGCGGGGAGATAGCAATAGCAGCCCAGTGCCATCGTATTAAGCCGCTTGCCGGTCCAACGCATATATTCTCGTCGATCCTGTGTCAGGGCCAGCGCCGGCAATTCAGCCTGGGCGAGGCCCAATTTATTCCAGTAGTGCATCAACCAATGTTTCAGCACAGGCAGATCGCCATGAATGACAGGTTCCGACTGAAGCGGAGGCGGAGTCGGTGAAAGAGAGCGGGACCGAGAAACTCGGCGCGTAGTAGCCATGGAGGACGTATTCACTCCTAATCAGATATAATACGAACAGTATATCAAGCAAAAAACGTGAATGCAAGTAGAGAGGAAATATAGTAAAACTTTTAAACATGCCTCTTTATAGCAATCATATGGCTTGACACCTCTACTCATCAGGGGTAAGATGAAGATCAGATATTTACACAAACCTCCCGTACCCACAAGGAGGGGTCCTATGTCATCTCAAATCTGTATCAAGACTGACAAATCATTACAACAACTTGCTACGGAGATACGCGACCTCTTATCGCTACCCCCATTCACGCTGGATTATTCTGCCGAAGAGCCCTACTGCCAATTTGACATGCTGGGCATGCTGGTACTTATTCATAAAACCGCAGAAGAGGATCGAGATTCCGAGGTTAAAGATTATCCCTATAGTTTTGACCTCCAAATGTCGTTTACAGAACATGAGCTTGACACAGATACGATTGAGTATAATCTCCAGGCCTATTATGCCCAGTTACTGGCGTTCCACCTTGGGGTCGAGACAGCCTGTTACGAGAAAAAGAAGGTAGGTCAACATTGGCAGATTCGCTACTGCTTCTATAGCAAGAATCCAGCGTGGAATCCGAATCTGCTCTTCGGCGAGCCCGGCTGGTGTCCCGCGGTCAAAAATGGTACGCCCAGCGCATGGCGCTCCATACGCTCCATCTTCCAATAAATGAGTAAAGGCCGTCCTGGCTCGGGCCAAATAGGGCTATTACGGTAGAGTATGATAGCAGAAAGCACAATGATGTGTTATGCTTCGCCATAAAGCATTCTCCAAGATAGAATAGTGATGCTACGAGAGCTTCATGTCAGTTCGGTCAGGGCTTTCCATGTGTTGCTAAAGACGTAGAAGCAGAAGAATAAATGGAAAACGAACGACAACCGCCTTCGTTACCTCCCCACCAATCAACCGGTCAGGGCAAGCCTACCGGTAAATTGCAAGATTCTCAGCAGTTACCAGCAGTTCAAAAGACTACCCGTTCACTTTACGAAGACACGCCTGCATTGCCGACGCCACCAGAAACATCACCGATTAGCCATACGCAACCCCCCTGGACCCAGACGACCATGCCCCCCAATTATCAGGAAGCCATTGAAGATATGGGCACCTCACTCGGATATGGTCAGGGCATGGAATACCAATACTTTGATGCACCGCAACCATCGCAACCGGTATCACAGTTACGCATGGCCAGTCTACAGCAACGATTGTATCAGCGCACACGCCAACAGCTGCACAGCAAACAGGACATCACCAGCACATTTAGAAAGCCACGCTCGAGCGAATCGAAGCCGCTCTACTCCTTGCGAGGTCCGCAAAGCGTAGCGACCGTCGACGCACTGGCACACGACATTCAGGAATTGGAAGCGGTAGCCGAGATCGCGGCGGACGAAGAGGAGATCAAGCAAGACAGCGCGGTATTAAAGAAGATAAAGGTTGGTCAGGCGACCTTCATCTTAAGTGGATCATTCATCGCCAGCCGTGTCCTGGGACTGGTCAAAACCAGTATCACGGCCTACGTGCTGGGTGCGACAATCTTTTCGGACGCCTTCTACCAGGCCTTCACGATACCAGACACCATCTTCAACATCGTAGCGGGTGGCGCGCTAAGCTCGGCATTTATTCCGGTATTCACCCGCTACATGAGCAAAGACAAAGACGAAAAGTCGGCCTGGCATATCGCCAACGCCTCGCTGACACTGGCCACTCTGGTCATGGTCGTCCTGGCCATCCTGGCCGCCATCTTCGCCGACAAAATCGTCCCACTATATAATCCACCAACCACCCCAGACCGAGCCGCGACCATCCCGATCATCGTCACCCTGGTACGCATTATGCTCCTGCAATCGATTATCCTGGGGGCAGGCTCGATTACCAACGCCGTCCTGAACGCGCGCCAGAACTTCTTCCTACCGGCGATCGGGACCGTACTCTATAACGCGGGATCGATCATCGGGCTCACACCCGGCCTCATTCTCAAGATCACCGGCCATGGCAATCCCCAGTTCGCCGTTTATTCTGCCAGCGTAGGCATTATTCTGGGTGCCATGATCCAGGTGGGCATACAGTTACCGGGCCTGCCCAGGGTCGGCATGCACTTCAAGCCATCGCTGGACTGGCGCAATCCGGCCGTCATTCAGATCGGGCGCCAGATGCTGCCGCGTATCTTTAACGCGGCCATGCTCTCTTCATCGGTCTTTGTAGATAGTTTTCTGATCGGACGGCTGGGGCTAGTTCACGTGGATAGCGATATCATCAATGGCCTCAAAACAGAATCTATCCAGGCGATGCAGTTGATGCAATTGCCGCTGGGGGTCTTCGGGATGGCCCTGGCCACCGCCACCTTTCCGACGCTGGCGGAGTACGTCACGCATGGTAAGATGGACAAGGTACGCAGCCTGATCCTGGAGACGCTGCGCGGCATCCTCTTCCTCTCCATTCCCTCCTGCCTTGGATTAATACTGCTAGGGCTACCGATCGTGCAGGCGCTGCTCGCCCACGGTAGCTACATTATAGATAAGGACGGCCACTTCACACTGGAGAAGGCCAATGCCACTGTGCTGGCCCTGAACATGTTCGCGCTGGGTCTACCGGCATTCGCCACCATCGAGATCCTGACCCGCTCATTCTACGCCATGAGGGACAGCAAGACGCCGGTGATCATCAGCATAGGACAGTTCATCCTCAAGATCGCCTTAAGCCTGATCCTGATCACGCCCTTCACAGTCATCGGCGGGGTCTTCTGGGGGATGAGCTCACTGGCCCTCTCCACCACCATAGCCAGCGTGCTGGAGGCTATCGCCCTCTTCCTACTGCTGCACTACCGGGTGCAGGGACTGACCGAACGCTCGCTGGGCATCTTTGCGCTGCGTGTACTGGCCGCCACCGCTGGCATGAGTATAGCAGTCTTTGTCAGCCGGGCCCTGCTGGACGCAGCCTTAAACACGACCGATGTCAATCGCTTTATGTTCACCGGTGTCACAGAAATAGGGATAGCGATCATCAAACTGGGAATCGAGCTTTTTATTGGCACCATCGTATACCTGCGCCTGGCGCGCTTCTTCGGCATCGAGGAGATGGGACCGATCCGGCGTTTGTTGGATCGCTTTAAATTATCGTGGATTCTTTGAAATATACACAATACACAAATTGATGGACCGGCGGCCGCGGCCGCCGGTCCATCAATTTGTGTATTGTGTATATGATTATTTTTTGTTGGGGGAGGGTAATTTGATGGCGGCTACGATGGCGGTTTTATCGTCATCATCTTCGTCATCAAAGTCCTCGGGGACAGGTGTAAAGGGCAGGCTATCAGCGCTGATCATGGTTTGCGGGACGGTATCCATGGCGACGATCGGCAGGTTACTATCGAGCACAAAACCATTATCCATGTAGATGTGATAAGGGAACATGGCCGGATCGAAGGCGCTGCTATGTGAGAGCAGGATGATCTGCTCAAAGTGCTGGCTCATGATGTCGCCGCTAACAACATCGACCAGTGCCTGGGCACGGCCACGATCGAAGGAGCTCAATGGCTCATCCAACAGAACAAAGCCCGGAGCGAGATTCAGATCGCCAGGCAGCGTTGCGATGGCAAAGGCCAGGCGCAAAGACAGGGAAAACAGATCGGCCGCACCACCCGAGAGGGCGGAGGTAGGTAAATACTTCCCAGCGCCACTATCCCAGACCTCGATCTGGAATGGTCCGCCGCTGACGGCTCCCTCTTCTGGCTGGGTCGTCAGATGCACGTCATGATAACGACCACCGGTCAGCAGGGGAAGAATCTGCTGCATATAATACTCTGTGCGCGGCTGGACCTTACGCAGGAGCCGCTGCTCCGCCTCCTGCAACAGGCGATAGCCATATTTCTTGATCTGGTAGGAGCGCTCCTCCTGCTCCATCTGCGCGCGTGCCTGCTCAAGATCCAGCGTCTCCTCGCCGGTATGGAGCTTCTCAGCCAGAGTCGCGGCCTGCTCCTGCAGATCCTGCAACTCCTGCTGATGGGCCGCGGTATCATCCTCAAGACGTTGTCGATCTTCGGCAGGATGCTGCTCCAGCAAAGGCCAGGCCGCCAGCAGGTCGCGGCGCGCATAGCCAGAGGGCTGTTCAAGATCATGGGCGGCCAGCAAGTTAGAGATCGAAGCCTGGTCGCCGCGAATTTCCTGCCGGCACAGCTCTATTCTGGCATTGGATGCCTGTTCCTGCTCCTGCAGGGATGTCAGATCGCGCAAGATCTGCTCCTCATTGGCCTCATGTAGCTCCTTATGGCAACGGTTGCGCAGAGCCACCAGGGCCTCAGCAAATGGATTCAGGGGAACGATCCAGCTTCCCAGGGTATTACTAAATTTGGCCAGCTGCTTATAATGCTCCGACAAGGATTCCTGGCGCTCACGCAGCAGCGCGGTATAGCGAGCATGGCTCTCCTGAAGCATAATCTTATTGCCCAGCGTAATATTCAACTCTTCAAGCTGGCGGCGGGCGGCGGTCTCAGCGCTGCCAACCTCAGCCTGTCCGAAGCGCACGCCTAAAGGTTTGACCCGCTGGCGCAAAGAATCCTTCAGGGATTGCAAGGCGCTACTCAGGGCTACCTGCTGCTCGCGGGCCCGCTCAATCTGCACATCGGGTGGATTATCTTTAAAGCGAGCATTGCGATCCTCAAGGGTACGCCTGCTCTCAATCAAAGCATCCAGGCTATCCTGATTGGCCTTTGTCTGCCGGGCCAACTCGCTCACCACATCAAGCTTGCCATCCAGAGAAGCGATCTCATGTTCGGTCGCTTTAATGGTACTCTCGACCATACCCTCAAGATCGGGAACGCCAGAGATGTCTTCCTCAGGGATCACCGGGGCAAGGGAGCCGGAGACAAAGGAGGGTTGAGAAGGAGGAATCGGGCTGGCCTGAATGCGGGCATTGATGCTCGGCATAGGCAGATTCTCCTGGCCGGCCAGCAAGGTAATCTCCTGATGCATCAACTCAACGGCGACCTGATCTTTCTGCAGGTTCTCCTCCATATTATCCCACTGCTCACGCTTGCGCGTATTTTCCAGGCTTGAGCGCTCCTGGCGTAAGTTATCTATAACCGCCTGTTTCTTCTTGACGCGATCACGGGCGGAGTTCAACTCTTCGAGCTTCGAGTTCTTCTTCCGCTGGGCCTCGGCTATGTCGCCCTGGTCGCGCGTACTATCCAGGAACAGCTGGGCCTCCTCCAGATTTGGTGGGACCGAGCCGCCGAGAGCGGTGATCTCCTGCTCAACCTGGCGCAGAGCATCCTCATTACCAACCTTGCGCACAGCCGCCTCGCGGGCAGCCACCATCTTCTGTACGCGGCTGATAGCCTCCTGCTCCTGCACCTTAAAGGTATTCTCTTCCTGGCGGCTCTTCTGATAGCGCTGATAGCTCAGGTAGGCTGGGGCAATCAACAGCAGCATCACAACCACAGCGATGATCGACACCACGAAATTGCTGGTCAACATCAAGAGGGCTAATAATAAACAGATGATAATACCCAGGCCGCAGCCCCCCATGATGAGCATATATTTGTGGGCGGTATCGCGTGTAGCCAGGCGCTGCCTGGTCACACTCTCCTGCTGCTGGCGGGCCTGATGAACATGCTGCTCAGCCTGTGTCAGTCCCTGTGCCAGACCCTTTAAGCGATGCCATTCCTCCACCTGCTGGCGGATACGCAATTGGCGCCAGGACTTCTCCATGGTATCGCTCTGCTGCTGAACTTGCTGAGCCTCATATTGCGCCAGCTCCAGCTCCTGCTGAGCATCGTTGAGATCCTGAATAACCTTTTGCAGCCGGGCCTCATGCTCTTCCGCCGCGTCTCGGCCAGAAACGCGGCGTGTATAGTCCTCTTCGAGCTGGCGCAGATGATGCAGGCGTTCGGACAGGAACTGCAAGCGCTGCAAGCGTTCCTCCAGTTGAGGACGCCGAGCACGTCGCTGCTCCTCCACCGTCTGCAGATTCTTCTGCGTATTCGCCAGGCGCGCCCGGGCCTGATTGATCTGCTCATCGAGGGTGTGCAGGTGCAGATTGGTCTCCTGATATTCGCGGACATCCTGTTCCAGATCTTTAATAGAATCCACGGCCGTCAGCAGATCGTTGGACATACGTTGTAGAGTACCGAAAGAGCGCGTCAACTCGGCCAGGTCGCTCACACGTTTCTCAGCCTGTGGTAGCTCTTCGCGCTCACGGCGCTCCAGCTCGGCGATGCGCTGCTCAAGAGATGGCAACTCGCGGCGCGCCTCAGCAATATCATCATAGGAAGCGATAATCTCAGCCAGGGTGAGATCGGCCCTCTTCAGTTGCTGAACGCGTCCCTGTTGGCTTCTCAGATCGAGGCGCCGGGCCTGGATCTGCTCCAGACTCTGCTCCAGTTCACTGATATCGGCCTCCTGCTGATCGATATCAGCCAGATACTCATTAACCTGAACTGCATCGAGGGCCACCTCGAACTGGCCAAGCTCCTCCTGAAGCTGTGGGATGCGCGCCTGGATCTCAGCCAGCGCAAGCCGTTCGGAGCATGTATGCAGCCGCTCTTCATCCTCCGGCTCCACCTGGAACTGTTCAGACAGGGTGTTCACCGCATCCAATCCCAACAAATTACGGATCGTCTTCTCACGAGCTGAGCCAGAGATAGATTCCAACAGGGTCAAGCCCTTTTGCTCAACCAGACCGGACTCGCGCAGCGTTGTGCCGTCGAGATTACCAAGTTCAGAAATGATGCGTGCATTCACCGCCGCCAGATCAGTGATCGGTGGCTCATCGGGCATCCCCAATTGTTGGATCAACAAAGAGGCCGACTGCCCCTTGCCACGCTCGATAGTACGAGCAATCGTCAATTCGGTCGCGCCCGCCGAAAGGGCAAGGGTCACAACCGCACTGGTGGCGCCGTATGAGATCAGGTCATCAAGGGAATGATGATCACGTCGGGAAGCCAGGGGTTCACCATACAATGCGAAATACAAACTTTCAATGAGAGCAGACTTGCCAGCCTCATTGGGGCCCTGGATCAAAATGCTACCACGTTGAGGGAAATGCAGGTTCATAGAGCGCAAAAGCCTGAACCGCTCAATCGTTACATGCTTTAGAATTATCATGGGTCTACTCCGTTCGCCAGTGCCAGACTGATGGGCGCAAATGGATAGCAACCATCCCAGCTACTACCTACTTTTCATCTCATCTATCGCCAACAATAATTCCTCTTTCGTGAAGCGCAAAGCCTGCTGTTCATCGGCAGTAGCGGAAGAGATCCACTCATCGGCCAGCGAAGATAGCTCCTCGCGCAAGGAGAGGCGTTCACCAGCCTCGACGGAGACCGGGCCATCCTCATTTGAAACAGAAAGGGCGCTATCATCGATAGCCAGAGCAAAGCAATGCTCTTCTCCATAGCGACGGATTTGATTCAGGTCAAGCTCATGATACGCGCCGCGCGTCAATTCTCCCTGGAGACGCAACAGGATCATGGCGTCATCCTGACAGAGAGGGCGCAGACGCTCCAGTATAATCTCGGTAGGAGAGGCCGTCGCCTCATCCGGCCAGAGCTCCGCGGTTGAAATATCCAGGCTATGCATAGACAGGGTATCGACGCTAATATGATTGCACCAGCGCACGCCATCGGCCGCCAATCCGAGGAAGACAAAGCCAGGAGCCTGGTCGGGCGTACTAAAATCGATATACTGGGTCGCTCCGGCCACAATCACTTCGGTCTGGCCAATCTGCAAACGATGATGGCTATGATGATAGCCCGCAAGAATATAAGAAAAAGCGCTCTGTTCACGAATGCTCTGCTGTGCCACAGCCGCGCGTGTATCAAGGAGAGAAGAGCCAACCGTCAGGCCCTCAACAGGGGCATGCAGAATCAGCAAAGGAATATCGGCGCGCTCAATCTCCAGATTCACCTGCATATCGGCCATTGGATCACCAACCTGGCCGGCCAGCACGCCCAGTCCGCAGATACCGACCGTTGTGCCTCGAACATCGGCCACAACAGGTTCAAGCTGCGCAGAGTCACCCTTCTGGACCGGAGGTAAATAGTGGAGAGCGCCCAGGCGTGCATAGCTCATCTGAGGAGCGGGAGTTGTATCGCCACCCAGCAGAGACTGAGAGGTAGCCGGGGTATCATGCACGCCACCCAGCGCGAAGGTCTGCACACCGGCCTGCTTCAACTGGGCCAGGCGCTCCGCCACAAAACTGCGGTCCCGCTCATCAGGAGTCGTCGAATCAAACAGATCGCCCGCCTGAATAAATAAGTCGACGCCCTGAACGATCGCGAAATCTGTCGCCTGCTGAAAAGCATGGCGCAAGCGCTGTTGACGCTCCTCACGCTTACGAGGATGTTGCCCAAACCCCGTGTAACCCAGATGGTTATCCGCCGTCAGCACCACCGTAACCACACCCTCGCGCTGCTGATGCTCAGGGACCACATCTGGTTTCGAATCTTGTTTCAAAATATCGTCTCCCATCGGGACCACTTCCTTGTTGGCTGACTAGAGAAGCAAGCTACTCCAATGCTGACAAACGCTGCCAGGCTTTATTCAGGCCTCTGACCCGAGCAGGTCGAAGATAGCCCGGTTGGCAGGAAATAATCAGTCAGCATACACTATGCATGCTGTTATTATATATGAACGCTGCTTTTTGATAGTACTCTTTTCTCAAGGTGAGTCTATCACAAAAGCAGAAGATTAAAAACGAATCATGATAGTAAGAGGGACTATTTGGGGAATAAAAGGAGTTGTGCAAAGTAATACAAAAGTACTTATTCCTCCTCTGTCGTGGACAGTATGAAAAATGAAATATTAATATGATAACGACCCACCAAAATACAGAGAGAAAAAACATAACATAAAAGGCAGGCATCGATCGAGTCGTACTAACAAAGCCAAAAGTCGGTCGGCGATAGCCAATTGGTATTATTCGCTTTATCTTAGAGCAATTTATTCGTATTCGTTATTGGTAGCCAGGAAGCTATCAAGTTCCATTAGATATGTGGGAGAGCAGAGTGGTGGCTGTAAAGTATTTATCACACTTAGAGAGAGACAAAGAAACAAGAAAAGTGCTCCTCTCATTGGCCCAGAGTATTCAGGAGCGTGACATCGTCACCTATGAGCACTCGCGCCGGGTAGCGGTTTATGCCCAGCGGCTGGCACGCTACCTTGGCTGGAGTCGAAGGGAAGCGAGGGATCTGGCTCTAGCGGCGCTGGTTCATGATCTGGGCAAGACCTGGATCGGCAACGACATTTTAAATAAATCGGCGGCCCTCTCAAGGGAAGAGCGGCTCAAGATGGAGCGACACCCGATTACAGGAGCGAGAATATTAATTGGATATGAAGTACACCCTTTCTATGTAGAAGCGGTGCTCTATCATCATGAATCCTGGAACGGGCAGGGGTATCCGGCCAGGTTGAAAAATGAAGAGATACCATTCAGTGCCAGGATACTGACCGTAGCCGATGTCTATGACGTTCTCACCTCGCAGCGTCCATATAAAGCCCCACTCTCTATGGATGAAGCGCGCGAACGGCTCCTGGCAGGTTCAGGTACCAACTTTGATCCCGCCATCCTGCAGGCATTTGTGCACTTATTAGATATTACGCCAGACTTTACTCTAACACAGCATGTCTGTGATATTTCGTTAAAGAATCTGCGTCAGCCCGGCTTCTACAATATGTTTATCGCCGGATCCTCGTCGTAGGTTCGGCCCTTGCGGCCGATTACCTCTCCACGTGCGTAATGTCCACCGAACGCGAGGACCACGGAAACGCATGTGAGATACATACCCGTACGGCGAGGAGAAATCGGCCGCAAGGGCCGAACCTACGGGGGCATGATCATGCGTGGAGAGTAAAAGCAATTTATTTTATCCAATGGCTGCCGTCGGTGGTCTGCGGTTGAATGTTATAATTAGCCGGAACCGTAATATCGCCGCTGTAGAGCCCCCATTTCCGAATCAGGGTCGCATAGGAACCTTTTTGCTGTAGAGACTGCAAGGCCAACCTGATGGTAGAGGACAGGGCCACATCATCGTTACGTACTAAAATCCCTTCGGTCGTTACGCCGACCATATCGCCGACGCGCTGTAAGATATCCGGATGCTGCAGGATAGAATAATCGACCACAGAAGCATCTTCATAGGCGGCGGCCACGCGTTGGTCCTGCAGCAACTGGAACGCCGCGTTGTATTGCTTCACCTGTACTATGTGTATGGCGGCCTGGCCATTTTGATGGCATACACCGTCCATGCTCGACAACTCCCGACCCTCGGAGGTTTGCTCTTGCACGGCCACAGATTTCCCACACAGATCTGTCATAGAGTGAATCGCCAGAGGATCACCCTTGAGGACCAGCAAAGACTTGCCGCCGCGAAAATAGGGGATAAAATTGACCCGCTTCTGCACTTCAGGGGTAATACTTACCGCCGAGATAACCACGTCAAAGCGGCCCGCCACGAGGCCATCGATCAGAGACGAAAAATCATTTGCCGCCACGTGGGTCTTCAGATGCATCTTCGTCGCAATAGCGCTGATTAAATCAATATCGAAGCCAGCGGGCTGCTTAGAGGTAGGATCGACAAACTCCTGTGGAGGATAGTTAAGATAGCTTCCAACAGTCAGTTCTCGCGCTGAGATCAAATGTAGAGCAGGATTAATGGTAGGTGATGGCGTCGCAAGAAGAGTCGGAGAAGCCGATCCTCCCTCACAGGCCGCCAGAAACAACAGGCACATGCATACAGACAGGAAGACATTCAGACACCGATAGCGCCGCCCGCCCCCCAGACAAGGATAAGCCATGGAAAATGAAAGCTCCTCTCCTTTGATGCCGTCCTGCGGACGGCGTGTCTCCCTGAATGTGTTTTATTCTCTTTGTGTTAGCGAACGTGGGCGCCCCCACACGCGCGTCCGCTGCGCGGCCGCACTGGTTTTTTTATGCTGGTGTAACCGGGGCGCGGATGCGCCCCGGTTACACCAGCATAAACACGGCTTCGCCGCGCTGGCTGCACCGCACACAAACGGCTTCGCCGCGCTGGCTGCACCGTACACAAACGGCTTCGCCGCACTGGCTGCACCGTACACAAACGGCTTCGCCGCACTGGCTGCACCGTACACAAACGGCTTCGCCGCACTGGCTGCACCGTACACAAACGGCTTCGCCGCACTGGCTGCACCGTACACAAACGGCTTCGCCGCACTGGTTTTTATGTTAGTGCATGGGGCGCGGATGCGCGCCCCATGCACTAACATAAAAACCAGTGCGGCCGCGCAGCGGACGCGCGTGTGGGGGCGCCCACGTGTCCCCACAGTGAGTAACAAGAGTCAAACACATTCTTAAGAACTTACGTTAATTGGGGCCCTGGGATCACAGAGTCGGGAATTTTATGTATAGTAGGCAACAAGAATTTTTCGCTCATAAAAGAAAATGCCCGAAAAATCATATATGAATAGCTGTTTATCAGAAGATATTGTGTTACACTATCGAGTAGTCAGATACAAATCACAACCGAATAGCATAACCAAAAACATCTGGAGATAACGCTTGAGCGCAGCCACCACAGGCTGCTCCAGATGAAACGGTATACCATTGTGCACTTGTAGTCGCGAAAATCAGCTTGAGGGGCTTGGAGGGTCTAACATGGCCATCAACTTTGACCGCAACATTTGCTGCGATCTCAATGAGACCATCTCTCGCGAATGGCTTGTGACAAATGGTCTGGGAGGATACGCGGCAGGAACAGTTGCCGGCGTGCTTACACGTATGCAACATGGCTTGCTGGTAGCATCACTACCCGGTACACGACAACCACAACTTTTGCTCGCGAAAGTCGATGAAGAGATTAGCTTTGATCAGCGCACCTACTACCTGGGCACCAATGAATACAGGGATGGTATATTCAATCCGGCGGGTTTTGTGCATCTGGAAGCATTTCGCCTGCAGGAGGGTTGTCCAATCTTCACCTATCGGCTCGGAGGTATTGACGGGCTGCTACTGGAGAAGCGCATCTGGATGGTACGTGGCTTCAACACGACCTACATTCAGTATACCGTACTGAGGCCAGAGTCTCCGGATAAACCGGTCTATACGCGCAATGGCAGAACCGAACCTCTGGACACCGATGCCAGGCGTCAGGCCGAACAAGAGAGGCAGGAGCCACTGATTCTGACCCTGTTACCATTTACAGCGAACCGTCCTTATGACCGGCCCCAGCGCAGTCAGCAGGCGCCACATCTGCATGTACATACCCACAGAACGGAAGATATGGCACTGGAAAGCGAAGAGAGTCAGTGGAATCACCAGTTGCCAGCGGGAGTCGCCGGCTGCACCATCATAACCAACGATACAGTACCAGCATATCATCTACTGGCTATCGGGCAGGATGAGAATCAGCCCGCATTTATTCCAACGGGGGTATGGTATTGGAACTTCCTGCGGCGCTGTAACGCCAGGGAGGATCAGCCCGATACAGACGATCTCTATCTACCAGGGGTGTTTCGCGTCCTGCTCTGGCCTGGCCGCCAGGATACGCTCACCATCATAGCCAGTACAGAAAAGCTGGAGCCGCAGCTCTATCAGTACGATGCCATCGCCTCTCTCTACGAGAAAAGCAGAGAGCAGCGTCAGCATACCATGGAGCGGGTGCTACATACGTTACGGCCAGAGCAACAGACCGAGCGGCCATACAGCGGTGCGACACCAGGATCGCGGGCGGATAAACAATGCGACGCGCGACAATTGCTCTACGCCAGCGAACACTTCATTAGCCACTACTATCCCACAGCCACCAGCCAAGAAGCGAGTTTAGACAGTCAGGCGGGACTCATCACGCGAGGAAACCGGTCGCGAATAGCCCTGGTAGCGGAATACTTTGCCCAGGACTACAGAACGCGGGACGCGCTGATCGCTCTGCCTGGCATTTTACTGGTAACCGAACGCTACGTAGAGGCCCATCAATTCCTGGGGGACCTGGCGGATCACTTTATAGGAGGCATCTTACCAGATCGGTTGCCCACGGCACGGCAGGCCCTGACGGACCACAACTACAGCAACGCCGACATCGCCCTGTGGTATTTTTACGCGCTTGACCACTATCTACGGGCAACCGGGCATTATGAGTTCCTTGAGGAGGTCTTTCCTCGCCTGGTGGAATGCATCAATCGCTACAGGCAAGGGACCCACAACGGCATCCATGTTGATCCCAAAGATGGATTGCTGATAGCGGAAAAAGAGGGTAAAGCTCTAACATGGATGAATGCATATCATGAAGGTCAGCCGGTCACTCCCCGGTCCGGCAAACCAATTGAACTCAATGCGCTCTGGTACCACGCATTAATGCTCATGCAGGGCTGGTCGGAACGGCTGGAATATATAGGGCATATAGAGAACAGCGGCGCCTATTATCAGCAGTATGCCGAGAGCTGCAAACGCGGCATTCAGAAACGCTTCTGGCAGTCAGAGCAGGGCTATTTATATGATGTTATTGATGGACCCGAGGGGAACGATGCCACGCTACGCGTCAATCAGCTGTTCGCGCTCTCCCTCCCACATTCCATCCTGAATCCAGCTCAGCGGCAACAGATCTTTGATATCATCACCCGGCATTTACTCACACCATACCGCACAATGGCAGCCTGTGAGCCAGGCTATCATCCTCACATTGAACGCGGCGCCCGTCATCAGCAGTCCCTTCATCAGGGTAGCTGCTGGACATGGCTCCTGGGTCCCTATGTGGATG
Organism: Dictyobacter aurantiacus; assembly: GCF_003967515.1. Taxonomy (GTDB): domain Bacteria; phylum Chloroflexota; class Ktedonobacteria; order Ktedonobacterales; family Ktedonobacteraceae; genus Dictyobacter; species Dictyobacter aurantiacus. The sequence goes on along the minus strand of NZ_BIFQ01000001.1, from coordinate 2,655,546 downwards.
CCATGATAAATCTAAGTAAAGGCACAGCGGGCGAGGAAAATAAACAATCGCTCAAGGAGCATATGTGGTGGAGAGGCATGCAACTGCTAAAGCCACTACAGGACAGGTACAGCCAGGGACTGCTTGGCATGTATGAAGGTGTCTTCGACGGCGATTATCCACAACACGCGGGACCGCAGAGCGCGTCCCTGCTCAGTACAGCTGAATTACTACGAGCTTTTAACCGACTCGCCAAGTGGAGTTCACATCGTCCCATAGGGCGCCAGGCACGCGAATCAATTGATGCTATATAAAGAACATATCGCTTCATCCCCGCTTTAAATCCTCATTTATTCCAGGTGGTGAGCTCATAAGCAGCTCGCCACCCGGGCAACGTTGAAGGGGCGTGTGCGCTTGGGTACGGGAAGCCGGGGTGAGCCGGAGGGGTGCACACATTTTTTGAGGTTGTGCACATTTTTCGTTGGTTATCCACATCGATTGTGGATAACTTTTGTGGAAAACCTGCCTCCGTGTCCTTTTTTTGGTGGACATAATGATATGAAGGATGGCTCATATAGCGCTCTGAAACATGAAATAATGTTCAATTTAGCCGCATTTTCTAAGCTTTCTTCCTATAAACATGATTTTTCCACAAACCTCACAGTTTCCTCACAGTTTCCTCACAAATTTCCATAGCTAGCTATATAACCGGTTATATTTTTCACACACATTTCACACGCCAAAAAGTTTTCCACAAAAAATGTGGAAAACTTATCCACATTATCCACATTTTTTATGTCTAGTTGATAGTCTTGTTATCAATCTATATAACCAGTTATATAGCTATTACAAGATCCTCACAACTTTCTAACAACGATTCGAGTTATCCACATCAAATGTGGATAAGTTTTCCACACTATCCACATTTTCCATAGCCTGCTATATAGCTAGCTATTAGTTATATAGCAGGCTATATAACACTTCACAGAAACCTCACAGCTTTCTAACAGTGACAAAGAGTTTTCCACACTCGATGTGGATAAGTTTTCCACATTATCCACATTTCCCATAACTGGCTATAAAACTAGTTATATTTTTCACAAGATCCTCACAGTTTCCTCACAGCGAATAGAGTTTTCCACATCAAATGTGGATAAGTTTTCCACATTACAATCATAAAGATAGATATACGATATAACTGGCAGGGTTTTCCACATTTGATGTGGAAAACTTATCCACATTCTATCCACATCGGGGTACACATACGGACAAGATTATCGGTGCCGACCAGAGTTATCCACATTTTGTGTGGATAACTTTTTAGGACCGACGACCGCGGATAAAGCAAGAGGGCGGTGATGAAGATCATAGATAAGCTAGCGAACGGAATAAAAGCCAGATATTCTGTCAACTAGCGATAGACACGCTTCAATACTATGGGGCAAAAAATGTATAATTTGTCATAAAAAAGGGGTTATCCACATTTTTTTGAGTTTTCCACATCGGGTGTGGAAAACTTATCCACCCCAAAAAAAGGCTGTGGATAACCTGTGGATAACCTGTGGATAAGTCTCAAAAACCTGTGGATAAGTTATGAACCTTTATTCATCTTTTACCCCTATGTGGATAAGTTTTCCACAGGTTATCCACAGTCTATCCACATAAATTCGCCTGCCTGGACGCTTGTGTGGATAACTTTTTTTAGAGGGCCCGGATCCGCTCTAGAGGCCGGTACAGGCTATTAATAAAATTCCGAAAAATTCGCCAAAAAAAAAAGTTATCCACTTTTCCACATCCCCTACTACTACTGTTTTATATATCTTTTTAAAAATATATATATATATTAGTAGTATAGGGCTGTGGATAACTTTGGCGTGGAACGGAAAAAAGGGGGGAGCCACCAGGCGGCCTTTTACAGGAGGGGAGTTGAGCGCCTTCGCTCGGGCGTCCGCGTGCGTGGCCGCATTGTTTATTTTTTGCTCTTCGGTGGGGCGGCGCTGCCGCCCCACCGAAGAGCAAAAGAGAGGAGAGAGGGAATCAGGGGACACCCCTGAAACCCCGCCAGGGGTTTGCCACCCCTGGACCCTGCTCCAAAAGCCTATACCTGGAAGGCGGCAGTACCGTTTCACCGAAGAGCAAAAGAGAGGAGAGAGGGAATCAGGGGACACCCCTGAAACCCCGCCAGGGGTTGCCATCCCTGGACCCCGCTCCAAAAGCCTATACCTGGAAGGCGGCAGTACCGCTTCACCGAATAACAAAAAAGGGAGAATGGAGTGAGATCGGCTGGCCGATGGGGTGAGAGATGAAGTAAGCCCAGATGTCCTATGGAGGCGATGGTGACCCTGAATCTATCGTTACAAGTAGTACAATAGGTATATCACCTTCAAAAGTTCCGTATATTTGTGCATATACTTGTATTCCGACCACCAAATGAGTTGATTTGTTCATGATGATGTTGTGGATCGGAATAACTATACACGCGACTTTTAGAGAGATAGCCCGTTATATTGGTGGATAACTCCCACTCATCGCGATAATAAGCAGCATAGAAGACCACTTTGTCTAAGGGATTAAAGCATGACATCAGTAATTGAGACGATTAAGGCGAAGGCAGATATCGTTGATGAGATAAGCACAGTCGTTACCTTACAGAAATCAGGAAAATCCTATAAGGGATTATGTCCATTTCATAACGAGCGCACCCCCTCGTTCTATGTGTTCCAGGAGAGCCAGACGTGGCATTGTTTTGGCTGTAACGAAGGTGGTGACATCTTCTCCTTTGTGCAGAAGCAGCAAGGGCTGGATTTCCACGAGGCGCTGGTCTATCTGGGTGAGAAGACCGGGGTAGAGATCGAGGACCACCAGGGAGGAGATCCAGAAGAGGCACGAGAGGCCAGCGCGGCCAGGGATCGATTGCGGAAGCTGAATGAGGAGGCGCTGCTCTGGTTTCATCAGATGCTGTTGAGGTCCAAAGAAGCCGCTGGAGCCCGCGCCTATGTGGAAAGTCGCGGTATCTCAGCGGACACCGTACTCTCTTTCAGTCTGGGTTATGCTAGCGAACAATGGGACGCTTTATCGCGCTATCTTTTGAGCCGGGGGTACACTGAACAAGAGCTAGTAATGGGTGGGTTGGCCCGCTGGCGCGAGAACGACAATTTTGGCGGAGAGCGCAACGGCATCTACGACTACTTTCGCAACCGTTTGATCTTTCCCATTCGGGATGAGCGCGGACGGGTCATCGGATTTGGTGGTCGTGCCCTTGGGGATAGCAAGCCCAAGTATCTCAACTCGCCGCAAACAATGTTATTTGAGAAAAATACAGTTTTATACGCCATTGATATGGCGAAAGATGCAATAAAGCAAATTGGGCAGGTGGTTATAGTAGAAGGGTACGTAGATGCGGTTATTGCCCACCAGTATGGAACCAGACAGACCGTCGCGTGTATTGGTAGCGCAATTACCGAGAAGCACATTCAAAAGCTCAAGAAGCTAACCAAACAAGTTACACTGGCCCTTGATCCTGACGCAGCTGGTAGCGCGGCCACCGAGCAAGGCATCAAAGAAGCGCTCAAAGGATTTGACCGCACCATTGTACCGGTGCCCCTGGCCGGGGGAAGTGGGTCACGTCAATACCAGCAAAAAGGCCAGAAAGGGTCGAAGCAGCAGGCGCGCGGCATCATCCGGCTAGAAGAGCAGGTCGACGCCGAGATTAACGTCCTGCAACTCCCGCCAGGAGAGGATCCAGACGAAGTAATCAGGCGAGATTTCTCCACCTGGTTTTACGCCGTCAACCATCCACTGTCTCTTATCGACTACTATTTCGTTGTCAAGACAGAGGATCTAAATTTACGGGAGCCAGCGGGAAAGACCGAAGCGGCCAAAAGGCTACTACCGGTGATCGCCATGATCAGTGACCGCATCAAAAGGGACGCATATATACGCAAGCTGGCAGGTATGATCAGTATTGACGAACGCAGCCTCTACGACGAGCTGCAGCGCACTATACGGAGTCAAAAATCCACGGGTGTCACCGCCAGCTTCAGTGGAAAAACACCCGAGGTTGAAAGAGTACAGCAAAAAGAGCGCGCCGAAGAAGATCGAGAATCTTCGTCCAGGCGCACAGAACCTGAAAAAGATAACACAAAAAGCAACGTCAGCAAGGAACGGATTGGGCTTGACAGAACTGAGCGGAGTACGTTAAAATGGGAGGACTACCTTATTGGGCTACTCGTGCAAAATCCAGGCTTATTTCCGCATGTGTGTGTTATAATTAACGAAGGTGACTTCGCTGGGACAGACACGCGGGAGTTGTACCACTTACTCAACTCTGTGTATCAACGTGAATCTTCCCCTTCATATCAATCCTTAGAACAATTTGTGCCCTCGGCACTGATGTCTGCGGTCGCCAGGGTTCTTGAGAGCGTTAAAGCGATGTCTCCACAGGACGCAGGCGCGCTGGTAAAAGAAGCCGTCCAGTGCGCGACTCGTCTCAAAAAAAAGCGATTGTTACAATTAAATACAGAATTAAAATTTCTTTTGCAAGAGGCCGCCGCAGCGGGCGATAAAGCCGCTGTTGGCCAGATTCAGCAGCAATTTGTCACAATACAACGGCAGCTACGAACACTCGATACCGCCACACGGCTACAGGGGTAAGTAGAGCAACTGCTGTGAAACGCAATCAGGAAGCTTGCATAGCCGCCATCTATTTTTAAGGGGTCGGCAATGAAAAAATCATTTTTTACCAAATCGGACCAGAAAACAGGAATTGTCATCATTTATTGTTTATTATATTAGGCCTGTTTTCTGAAGGGGGATGCCAGAATGGTGAATCGGGACCAAGAAGTAATGGATCGAGTACACAATGACCATGGAAATGTCAGCACCATCAGTACAGGGCCATTGAATAATGTTTTTGATCTTGAACATTTTGATATGGATGAATCCATGTTAAATGATACGGCAGAAGTCTTTAATGTTGACTCCGTCGGTCATCATGCTCACGTTCCAGCGGCAAGCGTAACGGTACCCGCTGAGAAAAGCGAGGAATTTGACCTGTTTAAATTACAGGACGAAGAGCCTATGGAAGCCCTGGATCCAACAAAAGAGCCACCGGCAGACTGGGAGCCCGGCCCCGAAGAAGTAGCGGAAGTAGACGCTGAGATCCTGGCGGACCCGAAATGGGATGAGCTTGGAGATGGGCTGGGGATCGTAGTAGCCGACCTCGAGAGCAGCCTGGATGATCCGGTGCGCATGTATCTGCGTGAGATCGGACGTGTTCCCCTGCTGAATGCTGAAGAGGAAGTGCGCCTGGCGCAACTGATGGAGAGAGGCAAGCAGGAGCGGCTTCGTGCCGAGCGCCTCAAGGTAAAGCCGAATCGTAAGTATATCGAAGACGGAGAAGAGGCCCAGCGCCGCCTGACCGAGGCCAACCTGCGCCTGGTGGTAAGCGTTGCCAAGAAATACATCGGCCGTGGCATGAACCTGTTGGACCTGATCCAGGAGGGCAATATCGGCCTGATTCGAGCGGTTGAAAAATTCGATTACACCAAGGGCTACAAGTTCAGTACCTATGCCACCTGGTGGATCAGACAGGCGATCACGCGTGCTATTGCCGACCAGGCTCGTACCATTCGTATTCCAGTACACATGGTTGAGACTATTAACCGCCTGATTCGCATCAGCCGCAGGCTGCTGCAAGACCTGGGACGCGAACCAACCTCGGAAGAGATTGCCGAGCAGATGGAGATCAGCGCGGAGAAGGTACGTGAGATCATTAAGGTCAGCCAGGAGCCTGTCAGCCTGGAGACGCCGATCGGTGAAGAAGACGACAGCCACCTGGGTGACTTCCTGGAAGACCAGACCGCCCTGGCTCCGGCGGAAGCCGCCAGCCATCAACTGCTCAAAGAGCAGGTAGAAGATGTGTTGGACAGCCTGACGGAGCGCGAGCGCAAGGTCTTGCAGCTACGCTTTGGTCTGGATGACGGACGCAGCCGCACACTGGAAGAGGTCGGCAAAGAGTTCCACGTCACGCGCGAACGCATTCGCCAGATCGAAGCCAAGGCGCTGCGCAAACTGCGCCATCCCAGCCGCAGTCGTAAGCTGAAGGACTACCTGGATTAATATCCACCGTCAATGTGCATAACTTTGCACGAATGTGGAAAACTTATCAACATAAGAAGTGAGCCGTTAACAAATGGCTCACTTTTTTGTGTGCTTAAAGACCTTAACATGCTAGTTGCGCGACTTTAAAAGCATGAAAGGCATCGATCCAGAATTTATGGGAGAGATACGCGCGATAACAGGGTGTGGATAACCTGGAAAATAATGTGGATAACCTCGGCGAATGTGGAAAACTTATCCACATTTGTTGCTAGCACATAATGAGGAGAGATATTCCTCCAATCCTGAAGCGCTAGTGCAAATGGGGGCACAGAAATAATAATGTTGAAAATACGTTAAAAATGCAGCTGTGTGTAGCATCGGTAACATGCGAGGGATAATTTTCTGGCGCGATATGTGGATAAGTTTTCCACATATCACCATGTTATCCACATTGGTGGATAACTTCTGAAAAAATATATTTCGCGAATTCTTCATGTAATCTAAATGTTAAATGGTTCTTAAACGCGTTTATAGCCTCAACAGAGGGCTTTCTTTGTGGGGGTGGTATCAGTAGTGGTAAAAATCCCTGCAGTGGTTTTCTCGTGGCTCTCAACGAGATTCTTTAATGATCAAATAGATATGCCATATGCGGTGATATGGTATTTTTCCTTAAAAGTAATATAAATAAGTTATTGTAAAGTTAATTGTATAGATGATTGTAGATGTGTTTGCGCCTTAGATGATCGTAGAATACAAATGTTCCTCGACGCGAAAACGGTCCGTAGGTTCGGCCCTCGCGGCCGATTCCCTCTCCACGTCCACCCATGTCCACCGAACGCGAGGACCATGGGAACGCATGTAAGGTACATGTTCATGCGGCGAGGAGAAATTGGCCGCGAGGGCCGAACCTACAGTTATGGGTGGATGGTTTCGGCGGTGGTGCGTACGATTTCGACGAAGTCGTTTTTGATGCTGGCGCCGCCGATCAGCCCCCCATCGATGTCGGGGTGGGCCATGAATTCGGCGATGTTGGCGGAAGTAACGCTGCCGCCGTAGAGGATGCGGATGGCCTGGGCCGCGCTCTCTCCATAGATGCTGGCATAGGTATAGCGAATAAAGTGGATGACCTCGCCGGCGCCTCTGGCTGTGGCGGCCTTGCCGGTGCCGATGGCCCAGATTGGCTCATAGGCGATAACGATCTGGGGCGCCTGTTCCTCGCTGAGTCCCGCCAGGCTCTGCTGGATCTGGGATTTGATCACGGACTGCGTTTCACCGGACTCGTATTGATCTGTGTTCTCTCCCACACAGACGATGGGGCGCAGGCCATAGGCAAGGGCGGCCAGCGTTTTCTTATTCACCAGTTCATCGCTCTCACCGAAATAGGTACGGCGTTCAGAATGGCCCAGGATCACCGTGGTACACAGCTCTTTAAGCATGCCCGGCGCGATCTCGCCGGTGAAGGCTCCTTTATCCTCGTAGTACATATTCTGGGCACCCAGCTCGACGCCAGGGATTGGCATTGCTTCCATTACTTTATGGACAGCAGCCAGAGAGATCGAGGGAGGACAGAGGATGCTCATCAGGGATGAATTGTGGCGGATAATATCTCCCAGTGAGGGGAGAATCTCCCGGGCAAAGCTTGAGGCCTGCTGGGGTCCCAGATTCATTTTCCAGTTACCTGCGATGATTGCAGTACGAGAAGTTGCCATATAGTGCTCCTTTTCCAAACGAAGATCGTAGGTGCCGGGCTTGCCCCGGCTTGGCTGCGAAGCGGCCCCTCGCCGGACGCGCACCTTTCACCAAACATGTTTTCGTTCCCAACGGACTCTTCCGTTGGTGCAACGTTTGCTGGAGAGATACCGTTTGTCGGGGAACGTGCGCGCCCTGGTACGGGGCCGTTTCGCAGCCAAGCCGGGGCAAGCCCGGCACCTACGTTAGGCGCCCATGAGGGGCGCACGTTCATTGTACCATTTTTGTGCTCAGGCATCTTGCAGGGCTGCTACACCGGGGAGGACGCGACCCTCCAGAAACTCCAGCGAAGCGCCGCCGCCGGTAGAGACGTGCGTCATCTTGCTGGCGGCTCCCGCCTGTTCCACGGCCGCCGCCGAATCGCCGCCGCCGATAATGGTGGTAGCGCCCTGCTGCGCGCGCTCAATCAGGATTTCGATCACCGCGTTGGTGCCCTTGGCGAAGGCTGGCATCTCAGCTACGCCCAGCGTACCGTTCCACACAATAGTCTGGGATGTAGCCAGGGCCTGACGGAACGTCTCAACTGTAGCGGGTCCGATATCCAGGATACGCCATCCCTGAGGAACGGCCTGCGCGGCGACCACCTTATGTTCCGCATCGGCGGCGAAGCGATCGGCGATCACCACATCCGGAGGCAGAATAAACTTCTTTCCCAGCTTCTCCGCCTGGGCGATCAACGCCTTCGCCTCATCTACCTTCGCCTCTTCGAACAGCGAATCTCCGATCTCCAATCCCTGGGCTTTGAGGAAGGTATTGGCCATGCCACCGCCGATCAGGATGCTGTCCGCCAGTGTGATCAGACGTTCAAGTACGGCGATCTTATCAGAGACCTTGGCGCCGCCGACGATGGCCGCAAAAGGACGGCGTGGATTCTCCAGCGCGCTGCCCAGGAAATTCAGCTCTTTCTCTACCAGGAAGCCGGAGACGCCCGGCAGGTAGTGGGTCACGCCCTCCGTTGAGGCATGGGCGCGGTGGGCGGTACCGAAGGCATCATTGACATAGAAATCGCCGAGCGAAGCCAGCTGGCGAGAGAACTCTGGATCATTCTTTTCCTCTTCCTTATGGAAGCGCAGATTTTCCAGCAGCAGTACCTGTCCCGGACGTAGCGCCTGAGCCTTTTCCTCGGCCTCCGGGCCGATGGAGTCACTACTGGTAATGACCGGTCGGTGCAGCAGGTCTGAGAGACGAGCCGCCACGGGCGCCATACGCATCGTATCGACCACCTGGCCTTTGGGGCGACCGAGGTGGGACATCAAGATGACGGCGGCGCCATTATCGAGCAGATAGTTGATAGTGGGCAGGGCGGAAACGATACGGATATCGTCGGTAATGTGTTGAGAATTATCCAGTGGGACATTAAAATCGACGCGGACCAGGACGCGTTTGCCCGCCACATCGATATCCCGAACAGTCTTTTTGTTCATCGCTTTCTCCTATGGCTAGCCAGAGTCCACAGGGGAATCTGGCATATAAAATGGCGCAGTTACACCATAGAGATGTAACATACGCCATCAGAACCTGCGAGACTAGAATCCTTTGGAGGCGATAAAGGCAGCCAGATCGGCAACGCGGTTAGAATAACCCCACTCATTGTCGTACCAGGCCAGGACCTTCACCATATTGCCACCCATGACCATGGTGGAAAGACCATCGATGATAGAAGAACGAGCATCGCCACGGAAATCGGTCGAGACCAGTGGCTCCTCGGTATAGCCCAGGATACCCTTCAGCGAGCCGGAGGCCGCCTCTTTGAAGGCATTGTTGATCGCCTCCACTGAGGTCTCTTTATTGAGGGTGGCCACAAAATCGACGACCGAGACCGTCACGGTCGGCACGCGCAGAGACATACCATCGAAGCGGCCTTTCAGCTCGGGGATGACCAGAGCCAGAGCGCGGGCGGCGCCGGTCGTCGTCGGGATGATATTGCTGCCGGCGGCACGCGCGCGGCGCAGATCTTTATGCACCTGGTCAAGGATACGCTGGTCGTTGGTGTAGGAGTGGATGGTATTCATCATACCGCGCTCGATACCAAACGTATCATTAAGAACCTTGGCCGCGGGAGCCAGGCAGTTCGTGGTACAGGACGCGTTGGAAATAATGTTGTGTTTGGCGGGGTCATACACATTCTCGTTCACACCAAGAACAACGGTGAGATCTTCACCTTTAGCGGGGGCAGAGATAATGACCTTTTTCGCACCACCCTGCAGATGAGCGGAAGCCTTGGATGCATCGGTAAAGAGACCGGTCGACTCGATTACCAGTTCGACACCCAGATCGCCCCAGGGGATCTGCGCGGGATCTCTTTGAGCAATAACTTTGATGGAATGCCCGTTTACGATCAGGGTATCTTCAGTGGCTTCAACTTCGCCGGGGAAACGGCCGTAGGTGGAATCATATTTTAAAAGATGGGCGTTGGTATGTGTATCGGTGAGATCGTTAACTGCGACAACCTCTATTTCGCTAGAGTGGTTATCAAGGATTGCTTTGAGGGACTGACGCCCGATGCGTCCGAAGCCATTGATACCTATACGGGTTGGCATAGCTTTTTCTCCTTAATGAGGGGTTGTACCCTTGTTGTGCAATTTGCTCCTGAGCAGATTTTATCGTTTGCCCCTGAGTGATCTTCTTCATCTCATCTGTCGTCTTACCCATAGTTTGTCGTCAACGTGTTACGGTTGCATCACTGCAATACGTTCACGTGTCACGAAAAGGTCACGCTTTGTTTATGTGTAGAAACTATCTACCTGCCAAACTATGTAGAGATAAAGGTTATTGCATTTCGGCGTTGAAATACAGTAATGATGGTTGATCGACACAGTTCCATTTTACCTGGGGGATCCACCCAAATAGGGTGCCGTTACCTTCATTTCCTTATGTGTAAGGTTATCACTTGCAAACGAAACTGGCAATATATCTGAGCGGAAGTTTAATGGGCAAGAAGAATAGAAGTGTTTCTGGCGTTGTGTGTAAAGTAACTATATAGGAGAACAGGAGTTCTCATATCGTGTTGGCGAGCGTGAGCGCCCCCGCACTCGCGTCCGTTGCGCGGCCGCATTTATTTTATATATTTGTGTCCTGGCGGCGCATCCGCGCCGCCAGGACACAAATATATAAAGGGCTGTTTGTGCACCTGTGGTGCTCAGGAATCAGTGTTGAGTTGGCGTATGGGATGTGGGTGCGCCGCCAGGACACAAATATATAAAGGGCTGTTTGTGCACCTGTGGTGCTCAGGAGTCAGTGTTGAGTTGGCGTATGGGATGTGGGTGCGCCGCCAGGACACAAATATATAAAGGGCTGTTTGTGCACCTGTGGTGCTCAGGAGTCAGTGTTGAGTTGGCGTATGGGATGTGGGTGCGCCGCCAGGACACAAATATATAAAGGGCTGTTTGTGCACCTGTGGTGCTCAGGAGTCAGTGTTGAGTTGGTGTATGGTGGGTGCGCATCCGCGCACCCACCATACACCAACTCAACACTCTGTGCGGCCGCGCATGCGGACGCGTGTGCGGGGGGCGCTTACATACCCCAATACGACGAGAGTCAGACAACTCTCTAAAGGTCGCCAGGGATGATGGGGATGACGCCGATGGAGAAGCGTATATACTCGTCATCGTAGCCGAAGCCCGAGCCGGGAACTCCGGCAATGCCGGTCTTCTCAAAGAGCGCGAAGGCATCTATCCCTTCATTGAGCCTGCTCCAGTTGTAGACTGTGGCGTCATCATCTATATAAATCTGTTGGAAGAGATGAAACTCTTCGTTGATCTCTTGTAGCTGTTTGACTAGCTGTGTGCGGCGCAGGCGATAGAAGCGGCGCAGCTTCTCGCCCAGCCAAGGACGAGTTTGCAGGAGGCGATAGTAGGCCATGAAGCGCAGCTGCCACTCACCGGGCAGGGCCGCCAGTCCATTGCTCCAGCTGACCGCGATACCGGCCGCGATATTGGGATCGCCGCAGGTAACCCAGCCGAAGCGCTCGCCGGTCAGGGTATGCGTCTTGGAGAAGCTACTGACAAAGATGGTATGCTGCAGCACTTCTGGCTTGATAAAGGTCGCCATGCGTGCCTGATCCTCTTCAGGTTTTCCCGTGCCGATATATGCCAGGTCAGCCAGCGTCAGGATCTCTCGGCCCTTAGCGTGGAAGCTAGCGAGTACGGCGTGTAGCTCTTCCAGTTCGGCAGGTGAATAGGCGAACGCGGTTGGATTATTGGTGATGGTCAGATAGAGTACGTGGATATCAGGGTTCTCGGCGAGAATCTGTTCCAGCTGGGCCCCGGTCAGTTTAAAGCGATGTTCAGCGGAGGTCTTGTAGCGGTGGATCTGATAGCCATAGCTAAGGGCCTGCCACTCGGGGACACCAAAGCCGGGTTCGGGGAACAGAATGCCCACCTGCTCAACCTGCCGCGTACGATAGATATGGGCCACGCCGCGCAGGACGTTATCGATGCCATCCATAGCTCCCAGGCTGAGATGGACATTGTGGTGGGTCACCTCGATGCCCCAGCGTCCCATCTCCTGGGCCAGCCAGCCGCGTAGAACAGGATTACCGATGCCATAGATATCATAAACGCGTGGATCGAATCCCTGGCTGAGCAAGAGACGCTCACACTCCAGCATTTGATCGCGCAGCCAGTAGTAGGTCTCTCCGGTGGCGGTATAGTGATAGAGTTCTTCGCCGGGCAAGGCGATGCCTAATTCATCGGCGAGGATGCGATAATCTTCCGGGCCGCCTTCCTCGCCCTCGCACTCTACCGCCTGGCGTAGATCGATATCACCTATTGTGCGATTGACCACCTCAGCGCGAATAATCTGATCATCTATATTATGCTGGCGGCAGGTCTGTTCCAGTTCAGCAACGATACGGGCCATAACACGAATGGGTCCGGCCCCTTCTCTAATATGTGGACGGTAGCGCTCTATAATCTCGCTACGGAGCTGGCGCAGAAGTGTGCGCTGCTCAGAGTCCGACAACCTGGATGGTACTGAAGAATCCGAAGAATTTATAGCAGAGGTATACTGGCTCACGGACGGGGTACTCCTTTCATATGTGCGGCCTCGCACTCCACATAGTGCAAACATCTCACGTGAGGATTGTCGATCAGCACTGATCGGCTTGACGTTATTAGTGTAACACCAATCCAGGGGTGGCGAAAAGGTGTAGTGCAGGTGGTATAAATGTAAGCGATAGATATGAGAGAATAAACTCAAGAGTTGGTTAATACATGTTGATGTAAGGAGCGCAGATGTTATTTGAGAATAAAAACGTGGTGATCACGGGAGCCGGTCGCAGCATTGGAAAGCGGCTGGCGCTGGGATTCGCGGAACAAGGGGCGACCATTCTGGCGCATTATTCCCAATCGAGGCAGGGAGCCGAAGAGGTACAGCGGCAGATCGAAGAGAAGGGAGGAAAAGTATTTCTCTACCAGGCGGATCTGTGCAAGCCGGAGGAAGCTGCTCAACTGGTGCGATACGCCCGCCAGGTGCTGGGGCTGATCGATGTCTGGATCAACAATGCCGGTGCCAGCGCCAATAGCGCGGAGACCAGGGGCATGAGCGAGATAGAGATATTTGAGCGCATGGTTGGTGTCGATATCATGGGAACATGGCGCTGCTGCCGTGAGGTGCAGCCATATATGCGCGAGGGGGGGTCTATTATTACAACCGGCTGGGATCGTGCATTGGATGGTGCGCCGGGTCTGCCTAATCAGATGTATGCCATTAGCAAGGGGGCTATCATGTCACTGACGCGCTGCCTGGCCACAGAGTTTGCTCCCCATGTGCGCGTCAACTGCATCGCCCCTGGCCGTATCGAAAATGAATGGTCCCAGACGCTATCTGAAGAGACGCGCCAGCAGGCAGTCCAGGATATTCCTATGAAACGCTGGGGAACGCCCGACGACATCTTGCAGACGGCCATCTTTCTGGCTTCAGCGGCATCTTCCTTTATGACCGGTCAGACCCTGCTGGTGAATGGTGGCGAGATTATGCGTTAGGCGCGTGGTGTTTTGGATGTAATGTTTCACGTGAAACATTGCGAAGAAATGGGCGTTGGCTTTTGAGTACGTGTGCGGGAGGTTGCGGGTGGGGACGACGTGAGGGGCGTGTAAGACAGGGGAAGCGGGGTCGTGGGGGTACGTGGGCTGCCAGCGCCAGCGACGGCAGCCCGGTCGACCGCGAGGGTCGACCCTACAATTACGTTTCTCGTTGGTGGGGAGGTTTCGGGGTTTGGGGAGGTTCCGTGTTGCTTCTTGCTTTGGGTGATGGGAAGGGTGATGAATTATATCGAGATTTGAGAACTTAAGTGCTTAAGAGGGATAAGAGACCTTTGATATACCTATACGACCATGACCTGGCAAAGGGGAGTAAAGCTGTGTCAAAAGTACTTTAACCTTCTTAAGGTCTTTAGTTCTTTAGTTGGGGTGATGAATCGGCTTCTAGAGCGAGTAGAGGTGTTTTTCGTTTGTGTTTTGCCTTTCTTAAGCTTTCTTAAGTTGCCTTTGAGGGGGATGCGAATAGATTGTGGAGAGAGAAATCGGAGAGTGATGTTTCACGTGAAACATTATGCGAGTATGATGTTTCACGTGAAACGTTGGATTTTGGGTTGTGGGGTAATCGGACGCGAGGTCCGAACTTATGGTGAGGGGGTGAGAGCTATGTTCGGTGTTGCTGGAGGAAGTGTTCTACTCTGCTCAGGGCTTCGGGCATGTTTTTGCGTCCGAGGCCGATGCGAAAGTTGTTGCCGGGATGATCGTAGACTGTGCCGGGTAGGAGCATGACGCCTTCTTTTTGCACCAGTTGTTGGGCGAACTTGGCGATGGGCTGGTTGGTGCGCAGACGTGGAAAAGCGATGCTTCCTGCCTGGGGTGGATGCCAGGAAAAGGTGTCCGACCACTGGCGGAAGAAGTGGTTAAGGAGCAAACGATTTGATTGGATGATGTCGAGGCTGCGGCTGATAATCTGACTGTGGGCACGCAGGGCGATCAGGGCCAGGATCTCACTGGGGGCGCTGTTGCAGATAGAGAGATAATCTTTGAAGGCCGCTACACGTTGCAAGAGGGTTGTATCCTGCGTTGCCAGCCAGCCGATGCGTAGTCCAGCCAGGGCGAAAGACTTTGACATCACGCCCAGGGAGATGGCTTTGCGCGAGAGATCGGCTGCGCCGGGCAAGGTTTGCTCGGGCTGGTATTCGAGGAAGCGATATGATTCATCAGAGAAGAGATAGGCGTTCGCTTCCTGGGCGATCGCTACCACCTCATCGAGTGTCTGGCGATCCAGGTGGGCTCCGGTGGGATTGTGTGGGAAGTTGATGACGATGAGGCGAGTGTCAGGGCGTAGCGCTTTACGCAGAGCAGCCACATCGAGCTGCCATCCCTGCTCTTCTTGCAATTCTAAGAGGGTGACTTCGGCGCCGGTGGCCTGGGCGATGCTATAGAGAGATTGATAGCCGGGCCAGGTCACAATCGCATGGTCGCCTTGCTGGAGCAGTACATTGGTAAGGGCAAAGATTGCTTCCTCGCCGCCAGAAAACGTCAACACATTCTCGGTGGATATGTGTTGATAGAGGCGAGCAATCTGCTGTCGCAGCAGCGGATGTCCCGCGCTCTCGGTATATCCCAACGGCAGATTCTGCCACAGTTCGCGACACTCGGGGTCCGCCAGTGCCAGCAGATCACTCATCTGGTAACCATCAACATCAGAGCTGGACAGCATATAGGGGGCGACAAACTCCCAGCGAGCAAAGTAGCGCTCCAATTTAAAATCAGGAATGTGCATTGTTTTTGATCTCCTTATTCATCTTTGAGCCAGATGCGCAATGGTCCGAGTATGGTAAAGCCAACGCGTATCGCCAGGGCAAGACTTTCATCATGCTCATAGCCAACGATTGGAAGTCCGGGATACTGTTTAGAGATCATTGCGAGCAAACCCTGCCAGTACTGTTCCGCATTCTGTTCAGGCGTAAAAACATTAGAGATGCCAACGACGCCAGGTGTCTTATTGGCGATGGCGCCCGCGACAATATGGTTATCTTGATAGGCTGCCATGATACAGATATCCGCATTATGTAAGAGCGAGGCCAGGAAAATATGGTTCTGCGTGAGCTCTGTCTGAGACCATGCTGCCTCCCAGCCGAGAAGTTCTTTTTCCTCTACGACCCTTTTCCATGCGAGTTCTGTAGATGGCTGGTCAAGAACTGCTATTGAGTCAGAGCGAAGAAAGATCCATTGTGCTTCAAACAGAAGGTGAAAGCCGAACGGGTCGAGATCCAGGTCAGCAAAGCTATCTTTGACGGAGATCGTGTAATCTTTTTGCTGCGAGAGAAATGTCGCCAGTGGGTCTTGATGAAGATCAAGTTTTCTAGCCGGAGACAGGGTTATCAGATTGGGATAGTAAGTAGGAGCCTGCTGTTTGATCATCCAGAATGTTCCGTGGAACTCTCCCCTAATATTATGTGAGCGGCAGACGGTATCACACCAGATGGCGTTGTTGTTTACGGCTAGCTGCAAATAATTTGTATCCATTGTATTCTTGCCTCTATCGTTGACAGGTTATCGCTGACATCTATCTTAACATTTATTTCAACAGCTATGGTTACTTACAATGTTTCACGTGAAACGTCTCATTCTATTGTGGATGATTATCATAAGGTGTCTAGCCTGAATGTTTCACGTGAAACATTGTAAGTAGCTGGTTGGAGAAAAACATGGACGACAAAGAACTGGAGGGCTGGTTCGCAGCCAATAAAGCGTTGCTGGAAACGGCATATATTGCGGGAAAGCAGCCATGGCAGCAATCTGGTGTTGGATTGCGCACTCCTCGCGATAATGATTATTGGGAGACGTTGCGCAGGCCAGTTGCTGATTGTATTACTAAAGATGGCTCCTTTTTAGATATCGGGTGTGCCAATGGCTATTTGCTAGAATGTGTTTTGCGCTGGACGAGTGAACGCGGTCTACTGATCAACCCCTTTGGTCTTGATTTTTCTGAGAAGTTAATTGATCTGGCACGGGCACGTTTGCCTCAATATACCGAACAGCTCTTTCTGGGTAATGCCTGGAACTGGTTGCCGCCCAGGCAATTCGATGTTGTTCACGCCTTACTTGAATATGTTCCTGAAGAATTACAGGAGGCTTTTGTTCAGCGATTGTTGGAGCGATATGTGCAGCCTACAGGGTGTTTATTGGTCGCGGAATATAGCGGTAGGCATACGGATATGCCCGAGAAAAGAATCGATGGGAGGATTAAACAATGGGGCTTGCCAGTAGAGATGGTCAGATCAAGTTATTTTGAGCCGGAGCCAACGTGCCAGACGCATGTTGCCGTAATCAGAAAAACAGCGTAACAAGAAACCCGTAATGTCCCCACCAACGAAAAACGCCCCGAAAAAAGGAACGTTCCCACCAACGAAAAACGCTTATGTAGGGTCGACCCTCGCGGCATCTGTTGATACTAAATCACGATGAAGGTGAAAAAACGAGGCACAAAGTCGGGTCGATCCGAACGTCCCTGACGGACACGATGGGCGTAGCGTGGCGGTCGGATGGTCGGCAGATCAGGTGGGGCCGGGGTGTAGGACCTCAGCAGAGCAGGGACGGCTGGCTCGATGCGCCGCGAGGGCCGGATCAAACCCTGGCGCCGACCCACCTCGAGCAGTCGCTGGATCAGGGGCTGCCCACCCGATCGCGTGGGCGCCTGAGCAAGCAAGGTGGCAAGCACGGGCAAGGACACGTCGAAGAGAGGGACCTGGGCGGCGAAGGCCACCTGAGCGTGGAGCGCATGGAGCACCTGAGCCAGGATGAAGGCGGCGAAGAGCTGCTGAAGCACCAGGAGAGGATCGCAGGACCACCACACGCGAATGCCCAGCGTGCATTTGAGCGCTTTGAACGCCAGCTCGATCTCCCAGCGACGCGCGTAGAGGCGAGCGGCCTCGCTCATGCTCAAGCGATCGGGTTCGCAGATGTTGGTCAGATACTGGTACAGCTTGCCGTGATGCTCAAACTGGATCAGGCGCACCCGGTGGGCACAGCGATCGGCGCGGTAGGCTCCCAGCCAGACCAGGGCGTCGAGCGTGGTGCCTTGCTGCACAAAGACGTGCAGGATCTGGTAGGAGGTCTTCTCCCGCATCCGTGAGAGCCAGAAAAAGCCCTGGTCCGTGAGCCAGTCAAACCAGGGAAAGCTGAAGTAGCCCAGATCGGCCAGCAGCAGGCTGCCAGCGGGCAATCCACGCACCACGTCCTGGACGAGCAGTTTTTCATTGGCAAAGACGTCCTCACGGAAGAGGATACGAACCCATTGCTGGCGGCGGACATCAAAGAGGGCGGCCAGTCTGCCGACCAGCAGGCGTGGACTGTCCACGGCTTCATCGCGCACATCCTGCATGCGCCGCTGGACGGCATCGAGCGTGGTTTGATCCAGAGCGAAGATATGGGAAACCCAGGGAAGCAGATCACACTGGGCGACCGCCTGGGTTTGGGCATGCAAGCCGGTGCTCACGCGCAGCAGGAGGCGCTGCCAGACGTCGAGGGAGGTGTGCAAGAGGCGTTTGCGGATGGCGTCACGAGTATGGGGCAAGAGAGGAAAGTGGCCGACCCCCGACCAGGTGATCAGGCGCCAGACGCAGGCATAGCTCTTCAAGCCGCGCAGCAGCGCCAGCAAGACCGCCAGACACAGATGCTCAGAGGAGAGCACTGCGGGTCGTCCACGAGGGCGGCTCACCGCAGCGGCAGGGGGATCAGAGGGTTCGATGAGGCGCTGCAAGCAGCCAACGATCTGTTGTGAGAGCGAATCGGCATTCGCCTCTTCGGGCCCAGATGCGGTATGATGAGGCATACGAGGAAGATCCTTTCGAAAACGTGTGATGACAATTTCTTTGGATGTTCCTCGATATTTGCCACTCTGGCAAGTCTCCCTCCCCATCCAGAGACCTTTTGGCTATTTAGTATCAACAGATGCCGCGAGGGTCGACCCTACATGGGCGTTCCGCCTTGGTGGGGCGTCCCGTGTTTGGGGTCGATGTTTCACGTGAAACATTGGATTTGGGGATGGCGTGGGTGATCGGGCGCGAGGTCCGAACTTATGAGGGCGTTGGTTCTCCGGGGGCGTTCTCCACTTGCTGTATGCTAGCGAATTTGTTACACTGTGGGAGGTATTAGAATGAATAGCATATGTAGGATGGAAAGAGGTATGTATATGCGAGCCGTTGATGATAGCAGGCCCAAGTATGCTGCCATTATGCGCGTATTGATGAGCTGGAAGCAATTGCCAGAGAGCGACGTTTCACGTATGCTACATGATTATTTCCTCACAACTGACGATTTTCGCGAGATGGAAGATCAAGGCTATATCACCATGGCTTATAGTGGTGATGAATATATGATTGTTCCTACCTTGCTAGGCCGTCTCTGGCTAGAGCAATATGAAGCGGGAGAATCGAGCAATGGCATATGACCATGATGACGAAGTAGCACCATATACAACGATTGGCACTGACGAGGCGAAAAACCTGGTTGATTCAGGGGTACGTATCGTCGATGTGCGCATGCCCGATGAATGGAACTATGGACATATCGCGCAGGCGACGCTGGTTCCCATTCAGGGCATTTATTCTTTTGGGAAGGCGCTTGAAGAAAAAAACCTGCCGAAGGATGAAGAGGTGATCTTTGTCTGTGCCGCAGGCCAGCGCAGCGCGATGGCTTCCGAGATCGCCTCGTTGTTAGGTTTTAAAAAGGTCTATAACCTGGCGCGTGGCATGAATGGCTGGGCCAATCGCGGTTATCCAATGGAGCGCTAGGCGCTAACAACCAGCGTATTTGAGAGGAGAAACGAAATGCCCTTATTAGAAGGTAAAAAGGCTTTTATTTTTGGTGTGGCGAACCATCGCTCGATCGCCTGGGCGATCGCGCAGGCTCTGGCACGTGAAGGGGCGCAACTGGTCCTGGCGTACCAGGAGCGCATGGAGAAGTATGTGCGCGACCTGGCCTCCAAGATTCCCGGCACCGAGGTTATCCCCTGCGATGTGCAGAATGATGCCGAACTGGATAGCGCGTTCGCCAAAGCCGGTGAACTGCTCGGTGGTCGCATAGATATCCTGATCCATTGTGTGGCCTTCGCGCCGGCCAGCGAACTGGAGAATCCCTTCCTGCAGACGACGCGCGAGGGTTTTCATACCGCGTTAGATATCAGCGCCTATTCGCTGGTGGCGATGGCCAAACGTGCCGAGCCCTTGATGAAAGAGCATGGCGGTAGCGTGCTGGCCCTGACCTATATGGCCAGTGAGCGCGTGATGCCCAAGTACAACGTGATGGCCGTCGCCAAGGCTGCTCTGGAATGCAGTGTTCGCTACCTGGCATATGAGATGGGCGAGCACAACATTCGCGTCAACGCCATCTCGGCTGGTCCATTGAACACGCTGGCCGCTCGTGGTGTCTCCGGACTCACCGGTTTCCGTGAGCAGGTGGCCCATGTCGCGCCGCTGCGTCGCAACATCGAGCAGAGTGAAGTCGGTGATACCGCTCTCTTCTTGAGCAGCGACCTGGCCCGTGCCATCACCGGTGAGATCATGTTTGTCGATGCCGGCTACAACATTATGGGCGCGTAAGTGTAAAAATCTCTGGTGGGCATCCATGATGGGTGCCCACTTTTTTTGCCCCTACCAAAGGATCAGCTAATCATTAGAGATATCCCCTAAACTACCATTGTCCGGCACTAAGGAAAGGTGAGAGCCACAGTTATGGATACCTACCAGCAAGTCATTCAAACGCTGCGCCAGTCGTATAATCGCGAGATGGCGGAGCAGCGTAATCAAACGGCCAAAGAACCATGGAAGGTCGCAGAGAGACAGAGTTTCCTGGATCTCTTGCTGCAAGAGGGCAAGAAGACTTTATTGGAAGTGGGGGCTGGTACCGGGGTTGATAGCCTTTTTTTTCAGGAGCATGGTTTACAGGTTGTGTGTACGGACCTGTCACCCGACATGGTAGACCTCTGCCGCGAGAAGGGTCTGGATGCCCATGTGATGGATTTCCTGGGGCTGCATTTTCCGGAGAGTTCTTTTGATGCGATCTATGCTCTGAATTGTCTGCTGCATGTGCCGGGTGCAGAGCTACCAGCGGTCCTGCAAAAGTTGCGTGATCTGCTGCGTCCTGGTGGGCTTTTCTTCCTGGGAGTCTATGGGGGCTTCGAGGAGGAAGGGATACACGAGGATGATCATCACCAGCCGCCACGCTTCTTCTCTCATCATAGCGATGATTTTATGCGTCAGGCGGTCGCGCCATATTTTGACGTGGTCTCCTTTAAAGCCATTCCAATGAATGGTCAATACTGGCACTTCCAATCCATGATCTTACGAGGCAGGGCATAAGGAGGCTGATGTCTCTTGCAATGTTTCACGTGAAACATTGCAAGAGACTGTATTTTGTTTTCATTGATCGAGGTACTTGTGTGCCACCACACGCGCGGCCGCTACGCGGCCGCGTTGGTTTTTGGTTGTGGGCAACAGGGGCGCATCCGCGCCCCTGTTGCCCACAACCAGATGGAATGAATAGGTGGGGTGTCCCCCATACGAAAATGTTCCTCTGAACACGAAAATGTTCCCTTGCAGGCGGCATAGGATTGCGGCCGATTCATCGCTGTTGCTTCTTCAAATACGCAGCAATCCGGCATTGTGCATGCCGCCCCTGTTCACGTACGGGATGTTCCCCGTAAAAGCGATCATATTGGCTTATTCTTTATCGCAATGTTTCACGTGAAACATTACAGTGGGCATGGTGTGTTGATAAATATCCGTGTGGGATCTTTTGAGTGTCTTCAGTCTGGCAAGTGAGATGAAATGGTTGTGGTTTGGGGCCGTCTGGATATATGGATGAAATAATTAGCAGACTGGCTGTGTTATAGACATATGGCACTAGCAATAGTGAATTTTGAAAGGAAGTTACTGAAGATGACAATCAAGAATAAGCAGGTTTTGCTCGCTAACCGTCCCCATGGTTGGGTGCAGGAGAGCGATTTCAATATTGTGGAGACGGATGTGCCCGCCATAAAAGATGGGGAAGTGCTGGTAAAAAATCTCTACCTGTCTCTCGATCCTTATATGCGTGGACGCATGAACGAGGGCAAGTCGTATGCAGCCAGCATGCAGATTAATGATGTGATGGTTGGTGGAACCGTAGGCGTAGTCGTCGAGTCGAAAAATCCTGCCTTCCAGGTGGATGATAATGTGCTTGGTTACTTTGGCTGGCAGCTGTATGGTATTTCTGATGGCAAGGGTCTGCAGAAGATCAACGTCACAGATCAGATTCCCGTCTCTGCCTATCTGGGTGTGCTGGGTATGCCTGGTCTGACCGCCTGGGTTGGTTTGATCAGTATCGGTCAGCCGAAGGCCGGTGAGACTGTGGTAGTGTCGGCGGCTTCAGGCGCGGTCGGCAGTGTGGTTGGTCAGCTGGCCAAGGCACGTGGTTGCCGCGTAGTTGGTATCGCGGGCGGCAAGACAAAATGCGAGTATGTGGTCAAAGAACTGGGTTTTGACTCCTGTGTTGATTATAAGGCCGGACACCTGGTTGAGGATCTGACCGCCGCGACTCCCGATGGTATTGACGTCTACTTCGAGAATGTTGGCGGCGAGATTCTGGAAGCGGTACTCGATCGTTTGAATGCTCATGCGCGCATCCCACTGTGCGGATTTGTTTCTCAGTACAACGCGACCCAGCCACACGCCGTGCGCAACTTTGGTGCCCTCCTGATCAATCGTGTCAAGCTGCAGGGTTTTATCGTTGGTGAGCATGCCGACCTGTTCCCACAGGCCCTTCAGGAGTTGGGGCAGCTGGTCGCCAGCGGCCAACTGAAATATCGCGAGACCATCGCCGAAGGCATTGACGATGCTCCCAGAGCATTCATTGGCATGCTCAAAGGTGAGAATCAGGGTAAACAGCTAGTAAAACTGGCGTAGCATCTCCAACTCTTCAAACAAAAAACGGTGTGGCACAAATCGAGCCTGAGCTCGATTTGTGCCACACCGTTTTTTGTTTATTTATACTTCTTCGGGGGCGGGTTCGCCACAGATGCTGCAGAAGCGGGCATTGGGACGATTCATATGGCCGCAGGGCCACGCTTTGAGCGATAAGGTATTTTGCCCAACGGGTTGCGCACCCGCCGCTGGCCGGGATGGCGATGATCCATTACTGGCGGGAGTGGACGCGGGCGTTGTACCGGGATTGCTGACCGGATCGGGCTGGCTCTTGTCGGCGGCCGCAGTCGTTGATGCCATGGCCGACTGTTTGGGAGCCGCGGCAGCTCCCTTTTTCTGTCTGCCCTTTGGACGCATACGGAGCGCGGTCATAAAGAGGACGCCCATCAGTAAGAGTAGTACCAGAACCGAGATAACTGTCAGGGCGATGGCCTGCCAGGTAACGGATGTTTTCGATGTGGTGTGGACTGGTGTGCTGGTTGGCGTCTTCGTCGGGACCACATGTTCATTCTTTGCCTGCTGCTGCGCATAAGTCTGGAAAGGTTGGATAGCCTTGAAGGTTGGATAAGTCTTTTGCAGGTTCGCGAAGTCCTGTTGGGACTGACTCCAATGTCCAGAGCTGGTAGCCGCGTAGGTATTGAATGCCTGGCTCCATTGCGTCTGTTGCTTGCCTGGTTTAGTGTCCAGATTAAGGGCTTTAATCATATTCTGGGCACTGCTGCTGGCCTGCAGAAAACTCGTCCCGTTCTGCGCACCAGTGGTATTGATGCGACCAAAACTAACGATGCCAACTATATTGCCATTGTTGTCCAGAGCAGGTCCACCACTATCACCCTGCTCTACATTGCCCCCAACCTGGATCAATGGAGCACCTTTATCATTAGTCTTGAGCGAACTCACATAGATCTGGTTGAGGGAAGATGTCAACAGGCTATCGGGAGCCTTACTGACATCAGCGTTACCAGGGAAACCAATGATCGTCAGCTTATCCTGAGGATGTACATTGGTTGAATCGCTTAGTGGAACGCTCAGTGTATCGGTCAGCGGTACATGGATGATAGCCGTATCTTGCTGATCGAAAGGACTCTCCTTCTCAATTCTATCGGCATTGACGCCGACTCCGGTCGGCAGGCTCTTAAAATCGGGTGCGTTTGTCTGACCCGTATAGGCTGTACTCAAAAATACCGAACTACTGGGTGACTGGTATGTAGGGGTAGACTTTAACTGTCCACTGTTCAACTGCTGAACTACCTGGTCGCTGGTAAGCGAGGTCGCGCCCTTCTGATTGGTATTGAGATAATTAGCGATATCCTGGGCGGCTCGCGTATACAGAGCCGAAGACAGTTCCTGATTTTTGGGTGGGCTCACAACATGATCGGCGGTCAGAATATCACCATGCGAGCTTATAAATGTACCTGTGCCCGATAGATCTATCTCATACGTACCATTGCTCTGCTGGGGAAAAGTCACATCCTTTGAAGACGAAACATGAACCGATAATTGCGCAGGGATGGCTGTAATGATGCGCACAACGGCTGGCTGCGCGATATCTACCGCCCGCACAGTTGGATCGGAGACCGTTCCGCCCGGCATGCTGTCCGCGTATGCGCGCGGACTGGAGGCGCAAAGAGCACAGAGTATCCCCACTATCAGCAGCAGATAGCTCAGGGGATGACGATTGGTCAACGAAACATTCTTTTGATGCATATATTTATTCCATCTCTACATATATGTAGAGGTCGCTGTGGTTTTATGGCGCATTATCTCTCTACAGCAAAAATACGTTTTGCGTGTAACAGGGTTGCATGGTATTTTATCAAACTTCGTTTGATGGGTTATTCGCCCGCTACGCGGGCGAGATGAGGAAGGAGAGTGTGGGGACACCCCAAACCCCGGCAGGAGGGCTCGCCGCCCTCCTGCACCACCCGCTACTTGTCCTTTTTCCATTCGGTGGCAAGTAATCCGTAGAAATGCAGATCCACATAGTGATCATAGAGCCATTCAGCCTGCCGAATGATACCCTCATGGGTAAAGCCGAGGCGCTGCGGGACCGCGCAACTGCGGGTATTGCCGGTCGCGCAACGGATCTCTACCTTGTTGAGCCTCAGATCATCAAAGGCATAATCAATAAAAGCGCTACAGGCCTTTGTCATCAGACCATTGCCCTGGAATTGCGCGCCCAGCCAGTAACCAATCTCCACTTTACGATTCATCCAATCGATAGGATGGTAGCTAATGGTACCCGCGATAGCCCCCTTATGACAGATAACGCACGCCACACTCTGATTCTCCTGATACTGGTCCTTAACGGTACGAATATAGGCCAGCTCGTCGGCCACAGACTGTGTATAATCGATCCAGGGGAGCCATTGTCGTAAATATGGGCGGTTGGTATCGATCAGATGAAAAATCTCCTGGGCATCGCTCTCCACAATTGATTTTAGCTCCGTTGTCCGGTCTAGCTTCTTATAAAAAGGTTTTTTTACCATCACAGTTGGTATCCTTTGACCCATTTTTTATGCGATTTGAGGTGTGTACGTACAGAAAATAGCAGTGAATATTTGTCATTATGTTATCACGATAACGGTGTCAGTGGACAGTTAATATTAGTTTTTCCTGAGTTTTTGCCAGAGTTATACTTTTTAGAAACTTTACTATAGTCGAGTTGCGTATTCCTTAGTAGGAATCGAATCCCATTTAGAAAATTATCTAATAACATACAAAAGGGAGCTTAATCATGAAAGCGGGAAAGACCTTTTCTTTCATGTTTCTGTGCATGGTGACCCTTGCCTTATTCATCAGCGCGTGTAGCCAGACGACCACAGGAACAAACACGGGCAATAACAATAAGCCCAGCGACCTCACCGCTCAGCAGGTACTGCAGAAGAGCGCGGACGCCATGAAGAAATTGAAATCATCGCATATCGACGTAAAATCTAACACCAGCGTCCAGGCTGTCGAAGCCAAATCCACCAACAATGGTAAAACTCCTGCGGCGACCAATGTAAACATAGCAATGACAGGCTCCGGTGATCAGGAGGGTCCTGATCAGCAGCAGATGTCGTTGAACGTGAATTCGGCTCAGCAGACTACTAAGCTGGCCGAGGTTGTGAGCGGCAACAAAGTATACATTCAGAATAACCTTGGTAAATGGTATGTGCTGGACAAGCAGCAGATCGCGGGCGTCAACGGCAATATGTTCTCTGGCGTAACCGTTGATCAGAACAGCCTGCTGGGCCTGGTACAGAACGTCAAACTGACCGATCATGGAGATGACACCCAGGCGGGTCCCAGCCTGCGCCACCTGACCGCTTCATTGGATAAAGCGGCGCTGCAGCAGGTGCTCACCCAGAATCCTCAGTTGAAAGGTTCACTGGGTCAGCAAAACATCGACACCATCCTGAAATCGGCCAAGCAGTTTAACGCCGTAGTTGATGTCTGGATCGACGAGAGCAAGTTCTATGTACATCGCACACAGTTAAAACTGGATATCGTCGCCGACACCACAGCGATATCAAACAATAGTCCATCGGCGGCCAAGAGCTCCGCGACCACCGTGGTTGATCTGAGCAAGTTCGACCAGCCGGTCACCATCAAAGTTCCCACCAACGCAACACCGACCAACAATCCCGCGACCGTCTTTGGGCTATCCCAATAATTTATAACCCTCAACAGCTTCTACACGACAAGGGCGCGCTACTTGAAAGAAAGTAGCGCGCCCTTGTCGTGTAATGGTAATTTTACCTTTTTTTTTGATAAGTGGATTGCTATAATACATGAACATCAATTTAAGTTATAGATTCTATACCATTGATGGAGACATTTTGATGTTATTGTCTTTGCCAGCTTTTCAAGATATCATTACCGCTTTATCTTATTCTTTCTGGAATGATAGTATTGAGAAGCAATTATGGAGGTGCAGCCCCTATGGCACAGCCGATGCAAGTATTGCGTCATGAAGAGATTTCCCCCGAAACCATGCAACACGCCAATGCTCATCAGCTTGGAAACGTTCAGGTTGAATACAAGGTTCGCCTGGGCAAAACGCAGATAAGAAGCATTATCGTACTGGTAATTGTTACGCTTATCTTTTTCTTTATCGGTTTTGGCATGTTGTCAGGTGGTGGAGATAGTGCAGTCGGTGCAATTATTTTTTTACTGGTTGCACTGGTGTTCTTCATCTTTACCGGTTACTTTGCCCTGATGCCAGTTATCTATCGATCCTGGCGCGTAGCTATCTGCGCATATGGTTTGTTGTACGTGCGTGGTAGTAAGATCGACGCTTTTCGATGGGATCAGATCAGCGCGTTTTTTATCCAGGTCGTCACTACATACTATAATGGCATTCGCACGGGAACCAGGCACAGATATACCGTACGGGATAGCGATGGTCGTAAAGCCGTCTTCAATGACCGGTTCGCTGACGCTGAAGAGATCGGCAATGCGATTGATTACGAGCTGACGCGCGTGCAACTGCCGATGGCGATCGCAGCCTTCGATGCTGGCCAGTCGCTGCCCTTTGGCAAATTGCAGGTTAGCCAGCAGGGCCTGGCTAAATCCCCACAGCAATGGCTACCCTGGCAAGAGCTAAATGATGTCAACGTGAATCGTGGCACTATCAGTATCAGGAAAAAGGGACAGATGCTGAACTGGTCTACGATCTCGGTCTCACGCATGCCTAATATGCACATCTTCCTGGCCCTGGTCGAGCGGGGCCGCCAGATGCAACGGTCCGCTCCACCTATCTATCCGGGCTACTAGTAGAAAGGACTCTCAAACGATGGCACAATCTCCCTATGCACCATCTGCGGTGGCATCCATCCCAGCGGAAGTACAGCAGATGGCCGCTTACAGTCAGTTAGGCAACTTCAAAAAAGAATATCAACCATCTTTCACCAATCCTCTCGCTATTATAGGTATTCTTATTGGTTCTATCGTGCTCGATATAGCTGTCCTGGTTGCCCTGATCACATTTACCGGCTATCTTTTTTATTATCTACTCATTGTGCCTGTACTGGTTCTGATCTGGGCCATCAACGCGCTTAAGCACTACAACTGGCGCATCTATCTTTTCAACGAGGGCTATATTCACGCGCGTGGTTCTCAACTCGAACTCTTTCGCTGGGATCAGATTCAGGCAGTGTATGTGAATGTGACTCGCAGCCGTTCTAGAGTCAATATGAATTTTCAGGTACGGCGAGGTGATGGCGCGTTATGGAAATATGGGAGTGCCATTAAAGGCCACAGTGAGCTGGGCGCCCAGGTGCAGGAAGCAGTTACCAGGGTCCAGTTACCAAGGGTTATCGAAGCCTTCAATAGTGGAGCCCAGATCCCCTTTGGGCGTCTCAACGTAAATGGGCAAGGCATCAATGATGGCAAAAAGATAATCCCCTGGGACCAGATTGGCACTATCGAAATGAATCAAGGCAAAGTCGCGGTACGCCAGAATGGACGCCTGCTGACGCTGTCCTCGATCAAGGCCTCCGAGGTACCTAATTTTAACCTGCTGATGTCGCTGGTGCAGTACGTAGTTAGCCGACGTCAGCCCCAGGCATATCCGCAGTACTGATCGCCGATACCTACGATATCGATAGATAAAACGGCGCGCTGGCCAACACGGTCTGGCGCGTCGTTTTGATTATATCCGCCAATTTTTTAAGATATGATTATTTAAGGCCAAAAAGGCTTGACAGAGCGGGATAGCTATGGCATAATCATCGAGCTGTCAACAAATGAAACAATCACCTGGCTCGATGAGGCTGGGTGCTCCTGTTCGTTCGCATCAGCCGTGCTACGCTAATGTAGCTCCTCTGAGATCATTATTCTCCTCATGAATTCTATCCGCCGCAGGTTTGCTGCGTCCGTGGGTATGCCAGCCGTTTTCAGCGGCGGTTCCGACCGGGACCGGGGCGAATGACGAGATTTCGGAGCCGCTGAAAAAGTGGTTCTAAAACCGCTTGACAAAGTACAACGGATATGCGATACTACAGCACGTGAGACAAGCAAGCGAAAAAACATCAAGCGCCTGTCTCCTGGCAGAATGAAGGTTCTGCCGATGAAGTACCTTGACAACTGAAGAGTGGAAAGCAGAACAGCAACTGGAACAACAACACACAACGAACCAGTTCCTGTCAATTCGGAGGCTTGATGATCACCATCAAGTATCCATAATAATCTGCGAAACAAGCCAATGTTATGTAACTTGGCCATGATCGCAATTCACATGCAATTGCACATCCGCTCGCTGAGCGCGATGTTCAGATATACAATTGGATGGCGAGTTTGATCCTGGCTCAGGATAAACGCTGGCGGCGTGCCTAACACATGCAAGTCGAACGCCCTGTGCAAACAGGGAGTGGCGGACGGGTGAGCAACACGTGGGTTATCTGCCCTGGGGTGAGGAATACCGGCGAGAAATCGCCGACAATACCGCATAGCTTCGCAAGAAGAAAGCTCGCAAGAGCGCCCGAGGATGAGCCTGCGCTCGATTAGTTGGTTGGTGGGGTAATGGCCTACCAAGACCGCGATCGATAGCTGGTCTGAGAGGACGATCAGCCACACTGGGATTGAGAACGGCCCAGACTCCTACGGGGGGCAGCAGTGAGGAATTTTCGTCAATGGGGGCAACCCTGAACGAGCAACGCCGCGTGCAGGAAGAAGGTTTTCGGATCGTAAACTGCTTTTCTCTGGGACGAGAACGGACGGTACCAGAGGAATCAGCCTCGGCTAACTACGTGCCAGCAGCCGCGGTAATACGTAGGAGGCGAGCGTTGTCCGGAGTTACTGGGCGTAAAGCGCACGCAGGCGGTCAGATTAGTCTGTGGTGACAGTCGTCGGCTCAACTGACGAAGTACTATGGAAACTGTCTGACTTGAGGGCTTCAGAGGGACACGGAATTCCGGGTGGAGTGGTGAAATGCGTAGATATCCGGAGGAACACCAAAGGCGAAGGCAGTGTCCTGGGAAGTACCTGACGCTCAGGTGCGAAAGCTAGGGGAGCGAACAGGATTAGATACCCTGGTAGTCCTAGCCGTAAACGATGACCACTAGACGTTGGGGGTATCGACCCCTTCAGTGTCGTAGTTAACACAATAAGTGGTCCGCCTGGGGAGTACGGTCGCAAGATTAAAACTCAAAGGAATTGACGGGGACCCGCACAAGCAGCGGAGCGTGTGGTTTAATTCGATGCAACGCGAAGAACCTTACCAAGGCTTGACATGAACTTGCACCAGCCGTAACGGGCTGTCCCTTCGGGGCGGGTTCACAGGTGCTGCATGGCTGTCGTCAGCTCGTGTCGTGAGATGTTGGGTTAAGTCCCGCAACGAGCGCAACCCCTGTCGTTAGTTGGATTTTTCTAGCGAAACTGCCGTTATAAGACGGAGGAAGGCGGGGATGACGTCAAGTCAGCACGGCCCTTACGCTTTGGGCGACACACACGCTACAATGGTCAGGACAAAGAGTTGCGAACCCGCGAGGGGGAGCTAATCTCGTCAAACCTGGCCTCAGTTCAGATTGGAGGCTGCAACCCGCCTCCATGAAGTTGGAGTTGCTAGTAACCGTAGGTCAGCACACTACGGTGAATACGTTCCCGGGTCTTGTACACACCGCCCGTCACACCACGAAAGTTGGCAACACTTGAAGCCGCTGGGCTAACCCATCTGGGAGGCAAGCGTCGAGGGTGGGGTCAGTGATTGGGGTGAAGTCGTAACAAGGTAGCCGTACCGGAAGGTGCGGCTGGATCACCTCCTTTCTAGGGAGCTTGGATGAGGGTCATGGATACCATGACGTAACAGACTCATCCCACTTCCAGGTCGACCAGGACATTGGTGATATGGCGTGTTGCCAGAAGCGACGCTGGTTTCCACTCTTGAGCTGTTGGGGTACAACCACCGCAACACGCAACCATGCGCACCAGGGGGTGCAGGGAATGACCGTTTCCATACCAGAGGTATGGGGATGTTTTCCCGGCATTTTTTCCTCTTGCGCACAGCGCACCAGGGGGTGCAGGGGGACGGCAGTCCCCATGCCAGGGGTCTGGGGGTGTCCCCCAGGATCTTCTCCCTCTTCCGCGCGCCGCCGCAGGCGGCAAGCGTGTGGCGAGAGCCACAACAGTGCACCTTCACAACTGAATACCATGTATCTTCAATTTTGCTGAGCGATAAGGTCAGCCAGAGTTGAAGCAGAGGATCGATTTATTCTCGCAAAGAATAAGTCAAAGCATTCATAGACCATGATAAAGAGACGTAGAGAACAAGCTACACAGAGTACGAGGTGGATGCCTTGGCGCTAAAGACCGAAGAAGGACGCGGAGACCGGCGAAACGTTCGGGGGGAGCTGCATACAAGCGATGAACCCCGAGATTCCGAATGAGGCAACTCCTCCAGAGTGATGTCTGGAGACCGCCTGCTGAACACATAGGCAGTGACGGGGGGCAGTGGGTGAACTGAAACATCTCAGTAACCCGACGAAGAGAAATCAACCGAGATTCCCGTAGTAGTGGCGAGCGAACCGGGAGGAGCCCAAACCAATCATCCTTCGGGATGGTCGGGGTTGTAGGACCGACATCAAACAATGACGAACTACTTGAACGCGTTGGAAAGCGCGACCAGAGCGGGTGACAGTCCCGTAAAGGACGGTTTGTTAACGTGGGTCGGGATCCTGAGTACCACGAGACACGTGCAATCTTGTGGGAAGCTGGGGGGACCACCCTCCAAGGCTACACATCTTTAGCGACCGATAGCGAACAAGTACCGTGAGGGAAAGGTGAAAAGCACCCCGAGAGGGGGATGAAAGAGACCCTGAAACCACGTACTCACCAGCAGTCAGAGGCCACTGTTCCAGGAGGAACCAAGGGCTAATGGCGTGCCTTTTGTAGAATGATCCGGCGAGTGCATCGTCGTAGCCTGGTTAACCAGCGCTAAAGCTGGGGAGCCCCAGGGCAACCGAGTCTGAACAGGGCGAACGTTGCGGCGATGCGACCCGAAACCGTGTGAGCTATCCATGAGCAGAGTGAAGCGGATGTGACAGTCCGTCGAGGCTCGCACCCACCAGTGTTGCAAAACTGGGGGATGACTTGTGGATAGGGGAGAAATTCCAATCGAACACGGAGATAGCTGGTTCTCCCCGAAATGTATTGAGGTACAGCTGTATGACACACTATCCTGGAGGTAGAGCTCTGAATGGGCTAGGGGCCTCGTGCAGGTTACCAAACCCAAGCAAACTGCGAATGCCAGGACAGCATGCATGCAAGTGAGACGGCGGGGGCTAAGCTTCGTCGTCAAAAGGGAAACAGCCCAGACCATCGGCTAAGGTCTCCAAGTATCCGCTGAGTGTAAAAGGGGGTCACAACGCCCAAACAGCCAGGATGTTGGCTTAGAAGCAGCCACCATTTAAAGAGTGCGTAATAGCTCACTGGTCGAGTGTCGTGGCACCGACAACGTATCGAGGCTGAAGCGGATTACCGAAGCCATGGAATCCATCGCGAGATGGATTGGTAGGGGAGCGTTCTCAAGCAGAGAAGCCAGACCGCAAGGACTGGTGGAGCGAAGAGAAGTGAGAATGCCGGAATGAGTAGCGTCATGTCTGTGATAACCAGACACACCGAATGCCTGAGGGTTCCTGGGCACCGTCAAACGTCCCAGGGTGAGTCGGGTCCTAAGCCGAGGGCGTCATAGCCGTAGGCGATGGAAAGCAGGTCAGAGATTCCTGCACCGGAGATGCTCGTGATGAGCAATGGGGGGACGCGGTAAGGAAGGTGAGCCCATCGATTGGACAGGATGGGTCTGTGCGTTGAAGTGCGAAGCCGAGGCAAATCCCGGTTTCCTGTGCATGACACGTGCAGCGAGCGGACGTTGGTCCGCGGAAGTCATCGGCCCCTAGGCCGCCAAGAAAAGCCTCTCGCCAGAGTCATCTCCGCCCGTACCGCAAACCGACACTGGTAGGCAGGGGGAACACTCCCCAGGTGATCGAGCGACCCTCTGTTAAGGAACTCGGCAAATTGACCCCGTACCTTCGGAAGAAGGGGTGCCCTAGTAGCGAGACTGGCTTGCCAGGAGCGTGAGGGGGTTGCAAGAAATTGGCTCAACCGACTGTTTACCAAAAACACAGGTCTCTGCGAACGCGAAAGCGGAAGTATAGGGGCTGACTCCTGCCCAGTGCCGGAAGGTTACGAGGAGCGGTGATCGTAGCTGCGAATCTAAGCCCCGGTGAACGGCGGCCGTAACTATAACGGTCCTAAGGTAGCGAAATTCCTTGTCGGGTAAGTTCCGACCCGCACGAAAGGAGTAACGAGTTGAGCACTGTCTCGACAGAGGACTCGGCGAAATTGAAGTACCCGTGAAGATACGGGTTACCCACGACAGGACAAAAAGACCCCGTGGAGCTTTACTACACCTTGACCTCGAAACGAGGCAGAGCGTGCGTAGCATAGGTGGGAGTCGGAGAACCTATCCTTGTGGGGGTGGGGGAGACGGCAATGAAATACCACTCTCGTTGTGTTTTGTTTCTCACACGTCACCGTGAGCCGGGACGTGGACAGGATCAGGCGGGTAGTTTGACTGGGGCGGTCGCCTCCCAAAGCGTAACGGAGGCGCCCAAAGGTTCCCTCAGGGTGGATGGACATCACCCACAAGAGTGTAAAGGCACAAGGGAGCTTGACTGCAAGACGGACAGGTCGAGCAGGGACGAAAGTCGGGCTTAGTGATCCCACATTCCCGAGTGGAAGGAGTGTGGCTCAACGGATAAAAGCTACCCCGGGGATAACAGGCTTATCTTGCCCAAGAGTTCACATCGACGGCAAGGTTTGGCACCTCGATGTCGGCTCGTCGCATCCTGGGGCTGGAGTAGGTCCCAAGGGTTGGGCTGTTCGCCCATGAAAGCGGCACGCGAGCTGGGTTCAGAACGTCGCGAGACAGTTCGGTCTCTATCCGTCGTGGGCGTAGGAGAATTGAGGGGCGTCATCTCCAGTACGAGAGGACCGAGATGGCTCGACCGCTGGTGTGCCAGTTGGCCTGCCCGGGCCAGAGCTGGATAGCTATGTCGAGAAGGGATAAGCGCTGAAAGCATCTAAGCGCGAAGCCGCACCCAAGACGAGTTCTCCCACTCTCTTGAAGAGTCAAGATCCCAGGAAGACGACCTGGTCGATAGACGACACGTGGACACCTGGTAACAGGCGGAGCGAAGTCGCCCTAATGATCGTACGGCTTGTTTCACCATTGTGTATCTTCATCGTGGACGCATGCAGTGCGTGTCCTCTGCTTCAGTCTCTGGCTGACCGATGGCTCGGCAAAATTGAGGATACATGGTATACAGTTGCGTAAGAAAAAAAGACCTTACTTGCGAGAAGTAAGGTCTTTTTTGTTGTATTTTATTATAAGCAAGGCTTCTAGCTTTTCTATTGCTAACATAGCCAGGCGCGAAAAACGAGGTATCTTCATAAAAATGATTGTTGAGCATTAAAAATGCGAAAAGGAGAGCTATATGGATTTTCAACCTCTCTTTGAGTCTCCCATTTTAGAACAAAAGCGGTTGGATCCTGGCTATGCGGGACACATGAACGATGTCTGGCGCATTACTACTCGCGACACAACCTGCGTGATCCGCGTGTTGCGGCCGGAAAAGCTTAGCGGACCCTTCTGGACTGGCTGTTTGGCACTGTTTGGCATTGATCCGACCAATATATTTGACCTGGAGCATATCAATGCCACGCTTAACTCCCTTAGCACCCTCTCAATTCCTCAAATTCTTTCGAAAGGCACGCTGGATGGCAGGGCGTATGTGATGGTTGAGTGCATGGCTGGCTCGCCATTAACGCACTTTGGAGTTCTGTCGGATGCAGCACTGGAGAGATTTGGCCAGCAGCTGGCGCATATCCATGCCCTGCGCTTTCCCTACTATGGCCACCCTACCGGCCGCCAGCGCGGATCATTCTATTTGTTTCATCAGCACCTGGTACAGACTATGGAGGCGCTGGTTGAGCAATATCACGCCGATGACCTCTCGATGAAAGAGGCGCTACAATCGATTTCAGCCAGCGCCCACCAGCTAGCAGATCCTGTTGATGCCTCGCTGATTATGGTGGATATGGACCCCACGCAGCTTCTGGTCAAAGATGGCTATATAGAGGCGCTGGTTGATACCGAGGCATATGCGCTGGGACCACGCGCACTGGACTTTATCGCCCTTGAATATATCCTCTCTCACCGAGAAGCCAATGCGCTGGCGCGTGGATACCGCAGCGTTCTACCCCTGCCAGATCTGACGGCTGTGCGACCTGTTTACCGTTATTTCTATCGTCTATTGGAGATTCAGGGCAGGCCGGATATCGCCAGCTGGCTGGCACATCCGATACTCTTTTGAGGTGGCTTTAATCGGACGCGAGGTCCGAACCTATGGGAAGGTGCGAGGATGTGGGCAACAAAAAACACCCGTGTGGGCGGGTGAGACGGCGACTTCCTATTTTCCCACGCAGTTGCCCACGCAGTATCATCGGGGAGGAAGAGCTTAACTTCCGTGTTCGGGATGGGAACGGGTGTGCCCTCTTCGCTATTGTCACCAGCTCACCTGCACATACAGGTGTTTTTCTGACAGAGGGAATAATACTACAGCCGTGTAGCTTTGTCAACCCCTATTTTCAGGCTTTATTTAAATTGGATGTGAAAAGGCGCGTACGCCCTTTCACATCGTTTTCTACATGACTTTCTATGTCTGTTTGGCGGGCGGGATATGTCACAGCAGTGAGCTTAGCTTACATGTTGCGTGCAACCTGCCAGCAGAGCTTTGAGGCGTTCAGCGTTTTGCGGCTGTGATTTCTTCATCTCCTGTCGCATGAAGAACTCAGCTACTTTGGGAACATTGCCTACCTCTACCGTGAAATGCACGCGGCAGCTTTCTGTGGAGAGGGGCTCAATTCGGTAGCTCTCACGGAAAGGGCTGGCCGCCGCGCTGCCGGTGTCCAGCGTTAATAGCTGGCCAGGTTCATATGCGGTGACGCTCATCGTCTTCTCGCTTTTGAAGCCCGAGAACTTGCCCACTTCAAAGTAGCTGGTCCCCAGCTGCGCTGGACCAGCAGGGGTGACGCGCACCTCAATGATGCCTTTGATCCATTCTGGCCGCGCCTCCAGGTCGCAGAGAAGCGCAAAAACGGAAGCCGGCGAAAAGTTAAGTGTGTCGCTGTATTCGAATAAAGCCATTTTGATTTTCCTTCAATTCTTTTAGCTTGATGTATTTTGTTTAGTGAAAAAGGAGGCTGCTGAGGGCCTGAGTCAGTGTTTGTTGAGCTTCTAATTCGTGTTCAATGGCATCTTTGCTTCTCCACCCAATGAAGCCATCAGGGCGCACGAGTACGGCGCCGGTGGTTGGAATGCCATACATATCACAGAACCTGTTCTCTGCATCTATGAGATCGCCTGCATGGGGGGCAATCTGATAGCAATCTAATGCAATGTGTAATTGGTCCTGTACGTTGCGGGCTGCCTTCTTCCAGTGCTGTCCATCCGCTCCAACGAAGAGAACAGGGTGGAAGCCGAACAGGTCCCGCGTGGATACTGACTTTTCCTCTTGCTTGAGCATGAGATGAGGGGCGCGGGTGCCTGGTTGTCCCTGCCAGCGCTGCGCCTGCTGAGCCAGGGGAAGCTGCTCATCGCCTGCCTCATGTACAAATGCCCCATCGCGATAGCGATAGCCGCCATTGATGGTCCTGGCATCAACTGTGATCCCGGAGGAACCCTCGTTCTGGCGCTGCTGGGAGAGTAAGGCTACTTGCTCAGCGGTATAGTCGGCTATGGGGCGCCGCTCCTGATCATAGGTGGTGAGCAACTGCTCTCCGGCTTCTCCACGCAGGACGGCGGCGAGTTTCCAGGACAGATTGTACGCCTCAGCTATGCCGGTGTTGCCGCCGAGGCCACCGCTGGGAGGCTGGGTGCGCGCGGCATCACCAACCAGGAAGGCGCGTTCCAGCTGGAAGCGATCAGCCACCAGCGCGTTCATCTCCCAGGTAAGTGTAGTCTTGAGCTTTACCGGCAGATCAGAAATGCCCACTGCCGCCCGTATCAATTGGATGCAGCGCTCCTCGGGATAATCGGCTAGCGTCTCTTCATCCGCATCGTAGCCGACGTCCAGCCGGAACAGATCTGGCCGCACTGAAGAACCGGCATACGGAACGAATGATCCGATAGTGATGGTCTCGTTGCTGAGAAAGCACATGATGGCGTGCCGCTTATGAAAGAGTTCCATCAGGTCTGCCTCAAAGATCATACTGATGAATGTTCCCATGCTGCCCAGACCATGCTGGCCGATGCCGAGTTGCTTGCGGATCGGGCTCTGACTGCCATCGGCTATGATCGCGTACCGTGCGTGCACCGTACTTGTTTCCTGGCTGTTGCGCCTACGGATGGTGGCGATTACGCCATCCGTACCTTGCTCGAAGGTTACCAGTTCAGTATTAAAGCGCAGATCGCCGCCGAGCCGTTCGGCCTGTGACCGCAGTACCGGCTCTAACACATCCTGCGCGATGGCGCTGCCGCGTACGGGACTGCTGGGATCGGTAAACAGGGAATCGATATCTTCCTGCAGGCAGTCAAGTTCCTGTCCCACCAGGCTCTCCAGGAAGGGGACATTGGTGCCCTGCGGGATCTCCGGCTCGATCTTGCGAATCTCCTCCTCGATGCCGGCGAAGCGGAACATCTCCATCGTGGGCGGCATGAAGCCTGTCGCGCGTGGATGGATGGCGGTACCCGGATGACGCTCGACCAGCAGCGACGAAATGCCGTGCCTTGA
This sequence comes from Dictyobacter aurantiacus, assembly GCF_003967515.1. Lineage (GTDB taxonomy): Bacteria > Chloroflexota > Ktedonobacteria > Ktedonobacterales > Ktedonobacteraceae > Dictyobacter > Dictyobacter aurantiacus. Next base: position 2,617,995 of record NZ_BIFQ01000001.1, on the reverse strand, counting down.
GAGGAAGAGGGAGGCCGATAGACCGACCAGGCCGCCGCCTACGATCAGTACTGGTGTCGTTTCTATCCTGTCAGAATGCTGAGATGATGTATTCATTCGTGCTCCTCATAACGGTTATTTGTTGTCTGTATCTGCTATGAGGAATGGTACACTTCATGCGACCTGAACACAGTCTCCAAAGGGATACTTTCACATGGAGAGCAAATGGGAGTGTGATGGTAGCCAAAAGGATACCATCTTATCGAGTAGGGGAGCCAGGCGTATCAGAGTAAAGAGTAGTGCCGCGCATAGGCGATGGCCTGCGTTCTATTTTCCGCGCCCAGCTTGCTGCGGATGCTGGCGACGTGTTTCTTAGCCGTAGCAAGCGAGATTACCAGCTGCCGGGCAATCTCTTGATTGGATGCGCCTTCAGCCAGCAGCTGGAGGACCTCTAGCTCGCGTGGGGTGAGCGGCTCGGGAAGCTGCTGAGCCACGGTCTGGGCAGCGGACCTGGATATGGATAGTTCACTTGCCGCCGCCTCTTGTGGTCGCTGCTCTTCATTCGGGAAAGCTGTAAGCACATGCCGTGCATAAGCTGTAAGGGTCGGTGATAGGGGAGAAGACTCTGCTGGCTTATCCGACGTTGCAAGCAAGGTCTGAAGCGCCTGCCGCATTGGGGTTCCCGCGTCGAGAAAGACGCGTATATATCCCTCGGGCTCGGTTAAAGTGAGCAGTCGCCGGAGAACGCTGCAGGCCGCGCACGCATCACTTGGAGATTGTAATTGTAATGCGGCCACCTGAAGCGCCAGAATTGAGATGATACTCCCTGTCCGCTCAAAATGCTCAGCGCTGGCTAGCAATTTGTTGAGCCATTGCAAGGCGTCTGAGTAGCGTTTCTGTGCTAGATAGACGTGGGCCAGCGCCAGGTAGGCGCTTTCGCGACTGTAAGAGAGCGTCTCCAGATGATAAGAGGTGTTCTCCGCCCAGCTTGTGGCCTGCGGCAGATTGCCCTGTGCCAGCCACAAGTGAATCCAGGCGCTCTCAATCCAGGGGCGCATAAGCGGAATGCCAGCGGACCGGTTGTGACGCTCCATCTCGCGTATAACCTGTTCGGTTTTGGCCAGATCCCCCTGCGCAATATGGCAATGCACAAGCACCAGGTAAGAACCTATCAGAATATCCATATATTGCAAAGGGATTGTTTTATCAATAGCGCTCCGGGCGGCACTTTGAGCGATCTCAAGCTGGTTCCAGGTGTAGGCCAACTGAGCCTGGAAAAAATCGGGATAGGCGGCCAGAGGAGCTGGAACTCTCAGACCAGTCACCAACTGTTGTAGTTCCTGATTATACTCATTCGCTAATTGTAAGCGTCCGAGGGCGACCAGGGCAGCGATCAATCCCCAGAGATACTGGATCTTTAGATAACGATTCTGCGCCAGTTGAGGTGTCCTTATGATTCCTTGAATCGTATCCACCATGCGAGGAAAATCGCCCGCCATGCGCCAGGCGATGGCGAATGGCGCCAGCTTATATTGCTGCCACACGATATTATCATCCAGGGGCAGACGCTGTAACTGTTCCGCCACATTATTCAATTGCTCGGCGTTGCCATCAGAAAGTGCGCCCGCAACCAGGTTCCATGCCTTAAGGATCAATAGACGATTGTGCAGAAGATCGCGCTCACTGGAAGGGAGGGCTGTTTGATCTTCATTCTGCAGCAACTGTTCAACATCCGTCTGAAGCCGCTGAAGATATACTTTTTCTGCTTGTTGCTGATGAGAGAATGGGAACAGCATATTAAAGGCCAGCATATAGGTGGTCGTAAGGCGAGGATGCACACGCAGGATCCCGCGAGGCAGCAGCTTGATCCAGGTCAACAACGTTTTTAATTCACCCTGGAGATACAGACGTTCGATGCAATCCTCTAGAAGATCCGCCACAAACGAGAAATCCTGCGTGGCCAGCGCATGGGGTATCGCTTCATGAGGCCATTGCTGACGTTGATACCAGAGCGCCGCTGCGCGATGCAGGCGCCTTATCTGTTCCGGTTCGGTCATCTGCAGACGTGCCTGCAATACTTCACGAAAGAGCGTCTGGTAACGATACCAGCGCCGCTCCTCATCAAGAGGAATCAGAAAGAGATTGGCTCGCTCCAATGATTCCAGCATCCGCTGGCTGTCCGCATCACCGGTCAGAACCTGACAGATCTCCGCGCTCAGCTGATCAAGCACCGACGTATACAGCAGGAAGCGTTGTTGTGACTCGGATAACGCGGCAAGGACCTCTTCCTGCACATAGTCCAGGATAAAGCGGTGGCTGCCGGTGAACGTCTCAAGGAAGGCTGAGACATCCTTATGTCGTTGTAGAGAAAGCGCCGCCAATTGCAGTCCCGCGATCCACCCTTCCGTGCGCGATTGCAATTGACCAATCTGTTCTGCGGTCAGTTCTAAACCCATGCCACGAGTCAGAAACTGACCGGCCTCTTCCTTGCTCAAGCGTAAGTTCACTTCACCTATCTCAGTGATCTGCCCGCGTGCTCGCAGACGTGGCAGGGGTAGCTGTGGTTCATTACGGCTGGCCAGCAGCAAATGCAGATGGGGAGGGAGATTCTCCAGCAAGAACTGCAGCGACTCATGAATCGTTTGCTCTCGAATCAGGTGATAGTCATCAAGGATCAGGGTAGTCTCTTGTGGCAGTGCTGCCAGTTCATTGATCAACGCGTTTAGCGCACCGGTTTGCAGTGAAGGTTGTGGTGAATGGAGCATCGCCAGTGTGGTCTCCCCAACCTGAGCACCACCATGCCGAAACGCGGCAATCACATAAGTCCAGAAGCGCGTCGGATCATTATCCTGCTCACCAAGAGTCAGCCAGGCGATGCGACCGTTATACTGACGCGCCCAGACCGAGAGCAACGTCGTCTTACCAAAGCCCGCGGGCGTCGAGAGCAACGTCAATGGTACCAGGTGGCTCTGATCGAGGACCGAGAGCAGCTGCGCACGCTGCAGCAATAGCGGGCGCAGCGGGGGAATGGTGAGCTTGGTCACCAGTAGATCTGATTCAGGCATGTAAAGCTGCCTCTTTCTGATAAGTTCCTGGTTGTATGTGCAATGAAGCATGCATCGACCCTATTTTTTCATCAGCAAGTATACCTGAGATATATTCGATTGTTAATATTTACCCTGGCTTAGGATCACGCCAACATGTAGAGATGCGCGCACGGAGGGCAAGTAAGACATAAATTTTACGGTCGAGTTAAAATAAGTATTAAAAGTGCTTGACAGAGTTACGCAGGTGTGGCATAATCATCGAGCTGTCGAAACAAGACAATCACCCGCTTTTAGAGAGTGGATGCTCCTGTCCCTTTCGCTCCGATTGTGTCACGATAAGGTGGCTCCTCCGAGATGGCTATTATCTCATATGTATTCTCAACAAGATGTTGTGTTTATTTATTAGGAATGCCAGCGCTTTTTCAAGATGTTCACCCTGGCTTGCCAGGTGCGCAGCCGAGAAAAACGAGATTTCGGACGGCTCGCAAAAGTGGTCCCAGAACCGCTTGACAAAGCACAACGGATATGCGATACTACAGCACGTGAGACAAGCAAGCGAAAAAACATCAAGCGCCTGTCTCCTGGCAGAATGAAGGTTCTGCCGATGAAGTACCTTGACAACTGAAGAGTGGAAAGCAGAACAGCAACTGGAACAACAACACACAACGAACCAGTTCCTGTCAATTCGGAGGCTTGATGATCACCATCAAGTATCCATAATAATCTGCGAAACAAGCCAATGTTATGTAACTTGGCCATGATCGCAATTCACATGCAATTGCACATCACTGCTCTGTGATGTACACATAAAAATTGGATGGCGAGTTTGATCCTGGCTCAGGATAAACGCTGGCGGCGTGCCTAACACATGCAAGTCGAACGCCCTGTGCAAACAGGGAGTGGCGGACGGGTGAGCAACACGTGGGTTATCTGCCCTGGGGTGAGGAATACCGGCGAGAAATCGCCGACAATACCGCATAGCTTCGCAAGAAGAAAGCTCGCAAGAGCGCCCGAGGATGAGCCTGCGCTCGATTAGTTGGTTGGTGGGGTAATGGCCTACCAAGACTGCGATCGATAGCTGGTCTGAGAGGACGATCAGCCACACTGGGATTGAGAACGGCCCAGACTCCTACGGGGGGCAGCAGTGAGGAATTTTCGTCAATGGGGGCAACCCTGAACGAGCAACGCCGCGTGCAGGAAGAAGGTTTTCGGATCGTAAACTGCTTTTCTCTGGGACGAGAACGGACGGTACCAGAGGAATCAGCCTCGGCTAACTACGTGCCAGCAGCCGCGGTAATACGTAGGAGGCGAGCGTTGTCCGGAGTTACTGGGCGTAAAGCGCACGCAGGCGGTCAGGTAAGTCTGTGGTGACAGTCGTCGGCTCAACTGACGAAGTACTACGGAAACTGTCTGACTTGAGGGCTTCAGAGGGACACGGAATTCCGGGTGGAGTGGTGAAATGCGTAGATATCCGGAGGAACACCAAAGGCGAAGGCAGTGTCCTGGGAAGTACCTGACGCTCAGGTGCGAAAGCTAGGGGAGCGAACAGGATTAGATACCCTGGTAGTCCTAGCCGTAAACGATGACCACTAGACGTTGGGGGTATCGACCCCTTCAGTGTCGCAGTTAACACAATAAGTGGTCCGCCTGGGGAGTACGGTCGCAAGATTAAAACTCAAAGGAATTGACGGGGACCCGCACAAGCAGCGGAGCGTGTGGTTTAATTCGATGCAACGCGAAGAACCTTACCAAGGCTTGACATGAACCTGCACCAGCCGTAACGGGCTGTCCCTTCGGGGCGGGTTCACAGGTGCTGCATGGCTGTCGTCAGCTCGTGTCGTGAGATGTTGGGTTAAGTCCCGCAACGAGCGCAACCCCTGTCGTTAGTTGGATTTTTCTAGCGAAACTGCCGTTATAAGACGGAGGAAGGCGGGGATGACGTCAAGTCAGCACGGCCCTTACGCTTTGGGCGACACACACGCTACAATGGTCAGGACAAAGAGTTGCGAACCCGCGAGGGGGAGCTAATCTCGTCAAACCTGGCCTCAGTTCAGATTGGAGGCTGCAACCCGCCTCCATGAAGTTGGAGTTGCTAGTAACCGTAGGTCAGCACACTACGGTGAATACGTTCCCGGGTCTTGTACACACCGCCCGTCACACCACGAAAGTTGGCAACACTTGAAGCCGCTGGGCTAACCCATCTGGGAGGCAAGCGTCGAGGGTGGGGTCAGTGATTGGGGTGAAGTCGTAACAAGGTAGCCGTACCGGAAGGTGCGGCTGGATCACCTCCTTTCTAGGGAGCTTGAGCACGCGTCTGAAGACACTTCAGACATCTAAGCGTGTTCCACTTCCAGGTCGACCAGGACATTGGTACGATGCGTGTTGCCAGAAGCGACGCTGGTTTCCACTCTTGAGCTGTTGGGGTACAGCATCCCTTTCTACGGAAAACGGATGGCCAACAGTGCACCTGAACAACTGAAGATAGTATTCCTTCAATTTTGCTGAGCGAATGTATTGCCAGCCAGAGTTGAAGCAGAGGATCGATTTATTCTCGCAAAGAATAAGTCAAAGCATTCATAGTACATGATGAGATAAGAAGAGAACAAGCTACACAGAGTACGAGGTGGATGCCTTGGCGCTAAAGACCGAAGAAGGACGCGGAGACCGGCGAAACGTTCGGGGGGAGCTGCATACAAGCGATGAACCCCGAGAATCCGAATGAGGCAACTCCTCCAGAGTGATGTCTGGAGACCGCCTGCTGAACACATAGGCAGTGACGGGGGGCAGTGGGTGAACTGAAACATCTCAGTAACCCGACGAAGAGAAATCAACCGAGATTCCCGTAGTAGTGGCGAGCGAACCGGGAGGAGCCCAAACCGATGAACCTTCGGGTCCATCGGGGTTGTAGGACTAGCAACACAGGAGAGATTTCCACTTGAACGCGTTGGAAAGCGCGACCAGAGCGGGTGACAGTCCCGTAAAGGACGGAGAACTCGAATCGGCTAGGATCCTGAGTACCACGAGACACGTGCAATCTTGTGGGAAGCTGGGGGGACCACCCTCCAAGGCTACACATCTTTAGCGACCGATAGCGAACAAGTACCGTGAGGGAAAGGTGAAAAGCACCCCGAGAGGGGGATGAAAGAGACCCTGAAACCACGTACTCACCAGCAGTCAGAGGCCACTGTTCCACGAGGAACCAAGGGCTGATGGCGTGCCTTTTGTAGAATGATCCGGCGAGTGCATCGTCGTAGCCTGGTTAACCAGCGTTAAAGCTGGGGAGCCTCAGGGCAACCGAGTCTGAACAGGGCGAACGTTGCGGCGATGCGACCCGAAACCGTGTGAGCTATCCATGAGCAGAGTGAAGCGGATGTGACAGTCCGTCGAGGCTCGCACCCACCAGTGTTGCAAAACTGGGGGATGACTTGTGGATAGGGGAGAAATTCCAATCGAACACGGAGATAGCTGGTTCTCCCCGAAATGTATTGAGGTACAGCTGTATGATGAACTATCCTGGAGGTAGAGCTCTGAATGGGCTAGGGGCCTCGTGCAGGTTACCAAACCCAAGCAAACTGCGAATGCCAGGACAGCATGCATGCAAGTGAGACGGCGGGGGCTAAGCTTCGTCGTCAAAAGGGAAACAGCCCAGACCATCGGCTAAGGTCTCCAAGTATCCGCTGAGTGTAAAAGGGGGTCACAACGCCCAAACAGCCAGGATGTTGGCTTAGAAGCAGCCACCATTTAAAGAGTGCGTAATAGCTCACTGGTCGAGTGTCGTGGCACCGACAACGTACCGAGGCTGAAGCGGATTACCGAAGCCATGGAATCCATCCTAGATGGATTGGTAGGGGAGCGTTCTCCAGCAGAGAAGCCAGACCGTAAGGACTGGTGGAGCGAAGAGAAGTGAGAATGCCGGAATGAGTAGCGTCATGTCTGTGATAACCAGACACACCGAATGCCTGAGGGTTCCTGGGCACCGTCAAACGTCCCAGGGTGAGTCGGGTCCTAAGCCGAGGGCGTCATAGCCGTAGGCGATGGAAAGCAGGTCAGAGATTCCTGCACCGGAGATGCTCGTTATTGAGCAATGGGGGGACGCGGTAAGGAAGGTGAGCCCATCGATTGGACAGGATGGGTCTGTGCGGTGAAGTGCGAAGCCGAGGCAAATCCCGGCTTCCTGTGCATGACACGTGCAGCGAGCGGACGTCAGTTCGCGGAAGTCATCGGCCCCTAGGCCGCCAAGAAAAGCCTCTCGCCAGAGCTATCTCCGCCCGTACCGCAAACCGACACTGGTAGGCAGGGGGAACACTCCCCAGGTGATCGAGCGACCCTCTGTTAAGGAACTCGGCAAATTGACCCCGTACCTTCGGAAGAAGGGGTGCCCTAGTAGCGAGACTGGCTTGCCAGGAGCGTGAGGGGGTTGCAAGAAATTGGCTCAACCGACTGTTTACCAAAAACACAGGTCTCTGCGAACGCGAAAGCGGAAGTATAGGGGCTGACTCCTGCCCAGTGCCGGAAGGTTACGAGGAGCGGTGATCGTAGCTGCGAATCTAAGCCCCGGTGAACGGCGGCCGTAACTATAACGGTCCTAAGGTAGCGAAATTCCTTGTCGGGTAAGTTCCGACCCGCACGAAAGGAGTAACGAGTTGAGCACTGTCTCGACAGAGGACTCGGCGAAATTGAAGTACCCGTGAAGATACGGGTTACCCACGACAGGACAAAAAGACCCCGTGGAGCTTTACTACACCTTGACCTCGAAACGAGGCAGAGCGTGCGTAGCATAGGTGGGAGTCGGAGAACCTACCCTTGTGGGGGTGGGGGAGACGGCAATGAAATACCACTCTCGTTGTGTTTTGTTTCTCACACGTCACCGTGAGCCGGGACGTGGACAGGATCAGGCGGGTAGTTTGACTGGGGCGGTCGCCTCCCAAAGCGTAACGGAGGCGCCCAAAGGTTCCCTCAGGGTGGATGGACATCACCCATACAGAGTGTAAAGGCACAAGGGAGCTTGACTGCAAGACGGACAGGTCGAGCAGGGACGAAAGTCGGGCTTAGTGATCCCACATTCCCGAGTGGAAGGAGTGTGGCTCAACGGATAAAAGCTACCCCGGGGATAACAGGCTTATCTTGCCCAAGAGTTCACATCGACGGCAAGGTTTGGCACCTCGATGTCGGCTCGTCGCATCCTGGGGCTGGAGTAGGTCCCAAGGGTTGGGCTGTTCGCCCATGAAAGCGGCACGCGAGCTGGGTTCAGAACGTCGCGAGACAGTTCGGTCTCTATCCGTCGTGGGCGTAGGAGAATTGAGGGGCGTCATCTCCAGTACGAGAGGACCGAGATGGCTCGACCGCTGGTGTGCCAGTTGGCCTGCCCGGGCCAGAGCTGGATAGCTATGTCGAGAAGGGATAAGCGCTGAAAGCATCTAAGCGCGAAGCCGCACCCAAGACGAGTTCTCCCACTCTCTTGAAGAGTCAAGATCCCAGGAAGACGACCTGGTCGATAGACGACACGTGGACACCTGGTAACAGGCGGAGCGAAGTCGCCCTAATGATCGTACGGCTTGTTTCACCATTGTGTATCTTCATCGTGGACACATGCGTGCGTGTCTTCTGCTTCACGCTGGTTGGCAGCGCGCTCGGCAAAATTGAGGGAATACTATTTCCAGTTGTAATGTGCGATCCGCGCACACAGATAGACTTTACTCACGTCGAGTAAGGTCTTTTTTTGTCTGCTTTATCTGCTGGTGAAGAGGGAAGAGGCAGAAAGATAATCGGACGCGAGGTCCGAATCTAGGGGAAGGTGCGAGGATGTGGGCAACAAAAAACACCCGCGTGGGCGGGTGAGACGGCGACTTCCTATTTTCCCACGCAGTTGCCCACGCAGTATCATCGGGGAGGAAGAACTTAACTTCCGTGTTCGGGATGGGAACGGGTGTGCCCTCTTCGCTATTGTCACCAGCTCACCTGCACATACAGGCGTTCTTGATAGTTGATATATTACAATGTCTTTGCGCTTTTGTCAACCCCTTTTGAACGGCACTTTTGAAATTTACCTGCCTGTTTGCTGATTGGTATTTCTCTCGTGCAGCCAGGAATGAACATCGTCTATCTTCTTCACAATCTTCAGAAAAACTTTACAACCTCCTTAAAAATATTTCATGGCTATTTCAGAATATCACCCTATAGTATTACTATCGACAAAGAAGTGAGTGGTTGTAATGGTTTTGATGTCTGGAGATAAAATTATGTCATTCTATGATGAAAACACGCTCGATGGACAATCTGCTCTGCCCTACCGGTCATATGAGCAGTACGGACCATACGTAGATGCGGTGCCTTCCACCAAATATAGCCCAAACCCGTATTATCAGCAGAATCTGCAACAGGCGCTCCCGCCACCTGCCAGGACCGCTCCTTCTGAGAAGATTCCCGGGCGATCACCTCGTATGCCGAAGTCTGAGGCACTGGCCCTGGCACGAAGATGGAAACGAGCGTTGGTGGCCGGCTCTCTGGTGGCCTTTGGTGTGCTGAGCGGCCTGGTGTTCACCAATGCCGTGAGCGCGAATAGCAATCAGCAGACGCCTGCCAACAACAATAACAATAATACCAACGTTACTACGCCATCTGACAATGGCGGTTTCTTCAACGGCAACAACAATAATAACCAGGGTCAAGGTCAAGACCAGGGAGGTTATGGTTTTGGAAACAATAATTCCACACAGCAACCCGCCATTTCCGGCACCCATGCTTCCTGAGCCTGATTATGTGTTGCCAGGAGGAATGAAACGCTCACAGTTCCGGGCCATGGGTACGCTGGTCTCTTTCCTGTTACCCGAGGCGCAGTTTTCGCTGGGCGCGGAGATCATTCGCAACCTGTTCGAGTATTGGGAGCAGACGCTGAGTCGCTTCTTGCCGGACAGTGAGCTATCGCAGTTAAACAGGCTGGCAGGCAGACCAGTTGTGGTCAGCAAATTGCTTTTTACGGTGTTGAGCAGCGCGCTGGAGGCGGCCCGTTCCACCAACGGACTCTATGATCCTACCTTGCTCAACCAGCTGGTGCAACTGGGCTATGATCGTACCTTTGAAGAGGTCTCGGCGCAGTCAGCCGCCCCAACGGTCCGGATTGAGCCGGGCGGGCGCTGGCGCTCCATCCAACTGCAGCCATCTTTACGCCTGGTTCATATGCCCGTGGGTACCGGCATAGAGTTTGGCGGGATCGCCAAGGGGATGGCGGTGGATGCTGCGTTAGCAGCTTTGCGGCGCGAGAAAATCGAGACTGCCCTTGTGAATGCTGGTGGTGACCTGGCGGTCATGGGTACTCCTGCTGGCCTGCGGCAGTGGCCGATTGAGATTCAAGGCAAGACACGTACCTGGGTGGTCCCGTTCCATCATGGCGCTCTGGCAACCTCTGGTATCGGTCGCCGTCATTGGCGTCAGGGAGGCGAGCTGCGGCACCATTTGCTTGATCCCGGGACCGGCTTACCCGCCAGGACCCAACTCTGGTCCGTGACAGTTGCTGCTGCCCAGTGTAAGCAGGCGGAGGTGGCCGCCAAAGTGGCGTTCCTGCTGGGAATCGAGCAGGGGAGCGAGTTTCTCCGCCAGCATGGCCTGGCGGCCCTGTTGATCCTGCAAGACTGCTCCGCGCGTACCGTTGGCCCCTGGCCGCAGGAAGCTGGCAAGAAAGAGGTACAGCAATGTTGAATACAAGTGTATGGGAAGCGGTGACCTGGAATGTGGCGCGTGCCGGTGGCTTCACCGCGTTTTTCCTCTTGACACTGGCGGTAGCGCTGGGCCTGGCTCTGTCTTCTCACCTGCAGTCCAACCGCTGGCCGCGCCTGATTAATAACGAATTACACAATTTTGTCACGCTACTGGCACTCATCTTTACCGGCGTACACGTGCTGGCCGTCTGGCTAGATCCCTTTACGAAATTTGGCTGGAACGAGATGTTGATACCCCTGGCCAGCCACTACCGTCCCGTCTGGATGGCGCTGGGCATCGTTGGATTCTATATCGGCCTGGCCATTGGTCTCAGCACCTTGCTGCGTCCTATTATCGGCTATACCTGGTGGAGACGCCTGCATGTCCTGACGTTACTGCTGTATGCCCTCGTCATCGTACACGGGATCGCTACTGGCACCGATACCCGCACATGGTGGGGTAGCGCCATCTATGCCTTTAGTGTATTGCTGGTTGGTGGATTGCTGCTGGCTCGGCTGGTACGCCCGATCGGCGCTCGGCAGGGTCGACCACATCCCGTGCTGGCCCTGGCGACGGTGATACTGGTCGCGCTAGGTACCTTCTGGGCCGGGCTGGGACCCCTGCAGCCGGGCTGGGCGGCCACCGCGGCTACCCAGAGCAGCACGACGAATAGTGCTACAACGCAGACCGCCTTCCCACAGTCTTTCAGCGGCAATCTTGAGGGACAGGTGAGGCAGAATAGCTCGCGTTTCAGCGGCGAGGTTTCGATACGCATGAATATGGCGATCTCCAGCGGACCAGCTGGAAATGTGCAGGTATTCCTGCGAGGACAGGTAGCCAATGACAACACGCTATCGATCACCTCTTCATCGGTCGCACTTTTGAGCGATTCGGGCCAGCCCCTCTATACGGGCTCTCTAACGCAGTTTGATGCTTCTAACCAGTGGAATATGATCGCGAACTTAAATAGTACGGCCAACAACAGCCAGCTTCAGGTACAGATGAAGCTACAGGTAGATGATAGTGGCCAGGTAAGCGGCACCATCACGGGTGGCAATGGAGCTTCCTCCTCCCCCAATGGCAACATTTAATGTGGGCTCTTCTTTAGAGCAGCATTGATGCGTCAAAAAATACTGATGGCGAGGTCGGACACAATGTGCGATTACATATGTGTCCGACCTCGCCATCAGTATTGCAAGCGCTGCCAGCGCGAAAAATTATGTTGGCTGAAGCAAGAAGAATAATAACAGTGACTTTATATATCAGTTCAGTGCTAAGCACTTAAACCGTGACTTCCATGTACTTTGGTGGCAGGGACGCCCATGGCACTGAGCAGAAACTGCTCGTATGCTTCACGCAGCTTTGGATAGCGCAGCAGGAAGAAACCAGCGTACTCCTGTGTCAGCGCGCGTGGCTGACGCAGTAGATGCATATTGACTTCCTTTAAGAGTCGATTCCCTTTTTTGCCGTTGCAGTGTTTGCAGCAGGCAACCAGATTTTCCCATGTGCTCTGCCCACCACGCGAACGTGGAATAATGTGGTCGAGCGTCAGGTCGCGGCTCCGCTTGCCACAGTACTGGCAGGTTTCATCATCGCGCAGCAGGATATTGGTACGCGTGGGCTGCAGAACTACCCGTGGCACGCGCACGTTTGCCAGGAGTTGCACAATAACGGGACGCTCTAGCTCAAGACGACGTAACTGAATGCTCTCCTCGATCAATTCTCGAACATTCTCATCTACGAATGTCACTTTATGTTTTGACAGCAATACGATGAGACGGCGCTCCGGAATGACCGAGAGAGGTTGTAATGAGGAATTCAACACAAGAACAGGCATGAATGGCTTTCCTTCCTCTCTGTCAGAGCCGATGAATGACACATACAGACAGCGGAGGGAGAAAAAGGACGGATTCGTGCTGAAAGCCGATCCTGCAGCCCCTAACGCCGCCTGCGACGACTAGGTGGATAAGGTTGGGAGTGCATTGCATGTCCAGGAGAAACAGGCACAGCAGGGCTCCTTCTGCCCACCAGCGTTTGAGCACTTTCGGTACTCGCGATGGCGTGCAGACTCATCAGATAGCAGCCATTGATGCTGGCGGTGCTATAGATCTGATATCCCTGCATTCGATGATCTCCTTTGTGCCTGAGAATAAAAACTATGGCACATACTTCTGTCTGTTCGCACTAACGATCCTGATTGGATTTTGATGCTCCTGACCCCCGATGAGGGGAAGTATGTGCCATCCTGGTCGGGGTGAGAGGACTTGAACCTCCGACCTCAGCGTCCCGAACGCTGCGCGCTAGCCGACTGCGCTACACCCCGGTGACATTCATGCTATAAACCCACTGAACATTATCCACGAGCTGAGTCTACGCTTGACTGACAACGATGCAGATAATTACGCGTGAGCCGCGTTCCTGATCTGCTCACACATAGTATAGCACATCCCACAATCTTTTTACAAGTTCTCAGATTGCTTTTTACGGGGTTTTTCAAAAAAAATCGTTTTTCCCTTTTCCCGTTCCTGAGAGGTACAGAAGAACGGGAAAAGTTGTGTTTATCAGAGTATCTGCTTGACGAGTTTATCCGCCAGTTCTAGCGAATAATTCTGTCCACGGTCGTGTGGATAGATCTGGAACATGTTGGCGATCCACAGGTTGGGCAGCGGAGGCTGTAGATTGGGAATGTGCTGGCGGTAATCGGTGGTGACGATCGGCTGGGCATACGGAGCCGAGAAGAGCCAGCTCTCCTGTATCCAGTCCGTTTGAAAAGCGGGAGCCAGCTTTTGAATGGCGGGTGTGAACTCTTTGATCAGCTCTTCCTTATCTTTTTTGAAGATGGGATCATCCATGGGTCGATAGTTGCCGAGATAGACCAGGTGGCGACCACCATATTCGGCGGGATCGCGGAAGTTGGTGTGCTCAAAGATGCCGGTGAAGGGATAACCGCGGTCGCAGATGTTGATCCAGTAGCTATCGGTCAGCTTGTGATCCAGGGCCAGGATCAAGCAGTGGGCGCCGTAGGCCTGTCCCCAGTCGTACTTCTGACGGTACTCTTCGGGCAAAGCAGGAATCAATTTGCAGCTGAGCCGCGTTGGCAGAGTCGAGATGACGCGATCAAAGTCCCAGCTCCCCTGGTTGGTCTTGATGGTCCAACCTTGTTCTTTCTGGATTACCTCTTCAACGGTGGTGTTGAGCAGTACCTTGCCATCGTGCTGCGTGATATACTCCACCAGTCGTTCATAGACCAGCTGGAAGCCGCCGCGCACATAGCCGAGCTGGGACGTGCGATCGTGGATACGCGCCCAGAACCAGGGGAGGGCGATCTGATCGTAGAGTTTGCCAAACTTACCGACGAAGAGTGTCTCAAAGATCATCTGGTAGGGACGCGCGCCCATCCAGCGGCGCAGCCAGGGATCGGCGGTCTTCCCCTCCAGCCAGGAGGGGTTGGCGGCCTTGAGAAAGGCCAGCGTCGCTCCCACACGCAGACGCTCATACATCGTCAGGGGTTTGAACTTGAGTAGCGAAATAGGATCATCCAGCTGGTGATTCTCGCCACCGACCATGCTCACGGTACGTGGATGCTGCCACTCCAGGCGATCCCCCAATCCTAATTCTTCAATGACTTGAATCGCCATCTTATCAGACCGGAAAATATGGTGATAAAATTTTTCGAGCCAGGTATCCCCAACCTTGAAGCTCGAAGCCAGGCCACCAGCCATTCCTTCACGTTCAAAGACCATCACTGAATGACCGGCCTGGGTGAGCCGGTATGCAGCCATTAATCCTAACGCACCGCCACCGAGCACCGCGTATTCCATGCTATTAATCCTCGCTACGCTTCTTCTTTTTAAATTCACAAAAACTTACATCATGAGTACAATGATATCCTGTTATCATTCTATCATACACCTTTAATTGCGCGAATATGGATATGACTATTTGAGTAGCCTTGCTCGTTCGTCATATGATGTGGGAAAAGTAAACGAACAGAAAAGTTGAGTAAAAAAGTCGATGGTATTGACCGATGTTGCACCGATCCTGGTCTGTCCCGTGTGTAGAATGCCGCTGAACTTCGAGCAGGCGGCGCTGCGTTGCGAGCGTGGCCATGCGTTTGATGTGGCGAAAGAGGGATATGTAAATCTGCTGCGTAAGAAGCTTCCTGGGGACACAAAAGATATGGTGGTGGCGCGGCGTGCCTTCTTTGACCAGGGTTACTATGAACCTGTCTCAGACCTGTTGAATAGACTGTTAGGGATGCACCTCCCGGCTACTATTGAAGGACCACTGCGTATTATGGACGCGGGCTGTGGTGAGGGCTATTATTTGGCTCGCCTGCAGCAAGCACTGAAGGATAAATATGGACAGGTGCACGGCGTAGGCATCGATATTTCTAAAGATGCGATTCGCCTTGCGGCCAGGCGTTATGCAGAATCTTTTTTCCTGGTGGCCAACCTTAAGGAGGAGCTACCACTGGCCGACGCGGCGCTGAGCAGCATGGTCAATGTGTTCGCGCCCCGCAACGTTGCTGAATATGCCCGTGTACTGCAGCCCGGCGCACCCCTGCTGATTATCATTCCTGGCTCACACCATCTGGAAGAGCTGCGTCATTCGTTACACCTGTTGAATATCGAAGAAAATAAGCAGCAACACGTCATTGAGCAGTTCGCCAGCACTTTCGATCTGCTGGCGCTACACACCCTGACCTATAAGCTGGAGCTACAACAAGGCGAGATTGAACAGCTTGTGATGATGACACCTAATTACTGGCATCAGTCGACCGAGAGCCAGGTGCGCCTGGCTGAACTGGTCGAATTCACCACCACGGTTGATTTTGTCTGCCTGGTCTTTCAGCGGAAACTTTCAGTATCTGAATAGAAGTGTTTTTTATTATGACAATACCAGAATTATCCTTTGAATCTGATTGGTCACGCCCCCGGTGTGAAGAGGGACGGTCCTGGCGCCTAGAACCTGTCATCGAACCGGAGCGCCAGCGATTCTTGCGCGAGCGCCTCACTGTGGTGCCCGATATCTCTCTGGGACGCTATCCTTTTCGCGACCAGCCGCTGACACGGGCCGATGTGGAGTGGTTGCTATCTATCCATGAGCAGGAGCGGGGTCCTGTGGACTGGCGCGTGCTGGAACAGCGAACCCGCTGGGGACTGGATCTGCGCGGCGCCGACCTGCGCGATGTGGATCTGAGCCATCTCCCCCTTTCACGCCTGCTGGCTGGCCTGGCCTGGGCCGACTGGCTGCCCGCCAACGATGAAGAGCGCGAGTGGGCCCGTGCCCATCTGGAGGGAGCTCTGCTGGATGGCGCGCAGTTGCAGGGTGCGGCCCTCAACGGGACTTACTTAAATGGCGCCAGTCTGTGCGAGGCCTCTCTGGGACTGGCCGAACTGGGTGGCGCCAACCTGGAGGGCACAATGCTGAAGCGCGCCTTTCTGTGCGAGGCCAACCTGATCGGCGCCCATATCAATGGTGCCTGCCTGAGCGGTGCCGATCTGAGCGGAGCCTATCTGGTTGGCGCGCATCTGCGCGGGGCGGACCTCAGCCGCGCCACCGTCTCCCATGCCGACTTCAGCTATGTCCATTTTGAGTATGCGGACCTGAGCGCGCTCTATGCGGCCGAAACCAATTTCGGCGGCGCCTATCTCCAATGCGCCGACCTCTCCGGAGCGGTTCTGACCGGCAGCGACATGGGCGGCGTCCACCTGGAGGGAGCCAACCTGATTCGCGCCCACCTGGAGATCGTCTCCCTCACCGGTCGCTACCCCGCCCACCTGGAAGGCGCAGATCTGCGTGGCGTCCATCTTGAGGGCGCCAACCTGCGGCAGGGGTATCTGCTTGGCGCGGACCTGCGCGGCGCCCACCTGGAAACGGCCGATCTCAGCCACGCCTGTCTGTCTGGCGCCAACCTCTACGGCGCCCACCTGGAAGGCGCGCGCCTTCACCACACCCACTGCGGTCCTCTTGAGGTAGACGAAGATGAACTCGCGCGCCTCCAGGTCTGGCTATCCCAATTCACCGCCAACCAACCCCCAACCATCCTTGAACATACCATATTAATATAAGCGAAGTTACCTGGTAATATAAGTGAAGTTGTTCGGCATGCGCACAGCGCATGCCGAACAACTTCACTTATATTAAAAAAAGATTGGGGGCGTCAGCGCCCCCAGGCAACGGGAAACACTACGCGCTTACAGCGCTAAATGATAAACTTCCCATTTTCATAGCAGAGCTCGCCATCGGCGAACACCTTCCCCTCGTGCAGGTCACAGACCATGTCCCAGTGCAGGCCGGACTCGTTAGTCGAACCAGTTTCGGGATAGCCAGCACCCAGCGCCATGTGCATAGTGCCACCGATCTTTTCATCAAAGAGGATCTCTTTGGTGAAGCGCTGCACGTTATAGTTGAGGCCGAAGGCCACCTCGCCCAGATAGCGGGAACCGGCGTCCATATTGAGCATGGCATCGAGGAAGTCTTTTCCCCGTCCGGCGCTGCTCTCGACTACCTTGCCATCTTTAAAGACCAGACGTACATTTTCGACCTCGTTACCGTTGTAGACCGCGGGATAGGTGAAGCTGACATAGCCGTTGACCGAGTTCTCGATCGGCCCGGTGAACACCTCGCCGTCCGGAAAATTCTTGTCCCCTGCGCAGTTGATCCATTTGCGACCGGCGACGCGGTAGGTGAGATCGGTGCCAGGGGCAACGATATGGATCTCATCGTGTTGATCCAGGTAATCGACGATATGCTGCTGATCTGCCTGCACTTTTTTCCAGGCGGCTACCGGATCATCCTGGTCGAGCAGACCGGCGTTAAAGACAAAGTCTTCATATTCGCTCAGCGACATACCGGCATCCATGGCATGGGCTTGCGTAGGATAGAGGGTGAGAGACCAGCGTAGATCATTGGTGGCGGAACGCTCCATGAAGCGTTTGGCGATCCCCGCCTGGGCCGCGCTATGCGCCGCCATCTTCTGTGGATCGATATGGCTCAGCGCCCTGGTGTTTTCGTCGGCGATGATGGTGAATTGCGCATCGAAGTGGTTGATCTGAAATTCCGCGACCGGCGAAATGTACTGGATCTGCTCCTCACCGCTTTCCTTAAAGAAAATCTCTTCCATTCCATCCAGTGTGATAGATGGTGTAACGTGGGCACCGGCACGAATGGCTTCGCGATAAATCTCCTTGATCAATGGAGCAGCAATCGCAGGTCCTTTTAAGGAAAAGGTCTCGCCCGGCTGAAGGGCTAGCGAGTAGTTAACCAGTACTTTTGCCAGCTTCTGTAAGCGTGGATCTGCCATGCTTTTTCCTTTCTATTATCCACATTTATCGCAAACTATATGCTATAGATGAGAGAATGTAAATAGTTAGCTGTACCATAATGGGCTAGTATTGATAAAAACTGGGACAGGCATCCTAGCGAACTTTGCGTTACTAATTCTGTATGATATACTAAACCCGTTGTCCCAGTAATGCTCAATCCTTATAATGGGATCATCTAAATTCCGAGCATCCAGACTGAGCTCAGGTGCAACCACTCTGTCACCTGACAAAATGGCATACACCACACGGTAATTTTATTTCTTTGTCTGGATGGCAGCAAGCTTAGATTCCAACCATGTGTTTCTGGTGAGGAATTGAAGGGAGAGCGAACCGTGACTACACAGCCCACTTCAGATAGAACCGCCGCTGGGACTGAAGCTTTTTCAGGCCAGTCTGTGAAGCAGCGCAACAGTGGTAATCTGCTGGCCACGCAGGGGTATGTGGTCGGCATCGAATTAAGTGGTAGTGGAGCGCGTCAATCTGTGGCCCTGGCAGATCTTAATGGTAATATTTTGCATCGTGTTCGCCGTCCCCAGGAATATGTTCCCGATAGCCAATCTGTGTTGCAGTTGCTCGATGAAATGATTGCTGAGGTGACGAAGCCGGATCATTTGCGCGCCGGGCGCATCCTACGCGTCGGTGTGGCGGTGGGAGGGTTGGTCGATGCCAAATCGGGTGTTGTGAGGCGTCTCCATCATGCACACGGTTGGAATGATTTCCCGTTGCAGGACTATTTTTCCGAAAAGTTAGGCGTGCCGTGTATTATTGATAATAATGCGAATGCGGCTGCGCTGGCAGAAGTGGTACATGGCATTGGTCGTGGCGAGCGAGCGGTTTTGTATATCGGACTTGGGCGTGGGATTGGTGGTGGGCTGGCGGTGAATGGTCGTATCTATCATGGCGCGACCGGCACGGCTGGCGAGGTCGGCCATATCGTCGTGAAGGAGGATGGTCCCCTCTGCTCCTGCGGCGGCCGGGGACACCTGGAAGCGATCGCGTCGGCCTATGCGATTGTGCGCACGATGATCGGCCTCTCTATAGAATATCCTGAGACCGAAGCGGCTATCCGCCGGGTGACCGACGGCCGCGCCGAACGCATTACTGTTGAACAAATATTTAAGCTAGCAGCTGAAGGAGACCAGATAGCTCAGCGGGTTGTACATGATGTTCGTACCTATCTGGGTCTGGCTCTGGCTAACATCGTGCAACTGGTAAATCCTAGCATGATCATTCTAGGTGGTCCAGGGGCCAGTGCGGGCGAGCTTTTGATCGCGCCGTTAAGGGAACGTATTCAGGAGTTGTGTCTTCCTGAGGCAAGTCAATCATTGAGTATCGCCCAGAGCAGCCTCGGATCGGAGGCCCCGCTCGTGGGTGCAGTTACATTAGCGTTACAAGACCTATAATGCTTATGACATTCAGATTGTCATGTTGTGTTTGGAGCTTGAACACTCACTTATCTGGATGCAAGGAAGTATAAGTGCGTAATCTTGAGAGGCTTACAGTGGAAACAGGCCGGGTCATTCAAAGACGCTACCTGCTACAGCGTTTGGTACAACAGGGGCAAACCTGTACTGTCTACCAGGGGTTCGACCAGGTATTGCAACGAGTTGTCGCGATAAAGTCAGCGGCAACCGAGCATATTCCAGCGTATCGTGCTGCGATTCGTGCGACCGCGCAATTTGCACATCCCAATATCATTGACATCTACGACCTGATCGTTGAACCTGAAGCGTTGTATATTGTGCAGGAATACGTGGATGGTGATGATTTTGGCACGTTGCTGCAATCACAACTCTCTCCTTATTATGTGGTTGACCTGGGCGTGCAGGTCTGTCAGGCCCTGATGTACGCGGGCACCCCTGTGCGTAAGGTCTGTCATGGCGACCTGACACCATCGGCGATTATTCGCGATCGTCGTGGAGCGGTGCGGGTAAATAACTTCGCTTTGCCGACCGATATGCTGTATTTTACGGCGTGGAATAATATCGGGGGCGGTGGTAGCCCCGTTGTGGCCGATCCAGAACTGGCTCCAGGTGTGATCAGTGATGGGCGCCGGGCCGACGATACCCGCGCCGTGGGATTATTGCTCTATCAACTGCTAGCGGGCCGCAATCCCGACGCGCGCGCCATAGAGCCACCGGTCGATGGCCGTTTGCGCTTTATGCGTAACGCTCCTCCTGAACTGTGTGAACTTATCGCACGTACGGTTGTGCGCCAGCATCCTCAATATATTTCTACTCCAGAAGCTTTGCACGCCGAACTGAGGGCGCTGGCCGAGACTTTAGAGCCACCCGCACCTCCCATCTCATCCGGCCAGCTGGCACCCGCTTACCAGGTAAAAGATGACGCAGCGCTACGGGTGCCGCAGCCACAATTCGCGCGAGGACGTTCCACTGGTCTGTTGAGTCAACCACCGGGTGGTGCCCGCGAAGTTGTTCGCTCTGGTGCCGATTATGCTTCTATTTCCGAGCCCAATAGGCAGATGGTGATGGTGGAGCAAAATGATGCTCCAACCTCGTTTGATACGACCATGAGCGCCAAGCTGGCGGCTGCCCGCCAGGCAGCCTATGAGACGGATGCCCAGCCCAAACGTGTCAATATGCCACTGCTCCTTCTGTTGGGCTTGTTGCTCTTTGCCCTCTTCTTTGGCATCGGCTACTATCTCTCAACCGTTATCATTCATTAATCAGTGCTATTTATCGCGGCGCCCGGTCTGATAAAAACGCCGGTTGAACGATCTTATCGATGTTCAACCGGCGTATCTCTTTGTTGCTTTTGTATGGCTATGGATGGGAACGTTAGAGGCCGTAAGAGTGTTCGAGCCGGCTCACGCCTGAAGCGTTATTGTTGATCAGGGTGAGATGCGTTCCGCTGCCGTTGAGCGTCTCCATGCTATAGCTATCACCGTTGCGCAGTCCAGGCCAGTAGACTGAACCCATGTGCCATGAGCGCATAAGGTCTGTGCCAGCCTGCACGTAAGCGATGTAGGCGTTATTATTGATTGGACCATTGTAATCCCAGCCAGTGGTCATCGGGGCTCCCCACTCGTCGACAACGGTACGCGAGGCACAGGACCCGATGCGGCTTTTGAAATCATTGATCCAGGCATCATAACTGGTCTGGGTTGGATTCCAGAAGCCATAGTTATGCAGGGAGAAGAAGGCGCCAGTGAAGCGGCTGTCCGTGCAGATGGTGTTAACATGGTCGTTATAGCCGGCCCCACTGACAAAGAGGTGATCTATGGAGACCGAGTGGTATGTGTCGATCCATTGCGCGACGATGTTGGTCCAATCGCTCTCGCTGTAACCGTGTGGCTCATTCATCGGCTCGAAGTAGACCAGCTTGTTGCTATGATAGCGGTCGGTAACGGTCTGCCACATTTTCCAGAAGGCGGGCAGACTGTCGATCTTGCCATCCTGGTACACTCCAGTTCCCTCCCAGTAGCTCAGGATAACTTTGAAGCCCTGGTCTGTGGCGGCCTTGATCGCGCCAGTATATGAATGCCAGAAAGGACCGTTTACGGTATAGGGGTTGATCGGCAACCTTACCGTGTTCGCGTGCAGATTAACCGCGAAGCCCTGGATGATCGCGTGTGCCTTGGCGTAGGTGGTGGGATAGTTATCCGCTGTCGATAGACCCGATGGCACCACGGCGTCATTGGCGAAGTTGTCTCGTGGATCCGCCCAGTTCACTCCCTTGAACTGGTCCGGGGTTACCGTTGTGGCAGCATGGGCCGCTGGTACATTGACCATCTGCGTCGCGACAAGCATCATTAACGTGAGTAAGGCTCCTGCTATCGAGATAAGCTGCATCCTGCGTTGCTGAAACATGCTCAATCCTCCTTGCATATTCAACACTAGCACTGTGTTTTTAAGACGACTATTCTGCCTTTCAATAAACAAAAATAAACAGTAATCGATTACTTGTCGCTATTGCATAATAGTACCCAGTGTTTACCATTATGTCAAGTTTGTCTTGATGTGCTTTTTGCCCGAAGGTGTTTGTGGATGTGTCTTATTTTCATGATCATCGTCGGGAGCAGGCTTGAGCTTTCGCACCTTCGGTATTTAGCAATACATTTTGTGTGGGTGCAACCGGGGCGCATCCGCGCCCCGGTTGCACCCACACAAAAAAATGTGTGCGGCCGCGCATGCGGACGCCTGTGCGGGGGCGCTCACGTGCGCCAACACAAGGAGAGTAAGTCACGCTCTGAGATTGGAGGAAGGTGGTTAAAAAATATCAGCGATGGGCTCTGTCATCTGCTCGTTGATGTAGGCGTGGGCGATGCATTTGCTGTTTTTTGCCTTGCTGACATTGCCGTGGTGATCGACGATAATCAGGCCACCATCACCTTCGGCGTGCTTGCTCAGGAAGTTGATCGCGGCCTCTCCGGCCTGGCGAGCATCCATTCCCTGTGCCGCATAGGAGGCGGCCCGCTGGGCGATCATCAGGCGCGTAAAGTCTTCTCCATAGCCGGTGCATGAGATGGCGGCGTGTTCGTCGGCGTAGAAGCCGCAGCCTACCAGCGGAGAGTCGCCGACGCGGCCGGGATATTTGTTGGCGATGCCCCCGGTCGAGGTGGCGGCCGCCAGTCGGCCCGCGCTATCGATAGCTACGGCCCCGACGGTTCCATGCTTTTGCTTTTTCTCCTGCTGTGTATCGGTCTTCGCCTCGTAGGTCAGGGAACTGTGGGTATGGTGCTTCCAGGCCTGATACTGGCGTTCCGTGAGCAGGTCTTCATAGTGGCATGGATTGATGCCCTGCTCGCGGGCAAAGAACTGGGCGCCCGCTCCGATCAGGAATGTATGCTCGCTTTCCATGACGCGGCGTGCCAGCGTAATCGGATTCTGAATCAGCTCGACGCCGGCGATGGCCCCTACGTTCAGGCTATGACCATCCATGATACCAGCATCCATCTCGATCTTGCCTTCTTTATTCAAGCAGGAGCCCCGGCCCGCGTTAAAATCTGGATTATCTTCCAGCGCCCGGACGGCGGCCTCGACCGCGTCGAGCGCGCTGCCACCGGCCTGCAGAACGCGCCAGCCGACCTGCGCGGCTTCTTTACAACCTGTCCTGGCGCCCTCGAACCGCTCCTCTTTGATGTCTCCGGCGCCCCCATGAACGATAAGTGCAATTGGCATAAGTCGCAACCCCTCTCAAGACTGATATATTTGCATGCTGAGCCAATTGTATCATCTCGGGAAATGAGGCGTGGCCTTTTTTGATGGAGTATGAAACCTTCACACCTGTTAACGTCCATTGACAAGCTTTGCTTCTGGCTGCTACCCTACGATTGATATACATGTGATCTTAAGTGCTGCGACAGAGTAAAATGGAAGGTGTTGGTCGTAGTATCTACTGCATTGCACAATGAAGGGGGAGCATGGCATGCCGAAAAATATTTTGTTGGAGAAGGCCGAGTCGATGATGGAGCCGTTTCTGGCCGATCTACAGGCCATGGTCGATATCGATTCTGGCACCTATGTCAAAGAGGGGGTTGATCGGCTGGGACTCTGGCTACAGCAGCGCTTGCAGCGTCTTGGGTGCCAGACCTATTTTGATGAGCAGCAGCAGTATGGGAATCACCTGGTGGCAATCCATAGCGGCACGAATCCACAGGGTCCCAGGCTATTGTTGATCGGACACATGGATACAGTCTTCCCCAAGGGTGAGGCTCGGCGGCGTCCCTTTTCGCGTACGCGGGTAGATGGCATGGAGATCGCCAAAGGACCGGGCGTGCTGGACATGAAATCGGGCGTACTGATCGGCATCTATGCTGTGCAGCTATTGATCGAGTCGCAGATGGACAACTATCAGTCGGTCACCTTTGTCTGCAACAGCGATGAGGAGATTGGTTCGCACTCCAGCCGTCCCCTGATCCGCAAGCTGGCCAGCGAGTCGGACGCCGTGCTGGTGTTGGAGCCAGGGCGCATCATCAATCGCGTGGTCTCTTCTCGCAGAGGAATCGCTAACTATCACGTGGAGGCGCATGGAATCTCCTCCCATGCTGGCGTGGAACCCGAGAAGGGGCGCAACGCTATTCTGGAACTGTCACACCAGGTGATTGCGTTGCAGGCTATTAATGGTACGATCCCAGGCGCGACCCTGAATGTGGGGATTATCAAGGGTGGTGGGCGCACCAATATTGTGCCCGATTATGCCTATTGCGAGATCGATGTGCGCGTGAGTGATCGCGCCGGCCTGGAGGCCATTGAGGCGGCTATGCGCGAGGTGACCTCCCATACGGTGCTGAAGGGGACGCGTGTGGTGCTGTCGGGAGGCGTCAGCAATATGCCCTTTGAGCGTACCGAGGGCAGCCTGAAACTGGTGCAGCTGGCGCAGGCCGCGGGAGCTGACCTGGGACTGGAGATCGAGGATGTGTCCAGCGGTGGGGCTTCGGACGCCAATACAACGGCCCCCCTGGGCGTGCCTACCCTCGATGGTCTGGGAGCAACCGGCGGCCTGGCCCATAATCCCGATGAATATATCGAGCTGGAGCCGCTGCCGGTACGCATCGCCCTGGTCAGTGGCCTGTTACAACGTTTGTGCCAGTAGTTTAAGTGTGGATCGTGAGCAAATCTATATGAAATTTGGTAAACCTGAACTCCATCAACTCCCTGTTCCTGATATTGTATCGTTAGGAGCCTATGCCGATCAACTGCAGCGCGAAGCCGAGGCGCGTGGTGAGCGGTTGCCACCGCCCATTCGTCTGCAGATCGGCGAGCCGAACTTCCGTACCCCCGAACATATTCGTCAGGCGGCTATCGATAGTATCGCCAGCGAGGTACAGACCTATGGACCGGCCAGCGGCTGGCCCTGGCTGCGTGAATTGTTGGCCGAGAAGATCGCGCGCGTCAACGGCTACACGGTGGGTCCCGAGAATATCGCCATCTCCATGGGCGGTACCGGCGGTATCCTGGCCTCTCTGCTGGCGACCATCAATCCAGGGGATGAGGTGCTGATCTCTGATCCTTGCTGGCCCATCTATCTGCCCCAGTTGCAGATCGCTGGCGCCGTTCCCGTGACCTATCCATTGGATCCCGCCAACGAGTGGCTGCCGGTCATTGAGCAACTGGAGCAGCGGGTGACGCCCCGCACGCGCATGCTGATGATCAATTCGCCCGGCAATCCTACCGGAGCTGTCTTTCCGCGCCGGGTAATGGCCGAACTGCTCGCGTTCGCGCAGCGCCACGATCTCTATCTGCTCTCGGATGAGTGCTACGATCAGATCATTTTTGAGGGCGAGCATGTCAGCCCGGCCAGCCTGCTCTCGCGCCAGGAGTTTGAGGATGGACGCTTCATCGGCATCTATACCTTCTCAAAGACCTATGCCATGACCGGATGGCGCATCGGCTACGTGGTGGCCGGTACCCGTCTGACCAAAACGATCGTGGATGTGCTCAACGCGAACCTGACCAATATCAGCACGCCCGTGCAGCGGGCCGCCGCCGCCGCCCTTACGGGTCCCCAGGATTGTGTGGTCGAGATGCGTGAGAGCTATCGCCGCCGCCGTGACCTGGTGGTAGAGCAGCTCAAAGAGTTCGGTCGCTACAGCTACACGCCGCACGGGGCATTCTACACCCTGATCAACGTCAGCGGACGCCATGGTGAGTCCCGGGGTGGACGCCAGTTCGCGCTCGATCTGATCACCGCCAGCAACGTCACGGTCACGCCAGGCCAGGGTTTCGGCAGCGTCTCCGATGAATACGTACGCATCTCGCTGGCCGCCACAGAAGAAGAGCTGATCATGGGTGTCAAAGCCATCTGCCAGCTCGCCGACCGCCCATCCTCGCCGATCTCGCCACCGTCGCCATCACCATAGGTTCGGACCTCGCGTCCGATTTCCCCGAGCGTCCATGTTCCTCCAAAGCGTATGCATCCACGCCGTCCCTTTGATGAGTATAAGTAATGAAGGTTACGATATGGAGACGAAAGGATGCTCTTTATGCTACAACCAGAAGCTATCCTGGACCAGGCGCTGCAGGGGCCGCTGCCAGAGGACTGGCGCATGTTCGATGGCCGCGGCAAGCCGCTGGGCCTGGCCATTTTTTCGGCCTTATTCGCCTTTATCTTTGTGGGACTGTTGCAGCTTGCCCTTCTCTTCTTTCTGGGACCCTTTAGCGTTTTAAGCTGGCTGGTGGCCGCTCCTGCCCATATCCCGGCTGGCATCCAACCCGCGCTACATGCCACGAACTGGCAGAACTTTGTGCCCTCGTTGCTACACCTGAGCCTGTTCTTCTGGCTGCTCCCGGTGCTGGCAGCCTTGCTGACCGCTCTTCTGGAGTATCGGCGCGGCCAGCGGGTACGCACATCGGTATTGATTTTGACGCCCGAGGGTGTAGTGCAATGCATGAACTATACCTCTGCCAATGGACGGCGCTTTAAGATCCTGGATTTCGCCGAGGTGCAGAAGCTTGCTCTGCATATGCGTTCGAATGATGATTCTAGCCAGGCCCAGGTGTGGCTGGATGTGCAGCGCAACGATGGCCGCAACGATCGCTGGCCTATCGACTCGCGTTATGGTCCTGTGGAGCAGATCGTACAGACTATCATTGAGAACCATGCCCTTTACGCCGCCCGTGGTCCGCAAGCCGCTTTGTGATGTCGAAATCGGACGCGAGGTCCGAACCTATGGTGAGGGGGTGAAATGGGGTTATTTGTAGGCGACGACGCCGAATGCTTCGGGGTGGCGTACGACGCGTTTGAAGCCCGACTCTTGCAGGCGTTTGAGGGCGCCACGGGTGACGGTTCCCGCCGATTTGCTGTTGAGGTCGCCGATGTAGTGGAAGAGTCGCCCGCCGCGTTTGAGGACGCGGTAGAGCTGCCGATAGAAGACGCCCGAGTAGAGGTCACCGGCGAGGCTGAAGACGGGAGGATCGTGGATGATGCGGTCGAAGCTGTTCTCTTCAAAGGTAGGGACAAGGTCGTAGGAACTGCCCATGAGTTGGGTGATCCTGGGATTGGCGAACAGGTCACGCGACCAGGGATTCTGGCGCGCGATGTAGTGGGCGCCTGGATCTATTTCGATGGTGACGACTTCGGTGGCGGCCCTGGCGGCCTCGATGGCGGTATAGCCCAGGCCGGTGGCGGTGTCCAGTACGCGACCGGTCAGGGGGGCGATGGCGGCCACCTTTTTGAGCGTATCCTCCATCGGATCGATGTTGACGATGCGATGCATGGTAAAGCCCGCGATTAACATGGTCGGCGTGTGCCTGGTCGGCATCAGGCTGCACATGCGATTGGTATGCTCCGAAAAGAAGCGAATGGGTTCTATCTCACCTTCCCTATTGAGCACAAAGCAGTTGACATCGGCGCGCTTGATCTTCTGTACTTGCTGCCAGCTGAGCCGCTCTCCCTCCGGAAATGTGACGCCATCCTCTGAGATCTGCACTGTAATGGTGCTGATACCCAGGTCGGGCGACAGCTCCAATGAGCTTTCCCCTTGCTTTTGCGCCTGCTGTAACTGCTCCGCCTGTACATAGGAGAGCACGATTGGATCGATGGGATACGGCATAAAAAGAACTCATTTCACTTATAACTTCTGTGAGCGGATCTATCCGGATATGTATGTCGCCACTGTAGCATAGCTTTGCCAGCGGGTCAATGTCTGATGTCTGGAGGGTTAGAAACCCGGAAAAAGCCCGGTCGCATCGGCGACCGGGCTTTTTCCGGGTGTATTCGTTTAGGCGAAGAGCTCTGCCTCGCTTAAAGGACCGAGGGTAGTGACGATCTGTTTGTCGCGCATTGGGAAATGTTTGAGGGCGCGCATTACATCATCGGGCGTGATCTTCTCAATGCGCTCGATCTCCTCCTCTACACTGACCAGGCGTCCCTCGGTGACCCAGTCGCTGGCCAGGGAGCGCATCCGCGAGAAGGTGGATTCGCTACTGAGGACGATGCCGCTGATCCATTTGTCTTTGGCACGGCGCAGTTCATCCTCAAAGACGCCGTCGTTGAGCAGGCTATCGAGCTCTTGATTGAGCATCTTGAGGACGCGTGGTGCGTCCTGGGGAGTGGAGTTGGCCTCCATCAGCATGATGCCCGTGCCTTCCATGGCCCAGATACCGGCGCTGGCGGACTCGGCCAGTCCGCGTTGATAGATGTTCCAGTAGAGGCGGGAGCCGTCGCTGTCGCCGAGGATGCTGCCACCAAGGACCGCCGCGTAGTAGTCGGGATGTTTGATGTCTACGGCCGGCATGGCGATGATCATGATCTGCTGCTTGAGATTTTTATCGACCATCACGTGGCGCTGCGAGGACGCGGGCTCATAGTGGGAGACGTCGCGACCACTATCTCCAGTGCGCCAGTTGCTGCAGTGCTTCTCAGCCAGCTCGACGATATGGTCCCAGTCAAAGTTTCCGGCCACCGAGAGAATCAGGTTGTTGGCGGCATAGCGGCGCTTCCAGTAGTCGCGCATCTGCTCGACGCGCAGATTGCGAATGCTCTCGCGCGTGCCCAGCACATCGTGTCCCAGGGGATGGTCCGCGAAGTAGTCCTGCATCATGCGCCGATAGGTGAGGTTGTAAGGCTGATCCTCGGAGCGCGCGATCTCATTGATGATGACCTCCTTCTCCATCGTGAAGTCGGTCTCATCGAGGCGCGGATACATCATGTCGCTGAGTAGCTCAAGGGCCCGGTCCAGGTATTCGCCCAGCACACGCGCGTAGTAGACGGTCGACTCGTGGGAGGTGAAGGCATTGAGCTCGGCCCCGATCTTATTAAAGGCCAGCGTGATTTCTTGCCAGTCGAGGGTCTGTGTGCCCTTGAAGACCATGTGCTCTAGAAAGTGAGAGACGCCTGCAATGTTTGGATCATATTCGTCACGTGAGCCTGTACATACATAGTAGGATACCGCCACCGATTCAAAGTCTGGCATCGGCTGACCAACAATCTGTAGACCGTTGCTGAGCGTGTGGGTGTGAAATATCGTTCCATTGGCTATGGTTTCTGACATAACTTGCTCCTCCAGTGTGCAAGGCGTTGTCTGTTCGGCCTACCGCTTGCTAGCAGGCACGTTATCCGTCGCTACAGGCGTAGTATGTGTTTCCCTGGTAATACGTATCATCGTAAGTAGCATCATAGCCCCACTATAGCTGGCTTGTCAAATGCTCCTTCCGGCTCATATATATCAGGTTGTAGCATCGCGTTGTTTAATATGTCAACAAGTGATATAGTACTAACGTGATCAATATGCCCTTCAAAACAAGCGCCAGAATCTGCGTTTTGGCAGAGATAATAGCTAATAAATGCTAGATTTACACTCAAGACATGCATTGATGCGTACTGATATTATGCATCAAGTTTGTATTTATACAGCTGTTCTGCCTGTCATGTTGAATATGGCTAATGTGTGTGATATGCTACGCTGTAGAAATTTGGTGTAGCACGTGCTCGTTGCCAGCTAGACGATTTTTCAGCGCACCTTTGAGCGCTTTGGCTAGAAGAGGAGTTGTGGATGTCTACCTCTACATGGGGAGAAACGGATTTA
Organism: Dictyobacter aurantiacus; assembly: GCF_003967515.1. GTDB lineage: Bacteria > Chloroflexota > Ktedonobacteria > Ktedonobacterales > Ktedonobacteraceae > Dictyobacter > Dictyobacter aurantiacus. The sequence goes on along the minus strand of NZ_BIFQ01000001.1, from coordinate 2,588,455 downwards.
TTGGCCGAAGAAAACTATCCCTTATCATTGTTGAAATTGCTTTTAAAACAGATGATGACGCGCTTTGGTGCCGACGGTAGTTGTATGGCCCTCTATGATGAGAAGATCGGCCAGATGCGTGTACGGGTGCATACTCGCTGGAAGCGTGCGCAGGTGAGCGCTCAAGGCTCCTCCCCGGCAATTAATGAATTCTCTCCCCGCCTGTCCGATACGGCCAGGAGACGTGCCACGGTCCACCTCGGCCAGGATGAGGAGGAGACGCGGCACGTCGCGTCTATCTCCCCAGCATCTCTTCCTCGCGCGCGGGCGGCGGCTGTTGTGGATGACATCGTCGATGTCTTTCCTCAACAGTGCGAGCTTTTTATGCCTGGCGCGACCTACTCCCAGGGACAGGATTTGATAGGGAATTGCTGGCATAATAATGAAGCCTTTGTGATGCGCCATGATCATTATATGAAGCATTTCCTGGCCAATCAGCCGATCCCTCCCCGCTATGATGTGGCGCCAGCTTATTACCTGGTCGTACCCATTCGGGAATCGACATTGGTGGATGAGGCGTATGGAGAGCCCCGACTGGCCAGCGTGCTGGGCGTGGTGGTCCTGTACTTTTATAGCGAGCCGGTCGGGGCTACCGCCGCCTATTTTCAGCGTCAGCGCAGCGAGGCTTTGAGCTATTGCGAACGGATCGCGCTCGCCCTGCAGAATTGTACGTTGCGCCAGCAGGATGAGGGGCTGCGCCGCAAGCAACTCCGCACCAGCGAGTATCTGCAATTATTGCAGAGCATCAGCTCGGTCTTTCCTACCTCGGTGAAGCTCTCAGACCTGGTGGAGAATATCTATCAATTCGTGAAGCGTGTGGTGGATGTCTCGGGTATGCTGCTGACCCTTTACGATCGCGACCTGGATCGTTTATACGATATCTTCGCCATGAACAATGGTCAGCGCATCGAGGGCCTGGCGGAAAAGCCGGCTGTGCGCCTGAAGGCCGAGCGACCAGTCTGGTGGCGAGAGACGCAGCAGGAGCAGCGGACGTTGCTGTTTTCACCGACCCGCGATAGCGAGCAGGCACAGACCTATCAGGAACTGCTTAGCGGTGTCTGGGGTGATCAGCGCCATACCCAGTCGTTTCTATTGCTGCCAATGAAGATGTTTAATCGCGTGATCGGCACCATCTGTCTGACGAGTATGCGGCCTGACGCCTATCAGCATGAAGAGATTCAGGTGTTGGAGGCGATGGCACAGATCGTTACGGTTAGCATTGAGAACACCAAGTTATATGAACGCGATCGCGCTATCCTCAATGATGCGCGCCAGCGCGAGGCGCAACTGGCGGCCATCAACAGCGCGCTGCAGTCGATCAATTCCGTATTGAACGTGACCGAGCTGCTCAACAATCTGGTCGAGTCGGTGGCCGCTATCACCAAAGTGGACCTGTGCGCCTTCTTTGAGCCATCACCTACCTCCGAGGAACTGGTGGCCCATGCCCTCTACGCGCCTTCGAGCGTGCGCATGGTGGATGATGGCAGTGGCCTTCCGGTGGTTACCCCTCCCAATAAAGGTGAGCCGGACGCGCTGATTAACATGATTCAGCTCCCCTTTAAAGGAACCTTTCTTGAGCATATGGCCGATGAGGGCTTTTTCTATCTGGACCCGCCGAAATTAGATGAACTGGCTAAAACGAGCAATGAGGGCGGGATGATCTTCCTGCGCGAGATGGGTATCGAGCATATATTGATGGTGCCTATGTCGTATCAAACGGAATTCATTGGTTTTCTGGCGGTTCCGACGCCGCACGGCAATCGTTTCTTCCGTCCCAAAGATGTTGGGACCGTGCTGGCCGTCTGCGCGCAGGCCGCCAGCGCGATTCGCAATGCCCTTCTCTTTGAGCAGCGCGAGGAGGCCTATGCTCGTCTGGAGCGCATGGACAAGCTGAAAGACGAGTTCCTGGTTACCGCCTCCCATGAGTTGCGTACCCCCCTCACCGCCATCAGTGGCTATTCCAGCCAGCTGAAGCGCCAGAGCGCGCGGGCCACGCCGCAAACGGTGTTGCGCTTCGCTACCAGGATCTCGGTCGCGGCTCAGCAATTGAGCGATATGGTCGCCAGCATTACTGAAGCGGCTCAGATTGGTCCTGGTGATCGCAAGATGGACCTGCATATAGAGGCAGTACAGGTGCTGGCCGCGGCCGAAGTCGCCGTCAATATGCTGACACACAACTCTGAACACGACATCTCCCTGAGCATCGATCCCAGGCTCTGGATTAATGGCGACGCGCCACGGGTACGTCAGGTCTTAACCAATCTCCTGGAGAATGCCACCAAATACTCGCCGCCCGGCACCATCATCCAGGTCACGGCCACCTCTTTGCAGCTTTCAGAAGTTGAGCCACTTTTGAGTGAGGACCAGGCCGATCCGACGCTATTGCTGGACAATGAAGATATTGCTGTTATACTGGTACGCGTAAAAGATCAGGGCGAGGGTATTCTGCCCGCCGATCAGCAGAAGATCTTTGAAAAATTTGTACGCGCCCCCCGTTCATTGACCACTCCGGTCCGTGGTTCGGGATTGGGATTATACATCTGTCGTCGTTTCGTTGAGGCGATGCGCGGTAAGCTCTGGTTAGAGCAGAGTGTCGCCAATGAGGGATCAACCTTTAGCTTTTATTTGCCCCAGGTAAACCCTCCCGTTGATACTGTTGAATAGGTAGAATTGAAGCATGTACGCAAAAGAGATATCGAATACCCCGCAAAAAATTCTGGTAGTCGATGACGAAGCCATCATTCGAGATATGATGACCGACATTCTGGATATGGAGGGGTATCCCATCGAGGTTGCTCGCAACGGACGTGATGCCCTCGATATACTCGCCGCCGACCCGCGGATGAGCTACCTGATATTCCTGGATCTGATGATGCCGGTCGTGAGCGGTTACGATTTCTGCCAGACACTGAGCCAGGACCCTGCGCGCCGCCAGCACGTCATCATCCTTATGTCCGCCCTGGATCAACTCGCCAAAGCTACCGCGCTCTCGGTCGATCAGACCATGCCCAAGCCCTTTACCGTCGATGACATCATGCACATCATCCAGACCTATATGCCCGAACATATTTAAAGCCTCCGCTGGGATGCTGGGAAGGTGTTGTTTGGGAACGCGCGCCCGGGCGCGGGGCCGCTGCGCGGCAAGCCAGGGCAAGCCTGGCGCCTACGGCAATTCGCGTTTTTCAGGGCAAGCGCGCGCCCACCTGTCGTCTTTATAACGTGCGTGCTCACCTATCGTCTTTATAACGTGCGTGCTCACCTATCGTCTTTATAATGTGCGTGCCCACCTGTCATCTTTATTAAGAATAGGGGGATGTCGGCAGGGCGCCAAGCGCCCTGCCGACATCCCCCTATTCTTAATATCGCGAGCGCCGCAGGCGCTCGCGTCATATGCCGAAGGCACGCACCTTCGGCATAAAACACGGTTTCACCGTGTTTATAATCTTGTCAGCCAATCTCAGACACGCTATAGTAAGGCCAGGGGGAAATTCCAACTTCCCCCAGATAAAAAGAATAACTTTGATAAACAATCCCTTATCAAAGGGCCTGAAGGGGTAATACAGTGGCTGATTTTATCCTTACCTTACACACCTATAATGTCTATTTCGTCTTTTTATCAGCGCTGGTGGCTGGCATCTGGGGACTCATCGTTTACTTCCAGAAACGAGAGAACATCAAGCCCTGGCGTATTTCATTGCTGGTCGCCTTTGCTTTCGGGGTGTTACAGGGCCTGCTGGGCCTGTCTATGGTCGCCCTGGGACTGAAGCCAGGTGGCGGCACTGGACTCTATTATCTACACTATGTATATGGTGGTATTGTAGCACTGGGCATCCCGCTGGTCTGGCTGAGCTTTACAACCAACGGCAAAGACAGACGCAAAGATGTCCTGATCTATAGCCTGGGCGCGCTGGTGATCGCGATCGTGGCGGTACGCGCATGGATGACTGGTCCCGCCTAGCAAGCCAAGCCGGGGTAAGCCCGGCACCTACAATGGGAAAAAAGCCGGGGCAAGCCCGAAAAGCTGGGGCAAGCCCGGCACCTACGGGGGAAATTGGAACAAAGATGCGAGCTTCTTTTATTCATGTGGCTGATACCCATCTGGGATACGAGCAATACGGTGTCCGTGAGCGTTTCAACGATTTTAGCCGCGCGTTCTGGGATGTGGTCAATACGGCCATTGAGCGCCGCGTGGATTTCGTGGTCATCGCTGGCGATCTGTTCAATAAGCGCGCCATCGACGCTTTGACGCTGATCCATGCTATCGAGGGCCTGAAGAAGCTGTACGATCAGCAGATTCCGGTGATTGCCATCGAGGGAAACCATGATCGAAGCTATTACCGCGATGGCGTGTCCTGGCTGCAGTTTTTGTGTTATCAGGGCTACATCAAGCTCTTGGCCCCGGTAATGCAGAATGGGGCGCCACAACTCACACCCTGGCAGCCCGATACTATGCTGGGCAGCTATGTCGATCTGCTGGATGGCCAGTTGCGTGTCTATGGCCTGCCATGGCAGGGTGCGGCCACCTCGCGCTCCCTGGAAGGGATGGCCCAGGCCCTGAAAGAGGCCGAGACTGAGGAGAATGAGCAAGGGGTTGTCTATCGCCTGTTGATGATGCATACAGGCGTAGATGGTATCGTGCCACGCGTCCAGGGTCTGCCAACCATGGGACAGTTTCAGGCTCTTTCCGGACATGTCGACTACCTGGCACTCGGCCACGTTCATAAGCCATATGAGTTCGATGGCTGGATGTATAATCCCGGTTCCACCGAAACCTGTGGCGCGGAAGAGGCGCAGTGGGAGGATCGCGGCTACTACTATGTTGAGATCGACACCGACGAGCCCGGGCGCATCATTGATCCAGAGAAAAAAGAGCGTGTGCATCACGCGGTCCGTTTAGTGAGTCGTCGGAGACCCTTTGTACGTTATGATTTACGGGTAGATGGTCTGGCGGAACCAGAAGCATTATATCAGCGCCTGGAGGATTATTGCCGCCGCGAGGGTCCGCCTTACCAGGGCGTTGAGCCTGTGGTGCAGATCCATTTGATCGGGACGCTGGCCTTTGATGCAGGCTCTCTGGATCAGCAACGTATGGAAGAATTGGTGCGCCGCTACTTCGAGCCCATCCATACACGCATCGATAATGCGACGAATGATCAGGATTATGTGCCCGATGATGGTGATATCGATGGACGCGATCGCTCAATGTGGCATGAACTGGAGCGCCGCATCTTTGAAGAACTGGTTGGTCTGGATAGCCGTTATCTACCCGCTAAAGAGCAGTGGAGCTCTGTTTTGAGCGAACTAAAGTCTTCCGCCCTTCACAAAGAAGAGCCAGAACAGATCGCAGCCTTCTTACGGGGAAAGCGGGCATCCCTGCTACCACCGGTATAAGTTGCTACCTGTGGCTATGTTCGTTATGTTAGTAGACAGAATAAACCTGTGCAAACTCGTGTTTTTCGTGATTAAATAATTTTATGACACTCGTATTGCTGGATCCCTGTTTCTTTGCTTATGCTTTTGGAGTCGTATAGAAAAACAAATAGGCTGCGTCTCTGTAATTACCCATAGCTCTAAGGAGGGATGTTTCTTCCAGGCTATGAGGGTGTATTCGTTCGGCGGGGAGTATGATTGTTATGTCTGATCTGATTTTATGGCTGGCCGCCTTCGTGCTGATCGCTGTCTTTGGGCTCGTTTTTGCGCTTGCTGCTCGCCGCTTTATACTTGAGCACCGGCGGCGTACGCACGTCGATGCACCTGTTGAGGCTGTCGCTCTTCCCTCCAGTATTGACGTATCTGCAAGTGAAGATGTGATCGAGTGCACGGGGATCTCGCCTGTCGCGGTGCGGGTGCGCATTCTTGCCTTTGGCAGCGAAGAAGATCGGCAATGTCGTATCTTGCAGGCTCCGGTGCTGCGTCGAGTGGTTGAGGCCAAGGGAAATGTGGTCTCGGTCATGAACGTGGATATCGCTAGCTCGCCTGAACTGGCGCAGCGCTATCACGTCCTGACGGTGCCTACCACCGTACTGCTCGATGCTAACGGCAAAACGTACGCGGTGAACTATGGCTTCACCAATGCGCAGAGCTTGATCAAGCAGGTAGATGAAATCCTTGCTATGGGCAACGCTCAGGAAGCGCTTTCATAACTCGGGGCTCTTGCTCTTTTGATATTTAAGGGCGCGAAATTTGGAGGGTACAGTTATACTGGATGCAAGTACAGGCTCTTTCCTGTACTGCTCACTCGTATGGGTGGACTTCGTAGTGTCTTCTCTCAACGTCTTGAGAAGGAGAGCATATATGCGACAGACAATGCGTATAACACCCCCTCTACATACCTTTTGCCCTCCAGTATGCCGCTTACAGGATGCTGCATGGAATTATGCACATAACGGTTGGCGTATCCTCCCCCTCTATAGCCTGAACTCTGATGGCACATGTGCCTGCGGCCAGCTACAGTGTCCACAGCCAGGGCAACATCCTTACCTGGTAGATGATGTGCAGCAAGCAACCAATGATGCCTTGATGCTTCAACACTGGTGGAAGCAAGATGAGCAGGCGAACATTGGTATCGCTACCGGAGATGGCCTGGTGGTCATCGAGATTGACCCATTGCGGGGTGGATTTCTGGAGCACTTCAGACAGCTGTATGCCATACCTGAAACAGCCATCAGCCAGACCGAGCGCGGGAGCTGGCAGCTTTACTTTATCTATAATCGAACCCTGACCCTCTGCACTACGAAGAATAAGCTTGGACCGGGCATAGACACCTATGGCGAGGGTAATTATGTAGTGGCACCTCCCAGTCTGTATATCCATGGTCGCGTCAACTGGATCAATACAGCGACGCCGGCGCGTCTCCCCGCGGTCCTCTTACCCTTTTTATTGAGTTCTCACCTGTATGGCCCGGCCTGGTCTACCCGGCAGCAACGCCCCTCGCCCGCCGCCCGCGAACTGGCCCGCCTCCTCTTACAACGATCCATTATCCCTGAACAAGAAGCAAATTAACCGCCCAGATATAGGTTTTTGGGCGTGGGGTCCAGGGGCGGCAGCCCATGGCGGGGTTTCAGGGGTGTCCCCTGATTTCCTCTCTCCTTGTGCCGCCGTCAGGCGGTACAAACGGGTTCAAAGGGCAAGGCCCCTGAAAAATTATACTTGAAATGGCGCCCACGCACCCAAAAAAGTGGGAGGTGCGGAAGAGGTTTTTCGCACCTCCCACAAGGAAGGTTGGTAGCCTTAATGCGGAAGATGTTGAGTGCTGATGGGCTACAAATATCTCTATCGGACCCCACAAACAAAACTTTAATTTTTATACCAATAAAATGGACCTTGATCCATTTTATTGGTATAAAAATAACTGCAGGAGTCGTTAGTGGCGCCCCCTGCAGTTATTTATGTTAGAACTTAATGCCGCCTAGATTGCCGAGGCCGCTAAGGCTGCTCTTCAAATCATCAGCTGAATTGAAGGTTTTGTTGGGCAATTTATCCAGCATACCGATGATCTGGTCGTTGGCGCCATGCTGGCGAGCCTGCTGAACCAGGTTGTCCTTACCGATGGGATATGGCAGTGAATTCAAGACCTGGTCGATCTGCTGAGGATTAATATTCATGTGAATTGCCTTTCTGTTCGGTATACACATTGGTGTATGCTTCACGTTTAGGGCGCCATCCATGGCAACAAAATTCCTATCACCATGATTATACGGATTACCAGTAGGAAACGGTTTAGATGTTGAAATCTAGCAGTTTATGCACGTAAGGCGTGGTCAATCGGTGTGCTGGCGCCGCCCCAGGCTTTCTGAGCCGTCCAGGGAGCCTGTCCTTGCCAGAAGGCGTTATCGGCGGTCAGGCCTAGCGGCAGAAAGACCGCCGCGCACAGGTACAGGCTGCCCGTTGAAATATAGGATTCGCCCAGTTCTGGCTGATGACCGCTGAGGCCGATGGTGAGCCAGCCCTGTTCATCGAAGGTGCCAGGCATCGCCAGCACACGCTTGATAACCGCTGTCAGCGCGCAACGCACCTGCGCCGGCTGTATGGTGGGATCAAGCTCCTGCCTCAATGCGATCTGCGCCAGCAGGTGGAACGCGCCGAAGCGATAGGTGATGGAGCGGCCAATGACCGGATAGGTGCCCTCGGGCGAGATCATGCGCTCCTGGATGACGGCGTAGCGCCGGGCACGCTCTAGAATCGGCGCGCGCAGCACCTTCCAATCCGCGTATAGCGATCGAACCTGCTCAATGATGTCTATCAGCATAGGTTGGATGACGAAGCTATTGTAGTAATCGTTGTGCAACCGGGGGCCATCACCATAGACGCCGTCGCCGAGGTACCACTGTTCGTGCTGCTTCAAGGCATAATCGATGCGCATCGGATCATAATCGCTCTCACCCATACGATAAAGGGCCGTTTCGATCATGGCGCTAAATAACAGCCAGTTGTTGGCATATGGCTTGCGGCTGCGCGTCTGTTTGAGGGCCTGTACGACATGCCGTTTGACCGAGGGGTCAAGCTTCTCCCATAACTCGTTGGGGGCACGCAGTAAAGCCTGAGCCAGAAATGCGGCATCAACGATGGGCTGCATCGAGTAGCCGAAATTGCAATAATCGGGTGAGGAGGGAGCAGTGGCGGCGTCCAGCGCTTGTCGGGCCAGGTCGGCGTAGCGCTGGCGCAGTCGCTCTTCCTGCGCGTGAACCTGCTCTCGTTCCAACCAGGGGGCCAGTCCGGCCAGCAATCGTCCAATCGCCTCCAGGTGACTGAATCTGGCGCGTTTGCTGTCGATGGCCTCGACGGGCATGCGTTCCTTCAATGTACGGGCGGCCATATTGGCAAGGACCGGCTCAGCAATTCGGCTGAGGGCATGTATCCAGTACTGGCGATCAGTCTGTTCCGCGTTCATTTGCTCGTCTCCTTTCGCTGCCTGCGATTCTTATAACTCAAAGATATAGCTCTATCTAAGCATAGCATGTTCTCTATTCAATGTTAGCGCACAGCCTTCGAGAAGGAACGCATCGCCTGCACGCTTTGCCGGAACTCGATTTCTGCTAGTACCGCTTCTGGAAATTGGGGAGTGTGTGGGGAAGCTATGCCTTCTGGCTACTGTGCGCTCACTAATCAACCGCGTAGTATTGCCTGAGCGCTCCACAAAGCCGAGATGGCGGCAGCAAATCTGAGTGCAGCCTCTCGTTTCTCTACAGAATAGAGGTACCGATGGAGGCGGATAATAACATCCGCCTCCATCGGTACCTACAAGTCAGAGAATGAGCGAGCAGGGGGCTACCAAACTGCCCGTTATTCTTACGGATCCACGCCGTTTATGGTACTTTTCTTGTCAGCTGCTATGGAGACACCCGGGCCAACTACAGCTGTCTGTGTAGAACCACCGATGGTTCCAAGGATAGAGCATGAAACATTGATCGTTGCACCACCAGGGGCAGTGACTGACGAGATTCTGATTGAATCCGTAAGTGGCAGGGTTTCTTGTCCAAAATCACCCCTACCCGAGGCTGTCGAGTTCGTAGCAACCGTTGTTGCATTGTCAGTTGACCCTATACCTCCGGTAATTGTGTATGTACATGTAACCTGAGCATTGCTGGTGTTAAACAGCACTGGGATGCTTGAATTGACAACATATTTGCCCACTGGCAAATTTGTTAAGCTGCCCGCTATTGCCGAGTTAACAGGATTAGAGCAGCCACCTGATGCTATAGCATTACAGGTGATAGTCGGACTTAAGGTGCTGACTGTATCGAATCCTGCACTTTCTCCAGGAAGGCCGCTGGGGCCACTAGGACCGGAAGGACCACTGGGGCCACTAGGACCGGAAGGACCACTGGGGCCACTAGGACCGGAAGGACCACTGGGGCCGCTGGGACCAGAAGGGCCACTGGGGCCGCTGGGACCAGAAGGGCCACTGGGGCCACTAGGACCAGAAGGACCGGAAGGACCAGAAGGACCAGAAGGGCCACTGGGGCCGCTGGGACCAGAAGGGCCACTGGGGCCACTGGGACCAGAAGGGCCACTGGGGCCACTAGGACCGGAAGGGCCACTGGGGCCACTAGGACCAGAAGGACCGGAAGGACCAGAAGGACCACTGGGACCAGAAGGACCGGAAGGACCAGAAGGACCACTGGGACCAGAAGGACCAGAAGGGCCACTGGGGCCGCTGGGACCAGAAGGACCAGAAGGGCCACTAGGACCAGAAGAACCAGAAGGACCAGAAGGGCCAGTGGGGCCAGTGGGGCCAGTGGGGCCACTAGGACCAGAAGGACCGGAAGGACCGCTAGGTCCTCTGATTATGATGATTTTTTTGCAGTGATGATTACAATCATCACATTTATCACAATGATCCTGTTTGTGATGGAGGACTTTACTCACAGTGTTCTTATTAGAGAACCACTGATAGCCCGTAGCCAAAGGCCCGCTTTGATGGGAATAAAGACTGTTTTGTTGCGAGGAAAGTCCGATTTGGTCATCGTCTGAGTAGGCCTGAGCCCAATCAGGATCTGCACTAGAGTGATTCGAAGCATTAGAAGCTCGATGAGAATGAGCCGAAGCATTAGAAGCTCGATGAGAATGAGTCGACTCAGCAGAAGCTCGATGAGAATGAGTCGAACCAACACGAGCTAAATGGGAATGAGTCGAACCAACATGAGCTGAATGAGAATGAGTCGAACCCGCATGAGCAAACACTCCTGCTAGCATACCGGCAGAAATTATCAGCACGCAGAACAAGAGTGCCACGCCCAGCATGTGAAATTTTCTCATAGGCTGTATTTCTTTCTCTTCCTTATTAAGAATGGCCAAACAAGAGAGCATATGCCTGTTGCTTTACAGCAGAAAGTCAAAAGATGAGCCAATCAGGTTGAGACCGACGTTAGTAACCCCAGATAACATAAATCGCCCTTGTTTTCGCTACATCTCTTCCTATACCAGGAGCAGATACTCTGATCTCAGTATAGAAAGTACATATAAGTCATAAGTTTCAATTTATAATAAACATGTTTATTATATTTTATCATCTGAATTGTTTATCTCTGTATAATTTTTATATATAAGGCACTATGTTTAACATAAGACGTGCATAACTATATAGTGCTGATGAACGCCATAACATTACGGCAGATGGTCATATGTGGAAGGAGATTTAATTCCATGTCACACAAGTTACGCTTATCCTTTTTAGCGACGATGGTAGCCTGTATGGCACTGTTACTTTTGCCCTATGGGACACTAGCGGCTTCAAACCATTCTCATTCAATAGAGAGAACTCTGGCATCTCATGGGACGCTTAAAACGGCAATGCCTGCAACGCTATGTGGCACCGCGGCTGAGCCGACGGTATGTGAGTTTGCGTATATTTACAATACAAAGAACCAAATGGTGCCCTTAGAGAGTAGCGTCACTTTTGACAGCAACGGTCTGATGTCCGCTGGTATTACCCATACCGCGGGAGATCCAGGTGACTCGGCAATTACTGTCGCTACAGCAGGTACCTATCTGGTTACATATTCCGTGACGAGTTTGCAACCCAGCCAGTTTGCTATTTTTGTAAATGGTAGTGTAGCTCCAGAGACCATTCATGAAATAGGCAACTCGCTTTCGCAAAATACTCAATCAGCGTTAATAACTGTACCTGCCGGAGCTACTATTACGCTTCGAAACCATTCTTCCTTAGCAGGAACAATTGAATTGTATACAGGTATAGGTGGAACGCAGAGAGGGGTAGGAGGAACGCAACCAACCATTAGCGCTTATATTCTCCTCCAGCAAATCTAGCAGGCGATACCCAGAAGCCATAGGTTTAATCGAAAAGAGCGCAGCACTTATAACGTGTTGCGCTCCTTTTGTGCGTGCTCCGGTGTGATGAAGTTAGCGGTTGGTATCGTAACCTGCAAGCGCTTCTCAGAATGTGCCTGACCCCCCGTTACCCTGAGAGTACATGAGCGCCCCCGCACGGGTGTTCACGGACAGGGGCTGTACTTAAAAATGGGCCTGGACGTAAAATTAGAAACGCAGATCGAGCCGAGTCCAATTGTGTTGCCGCACCGTTGTGATGAGTTGCTGTGCGGTTGTGATCAGCAGGGGCGCGAGGAGATAAAGGCCGACAAAGACGTTATAGAGTAGATAGATGAGCTGTCCTGAGCTAAGCGGCTGATAAAACACAAATGGAAACCACAGGGCGCTGAACTCAGGTGCATAGTAGCATAGCATCTCATTTCCATACCAGCGTGGGGGCGTGCAGATGTGCCGTAGCGGCTCGTCTCCATAGACTGCGCCATCGATACCAACCCAGATCGATAGGCACAGCACCAGCATGATTACCAGATTCATCAATAGCGAGCCGTCGCGTTTTTGCAGGCGTACAGCGAGCGCGAAGGAGGCCGGGATGGATGCGAAGAGCAGATAACGGGGTCCCCAGAACCAGCCACCGTGCCAGTTCCAATAGCACGCGTAGATCAGTAGTAAGCCAGCGAGAAATCCTATCCACAGGGTATAGATCGCGAACAGATCCACCTTTGTCTCTTCCTGAAGTTTGCGCAGTGCCTGGCGTACAGGGAGTACCAGGCCGGGAGCGAAAAACAAGAGACCTTTCCCGAAGGAAAAGAACAACGAGTTCAGGCCAAAAAAGATGGGATAGCTAAAACCCGGTCTACCAGAGTAGGGCAGAATGGTGCGCCTCCCCTGGTCATTGACGTAGCCATTGATCAACGGGCCGCCGCGACGGATCCAGGATTCAAGCATGATCAGCGCCGCTCCGATAATGATGACCAGAGCATAGCGTACACGTTTGCCGGTGAGTATATATTTCGCGTTTAGCAGGATCAGGCCGATGACGGTGGCAGGGGTATTGACCACGCCCAGGATAATTGCGCACCAGCCGATGGTCACGGGGCCAACCACAATTGCTACACATCCGACAGTCACAAAGATGGCCGTAAATACCTCTCCATAATAGAACAGGAGGTGATGGGAGAACATTGAACCGACGATGAGCAGTAAGAAGAACTTGCGTAGCAGGCCGTGATCGACGCGATCCTTCAACAGCCAGTAGATAGCCAGTAGACCCGCGCCCAGAACAAAGACATTGTAACGAGTGGTCCACCAATACGTCTGATTGGTTTGGTCCAGAGCCCAGAAGGGGATCGAGAAGAGCGGTCCGACCAGCGAATACTTGGTATCAGGCATCTTGTCCTGGGTTAGCAGTTCCGAGAGAGCATAGAATCTGGACCAGGCATCAGGCCGCCACATAACATGTCTCAAAAGGAAAAAGTTTCCGAGCAGGCCCAGTACTATCAAGGCAACCTCAAACCGGGCCATCAGCACCTTATTGCGTAGCCTTTCTTGTTCGGCGAATTGTTTACGATGTGCCTCGACTTTTATATACTCCTTGAGCATAGCATCTCCTTCTATCATCTTCATCTCAAAGAATGCGATTTCACGCCTGCATCACTCACAAACCGAGTGCGCCCGCGCCAGAGGACGCCTGTGTGGAGGCGCTCACGTGCCCAGAGATTCGCGCGTCACGCATGGCCTTTGCAGTCGTACAACCAGAGTCCATCTACGGAGTATTTTGTCGTGTTGGGTGATTGCCATTGTTTGTCTGGCACCCTGTGGCAATTGGATAGTATCCAGTTCGCTGTCGGGTCTTTGCTGCCGGGCATTAAAAAGAAGCGTATCTGGCCGTGGTCAACGCGTTGGATGAGCTGGTCACGCGTCAGAAAACTTTTGTTGCCGCCGTAGCCGCCCAGTGCCATGACTGGCTGCTCTGTATCTATGATGAAAGGAGATGCGACCTCCGTATTCATGGTGCCAAGCAGAAATTTTGCCTGACCTTTATGTGCCAGCAGATATTTTTCTAATACTGGATCGGCGATAAGTGGGGAGACGCGCGTTTTTGGCAATAGTGGTCCCGCGATGGGGAGTACGCGCCCACCCGGATTGAGGGCGAGGGTGATCCAGGCCGTGGGAGCCAGTAAGAGACTCAACAGTCCTATCGCTGTAATGAACATGGTAATGTGTTGCCAGTGCTGCTCAACTATGGGATGGCTGATATCGCTATTGGCAGCGTGCTGCCGGGTTGCCACGTGTGCTTTTTTGGCCCTGGCATCCTGTCGATGAAGCTGTTGTCTGGTTTTTGTTGACGAGAAGCGTTGCCCGCGTACCAGCACTAACGCGGTGCTAAGAGCGGCGATGGCTATCGCGAGCATTGTGCTCCACATTGGATACGCGATGAGAAAGAGGGCCTGGATAATCCCGGTTGCCAGCAGTGTATAGGGAAGGAGCCAGCCGTGCCACCCATAGCGACAATACGCCTGCCATAGCAGAGCAATACCTGCTCCGACCAGTGCCGCGATGGCCGGGGTCAACATCGAGAGGTAGTACAGATGGAAGAAATGGGCCGCGCTAAAAAAGATGAGCATGATCGACAGCCAGCTGCCCCAGAGCACGAACGCCTGGTCCTGCCTGTTGTATGCCTGACGCTTTCTCCGGGTCCTGCTCCAGGCAAAAAAGCTGACCAGCGCCAGTGGCAGGAGCCAGCCACACTGGCCGGCCATCGGCTGTATGAAGAAGCGCGCGATTCCCGGCCGGCCTATCTCCCAGGCCCAGTAGTTAATAACATTGTTGTCGGCATTTAAGCGGAACGCGCCATTATAGCCAAAGGCAAGATCGAGCTCCGAGTCGCTGGTAATTGAATCAATGATGGGACGCTGATTGGGAGGCGTCAGATCAACGATCGTTACCCAGCAGAGGGAGATCAGTAACAGGACTCCCATCGCCAGCGCCAGGTGGAAAATCTTCTTTCGCTTAGTGAGTGGCGCCCCGAGCCAGTAAACCAGGACAAGCGCGGGTATCACCATATACGCCTGCAGATATTTAATATTGAAGCCCAGGCCAAGCAGGACCGCGCAGAGACACAGCCAGCGTAAGCGACCGGTCTCAGTGGCTTTACTCATCATCCAGGTCGCCAGCAGCACGACCAGGATCAGTACGCCATCGACAATATTGTTGCGATCGGTGACCACGTTGATGGGCGAAAGGGCCAGCACCAGGGCCGCGAGTAAGCCCGCCAGGGGACCGAACGTGCGGCGCACGAGATGGAACATCACGGCGACCGTGAGCACGCCGGCCAGGGCTCCGGGCAGCGCGATGGAGAATACCGAATAGCCGAAGATTCTGGTGCTCAACGCCTGCGTCCAGAAGCCGAGCGGCGGTTTATCTATCGCCAGAAAGCCGCCGGGATCGAACGCCGCGAACAACATATTATGCCAGTTTAGCTGCATGCTCTTAACAGCCGCAGCGTAGTAATACTCGTAAAAATCCTGTTTGTCGAGGGCGAAAAAATTGAAGAAGGCGGCAATGGCAAGGATGACACCCAGCGCGATTTTGTGCCATAGCAACATCGATTGACGTGGTTCTTCAACCTGCCCAGCATGTTTCTGTACCTGTACAGGCGACGTAATCACCGTCTTTGGCATATCTTTTATATCTCCTTTTAGAGAAGTCCTGGCGGTTACTTTTTCCCTTTTTTGTAAAGCAGCATCTTTACACTGTATGGATAGGAATACAGATAGAGGAGTGACGCAAGGACGCAGATCAAGCAGAGGTTACGAAGCGCAATGACGGCATTGAAGAACGGGATATCGGCGATGATGTTAAATTGGTTCCAAAAGCTCATATAGAGATAGGGGAAGATATATGTCGTCAAGCCCCCGATCAGGCACCACGCCGCGATCCATCTGGGATTGCGATCCTCAACATAGGCGACGAGGGGCATGATCCAGAGGATATATTGTGCACTAAACACTTTTCCTGTGAAGATGATGATCAGGAGTGTCAGCAGGCACGAGGCTGCCAGGTCAATTTTATTGCTCCACTGTAACCACCAGACATATACCAGGCCCGCGCCTAGCAGAAGCGCATTTATCAACGATGCCAGGGGATCGAGGGGACTACCTATGTTTAACGATGCATACCCATACACTATATAGAGTGGCGCTCCCAGGATGTGGAAGAGCCAGAGGAGCGAGGCCGCGGGCGACTCGATTTGAAACGGACGATTGCCATAGTAGCTTAACGGAGCAAGGGTACCCTCAACACTCAAGCTGATCGAGATAGCTGCTACTACTATGCATATCGTGCCAAATATGGCCAGAGGAGCAAATCTGCGCCAGCTCTTCCACTTTTCCTCACATGTTAATTGTTGAGCCAGCAGGAAGGGAAAAAGGAGAGAGATCGCATAGAATTTGAAGGTGACCGCGATGGCCAGCAAAGCAAAAGCCTGGCTCCAGCGTTTGCGCACTCCCAGAATAACCGCGGCCAATGTAAGCAGCGAAGGGATCAGATCGAAGCGGCCGACGGCCGTTGCCCAGCCACCGATCACCAGGTAGATCGCGCAGGTAAGAGCTGCCCACCTGGATCTGAAGTATCTCAGTAACCCATAAATAATGGCGGCTACCACAGCCATTGAGACTGCGAAGGCCATCTGGTACAGGTCAGCAGGGGCTAACAGAGGAAGGGAGAATGGAATAATTGCTGGTAGCGGATATTCCCGGGGCAATGAATGAAAAGGAAGATTCACGTTCTGGCTGGCTACAAATTGGATGATGACTGAAGGCATATGATATGTCTGCATCCAATGTATAATGGTTGCGGTAGAAATAAACGAGCCTTGAGGATGGGTTACATAATAACATTGCGATGATGAGAGCGGTCCAAGCGCGGATAGACCTCTCCAAAAGGCCGTTGCATAGCATTGATAGCCAGGTACATCGCTGAATGACTGTCCAAACAGACCTTTGTACAGTAGAAATCCCATTGCCACTACAACCAGTAGATCCGGCCCATAGCGATAGAGAAGGTTGCTTGATTTTGCCGGACCCGTAGTCTGGTGTTTAGAAATAGCGGGTCGCACACGTACTTTTTGCATAGTTGTGGCTGCTCCTCACATTTATATCATGCTTCATAACTCCGCAGAGATGCCTTTGATCACTGATTTGATCGGTATCTGCATTTACCATCAGTATGCGCCCGGCCCAAAATTGTGATCGTCGATAGAATTGAGCGTGAGGTGAGGAATGATGATAGAATAGGCCTAACTCGTCTCCTTACTAAAGAACCCAGTATCCAACCAGGAATGCTATGATCAGATATGCATACATCGCCAGGGCAACACAAATATAATTGAAATGGAAGCTTTTGTTTGTACCAATTCGTGCCGCAATAATAAAGGCTGGAAATACCTCTAACATGAATCTTCCCATCGATCCTAGCGGATAGCCCTGCATTAGTGGTGTAAGTTGGAAGAAGAGCCAGAGGGTGGTGCCAAAGATGAGGTATGACCAATCTTTGCGGGGCAGCTTCCATGGTCCCACCCAGCCCATTATCAGCAGCGCCATGATAAACAGATCCGGTATCAGATCCGTGAGATTGCGCAGCGATTGAAAGCTTAAAAAAGGTGCCTCGTAAACCATTCGTAATGCCATAACGATTCCCACCCATGGCATTGAAAGCTGACGACTCCATAGCGCCTGTACATGCATAAAGCTCAGGTAATCGCCGTAGAGCAGTGTAGTGTATGCCATAAATACGCTTAGCCCTGCTGGTAGCAAGAGTATGCTCAACATTGATGGTCGCACACTTTGTCTTATGTTGAAGTTATGCTGCCTGAGGTATTCATAGGCGAAAGAGATGATCAGCAAGATGCCCGTTGAGCGCGCCAGGCAGGCAAAGAAGCCAAAGGTGCCAGCCAGCCACCAGTTTCCATGGTGTAGCTGATAAAAACTCAGCAATACCAGACAGAGTAAAAGCGACTCATTGTATCCCGCCGCCAAGAAAAAAGCAGTTGGGAAGATGGAATGATATATGATAGCTCGCCAGGCTATCTGGGTACCCATGCTTTCCCTGACAAGCTGGTAAAAGACTACCATCATAGCCAGCCATGCGAGGTTAGAAACAATCAGCTGAGCTATAATCGGGTCTGGCGATAGATGTAGATTGTTAACGATGCTGATGAGAAGAGGATATAAAGGGAAAAACGCGGTTTCCTGCTTAAGTGGATACCCATTGAGTGCAATGTAGAGATAATGTTGCGCATCCCATCTCAGCCATGCAGTCCAGAGTGTGTTAACGGGGTACTTCTGATAGGCATCTCCACGAGTGATAATAGTTGATAAGCAGTCCAGAACGAGCATTCCCATATGAATGGCCAGATAAAATGGAAAGACAATTCGCGCTGCCTTTAACCATTTTTTCCAGGCTGGTGCGGAAATGATCTTGTGAATGATCGTTGGAGATGGCTCTTCAAGGGGTAACAATATCATTTGCTTTTTTAGTTTTTGCTTCATGTTCCCGGTATCCTCAAAAGAACTATTTATGTTTTTGAGAGGTCCTGTGAACAGGCTTCGAGGGAGGAGAGAGCGTTCCAACCACCACATCCACGTTACAACCTCTGTTCCACTGTTGGATTGTGCCTTCACTATTAGTGCTTCTGGTGTCATGATAACCAGCGGCACCAAATTTTTCCGGGGCTTGATAGCGCCGTCCGGCTTATCTTTTTATGTTTCCCTTCCTCAAAAAGAAGAGGGCGAGCAGGCCACCTACGAGGTAGCCGACCTGGCCAAGTGCGAATAAGATCCGCACTCCCAGCAGGGCTGTGAGCAGGGTCGAGATGATCAGACCGGCGAGTGAGCAGCAGGCCGATACGGCGCTATAGGCTCCCAGGATGCGGCCGCGCGCCTCATCGCTGGCGCGCTGTTGAATAACGGTATAGGAGCCTACGAAGAAGAACATGATGGGAGCGCCCAGCAGAAAAGTACAGGCAAAGACGACCGGAAGAGAGAAGAAGAGTGCTTCTATGCTGCCAAGGATGCTGATGATCACAGCGCTCAGGCCGCATAGCAGGAAAGGATGCAGTAGTTTGTTAAGGCGGCCTATGACCAGCGATCCCGCGACCGCACCCCCCCCTTGAGCGGTCACGATCCAGCTGAATACCAGCGCGTTACCAGCCGCGACCTGGCTCAAGAAGGGGGTGCTGATGGCCCGGATGATGCCATCGCCCAGCACAGCGGCGGCAACCATGATGAAGGCGATATAAAGCATGTGGTCTCTGGGTATCAGTGCGAGCCCCTGCTTCCATTCTTGCCAGAGTGCTTTAGATGAGGGCATGGTCGCCTGGAGTGCCGCGCGCGTCTTCTCTGGTGGCAGCGTTACCAGCAGGCTCATGATGCCGGATAACACATAGGACAGGCAATCGGCGATGATGACGCTCTGGATGCCCTTCAGGGTGAACAGGGTACCCGCCAGCGTCGGCCCTAGCAGGCGGGTGATCTGTCCGCTGAACGCGTTCATGCCATTGGCGGCCGCCAGCTGATCCTCGGAGACGACATGGGGAATCAAAGCACCCGAGGCCGGATTAAAAAACTGTGATAGCACAGACTCAATGGCCGCCGCCGTGTAGACGAGCCAGAACCAGTTGGTGAGGGGAAGGAGCAAGAGCTGCAGCAGGTTCAGCGCCCGCAGAAAATCGGTCAGGATCATGATTCTGCGACGATCCCAGCGATCAGCGAAGACGCCGCCGATGGAGCTTAATAGTAAGCCCGGTACACTTTCCACGATGACGATCGCGCCCGTAGCCATGGCCGATCCCGTACGCTGATAGACGAACAGTGGCAGGGCGATTAGCAGTACCCAGTCGCCAAGCATCGAGATGAAGGCGCCACTCCAGAGCAGGGCGAAATTCCGTTGTCGGAGGATTGCAAGCATTGTTGTAGTCCTTTCAGGATGGCATCCCAAAAAAGTCACAGGTGTCCGGTTCGCGTATCCACATACGCGAACTGGTGATTGTGATGGTGCCGGTGAAAAAAGGTTCTATGCGTTCAGGATCGCCAGGATCTGCCCATCCTGTTGATCGAGCAGAAAGACGAGCTGGCTGGCACTGGTGATGTCAACCAGGCGCACGCGGATCGCGGGCTGACCGTGATAATCGATCAGGGTCTCGGGCTCGTTGAGCCAGCGGGGATGCTGTTTGATAAATTGCTGCGCGCTGGGATGATGGATGATCGACAGGCCTACTGGCGTAGTTGATAGACCATCGCAGGCGGGACAGTGGCGCACCCATCTCAGTCCTGACCAGCGTGGCAGTGTATGAGCGCCCAGTGGCTGCTCGTCGCCTGTCAGATAGGTGGTAACCGCGCGTTGGCACCAGGAGCAGTACTGGCGGTAATCGCTGGTGAGCCAGGCGGGAATGCCTAGGAGACGTTTAAGGGCCGGACGAAAGGTGTGTATGCTGCGCAGGAAGTCTACGGCTCCGGTATAGAACCACTCGCCGCCCCTCTGACTCGCGCAGTGGGGACAGCGCATGCGCAGGTTCACCCGTTCATCCGGCAGGGTTTCCAGCCGTCCCTGCAGGTATGCGCGGGCGCAGAACATACACCAGATGCGCGTCTCTTGCCAGCTTTCTCTCGCCTCAGCGTCCAGCGTCAGACCAAAGTCTTCGGCTTCGGCGCGCAGGGAGGTGTTGAGCACTTGACGCAACTGGCGCCGCGCGCGGTGCAGGCGCATCTCCAATGCCTTGACGCTCAGCCCGAGCCGTTGGGCCGCCTCGCGCTGCGAAAGATCCGCCAGGTAGTAAAGTTCCAGAGGTGTGCGCGCTGTCTCTGGCAGGTAGCCAAGCGCGCGCGTCAGCAGCACTGCCAGGTCCTGCTGGCTTAGCTCTTCAACCGGATCCAGCACTGTGAACTGTTCAAACGCGCCCGCGCCCTTCTGGTCTTCCTCTGCTGCTTGATAGGTAGAGAAGGGTTGCTGGCGGTTGAGCGCCGTCTGGGAACTATGCCAGCGCAGGCAGAGGTTGCGACAGATGCCGCGCAACCAGGCCTCGACGCGTTCGGGTGAGCGCAGATGGTCGAGATTGCGCCACGCCTCCAACAGAGTCTCCTGAACTACATCCTCGGCCCCATCGGTCGACACGCCGCGTGCCAGCGCGAAGCCGATCAGCCCCGGTCGCGCGGTCTCCAGCAGTTCCTCCAATTGTCGCTCAATTTCTCCTGTTTTTCTAGCGTCCTCAATATAATCTGTTGATTGCATATATCTTACCCCTCCTTAATTATAAGTCAGAGTTTACCGGCAAAATCCTACACCAGATTTTCTGACCAATTGAAGGCGATCATTTAAGCGCAACACTATAGTGAAAAAGGAACAGAATTGCCTGGACATAAGATACGTGGAGATACATTTAGTAAAGGAGAACGTCTATGGCTCAGTGTGAAGTGTGCGGCAATGAATATGATAAGGCTTTCCAGGTTGTCATGGGTCAGAAGTCGCATATTTTCGATAGCTTTGAATGCGCGATTGCCTCCCTGGCTCCCCGGTGCCATCACTGCGACTGTCGCATTATCGGGCATGGAGTAGAAGTGAATGGTGTCTTCTACTGCTGCGCCAATTGCGCGGTCAAAGAAGGGGTACAGGGAGTACGCGACCGTAGCAACTAGACCAGTGAATATAACACTGCCAGCGGTGCCCATCGCGCTAATTCATGTAGCGCGGTGGGCGCTTGTAATATATGCGGGATGGCTCAATCCGACAATCATCATGACCTGAGAAAAAGCGTCATCATGTGCTGACCTCAAACGTGTCTACATCAGATGGAGAGACAAGTGAGGTTATATATGATGACGAATACTTTGATTCCCCCAAAACTGGGTGATCTGATCGCGCAAGAGCGCGACCTGGGACCCGTTCGCCATCTGGATGACCTGCAGGCACGACTGCAGCGGCGAAGCATGATTGCTCGACAACTCCAGCAGTGGGAGGAGGCGCTCCGGCAGGTGCAGCGACAGGCGCGCACGCTTCCCCCACTGCCGCCGCTCAAGGTTATCCACTGGGCTCGGGCTGTGCGGGCGATGCCGAACCTGGTCTTTCTGGAGGTGGATACAACTGGACTCCAGGAAGATGCTGAGATCGTGCGGGTGTCTGTGCTGAATATCCATGAGGAGACGCTGCTGGATTGCCTGGTAACGCCATCGCAGCCGCTATCGCGTCAGATGGTTACGATTACCGGGATCAGCAATAGCGAGATCCAATCAAGCGGCATCCTCTTTGACCAGGCGCTCGATCGCCTGCGGCAGGTGGTGCATGGCGCCTATGTGCTCTCCTACAACCTGGAGTTTGACACCGGCAAGCTCAAGGAGGCCGCTTATCGGCATCATCTGGATGAGGTTACCATCATTGGAGATGATCTGATGGAACGGGCCATGAGCTATCTGCACCTGACCTCCTATCCCAAACTGGAGAGCCTGTGTCAGCAGATGGGCCATCCGCTCCCACCACAGCCGCATCAGACCGCTCTTGACCGCGCCCGTGGACAGATCGATGTTTTGAACGCGATGGCTGATGTCACGTTCGCATCGCCTTAAAAACAAACAAGAGACGAATGTAAAAAGGAGCCACTTCATACAAAGTGACTCCAATTTATTCTTACCAGATTACAGACAACTACTTGAAAGCATACGAGAAGACATGGAGAGAGCCAACCTCAGGTAGTCTAATGCTCTGCACTGTTTTCGTGGGGTCTAGAGTAACTTCTTGATAGTAAATGTAGTTTTTCAACGTCTGTCGACCAGTATGGGTGTTTCGGTAACTCATCGTTGCTGCAATAGTAGGCACGTAACCAGGAGCATATGAATTACACCAATCGAAAAAGATCAGCTGACCCAGCTGCCACGTACCATCTGTGTATATAATAGTTACATTTTCTCCGGCAATGCCATTGCTTGATGAACCCAGGAAAGCAAGTGACTTAGCCCCGGCAGGAGGAGTGACTGCTAGCGTCTGGCCATCAGCCAGATAGTTGTCAAGCGTTCCAGCTGCCGGCCAGGGGAAACTGTAGCCATTATAACTAAAGTTTTGGCCCGCTACCAGACCTGCACTTTGCAGAGCTTGAGCTGAATAGCTGTTCCCATTGTTCCCGTCAAAGGCACCGACCGAGGTGGCATTGTCATTGGTAATACCCACATTGTTTAAGTTACCTGCATGCTCGGCAGCCGCGAAGACATGCATTTTCCCACTCGTTGTAGGCAATGGCAATTGGACACTAGAAACCGTCTTGCCAGGTTGTAGAGGTATCTCTGCTTCGTAGAGGTAATTCATGGTATTCTGTCTACCGTACGCAGTATTGCGATATGGCATGCGTGCTACTATGTAATTATATGTAGATGGATTAAAAGAGCACCAATCACTAAACGTCAACGTGTATTGCTGTGAAGTGCCATCAGTGTAGTAAATATGACCATAACCACTTGAAAATCCACCAGTCGCTGAGCCAAGGAAGGCCAGAGCGGTCGCATTTGCTACATTGTTCACAGGGATAAACTGCCCGTTCGCCACCCAGTTATCGGGGTTCGAACCACCGCCATACTTGATCGTAAAACTGGTACCGTTGATAGTGAACGGATGCAGATTATTGGGCGAACTAAGGGGAATGCCAGCGTTCTGTAATGCCTGGCTGGAATAACTGTGCCCACCACCATCCAGGTTGCCGAAGAGCGGCCCATTATCATCGGAAACCCCAACATTATCGAAGAACCCCTGCTGACCCTCAGCAATCGTATAAACATGCAACTGACCCTTACTCACGGAAGAAGGGAGGGTAACGCTGTCAACAGTTTTCGTAGGATCTATATCTGCTTCTGTATAGAACAGGTACGTGTTGACATTCTGCCGACCACCCAGTGTATTACGACCAGCCATACCAGCAAACAGGCGATTATTGAACGAAGGCGGCTGTGTAAAGCCATTGAGTGTCCAGTCGCTAAAGCCGAGTTGGAATTGCTGCTGAGTGCCATCGGAATAATTAATATAGGCTGTACCATAGGAAGGACCGCCGGTTGCCGCTCCGATAAAGCCAAGCTTCGCCGCATTTGCAATCTGGCCGACGGAGATCTGCTGTCCCTGTGCGATATAGTTATCCTGATCGCCTGGAAGGACGTCCGGCCATTTAAAGGTCATACCGTAGTTGCCGGCAAGATCATGATTATAGAGAAGCGAGTAGCCGATACCCCAGGGAAGTAATGAACTGGAGTAACTATTATGTGAACCATCAAAATTACCAGCACTCGTATAGGCATCATCGCTTAAGCCGTTGCTATTGTAAGGGCTGGTATAGCTGGCGGGACCCGCACCATACGTGAAGATATGGAGTTGTGCCTTTGTTGTAACCTTTGGCAAGGTCACGCTGAGGACCGTTTTTGTCGCATCCGTGTTTATCGCTGTATAAAACAGATATGTTTTGACATTCTGAGAGCCACCCTTACTATTGCGTGCCATCTGGGCCGAGACAATTTTGTTACTGGCAGCAACCTGACTTAAATTGCCGCCGCCCAGTGTCCAGTCGCTCAGAGTTAGCGTGTACGTCCCGGTTGTGCCATCACTATACGTTATCGTGCCGGTTCCGGTTGCTGTGCCATTGGAAGCCGCGCCGATAAAGCCGATCGTTGCTGTACTTCGACCTGAAATCGGCAATACCTGTCCACTGGCCTGCCAGTTATCAGCCTGGGTAGGATAGGTCTGATTATTGATGTTTGGCCATTGAAATGAAACGCCTTTGTACGTGAAGGGGATACCAGGCTCAATACTTGTTGCCAGCAACTGATCGAAAGAATAGCTATATCCTGCTCCATCAAAATTACCGGCCGCGGGATTAGCTTTCGCGCTAATCCCAACGTTATTAAAAGCTGGTGGTGGAGTGGTATTCGTGGTTGCCGCACGTGAATGCAGCTGTATTTGTTGTGGAGACACTGCACGAATACCCTGAGCAAGTTGTATCTTGCTTTGATAGGTGGCAACATCGCCAACAAGAGTAGGAGCCGCAGCCTTTGAGATATGAGACTGCGATGTTACGCTGACAATCGAGAAGACCGCACCAGCAATGACAATAAGTGAGAGGACGGAAGAAAGCAGTAGTTTGCTGCGCCGGCGGAAGAAGGTTGGCTGCGATCCTTCAGTAACCTCTTGCCCATGATCCGGATTCATAATATATTGTTCTCCTGATTCGGTGAATCGGTGTCTATATAAAAGTTTATAGTGTTTTAAGATCTTCAATGCACAAATAAATGTTATATAAACCCCGGTTGAAAAGTACAAGCACCATGAGAAAGACAAAAAAGCAAAGGTATATTTTTCGGGAGATAGAATACTTCCCGCAATGATGTTGATACAAGTTGGATCAGCAGCCCTTTACTCGAGAAATATTCTATGGTTTATGGATCTTAAGTGCATTAGCAAATATAACTAATATATAAATATTATGTCAATATCTCATCTATTCCTGATTTTTTATTATTTAAGGTGAATCACTGAGATACAATTTGACACAAATAAAATCAGGTAAACTGGCAAGCTCCAAATAAGAGGACATGCTAAAAGTACTACCGCCAACAAAACATGGTAGAAGCTTGACACAGACTAAAAAAAGAGATGAAAGCCTTTACGAAATTGCCAGGTATGTGGATAACGTAACATGAAGCGGAAATCAGAGAGCCTGGTTAAGTTCATCCTCCCTTCCATGGACAGAGAGCCAACCAAAAAGTCATCGTTTTGAATCTATTTATTGACATGTATTATTGATGACTTTATAGTTAATAAAGCATACACGCGTCGGAAATATCGTTATCTCCTATCTATAAACTTTAAATCAATGAAATCCATCTTGCACCAGGCGCAGCGTATGCATGCTCTCTTTTGTAGGAATCGCTTCATGATGAATACATTGCTACAAAATTCCAGATATATAATTTTTGTTTTTTTCTAGGCCTCCCGGTGGAGATCAATGGTTCATTGAACCAGGTGAAAAAATGAATATGAATGCGCAACCTGAGCAAGCCACTATCCCAACCGAACCACACACCAAAACTCCTCGTCGTCGTGGTAAGATCTTGCTCTCTTCCTTCCTGACCCTTGTGGTGCTGGCTGGTGCCGCGTTTTCAACCAGCCTGCTGATTGCACAGCACACTTCTTCTAAGGCCGCTTCGACTTCGGGATTGCATGGTGATATTGCCGCCATGCAAAAAGAAAATCAGCAGTATATGCAGTTTCTGCCACCGAGCACCTCGGGCCGTTTTAAGTCGAGTGCGATGGCCGCCAGTGTTACTCTGCCAGCCTACAATAATGTCGGTATCAGCACGACTAAAAATCTGACGGCTGCGAATTTTGATGGCGCCGGCTATAGCTACTCTTATGCCGGATTGTTTGAATCAAATCTGGAGACGAACCTGCCCTTTGCCTATGATGGCTTACAATTCAACTGGACCAATGTGAATCCGGTAACCTCACCCACCGCGGCAGATAACTGGCAGGCCAGTGGACAGGTGCTGCCGCTGAATGCGACCGGGGCGCACAAAGTTGGTTTTATCGGGTCGGCTACACATGGTTCAGCATCTGGTAATGTGCTGGTAACCTATAGCGATGGTTCCACCCAGAGCATACCGCTGGGCTTTAGCGACTGGACCCTTGGCGGTGGTACACAATCGCCCGCTTACGGCAATAGAATTGCTGATGCCCAGATGAAGCGCGATACCAGAAGCGGCGAGCAGAACGTCAAAACCTATGTGTTCTATGCCTCAATCACGCTGGACACCAGTAAAACTCCTGTTAGTGTGAAACTGCCAACCTTGACTGGCAGCGCACAGATGCACATTTTTAGTTATAGCAATAGCGTTGCTCCTGCCAATGCTTATAACAATGTTGGTATGAGCAGCGATGCCTACACGACTGCAGGTAATCTGGATGGCGCTGGTTACAGCTACTCCAGTCGAGCAAACAACTGGGGTGCAGGTTATACCATTCTGTATAATCAGGATCTCGCCGGCAATTACGCCATGCGCTTCCAGTGGCCAGATGTCCTGCCTGGCAGCCCTGATAACTATCAGGCCAACGGTCAGACGATCGCGGTCACGCCGGTGGCCGGAGCGACTAAATTAGGTTTTGTGGGTGCTGCTACCAATGGTCCTTCCTATGGCACCGCGACCATCAATTATAGCGATGGATCGCAGCAGCCATTCACGCTGGGTTTTAGTGACTGGACCCTCGACGGGTATACGCGGGCACCTTCCTTTAACAATCGCTACTTTGAGGACATGACCTATCGCAATAGCCGCAGCGGTCAGCAGAATGTCTACACCTTTTACTTTTATGCCGATGTGAACCTGCAGCCGGGCAAGACCATCACCAGTGTCACGCTGCCATCCTCTACCAATCAGGGTAAGATCCACGTCTACTCGATCGCGACTGGCGTCGCAGGCTTCTATGATAGCGTGGGTGTTACAAGTGATAATAATGAGGTTTACGGCAATTTTGATGGTGGAAACCATAGCTATTCCACCCAGGCCATGCAAAACGCTGGCGTAGTTTTCAGTTCCGCCGGTAATCTGCACCCATATCGCGTGAACGGCATTAATTTCTACATTCAGTCATCCATGAGCGGCTTCCCGGATAACTGGTTGGCCAATGGACAGCCAATCGGCGTGGCTACGGTGGCTGGAGCGAGCACGCTGGGCTTTATTGGATCCTCGGTGAATGGTGCCTCAACTGGTAACGGCTTGATTACTTATACCGATGGCACAACTCAGGCATATACACTGGGCTTTAGTGACTGGTGCGCTACAGCTCCACAGTACAACAATACGGTGGTTGCCAGCATGCCGTATCGTAACGGCGCGTATGGGCCGCAGTCGATTAAGAACAACCTGTACTATGCTGAAGTCCCAATCGAGGTGAACAAGACGATTGCCAGTGTGCAATTGCCGACCACGAGCGGTGGCCTGATGCATATCTTCGCTGTGGGTGAGCGCGTTGGCAATTATAACAACATCGGCATCAGTAATGATACTGCTACCAAACTGGCCAACTTCGATGGCAGTGGTCATAGTTACTCTGCGCAGGCTTTGCAGACTGCTGGCATCAGTGCAGGTGGAACCTATACCCATGATGGCTTCGGCTTCAAGTTTGGCACCAATGATGGTGGTACCACTTTCTCTGGCTCGCCGAATAATTATGTCGTCGTCGGCCAGACGATCGAGGAAAACCTGACTGGCGCAGGTTCTCCCACCAGTGTCGGCTTTATCCTTTCTTCCACTGGTGGTGGTGCTTCGGGAACTGCCACACTCGTCTATGTGGATGGTACAACCCAGAATATCACCTTAGGGGCACCGGACTGGTGTAACAGTGCCGCGACCGCTCAGTATCAGGTTAGTGTGGCTGCTAGCATGAGTTATCGCAATACTTTTACTGGTCAGCAGACACAAACCAACTATCTCTACTTCGCCGCTTTCACGTTGGCGAATCCAAATGTAGCTGTAGCGAAAATCGTGTTGCCGAACGGCAGTCAGCTGCACGTTTTCTCGATCGCTTACAAATAAAGCCCGCTCTTACGAGCATCAGGGACCACCTTGTAACAAAGGTGGTCCATTTTTATTGGAATGATGCGCTTCCATCAGACGACCAGTACGTCTTATAGTGTTTTGATGTCAGTTTTGGTATCAAACACGATTTTTCGCCAAAAGCAAACCCGCGCCCATCAGCCTCTAGAGCTGATGGACGCGGGTGCCAAAAATGAAAGGGTGCCAAGAGACGGATTAGATGAGGTCTGTTCATGGCATCTCTTTTCGTCCTGCTTCATGCTTCCATATCAATTCTCGTGTTAATACGTTAACTTTAAAAAGCATAAAGAATGCCTGATTTTGGCGTCAGTTTTGGCGCTTGCGCCAAAATGAAAAGCCCCTCTTTTAGTTCTTTAACGTTTGGTGTGAAGAAGAAATTTGTTTTTATTCCTAGAAAAATGTGTCAAACTCATCTTGTGATGAAAGAGATTGAGAAAGAATGTTGGATTTACTTTCATCAATAATGGCTCCCATTGCTTCATAGGTTTTCAACTGTTCTTCCGTTAATCCTTTTATCTCTAGTAATTCGGCATTTTGTAAAGAATTGCAATGCTCAATGTTTTTTACATCGCTAAGATCAGCCCCTTTAAGATTAACATTACTGAGGTTAGCTCCACTGAGGTTAGCTCCACTGAGGTTAGCTCCACTGAGGTTAGCATGGCTGAGATCGGCATGGCTGAGGTCTGCCTCGCTGAGATCGGCATTACTGAGATGGGTATGGCTAAGATTAGTATGGCTAAGATCAGCATGGCTGAGGCGTGCCCCTCTAAAAAGAGAATGGTTGATGTTTGCCCCTCTAAGGTTGGTCCAGGCAAGGTCAATTTCCCAGAGCCAGGTTCTTATGAGTTTAGTTCCACTGAGATTAGCGCCCCCGAAAAAGGCATCTCTAATCCGTGCTTGAGATAGGTTGGTTCCGCTAAGGTCAGCTTCAAATAGACGTGCATTTTCAAAACTAGCTGTTCCAATGTGTGCTCCACTGAGGTTAGCTCCACTGAGGTTAGCCTTATTGAAAAGGGCTCCATTGAGATGAGACCCACTGAGATTAATTCTGATGAGGTTAGCATCTCTGAGGTCTGCCTTGCTGAGATTGGCTTCACTAAGATTAGCTTCACTGAGATTAGCTTCACTAAGATTAGCTTCACTGAGATTAGCTTCACTGAGATCAGCTTCGCTGAGAATGGCTTTTCTTAAGAATGCTTGGGGCATCCATATCTGTTTGAGATCTGCCTTTGTGAGATACGCATTGTCTAGTTGTATGCCGGTCGCATCTAAAGTTTGAGGTTTTTTCTCTTTGAGATCACGAGCAAGAGGAAAAGCTTCTTTGAAGACAACAATGAGTGCCTGGCTCAGTGTAGTCAAAGGTATAGGGCCGTTTTGGTTTTTTGTTGGCGTAGATGTTCTCGGAAGTTGTAAATTAGCGGTGGCGAGATCAAAGGTCTGTATATAAAACGGTTTATAACCTTTACGCAGAAAGGTACGCAGGAGAATGGCTGCACCAATTTTGGCACCTTCCTTTTCATCAGCCAATCCAATTACAGCTGATTGAAATCTTTCTTCTGCTCTCTTTTCACGCTCTTCTTCTTGATTTTTTAGCCAACGTTGCTGTTCTTCGTCCCTTCTCTCACGCTCAGCTTTACGATCTGCTAAATCTCTATCTTGAGCCTCTTTGCGATCTTTAGACTCTTTATCTTGAGCTTCTTTGCGGTCTACACGCCATCGCCAGAGTCCAATAAGGCCACCGATGACCACAACAAGAGTGGAAAGGAATATGGAGGCGTTTGTTCGGATCCAACCTAGTGGATCTGGTTCATTCTGGTTCTCAAGTTGCTTGACTTCCTGTGCCAGTTTCTCTTTATTTAATGTCGTTACCGTTGGATCTTCTGTTGGGGTTGCTTGTACCGCGGGTGTACTTGGCCCTACAATTCCAAAATCTCTTTCCTGTGCACTAGCAATAGACACAGGAATACACATTATGAGCAGCGCTAAAAGTGAAATACCTGCCATGATAATATAAGTTTTCCGTATATCTCTTTTAATCCAACGCATACATAAAACTCCCACACTAAATGATCAAGTATCCCAGCAAGAAAGCTAAGCTCGTCTAATTTAGAATATCGTATTGAACATGTCAATCCGTGGTTCCACCATTTGCTTTTTAGATTTCAATAACCATTGCTATAATAATAACTTCAAAAGCATCTATTTTTCTGTTATGATATTAGAACCATCTATATTAGAAGTTATCTTCTATCCTCTATAGAATCGAGATCATTATTTATGTCAGCAAATACCACCGAGTTGGAAAAGAGGCTATGGGCCTCAGCCGACAGCTTACGAGCGAATTCTAAGCTAAGATCCTCTGAATATTCTGTTCCTGTGTTAGGTTTGATATTCCTTCGTTTCGCCGATCAGAAGTTTACGAAGGCTCAAGAGGAACTGGAACAGCACAGACCTGAGACGAGTCGCCGCCGTACCATTAGCAAACTTGATTATCAGGCCCAAGGCGTGCTCTATTTACCAGAAAATGCTCGCTTTTCTTATTTATTATCACTGCCCGAGAGCGAGGATATTGGTAAAGCTATCAATGATGCGATGAAGGCTATTGAGGCTGAGAATGATGAGTTAAGTGGAGTCTTACCAAAGACATACACACGCCTGGAGAAGGACTTACTTATTGCTTTGCTCAAAACCTTCTCAGGTATCCCAATGGATACTGAAGGTGATTTCTTTGGTAAGGTCTACGAATATTTCTTGAGCAAGTTTGCTATGTCTGAAGGACAACGTGGTGGTGAGTTTTTCACCCCAACATCTCTGGTAAAGCTTATCGTAGAAATTATTGAACCTTTCCAGGGATTGATCCTTGATCCAGCTTGCGGTTCTGGTGGGATGTTTGTGCAAAGCGCACGTTTCGTGGCCGAACACAGATTAAATCCAGGCACTGATATTTCTATTTATGGCCAGGAAAAAACATCCGAGACAGCTCGCCTCTGTCGTATGAACCTGGCAGTACACGGTCTCTCAGGTGATATCAGGCAGACCAACACTTATTATGAGAATGCGCACAATTGCACGGGCCGTTTTGACTTTGTGATGGCAAATCCTCCTTTCAATGTCAATGGTGTGGATAAAGAGAAGGTTAAGGGCGACAAACGCTACATTTTTGGCCTACCACGTGTTGACAACGCAAACTACCTATGGATTCAAGAGTTCTACACTGCCTTGAATGAACGCGGACGTGCCGGTTTTGTGATGGCCAATTCTGCTGGTGATGCCCGTGGCTCTGAGCAAGAGATCCGGACTAGACTAATTCAAGCTAATGCCGTTGATGTCATGATCTCGATCGGATCAAACTTCTTCTATACCGTTACCCTCCCTTGTACCCTCTGGTTTTTTGATAAAGGCAAGCGTACGACAGAACGCCGCGACAAAGTTCTTTTCATTGATGCTCGATCTATCTACTATCAGGTCGATCGAGCCCACCGAGATTTTACTCCTGAGCATATCGAACGCATTGCTAATATCGTTCGTCTCTATCGTGGCGAAGAGATCGAAAATCGGCAAGGCAGTCTGCCTCAGATGCAAGAGCTCTTTCCCGAAAATACTTACAAAGATATTGCTGGACTCTGCAGAGTTGCCACACTTACTGAAATCGAAGCTCAAGGTTGGAGTCTCAATCCCGGTCGCTATGTTGGTGTTGCTGAACGTGCTATTGAAGACTTTGATTTCAAAGAGAATCTGGAAACCCTAAATGAAGAGCTAAATCTTCTCAATGCTGAGTCTTATAATCTCGAGTTACTTATCAGTGAAAATATTATAAGTTTGTTGGAGGTACAGGATGAAGAGTAAAACTACTCTTGGTGAATTTGTGCTTGTGAATCCATCAGTAAAGTTGATTAAAGGGAATGAATATCCATTTGTGGAAATGGGCAATATAATACCAGGTAATCGCTATGTTAATTCATTGAATTCCCGTATATTTAATGGAGGTGGTGCGAGGTTTTGTTCTGGCGATACTCTTTTTGCAAGAATAACTCCTTGTCTTGAAAATGGGAAAATAGCTTTTTTTAAGAGCAAAGATAAAGGTGTAGGATTTGGTTCGACTGAATTTATAATATTGAGACATAGAGAAGGTATCTCGGATCCAGACTATATTTTTTATTTAGCTACGTCTGATATTGTTAGAAAGCCAGCAGAAAAAAGTATGTCTGGTTCTTCAGGTAGACAAAGAGCAGATATTAATTCTATTAAAGAAGTCGAAATATTTGCCCCTAATCTAATTGTTCAACGCAAAATAGCTTCCATCCTCTCAGCCTATGATGATTTGATTGAGAACAACACGCGCCGTATTGCTATATTAGAGGAAATTGCCCAATCATTGTACCAGGAATGGTTTGTACATTACCGTTTTCCAGGGCATGAAAAAATTAAAATGATTGAATCAGAGCTTGGGCTGATTCCTGAAGGATGGAAAGTAGTAAACTTCACTGATATGGCAGATATTTTGAGTGGAGGTACGCCTAAAACAACCATTCCAGAGTACTGGAATGGGGATATACCATTTTTTACCCCAAAAGATGCTAGCCCATCTTTGTTTGTCCTTACAACTGAAAAAAATATTACTTCGTTAGGTTTAAATGCTTGTTCAAGTAAACTGTATCCCAAAAATACTATATTTATTACTGCGAGAGGTACAGTAGGGAAAGTATTTTTGAATGCTGTTGATATGGCTATGAATCAATCATGTTATGCTCTTCAAGGTAAAGGAGGTTTTCCTCAGTATTTCTTGTTTATGCATATCAGAAATTGTATTGATCAGCTGAGACAAAATGCACATGGTGCTGTTTTTGATACCATCATTGTCGATACATTTAAACGATTAAGAGTAGTCAGTCCTTTTGATGAAACCATTAATACCTTCGTTTCTATTTTGTCACCAGTATTCGAACAAATGTTAAACCTTCTAAAGAAAAATGAAAATTTGCGTCATACACGTGACCTTTTATTACCCAAGCTTATTTCTGGAGATATGGATGTAGAGCATCTCTTTAATTTCGATAAGTTTAAAGAAAACATTGATGAATTGATACCAGTGATTAAGCGCTAAACTGCAAATACGTTAAAACTGTAAGAATGTGTGAAAGGATTCATGCAGGATGAGAGAGAACTCAGAGGATCAGCTGGTAGAGCAGCCAGCGATTGCATTGTTTGACGAGCTTGGATATGAGACGGTCAATGCGTATAGGGAGAAGTGGGGCGAGAAGGGAACGTTGGGGCGCGAGACGATGGCTGAAGTGGTGCTGGTTCCGCGATTGCGCCTGGCTTTACAGAAGCTGAATCCGGGTGCCTCTTCATCAGGACTGGAGCTTGCAATTGAGGAGCTGACGTGTTCGCGATCGGATCTGAGCCTTATTCAAGCTAATCATGAGATCTATCGGTTGCTGAAGCAGGGTGTGAAGGTCACGGTCACCAATGATGATGACGAAGAGGTTGAGGAAACAATACGTGTCATCGATTGGGGAACTCCATCAAACAATGATTTCTTACTGGTCTCGCAGATGTGGATTACGGGCCAGATCTATAAGCGGCGCACAGATCTGGTTGGCTTTGTTAATGGTCTACCATTGGTCTTCTGCGAGTTCAAGGCTTCACATAAGCGCATTGAGGATGCCTATAATAACAATTTACGGGACTATAAAAGCGCCATTCCACAGCTCTTCTGGTATAACGCCCTCCTGATTCTCTCCAATGGCACCTATAGCCGTATTGGTAGCATCACTGCGAGCTGGGAGCATTTCTTTGAGTGGAAAAAGGTCAGTAGTGAGGATGAAGAGGGAGCGATTTCGCTGGAGACGATAATCCGTGGTACTTGCGATCCAATACGCTTGCTGGATCTCGTTGAGAACTTCACGCTCTTCTCTGATGCTAGTGGTGATCTCCGGAAAATTATCGCTAAGAACCATCAATATCTGGGCGTCAATAACGCACTTGGAGCTGTGCGCGACATCCGCCATAATCAGGGCCGTCTCGGTGTCTTCTGGCATACCCAGGGGAGCGGTAAAAGCCTCTCTATGGTCTTCTTCTCTGAGAAGGTAAGACGTAAGATTGACGGTAACTGGACCTTTGTGATTGTGACCGATCGTGAAGACCTGGACAATCAGATCTACAAGACATTCGCCAGTGCTGGAGTTCTCACAGAGCCAGAAGACCAGGTACATGCTGAAAGTGGTGAGCACCTGAAGCAACTCCTGCGTGCTGACCATCGTACCGTCTTCACGTTAATCCAGAAATTCAATACGAAACAGGGCGAGACTTATCCTGAGCTCTCCCAGCGCTCCGATATTATCGTCATCACCGATGAAGCGCATCGCAGCCAGTATGATACCCTGGCCCGCAATATGCGTACCGCTTTGCCTAAAGCCGCCTTCCTTGGTTTTACTGGTACGCCACTGATGGCCGAGGGAGAAGAGGAGACACGTGAAGTCTTTGGCGATTATGTGAGTGTCTATAACTTCCGCCAGTCAATTGAGGATGGAGTGACCGTACCTCTCTACTACGAGAACCGTATCCCCGAATTGCAATTGGTCAATGCTACCTTTAATGATGACATGGAGCAGGTGATTGAAGCAGCTGGTCTGGATGAGCAGCAGGAGAAACGCTTGGAACGTGAATTCAGTCGTGAATATCATCTCTTCACCAATAATGATCGTCTGGAAAAGATCGCGCAAGATATCGTCAGGCACTTTATGGAGCGTGGCCAGCAAGGCAAAGCTATGGTCGTCTCTATAGATAAAATGACCGCGGTTCGTATGTATGACAAGGTTCAGACTCACTGGTGGCGTTATCGTGATAACTTGCAGAAGCAGCTCACCGACTGTAGTGACGATATCCAGCGTAAAGTTTTGAGCAACCAGATCGCGTATATGAATGAGACGGATATGGCGGTTGTGGTCTCCCAGGGACAGAACGAGATCGAGGATTTTAAGAAGAAAGGCCTGGATATCCTG
The DNA here is from genome assembly GCF_003967515.1 of Dictyobacter aurantiacus. Taxonomy (GTDB): domain Bacteria; phylum Chloroflexota; class Ktedonobacteria; order Ktedonobacterales; family Ktedonobacteraceae; genus Dictyobacter; species Dictyobacter aurantiacus. The sequence goes on along the minus strand of NZ_BIFQ01000001.1, from coordinate 2,552,991 downwards.
CCTCATCGTCAACGCATGGTCAGAGATAATCTGGAGCAGAAGTTTAAGGATCCTGATAATTCCCTCCGTATTGTTTTTGTTTGCGCTATGTGGATGACGGGCTTTGACGTTCCCAGTCTCTCAACCGTTTATCTCGACAAGCCCATGCGCAACCATACGCTGATGCAGACCATTGCCCGCGCTAACCGCGTCTTCAAAGATAAAGTTAATGGCTTGATAGTTGATTATGTTGGAGTCTTTCGCAATCTCCAGAAGGCGCTGGCCATCTATGGCTCTGGTAGCGGTGGTGGCGTTCAAGAGGGTGATACGCCTGTACAGGATAAAGATGAACTTGTCGAGCAGCTCAAGCAAGCACTTGCAGAGCTCATTGCGTTTTGTCATGACCAGGGCTGTGATCCTCTTGCTATTGTCGCTTCCCACGGATTTCAACGCATCAAACTACTTAAAGATGCTGAAGATGTATTGGTCTCCAGTGACGAGAGCAAACAACGCTTTATTGCCCTCACCAGAAACGTTATCAAGCTCTATAAAGCGACACTACCGCATACCATGGCCAACGATTATGCTGCCCTGGTTGATATCTTGAATGTTTTGTTAGCTCGTATCAAACTAGACTCTAACCCTGCCGATATTAGCGCTGTGATGAAAGAAGTGGAGGACCTGGTGGGGAGTTCCATCGCGACACGCGAGTACATCATCCAGGAAGCTAAAAGCGAAGATGATCGTTATCTCAATCTCAGCGGTATCGATTTTGACGCCCTGCGCCAGAAGTTTGAGACTGCCCACAAGCATATTGAAGTTGAGAAGTTGCGCAGCTCTATCAACAACAAACTGAAGACCATGGTCAAACTTAATAAGAGCCGCATCAACTACCAGGAAAAATTCCAGCACCTCATTGATGAATATAACACTGGCAGCATGAACGTTGATATCCTATACCAGCAGCTCCTCAATTTCGTCGCCGAGGATCTCAATGTTGAAGATCAACGCCACATCGCCGAACAGCTCAGCGAAGAAGAACTGGCCGTCTTTGACTTGCTCACCCAGGATGATGTCAAGCTAAGTGATGATGAAAAAGCTCAAGTCAAAAAGCTCACACGTACCCTGCTGGAAACCCTCAAGAAAGAGAAATTGGTACTTGACTGGCGTAAAAAACAGCAAACTCGGGCAGCTGTCAAGTTGACTGTTGAGACCTTGCTAGATAACTTGTTGCCTGCAGCTTATAACAATGAAGCCTATCAAAAGCAATGTGACAACATTTACCAGCACATTTATGATTCATATTATGGACCAGGACAAAGCATATATACTAAGGTGGGATGAAGCACCTTATTGAGTGAATACGGAAACTTATGTTTTACAATTAAATCTGTTGTGCTAGGCTTATTTGAAAATATGGATATTTTTATAAATACTCTGTAATTTTCAAGGCCGACCGTCGATATTTAAGAACTAAGAAATAGTGGCAATCCATTGATCACTTTGTAGGTTAAAGACCTTAAAGTTGAGGAGTTCTTAAATGTCAGACGAATTCATGGATATTAATCACATTGAAAAAGTGAAAGATGCTCTCGAAGATGACCAGTATAACTGGCGGACTGTCGATGGCGTTGCAAATCAACTTGGCATTTCATCGGAAGACGTCCGTAAGATTATAAATGGCCAATTGAGAGATCAAGTTGTTAGAACGTATGACTCAAATCTAAACAGTGCTGTTTACACAACCAGAAAGCACTATGGAGAGAAAGAAAGTACTCTTAACCGTCTATTGTCTGCATTTACCAATCGAGTAGTATAACAAATCCGAAATAAATGTATAGTATGAAAGGTTTGAGAGTGATGATTGATACGTGGCAAGTAGTTGCTGTTGCTTTCGGCGGGCTTGTTGGTGGTTGCCTGGTGGTTTATGCAGATGTAAAAGAACTAGAAAAAATCCCTGTTGAACAACGACCAGTCAATGCAAAAAGATTCCTCGACCTCACAAGAGACGGATTCTTTCTATGTAAATTTGTTGTATATGTTTGCATAAGTATTATTGTGCCTCCGCTAGCTTTATTAAGTAATATGAGCGTGACACCTTTTACCGCTATTTGGCTTGGAGCATCTGTACCCTCGCTTATTAAGACAGGTTTTTCGTCTGTAAATACTAACCCAAAGAATATAGGAGCTTAAAGAGAAGCTCATAGAGGTTACTTCTATGAGCTTCTCTTTAAGCTCAAGTTTTTGAAATTAAACCTTTTTGATAAAGCGCTTGCTCCGTATGCCTGACTCCCAACGTCAATGCTGGTGCTGCAGCTTTGATTGCTTTATAGACAATGTGGTTAGGATCATATCGGCTAAATATGTCATCTAACCTTTCTTGGAAAGAAACCTGTTTACCATCTCCGTTGGTGGTCATATCGCAATAAGTGAGGGCATCTGCAATAAGGGAATGCTCACGAGGGATTTTTTTCAGTTCTGGTAAGATGCCTCTGAGTTCTGCTTCGAACGTTGACTCAGAATGGTAGGCGACTAATGATGCTAACCTGTACTGATTGCAAGAGCGTAAATAACAGGCACCATCTATTGGGTGGAAGCCTGTTTTTTGTAGGGATGGTGCATAACCAATGTCATGCAAGTAAGCTGCAGCGATCAAGAGATTTTTATCCTCTTCTTCGTTGAAAATTGCGCTTACCCATTTGGCCTGCTCGACAACCCCCTGGACATGGAGCCAGCGATTGCCTAAGGATGATAGCAGTGATGTCGCTTGCTCTTCTGCCCATTTCTGAATCTCCATCCTAAAGCCCTTCCCAGAGGCTCACAATCACGCGCGCCTCGATCCCTTTTAACTGTGCCACTTCGTCACTGCCATCCATACTGCTCACTTTTACATGCACCTGGTCAAGGCTTATTCCTAATCCGTCGGCAATATTGTGCTGCATTTCTGGTATGCGTTTTTTCATCCGCGGCTGTTCACCACATAAGATGGTGACATCGACATTGCTGATAAGTAAGTTTTTTGCCTCTATCAACCGATGCCTGATGTCCGGCAGATATTCAATGGATCTGACTCCTGTTTCTCCTTTATCTGGAAACCAGTCATCAATGTCACCAGTATTCGTGGCTCCTGCCAGAGCCATGACCAGGGCATGGGCAACGACGTCGCCGTCGCTCCTTTTCGTATTCGGACCTTTTGAAAAGTTCTCAAATGCCACACCGGCCAGTACCAGCTGGCGGCCCTCAGCGAATGCATGGAAATCTGATGCGAATGAGAGACGCTGTTTTTTTGCCAGGAGCATGGCCACCTCGTGGGCTAGCTGATTTTTTGTAGCTTCATCTATCGTATTCATCGACTAGCTCCTTCATCAATATCATATGAATAGGTATATTCGTGTAGTGCCGCGTTGGCGATAATATGAGAGTATTCAAACAGCGTTCCGTCCTTGGCCCATACCCAGCGATCCATATCTGTTACTGTCTGAGACCTGGGAATGTTCAGCAAATGAGCTTCTTCGGCAGTTGGAGGGCGCATATCTAATTTTTCGAACGCTTTGGCCGCAATAGTCCCAGTGTGCTCTCGAAGCCATTTGAATAATGGTGTGTAACCTTCATCTTTACCCAGCAGATCACCCGCTAGGGATGCTAAGTAGTAGCTGTCTAGAATACGATATGGCACCTTGTCTACGATGTGGACCCTGTAGCGCCGAAGCAATTTTGTATCTGGCGTTATTTGCATTTTCTCCGCCAGGTCATCATCAGCTGGTACGATAGAAGATGGCTCAATGAAGCGCACAAGTGTTTGGCGGCCTTGAGCTTCCATTGCTCGTATAAATGAACCGGCCCTTTTTAACTCCAGTGCAGGCGCTTTCGAGGCGAGTGGTGAAGCCGGGCCGATAGTAACTTTTGCGCTGGGAGTGCGTATAAAAACGCCACCTCTCGGTACAATGTCAATCGCATTTTCCGCCTGGAGCCTCTGCAAAGCACCTCTAATTGTTGCTCTACTTACATTTAATTCTTCGGTTAGTTCTCTCTCGGATGGAAGTTGCTGGCCAGCAGTGTATATCCCTCGTTCGATTCGATGCAGTAGTTCTGCTACCACCTCATCGATTTTTGTGTCCTTCTCTTTCGCCATTTCTATACATACGCTCCTTTATTTGTTGTGGTATGTACCACAGGTTAATCACAGTGTAACATACTCACCCCATTAAATCACCATTAATTTTAACTAACTTTGAATTTTGGTACGGACCAGCATTGACTTTTTGGTACGGACCAGTGTATTATTGGATCGTACCAGTGAAATATTACTGGACAGTACCTATACAAGTGGACTAAGCGGGTATGTTCCGCTCCCTATAGAAGCCGCTACTGAACACATTAGGGACATGTGAAGAGGCGACACAACTAATCTTGCGCCAGCTAACCTTATCAATGGCTCTGAAGGCCCAAACGCAAGTCTAACCTTCTAACAGTGGTAAGGGACAGGATAGAACGGATCGAGACGTTTAGGCCCTATGTCCAGTGTGTGAATGAGAGTTGAAGAGCGCCATATGTTGAAAAGCAGTGGTAGCGCTCACGGTAGCAGACGGCGGGGCCGTCTCATACAAGCTCAGGCAGATACCTGGAAAGGAGGGCAGATAGAGGGTAGCTGTGCCGCTTGTGAAATTGTATGCGAAGGTTGATATTCTGCTCATCGTGCTTTCCGGTGGGGTGAGCAGCCATGAGCCTTAGCATTTGCGCTTTGGTTTGTCATTTTCAATGAAGGAGACCCTTTCTACTATGGCTGATGAATTGTCCGTGAAAAATGCCGCTCAGCTGGCGACGTTCGTGCGCGAAGAGGACCTGGAAGACCTGGAGAAACTGAGCAAAGACCTGGAAGATATGGCGCATAAAGCCCGGGAGGATGGCCGTATCTATCTGCTCCAGCAGTACATCCGACTCACCGCCATCATTAACCCTGAGATCGACCGCATTAAGCGCCGCTTCCAGCGCGAGAACCTGGCTTTTTTACGCAAGGAAGAGAAGCGCTTGAAGAAGGAGGCCAAGGGCAAAAGAGAGGAGGAGATCTAACCCTTATTCGACCTGTAGGAGGCGTAAATCGTTGCCAATCACCACACCTGCGTGGTGATGTCGTGGGGAGCCGTGGCGATCACATGGGCTTGTCATGGGGCGTTCGAGCACGATTTACGCCTCTTCTTTGTCTGTAGCTGCGGATTAATGATCAAAAAAGCATTAATCCTGCCGCGCCTCCACGAAATCACGTGGCCTATCCACGAAATGAAAGTGAGAAATATGCATGCCATTAAATGAGTATGAAGGATCGCTGATACCGCCGCCGCCAGTGCCGCCTTCATCAGATACCGAACCCCTACAGAAACAAAATGGCCGCGCCCACGGTCAAGCGAATGGGCACCAGGCGGTGCCGAATACGCCGCCACCACAACCGCCATCCTCTCCTGCGGCACCGCCAAAGCCAGGCATCTTTGATGGCCTCAAAACCTGGTGGCAGCGCAGTGAGCATGGATCATCTGGCAGTTCAAACGGGACTGCACAGGCAGCAGCACCACCGCAGCGGGAGAGGGAAGCACCGCCACCAGACCAGCGCAGCGCCATCGAGAAGATGCGCGACAAGGTGGCGGAATTCGATGAGGACTACAAGGATATCGGCGAGCGTATCCTGGGTGGCTTTACACAGCTGGTTGGCTATGCTGGACCGTTCCTCTTGATGGCCTGGATTGGCTCTGATTTAGGCAAGTTCTTTACTCCCACCATGGATATGGTGCCCGCATACGGCCTGGCCTTTACGATTGAAGGTGTCATCGCTTCCTGTACTGTGGCGATGGGGCGTGCCTTTGCGGAGTTATCTTCAGGGAAGCCAAACTTCGGACGAACGGCGATGGTGGTGCTGATCTGGCTGATCTTGAATTCCTCATCTGCCTTTGGTCTCTATCTGGTGATCACCCATAACAACCAGATCGCGCAGGGTTCTATTGAGCAATTGAGTATGGTCATTCGTGTGATTGCGGTTGCCCTGGCCGACCTGGGTTGTAGCGCCGTGCTGATGTTCAAAGGCCGATCACTGCAAAAGCACATCGAATCCATTCGCAAACGAGCGACGGCGATCGGGGAACTGGCAGACGCGCAGCGCTCGATTGAGGAAGCAGATAAAAACGCTGAGCTGCGTGAGCAGATGATGAAGTCCACGCTCCAGATCCAGGAAGACCTGTCCACGAAAATTGGAGAGGCCGTGAGCATGGTGATGACCTCGATTCTTGAGAAGATGGAAAAGGCGCTCAAGGATGACGAGAAAAACGAACGCGGATATGGTCGCCGCTAAGAAGAGGAAGGAGGGCACACGACCATGAAGATGACAGAAAAGGACATCCTCCGTTTATTCCTGGCCAGGCGTGAGAACTATGCCGTCACCTCGCTGGCGCATCTGAAAGGTCGTGTGTACACGCTGGTGATGAACGGTGAGCACTACAAAGCAGTGATGCTCCAGAACTCGTTCCAGTTCTATGAAAAGCGCTATCACGTCGCCAGGGATGTACCATCACTGGTGATCTGCTATGAGCACAATACGGTCCTGCCGGTGGCGGTGCTCTCGTTACGCGCTGGGAACTATGCCCAGCCGTACGAGCTTCCGGCGGAGATCTCCGATGTGGAAGCCCAGCGCTTCAGCAAAACGGGGAGCCAGGTGCTCTTAGGGATGTATATGTGTGGCGTCAAATCAGCGCAGACCCTCATCAATACCCATCTTCCGCCCACCACGCGCCAGCGCTACCTCACGAGAGCCAAGGCGCTGGGCAAACGCACGCGAGGAAAGCCTGTTGGGAATCTTCCAGTTCAGGCAACCTCATAACCTCTCTATAGTGTCTTTTCCCTATCGATGCAAAGCAGGCCCTGCCTGCGGAAAGGATCCATGATGTCACCGTTGTTGCTTGGTGCTCTCAGCATCTTTATTATCCTGTTTGTGTTCCTGGCCATCGGCAATAAAAAGGACACGATTAGCTGGCTCATCGTACTTCTGGGTGTTGTTGCGATTGTGCTGATCCTGCTGCACTTTAACGATCTCAATCACCTGGCGGTAATCTGGCGATCAAAGTTTCCCTTCTGGGATGTGTCGATCGCCCAAAAGTAAAAAGCGCGGTTCTCTGTTCCATTTTGCCAAACGTCAGAGAAACCGCGATGGTCGTTTGTTCATTCACAATCCCATATGCTCACGGAGAGTATACCATACTTGGCGGGCATATGGGATTTATTGTGTGGAAATGGAGGTCCACATGCGTTCCTTTGGTTCTACTCTCCTAATTCTCCTGGTTGTGGCCGTGGGTGGCTATATCGCCTTAGGCTCGCTGCAGCCATCCAAAGCCGTCACATCTACACCACTGCCTTCCCAAACAACGGTGCTCACGTCGGATCGTCTCGTGGGTCCACCCAGTGTCACCGCGGCGTTTATGAACACGATCCTTGAGCAGGCTGGCTCCCCGGCGAAAGGCCTCGGGTCTAGTTTGTATGAGTTGGGCAAGGAAACGGGCATTGACCCCGTGTATGCCCTGGCTTTTTTCCACCATGAAAGCTCATTTGGCTTGCGCGGTGTCGCGGCAACGACGCATAGCCTGGGCAATATCCGTTGCACCGCCGGGTGGACGTGCGATCCAAGCGGTGGTTATCGCTCCTATGAGACCTGGATCTTAGGCGCGGAAGATTGGTTCAATCTAATGCAGCATGTGTATATCGACCAGGGATTAGATACGGTCACGAAGATCATTCCCAAGTACGCGCCGACGGCAGACCACAACGACGAGCATGCCTATATCCAAGCGGTGTGTGATGATGTCGCTCGCTGGCGAGCAGGGCAGGTGTAGCTATGAAAAACACCCTTCCGCTCACTTATCAATCTGACCAGGTCTGTTTTATGTGCCATCCCGTTCATGATCATGACCAGGTCGTCCTCTGTTCGTTCCATGCGCTGCTCTTTTCAGCGCGCCTCTTCTGTTTCCTGGTGCGAACGCGGCAGCTGAGGAGGTGGGCACGATGATGATAATCTACCTTTGGGCAATCCTCTTCTTCCTGGTGATGTTCGGGCAAAGCGCCTTACTGATCTGGTATTCCTGGCCAGTGATCCGGCGTATGGTGCATTGCCCCTGGTGCTGGCAATCCTGCCACATCATGAAGCACTACCCCGCTCGCTGGTCTTCGTCCATGTGTCCACATCACGCGCAACGCATTCGGGCGCAGCTGGCGCTCAGGCGTGTGCAGCGCCTGGCGCATTCCTGAGAGGAGGTCAGATGACAGGATCGCTAGCGACTTTTGGCTATACCGATACACGGACCTTGCACGAGCTGCAGTGGGCGATGCGCGTCAATCCGTACGCCGTGATCATCGATACGCGCCTGGTGCCGTATTGTTCCTGGTCTTCGACTTGGCAACGCCAGTCTTTAGAAGTGGACTGGGGCCAGCGCTACATCTGGCGAGGTGGCTGGTTAGGCAATGTCAATCATGCTGATCCGAAGAAGTCGATCCAGTTGGCGCATAAGCAGCAAGGTATTGCCTGGCTTGTGCGTCAGTTGGAGCGAGGTTTGACGTTGATCTTATTGTGCGGCTGTCAGCAGTATGAGCGCTGCCATCGCAAAGTGATTTACGATCTGGTGAAGGTCCAGTTGGGTGCGCGATTGCATGATTTCCAGTTAGGACAACCAGTGCTGACGCCCCAAGGGCCGGGCATCATTGATCCGACCATTCCCCTTGATGTCCACCGCGCTCGCAACCGCTATGCGGTACATTTCCCGCGCTACCACCCGCAGCGCCATTTCTTCCCTGATGAGTTGTCCCCTATATGCTGAAGTATGTTCACATGAATATTCACAATGGCTCTCAAATACGCTTTGAGGGCCATTGTCTAGAGGTGAATGCTTATGAAACAAACGCCTGCCTTTGATGGTTTCTGTCAGACCTGCCCTGATCCCCAGGAGGTGACAAACGCCCTGGAGCCGCTAGGGTTGTCTCTTCATTTCCAGTTGGATGCTCAACACTCCTATAACCTGCCCGATCTGCCTGCGCAATATCATTATCGCGATGTCCATGGCACGGAAGTTATGTTCCTGGCTGGTACAGATCATCCTGAAGTTGGAACTCGCTTCCCTGCGCACCAGTCTCGCTGGTGGGTGATCTGCGGTTCCAGTCCTTTTGCTTTCAACCTGGTCGCGCAAGAACTGGCATCCCGTTGGGGTATTCCCTGGCAGGATGATCAGGAGATGGATACACACTCTGTTGCTTAGTTTGCCTGAAAGGATATCACGCGATGGATATCTGCCAGAGCTGTCTTCAGCTCAAACCTTGTCAACGCTACCGACGGTTCCTCAAAGGGGCCGTCATTTTTGTCTACTTCTGTCGTGCCTGTGTCTCCCAGAAAGGAACGATCCATGCGTAAACGTGAACTACTTCCTGATAACTATCACATGGCAATTGTTGAAATTCACCAGCGTTTTTATCCTGTTCTGACGAGCAAAGATGGTCAGGAGTTGACCTCTTTCACTGAACTCTTCTGGTCGACAGAAAATAGCCATGGTATACCCACTGCGCTAGGCCCCCGCCATACAACGGGCCTCATCTCATTTCCCACTTATGCCGATGCCATCAATTTCTGTCACCGGAAGCGGGAAGCATCGAAACTTTGTGTTCAATGGGAAGCTGAAGCGACCCGCTGTGAGGTTTATCCTGAGCGCAATGCCTGGTATGCGGATGAAATCCAAGCTCTGACAGGGGAAGCTCCTCGTATCCGTCGTTTCTCCTTTGAGGTCCAGGCGATTGTGACCTGCAAGGATGGAATCGTCTACGGTGTTGATGCGCTCACGATCGATGAGGCTATGATCCGGTTGTATGAGAGCGTTGCTCATGGCCTTTCTTCCGAACACACTGGCGAGCACCAGGTGATGCTCCTTGAAGCATTGTTTTGAAATGGAGTGACTGCTATGCGTATGAACCTCCGCCAATTCATGGTGTTTGTCTGTGATGTGATGGTGTGCGTGTGGATGTTTTCCGCATTTATGCAACAGACACCAACTCCTGGCGCCTGGGCCATCCTGAGTTTTTGCGCCTTTCTGGTATTGATCGGGATCGGCATCTACCTGTTTGCCAATTTCATGATTGAGGCGATTCTGGATTAGATGCCTCATGACAACTATTGCCTTCACCGCAGTTGCGGGAAGGGCTTTTTTTGTAGAGCAGGCCTTTTCGTTACGACCAGCCGAAAAGGCCTGACATTTTATCCTGCTGACACAGCAAGAGAAAAGAGGATGTTTCATGACAACAGACGCTTGTATTCCGCAGTCTTTGATCGCGTTACTCAATCAGGAGCGAGGGTTGGGGCCGGTTCGTCAGATAGATGATCTGCAAGCGAGGCTCCAGCGGCGCGGTACTATTATGCAGCAGCTTCACCAGATCGAAGAGGCCGTTCGCGATGTTCAACGACAGCTGCGTACGCTCCCGCACCTGCCGCCGCTGAAGTGTATCCAGTGGGCACAAGCGATTCAGGCTCTGCCGAACCTGGCCTTTCTGGAAGTGGATACGACCGGCTTGTATGAGGATGCTGAAATTATTCGCCTGGTGGTGATGAGTATTCATGGGGAAACGCTTCTTGATCGACTGGTCACGCCATCACGACCACTATCCCGCCAAATAGCCACAATCACCGGCATCGAGCAGATAGAACTTCAGACAGCTGGTATTCCGATCACCGATGCACTCAACCAGCTACGGCAGGCCATTCGAGGGACGTACATCCTCTCCTACAATCTGGAGTTCGATGAAGGCAAACTCAGGGAGGCCGTCCAGCGCCATCAGCTGGATGACATCACCATCATCGGAGAAGATTTGATGGCGCGAGCCATGAGCTACCTGCAGCTCTCCTCCTATCCCAAGCTGGAACATCTCTGTAAGCAGATTGGCCAGCCACTGCCACCACAGTCACAGCAGACGGCACTTGACCGCGCTCGTGGTCAGATCGCCGTCCTGAATGCTATGGCGAATGCCATGCTCACCGCACCAGGTACCCCAATTGCACAGAGCACCGATACCGATGAAGATGACGAGCGCGATGAGCACCCCTTTTAGTCGTACTGAGCAGAACAGTTTTACCTCCTCTTTGAAAGGAGCTGACCCGTGTTTAAAAGTATCCTTGATCTGTATCGTTCGCCGTCAACCGGTGAGTTATCACCACTGGAGCGCGATCCCAACGTGTGTTGTGGATGTGATGAACCCTACTGTGATGGCTGTGGATCGTGCCACACGCCAGGCTGCCGCTATGTGCGCGTCGTCTGTGCCCAGGCGCAAGATGCAATCATGAATGTTCCTAGAGGCAGTGAGCCGCCGCCACGCCGCCGCTGGTTTTAGTCAGAAGGTCCTCATAGCAGTTGCTATGAGGGCTTTTTCTTTCCTTGTGAGTTGGCAGAAGTGAGTGAAAGGAGCAAACGATGCCTTACAAAATTCTGTATAGCAATGTCGATGGGGCAGGATCTATGAAAGGAACCTGGGAGAAAGACAAAGAAGCGATCCAGGCTGCGAACGCTCTGCAAGAGCGATCTGATATGAACGGGAATCCCTGGATGTATCAGTATCACGTTGTTGATGAGCAAACCGGACGAACCATGCATCGGACGAAGTCGCGCATTTCATAGCGTGCTAGAGTCGCTCTGATGTTCGATGCCCTTGTAATCAGAGAGTGAGTGAAATGAATAAAACGTATACCGTGTGTCATTTAGACAAGAGCAACAATGAAGGGGTTGCGTCACATCTTCGCGCTTCCTATTCCGTGTCGCTCTCTGGTGGCCTGGCCAGCGCCGTAGCAGCTGAGCGTGTGATCCAGCGTTATGGACGAGATCAGGTACTCCTCTGGTTTGCCGATACGCTTTATGAGGATGAAGATTTGTATCGGTTTCTCCATGACTGTATGCAGCGCTGGCAGGGCATGCTGTACTGGTATACCGACGGTCGCACACCACTGGAGGTGGCAGCTCAAAAAAAGCTGATACCGTGTAACCTGGCTGCCCCATGTAGCTATGAACTCAAGGTGAAGCCCTTCCGTCAGTTTATCCAGGCCATGCCCTCGTTACCGGTGGTTTACATCGGCCTCGATCGCTGGGAAAAGCGCCGCCTGGCCAGCGTCAAACAGTCCTATGCTCAGGCCATCCCATCGGCCGTAGTTGACTATCCACTCCTCTGGGAGCCTGCTGAAGTGCGTCCATTTGTTGATGTGTGCCGCCAGGATTGGGGGATAGAGCCACCGCGCTTATATGCCCTTGGTTTCTCTCATAACAATTGTGGCGGCCGCTGTGTACGTCAAGGCATTCGCGAATGGGTGAGGCTGGGCACGCATTTCCCAGAACGGTATCATGCATGTGAGGAATGGGAACAAGAGCAGCGTGCCCAGGGCGGTGCTCGTGCGTGCCGAAGTTTCTGCGCAGTCCAACGGGACAAGCAGAAATTTCCTCTAACCTTGGTTGATATCCGTACAAACTACTTTGATCATCGCGATCAACTTTTCTAAAGTGCCGTTCTTCGTGTTTTCAGCAGACGCACAGGAATGTTATTCCCTGGTAAGGTTATTCGGATTTATTGCATAGAGTGTTGTGTAGCCACATTGGACACAGACGACGGCTTGAAGTTTAGAACGATGAGTATCTGGAATCACTGGTCGGTCTAATGTTTTTACCCTATTGAGTGCCAATTTCCTGAACCATTTCGGTGAAGTGGTTGGCATACTGTTTAAAACCTCTCTTGCCGTGGGAGGGTTCTTTGGCATCACGCCTACAGTAGATGCACTTAAGAAAGAGGCAAGTATCCGTTGACTACCGCATTCTGGGCAGGGTTTCAATTCGCGTTCTTGCATGAGTAATGCATCCCTTCATTTTTCTGGTTTATCTCATATACATACGTACTTTTTATGTACGTTTCCCCCTTAGAAAAAAGTGTCAACGCTACAAACTTCATCTCATCTGCCCAGATTCTTGGAGCTATTGCCGCCGGTGTCTGGGTGTTCTTCGCGCGAAAGCACATTATCACCAGATCACCAGCATGCCAGGCTGTAAATGCTGTAGGTATCTGTGTGGGAAAGGAGGAATATGACCACCTTGATTGCGGTCTACAACTCTCAGGGATGTGTCGGCAGGTGTGATGCTCGCTGTTATGAAGCCGTCACCCCTATCTGTACCTGTATCTGTGGCGGCCGCAACCATGGAGCAGGTAGAGATAAGAGTATTGAGAATACGAGAGAACTGGCACAGCAATGGATTGCAGCCTATACCCAGGAGCATCAGCTGGGGAAGGTCTCAACAGAGATCCATGAGGAATGCCAGCAACCAACATTATGGAGTAGTGTGACATGAGTAGTGCGCAAGCTGCAGATGAGGCCTTCATGGTGAAGGCCTCCCAGATGTTGCAAGTAGATGGGTTGCCGGGTGTGCTCATTTCCAATCGCCCCTGGCGAGAATTAGCGCTGGAAGCGGTAACTCATCTGCAAACGACACGAGCTCAGATTTATGTACGCCATGGCCAGCTGGTGCGCATCCAGCGCAAAGAGGATGGCTCCCCATTCATTGATGCGCTTACCGATGCCACACTCAAAGGCATCCTGGGCCGGTGCATGAACTTTGTGAAGATGATGGCCAGGGGGCCGGTCCATGTTGCCCCACCTGACAATGTGGTCAAGGACATCTTAACGATGGGTGAGTGGCCGTTTCCCCCCCTGGACAGCATCATTGAGTTCCCCATTTTTCGCCCGGATGGCACGTTGATCGACACCCCTGGGTACGACGCGGTAACCAGGTCGGTGTATGTACCGCTGGCATCGCTGAAGATCCCGCCTGTTCCTGAGCAGCCCACTGAAGAAGATATTATCAATGCTCAGGCGCTCATTGACGAGGCCATTGGTGAGTTCCCGTATGAAAATCAGGCCAGCCATGCCAACGCGATCGGCCTGATGCTCACGCCGCTTATTCGGCAGTCGATCAATGGCCATGTACCCCTGGCCTTGATCGATGCTACGCGACCAGGCACCGGGAAAAGCCTGCTGGCTGAGACGGTCGCACTCATCGCTACCGGCCGTAAAGCGGAGATGATGACTGCACCCTACGATGATGATGAATGGCGCAAGCGCATTGCATCTACGCTGTCAGAAGGCGCCACGATTATCATCATCGATAACGTGAAAGCGAAAATCCAGGCGGCAAGCTTGGATGCGGCCTTGACCTCCTCAACGGTGAAAGAGCGTATCCTGGGACAGAGTAAAAATGGCGTCTATGCCCAGCATGCCACCTGGATGGCCACGGGCAATAACATCCAGATTGGCGGTGATCTGCCGCGGCGCTCTTACTGGATACGTATGGACGCGCACACCGATAAGCCGTGGACGCGCGGCAACTTCAAACACAATCTGTACGAATGGGTTCCTCTGCATCGTGGGGAGCTGATTGCGGCCCTGCTGACACTGGCGCGCGCCTGGTATGCAGCTGGATGCCCAAAGGCAACGGTGCCGCAAATGGGCAGCTTTCAGCCCTGGGCGGATACCATTGGTGGCATTCTGGCGCATTGCTGGATTGACGGCTTTTTGAGCAATCTCAATGAGCTGTATGAGCAGGGCGATGACGATGCGAAGCAATGGGCTGTCTTCCTGCATACCTGGCGCGACTTCTATGGAGATCAACCCGTCCTGGTGTCCACGCTGACCAAGGATATCAAGTCAGGGTCTTTTGATGATGGTGATACAGGGCTTGGTGTGGCAAGCCTCTATAACGCACTACCTGATGAGGTCTCTGATACCAAGAAAGGAGATTTTAAACGCAAGCTAGGAAAAGCGCTCTCTGCCCGTATTGGGACGCAGTTTGACGAGAGTGGCTTGCATTTGATTAAGGCTGGAGCGGATACACGGAGCGGAGCCGTGTACTGGTCCGTTGCAGGTTTGCAGGTTTCGCAGGATGCTATTCCCCAAAAAGAGGAAATTTCTTATATCAATACCCCTTTAGAAGGCCTGGGAGGCGGCTTGAGTGGAGATATTCCTCTCAAAAATGACCTTGACCGTGAGGAAAACAAACCTGCGAAACCTGCAAACCTGCAAGTGTTCCAGGGGCTAGCAGTCGATGAGGCAGGCCAGCCGCTGCAGCATTTCCAGATCGTGATGACGCCACGGGGCGAAGGGTTCATCACGGTAAATCTGCCGCGCTGCGTCAACGTAGCGCTCTATCTCTCTCAAGAGGAGGTGTCTTTTCGCACTGAAGCCGAGATCGCGCAGATCCAGCCGTTGCACCAGGCAGCTGGTCCCGATGAATGGCCGTATAATATTGCCTCGCTCACTGATGAACACATTCTTCAGCTGGGCTACCCATCGCGTGCCGCGCTGGGTTATCCGCCACCGTCTCCACCGCTTGACTCTCTCCAATGAGGTGCCACTATGCCCATGGATCTCAAACGCTATCCAGCGAATTGGAAGAAAGTCTCGCGCACCATTCGCCGGATCGCTGATTGGCGCTGTGAATGGTGTGGTATCCCAAACGGTGCGCCTCTACCCAGCGGCCGCCCTGGGAAGGTGATCTTGACGGTGGCGCATCTAGGAACCCCATATGCTGATGGGCGACCAGGGGACAAACACGATAAGCACGATGTGCGGCGAGAAAATCTCCGAACTCTGTGCCAGGCGTGCCACCTGCGCTATGACCTGGCTGATCACATTGCCCATGCCAGAGCAACCCGCGCTCAGAGAAAGCACGAAAAGGCGCTGACATCTGGGCAATTAACCCTTTTCTAGCCCAATTTTATCCATTCAAAAGACCTCATTTCATATGAAGCCGCCTGTGGAGCGGCTCGCAGGTTTGCAGGTTTCCCGCAGGTTTGAAAAAAGGCAAACCTGCAATGTGAAGCCGCCTGTGGAGCGGCTCGCAGGTTTCGCAGGTTTGTTTTCCACCGGAGCGACAAAAAAATCTACAGGAGTAAAGAGTCTATGCAGCAAGTTCAAAAACCCTCTGTACAGCCTATGCTCATGAACGTTACCCAGGTTGCCCAGGCGTTGGGCGTTAGCCGCGGGACGGTCTACCAAATGATCCTTACGGCCAATCTTCCTGTTGTTCTCTTTGGCCGGAAGAGAATGGTCAGGCCTGATGCTCTAAAAGCCTGGCTTCAAGATCGTGAACAGCAATTATAAATTTTGACCTATCACCGGCCGCGCTGATCTCCAGCGCGGTTTTTTTATATAGAAAGGACAAATACAATGGCTGAGAAGAAAAGTGGTGGACATCGGGGGCATGGCGAAGGATCTATATCTCTGCGTAAAGATGGCAGATATGAGATCCGAGTCACGCTTGAAGATGGCACGAGGAAAAGGGTTTATGCCAAGAACAAGAAGGAGGCGAATGAAAAACTAAGACAGCTGCAGCAGGAGCTGCATCAAGGAACCATTATCAATGGCCCTCAACAGACTTTGGAGCAGTACTTAAAGGAATGGCTGGAGACCCATAAGCAAACTATTCGCCCTCGGAGCTGGGAACGTTATGAGGCTATTGTGCGCCTGCATCTTGTCCCCACATTGGGTAAGCTGACTTTACAGAAGCTTACGCCTCAGCACCTGGACCGGCTCTACAGGCAAAAGTTAGAAAGCGGCTTGAAGCCCAAATCAGTTGCTGCTATCCATGGAATGCTGCATACAGCGTTGGACAAAGCAGTACGGTTAGGCCTGGTCTCAAGGAACGTCTGCAAGATGGTGTCTCCTCCACGGGTGACGCGCAAGGAAATCACGCCGCTATCAGCTGAGCAGGCGCGCAAGTTGTTGGAGGCGGCCAAAGGGCATCCCCAGGAAGTGCTCTTTATCCTGGCTCTCTCAACAGGAATGAGGCGAGGCGAGCTACTGGGGTTAAAGTGGAAAGATGTGGATCTGGTTTCAGGAGTATTAAGGATACGCCAGGCGCTCGTGCGCATGCCCACTGGCCAGGGTTATCAGCTGGCAGAGACGAAAACAGCGAAGAGTCGCCGCAGCCTGGTGCTAACGGCTCCAGCTGTTGAAGCGCTCAAGAAGCACAAAGCTATACAGCAGCAATGGAAAGAAGCAGCTGGTCCCTTCTGGCATGACAATGACTTCGTTTTCTGCAAAGCCATGGGCGAGCATCTAGATCCTGGCTATGATGTCCTGGTGCAACTGAAGATGCTTTTAAAGAAGGCTGGGCTACCAGACATCCGTTTCCACGATCTTCGCCATAGCACCGCCACTCTCCTCTTAGAGCAAGGCACCAATCCCAAGATTGTCCAGGAGATCCTGGGCCACAGTCAAATTAGCATGACGATGGATACCTATTCTCATGTGCTTCCGACCATGCAGATGGATGCTATGAGTAAGCTGGGAGATCTTTTAAATGAGGTAGAGGAATAAAAAGAGTGTTTTGAGATTGCTTATTGGTTCTATCAAGCCATAGTTTCCCTCTAAAGGACGAAGAACCACAAAAATATGATTCTCAGCTGTAAATCTGCTCATTTGATTGGAGGAGTTTCACTTATTCCCCAGGAGTTCCGGTTCCTTTGACGAAGTGATTTATTGCCGCACTGGTTCATAAAATGTGCATATGCCTCTCATTAAGTGAGCAAATTTACATGAAGCGTAGATATATGCCTGATTAGGAATGTACAGATTATGCGTACTTCTATGCTTAAATTAGAGCGCCCTCTCATAATAAGGGAAGAGATGTAGCGGGAACAAGGGACGGCCTGTATTATCTCGAGAATTACCGACATTTCTTAAGTTAATAGCTTGATCTCTTGATTTCCTCCTACGAAGAAAACAGGTGCACGCTCTCTTGTTTAACCATTCGTAAAAAGAAGAGAAAGAAATACCGCCCATGAGAAAATTTCACACGCTGGGCGTGGCACTCTTGTTCTGTGTGCTGGTGTTTTCTGCCAGTATGCTTGTAGGGGTGTTCGCTCATGTTGATTTGGATCACTCTTATTCAACACGGGCTGAGCCGAATCTTTCTAATCAAGCTAATAAAAGTTCGATTCGCTCTCATCAAACTCATGTTAATTCGGATCACTCTGGTCCAGATGCTGATTGGATTTCGGCTTACCCAGACGGTGATCAAATAGGACAGCTCTCACAGAAAAGTGGACCCTTTGCTTGGGACTATCAGAGGTTTGCTGACAAGCACACTATGAGCAAAGTTTTCTATCACGAACAAAGTCATTGTGACAGATGTGATGATTGCAAGCATCCCTGCAAAAAAATTATCATAATAAAAGGGCCTGTTGGGCCAACAGGACCCAGTGGTCCAAGTGGTGCCCCTGGTCCACAAGGCCCTACCGGTTTGCAAGGACCCAGCGGCCCAAGTGGTGCTACAGGTCCGCAAGGTCCTACAGGCCCACAAGGCCCCACGGGTCCACAGGGACCTCAGGGTGACACTGGCCCGCAGGGACCCCAAGGCCCTCAGGGTGTTGAGGGACTCGAAGGCCCACAAGGACCTACTGGCCCGCAAGGCGCCACTGGCCCACAGGGTAATACCGGCCCGACAGGTCCACAAGGACCCCAGGGTGATGTCGGCCCAGTCGGTCCCCCTGGTCCACAAGGCCCCGGCGGTCCAAGTGGTGCTACAGGCCCGCAAGGTCCCACTGGCCCGCAGGGACCCCAAGGCCCACAAGGACCTACTGGCCTGCCAGGCGCCACCGGCCCACAGGGTGATATCGGCCCAGTCGGTCCCACTGGTCCACAGGGTAATACCGGCCCGACAGGTCCACAAGGACCCCAGGGTGATGTCGGCCCAGTCGGTCCCCCTGGTCTACAAGGCCCCGGCGGTCCAAGTGGTGCTACAGGCCCGCAAGGTCCCACTGGCCCGCAGGGACCCCAAGGCCCACAAGGACCTACTGGCCTGCCAGGCGCCACCGGCCCACAGGGTGATATCGGCCCAGTCGGTCCCACTGGTCCACAGGGTAATACCGGCCCGACAGGTCCACAAGGACCCCAGGGTGATGTCGGCCCAGTCGGTCCCACTGGTCCACAAGGCCCCGGCGGCCCAAGTGGTGCTACAGGCCCGCAAGGTCCCACTGGTTTGCAAGGTCCCGCTGGTCCACAAGGCCCCAGCGGCCCAAGTGGTGCTACAGGCCCGCAAGGTCCAAGTGGTCCATCAGGTCCAAGTGGCCCACCGGGATCTCATGGCTCTCGCATTTACGTGGCCAACGGAGATGATAACACTGTTTCGGTTATTGATGGCACGACTAACACAGTAGTAACCACCATTCCTGTTGGGACTTTTCCAGGTATGGTAGGAGTGAATGTTGGTATTAACCGCATTTACGTGGCAAACGACACTAGCAACACAGTTTCAGTTATTGATGGCATAACTAATACGGTGGTCGCTACCGTTCCTGTCGGGTCTAATCCATGGGGAGTAGGGGTGAATGCTAGCACAAACTGTATTTACGTCGCAAATCAAGCCAGTAACACTACCTCAGTTATTGATGGTTTGACCAATACAGTGATCGCCACTATTCCTGTTGGGTCTAACCCAGATGAGGTGGCGGTAAATACTAACACGAACCGCATCTATGTGACAAACCGATTCAGTAACAATGTTTCAGTCATTGATGGCACGACCAATACGGTGATCACCACTATTCCTGTCGGAGTTCAGCCACACGGAGTAGATGTAAATGCTAGTACAAACCGCATTTATGTGGGGAACCAGGTCAATAACAATGTCTCAGTCATTGATGGCACGACCAATACAGTGATCGCCACCGTTCCTGTTGGGTCTTGGCCAGTTGGGGTAGGGGTAAATGTTCGCACAAACCGCATTTACGTGCCAAATCTATTCGATGTCACCATCTCAGTCATTGATGGCACAACTAATACGGTGATCGCCACCGTTCCCATCGGGGCTCGACCAATTGGCATAGGAGCTAATCCTTTAACAAATAGTATTTACGGAGCAAGTAACACTAATAATACAGTCTCAGTCATTGATGGCACAACCAATACGGTGATCGCTACCGTTCCCGTTGGAGCTGGCCCACAGGGGTTAGGGGTCAATCCGTAACAACGGAGCACGCTGAGGTTAAAATTAACCTGACTCTTCATCGCTCATCCTTCATCAGAAGGATGAGCGATGAAGAGTCCTAAATATAAGGGGAAGAATTTATGTTTTGGCGTCAGTTTTGGCGCTAAAAGCCACAATTAGCCAAAAGTAAAACCGCGCCCATCAGCCTCACAGGCTGATGGGCGCGGGTGCCAAAAATGAAAGGGTGCCAAGAGACGGAATCGAACCGTCGACACTAGCATTTTCAGTGCTATGCTCTACCGACTGAGCTATCTTGGCGCGTGGCAATAATATAGCATGTTCTTCGGGTTCCGTCAACCCTTTTTTGACGGCTTTTTCTGAAGCCTGCAATAATTTTTTTTGACGCTTCTCCTGTCCCCAAAAAGCCCATCCTTTAAAATCCTGATGAGTTTGTCCACTTCCTATGATGAGCTTTGTGCTTTACTCTACCCTAAATACTTTTTGCGTATAGATCATGTATTCAATTTATGCGACTTTTTGGTGAATGGTGCTTCTTGATATTCCATTATGTTTATTACTTTTCTCCTATGTTTCATAGCATTTCATAGCATTCCATTTATGGATGCGCTAATATCAATATAACCAGTCAATATTTCTGGATCACTATATTGGTGTCTGGAAATCGTAGCTAAAGGAGATCCATATTTTATGTCGAGAACATCTTGCATTCCGCGGCCTCAGCGCAATCATCAGCTTGTCAGGACTGCCATAAGACAGGTTGCCATGTTAGGAGCTTTTGCTTTTACGTTGTCTGGCGGTGCACTCTTTGCCGATGCTCACAGTGCCTTTGCGGCAACTACCTGTGCCAATGGAGACAAAACGTATATTGTGCATGCGGGCGATACCCTGGATTCTATTGCTAAAGGTCATCAGACGACCTGGCAGGCTTTAAGTGCTCACAATAAATTGGCGAATGCAAATGTTATTTTGGTCAACCAGACGATCTGTATTCCAGTGAAAGCTGGCGTTAAACCAGCCTCCGCGACCATTACCAAACCTGCTGCCCCGGCGGTGAAGGCTGTTTCCCAGGCTGCCCATGGTACGGCTAATATATTTCCGTATGGGCAGTGCACGTGGTGGGCGGATAATCGCTATCATCAGTTGACTGGCATCTACGTTCCCTGGATGACCAATTCGGATGCCTATCTGTGGACCCAGCGGGCTCGCCAGTATCATTGGAATGTTTCTTCGACTCCTCACGTTGGTGATATCATGCAGCTTGATCCTGGAATACAGGGTGCCGGTTCGTATGGGCACGTTGGCGTGGTTGAGAGCATTGATGGTAAGGGACGCTTCACCGCTAGCCAGATGAACTGGAACGGTGTGGGCGTGATGACGAAATCTCAGTTTTCTGTTGGAGCTGGCGTACATTTCATTAGCGCCAGATAATGTTTTTGACTGAGAATGTGCATCGCACCTATGGCCCTCGCCTGCAGCGTGCTTGAGATTTCGTACCTGCGGTGTTCACACATCCTTTTTATGTAGGTGCAGGGGTGCACGGATGCGCATCCCTGCACCTACATAAAAAACTGGCGCGGCCGCGTAGCCATGACGGAAGTCAGATACATTCTAAAGAAAGAGGCCGGATATTTTATCCGGTCTCTTTTTATGTCTATTTTACCTTAAATTTTTATTAAGAAAGTTCTCAACATTCTGCAATCTATATCTCCCTTTTTTCCTATGTTTCAACCTATTTCATGACGATCCGCTGAAATTACACTAATATATAGATCAACATACATTTATTTAGGGTAGCAGGTAACTGGGCCTGTGTCGTTTTGTGAAGAAGAGGAGAAGTCCACTTGTTAGCTCTTAAGAAACATCAGCGTATCTGGACGTATTTGAATCAGCATCGTGCGACGAGTATTATTGCTGCCCATGTAGCGGTAGTGACTGTTATGGGACTGGTCTGGTTGAGCACTGCTTTTGCGCCGGCTTTATTTAGCGCGCTGGCTCAGGCGCCCTGCGCAAAAGGCGATCAGACATATGTGGTGCGCGGTGGTGATACCCTGGGTGGGATAGCTGCTACACATGCTACAACGTGGCAGCGGTTGGCTGCTTATAACCATCTGCCCAATCCCAATCTGATTTTTATAAATCAGCATATTTGCATTCAGGGACATGGAGTTGTCGGTGGAAATCCACCCGTTGTCTCTGTGGGGCTGATGGCTGTGAAAGGGAATGTTAATCCATTTGCCTATGGTCAGTGTACGTGGTGGGCCAGTCAGCGCTACTTTCAACTGCATGGCTTTTATGTGCCCTGGACTACGAACTCTAATGCCTGGCAGTGGCAGAATCGGGCGCTGGAGTTTCACTGGCATGTGTCATCCCAACCAACAGTGGGAGCTATTATGGATTTACAGCCCGGTGTACAGGGCGCCCAGGCATTGGGCCACGTGGGGGTTGTAGAGATGGTGATGAGCAATGGGCATGTGCTGGTCAGTAGTATGAACTGGGGTCCAAACTATTCGCAGGTGACCAACTTCGAGTTCAGGCCCGGTCCTGGCGTTTCCTTTATCTCTGCCTAATGCTGGTCGATACTGGTATGTAAGCACCAGAAACTATAAAAGGTCGGTGCTTTATGAGCGCCCATGCGCACTGACCTTTTATGTGCCCTGCAATCTTTCCATTGTTGCAGAGGTTTCACGTGAAACCTGTTGGGGGGTGGATGCTGGCAGGTTTTTCGCAGGCGTAGCGCTTAGATTGAGGAATGTCGCATTTATTTTGCTCACTTCTAGGTCGTGCTACACTAAAGACAGAGATGTCCCTGATTTCTCTTCTAGTAGGGAAAAACGGCTTTGCGAGGATAATAAAGATAGTGGATCCATCTTGGGGCATCTCTCCTTTATCTCTCCTATTTTTTCTTCCCTTTGCTTTATTTGTAATGGTGTACGTTTGTGCCTTCGGCCCCTGACACTACGCGCCTGCAGCGCTCAACACGCGTTTTTTACAGTGGAACTGTGGAATTAGCAGCCACGCGCCCGGCGCGTGGCTGCTAATTCCACAGTTCCACTGTAATTGCTTTTTTGTAATTGTGTTTTGTGTCCCTGGCACTTGATTCGAGCGCCCGCGGCGCTCGAATCAAGTGCCAGGGACACAAAACCTACCTCTATTTTAACCTCAACCACGGTAGGGGAGCTTGAGAGCTACGCTCGTGTACTAGTACCATCTGACTTATGGGGGATATATTTGCTTCTTTTATGCTTTTGCGCTATTATTAAGACCTGCTATAGGCAGACAGGATAGTCCTCACCTGGGCCATATATGGTATCTACCGCATATCATCTTGTCCTACCAGGTTCCCCAAAGCGTGAGTTGTTTTATCCCACCGCTTGACGAGAAAATCTATTCTGTTATACTTAT
The DNA here is from genome assembly GCF_003967515.1 of Dictyobacter aurantiacus. GTDB lineage: Bacteria > Chloroflexota > Ktedonobacteria > Ktedonobacterales > Ktedonobacteraceae > Dictyobacter > Dictyobacter aurantiacus. Next base: position 2,529,568 of record NZ_BIFQ01000001.1, on the reverse strand, counting down.
GCATGAGAACAAATGTTCTAAAAAATCTAGCTAGAAGGAGGAAATCGTAATGGGAACGACTTATACCCGCCAGCAGCCTGCCTATTACGATGTGGATGATCGTGACGATCTCTACGTGACGCGTATGCCCAGTAGCGCCCGTCGCTACAAGCCATACGAGACAATAGATGATCCTCTGGTCCTGCAAAACCAGAACACCTCTTCTATCCAACGTCGTCGTTCGAGTGGCAATACTACTAAAACCAAAGGCGTATATACCACACGGCAGCAAGGCAGTGCTGCTTCCAGTGCTGTTCGTCCATCCAGGACGGTAGATGTTTACCCGGATGATCCTGATCGCGGTCGCAATCGTGGTCGCAACAACGGAAAACCGGGCAAACAGCCACGTCGCTTTGTACCAACTTTGATTGTTGGCATGATCGTTGCCGTGGTACTTCTGTTTGGTCTCACATCACTGGTTTCATGGTGGCAGGGCTTTCAACAAGATATGACCTATGGTTATCCGCGCACCTCACAAATCGATGCGGTCGTCGGTCATAACGATAGCAAGGATCACCCCACCCACTTTATGTTTATTAATCTCCACGGACATATTCAAGTTATAGAGATCCCGGGTGGCGATACTTCGAAAACTCGTATCTTCAACGGCCCTGTTCTTGATGGTTCTGGCCAGGATCTCATTCCCGTCACCGGGAACGTGGTCAACCAGCAGGGAAAAATCAATCTGATTGTCCATGTCGGTAGCCAGGATTTCACCTTCGTCAATGATGGAAAGATGTTCCATCCGCGCTGATTATGTCTGAATAAAAATTTTTATGCTTTATATAGAAATTTATCTATGATTCAGCTTTCTCTTGCGCGAGCAGACGGCGTTTGCGCTCGATGCCCCAGCGGTATCCCCCTGCGGCGCCGTCTTCTCTTACTACACGGTGGCAGGGTATGATTAATGCTACTGGATTGGTAGCACAGGCGTTGGCGACCGCGCGCGCCTTCTTCTTATCTCCTAGACTACTGGCAACCTCGGCGTATGAACGTGTCTCTCCCTGTGGTATGGTGCGCAGAACGTTCCAGACGCGCCACTGAAAGGCGGTGGCCTGGATATCAATGGGTAGATTCAACTGGGACCAGTTGTGTTCCCCCTGCAAATACTGCAGGAGCTCATTGACCCATCCAGTGAGCTGGTTGTTGTCCTGCTGAATCTCGGCGGCGGGATACTCTTTGCGCAGCTGCTGTTCCAGTTCCTCGTCTTGATCTCCCAGGCTGACGGCGCAGACGCCTTTTTCGGTGGCGCCGACCAGCAGACGTCCCAATGGACTATCAACGATGGTGTAGGCGATCTGCATGCCCAGGCCGCCGCGACGATAGGTGCTGGGTGTCATGCCCAGGTGGGTCGGAACGCGCTCGTATAGCCGACTGACCGAACCATAGCCGACGTCATAGAGGGCCGAGGTGATCTCCTCTCCATCGCGTAAGCGGCTCTTGAGCTGTGTGAGCCGCAGCGACTCTACATATTGGCGCGGTGTGATGCCTGTGGCCTGCTTGAAGATGCGCTGCAGGTAAAACGGACTGAGGTGGACCTGCTGGCTGAGCTGTGCCAGCGTCAGGCGCTCCTCCAGATGTCCTTCGATATAAGTACACATGCGTTGAATAATCTCCTCATTGGTTGTGTCCTGGGCTGCCTGACCCTGCGGCCGACAACGCAGGCAGGGACGATAGCCGGCCGCCTCGGCCGCCTGTGTGCCGCTAAAGAACAGCACGTTTGCGCGCAATGGTTTGCGTGATGGGCAGGACGGCTTGCAATAGATGCCCGTGGAGCGTACCCCATAGACGAAGGTGCCGTCCGCGTGATTGTCGCGCTCTATTACCGCCTGCCAGCGTTCTTCCTCTTTCTGTAGTATCGTCTTTGTATCCATGTGTACTCCCGTGTGAGCTGTAGTAAAGGCTCAGAATGGGTCTTACTCCCGTCTCTCTGGGGCATGTGAGCGCCCCCACACGCGCATCCGCTGCGCGGCCGCACTGGTTTTTTGAGTTGGTGCATCGGGTGCGCATCCGCGCACCCGATGCACCAACTCAAAACGGACTCGTGAGTACCGTAGGTGCGGAACCTCAGGCAGGCCGCAGGCGGTCAGCATGAGAGTAAGACGCATTCTCGTAAAATCAGCTTGTTCTAGGAATTTCCCCGTTTCGTATGTTACGATGATAATATAAAATTCCCGTAGAATCTATCTGAATCTTGTTTTTAATATCGCTGGCGTCGTCATATCCTCCTCTTAAGGGGAAAGAAACTGGATGCGAGCATGGATCAGGAAGGAAGAAGGTTTATATGCAGCAGGTATCCCAACCCGATAGCTTGAAATTGGAGATCGATGAGCGCGTGCCGGATCTGGTGGCGATGCGGCGCGATCTCCATGAGCATCCAGAAACGGCGTTTGAGGAGGTGCGTACCTCCGGTATCGTGGAGCAGCGCCTGCGCGCCCTGGGATTTGAGGTGCAGACAGGAATCGCGAAGACTGGCGTGGTGGGCCTCTTGCGCGGCGGTGCCGCGGGTCCCGAGGCCCGGACGCTGGCCATTCGCGCCGATATGGATGCCCTGCCTATCTATGAGCAGACTGACGTTGATTATCGCTCGCAGGTCGATGGCAAGATGCATGCTTGCGGCCACGATGGTCATACCTCCATCGGGCTCACGGTTGCTGATATCTTGAGCCGCCGCCGATCCGAGCTGAAAGGCAACATCAAGTTTATTTTCCAGCCCGCTGAAGAGGTTGTTGGTGGAGCCAAACCCATGGTTGAGGCGGGCGTGATGGATGATGTCGACGGCGTGATCGGTCTGCACCTGATCAGTACCTATAAGGTCGGGCGCGTGGGCGTGCGGGCCGGTACGGTCTTTGCTAGCGCGGATAAGCTGACCCTGACCGTGCATGGCAGGGGCGGCCATGGCGGTATGCCCCATGGCACGGTGGACCCGATCATGATCGCGGCTCAGGTGATTACGGCGTTGCAGACCCTGATCAGCCGCGAGACCTCGCCGTTTAGTCCGGCTGTGATCACCATCGGCACCTTCAATGCCGGGACCGCCTTTAATATCATTCCCGAAAAGGCTGAGCTGGGTGGTACCTTGCGCGCTTTTGCGGAAGAGCATCGCGCCTATCTGACGCGGCGCATTGAGGAGGTCGCCAACGGCGTCGCTACTGCCATGGGTGGCTCCTGCACGGTGAATGTCTTTGATGGTTGTCCACCATGCGTTAACAATGCCGCCATGACACAGATGGTACAGGGGGCAGCGGTCGCCACCGTGGGCCAGGAGTTCGTCGATGTTGGTGAAGAGATCCTGACGACCGGCGCCGACGATATGGCCTACTTCCTGAATGCCGCCCCGGGCTGCTACTTTATCGTGGGCGCCAATAATGACGAGAAAGGCGCGCGCTACCCTCATCATCATCCCCGCTTCAACGTTGATGAGGATGCGCTGCCGATCGCCGTTGAGGTGCTGGTGCGTTCCGCCCTCGATTTTTTCTAATGTTCGCCTGTCTATATATGACTGGAAAGTTGATACGATTCTCGTATGACAGATGTAGTTCGTGATACGCGAGCCATCCAGTGGCCCGCGACCAGTTTCCGTTCGGGGAATCGCGTTCTGGATAGCGCGTTCCGCATCGCTATCGGCGATATCGCCGGTAATATCGTTCCTTTCAAAGATGGTTTATTGGAGCAGCCAGAGCTATCTCTGCTGGCCGGTCTTGATTACAATACCCCCTGGACACGCGATACCGCGATCAATACCTGGAATGGAGCTGGTCTGCTCTTTCCCCAGGTGACCTATAATACGTTGCTGTCGGTCCTCAAACGTGAAGGGGATGCGGTGCGGATCGGCGGCCAGTACTGGGACGCCATCTCCTGGACGCTAGGGGCCTGGTATCAGTATTTATGGACCGGTGATAAAGAGTTTCTGGCTCTGGCCTTTGAGGTGGTACGCAATTCGCTGGCTTACTTTGAGGCCAGCGAGTTTGATTCCCGCTACAATCTTTTTCGCGGTCCGGCCTGCTATGGGGATGGCATAGCGGCCTATGACGACTTCTATGCGCGTACCCGGGGATCGAGCGGGATCCTTGCCTGGGTTAAGAACAATCCCCAACTGGCATCGACGCCAGGCTTCGGCATCCCGATGCACGCGCTCTCAACCAACTGCCTCTACTACGCGGCCTATCGTCTCTTAAGTCCGATGGCCGATGAACTGCAGCGTCCCGTTGATCCGTCCTGGGAGCAGAAGGCGGCGTCCTTGAAGGAGGCTATCCAGATCCATTTCTGGAACGCGGAAAGTGGTAGCTATCTCTACTACGTAGATGAGTTTGGGAAGTGTGAGCACCAGGAGGGGATGGGACATGCCTTTGTGCTCCTGTTCGGCATCGCTGATCCTGAACAGGCGGCCTCAGTTCTGAATCAGCAATATCTGACGGAGCATGGCATCCCCTGTGTCTGGCCGCAGTTTGAGCGTTACAGGGACGCGGAAGGTATGCGTTTTGGTCGCCACTGTGGGGTGGTCTGGCCGCATATTCAGGCTTTCTGGGCTCAGGCGGCGGCTGAGCAAGGTCGCTTTGATCTATTCGAGCATGAATTGCGCAACCTGGCTGGCAAGGCCTATCGCGATAGCCAGTTCGCCGAAATCTATCACCCGATCACCGGCTCCATCTATGGTGGGGTGCAGGAGGGGCAGCATAATGAGGTGATGGGTGAGCAGATCAGCGAATGGAGATCGTGTTCGCGCCAGACCTGGAGCGCCAGCGGCTACCTGCGCATGATCTTTATGGTCCTGCTGGGTATGCGCTTCAGCGTCGAGGGGGTTAGCTTTCAGCCCTTACTCCCCAGCGGTCTTGATCGTGTTGAGCTTCACTATTTGCCATACCGCTCAATGATGCTGGATATTCAGATCCAGGGAACGGGCACCACCATCCAGCAATTCCTGCTCAACGGTGAGCCCATGGATTCTCCCAGCGTACCTGCTACTGTTACCGGCCGTCAGCAGGTCATTATCCACCTGTCCTGATGTTTCTATCGTTCGGAGGCTTGAGCGGCCCCGCACTCGCGTCCGCTGCGCGGCCGCCCAGTTTTTAAGGAGTTGGTGCAACACAGGAGGTGCATTCGCACCTCCTGTGTTGCACCAACTCCTTAATTATTGTTCTTTCAATGCTTGCTGCATGTAGTCGCGCAGGGCGGGGGCGATGTCTGGATTGCGCAGGGCCCAGGCGATTGAGGTCGTCAGGAGGCCCAGTGGCGTGCCCATATCGTAGCGGTTGCCTGTGTAGTGCAGCCCATAGCAGCGACCGGCGCGCGCCTGCTCAAGCAGCGCATCCGTCAGCTGAATCTCGCCGCCGCGACCGGGTCTGGTCTGCTCAAGGATGGCGAAGATATCCGGGGTTAGTACGTAACGACCCGCCACCGCCAGGTCGGACGGTGCATCTTCAACTGAAGGCTTCTCCACCAGGTCATTGACCTGGTAGATGTACTGCTCTTTTTCCTCGACCGAGGCGATGCCATAAGAAGGGATCAGCTCGCGTGGCGTCGAGAAGAGGGACAGCACCGTTGTCTGATACTTTTCGTAGATCTCGATCAGGCGTGGCAGACAAGGGGTCTCGGGCGCGAAGATCTCATCGCCCAGCATTACTACGAATGGCTCATCGCCAACCGCCTCTTTCGCGCACAGTACCGCGTGTCCCAGACCCAGCGGCTCCGCCTGGCGTACCGACACGTATTTAGCCATCTCCTGAATGTGGCGTACCGCAGCCAGTTCTTTCTCTTTCCCCTTGCGCTCCAGCGCTAGCTCTAGCTCTGGAAAGGTATCGAAGTGATCTTCTATGGCGCGCTTACTGCGGCTCGTCACAAAAATAATTTCCTCGATACCCGCCTGCACCGCTTCCTCTACGATATATTGCACTGTTGGCTTATCGACGATCGGTAAAAGCTCTTTGGGAACAACTTTGGTAGCGGGGAGTACCCGTGTGCCGAGTCCGGCCACTGGCAATACCGCTTTACGAATGCGCATCTGTCCTCCTTATTATCATAAGCACAGGCAATCAAACTGAACACCTGTTGTCTATAGCATTCATGATCTATACCGTAATGTATTGTATTTTATTGCACTGCTGAGGTCAATCTGAACAAGTGCCCCGCCTCTCATTTGATAGGAGAAGCCGCCTGGGAGCCATCACCAGTGCCCAGGAAAAAAACAGCACGCCACCAACCATCTGCCTGTTAGTAGACAGATGGTTGTCGAGGTGGTTATATTATCTCTTTCTTCTTCGCCATCAAGAAGGGATCTCGCCGGTCCCTCGCTATATAAAAAGAAGACGGAGGTGTGTCACACGTTCCATCTTCTCTTTATCGCGTTCATCATCGGCGGCGCAGTAAAGAAATAATAATGATAATAACCACGATGATGATGAGGTAAGGCAACTCAATACTGAGGTAAAGGGTATTGTTCGCCACGTTCAGGTTCATAGCAAATGCACTCTTTCCTTTAAAATTTGTAGTATTGGCCTATCAATTACTCTTCCTCTATTATAGTACGTCTTTCACGGTTAAGGAGTTTTACATTATGTAAAATAATTGTAGGCTTGAAAAGCTGGAAAAGCTAGTTTTCATCCCCCAACTGGCGTAGAAGCTGATCGGCCAGCACGCCAGTAACTCCGCCCCAGATAAGATGAGCTATAATCATAAGAATATTACGTTGTTTTGGCTCGTTAGTGCCAGCAGCCGCGAAATCTGCCGCCGGTAGCCAGCCCATATAGCTCCCCGCCCAGACACCCAGGCCAAAGAGGCCTCCTTTGAGCGCGGGAGGGAGAGCCCACCTGCGGGCAAAGGTCATATAGAGGGATCCCATGCTAGCACCGTAGCCCAGGTGAGCCACCAGGGTGCCTCCCAGCAGTTGCGGTTTGTCTACCGAGACATTGGCCCGTTCAGTCGCCTCTGCCGTAATTTTCTCGGGTGGTAAAGCATCCTTTTGCCAGCGTGGAAGGACTTTATGCATGGTTAGCATGAAAAGAGTCATAGGAATGGTTGCTGCCCCGCCAGCCACCGCCCCGATCAATGACGGAATGGTAAACTTTGGTGCTGGTACTGTGAGTTCGCGTGCCATCTAATTGGTACCTCCTCTATCAGTATAAGGTATTATTATGTGTAACACGCAGCCCATACTACAAGCAGTTTCGATTGAATACTTTTGACTGCATACGATAGAACAATAAAAAATGGGGATGTATGCTCATCCCCGTTCCTATGCTATCATATATTGGCCTTTTTGGCATCTTCTGGCGCTCAGGCATTACCAAAGATCATAGCCGCGATAAAGACCAGAACGCCGCTACCCACGACCTGAATGATCGATTTGAGCCATTGTGTCCTGAAGTAGCGATGGCGAATGGCGGCGATCAGCACCAGTTCAACGGCCACCACCACATAGGCCAGTGTCAGAGCCAGTTGGATATTGCTCACCAGGAAAGGCAGGGTGTGGAGCGCGCCACCGAAGAAGGTCATGATACCGGTAATACTACCACGCACCACCGGACTCCCACGGCCGGTCAACGTACCATCGTCCGACAGGCCCTCTGAAAAGGCCATGCTGATGCCCGCGCCGGTCGCCGAGGCCATACCGACCAGGAACGCGGTAAAAGGATTATGCGTCGCGAAAGCAGTAGCGAAGATAGGTGCGAGCGTCGATACTGAGCCGTCCATCAATCCCGCCAGGCCAGGCTGCACTACACGCAGCAAGAAATCGTGTGAGGTATCGTCATTATTGCGCAGGGCGCTAACAATAGCAGCAATCTCCTGACGAACTGTGACCTTCTCGGTCTGTTGCTCTATCTGCACTTCCGGTCGCTCTGCGTTCTGTTTCTCTTGCACCATTAAACAGTCTCCTTATATTGCTGACTGCGCTACTTACTTTGTCATCTATCTGAACGGATGTACCTTCTTATACACGAACAAGGATGAAAGAATGCGGACCTATTGGACCGCCTCCGGTTTTTTACTACACGCCGGACAGAGGCCATAGAGACGCAACTCGTGGGAGCTCAACACGATGCCGGTTGCCCTGGCCGCTTGCTCCAGCATTTCCTGTGTCAGAGGAATATCTATCGGCACATCCAGCAAGGCACCGCATTCGGTGCAGATCGCGTGATCGTGCCGCGACACGTGGCCATCATAGCGGCAGGTGTCATCGCTATGCCTGAGCTCTTTAATATAGTCCTGTTCAACCAGATGATGGAGGATGCGATACACACTCGCCAGCCCGATCTGTGGACGAACCTGCTTGACGGCATCATACACCTCCGAGGCCGTAGGATGATTGTGGGCCGCACGCACCATCTCTAACACCGCCTGGGCATTGGCGTTCAGCTTCTCTCTCATATACAGACCCCCATCTCTATCAGGCTCCCCTAAATTAGGTTACCCTAATAATGATAATCATTCTCACTTTTCGTGGCAGGGGAAATATACCACCTGGATTGTTGGGTGTCAAGGCATAGCGAGGCTTTGTTAAAAAATTGAGTATGAATATGCGTATATAGACATTTGCTCCATGTAGTGGTTAATGGAGAAGGGCGATGATGGTGTAGATGATGCCCAGGATGACGATGAAGGAGTGCAGCCAGACCCAGATCAGGTAGAGGCGCACGCTTCTTAAGAAGGGGAAGTCTTTTTGTTGTTCCTGGCGCGTGAGGTCTAGCAGTGATTGTAGTTTGGTGTCGGGATAGAGCTCTTCCAGGCGCTGGCGGATCTTGAATTTGAGCCGGACGTGGCGTCGGAAGCGTTCATAGAGCTTGATGCTGGCCAGCATGCCAAAGGCTCCAATCGCGATCAGCATCAGGGTGAGTGGAAGGGCGCTCTTCGTCAGACCCGTCTGGGTTAGTCCCCCCTGGATGGCCGAGGCTACAACTACTACCAATCCCGTGATGCTCGCCCGCTGATCCTCTGATTGTTTGGCTTGCGCGAACTCCTGCTCTGCTACGCTGATCAAGATATCCGTTGTCTCCGACATAGAAGCACCTCCAGATAACAATTATTACTTCATCTATATGAACGTATGGATACCTTCTCTACCAAGTAATCCTTTCCCTTTATCTCATATTTTTTGTTATTTCAGGCTCCAATTATTTTTTGGAGGCTGTCTGTATACTTGATTTGAACCTAGCATGATGGGTAGCTGCTTTATAGGTATAGATGGCAGTGTAATAGGGTATATGTGAATTCGTGCTAGTCATCACTTTCTTTGGTAAATTAGTATAGTGGAAGAAGGGTTTCTTAGTGATGCATCAACCTCATCGTGTTAGAAAGACTCTAACACCAATCTCGTTAATTCGAGCTGTCCTTCTTTGCTTACTACTTTTAGGTAGTCAGCTTTCTATAGGCGCCGGCTTGCTGGCTGGCGTCAAAGCCGCTGGTTATTCTCATGGTAGAGGCATCGTCCATTCCTTAATCATGCCTCATCTGAGGACCGCACGGCCTCAAATTATAAAGAAGCAAGGCTCGGCAGCTATGGGTCCCGACCTGGGCGTGAGTATCTCACAGAGCTCGGCGGTATCGAAGATTGGTCAGCCCGTAACTTTTACGGCCAGCATTGTCAACCTGGCAAACGCGAGTAGCGCCATGGCTGCTCCGACGGCATTGATTACGTTGCCGGCTGGCTTTGTCAACGCTTCCGCGGCATCCGCTGGTGGTTGGTCGTTTGTGTCCAGTGGTCCGGTCATTTCGGCAACCTATACTGGAGCATTACCGATCCTCCCCGGACATGTGTTGCCGAGTATCTCGGTTACCGCCACCCCTGGTGCCATTCATACTGGCAATCTCGTCAGAGCACAGGCGGCCAGTATTGTGGTATCTGAGTTTGGAGATACCAATCTGACGAATAACGCGGCCAGCGTTCAGACCACGGTTGCGAACATGCGGGACGACACTCCAACTGCGGTGTCGACACCTGGGGCAGCGCCTACTTCAGCGGCTGCCGCTGGTTCCCCGGTGACCGGTGGTACCCCTGTACAGGTGGCCCAGACCTCTTCAACACCAACTGTTGCTCCCGCGGCTACAGGTATCGACTTTGCGATCAGCAAAGTGGCCTCCGGCAGTAGCTTTTCGGTTGGTGATACGATAACTTACACCCTGGCGGTATCTTCGATTGGTACAAGTGATGTGGCAACCGGGACTCCCATCGAGGTCGATGATACGGTTCCTCTGGGCCTGACTGGTGTAACCGCGAGTGGTGGTTCCGACTGGACCGTTTCGTCGAGCTCAACGATGTGCCCATGCTCGATCACTGCCATGTATAGTGGTACCTATCCGGTTGTAGCCGGTACAGTGCTGCCGCCCATTACGATTACGGGTACAGTAGCAGCGACCGCTGCCAGCCCATACGCCAATACCGCGAGTCTTATCGTTCCTGGTGATACCGATACCAGCAACAATACTGCTACCTCCAGCGTTACGATTGCGCCAGCTGTTGGATCTCCAACTCCTACGAGCACAGAGACTCCGGTAGCGGGTTCGCCAACTGTGACGAGCACAGAGACTCCAGTAGCGGGTTCGCCAACTGTGACGAGCACAGAGACTCCGGTAGCGGGTTCGCCAACTGTGACGAGCACAGAGACTCCGGTAGCGGGTTCTCCGACGGCTATAACGGGCACGGTGACTGCATCGCCAACGCCAGTTCCGCCCGCGCTGGATATCACCCAGTCTCACCTGGGCACTTCAGATACCTTTTCTGTTGGCGATCCACTTAGCTTTGTGATCAACGTCAGTAATAATGCTGCCGCGGGTCCAGAGACCCAGCCGATTACGCTGTTCGATCTGATTCCTGTAGGGTTTGATCATATCACGGCTAATGGTGGCCCCCAGTGGCAGGTAAGTGTCTCGAACGCTACCAGCCCGACTGCGATTCTGGCTACCTATGTTGGTACATATCCCGTGGCTCCTGGTACCGTATTGCCGCCACTGACGATCAGCGGTAATCTAACTGGTGCTGTTGGCCCGACATTTACCAACACGGTGGTTGCCAGCTCATCTGATTATCAGAATCCTGCTCACAGTGCCAGCTATGTCACTGTTAACGTGACACCTGTTGCCAGTGGCCCAGGTGGCCCGAGCTATCCAGGTGGCCCCGGTGGCCCAGGTGGCCCCGGTGTCTCATGTGGACCAACTGAGCAGAAGTGTCCAGATCTGCAAATCGTGAAGAGCAGCCTGGGTGGAGATCACTTCCGCGTAGGTGATGATGTAACCTTCTTTATCGCCGTCTCGAATGTGTCTGACTCCGCCAGTGTAGACGATCCATCCATCATTATGGTTAACGATGTTATTCCGATCGGTCTCAATAACATTCACGTAGAGGGCAAGAATTGGCACTTTAATGTGAGTGACCACAACAGTCCTTCAGTGATCGATGCTAGCTTTACGGGTAGCGCTCCGCTCATGCCTGGCCAGACCTTGCCGGTGATTACGATCACGGGCCGGCTGACCAATGATGCCGTTCCAACACTGACCGATACCGCGACTGTAGACTTAGACGGTGATAGCGATGTTAACACCGACAATAATACAGTAATGTATACGATCTGTGTGAAGAAACAGCATCATCATCATCAGCAGGAGAATCACCACTTCGTTCACCAGGCCGCCTTTGGTGCTGCCGGTGCGGCTGGATATCCTCGCCTGCCTCTGACAGGATCTGATCCAGATCCTCGCTTGAGACGCTAGGATCAAAGTGATACTCGAGTTGTTCAGGGATAGATATGGGGAGGTCAGGGAAACGATGGGCGCGAGCGTATTGGCTCTACTGGCCTCCCCGATCATCCCAGCTGTCAATAGGATCTGTTTATCATCATCACTCCTGGCTTGCCGGGGGTGATGATGTGTCGTGCTATAAGGTTATTCTGGTGCATGCTCTTGGAAAGGAGTTGTAAATGATGCATACAAGGCAGCGTGTCTGGTTTTTTGTAGCTATCCTCTTTGTTCTGCTGAGTATTGCTTTGGGGGGGTGGGTCTGGAGTAGTATCCTTTCCTCGCAGAAAACGGCAAATCAGCAGCAGACGATAAAGATGCCCGCTATGAAGCCTGCGACGCCTGATTTGATGACTGGCGTCGATGTTTCGTCGGGGGGGCGTTTGATTATCCCGGCTATCAAGGTGAACGCTCCCATTGAGACCGTTGGTAAGACGTCTGAAGGGTATATGGATGTGCCAACGCGCAACCAGTGGACCGGCGTGGGCTGGTATAAAGAGGGTCCACTGCCCGGTCAGAAGGGGACCGCGGTCATTGATGGGCATCTGGATCGTACTGGCGGGGCACCGGCTGTGTTCTGGGATCTGAAGAAGCTGCATCGTGGCGATATCGTTACCGTCCAGGCAAAAAATGGTGATAAGGCGCGCTTTAAGGTTATTCAGGTCTCCAATTATAAGCCCACGCAGGCTCCGATAAAGCTGATATTTGGCCGCCAGGATGGGACGTTTTTGAATCTGATTACCTGCGCTGGTGTATGGGTACCCGCGGAGAACCAGACCTCAGAGCGCCTGGTTGTGTATACACAGCGCATCGCGTAGGTAGCGCTGTACGAACTCGCTGGTGCTGATTTTTCATATTAATCTCTATATGGCTGGCATCTCTGGCTGTGCCTGGTCTATCCCCTGTTTCGCCTTGCGGTGAAGGGTATGACCTGCTAGATGGTCAGGATGCCATTCGAGAGGAGAGAATATTCCATGCAACGGCTTTTCAGGGCGTTCCGATCATCCAATACTACGCCATATGCGAAGACGAATATATTATTTGCCCTGGTTTTACTATTGCTGGTAGGCGGAGTCATTTCAGGCTGGGGGCTGTGCCAGGTCTGTTCTCTTTCGATGCTGGAGTATCGCATCACCCATCCAGATATTGTGTTTACGCCGGATAGTGCTCATTCTACACAACACCGCAAGGTCGATAATGGTGGTGATCAGATCTCTACCAACTTTGATCATGAGACCGCCCGGCTATTAATTCAGACGAGCAATAACAATAAATCTTCCCTCGATAGTAGCTCCAATATGGTGCAACCCACTCCCAGCCCGACCCTTGATCCGATTTTATCGTCACCACATCCAGATACCGGCGCGCATCTACAGATTCCCGCCATTAAAGTCGATGCGCCGATTGAGGCTGTTGGTCTAAACATGAACAACCATGTCGATGTGCCCGCGCTCCATGGAGCCGGTGGTGTGGGCTGGTTCATGAATGGTCCTCGGCCGGGGGATATGGGGAGCGCGGTCATTGATGGCTATGCCAGCCAGCCGGATGGTACGCCGGGCGCGTTTAATAAGCTGACCAGCCTGCGTAAGGGGGATACCATCCTGGTTGTCAATCAAACCGGTGTTGTGCAGCATTTTATCGTGATGACGGTGCGTAGCTATGCGGCCAACCAGACGCCCGCGACAGCTATTTTCGGCGATGGCAGCGGCACCTATCTCAATCTGGTGACCTGCGATAACAACTGGATACCCGCGTTTCCGCAGTCTCCACAGATTGTGGTGCATGCGGTCCTGCAATGATCCTGCTCTATCCCCTTTTCGCGAACGCTCTGGTTATGTGCTGGATAAAGTGCTATGATTTTATGCTCGGGTGGCCAGCACTACCTGGTAGATCCATGGGAACGCGAAGAGCAAGGTGCGCCTGACCCGGATGAATTGTTCTTCTTGGCACAATTCCCATAACGGTTGACTCATATATTCGTGCCAGTATATCTCGTGCATCAGGGTCGCCAGCAGTGTGGTCAGGATGTTGTTGACCGCGCGCCAGGGGGTGACCTCCTGAATAGCGTCAAAGAGCAGGAGATGACCGTTTGGTGCAAGCAGCCTATGGGCTTCGCGCATCACCAGCCGCGCTTCAAGGCAGGGCAATTCGTGAAAAAGGAGTGATGCCATGACCAGGTCTGCCGTGCCGTCCGCTAATCCTGTCTCTTCCGCTCTGGCATGCATCAGCCGTGTACGCGTCCCTACACCCGCGTAGCGCACCTGCTGTTCGGCGGCTACCAGCTGATACGGTGATAGATCGAGCAGAATCAGTTGGCTTCCTGGCAGAGAGCGCAGCAGCTCAATACTCGTGAGCCCGGTTCCACTGCCGAGATCAATGATGCGCTGTGGCCGCAGCTGACGGGCCAGCGTGAGCACGCGAGGACGTACACGTCGAATGCCGAAAATATGCTCGATCAGCTCCCAGCTAAAGGCCTGGCAGGCCGACATATAGCCATCCACCAGTCCATGGTGCGGTACCAGAAAATAGTCGGGATAGGTGACGCTGCGATCGCGTAATAACTGTGCGGCGCGCTCCCAATCAAGCTCCTTATAACGTTCCCGCGCTTCGGGGAAGAGGCGCTCTTCAACCCACCTCTTTATTCCTGTGCGCTGTGGAGAAATGGCACGCTCGGCTGTACCGTGCTCTGGCATAAGGCATTGCTCACCCTCGTTCTTTCTACCTGTGCTTTCTGAATGTGTCTGACTTCTGTCATCGTGGAGGCACGTGAGCGCATCCACACGCGCGGCCGCCTTACTATTTTGTGTTGGTGGGGTGCGCATTCGCGCACCCCACCAACACAAAACTGACCCGTGAGCACCGCAGGCGCGAAAGCTCAGACATGCCGCAGGTGATGATCAAGAGTCTCAGACACGCTACATAACTATTACATAGCTGGTATGGCACGTCTGCGTGCGGCCTCGCGACCAAGGACGACCCCGCTCGTGAGGAGCACAAAACCAAAGCCAACTTTTGCCAGTATATCGAGGATGGCGAACAAACCAACTTCAAGGGGCAATGAGAACAAACGGATGCCTTCGGTCCCCAGTAACCACACGATCGGATAACAGATCCATAGCACGGCGGTTAGAATGGACAGCGTGTTGAATAGCTGCTTAACCTCTCCTCCTCGCGCGGCCGCCAACGGGAACAGATAGCCAAGGAGGTTGTACAGGACGACGATAAAGGCGATGGCGCTGGCGATGAACCAGACATATTTGAAATTGCTGTTAATGAGTCCCGCGACCAGGCCCGTGATAATCATGTATACGTCCGCCGCGATCATGGTTCCGATCCGATTCCAGTTGCCGCTGAGCGTCGGCAGCGCCAGCAATGAGAGATCCAGTAGCAGCAGGGGTGTGGTGAAGACCCAGTCTATGTAGCGCGCGAAGTAGAAGGTACGCCCCCCCACCACGATGCTTCCGTATCCGGTGACCATCGCGAAGTAGGCCGTTGCCGCGATTAAGGCGATCAGGGAAGTAATGGTGAAGAATGACCGATTCTCCGTTGGCGCTTTGAGCGTGAGACCAAGAAATGCAAGCAATCCCAGTGTCATGATCGCTGTGCCGATCCATAAGATGATAGTCGTTGTGCTCATAGATGTTTCTCCTTTGACTTTCTCATTGGCGCTGGTATTCTGAGTCACAGGTATCCCCTCACGTATAGGACGCTATTTATATATTTTTGGTATACAAAGTATATAGATAAAAAATGTATATTGTTGTCTATAAGTGTACTTCCAGCCCAGGAATCCGGGCTGGATTTGTCTTTTTGTTTGGTGTACACTTTGACAGGAGTACTTAGGGATGGGTTTACCATATTAGAGGATCAAACTATGGCCAGCATACTCGTTGTGGAAGACGAGATTGATATCTGTAATCTGATTCGCAAAGAGCTGGAATCTCAGGGGTACCAGGTCTACCAGGCTTTTGATGGTGAGGCCGCCCTGCGCCTGGTCGAACAGCTGTCGTTAAACCTGGTTATTCTGGATTGGATGCTCCCAAAGCTCGATGGCCTGACCGTCTGCCGGACGATTCGGCAGAAGCATCTGCTTCCGATTATTATGCTTACCGCTCGTACCGATGAGGTCGATCGTATTCTCGGCCTGGAGGTGGGTGCTGACGACTATATCAGCAAGCCATTCAGCGTACGTGAGCTAACGGCTCGGGTACGTGCCATGCTGCGGCGCATCGATCTGGACGCGCAAACTCCTGTGGACACGCAAAGCTCCTCCGCGTCTTCGCGGCCGGACCCATTCGCCCGGTCCTCGTCCATTACTCCGCCTCCTATTGTGCGTGGCCCCCTCTATATCTCCCTGGCGGAGCACACCGTCACGCTGGAGAATCGGCCACTAGATCTTACCCCCAAAGAATATGATCTCCTGGTACTGCTGAGCAAGAATCCTGGGCGCGCCTTTAGCCGTGAGTTCCTGCTACAGGAATTATGGGGCTATGATTATGATGGTTTCGACCGTACCGTTGATACCCACATCACCCGCCTGCGCAAAAAACTGGGACCCCTCGGCGAAAAGATCATGACGGTCTGGGGCGTTGGCTATCGCTTCGTCGTGTAAGCACCTGCCGCTTCGCACCTGCGGAGCTCAGCATATTAGAATGCGTCTCCTCCCTCGTTGCACAGGGGACATGAGCGCCCCCACGCGCGCGGCCGCGCTAATTTATTTTGAGTTGGTGCATGGGTGTGCATTCGCGCACCCATGCACCAACTCAAAATAAACTCCTGAGCACCGCAGGTGCGAAAGCCCAGGCAGACTACAGGCGGCCGCCTGCAATATTTATGATGCGAGCTTTTCGCGTAAGAATGAGCGTTCGATCAGCGAGGAGATCTGGTCGAGATAGGTGCGGAAAAACTCGGCCGGTGGGTAGGCGTTGCGCAGAGCGCTGTTTAATCCTTCCTCATTTTCTAGCCAGGAGACCCCATTGAGGACGCGCAGATAGAGGACACAGAAGACGTGAGAGTCAGACTTCAAGGGGATGTAATGAACCTGCGAATGTGGCACGTTTACATCTTTAATGGTGGTATGTTTCCCACTGCGATAGACCTGTGCCGCGTGTCCCATCTCCTCAGATGTTGGTTGAAACTCATCGACGCGGATAGGGGCATCAGCGCGTACCCTGAGCTTTCCCGCCTGGTCTGGCATCAGCAGGACACACTCGGTTATTCCCAGAGAGGAGAAGACACGCAACGTTGATAACACGATAATATCGAGCTGCTCATCAAGGTTATTGGTGTTATTGCAGACGCGCATCAGCTCGTACAGGATGCGTAGCTCGTGCGCGTTCTTTCTGGCCTCTTCGGCACTTTGCCTGACCGCGCCAGCCAGCCAGCTGGTGACGATGGCTGTAAACAGGAATATAAACAGGGCTACCCACTGGACCGGGTCCGCGATTGTCAGTGTGTAGAGCGGGGGAACCAGGAAGTAGTCAAATGAGAGAAAGGCTGTAATGGCAGCAACGATGGCTGCATAGCGGCTGCGCCAGATGGCCAGCGTCATAATCAAGATCAAATGGATGATGACGATGTCAGAGATATGCGGGTAGAGATGAGAAAAGTAGATCAGGCCGGTGACGATGAGCGAACCAGCCACAGCGATCAATGCATCATATATATAGTATTGCCACTTATTTTCGTGGCCCGTTTCCATCTGCGGAATGCGCTCGATTTTCTGCATGCGCTCACCCCTTCTGGTATAGCTGATCCTCTGTTGCCTTTGTATATCCTCCTCTAAGATACAACTAAAGGTGTCAAGGCTGTCTCAAAATTTGCCGCCCGGGCCTCAAAAATATCTCAAAAAGTCAGAGAACCTGATAAATTCTAAGACCTGTTTGTGGTTTCGTGAGCAACCTTGAGATGAAGATGAAAGGTGCTGCCGACATTGGGGGTACTTTCAACCGAGATGGTGCCGCCCATGGCCTGGACGAAATCCTGAACAATAGCCAGGCCGAGGCCAAAGCCACCGGAACTGCGTGTTCGGGAACTGTCGGTACGGTAGAAGCGCTCAAAAATATGCGGGAGATCTTGTGCCGCGATGCCGATACCGGTATCAGAGACGCTCAGGGTAAGGTATTGCGCCTCGGTCTGCTGTAGGGAGATTGCGACGATACCACCGTCTGGTGTATAGGTGACGGCGTTACGCACCAGGTTGAGCATAACCTGGATCAGACGCTGACGATCCGCGTAGATGGCCGGTAATTGGGGCGGCACTGCGCGTACCAGGCTGATCTGGCGTTCGCGCCGGGCCAGGGGCATCATCACCTGGTATACCTCCTCGACCACCTGTCTGGCATCGACGATGCCGATCTGAAGACGTAGCTCCTGGCTATCATTACGCGCCAGCGATAATAGATCCTCCACCAGGGTGCCCAGGCGTAGGGTCTCCCGGTGCGCGATCCGCAGATAATCGCGCAGCATGGCGGGCTGTAGCGTCTGTTCCTCGCTACTCAGGAGCAGGGATTCCAGGTGCCCACGAATGCTGGCCACTGGTGTACGTAGATCATGAGAGACATTCATGATCAGTTCGCGCCTGCTCTGCTCTGCCTGCTCCGCTTTTTGCCGTTCGCGTTCGGCTATGGCCGTGGCTTCCGCCAGGCGCAGAGCATTCTGATTCATGCCCAGCATCGCCTGGGCAAACTGGCCCCAGAGCGCGGCCAGAAAGTCCATAATAATCAAAGGAAAGACGATGCCTCCCCCAAGCGTCAGCGTGGCCTTGATATAGCGACCGACGGACCTTCCGTCTAGTGGACTGCTGGAAGCCACAACCATATAGAGATACACAAAGGGCGCGGCCAGTAGTCCCAGCACGCTCGCGACTATGCTGAGTACCAGGCAGAAGCAGAGACAGACGATGGTCAGACAGAAGGCGGTAATGCCAAAGGGAAATTTGAGAAAGAGATAGAATAAGCTTTTCCAGGTTACGGTCCGTTTGAGATGGATCAGGGCGCGTTGTATCCTGCCAGCATCGGCCGGAAAGGGAGCGGCCATCGGCGCGATCTCCACGCCCAGCCAGTTCATGGCCAGCTGCCGCTCAAAGGCGGCGATCTTCCAGAGTAGAGCCATAATAAAGATTAGCAGCGGAATACCAATCAGGAGCAGATCGAGCACGGTGAAGCCAATGCCGACGACGAGCAGGATAAAATAGGCGATGCCCAATGGAAACGATAACAGCAGATAGCCGACATTGATCCCCGTCTGTGATCGGCGCCTCTTTTGAGACGGCTGTAATTGTTGCGGCATATGATACATAATATAATTCTGCCCTTGTAACGAGAAGCACGTCGTAGGTGCCGGGCTTGCTCGGGCTTTGCCGCAAAGCGGCCCCGTAGTCGGGCGCAGACGTTTTTTTCAACACATGAGCGTTCCCAGGAAAGGATGAACCAATGGATGGCACGCGTTTGCCTTGATTGGCGCGCGCAAGGAATGATATCCTCTTTGGTGGAACATGCGCGCTCGGGCACGGGCCGCTGCGCGGCAATCGGCCGCAAGGGCCGAACCTACGTGTACGTTTCTTTTTTTTGTCGCGGTTCTTTTTGCAAAAAAATGAATGGCACCCTTGTACCAGAATACCCCACCTCTTCCTTCGCCCTATGATACCGACATCCATTACCAACTAGCATAAAGCCAAATTGTTACAATTGTATGTCAGAAACACCCCAATATATAAAACCCAGGCCATTGCCGCCTTCTCGACCTCTCTCAACCTCTTATAAACATGAGACATCCCAAATTTTAGGGATGAACTTGTGAAAGAAGCGAGCAGTTCTCCATTTTTGAAGGAGAACTGCTCGCTTCTCTTCTCTTGCAGAACAACGTGCTTTCCCCGTTTGGCTCGCTGAAAAGCACCACTGTGCCAAAAAACGGAAAAAGAGAAAGGAGCTGGTCAACCGACTTTCCACTCCCACAGCATCCCAGCGGCTTCCACAGGGCCTAGGGGTATGCTCTTTTCGCACGCATTCGCATCCTCTGTTGGCAAGACGTGTTGTACCCGATGAACACCGGACACACGCCCACATGGTCAGCCGATGCCGACCAGAGCGTCTCTCGTCACGTGGGGAACCTCCACACCGCCTCAGAGCATAATGATCTGGACGCGAGGCTGGGGCCGGGGCCGGCCAGCTACCTCCTCCCAGCGCGCAGGGATCCGTTGCCACAACCGACTCAAGGCCAGGCGCAGCCGTGCAAACGGCTGGTGTGCTTGCCGGGCATGACGGCCTGTGCGATGACAGTAGTGCCGCAACAGCCAGCGGCGTAAGAGTTCGTAAAACGGCGCCAGCAGGCTCAGCAGAAAGGCGTAGGCCAGCGCCGCCAACAGCAGCAGTTTTTCTCGCGTCTCCCACTCCCAGAGCCGCGGGCTTTGGAAGCCCAATTCGCTCTTGTTTTCTTTCCAGGTCAGTTCGATCTGCCAGCGACGCGCATAGGCAAACATAATCCGCCAGGCATCTTCCGCGGTGGTGATGGACTCGGCGGTGAGCAGATACCAGGGCAAGCCACCTTTGCGCCGGGCCACGACCAACCACAACGGCTGCTCAGGATGGTCGGGATGCCTCACCGCACAAGCGAGAACACTGCCCATGACCCACTGGTGACGACGGCAATCCCACACCCAGCGTTCTTGCCATCCTCGTTTGCCGCGGGTGATTTTCCAGGCTGCACGTCGCTGACCCTGGGCATCCACGAGCTGGTAATCTTTTTTCCAGCGCAGCACAAAGCGCAACGAGAACGCCAGCAACAGACCCAGCCAGAAACTGCTGGCGAAGCCTTGATCAAAGACATGCATCACCTCGCGTCCCCAGAGCAGAACGCCTTGCAGTAACAGTTTGGCTTGTTCATCGCGTTTGAAGGAAGCGCGCGCCCCACGGCTGGTCCACCACCGCATGCTGGCTAGTTCAGGCGGGTCGTCTTGCTGCTCGCTGCCGACCAGGACCACGGCCAACCAATGGAGGCCCGGCACAAAGATGGGGCCACGGGGCGGGGTGTAGTAACCTTTCTTGATATGGGTGAGTCGAGCGCCCTTACTCGAGCGCACCGGGGCAAGGTCGTCCGAGGCGATAGTTTCTGGCTTCTCCCACGCACTCTCATCCCACAGCGCCAGCACATCCCTTCCCATCTGTTTCCACCTTGTGAGACGTTGGCTGGCTCGATGCCACAGATACGAGCGGATCAGTTCAGCCGACCATTTGCGACAATGCAGCAGCCGAGACAGGCGTTTGGTTCCTGCCGGAGCTTTGTCGGGCGTCTCGAGATAGCCGCCCATTTCCGAAAGGAGCAAGCCATTGACGCGATCACGGAAGGTCAAGATCACCGCCACGGTCTGCACCATCGTGCGCACCAGTCGTTTGTCCATGCGGCTATCGGCTTGCATGAGCAAGGGAGCCAGAAAGTGAGCCAGAGCAGTGTACAATCCCTGCGCCATCTCGGCAGGGGGATATGCTGGAACTTGTGGCTCCTCAAGCGGTGTGAGATACTGAGATGACATAAACAACACCTCCTGGATTGACTGAATGGTGGTCTGTTTTTCCTTCAGTCTCGCTCAGGAGGTGTCTTTTTACAAACCCGACCTTAAAATTCGGGATGTCTCATGTTTATAAACTCTCTGAGCGCCGAAGGCACGGGTCTCCTCAACCATTTTAGGTATAGAGTGTACCTCACCCTTTATAATACTGAATGCGACACAAGGGGTGGCTGCATCCGCAGCCACCCCTTGTGTCGCATTCAGTATTATAAACTCTCTGAGCGCCGAAGGCGCGTAGAGTCAGGGGCCGAAGGCACGAACCTCCCACTTTTCAAACATACAAAACAGGCGGAGGGCGCACGCGCCTCCACCCCAAAAGCCTACAACCTCCCTTGCCTATGCAATCGTGGAAGGGAGAGATATATAGAAGCCTGAAGCTGTATAAATACAGCTGTCAGGCTTTCTCGATCCTCCCCTCCCCGCGTCACTGTTCTCCCCCCTCACGAAAGACATATGCGGGCCACCCATCAACCACAACAACCACCCATGGAGCGCACTTCCTCCTGACCTCTCGTACCACATGTCCCACTGTGCGTCCTCCCGATATGTGTTCATGGCAACCAGATAAAAAATTGGTTCATCCCCTCTATCCGACACGTTCTTGTCCACATTCACTACCACATAGCCACCCACAAGAACGTTGCTCTTGATCTTCACCCTGATACCGTGCCAGCCCTGTTCCCGATCAACACTACCACCGCCACACCAGCAAGGCTGCAGGTATTTTCCCCTTCCACATCCCTGTTCCGTCCTTGCCCACATCCACTGCCATCGACACCACCTGCAAGAACGTTGAGCGCCATCCATTGCCACGTTCCATTCTTGCCTGCATCCTCACATCACCCCATCCGCGCAAGAATGGCGAACCACGCTCCCCATCCCATCCCTTCCATCTTCTCATCCACCAGGGGCCGCGTTTCTCTATCCGCTTACAGAAAATAATATACCATGCGTGCATGACTATGACATGAATTGACGTTCATTTATGCTGAATAAAAGTTCATATTACAAGAAAAGTTGGACAGGAATTATATTACAGATTCTTCATCTTCCTGGCATCCTGTTCAAAGCGCGCGATTGCCTCTTCACTTTCGGGGTCGTTGGCCATTTCTAGCAGGATGGCCGGGGGGATTGTCAGGTCGTGCGCGCCACTGACGAGGGCCTCGGAAGCTTCGGCCGTGGATTTGATGCTGGCGGCCAGGATGCGGGTGCCAGGCGTTTGGCCGGAGATGACTCGCGCCATGTGCGCGATCCGCTCGCAGGGATCTACCCCGCTGCGCCGTAAACGGTTATAGTAGGGGATGATATATTGCGCGCCTACCTGTGAGGCGACATAGGCCTGGGAGACCGTGGTGACGGCTGTGAAGGCGATATAATGTCCCTCGGCGTACAGGCGCTGTCCTACGCGCACTCCCGCCCTGTTCATAGGAATCTTGGGAATGACCCTCTTGGGGTCGACATCGATATATGAGTGGGCTTCTCGATAGGCTTCCTCTTCGTTGACCATGGAGGACTGCATGAAAATAGTACCAGTGGTGCGCTGCAAGAGGTGGTCTACCAGTTCATTGGCGCTGACACGCTGACCGTGCTGCTGATAGGCGTTCAAAAGCAATGTCGGATTCGTGGTTACTCCGGCAACGGGTAATGTCTGTGCTACCGCTGTGATATCATCCAGGTAAGCACTATCAATATAGAGGGCCATGGTGATGCTCCAATCTCGATTATTATCTGATTTTGTACAATTTAACACAACAGATCAAGTGTTGATGCTGAATTCGGCTGCCGATCCTTTCGTGATCCAGGCGCGGCCACGTCTGACGACGGGATGTCTGTGCCTGGCGGAAGATAATATCGCGACCCTGGGAGCGCTCAAGGTACACGCATCCGGTTCTTCTGTACGCGCTGTGCCGTTTCATGATTATATCTTACATCATTCACCAGAGACGATGGATGTGGCGGCGATGAATCTGCTGTATCAGCCGGGCAATGTCTGGATGTTTTATGGGCTGAGTGTCGCCGCCTTTGCGCTCAAGGTTGGCGGCAAGCTCTATGTCGCGGGCGCAAAAGATCGGGGTATCCTGACGATGGCGAAACGTATGCGTGAACTGTTCGGGAATGTGGAGACGTTGACGATCTCCAAGGGGCAGCGCGTGCTCTGCGCGATCAAGCGGCAGAGCTTCAGTGTTGAGCAACTGCCGGTGACGACGTTGCGCATCTTCGCGGATAGCAAGCTGGACGAGGGTACACAACTACTGCTCTCGGCCCTGGAGGTGCGGCCAGAGGACCACGCGTTGGATATCGGTTGCGGCGCCGGCTTTATCGGCTTGCATATAGCACACTTAACTCCTCAAGGACAGGTGACGATGGTGGATGCCAGCCTGGCGGCGGTGGCGGCAAGCGAGCAGGCTGTGAGCCAGGCGGGCCTGACCAACGTCCGAGTGCTTCCCAGCGATGGCGCCCAGGCGGTGCTGGACCAGCGTTTTGACCTGGTCGCCACCAATCCTCCTTTTCACCAGGGAGGGGTACAGACGCTGGAGATCGCCGAACGCTTTATACGCCAGAGTGCCCGGATTCTGGTGCCCAACGGTCGCTTCTACCTGGTCGCCAACCGCTTTCTGAAATACGAACCTACGCTGCAGGCCTGTTTCCAGCAGGTGCGCGAGGTTGCCGGCAACAATCGTTACAAGGTACTCTACGCGACCGGCCCACGTCCCCAGTGATGACCCTGGAAAAGGGTTAAATAAAATGTTAAAAATAGTGTAATGCGGTACAATGTGACGGACGGGCCTGTTCCGACCGTAGCGTACTGATGATCTATACCTTAAGGAGCATCGTTTTGCCTATCTCCTCGCGCCTCCCATCCTCTGCGTCGTCTCGTCATACCCTGTCCTGGTTGATCTTGATTGGGGCAAATATCTTATGGGCTACCAGTTATGTGGCCGCCAAGTATGCCCTGGCGGCGATGCCATTGCCTCTGATGCTCGCCCTGAGGATGTGTCTATCTGGAATCGTGCTGCTGCCCTTTCTGATTGCCAGGTGGGACTCACTCCATTTAACCTGGCGCGACCTTCCGCAACTGGCATTGCTGTCATTGATCGGTTTTGTGGTGAATAAGATGCTGGAGTTTGGCGGCCTTTCATTAACCACCGCCTCAGACGTGGCTCTGCTGATTACAGGTGAGTCGATTTTTACCTCGGCCCTCTCCTGGATCGTGTTGCGGGAACATGTCAGTCTGCGGGCGCTGGGCGCATTGGGGCTGGGCTTCTTTGGCGTGTATCTGATTGTTGAGCGTAGCCTGCTGCCCAATCTGCCCGCCAATGGGGGTATCTGGCGCATCGTGGGAGATTTACTGGTCGTGTCGGCACTATTGGTTGAGGCTCTGTATACTGTTCGTGGTAAGGCATTGCTTACCAGGCATTCGCCCCTGCTGATTACGACGGCTTCAATTGTGGGCAGTATGATTTTCTGGCTACCGGTGGCGGGTTGGGAATTCTTTTCAACTGGTTGGCGTATGCCTGATATAGCTGGCTGGTTCAGCGTGCTCTGGCTGGCTATTCCATGCACCTGTATCGCATACCTGGCCTGGTTTCAAGGTCTGACGAAAGTCAAAGCCTCCGCGGCGGCTTCGACGCTCTTTATCCAACCACTATTAGGGCCCTTGCTGGGAGTGCTACTGTTGCATGAAGAACTTACCCCTTACACCATCTTTGGCGGTATGCTCATTATCGTCAGCGTCTACTTTATTTCTAAGCAGGAATAAAAAGATATATTGAGAAAGAGGTACGTTTTATGTTGGAACCTCGCAGCTCGTTTGTTGATGCGGGCGATGTGCGTCTTCACTATCTGGAATGGGACCCGGTATTGCACAATGCATCAGCTGGCGAGGCTTCGTCAGCGGCGTATGAAGATGCCAGCGATGATATTCCTGTTGTGCTGCTGCACGGTCTGGCTGCGACGGCGGATACCTGGCGTCTGACCGCTGAATATCTCTATCAGCGCCATCCATTGCTGGCATTTGATCTGCGTGGGCATGGCCAGAGTGCCCAGCCGGAGACGGGCTACGATCTTGTTACGATCGCCGAGGATATCATTAGCGGAATGGCCGTGCTGGGTCTGGGACAGGTGGCTGTGGTGGGACATGGTTGGGGCGCGCGCGCGGCCCTGGTGCTGGCTGCTCGTCATCCCGCCCTGGTCAGCCACCTGGTGCTGGTTGATTGTCCACACGTGGAGCCCCGCCACTGGCCGGGCATGACGCGTGAGCGCTTTATTCGTGAGAAGGCTACGTCCGAACTGTACGCGTCGCGTGCGGTCTACCTGCAGGCATTGCGGACAGAGATGCCATTTACTTGGACGCCAGAGATTGAGCGCATCGTCCAGACCTATATTCTTGAGTTGCCCGATGGCACAGTGCAGGAGCGTCTGCGTGCCAGCCAGCAGTGCGCCATTCGCGAGTCGCTGTGGGAGGATCGTGCTCTGTTGTACTATAGTAAATTAAGCTGTCCGGTCCTGCTGGTGCCGGCCGCCAGCCAACCTGTTCCCGGAGAGGAGCCACCTGAACGACTTGAGCATGCCGATGAGTTCGCGGCCGCCAAGGGACAGATGGCAGCCCAGGTGGCGCGTGCTATCCAGCATTGCTCCGTCCTGTGGATGCCTGAAACCGCGCACGATATTCAGCTGCAGCGCCCGCGGGTCCTTGGCGAAGCGATCCTCAACTTTCTGAAGGAATAAGTGGATATAAGCTGGGAGAAGTTCAGCATTTATGAGAAAGCGAGATGCTCGATGAGCAAGGTACTCTATTTGAATGGCAACATCTATACAATGGATGTGCAGGTACCATATGCGCAGGCGATGGCGATAGACGCGGGGAGCGGGCGTATTCTGGCGGTGGGGACGAATGATGAGGTGAGGCGCGAGGGCGGCCAGAATGCGGAACTGGTGGATCTGCGCGGACGGACAGTGGTGCCGGGTTTTATTGATGCGCACATTCACCTGCTGGCGACCGCTTATCGGTCGCAGCGTATAGATGCCTCGGCCTGCACCAGCGAGGAGGAGGTGGCTGAACTGGTGCGGTCACGAGCCGCCACAACTCCGGTCGGACAGTGGATTCAGGGGAGCCACTGGGATCGCAATGCGTGGCCGAATGCTAATTTTCCGACACGCGCCTCGCTGGATGCCGCCGCCCCGGATCATCCGGTGGCCCTTTCCAGTAAAGACGGACATCTACTGTGGGTGAATTCGCGCGCACTGGAACTGGCGCACATTAGCGCCGAGACGCCCGATCCCGAGACTGGCGCTATCTTGCGCGATGGCAGCGGCGAGCCCACCGGCGTGCTGCAGGAGGCGGATGCTACGCGCCTGGTGTTTGATGTGATTACTCCGCCCGATCCCACGTTGAGCCGCCAGCTGATGGAGCAGTCTCTGGCCCAACTGCAGCGTAGCGGCATCACGACTATCCACGATATCGAGGATGAGCTCTCTCTGAACATCTTCAGCCAGCTGCGCGATGAAGGCAAGCTGGGTGTACGCGTGCAGATGATTATGCCGCGCCAGCTGCTGCACAAAATGCCCGAACTGGCGATCTCCAATGGCGAGAACGACCTGCTGCGCGTCGCAGGCATCAAGATCTTCGCCGATGGAACCCTGGGCTCGCAGACCGCCGCCATGCTGCATAGCTTTGAGGGGAGTCCCGGCAACCGTGGCATCCTGGCCATCCCTGAACAAGAGATGATGGATACCGTGCGTGTGGCGACTGAGATGGATCTGATGGTGGCCATCCACGCCATCGGCGACCGAGCGGCGCGCGTGGCCCTCAACTCTATTGAGCAGGCGCAGAAATCGCTACTAATGAAGGGCGATGCAAGTACTCCCGTCAAGCGGTTGCGCTATCGCCTGGAGCATGTTCAGTTGATCGCTCCGGAAGACCTGGAGCGGATGCGGCGCCTGGGCGTTATTGCCTCAATCCAGCCGTTTCACGCGGTGGCGGACCGGGATATCGCGGAACGCTACTGGGGAAAGCGCTACCGCCGCGCCTATGCCTATCGTACCATGCATAATATGGGGATACCGCTGGCGATGGGGTCGGATGCACCGGTTGAAACGTTTGATCCTCTCAATATTATCTACGCGGCCACCATTCGCCGCGATCCCGCCACCAAACGTCCGCCCTGGCTGCCAGATCAGGCGTTGTCAGTGGTGAGCGCGCTGGGGGGCTATACACTGGGCGCGGCCTACGCGGGCGCCGAGGAGCGGCAAAAAGGCTCGCTGAGCGTGGGGAAGCTGGGAGATGCCGTTGTGCTGCGCGACGATATTCTGCGTGTAGAGCAGACCCATATTTCAGAAAATGGCGTGCAGGCTACTATCCTTGGCGGCCAGCTGGTGTACGGTTCGCTGTAGCCGTACCGCAAACAAAACAATCCTAGCAGTCCCGCTCGGTGTATTATGAGGTGGTGCAACGCACCACCTCATAATACACCGAGCGGGACTGCTACCTTTCCTTTGCAAGCGAAAAAGAAAAGTTTACCGTCCTTTATATCATTGTATAATGATATACTTGTCAATATTATGAACTTTGTTGTTAGCCACGGGGTATAAAGGTGTCTGTATGTCTTTACCAACCATCTTGTTGTTGTTTCTGGTAGCGATTGTGGGTGGAACGCTCAATTCTGTAGCGGGTGGCGGTAGCTTCTTTACTTTTCCGGCTTTGATCTTTGCGAACGTGCAGTCGGTGGTGGCGAATGCGACCAGTACGGTGGCGCTCTGGCCTGGTTCAGTAGCCAGCGCGGGCGCTTATCGCAATGAGCTAAAAATGATTGATCGCAGACTGTTGATCGTGCTGGTAGTTACCAGTTTGATTGGTGGAGTATTAGGGGCTTTCCTGCTCCTGATGACGCCGCCTTCTATTTTTACGACGTTGATCCCTTATTTATTGTTGATCGCCACGCTGCTGTTCACCTTCAGCGGCCCGGTTACCAAACGCTTACGGTTGCGGCGTGTTGAAAAGACAACTCTTTCGGTCAGCCAACTGGTTGGTATGTCTTTTGCGCAGCTGGTGATCGCCGTTTATGGCGGCTACTTTGGTGGTGGCATCGGCATTTTGATGCTGGCAACGCTGGCCTTGATGGGTCTGGAAAACATCCATGTGATGAATGGCCTCAAGACCGTGCTGGCATCCTGTATCAATGGTGTGGCCGTGATCACTTTTATTGTGGCGGGCGCTATCTACTGGCCCGCGGCGATCGTAATGGTAGTGGGAGCGATTATTGGTGGTTATGGTGGCGCCTACTTCGCGCGTAAGATTGATCAGCGATTGATTCGCTACTTTGTAATTGTAGTAGGATTTGTTATGACGTTGTATTTCTTTATCAAAACCCATTAAGCCCTGAAACGTGTTATGTATGATGTCTGTGTTAGGATGACTAACCGATGATTTCATTCATACATGTAGATCTTTAAAACATACCTGGAAAACCTGGATTTTGACATGAAGCAAGAGGAAAAGACTTCTCAATCTGATATGAAAACGGATGATCAGCGTGTGGGGAGCTCTGGTGCTCCTGCTCCTACTGGTAAAGAGGCGGCGCCGCAGCTCCAATCGGGAAAGTGGCAGACGCTACTGGTGGTGGCAATTGGTGTTTTTATGGCGACGCTGGATTCGTCGATTGTCAATATTAGCTTACCGGCGATTGCGCGTAACTTTGGGGTTCCTTTAAGTGGCGCGGTCGAATGGGTGATCATCGCCTACCTGGTGGTGACGGCGGCGGTCTTATTGACGGCCGGGCGGCTGGCGGATATGGTCGGTCGTAAGTCAGTCTGGCTAACCGGGCTGGTCGTTTTTACCGGAAGTTCGGCGTTGTGTGGATTGGCTCCCAGCCTGACTTTCTTGATCGCGGCCCGCGCCCTGCAGGGGTTTGGTGGCGCGCTTTTGATGGCGGTGAGTCCCGCCATGCTGACCGCCGCGTTCCCCTCGCATGAACGTGGGCGTGCGCTGGGCCTCAACGCGATTATCGTGGCGCTGGGCGTCAGCATTGGACCTATTCTGGGCGGCTTTATTACCGGCTATTTTAGCTGGCGCTGGATCTTCTATGTGAACCTGCCCATTGGCATTCTTGGACTGATTGCCACATTGACGTTTATCAAAGAGAAAGTGCAGCGCCGCCCCGGCCGCTTTGATCCGTTGGGGGCTATCTTGCTGGCGGTTGGCCTGGCCTCTTTAACAGCCGGGCTCTCTTTCGCCCAGGAACTGGGCTGGGGTTCGCCGCCGATCCTGGCCCTGCTGATTGTGGGAGTGCTGGCTCTGATCATCTTACCTTTTGTAGAGTTGCGGGTACCCAATCCGGCGATTGTGCTTTCTCTGCTCAAAAACCGTGTCTTTACCTCTGCTCTGCTGAGCCTGATCATCAGCTTTCTGGCGCTGTTCGCGGTCAGTTTTATGCTGCCATTCTACCTGGAGGAGTTGCGCGGATTTTCGACCGAACTGTCAGGTCTTCTGTTGACGCCCTTGCCGCTGACGATCGCCTTTATCGCGCCGTTCAGCGGCTCGCTGGCTGATCGCATCGGTACGCGCTGGCTGGCCGCCGGTGGGTTGGCGATCGCTGGACTTGGACTGGTGTTCGTTAGCTTCTTGAATGCGCATACCTCTATCTGGGGCATCGTCTGGCCGCTGTTAGTGACTGGCATCGGGCAGTCGATCTTCCAGTCGCCGAATAATAGTGCCCTGTTAGGGGCGGCGCCTCCCCAGCACCAGGGCAGCGCCTCGGGCTTCCTGGCCACCGCTCGTACCATGGGGCAGAGCTTGAGTATCGCGCTGGCCGGAGCGATCTTCTCCGCCCTGGGAGGAGCAGCGGCGGGTGGCATCCTGGCCTCTGGTCACGCGGGCGGCCAGATGGCGCAGTTGCAGCATACTTTTGTATATAGCTTTCATCAGACCTTTATTGTGTGCGCCTGTATCGCTGTTGTAGGTGTACTGGCTTCCCTGGTACGCGGTAAAGAGACGCCCCGCGCGAAGTCCCGTTAGGCTATCAGGTGATGTGGCTTTACCCTGAAATGGATCACCCTTCATCTTTTTGCGTGGACGTATGTGACTCTGAGATAGGAAATGTATGTGAAATATAATGGGCTCTCGACCGGGTAGGAGACGATACCTCTCCTCCCCAGGCGGGAGGTGCAGGAGGGCGGCGAGCCCTCCTGCCGGGGGTCTGGGGGTGCCCCCCGAATCTCACCTCCCCACACCGCCGAAGGCGGCAAAGCGATAAAAAGCAGCACGGCCAGCGGCCATGCTGCTTTTTATCGCTTTTACACTAGCCCTTTGTGGTCCATTGATAGAAATACCTGCTTTATTCGTCTTTACTAGTATATGCCTAAATCATTCATGCATTGATATACAACATTAAAAGCGATAAAGGAGACAGAGTCGATGACCACTGATGAAGTTTCGGAGTATAACAAGCGTGGTGCCGACTATGCGCTGGCGGGCAACTATGAGCAGGCGCTGGCGGAATTTAGCCTGGCGATCCAAAATCATCCTCAGGAAGCCTCCTCTTACTATAATCGAGCTCTGGTGTATCGTAGTTTGAATGAATATGAGCAGGCGCTCAAGGATATCCAGCGTGTAATTGAGCTTCAGCCAACCTACGGACAGGCGTACTATCAGCGCGGTATCATTTATTATTTGCAGCATAATAATCGACGCGCGCTCTATGATTTTAGTATGGCCGTGGCCTTGAATGTGCAGGATGTGCAGGCGCTGGTTGGTCGTGGCCTGGTCTATAACGTGATGGAAGAGTATGAGCAGGCGATCCTGAATCTGAACCGCGCGCTGACGCTAGATGAACATAATGCCGGTCGGCTGGGGGCCTATGCCAGCCGTGGACAGGCCTACGCGGCCCTGGAGCGTCTGCAGGAGGCGATCGCTGATTTTCAGAGCGCCCTGATCTTTAAGCCACAGGATGTGGTCCTGCTCAATCGCCTGGGCGCGGCCTACACGGACAGCGGCCATCCGGAACATGCCCTGGAATACTATCAAAAAGCCCTTGAGCTCCAGCCGCGCACGGCCTTTACCTATAATAATCGTGGCGAGGCCTATCGACTGCTTGAACGCTATCAGGAGGCGATCGAGGATTTCGACCAGGCATTGACGCTGGATGACAGCCTGGCGACGGTGTACTATAATCGCGGCCTGTCCTACGATGGTCTGTTAGAGACGCAGCAGGCGCTGGCCGATTATACGCTGGCTCTGGCGCTGAATCCTACCTTTACGGCGGTCTACCATGACCGGGCCGCTATCTATATACGCCTCAAGCATTATCAGGAAGCGGCGGATGACTATAGTCGTATCCTGAGCTACGATCCCGGCAATGTCATGGCCAGGTTTAGTCGTGGTACCATGTATATTTATCTATCACAGCCCGGGCATGCGATTGAAGACCTCAACCGTTCCATTGAACTGCGCCCGGATTTTGCCTGCGCCTATACTAATCGTGGCGAAGCGTATCTCTATTTGCGCGATCTGAAGCAGGCGGCCCGCGACTGCCGCCATAGCTGGAATCTGGATGGTTCGCACGCCGACCATGGGTGGATGGCTCAATGGGTCGATATGTGTTCGCTGCGGCCCGATGCCGCTGTACCTGAACGGCTGGAACGGATCGCGACCGCTGAGCCGGCCGCCTACGCCGCCTACATCTGTCGTGGTGTGGCCCACTTTCTGGAGCAGCGCCATGCGCTGGCCCTGCAGGAACTGGACTACGCGCTGGCCCTCGACCTGGATCGCTGGGATGCCCACTTCTGGAAAGGGATGATCAGCGCCAGTCTGGGCAAGGATGAGGAGGCTTTGAGCTCGCTTGAGCGCGCGGTAGCCCTGAATATTCCTTCTATTTTACTGACTCCACTGCACTGGTTGCAGCAGGAGCACGCGGACTTTTATGCCAAGCATGCCATGCCGTTCCTTAATCGGGCCTGATCATTTTTCATGGTAAGCATGCAGATAATTAGACGAGTTTGGTTGCATGAGCTGTAACATCTACGCCGTGGTAGAGGGAATTATGGTGAGGATGTGGTTATATTCCCCTGACCTCCATCGCATATATAGCCAGGACGGTGTACAATATGCTATAAGATTAACTTGCCTGAATTATGGAACGAGTAGTGTCACAACCAGGAATCAGTACCCGCATATATTGATTTTATGCATCATAAGAAAGTCGTACAAGTAATAACGCTCTTATTGGCGGGGTGCTATTTCCTCTCTCGTTTGTTCTATAGAAAACTATTACTATAAAGGAGTAATCAATGGCTCGTGACCAAAAAGTAAAAAATAAAGCAGCCCGAACACCCGCCAGCACGCCTGTGGATTTCGCCCCGGCGGCCGGTGATCCCACCACCAGCACGCAGTCGGAGGCGGGGACAGCCGCACCAGAGGCCCCGGTACAGATTGCGGAACAGAAGAATGAGGCCGTGGCTCCCTTACAGACTAACTGGCCCACCTGGCCCACATCCAGACCCGGTCCGCGCGCGACCCCGCCTCCTCCGGGAATGCGTTCATTTAATCCATTTCGCCCCGAACAGGTAAGCGAAGTTGGCTATAACCAGGAGACCGGTGAGCCGGTCAGCAGCGATCAGCAGTCGCGTTCGCTGCCCGATCCCTCGATGGCTGACCTGGCCAGCTTTGATCAGAAGCCCACCACCGGCCAGGAGATGCTGGGTAAACGCAAGAAGCGCTTATAAACAGGCGTACAATCAGAAAAAAGCGCAATACATGCTTGCATGTATTGCGCTTTTTTCTGATTGTACGCCTGTTTATTTTGTGTCTACCCTTTAAGTTAGTTAATGACCCGATATATTAACATGTTTCATTGTTGTATAGGGTGTATATTGCAACTATACGTCTGTGATCATCAATGTAGGCGTGGCATCACTTGCGAGTGTATTTAAGTGTATGCCTGATAGTAAAATATTCTACAGGATGTATCAAGGACGATTGCGGGGGTCTGCAAATTGTATATTCGAAAGAGGATACATTGCAAACACAACAGCGAAGCTGGAAAACTCTCCAGCGGTACAACGTAGTGAGTTTTGTAGTGAGTGCTTGTTTTATCATCGTCTTTGGAATTGGCTTAGTTGGAGTAACGTCGCGAGCGAATATGGAGGATGCGCACGCGCGAACGGATGCTGCGTGTTCACAGACTGATCGCATTCACACTGTAATCAGGAATGAGACACTGGCGAGTATCGCGGCATATTATAGTCTTGGCGAACGGAGTGTTGTGGCCTACAATCACTTGATTGGCCCTCATTCAATCTACATCAATCAGCGTATTTGTATTCCGAGCCTACAACCGGAAAACATGAGTAGCGCGATGTATACGCACAGAGTACTGCGTACATTCAGGGCGCCTATGGCACTGGCAAGACATAAAGCCTATCTGCTAGAGGAGCGCGATCAGCCAGCGGCTCCAAAATTTCAAGCGGTGCCATCATCGGAGATAGATCTACCCATCGGGGCGGCATGGCCTCGGGTAACGGCGGGATTCGCGGCTCTGTCCCCATTCTCTATGCGGAACAGCCTGCGTAACGCGTATCCGTACAAACAATGTACCTGGTGGGCCGCGCAGCGCTACTATCAATTGCACGATGTATTGGTGCCATGGGCAAATGCTAATGCTGGAGGATGGGTCGATCGTGCCCAACAATTTGGGTGGCATGTCTCCAGCAGTCCCACGGTTGGCTCGATTATCGTCCTACAGTCAGGCGTGCAAGGATCATCGCCGGTAGGACATGTTGGTGTAGTTGAACAGGTTAAGGGCGATCAGATAACCGTCAGTTCGATGAACTGGGGGAGTAATCCTGGTCAGGTCACAGAAACCAATTTCCATACTGGGACTGGCGTCGCTTTCATAAGTCAGTAGTTCGTTGCTGGATGCCTGCCTGTAGTATTTTTGTTCCTTACCTCATCTGTCGAAGATGCATAGAGGACGCATAGGCGGGCTAGTAATAACGTTTAAAGACCCCATGCATATCGGCCAGGCATCAATGTGATGCCTGGCTCCCGCATTTTATTTTAGGAAATGTTGTGTTATGTTCAAAGGGAAGGGGCGCTCGCGCCCCTTCCCTTTGAACATAACACAACATTTCCTATTACAATTCCTACTTGACATTGCATTGACTATACATTGCATTGACTATTAGGTAAATTGATGACTGTGAAGTCATTGTTTGTTTTAGTTAGTCATAATTTGTGAGTTCAATTTTATGAATACATATACACAGGTCTGGGCGGGTTCGCGCCCTGGATGCCTGATCTTTTTACTTGATCAATCCGGCTCGATGGCCGATCCGTTTGGCATGGCCCAGGCGGGTGCGGGCCGTCGTAAATGCGATATGGTGGCGACGGTTTTAAATGGGTTTTTAAATGAATTGATTGTTGCTAATACAGTGGCCCAGCGAGATGGCACGACCGAGGTGCGGCCACGCGCCGAGGTGGCGGTGCTGGGATATGAGGGGATATCGGTGGGACCCGTTCTACAGAGTCGTCTGCCGGGTCAGACCTTTATCGGCCTGCCGGAGCTGCAGATGAATCCCTTTGATATCGAGCGGCGCCGGCGTACTGAGATCGACGATACCGGCCAGGAGATCGAGATTACGGTCCCTTTTCCGGTCTGGGTGAAGGCAAAGGCGGGTGGTGGTACCCCTATGTGTATGGCGCTGGAACAGGCGCGCGACCTGGCGCAGGAATGGGCGATCAACCATCCCGATAGCTATCCACCTGTTATTATTAATGTGACTGATGGTGTGGCCAGCGATGGTGATCCATCGGAGCTGGCGCGGCAGATCAGTGAGATACGTACCAATGATGGGCATGCACTGATCTTCAATGTCCACATTACCGATTTTAACCTGGCGCCCGTGGCCTATCCGGTCAGCAGCGAAGAGTTGCCCGCCGACGAGTATGCTCGTTTGTTGTTTGATATTTCCAGTGAGATTCCCGAGAGCAGTCGCCAGTTGCTGCGCTCGCTGCTGAACAAAGACATTCAACCGGGGGCGCGTGGCATAATCTTTAATGGGGATGCCGCTTCGGTGCGCCAGATGTTTGTCTTTGCCAGCGTACCGGCTACCCAGCCTTTGAACGTTAATGAATAGGTGAATGCGCTACCCGCGCGTAAGAAACTGAATTTGTATGTATGCACATGTAACCAGGTTGCAATGTTGGAAGTCCGAGCATAATGACCAGACCTGTGAAGATGCCTATGGTATAAGCCTTGGCGAAGGGTTGCTGGCGGTGGCGGACGGCGTTGGTACGACGCTCTTTTCAAATGTGTGGGCCAGGCACCTCGTCGATCATTTTCTGGCTGTGCCTCTCCTCAGTGAAGATCCTTTTGAGGTCGAGTGGTGGTTGCGTGTGGCACAGGAGCAATTTCAGCAGTCGTTGCCGCCTCTGGAAGGGATGCCCTGGAATGTGAAGCAAAAAGTGCAGAATGAAGGGAGCTTTTCGACCCTGGCGACGCTACGCATGCTGACGGCGTCCGGGGAGGGCGAGCACGCTTCGCTTCAGGCGCAGATGATGGTCTTTGGGGATAGCTGTATCTTTATCCATAAAGCGGCCGCCTCGACTGTGCTCTCCTTTCCACTGGCGCAGGTGAGCGATTTTGATCAGCCGCCGATCAGCCTGCCGTCGAAGTTGAGCGCGTTTCATCGCTATTTTCACCGCGCGCAGACGTATTGTATCGATCTGCAGGCGGGTGATCGTGTGTTGCTGGTGACCGATGCGGTGGCGCGCTGGATTATCGATGCCGAAAATCGGGTGGGTGAGAGCGCTTTGAGCGCCTTCCACGCCATCGCCGGGCAGACGGCGGAGAGCTGGCCCGACTTCGTGGCGACCTGCCGTAAGTCCGGCTCGATGATCGATGATGATAGCACGGCCATCCTGCTCGCGCTGAGTGCGCGCGCGCACGACGATAGCGCCACCCTGCTTGGGGCGACCATGGCCCATCGTCCTGAGGTGCGCGCCCGCCGCAAAGGCGACTTTCTGCAGGCCGTACAGGATCAGAATAAAGAATTGGCCGCGATCATCTTTGGGGATGGACTGGACATGGCGCAGGAGGGGGTCTTTTTCTCGGATGATCAGAAGCAGCGCGCGCGCCAGGTGGCTGATGCGCTCCGTGAGATGCTGGCGGTGCTGCGACGCGAGATTAATGGTCCCCAGGCCGCTCAGATGATCGCTCCGGCATGGCGTCAGCATGAGCATCTGCTGCTGGAGGAGCCATGCGCCGCCGCTGTGCGCAAGACATTGACGCGGCTGGGCATCCCCCTGGAGGCTCCGGAAGATCCCAATGCGGTCGGCTGGGCCCTACCGCCAGCCACAGCCGTTCCTATGCAGGTGATAATTAAAGATCCGGCGCAGCTGCAGCTGGAACACGATCTGGACGAGGCTCTGCGCTCAAACGATGATATGGCCATCGTCGAAGCCTCGGCCGCCCTGCAAACCTCTCCTTACGTGGATATGGTCCCGATCTCACGGCGCGACCAGGAACGGATTCAGCAGGCCGCGCTGCGTGAGCAGGGCCGCCTGAATATGCAGGAGGCGATCGCCAGCCAGCAGATCGAGCAGATCGCCATGGCGGCGGACGTGATAGGACGCAACCTCGCCAGCCTGTCACAGGATGAGCGCGAGATCACAGCGCTGGCTTTGCGCTGGATGGATGCGCGCCGCGCCCTGAATGACCAGGCTGTCCTGGAGGCAGTCGAAGCCATCCTTGCCTCTCCTTACAGGGATACGCTGCTCTTTCCTGAACAGGATAAACCCTACCTGGCGCTGTTGTGGCAGCAGAGGCAGCAGCAGGTGGCGACAGCCACCACTCGCACGGCTGCTCAGCATCATGAGCCCGGTATCAGCGAGGACTGGTTCAGGAAAGTATGCGCCGTGAAGCGCATCTATTTAATGCACTGGATCTACCAGAAGATTGGCGATGTTGAGCTGGAGCAATCGACCCTGGACGACCTGTTAAATGCTCCTCTGATTCAGGAGGGGATTCGGGCCGTTAATAGCAGCGGCGTGGGCATGCCGCTGTTGCCAGAGATCCTGCTGCCGGATATCTGGCAGGCCTTCAAAGGCGATCCCATGGTTAATTATGACCATCTGCTACAGGAGTTAGAGCTGAGCGAGGGGCAGCTCAAGGATATTTTGCTTATCTTTCTTAACCGGCAGCTGTTTGAGGATTATCTGCTCTGGGAGCGTTCGACGCAACTGGATGATTGGCTGCGCGAGGCCCATGGCTACGACGCGGACGAGTTCAGGCAGCGCCTGGAGCGGGTCTGCCCCTGGGTGACGCACTTAAGCTGGTGGAAGGGATGATGCCATGCCCGATCGTCTGGCCTATGATGAGGCGATGCTGTTCGCGGCGGTCCGGCTCAAGGTAGCGGACCCCGAGCTCAAGCAGGGGAAGGTGGCGACGCTAATCACGCGGACCGCGCTGGGACCCGTTGAGCGTCCCTGGGGCATTGAAGGGGGCTTCGCGGTCGTCTATAAGTTTATGACGCGTAGTGGGGAGGCCCGTGCCCTGCGCTGCTTCCGCGTGCCCATCGACGCCGATATGCGCTTTCGCTATGAGCGTATCGGCGCCTTCTTCCGCTCCCACCTGCCAGATATTACGGTGGATTGCTCTTATTACCCCGACTGCCTGGTGGTCAAGGAGCAGGGGGTGTCGCCGTCGCGCGCCTATCCGGTCATCGCGATGGAGTGGGTCGATGGTCTGACGCTGCTGGAGATGGTGGATGAGTGCTGTCGCCACCGCAACATACAAAGGCTGCGGCGCCTGGTCCAGCAATGGGAGCAGCTGATCGTGCGGCTGCGGCAATGCGGGGTGGCCCATGGGGACCTGGCTGGCGTCAATGTGATGTGCCGCACGGATGGCCAGATGCTGCTGGTGGACTACGATGGCGTCTATCTGCCCGAGTTTGGACCCGGCGCGGCCAATCTGCAGCGCGTCCTGCTGGGCCAGGCCGACTATCAACATCCGCACATGACGGCGCGCCCCTTTAACGCCACTATGGACGATTTCTCGGCACTGGTGATCTATACCGCTCTGCTGGCCCTGGCGCGGCAACCGGAGCTGTGGGAGACATACGCCAAACGCGACGCGCAGGGCAGGCTGCTGGACACCAATCTGCTCTTTACGCGCCAGGACTACCTGGATCCCGATCACTCCCGCCTGTGGCGATCCCTGGCTGCCTTGAATGAGGATCAGGTGAGCCGCGCCCTGGCCGCACTCCGTCAGGCCTGCCAGCAGCCCGTTGAGCAGGTACGTTTCCCCTGGCACCTGCTGGACCAGGCTGCGGCGCCTGGCTCTGTGGCGACCACGTCAGCGCTGGCTGTTAAGATAGACAGGGCGGCCGCCGCGACGCTCCATATGGAGGAGCGGGGCCCTGTGGTGGCTCCAGGCGCGACCGCTAGCAGCTTCTCCAGCAGTTCTGTGGCTATGCGGCCCGCTCAGGGTTATACTATGCGCGAGTGGGAGCGCCAGTTCGCTGAGCGCGTAGCCGCCTTCCGGCAGGTCTGCCAGCGTGAGGATGACGAGGAGATCGCGGCGGCCTTTGAAGAGATCAGTAATTTTGGGCACTTCGATGAGCAGCTCTTCCCGCCAGCGCTGCTGCAGCGGGCGCGGCTGGCGCAACAGCGGCGCAGCGCCCTGGCGCGCTTCCGCATGGCCCTGTCCACGAAGCGGCCGCAGCAGATGGCCATGGCCTACGACGCCTCCCTGCTGAACGCCTCCCATAGCGTGACGCAGAGGGAGCGGTCGCTACTGGTGCTGGCCCACGCATTCCAGCAGGCGAGCAACGAACATGATAGCCAGGCCCTGCTGACGGCCTACCAGGCGATTCAGGATTCGCCCTATCAGCGTGCCTTCCGATTTTCAGCCCAGGAACTGGAGCTGGTTGAGGCGGCCCGTGGCTATCAGACCATGCGGGACGAGGTGCTACGGGGAATCGCCACGGACGACGATGCACGCATCCGCCGGGCATACCGGCCAGAGCTTGAGCAGCGCTTTAGTGCCTTTTCGGCGGACCAGCAGCACCGCATCAAGGGGGCCCTGGCCGCCGCTAAGATCGAGCAGGCGCTGGCGCGGCGCGACTACGCGGAGGCCGTGCGTCTCGGCTGGTCCCTGCTTCCCAATCAGCCGGGACAGCTGGTCCGCTTGAAGCTACAGAGAGCAGCCCTGCGCCTGGTTCGCCAGCAGGACATTAGCGAGCTCAAGGCGACCATCAGCCGGCGCGCCGATGCAACATATCTCACCCTTACGTGGCGCTGGCCGGATGACGCTCTGGTGCGGCACGCCGTCATGGTCTGGAGCTATGAATGCTGGCCGCCCCGCCTGGCCAACCATGTCAGGCAGCCGGGCGCTAAGCATTTCACCTGGGCACAGCGTCCAGAAGGACAGCTGCGAGGCTCATGCGAGATCAGGCTGAATATGGCGGCCGAAGCCGCGCTCTATATCCAGGGCTATAGCGCCCTGCGCGATCCCTGGGATGAGCAGCGACGCTGGTTCTTCGCCGACGGTTGCACCCCCACCTCGCACTGTAAATCCACATGATCGCTTTGGGGAACGTGGTGGATGCCGGGGATGCGGAATGATATTGAAGAAAAGATCCTCTATGTCAAGTCTAAAAAGCGCATCAAGAAAAGCTGAAAGGGGGAAATGAAACTGGGGAAACAAGGACTGCCTTCAACTGAGCATGAAGGAGCATATCATGCCGCAGCGCGGTGTCAAGCCGCTTCACTTTCCTTGACACCGCGCTGCTTGCATGATCAGAAGAAGACATGCTCAGCTGAAGGCAAAAAAACAGGCGGTTTTGCCTTTCAAAGATGGCCCTTTCTATGCGGCTCTGGGAGCATGAGCCAGCTTCGCGGACTGAAAGATGGCAGCGTCATAGCACTCGTGCTTGCTCCAGAGCGCAAAGAGGATTCTCACCCACAGATTAGAAAGGGCACGAACGGCTTCCGTATGGCTTTTCCCTTCACTTCGTTTACGCAGATAGTAATCCCTCGCCCAGGGTTCTTGTTGGGTACTTTGCCACGCAAACTGGTGCAAGGCATTGCGCAGAGGTTTACTACAGGCATAACGGCGGTGGGCTTTCGCGTAGGTTCCACTCTGAAAGATGACGGGCGAGGTTCCAGCCAACGCCTGCAAATTGCTCGCTCGCAGGTAGCGGCTTCTCTCATCCCCAATCTCCGCCAACAGTCGAGGGGCGAGCCGTTTTCCAGCACGGGGCAAACTGCTGAAAATCGGACTGTCAGCGTGGGTCAAAAAAAGGTCTTCAATCACCTTATCATATTCGGCGATCTCTTCCACCAGCGGCAGCAGTTGCTTGACTTGGACCAACATCAGGCGGGACTTGGTCCGCGTTGTAATCGCATCAGCGGTCAAATGGGA
This sequence comes from Dictyobacter aurantiacus, assembly GCF_003967515.1. GTDB lineage: Bacteria > Chloroflexota > Ktedonobacteria > Ktedonobacterales > Ktedonobacteraceae > Dictyobacter > Dictyobacter aurantiacus. The sequence goes on along the minus strand of NZ_BIFQ01000001.1, from coordinate 2,488,822 downwards.
TTGATGCAGCCTCTGGAAGATCAAGGGCGCTGCCTTTGTCGGATTGGTATGCCTTCCCTGGCGCAATGTGACCTCAATCTCTTGTACCGAGGCCCCCATAGCCGCTTGCGGAGTCGGATAGGTTTGCAAAAACATCAGCGTCGAATGCTGCTGAAGCTTGGCAAACAACTGCAAAGCCACTGGATAGTATGCTTTGAGGCAAGCTGTCAACTGGTTTACCAGTCGGGTCTGGCTCTGAATCAAGCTATCTTGATCGCGGGTCAATGCTTTCAATTCAGCAATGATGTCGCTATCAGGTTTCAAGCGCCGCAAGTCCACCAGTTCAGCCCGTCCATGTTTCGCCAACAGGTAGGCATCAAGCGCGTCCGTCTTTACCCCAGAAGCTGGCCGCCGACGATCAACCGTTTTGGGATGAACTGGATACACGTGCCAACCTGCTTCCAGCAGCGCAGTGATCAGCAGCCCACGAGATGTTTCGATGATGCAAGCCATCTGGTCTCGATCATCTGGGCCAGTAATATCTTCCAAGAAGGCATTCAGGTGATGCAAGCCTTCAGGCGTATGGTTGACGCGCAACGATCCAACTTGGCGGCCAGCATCGTCAATGACCAACACATCGTGGTGAGCGTTCGCCCAATCAATACCAGCATACCACATAGCAAACTCCCTTCTCGAAGAGAACTGTTCCTGGGTCAGCGTGTTCTTATACTGCGGTGCTCAATGAAGGCACGATCCTCTAATGGACGCTCCATCCAGGAACAGCAGGAGGCGAAGCGCGATCTTTTCTAATTGGTCGAGCCAGGTGAAAGAGGTAGACTTTCGCCTCCTGCGTTCGACTCGTTTCTGGAGCAAGTGTACCGCTTGCTCCGTCCCTCTCTCGAGAGGGCTTGTAAACATATTACTGTATAAGAAAAAGAGAGAAAATTGTGTGCCAATAACACGGAAATGTATCCTCGTAGGCGGCATGCACAAGGCCGGATTGCTGCGTGTTCGAAAAAGGAACAGCGATGAACAGGCCGCAATCCTATGCCGCCTACGGGAACGTTTTCGTGTTATGGCAAACGATTTTTACCCCCTCTTATTTCGTTAAAGGGCACATGGTACCTACATCATCCATTTGTTGAGGAAGATTTATGATAGATATTACGCATATGACAGAAATTTTGACGGAGATGACGCGGCGTGTCGAGTTATTTGATGGGGAGAGTGCCGGGCTTTTCAAGCTGCTGAAGGCCGCTATTCAAGATGAGGCGAGCGGCGAGATCAACGCCTGGGCCGATAGCGACCTCTACCAGCTGATCGATCCGGCGTTGGTATGCGAGCGCTATCGTGGCTATCTGGTGCGTCCAGGGCGATCGCTTGTAGATCTCAATGGGCGAACATTGCTGCGCATCCTGCTGCCCTGTATGCCCGTGCTGCTGACCGGCGTGAGCCTGATTCAGGCTTTGACGCTCTATCCTGCCGTCCTGACAGCATCCTCTGCTGGACGCGGCGGCCAATCGTTTCTCTTCTGGTGGCAGCAGGGCTTTAATGGTCAGTTGCCGGGCTGGCTGCGGGCCAGCAATGTTCTGCTGCTCGATCTGCTCCTGCTGCTGGCCTGGCTGATCTCTTCACTGTGGCTGGCCGGCGTACCATCGCGCCAGCAACGGCAATCACAGGAACAGGCGCGGCAGGAGCAGGATCTGCGGGCCGCCCTGAACCATACGCTGGCCATGGTCACGCTCTACCTGGCGCACTATAAGAGCCAGCTCAGCACGGCGGACAACCTGACCCTGCTCGCCCGGCGCATCGATTCCATGGGGCGCCGTCTGGAAACGAACTTGGAGCAGGTTACCAGTAGCTTCGATAGCATGACGCGGCAGGTCTCCGAGCGCTTTACGAGCATCGCGCAAGAGCTGACGCAGGAATTCGATGGCGTCACAACGGATATTACCACCCGTTACGATGGGATGTCGCAGCAGGTCATGCATCGCTTCGGCCAGATGACCGATCGCATGTTGGAACAGCTGCTAGAGGGCAGCAAATACCTGAAAGAGATGGGGCGGCTCAGCGGGGGTGTGGTGCAGACGGCCGACCACGTGCGTGCCGCCGCCACCATTCTGCAGGAGACCAACGGCGAGCTGACGCGGCAGGCCCGGAGCCTGACGGTCCCAACCGCCGAGCTGGCCCGCCAGCAGGCATCCCTGATTAGCGCCGCCTCGCAATCGACACAGCTGCTCCAGGAGGTCTCCCACACCATGACCGACCTTAGCCAGCAGCAGGACCGCTGGGGCACCGACCTGCGCAACATTCTCGACACCCTCGACCTCACCATCGAACGAGCCGCCGAACTCGCCCTCCAATATACCCACAAAGAAGAACCCCCATCAAATAAATGATCGTGCGCGGAGGGGAGGTTTCCATGCGCGTAAATAAGAAGAAAATCTGAACCCTTGACACAAGGTTGACTTTCTGGTAACTTAATGACTAGAAAGTCATAAAGAAATTTGGCTAGTCAAAGTTTAGTATTACTGGTCAGAAATCAACCGGGATGAACAGGAATTATCTCTCTAGAGAATTGGTTGTAGAAAAATGATACATCAATCGCTTAAAGAAAAACAGCGGCAGGAGCGGGAAGAACTGATCCTGCAGGCTACACAGGAGTTGTTGCTGGAGCGTGGCTACTATGAGACTTCAATGGGCGAGATCGCCCAGCGGGTCGGGGTCGCCAAAGGTACGCTCTACCAGCATTTTGAGAGCAAAGAAGCCTTGATGATCGCCCTCTTTAAGCGTGAGTTCCATGATCTGCACGTCGCTATCGAGAATATTGCCAGCATGCAGGTTGGGGCGCAGGAAAAGATAACCTTGATGATCGATACGCTGTGCTACCACCTGGCTGAGAAGCACCCGGTGTTCTTTATCATTCGTAACGCCTCTGACTTGGAGGCGGAGATTCACGAGGAGATCAAAGAATATTTTAATGGGATGCGCGCGCGGATCAGTGTGATTCTGGATGGAGGGAAGGCGGAGGGCATTTTTAATGCCAGCCTGCCGACCGAGGTGATGGTTGAGGCCCTGTTTGGCATCATCGTCTCGCGCCTGTTCAAGAACTTTCACCAGAGGCAGCAGGTCACCTACGAAGATCTCGTTGGTCACCTGAAGTGCATCTATTTTCACGGCATCACAGCCCCCACGCCCGCGCCTGCGGGCTAAAGCCGGTCGTGCCGATAAATGGAATATACCGACGGAACATTTGTTGCCAGATCTAGCAATGCCGCTCTCTGATAAAAAAATGCATAAACAATGTCTCTGTCTTTTTTATACCTATGAGTTTAAATATATTGAAATTGCGTCGTAAGGAGTAACTCATTATGCAAGTTTCTACAGTAACTCCGCAGGAAAAAGCGGGGGGACTTGCCTATAAGTGGGTTGTTGCGATAGTGGTCGTCTTTGGCCTGTTCATGACCATCCTGGATGGAACGATCGTGAATACCGCCATTCCACGCTTACAGAACGCCTTCGGTGCTGATCTGACCAGTGTTCAATGGGTGTTGACAGCGTACACGCTGGCCCAGGGTGTGGCCACCCCACTGACCGCCTACCTGGCGAGCCGGATCGGCAATAAGCGTTTATACCTTGTCGCACTGGCTGGCTTTACATTGGGATCGGCGATGTGCGGACTCTCCTGGAGTCTGGAGTCGTTGATTATTTTCCGTATTATTCAGGCGATATTTGGATCTTTCCTGTCTCCGCTGGCGATTACCTTGCTCTACATGGAGTTTCCGCCCGCCGAGCGCGGTACGGCCATGGGTTTCCTGGGTATCCCGATTCTGCTGGCGCCGGCCTTTGGTCCGACGCTGGGTGGCTACCTGGTCACCTATTCCGACTGGCAGCTGATCTTCTATATCAACCTGCCGATCGGTATCGTCGGTCTGCTGATGGGATTCTTCTTCCTGCGTGAGAGCGTGGGGCAGCGTGTCGACTTCGACTTCCTGGGCTTTATCTTTGCCTCTATCGGCCTGGCAGCGGTCCTCTATGGTCTGTCGGATGCCGGTACCAGCGGCTGGAGTTCGGCGACTGTGCTCGGCTGTATCATTGGCGGGCTGTTCTGCCTGGTGTTCTTTGTGGTCCTGGAGCTGTCGCGGGCGAAGCAGGGTAAATCCGTGCTGCTGGACCTGCGCGTCTTCGGCAATGGCGTCTTTACAACCAGTATCATCGCCAGTACGCTGGTGATCTTCGCCCTCTATGGCGGCCTGTTCTTGATCCCGGTCTACCTGCAGTCGCTGCGCGGCGAATCGGCCTTCCAGTCCGGCCTGGTCCTGTTGCCGCAGGCCTTCGCCTCCATGCTGGCGGTCGTCATCGGCGGTCGTCTCGTTGACAAGATCGGCGTACGCGCGGTGGTTATCCCTGGCCTGCTGATCATGGGTGTCGCCATGTGGATGCTGACCTCGCTCAGTCTGACCGAGCCGGTGAGCCATTTCCAGATGGCCCTGATCATTCGTGGCTTCGGCATGGGACTGTGTCTGCAGCCGCTCACGGTCTCGATGCTCTCGCAGATCAGGCCTCAGATGCTCTCGCAGGCGTCGTCGGTCAACACCACCTTCCGCTTTGTGATGAGTTCGCTGGCCGTGTCGGTGATCTCGACCTACGTGACCTCGCGCGACAAGCTGCACTATGCCCGCCTGGCCGAGCAGGTTACCGCTGACTCGCCCATCGGTCACTTTATCACCCAGATGCAGGCCATCCTGATGAGCCGTGGTTCATCGGCCCAGGCCGCTTATGGGACGGCGCTGGCGTATATCTCTGGCCGCCTGCAGCTGCAGGGGTATGTGATGGCCATGCAGGATGCCTTCTGGGTCACGCTGATTCTGGTGGGAGTGGCCGTTATCGCCTCCTTCTTTGTCAGCGGCAAGAAGAAGAACAAAAAGAATGACCCGATCGAGGAGCGTCCGCTGACCGACGAAGAGCAGAAAGCCAAAGAAGAGGCCCTGATGGCTGTCTAATAGCCGTTTCGACCATGAACCATCGAGCGGGGAGGTGCAGGAGGGGCGGCTAGCGCCTCCTGCCGGGGTGTGGGCGAGCATGCTGGGAGCATGCTCAAGTCCCCACCAATTCTCCTCTCTCCCCGCCGAAGGCGGGGATACAAGATGCATAGATAAATACAAATTTTTATCATTTTTTTGATTTTTGATTTGAAGGAGATCACGCACCATGCGTCGCATGATTTTTGTACCGATCCTGGTTATGGTGGCCATGCTGGCCATCGCGGGTGGTGTTTTTTACTGGTTCTACAACAACTACAATAATTACCAGACCGATGATGCCCAGGTGACCGGGCATATCTTGAGCGTGAGCAGTCCCCAGGCGGGCCAGCTGACCACCATGTCGGTCAAGCTGGGTGATAAGGTGACCGCTGGCCAGACCATTGGCACCATCACTACGGTTCCCACCACTGGTACCGGTGCGGCGGCTGCAGCGGCCGCTGCTAAGCCCGCTACCGTCGATGTCACCAGCCCGATTGATGGCACGATCGTCCAGGTTCCGGCGGTCCAGGGACAGGGGGTAACTCCCGGTGCCACACTGGCCCAGGTAGCTGACCTCAGCAATCTGACCATCACGGCCTATGTCGATGAGGGCGCCATCAACAACGTCAAGGTGAACCAGGATGTCGATGTGACGATCGATGCCTATAGCGGCACTACCTACAAGGGCCACGTCCAGAACATCGTCGCGGCAACCGCTGGTTCGTTCTCGCTGCTGCCTTCTTCGGACAACGCCAGTGGCAACTTCACCAAGGTCTCGCAGCGCATCCCTGTTATCATCTCATTGGGTGACAACGGTGGCAACAACATCGTACCGGGCATGAGCGCGGAAGTTACCATTCACGTGCACTAATTGTGCCAGAGTAACATAAGGAGAGAAAAATGATCATTGGAGGACTTATCGCGATCGCCGTTCTCGCCTTGCTGGGTGCATTTTTCCTGGCACGTGGCGGTGGCGATAAAAACGCGAAGCCTGCCAGGGTGGAGAGCGCGCAGCCAGCGACGCCGGTACAGCCTGAGGTAGAGAAAAAGGCCACCATCCCGGCTCCCGAGCTCAAAAGTGAGAGCCAGCAGCTGGAGTTCCCAAAGAATGCCAGCATGCCCGATCTCAGCCAGGATACGACGACGTCCATGCCTCGCGTCAACAACTTTGAGGATGCGACGCAGCGCTATAACGCTACGCCCGCCTACTGGCCGCAGGAGCATTCTGTGAGCCAGCCCGAGCCCGATGTTGCCGCCCTCAACCGTCGCTTGTACGAACTGGCCGGTCAGCTGCACATCATGCAGCGCCAGACCCGTGACATCGAGCAGAACCTTATGCACCTCAGCGGCGTCATCGAACACATGAACCGCACCAACCACAACGGCAACGGATCAGAACCCCTGCTCAGCAGGAGCTCCTCCGTACCATCCATGCCCTACGGCGATTAATCGCTCCGCTCCGGGCGGTCGCGCATGCGCGGCCGCCCTTTTATATTTATGTGTGGTGTGGTGGTGTCAGGCAGGCGCCCAGCGCCTCCTGACACCACCACACCACACATCCAAAAATATTTTTGAGCGCCGCAGGCGCGTCGAGTCATGTGCCGAAGGCAAAAATCCCCCTCCTAATCCCTTGACTTTGAAATGACCTTCTGGTAAATTGATGACTGAGTAGTCAAGAAATCTGTTTGTAAGTCAAATGACAACTAACCAGTCACTTACTTGATTGCTTACTAAGCGACATTGAACTCTGGAACATGACTGTATTTTGTACTTTGCATTGCTCGATATGCATATAGCAATATCGCGTCTGTACAGCGTATTATAAGGAGTTTCTGTCTATGCAGATGTCTGCACCTGCCGCGCCACGGAGCGGGGGATTGCCATATAAGTGGATTGTGGCATGCGTGGTGATCTTTGGCATCTTTATGAGTATTCTCGATAGTACTATCGTGAATATCGCCATTCCACGTCTACAGAGTGCCTTTGGTTCGGATCTCAATAGTGTGCAGTGGGTGTTGACCGGCTATACGCTGGCCCAGGGTGTGGCTACGCCGCTCACCGCCTATCTGTCGGACCGCATCGGGATCAAGCGCTTCTATATGTTGTCGCTGCTGGGTTTTACGCTGGGTTCGGCCCTGTGCGGCCTGGCCTGGAGCCTGCCGGTGCTGATTACGTTTCGCCTGCTGCAAGGCTTTACGGGCGCCTTCCTGTCGCCGTTGGCCATCACGCTGCTCTACATGGAGTTCCCACCGGCGGAGCGTGGTACGGCCATGGGCGTGCTGGGTATCCCGATCCTGCTGGCCCCGGCCTTCGGTCCCACCCTTGGGGGCTACATCGTCACCTTCGCCGGCTGGCAGCTGATTTTCTATATCAATGTCCCGCTGGGAATTATCGGCCTGATTCTGGCGGCGATCTATCTCCACGAGGCACGCGGCGATGCCCGCACCAGCTTTGACATCCCCGGTTTCGTGCTGTCGGCGATCGGGCTGGGCCTGCTGCTCTATGGGCTCTCGGACGCAAGTACCGATGGCTGGACCTCGGCTACCGTGCTGGGCTGCTTGCTCGGGGGTGGCCTGCTGCTGGTCATATTCATCTTTGTCGAGCTGGGCCGCGTGCGGCGAGAGCTGCAGCCGCTGCTGGATATACGCGTGTTCAGGGATCGCTCGTTCTCGACCAGTAGCTTTGCCAGCATCCTGGTCACCTTCGCCCTGTTTGGCGGACTCTTCCTGGTCCCGGTCTACCTGCAGAATCTGCGCCAGCTGAGCGCCTTCCAGGCCGGACTGCTGCTGCTGCCGCAGGCGTTCGCGTCTATGATCGCCGTGCTGGTCGGTGGCCGGCTGGTGGATCGCTTCGGAGTGCGGGCTGTGGTGATACCGGGCCTGGTCATCACCGCCATCGCCATGTGGCGCTTCGCCTTTTTAGATCTCTATATTCCCTTTGGCTCGTTCCAGCTGCTCTTGATCCTGCGCGGCTTCGGCATCGGCCTGTGTCTGCAGCCGCTGATGGTATCGGCGCTGGCCCAGATTCGGCCGCGCCAGCTGGCGCAGGCCACGGCGGTCAGCACCACCCTGCGCTTTGTGGGCAGCTCGCTGGCGGTCGCTATCATCGCCACGCTGGTCCAGAGCCAGACCAGACTGCACTATGCCCACCTGGCCGAGCGCGTCACGCCGGACTCCCCGCTGGGACAACTGGTGCCGCGCCTGCAGGCGCTGTTTATCTCGCATGGGGCTTCGGCGACCCAGGCCTATGGCACGGCCCTGAGCACCATCAGCGGCCTGCTGATGCGGCAGTCCTATATCCTGGCCATCCAGGACGCCTTCTGGCTCAGCCTGGCGCTGACACTGGTCGCCGTGGTCGCGGCCTTCTTTGTCGGCTCCGGTCGCCGCAATCCAAAAAATCAACCGATCCAACAAGAACCCTTAAGCGACGAAGAGGCCAAAGCCCGCGAAGAAGCCATGATGGCCGTATAAAACCCATCGGCCCGGCCCCGCGTCCAACCCATAGGTTCGGACCTCACGTCCGATTGAAAAATACATCGATACGAATGATCGAAGGAGTGAACGTACCATGCGACGGATGGTCTTTGTTCCAATTTTAATCATGATCGCCATCCTGGCCATCGCCGGTGGCGCTTTCTACTGGTTCTACAATGGCTACATTAATTACCAGACCGACGATGCCCAGGTGACCGGGCATATCTTGAGCGTCAGCAGCCCCCAGCCGGGCCAGCTGACCACGTTGTCGGTCAAGCTGGGTGACAAGGTGACCGCCGGCCAGACGATCGGCACCATCACCGCCGTGGCTCCCACCACTGGCAGCGGTACCCCGGCCGCCGGCGGCGCGAAGAGCAGCAATATCGATATCACCAGCCCCATTGACGGCACGATCGTCCAACTCCCGGCGGTCCAGGGGCAGACGGTGACCCCCGGCGTGGCGCTGGCCCAGGTGGCGGATCTCACCAACCTGACGATCACCGCCTATGTCGATGAGGGTGCCATCAACAACGTGAAGGTGAACCAGGACGTTGACGTGACCATCGATGCCTTTAGCGGCACCACCTATAAGGGCCACGTCCAGAACATCGTCTCGGCGACCGCCAGTTCGTTCTCGCTGCTGCCCTCTTCGGACAATGCCAGCGGCAACTTCACCAAGGTATCGCAGCGCATCCCCGTCGTCATCAGCCTGAATAGCACCGGGAACGACAATGTCGTGCCTGGGATGAGCGCGGAAGTCACCATTCACGTGCACTAGGCGGGCAAGAAGGAAAGAAACCTGTCAGAGAGGGGCACCTTGGATATGAAGGTGTCCCTCGATTCGAAGCGAAAGGAAGAAGCATGTTGATTACCGGTGGACTCATCGCTGTCGCCATTGCGGCACTGCTGCTCGCCTTTTTTCTGGCCCGTGGGGACAGCGGCGAGCGCGGCAGCGGGTCCAGATTGCCCAACAATAGTCAGGCCCAGACCGAACTGATGGCGGCGCAGGCCGCGGGCTCACCCAGCGCGGTCGCCCCCACGGACGCGACGCCTCGGCCCATTGAGCAACCGCCCGCAGCCTTCAATACCCATCAGAGCCAGGACGGCCGCAACGACGAGACCGCCCTGTCGCGTCCGAGTGGCAGCCTGGCGCCCGGCTACTATGACGAGGATATCAGCGCCCAATCTCTCAACCGCCGGGTGTATGAGCTGGCGGGCCAGCTCCGCATCCTCCAGCGCCAATCGCAAGAGATCGAGCGCCACCTGATAGAGCTCAGCGGCATCCTCGAAGGCATGGATGCGCGTGGCCGCCACGACCAGCCATACTATCGCAGCTCCGTCCCCTATGGCCCCGACGAGGTCCACAAAGACTAGTCGCACAGCCCTGCTAAAGCTACGGATGGCATGCCAAGGCTTAATCCAACAGCGTTAGAAGATGGTAGAAGCTGGCCAGGCGTTTCTGATGTTAAAAATATAAAATTCTTTTTGCTCATATTAAAGGAGTCCGGCAATGATACATTACCGGACTCAGTTGCGTAGCTGGTGAATGAATACCTGTGCAGGTGATGCAAAACGGCTTAAAACACCGGTGAGCCAACGCCTAGCTAAAAGAACAACTCCTGCTGGGTAGTGTAGAAATCCGTACCGGCCAGTGCCGGATTGGCATTATTAAGGACCCCAAACGCATCGTGGGCACCAGGTAGTATAGGCTCCTGGTAGTTCACATGCCCGTTCCCCTGATTGTTTGTCGTGAGCGTGGTTTCTCCTGTCAGGAAGGATCCGCAGTCGTTCGTACTACTGGTAGGGGTCTGGATCAGCCTGACATTGTAGGTCGTGTTGGGGGTGGCGTTCATAAGCACCACATTCAGAATTAATCGCCCCGATCCGGTTGTGTTGATGATCGCGAAGCCAGTTCCACTTCCCGTTCCCGATGGCTCCGCAGGCTCGAAGTCACAACCTCTATTATTTGTGGTGAGCGGTGTCACCAGAGCACCCTGAGGTCCCCAGGGTGGTGGCATACCCTGGGGACACTTGTGTTTGTGGGGACCCCACATTGGAGTAATCTGGGTATAGCAGTGGTTGTGGAAAGCAACTGCTGCAGTTCCAGTGTTTGATCTCGATACTACCGATGCTGCTCCTACGATACCGATGTTGAGTCCTAATCCTACCGTTGTAGCCCATACGGCTAGCGCCATGATCAACCCGGCTATGAGCGATGTTCGCTTTACCATAAATAATTCTCTCATAAGTGTTTCTCCTTTAATGGCTCAGACTCGAAATTCATTAACACGCGCTATTGTGTACTTTATATATTAATTATAAATTTAAAGCTAAATTAATATGGCGAATGTATTGTCCATATATGCCCTTTTGCGCGGAACCCTGAATAAAAAAATTATTGGAAGGATTTTTATCAGCTCCGATAGCGACTGCTAGCTCTCTTGTCCGGACAAAGTCACTTGATGGCAGGAGGAAAGTAAAGAAGGTGTTTTTTTGCCAGCCTCTTTTTCTTCTCTGTGTGCGTCCTGGACGTAAAAGACGCTACATCTCTTTTCCTGGCTCTGCAAGAGGATTGAAGGAATGTCGAGGATATGCTATTATAAAAGACAGCGGGGCTGTAGCTCAGTGGATAGAGCGTCGGTTTCCTAACCACCCCCTGCGATGAACCCGCTCCACACCTGCCTTGACGAGATTTCCAAGCAGATAGAGCGATGGTTATTTCGCAGAGGAGGTTATCAGTGGTTACCCGACCAAAACAAGCCGCCGAGATCCAGGAGCCGATGACAGTGGCCTGGGCAATTGAAGCTTATTCCTATGCAGTCCTTTCCCTCTCCCCCGAAACGCAGAAATGGTATCTTCAAAAACTTCAGGTCTTCAGCGATTGGTGCACAGAAAAGGATCTCACTCTGGACACAATGAAAGTTCTCCATCTTCGGCAATTTACAGAACACTTGAAGACACGGACCAATCCACAGACAGGAAAGCCACTCAGCACATACACTCAACACGGCTATACACAGGTGGTAAAGAGCTTTCTCAACTGGTGTAGCAAGGAAGAGGATTTAGAGGATGTGGTCAGTGAGAAGCTAGCCAAACGTATGCCGATGACAAAGGTGGATAAGAAGGTTATTGAGATCTTTACCCCCGCTCATATACGTGCCCTCTTTGAAGCCTGTAAGAACGAGTATAATGAGGAAATGATACAGAGGGATAAAGCTATACTTGCGGTCCTCTTTGATACCGGAATCAGGGCCTCTGAACTCTGCGGCCTTACTCTTGACCATGTTTATCTCTCTAAATCAGAATCCTATCTTAAGGTCTTCGGCAAAGGAAACAAGTGGAGAGAGGTACCGCTTGGGAACAACTCTAAAGCCGCGATCCACAAATATATGCACCGTTACCGAGACGCAATCAACCAGGAGGATCACGTGTTTCTCTCCCGAGCAGGAAAGCCGATGACAGCATCAGGACTCTTGCAGCTTTTTGAGCGGCTTGGGAATTGGGGACACGTGAGGGGAGTAAGATGCAGCCCACACACTGCCAGACACACATTTGCTGTAACCTTCCTGACAAATGGCGGCGATCTCTATAAGCTTAGTAGATTGATGGGGCACACTTCAGTTATGGTCACGGAGAACTACTTGAGAGCATTCCAGGCCAGGGACGCGAGGAACGTTGCCAGCGTGCTCGATAGCTTGAAGTGATAAAGCCGAAGAGATGAAGGAGGCGATTGAATGGATGACCAGGCGCTAGAAGATCTGTTTGGACCAGCGGCCACCTATAGCGATCACAAGAAGGGCGAGCGAATCACCTTTACCGAAGCCGGAGAGACATACACAGGTGTAATTATATGGGTATGTGGGCCTGGAGTAGTAGCGGGGAGACAGATCCCAACGCATTACATGGTCGAGGCAGATCAGCGGGGTGGGTTCCCATTCGTCGTCTTGCCTTCTGACATTATTGAAACTAATTCTGAGCAATAGTTATGAAGAGACCTAGAGAGCAGCAGCCTTTAGATCTCTTCTTCCTCACCTTTAAATTGATGCTATATCGCCAATTTCCACCTGCTCACCTAACCAATCCTCGGCCGTCACTGCCTCCGCAAGCTCTTTTACCAATTCTACCGTCTTAACGCTTACCGCCACAACCCGCTTGACCAGGCGCATAATGTACTGAGGATCATCCAGGCGATTAGGATCACTCTCGATACCACTGCGCTTATCAATAGAGACTTGATATTGGTCGATAACCCACTCCAGTGCAGAGCGACCTCCTAAACGGTACTCGAAGCATTCTGGGGGTATACCTTCCAACGTTAGCCCTTCGCTCATTACCAGCGCTGTCTTATCTGTTGAAAGCTTCAGCTTCTTAACGTAGAGGCGCTGATCCAAAGGAATATCTTTGTTAGATACCGCCTTCAATGGATACTCGTCCGCCTGCTCATAATTTACATGTAGGTTCATTAGTTGCTTGCCTACACTTACGCATACCTCGAAATCTTCCCGATCCATTAATAAGGGAATGTGAGGAAGATCGCGTTTTAGATTCTCTTTATAAAGTTCACGATATTGCGGGTGATGCATTAATGCGTATACGTAGTAGAAGATGTCCCATTTACTAACTGTAAAACCGTATCGAGAACTGAATTGCTCAACCACCCAAGTTGTAATATTTTCCTGCCTACTACTTCCATCCGTAGAATAGGTATAAAAAGGGAAACACTGAACCTTCTCAAATGCTAAATCCATGCTAGGTATCGCATTAGTCGCAAGGCACCCAAATCCCTTTCTGTCTCCAAGCCCAGGGACACAAATCGTTATGTTTTCATTTTCTTGCGCTGGTGTAGGGAACTGGTTTTTAGTGGTCCCTTGCTCGTCAATAGCTATATCGGAGTAGTACAATAGAACTTTCGTGTAGGGGCGGTATAGGGCGTTTCTTATGCTGCCTTCACTAAATTGCATCTCCCGCTCATGTTGCAAATCTCGTTTAAGGTTGCGGCTCCATTTAATTTTCTCGTAGCTAACGAAATTATCAACATCTTTAGGGCGTTCATTCCTAACCCATTTTGTCATTTCCGAATTATATTCATCTATAAACTGTTTGACTTTATCGGTTAACACGGCAGCATTGAAGGCATAAACGGTAGAATCTCTGCCTGAATTAATTCCTGTTGAATACGTTTTAAAAATTGTTTTTACTTCGGCGTTCTTAGCAAGCTTAGCGTCCTTTGATCCCGCCGGTAAAAACGAATGGAATTCTGGGTGAAGACCCTCAGTCAACCAGTTATGTCTATCATCAGGAGTTAATAGTTGCCATTCAAGGTTGTAGATGTTGTCTTTCTCTGCTAGAAATGATAATTTTTCCTTCTTGCGCCAATACTCGGGCACTCTGTGATAATACAACGAATGCTGGTGGCTGTTTGATCGGCGTATAGCGACAGTGATACCAACTCCTACTTGAATACCAAAAACATTGTGAGTAGTTCCCGATAATTTCGGATTTTTGCGTACATTGCCATGAAAATCCAGATGATAGATACAATTGAAATCACGTAGCAAATGTTGACGCATACCATCAAAAGTAATTTGATCTATAAATGAATTATTAGAAACAAAGCAAACTATTCCGTTGTCCTTACCAATTCTGTCACTGGCCCAGCGGAAAAACCTAACATAAGCATCGTAAAGTTGGGTATTAAGGGTAGCTCTTGAACCCTTCACATAAGTATCTCGTATACGCTTATCTACTATTTCATATTTGCGATTTTTGTTATTATCGTTCTCTCGTTTTTGTCCAACGTTGTAAGGTGGGTTGCCTATGACCACGGTAATATTAGCTTCTCTTTCACGCTTGACACGTCTTGTATTCTTTTCTGCAAACATATCTAGCGCCAATTGTTGATCCCCTTCGGCAAGCTCTAAAGTATCAGCAAAACAAATCCCTTCAAACGGTTCATATTGGCCTATCTTAGCGTAGTATTCATGTTCAATGTTTAAGGAAGAGATATAATAGGGGAGCAACATAATCTCATTGCAGAAGAGGTCTTCTTTATATTTCTTCTCCAGATTAAAATCGTCGATGCGGCGAATGAGATTGACGACGAAATTACCTGTACCAGTGGCGGGATCAAGAATCTTTACACCCGGAGTTTCGATAGACTTACCGAATTCGCGCTTGAGTACCTCGTTTACGCTCTCAACCATGAAATCAACAATCTCTTGTGAAGTGTAGACAATACCATGAGTATCGGCTTGCTTTGCGGCAAAACCCTGGAAGAAGCGCTCGTAGACAGTGTTGAGGAACTCTTGGCGCTCACTCCAACTCTCAATTCCTTTTGCGGCTTTTTCTATTGCGACATAAAAGCGGTCGAGAACCTTAAGAAATTCAGTACGATTGAAAGAGCGGCTAGCCAATGCATCAATAACCTTCTCGACTTCAGCGGCAATAACATTTCGGCGCACAAAGTCAGGGTTATTAAATACAGTGCTGAAGAGGCGTTCTGTTAGAAGATGCTGGGCTAACATCTCATCAATAGCTTCGTTGTTCATCTTAGGGTTAAGCGAAGTGCGGCAGACCTCAGCGAAGGTAGCAAATGCCGCTTGAAACTTCCTGTTCAGTTTGTGTTCTTCTTTGATGATGTTAAGTAGTGCCTGGGCATGTTCTGGTATTCGTTCTTTGAACTCTTCAACCGCTTCCTCAAAGTTCTCGATATCCGGCTCAACATAGGTGAAGAAATCGCGGAGGAGATCAATGATGCGGTTCTGGTCCGAGAGGTCGTATTCATTTGGTAGGTTGCGTTTGCCCTGGTAGAGCACAGCCCGTTTACTATCTTCGAAGAGTGTGTTAGTCAGGGGATAACCGGTAGCAATCTTTTTGCGAATCTCTTCGTCTAAATTAACCTTTGGTCCTTTGGCTTCCCAATATCCACGGCGGATACGAAACTCATCCAAGACAACACCATCAGGGCGAATCTTACCAATCGTCATCTCAGGAGCAAGCGACCAACCACAGTATTTTGCCACAGTGGATAACATATTTTGAAATGCGGCACGTAGACCCAGCTCGTAGTTAGCAACTTCCTGGTAGCCCTTTAGCTCTTCCTTATACTGCCTGACGACCTTTTTGAGGTAATTCCTATCAATGTTCTGTGGTGTACGCGCCATGTTCCTTCTCCCAGCATCCCCACCTCTGGCACTTTTCGTCTTGCTCTCAGTCTCTTGATCGGCTTCCGGTTCTTCTATTCCATTTACTTTATTGACGACTTTACGGATACCTTTAGCGACATTGGTGAGTGCAGCATCTTCATTTGTCCACATTGTAACAGGCTTTCTATTGCTAGGCAAAGGTTCTAATTGGGCGAACGGAGCATATTCCCAATCACAGGGATGAAGAAGGACAGGAATAACGTGTGCCTCACCTGCTCGATGGCGTCTCAGTGCTTCCCTGGTTTCAACGCTATAACAGTAGTCAGAGGCAATAAAGTTAGCACTAATGAGGAGAAGGATAATATCGGCGGTTTTTAAGTGAGAGCGAAGATCCTGTTCCCACAAAGTTCCAGCGGTGATGTTTTGAGAAGACCAGGGGGAAATTAAACCTTGGCGAACGAGTAGCGCAAGATGTTTGTTGAGCTTCCTAAGTAGACGTTCATCCTCATTGGCATACGCATAGAACAATTCCAATGCACTGGTCGTCATTACAGCATTCCTTGCTAGAATTCAGAGCCTACGTACAAATGATGATCTTAAAAGAGGGGTAATCAGTACAAATCAACACAAGCCAAATGGAAATAACAAATTAGTAGAGACGATATTCTTCTGGCACCTGGTCGTCAGATACATCTTCTAGGAGTTCTGTCGCAGGTACCGCTAGCACACGGGCAATACGATTGAGGGTAGATAACGAGGCATCATGGTAGGGATTGCGCCAGATCTTCTGTATAGTCTTGTACGAAATATCAGACAGCCTGGAAAGTTTCGCTAATCCCATCCCCTTCTCTTGGGCAACCTCTTTTACGCGCAATCGCAACAAATTCTTACCCCATAAATCAATAGATGCACTTCATACTACTACAGCTTGATTGTTGACGTAAGCTGGTCTGTAATGGTATTACTTAAAGGGTGGTCTTTAAAACCAATATCGGAGTGAGAAAGGAGATCTTTAGGTGAGCGAAATTGCATTGTTGAGGAGGCAGATAGAGATTGAATGTGAGGCTATGAGGCAGGCAATGAAGGGCTTCAAGATCACAGCTTCCCATGACATTATCAATAACCAGTACAACTCGATAGGGGGCTTACAGGAGCAACTAGCGGCTATTGTAGGCGAGCAGGAAGCAGCGAAGATTGCCGTTGAGGTCTATATTCAAGCGATAGGATAGAATGATGGAAGAGAGACGGAAGAAGCCGACGTTAGAGCAGCTCAGGACCATCCATTACTTTGATATTCCCACCATCGCCACGCTTGCAGAGTTGGGAACCAGGACCGTGTATCATGCACTCCTTCGTAAACCTATCTACCAGCGCGATGCGGAGAAGATTGTTGCAGCCCTGGCCCAGCACGTAGGATTAGAGCTTACACTAGAGCATGTCGATATCGTGGTATGGGAAGAGTATCAGGTGCTCTGGATCATACGTGCCAGTGCCAACACCCATGAAGAGCTAACCGATGCCTACAACTTTGTCTATGCGCGTAACCAGGAACACGCAAGAGATCTGGCAAGGAAGTGGTTAGAACAGCTTGCACATTTGCCGCATCACTACTACACGCCCTGCCCAGAAGGTTTGCATATCGGTTGTATCTCGATCCCCGGATACATACAAAGCCAAGCGTATTGTGTATCCGTAGAATAAAAATACCAGATTTAAAGCGAGGGAGCTGAAGAGACAAGCAGCTCAATGGAGTACAGTTTCTTCGGCATTTCTCGTTCTCTACTCCTCTTCAGCGTTCCCTTTTAAAGTAATCTTCACATACGCTCTATCATCAAAAGACACATTCCCGCTCTGTACGCCCTTTGTTGACTTGTATTTGCGGAAGAGCAGAGGATCGTCTTGAAGAACTTCTTGCAAGGCTTGTTCAGATGCTTCCAGGCTGTCTTTTAAGTAGGGGTAGCCGTCAGAAGCCAACACAACGGTAGTAGCCTCAGCAGGCAGAGAGACAACGCGAATCCCCTCATCAGGTACAGCAAAGCCATCGATGATAGGAAACCAATAAGGTCCAGACACAGGGTTATTTTGAAAGGTCATCTGTCGCTTCAAGAGAGGCAAGATAAATTCTCTTCCAGGATCATATGCTCTCAGCTCATCCACGGTTTTGCCCTGAGCTATCTCAGCCGCAAGAAATAAAGAGCGTGCATTAGCGGTTACATTATCGATTTCTTTTGTATTTTGGATAAGTTGCTGGTCTATCATACACTGACAATCACCAACGAGCCAGATTTCTTTGCGTGCAAAACTCACCGCGATAAAGGCGGCAATAGCTCTTTGAACTCCCTCAGACTGCACAATTTCAGTAACTTCGTGTTGTTTATAGAGTGCCTGGATAGCAGCGGTAAGAATATCAACCGTTTGGCGAGCTGTCGCATCTGCTGGAATAAGATCAAACGCGTGTAAGATGATTTCAGCTGCGACTCTCCCCCCTGTCTTTCCATCCCATCTTCGGTCAGTTTTGGAAGTTGCACCATCGATCACAGCAATAAAATCGGGGCCAATATAGAGAGCATCTTCGCACGTCTCGTCTTGACCCGTTTTCGATAGCAGAGATTGTTCTATCAGCGTATAGTGAGGAGTCTCAGAAGCCAGTATCAGGCTATCACTACTTGTATCTTCTACCATGCGTAACTTCGCTCCACTTTCATTTTTGTTGGATGTCCGTCTACAACTTGAGTGCTGATAAGTACAGAGAAGTTCTTTCTTCCATCGCGTGTCAGTTTTCGCAAATGTTGATGCAGATCCTCTGTAAAAAACTTCGATGCTGCTACTGTACCATATGTATGGGAACCCGCAAAAAGAATAGCTGTACGTGGATGGGATGTGAAAGGGCTTTGTGCGCGGACAATCAACCCATAATCCACTTCAACACGGCGATTGACAGCCTGGCCTTCGTACTCTAGTGCTCCCTGGTCGATCCAATGCCCTCCTGATTTATGCACACGCCAGACAATCATGCTATCAATCTGCGCGGCAGGCTGCTCTTCACTGATAAGGCTCAAGAACTTTGCTGCTATTTTGTTGTTCTTCGGACCTCCGAGGATCAGCAGATCATTATCAAAGCGATCTTGAAGAGGCTCAACCGAGAGGATGATATTGCTCACATCGAGTTTATTGCTATAGGCTTTGTTGAGTGATCGTGTAGCAAGCGCCAAAGCACGTACCTGCCCGATACCAGTAGAGGGGCGATTGTAGAGACCCGTATTTGTCGTGGTTGAGGTCGCTACACATACCGTCAAACGAGCTGGATCATCTACACGCCAGAGCCGCCGATTTGGAACGCGTACCTTGATCCATATGCTAACAGCCGTAAGAACAATCCCAATAGGCAACCATGCGATATTAGAGATCACATTGATGAGGATAGAATGTATATCTTCCATGTTTCCCCCAGAATTTTGCAATCCTTTACAACAATTTTTTTATGTGGGGCAAGTGTTTCTTATTCCAATGAGAGATTATACATGCTAAAGATACATTCATCACTAAAAAGATGTATGTCCTAATGCGATAAACATACCAATCTTAAGAGAAGTTCTTAAGAAGAGAGATGTATATGTAGGTGGGTAAATCATCAGTGGCCCACACACAGGGACGTTCTTGCCTGCCCGTTTACATGGTCTTTTGGCGCCGAAACTCCTTTTTTCTGCCTCAAACTGCATCTCTATTATGCGCAAAAGACTCCACAAAATAGCCTCGAAATACTCAAAAATTCACCTGAAATGGTCAAGAAATAGCTTTTAATTGGGCTGAAATAGAATAAGCACAGCAAGAATTATGGGTTTTACAGGTTTGTAAAAATTGGTCCTAAATGTGTCTGTCTAGTATATTCTTTCAGGTCTACTTAAAGTAGAGATAATTATTCAAATCCCCAAATCTCTACTCACATTTCAGTTCCTCAGCTACGAAAGGGGAATGTTTGTGTCCCTGTTACCTTTGAAGGATGCAGCCAAAGCTATCGGTGTGCCCTATAACTCTGTCTGGCATCACTATAAGCTTGGGCGAATTCCTACGCAGCAAGTTGGACGGTACCGATTGATAGATCCCACAGTGCTTCAAACTGTGCTTCTTGCATACGGTTACCATCCAAAACAAAAATAATCATCAGCGTAAACACTTACTACCACAAATCTGTTAAAGCCGAGTTTATCAGCTCTGGCTTTTTCGACGTTGGAGGCTTTTCATGGCATACCTTCGCAGCATTGACCACCCCCATCACAGTACGGTTCAAGATCGCTGCTTCTATTGTGGGGGATTTATCAGTTACCCAGCTATCCACAGGGTTGGTACGACAGGCTCTATTACCCTTCATAGTAACTGTGCAGTAGATCTGTCAATCAAAATCATGGCGGATGTGAATCATATGCAAAACGACACCAATCGCCGCATACGCATGTAGGTAGGGTGGCCGGTTTTTAACTCAGCAAAAAGAATAGAAAAAGAGACCTCATCTTTTAGTGAGGCCTCTCCGTTTTTGGATATCGGTCTAGCAGAGGTGGCACTCAACTAGACTTAGAAAAGGATCTTTATTAGTGACGACAGTATACAACACAACAGCAGCTTTGGCAAAGGAATATACGAATCGCGGTTGGTCAGTAGTTCCCATACCACATGGTCAAAAGAGGCCACTACAACCAGAATGGCAACGCGGCGGATTTACTGAAAATGATTTCAATCCAGGAGACAATATAGGAATTCTCCTGGGAGCAATCTCTGGCGGCCTGGTAGATGTAGATTTAGACTGCGCAGAAACAATAGAGATTGCACCTGAATACCTTCCACCAACAGCGATGATCCACGGGCGGGCCAGTAAACCAGACAGCCATTACTGGTACCGGGTTATTGATACAATTCCAGAAAAAGTAACCCGTTATAAGGATGTAAATGGGGATACCTTAATCGAGTTACGGAGTACCGGAGGTCAGACCGTTGTACCGCCATCCATTCATCCATCAAGGGAGCCGCTTGTATGGTCAGATAATGGCGATCCTGGTGCGGTTACATACAAGAGTTTAGATAGGGCAGTTCGCCTCATTGCTGCCATCGCTCTGGTTGCTCGGCACTGGCCTAATGAAGGGGGCAGACATGATTGTGCACTGGCTTTAGCTGGATACCTTAAACGCGGCGGAATGGATGATGGAGCGGTCGTTTCTCTCATCAACAGAGCAGCAGAATTAGCGGGTGATGAAGAAGGACTGGACAGACGCAAAGCTGCAATGGATACAGTGCAAAAGCTAGCCAGCGGTATGACAGCAACCGGCGGTCCATCGCTCTCTGCAATCTTAGGAGAGGTGGTTGTTCAAAAGCTCCGTGAATGGTTAGAACTCACGACTAATCCGCTCCAGGCATCTGCCACGGGGGATCAAAACCAGCAAGGAAGAATTGCAGCGACAGATATCATGCTACGCCTTGCCACTGAATCGGGAGCAGAGTTCTTTGTGGACAATGAAGGTACTGCCTATGCGCGGGTACCAGTGGAAAACCACAAAGAAATTTATCCGGTGAACAAAATGATCTGCCGCGATTGGCTTGCGGACATGTACTATCGCAGTACCGGACGTGCCGCCAACTCACAAGCAGTACAGGACACAGTAAATACGTTGTCATCACTAGCCAGAGCCAGTAAGAAACAGGAAAATGTCTATATCAGACATGCTTACCATAATGGAAACATTTACATTGATCTTGGTGATAGCACATGGCGTGTTGTAGAGATTAGTAGCACCGGATGGAGGATACTCGAAACGTCTCCAGTTGCATTCAGAAGGCCAAAGGGTATTGCGGCACTACCAGATCCAGTACGTGGCGGAACGTTGAATGAGCTAAAGCAATTCATCAATATCAGCAGTGAGCAAGATTGGGTACTTCTACAATCGTGGCTTATCGGCTCAGTCCATCCAACAGGACCGTATCCGATCCTTATCATCAGCGGGCCTGCCGGAAGTGCTAAAAGCACAACTGCCAAAGTGTTACGTGCACTCGTTGACCCGAACATTTCGCCATTAAGAGACACGCCAAAGGACAGAGGAGACTTGGCGGTGAGAGCAAACAACAACTGGATTCTCATTTTCGACAACCTGTCCTTTGTCCAGACATGGTTTAGTGATGCGCTCTGCGTGCTGGCTACTGGCGGCGGTTTCAGCACAAGAAAGCTATACTCGGATGATGATGAGTCGATCTTTGATTCAAAACGCCCAAGCATTATCACTGGCATTGATGACCTTGCAACGCGTGGAGACCTGCTAGATAGATCGATTATCCTCAGTTCACAGCGGGTGCCCCAATACAAACCAGAGAGTGAATTCCTGGAAGATTTCAATGAGGCACGTCCACGCATTATGGGGGCGCTCTATGACGCAGTAGCTTCATCACTCGCCAGGATGAAAGAAACAAAGCTCAACAGCTCATATCGTATGGCTGACTTCGCAAAGTGGGCTACGGCAGCAGAGCAAGCTTTGGGACACGCTGGGGGCACATTTGAGACTGCTTATGCGCAAAACCGTGAAGGGACAAACTCAATCGTTGTTGAAAGCAGCCCCGTTGCCAGAGCCATTGTAGATTTCATGGATAACAAAAAAACCTGGACAGGAACCATGAAAGAACTTCTGGTTGAGATCAGCAGCCACAAGGATGTTTCAGAGTATTCAAAAGAATGGCCCCAGAATGAAATCAAATTGGGTAATAAGATTAAGCAGATAGAAACCAACCTGAAAGAGCAGGGAATTGAGATCCAACGCCCACCCCGTAGCGGAAGAGCGAGAAGGATCACTATTACTAACACAGAGTATACGCCACCGAAAATGTATGACAACCTGCATCTAGATGGTGACGGCTTTGTGACAAGATCCACACCTCAAAGGAACCCCTTTAAACCCCCGTTTGCAGCGGATTTAGAAGGATCGAATGACAAGAATGACGAGTGTGACGACTCGCACTCCTTCTAATCTGTACAGTTATGGTGGGGCTATCCTCTAGCTCCACCTCTCTCTCTTCTCTTTTCGAAGATTGAAGAGGTATAAGGTTGTCACACTTGTCACCCATACCCTTCGAATAGCTCCCCTGGCTGATTTACATTGGTGACGACACGCTAAATTCACCTGTCACCATGTTGTCATCCTGTCACTCCTCCTCATATCTCCACTCCTTAATAACAAGAAAGGCATTAGCATCGCTATGTCAAACTCCCCCTTTGCCCCCAAAACCTCGTACGTGGAATACCGTTTCTTGGAATTCTGGTCCAAACAGGGTATCCCCTACCAGCTCCACCACCAGTACGAAATCCCCCATCACTCCGGTAGATTCTCCTACTACGCCGATTTTGCCCACATAGAAAGCCGCACCATTATCGAAATCGACGGAGCTGCCTACCATACCTCACCAGAACAAATAGAACGCGATCAGCGGCGTCAAGAATACCTTGAGTCACTTGGCTGGACAGTTATTCGCTTTACCGCAAAACAAGTGTACTCTGATCCAGTACGCACAGTTTTAAGAGCTGCAAGAGCGATAGAAAGAAATGCTTATGCACTAGGAGCTTCCTAAAAAACTTTGGACTCGTCATCTAGGAAAGAGCTAGATGGCGGGTCTTTTTCTTGAGAAGAAACTGCCCATTTCCCGTGGTAACCTCGTATGTGTTAGTAGATCTTTAACAAATATTTTATTCTAATTATCTTCTTTATTGGTTATCATATGTGGCAAAGTATACTTCAAGCAAATTGTTAGGCTATGGAAGTGAGGCTGTGGATATGGCGAGAAAACGAAAGCCCCCTACAACGACCGATGAGAAAACCCTGGAACAAGAAAAAGCTCCTGTTGTTACTCCTGAAATTGAAGATGGGTACGATGGCATCGTGAAACGTCTGGTTTGCTCAACCTGCCATCAAACATTTTACGTTACAGACGCCGATCATAAGGTTTTAAATCCGCAGGCTTGTCATGATTGTAGTACAAAAATTTTTCAAGATTACCAACAGAAACTTAAAGAGCAAGAGATTCTAAAGGCGGATCTAGAGGAAGCGGAGAAGTGGAAAAAGATACTTGAGGAGAGAGAAAGAAGTATGTATACCGCAGATGAGTGGTGGGTAAAGACGCATGTTGAAGAGAAGATGGACAAGAAAAGCTGGAATTACGGATATAAGATGTTGTATTGCGAAGAATGTCCTTGCGAGAAAGGAAGGTATTGGAGGGTACGTATATACAAGTCTGACGAACGTTCAAGGACATCAACTCGGATACACCTTCTGCTCTGGAAGTGGGATGAACATGTTATCATGTATTTACCTTTATGGAAAGATAACTACCCCTACGATCCCCAAGCTTGGAAAAAATCTCTTGATGAAAGATTCCCTGAATTACTCGAAACGGACCCCGATTTCTTTAAGGAAGATGGTTAGATTGCTGTCGGCTTCAGGCGCAAAAAATGTAATACAGGTATGATTTTGAAAAGACGGCGCTAACTTGAAGGGCAACTACCCACCTTCCCTGTAAGCAAATTGTCGCATCGAAGCAACTCAGGATTCGCTGATAATCTCTCATCGGATCACGTAACAAGTGGCTCGTCATCCAATATAGTCAGGTGGCGGGCCTGGGTTCTATCTAAAGTCACCTAGTATATTCACCCAATGTACTGCGATCGCCGAAAATCACGTTAAGACATCTTAAAATCCGAAGAACTATTCAACCTCTTTTAACCTCCAAATGCAATAAAATATTATTAAGTCAAATGCATCTATAAATCCTCTTACATCTTTTCCATTAGTATTGCCTGGGGTAAGTAATAATGCAACTACAGAATGAAGCGGGGTATGATTATCATCAAACGCGTTTGTCCTTGGAAAGGGATTGGCGTGAAAAGCAGCTTATACTAAATCAGGAGAAACGTACGCTAGGTAGGTGGTGGTTGACAGCCCTGGTACTCGTTTTAGTATTTGCAGGAGGCATTGCAGGTGCAAACTATCTTAATTCAAATTGGAGCTATCTCAGTTTTCTGGCAGGCGCGGGTATTCTAGCTTTCCTCGTTGGTTTTATTTCCCTCGGGCGCGTGACGCTTATGAGTAGTTGGAAACACCAAACGGAGATTGCTGATATTAAAAACGAGCAGCAAATATTAGAAGAAGTCTGGCTTCAGGGCCTGGAAACCCAACAATACCATCAATACTACCGGCAAATTGTAGTTCCTGGTGTGATTGAGGATTATCGCCAACAATCAAAAGTTAATCGCGTTCTCCATTTCATAAGCCAACTCACTGTGATTATCACGTCTCTATTAGTCACGGGGCTGACGAGTGGCCTTGATACAAAGTTGGGCTGGCAAATCCCCTGGGCTGCACCACTTCTTAGTTTCATAGTCAGCCTGATTACAGCGATCATGGGTTTCTTTAAATTTCGTGAACGAAGTTACCACATGCAGCAAACTGCCGACTATATAGAGCAAGAAAAAACAGCTCTCGAACTGGGAATCAGGCATTATAAAGAATATAGAAATAAGCCTGACGAAGCATTCTCAGAATTCGCGGAGAGAGTCGAACAATCACGAGAAGAGCAAACAAAAAGGCAGCAGCAGTTGGAACAATCCACCGACACTAAAGAAGTAGCCTAACTTGAGAACAGGGCCATGCTAAGTGACGAATCCTCGCAGATGTGAAGCCCGTCGCGTTGTATGGCTCTTTGTTTTTTCTCAGAGAAATTTGAAACGATACCATCAATCAAAAACAAAATCAATGATGAGCTTAAGCAAAAGCAAAAGTAAAAATAAAAGAAACAGCGCCAAACCGACGAATACACTATAGAGAAAAACGCCTCGGAATTGTGTATTTTCTTCATCTGCGGTACATGCATATTTATCAACCACAGGCTTTTTGCTAAAGTTGATGTTTATGCATACGCCGCTTTTTGATTTGCCGTCATTGGTGGCAGTTGGAGTAGCTGGTTTGCTTTGAACAACCGTGGAAGAGGGAGTCGAAATTGGAGTGGTTGTAGACACGGGAGTTGGTGTGAGAGTATTTTGGGAAGAATGAAAAATTTGTGGGCTGGGAACCGCCCAATAAATGGTTGTCAATACAAGGGTTACAATGGCTACTATTACACCTGCACCTTGCCACCTTACGTCACCTAGAAATTGTAGTTTCGTTTGCTTCATAAAACTGCTTGCTTCCTAACATAAAAATCCCAAAATTCTTTTCTATTAAAATTAACGCATAACCCGCAGAATTACAAAGTTTTCATGTACTTATTACTTACTCCCTTCCTTCCTTATCATCCACTGAATTCCACCTCATAAAATAGCATTTGCTACAGATAAGTTAGTTTAGAGCGTCCCGGGTGCTGCCCCTCTAAGAGAGGTGATTATGACAAGCAATATGGCAGAGGAAAAGGCGTGCAAGAGGGGAACATTTTTCAACTGGGGATTATTTTGTGAGGCAACTGCCCAACATGGGATCGCCCAAAGTCGAGCACGGAAGCAAAGGGTGTCTACAAAAAACAAGTTACTACGGCAGTTTGATAGCACCCACGTACACCACAACCACCAGGCCACTTCATACGGCTGCTTATGTTTTCGGTTCTCCGTCTTCTCTTGTTCGTGCCTTTTCCTGTTTGGCTCGTCCTGACTTCTCTCCTCTCTCTTCAACGACGTACGCATCAACCTGGGCTTTTGGATAGAGGCTTAACCGACTGCTGATCTTTCTTGGCGTGAACTTGCCGTACTTTGCTAATGTGCGGATATACGCGGGGTCAATCTCTTTGCCACTATTTCTACTTAGCACTTCCGCTGCGTCCTTCGCTGTATAATATTGTTCCAGGTCAATCTTATCTGTCACCCTGCGTACTCCTCTTAAATATGCCCTAACTATTGCGATCTATGTTGATTATAACACTATAACGGGTTATTTGCAATTGTGCTGAATTGGCCTTTGGGGCTGTTGACATAAATAACTCTACATGGTATTATTAATATATCGAAGGGAATAAATCCCACTATCAATACAACCAGAGGAGTTAAACCACAATGGCAACCACCACAAAAACCTCTCCCATTACTGAACAGCAGATCAACCGTTGTACCCGTATCATTGATATGCAGACAATGGAGCCGTTCTATTTAGTGCAGAGTGAAGCCGATGACTTGATTGAGTACAAAGTGCAGTACCACAAAGATCCCAAGTGCCCAGGTAAAGGCCACTTCACTTGTACCTGTCCTGCCGGTTTAGATGGTTTCATCCATTGCAGCGGCCCCTATTGCAAACATATACGTTGGGCGCTGGCAGCTTCCCAGGTTCACAAGGCAGAACTAAAGGCCCAGGCGCAAGCTAAGAAAGACGCCTCGCCCGCACGCTCCCATCTGCTCATTACAGACGGACAAGAGGCGGATGAAGAGACCTATACCCGTGTGATTAGCGCAAAACCACCTCAATGGACAGAGGCAGAGATACAACGGGACGTACGCCTCTACGCTTCACGGCCATTCAAGATGTGGAGATAGAAAAGAAGGTGAGAGGGTTGGCAACCACGCTAGCCCTCCCCGAAGAATGTACGGAGTCTAACCACAACATTCACCCCGAAGACAGGATATCACGACCAATCAACCCGTGTCTTCGGCCAGAACGTTCCTCTATAGATAATCTCACCCCTGCCTGTTACGCCCGGTTATAGCCGAATACATAACCAATCCCCATCTTGACATCGCTATAGAAGTCTGCTATGTTTGTACCAGTCAAGAGCTTAGGTTGTGGGGAAAACACGACTTACAGCGGTGGTTTAAGGGTGATAGAGCGGTGGTTAAAGAGTTTCTCAGAGGACTCGAACCGTTGTCGACGCCCATTAGAAGCCAATTTGCGGGGCTGTAGCTCAGTGGATAGAGCGTCGGTTTCCTAAACCGTGCGTCGGAGGTTCGAGTCCTCTCAGCCCCATTCTCCATAAAATCAACAATGTAAACCCGCTGCAGAAGCCAAACTAACCGTGCGTCGGAATAGGATTATTGTATCGTTATAATCTTATCAGAACTTAGTACTACTAATATAGTTATTCAATCATGTAGTCAATGATCTCGTCATTCTCATACCTATCGAAATCAATTGTAACCTGTTCAATTTGAGCATGGCTCTTAACTAAGAGCCATGAAGTTCTTGATAAAGAGGCATCACCCATCACAATTTGACATTGTAAGAGTTCGCACATTGTCCCAAATATAATCTGGTCATTTGAAGGATGAAGTGTTTCATCGTACAGAATAATTTTTAAATACAGAGGAAACGATTTTATAGGCCATAAAGATGATAGACATAAAATACGAATGCCTCTAGATTTTTCATCCCACAGACGCCGATCATCTTCGGTCGCAAGCGAGGTGAGATTAGCTTCTGTTTCAAAAAGAACCTCATTAGACTTTACTCCAAATATGGTACCAAACGCCATAAGTAGTTCTTGCCTGGTTAAAATCCTATCAAACCAGATATTTTGCCACATCTTTTACATCCTTACCGGTCTTGGCCTGGATACTTATAAAGTATCTGAGTCAGGACATTGTACTTGTTGAAATCCTCGACGAGATTTTTTAGACCTGAACATAGCTATCAAAGAATATTCTAACTGATCAGTTCTGGTATCACGGCTACTAAAATCTTTTAGGTAGCGCTCTATTGCACTGGCCTTGCTGTGTCCCATAAGGCGGGAGAGTTTGCCCAGGTTGCCACCACGAGCCAGGCATGTGCGAGCAAAGGTATGGTGAAGCGTATTATGATTGTTGCTATACCGTAAATATATTTCTATACTAGACTTATAGATAATGATGGGGAAATGGAAGGAACCATGCGGCGTACATTGATCGTGGTGGCTTTTGTAAACTGTGTTGTTCTGGGCTCTGGTGTCATCCTCGCTGGCCTGACACATTCAGACCAGCAGCACGAACCAACCAGGACCCTCCTTCTGGCTGGTCTGCTCTTGCTTTTTCTGACACTTGTTCCTCTATGTATT
Organism: Dictyobacter aurantiacus; assembly: GCF_003967515.1. Lineage (GTDB taxonomy): Bacteria > Chloroflexota > Ktedonobacteria > Ktedonobacterales > Ktedonobacteraceae > Dictyobacter > Dictyobacter aurantiacus. The sequence goes on along the minus strand of NZ_BIFQ01000001.1, from coordinate 2,460,175 downwards.
TATGTGATCCGACAAATGATGGCACAGTACAGACAGCTGCGTAGGCATGGTATTGCGAATATATCTCCATGGCAGTTGCTCAGAATGAAAAGCGAAATAACCAGACCCTATAGACGGGAAATGAAGCTGCAGCTTATTTTATTCATAAGCATTGCCTTTGTCGTACTGTCTTTACCACTCGTAGGGTTGTGTTTACCAGTTATTATGCCAGATCCTTATACTTCCGATGCAGGGAAAAACGATCAGCAGCTACAAGTTGAATATCATCAATGGCAGGCTTATAAGGATACGTTCTCTCAAACTGAACATTTGATAGATTGGGCCTGCTACCTTGAATTTCCAGCTGGTTGCCTTATCTATGCTTCTCTTGGCAAAGATCTCATTAAATTGGACGAGGAAGTTTGAATCACCTATGAAGGGCAGTGCTTCAATTCCTGCTAAGTCAAAGTGCCATAGTCAGGGGTTGAAGCTGGTATTTACTTTGGAAGGAGTGTGATAGACATATGACTGAGAAATCTCACGGCGGTGCTTCGGCGTATCGAGCACACGCGGCGGCGTTTCAGGATCAGAGTGTGGTGGAGGCGTATCGCTATCGTCCCATCTACCCAGCTGAGACCTTCGATCTGTTGCTGCAGCTGATGGGTACACGGCCCGGGGCGGTGCTGGATGTGGGCTGTGGCAGCGGCGATCTGGCGCGTCAGCTGGTGCCACGGGTTGAGCGGGTGGACGCGGTGGACGTCTCATCGCAGATGCTTGCGCGGGGGAGGCGGCTCCCCAATGGGGATCATCCTGGCCTGCGCTGGCTGCAGGGACGCATCGAGGAGGTGCGGCTTCAGCCTCCCTATGCCCTGGTGATGGCCGGGGAGAGCATGCATTGGCTGGATTGGCGGGTCGTGATGCCGCTGCTCCGTGAGGTGCTGGTGGAGGGGGCGTACCTGGCCATGGTGGAGAGGCGCATAACGCCGGATATCTGGTCCCTGCTCGGCGATGTGGTGCCGCGCTACCGGGCCGATTTCTACTTTCCGTGGTCACAGGAGGGGCAGGAGCAGGGTCTCTTTCAGCAGGTGGGTCAAAGCACCACCGAGGCCTATACGCTCGTCCAATCGCTGGCTGACGTCGTTGAGTCTTATCATTCGCGTGCTGGCTTCTCGCGAGAGCGCATGGGACCAGTCAAGGCGGCGGCCTTTGATCGCGAGGCGCAGCAGGCCCTGCTCGCGGCGTATCCTGATGGGCTGGTCCCCTTCCAGGTGCGTGCCCAGATCACCTGGGGCCTGCCACAAAAGAGCACGGCTGGCTAGTCGCCGGTATAGGCGCAGACGCCGACGCGGGGCGAGTTGACCACCGGGAGCATCTCATCTGTGTACTTGAACTTCTTTTTCGCGCACTGCTTGCAATAGAGTCCGAAGTCATACTCTTCGTCCCAGGTGTTGATCAGCTGCGCCGGCTTGCCGCAGACTACGCAGGGATATTCAGGGGGACAATTGCGCGCCATGACCTGTACCGCGTCGTCATTTTTTTTGGGGAGCAGCCCCTCGCGCTCATCAATGACGCGCAGCGCCAGGTAGGTGGTCGAACCAAAGTCGTACCGATGAAAGAATTTCGCCCCTGGCTTGAGGATCCTTAACGCCTTTGCCAGTTCTACATCCATATCCCGATCCTCCTGGAGAGCACCAAGCAGCATCCTGAATACGTGCTTGTGGAGATAGCGTATGACGGCGTCTTCGCGTGATTCTTTCCCTGATTCAGCCGACGTTCTCCTTTTTTTCGTGCTTTTCTCTTTCTCCTGCAGAAACAGGATCAGCTCATCGACCGATGTGAAGCGGGCGCATTCTTCCAGCAGGTCGTACGGGGCTTTGGCCCGATACTCGGGTACGATCGCCTGTAAATATGAGTACACATCTTGTAGCGCGTCGGCGATGATCTGCTCATCGCTATACTCTTCCTCTTCCTCCTCTTCGTCCGCTAACCCGGATGCTATGTACTCTTCTTCCGATCCCAGGAATACGAATGCCTCGTCTGGCTCCATTGTATAGTGGATGCCGTTGATGGTGAAATCGCTCATGTGATCGCAGCATTCGAGCCAGGTAGCGCGCAGGAAGTCATCCAGGGTGAGCAGCGACTCGCTGGCGGGTATCTCAATGTGCATCCAGTATTGCGGATTGTACTGGCCCTCGACCAGCAGATGCAGCAGCTTCCCCGTTTGCCGGCGCGCACCCGACTTTTTTTGAGGCTCGAAGCTGGCGAGCCGCTGCTGGCAATGCTTGAGATGCTGCGTCATCCTCGCCTTGCTTACTTCAGTCTGGCAGAAACTGCAGATCCCGGTGGAAACGGCCGTGTCCTTTTTGGTTGTTGTAGACATGATCTCTCTCTTCCCTTTCTGGTTTTGTGTCTATACCAAAAACGGGCTACCTACCCGGAGTGGTGCAAATTTATGCTATCTGGTTGAGGTACCCTTATTATTGATTTATTGTATAGCCATTTCTCCTATCAGGTATCGACGTGTTTACATAAGGTTGTGACAATTCCGACTTGAATCTATGACCCATAGAAGAGCAAACTGTAGCTCGATTATGACGATTTGAGCGCTATTAATGCTACATCTGCATTAAAAATCTCGCTGTAAAAACAGTAATAAAAGTATGATAGATATTACTGGCATTTGACATTATTGCCCTTCTATGCTAAACAGTAATGAATGGTCTTATGAAAAAGGAAGAAGAAATACATTTCTACTGCATTGCTGCTAGAGGATTCAATCCACTTGCTATGTTAATCAATGCAGTTTCTGCTTCCTGGTGGAGTAGTGAAAGCTGCCTGACGATGCTTTAAATATATTCTGTGGCTATTGAGGCATCAATGGCGGATAGTGGTGGAGAGCGAGGAGCCATAAATACAAGAGTTCCCTGGCTGGAGCTAAGGAACCTGATATTTTATACGTGAGGAATTTGAATATTATGTCGCTTATAAAACGATATTCTTCGATGCAAGGTGATACCAATGTATCAGTCCCGGATACGGGGGCGTCCAGGGGCGTTATCCATGCTGACGAGGTACCTACGCTCAAGGTCGCTACCCCCCGGCTGCCTGCTCGTATGAATTCATTATCCTTTGGTGGTAATAATGCTTACGCGGTAGCCAGGCCGATACAACTTCCTCTGCGTGCATCCACCCAGCCCGGTCTTTTGCGTCGATTGGTTGATCCATTGGATATTGCCATGCAGTATCCAATGGATGTTGTGGCGGCTCCATCTGAGATAACAAAATCAGCGGGTAAGCAGCAGTCGTTCATCAATCGCCTGTGGTTTTCTGCGGTCAAGATCGTTTTCCCGCCTCTGCTTTCGCTGGTCATACCCTTTATGATCTATGACCTTTGTGCTCAATATCTCTTCGATATTTCGCATTTCATGTATAACGTCGTTGTGATCTCGCTGCTCGTTACGGCCTACTTTATCACGATAGAGGCGCTTTCAGCGTTGCGTATCGAGCATCCCAAACCGGTCGAGACTGATACGTATCCACCGGCGAGCGCTATTGTGGCGGCCTATCTGCCGAATGAGGCGGAGACGATCGTCGAGACGGTTGAGCATCTGCTGCGTGTGGATTATCCCGGCCAGTTTCAGCTGATCCTGGCATACAATACGCCACGCTACATTCCCGTGGAAGAGACGTTGAGGGAGATTGCCCGCCGCGATCCGCGCTTCTTGTTGCTCAAGGTCCAGAATAGTACCTCGAAGGCGCAGAATGTGAATCGCGCGCTCAGCGAGGTTACGGGAACCTTTGTCGGTATCTTTGACGCCGATCATCATCCGGCGCTCTCCTCATTCACTCGTGCCTGGCACTGGCTGGCGCAGGGATATGATGTCGTTCAGGGACATTGTGTTGTGCGCAATGGCGATAGTTCCTGGGTCTCGCGCCTGGTCGCTGTGGATTTTGAACTGATCTATGCGCTAGGCCACCCTGGCCGCACGAGAATGCATGGCTTTGGTATCTTTGGTGGCGCCAATGGCTACTGGCGAACCGAGCTGCTGCGCAAGACCGGCATGGATCATAGTATGCTCACCGAGGATATCGATTCCTCGATTCGGGCGCTCCAGCAGGGCTCTAAAATCGCTTATGATCCTCTGCTCATTTCAAGAGAACTGGCTCCAGAGACGTTGAAGGCTTTGTGGAATCAGCGCATGCGCTGGGCTCAGGGCTGGTTTCAGGTCACGTTGAAGCATCTTACGCTAACGCTGCGCTCGCCCCATCTCTCACTGCGCCAGAAACTGGGTATCTTCCATCTGCTGGGATGGCGTGAGATCTATATGTGGCTCTCTGTACAGATTGTTCCCATTCTGGCCTTCCAGCTTCTGCGAGAGGACATCAAGTGGTTCGCGCCCCTCTTCGTTTTGAGTAGCCTGTTCACCCTGAGTATCGGGCCATTGCAGGTTCTGCTGGCCTACGCTGTGGCGGCTCCCGATGTGAGACAGCATCGACGCTGGTTTATCTTCTATGCGCTAATGTCGATGTTCTTTTTCACCGGTTTTAAGAACCATATCGCGAGGATTGCCCATCTTAAAGAGGCGCTGGGAGAGCGCGAATGGAAAGTAACACCGCGCTCCGTGGCCCAGACGGCTCCAGCGCAAGGGAAGGCGTGAGAACACAGTTAAACATGAACTTTGAAACAGATATTACCGGGCTGGAGACTGTTGAGGCTCCAGTCCCTCATATTGCCGATCTAGAGACAACGAGAGTTCCGGTCGCGCCGGCTGATGGGGCGGCGACCGCTGTTCCGCAAGCGAAGGCTTCATCGCCCCGCTTTGAGGGCCTGGAGGCATATCGTGGGCTGACGGCCCTCATCATTATCTGTTACCACTGCTACCAGCATGCCGAGCAGGTGGGCGTGCAGCTCTATGCCGGTACCATGCTGCAGATGGTGCTTACCAATAGCGATGATGTGGTCTCGCTGTTCTTTGTGCTCTCGGGCTTCTTGAATTTCCTGCCCTTTGCGCGCGCAGGCTTGAAGCAGCAGGGTGCGTATCCCCTCGGCGGCTTTGTAATCCGCCGGGCGATCCGCATTATTCCGGTCTACTACATCGCCTTTCTCGTGACGTGGGCTACCCGGTACTATGGGAGCCCACAGCAGTGGTTAGATCTGCTGGAGCATCTGACCTTTACGCAGATATTTGATTCCCGGCACATCTTCTGGACCATTGGTCCCACGTGGTCGCTGGCGGTGGAGTTCTGGTTTTATTCCTTGCTTACCTTGCTGGCGCCCCTCTCATACCATCTATGTCGACGCTGCAAGACGCACAGGGGCAGGATAGCTATGCTGTATGCTATTCCAGCGTTTCTTCTCGTGGTGGGTATTGGCTACAAAGTATGCTGCCTTATATTTCTGCATATCCCCATTAATAACTATGCGGTCTATTTTTCTCTATTTGGGCGACTCGATAATTTCTCTATGGGCATGGGACTGGCGGTATTGATGGCGACCAATAACAACTACATCAAGGTGCGTCGATATGTACCCTGGTTGCTGCGTGGCATCGCGCTCCTGCTTATCATTCTATCCTGGATCAATCGTGAGCTCAGCATTGATCCAATCTCTGAATACATCTTCTACCATAGTATGTGGAGCCTTGCCATGTTGCTCGTGCTCGCGGCGGCCGTACTCGCATCGAGCAACTTCAAGAAGAATAAAAAGGGGTTCTCTCAGCGGATATGGGTGCATCTAAGCCTGATATCGTATAGTATCTTTCTCTGGCATGAGCCGCTGCTCATTGGACTGGACCGCTACCTCGTCTTTACTTCTGAGGCCCTGTTTCCGGTGAGCGTGATCACACTTATTGCGCTGGCGATAGGGGTCGCCACCTTGAGCTACTGGTTGCTGGAGTATCCGATCAGCTTTTTAGGCCATCTGTTTACCAAGGAAGGGAAACTACGCGCGCGCTACCCCGAGTAAGTGGTTTGGTCATAATAAAGCTGGCCAGCGCTCTTCCCATGCTTCTGGGCGAGTGCTGGCCAGCTTTATTTTTACGCGCCTTTCTGATGCCCGTGTCTGAATCGCTGGATCAAGATATCAGGGGTGCGCGGGCCATGTGATGGTGGTGATGGCTTTCGCGGGTAGCGTGTAGGTGAGGTTCTTCCCATCCCAGTTGATCCCAAACGTTTGCTGGCTTCCATTGTCGTTATACACCAGCAGCACAATCGAGCCATCTGGATTCTTAAAGCCTACACTCCTGATCTTGCCACTACCCATGTCGGTTGATTCGATACGCCGGGCATCAGGCTTGATGTATTTGCTAAATTGCCCGAGCAGGTAGTAAGCGGAGGTATAGGTGACTTCGCCAGTCTGATCGTTCACATAGACATCCGCGCCACAGGTGGTACAGGAGCCGGGTCCATGCTCCGTATTAGAGGCGATCGTCCACTGCATATAGGTCTGTGACCAGCTGCGCAGGACCGAAATGATGCGGTTGGCTCCCTCGGGGATATACCATTCCCAGTGCGTATCGCTGAATGAGGCCGGTGAGTCCTCGGTAAAGAACGTCCCCTTATTTGGATACTTGTCATGTACTATATTCTGAGCATCGTAGGTACCACCGTACTTATGCCAGGAGGTCCCCTCCACGTATTTGCTGGCCGGACTGGCCAGGACCTGCATGGGATATTCGGGAATGTCCCAGTTGTGGTCGTAGATCAGAATTTTGGTGGAGAGACCCGCGTTGGCCAGGGCGGGCCCCAGAGATTGCTCGATAAATGTGCTTTCCTGGTCCGCGCTCAGGTTATCGCCAAAATTGGCATAGCTATGGGCGGGCTCATTTTGCGGAATGATGCCCCAGATGGGTATCGGAGGATTCTGCGATTGATATGCCTGGATGTACTTGATGAGATATTTTGCATACAGATCGTAGTAGGTGGGATTGAGCGTACGCGCGTAGCCGGTTCCGGTCAGCATCCACTGGGGAATACACCAGGGAACAGCCAGAATCTTCATCTGCGGATTTAATTTTCTGGCCTGCTGTATCAATGCAATGGTATGCGATGAGATATCAGCATCAATTGAGAAGTGGGAGAGATTGGCATCGTCGGGAGTGCCGTTATTGTCATCATAAGAACAATAACCATAGGGAACGATCTGGTCGGGCGCGTTTTGATCGGATGCTCCGATTGGCTGGCGCAGCATGTTGATGCCGATACCACTGGCAGGATCAAATAGCTGCTGCATTACATGATCACGCTGCGCCTGGGACAGTTTATTTTCGAGCTCCCAGACGGACGACGCATTGAGCGATGCACCAAACCCCGTTATTGGCTGGTAGGTTTGATGATCATTAACGTCTACTACCGTACCCTGTGTTGAGTCTCCTTTGGCGAAGTCTATCGCGCTTTGAGGTGCCAATCTATTTGTTTTGTCTGTTGTTGTTAGTACCACCTGCGCCGGTATGTGCGCGTCCAGCGCGGCTTTTTTTTGCGCCACAACTACTGCATATTCCGATGGCCTTTTTACTAATAGCAGGGCCGCAATTATAATAATAACGCTCAAAATAATGCCGGGTATAATAAAGAAATATTTTAATTTCATCGGGGTGGATAGCACTTTCTTCACGAGCTAGCATATTGTGTTGCGGTGGAGAACAAAAAGGCCCACGCAATATCTGTTGCTTAGTTTATTTGATACTGGCAGATAAGTCAATAAATCATGTAGATAACCTATTACAATCAGGATGCAACATAGGAGCCAGCAATATTTGTTATGCCACAAACCAATCATGGCAGAGCGCATAATAGCGATAGCTATTATGCGCTCTGCCATGATTGGTTTGTGTCCTGTGATGGATCACTGCGTCTTGCTGGCTATAGAAGACCCAGGATCTGATTCAAGAGATTGGTAATACTTGTTAACGGAGCACCACCGTCAAGCAGGTGGGTAACCGCACACAGCAGGTTGCCAAGCAGGTTGCCCGCGCCGGACTGCGCTGTGATATTCAGTACAACCTGATTAAGGTTTACGTTAAGACCAAGCAGATTCAGGTTTAAGGGGCCAAGGTCAAGATGCAGAACCGGACATGTACCCGTAGCTGAGGTGACTGGTACCTGAACCGGGGCGTTGGTTACCGTTCCCAGTACCTGGCCAGCCGCATTGGTGAGGGTTCCACTGAGGGTACCAACGCCGAGGAGCTGTCCATTCTGAGAGACAAAGTGTGTAATTGTATAAGCACCATTGAATGTGGCCCCATTGGCGGCCGTTCCTGTAACCGCCTGGGTTACCGAACCGCTTTGGGTAGCATTAGCCTGGGCATGGGCAGAAGCGCTGAATGGCGCAAGAAAAAGACAGGCAAGCAATGCTGTTAAAAGGGCTCCGCCAACTAAACTCAATCTTTTCATTGAGGTTTACGTCCTCCATCCTTGGACTATATAGTTATACATTAATAAAATTTGTTTGTGATCGCTTATTGACCACTTTATATGAAACGGTTCATCTACGAGAATCGAATACATACACTTCATTTAAATTTGTATGTCTAATTTCAATCTTTACTCCTAATAAAATAATAATTATATAGCGATGTTGATAAGCACATGCCCAGCACAAAATGGTCATGAACTGTAGAGGCTTTTGCGGTGTTTTTCGATCATTTTTATCGTACAGCTTTTCGGGCAAAAAGAATACCAGGCTATATAAAGCGTTTCGAATTGTGCTGATCTTTATATTATTTTAATGTCGAGTGAACTATTACGCAGAGTACCGAATTAGATAAACACTGCAATTGGTTATATACTCATCCCGTTTGACAGGCTCTTGCAGCCAGTTCTACCCGATTGTGTTCTCTGTTTTTAAGATGGTACAGCGGGTACGCATCCGCATACCCGCTGTACCATCTCAAACTTTTAACCTGCCCAGATGGCCTCTACGCCCAGTTCTATCTGTATCTCGTTGCCCGCCAGGGCTATCCCTGCATTATTCGTTACTTTGTAGGTCATGTCATAATCGCGCCGATCGATCTTAGTAATGGCCCGCAGGCCGATACGCCAGGCATTGGTTAAATGATCCTGCGTGGCGCCATTATAGATCGTGCGCAGCTGCACCTGGTGTGTCACCCCATGCATGGATAGGTTGCCCGTAATAATAAAGCGATTGCTATCTACATGCCTTATCTGGGTACTGTTAAATGTAATGGTTGGATATTTGATGGCATCAAAGAAATCGGCGGTACGTAGATGAACGTCCCGTTGTGGGGCACTGGTATCTATACTGTTGACCATGATCTGCGCTTTTACTGAGGAATGCTCTGGAGAGTGTGGGTCCGTCTCGATTGTGCCGGTTACGTCGGTAAATTTTCCTCGTACTGTGGCGATGCCCAGATGTTGAACAGCAAATTCAGCCACACTATGAAAACGATCTATTTCCCATGACATAATAAAGTCACCTTCTCATGATTACAAATGTGCCTGTTCGCAAATTGCGAATCGCTGATGATAGCAAACCTGCGAGTAACGCACTAATGATGGATTGCCTGCTGCTCAAAGCGATTTACAGATGAGCTGTATGATGATTTTGTTTGTTGAAACATGATGTTATTTCTAAATATAAAAACATTTTGCGCTTAAATGATTATTCCGCTTGCTCTGATTTCTGCTCCCATCACGCATCTATCCTGGCATTTTTTTGCGTATAAAATGTAAATATCAACAATGATCGGCGTGACCCGGGCGTGTAAATGCGCGGAAGCATTTTCGTTTTTCTTGTTACCTTTGTCTTTGTGAGGGGAATAGAGGGTTGCATATATGTCGAATCCGGAAGAAGAGCAGAACATTGTTATGGATGATGCGGTACAGGCGTTGGTGAGGGATGGGGTGGTCTATCTGGAGGAGGCGATGCCGCGCTTTGTGCAGGATCTGCAGCGGCTGTGCGCGATCGATTCTCCTTCGGAGGATGTGGACGGCTTGAACGCCATGGCGGAGCAACTGGCGGGCCTGCTGCGGCAGGTAGGGATGCGTGCCTCAATTGTGGAGCATCCATGCGGCAACGCTGTGGTGGGCACGCTGCAGGGCGCGAATCCCGCTGGCCCAAAGTGGATGTTGATCGGGCATCACGATACCGTGCATCCGGTTGGCTCGGCTGGCGCGCATACGCGGCTGGAGCGCGAGCGATTCTATGCGCCCGGTACCGTTGATATGAAGGCCGGCCTGCTGCAGGGCATCTATGCGCTGGAACATCTACGCCGGCGCGGCTACCAGGACTTTTCCAAGATTACCTTTCTCTCGGTGTCCGATGAAGAGATCTCGACGCGCTACCACGTCGGGTTGATCCGTGAGCTGGCCCTGGAGCGTCCCTTTGTGCTGGGACTGGAGGGGGCGCGCTCCATCGGCAACGTAGTCACGCGGCGCAAGGGATGCGCGCACTATCGTCTGCGCGCCACGGGTCTGGCCGCCCACGCAGGCAGCAGTCCGGAGCGCGGCCGCAATGCCGTGGTTGAGCTGGCGCACCAGATCGTGCAGGCGCAGGGCCTGATGGGGATGCGTGACGGCATGACCATCAACGCGGGTCCCATCAAGGGAGGATCACGCGCCAACATCGTCTCAGATCACGCCGAGATCGTTTTTGATCTGCGCTTCCTGCATCCTGAGGATCGACGCGCGGCCGAGGCGCGCTGGCACGAGCTGTTGCGGCAGCAGCTGATCGAGGGTGTGGCGCTAACCCTGACGCCCGCCCCCAGTTCAATGCCGCCGATGGTGGCGACCGAGCAGAGCCTGGCCCTGGCGCAACAGGTCCAGCTCATCTCTGAACAGATCCTCAATGTGCCGTTTGATCCTGAGACGCGGGGTGGTGCCTCCGACTGCTGCAACACGGCCATCGCGGGATGCCCCTCAGTTGATGGGCTGGGCGCGATCGGCGGCGGCGCGCATACCACGGAAGAATATGTGCTGCTGGATCCCATTCCACAGCGTACGGCCCTGCTGGCGGGCCTGATTGCGTCCGGTGGAGCTCTGCAGCGTTAGCCTGTTAGCAGGCCATGGTTAGGATGAGCTGGTCGAGGACAGGGGGAGCGTAAACCAGAACGTTTCTCCCTGGCCCGGACTGCTCTTCACGCCGACCTCACCATGATGCAGCTGGATTAACGCCTTGCACAGATAGAGGCTCAGTCCCAGGCTCAGGTCCAGCTCATTCTGTAGCGCGGTCCCCCTGGCCCGGTAGAAGCGCTCCCATATCAGCTTCTGGTCCTCGGGCGCGATGCCTGGTCCATTGTCATGCACATAGACATATGCATCCTGCACGCCCTCCTCCACTTTGACGGTGATTGGCTGCCCCTCGGGCGAAAATTGAATGGCGTTGGTGAGATAGATATGCGTCACCTGCTTAACGCGATTCGCGTCCACCACCACCTCTATCGGCTCGCTTGACGGATCTAGCTCTAGCTCAATCTGTTGATCGGGATGGCGGCGTTGATACGTGCGGACCACCTCGGCCACCAGCTCGCGCAGATCAGTACGTGAGAAGTGCAGTTCCAGTTTATGCGTCTGCAGCCGCGAGTCATCGATGATATTGCCGATCATGCGTTCGTGGACCCGCGTACTCTGTGAGGCATATTCCAGCGGATTGAGCACCCGCTCGATGCCGCGACTTAGCTCCTCTGATTGGCCCGCCATCTCACGGCGCAGCTTCTCCAGCCGTCGCAGCGCCAGCTGAATGTTGCCCATGGTCACCGTCAGGGGCGTACGGAACTCATGGCTGGCCAGGTTCAAAAACTCGTTGATGATCGCGTTGGTCTCTTTCAATACCATGCCTTCCATGCGGGGATCTTTAAAGCGGGCAAATAGCTTGACGCATTCGGTGAGCAGCGTCGTCAGCGTCGCCACTGCTTTGACCAGCGCCATTTCTTCTTCTGTACAGGGATCGACTCGACCGATAATGAGTACCCCGGCAACCTGGTTCTGAATGACCAGTGGTATCCACATAAACTGCGTCGATGCGGTGCTGGTAATAGGAAACGGGCTCCGCTGATTGGTTCGCTCGACACAGACGATCTGCTGCCGTTCCAGCTCTGTAATCTCTTCCGGTGGCAGAAATTTCGAGAGCGGATAATGTCCATTTGCCTGTTTGCGTATCTGCACCTGCTGCTCCGGCAGCCCACTGATGGCTATATAATGCAGCCTCCGTTCGGGGGTCTTCTTAAATGAAACCAGCAGGACCGCCTGGGTCTTTAAGAGCTGGCTGATTAGATCGGTTAGCTGCTGACAAATCGCGTCCATGGAAGGTGTCTGCAATACATCCTCATCAGGGGAGGCGGTATATATAGAATCATGAATATGCGAGATAGCCTTGATTAAGGTGAAGATGGCTTTATTGGCGCGCTGGCTCTCAAGTTTGGATTGGTATAACGCGCTCATATCATGAAACAGGTGCAGCACGCCAAGTGGCCGCTGCTGATTATCGTTCAGCGGCGTCGAGGTGATATCGACACAGACATGGCTATTGGATGGCAACATGAGGATGGCGCTGTGCCTGGATGCTGATGATGCCTGTTTCTGACCCATGGTCGTATAGGATCCGGCGCCGTAGGCCGGGTACAATTCCGCGTCACGCGGCTGATAGCGATCCATAAACTGCTGAAAGGGCATGTCCCGACATTCCTCTTCAGTAGCCAGCTCGAAGAGCGCAAGGGCAGCCGGATTGAGACGTTGAATCTTTCCTTCAACATCCTCAATAATGACGCCATCTGGAATGCCCTCAAACAGCGCCGAGATCTGAATCATCGTGGCATCAATATGTGGCATCATAACCTCTTACACTTGAATTATCTGTCATTTTAGCACAACTATATATATTGACCATCATACTGTGTAGTATACAATATTTTCATATTTTCTAATCTCTTGCATATGCATCAATGCGCGCGTCATATTCTTTGCCCCATGGGCACCAGGCCCGAACCCACGCTGGATATTTCTTGTTGCTGTTACCAGCAGGTATTATGACACGTGTCGATGGTAGGTACGGTTTCTCACCAGGACGACATGAATAGCAAAGAAAGAGGCCTCTTATGGATTTCAGGCATACCGTAGTGCTACCGGGGACGGCAGAAAAGACGCAGACCGGCCAGGGCACAATCTTCTTTATTGGCAATGCGACCATCCTATTGCGCTACGCCGGCTTTACCATTCTGACCGATCCTAATTTCTTGCATCGCGGCGACCATGTACACCTGGGCTATGGCATGAAGGCGACGCGCCTGCACAATCCTGCCATCGATCTGGCTGAACTGCCTCCGCTGGATATGGTGCTGCTCTCGCATCTGCACGAAGATCACTTTGATCGCGGGGTGGCGCGCGACCTTGATAAGGGGACCCCGATTACCACCACGCCGAAGGCGGCGGACGCATTGAGGAAGAAGATGCACTTCTACCGCCTCTATCCACTGGACACCTGGCAGACCCTGACGCTGGAGAAAGGGGAGCAGCGCCTGAACATTACCGCCATGCCCGGCAAGCATGGACCGGGACCGCTCAATCCGCTCCTGCCGCCGGTCATGGGGAGTATGCTTGAGTTCGAGGTCCCCGGCCATAAAGCCCTGCGCATGTATATTACCGGCGACACCTTGATGCATAAAAGATTGCGCGAGATCCCTAAGCGCTACCACGATATCGACATCGCTCTCCTGCACCTGGGAGGAACCAGGTTGCTCAAGGTTATGTTGACGATGGATGCCGGGCAGGGGGTGAAGATGATTGAACTGGTCAAACCACGGACCGCGATCCCCGTTCACTACAATGACTATTCGGTCTTTACCTCATCGCTCTCGGATTTCCAGGCTGAGGTGGAGAAGGCCGGCCTGGCCAACCGGGTCCATTACCTCAAGCGCGGCGATACCTATACCTTTGAGGCACCGGCAGTCACGGATGCGGGAAGATAGGATCGCCATGCGATCCCTTTTTCCTTCCTGACTACCAGCGGACCTCGATCTGGATCTGATCCTGATAGAGCTTCTTACGCTCCTCCAGCCAACTATCCAGGTCGTAGCGCTCTTTGAGCAGACGCTCGGCGAAGCGCTCGCGCCGCCGGAAGATGCGCAGCACCTGCTTCACATCCGTCTCAGTGAAGTTATGCATCTTGACCAGCGCCACGTAATCGTCCGGTTGGAAGGACCGGAACTGCTCCAGCACACGCTGCTCAAGCAGGAACTCCTCGATGCCACACTGGCCCTGCTTGATTCTGGACTCGATGCCTGAATTAATAAAGACGTTATCGATCAGATCATCGAGAGCTTTGCGCCTGAGAAACTGATCGTTCTGCCGCTGGACCTCCTGCAGCTCTTTCTTTTCCTTCTTATAGTACGATCTCTCCTTGCTGTTCCAGGGTGAGTTCTTGATCTGGGTATCCAGGATACTCAGCCGGTAGCCAATGTAGAGGCGCTTAAAGGCATGAATTTTGTTCAGCTGATCCAGCATGATAGATTTGGATTGCACGGTGCCGATGGTGGTGCGGGCATTGGTCTCCTGTACGGACTGCTCCAGGGCCTTGAGGATCTCGGCGTTGGGCTGCGTAGCTATCTTGGTGAGCATCTGTGAATTGCGGTGCTTCAGTAATGGGCGCGTTGTCTTCGCCTTTGGCTGCGGCACCTCGGGTAGATTGGCGATGGCATGCTCGATCTCTGGCGTATACCTGATACGATCTTTATAGGGTGACTGCAGCACCCCCTGGTGCGCCTGGAACAGCGCCCCCTGATCCACCAGCTTATAGGCGCTGACGATATCGCCCGCCAGCAAGGCGATGTCCCGCTCTTGCTGATTGACGTGGGTACCCGGATAGGCCACCTCTTTAAGCACCTGCTGGTAAGCCTGCGTGATCACTTCAACATCCTCGTTCTGCACCGCTTTCTTGAACGCAGCCAGTACCCTGGCGGTATTTTTATTACGCTGCTGCTGTATGTAGGTCTGCCAGACCTCTTTATAATCGAGCGGCCACAGCTCGCTCTGCCTGTTGAGCTGCTCATATTCTTCGGCGCTCAGATCTCCGCACAGCGTCTGAAAGAACGTCAACAGGAAGGCCTCGTTTTTGGGATAGAGCGTTTCCTGTGCCTGTTCCAGCGCGACCTTGAGATAGGGGACCAGCCGCCTTATGTCCGGCTGCTGCTGATGGTAGGCGGCCATGTGGGTAGCCATATTCAAGAGCAGGGCCGTGCCGGTCTCGGTCTCCGCCTCTGCTTCCAGCGTGGTGCCGGTCAGAACCGGGCCGAGATTATCGAGCACGCGTGTCAGGTCCATCTCGCTGTTAAGATGGCGAACCAGGATAGGCCAGAGCACATCGGCCAGGGCGCCACGCGCCTCCGGCTGCAATCCCAGCATCTGACCCAGCCGTGACCTGGCCAGGCGCACCCAGCGCTTGCTATCTTCTGGCTCGCTCAATAGCTTCTCGATGTAGAGCCAGCCGTTGACATAGAGCGCGATCTCGGCGCTGATGCCGGACTCCTCGGATGCGCCGCGCTGCTGGAGCTGGCACAGCAGGCCCGTAACGGTGGGCTCGCTCAGCCGGCTGGCATCCAGGCCGGTGACGTAGTTATGCAGCACCGTGGTAAATGCTGCCGGCCACTCTTGCAGCTGCAGCATCTCATGGCCATCCTGCTCCAGAAAGGTCGCCGTCTCCTCGCTGGTCAGCCGCGCCAGCTGTAGCAGCTCCTGTACGACGTCCGGCAATGCACGCGCGGCCAGCAAGAGGCTGCCCAGCACCCGGCCTTTATGGGGATCGTCGATTTCCACCAGGTGGTGAAAGAACGTCAGGGCCAGCGGGGCCGTCTCGGCGCTGGCGATATCGTGTTGGAGGACGTGCTGGAAGGCCTGCCAGGACTGATCGGATTGCAGGAGATTCTTTAGCTGAGGCGCCTCCAGCGTCACCGGTTTAAGCAACACGCTATCGATGGCCATGTGGTGCCAGCTGTCTGGCAGCTGTTTATCGGCCAGCAGGCGTCCAATCGTGCCCCATGAAACGTTCAGCCAGGCATAGAGCGCCGGATGCGTGCCCAGCGCCGCCACCTGTGCCCAAGTCTCCAGCAGCGTACGATGGATCTCCCACGGATAGATCTCATCCACGCTGGTCTGGATCGTCTGCGTCAGATATTCAAGCAGACCACCATTGTTATCCGCGTTGAGCCAGACCACCTCCTGATGGTGTGCGGGCAGCGCGTTGAGCAGCACGCGTAGCACGATGAATAGATTATTGCGTGCGCTACGTTGTGCTGCCTCCTCGGTCTGTTCCAGCAGCAGATCGACCAGGTCATAGGTCAACGGCAGAATCGACTCAAAGATGAAGTCCGCGACATTCTGTGCCACCTCGCTCTGAGGATGTTTTTCGGCGCAGCGGCGAATAGTGAGCGCCGTCTCCGCCCCCTGGTGCTGCCACCATTGCTCATAGATAGGAGTGAACACATAGGGCCAGAGATTACCCCACAGGTCTAGCCAGGTTCTGCAGGCGCCTATCTCTGTATCGGCCAGGGCGATCAGGGTCGAAAACATCTCATTCCACAACGACCAGGTAGGCCAGTTGGGCGAGGACTGCATCCCTTTCAGGGGATCCTCCTGCGTGATGATCTGCACGATATTACTGATAATCAGCTCGCCCAGTTGATAGAGCCTGTCCGCCACATTGGAATTCTGCCGACCCAGCCGGTTCAGCTCTTCGGCCCCATGTTTGCCATAGGCGTTCCACCACTCCCAATAGATGGGATCGAAGGGCCGCGTCACAATATGCTCGAACAGATAGATCCAGACGGCCGGGTCCTGGCGAGGACTGGTAATTTTGATCAGTTTCTCCTGCCAGTTATCGATGGACCAGCGATCCTCGCCCTGGATGGCCACCAGGATCTTATCGACCACGTTTTTGCCGAAGGGGGTCAGGGGTGTGACCAGGTTTTCATCGACGGGCAGCTTGAGTCCCTGGTGGATCGCCTGGAAGATGCTCTCACCTTTGATCTGCCACCAGCGTTGAAAGACCGGCACACCGAGGTCCTCGGCCGTCATATTCTGTACCAGGGCGAGCCAGATATGCGGGGATTGATGTAGCGGAGCGGTAAGCTCAAGCATGTCCATCCAAAAATACATGTAGTCGGTATGGTCGGAGCTTAGAGCCTGGTTGACCTGTTCGGCGACCCGCATTCCCAGCTCGCTCATCGTCGCATACAGGGTATCGATCACATGTTGAATGTTGGATGGCAAGGGATAGTGGGCGTACTTATCCAGGCAAGCAAAAAAGCTGACCAGGTCCTGGCGGCACGTATTCTCCCACCAGCTCCGGTTGCGCGCGATCCATTGCAGGATCGAGCTCTGTACATTGGGGCGCCGCAGCCGCTCCAGATCGGCCAGCAACATCTTCTCTTCATCAACAATATTATCCAGCCTGTGCTTGATAATATTGATCAGTTCCTGCACATCGTTTTGCGACAGCGTCTCCTGGTAAGAAATATAGACACGCATAAAATGCGTCAGATCCTGACATTGTTCCCGCTCGGCCTGCTTCAGGATCTCGGTGAGTTCGCGATAGGTATGGTTATTCTCGTCGAGCAAGCAATCTACGGCGAAGAGAACAAAGCGTGCCAGTACTCCGTCTGGCATTAATGGAGTGCTACGACCGCTATAGCAATTGAGGGCAAAGCCATTGACCCCTTGATCCTGATAATACATCGCGGGCAGATCGCTGGTGGTGGAGCCCGCCCAGCACGTGCCGGTGATAACGGGATAGTCCACCTCGTCTTTGAGCCCATAGAAGGGGGAGACACGCTCCATCTCCAGGCGCTCGTAGGTAGTGAAGGTGAGATCGCGCATGCCCTCCAGGGTACGCGGCAGGCAGTGGGTCAGGCCCCAGAGCAGGTACGCAACCTGTTCTGGTGACGCGGCGACATAGATGCGCTGTCCCGGCTGGCGCATAAGGAAGGCGCGCAGAATAAACTCCAGGTACTCACGCTTCAGCTTCTTCAGATCGTCGCGGTCCAGCGTCCCACCGCGCATCTTCTCATGCTCAATGGTAACCCTCGTGCCCGGTTCTTGCAGCGAAGGGAACGTCACCGGGAGCAATTCTATCTGCGTCTCCGGCAGCTCATCCTTCGTCTTCCAGAAGCTTGAGCCCCAGGTCGCGATCGCCTCACGAGCCGTGAACGCAATCGGCCCGGCGGGCGACGAAACCTCTGGCAGATCGGTGATCATATGGCTAAAAAAATTGCTGCTGGCATTCATATCGTCGGGGGGACAATAGCACTTATGCAGCAACACAAATTCTTGCTTTACCTTGATAAAAGCCAGAGAAACAGGGAGGTGTTGAGGGGGGATATCGCCCGAATCTTTGGTGTTCGCGGGAGGCACATAGCGAGCATGTGCCAGCAAAGCCTGTATACGCCCGTTCTCTGGCACGACCGAGTTGCTACCCTCCAGGAAACCTGGTGATGCCGCACGGATCTGGAATCCCGGGCCTCCAAAGCCCCTGGTCGACCAGGTATACCAGAGCTGTTCACTCTCCGTCTTCATGTACTACCGCCTTTGCCTCACTTATCTTGTAATAGCTTCTCGTCTCTCTATCAGCTCATAATATAATAGGAATAATTATTCTGTTAATGCTTAATTTGCAGGATCTATAGAAGAGAATCTTGACAGCGATGCGGTTTATCGTCATTTTGATAAATATATAACGATTTTCAATAGCCCTGGATTCTAGTGAATTAGATAAGAACTAGACCCCTAGAGAAGCTTGAAATATGGATCCAGTATAATATAGATAGAAATATATTACAAGACGACCCTTAGCGCAATAACGCCTTTCCCCATATTTCAACCACCTCAATGGCTCAGAAGGATAAGTACTGCCAAATCATGAAACACCCTGAAACACCCAACTCCCCCTACCCACAAGTCCCATCCAGCCACTTGAACGCATGAGCTGTGTGATCTGTCAACACTTTTTCAAACTTTGTTTGAAAAAGTGTTGACAGATCACACAGCTCATGCTATTATAAACCACGTCGAAACGAACCGCTTGTATGTGCAGGCGAACCGGTGATTGTAGCGAAGAGGGCACACCCGTTCCCATCCCGAACACGGAAGTTAAGCTCTTCAGCCCTGATGATACTGCGTGGGCAACTGCGTGGGAAAATAAGACATCGCCGTTTCACCTGCCCACACGGGCGAATCGATCGCGGGAGTGGCTCAGTGGTAGAGCACTTCCTTGCCAAGGAAGATGTCGCGGGTTCGAATCCCGTCTCCCGCTCCACAGGCACCACCTCTTTGAGATGGTGCCTTTTTTCTTTCTGTTTCCCGAGAAAGAAATCAGACGCAAGGTCCGAACGTGTAGGTGCATATCCATTCCATTTGGAGAGGGCAATCAAGAAGGCTGGATTTCAATGATGGTCTGCTGGGTCTTGCGCAGCTTGCCGACCCCCATGAAGATGCGATACATCAATCCATATTTGCGAGCCAACGCCTCCTTGCCGATATGTTGTTCTTCAACTGGCAGCTCACGGGCCTGTCCACTTATCTCTGGCCCCTGCACAACACCCCTACGATTACATGGCGCCAGGCGCACCTGTCCATTGTTGCGAATGCGTTTAACCTTGGCCGCCCCTTTGACGGTCGTAACGTACAGCCTGCCCTGCTCCAGCGCGAACCAGACCGGTGTAGGGACAGCCTGCCCCGATTTGCGGAACGTCGTCAACTGGATAAAGCTCTCTTTGGTCAGATAATCAAAGGTGGCCGGCCCGACGGATGAAGTATCACGAATATTCATAACGGTTATCTGTCCTCTCAATAAGATAGAAACGTACACGTAGGTGCCGAGCTCGCCCCGGCCTGGCTGCGCAGCAGCCCCGTACCCGGGCGTATACGTTTCTTTTAACACATGAACGTTCCCAGGAAAGGATGAACCAGTGAATAAGCACGCGATTGCGTTGATCGGCGCTCATAGGGAACATGTCCTCTTTGGTGGAACGTGCACGCCCGGAAGCCGGCCGCTTCGCTGCAAAGCCGGGGCAAGCCCGGCACCTACGTGTACGTTTCTTTTTTCTTGTTACGGTTTCTTTTGGCAATTTTATGAACTGCACCCTATCTGCATATAGGACGCTTGATCGGGTAGAGACAGGGTAGCTAGAAGCACCAACTCCTGCGACCTCCCCGCGCTGCCGCATGCAGCAACTTTCGCGACTTCCCCACTTTGCCGCGTGCAGCAACTTCCACGGCCTCCCCACTTTTTTATATGCTGATGCGCACCCGCTGCATCAGCATATAAAAAAAACAGCGCGGCCGCGCTGCGGCCGCGAGTGCGGAGGCGCTCACCTTCCCTCCAGGGCGACGGACCCACACCCATTTTAAATAAACAGCCTGAATAGGCCGCTGAAGCAGCGCCAGCGTAATAGATTTCTGGCAAATCCATAAAAAAAAGCAAATTTAGTCCCAAACCCCCTTGCATTGCTCGGGCAGATGCACTATAATAGGCAACGTCAAACGTTGATGAGCGTGTAACTCAGTGGTAGAGTATCCGACTTTTAATCGGGTTGCCGTGGGTTCGATCCCCACCACGCTCACTTTTTTTATGCTACACTGGCTTTCCAACCTGGCTCACCGATACAGACAGGTTGGTGCTTGTGCCTTCAAGCACAACAAAGTCCAGGTGTAGTTTTTTTTGTTTGCCTATGTATTGTCAACGTGTCGATTTTGTAAAACGTAATACATACAGAGCTCGGGTGTGCCAGATATTTGCTATGGGTATAGTCTACTACTACCCTTGTTTTGATGACCTGTATCGTGATAAACTTACTCGCAGTACTCAAGAATGAAATGCTGTTGCATGACATACGTTTTGACCAACATGAAGTATGGAGCAGCAGCACTTAACAGGAGGCAGTGCCACCGGGCAGTTGCGCGGATTTGTGGTGCTGATTGGATGTGACAAAACGCATACTTGTTGTCGATGACAGAAATGAATTACTTCACCTGATGCGTCGTGTGCTGGAAGATGAGCAGTATCAGGTTTCGATTTTGCAAGAGGGGAAAGATGCCTTCGCGACCGCCAAGAGCATGATCCCTGACCTACTGATTCTCGACCTGAAACTGGGTGATATGTCCGGGCAAGAGGTATTAAAGCAGATAAAAAGTGATACAACCACTGCCGATATTCCTGTAATTGTCTATACCGCCGCAGTCCTTGAGGCTGAGGAAGTATCCAGGTCGATCGAGAGTCAACCAAAGTTTTATAATGACGTCCACCTGTTGCGCAAACCCTTCGAACTTACCGCCCTACTGGATAAGGTCGAAGAATTGCTGTAGAATCCCGGACACGTATAAGTACCATTTATGAACGTATGAGTGGTTGAACATAGCAGGGTATCTGTATACTGAACTTATAAAACATACAGAAAGGAATCGCAAATGAAATTTGTGTTAGGATTGGTCTTTGGATTTGGCCTGGGTGTGGCGACTGGCCTGTTGCTGGCTCCCCAATCAGGTGAGGCGACGCGTGCCCAATTAAATGAGCAGGGCATCCAGTTGCGCGGTGGCGCGTTTAATGATGAGATCCGTGCTCGCGCTCAGGAGGCTCTGGTTCAGGGCCGTGAGCTCTATTCGCGCACCAAAACAGAATTAAATGATCGCTATAGCCGCGCCAAAAACAGCAACTTCTAATAGCTGTTATTTCGCACTCAAAAAAGGTCTGCACTCTCAAAGAGTAGCAGACCTTTTTTTATGGTATGGATGTGTAGTGGCAGCCTCACGTGAATCGCGTGAGGCTGCCACTACACATCCATACCATAAAAACTATATAGTAATAATTGTGGAGTTAATACTAATTTAGCATAAGAAAGTGATTATAAGCTATGCCTCCTTTGCAAGATGAACAGATTCAGGAACCCATCTGTACTTTCTGGGCGATCGGCGATCTGCATTATCGCGCCCTTCCGGCCTGGCAGCAGATTCATACGCAGCGACTGGCCGCGCTGTTTGAAGATGTACGAGAGCTGTGGCAGCAAGAGGGGCGGCCCGCCTTCTGTGTTTCGCCGGGGGATGTCGTAGATACGTGCGCGCTGGAAAATTACCAGGTCGCGCGCGATTCGTTGCAGGCCCAATTTGGCGCGCTCCCTTTTTATCCGGGCGTTGGCAACCACGAGTATCATGGACCCGATGGAGAGGACCCCGCGCGCATGGGCGAGACCTTTACCTCTGTCTGGGGCAGGCCGTTACGCTATAGCTGGCAGGAACAGGGTGTGATCTTTATTATGCTTGACTATCCCGATCCGATGACGCTGGAAGATCCACAGCGCGTCTATATTTCGCCGCAGACTCTGGCATTCCTGGAGCAGACGCTGCAGGAGCACTCGGGCCAGCCGACCGTTATTTTCCTGCATTGCCCTCTGCATAATACCGTTCTGGATCGCAATGTGGAGACGCATCGCGATTTTAACTCGCTGCAGCATTTCTTCGCGCCAGAGAATTCCGCTGAGGTGCGCGCGATCCTGGCCCGACATCAGAACAGCTGCCTGTTTATCAGCGGCCACACCCATTCTGGCTGGGAGGCTCCCAACCTGGTAGTGACCGAGCAGGCTGGCGACCATCCTGTTACCTTTGTGAATCTGATGTCTCCTTGGTACACCGGAGCGCACACCGGCTCGCGTCTGAGCGACGATCGGCAGTCGATGCGCTACATCCCGGACGATCCCGATATCGTGCCCAGCTTCTCCTTCCATCTGTTCAGGGAACACGCCCTGATTCGTGTGCGTGAGCACAGATCCCGCACCTGGCTCAAGTCATGGGAGGTTCCTTTAACGGTTCGTTAAAGGACAATACAGGCGTTTTCTCGGTGCGTATGCACCTTGACAAAGCTAAGGATAGTCGGGTACTGTTTTACCATGATCGATCACATGATCGATCATGCTTTCGCACCTGCATAAAAACCAGTGGGGCTGTGCACACGTGTTCGTGTCTGCTGTGCTCACATGCTCATTGTGTGTTGGTGTATGCGGGGCGCATCCGCGCCCCGCATACACCAACACACAAAAACACGTAGGTTCGGCCCTTGTGGCCGATTTCCTCTCCACGCGCGTGTGGGGAGCGCTCACGTGCCCCCAGATGACGAAAGTAAGGCCTACACTTAGACCAGATGGACCTCTCCGGAGGAGAGATGGAAGAAGGAGCCCTATGAAGCTTAGTTTTCTCACTGCGAATGTGAACGACTTAGAAAAAGCGGCGAAGCTTGGTTTTGATGGCATCGAGCTGAATATACGAGCCTTCGGCAATCCAGCCAATGGTGCCCTCGATAAAGACGCGATCGCGCATGCACGCCAGCTAGCCAACAAATATCATGTGGGCATTCATTCACTGGCGTTCTACGATGTTTCGGGGCGGCAGTACAACGAGAATCCTGACCTGGTAGTTCCGGCTTACGAGCGTGTCTTTGATGCATTGGAGGCGCTGGAACTGGATGTGGTGGCGAGCATGGGTGGATTTGATGCCAGCAAAGATTGGGATGGCAATATCCAACTGTTCGCGGATCGTTTCGGTCCTGTGGCTGAGATCGCGGAGAAGCGCGGCGTTAAGATCGCCTTCGAGAACTGGATGTCGGTCCATGGACGTCTACCGTTTAAGCCTGTGAATATTGGTGGCTCGCCCGATACCTGGGATGCGATGTTTAAGGCGGTTCCTTCGCGCGCGCTAGGCCTGGAGTTCGACCCTTCCCACCTCTACTGGCAGGGAATCGATCATATTCGCGCGCTCCGTGAGTTTAAGGACCGCATCTATCACGTGCATGCCAAGGATACCGAGATGCTGCCAGAGCGCCGCTATAGGGGTGGCGTCAACGGCGATTATTTCCGCTTCCGCATTCCTGGCTACGGTGAAATCAACTGGCCGCAGTTTATCTCGGCCCTCGATGAGATCGGCTATACCGGCGATATCGCCATCGAGCATGAAGATCCCGTCTACTGGAACGATAAATTTGATGAAGGTCTGGATCGCGGCTGGCATGTGCTCAATCCACTGATCCATCCCCAGGAGCGCTCCTGGCAGAACGTTACCATTACCAGGTAAATGCTCTACACAAAAAGTTTTGTGCTGTTTTATTGAAAAGGAGGTGGTGCAACGTCGTTGCACCACCTCCTTTTCAATAAACTCATTGGCAATCTCATCTTTTTTTGTGCATGGTTCGTATTATAATTGTCGTCATATTGACGCACATAGTTATCATGATAGAGTTTCTTTAGCAAGCATAATTTAAGGGGTGAAAGCATTATGAGTCTTGTTCTTGGTGCAGCACTTAACCCTGGTGGTCTTATTGCCTGGATTGTTATTGGTCTGGTTGCCGGCTGGCTGGCTGGTATGATCATGCCGGGCAAAGGCTATGGTATTATCGGTGACCTGATTCTGGGTCTGATTGGCGCTTTTGTTGGTGGCTTGATTGTTAATCTGGTTGCTCCTGATGCCTCGTTTGGTTTCTGGGGTAGCCTGGTGGTGGCACTGATTGGTGCCTGTATCCTGGTTGCGATCCTGCACTCTGTGACGGGACGCAGAGCGGTATAAGCGGCTCTCGCGCCAAACAAAAAGGATGCTCCAAGGGAGAAACCCTTGGAGCATCCTTTTTGTTTGGTGTATACCCGCTAGCTGGCGCGCAGACGGAAGGAATAGGTGCCTGAGCCAAGCTCAAACAGCATGCGTTCCTCTTCTTCCTGCACAAAGGTTACGCCGTCGGCCTCTTCAGCCGGGACGCCTCCTTCTAATATCTGTGTGTCGCTGGTTGCTGGCAGGGCGATGGTGGCCGTGGTATTCGCTGGAATCGTGACCGTGAAGGTCTGCGCGCCTCCCTCTTTTTGCCAGGCGCTGGCGATGCGGCCGTGGATCGACATAAACTCGGCCTTGACATAGGTGAGATCGTCCCCAGGATAGGGGCGCAACTGGATATGCTGATAGCCGGGCCGCTGCTGGTCGGTACTGATGCCCGCCACGTATTGGAAGAGCCACTGTCCCACCGAACCCAGCGAATAATGATTGAAAGAGTTCATGCCTGGATCCTGGAAACCTTTGTCGGTGGTCCAGCCATCCCAGCGCTCCCAGATCGTGGTGGCGCCGTGTTTAATCGAGTAACCCCACGATGGGAAGGTGTCGTTGTTGAGTAGCTGGTAAGCAACCTCGCTGTAGCCGGAGTTGGTGAGGACCGGACAGAGATAACCGACGCCTACAAAGCCGGTTGAGAGATGACCATTCTTTTTCTCGATCTCTTTGACCAGGTGCCGGGCGGCCAGGGGGCGCAAATGTTCCGGTAGCAGTTGCATCTGGAGCGCGACCACGTAGCAGGTCTGGGTGCCCCCGCTGATATAGCCCTCTTCATCGACATAGGCGCGCGTGAACGCTTCACTGATACCTTTGAAGAGGCGCTGATACTTTTCCTCGTCCTCGTCGCGTCCCAGGGCGTGGGCGATGCGAGACATCAGCAGGGCATCATAGCCGAAGTAGGCGGTGCCCAGTAGTTCTTTGGGGGTATCAGCATCGATCGAGAGCCAGTCGCCATAGTCGTTGTTGCGTTTGTTTTTCCACAGCAGATCAGGATTGGCTTCGTGTAGATAGGCCAGCCAGCGGGCCATGGCCTCGTAGTGCTCCTCCAGGATGCGTGTATCCCCATACATCTGATAGATGGTCCAGGGTACGATGATGCCCGCGTCACCCCAGGCGGGGGCACCATTGACCTTCACAACTATGCGTGGGGCCACGCCGGGGAAGCCACCATCGGGCGCCTGCGCATCGACCACGTCGCGCATCCACTTGGTGAAGAAGGCGGCCACGTCCATGTTGTAGCAGGCGGTACGCACGAAAATCTGAGCATCGCCCATCCAGCCCAGGCGCTCGTCGCGCTGGGGACAATCGGTGGGCACGCTGATAAAATTGCCCCGCTGCCCCCAGACGATGTTTTTCTGCAGCTGGTTCACCATAGGATTAGAGCATTCGAAGCTGCCGGTGGGCGGGGTATCCGAGTGGGCCACCATGCCGGTCAGGGTCTCCAGCGTTGGCTGGCCTGGATAGCCACTGATCTCGACATAGCGAAAGCCATGGAAGGTAAAGTGCGGCTCAAAGATCTCCTGTCCCTGTCCTTTGAGAATGTAGGTATCGGTCTGGCGCGCGCTGCGCAGATTGGTGGTATAGATAGTTCCATCCGGATTGAGCATCTCGACGAAGCGCAGCTGCACGCGTGTACCGGCCTCTCCCGCGACCTGTAGACGTACCCAGCCGACCATGTTTTGCCCCATATCATAAATAAAGACCCCTGGCGAGACCTCTGTCACGGCCTGGGGGGTCAGGGTCTGGGTGACCCGGATCGGCTGAGCGGGCTCGGCCACCAGCCGTACGGCGGCGTCACGCTCCTCAACCAGGACTGGCTGCCAGCGATCGTCGGCCTGAAAGGTCGGCTGGTCCCAGCCAGCCAGCTCATGGCGTGCATCATAGGTCTCGCCGGCCAGGAAGTCCGAATAGACGATGGGGCCCAGGGCACCCTGCCAGTTCTCATCCGAGATGATCGTTTGACTGCTGCCATCGGTATATTCTATCTGCATCTGCAGCAGGAGGCGGGGAGCTGAGCCGTAGTGCTGATAGTTGTTGCCATTGCCATCGATCCAGAAGCCGACGTGTCCGGCATACCAGCCAGTGCCCAGGATGGCCGCGACGCTATTCTCTCCCTGTTGGAGTTGAGCCGTGACATCGTAGGTCTGATACTGGATGCGCCGCTGGTAGTCGGTCCAGCCAGGTGCGAAATAGGCATCCCCAACGCGCTGGCCGTTGATGTGAACCTCATAGACCCCTTTCGCTGTCACATAGAGGCGCGCCTTGCGTACAGCTCGGGGTAACGTGGCGATGGTGCGCAGGTAGGGACTTGACTGCAGGCCGGGCAGCTTTTGCATTGGTTCCACATCGATGGCGTCGTAGGCCGGCATAGATGACTGTAGCCCGATCCACTTGCTCTGCCAGTCACCATCGTTCAACAGGCCCATCTCCCAGCTGGCGCTGGCGCTGAAGTCCGATGCCTCATCTCGCGCATCCCAGACGCGTACCTGCCACCAGTACTGCTGGCCCGAAGTAAGCACGCTGCCAGCATACACGATATGGCTACTCTGCCGAGACGAGACCTTGCCGCTGTCCCAGAGATCCCCCTGGCCCTGTGCCAGTCCGGACTCACTACTGCTAACCAGAATCTGGTAGGCTGTTTGCTTCAACGAACGCTGCCCCGGAGTGGTAGCCTCCAGCTGCCAGCTCAATCGGGGTTGCGTGGTATCGATACCAGATGGATTGTCCAGATATTCGCAACGCAGCCGTACCGGTGTTATTGTTGTCGTCATGACGCTGTTCTTCCTTCCGTGCGAGAAATAGTCATGTTCTATAGTAACGTCATCCTTCATTCTGTTTCGGAGTCTTTCAATTGGTTAACATATGGGCCGCGTCATTGTCAAGCTTTTCCTGAATTTTTTTGAGAAGTGGTCAATTATAAGTCATTCGCTTGCATCTCCAGTCATTCCGGCATAAGCTAAAGGGAGAAAAGAGCAATGTTTTCAGAGTGTGGCTGACTCCCGTCACCCTGGGAACACGTGAGCGCCCCCACACGCGCGTCCGCTGCGCGGCCGCGCTAGTTTTATATTGATGCATGAGGGGCGCATCCGCGCCCCTCATGCATCAATATAAAATGGATTTGCGGGCACCGGAGGTACGAAATCTCATGCAGGCTGCAGGCGAGGAGCATGAGAGTATCTGGGGAATGGAGCATTCATTGGTTGGTAGAAAGAAAAAGGAAGCTATGTCGCAAAAGATCGCTTATCTGGATTGTCATTCTGGTGTGAGTGGAGATATGTTGTTGGGCGCGTTTCTGGACGCGGGTCTATCGCTGGACAGGTTGCGCGGCGAGCTGCAGGCTCTGCCCGTTGAGGGTTATGAGCTCAGGCTTTCGCCTTATGCGGATCAAGGGATCACGGGCTCGCGCTTTGAAGTTATATTGACAGAGCAAGACCAGCCCACGCGCAGCTTTACCGATATCGCTGCCCTGCTGGCATCGTCTCAGCTCTCGCCGTGGGTGCGCGATACCGCCACGGCCATCTTCCGTCGCCTGGGAGAAGCTGAGGCGACCGTGCATGGTGTTTCCCTGGAAGAGATCCACTTCCACGAAGTGGGCGCGGTCGACTCCATCGTCGATATCGTCGGCAATACGCTGGCGATAGAGATGCTGGGCATTACGCAGCTCTATGCCTCGCCGCTGCCCCTGACGCGTGGCCACCTGCGCATGGCGCATGGATTGATGCCCGTGCCGGCCCCCGCGACGCTGGAGATCCTCAGCGCCGTCAAAGCCCCCTGGGTCCCAACGCAACTGGAGGGTGAATTCGTCACCCCCACGGGAGCCGCCATCCTGGCCACCCTGGCGCGCTTTGAGATGCCGGCCATCGCCATCGAACGCGTCGGCTATGGTTTCGGCAAAAAGCGCGTTATCTGGCCCAACTGCCTGCGTGCCTGCCTGGGAGAAGCCTATGGTCTCCCTCACGACCACCACTATCACCACCATCACGAACTCTCCCACGAGCATACCCACTCCTGAAAACAGACAAATGATAAATTCGGGCCAAAAAAGCTTGACTTTTGGCCCGGCTTAGGGTAATATTGTTTATGTTGTTGAAACGAACACCTGTATGTGCAGGTGAACCGGTGATAATCGCGAAGAGGGTACACCCGTTCCCATCCCGAACACGGAAGTTAAGCTCTTCCTCCCCGATGATACTGCGTGGGCAACTGCGTGGGAAAATAGGAAATCGCCGTTTCACCCGCCCACACGGGTGTTTTTTTCATGTTCGTCAGGGTACAAGGCTAATCGGACGCGAGGTCCGAACATATGGGGAAGAAGTAAGACTAATCGGACGCGAGGTTTGAACGTGGGGGAAAGGATGAGCCCCGACCAGCGTACCGGCACGGGGCTCCATCGTGGTGTGATGTAGTGATTAGAAGGTGCTGGTGCCCTGGTTGGCGTATTTCTCCGCATAGTCGCCAATAACAGGCAGCTTGAAGTATTTGCCCTGGAAGGCATTGACCATACAGATAATCCAGACCACAAAGACGGCCAGACCGATAATGCTGCTCAAGCAACTCACAGCCAGACCTGCGGCACCCAGGCTTCTCGTTAGGATACCAAGAACAATGCTGAGGACGGTCCAACCACCTGTGAGGATGATGGATTGCATGGCGTGGAAGCGGACCAGGCGATTCTTCTTTTCCATAAGGAAGAAGATCAACCCACCGATCCAGCCAAAGATCAGATAGCTCAGGCCACTGGCGATATTCGGATCCATATTCATGCTCGAGCCTTCGCGGCCAGGAGCGTTGGCGCCGTAGGGATTCTGCTGGCCATATGGCGCTTGCTGACCGTATGGGGTCTGCTGCTGGCCATAACCGGGCTGTTGACCATAACCAGGTTGCTGACCGTAGCCTGGCTGCTGCCCCTGCCCCTCATAGGGAGGGTAGCCACCAGACTGATTGTATTGCTGGCCGCTGTAAGGATCGGTTGGTTGTGGCTGCTGCGGCTGATTTGGATTGTAGCCGCCATACTGGCCGGAGCCGGGATACTGACCTGACTGATTAGGATCTTGGTAACTCATAATGCCAACCCTCTCTTTATATGCGTAACTCGCTTGCGCTATGCATAGATGGGTAAAAATAACCCAGCATTCTTAACACTTAAACGCTTGTTCGCCGAAACTTTTGGATGCCAGTTTTGCAGCGGCGGATACACGGTTGTCTGGCATTAGATTTGCCTTTGTCGATAATTCCATAAGAACAAACCTGTTGCATGGATAAGAACGTAGATGATAAAAGGGATGCGTTAGTGTTAAGCATAGCATCGTATGAAGAGGCAATATACAGGTTGCCTCTTCATATTTAAGCCTTCACTACTAGTATAACGAACGAGGATTAGATTTATCCAATCGTTTTGTCATTTCTTTTTGTGTGCGCGGAAGAATAATGATTTTGTGATGTCTGATCCGTAGGGGGAACAATGAAGTTCGACGAATCGGACTGTTCTTCATCATCGGGTTCTTCCTGTTGTGGTAAGCCAGAGCGGCGCAGCTTTTTGCCGGAGGAGATCGCCGCCTGCTCATCTCGCAGTATCGTTATTGGCTCATTGCTGGGCGATAACTCTTCGGCTGGAGCCTCCATCAAGGCTGTATCGATGACCTGGTCCATATTATCGACCAGGATGAAGTTGATCTGCTGGCGAATCTTGGTAGGAATCTCCTGTAGATCTTTCTGGTTAACGGCCGGAATGATCAGATTATGGATATTGGCCTGCTGCGCGGCCAGCACCTTTTCTTTGAGGCCGCCGATAGCCAGTACGCTACCCAGCAGCGTAACCTCGCCCGTCATCGCCAGATCCGTGCGAATCGGTCGATGGGTGAGCGCGGAGACAAGAGCGGTAGCAATGGTGATACCGGCCGAGGGACCATCCTTTGGAATGGCGTTCTCGGGCAGGTGGATATGCAGATCGGTCGTGTCCTGGAAGTTGGAGTCGATATTCAGCTCATCAGCCCTGGTACGAATGTACGAGAGCGCCGCCATTACCGACTCGCGCATGACATCGCCCAGCTGTCCCGTGACCAGTAGCTCGCCCTTACCATTCATGGTAACGACCTCCACCGGCAAGAGGATGCCGCCCATCTCGGTCCAGGCCAGACCCATCGCGGCCCCGATCTGTGTACGCATCAGTGGGGGGGCGTTGGTATAGCGTGGTGGTCCCAGGTACTGTTCCAACTTATTTACCATCAGACGTACATGGGTATCTGGCTTCTCCAGCACACGCCTGGCTACCTTGCGGCAGATGTTGGCCAGCATGCGATCCAGGTTACGCACCCCGGCCTCGCGTGTATAATCCGTCACGATACGCTGCATCACGGTCTGTGGAATCTTCAACTGTTCGGGCGTGAGGCCGTGTTCCTGCAGAACCTTTGGCAGCAGATGCTTCATCCCGATATTGACTTTTTCTTCAAGCATATAGCCGGGCAGATCAATGATATCCATCCTATCGGCCAGTGGACGAGGGATCTGATACTTGATATTGCCGGTACAGATGAAGAATACCTCAGACAGATCGAACGGCATCTCCAGGTAATGGTCGGTAAAGGCCTGATTCTGCTCGGTATCAAGTACCTCAAGCAGGGCGGCGGCCGGATCACCGCGATACTCGGAAGAGAGTTTATCGATCTCATCGAGCAAGAAGACGGGATTGCGTACCCCGACAGTTTTCATACTCTGGATGATGCGACCGGGCAAGGCGCCAACGTAGGTGCGGCGATGTCCACGGATCTCCGCCTCATCGTGCACTCCACCCAACGAGATGCGCGCGAATTTGCGGTTCAGCGCTCTGGCGATCGACTGTCCCAGCGTTGTTTTACCCACACCGGGAGGGCCGATCAGACACAGGATCTGGCCCTGGCTCATATTTCTCGGCTGGCCACTACGCTGAGCGGCCTGAATGCGCAACTGCCGCACTGCCAGGAACTCAAGGATGCGCTCTTTAA
Organism: Dictyobacter aurantiacus; assembly: GCF_003967515.1. GTDB lineage: Bacteria > Chloroflexota > Ktedonobacteria > Ktedonobacterales > Ktedonobacteraceae > Dictyobacter > Dictyobacter aurantiacus. The sequence goes on along the minus strand of NZ_BIFQ01000001.1, from coordinate 2,428,643 downwards.
TGCCCTCCAGGCCATAGTGATCCTCATCAAGAATCTTGCGCGCATTCTCGATATCGAACACTTCCTCGCTACGTTCATTCCATGGCAGGGCCAATACCCAATCGATGTACGAGCGGATCACCGTGAGCTCTGCCGACTGCGAAGGGGTGCGCTCCAGGCGATCGATCTCCTTGCGTACCTTACTGGCGACCTCCGTCGGCAATTGTTTCTCGGCCAGCTTGTTGCGCAGCTCATCGGCCTCCGAAGAGGTCTCCATGCCCAGCTCTTCCTGAATGGCGCGCAGCTGCTCACGCAGATAGAACTCTTTTTGTGAACGATCCACCTGCGACCGGACGCGGCTGCGAATGGTCGTTTCCAGCTCCAGGATCTCGATCTCGTTGCCCATGATCACACAGATCTTCTCCAGCCGCTCCATCGGATCCAGCGTCTCCAGCAGATCCTGTTGCTGCTGCATATCTGTTACCAGGTGGGCCGCGAGTGTATCGGAGAGGAGCGCGGGCGTCTTGAGCGCCACAATCGAGTTAATATCCTCGACGGAAAAACGCCGATTGAGCTGCGCATAGCGTTCAAAGAGGCTGGTCGTATGGCGGACCAGGGCATCGGCGGTGGGCCCCTTTTGTTCGGGCTCAGTCTGCTCGGTCACGCGTACACGGATAAAAGGTTCATGGTCCAAAAATTCATCGATCACGACCCGGTTAATGCCACGAATCAGCACCTGCAGGCTACCATCCTGCTGCCGATGCATGGTCACGATCTCGATCAGCGTGCCGGTGGGGTAGATATCTTTGGCCTGAGGATCATCGATGTCGACGCTACGTTGGGTCGCGGCCACAAGGATATGCTCAGGGCGTAACATTGCTTCTTCAATAGCACGTATGGTCTTCTCACGAGCGATGGGGAGTGCCTGACGATTGTGAGGAAACGCAACGATGCTTTTTAACGCAACCAGAGGATACGCGTTATCTCTATTTTGTACCACATCCAGGCGTTCTTGCTCACTCATTGGTTTCCACCTATCTTCTAACTGATCAACCACAGAGATAACACAACTATACTGCAAAAAGCAGATGAGTCTGCTTTACGCAGACTCATCTTCAGAATAGGTTGTATTTCTTTCACCACGCGTTACCAGTAGCGGTTTATTATGGATGTTTATCACATCTCCATTAATAATCACTTTTTTCACATCGGCACGAGAGGGTATCTCGTACATAATATCTAACAGTACGTCCTCGATAATCGTACGCAATCCGCGTGCGCCCGTCTTTTGACGCAAGGCACATTCGGCTGCGGCCTCCAGGGCATCGTTCGTGAAAACAAGTTCAACGCGGTCGAGTTGTAAGAATTTCTGATATTGTTTGACAATAGCGTTCTTCGGCTCAGTCAAAATACGGATCAGTGCTTCTTTATCCAGGCTGTCGAGGGCAACCTCGACTGGAAGGCGTCCCACAAACTCAGGGATCAAGCCATATTTGAGCAGGTCATCGGGGATGAGCTGCGCCAACACGGTCTCGTTGCTTTCCTTGACCTGCGTGGTTTTTTCTTTTTTATCTGCGTTACGGAAGCCCATAGCCTTGTTGCTGCCCAGGCGTTGCTCGACAATCTTGTCCAGGCCTTCAAAGGCGCCACCACAGATAAACAGGATATTGGCTGTATTGATCTGGATGAAGTCTTGATGTGGATGCTTACGGCCACCCTGGGGTGGAACGTTGGCGACCGTGCCCTCAATGATCTTCAACAAAGCCTGCTGCACGCCTTCGCCAGAGACATCACGCGTAATCGAAGGATTGTCGGACTTACGAGCAATCTTGTCGATTTCGTCGATATAGACTATCCCACGTTCCGCTCGGGCTACATCGAAGTCAGCCATCTGGATTAAACGCAAGAGAATGTTCTCTACGTCCTCACCAACATAACCCGCCTCGGTCAAGGCAGTAGCATCGGCGATACAGAACGGCACATCCAGGACCTTGGCGAGTGTCTGTGCCAGGAGGGTCTTACCGCTACCGGTAGGGCCAATCATCAAGATGTTACTCTTGCCTAGCTCGACGTCATCAACCTGCATCCCAACGCCAACGCGTTTGTAGTGGTTATAGACCGCTACCGACAACGCCTTCTTGGCGCGTTCCTGCCCGATCACATACTGGCTGAGCTGCTCGTAGATCTTCTTCGGCGTGGGTAGTTTGCCCGTCTGGAGGCGAGGCTTGGCAACAGTGGCTTGCTCTTCCTCGATGATTTCTCGACAGAGGTCGATACACTCATCACAGATATAGACACCGCCAGGACCAGCGATTAAACGCTGAACCTGGTCCTGGCTTTTGCCGCAAAAAGAGCACCGGTATGTCGTACGCATATTCTTTGAGTTTGCCACGTCTGTTACCTTTCCTGCATGTACAACACAGCACCAAATGGTTGCATTTCTACTCTACTGTCTCCGTTGTTTGGTCGCCGGGTAGAGGTGTTGCTGCAGCGGTCTCCTCGGCACTGCTATCAGTGGCCTCGGTCTCGCTTGCCAGTGCCGCCGCCTCAGCGTTAGCTACTGCCGCATCCTCTGCCGCCTCTTCCTCCTCGTTTTCCGCGTCGGGATCGGGATCGGTGGTTAGCTCGATCAGGCGGGAAAGCGTCTTTTCGCGGCGGAAGCTCAGCATCAGGGAACGAATCTGATCTTCTGTCTGTGGTAGCGGCTGGCCGATCTGCTCGTAGGCGTTGAAGAGCGCCTCAATCTCAGAAGGCTCAACCGTGATATTTTCTTCGTTAGCGATCTGCTCCTGGACCAGCTGACGTTTGATGCGATCTTCAGCTTCTGGGCGGAGCTCCTGACGGTATTCCTCAGGAGTTTTGTTGACCATCTTCAGGTACTGGGCCATGTTGAGGTGTTGCTGCTCAAGCATGTGACCAAACTGGTGCTCCATCTCGGCTACTTCCTCATCAATCAGTACCGGGTGGATCGAGAATTCGGTCTGATCGATAATGGCCTTCATGGCGGTCTCGCGCAGTTCCTCGTTAATTGTGCGTTTCTTGCGTTCCAGGATGTTGTCGCTGACCGCTTTACGCAGGTCTTCCATGTTATCGAACTGGTCGTCGCTTACTTTTTTCGCGAACTCGTCATCCAGTTCAGGGACCTGTTTGGCCTCGACCGTATTAACGGTTACTTCGTAGTTTGCTTCTTTTCCGGCCAGCTTCTCGTTGCTGTAATCTTCAGGGATGGTGGTGGTAAAAGATTTGCTCTCTCCGGCCTTCATGCCGATGAGATACTCGTCCATGCCGGAAAACAGGCCGTGGCGCTCATTGGTAATCTCAAAGGTGTTATCTTTGAGATCCGAGATCTGCTGATCACCTGAGGTCAGTTTCAGGTCAGCCTTAATGCGATCGTTGTATTCTACAGGGCGATCAACGCTCTCCCACTCGGCCAGGCGATTCTGGAATGACTCGATCTCCTTCTCAACCTCTTCTGAGGTTACCGTGGCCTCTTCGCGGTCAAAATGCATAGATTTATAATCGGGCAACTTGACCGGGGTAATGATGGGAACCGTCAGGCTGAAGTGGTAATCCTGGCCCATCTCGAAGACAGGGGCATCCAGTTTCGGCTGGGTGATCGGAGTAAGATCATTTTCTTTCAGAGCGTTACGATAGGCCTCTGAGATCAGGTCATCAAGACCCTCTTGATAAATATACTCTTTACCTACACGGCGTTCCAGGATGGCGCGGGGTGCTTTGCCACGACGGAAGCCCTGTATATCGACTTGTTTGACCAGTTTGCGATACGCTTTATCGGAAGCCTTTTGCATCTCGTCCCATGTCACATCTACATTCAGGACGGCCTCACTTGTTGGCAACTTTTCTACAGAGACCTTCACATTTCCTCCAACAGGTTTTTTTTGTTGTATTCATGTCACTTGACAGTGTTTAACTTTGCTGCAAAGCTACTTTTTACTTCTGCTCCGCGACACCGGCTATACAAGCATTATGCCTGTGTCACGTATTTGAGAGAATTGAAATTAGACTACGGGAAGCGCAGGGGGGAATCACTACCATAGACCACCCCACAGCAGAAGCTTGCATAAAACCGCATTCACCAACTATCTGTATACGTTACAAACGTGTTGTACTCTACGTCTGATGCAGGTTGCATGTGCGCTTACCATAGAGGGCAGCCTTGCGGATGCCCTCTGTCATAGATAAGTTGGAGCGGGAGACGGGATTCGAACCCGCGACATCTTCCTTGGCAAGGAAGTGCTCTACCACTGAGCCACTCCCGCTTAACTGCGTTTACCATTATAATACATTTGTAAGTGGGCGGTGAGAGACTCGAACTCTCACGGTTCATCACCAACAGATCCTAAGTCTGCCCTGTCTACCAGTTTCAGCAACCGCCCATGTACTTAACGGATAAGAGACAATGGTCTCCACTTGTGGATAATACATCAGTAGCTTACCCTATGTCAAGATAATTTTGGCTGTATTCCGTTCGGTTTACACTTATTCCAGTGCATTGCCGCTGTAACCCGTGGCCCTAAGATTTTTATGGCTCTATATGTTCTTTCATTATAAATGAAGGAGGATGGGATAGGTGTGCCAGGTACGTTGGTGCCCCCGCACGGGCGGCCGCATGTGCGCCCTCGTTCCTCACAGGTTCATTGTTGGCTGCGGCTGGCGCTAGACGCGCCAGCCGCAGCCAACAATGAACCTGTGAGGAACGAGGGCGCACAGGTATTCAGCGCCAGCCGCAGCCAACATTCCTCCCTGGCAGGCAGACCACAATGGCGGCTAGAGGTGGACGCCCCCACATGGGTGGCCGCATGCGCGGCCGCAGTGTTTTTATATGTGTGATGGTGCAATTCTTGCGCATCGCGCAAGAATTGCACCATCACACATATAAAAACTTTATGAGCGCCGTAGGCGCGTAGAGTCAGGAGCCGGAGGCACCAACACACGCTCTTTGAGCGCCTGCCCAGCGCTAGCGCTACTTCCCCTGGTACGGCATGGCCGTCCAATCCCCATAGTCCTGGGGATTGGACTGGGTGGCACTATTATAGATAGTAAAGCTTTTGCCCGCTATCTGATCCCCAGTGTTGGTAGTTCCGGTGAATTTGATGATCTGACCAGAGGTCAGGGTGACGGTAATGCTGATCTCGCCAGCTTTACTCACCGCGCCGGTGAATGGACCACGCTGTCCGTCTGTAACGAACTGGCCCGAGAGCTGACCGGAGGATGTTTCTTTAATGTACAAGAATTGGAAGGATCTGTTGCCCAGGCTCAGACCGACATGGTTCATGGTTCCGGTATAGCAGGAAGCCAGGATGGTACCATCGTTGGCAGCGGGCGAAATGGCATACTGACTTTTGCAGGCAAATATCGGCGATGGCGTTGCGGTCGATTGGGAACGCTGGATGATTGGCGTACTGACGACAGAATGACGCTGGTGCTTCCAGATATTGGTAGCCAGGAAGAGATCTGTGAACCCGGCAATCAGGATCAGGGCCAGCAGGCCGAGCAAGACCTTCTTGCGGCTGGCCGCCTCCTTATTTACATGACCATAGGTTCTGTTTATCCTGAGTCCTGGCAATGGACGCGCATTGGCTGTGGGTTTCTGCGGACCAACCAGTTGTTTGGCCGTAGACAAAACAGCGATGTCCTGCTGCGAGAGCTCAAGCCGGGTGGAGTCCAACATCTTTGTGATCGGACCCGTTACAGCGCCATCAGGCGCTACGACCGCGATACTCAGCGCCTGCCAGAATGCCTCGATCGAGGCATAGCGATCCTCTATGCGCAGGCTCATGGCTTTCGCGATCACGTTAGAAATATTTGGGCTGATCGAGGGACAGATTGTGTGTGCGGACTTTAAGGGATCGACCTGTGTCTGCTCCATGGTGCGCGTCAGAGCATCGGTCGGTACCTTGCCCGTCAGTAAGGTGTAAATAGTCGCGCCCAGGGCGTAGATGTCGGTGCGAATATTGGTTCCCTGCCCATACTGCTCTGGGGCCGCGTAACCGGGCGTTCCGTAGCGAAAGACGCTGGTCGTTTTATCCTCGACATATTCTTTCGCCAGCCCGAAGTCTACCAGCATGGCCTCACCGGTGTTGATGGGGATAATGATATTCGAGGGTTTGATATCGCGATGGATGATCGGCGCCTCTCTTGTATGCAAATATGTCAATGCATCAACGATAGGGTTCAGCAGGGTCAGGGTCAGAGCGAGGGAGAAGCGCTTCTCTGGTTGTTCGCGGCGCAACTGTTCCAGATCTTTCCCCTGTATATAATCCATGAGCATATAGATGCGGTTAAGCTGAGTATCCTCAAAAACCTGGTACACCCGTGGTAGAGCGCGATGCGAGAGACGCCGCAGCAAGCCGGCTTCAAAGCTCAGCTGGCTGCGTTCATGATGATCAGGATCGATTACCTCTTTCAGCGCATAGCGTGTTTGTCTTGCACGCCGTTCGCGCACCAGGTAGACGGCGCTAAAGCCTCCCTGTCCAAGCAAATCTTCAATAAGGTAGCGTCCACCCTCGCTATCCTGTATGATCGCTCCGAGCGGAAGCGTTAACTGGTCCTGGAGCACACAATACCTCGCAGATTCAGAACAATGGGTACGATATCTCTTGCGTCCTTTATATGTATACACTAAGCTAAGCAGATATACGCATCAGATACATATTTTACCCTAAACGGGTAAAAACCACCATCCTGGCAGAGGTTTGTTGTTCGCTGGGGTAGCGATAATCGGTTTAGGAGTTGGAGTGGGTAGCGGCGTAGCGGCGGTGTGCGGTGGCCGTTTTCGCGTCTGCTTCGCCAGTGGAGCTGGAGCCGGCAATGTAGCCTGACCACAGCCGCTTAACAGGAGCAGCATGCCGCAGCCCAGCCAGATAAAGCAGATCATCTTTTTTCGCATGCGTACTCCCTTTCACATAGTAATCGACTAGGCGTGTCGCCAGCCGTGGCGTATTACCCCGAAGCCGATGGCCAGCAGCAGTACCATAGTGAGTTGCAGCAGGGGGGCATCCGGTGTCGCGGCATCGGGCAAGACCGGCACGGCGCCCGTCTGCGGTAGACCTGGAATGCCAGGCGTGGTTGCAGTGACCAGCTGAGCCTTTGGGTTGCCTTTGACCATACCAACGGCGAAGACGCTGGTAATGGTATTGGGTGCCAGTGTTTTGGGAACCGCAAGTGTTTGATTGACGAGCGGTACCGTCACCTTGAACTCGCAGGGGCCGGTATCCATATCAATATAAGAGCTACCATCCCGATAAGCCATATTTTTGACGGTATTGTCTTCCCCGATGGTTGCATCGATCTGTCCCGCGTCAGGAATCAGGTGGTATACACGTACCCTGGCCTGGTTGGCCGACACTTTATTGTTATCGACAAATACCTGCAGATCCAGCGTTTGAGGCGTCGCACCGATGGCCGCCACAGTATATGCCTTGCCCGTCTCAACTGGTAGCGTTTTGGTCAGGGCCGACGCGCCAATCCCTTTACCCACCAGCGCGATCTGTACCTTGTGGTTGCCAGACGGTAGAGCCGCGTAATCTGTGACCGACGCAAATTGAAAGCTATTGAGGAACGCTTTCCCATCCACAAAAACATCGGCTGTGCCCACAAAAGGTGAGGCATGAATGACACGAACATACGATGTATTTGCATCCGCCAATGCCGAGTGTGTGGAAACGGTACCCAGGCCAAAAAATCCCAGCAAAAACATGATACCCACCAGGAGACCGCCGCGGCGGAGCAGCCGGGTAGGGTACAGTAAACCCTTCATTCTATATTCTCTCTTCTCAATGTATAAATCCGCTTGATTAAGACAGCTATGAAAACAATGGTATAGATGAGGTGTATATTCATTTGAAAAGCAATAAGGACATGTGGAACGGTGTGACGCTATTCTAATTATGTCGTAGGAATGTTTAAAATAGTAGCTATCCTGGTAGTAATTCGGTTATGAAAAAGTATTACTTTCCTTATTTTACCTTTCATTCCTCAACCACCCTCTTCTCAATTTGTTACTTTGATTGGACGATATTTATAAATGGAATATACCTATTCAGGTCTGATTGATGCCTACGGCATCAACCTGAATTTTTGTGGCGTTGCGGACCATGGTCCGCAACGCCACAGGTAAAATTATTAGCGCTCTTTAAGCGCTAAATAGATACAATAGAATTTTGTTATATGACTCAAAATGAGTCATATACAATATATTCCTATGCTGGCCCGGCCAGCGAATACGCTAACCTTGACTGTCTGCTGGCTATATTTTAAGTTTTATATTTGACGTACCATGAGTCATGGGCTTATAACAAAACCAGATAAAATGTGTTGGGCGAGGATACTATGGAAAAACAGAACCGCATGCTCAAATCTGCTCGCATGCAGAGAGCGTGGACACCAGAGTTTGTCAGTGGGTTGGTGGGCGTGAGTCGGAGTACATATATTCGGTGGGAATCTGGCGCTCAGAGGCCACGCCATGCCTCGTTAGATGCCCTGTGCAAAGTTTTTGCCATGTCGCCCGCGGAACTGGGATTTGTGGCGAATCGTATCAAGCAGGCGCATACGCTGGACAAGCTCACCGGCCTTTCCTCTACGCTGAACGTGGACGGTATAGAGGAGGTAGATGAAGATGATACGGTCGAGATCGCTGAAGAGGATCTCCCGGCCTCTTTAGAGGAGTGGTCCCTCGGGCTGACCTCCTGCTGGGAGCGGTATATGGGGGGAGGCCAGCGAGAACTGGAGCGGTTGCTCCCAAGCTACCTGACGCGTTTATTGAAGCCGACCCTGACCCCCGGTCCCGCGCAAAAAAAGGCCGCCGGCCTGACCGCGCAGGCCTATCAATTGATCGCGCTACTGGATCTACAGCGTGGAGATTTCGCGTCCGCCGAGGCGAACGGCACCCAGTCCCTGGTGTATAGCCAGCTGGGCAGGGACTGGAATCTCTACGTCGCGGCTCAGATTCGCCTGGCGACCATCTTTGCCGCGCGCAAGCGCGTTGGCTCGGCGCTTAACGCTTATAATAACGCCTTGCATCGCATCAACACCAACAACGATAGCATCTCTCCCATGCTCCATAGCTGGATCTTTGCCGGGCTGGCCGAGATACAGGCCACTATGGGACGCGAGACGGAGGCCCTGCAGTTTTTAAAGCTGGCGCTGGCGGTCTTCCCCGAGAAGCCAGAAGAAGATGCCTGCGCCACCTATGCGCGCTGTGACCGCTCCATGCTATACCTGTATCAGGGATTGGTTTTCCTCAGACTGGGGCAGCCCAAAATGGCCTGGGAGGCGTTTGCCCAGGTGGATGAGCTCAAACCGGTACCCTGTGAACGCATGCGTGCCGAGTTTTTAAAGTATCGCGCCTATACCTCGCTGGTGCTCGGCAATATGATCCAGTCCTGCATCTACCTTGAGGCCGCAGCCAGGACGGCGCGCGCCATCAATAGTGAGCTGGTGTTCGGCGAAATCTACGCGCTCTATCAACACATGCTGGCCATCTGGGGGCAGGAATCACGCGTGAAGGCGCTGGCGATCCTTTTTCAGAGCTGAACTGGAATTCTTTATCTCAGCACGGGTGCCACGCAAAAAACTCATCCTGAGCAAAGAGAACATAGTTGACAAGCAGCAAGGCACAACATACAATCCATATGAGAAGTTTTTAGTTTTACGCATATAACGCGCCTGGAGGGGCCCCTCCTTTTCGTCACATGCAGGATGTTATTTTGGAATGAAAGACGACAACGAGTGGCGTACAGCCGCTGATGCCCAATATGCATTGGGTATAAAATATCGTAACATTTCCACGGGAGATCAACAGGCCAACCTGAAGCTGGCCATTACTTGCTTCCAGAAAGCGTTGAGTCTCTATTCTTTACAAAGCTCGCCCATCGAATGGGCCAGGACTCAGCAACAGTTAGGCATCGCATATCGCAATTCAACCGCTGGTCCTGAACGCCAGCAGCATTTAAATAAAGCGCTGGCCGCCCTGCAATCTTCATTGGAAGTGTTTACCAGTGAAGAACATCCCCTCGATTGGGCGCAGGTCCAGTATGAGCTGGCTCTGACCTATTTATATCTCCCCAGTGGTAATCGCCGTCCGGCGCTCTTTAAAGCCCTGAGTTGCTTGCAGGCATGCCTTGAGGTATATACATTCGAAGCGTTCCCCGAGCAATGGGCCAGCATCCAATACAACCTGGGCAATGTCTATTGTCTGCTTCCCTCCGATGATCGTTACTCGACGTTACGTAAAGCCATCCTTTGTTATGAGGCCTCGTTACGCGTCTATACCTGTGAGTCTACACCCCAGGAATGGGCAATGGCGCAGTTTAGCCTGGCCAATGTCTATGCCTTTCTGCCAGGTGGCGAACGCCAGACGAATCTGGAACGCTCGATCATTCACTACCAGGCGGCCCTGCAGGTCAATACCTTCGACCGGCATCCAGAGCTGTGGGCCAACACCATGCAGAGTATGGGCAACGCGTATCGCAACATGCCCGGTGATGAGAGCGAAGCCAGTCTGCACCACGCGGTAGATTGCTATCAGGCCGCCCTCAGCGTCTATTCAAAAGAGGATACTCCCCTGGATTGGGCGTCTGTCTATAACAACCTGGGCATCACCTATAATTTGATGTCGAGTGGTAACGAGCAGATCCGCCTGGAGCAGGCCGTAACCTGCTTTCGCATGGCGCTGAGGGTATATACACGTGATACCTATCCCGCCGAGTGGGCCAAAACCAATAATATGCTGGGCCTGACCTATCTGGATATGCCAGAAGGGAACCGGCAGGAGCAACTGCGCCAGGCGATTCTCAGCTTCGAGGCCGTCCTGGAGGTCTATACGTTTGTGCAGCATCCATTGGCCTGGGCTAATGTGCACTATAACCTGGGCCACGTGTATATGCTCATCGAGCCGGTAGATGAAGAAGAGTGGCAGAGCCATATTCAAAAGGCCATTACCTCATTTGAGTCAGCGCTGCAGGTATATAACCGTAAAGACACGCCCTATGAGTGGGCTAAAACCCAGAGCAACCTTGGCAATGCGTATAAGGATTGCTTGCTTGATAATTGCCATCCTTACCTGCAGCAGGCGGTCGAGTGTTACAGGGCTGCCCTGCTCGTCTATGCCCGTGAAAACATGCAGGATGAATGGGCGACCACGCAGGGAAATCTCGGGCAGGCCTATTGGACGCTGGCCAGGACGGAGCGGCAGGATTATCTGGAACGCGCCATCGCCTGTTTTGAGGAGGCGCTACAGATTCAGACGCGCGAGACGACGCCACTGGAATGGGCACAGAACAAACATACATTGGGATTGGCCTATGCCGATCTCGCACGAGGGGATCAACAGCATAATATCCAGCGGGCACTGGCCTGCTACGAGGCCGCCCTGGCCGCCTATCAAAGTCTGCACATGCCCGCGCAGGTCTCGCTTGTTCAGCATGACATCGAGCAGGCGCGCCACTCTCTTTCGCGCGGTCTTGCCTGATGATACAGAGAAATATGTTATCCGCCCGTGGTTCGGGAACATGGCTGGCCAGAGGTCTGACCCTGCTGTTGAGCAGCCTCTTCTTTCTGTTCCTGGGCATTCCTCTGGCGGGTTTGCTCTTCAGAGAAGCACCGGCGACGATCTGGAATGAGATTCTGCAGCCGGACATCTTTCAGGCTTTGCAGCTCAGCCTGGTCACTACTACCCTGAGTACCCTGCTGGCGGTTGTGTTTGGCCTGCCCGTCGCTTATCTGCTGGCTCGCCGCCGCTTCTTGGGGCGGGGTCTGCTCGAAACCCTGATTACCTTACCTACTGTACTGCCCCCGGTGGTGGCAGGCGTCGCCCTGCTGTTAACCTTTGGACGCCTGGGACTGCTTGGTCGCTATCTGGCCCTTTTCAACGTTACCATCCCTTTTACGACGGCCGCCGTCGTGATGGCCCAGACCTTTATCGCGGCGCCTTTTTTTGTCAATAGTGCCAGGGCGGGCTTTGAACAACTGGATCGGCGCTACGAGCGAGCTGCCTATACCCTGCGCGCCTCCCCTCTCTACACGTTTTTCCGCGTCACCCTGCCCCTGGTGCGTCCCGCCTTGCTATCTGGCATCGGCCTGTGCTGGGCGCGTGCGCTCGGCGAGTTTGGGGCCACCATCACCTTTGCTGGCAACTTTCCCGGCGTCACCCAGACCATGCCGATCGCTGTGTATATCGCTTCTGAGAGCGACCTGGACAAATCCATCGCCCTCGCCGTCGTTTTACTGGCCGTTTCCTTCGCCCTTCTCCTGACTTTAAGGCTAAGCCAGCGCACCCGGGACAAAAAGGAAAAAAAACCGCCAGAGGTAGGCTTTAATCCCGATATAATGCGCATCGACGGCGAAAAATAGGCATTTATCCTGGCTAAGTTTTCTAATAATTCTAATAAAACAGCCCAATCTTCATTGACAATTACTAACCACCTCGGTACAATAAGTAAAGATGAAGTCGTGTTATGACTAGGAGGCAACTTCATGGCTGTTGCACATACAGACCTATATCGTCATGAGAACCTCGTTCGAAAATCGATTCAGATCCCTTCGACGCAGCATAAAGAGCTAAAGGCGTTGGCTGTGGAGCTTGACTCCTCACTGGGAGACGTACTGGAGGCTATTATGGATCTGATGCGCCAGGATGATTATCAGCAGTTGAGGTTAGTGATTATGGAAAAACGTGAGCGTGAGCTCTCCTTACTTAACCACTCTCTCGATGAAGCCTACGCTTATCTCTCTACCGTTCCCGAAACCCTTGATGAAGCCCAATTGTGTTTTAGTGCTGGTTGTGAAGGTATGTTTGCATGAGTAATGAGGCCAGGCAGTCATTGCCGAGCCTGAAGCAGCAGCAGGATGCGAATGCTAGTATTCCAAGTCCGCGGCGTGGTGAGATTTGGGATGTTAATTGGTCACCCGGACGTGGTGCAGAACAGCAAGGCACGCGGCCGGCGTTAGTGATACAAAATGATCGAGGCAATTCCTCTTCTTCTTATCCTTTAACTATCGTTGCCTCGATGAGCCGCACGGAACGAGAGCTTCCGTTGCATGTACGCATTACACCTACTCAAAATAATGGCTTAAGTGATTACACCGACGTAAAATGCGAGCAGATCATGACGATTGAGAAGACACGTCTTATCAGGCGTCGTGGCTCGATTAGCCCTGAGGAGTTGTATCGCGTTGATCAGGCTTTACGCCTAAGTCTTCATCTCATTCGAGATTAAGGCCGGCGTTATTTCATCCTCACATTTTTATACACCTATTCCCCTCTTGCCGGGTTTATCCGGGCATAGATCTGCCCCTGCCTTTTGTTACAATAAATAGAGAGATATTTGAGGGCCCGCCAATTTGGCCCCTCCATCCACATGTATGCACCACCGCCATTGGTTCTTTATTGGCGTCCACTTAAGGGGTGCAGGGTCCTCCCTGCCGGGGTGTGGGGCAAGCATGCCGGGGGCATGATAGTCCCCACAAAATCCTTTTTCTCTTTTTACGCGCCGCCTGCGGCGGCGCGAGAGGAGAGATGAGAGAGTGGGGACACCCCACACCCCGGCAGGAGGGCTAGCCGCCCTCCTGCACCTCCCGCGTTGGGGAGTGAACGGATGGGTGGTTGGATGGTTTCCAGTTAGGGGATTGGCTGTAGATACCAGCCATGTTCTTGTGTTAGAATTTCTGCCAAATAAGGTTACTTATTTTCTTTACTACATACTTCATACCGTTAAGCAAGCACGCCAGGAGAGGTAAATATATGCAAAAGCAGCTTGGAACTGTACAGGTTAAACGAAGTTTTCCGGAGATGTTAAAGGGTGGAGTGATCTGCGATGTGGTGAATGCGGAGCAGGCGAAGATCGCGGAAGAGGCTGGTGCCTCTGCCGTCATGGCTCTAGAGCGCGTGCCTGCCGATATTCGTGCCCAGGGTGGCGTCGCGCGTATGAGTGATCCAGAGTTGATTCTGAAGATTAAAGAGGCCGTGACGATTCCGGTGATGGCGAAGGTTCGTATCGGACACTTCGTGGAGGCCGAGATTCTGCAGTCGCTGGGCATCGATTGTATCGATGAGTCTGAGGTGCTGACGCCAGCCGATGAGCGCTTCCACATCAATAAGCATGAGTTTTCGATCCCCTTCGTGTGCGGAGCCCGCGATCTGGGCGAGGCCCTGCGTCGTGTCGGTGAGGGTGCCGCGATGCTGCGTACCAAAGGTGAGGCCGGTACTGGAAACGTGGTTGAGGCCGTACGTCATATGCGTACCATCATGGGTGGTGTGCGCCGCCTGCAATCGCTGCCGGAAGAGGAGCTGATGGCTGAGGCCAAAGAGCTGGGCGCTCCCTATGATCTGGTGGTGGAAGTTGCTCGCACGGGTAAACTGCCGGTTGTTAACTTTTCCGCCGGTGGTATCGCCACGCCCGCTGACGCGGCGCTGATGATGCGGTTGGGCGCCGAGGGCGTCTTTGTTGGTTCCGGTATCTTCAAATCGGGCGATCCCATGAAACGCGCCCAGGCTATCGTCAAAGCGACCACCCACTATCAGGATCCCGAAATCCTGGCCGAGGTTTCGCGCAACCTGGGAGATCCCATGGTTGGCATCAATCTGGATAATCTGCCCGCCCAGGAGCAGATGGCACGACGCGGCTGGTAATTCTACTCGATTGATACTGATTAAGAAGAACACATGGAAAAATACAACCCAACCCCCCGTATCGGCGTATTAGCATTACAGGGTGATTTTGAAGCACACATCAAGATGTTGCAGGGATTAGGGGCGGACGCGCAAGCTGTTCGCCTCCCCAAACATCTCGACGAAATAGATGGTATAATACTACCAGGTGGTGAAAGTACGACAATCGGTAAACTGATGATTGCCTACGATCTCCACCAGGTATTGCAACGAAAGATTCGTGAAGGCGTTCCCATATGGGGGACATGTGCAGGTCTCATTTTATTAGCGAAGGAGACGGATAATGCTCTTGCCGGCCAACCACTATTGGCCAGCATGGACATTCGGGTCCGCCGTAATGCGTTTGGCAGTCAGCGGGAAAGCTTTGAAACTGATCTGTCAGTGCCCGCACTAGGCGAAGCGCCATTCCACGCCTTCTTTATCCGGGGACCACAGGTTGATCAGGTTGGCCCCGAGGTGGAGGTGCTGGCAACGCTCGATGATGGAACTATCGTCGCAGTCCGTGAAGGGCCCTTGTTAGGCACTGCATTTCATCCTGAGGTTTCAGGAGATACACGTTTTCATCAATACTTTCTCCGCATAGTACAGAGCGTGAAGAGGTAGAAGTAGCTTGACACACAGCTTCTATCTAACGCAGGAGTAGTGGATGATAAGACCGGTGTTGTATGTAGATTTACCGGGAATCATCTACGCTATTGACCACCGTGCTCGAGGTAACCAGCGCGACTATGCAAATTTTGTTTGCTGGCTCGAGTCGGTGGAGAGTGCGCTTCCTTCGCCCCCTATTTTGAGGCAGCTTCTTCCCATTTCTCCAGCTGTCCGCACGTGGATCTGTGAGGACCACTGGCGCCTGTTAGGCTTCGCCCAGGTACGCGAACGACCGTCCCATGCCGCATGGGACCTCGCCTACCTGGCCTCAATGACGCAGCGAGATGGCGCGCAACTGGCCGGCGATGATATACTAACGGCCTTGCTTGAATATGCATTGGAGATGGCCTCAACCCATGGCATTCTCCGCATCTTTGCGAAGGTTGAAGATGAAATGCCTGAGATGGAGATGTTCCAGCGTTCGGGTTTCCAGCGCTACGCACGTGAACTGACGTATGTCTATGACCCATATCAGCAAAAATCCAGGTCGACACACGTCGCGACGGAGACGGCGCTCCCTTCGCTACGCCGCTGGAATCGCCACCATGTGTGGGGATTATACCAGCTCTATCGTTCGGTGACGCCGCAACGCGTGTTGACGGCCGAGCTCTACGAGAATAGTGAAGAGTACGCCAAACTTCAAGTCGGGTCACTACAACCACTACCTTCCTTTTTTGGCCGTGGTAGTGAGAATTATGTATGTGACGTAGGTGTTCGTGTGGGAGCCTGGATGCGGCTCTGTCGAGGTCACGGCTCGACGCCGCACCGCATCTCGCTGATGGTACATCCAGAACACGCCGAGCTTGCCGAGCCGTTGATACAGTTCGGCATCAAGCGCCTGCTGGATGCCGACGTACGGCGCATCTATTGCCTGGTGCGCGAGTACGATTCTTTTGTTAACACCGCTCTTTGCAATAGTGGATTTGAGCAGGTCCTGGCCAAGGTACTGCTTGTGCGACACGTGGCCTTACTGGCCACGAGGCAGAGCACGGTCCCCCTGCTGGAGCAACGCGCGGTCTATGGCTTGAAAGGCCTGGGGACGGTCAATTCGCGCCAAAAAATTATGAGGTGATAAACTGCCTATGCAACATGTGATCACTGACGATCTGGAGGCTCTGCTGGCTACTCTTCCGCCAGACATCCACGACGCGGTCAATCGGCTGGATAACCGAAGCGAACTGCTGGAGATCGTAATGGACCTTGGGCGTCAGGCCGAGGGCCGGTTCCCCGAGGGGGAAGTGATCCTTAGTACGACACCGGTGACATATGCCGATCTCGAGTACGTCGTTGAACGTATTGGGGAATTTGGCGATGACAACCGAGCGGGTATTGAGCGGACACTCCACCGTATTAGCGCGATGCGCAATCGGAAAGGGAGAATTGTCGGTTTAACTTGCCGTATTGGTCGAGCGGTGCTTGGCAGTATTGCCCTGATCCGTGATATTGTCGAACAGGGCCAATCCATCCTGATTCTTGGTCGTCCGGGCGTGGGTAAAACAACGCTCCTGCGTGAAATCGCTCGAGTCCTGGCGGATGAGGCGAATAAGCGTGTGGTAGTGGTGGATACGTCTAATGAAATCGCTGGCGATGGGGATATCCCCCACCCTGGCATTGGGCGTGCTCGACGTATGCAGGTTGCGCGTACGGCGGAACAGCACGCTGTGATGATCGAGGCTGTGGAAAACCATATGCCACAGGTGATCGTTATTGACGAGATTGGTACCGAGTTGGAGGCGGCCGCGGCACGCACGATTGCTGAACGTGGTGTGCAGTTGGTCGCGACGGCTCATGGTAATTCGCTGGGAAACTTGCTTGTAAACCCGACTCTTTCAGACCTGGTGGGTGGTATTCAGACCGTCACCCTGGGTGATGAGGAGGCGCGTCGACGCCATACTCAGAAGAGTATTCAGGAGCGTAAATCGCTTCCGACCTTCGAAGTGGTGGTGGAACAACAGAGTTGGGATGAAGCTGTAGTGCATCGTGATGTGGCAGATACGGTTGATAATATGCTGCGCGGCCAGCCTATCGTGGCCGAGGAGCGTACACGTGATGAGGAGACCGGACATGTTTCGATCCGCCGAGTGACGACGGGTGGCATGGATGTTCCTGGCTGGGGCAACGGACTCGGTGGTCCCGGTGCTCGCCCGGGACAGGGTTTCACGACAAGTATGTTCGAGCGCTCAGATCGCAATGATTGTGGTCATCTTGATCGCAATCATACCCATCTGAGTTCGTTGCGTGGCGCGGGCGCGCCTACAATAGATCCGCGCGGTGGCAGTGAGCGCATACGTGGTCGCAACCAGACCACGGCACATATCGCGCCACAGGTCCAGGCGCTGGCACCTACAGGGACCGCGCCCAATGACGGAGAGAGCCATGCGGCTGTTCTGGTCAAGCCCCGCCCCATGACCGAGATCACGGAAGGGATCTATCAGGCCAGTGAGCCCGCGACAGAGGTTCGTCCGCCCAAGACGCTCAAGGTCTATCCATTTGGTGTAAATCGCGACCGACTCTCGGAGTCCGCGCGCCAGTTGCGCGTGCCGGTTGTGATCACCAACAACGAGCGCGAAGCCGACGCGGTTATTACGCTTAAGAATTATTATCGCCGACAGCCCGAACGCTTACAACAAGCGGAGCAAGAACGCAAACTGATTATTATACTGAAAAACAATACTATTACCCAGATGCAGCACGCGCTGGCGCGCATCTTTGATATCCCTGAAAGCGCACCCGATGGTGATGGTGCCGATGCATCAGATACCCAGGTGAGTATAAACGAGCGCGAATTTGATGATCCGACCAAGCAAGCGTTGCTTGAGACAGAAGACGCTATCCACCAGGTCTTGAACAAGGGCCTCACAACGGCGGAACTGGCTCCGGCCAACGCCTATGTACGGCGTCTGCAACATCAAATGGCCACTCGCTACAACCTCATCTCGCGCAGCCGAGGTAAGGAGCCTCATCGCCGGGTAAAAATCTTTCGCTCTCGCGATTAATAGCGTGATTGGGGGCTTTGCCCCCAATCACAAAAAAGGGGTATGCCAGAAAGGCGCATGCGCGCCTTTCTGGCATACCCCTTTTTTAAGAACGGTGTGTGATATTGCGGCACGGCGCATCCGCGCCGTGCCGCAATATCACACACCGTTCTTCTTTTTTGTGCGCGCCGAAGGGGCCATCAATTGAATTAAGGGCAAGCGAGCATGCCGGGGGCATGATCCAGCGGCGAGCCCAAGCCGGGGCAAGCCCGGCACCTACGGGGGCTTGGGGGCTGTGCCCCCAACGCCTCCTCTCCTCTCGCTACCCGAAGGGCGGCAAAAAGAAGGTGGCTGGCGAGCGGGGATGCAAGGGGCGGCGAGCCCCTTGACTGGGGGCTTGGGGGCTGTGCCCCCAATGCCCTCCTCCTCTCGTCGCCCGCAGGGCGGCGAAAAGAAGGCGCCGCAGGCATAACATTTCAAAAAAAAGGAAATAGGACGGTTGTCAGACAGATCGCACATGCGCTATAATCCTTCCCATAACATTTAGGCAGCGGAGCCTATAAATGTAGCCATGACGGCTGGGCGTCCTACGTGGGACTGGAAGGAGTCGTACTTATGCGTCTTGTAGAGAACGATCTAACCACTGGCACTACCCCCGCGGTAGTCGGTTCTGTCAAAATAGCTGATATCTGGCAAGCGTACAAGTTTCTTAAGCCGTTGATTCATCATACGCCGCTATCGTCTTCACGGACAATGAGCCAGTTGACGGGGGCCGATATCTATCTGAAGTATGAGCATATGCAGCGCTCAGGCTCATTCAAGGTACGTGGAGCCGGATATAAAATCTCGACGCTAACGGAGAAGCAGTATCAGGCAGGTGTGATCGCGGCCTCGGCTGGCAATCACGCGCAAGGCGTAGCGATTTCCGCCGCCCAGCATAATATCCCCTGTACGATCGTCATGCCTGAAAGTGCTCCCCTGGCCAAAGTTACCGCCACTGAAGGGTACGGTGCGCGCGTTGTGTTATATGGAGCGACCTACGACGACGCATACCAGCACTGCCTGGAATTGCAGCAAGAGAGCGGCGCCACCTTTATTCATGCCTTTGATGATCCCAAAGTTATCGCGGGGCAGGGCACACTGGGACTTGAGATGCTCAATGATCTGCCCGATGCCGATGCCATCGTCGTCCCCATTGGGGGCGGCGGCCTGATTTCGGGCATCGCCATCGCCGCTCGGGCCTTGAAGCCCGATATTACCATCATCGGCGTGCAGGCATCTGGAGCGCCCAGCACCCGTGTTTCTCTGGATGCTGGTAAGCTGTCGACGCTGCCAGCGATCACCACCATCGCGGACGGCATCGCCGTCAAGAAACCCGGTGATCTCACCTTCTCAATCATCGAGCAACTGGTCGATGACGTGGTACTGGTTGATGACGAAGCCACGATCAACGCGGTCCTCCTGCTGATGGAGCGGTGTAAAATGATGGTGGAGGGCGCGGGCGCCATCGGGCTGGCGTCCCTCTTAAGTGGAAAGGTCCAGCTCAAAGGTAAGAAAGTGCTGGTCCCGTTGACCGGTGGCAACATCGACATCAATCTGGTGGGACGTTTCATCGAGCATGGACTGGCCAGTGCTGGCCGCTACTTTGTCATCCATACCCGTCTGACCGATCGACCGGGCGAGCTTATGCGCATGCTCTCGATTATCACCGATATGCGCATCAACGTCATCGACGTTCGCCACCAGCGCATCTCCAACCGCTTGCCGATCATGCAGCGTGAAGAGACTATCACTATGGAGACCAGCGATCGCCGCCAGTGCGAGAAGCTCCTGCGCCGCCTGCGCGATGAAGGCTACATGGTTGAAGAGGCGCAATCATTTGATTATTAATCCGGGCATGAAAAACATGAGACATCCCAAATTTTAGGGATGAACTTGTGAAAGAAGCGAGCAGTTCTCCATTTTTGAAGGAGAACTGCTCGCTTCTCTTCTCTTGCAGAACAACGTGCTTTCCCCGTTTGGCTCGCTGAAAAGCACCACTGTGCCAAAAAACGGAAAAAGAGAAAGGAGCTGGTCAACCGACTTTCCACTCCCACAGCATCCCAGCGGCTTCCACAGGGCCTAGGGGTATGCTCTTTTCGCACGCATTCGCATCCTCTGTTGGCAAGACGTGTTGTACCCGATGAACACCGGACACACGCCCACATGGTCAGCCGATGCCGACCAGAGCGTCTCTCGTCACGTGGGGAACCTCCACACCGCCTCAGAGCATAATGATCTGGACGCGAGGCTGGGGCCGGGGCCGGCCAGCTACCTCCTCCCAGCGCGCAGGGATCCGTTGCCACAACCGACTCAAGGCCAGGCGCAGCCGTGCAAACGGCTGGTGTGCTTGCCGGGCATGACGGCCTGTGCGATGACAGTAGTGCCGCAACAGCCAGCGGCGTAAGAGTTCGTAAAACGGCGCCAGCAGGCTCAGCAGAAAGGCGTAGGCCAGCGCCGCCAACAGCAGCAGTTTTTCTCGCGTCTCCCACTCCCAGAGCCGCGGGCTTTGGAAGCCCAATTCGCTCTTGTTTTCTTTCCAGGTCAGTTCGATCTGCCAGCGACGCGCATAGGCAAACATAATCCGCCAGGCATCTTCCGCGGTGGTGATGGACTCGGCGGTGAGCAGATACCAGGGCAAGCCACCTTTGCGCCGGGCCACGACCAACCACAACGGCTGCTCAGGATGGTCGGGATGCCTCACCGCACAAGCGAGAACACTGCCCATGACCCACTGGTGACGACGGCAATCCCACACCCAGCGTTCTTGCCATCCTCGTTTGCCGCGGGTGATTTTCCAGGCTGCACGTCGCTGACCCTGGGCATCCACGAGCTGGTAATCTTTTTTCCAGCGCAGCACAAAGCGCAACGAGAACGCCAGCAACAGACCCAGCCAGAAACTGCTGGCGAAGCCTTGATCAAAGACATGCATCACCTCGCGTCCCCAGAGCAGAACGCCTTGCAGTAACAGTTTGGCTTGTTCATCGCGTTTGAAGGAAGCGCGCGCCCCACGGCTGGTCCACCACCGCATGCTGGCTAGTTCAGGCGGGTCGTCTTGCTGCTCGCTGCCGACCAGGACCACGGCCAACCAATGGAGGCCCGGCACAAAGATGGGGCCACGGGGCGGGGTGTAGTAACCTTTCTTGATATGGGTGAGTCGAGCGCCCTTACTCGAGCGCACCGGGGCAAGGTCGTCCGAGGCGATAGTTTCTGGCTTCTCCCACGCACTCTCATCCCACAGCGCCAGCACATCCCTTCCCATCTGTTTCCACCTTGTGAGACGTTGGCTGGCTCGATGCCACAGATACGAGCGGATCAGTTCAGCCGACCATTTGCGACAATGCAGCAGCCGAGACAGGCGTTTGGTTCCTGCCGGAGCTTTGTCGGGCGTCTCGAGATAGCCGCCCATTTCCGAAAGGAGCAAGCCATTGACGCGATCACGGAAGGTCAAGATCACCGCCACGGTCTGCACCATCGTGCGCACCAGTCGTTTGTCCATGCGGCTATCGGCTTGCATGAGCAAGGGAGCCAGAAAGTGAGCCAGAGCAGTGTACAATCCCTGCGCCATCTCGGCAGGGGGATATGCTGGAACTTGTGGCTCCTCAAGCGGTGTGAGATACTGAGATGACATAAACAACACCTCCTGGATTGACTGAATGGTGGTCTGTTTTTCCTTCAGTCTCGCTCAGGAGGTGTCTTTTTACAAACCCGACCTTAAAATTCGGGATGTCTCATGTTTGTTTTAATCGGACGCGATGTCCGGAAATCGGGGGCAAGCTCCAAAAAATCGGGGGCAAGCCCCGAACCTACGAGAGGGGTTCGACGCGCATGATGGCTTCGCCTTTTTGGATGACTGATCCGCTGACGGCGTTGATTGATACCACGCGACCGGATACCTCGGCGTTGATCTCATTGAAGACCTTCATGGCCTCGATCAAAGCTACGACCTGCCCCACGTGGATGACATCACCAACGTTGACAAATGGTGGCGAGGTCGGCGAGGCGGACGAATAATAAACACCGGTTAGCGATGCTGTTACCGGTAGCGACTTATCAACCTTCTTAGGCGCGGCGGCCGGACCTGAGCTCGGGGCGGTTACCGCCTGGCCCGCGACCATAACCATTGTAGGTGCTTCGGTCAATACCATCCCTGGACTACGACGAATGGTAATCTCTGTCCCATCTTCGGTTAAGGTCAGCTCGCCAACTGTACTGCCTTCGAGCACATCCACAATCTCTTCAACCCGCTCGAGCCACGATGAATTATTTTCTGTATCCATGTTTTTTACTCTTCGTAGCGCTTGAAGATCAAGCTTGTATTATGGCCACCAAAGCCCATCGAATTCGACATCACCACATTGACGTTGGCATGACGAGCTTCATTTGGCACATAATCCAGATCACATTCGGGATCTGGATGGTGGAGATTGATCGTTGGAGGAATAATACCATTCAGAATCGTCTGAATAGAAATGACCGCTTCGATCGCTCCTGCCGCACCCAGCGTATGACCTGTCATGGACTTCGTCGAGCTAACGGCGAGTCGATAGGCATGCTCCCCAAAGACCGTTTTGATGGCCTGGGTCTCGGTGCTATCGTTGAACTCTGTGCTGGTGCCGTGGGCGTTGATGTAGTCAACCTGCTCAGGTTTGAGACCGGCTTTCTGCAAGGCGCGGCGCATGGCACGGACCAGACCCTCCCCACCTGGGGCAGGCGCGGTCACATGGCTGGCATCACCGGTGCTGCCGTAGCCGACCAGCTCAGCCAGAATCGTTGCCCCACGCGCTTTGGCGAACTCGAGTTCCTCAAGGATGAGCACGGCTGAACCTTCGCCCATCACAAAGCCATCGCGCAGTGCGTCAAAGGGGCGGCTCGCCTCCTGATAATTCTCATTATGGCGTGACAGCGCGTGCATGTTATCAAAGGCGGCCATCGCGATCGGCGTGACGGCTTTTTCGGAGCCACCAGCTATCATCGCCACCGCATCACCACGGCGAATGGTCTCCCAGGCCTCACCAACGGTGTTGCCGCTGGTGGCGCAGGCCGAAACCGCGGCCCAGTTGGGACCCTTGGCGCCGGTCATGATCGAGACGATGCCGGGCGCGCCATCGATAATCATCATGTTGATGAAGAAGGGGCTGATGCGGTCCGGACCCTTCTCATGCAGGACCTTGAACTGGTCGTGCAGCGTTACCAGGCCACCGATGCCGCTACCAATATAGACACCGACATCAGGGGCGATCTCATCAGTAATCTCTAATTTAGCCTGCTCCAGCGCCTGCTTGGTGGTCGCGATCGCCAGGTGTTCATAGGGATCGTTGCGCCGCAGTTCTTTGCGATCCATGTATTTGCTGGCATCAAAATTCTTGATCTCGCCACCAAAGTGAACACGAAAATTGCTGGTATCATAGGCCGTAATCTCACCAATACCAGACTTACCCTGGATCAGCGCTTCCCATGTTGAAGCCAGATCATTGCCCAACGAGGTAACCAGTCCCAGGCCGGTTACAACTACGCGAGACATAAAGTCACCTCCCGTTTGTCCGTTTATCTAAAAGCATCCTGGTAGAGATGCTCATTTCTCACGTTCCACGTCACTTGCAGTGCTGCCCGCTGCGATGAGGAATGCGGATTATTTGATGCCCAGCGCGCCCGCTTCCTCCTGGATGAAGCGCGTATAGGTATCACCGCTAATAAAGCCCTCATGCTTCAGTAAGCGCTGATGGAACGGTATCGTCGTTGTGACGCCCTCGATAACAAACTCTTCCAAAGCACGCTGCATGCGTGCGATGGCCTGGTCGCGATCCTCGGCCCAAACGATCAGTTTGGCGAGCAGCGAATCGTAGTGAGGAGGGATCTCATAGCCCGTGTACAGGTGACTATCGACGCGCACACCAGGCCCCCCTGGCGGCAAATAATTCTCGACAACACCGGTCTGGGGACGGAAATCCTTGTCCGCATCTTCAGCGGTAATGCGGCACTCGATCGCGTGTCCGCGCAACTTGATATCCTCCTGGCGCAAACGCAAAGGTTCGCCCGAGGCGATATGGAGCTGCTCTTTGACCAGGTCCAGGCTTGTTACCAGTTCGGTAACGGGATGCTCAACCTGTAAACGCGTATTCATTTCCATGAAATAGTAGCGATTCTGCTCATCCACCAGGAACTCCAGCGTGCCGGCGTTGCGATAGCCAACCGCCTTCACCGCGCTAATGGCGCGCTGACCCATCTCATCGCATAAGGAACGGGGCAGAATCGGGGTTGGAGATTCCTCGATCACCTTCTGGTTGCGGCGCTGGCAGGAACAGTTGCGCTCACCCAGGTGGACGCCGTTGCCATAATTGTCGACCAGAACCTGAATTTCAACGTGGCGAGCCTTTGGCAGATACCGTTCCAGATAAATGCCATCGTCGCGGAATGCTTCCCGGACCTCATTCTGAGCTACCGTAAACGTACGCTCAAACTCGTCCGCATGGTTGATCAGGCGAATACCACGCCCACCGCCGCCAGCGACCGCTTTGAGCATCAGTGGAAAACCGATCTCACGAGCAGCCTCTGTTGCCTCTGCTAATGTGCGCAAGACACGGGTGCCTGGGAGCGTTGGCAAACCTGCTTCAACCATGGCTTTACGGGCGGAAACCTTATCGCCCATGATCGCCATCACTTCGGCCGAGGGGCCGATAAAAGTGATATTCACATCCTGGCAGATCTGAGCGAAGCTCGTATTTTCTGACAGGAAACCATAACCAGGGTGAATTGCCTCGGCATTGGAGATAAAGGCAGCGCTAATAATATTTGGAATATTTAAATAGCTTTTGCCGCTTGCCCCTGGACCAATACAGATCCGCTCATCTGCCATTTGTACTGGGAGTGAGTCGCGATCAGCCTCGGAGTGGGCAATGACACTACGTATCCCCATCTCGCGACACGCGCGAATGACACGCAGAGCAATTTCACCACGATTTGCAATTAAAATCTTACGAAACATATGCATGTAGACAAAGCGACCAACTTCGGGTGCTTCACCTTGCTCCTCTCACTGAAAGCCCTTGTGAGGGGTATGATGTCGACAATTATATCACAAGGGCTAAAGATTGAGGAGGATGATTTCTCTTGACATCACCTATGTCAGGTTTGATACTACAAATGCAAAACCCTTGCGGGGATCATATTGTGACTTGAAGGAGTAGCTTCTTATGTTTGATAAGGAGAAGGTGGGATACAGTTTTCCCGCTTTTACGATAACGATCGAGCGCGGCAAGATTCATGAACTGGCGCTGGCCATCGGGGACGAGAATCCTATTTATCATGATCTGGAGGCGGCTAAAGCGGCGGGCTATGATGACCTCCCTCTACCCCCGACGGCTCCGACTATATTTACTTTCTGGGGCAATACGCAGTTGTGGGAGCAGCTGAGCAGCGTGGGGATCAACGTGGCGCGTGTTCTCCACGGCGAGGAAGAATATGAGTATGTCGCTCCCATCGCCGCCAACGATACCCTGACCGGCGTGACCACGATTGTGGATGGCAAAACACGGCGCACCCGCGAGGGGTCGATGGATATCCTGACAACCGAGACGCGCTATACCAATCAGCATCAGCAGCATGTGTTGAGCGCGAAAACCATGTTTATCGTGCGCGAGTAGTCCATTTTGCTGATACATAACCCTGCCAGTCATGGATGGTCAATATTTTGATGGTATATAAGGAGAAACAGTTATGACGACACCTGCCGCAACTCCAACCAGGCGCTATTTTGAGGATGTAGAGATCGGCGAAGAAATTCCCCAGCTGGTGAAAGCGCCGGTTAAACACCTGCAACTGGTCCGCTACGCGGGCGCCTCCGGCGACTTTAATCCTCTGCACACAGATCCCAAAGTTGGCGAGGAGATTGGTACCGGTGGTATTATCGCTCACGGCATGCTGATTATGGGCTTTGTAGGCCAGATGCTCAGCGATTATGTGGGACCCCAGCCCCTGCGCAAGTTTGGCGTGCGCTTCAAAGGTATGACCCACCTGGACGATGTGATTACCTGTACCGGTACCGTGACCGACAAATACGAGGAGGATGGTAAGGGGTATATCGCCGGCAAAGTACAGGCCAAAGATCAGAATGGCGACCTGAAAGTCTCGGGTACCTTCACCGCCCACCTTCCCCACCGGAACGCATAGCTCCAGTCAGAAAAACAAGAAATGATCCACTTCTCAAGAGATTCCCCGGCAGAATCTCTTGAGTTTATAACTATGGATAGCCTAAAAGATTGATTTATGTCAATGTAATGTGCGCCCATGGTAAAATATTATGCAGATGAGGGAACAGACGCAACGGCTGAGTCTGCTGTCTGATTGGGGGGAGGTTCATAATACGTAGAAGGGGCTTTGGACGAGCTCTGCCGCGATGAAGGGGAGGAGAGCGTGCGTTATCCAAATGCTTTTGCTCGTTTCCTGCTTGATATTTCAATATCCTTTCAGCTAAGCCTGGTCGTAGTGTCAGCGCTTGTTTCATCATTCCTCCTGATCTTTACCCCATGGATAAGCCATAACCCCATTATTTATGTTGTGCCCATTGTGCTTTCTGCCTGGTTGTTCAGGCGATCTGGTCTCTATCTTTGTACCTTCTCCCTCCTATTGATTTTCTGGCTTTTTCACTCCATGGTGATCGGCAGCCTGCTACCCTCAAGTACCGATATTATCTCTACCATTGTCAGCGTGCTAATACTGTTCACGCTGGGATTACTGGTGAGCGCGCAGCGCGAGGCCTCGGATCAAGCCGATGAGACGCAGGAGCAACTGGAGCTGGCTGGCACGGAACAGCGCAAGCTTAACGAAATCAAGGATCAGTTTTTGCAGAACGTTAATCATGAGCTGCGCACTCCATTGACCGCCATCTATGGATATCTGGAGCTGTTGTTGGAACATGATGATCAGTTAGACCAGGGTATGCGCACCGCTTTTCTGCAGCATGCCATGCAGAGTTGCGATGAACTACAACTGCTCGTGAATAATGTGCTGGACACGATGGGAGTCGAGAAGCAGCGGCAGTCGCTCTATATAGAGCAGATCGTGGTGCGCGATATCCTGTTTGAAGTGCTGGAGCGTTTTGATCCCCAGAGCGTGCGACGCCACCACATCTCTGTTGAGATCCCTGACTACATCGTGGTTCTGGCCAACGCGCAATACCTGCGCCAGGTTCTGCGCAACCTGCTCTCAAATGCCTTTAAATACGCCCCGGCAGGTACCCCTATCACCATTAGCGCGGCCCTGGATGGCATGATTGTCCATCCTTTGCACGCCTCTCCGGAGATTTGTATCCGCGTCAAAGACGCGGGCCCTGGTATCCCTCCGAACGAGATGTCATTGTTGTTCGGACAATTCGTCCGCTTACGCCGCGACTCCTCCGGTAGTGTGCGCGGTTCCGGCCTGGGCCTCTTCTTGAGCAAGCAATTTGTCGAAGCCATGAACGGACGCATCTGGGTCGAAAGCGAAGGTATAGAGGGGAAGGGGAGTACTTTTTGTTTTACGTTGCCGTGTGTTGTGCATCCCAAGGTGGATGCGCAGACCTCGCTGGCTGATTTTGAGCAGTTCCGCTCCCCCTTGCCTATCAATAATTGATTTTTATTCTCTCCCACACGCGCCGCCTGCTGGCGGCGAAAAAATAAAAAATCAGGGTGAGAAATGCCGCGAGGGGTCAGCCGGCAGCTGCCGGCTGACCCCTCGCGGCATTTCTCACCCTGATGAAAAAAAGGAAGCGGAGGTGCAGGAGGGCGAAGAGGAAGGAAGCGGAGGTGCAGGAGGGCGGAGAGCCCTCCTGCCGGGGTTCCAGGGGTGTCCCCTGGCCCTCTCTTCTCTTTCTATTCCGCGGCGCCGCAGGCGGGAGGTGCAGGAGGGCGGAGAGCCCTCCTGCCGGGGTTCCAGGGGTGTCCCCTGGCCCTCTCTTCTCTCCCTTCCGCCGCCCGCAGGGCGGCAAGGAAGAAAGCAGAAAAGCATGCTATACTCTGTTATAATGGGTCATCACATGTATGATAACCACTTCTGCCCACTTTTAAAGAAAATGCAACGTGCATTGCTAGCATATAAAAAGGCTATATTTGCTACCACTATTTTTCAATGACAGAAAGGTCGGGGGAGATGTTAAAAGAGAGCGTCCTGTATACCCTGAAGAAGACCTTGCCGCCAGGCCAGATCTTTACTGATAGAGCCAGCCTGGTGGCGTACGAGGTGGATGCTGGACTGGATAAGGGGTTGCCAGAGGGAGTGGTCTTTCCGCGTACGACCGATGATGTGGTGAATGTGGTGCGCTGGGCCTCAGCCCACGGGGTGCCGTTGATCGCGCGGGGAGCAGGCACAGGTCTTTCAGGCGGTGCGGTAGCCGATCGCGGCGGGATCATTGTTGAGTTCGCGCACATGAACCGTTTGAAAGAGCTTGATCCACTGGGACGTAGCGCGCTTGTTGAGCCGGCACTGATCAATCTGCGCCTGGACGAGCGGGCGCAAACGATGGGACTTTATTTTCCGCCTGATCCTTCCAGTCAGCGTGCGTCGACCATGGGTGGCAATGTGGCCGAGAACTCCGGGGGACCCCACTGCTTTAAATACGGGGTGACTACCAATTATGTGACTGGCATGGAAGTGGTGCTCGGGACCGGCGAGCGCATCCGCGTGGGCGGACTGGCTATGGATTATCCTGAGTATGACTTTTGTGGTCTGATCACGGGTAGTGAGGGTATGCTGGGATTGATGACCTCGCTATCGTTGCGTCTGCTGCGCCGTCCACCAGCGGTGAAGACGTTGCTGGCGATCTTTGATTCGGTAGAGCAAGCCGGTACGGCGGTATCCGCTGTAATCTCCTCGGGACTGGTGCCAGCGACGATGGAGATGATGGATCAGCGTATTGTACGTATTATTGAGCCGTTCGCGCATGCTAATCTCCCCGTGGACGCGGGCGCGGTCCTGATCATCGAGTTCGATGGTTATCCCGAGGGATTGGATCGCCAGCTAGAGGAGGTCATGCAGATACTGCGTTCCCATGGAGGGACGGATATGCGTATCGCGCGCGATGAAGAGGAGCGCTACAAGATCTGGCTGGCCCGGAAGAGCGCGGCCGGTGCTATCGCGCGCGAAGCTCCGGCCCAATACACCGTAGATATCACGGTGCCACGTAGTCGCCTGGCGGAGATGCTGGCCGAGGCCAACCGTATTGGTGATAAATTCAATATTCGCATGGGCCACGTTTTCCATGCCGGTGATGGCAACCTTCATCCCCTGATCCTGGTGCCCGATCCAGACGATCACGACCTGATTGACCGCATCCATGCAAGTGGGCGCGAGATGGCCCTCTGCTGCGTGGCTATGGGCGGCAGTATCACCGGTGAGCATGGCGTTGGCATCGAGAAGCGCGACTTTATGCCTTTGATGCATAAGCCTGAAGAACTGCTGGCGATGTGGGATGTCAAACAGGTCTTTGATCCACAGTTCCTGCTGAATCCGGGCAAGGTGTTCCCGGTGCCAGCTCCAGGCGAGAGTGGGCCTTATGCGGGCTATACACCGCTGGAAAAACTGGTCCCAGCAAACGCAGAGCTTTCTATACAGGGCTATACACCAACGACGGCTGAAGAGGCGGCCCGCCAGCTGCAGGCGCTTTCTCAGGCCGGACGAAGCGTGACCATTACCAGTGCCCCTCTGGATGATCAGGATGCGCGCATCAGCACCTCCGCGCTACGTGGTGTGCGGACCTACGCGCCCGACGATCTCTATATCACGGTGGGCGCGGGCACCCCCTTGTCCGAGATCCAGGCTTTTCTGCGTGAGCGTGGGCAGCATGTACCACTGGTCGCTCCCTGGCCGGACATGAGCATTGGAGCGCTGGTCGCGATTAACCTGAATGCGCCGTTGCGCATGCGCTATGGGGCGCTACGCGACGTGGTGCTATGCGCGACCGTCGCGCTGGCGGATGGGCGCGTGATCCGCACCGGCCGCCCGATCGTAAAGAATGTGGCTGGCTTTGACCTGACCAGGATCTTTATTGGTTCGTATGGTACCCTTGGCCTGCTCGTTGATATCTCACTAAAAGTTTTCGCCCTGCCGCGCGCACGCAAGACGCTGCTCTTCCCCGTAGAAGATCTTAGTAGCGGTCTGCGGTGGGGACAGGAGATGCTGCGGCTGGCGCTGACCGCTTCCTCCATTGTGTTGACTGAGGATAATACCCGGGAGAGAGAGCCGTCAGGTGCCTATCTGCTGGCATATACAGCTGAGGGCATGCCTGAAGATGTTGAGGCTGAACTGGCCCAGGTCACCGAGGTATTGCAACGGCTCAATGCTCCGGCGCCGTTTGTCACCGAGACGCTGAGCGGTACCGAGCTCTGGACATCCAGCATTCAAAAAGCGAACCAGCAGTCCCTGGTTGTACGCATCGGCGTGCCAGTGAAGAACCTGGCTATCTACCTGGAAGGGATCTCCAGGCAATTGAAGGATACCTCCTATGTGGTCGATTTTGCCAGTGGCTTTGTCTATGCTATATATAACATGGAAAGCGCCGAGGCGGCGCGCGCATGGCTGACCGCTGTCCGTCACCAGGCCTTAATCCTGCATGGATACGCGATCGTGTTAGCACAGCCAGCCGTGCTTGAGGGACAGCTAGAGCGCTGGGGCTATCAGCCATCCAGCCTGGAGGTCATGCGCCGTTTAAAGACCCGCTGGGATCCCCGGCATATTCTCAATCCGGCCGCTTTTGTACTGGATTAACACCAATTGCCATCACCGTTTTGTATCTTTTTATGCTGTTTCTGCGTGCCCTACAGTAGTAGGGGTTGTGATTCTTCCAATGTATATGTATTTACTCGCAGTAAAAAAGGAGGTCATCAGCTATGTCTGAGCAGCATGGGCAGAAAGATAAGGACAAACAGCCAGACGAAGCAGAGATATATGGAGCTCAGGGGAATGAAGGGCAGTATGGTCAGGGCCAATACGACAGCGAAGGCAAGCCTGATCCTCATGGACCGCAGGGCCAGCAGATCAAGCCTGATGACCGGGCCCGTAAAGACAACCTTCCCAAGACATCCGGCGCTAAAACCGGCGCCCAGGAGCAATTCACCAACTATGAAGTCCCCCAGGATTAAACCATAAGCTGGGAGATAGGAAGCGCTGAGGGCGGGGACGCCAGCTGGCGTCCCCGCCCTCAGCGCTTCCTATCTCCCAGCTTATCCACATTCTAGAACACTTGTCCACATAGTTATCCACATTCTAGAACACTTGTCCACATAGTTATCCACATTCTTAATAATAGGTAATAAAAGGTTTCGTCGCACCTGCGCGCACGCGCATGGTTATCCATGTTTTTGCTTGCGCATCCCATAGTAACAAAAGGTTTCGTTGCACCTGTGCGCACGCGCATGGTTGTCCACCCAACTTCTTGTCCATCCAATGGTAATAATACGTCTGGTGGCACCTGCGCGTGCGCGCAGGTGCCACCAGACGTATTATTACCATTCTGAGCGCCGTAAGGCGCGTAGCGTCATTGCCGAAGGCACAAAAGCCAGCTTTCTTTCATCTTAAAGATGTGTCTATTTGTATCACACTGACAGCAGTGATCCGTAATCTAAGAAAGACCCACAATTCCTCTAAGCAAACCTCACCTTTTGACCTCGACCAGACCTCAAGCTTAGAATAAGATAAGAAGTAGATTAGAGTGAGATTAAAAATAGAATCTCAGACCCCCTTAAGCCTTTACCAAGCTTGTTTTAATTTCTTAAAATTACGCTTAGAGTGCATTAAAGAAGAGCTTATCAGCCCGAAAAACACTTGCAATTTCAACCTGAAAAATCTATGCTATAGACGTCAAAAGAAAGTGAGGTTGTTAATAATGCAAGTTAAAGAACGTACCAGAACTCAAAAAACTCAGAGCGCCAATGAAATTACAGATGGAATGTTGGTTACACGCACAATTGCAGGTGATCAGCAATCATTTGAAGTATTAGTGCAGCGCTATAATACGCCACTCTTCAATTTTATTTGTCATCTGCTAGGTGATTATGATCTCGCATGTGACGTTTCGCAACAGGTCTTTTTACAGCTTTACATCTCTATGCCGACCCTACGAACGGGTGAGCCACTAAAAGCCTGGCTCTTCCAGGTGGCGCGTAACCGTTGTCTTGATGAACTGCGCCGCAAACGCTCGATCCATTTCTCAGAGCTTGAGGCCAGTCATGACGACGATGATCTTTCTCCTTTGGATATCATGCCAGATAATCAGCCGCTGCCAGATGAGATGGCTGAGCGGAGTGATCTGCAGCAGGCTCTGCGTAATGCGATCGATGCCCTGCCTCCTAAATTTCGTTCTGTCGTATTACTGCGTTACGCCAGCCAGTTAAGCTTCTCAGAAATTGGCAAAACCCTGAGCATGCCCGAGGCGACCGCGAAAACATATTTCCAGCGCGCACGCCCATTACTGCGGGCTTCCATGGCAAAACATTGGAAATCAGAGCAGGCTGAAGGGGCTGTATTCTAATCTTTCTTAAGTGAAAGCTGGATTTTTGATAAGAAACCTTGGAAAAACTGAAACTTCTTTCTAATGTTATTCGTGTTAAAAACAGATGACGCATACGAATAACGTAGAGGGAGTTCTTATGAATAACATATTACTGAATCTGTTGGAAAACGATTTTGATAACGACGCGGATATTGATGAGCTGTTTGAGCAACTCGAGCAGTTCGAGCCGCCAGTCGATATGGTGGATCGTGTTATGCAGGCAGTTTCCCAGCTTCCTCTTACCTATGCCAAAAAACCTGTGTCGCCATGGTCTGATTTAGAGATACTGGCGATTGCCCAATAAATCACTTTCTCTACCCTGACAATATAAAGAAGAGCGGGCCCACCGGGCCCGTCTTTTTTTGTGCTCGAATAGTTATCTCCATGCCTTCCTGCCTCGTTCGCTTGCTTAGAGGAATGGGACGGTGTAGACTAGGGTGAGATTTTTTTCGGGAGAATATTGATTGATGCGAAACATTGCCCTACAAACCTATGTCCTGCTGGCCGGCGCTGTCTTAATACTAGCGGCGATCGTCATTGCCCTGACGGGTGGTTCCACCTCCAGCTATATGACCGTGGGTGGTATTGGCGCCGGTGTAGTACTTGCCTATTTTATGACCCGTCCGCGCAAACAAGAGTAAGCTATCCTGACTGCTTCCAGCATTTGAAGTAGCGTACATGAGAAAATAATCCTTTTAAAGACGACAAAACTGGCGAGACCATCTTTAACTTGCCGGCCTGGATTGTAGCCCTGGTAGCTATCGCTGTATTCAGCCTGATCCGCCTGCGCAAGGCTCGCTCCTGAAGCAGATATCGGTCGGGCTAAACGCGCCAGGCGCTGCAATCCAGTTCCTCCCGTGTTCTTACGCTGGAAGATGTGCGGTCGCTTCGATTTCAACCAGAAATTCTTCCCGGACCAGTCTGCGTATCTCGACCAGCGTGCTGGCCGGGGGATTCTGCGTGTTCACATAGCGGTCGCGTACCTCGCGCAGAATGGGTACCTGTGTCATATCAACAACGTACATATTGAGTTTGATGACATGGGTGAAGTCGGCTCCAACGGAGGCCAGAGCGGCCTTGATATTCTCGAAGACCTGTTGCGTCTGGGCGCGGAAATCATCGCGGCCCACGATTTCTCCCGCTGCGTTGATTGCCACCTGCCCGGAAATATGAATTGTGCGTCCTCCAGTGACCTCAACCACGTGGCTATATCCAGCGGTCCCTGGCAGTGTCGAAGGATTAATAAAGCGCGTCTGTGCTGATTGATCGCTCACCGGTTTTCCCTTTCATGTTCTTGATCTCGCATGGGTCAATCTTCAAATCTGTAAAGGTAGTGTAGCGGGCTGCATACCATCTATTTATGTTCGCCCGCAAAGACTTTATACCAGTAGTAGGGCTGGACCTCGCTTAGCTTTTTAGCTACCCACCGGGTTGCATCCTGTGGATGGGCAACGGCCACCTCAACGTCAGGGCCCCACATAAAGAGCCGCTCCTGGCAGATGCCACACGGCGCCAGAATCAGAACAACGTCTGAATTAGCTTCCCTGCTGACGCAGACTGAGGCTGTCACCTTCTGGTTCCGTTTGTATGCCTCGCAGATAGCGCCCGTCTCCTGGCAGAGTGCCGCCGCCCCGTTGGGAACATCGGGAGAGACGCTGGTCAGGATCTCGCCGTTCTCGGTATACATAGCTGCCGCGCCTGCCCATTCATCGCGCGGAAAGCGGCTATTCATTAATTCTATGGCCGCGTCCACCAGGCGTTGATCAAGTTGCATGTCCTATCTTACCCCAATCATTCTATTTTTTATATTTGAACCAGAATCATTGTAACATCCATGATCACGAGGGACAATGCAACCAGAATCCTTAATCAGGAAGAAATGTCCTCACTATTCACCAATAGCGAGGGCGTTTCTTAAATCCGATTTAGTGTGTTGTTGACTGTATTGGTCGGCAGAGAATGAGAAAGGTGACGAGGGTAGCAATGGCGAAGGCGGCAATGGACGCTCCCATCGGAAGCGCGCTGGCGGCGCCGCCGAGTCCCACAATGGGGGCGACCAGTGCGCCGATGGCGAACTGCAGCACACCCAGCAGGGCCGAGGCGCTTCCGGCGGCTCGTGTGTTGGCGAGCGCCAGCGTGGTAGCGTTCGGCATGATCAGTCCCAGGCTAGAGGCTAGCAGAAGGAATGCCGGGATTAGACCGATGAGCCCCAGACCACTGGCGGTGACCACGAAGGTGGCGATGCCACCGGTGGCGATGATGGCGTAGCCCCAGGTCAGCAGGATCTGTGATGAGAAGCGACCAATCAACCTGGAGTTAATCTGTGCCACAATGACGATGCCGAGCGCGTTGATGCCAAAGATGATGCCCAGCAGTTGTGGTGAGACGCCATACAGGTTCTGGAGGATAAAGGGTGAGACCGAGATGTAGATGATGCAGGCGGTGAAGGCGAAGCCACAGGAGAGCGCGTAGCCGAGGAAGCGGCGATCGGCCAATAGACCACGAAATGCAGTTAGCGTGGAGGTGATTCCGCCGCTCTGACGCTGGCTGATGGGCAGCGTCTCCCTCAGACCAAAGAATACCGCCAGCAGCATAAACATGCCAAACAGCGCCAGGATTCCAAAGACGCCATGCCACGAGGTAAACCCGAGGATCTGTCCGCCGATAATGGGAGCGACCATGGGCGCGATGCCGTTGATCTGCATCAACAGCGAGAAGAAGCGTGCCTGGGTGACGCCAGTATAGCTATCGCTGACAATAGCGAGCGCGATGGCGATGCCGGCTGCTCCCGCCAATCCCTGCAAGAAGCGCAGCAGGATGAGGATGGTAATTAAGGGCGTGACCATGCAGAGCAGCGAGGCAATAACATAGATGGCCAGCCCTATCATCAGAGGCCAGCGTCTACCCCTGGCATCGCTGATCGGCCCCGCCACAATCTGACCCAGGGCCAGACCCAGGATGAAGGCGCTCAGCGTCATCTGAGCCTGTGAGGTTGTGGCCAGCAGGTCATGGCTCAAGGCTGGCAGCGATGGCACATACATATCGTTCGCCAGCGGACCCAGCGCGCCCAGACCACCCAGGATCAGCACATCGAGCGGCCGAATCCTGTTCCCCGACTGCTGGTTATCTGCTTTAACCTGTTCCTCGAATTTATTAAATGTGTCTGCCGTATTTCTCCGACTGATAGATTGATCTGTAGATACATTGTGTGTCGCCATGATATTGATTGATCCTTCACTATCTTTTATTGAGACGTTGTGAGAGTTCTCTGTCCTCGCATGCTCCCTTGTCAGCAGTATAGTCGAGCTGTTATAATGAGTGCAAATCATATATGTCATATACTGATGAAAGAAATTCATATGAACTTCTCGCAACTGCAAAGCCTTGTAGCGCTGGCGGATACTGGAAGCTTTACCGAGGCTGCCTACGACATCAATCTGACGCAATCCGCCGTCAGTCATGCCCTGGCCTCACTGGAGAGCGAGCTTGGGGTGACGCTGCTTGAGCGCAATCGCAAAGGCGTGGTCTCATTGACTGTGGTGGGACAAAAAATCATCCCACACGTGCGGGCTTTGCTGGCAGAGGCGGAGTCCATCGAGCAGGAAGCCAGGGTGGCCCAGGGCAAAGCTTCGGGCAAGGTACGGCTGGGAAGTATCAACTCCATCATCTCCCCCGATCTGCTTGCCAGTCTGTTGACCAGTTTTCAACGAAGCTATCCTGACATGGAAGTAGTATTGTTCGAGGGGGCCATGCAGGAAGTTGGAGCATGGATCGAGGATAGCGTTGTCGATATCGGTTTTGTGGTGCTGCCAGCTCCTAACGTCGAGTGTAGCCTGATTACCACGGACGAACTATGCATACTGGTGCCAACGGATCATCGTCTATGCGGGCGGACCGCTGTAACCTTTAAAGAGCTACGCGAAGAGGGCTTTATTCTTGAGAAGAGCCAGTGTGCTGTGCATCTACTCCAGCGCGTTGGCTTTGGCACCAGTAAAAACCGACCACGTATTCGCTATCGTGCCAGTGATAGCGCGACCATCCTGGCCATGGTACGTGAAGGACTGGGAATTACACTGCTCCCGCGACAGATGCTGCCTAAAAAGTTGGAAGGAATTATCCCCCTGCCACTCGATCCGCCCCTGCCACTACAGATTGGACTCGCCGTCAAATCCGCCAGGGCTGTATCTCCTGGCACAACTCTAT
The DNA here is from genome assembly GCF_003967515.1 of Dictyobacter aurantiacus. Classification (GTDB taxonomy): domain Bacteria; phylum Chloroflexota; class Ktedonobacteria; order Ktedonobacterales; family Ktedonobacteraceae; genus Dictyobacter; species Dictyobacter aurantiacus. The sequence continues at coordinate 2,391,589 of NZ_BIFQ01000001.1, read as the reverse complement.
TTCTGCAGAACGCTCGAACCTGGGCGCATGAGTATGATGAGTTCTTTTGAGGAAATATGGTATGATCTAGATAATTCGGTTTGCAATGCTTTATTGTGGCATGGATCTGCAGGCTACCCACAGACGAATTAAGCGCAAACAGATTGCAAGTAGTAGAATGCCGCATAGTCGATCAAGAAATGCTAAATCCCGCTGCAACACCTGCTATCCGCTCCCGAAAGAGGTATAATATTAGCATTAATGGTAATTATAGAGGGACAATACGTGCAGGATTAGTATTGGATGATCCTATCTATGGGCTGCGAATGTTCTGCCTCTGATGAGCTGCTCGTTCATAGAGATTGATATTCCTGAGAAGGACAAAACTGTATGGCATCGTCGGCCAAAAAACTTACGAATGATGCGAAGAGCTTCACAGCCAAAGCGTTAGAAGAGAAAGCGCTCCTCGCGGCCATTGTTAATTCCTCAGATGATGCTATCGTTAGCAAAACGCTTGATAGCATCATTATGAGTTGGAATCACGCGGCAGAAGAAATGTTTGGCTATACTGCCGAGGAGGCCATCGGGCAGTCTATCCTTATCATTGTGCCTCCGGAATTGCAGCATGAAGAGGTTGAAATTATCCAGAAGCTCAAGGCCGGTATCCCTATCCAGCACTATGAAACTGTACGCGTACGCAAAGACAAGACACGTATCGATGTTTCCCTGAGTATATCGCCGGTGAAGGATAGCCAGGGAAAGATTATCGGGGGCGCTAAGATCGCCCGCGATATCAGCAAACGCAAAGCCGAAGAGAGGCAGAAGGACATGTTTATCAGCATGGCCAGCCATGAATTGAAGACACCTATTACCAGCCTCAAAGGTTTTACCCAGGTCTTACTGCGCCGCTTCAAGCAGCGTAACGATGCGGATAGTATCCGCATGCTGACGCGTATGGATATGCAGCTCAATAAACTGACCAAGCGCATCAATGAGATGCTGGACATCTCCATCATGGAGAACGGCCAACTTGAATATCACAAAGAAATCTTCCTCTTGAATACGTTGGTGCAGGACATAGTAGAGGTTGTGCAGGAGACGGCGCATACCCATCACATCGTGGTCACGCAGAGAGCACAGGTACAGATGTTTGGGGATAAAGATCGCATCGGACAGGTCTTAATGAATCTGCTTACGAATGCTATCAAGTATTCTCCTCAGTCTGATCAGGTGATCGTATACGTTGAGACCGATGTCGATCAGAGACATGCAGTCATCAGGGTACAGGACTTTGGCCTGGGCATTGCCAGAGCCTATCACAACGACATTTTTCAGCGTTTTTATCGTGTGAGCACTGAACAGTATCAGAATTTTCCAGGCCTGGGTATTGGTCTCTATATCTGCGACTCCATCGTGAAGCGCCATGGAGGATATATCAATGTGCAAAGCGAAGAAGGGAGAGGATCGGCCTTCTCGGTTTTCTTTCCATTACCACTGCAATAGATGAGAAGTCATAGCATCGACCAATCCATAAATTGCCTCAAGAAGCTCCCCTGCCGCTCTACGCCCCTTATCTTCCACTCCTTGTAAAGTGAACATAATTAGCTATCGCTTCTACATTTTCTGGTTTTTCGATAAAGGATAGACTGATATTGACAGTCTAAACGGGATAGCAGCATTTTATCTAAGCAAAAAGTCCTATTTATGGAGAATGTGCACTAGAAACTTTATAAGGAATAAGTTAGAATTGAATTAAGCTCCATAAATTAAAAGAAGAGATTTATAAGATTTTATTAAGATAAGGCTCTTCTTTATTGTGAATCGATAGATGCCCGGAAATGATTTTTCGCATTATGTTGGAATCATAGAGAGAAGTTCATTTCTGTCCTTTTTTGATCTGGCTTTTCGACCCATTTTGGCGAGGGTGACCTTTTTATCGAACACCCAGGCTCCACTGTGGGGGCGCTGAGGTGTTCTTTATTTCAGGAAGTCGAGGCATCCATATATGAAGCAGCATACTCAACCATCTTCCAGGAATTCCAGAATTGATTCACAGCGTTTGACCCATACAGAGCAGATGAAGGCTGTAAAATCTTCTCGGTGGAAGCGGGCGTTATATTGGTGGTATCGCTATACTACTCCACCAGCTCCCGGGCCTCAAGCAGATTTTTATCAGCAGGAAGTCTTTCGCCGCGGTCGTCTCGCCAGCCTGGCCTTATTATGCCTCATTATCGTTGTGGTCCTGTTTATGACCGCGATGGGTATGACCGCAAATCTCAATGTGCCCGTATTTGTAATTTCAACCATTGCAATTGTTGTTTTAGTGGGAGCGACGATCTGGCTTCTGCGTCGCGGTGACGTAACAATGGCGACCTTACTTATGCTCCTTATTATCGATGGTGGTAACGCCGTCACAGCTTTATCCGTCAAGGGCGGTCTTGGCCTGATCAACCTGCCCCTGTTCGACATGATGATCGCCTCCGAACTGATCGCCGTCTCATTGCTCAATCCAGCCTCTGTATTTCTGGTCTGTCTGTTTAATTGCAGTTTTATGATTCTGGATATCGTATTTGGAGCGCGGGCGGCGGACCTGAATCATTACCTCGCCATGTCCGGTTGGGGTGTAGTCATTTCTCGTCCCGTCCTGTTGCAGATCGCAGTGGCCCTTGGCACATATCAATGGGTACAGAGCGCCAACAAGGCGCTCAAACGCGCGACTAAGGCGGAGAGGCTGGCCGCGATGGAGCATGAGATCGCTGAATACGAGCGCAACAATGCCATGCAGAAGCGCCAGTTAGAGCAGAGCATTAAATACCTGGTCGATACACAGCGCCAGGTCGCCAATGGAGACTTTACCGCCCGCGTCCCCATCACGCAGGACAATGTCCTCTGGCCCGTCGCCATCTCATTCAACAATCTTCTTACCCGCTTCCAACGTTATCAGCGCGAGGCCAATGAACTCGAACGCATTCGTGAGAATATGCCCCTGATTATCCAGGCCATTCGCGAAGCTAAAATGACCGGGCGCGTCCCTCGTGTAGGGCGTACCGGCACCGTCGTCGACGCTATACTGATAGAGCTAAATAAGTAAAGATCGGCTTTTCTTACAGAAAAACTGGGATAGAAAGGAACCATTATTATCTTTTTTCTTTGGCCTCAAAGTTGAATGTTGCTGATGAGGTTTCTGTCTGCTAAGGGCCGGATGTTGGTTCTATCTGGATAACTTGATAGTTGGAAAAATGGAGCAACAAAAAGTCGGACCACCTCTTGTAGAGGTGGTCCGACCTATAATTATCTGGCGGGATACATACGTTGAACACTACTTGAACGCGTACGAGAAAACGTGGAGTGTACCAGACTGTGGTAAGGTAATGCTCTGCACAGTCTTTGTTGAGTCCAGTTTAAACTCAGAGAAGTAGATGTAATTATTGATCGTCTGCTGACCCCCCTGTGTATTTCGATACGGCATAGTAGCTGCGATAATGGGATACCAATTAATTATAGATCGCGTGGCATTACACCAGTCCAGGAAAGCCAGAGAATCCGTCTGCGTTGAGCCATCGGTATAAGTAATCGTGACATCGCCGACAGCCCCACCATTGGTCGCCGAGCCCAGGAACGCCACCCCTGAAGCATTGGCAGGAGCAGTCACTGGAAGTGTCTGACCAGCAGCAGCATAGTTATCAAGCGTGCCAGCCGCGGGCCAGGGAAAGCTATAGCCATTAGAGCTAAAGTTCTGACCACTGACAAGACCCTGGCTTTGTAATGCCTGAGCCGAATAGCTGCTACCATGATAGTGATCAAAAGCACCAATCGAAGTTGCACCACTATTGGTGATACCAATATTGTTGAGATTTCCAGCACGCTCGCCGACCGCGAAGATATGCATCGTTCCACCACTGGCAGGTGGCAGTTGTATCGAGGCCACCGTTTTGTTGGGGTCTATTAGCACCTCCGCAACGTAGAGTGAATTCTTCACTGTCTGCTTTCCAGTTGGCGTATTTCGATACGGCATGGTAACTGCGATATAGTTACCGTGGAGCGGAGCTGTGGCGCACCAGTCGGTGAGACCCAGCGTGAAGACCTGCGTACTACCATCGCTATAATAGATGGTACCCTGACCGGACGGAGAGCCATTCGGAAGAAGGTTGGCTGCGACGGAGTAGCAGCCTCTTCTTGCCCATGATCCGGATTCATAATACGTTGTTCTCCTGATTCTGTGAATCGGTGTCTATATAGAAAGTTCATACTGTTTAAATGATTACTAATTTATATGAGTAATATGTGTAAATCCCTTATGAGATGTACAAGCATCATTGATGAACTAGACACGAAGGAAACATGCTTCAATTAGCAGCTATTCTGAGAGCTAGTTGAATCACCGGACATTTTTTATTGGGAGATGTTCTACAAATTATAAATTATAGAAGCATGAGGAAATATATCAGTAGGCATGCATTATGTCAATATCTGTGCAATAAATAAATTCACATCTTTTAAGATAAAACATGAAGACATGATTTGATACATTTGCGTGTAATTAATATCGGCGAGAATAGAAAATAGTAGTGTACTAAAAGTACTGGTATTCCATTGCACTTCAAATACGACCTGTTAGCGCCAGAATCACAGCTATTAAAGCAATACCAACGCTTTGTTAAGCAGGCTAGCGGAGTAAAATAAAGAGGAACTCAGTTGTTCTAAAACCGATATTTTGGAGATTTAGGCCGCTGAGTGACCAAAAACAAAAATGGCCTGAGACCGCTTCTCAAGCCATTCTAGAAGGTTTTTTAGTGGGCGATTAGGGATTCGAACCCCAGACCTACTGTGTGTAAAACAGTCGCTCTAACCAACTGAGCTAATCGCCCGTGTGTGAGTCTCGCAGATAAAGGTTGAGCATCCGATCCGATCGCTCTTTTCGGATGCTGTTTGATCAGGTGCCCTCGAGTGGACTCGAACCACCACGCCTCTCGGCACAGCCCCTCAAGCTGCTGCGTATACCATTCCGCCACGAGGGCATTACTGCGCGACTACGTGGACTATATTAACACTGATGATGCTATTTTGTCAACAGTTTTTTTAGGCATTTTCGGGGTTGTCGCCAAATCGTTTCAGGTACCCTTCCTCTGTATTTTCGGCTTTTATCGGGGCTCCGCCTGGCAGAGTTATGTTGGTTCGGATGGTCTTGAGCGCTTCGGTGGTACTGCCGGTGGAGCTTCCTATAGTTATAGATGGCAACTTCTCGGTGGAGCTTTCTCCGCGCGATAGATAACTAGCTGCGCCATCGTGGTTCGGTAGGTATGGTGTGAGGGGAACCGATCCAAAGGGCGTCAGCATGGGTGTGGGTGGGACTCCTTCCAATTTGATCAGCATGGGTGTGGGCGGAACGGGCGCCAGTTTGTCGGTTGTGGTGTGACGCGGGAATTTGATTGGAGCGGCACTTGTGTTGATCCCTGAGACGACTATGATGCGGTGGCGGCGCAGCCGGAGGCTGGAATAGGCCAGCAAAATGGCGAGCAGCATGATGCCGCTTATGAGCAGTGGTTGCTGCAGATCGGATGGCTGATCTGGCTGACCAATCGGGTTTATCTCGTTGCGAACGCTGTGGAGCGGAAGTTTCCGTGGACTGGCGGTCTGATCCTTTTGATTGAGCCAGGACTGGCGGCGCTTTTCGTTGGCACGTTGCTCCCAGTTCTGCTCGTTGCCAATTGGCAGGTAGGCGCGAGCCCGGGGTGTAGGCTGTGGGGCCAGCGCGGCCTGGGGATGTATCGGTGCAGCCGCTAGCGGCGGAGCTTCATCCCGATAGCGGGCCATCAGGGTGACTACTTTGTAAGCCCAACTGCCAGAGCCAGGGGTGCCAACATAGGGCCCACCGATGCTGTAGACGGTGGTGGCCCCCTGCCCGATATACCGATTGTGGAGTAGATTGAACCACTCGATTATCGCTGCGGCATAGGATGGGTAAACGGTGTAGCCGTCATAGGCCACAGGATATGTGCCGTTGCCGCGTACGCTACCCGGATTGCGATCTCCTAATCCTACACCGGCCATGCCATCGTTTGTTTCAGCCCACCAGACCGCCAGGGCGAAGGCGTCATCAATATGGGTGGCGCGTGAGGCTCGCTCTACAAGGACTCCGGTCCCGACCATTGGGCTTCCCGCTTGCGCAAAAATATGATCGACGGCGGTGGCAGAAAGCGAGGGATCTCCAGTCACTGCTATGTCTGCCGCTTTACTACACTGTTGCGTCTGCCAGAGGAATCCCGTTATCCCTCCGGTCACGATAAGGAACGAACTGAACGCAAATAATAGATGAGTTTTCTGCCGACTACGTTGTCTAATTAAGCTTGTCATACAAAATACCAACCTTAACTTTACTACAAACATTTGCTAGAGATATTATAAACAGATGCATAAAATAATAGTCTGCCAGGAGTGCATTTTCATGAACGATAAATGTAATATAGTTCGTTGATAGTAGATATGAGTATGTGTATAATATGCCTGCTCCCTTCTTCCGAAGGAAGCGGGGTGCAGGAGGTCTGACCGCCTTCCCCACCTCCCGTTTATGGAGGGCTGAGAATGTGTCTGATTCTCACGATCATCGCCTGCAGGCTGCCTGAGCTTGCGCACCTCTGGTGCTCACAAGTCCATGGTGTGTTGGTGCAGCAGGGGCTCTTTCGCGCCCCTGCTGCACCAACACACCAAAACAATGCGGCCGCGTAGCGGACGCGCGTGCGGGGGCGCGCACGCGCCACAAACATGATGGAAGTCAAACACACTCTGATAGTACTTATGCTGGTGCAGGTTTTACTTTGTGACAATATTTTACGTCAAATTATGTGTATGATTCTGCACAGGAACAGTCATATAAGTAGTGGGGATGTGGGCAATTGAATTGGAACAGGCCTCAAGAATTTAGGGCGTAATCTACCTTCCTAGTAGGTAGTAGGTCCTAACGGGGGTATGCTATACTGAAGGGCACATATCGTATCCCGTACAAATGCAGTGAAAAGATGGGGGGCTCACAATCAGCGGCCGATCGAAAAACCAATCCGGTCTTTTGGACCGCGGCACCTTTCTTCATAAGCGCTACCAGATCCAACGGGTGATTGGAAAGGGTGGCATGGGTGCGGTATATCTGGCGAAGGATATCAAAGAACAGGGACAACTCTACGCCATCAAGGAGATGAGCCTGTCTTTGATCCCACCAAATGAGCAGCAGCAAACCATCCACAACTTTAAGGTTGAGGCTAAAATGTTGTGGTCCTTGCACCATCCCAACCTGCCCACTGTGCATGGTGTATTCACCCAGGGTGACCGTTACTTCCTGGTCATGGACTATATTGATGGATTTACGCTAGAGGAACTGCTGGAGCGTAATCAGGCCCCATTCCCTGAGAGGCGCGTGCTGGATTGGGCGCGCCAGTTGTGCGATGTGCTGGCCTATCTGCACAGCCACAGTCCCCCTATTATTTTCCGTGATATGAAGCCGGGAAACATTATGTTGTCGCGCAGCGGGCAGATCAAGCTGATCGATTTCGGCATTGCGCGTTTCTTCCGCCCCTCCAATGCGCCCGATACACAGATTTTAGGGACGCCTGGCTACGCCCCCCCTGAACAATATGGGAAGGCGCAGACCGACGAGCGCTCGGATATCTATGCGCTGGGGATGACGATTTTCCATCTGTTGACCAACACCCTGTCGGATGAGGGCTTTGGCCTGGAGGATGTGCGCGCGATTAATCCGCGTATCTCTCCTATGGTGGCCCGCGCTCTGGAGAAGGCGACCAGCATCAAGCCGAGTGATCGCTATGAGAGCGTGGAGATGTTCCGCCATGCGTTACTGGGTGTGGGGACCTTTGGTTTTGCCACCGGCGATGTCGCCTCGACTCCTGAAGAACTGGCCCGCCTGTGCGCGACTTATCCCGAGGAGGCGGCCGAGTATCTGGTAGATCAAGAGATCGAGTCGTGGTTGTTAGACCTGGGCGAAGACGAGTTGTCGGAGCTCGCCCATCACCTGGCGCAGACAGTTGCTGATCCGGTCGATGCGATCGAGAAATTTGTCGAGGCGGTGCTCTATAGCAAGGCGGGACCGGGTCGCTATCTGTTGCCACCGGACTTCAATTTAAACAATACGGTGAGCAACGTCAATGTACAGGTACGCAATCCAACATCGCGGGCCTATACTCCTCCTCCCGTAACCCAGGCGACCAGCGGTCGGCAGCGGCAGACGCAGAAGGGGCATATGCCTGTTCCGGTCAGTCCGCGCGTGCTGGACTTCGGTACCGTATATCCCGGCCTCTCGGCGCCGTTGAAGATTACCATCGGAGATGAGTCGGGCGAAGATGTGAGCGGAACCATCCATACCGAAGATTCCTGGATTCAATTGAGCCAGACGATGTTTGATGCGCCTCTGAGTGAGATCAGTGTGCGCGTCAATAGCCTGCAGCTTCCGCGTCAGAATCACTATAGCGGCACGATTGTGATCATGGTGGACGATGATGTGCAGCGCGAAGTGATAGTGAAGGTTGAGGCGGAGGTGCAGGGCTTTATCGTGCGCAACCAGCGCCATCCGGGTCGCACCAATGGAGCTGATCTGGATTACTACGATGATGATGAACTGGATAGCCAGGATGATGTTCCGATCGTCACAGGTGATAATAGATCGCCGGTAATGACGCCGCCGACACTGTACACGCGTGCCGCCTCGGATCTTACCAAATACGGCACCCCGCATATGAATGACTGGGATCCCTGGCCGATGGGGAGCCGCTTACGCCGTTGGCGGCAGCTGGTGTTGACGCTGATGTGTTCTTTTATGCTGTCCAGCCTGGCGTATACGTGGCTGGCGCCGCTGCGTCCGCTCTCATTGAGCGCAACTGCTCATAACAGCAATCCCTTGTTCTTATTGATCCTGTTTATCTCTATTCCGGCCTCTACCTTTGGCGCGCTGGTATTGCGCTATGAACGCAACTGGCGCGCGGAGGGCATCTATAACCGTGCGCTGACGGGAATGGTCAGTTCCCTGGTGCTGCTTGGTATGGGTGAACTGATCTGGCAGGTCGGGGTACGCGCCTCGCCGGTCTGGGTGCAATTGATTGTGATGCTGGCGATCGCCGCCATCGGAGCTACCACGGGTGTCTATACACCCCCACACAAATGGATCTTCGCCCTGATTAAGAGCGTACAGACCTCCACGCAGCAGTCACGTTGGATGATGATCATTCTGGCCCTGCTGGTCGGCGCTATCCTGGGCATCTTTCTGACGTTCGGCTTCGAGTTTAGTCTCTTTACAGTATTTGGTATCCTGTTAGCGATAGGCATTATGGTGGGATTGGTGGAGCGGATTGATTACCTGGTGAGGTATAAACGCCTGTAGCTAGAAGGATTGCCGTGGAGAACGAAACAGATGTAGTGCGACCAGACCTGGTGGTGGTACTGGGTCCGACCGCTTCGGGGAAGAGCGCGCTGGGTATCGCGCTGGCGCAGCAGTTTAATGGAGAGATCGTCTCCGCAGATTCGCGACAGGTCTACCGAGGTCTGGATATCGGGACCGCCAAGGTGACACCGCATGAGAGGAGCCTGGTTCCTCATCATCTTCTGGATGTAGTTGATCCAGGGGAGGTCTATAGCGTGGCGCAGTTTCAGCGAGAGGCGATCGCCGTGATCGATGCGATCCTGCGCCGCGAACATCTCCCGCTGCTGGTAGGAGGCTCACCACATTATATCCAGACCGTAGTGGATAACTTTGATATCCCCACCGTTGAGCCGCAGCCCGAGTTGCGCGCGCGGCTGGAGTCCCGCCCCCTGGAAGATCTCTTGCGTGAACTGGAACAGCTTGACCCACAGAGCGCGGTCAGTGTCGATCGCAAGAATCCACGCCGCGTCATTCGGGCATTAGAGGTCTGCCTGGTTACCGGTAAACCCTTCTCTCAGCAGCGTAGAAGCGCCCGGCCCCTGTATCGCTGCCTCTTGCTAGGCATCCAGTGGCCACGAGAGATCCTCTACCAGCGGATCGATAGCCGCATCGACGAACGACTACAGCAGGGACTGGTGGCGGAAGTGCAGGAGCAACTGGAGAAGGGTCTGAGCCACGAACGCCTGGATTCTTTTGGCCTCGAATATCGCTTTGTGAGTCGCTGGCTCCGAGGAGAGCTTGCCAGCGAAGCCGAGATGGTGCAGCGCCTCAAATATGCCTCCCATGATTTCGCGCGTCGTCAGCTAAGCTGGTTCAGACGCGATCAGCGTATCCTCTGGCTCGATGGGGAGGAGGGGGGGCTGGTCGCGCGCGCAAGCACTGCCGTGCGGGCTTTCCTTGCTCATCCCTAAGAGCGCGCGCCTGCGGCGCGCCGGTAATGTAGAGTGTAGCTGGAAACGGGGCGCAGTTGCGCCCCGTTTCCAGCTACACTCTACATTACTGACATTTCTTTTGAATGATGGTGCAAAATGGGGCGCGGCCGCGCCCCATTTTGCACCATCATTCAAGAATCTGGGCGCGCCGCAGGCGCGCCCATCAGGGGTCGCAGACACACACCGCATGCATAGGATATAATAATGAGAAATTATTCTGTTTAATACTTTTTGTATGTGGCGTAAAGAAAGGGAATACAGCAATGGTTACCGCACTCGTCTTGATCAATGTGCAGCGTGGCACTGTGAATGAGACTGCACAGCGCTTATTAGAGGTGAAAGGTGTGGCGGAGGTCTATTCAGTGACTGGCGAATATGATCTGGTTGCTTTATTACGCTTCCAGAATTATGAGGATCTGGCCAGTGTGGTAACTGACCATATGTTAAAATTGACGACAATTACCAAAACACATACATTGATGGGCTTTAAGGTGTTTTCACGCGCCGATCTGCAGCAGGCGTGGGATTTAGGCGTTGAATAAATAGAGCCACCTGATTTTTATGATATTGCATACTGAACGACTTATATTGCGTGATTTCGATGAGCGCGATTGGAAGCCAACACTAGAATATCAATCCGATCCCGAATTTTTGCTCTTTAATCCGTGGACGCATCGCACTGAGATGGATGTTCGTTCTCTGATCAAGATGTTTATCAACTGGAGTCGTGAGCATCCACGGAAAAAGTATCAGCTGGCGATTGTCTTGCGTGAGAGCAATCAGCTGATCGGCAATTGTGGCCTGCGTATGAATCACGCGCATGCTGAGGTGGCTGATCTTGGTTATGAGCTGGATCGCCGCTACTGGCGCCATGGATACGCCACGGAGGCTTCGCAGGCGCTGCTGGCGTTTGGTTTTGAGCAATTGCAACTGCATCGCATCTGGGCCTATTGTCTGGCGGAGAATATCGCTTCAGCACATGTGCTGGAGAAGGTCGGCATGCGCTATGAGGGCTCACAGCTTGAGAGTGAGTGGTTGAAGGGTCGCTGGTGGGACACCTTGCAGTATGCGATGCTGGACCGCGAGTGGCAAAGCCTGCGTCCCCATTCTTGATGTGATAATAGCATGGACTCCTATAGAGTCCAGACGCGCACGTTTTTGAAGGCAGCTTCCGCTGGTCCCATGGTCATTGAGCCCGCCAGCAGTCCGATCTGCCCGTGGGTATAGCCTCCATCATGGACCGATGAAATCTCACGCTGATTGACGTAGAGCGTCAGGACATCATTCTGCGCCACGACCGCGATCAGGTTGGGCTGGTTCAGTCCCTGGTTGAAGGTTTTGCAGGTACCCTGGTCAAGCAGCGTGGCATGGGCAATGCTGTTGTCGGCGAAGCGATAGAGCCAGTATGAACCATCGGTGTGGACGCGGAAAAGATAGAAGCGTCCATCGATGCCATCCTCTGATCGAAAGACGATACCTCCGAAATCCCCTTGCTCGATAGTCATCTCTACTTCATACGCGAAATTGGTATAGTCGGTCTTCTGAGCAATGCACGCATGGAAGTAACCGGTCAGAGGCTGATAGGCGACATAGGTATTATTTTTGAATGTACAGCGGGCATCGCTCGCGTTGGTCCCTTCCTGCCAGTTGATGGCTGGATCCTGTTGCTGTAGTGTACTGTCAAGAACGAGGTGACCGGTACGGGGAGGATAAGGATCGGATGGGCTAATGCTGATGAAACCACTGCTAAAAGCGATGAATGCGGCGCTGGCAACTACTATTAGTGTGATGAGTGGAGCAAGGATGAATAGGCGTTTGCGTGTTGCTGGTCGGGGACCGATGAGCGACCTCTCTGCGACTGTTTCACTTACTTCCATGGATGGATCGAGTGCCATAGCTTGATCTTCGGAGATGCTGATGGACGGAACGGCTGGTGGTGATTCAGATAGCAACCCCAGCTCATGGGCATTCATATCCAGCAGCGAGCACAGCTTTTCGCGGAAGTACGCGGAAGGGACGGAAACGTTGCGTTCCCATGAGCTGATACGATTGGGTGTCGTGCCCAGTTCTTCCGCCATGCGGGCCTGAGACCAGCCGCGCATCTCACGCTGATGTTTCACGATCTCAGCAAAGCTCTTTTGTTTCGAGGTCTCCATCCCATACACCTGCGTTCCTGCATTGATCTACCTTTAGTATACCATTTATAACAGAAAAAACGCTTCCCACTCATACTTTTATCGTACCAATAAATAGCCGGTGGCGCCGTAACATATGCCACCGGCTATTTATTAGTATGTTAGCGTGCCGACTGCTTATGCATAAACCAGACGTAGCCATCTTCCAGTCCGGGTTCAGCGGGGATGGCCTGTTGTCCATTGGCTGGTGTACCAACCACGCGATACTGTGTTGAGCTACTCATCTGGTTAGTTGAGACGATGCTGAAGTTGCCCTCGGGCCGCATGCCATCGGTGGTGATATGCCAGACATGACCACGGGTCTGTTCAAGCATCTGCGCTATAGTACCCTGGAAGATGACCTGGCCGGACTTCATCATGGCGATATTGCGGCAAGTCTGCGCGATATCCTCAACGATATGGGTTGAGAGCAGGACTGTGCGCTCCCCGGCCAGGTCCGAGAGCAGGTTGCGGAAGCGGATGCGTTCCTCGGGATCGAGTCCGGCAGTCGGCTCGTCGACGATCAGGAAGCGCGGATTATTGAGCAGGGCCTGCGCGATACCAACGCGGCGTTTCATGCCACCCGAGTAGGTTTTGATCTTGCGCTGTGCCACGTGTTTGAGGGCCACCATCTCCAATAACTCCTCGACGCGCTGTTGCCGTAGCTTGTGCTCATTCAGACCCTTCAGGATAGCTATATAATCCAGAAACTCGCGCGCGCTGAGATCAGGATACATTCCCAGCTCCTGGGGCAGGTAGCCCAGTATCTGTTGTACCTGCTGCCGACCATGCGGGGTGGTCGCGTCATAGGGACCGACCTGGATCGCTCCGCTGGTCGGCTGCAGAATGCCGGCCAGGATACGCATAAACGTCGTTTTGCCAGCTCCGTTGGGCCCCAGCAGACCGAACATGCCGTGAGGGATCTCCAGCGATAGGTTGTTTAATGCCTGCACATTGCCGCGATATATTTTATTGAGCTGCTGAATTTGAATGTTCATTGATTGTGTATCCTTCTTCTCGTCATTCATATTGTGTTTTTCGATCGGTGTTGATGTGTATAGCATAGTCGTTAACCTTTCATTTGTGATGCGTCTGCGGTCGCGTTTATTGGACAGGTCCATAGTCGGGTCTGCGTGATTTATTGGTGTCGCAGCTGCCACTGCTGATAACCGTTCAGGGCCAGCATGATCAGCGCGGCCAGTCCGAGCAGCACCAGCATACTGAGCAGTCCTTGCGCGGCGCTGGCCCGTTCGACCGGGAAGACGGTGACCCCGAAGAAGCCACGGCTCATATAGCCGCCAGCCGGCGTGAGGACGGTATCACTCAGTGTGGGGATGCCATGTGGCTTGTAGAGGTTTCCCCAGAACCAGTAGCCAACGAATAGAAATTGGAACAGCGGCACCCAGATCAGCGCGGGTATGGCGATGGCGGCGGCCCCCACCAGCAGCATGCCCGGTAAGATGATAGTAGCGAAGGTGGCGATGGCCACCAGGAACACATAGGCGTTGAGCGTCTGTACAAAGATGACCAGGATACCCAGACTGTAGAAGATCAGGATTGGCAGCAGCGTCGCCAGCGTACTGCCCAGGTACTTGCCCCATAGCCGGCCCGCCGCTGAGCCCGGTAGCGTCGTCAGAATTTCCTGCACGTGCGTCCGCTTATCACGGGGCAGCCGGTCAGCGATCAAGATGGCGACCGCCACTGGCAGCAGGTAGTTGACGATATTGGTCCAGTAGGCCGTGGTGGACACAATCGGCGCACCCTTGAGGTGTTGGATCATGGGCAGGACACCTGGTGTTCTGAGCATAAAGCCCAGGATGATTAACTGGATGAGACCCATCGTGATCCACAGCCAGGGACGGCGCACCTGCATGCGGAATTCGTATTTTAAAGCTGCCAGGAGCGTTGCGAACAGAGACATGGTTGATATTCCTTTCAGACGATAGCGATTTCTGTATTATTCAGCGGTCGCGCTTTTAAGCAGGCTTTCATTGTTGCGTAAGAGGAGCCAGTTGACCGGGATCAGGACAATAGCGAAGGCCAGCAACTCCAGGCGATTGGTGAGCCAGAACGGCGCATCAGGCATCAATGTGGTCGGAAAGAGTACAAAGGATTGGACCCATGCGTTGGTCGCCAGCAAACTTTTGATGAACAGTGCCTGCAAGATCCAGATGCCTCCCAGGATGGCTCCGCTGGCCGAGATACTGTGGGTCAGGATTGTGATGCAAAAGCCTACGCTCATAAACCAGAGCAGCGGGGCCAGCCAGATCAGTTGTCCCACCAGAAACTGCCAGACGAAGGCCCAGGATTGTATCTGTTGTGGCTGGTAGCCTAGCTTGAAGCTAAACAGGATCGTATTGGTCAGGAAACTAACGATGGCCGCCCAGATCAGTACCAGCAGAAAACGGTACATCGCGGTGCGTCGATAGCTGGTGGGCATCGTCAGCTGCAACTCCAGCGCCGGATCTTGCAGTCCAGTGGCGGCTACGATCGCGCCCATGGCTAGTGGTAAAAACATCTCCTGACCCGACATCAAAGCATGGGAGGTGTTAACACCCAGTATATGGAGCACTATGGCCAGCACGCCGAATAGCATGATAACCAGCAGCGGCGGCAGAATCACTTTCAGCCCCAGCAGGCGCAGTTCATAACGCAATAATTGTCTATTCATAGCTGTTTCCCTTAATATTTTTAGCATGTGAACAACTTTGTGTTTCTTGCCATGCCTAAAGAATAAAAGAAACAGTGGATGTTGTGATGCGGCTGAAGTCGCGTCTTTTTTATGCGTCTCCAGACCTGCTCTATACCGCCCATCGACGGGCTCATATTGTGGTATAGCACTGCTCAGCAGCATAAATGATGACATTGAGAATTTTATTATGATGCGATACAATGGCACACAAATAATAAAGGAAGTGGTATTTTTATTCAATCGTAACGCATCCATTATTTGTGCGCCTGATTTTTTATTTGACTGCTGATCGATTCTCAAAAGAAGGTTACGATATGAACAGGAGTAAGAACCGTTTCCCAGATGAGACATTGTCATTTGCTACTTCAGCGGGCATAGAATCCGCCTCGCGACAGGGTTTGCCCTCCACCACCTCTCGCCTTTCAACGGGCGTAACGGGCTTTGATGAGATTCTCGATGGTGGCCTGGTTGCGCACCGTGCCTACCTTTTGCGTGGCGGGCCGGGTAGTGGCAAAACAACACTGGGAATGCATTTTCTGGCTGCGGGAGTAGAACGGGGAGAGACCTGCCTGTTTATCACAATGGGTGAACCGGAGGCAGAAATTCGCCAGAACGCCCAGGCCTTCACCAGTATTCTGGATAAAATGCACTTTCTGGATCTCTCGCCCAGCGCCTCGTTTTTTACTGAGATGCAAAGCTATGATATATTCTCACCCGCAGAGGTTGAGCGCGAACCAATTACGCAACGGATTATGTCCAGTGTTGAAGAACTACGCCCACAACGCGTCTTTCTCGATGCCATGACCCAGTTCCGCTTCCTCAATCCAGATGATTTTCAGTTCCGCAAGCAGGTACTGTCCTTCTTACGCTTCCTGGTGGAACAGGGGGCAACCGTGCTCTTTACATCAGAAGGAAGTGTGTCTTCACCTGACGATGACCTGCAGTTTATGAGTGATGGAGTGATTCATTTGCACTTTAGCCCTGAGAGCCGTGCGATCAGTGTCAGTAAGTTTCGCGGCTCCGATTTTCAAGCAGGCAGTCATGTGATGCGTCTGACGGACACCGGTATGCGCGTCTTTCCAAGGCTATTGCCGCAGATGCATACCCAGAGCTTTGTCCAGGAAAAAATTTCATCGGGTGTACCTGAGATCGACGAGTTGCTACATGGTGGTATCGAGCGTGGCACTATCAGCATGATCACCGGGCCAACGGGTGTCGGCAAAACCACCCTGGGCTTGCAATTCATGAAAGAGGCCGCCGGTCGGGGAGAACGCTCGGTCGTCTATACATTTGAGGAGATCAAAGAGACGCTGCTCAACCGCTGTGAGGCCGTCAATATTCCGGTGCGTACCATGCAGGAGCGTGGCATCCTGTCGGTAATCCAGGTCGAGCCACTACGATTTACACCAGATGAGTTCGCGCGTGTTGTACGTCAGGAAGTTGAGCAACAGGGCTCACGCATCGTCATGATCGATAGCATCTCCGGCTATAGCCTCTCCCTCAAAGGACATGACCTGGTCGAGCATTTACATGCGTTGTGTAAATATCTCCAGAATATGGGAATCGCGGTGCTCCTGATCAATGAGGTAACCTCGGTTGCCGGTGAGTTCAAAGTCACAGAATTCGGCCTCTCCTATCTGGCGGATAATATCATCTTCTTGCGCTACCTGGAACTAAAAGGTGAAATGCGGCGCGCCATCGGCGTTCTGAAAAAGCGCCTTTCAAACTTTGAGCGCACTATTCGTGAGATCGAAATCAGCCGCTATGGCATCAAGGTAGGCAAGCCTTTAACAGATATTCAAGGCATTCTAACTGGCGATCTGCGTTTCATGGGACAATCTGACAGGGAGAGCTAGCCATGGCTGCAAAAGTACCGATCTTACTGGTGAATAGTAACCAGCGCAATTTGCAGTTGCTGATGGATGTTCTTGATAAAGAGGGATATGACGCCATTGCTGCTCATGACTACCCTACCTTTGACCAGGCTATTATTCAGCAGCCAGCACCAAAGGGTGCCCTGGTAGATATCGCGGGTTTCGACAGTGAGATCTGGCCGCGCTGTGAACAATTGCGCGCGGCCAAAATTCCTTTTCTGGTTATCTCTCCACGCCTGAGCGCCGCTGTTCAGCAGGCGAGTTTGACCCATGGAGCCAGGGGCGTCATGGTCAAACCATTGATCATCAAGGAATTTATGGGCATTATTCAAAGCCTTCTTGAAGAGTAGTAAAAATGACACGCCTTCTGCTCCTGCTTGAAAACAGACAAAATCGCGCCTTGCTGGCCAACTGGCTCTCTCAGCGCTACCAGGTTATGCAACAGGAATCCGGCGTGCCGCTGGCAGAGGCATTTGATGTCTGCCTGATTGATGGGCCAGCCTTAGATCGGCGCTGGGCTGAGATTCAAGCCCACAGATCCAGAGAGGATCCGCTCTTCTTGCCGGTGATACTCCTGACCTCCTATCGCGAGGTGGAATTGATTACACGGCACCTCTGGAAGACCATCGATGAGCTGATTCGTTTGCCGGTGGAAAAAACAGAGCTGCAGGCACGGGTAGAGATGCTGGTACGCACCCGAGAGCTTTCTCTCTCCCTGAAATTGCGCAATAGCGACCTGGAATCATTTTTTCACGCGATGACGCATGATCTGCGCGCTCCATTGCGCGCCATCAAAGGCTTTGCGGAAATTCTCGCCAGCGAAGAAGGCGAACGACTGACGGATAAAGGCAAAGAGTACCTCACAAATATCCATACATCGACAGTACAGATGAGGGAATTTATTGATGGCCTGGTTGCCTTCGCAAGAGTGGGTCATACGCAAGTAGAACCGCAGGAAGTGGATCTTCAGTTGTTAGTCGAGCAATGTATCCAATGCCTTTCCTCAACAATAGAACAGCAAGAGGCCCACATTATGATTGAGTCCCCTTTGCCAGCTGTAGAGGGGCAACCACTCCTGTTGCGCATGGCTATCACCAATCTATTATCCAATGCGCTCAAATTTATCAAACCAGGCGATCACCCTGACATACAGATCCGCGCGATAAAGCTGCATGGCAGCTATCGGTTGGAGATAGAGGACCACGGCATTGGTATCTCTCCTCAAAATATAGCCAATCTATTCAAGCCATTCACCCAGCTTCATGGAGTCGAAGAATATGAAGGCATCGGTCTGGGATTGGCCACCGTACGCAAAGCGGTTGACCTGATGGGAGGGCACGTTGGAGTGAGCTCAGTAATAGATCGGGGGAGTACATTCTGGCTGGAGTTGCGCTCGGTCACGAAAGGAGAGTGATGAAAGTCCTTCTCATTGATGACAATCCTTTTGATCGTCAGTTAATTAAGCATAAGATGGAGCAGGTCTGGCCGGATATTCAATGGCGGGAAGTAACGAACCAGCAGGCTTTTCTGGACATTATGAAACAGCCAGATTTTGATTTTGTGCTGACCGATTACCAGATCAAGTGGACCAATGGGATTGAGGTGCTCAAATTTGTAGCGAAGTGCCGCCCCGAACTACCAGTGTTCATGATTACAGATACTGGCAGTGAAGAGGTGGCGGTTGAAGCTATGAAACTTGGCCTGAGCGATTATGTGCTCAAGACCCATCTCTCCAGACTTCCACTGGCTATCAAAGAGTTTTTCAAGCGGCAACAGTTACAGACCGAACATGAACTGTTGCAGAAACAGGTTCAACAGGCCCAGAAAATGGAGAGTCTAGGTCTGCTGGTTAGTGGTCTGGCCCATGACTTTAATAATTTGTTGGCGGGTATGATGGGCTATGCGCAGCAAGGTATGAAGCATGCTTCAGATCAGCCAGAGCTGGCAGACTCTTTCCGGCATATTTTTACGCGTGCCGAACAAGGGGCACGCATGACACGACAGTTACTGACTTTCGCACGTGGCAGCCGTTTAGAGCCCATACGCATCCAGCTCAATGATTTGATCGCCCAGACATTGGGATTTTTAAGCACCTTGCTGGGGCCAACGATCAAGATAGAGTTTGTCCCGGACCCCGACATCGCCGATGTCTATGCCGACCCTACCCAGCTGGAACAGATGCTTATGAATCTGTGCATTAACGCGCGTGATGCTATGCCGCACGGGGGAACATTAATGATCCAGACCCATTCGTTCCAGCTTCAACAGGGTAAACAGGATGCTCGTTTCACTACTCAACCAGGACCTTATGTGCAGATCACCATCACTGACACCGGTGAAGGTATGTCACCAGAGACATTGTCTCGTCTCTTCGAGCCGTTCTTTACGACCAAAGGTGTCGGTCAGGGGACCGGGCTCGGCCTCGCGGTGGTCTATGGCATCATTCAGCAGCATCACGGCTTTATCGAGGTAACCAGCCAGCCAGGCGAAGGGACCTGCTTTGCCCTCTGTTTGCCGGTAGCAGAGCAGATTGCGCGGGAAGATATGATGCTCGGCGAGATTGAAGTACCAGAGAAGGCGATGCCGGTCGCGAAGTCATCTGGAAAAGCGACGATCCTGGTGGTGGAAGATGATCCAGACGTTCAGCAGGTCATCTGTGACGTTCTGCGCGAAGATGGGTATACCCTTCTGGTGGCCAGTGATGGAGAAGAAGGGCTGCAGCTATTTCAGGAGCATAGCGCTACCATATGTCTGATCATAGCCGATATTATGATGCCAAAAATGCAAGGCAAAGAGTTTCAACAACAGATACGCCGCAGGCAACCCGAAGCAAAGATGCTGGTCATGAGCGGCTATCAACAAATCCAGCTGCAGCAAAAAGACCTGCTTGATCCCCACAGCGATTTCCTGCAAAAACCCTTCGATTTGGATGTGCTGCTGGATAAGGTACACTCCCTGCTCGACGGCCACCAATAGCTTTTATTACTCTGGTGGCACGTGCGCGCCCCCGCACGCGCGTCCGCTACGCGGCCGCCACTGGTTTTGAGGTGGTGCATCGGGGGCGCATCCGCGCCCCCGATGCACCACCTCAAAACTGACATCAGAGCTTTCGCACCTCTAGTGCGCGCAAGTCCATGGTGTATTGGTGCAGCAGGGGCGCTTTCGCGTCCCCGATGCACCACCTCAAAACTGACATCAGAGCTTTCGCACCTCTAGTGCGCGCAAGTCCATGGTGTATTGGTGCAGCAGGGGCGCTTTCGCGCCCCCGATGCACCACCTCAAAACTGACATCAGAGCTTTCGCACCTCTAGTGCGCGCAAGTCCATGGTGTATTGGTGCAGCAGGGGCGCTTTCGCGTCCCCGATGCACCACCTCAAAACTGACATCAGAGCTTTCGCACCTCTAGTGCGCGCAAGTTCATGGTGTATTGGTGCAGCAGGGGCGCTTTCGCGTCCCCGATGCACCACCTCAAAACTGACATCAGAGCTTTCGCACCTCTAGTGCGCACAAGTTCATGGTGTATTGGTGCAGCAGGGGCGCTTTCGCGTCCCTGCTGCACCAATACACCAAACTAGCGCGTCCGCTACGCGGACGCGCGTGCGGGGGCACGCACGTGCCACCAACATGACGGAAGTCAGATACATTCTAAACGAGATGTATTATATAATACAAAGCGTTAATAGATGAGTCGTGCTTTTTTATTGGAGCAGGAGGCATGGAGTTGTTGAGACGGCCGGGACAGCGGTTGCAGTGGAAGCTGACGCTCTCGTCTCTGTTGACTACGGTGGTAACCGTCTGTTTGATTGAAGTGATCACCGTGATTGTGATCTTGATCTATTTTTTCGCCTTTCCTAATCGTATCTGGCTGAATAATGTGCAGAGTTTAGCTACCCAGGCGGTGCCATTCTTTGTTAATGGACATCCAGATCATGCGGAACTGGCAAAATGGCTGCAGATCACCAGCAATGGTGCAACCGAACTTTCATCACATTCTCGCGCCAGTTTCCTGGCTGTGGTAGATCAGCAGGGTAACGTCTTGATTGCTCGCGGAGGAGATGAGCAGCCACAGTTGCACAGCGTGCTCTCCCAGGATGAGCAGCGGCAATTGCAGCGTCTCTTGCAGGGGAAAAACGCCGGACAAGGGCTAGCCTTTCAGGATGGTTCGCATATCTCGGTGCTGATGGCCCCAATTGTGGATGGGCAACGGGTTGAGGGCGCGATTATCTTGCGCTCAGATCAATTGACGAACGCGGTATTTTCTGCTAACCTCAACAATCTGTTACCTTTAATTGTCCTCAATGTGATCGTGATCACGGTACTGGCCGCACTGACCGGTGCCGTGGCGGGCTTCCTGACTGCGCGCAGCTTTACCCGTCGCTTCAAGCGTCTCTCGCTGGCGGCCAATCAGTGGAGCCAGGGGGATTTTCTGGTACGCGCTGTTGATCCTTCTGAGGATGAGCTGGGGCAGCTAACGCGTCAGCTTAACACTATGGCCGAGCAGCTGCAACAGTTTCTGCGTACGCGTCAGCAACTGGCGATGCTGGAGGAGCGCAACCGCCTGGCGCGCGATCTGCACGATAGCGTCAAGCAGCAGGTCTTTGTGGTTGCCATGCAGGTAGGCGCGATTCGTCTCTTGATGGGAAAGGACGTGGCCGCCGCGCGCCAGCGCCTGGATGATATGGAGCAGCTGGTGCGCGAGGTGCAGAAAGAGCTCAGCGCGCTGATTCGCGAACTGCGTCCCGTCGCCCTGGAAGGTAGATCGCTGGCGCAGGCGCTGCAGACATATATCAAGCAGTGGCAGGAGCAGACCTGGATCGCCGCCAGCGTTGAGGTTGAGGGGACCTGCGTCATCTCGCCCGCGCTGGAGGAGGCGCTCTTCCGCGTCTGTCAGGAGGCGCTGTCGAACGTTGCCCGTCATAGCAACGCCACGCAGGTACAGGTGCAGCTGCGCTGTTCAGAAGAGGTGGTCGTGCTGCGTATCAGCGATAACGGCAGGGGTTTTCACATGGAAAGGCGCGAGAAGCATGGTGTGGGCCTGCTGTCCATGCAGGAACGCATCCGCGAACTGGGTGGACAGATCAGGATTGAGAGCGCTAGCGGCAAGGGCACGCAGATCTATATTGAATGCGCGGGCACGCCGGTATGAGTATTTTTATAGGTGTATCTGCTATTGCGCAGGGAGGCGAAGGGAGCCAGGCATGCAGGAGACGGTAGAGAACGCGATCACTGTCCTATTGGTGGATGATCACAGGCTGGTGCGCCAGGGGGTGCGCGTCTTTCTAGAGTTGCAGCCCGATATTCAGGTGCTGGACGAGGCCGATAATGGGGAGGCCGCGGTAGAGAAGGTGCGTACGCTCCAACCGGCGGTTGTTTTGATGGATATGATGTTGCCCGGCATCAGTGGTATCGAGGCCACACGGCGTATCAGGCAGCAATGTCCACGCACAAAAGTGATTATACTGACTTCATTCCATGAAGATGAATATATCTTTCCGGCTTTGCGGGCCGGCGCCCTCTCCTATGTGCTGAAGGATGTGGGACCAGATGAACTGGCTGATACCATTCGCAAGGCGGCGCGTGAGGAATCCGTCCTGCATCCTCGCGTGGCGGCCAGGGTTGTGCAGGAGATCCAGGGTGTCAAGAAAGAGGCGCGCAACCTGGCATCCGACCTGAGTGAGCGCGAACTGGATGTCCTGCGTCTGATCGCCGCCGGCCATAGCAACGCTGAGATCGCCGAAAAGTTGGTGATCAGCGAAAAAACCGTCAAGGGGCATGTGAGCAATATCCTGGGCAAGCTGCACACAGTTGACCGTACGCAGGCGGCCGTCTACGCCTGGGAACACGGCATCGTCCACCCCAAACAATCCTCCCACCCATAGGTTCGGAGCTCGCCTCCGATTATGGTTCGGAACCCGTCTCCGAACCATAATCGAAGGTGGGGGTTAAGCCAGGTCGGCCAGGGAAACGGTGCGTTTCTCTTCCGCCGACTTATAGGCACCAAGGATAACTTTTAGTACGTTGATGCCTTCGGCCTCGGTGTTGACCGGACGGCGGCCCTCCTGCAAGCAGGTAACAAAGTCTTTGATCTCTTCCGCGAAGGTGTCTACGCCGCTCATCTCGATCTTCTGCTCTTCTTCACCGTGCAGTTTGTAGAACAGATCGCTGCCATAGCTATAGGCACTACCTTTTTCCGCCACCAGCGAGAACTTCTCGGTGATGGAGGCAGGAACGTAGGCCCAGCTGGTCACGATGTTTCCCACCGATCCATCGGCGAAGCGCACCAGCACCTGGGCGGAATCCTCACCATCCATAAACTCCAGGCGATGCTTGCTGAGCATGGCTGTGACTTCTACGGGTTCGCTGCTGGCCAGGTAGAGTAACAAATACGTGGGATGATAGCCGGTGTCGATCAGCTCGCCACCGCCGATCATCGAACGATGGGCGCGCCAGCCCATGTTTTTAGGATCGAACTTATTAAAGAAGCTATCGGTGGTGCGAAGCTCGTAGACCTTGCCGAAGGTCCCTTCCTGGATCATCTGCTTGACGCGGGCTACAGGAGGCATGGTCAGCTGATTGTGGGCGCACATCAGGGTGACCCCGTTTTGTGAGACGGCCTGTTGTACCGCCTCGGCCTCCTGCACCGTCAGGCAGAGGGGCTTCTCACACAGAATATGTTTCTTCGCGTTGGCGGCCGCGACAATAGCGTCTTTATGGAGGTGGTGGGGTAAGCAGATATCGACCGCGTCGATGTCCGCCTTCGCCAGCATCTCGTTATAGTCGCTAAAGATCTCTGCCCCGCCGACTTCCTGCGCACGTGTCTCCGCATTTGCCGTCACGACATCGCTGACCGCGGTGACTTTAACTTGCTCGGGGATGCGCAGATAGCCTCTGATATGTGTTGCCGTAATGCCTCCGCAACCGATAAGTCCAACTTTGATCGTCATGCTGCTTTTCCTCCTTGAGTATGCGTTGGTTCAAGCTATAGGTGCCATATAGGAAAAATTCTTATATAGCAGGGCGCAGGGTATTCAAATGGAATACCCCAGGTATAGAGAGTCAGTGAGATGGGGTAGATCGAGAAGAGCTAGCACCATCCATAGGTTGATTGAGTCGTTGTTGTTCACGATACTGCTGGGGGGTCATCCCCATGCGTTTCTTAAAGACATAATGCAGGTAGCTGCCGCTGGAAAAGCCGTGTTGGCCCGCTAACTGCTCAACGGTCTGGTCTGAATGCGTGAGCGCCATGCAGACCTGCGTCAGACGGTAGCGTTCCAGGTAACCACTGAAGGTCTCTTCAGCCTGCTCATCCAGAATCCTTTGCAATTGACGACCACAGATGTGCAATTCCTCGGCTACCTCTTCCAGCGTCAATGGGTGCGCGTAGTTATCGCGAATGTATTGCGTGGCCAGGCTGTACCGATATGCATTCATATCCCTGGACGGTAACGCCGTGTTGATCTGGGTGACATGGTGGGCCCGGGCTGTGCGTAGCATGATCTGGATAACCGCCTGCCTGATGGTCGAGAACGCTCCCAGTTCGCGATCGTGCCAGGCGCGGTAAGCGGTCAGGAACCAGCTCATGGCGTCATACTGATCGACGGTTGGATGGGCCTGCATCGTATGCAGTTGGCGCATGCACTCTTCCGCCTCCGCGACTTCCCATTCTTCACCCCAGGGCGTCGTTGATGGTGAGGTGGTCGGAGCATCATCCAGCTTGACGATGTCGACATGCAGGCACAGCTCATCCAACTGCTCCCATTGGCTGGCCTCCTGCTGATGGATCACGTGGGGGCCCGTCAAAAAGAACATGCCCGCGTGAACGGGATAGGCTCCATCATCCAGCACAACCGCGCCGGTGCCGCTGGGGATAAAGTGAAACTCGAAATCCCGATGTTTATGAGCCTGGATAACGTGGCCGGCCTTTAACGATGTCAGGTGGCAGCGGAGCACCTGAATGCCATAGTGTCCCCAGCGGAAGCGGATATCCAGGCGATCAAGCGCCTGAGGATCCGCCTGCATAAGTTGAAATTGGGAAGGTCCCATGTTTCTCCGCGAAGTATGGTGGTAGCGCGATCGACTCAGATCCTTTGCGACAGTCATCACCGTGTCTCCTCTGTCTGTCTGTCTGTCTCTCAGCTAGTCTATGTTAGCGTTGCAACGAATCCAGTCGTACAGGTTGATTACTATGGGCAGAGATGTTGGCAGCCTCCATTAACATGGTGAGCTCAATGGCGGTCTGGATGTTTTCAGTGGCGGTTGTGCCCTGCTGAATATGACCAACCCATTGCTGGAAGGCGCTCGGTAGCTCGGCTGGCAGCTGTGAGATGGTATGCCAGCGGTCGCTTCCAGGGGTACCCGGCTGGGTGCTGCGTATAATCAGCTGGGCCTCCGGTGTGCCATAGAAGAGGCTCCCCTCGGTGCCATGCGCCTCGATCGTAAAGGGCGAGAAGCGATTCACAAAACCGGCTTCAACCACACCGATAGCTCCGTTGGGATAGCGCAGCGTGACCAGCGCGTTATCCTCGACCTCGCGGCCGGTGATATGCCCATAGGTGGCGCTGACGCTTTCCGGCAGTCCCAGGAACAGGCGTGTCAGATACATCGGGTGGCAGCCGAGATCGATCATGGCGCCGCCGCCGCACTGCTCGGCGTTAAAGAAGTGGGGCGGTAGCCAGCCGTTGGGATTGTCGGCGGTCGCGATGGCGCCATTATGCGAGAGGCGTACGCGCACGAGGGTAGCTTCGCCCAGCTGTTTCTGGCGCATAATCTCGCGAATGGCCTGTGTATAGCCGGCATTGAGGCGAGGCAGCGAAACGGTCAGCTTTACCCCGGCCTGCTCGATCGCTGCGATGATCTCATTGCACTCGCGCAGCGTGGTAGCGATAACTTTTTCCGTGAAAATATGTTTGCCCGCTTTCGCGGCGGCGATCATGACATCATGGTGGATATTGGTCGGGGTATCAACGATGACCGCATCGATATCGGTCTGGTTTAGCAGCTCATTCAGGTCGTCGTAAAAACGGATTCCCAGTTCTTCAGCTTTGGCGCGGCCCCGCGCCGGTTCTTCATCCCAGGCGGCTACGATCTGGGTCTCGGGATGCTCAAGCGCCTGTCGTGTATAGTCACGTGCATGGACATGCCAGAAGCTCAGCATTGCAACACGTATCATCACCCTTCTCCTTTGAAATTGCGACTAGTAACGAAAGGTTTAGTTTAATTTTACATTTCCAATAGAGTTTTTTGCAATCTTATGTGACGACACACATGTATGAGATTGCGACAAGCTCATCAATTTAAGGGCCACCACGGTCGCGCAGCGACCGTGGTGGCCCTTAAATTGATTTTTATTTGATAAAGTGCCAGTCGGTGGTTGTTTTGCCTGGATAGGTTTGTGTTTTTTTGATCAGCGTATCAGGTGGGCCGGGGAAGGGTTGAATGGGGCGCCCCTTTTCCGCCAGCAGCATGGTGTCGTGCCAGATGGGACCGGCGCCGTCGACACCGGTGACGTTGATCATCGGCGAGTTGTCATTGTTGCCAGCCCAGACCCCTACTGTGACGTCCGTGGTGTAGCCCATGGTCCAGTTGTCGCGGAAGTCATTGGAGGTGCCCGTTTTGGCCGCCGATGGCCGAATGGGGCCTGGATGGCCGGCGTAACACTGGTTCATGGTTGTCTCATACAGTACCAGTGAGCTACATTTGCCGAACTCGTAGATACGCGAGTCGTTGTCGCTCAGTACGTCTGTAATCATAAAGGCGGTCTCTTTACGCAGCGCTCGCACCGGCTGGGGCTTGATCTGCAGGATCAGCTTGCCATTTTGATCTTTGATGGTAGTGATCGCGTGCGGTGGGACGCGTATGCCTCCATTGGCGAAGGTTGCGTAGCCGGATGTGTTATCGATCAGGTGAACAGCCAGCGAGCCCAGCACCATGGTGTAGTTGGGTACACCCTCGTATGTGCTCAGACCCATGTTCTGCGCCACATTTAATGCCTTATCGACGCCGGTACGCAGCAGCAGTTTGACGGCGGGAATGTTAAACGAGTTCTGTAGCGCATAGCGATAGGAGACCCAGCCATGATACTGTTGATCATAGTTGTGCGGCGAATAGGAGGGCAGGCCACAGCACATCTGGATCGTGAGTGGACCGTCCAGCACGGTTTCGCCTGGACTGATCCCCTCGTCAAAGGCGGTCGCGTAGATGTAGGGTTTGAACGAGGAACCCGGCTGGCGATAGCCCTGCGAGGCCACATCAAAGTCGCCATACTTAGGATTGTTGGGATCAATGTTGCCCACCAGGGTGCGAATGGCGCCCGTATGCTGGTCCAGTACCACCACGGCGGCATTGGACATATTATGCTGCCGCGCCATCTCGGCGATGTGCTTCTGGGCCACCTTGAGCACCTTGTTTTGCAGATCCAGGTCCAGTGTGGTCATGACCACCAGTCCCGCGCGCGAGAGATCGCTAATCTTCACGTGCAGATCGCTGGCCAGTTCACGCAGTGTGTAGTTGACGAAATGGGGCGCGACCCTGTTGTTCAGGGGTGTACCATGCTTGATAAAATCAGGTTTGAAGGACTCGGTTACGGCGTCGGAGCGTTCTTGAGCCGTGATGTATCCCTGGTTATACATCTGCTGCAGCACCTCTTGCATGCGCGTTGAGGCTGCTTTGGGATGTAAGAAGGGGTCGCGCGCGATCGGTGAACTGGGGATGCCGGCCAGCATCGCTGACTGGGCGATATCCAACTGCTGGGCCGCCGTTTGCGTCGGCGTGTCCATCAGCCCGAAGTAGGTATGAGCCGCCTCCTCGGCCCCGTAAGAACGTTCGCCATAGTAGGTTGTATTCAGGTACATCTGCAGGATCTGCTCTTTGGTATAGTAGCGTGAGATGTCGGGAGCGAGAATCACCTCCTGGAGCTTGCGCAGCATGGTGGCCTGATTGCCCACAATGCTGTTCTTGATTAACTGCTGTGTAATCGTGCTGCCACCGGAGACCACTTTGTTGCTGGTCATATCAGAGATGGCGGCACGCAGGATACCCGTAATATCATAGCCAGGATTTTTATAAAAGTTTTGATCCTCAATGGCGATCTCGGCATGGGCCAGGTGGGGAGAGATCTTGCTGAGTGGCTCACTGGTCTGCTTCCCCTGATCCATCATTTGAAAGATCAGCTTTCCATGAGCATCGTAGATGCGCGTACTATCTTTGGGTAGGATATCCTCAAATGTCGTAATTTTGTCCCCAAACCGTTCATGGGTCGCGTTGATAAAGCTGACCACCGTTACAAAGATAAGCACCATAATCAGAAATGCCGAAAACACGCTGGCCGCCATTGGCAGCAGCGTCCCCGTTCCGATACGCTCACTAAGAGAGATTGTGTGTAACGTCTGACGCAGATTCTTGCGTTTAATATGCCTCCGCAGGCGCCAGCCGGATGGATGGATACTTTGATGCGAGCCGGTATAGAACACACCCGGCGTTGATCGCGGCGGGACATCGTTCATGCGCTGGGCGACAGCAGCCTGGCTATGTGGTGGTAAACTGGCGGGTATGCGGCGGCGGGGTTGCGAACCATCCGCTCCCTGTGATCCTGAGTCCCCTTCGGGAGGATTCGCTCCGACATGCTGATCGGTCTGCATGGCCAAACCTCTTTCTACAACCTATCTTCACTCACTACTACAATCCTTTGCCCATACATACAACAACCGTGCGCTCGTTCGATGCAGCCACCTGTCGTTTGTGTGGAGCATCCCTGGCTATGTCTGTGGAGTAGAAAAAACATAGATGGAGCAACGCATATACATAGGATAATAGCAATGGTGCCGACTTTCTCGTCAAAGAAAGCGCATGTCTTCACTTTTAATTATACGCGCCGCTTATAATTGCTGTATAAGATTCTACCAATGAACAGGTAGAATCTCGTGGATATCTTATTTTTGTTTGTAGATACCCCGATGAAGGATGTTTCCAGACATAACTAAACGATAGCGCAAAAACGGTTACCTGCCATAGTAACGCTGTAAGTGAATCAATGGTAACTCGCAGGTTTTTCAGGGGCAGAGCCCCTGGGCCTCACCATGCCGCCTTGCGCGTGGGGGGAGAGGAGGGAGGCGTTGGGAGCATAGCCCCCAACGCCCCGAAGGTTACCACCAGCCGATGTGGGGGGCGTATGTGCCGGGTGGAGGGGCAACAAAATTGAAATTGCTGCAATAGGGATGCCCCGAGGCGACGGATGGGTCCTCCTGATGGTGGTGTTTATGGTGTTTTGTTGTAACGGTGGGTATGGTTGGGTCGATGCTTTGTGCTGTCTGGGTGAAGGTGGGATAGTGCCCAGGCAGATACCAGTCGATGGTATGGACGCCATCTGGATAGGTCATCTCACCCCTGTCTAAGCCGCCAGGATTGACAAAGTCCTGGATTGGATGTCCTTCCTCAGCCAGCAGCATGGAGTCGTGCCAGATAGGGGCCGCGCCCTGTACGCCGGTGACGTCAATCATGGGTGTGTAGTCGTTGTTGCCAGCCCAGACGCCCATAACAAAGTCTGAGGTATAGCCCATGGTCCAGTTATCACGGAAGTCATTGGTGGTACCGGTCTTGGCGGCCGCTGGTCGCACGGTGCCGCGATTGCCGGACCAGCACTGGGATTCTGCGTTTGAGTACAGCTGCAAGGGATTGCAGTCCAGGAACTCTGGCAGGCGCGATTCATTGTCGCTCAGCATGCTGGTCATCATGTAGGCGACCTGGGGGCTGATAGCCTGCCTGCCCTCTGTGGTTCGGTGGGAGATAACCTTATTATTGTGGGTATAGACGATTTTATCGATCGCGTATGGCTGGAAGGTCTTGCCATCGTTGGCGAAGGCGCCGAAGGCCGTCGTGTGTTCCAGGAGATTGACGTCCAGTCCACCCAGTACCATCGAGTAGCCGGCGTCTCCTTTGGGATGCTCGATGCCCATGTCCCTGGCTGTCTTCAATGCGTTGGCGATCCCTACATGCTGCAGTGTTTTGACGGCCGGGATATTCAATGAGTTCTGTAGCGCGCAGCGCATGGTGACGTGACCATGGTAGAGCAGGTCATAGTTCTTGGGTGCATAGGTTGGCGGATTTGATCCTGGTGGCAGTACGATCGTCAGTGGCGCATCATCAATAGCCTGTGCGGGTGTGTAACCCTGTTCGAGCGCGGTCGCATATACATAGGGCTTAAACGAGGAGCCCGGCTGACGATAGCCCATCGTCGCCACATCGAACTTGCCATCGATGGTTTTGCTATTATAATCGAGGCTGCCCAGTAAGGAGCGAATGGCCCCGTTGTGATAATCGATCAGCACCTCGGCCGCGTTCGTCACATTATGTCCCGCCAGTTCCGCGATATGCTTCTGCAATACCTTCTGAATCTTGTCCTGTAGCGCGATATCGAGCGTGGTATATACCTTCAGTCCTGAGCGCGAGAGCTGGCTGCGCGAGAGCTTTAGCTGCTGCCGTAGCTGATGGAGCACATACTGGCTGAAGTGTGGCGCCCGATCAGTTAAATTGGCTGGAGTCTTAAAGAATCCTGGTTTGTGGGCCTCTTTGATCGCCGCTTGCGCCTGCTCGGGGGTGATATAGCCTTCACGAATCATCAGATCCAGTATGGTGCTGAAGCGGTCGAACGTGGTTTGAGGATGCAGGCGTGGATCGTAGAGCCATGGTGAGCTGGGGATGCCGGCCAGCATGGCGGACTGCGCCAGATCGAGCTGGGATGAAGCAGGCTTGCCCGGCTGATCCTGCAGCCCAAAGTACATGCTGGCGGCGGCGTCGATGCCATATGCCTGGTGACCATAGTAGATGGTGTTCAGGTACATGCCTAAAATATCATTTTTGCTGTAGAGGCTATTGATTTCGGGGGTGAGGACCACCTCCTGCATCTTGCGCATCAGGCTGGCCTCGTTGCCAACTATCAGGTTTTTAATCAATTGTTGCGTGATGGTGCTGCCACCCTCGATGACCCGGCCATGTTCAAGATTCTGGATGGCGGCCTGCAGGATACGGAAGACGTCGATGCCAGAGTTCTTCCAGAAGTTTTTGTCTTCCGTGGCGACGGTCGCATTGATCAGCTGTGGCGAAACCTGGTTGAGGGTGACGGCGGTGTGCACGCCCTGGTCGGTGAGCTGGGAGAGCAGGACCCCCTTACTATCGTAGATCTTCAGATTATCACGTGGTGTCAGATCGTGTAGTGATAAGAGCTGATTGTTGTAAGAGCTGTTTGTACTGCTATAGAAGCGGTAGGTGGCATAGGTGCCCGCTCCCGCGAGGGTAAAGATAAGCAAGATGATGGCCCCGATGGTACCGAGGACACCCAGCCAGAAGCGATTAAATGACCGACGTGTCTGCTTACGGTTACCGCGTAGGTGTCTGCGCGAGATATGACGTAACAGTCTGCGCCGTCGTAGCGGTCTTCGTGGTCGTCCGCGGCGACCGGGCGCCCGCGTGTATTCTGTATATGTGGTGGGTACATAGGCCGGTGGAATCTGGCTCGTTTCGACTGGCGGCTGTTGCGTATCCTGAGCTTCTTGAGAACGCGAGTTACGCTGCTCCCATCTGCTTTTCTGCTCAAGATAATGCCGGGCGCGCTTGATGCGCTCCTGGCGTGCCGCGTAATAGAATGGGAGCTGATCCGATGCCGGGCGTGTGGAGCTCGCGTCGGCATCTTGCCTGTCCAGCGGGGGCGTCACCGGCAGAGGTGGGAGCGATGGCGTATCAGGGACTGGTGGGGTGGGCGTAGATGGGGGTGGCTGGGCATTCTTTGCTTTCCGGCGCACGCGCCTCAGAGCTTCATGTTGATGTCGCGACGATTTATTAGACTCAGGGTCTCGCTGTTCGCCTGCCATAAGAGGTCACCCTCCCTTACTTATTCAACAAGAGGAATACCCGCGTGTGCGGTCTATCATATTCTGGTGTGTGATATGTTTTGCACAATGATGGGCTTTTTATATGATCAAATTATACCAGGATGTTTCTTCGTTCTATTTATTAGACGTTGTAGAACGAAAAATGTATCGTTTTTGTGAAGTCTTCTTATTTGCGGCACAGTTTTGGTGTACCCTTTTCTGGATATCAGAATAACAGGATACGCGGAAAAGTTGATGTCCAATGTTATTGGCTGATGCTTATTTGCCGCCCCGGTGTTGTGTTGCTTCGATCAGGGCGGGCAGGATCTCGCCGGTAATGGCCTGTATCTGGTGGAAGCTTTTGATCCAGAAGATATCATGATCGCGGCCACTGCGTATCTCCGCCATTTGTAGAATGCCTTCATTGATCAGCGTCTGGAAGTAGAGAAAGGCCCGTACGGCGTCGGCGAGTGGTACGTTAGAGTTGCCAGTAATAGAGCCGTATTCAGTTCCTAACTCGACCGCCTCTTTTTTTAAATCGTCGAAATGTGTCTCATCATTAAGTGAACGCAGCATGAGATCGAGCAGGCGGCGGCCAAGCTGGCGATAGGCATCGCGGGCGGCGGTATCGAAGTGTTGATACCAGGGGAAGGTGTCCAGAGTGCCATCGGTAAAGGCAAAACGTACGCGTCCCAGCACGCTCTGGACGAGCAGTACTGATGCTGGATCGGGCTTGGGTTCAGTCTCCTGGCGCAGACGCGCCTCGATATCGGCGCGGCGGAAGCGGCGATGGCCGCCGCTGGTTCGCCGTGAGGGTATCTCATTGCGATCAGCCCAGAGGCGCACCGTGGCTGGATGCATGCCCAACAATTCTGCCGCCTCGCGTAAACTTAGCCACTCCTCTCCTGTGTGCGATGTCACCACGTTACCTCCTGCGAATATGGAGCCTGTCCAGACAATTAATAAATGCTTAATATGTAGCTTGAATTGTATGGAATTCATACCATATCGTCAAGTCTACGCTTAAACTCTTCCGCGTCCTTATTAAGGATTAGGTCTGACTATCGTCATAGTGTGGCACATGATAGCCCCCGCACGCGCGTCCGCTACGCGGCCGCGCTGGTTTTATGAGGTGGTGTGACAGGGGCGCATCCGCGCCCCTGTCACACCACCTCATATATGACTGTGGAACTTTGCAGGGGCAAAAGCGCCCTTGCCGTACCAACTCCGATAGGAGTATCACTTCTTATATTTATATAAATGCGTTTTATGTGTTAAATTCATGTGAGATTCTGGCGTGATACGCCTTATATATTATATGCACTATTATTATACGGATGCTTATTGTTTCTGATATTTATTGTTTGAAAATGCTCCGGAGCCTGAGGGCTCACGTGCTTACAAGAGAAAAGTCTGATTGGGATAGAAAGGTTTTATTATGTCACGCTCTGGCCAGAAGGTGCAGTTTGCAGGGAAGCGTGCCTGGTTGCCAGCGGCGGTTCCGCTGGCATGGTGGCAATTGAGACGCACGAAAGGATTACTTCTGGTGGTGGGACTGGGGGTGCTGGCGGCGGTTATTTGCGTCTGTGTGGCGCCTCTGTATACGCAGGTAGCTATGACGGCGGGCCTGCAGGAGGCTCTTGACTCGACACCCGGCAACGCCAGCATCTCTATTGTTAGTCAGGACAATATCCCGTCCTGGGATAGCCTGCCGCCTGTGACCGATAGCTTTAGCATGTATATGCCATCTTTTGTGCGCACCCATCTAGATAACGGCAAGCTGCAGATGGTCACCGAGGCTACGACCCTACCGATATATTTAAAATCTCCCCTGGCTAAAGATAGCAAGGCTTTACAGGATCAGCTAGCGCTGGAGGGTACCGATATTGAGGCGGTGAAGGCGGGAAAGCACGTCACGATGCTCCAGGGAAGGCTGCCAGACACGCGTGTCAAGGCGTATACCGATTCTGATAGCACAATTGAGATCGCCGTCAGCGCTGATACAGCCAGCTCTATGAACCTGACCCTGGCCTCGCAGCTCTATACGCGTGTGGGGACCGCGCGGTCGGCGAATAGCCAGCAAGCTATCTGGCATGTTGTTCCACTGAAGATTGTCGGCATCTTTCGTGATATGGATGGGAAGGATCCGTTCTGGCACGGTGATAGCCTGGGGAAATCCAACCTTTCTGCAAATTCGGGTCCGGCTGGTCCCTTTGCGTACAAGGCGGTGGTCTCCAATGAGGAGCTGATCAGTACCCTGGCGCGCTTCATCCCACAGGAGGATATACCGAGCCATAATGCAATAGAATTTCAATCCAATGATATTTCGCCCGTCCAGCAACCCTCACATCCGCTGCTCGATCCCTTGAATATCACCTGGTATTATGCGCTGGATGTGCACGCTATTTCTAATGATCAGCTTGGTGAGTTGCTGTTGCAGCTGCATGAATTTCAGTATCGGCGCTATCCCACGGATAGTATGTTGCTGGCCTATGGTCTGACGAAGATCCATACATTCGTTCCCATCGACTCGCTGACGAACTATCAGGGTCAGTTGGCGGTATCTCAAGTTCCGGCGCTGAGTCTGGTGATCATGATCTTCAGCCTCTTGCTGTATTTTGTGACGTTGATCACCAGCTTACTGGTGGAGCGGCAGGCGCCGGCGCTGGCCATTGTGCGCAGCCGTGGAGGGACACGCGGTCAGGTCTTTGGTGCCCTGCTGGTGCAGGGGATCGCGGTAAGCTTGCTGGCGTTGCTAGTGGGACTGCTCCTGACCGTTCCCGTGACCGCCTTGCTGGGCTACCTGCAATTGCCTGCCAGTGATTACGCGGCTATCAGCACGGTGTTGTCCGACTGGGAACACGCGATCCTGCTGGTGGGTGATCTGGGACTGCTTACCGTGATCGTGGTGGTGCTGGCCTTGATGATCGCCATCTATCAGGCGACGGCGCTGGATGTGCTGTCCTTGAGACGCGAGGTGGGGCGCTCGACGCGCAGGCCCCTCTGGTTGCGCTTCCGGCTCGATCTGATCGTGGTCATCATCATGATCGTCGGCTATGGTGTCTCCTTCTATCTCACCGACTCGGGCACACTGGACCCGCAACTGCGCCTGACCTTGCTGTCGCCGCTGGTCATGGCGCGGGCGGTCTGTACGATTATCGCGGCGCTGCTGCTCTTCCTACGCTTCTTTCCCTATCTGCTGGATTGGGGTTCGCGCTGGGTGACGCGGCGCAATCGGGGCGTTTCCTCGGTGCTGGCGCTGGCGCAGCTGGCGCGGGCACCACGTCAATCGTTGCGTATGGCGTTGCTTTTCGCTCTGGCCACCGCCTTCGCGCTGTTCGCGCTGGTCTTTTCCGCCTCACAGTTCCAGCGTGCCAGCGACCAGGCCGCCAATACCGTCGGGGCTGATTTCTCTGGCACCTTCTTTTATCAACCGGATGCCACGGCCATGACTGATCAGATTCATGCCTATAGTCGCCTGCAGGGCGTGCAGGGGGTGACGGTCGGCTATGCCGATAAGCTCAATCTGGGTCAGCAGCAGACGTATGTCAATTTTCAGGCGGTCGATACCGATACGTATAAGAACGTGGTCTACTGGCCAGCGCATAACGCGGCGCAGCCCTTGCCGGAATTGATGGGGCTGCTGGCGCGAGGACGGACCTCGGAGGATCACGACCAGTTTGTGCCCGCCCTGATCGATCAGGCTATGGCCAGCGATGAGCATCTCAGTGTAGGCAGCAATTTCTCCCTCTCGGCCAGCGCCGATGGCACCAACCTGGTCCCGTTTAAAGTTGCCGCTATCATCAACTATCTGCCCGCTGTCTCAACACCTGGGAGCGTGCTGGTCGATCTGCGCTCCTATCAGAAGCTCTACAATAAACTCGTGAATACTGTGGGCAGCCAGCCGTTGCCCATCAATCAGATCTGGCTGCGCACCACGGATGATCCGACCAACCTGGCGCGGATTCGCCATGAATTGCTCAAAGGCGATCAGCTCCAGCTGGCCTCCTTCAACGATCGACGTCAGTTGACCGAGAACCTGCGTCGCGAGCCACTCTATATCCAGTTGATTGGCATCCTGGCACTGGGACCGCTGGTCGCGCTACTGCTGGTGCTGCTGGGAAGCCTGATCGCTTCCTGGTTACAGGCACGCGATCGACTGGTCAATTTTGCTATTATGCGTGCTCTGGGTGCGACCCCACGCAATATCGCCGGCATCCTGGCCTGGGAGCAGGCGATCGTTTATGCCGTCGCCATCGTGTTGGGAGCGATCTTCGGCGCCGTGCTCTCCTGGATGACCGTGCCCTCGCTGGTCTTTACCAGCGCGCCCAATGCGCAGAGTAGCCTGGATCAATTCTACCAGGCCCAGAGCATCCCACCGGTTCAGATCATCGTGCCCACCCTGCTGGGCGTGGGACTGGCTATCCTGATTGTTGTGTGCGTGCTGGCATTGAGTATGATGCTGCGCGTCATCTCCAGGCCGTCCCTGGCCGG
This sequence comes from Dictyobacter aurantiacus, assembly GCF_003967515.1. Classification (GTDB taxonomy): domain Bacteria; phylum Chloroflexota; class Ktedonobacteria; order Ktedonobacterales; family Ktedonobacteraceae; genus Dictyobacter; species Dictyobacter aurantiacus. The sequence continues at coordinate 2,355,162 of NZ_BIFQ01000001.1, read as the reverse complement.
GACCCTGCGTATCAACGAAGATTAACTAGGAAGAGGTCATGCATGTCTTCGGTATTTACATTGGCCGCCTGGCAATTGCGCAGAACAAAGTGGCTGCTCTGTATTGTGGGACTGGGCGTGCTGGCGGCGGTCGTCTTTGTCTGTGTGGCACCGATCTACGCGCAGATCGCCGCGACTGCGGGTCTGCGCAGCGAGCTTAAAACTAGCCAGAATAATCTGAATATTACCGTGGCGGGACAGACAACTCGTCCTTTTCTGGATCGCATCCAGGCGGCGGGCAACATCATTGAGGGCAATGCCGGTTCGTTGCTGAGCCGCTATCAGGATCGGCGGCAGGCTCGCTTTTCGGTGTCTTCTGACCCGTTGCCGCTGCTGGTTGGCTCATCAGGAAAGGATCAGTTTAAGATCACTGGTAATAATCTGACCCTTAATGGGGTCGATCTGGCAGCAGGGCGCCAGCATATACAGCTGTTAAGCGGACGGCTGCCACAGGCGGTGGCCAGGGCCCCCGGTGACAGGGATCAGACCGTTGAAGTTGTGTTCACGCCAGCAACCATGCAGAGTTTGCATGTGCAACTGGGATCGGTCCTGCATGTCGAGGTTGATATCACGCGCAACTATGCGCTATTAAAAGAGTTTTCTTTACCGCTCAAGGTGGTGGGTGTGGTCCAGTCGCCCGAAAATACGCCTTACTGGCGTGGCATATCATTTAACCCCTCTCGTCCGGATAAAAACAGTTCCGACAGGCGCATTAATTATTATGCCCTGGCCGCCAATCAAACCTTGATCTCTACCCTATCACAGCTTATTCCACCAGACGATAAACCGGGGGCGAGCCAGAGCGTCGATAGCAGCCTGCTTACGACTATTGCCAGCCCGGTGCACATCTCGTGGTTTTATGCCCTCAATCCTGATGCCATCCAAAGCAATCAGGTGGATGCACTGCTCACAACATTGAATGTCTTTCAGGGTACCGGCGGCACCAATAACACGCTCAGCCAGCAGTATGGCATCGACAATATCCAGACTAGCGTACCCACGAACAATTTAAGTCAGTACCGGGATCAGATCGCGATCGCGCAACTGCCCTCAACGGGTCTGATACTGGTGATCTTTCTGCTGCTGCTCTACTTTGTCTCGCTGATGACAGATCTGCTGGTTGAACGACAGGCGGCGGCGCTGGCTATCCTGCGCAGCCGGGGAGCCAGCCGCAGCCAGGTCTTTGGCTCGCTCCTGCTGCAGGGAGGTGGTCTGGCGCTACTCGCCTTAATCGTGGGTCCGCTGCTGGCCTTGCCGATGAGTCGCCTGCTGGGACGCTGGCTGTTGCCGGCGCAGGATTATCCTGTCATTGACCAGGTCTTGCGCGAGCCGTGGCCCTTGCTCCTCTCAGTGAGCGGCTATGCGCTGGTGACGGTGCTGGTGGTCGTAGTTGTGCTGGTGTTTGCCATCAACCATATGACCTCGCTGGATGTGCTGGCGATCCGGCGCGAATCCAGTCGCGCGACCCGGAGCCCATTCTGGCTGCGCATGAACCTGGATATCATGACCATCGTTTTAATGCTGGTTGGCTATCTTATCTCAACCTATCTGACCAATACCAACGCGCTAGATGCCAAATTGCGCCTGGTCCTGCTCTCGCCACTGGTGCTGGCACGTACCGTCTGTACCATCCTGGCGGCCATCCTGGTCTTTTTGCGCTTCTTCCCCTCGCTCTTGCGGCTCGGCTCCTGGCTGGCTACCAGGCGTAGTCGCGGCGCGTCTTCGATGGTGGCGCTGGCGCAGCTATCGCGCTCACCGCGTCAATCGGTACGCATGACCATGTTGCTCTCACTGGCTACCGCCTTTTCGATGTTTGCCCTGATTTTTTACGCCTCACAGGTGCAGCGGGCCAATGACGTCGCCCTGCATACGGTGGGCGCCGACTTCAAGGTGACGCTGGCCTCGAACGCGACCCTGGACACGCTTTCCCGGACACTGGCCCCATACCAGCATCTCGCGGGTGTCCGTGGAGTGACTATCGGTGCTCATAGCTCGATGCAACTGGGTGAGCAGCAGGGAGGGATCAACCTGCTGGCCGTTGACGCTGACAGCTATGCGCAGGCGGCCGAGTGGCCTGCTGATAATAGCAATCAGCCTCTGACTGCGTTGATGCAGCAATTGAGCGCCAAACGGGCGGACGCTATCAGTAGAAAAGAGATCCCGGCCATTGTAGATCAGTCGTTTGAGCAGAAGTATCCGCTGAAGATAGGGGATAAGTTTACCCTGACCGATCCAGCTAACAGCGATACGCCCTTCTATTTCAAGGTAATGGCCATGGTGCAGCAGATACCGACACAGACCACGCCTGTTGGCGTGCTGGTAGATGCGAAGAGCTATGGAGCGATCTATAACGCGCAGCTCAATAAGAATGGTGGTCCCTCATTTCAGCTATCGACCATCTGGCTGCGCAGCAGCGATAATGCCGCTGACCTGCAGGAGATTCGCGCCACGCTACAGGCTCAGACCGCGAACATGAGCGATCGCAGGCAGATGGTCGATACACTGCATAAAGAGCCGCTCTACCTGGAGGTGATGGGGATTCTGGCCCTGGGGCCAGCGGTCGCCCTGCTGCTGATCTTGATTGGTAACCTGGTGGCGTCGTGGCTCAGCGCCCGTGATCGGCTGACGAACTTCGCGCTCCTGCGCGCCCTGGGAGCCTCGCCGCGCAACATCGCCAGTACCCTGACCTGGGAGCAGAGCATCGTCTATGCCACCGCCATTATCCTGGGCGTGCTGTTTGGTGCCCTGCTCTCGTGGATGGTGGTACCGGCGCTGCTCTTTACCAGCGCGCCAGGGCAGCAGCTCACCAGCGATGAATTCTTCTTCGCGCAGAACATCCCGCCGATCCAGATCATTGTTCCAACGTTGCTGGGGATCGGCCTGGCCCTGCTGGTGGCCATCTGTATCCTGGCGCTGGGAATGATGGTACGCATCGTCTCCAGTCCCTCGATGGCCATGACCCTGCGCCTTAACGAGGACTGACCCCATCGGGCAATATGATATGCTGGGTATGGGCCGGGAGAGACTGCAGGGCGGTACAGAAGAAATGCGGACGAATCCACAATTGATGGGGAAGGTCCGCCAGGGGGAGCCAGTCGAAGATCAGTGGCTGGTTCTCCATCTCCTCTGGCTGCTCAAACGGTCCTGCCTGCTGGTAGAGATACGAATCAGGCGGAAATGCCAGTTCAAAATAGAGACTTATCTCATGATGATCGATGCCATCGGAAAAAAAGTTCTCTACTACATAGAGCAGGCCGCCGATGTGGGCCTGTTCTCCCAGTTCCTCCTGTATCTCGCGCCGCAACGTCTCCTGTGAGCTTTCTCCCAATTCGGCACGTCCACCGGGCAGAAACCAGAACACACCCCGGGGATCCAGTGTGGCCTTCTGGCAGAGTACGCGCCCCTCGTGAATAGCGATCCCGCCCACTCGATAGGTAAACTTATGACTCGGGGTTTTAAACTTGATCATTGTACGTGGATTGTCGGTAATGGTCATAAGTACGTCCCTTTCCATCTAATCAGATAGATAAATTCTCTGGATGCACGGCGGCTAGCCATAAAAAATGTGCATCACTTGTTACGATTTAAAACGTTAAAAAGGAACATTTTTGGTCTCTAATGACAAATGTCTCAGCACATAGATTAATTTTCCATGAGTCTTTGTTATAGTTGTGCTTTATTTGTTGACTTCGCACATGAACTGGATGCTATGATAGAAACATTGTTAAACCTTGATAACGACGCACGCCTGTGAGACGTGATTAATAAAACATAGAAAATCGAGATATGCTCAATATTGCTTAATATTAAGAGAAAGGACTGACTGTGATGGAACAGGATAGACAGCAAGGTTCTACAGTAGACACAAATCGGGCTGATAATGATAGGGATCTGGGCAGCGCGGGGGGTGGGAATATTACTAGCAAAGCCTCCTCGTACCCTTCTAATCAACCATCAGATGTATCCGATGAGGAAAGCAAGGGGCGTGGAGTGGATAACGATACTACTACCTCTCCAGAAGAGCATTCCGATCCGGGAACGCACGCATCTCCAGGTGCCACCGGTGCCAATGACCAGCCGCAGCAGGGTGCACTGGGTGGGCGCGCACCCGGGCAGGCGAATCATAGCATTGGCGACATGGATCGCCCGCGTGAGCATAGCAGTATTGAAAATACCCCCGTCGATCCCATGACCTCGCGCGCGCCCGATAAAGTCAATCAAAAGCAAGATCAGTCAGATCAACAGCCGGATCATAAAAATCAGCAGCAAGGCCAGGAGAACCAGAGCTAAGATTGGAAGGATCTGGGGGAGCACGCATAAGCGTGTTCCTTTTTTGTTGGATGTTTCGTGATGGCGAGTAAGCCGAGGCGAGCTCGGCACCTATGGGGCGAGTTCGGCACCTATAGAGGAGGACGAACATTTCTCATTGATATGGCCTGCATGTTACAATGCACACACATTAGCTTTATTGAGAGAGAAAAGGAGAATGCTCCGTGACGACAACGCAATCACTGCCACATTGGAATATGGATGTGGTTTATCCGGGCCTGGACTCGCCCGAGTTTGCGCAGGATTTTGCCGCGGCTATTGCAGAGGTCAACTCCCTGGCTCAATTGTTCGATGCTTCCGGAATTGAGAAGCGCGATGATCTGAACGTTGACGACCAGCTTACGCATACCTTTGAGCAGGTTATCGATCGCTATAACGCAGTGCTGGCCCATATCACGACTGTGTATGTCTATATCAGCTGTTTTGTGAGCACCAATTCGCGTGATGAGGTGGCGCAGGCGCGGGCCAGCGAGCTTGAGAACGCGCTGGTTACGCTGTCGCAGTTAGATACGCGCCTGACGGCCTGGCTGGGTTCGCTGGATGTTGAACGCCTGATCGCCCATTCAACGGTTGCCAGCGACCATGCTTATATCTTGCGCCGCGCCAAAGAGCAGTCGGTGCACATGATGGCGCCGGCCGAAGAGGCGCTGGCCGCTGAATTAAACACCAGCGCTGGCCGCGCCTGGGAAAAACTACATAGCAATGTCACCTCGCAACTCAGCGTCACCCTTGAACTGGATGGTCAGCGACAGCAGGTGCCAATGAGCGTGGTGCGCAACCAGGCCTCCAGCGCGCAGCGCGAGACGCGCCGCCGCGCCTATGAAGCGGAGCTGGCGGCGTGGAAGGAGACGGCGGTTCCCCTGGCTGCCGCACTGAACAGCATCAAAGGTGAGGTCAACACCCTGGCCCGACGTCGCCACTGGGAGAGCGCGCTGGATGCTTCCTTGTTCACCAATAGCATCGATCGCCAGACACTGGACGCTATGATGCGTGCGGCCCGCGCCTCCTTCCCCGACTTCCGCCGCTACATGCATGCCAAGGCCCACGCTTTGGGGATTCCCCAATTGGCCTGGTATGACATCTTCGCTCCACTGGGCACCACTGATCGCGTATGGACCTTTAATGAGGCGGAGCAGTTTATCGTTGATCAGTTTGGTACGTTTTCTGAGCGCCTATCCAGCTTCGCCGCCCGCGCGTTCCGCGAAGGCTGGATCGATGCCGAGCCACGACCAGGCAAGCGCGATGGAGCCTACTGTACTCCACTGCGCGCCGATGAGTCGCGCGTCTTCACCAACTACAAGCCCAACTTCGACGGCGTGACCACCCTGGCGCATGAACTGGGCCATGCCTACCACAACTTCAATCTGGGAGATCGCACCGAGCTGCAGCGTACGCTGCCCATGACCCTGGCGGAGACGGCCAGCATCTTCTGCGAAACCATCATCAACCAGGCCGCGCTCAAGAATGCCACTCGCCAGGAGCGCATTGCTATCCTCGAGGCCTCGATCCAGGGCGCCTGCCAGGTCGTGGTAGATATTACCAGCCGCTTCCAGTTTGAGCAAAACGTCTTTGAGCGCCGCAAGCAGCGTGAGCTCTCGGTTGATGAGCTAAACGAGATCATGCTGCAGGCCCAGCGCGATACCTATGGCGATGGGCTGGATCAGCAGACGCTGCATCCCTACATGTGGGCCGTCAAAGGTCATTATTATAGTAGCGAGCTCTCGTACTACAACTATCCGTACATGTTTGGTTTGCTCTTCGGATTGGGGCTCTACGCGCGCTATCAGCAGGATCCCGAGACCTTCAAAAAAGGGTATGATGAACTGCTCTCGTCAACCGGCCTGGCCGATGCCGCCACGCTGGCCGGGCACTTCGGCATTGACCTGCATTCCGAGGCGTTCTGGACAGCCAGCCTGGATATTGTACGTCGCGATATTGATACCTTCTGCGAGCTCACCCGGACGAAAAGTTAATTGCGGCCTGGCGATGTCGTATGCGATACTTACATGTAACAAATGTTCTGATCAGGCATAAGATTCAATAAAGGACGCATGTCGGCGCGTGAGACGCTCTGCAAGACAGACGAAAGGCACCGTTGACGGCGGTGCCTTTCGTCTATCATTTTGTCTTTTCCTCCACCTGCTGTACTGGTTGATAGAGGAGTAACCATGGATGAACGCAAACCAGCCGCATTGAGCGCGCTTGTTATAGATGAAGATTGGGAGCAGGCGCTGGAGCAAGCCCTGGCGCAGATTACGGATGTTACCGCTGACGCCATTTTCCTGTTTGCGAATATTGAGTTCGCCCCGTACTTCCCTACCATGCTACGCATTGTCCGGCGCGCGACCGGGACTCCTATCCTGATCGGCTGTTCGGGACAAGGTATTATCGGTTCCGACCAGGAACTGGAAGATCTGCCGGCGATTTCGCTGCTGGCGCTCTCCTTACCCGGCGCGCATATGCGCCTTGTGCGCCTGACCCAGGAGATGCTTGAGGCCAGCCAGAGTCCACAGGATCTACGTCAGCAACTTGGTGTATCCCTCGACGAGGTCAATGCCTGGTTTTTGTTCGCCGATCCGTTTCACATGGATGGTGACGTGTTGGTGGAGAAATTCTCCCAGGCTTACCCCGGCCTGCCCACGATTGGTGGACTGGCATCCGGCGATATCGAGGAGCGTGAGAGCTATATCTTCTACAATGATGAGGTGCATGAAGACGGCGCCATCGCCCTGGCGATCGGCGGCGATTACACGATCCTCCCCCTGATCTCCCAGGGTTGCGACCCTATCGGCGAGGCCTGGACGATCACCAGCGTACTGGATGGCGGCCTGATCGATGGCATCTCCAACCGTTCAGCCTATCACATGCTGGTGGATACGCTGCAGACCCTGAGTCCCGATATGCAGCGGCGCGCCCAGCGCAATCTACTGGTCGGGCTGGCCGCCGACGAATATCAGGACAACTATGGACGAGGAAGCTTCCTGGTACGCCAGTTATTCGGGGTTGACCGTCGTACTGGCGCGCTGGCCATTGGAACGCAGTCGCGCGTGGGCCAGACTATTCAATTCCAGCTACGCGACGCCGCCTCTGCTGATCTCGACCTGCACGAATTGCTGGCGCAGGCCAGGATAAAGCTTGGCGACAACCAGCCGATCGCTGGCATTCTCTGCACCTGCAATGGTCGTGGTGTTGGTATGTTTGGCGTACCGGACCATGACGCCGGCGTCATCGCCCGTGAACTTGGGCAGATGCCCCTCAGCGGACTCTTCTGCAACGGCGAAATAGGACCCATTGGCCGACGTGTCTTCCTCCACGGCCTCACCGCCAGTCTTGGCCTCATCATCCAAAATAAAGCAAAATAGTGGTTGTGTTTCCGATGCGCACTGCGCATCGGAAACACAACCACTATAGAAAAAGGATTTCACCCCCAAAAAGATGTGGTGTGTGTGCAGTTATGTGGTGTTCGCGTACTGTATGCTGGAAACACAACCACTATAGAAAAAGGATTTCACCCCCAAAAAGATATGGTGTGTGTGCATGTGTGTGGTGGTCGCGCAGTGCGCGACCACCACACACATGCACACACACCACAAAATAAAGGGTGCGGGCGCTTGCGCCCGCACCCAGGGCCCTCTGTTAAGAGGTAACTACGATGGTGGCCGCGCGCAGCGGCAGAGGAAACATCTGAACGATCGCCTGCCCTTGGGGCCATACCGCCAGCTTTTGACCTGGCCTCAAATCTTTGAAGCTGGCGCTCTGACAGGCATTCCCGTGTGCTATATAGATATGCGTTGTCGCATTGGTATGTACAACCATGTTGACCCGGCCCATGACCGGGTCCACCGTCTTTTGCTGTGGATCATACAGGCTGACCGTATTATGGACACGATCGATGCTATCGATGGTCCCTGTATACTGCGTGTGCTGTACACAGGGCGAATCCGCCTGTGTTGTCTGAACGCAGAGATGGATAATACTCACACCTAATAGGAGAGCCGCAATCAGAGCCACACTTCCCCATAACTTCGTCATTGATAATCTTCCTGTTTGTTCAAGTTCTGTCTATAGCGAGTGAGTGGTCTCTCCAGACGCTTCTGGCAGAAAGGCTATATTGGTATCTGATTGATATCTTAGATGTAACGCTATAGCGTTGCCAAAAGTTCCTTCTCATCCTTCCGGTGTCATCATTCACGTGGCAGGAGAGGGAACCTGTGATCTTTTTATGTTACACTTGCAGTTAAGAGAAAGATTTCTGTGTATCGGGTGCTATGCTGCCTGATGACCGGAAGAAGATAAAAAGGTTAGTAGCTATGGATGGACACGGTTCAGTGACAGAGATTTTGACCGCGGAAGATGTGCGGCAGATTTTAGCACGCACATTCGCGGAGATGGCCCTGGATAGCAAGCGGGTGCTGGTATTGATCCCGGATGGAACGCGTACCGCCCCTATTCCTCTGATATTTCGCGTGCTTTATGAGCAGTTAGGACCGCGTGTATCGCAACTGGATTATCTGATCGCGCTCGGTACGCACCAGCCCATGTCTGAAGAAGCGATAGCCCGGCTGGTGGGGGCCTCTGCTGAAGAGCGGGCCAGCAGTTTTCCTAAAACAAAGATATATAACCATCAATGGTCAGATCCAGAGACGCTGAAGACGATCGGCGTGATTACGCCCGAAGAGGCGCGGCAGCTTACCGATGGGACCCTCAATGATGAAGTACCAGTAACGCTCAACCGCATGATTTTCGATTACGATCAACTGCTCATCTGTGGTCCGGTTTTTCCGCACGAGGTGGCCGGTTTTTCAGGTGGCGCCAAATATCTGTTCCCCGGCATCGCTGGAGCCGACATCATCAACTTCTCCCACTGGTTAGGTGCACGCAAGACCAGCATGGCTACCATTGGTGTGAAAGACACCCATGTACGACGCGTCATACACCGGGCGGCCGAGTTCGTCAACGTCCCCCTGTTCTGCCTGGCGATGGTGCTCAAGGGGTCCGATCTCCATGGTCTCTATTGCGGAACGTACCGCGAAGCTTTTGAGCAGGCGGCCGACCTATCTGGAAAGCTGAATATCGTCTACACCGAGCGGCCATTTAAGCGTGTACTCTCGATGGCCTCCGAGCACTACGATGATCTTTGGACGGCAGCCAAGGCTATGTATAAGACCGAGCCCGCCATCGCCGATGGTGGCGAGGTCATCATCTATGCCCCCCACATCACAGAGGTTTCCTATACCCATGGGAAGTTGATCGACCAGATCGGCTATCATGTGCGCGACTACTTTTTGAAGCAATGGGATCGCTTCAAAGATATCCCGGGGGGCATTCTGGCCCACAGCACCCATGTGAAAGGTTCGGGCACCTATGACGCGGAGAATGGTATTGAGCGGCCGCGTATTCAAGTGACGCTGGCTACCGGTATTCCTGAAGAGCGCTGTCGGCGCATCAATCTGGGCTACCTTGATTACCGCACGCTGAATCCCCGTGACTGGGAAGGTAGAGAGGACGAGGGTGTCTTACTGGTACCAAATGCGGGAGAAGTACTGTATCGACTTACTAAATAGACAGGCTGGCACGTATTCTTGAGTAGGACCGCGAAAAGACCCTATCTTTTTCAATGATGATAAAAAATACATATACTTAGGAGCTTCTATGCGATGCGGTTACAAAAGGAACGCCTGACAGCAAGAGGCCTGTTTGCCACATTTTCGGAATACATGATAAAATATTTCAGGTACAGGCGCCAACAGAGCGGGGAATATCTTATGGACCAACAAATAGTGAACAGCTCGGCCACTTCTCCTTTGGAGAGGCCTGATCTTTATATCAACCGAGAACTCAGCTGGATTGAATTCAATCGCCGTGTCTTTGCCGAAGCCAAGGACGCCCGCCATCCACTTCTGGAGCGAGTCAAATTTATCTCCATCTTTGAAACCAACCTTGATGAATTTATTATGATCCGCCTGGCCGGTTTAAAGGACCAGATTGACTCACGTATCGCGCCGCGCAGTCCTGATGGAAGAACAGCTGAGCAGCAACTGGCCGCTGTGCGTCAGCGCCTGGCTCCACTGGTCCAGGAGGTACGCCGTTACTGGCGCCAGGTCCTGTTGCCGTTACTGGGTCAGGAGCATATTCATATTCTTGATTACGAGCAACTGGACACCAGACAGCGTGATGCGATGCGTCGTTACTTTGAGAATGAGATCTTCCCTATCCTGACGCCTCTGGCCGTGGATAAAGGGCATCCTTTTCCGCACATCTCCAACCGCAGCTTGAATCTGGCGGTCGTCATCGCTTCCACAAAGGAGGATCAGGAGGACCTGTTCGCGCGCATCAAGGTGCCCCCTGCTCTGCCACGCCTCCTGCCGGTACCAGTCTCATCAGAGGAGCCCCGGGCGGTCGCGTTTGTCTGGCTAGAGCAAGTGATTGCCGCCAACCTGCAAATGCTGTTCCCGGGTTTTGAGATCTGGGAAGCTTATCCCTTCCGTGTCCTGCGCGATGCTGACATTGAACTACAGGAAGATGAGGCGGCTGATCTGCTGGAATACATCGAGCAAGAGGTGCGAGAGCGCCGCTTCGGGGTGGTCGTCGACCTGGCGGTTAATCCCTCGATGCCTACGCGTATTCGTAGCCTGCTGCTGGAGAATCTAGAGATTAGCGAGGGCGACCTGACAATCATCGATGGTCCTCTGGGCATGGGCGACGTCATGGAGCTTCATAGCATCACACGTCCAGACCTGAAGGACGCACCCTTTACACCGCGTGTCCCGCCCATTATTCGCAACAGCGAAAATATCTTTGACGCCATTCAGAAGCACGATATCATGCTTCACCATCCCTATGACAGCTTCAATCCGGTAGTCGATTTTATTCGCGCCGCGGCTGAAGATCCCCAGGTGATGGCAATCAAGCAGACGCTCTATCGCGTCGGCTCGAATGCTCCTATTGTCAATGCCCTGCTGCACGCCGTTGAGAATGGTAAGCAGGTCGCGGTACTGGTAGAGCTGAAGGCGCGTTTCGACGAAGAGAACAATATCGGTTGGGCGCGCGAACTGGAGCGCGCGGGCGTACACGTCGTATATGGTCTGGTGGGACTCAAAACCCACGGCAAGGTCGCCATGGTTGTGCGTAAAGAGGACGATGGTCTGAGGCGCTACATCCACCTGGGCACCGGCAATTATAACGCCTCGACCGCCAAAATTTATGAAGATCTATGTGTGCTTACCAGTCGATACGATATTGGTATGGATGTGACATCCCTGTTTAACTCGCTGACTGGCTATTCGCGGCAGGGGGAGTATCGCAAATTGCTGGTGGCGCCGGTTAGTCTGCGCCGAGGAATCATCGAGCGCATCGAGCGCGAGATTGATTTTCACAAAACGAACGGCAACGGACGGCTAATCTTTAAAATGAACGCCCTGGTGGATCCGGAAGTGATCGACTATCTCTATCGGGCATCGCAGGCGGGCGTGGAGATCGAACTGATTATTCGCGGCGTCTGCAGCCTGCGTCCTGGCGTACCCGGTGTTAGCGAAACCATCCGCGTACGCAGCATCATCGGACGCTTTCTGGAGCATAGTCGCATCTACTACTTTGGCAATGACGGCAAGCCCGAAATATTCCTGGGGAGCGCCGACATGATGCAGCGCAACCTGAACAATCGCGTTGAAGTGCTCTTTCCCATTCAATCGCAGAGTATGAAGCGAGCCCTGATGGAGCGCATGATTATTCCCATCCTCGCTGACAACGCCAACGCCCATGAACTGCTGTCCGACGGCAACTACCAGGCCATTCGCCCCAAGGATGGCGAGCCGCTTTTTGACAGTCAGAAATGGTTTTTAGATCATCCCTTATTTGAATTGAATGAAGAAGGTGAGCAGACCAATCCCACCATCAGTGCGATTCCTTCCAGTTCTTAATCAGGTGCCTGCCTGTGTTTCGCGCCTTCGGCCCCTGACACTACGCACCTACGTGCTCAAAAAGTTATATATGGGATGGTGCAAAAAACGCGCGTCAAACGCGCGTTTTTTGCACCATCCCATATATAACAAGGGCGGACGAAGGGCGGCACCAGAAAGCGAGGATGCAAGCGGGGATGGTGGGGGCATGATCAAGTGGCGAGCCTAAGCTGGGGCAAAACCAGCACCTGCAGCGCTCAAAAAAAATATAGATAAAGCAGGCAACAATGATAGATAAAGCAGGCAACAATGGTAGATGCAGCAGGCAACAATGTTCAAAAGGTGCGCTCACGCGCACCTTTTGAACATTGTTGCCTGCTGCATCTATACTCAAGGCGTCCGCGTATGCGGACGCCCGGTAGGAAAGCCGAATTTCTATCAAGACCCACTTTAAAGAAGCTATCTGAACATGATACAATAGTCCCATTGTAAGATTTGCGATGGGATTACTACCATACTCGATTTAAGACCGTAGCTAACTGTGCACTAAAATCAGCACAGCAGTTGCGAACGAAACGAAGCGGATACATAGATTTTAGTATGCTTGAAACTATTAAAATGCTGGCCGAAATTTTTCGCGCCCAGCATAAACAACTCTATATTGTTGGAGGCACCGTACGTGATGGGTTGCTGCGCAGGGGGCAATCAAACGACGGTGACCTGGCAACGGACGCCCGGCCCGATGAGATCAAGCGCCTGGTGGCTTCAACACATCCAACCGCCGTTGTCCTGGTAGGAGAGCGGTTTGGAACCGTGCGTCTCCACTATGAAAACAGCATCATTGAAATCACCACATTTCGTTCCGAACGCTATGATCCAGAGTCGCGCAAGCCCGAAGTTTGTTTTGGAGACAGCCTGGAAGAAGACCTGGCGCGCCGGGATTTTACTATCAACGCCCTGGCGTGTGATCCGCTCACTGGTCGCATCATCGATCTATTCGATGGTCAGCAAGACCTGGAAAATCATGTCCTACGGGCTGTCGGCGATGAGCCAGATAAGCGCTTCAACGAAGATCCGCTGCGGTTATTGCGCGCTGTCCGTTTCGCGGCGCAGCTTGACTTTGAGATTGACAGCGGGACGCGAGCAGCGATTGTACGACAGGCCAGCACTCTGCAGAAGATTAGCCGGGAACGTATTCGCGACGAGATGAACAAGTTGCTGCTTTCATCACATCCTGCCAAAGGTCTCGACCTGCTGGTGGGATTGGGTTTGATGGAATGGATCATTCCGGAGGTAATGGAGTTGCGCGGCGTCAGCCAGCGTCCCACGACTGGCCGGGCCAGCAAAGACGTGTATATTCATGTGTTACGTGTGGTTGAGCGTTCCTCTGCTCGACCGGTAGCACGTTGGGGAGCACTGCTCCACGATATCGCCAAGCCACGCACCAAGGTCGTTGAAGATAATAAGGTCCATTTCTTCGGCCATGAAGATGTGGGAGCGCACATGGCGCGTGACATTTTGAAGCGTCTGCACTTTGACCGCGAATTCATCCACAACGTTAGCCAGGTGGTCAAGCTGCACATGCGGGCTAACGCCTACGCATCTGATTGGACGGATGGCGCTGTGCGTCGCTTAATGCTGGATAGCGGCGATGTCTTACCCGATCTATTGGACCTCTCGCGGGCAGACATTACTAGCTACCGTATCGATAAGGTCAATCGGGCCGCCGCCCGTGTACAGGAGCTCGCCGAGCGCTGCCAGCATCTAAAAGAAGAGGCCGAGCGCGTCCCTCTGCGCAGTCCCCTGGATGGCAATGAACTGATGGAGCTCTTCGGCCGGGGGCCTGGCCCCTGGCTACGTCCCCTGAAGGACCATCTCTTAAGCCTGGTCATTGACGGTGCCCTGGCTGCCGACGATAAAGAGGAAGCCACCAGGATCGCCAGAAAAATCATGAGTGAACAACAGTAAAGCGAAGGTTATACAATAGCATGCGTGTAGAAACGGATTTCGTAACCCACCCCGGATGGTGGTCTTCCACTGATTACCCGGTACGAGAAATGCAGCGCCTGGCCTTTTTAATTGATGGTCGCATGACAATGCTTGAGATGTGCCATCGCTTCCTCAGCGCGCAAAAGACGATCTATATCGCCAGTTGGGGGTTATCACCCGACTTGCCGATGGTCAGGGGCAAACACCACCGGGCGGGGGAAGACGGCTCGCTTGAGCAAGAGGATCTCCTGCGCTGGTTACGTGACAAAGGTCTGTCCGAGGCCGATATCCAATTCTGGCAGAAATGCGACACGCTAAGCGTGGTCAACGTTCTGGGTTATGCCGTATCCAAAGGCGTCGATGTGAGGGTAATGTTGTGGGACGCGCTCTCTATCCCTTTTCTTGCTGGACCCAGGCAGGTGAGAGAGGCTCTGGAGGCGGTTGGCGTTCATTGTCTGCTCGATGATAGCCATATGACGATCAAGCATCCAATTGCTTCACTGCATCAGAAGGCCGTCACGATCGATAGCCGCATTGCCTTTGCGGGCGGCATCGATCTGATGAGCGAACAGGACGGTGAGTACGATCGCTGGGACACCAAGGGCCATATCTATGATAACCTGCTGCGAATACGCAAAAACGGCAAGCTCTCCCATGGCTGGCACGATATGCACCTGACCTTTGAAGGTCCGGCCGTCGCGGACGTCGAGTCCAATTTCTGCCAGCGCTGGAACGATGTGCTGAAGCGTCGCGATCCTGGCTTCATGGATCTGCTACCAGCGGCCGCGCCCGAAGATATGCTCCCCCCGGCGCAGGTTGAAAAGATCCAGATGCAGGTCGTGCGCACGATTCCTCGGGACACCTACTCGTTCGCGCCAGATGGGATCGCTACCATTCTGGATATTTATCAGAATGCGTTTGCCCGCGCGCAACGCTCTATCTATCTGGAGAACCAGTATTTATGGCGCCGCACCTACCTGGGCCTGGAAACTCCCCTGGTTAGCCTGCCCACCGAGGTGATGGAGCAGTTATTTACTTCGCTGGCCGAGGCCCTCAACCGTGGTGTCAGCGTAACCATGCTCCTGCCGGACAATCCCAATGTGGGTCGCGACTTTACCGATGACGGTCTGAAATTTTTGTGGGACCTTGCACCGGAGGCGGTGACATCTGGTAAACTGCAGGTATACACACTGGCTTCATCGGTACAGAAAGAAGAAGTGATTTATTATCGTCCAATCTATATTCATGCCAAGGTTGCCATTGTAGATGATCAATGGGTTACAATAGGATCGGCCAACCTCAACAATCGAGGAATGAGGGACGACGCCGAACTCAACGTTGCCCTGTTGCATCCGACCATGGCGTGCGGGTTGCGCATTCTCCTGATGGCTGAACACCTGGGTCTAACACACGAAGACACGCTTTTCCGCGTGGTTGAAACCATGGGCCAGATCGATCCGAGCAAGCAACTGCGAGAGATGGACGCCAGTTTGCAGGAAGAGTGGCACCGTCTGAAACAACTGGTGGGAGAGCCCGAGGATGCGATGGCTTTACTGGCCCGGCAGGCCCAAAAAAATCTGGAGGCTGTACGTGCGCGCCAGCGACTCTCAGGCCATATCGTTCCTTATATTCGGCATGATTTAGCAGAGGTATACGGGATAGAGGTAGATGCCGCCAACGGATGGCTCACGCATCTAAATGATGGGGATATCCCTTTTGAGAAGAACAACCCTGATGACACGCCTGAAGAGCGGGCCGCAGAGGTTCCGGCGCCCTGAAGAGAAAAAGGAAGCCGACAACGTTAGCCACAGTGCAAGAAAGAGGTTTTTATATGGCAGATAATAACACATCGGGGGGTAAAAAGGGACCGGGTAAGCAGAATACGACCGGGATACAGAATACGCCGGCGTCATCTGTGAATAATAACCTGACGCCTTCGGCTGCTCGACCGGCGGGGAAGCCTCGCAAAGGTCATCAGCATAGAGCGGTCGGTGGTACTGCTGTGCCAGGTGCCAGGTCTACCCAGCCCCGGCAGATATCCGAGACCAGCAATCCTCAGCAGCAACAGTACGAAAGCTATAACCGGGACATGCGCCGCCGTATGGAGCGCATGGGATATGATAATGAAGAGGACCGGGCCCAGACCGCGCAGAGCCAGCGCCAGAAACGTGTCGAGCGTATCAAGCAGCGCCGGCAGCAGCAGCTCGCCCACGTCAAACGGAACCTGCCCGGCGGCAAGATTGACACCAGTCCTCGACGGGCCTACTGGATGATCGCCGGCGTAGCCGTTCTGATCATCGTCCTCATCATCGCCTTCGCCATCTGGCGCGCCACCGGCCATTAAGCTCTGATCCAAATGATGTGATTGATATGGGGTCCTTCGCGGGCGCTTAAAGTGCCCGCGAAGGACCCCATATCAATCACATCATTCCATATATCATCCTTTGCGAGAGCATATGTCCTATTCACACATTGCTCTCGGGCATAAAGCACGCCCCTGACGTGTTATAATAATTAAAAAATGGCGTAAACTTGTGCATACATCCTTGTTATGATACACTTCAAATGGCAACCTATTGCCTGAATATGGCTTTTACTCCTGTGGTAGAGGCAGGAGTGGAGATAGATATAAAAAAAGCACTTTTTATTGTTTAATGTTGTGGATAGGAGGTTGTTTATACCTTGACAACAGAAAAAGTTCGACTTGTCCCGCTCGGTGGGCTGGGAGAAGTTGGCAAAAATATGATGGTCGTAGAGTATGGTGAAGACATCATCATTGTGGATGTAGGGGTGATGTTCCCGGAAGAGGAGATGTTTGGGGTCGACCTGGTAATCCCTGATACAAGCTATCTAACGGATAAGAAAGACCGTATTCGTGCTATTCTGATCACCCATGGTCATGAAGACCATGTAGGTGCCCTCCCATATGTTTTGCCGATGCTCGATTTCCCCCCCATCTTTGCAACCCGCCTGACCCAGGGGTTGATCAATGTGAAACTGAAAGAGCACCGTTTACTGGATAAAGTGTCCGTGACTGCTATTGCTCCTGGCGACCAGGTAGAGCTTGGTTCTTGTTTCGCAGAGTTTTTTCGGGTTAACCATAGCATACCTGATGCCATTGGTATTGTGATCCACACGCCGGTAGGCGCCGTCGTCCATACAGGCGACTATAAGTTTGATTATACTCCTGTGGATGGTAAACCGGCCGATCTAGGCCTGCTGGGAAAGATCGGCAACGATGGTGTACTGGTAATGATGGGCGATAGTACTCGCGTTGAGTCGCCGGGCTATACACCATCTGAGCGAGTCATCAATGATTCGTTTGATAAGATCTTCGCCAATGCGCCGGGTCGCATTCTGATTGCTACCTTTGCATCCCTGATTTCACGTGTGCAACAGGTATTAGATACCGCGCAGCGTTATGAGCGCTTTGTGGCCTTTATGGGTCGCAGCATGCAGAATAACGTGCAGATGGCCATCGAATTGGGATACCTCAATATGCCCAAGGGCATGTTGATCCGACCCGAGGACATCAACAAGTTTAATCCAGAGCAGGTAGTAGTTGTCTGTACCGGTAGCCAGGGCGAGCCAACCTCGGCGTTGACACGCATCGCTAACCAGGACCACCGACAGATCCGCATCCAGCCAGGAGATACCGTCATTCTGTCCGCGACCCCCGTTCCAGGCAACGAGAAGATGGTGCATCGCACCATCAATAGCCTGTTCCGACAGGGGGCCGAGGTCTTCTACCAGGGGATCTCAAACGTGCACGTATCCGGGCATGGCGCGCAAGAAGAGCTGAAGCTCATGCTCAGTCTGCTGCGCCCGCGCTTCTTTGTGCCGGTGCATGGTGAATACCGCCAACTGATCCTACATGCCAAACTGGCCTACTCACTTGGTATTCCTGAAGAAAATATTATCGTGGCTGAAGATGGTGACATTATAGATGTCACGGAAGACTCCATTAAGCTCAAAGAGCATGTGTCATCCGGCAATGTGTTCGTTGATGGTCTCAGCGTTGGTGGCGTCGGACAGATTGTCCTGCGTGACCGTAAGGTGCTGTCGCAGGACGGCATCTTGATGGTTGTGCTTACCATCGATAAAGAGAGCGGGCAGCCACTGGCTGGGCCCGACATCGTCTCGCGTGGCTTTGTGTACATGCGCGACTCTGAGGAACTGCTTGAGAACGCGCGCTTGCGCGTCCTCGAGGCGCTTAACGCCGCTGATAAGCGTCCTCACAGTGGCTCCGACTGGTCCTTCGTCAAGGACAAGATTAAACATACGCTCAGTGAGTTCCTCTACGAACAAACTCGCCGTCGTCCAATGATCTTGCCCATGGTGATGGAAGTATAAGAAAAGCAAAAAGGTGGGGGCCGTGTGCGGCCCTCACCTTTTTGCTTTTGGTGCCCCTTTACGGGCGGGCGCTTCGCGCCCGCATTTTATAGATATATGTGGCGGTTGCCAGCGGCGCTTGGCGCGCCGCTGGCAACCGCCACATATATCTATTTGAGCGCCGCAGGGGAGGAGATACTTGAGGCCACAGGTGAGGAGATACTTGAGCGCCGCAGGTGTGGGGATACTTGAGCGCCGCAGGTGAGGAGATACTTGAGCGCCGCAGGTGAGGAGATACTTGAGCGCCGCAGGTGAGGAGATACTTGAGCGCCACAGGTGCGGAGATACTTGAGCGCCACAGGTGCGGAGATACTTGAGCGCCACAGGTGTGGGGATACTTGAGCGCCACAGGTGTGGGGATACTTGAGCGCCACAGGTGTGGGGATACTTGAGCGCCGCAGGTGCGGAGATACTTGAGGCTACAGGTGAGGAGATACTTGAGGCTACAGGTGCGGGGATACTTGAGCGCCACAGGTGTGGGGATACTTGAGCGCCACAGGTGTGGGGATACTTGAGCGCCGCAGGTGAGGCGGAAAATTATTTGATGTGGGTGGTGAAAAATGTGCGACAGCACATTTTTCACCACCCACATCAAATACTTGGGCGCGTAGCGCCCATACCCGGAGAGACAAAGGTAATCCCTTACTATATAATGGGGGTAAAGTGCATTTATAATGGGAAATTGCGGCTTGAATATAATATATCCATCGAAACGGGCCGCCTTTCCGTATAGTAATAGAGAGCCAGAGGTAATCAGTGATTCATCAGGCTGAAGACTGTTTATATTTATAGTTCGTATTACGTCCGGCAAGTGGGTTATTGATAGGAAAAACAGGTTTATAGTAGTGGAAATATCAAAGGGATTATGCGTCATAAATAGATTCTACATCGTTCTGTCAGCGAACGTCCGAGCTATCTTCTATTGCTTCTGTGGAACATTTGGGCTATTATACACTTGTCTGACTCTTAGAAAAGGAGGGAACCAGCAACATGGCAGGCAGCGATCGCAAAGCAGAAGCGAGGCGTAAAGGCGATAGGGTAGTGCCAAGCCTCGATCGTGGCTACTCGCGCGCTAGCCGAGCTGTTGGGGGACAAGGTTCAATAAGCTCGCAACGGGTTGAACAGCGCTCGAACTCTGCGTCGTCAAAGCAGGGGTCGCGCAGCAGTGGGAGTGGTGGTGCGTCAAGACAAGCTGTACGCGGCCGCCAGGATGCTGGGGCCAGAGGGGGAAAGAACACTGGTAAGTCGTCATCTTCCCGTTCATCCAGGTCTTCACGAACTCCTTCAGCACCTAGTGATGCCAGAAGTGGATCATTCATCCAGTTTATACTGGATAAGTGGAATAGTTTGTCTCCAAATCAACAGCAGCGCATTTCTAGTTCATTATTACTTGTATTATCTTTACTTTTATTCTCGTCTTTGACTGTTCTTAGTTCGGCACCGATTTGGAGCAATATCGGCAAGTTTTTCCTGGTCTTTCTTGGCTGGTCGGCATATGTGCTGGCATTTGGCTTTGTGCTATTCGCGGTGACGCGGCTGTACGAGAGTTTGCGCAATGAGAAATTGATCCGCAATTCAATGGTATTTGGCCTGGTAGTACTATGCCTGCTGGTTTTGCTGGAGAGCCGCTTAATTATGGGTCCGCTCACCGCCGGAGCGCTGGCTGATGTGCTGGCTATGCCGTTCCAGGGCTGGCCACCAGCCGTCGGGCATGTACTGGTTATTGGACTTATCCTGGTAGTGACGATTTTTACGTTCCGCATTACTTTTGCCCATGTGATGATGGTGTATCGCTTTATCGAGCGCATTATCGGCGATAGCCCACGCGGCGAAGATGAGTATGAGGAAGAATCCGAGGCAGCCCCATCGCGTTTTCTGGGCCAGCGGCCACAGTTTAGCCGCTATAGCGCGGCCAGTAGGGCGGCTCTGGACGACTTTGAGGATGTTGATGAACCTGAGGCTGAGCTAGAGTTGCCATCGGCACCTTCACGGCGTCAGCTAGCCTCACGTGCCGGAAAGGTGGCCCAGGCGGCTCGTGCCTCGAAGCAGCCACAGCCAGCGGCCCCACTGGTGGATGAAGAGATCTATTACGACGATGGTTTCAACAGCTACGATGACTATAGCGATAAGACGATCGCTATGGAGCCCGAGCAATACGAGTACGAAGACGAAAATTATTACTTTGATGATGAGGATCCGCTAAACGATATTAATTTGCATAAGCATCATGTGAGTATAGTGCCGCGGGGAGTTCATGAGCCGCAGCCATTAGATATCACAGATCATACCGGGGCGACTCGGGGAGCGCACCAGCAGGCGTTGTCATTTGATGACCATCAGGGATTGAGATTTGATGATCATGATGATCAAACCGTGATAGACGATGATATCGTGCTTCAGCCAGCGCCGGGAAATGAGCCCTTATTGCTGGAGCCAAATCCACGCGGTGAAGCCGCCAGATCTGGCCGGAAGGTTCGCCAGGTGACGCCCAATCCTCCGGTTGTGGCCCCTGCCCCGGTACAGCGGCAGGCCAGCGTGGCCATGCCCGTGATTCCGCCCGCCCCCAAATCGGGGTCCGGCTCGAAAAAGATGGCCAATGCTGTGGCCAGCATGAATACGCCAAACATCAAGTCCAGCTGGCAGCCGCCGAAGCTCGATGTGTTACAGGCGCCTGATAACGCCAAGCAGCAGATCTACTCCGAAGATACGGCGGCGCTGGCCAAATTGATTCAGGATACGCTACGCAGCTTCCGCGTGGAGGCCGAGGTACGCGAGGAAGATATCAGCATCGGTCCGACCATTATTCGCTTTGGCATTCGTCCCACAGGCCGACCGCAGATGGTCCTGGATGAGATGAGCGGCAAGCTGATGCCGGTGCGTGACGCCTCGGGACAGATCGTATACGAGACACGTACGCGGGTCAGCCGTATCATGGCCTTGCAGAACGACCTGGCTCTGGTATTGGAGGCCAAAACCATTCGTATGGAGGCGCCTGTGCCTGGCCGTCCTTATGTTGGCGTTGAGATTCCCAACAAGAATAGCCGGCTAGTCATGTTGCGTGAGGTACTGGAGAGCAAAGAGTTCCAGGCCGCCAAAGCCAAATCCAAGCTCTCGATTGGCCTGGGCAAAGACGTCGCGGGCCAGGTCAGGGTGGGTGACCTGGCCAAGATGCCTCACCTGTTGATCGCGGGCGCCACCGGAGCCGGTAAGAGCGTGATGATCAACGCCATCATCGCCAGCATCCTGATGCAATCCACACCCGATGACGTGCGGCTACTGATGGTCGACCCTAAGATGGTGGAATTAAACATGTACAATGGCATTCCTCACCTGCTCTCGCCGGTCGTAGTAGATGTCGAGAAAGTGGTGTCCTTACTCAAAAATGCCATTGCTGAAATGGAGCGCCGCTATCGGCTTTTCTCACAGCTAGGTGTGCGCAATCTGGAAGGGTACCGCAAGCTGCGCGCCCAGAAGTTAACGCAGGGTGACACCAGTCTAAACAATCTACCTGCCATTGTTATCATCATAGACGAGTTGGCCGACCTGATGATGGCGGCTCCGGAAGAGGTTGAGGGCATGATCTGTCGCCTGGCTCAACTGGCCCGCGCCACCGGCATTCATCTGGTGGTTGCCACCCAACGTCCATCGGTCGATGTCATCACGGGTCTGATCAAAGCCAATATTCCGACCCGTATTTCGTTCATGGTCAGCTCCGCTGTTGACTCCCGCACCATTATCGATATGGGGGGCGCTGAGCGGTTACTGGGCCGTGGAGATATGTTATACCTGCCCGCCGACGCGGGACGCCCTGAGCGCATTCAGGGCGCGTTCCTGAGCGATGATGAGGCCCAACGCCTGGCTGATTTCTGGCGCCAGCAGATCGTGCAGCACGCGTTGGCCCTGGGCGTTGACCCTCAGGCAGCCAACGAGCAATCGCAGGTTGAGCCTGGCTGGGAGCTCAAAGTCGAGCATCCCGACGAGTTTGAACTTGAGGATGAATTGCTGGACCGGGCTGAAGATGTTGTGCGTGAGCAGGGCCGGGCCTCGATCTCACTGCTCCAACGGCGGCTCAAGATTGGCTACTCGCGTGCCGCCCGCCTGATCGACCTGCTAGAGCAGCATGGTATCATCGGCCAATCGGTCGATGGAGGCCGCGCGCGCGAAGTCTATGATAATGGTCCGCGCGGCGGAGGTGATGGGCATAGCCTGGCCGATGAGGCCGACGACATTATGGAGGAGGAGAAGGCGCGCAATGAGTTCCTGCGTAACCAGGCCTCGCGCTTCTCTCATAATCCACCGCCCATCGACGATGACGAAATGGATATGTAGAAAGTCCAGAAGCAAAGAAGAAGCTCCCAGGGTGCCATGGCGTCCTGGGAGCTTCTTCTTTGCTTCTGGACTTAAAGATCAGGACGGGCTTCTTCGTCTAATTCTTTGAGGATTTTTTTGTCCTGTTTGCTGCTCAGGTCGAGCCTGGCGAAGAGGTCCGGGCGGCGCTCGCGGGTACGGCGAATGGCTTCTTTGCGGCGCCAGCGCTCGATGTTGGCGTGGTGGCCCGAGAGTAGAACTTCGGGGATGCCCCAGCCGCGAAAGACGGGTGGGCGCGTATACTGGGGGTATTCCAGCAGGTTGTTGCTATGGGATTCATCGGCGGCCGAGCCCTCGGTCAGCACGCCGGGCTGCAGACGACTGACGGCGTCCACAACGATCATGGCCGCCAGTTCACCGCCGGTCAATACGTAGTCGCCGATAGAGATCTGATCGGTTACCAGGTGTTCACAGACACGTTCATCGATGCCCTCATAGTGGCCGCAGAGAAGGGTGATGCGCGGTTCCTGGGCCAGTTCGCGAGCGATCTGCTGATTAAACAGCTGTCCCTGGGGCGTCAAATAGATAATGGGTCCGCCCTGGTGGACCGCCTCAATGGCATTGAAGATGGGATCGGGCTTCATAACCATGCCGGCCCCGCCACCGTAAGGATAATCATCGACCACATGGTGGCGGTCGGTTGTCACATCGCGAATATTGTGCAGAGCGATACTCAAGAGATCTCGCTCCTGTGCCCGTTTCAGAATACTCTCCGTAAATGGACCCTGAAACATAGCGGGGAAAAGCGTGAAAATGTCGAAATGCATGTGTCTACTCACCTCTACGTATATGTGTTACAATAACACCATTGCCTCGTACTGGCAAGTCTATGGCCTGGATGCAAAAAGCTTTTCGAACGTATAGTTCGTTCCTGGAAAGACCAGTTGATGTTTTTCCACCGCGGAGTCTGTTATGTCTTGGTCCCAACCGCAGCACGTAGAAGATCCTCTCGATCAAATGACGGTTCTGGTGGGTCGGGCGATACAATTGCTGCGTGGCGAATCGGGTGTGTTTGTGGTTTCAAACGAGGCGTTTGACCCACAGAGTAGTGCTGAATATACACTTTATCACTTAGACAAGGATGCCGTGCCGTTTCTGCTGGCCTATGTGCAGGAGAGCATGCAGCCGAGCACATTGCATCCTCTCCTTGTAGAGACGATACCACCGGAGATTGCCAGGCAATTGGGATTGGCGGAAGAAGTGGTAGAGGGGCAGGGGATTGAATGTTGCTCGCTGGCCCTGTATGATGAAGCGGGTCCACTTGGAATTCTGTATTTCTTACGCCTGGCCACGCGGCGTTCGTGTTTTGAGCGTTACAGTGATGACGAAGATGCCGATCAATCGGCGCTCCACCTGTTCACGGCTCAACTCGCGGGTAGCCTGCGCTTCGCCCTGCATTCTCAGTCCCTGGTAAAAGAGCAGGGACGCCTGGCGGCTATCTTTGAATATAGCACCGAAGGTATCCTGACGGTTGATAACGCGCTACGTATCATTGATTTCAATCCCGCCATGGAGCGTCTGACTGGCTGGCGCGAAGAAGAGGTACTGGGGCAGTTCTATATTAAAGTGCTGCGACCAAAGGATCGGCAGGGCAACGACCTGGGCCTGCATGACTCGGCGGTCCTGCAGGCCTTCGCGGGCCAGGAAGTGGTCAATCGCGAGATGGTCATCAGCGCTCGCGACGGGCAACGCTTCACGGTCGCGGTCACCGTCTCTTGCGTCCGTTCGGCGCGTGGGGAGCCTATGAACGGCATTTTAAACGTGCATGACCTGACGCGTGAACTACAGCAGGAGGAGCAACGCTCAACCTTTATCTCTGTTATTTCGCATGAGTTGCAAACTCCGATCGCCATCATCAAAGGTTACGCATCCACGCTGGCACGTGCCGATGCGCGCTTTGATAGCCAGACCCTTCGTTCGCGCCTGGTGGCGATTGAAGAAGAGGCGGATCGCCTGAACAAGTTGGTGGGAAACCTGCTGTATGCCTCGCGCATTCAGGCGCATGGATTGCAGATGGACATCACCACGCTCGACCTGGATAATCTGATTCGCAGCATGGCCCGGCGTCTGCGCGCCAAACATCCCGAGGTCAAGATCGAGCTCGCGGTCCCACCGCATCTACCAGCTGTCATGGCCGACCGCGAACGCATCGAAGAGGTGCTACAGAATCTGCTGGATAACGCCGTGAAATACTCGCCGGGTAAGCCAGAGATTACCGTTGCCTGCTATGTAACTGGAGAAGAAGTGATCGTCAGTATCATCGATGCTGGCATGGGGATCTCGCTGCGTGAGCAGGAGCAGATTTTTGACCGTTTTCATCGTGTGGGAGAGCCACTTTCCCAATCGACGCCCGGCGCGGGTCTGGGTCTGTACATCTGTAAAGCGATTATTGAGGCTCATGGAGGGCGCATCTGGGTCGAAAGTACACTGCGTCAGGGTTCAACTTTTTCGTTTAGTTTGCCGCGTGAGGAGAAAGCGCCGTTACCGATGGTGGTTTTTTGATGATGGAACAGGAAGTATTTGATCAGCGTGACATGACTATTTTGATCGTGGACGATGAACCGCGCATCCGCGATCTTGTGCGTATGAATCTAGAATTGGAGCACTATCGTGTGCTCGAGGCCAGCAACGGTATAGAAGCTCTGGATGAGCTACGCGATAATCTGCCCGACCTGGTAGTGCTGGATGTCATGATGCCGGAGATGGACGGTTTTGAAACCCTCAAAGCCATTCGTGAAGTCTCGACCGTTCCGGTGATCATGCTGACGGTGCGTCAGAGCGAGCAGGACCGCATTCGCGGCCTCGATCTGGGGGCCGACGACTATATCGCCAAGCCCTTCAGTCCCCGTGAGCTTTTATCGCGTATCCGAGCGCTTCTGCGCCGTTCCCTGATGGCTCCACCATCGCGCAAGACCGAGATCGTGGTTGACGATGATCTGACGATCGATTTTGCCCGCCGTGAAGTCATTGTGCGTGGAAAGAAAGTTGTCCTGCGGCCAACCGAATACCGGCTCCTTTATCACCTGGTCAGCAACGCTGGCCGCCTGCTCACACACGAAACGTTACTATCAAAGGTCTGGGGACGCGAGTATCGCGATGAGTCGCACTACCTGCGTCTCTATATTACTTATTTACGTCAAAAGCTTGAGAAGGATCCCGCGCATCCACAGTATATTCTGACCGAGCGTGGAGTTGGATATCGCTTTAAAGCCTTAGATGATTAACAGGAGAGCATTGCTTAATGAACAAAAAGGAACGCGTAGATGCAGCCCTGCGTGGCGAAAAGGTCGACCGGGTTCCCGTCAGTGTATGGGGACACGACTATGAGCGCGAATGGGGAGTGCAATCCTTATCTGAAGCGGTCGCCGAAAACTTCAATCGCTATGACTGGGACTATGTCAAGGTAAATCCACGGGCTTCCTACCTGGTTGAAGGCTGGAAGGCCAGGTATCGATCCTCGGGCCGCAAGTTTCAACCCCCCATCTGTGAATATACACCTATTACGAGTGCGTCGGACTGGAAGCGCATTCGTCCGCAGGAGCCGGACCAGGGGGCACTGGGCGAGCAACTGCGTGTCCTGCAACTGGTGAACCATGAAGTCGGCTACGATGCCTATTTTGTCCAGACCATTTTCTGTCCCCTTGGCGTCGCTCGTTACCTGGCCGGTGACAACAATCAACCCGTGCTCTTAACCATTCGTGAAGATCGGCGCGCGCTACATACCGCCTTACGCATCATTACCGAAACCCTGGTTAACTATGCCATCGCCTGTCTGGAGCAGGGTGCGAGCGGCATCTTCTATGCCACCAATGGCTGGGCCAGTGAGGGACTGCTCACGCAAGACCAGTATCGTGAATTCGGCGAACAGTACGATCTTGAGTTTCTGGATGCCATCAAGAGCCGCAGCAAGTTCAACATTCTGCACAACTGCGGTTCGCACATCTACTTTGACCTGCTGGCCTCCTATCCTGTGCAGGCGCTCAGCTGGGCGCCCGAACTGGAGGGGAATCCAGATCTGCGAGATGGCCGTCTGCGCAGTGGCAAAGCGGTCATGGGTGGAATCAATGAACGTACCACCCTCAAGCAGGGAACGCCGGGTCAGATACAGGATGAGATTGGAGCGGTGTTAGAGCAGACAGGGGGGCAAGGATTACTGCTGGCGCCCGGCTGTGCCATCGCGCCCGAAACGCCCGTTAGGAACCTGGAAGCCATCCGCCGTGCGTTATCTTGACACTTGCTGATGCATTCGTTATACTTCCTCATAATTCTCAACGGTGAATTGGACGTGTGGCGTAAGTGGTTTACAATTCGAAACCCGTCTTACTATCTGCTCAAGTGAGAAGTCATCTCACCGGTGGCGTGATCCGGTTAGAGATAGCTGAGAACAGATAGAATTTTCCCCCCATCCTGGCTAATCAATATCGAATTATGCCACAGTGGGGGCGAAAAATGTTGTATAGTAGTATCTAACAAATAGCAGATAAGGCCGTACATCGCGCTGTAAAGCGGGAGTGGAGGGTAAGGGGGTGGAGCACTCAAGGTGCCTGTATCCCCACCTTTCTGTGAACAGCACAATAAGTGCACTCGCGCCGCACTTTGGTGGTACTAGAGAGGGTATACCGCGAGCAATGGAGCGATATAGAACAATGCGGGCCTATTCGGCAGGTGGTGTTGTGTTTCGCCTTGTTCCTCTGCTCTCTCCTGACAGAGACTTCACACAGAATCATAGCGAGTCCGGATATAACGGTGAAGGATTCGATAAGATGGTATCTATGGAAGTAGTGCTGGTGGGGCGCAGCCACGCCGGTATCTGGGCCTTACCTAAGGGGACGCCTCAGCCAGGTGAGACCATCGAGCAGGTGGCAGTACGCGAGGCACAGGAAGAAACAGGCTTGCAAGTACAATTGATTGCTTATGTTGGGAGTATCTCGTATTCATTTGTACGCGAGCAGGTACGCTATCACAAACAGGTGCGGCATTTCTTACTGGAAGCAGTGGGCGGTGATACCGCGTTACATGATCAAGAGTACGATCTTGTACAGTGGTTCTCCTTACCGGAAGCCAGTCGCCGCCTGACGTATCAGAACGAAGTGCATATTTTATCCCAGGCCCAGGAAATGCTACAGCGCTGGTTGCAATATCGGCAACAGGAAGGGCAGAAGTAGCAATATGCAAGAATACCAGCCCCGCTTTAGATTCGCGCGACGTGTACTCTTCCCCTATACCGGTGAAGAGCCTTTGACTCGTGCACA
The DNA here is from genome assembly GCF_003967515.1 of Dictyobacter aurantiacus. Taxonomy (GTDB): domain Bacteria; phylum Chloroflexota; class Ktedonobacteria; order Ktedonobacterales; family Ktedonobacteraceae; genus Dictyobacter; species Dictyobacter aurantiacus. The sequence continues at coordinate 2,326,895 of NZ_BIFQ01000001.1, read as the reverse complement.
GGAAGTGAGGGTCATTGTCTCATGGGCTACCATTTTTCCGGTTGCCCTCCTGGTTGGCACATTGCCGATCGTGGCGTTATTCAGTAGCAATGCGTCTTTGCAGAAAATAGCGTTGATTCTCCTGCTGGTATTTGTTGGAGGTGTCGTCATTTTTGGTCTCATGGCCTGGTTTGTGGTCTTTATGATCAATCGATCGGCTCGCTTATTCCAACTCCAGCGACAGAGGGCACAAAAATCTGCAGGGACCAGCGATTTCAGCGGAGGTAGGTATGGATCTTAGTGTTGAAGGCAAATCTGAGCGTATACCCCCTGGCTCGCATATCTGCCAGCTCTATAGTAAAGTGGTAGAGATACCCAGCGTGACCGCGCGCCTGCTGCGTGTGGGTCTGTCGCTCAATGAAAAATGCCTCTTCGCGGCCGCCCCGGCGCAGGTACAAGAGTTACGCGAAGAGTTAGAGAAACTGCAAGTTGATGTGGATGAGCTAGTCACGTCCGGTCAACTTGTCTTATGTGAAGAGCGGGAAACATTTCTAGCCAATGGGAAGCGGTTTGATCCCTATTTCTTGCTTTCTTCGCACCAGACCTTTATCGCGCAGGCATTGCGTGAGGGCTGGCAAGCGGTACGTATATCAATAGATATGACCTGGCTAGCTAAAGATATCGCGACTCCAGAACAGATCCTCAAATATGAAGCAGCCTCTGATGCTGTGTTTACTTTCCAGAATGCCCCTATTATCGCTCTCATGCATTATGATCATAGTAAATTGCTGCCCAGCCTGGTAGTGGAGATGCTGAAGCTGCATCCTATCTCGGTAGTGGGTAAATATATCAAGCGCAACCCTTATTATCTCAATTCAGAACAATATATGCTCAAAATTTTGCGCATCAATAAAGATAAGGGCGGGCAGAGCAGCACTCCTGCTATGTAGTGCCGCCTACGGCGGCAGAAATAAAAGGTTCAAGCTGTAAACGGCTGAGCTGGGATGGGGCAGTCGCCCCATCCCAGCTCAGCCGTTTACAGCTTGAACCTTTTGATAACTAATGCGGCACATGCCGCATTAGTTATCAAAGATGTTGCCCATGAAGTTGCTCTGGCCGCCAGCCTGGGGAGATCCTTCATTGGTGGGAGGATGGTAGGTCATGGACTGGATGCCGACGCGGCCGGGTCCGATAAAGCGGTTGAGGGTGAATGATGCGCCAGCCATGAGTCCACCGATGGCCCCCAGAATACCTCCTCCGCGCTGTGAGCCTGCTACGGTGGTCATCTGCATCTGGACCGATGGGTCCTTCCAGAGCCAGGCGCCGGGCTCTACGTCGATCGCTTCGCCGGGGGCAAGCATTTTCTCGAAGACGTTGCCGTAGCCATGGAGGAGAACCATGCCTTCACCGTTGACAGCCGTGAACTGATCAATAAAGAGGCCGGTACGGCTGAAGAGAATGTTAGCTGCTCCCTGAACAAAGGTGAAGTTGTAATCGACGTTGCTGGTAGCGACCAGGAATTGATGTTCACGTACCTCAACCGTTTGCCCATGCTGGAGGCGTAGTGCTACAATCTGCCCCACAGAATCGCGTGAGAAAGAAATATTGCCAGGTCCCTGGGCTTCACTGATAAAGACCTGCAGGCCCGCGAAGAAACGCCGTGCCGCACCTCTGAGCGATTTAAAGCCGATCTGGACCCCTGGATGTTTCCAGAGCAGAATATGATGCTCAAAGTAGACGGATAGCTGATTGCCAAGCATGATATCAACGACCGGGACCAGTTCGCCGTCAATCGTGATGGTCATGTCCGCTATGCGCAATGGACCCTTTGGATTGTGCAATTCAGCTTTAGGAACCGAGTTGCCGAACATACTGTTAGTATATTCTTCAAACTGATTGGGTGGTGTGTACGCGCCTTGCGGAGCATTCCCATAAGCACCCGGCTGGGATGGTGGATTGTTGTAGGGGCCAGGCTGGGATGGTGGATTGTTGTAGGGGCCAGGCTGCGAGGGTCCTTGAGGCCCCGGGCCTCCATTAATAGGTGCACCACACGATCCACAAAATTTTACGCCATCGGCAATTGGATTGTGGCAGCGAGGACAGGTCATTGAATCCTCCTTATGATAGACCAGTTCAAGGTAATGGAGAGAAATTGTCGGGCGGAGATATCCTAATTGTGTTCTGGATATACTCTCATTTTGATAATAGCAGTGTTTGTATGAAGATACAAGAGGGTTGTGATATGGTGTGAGGGTGCGCGCGCACGCGCGCCCATACACTACTTAATACAGGGGAAGTTCTGGTGGTGTACAAGCCATGCGCTACTGCGCATGGCTTGTACACCACCAGAACTTCCCCTGTATTATAAAAAGAGATTGGGGGCGTTGCGCCCCCTGGTTGGTTATGTAGGCCTGGCCGCGGACCTAAAGAACGAAACTGTCAGCCAGCGGGCTGCGCGTATTGTTATTGCTGTCGCGCTTGTCGCCATTCAGGTTTACCTGAGGCTGACCATTGGTCTGGCGCCCATTGTTATTGTAGGTGCCACTGCCGCTACCCGAGGGGGGCAATGCGGGCGGCGTATTCTGCATACCCTGCAGGCTTTGCAGGGCTGCCTGAGACTGGCCTGACTGGCTGGAGGAACCAGACTCGGTTGCGAGCTGGATCGTCTTACCCTCAATTACCACAGCAATACCAATACCACGGCGAAGATCGGCGAGTTGCCTGCGCAACTCGCGATTCTCAGCCTCTAATGCGTCCATTAACTTTTTCTGCTCAAGCAGCATCTGAGCGATGCCTTCAAAACCAGCGCTAGCAGCACGATCCATCATGGATTCCTCCTGCGTACTTTCCGTACCCACTAAATCTAGAACAAAATCTCCCATCACAGCGCCACGTCCTCCCAACTTTATTGTGCCTGGCCTAGCCTAACAGTGGCACAACTCGATCCCAAATTGCCGCCGCAACGCCGGTCTTGGGCATTACAGGCAAATCTTCCATGTCACCATTTGCATGGAAGATGAGCACCTTATTGGTGTCTGTGCCAAAGCCACTATCTGAACGCGAAACATCGTTCGCGACCAGCATATCCAGTTGCTTTTTTTGTAGTTTGGCCCGACCATGTTCAATAAGGTGTTCTGTTTCGGCTGCAAAGCCAACGCGTATCAGGCGCCGCTTTAACTGTGGGCTGGATATGCCGTCGTGTTGGGCGCCGGCATGGCCACCATCAGCGAGTAACCCGGCGAGTTCGGCTAAAATATCTGGATTGGGTACCAGATGAATCGAGAGCTCACCTTTTTCGTGTTGCCCCGCAACCTTATTGTCAGTTTTCTTAATTTTTTGTGTTGCAGCCTGAGCTGGGCGAAAATCCGCCACGGCAGCACTCATTATAAGAGCATCCGCATCAGTAATAAGGGCGTACACAATGTCACGCATTTGCAGCGCTGTCTCAACCTGATGCAGTTCCACGCCATAAGGAGCGGGCAATGCAACGGGTCCCGATATTAATATAACGTGTGCGCCGCGATCTCGTGCTTCAATCGCCAGGTTATAGCCCATTTTTCCTGATGAACGGTTCCCAATATAGCGTACCGGGTCGATTGGCTCCTGTGTTCCACCTGCTGTGACGATCACACGGCGACCCGCGAGGTCGCCCTTTCGCCCCAGCACCTGTTGAATGGCACCTAGCAGGGTGGTGGTCTCAGGGAAGCGACCGATGCCGATCTCGCCGGAGGCGAGTCGACCGACTTCTGGCTCGACGATAAAGGCGCCTCGCTCACGTAGTGTAGCCAGGTTGGCCTGTGTCGCCGGATGCGTATACATGTTTGTGTGCATCGCTGGTGCCAGGAGTAGTGGTGCTTTGGTAGCCAGCGCCACGGCTGTCAGCATGCTATCTGTAAGCCCGTAAGCCAGTTTAGCAATTGTGTTGGCGGTTGTTGGCACAATTACCAGCAGCTCAGCCTCTTCGGCCAGTTTTATATGTGTCTCGGCGGCTTCCCCCGAGGCTTCCCAGAGGTCGCTATACACGCGCCGATGGCTCATGGTTGCGAATGTGAGTGGGCGGACGAATTCTTCCGCGTGCTCTGTCATAATTACATCTACAATCGCGCCGGCCTGTTGCAGCTTGCTGACCAGGTCAACCGCTTTGTAAGATGCAATTCCCCCACAGATTCCTACGATAATGCGCCTATTGAGTAACATGGCTAGCCTACTTGTTTGTGTTGGTTCACCAGCTATGCTGGGTCACTGCTACAATAGCATATCGAAATGTTTGGCGGCAAGGGTGATGCCAAGAAGTACCACTATATATTATCTAATATACGCTTCAAACAATGCTATTTACCATTGGAGTTCGAAATGTTGCCGCAGGGCCTGCTGTCCCGTTTCGGTGACGCAGAGGGCGCGACTGGTCGCAATGCGTTTGATCCAGCCGAGCTCAAACATGCGCCTGGTGAAGGCGGCTCCGGGTGCTCCTGCGAAGTGGTAGTAGCGTTCGCTCCAGTCGATATGGCGGGGAGCGAAAATGGGTTGACCTTTTCTGGCGTGTATCTCTGTGATGCCGAGATCACAGAAGCAGCGTTCACCTTCCCTGGAAAGCATATAGCCATCTTCCAGTTCGATGAGCAGCGATTGCCTGATTAATGCCCGGGTAATCTCCACTCCTAGCTTGCCCGCGACATGATTATAGCATGTGCGTGCTCTGCGTACTGCCTCACCAGTTTCCGCCTCGCGTAGCGAATGAATGGAGTGGGCCGGGGCAAAGGTTGCCAGTTCCTCAAGCACTTCCGTTAGAGCGGGATTCTTCATGCGAAAGAAGCGATGTCGCCCCTGCTTTTCAACGTTGATGAGGTCCGCATCTACTAAGCGTGCGAGATGTCCGCTGGCGGTAGACGGCGCTACACGGGCCAGGCGTGAGAGCTCATTGGCTGTAAACGCACGACCATCGCTAAGGGCCATCAAAATATTCACACGGGTTGGATCCGCGAGCAACGCCGCGACAGAGGCGATGTTGGTATCACCAGTCATAGCAAAGTCTCCATGTTGAGAACACCCTAGACCTACTTCTTTTCTATTTATCTTTATTATACGTGCCAATACTTCGGTCAAACATGAACTATTTCTGCCTTATATTTTAGAGGATGCAGTGTTGAAAAGACTTCAGGTCTAAATTCATCTCACTGATAAACAATGGAAATGGAGATAACGCTTGATGAATACCTTAGTACGCTCGCTTGCGGGTGAAGGGGAGAAGGAAGGTATAGAAAAAGCGATCGCACTGATCACTATCTGCCTGGGCTACTTTATGGTGATCCTGGACACGACCATTGTGAATGTCGCTTTGCCGAGTATTCAGCATGAGTTGAATGCAACCGTTACAGGATTGCAATGGGCCGTGGCGGGCTATAATCTTGTCTTTGCCAGTCTGCTGCTTACCGCTGGCGCGCTGGGAGATCGTGTGGGTAGTAAGAAGGTGTTTTTGTGGGGATTGGTGTTGTTTGCTCTGGCATCATGTGCCTGTGGCGCGGCGCCGAGCCTGTGGATCTTGCAGGGAGCGCGTGTGCTACAGGGGGCTGGCGCGGCCCTGCTGGTCCCTAACTCGCTGGCTCTGCTCAACCATACATTTTCGACGCAGCGAGAGCGTGCCCGGGCCATTGGCTTCTGGGGAAGTATTGGAGGTATCGGCGCCATCTGCGGCCCTGTACTTGGTGGATTACTTATCCATGTTTTGAACTGGCGCTATATCTTCTGGGTCAATGTGCCTGTAGCCGCAGTTGCCTTGCTGCTCACGCTGCGTTATGTCGTATCCGCGCCGCGCCAGGCGCGGCGGGAGCTTGATCTGGGGGCCCAGTTCACAGGAATAATCGCGCTGGCCGCGCTAACACTCGTATTCATTCAGGGCAACGCATGGGGCTGGTTCTCGTGGCCTATTCTATTGTCCGGCGCCGCCTTTGTGTTTTTCCTGGTCTGCTTCCTGATTATTGAACGGCGCGCGGCAAGTCCAATGCTGCCGCTTGAGTTATTCTCTGTACCAACATTTTCCGCCGCCAATATGGTCGGATTTCTTATTAACCTCGGTTTTTATGGGCAGATGTTTGTGATCAGCTTCTACTTTCAGCAGGCGCGTGGTTATTCGCCGCTGTTAACCGGATTCGCGCTGCTGCCGGAGACCGGTGTTGTCCTGATCGCGTCGCTGCTTTCAGGCAGGGTGAGCGGGCGTGTGGGACCATACTGGCCGATGGTTATTGGACAGGCAACGGGGTGTATCGGCCTGCTCATGCTGGTAATGGTACAGCCATCAACGAGCTACCTCATTTTGAGTATCATGCTACTGGCCATCGGTTTCGGCATGGCTTTTACGATGCCGGCTATGACGACGGCCGTCATAGAATCCGCGCCGAATAAGCGGGCGGGTATCGCTTCCGCAGTACTTAATGCTGGCCGGCAGATGGGGAGCGTGCTGGGCGTCGCCATTTTAGGATCGCTCGTAGGAGCGAGGACCATCTCAATCCCCGGTGTACATATCTCTATGCTCCTGGCTGGAGCGGCATTCTTTGGCGGTTGTCTTCTCACGCTATTCTTTGTAGACCGAAAGCATGTTTGACCCGGGTGATACTGGAATATGGAAGAGAGCGGGCACACCGCGTTTGGTATGCCCGCTCTCTTTCTTGTGAAGATTCCTTCTATTGTTTTGGACTAGGCCCGTATGTCTTTGCGTTTGAGGCACCAGGCGATGATCGCGCCCTGGATGAGAATCATGACCGCGAGGGCTACCCAGCACAGTAGGAGGTGGGCGACGGCCGGGCCATGGTTGCTTCCATCGATGGTCGTGAACAGATTTGAGACATATGAGAATTTATCGGCGTCGAGTTTGTCCCCATGGAGACCGACGGTGGTGCCCATGGCGGCCATTGACCAGCGCGTACTGAAGAACGCACCCAGGATCTGGAGAAATGGCGGCTTGTCCAGCGAGAAGATGACGCCGGCAAAAACGACCTGCGGAATGAGTGGCAGCGGAACGATACTCATGGCGCGGTCATTGTTGGGCACGATGGCCGAGATGAGCAGGCCGGTCATCAATCCCGCCAGCGATGTCAGGGCCATGGTGACGTATATCTCCAGGAACGGCGGCAGCAAGACGCTGTTGCGGTACGGAGCAACAATCGAGACCATAAAGACCAGGATCAGGCTCTGGACCAGGCTAAAGGTGCCCAGGACCGCGATCTTGGAGAAGAGGTAAGGGACGATGCCCAGGTTGACCGAACGTTCGCGCCGGTAGATGGCGGCCTCTTTCACAATTTCGCGTGAGCCATTGATACAGCCAAACATGATGGCGGCAAAAGACATGATGAAGAGGACCTTCTGCGCATCCGTACCCGATCCCGGCAGGATATCGTTATTCAGATAGTCATTCGCGCTCATGTTCTTCTGCTGGAGCATCATCTTACCCTGGTCGGTTTTCAGGAAGTCGACGACAACCTGGCAGTTATCGGTCGGATGCGAGGTTGGGTCCAGCATATTGACGCGGGCCACACAGGTCGCGACCTTATTACTGTTAAATGCCCCGTGCCCGGTGAGGCCGAGTAAGAGCAAGCCAATAATCGGCGCCTGCAGGACCAGGATAGCCAGGTTGACGCGGTCATTTATGATCAGCTCTATATAGCGCATACAGAGCAGTACAAACTGTTTGAAGGGATTGCCGCGTTTCGGCGGGTTGATCGGTGCCGCCGGGGCGCTGCGATGGGCGTTGCCGGCGGGTCCCTGCTGGATCGTTCCCAGCACATAGCGTCCGTAGTCCGGTGACTGCTTGAAACGAGCTTCCGCTTCCGCTGGAATATTGGGATTCTCGTCTGTAGGCTCAAGGGCGCTATAGATCTCCGCGAAATCGGTCTTGCCGAAGTAAGCTTTGGCATCATTGGGCGGCCCAAAGTACGCCAGCTTACCACCCTGACAGAGGAAGCAGATATAGTCGCAGGCGTTGATATTATTCGTCGCGTGCGTCACCAGCACAATGGTATGCCCTTTATCGGCCAGTTTACGCAGCAGGAGCATCATCTTACGATCCAGACCCGGATCAAGTCCCGAGGTTGGCTCATCAAGGAAGAAGACGCTGGGATTGGCCAGCAGTTCGAGCGCGATCGAGACACGCTTGCGCTGCCCACCCGAAAGCTTACTGACCAGCAAACCGCGACGATGCTTCATCTCCACATCTTCCAGCACATCATTGATGCGCTCCTGGATCTGCTGCTCCGTAAAGTCCTGCGGCAGGCGGAGCCGTGCGGCATAGTAGAGGGCGCGCTCCACGGTCAGATCACGGTGGATAATATCATCCTGGGGTACGTAGCCCAACTGGGTGCTAAAGGACGCCAGGTTGCGGTAGTAGTCCTGTCCATTATAGAGCACGACGCCTTGCTGAGCGGGGCGCAGGCCATTCAAAGCATCCATCAGCGTAGATTTGCCGGCCCCGGAGCCACCGACCAGGGCCACAAATTTACGCGGCGGTATGGCAAAGGAGATGTCGTTGAGCAGAACGACATGCTTATTGCCCTCTTTTTTCAGATTCAGGGCATCGATACGAATGCCATAGCTCTCATCCTGCTGGGTGAGGATGGTACCTGTATAGGTGAGCTTGAATGGACCGATGCGAATGATGTCGCCCTGATTGAGAACCTGGTTGCTGATACGCTGTGTATTGACATAGACATGGTTTGTGCTGCCCTGGTCAATAATGCGATAGCCGCCGCCGGGCACCTGTTCCAGACGAGCGTGGTGGCTGGAGACCTGTGGATGTTTCAGCACCACCATGTTATCTGGCGCGCGACCAAAGGTAATAACGGGTGCGCCCAACTGGATGGGTTGTAGCTCAGGCACTACGTCCTGTACCTGTCCACTACCATCATTGAAGGTTAAAGAAACGAACGTACCGTTGGCGTCGCTGATACGGAAGACATCGCCGCGCGTCAGGACGCGGCGGAATGGCTGCTGTCCGCCGATGGTTTGGCCCTGGAAGGTTAAACCATTCAGGGTGTGTCCGCGTTTAGGATTAGGATGGATGAGAACCAGTTGATTTCCCTCACGTACGATCTGAGCATGGAAGCTTGAGACCGTCGGACGATTGATGACGATCGTATTTGATGGGTCGCGACCGATATCGAACACCTGGCGATCCGGAGTCAGGGGATAGGAATGTCTTTCCTGGTCGGTATTGGTGCTGACCTCAAGGGTGGGAATACCCTGGCTCGGCGCTCTCGAAATGGAGGTGCCATCCAGGGAGCTACGCTGGGTTGCGGTAGCAATAGGGTCATCCGCCCCATATGCCGGTGGTGGTGCGTAGGCATTGGCCTGATTAAAAGCGGCCGGGCCGAAATTCGCCTGCGGTTGCCGCACTGGTGGTTGATTGGATGGCGCCGGAGGACGCTGTGGATCAGGCGCCTGAAATGGAGGATTATTGACTGAATTAGCGTACGCGGGCGGTACCATGGGTGGCGCCTGATTGGACGCGGAGCCGCGTTCAGTCACAGGTGGAGTCGGGCGCGCACTCTCGGCGACCAGAAACAGAAAGGTTGTTCCCTGCCCCAATCCAATCGTGTCGCGATCATTTAAGGGAGACTGATTAACCTCGCGTTGATTTAGCGTGATCGAGTTCTGTGCGGCAGTCTTTTTGATCGACCAGACACTGCCATTCCACATGATCTGGGCATGGTGACGAGATACAGATGGATCTGAAATAACGATATCATTGCCAGGTTCACGCCCTAAATTCGTGATGGGCCTGGTAATGTTAAAGGATCTGCCGGCCAGCGAACCGGTCAGAAACTGCAGAGTACCAAGCACTGCAGGGTTGTTTACCACATCCATGAATGAAACTCCATTCATTTCTATTTACGTGCCATTATACTTAGATCCCTTTATGATGACAAGTGAGCGTTTCAGGTTGCTACCTGTTTGGCTTTCTTAATATTAACGCTGCCAGTACTCACATCTAGGACAAGAGTTGCGAGTGGTGTAGATGAGGCAGAAGGATTAAGAGGACCATGGTAACTGACTGGCCCGCCGTTGTTGGTAATGGGAATGGGGAAATCACTGTGGATGGCGCCAATGTTAGTATTGGCGTCCAGGGTGAGATTGGTATTGGCGGGCAGTGTGGCCGTAATGGTGCCAGTCTCGTTGCGCAGTGTATAGCGAGCGTTGGCCTGTGTATCGGTGGGCATAAACAGGAAGCCATCGAAGTTTATGTTGCCCTCACCCGTCTCGATCTGAGAGCCATCGGCTATGATAGCATGGGTGACATTGACATTGCCGGTTTCATCGTGGAGCTTGAGAATGCCGCTGATCCCCGCCACCGAGACATCGCCCCTGGTGGCCTCGACATTGACGGTCAGCGATGGATGATCGGCGGTTTGAATGGACGCCGCAGGCAGGGTAATGGTGAGGTCGACCTGGTTATCCGTCGGTTTGGGTAAGGTCACATTGACCAGCAGCGCGTTATTCGAGTTGGCCGTAGCCGTGGGAGTACCGCTGGTGCCCGGCGTCGTTTGCGTGCTGGCGCAGCTGGATGCTTTGCTGGTCGTTGCCGGTGGTTGAATATCGACCGTTACCTGCTTGAGGAGGGTGGTGGCGGCCGTCTCGTCGCTAGCCTGGACCGTTTTCAGGGCCGTTACTTTTGTTGTTGTTGCCGCCGGATCAACCTGCAGGCTAACATTACCGATCTTGTCACAAACCTGGATGCTGGTAAATGGTCCCGCCCCGGCATCTTGAGTGATGGTCTGCTTAAACGGTTTGGTTGAGGGGAGTCCCGGCAGACCGCTGAGGTGGCCGTTGTTCTGGATCGAATTGATGCCGAGAAAGACCAGCAGGGCCATGACGCCAACGACCAGTAAGACACCGATGAGGCAGCCCACTAGCAGGGTTGGCCAGACACGTTGCTTGCGAACAGGTGTTACCCGGCGCATCCGTTGCGGTGGCTGGCGGTGAGGACGCTGGGATGGCGCATCTCGATATGCCCGCGAACGACGAGGAACATCTGGATGGGTTCGGCCAGGGACGCGACGTGGGCGTGGCAGTGGTTCCTCATAATCCTCATAATCGTCGTAGCCCTCATAATCATCCTCATAGATATAGCGATTCTCCACAAAATTATCCTCGTCTTGAGGATGCCAGCCGTTGTGGGAATGATTATTTCTTCCTCTGCCCATAGCTGCGGCTTGCCTCGCTTTCCTGTACATATGGCTGATCGGTATGATGAATAGAGATGTTCGCAGAAGCGGTATTGTCTGCATGTTGCAGGTCCGATGGTGTTCGTGGCCGCTTTCCCTCCAACCAGAGGGCCGGGAGGCAGGCCAGCACACAGAGGATGCCGGCGGCCAGAAAGATACTGGTATAGACGGTGTGCGCGGCATCTGTGATGTAGCGAAAATAGAGGGCGTTATAGGCCGGACTCAATGGGGGCGCCGAAGCTGGAGCCTTGAAAAGAGCGACCAGTTCTCGGAAGCGGCCCAGTCCCCAGGATGTCAGGGCCGCCAGCCCCAGGATCATCCCGATCATACGCGTGATCGTCACCACGGATGAAGCCATGCCCAGCTGGCGCGAATCTACCGCGTTGACCGCCGTCGTGCTGAGCGGTGCGATCACCAGTCCCAGGCCGAAGCCGCTACTGAGCGCGCCGACCGTAATCAGGGTCCAATCGACTGTCAGCGGCCACAGATGCATCAACCAGAAGCCCAGCGCGGCACATAGCAACCCTATGATCGCTGTCCAACGGCAGGTTAAGCGCTGACAGAGGCAGCCGCCCAACAACGCGCCCACAGGAATCAGCGCCGTCAGATGCAGCAGGGCCCAACCGCTCTGCATCGAATCCTGATTATAGACGGTAAGAAAGAAAATGGGGATATCGACCATGGCGATGATCAGGGCAGCCCCGATCAAGAAATTGGTCAGCGCGGCGGCGCTAAAGGTGGTCTTGCGGAAGAGGACCAGATCCAGAACCGGCCAGTGTCTGCGTCGGGCTAGAAAGTGCTCCAGGGCGATAAACGCGGCCAGCAGTACTACGGCAGCCGCCAGCAGCGCGTAATTATTATGGACGTTTCCCGTGGCACTTGCCGGTCCAGGCGCGGCGGTAAAGAGCGTCGCTTCCTGTGCCAGTCCCAGACTCAAACAGAGCAAGGCGGCGCCCAGAACAAGGGACCCTGGCCAATCGATGCGCCTGGTTCCAACGGCGGGGAGATCTTGTTGCCTATGGGACGGTGGTACAAATAGCAGGATCAGCGCGAGGAGCAGGGCTACAAGTGGGAGATTGATATAAAAGATGGCGGGCCAGTTCCACCGCTGGACCACAAATGAGCCATAGAGCGGACCCAGCATGCCGCCAGCCTCGGTAACCATGCCGACCAGTCCCAGGACGATGCCACGCCGCGCGAAGCCGTAGAAATCGGCCGCCACCGCCATCGCCACCGGGACGACCGCGCCACCACCAATGGCCTGGAGGAAGCGCGCCATCACCAGCCAGACGAGGCCGGGATAGCCCGTATCGATCCCCAATGGCTGCAGGAACGACAGCGGCACACGTTCACCCAGTTGCGGCGCCAGGCCACACAGCAGCGATCCCAGTGCGAAGATACCCAGGCAGAGGGTGAGGATCAGGCGGCGCCCATAGAGATCCGACACACGTCCCATCAACGGCATGACGATGACATAGCCGAGCAGGTATCCGCTGACCACCCAGGCGGCTCGATCCAGCAGCATCGGAGGCAAGCGGAGATCGGTAATGACCTGTGGCAATGCCGTTACCACGACCGTCTGGTCCAGGGCCGTCAGAAAGACCGCGCTACAGACCGCGAACAGGGCCAATGGCGCGACATACCGCCTGCTAGTCACGGATTGTTTCCTCGCTTTCCTCTTATCTATGCGGGCCGCTGTCATTACTTACGATGACGCGGTGTTATAGTTTCGGCTCCTGAATGGTGACCGATTCATCGAACTGCGACAGCGTAAACAGGCGCAGCGTCTGGGGTGTATCACCCTGAAGGACGACCCCCTGTACCTGAATCTGATATGGCAGGTAATCGCTCTGGCCGATGCAGACATTGGTGGTGACATCGCCTGTGGGCGGCGTATCTCCACCGATGATTGCGGCCAGATAGAGGGTAGATAGTTTGCCGCCCAGGTACCAGCAGGTGCGATCATCGACGCTACTGGCGCTGGCATGACCTGGATGTTGCAGGTTGCCGAGCATCGCCGGAACGCCTGTTTGCGGATCAGAAAGGGTGCGTGGGTCCAGCAGATCGTTGGTGCGCTTCCAGGCGCCGGTTACTGGGTCGGTATAATACTCTCGATCTCCCACAGCCAGGATCTGCACCTGGATGGCGGTATTATTCACCGTTCCATCGGCTTTGGCCTGAAGCTTATCCGGCAGCACAATATCTCCCTCAGCCTTTGTTACCAGCATAGAGTCGTCCGTGCTCGAGCCAGGATGCTCGGTCGTCAACTGAAAATGATAGGACTTTACCTGCTGGATCGCATGCTGTGATCGATTGATCAACGTATTGGTAGCTGGTGGGGGTGATGTGCTCCCTGTGATGCCGCAGGCGGTCTCAACAAGCAGCAGAAAGACAAGCAAGGTTCCGCTAAGCAGACAAGATGGGAGAGATGGCCGTCCCTGTTTTCGCATGGATAGAAAAACTCCTCGTGGCATAGGGTGTTGCTTATTGAGAGCACTCCGAATATCCATTGTACCATATAGGGAGAGGTTTTCATGCGTAGAGGGGAAATCGGGCGCGGGGTTGGGGGATAATCGGACGCGAGATCCGAACCTATGGGAGGGGGAATGCGCTCCGGCGCATTCCCCCTCTTCGCGTGTGCGTTTTGGTATGGTTGGATTAACTGCTGCGGCTGGCGCGGGTGACGAAATCGTTGGGCGTTGGTTGGACATTTTCTACAAAGTAGGCGTTGACGGTGGCGCCGATCAAGGTTACCAGCGAGATGATGTAGAAGAAGATCATGAAGATCAGCGCGAAGGCGATCTGGCTGACGATGCCGCTGGTATATGAGCGCGTATAAATGGGGAACAGAACAAGTCCGATTTGCAGCACAATGGCGGCGGTAACTGAGCCTGCTACGCTGGCACGCAAACGATTTTTAACGCTGCCTTTGCGGTTGGGTATGAAGGTATAGATGATCTCGAACAGTAAAAATGAGACGATCAGGCTACTGATAACACCTATTATCTTGTTGATCATAGCTGTACCGGCGCTTATCGGAGAGTTTTGCAGCAGACCAACCAGCTGCTCTGGTATTACAGATGTCAGCACCAGCAATGGTGTCAGGACCATAAACACCAGCACCATGATGATGGCCATGATATTTTTCTGTTTGGCCGGGCGTTGCGGGACGCGATAGATGATATCGAAGCACGCCTCCAGCAGTGTAAACAGACGTGAGCCAAAGAAGACCGCCGCCACCACGCTCAGGAAGATCCAGATGCCAGAGCTTTGCGAGAATTTTTGCAGCGCCGACGCTGTGATCTGTGAGGGTAGGACCTGTGGTGGTAGCATACCCTGTAAATGCTTGATAAACTGATCCCGTGCCTGTGTATTCATGGTACCGATAATGCGACCAACGATCGCCACCAGCAGCATACCCAGTGGGATGACTGAGGTAACCAGGCCAAAGGTCAGGGCCTGCGTAAGGTGGAGAGACCAATCATGGTAAAACTTTTTGACAAAATTTTTGCCATCTTTCGTGCCCGAGTGAATGGTCTGATTGGCATCAGAAGCCATTTCACGAGCCTTATCTTTGGCGTTCTGGCCGGATGATTGCCCGGATGCCGGTTGGGTAGAGGCCATTACTAATCCTCCAGTATATCTATACGTAATAATACACTTAGATTATGATATTACGTATAGTTGATGAATTGGATTGCCATAGATATTTCACGTATATCGATGTGTTATTTAACTCTGGCTTAATAATAATTCCACGGATGAACTTGTCCAATCGTTTCAAACTCATCAGAAGCAACCTTTTCAATATTTTCGCCACACGTTATAATATGGTGAATTGCGAAATCGTAAACGCCGCTTGAGCGTACATCACGCAGCAGTTGCACCATGGTAGTTCAGGGGACATGCTGGCCTCCCGGGCGCCTGCGCTCATTTCAATGAATAGCATGCATGCCATCGATCACAAACACCAGATTGCGTAGGAGCAGTAGATAATATGGCCAATGTCGAGGAATCACACTTTCTGATCCGCTTCTGGGGAGTACGTGGAAGCTATCCAACTCCTGGTCCCCACACGCTGCGCCATGGAGGAAATACATCCTGTGTTGAGATTCAGGTGGGGGGGCATACACTTATTTTTGATGCTGGCAGTGGTATCATCGGCCTGGGGTCTGCTCTGTTGCAGCGTACCAAACCGCAAGCAACATGTGATGTAGCCCTGTTTATTACCCATGGGCATGGTGATCACCTGATCGGCTTCCCCTTTTTCTCGCCTCTCTTTGATGCCCGCACCAACCTCCATCTCTTTGGCCCTCAGCTTGCCGGGCATAAAATTGAAGATCTGATCGTGCCGCTTATGTCCCCGCCTTATTTCCCGGTAGATGTACGCCAGTTGCCATCCAGGCGTACATTTCACACCATTGTAGACGATCAATGCATCAGCTGGTCGGGGAGCGAGTTAGAGCCAGGGGTGACCCTTGGGGCGCGCACCGCGTCAGGACAGTCGGCGGATGGGCCCCGGGTGCTGGCTCGTTTTACTACCAGTCATCCTTTAAATGGTGCTATTATTTATCGTATAGAGTATAAAGGGCGTGCTGTCGTGTATGCGACCGATGTTGAGTGGAGTGATGGGATCGAACAAAACCTGCTCGATTTCATTGAAGGGGCTGATGTGCTGATTCACGACGCGCAGTACACGACCACTGATTATCAGAAAGAGAAGCAAGGCTTTGGTCATAGTACCGTCCTGATGGCGACCGAGGTTGCGCGCCTGGCGCACGTCAAAGAGCTGATCCTGTTTCACCACGAACCGACATACGATGATAACCAATTGGATATGATGGAAGCGGAAGCCAGAGTCCATTTTGCACGGACGCGTTCCGCTTGCGAAGGTATGGAAATCGACCTGCTAGCTTGAAAGAACGAGTGAGTGAATGATAGACGTAATTTTATCGTTAATGATAATTCTCTCTTTTCTAGGAGCGATTATTTTGCATGAGTGGGCTCATGCCCAGATGGCATCATGGCTGGGGGATCATTCGTCGGGCACGCTGGAGCGCAAGAGCTGGAGACTCGGCTCGCACATTGATCCGGTTGGTACATTGCTGTGTATAATCCTCGCCTTTCTATCGTACGCCGGGCTGGGCTGGGGACGTCCGGTCAAGCCCGATCCCTGGAAGATGAAGGTGGGCGCCAATACAGGCGTATTGCTGGTCGCCTGCGCAGGCCCTATCTTTAGCCTGATCGTTGGACTGGCTGTCGCCGCCCTGACACGTTTGCTCATCCCGGTTGTTGGTGGCAATATCGCGCTCAACTTTGTGATGAAGTTGTTGACGGCGTTCGCCACCGTGAATGTGGGCCTGGCCATCTTAAATATCATTCCTCTCTATCCACTGGATGGATATCAGATCGTCTATACACTGTTACCAAGCAAGCAGGCGGTCCAGTTTTCGCGTTCGGCCGCTTATGGGCCCTTTATTCTTTTAATTGTGTTTTTTTTCCTGCCGTTTATAGGCCAGTTTGTGGGCATGGCTGATATTTTGAACCTGGCCTCTGATATTCGAAATATTTCCCTGTTCCTGACTTCACAGGCGGCGGGAGCGTCACTGGTTCAGTACTTTGTCTATCCCCACTAGGGGGAGCCTCCAGTGGTAAACTGAAGATATGCACGACACATCATTGATGACAACCATACACTATCGTTTGCGGCAGGTACGCCAGCAGCTCGGTTTTGAGCGGCCCCTGCGCGCCTCTGACTATGCTGAGGTCGAGCTCTGGCTACCGAAGTCAGCCCAGGCCCTGTTTCGTACCATGACAGTAGCGGATCAGCAGCATAGCCTGCGCGTCTGCCGGGGTCTGCAAGAGCGAGGGTGCCAGGAGCGGGATATGCTGGCGGCCGCTTTGCTGCATGATGTTGGCAAGGCCGAGGGACGCGTCCCTTTCTGGACACGCCCAACGATTGTGCTGGGGAAACGCCTGCTGCCGGAACTCCTGCGGCGTAGCGTCTTGCCGCCTGGAGAGATTGAGCACGATCGGGGTCCGCGCTGGCGCCGCTCGCTCAGCTATGCCTGGCATCATGCTGAGGTAGGCGCGCTGCTGGCCGCGGCTGCCGGTCTATCAGAGCGGGCTGTCCTCTATATTCGCACCCATCACCATCCCCATGGACCAGCGGCGGAGCTCCACATGGTCGACGAGGTATCCTGATGTCAGCAGAGCGAGCCACCAGTGGAACAGTTGTCCTGATGGGGGAACAGCCAGAGCGCCAGGACCGCTACGTCGTCCACCTGCCAGTGTTTGAGGGCCCCCTTGATCTGTTGCTCCACCTGATCGAGAAGCGGCAGATGGAGATCACTACCATCTCGCTGGTCGCCGTCACCGATCAATATCTGGAGCAGATCCATAGCTGGGAGGAGCAGAACGCGCTTCCGCTGGCTAATATGGCGGCTTTCATCTCGATTGCCGCGCGCTTGCTCTTCATCAAATCGCAGAGTCTATTACCACAGGCGCCGCGTGAGCAGCAGGCCGCCGAGAGCGATGGTGTAGCCCTGGTCAATGAACTGCAGCAGCACCTGGCCGAATATAAGCTGGCCAAAGACATCGCCCGTATTCTGCGGGAGCGTGAAGAGCAGGGTCTGCAGACGTATAGCCGCTCAAGCCTGCTGGCGGGAATCGAAGCACAACTGGCCTGGACACCGCCTACCCTGACGGGACTGGAGGCACAGATGCTCACGCGCTCATTTCAACGCCTGCTAGAGCTCAAAGGCAAAGAGCCCGTTGGGGGAACAGAACTGATGCCAACGGCCCGTGTGCGTGTAAGCGAACGCATCAACGAGATCCGCGACCGCCTCACAGAGCGGGCGAGCATTCAACTCTCTGAAATCCTCGAGCACGAAACCTCGCGCCTGGTGATCATTGTCACCTTTATTGCCGTACTCGAACTGTGGAAATGGGAGCGCATCAATATCCAGCAGGACACGCTGATGGGCCCTATCCTCCTCACCCGTGGCGCCCTCTGGTCCGAAGAATGGCTTGAAATGGTAGATGATTAATACAGGGTACATTGAGCACCGGAAGTGCGAAAACACATACCAACCGCAGGCGATGATCATGAGAGTCAGACACATTGTTATAAAACTTGACAGTGTGTGGCTCAAGTTTTATACTGTAAGGGCAGTAAAGCTTGTTATATCCCTATGTCAAAATGAGATAAACATAGTAAGTAAGGAGCGATTCAAACGCAATGGAAGAGCAGCAGGATAGAGCCGCTGAACAGGCGAATAAGATAGATCAACAGAACAATCATGGAGGAGATCAGAATGCGGAGCAGCGCATTGCTGACCTGGAGGCCCAGCTCGCCCAGGCGAAGAAAGAGGCGGCGGAGAACTGGAACAAGTATGTGCGCGAGCGTGCCGACTGGGAAAACTTCCGCAAGCGCCAGGAGCGCCTGGTAGCTGATCGTGTTCTCTATCAGAAAAAGGCGGTCTTCAATAAGCTATTAGAGGTGTTGGACAACGTTGAGCGAGCCCTGGTGTATGAAGAGACCATGGACAAGACGCAGTTGCAACATACGCTGCACATGCTCCAGTGGCAGATGAATGAAGTACTACGAGGTGAAGGGCTCAACGCCGTCCCTACCGTGGGTGAGTCGTTCAATCCTTACCTGCACGAGGCCGTAGAAGCGGTTGAGGATAGCGATCAGCCCGATGGGACCATCATAGAAGAGTTGCGTAAAGGCTACACCATCGGTGAAGAAACTCTGCGCCCCGCCCGTGTCAAAGTAAGCGTTGGTAGTAACAAGTAAGAAGCTCCCATGGTCGTGTTGATGGAGGTACGATCGTGCCTCGTTTACAATATTCTGTAAGAGGGCTGGGATATGGATTATAAAGATTATTACAAAATATTGGGTGTGGCGCGAGGTGCGAGCTCGGATGACATCAAAAAAGCCTTCCGTAAACTGGCTCGTAAGTATCATCCTGACGTAAACCCCGGTGATAAAAAGGCTGAAGAGAGATTTAAAGAGATCAATGAGGCTTACGAGGTACTCTCGGATGCCGATAAGCGTAAGCGCTACGACACACTGGGCCCGAACTGGCAGGAACAGTTCGGTTCTGGCTTCCCGGGTGGAACGCGCCGCACGTATACCTATGGTGGTGGCGGTGGGCGCAATCCCTTCGATTTCGATGGTGGTGGCGCCAGCGGCTTCTCGGATTTCTTTGAAGCTCTTTTCGGCCGTAGCGGAATGGGCGGAGCACGTGCCTCTGGCGCCAACGGTATGCGCGAGGATCTGCGTCGGCGCGCGGGCGACAATATCGAACAGCCGGTTGAAGTGACCCTGCAAGAAGCCTACATGGGTGGTTCGCGTACCTTCAGCATCCAGTCCACCGAGATCTGTCCCACCTGTCATGGAACCGGCGAGGTCAACAACCGGGTCTGCTCAACCTGCTCGGGACAGGGGCAGGTTCCCAGGAACAAACGTATCCAGGTAAAGATTCCGGCCGGGGTTGATAATGGCTCTAAAATCCGTGTGGCGGGTGAGGGCCAGCCCGGCATCGGTGGTGGACCGCGTGGCGACCTCTTTTTGGTCATCAGCGTGAAGCCCGATAGCGTTTTTGAGCGTAAGGGAGACGATCTGTACGTGCCGGTTAATGTCGACCTGGTCAAAGCCATGCTCGGCGGCGAGGTCGCGGTTCCCACGCCAGATGGTCGTAAGCTCTTACTCACCATCCCATCGGAAACGCAGAATGATCGGCAGTTCCGCCTGACCGGTAAAGGCATGCCACGCTTGCGTGGAGAGGGGAATGGCAACCTCTATGCTCAGGTCAAGGTTGTGTTGCCCATGCACCTCTCATCGGAGGAGCGAGAACTGTTTGAAAAACTGGCGCGTAGTCGAGGCGTTGAAGCACATTCCTAAAGCAACAAAGGAGAGTGAGAAGAAATGCCTGAGGACGGTAATGGTGCCTGGTATATTATCAGCGTTGCTGCCCAACGGGCCGAAGTGCACGAGCAAACCTTACGTCACTATGAGCGTCTGGGGTTGATTGCACCCGCCCGTAAAGGCACTAGCCCGCATAGTCCACGGCTCTATTCGGATCGTGATATTGAGCGCGTCATCCATATCCGCAGCCTGATGCGTGACCTGGGGGTTAACCTGGCCGGTGTGGAAGCGATCCTGCATATGAAGGATCGTATGGAGCGCATGCAGGAAGAGATGACGCAAGCGATGGTCCAGATGCGTGAGCAGCACGCCTCAGAGACGCGCCGCCTGAAAGATATTATTGAGCGGCTACAAAGGGGTTCATTGCCGTAAATGAGCCCCTTTGTAGCGCGCAAACTTTAGGGATTGGAGGATGGTGGGGTGTCGGGAAGCAGGTGGCGCTGCATTTTGAGGGCTATGACCCTGGTCGCGGCTTCATCCAGGCGCGACTTCGAGAGCGTGCCGTTGTTAAGTGCGGTCTTGATGGCGTCAACCATACTTCTCATGCTGGCGGGATCGCCCGCGCCAAGCAAGAGATCGTTACCAGCTTTGAGGGCCATCACGCCAGCCGTACCCAGGTCGAGGTGCTGGCCATTGACCTGCACGCCTAGCATGGTTAGCGCATCCGTGACCGCGACCCCTTGATAACCCATCTCTTTACGTAAGATCTGGGTCATGAATGTCGGTGAGAGCTCGGCGATATATGTCGGATCGATCGAGGGGACCAGTACATCGGTAGACATAATGATACCAGGTTGTTCCATTTTGTCATCGGCATGGATAAAGTACTGGAAGGGAGCCAGATCGATTTTATATACCTGATCTTTCGTATGATTGACGGTTACAAAGACGGCGTGTGGATCGGTTGTTTTTGGGGCCCCGCCCAGGCCGGGAAAATGCTTCATGGTAGCGATTACGCCGCCCGTTTGCATGGCTTTGGTGTAGGGGCTGACATATTTGATCACATCATCTGGTGTGCTGCCAAAGGAGCGTGCATCCCAACCGATGTAGCCATCATCCGTCGAGACATCCACATCGGGCGCAAAATTAGTATTGATGCCAAGTGAGAGTAGATCGTGGGCAACCTTTGTTCCCTCGTTGGCGGCCACCGTTGTGCTCTTGCTATCGTGAATATCCTTGGCTGAGAGGCGTGGAGGATAAATATTGGTCAGGCGATGGACGTTCCAGCCTTCCTCATCGGTGGATATTAGCAGAGGCGTCAGGGCTCGCTGTTGCATATGCGTGGTATCTGCTTTGGTCTGCTCCAGCGTATTGATCTGGCGTTGATACATGATGACGCCACCAGCATGGAGATCATGGATCATAGTATCTAATGATGGCGAGTAGGAATCCTCAGAATACTCAACCATCATGATCTGGCCGATCTCCTCATCGAGGGACATGCGTGAGACATAGAGATAGGCCAGCTGCTGCTCCTTCATATGATCGGTCAGGTGGCGCAGGTTATCGATTTGCTGGCTACTCAATGGGGGTGCTACAAAGCTTCCACTATTAGCCTGTCCATTACCCCCGCTGCTATTTATGATGCCCGCTATATGAGCTGGCAGGAAGCGTTGTCCCAGAATACCACCGGCGATCACCAGCAGCGCAACCAGAACCAGTCCCACTGCCAGCAATGGATTGATCCGCCTACGACCGTTGCGCCGTTTGCCTGTGGGCGCGTTCTGTAGGGGTAATGGGTTGACAGCATTAGCAGACAAGTCGTGTCTTTCAGGTGCTTGCATTGGAGCCTGCTGATATGAAAAGAAGCCAGCAGATGACGGGGCCCCGGATAGTGACGGCCGCCGCGGGGCCGATAAGCCTTCGGAGGAAGGCGCAGGGCGAGCCGGCAGGTGCAGTGGTTGCATGGGAGAACGCGGTGGAGTCGGTGGTATACCCGCGTGGGAAGGTATATTCCAGGCTGGCGCGTTACGTTCACCCCCTGGTTGAGGATTGAATCCTTTATGTTGTGGCGTATCGCCATTCGATGAGTCGAATGGCGATGTATGATCAGACATTCTTTATAATCCTTTTAATCGCCCTTAGCGACTGCCTGCTTTCTTTTTCCGATTGCGTGACCTTTGTTGTACACGTTTTGTTTGTCGTCCTTCTACTTGTTGTAACGCATCAGCATCAAGGATAGTCGCTGTGTTTTCAGCGGAATGTTCTTCAACGGATGCCTCACCGGTATGGATGCCTGGAGGCGGCGCAGGTATTTCGGCTGATTGATCTGGTGCGATGGTACCGGGCTCTTCAGCTATAGCCGGTGCCTCTTCCCCATTCACCGTAGGTACATGCTCGGTTTCAGGCAGTTCATGTGCATCCTTCTCAGTGGTGGACCGGGTGTTGTCAGGATCAACAGTGGTCGACGGGTCTGTAGCGTGCTCAGTGGCTACTTCTGTATCCGGCTCATCCGCCGTTAGCACGGCAGCGTTCGGCACCTGCTCGGTTTCAATGATCGCCTGCTCTGGATCGACATCCGTATCAGAATAGTGTTTCTCAACAGGAATTGCAAGCTGATCTTCATAGCGGGAGACCTCCGCGGGTATCTCTTCATCGGCGACCGTATCTACCGGGATGGCTATATTGTCTTGATTGTCTTGAGCGGCCTCACCCTCATTGAGCACCGAGGCAGCTGGATGCTCTATATCGCTTACTTCAGGCTCGGTTAGGTCCGTGTTGTCTGCTGCTGAAAGCTCTTGAGGTTCTCCCGGTGTGTGCAGTACTTCTGGTGTTGTATCATCATGTCCGGAAGTACCATCAGTATCGGCTTCAGCAGGATGATCGGGTGTGTCATCTTCGATCTCTGAGGAAGACAAAGAGGCGCGGGAGATCAACGTTGTCGCGTCAGAGTCCAGGTTAAGGTTAGCCTCGGTATGGGGTATCAGCGACACCTGAGGAATGCGTTGTGTTTCCGCCTCCATCTCTTCCTGGTTGCCTGGATGCTGTGAATTGGCTGGTATGGGGATGGACTCATTGTGTTGCTGTTCGGCCTGCTTCCCCGTTCCCTGCATCTGAGACTGTGGCACATAGGGACGCAGGTGACCAGTGTAATGCTTGCCAATAGCCGGGATGGCGGTCGCGGTATCGTCATCATCAAACTCATCATCGGCTTTATCCTGGCGGGGTGATTTCGCCAGCTCTTTGGTATATGGCCGTGCCGAGGGGATATCCTGCTTTTGATCGCCCAGTTTACCTGAAGTGCGTGCTGGCTGCTCGTCGGCATCATCGTACTCTTCCATAAAGTTAATGGTGGATTGACGACGAATGCGCGGAGCCGAAGCTCGTACATTAGGGACCACCGAGGCAGGTAGCAGCGAATAATCGAACACGACCTTAATGGCCCGGCTATCCGCCTTCCTGTACGCGGTTGACAGTGCATTTTGATAGTTATCCAGGGCGAAATGATGGGTAATCAATTGCTCAGGAGTAATACGACGCTGCTGCATCAGTTCGCAGGCTACGCGGAAAGTTGAGGTCTGGTCGTGACTGCCCACGGGCCAGTATTCGGTGCCGTGATGCAGGCTCCCCAGCAGAGAGATCTCATGCTGCCAGAGCGGTGTCAGATCGATACTCATCGGCTCCAGGCTCAAGCCAACCAGGACGATGGTACCGCGCGGACGAATCCAGCGCAGGGCATGGTGCAGCGTATTGCGCTGGAACAGACCGCGCTTCTGGCCCACAGTATCATAGATCACATCGTAGCCGCCCTGTAGCGTCTTATTGCCGAACATGCCGTTATAGAGCTTCGCATTGGTGGCATGTTGTACGCCCTCATAAGCATCGCGTGGGTAGATGATATGGGCCGCGCCCAGGCGTGTAGCCTGCTCAACCTGGAACGTATAGCGAGCCAGCACGCTGACCTCGCATTGTGGCACCAGGGCGCGTACGATCTGCTGCACCAGCAGGCCGACCGTTCCCGCGCCAATAATCAACACACGGTCGCCGGGACGAGGGAGGTGGCGCAGGACCGCGTGCAGGGCCACCGCTACAGGTTCCAGCATCACGGCCTGCTCATCGGTCAGACCGCCGGGCACGCGAAACAACTGTTGCTCATGCAGCAGCATCTCCTCGCTCCATCCTCCGCCCAGGGGTTGGGGAGCCAGGAACGAACCATGATCGCAAAGGTTATAATTGCCGCCAGAGCAGGCATCGCACAGCGGCTGAACACCTGCGGTCACACAATTGGGCCGCCACTGCAGCGCGACCCGGTCGCCCACGTTCACCTGCTGCACATCAGTACCGATCTCAATCACCTCGCCCACCACTTCATGGCCGGGGTAGAACTGCTTCTGAGCTGGCCTGGCAGCGGCCGCGACCCGCTGATTGCTGCCTCCTCGATAAAGCAGATGGAGATCGCTGCCACAGATGCCGGAAAGGCGATTGCGTACTCGCACCCAGCTACTCTCGGGCAGAGATTGGCGTGGTGAATTTTGGACTTGTAATGGTGAATACGATGAAAAATAAATATTAGGATAAAAACGACCCAGAATCTGCGTCAGCAGAACCTTTTTCTGGTCGAGGTCCATTGTAGAGGTCCACATAGCGATATCTTACCTTTATCCGGGTGGCTATAAGTGTCATTGTTCCTACAACCATAATACCCTTTTTTTTACTTCAGGCAGTGTATCATGGTAAACCAGCGATGGTCAATCTGTATGGGAAAAATGCGTAGTTGAGCTTGGAATTGAATTCTGCGCTAGACTAGTCTGCACATGGTAAAAGTACTTTGAATTCAGTATTGCCGGGCTCGCTACAGGCGGTGATGGCGCCGTTATGCGCGCGCACAATGGCGGAAGCGATTGTCAGGCCGAGGCCGGTACCAATGACGGGAGTGGTAGAACTGGAATTGGTCGACGAACGATGGCGGCCACGATAGAACTCCTCAAAGATATGTTCCAGATCCTCACTGGCGATACCATCGCCGTTATCGATTACGCTAATCATGACCTGTCCCTGCTGCTTATCCAGCTTCAGCGTAATCTCGCCCTGGGGAGCAGGGAGGCCATATTTTAATGCGTTATCCAGCAGGATAAACAGCAGCTGTTTGATACGCTCCTTATCGGCCTGGACCCCCAGTTTATCATCTGAAACCAGTTGCAGGCGAATCTTACGTTCATCGTTGGCGCGAGACTTTGTTTGTTCGATACTCTGGATCGCTATATCGATCATATCGACGTACTGAAGTTTCAGCGGATGGGTATCATCCAGGCGGGCCAGTGTCAGCAGATCATTAATGAGCAGCGTCATGCGTTCCGATTCGTTCTTCATACGTTTAAGGATACGTTGTGAAGTCTCGGGATCATCCTTGGCGCCGCGCATCAAGAGCTCCGTAAAGCCGCGAATGGAAGTTAGAGGGGTGCGCAGTTGATGGGAGGCATCTGAAAAGAACTGGCGAAAGCGCTCCTGAGAGGCGCGTTGCATATTTTCGGCTGTCTCCAGGCGAGTCACCATAATGCTCAAACTGCCAGCCAGGCGATCCACCTCATCCTGTGGTGGGAGGCGTAAAGGTAAGCGTTGGCTCTGGGCCAGGTCGCCCATAGCAATGGCCTGAGCCGCATCGGTTACCTGTCCCAGTGGGCGCAGCAACAGAGACGTAAGTGCGTACGCCATCACGGTCCCTGCAACCACCAGGACCAGCATCACGATCATCTCATAGGCCGTCGAAACCTGTTTGCCAAGCAGGAGGCCGGCAAAGGCCACCAGGAGGATCAAGAGCAGAGCAAATACAAACGTCAGTTGGACCTGCAGACTAAAGAACATGCGCAACCATGAAGGGGCATCCTTACGATTATTGCCATCACCCAGATTCGCAGGAGTTCCCGCGAGAGGTTGTGTGATCTCCTCTTTATTGGTTGACGGACCCAGCAGGTAGAGATCCCCTCGTGATTGTGGGGGAGCAAACCGTGTCTTTAATTGATACAATCGGTTTGTCAACCCTTCTTGCCACCCCGTGGCTTTTTGCTCTGACATGGTAGTGATACTCCGCTTGACGAATAGACAGACAGGTATTTCAACGCTGCTAAAAACGCGTCAGCACTTAAGAACGTAACCCACACCGCGTACAGTCACAATCAAACGTGGTGAGCTGGGTGTATCTTCAATTTTTTCGCGCAAGTAGCGTACATAGACCTCGATAATATTTGTTTCGCCCAGGAAATCGTAGCCCCACACCCGGTTCAAGATGGTTTGCCGATCCAGAACCTGGCGTGGATGGGTCATAAACAACTGCAAGAGGTTATACTCTGTGGCCGTCAACTCGATCATCTGACCATTGCGGGTCACCTCGCGCGTCGCCGTATTCATGATCAGGTCGCCGCACTGCAGAAGCTGATCGGCATCCGCGCCCTTCATATCTCCTGGCGCCGATTTGGCACGGCTCTGACGACGCAATATCGCTTTAATGCGTTCTAATAACTCGTAAAAGTCAAAGGGTTTGGTCAGATAATCATCGGCGCCGGTCTGCAAACCTAAAATACGATCTCCTACCTCATCTTTAGCTGTCAGCATCAAAATAGGTACATCGCGTGTTGTTGGATTGCCACGGAGACGGCGGCAAACCTCCAGTCCATCGATACCGGGCATCATCACATCCAGGATCACCAGGTCCGGATCGATGCGTTGCGCCAGCGCGATGCCCTGTTCGCCGTCAGAGGCTACCTCCACCTGGAAGCCCTCATAGCGTAGTCCGAGGCGAATGAGTTCAATAATGTTATCCTCATCGTCAACAACAAGAACTTTTAACTGTGGCTGATGTTCCTGGTTTGCCTGCCAGGTACTGCCTTGCTGCATAGTTTTGTCTCCTGGTAATCCATCGAATAACACAGGCAGGCATCAATAATGGAAGAATTGTGCCTGTGTTTCTATGGTTCATTATAGATATGTATGTGTGGACCTGCAAGCCTGACGTTTCTCTTTACCCCCATTCTCAGCAGAATTTAATCAATTTCGCCTGTGCTTATCTCATATTAAGCTGTACATTATGTGAAGTTATATGGTAATCAAGGTTCGACCCGGAAGCCCGGCAAATAGAATAATAAGAAGGCCACACTAGAAAGTTTACCAATTTAGTCAAGTTTAGCGCTGGATAGCGCTGAAAATCATTGACATGCATTCTCTACTGATATATCCTAAACACTAGATAGAAAGATAACTAGATTCAGTCACTTTGCCCAGAAGAAAGGTCCCAACGATGAAGTTAACAATGAAGGGAGACTATGGTCTACGAGCGATGCTCGACATGGCTGCGTACTACGGGCAAGGGCCGATTGAAAGCGCGGATATTGCGAATCGGCAGCATATTCCAGAGCAATATCTCGATCAGATCCTCATGGTGTTACGTAAAGAAGGATTGGTGAAGAGCGTGCGTGGTCCAAAGGGTGGTCATATGCTCGCCAAAGCGCCGAGCCAGATTACGATGGCACAGGTGATGCAAGCCCTTGAAGGATACGTTCCGCCTATGGAATGTTTGCCCACGCCAGATTTTTGCAAGCTTTCTCCCGGCTGCGCCTTGCGAGACGTCTGGCAGCAGATCGACACCCTGACACAGCAGATCTTGACCGCGACCACAATTGAGGAATTGGCTCAGAAGCACCGTACAGGTAGTCCTGAAGAGACCATGTACTATATTTAATTCAAATTTCGACCATTGAACTTCTCTGTGAGGAGGAGGCGTATGCGCGCATACCCTGGCTGTATACGTGCAGAAGAGATACCGATAAGGCAAGGAACACGATTGGAAGCAGACAAGATTAATCGTGGCCTTGTATGTCTGAAGACTGGTAGGAGAGCGGTGAGGTGAGGTGTAAAGATGTGGTGTATGTGATGTATATGTGAAGGGGGATGATAGCACGTGGCTGATGCGTTGGAAGAGCAGAAACTGATTGCTATCGTTGAGGATGATCCACGCTTGACCGATATGTTCTGTAATGCCTTAAAGCTTTTCGGTCAGTGGCGGGTGCATATTTATTCAGATGGGCAAACAGCGAAGGACCAGTTGCCCTACGCGGGGGCTGACCTGGTCCTATTAGATGTAGGCTTACCAGGGCTTGATGGTGGATCGCTCTACAAATATTTGCGTGGTCATAGCAACACCAAAAACACGCCAATCATTGTTATTTCCGGGAGCTACGACTGGGAACTACATCGTATGGGATTACAGGCTGGCATTCTCCTCCGTAAACCCTTTAACATGCAAGAACTGGTCAGTATTATTCGCGCTTTACTACCGGAGGAGTAATTCTGTAGAAAGAAGGCTGGCACATATTTATGGTCCATTGGGCGAAAAATGCTACTGAATTAGTTGGCCGTACTCCTCTCGTAGAATTAAGACGTTTTGCCGCTGAAGAAACGGCCTCGGGTGAGCCAACCGGCGTGGTGGCAAAGATTCTGGCTAAGCTGGAGATGTTTAGCCCCGGCGGCAGTTCAAAGGATCGTGTAGCTCTGCAAATGATCTGCGAAGCTGAACAGCAGGGTCTGTTGCGCCCTGGCAGTACGATCATCGAGCCGACCAGTGGGAATATGGGTATCTCGCTAGCGGTCATCGCAGCCGCCCGTGGTTATCGGTGCATTCTTACCATGCCAGATACGATTAGCCCTGAGCGGCGTCACCTGTTGCAGCGATTTGGGGCCGAAATCATGCTGACCCCGGCCGCCCAGGGTATGCGCGGAGCCATCAACAAGATCATCGAACTGCGTACAACACTCCCCAACACATGGTATCCTCAGCAATTCTACAATCAGGCCAATCCCCGTGCTCATCGTGAGGGAACCGCGGTCGAAATCTGGGAGCAGACGGCCGGAACCGTCGATATGGTGGTGATCGGCGTGGGTACCGGTGGTACCCTGACCGGCGTGGCGGAGGGGCTACGTGCCCGTAAGCCTGAGCTGGAGGTTGTGGCCGTTGAACCAGCGACCTGCGCCGTGCTTTCGGGCGGACGGCCGGGTCCGCATCGCATCGAAGGACTGGGTTCTGGTTTTATCCCCGATACCCTGCGCGTGGATCTCATCGATCGCGTCATCCCGGTAAGCGATCATGATGCGGTCGAGACGGCCATTCAGATTATTAAAGGAGAGGGCCTCTCAGTCGGTATTAGCAGCGGGGCCGTCGCCTGGGCCGCCCTTCAGGAAGCCCGTAAAGAAGAAAATCGCGGCAAGGTTATTGTGACTGTTTTTCCTAGCGCTGCTGAGCGCTATCTGCAGACGATTCTTTTTGATGATCTGCGAACTAATACGCGTTAGTGGTGTGTATTGGTATATAGCATGTGGTGGTTTCGTGCCTTCGGCCCCTGACGATACGCGCCTACGGCGCTCAATACATGAATAAGAGTGGAAGCAACACCGTGAGCAGGTGCATTCGCACCTGCTCACGGTGTTGCTTCCACTCTTATTAAGACAAAATCATTCCTGGCTTATTAAGACAAAATCATCCCTGGCTTAGCTTTTTGGACATAATATGACAAACGATGATACATGTTCTTTAGAAACTAAAGGCCTGTTCGTTCGTACTAATATGATGGGAATAGTGTGTTACCAGAACATCATTTGGACAGACATGATTCAAAACAGTGAAATCTGGTTATTTTTTGTCACTATTGACATGGTCTGAATCGTTAAAGCATAGAGAACAACTAGATAAACGGGATCTGAGCATTTGAAGAGGACCGTATTTAGATATCATCAATGTACATCGGGGGAGAGTTATGCTACAACCAGTAAAAGATACATATCGTTTTGATTTAGCGCAAGGACAATACCTACGCATCCGCAGGTTGGGCTGGTTATTTTTCCTCGCACTCATTGTGACAGCCATCGTGGGTGTTTGCTGTGGCGCGGCTTTATGGACGACCTATGTACACAAATTCACGCTCTACCTAAAATGGCAAGACGCGCTGGTAGCTCTCTCCTGGTTTATCTCTTTTATCTCAATCTTAGGGAGTGTTCTGGTCGTGCGTTTCCTGTACGCGTTGCGCGCTGGGCGTACAGCGGGCATGGTGACCTTTGAGGGCAATGATACCGTCACCGTGCGTGATCTTTCCGCGGAAAACATGAAGAGCATCTTCTGGATTATGAATAGCGCCTTCTGGTGCTTTGTTACCGCGCTCGTCGGCCTGGTTCCCGCTATCCTGGTTGGTTGGACGATGCACATCCCCTCACCTGTCCTGATGGTTATCACCACCGGGCTGGCGCTCATCCTGAGTCTAGCCGGTATCGTTGTCAGTATTGTTGCTGTCTCGTTTATCCTCATAGGTTGCCTGGGAGGCATCTCATTCTGCCGTAAGCTGGGCTCCTCGCACACCTATCGGCTCAACGGTCAGGCCACTATTCGCATTGACAACTTTGTGCTCACCATTACTTATCCGGGCCATCCCGAGTCGCTGGTCGATCTGAACCTACTATCGACCGAGGACCAGCGCCAGTTATTGTCGCTGCTCCATACGCGCTGGGTAGATGCCAAGCAGGTTTGGAATCCCACTCTTGGTGAAGAGATTGAGCAGGCTCTCGTCGCCTCCCAACGTCTCGTCGACGTGGCATAAAACAAAATTTTTTGAGTTGGTGCATGGGGGCGCATCCGCGCCCCCATGCACCAACTCAAAAAATTAAGACCCATCCTAAATAAAGAAAGAAACTGATGGAATAAAACGTCGGATCTGTGCGTTTATAAATGATGAGAGAAAAATTCAGATTTTTTAGAGCTCTTCCAGAAGAGCTCCAAAAAGTATTGACATATATTATCCGAAGACGTATAATTACCACTTGCCAGTGTATGTATACTAGTAACAGTAGTGTTATAGCTGTTTCATGACACAGGTAACGATGTAACCGAGAGACGAGACACATTACGAAACAACTCATCGCTCCCCAAAAAACGTGAGGATATTATCATAAACCACATGCAGTCGAACCTTCAGCCCACTTTCATGAGCCTCGCTCTGAAATGTAGCAGGATTTCGGGTCGAGGGTACAATGTGGTGTTTTTTGCTGTTTCGGATATCTTATCTTAACCCGTGCCTGTGATCTTGTTAGCTAGCTTGTTTATCTCCACTGGAGGGGATAGTTGTGTGGGCGATCGGCAAACAACCATTAAAAGCATATGTGTAGGAGTAACCGCTCATTGCGTGCGCAAGCGGTTACTTTTATTGTCATAGACCGTTTCACAACACAGGCATTATCATAAAGCAATTATCTGTTTTTTTTTCCGTTTTCCGTTGCACTGAGAGGTGCGTATTGTCGTGTCTCTCAATTTCCTCTATGGGCGATTAGGTGAGAGGAGAATACCAAGTATGGCAGTAAGCACAAGGGCCGTTGCGCTCCCAGAGCGTGTTTCCTTTGCACGTATTCCAGACATACGGCCTATGCCTGGCCTGATTCAAATTCAACTTGACTCCTTTGAGTGGTTTAAGAAAGAGGGTTTGCGCGAGCTTTTCGAAGAAATTTCTCCGATTGAAGACTTTACCGGCAAAAACCTGAGCTTAGAATTTATTGTACCACCTGAACCATTTGGCAAGCCAAAGTATTCTGAGGATGAATGTCGCGATCGTGACGCCACTTTTGCGGCACCTTTGAATGTCAAGGCGCGCCTGATTAATAAAGAGACGGGCGAAATCATCGAGAAAGATGTCTTCATGGGTGATTTCCCGTTGATGACCACAGATGGTACATTCATTATTAATGGCGCCGAACGTGTGGTGGTCAGCCAGCTAGTGCGTTCTCCCGGTGTCTACTTTACCGTAGACGAGGATGCGACCACTGGCAAAAAGCTGTACGCCGCCAAACTGATTCCAGGCCGTGGTGCCTGGTTGGAGTTCGAGACCAGCAATAAAAATCTCTTAACCGTCAAGATTGACCGCAAACGTAAGATTCCGGTGACCACCCTGTTGCGGGCCATTTCCAGCCTGGCCAAAGATCAGTGGCATGCCGAAGATTTAGATTTATCGACCGACCAGGGCATTCTGGATGCCTTCGCCGGCGTCGATAACGATCCCGTGGTGCGCTACATTCAGGCCACGCTGGATCGTGATCCGGTGAAGAAAGAGGACGAAGCGCTGCTTGAACTCTACAAGAAGTTGCGTCCTGGTGATCCCGCCACCTTAGATAACGCGCGTTCGCTGGTCAAGAACCTGTTCTTTAATCCGCGCCGTTATGATCTGGGCAGCGTTGGTCGCTACAAGCTCAATCGTAAGCTGGACCTGGCCATTCCGCAGAGCCAGCGTATCCTGACGCAGGACGACCTGGTCAATATCATTCGGCGCCTGGTCTCCCTGAATAATGGTCGTGGCCGCAAGGATGATATCGACCACCTGGGCAACCGCCGCGTGCGCTGCGTGGGTGAACTGATCCAGACGCAGTTCCGCGTGGGTCTGCTACGCATGGAGCGTGTCGTCAAAGAGCGCATGAGCATTCAGGAGCCGGGACAGGCCACCCCGAACGCCCTCATCAACATCCGCCCGGTGGTGGCGGCGATGAAGGAGTTCTTTGGTGGCAGCCAGCTCTCACAGTTCATGGACCAGACCAACGCCCTGGCGGAGATCGGACACAAACGCCGTCTCTCGGCGCTGGGTCCTGGTGGTCTCTCGCGTGAGCGCGCCGGCTTTGATGTCCGTGACGTCCACGAATCTCACTATGGCCGTATCTGTCCGATTGAGACGCCGGAAGGTCCCAACATCGGTCTAATCGGTAACCTGGCGACCTATGCGCAGATCAACCCGTATGGGTTCATCGAGACGCCCTACCGCAAGGTCTACAAACGGCTGAAGGCCAACGATCCCAACCTGATCGGACGTGAGTTCCGAGGCATCTTTGGACGCGAGCGCGACGCCGTCACCGACACGGATGGCACCGTCCTGATCCCGGCGCGTGAGCGGGTGCGTATCGACGACGCCTTATTCCAGAAGCTGTCGTCCCTGCTGGGTGAGGCGCAGGTCCGCGTGAAGCCCTTCGTGACCGACGTGGTGGACTACCATACCGCCGATGACGAAGAGAACTTCTGGATCGCGCAGGCCAACGCTAAGCTCTCCGACAACGATGAGTTTGAAGAGGACCGCGTCCTGGCACGCTATCAGGGTGAGTTCTTCATGGAGAACTCCGACAACATCGACTATATGGACGTCTCACCGCGCCAGACGGTCTCGGTGGCCACCGCCCTGATCCCTTTCCTGGAGCATGACGACGTCAACCGTGCGCTGATGGGCGCTAACATGCAGCGCCAGGCGGTGCCGTTGCTGCGGCCGCAGTCTCCCATCTGTGGGACCGGCATTGAGCGGCAGATCGCCATCGACTCCGGCCAGGTTATCGTCAGCCGCACCAGTGGTGAGGTGATCACTTCTACCGCGCGTCGCATCGAGGTCATGGACGAGCAGGGAGAGATCTCCAGCTATCGTCTGCGCAAGTTTGTCCGTTCTAATGCGGGTACCTGTATTAACCAGCGACCGATTGTGAAAAAAGGCGACTATGTTACGGCGGGACAGGTGATCGCCGACAATACCTCGACGCAGGACGGGGAACTGGCGTTAGGCCAGAACATCCTGGTGGCCTTTATGAGTTGGGAGGGCGGCAACTTCGAGGACGCCATCCTGATCAGTGAGCGCATCGTGCACGAGGATCTCTTTACCTCGATTCACATCGAGAAGTATGAGATCGACGCTCGCGACACCAAACTGGGACCCGAAGAGATTACGCGTGACATTCCGAATGTGGGTGAAGAAGGCCTGCGGAACCTGGATGAGCGCGGCATCATCTATGTCGGGGCCGAAGTGGGACCGCAGGATATCCTGGTCGGCAAGATTACGCCCAAGGGCGAGACCGAGCTGACGGCAGAGGAGAAACTGCTGCGCGCCATCTTTGGTGAGAAGGCCCGTGAAGTCAAAGATACCTCGCTGCGCGTGCCCCATGGTGAGCGCGGCAAGATCGTCGAAGTCAAGGTCTTCTCACGCGAGGCCGGTGATGAGCTACCTCCGGGCGTCAACCAGCTGGTGCGTGTCAGCATCGCGCAGAAGCGTAAGATCGGCGCGGGCGACAAGATGGCTGGACGCCACGGCAACAAGGGCGTCATCTCGCGCGTGCTGCCGATCGAGGACATGCCGTTCCTGCCGGATGGCACCCCGGTGGACATCATCCTGAACCCGCTGGGTGTCCCGCACCGTATGAATATCGGTCAGATTATGGAGACCCACCTGGGCTGGGCGGCGGAAGCGCTGGGCTTTAAGATCGCCACGCCTGTCTTCGACGGCGCCACCGAAGATGACATCGAAGAATTCTTGCGTCGGGCCGGGTTGCCCGAAACCGGCAAGGTCCAGCTCTATGATGGACGCACCGGTGAGCCCTTTGACCATCCCATCACCGTGGGCTACAACTACATGTTGAAGCTGGCCCACCTGGTAGAAGATAAAGTGCACGCCCGTTCGACCGGCCCCTACAGCTTGATCACGCAGCAGCCGCTGGGTGGAAAGGCGCAGTTCGGTGGACAGCGGTTCGGTGAAATGGAAGTGTGGGCGCTGGAAGCCTATGGCGCGGCGCACATCTTGCAGGAGATCCTGACCGTCAAATCCGACGACGTAGTCGGCCGTGTCAAAACCTACGAGGCCATTGTGAAGGGTGAAAACATCATGGAGCCGGGCGTTCCAGAATCCTTCAAAGTACTCGTCAAAGAATTGCAGAGCCTGGGCATTAATGTAGAGGTCCTCAACGAAGACGAGCAAAAGATCCAATTCGTCGAAGACACCTCGAACGATGTCATGCCGGAACTGGGTATTAATCTATCCGGTTTCGAGGGAGACCAATAATATAGGGGCAATCAACACGCCTGTGTTGAAAGCAAAAGGTTTTGTGTAAAAAGGAATGCGGAGCGACAGGTCGATTGGCCTGTCGCTAGCCCCTATCCCAGGAGAGGTAGCATGCTCGAAGTAAATGATTTTAACGCTATCCGTATCAGCCTTGCCAGCCCGGAGCAGATTCGCAGCTGGAGCTATGGTGAGGTCACGAAACCGGAGACAATTAACTACCGTACACTGAAGCCAGAAAAAGATGGGTTGTTCTGCGAACGCATTTTTGGACCCACCAAAGACTGGGAATGTTACTGCGGTAAATATAAAAGAGTACGCTTCAAAGGCATCGTCTGTGATAAATGCGGTGTCGAAGTTGCTCGTTCAAAAGTGCGTCGCGAGCGCATGGGACATATTGAGCTGGCGTCACCTGTGAGCCATATCTGGTACTTCAAGGGTACTCCTAGCCGTATCGGTCTGCTGTTGGATCTCTCGCCACGTAACCTGGAGCGTGTCCTGTACTTCGCTCTTTATGTGGTTACGAACGTAGACGAAGAGGCTCGCCAGCGTGAACTGATGCGCCTGGACGAAGAGATGGCCGGTCTCGAACAGAACCTGGATGAGAAGATTGTTGAGCGCATCAATGATCTACGTACTCAGCGCGATAGCGCCCTGGAGGACAACGAGCAGCGTTTCTCCAAGACCGATCGCCAGGAAGTAGAGCAGCGTCGTGAGCAAGACCTCGAAGAGGCTCGCCACGCCGAGAGCGAGACACTGAGTCTGCTGCGCGAAACGATGGGCCAGCAGGCCGAAGATGACATCTTCTTCGAGCCGACCGACCAGATCATCGTCAAGCAGGGTGATACCGTCACCTCCAAGCACCTGGATGTGCTGGAGCGCGTAGCCGAGTCCGCCCGCAACGCCATCGCCGAGCAGGCACGCCGCGAACTCGAGGGCGCCCAATCCGAGGGCAAACGCGAGGCCGACCGTCTGACCATGGAGTTCCAGGGCCAGATCGACTCCGCGCAGTCGCAGCTTGAGCGCGAGCGCAATGAGACACGCCAGCGCATTGAGCAGTTGCGTCGCGACCTCGAGGGTCTGAAAAAGATGGACCTGCTGCAGGAGAATCGCTATCGTGAGCTTAAAGATAACTTCAGCGATGTCTTCCGTGCCGGCATGGGTGCGGAGGCCGTACGTGAGTTAATCGCGGGTATCGATCTGGAGAAACTCGCCAACGATCTGCGTCACGAGATCGGCAATACCGTCGGGCAGCGCCGCAAGAAGGCCACCAAGCGCCTGAAAGTGGTTGAGGCATTCCGCAAATCGAATACCTCGCCTGAATGGATGATCATGACTGTTCTGCCAGTGCTTCCACCGGACCTGCGTCCGATGGTGCAGTTGGATGGTGGTCGTTTCGCCACCTCGGACCTCAATGATCTCTACCGCCGTGTGATTAACCGTAACAACCGTCTCAAACGCCTGCTTGAGCTGGGCGCGCCTGAGATCATTATTCGCAACGAGAAGCGCATGCTGCAAGAGGCCTGCGATGCTCTGATTGATAATGGTCGCCGTGGTCGTGCCGTGGCCGGTTCTGGTAACCACAAGTTGAAGAGCCTCTCCGACATGCTCAAAGGTAAGCAGGGACGTTTCCGCCAGAACCTGCTCGGTAAACGTGTCGACTATTCTGGCCGTTCGGTTATCGTGGTTGGACCAGACCTGAAGTTGAACCAGTGTGGTCTGCCAAAACGTATGGCATTGGAGCTCTTCAAGCCATTTGTCATGCGCAAACTGGTGGAGCAGAACTTCGCCCACAACATCAAGAGTGCCAAACGCTTTGTAGAGCGCGTCAAACCAGAAGTCTGGGATGTACTGGAAGAGGTGATCAAAAACCATCCGGTGCTATTGAACCGCGCGCCAACGCTGCACAGGCTTGGTATTCAGGCCTTTGAAGCTGTGCTGGTCGAAGGTAGTGCTATCCAGCTGCACCCGCTCGTCTGTTCGGCCTTTAACGCCGACTTCGACGGTGACCAGATGGCTGTGCACGTGCCTTTGTCTGAGAAAGCGCAGGACGAAGCCCGTCAATTTATGATGTCGACCCGCAACCTGCTATCACCGGCCCACGGTGAGCCATCGATCGGCGCCAGCCAGGATATGGTGTTGGGTTGTTTCTACCTGACACAGGAGCGCCCCAACAAAAAGGGTGAGGGCCGCGTCTTTACTGATGCTGGCGAAGCACTGCTGGCCTTCCAGCATGGCGTGGTTGATCTGCAGGCCCCGATCAAGGTCCGCATGGGCGAGATCGACGTCTATGACCAGCCACCTCCAGCAGCGGTGACCATGCACTCGATGAACAAGCCGATCACGACCACGGTTGGACGTATCATTTTCAACGAAGCTCTGCCCGAGCGCCTGCGTTTCAAGAACTACGTCATGAAGAAGGAGAACTTGAAACAGGTCATTGGCGAATGCTTCAAAGAATATGGTCGCTCCAAAACCACCGACCTGGCGGACGAAATTAAGCGCCTTGGTTTCTACTATGCAACCAAAGCCGGTGCCACCTTCGCCATCAGCGATGTGCAGGTACCAACGGGCAAAGCTGAAGAGCTGGCCAAAGCTGACGTCAAGATCGCTGAGTTGGAAGAGCAGTTCCATGATGGTCTCATCACCGAGAACGAAAAATACCAGCAAACGATCGAGACGTGGAACGAAGCCACCGACAACGTCCAGAAAATGGTACGTTCGGTCCTCGATCCATTTGGTTCCATCTACACCATCGCTGAATCTGGAGCGACCAAAGCGAAGTTCCAGCAGATTCGTCAGTTGTCCGGTATGCGCGGACTGATGGCCAGTCCATCAGGACGTATTATGGACATTCCGGTGCGTGGTAACTTCCGTGAAGGACTGAGCGTATTGGAGTACTTCATCAGCACCCACGGAGCCCGTAAAGGTCTGGCTGACACCGCCTTGAGAACGGCGGAATCTGGTTACCTGACCCGTCGTCTGATCGACGTCGCTCAGGACGTCATCGTCACTGAAGAGGATTGTGGAACAACAGAGGGTATCTTGATCACCGAGTTCGACTCAAAGGATATGGGTCTGGAGAATTCGCGCGGTCGTCTGCTCGGACGTGTCCTGGCCGAAGAGATACCGGAGTTGCCACATCTGGAGCCTGGAGAAGAGCTCACCGACGACGACGTAACCGAGATTGTTAACGCCGGTATCAAAGCCGTACGCGTACGTTCGGCCCTCAACTGTCTGGCACGACGTGGCATCTGCCGCAAGTGTTACGGCCGTGACCTGGCCGCCAACGCTCTGGCACGTGTTGGAGCCGCGGTTGGTATTATTGCCGCGCAATCGATTGGTGAGCCTGGAACACAGCTGACCATGCGTACCTTCCACACTGGTGGTATCGCGGGCGCGCAAGGTGACATTACGCAGGGTCTGCCGCGTGTTGAAGAGCTCTTCGAAGCCCGTGTCCCGAAAGATAAGGCTGAGATCAGCGAGATCGACGGCGTGGTGGAGATCGTCAAAGACGAGTCTACAGGCGTGCGTACAGTACGGGTGGTCTCGACCAACATCTTCTTTGATGAATACCTGGTGCCGAAAGACTCTGATGTAAAGATCGTTGTTAACGAACACGATCATGTGCAGAAGGACCAGATCATTGCTCTTATCGCCGATGAGCATGGCGGTGAGCCAGTGCCGGTCATGGCCCGAACCGATGGCGAAGTCATCTTGAACGAAGATGGCATCTCGATCCGCTTCGAAGAGCGTGACGAGCGCAGCTACCCGGTGCCAGCTTCGCGCAACATCGCCGTCACCGATGGACAGAAGATCCAGGCGGGCACGCCGATCACTTCTGGCCAGCGCGACCCACAGGATGTCCTGCGCATCCAGGGACGCGAGGCGGTCCAGTTGTACCTCACCAAAGAGGTGCAGCGCGTCTACCGTAATACTGGTGTATACATCCATGACAAACACATCGAGGTCATCGTGCGACAGATGTTACGTCGCGTCAAAGTCGATGAGCCCGGTGACACAGACATGCTTCCGAACGATCTGGTGGACCGTTTCGTGTATGCCGATACCAATGCCCGTGTCCTGGCCGAAGGTGGCGAGCCCGCCAAAGCCTCGACCGTTCTGCTTGGCGTCACCAAGGCATCGCTGAACACTGACAGCTTCCTGGCGGCCGCCTCCTTCCAGGAGACGACTCGTGTGCTGACCGAAGCCGCGATCGAAGCGCAGACCGACCACCTGATTGGTTTGAAAGAAAATGTCATCATTGGTAAATTGATCCCGGCTGGATCTGGCATTGCCCAGCGCCGTCGTGATCAGATTGCTCGCCAGCAAGCCGCAGCAGCAGCGCGCGTGGCGGCCGCCCCTGTCGTTGCAGGTGCCATTGCCAGTGCTCCAGTTGGAGCGAGTGCCCCACTTGGCCTGACACTTGACAGCGAGGACGATGAGTGATAATATATGCAATCGCATATGTGTGATAGAAATAACGCGGATAGAGTTTCTATCCGCGTGCACTTAGAACAACGAGGACAGGGAGGATTGTTCCTTGCCGACAATTAATCAATTGGTCCGAAAGGGCCGTTCGAACAAACAGAAAAAGGTGAAGGCCCCTGCGTTGCTGTATTCGTACAACGCGTTGAAGAACAGGACCTCCCGCCTGCGTGGGTCGCCCCAGAAGCGTGGCGTCTGCACACAGGTACGTACGATGACGCCCAAGAAGCCGAATTCGGCAATGCGTAAGATTGCCCGTGTTCGTCTTTCAAACCAGATGGAAGTTACTGCATACATTCC
The DNA here is from genome assembly GCF_003967515.1 of Dictyobacter aurantiacus. Classification (GTDB taxonomy): domain Bacteria; phylum Chloroflexota; class Ktedonobacteria; order Ktedonobacterales; family Ktedonobacteraceae; genus Dictyobacter; species Dictyobacter aurantiacus. The sequence continues at coordinate 2,287,167 of NZ_BIFQ01000001.1, read as the reverse complement.
TGGTGAAGGGCATAACTTACAGGAGCACTCGGTAGTGCTCATTCGTGGCGGTCGTGTAAAAGACCTGCCGAGTGTCCGCTATCATATTGTACGCGGCACACTGGACAGCGAAGGCGTTTCAAAGCGCCGTCGTGGTCGCTCCAAGTATGGGGCCAAGCGTCCGAAACCCGGACAGGCAGCCGCCCCAACAAAGGGCAGAAGGTAAGACACGCAGTAGTTAATTGCGGGGGATGGTGAGGAATACCGCATATCGCCCGCCCGTTAAGGCCCGATGTAAAGGTCAGTCGCGTGTACAAAGAAGGCGCGGCCCTATTTTCAACGGGAAGAGGATACTGCAAAGGTCGGTAAATCACACGTCATTGTAGACGGGTACGCAGCCGGAGCAAGGTGATGGTACCCGTCATATTGCGATGATAGTCGGGTGTTCTCCTGGTTCAGTCACTTCGATCCGAAGGCGAGAATAACGACAACGGACTCGAAGGATAGTAGCTATCTGACAATGTGGAAAGGCACCCGCGTGTAGGCGTTCGAAGAAGATCAAGGTGCGCATGCCCGAGATCGGATCGACGCCTTTTCTGGTGTCCGTTAGGTACCTCACACAGGGATGGGGAGTTGAAGCACATCAGTCGTATAGTTGCTGTGCTGGTCAAGTATGTTTGATGGAAGCAGTCTTCCGCCAGAACCTAAGGGAAAACGCGAAAACCAGAGATCAGGATGGTCCCCAGTGGTGGGGGTAAGATTGACGAAAAGCAAGCAGATCCGAATGACACACTGAGGAGGCAGAACATGCCAAGACGTAAGAGAGTGGTGCGAAGACCGGATGTACCAGATGCCAAGTACAAGAGCCGAAATGTAGCCCGCTTCGTAAATAAGATGATGATTGATGGCAAGCGTAGCCTTGCCGAGCGCATCATTTATGATGCGTTTGACGCCATTGAAGCCAAGCAAAAACGTCCTCCAATCGAGGTGTTTGAGCAAGCTTTGAGAAATGCCACACCAAGCATCGAGGTCAAACCTCGTCGTGTAGGTGGCTCGACATATCAGGTGCCGATTGATGTACGGAAAGATCGCGGAAACGCCCTGGCCATGCGCTGGTTGATCAAATCTTCCCGTTCACGCAATGGTCGCTCGATGTCAGAGAAGCTGGCAAACGAGTTAATGGATGCAGCTGCGGGTCAGGGTGCAACCATTAAAAAACGTGAGGAGACCCACAAGATGGCGGAGTCCAACAAAGCCTTCGCTCATTATCGCTGGTAAAAACACATCATGGCAAGAGAATATCCACTCGCGAAAACACGAAATATTGGTATCATCGCTCATATTGACGCTGGTAAAACGACCACCACCGAGCGTATCCTGTTCTACACCAAGAAGATCCACCGTATTGGTGAGGTGCACGAAGGGGCTGCGACGATGGACTGGATGGCGCAGGAGCAAGAGCGTGGCATCACGATCACCTCGGCTGCTACCACCTGTTTCTGGCAGGACCACCGCATCAATATCATTGATACCCCGGGCCACGTAGACTTTACCGCTGAAGTTGAGCGCTCACTGCGTGTCCTCGACGGTGGCGTAGTAGTCTTCGACGGCGTCGCGGGCGTAGAGCCACAGTCCGAGACTGTATGGCGCCAGGCCGACAAGTATAATGTTCCGCGGATGTGCTTTGTGAACAAGCTGGACCGCACTGGTGCCGATTTCTGGCGCTGTGTGGACATGATCGGTGATCGCTTGACGAAACACGCACTTCCGATTCAGATCCCGATTGGTATCGAGTCCGACTTCAAAGGGTACATCGACCTTCTGGAGCAAAAGGCCATCGTCTACACCGATGACCTGGGTACAACGTCGAAGCACGTTGATATCCCCGAGAACCTGCAGGCCGATTTTGAGCAGCATCGCGAGAAGCTGATCGAGACGATCGCAGAGACCGACGAAGAGTTGACCCTGAAATACCTTGAGGGAGAAGAGATTTCCAAAGAAGAGCTGATTGCAGCCCTGCGCAAAGCCACCATCGCGAACAAACTTGTGCCCGTTTTGTGTGGTAGCTCCTTGAAAAACAAGGGCGTTCAAGCTATGCTTGACGCGGTAGTTGCTTTCTTGCCTTCTCCATTGGATATCGAACTCCCTACCGGTGTTGATCCTAACACCGAAGAGGAGATTACCCGCGAGGTTTCGGACGAGGCACCATTTAGCGCGCTGGTCTTTAAGATCGTCTCTGACCCATTTGTCGGTAGACTTTCCTATCTGCGTGTCTATTCTGGTACAATGACTAAGGGCGGCTCGATGGAAAACACCACCAAGGGAAAAACCGAGCGCATTGGTCGTTTGCTGCGTATGCACGCTAACCACCGCGAAGATATCGATGAGATTCGCGCCGGTGACATCTGTGCGGCCGTTGGTCTGCGTAACACCTTTACTGGTGACACGCTCAGCGATCCGCAGAAGCCGATCATCCTGGAGTCGATTCAGTTCCCAGAGCCGGTGATCGAGCTGGCTGTAGAGCCAAAGACCCGCGCGGACCAGGAAAAGATGGGCATCGCCCTTGGTAAGCTGGCTGAAGAAGATCCGACCTTCCGCGTCCACACGGACGAAGAGAGCGGTCAGACCATCATCGCCGGTATGGGTGAGTTGCACCTGGACGTTATCACCGATCGTCTCTTCCGCGAATTCAAAGTTGAGGCGAATGTGGGGCGTCCACAGGTAGCGTATCGTGAGACCATCTCGAAGCAGGCGCAGGCACAGGGTAAGCACGTTCGCCAGACTGGTGGTCATGGTCAATATGGTGATGTATGGCTGCGGGTTGAGCCAAACGAAACCGGCAAAGGCTTTGAGTTCGTCAACGGCATTGTCGGTGGTGTGGTTCCCAAGGAATACATCAAGCCAGTTGAAAACGGTGTCCGCGAGACATTGGAGAACGGCATTATTGCTGGCTTCCCAATGATCGACGTCAAGGTTACACTGTACGATGGTTCATACCACGATGTAGACTCAAGTGAAATGGCCTTTAAAACCGCCGGTTCGATTGGTATCAAAAACGCGGTAGCCAAGGCTGATCCAATTATCCTTGAGCCGATGATGAAAGTCGAAGTCACGACTTCCGAAGAGTTCTACGGTGATGTAATTGGCGACCTCAACCGCCGCCGAGGCATTATCCAGGGCATGGAATCACGTGGGGCGACGAGTGTGGTGCGGGGTCATGTTCCTCTTTCCGAAATGTTCGGCTACGTGAACGACCTCCGTTCTATGACCAGCGGGCGCGCGGCATACACGATGGAATTCTCGCACTACGAGCCAGTGCCGAGGAATCTGGCCGAGGAAATCATCGCCAAGCGTTCTTCTCGCTAAATGATAACAATGATCTAGAAGGGCACCCACAAAAGTGCCCTTCGCACTGAGAACTGAGATAGGTAAAACTGGGAAGATAATTTTCCCTCCCATCACCTCCTGTCATCAAAGAAACTTCTGAATGCATTCAGAAACCGCCACTTCGTGGCCAGCGCTATGTGCCATCTGGATGTGAAGAAGTGTGTAAAGCATTAACACAAACAATCATTAATGTACTTTAAATGCTCGGTGCCGAACTCAGGGAACAGGCCGACCGGGTAAAAGTATCTTAACGATGTGTCCTGCGTGTTCGCAGGATAAGAAATAATTAAGAGGGATTGACATGGCTAAGAAAAAGTTCGAGCGGACAAAGCCGCATGTGAACATTGGCACCATCGGACACATTGATCATGGTAAGACGACCCTGACTGCAGCTATCACCAAAGTGCTATCTGCTGCTCAGCTTGCCAAATATACAGCATTCGACCAGATCGACAAGGCTCCTGAGGAGCGCGAGCGTGGTATTACCATCTCGATCGCTCACCTGGAGTACGAGACCGAGAAGCGCCACTATGCGCACGTCGACTGCCCTGGTCACGCTGACTACATTAAAAACATGATCACTGGTGCCGCCCAGATGGACGGTGCTATCCTCGTCGTGAGTGCTCCTGACGGCCCGATGCCACAGACCCGTGAGCACGTACTGCTTGCTCGTCAGGTAGAAGTGCCGTCCATGGTTGTCTTCCTGAACAAGGTTGACATGATGGATGACGAAGAGTTGCTCGAGCTGGTTGAGTTGGAAGTACGCGAACTGCTCTCCAAGAACCAGTTCCCTGGCGACGACATTCCCGTCGTTCGTGGTTCGGCCCTGGGTGCTCTCGAAAGCAAGGGCGACCTGTCCCGCAATGATCCAGCTGCCAAGTGTATCTGGGAGCTGATGGACCAGGTCGACAACTACATCCCCACCCCACCACGTCCAACCGATCAGCCATTCTTGATGCCTGTGGAAGACGTCTTCGGTATTAAAGGTCGCGGTACCGTGGCCACTGGACGTATCGAGCGCGGCATCGTCAAGACCGGCGACACCATCGAGATCGTCGGCATGCAGGAAAACACCCGCTCCGTCGTCGTAACCGGTGTTGAGATGTTCCAGAAGACGCTGGACTCCGGTATGGCTGGTGACAACGTTGGGTGTCTGCTGCGTGGTGTTGAGCGTACCGACATCGAGCGCGGCCAGGTTCTGGCCAAGCCCGGTTCGATCAAGCCGCACAAGAACTTCCTGGCGCAGGTGTACGTCCTCTCCAAAGAAGAGGGTGGCCGCCATACCCCCTTCTTCAACGGCTATCGCCCACAGTTCTACGTTCGTACCACGGACGTAACCGGAGCGATCAAGCTGCCCGAGGGTGTCGAGATGGTGATGCCTGGTGACAACATCGAAATGACAGTTGAGCTGATTCAGCCGGTCGCCATGGAAGAAGGCGTGAAATTCGCCATTCGTGAAGGTGGTCGCACCGTTGGTGCTGGTATCTGCACCAAAGTGATCAACTAAGAAAACAGCGGGGGTCATGGACACTGCTCAAGCAGAACAAACCAATGAGCAAAATCGCCCTCTGACCCCCATCCGTATCAGGAGAGAAAAATGGCTACGGGAGTGAAACAGCGCATCCGCATTCGCCTCAAGGCATTCGATCATCGCATTTTAGATCAGTCGGCGATCCAGATCGTGGATACAGCGCAGCAGACGGGGGCACGAGTCTCAGGGCCGGTGCCACTGCCAACCGAGATCGATAAATACACGGTAATGCGATCACCATTTATCGACAAAGATGCTCGTGAACAGTTCGAGATTCGCACACACAAGCGTCTGATCGACATCATCGATCCGACCAACAAAACTGTTGAAGCCCTGACACGTTTGAACCTGCCCGCAGGCGTGGATATCGAAGTCAAACTGTAAGGATTGCCACGGAAGCAAACGCTATCCCTATAGTTGAAGAGAGGTAAAGAGTATGCTGAATGCATTGTTGGGCAGGAAGGTCGGCATGACCCAGGTATTTGGGCCCAACGGAACGGTCATTCCGGTTACAATCATCGAGGCTGGACCTTGTGTTGTAACGCAGGTAAAGACCGCGGCCCGCGATGGTTACGAAGCGGTGCAGCTCGGTTTTGAGCAGACGACAACCAAAAATGTAACTCGCCCGGAACTGGGACATCTTGGACACAGCCTGCCATTATTGAAGGCACAGCGCAAAGCGTTGCAGACCCATCAGCAAGAGCAGCGCACCGAAGGTGCGGACGCCGAGAAAGCGACCGACACCAACAAGAAGAATAGCAAGCAGATTCAGAAGCTGTTAAAGGTTCAGGCGAACCGTCAGCGTCGTCCGGGTCCAAGCCTTGGCCCATTCCGTGTGCTGCGTGAAGTGGGACTGGATGGTAACAGCGAAGGTGTTGAGCTTGGCGCGGAAGTAAACGTCAGCCTGTTCAACGACGGTGAGTCCGTTGACATCGTAGGAACCACCAAAGGTAAAGGGTTCCAGGGCGGCGTCAAGCGGCATGGATTTAGCGGCGGCCCCAAGACCCATGGTCAGTCGGACCGACACCGTGCTCCAGGTTCTATTGGTTCAGGCACCACTCCGGGTCGTGTTCTCAAAGGTACCCGGATGGCTGGACAAATGGGTAACGTGCGTGTGACAGCGAAGAAATTGCAAGTAATACAAGCTGATCCTGAGCGCAACCTGCTGGTGGTCAAAGGTTCGGTGCCTGGTGCCAATGGCGGCTTGCTCATGATTAAAAAGCATGTGATGAGGTAACCGAAATGCCCTCGACTACAGTGTATAATCTGGCCGGAGAGGCCGTAGAACAGCTCGAACTGAGCGAGCAGGTGTTCGGAGTCGCCCCAAATATGGCGGTTCTTCACCAGGTTGTGACAGCGCAACTGGTTAATCGCCGACAGGGTAACGCCTCAACCAAGACTCGCAGTGAAGTAGCTGGTGGAAATAAAAAGCCCTATCGGCAAAAAGGAACGGGTCGCGCGCGTCAGGGTAGCACCCGAGCGCCACAGTTCCGTCACGGTGGTACCGTCTTTGGTCCCAGGCCACATCCGTACCATCATGATGTGCCCAAGAAGATGCGCCGCCTGGCTATCCGCTCTGTCCTATCGGACAAAGTTGCCAACGAAAGCTTGATCGTCCTGAATGATCTGGTCCTGGATACTCCTCGCACCAAAGATATGTTGACGATTCTGAGCAAATTGCCGAACAGCGCCGGCAAAAAAGTGCTCATGATGTTGCCACAGCGCGATGAAAACGTTGTATTATCGACGCGAAACATTCCGACCGCTAAAGTGCAGCACGTCTCCTCCATTAACGTTGTGGAGTTGCTGAAGCATGATTATGTAGTGATGCCCGTGAAAACCGTGCGCTGGATCGAAATGGTTTTCGGCGAAGGCCTGAGCGCGGAAGAGGCGACCGCAAGGATCGTTGACGAAGCCGCGTCAAGTGCCGAGAGCAAAGCGTAAGGCGAGGAGGAGAGACTGTGGAGATCACAGAAATACTGCGCCGGGGTATCGTGACCGAGAAATCGGTTCGGTTGCAAGAGCGTAACCAGTATACCTTTGAGGTGGCAGTCAATGCCAACAAGATTGATGTCCGTCGGGCGGTTGAGCAACTGTTTAACGTAAAGGTTGTTGCGGTCAACGTGTTGCGCATGCCTGGTAAGCCCCGGCTGATCCGTCGACGTGGTGCTGCTCCTCGACCTGTTGCGGCCCGCGAATGGAAGAAAGCGATTGTCACCCTTGCTGAGGGTGAGTCAATCGATGCATTAAAGGCATAGGGGATTGAGAGATGCCAATTAGACAGTATCGACCAACATCTCCTGGACGTCGCGGTATGTCGGTATCGACCTTTGAGGAGATCACCAAGACAAAACCAGAGAAATCTCTGACTGTTAAGCTGAAAAAGCATGCCGGACGTAATAACCAGGGTAAGATCACGACCCGCCATCATGGCGGTGGTGCCAAGCGCGCCTATCGTATCATTGACTTTAAGCGCAACAAGCTGGGTGTACCCGCTCGCGTGGCCGCGATCGAATATGATCCAAACCGCACGTCGCGCATTGCCCTGCTGCACTATGTAGATGGAGAGAAGCGCTACATCATCGCTCCTCTTGGCCTGCAGGTTGGTGACCGCATCGAGGCTGGCCCGGACGCTGACATTCGTGTCGGTAACGCGCTGCCCCTGAAGAATATCCCAACCGGTACCACCATCCACAACATCGAGCTGGAGCGCGGCCGTGGTGGTCAGCTCTGTCGCGGTGCTGGTGTTGGTGCCCAGTTGATGGCTAAAGAAGGCGATTACGCCCTTCTGCGCCTGCCTTCGGGCGAGCAGCGCCAGGTTCATATTCTGTGTATGGCCACCATTGGCCAGGTCGGCAACGTCGACCACGAGAACCGGAGCATCGGTAAGGCCGGACGTTCACGTCACATGGGTCGCCGTCCAACCGTTCGCGGATCTGTTATGAACCCACGAGACCATCCGCATGGTGGTGGTGAGGGTCGCGCACCTATTGGTGGTAAGCCACAGACACCCTGGGGCAAGCCGGCGATGGGCTTCAAGACTCGCAGAAACAAGAGAACGGACCGCTTCATTGTCCGACGCCGCAACGCAGGCAGGAGGAGGAAGTAATCTATGTCGCGCTCAAGAAAAAAAGGGCCATATATTCATGAGTCGCTCAGGAAGAAAATCCTGGTTATGCGCAAAACTGGCGACCGCCGCGTGATCAAAACCTGGTCTCGTGCCTCAATGATCTTTCCTGAAATGGTAGGAATGACCATCGGCGTACACAACGGCAAGACTCATGTACCGGTTTTCGTTAGCGAAAACATGGTTGGTCATAAATTAGGTGAATTTGCCCCCACCCGCCACTATCGTGGTCATGCTGGCGGCAAGAATGAGAAAACCACCAACGTTCGTTAGTGGTAAGTTAAGAAGAGGCTCAAGCGGTGAGCCCTCCGAGGATCTGTAGGGACCAACAAGTTTGTCCCAGGGGCCGACCAGAGAAAGGTGCCCCTTCCTCGGGGTATATTGTGAGGTAGAGATGCAAGTCAGGGCTATTGCAAAAGATATCGGCATTCCGCCGCGCAAGATGCGTCTGGTTACGAACGCGGTGAAAGGGCTTCGGGTAAATGAGGCTCTGGCTATTCTCCAGTTCCTGCCAAACGCCGGTGCGACACCTGTAAGCAAGGTTGTGGCCTCGGCCGCGGCAAATGCGGAGAATAACTACAATCTCAATCCAGATGACCTGTATATTCTTAATATTGTGGCGGATGATTCGTTCCGGATTAAACGTGTGAAACCACGGTCACATGGTCGGGCGGCTCGTATTTTACGTCGCTTTTGTCATGTAACTGTGATCGTCTCGGATGATCCGGCAGACGCTGGTCGTTAGAGACTACAAAAAGGAGGACACTTTTGGGACATAAAGTGCATCCCAATGGGTTCAGACTCGGCGTCGTCAGAGGATGGCAGTCTCGCTGGTATGCCGAGCGTGATTACAAAGATATTCTGGCCGAAGACTTCAAGATTCGCCAGATCATCAATAAAGAACTTGCCAATGCCTCGGTTTCAAAAATCGAGATCGAGCGCACCGCTGCGGACCAGGTCCTGGTCAGAGTTCATACAGCGAAACCTGGTATTGTTATCGGTAAGAGCGGAGAGAAAGTTGACAGATTGCGCAACCTTCTCGAAAGCCGGACCAAGAAGCGCCGCGTGCGCATGGATATCATCGAGATCCGTCAGCCGGAACTGGATGCTCTCCTGGTTGGTCGTAGTATTGCCGAGCAGCTAGAGAAGCGCGTCTCATTCCGTCGCGCGATGAAGCAGGCCGTGCAGAAGACAATGCGCGCCAATGCTAAGGGAGTTCGAATAATTTGTGGCGGTCGCCTGGGTGGTGCGGAAATCGCGCGTACCGAGAAAGAGTTCGAGGGAAGCGTTCCGTTGCAGACCCTGCGCGCCGACATCGATTATGGTCAGACAGAGGCCCACACAACCTTTGGTGTTATCGGCATCAAAGTGTGGATCTACAAAGGTGACATCCTGCCCAGCAAGCGTCGTGAGTTAGCTGAGGCTCAGGTGGAAGCCGCCGCGCAACAGACATACGCCCCACGTGATCGTGGTGAGCGTCGCGGTGGTGAGCGTCGTGGACGTGGCGAACGCCCTCAGGGCGGTGAGCGCGGTCCACGTACACCAGGAGATCGTCCGCGTGGTGGAGACCGCGGTCCACGTCCTCAAGGGGACCGACCACAGCGTCCACCCAGACCAGCTGGCGACCGTCCACAAGGTGAGCGCAGTCCACGTCCGCAAGGTGGAGACCGCGGTCCTCGCCCACAAGGTGATCGACCACAGCGTCCACCCCGCCAGCCACGACCTGAACAGCAGGCACCCGTCAGTGAGAATACTGCGCCAGCAGTAACCCCTGCCGAGACCACACCGTCGACGCCGGATAGCGGGACCACTCAGAGCGAGTAGAGGAGAGCTAAGCCATGTTACTGGCACCATCACGTACAAAATATCGTCGACAGCACCGTGGTCGTATGAAAGGCGAGGCCCAGCGCGGCAACACACTCTCTTTCGGCGAATATGGGCTGCAGGCTCTGGAAGCCTGTTGGATGGAGGCTCGTCAGATTGAGTCCGCGCGTATCGCGCTCACCCGCTTCATGAAGCGCGGTGGTAAAGTGTGGATCCGCGTGTTCCCTGACAAGCCAATCACCGCCAAACCTGCTGAAACCCGTATGGGTAGCGGTAAAGGTGCTGTAGATCACTGGGTAGCGGTCGTCAAACCGGGCCGCATCATTTTTGAGATCGGCGGCGTTAGTCAGGAGATCGCCAAAGAAGCTGTGCGCCTGGCCGGTCACAAATTGCCTGTGAAGACACGCTTTATTACACGAGGGGAGGCGGAGAGTGTCGAAGCTTAATGACCGCCGTAAAGAAATTTCCGAATTGTCGGCTGGCGAGGCGCAGAACCAGGTAAAAGAGCTGCGCCTGAAACTGTTCCAACTCCGTTTGCAACAGCAGCGTGGCGAAGTGAAGAATAGCCGAGTGTTCGCGCAGACGCGCAAAGACATCGCGCGCCTCCTGCATCGCCTAACCGTATTGGAGAATGAACAATAATGACACAGCAATCCAAGGCGATCACTGCAGAGCAGGCCCTGGCAGCGGCTAAGAAAACTAGCCGCCGCCAGCAGAAGGTCGGCCGCGTGGTCAGCAATAAAGCGGACAAGACGATTGTTGTCGTCGTTGAGTCCTTGAAGAAGCACCGCATTTATAAGCGTACGTTCAAACAGACGACGCGCTTTTATGCGCATGATGAGAACAACAGTTGTAGTGTAGGCGACCTGGTACGTATCGAAGAGAGCCGCCCGCTGAGTAAATTGAAGCGCTGGCGCCTGGTCGAAATCGTGAAATACGGTTCCGGCATTGTTCCAGTCGAGGAAGTAGTGGCTGAGGTCGATCCTAACCTGCGGGACGAGTCCGCTGAGTCGGCGGAATAGGGAGTTTTGACAGATGATTCAGCCACAAACACGCCTGAAAGTCGCCGACAACACCGGCGCTAAAGAGATTATGTGCATTCGCGTTATGAGTGGTTCTTCCAAACGCTATGCCACTGTCGGTGACGTAATTAAGGCCTCAGTCAAGCAGGCCACACCAAATGGACAGGTAAAGAAGGGCGAAGTCGTAAACGCTGTTGTGGTGCGTGTCTCAAAAGAGTATTCACGCCCCGACGGCTCGCACATTCGTTTTGATGAGAACGCTGCCGTGATTATTGCCGCCGGTAACAATCCACGTGGCACGCGTATCTTTGGCCCGGTGGCCCGCGAATTGCGTGAGAAGAACTTCACACGACTCGTTTCGCTCGCACCTGAAGTGCTCTAACGGGGAAGAAGATGGCAACACAAGTAAAAGATAAAAAGCCCCTGCACCTTGCCAAGATGAACATCAAGAAGGGCGACACGGTCGAAATTCTTGCTGGCAAGGATAAAGGGAAACGAGGAACCGTTTCGCGGGCGCTTCCTCAGAACAGCAAGGTCATCGTTGAGGGCCTGAATGTTGTGAAGAAGCACATCCGCCCACAGGGCCAGACACGGCAGGGTGGCGTGATTGAGAAGGCCATGCCTTTGCATGTCTCCAACGTCATGTTGATCTGCACCGAGTGCGGTGAGCGAACCCGTGTCGGCATCGAGCGTCGCCCCCTGGGAGCCGACCAGAAGGAACGTCCTGTGCGTATATGCAAGCACTGCCATAAAGCTATTGCAGATAACACGAGGAGTTAAGAATTATGGCAACAGCATTTAAAGAGCGTTATCGCCAGGAAGTTGTGCCGGCCCTGCAGAAAGAGTTTAACTATGAGAATCCGATGCAGGTCCCGGGCATTCACAAAGTAGTTGTGAATATCGGCATGGGCGAGGTCATCCAGAACGCGAAAGCGATGGATGCCGCCGTCGCCGACCTGGCCGCCATCACCGGACAGCGTCCGGTGATCACGCGCGCCAAGAAGTCCGTCGCGGCCTTCAAATTGCGTGAAGGCATGCAGATTGGCTGCATGGTAACCCTGCGCGGTGCCCGTATGGAATACTTCCTGGATAAATTATTGAACGTGGCCCTGCCCCGTATCCGCGATTTCCAGGGGATCTCCCCTGACGCATTCGACGGACGCGGCAACTATACCCTGGGCTTGCGTGAACAACTGGTCTTTCCTGAGATCGATTATGATAAAATCGACAAGCTGCGCGGCATGGAGATCACCATCGTGACCACCGCGAAGACCGATCAGGAAGGCCGACGGCTGCTCGCATTGATGGGCATGCCCTTTAAGAAGTAACGCTGGAGGGCGGAATGGCAAAAATTTCAATGATTGTAAAGTCGCAGCGCAAGCCTCGTTTCAAGGTGCAGCAGCATAACCGCTGCCAGGTCTGCGGCCGACCTCGTGCATACATGCGCAAATTCGGTCTCTGCCGTATCTGCTTCCGCGAGCGTGCGCATCGCGGTGAGCTGCCCGGTGTGACGAAATCGAGCTGGTAGAATCGCGAGCGAAGAGGAAAGGACATGTAGCAAGAAAGCCGGGGGCTTTGACTGCTACGTGATATGGAGGAACATCCATGAATATGACTGATCCCATTGCGGATATGCTTACGCGCATTCGTAATGCGGCAACAGCACGGCATACTCGCGTTTTAATTCCAGCCTCAAAAATGAAGCTGAATCTTGCGCGTGTGCTTAAAGAAGAAGGCTATGTTAAGGACATCGAGATCCTGAAAGATAATCCGCAGGGCACCCTGCGCCTGACCTTGCGTTACGTGGACAAGAAACCCGTCGTAACGCAGTTGAAGCGCGTCAGCAAGCCAGGCCTGCGTGTATACACCAAGCAAGCCAACATTCCCCGCGTACGCGGCGGACTGGGTATTGCGATTCTTTCGACACCAAAGGGCTTGATGACCGGTTCGAACGCTTACAAGCAGGGTCTTGGCGGCGAAGTCATCTGCTACGTCTGGTAGAGGGAGGTATCAAATGTCTCGTATTGGACGTTCTCCAATTGCTGTCCCACCAAAGGTAGACGTGAAGTGGACAGATAAGAACTTTGTGACGGTCAAGGGTCCCAAAGGTGAGCTATCGCAGCAGATCGATCCCGAGCTGGCTCTACAGCTTGAGAATGGGCAGTTGACGGTTTCGCGCCCTTCGGATTCCCGCGAGCATCGCTCGAAGCATGGCCTGTACCGCACCCTGGTTAACAATATGGTCGTCGGTGTGACTACAGGGTATACAAAGTCACTGGAGATCCACGGTGTTGGTTACCGTGCCAACAAAGTTGGCAACAACCTGGTTATCCTCGTTGGCTACTCCCACCCCATTGAGGTGCAACCACCTGCAGGCGTTACCTTCTCGGTAGATGGTGTCGACGCAGCGACCAAAGCCACCAAGATCAGTGTCAGCGGTATCGACAAGCAACTGGTTGGCGCAGTCGCCGCTGAAATCCGCCGCTTGCGTAAGCCTGAGCCCTATAAAGGCAAAGGTATCCGCTATGCGAATGAGAAGATTCGGCGTAAAGCTGGTAAAGCTGGTAAAGTCGGCGGTAAGAAGAAGTAAGGATGCACCCCCTTCGTATCCGTGTTACGATCTATCCAGGGGAACCTGGCTAGATCGTACGCGGATGCGACTTTCTGTCTATCCGTTGCTGAGAAAACTCGCGACAATAGCCAGAGTGTGATACTATAATGTGGGCAATAATTTACCCACTCATTTTTGACTGTGCGCTGGCTTGTGCACTGCGCAGGCGGCCTGCGATACATATCGCAACGTGCCGATCGCGGGTGCGGGGAACCAGTTTGCCAGCTCATGTGATCCAGCATTGTGTCAAAACGCGATAACGAAGGATTGTACTATGAGGGACGTAGTGCCGACCACGTCGCTCCATGCTCCTTCTGCCAGCGCGTATCCAAAGAAAGGGGAATTGCAAGAGATTGCCTCTTTGTATCAAAAGCAAAGATGAGCTTATATCTTTTGTGATGAAACTATGATTAAAAGATTTGAAGCCAATAAGGCGCGGCTGCGGCGGCACCAGCGTATACGACGCCACTTCGCGGGAACCTCGTCACGTCCACGTTTGAATGTTTTCCGCAGTGGACATCATATCTATGCGCAAATTATAGACGATTCCCTCGGCCAGACCATAGTTGCCGCCTCATCTATGGATGAGAGCTTGAAGAACTTTAAGCCAGAGCCGTCTTCCTCTGCTCCCCAGGTGAGCCAGGTTAGTGAGCCAGCTCCTGAGCCCGAGGTCGTTGAGGCTGCCGCCGAAGCGCCCGCTAAAAAAGGGAAGGGCGCGCGGCAGCCTCGCGCAGCGGCGCCAGTCGTGGAGAAGAAAGTAAAGAAGTCTCCTGTTGATCAGCTCGCTGGCATTGCCGGTAACCGTAAGGTTGCGGTGGCACGCGAAGTAGGTAAGATTGTTGCCCAGCGTGCCAAAGAGAAGGGTATTGCCCAGGTTGTCTTTGACCGTGGTGGCTATGCCTATCATGGACGAGTCGCTGCACTTGCTGAAGGCGCTCGTGAGGGTGGCCTGGATTTCTAGGCTCACGAGGCAACCTTTCATGCGTGCGCACAAGGAAAGCGCGCATGAATTTAGAGGAGTAAGACAGAAAAAATGGCAAGAATAGATGCTTCAAAACTGAACCTTGAAGAGACCGTGGTGGAAGTAAGCCGCGTCTCCAAGGTTGTGAAAGGCGGCCGACGCTTTAGCATTCGTGCTCTGGTGGTTGTTGGTGATCGCAACGGGCACGTGGGCTATGGCTTTGGTAAGGCTGGCGAATATACCGAGGCGATCCGTAAGGGTGTTGAGGATGCCAAGAAACACCTGGTTGAGGTTCCTCTGACCGGAACGACCATCCCCTTTGCTGTCAAATCAAACTTCGGCGCATCCGAGGTTCTGCTGAAGCCGGCCGCCCCTGGTACTGGCGTTATCGCCGGTGGCGCTGTGCGCGCGGTTATGGAGGCAGCTGGTGTCCGTGACATCCTGACCAAGACCCTGGGCAGCACCAATAAAGCGAACACCGTGCAGGCCTGTATCGTTGGTTTGCGCGAACTGCGCTCGGCCGATGCCGAGGCCGCCCGCCGTGGCAAAACTGTTGTCGAGCTTTTGGGCCGCAAACGAGCCGAGCAGCTGGCCGCAGCTACTGCAGCCGCTGCTGAACAGGCCGCAGCCGCCCGTGCCGCTCGCGAGGAAGAGATCCGTGAGAGCCGCGCGATATCCGGCCGCCGTGACCGTGGTGGTGACCGCCGTGGCGGTGGTGATCGCCGTGGTGGCGGTGAGCGTGGCGATCGTCGCCGATAGGAGTTGGAGAAAATGGCAAAACTGCGTGTAAAATGGGTCAAAAGCTCTATCGGCTACCCAAAAGATCAGAAAGCAACGATTCAGGCTCTAGGCTTGCGTAAGCTGCAGCATACTGTCGAGCATGATGATCAGCCCGCTGTGCGTGGCATGATCCGCAAGGTGAGCCACCTGGTTCAAGTAGAGGAGATTATCAGTGAAACTCTCTGATTTGCGACCCGCTCCCGGTTCTCACAAGGCAGAGCGCCGTGTTGGACGTGGTCACGGCTCCGGTCGCGGTAAGACCGCCGGCCGTGGTACAAAGGGACAGAAGGCCCGTACCGGTGGGCATGTTAACCGCTCATTTAATGGCGGCCAGACACGCCTGAACAAGCGTTTACCGTTCGTTCGTGGTCTTGGCAATGGTACTTCCGCTTTCCGCGACGAATATACTATTATTAATATTGTAGACCTTGAGTTGTTTGAGGCTGGCTCTCAGGTTCGTCCTGAGGATCTGGCCGCCCAGGGATTGACGACCCGCGCCCAGGGCAAGGGCCTGATCAAGGTTCTTGGCGATGGCGAGATCGATCGCGCGCTGACCGTGCATGCGCATAAGTTTTCTGCGAGCGCGAAGGCCAAGATCGAGGCTGCCGGTGGTAGCGTGGAGATCATCCCAATGCGGGTCTACGAAAAGACAAAACGCCGTAAGGACGAAAACAAGGAGACAGCTGAAGCTGCACAGTAGCCAATCAGCGCCAGGGAGAATGGTTAAACTTCTCCCTGGCATCCTGTTTCTCTTTCTACACGCTGTGCAATGACCTGTGTTTGCGTTCTTCGCAAAAGGAGGCTCCCATGTGGGAAAAGCTGCGTAGCATCTGGACAGTCCCTGATCTGCGCAAAAAGATCCTCTTCACGCTAGGTATGCTGCTTGTATTCCGCATCCTGGCCCACATCAATGTCCCGTTGTCACCTGATGAGCAGAAAAGTCTGAACAGTCTTTTCAATAAAGGTGATAATCCGGTTGGGCAGCTGCTCGGCTTGCTCGATGTATTTTCAGGCGGATCTTTGCAGAACTTCTCTATCGTTGCTTTCTCTGTTTACCCCTATATTACTGCCACCATTGTGATGCAACTTTTGCAGCCGATCATTCCAGCGTTGCAGAATTTGTCTGCTCAGGGTGAGGCGGGCCGTCTGCGCTTCAGCCAGATCACTCGTATTATTACGGTGCCACTGGCGTTTCTGCAGGCTCTGGGCCAATGCGCGCTCTTCCAGCAAGAGCAGGTGTTGCAGCACTTCAATCTGATTGACCCTCAATATGCGTTGCAGTCGTTCGCGATTGTGGCATCCTTGATTACCGGCACGATGATTCTGGTCTGGCTCGGTGAGCTGATTACGGAAAAAGGTATCGGCAATGGTATCTCGATCATCATCCTGGCTAATATCCTCAGTAACCTGCCCAAGTACGTGCAGCAGGGCATTACCGCTGCTCAGTCTGGTGGCAGTGGCGCTGTAGTCAGCCTGGGTGTATTCGCGATCATCGGTGTCATCACTATTCTGGGTATCATTTATATTTACCTGGGACAGCGGCGTGTTCCTGTTCAGTATCCAACCAAGCGCAACGTTGGCCGTAACATGATGGTTGGGTCTGCGCAGACCACATATATTCCGATGCAGGTCAATAGCGCGGGTATGATTCCGCTCATCTTCGCGTCGTCGATGCTGCTTTTCCCAACGGTCATTGCTCGCTATCTGAGCACAAGTAGTACGCCCTGGATCAAGAATGTGGCTCTCTGGGTCTCGATCAACCTGATCAATCCCACCGAGTGGTGGTATTGGATCTTTAACTTCTTGCTGGTTGTGGCTTTCACCTACTTCTATGCGTATGTGATGTGGCAGCAGCAGAATATTCCAGAGAACTTGCAGAAGCAGGGTGCATTTATCCCGGGCTATCGTCCGGGCGAACCGACCAGTCGTTATCTTATGAATATCCTGAATCGTATCACCCTGGCGGGAGCCTTATTCCTCGGAGTGATTACGGTTTTGCCGTTTGTCGCTCGTGTGGGTGGTAATCAGATGCTGGGCGCGGCCGCGCTTCTGATCGCTGTCGGCGTCGTGCTCGACACGGTCCGGCAGCTGGAATCCCAGATGGTGATGCGTAACTATTCAGGTTTTCTTTCCTAGACAAGGGGTTTAAAGGTGGCTGTTTCACTGGTTTCCCTTGAATGTCTATTGTTTGCGGGGGAATGCGATGGAGCATTTTCTCCTAGGGGGAAGTGCAGTGCTGCACTTCTTCGAATTTCCTGCGGAGGAAAATCGTGAATATTATCCTGATCGGTGCACAAGGGTCTGGAAAAGGGACGCAGGCGGAGCGCCTGGCTCACTCTCTGGGCATGCACCATGTTTCAAGTGGTGACCTGTTTCGTAAAGAGTCCGAAGCTGGCACAGAGTTTGGTAAACAGGCTCAAGCCTACTTCGATCGTGGTGAATTAGTTCCTGATGATTTAACAGTGGCTATGGTGTTGAAGCATATTTCAGCTGAGAAATATGCACGCGACGGAGTCCTCCTGGATGGTTTTCCTCGAACTATTGCACAGGCGAAAGCACTTGACCAAGGATTGTCACGTGTTGGTCGGTCTATAGATTGTAGCCTTTACCTGGAAGTGCCGCGTGAAGAGCTGCTTCACCGTCTTTCGGGTCGCTACATTTGCCGGGCCCATCAACATGTGTATAATATTGAAACGAATCCTCCCAAAAATCCGGGTGTCTGTGATCTGGATGGAAGTGAACTGTATCAACGAGCCGATGATAAAGGCGAGGCGATACAAAAACGGTTAGACACGTTCTTTAATGAAACCATTCGATTGCTAGATTATTATAAGCAGCAGCACAAATTGCAGACTGTGAATGGTAATCAAAGCATCGAGCAGGTATCACAAAGCCTTATTGATGCCGTTCAAGGTTGTCATAAGTAAAAAGAATTCTGGTATGACGGGGCCGGGAATGACCAAAAAGGGAATTCCCACTCGACACCTCAGAGAAAGTATGCTATAATTCGTAGTTGGCTGCAGCAGTAAATACTGCTGCCCTTTTGTACTTTCAAGTGCATTGAAAACTGCAGTATAATCCGCAAATGCTCGTGCAATGGCTGCTGTACGAGGCATCACTGCTACGCATATATGCAGGAATAGAGAATGTGGTCCCGCCGCTAGGGAAAGGATGTTATGCCAAAAAAGGATGAAATTGAGGTTGAGGGTAAAGTGTTGGAGTCCCTCCCCAATGCCATGTTTAAAGTAGAGATTGATGAAAACCACCAGGTTCTGGCTGTCCTATCGGGTCGTATGCGTATGAACTTCATACGTATCGTACCAGGTGATAAGGTTAGGATTGTGCTGTCCCCCTATGACCTGACACGAGGGCGCATAACATGGCGTGCGCGATGATGAAGCCTCTGGCTGGCTGGCGTGCGGAGCCGTCCGTTTGGCTCTGAGCACGTGCTCATCATTGTTCCTTTTCTCCTATCGGTATCTTTTCGGTACACTGGCCGGATAAGTAGGAAGCATGTTGTATCCGTTCAAGTGATTCTCTACTTCCGTCCGTCATTGCCTGGTTCATGGAACGAGTAAGCGAGCCTTGATGTGCTGTAGGTCTTGCGGCTCTGGTGATGGCTGGCAATGGGTAATCAATGTGAATTTTTATGTCAAATATGAGGAGAGGCAGACATGAAAGTAAGCGCCTCAGTTAAACCGCGCTGTGATAGCTGCAAAATCATTCGCCGCAAACGTGTGGTGATGGTTATCTGTAGCAAAGATCCAAAACATAAACAGAAACAGGGCTAAATCAGGGGTTTTAATTTTCGGCCCTGCCCGCGCCCACAGTCAGGTGGGTAGTGAGCGAATGGGCCCATAAAAATTGAAACGCAAAGCTGGAGGAAAAGATGGCAAGAATCGCCGGCGTAGACATTCCGCGAGAGAAGCGTGTGGAAATTTCGCTGTGCTATATCTATGGTATTGGGCTGACGACCAGTCGCAAGATCCTGGAGCGTACACGCATTAATCCAGATACACGGGTAAAGAACCTGACCGAAGAAGAAGTCAATCGTCTCCGTGAAGTTATTGACCGCGAACACAAAGTTGAAGGCGACCTGCGCCGTGAAGTTGATATGAATATCAAACGGCTGATCGAGATCAACTGCTATCGTGGTATGCGCCACCGTCGTAACCTGCCGGTGCGTGGGCAGCGCACACGTACAAACGCGCGCACACGCCGTGGTCCAAAACGTACGGTTGCTGGCAAGAAAAAAGCTGCAGCGAAGAAGTAACGCAGGAGAGAGATTGTAAAAATGGCAGACAAAAAGAAACCAACCGGCAAAATCAGGCGGCGTGAACGGAAATCAGTTCCCCGTGGGCAGGCTCATATTCAGGCAACATTCAACAATACGATTGTGACCCTCACCGACCCTAATGGGAACGTTCTTTCCTGGGGTAGCGCTGGTGGTCAGGGCTTCAAAGGCTCCCGTAAGAGCACTCCTTATGCTGCTCAGGTAACTGCGGAGACCGCAGCTCGTAAAGCGATGGAGCATGGCCTGCGACAGATTGATGTCTTTGTAAAAGGCCCGGGCTCTGGCCGTGAGGCTGCGATCCGCTCTTTGCAGTCGGCTGGCCTCTCAGTCACTTCAATTACAGATGTTACACCTATTCCGCACAACGGTTGCCGACCGCCCAAGCGTCGTCGTGTATAAGCAGCCGTAGTGATCGGTGAGGAGGATAGAACTAGATGGCACGTTATACCGGTCCCGTCTGCAAATTGTGCAGGCGTGAAGGGGTAAAACTTTTCTTAAAGGGCGACAAGTGCATGACCAAGTGCACATTGGAGCGCCGCAATACACGTCCTGGCCAGCATGGTGCCAGCCGCGCTCGTAAAGAGTCCGGATATGCCAAGCAGCTGCGCGAGAAGCAGCGCGTACGTCGCACATATGGGGTGCTGGAGCGCCAGTTTGTGAAACACTTCGGTGCAGCCGCAGGTCGCCCTGGTAAAACAAGCGAGAATCTGCTGCAGATTTTGGAGATGCGCCTGGATAACCTGGTTTATCGCCTTGGTCTGGCCGATTCGCGCGCCCAGGCTCGTCAGCTGGTGAACCATGGTCACTTCGCCGTCAATGGCCGCAAGACAGACATTCCATCTTTCATTGCCAAGCCAAACGACGTTATCACTGTCCGTGAGCGCAGCAAGGGCCTTGAGTACTTCAAAGCTCGCGCGTTGATGCTCGCTCAGAAGGGTGTTCCGAGCTGGTTGAGCTTGAACATTGATGAGCTGTCGGGCCGTGTGATTACCATACCCTCTCGAGCGGAACTTGAACTGCCCTTCGATGAGCAGATGGTGGTTGAGTATTATCAACGATAATAGGTTGAGTCGGCGGAGACTTCATGGCACACGCCCGCGCGCTTTACCTGCACGGTATCGGGCAAGCGGCCAGGCGTCGCCGGCATGTGTGTTAGAAGGGTTAGGTCCGCGCCTGGGTGATCCTGCAAGGGGTCGCATCAGGGCGAAGAACTCTTGGACTACCAGCGTTCTGGCCTCTGTCTCCCAGGCTATATAGGTCATGTGAGCATTTTTGAAGAACCTGGTAGAAAAAGAAAGGCAGGTTAGAACCTTGCTAGATATTGCACTACCTCGCATAAAAAGCACAAAAACACAGGGTAATTATGCGAGTTATGATATAGAGCCGTTAGAGGCTGGGTATGGTATGACCCTGGGTAATTCGTTGCGGCGTGTATTGCTGTCTTCATTGCCCGGCGCGGCTGTCACCTCTATTCGGATCGAGGGTGTGCAACACGAGTTCCAGGACGTCCCTAACGTGATGGAAGATGTGACCGATATTGTGTTGAATGTCAAACGTCTTCGCCTGCGCTCCTTCTCAGACCATCCCGTTTCGATGCGTCTGGAAGTGAGCGGCGAGCGTGAGGTGACGGCAGCCGATATCATCGCTCCTAGCACGGTAGAGATTGTTA
Source organism: Dictyobacter aurantiacus (assembly GCF_003967515.1). Lineage (GTDB taxonomy): Bacteria > Chloroflexota > Ktedonobacteria > Ktedonobacterales > Ktedonobacteraceae > Dictyobacter > Dictyobacter aurantiacus. The sequence continues at coordinate 2,265,982 of NZ_BIFQ01000001.1, read as the reverse complement.
ATCCGGAATTGCATATTGCAACCCTCGACAATGACAATGCTCGCCTCGATATGGAGCTGGTCGTTGAGACCGGTAGAGGCTATGTTCCTGCCGACTCAAAAGAGGATCAGCCTATTGGGGTAATTCCAGTCGATGCAATCTACACGCCTGTGCAGAAGGTAAACTATACCGTCGAGCACACTCGTGTGGGGCAGATGACAAACTTCGATAAAATTGTTCTTGAAATTACGACGGATGGTACGATTACGCCCGATGAGGCGTTGCGTCAAAGTGCGGATATTCTGGTGCGGCATTTTACTCTGCTCGCCAATTATCGCGCTCAGGTACCTGAGACTGAACCGGTATCTTTGAGCAGCTTGCCCATCCCACAGAAGATCTATGATACTCCCATCGAGGAACTTGATCTCTCGGTGCGCGCTTACAACTGTTTGAAGCGTAGCAATATCACGAAGGTTGGTCAGGTCCTTTCGATGAACGAGGAAGATCTACTGGGTGTACGCAATTTCGGTGAGAAGAGTTTGCAGGAGCTGCGTGAGCGCCTACTTGCACGAAACTTCCTGCCTAATCCGCGCACGAGCACCGTCGGAGCCGATTTGGACGGCGATCACGAAATGGAGGAATAAGGTGAGGCACCGAATTGCCGGCAACCGGATGAATATGCCAGAGCCGCGTCGGCGGTCTGCACGTCGTAACTTGATGGCAGGTCTCATCCGTTATGACCGTATCCAGACCACCGAGGCACGCGCTCGCGCGATCCGTGGTGAAGCTGAAAAGTTGATTTCTGTGGCGGTGAAGGGGCGTGAAGAAGCCCGTAAGCACCTGGCCGCAGTGGTATCTAATGAAGATCAGGCGACCAGAGTCCTGGAGTTCGCTCGCAAGGGCCGTTTCTCATTGCAGCACAGCGTGGCTTCAAATGAGGAGCGTGCGCGGCAGCAGAAGGCTCCTTTAACCGATAAGGGTCGCAAATTTCAGGAAGACAAGCTGAAAGCACGCCGCGAAGAACTGCTGGCCATTTTCCCGAATGAGAATGAGGCTGAGAAAGCTTTGAAGGCTGCTTACGAGGCGATGGTGATTGAACTGCACGCCCGCCGTCAGATCTTGAGCTCCCTGCCCGATGAGCTGGTCGTCAAAAAGATGTTTGAAGAGCTGGCTCCTCGTTATCTCGGTCGTCCTGGTGGCTATACCCGTATTACGAAGTTGGGCCGCCGCAAAGGTGACGCCGCCGAAATCGCGCAGATCGCCCTGGTATAAAGAGGGATACAGGTAGCGCGGAACCGGGTTTGGCGCGTCTATCCCTGGAACATTGAACATTAACGTATGAACATTGCTTGTGGTATTGAGTATGATGGTACCGATTTCCGCGGTTTCCAGCGCCAGGCGGTGAACCATGGACCTACGGTGCAGGGGGCCCTGGAGAGCGCGATCTCTCGCGTCTCGGATGGGGCTTTCTCCGTGGTAAATGGGGCTGGCCGTACCGATGCTGGCGTGCATGCAAGTGGTCAGGTGATAACTTTCTCGACCCGGCTGCAACGTGAGCCCGCGGTATGGCTACGCGCGTTGAATGCCGTTTTACCCAATACGGTGGCGGTACGCTGGGTCCGTGTGATGCCGGAACGCTTCCATGCTCGCTTTAGCGCGGTGAGCCGTTCGTATCGCTATACGATCTGGAACGACCTTGCGCCGTCAGCTCTGCATGCCAGGTATAGCTACCATTGCTCTAAAGCGGTGGATGTTGACCTGATGAATCAGGCCTGCCAGGCGTTGCTGGGCGAGAAGGATTTCGGAGCCTTCGGGCATAGTCCCAATGTCTCGAATCCGCTCAAGCCGGGACCACATTCCTGTGTTCGTATGATGTTAGAGGCTCGTTGCACACGCCCAGAGGCGAACGAACTCATTTATTGCGATTTTACCGCTAACGCCTTTCTCACGGGGCAGGTTCGTAGAATGGTTGGCACGTTACTGCTGGTGGGACAGAAACGTCTCTGTCTGGAAGAATTTTTTGAAATTGTGCAACGTGCGGAGAAGACGCACCCTGGTTCAGCGGCCCCCTCTCATGGGCTGTGCCTGGTACGGGTTGATTATCCTGAGAAGTTTGGAGTAAACGAACGATGATGAAGACATATAGCGCCAAGGCCGCTGATCTGCAACCTAAATGGTATGTCATCGATGCCGAGGGGCAGGTGCTTGGTCGCCTGGCAACGCAGATCGCGCACATCTTGCGCGGTAAGCATAAACCTACTTTCACACCACACCTCAATAGCGGGGATTTTGTGATTGTGATCAATGCTGAGAAGATTGCGGTAAGCGGCAATCGCCTGGATCAAAAGGTCTACTACCGCCATACGCAGTATCCTGGCGGCTTGAAAAAGACTACCTTGCGTCAGACCCTGGAAGGCAAGCATCCAGAGCGCGCGCTTGAGCATGCCGTACGCGGCATGGTGATGCACAATCGCCTGGGCACTCGGGTGATGTCTCGCCTGAAGATCTATGCTGGCCCCACCCATCCACACGAGGCTCAGAAGCCTGCGATCTGGGAGGGTCCAGAGACGTTGTTGAAGCAGCTTACTGAGGCAAAGTAAAGAAGAGGAGAACCTACCTTGGCTGATACCCCTAAAGGTGAATACTTCTACGGTATGGGACGGCGCAAGACGGCTGTTGCTCGCGTGCGCCTCTTCCCAGGCGGCGATGGTAGCATCACCATCAATGGCAAAACTGCCCCTAATTACTTCGGGCAGCGTGATACACATCTGGCGGCAGTGGCTGCTCCCCTGCGTGCGTTGGATCTGAACAACAATGCTTATACCCTGACCGTTCGTGTGGTTGGTGGTGGCGCCAGCGGCCAGGCTGGTGCTATCCGTCATGGCCTGGCTCGCGCCCTGGTACGCTTGAATCCTGATTTCAAGCTGGCCCTGCGCCGCGCTGGCTACCTGACGCGTGACCCACGCATGAAGGAAAGAAAGAAACCTGGTTTGAAACGCGCTCGTAAGGCCCCACAGTATACGAAGCGTTAATATTCCAGTTGGAACAGAGCAAAAAGAAGTCCGGTCGACAACCATCGACCGGACTTCTTTTTGCTCTGTTCCAACTAGTTTTTTGCGGCGACTCCACTGTAGACGGGGGTGCACCAGTCGTGGTATTTGTTGTTGCGGCCACGGACGATGTCGAAGTAGAGGTCCTGGAGCTTCTGGCCCAGGGGACCGGTGGTGCCGTTGCCGACGGGATTGTGATCTACCTCGATGACCGGGGCGATCTGGGCGCCTGTTCCACAGAGGAAGATCTCGTCTGCGGTGTAGAGCTCTGTGCGGTCGATCTGGCGCTCGCGGACGTTGATGCCGAGCTCTTCTTTCGCCAGGTGCATGATAGTGTCACGGGTGATGCCGAGTAGAATATTCTCTGATGGAGCAGGCGTGATCAGCTCACCGTTCTGGAACAGGAAGATGTTTTCGGCGCTTCCTTCGGAGACGTGGCCTTCATGGTTGAGCATGATGGCTTCGTCGAAGCCGTTCTGGATGGCCTCCGTTTTAGCGAAGGCGGCGTTGACGTAGCTGCCGCAGATCTTGGCACGGGCCGGAATGGCGTTGTCGTCGATGCGACGCCACGATGAGACTCCACAGCGCAGGCCGCCGATCTCAACGTAGTTGCCCATTGGCTCAGAGGTGAGAATGTAATCGTCACTGAGTCCGTGCAGGCGTACACCGATGATCTCGTCGCTCTTATAGGCTACGGGACGCTGATAGACGTCCTGGCGTTGCTCGTTGCGTTTGACCAGTTCAACGCTGTGCTCGATCAACTGCTCAACCGTGTAGGGCAGGTTGATGCGCATGATCTTGCAGGAACGGTGCAGGCGCTCATAATGTTCGCGCAGGCGAAACAGGTAGACCTGCTGCTGCTCTTCATTCCAATAGCCACGAATGCCTTCAAACACCCCTGTGCCATAGGCAAAGCCGTGACTGCGTACAGAAATGAAGCCACGCTCAGCCGGGATGTACTCACCATTCATAAAGAGTATTTTTGCATCCATAATCATTGTGGATAAGCCGCACTGCTGCTACTTATCGTCTCCTCCTTGTTCCAAAGTGTGAGTTATAGAATTTTCTTGCCCAGCGCTGAAAGCGTGAGCTCTACGGCCAGCTGGGCCGTGGTGTTTTCACGGTCCAGGATGGAGTTCACTTCTACCACATCCATAGAGACCATGCGTTGACATTCGGCGATCATCTCCATGGCGAAATGGGCCTCGCGGTAGCTGAGCCCACCACGCACGGGCGTGCCGACGCCGGGCGCTTCGCGTGGGTCAAGCGAGTCCAGGTCCAGACTCAGATGGATGGGACCATTGTCCGCGCCCGCGATCTCAATGGCCTGCTGCATGACATAAGAGATGCCGCGGCGGTCGATGTCCGACATGGTAAAGACGTGGATGTTGTGCTCGCGGAGCAGCTTCTGCTCGCCTGTGTCCAGGTCTCGTGCGCCGATGATGACGATCTTGTTTTTATCAATTTTGGGTGACCAGCCACCGACGTTGACCAGGTTCTGGTCGCCGAGTCCGGCCAGCGCGGCCAGGATCATACCGTGGATATTGCCTGATGGCGTGGTCTCTTCCACATTGAAGTCAGCATGGGCATCGACCCAGATCACGCCAACGTTTTTATGCACACGGGCGACGCCACTGATCGATCCCAGGGCCATACTGTGGTCCCCACCTAGAATCAATGGGAACTCCTCAGCCTCGAGCGCATCGCTCACCGTGCCGGATAGCTCTTCTGCCAGTTTGGTAATGGGCTCCAGATATTTTAAACGAGGGTTGCCGGTTGGCTGATTCTCGGGTAAAGGTATGTTGATATTTCCGACGTCATTGACGCTGTGGCCAAGTCGTTGGAGCTGGTCGATCAGACCAGCGTAACGGATTGCTCGGGGACCGATATCGACCCCACGTCTATCTGCGCCCAGATCGATAGGGGCGCCAATTACACGGATACGCATAGGAAAAATTCACCTCTGTTCGCCATTGAACGTTGACGATACAGCTCGTCAATGAAATAACGTACATAACCCCTTCCTGTGACTGATGGTATGGAAGGTGTCCTTTTCTTTTCATTATATGCACTGCCACGGCGTTTGTCTACGGACCACCCGTTCGAACAGTTGAGCTTTCGCGTTCTCTCAATAAACATAAAATCTGCATCTATCCCTCAAAAAAGCATATGACATAGATGTCTATTGACTTGATCATATTTGAGGATTGGTGATATACTGAATGTCATATAGATCATATAGCGAGCCCGCCCAAAATGGGCGGGTTTTCCCATTGATACTATAAAAGCAGTCAGTCAGCCAGGCGTTGCCGTCTGGGAGGTCTGCAGACCTTCTAGAAGTATTCTATGCAGCATCGTATAAGCTGTGGCGGCCATGGAGGCCGCGTGTGCGCAACGTTGGTGGCTGTTTGCTAACACATGTAACTGTCCTGGAACTGAACATGTGGAAGTGGGAAGCAATGAAGCTTTTTCGTGCAGTGTAGCAGCCTGGCTCGAGAGGCCGGGTCCGAGGAGGTTCCTTTTATCATGGTTGTCGATGTTATTAGTCCTTATACCGTGGCCGTGGCTCAGTTCGATGAGGCTGCCGAGCGACTCGGCCTATCCCAATCAATGCGCAATGTGTTGCGCGCCCCCAAACGCGAACTTATCGTCAATTTTCCCGTGCGCCTGGATAACGGGGATGTGCAGATGTTTACAGGTTATCGCGTTCAGCATAACATCAATCGCGGACCGGCTAAGGGTGGTATTCGCTTTAGCCCCGAGGTCTCCCTCGATGAAGTGCGCGCTCTGGCGATGTGGATGACCTGGAAATGTGCGGTTGTGGATATCCCTTTCGGTGGCGCCAAGGGCGGCGTTATCTGTGATCCCCATCAAATGTCTCGCGGTGAACTCGAACGTATGAGCCGCCGTTATGCCACCGAGATCTCGATTCTGATGGGTCCCAATAGCGATATCCCTGCTCCCGATATGAATACCAATCCACAAGTTATGGCCTGGATGATGGATACCTATTCAATGCACCAGGGCTATTCGGTACCGGCGGCGATTACTGGTAAGCCTCTGGCTATTGGTGGTAGTGAGGGTCGCCTGGACGCGACTGCGCGTGGTGTGCAGGTGGTGGCATTGGCTGCGATGCGTCATCTGGATATGTCTCCCGAAAGTTGTTCTGTCGTCATCCAGGGGTTTGGCAATGTCGGCGGCATTACGGCACGTCTCTTACATGAGACGGGCTGCAAGATCGTTGGTTTAAGCGATATCAGTGGTGGCATTTATAATCCTCAAGGTATCGATGTTCCCATGGCGATGCGTTTCTCTCGTGAGCATGGCAGTTTGCGTGGCATGCCTGGGACTGAACCGGTCACCAATCGTGAATTATTAGAGCTTCCCTGCGATATCTTGATCCCGGCGGCCCTGGAGAATCAGCTGACCAAAGAGAATGCTGACCGCGTGCAGGCGCGCCTGGTCGTTGAAGCTGCCAATGGTCCTACCACCAATGAGGCCGATCGCATCTTGAACGATAACGGTGTGCTGATTGTACCGGATATTCTGGCCAATGCGGGCGGCGTTACTGTTAGCTACTTTGAATGGGTACAGGATCTGCAACATTTCTTCTGGTCTGAAAAAGAAATTAATCAACGCCTTGAAACGATTATGACGCGTTCTTTTAATGCTGTGCTTGAGAAATCAATCAACCAGGAAACAAATCTGCGCATGGGTGCCTACCTGCTGGCAGTCAGCCGTGTCGCGGAGGCAACCGAGTTGCGTGGCATTTATCCCTAGCATATGAGCAGCGCATTTTTTCTCTGCTTGAAAAATTGTGTCGCGTTTGAAACACGGAATATTCACTTGAATGATTTTTTTGTATGTCTGCTTTGCATACGTGATACTAAACGAAATCGGGGGACCAGCTATGGTCCTCCGATTTCGTTTAAGTCGAGGCGAGCTCGGCACCTATAGGGATGGTTGTACGTCGAGGATTTTGAGCCATGTTTCCGTTTTGTTGTCGTTTTCTGAGGCATTCAGGTGGAAGATGATGTTGACGGCGTGGACATTTTTGAAGCGTGGAAGTTCAGCCGCTCCCCGTGTATAGATGCCGTTCAGTATCCAGTCATGGCGTTGCTGATTCTCCGGTTGGGAGAAAGCGAGGCGAAATAGTAAGTTCTGACGGTTGGGACCACTGGTGCGTATCCCTAGCAGATTGACCTTTTCCATTTTGAAGATTGGCTCGGGATTGCCGGCGCCAAATGGTGCCAGTTCGCGCAGCTTTTCATAGGCTGCATAGTTCAGGAATCTGGATTGGGTGAGGGTCAGATCTATCATGCGTGGCATTAGCGCGGGCGCTGTTTCGCTGCTTTCTTGCTCGGTCACGATGCCGGTAGGATCTGGCAGGTCGGTGCCCTCGATCATGGCGGGTTTCTCCGCTGGGCCGCCGTTTTTCTTCCATTCCAGCAGGTGGCCACGCAGCAAGTCGATACGTTTACTGGCAATAGTGAAGCCAGCGGCCTGGGCGTGTCCTCCGTAACGTTCTAATTGAGATGCGAAGCCGCGCAGGGCCTCGATGATGTTAAAGCCTTTCTGGCTGCGGGCCGAGCCCCGGCTGAAACCGGTTTTCAGATCATTGCTCAGCACCAGGACCGGCTTGCTGAGCTCTTCGGCCAGCTTGCCCGCGACGAGGCCGATGATCCCTTCGTGCCAATCGTTGCCGTCAACCATGACGACTGCGTGATCAGGATTATTGGCGGCCTGCTCGCGCACATGGCGCATCAGCGTCTCGGTCTCTTGCTGGCGCTGCAGATTGAGTTGCCGCAGATCATCTGCGATCTGATCGGCCTCGGCGGGATCATCCGTTACCATCAGTTCAAAAGCGATGCTGGCCTCCTTCATACGACCGGCGGCGTTGATGCAGGGAGCAATCCCGAAGGCGATATCGCGCTCGCGTATCTTGCCTGGCTGCAGATTGGCATTGCGAATCAGGGCTCTCAGCCCTGGCTTGTCGGTCGTGTTCAGACGCTCTAAGCCCATACGTACATAGGTATGGTTCTCACCCAGCAAGGGAGCGATGTCCGCGACGGTTCCTATGGCAACGAGATCCAGCAATGCCTGTTCATCGTTCTCAGGGCGATTATAAGCCCGATAGAGGGCCTGTGTCAGCTTGAAGGCTATCCCTACCCCACAAAGGTAACGCTCGCCGTATTGGCTGTCTGGACGCCATGGATTGACCATGGCATAGGCCGTTGGAAGTTCGGCCGGTGGATGGTGATGGTCCGTGATAATGACATCGATCTCCAACTGATTGGCATATTTTACCTGCTCGACATCCGAGCTGGCGCAATCGGTGGTGATGATCAGCTGTGTGCCGCGTTCCTTCAGCATATCCAGAGCGGCCAGGTTCAGACCGCAGCCATCGCGCAGGCGGTTAGGAATATGATAGTCCAGGATGGCACCAGGCCGTTTTAACTGGCGCAGGGCGCGGTAGAGGAGCGCGGATGAGGTGACCCCATCGGCATCGTAATCGCCATAGACCGTGATATGCTCTTGCTGGTCGAGGGCCTGGCGGATGCGGGCCAGGGCGCGCGGCATGTCGATCAACGTCAAGGGATCACGGGTCTGCTGGTATGAGGCGCGGATGAAGGCGCTCATCTCGCTCACGGTTTTGAGCCCACGATTATATAGCAGTTGTGCCTGGACGGAGGTGATGCCAGCGGCCTCTGCGGCGCCAAAAATGCTGGCATCTAGTTGGTCCAGCCGGGGATAGACCTCCCAGGCGCTTGATAGCTGAGATGATGATTCCAAGTATCTATTCCTCTTGCTTAATCTGGCAGCAGGCGTACAAAGACCTCGTTGCCCAGGAGGCGTCCGCGCGCGCTCAGGCGCAGCCAGCCGTCCTCGTGTTCTAATAAGCCAGCCTCTTCTACAGGTTGCAGCCGATCACCGACGAAGCGTGAGAATGGGATGCCGAAACGCTCTTCAAAGGTCGGTAGATGTAGACCCATGGCGGTACGCAGGCCCAGGAATGCCGTTTCAGACATGGCCTGCTCCGGTCCCACTTTTTCACTTTCAACGGTTGGTAGGCGATGAGCCTTGATCATTTTGATATACTCGGTTGGCTCGCGTTCATTGGAGAAGCGGCGCCCCGCGAAGCTAGAGGCGGCTCCGGTCCCCATGCCGATGTATGGCAGATTCTGCCAGTAGGTCAGGTTGTGGCGGCTATGGTATCCAGGCAGCGACCAGTTGGAGATTTCATAGTTCACATAGCCTGCCTGCCTCAACAGCTCGTCCGCGTACTCATACATATCCGCGCATAGATCTTCGTCGCCCGGGATAATACTACCTTCATTCACCCAATCATGAAAAGGCGTTCCCTCTTCAACAATTAAAGAGTACAGTGAAAGATGCTCGGGGCGCAGCTCCAGCGCGCGTTTCAGTGTTTCTTGCCAGTGCTGCATGGTCTGGTCTGGTAGGCCAAACATAAAATCTATATTGATGGATGTGAAGCCGGCTGTGCGCGCGTGCTGGACCGCCTGGACGATCTCTTCGGGGGTGTGGATGCGTCCCAGGGTCTTGAGTAGTTGTGCATCAAAGCTCTGGGCGCCCATGCTCAGGCGGTTGATACCGGCTTTGCGTATGCCGATCAACTGCTCTTGATTGAGCGTACCCGGATTGGCCTCCATGGTAATTTCGGCGTTGTCATCAACGGCGAAGGATTGAAAACAGGCCTGGAGCAGACGCGTGATCTGGTCTACGGTGAGCAGACTGGGGGTACCGCCACCCAGGAAGATGGTGCGCGAGCGACGCCGGTGACCATTCTCATGCCGGGCCATGCTGCCCGCCATCTCGATCTCTTGTAGCAGTGCGCGCACATACGGTTCCCGGAGGGGAAGCCGGCCAGCAAACGTATTGAAGTCACAATAATGGCACCGCGTATGACAAAACGGTATATGGAGATAGAGAGAGGCCGTCTCCAGCAAGGCCTGAATCGGTTCCGTTGCCTGCAACAGCGATGATGGTAATTGAATTTTCGACCGGGTATCGGTTTCCATTAGTGTCATGGGTGCTGTTTATTTCCTTATCAATTGTGCGGTTGTGCGCCGCCGATGGCGGTTCTCATAAGAATAAGAAGTAAAAAGAATATACAGAGGTATATAAATTATACCCCTGGTGCCGCCTTCAAGCAACACCAGGGGAAGAAAATTTGTCTGCCCCACCGTGGGCGTACCCCATAGGCGTTAACTTAAGCAGGAGGTGCAGGAGGGCGGCTAGCCCTCCTGCCGGGGTGTGGGGTGTCCCCGCAAAACTTCTTTTTCTTTTTTTACGCGCCGCCGCAGGCGGCGCGAGAGGGAAATGGATGGGCGGGGACACCCCGCACCCCGGCAGGGAGGACCCTGCACCCCTAAGTTAAGGCTTCGGGGGGCTTGCCCCGGCTTAGCCCTGTGGGCTGGTGCCGGGAGCGCCACCTGGAACTCCACCAGGAGCGCCACCTGGGGCACCACCAGGAGTGCTCTGACTAGGAGGTGAAGCCGGGATCCAGGATGGCATGTTCGAGGCATCGAACAGCTTATTGGTATCCGGATCTGAGAGCTTTACTCCCTTAACCTTTTGGGACTCAATCCAATACTTTAAGGCGTTACCTTGTAATGCTTTCAGCTTGGCAGGATCGACCGCTCGTGAAGGATCGGCGCTTTCAAACTGCAAAACGTGGAAGGTGCCATTTTCGCTCAGTACGGGACTGAATTCGTTATTTGTACGCGCGGGATCCATCAGCCAGTTATCGACGGTTGCGGCGATATTGGAGCCGTCATCGAGCATGTACTGACCGGGAGCCAACCAGCCGAGCTCGCCACCTTTGGACTTGGTGTTGTTGTCCAGTGATTTCTGCGAGGCCAGTTTATGGAAGTCTGCGCCTCCCTTGAGCTGGTTGAGGATGGTGTTGGCATCCTTCGCGGTGGCCACAGTAATGGCGCGCGCATTGACCTGGCGCGTCGGTGAGGTGATTTGTGAGGCCAGGTAGCTCTGCATGTTATCGCGGCGTAGCTTGAGGGCCATCATCTGCTGGATATCGCCATCGCTGACGTTAGAGCTGCTCAAGAACTTGCTATAAGGGGTGTCGCTGGGCAGATTGGCCTTGAAATCGTTCATCGCTTTGGTCACCGCGCCGCTGCTTGGATTGATTTTGTTCTGGATATCGGTGCTTTGCTTGTTCAGCCAGTTGCGGATCACGATATCTTCCTGCAACCATTGTGCGCTGGTTGTGCCAACCTGTGACTGCGTAAAGAGCTGTTCCTGCAGCGTTTCCTGCTGCGAGAAACTATTGTACTGGGTGTCATACCCCTGCTTGATCTTGGTGTCAGTGGTCAGTTTTGCCTTGCCCGCATCCAACTGCTTCTGGAGGTCGGCGCGCTGATTTGAATTGGCCGGCAGTGCTTTGAGTTTGGTGGTCAGGTCATTGACGGTCTTTGTGTCTGCATCCACCGTTTTCTGCTCATTGACTGATTTAGTGTGGGCGTTGTCGGCCTGGGCACGCAAACCATTTTTCCCTTTCATCTGGTTCTCGCTCAATTGCCCATTGAGGGCGACGAGTTTATGATAATCGGATTGGGGGATGGATTCTTTGGGGATAGAGGGACCTTCGACCGAAGCAACCGGTTGATTGGGGATGATCACGTTCAGGTTGATCCAGTAGCCTACAAATACGACGATGACAAGTGCAACGATAAGACCAATAAATGACCAGATAGCCAATCGCTGTAACTGGGTTTTCTCTGTTTTTGTGAGATGGCCTCCCCAGCCAAAAATAAGAGGTTGACCGTCACGACGAGCCTCGACGTGCGCCGCCGTTTGTCTGGTATATGTTCTGGTTTGGGCAGAACGCGTTGGTCGCTTGTTAACAGGCCGACGCGCCGTTTGATTTTTCATCAAAACCTCCAACGTGGAAATCCCAGGCTTGTGCCATCGGGGAATGCTCTCCCATGTCGAGCCGGTCGGACCCCTGGAGGAGCGGGCGCAGAAGCGATGCTTCTCGTGTCCGCCCCTCCATATATCAGCGACAAGCCGGGAAGTAACAGTAGTTATTACATCCCACGCATATGTTCTGCAGTGTAGGGGAGCAAGGCCATAAAGCGGGCCTGCTTGATTGCAGTGCTCAAACCACGCTGATGCTTGGCGCAGGTGCCCGTTTTGCGGCGGGGCTCGATCTTTCCGCGATCGGAAATGTATCGCTTCATGAAGCGGCTTGCATCTTTGTAGTCGATCTCTCGTACGTGGTCGTGGCAAAATTGACAGATTTTGCGGCGAGATGAGCGCTCGCCACGCTCGCGTCGCTCACGACGTGGACCTGATGGTCTCTGCATCAGTCTTTCTCCTTCAATTAGAAGGGGTGATCATCCAGTTCTCCAAGGTCATCGGAGCCACCATAATCAGGACCTGCGTTACCAGGCTGCTGATTCTTTGGTGTAAGCATTTCCATGTCATTGATGATCACGTCGATGACTGTGCGCTGTACACCCTCTTTATCGGTATACTTGCGCTGCTCGAGGCGACCTTCGACATAGACTTTTTGCCCCTTTTTCAGGTAATTGCTACACGTCTCTGCCAGTTGGTTCCAGGCGACGATGTTAAACCAGTCGGTCTCACGCTCACCGCTGGGAGATTTGCTGCGGCGCGTCACCGCCAGCGAGAACTTCGTCACGGCGGTACCGTTCTGTGTGTAGTTCATTTCAGGGTCGCGTCCCAGATTCCCAATAAGCATAATCTTGTTCATGACTCAAAATCCTTTCGACGTGTGATACCACCCCTGTTTGACAGTATGGAGACAAATGAAAGCACCCAAACGTCTCTTTTTCTCATGCTTTGTTTGCCAGCAGGCTGGCGTAACTAGGCTTCGATATGCTCTTCGTTGCTCTCTGCGGCAGGTTCGGCAGCGGCGGTTTCCTCTGCTGGAGCCTCTTCAGTTGTTGCCTCAGTTGAAGCTGTGGTTGGAGCCTCTTCGGTTGTTGGCTCGGCTGAAGTTGCGGCTGGAGCCTCTTCAGTTGTTCCCTCGGCTGGAACCTCTTCGGTTGCCTCAGGAGCAGCTGCGGCGGCGGCGGCACGGGCCTCCCGCTCTTCACGCTCTCTCTGAACAGCTTTTGGATCGCGTTTGCGGACCATCTCGCGGAGAACAATCTCCGAAACTTTTAGAGTGCGCTCGATATCGCTCACGGTCTCAGGAGTCAGAACCATGTCAATGAAAACATAGAATCCATCGCGGTGGCGCTCAATAGGGTATGCCAGACGGCGACGCCCCCATTGATTAACCTTTACAATTTGACCGCCATGATTAGCGACGATCTGCTCGATACGATCCAGTACGGAACGTGTCTCCTCTTCGCTGGCTTCTGGACTGAAAATTACGCCAAGTTCGTAATCTCGACTCACGAAGCCACCTCCTTCCTGTGGGTATGCTGCTGGTCAGATCAACTCTGCCAGAGCAGGTGGAGCATCAACCCTGTGTTGATGCTAAACTCAGATGCCGCTGGTGTATAGGGTGTCTATAGTAATGCGGCCTCGTTATAAAATCGCCCCTTGATAACAATGGGCAGTAGTGATGCCTTCCGTTTCGATGGCAGGCTGAATGAGCATGCTTAACATATGGATGTGAAACAGACTCAGAGACCTGCGGAAGCCATCAATACCACGCATTATAGCACTGAACTCCATGGCTGACAATAGAGGTGTGGTAACACACAATGTTTACTTGTCTATCTTCCTATTCTTTCTATACTTCTGAAAATTGGAAAAGCGGAAAGTCTGTTTTGTTTCTCCAGCCATATGGTTCTTTATTGACAGGTTGTGCATAATGGCTCATACTAATGTTAGTATATACTCCGCGCAGAAGCATTGCCGCCAGCAACGAAGCGGCGGCGCGCAATCCCCAAGTGTTTGATGGCTCGTTCCATAATTAATGAGGAGTGCAGCCGATCCTTTTTATTCAAAGGAGCAGCTTTTATGTCTGCTATCGATACTTATGCTATCTATCCTGTGCGCGGTGGAGCTCTACGGAAGCAGAGAAGGGTGAGGCGCTCGACTTTGTTCATGCTCATCATATTAGGTGTGAGCCTGGAGATCGGTTACCTGGCGCTCTATCCCTGGCTGGCTGGTCGCGATGCACAGGTGGATCCGCTGCGCCAGGCGTGGGAGGGGACCCTTCCGCTGTTGGCGATGCTCTATCGGCGTCTGGATTGGTTCTCGTATGTGTCTGCTTTTTCCTGGCCCGCGTTCTTCTATGGTTACCTTTTTCCACTGCTATTGCTACTGGGTTTACTGCTGTTTGGACTCTGGCTGGCGGTTGCTGTCGGCAATCGCGCGGGTAGAATAATTCTGCAAAATGCCTCTCTTTATCTGCGGCCCATCTTTACGACCGTGTTTTTTCTCAGTGTTGTGCTGGGTATTACCATGGTCATTGCACCGATACATTTATATGAACTGACACGGAGCATGTTACAGGCTGGCCTTTATGGAAAAATGGTTGAAACTTATCATCTCAATCCATATATAGCTCATACTACTGTATTATCGCATGACGCACTACAGCTGCTTATTCAACAATTATCAACGGAGAGCAATCTAGCTGTGACGCCGGCTACTACTGGTCCGGTCTGGATGGATATCAGTATTCTTATCGCGCTGCTGGGAAATGCCGATCCCGTACGTATCATTCTTGGCTGGCGTCTGCTGGCGCTGGTCGCGCATCTATTAAATGTAAGTCTACTCTGGTCTCTTACCTCGGAGCAGAAACCGCTGCAGCGTATTTCTGCCACCCTGTTCTATGCCTGGAATCCATTGGTGCTCTTACTTGGTATCGCCTATGTGCATCCTGAGATCCTGACGATTACATTTATGTTGCTCGCCCTCTTGAGCTTGCAGCGTCGAGCCGTCCTGCTCGGCTGGGTCTTTGCGCTGCTGGCCTCCATGATCAGCCTGAGCAGCCTGGTATTGTTGCCGATCCTGTTCTTGTACGTCATACGTCGCGCATGGTTGTCCGGTTGTGCCGTATTGTTTCTCGCCTTCCTGGGTATGATTGGCATTACCGCGCTGGTCCTTTTTCTGGCCTATATCCCATACTGGCAGGACTGGGGGGTGACAGGGATTGTGAGTGGCATCCGAGATATCTTCTGGCAGAGGTATGCTATCAATTCAATCGACGCGGCCGTGCTGGGTATGCCCGTTCATCTGCCCCCTGCTATGCGCGGCTGGTTTCAGGCGCCCAACTGGTCGCTGGCGGCCCTGCTGATTATGTGTCTCTATGTGTTTGTCGCCATCTGGTTTACCGATACATTTGAGGCCCTGCTGCAATGGAGTGGAGGGTTACTCCTCTTATGGATCTTTCTACAGCCCATCTACTGGCCCTGGTACCTCATGCTGCCGCTTATCATCATCAGCATAACCAGCAGCCGCCGGGAGATTCTTGTTATGGTCCTGTTGCTGATGGGAGCCCTTGTATGCTACTACTTCTGGCAATGGTCCTGGGTATGGGAAGGTCAGGCCCTGATTACCATTGGTGCTCCATGCCTTATCTGGGGCTGGGCTATCTTCTTCTACGCCACCTGGCAGATGACCCACGGCGATCCGCCCATAGACGAGGATAGCCGGCCCCAGAAGCTGCAGCGTCCACCCTGGTTCTCGCGTCCCAACTGGACCTCGCGCCCCCTCCGCGCCCACCGCTAAGAAGCGGGCTCGCAGGGGGGCGCCAAAAGCGGGGTGCAGGGGCGGCAGCCCCTGACTGGGGGTACGGGGGCTGTGCCCCCGGCCTCCTTCCCTTTTTTCCTCTCGCGCCGCCGCAGGCGGCGCGAGTTAAAGGGGCTATGCCCCGCCAAAAAACATCCTCTTGCCTCAAGAGGATGGGTATGCTATAATGCATCCCGCATGCGGGGAAACTTTCTTGAAAAAGGCCACTCTTCGCCTTTGATAGAATTGCTGATAAGATTGAAGGGTTCAATCTCCATCTCCATCACTTGCTCCTGGTGAAAATGTGTACTCCATATCTGTACATCAGCAGGAAAGCTCATGGAAGAAAACAGAAAAATAAATTTTGCCCCGCGTTATAAAGAAAGAAAGAGCCAACCATGCCAAAGCAGAAGTTAAAGACCAACAAAGCCATGGCCAAGCGCGTCAAAGTGACCGCTGGTGGCAAAGTTATGCGCCGCAAGATCGCTCTCAACCACTTGCGCCGCAACAAATCCCCTCAGGCTATTCGTTCAATGGACAAAATGTTCGAGCTGAAGCCAGCCGATCTGCGTCGCATGAAGCGCCTGCTTCCCTACGCTTTCTAATTGTACAAGAACGAAATTCGAAAAGGATAAGGACAGAATATGCCAAGGGTAAAACGTGGAGTAACTTCCCACAAGAAACATAAAAAAATATTCCAGCTTGCGGAAGGACATCGTGGAACACGCCGCAATGTATTCCGCCCCGCTCATGAGTCGGTTATGCGCTCAATGGCGTACATGTATCGCGACCGCCGCAACCGCAAGCGCGACATGCGCCGCCTGTGGATCGTGCGTATCAATGCTGCTGCTCGCATGCATGGTATTAGCTATAGCCAGTTGATGCATGCCCTGCACGTCGCTCAGATTGATGTCGATCGCAAGATCCTGGCTGAGATGGCTGTTAATGATCTGGGTGCCTTCGGTACACTGGTGAAGACAGCACTGGACGCCGCTAAAGCGTAATAGCAATTCATACGAAGGACCCGCCTGTCAGTAGTGATATGGCGGGTCCTTTGTTGTTTGAGGATGCCTGCCATGACTCTGATTACCAGCCCCTCTAATCCACGTATCAGTAAACTGCAGACTCTGCATACGGCGCGGGGACGCAAAAAAAGCGGTTCCTTTCTGCTTGAGGGCCCCCACTTGCTTGAGACCCTGTTGGACGCGCAGTTGTGGCCATACGAGGTTTATTATCAGCCTGCGCTGTTACAGCGGACGCCGGAGGGTGCGGCCCTGCTTGAGCGCCTGCTCCGCGCTTCCTCCTCACATTTGATCGAGGTTAGTGAGCGTGTCATTGAGGCGCTCGGTGACGCCCAGACCTCTCAGGGCGTGGTCAGCGTTTTGCCTCTGGACGCGCTCGATCCAGTCAGCATTCAGCGGCGCCGCCGTTCTTCTGTTCGCCCCTGCCTCCTGATCCTGGATGATATCGCGGACCCTGGCAATATGGGCACGATCTTGCGGACCGCGCTGGCAGCGAATGTTGAGCGTGTCTTGCTGACCCCTCATTGCGTCGATTACTACAGCCCCAAGGTTGTGCGTTCGGCTGCCGGCGCCCACGTATCGCTGCCGGTTGAGGTCAATTTGAGCTGGGAAGCTATCGCGGACCGCGTGGCCAGACATTGTGGAGAGCCGCCCCGTGTGTTGCTGGCCGAGGCTGGTTGCGACCAGCTGTATTATATGCAGGACCTGGTCCATCCGTTCGCCTTAATAGTGGGAAATGAGGCACATGGACCCGGCCAGCAAGCCCATGAGCTATCTACCCTGTCGATTAGTATCCCCCTGGCCAACGAGGTTGAATCGTTGAATGTCGCCATGGCGACTGGCATCATCTTATACGAAGCGGTGCGCCAGCAGGCCATACAGTCTGGATCATCTCAGTGACAGCAAGATATGAGCCATCCCCAACTTCTGCAGAAGTTGGGGATGGCTCATATCTTGCTGCTATCTATAAGTTGTGCAAAGCCTACCATTCGGTGCCGCTTTTATCTATGGGTTTGTTGCTCTGCCACTCTTCCGACTGTGGCAGGCGGTCCCAGTTCTGACCCGAATTGGATGTTTCATGTGGACCCGGTAGAGCGCAACGATAATCATCGGACGAGTCAGGTGGCGCGAAATAGATGCCCGAGATAGCCGCGCCGCGCCGAGCATTGCGAGCAACGGGACGCAAGGTGGCGCTGACGGTGCGGAAGACGCCGCTGATGGTGAGTGGGCTTTCTGGCTCCTCGTCCTCCTCCCAATTGATGGTGGCGCTGGTGGTTGGGATCTGGTAGTTGTGTCCCTCGCGCAGCTTAAAGGCCTCAACAGAGGTACGGAGCTGACGTACCTGGCGCGCCAGCCGCTCAACATGTTGCGACGCATCCCTGGTATTGGCGCTGCTCTGCTGAGTGGTTTCAGCTACGTTTTCCATAATGTGGACCACCGTGGTTGAGGATTGGAGCTGTTGCGCCACCATCTGGTTGATCATCTCTATCTCTTTCGCCTGGTGTTCGATGGCGGTGAAGATGGACTGCAGCGCGACCCCTGTTTCCTGGGTGAGCTGACTGCCGCTGGTGGTCTCCTTTTCGGTATCCTGCATTGAGATCGCCAGCGTGCCGATCTCTTCGCGGATGCTGCGCACGATGCGGGTGATCAGGTGGGCCTGGTCCTTGGTACGTTCGGCCAGGCGGCGGATATCGGCGGCGACGGCCCCGAAGCCCTTGCCGTTTTCACCCGCCATCGCGGACTGGATAGCGGCGTCCAGGGCCAGCCGGTTGGTCTGGTGGGCGATGCTGGAGATAACCTCGATGACCTCGTCTATCTCGCGCGAATGGTCGCCCAGGGTGTGAACCTTGCTGGCGGTAATTTGCACATTGTTGTTGATACGCCCCATGCCATCCATGACCTGTTCGATTGCCTCGCGCCCCAGCTGAGTATCCTGGCGGGCGATGTTGGCGACGTCAAACAGGACACGTGTGCGTTCGGCGACATTGCGGCTGGAGGCCGCCACCTGCTCGATTTCGGCGCTGGCCCGTGCGATCTGTTGCAGCTGGTTATTGTCTGTCTCAACCAGTTGGGTCATGCAGTTCAGGATTTTTGAGGTTGAGCTGGCGACCTCGCCAGCCACCGATTTTACGCGTACCACCAGGCTGCCAAGAGCCTCGATCATATAGTTAAACGAGTCCGCCAGTATGCCCAGTTCACTATCATCGACCTCGGCCTGGACACATAGATTGCCGTCACCCACACTGCTGACCTCATTGATCAGCTTCTCAACCCGGGCCTGTAGCTTATCACGTTGCTCTTCCGCTTCCTGGATGAGTCGCACGATGTTGTCGAGCATTGTGTTCATCGATGCCGCTACCAGGTAGATTTCATCGCGGGCCGCGATGGTAGCGCGCGCTCGGGTATCGCCTTTAGCGATCCTACGCGTCATAAGCGCCAGTTGATGCAGGGGAATCGTGATCGAGCGATAGGCGAGGTAGCCGATGGCCGTGGTCAAGATGATGGTGCCAAAGAAGGCAATCAGGGTCAGAAAAATGATCTGGTGTGCCTGCGTCATACGCGTTGTCACGATGCGCATGCTGATCTTTTCCGCGATACCAATAACTTCGTCCCATTGATTTTCTAGCGGCATATAGTCAAGATTGGCTTTTGTAATCAGATCGCGCACCGTGGTAGCCGGCATCTTCTGATGGATCGCTTCCAAAATGCTCGCCTCATCTGCCTGGTAGGTGGGCCAGAGGATATGCAGGACCCGGTTTAGATCTTGTTGCTGTTTTACGGGGAGCATAGGGTCGAGGTGGCTATATTTCAGTATTCTCTGGGTCGACCACATCTTTGGCGCCGTCAATACTTCATAATTTTTTTGATAGTTATGCGCCTCGGTATCAAAAAGCTTGCTCGTTTGCTGAATCAACTGGATATTGGTCTCCACCTGAGCTTTATCTGCCTGCTGATGGCTTTGATATTGCTCCAGGTATGTAGTGATTAACAAGGCATTGAGATCGGGGAGATACGTGCCTGCCGTGGTGGCGGACTTGAATGCGCTTATATTTAGGCGAATGATCTCACCTCGTTCGGTCTGGCCCTTATAAAAGGTCAGGCCCAGCACGGAGATAATAATGCCGGGTATGACCGTGGTAAGCAAGAACGCCAGCAAGAGACGGCGGGCGATCGGCATTTTTGTTATCAATTTTAGCATTGGTACTTCGGCTCCTCCTCAGACACCAAACAAACCCCTCAACATATCCGCACGAAGCAACGCCTGCTAATGCCATCCATGATGATATAAAAATAAGAGTCATGAATGAATTGCAGTCAAAATTCAGTGTACTCGCGATTTCATTTTTACAAAATTTTCGTTACCCCCTAGCCTTTTCTTCCCAATCCAACCATGTGGCTGGAGACGTGCTATACTTTTGACAGAAAGCCGTGTATGTATTGGTATCACAGGGGCGCATTTGCGCGCCCCTGTGATACCAATACAAAAGACCAGTGCGGCCGCCCACGAGCTTTCGTACCTGAGATGAGCAGCAGTCTATTTTGAGGTGGTGCTGCAGGGGCACGAATGCGCCCCTGTGATACCAGTACAAAAGACCAGTGGGGGCGCCCACAAGCTTTTGCACCTGGGGTATATAGCAGTCTATTTTGAGGTGGTGCAACAGGGGCACGAATGCGCCCCTGTGATACCAGTACAAAAGACCAGTGGGGGCGCCCACGAGCTTTCGCACCTGGGATGAGCAGCAGTCTATTTTGAGGTGGTGCAACAGGGGCGCATTCGCGCCCCTGTTGCACCACCTCAAAAAAACCAGTGCGGCCGCGTAGGCGGACGCCCGTGCGGGGGCGCTCAAGCGCACCAGTAAAAAGTGTGTCTGACACATTATGAAGTCGAAGGAGCCTTCTTTTGGAGAACGTTGATATTTCTCGATGGCCATTTCAGAAAGTTTTGATCGCCAATCGCGGCGAGATCGCTCTGCGCGTGATACGGGCGTGCCGCGATCTGGGCCTGCAGAGCGTGGCTGTCTATAGTGACGCGGACCGCAATGCCCTGCATGTGCGTATGGCTGATGAGGCCTACCATATTGGTCCGGCGGTGGCGGCGCAGAGTTATTTAAATATTCCCAAATTAATTGAAGTCGCGCGGCGGTCCGG
The DNA here is from genome assembly GCF_003967515.1 of Dictyobacter aurantiacus. GTDB lineage: Bacteria > Chloroflexota > Ktedonobacteria > Ktedonobacterales > Ktedonobacteraceae > Dictyobacter > Dictyobacter aurantiacus. The sequence continues at coordinate 2,245,083 of NZ_BIFQ01000001.1, read as the reverse complement.
TGCCCAGGCGGTCCATCCTGGCTATGGTTTTCTGGCCGAGAACGCTAATTTTGTCGATGCCTGTCAGGAGGCAGGACTGATCTTTATCGGTCCTTCGGCGGCCGCCCAACGCGCGATGGGTGAGAAGACGGCCGCGAGGCGCGCGGCCAGGGCGGCCGGGGTCCCAATCGTGCCGGGTGCCATGACCGACGTGGCTGACGATCAGGAGATCATCAGCAAGGCCGAGGAATTAGGCTATCCTGTATTGCTCAAGGCGGCCGCGGGTGGCGGTGGTAAAGGTATCCGCCTGGTACGCGAGTCGCGTGACCTTTTACCCTCATTCCGTACGGCGCGTAGCGAGGCCCAGAGTGCCTTTGGTGATAGCCGGGTCTATATTGAGAAAGCGATTACGCCCGCGCGTCACATCGAGGTCCAGTTCATCGCGGATACCCATGGGAACGTGGTGCATCTGGGAGAGCGCGAGTGTAGCATCCAGCGACGGCATCAGAAGTTGATTGAAGAATCGCCATCACCGATCATGGATGAAGCGCTGCGAGCGCGCATGACCGAGGTTACCCTGAATCTGGTGCGCTCCATCCAGTATGTTAACGCCGGTACCGCCGAGTTCCTGGTGGGACCTGACCGCAACTTTTATTTCCTGGAGGTCAATGCGCGCATTCAGGTGGAGCATCCCGTCACCGAATGGTGCACCAGTGTCGACCTGGTGCAGGAGCAGATGCGTGTGGCGGCTGGTCTGCCGCTCTCGTTCAAGCAGGAGGATATCGTGCTGCGCGGGGCTGCGATTGAATGCCGCATTTCGGCTGAAGATCCTTCGAACCGCTTTCTGCCGGCAACCGGTACAGTACTGGGATTGCAGGAGCCTTCGGGCCCTGGCGTGCGCGTGGATAGCAGCCTGTATGCGGGGCTGCAGGTACCCCTCTTTTATGATCCTTTGCTGGCGAAGTTGATTGTGTGGGGACGTGATCGTGAGCAGGCGATCACGCGTCTGCGCCGGGCCCTGGATGAATATACCATCCTGGGTGTGCGTACAACGCTACCGTTCGTGCGCTGGCTGGTGGATCATCCGCGTTTTGCCAGCGCCGACTTCTCCACCGATTTTATCGCCGAAGAATGGGAAGGGCGGCAGAAGGTGGCCGACCTGCGCGTGCAGCCTGCATCAGCCGCCAGCGATGGACAGAACGGGTCCACGCCATCCCAGAGCGAGGAATTGTCGCTGGAACAGCTGGCGGCTGTAGTGGCCAGCTTGATGGCTCAAGAGCACCAGGAGAGAGAGCAGGCGCGCCGTCAGCCCGCCGCTCAGAGCGCCGCGTCCACCAGTCGTTGGAGAGATATCGCCCGGCGCGATGGTTTGCGCCGCATGTAGCTTTCTTACTCCCGTCACCCTGGGGGTGCGTGAGCGCCCCCGCACGCGCGTCCGCTGCGCAGCCGCGCTAATTTTTATATTGGTGTATGGGGGGCGCGCATCCGCGCGCCCCCCATACACCAATATAAAACGGGTTCTGAGCGCCCCATACACCAATATAAAACGGGTTGGTGAACTCCCCCGCACGCGCGTCCGCTCATAGTATTGTGGTGCAACAGGGGCGCGGACGCGCGTGCGGGGGAGTTCACGTTTCCTCATCATGACGAGAGTCAAACACAAGTGTCCTCGGCGATGCATCGCCGGGGACACCATATTTTAACGAACGTGGGCGAAGACGCCGCTCTCGTTGGGAAGTAGCCCAAGGTTGTCAACGTCGAAGGGCCAGTAGACCACAACCGCTTTGCCGATAATATTCCGGCGCGGCACCATGCCCCAGGCTCGCGAGTCCGAGCTATTGCCCCGGTTATCACCCATGACAAAGTACTGGTCGGGCCCTACCACACGCTGCTTGATGGCCGGATAAGGATTGTAAGGATCATCTTTGTTGACGTAACTTTCGTGCAGGACGGTACCGTCTACGCTTACCGTATTTTTGATGATGCTGATGCGGTCGCCGGGGGTGGCGATGATGCGCTTGATGTAATTTTCCTGCGGATCGCGTGGATATTGAAAGACGATGATGTCGCCGCGCGCGGGTCCTTGTAGCAGATAGGCTGCCTTATTGACGAGGATATATTCCTGGTCGTGCAGGGTAGGCTCCATGCTGTGGCCGTCGATATGAAAATTTTGCAGGGTGACGCGGATGAGCAGAAGCATTAAAAGCACCAGGGTGACAGTTTCCAGAATTTGCCGCAGCCACAAACGTACCAGCGTGGAGCGCTCTTTTCGACCCATAGGTATAATCTCCTCAATGAGTGATACTTATCGCCTGGGGGCTCTCTTTAGCGAATGATATGAGCAAAAAGAGAGAGCGAGTACAATTGTATCATATTCTTAATAAACAATTGTATTCGCCCCTTTTATTGTTTACTTCTCTTCTACGGGTGCGGGTAGCTCGAAAGCGGGGGGCGTTTTACCACGGCGACTGGCTGCCAGTGCCTTCAAACGTTCAACCGCTTCAGGCGGCACGAAGCGGCCGCCCAGTGGTGTGGGATGGATGCCTGGACCGTGAAAGTCGGTTCCACCGGTTGGGATCAGATTGTAGCGACTGGCCAGTGAGAGCAGGGCCTCCTCATCCTTGTGCGTGTAGGGACCGTAGTAGGTCTCCAGTCCCACCAGCCCGGCTTTTTGCAGGCCGGGCAGCCATCGCTGCAGTTCGTCCAATCCTGGCACAGTGATGGGATGGGCCATGACAGCCAGCCCATTGGCGCTGTTGATCAGGCGAACCGCCTCTTCGGGCGTCAGCTTGTAGCGCGGCACGTAGGCGTGGCAGCCATTGCCGATATATTTGTCAAAGGCCTCCGGGATGGACTGCACATAGCCGGCTTCCATCAGCGCCTTGGCCACGTGGGGACGACCGACGGCGCCCTGGGCCAGTTCGCGTACACGATCCCAGGAAATGTTGATCCCCTCTTCATTCAGGAGTTCAACCATACGCTGACCACGACTGACACGGGCATCGCGCAGGGTTTTCAGGATGGACTGAAACTCAGGTCGCTGATATTCCAGATAGTAGCCCAGCACATGGATTTCGCTACGATCTACGTCGGCGTTGAGCTCGATGCCTGGAATAAATTCGACACCCAGTCTCTGGGCGGCCTCGCTGGCCTCGACAATCCCCTCTGTACTATCATGGTCGGTCAGCGCCAGCACTTTCAAGCCCGCCTGCTGAGCCTGCTGTAAGAGGTCTGTTGGACTGTAGAGGCCATCGGATGCGGTTGAATGGGTATGCAGATCAATTGTATTCGCCATGTATACCTGTTCCCTGTCTATCTCGCATAATCTACGGAGCGCGTCTCGCGCACCACGCACACTTTGATCTGGCCCGGATAATCCAGGTCCTCCTCGATCTTGTGCGCGATATCCCCGGCCAGGCGGATGGCGGCGTATTCATCGACCTCTTCCGGTTTGACGATGATGCGCACCTCGCGGCCAGCCTGGATGGCAAACGATTTCTCCACGCCGGTAAAAGAGTTGGCGATATGCTCGAGTGCTTCCAGACGCTTGATATAGAGATCGATCGTTTCGCGCCTCGCTCCTGGTCGGGCCGCCGAGATCGCGTCGGCCGCCTGCACGATCGCTGCCTCTAACGTCTGGGGCTCAGTCTCGGTGGCGTGATGAGCGACCATGGCATGGACGATTTTCGGCGACTTGCCAAAGCGGCGGGCGATTTCTCCACCGATGATCGCGTGCGGACCCTCGACCTCCTGGTCGATAGCTTTGCCCATATCATGGAGCAGGGCGGCTGTCTTACAGACATTGACGTCCGCTCCCAACTCGTGGGCGATCGTCGCGGCAAGGATCGACACCTCCACTGAGTGCGCAAGCACATTTTGACCATAGCTAGTGCGGAAGTGCAGGCGACCAAGAATTTTGAGCAGTTCTGGCTGCAGTCCGTGGACGTTCGCCTCCAGGGCCGCATTCTCGCCCGCTTCGCGCACGATCAGATCTACTTCCTGTCGCGCCTTCGCCACCACATCTTCAATGCGGGCAGGATGGATACGCCCATCCATGATTAACTTCGTCAATGCAACCCGGGCAATTTCTCTCCGTACCGGATCAAATCCAGATAGGATAACCGCCTCTGGCGTATCGTCGATGATCAGGTCGACACCGGTGGCCGCCTCCAGGGCGCGGATATTGCGACCCTCGCGACCTATGATGCGCCCCTTCATCTCATCGTTCGGCAGCGGCACCACCGAGACCACCGCTTCCGCCACCTGATCGGAGGCGCAGCGCTGAATTGCGAGCGTGATAATCTCACGCGCCTTCGCGTCGGCCTCTTCTCGTGCCTGCTCTTCGATGTGGCGAACGCGATGGTAGGCTTCTGTACGAACCTGCTGTTCTATGCGGCTGAGCAATAGTTCCTTTGCCTGTTCCTCAGTTAATTTGGCAATGCGTTCTAGCTCTATGGTTTGTTTGCGCTTCTCTTGCTCAAGCTCTTCACGAGTTTGGTCGATGGCGCGTTCCCTGTTCGCCAGTTTGCGCTCCCTCGTCTCTAGAGCATCAAGTTTACGCTCCAGATTCTCTTCTTTTTGTTGGATGCGCCGCTCCTGGCGTTGTATCTCAGCGCGCCTCTCCGCGTTCTCGCGTTCGATCGCGGTGCGGATGCTCGCCGTCTCATCGCGTGCTTCCCTGAGGGCGATACTTTGTTGTTCTTGCGCCGCGAGGAGGCGCTGTTCGCTCGCTTCCCTGAGGGCGCGCAATTTCTCCTCGTAGGAGGCTTTGTTGCGCGAAGACCCCAGCGAGAAACCCACCCAGAGTGCGATGATGGCCCCTACTAAAACCACAACGAGAGCAAGACCGGCCCAGACGAAAATATTTAACACGTCGGCCTACCTCCAATGATAAAGACGATCAGGCCTATAAAGGCTCGAAAAATGACTATTTGATGCAACTTAGATGTTTTTTAGCTGTGTTCCATAGGCAAGATGCACTATGTGCCAAGCATACTATATAAGAGTGTTAACTATACGTCAATAAGAAGGCTTTGATGAACTGCAAAAATGCGTGGTAGAAGTATCTGGTTATTCGAGCTGCTGAGCGTCGGTACGGATAGCCTTTCCAGAATTTTTGCAATATATCTACCTTCTATTTTGTCATGAAATGCGTTTTATTGCCATGGGTAAAATTAATTCCATATTTCAATGCTTGTATCCCTTTGCTTTTTCGTACTAATTACCGGCAAACCTACTATCCCTGCTGGCCACCGTGGGTGCTCCGGATCACATGGCCCAGAGCACCTTGAACATTTGAAAGGTCAGAAACGCCATCAGTGGCGTGGCGAAGAGTAGATAGGCCTGGTGAACCCAGGGGTATCGTCCCAGGCGAGCTAACACAAGGAAGCCGGGTATACAGAGCAGAGCTGTGTATTGTATCGCCGGCAATGGATCGTACTGATTAAAGGGCTGGCCTGGTTGATTGGGGACCAGCAACGCATACACGATGACTAGTATGCCAAAGACCTGTAGCGGCCAGAAGCTTCGGGCCAGCTTTTCACGCCCGACAAAACCCATAATCAATAGCGCAATCATTCCAAGCAGGAGCAGCAACTCGAAGAGTGCGTGGGCGGCGGCATATGTATACGGTGAGCCGCTAAAAAGCGTACGAATAGCAGTGGCCGGGCCCGCTAAAAATCCAACCCCGGGAGCGCCAGGGCGCGGGTGTAAGAAAATGAGCCCATCATGGAAAGGCTTTTTGAGTGCATAGCTGTATATGATCAATCCGACCGGGATCAAAAGCGCGGCGATTAATGGCAGCAATGCGCGTAAATTCGCGTTTCGGTCCTGCTCTGCCTGGCGTAGTTGTGGCAGCTGCTGTCGAAAAAACTCGCATAGAAAAACGATAAACAGGCAGATACCCAGTAGATCGGTCAACGCGGCCAGTCCTCCGATACAGCCGGCTAACCACCAGGAACGTCGGCGCAACAGATAGAGGCAGAGCAGCGTTAAAAAGAGGAAGAGGGCGCTACTGTAGGCGGTAAAGAAAAATAAGGCGGTCGGAAAGGTTGCCAGGTAGAGCATACAGCGCCTGGCCATGCTGGCATCAAACTCTGGTTCGATTAGCAGGTAAAGTATGGTGAGCGCGCCGAAAAAGGCCAGATTTGAGATAATCATGCCGGTCAGCAAAATATCCATGTGAAGAGGGGCGCTGACGATGTGTACAATAGTGGGATAGAGCGGGAAAAATGCCGTGTAACTGGGATCGACATATCCCTGCGTGGCGATGCTCAGGTTGCGCGTCGCATCCCAGTGATACCAGTTATAGAGGATACTTTGGACGTTGAAAGCAAAGGACGATGGACCCTGAGCATTGAAAAGAATGCCACCAAAGTAAGTGAGCACGAGTAGTAGCAGGCGCGTCACCAGAAAGACCGGCAGAGCTGCCAAAGCCGCTTTGCGCCAGGGAGTCAAGGTGGCCCGCCATGTATGTTGCAGATCCTCAGGGTCTACAGAGGTTGTTGTATCTGTTGTTTCTTGTGCTTGCATACAAGATTAAACTCCTATTGGATCGATTATTATCGGTTGTGTTCCGCAATTAATTATACGAGTATACAAGAAATAGCAACGGTTGTCATCTCATAAATGAAGGAGTTGCAAATGAGCTCAACACATTCTTCCGCTCCATTGCGAACTACACATGTTGTTACATGCTTCTTGCAAAGGACTGACGGTCCGCATACACGTATCCTGCTGGTCCAGCGTAGCCAGCGCGTCGGCAGCTATCATGCACACTGGGCAGGTATCAGTGGTTTTGTCGAGGCCAATGTGTCTCCTGATGAACAGGCATATGTTGAGATCGGGGAAGAGACTGGATTGCGGCGCGACCAGGTGCGTATGTTGCGGAGAGGAGCAGTGGTTGAGCACGTGGATGAAGAACTGAATCGCCACTTCTATGTCCACCCCTTCCTCTTTCAGGTACTGGCGCCCGACGAGATCAAAACCGACTGGGAGGCTGTCGATATGCGCTGGATCGAGCCCGATGAATTATCCGGCTACGAAACGGTCCCCAAACTCAAAGAAGCCTACGTTTCCGCCCTGCTCGGCGAAGAAATAGCTTAAGTTAAGAGGGTCAATAGTGCAAACAGCGGGGCACCAGCTGTTTGCACCATTGACCCTCTTAACTTATTATTTTCCCTGGAAGTGCGCCTGGCGCTTTTCTATAAAAGCGCGCATTCCTTCGCGCATATCTTCGGTCGCGAAGAGCAAGAAAAAGTTTTTACGCTCTAAATCTAATCCTTCTTCCAGAGAGGTTTCAAACGCGCTAAGCACCGCCTCTTTCGCCATGCGTACCGCGATCGGGGCCTGGCCGGCGATCTTGTTGGCCAGCTTACGCGCCTCGTTCATCAGCTCACCCTGGGGAACGACATGGTTGACCAGGCCAAGGCTTTCAAGCTCTTTCGCGTTGATGGGCGAGCCTGTCAGCACGATCTCCATCGTACGATACTTGCCCAGAGTACGGGCCAGGCGCTGTGTGCCACCCGCGCCTGGAATGACGCCAATCAGGATCTCAGGCTGTCCGAAGCGGGCGTTCTCGGAGGCGAGGATGATATCGCAATGCATAGCCAGTTCACAGCCGCCGCCCAATGCATAGCCATTTACTGCCGCGATCATCGGCGTATGAATTTTACGGATGCGCCCCCAGGACTCGAAGCCTCCCAGCATCATATCGATCGGGGATTTATCGGCCATCTCCTTGATGTCGGCGCCCGCGGCGAATGCCTTCTCGCCAGAGCCGGTCAGGATGATACAACCAATCGCTTCATCGCGATCGAATTCCTCCAGCGCATCGGCCAGTTCATTGACCAGTTGGAAGTTCAGAGCATTCAACTCCCTGGGCCGATTCAATGTAACAATGCCCACTTTCTCTTCGCGCTCAACGAGGATCGAGGTGTATTCTGCCATATCTTGTAATTCTCCTTAGATGTAAGGTCACATTATGGATTAGCTTTTGTAGTATATCATCCTGTATGCTATGCATAAAAACTTTACATTGATTTGCAGCTCATCGATAATAGATATGCTTGAATGGAGAATCATGCTTTTGCAAAGATTGAGAGATACGATATGCGGATGATTTTTTGTGCCGATCCCTGGAATGTGCGTCAGTCTGAACCAATGTACGCGGACGAGATTGCCGTCGCGGAGCAACTGAATGTGCCGTTCTCTCTCCTCAACTTTGAGGCACTGGTGGATCAGCACAATGATACACGCGCGTTGCGCAGGGTCGATGCGGCAGATACCCCTGAACTGGCGATTTATCGCGGCTGGATGCTCAAGCCAGAGGATTACATGCTGCTATATGCCGCCCTGGCCGAGAGGAACCTCTTCTTGATCAATATGCCTCTAGCCTATACCCACTGCCATTATCTGCCGGAATCTTATGACCTGACCCGTGATCTATCACCTGCCACCGTCTGGTTGCGTATGGCTGAGATTGATAATGATGATGGACAGATCGATTTTGATGCAATCATGCAGATACTGCAACCCTTTGACGATCGACCGCTGATTGTTAAAGACTTCGCGAAGTCGCGCAAGCACGAGTGGTTTGAGGCCTGTTATATTCCTGCCGCTTCCGATCGTGCCGCCGTAGAGCGTGTGGTTTCACGCTTTATACAATTGCAGGGGGACGATCTGGCGGAAGGATTGGTCTTTCGAGAATTTGTGCAGCTTGAGCCGCTTGGCCCTCATTCTAAAAGCGGCATGCCTCTGACCAGGGAATACCGCCTGTTTTTCTGCGATGGCCAGCACTTGCTGACCATTCCCTATTGGGAGGAAGGGAGCTATGATGGAGAACTCCCTCCCCTGGAACTGCTGTCTCCTGTGGCGCGCCGCATCCAGAGCCGCTTCTTTACCATGGACGTAGCCAGGCAGCTAAACGGCACCTGGAGCATCATTGAACTGGGCGACGGACAGGTCGTCGGCCTTCCCGAGCGCACCGATATCGCCGACTTCTACCAGGCCTTAATCCACACCGCAACCTTACAATTGCCATGATCCCCTCGCGGGCGCTTCTCGCTCTGTCTCACGCGTCATGCTCCCGTAGGTGCGCCCCTCGCGGGCGCTTCTCGCCTCGGCGCATGGGCGTTTAACCCAGGGCCATGAACATGTAGCAATTGTAACGGACGGCGCGCTCAAGGTCCGTCAGCCGAATGTGCTCATTGGGGGCATGGGCTCCACTGCCCCAGTAGCCAACATTGCCGGGGGCGCTCAGGCCGGGCAGGCCAACGTGCCGCTTCAGTGCGTCCAGCAGCGGCAGCGAGCCGCCGACGATCGGCGAGATACTGGCCGGCTTGTCGGCGAAGGTTTCGGCGATGCTGCGGATCTTTTGCACAAACGGATCATCGATTGGCGTTACCACAGGATTAGCCGCACCCAGCACGGTCAAGTTGATGTCGTCGTAGCCTTGCTCGTGCAGATAGCTGCGCAACTGCCGCAGGATCTCGTGCGGATCCTGGTCGGGCACCAGTCTGAAATCGATCTTGGCCATGGCTTTAGCTGGTAGAACTGTTTTGACCCCATCTCCGGTGTAGCCGCTGTTAAGGCCGGCGATATTGCAGGTGGGGGCGAAGGCCACTCGCTCACGCAGGGCGACGCCGCTCAGTCCATCGACAAAATGGTCTACCTGGTGAGCCTGCTTTAACTGCTCGTCTTTATTTTTCTGCTGCATGATGGCCCCCAGCTGTGCATCGGTGGGAGGCCTGACCGCCGCGTAAAAGCCGGGGATGCGCACCTGTCCGGAAGGCGTACGCAGGCTGGCCAGAGCCTGGACCAGGCGCCAGGTGGCGCTGGGCAGGATCGGCGCCTGACCCGAGTGGGCATCGATTCCCACCCCCTGCACATCCATCTGTACGTAGAGCAGGCCCTTGGTTCCCAGGTTCAATGAAGGATTGCCATCGTCCGTGAAGCCAGCACCCTCCCAGAGACAGCCATCCGCTTGCAAAAGCTCGCTATATTTCTCTGCGATCTCTTCAAAGTGGGGACTGCCGATCTCTTCTTCGCCTTCGATGATCCAGCGTAATGTAATGGGCAACTCTCCATAGGTAGCGCGCAATGCCCGAATCGCCGCCAGGCGGGCCGCGATCTCTCCTTTGTTATCGACGGCGCCACGCGCGAAAAATTTGCCTTCGCGTATCGTTGGCTCAAAGGGAGGACTCTGCCAGAGCTCCAGCGGCTCCGCGGGCTGGACATCATAGTGGTTGTAGAGAAGTATCGTATAGGGACCACTGCCGCGCAACTCACCATAGACGGCGGCCGGGGCTTGAGATGTGTAGTGGAGGCGCCGCGTCTGAAAGCCGCTTTCAGCGAGCAGGCGTTCAGTCAGTTCGGTCATGGCCTCAATGCCATAGTTCTGTGCCGCGATACTGGGTTGTTTACAGAGCTGGGTGAGCAGATCAACGGCTTCATCCGCATGATCTGCCAGGTACGTGGTTGGAAGTTCAGGAGTAGAGGGCATCATGCGCCTTTCTTTCTTTGGATAATGATGGGCTATGGCTGATGCCGTAGCCCATCATTACAACTTCTTCCATACGTTGACAGGAGGTGGATACGCCCGCGCAGGACGTGTTACGGGTATTATGCCATCTTCTGGAGGAAGCTCGCAACCGTGCGAATACCATTAAAGAATTGCTGCAGCGAGTATTTCTCGTTGGGGGCGTGCAGATTATCGTCGGGGAGCCCAAAGCCCATCAGCACGACCGGGACGTTGAGCACCTCGTCAAAGAGGGCCGCGATCGGTACGGAGCCGCCTTCTCGTAAGTAGACTGGCGGGGTGCGATAGACCTCTTCCAGGGCGGAGGAAGCGGCCTTCATGACTGGAGAATCGGTGGAGACCAGCACCCCTTCTCCACCGTGCAGGTTGACGACCTCGACACTGACACCAGCTGGCGCAACATCTTTGACGGTCTGCTCGAAGAGCTTGAAGACCTCTTTTGACTTGAGATCCGGTGGCAGGCGCAGGCTGATTTTGGCCTTGGCGACGGCGGGGATAACGGTCTTGGCGCCATCACCCGTGAAGCCGCCGATGATACCATGGACCTCGAGGGTGGGACGCGCGCTGACGCGCTCCAATGGGGGATATTCGAGCTCGCCCGAGAGCTGTGAAACACCCATCTCGCGCAGAAAGGCCTCATCCATATGCAGCGGATCCTGTTCCCAGAAGGATTTTTCTTCATGAGATGGCTTGCGCAGATGATCGTAAAGGCCCGGAATATGGATGTGTCCATCGGCGTCTTTGAGGCGACTGATGATAATAGATAGGGCGTGCAAGGGATTGGGCGCTACACCGCCATAGGTGCCTGAATGTAGATCCTGTTTGGCGCCCTGCACGATCACCTCGGTATAGATGATGCCGCGCAGACCTGTGATCAGAGCGGGCACCTCGGGTGAGGGCATATGGGTATCGCAGATGAAGGCGGCATCACAGCCCAGGCGCTCGGGATAGGTCTTGATGTAGTGCTCTATGGATTCACCACCAGCTTCTTCTTCACCTTCGATCAGGACCTTGACGTTGACGGGAAGGGTTCCGTTAACCTGGAATAGCGTCTCCAGCGCCTTCAAGACAACCATGACCTGTCCCTTGTCGTCGGCGGCTCCACGACTATAGATATTGCCGTTACGAATGCTGGGCTCAAAAGGAGCGCTATCCCATAGCTCGATGGGATCGACCGGCTGCACATCATAATGGCCATAGATAAGCAGGGTTGGTTTGTTGCTGGCCTGCAGCCATTCTCCATAAACCAGGGGATGACCCTTGGTTTGGATAAGTTCGGCGTGTTCGATGCCCAGGCGCTTTAACTGCTCGACCGCGTATTCAGCGGCCCGCCGCACATCGCCCGCATGTTCCGGTAGCGTGCTGATGCTGGGAATGCGCAGCCAGGCCTTTAGATCCTCCAGAAACTGGTTCTCATGTTCCTGGATATACGTTTCAATCTGGTTCATAAGCACTGCCTTTCATATATGCGTCTTTTGGGCTATGGTAGCAGGGCCGGTGAGGATTGTCCAGTGTGGGTGCCGCCCTGGAATGTTCTCGATATTTCTCTTCAAGCATTTTCGTCCATGGTCAGGAACTCTGTTTCGAATTGTTGCCAGGTGCGCATTTCCGCCTGGTGGGTATCGATTTGTTGTTTTTGCTCCGATCCTTCCGATAAAAGAGCCGCTACCCGCTGTTTGAAGGTGGTCAGGTACTTTCTCTGCTCATCTGGGGCGGGCATCAGATGGAGATAAATGCGATGAGCTTCATAGAATTCGTGGCTGTCAAAGACAATGGCCAGCAGGTCCGCGTAGCACTGCGCCACGGCATGGCGCTCTGGCGTGAAATAGTTTGCTTGCAGGCTTGAAACTGTCAGGCAGCCAGCGACCTGGCTGGAACGCTGAATTGGATAGGAGGCGGTGCTGACATTGTGCAGCCCTGCCGTACCGTTTACCGTATACGTAGCCTGCTCGGAGTCGTATGGATGGAGCGCCACCACTTTGCGCATAGTAACCGCCTGGCCGGATAGCGATTCCACTCCCTGCAAGACCGCCTGCGATTCCAGGTTATTTTTCCAGGGGGGAGATCCCTGTCCGTAACATTCCAATAGACTATATATCTTGCCATCGGCCTGCGGCGGCATACAGCGCACGATACGTAGCGCCATGCCCCGACGCTGTGGATCCAGGTGCGTCAGCGCTTGCTGAATGATCAGGCTTGAAAGCGTCCAAAATCGAATACCTGCGGGCACGGTACTGCTGCCATTGAGCACATTGGCATAGAACGCTGATGGAATGTCTATATCGTCAGATCTCATACCCCATCCATCCTTTCTGGTTGCCACTTGCTGCGACTCCTTTTTCTGCCTCGGTTCAATCTAGATATACTATCAAGCATAATGAGCCATCTTAATGTGGTCAATTAAGAAGATATTAGTTTTATTTAGCAGCACTTATATGCATGGTGATATATGTAATTACACATTGGGTATATTGCCTGTGCGTCGCAAAAAATTAGATAAGTTCATTATATCCGCTTTTGAACTGACGTGATTATTTCTTATTGATAAGCTGCACTTTGTGAGACTGCTGTAAGGATATTGTGAGAAGTTCAAAGGTCCCGGTGATCTGGAGGGAATAGCTCCGCAGGGCTATCTCTGTGCTATAATGCCATATGAACACTCGTTCTTATCTATTTTGTAGAGAAACACGATCCGCCTGATTTGTGGAGTATATATATGCCCATACGACAACTGGCACCTGATGTGGCGGCCAAAATTGCTGCGGGAGAAGTGGTAGAGCGGCCAGCTTCGGTTGTAAAGGAACTGATTGAAAATAGCATTGACGCCGGTGCGACACAGATCCGTGTCGATCTGACGCATGGTGGCCTGCAACTGATCCGCATTACTGATAATGGGAGCGGCATCCCGGCTGATGAGCTGCCTCTGGCTTTGACACGCCATGCCACCAGTAAAGTAGCCAATATTGATGATCTGGAGAATATTCGTTCGCTTGGTTTTCGCGGCGAGGCCCTGGCCAGTATCGCCGCTGTGGCCGAGGTGAGCCTGGTGAGCCGCCCGCGTGGATCCGAGCAGGGCGCGCAGATTAGCGCCCAGAGCGGACAGATCTCGGATGTGACGGTGGCGGCATCACCTGAGGGGACGATGATTACAGTACGCAACCTGTTTAGCGCGGTCCCGGCTCGGTTGAAGTTTATTAAGAGCCGCAATACCGAGGTTAGCCACTGCCATCATCTATTGGAGCAGTACGCGTTGGCTTATCCAGAGATACGCTTCAGCGTATTTAGTGAGGGGCGACAGATCTTCGCGACGCCGGGCGATGGGCAACTGGCGAGCGTGCTGGTAGAGGTGTACGGGCTGCAGATCGCCGAGCAGATGGTGCAGGTGCAGGGCGATGAGCAGCCCGAGGACCCTGCCTATCCCATTATTACTGGCTATACCAGCCGTCCCACCGCCTACAAGAGCAATCGTCAACATATCTCCTTCTTTGTGAATCGCCGCTGGGTGCTCAGCCGTATGTTGACTTCGGCGGTAGAGGGGGCCTACCATTCTCTATTGTTGACCGGACGTCATCCGATCGCGGTCATTAACATTCAGATCGATCCTTCTGTGCTGGACGTCAACGTGCATCCGGCCAAAACAGAGATTCGCTTTTTGAAGGAGCGCCGCGTCTACGCGTCTATCTTGCGCGCGGTGCGGGCCGCTCTGCTGGAAGAGCCGGAGATGCCGCACTGGGATCCCAAACAGGAAGAGGTGGCGCCACAACGCTCTTTTGAGGCACGCACGATCCAGCAGGAGCGCGAGGCCGTTGAGAAACTGGCCCTGGATATCGATGAAGAGACCGGCGAGGTCTATGAATCCGGTGGTGGTCAGCAGCCAGCACCGTTGCCAAACGCATCCTCCAGGCGCCAGATTCCAGCCGATAATCCCTGGATGACGGTCACCGAAGAAGAGAGTGGGACGCGGCCTCCGCTGCTGGGGCGTCTCTGGCAGAGCCATATTCATTCTCCCGAGCGCGCAAAGAGCGAGTCTGGCCATTTGTCTGTAGCGCCTGAACCGGCTATCGAGGAACGCTCTGAAGCCACTGCCAGCGATCCTGCGGCACAGAACGTGGCGCTTGAGACCATGGAGGAGTCCGGACCCGCGTTATCCCCGATTGAGCAGATGTGGTTGCAGCGCACCGGGAGGCAGGAGGAGACCGTTACGTCTGCGGTTCCAACTCCGGTTCGCGAACCGGTCCAGCCTCCTCAACAGGTGTCGATGCTGGCCGCCAGCGCATCTCCTGCTACTGAGTCGACCATCGATGTGGTAGACCCTCATCGGACCGGCCATTTCCCCAAAGTGCGTGTGGTGGGACAGGTGGCGCAGAGCTATATCGTGACCGAGGGCGAGGGAGGTATGTATCTGATCGATCAGCATGCTGCCCACGAGCGCATCCTGCTGGAACGTATGGTGGCTTCTTTGAAGGCGCGCACACCAATCTCTCAGTTGTTGTTGACACCTATCCAGCTGGAACTGTCTCCCAACGAGTTAGAGGCGATTGAGGATCACCAGGCGCAACTAGAGCAGATCGGTTTTAAGCTGGCCAGCGATAGCCATGATGGCACCCTGGAGGTGCGCGCCGTCCCTGGCGTGCTGGTGAAGCAGATGAACGCGCGTTCCCTGCACGAGCTGTTGATCGAGCTGAGCTCGGCGGAGAGCCTGGGTGATACCGAGACCTGGGAAGAGCGAGCCCTGGCTAATGTAGCCTGTAAGGCCGCCATCAAGGCGAACTACTTTTTGACCGTCAGCGAGATGCGTGAGATGCTTGAGCAGTTGGAACAGACCAGAGCGCCCTTCAGCTGCTGCCATGGTCGTCCCACGATGGTGCATTTTGGACTAAATGCCCTGGCTCGTGCATTTGAGAGGCGTTAGAACGTATGCTTGCTGATGTATTAACGTCGGCCGCCAGCTGGTTGGGTGAGGAGCGTGCTTTACTGACCTATGTGGTCCCTGAAGATCTTGAGCCCGAGTTACGTGCGGGCCAGCTGGTGGCCGTTCCATATGGGGAGCGTCTGGTAGAGGGTATCGTCTGGACTACCAGCCAGGATGAATGGGTGCAGCTTGAACCGGGTGAAGAGCTACGCCCGATTCATACCATTCTGGATGTTGAGCCCGCCTTGCAGGGACATCAGATGGCCCTGGCCCAGTGGATCGCCAATTACTATGTGACGCCGCTGGCATATGTGGCACAGATGATGTTGCCACCCGGCCTGATGCAGCGTTCGCGGGCGGTGTTGCGCCTGGCTGATCACGACGAGCAGGCTCTTAATGCGGCACTGCAGGGTGGTTCCCTGCAACTGCGCGCCTTGATCGGTCTGCTAATGACTGAAGGTACCATTGATGTCGAGCGGCTGAAGTCATTGCTGGGACCCACACGGGCGAAAGAGGTGTTAAAAGAGGTGCGTCAGAGCGACCTCTTCTCTCAGGATTCTCAATTGGATGCGCCACGCGCCAAAGCTCGTGTGAAGCGGATAGTGCGCCTGGTGTCGCGTGGTGATGCGCTGCAGGAGTGGCGTACCCGGACCGAAGAGCGGGCTCAGCGTAACTCTCTCCCGGTGCCGGTACCTGTCATTCCCGATCACGTCATGCAGCCCAAGTCATCGGGACGCAAGGGGCGCAAAGCGGTTGTCAATCCCTGGGCAATTCCCGAGGCGGTCAGCTCGACCGCCACCCTGACCCTGGGCCGTAGCGACAAGGAGAGCCTCTGGGCCCAGCATCAGCTGGCTGCAGTGGACTTGCTTTTGCACAATACCGATCCCGATGCGCACTGGTCTGTCAATGCCCTGTGCAAGGCCAGTGGTATGACGAAGGCTCAGTTCAATCAACTGCTGGATGAGCACATCCTGGTCATCGAGGAGGCCGAGCTGCGCCGCAATCCACTTCATGGCAGAAATACTCCGACCAGTCAGCCGTTGCCGCTTACCCCTGATCAGCAACACGCGCTGAACTGTATCGTCGGTGATGAGTACGATCTGCGTCCTATTCTCCTGCATGGCGTTACGGGTAGTGGCAAGACCGAGGTTTATCTGCAGGCCCTGGCGACCCTGATCGCGCAGGGGAAGCAGGGCATTATCCTGGTGCCTGAGATCGCCCTGACGACGCAGGCCGTGCTGCGTGTGGCGGCGCGTTTCCCTGATCGCGTGGCGATTATCCATAGCGAGCTGAGCACCGGGGAGCGTTACGACGAGTGGCGGCGTATTCGCTCTGGTGAAGTCGATGTGGTGATCGGTTCGCGTTCGGCCCTCTTTGCCCCCTTACCCAACCTGGGCATCATCATCCTGGATGAGGAGCATGAGCCAGCCTATAAGCAGGCCGAGCGCCGGCCAACCTATCATGCCCGCAACGTAGCCTTGATGCTGGGAAACATCCTGGATATCCCCGTGGTCATGGGGAGCGCCACGCCGGCCGTTGAATCCTTTTACCTGGCTGAGCAGGAGCATTATAGACTGGTGGAGCTGCCTGACCGCATCAATGCGACGTTGCCTCCAGTTGAGGTGGTGGATCTGCGCAATGAGCTGCATGCGGGCAACACCAGCATTATCAGTCGTCGTCTGCAGGAGGAGTTGACCCGTGTGCTGGAGAACAGGCAGCAGGCTATCCTGTTTTTGAATCGACGCGGCGCCGCCAGCTGCGTGCTCTGCCGCGACTGCGGCTATACCGTCATGTGCGAGCACTGTGATATTCCCATGACCTATCACTCGACCGAGCGTATCCTGCTGTGTCACTATTGTGGTCTGCAGAGCAAGGTGCTGCAGTTCTGTCCTCAATGTAAGAGTTCGGGGATTCGCTATTTCGGCCTGGGCACCGAGAAGATCCAGGAGACGATTCAGCGCCTCTTTCCACAGGCGCGGCTGCTGCGCTGGGATCGTGATACGGCGCGCAACCGGCGTGCACACGAGCAGCTGCTGGACCGCTTCGCCAATCGCGAAGCCGATATTTTGATTGGAACACAGATGATCGCCAAGGGATTGGATCTGCCGGGTGTGACGCTGGTAGGGGTGGTGTCGGCGGATATCGCGCTGGGCCTGCCCGACTATTCAACGACCGAGCGGGCTTTTACGCTGCTGACCCAGGTGGCGGGCCGCGCGGGCCGGGGCGCTGAAGCGGGCCAGGTGATTATCCAGACCTTCAATCCGCAGCACTTCTGTATTGAGACGGCCTCGCATCACGATTACCATGAATTTTATCGCGTCGAGATCGAGTCGCGTTATCGCTATCAGTATCCACCCTTCCGCCGCTTCGTGAAGTTTACTTATAGTCACGAAAATCGCCATCGTTGTCAGAATGAGGCGATCCTGCTCTATGACCGCTTGCAGCAGTGGATCGAGCGCCTGGGTCTGGCTGATACGGATATCGTGGGACCAGCACCGGCCTTGATGGAGCGTGTGCGTGGCAAGTATCATTGGCAGATGATTGTGCGTGGACCAGACCTGCATCGGCTCCTGCGCGTCATCGAGGCGCCACAGTGGGAGATCGACATTGATCCCGTGAGCACCCTGTAATCGGTCCCTCATCTGTGAAGATGGATCTAGTGGCTATTCTGCGTGCCAGCTGCGCGCAGGAGAAATTCCTCCAGGGCGGGCATAACGATGCTGGCATGCGTATAGAAGGCCATGTGGCTGCCGTTGGGGATTACCATCAACTGGGCCTGGGGAGCCTGGCTGGCCAGCAATTCCGCGTCGGCGAACATCACCTCATCGTCCCCGGTGCCATGCACAATGAAGGTTGGTACATCAATGTTCCATAGGGGATAGTTGGTAATTTTCTCGAACTGCTCCATGTCGTTATCGTAGCCGCGCTTTCTCTGACTGTAGAGCAGGGCGGTACGCACCAGGTCGGTCGCAGCCGCGCCCGCTGGCTGCAGGCTGGCGAATGGCAGGGCGAGGTAGATCACCGAATCGAGCGCAATAACCTTATTGTAGATCTGTCTGAATATACGCTTGAATGGTGAATAGGTCCTCCAGATCTCACGCTCTGAATAGTGTTGGGTAACCCCACTGATCATCACCAGGCCGCTGCAACGCTCGGCATGGCGTAGCGCGAACTGGATCGCAGAGGGTCCGCCACCTGAGATACCCAGCACGCTGACCCGGTCGATATGCAGTTCGTCCAGCAGGGCCGCGTACAGATCGGCCTGCTCTTCGGGCGTGGGGGCTGTTTCTATGGGTGTGCGTAAATAGCCTGGACGCGAGATGGCCAGGTACGAGAACTGCGTCCGACCAAACAATCTGGCAAAGGCCTGCCCCATATCATAGCCACCCGGCGAACCATGCACGATCAATACGACCGGACCCTTCCCGCTCCAGCTATACTCAATTAGCCCCAAGCGGGTCTCGATCAACGAACTGCCCGCGGCCAGGCGACTGATCTCTTTCTGACGCCAGCTACGATATGTCGCCGTATAACATATCGTGCTGGTTGCTACCGCGGCACCCGCCAGTAGCCAGCGCTTCCCTTGCATATGTTCATCCCTTCGGTCTCCTCTGTGGACATTATGTTATAGTTCAACAATACTCGAGAAACGTCAAGATTCTGTATGGATTTGTTAAAAAATCCATACAGAATGCGCCCTGTTGTGTCGCGATGCTGTGGCTAACTGGTGACGCCCCACAGGCGAACCGTGGCATCATCGCCGCCGGTTGCGATGAGGGTGCCTGTAGATGACCAGCCACCAGTATACACACCAGAGTTATGTCCCTGGAGGGAGGCTAGCTCGTGACCACTTTTTACCTCCCAGAGTTGGACCATGCCTTCTCCACGTGCAGTGGCGAGCAGGGTGCTATCTGGCGACCACATAACCGGATAGGCCCAGCCAGATTGTGTATGATCATCAAGGATCCGAATGTTTTTACCTTGCTGGTTCCAGATCTGAACTGTCCCGACGTCGTTGGATGTGGCCACCAGCTGCCCATTGGGCGAGTAGCTCACTCCATTAGGCTGATCCTGGGGTGGAAGCTGCCTGAGGATCTTGCCATTGCGCGCATCCCATACGAAGGTATAGGTATCATAGCGGTTCGAGACGATGTAGCGCCCATCTGGCGACCAGGTGATGCCCCAGATCGCGTAAGGATAGCGGCCGAGAGAGTCAGCGCGCCGGGTGGGACCTTCCCACATTCCAATATTTTTGCCGCTGCTGGTATCCCAGAGCAAGATGGCTCCATCGGCGTTGCCCGCCACTAGCTGGTGAGAAGTGGGCGACCAGGCCACGCTTATCAGTTCCGCGCGGGGATGTGCACTGGTCGTTTGCCACTTCAACACCATGCGCGTGCGCCAGTTTGAGGTGTCCAGAAGCTGGGCCACCCCTTTATCACCGACCACCGCCAGCGATGCGCCATCGGGCGACCAGGCCATGCCGTTGACGCTGCCCGCTTCTCCCTGGAACAGCGCGACCCGCTTTACGGCGGCGCCACGCCAAATCTGAATCTGGTCAGTCGGCGCCATGGCCAGCAGTTGACCATCGGGCGACCAGCACAGGCCGCGCACCCTGCCCGGCAGACCGTCCAGCATCCTTATCTGCTTGAGATGATTGGCGTTGGCGGCCGTGATGGTTTTAAGCACGGGACGGGTAGCGGTAGGGGTCGCTGTCGGTGTGATGGTAGTTGAGAAAGGCTGGCACGCAGTTGTCAGCATACCAGTCGCGACCAGGGCGCAAAAGCTGCGCCTGGAAAACAAGGTGGATGCCACGCGCAATCCCAGTTCGGATCGAGTATGGCTGGAAACATCGTGTTTCATGGCGGAAAAACCTCCCTGTCTGTACCTGAATGAAAAGGATTCCTGGTGGTGTTATTTTTCCTGTTCTGGATCCTGGCGAGCATGGCGCTCAAATTGATCCACCATCCAGTGGCACCAGCCAAGCGCAGCCTGTTCAGAGTAGATGCCGGCATGAAGTGTGGCGTAGTTACCAAACTCGGGCATGGTCACGGTGATTCCTGCCTCATGCGTACGCTCGATACGAGCCAGGATCTGCCGATATTCGGCCAGCCGCGCCTTGTGATATTCTTTCTGCCGCTGAAATAGCTGGATGGCCTTGTCCGGGTCGGCCAGCCAGATCGCGTATGCCCTCAGCACCAGCTCATCATGCGGCGGAGCCGGCTCAACAGACGTGGTCACCCAATCTCGTAACGCGGCCTGTCCACTCTCGGTCAGGCTGAAGAGCTTCTTGGTGGGGCGTGTCGCCTGCTCAATCGACTGATGGGTGATCAATCCGGCTTTCTCCAGGCGCGCCAACTCGCTATAGATGTGGCTCGGATTGGCAGACCAGAAGAAGCCGATCGGCCGCTTCAAGCGCTGGGCCAGGTCATAGCCCGAGGAGGCCTGGCGCGCCACCAACGCCAATAACGCATATCCAAGAGTCGTTATGATATGATTATCCTCCAATATTATACTATTCCAATATTGGAATAGTATCACATATTTTGCCGTATTGAAATAACGGGATCCCACAGCGCGGTCGCGCTGTGGGATCCCGTTATTTCAATACGGCAAAAGGCTAATCATTCCAGCTGATGAACTTCGTGGGAGTGACGCTGATGAGCTGCGAATACTCTTTGCTCATGTTCTCGAAGGTCCATCCCATGGATTTTATTTGTTCGGCATACTTGCTGGCGTATGCCTGCAACATGGCCGCGTCTTGCTGCTGTTCCAACCTGGCTTCACCCTCTATGATGACGATGTCGCCGCCTCCATCCCGCGTATCCAACGACAGGGTAACGTAGGGATTGCGCTCGACGTTGCGGATCTTTTGCTTGCCGGGCTGGCTGAAAATAAAGACCTGATTGTTGTGCCATAAGAACCAGACCGGGACAGTATGTGGACGCCCGTTGGCTCTAACGCTATTCAACCACATCATCAACTCCTGCTTGAGTCGCTGATCAACATGTGCATCTTTAGCCTGCGTGAGATCAAGTGCCATCGTATCTTCCTTTCTTCGCTGATTTCACTCTCGATCGCTAGCGGCTGCGTGCTTCTCGCAGCTTGTATATATTATGTA
Organism: Dictyobacter aurantiacus; assembly: GCF_003967515.1. Classification (GTDB taxonomy): domain Bacteria; phylum Chloroflexota; class Ktedonobacteria; order Ktedonobacterales; family Ktedonobacteraceae; genus Dictyobacter; species Dictyobacter aurantiacus. The sequence continues at coordinate 2,223,537 of NZ_BIFQ01000001.1, read as the reverse complement.
AGCATAAGAACAATCTTTTGTGGCACTATGTTCCATCTTTTTCCTATGTTTCTCTAAGAATGGGTCTTACTCCCGTCACCATGGTGGCACGTGAGAGCGTCCACACGCGCATCCGCTGCGCGGCCGCACCAGTATACAATGGGTTTGTGAGCGTAGCAGGTGCTCAACAGCCCATAATGTGTTGGTGCAGCAGAAGCACACCGCGCCCCCCGCACCAGTATACAGTGGACCAGTGAGCGTAGCAGGTGCTTAGCAGCCCATAATGTGTTTTGGTGCAGCAGGAGCGCTCTGGCGCTCCTGCTGCACCAAAACAAAAAAACGAGCGGCCGCGCAGCGGACGCGCGTGCGGGGGGCTCATGTGCCCCACCATGACAAGAGTTAGGCACTGCCCAGGGCGCAACCATAGATGATAGAATGTCATCTATGGGTATTTTTTATGGACTTATGGCGGCTATCTTCTGGGGACTCGGTGATTTCTGCGCACGCTATGCGACGCACCGTATTGGTACCTATCGCACGCTTTGCTATCTACAGTTTGTTGGCATCTTTGGTTTAACCATTTATTTGCTTGTGACTGGGGAGCTCCAGCATATGTTCGCGCAGGCGAGCTGGCTGCCCTGGCTATGGGCCTTGCTGGCTGCGCTGCTCAATATTATTAGTTCGCTGGCCCTCTATCGTGCGTTCCAGGTGGGAACGCTATCTCTGGTCTCGCCGATTGCCGCCAGCTACGCCGTGGTGACGGTAGTGCTGGCCCTTTTGAGTGGCGAGGTGTTGACGGGCCTGCAAAACCTGGCTATCGTACTGGTATTGCTGGGCGTTATCGCGTGTTCGACAGCTCCGACGTCGGCTGGTGGGAGAGAGAGGCGGTTGTGGACGTTGCCCCGGCGGGGCGCATCCAGTCGAGGGATTCTGCTGGCGCTGCTGGCTTCGCTGGGATATGGCCTGACATTCTGGGTGCTGGGTTTCCTGGTAACACCCGGCCTGGGCAATATCACGCCTGTCTGGTTTATCCGTATCGTGACGCCGTTTGTGCTTCTGTTGTGCTCACCCCTGGTGAAGCAGCCGCTCACGTTTCCGCGGGGCAGAGTCTGGCTGCTCCTGTTGGGCACTGGCTTCTTTGACACGCTGGCGTATATCGCCTACACCAGTGGTATGCAGCCCGGCCAGGTCTCACTGGTCACTATGCTCTCATCGCTCTATAGCGCTGTCACGGTCCTGCTGGCCTGGCTCTTCCTGCGTGAACGCCTGCGGCTCACGCAATGGCTGGGCATTCTGGTCATCTTTGTTGGGATCGTCCTGGTTAATCTGTAATTTGTTCTTGTAATACAGCAAAAAGTGTGGATGTCGAGACACCCACACTTTTTTATTAATGCATGCTAGCGTAGCGGTCGTCTTTGGGGTAGGCCACGTCGATCTGGCTGGGACATAGCATGGCGCGTGCCAGCAGGCCGCACATCTGTGCCAGGCCATTCAGGATAATGCGGCTCCCCCAGCCGACCAGTAGACCGATGGGGACGGCGATAAATGTGCGGGCGAACATGATCGGATCGAAGATGCCGTCGTGTATCTCTATGAAAAACATGTAGCTATGAGTATGGTGCCCGGCCGCAGCAACCAGTCCGTCGATAAAGAGGTTGAGTAGATAGATCAGCGGCTCCAGCGTCATTCCTAAAGCTATTAGCGGCAGCGTGACAACCAGCACAAAGGAGATGATGCCCAGAGGAAACTTGAGCAGCATGTAGATCATGCTCTTCCAGGTGACCGCGTCGCTTAGACTACCGCGCAGCCAGCGCAAGAGCTTGCCTTTCCCCTCCACTGGTTGCCGTGGTGGGATATAGGGCATCGGCATCTGCAGCAGATTGGCCGCCAGGTCGCGCTCCATAATAGCGATGCCACGGATCGCCAGCAGCGTCAGCAGCAAGATTGGCAGCCCGATCCAGACGATTACGGTCCCCAGCCCCACGGAGAGGCCGACCACCAGAATTACAAAGTAGATGATGCCCAAAGGAAATGACAGGAGCAGGTAAAGCATATTGCCGAGTGTATACCTGACATCCGAATTTCTTTGTCTCTGTGTTTGTGAGTATTCTTCTTGCATATGTAGGGCAGCCATTTCTTTTCTCCTTATTTTTCATCCATCGATTAGTACATCTATCTTTCAGGCGACAATTCTATATTCGCTTTAACACTTAGATCATACGCGCAGATATTTGCGGGAATATGCCAGAATTGTTACATTTTTGTGTCTATCCGCGCCTATGGCACGCCTGCGCTTTCGCACCTGCGGTGCTCACAGATTAGTGGTTATGTGGGTGCATGGGGGTGCCGAGCGCCTCCATGCACCCACATAACCACTAATGTTTTTCCCATAGTAAGTTAGTGCAACAGGCGCAGCTGCGCCTGTTGCACTAACTTACTAAAACCATCGCGGCCGCGCGTGTGGGGGCGCGTGAGCGCCCCGAGAAAAGTGTGTCTGACACACAGTTGCCAGAACGCAGCAAACATGTGATACTGTGATGAGCAAAGCATCTATGTTTGAAACTGCATGAAAAGCGAAAAGATATATATGGTATTTCAAGGATCTCTCTTTGATTCAGGCGATAAAGCGGCTCCTAACAAGAAAAATATGACGGCCGCCCCCGATAGCGGTAGCTCAGGACCGGGTGAGCCGCTGGCGGCTCGCATGCGTCCACGTACATTGGATGAGGTAGTGGGACAGGAACACCTGCTGGGTCCGGGTAAGCTGTTGCGCCGCATTATCGAGCACGATAAGGTCTCGTCGATGATCCTCTGGGGCCCTCCCGGAAGTGGAAAAACGACGCTGGCCGAGGTAATCGCCCATCAGACCCACGCGCTCTTCGTGCGTCTGAACGCTGTTTCGGCGGGTGTGGCCGACCTGCGCAAGATCGCCGAGGAGGCGAAGAAGCAGCGCTTCATGGGCCAGCGCACGATCCTGTTTGTTGATGAGATCCATCGCTTCAATAAGTCGCAGCAGGATGCTATCCTGCCACACGTGGAGCGTGGGGTGGTGACGTTGATTGGGGCCACAACCGAGAATCCTAGCTTTGAGGTAAACTCCGCCCTGCTGTCGCGCTCACGCGTCTTTGTACTGCGTGCTCTGACCGAAGACCAGATCGTCTCTATCCTGCGCGGCGCGCTGGCTGATAAGGAGCGTGGACTGGGCAACTGGCAGGTGACGGTGGATGATGCGGTACTGCACCAGGTGGCGATCTTTGCCAGTGGCGATGCTCGCACCGCCCTCAATGTGCTTGAACTGGCGGTCGTGGGCACGGGCGAGCCGGTGGTGGAGGGTGAGCCGGTTGAGGTTACCACCGAAATGATTGAGGATGCCATGCAGCATCGGGCCTTGCAGTACGATAAAGGTGGCGATCAGCACTATGATATGATCTCAGCCCTGCACAAGGCCGTACGAGGCTCGGATCCCGATGGCAGCCTGTACTGGCTGATCCGCATGCTGGAAGCCGGTGAAGATCCCTTATATATCGCGCGTCGCGTGGTGCGCATGGCCGCAGAGGATATTGGCCTGGCCGATCCGCAGGCCCTCTCTATCTGTGTCGCGGCCCAGCAGGGGGTACACTTTGTGGGCATGCCGGAGGCGGGTGTTATCCTGGCTGAGGCGGTAGTCTACCTGGCCGTAGCCCCCAAGAGCAATGCCGTCTATAACGCCTACAACCAGATTCGGGCCGAAATCCTCAACGGTCACAACGATCCCGTTCCGCTCTGGATCCGCAATGCTCCTACTGGCTTGATGAAGCAGCTCGGTTACGGTAAAGAATACAAGTATGCCCACGACTACTATAAAGATATGCAGATCGATGATCCCGAACGACCTCCTTCCGATCGCTTGCAGGAGTACCTGCCAGAAAGCCTGGTGGGACGCCATTTCTATGAGCCCGGCAATCAAGGCAAAGAGAATAGTATCCGCCAATGGCTGGAAAAGAGGAATGCAGGTCAGCAGGCCGAAAAGGATGATGGCTGAAAGCCATGAGTTTGTGCCTTCGGCCATGACACCACGCGCCTACGGCGCTCAGAAGTGTATATATGGCGGTGTGATGTGTGCGCATTGCGCACACATCACACCGCCATATATAAAGGAAATTTTGTTAGCGATAGATAAGGTAGCCGGCGCCGGCTGCGAGCACGAGGATCAGAAAGATATTGACGCGCCGGCTGTAGGCCAGCGCGAAGGCGATGGCACAGATGGCCCAGCTACGCCAGTCGGCCCCAGAGCCGCTACTGATGGTCCAGAAGACGGTGAGGAAGGTTCCGACTACGGCCAGCGAGATGCCGCGCATCAGGCCAGGCACCCAGCGCTGGTGTTCGATGCGCCCATATACGCTGGCGACGACCAGCACGAAGAATGGCGGGATGGTGATTGCTATCAGAGCCAGCAGAGCCCCCATAAAACCATAAGTGAGGTAGCCCAGGCAGATGACCCATAGCCCGTTGGGTCCCGGACTGATCTGCCCGATGGAGACAGATTTCCCAAAGTCGGCCTCGACCGCCCAGTGATTGGCAGTCAGATCCTGCTGCAGGCTGGGTAGATTGCTGAAGCCGCCGGATGAGAAGACGGTGGCTTTGAAAAAGAGTAAGAAATATGCGATTGGATTTATCAATTTAGTGCTCCTCGCCTTTCTTTTCGAGCAGGGGACGTGTGAAGCAGAGCACGCCCAGCAGCGCGGTACCGGTGAGGACGATGAAGACGGGCACTTTGATGATAATGGCTATCGTGCAGAGCGCGATGAGCGCCACGCTGATAATCAGGTTGAGCAGACCCTCCTTGTAGGCGCGCATTAGTTGAGGCTGGGCAAAGTTGATACCGACCAGCAGCATAATACCCGCCGTCGCCGGAACCACTCCCTGCAGGATAGCCTGAACCAGGTGAAGATGCTCCACCTGCTTGAATCCAGCGGCGAGCAGACAGGTAATGCTCGCGCTGGGCAGGAGCAGTCCCAATAGAGAGACAAAAATACCAGCATTTCCACCTAGCTTCTTCCCAATTAGAATAGTTAAGGCAACGAGGTTAATTCCTGGCGCAAATAAGCATAAGTTCCAGTAGTGTGTATATTCATCCATGGTCATCCAGGGACGCTTCTGGACAAACTCGCGTTGAATCAAGATATTTGTGGTCGCACCACCACCGAATGATTGCAGTCCAATGCTGGTCCAGGTAAGGAATAAGCGTCCCAGACCAGGCCGTGGATCCTGTTGTGTTAATTGCATGTTTGAAAACCTTTGCTAAATGAGGAGAACACCGATGTAGCTGTTCTTTTATTGTAAAACATTTCATTTCTCCCTTTCGCTATCAGGCTGTGGTGCCACGCGGCCTGAACGGCATGATGTTATAGAATATAAGGTATGCGAAACGAATTATTAGCCTGGTTTGCTCGTGAAGGATTGCTGCTGACAGACGTGGTTTCGTCCGCGCAAGACCCTGAACACGATGAAATAAAGGTAGCGGTACGTGCGCCGCTGCTCGCTCTCAGTCGCGCTAACGATGACTTTCGGGAATGCCCCGATCCGGTGCTATTTGGCTATCCAGAGTCGTCTCTGGAGATGATGACCCTGGATGATATGAATGAGTTTGTGTTGAGCTGGTTCGAGCGGGCCGTTGCGGCGGGCATGGCACGGTGCTTTGTCTGCAATCAACCGCTCGATATGGGCGAAGAGAAACCGTGGGACGCGGTCTTTGTCACCCATGATATGTATTGCTGGCTGCTGGTCCACTTCGATTGTAAGCGCTATTTGAATCGCGATTTGAAGGGGCGCCATCCATTCGAAGTATCGGCTCACCCACCAGAGTTTTTTGATTTGCGTCTCATGTGAGAGGTTATGATGGATAAAAATCAAGTCGCCGGTTTGCTGGAAGATATCGCGGTCCTGCTGGCCTTAAAAGAGGGGAGCAGTGTGTTTGAGATTCGCGCCTATGAGAATGCCGCGCGAGCGGTGGGATCGCTGGAGGGCAATCTTGAGCAGCTGGTCAAGGAAGGTAAGCTTAAAGGCACGCCTGGCCTGGGCTCAACAATGATCAAGCGTATCGAGGAGGCGGTGGAGACCGACCATATCGCGTTCTATGATGAACTGGTGGCCAATACGCCCCAGGTCAAGCTGGATATGCGGCGCATCCCGGGCATGGGTCCCAAGCGTATCAATACGATCTATCAGCAGTTGAACATCAATAGTCTGGCGGAACTGGAGCAGGCCTGCAAGGACGATCGCATTGCGCATATCCCCGGCTTTGGCAAGAAGACGCAGGAGAAGATTCTTCAGGGTCTCGAGTTCTTGAGCCAGCATTCCGATCGCTATTTATATGATGTGGCAGAAGCGGAGGCGGAACGCATTCGCGCGGCCCTGGCGGAGCAGCCCGGTGTGGTACGTCTGCAGATCGCGGGCAGCCTGCGCCGCCGCCGTGAGACGGTCAAGGATATCGATATGGTCCTGAGCGTCGATGACCAGGCGGCCAGCGACGTGCGGCGCGCGATTATGGATTTCTTTACCAGTCAGCCCTCGGTGAAGGCGATTACCGGCAAGGGCGAAACCAAATCCAGCGTCGTCCTCAGCAGCGGCATCGCCATGGATCTGCGCCTGGTGAACGATAGCCAGTTCCCCTATACCCTGCACCATTTCACCGGTTCACGCGAGCACCATATCCCCCTGCGCCGTCGTGCTCTCAGTATGGGCATGACCATCAACGACTATGGTCTGTTCAAGGTTGAGAACGGCAATGAGACCCTGGTACCCTGTAAAGATGAGACCGATATCTACCACGCGCTGAAGATGGATTATGTGGAGCCTGAGCTGCGCGAGGACATGGGTGAGATTGACGCGGCGGCGCGCCATGCTCTGCCAGCGTTGGTGCGGGAAAGCGATCTGCGTGGTGTGCTGCACGCCCACTCGACCTGGAGCGATGGTCAGAATAGCATTCGCGACATGGCTGAGGGCTGTATCGCTCGTGGCTACAGCTACCTGGGAATGTGTGACCATAGCCAGGCCGCGGCCTATGCCGGTGGCTTGCGTCCCGATGACCTGAAGCGCCAGGGTGAGGAGATCGACAAGCTCAACGAAGAGTATGCTGGCCGCTTCCGCATTCTGAAAGGGACCGAATGCGATATCCTGCGCGATGGCGCGCTGGATTTTCCGGATGATGTGCTGGCCAGCCTGGATTTTGTGGTCGCATCCATCCATAGCAATTTTAACCTTTCCCAGGAGGAGCAGACCCAGCGTATGCTGCGCGCCATCGCCAATCCCTATGTCGATATCATCGGTCACGCGACTGGTCGTATCCTGCTCGGCCGTCCCGGCTATCCCATCGACCTGGATCAGGTGATCGATGCCGCTGCGAAGCACGGTACCTGTATCGAGATCAATGCTCATCCTTCGCGCCTGGACCTGGATTGGCGCTATGTGCGCAAGGCGCGCGACAAAGGGATCAAGATTCCTGTCAATCCAGACGCCCATTCGGTTGCAGGGATTGACGTGATGCGATATGGTATAGGGATAGCTCGCAAGGGCTGGTTACGTCCTGAAGATGTACTCAATACACTGGATTTTGAAGCGTTGATGACCTTCTTTCACGTAAGAAGAAGTAAGAAGTAGTTCTCCTGAGTTTATGCCGATACATGATACTGTCATCCCTATTTTTAGGAGAAGGATGAGTCGGGAAAAACTGCTCATATTCTGCCCGGCCCCATGTGGGATCGGGCTAGAATAGATATTATCAAACGGAAAGAGGAAGAAGTTAGCTATGGCAGAACGAACTGTATTAGAAGTGCAACCACGAACAGTAATGGGAAAGGCCACCCGGCGTCTGCGCCGTGAGGGTTTGATTCCCGCCAATGTCTATGGGCATAAGCAAGATCCGATGCCTATTCAACTCGATGCAGTGATCTTCGACCGTCTACGCCGTCAACATGCTGCGCGTAACATCATTAATCTGCGCTTGCCAGATGCTCCTGAGCAGACGGCCCTGATCCGTCACGTTCAGCACGCGCCTACCGGTGAGGTGCTGCATGTGGATTTCACCCGCGTCAGTCTGCGCGAGCGCCTTGAGGTGAAGGTGCCTCTGCACTTTGTTGGCGAGGCTCCTGGCGTCAAGATTCAGGGTGGCATTCTGCTTCACCTGCTCGATGCCCTGACGGTCGAGTGTACTGCTGCATCTATCGTCGAGAGCCTGGATGTGGATATCACGTCCCTGGAAGACATCGATTCGACCTTGCACGCTAAAGACGTCAAGCTGCCGAACGGCTATAAGCTGGTGACCGATCCAGAGGAACCTATTGTGAAGGTTTCGGCGCCACGTGTCGAGCTGCCTGAGACAGCCGCTCCTGAGGCCGAGGCTGCTGAAGAGGCCCCCGCCGCCGAGGAGACTCCCGCACCTTCCGAGGAGAGCGCGGAATAATACTAGCGCGATTGAACGCAAAAACAGGCGACCAGCTTTGGTCGCCTGTTTTGCATTGAAGAGTATTGGACTTTTTCCTGGTGGTATGCATGAGCGCCCCCGCACGGGCGTCCGCATGCGCGGTCGCACACATATTTTATCTGGTGCAGCAGGGGCGCATCCGCGCCCCTGCTGCACCAGATAAAATATGTATCCAGGCTTCTGGATATTGGTTCATTTGGCGGCTTTTTTTATTTCTACTAGAGATTGTGGTATTCTATGGAGGATATTTTATATGGCAGCATTTCTTGTGGGAAGTGAGTGGTAGATATGCGTATCATGATTGTGACCGACCAGTATCCTCCAATGGTGGGAGGCGTGCCAACCGTGACTCACGGCCTGGCAACCGATTTCGCCAATCGCGGCCACCAGGTATGGGTGGTGGCCCCCAGCTATGGGGCACGCGATGTGCGCAGAATGGAACAGAAGGTACGCGTCTATCGCTTCTCTTCGTTTGAATGGCCAACATATAAGGATCTGCGTATCCCATTCCTCCCTTTTGTTCCTGTGCGCAACCTGATCAAACGCTCCGATCCAGATATTATCCATATTCACTCCCCGATTGTGCTGGGCAATATCGCTCAACTACTGGCGGGTGGCCTGCGCAAACCGGTGATTACCACCAATCACTACCTACCCATTAATATGAGCCGCTCACTCAGCTCGGATCCTTTTCTGGGTAAGCATTTTAGCAATATCACCTATTCTTATCTGATCAACTTTTGTAATCGGTGCGAATATGTGACGGCCCCGACGATGACGGCCCTGAATCTGCTTTATGAGCATGGACTGCGGGCTCCGGCGGCCGCGATCTCGAATGGAATAGATTTGCAGAAGTATCTGCCTGGTGCACCTGAACCTGATATTCTGCGCCAGTTTGGCCTGCCCGTGGATAAGCCGTTGATTCTACATGTCAATCGGCTGAGTGAAGAGAAGCGTGTGGACGTCTTGCTGAACGCGGTGCCAAAGTTGAAAACGGACGCCCATGTCGCGCTGGTCAGCTCGGGTCCAGCGGAGGCTGAATTGCGCGCTCAGGTGGAGGAGCTACAGATCGGTGACCGGGTCAGTTTCCTGGGATTCGTGCGTGACGCGGACCTGCTGGCGCTGCGGCGGACATCGTCGTTATTTGTAATTCCGTCCGAGGCCGATCTGCAGAGTCTGGCGACGATGGAGGCAATGGCCTGTGGCCTGCCGGTAATCGCGGCCAACTCGTACGCGCTCCCGGAACTGGTACACCACGAGGTGAATGGCTTCCTGTTTACGCCCGGCAATAGTGATGAACTGGCTGCTCAGATCGATACGCTGCTGAGCAATGCTGACCTACGCACAAAAATGGGCCAGCAGAGCTTACAGATTATCGCTGCCCATGATCGCGTCAAGGTGCTTGATACCTGGGAAGATCTCTATCGCCGCCTCTCAATTGAATTTAAAGAGCAGAAGATGTTGCGCCAGCAGCTACGTACAGCGCGCAAATATCCAGGTTATAAGGCGGAAGAGGTCAAGAATGTGAAGCGTCCACATATCCGCCGTACCGGCGATCTGGGACTGGACCAGACTACGTCCCCAGGGCGTAAGCGCAGGCCGAAATAACCCGATGCCCTTACCCTGGCAGCATCGACAGGGTTATCGATGCTTAGGCGTGGCGCCCCAGCGGCGGTGAAATAAGCGGGCGAGGCGGCGCTCAATATCCCAGCGCGTTTGAATATATTGATAACGTACCCAGGCCTTACAAAGGGTATACCAGGAATCGGGTTCCTGGTAGGGGAGCGTGGTTTTGCTGTTCGCTCCAGGATACGTTGTGCGCACGGGTATGGCCGTCAGCCTCGATTGTTGAAAGATACCCCGGTTAGATAGCGCTGCTAATTTCGCGCAAAGCTGATGGATAAAGGATGAAGTTGTAGCGGTTATTTCCTGTTTGGGCGATTTGTACATGCTGCTTCTCTGGCTCCCGGACAGAAATAGGTAGCTCGCTAGCCGGGCGTGCTTGCCCACGGCGTACATTCAGCGTTTCATTTGTCTGGTAGTATACTGCCTTTCCCCAAGTTTGTCCAGTTACCTATGTGTGCCATGCTCTATAAAGAATTATGACCTGTAATCAACCAGTGTTTTATTGACAAAATAATAAAAGATGCATTATACTATCCATGTGCTTATAGGTAGTACGTGGATTGTATTCGTGCACGTTATTTCAGCATATGCAGATGTATGGAAGATTGTGTGGTGAGTGCTGCATCAGCTAGCTGGTGCGAGGGTCTCAGGTTGCCTGGGTGGAAGTCCGGGGAAAGGGGTTAGTGTTATGTTGTCTGAAGATGATGTGAAGCCCGTATCAATGTCAACATCTGAAGCCGGTCGTAAGGGAGGGAGTACGGTACGCGATAAATATGGCGAGGACTACTATCGCCGTATCGGAAAAAAAGGAGGTACCAGGCTGAAGGAGAAGCGTGGCAGCGAGTATTATCGTGAAATCGCCCAGAAGGGCGGTCAGGCCAACGTCAGTAAGTATGGGGTCGAACACTTCGCGGCCATGGGGAAGAAGGGGGGGAATATGACGAAGGCCCGCCAGGACCCCGACTTCTACCGTCGCATTGGCAAATTAGGCAGCGCCGCCCGGCGCCAGAAGAAGAATATAGATACCCAGCCCCCACAAAAAATGTCTCACTAGTTTAAGTTCCTTTTTCGCCATTACTGGCACATTAATAATCCCTTTTACCTCTTTCGCGCTATTTCGCGAGGGGGTAAAAGGGATTATTAATGTTAAATGGTTGAATTTTAACAGTAAATTAACATATCCATAAAGCATAGTTAATTCGCCGATGCTAATTTATAAATGCGACAACACGATAAAGAAATTCTAGTACTTAGAATTCTGAATTTATTTCTGCGCAAATGCCTTTTATAGCTCGTTTTTAGGAGAGTTAGGAGTATCTATGTTAAACAAATGGCGCATTGCATTTATTCTTACCGTTTTAGCAATGCTGAGTGTTCTGGTGACCGCGTGTGGTGCTTCAACCACAGGCAACAGTGGTGACAGTGGCAGCAAAAGTGGCAGCACGCCAACCGCGACGACATCTGGTGGTTCGAGCAGCAAGATCAATTGTGAGTCAGGTACACTGGGTACCGGTGGTTCAACCGCTCTGGGACCCCTGGTCCAGGCCGCGGCGAAAAACTATCAGGGCCAGTGCTCTGGCGCGAATATCACCACCCAGCTGACGGGTAGTGGCGCTGGTCTGAAAGGCGTCCACGAGGGCGGCTTGCAGGTTGGTAACTCTGACAACTTTGTCGACCTGAAGAAGAATCCAGAGTACTCTGACCTGACCGACAACCAGGTTGCTGTTGTTATCTTCGCTGTTATCATCAATAAAGATGTGACCGGTGTGACTAACCTGACCTCTGCTCAGCTTAAAGACATCTTCACCGGTAAAACCACTAACTGGAAACAGGTCGGTGGCCCTGACCTGCCGATCGCTGTTGTCAGCCGCCCTTCCGGTTCCGGTACGCGCAATACCTTCAAAACGTATATCCTTGGTGGTACCGATGAGAGCGTCTCTGGTGCTAACCACACCACCGCCAAAACCTCTGGCGACGTTGCTTCCAGCGTACAGAGCAAGAGCGGCGCGATCTCTTACGACACCATTCACTTCGCTCAGACGAACAATCTGACCACCGTCAAAATCGATGGCCAGGATCCTTCTCAGGACAACGTTAAGACCGACGCTTACAAGTTCTGGAACATTGAGCACATGTACACCAAAGGCGCCGCCAGCGGCCTGGCAAAGTCCTTCATCGACTATGTCAAAGGTCCCGATACCGCCTCCCTGCGCCAGCAGCTTGGCTTCATGGACATCAGCGCGGTCTCGTCGGACGCTATCGCTGCCAAGACTCCTAAGCAGTAAGCTCACTTTCGAGTAGCGTAAGTTATTAAGATGACACATGTTCCTGGAATGGCCCGTCTGTGATGGGCTGTTCCAGGAAATATACACGATAAACAGAGTTAATCTTCAGTAAAGTTAAGAGTGTTCCATCAGGTAAGGAGTAGTGCATTGTGGCGGCTAATAGTGTGAATACTCAGGTTTCGCGAGATCCCCGCAGTATACGGACCCGGCGCAGTCGTTTGAGCGATACGATCGCGCGGAATGTTTTCCTCTTTTGCGCCATTCTTGTGGTAGCCATTATCTTTGGTGTTTTTATCTTCCTGGGCTTTAATGGCTTGAAGATGTTCCAGGATCCGGCGGCCAAAAATTTCTTCACCAGCACTAAGTGGGATCCCACTGCAGATTCCCCGAGCTTTGGGGCGTTGGGTTTTATCCTGGGTTCTGTGGTTACGACCCTGATCGCGACCATCATTGTGACGCCTATCTCTTTCGCTACGGCTCTCTACCTGACCGAGATGGCGCCGAAGTGGGTGAATGCGTTACTGCGCCCCCTGATTGAGATCTTTACCGGCATCCCGTCTGTCATCATTGGTTTTCTGGCTCTGATCGTGCTGGTCCCGTGGCTGGCAAAGGTTGCGGCACCGATCGCACCAAGCGCAGCCAATGCCGGCGTGGGTTGGGGCGCGGCTACCCTGGTCCTGGTGGTTATGGTTCTGCCGACCGTGGTGAGCGTCTCGATGGACGCGTTGACCGCGGTGCCAGGAAGTGTGCGTGAGGCCAGCCTGGCCCTCGGTTCGACCCGCTGGCAAACGATGAAAGATGCCATCCTCCCGGCCGCTTCCGCTGGTCTGGGTACCGCGGTTGTGCTCGGCATGACGCGCGCCATTGGTGAGGCGCTAGCCGTTGGTATGGTGTTGCAGGGTGATGTAAACTTGCCACAAAACTTATTCACGCCAGGCGTATTCTTTCAGCCTAATATCAATATCACTAACGCCATCTTGAACTACTTTTCCGAGGCCTCTGGCACGGAGCGCAATGGTTACCTGATGCTGGGCTTTGTCCTGCTGATCATTTCGTTCCTGTTCATCTGCTTGAGCCGCTACATTGCCAGTAGGAGTGTGTATAAATGAGTGCTCAGCAACAGATTGCTCCGGTTGCTGCTGATCAGCAACAGCAGCAGCAACGGGTGGCTTCACTACAGCGCCTGGCGCGCCGGCTGCATACGAACAATACTATCGCCAGCACTATACTGGCGCTGGTTACGGCGCTGTCGGCCCTGCTGTTTATTGCCATTATTGTGAAGTTGCTCTTCGATGGTGTTCCTTACCTGATCAATCCAGATTTCTACGGTACAGATAGCATCGGCGCGGTTGGGCAGCAGGTCTTTAATACCGTTTACCTGCTGGTTTTTTCAGAGATTATTCTGGTACCCATTGCTCTTTCGGCGGCTATCTATCTGGTGGAATATGCACGCCAGGGTAGACTGGTAACGGTCATCCATTTCGCGGCTGAGACGCTGGCTGGCGTTCCTTCGCTGGTGTTGGGGCTGTTCGGTTACCTGGTCTTTTCCAGTGTGCTGGGATTTGGCCTGAGCCGCCTGTCAGGTACGCTGACCTTGCTCTGCCTGAACTTTCCGGTGGCGCTACGTCTGTTTGAGGATGCGCTGGTATCTGTTTCGCGCGAGCAGCGCGAGGGTGGCCTGGCTCTGGGCTCAACCAGGTGGCATATGATCCGCACGGTGGTCCTGCCCTCGGCTCTGCCGGGTATTATCACCGGCGTCGTGCTGACGGCTGGTAAAGTCATTGCCGAGGCGGCGGCGCTCATCTTTACCATGGGTTCCTCGAATCCTTCAAATGTCTATACACTGAATCCTATGATCAGTACCGACAATTTGACGATCCATATCTGGTTCCTCAAAACGGTAGGCGCGGGAACCATCCCCGAGAACGTGGCCAATGCGGTTTCGGCTGGTTCGTCGGCTCTGCTCATTATCATCCTGTTAGTTATTAATCTTGGCTCGCGTTACCTGGGTCGTTTTATCCAGCGACGCGTCATGGCTGTGTAAGTATCGTAACCCTTAAGAATATGACGAGCATTCATCTAGAATGCGATGCAAACATACGAGAAGCGAGGATCAGTTCATGATCAATCTTTCGGCAAATAGCCTGGCTGAAAACATGACCCTTCCCGAAGGTGCGAACATCTATTCACGCAAGGTTGCGCGTAGTGGCCATATCTCTTACGAGGGACGGCCGTACTTCATTAGCAAGGCTTTAGCGGGACGCTATATTCGTTTGATTGTGGTAGATGATCGCCTGATCGTGGATGCCGCCATCCCGTTGCATAAAGAGTACCTGCTGGCTTAGTTGACAGGATGGATGTATTGTACTCAGCAATTGTGAGGAGTAGTGATGGAGAATCAACACCAGGAACGGACTCGGGTAGTTGAAGGGAACTATCAGGTTCGGCCTCTAGATCAAATGGGGTCCAGAGAGAATACTGCCACGGCCTCTGACGTGGCTCGCCATATGGGCGAGTTTGATCCGACCAAAACCCTGAACGCATCAGCCGGTACAAAGGTCGATGTGCGCAACGCCAATTTCTTTTATGGTCCCAAACAGGCATTATACGATGTCTCTCTGCCGTTGCGTGAGCGCCAGGTGACGGCCCTGATCGGCCCGTCTGGCTGTGGTAAATCTACCTTTTTGCGCACGCTCAATCGTATGAATGACCTGATTCCCAACACACGTACCGAGGGTGAGGCCATTTTCGATAACTTCAACATCTACGACAAGAAGACCGATGTCGTCCTGCTGCGCCAGCGTATCGGCATGGTATTCCAGCGCCCCAATCCTTTTCCCAAGTCCATCTTTGAGAATGTGGCTTATGGTTTGAAGGTGCAGGGCAAATCGCCGAAGGTGATTAAGGAGCGGGTAGAGGCCAGCCTGCGTGGCGCCGCGCTCTGGGATGAAGTAAAGGATCGCCTGAATACGTCAGCGCTGGGTCTTTCCGGTGGTCAGCAGCAGCGTCTGTGTATCGCGCGCGCATTGGCCGTGGAACCAGAGGTTCTGTTGATGGATGAGCCCTGCTCGGCTCTGGATCCTATTGCTACCCTGAAGATTGAGGAGCTGATCACCGACCTTGTTAAAAACTATACGATTGTGATCGTGACGCACAATATGCAGCAGGCCTCGCGCGTCTCCCATTTTACCGGTTTCTTTTTGAGCGGTAAATTGATCGAGGTGGCCCCGACCGTTAACTTATTTGAACGTCCCCGACAGAAAGAAACGGAAGATTATATCAGTGGACGTTTCGGTTAAGAGATCAGGTAGGAGGCGGCTGTGGTACGAAAAATACTGGTAGTGGATGATGAGGCGGTCTTAATCGAAGCCATTGCGTATAATCTTGAACAATCTGGCTATCAGGTCGTCACAGCTATGGACGGCCTGAGTGGCCTGGAAATGGCCCGTAAGGAGCAGCCAGATCTGATTGTGCTTGATATTATGCTTCCAGGCATGGATGGCCTTGAAGTGTGCCGTCAATTGAGACGTGAGGACCGTACAGCGGCTGTTCCCATCATCATGTTGACTGCTAAAGGTGAAGAGATCGATAAAGTGGTAGGCCTGGAGGTGGGAGCGGACGATTATGTTACGAAGCCCTTTGGACGTCGCGAGTTGCTCGCTCGGGTGCGGGCTCTGCTGCGGCGCGTAGATTATCCTGTCTTGCAGGAGGATCGCTCGGGGCAGCAGGATGCCGCCACGGACGGCGGTGATATCGTTCCACCGCGCAGTGAGCTGGTAGCAGGTCCCTTGCGTATTGACCAGGCCGGACGGCGTGTTAATTGCCGTGGTCAGGATTTAGAGCTTCAGCCCAAGCAATTTGATCTGCTGACCTACCTGGTGCGCAACCGTGGTACGGTGTTGACCCGCGATCAATTGCTACATAACGTCTGGGGATACGATTATGCTGGTGATACGCGTACCGTTGATGTGCACGTGCGCTGGCTGCGCGAAAAGCTCGAAGAAGATCCTGCCAGCCCAAAACTTATCCAGACCGTACGCGGCGTTGGTTATGTTTTCCGCTCATAGCATTCCCCAGAACACTTTATCGCAAGGAAGCTAGCGATGCCACGAACTATTCTGGTTGTAGTAAAAGATAAAGATCTGCGTCAGTATATTACGACAAAGTTGCAAGAAGAGGCCTATGTCGTCCAGGCACTGGAACAATGTTGTAAGGTTGTTGAGCTGGTTTCCAGGCTTGAACCTTCGCTGGTCATCTTCGATGTAGAGATATGCTATGCAGATCAGTTCGCGACCTGTCGTGATCTGCGAACCGAGCATGTTACGGCCTCGGTTCCCCAACTGTTACTGGTGCATAGCGCGATTGAAATCACGCGCATAGAACGCTCTGAGGTCCAGATTGACGACTATGTTGTGCAGCCGATCTGGTGGCAGGAGTTGCTGGCCTGTGTCCATACCCTGGCGCGCAGCGGCAAGCGTTGGAATCAACGTAAAAACGCTGTCCGGCCTGCCACGCGCCGCAAAATGGTTACCGCTGCTGGTGAGCAACAGTTGTCGATCAATGGCCTGGTGATTGATATCGCTCGCCACCAGGTCATATATAATGAGCGCTGTATTGAGCTTCAGCAGCCGATTCTTTTTGATCTGCTGCTCTACCTGGTGCGTCATCAGGGGGTGGTGCTCTCGCGTGAACGGCTGCTTCAGCAGGTGTGGGGATATGAGCAGGCGGAGGGATCGCGTACCGTCGATGTGCATATCCGCTGGCTGCGTCAGAAGCTGGAAGAAGATCCATCCCATCCGCGTCTCTTGCAGACCGTACGCGGCGTAGGATATTGCTTTAAGGTATAAAAAAACAGGGGCATGACCACACCCCTGTTTTTTTATTATTTTATTTGTCTATCTGCTGGACTTCAGCCTGCGGCTGCTGGTCCTGCTCTATCTTTGCCAGCCCTTCGGCGATAGCCTGGGCAACGCCGGTCTCGGCGGTCTGGCGCGCAACGCGGAGCGCGTTCTTGATCGCCTTGGCATTGGAGCGGCCATGCGAGATGATCGCCGATCCGTTGATGCCTAGCAGTGGAACACCACCATATTCGGCGTAGTCGAGGCGTTTAAAGACTTTGCGCAGTCCCGGCTTCAGCACGGCGGCGGCCAGCTTGTTGACCAGAGAGCTGGTCATTTCGGCCCGCATCAGTCCTAGCAGGGTTTCGGCCAGCCCCTCGCTCAATTTCAGCACCACATTGCCCACAAAGCCATCACAGACCACAATATCGACCACGCCGGCGGGAATGTCACGTCCCTCTACATTGCCGATAAAGTTGATGCCCAGGGCCGAGGCATTTTGCTTTAAGAGCTTGTGGGTCTCAACCACCTGCTGGTTGCCTTTGCTCTCTTCTTCACCGTTGGCCAGCAGGCCGACGCGCGGGGAAGAGATCTTAAAGATGCGCTCCATATAGATTGAGCCCATGAGCGCGAATTGCTGTAAATATTCGGGCTTGCAGTCGGTGTTGGCTCCCATATCGATGACCAGGCACGCTTTATCGCGGGTGGGGAAGATACCTCCCAGCGCTGGCCGATCGACGCCCGGGAGGCGTTTGAGTGTAAAGAGAGATGCGGCCATCATGGCGCCGCTATTACCTGCGGAGACCGCTCCCAGTGCTTTTCCGTCGCGTACCAGCTGTAGAGCCATGATGAGCGATGCGTTCTTCTTGCGCCGTACAGCGGTCGCAGGATGATCATCCATCTCGATCACTTCATCGGTATGGACGATGGGCAGGTCCAGTCCTGTTGTGTCGTGTTTCGCCAGTTCGGTTCGAATGACTTCTTCGCGCCCAACCAGGTAGACACCAATACCATATTCACGAGCGGCCTGTACCGCGCCCAGAACGATTTCGCCGGGCGCGTTATCGCCACCCATAGCATCCAGTGCAACGCGAACAGGAGCACTTACGGAAGCACTCATGCTTTTCTTCCCCCAGGTTCTCCAATAGTTTGTTTGACAAGTTCAACAAGTTTATCCAGATCGAACGGTTTATAGACGATATGCGCTACACCCGCTTCACGGAACTCTTTCTCTTCGTTTCCGGCGCCCAGAAACGCTGTGACGACGATGACCGGGATCTGGCGGTCGACCGCCATGGTCATTAGTTTGAGTTCATCACGACCATCCAGGTATGGCATCATCAGGTCGAGCATGACAAGGTCCGGCTGGTGTTCACGCACGGCGTCATAGAAGCGCAGGCTCTGCGTGGTCATGAAGGTCTCATAACCTTCGTCGGCCAGAGCTTCGGTGAGCAGATCGGCAATCGTTGGGTCATCGTCCATTATAAGGATTTTTTTGGCCATGATTCATCATCCCCTCATCTCTCAGTAACACTTGCTGTAAAAAGCATTGTGATGCCGTTAACAGACAACTGCGAACGTTATTTGCTTTTAGTGTTATGCCATCCTATGAGTGCAGCTATCTCGAGTGTGCTTTGAGCATGCCACTCGTGCCGCCTCGACTGTTGAGATATGGTGACGTAGCTAGCTGCGATCACGCGGCATGTACGCTTGCTTTTTATCGTTATGATATGCAGCGGCGGCCCCTGCCCATAAGTAGAAGGACACAAAGGGATGGGCCTCCCTGCGTAGATAAATGTATTATAACATCCCCTGATGGTGTGTGTATGTTCCCTTCTCCTTTTTTTCTAATCGATAGGACTATGGGCTATCAAATTAGCCTCTTTTCTCCTGCGGTTTAGGAATATTGTTTTAGGCAGCTTATGTACGATAGAGATGGTGGGCTCATGTGTGTCGCCCGGTATAGTGCGGCTGCCGTGTGGCGCGACAACCACGATCCGATCTATATGTGCACTGAATGTGCAGGTTTTTCGCGTTTACAAGTGCATTCAACATGCGCTATACTAGCGTAAAAATATCCGCGTTTTGGTTGTGTCTGGAGGAAATCTTTCGTGAAAATCACATGTAAGCAACAGGATTTGAGCCGTGGCCTCTCTATTGTGAGCCACGCTGTCTCGAGCCGGAGCACGCTCCCAATCCTGGCAAATATTTTAGTGTCAACGGACCAGGGACGCTTGAAGCTCTCTGCGACCAATCTGGAGATTGGTATTAACTGCCTGATCGATGCCGAAATTATGGAGGATGGCACGACGACGGTTCCGGCGAAGACCTTTACTGATCTGATCAATAGCCTGCGCCCGGGGCAGGTCGAGCTGAATGTGGCCGATGAGTCGAACGATGTTAATGTGAAGAGCACGGGGAGTAATGCCAATATTAAGGGTATGGACCCATCGGAGTTCCCTTTGATCCCCAGTGCGGAGGGTGATGAGGAGCCGATTATCCTGGACGCGGGCATGCTGAAAGATATGATCGCCCAGGTGGTCTTCGCGGCGGCTGACGATGACTCTCGTCCTGTGCTTACAGGTGTGCTGGTAGAGGTGGCCAATGAGCAGATCTCGTTCGCGGCGGCCGATGCCTTCCGTCTCGCGCTGCGCCTGGCACCCCTGGCCGGCCATACCGCCAGCCACAACAGCATCCTGATCCCGGCGCGTACCCTGAGTGAGCTGGCGCGTATCCTGCCCTCCGATGGAGCGGTCCAGATGGTGGTGACACCGAACCGCAGCCAGGTCCTCTTCCATACCGAGCATATCGACCTGGTCTCGCGCCTGATCGAGGGCACATTCCCCAACATTAAAGCGGCTATTCCAAAGGAGCATACGACGCGCGCCGTGGTGGAGACCAAAGAGTTCGCGGCCGCCGTCAAGACGGTGGCGCCGTTCGCTCGTGATAGCTCCAATATTACCCGCATTAAGATTGCCAGCGGTGGCGAGCAGGAGGCTGGCGCAGGCACGCTGACCCTCGAGGCGACTGCGGAGGATGTTGGTAACAATGTGACCACTATCAATGCGGCGGTCGATGGTCCCGATCAGGAGATCATCTTCAATGTGAAATACCTTGGCGATGTGCTGGCGATCCTGGATACGCCCGAGGTGGCCCTGGAAGTGACATCACCGGCTCGCCCTGGCGTTGTCAAGCCGGTTAGCGCGGCTGAATACACCTATGTTATCATGCCAATGAGCACAAATCGCTAACATCTTTCCACATTTACCAGTCTGATAAGAATGGAAATAGTAGGGCGAGGTTGTCCTCGCCCTGTTTTTTATATCGCTAGTGTAGATCTTCACGGATGGGTGCATGTATCTTTCTCGCCTCACATTATCGGATTTTCGGAATTATAAACAGCTGGAATTGCCATTAGGCCCGGGTGTTTTTCTCTTTCATGGAGACAATGCGCAGGGCAAGACCAACCTGCTTGAAGCAGTGAGCATGCTGGCGACGGCTACCTCTTTTCATGCCTCCAGTGATCGTGAAGTTGTCAACTGGTCGGCTCCAGATCATGTGGCTCGACTGGATGGCGTGGTGCGTCGGCGTGAGGATAGTATCGAGCTGGAGATATTGATTCTGGATCCCACTCCCCCTACGTTCGCACCTTCCTCGGGCGTTACGGTGAGTCCGCGCAGCATTGAATTGCCTGCCCATGCGCCTCGCAAACGCTATAAAGTGAATGGAGCGCCGAAACGGACCATTGATCTGATCGGGCAGATGAAGGTAGTGATGTTCGCGCCTTCGGATCTGCACCTGGTGGATGGGGGACCCGAAGAGCGGCGGCGTTTTCTGGATCGGGCGCTGTGCCAGGTCCAGCCTCGCTATAGCATGGCACTGGTTAAATATCGTAAAGTTGTGGCGCAGCGCTCGGCCCTGCTGAAGCGTATTCGCGAGAATCAGGAAGATCCGAAGATGCTCAACTATCTGGACGAGCAGCAGATTCAGCTTGCCAATCAGATTATCTATGAGCGTCGGAGGATGGTAGACGCGTTAAATGAGCAGGCTAATCACTTTCAACAAACCATCAGCGGCGGACGTGAGCAGTTGCAGATCGTCTATCGGCCTTCTTTTAAGGTAGAGTCCAGCTGGAGCCTGAGTGAGGCTTCACAACAGTATCAGGAACAGTTGCGTGAGATTCGCAAGAAAGAGATTATGCAGGGCGTCTGCCTGCGCGGCCCTCACCGCGATGACCTGGAGTTTCTGGTGAATGGCGTGAACATGCTATCTTACGGCTCAAGGGGACAGCAGCGGACCGCCGCTCTAGCCGCCAAGCTGGCGGAGCTATCGTTCATGCATACCAGTACCGGCGATCAGCCCATCCTGCTGCTGGACGATGTGTTTAGCGAGCTGGATGCTTCGCGTCGCGAATATCTGCTGGGCCAGGTGGCCCGCTATGAGCAGGTGATGTTGACCTCCACCGACCTGGAGAGCTTCCCCGCCGATATGCTGCAGCGTTCGCATCGCTACCAGGTGGTTGGCGGCGAGTTGCGCGGCGAAGATTGAGTGGCTGCCGCCGCTATAGGGCATCCTGAGCAAGCAGTCTTGCTTACTGTTGCTCGCTGCCCGCGCTCTTTTGCTGCAGCGCGCTCCAGTTCTGCTGCATCCTGGCTACTTCCGCCTCGCCGGGTGGTACGTGGCTGTAGCGCGCGGCTGTATATATCTCTGTTACTGCCTGTACCTCTGGCTCAAACACTGGCAAAGGTTGCACCAGCCGTTGTTTAAATTCCCCCGGTGTCTCCGCCTGCTGCCGCCGATAACCCTGGCTGGCCGCCCACTGGAGGAAGGCGCGATAGATCGCGCGTACATCCCGTAGCACAGGCATCTCATCCTCCTCTGTCTTGCGCTCTACGATAGGCGCTGATTGCTCATCTTTACGCCGCATCAGGCCTTGCCATAGATGGCTGAGCAGTCCCTTGATCTGCTGCCAGAACAGCTCCCAGGACCACAGGCTTTCATGCAGGTCGAGCGAGCGCCTACCAGCCCGGCGCCTGCGCAGCAGGACCACAACGAGGATGATCACGGCGACGAGAAGGGCGATCAGCAGGGCAATGAAAATGAAGCTCGCGATTGTTTGGACGGCCTGTGGGGGCGCCGCTCCCGTTTTGGGGTGTATTGCTGGTGGGGGAGCATGCTTGTTTAATTTAGGTGGCGTAAATTTAAATTTCTCCAGGGGAATCCAGGAGATCATAAATGCCATCAGCCAGGCAATGGCATAGGTTGCGCCATCGTAGATCCTGCCCAGCGGCGATAGAAATTGCTGGATCGCGGCCAGCAAGGTGGGGTTGATAATGATGCCCAGGGTCAGCCCGACCACCGCCAGCATCAGGCAGATGATGCCTACCGTGGAGAGGATCAGCCGATCCTGCATCAGCTTGCTGCCTTGCAGGCCTGTTATGTGATCCTGCCGGGTAAAAATCGCATAGGATAACGCTCTGGTCAGCAGCGCCAGTGAGAAGAAAAGCAACACCAGCAGTAGGAGATCAGCCTGGTCGCCATTGCCGATCGCTGGCAGCAGGCAGATGGCCACAAAGATGACGCTGCCGATGATGATCCCACGCAGCGTCTCGCTCGGCTCCAGTGCGTAGCGCGCGATCCGAATGCCGTGATAGCACAGAGCATAGGAGGCGATGATGAGGCCAATGACCGCGAAGGCGGTTGGATTGAAAAGCAAGAGATCAGAGAGCAGGGCCATCAGCCAGGCCGGATTCCATAGCGCATTTGTTCCCGCATAGAACGTGCCCCACACGACGCATAGGATGCCAATGCTCTGAAAAACCAGGACCAGATTGCCGCTATTGCCTCGGGCCGTCGTTTTACCATTGTTCTTTAATAGTTGATCCGGTAAGATCAGAGTGCACCAGGATGAGATTATCATCAATAAAAATGGCGCCCACAGTGGCGCGAATGGTTGATTCAGACCCAGAAAATGGACGCGTGCCAGCCCGATGAGCAGCGCTCCCATCCAGCATGACTCCAGGACCGCGTAAGACAGTGGAAGCAGTTGTTCCCCCCAGCTCATCACATCAGCCAGGCTCCGGGGAGGTGGACTCCATGGTCCTCTATGCTCCTGATCATCTCGTGGCGTCTGTGGCGTACTGTCCATTTTCAGAGCCTTTCTGCTTCTATCTAACCCTGTTCAACAGAGTCAGGCTATTGGTCATCCTGCTTGCTAGATTGTAGCCCTCCTATAAACCATTGTCAATGTGTTCTATGCCGCTTCCAACTGTGAAAAACCGGGTTACCTGTTATGCCAGATACTGATGTTCTTCCCATCGTAGATGTCATCTTGCTATTTTCTATATAGGATTTATCTCTTATCTCGCTCAACTTATCCACATTCTTGCATAGTTATCCACACTTATCCACCGCAAATGTGGATAAGTCAATAGATTTTGCTATAAGTACTATCTATCATGGATGGGTGGGCGTGAAGGGTAGTCCTGTAACTGGCGATGGGCGATTGTAGCCGGACCCGGATCAACGTTTTTCATGTCCCGCACATAGCGTAGAAAGCTGCGCTGCTGATTGCCAGGCGGTAACTTGATCGTCACCTGCTCGAAAAGAAGCGGATCCGTATCCTGAAGTTGGACAGCCGCAGGTGACGCAAAGAAGGTCCCTTGCTGTATACCACAGTAGGCGCAGAAACAGGCGTCAACGGGAATAATCCGCTGGCATGAGGTACAGCTAACCGTCTGCGACCAGTTTTGAGCGTCGATAGTGGTCTTGAACATATCATAGAGGATATGGGCGAGGCGATATTTGATGCGTTGCCTTAGTGTCGAAAACATAACCCAACCTTTCTCACTTCATCAACATCCATACGACACATACACGTATCTGTAGTTTAAATTGAAAAATGCGAGTATGTCAATAATAAAGCGTTAATAATGCATAAAGAATATCTTGGGGAGCAAAGCGCCAACTCACGGGCGGCCGCGTACGCGGCCGCCCTGGTTTTTTATGTTGGTGCATGGAGGCGCATCCGCGCCCCCATGCACCAACATAAAAAGGTAATTGGAAATGAGGGGTGTAGGTAATTGGAAATGAGGGGCGTAGGTGCGCCCCTCGCGGGCGCTTGCCGCAAAGCGGCCCCGTGCCCGGGCTCCCACGCCTTTCAAGTATAGGTTTTTGGAGAAGGAGGAAAAAACCTGGCGAGTCATGGTTTTCTGCTATAATACAAAACGATTTCCACATCATTTGTAGGAGAAAACATGAATCGCCATCATTTATTATCGCAATGGTCGGACCAGGTGTCAACGGCCTTTCCTCATCTTCGCTCATCGCAACTCAACGGGCTCGTCCTCTGGAGCGTTGGCATGACGCTGCTGGGCGCTTGTGGATGGTCGCAGATCAGTGCTCTGCTCGCGTGTGTCCTGGGTCAATCCGAGGACGCAGTAGCTCAACGTTTACGGGAGTGGTATCTGGATGCACATGACAAATGCGGTGACAAGCGACGGGAGATCGAGGTCTCCACCTGTTTTGCTTCCCTGTTGCGATGGGTGGTGCGCTGCTGTGGACCTCACACGCGCCGTATGGCACTGGCCCTTGATGCCACCACCCTGGGAGAACGCTGGACAGTGCTCTCGATCTGTGTGGTTCTTCGCTCCTGTAGTATTCCAGTGGCCTGGAAAGTGTTGGGGGCGCATGAGAAAGGGTCCTGGCGACCGCATTGGGAAGGCTTACTCGCGCATCTGCACGGGTGTGTGCCTGGAGAGTGGTTCGTGATCGTGATGGCTGATCGCGGACTCTATGCCCAGTGGCTCTATGAAGGGATTCGCACCTGCGGCTGGCATCCCTTCTTACGGATCAACGGCAACTGTAAAGCTCGACGAGTTGGCTCAGACGACTTTGAGATGATCGCGCAGTGGGTGCCCACACCTGGTCTATCGTGGAAAGGGCGTGTGGAGTGCTTCGCGAGCAAGCAGGCGCGGGTCAACGCGACGGTGTTGGTGCATTGGGAAGAAGGCTACGAGGGTCCCTGGGTCGTGCTGACGGATCTGCTTCCGCAGGAGGCTGAGGTGTGTTGGTATCGCATGCGCACCTGGGTCGAAACGGGGTACAAAGATTTCAAGCGGGGACTCTGGGGATGGCATCACAGTAAAATGACGCAAGCAGGGCGTGTGGAGCGTTTGTGGTTGGCGATGGCAGTTGCCCAACTGATGAGTGTGAGCATGGGGTGTGTCGCTGAAGAACAGCAGCGAGCGGCAAACAGTGAGCAGGAGTTGCCTGCAAGCCATATTGCGCGCAAGAAACGCTGCAGGCCCAACCATCAGCCGCGAGTGCGTCGATTGAGTTGTGTGGTACGCGGGCGGTTACAGGTGCTAGCAACCGTGCTCAATGACGAGCCGTTGTTGCAGGGGCAGATGCTCGATGAGCCATGGCCGCAAGACATGCAACCACCCAGAAAGCTACCAAGCGCCTCAGAGCGACACAAGCGGGAGAAGAAACAGGAGCGTAAGCGCCGAGCCCGAGCTCGTGAACGGGCCAGCGCTTAACGTTCCCCAAAAAACCTATACCTGTAAGGGCTCCCACGCTCCCCCAACGATATCATCTTTCTTCTCAAAGGTATGCCAGCATGTTATGTTGGATGTATTGAGCGTGAGGGAGGATTTTTAAGAAATCGCACGGCCTCTTGATAGAGGCGATCCGCTGGAATGCTGTCGATGATGTCAGTTTTGCTCCAGATGATGGCGGACTGGACCTGCTGGTCGCTGTAGGGATTGGGGTCAAGGGTGACACCATGGTGCCAGAGGGTTGAGGACCAGATGAAGCGGGCGTAAATGGTGCCCGGCAGAAAGGGGACGATGGTGGGGATATGCAGGGCGCCGGCGATGTGGCCGGGTCCCGTGTCGTCTGAGAGGGCCAGCGTGGCCCCGTAGCATAAAACGGCTACCTCGCGCGGGGTTTCGGTGCTATAGAAATAGACATGTGCGTTGTCCTGTACGCCGTTGAAGTGCTGGAGCCATTCGATCATGTCGGCTTTTTTGAAGCCTTCTGGCAGCTTCTCATCGGGTCCGCAAGCCAGTACAAAGCTGATCTTCTGGCCGGGTATGTCGCGCGCGGCATACTCGCAGAGCAGCTGCATAACCTCATCCCATAGCTCGTAGCACTTGGCCAGCACCACCGATTGAAAAAAGCAGACAATAAGGATGGAGTCGGGCGCGAACCCGATGCTTTGCTGCGTTTGCCGGTAGCGCTGCTCGTCCGCCGCCGTGAGCCGGATGCGAGGCTGCGTTGTCGATCCGGCCAGTGTTGAGTCCGGGAGTGCGAAGAGCTCACAGAGAAAATCAGCGTAGCGCCGCTCAGGCCCGCGCTGGGCGTAGTAGCGGACGCCCATGCGAAAGAGATTGTTCAGCACATGGAACACGCCATCCGTGGTGGTGTGCCGGGTACTGGTAGGCAGGCCATCGTGGGCGCCATGAAAATCCAGTACCAGCGTTTCCTGGTCGGGAGCGTTGGTGGTGTGTGTCGAGAGCAGGTCGCCAATGGTCAATGGCTCTGGCATCAGGCGTATGTCGATTTCCGGCCAGTAGGCTTCTTGATAGCTATTAAGATTAAAGAGCGTGCCAGAGCTTTGATCTATCAGGAGCTGAACGGGAATGTGGTCTTTGCGCAGGGAGCGCAGGATCTGCAGCGTGCCTTCGAGCAGGGCCGTCCCTACCACGCATTCCCCCAGCCGACCCGCTTTGCCGCCCAGCAAGATCATTATTTTGCTGGCCCGCCGTAGCGCCTGCCGATTCTCTTGCAGGCTTCGTCGTTCCTGGCTGGACAGTTCATACTCGGGATCGCGGGCCAGCTCGCCCATGAACGCCAGATCATAGCTTTCCATCTGTATCGGCTCTCCTGCGCATAGACTTTTGATTGATCGACCTTAAATCGCGGTTCAGTGTACAAAATGGGGTCAGACGATGTCAAGCATTGATCTGATAATTGGTGCCCGCCTGCTGGCGCAAGATCGCGATGAAGTCACGGCTGGCTGCCGGAAGCGCCTGGCTGCGGCCGAGACGTACCAGGGCGCTTTCGCGATAACTGGATGGGATATCCTGTACAGAGATCTCGACCACCTGCCCATTGTCCAACTCCTCCGCGATGGCTGTGCGCGTGATAAAGGCCGCGCCGATCCCTTGCCGCAGCAATTCTCGTGCCGTATGTACCGGAAGCTCCATCGTACGCTCGGAATGGGGATGGATGTGGGTGAGAATCTCGCTGAGGGCGAAGCCTTTCTGGACTAATAGCAGTGGGGAGGCGTGTATATGCACATCTTCCGCCAGTACGTGGGATTGTTGCGCCAGTGGATGGTGAGGTGGGGCGACAAAGATCAACGGCTCCCTGAAGCGCAGCAGGGTCGTGAGATCCGGATTGAGAAATGGCCAGCCGATCAAACCCAGGCGTGTAATGCCATCGTAGAGCATCTCCTCAACCTGTCGACTATGGCCGGTGCGTACAAAGATTTCAACCTCGGGATGGCTATGGTGGAATTCGGCGATCGTGGTGGGCAAAAAGCCGCCGCTAAATGACTCCAATGTGCCGATAGTGACACGTCCCCGCTTCCCCTCCTGGGTCAACTGCGCCACCTCTTTACCCTCGGCCAGAATCTCCAGCGCCCGGCGCGCATAGGGCAAAAAGCTCTCACCGCGCTCGGTCAGCGCCACCTTACGTCCACCTCGCGCGAAGAGCGTGCCGCCTACCTCCTCCTCCAAAGCCTGAATGCGTGTGCTCATGGTCGGTTGGGATAGATTCAGGGCGCGCGCTGCCTGACTAAAGCTGCCCTCACGAACGATACGCTCAAGCGTCAACAGCTGTTCCGTATCCATATCTTACCTTCTCTCTATTAGCTATTAAAAAATTTAATAACAAGTATAGGCTATATTGGATTGGATTATACCATGCTCTCCTCTATACTTTTCTTATGAGCTTTTTCTGAGAGGGAGGGAAACGGAGCATATGGGATTTTTGATGGCGTTACGTCGTCCATCGATCGCCTGGCTGTGGGTGAGTCAGGTTCTCTCTTCGATGGGAGACTATCTTTATAATCTGGCGGTGATCTGGATCGCTGTGCGCACGGCCGGGAGCGGCGCGGGCATCGTGGCGGCGGCTGAGGCAGCCTCGCAACTGGTATTTGGGTTGCTGGGAGGCGTCTATGCTGATCGCTGGGACCGCCGTGCGGTAATGGTAGTAGTGGATATCATACGGGCCGGAACAGTGGGCCTGATCGCGATCCTGGCGCTTTCTGGGGCCATTCAATTCTGGGAGCTGGTGGCTGCTGCCATCATTATTGGTAGTCTGGGATCCTTGTTTGAGCCTGCCTTACAGGCCAGCCTGCCGACCCTGGCTGGCGATGTGCCAACCTTACAGGCCACTAATGGTTTGATGGATGTGACCACGCGCCTGGCCAGGGCGCTTGGACCCAGCATGGCGGGGCTGCTGGTCCTCTTTATGCCCCTGGCCCAATTCTTTACCCTGGACGCGGTCAGCTATATCATTTCCTCACTGGCTATCCTATCGTTAGGACGGCATGTGATCTGGAAAGATACTGAGCGCATACCAGCGACCGCTGGCATAAAAGGGATCTGGAGCGATATTCGGGGTGCTATTACCCTGGTTAGCCGGCATAAGCCGCTCAGCTGGGCCATCTCGTTAAACGGCGTGATGAATCTGGCCTGGAGCGCGAGCTTTGTAATTGGCGTACCTCTGCTGGTTAACCAGGTTTTAAAGAGCAACGTAGGGGCGCTCGGCCTGATCATCGGTGCCTATGGGGTTGGCAATGTCATCAGCAACCTGGTGATGGGGAGCGTCCATGTCCGGCGGCCGATTCCCATTATTTTTGTGGGCAAGATTGTCGTTGGCCTGGGTTTTATGGTGCTGGCCTGGACTCATTCCCTGCCGTTGGCCGTCCTGGCCTCGGCCGGCGCCGCCTTTGGGGGTCCGATGGGTGACATTACCATGTTGACGATCATGCAGACCGAGCTTCCCGTAGCGCAACTGGGGAAAGTTTATAGCCTGCGCATGGTGCTGGCCAATGTCGGTGCATCCCTGGGATTGCTTATTGCCGTACCCATGTTTGCTCACCTCTCGGTAATGGCCGGCATCAGCATCTGCGCCGCGCTGATGATCGTTCTTGGCGTGATCGGTCTCTTTCGCTTCGGCCTGTTTTATCGGCATCCTGTGGATTCGGACCTCGCGCCTGAAGCATGAAAACCAATGTAAACAAAAGAAGCGGTGTGGGGTTCAAAGAGCCCCGCGCCGCTTCTTTTGCGTTTTTTATAGTATTAGACGCCGCGAGCCTGCGCATAACGCTTGGCAACGACATCCCAGTTGACGACGTTCCACCAGGCGTTCAGGTACTCAGGACGGCGGTTCTGGTATTTCAAGTAGTAGGCATGCTCCCATACATCATTACCGAGGATAGGATAGTTGCCATCAAGCACAGGGCTATCCTGATTGGCCGTTGAGGTGATTGCCAGGTTGCCGCTCTTATCCAGGATGAGCCAGGCCCAACCGGAACCGAAGCGTTTGGCGCCCGCATCGTTAAACGCTGTTTTGAAGGCGTCGAAAGAGCCAAACTTCGAATTGATGGCGGTAGCCAGGTCGCCCGTGGGCTCTTTGCTGCCACCGGGGGTCATGATCTCCCAGAACATAGTGTGGTTAAGATGGCCGCCACCGTTGTTACGGACCGCAGTCTGTTTGGCCTCGGGAACCTCATTGAGGCGGCGAAGCACTTCCTCAATGGGCAGGTTCGCGAACTCATGACCCTCAAGAGCCGCATTCAAATTGTTCACATAGGTAGCATGGTGCTTATCATGATGCAGCTGCATGGTCTGCGCATCGATATACGGCTCTAACGCAGCGTAGTCATACGGCAGTTTAGGAAGTTCAAAAGCCATAAAACTTCTCTCCTTACTCAAATAAATAGGAGGGAAATTCCCTCCTATTTTGACATTGTGGGTCTCAGTCTGCTCTTCTTGACAATAGTATTTCAAGCAGCCTGGAGAGGATATAGTCTACATGTTTAGTTGTATGCGATAGAGTATGCTATTGTCAAGCCGAGGAGCGCGTTTTTGTGCTCACTTTGCGCGCTTCCAATACTATATCGGGTCTATATGAGCGACCCGTCTATATAATTATACGCGCCAACCTAAACAAACAGTGACATGCAAGCTTGTCATAAGCAACAGAAAAGATAGAAATGTTCTGACGTTCATATATAGTGGGGTATAGTGGGGAGAATGAAACTATCTTTCTCAAGTAAAACGTGGTATAGTCTAATAGCAATTTCGTCATTGGACGAAATTGCTTTGGTTTGTTGGATAAATGTATGTGCGATTGTATGGAGCAGTGTTATGGCTCATGATTCCGTGCAGAATGATCGGCATCGGACGAGCGCCTTACCTCCTTCGAACGTAAAAACTATTTTGTTGGTGGAGGATGACATCAATATCGGCGAAGTGTTGCAGCAAGCTATAACGCAAGAAACCTCTTTTGTTGTTATACTTGTTCCGGATGGATTTCAGGCGCTCCAGATGGTTAAAGGGATTCGACCAAATCTATTTATCCTGGATTATCAATTGCCTCGTATGAATGGCATTGAGTTGTATGATAGATTGCATGCTATAGAGGAACTGGCTCATGTCCCGGCTCTGATGTTGAGCGCTCACCTGCCACGGCATGAGCTGAATAAGCGCCATATCCAGGGCATGAGCAAGCCTATCGATTTAGATGATTTTCTGCAGATGATCGAAAATCTCGCTGTCTAAATTTTAGCCATTTCGATGCTGATTTTGTTGTGGTGAGAGGTGATGGG
Source organism: Dictyobacter aurantiacus (assembly GCF_003967515.1). Lineage (GTDB taxonomy): Bacteria > Chloroflexota > Ktedonobacteria > Ktedonobacterales > Ktedonobacteraceae > Dictyobacter > Dictyobacter aurantiacus. The sequence continues at coordinate 2,192,502 of NZ_BIFQ01000001.1, read as the reverse complement.
GGCTACATTTCTTTCTTCAATGCATAGTCATTATCCAGTGCTTCCATCAGTTTATGGAACGCTGCCACCAGTTCACGATTACGCAATTGATAGTAGACCACATTGCCCTCACGGCGCCATGAGATTAATCCGATGGTTGTTAGCTGGCGCAGGTGCTCGGATGTAGTCGCAGCCGACAGTCCGATGGCCCTGGCAATCTCCCCTGAACGCATCTCTGGCATCTGCTTGTCTTCCCTGGAGTCCGTGAAGGATAACAACTCCAGAATGTAACGTCGGCTGGGATCGCAGACCACTCCCAGGAAGGTATCGACATATTTATCTACTTCTGCTGGTCGGCGTGGAGCCCTGTTTTGCTCTTGATGATTGGTGGAAGATGATTCTACCATAATCTCTCCTTTCCTTAACTCTCATGATGTAATGGTATTAGTTATTGTAGAACATAAACTCATCTTTTGAAAACCTCTAACAAGTTAACGCAGTTTTGCAACGTACGAGTGGGCATGCAGGTGACTCTTGTTGATGTGCCGCAGAGGTACCATTGATAGCGGTAAGAAACGCACAAAGATCAGAGTCTGTGTTATAATGCCGCCAAACCATTTGTTCTAATCGTTGTTTCTTAGGGACCATGATGGATCCCTTTGTCCTTTCCTGTTGGCCTGCCTCACAGTATAGAGTTGCCTGGTTATATACAACACGATGTTGTGGAGGGATATGTGCAATGGACGCGATTTGCTTTTTATATCGTCCCCGAGAGGTTGCATAATGAAAATCGGGAAAATAGTCAAGTCAGATTCTCATATTAACTATGTCTGTCAAGTTTTTGGTCCTCGCGAGGCTGATATTCAACCAGGCCCGGCGGACTATGCCTTCGGCCGTTTTGTGCGTGTCGCTGTACGCTCTGAGCGGTCCGATGATCCAGATGCGTTGCTTGATGAAGTGCTGGGCAATAGCCGGGAGCCGATTACATACGCGGTAGGTGTCATTTACGATACGATCTTACAAAATCCTGCCTTCGGTGCCCTGGGGCCGCGCCTCTCGAACGAGACGCAGGTAGAGCTCTTCTCGCCTGATTATATTTCTGAGAAGGCGGTGCTTACGTATATCATGATCCTGGGTATGATGGAAGAGCGTTCTGTGTTTGGTGAGGAACCAGAGGTGCTCTCGGTCATGCATGGGGTGCCTCTGCTCTCACTTGAGTTGGATAGCGAGATCGAGACCATGACCGACGCCGAGGTGCGCTCGTTTCACTACTTCGCTGATCCGGCTGGCGGGCCCGATAGCCAATCTCCCTATCTGCATATGGGTTATGTGCCCCATATCATTGCTCAGCGCAGTAGCTTGCTTCCAATGGTGACGTTGCGCATCATTGATCAGTTGGAGCGTTTATTTCCACAGAATCTCGCGCTCCTCTCCATTGTGAAACGGAATTTCGCCTGGCGCTTAAAAGTAGAAACGACCGGGTAGCGGAGGTAGCCAACGAACTATGCTTGAACCATCACAAACGGATTCTCCTACCCGCCCTTCGTACCGTCGACCAGTTGGTATTACCAAGGGACCGGGTGAGGAGACACATGAATATACCTTTGTCTCGCGTGACGATGACCAGGTCCTGAAAAACGGTGAGTATGTCTATTATGAGTTGCCAGATCCTGAGGTCGTTGTCTTAAATGGAGGCATCGGAGAGGTGCCGGTGCGCCGCGTGCTCGGGCGCGTCATTAAGCGCGTACCGTTACAGTTGTATCCAGATACTTTTCTGGGTGAGCCAGAGATCTCTCCCGCCGAGGTGGCGGCCATGGTGGGCTATAACTCTCGTACCAACGAACTGTTTGAGTTGCATGTCGCGATCATGGGTTATTATGATCCGGTTACTGGCTCATTTATCAATCCCTGGATTCCTCCGCAATCGGGCAAGCGGATCTACCTGGCCGATGATGCCATGCTGGCTGAGATTCTGAGCCGTAAGAAGGATATGGATCCCGGTTCGGCGACCGTCGGTTCGCTGTTGACACGTGCCCCCAACGCGGTTCCGATCGTGTTGTCGGTGAAGGACCTGGTGAGTACGCACCTGGCGATAATCGCCAGTACAGGTGCTGGTAAGAGCTACCTGGCCAGTGTGGTTATTGAAGAACTGATGAAGCCGCAAAATAAGGCCTGCGTGCTGATTGTTGATCCCCATGGTGAGTATGGTACCCTGGACCAGATCGCCAATTATGCGCAATTCTCGGCCGAGGGTGATGGGGCTGGTCGTGGCTATCGCGCCCAGGTGCAGGTCTATAAGCCCGAGCAGGTTAAGGTGCGTATCTCGACCTTGAATATCGGCGATATGCGCCAGCTGCTGCCAGAGATGACCGAGAAGCAGCAGTATCTGCTCAGCCGCGCCCTGCGCAAGGTACATGAAACCAAACGCAGCCATCCCTGGGGTGTGGCGGACCTCAAACAGGCCATAAAGGCGGTCTCACGGCAGAAAAATGATGAGGATAGCGAGGGGGCCGACGATTCCAGTACCGTGCACGCGCTGACCTGGCGTGTCGAGCAGCGCTTTGAGCACAGTTTTACCTTTGACGATACCCAGCACCTGGACCTGCCGGAAATTTTTCGCCCCGGCCAGTGTACAGTGCTGCAGCTCAATGAGATTGATGAGCGTGATCAGCAGGTGATTGTGGCCACGCTGCTGCGCCGCCTCAATCAGGCGCGTATGGATACGGAACGCGGCAAGGTACACTCTGGCGAATCATATCTGCCGTATCCCGTGTTTGTACTGCTGGAGGAGGCGCACCATTTCGCGCCAGGCGGGACCGAGGTCGTTTCTACCGGCATCCTCAAGCAGGTGCTGGCCGAGGGTCGTAAGTTTGGTATTGGCGTTGGCCTGATCAGCCAGCGTCCCGGTAAGTTGGATGCCGATGTACTCAGTCAGTGTCAGACGCAGTGTATCATGCGTATCGTCAATGAGATCGACCAGAAGAGCGTGGCCGCCGCCATTGAGGGCGTTGGACGTGATCTGCTGGGCAATCTGCCGGCGCTCTCAAAGGGGCAGGTGATCGTTGCTGGCGCCGCGGTAAATACGCCCGTTATTTGCCGTGTGCGTACGCGTTATACCCAGCACGGTGGCGAGAGTAAGGATGCGCCAGATCTATGGCAGCAATACTTTAACAAGGATACGCCGGAGAGCCGTCGCCGCTCAGATGCACCCCTGAACGGCAACCGGGGCTTCAATATGATGAGATAGATGCATGATAAAAAAAAATTCCCATCGCCTGATAGTCGCCTTGATCGCCCCACTAGCCTGGGGCGGTCTGTTATGGTTTACCTATATGGTGCAGCCATCCTCAATATTCACCATGCTGCTGTTCTTCGTTCTCTTATCGATCGCGCTCATGTGCAGTTTTTTCCCACTGACCTCGGTTGTAGGGGAGCGCCTGCTTTTCACGCGTCGCTACCGGGCCACCACGCGCCAGGCTCTGCGACAGGCCGCCCTGCTTACCATTATTGTCGTTGCCAATCTCGTTCTACTTGCCCTTCATAGCTGGAATATCCTGACGGCTTTTATCATTATCATCGCCGCCGTAATCGTCGAAGTCCTCTCTCTTGCCCGCAAAATATAGCTACCGCCCACTGATCATCTTCGTGCCCCTCCTCCACCGATGACGGCGACTCTGTTCCGGTTAGACTATTGGTAGGAAAGTACTAACCTTTATTACTGAACGCTTGTTAGTCTCTCTACTATGTTATCATCACATCCAGCAGTGTGTCATTTTTAATCATGCTGATTCAGGGCTATTAAAAATAGATGTAGCGGTTTCAATACGCATTATGAGGATGGCGCACTGTCAACGAGGGCTACGCGTATTCATCTGTACAACTGGAAGACAGATTTACGCGCCTCTATCTTCTATCGCAGGGATGCGTGCCCGAAGTACCCAGGAAATCCTGGATAGAAGAGAGTGATATGTGATGCAGATGAACAACAAATCACCTGAAAGCCGCCTTTATTGTAAAGGGGTGCCAACAGATCGGATGGGCCGCGTCTCACCTTTTGCTGTAGTGGGTTCATTGCTCTCCCTACTTCTTATTGTGGGAGCAGGCGCTCTGCTCCTGCTGCGTCCGGCGCTTTCATCCCATGCACAGAGCGTTGCCGCGGTCAACGGAGATTGCTCATTGATTGTGCCGTCCCAACCCTTAACGGCACAGGGACTGGCCACCCCCTATCAGTTGGTGGCAACCGACCGCGACAAAGGAGCATGCCACGAGAATAATCTCAAGCAGGCCGCGTTTGTCCAGGGCGCTATTTTTGATCCTCAGACCAACCAGATCTCTATTTATAATCCCCTGGTCGTCGATCGTGGGGATAAGCCAGCCGTCGCGCCTGTTGTGCCTAAACTGCCATCGGGCGCCGTTGTTGGCCTCTGGTTTGGCTTTAATGGCGACAATCTGACCCTGCGCGGAGACAAGCAGAATCTGCAGACCAGCAATTGTGTCAATGGTCTGGCCGATTCCATCTTTGGTCAGTTCGCCTATTGTAATGCATCGGCATTTTTCAATGCTGCCAATCAGGCTATCACGAGCGGTAAATTGACTGTACCGGATCTGGGTACGGCCAGTGATGGTATGACCTGTCCTACTGTGCGGGATTTTAGCTTGATTGACATGGACCAGAGCGACAACGTCACGACTCAGTACATTATTGATCCTGCTACCGGGCACATGGCGCAGCATACCGATGCGGTTGCGAGCCAGCTGCCGCAGGGTACCCTGCTGTCCAATGGTAGTGATAACGGCTTGCTCTCGCTCGGCCTTGATAGCGCGCTCAACTGTCGTTCCTGGGTTGCTCCTGACCTTGCCAATCCTGGTCATACTGTACCGGCCCTGCCTCTTAACGAGTTGCAGGCGGCGGCCCACCAGGCGGCGCCAGTGGCATTGGTTCCCAGCGGTGATCCTATGGTTAAAGTTGGAGACAACTCTAGCCTGGCCAAGGTAAACCTGTATCGTGCCGGCGTTGATCAGCCCCTGGCCCAGAGCCTGGCGAATGCCAATACCGCGCAGTACTGTCTGAGCTTCCTGGACAATGCCCCCTCGCGTATCTTCGCCGATAAGGCCATGACCATCCAGAAGCCTTCGGCCGATCCCCTGCTGGCCAATAACCTCTTCACCTTCCTGGCGCAGCGCTTCAACGGCAGCTGGGGACCTGGTGGTCTGAATTGCCAGGGTCTGCTGGGTCTGCAGAGTCCCATCAAATTGACCATGCAGGGCAATATCACCGTCGACGCCACTCTGGTCGGCACACGACCCGTGAAAGGCAAGCAGGACCAGAATCAGCCGGCGAAGAAGCCAGATACAGATAAGCAGCAGAGCACACCAACGCCAGTAGCTACGCAGCCAGCTACAGGTAAGCAGCAGCAGAGCACACCAACCCCGGTAGCCACGCCAACGGCGACTGGTACGCCACAGCAGCAGAGCATACCGTCGCCGGTAGCTACGCCAACGGCGACTGGTACGCCACAGCAGCAGAGCATACCGTCGCCGGTAGCTACGCCAACGGCGACTGGTACGCCACAGCAGCAGGGCACGCCGACGTCAACTGCCACGCAGCCCGTCACAAAATAGCAAACAAAAAAGCTGAGAATGCGCAGCGTGCATTCTCAGCTTTTTTGCGGCAGATTTATTCTTTGATATCGCGTGTGACTGTGAGTGCGATGGAGACCACGAGAAAGATCAGGCCATAGACCAATGCTACCCACAGGGTATGGGGACCATCAACCTTGACCAGTGGAGGGATGCCAACCGCCTCGACCTGTAGCCTGGCAGGCATGACCTGGCTGGCCATGACGTTCAAGTTGGGTCCCAGGAAATAGGCAGTCACATTTTTCCAGATGTCATTCTGGGTGATCAGATAGCCCAGGCGAAGAAATTGGGCGCCAATATTATCGACCGGGAACCAGGCCAGGCCGGCGCTTAAACCGATCGTCAGTGAGCGTCCCAGCACGCTGAACATGGTACCGAGCAGGATTGTTACCACGGTACTGATCAAGACCGTGAGCAGATAGAGACCGCTATCTGACCAGAACTGAGCGTTCAACGCTTTTAAGGCATCCAGGTTTCCGGCTTTCGCCTGCAGCACGATACAGATCATTACCGACGTCAACAGTAATGAGGCAATGATAACAAGCGCAGCCATGATCAAAACACTGGTCACTTTGGCCGCCAGTAATGTCAACTTGCCTACGCCACGTGCTATCAGCACGCGAATGGTGCCCATTTGATATTCCAGGCCAATGACGTATGCCACCAGCACCAGAAAGTAGAGCCCCGTAAAGATCTGAATAAATGCCAGCCCGTTCTCCATCTCCCTGTACATGAAGTCTAGGGGATGTGCGGTGATATATTCTTTTAAGTTGCTACTCAAGAGCCTTACCAGTGTGCCAGCGCACAGAAACATAGCGACCAGGACCAGTGGAATCCAGGTTGACCAGCGGCGCGACATCTTCAATAATTCGCCACGGACAATGCCGAAAAAGCTGGGGGTAGAGGCCCGGAGCTGTGTCCGTTCCGCCTCGCTTGTCATAATTGCTGTACTCACTTTATCTCTCCTGAGCCACTATTCGTCAATTCAAGGAAGATCTTTTCCAGGTCCCTGGTTGCAGGTGTCAGTGTATCCGGCACGAATCCCGCCTGTACCAGGAAAAGATTCAGGTTGCGTCCTTTCCCTTCGGGCGCCGGCGTTACCAGAGTTCCCTCTGGATCAATGTATGCCCCCTTTCCCCAGGCTTCTTTTTGAAGCAGTTGCAGGGCAGCAGCCGCATTTTCCATCTGGACACTAAATTCGCCATCTCCCCGGATCAGATTTTCAATGGTGGTTTCCCGAACCAGGGAGCCCTGAGAGATAATCGCCACGCGTGTACAGATCTGCTGCACCTCGGTGAGCAGGTGACTGGAGATCAGCACGCTCTTGCCCTCGGACGAGAGGCGATGCATCAGGTCGCGCATCTCTACGATGCCGGCGGGATCGAGTCCATTGGCGGGCTCATCCAAAATGACCAGGCCCGGGTCCTGGAGCAAGGCGATGGCGATGCCCAGGCGCTGTTTCATACCCAGTGAATAGGTGCGGACACGATCCTTCTGACGGGCCGAGAGCCCTACCAGTTCGAGTACTTCATCGATACGTTTATTGGAGACACCACCCAGGACGGAGCCAACGGCTCGCAGATTGTCACGTCCAGACATATAGAGGTAGAGGGCGGGCGTCTCAATTAGCGCGCCCACGCGGGGAAGAACCTGTGAACGATGGTGGGCTAGCTCCTTGCCCAGGATCTCAATGCTGCCCGAAGTCGGTGTAATCAATCCCAGTACCATACGGATGGTCGTCGTTTTACCGGCGCCATTGGGACCCAGGAAGCCAAAGATATCACCCTTATGAACTTCCAGGCTAAGGTTATTGACGGCTATGCGCTGCTTATATTGTTTACTCAGGTTGTTCGTGCGCAATACTACTTCATCTGAACGAGACAGGCTGCCGTGAGAACGCTGTGTCACGGGTATCGCGGGAGGTCCATATGCCATGTGCTTGATCGTCCCTTTCATGTAATTTCAATCTTTATTAATAGAAATGCGTGTATTTAATAGGCCATAGCGTGCATATAAAAAGAAGGATACCAGTGCGTTGCACACTTATAAGGAAGAGTATAAGCCGTTATTGTCGCGAAGATGTTATATAATTGTCGCAAATTTGTCTCAATTATATCGGAATGTGAGATATAGGCTGTAAATATAGACAAAAAGAAAGCCCTCCAGTCATTTACGACTGGAGGGCTTTCTTTTTTTGTTCTGCCTGGGAAGACCTACTCGGCGGCTACAACCGCTGCTTCCGCGCCAGCTAACAGCTCGGCAATCGAGGGGCGGTCGGGAAACTCGCTCACGATGCTTACCTCGCGGCGCTCGCGGTTCGCGTGGCCGAATTTCACATAGCCGTCGGTGAGTGCATACAGGGTATGATCACGACCGACGCCGATGTTGACGCCCGGGCGAATTTTGGTGCCGCGCTGGCGCACAATGATGCTACCAGCGGTGACGAGCTGACCATCGAAGCGCTTGACGCCAAGCATTTTAGGTTTGCTATCTCGACCATTGCGAGAGCTACCCATACCTTTTTTATGTGCCATGAATTAATCCTCCGTTAACACGCCTCTGGACCTGATTACTTCTCTTTGGAAACGAGGCTCTTGCCTTCAGCGAAAACATCGTCAATGCGCAGAACGGTCAGTTCCTGGCGATGGCCGCGGCGATGGCGATAGCGCTTTTTGGATTTGTATTTGAAAACGATCAATTTTTCGCCGCGAGTGTGGCTTTCAACGGTTGCCAGCACTTCAGCTTTTTCTACAAATGGGGCGCCGACGAATGTGTTATCGCCGTTAGAGATCAACAGGACCTCGCCGATGCGGAGCTGCGCGCCCTCTTCGACTGCAAGTCGGTTCACTTCAAGCTTATCGCCTACGGAAACCTTGTATTGCCGTCCACCACTTTTAATGACTGCAAACATGCTTTTATTTCTCCTTAATAAGGTCCCTACGCTTAAATCCAGGAGGATACGTAGAAGGCATGGGTGGCTCGCCATTCTGAACAGTTCCTGTTTCCTGGACGTTTGTCTCAGATTTTGACTGAAAGATGCGTCAGGCTGAATTTAGCCGACATCCTGGCTCAGTATATAGATACACACCACTGGCCATTCAGCGTAGGGGGCTGACACACACATTGTGTGTGAGGCTCTTGAGGGTGATTATGCACTTTTAGACATAGGAATACCACTGTCATTTGTGCTTCCACATGATAGCAGTGATTATCCGTGCTGTCAAGCGATATCGCGGGACAATTACCATTCTTTTCTTCCCGACAATATTGACACCAGTTTTTTCGCATTGCGAAAAAACTGGTGTCAATATTGTCCGAAAACAAACTATTGATAAGTCTATGATTATAAGGAGGTAATAATATCTGCGGACGCAGTCACGTGCAAATATAACTAGATTTGATCCTGAGGATGAAATAAATAGCGGCAATCTGCCCCATCCGTAAGGGCCGAATTATCTGTCAATCGTGCTGGCAGCAGGGTTTATCAAAGAGAAACATCAAACCTTTCTTTTGAAATACTGCACCCTTCGTATTGACAAATGATAATTTTTCAGTTATAAATTTTGCATACACGATTTCCATAGATACATAGTATTTGATTAACCTTTTTCTATGTATTCTAGGAATGTTGAATTTAGTATACGCCAATGCTGGCGTATAGCAGTACAAAAGCGGTTTTTGTTAAAATTGATGATCGATTGCGCTACATATGGACAAGTTCTTGCGGCATCTGCAACCGGGTTATAATTGTGACTCTAGTTTGTGGAGCTATAGTCCAATTCTAGCTATAAGCAACTCTTGTCCGAAATAGAGTGACATCTGAGTTGTATCTCAGATGTATTTTTATACTCAATTGCAGCTGTAGCGTGATTGCATTTATTTATGTCGGTCTGGTATCGTTTATGATGCGTTAATGCATCAATGTTCTTGGTTCCAAAGAAGGAATAAAAGGAAGGTATCATCATGGGCAATCCTCAGCAAAGCCTCGTTCAAAGTTTCCTGAGCGGTAAGATTGGTAGGCGTGCGTTTATTAACCGGGCCGTCGGGCTTGGTGTTTCTCTCGCCAGCGTTGAGGCCTTTGTCGCGGCCTGCGGCGGCGGCAGTGGTAGCGGTGGCTCCAGTTCCTCGATTACGTGGTCCAACTGGGCCAATACCGGTGAGCTGGTACGCTTTAAAGCTTTCACCGAAGACTACAACAAAAAGCACAACACCAATGTGAACTATAATTACGTCCCCTCGGCCAACAACAACTATTTTACCAAAATCACGACCGAGCTCAATGGTGGTAATGCGCCGGACGTATTCTATGTTGGTGATGGCGACATCGCCAAGCTGGTCGCGAACCAGACGGTTATGCAGCTGAACGACCTGCTCTCCAGCTCAAAGAGTAAAGAGTCTGCTGACGACTACTTGCCTGGCCTGTGGGGCGCTGCCAAAACCAAGAGCGGAAAGATCTTTGGTGTGCCTGTAGACTGCAATCCTCTGCTGCTCTGGTTCAACAAGAAAGTGTTGACCGATGCTGGCATCAAAGATATGCCCACCGATCTCTATGCGCAGAACAAGTGGACGCGTGATGCCTTCCAGGAGATGATCCAGAAGATCCATGCCAGCGGCAAGCAGGGCTTCATCCTTGATGCCTGGGATATGCAATATTGGGCCTGGTGTACCTCCAATGGTGGTAAACTCTATGACAACAATAATTATGGCAACTTTATCGTCCACGAAGACCCCAAGTCATTGGATGCCATGAAGTGGCTGGCCGAGCAGACAAAGCAGAAGACCATCGTCTATGCTGGTACCCTGCCAAAGGGCCAGGGCTCGGATCTGAACTTCATCGGTAACCAGGTCGGCTTTATCTCGGTTGGCCGCTGGGATCTGCCAGAGTTCAAATCTGCCGGTGGCCTGCAGTACGACTGCGTACCCTTCCCATCTCCTTCCGGCACCATCGCTCCCGCGCCGGTGGCCCTGGCCTATATGGTCATCAACAAGAAGACCAAACTGAAGGACCAGGCCTTTGATTTCCTCACCAACTTTGTCTCGGCTGACGGCCAGACGTTCCGCCTGCATGGTGGTGGTAACGCCGTCCCTTCAATCAAATCTACTGATACAGAAAAAGTGGTCACGGAAGGCGGTGTTCCTGAACACGCCAAGTTCCTGCTCGATGCGCGTAACATCGGCTATGGTCTTCCTCCGGCTGAGGGTAGCGCCCCTGGCCTGCCGGGTGACATCCAAACCGCCCTCGATCCAGTCTGGCTGCAAGGTAAAGACGTTACCACCGCGCTCGCCGGTATCGCTGCCATGGCCAATCCCCGTATTAAAGCCGCCCAGGACAAACTCCAGTAAGCTGGTAATACTGTTCACGAGCGGTACACATCTACTTTGTGTATGTGGGGAAATAGCCTTTTTGACAAGGCTATTTCCCTCACCATCTTCACCACAGGCTGCTTTCCCTCGCAGTCTCTTGAAAACATAGGGGTTAAGGTACGAGACATGGAGTATCAAGTCAGTTCGCTTGGGGTGGCTAAACAAGGGTCATCAAGGAATAACTTGCGCCGACGTCAGATGAGTGAAGCCTTCTGGGGTTACTTCTTCATTCTTCCTCAAATGATTGGACTTGTGGCGTTTGCATTAATTCCTCTCATTATGGTGTTCGTATATAGCGCCAACAACTGGGATGGGCTGGGTGCCTTCACATTTGTTGGCTTTCAGAATTATATTGATCAGTTTAACAGCCCTGACCTGCATATTGCGCTGTGGAATACTCTGTATTACACTATCCTGACTGTACCGGGTGGGTTGATTCTGGCGCTGCTGGCTGCGTTGGGACTCAACAATGTGCGTGGCAAAACGGTCTATCGTGTGATCTACTTTATGCCGGTGGTTACCAGTAGCGTGGCCGTGGCGGTGATCTGGGGCTGGCTGCTCAACAGTGATTTCGGCTTGATCAATGTTCTGCTCAAGGACTGGTTTCATATTCACGGACCTGGCTGGATAACTGATTCCCGTTTTGTTCTTCCTTCGATCGCCCTGCTAAGCATCTGGAGCAGCCTGGGCTTTAATATGATTATCTTCCTGGCTGGCCTGCAAGGTATTCCGGCAACATACGCCGAAGCTGCTCGCATTGACGGTGCTAATCGCTTGCAGCTCTTCTTTGGCGTGACGCTGCCAATGCTCACTCCTACCCTCTTCTTTACCACTGTCCTGTCGGTTATTAGCTCTTTCCAGGTTTTTGACCAGGCATTCGTGTTGACTGGTGGTGGCCCGGGTAAAGATAGTTATACGATCGTGTATCACATGTACCACCTGGCTTTTGAGCAAAACCAGTTTGGCGAAGCCAGTTCGGCGGCCGTAATCCTGTTCGCGATCCTGTTAGTGCTGACACTGCTTCAGCTCGGGTTCCAGCGCCGCTGGGTCACCTACGACGTATAGAGCATGTACGGAAAAGAGGAGTACGCATATGTTGCAAGAAACTGTTAATAGCGACGTGGCTGGCGGCACTACTTCTGGTCGCACCAGCCAGCTACCAGCGCGTAAAAGGAGAGAGGGCAATAGTCAACTTTTTACCATTGTTCTCCATATTCTGCTGATTATCGGGGCCATCATTATGGCGTCGCCATTTATCTGGATGGTATTGACGTCGTTGAAGGACACGAGCCAGGCGTTTAGTGATCCCCCGGTCTGGATCCCCAATCCCTTTGTGTGGAGCAACTACCCCGATTCGTTAAATGCTCTGCCCTTTAACCTGGCTTACTTTAACAGTATCTATATCGCGGTGATTGTGGTGGCCTGTCAACTGGTTACCTGCTCTATGGCCGGCTATGCGTTTGGACGCATCAATTTCCCCGGCCGCAACCTTATCTTTGTGCTCTTCCTGGCCACAATGATGATCCCTTTCCAGCTGACCATTATCCCGATCTTTATGACTATGAAATATCTCGGCTGGCTGGATACCCATCTGTCGTTGATTGTGCCGCCCGCGCTGTTTAGCGCCTTTGGCGTGTTCCTGATGCGCCAGTTTATCATGGGCATTCCACATGAGCTGGAAGAGGCTGCCATCGTTGATGGCGCGAATCGTTGGACGATCTATATACGGGTCATTTTGCCGTTGCTCCGCGCGCCGCTTTCCGCCCTGGGCATCTTCTCCTTCCTGGCCCAGTGGAACAGCTTCTTTATGCCGTTGATTATGCTCAACAGCTCAGACAAATTTACAGTGCCGCTGATGCTCAATCAGTTCCGTGGCCAGTACGCTACCGAGTGGACCATGGTTATGGCCGGTTCGGTGATCGCGGTCGTGCCGGTGCTGATCGTCTACATTCTCGCTCAGCGCTACATCATTCAGGGTATTGCTATGACTGGCTTGAAGTCATAGCTGTGGAAGGGGGCTAGCGCCCACTCCCCCTTTTACCATCAGGATAGCCAGGCACGTGCCTGGCTATCCTGATTTTATTTTGAATGTGTCTGACTCCCGTCACCATAGGGGCGCGTGAGCGCCGCAGGTGCGAAAGCTCAGGAGTGCCGCAGGTGATGATCATGAGTGTAAGACACGTTCTTTGTAGTGATGTTGCGGCAGGTGCGCGATCGCGCACCTGCCGCAACATCACGTATGGTTGTGTAGACGTTTGATTATTGGCTGGTGGTAAGATAGTGAAGAATCCTTACGATACCGTAGTGAAAAATGTATAGAGGATATTTTATGACAACACAACATAATAATCAGAACCCCTTCTCAGCGGAGATCAGCCATGACGAGGAACTGGCATCAACTATTCTGTCGCTGACATATGAGGACCCGCGCGATCCCGCACGCAGCATGAGCATTAGCATCGCGCCGGACCTGGGAAGCAATCTGTATCGCTTCCGCGTGGGGAAGCACGAGATTATCTACTGCGAGCGCGATCTGCTGAAGCAGATGGCTTTTACTGGCGATTTTGTGCTCTGGCCCCTGCCGAACCGCATACGCGATCGGCGCTATTCATACCAGGGACATGATTATTCGCTAGTGGATGTGGACCGACCGCTGGGAAATTACGTGTTGATTCACGGCCTGGTCTATGATCGCCAGTGGCGCTATGAACAGCCGGTCGTGGAGCAGGATGCCGCGAGTGTGACTACGTATGTAGATATCAATAAAGAGAGCGATCACTGGTATGAAGCTTATCCATTTGATAGCCGCCTCTCTTTGACTTATACGTTAAGCAGGGATGGTGTACACATTACGTACCAGGTCCAGAATAATGGACAGCAGGTGCTGCCCTTCGGTTTTGCCCTGCATCCTTACTTTTCGCTTCTCTCGGGCAGACAGGATACGTATGTGAGCCTGCCCGCCGCCACCGTGATGGAGGCTGACGAGGAATTGTTGCCAACGGGCCGGCTCCTGGATGTGAGCGGGACCATGTATTCCATGTTTGATCTGCGGGAACCGGTCCCTGTGGGTAACCTGAAGCTTGACCATGTGTACATGGACCTGCAGCGCGGTACCCCTGCCATCATCGATTATCGCCAGCATGGCCTGCAGCTGCACATCTCTGCCACCGACGACTTCACCCACTCGGTCATCTATACGGCCACGGAAAAAGATAACTTTTTCTGCCTGGAGCACCAGACCTGCTCGACCGATGCAATCAACCTGCATAATCAGGGGGAGGAGCGCCGTCGTATGGCCCACCTTCTGGAAGTGCAGCCGGGCGCATCCTTCCAGGGTACCCTGAAGTATCACGTAAAATTTAGCTAAGGATGGCCGTATAGGCGGGACCAATAAATTTGTAGGAATCGGGGCAACGTCACGGTCCCTACAAATTTATTGGTCCCGCTAACCTTTCTACCCGCTCTACCTGCTAAATACGTCTATGATAAGATCAAAAGAGATTTAACAAAACCTGTGCAAAGCCTGGACCGCAGGGGTATCATATGTTATGGTGTGACGCAATATCGTATTTTTGTCCGTTTAGATGCCTGTGGATGGGAATCCTGGCTTGAATGATGTGTGTCTGTATCAGCGGAGAATAGTATGACCACCTATGATGGGTCGATGGAGTGGCCCCGTTTAGAACAATATTCGGATCAGCCAGTTTTTAATACAAAAGCGGTTGTGCAGCAAACGGGCGTTCCTGCGCCGACGTTACGGGCCTGGGAGAGACGCTATTCACTGTTGCAGCCCGAGCGCGCTAACAATGCCTATCGCCTCTATTCAGAACGCGATATCGCGTTGATTCACTGGTTGAAAGAGTGTGTCGATGGCGGCATGTCGATCAGCCATGCTGTGGCCCTTTTTCGCCATCTAGAGGAGCAACAGCGCCATCCTACAGAAGAAGAGGATGTCGATACATATTTTGAGGTTGCTACCCCTTCTTTCCAGGTAGCATTGAATCCACCTGAGCCTAATGTCGATCAACTCGCTCGTGTCGGCCGCGAAGCGCCCGGCGACTCTCTCTCTGCCTTTCAGTCCGAAACTCTGAAGGTGGGCAGGGGATATCCAGAAGCTTACAGTATGCAGGTCGCGCGCGCGCAACTCATTGAGATCTTTCAGGATATGGATGAACAGGCTGCTCAGGTCTTGATGGGCTCTATGCTCTCTTTCTACGCCGTTGAGCAGGTGTGTAGCGAGCTGATTATGCCTACGTTGTGGGATATCGGCCATCTGTGGGCGGAAGGCTATCTGACGGTGTCGGTTGAGCACTTCGCCAGCAATTTCTTTCGCGCCGTGCTGACAAATATGTTTCACGTGACGCGTGGCCCGAGCACAGGACCGCTTGTGATTACCTGCTGTGCTCCAGGTGAACCACATGAATTATCTGTCTTGATGTTGTCGCTCTTGCTGCGCCGCCGTGGCGTACGGGTAATCTACCTAGGACAGAGCATTGAGACGACTGGATTGTTGCATACCGCTAAAAAAGTCTCTCCCGCGGCTATCTGCCTTTCTCTGACGTTGCCGGCCTATCTGCCCGCGTTGATGAGTCTGGGGCGACAGCTACAACTTATGCCTGATCCACGACCGCTCTTGATTTACGGTGGACAGGCGTTCGCGCAATTTCCACATCCAAAAAATTTGATCCCCGAAGGTATGTATATGCATGGGGATTTGAATGAGATTACAACCCACATACAATCGGTTGTGTTGGAGGCTTCTGTAAAAAAATAAAAGTTTTAGTCTTGTCGTAGGGGAGAATTTTGTGAAATCACGGTATCACCAGTCTTTTCCCTGGTATGGTTTTGTGGCTTTTGTGCTCTGTATACTGGCCTGGATCGGTTCGTGGCTCCATCTTGAGCCGTTCAGTGTCTATCTGTTCTTTCTACTCTGGCTGGGTTATATCCTCTTTATGGATGCTCTGGTTGTCATGCGCCATGGCACCTCTCTGCTGCAGCGAATGCGCTGGCGCTACCTTTTTCTGTTTATTACGTCCTGTGTCTTCTGGTGGATCTTTGAATGGTTCAATAGCGCGGTTCAAAACTGGCACTATATTGTAGATCATCCATATACTCCCTTGATGTTTACGGTGCTGGCCAGCATCAATTTCAGCACAGTGCTGCCAGCCGTGCTGGAAACCACCGAGTTCCTTTCGACATTTAGACCGCTGCAACTGAAGCTGTCCATGGATGAGCATTATGGGCGCCTGCCGCTGCTGGCCTTTGTGCTATTGGAACTGATCGGGATCGCCTGCTTTATCCTTCCCTGGCTCTATCCTCACTACTGCTTCGCCCTTATCTGGTTCAGTGTGACCTTTCTGCTTGATCCGCTCAATAACTACCTGGGGCGTAAATCGATCTTTGCTCATATCGCGGCCGGACGCTGGCACTTTATGATTTTGCCATTTGGGGCCCTCTTTTGCGGCTTTTTCTGGGAGATGTGGAACTACTTTTCCTTGCCCAAGTGGTATTATACGGTCCCCTACGTTGGCTTCTGGAAGGTTTTTGAGATGCCTCTGCTTGGCTATCTGGGCTACCTGCCGTTCGCGATTGAGCTGTTCGCGCTCTATCAGTTTATTCTCTGTCTTACGCGTCAGAAAGAGGATTTCCTTTTGATCTAGCGCTGAGGTTTATAGCGATAAAAGGTATTGTGGCGGCATTCCTCTTGACAATGCTGATGCATTTGTACTACCTTACTTGAGGATCACTGAATCTGGTACAAATGTTTTTATTGGGAGTTTGATGGCACTTTCACCTCATGTGTTTTGCGATAATTGTGGCGCCGCCAATCGCGAGCAGGCCCAGTTCTGCCGGGCGTGTGGACGGCCGCTGCATCTTCCAGACACCCCTACGCATAGTTCAACCCCGACTGGATTGTTGACGGCACAGGCGATGCTGAAGCAGCGTTATCTGATCCTGGGGCAGGCGGGGCGCGGTGGCTTCGGCGCGGTCTACAAGGCGTCGGATCTGGAGTTTGGCAACCGCCTGGTGGCTATTAAGGAGATGAGCCAGAGCAGCCTGAATTCGAAAGAACTGGAGGAGGCGTTGGCCTCCTTCAAGCACGAGGCGATGCTGCTGGCCGGCCTGACCCATCCCAATCTTCCCCGCATCTATGATCAATTCATGGAAGGTGGCCGCTCCTACCTGGTGATGGATTTTATCGATGGGGAGACGCTGGAGGACCGATTGCAGCGTCTGAACGGGGCGAAGCTACCCATTGAGAAGGTGCTGGATATCGCATTGCAACTGTGCGGGGTGCTCGAATACCTGCATACGCGCCAGCCAGCGATCATCTTCCGCGATCTGAAGCCCGCCAATATTATGTTGACCTCTACCGGTCACCTCTACCTGATCGATTTCGGTATCGCTCGTAATTTTACGCCCGGCAAGGAGAAGGATACGACCGCGTTGGGCTCGTATGGCTATGCGCCACCTGAGCAGTATGGCAAGTCCCAGACCACGACACGCGCAGACATCTATAGTCTGGGAGCGACGCTACACCAGTTGCTGACGGGTGAGGATCCCTCGGAGACGCCGTTTCAGTTTTCGCAGCTGCACCTGCAGGATGAGCGGCTCGCGCCCCTGACAACCCTGGTGATGAGTATGGTCAGTGTGGATGTTAGCAAGCGGCCCGCCGATATCGCCCAGGTGCGTCAGCAGTTGCAGGCTGTGACCATGCAGTATACACTGGGACAGACCCTGCCGCGTATGACTTTAAATGGCACGTCACAGATGCCTGCCCCCATACCTCTGGCTCCGTTGCCCCCAAAGGTGGATGCCACCACGCCATCCCCTATGGCGGTATATCAGACGCCGCCTATGGTCCCTAAAACGCCGACCGGCAAACGTGCCCCCCGGCGTACGGGTCCGCCCCAGGTATTTCCGCAGGCTAACATGCTCTATGTCTGTATGGGACACTTCACCCGTATTACATCCCTGGCCTGGTCGCCCGATGGCAAGTACCTGGCTTCGGCTAGCTATGATAAGACGGTACAGATCTGGGATGCCGCCAACGGTAAACATCTGCTCACCTATAAAAAACACACTGAGCGCATCAATAGCGTGTGCTGGTCGCCGGATAGTCAGATGGTTGCTTCAGCCTCTGACGACCATACGGTGCGCCTATGGCAGCCACTGACGGGCCAGACAGAGCATGTATTTGACAAACATAGTGGAGCCGTGAAGACTGTTGCCTGGTCCCCTGATGGTCAATCGCTGGCATCGGCGGGCCAGGATACGCAGGTACTGATCTGGCAGGCGCGGGAGGCGGCCCATGATGTCAGCGTAACCTATCAGGAGCATACCGCTTCCGTTAATACGCTGGGCTGGTCACCCGATGGCCACCTGATCGCCTCGGCGGGTGACGACAATTGTGTACGCATCTGGGAGCCTGGTCGTGTGCAGCAGAAGCGTTCGTTTTTGAGCTCCCTCTTTTTCCCTGCACCCAGTCAGAGAGTCTTGCGCGGCTACAGCGGAAACGTGCTTGCCCTGGCCTGGTCACCAAACAACCGTTACCTGGCTACGGCTAGCAGCGATTATCATGTACGCATCGATGGCGCTCACAGTGGCTATTCCCTCACCCACGTGAAGATTGATAGTTCGACCCTCAAAAATACGCTGGCCTGGTCTCCTTCGGGAGAGCACCTGGCTATTGGCGGCAACGACAAACTGGTTCATCTCTGGAACATCGCCGCCAAAAAAGAAACGTACAGCTATCATGGGCACAGTGGCTACATCCAGAGCGTCGTCTGGTCTCCCGATGGTAGTCGCATTGCCTCCGCTGGCGTTGACCGCACCATCCAGGTCTGGCAAGCCAGGTAAAACCGCTTCTTTTTCTTTGTATATTCTGATAACATATGCTACGTCTATGTATGATGAGTGGTCTCGTGTGATGGCTGCTGAAAATCGCGTGCTTGATGCTGGATGAAAGAAGAAACAAGGAGAGCACATTCAATGCAATTCGATCTCAATGAAGAGCAAACGGATATTCGCGACATGGTGCGTCGCTTTACCGCCCAGGAAATTGCCCCGCATGCCGAGCAGTGGGATGAGCAAGATTATTTCCCCCGTGAAGTATTTGTCAAAATGGCCGAGTTAGGGTTGCTGGGTATGACCGTCCCTGAAGACTATGGTGGCATTATGCTGGATCGCCAGTCCTGCGCCCTGGTCTATGAAGAACTGGCTCGTGGCGATATGGCGACCGCCGTCGGTCTGGGGGTACATAATATGGTGGCTGGTGCGCTCTCACATTTCGCCAGCGAGGAGCAACGGCAACGCTGGCTGCCGCGTATGGTCAAAGGTGAGCTATTTGGAGCCTTCTCGCTCAGCGAGTCTGGTTCCGGTTCGGACGCGGCCAGCCTGCAGTGCCAGGCGAAAAAGCAGGCCGATGGTTATATGATCAATGGCTCCAAGATGTGGGTGACCAATGGCGGCGAGGCCGATATCTATTTATTGATGGCGCGCAATAGCGTGGGTAGCGGGTCCGCTGGCATTACCAGTTTTGTGGTAGAGAAGGGTTGTCCCGGCTTCTCCTTTGGAAAGCGCGAACGTAAGATGGGGTTGCACTCTTCTCCTACGCGTGAATTGCTCTTCGAGAACTGCCTGATACCCGAGGAGCAGCGTATCGGTGAAGAGGGTCAGGGCTTCAAGCTGGCCCTCTCGGCTCTGGATGGTGGCCGCGTCAATGTTGGTGCGATCGCGGTCGGTGTGGCGCAGGCGGCCTTTGACGTAGCCTGCGCCTATGCCCAGGAGCGCCAGCAGTTCGGTCACGCCATTGGCGCCTTTCAGGGCATCCAGTTTATGCTGGCCGACATGGCTATGAAGATCGAGGCGGCCCGTCTGCTGGTCTATGAAGCTGCCTACAAGATGGATAAGGGTGAGTCAGCCAGTATGTATGCCTCGATGGCGAAATGCTTTGCTACCGATATGGCGATGGAGGTGACGACCAATGCCGTGCAGGTATTGGGTGGGGCTGGCTATGTCCGTGACTATCCCGTCGAGCGCTACATGCGCGACATCAAGATCTCCCAGATCTTCGAGGGCACCAACCAGATCCAGCGCATCGTCATCGCGCGTCACCTGCTGGGCAACCTCCGCCCATAGGTTCGGACCTCGCGTCCGCTTAAGCGGACGCGAGGTCCGAACCTATGGGCGAGTTTGATGGAGGAGGGGGACGATGCGGGCCGTTTGGGCGTTGTTCCATTGTTGATATGCGGCCACTGTCTGCTCCATTTTTTGCAATACGTCACGCTGCTCGATGAGCTTTTTGAGCAGCATGCATTGTTCTTCCAGGGTCAGGGCCACCCAGCCCAGTTGATGTTGTTGAATAAATTCGAGGTTGGCCTCTTCCTGTCCTGGAATATAGGTGGTGGCGATAAATGGCTTGCCCAGCGTTACTGCCTCAAAGAGCATGTTGGGACCGGCTTTTCCCATGATCGCATCTGCCGCTGCCATGTAGGTTGCGATATCTTTGGTGAAGGGGAGCGGATAGACATTTTTTACCTGCTGGAAGCGTGCCCGTAGCGCCTGGTTGGTGCCGGTGGCCAGAATAATCTGCAACCTTTCATCGGTATCCAGCAGCTGTTCGACCGCTTGCCCAAAGCGGGCGGACCCCTCACCGCCGCCCTGCAAGAAGATCGTGAATTGATCTGGATTAAGCTCCATCTGCTGCAACACCCTGATCCGGCTCTCTTCTGCGGCCTGCGCCATCCGGATAAACTGCGCGCGTACTGGCCATCCGACCTGGTGTAGACGATCCGGTGCAAATCCGGCCTCCAGCGCCCGCTGATAGGTTTCCTGCGTGGGTGCCATTACCGCGCTGGCCCTCTTTTCCGTCAGCCAGGATGCGTGCAGC
This sequence comes from Dictyobacter aurantiacus, assembly GCF_003967515.1. GTDB lineage: Bacteria > Chloroflexota > Ktedonobacteria > Ktedonobacterales > Ktedonobacteraceae > Dictyobacter > Dictyobacter aurantiacus. The sequence goes on along the minus strand of NZ_BIFQ01000001.1, from coordinate 2,171,627 downwards.
GCTTTGGGATCGGTGAAGAGCATCACGAATGGAATGGGCGCCTTTAGACTTTTCAGAACCTGCACCACCTCTTGCGTCAAAAAAGGATAGGTTGTAATGATCAGCGATGGCTGCAGGCGCTGAATAGCGGTTCGCAGAGCGCGCGCCACCATCGGCGTAAAGATGCTATGGGCTATATGAGCCCGTAAGGGAGTGTCCATCAAGCGGAACTCGGCCGACCAGAGCCAGAGCGCATAGCGACTGACCAATCGATAATGCCAATTGATGATGCTGGACTGCGGGTCCAAAATCTCAATCTGTACATTTTCTTCACTCGCTTGTAATTGATCGCGCAGCGACTCAGCGAGGCTGACGTGACCACCGCCAGTTTTCGATGTAAGAATCAAAATGGTACGCATTCTGCTGTATATCCTCTCACTCCCTTTGCGATGCTCAAGTAATTTTTATTCAGGAATTGGTGCAATACCACGGGTGGGTGCTTTCGCACCCACCCGTGGTATTGCACCAATTCCTGAATTGTTCTTTCCGACTATACCATATTTCATTTGCCATTGACCATGAGAACGGGACATTTCTTGGCGCGTACAATGCCCTATGGTAAAATGGTTCATGCCCATTACTAATGGGCCCCTTTATCACCTTTCGCTACTCATCTGAGGGGATATTCGTAATTCTAGTGTAAGAGTGGTATGTCTTTTTTGATTTATTGCCGGAGATAGTACAGCTTGAAGGCAATTTTCATGAGAAGGTGTATCCGGTGGGTAGTTAAATCATTGGCCTGTGCCAGAACGGCACTTTGATGGAAGCGAAAGAACTATGCTACGTTACCGACTTGAAGGAAGTGGACCACCCCTCCTCCTCATTCATGGTTGGGGCGTGACCTTTGCGATATGGCAAAATTTGGCCCCACTATTAAAATCGCGTTTTCAATTGATTATGATTGAATTGCCGGGTCTGGGGGGGTCGCCGCATGTCGCGGCGGATGAGCCTTATTATCAAATATGTGCCGAAGCGATTGAAGAGGTCCGTCAATTTTTAGGCATTGAGCACTGGGCAATGCTCGCATATTCATCCGGTACGCGGGCTGCTGAAGCTTATGTCAAGCGCTATCCGCAATCGGTTACTCACGCAATTTTCTTGTGCCCGACGTATATTCTGGAAATCTGGGCTTTATTCCTTCGTTTACTGGATGGACCCCATCCTCCGACATTGATGCAATGGGTCTTCTCAGATTGGCGGCTCCACAGCCTGGTACGCGCCCTCGGTTTTAACTGGCAGCAGCACCAGTATACCCGTGTCTGGAAAAAGGAGATTGAACTCCAGCCAATCGATATTCTGATCCGTTCTCTCTGTGAGATGCCCGGCCAGGGCCGCACCCCTTTTTATGTGCCATCTATTCCTACACTCTTCATCTGGGGTGGACGCGACGCCCTGATTGCACGCCCACGACACCTGGGACCCCATGATGTGGTGATTCCCGCTAATCATAGTGCCCCCATGCTGGCCGCGCCCTATGTCGCGGAAGTGGTGCTCCCTTTCTTGACCGAAGGGCGCATCGTTAATGTCTCGACGCCACGGAGCAGGCGTCCCAGGCGGCCTTTGCGTCTGGAGGCTGGCCAGGGGAAGTTGCGACCTTTTGAGCATAGACGCTGGCTGAACCGGCAGGGAAAAAAGACGGCCCCGGGGCGTTTCACCTTGAGGCGGCAGGCCAGTTTACAGACTTCGGGAAGCCAGCGTCAGAGACGCGGTACGCATGCCTCCTGGCGCCGACCGACTGACTGATGTCGTTATATGATGGAATAATGAAAACAGGGGACCTCTAAATGGGGTCCCCTGTTGTTTATAATAGCAAATAAATTAATGCTGGGTCGCGGCCTGCATCTCGCTTTTGATAGCTTTTGTTGCGCTGACGCGCAGTGAGACAAGCTGACTATTGGATATCTGTTCGTTTGTCTTTGGATCAAAGACCACGTCATCGCGCTGGCAATAGTACAGGCTATTCCAGCGAGCTGTCGCTTTATCCCAGGCTGGAAAGAGTTCAATCGTCTCATTGTCACCACGCACAACGCGCTGGAAGGCCCAGTAGGAAACCGCCAGGGCAGTTACGATCAGTACAAGGGTGATGACCAGCAGAATTAATTGAGCCCACTGTGGGAAGCCATTCTCCAGACCACCAATCAGTGTGATGATGAGGAAGAGACAGATGCCAACGAAGACCCCACAAATGGTTATGGGTTTCATCATAGATACGTTACGTGTAGGCATATCCGGCGGGGCACAACGGGCCACACCAGAGTTGTATGCTGCTTGCATGGTCTTGACCTGGTCTGATTGATTGCAGACCGGACAAGATGGTTTTGTGCTGTCAGCGGACGCCATCGAGAACCTCCTTGTAGCGCTTATTCATTGAATAAGCAACCTTCGCTGTATTGTTATAAAAATAGCATAGCATGTTGTTGCACATTCGACAATGCTGAGATCTCTCCGTGCTTATTATTTGACACGGTTTGGTACAACCGGTACACTTACCACCAGCACGGTGGAGTAAGGAGAGGATCTTTTTTTATGACTGAAACGACTGCATCAGCGATTACTATTGTGGGCCTGGGGCCTGGTAGCATAAACGATCTGACGGTGGAGGCCCACCGCGTGCTTGCGCAGGCGGCCGAGCATGATCAAACCGTATACTTTCGTACTATTATTCACCCTACTGTTGAGCCATTAAAGCTAGACCTACCTAAATTACGTATTGAGTCCTTTGATAGACTCTATGATGAATCAGATGATTGGAGCACGCTCTACCAGCAGATTGCCACGGAGGTTTGTGACCAGGCGGTCGCGCAGCCGGTGATCTATGTTGTTCCGGGCCATCCCCTGGTCGGAGAGACTTCGGTGCAGCTGGTGCTTGAACTGGCGCGGCAGCGCGGCTTATCGACCCGTATCGTCTCCGGACTTTCTTTTATCGAGCCGGTCTGTAACCTGCTGGCCCTTGACCCCTTTGAGGTGGGCGCGCAGATCATTGACGCCACCAACCTGGCCTTCTCGCACCGCGACGAGGTGGCCGGCAAGATTATCCCGACCATCCCCTTGATGGTGGTTCAGGTGTATAATCGTCGCCTGGCCAGCGAGGTCAAGCTGGCGCTGGGCGAATGTTATCCAGATGAATGGCCGGTCAAGCTGGTACGTGCCGCTGGCGTGGGAGAAGATGAGGCGGTGATCGAGATGCCGCTGTACGAACTGGACCGCAATAACTTCGCCAATCATCTGAGCACATTGTATGTACCGCCTGTTGGTGAACTTTCCGCCCTGCGCCTGCCTGAGACCCTGCGCTATATCACCATGCGCCTGCGTCGCGAGCCCGATGGTTGTCCCTGGGACCGCCAGCAGACGCACGATAGCTTGAAGCGCTACGTGATTGAGGAGACCTATGAGGTGGTAGAGGCGCTTGAAGAGAAGGATATGGACAAGCTGGCGGAAGAGCTTGGGGACCTGCTGCTCCAGGTCTATCTGCACTCGGAGGTCGCACGCCAGGCGGACGAGTTTTCGATTGGCGACGTCTATGAGCATATCAATGCCAAGCTGATCCGCCGCCATCCCCATGTCTTTGGTGACATTGAGGTGCAGAACGCTGGCCAGGTGGTGCAGAACTGGGAAGAGATTAAGAAGCAGGAACGCGCATCGGCCGGCGTGGATACCGCGAATGAGAGTGTGTTGGACCGTGTACCGCAGGCTACACCGGCCCTGATGGTGGCGCAGGAGTATCAGAAGCGCGTGGTGAAGACCGGCTTTGAGTTTACGTCGCTGCAAGATATCTATGCCAAGCTGGAAGAAGAGTTGGAAGAGATCAAAAAAGCCACCTCGCCCGATGATCAGTTAGAGGAGATCGGAGACGTGCTGTTTATGGTGGCCAAACTGGCGCGCTTCCTCAAGATTGATGCCGAGGAGGCGCTGCGTCTGGCTAATCGCAAGTTCCGCCGCCGCTTCCAGGCGATGGAAGAGATGGCGAGGATAGAGGGACGTCCTCTCACCTCTTATAGCACCCCCGAATGGGAGGCGCTCTGGGCGCGCGCCAAAGAGCGGGTGTAAACATGAGACATCCCAAATTTTAGGGATGAACTTGTGAAAGAAGCGAGCAGTTCTCCATTTTTGAAGGAGAACTGCTCGCTTCTCTTCTCTTGCAGAACAACGTGCTTTCCCCGTTTGGCTCGCTGAAAAGCACCACTGTGCCAAAAAACGGAAAAAGAGAAAGGAGCTGGTCAATCGACTTTCCACTCCCAAAGCATCCCAGCGGTTTCCACAGGGCCTAGGGGTATGCTCTTTTCGCACGCATTCGCATCCTCTGTTGGCAAGACGCGTTGTACCCGATGAACACCGGACACACGCCCACATGGTCAGCCGATGCCGACCAGAGCGTCTCTCGTCACGTGGGGAACCTCCACACCACCTCAGAGCATGATGATCTGGACGCGAGGCTGGGGCCGGGGCCGGCCAGCTACCTCCTCCCAGCGCGCAGGGATCCGTTGCCACAACCGACTCAAGGCCAGGCGCAGCCGTGCAAACGGCTGGTGTGCTTGCCGGGCATGACGGCCTGTGCGATGACAGTAGTGCCGCAACAGCCAGCGGCGTAAGAGTTCGTAAAACGGCGCCAGCAGGCTCAGCAGAAAGGCGTAGGCCAGCGCCGCCAACAGCAGCAGTTTTTCTCGCGGCTCCCACTCCCAGAGCCGCGGGCTTTGGAAGCCCAATTCGCTCTTGTTTTCTTTCCAGGTCAGTTCGATCTGCCAGCGACGCGCATAGGCAAACATGATCCGCCAGGCATCTTCCGCGGTGGTGATGGACTCGGCGGTGAGCAGATACCAGGGCAAGCCACCTTTGCGCCGAGCTACGACCAACCACAAGGGCTGCTCAGGATGGTCGGGGTGCGTCACCGGAAAGGCAAGAATGCTGCCCATGACCCACTGGTGACGACGGCAATCCCACACCCAGCGTTCTTGCCATCCTCGTTTGCCGCGGGTGATTTTCCAGGCTGCACGTCGCTGACCCTGGGCATCCACGAGCTGATAGTCTTTGTTCCAGCGCAGCACAAAGCGCAACGAGAACGCCAGCAACAGACCCAGCCAGAAACTGCTGGCGAAGCCTTGATCAAAGACATGCATCACCTCGCGTCCCCAGAGCAGAACGCCTTGCAGCAACAGTTTGGCTTGCTCATCGCGTTTGAAGGAGGCGCGCGCCCCACGGCTGGTCCACCACCGCATGCTGGCTAGTTCAGGCGGGTCGTCTTGCTGCTCGCTACCGACCAGGACCACGGCCAGCCAATGGAGGCCCGGCACAAAAATGGGGCCACGCGGTGGGGTGTAGTAGCCCTTTTTGATATGGGTGAGTCGCGCCGCTTTACTTGAGCGCACCGGGGCAAGATCATCGGAGGCGATACTTTCTGGTTTCTCCCAGGCGCTCTCATCCCACAGCGCCAGCACATCCCTTCCCATCTGTTTCCACCTTGTGAGGCGCTGGCTGGCTCGATGCCACAGATACGAGCGGATCAGCTCAGCGGACCATTTGCGACAATGCAGCAGCCGAGACAGGCGCTTGGTGCCTGCCGGGGCTTTGTCAGGCGTTTCGAGATAGCCGCCCATTTCCGAGAGGAGCAAGCCATTGACGCGATCACGAAAGGTCAAGATCACTGCGACCGTGTGCAACATCGTGCGCACCAGTCGTTTGTCCATGCGGGTATCAGCTTCCATGAGCAACGGAGCTAGAAACCGAGCGAGAGCGGTGTACAATCCCTGAGCCATCTCGGCAGGGGGATATGGTGGAACTTGTGGCTCCTCAAGCCGTGTGAGATACTGGGATGACATGAACAACACCTCCTGGATTGACTGAATGATGGTTGGTTGCTTTCTTCAGTCTCGCTCAGGAGGTGTCTTTTTACAAGCCCGACCTTAAAATTCGGGATGTCTCATGTTTTATAATAATTTATGCGCGGTCGGCGAGGGGAACGAATGTTTCGTTCAGGGGACCGGTATACTCGGCTTCAGGTCGGATCAGGCGGTTGTTGTTGACCTGCTCCAGAATGTGGGCGGTCCAACCGGCGCAGCGACTGACGGCGAAGGTCGGAGTAAAGAGGTCTCCGCTCAGGCCGATAGACTTCATCAGGGCGGCCGAATAGAATTCTACGTTGGTATACAGACGACGACCAGGTTTTAGTTCATCGAGCAGGGCGATCGCGGTCTTTTCTACATGATGGGCGAGCTTGAAATCCTCTGGATCGGCTACCTGGGCCATCTCTCGTAGTTCTTCCGCACGAGGATCAGCGGTCTTATAGACGCGATGACCAAAGCCCATCAAACGGCCACCATGGGTAATCGCATCGCGAATCCATGGGTCGGCGTTCTCGACGGTGCCGATGCTGCGTAACATATCCTGCACCTTAGAGGGAGCCCCACCATGCAGAGGACCTTTTAAAGCTCCCAGGGCGGCGACCAAGGAAGAAACAATATCCGACTCAGTGCTGGCAACGATACGGGCCGTGAATGTCGAGGCATTCATGCCATGATCGGCAAGCAGTACCAGGTAGGAATTTAACCCCTTGACATGCTCCTCTTTAGGCACCTCGCCTGTGAGCAGATAAAGATAATTGGCCGCATGTCCCAACTCCGCGCGTGACTCCAGGATCTTCTCGCCGTTGCGTAGACGGTTGAACGCTGCCAGGATCAGCGGGAAGCGGGCCGTTACGGCGATGGCCTGATCGATGGTTGGCTTTCCAGAGATGCTGACCGCGCCCAGGGCGGACACGGCGGTGCGCAGTACGTCCATGGGTTCGGTGGTGCTGGGAAGCTCACGAATCGTCTGCAGAATCACCTCGGGCAATGAGCGTTGCGCCACAAATTTCTGATGCAGATCCGAAAGCTCCTTCTGGTTGGGAAGGTGTCCAAACCAGAGCAGGTGAGCTACCTCTTCAAAGCTGCAGGTCTGGGCCAGATCATGAATATCATAACCGCGATAAACCAGGCGTCCGGCGGTGCCATCGACCTTACTGATAGCGGTTGTGGCAGCCACAATTCCCTCTAATCCGCCTTTATTTGGCTTGGCCGGGGAATTGGGTGCGTTATCTTTCTGGGGGGTGTTTCCTGTATCTGGTATCGTCATTGACATTGTACATCTGCTCCTTTGCTATTACGATAATACTAATCAAATACATTCGTCTCCTGTTAGTTGTATCATCTATACCCATGAATGTCAATAAAACTTGATGTTATTTGATTTATATTGATCGTATCGCATAAGGCTTGATTTTTTAGCCCAAACATGCGATCATAAAAGGTAACATAAGATGTTTAATACATACCTGATGATACTTTATCGGCTCGAGATGCAAAAATATAACAAAAGCATATGAGCTACGAAAGGAGGGCTGGGTCTTGATTGAGTTAAATGGTGAACATTATCTGGATGGGCAAGAGGCTTCAACACTGCTGGGCGTAAAAATCTCAACCCTGTACACATATGTCAGCCGAGGAATTCTTAAGAGCTATCGCCAGGGGATCAAACGTCAGAGGCTTTATAAGCAGGTGGAGTTAGAAGCCCTCCTACGCTTACGGGAGAGCGACGACTCCTCATCGCAGAACGCGATCCCTGAGATACCGTATGCCAGCGATTGGGTTTCGGATATTTAACGCGTTTCATATATCCGTAGACACGCCCCTCGCGGGCGCTTTTGAGGTCAAGAAAAGCGAAAAAGCGCCCGCGAGGGGCGTGTCTACGGATATGGTTAAAGGGTAAAGCCCGCGGCTTCCGTTGGCGTCTCCTCATTGTCTGGTTGAACGTTGCCATATATTACCTGTAGATTATCCCAGGTCTCTTCGCCGCCCAGGTAGTACACCGGGAAGCCAGAGATCCTGCTTGGAGGTGGATTGTCCCCAACGAGCAGAAGAGAGACGGCATGCCCGCTCCGTTTCATGCGCAGCATCACCTCCATCAGGCGTTCACTGATGATGCTGGTAATTACAATGACGGTTGTGCCGTTTGGGAGATGAGCTCGTTCCCGCTGCATGACCTCTTCCAGGGGTGTGCCCATATGTGGTTGAATGCGCGCCAGCGCTTCCATCAGGCGTCGACGTTGCTCCTCACTTCTGGCCGGTGGTATGCTGACCGTACGGCGCTTCAATTGGCGAGCAATAGTCTTTTTCAGATTGTATTCCCCCTCTTCTTCGTCCTTTACTTCTTCGTCGTCATCCCGCAAACTCATGGGAGTATTGGCATAGAGGCCTACCGTATATCCCTCATCAAGCGCCCAGTTGCTGATAGAGGCGGCCGCGCATATAGCCAACTCTTGCAGGGCCGGATGCATGCTATAGTAGTTATCCAGCTTTAAGGATGAGTTCAGAAAAATGGAGAGCGAATACGTAGTCGTGGATTCATAGATCTTGCTTTGTAACTCCTGGACGCGCGCGGTCGCCTTCCAATCCACCCGGCGCAGGCTATCACCATAGGCGTAATCGCGTACCCCTATGACGCGTGAAGGGTCTTCTATGAAGCGTCTCCTGGTGCGATAGTCGCCAAATGGACGTTGTGAGGGGAGGTTAAAGCTGCTGATGGGTACCACCAGGGGATAGACTACCATATGCTCGACCGCCTCATCCTGCAGTTCGCGACCGATAAAGCCGAAGAGATCGCTGCTCTGGAGCGTGGCCGGGCCAAAGCTATAAACTCCACGATTGATACACTGCACGGTGTAGGTACGCGTGACACGCTCATACCAGCGTAGACTGAAGAGGCTCTCCAGCGTGACGATGTTGCTGACCAGCGTTTTACGAAAGGGTTGTCCCTTCAGTGGTAGGGCGCGTGGGATGTTGTCGTTGACCTGTAGGACCGGTAGCGGCAGGAGTTTGGCGTTCTCGATCGAGATCGATAGCGTGACCTCCTCACCGAAGATGACCCTGGTTTCGCTAAGGTGGCGCTGATAGCGTATCTCGCGCAGGCAGTAGGTGGCCCAGATATCGGTGATCACGAGCACGCACAGGAAGATGCAGCTACAGACCAGTAGTAGCGGGATATGCGTTGGGATACTGATTAACAGGATGAAGCCACCGAGCAGATACAGTTTTCGGTTTACCCGGTTCTCATCCATGCGCTGCTGTTGGCTGGTTTCGCGCTGTCGTTGTGCCATCCGGGTCTGCCTCATTGCTCTACCGGGACGGCCGTGCTATGCAGAATATCTACGATCACTTGATCCATATCGCGCCCATGCAACCGTGACTGACTGGTGGCGATAAGGCGATGAGCAAGCACGTTGGGAGCCAGGCGCTTCACATCATCTGGGATGACGTAGCCGCGACCCTCAATGGCGGCCATTGCCTGGCTGGCTCGATAGAGGGCCAGCGTGCCGCGAGGACTGACGCCGAGCTCAACCTCGCTGTGATCACGGGTGGCATGCACCAGCTCAACAATATAGTTTTCGATGCCCGAGCTGACATGGATCTTGCGAATCGCCTGTTGCAGGCGTGTCAGTTGCTCCGCGTCTATTACGGGCTTCAGTTCCTGGAGCGGCTGCTCCTCTTTGAAGCGACGCAGGATCTGGCGCTCCTCGTCTTTATCGGGATAGTCAAGGCGCAGGCGCATCAGGAAGCGGTCCAGTTGTGCCTCTGGCAAGGGAAATGTGCCCTCCAGTTCAACGGGATTTTGCGTGGCTACCACCATGAAGGGACGCGGAAGCGGCATGCTGTTGCGCTCGATACTGATCTGCCTCTCTTCCATAGCTTCTAGCAGAGCCGACTGCGTACGTGGGGTGGCACGATTGATCTCATCTGCCAATACGATCTGGGACAGCAAGGGGCCGGGCCGGAATTCAAATTCGCCCTTTTTCTGATTGTAGAAGGTGATGCCGGTGATATCTGATGGCAACAGGTCTGGCGTAAACTGGATACGCTGAAAACTGCAGCCGAGTGAGCGCGCGAGGGCCTTGGCCATCGTTGTCTTACCAATACCAGGCACATCCTCGAACAGCACATGACCCTCGCAGAGCAGCGCCACCACCAGCAATTGAATCACCTCATCCTTACCAATGATGACGCGGCTGACGTTGCTCCCAATTGTATAGGCCATACGTTGTATCGATTGAATTTCGTCGTTCTGTTCCATATATATTCCTATGCATGTGTGGTATATATCTTTTTATGCAACTCGTATAGAGTTATACGCACAAACGAACGCAAAATTCACCAGTATCTGCCTGATTGCGATTTAATTCCCCAGGATCTGTACCGTTGCCGGCTGCGATGTTGTTTGCTGATTATTCTGGTCGCGGGCAATGGCTACCACGCGTGCGGCAATCACCTGTGTGAAACGGCTGAAGGCGCGCTCATTGATCGTCCAGGGAATGGTGGCTGTGCCATTGGCATCGGCGGTCACTGTCGTTGTCTGCTGGAAGGAGGGCGAAGCATTATAGGTAATCAGCAGTGCCACGGTTGCGCCAGGTTTGGTTGCGACTGTCACGGGGACTGTGCTGTGATTCTGAGCCTGCGCGGGCAGGTTGGTGAACTGTACGGTCAATGGTCCGTTATTAGGCACAGGTGTTGGCGTTGACGCGATCGTCGGTTGCGCTGTTGGCGTTGGCGCGACCGTCGGCTGCGCTGTTGGAGTCGCGGTCGGCTGCGGCGTTGGAGTCATAGTCGGCTGTGCTGTTGGAGTCGTGGTCGGCGTAGCCTGCGGAGTGTTAGCAACAGTCTGGGAGCCGTTCTGATTGGGATTTGTCGCTGATCTGCTGGTAAACGACGAGAAGGCCGTCCCAACTAAAATAACACCCACGATGCTGCACACGATAACTACCCCGATAGCGATAAAGAGTACTTTATATGCAGGATCCGATCTCCATAGATACGCGAGTTTCGTATGCCAGGGTCCAGGTGGGAGCGTCTGCGCCTTTTTCTTATTGATGAGCTGTTCCGGTCGTACTGTTGGGCCTGGGCGTTGACCAGGATTGAATGGCGCGCCTGCCCCTGGCCGATAGGGAGCACCAGGGGGGGGGGGATTGGTCTGGAACATTTCTGTTGGAGCATCATGCTGCCCTGACATGCCAGGCGGATAGTTTGGGTTCGATGGACCGAGATTCATACAAAATCCTCCTCTCTATTAGGAGCTGCAGCAGGTAAAAATACGAAAGAACAAAATATATAACTGCTATGGATCGTAAAGAAATTATTTCTCTTGCAGCATCCAGCGCTTTAAACTAAAAAGGTCAATGTTAACGAGTATATGCGATCTGCTTGCTTATGTAAAATTTATAGGACCCCTGAAGTTTGACGTTTATAATGTTATGCGTGTGAGGACGGTTAATACTGCGTCGGGAGGGAGATGGTCGAGGGGGGGACTGTGGAGGACGGTGACGCGGGGTCCCTGGGGACGCCAGACGCGGGGGTTGCTGGGTCCGAAGAGGGCTACTGTTGGGAGCCCGAGCATAGCGGCGAGATGGGTAATTCCGGAGTCATTGCCGAGGTAGGCGCGGCACTGCTGGAGCCTGTGGGCTACTGTGAGTAAGGGAGCATCGTTCAGTTGCTGGTACAACGATGGTGTGGGCGGGTCCGGTAACAGATGGAGCAGTTCCCGCAGCCGGGACTGCTCGGCGGGTCCAGCCAGCACGAGGACTGGAATGTGTTGTTGCCAGAGTTTTTTGATGATGCGGGCAAAGTAGGCGACCGGCCAGCATTTAGCCTGACCACCACTGCCCGGGTGAACGGCTATGGCCCCCTCTGTATGATCGTTTCTGCTCTGCCACGCATAGGTGGTGGGAACCAACCATTGATGTTCGAGGGCGGCTTCCTCACCGATACTGTGGGCGAGGTAGGTGCCAATGGACAGATCGTATATATCCGATGGACGTCCCGGGACAACGCTGTAATGTGGAATCCCGGCGGCCTCCAGGTTGGACGTGATCACGCCATCAGCATCTTTCAGCCAGCAGATCGCTCTGCCAAAGATACGCAGAAAGGCTTGCAGACCGTACTGATCTGAAGTGGTTGGAGGTATAAACAGCTGGCTCCAGCGTCGCTCCTCATAGCTGGCGACTTCGTCCGCCAGCTCAAATGCCTGGATCAGGGGAAGCGCGGCGGCATTGCCCACAAAGGTGAGATGCGTGCCCTGTACGCGGGTGCGTAGATAGTGTAGCAATGGAAATGTCACCAGGGTATCGCCGATTGCGCCTGGCCGTACAATGAGTATGCGCATAGCCTCTCCCTTCTTATATCTACACTCATTTTTTGTATTGGAGCACCGTAGTGCTCTGTCAAAGTTCATTTGATGGGGGAGCGGGGATGCAAGCGAGCATGCCGGGGGCATGATCAAGCGGCTAGCCCAAGCCGGGGCAAGCCCGGCACCTACGGGGGTTCGGGGGCTGTGCCCCGGCAAATCCTCTCCCTCTCGCCCGCGTAGCGGGCGAACAATCCATCAAACGAAGTTTGACAAAGCAATAGGTGCGAAAATAAATCTTCTGACCAGCCCCGGAGCGGCTTGCTCAATGGTTGCGTTCGCCGTTCTATGCCTTGTGGCATATACTGATACAAACAGGATATTCCCGACTTTCTTTCCAGAAGAAAAGTCAGCCTTATTGTGCGCTGTTCTTTTTAGCTTAGCTCGCTTGCGCGCCATGGTGTGGCGGCATTTGTACCCGGCATCTTTGTGGTTTGTTCTTACCCTATACATCCCGAAAGGATGACCAATGAGAGCGATAATCAGTGTGGCTAACCGTGAGGGCCTTTCTATGCTGGCGCAGGAGTTGCAGAGCCACCATGTAACCCTGTTCTCTACCCATGGAACACAGAAGGCTCTGGCAGCAGAGGGTATCAAGGCTCTATCTACCGATGAGTTGACCCATTTCCCTCAGATTCTGGATGGAAGCGTCAAGACGTTGCACCCGGCTATTTTTGGCGGTATTCTGGCTCATCGTGGACTGACTGAGCATGAGAAGGAACTCAAGTCGCATCACATTGTACCCATCGATATCGTTGTAGTCAACCTGTATCCCTTTGTGGAGACGGCGCGTGATCCCTCGGTATCTCTGGATGATGCTCTGGAGCAGATAGATATCGATGGTGTGGCCCTGATGCGTGCGGCCGCCAAAAATTTTCAGGATGTGGTGATACTGGTACGTCCCCAGGACTACATTCCGGTATTGCAAGAGTGGCGTGAGCAGGGAGAGATAAGCCTTGAGACGCGACGCCGGCTGGCCGCGATCGCCTTTCAGCACACGGCCAGCTATGATGCGGCGATCGCCGAGTATTTACGTGGTCCTACCGGCGAGCGTTTCCCGGAAGAGTTAACCATCCCCTTAGAGCGTTTGCACGTATTACGCTATGGCGAAAATCCGCATCAGCATGCGGCCTTTTATCGCTGGGCCGATCCCTCACCGGCGTGCTCAACCCTTCCCAGCCTGGCAAGCTGCGAGATTCTACAGGGAAAAGAGCTTTCGTACAATAACCTGCTGGATCTGGACGCGGCCTTAAATATTGTGCAGAGCTTTACCGCTCCCACCATTGCGATTGTCAAGCACACCAATCCCTGTGGATTGGCCTGCGACGATACGCTGGTCGAAGCTTATAAAAAGGCCCATTCCGGCGACCCGGTCTCAGCCTTTGGAGGGATCATCGGAAGCAATCGCCCCATCGATAAAGCGACTGCGTTGGAGATCAGCCAGCTATTTTATGAGGCTATCGTTGCTCCCGATTTTACTCCTGAGGCGCGCCAGATTCTGGATACGCGCAAGAATCTGCGATTGCTGGCAACCCATCATGCCATTGAACCCAGGGCGATTAATACCCAGCTATTGTTGGGCGGCCACCTGGAGGCCAGAACGGTTGGAGGCGGTCTGCTGTTGCAGACGCCCGATTTCGTGGGAGATGGCGAGGTCGACTATCGCGTCGTGACCGATCGCGATCCAACGCTGGAGGAGATCACCGATCTAATGTTTGCCTGGAAGGCGGTGCGAGGTGTCAAATCTAATGCTATCGTGCTGGCGCATAAGCTAATGGTTGTCGGTGTCGGAGCGGGACAGATGAATCGCATGACCAGTGTACAACTGGCGGTTGCCAAGGCCGGTGAACGTGCGCGCGGGTCTGTACTGGCTTCGGACGCCTTTTTTCCTTTCGCCGATGGCGTCGAATGCGCCGCGAAAGCTGGCATCACTGCCATCATTCAGCCAGGTGGCTCGCTGCGCGATGAAGAATCGATTCGCATGGCGAACAAGCATGTCATCGCTATGATCTTTACCGGCAAGCGCCACTTCAGACATTAAGCACTGTGCTGGTAATCAGAAAAACAGAAAACAACATGCGGAAAGTGCGTAATACGCACTTTCCGCATGTTGTTTTATTCTTAATGCAGTACCTTATCAGGCAACGATCAAATCATCTGAGAAGAAACGTACCCAAAGTACTACCACAGCCAGGCCGCCGATCAGAGCGAAGAAACCGACTGCACCACCATTGGTATTGTTTGGATCTTTAAAGGGATAAAAAAGGATGAGGGAGAGCCAGACAATAGTCAGTGTTACGGTCGCGCTTAGCTTCTTGGTTTCGGGACGTGCGTTAAGAAACAGATGATAGCAGGCAACGACGATCAGGCCGATGACTCCTAGCACCAGTTTAAGAGGTGTAAGGTTCGAGCCATCACCGGCCCAGTCGATGACGAGAGAGTCCTTCAGAAATATGAAGATGCACATCCAGAGGATGGCAAGGACTATGCCCACGACCACCTTACGAATCTCCAGTGGATTGTTCACAGTATACGGCTCCTTTCGAGGAGGACTTGTTACAAGAAAAGGACGAGTCAGTGTGAAGCACACATCGTTTATGTATTCGTATTGTAGTCGTTATGAGGGAATAAATCAACGTCTCCATAAAGTGGCCGCAAAAAGAACTTTTTTGCGGCCACTTTATGGAGACGTTGTTCTTTTGCCTTTCGCGCCGCCTGCGGCGGCGCAAAAAAAGAGAAAAGGGGTTTGGCGGGGACACCCCGCACCCCGGCAGGAGGGCTAGCCGTCCTCCTGCACCTTCCGCTGTGGCCGGGTGGGAAGAGAAATATTTGGGGACACCCCAAACCCCGGCAGGAGGGCTAGCCGCCCTCCTACACCTCCCGCTTTTATTGGGTGGCGTAGGCCTGGGCGAAGCGGGCGGCCCAGCGGGCATTGTTGATGAGGAGGGCTTTGTTGGCTTCGATGCTTTCTCCTGTGGTGGTTTGTGCTACCTGGGATAGGACGTAGGGAGTGAGGGCGGCTCCCCGGATACCTTGCTGCTGGGCGTTGCGCAGAGCAGCTTCGATCGCTTGCTCCAGCGGGGCGGCCTCCATGGCGTGTTCGGATGGGATGGGGCAGGCGACGATAATGCCGTGCAAGCCACACTGCCATTGGATACGAGCCAGTCGGGCCAGGGTCGCTACATCATCGAGTCGCTGGGAGAGGGGCAGCCCGCTTTGCGCGACATAGAAGGCGGGAAACTCGTCACACTGCCATCCGATGACGGGGACGCCATGCGTTTCCAGATATTCTAACGTCAGGTTGAGATCCAGGATCGACTTGGCGCCCGCGCAGGTGACCAGGACTGGTGTCTGGCTGAGCTCCTGCAGGTCCGCTGAGATATCCATACTGGTTTCGGCTCCTCTGTGAACCCCTCCAATGCCGCCGGTAGCGAAGAAGCGAATACCGGCCATGTGGGCACAGAGCATCGTTCCCGCGACGGTCGTGGCTCCCCAGTCGCCAGTCGCCAGTGTAAAAGCCAGGTCGCGTCGGCTGACCTTACGCACATGTTCCATGATGGCCAGTAACTCTATTTCGTCCTCGTTCATCCCGATGATGATCTTGCCATCGTGAATCCCGATTGTGGCTGGAACTGCACCCTCCGCCCGGATGGTTGCCTCCATGGCATGCGCGATTTCAATATTTGCCGGATACGGCAGCCCATGGGCGATAACGGTTGACTCAAGAGCCACAACGGCCCGCCCCGCCTCTAATGCCATCCGCACCTCTGGCACAATATCTAAATACGATGAAATCTCTTGCATAGTAAAATAATAGTATCACATTTGGCGATGATTTGCGTGCCTGCGGCACGCAGGAGTTTATGAGTGTGTTGTGGAACAGGCGTATCACGCCTGTTCCACAACACACTCATAAAAAACAAAAGGGGTGTGATGGAGCGCATCCCATCATTTCATTTTATGATATAAGTGGAGAAACAGGGTGGCAGGGCGGTGCGGCCGCACCGCCCTGCCACCCTGTTTCTCCACTTATATCATAAACACGCGGGCGCGCCAGCGCCCGCGTGCGAAAAAAAGTAGAGAGTACTAATTTAGCAAAAGTGTTTGCGCATTTTTGTGAGCGCATGCTATATTACTTCTTGAGCCTGCTATGCTCTATACATCAGACAATCGCATAGGGATATTGATATTTCTACAGTCAAAGTAAGTTATAGTAAGTATATTGTAGAGGCAAAACCTATGAAACGCCTCGTAATTTGAATCAGGTAGAACAGCAAGTAGGAGTGTGTATAAAAATGGCAATTGCAAAGAAATTGTTTAACACGGGCCTGGTGCTTGGTGGTGCCCTGGGCGCACTCGCTCTATATAATAAAGTGACCGAGACGATGGCAGGCGAGCTTGATACTGTGCTTACAGGAGAAGAGCGCCGCTATCCATGGAAGTACGGCGATATGTTTTATGAGGTGAAGGGGAGCCGTGATGCGAAGCCACTGGTTCTGATTCATGGCTTTGGCCCTGGAGCCTCATCGTATGAATGGCGTAAAAATATCGACACGTTGTCGGAACAGTTCCGCGTATTTGCTTTGGACTTGCTTGGTTTCGGTCTGTCAGATCATCCCACGATTGACTATGATGCGGAAACATATACAGACCTGCTCAACGATTTTATCCGTGAAGTGGTAGGGAAGCCCGCGATTGTGGTGGCTCGTGGCCTGACCAGCGCTTATGTGATCGCTGCTGCTTATCGTCGTCCACAGTTGTTTGAGCGTTTGATCCTGGTTGGGGCCCCTCCGACCATCCTGACGGAGTCGTATCCTGGTCCTTTAAATGCCTTGCAGAAAGCTGTGTTGCGCACGCCTATCATCGGTCAATTCATCTACAATCTGATGACGTCGCGTCAGGCGCTGCGCGCTTACTACGATGTTAAGGGCTATCACAACCCTGGCCTGATTACCGATGAGTTTGTTGAGTACATCTATACCTCCGCGCATCAGCCCAATAGCCGCCATGCCAGCGCGGCCTTCCTCAGCAATAATCTGCAATTGGATGTGCACGAGCCACTGGCCCGTTTGCAGGTTCCGGTCGTCGCGGTCTGGGGACGCGAGGGCTTCCTGACGCCAGCCGAGGCCAGCGCGGCCTTTAAGCGTGTCAATTCACGTGTCGATGTACGCATTATCGATAAAGCAACCCTGCAGGTTCAGGATGAGCAGGCCGGTCAATTCAATAACCTGGTGCGCGAGTTCGCCGGTGCCGCTGTAAAATAAATACTCTATCTCTCACTTTTCTGTACCGCTCGCCCAAAAAGGAAAGGCTCAGGCCGTCAATCCGACGACCTGAGCCTTTCTAGTATGCATCGCGGCCTTCTCTACCGGCCGTCATGTTCTTGTCGTTGGGTGACTTCATAAGCCAGTTGGGCTGGGTATCGTCGCTATGCGCCTCGCCTGGATAACGCGACTCGTGTTTCTTTGCTTCCTCATAGAGGTTGCGCGCGGCCTGGACGGCATCGAAGTGTACGCTCTGGCTCAACTCAGGATCTTGCGCGACTTTATAAAACCTGGCGGCGATACTGCGTATGGTCTCGGGATCTGTAATGCGCCCATCCTGCACATTTTGGTAAGCGTGGACCAGTACCTCTTCAGTCAGGTTGTAGGCCGGGGCGGCTGGCGTCCTCTCTTCTAAATGATGGGGGCGGGCCTGTGCCTCCTCGACAGGCTGACCATGCTGTCCGCTGGGCCGTGGTGGCACCGGCATCTCGGGTGTTGTTTTTTCCGTGGCCGACACCGGTGCGGACCGAGACGTGTAGACAGGCTGCACCGGCTCAATTTTAATGGCGCCATGCGGAGCGATCTCAATATCGCGGATACTGACCCAGTTGACCTGTACTCCCCACAGCGCTACCTTCTCGCGCATCTGCTGCAGCAGGAAATCATTGATCTGCTCACGCCGCTCAAAGCCACCCACAAAATCATCATCACCATCTATCTGGGTATCTCTGCCATCGGGCCATGCCAGCAAGTCGTCCGGGTGAAAAACGGTAGTGATATGCTGGAGCAGCGTCTGGAAGCGGGTGCGCAGACTCTCCTCCCAGTCGCGAACCTGCGTTATCGCCAGGTAGGCATCCTCCGGCAGTAGTTGATACGAGATGACGCCCCGCAACATGATATCCTCATCATGTGAGATCTGGATGATCTGGGCCGGACACATCCACTGGATCTCCTCGACATTGAGCTGTATGGCTACCTCTTCCCAGGGTAGCAGGATATTGAAGCCAGGGTGGAGGGTACGGGCATACTTCTTGAAGCTATAGACGATATCGACAAAACCCTCGGGCACCGGACACACACAGCGCCGGGCCATGGCCACCCCCAGAGCTATGATCGCTATTAATACCAGCAGGCCAGGCAGGAAACCATAGAGCGCGAAGCAAACGGCCAGCACAAAGAGGCAGAACCCGCCTACCGTACCCAGGGTCCACATACCGTTCTCTGAACCGATGTAATGGACCAGTACTGCCTGCACAACAGCGATCACCAGCAGGACGATCAGGAGCGGCCAGAAGCCTATCGGAGCTAGCACGGCATGGCCTGAGGCTACAGGGGGAAGGGCGAGGAGGCAGGCCAGACCACAAAATAGCAATGGGAATAAGATTAGCGTAATGTACTGGTTCGCATGTTTAAATGAGTCAAAAAACGAGGATGCCAGCCGCCCTGGCGCGGCGTTCGCGCCCCGGCCCGCATAGCGATGATGCGCTCCGCCTGGTCCGATCGCTGCTTGATCATCCTCCATCGGTTCGCCCCGGGCATTGATCAGTTCCCCATCAACGGCCGGAAACTGTTCTTCATGCTGCTGCTGAGGCCAGTTCGAAGCAAAGCCTGGGGAATCTTGCCAGGAATCCCCGGGATCCTTCCTATCCGACGACATGTAAACACAACCTTCCTCTCAGCTCTGCAACCAGATAGTCGTTGAATTACGGCATCTTTTTGAGGCTACATGATCCACAGCCACCAGCGCCCCCCTTGCTGGAACCACAGCCACAGCTACCACAGCCGCCGCTACCACAACTACCGCCGCCTTTCGAGCTACAACATGCGCCACCGCTCCCGCAGCCACCTGCCGACTTTTTCTCTTTCTGTTCATCGACGGGGACACGGATGGTGACACCACTCTCTAACATAACTTCAACCGAGTTCTGTGGGACGTTGATTGACACGACCTTGCCTCGGCCTCCAGGAGTATCGAGGAAGGTTCCGATTTGTGGCATCTGCTGCTTGGCTTGAATATAGTTGTCATTCTCATACGAGAGGCAGCACATCAAGCGCCCGCAGACGCCAGAGATTTTTGAGGGATTGAGGGGAAGTCCCTGTTCTTTGGCCATCTTGATCGAGACAATGCCAAAGTCAGTGATCCAGGAGCTACAACAGAGGGTTTTGCCGCATGGCCCGACGCCACCCTGCAATTTGGCCTGGTCACGCGCGCCAATCTGGCGTAATTCGATACGTGTGCGAAACGTCGCGGCCAGGTCTCGTACCAGGGCACGAAAATCTACCCGCTCATCCGCGGTAAAATAGAACGTCAGGCGACTGCCATCAAAGGTGTATTCGGCCTCCACCAGTTTCATCGGAAGCTTATGGTAAACTACCCGCTCATGACAACGAGCCAGGGCGTCCTTCTCTTTACTCTTGTATGAAAGCATCATTCGCAGTTCGTCTTCGGTTGCCAGGTGTAGCACGGGTTTCAATGTATCGCTGAGATCGACTTCAGCCATCTTCTTTGAGGCAATCACAACACGGCCTGCCTCGATACCCCGCACCGTCTCTACAATGACGTACTGACCGTTTGAAAACGTCTGCTCCGCCGGGTCAAAATAATAGATTCGACCAGCGGGACGAAAACGAATGCCAACGACAATAACGCTTTTATCTGTACTTGTACTACTCGCTGCCAGTGACATCGACTTTTGTTTCTTGCTAGCTTTTTCTGCAGTCAGATAGGCTGCCCGGCGGGCAGCGGCTCATTCGAGCGTACGATATAACAAAGAAGGATGTAGCCGCATTGCCACATCCTCTTATCCTGCTTTACATCTCGTTTGTGAGCAAAATAGCTTCCGCTACCTCGCGCATCGACTTGCGGTTGTTCATGCTGGCCTTCTGGATCTTACGGAACGCTTCCTGTTCCGAGAGGCCCTGCTTCTCCATCAGTAAGCCTTTCGCTCGCTCGACAACCTTACGGGTCTCCAGTTTCTCGGAGAGCGTGCGGTTCTCATCCTCAATCGCGCGATACTCGCTATAGCGGGCCAGCGTGACCTCAATTGCCGGAGCAACCTCACTCTCACGCAGTGGTTTCACAATATAGTTTACCACCCCTGCCTCCTTCGCACGTTCCACCAACTGCTGGTCTCCGAAGGCAGTGAGCAACAACACTGGTGCAATCTTTTCCTGTGTGAGAGTTTCGGCGGCGGCAATGCCGTCCATATCGGGCATACGTATGTCCATGATGACCAGGTCCGGTCGCAGCTCACGAGCCAGGTTTACCGCGCTCTGGCCATCGCCAGCTTCCCCGATGACAAGATAGCCCTGTTTTGTCAGCACATCCTTTAGATCCATGCGCTGAATGGCTTCGTCATCAGCAATAATAATTCGTGTTGGCATAGTGTCTCCTCAAAGCCTTTGGTCTAGTCCCCACCCATCTCGTAAAATACTCCTTCTACGTACAAAGAGTATATCATAACACTGGATCAAGCGTCGATAGTCGAGTGGGCATTACTAGCTGTTGACGCTCATATGAGCTCAGGCGACGGAGACCTCCCCTCGCATCATGGTGGCGAGCAGGGCCGTTTCGCGCACGATTTTTTCCAGTTGTTCCGGCGTAATCGATTGTTTGCCATCGCAGAGCGCGGTATCAGGATCAGGATGAACTTCGATAATAAGGCCTTGCGCTTCGGCTGCGATGCTGGCACGAGACATAATGGGCACGAGTTCGCGCCGACCGGTGGAATGGCTGGGATCTACAATAATCGGCAGGTGTGTCAACTGGTGAAGCAAGGGGACGCAGGATAAATCGAGGACGTTGCGGGTCTGGGGATCATAGCTACGAATACCACGTTCGCACAAGATCACGTTTGGATTGCCCGCGGCAATGATGTATTCGGCGGCGAGCAGCCACTCATCAATAGTAGAGGAGAGGCCACGCTTCAAGAGTACCGGCAACTTTTTGCTGTGGTGACCGGCAGCCGACAAAAGAGGAAAATTCTGAACGTTACGCGCTCCAATCTGTAAGACATCCGCGTATTGCGCAACCGTTTCCACCATACCTGGCTCCATTACCTCGGTGATAACTGGCAGCCCGGTCAGAGTGCGGGCTTCGGCCAGCAGGTGCAGTCCTTCTATCCCCAGGCCCTGGAACTGGTATGGTGATGTACGCGGTTTGAAGGCCCCTCCTCGCAAAACCTGCGCTCCTGCACGCTTGACCGCTTGTGCGGTCGTAATGAGTTGCTCCCTGTTCTCAACGGCGCAAGGGCCAGCCATGATGACAGGGCGCGCGGAGTTCCCACCTATTGTTATGGGGGTGCAATCGCTGTTGGAACCGATAGTAATGCTGGTATTTTCTGTCTGGAAGGATCGGCTGGCTAACTGGTACGGGGTTTTGGGGGAATAGATCTGCTCAACGGCGCTCTGAGCTTGTAGTGCTACCTGTGCCTGTGCGTCAACTAATGCCGAATCAATGGCAATGACCTCTCGATCGCGCATCTGCGTCGTCGTAATCGGACGTTGGCTGCCGGTAATTCTACATAACAGCGCCATGAGCTGTGCTCTAGATTCACCACTGGTCTCCTGGCGGATGGTAATGATCATTTCTGGAACCCTTTCTTCAACCGAAACAAACAGGACAATTTTGGAAAACAAAAAAGCAGAGGACTTTTCCTCTGCTTCTCCAGCACGCTGGTGGGTTATTTTTGCTCAGCCCAAAGGGCCCACCATCATGCTGGAGGGCTAAACCAATAATAAAAGCTGGATTGTGCGAATTTTATGTGTTGGCTGAGCATATGATTATTTCCGCTTCTGTTTACTTTAACGGGACTGGCTACACTACGTCTGCCTGCTGTAGTCCTTGTACTGATTATACGGAGCTTTCTATCCTCGTGTCAAGGGGGATGCGTACAGTTTGGCTATTTGATGGTAAAAATGAATACTAAGTGAACATTAATAGACGTTGCAGAGGCGCTTTATTCCTGTTATGCTGTGCAATATGGATATGCTGGCAATGTTGCTAAAAGGAAAGTAGAACAGTGGAATATAGAGATCTTACGAACAACTGGCAATTTAAACAACGAGTTCCTGATGTTGAGTTAAACACAGATTTCGCAACCGAGAAGGACTGGTTACCGGCCAGCGTGCCCGGCGCCGTACACCTGGACCTCCTGGCGGCGGGACAGATACCCGAGCCCTTCTACGGTTTAAACGAGCAGCAACTCCAGTGGATAGGCGAGCGCGATTGGCTGTATCGCACAACCTTTGAGATCACGGCCGCTGAGCTATCGCAGGCCGAACTGGACCTTTGCTTTGATGGGCTGGACACCTATGCGACCGTCTGGCTCAACGGCGTGCAAATATTGAAGAGTAATAATATGTTTGTGCCGCAGCGCGTCTCCATCAAGTCACAGGTGCGCATCGGTTCAAATGATTTGCATATAGTCTTTGAATCGGCATTGCTGTGGGGGCAGCATCTGGAAGAACAATATGGCAAACTGCCACTATGGAACGGTGATTCCAGCCGTCTCTACGTGCGCAAAGCCCAGTACCACTACGGCTGGGATTGGGGTCCGGTCTTTATGACGGCCGGTCTATGGCGCGCGGTGCGCCTGGAGGCGTATAGCGCCCGCGTGGCCGATGTGCACTGTCCCTATGAGGTGGCTGATGACCTGGCCAGCGCGCTGCTGCCGGTGAAGATAGAGGTTGAGGAGAGGGCGGCGGACAGCGTACAAGAGGTGCATGTGGCCCTGTACGCGCCTTCTGGCGAGCTGGTGGCGGAAAAAACGCAGACCTTACGTGGTGAAAAGAGCGTGGAGACGCAGCTGGAGGTGCAGAGACCCGAGCTGTGGTGGCCTCATACCCATGGTCAGCAGCCGCTGTATCGCCTGGTGACAACGCTGCGCGGTCCCAGAGGAGAGGCGGATCGCCATGAGTTGCGCCTGGGCCTGCGCCGTCTGCGCCTGGTGCAGCATACCTTGCAGGACGCGCCCGGCACCAGCTTTTATTTTGAGATCAATAATACCCCTATTTTCTGTGGTGGCTCCAACTGGATTCCCGCCGATTCGTTTATGCCGCGTATCAGTCGCGAGCGCTATCGGCGCTGGTTGCAACTGGCGGTCGATGGCAATCAGAACATGCTGCGCGTCTGGGGTGGCGGCATTTATGAAGATCCGGCCTTCTATGAGCTCTGCGATGAGCTTGGCCTGCTGGTCTGGCAGGATTTCATGTTTGCCTGTGGCCTCTATCCCGCCCACGAGGAGTTCCAGCAGAGCGTGCGCGCCGAGGCTGAATCTGCCGTGCGTCAGCTGCGCCACCATCCCAGCATCGTGCTCTGGTCTGGCAATAACGAGGACTATGCAATTGCCGAGAGCCGGGGCGTGTCAGATCCACAGATCACCGACCATTTTGAGCAGACGCAGTTCCCGGCACGGGCAATCTATGAGCAGTTACTGCCAGCGGTCTGCGCTGATCTGGATTCGACCCGTCCTTACTGGCCTGGTAGCCCCTATGGTGGGGAGCGCTCATCCGATCCAACCGTCGGAGACATCCACGTTTGGAGTGTCTGGCATGGTGGATTGCCCTATCAGGATTATCCAAAGCTGGCTGGCCGCTTCATTAGTGAGTTTGGCATGCAGGCGTTTCCCGTTCTGGAGACCATTCGGGAGTTTGCACCAGCTGAAGAGCTCTATCCGCAGAGTCGCACGCTGGACTATCACAACAAGGCAGATGGCGGTCCTGGTCTGATGGCGCCGTACCTGGTGAACAACGTACGCGTGCCCGCCGACCTGGAGGGCCAGGTGTACGCGACCCAGTTCGTGCAATCCGAGGCTCTGAGCGCCGCGATTCGTGGCTGGCGCCGCCTCTGGCAGGGTCCGGGCCGCGAATATACGTCCGGCGCCCTGGTCTGGCAGTTGAACGATTGTTATCCGGTGATGAGCTGGGCGCTGGTCGATTACCAGCTGCGCATCAAGCCTGCGTACTATAGCGTGGCGCGTGAACTGGCACCTCTGGTCGTTGGTCTGCATCGCCAGTCTTCCGATAGCATCGCGATCTGGGCTGTCAATGGGGATGCCGCTGATATCCAGTTGGAACTGGAGCTGCGCACAGTCACTCTGGCGGGAGAGGTGCTCTCCGAGCAGCGCCGCAGCGTTACCCTGACTGGCAATCGTTCCAGCGAGCTAGATATAATCCAGCAGGCGCAAAAGGACCAGGAGATTGTGCAGGCACGTCTGTGGCGGGATGGCGTAGTGGTTGCTCGCGCCAGCTTATGGTCTGAGCCCTACAAATACCTGACCCTGCCCGATCCTCAAGTGAATATTGTGCGGCTCGATGACCAGCACATCCGCGTCAGTGCCACGCGCCCAGCTAAAGGCGTCTGGCTGGATGCCGGTGCAGAGGTTAAATGGAGCGATAATATGCTGGATATCGTCCCTGGTGATCCACAAACCATCACCGCCTCCGGCCTTGGTAATCAACCCATTCAGGTGCGCTGGCTCGACAAATAACACAAGAAAACACAAAAAAGGAATATGCCCCTCACGAGGGGCATATTCCTTTTTTGTGTTTTTTAACGTTTTTTGCGCTGGCTGGTGCGGTAGGCCTGGTAGAGGTCATCATTGGCACCTTTAACGCCCTGGCGTACCGTGGGGGGCGCGACCTTCGGGGTGCGGGGACCCTGCGAGCTGGTGCCGCTTTTGGATTTTCCGGCTTGCGCCTGGCTGCTGGCGAACTGCTTACCATTCGGCAACAGGTCGAAGGCCACCAGTGCATACAGCAAGATGATCAGGGTCAAAATGTTGATCAAGAAGGACGTTGTCAATGGCAGATTGCCAAAGGGCAGCGTGAAAACGACTCGTTCGATGTGTGCATTGACCGCGAACGTATGCTCCAGCGGCAGCAAAAAGTTGGCACCGATCAGGTAGATAACCATGCCGATGAAGTGGCGTGGCTTAAACAGGGATGGACGGGTTGGCGCTTTGGTGGCGGCTGGCTTTTCCTTCGCTGCCGTGGCCTCTTCTGCCTTGGTAATGGCGGCCTTGGGATTCATATTCTTCTTCGCCCGAGCCATGCGTGCCTCAACCACGCCGTCTTTGTTGGCAGGACCATCCTGTTCGCTCTGCTCAACTTTTGAGAAAAATTTGGGGAGGCGTGGCAACCGCCGGGAAGGTGCCGCTGGCTCGCTGGCTACCTCTGTTTCCACAGCTGGTGTCGTATCCAGCGTCAGGTCTTCGGTCGTAGGAGCGGATGTCTCTTCCTGTGTCTCGCTACCGGTGACCAGAACTGGTCGGTTGCGCGGCACGCGGGTGCGGCGGGGTCTTTTAGCAACGGTATTGTAATTCTGACTCATGCTTGGTCTCCTGGATGGTCCACCTCTGGTGGGTTAGCTGAATTATAACTGGATGACTGATAAGAGTTGTACTCGTTTGTGGTGGCCGAGGAAGGCTCCGCTGGTTTCTCTCGATACTCATTGTAGCTGGAGCTTTTCTCTCTATCTCTGGCTGATGCCACGTCCGCGCCGGGGGCTCCAATTTTTCCGTTGTCCGGAGGATAGAGTGGTCCCTGCGCGTAGAGTGGCTGTGAGTAGGGGGCGGTGGCTGCTGATGGATTGACATAGAGTGGTTGCGGCTGTGGCATATTCGCCGGGGCCGCTTTCACGGGAGGCGCGCTGGATTCTATGATGGCAAGGGCGGCACGGGCAATCTCATCATCTCTTCCAGGGGCATTTCCGCCGCTAACGCCAACGCCACCAATGGTTATGCCGTTGACGCGCAGAGGCCAGCCACCCGCCGCCATGATAAACTTGCCATTGGTCATACCGGTCAGGCTAGACGCGAAACCTGGGATCGCAGCTCCCCACTGGGCCACATCGTCGGTCGATTGATTAAACATCACCGCTGTGTGGGCTTTGGCGATAGAGATATCGCTGGTCGCAAAACCATATGGTGCCATCATGCGTTCAAATAAGACGAGGTGCCCTCCGGCATCGACAATGGCGATGCTTACCGGACTACGCAGTTCTCTGGCTCGCTGTTTGCAAGCCTCCAGAGCTTTGCGGGCCATCTCGATAGATATATTCACGCCCAGATACTCCTTACTTAAATGACTGTTCTCGCTCGATAGATGGACAATCAGCCTTTGCGGGTCCACCTCCGGTGTTCCAGTACTGGTGAGGTAGTGTCTCCCTGCTGTTATGCCGTGCTTTTCTAGAGATAGATGAAGATGGTTATATGCACCCACTCAAAAAGTTAAAAAACATAACTACGTGTATGTTTGCTCATTGTACATCACATACCATCTACGCGCAATGTGTCAGTTTCTATGGCAGGGCTTTTTCATTGTCCTCTTTATGAGTCATCCCGAACTTTTGAAAAAGCTCCCAAAACCAGGGGTGCAGGGTCTTCCCTGCCGGGGTGTCCCCACACCCCGGCAG
The DNA here is from genome assembly GCF_003967515.1 of Dictyobacter aurantiacus. Lineage (GTDB taxonomy): Bacteria > Chloroflexota > Ktedonobacteria > Ktedonobacterales > Ktedonobacteraceae > Dictyobacter > Dictyobacter aurantiacus. The sequence goes on along the minus strand of NZ_BIFQ01000001.1, from coordinate 2,144,711 downwards.
GAGGGCCGGCCGCCCTCCTGCACCTCCCGCTTTAGCCTGCGGGTTACGAGAGCGAGATGCGTTCCTGACGCCAGTCGAGCTTGCTGTATTTCTCCTCCACCAGCTGACGCGCCAGTTCCCATTCAGAGGCGCTGAGTTCGCTTTCGGGCAGGTCATGCTGCAAAAACGTACTGAAGCCCTGGCGGAATGCCTGCGCGGCATCATCCCAACTGGCCTGGGGCGCGAATGTGTGCAACGGGGTGGTCTTCTGGTTATAGATGTGCAGTGCCTCTTCGCGTGCTCGCGCATCGGGATAGCGCAGCGTGTTAAAGAACTCGGCCGCGCGATCCTCAAGCGGTAGCGAACCCTGCTGGAGCAGCGCATCCTCTTTCCAGACCTGGGCGCTGCCCACCAGCTTAAATCCATTGCTGGTGAGATCAGCCTGAGTAGATGAGGCGAAGCAGGCCGCTGAAGGATTCTTACTGACGTGCTCATCGCTGATTTCGGCCTGTACGCCCAGCAGACGGAGGGCGGCCTGCAATCCCTGTAAGAGATAGGCATAGGCCGCGACTACCCCGGACGGTACCCCTTCGCGCTTCCCGATCACAATGCTATACGTAAACTCGCCACGGTGGTAGACCGCGCGCCCTCCGGTGGGGCGGCGCACCAGGGCGATCCCGTGCTCTTCACAGTATTCCTGCTCGATCTCACGCTCAACGTTCTGGAAACGTCCCAGTGAAATCGCCGGACGATTCCAGCGAAAGGCGCGCAGGGTAGGGGGCGCGTCTCCACGTAGATAGTGAAGCAGGATCGCTTCATCGATCGCCATATTTAAAGCGGCATCCTGAACGCCTGTATTCACAAAACGATATGGGGTTGTCTGCATAAACATTTGCTTCCTGTTAAAAAGCTCGCTCGTCGGCACGCCCATTCGCGCCAGCACATTTACGCGCGCTTATCGCGAGCCTCTTTCCATTTTTCACGCTGCGCCTCGCGCACCTTTTCTGACGCCGGTACATAGCGGGCCAGAAATTCATCGCGAAAGGCGGGATAGGTTCCATCAATGATCGACTGTCGCAGCTGACCGGCCAGGCGGAGCATAAAGCGAATATTGTGGATACTGCCCAGGCGGAAATATAGCTGCTCTTCGGCCCGTGCCAGGTGATTGACGTAGGCCGCGCTATAGTGCTGGCAGGTGTAGCAGTCGCATCCCTCTTCAATGGGACCTCTGGCGGTGCGAAAGCGTGCCCCCTTGATGCTGACGCGACCATCACGGGTAAAGAGACCGCCGTGGCGCGCCACGCGTGTTGGCAGCACGCAATCAAACATATCCATGCCCAGGCCCACGCCGACCACCAGGTCCTCTGGAGAGCCGACTCCCAGCAGGTGGCGTGGCTTGTCGCGCGGCAAATTCGGGGTTACGTGCTTCAGCATCCCCCACATCTCCTCCTTTGGCTCGCCGACCGAGAGGCCGCCGATCGAGAGACCCTTAAACGGCATATTGCCGATCACCCGGGCGCTTTCCGCGCGCAGATCAGGCTCAAAGGCACCCTGCACGATGCCGAATAGCGTCTGCTCAGGCCGCTGCTTCTCCTTCTCTACCAGGGCGCGCTCCTCCCAGCGATGAGTCCACTCCATCGCTTTGCGTGCCTCTTTGGGACTGCACGGATAAGGAGCGCAGATATCGAGCGGCAGGATGATGTCCGCGCCGATTTCGGCCTCGATCTGCATCACACGCTCAGGGGTCAGGGTGTGCAGCGATCCATCGATATGCGACTTGAATACCACCCCATCCTCATTTAATTTGCGCAGATGACCCAGGCTCCAGACCTGGAAGCCACCGCTATCGGTCAGTATGGGGCCATGCCACTGCATAAACGAATGCAGGCCACCAAAGGAATCGATCAGGGCCGAGCCGGGTCGCAGCATCAAATGGTAGGTATTGGAGAGGATAATCTGGGCGCCAGCCGCGTGCAGCTCTTCCGGGGCCACGCTTTTGACGGTTGCCTGCGTCCCAACAGGCATAAAAATAGGAGTTTGAATCGTCCCATGTGGGGTCTGAATAGTGCCGGCGCGCGCCCATGTTTCCGGACACTCAGCCTCAATTGTAAAGTTGAATGATGACATGCATTTCTCTAAAGTGGGTTGGTAACAGCGAGCACAATTTGCCTTGAGAGGATATCTGCTCTTTCTTGCTTGTATTTTCTCATGAGCGTCAAGGGTGCCCCTCGTGGGTTAATTTAAGCAGAGGGTTAGCCCTCTGCGGTCCCCAGGTGGGAGGTGCAGGAGGGCGGCGAGCCCTCCTGCCGGGGTGTGGGGTGTCCCCACCCTCTCCTTTCTCCTCTTGCGCCGCCGCAGGCGGCGCGTCAAAAGAGAAAGAAGTATTTGTGGGGACACCCCACACCCCGGCAGGGAGGACCCTGCACCCCTTAAGTTAACGCGTATGGGGCCGCGCCCTCTCGGTTGCTGCCGGGTATGTAGAAAAGGATGAATATAGTCATATCCATAGATGAGAATTAACTATAATCATCATATATAAATCACTCAATTCATTTGCGTATAAAAGGTATATAAAAATATGTACCATAACGATAATTTATCGCAAAAACACTTGCAAATCTCGAAACAATAGTGTATGCTTTCAATCGGTATCCAATCTCGGTCTCGCATACAGTGCTCGTCCAGGGTTATAGAATCCCACGCTGGTAGGGGGAACACATGACTGGTGACAACTGCTAGGATATGGACCCGGAGGATAACCAACATATCACAACAGGAGGTCCCTAGTTGAACTTCGTTGACAAAACCTTAAAGTGCCGTGAGTGCGGAACAGATTTCGTGTTCACCGCAGGAGAACAAGAGTTCTACCAGCAAAAGGGTCTGATGAATCAGCCTGGTCGCTGCCCTTCATGCCGCGCGGCTCGTCGCCAGGCAGCCGGAGGTTCCGGTAGCCGCGAGCGTGCTCCCCGTGAAATGCACACAGTAATTTGCGCTGAGTGTGGTACTGAGACACAGGTGCCATTCTTACCAAAGAATGACCGCCCGGTCTATTGCAGCCCCTGCTACGATAAGGTTCGTGTTGCCCGCGACTAACTTCTATACTGGTTGGTTGTGTGCCGCGCTCACCTCTTCTATCAGTGCGAAGCTCTATTTCTGAGATGTTCCGCTGCTGAGCAACAGGCGCCAGTTTACTGTGCTTTTCCGAACTTTCCTAAAATCAAAGAGGCTTGGTCAAGGTGTGTTCTTGACTTGGCCTTTCTCTTTTGTTTTCCCCTGACTTTTAGTGCCCGGCAGTGGACTGGTCCTATGTGGTATAATTAACTATAAATTAGTAAAGTATGTGTACCGTTTGTGGTGATTGAAGAATTATATGCCGCAAAGGCCCGTAAAAGACGCATCTATAGCCTTATTTTCCTGCCTGAGTGTCTTCTTTTTACTCCTTCTCCAGCATAAGTGACATTGTATCTGCTTGACAGTCGCTCATTGCTCCTTATAATAGAGAAGTAACATCAGTTTTGCCCGGGTGTAAGTGTTTCCGCATAGAGATCAGCTCTATTGAGGGAACACTTTATTAGTAAAAAGATACCAACTATCCAGGCAGATATGGGCAAATGGTACAGCATGTAGTAGCAGGTATTAGAGAATGGCTACCAATTTCGATAAAGTTGCTGATGAGTCTGGTAAATCGGATCCTCAGGCGATCCTACCCATGGTGCGTACGACAACAACCTGGGGAGCGAAAGTAACGCCCTCTCGGATGACGCTTCAAGACTTATTAGACGAAACAAAACATTATCTCACTCCAGAGGATATGGAGAAAATTCAGCGCGCCTACGATTTAGCCAATCGCGCGCACAAGGGGGCTGTGCGCCGCTCGGGTGAGCCCTACATTCAACATCCGCTGGAGGTAGCCCTACTGCTTGCTGGAATGCGTATTGATGCAGATGGTATCGTATCTGCGCTCCTCCATGACGTTGTTGAAGATACCGAATATTCTCTTGAGGATCTGCGTGAGCAGTTTGGGCCGGCCGTGGCCAATATCGTGGATGGTGTCACCAAGTTTGATACCCTGGCCGGCAATAAGCCCGCCAAACCTTCGGCTGAGACAAAAGATGCCGCCCCACCCTCTTTAGTTGATAAGCGCCGCATCCGTACAGAGACGGTGCGCAAAATGTTGCTGGCGATGGCGGAGGATCCCCGTGTGGTCGTGGTGAAGCTGGCCGACCGTTTGCATAATATGCGCACGCTTGGCGCGATGTCGCCGGCGCAGCAGCAAAACACCTCGCGTGAGACGAGCGAAATTTATGCTCCCCTGGCTCGGCGCCTGGGGATGTCCATTGTGCAGGCCGACCTGGAGGACCTCGCCTTCGGCTACCTGGAACCGGAGAAGTATGTCCAGCTGGCCCGGCAGGTTGAGGAAGAGGTTAAGCGCCGTCAGCCATTCGTTGATGAGGTCTGCCGCATCCTGCGCGCCGAGATGAAGCGGGCTGGTATCCGGGCCGATGTTCTGGCCTGGCAGAAGCACCTGGCCAGTATTAATCGCAAGCTGGAGGATGTGCCCTCTCAATTGAATGGTAATGAGCTCAGTCAGATCCACGATCTGATCTCGTTCCGCATCCTGGTTGACACTGATTATGAATGCTACCTGGCGCTGGGCCATATCCACGCCCTCTGGCGACCAAAGGATGGCCGCATTAAGGACTTTATCGCTACACCCAAGCTGAATGGCTATCAGTCGCTGCACACGACCGTGTTCTGCCTGGACAATCGCCTGGCTGAAATTCAGATTCGTACCTATGACATGCAGCGTACCGCTGATTATGGGATCGCCAGCTACTGGTTTTTGCGCGAGCGCATGGGTAACGCGGACAGGGATAAAGAGCGCGGTGAGCATGCCAATGAAAGCGCGCCCGGCAGCTGGCGCCTCTCGTATCGAGAGATGGTAACATGGATCGAGCAGTTGCGGGAGTGGCAGCGGGCCCTGCCGCAGAGTGCCGATGAATTTGTCGAGGCGGTCAAAGGCGATATCTTTCAGGAGCAGATCTTTGTGTTTACGCCGCAGGGCGAGGTTAAAGATCTGCCGCGTGGTTCGACGCCCCTGGATATGGCCTATCGCATCCATACGGATATCGGCGATCATTGCGCGGGCGCGCGCATCATCACCAATACCGATGATAGCGGTCGCCTGGTGACGCGACTGGTGCCGCTGGACTACGAGCTAAAGGGCGGCGAGATCGTCGAGATTATGGTCAACCGTACCGTCCACCCGACGCGCGACTGGTTATCGTTCGCGCGTACGGCGGCGGCCCGCAACAAGATTCGCCGCTATCTCAAGACCTATGAGCGCGAGATTAATCTGCAACTGGGTCGTGAGCGTCTGGATTTTGCCTTGAAAACCAGTGGCTACCAGGCCGGTGTGGATGAACAGGTTGAAGAGCAGTTGCGCGGTCTGTGCACAGAAGAGCCAACGGCCAGTACAACCTTCAAGAAATACGCTACCATTGAAGATGTCTACGTAGCGCTAGGACGTGAGGATCTTCTGGTCGAGCAGGTGTTGAGCCTGTTGCAGCCCCGGCTACCGCAATGCGCGGCCTCTGACGCCTCCGACGGTGAGAGTAGCCTGTATGCGCAGAAGGACGGCGAAGGGACGCTGCTGATCCAGCTAGATCGTTTCTGTTGTCCTATTCCAGGCGACTCTATTATCGGTCAACTGACCCCGGACCAGGGTGTGGTTGTGCACCGCACCGACTGCGATCTGCTGCGGCGCAATCCGGAGTTGCCCACCAATCTGGTTGAAGTCAACTGGCGGCAGATTCATCCCGCCAGCTACCTGGTGGCTATCTCGCTGGTCGCCCATGATCGCTCGGGCTTATTGCGCGACGTGGCCGCAGTCGTGGCGGATGCTGGTATTAATATGGCATCGGTCACCTCGACTACCACGCCCGCGTCCCAGAGAGCTGTAATTACCGCGACCCTGGAGATCTATCCAGGCGAGGGGGAATTAATCGACCAGATGGAACGCATCCTGCGGCGCTTACGGCAGGTTAAGACTGTGGTCAGTGTTGAGAGAGCGATAGGAAAATAAGGCCCCTGTCAATGTGAGCACTTGACGTGAGGGCAGGTGCTCCAGCCCTTGTTTCAGGGTGTGTCATCCTCACCCTCACTGTAAGTGACATCTGCTATAAATGTGCGACAATATAGATAGCATACATTAAGCGTTCACGTGCTGCGCAGATATAGAGCCGCTGTTTGGCTATGAAAAGAAGTGTACGCGCTGATCCAACACTTACCCTGTTGGCACGTATACTATTGTAGGTCCAATTCGTGTTAAGTCCAGAATGTAGCGTGAACCAACTAGAATGCTTGGAGTGAATAATATTCGACAAATCCTGCACTGGATATGTCAGATGGCCATAGATGATTATGATAGATAGCTCTGTAGAACAACAATTTGTTGAGCCTCCTTATCCACCCGCTATGAAGCAACTGCTGGCGCTGGTCAACCAGTATATGACGCTGGCGGAAGTTGACCTTGTGGTAAAAGCCTTTCAATTGTCTTCCGAGGCCTGTGGGGGCGTTACCGGTACGAGCGCGCGCCCGATTCCGCCATTGGAGCATGCCCTGGCCGTGACGACGATCATGGCGCGGATGATGCACGTGGATGCCATTGGGATCGCCGCTGGCCTGGTATACGAGGCTGTCGACGCTGAGTTACTACTCCCCGAGCAGGTCGAGTATACGCTGGGCGTACCTACGGCCCGCGTGGTTGAGAGCATGTTACGCCTCAATATTCTGGAGCGGAAAAAGCAGAACGCCGCCACCGGCGCTATGCTGGCCGTGCAAAATCCCCAGCTCTCGTCTTCAAAAAAGTCCTATGGTGAGCGCGACGACGATATTACTTCTCCGTCATTTGAAAACAAGAAGCCGCGCGTACGAGAAGCGATGAGGCGGCAACAGGCCGAGACGGTGCGTAAGATGTTTGTGGCCATGGCCGACGATCCACGTGTGGTGTTGCTCAAATTGGCATATCGACTGCATGCGATGCGCCTGATGTGCGACCCCTCCTACCAGGGAGATGCGCAAGAGCTAATGACGCTGGCCGAGGAGTCACGCGAGATCTATGCTCCCCTGGCTGGTCGTCTGGGTATGTCACGCGTGGAGAGCGAATTACAAGACCTGGCTTTCCAGGTTCTGGAACCCGATCGCTATCTATGGGTGCGCAATCTGCTGGATATAGAGACCAGGCAGTGGCGCTCTTATGTGGATCGGGTCTGTGAGCGTTTACGAACCGAGATGGCCTCGATCGGCGTTAAAGCCGATATTTCCGGGCGTGTCAAGCATGCCTATAGCTTTTATAAGAAGATCGCGCGTACCGCGGGAGATACCGAGGATCTGGAGCATCTCAAGGCGGCGGCCGACCTCAGTCAGATTCACGATCTGCTGGCGTTCCGTATTCTGGTGGATACCACCACGGACTGCTATGTGGCGCTGGGCCATGTGCATAGCCTGTGGCGGCCAAAGGAGGGGCGCATCAAAGATTTTATCGCCAATCCCAAGCCCAATGGTTATAGCGCTCTGCATACCACCGTTTTCTGCCTGGATGACCAGCTGGTCGAGATCCAGATCCGTACTCACGAGATGCATGAAACGGCCGAGTATGGCGTGGCTATGCACTGGCATTATAAAGATGTCGGTGATAATGCTTCCGCATCGGCCAAAGAGCTCCTGACCTGGCTGCGACAGCTGACTGAATGGCAGCAAGACCTGCGTATCGCCAATACCAGCGATACCGAATTCGTGGAAGCGGTCAAGGATGATATTTTCCAGGAGCAGATCTTTGTTCTGACTCCTAAAGGGGAAGTGAAAGATCTTCCCGTTGGTTCGACGCCGTTAGACTTTGCCTACCGTATCCATTCAAAGGTGGGAGATCACTGCGCGGGCGCGCGCATTATCGCTTCCGATGGTGATGGCAATGGCGATCGACTCATCTCGCGCATGGTTTCTCTAGACTATGAGCTTAAAAATGGCGAGATTGTGGATATCGTGACCAGCCGTAGCGCCCATCCGACCCGCGATTGGTTGAACTTTGCGCGCACAACGGCGGCCCGTAACAAGATTCGTCGCTATCTCAAACTCAATGAGCGCCCGATCAATATTCAGATCGGTGAAGAGCGCCTGGAGCGTGAGTTGAAGGCGGCTGGTGCCCGTGGACCGGACGCGATTACCGAGGACGCGGAAAACTGGGTCTGCAGCAGTATGCATGCTGACTCCTTTGAAGATCTGCTGGCGGCTATTGGCTCCGATGATATGCGGCCCCGCGCGGTCGTGGTCAAGTTGCTTGAATACTGGCAGCGCGAGAGCAAGGATAGCAAAGAAGCAAAGGAGAGTGGGGATGCCCTGGCGTTACCTGTGGTTTCAGCCAAACAGGCCCCGGCCGCCCAGCTTGAAGTGGCTGGTGTCAGCGGCTTGTTGACCCGGCTGGCGAACTGTTGCTATCCCTTGCCCGACGACAATATCGTTGGCTTTATTAGTCGTGGCAAAGGAGTCATTGTGCATCGCTCCGATTGCCGCAATATCGCACGCCTGGGTGAGCAGGATCGAGAGCGCCTGATCCATGTTAACTGGGCTGGCATGAGCCAGCAGCCGTATCATGCGCCGATTGTGATTACGGCCCACGATCGGACCGGTATGATTCGTGACGTCGCGACTGTGGTCTCCGACTCGGGCGCGAATCTGATGTCGATCAACTCCAGTGTTAGCGCCAACCACCAGACCGTTGTGATCATGGCCACGCTGGAGATCGCCGATCTTGATCAGATGCATCGCCTCTTCGTCAAGCTGGAGAAGGTTAAAGGGGTGATTCATGTCGCGCGCGACCTGGGTCAGCGCAAATGATATGGCAGGGTTTGTGTCTACGAACCCTGACTGTACGCGCCTGCGGCGCTCAATTAGTTTTTAAGGGATAGCGCAACGCCATTGGTGAGCGCCTACAGGCGCTCACCAATGGCGTTGCGCTATCCCTTAAAAATGATGAAGGAGTGGATGCCATGGTATGGCATCCACTCCTCAAAAAAATTATGGAAGTTCTGTGACGACGATGGCGATCTCCATGATAAGGAGGACGCTGCCGATGATCAGGCTCAGGGTTGCCAGCATCCTCCCACTTTGCCACAGTGGTTTACGGGCTCGATAGCGTCCCACAATGCCTAAAATCAAGGCTGGCAATGGACAGGCCAGAAACAGGTACACCGAGAGGTGAGCAAAGCCAAGTGGTAGCAATCCTAGAACGGATGATAGATAGGTATCCAGTGAAAGGCAGATGCCCGCGATCAAGCACAGAGTAATCCCTAGATAGGCTGTCCAATGGATGCGTGAGGTTTTTTTCTTACACCCCTCGGGACATGTTTTACCATCCATACCAGTGTTTTTTCCCCTCTTCACAGATCGGAACATCGAAGTATAGCTTTATGGTCGCCACCATATCTAGCATAACCGCCAATCCCCAAAATGAAAATAGACTAAAGGACTGTATTTAGGACTTTTATGTCTGGTAGAGGGTTGCCGTGATACATGTCTATGTATATAGACGCGAGGAGGAAAGAATTTTTACTGGCAAAATGAAGTCCTCCGGGAGGAGGCGTCTCACTGAAACGCGCCCTCCCGGAGGACTTCATTTGTATGTTGGCTCTGTTATGTTGCCGCGCCGATTAGCCGCGTAAACGTTCAAGCACTGGTGGCTGACGCAGCTTGGCCAATGCTCCCGCCTCGATCTGGCGTACACGCTCGCGTGTAATGCCCAGCTCACGACCCACCTGTTCTAGTGGATGCGCCTGGCCATTGCCCAGGCCAAAGCGCAACTGCAAGACCAGTTGTTCGCGTGGCGTGAGGACCGACTCAAGGACGCGTTGCACTTCATCCTTCAACGTCTGCGTGGTGGCTAGCTCTTCGGGTGAGGCCGACTCGGTATCCGCCAGCACATCTCCCAGTTCCTGCTCTTCATCTTCACCAACGGGCAGCTCGAGAGAGACTGGTGCGCCGGGGGCCGACTGCAATTCAACCATGCGAATGGGATCCAGGCCCGTAGCTTCGGCCAGCTCCATTTCCGTTGGTTCACGACCAAGTTCCTGGAGTAACCTCTGACGCTCACGACGAATTCTATTGAGCGCCGTATTGACATATACCGGGAGGCGAATGGTGCGCCCCTTATCGGCCACGGCACGGCTGATAGCCTGGCGAATCCACCAGGTTGCATGGGTCGAGAAACGATGTCCTCGCCGCCAATCGTAACGCTGCACAGCGCGAATAAGTCCGATGTTGCCTTCCTGAATCAGGTCCAGTAGGGTTAAACCACGGCCAACGTAACGCTTGGCGATACTTACAACCAGGCGTAGATTGGCCAGGATAAACTGTTTCATCGCGTCACGATCACCGGACTCGATTCTCTTGGCTAATTCAATTTCGCGTTCGTGTGTAATCATAGGAACGCGGCCGATCTCACGCAAGTAGGTCATTACTGCGTCAGATTCGCCCGCGTCAGCGTTATTTACCTGGTTGTCTTCTTGATCTTCAGAGCGGCGGCGACGTTGAGCGGTTCGACGAGCGGCGGGCTCGTCATTGGCGTGAATGGAAGGAATATGGAGCAAGGCATCATGTTCAAGCTCGGCGGTATGTGGCTCCTCATGGATGTCGGAATCGGACATATCCTCTTCTAAATCCAGTGGACCAGTCTCGATGTCGAGCGCACCGGTATCAATGCCACCCATATTATCTTCCAACTCGTGGTCGTCTTTCTCTACCCCAGTCTCTGTTTCATCATCTGATGTATAATCAAGATCTTTCGAGAGAAGCTGTTCCACAATATTGAACGGCTTGTCAAGATCTGTGGTATGTGATTTATTTAAGGTAAGCGTTGTTCCCGTCATGGCACGCTTGGTGTCTATCATTGTGCGCCCTCCATGAAAAGTAGTATATCCTAAGCAGCAAGATATCTGTTCGTCGTCAGTCTGGTCCTACACTCAGGGAATTGCGCCCTTCATCGGACCATTCTGTCCGAGCCGAGTGGGAGGAAAATCAATGACATGCAATCAGTCTCTACTAGTAGAAACATCGCCGGTTTGGAAAATATTCCCGGACTCATTGACAAAATGATGTTTGCCCGATGTTGGCTTGAAAGCGCTGCAATGTTGCTGGCTTTGTCAATCGGGTTGTCAAACAAAAATGACAGTTTTGTTGTCAATCAGTTCAAGGAACTACGTCCTTACCTCAATTATAACGCAAGTCATCCTTTCATTCTAGTCCCTACGGCGTGGATTTGACGTAGTTTCCTTGGGAAAACTGTAACCCGTGTGTAATCCATCTGTACTTTTATACGTTTGAACCCGCCTTAAAGTGGCAAGAAATGGAGTTGTTTTCGGACTTTTTTCTTTGCCTGACTGTTTATGATGAAATTTTGAGTCCTGCACCTTCTTCTGGGAAGTCGTTGACTCTCCTGTTTCTTCTTCCGTCGTTTGTGCTTGCCCCGGTTTCATTTTTCTCAGGGTGCGTACGAGTAAGACGATCAAGTAGATAGCAATGAGTAACAATAGTGTCAGGATTGAAATAATAGTGAGTAAATTACCGACCGCCTCCCAACTGGCGCCAAAGGCAAAGCCGAGTACCAGGGGCGGGAAGATGCCGAGTGCCTCGCCCGTGGAGTCGGCCAGGAGAAACTTGCGATAGGGATAGCGCTCCGCGCCAGCCAGAATATTGATGGTCCCTCCCAGTGCCGGTACCAGGCAGCGGCTCAAGAAGACTGCCCAGCCGCCACGATGCTGAAAATAATCCTGTGAGCGGCTAATTACCTTTGGTGAGATAAAGCGATAACGTTTTTTGCGCAGTAACCAGGCAATGACGCGCGTACCCACTTTACGGCCAATATAATAGCCGATGCTATCACCACAGACCGAGGCGCTTAACGCAGTAATAAATAGCGCGAAAATATTAAAATCTCCCAATGCAGCAAAGGCACCGGTCGCCAGCAGCAAAAGCCCGATTGGTAGGGGAGCTCCAATAGCGGCTATACATACGCAAATCCATAGCACTGGATAGCCATACAGCTGCAGCCAGGTAATCATAAGTGGCAGTAGCGTATTCATCAAATGGTTATGCTCCCCCCTCTTGGTGCCGCTGGCGTTGGCGTTGGATCTGGTTTAAAGGGATGTGTTTTGCGGTAATCTAGAATCGTCACCTGGAGCTTATGGATGATGGCATCAGCGGACTGCTTGCGCTGGAGAGCAATGGTCTGTAACGTGCTATGGCGCGTGACCGTATCGTCTTTCAGTTTTAATGTTGAGTACAGCAGGCTATCCGGTACGCGATAGACATGGGCTATATAGGGAATTGTCATCCACTGCCGAATGAGACGCACATCCCCCTGATGCGCCATTACCTGGTGCTGATGTACATTCTGCACCGCGTCAATAGTCGCATGTGTCGCTATGATAGTTGCCCCAATCGATAAAATCAGAAAGAAGCTAATAATAAGAAAGCGCCGTTGCATTGACGGCTTTGGCGCTGTATGTGTTTGCATACTCATATTACGAATAAATCGACCCCAAAGGTTAAATCCTCGAGAACGTTTTTCCGCGTCAATGCGGGAGGTGCAGGGAGGACCCTGCACCCCTTAACGGACGCCAATTGGGGATGTTCCCCAATTACTATTGACGAGATATCTTCTATTCTCTAGAATAACGTATATGGATGACTGTGCACAACCTCTAGAGGTTAATATTAAACGCGTTGATACAGCTTTGCCGTTGCCTACGTACGCGACGGCGGGATCGGTCGGCTTTGATCTGCTCAGCCGGGAAACAACTGAGGTCGCGCCACGTTCGCTGGCGTTGATTCCCAGTAACTTGATTGTGCAGACGCCGCCCGGATATATGTTGCTGCTCACCATGCGCAGCAGCACGGCGCGCCGCAAAGGTTTATTGATGCCCAACGGCGTCGGGGTGATCGATCAGGATTATTGTGGCGACGGCGACGAATTGCTGGTATCGGTCTACAACTTTCGAGATGAGCCGGTTACCGTACTGCGTGGCGAGCGGATCGCGCAGGGGATCTTTATTCCAATTGGGCGCTTTGCATGGAACGAAGTGGAGCAGGTTGGGAGTGCTCGGGGAGGCTTCGGAAGTACAGGGGACTAAATGTATGGCTCTACCAGACTATTATGCCATCCTTGAAGTATCTTCGACGGCGCGGCTTGAAGATATCAAACAGTCATATCGGCGCCTGGCGCGCCTGTATCATCCTGATATCAATCGTACCGCTGAAGATCGGCACATCAAACAGATTAATGAAGCGTACGCTGTTCTGAGCGATCCCACCCGGCGCGTCGCTTATGATATCCAACGCCTGGAAGCTATGAAGCGAGAGGTGTTGCTCAACTTTATTCTGCAGCAGCGCGAACAGGCTCGGTACAGGCAGCAGCAGCCACGTATGACCTGGAAAGAAGGAGCCATCGGCTTTGTGCGCGAACTGAAAAAAGGGATGAAAAACGATTAAGAAGGATTTGCGACCCCGGGTCGCAAATCCTTCTTAATCTATGCTGGTCCTATTTTTTGTTTTCTTCCTGACGGGCTTGCAGAAATGAGAGTACGAGGGAGCCGACCAGTACTCCGACCAGTACGATCTCCATCGTGCTAAATGTCTTTTTCTTCTTCTCCATTTTCTCCTCTTCCTTCTCACTTAAAAAAATGACTTTATTGTATTTTAACCCATAGGGAGCTATCCTTGCCATAGCTGTGGATTTCGCGGAAGTGGGTGGGTATCCATTCGCGGAAGGGCTTTAGCTTGCTGTTGGTCAGGCGCCCCGTATAAAACAGGATGGCATGCACTCTGGGTTGGGAGGCCAGCTGGATGAGCTGAGAGCTGGTTAGATAGTCGGTGTTGATGCGTACGCTGGAGGTATCGACCAGTTCTGGTGGAGTGTTGCGTTCGGCCAGCGCGGCGACGAACTGTCCATCAGTAATGACCAGTTGATCAGGGGCGATGGCCTGCTGCAGGTCGTGGGCGGCGCGTAGCGATCCCTGCGTGCCCCCGGAGGCGGCCTGTGCCTGCCAGTTGCGATAATTTACCTGGATGCCGCGCGCCCCGACACCAAGGGTGATCAGTACGAGCAGCAGACTCCCCGCGGTAAGGAGTGCTGGGAGTTGATGCCACTGCTGGCTGCTCAGGGGCAGGGGACCCAGCCCCATGCAGGTTAAAGCGACCAGCGCGGGTATCACGATCACAAAATGATGATCAAACAGTGGCTCTTGCTGCCAGAGCAAGATGGCGCAGGCCAGCGCCCAGCCCAGCAGCGGTACGACGCGCCAGTCTCTTCTCACGAGGGCGACGATACTGCCGTAGAGGGCGGCAATACCCAGTGGCGCGATAAAGAAGCGTACCACCCGACCGGTGTTGCTAATATGTCCGGTGACCTTGCTGGCCGCGGTATGGAAACTGATCACGCTCGACCAGAAATCTCCCAGGTGACCCAGAAAAGGCAGCATGATCAGCAGGGTTGCGAGGATCATGACAGCGACGCCGATCAGTAGTGAGCAGCTGGCCTGCCAGCGACTGCCAGCTGTCTGTTGTCGGATGCGCCAGAGATGGGCCAGCGCCAGTAGACAGACTGGGACCAGCGTGGCCAGAGCGAAGAGCTTGCTAAATATGCTTAACATTAGTGTAAGCGTACAGAGGCCCGCGTAGACGTTTCCACGTCGTCCGGAGGGATTATGCCACCAGAGATAAGCAAAGGCCACTGCCAGGATCGAGAAGGCCACCTGGGGACCTTCTGCCTGAATGGTTTGTGAGGCCGAAAGGTAGAGCGGTGCCAGCAACAGGAGTAACAGGGCAACAATAGCACCGAGCCAGCCGCGCAGCGCATAGCCTAGCAAAGATATCCCAACCAGGCCCAACAACGATACCAGCGCGATCCCTAGCCGCGCCGCCCATAGCGTCTGACCAAACAGTAGATAGGTCGGGAAGATGGAAAGGATAAACATCGGCGGCTGCGAATAGAACGTCGGATGGTAGAGCGCCGAGCCAGCGGCCAGCGAGCGCAGGGTCTGCCAGTATACTCCCTCATCATATGAGTCTCGGTCAAAGGGCACGCCCAGGGTATACAGGCGCATCAACAGTCCAATGATCAAGAGCGCCAGCAGGGCGCCAACGATCAAAAGAATCCCTTTCCTGGTAATGGACGTGGAAGGATGTTCATCTGTACTGGTCGCATTCGAGAGAACTGTATTCATGACGGTGTACATATCTCCTCTATGATGGGGAATATAGTAATAAATCTCTGACAACAGTAGCAAATAACCCACATTATTTCAAGTAACCACGACTTTAAGTTATTTGGGGGTGCCAGACCCCCTTTTTTCAGGGCGTGAGCGCCCCCGCGTAGCGGCCGCGCTCATTTTTAGTGGTGCATGGGTGCGCATTCGCGCACCCATGCACCACTAAAAATGACATCTGTCGATGGGTGGTTGCACCACTAAAAAATACGAGGCACCCTGTCCAGGGTGCCTCGCGGGAGCTGTGACTGATGTTACAGATCGAGATTATCTGTGTAGGTCTGCGGGGGCAGGTGTACCCCATCTACGTTGATGTTCAGGCTCATATTGTTGAAGGGGGGGCTGGCGATCGATTCGCCGGCACGCCCATGGCCGTTGTTATGGCTACCATTGCCATTGCCATTGCCGTGACCGTTGCCGTTCCAGCCGGAACCGGCCTCCAGCAAAGGAGTCAGTTCCTTGAAGATGCCTTTGGACGCCTGGCGCGCATCGGCGTTGTCGATCAGCTCTTTGATCTCTTCCGCCACCAGCTCATCTTTTTCGATCAGCGCCTCCGAGACTGCGATGACCGCCTCGCTGTGCTCGATAAACAGTTGCTTGACCGCGTTCAGTTGGGATTGCAGCAACGCTTCTACCCGATCCGCGAAGTGGGGTATAGCCGTTGCTCCCCCGGCTCCTCCCTCTCCAAAGGCCAGGTATGACGCGATGGTATTGTCCATACCAAAGACACCAATGTAACGTGCTGCCAGGCCTGTGGCACTCGCAAAATCGCCGGCAACACCATTGAGCTTTGTATTCAGGAATAATTCTTCCGCTGCGCGTGAAGCCAGCGAAACCTGAATACGAGCCAGAATATCTTCGCGATTCTGGGTAATGACGGTCTCTTTCGGTCGTGGATGGGCGAAGGCTGCCGCGCCCTCCACGTCACCGCGCATATGGATGGTCACATAGGCAGGGAAGAAGCGGTCCATCAGGTAGTAGCTGGCCACGGTATGGCCGGCCTCGTGATAGGCCAGGCGGCGACGCTCAATCTCTGTGAGCTCGCTGATCTGGCGCAGACCGTATTCATGCACATCCTGAGCCTCAGTGAGATCCTTGTAGGTTACCTTTGTGCGTCCGGCGAAGTGGGCGATGATTACCGCTTCGTTGATAACGTGCTTGATGGCGACAGGTGTATATTCAACCAGACGGGCTGAGAGAGCTGTGAGAGAAATGTTGTCCTCATGATCAACTTTGTTGAGGTAGTATTCAATCACCTCAGGACGATATTTATCGGTTGGCGGCGCGACGTTGATCTGGCGATCAAAGCGACCAGGGCGCAGCAGGGCGCGGTCCAGAGAATCCGGGATGTTGGTGGCGCCGATGGTCAGGACGGGCTGGTGCTGTGCGCGACCGTGGTAGAGGCCCAGCGTGCGCAGAATCTTTTTGAACCAGCCGGTCTCTATATTGGGCGGATCCATCTCCATCAGTAGCTGGTTCAGACCTCCTGTGCCGCCGCCCATCATTCCACCCATCATTCCCATCATCCCCATGCCACCGCCGTTATTGCCGCGTGAGCCGCCGATGGCATCGACTTCATCCATGAAAATGACGCAGCCGCCGTACTCGCGGGCCAGGCGACGTGCTTTGCGATAGAGATTGCTGATCATCAGGACATCGATACCCATGAACATGGCGCGGAAGCTGGCGGCGCTGGCATAGGCGAAGGGGACCCCCGCCTCGGTACTCATACACTGCGCCAGGTAGCTTTTACCGGTTCCGGGAGGTCCCGAAAGAAGAAGACCGCGAACGGGATTGCCGCCCATCTCCTGGAACTCTTTGACGCCGCGCAGCAGGGCGACGATGCGACGGGCCGCCTCCAGCACCTCTGGATTACCCTTGTAATCGTCAAAGGTAACGCCGGTCTCTCCGGGCATCACCCAGTAGAGGCGCGGACGTGCCAGGAACCAGAAGAGGGCCACAAACTGAATCAGGATATAACAGATGGCGAACGTAATCTGGATGATGCCGCTTAAGGCTGTGCCACCGTCCAATCCGGCGATGGTGACGCCAGAGGTAAAGAACCAGATGGCGAAAATGGTCAGGGCGATCCACCACCAGGCTCGGCGAATAAAGCGTCCAAACTGATCCAGACCCAGATCAATGGACTTATCGAGGTCACTACGTGGCCGCTTGGTTCTGGTTGTATTTGTTGACACTTTTTCTATCCCTTCAGCATACTGCCTGCCAGGCATGAGCAGGATGTCGTATTGGTGAGGTACTGGTTGTTCGCGCTACGAGAATACGGTATCGAGATGCCGTTCACTTACAATGAGGAAAATATCAGGCTGTTCGCCCTGATACATAGTCGATCGTGTAAATGTGGCCTGTTGATGAGGTTGTAAAATGCCAGAGTGTAATCGTGCTGCTGGCGGCGGTGTTGCTTGAACTGGTACTGGTTGAGGTCATATCGACCTCAATGAAGAGATCCAGCATGCCATCCGAGCCCTGGCTTGCGCCGTTAACTTTAATCGCTGTCCACTTCACCTGGGCGTATTTCTCACTGAACTGGAGCAGATACATCGAACTGTCGGGTTGCTTGCTCATCGACTTCTGGATATTGAGCATCGTATTCAGATCACCTGAACGCAGGGCCAGCAGCCAATCCTGGACATCGGAGCTTACCGGTGAACTGGCCTGTCCCGATTGTGGTTGTCCACTGATCGATGTATTGGAGCTGAATGGTATTTGTCCGGTCAAGAGATAATTGGTAGCGAAAATGCTGGCAAGAACAAGCAAGATGGCCAGCAGTGCCGCAAGCTTATGCGAGCGTATCCAGCGAATCGTATAGTAGAGCAGTTTGAAGATGGGACGCAGGATCGCTTTGATCGCCAGGGCCAGCGGTGCCTGCCCCATTCTTTTACGCGCCGGGGTGAGCGCGACGTTGGGTGATTCCGTTGGTGTGGTCTGTTCATTCGTCGTAGGCGGGGGCATAACCCGGGTAGGTGGCGGTTGAGGTGGTGCTGGTATCATAGATAGCGTATCTCAACTTTCTGGCACAGGAGCAGGCTATCGGGTACGAACTATACAACGTGTATTATCATCAGGGAACAATGTATGCTGGTTGCGCTCGATGGCTGTTGATAACCAACCCCCACAATATGGGTTCATTGTAGTACCATACATTATATCTTAGCATTAATCAAGACATTTCACTGCGTTTATATGCGCTATGTATGACATGTATGACATCCATCTTTGCCTGGTTTACACTGATAAACAAAGCAAAGAAATGTGATGATATAGGGTGTGTCGGCTGAACGTTTTTGATATAATATATGTACACTGTTTATAATCGACCATCAGTCCCTGGAATTGCAGGTAGAGCAGCATTGTAGGAGAAAGTAGGTGAGCGCGTCCATGGACGGCAATAGTAAAAAACAGGAAGAGTCGGGGCCATATATCTGGCTACGCTATGCATCCCAATATACGAAGGATGGCCGTACCCATACCGTTGAAATGAATGTACCTGTGCCCCTTGGCGCCAGTACAGAGGAGCGGGAACAGCTCTTTAATGAGGCCGAGGAAGGTATGCAGCAGCTGGTGACCTATATGGATCAACGGTCGCCACAGGGGGCGCGTGCCCAGGTGACGCGTTCTACCCCTCAACCACAGGCCAAGACCAAACCTGTGCCTGCTCAACCCACTGCCAATCTACGCACAAATACTCCAGGCAACCGGTCTGCCGCTATATCCGCGCCTCAGACGACTACCCAGATGAACCCGGCGGAATCACCGTCAGCTGGACGTAATGGTGAACGCACACGCACAGGTAATTTGACTGTATCGGGCGGCGAACCGGGAAGCAATATGCCTTTACCCCAGTTTATTCAATATATCAAAGAGAATATGGACCTGACGCCCAAGCAGGCAATGGAGATGCTCAATGTGCGCTCGCTGACCACCGGCATCAATCTACGCGACGCGCTGGAGCAGTTAAAGGAGATGGTTGGTCAGGGCGGCCCGGCTCCCACCTCCCTGTCGAAGCGACGTGACAGTGATGGCGGCAGCCTCCCTGATTACGGGCAGGAGGATGCCAATTCCATTCGTCCCCAGCCTTCGGGTCAGCTCCCGCGCCTCGGGCGTGGGGATCACGATTCTTCGATTATCGAGATGCGCGTGCCCCGCTCGGGGACCGGCTTTGTGGAAGAGATTGGACCCGAAGATCTGGACGATGGAAACGGACCCGGTGACGACCTGGAGGAACTGGACGATTTTCCGGTCTCTCCTGATGAGTTTAGCGCGCAGGAACTCGAGCGTGCTCGTTCCAAAGTCAGCTCTTTGCGCGAATCACAGGGCGCAACCACTGCCAGCCCTCAGCGTCTGCAAGTGCTGAACAATGTAGTCCTTTCGCAGATCTCTGATGAGCAATTACGCGAATTGATCGAGGGCGTCTGGAATATCGCGGCGAACAAGAAGCTCAAGGTTGACCAGGTAGAAGCGTTGATCTCCTGGGCGAAGTTGGAAGATGATTTTATTGAGCAGGTGGAAGCTGTTCTGGTAGTGCTAGAGGAGGAACGCTATGCGCGTGGTAACCGGTGAGGCAAAGGGTAAAAAACTGAAGTCTCCCAAAACAATTGGCACCCGGCCGATTATGGACCGGGTAAAGACGGCCCTGTTTGATATCCTTGCCGATGAGGTTACAGACGCTCGCTTTCTGGATCTTTTCGCGGGTACTGGTGGCGTTGGCATCGAGGCATTGAGCCGCGGGGCGGCCCGGGCTACCTTTATCGAAATGAATCCAAAGATCGTCCGGCTGGTGCGCGAAAATTTGCAGATCACCGGTCTGACCGCGCACGCAGAGACATTGCAGGGGGACTCATTTAAATTTTTGCAGGCTCACCAGACGCAACCATTGCCACCAACCCATGGAAACGAGAGGCGCGCTTACTTTCCAGCACCCGCCCAGGGGCAGCCGCGTGTCTACGATATCATCTATATTGCTCCTCCTCAATATGAAGAGATGGCGGCCCGCGCGCTGGGACTGGTTGATAGCTCGAAGTTGTGGGAGGACAATACCGTTGTTATCGTGCAGATCCATCCAAAAGAGCGTCCCGGCGTGGCAGGGATTGAGTGCCACAATTTTGTGCTCACCGATGAACGCCGCTACGGCAGCACGCTCTTGATGTTTTACCGCCATCAAAACGCCTGAGCCTGGTCTGTTGGCAACTGAGTATCACCGGTCGGTGTGACAGTTGCCTGTGGCAGGGTAAAGCGGAAGCAGCAGCCTCTCCCCTGGAGGCCCGAACTTTCCACCCAGATATAGCCGTGCATGCGTTCGACCAGTTGCTTGCAGATGTAGAGTCCCAGCCCCGTGCCACGCACGGTTCCCGCTATATCGCGGGGCAGGCGCGCGAACTGATCAAAGATATGCGCCTGCTCGCGAAAGGGAATGCCCGGCCCCCGATCTTTGATGCTGATACAAACGGTATCCTCCTCTGCTGGATCTACCTCGGCGCGGATAATGATGGGTGAGCCGGGCGGTGTATACTTAAAGGCATTGGAGAGCAATTGGTGCAGGATGTGACGCAGATACGGCCTGTTGGCCTGTACGTATAGGTTAGATGACGCTTGGATATGGATGCGATATTGTTCACGTTGCACAATATCGAGATTGGTGCATGTATCAAGGATAACCCGGGCTACATTGCATGGCTCGCCTTGATAAACCGGCTGTGTGTTATCTATATCTAATGTATCTAGGATGTTATTGACGATCGAACGTAGCTGCTCACAATACCGTAAAGCATCACGCAGGTACATACCGTGGTCTTTGTAGTCTAAATGCCCCTGCTGCTCAAACAGCGTTTCCAGCAATTCAAAGTAGCTATAGGTCGCGGTCAATGGTGTGCGCAGTTCATGATTGACATTGATCAGGAACTGTGTCTTAATCTGTTCAAACTGACGCACCTGCTCGGCGACCATCTGCTGTTGTTGTTTATTCTCTTCGGCCAGTACCCTCACTGGTTCAGTAATTTTGTCCGCCTGCCGATCTTTGAACATAATGACCACCACTGCTGCCACTGCCATCACCGGTATATTGATAAGAAGAGATGCAGGGGCCACGGGCAGGTGAAGAGTGCTTCTCTGCGAGAGGAGATAATAGCTACCGACTCCTACTATGAAACTCATGCCATAAATGCAGGCGCCTCGCTTACCGAAGGACCAGGCCCAGACAAGCATTGGAACCACCAGGATACGGCTATCATAGAAACTTGTAAATGTTAGCGCGTAAATAAGTACACAGATGGGGACACTGACCAGGCAGGAGCATAGCCGCGCATAGAGTGGCATCTTTGATATCGACATCAACCATGGCCAGTGTTGGTTCCCATACATGTCTTTTCCCCCTTTGCTACCCAATGCAATTACATTTATATTCATTGTTTAAACTTTGTTATATCAAGTCCTGGTCATTTGTAAGCATAGCATATCTTTATGTCATTGTACAGGCACATCTCTGTATAAAAAGTATTAAATTCTTGCGGTGCGTGATGTAGGCCACCGCAAAGTGGTGCCGTTGTGGGCTATAATACAGGGAAAAGATTGTAAAAAGCCTGAAGGAGGATTGGTACAATGGTTGGTAAGCCAGGGAGTGGACGCTTTGCATTTGTTGACGCGGGCGATGCCGCGCGTCGCCTGGGTGTTGATCGGGTGACGCTGGATCTATGGGTAAAAGAGGGGCGCATAAAAACCCATCGGGGTGTTGGGCGCGATGTCTTTTTCCGCGCGGGCGATGTGGAGGCGCTGTACAACGAGTTGCATCCAACGGCCGAGATGGCTCAAGCGGTAGCAGAGGACGAGCAGGAGACCGCCGAGGAGGCGAGCCCGGCCCGGCCCGCGCGCAAAAAGCAAGATCCGCAGATGCGTGTCTATCTGCGCCTGCAGGCCGATGCCAAGTGGTATGACATTTCAGAGGACGATATTCGTTTCTGGTTTCAGCAGCTGGCGCCCGATGGCTATGAACGCAACAAGCGCAACGCTGAACATTCCATCAAGAAGCTACAATTTCTGATCGGTTTGATCGAAGATGCGCAGCGGCGCGAGGCTGATCAGGCATGATGGGCATGGAGAAGATGCCCATCATTTCGATTCCAGGTTCTCATCTTCCCAGCCAAGCTCACGCCTGAGTTGCTCCAGAGAGACCAGGGGATCCCCTTTCATGCCACGCTGGGATAGGCGAAACGATGCCATAAATTTTTCATCATGAAGAATCTGCAGCGTCTGATTGAGGGAGGCAATCGTTTCGCGTAGCTGCATATAGCTCTTCATAGAACAAATAGCCATTACCTCTTCGTCGTCTTGCGTGATAATAATTGGTTCTTCAATCTCCTGAAAGAGCCGCGGCAAATCTGCCAGTTGCTTTTGGGCCTCGGATAACGACAAATGGCGTTCGGACATGATACTCCCCTTCGTGTAAGTTGCCCTGCATCGGTACATATATGCTCTGATCTGTTTTACTGTATTGGATGGTCGGCTGTTTGACAATAGAATGATCCACCATTATAAAAATAGTGAGATATTCCGCCTTATCTATGGTAAAACGCATTCTTGTATAGAATGTAACGTTTAGGATGGCGTTTTTTTTTCACCCTGCCTACCTGTAGAAATAGACAGGTAGCGAGCAGGTAGTTTCTCCGGTTTGAAAGACTGGCGGAAATAGCGGTGTCACCATCGCGCCGTGTGGGTATACTACGACTGTGCAGAGGAACCATCGGGATGGTCCCCAGTGAGAAATAGCGTGCTGATTGTGGAACCCGGTTACGTTATGATCATTCAGCTCAGCTACTGGTGACATGCTATCTGTCTGCGGGCGAGGCGTGACAGGTTAGCATCGCGCAGAAATGTAGTGGCTGGGGATGCTATCGGATATAGTATCGATGGAGCCAGACCGATGGATGACTCAGCCACACCAGAACTAGAGTGCAAGAAAAACAATTCTTGGAAAGGAGGAGTGCGCAACAATGGGACAATGGGCATATAAAGTCGTATACGTCGATTATCGAGGGCGTATCTCTTGCGAGGGCGTGGAGACGTTGATTGGGAATAATGAGCGCCGTAGCGCTTTTGTACGGCGTTACTTCGATAGCATCGGTCGTGAGGGCTGGGAACTGTCCAGCAATCAACCTCTGACTGCTAACTCCGCGTATTATGTGTTTAAGCGTCCAGCCCAGGATGGCGATTATGCCGATCAGCCTGCCGCTACACAGGAGACCCCGACAACACCTCCACCCACGACCTCCACCGAGGGGCCTACCATCGAAAGCGTCTAGCACGCTTTTCGGGGAGATGCGCCCAAAAACGCAGCTCGCATGGCTACCGCCTGACGGCAACCATGCGAGCTGCGTTTTTATTTGTCTTATGATCTTTCCGTAGATGCTGGGCTTGCCCCAGCATTGGGCTTGCCCCGGCGCGGCATTTAATGCTGCAGTATATAGACATCCGACCAATCACCAAAGTAGAGGCCGTTGCCGCTCATGGACAGTCCATGAATCCAACTAGGGATAATGGCAGCCAGGGTCTGGTGATCAATTGGCAGCCAGCCTACATCGCTGATGGCGATCTGTTCCGCCTGATTATAGAGCTTGATGCGTTCGTTTTGATCGTTGGTCTGCTCCGCCTTTTTTACGGTTTGATCAAACTGTGCATTGCTCCACTGACCATTGTTGTTGGAGGCGTTGCTGGTTAGATTCAGGGTCAGCCAGTCATAAGGATCTGGAAAGTCGGCGCCCCATTGCGTGAAGCCAAACTGCACCTCGTGTTTAGAGGTGCGATCATTATAGGCGCTCAACTCCACCGGATCAAGCTTGACCTGGATGCCGAGCGCGTTCTGCCACATGCTCTGCAGCACGGCGGCCTCGTTGGCTGATACCTGTGAGCTGGGATACGAAAAGGTGATCTTCGGCACCTTTTTGAGATCGGGATAGGCCGATTGGAGCAGCGACTTTGCTTTAGTGGCATCGTATGGCAGGCCCTTGTAATCGGGCTGGTAGCCGGGCATACCTGGAGGAATGATGGTCTGGGCGACCGTGACCGCGTCTTTAAAGACATCCTTCACCAGGGTCTGTTTGTCGGTGGCGTAGGCAAAGGCCTGGCGCACAGCTGCCTTGTTAAACGGCTCTTTTGTGTTATCAAAGAAGAGCAGATTGCTCTGCAGCAGCGGCTTACGTACAAAGCCTGGCTTATCTTTGACAGTTACCTGCTGTTCCGCCGGAATGTTCCACATAAAGTCATACTGACCAGCCAGGTAGGTCTGCAAGGCAGTGGCGGGATTGACGACAAAGAGCATGTTGACCTGGGTCAATTTCGGCTTGTTGCCATAGTAGTGGGGATTGGGAACCAGCACCATTTTTTTGCTATGCTGCCAATCCTTTACCATGAAAGGTCCCGTGCCCAATCCACTTCCGGCTGCATGCTGAGTCCACTGTTTGCCGTACTGTTCAATCACCTTCTGATTGAGGGGAAAGAAGAGTGAATTGCTTAGCTCACTTAAGAAGTAAGGTGTGGGGTGAGTCAGAGTTACCTGCAAGGTATGATCATCGACGGCTTTGACGCCGGTCAGGATTTTCGTCTTATTGTTCGCTACGGCATCAGCACCCTGAATTGGAGCCATGAAGAACGAAGCGATCGGGGAAGCGGTCTCCTGCAGCAGAGACCGGGTCCAGGTATACACATAGGTTTGTGCCGTCACCGGCGTTCCATCAGAGAACGCGACATTCGGTTTGATCTTAAAGGTATAGACCTTCTGATCGCCGGAGATCTGCCACGTGGCCTGGTCCGGCACTGTTTTCAGATTTTGATCGTTTTTGACCAGCCCACTATAAATCATATTGACAGCCTGGGCCGAATTACCATCCGGCCCCTGGGCTGGATCTAACACTGCCAGGTCGTTAATGCCGACATTCGGAAAATTCAGCACCTGCTGCTGAGCCATATTTGACTTTTGTGAACTTGAAGGAGTTGTGGAGGTATTGCCGCCACCGCAGGCGGCCAGCACTACCAGGAGCAGACTCAAAAATATGAATGGCAGCGTTGCTCGCGGCGCATCCTTAAGCCGGGCATGCGGAGGGCAATTGACCATATTGAGAACTCTCTTTCTGACTGAGTGGGATGCTATCTCCCAAAAAAAGAAAAGAACAGGGATAAAATCCTCGCTAGAAGAAACAATTGCTACTCAACAAATATTCCTTAATCAGGCCAGTTGCTCTTGATGGTTAATAAAGGAAGAGGGTGCATTGGAAAAGTAGGGGATGGGTGGTCAGCCCATCCCCTACTTTTCCAATGCACTTCCTCCTCTAGTGAGAGCCCTGGCTCTGATATAATATGTGTAAACATATTTTCATCATCGACACCTCGTTCAACGAAGAGCATCGATACATCATAGCCGACAGGAGATATCTATTTATGGTACAGACATCCTCGACCGCATCCCCCGTCTACCAGAATTTCATTGGGGGACAATGGCGACCTTCACATAGCGGTGAAACATTTGCCAGTACAAATCCGGCCCATACACAGGAGGTGATCGGACACTATCAGCTGTCAGATGCCACTGATCTGGAGGCCGCGGTTGAGGCGGCGGTAAAGGCACAGCGCGGCTGGGCCGCTACACCAGCGCCCGTGCGCGGCGACATCCTCTTGCGCACCGCTCTACTGTTAGAGCAGCGTCACGATGAACTCTCCAACCTGATGACGCGTGAGATGGGCAAGATTCTGCGTGAGACACGCGGCGACGTTCAGACCGCCATCGACGTAGCCAAATTTGTCGCGGGCGAAGGACGCCGCGCCGAAGGCGAGACGGTCCCCTCCGCCTTGCCTGACAAGTTCTGCCTGACGATTCGCCAGCCGATGGGCATCGTCGGCATCATCACCCCCTGGAACTTTCCTCTGGCTATTCCTGCCTGGAAGACCTTTCCCGCTCTCCTGGCTGGCAATGCTGTGATCCTCAAGCCTGCCAGCGATACCCCTTTGCTGACCCTGAAACTGGCTGAGATCTTACAGGAAGCTGGACTGCCCGACGGTGTTTTTAATGTCATCACGGGTTCTGGTGGCACCCTTGGCGATGCCCTGGTCAGCCACAAGAAGATCAATATGATCTCGCTTACCGGATCAAATGAGGTCGGGCGGCGCGTAGCTGAACTCTGTGGCCGAGATTTGCGGCGCTGCGCCCTGGAACTGGGCGGCAAAAATGCCGTGATCATCATGGACGATGCCGATCTGGACCTGGCTGCCAACAACATCACGCTGGGCGCCTTTGGTACCACCGGACAGCGCTGTACCGCGACCAGTCGTGTCATCGTTCATCGCGCTGCTTATAACCAGCTGGTGGACCGGCTTGTGGCAGCGGCCGAGCGCCTGCGCGTTGGTGATGGCCTGGACGCCCAGACCGAAGTAGGACCGCTGGTCAACCGGGGACGCGTCAAAGCCGTCGATGCCTACACACAGATCGGCAAGCAAGAAGGCGCGCGTCTGCTGACCGGAGGCGCCACGCTCACCCAGGACTCCTATCAGGAGGGAGCTTTTTATCAGCCCACCATCTTCGGCGACGTATCCCCCGACATGCGCATCGCGCAAGAAGAGGTTTTTGGCCCCTTCCTCTCCCTTATCCCAGTTGACTCCTACGAACAAGCCATCAGCGTCGCCAACTCAACCGAATACGGCCTCTCCACAGGCATCTTCACCGAAGACGCGCGCCTGGCATTCAGAGCCATGAGAGATATCGAATCAGGCCTGGTCTATATCAATGCCGGTACCACCGGTTCGGAAATTCACCTTCCCTTCGGTGGCATGAAAGGCAGCGGCAACGGTCACCGCGAACTGGGACCCGACTCCGTCAACGAATTCTGCGAGCTCAAAAGCGTCTTCATCTCCTACCCGCCACGCAAACACTAAACATAAGTTGTTGCATAAGCAGAGAAGGATGGCAGCTCAGCTGCCATCCTTCTCTGCTTATGTCTTATATTCTTTAATTCTTGTATAATTTGATGTAAAAATATACCCAAAAGTATAAATACAACAAATAGCACCCGTTGCTCGTATATAATATAGGGACTGTAGATGTGAAGGATTAGGGAGGGGAATATGCAAGAACAGCACGTTACGGAGTTGGAAGAGGTGATTAACTGGTTAAAGGGATACGCGAAACCTTTCAGCAGCACACAGCCTGGAGGGGATACGCGTGACCTTAAACCATTTATGGATTTTGTAGGTAGTGCTCGTATTTTGGCATGTGGTGAGGCAACTCATGGCACACATGAGTTTTTTACATTAAAACATCGGCTCCTGGAGCTCCTGGTTCAAGAGAAGGGTTTTACCCTGTTTGCCATTGAGGAAGGCTGGGTTGAGGCTCAGCGCATCAATGAGTTTGTCTGCTATGGGCATGGCGACCCACTCCGTCTGCTGGACGGTTTGCGCTTTTGGACCTGGAAGACGCAGGAGATGCTAGATATTATCCTATGGATGCGTGCGTACAATGAGCGACGTGGCAGCGCTCCTGCCATACAGTTTTGCGGTATCGACATGCAGTCCTATGACCTGGCAATGCAGAACGTATTGAACTTCGTACAGCAGGTTGATCCTGACTCGGTTGAGGAGATGCACGAGCTCTACGGCACCTTCTGGGAGTACGCGGACCAGCCAGGACGCTACAGCGAAGAGACGGCACAGGTTAAACAGACCTGCCAACTGCAACTGCAGCGTGTCTACGATCTGCTCAACCAGCGCCGCCCCATCTACGAACGGCTCTCCTCCGCCCGCGAGTTCGAATACGCGCTACATGGTGCCCGCATCGTCATTCAGGCCGAAGAGATGTTTGCTTCCTTCAACTATGAATTGCGTGACTGCTTTATGGCGGAGAACGCCATCTGGCACGCCGACCAGGCGGGTCCGGACGCTAAAATGTTTATCTGGACCCACAATGGGCACGCGGCCGCCCCGCTAGGCAACGAGCAGCGTAGATTTATGGGGACCTATCTGAGCGAACATTATCAGGAGGACTTCTTAACGATCGCCATGCTCTTTTACCAGGGAAGCTGTAACGCGCTGCATCGCCTGCATCCCCGCGTTCCACTGTCCTTGCCAGTGGGATTGCCGCCGAGGGATAGCTATGAATACGCCTTTCATGCCGTTGGCTTGCCGCGCATGATGATTGACCTGCAAGGATTCCCCGATAGCGAGACGCGTAGTGCCTGGTTGTTGCAGTCTCATCTCTACCGCGCGATTGGCGCCATGTACGCGCCTGAGCAAGATTCCTCGTACTGGTCGCTGATTGAGCTGGCCTACGAGTTTGATTTTATATTCTACCTGAATGATTCCACCCCCTCCCGGCTCATCCATAACAGCCACTTACAGACCGGAGAGACGCCAAAGATCCACACCTTGATTTCGACACGGCCAAGAAACGGCAACTTTGCGGCGGGACTGGCCTACTGGCTCTATAACACACCCCGGGGCCATGAATGTGGAGTCGAGACCACGCAGGCCCATAGCGGCGATGCCTGCGCCTACCTGAAGTCACTGGAAGAGGACCCGCTGGTCTTTAGCACGCTTCACCAGCTGATCGGGGCGACTGCCTATCATAATCAGCGCATTCGTCTATCCGCATACATCATGGCGAAGCAGGTGAAGAGTGCGGCCGGCCTCTGGATGCGTATCGAGGGTCCTGGTGGCTCCCTGCGTTTTGATGGGATGTACGATCGGCCCATCACAGGTAGCAACGATTGGAAGCGTTATGAGGTCGTACTGGATGTGCCCGAAGACAGTACGCAGATCGTCTTTGGTCTCTACCTCTCTGGACGTGGTCAGCTCTGGTTTGACGATGTGGAGCTAGAAAGCGTCTCTACCAACGTGCCAACCACCGATATATCGTATTGATGCGGATCAAGCATCTCCACGTTGGAGGGCAAACTGATCAAACATCGCCTCCCAGACCGCCTGGTTCTCAATGCGCTCAAGGGGATTGGCGACGCGTCCATTGATCATCTCAAAGATGCAGCTGAGCAAACGTTGAAGCACCATGGACGCTTCATCATAGAAACCGGCTGCCTTCTTAATGTCGCCGTTGAGGATTTCATGACAGAGAGCCGTGAAATTCTCGACGTCGATATGATTATGGTCGACGCGGAACTCATAGCTACCCATATGCCAGAGATTCTCATTGATCATCAGCGTATGCAGGGTGCGTGGATCGAGTTCAACCCCGTTGGCCCGACAGGTCTCGGCCAGCGCATCCATGGTCCAGTTAATGAAGATCACCAGCGTTGACAGCTGTTCGGTTGGCGTGTTTTTTGTCTCCCACTCCTGCTCCATACGGCTAATCAGGTTGAGTAACTCGAAGTTCTCCAGGCGCAGCTTTTCAGCTGGATCAGGCAGGCGAACTTTGAGTCCGTTAAGGTGCTGCGTTTCCTGGTGTACAGGATAGATAAAGCGCTGCTGCGCGAGTTGTCCCAGGTCGCGCGCCACATCCAGTTCGGGTCGGCGTAACGCACTGGCGATGCGCCGCACGCGTCGATAGAGGTTCACATGCGTGAAGAGCTCCAGACTGCGAATATCAAAGCGCATGGCATAAGCGATGGATGGTGATAGCTGAAGCTGGGTGCGCATACCCTGTGGAAGTACTTTGATGAGTTCCTGCCATTCATCGCTATAGCGCACCATCTCCATGGTCGCTCGCACCACTTCAATATCCAGCGAGGCCTCGCCGTAGGGGAGTAGCTTCTGCACATTGGGGCTGGCGATAAACTCATACTGGCCATCACTCCACAGCGAGAGCTCGCGGGCCGTCCATAATGTTTTGGTACGCAGGGCCTCGTGTAACTGCTGCTCTGTGATGACTTTCATCATCACCAGGCGTTCACCGATACGCTTGCCCAGGGGATCCTGAAGTTGCTGGGCGTAGGCCTCTTCAATATGATGGTAGGTTGTCATTCCCAACTGCTGCAAAACATCGCCCAATGCCAGCGCTCCGGGGTCCAATTCTGCTGCATTGGCCAGCTTTCCTTCGTTAAAATAAAGGATACCTATGCGCCCGGTACTCTGTTTGAGATGAATCGCGCCCGTCATGCTGCCAAGCTCTACAATCTGTAGAATTTCTACCAGGCCAAAGTCATTCAGATTACCAGACAGGACGGTGTCTGTATTCATTCTCTCCCCCATACGCCAGATGGTGCGCTTGATCGTATTGCTTGCCGTGAAATATATAGAAAGCGTCTGTCGAGGCACCTTTGAACATCTGTAATTTGCGCATTACATGTTCTCCATCGACGCGCCCATGCTCTGCATTATATCAGAGCCTTACCTTATTCAACAAGTTGCTGACATATGGCTCACCTTGATATATAAACATATATTTATATATACTTTTTACCATGGCTGGCTGCTATAATTTAGTATGATGAATATGAAAGATAAAGTCGCTTTAATTACTGGTGCTGGCCGTGGAGTTGGGCGCGCGACCGCCCGTTTACTGGCCCGGGCTGGAGCCCGGGTGATCCTGTTCAGCCGCACCGGGACGCAACTGGACGAGGCTGTGGCGGAGATCACAGGTAGTGGTGGTCACGCGCTGGCCTTTAGTGGGGATGTCTCAAGTGAAGAGGATGTGCAGACCGTCTTTCAGCATATCCAATCGACATATGGACGCCTGGATGTGTTAATCAACTGCGCCGCCATTGTAGCTGTGAAGCCATTTCCAGATATGGATACGGCCACCTGGGACCAGGTGATCAACATCAACCTGCGTGGCACCTTTCTTTGTTGTCGGGAGGCCTTTCGTCTGATGATGGCGCAACACCAGGGCGTAATCATCAACCTTTCATCCCTCTCGGGGGTCAAAGGAGTTGAGAAATTCCCCGGCATGAGCGCCTATAATGTCTCAAAGTCTGGTGTGGCAGGGCTGACTGAGATCCTGGCCGTTGAGGGGAAGCCGCATAACATCCGTGTCTGCGCGGTCAGTCCTGGCGCGGTGGATACCGAGATGCTGCGCCAGGCCGCGCCACATCTCAAGGCGGGCATGACCGCCGACGAACTGGCTGAGATCCTCGTCTACCTGGCCGCTGACAGCGGCCGTATGTTCAGCGGCAGCAACATCGAGCTGTTCACCAACGCTTAAGCCTGTTGACGTGCGCCAGCTTATAGGGAGGATAGCTGGCGCCTGCCAGGCCAACTGGCGCGGGAATGCTGGCCACGGATACAAATTGTTGAGTATTCCGTCTGAACTTATCAGACGTCAAATAGTGGAGAACACTAAATCAGGAGCCATTTTGTGTGTTGGCACAACGGGTGACCGTCATCCTTTGCAAAAGGAGAGCACCGAAAAAACAGAAATGCCCACGTAGGTGCTGGGCTTGCTCCAGCTTCATAGACGCGTTCCCAGAAAAGGATGAATCAATGGATGGTATGCGCTTGTGTTGATCGACGCTCGCAGGGAACGATATCACCTTTGGTGGACATGCACGCCCGGGAGCCGGTCGCTTCGCGACAAAGTCGGGGCAAACCCGACACCTACGTGTTCATCTCTTTTTTCTGCTCGCGGTTTCTTTTTGCAAAAAATGAATGATACCCTGGTGCACCAGGGACGCACCAACTCACAAAATGACTCCTGAGAGGCAGTGCCTAGTCAGTGTACAGGGAATAAATAGATGCTTTGCAATCTTGTAAATTACGGTATGGTCAGCCTGTCCTGACTTTAAAAACACGTGAACAACTCGCTATCATAGAGATTGGAAAATAGAGAGAAAGAGGATACTGACATGGCCTATCTGACCCGGCGTGTTACTTTCAGCGCGGCGCATCGCTTATGGAGCAATCAACTATCAGACGAAGAGAATTATCAAATTTACGATAAATGTGCCAATCCCAATGGTCATGGGCATAACTATATCCTGGAAGTGACGGTCTATGGACAGCCAGATCCGAAGACAGGGATGGTCATGAATCTGACCGATATGAAGCGTATCACCAATGAGCAGGTGGTGGATTGGGTGGATCATAAGCACCTCAATCATGATGTGCCCTGGTTGGAAGGGGTGATCCCAACCGCCGAATTACTGGTGATCAAGTTTTGGGAACGGTTGGAGCAGGAGTTTCCCCCTGGCTTACTTTATGAAGTTACCTTGCATGAGACCGAGAATAATAGCGCCAGCTATCGTGGGGAGCGCGCGGATGTACTGGAAGCGAGACTGCCATGAGGATAGCACTGGTGGCACCCCTGGTTACGCCGATCTCTCAACCATTTCTGGGCGGGTCGCAGGCCATGGTGGCCGATCTAGCTATAGGTATGGCGCAGCGTGGACACCAGGTGACGCTGTTCGCGCGTGAGGGTTCGTCTGTGCCGGGGATTCATATTGAGCCGGTGACGGTACCCGAGCATGTCACGCCATCAAGCTTCGCAGATCCGGGCAAAGAGCAATCACTCGATCCAGGGTTTATGGCCCAGGCCAACGTTTTTCTGGAGCTCTACCTGCAACTGCGCCAGCGGGCTGGGGAATTTGATCTCATTCACGCCCATGCCTTCGACTGGCCCAGCTTTGCCTGTAGTACATTGATCACAACCATCCCAGTCCTGCATACCGTCCACCTGCCCGCCATCTCGCCCGAAATCAACAGCGTATTGA
The DNA here is from genome assembly GCF_003967515.1 of Dictyobacter aurantiacus. Lineage (GTDB taxonomy): Bacteria > Chloroflexota > Ktedonobacteria > Ktedonobacterales > Ktedonobacteraceae > Dictyobacter > Dictyobacter aurantiacus. The sequence goes on along the minus strand of NZ_BIFQ01000001.1, from coordinate 2,111,767 downwards.
GCGTATTGGAGCGCCAGCAGCATCCAGTAAATCTGTTGACTGTTTCGCAGGCATGCGCCCGCGACTACGCGGACTACTGCACCTTCGATCATGTTATCTACAACGGACTGGATATCGAGGCGGTCCCTTTCTCTGATCGAGTTGCTCCTGACGCGCCACTCTTATTTGCCGGGCGCATTACCCCGGAGAAAGGCGTGGAGCAGGCGATCGAGATCGCCGAGATCGCCGAACGACGCCTGATTGTGGCTGGCGGCATCTACGATCGCCGCTATCATGAAGAGCGTATCCTGCCACGCATCGCGCGCAAGCCAGAGCAATTTACCTATGTGGGTCAATTGGACCACATCACGCTCTGGAAGCTGATGAGCGAGGTCCAGGGACTGTTGTTTCCCATCGCCTGGGATGAACCCTTTGGCCTGACACCTGTCGAGGCTATGGCGGCCGGTACGCCGGTTATCGCCTTCCAGCGCGGTGCCATGCCAGAAATCATTCGGGACGGGCAGACCGGCTTCTTAATTCCCTCCGGCGATTGTGTCCGAGCCGCCCGGGCAGTCCAACGACTCTGGGCGTTATCGCGTGAAGGCTGTCGCGCCCATGTCAAAGCGAAATTTTCCCTGCAGCACATGCTCGATGCACATGAAGCCGTCTATCAACGCTTGATCCGCTGATTCATCATCAGCATATTGTTATAATAATAAGCAAAACAGGCGTCAAGGTAGTGCTGGAGCATTGCTCCAGCACTACCTTGACGCCTGTTTTGCTTATTATTTTTATGTGAGCGCCGCAGGCGCGTATTGTCATGGCCGAAGGCGCGAACCGCTGCACTGGCGCCCCCCACCCTTAAAAAACAGGAAGATAGCGCTCAATCTCCCAGTTATGAACCTGCTGGCGATATTCAGTCCACTCGATGCTTTTGGCATCGATAAACCCTTCATAGATGGTATCGCCCAGCACATCACGGATCAAAGTATCTTCGCGCATCCCATCCAGTGCCTCGCCCAGCGTCGCGGGCAGCAGGCGGGCCCGGGGACGCAGACGCTCGCCCTCGTCCTGCAGAAAAATATTCTCATCCATGGCCGGGGGCAGGGTCATCTTCCGTTGGATTCCATCCAGGCCAGCGCGTAGCATGACGGCCAGCGCCAGGTGAGGATTGCAGCTGGGATCGCTGCAGCGCAACTCGATGCGCATCGATGTCTGCGGATCTGTGCCGGGGCGCGGTACGCGGATCAAAGCCTGGCGATTGACGCGTCCCCAGTTGACGAGCACGGGCGCTTCATAACCGCGCACCAGGCGTTTATATGAATTGACCAGGGGAGCCAGGATGGCGCACATTGAACGGGCATGCGCCAGCTGGCCCGCGATAAATCCACGCCCGATTTCGGAGAGCCCATATTCCGCGTGCTCATCGACAAAGACATTCTTACCCGTATCGGTACTGATTAATTGCTGGTGAATATGCAGGCCGGAGCCGTTGGTGCGGTAAAAGGGTTTTGGCAGGAAGGTAGCGTACAGGTTATGCTGCGAAGCGATGGCCTTGATGACGTACTTGGCGGTCATCAAGCTATCGGCCATACGCAGGGCATCGCCGCTCTCAAAGTCGATCTCATGCTGGCCCGGTGCCACCTCGTGATGGCTGCTCTCAATTTTAATGCCCATGCTCTGCAGGGCATGCACCATCTCGCTGCGAATGGTTACCGTAAATTTGGTTGAGAGGTCAAAGTAGCTACCGGGATCGTCTTGTAGGGGAACCGGCTTTTTATCTTTGACCTGAAGCAGGAAAAACTCTAATTCGGGGGCCACTTGGTACTTGAAGCCCATAGAGCGCGCCTCTTCAATGGCCCCCAGCAGTGCTGCCCGCGGATCCCCTTCGAAGCGTTCCCCATCGGGTTCGCGTATATCACAGATGACGCGTGCCACCACCTCTCCATCGTCCTGAGAGTCCTGCAGGCGCGTATCAATGGTTGGAGCGGGACGTACCGTACCCGGCAATGCAGTAAAGGTTGAGAGGTCCGGATACAGATACATGTCGCTTTCGGCCACGCGGGCTATATTTTCAAGCGCGGAACCGTCAAACCACTTGCCGTGCCGCACACAATCGGCAAACTGCTCCACTGGAATTGTCACGCATTTGGCGACCCCTACCACATCGGTAAATTCCAGATTCACAAAACGGATGCGTTCGTTTTTAATGGTGGCCATGACCTGCTCAAAGCTGTTATGGTCTCCACGTTTGTCTGCCATGCTCTTTTGCTCCTTCGCGCCATTGCTGTTCTAGTATTAGCGTCTACTTTGACATCTCGCTGATGACCAGATGCTTTTTCCCTTTATCTCAAAAGGAGAAGATGACCCCTGGTGGTTGTCACATCTACTTTTTTCGTATCTTCATTATACGCAAGCCAGCTGCTGGTTGGAAGTAGGTATACCAGTCGCCGCTTGCCTGCCAGTGACCTTTGCAAGAGAGTAAGCACTACTTATAACGATCTACCTACATTGTATAGCATCAACGCCGAGAAGAGAGGTTTTTTTGAGGCCTTTTTTTGCTGGTTGTTTTCAGAAAGGGTCTTACTCCCATCTCTCTGGTGACTCTTGATAGCCTCCGCACGCGCGTCCGCTACGCGGCCGCGTTGATTTAGTATAGTAGTGCAAAAGGGGCGCCGCGGCGCCCCTTTTGCACTACTATACTATGGGTGATTGAACCCATGATGCGAAATTTCATGCAGACCGCAGGCGATGAGCATGAGGATAAGACACATTCGCAATGTAAGTGAACAAAGGGGGAAATAAAGGTCCAGAGGAAAGACCACCGTAGGTGCGCCCCTTGCGGGCGCTTGCCGCGAAGCGGCCCCGTGCCCGGGCGCGCACGTTCCACCAACGATATTATCTCCCCCTCAAAGGGGCGCCAGCGCGTTATGTTGAAAGTATTGCCCCTTGCGGGCTACTGCCGCGCAGCGGCTCTGTACCTGGCCGCAATGCTTCTGCTATTCTCGCGGGCGACATAGATGCCGCCCGCAAGGGTGAATGTGATGGGGGTTATTCGAGTCCCAGCCAGTGCTGGTCGGCTCGCTGCTCCCAGATGGCGCGAATCTCCTGGTATTCTTCGTCTGAGAGGTCTCCGGCGGAGATCAAAGCGGCGTTTTGAGCATAGCGCGTCGGATTGGTGGTGCCCACGATGGCGGTATGCACGCCCGGCGTACTCAGGGTAAAACGCAGAGCCATCGCCAGTGCCGTGGCGGGTCCGCTCTGCAGGAAGTCATATTTAAGCTGCTGCAGGCGCTCCCAGTAGGAATATCCATATGCGTTTTTGTCGATATTTGGATCGGTCCAGGCCGCGTTAGCGATCGGTCGCTTGGCGATTATGCCCATGTTGCGCTCGACGGCCATCGGGATCGTGAAATCGATTGTCTGCTGGTCGGCGATGTTGAGCGAGGTCTGCAGCGTATCGAAGGCGTCGGTGCGAATGGCGTAGCGGGCGTTTTCATTGGTGCCACTATAGCCGATGTAGCGCGTCTTGCCCATGCGTTTGGCTTTTTGCAGGACGTTAATAATCTCGCCCTGACGCAGCACTTCCAGAGGACAGGTATGGATCTGCAGCAGATCCACATGGTCGGTTCGCAGCCGTTGCAGGCTGCGATCGATGCTGGCCTCGATGGTGCGGGGATCCCAGTCCTCGAAATCCTCCAGGCCCTCGCCCGAAGCATGGCCGCACTTGGTGAACAGATAGTAGTCGTCCCGACGAGTGGAGACCGCGCGGCCAATGAGCTCCTCGCTATCACCATAGCACGCGGCCGTATCGATCACATTTAAGCCCGCGTCGAGGGCGCTACGTAAAATCTCGTCCACTTCCGCCACTGTCTTACCCGATCCGATTTCTGAACCACCAAATCCCAGCACACTGACCTGCATATCTGTTTTACCAAACTGTCGCCGTTCCACGTGAAACTCTCCTTTGCCTTCTGCTAATAAAACAACATTGCCACCTGGTTTTTATGAGGTGTGTTATGGTGTTGTGTTGTACATGCGCCTGGCGCATGTACAACACAACACCATAACACACCTCACTTTTTAAAGCACGTTTTTAGTAGTTGGTGCAACGCAGGTGGGTGCGAATGCACCCACCTGCGTTGCACCAACTACTAAAAACACGATGAGCGCCGTAGGCGCGTAAAGTCAGGGGCCGCAGGCGCGAAACCTATCGCCTTCAAGCACTTGTTAAAGGGGAAGATGGTCTGTAAGCATTCCACGCCATAAAAGTAAGAGCACCCGCCCCAGAGGGGGTGCTCTTACATGATTTCATGCTTCTGTTATGTTAACGGGCCGAGGTTGTGAATAGTTTCAAGTGATGGCGCAGCGTCATTTCGCTTCTCAGGACAGGGTGTTGCCGACAAGCTCTTCCTGGGAGAGGGGCCCAATGGCCGCGACTGTCAGCGGATGGACTGGCGAGTAGCGCTGCAACATGCTCAAGACCTGTTCCTGGGTGACCGCGTCGATGGCATCTTTGATCTCTTGAATGGTTTTGAGCTGGCGTTCGTACCACCAGGAGCGGAGGATGGCGCTCATGCGCGATCCCGAGCCCTCACCCCGCATTACGTTTTCGCTCTTCAATTGTACCTTGGCGCGCTCCAGTTCGTCGGCGGTAATGCCATCCTTCTCAAGCTTGCGCAGTTCGTTGACGATAACTTCCAGGCATTCGCGTCCCTGTTCGGGCGTGGTCCCTGCATAGACACGCAGGGCGCCGATATGCTTATTGCCCGACAGGCCAGCGGATACACTATAGACCAGGCCGCGCTTCTCACGGACCTCTACGAAGAGGCGGGATGCCATTGAGCCTCCGAGCACCTCGGCCGCCACCATGGCTGCGTAGTAGTCCTGGTCGGTATAGTTGGGGAAGGGCACCATCATGCCGATATGTTCCTGTTTGCCCTCGCGAAACTCCAATGAAACGCTTTGAGTGGGATGCGGCTCCTGCTCGGGCGAAGGTGCCGCCTCCCCCTGCCAGTTGCCAAAGAGACCCTGCATGCGTTCTACGACGTGGTCCCAATCAAATTTGCCCGCGATGGAGAAGAGCACATTGTTGGGTTGATAGCGGGCCTGCCAGAAGTCGCGTAGATCCTGCCGCTTCAACTGGCGCACCTGTTCGTCTGTTCCCAGCACCAGGCGACTAAGCGCGGTCCCCTTATAGAAATTGGCGCGCACCAGTTCAAAGATGCGGCTCATCGGCTCGTCGTCGCGGCGGCGAATCTCCTGCAGAACCAGATTGCGCATCTGCTCTAATTCGCTGTTAGGAAAGGTCGAGTTGAGCAGGACATCATGGAAAAGATCCAGGGTAGCGTCAAATTTGGTATTGACGATCTGCCCCCACACCATGGCTGTCTCCAGGCTGGTGCTGGCCCCTTTGCGTGCCCCTAACGATTCGAAGGCCTCATTGAGCGCGCGTGCATCTTTCGTTTTTGTGCCCTGAAAGAGCATATACTCAAAGAGATGAGCAAGCCCCTGCTTCTCTTCAGGCTCGTGGACGACGGCTGCATCCAGTTGGAAGCCAAAGCTGATCGAGCTCAGACTGGGCATATATTGACCTATAAGTTCAATGCCATTGGGCAATGTGTGGTAGAAATAGTTGGGTGGTAACCCCTGTTGGTCACTCATCTATCGGGACATCCTTTCTTAGACAGGAGCGGAGGCCGCACATGGAAACATGGTTAGTATATCACAAGGGGATGGCAAAATGTTTTAAATACTCTGTTGCATGTCTTGCCCCACACTGGCGTCCGCATACGCGGCCGCACTCGTTTTTTTGTATTGGTGCAGCGAGTGCGCATTCGCTGCACCAATATAAATAGATATTCAGGCACCTCAGGCGCGCAGAGGTTGTTTGTGAGATGGTGCATCGGGGGCGCATTCGCGTCCCCGCACTGGCGTCCGCACTCGTTTATTAATATTAGTACAGCAGGAGCGCATCTGCGCTCCTGCTGTACTAATATTAATAGATATCTGTGTACCCTCTATCTGGTCGAAGGGGATTAGGTTTGCTGCGGCGCCCGGGCTGCCTGGCTGCTGGTGCTGAGTATGCCTATCACCGAGATGATCAAGAGCACGAGTCCGGTGCTCAGGAAGGTGAGCCTGACCCCCAGGTAGGGTAGCAAGACCAGTACAGGCAGAAATGTGCCCAGGATACTGCCCGCTGTCGAAATCGCGTAGAGTTGGCCGGAGACGCGACCGGCGCTGCCCACCTGCTGAATGCGAATGCGAATAGAGTATGGTGAGACGCATCCCAGCAGGATAGTTGGCAGCGCAAACAGGATGATGACGGTAAGCAGTGAGCCGTAGAGTACTCCCACATCATATGGGGCAAAGGTCAATTGCGCCCAGCTTAATACGGGTCCTGAGATCAGTGGAATTAGCAGGATCAGTAGCGAGGCTACTCCCGTAATATAGTAGAGGTAGACCGGGCGTGGGTAGCGGTCCGCTAGTAGTCCCCCGACGTAATAACCGACTGTCAGATAGAGCAGGATAAGACCAATGATACTGGCCCATACAAATAACGAATCGCCAAAGTAGGGTGATAGCAGCCGCGAGGCGGCCATCTCTACGGAAAGCGATGCCGCTCCAGCGAGAAAGACCAATAGGAGAAGCAGCCAGCCCTGGAAGGAGGCAGGTAGAGTAGCCTCAATATGTTCCGAGGCGGCTTGCTTTTCTTGTGGGCCTGTAGTAGTGGCCATGCGATGAAATCCTCTTTCGTCTCCAATGGATAATCAGGTATTGTCTGGTTTTATTGTCGCATATCTGGTGCTACAAAGCGAGAGAGTACCTCCGGTTGTATATCCAATGCTTCTGAGCAGAGCCGGGTGTATTTCTCCGACCCCATCTTTTGCTCAATGGCGACCAGGAAGCGCTCCAGCAGGGAGGCTGTGGGATCGTGTAGCGACAGGCGCATCTGCAGCGCCGCGAAGATTACCGCCAGCGCCTCCTTTGGCTGGCGCTGTTCATAGAGCAGCATGCCGAGATTGGTGAGAATCATTCCGGTATACTGTTGATTGCGCAACTGTGCGGCCAGTTTGAGCGCATCAACGTAGTTGTTATAAGCCTGGGTGTAGTCCCGCTCTTGCTGCGAGAGCAGGCCCAGATTATGCATGGCAACGCTTTTGAGCTGTAGATCGGGCTGCACCTGCATGAGCTGGAGCGCGTGTTCAAAGTTCCGGCGTGCCTGCTGGTGCTCGCCACGGATGCGCAACAGTTCTCCCTGATTGGTCAGCGTAACGGCCTCCCCGTGTTGATCGTTGTGGTGCCGTTGCAAGGCCAGTGCCTGGTCAAAATAGACCTTGCTCTGTTGATACTCACCAATGCGTCCATAGAGTGTGCCTACATGACTGGCGACTATTCCTTCGTCCTGTGGTTTCAATGTACCAAAGGGAGGTAGCATCGCGGTATACAGACCGATCAATGTATTCCATGCGCCCCACTGCACCATACTCTCGTGCAGACCTTCCTGGAACAGTAGATCGCAGGCATGCTGCCAGCGGTGTCCCAGGCAGAGATGGCGGAGCGTAGTAATAATGGCTTTGATATCTTGCAGGCTGGTGCGTTGTTTGCGCGGAGGGCACAACCGGTGGATCATGTGCTCATAATACGCCGCTACCTGGACATGCCCGGCGATCAAGGCGTTTTGTTGTTGTTCGCTCTGTTCGGGGCTGGGTTCCTTCGCATGTTTGCCGGGCCACGGCGGCACCTTGCTATTTTGACCCTCGCGGCTGATATCTTGCATGAAATGCTCCAGTATATACTGGCGCAGCAGTGGATGCAGCGCAAAGGTTGGCGTGTTATTTTTATTCGCGACCAGCTGGATGACTCCCACGCAAGTCAAAGTCTGGAGCTCCCGCTCAAAGGCTGTAATGATATGTTCTTGTCCCTGCCGTTGTTGAGACTCGATGGTATCGCCGGTGATAGTCATAAAGATGCCTTCCTGCGGAACCGGCTCATGAAAGAGGCTGAGGGCATGGATGACGGCATTCTGGGTTGGATTGAGAAAGTAGTGGATGGCGATAATCAAGTTGGTGATGACATCGCCCGCCCACAATGGTCGGTACTCGGGCGCGTTTAGCAGCTGGTTGAGGGAGATGCCACTAAGATGGATTAACGCGCTGCAGAGCACCAGTGTATAGGCATGTCCGGCGCAGCGCTGCCAGACAAATGAGATCTCTTCAGGGGTGCCATGGACACCTCGCTGCTGGAGTAATGCAACCCCTTCAGGCAGACTGATGCGCGTGACCAGGTAAGAGCGCACACGTGGGTTGCTGATCTTATTTTCATCGTAGGGAGAATGATAGCTGGTCAGCAGGATGCGGCTGAAGCCCAGGTCGGTTTGCAGCATATCCAGAAAGAGTGGAAGCGCGCCGCGTCCTGCTACTCCCTGATTGGTCTCAGGATGGAGAAGTAGTTCAAACTGATCCAGCACGATCAATGCGGTTTCCGAGGGGCGGCGCAGGGCGCGTAGCAGTGCTGAGACTTGCTGCTCTGGTTTGAGCAAAAAGAGCCCCTCATCCGGCATTCCTATGCCCGCCAGAATAGCCGCGATGATGTTTGGCAGCGTCGTATATGTCCCGATGGTCAGCCAGACGAGGTATTTAGGTGCCGGCATACCATTATTCCTGGCCATCTGCAGGCGGCGAAAGAGCAAGGCCGCCAGCGTTGATTTGCCGGTACCAGGTGTACCAATTAACATAACCGCGCTGGTTTGCGCATCACTGAACATTTGTTGAACTGTATTGATCTCGTCAGTACGCTGCATCGTCATCTGGGGATCGATCAGTGGCGGAGTGGTCGCGTTCAGATCAAAGGTGAGCATCTTCGGCTCCTTCTGAACTGTTTCAACTGGTATCGGTGTCGGTGAAAGCACCGTATTATAATTGGTTGAAGGCAGTGGGGCCAAAGATTGGTTAGAGGTACCTCTGCCTTGTTGATCCCCCTGGTGCATGAACAACTCCTTCTGATAAACACTACAATGCACCTATAGCATAACCGAATTGTGCCCCCTGGTATCAAAATAGCCTGAAAGTCCTTCTTTCACTGTCGTGAATGAAGCAGAGGATCAGTGTTATCACACCATTCTCTCATCCACGGAGTCGGCGGTATGGTGGTGGACGCGCACCTGCGCGTCCACCACCATACCGCCGACTCCGTGAAAAATATGTTTCTATTGGAGCGTTTCCTGGCCTACGAGCTGGTCAAGCTGGTTATAGAACTGCACCAGCAAGGGGAACTGGATCTTGTTATCATGCGCGAAAAGTACAATGCCATTAGTAACTGTATCCTCGAAGTGATGCCCGGCGGCATCCTGCAGGTGCACGTGTGAAATCTCTGAACCGTTCTGGATGACTTTTCCTCGTGCCCAGAATGGACCGGAGGGCAGTTGTTCCCAGACCAACTGCAATTGTGGTTGAGAAGTAATATTTGAGGGGACTTCTCGTAGTGGATTCCACTCGTCAACCATGACGGTGCTTCCCAGGACTTCCCATTGGTGACCGGCGTCTTCCTGTACAAGCAGTGTCTCTAACCATTGCTCGTGCGCCTGGTTTTCATATTGAATAACATGCATCTGATAGTGAGCAACAGAATGGGCCTTGAGGAACTGGATCGTTTCAGGTAGGATGCTCGTGCTGGCAGGCCCAAAGATGGCTTCATGTAAGGCTTGAGAACGTGGAATATGCTGAATGATGGCTTCTTGGGGTGATGACCAGGACATAGCGATCTCCTTATCTATGATGTACCGGGCGAAAAACGACGCTCCACTAGATTATTGAGTTTGAAGAATGCGATGCATATTAGAGAGTATATACCAAAAAGAAAAGTTGTACAGGTATATTATGTGACTTATGTCCATGTTGAGCCCTTGCGCCATAAGAGCAAGAATACGGTAATGTGTGAGTTATAAAGATAGTTGGAAAGTGGTTAAACCCACCACTCAGGCCGATAAAAGATCATTCGCCTATTGTTTGCATGCGTTAGAATATGAATTTTGAGGGATGCTCTTTCGTATCAAAAAATGTATACTCGAAAAAGCGATTGCATGTATGCTGCGCGAAGATGTTTACTGATGTAGAGGGGGACACTTGTATGTTACGAATTATCTATATGGGGACGCCGCATTTCGCGGTTCCGGCCCTGGAGGCTTTGATTAAAGGGAGGGCAGCGGGCGAGGTTCTGCCGGAGGGTTATGAGATAGTGACGGTGATAACGCGTCCAGATAAGCCCGCCGGTCGCGGGCGTGGCGTAGTCTATTCACCGGTGAAGCAGACGGCAATGGCGCATGAGATTCCTGTCTGGCAGCCGGGTTCTTTTAAGAAGCAGGCTAATAGCGATGCGTTGGCGGAATACAAGGCGGATCTGTATATTGTGGCGGCCTTTGGACAGATTCTGCCGCAGAAGGTGCTGGATCAGCCTCGTTATGGCACCCTGAACATTCATGCTTCGCTGTTGCCCAGATATCGCGGCCCCGATCCGATCGCCGAAGCAATTATTCAGGGTGATCACGAGAGCGGGGTATCTATCATGCTACTGGACGCGGGCATTGATACCGGTCCGGTGCTGACCAGGTACGCTGTCTCCATCGATGCCGAGGAGACCACCGGCAGCCTGACCGGCAAACTGGCCGAACTGGGTGCTCGGGCTCTGCTCGAAGTTCTTCCCCAGTGGGTTGAGCGCAAAATTACCCCTGAGCCGCAGGATGAGGAGCGTGCCACCCATACACACATGCTCACCAAAGAAGATGGCCTGATCGATTGGACACGGCCCGCCGCGGTGCTGGCCCGCAAAATACGCGCCTACCAGCCGTGGCCCGGTGCTTATACGCACTGGCGTGGCAAACTGCTAAAGATCATCAGTGCCCAGCCACTCAGCAACGTAGAATTAACCGTGGCGACCACACCGGGCGCTGTCAGCATCCGAGAAGAGGCTGGCCATAAAGTACTCGTCGTCACCACCGGATCGGGCCTCCTGCTGATCAAGCAGCTCCAGCTCGAAGGCAAAAAAGCCCTTGGGGCCGATGAATTTTTGCGTGGTTACGCCAACATCGCCGGCGAAACATTAGCATAACCACCGCCCCCACACGCGCGTCCGCGAGAGATATGTGTGTGATGGAACAGGTGCGCATTCGCGCACCTGTTCCATCACACACATATACCCATAGGTTTGGAGCTCGCCTCCGATTAAGGATTGTAAAAATATGCATTTTCCGGTAATATAGAAGAGATACATATATCGAAAGATCGGAGGTGCCCCGATGGGTACCAGCTTCATCGTTCTCGCATAAGTGCCGCCGCGCTCATGTGAGACATTAATCTCTTCTTGATTAATAACGCAGACCTCAATTATACTCAGGGTCCGTTTGCTTCTGACCCTGCAGTAGTGCATGTCCTCACCCGCTGAGAAGCGTGCCTGCGGCACACTATCCCTTTTGCTGTATTCCGCGCGCTGCGGAAAATTTTTTGTTGTGCCCAAAAGCATTTCTCTGGGAGAGGAATATGGATCAGGAGACATTGGCCTCGCGGCCGGAGGGGAGCACTTCAGGTCGGCGTTCATTTTTCCTGCGGCAGCCGCAGTTTAGTCTGCTATGGAGTGGTCAGACGCTGTCGAAGTTCGGCTCATACATTTCACTTTCAGGTCTGCCGCTGATTGCTATCCAGTTTTTACAGGCCAGCCCATTGCAGTTAGGATTGCTGGTGGCCTGCAATTCGCTACCTGTTTTGTTGATCAGCCTGTTTGCTGGTGTCTGGATCGATCGTTTGCCGCGTCGACCGGTAATGATGCTGGCGGACCTGGGACGGGCCGCTTTGCTCTGTACTATCCCGCTGCTCTACCTGTCTGGCGTCCTGCGCATAGAGGCGCTGTACGTGGTGACGCTGGTCGTTAGCGTCTGCACGATTTTCTTTGAGGTGGCGTTCCGCTCACTGCTTCCCGCGCTGTTACAGGGAGATGATCTTATCGTTGGCAATGGTCGCCTGGGTGTTAGCGACGCCCTGGCAGAGATCGCTGGCCCACCGTTTGCTTCATGGCTCTTGCAGTTGCTCAGGGCTCCGCTGGCCCTGCTGATCGATGCCAGTACCTTTGTTATCTCGGCGTGCTGTATCTGGCGCCTGAGGTTTCCTGAACATCCTGTGGCGCCCCTCACCGAGCGTTCATCGATCTGGCACGATCTGCGAGACGGATTGCGCTTCTTGCTGGGTCAGCCGAAGTTGAGGGCCATCGCCGCCTATACCGCCCTCTTTAACTTCTGTGGAGGCACTTTTGCCACCCTGTATATGCTGTACCTGTTGCGTACCCTGCGGCTATCGCTGCTCGGCTATGGACTGGTCGTGATGATGGGAGGCGTTGGCAACCTGCTGGGGGCGTGGCTGGCGATCAGGGTCGCGCGCCGCTTTGGTCCTGGTCGATCTATGATTGGTGCGACGCTGCTGTTTGGGGTGATGGCTGTGGTTACAGCCCTGGCCGCAGGTCCCACCTGGATCGTTGTCGCGATATTGATGCTGACCCAACTCACGGGCGATTGCGCGCTGACCATCTATATCGTCAACGAGATCAGCTGGCGGCAGAGCACGGTCCCGGAGGTGTTGCAGGGGAGGATCAACTCATGTATGCACCTGTTGCAGGAAGGGATCGGTCCACTGGGGGCGATCGTGGCGGCGTTGTTTAGCCAGCTTATCCATGACATCCGCCTGACGCTGGTATGCGGCGCCATCGGCATGACTCTGGCTTCATTCTGTCTGTTGCTATCTCCCTGGAGGCGCCAATACCCTTAGTGAGAGCACAAACAAAAACGGCCACCGCGTCAAAAACGTCGGATGGCCGTTTTTGCTGCTGCTATGCTTAGACGTGCAGGACAAAGGCAAATAGAACCAGGGTGATCAGTCCGGCTGCCCAGCAATAGTAGGCGAAGGGATCGAGGCGTCCCTTTTCAAAGTATCTGGTCAGGAAGGCTGTACTCAAGTAGGCAGCGACCCCGGAGATTACCATGCCGAGGATGATCAGCCAGAACGGGAACTGGCTCTGATGGAAGAGCACAGGAACCTCAAGCGCTGAGGCGGCCAGGATGACCGGCGTGCCGAGCAGGAATGAGTAGCGGGCCGCGTCTTCGTGCGTCAGGCGTACACCCAGCCCGGCGACAATGGTGGTGCCGGAGCGCGAGAAGCCTGGGATCAATGCCAGCGACTGCGCCAATCCGACCAGCAGGGCCTCTTTAATCGAGAGGGTCTTGAGCGAGCGGAAATGCGCCTCGCGTTCCCGTGGTGGCAGTGAGGCGAGATTGGCCTCGGCGCGGCGCCGCATGGCCTCGCCGATGAAGAGAACCGAGCCATTCAAGAAGAGGACTGCGGCCACGATCTGTGGCTCTGAAAATAAGTTTTCCAGTTTATTTTTGAGCAGGAGTCCCAGCAGTCCGGCCGGGATGGTTCCCAGGATAATGAGCCAACTGACCCATTCTTCGGTGCCGCGCGTAATCTTGCGGGTGACAGCGACATTGCCTATGGTTTTAAGAACCTGGAGCCAGTCGCGCCAGAAATAAATGAGCAAGGCCAGGCTGGTGCCCAGGTGCAGGGCTACCACCACTGGCAAGAAACAGCTCTTGCCACCGCAGGCGGTGCCTCCAGCAAGGTCCCCCCAGCCCACCAGACTAGGAATGATAACAGTATGTCCCAGGCTACTGATGGGGAATAGCTCTGTTACACCCTGTAACAGAGCCAGGACAACCGTTTTAATAATCTGCATTAGATCCATAGTTATAGTAACTCTCTTTTAATAGAAACGCTCTTTAGCGAGTGCCGCCATGTTTAGCCATCTCTGCATTAAATTCATCCAGGGTCGCCTGGAAATAGGTTTTCCCATCATCTTTAGCCGCAAAGAAGAAAATATAGTTCGTATTGGCTGGATTGGCGGCAGCCTTCAGACTGTCCAGGCCCGGACTACAGATTGGCGTAGGTGGCAGGCCTGTAACATTGTAGGTGTTCCATTGACTGTTAGGGGCGATTTTGCTGCCACTATCAGCCAATGGCTGCCAATATTTGGTTGGCGGATTCTCGGTATCGCGCGCGTATTGGACGGTGGGATCGGCCTGCATTCTGCCGCCGCCGGTCTGCTCTTTACCATTTGCGGTATAGATGCGGTTCCAGTATACGCTGGCAATCTTGCTCTTATCATCGTGGGGTCCGGCCTCACGTTCTACGATTGAGGCAAGGGTGAGAAAATCGTATAGCTTCATATTATGCTTTTGAGCCGCCTGGTCCAGATGATATTTAGCGATATTATCCGACATCTCTGTTAACATAGCATTAATGACATCCCGGGCCGTAGCTTTTGGCGAGAGCTCATAAGTATCAGGAAAGAGCAGCCCCTCCATACTGCCATTTTCAGGAACGCTCTTGAGAATGCGGTACTTGCCGGCATCAGGAAATTTATTGATATGTTTGGTGTAGGTCAAAAATTGCGTCTTGCTGAAATTAGGCAGATTAGAATTCGACACGGTGTTGGCGATCTCTTCGAGTCGCTTGCCCTCTTTGACTAGTACCAGGATCGCGTCCGGGCGGCCATTCTGTAACGTGTCAATGATGCTGCTGATGGTCATATTCGGGCTGAGCTGTTTATATACACCGGCTTCCAGCTTGGTATCTAAACCTTTGATGCGAGCCCAGATAGTAAAGGCAAAGGCATTGCGGATGAGGCCTTTGCGCTGTAAATCATTGGCGATTTCTGGCGTCGTCTCGCCCGGCTGGATATCAACTGTCACATTGTTCGGATTGCTGCTCACGGGCTTCATAAAAATATCGGTGACATTATTCCAGACAAAGAGTACCCCTAAAAAGATCAACACTCCTACAACGAGGACTGAAAGAAGGGCTGCTCGTGATCTAGGTCGTCTCATGCGTTTGTTCCCCTTATGGATTATTTACCCAGGTGATCCAGGTAATCCTGAAGAATGACTGTCGCGGCTAATGCATCGATTTCATGACCGCGCCGACGTTTCTTGCTCTGGGGACGTTGCCGCCCACCATCACGTCTTTGATGCCTTTCCCTCCCATCCTGACCACGTTGCGTAAGGAGGCGCTGAGCCTCAACCGTTGAAAGCCGTTCATCCCAGAACGTCACTGGGAGCGTGATATGCTGCTTCATGCGCTCAACAAAGGCCTGTATCCTTTGTCCCTGCCCATGAATCTCTCCATCCAGGCTGATGGGTAGTCCTACCACAAGGCCCTCGGCCTCAAGTTCATTGATGAGCTCTTGGATGGCTTCCCAGGTCTTTTGTTCGTTGCGGGTCACATGAATGGTCTTGTAAGGAGATGCTAAAAAACCGTTGGTATCGCCGGTTGCAACTCCTATGCGAGCCTCTCCGACATCCAAAGCTATCAATCGAGTCATATAAGTATGTTCCTGACACTCCTGGATTGTTATGTTATTTAGAGCTGTGCAAATAATCCTTTTATCAAGATGTATCGGCCGCTATGATGATTCCCGAATGTTATTTCGGTGATATCGTTGGACACAATCCATCCACCATACTGCATTGTAGCCAAGCATGGTTTATCCTGTCCAGTTAGCGTCCATTTTGTAGCAGATTCAGGTGGTATGCTAAGCCCTTGTGACTGATTTTGTTTAACTACCCCCAAAGTGCTTTTTACCTGTGTCTTTGAGTATATGGGCGCTACAGCGCCCATATACTCAAAGACAATTATGAATGGTATGGTGGTGCAACATGGAGTGCGAACGCACTCCATGTTGCACCACCATACCATTCTCAGTCTTGCGCCGCAGGCGCGAGACCGTCAGGATTTAGTTATACCCGGCACAACTTTAATATCGATATGGTTTGCATAGAAAGGAAGATATGGAAAGAAACCTGGCTGAATATCGATATGCGTATCCTCAATCCCTTTGTTATTCGCCTTCAGTAAGCGGTTGACCGCGTCGGGCCCCTGGCCCGCGATCTGCTGGCGCAGGGCATTAGCATCAAAGGCACCGCCTACAGGGGCGGTCGCGACATAGCTCAGCTTCAAACCATCTTTGCCCGCGGGCTGCTGCTTTAGCTTGCTGATGCTGATCGGCTGCCTGGCATCATTCAGGATTACATACTGTTTGAATGTGTTATCCGTCTTCATTGCGCTGCTGAGCTGCGCTTTGGCCGCGTTCTGCAGATCGCTATTGTTGACGAATAGCACGCTGGCTTTCACGCTGATTTGCGCCTGGAAGGTTTTGCCGCCCTCGACGACACTATCTCTGGCTGGAGGATTGACCAGGGTATCCGTCGTGGTCAGTGGCCCGATTGCGCCGTTCTGCGGCAGGCTTTTGACCCAGGCATCGATCTGGCTCTGCAATTGTTTGTGTAGATCAGTGCGTGCATTGGTCAGATCTTTGTCGGCTATAGATGGGACAGGTTCCATGCCGCCGCCTTTGATATCATCAAGACTGATGACGCTAAGCTTGAGCTGGGCAACGCTGGTGGAGTTGGCATTGGCAATGCTATTCAGGCTGCTGTCCGGGATCAGCGTGACGCTGCCGGCAGGGACATTGCCGCTCTCGCCCGATTTGACCGCCTCGACTGGAACGGGCAAAGGCACATTGGAGCAGAGGGTATTTTTAGGAATTGAAACCTCCGCGGTCGTTTTGAATAGCACACCGTTGGCGCCAGGAGTCGATACCTCGCTGCCCGTAGGAACAATGACGTCAGAGTTCCCGGTGTTGCTGAAGCAGACATTGCCTTTGGCTTTGGCGGTGCCAACTAATTTGCTGCCAGTAACCGGCTCGGGACCCGTTTTAGTGAACTCATGGGATAACTGGTGAGCCGGGATGTTTTCACCGGTCGGCGTAAGCGTGGCCAGGGTATTAACGGGATGGGTATAATTGCGGGCCGCGATGGTAATTGTAACGGTAGCCGTGGGCACGAGATAAGCTCCCAGTGCCAGGGCGAGCAGCAGACAGATAATGGCGGCCAGAATGGTCCAGACCAGCGCGTTGCTACGCTTTTTTGGGCGCGGTTTGGCCAGCGTTTTCGATTGGCGCGGACGTAGTTCCTGCGAAGGACGGGTCGCTGGCGGTCGTCGTGATGATGTCAGGACGCCCGAGGGGCGCAGGCTGGTGGCCTGCCGTTCAGCAACCGCTGGCCGCTGCATCTGGCTGCTGCGCGCCCCGTAATTTCTCGGTCGCTCTTCAGGCAGCGGAATCATGCTTGGACTTTTATGGCTGCTACGCGACGGTGGCTCGTAGGTAAACGTGTCGCGCTCCTTGATCTGTGTTGGCCGATCCTGGATCGGTGGCAGATCATCATCGTCCAGATCCTCGGCGCGCAGACGTTGTGAGGGTGCCTGCGACACCTTAAAGGCGGCAGGCGGCGGTGGAGAGACCATCTTACCGGAGGGGCGGCGTGGACGCGCAGGCTCAACATCCTGTCGCGGCTGCTCACGGGGTTCGGCCTCTTTTCTGGACGCCTTGCGTGCCCGATTCTGGGCGCCACGCGGTCGAGGCTCAAGAACCTCGCCTTCATTGTTATCGATATTGAAATGATTTCCAATAATGCTGGTGGGCACATCGGCTACATCTTGAATCACGTGATCATAGCGACGTTGATCAGGACTCTCGATGACCGCCTCGCCACGTTGTTCGAACGATGGCGGCTGCTGCCTATCCTCCATCAGCACAAATGGATCGTCATCCTCCTCATCCAATGCGCCATAGGATGCGTGTGTTTTAGGCGTTTGGGGCTCAACCGGGGTTGAAGGGTGCGCAGATGAGGCCGAGAAGCCGGGCTCACTGCGAGAATCACCGGCCGCCTCGCGAATATTCTGGGACAGATTGTAGTCTTCCAGTAGCAGATCTGGCTCCTCAATCTGATCGGGAGCCAGTGGTCTGATCGGGGGTGTTGTATGCTGGCTACCATAGTTGTAGCCATCATCATTGCTCTCGTGTGGCAATTGAAAGGTGGCTGGATTGTCGGTTGGAGGTGGTAGAGATTGCTGCTGGTCACGCGCGTTCTCGCGATTGGCCAGGTTGGATGAGTTGCGTGCGCCGGCCGGGCGTTGTCGCAACGTGTTGGTGCTACGTGTCGGGCGTCCTCCGGTGGGACGCTGGCTGGCGTTGGCTGGGCGCGCGCGGTTGGTTGTACCACTGCGCACAGGTCGACCAGCAGGCCGCGAACGCCCCTGCTGCGATGATTCAAGTGAATGGGCGACTGTGAATTTCACCGCGTGAGCGACCGAACGTACCTGGGGATCTGAACTGACAATCAGGACATCTTTTCCCAATTCACGCGCGCGGGCATAGAGCAGTTTCCAGGCCACATGACTGCGCAGTTGTGTCTGGGCCGGCACCACCAGTGTGACTTTTCGGGTTTGTAGTTTTTCCAGGCGTTCGCGTACAGTTGTCAGATCGTCTTCCGGGCTAATATAGATTGTTTGCTCATCACTCATAATAAGCCCTTTCACCCCCTAATGGCCTACTTCCTCGAAATTACAATCAGAGCGCATGTGCCCTGGGCTGATGTGTTTTGTTCTATCGATGTGAAGGGAGAGAGGGATACGCATCGGGCTCGCTGCATCATGTAGAGAATCCGCTGCCAGCGAATTGTCTAGATATGCATGTTGTTAATGACGCGATCCAGTGCTCTTTCCAACACATTGTTATCGTTATTCAGTTCAACGGCCTGATACGCCAGGGCCATTGGTGTAATATCCTGCCCGCTTTCCAGCATTTCATTACTATCCAGAATGCTGCCTACCATTTCGGGTTGTACCGCGCGGATAATGGGTTGGCGCGAGAAGGGCAACCGCTCGGTCCAGGGAAACGCTTCCAGGCGTTGATACAGGTCCACCAGGGCTGATCCGCCACCGACGATGTAGATGGCTGGCGGAAGTAGCTCACCCTTTGAAAGCTCTTCAATCAGTAGTTCGACGCTGTCCATCCAGGTCTGGCATTCTGGCGCCAGGATGGCCTGTATTTCATCGTGGCTACTGCCCTGAAGTTCGCCATTGCTATAGCTGATCTTGAGTCGTTCGGCCTCTTTGATCGGGATACCCTTGCTGGTCGCGATGCGGCGTGTGAAGGCACGGCCACCCAGAGCGAAGACGCGCGTCTCTTCGATTCCTCCCTGGCGCACCAGCGCGATGTCGGTGGTACCACCGCCAACATCGATAAAGATGGCCCCACTGTCCGCGCTGGCGTTGCTACTCAGGCAGCGGGCCAGTGCGTAAGGTTCCGCCACGATGGTCACCAGTGTCAGGTCGAGTCCCTGGGCGACCGTTTCAATAGCCCCTAACTGCGTTAAGGGCGCGAATGCGCTAAAAAGCGTTAAGGCAAAGTGGCGGCCACGGAAGCCAATTGGATTGGTGACCAGTTGCCCGTCGATGCGCACCGAGATGACGGCGGCATTGGTCAGGCGGACATCGATGTTGCCATAGCCGGTCTCGGCGGCGATGCGTTCCTTGGCCATCTTCAACAGGCGCTCCTGGGCCGCCGTAATTAAAGATTCCAATTCTTCGGCGGTAATTTGTTTGGTGGGTTGTGCGCGTTGTTTGCTGACCGTTGTGGAACTGCCTTTGACCAGCTCACCGGCGATGCCAATGACCGCCGAAGGGGCGATGACACCGCCTGCCGCCTGCTCTGCCTTGAGCAGAGCTTCGTTACAGTTGGCGATCACTCCTGGAATGTCAGTCACGATACCATCCGACATATGCGCATAGCTTTGCGGGTGGCGCCCAACGCCCAATACTTCCGCATGATCGCCGCGTACCTCAACGATCATCGCTTTCGCAAAGGCTGTCCCGATATCGAGGGCTGTGAAGAGCTGACGCTGGCTACCTATGTCACCTGGATCTTCATCATCGTATTCGTCTTCATATGCATAGTCCTGCTCCAGGTCAGCATAGTCATCTGACTGTGATCCCGTAAATAAATCACGCAGACGTTGCAAGAGATTTTTCATTTGTCCATCCCAAAATTATTGCTCCACTCACTGCCAACTCTGCTTGAGCAGCTTTCCCGTGTGTTGGGCTATCTAAGGCATTCGTTTACTTTATAGCACAAAAATTGCTTTATTGGCAAAATTGATAATTACACCAGCCAGGCTGTTCCTTTTTATAACGTAATTCTTCCATTCGTCAAGTTAAGGGGGCAGGGTTCTCCCTGCCGGGGTGTGGGCGAGCATGCTGGGAGCATGCTCAAGTCCCCACACCCCGGCAGGAGGACTGACCGCCCTCCTGCACCTCCCGCATGGGGAGCGCAGAGGGCTGACCCTCTGCTTAACTTGACACTAATGAGGATGCCCTGCACCCCTTAAGTAGAAATATCTCTATGTCTTTGCCTGAAAAGCCTGTATGTGCCAACAGCGAGAGGGGAGGCAATGGCGAGCATCGCCTCCCAGGTAGCAGTAAGCCTACTTGAGATTATCACGCACGAAGGCTTTGGCAAGTTCCAGAGCAGGCTGAATAGCCGTTTTGTCCTTACCACCACCCTGGGCTGAGTCCGGTCGGCCGCCTCCTTTGCCACCCAGGCGCTCTCCGACTGTGCCGGCTAGCTTACCCGCGTGCAGCCCGCGTTTGGTCAATGTCTGGTGGATATTGACCTGCAGGGCGATACGCTCACCCAGGTCGCTAGCCAGAACGACGACGCCCGGCTGCCCCAGTTTGCTAAGTATGGTTTCGCCCATATCGCGCAACACCTTTGCATCGGGAGCGCTGACGCTGGCGGCGACAACGGGGATGCCCGCGATATCCTGGGCCTGCTGAACCAGGTTCTGAGCCTGAGCCTGAGCCTCGTTACGCTGGTACTGGGTGATCTGGCGGCGCGCGCTGGCCAGGTCCTGTTGCAACTGTTCAATACGGGCCTCAACCTGTTCAGATTGCACCTGCAGGAGAGCGGCGATCCTGTCGACCGTCTCGCGCTTCTGGCGCAGATAGTTTTCGGCCGCGCGCCCCGTCAGGGCCTCAATGCGGCGAATGCCGGCGGCGATGCTCGTCTCCTGCACCGTGACATAGATGCCGATCTGACCGGTGGTGGCGCAGTGGGTGCCACCGCAGAGCTCGATACTACTACCCATCGAGACCACGCGTACCATGTCGTCGTATTTCTCACCGAACAGGGCCATCGCGCCGGTCTGCATGGCGTCCTGGATCGGCATGATCCTGGTCTGCACCGGATAGTCGGCGCGGATCCATGCGTTGATCTGACTGTCGATATGCAGCAGGTCCGCGCTGGTAAGTGGACGTGGGCTGGTGAAGTCGAAACGCAGACGTTCGGGCTCGACCAGCGAGCCGCGCTGCTGCACCTGTGTGCCTAGCAGATCGCGCAGGGCCTTGTGGAGCAGGTGGGTGGCGCTGTGGTTGCGCATGGTGTCCTCGCGCCTCCGCTCGATGACATCGGCCTGAACACTGTCGCCAACGCGCAGATGCCCCTCGGTCAACTGGCCATAGTGGACAATCAATCCCTTGAGGGGACGGCGTGTGTCCTGTACCTGGAAGTTGCCCATCGGGCCCGTGAGGTCTCCATGGTCGCCGATCTGGCCGCCGCTCTCAGCATAGAACGGGGTCTGATCCAGAATGACCAGGGCCTGCTGGGGTGCGCTGATATCGGTCACCTCTTCGCCATCCACGACCAGGGCCGCAACCTTGCTGCTGCTGACCAGGCCGGTATAGCCAAGGAACTCTGTGGTCCCCAGACGCTTCAGGATCTCGGTCAGCGCCCGGTCATCCTGGGCCTGGGTGAAGGTGCTGCCCGCGCCGGCGCGGCTGCGTTCCTGCTGACGCTGCATCGACTGCTCAAAGCCGGAGACGTCGACGCTGAAGCCCTGTTCGGCCGCGATCTCCTGTGTCAGTTCGACGGGGAAGCCATGGGTATCATAGAGGCGGAACACCTCTTCGCCCGGGATAACTTTTTTGTCCTGCTGCCGCAGATCCGCCAGCAGTTCATTGAGCAGGTTGAGACCTGTATTGAGTGTCTGGCTGAATTTTTTCTCTTCCAGGCTGAGCACCTCGATGATGCGCTCGCGCTGGGTTTTGAGCTCGGTATAATGGTCGCCCAGCAGATCGATGACGGTGTTGGCCGCCTCTGCCAGGAAGGGTTTGTCCAGGCCGAGCAGTTTACCATGGCGCACGGCGCGGCGCAGGATACGGCGGAAGATATAACCACGCCCCTCGTTGCTGGGCAGCACGCCGTCGGCGGCCAGGAAGACAAGGGCGCGACCATGATCGGCGATCACTCGCAGGGATGTATCGCTCTTCGCGCTCTGTCCATAAGGAGTATTGGTAATCAGGGCAAAGCGATCAATAATAGTGCGCAGGAGATCGGTATCGAAGACCGATTCCTTGCCCTGCAGTACCATGGTCAGGCGTTCCAGGCCCATGCCGGTATCAATATTGCGGCGTGGCAGCGGCGTACGCGTGCCATCCAGGTCCTGGTAGAACTGCATGAACACCAGATTCCAGATCTCCAGGAAGCGTTCGCATTCGCAGCCGGGCTTACAGTCCGCTTCCCCACAGCCATATTCGACGCCCCGATCATAATAGATCTCAGAGTCGGGACCACAGGGACCCGAGGCTCCGGGAGGTCCCCACCAGTTTTCATCCAGGCGTACGATAGCCTCATCGGCATAACCAGCGATCTCATGCCAGTAGCGTGGCGCTTCGTCATCATCAGGGTGGACCGTGGGGTGCAGGCGATCGGCTGGCAGATTGACCACTTTGGTTAGAAATTCCCAGGCGTAAGCGATCGCCTCACGCTTAAAATAATCACCGACCGAAAAGTTGCCCAGCATCTCAAAAAACGTCAACGTACGCTGGTTGCCAACTTTATCGATATCGGTAGTGCGAAAGCATTTTTGCGCTGAGGTCATGCGTACCGCAGGAGGAGTCTCACGGCCCAGGAAGTAAGGGATCATCTGCTGCATACCAGCGGTGGTCAACAATACTGTGGGATCATTATGCGGCACGAGAGATGAACTAGGCATTTTTACGTGGCCTTTACTGGCATAGAAATCCAGGAAACGCGCACGTATTTCGGTTCCTGTTAAGGTCGTTTCAACGGACACAACATCCTCCTCGGTAAAATCGGTGTTCTATTGAAGGGTGGAATGTGTTTACCTGCAGCATTCCATGAATAGTATCTATCGTAATGGTCTCAACTGGCTTCTCGTGTTGTGTGAGCACCCCTGACCGGATATGCGTAAATGCGGGAAAAGGGTGCTATTTGAGGGCAAACCTCTGAGCTTCACACACACGGTAGTATATCAATTTCTGCACCGAAATGTCTACTGTAATGAATAGCTTCCACGTGTTTTGCAGTTGTTGAGGTTATGAGTCATCCCGAACTTTTGATATGAGTAAAAAGTTCGGGATGACCCATAACGTTGTCGTTCCTTCAAGGGAAGACGATCGTATGATGCTCTGGTTTACCAGGAGGTGAAACGCTGCGTGGTTGGGACGGGCCAGGACTGGGGATAGATGACATAGGCGGTCCCATGCGATGCTTTGAGCCAGATGGTCTGAAGGTTGGCTCGCTGGTAGACGATCTGGACGGCCTCGTTTGAGGCCGCGGCCGGATCGTTGGTGATGACGTCACCCTGGTGGGTGAAGCCGCGTATCACGATGATGTGGCCACTGGAGCTGGGAATGGGGGAATGGACCAGTTCGCCGGACTGGTAAGCGATACTGATGATGATGGGAACACCCGCTTTGACCCATTGTTCGACCTGGCTCAACGAGTACATGCGGGTCACGAAGGCAGTCAGGCCAGCATTTCCGGCATAGGCAACGTTGAAGGGCCAGTTGCCGGTCCCGCTATATGTATAATCATAGGTATCTCTGGCTACCTCCGGCACTGTATGCGCCAGATCAGGCCTTTTCAACTGGTTAGCCCAGTAGGCCATGACCATGCTGGTCGAGGTAGGACTGCACCAGGCTTCACCACCCCCCCCGAAGCTCTGTGTGGTATAGGCCGCCAGCATCTGAGAGCGTTGTGGCACCGCCAGGTTGATGCCTCGACTGGTTGGATCGGACTGAATGAGGGGGGCTGTGCTGGCATCATAAGAGGCGATCACGCCGAAGCGCTGCAGTTGTGGACTCACCCTCGCGCTGGTGCTGAATAGGATCACCTTTACCTGGTACGCGTTGGCGGGCTGTCTCCTGGTGATGAATGTGTCGGTATCGATCCTGCCCCAGACATCGCTCTGACCATTGATGCTGTGACGCGTAACCGTCTCGGTATGGCTGGCCCAGATTGGAAAACGGTACCAATGTGTCCAGTACCGACCCTCCAGAACGCGCACGTGTGTTTCGATCCAGGTCCCTTTCAGGGTCGTCGCGTTCCATGAAGCAATCAGCGTGGTGACTGGTCGGCTAGATATCTGAATGGGCGATGTCAGGGTTCCAAAGTAGAAAGAGGACGCGTTATAGTAGTTCAGTCGCTGTTCGTAGGAACCCGCCCGATAGGGATCTCGCCCCTGGCACAATCCTGCCTGATCATTGAAGCTGGCGAAGCCACCATCGATATCGTCGCTGGTGCAGACAGCTGCCTGTGTCATCTGCATCTGCACACTGGCATGAATCAGTCCGCTTTGCACCATCACACCATTCATCTGCCACTGCTGGAAATCCTGTCCGCTCTGCTGGAGCCAGAATTGATCATACTGCTGTCGCTCATCGTCCGTCCATGAATACCCTGTTGTCGGCAGCAGGATCATATGGATCATCAAAATTCCGCAGGCGCCGCCCAGAAGCACGTATAACATAAATCGATAATGCCGATAAAACATATCCAACCAGAAACGCATTGCTTCACCTCCATCTATCCATCAAGACCCATCCACTATCTTTATTATAAACCTGAGCTTGATATATGTAGAAAAACACAGAGATATAAAGATACAATCTGAGCCATTTTTGGTGTATTCTGAACCAGAAGGGGAGATTCTTGTGAATTGTTCAGGTTATATTATTTGGGTATGATGATAGACTGTGCTCGTAACTTTTATGTACCGAGCGTTAAGGTTAATAGCATCTATGAGCATGTAAAGCAGATAGCTGAAGGAGTATATCTCTCATGGAAAATAATTCTGAGCAACAGGTGCAGCGAATTCACCTGCCTGAGCGAACCTTGATCGTGCTGTGTGGTCCAGCGGGAGCGGGCAAGAGCACGTTCGCGCGCACATTTGTGGCCCAGCACCAGCAGCAGGGATGCCGCATGACCTCAATAGTTTCCTCCGATTATTGCCGGGCCCTTATTTGTGACGATGAGACCAATCAGCAGGTAAATAGAGATACATTTGATCTTTTTCATTACATCATCCATAAAAGAATGATTCAGGGAAGATTGACGATAGTGGATAGCACCGCCCTGCAGGTGGAGGCGCGCCAGCGCTTACTTGATCTCGCGGTCCGTCACCGCTACACCACCTGTCTGTTCCTCTTTAATATCTCGCTCGAAACCTGTCTGAGGTATGATCAGCATCAGGCGCGTGGTCGTATCGTGGGGGAACAGGTGATCAAATATCACCTCTCGTTATTGCAGCAGGCCTTGCGCGCTGTACCGCAGGAGGGCTGGAACATGATCCATATTCTGGATGAGCAGCATGCATTTCCAGAAATTCTGGTGAGCGAAACACAACCGTCTTCCTGATTCGTATTTTCCATTTCTTTTTACTGAAGCATTGATGGTGTTTCGCCACACCAGCATTCTTACTCTGGAATGTTCGCGCTTCGGTTCTCGATAAGCCAGGTATGGTGGTGGGTCTTTTTTCGCTTGTGAGAAACCCCGATATGTGACTATTGGGGCACGTTGTACGTGAAATAAGCAGGCACACAATGGTGATGTTTATGTCCTGGAGTCTTATTATTTCGATCACTGATCTCTGTGCGCCTGTTTTCTGACGCGCGTTGACTGGTATATCTGTGTAAAATGGCAGGCAGCCCGCATACACTATTACAGTGATTGGTAGTAAGGTTTTTCTCTGTTGCCAGAGAATTTCTTTGTATCTGGAAAGGCCCTTTTTTGTATGGTACAAGCCAAACCTTTATTTAAACAGCGCTTCTCTTTTGTATTATTACTTGCTCTAAGCGTACTTTCGCTTTTGCTGACTGCCTGTGGTGGAGGCGGGGGAGGAAATACTACCACACCTTCGGCTCCCTCTTCTTCCGGGAAAGCCAATGTCGCCGCGCCCAAGGATCTGCTTAGTCCCGGGACGTTTACGGTTGGTACCGATCCCACTTATTTTCCGATGGAATACATTGATCAGAAGACGAATAGTTACGCGGGCTTCGATATTGATCTCAGCAGTGCGCTAGCCAGCCATATGGGCCTGAAGCTCAATATCCAGAAGACCAGCTTTGATACGATCTTTAATGATCTGGACAATAAACGCTTTGATATCGTTAATGCCAGCGTTTATGTCAGTGCTAAGCGCAAAGTTAAATACGATTTTGTGCCCTATCTGCAGGCGGGTTCTTCCTTGCTGGTCGCCAATGGCAATCCTAAAGGTGTCAAGGGAGTCGATGGCCTCTGTGGCTTAACCGTGGGTACGGAGTCTGGAACTATACAGTTGGAAGATGTGGGTAAACGCAATGATGCGTGTAAAGCTGCTGGTAAGCCAGAAATCAAGAATGTGGTATTAAAGTCAGCGACTGATGTCATCCAACTACTGTCCAATCATCGTGCCGATGTGATCTATCTGGGTTCGCTATCAGCCGCTTACTATAACAAGATCAATCCTGGACAATTCCAACTGGTCGGCCCGACTATCAACGCGGGTCCCAGTGGCCTGGTGATTCGCAAAGGCGACAGCGAGATGCTCAACGCGGTCCAGAAGGCATTCCAGGCCATAAAATCTGACGGCACGTATGACGCGCTCTTTCGGAAGTATGGCTTTTCCGATGCTGATAAGATCTAGCTATGTAGATGCTTGTACGCTCCTCTGTCGTCAGGCCCTGTCTGTTTATTAAAAACAGGCAGGGTCGTTGTCGATAGCGATTTGGATAAGGGCGTGACTTCTTGTGAGATACTGGTTATAGTTGAACGTAAATTACATAATATGGACCAGTCATCCCAGAGCTACGTGTCTCGGATTGAACGGAGAGTGTTCTCTCGTTTTCCAGAACTGCATCGTTGCTGCGAGAGCTACAGTTGAGTGGTTGAAACTACCTTATCTTCATCGTCATTGACATCGTCATTGAGGTGAACGTGAATTATTTTTATTCACCCTATTTTCGTAAATGGAGGTTCCCATTCTATGCTATCTCCCACCCGTACTTATGCCCGGCGCCTATCGTTGTCAGGGCTTTTACTGGCATCTCTTTTGTCGTTTTTGCTGGCCGCCTGCGGCAACTCTGCTGGAACCGGCAACACTCCTGGACCCGCTAGCAATCCTACTCCTGCCGCCAAGCCCAATGTCACTGCCCCTACCGATCTCAAGACGCCCGGCACCTTGCTGGTTGGTAGCGATACCACCTATACGCCGATGGAGTTTGTTGACACCAAAACCAATACCTATGTTGGTTTCGATATCGACCTGATCAAAGCCATGGGACAGCGCATGGGGTTAAAGGTGGTTATCCAGAAGACCAGCTTCGATACGATTTTTGATGATCTGAGAAACAAGCGCTTCGATGTGGTGATCTCCTCCGTTACCATCAACGATAAGCGCAAGCAGAGTTTCGACTTTGTCCCTTACTTCAATGCTGGCGAGTCTCTGCTGGTTCCCAAAGGCAATCCCAAACATTTGACAACTGTGGCCGATCTGTGTGGCCTCAACGTTGGTGTACAGACCGGAACCGTTGAAAAAGATGATCTGGACGCCGGTACCAAGGATTGCCAGAAGGCTGGCAAACCCGCTATCAAGCAGACCGTATTGCAGTCACAGACAGATGTGGTACAATTGCTGTCAAACGGACGAGTCGATGCCACATATCAGGACTCTCCCGTTACTGACTACTATAACAAAATTAACCCGGGACAGTTTGAGGTTGGCGGCTCAGTGGTGAACGCAGCCCCATATGGGATCACCGTTCGTAAGGACGATAGCTCGATGTTGACCGCCATGCAGAAGTCGTTTGATGCTGTCAAGTCCGATGGCACATACAATAACCTTTTCAAAACCTGGGGCTTCTCAGATCAGCAAAAGGTTTCCTATATCAAATCACAGAACGCTGTAGCTTGAGAGCAGCCGTGCTGTTAAGTTAAGCCTTTTATCTCCCTCGCTCCTCGCCTCAATGAGTTCCTTTATCTTTGGAGGCGAGGAGCACATAGTTTTTTAGGAGGATTGCCATGTTTCGTTGGGACCAGGTCTGGTACTATCTGTTTCAGGATCCCAACCTCTATTTCTTGCAGGCCGCCTGGATTACATTGTGGATCTCGGTTGTCGCGCAGGCGATAGGAATTGTACTGGGTTTCTTTTTAGCACTTATGCGTACATCGAAATATCCATTTCTGGTGTGGCCGGCGCGTGCCTATATCTGGTTCTTTCGCGGCAGTCCTTTGTTGGTTCAGGTATTGCTACTGTGGGCTGGTCTGCCAAAGGTTTTTCCACAGGCGCTCCTTCCTGCCTATGCCTGTGTACTGGTGTCCTTCTCGCTGAATGAAGGCGCCTATATGTCTGAGATCATTCGTGCCGCCCTGGGTTCGGTGGATACGGGTCAGATGGAGGCGGCCAAGGCGCTGGGCATGCGTTATGGCCTGGCGATGCGCCGTATTATTGTTCCACAGGCCATGCGTGTCATTATTCCTCCTCTGGGAAATGAATTCAACAATATGCTCAAAACCACCTCCATCGCCTCGGTTATTGGTGTAATGGAATTAACGGGTACCGCGCAGATCTATGGTTCCCAGACCTTTATTACCTTTGAGCTGCTGATTGTAGCTACAATCTATTATCTCATTCTGACGACCATCTGGGAGTTTATCCAGCGCTGGATCGAGAATCGTTTCGATCCCGATCGAGGCAACGTCGCGGTCGCGGTCGCGCAGGAGAAGAGTACATTGAAACGTCTGACTGGCTTTGGTACACAGACCGCCAGGTAAGTTTGAGGAGGAGTGGAATGACAATAGAGACAACGATTAACAACTCTCAGACGAATCAGGCCAGCGAGATGGTGCGCACAGAGAAGCTTGTGAAGCGTTTCGGTCCCAATGTGGTATTGAACGGTGTGGATTTCTCTGTAGGGCGCGGCCAGGCGGTGGTGGTGATTGGTCCGAGCGGTTCCGGAAAAACGACGCTGCTGCGCTGCCTCAATCACCTGGAGCGCATTGATGATGGGCGCATCTATATCGATGGACAGTTGGTTGGTTACCGTGAGGAGAAGGGACGCCTGGTTGAGGATAGCGAGGCTAACATCGCGCGCATGCGTTCGCAGATCGGCTTCGTGTTCCAGCGCTTCAATCTCTTCGCGCATAAGACGGCGCTGGAAAACATTATCGAGGCTCCCATCTATGTATTGCGCCAGCCCAAAGCCGAGGTAATTGAGCGCGCGCGCATGCTGCTGGACAAAGTAGGGCTCGCCAACAAAGAAGATTCTTACCCTCATCGGCTCTCGGGTGGACAGCAGCAGCGCGTCGCCATCGCGCGCGCCCTGGCTATGAATCCCAAACTGATGCTCTTCGACGAAGCGACCTCCGCGCTGGATCCCGAACTGGTGGGTGAGGTGCTCAAAGTGATGCGCCAGCTGGCTGAAGAGGGCATGACCATGGTGGTGGTCACCCATGAGATGGGCTTTGCCCGCGATGTCGCCGATCACGTTGTTTTCATGGACCAGGCCCAGATCGTTGAGCAGGGTCCGCCAGAGCAGATCTTTGGCGAGTGCAAGAACGAGCGTACACGCAACTTCTTGAGCCGCGTACTCTAACTACAATACATATTCTCTTAACCTATCTGTTATACAATAAAGAAACAGTAGAGATTGTCATATACATGGCACTGCTTGAGCGGTGCCATCTTTGTTGAAAGGGCCTGAATAATCATGACGACCCCGGTGATCTGGAAAAGACCGGACCTGCTGGTACCCCAGCCATTTGATACATTGTTGTTTGATGTGGATGGTGTGTTGATTGAGACCGTGAACTCGTTTCGTGCCGCGAACATCGCGGTCACTACATATATTGTTGGTACCTTAAATGGTTTGCAATGGGACTCCACTGAGCACGAGACCCCGGTGACGCAGGAGGATATTGGTATCTTCAAGCAGGCTGGCGGCTTTAACAGTGATTGGGATATGTGTTATCTGCTGTCGGCACTGGCCACGGCGCGGCTGCGCGAGTGGCGCGATAGCGAGCTGGCCGCGCGTAGTACGCAGGAGTGGGGTGTATTGGCCCATGAAGCCGCCCTGCATGGTCAGAGCGGTCGCGCCTGGGTGGAAACTGTGTTTCCCTCTACGGCACTGACCGATTACGAAGTGGTGGTAGATGTATTCAATGAGTGCTACTGGGGAGCCAGCGAACTGCGGCGTCGCTTTGGGCGTGACGCCCGCTACCTGCCGCAGGCCGAAGGATATGCGCAGAATGAAAGGATGCTTTACGCGCCTGATTTCTTTGCGCGGCTGCGTCAGGCCGGTGTTGCCAATCTGGGCATGATTACCGGACGCATTGGCGCTGAGGTTGATAGCGCTATCGAACGCATGGAGGCGTATAGCGGCCAGCGCTGGTGGGACGTAATTGTGCCGGCTGATCTGTATGCCAAGCCCGATCCTCAGGCGCTGCGCTACGCACTGAAGCAGGTAGATGGTCGCGGTGGCCTCTATATCGGTGATACCGCCGACGACTTCGACCTGGTCAGACGCTACAAAATCGATAGAGCAGAGTCCGAAGCGCCGGTCCTGGCCGCCATGGTTGTCAAGCCACAGGAGATCGAGCTCTATCAGAGCCGCGGAGCCGACCTGCTCGTTCACTCCGTCGAAGCCCTGCTCGACTTCCTGCCTGTCCCCGACACCCTGCGCTAAAACATATTATGTGAATTAATGCCGCAAACATAGATCGGGGAGGTGCAGGTGGGGCGGTGAGCCCCTCCTGCCGGGGTTTGGGCGAGCATGCTGGGAGCATGCTCAAGTCCCCAAATTCTCTTTCTCTTTCCTTCCCCGCCGCAGGCGGGGATACTACTTGAGCGGCAGCTCGAAGCTAAATGTTGTTCCACGCCCCTTCTCGCTACTGTTGCCCTCCTCATCGTGGGGCTCCAGCTGCAGGTTCCCCTTATGGGCCTCAATGATCGATTTCGTGATAAACAGGCCCAGGCCTGAACCATGGCGAGAGCGGGTGGCTGCCAGGCGCCCATAGGGACGGAAGAGCTGGCTGATGTCAGCTGAGGGGATACTGGCCCCCTGATTGTGGACGCTAACTCGCACCCCCGCCCGGGTTGTGCTCACCGTTACGGTAATGGTAGTTTGCTCATCTGAATATTTGATGGCATTATCCAGCAGATTGCCTAGAGCCTGCTGTAAGCGGTCGCCGTCCCAATATCCGATGACCGGAGTATCAGGCGCCGAAACGACAAATGTATGATAAGGAGCGATTGGGCGTAACTGTTCTACCATATCTTTGACCAGTTGTACAATATCGCAGTCCTCGCGGATTAACGAAAACTTGCCCGAGGCAAGATGAGAAGAGTCGAGTAGATCGTTGACCATGCGGCTCATACGTTGTGCCTGACCAATGATGATACCGGTGTTGCGCTGGATAGCCGCATATTTCTTCCCAAGTTGTTGCGCAGAAAACTTCGCGCCATCTTTAGAAGGGGCCGCATGACGTGCAATCATCTGTGCATAGTTCATAATCGGCGAAAGCGGGCCGCGCAGATCATGTGCGATCATCGCCGTTGACTGTTCTTTATGTGCCAGCTGATCTTGCAAGAGGAGGTTTTCCGCCCGTAAATCATCTACCTGCTGTTGTAGTTCCTCAATAATCTGTTCCTGTGTTTTTTCGCCTTGAAGCTGCATGACCTCTGTCTCCTTGCAAGCGGCATAATTGTAGCCATTCTTAGGGATTGTGTAATACCAGTATACACTCGTATGACGTGCATCTGTCCTTGAATACCTACCTGATAGGAAAATTGGGTATGCATGTTATGACTTTTGGGAGAGAAGATGCGTTCTATCTCCTCCTTTTGTAGAATATATCGTCCTCTTTATGCATATGTCTGAATGCCGGAAGATTCGCGCCTGCGGCCCCTGACACTACGCGCCTGCGGCGCTCAGAACTTTATTATTGAGGGGATGAGGGGACGCCACGGGTGGGTGCATTCGCACCCACCCGTGGCGTCCCCTCATCCCCTCAATAATATGGCCCGGGCGGCACCTTTCTTATCATTAACGGCTACCGGGTTCACTATAAGGATAAGCAGGAGGAGATATCCCTGGCCTACACCATCGAGCCCATGGTGGTGGAAAAGGAATTTGAAGAATTGGTAGGGTGGATCCCTAATTTTCGGGCAGGAGGTTGAGGTCGCGTAGCTCGTCCTGGGCCGCTTCGCTGAAGCTATGGATGTCCAGGCTGGGGTCGGCGTGCGAGATGAGGTGACGGATGCGTTCGGCGATGGATTGGCGCATATAGAAGTCCGATGTCAGGAGAAGTTCGCCGACAGCGATCTCGATCTGCTGGCGCTGAATGGCGGCAAGGGCTGATTCTACCATAATCCTTTTTCCTCTATTGAAATTACGAATGGCCATCAGTATATGATGGCCATTGAACATTTTCTTAATATGAGCTTATTTGCTGGCGGCTGGCGTGCTGGAAGCGGAGGTGCTGGAGCTTTTCTCAGAAGAAGAACCGCTCTCGGTACTGCTGCTTTTGCCCTCGCTGTTGCTGTCGGCCTTTTTGGCATCTCCATTGGAAGAGGCCAGCGTTTTTGTCTGGCTATAGTCAGTTTTGTAGAATCCTGAACCTTTAAAGACGACGCCGGCGGGGAAGAGGACGCGGCGAATATGGTTACCGCACTCCGGGCAAACGGTCAAAGGCTCATCGGTCATTTTCTGCCACGTTTCGAAGCGGTGGCTACATGTTTGACAAAGATACTCGTACGTTGGCATATACCAATCACCTCTTAAAAAATTGCGTTATACGCATTATATACAATACGCATATTACACGCCTTATCGCACCCGTATGTCGATGGACGGAGGAGGTGATCTCTTTTCCAGCGATCATCTGTGTCCAACACACATGGTTCGCGTGTCTTGATGAGATAAATTTGTATAGAAAGAGGGCGACCGCTATAGCCGTCCTATTCAATAATAGTACAGTGAATCAGTCGAGTTGTCAATCGATCCCATCGAGTGCTAGCACTCAGCTAAGCGTGTATATTTTTATTGTTGTGTGCACATCGCGCTTTGCGCGATGTGCACACAACAATAAAAATATACGTGTGAGCGCCGTAGGCGCGTAGTGTCATGGCCGAAGGCCGAAACGTACATTCGTGCTGCGCCGGGCGGATGGAATAGATTATGCGCGCCTCTGTTTTATAGAACAAGAGGCGCGCATAATCTATTCCATCCGCCCGATATACTCTTTCACCTTTTCGGCGGCGTCGCGTGTCATACCGTCGAGGGCGGTTAGATCTTCGAGGCTGGCGGCGCTGATGGCGCGAACGGAGCCAAAGTGTTTGAGCAGCGCCTGTTTACGTTTGGGGCCGATACCTGGAATTTCGTCGAGCACCGACTTGAAGGTGCGATTGGAGCGCAGTTTCTGGTGATAGGTGAGGCCGAAGCGATGGGCTTCATCGCGGATGCGCTGCAGCAGGTAGAGTCCCTGCGAATTGCGTGGCAGGATAATCGGCTCTGGTGACACGGGGGTATAGATCTCTTCGGCCGTGTTGAGCTTGGTGTGAGAGCCCTCTTCTTTAGCCACGCCAATGACCGGGATATCCAGTTTGAGCTCGCGCATGACCTGCAGGGCCGCATTCAATTGACCACGGCCCCCATCGATGATCACCAGGTCCGGCATAGCCCAGTCGTGGTGGAGCTCCTCATTGCCGCCATCCTGGATGATCTCATCAACGGTCTCGCCGATTGGCGCACTGATATCATCTGTAGGGCTGCTGGGGATCGAAGTTGTGGCGGTCCCGGCGGCCCTGCGGAAGCGGCGGCGCAGCACCTCCTGATGGCTGGCGTAATCATTGGGTCCTTCGACCTGCTTGATTTTGAAGCGGCGGTACTCTTCCTTTTTGGGCCGTCCCGCTTCAAAGACGACCATGGCGCCAACCGAATTGGTCCCCTGGGTATTGGAGATATCGTAGCACTCGATGCGCCGTGGAGGCGTCTCCAGATTGATCGCCTGCTGGATCTCTTCCAGGGCAAATTGCGTCTTCTGGCTGTCCGTCAACCACTTGATACGTTGCTGTTCCAGTACTTCTTTGGCGTTGTTTTTCACCATATTAACCAGCTGTACCTTATCGCCGCGTTTAGGCGCCGTAATTGTCACGGCGGAACTCCCGCCGGTGGCGGACCCCTTGCGCCTCTCCCTGAGCCAGTTCTGGACCACCTGGCGATCGTCGGGTTCAACCTCGACGATGATCTCGGATGGTACATGGGGAGAGCTCTGATAGAACTGTTGCATGAACGAGCCCATCACCTCACCGGGACTGCTGTCGCGTGTGCCCTGCAGGATGAAGTATTCTCGCCCTACCAGTTTGCCGGCGCGGAAAAAGAAGACCAGCGCGCAGGTCTCGTCATCGCCGCTGGCCAGCGCGATCACATCCTGGTCATCCTGGGCGTCGGTATTGATGATGCGCTGCTTCTCCAGTACGCGTTCAACCGCCTGAATACGATCGCGCAGCCGAGCCGCCTCCTCAAAATTCAACTCTTCAGCGGCCTTATCCATCTTCGTCTGTAGATCTTTGAGAACCTCGTCGTGTTTCCCTTCAAGGAAGAGGATAACCTGCTTGATGATGGCGTCATATTCCTCGCGCGTTGTATAGGCCACGCAGGGGGCGGTACAGCGATGGATGTAGTACTGTGTGCAGGGGCGTGGTAACAGCTTCTGTTTCCAGCCCGTCGGAGGCTCGCCTTTGGCCGGTGGTGCCCAGACGCTGGCATCATAACGGCAGGTGCGGAAGGCAAACAGCTTATTTAAAAGATCCAGCGTGGCATCGACGGCCCCCGAGTTCGTATAGGGTCCGAAGTAGCGATTGCCATCGTGGTGGAAGCTCCGCACCCGGTAGACACGTGGAAAATCCTCCGTCAGGGCGACTTTGATATAGGGATAGCTCTTATCATCGCGTAATAAAACATTGTATTTGGGCCGATACTGCTTAATATAGTTACTTTCCAGGACCAGGGCTTCGACCTCGTTTTGCACGACGAGAAACTCGATATCATCGATTTTAGCTACCATGCTTCTGTTCTTGGGACTATGATCGGTCGATTCCAGAAAATAAGAACGCACCCGATTATAGAGAGAGATAGCTTTTCCCACATAAATAATGGTGCCCTCGGCATCCTTCATCAGGTAGATACCAGGTTTATGAGGAAGAGATTTGAGTACAGACTGAATTTTTTCGTTCATCAATAAAAATTCCCTGGAAGGTAAGCTGCAACTGGTCTGACGGTGCTACATTTGTGTGTCCCTTTATTATACCTCGTTGCAGGACGAGTGTCATGGGATATTCCGAACTTTTGAAAAAAGTTCCCAAAACCGTGGTGCAGGGCGAGCATGCCGGGGGCATGCTCAAGTCCCCTCATTGGCGTCAGCTTAAGGGGTGCAGGGTTCTTCCTGCCGGGGCGTGGGGTGTCCCCACAAAACTTCTTTTTTTCTCCTCTCGCGCCGCCGCAGGCGGCGCGAGAGGAGAAAGGAGAGCATGCTCGCCCACACCCCGGCATGAGGGCTGGCCGCCCTTCTGCACCTCTCGCTCAGGGAGCACAGAGGTTGGCCCTCGACTTAACTTGCGGTAAGGGGTTCTGCCCGCAGGAGGCGGGCAGAACCCCGTCTCTCGCTTTTGCATAGCCATAACGGCCCATCTGGGGTATACTGAAAGAGTAAATGTCTATCAAGTTATATATACCAGGAAAGCATGAGCTGTATAGGAACCGCAGGCCACGTAGATCACGGTAAATCTACGTTGGTGCAAGCACTTACCGGTATCGATCCCGATCGTCTGACGGAAGAAAAAGAGCGTGGCATGACCATTGACCTTGGTTTTGCCTGGTTAAAACTGCCCGGTGGGCAAGAGGTCAGCATTGTAGATGTGCCCGGCCATGAAAGCTTTATTAAGAATATGCTGGCTGGCGTGGGAGGAATCGACGCTGCCATGCTGGTTATCGCGGCCGACGAAGGCATCATGCCGCAGACGCGTGAGCACCTGGCGATTCTCGATCTATTGCAGGTACCGCGTGGAGTTGTTGTGCTCACCAAAGCGGACCTGGTAGATGAAGAGTGGCTGGAATTGGTTAGAGATGAAGTTACTGAATATCTGAAGCCAACTATTTTAGCGGGGGCACCGATCCTGGCGGTCTCGGCCTATACTGGTCAGGGTTTGCCAGAACTGCTGAAGACCCTGGATGAACTGTTGAATACCGCATCCACCCGCAAAAATATTGGCCGCCCGCGTTTACCAGTTGATAGAGTCTTTTCGCTGACTGGATTTGGTACGATTGTCACGGGGACGCTGTTGGATGGTGGATTACAGGTGGGGCAGGAAGTGGAGATTTACCCCCAGAGGATAAAATCGCGTGTGCGCGGTTTGCAGTCCCATAAGCAGCAACTTGATTCGGTACTTCCGGGTGGCCGCGTGGCGCTAAATCTGGCCAATGTAGCGCGCAGTGATCTTGCACGCGGCAATGTGGTTGCCCGACCAGGTCAACTGCAGCCCACATTACTCTTTGATGCCCGGCTGCGTCTCCTTGCCGACAGCGGTCGTTCGCTCTTACACAATACATCCGTTGACGTGTATACTGGCTCGCAGGAGATACCCGCGCGTGTTCGCCTGTTAGATACCGATGAGCTTCAACCGGGGGACAGCGCCTGGGTGCAGATGCGGTTGAGCCGGCCCGCAGTAATTGCCCGGCGTGATCGTTTCATTGTACGCATTCCGTCACCGGGCGCCACCATTGGCGGTGGTGAGATTGTGGACGTTACGCCACGCTACCATCGCCGTTTTCAGAAACCAGTGCTTTCAACGCTGGAGCAGTTGATGCAGGCCACCCCTGAAGAGCTGGTCCTGGCCAGCCTGGAGCGCCGCAAGCCTTCCAGGGGAGAAACAGCCCACGTAGCATCCGGTCTCTCTGGCTATCTATTCGAAGAGATAGCGAAGCAGTCTAATTTAGCGCCGGATGTGACGCAACAGATACTAGAGTCGTTGTTATCAGAAGGAAGAGTGTATAAGGTTGGCGTCTACTGGTTCGCACAAACCGTATGGGAGACATTAACTGACGAGGCTCTCCACCTTGTGAAGGAATTTCACCAACAGTATCCATTGCGTAGCGGAATCTCCAAAGAGGAATGGCGTACCCGCCTGGGTCTTCAATCCCGCCTGGCGACTGAGGTTTTTGCGCGATTGCAAGAAAATGGTCTATTGGAGAGTGTAGAAAACAGAGGGGCCGGGTCGGCGCTGGTCCGAACTGGTGGCTTAATCAGGATACCTGGCTTTCAACCACATTTTACGGCCGCCCAGCAGCAACAGGTAGACCAGCTATTACGACTTTTTCGCGAACGTCCCTACACGCCTCCTGTACGTAGCGAGGCGGAGGCGATGGTAGGCACCGATGTGGTCAGCGCCCTGATTGAACAGGGCCAGCTGGTAAAAATAGGTGACGGTATCCTTTTTTCCCATACCGCTTATAGTACAGCACTCTCAAAACTCGCGGCCTATATGCATGAACATGGTAAAATAACCGTGGCAGAGGCACGCGATGTGTTAGAAACAACTCGTAAATATATTTTGCCTCTACTGGAACACATGGATGCCTTGCGTATAACCCATCGTATGGGAGATGAACGTACACCAGGTACTGCCCATATTGGTAACTCGGCGGAATGAAAATTCATGAATAAATGGATGGGTGGACCTGTTACAATCGAACAGAAGGAGGCTGAAGCCCTTTCACCGAGGGATAACTCCTACTTTCCTGCAGAGTGTTCCATTCTGACGTAGAATAAGTTAAAATAGTGGCGCAATGCGTTTTGCCTTCTTCTAGATTATGGGAAGAGGTCTTCTGGCAACTTGATGCTGGCGAGTCACATTGCGTCTCTGGTTGAGATATGCGTAAATCCTTGTTTGAGACTTAACTGGCTTTCATTCTGGAACATCTGAGGTGGCGGCATTCACTAGCATAACCACCTGGATGCCGCTGTGACAGTAACTAATGATGGTCCAATAAACAAGGGAGGGGCACTGTAAAAGGTCGCCCAACAGTGCGGAGAGCTATGCAAATCGAAGTTTTGGGTGAGCGATACCAAATACAAGACCCTATCGGGCGCGGTGGTATGGCTACGATCTATCGGGGCCGTGATATGCGCATGGACCGGGCCGTAGCTATCAAGGTGTTGCGCGAAGTTTACAGTACCGACCCAAAGTTTGTGACGCGCTTTCAGCGGGAGGCGAAGGCTGCATCTTCGTTACAGCACCCGAATATTGTGCAGGTATACGATTATGGCCAGAGCGATGGCAATTATTTTATTGTCATGGAGATGGTCGAAGGTGCAGATCTACGTCGCTACCTGCGCTCGCGGGGTGTGCTCGCCATGGATCGAGCCGTCATTATCGCGCACGACGTCGCTCTTGGTCTGGGAGCGGCCCATCGTCGGAGTATTGTGCATCGCGATGTAAAACCACAGAATATCATGGTGGGGCGCGATGGTTCCATTAAATTAACTGATTTCGGTATTGCCAGTGTGTACAAAGACATTAATGCCGAGCGCTTAACCACGACCGGTATGACACTGGGTACCGTTCAATATTACGCGCCAGAGCAGGCACAGGGCGAGATTGTTAGCCCTGCGGCCGATGTGTATGCGTTGGGCATTGTTATGTATGAGATGGTGACCGGCCGTACCCCATTTGATGGGGATACCCCGGTCGCGGTTGCCATGCAACATATTCAGGATGTCCCGATGCCTCCCAGTCAGTTGAACCCGAATGTTCCGCCAGCGCTGGAAGAGATTATTTTGCGCTGCCTGGAAAAGATCCCTGAGATGCGTTTCCGGGATGGTAATATGTTGGCCCGCGCCCTGGAGTTGTTGGGTGAAGAGGATAAGGATACCGTGCAGGCTGCTAATATGCTACCAGGCAATGGGTCAGGTCCTCATCCTGGCGTGGGGGCACTGGTGGGTCCAGCGGCGGCTGGTTATCTCAATGGTGCCGCGCGACCGGGTGCGCAGATTTCGTCACCCAATCAGCAGATGTCGCCGAGCGCAATGGGCTCTAATGGCGTCGTTGAGAATGGCGCCGCGACCGTGCTACAGGCCGATCAAGGATATGCTTCCTCGGCGGTTGATCCCAATGATGCTACCACCGCGATGGAGCCGCCACGTCCAGTACCTATGAGCACCATGGGTGACATGGGTTCTGGCTCGACCCGGCCTATTCAGCGCGATGCTCTGGGTGGCCGGCCCGCCGGTGTGGTACGTGAGCAGCGGGATACGCGTATGGCTGGCATTGTTACCGTCCTGATCCTGGCGGCAACGGTCTTATTACTCGCTTTCAGCATTTATCTCGCCAGTCAACTGCATTTCCTGCCATTCCCGTCCGGCAATTCTAACAGCGGCACGTCAACTGCTGTTCAGGCTGTGCAGGTTCCTGATTTGAAAAACTTGAACTTCCAGGAGGCCACGCAGCAGGCGAAGTCCAAGGGCTTTAAGTTGATAGCCAAAGGTGGTGCTACTACCGGCAAGGTTACAAAGCAGTCGCCGGAGGCTGGCGCTTATGCCCGTCCGGGTACGACAATTCAGGTTGAGCTGTCTGGCGCGATTGCAGTGCCCAGTGATCTGATTGGCAAGTCTTTGGATGAAGCAAAGACTGAACTGAATAATCTGGGAATCCAGTTTGTGCCCCAGCAGGATGATCGCGATCCGCACGATCCTAACCGGGATGCCAACATTATCACCCGAACCGATCCAAAAGCTGGCCAAACATTGAAAGATGGAGAAGTCCTGACCCTTTATGTGACGAACTGGACTGATGCTCCACCATCAACGGCCCCGACGCAGGCGCCCCCAGCCCAACAGCCGACGCAGGCGCCCCCGGCCCAGCAGCCGACGCAGGCACCGCAGCCAACGCCAACAACGGCGCCGCAGCCAACACCAACGACGGCGCCGCAGCCAACACCAACGACGGCTCCGGTGCCAACACCAACGACGGCTCCGGTGCCAACACCGACCGTGACCGGTGCATTGCCAAATCCAAATGTGTCGTCTACACCGTCCACCTCGGGCACACCATAACAGGAAGATGTAATCCAGGTTTTAAATAATTGGAGCCATAGTACAGGAGGGTGCAGCTGCACCCTCCTGTACTATGGCTCCAACTATTTAAAACTCCGGGCGGCCGCGCATGCTAACACCTGTGCCACCTTACCTCTCCGAGAAGAAAAGGTTGAAACCGGTTGTTGTATACATGCGTTTGGGCGAAATCGTACATGTTATTATGTTGTATACTGCAAGTAGAAGCACTTCATGTCTATCCAGTACATAGAAGTAGGCACACCAGAGATCGTGGCGCATACAGGTGTCTATGTTTTCCTTCCCACCAAGAAAACTTAAGAGAATGAGGATGACCTATCATGATAAAATTAGACGGAGCAATATCACCAGCCAATACGCTCTTTGTCCTGCTCTGTTTTGAAGGCCCCGATGTCTACTCTACCGCGGGTGGTCTGGGCACGCGTGTTTCCGAGTTGAGTGAAGCACTGGCAACACAGGGATATACCACCCATCTTATTTATATCGGCGATCCCTATAAACCAGCGATTGAGCATCGCCTGGATGGGCGTTTGATCCTTAAGCGCTGGTCGCAATGGGTCAGCAAATATTATCCCAATGGGGTATATGACGGCGAAGAGCAGAAGCTATACGATTATAACGAAAGCGTCCCTTACCATATTTTTAGTGATATCGTGCGGCCCGCGGCCTCCGAGGGGAAGACGGTTGTTATCCTGGGGGAGGACTGGCATACCGCTGAAGTAATGTGCCGCACCTCGGATCTTCTGCACTGGTTTGGCTTGCGACAAAAGGTCTTGATGCTGTGGAACCTGAACAGCCTGATGTCCCTCAACCGCATTGACTGGGGAAGGCTGAATTTCGTGACCACGCTCTGCACCGTCAGCAAGTACATGAAGCACAAAATGTGGGAGTTGAGTGTTAACCCTCTGGTCATTCCCAATGGTATCCCTACCCGTCATCTCAATCCAGTTGATCCACAGGCGGTCGAACGTCTGCGTGCCATCGCGCGCCGGGGTGATCCTGACCGTTTCTTCCTATTCAAGATTGGCCGTTTTGATCCCGATAAGCGCTGGATCATGGCTATCGAGGCTGTGGCGCGTTTAAAAGATGCCGGACATCCGGTGACCCTGTTTGTACGTGGCGGCATTGAGCCTCACGGAGCCGATGTGTTTCGCCATGCCTATAATCGCGGCTTGCAGATCCAGGATGTTGTGGCCCAGCGCCCCAATCTGGAGCAGTGTCTGGACGCGATCGAGCAGGCTGGTCCCGCCGACATCTATAATCTGCGCTTCTTCCTGCCCGAGGAGTTTGTGCGTACCACTTATGCCGCCGCCGATGCCACGCTGGCCAATAGCGGACACGAGCCCTTTGGTCTGGTGGCGCTCGAAGTGATGGCGGCCCAGGGGATCGCGGTGACCGGCTCGACCGGTGAGGACTACGCGGTCTCATTTGAAAATGCTATTGTGACCGAGACCGATGATCCCGATGAAATTGTTGGCTATCTCCTCTACCTGCGCCGTCATCCAGAGAAGCAGGAGCAGATGCGCCAGGCCAGCCAGGTGACGGCACGGCAATTCTTATGGGATCGCGTCATTGACAACATGGTGGGCAAACTTGAGTTCTTGGCGCGTAAGCAGAATATTGTTTTGTCTCCCAGCAGTATGATGGATGTAGAGACCGAGTCTCATATGCATGAGCAGGTGGCGCAGGAAGTACGCGTTCCTTCCAAGTCCGCCGGGTATAATGCATAGTAAGCTATAGTCGCCAGCATTGCAATAATAACCTGTAAACGTTTGTTACTAACTACCAATACGAGGTTGCTCGTTGTTGTATTGGCCCGGCGCGCATGCGTGCGGCGGGCCAATACGCTGCCAGGAGATGCTGTAAGGATGGAGGATGAGGAGTATGGTTGCGGATCTGGCTATCTACACTGTGGTTCACCAACCTCGGCGCTTAAAGTTACCGGCTCAGCCCATTCCACGCGGAGCCACGCCCGAGGATATTGCCCATTGCCTCTTTGACGAACGAATGAATGAACACTACTTTAGAAAAGTGGCGCAGTATAGCTATTATCCCGCCGCGCAGATGTTTTTGGATCTGGTGCGTCAGGGAATGAAATTTTCGATTGGCTTCTCTCTCTCTTTTATACGCCAGGCGGAAACGTGGGATAGCGCCTTGCTGGACCTTTTCCGGGAACTGGTGGCGCATGAAAATGTTGAATTGATTGGGGTTGAACCATACCATAGTTTCCTCTTTTTACTGGACATGCCCGCCTTCGTTACCTCGATGCAAGAGATGGCTCAGGAATTGGAGACCATCTTTGGTAAGCGACCAGTGGTGACCGATACCACCGAGATGTGCATGTCAGCCTCGCTCTACGATGCGCTGGACATGGCCGGATTTCATGGTGCCTTGATGGATGGGCGCCCCTGGGTAATGGGCTGGCGCGAGAGTACCCACCTCTATCGCCATGGTGATGAGGCTCCCTATGCCTTACCAATAGAGAATAAACGCGCCCGTCGCCCGGTGCGCAAAGCGGGGGCCGCCCGCGAAGCCCGTAACAGCAGTCCCTATCTATTGACGCGGCACCTTGAGCTCAGTGACGATGTCGGCTATCGTTTCTCCAATCGCAGCTGGGGTGGGTATCCATTGTATGCTGACACCTACGCGAACTGGATCGCCCATACCCGTGGTGACCTGTTGCTGCTGGGGTGGGACTTTGAAACCTTTGGTGAGCATCATCGGCGCGATAGCGGTATCTTTGACTTTATGCGCGCCCTACCGGGAGAGCTACAGCGGTATCATGTGGACACCTATACCGCCAGCGAGCTCATCGAACGCTATCGCGCACAGCCACACTATCTCCCTTTACCGGTATATCCCACCACCTGGGCGGGAAGCGGAGGGATGGAGTTTTTCCTGGGAAACGAGGCCCAGAAAACGATCCTCCAACTCATGGGCGAAGTCTATGGCATGGCCCGCCTGACCGGAAACGAAGACCTAATCGACCTGGCTGTCTGGTTAGCACAATCGGATAACCTGCACCTGATTCAATGGTATGGAAAGAGTGGCCCCGAAGCGGAGGTATCGGCCTACTTTACCCCATCCGAATGGTGGTCGCTGGGTCCCAACCGGGTCATCACCGAGCAGCAGCAGGTTTATATTAACGCCCTGCGCGCTATGCAGCCCTATGTGCCCGCGCGCCTCTGGCGCAAGCCCGAACGCAAATCGCAGCGCCGCAAAGAACAGTTCCCCGAACGCGTTCCGGAACTCAGCTACGTCGCCCGCCACGCTTAACCCCCTGGCTGCCGCGCAGCGCGGGCTCTAAGCCAGGGCAGCCTGGTACCTACGAGGATATATATGTATGGCGAGCGGAAGGTGCGCTTTGCGCACCTTCCGCTCGCCATACATATATATCCTCGTGCGGCCGCGTATGCGGACGCCCGAGCGGGAGCGCTCAACCTCCCCTTAACCATGCACCATCCCCATAATCTGGGGATGGTGCATGGTTAAGATCTATTCATATTTTTCTATGACTTTTGGCCTAGGAGGTGCACGACGAATTGACGGGGCTCGGTTTATTTAGTTAGACTCACAAATAGCAATAAGTGCAAAGCAACAAAAAAAATATTTTGTATGAGGTAGGGTTTAATGCCACAATTTAATTCTCTGCGGTCCTGGGAGAGCGATGACGCTGAACAGTCAGGATCGCGCATCCCCGATGTCGCAATGATGACTCCGGTCCCGGGGAAGGTTGCCA
Source organism: Dictyobacter aurantiacus (assembly GCF_003967515.1). Lineage (GTDB taxonomy): Bacteria > Chloroflexota > Ktedonobacteria > Ktedonobacterales > Ktedonobacteraceae > Dictyobacter > Dictyobacter aurantiacus. The sequence goes on along the minus strand of NZ_BIFQ01000001.1, from coordinate 2,067,651 downwards.
CATCCACGTTTCAGACCGATGCCTTTCCGGGTCTGACCACCACCGAGCAAACAGCCGCGCTGCAGGTAAGACATACCGATAATTATCCCCCTATCGTGCTGCAGAATGCGCAGACCACGCAATCATTGGTGCTAGCGTTACATGCCACCATACAGCAGCCATTGACGCAAGGGAAAAGGCAGCCAATCGTTATTCCTGGTGATCGAAAACGGCAACGTGATACCGAAGCACTGCGTCTCCAGCAGGGAAAGCAGCATGGACTCACCCTGCGTGTGCGTCATGGTCTGGTCATGCTGGCTACCTTCGCCGTATTGATGTTTACCATGCTTACCATGACACCGCTTGGCAGTGGTCAGAGTGGGGTGCCGCTGGTTGATAGTGCCGTTAAGTGGGCACAGACCCAGCAAGAGAATTTTGACCTCGCGGTCGGCCGTACCGTGCCGGTGCCGGCAGCCCAGCCACAGCAACCAGCACAGGCTAAACAACAGGCGAATCCTGTGGCCGCGCCCCCTACTCTGGACACCACCAACCTGCCTAAGAGCCAGTATGTGGCTATCGCGCAGCAGGCCGCGATGAAATATGGTATCAGCCCGGTTTATTTTGTGCGCCAGATCAATCAAGAGAGCGGCTTTAACCCTTACGCTATGTCTCCCGTTGGAGCAGTGGGTATCGCACAGTTCCTGCCCTCGACAGCCGCGGGCATGGGTGTTAACCCCTATGATCCCGTTGATGCCCTGTACGGAGCCGCTCGTATGATGTCCAATCTCTCAAATCAGTATGGCGGAGATTATGCCAAGGCTCTGGCTGCCTATAATGCCGGTTCCGGCAGTGTTGACAATGCGGTCGCAGCCGGTGGCGCAGCCTGGCTCTCGTATCTGCCAGCTGAAACACAAAACTATGTTCGTATCATTATGGGCTAGCTAACCTGCCCTGTCGTAATGTGGATAAGAGCAAGATCGCAACCCTACCTCATAAGCGATCTTGTTCTTTCTTTTTGTCTGAGGACGTGCTTGAATTTCTGAGTATGTAGAGATATACTTTACCCATAAGCAGCGATTACTCTGCATATGGTAATATCAAAAATACCGCCTGTGTGTGATCAATGCACGTGCCGTCCGGTGCTATCTTTCGCGTGCCGCGGCAAGTCACCTACTATTAAGGATATAGTATTTCATGTCGGATATACATGTCCGTCAACGCAATGGCATTCTTTGGCTTATTCTTGACAGACATCCTCGAAATATGTTGACCGCAGCGATGCTTGAGCAGCTCTCCGCAGCCTTGTTCAAGGCACGCAACAAACCTCCGCGTCTCATCGTACTAACCGGAATGGGTGAAGAAGCATTCTGTGCTGGACTGGATCTACCAGATGATGCGATCGCGCACAATCAGGCTCTCGCAGATACGGCACACGCGATCGAGCTTGCCCTGGAAGCCTTGCAGGCGCAGGGGATTCCAACCGTCGCTTTAATCAAGGGCGCTACCTGGGGAGCTGGCTGCGAACTGGCGATTTTGTGTGGCACTATTTTTGCGCGTGACGATACGACGCTATGTCTGCCGGTTCCTGGTCACAGTCTCTTCCCCCGCGCGTTGACGACAGCATTACCTGCCCTGGTTGGTGAGACAGAAACACAACACCTGCTAGAACGCTCTGAGCCTTTAAATGCGGCCGACGCGATGTCTCTGGGACTGGTACACCAGATACTGTCTCCCAGGCGCTTTCTGCAGGACGCAGAAGAGCTTCTGACCATGTTGATCAGCGTCGCCTGATGTTTTCCCCACTTGAGAGGGACAAACGCAGTGGGCCCCTGACTTACCAGGGGCCCACTGCGTTTGTCCCTCTCAAGTGAGTTCAGCGTAGTTAGCGCGTTTCCAATAGTCCCATGCTATTTTTTCGCCCGGGCATACTCGGACTGGCCTGTCCCTGGGGCGTTGGACCCAGGCTGGGATTTGAAAAACCGGGCTGTGGAAGCGGGGCCATGGTGCTGCCACTCTCAACGGTGTCCAACTGGAAGCTCACGATGCCGGTGCGAATCTCTTGAGCCATCTGGCTTACCTGGCGGGCGAGGGCATGCACGTCGTTGGCAAACTGGGTGCTGTATTTGACCACTTCCTGTATCGCTTCCACATTAGCCGCCGTGGGAGCCGCCTGGCCGGCTTGTGTTTTGAGCAGGCGGGCCCGAGCGGTAATCTGTGACATCTCTTTATCCAGTTCCTGGAAGCCCCGGGTAGTATTGTGCTGTGAGATCTGCATCTCCTGCGTTATACGTTTATTCAAGCTTGCCAGTAACTGCAGGTCATCGCTAAACTGCTGACGCAGTTCATCCACCTTTGCATAGGATGTGCTGACCGATTTTGGGAAGTTGGTAAGTCGCTCGACGGCATGCGAGGACTGTTCAGCTATCTTCAGAATAGTCTGAATGCGTTGCAAGATCTCCTCATCGGATACCTGGCGCATCAGTTCGCGCGTCTGGCGCAACTGGGTCAGCAACTCTACCTGCTGACTCTCAAGATTCTCCGACGCGTTAGATTTTCCTCGGGGATCTGTTTTTCCGGCATCTACGATAAGGGGAGCTTTGTTATTTGTGGTTTTGACTTGCAGGAGAGCCTGGGTAAAGCTTTCTGAACGCTCCGTCTGCTGGCGCGCTATCACATCAAGCTGTTCAGCCGTCGTGCGGGTACGCTGCACAAAGCGGCGGAAACGACCTACCGTAAAATTAAACGCGTTTGCCAGCATACCGATTGGATCGTTGCTGACGGGTGCGTTGATGCGTAGGTCGCCAGCGCTCACGACCCGCATATCCGTAAAGAGATGTTCGGCGGCGTTGGTCAGCGCGTCACGCTGGTTGCGTGTCTCATCCAACAGGCCCACAATGGCTTCCAGCATCGCATTCACTGATCCTGAAACGTCGGCGATCTCATCACGTCCAACTACATTCACGCGCCGATTGAACTGTCCCTGTTCGACTGCCTGCGTTACATTGCGCAACTGGCGTAGCCTGCGTACCAGCGTGCCCGAAATAACCAGGCCGATAATCAAAATCAAAATAAAGGCGATGATCGATCCAATAATAGTAAAGATAACTTGATCCTGGAACTCAACTGTCTCAGCGCTATTGATCGAATCCGTCAGGCGCACATTAAACTGAATCAAGGCGCGTAGCGCGCTGGTCGCATCGCTATTGGTCAGTTCAACCTGCACCTGCTCCAGGTACCTCGCCCTGGCTATATCGCCCTGGTCAAAGTAGCGCGAAATATCGTTCAACGCTGTCTTATGTATGTTCCAGGTGCGCTGGGCACTACCCACCAGGACTATTTGCTGATGGGTGAGCTGGTTTGATGAATCGATAACGTCCAGGATAGATTGCTGTTCCGGGTGTTTAGCGAGCACATCATTATTGACGTAATTATTGAGCAGACCGTCGTACCGCGTAACCAGGCTCTTGAGCGCATCTTTTTCGTTTTGTAGCGTCTCATTTGAAGGCTGTGGAGTTTGCAACAACGCCAGGATCGACTGCGTCTCGGTCTTCATCAATTGTAAATACTGGCTACCGGTGTTTAAATTGGTGTTGGCTGTTAAGATACTGCGGTAGAACTCCGCCTGGCTGCTCAGGGATTGTGAACGCTGCAGACCGGTGGCTCCGGTTACCAGGGCCGCGATCAATGCGGCGGCCAGGAAGCCGAGCGTTAGACGAGCGCCAATGGGGAGATCGATTAACAGTGTGCCTCCACGTCTGAGTGAAGGGCGAATAGGGATGGTTTTTCCATTATAGGTTGGTGATGTGTCAGGCATGGTTTTTTCCATTTGTGTATTGACTGTCGAATCTGGCTTATGCATACGCTTCACGGCGGTTGACCTCGCTTTCATGGAAGGAAGAGAATGCGAGCGCTTCTTGTTGTGGATGGCTACCGGGAATGACATCTGCTTGATTCAGATTCATTTCATCAATGGTAATATAGTGTAGCTGATGGGCCTCCTGCTGTACTGTAGTGCTGGTCATAAAATTGAGAAATTCATTCATCAGCGGGAGGTTATCCCCCAGTGTATACATGTGCTCATATGACCAGTAATTATATTTGCCGTTGCTAATGGTGGTGGCAGTTGGGCTGGCACCGTCGATCGCGATCGCTTTCACGGTCGGTTTAAGGGCTGACAGCGCGATATAGCCAATCGCCCCAGGGGTGCTGGCGACTGTATTGACGACCTGCTGGGTATCATCGACTTTGAGCAGCGTACCTTTCTCATCGCCACCACCAAGGATGTATTTACGAAATGTATCGCGGGTACCAGACGTAGATGGACGGATAATAGGGTGGATTGGCTGGTTCAGACCTGCTTTGATCTGGTCCCAGTTGGTGATTTTGCCGGTCGAAAAAATATCGAGAATTTGTTCTTTCGTTAGAGATGTAATATTAATATCTGGATGAACAATCATTACAAACGGTGTAACGCAAATAATGTGGTCGGTCATATTCGGATCGGGATAAATAGCTGGATCGGCATAGATGTCCGAGTCTCCGATATCAGATTTTTTTTGAAAGACATTGAGCAGACCGGTTTTACTGCCACCTCCACTCACGATAATGTGGGTTTTAGGATGCAGGTCCATAAATGTTTTTGCCGCCACCTGGACCAGAGGTTGTAGCGCCGTCGATCCGCTAATTTTAAGTTGCCCATTCAGTTGCTGTGTTTGCTGATCCGTACCTGCGCATCCCGTCAATAGCAGTGCAATGCAGAGTAGTACCGCAAAAGGTATAACGCCACGCGCAACAGCCTGTGAGGGTATCCTGGTTTTTCCTCTACCATGATGGGTATAGACGTTTAAATGCATAAAAAGTACCCTTTTAATCTGTATGTGTTTCTACTAAATATAGATATTTAATGCGCATCACATTCAAAAACGGATGCTCACAATAGAGAGCTTCCTGTGTATGCGTCTCTTTTTCAGAGAGGATACAATGGGATGCCTGCTTCGTTATCGGGTTCCTGACAGGTTGCATGCCTATTGTTGCGCTTTAACTCGATTATGTATGAGCTTGATTAAGTGATTGTTATGCATGTGTTAAATTGGCCTGAGGGAATAGTTAAAAGTGGAGGATAAACCAGCTTATGATCGGTTTGTGATGTGACTTACGGCATACAAATAAACTTAAACGTATATAGTACTTAACGACTAATTGAGATCAAAGAACGTATTGGCTTATGATTGCGACAATGAGCGGAACTTTTATGGCCGGGGCAACGTCATAGCTGTGAATGGCTATTCAATCAAGTACGGTTGGTTGCAGAAAAGGAGTTTTTCTATGTCGATTATGCGAATGCATGTTCATAAAAGTAAACGGACTGTGGGTGTATTCGGCGTTGTAATGATTATGCTTTTGGTTGTATTGGCGGCGTGTGGCAATACTGATAGTAACAGCAGTAGTGGTAGCAAATCAACTAATGCTGGAAGCGCGCCAACGACCGGACATCAACCTACACCGACGCCAACCAGTATTGCCGGGTATGGGACGAGCCAGGGGTGTCCCAGCGATGCAGTGGTCAGTAATGCTCCAAAGGCCAATCAATCGGTAGTCGTGAAGAGCCAGTCCGGAACGACGGTGAACGCGCATAAAGGTGATATTATTGATCTGAGCTTCCCATTCGGGAAAAAGTGGATTGGACCCAGGAGTGTACCAGCTCAACTGGAGATGCAGAAGCCTGCTGGCTATGCGTCCAAGAGCGATAAAACCTGCGTCTGGCGCTTTACCGCCCGGAATACAGGCACGGTGGATCTCCATTTCACCAGCCGGGCCATGTGCAAACCCGGCCAGATGTGCCCCATGTATGTTATAGATGTACCGGTAACGGTGATCGTAAAGTAGTGAACCCTCCTCGGGAGTAAAAAAATGTGCGGTCACTTGCGTGGCCGCACTTGTTGTGTGTAGATGCAGTGGGTGCGCGGATGCGAAATCCCAGGCGTATCGCAGGCGATCATTTTGCGTATCAGACGTTTGCCATGCATCTCTATGTGTATATGATATAGTTTGAGGGAATGTTTTAGCTGTCGCTTGCTATATTAATACACAGCTTTAATAAGGATTATGTATGGATGGAAATATTAAGCGTTGTTCGCCTGCTGGTAGTTCTCCTTTTGATCGCGCTGATGGTAATTTTTATCTCCAGGCGCTTCGCGGTCCCCTATACGCTGGGGTTGGTGCTGGTCGGCCTGCTGATCAGTCTGTTCGGGCATATTGAGGCCTTTCACCTCTCGCCAGAACTGGTGCTCTTTGTTTTTTTGCCTCCCTTGATTTTTGAAGGTTCCTGGTCGATCTCTCTCCGATTGCTGCGCGAGAACTGGGTGCCGATCCTCCTGCTGGCTGTGCCAGGACTGCTATTGGAACTGGCATTGATAGCACTTCCACTCCATTTTTTCGCGCGCATGTCCTGGTCGGTCGCTCTGTTACTGGCGGCTATTTTATCACCGACCGATCCGGTAGCGGTGCTGGGACTGTTCAGGCAGCTCAGGGTAAACGAGCGGCTTTCGATCTTGATCGAGGGCGAGAGCCTGTTTAATGATGGTGTGGCGGGCGCGCTCTACCAGGTCTTTCTGGCCATCGTCTTACTGGTGGCGCAGGGGCAGCAGGTATCGCTGGGTGCCGCCGTACTGCGTGGTATCGGTGTATTTATCCTTCAGGCCGGGGGCGGTATACTGGTCGGTGCTCTGTGTGGACTGGTGGTCAGTCGCTGTGTCAAGCAGGTCAACGATCACCTGATCGAAATGACTATGACCATCGTTACCGCGTATGGTGTCTATCTGCTGGCCGATGCCCTGCATATGTCTGGTATCCTGGCTGTCATCGTTGCCTCGCTGATTATGAGCAATTATTGTACCGAGCAAGGCATGTCTGAAGAGACGCGCCTGGTGGTTGATGACTTCTGGAGCATGATCGCTTTTCTGGCCAATGCTCTGCTCTTCCTGCTGGTCGGCGCCCAGCTCAATCCACTTGGCCTGCTCGCCATTGGTCAGCCGATGTATCTGTTGCTGGCCGCCAGCGTGGTGGTCATAGCGGTCCTGGTGGCACGTTATGTGATGATATTGCTTCTGCCGCTCCCCTTCGCCGGTGAATTGCGCAAGCGCCTGCACGCCTGGCGCTTTATCCTGTTCTGGAGTGGTTTGCGGGGAGCCCTGTCGCTGGCATTAGCACTGGCTCTGCCTACCAATGTTCCACACCGTACCGCCCTGATTTTTTCCACCTACATAGTAGTATTGTTCACCCTGTTAGTGCAGGGATTCAGTATTCGACCGGTGCTCCGCCGCATACCAGGCTTGTTGTAGGTACCAGGCTTGCCCTGGCTTTGTCGCGAAGCGACCCGGTGCCCGGGCATCCATGTTGTGGCTGTATAACAATGCCATAGGAATATAGTGAACCCACCTATTGACAGGATGGTTCCATCTCGACTACAATCAGTGTAACGATAGTTACTTAATGCAACAAAAAAGTAACTTTTGTAACACATAGATCTGGAGTATTAAGATGGCAACACAATATCATTCCTTATCGTCATCTCTGGCGATTACCAAAGTGGCCTCTCAGCATGTCGCAACATCCTCTGTCCCTGTAAACTCTTCTTTTTTTACCTGCTCCTCTATGTCTATGTCTATGTGTTGCCCTCACTGTTGCTAAACACTTCTGGCTCATCTCCACTATATAGGGCGCTTTGGAAGAAATAGAAAGCGCATCTCGCAGCTGGCCTATTGCCGATTCCCTGTAGTGCTCGTTTACCAGGATATACTGCCTGACTCCGATTTTTGCTATAATTTGCTTGTATTAATTTGCTTATAGACATGAGCCCTCTTTTGTATGTTTGTATGTTAGATTTTTTACCATTTTTCAGGTTACCCGGTTAGATAGTGAGGATGTATCAAATGTTACAATATGCTTTGCCCATACAGGTAGATACGATTGATTTGTTGACCGTCAACAAAGTTGTGAAGGGACGGCTTGATCTGATGGTGCTCCGCCATATGGCTTGCCAGTTACAGCTTGCACTACTAACGACAAGTCAACAGGTTGACATGACAAAGAGCCCTATGGTTTATGAGCTTACCGAGCGTCAATCGTGCCTGCATCGCATCGTTTTTTATCGTTCCCAGGTGTTACATGAGCAGGAGACGCTCTCTTTTGTCGGTTTTGTTAGCGGGCGTCAGACAGGCAGTGATGACATTCTGAATGAGGAACTTTCTCAGGCGGACCGGCATATGCTGGCTAAGCTTACGCATATCCCGGGTCTGCTGGCCTATTCATCTATGGAGCTGCGACCCGGGCGCTGGTATAACCTGGTAATGATGCAGACCCTTGATGTAAAGGCAAATTTGAAGGGCATCGACATGCATCAGCATGCGGCCTATCACCTGGCGCCGCGTGCTTACGATTGGATTCGTATTCATAGCGGCATCTTTCCCGGTGGGCTGGCAAAAAACGCACCGCAGCTGCTTAAATCCAAGCACTATGCCTTTCATCATCAAACAAACAATTTTCAAATGCATGAGATCATGTATTAAGCAGTAGACAAGGATGGTTTATGTCAGTGGGAGAACATGGTCTGGCTACATTGCGCTGTGCCAATTTTCTGTCGTCGTTGTTGCAGGAAACCTATGTTGCTATCGCCTCCTATGTCGGCCAGCAACTGGGCATGGAGGTTGTTTTTAACACCGGACACAGTCTGGATGAATTTCAGGACGGACGGATTGATTTTGGTTTCCTATGCGGATTACTCTATGTACGCGCTCACGCTACTCCTGAGGATCCAGTTGAGCTGCTGGCGGCGCCTGTACTGTTGCCGGAGCGCTATCAACGGCAGCCCAGATACTTTTCGGACGTGGTCGTGCGGCGTGAAAGTGCTGCGCGGAATTTTGCAGACCTTAAAGGGAAGAGGTGGGCCTATAACGAAGAGACTTCTCACTCCGGCTATAACCTGGTGCAGTATAGTCTGCTGCCGCTGCAGCAGATGGCTGACTATTTCGCAAAGACGATCCGCTCAGGCTCTCATCTGCAATCCCTGGAGCTGGTGCTCCAGGGAGAGGCGGATGCCACAGCCATCGATTCCCACATGCTGGATGTCCTTCTGCAACGCAATCCACAGCTCTCTTCACGCATACGTGTTATTGATATGCTCGGCCCCTCAACGATTCCACCGATTGTTGCCACGCGCCGCCTGCCCGCATCGCTCAAGCAACGCATGCAGCAGGTTCTGCTGAGCATGCATGAGGATCCCCGGCTGGCGGCTCTGCTGCGCATGGGAGAAATTGAGCGCCTGGTCGCGGTTCGGGATGAAGATTATCAGGATATCCGCACCATGCTAGCCGGCGTGTGCGCCGCCGAGCAACAGAGCGTCCACATCGCGCTATAACACTCACATTGTCGCGTTTTCATGAGCTATAATAGATGTGTATACCCATATGCATTATGCAAAATCACACTATGGAAGGAATGACGCGAGCAATGACGACAACAAGCGAAACAGGCAATGAAGCCGGACACAATAGACCCGATTATCGTTCCCGCATCGGCCTGGTGGCGGACTCCCCCAATTTCCCGGCCGCCTGGGATCAGGTGGTAGAAAAGGTACGTGTGGCCGATGAATTGGGCTACGATTCGGTCTGGCTGGGTGAATCATGGGGCTACGAACTCTTTACCTCGATGGCTGACCTGGTACGAGCCACGAAGAGGATCAAGATCGGGGCTGGGATCGCCAATATTTACTCACGTACTCCTGCGGTGATCGCCAGCACGGTTGCCACGCTGGATGAGCGCTCCGGCGGCCGTATTTTGCTGGGGCTGGGACCCTCAGGCGCGCAGGTGATCGAGCACTGGCATGGCGTGTCCTTTGAGAAGCCGCTGCAGCGCACGCGCGAATACGTGAAGATCATCCGTACTATTTTACATGGTGAGAAGCTGGTGCATAAGGGGGAGATATTCCAGCTGGAGCGCGGTTTCAAGCTGCGTTTCAAAGCCACGCGCCCAGATCTACCGATCTATATCGCGGCCATGGGACCTAAAAATGTCTTTCAAACGGGCGAGATCGCCGATGGTGTTTTGCCGGTATACTGGCCTGCGACCCGCTGGGGATCGCTGCGTGAGCAGCTAGATGCCGGTTCGCTATCCGCGGATCGACCGGCCCACAGCGCGGCCATCGCTCCCTACATTACCAGCGTCATTTTGCCCGATGGTGCCAGCGAGGCCGAATACCAGGCGGCCTCATTTAAAGCTGCCTCTCCTCTGGCCTATTATATTGGGAAGATGGGGGTGTATTATGCGCAGATGCTGAGCCGCAATGGTTTTGAAGAGGATGTGCTGGCTGTGCAGGAGGGCTGGCAGCAGGGCATGAAATCAGCAGTTGAGGCGGTTAGTCCACGACTACTGGAGGCGACCACCATTATCGGGACGGCACGCGAATGTGCAGATAAATTAGCCAGTTGGGCGGCCATGGGCGTGGACGAACCGCTGCTGTCCATGCCCGATGGCTCAGTTGATGATGCGGCCGCTCAACTTTCCGCGCTTAAAGATGCACTGGCTGTATAGCCACTACGACTCGCGAACTCATCGGCATGTTGCAGACGCTTCTTGATCGATGGGTGTGAGTGGAAGAGAAACTCAACGATAGGCGCCGGCTCAAGCTCTGAAAGATTCTGATTAGCCAGGCGCCTCATCGCCCCCTTGAACGCCTCTATCTTATGGGTGGAGGTCAGCGCGTATTCATCTGCCTGGTACTCAATCCTGCGGCTCAAGCCATTGCTGAGCGGCATGATGATAAAGCTGAACACGCCGATCAGCGCGAAGAAGAAAGGCAACGTAGCGGGATCGGTCAGCGAACGATAATAGTGTTGCTGATCGACGACCTGGTGGAAAACGAGATTGGCCAGAAAGAGTCCCACCAGCATCAATACAGTCTGGCTGGCGATCAGCTTCCAGATGTCGTGGTGCACGTGATGTCCCAGTTCATGGGCCAGTACCACCTCGATCTCATCGATCGTATAGCGATCGGTCATCGTGTCTCCCAGCACAATGCGCCGCGTATTACCCAGGCCCATCAAAGCCGCGTTAGTGGCGGTCGTCTTATTGCTCATCTGCATCGAAAAAACGCCCTTGACACGTGTATTGGCCTGTTCCGCCAGCCTCAACAGGCGCTGTACCAGCTCACCATCTGGTAGCGGCGTGAATTTGTAGAACAGTGGGAAGATCAGGACGGGAGCCAGATTGGCCATCAGGACCGAGAAGAACAGGATGATTAACGCTGCCCAGAGCCACCACAACTGCGGTTGAAAAGCGAGCAAGGCATAGACCAGCGAGATGAAGACCGCCTCCAGCAGCAGATTGAGTCCCAGGCCGATTCCCACCTCACGCAACCAGGCGCGTAGACTCATCACCGAAATACCATAGCGATGTGGCAGCACAAAACCGGAATAATATGATAAGGGAGAGGTAAGTAATTCGTAGAGTATAGTGATTAAGATACAATAGATCACGATCTGCCAGGGGAACCAATCCGTTCTGGGCTGCCAGTTCAGAAGCGGCAGCCATCTGCCAGCACCTTGAATGAGATCGCGGAACCATTTGTCTAGTCCTGCCCCCAGCACGATCAGAATGCTGAGTACTCCGATGCCCATGCTAATATATGAGATGCGGCGGCGCGTGCGGGCATATTCACGCGCTTTTTGCTGTCGTTCGACATCAATTTCCATGCCAGTGACTTCCTTTGGATCGGGCAAGGCAACGAGTAGCGCTGCACCAACGGTCAATAGATGACCAGGGAAAAACCATGTTTAATCGTAACGGCGCGCTTTGATTTGGCGGCACGCCAGGCGGATTTACTCATGCCGACGCGCTTGCGGAGATCATTGAGCTGTTCTTCTGAGAAGTGTTCTGAGGCGGCGAGTACGACGCGGCGAAGCTCCGCGCGGATAGCATTGATGCGGTTTTCCAGCTCTGCCAGCCGATGAGCATCATGTGGAAGCCCTTGAATCGCTAGCCGGGCGAGGTCAGCCCATTGCCTGGCTGGTAGACGCATAGCTTCAACACGCTCTTTAATAAAGATGGTGACTTCATCAAAGTTTGGTACAGCTGTCAGGTCAGTCATGCTAAGCTCTCCTCTTGATGGATAACAGAACTCAGTGGAACTGGAATGACATCCTTATCGCACCAAAGATTCATACAAGAGAACCGCATCCATTGGCGTGGGTGTTGGATCCAGGGCATAGGAAGGGCCACTGTCAGGTGCGGCCCTTCCTATGCACACCTCTGAGAGTTCTATGTTAAACTGCGATGTAAATCCGCGAATGAAAGGCGCGCGCTCTCCAGAGACGGGATAGCGGGCTGATCATTCTCAACGATAAATGCGGTGGCGCCAGCAGCCTGTCCGGCTTCGATATAGCCAGCAATATCCAGCGTGCCCGCGCCGACCTCAGTAAATTTACGATCAGGCGTCATATCTTTCAGATGCAGGGTGGCAATGCGATTGCTATGCTTTTTGATGAAGGCGATCGGATCAACTCCCGCGAACGCGGCCCAGTACGTATCCAACTCAAACTTCACCAGATTCGCGTCTGTCGAGGCGATCAACCGCTCAAGGAGCGACTGGCCATCCACCTGGGCAAACTCGAAATCATGATTATGATAAGCCAGCGTCAAACCACGATCCTTACAGATCTGTCCATACTCATTCAACTGATTGGCAAATTTCTTAAAAGATTCTTCCTGCGCCAGCAGATCTTTATTGATCCACGGAATAATTAAATAAGGGCTGCCGATCTCCAGGCAGTAATTGATTTCGTGCTGGATGTCTTTCTCAACCAGGGCCAGACCCACATGGCTTCCAACCGTCTTCAACCCAAAATCAGCCAGGACCGCGGCCAGATCCTTCGAGTTAAAATCGCCATAGCCAGCGAACTCGACGCCCGGATAGCCGATTTCCGCCACAGCGCGCAGCGTCTCCTTAAAGTTTTTCGCCGTCTCATCACGTACGGTATACAACTGCAATGCGATAGTGTCAGTCATGAAAACTCCCTACTACTGATGATGAATAGGTGATGTAAGGCTCATTCATTGCCCCAACTTACCTAAGTAGTATACCACCTTTGGAATGAACAATGGTCCCTTTCGTAGCGTAATCGTTTGTGAGTAAAAATATTATCATATAGATCAAAATGAATGACTACACGTCCTGTAGCGTTGAAAGTGTGTCTTATTTTCGTCATTGTGGGGATGTATGAGCGCCCCCACACGCGCGTCCGCTACGCGGCCGCACTGATTTTTTATATTGGTGCATGGAGTGCGCATCAGCGCACTCCATGCACCAATATAAAACTGACTACTGAGAACGTGTTTTACTTTCATGATCATCATCTCTGGCGCCATGCACCAATATAAAACTGACTACTGAGAACGTGTTTTACTTTCATGATCATCATCTCTGGCGCCATGCACCAATATAAAACTGACTACTGAGAACGTGTTTTACTTTCATGATCATCATCTGGCCTGTATGAGGTTTCGCACCTCCGGCGCTCATATGTCAGTGGTGTGTTGGTGCAACAGGGGCGCATTCGCGCCCCTGTTGCACCAACACACAAAAATAGCGCGTCTGCGCAGCGGACGCGCGTGCGGGGGCGCGGCGCGCAGGTGCCCCAATATGACGGAAGTCAGACACATTCTGAGCACTGTAGGTGTGAAAACACAGGCAAGCCGCAGGCGATGATCATGGGCCACCGGCGCGAAACCTAAACAATAAATAATGTACAATAAAAAGGAGTACGTATAGAGGCGTACCCCTTTTTATTGGTGGAATTGTGGATAGCATGTTTTATGCAGTTCTGTGTTCATGATGAAGGGATGGATATGCTATGAAGCAATCGTTTGCCTGGTGGTGTTTCGCTCGTGAGGGGTTGCTACCTGAGAAACTGTTGCGCACGGCCGCGGAGATCGGCTATCAGGGCGTAGATTTGATCGATCGGCAATACTGGTCCCTGGCCAGAGAGCAGGGCTTACGCATTGCATCGATCGGTGGCCATACCTCAATTGAGAATGGACTGAATCGGCGCGAGCAGCACGATCGCATCGAGCAGGAGATTCTGGCAAGCCTTGAACTGGCAAAGGAATGGGATATCCCGACCCTGATCTGTTTCAGCGGGAGCCGGGCCGGTCTGGCGGATGAAGAGGGAGTGGAGAATACCGCCGAGGGGCTGCGGCGCGTGGCACAGGCTGCTGAAGAGGCCAACGTGACGCTAATTGTTGAGCTCCTGAACAGCCGGGTGGACCATCCAGACTATCAGTGTGATAAGACGGAGTGGGGAGTGCGCGTATGCGACCTGGTGAATTCGCCCAATGTTAAATTGCTCTACGATATCTATCACATGCAGATCATGGAAGGTGATCTTATCCGTACCATCCAGCAATATCACCCTTATTTTGCCCATTATCATACCGCCGGCAATCCCGGTCGCCACGATATCGACGAGGAGCAGGAGATCTATTATCCTCCCATCTACCGGGCTATTCGTGCGACCGGCTATAGCGGCTATATCGCTCATGAGTTTATTCCCAGGAGCGATCCTCTCCAGGCTTTGCGCGCCGCTTTCGCGGACTGTGAGCGCAGCCTGGTCCAGGGATGGAAGATGATACGGCCCCCGATTGATAATCAGTAGTGCACCTGCAATTGCCAGAAGTCCTGTGTGGGCAGTTGAGGATCATCTGCCCCGCGCACCACAAAGGCATGACCATGTCCGTCGCAGGCGCTGGCTCCCAGCACCGATCCACCGGCTGTGAAGGGGATCAATGGCTGTATCTGCAGCGTCTGCGTATCGATCAGCCAGCTGCTATCTTTGCCGCGTTGCTGCGCTTTATCAAAGCCGCCGATCAAAGCCAGTTTGCCGGGCACGATAGTGCAGCCTGAGGCACTGCTAATGGCCTGGGGCAGACTGGTGGCAGCCTGGGTCCAACTGTTGTGCGCGATATCGTAGCTATAGATGCTATTGGTCTGTTGCTGCTGGCCCGCGTCGGTCGAGCCACCAAAGAGGAGCAAGTGTCCCTGTTCATCGCTACTGATGACGACGTATCCCAGACCCACGGGCAGGTCGGCCAGGTGCTGCCAGTGGGTGGTCGCGATATCATAGCGATACCAGCCCGTTCCTGCCTGCGCATGGCTGTTGCCGGGATGGCTAAAGCCTTGCGTCAGATAGAGGTGGCCCTGCTGATCCGCGAACAGCGCGCTGGCAAAACCAATGCTGATCGGATCTGGCGGGATAATCTTTTTTAATTGCCCCGTTTCTGGCTGATAAGTGTAGAGCAATGAAGGCACATCGTAGCTGTCAGATGAATAACCAACCGTAAAGTAGATGGTATTGCGTTCGTCGACGGTGGCCGCGTTGTTCACCATGCCCGGGAACGCGGTTTGCGCTACCTCCCAGCGCGTACCGGTCACATCATAGCGATACAGGGCATGGTCATAGGATGGATGCCGGGGACTGCTATAGGCGCCATTCACATAGACGTAAGGATGTCCTCGTTGCTCGACATAGACCGCCGCGGTGTCGGCTTCTGGCCTGGGCAGTGATGGTAGACGTAGCCATGCATTGGACATGGTTCCAGACTGAGGATGGGTGGCGCTGGTGACGGAGGTAGAACCGATCTGGATATGTTCTTTTGCTGGCTGCAGGCGCGCATAGAGCAGCAGTGAGGCCATGACCAGGAAGAGCATCAGGGCCAGTCCGAAACTGATCTGAATCGCACGCTGAAACGTCAGGATCTGAACTGGCTTGCGCCTGCGGCGCGCTGGTGAACCCTCCAGTGTATGTAAAGAGAGCTGAGACAGGCTCATGCTGGATCGGCGCTGTAAACTCTCATCGACCGAGGCGAACTGTTGTTCCATCTGATCATGGTCCAGGCGTTCGCGCCGTATCTGCTGGAGCATTTCGCGATCCGCGCGTCTTTGTTCGAGATCACGAGTGCTGAAAACGACCTCTGTTTCATCATTATGATGTTGACCAGATCCCATTTCTTTAGCGCTTCCATCTTGTCTGGATCGCTGTTCCGCGTGCACCCTGATCTTATCACTCTGTAGCGATTGTCCAAACAGCCGGCGCTGGTAGTCCAGCCGCTCCTCGACCCGATAGGCGCGCTCCAGAGCCAGAAAAAGAACGTGCGCCGACTGATAGCGCTCGCACGGGTCGGCCTGCGTGGCCAGCTTGATGATGCCATTGAGCATGGTAGAGACCGGCATCGGCGGATACTCGCGTGGCTCGGTGCTGGCCTGTGGATGTGTGCCTAGCACCATCTCCTGCAGGATCATGCCCAGGCTGTAAATGTCGGCGCGGATATCGATAGAGGCGCCGTTGGGTGCGAACTCGGGTGCTGTATACCTGGTATGTGTCCCTGGCTCTTCCTCGCTGAAAAAAGGAGGCTCCTTGAAATAGCGCGCGTTGGCCAGATTGATGAGCATGGAAGATTTATCTGGTAGCAGGACGATGTTTTCTGGTTGCAGGGCACAATAGATGAGTGGTGGCTCCTGGCGATGGAGATAGTCCAGTACATCGCACACCTGCATACAATAGCTCAGTGCTTCCAGGGGAGATAAGGCGGTCTCAATCTGCAACTGCTGGCGCAGGGTACGACCCGGTACATAATTCATCACCAGGTACCAGTAGCCATCTTCGGAGAAATAGTCATACAGGGTTGGCAAGGCCGGATGCTGTAGTCGCGCCATCAATAGAGCCTCACGCAGGAAAAGATCGGTATGCGTTCCTCCGGTGACCGGGAAAAAAACCTCCTGCTCATCCCTCCCCGGAAAAGGGCGACGGGAGATATCGCCGCCATGCAAAATATAATCTAACTCATCTACCACGCTCTCTGGCAAAGCTCCATCAGCCTGTACCTGCTTGAGCGCAAGAGGAGTTGCCAGCGTTGTATGCGCCGCCAGGTATAGTTTGCTGCTTGCATCTTGTCCCAACAAGCGTTTGATGTGATATTCGCCATCGTGCAATACGTGTCCGACAAACCGATCGTCCTCTACTACCTGTGGTTCTTCCGAAGGTATCATCGCCATCCAGCTCCCCTTTCACTTGCTACCTGCCAACATATAATCTGCTTTTGCTGTATGGTACCTAAGGAATATATTCGGCGTCAAGCCATATCTCCTTAACGTTTCGGTTGCATCAAAAAGAGTAAATTGATATTCCTTATGAAAAACAATACTTCTATATCTATTATAACCCTGGCGCATTCATGCATATTCATAGAGGGCCGCAGACTGGGTGCATGAGCGCCCCCGCACAGTCTCGCGCCTACGGCGCTCGCACTGTTTTTTATATTGACGCATAGGCTGCGCTCAAGCGCAGCCTATGCGTCAATATAAAACTAACTCTTGAGCACCTTAACTGCACAATTTTGTTTATATGTTGTGTGATGAATGATGCAAATGTGCGCATTGCGCACATTTGCATCATTCATCACACAACATATAAACAAGTGCGAGCACCGCAGGCGCGAGACTGTGCGGGGGCGCTCATGCGCATCAACACGAGAGAAGTTTGCTACTTTCTATGTATGTATGGCCGGGACTGTGTTATGATAGGGGGCGAAATTTGATCTGTTTTAAGATGAGTGCTGACATTGAGCTATCGGCCCGGGCTGAACGTATAGAGTCCGGGCTTTTTCTGATAGGAGAGGATAGACTGGCGGCACGATAGTATGGGAGAGATGAGAAGATGTCTATTCACTATGTATTGCGTGGTAAAACGCAGGTTCAGGATGTTGAGCGCGAGGGGACGTTAAGCGATGAACAGTTGGTGGGGGTAAAAACCAGCCAGGATACCGCTTTGATTAATGTCGCCATCAGAGCGTTGCGTACCCAGGGGATCGAAGCTGAGTGGCAGGAATGTGTGCTGGATGGGGATGCTGCTGGGGCTCGGACCTATACCTTCTACAAGAAGCGTTGGACGCAACAGAAAACGCGCTAACAAGCTCCTGTGGGGGGAGGTCAGCTTATTTATTGCTAGCATAGCTGACCTCCTCGCTTATGCGCTTAGGATTCGTAGGGTCTGGCGCTCAACTGCAGGATCAGTCGGTGAGAGCTACGCGGGGCGATATTGAGACGATCAGCGGGACGATTGAGACCATCTTCGCTGGTCACCACGGGCTCGAAGCAGACGAAATCATGATCGGGCGCGGTTGAGGGCTCGGACCAGACCTGCATGGTGGAGAGCGAGTAGCGCTCTTCCACGGGTTGCTCGGCAATGGTCAGATCGCCTTCATGCGGCATATGGACCGTGACGCTATGGGGAAAAGAATTGGGCTGATCCGGTGGCTGCGTCGCCCATTGAATCGTCCGGGGATCTATGTTGGGCAGTCCCTCAATGGTGATATCGGTTTTGTCTTTCTGGGCAACGGCAAAGTATGGATGGAAGCCAGGTGCGATCGGCATCACTTCGTTGCTGCGATTCTCCATTGTCAGCGTGTAGGTCAGGGTACCTTCTCCGGCAACGATCTGCGAGGTAAACGCGAACTCGTAGGGATATTGCGCATAGGTCTGCTCATTGTTGGTAAGCTGAATTGTAATGCTGGCGGCATCTTGCTGCAGCACCTTCCAGGGCATGGTGCGCCCAAAGCCATGGATGGGTAGCATGGTGCCCTTCTCTTGAAAGATGCCCTGCTTCAAACGCGAAAAATTAGGGATCATCAAAGGCATTCCCCAGCGTTTAATGTTGCCGGTCTCACTGGCTCGATAGAGCACCTGCCAGTTTCCCACCTGAAAATGTGAGACAAGACAGATGTCCGGCATCACGCCGACTTTTGTATCTCCAGCGCTGAGCACGACTTCGCGTTCCATCGGAAATTGTGTAAATGTCATTATGTTGTCCACTCCAATTGTATGTAAATAACTGTACCGTTTCTTCATCCTACCATTGAGCAGCCTGCCTGGCTTTATCACCTGGCCAGGTGCGGCCCCTGTGATATCGTTGCTGGCCTTACCTGGCGTGTTCACGCTTTCCAGTCCAGCGCGAACGCTTTAGACAGAGCCTGCTGCTGCTGAAAGAGGCGTAGGGCGTAGGCAATCGCATCCGTTTGCTGTAGAACGGCCTGCACGGGATCGGGCAGAAAACCGGCTTCAGCGATCCAATACAATGGTATGCGAATCATCTCCAGCGGTAGAGCCTGAATCTCTTCGCGCAACAAAGGTCGGTCGGTCGCCTGATTATAGGCTTCCAGCAATGTACGTACGCGCGGCCAGGGAGCGAGCTCGGGATAGCGTACATCCTCTTGTAGCCAGAAGATCCAATAGATCGCGTATGCCAGATCAAAGATGCGTTCACGCGTATCCAGAAAATCGAAATCCAACAATCCCGCCACGCTACCCCCACGGAAGAGCACATTGCCCATGCGATAATCACCATGGGTTGGACGGCGCGGCAGATACTGGCCCTCGTCATACCACCACGACAACTGTTGAGAAAGCATCTGCAAAACCACGTGGCAGATTTCGCTGGCCTGCTGCACCTCTCCTATTTTATACGCAGACCGTGAATTTTCGATGAGAGACGCCGTTCTCTCGATCCACTCCATCATCTGAACAGGGGTGGCATAGTTATCGACGGCGGGCTGAACAATGTTGGCTGGTACAAGATGCTTTTCCAGAAACGCATGCAGATCACCGAGCAGTGTAAACATCGCGGGTAAATACTCCCAGCGTTTTGTGGGAGCGTCATGAGCAATAAACGGCTCAATTTCCACCAGGCGCTGTTCATGAGATAATATGTCCGCGCCACTGAGGGCGGGTATCGGGAGGGCGACTGGAAAGCCTGCTTCGGCCAGCAGGCGCTTCGTCTGATGTTCAAAAGACAGGCGGCGCATCGTGACCCAGGGGCGATGGATGCGCAGCACATACTGACCCGACTCCGTATCCAACAGGGCGTTTAAGTTATAGGTGCCTCCCAGATCACGAACCGCGAACGTCGTACCGAGCGCATAATGCTCAAGCAGCTCGGGAACCAGTTCCAGGTCGGCGCGCGGCCCAAAAAGAAGCTCTTCCAGTTGATCCCTCCTTTGCTGTCAGACGCATATTTCTTAAAATATTGTCACGCTGGCATTGTACGCATATCTGAGCCTGATCGCAAGTTCTCTTACCACACCTCCGCACCCCTGGACGCACTGTCCTTTTTTCTACTCTTTTCGCGTCTTTGAGCCCACCACTCTTTTACCATTTCCACGTCTTTAAGCCCATCACTCTTTTTATTGTCTTTAAGCCCACCACTCTTATTATTCAGGGAAGTTGTCGCAGGCGCGGAACGCGCCTGCGACAACTTCCCTGAATAATAAGATTTTTCGAGCGCCGCAGGCGCTCGAGTCAGGGCCGCAGGCCAACAAAGCAGCCATCCAGGCACTCCTGATATTTGAGCATACAATCCCGCTGCCACCGGGATTGTATGCTCAAATAGGACCTATTGTCTTTTGAGAGTCAGGTGTTTATACTGTATGATATCAAGGTACATATGTATGTACCCATATGTATGCTATTCATCACTACTGCTACCGTATCATTATATTCGTCCAGCTTCCGGATGCATACGAATACTAAAAAGCATGGGAGACAATTCGGATAGAGAAGCGCCGAAGCGAGGAAAGACAGAAAAAAGGAGGCGTGCATCCTCCCCTTGTCGGAAGGCGGGGGGTTCCGCACGATTGAAAAAGGGTGACAGGACATATCGCAATTAAAGGTACCCGCAACGGTTTGCTCTTAACGCTAGAACCAGAGACTCCCTTCAGTGACTTGATCTCTGCGCTGGCTGATCGCCTGGCGGAATCGCCCGCTTTTTTTCGGGGTGCCTCTCTGACGGTAGACACCACACATCGCTCACTGCGCACCAACGAGCGTTCGCAACTGGAAGATCTACTGGCTCGCTATCACATGTCTGTATCCGCAGTTGAAACCGTGTCCGAAAAGCGAAAGGCCCCCAAGACGATCTCTCTATCCATTCCAGATACGTCTATTGAAGGAATAGTCACCAAGGAGGTCGGACCAATGACAAAAGAGATTCCGCCAACACCGGCACCGACTCCATCTTCAAATCCACCTTTGAATCCATCCCCAAATTCGTCTCTCAATACTAAAGTGTCGGGTCCGCTAACAAAAGATGTGCGCGAAACACCGGCCAAGGATGCTCGCGAATCGACCGATACCCTGTTCATCAGGCGTACGGTGAGGTCCGGGCAGGCCATCCATCATGAGAGCAACGTTGTAGTGCTAGGAGATGTCAACCCGGGCGCAGAAATTGTGGCCGGTGGAGACATCATCGTCTGGGGAGTATTGCGGGGTATGGTACATGCTGGCTATCCAGATAATGAGAATGCAATCGTCTGCTCCTTGCAGTTATCGCCCGTCCAATTGCGTATTGCGCATCTCCTCTCTCGCCCCCCCGAAGGTTTTGAAGCACAGCCCAGGCCCGAGGTCGCGACCATCCGCGAAGGCCAGATCGTTGTCGAGACATGGGTAAGCGGACGGTCGCCCCGCAAATAATGCGTGTTTGCTGTATTCGTGAAGTTGGATGATGCACATCTACTTCAATTAAAAGTTCGTGATATACTAAAAGACTGTATGGGCCAATACAGCAGCCTGAA
This sequence comes from Dictyobacter aurantiacus, assembly GCF_003967515.1. Taxonomy (GTDB): domain Bacteria; phylum Chloroflexota; class Ktedonobacteria; order Ktedonobacterales; family Ktedonobacteraceae; genus Dictyobacter; species Dictyobacter aurantiacus. The sequence continues at coordinate 2,046,003 of NZ_BIFQ01000001.1, read as the reverse complement.
AAGTTCTTCAGAGGGAGTATAGCATGGATAGCCGGATAATCACCATTACGTCGGGTAAGGGTGGAGTGGGCAAAACAACCACGACTGCGAATTTGGGGACCGCATTGGCGATGCAAGGGAAAAAGGTTGCGGTTGTTGATGGCGACATTGGATTGCGCAACCTGGATGCCGTTCTCGGCTTAGAGAATCGCATTGTCTATGACCTGGTAGATGTTGTTGAGGGCCAGTGCCGTCTGCGGCAGGCGCTCATTAAAGATAAACGCCAGCCAGAACTATATTTATTGCCAGCCGCACAGACACGCGATAAAAACGCCGTCAATAGCGTTCAGATGGAGCAACTCTGCCAGCAATTGCGCCAGGAATTTGAATTTGTGGTGATTGATTCACCGGCTGGTATTGAGCAAGGATTCCGTAACTCAATTGTTGGTGCCGATGAGATTATCATTGTGGCGAATCCTGAAATGGCCTCGGTACGCGATGCCGACCGGATTATCGGCCTGGTAGAAGCTGCTGGCAAGCCGGAGCCCCGCCTGATCCTTAACCGTTTGCGGCCAGAGATGGTCAAGCGTGGTGATATGATGGATGTCACCGATGTACTGGAGGTGCTCAACATTGAATTGTTAGGCGTGATTCCAGAGGATGAAGCCATCATCGTTGCTACCAATAAAGGTGAGCCAGCTGTCTATGATAAGCGTACGCGTGCTGGACGTGGCTTTTTGCACGTCGCTCAACGTCTCCTGGGAGAAGAGGTCCCACTGGAAGATCTGGTAGAATCTCCTTCCCTGCTGGAACGATTACGGCGCTTAATGGGATTTGGTCCTGCATTGGGTGAGAAGCCTGTGCGTTCGTAGTCTTCTTGAGAGGGGGCAAATAATGGGTGTTTTTGAATTTATGGTTGGCAAGAAAAAGCCAACCCCTGGTGAGGTGGCCAAGGAGCGCTTAAAAGTAGTACTGGCACATGATCGCCTGAAGCTTAACCCTGAATTGCTGGAGGTGATCCGAGGGGAGATTCTGTCGGTCGTCTCCCGTCGTCTGGCGATTGATGAAGATCAGGTGCAGGTCAACCTGGCGCATGAGGGTGGCGCGGAAAAACTGCTGGCCAACATGCCGATCAGGCGCGAGAAAATTACGTTTGAGTGGGATCCTCCTTCCCATACTCCTAATTCAAACGTCATCCGTGGCACCGTACACGTAGATACTTCGGATAGCGACCACAAATAAGCTGTCCACCTGCCGCTAACGCTGTGATACCTGTATATGGGGCACCCTTTGATCAGGATGCTCCTCATCCTCTTGCCTCCTGCTCCGCCCTCTCCCTGTATATGCGCATATGGGCATATATTATGTATAGCCATAGCGCAATGAATCTATAAAAGGTTAAGAAAGTGTATGGCAAACATTAATTTCTTAACACGATCCTTATATGTTTTTAACTTTTATTTTACCCTTTAAGCCATATAATGGGTGCCGTGATTATTGAGTTCCTTTTGCTCATATAAAAATAACATGGTCTTTTGTCCGGACAGTATTTGACCACCATACGGTCTGCGTGCCTACGCTTCCACCCTATTGATAAGGTAGGAAGTTAATACCATGGTAATGAAATACTGAGCTTTACGGTACCGGGCACGATGTATAGTAGAAGAGCGCGCAAAACTATTAATCTGATCGAAATAATCAAAAAGGTTCTGGGGATCAATCAAAGGAAATGTCGCTATGCTTCAATCATTATTACCGAGGTATATGGTGGAGAGTAGGGGTATGCGAGAGCCAAAGAAGCGGCGTATGCGTCAAAGCAGGCTCTATCAATTGCATCGTGGTGCCAGCAAAGCTATCTGGCCATTAACGGCCCAACATTATGTCCATACAAATCGAGCTGCTCAGCAGCGCCGTCTCATTATCATGACTGGCATTAGCTGGCTTGATATGCTGGGTCTTCTCCGCATTCAGGTGCTCTATGTGATGTCTCGCTATCTGACATTTAATCGACTACTTCAGGGTGGGTTTGTGTTTGTGTGTATCGGAATCGCTTTTGTGCTGTCGGCCATTTATGATTGGGCTATGCTGCTCTCGCACTGGGTGACGTTTGCGTTGTTCGCCTGTTTATGTGTGTTAACAACCGCTATTTTTGATTACTGGCGTGGTGAACAGAAACGGAGCACGCAGCAGACGATCAAGCCATTTATGCCGTCCGCCACATCATCGTTCGCGGGCATTCCGGCATCGCAGCCGAGCCAGCCATTGCAAGCCTTGAGTCGTAGCCAGAGTCTTCCTCAGTCCCAGGTGCCCTCCCTGTTCAATTTTCCTGACACGCCTATGCCACCGGCCACGCCGCTGGTGCGCGTGCTTGAGACGATCGACCTATCATCTACCAATGTAAAGCATTTTCTCGATGTCAAATCCCAAACCACCGGATCCATTGCCAGGCTGCGTGATGTAAAGGGGCAGCGTAAGGACACCTCTGTATCTGAATAAGCTGAATGTATGACCTTCGGGTATTTTATTGACCTGCTGCTGCGAGCGAAGTATGATAGCAGGCAGATTTTGTGCGAGTATCAGCAAGCAGATAGGTGAGGAGGCTCCTATGAGCAACCAGCAGGTACAGAAGGTTAAGGTAAAGCGCCTGGCGCATGTTGGCGTATGGACGACAGACGTGTCCGCGCAGGCACGCTTCTACCATCAAGTCCTTGGGCTGGATGTGCGCTCAACATCTGAGAGTGCGACAGATGAGGATAACGAATTAAACGAGGCGAATATATTTTTAGGCCTGGGCGAAGAGTCCCATTGCGTGGGTTTTTTTAACGATGATCGCCCCAACTCTGTCAATGGGCGGCGTCCTGTTCAGAAAACGCCTCTCCATCATCTGTCTTTTGAGGTCGATAGCGATGCTGAACTGGCCGCGCTGGCCGCTCGCCTGAAGATGGCGGGCGTTGATCTTAAACTGGAGCCACGCGACGGTGATTCCGACCGGGGGGATACGCTCTGGTTCAATGATCCCGATGGCAATCGGGTTGAGATTGCTTCCAGGCCCGATGATTTCATAGCCTCATTTGGCGGACGTCCCTCTATGTGGCGCCCGCAGGCATTACAGCATGTCGCTCTCTATACTTCCCACCTGGAAACCATGGTCGAGTTTTATACCGAGGCCCTGGGTTTCGATATCTCTGACTGGTTGTTGCGTGAGCGCGTCTGGTTGCGCTGCAATCAAAATCATCACACCCTGATGTTTATTCAAGGTAAGCCGGGCATCGACCACATTGGCTTTACTATCTCCGAGGGCAATGAGCTGCTGCGCTGGGCTGACCAGTTGAGCCAGCATCAGATCCCTTTGCTATGGGGTCCGGGGCGCCATGGTACCAGCGGAGACCTGTTTGTGCGCTTCGCCGATAGCGATGGCATTCATGTCGAATTATCCGCTGGTATCCAACAATATTATGATCGTGACGTGACGACCCCGCCACGCCTGTGGCATACACGGGTGATGGCGTTGAACCTCTGGGGTGTCCTCCCCTCCTGGATTCGCGAAGAAGCCCAGGTGTAATGAACAATAAAGCCCGGCGGCACGCAACGCGTGCCGCCGGGCTTTATTGTTCAGGTTGATCCAGGCGCGGTGATACTTTAGCTTGCTACGATAGGATTGCGCAACGTGCCGATGCCTTCGATCTCTGATTCCATGGTGTCGCCGGGCTGTAAGAATTCAGGGGGGACGCGGGAGAAACCGACACCGCTGGGGGTGCCCGTCGCGATGATATCACCGGCCTCCAGGGTCATGCCCCTCGATAGCGTGACGATCATATCTGGAATAGAAAAGATCATCTGTTTCGTGTTGCCATCCTGCTTTATCTCGCCATTGACGCGCAAGCGCAGGGCCAGGTTGTGCGGATCGCTGATCTCATCGGCTGTGACGATCCAGGGTCCCATGGGACATGAGCCGTCGAGACTCTTGCCTTTGAAAAATTGTTTATGGCGCGACTGCAGGTCGCGGGCCGTGACATCGTTGAGGACCGTATAGCCAAAAACATAAGACATGGCATTGTCCTCGCGAATATTCTTGCCCGTTTTGCCCAGGATCACGCCCAGTTCAACCTCCCAATCGATCTTTGAGGAGACCTCAGGATCAATGGTGATCTCTCCATAGGGTCCATTCACGGTCGTGGGAGCTTTGGTAAACATGACCGGCTGCGTGGGTGGCTCGCCACCATGGTCGCGTAGGGCGGCCGTCTCTTTCGCATGCTCGGTATAGTTGACCGCCAGACACATAATGTTTTTTCTAGGACGTGGAATCGGCGCGGCCAGCGTGGCGTCGCGTAGAGCATAGCTGGCATCTCCCAGTTTTCCTTGCTCGGCTGCTTCTATGATGGATTGCAGGCTCTCTTTAGCCGTCGTATAGTGTTCAATGATGCCCTGCACGGAATCAGGGCTTGAGAGTTGAAGTAGCGTGCAGGCGGCGGGTATATCCAGAATGGTTTCCTGTACAACCAGGCCTGGCCGGATCGTGGTGTTTCCCTGGCTGGAAAAGCTGACCAGTTTCACGTAAAATCTCTCCTTCAATGGAATTCGTTTCTGTCCATTATTCTACAATATTCACCTCTGTATGGATGCGAAAGCAGGCTTTTTAATATTCGTGTGTGGTGGGCGGCCGCCCACCACACACGAATATTAAAAAGCCTTGATGCGGAAGGACTTTGACATGCTCCACGGTGATGTTTATAATAGTCATGCTCGTATTGCGCCCTATGGTTTACCTATAACTTTTAATATATATGTGTTAATATTCATGTGTAAATTAACGACGGCTGGTTGGTATGATGGGATATGGATTTGTTATGAAGTGGTTTGTTACGTATAGATGGTGGAAGTTGGGTGGACTGATATTACTGGCTTTGCTGCTGGTGTTGATCGATCGAGCCTGCTACCAGGTGACGGTACCTGTCACATTAGAGGTGCGCCACCAGACGTTAACTGTTGATGTCGATGATTCCAGGTTGAAGGTGGGTACGGTAGCCGCGCCGCGCTTTCTCTCGCTATCCAATGGTAGCCCGGTTGTTCATGAATATCAGATAGATGGTACGGATAGTACCAATAATTTTACGCTCAATCAGGCCTACTTTGAGCAGCTAGCCAGTTCCCCATACTATCGCTTTCAGGCCTGGATGCGCGATTTCGACGGTACGAGCGTCTGGCGTGATGTTCAGATAGCGCAAGCTCAACGTATTATACGCACCATCGCGCGGCCCGCATCAACCATGTCTGTTCCATTGCCCTCCGCGTCCTCTTTCGACGTCCATCTACAGTTGCAGCGGCCAGAGACGCCACGCACCATAAATGTGCTCATGTCTGATCATACAACCATTCATATCACGCTGGATCGCAACGATCGCTATATTCGCGTTACACGAAGTTCCCAGAATCCTATAGGGGGAGCGGATGCCGAGGTCGCGCGAGCGTTCTTTCCACAAAATCCCTGGCCGTTTGCCGCCATGATCATCAGCTTTTTGGTACGTACCTGCCTGTGGGCCCTGGCTATACTGGTGATTGTGTTGTTGGGAGACGCGCTGAGCGTGGGCCTGTGGCATGGCGCTCCCGGTCGCTGGCTGTCCAGACTGCGACGTAGAAGGCCCACGAGTGAGAACGGGTACGTAGCCTCTTCTGTTCAGAAGTCGGGCCTGATACGGCGTGGCTGGCAGGGGCTGACGGCGGCCATTCATCCCGTTGCCTTGCTCTTTCTGGTGATCGCGCTGGTCTTTGTACTATGGATCGCGCTGGTGGAGTACCATGGGGAGCCGCATATCTATGACGCGAACGCGTATCTTTTCGCCGCGAAAATCTATGCCCATGGTCAACTGGCTGCCCCACTCCCATCTGTGCCTAAACTTTTTCCGGGCCCCTTCGTGGTGCAATTTGATGGAAAGTGGTTCGCGCAGTATCCTCCAGGGACCGCGCTTACGTTGATGCCTGGTATCTGGCTCGGCATGCCCTGGGTCATAGAGCCCATCTGTGGTACCCTGGCTCTGCTGGGGTGTGGACTGGTGCTGGGACAGCTGTATGGTCGGATGGTGGCGACACTGGTCATCGTGCTGGGGACGCTCTCCCCTTTCTATAGCTATCTGTCCGCCAGCTATTTGAGCCATACCATCGCCCTGTTATACCTGGTCTGGGGATGGTGGGCCCTGCTTCGTTTTATGCAGGAAGGACGCTCTCAATGGAATCTCTACCTGGCCGTTGTTTGCTTTGGCCTGGGTGCCCTCACGCGTGACCTGGTCGGCATCTTATGGATCTCCCTGGTAGTCATCGGCTGCATCGTTCTTAACCAGGCGCGCATCTGGCGTAACTGGCGCACCTGGCGCCGATGGATTACACCGGCATTGATGGTGCTGGGACTGGCGTGCTGCTTTGGAGCGGTCAGCATGTGCTACAATCTCTACCTCACCCACGATGCCCTGACCTCGCCGCGTACCCTCTTTTATGCGCCTGATCGCTGGGGCTTTGGTATGGGTATCGGCTTTTATGGCCAGCATACGCTGGCGGCTGGCCTGGTTAATCTGGATGAGCTCTTAACCAGCCTGTCAACCGATCTCTATGGCTGGCCATTTTATTTTACGCTGGCTTTTGTGCCCCTCCCCTTTATCACCGGACGGGCACGGCTGGTCGATTGGGTGCTCCTGTTTTGTCTGATCATCATGGCGGGCGCTTATATTGGCTATTTTTATCATGGTATCTACCTAGGCCCTCGCTACCTCTTTGAGACGCTGCCTTTTTTGCTGGGCCTGACCGCCCGTGGCATCCTGACGCTTGGTTCGCTGGGCATGAAAACCGGAGCTATGGTTTCCTCTTACCTGGGGCGGGTGCGGCAGCAGCAGCCAGCCTCCATTTCAGTCCCATTGAGTGTGGCGACGGTTTTGCTGATCGTGTGCCTGGTAGCCTGCAACCTGTTCTATTATCTGCCACGTCAAACGGTTGTCTATCGCGATTATACGGGCCTGCCTCCCGGCTACAAGGTGGATCTGAACGCCATCTACCATCCAAAGCTGAGCCGGGCCATCGTCGTCACGGACGACTTTACCCTGTATCAACTCGTCCTGTTCCCTTTAAACGATCCTGACCTGCGCAGCGATGTTATCTATGCGCTGGCCAACGATCCCACACAGTATGCGCAACTGCGCGGCGCCTTTCCGGGACGTACCATATACCAGCTCAACATTGATGACAATGGCACGGTACACTATATAACCATCCCTCCAGCATAATGATGTTTCTGAGGGGTGCTTCACTCCATCATCAGGGATTTGCGCATGATCTCAATCGGGGCCGGCTGGTTGGTCCACAGAGTAAAGGCCTGCGCGCCCTGATGCAGAAGCATAGAGAGTCCATTGGCTGTATTGAAGCCCATCAGACGGGCCTGGCAGAGCAGGTAGGTTTGCGATGGATTATAGATCATGTCGTAGATGAATGTATCAGGATCAAACTGGGCCAGGGTCTCCACCGGTAAGGGACTGATATCCTCATGCAACCCAAGTGAGGTGGCATTGATGATGATCGACGACGTGCGTGGAATCAAGAACGATGGATCATTCAAGCTAAAGATGGGACGATCATAAGAGCGCAACAGGTCAGCGGCCAGGTGGCGCGCGCGTTCCAGATTGCGGTTTAAGATGATAAGCTGCTCAACGCCCGCATCTACCAGCGCGAACGCGGCGGCCCGGGCCGCCCCACCGGCTCCCAGTAAGATCGCGGTATGGCCGCGCAGTGAGATATGTTCGCGACCATTATATGTCTCCACTTCACCCAGGCCATGTTCATGGAGAGCATGAAGCAGGCCAAGCGCATCGGTATTATAGCCATAGAGATAGTCGTCGCGATGCACGATGGTATTAATGGCCCCGATGCGAGCCGCCAGCGGATCAATTTTATCGACCAGAGGTAGGACGGCTTCTTTATGTGGAATGGTGACGTTGGCGCCCAGGCAGTCCGGCTCACAGAGAGAGCGGATACGCTCGATGAGCTGCCTGGCGGGCGTATGCCAGAGTTCGTAGCGCGCAGGAATGCCAAGCGCATCAAAGGCAGGCTGCTGGAAGCGCGGCGAAAAAGAGTGCGCCACAGGGTCTCCAATTAACCCAACATGCAATTGCTTTGTTGTCTGCATTAACGTTTGCTTCTCAATAGACATCCCAGCACCATTTTTCTATAGTATATCTGTATCAATATGAGGACGTTAACCGTGCCTGGATACATGGATTGTGACCCTGGTCGTATGTGGACCCTAAAGAGCAGAAAATCGCCCATCGTTTTTCTTTCAGATTATACCAAAAGTAGTCCCTTTACAATATATAACGCAGTGGTCTGGTGATAATAGCCTCCTTTGGGGCGCTTGTTTTTTTGCGCCTGTGATTGTATCGTGAATATATCAGATCAGATATTTTTAGAATGTGTCTTATTTCTGTCACCAGGGGTGAATGTGAGCGCCCCCACTCGCGCGGCCGCTGCGCGGCCGCACTTGTGTATTGTGGTGTGGCAGGGGCGCATCCGCGCCCCTGCCACACCACAATATAGATACCCAGGTGCCTGAAGTGCTCACGTGTTGGTTGTGCGCTGGTGCATCGGTGGCACGGATGTGCCCTTGCCACACCATCACAATACAGATACCCAGGTGCCTGAGGTGTTCACGTGTTGGTTGTGAGCTGATGCATCGGTGGCACGGATGCGCCCCTGCCACACCATCACAATACAGATGCTCAGGTGCCTGAGGTGTTCACGTGTTGGTTGTGAGCTGATGCATCGGTGGCACGGATGCGCCCCTGCCACACCATCACAATACAGATGCTCAGGTGCCTGAGGTGTTCACGTGTCAGTTGTGCGCTGGTGCATCGGGGGCGCGGATGCGCCACCGATGCACCAGCTCAAAAAAACGGAGCGGCCGCGCGTGCGGGGGCGCTCACGTGCCACCAGGGTGACTGACGGGAGTCAGCCCCATTCTCATTGCCCGTTGAAATTTTTGGGAAGAAATTGGAGTTTCAGGGATGCCAGTACAACCTCGGCCATCTGCAGCGGTGATGCTGCTTCGAGATACACAGAGTGGTTTAGAAGTCTTTATGGTCAGGCGTTCCGCGAAAAGCGCTTTCATGCCTGATGTTTATGTGTTTCCTGGGGGCGTGGTGATGGAGGAGGATCGCGCTATTGAAGCTGCCGCCCGGCTATGCGTGCCGGCTCAGACAACAGTGGCCGACCCTGAGGGGCGCACCAAACTGGGCCATGGATTGCGCGTAGCGGCCCTGCGGGAATTGTTCGAGGAGGCGAATGTGCTGCTGGCTTATACAGCCGAACAGCGCATGCTGGCCATTGACGAGAAGTCGCTGCCTCGCTTTATGGATTACCGCCGCCTGTTTCATCAGCAGCAGGGTTCAATGGAGGCGATGTTAAGCAGTGAACGATTGCTGCTGGCCAGCGATCAACTGCACTACTTTTCCCATTGGATCACGCCCGAGGCTTCTCCCAGGCGTTATGATACCCATTTTTTCCTGGCACAGGCTCCCGGTGAACAGGAAGCGATGTACGATCGCATAGAGACGAGCGATGGCATATGGATCGGACCGGGTGAAGCGCTTGCCCGTTACGAGGCGGGAACATTCGACCTGGCGTTTCCTACCATCTATCAACTGCGTGAGCTAGCAGTCTTCCCAACGGTAGGGGTTGCTCTGGCGGGATCCGATCAGCAATACGTCCGAACGCAGCGACCCGTAATGATAGAAAAAGACGGTCAGACGCAGATTCTATTGCCAGAGGAGCCTGCATAGATAGCTGAAATACGCTCAGTGAGCGAGAATGGAAATTATTACCATGCTTACGGCATATACAACTATTCTGGCGCCCAATGCATCTATGATGACTGGAGCTGGAACCAACACGATTATTGTAGGAGGGGGCATCGAGGGAGCGACGGTGATTGATCCGGGCTGTGATGATCCAGAGCACCTGGAGGCTATTATCCGTGCCGGTGAGTCCAGGGGAGGCATTCGTCGCATCCTGATTACCCATGGACATCCCGACCACGTTGGAGGGGCGGAAGCGTTGCGCAAGAGGCTGGGCATGCACATCTATGCTTTCAGCCGCCAGGGTGTCCTCTGCGCCGATGAAGAGCTACCGGATGGCACCCAGATCCCGGCCGGAGAAGACTGTTTACGCGCCATCCATACCCCTGGGCACCGTTTTGACCATCTGTGCTTTCTCCTTGAGAAGCAACGGATTCTGTTCGCCGGCGACCTGGTGGCGGGAAGCGGGACCGTCGTCATTATCCCCCCCGAGGGCGATATGCAGGCGTACCTCAATTCGCTGCAGAGCCTGCAGAGCATGGATCTGAAAGAGATAGTACCGGCCCATGGGCCGAGCATCACCGATCCTCAGCCACTGCTGGCCAACTATATCGCCCATCGACTGCAGCGAGAAGAGCAGATCATGTCGGTCCTGGGGCAACATCCTGAAGGGGTCGAGATGATGGTGATCGTGAAACAGATCTACCAGGATGTGGATGAACGGTTGCACAACATGGCCATGCAATCGGTGAAGGCCCACCTGATCAAGCTTGAGCGGGAGCATAAGGCTTCTATCATCGATGATGCAATTTGTTATCCTGTCCGCTAAGCTGTTATACCTTTTGTATCCCCGCCTGCGGCGGGGAGAGGTAGGAGAGAATTAGTGGGGACACCCCACACCCCGGCAGGAGGGGCGCCTAGCCCCTCCTGCACCTCCCCACTTTACGCTGCTTTTTGAAACCCCGCCTGCGGCGGCGAGAAGCAGGAGAGAATTAGTGGGGACTTGAGCACGCTAGGATCATGCTCGCCCGCACCCCGGCAGGAGGGCTAGCTGCCCTCCTGCACCTCCCGTATGGGATCGCTAGCGCTTGAGGATGGTGCCGAGGGCGGTCAGGCCAGCCAGTCCGAGGCAGAACCAGCCAGGGGCGTCCAGGTGCAGGTTGGTCAGGTAGATGCCGCCACCCATAGAAGCTAGAAACATAAAAAAGAGCGCGATGCGTCCACCTCCAGACGCGGCTAGAGCCACTCCCGCGGCATTGGCATTCCTTCCACGCCTGCCTCTGATATTTGGAAGATTAGATAGCTTGACCTCCATCTGTCCCGAGTCGATGCGCGTAATCAGACTTTCGACTGAACGCGGCAGGCTGAGCAAGACCTTGCCATTCTCCAATAGTTGCGTCAGGACCTCCTGCATGGTTTCACGCGCCGAATTGGCGTCCAGCCCCATAAATGAGCGCGCGTAGGGGGTCGCGACCTCGATGAAGTTGAAGGTGGGGGCCAGACCTGTAGAGACACCCACCAGGGTGCCGACGGCGCGCCCGGTGAAGGCGAACTGGGCTGGAATACGAAAGGGCTGACCATAGAGCAGGTTGACGATGTCCTGCATGATGTCGTCCATCTCCATCTCACGCATCTGTCCCAGTGTCACCCCATGGTATTGCTCCAGGATCATGGCGATGGCTTTTTCGATCACTAAAGGATTGGCGCCCTCGCCGATGAAGCCCAGCCGCGTCAGGGCTGCGACCATCATGTGGGCATCACGGGTAATAAAGGCGATAAAGATATCGCGTAGCGAGCGCTTCATCCCCTTTGTAATCGATCCCACCATGCCAAAGTCCAGGAATGCCACCACCGGCTCATCAGGAGAAGATCCGGCCTTGACAAAGATGTTGCCGGGATGGGGATCGGCATGGAAGAAGCCTGCTTCAAAGAATTGATAGAAATAGGCCTTAACGGTGCGGCTCGCCACCTCTAAGCGATTAATTTTGGCCGCATCCAGGGCCGCGTAATCATTTAATTTAATGCCATCGATCCACTCGATCACCAGCACACGGCGCGTAATATATTCTTCATAGATATTGGGGATATAGACAGTCTGATCATCCTTAAACATCTCTTTAAAGCGTTTCGCATTGGCGGCCTCGGTCACGAAGTCTATCTCTTCATAGACCGTGCGCCGGAATTCACGATAGAAGCCCTGCAGATCGATAAAGTTGGTATCCACAAACCGCCTGATGATCCAGATTACAAAGCGCAGACTATTGAGATCCATCGTCACCAATTGGTCGATATTAGGACGTTGGACCTTGACGGCCACCGTCTCACCTGTCTTCGCCAGCACCGCCTTGTGGACCTGCCCCAGGGAGGCGGCCGCCGCGCAGGTGGGCTCGATATGGCTGAAGATCTCCTTCACCGGCTTATTGTATTCGGCCTCGATGGCCCGCTCCACGTGCTCAAACGGCTCTGGAGGAACCTCGTCCTGTAGGGAGGCGAGTACGGCCAGGGCTCGCTCCGGCAGCAGGTCGGCGCGCGTACTCATAAACTGGCCCAGTTTGATCATCAACACGCCCAGCTTGATGGCGGTCTGACGAAACGCGACCAGCACATCAATCAAGACCTCGATATTCGGTTGTACTTCATAATTGCCCCGTTCACGCGCTCGCACCACGCGACGCCGTTCACGGTAAATAACCCACAGGGTCCATAGCAGCAGCCTGATCACCCGAAAAGAGCGGACAAGCTGCGAAAATCTATTGATTCGGGGTACTTTTCTCTGCATCAAGGCGCCTCTCTTACCCTTTTGACATACTATAGCAGCCACAGTGGACGAAAAACCATGGATGCGTCCAGATTTTTGCGGTCCCAATCTTTGGTCTACGTAATCATTACGCTTGAGCCATGCTTTAGGGTAGAGTGGTAGCCCACTATGCATTATACTGGTGGAATGCGATGACTGAGTTTGATTATAGTGGATAATCATCATATCATGTAGAGGTAATGGCTATGGTGTGGCTAATGATCTTTTTCTTTTTTTAACCAGATATACCATACCTTATGTGTTCCCGCCGCAGGCGGGAAGGAGAGGGTGGGAGGTTTTGGGGACGCCCCAAACCCCGGCAGGAGGGGCGGCGAGCCCCTCCTGCACCTCCCCATTTTTTACCTTCATACTAGAGTAGGAGTAACATCTTGTTTACCTGTCATCGTGGGGAAGCGCTTGAACTGGGCAATGGCTATGGCCTGCTCGTGTTTAATGAGCATCACTCCCTACCGTCTCCCAAAGCACGCTCATTTGAGTTCCCTGGTGATCAACTGCATTATGCTCCTGATCGGCCAGCCGACATTCAGCATGTGAAGCTGGATATTACGCTGGACTTTGATCAGGAGACGATCAGTGGCACTGCCTATACAACCTTCCGAACGCTGTTTGAAGAGGTGCGTAGCATTTCTCTTGATGCCGAGGAACTGCAGATCGAGAAGGTGGCACTTGAGAATGGCACCCGACTGGAATACTCAACCACCAATCGCAAGTTGCTGGTGGTCCTGGATCGGCCGTATAAGCACGGCGAGCAGTTTACCGTCGCGGTAACCTATCATGCGCAGCCGCGCATCGGCCTGCATTTCATGAAGCCGGTACCTGAAGATCCCACCCGCCCGGTGCACGCGTGGACCTTCGGAGAACCACGTTACAACAGTCACTGGTTCCCCTGCCATGACAGCATGGACGATCAGGCGACGTCGGAAATCATCGCTACCGTCCCTGCCGAATTTATTACTATTTCCAATGGCAATCTGCTGGAAGTCAAAGACAATGGCGCTACCAAAACGCACCACTGGCGTCACGACGTTCCCCATGGGGCCTATCTGATCTCGTTGGTGGTGGGTGATTTTGCCGTCATTGAAGATTCTTACAACGGCAAGCCGGTCAACTACTATGTGCGCAAAGATCGTGAGGGTGATGCGACCCTGCTGATGGGTAAGACTCCGAAGATGATGCGCTTCTTCAGCGAGTATATCGGCGTCGAGTATCCCTACGACAAGTATGCCCAGACGGTCGTTGAGATCTACACCGGCGCTATGGAGCATACGACTACCACCACGCACAGCTTCTCGCTTCTACCGGATGAGCGCGCCGCGCTGGATATGGATGTGGTACCGGTGGTGGCTCATGAACTGGCCCACCAGTGGTTTGGCGATCTGCTGACCTGTCGCGACCTGGCCAATGCCTGGCTCAAAGAAGGGTTTGCCACCTACTTCGAGCAGATGTGGGAGGAGCATGATCTCGGCAATGATGAGTTTAAATACTCGATGCTGCGCGAGAAGCAGGGATATCTGGATGAGGATAGCCACTATCGCCGCCCGATCGTCTATCATGTGTACCATGATCGCGGCTTTGAACTGTTTGATCGCCATCTGTATAACAAAGGCGCCTGGGTCCTGCATATGCTGCGCCACCGCCTGACCGATCAGGGCTTCCGCCGTGGTATGAAGGCGTATGTCGAAAAGTATCGTGGTAAATCGGTGGTGACGGCCGATCTTCTGCGTACCCTTGAAGAGGTGACGGGACACAGCCTGGAGCGCTTCTTCCAGCAATGGGTTCATGGCGGCGGGCATCCCGAGTTAGAGGTGAACTATAGCTGGGATATCGAGCGTAAACTGGCAAAGGTCAAGGTCAAGCAGACCCAGAAAGTCGATGAGTTGACCGCCTGTTTCTATATGCCGCTCGATATTGCCTTTACCGTACCCACTTCGGATGAAGAGGCCAAAAAGGGAGACAGCACGCAGACACGCACCGTGACCATGCAGGTCCAGCTTGGAGAAGATGGGCAGACAGAGCAGAGCTTCTATCTGCCGCTGGAGCGTGAGCCGCTGCTGGTGCGTGTTGATCCAGACGGCTGGTTGTTGAAGACCCTCAAGTTTGAGCGTTCCAACCGTATGCTGCGCTACCAGTTGGCCCACGATCCCGACATACTGGGCCGGGTTGAGGCGGCTCAGGAACTGGCTAAACAGAAGGACGAAGACAGCCTGAAGGCCCTGGTCTCTGCGCTCAATAACGATCCCTTCTGGGGCGTACGCGTCACAGCCGCCAGAGCCCTGGCGACCGTGGGTAGCGAGCGGGCTCAGAGTGCCTTGATTGACTCGCTGGAGAAGCTGGATCCCCGCAAATCCTCGAAGGTGCGCGCGGCGGTAGTAAGCGCGCTGGGCAAGTTCCAGGCACCGCAGCAGGCCGAGCTGGCCCTCCGTTCCTCTGAAGTCTTGCGGACCCTCCTGAACAAGGGGGATATCAGCTACATGGTCGAAGCCAATGCCGCCGAGGCGCTGGGCCGTACCCGTACCGAAGGCGTGGTCGATTTTCTGACCGGTTTGCTGGATCGTGCGAGCTGGATGAACCATGTGCAGCGTGGCATCTTCAGCGGCCTCGGCCATAGTGGTGAAGATCGCGCCATAAACATCATGACCGAGTACGCTGGCAGCGACCACAACCATCCCACTCTGCGCCGAGCGGCCGTCGTGGGTCTGCAGGCGGCAGGACAACAACGGGCCCTATACAGTGAGGGAGCCCGTGAGAGCGCCGTCACGGCACTGATCCATATCCTTGAGCACGATAGCTGGGCGCCTACGCGCTCAACGGCGGCACGGGCCCTGGCCGAGTTCGGTGATAAACGTGCCATCCCCGTCTTGAAGAGCATGGCCGATACCGAACTGGACTCCGGCGCTCAGCGCACCTACCTGGTTGCCGCCCAGAGGCTCAGTACCGAAGGCAAAGACGAGGCACAGCTTAAACAACTGCGTAGCGACCTGGATGAGGTCCGCGAAGAGAACCGCAAGTTGCGTGAGCAACTGTCGGCCATTGAGGTCAGGCTGAAATAAAATCTGCCTGTGTAAGGCGCTAACCACATAAAAAAAGCAGATGCAGGAGTCTAACTCCCGCATCTGCTTTTTTTATGTTTCTCACCATACAAATCGGGAATGCGGGTCTTGATTTTTTGCATTAGGCTATGCTAATATCCGAGTGGGTAACTAGGATATTAGTTATGCCAGAATAGTTGCTATCCATCTCACGACGGTGGATGAAAGGAATCACTTGTGCCTACCGGAACCATTATTTTGCTCGGTGCTTTTGCCGGTCTAACAATCTACCTGGGTCTGCCTCTAGCGTTCTTTAAGCGCGCCCCACAGTTGCTGAAAGCTTTTCTTAGTATGGTGGCTACAGGTGTGCTTGTGTTCTTGCTTTACGATGTTGTGGGGAAAGCCAGTGAGCCAATTAATGATCTGATCGACCAGGTGCACTCGCATAATACTGGTGGTGCGTCGCTGATCCTGGACGTTGTCTTGATGTTGCTGGGCCTGATCATTGGCTTGATGGGATTGGTGTATTTCAATAAATTTGTGATTGGGCGTCTGAAGTGGACCAGGAGCCAGGCAGCAACGGGACGTACTCCTGTTCCCACCTCTCAGATCGCCCTGGCCAGCGTTGGAGCCAATGAGCTAGAGGCATCCGACCAGGCGGGCAAGGGCAAGTCTAAGGTCGCGGTAGCCGAGCCTGTTACAAGTGTGGCGGCGCCTGCCCCTTCGAGGGACCTGGCCCCTGCGACGTTGTCGTTGATTATCGCCATCGGCATCGGCTTCCATAACTTCTCGGAGGGACTGGCCATCGGGCAATCGGCGGCGGCGGGCGCGCTACAACTGGCAACCATTCTCATCATCGGTTTTGGGCTGCATAATATGACCGAAGGATTTGGAATTGCTGGACCCCTGACGGGTCAGCGTGTGTCCTGGAAATTCATCGCCATGCTCGGTCTGATCGGTGGTGGCCCAACATTCCTGGGCACCATATTCGGCATCGCCTTCCACTCCACCGAGGTTTTTATCTTCTGCCTGGCCCTGGCCGCCGGCGCTATCATCTACGTGGTCGCCGAACTGTTTGGCGTGGCCAAGAAGGTGCGCGCCCCCGAGATCGTCATGTGGGGCCTGCTGCTCGGCTTCTTCCTCGGTTACCTGACGGACCTGATTGTTACCTACGCGGGAGCATAAGCCCTAACTGAAGAAATATCCTCTCTGAATGTCGCACTATTGCATGAGCGCCCGTTTGAACGCGGGCGCTCGTGCATTTTAGAGAATGCTCTCTCCATGATGGGCATTCTTAAGGCTGGCTCTGGTCAAAGGTCGCGGGCAGGGTGAGCAGCCAGGATAGGTCTGAGCCGGGCTTGTATTCCTGGGGCGCGGTGTTGCGTCTGAAGATGCGGGCGGCGGTCAGACCTTCCAGTGCCAGGGATGCGCCGCGCTTGCGCAGCCACGAGCCTTCGCGTAGGCCCACCACGGGTACATCGTTCTCATCCAGAAACTCCAGGATTCTTTGTTCACGAGTCTCACCCATATGTGTCGAGTCGGTCGGTGGGTCCTGATAGTGTGGATTGATCTGAAAAGAAATGAGGCCGAAGGAGGCGAAGGAGGCGGGCTGCACGATGGGCATGTCATTGGTCGTGCGCAGACTGGGACAGGACATGTTGGTACCGGCGCTGGAACCCATGTAACGTAGCTCGCCGTGTGTCACGCGTTCACGCACCACGTTAATCACATCCAGTTGCTGCAGCGTTTTGAGCAGACGAAAACTATTGCCGCCTCCCACAAACAGGACCTCGGCATCACGCAGGGCCGCGGCCGGTCGGTCTACCGTATGCAGCCCGGTGACGGTGACGTTGAATGGTTTAAAGGCCTCCTGAATGGTGGCTGTGTAGCTGTCATAGGCGCTGACCTTCGCCGCGTAGGGCGCGAAATAGATGGAGCGGCGCCCATCGAGGAATTCCACTAGCGCTTCTCTGGCATGTTCCAGAAAGCCCATATTGTGTGTTTGCGAATTGCTGAGCAATAAAAGATTATCTTCCATTATATCCTCTCTTTGAGTATATGGTTTTGTGTCTATTGTAGACGATCTGTCGATGCCCCGTTTTTTCTCTGAACTGACTCTTGACAAAGGATGGTGGTCATGGCATAATACATGAGCCGTAGGGAGAGCAAGCACTCAACAAGTGTTACATACCTATGACAACAAATATGGCGCATTCGTCTAGTGGTTTAGGACATCGCCCTCTCAAGGCGGAGATCACGGGTTCGAATCCCGTATGCGCTACCAGAAGTAAAAAGGAGATCGTGCACACGATCTCTTTTTTTATTAGTGTGCCTGGGCGCCCCCGCACGGGCGTCCGCGTGCGCGGCCGCACCGGTATATATAATAGTGCCACAGGAGCGCGAATGCGCTCCTGTGGCACTATTATATAAATGGCTGTACAGACCAGAGGTGCACTGGAAGCAGTGCGCTCCTGTGGCACTATTATATAAATGGCTGTACAGACCAGAGGTGCACTGGAAATAGTGCGCTCCTGTGGCACTATCTGGCTTTGTTTATTAAAGGTCCCTGGTTCTGTCGAGTGAACTCAGGGGCGGATGATGTCGTGGATCAGGGATTGGGTCTGGACAGGGTTTTCGCTCCATTGATAGCAGGCGAGCAGTGATGCCTGTATATCATGGGCCTCCTGTTCGTCACGGGCATGGATCTCAATCAGTGGATCGCCAGTCGCCAGATGATCACCTACTTTGGCCTGCAGGATCAGGCCGGTGCGATGGTCGATGGGATCGCCCTTCTTGAAGCGTCCGGCGCCCAGGTGCATGCTGGCCACCCCGATGCCTTCGGCGTTGATGGAGGCTATGTAGCCGCCACGCGGAGACTTCAGCATTGTCTTGACCGGCGCGGTTGGTAGCAGTTCGGGTTGCTCAATCTGTCCAGGATTGCCACCCTGAGCGGCGATGATCTCCGCCAGCTTTTTGACGGCGGCTCCCGATTGGATTGCCTGTGCTACTATCTGGTTTGCAGCTGTCTCGTCGGATGCCTTACCTGTCATCATCAGCAGCTCCGCTGCTTCGTGGTAGCAGAGCTCAGATACATCGGCCGGTCCCTGGCCACGCAGAATATCGATGGCTTCCCTCAATTCAATGGAGTTGCCGATGGCGCGTCCCAGCGGCTGTTCCATCGAGGTGATCGCGGCCACCGTATGCAGTCCCGCCGCGCGTCCAATCTCAACCATAGCCCGCGCCAGTTGCCGGGCTTGTTCAATCGTCTTCATGAACGCGCCTGAGCCAAATTTAACGTCCAGCAGCAGGTGGGAAGCACCGACGGCCAGCTTCTTACTCATGATGCTAGAGGCGATCAATGGGATGCTCTCGATGGTGCCGGTGACATCCCGCAGGGCGTAGAGTTTGCCGTCGGCCGGCGCCAGTTCATTGGATTGACCAGCTAGCACGATCTGGTGCTCTTGCAAGATACGCATAAACTCGTCGCGCGACAGTTCGACGTGGAATCCATCGACAGACTCCAATTTATCGACGGTGCCGCCGGTATGGCCCAGTCCCCGACCGGTCATCTTGCCCACGGCGACCCCGCAGGCCGCGACCAGAGGCGCCACGGCCAGCGTGACCTTATCGCCCACGCCTCCGGTGCTATGTTTGTCTATCACCGGTGAAACCTGTGTATTGACGTGCAATTGGGCGCCTGAGCGAGCCATTGCTAGCGTCAGATCGCTGGTCTCGCGCGCGTCCATGCCGCGTAAATAAATAGCCATCAGCAGAGCGGCCATCTGATAATCAGGAATGCTGCCCTGTGTATAGTGTTCGATTAACCAGGTGATCTCCTCTGTACTGAACGTCCCCCCATCCCTCTTCCTGGTGATAAGCTCAACCATTTGCATATGTTGTTATTCCACAATTTCAGCTCGCTGCCATAGCAATCAATCAACCTGCACATCTTTGTGAAAGGATGAGCTGATTGTGCCAGGTAGCTATTCAGATACTACGATGCGCACCGCCTCCATGGCGTAGCCGTTATCGGTCTCAATTTGATAGCGCTTCTGTGTCTGGCTGCCCAGGCGTACATCGCGATCAAAGATGAGTTGTCCATTGGTAAACGCATAGAGTGTATGCTCTTGATTATACACACCCTGAATGACGACTGTGCCAAATTTCTTATCGTCAAGATCGTTAAAAGCCTTTAACAGGGTCGCGACCTGTTGCCATTGGGCGCAACGCCGATAGAGGATCTGTACCACTTTTTTCGAGCGATAATCGGTATTTTCGTTCACCACTGTATAATCCAGCGCGCCGCCGACTAATTGTTTAAGTTGGGCCACGGTGTGGGGAGGAAATGGCGCGGGCGGCTCTGGCGCGGGTGGGATGGGAGGCTCGGGCGACCAACTTCCCTGATCGGCTCTGAATGGTCTGGGTGCTGGGCGCGCGGGCGCCGCTGGTGGAGCGGATACCGGCGGCGTGGTCCTGGGAGTAGTTGGTGGATAGACGGTTGGTCGGGGTGGCTGTGGCGCGACCGTTGGACGTTCTGGCGGAGCCGGACGCGCTGGAGACGGCGGCGGATAGACGGGCCTTGACTGCTGAGGCGGTGTCGCGGGCCTGGGAGGATAGACCGGACGCTGCGCCGGCTGAAAAACATTTTGTTGCTGTGGGGCGAATGTGCGTCCACAACGAATACAATATTTAGAAGTATCTGGATTTAATCCACCACAATGAGGACAGCGCATAGATTGCTCTCCAGTCTGTTTGCAGACAATATCAAAAGTATTGGACGGGGTCTCTGATACATAAAACGTGGGTATGGGCTATGATATCCAATTGTGCCGGTAAACGGCCGCATGAAAAACTTCTTTTTGGCTGTAGTATATCACAATGGTGGGACCAGGAAGTCCAGTAGCAGTTGAGGTCGTCGTGAGACGACCTCAACTGCTACTGGACTTGTTTAGCCTTGTTTGAGAATTGCCTCTACGAGTTGGGCGTTGGTGGGGGTTTTGGCGAAGAGCTGGATGACCTGTTCCGCGGCGTCGCGACGAGGGATATCGGCCATGCGGCGACGAACGATAGACATGGCACGTAGCTCTTCCGATGAGAGCAGACGCTCCTCCTGGCGCGTACTGGACGTGGTAACGTCGATGGCCGGAAAGATGCGCCGGTCGGCCAGTTCGCGCGAGAGGCGTATTTCAAGGTTGCCCGTGCCTTTAAATTCTTCGTAGACAACCTCATCCAGCCGGCTACCTGTCTCAACCAGGCAGCTAGCCACAATGGTCAGGCTGCCACCTTCCTCCAGGGCACGGGCGGCTCCGAAGACGCGGCGTCCAATCTCAAGAGCGTGGGCGTCGATGCCGCCCGACAGCGTGCGGCTCCCATAGCCTCCACGCTGGTTGCGCGGTGTCTGCCACATATCGGTATTCAGATTATGGGCGCGTGCTAAACGTGTCAAAGAATCCAGTAAAATAACGACGTCATGTCCTTGGGCCACTTCGCGTCTGGCATCCTGCAGGGCCTGCTCAACGATGCGTCCATGTTTGGAGGACTGCTGATCAAAGCTAGAAGCATACATGCGAACCTGGGGTCCGCGCACCTCCATGCGCCAGTCGGTGACCTCCTCTGGTCGCTCATCGACCAGGCAGAGATAGAGGCGGGCCTCAGGAAAATTTTGCATGGTTGCTGCCGCGACCTGACGCAGAATCGTCGTCTTGCCTGCCTGAGGGGGAGCGACGATCAACGCGCGCTGCCCAAAGCCGAGCGGCACCAGAAGATCAATCATGCGTGGCGCTATCGGTTGTTTCCCGGTTTCTAACGTAATACGACGATTAGGATGGATCGGAGTTAGCTTATCAAATGGAGTATGTGTAGATGCCACTCGTCATGGATCTCCTATCAACTACTAGGGGGGATACGTTATTCACACTGTATCACATACGTCAAATCCGGGGCGTATCTACATTTTCTGCCGTTGTCGGCGTTCATAAGCTCGGCCGGATGTCGGGTGTTTGGTATAAGCAGGTGCATACTCGTGGTCTGCCGTGTGGATCCCGACAGGGTGCTGGTGTTCTTTGGCAGGACTGAGTAATTGGTCCACTGTAAAGCGGCGCACCTGTTCATAGAAGTTGCGCCGGGTACTGTTATTATGGATCACACATATATTGTTTTCTCCGACACCGTAGCTAGAAAGCAATTGATAAATCAGATGAACCCTGTTGTCCTCATGATAATAACTGCGTAACATCTCTTCCGAGATAAAATGGTCATCCGCATTGGTTGGGTGATAGGCACGCGTATAGACACGATCAACGCAGGTATCCAGGTCAGCCTCAAAAAAGAGAAAGCAGGCATTCCGCAAGAAATCGGTCTGAAACTGTCGCAGGGCCTGCATATAGTCATTACGTGCGAATTCCAGCAGGAGCACGGTACGTGGATGGGCCGCGTAGTTTTGTGCCTCATGTTCAAGGTCGCGCAGCACTTCATCCAGAACAGAAAAGTCCAGCACATCAAAGCCGCCACAACCACTTGGTTTAAACTTGCGCTGATGAATGTCCTCCCTGAACTGGTTCAATAAAAAATGATAATCATTTATATGCACGGCAGACCAATGATATTTTTTAAGCAACCACTGGATATAATGGGCCGCCGTAGATTTGCCGGAACCGGGTCGTCCCAATAAAAAAAGATTGATGGCCATAACTATATGTTCTCCCGTCTGCCCATCCACCTCTGCTTTAATTAACCTATAAATAATTACAGTAGCTCTATCCATTTGAATGGCCGTAAGCCTTGGAGGGAGGAGGGCTGGTACTGCTAATATACACACGTAACGCGTATATGGGATGGGGGGTAACTGTAAATCGGAAGAGTAAGAGTTATTGGGACGTAGAGGAATATACTTTAGATAGAAAATCATCGTTGAAAAAGCTCAAGAGCGATTACCGGGCCTTTGGAGGGGACCAGCGAATAAAGTTGCGCTGCTCGTAGTCCCAACTGATGACGACGTTGCCGCCATCTATCTGTCCTTTCACCAGGGCGACGTCCAGAGCTGAAGTAATAATCGAACGCACCTCGGGGATGGCATATTCGGGGGCGTGCTCATGCAGAATCTCGTCCAACTTGGAATAAGGATAAGAGGTGACGCCGAAGCGCATGGTGATATCCGTCATCTCTATCAGGCTTTCGGAGCGGCTCTGTTGATCAGCGAAGATACGCAGGGCATCCAGCTTGTAGGGACCCATGGTCCCGATGCGCAGCCGCTCCGCGTGTTCGCGCGTCTGTTCGAGAGACGTATTCTTGAGCAGGATAAAGAAGCGGTCGGCGTAGATATGATAGAGCTGGCACTCGGGATATTCTTTGAAGAAGGTGCGGATCTGTTCCTGAATACGCAGGCCGACCTCTCGGGTGAGATTGCGCATCAGGCGTTCACCATATTTGTTGGTCAGGCTCGTATATTTATCGATGTCCAGTGCGATAAAGGAGACCACTTTATCGTTTAGCTTGTCTTTGCCGCCCTTGCCCCGGTTGCTCTGCAGCGGCTTCAGCAGTCCTTCTACACTCTGATTAAAGTCATACTCCGAGGCAAAGCCCTCAAACAGCGTATCAATAACGGCCGGATTTTTGACCATGCTGCCCATATGTCGTGCTACCTGCTGACGTATCCAGTACGTTTTCAATAGCTCCTCCGCCATGCGACAGATGACACGTAGCAGACGTTGGTCGTCTTTACTAAAGGCATCGCGCAGGTGGGAGGCCACATGCAGCACGCCCAGCGGCAGGCCATCTTCACCGGAGATAGGTATGGCGATAGAAGAGCGCACAGGCACGTCCAGGTCGCGCAGAATAGCCTGTGCGTCCGAGGCAGGTATATTGGGCTCATAGATGATATGACGGCTGTACAGGGCCCTGATAAACGGATAGCTGGTATACTTATCCAGTCCGGCGAGGGGGAGACGGGTGGTATAGAAAGCATCTTGATTCTGGGCTCTCAGCGTCAGATGGCTCATACTGGCCGGTTGTGAAATATCGCGCGGCAGCAAGATCCAGCAGAAGCGCCAGCGCGGCTGGCCCGTGCGCAGCGTGCCCCCCAGTCGGATCACCATATCTGCCAGGCCATTGAGAATGGCATCCTCATGGTTCATATTATTATAGAGGTCAGTGGCGGGATCGATGCTATCGCGTGCGCCCGGTCCCAGGGAGGCACGTACATGCTCTACCTCCGCATAGAGCGGTTCCAGCAGGCGCTGAATCGTTTTTACCACCTCTCTACTTAACGTCAGCGGACTTGTCTCGCGCTGCAAAATAATCAGGGTCTGATCACATACCTGCTCAGACTGCGGGATACCGGCGCGCATCTCCTGTAGATGCTCAACGCGAAAATCAGAGGTATATTGAAACCATGGACGAGATGTCAGGAGGGTATGAGATGAGCCGCTCTGACTCAGCCAGCCCACAAGGGATTCCCCCAGGGTCTCCAGATCCTCAATGCGTTGTACCCCCTGTGCGTTAGCGGTGGGTGAGAGGGGCAGGATTAACCCGGCCGTCGTATTGGGGATATCCTCACAGATCAACTTCAAGGCCAGACGCAGAGCCCGCGCGATATAAAAGTTCCAGAACAGCTCATCGCGTCCCTGATGAATACGCTGATTGATCGAAAGCTCATTAACCGGTGATAGTGGGGTAAGTGAAGGGGTATGGTTGGCCGCATTGCTGGCCAACTCAAGCTCTGCCAGCGAACGAATAGTGTGCCAGAGCTTATCGATATCGGCTGGAATATCGCTGGCCGCATAGCCTGCGTTGATCAATTCACGAATGATAGCCAGCTTATCTAACTCTGCTGGTGCATACAGGCGTCGTCCCTTGGGTCCACCGGGGCGCAGTGGATTCAGGAAGCCATATTCTTCCCAGTCGCGCAACTTATTTTCGGTAATGCCAAATAGCTCGGCCGCGCGACTGATGGTAACCGTCGCCTCATCACGCCCTCGGTGGATATTCTGCAAGATACGTTCTTGAACATCTGCTTTTTGTAAATGCTCCTGTATTGATTGCTTACTTCGCACATCCATCTTCGCCTCGCTGAAAAAGTGGAGAAAAATTCAGGGCTGATGCAACACAGGTTTAATAGTACCACAATTGTATTAGTTTGTATACCTATTTCAAATAAAAAATATGAGGTTTTTTATCAACGGATAGTTAAAAACTCCGATAGGATAAGTTTTTCTGATGATAAATGCATGATGGTCAGGTAATTTAAAGCTATCGTCAGAAAAGTTAAGAAAGATTACCTTTTGTTATCTGAGGTGCGTAACTTTCTTTCATGCCATTGACAAAAAACTTCTTCTCAGGTACCATATACTTTAAATATAGCAATTTTCTTCTTAATTGTAAACAATCTTCAGAACAGTCTTCTTTCTGTTGTCGGGGCTGGTGAACATTTACATATTGTGGGTAGTGCATACAGGATAGAACCAGAGTAGGGAAGGGTGCTAAAGCTCTTTTCTGCCGCGATAATGTAGTGATCAACTGTGGATAACGGCGACGTGCCGGTATTGTAGCGCAGGCGTAGGCAGACCATATTCGGGAGGTCACTTTCATGGCAACAGATGCAACATCTACCCACCAGGGCAGCAGCTACGATATGGCGGATGGGCAAGTGTGGTATGACCTGTATAACTGGTTACTGCCACTGGTTGAAATGTGGGTGCGCGACTCTCGCGTCTCATCCTGGTATGGTCAGCACCGGGAGATCGCGGAAGACATTGCTCATGAAGCTGTCGTGCGGACATTTCGTTATCAACAGCGCGCTGCTCGTGGCGAGATGTCTCCCATAGGTTCTTTGAAGGCACTGAGCCGGGTGATCGCGCGTAACTATTTTCGGGATTGGCGTAAAAAGGACTGGTGTCTGGTGCGTCCAACCCTCAACGAGAATGATCAGCAGGCATTGGATGTCACGGCGGGACCACATGAGATTGTTGATGCCTCCCAGATTGCGCTGGACCGCTTGATGTTGGACTCAATCATTGTGTCAGTGGCCCGGATCGTGGCGGGCTTCCCACTCGGTCAGAAAGTAGCCCTGCTGACGGATCTGGCCAATATGTCTGATTTAGATGGTGAGCCATCGTTGTTAGAGCAGGCCCTGCGGGATGTCGGCCTGCAGTTGAGCGAATACAGGCGACCGCGATCCGAGGATCCGATCATTCGTGGTCGAGATGCCGCCTTGCGCAGCATCGCTTACAAGCGCTTAAAGCAGCAGGTACAGGTGTAAAAACGGTTTTGATATCGCAGAATCTTTCAACGCCTTGCGGGCGAGAGGCAGACTACCTCTCGCCACGCAGGCGTTTCGTTTTTCTTCAGGCATGCGCCAGTTGTTTTAAAGAATCGGCCGGGGCTGGCCGTTCAAATTCGGTGTTGAAGATGTGTTCCGCGAACTGCTCAACCCTGGTTAGTAGCTGTGGGACGCTGCCTGTATTGCGAAACGTCTCGATTGTTTTCGTGATGTGATAGGTCGAGGCCAGTTGGGTGCTGACATAGGGCCAGTTATCATAGCTATAATATGTATGCATAATATAGTCCGAAACGAAGTGCCCGCTATTGGTCTGTGGCCCGGCGATGCGTTGATAAATGCGCTCAATGCACGTATTGAGGTCTGCGTCGACAAAGAATATATACGCATCTTGCAAGAAATCGGGACTAAACTGATGCAGGGCCTGGGCATAATCGTTGCGCGCGAACTCAATGGTAATGATGCCGTTGTCTTCATGTGCTGAGAGCGCGCGTACCTGTTGTTCTAACCTCTGCAGGGCCACATCAAAGACCGAGAGATCCAGCACATCGAAGCCATCATAAGCTGTGCGGCGAAATTGCTCATGGTGTTTTTCATCGCGTGACATGTGGTAAAGAATGCCATAGTCATCTATATTCAGGGCTGTATAGCCGCGCTGGCGTGTTACATTCAAAAGATGATAAATTGCCGTTGTCTTGCCACTACCAGGACGCCCTAAAACGAATACCTTTGCTAACATCAATCACACTCCTCCATCTTCCATCTGCGCTTTGGTATGTATCTATTTTTTTTGTTGTTGCTCCTCGCCAGATTGATACGGCATATAGGTCTGGGTGACTGGATCCCAGGCATAGATGATATTGCCCCCGGTATCCGTTCCGAGCTTGAGCGCGAAATCCAACGAATGGTAAAGGGTTGCGCGCACATCGGTCACCGACCGCATATGGCGAGGGGATAAAAATTCCGCAAGTTTTTCATATGAATACCAGGTAGCCCCGAGGTGGACTGATATATCTGGTAGCGTTAATGTGCCACCTGGTAATTCTGATTGCTTGACCGCGATGCTTCCCTCTAGAGCCTTCCGCAGGCGTTCCGCATTGCTTTTGGTACGTTCGAGCGTAAAGCCACGTAGAAGGAGGCAATAGATGCTGCCATAAATATGATAGAGTGTGCAGTTGAAGTGATTGGAGAAAAGTGCTGGCAAGAGATCGTGGATGCGTAAACCAATGGCTTTATTTAGATTATGCAGGGTCTGATCTCCATAACTATTAGCAATCGATTCTTGTACATTACTATCGATATCTATGGCGATAAAAGAGATCTCCTTTACCGTTCCATCGATGTCGGTCGAGGCCATAGGATCTTGCCCCCGTTCCACCTGCGCTTTGATGGTGGTCAGGATTTCCGCCAGGTCGCGGAGGAAATCGCTCTCGGAAGCAAAATCTTTGAAGAGAGGATCTACCGTGGCAGGATCCTCCAGGATATCGGTCAGCGTGTCCGCGACCTGCTGTCGAACCTTATAGGTATATAAAAGTTCTTCAGTAATTTTAGCTATAATACGCAGGATGCGCTGATCTTCTTCGTTGAAGGCGTCCTGCTCATTAGAGGTGACATAGAGCACGCCCAGGGGCTGTCCGCTTTCGCCACCGATAGGAACCGCGATATTCGACTGAATAGGACCCTCCAGATCGCGCTGGAGAGCGAGAATATCTTCGCGGGCCAACTCTGACCGATAGATGATATGGCTGCTCTGGTACGCGCGGATACTCAGGCTGGTCACATGGCGCTCGGGAGAGACCGAGGTGACGCCGACGGTGTGACGCGCCTGCTGGCTCTTGGCTCGTACCACCAGGCTACGTTGCTGCAGAGGCAGGCTCTGCGTACTGGGCAGGAGAATGCAGCAGTCCTGCCAGCGGCTCTGGCCGTCGGACATTTTGCCGCCCAGGCGAATCGTTGTATTGGCCAGGCTGGTCAGGATAGCATCTGTCAGCTTGGGAGTAAAATCCATTGCTGGCGTAATGACATCCTGCCGACCATCGCCCATATAATGCTCCCATTGCTGTTGATCCTCATAAAGGGGTTCCAGCAGGCGCAACACCGTGCGAATGGCCTTTTCCTGCTGCCGGATATGCTGGATCTCGTCGCGCTGCACCACCACCAGGGTCCGATAGGCGATCGAGCCTGGTAATTGCATACGCAAGTCGGGGGGGCATAATGGCAGTACAATATAATCGCTGGGATACTCGAAGGCCGGGGCAGGGGTCAAGAAGGTAAAAAATGAGCCTGTCTGGCCCAGCCAGCCGACCAGTGATGGCCCGACCATGCTAATGTTGGCGGGATCGCGTAAAATCTCATCGCCCTGGTAATCCTGGGCAGGCAGCACGAGGCCAGCGTAAAAGCCCGGGATATTTTCATAGACCAGCAGCAAGGCCAGCCAGAGCACCCGCGAAGCATAGAAGCGCCAGGCGGTAAGATCACGATACGCCAGCGTCACACGCTTATTGATATTATCATCTGGTGATGATGTAGCCATGGTCACGGATTGGTTATCCGCCTCTTGTTCGAACACCTGCGCCGATAGCGCAGATGCCGGTGAAGCCAATGCTGACCAGATCTCATTGATATTTGGAGGGATTGCCCCTGGAGTCAGGTGGGCCTCATCAAGCAACTCGCGAATGATCGCGAGTTTATCTAGCTCAGCAAATGAATACTGCCGTTGGCCTGTAATCTGCCGTGACTCGGTATCTTCTCGTGGGCGTATCGGCTTAATCAACCCCATCTTCTCCCAATCGCGTAGCTGGCTTTCACTAAAGCCGAAGAGACGCGATGCCCGTCCTATTGTCACTGTGACCTCGTTGCGCCCTCGCTGGATGTTGTGATGAACACGTCGTTGTGCGGCCTCATCTTTAAGATGTCTGGCAATCCGCTGTAGGTTGCGCTCATCCATCACCATGTTCCTTTAAAAAATACAGTGGGAAATAGCCCATGTATTTTGAATTCCTGCCTATCATAACACACGCTCGAATAGCTTGTACACCTGTATATGACGTTTTGGCAAATGGTATATTAAAAAAACTGTCTCCATGCGCGAAAAAAATCACCGTATCCCTGTTTGCCTTCCTCTAAAAAGAACGCTGCAGGGTAAGATTTTTTTATGCTTTCCCATCCCAAATTCAGAATAAAGTCAGGTTAATTTATGGTAAGGTCAGAAAATATGTTGAAATATGGCCGAAAATGTTTGCCTGGATGCTTATAAATATTGATTTTTTTGGATAAAGCTCATAGAAATATCAGCTGATCCTAAGAAAACATTGAATTACTAACTCTAGTATGCTATAAAATTGATAAGGATAAGTCAATAATATGAGATGTTTGAAGAGTTTTATGTGAAGCTTTGTGGGTGTAGGTTGAAGTAAGTAAGTGATGAAAGCAGAACAAAGCTCAGTAACCAGAAGCAAGCATTAGGTGAGCGCCATATTTAGAAAGGGTTGATAGGTTTCTAAGATAGCCTGTCTTTCCTGGAGGTTACAACTCATGGCTGTCTATCGACCAATAGTACAGGCAACTGATCGCCAGGCGGTAAGCGATCGTGTTTGGCTTGAGCTCTACAGTGCATTACGACCCTACATCTTAGGTTGGGTCTATTCTTCCGGTGTCACATCGTGGCATGGTCAGGAACATGATATTGCCGATGATATATTGCAAGAGGCGGTTATCCGCACCTTGAAATATACACGATTGGTAGAAAATGGCATTGGGATGCCGATACACTCCATGACTTGTTTTGGGCGTACCGTGGCACACAATCATTTTCGTGACCTGCGTCGGCGTGAACTGCGGCTCATTCGCCCCACCTCGCAGGATGGAGAGGTTCCCTACCTTTTATCAAATGGAGATGATGTAGACCCTTCTGAAATAGCCCTGGATAGTCTTATGCGTATCTCTGTACTTATGACCCTGGCCCGTATCATCGTTGATTTCCCTGTCAAGCAGCGTACCGCCTTGCTGATAGACCTGGCCAATCATGCTGATTTAAGCGGCGAGACCAGTCAGTTACTGGCGGCATTTAAGACTGTGGGCATCGATCTACGTGAGTATCGCCGACCTCCATCCGACGATCCACTGGAGCGAAGCCGCCATGCTGCTTCATTGAGCATGGCTTACAAAAGATTGCGCCAGACCTTCCATCTCAACGAACAGGAAATTTCCTAGCATTTTTCTTCAATGAGAGATCGCGGATATGGTGCCTTCCTCGCATACAGTGTGAGGAAGGCACCATATCCGCGATCCCTATAAAAACACGAGTGGGGGCGTGGCGCCCCCAGGCTGGTGAACAATGGGATCTCCAAAGTACAGGAGCCCGATTACCTCCTGTGATACAATAGCGGCAGACTAACTTCACCGTTGACGTTAAACGCACTACGAAGGACAAGTTATTTATGTCACAGACCGCTACCTATGCACAGAGCTACCTCGCGAGTTTTCAATCCTACCAGCAAGAATATTTCCAGAAGCTAGAGACACTGGTGAATATCGACTCGGGGACTGGCCAGATTGAGGGCGTGAACCGCATTATGGATATACTCCAACAATGGTTGACCGAGTACGATTTCGCGGTGAGCCTGCACGGATCAGCAGGCTATGG
Organism: Dictyobacter aurantiacus; assembly: GCF_003967515.1. Classification (GTDB taxonomy): domain Bacteria; phylum Chloroflexota; class Ktedonobacteria; order Ktedonobacterales; family Ktedonobacteraceae; genus Dictyobacter; species Dictyobacter aurantiacus. The sequence continues at coordinate 2,015,432 of NZ_BIFQ01000001.1, read as the reverse complement.
CAATAATCTGCTGGCCCGGCGCAAAGGGAAGGGGCAGCGGCGCATCCTGATCATGGGGCATGTCGACACTGTTTATCCGGCCGGAGCGGTTCAGGAGCAGCCGTTTGCTATGCGTGATGGGATCGCGGTGGGTCCGGGCGTGTTGGATATGAAGTCGGGTGTTGTTCTGGGTATTTACGCGGTTCGCGCCTTGATTGAAGCTGGTTTTGACCAGTATGGCGAGCTGGTCCTGCTCTTCAACAATGATGAAGAGGTGGGCTCACCGGGGAGCATTTCTTTGATCCGCGAAGTCGCGCGCGAGGTTGACTATGCACTGGTGCTGGAGCCGGCGGGCAAGCAGTCTTCCTTAACCCATTCGCGCAAGGGGACCGATAAGTATATACTGGAGGTGAAAGGTATTTCTGCCCATTCGGGTGTTGAGCCTTTCAAGGGTCGCTCGGCCGTTGTTGAGCTGGCGCACAAGATCCTGGCGATTCAGAATCTGCACTCTCTTTTTCCCGGGGTCACCTTTAATATTACCAGGCTAAGCAGTACCGAGCCCTTAAACGTCATTCCTGATATGGCGCGTTGCTATCTTTCTGTGCGCTCGTTTAGTCGTCGTGGATTGGATGCGGCCGCGGCCGCGTTGCAGACGATTGCCGCCAGCAGTAGCGTGCCCGATACCACCACCACGCTGACACGCAATACCGGCCGCCATCCTTATGAGCCTACGGCCGCTGTTCAGCGCCTGGTCGAACTGGCTAAGCTAGAAGGCGAGGCCCTGGGAATCGAACTGAAAGCCGAGCCAAAGGGAGGCGTATCCGACGCCAATATCTTGATGGACGCCGGCATTCCCACGCTGGACACGCTGGGGCCAGTGGGTGGTGGGATGCATAATCTGGACCGCGAACATATGCAGGCCAACTCTTTCACGGTGCGTGGCCCCCTGCTGGCCGGCCTGATCCAGCGCCTGTGTCTGCCCGAGGAATAAAGCCTGTAACAGGAGGCACCCAAAGTATGTATGTGTATAGTGTGCCGGGGCGCGCAGTAGCTTGAGCATATTATGTATGTGTGTAGTGTGCCGGGGCGCTCGGCGCCCCGGCACACTACACACATACATAATATCTCCGCGCCGCAGGCGCGGAGTATAAAAAACCAAAGGTGCGTCCTTCTTGTTGCTTTCGCTTCCTGGCGCTATGATATGTATACAGAGTTTTTTCGTTTGTTCTCAAAGGAGTTTCTTTCACATGGAAGCGTTTATCTTCCTGCTCTATGTTGTTCCATTTCTGCTGCTCGTATATGGCTCGTTCATGTTGTATATACGGCCCCCAAAGGCGGTCTGGCTGGCCTCATTGCTGGGCGGCCTGGTCATGGGCGTCATTAATATAGCTGTTGATCTGCTTGCGTATACGGCCCACTGGTGGCACTACACATTTGTGCAATCAGGCCTGCACAACCCCAGCGACTTTCAACAGCATCTCTCCAATCTGTTCATGGGGTCTCTGAATACGTTGCACATTCCCCTGCCATTTTATCTGACGCCGATCTTTATTTATGGCAGCCTGGGCTATCTGCTTATCTGGCGCTTCTGGTCCGGGAAAGCGCGCTGGTTCTCCTGGGTCTTGCTGATTGGTATCCCCCTGTTCAGTATGTATCGCGACATCTCGGGAGGCATCACCAATGGCTCTTACCAGGTGTGGGAGAACGTGCCGGCAGCTACTGTGGCCACGATTGTGATGTGGCTGGTGGCCTTCTTCCTGGGCTTCATGCTATTCTGGTGGCGCGCCAGAAAAACACCTTTTGTTGCCCCAATCGAGGAAGGGGAGGCAAATCAGGTCTCGACGTCAAAGCATGCCCCGACCATGTCTAAGTAAGCGCAGGCACGATTGCGCACACCCGGCTGTAATCGAAGAAGGAGGGTTCATAGGAATGGATGCCACATCGCAGGAGATGCTAGAACGTTTAAATGCCAGCAGCCAGGGGACCGTGCTGGAGGCGCTGGATATTACCGTGGTAGAGGCCAGCAGGGAGAAGGTTGCGGCCTCTATGCCGATCGCTGCGAAACACCTGCAGCTGGTTGGCTATTTACATGGAGGCGTCTCGGTCGTACTGGCGGAGACGGTAGCCTCGCTGGCCAGCGTGATGAACATCGATAGCGCGCGGCAGATGGCCTTTGGACTGGAGATCAACGCCAACCACCTGCGTCCCAAGCGCGATGGTGAGCTACTCGCGGTGGCGACCCCCATCCATCTGGGCCGCTCCACCCACGTCTGGGACGTGCGCATCACAGACGAAAGAGAGAAGCTTATCTGCGTCTCGCGCTGCACGGTCGCAGTGGTGGATCGTCCTCCGGATGGAGGCGATCCGTTGTTGAGAAAATAAGCTGACCGCTTTAGCTTTGGATCTGCTGCATGACGGCGGCCAGATCAGCGTAGACATAATCTGGATGGAGGGTAGATTTCGCCAGGCTCTCGGGTGTATCTTTGCCCGAGAAGACCAGCATGGTCCTGGTACCGGCGGCGATCCCGGCCTGGATATCTACCCCCAGGTTATCCCCGATCATCACCGTCTCTTCCGGGTTGCTATTCAGCTTGCGCATCGCCTCCTGAAGCAGGGCGGGTTCCGGTTTCCCAATCACTTCCGGCGTCGTTTCGCTGCCAGCCTCAATCGCGGCCACCATTGTTCCGCAGCCCGCTGTCAGGGCACCGCCTGCGATCGGCAGCAGAGGATCGCGATTGATGGCAATGAATGCAGCGCCCTTGCGAATCGCCAGTACCGCCTCCGTGAGCTTCTGATAGTTAAAATAGCGATCGAGTCCTACAAAGACCACGTCTGTGCTTTGCCAATCGTCGTTGGCCACTTTGAGCTGATGTTGCGTCACGAGGTCAAACAATGGCTGTTCGCCGATCACATAGACCGAAGCCTCGGGGAAGCGATGCTGAATGCTTTGCACAGCTGCCTGCGCGGCTCCCATCACATGGCTGGGATCGGTTTGAATGCCCAGTCGCTCCAATTTACCCACCACCTGGGTCTCGCTGGCAAAGGAATTATTGGTTAAGAACAGGTATTTTTTCGCGTTGGCATCCAGCCAGTGAATAAATGCCTGCGCGCCAGGCACGAGGGTTTCACCGCGATAGACAACGCCATCGAGGTCGATGAGGTAGGTTGTGAGGTCTTGTATTTGTGGTAACATGCTCGCATCGTTCTCCCAAAAATATATAAACGTTGTGATTGTGCCCGTCGGTGCCGGGTTTGCTCCGGCTCGCTCGCCCCGCCTGCGGCGGGACATAGGAAAAGGGAGGGATGTTGGGGGACACCCCCAACCCCCCGGCAGGAGGGGCTAACCGCCCCTCCTGCACCTCCCCGTGTTATGCTGGCTTTGGGTGCGTGGCGGCCCCCGTAGGTGCCGGGCCTGCCCCGGATTTTTCCCTCGCCTGTGATCCGCATCCAGTATATCACAGGGATTGAGCTGCAAACGGGAAGCGCTCCCTCTGTCACCGTGGCGACAGAGGGAGCGCTTCCCGTTTGTGGTTGGTTTTATTCGCGCATGAGCTGATCGCGGATCGCCAGGATCTCACGGCGCAAGTTTTGATTAACATTGATGGTACGATCGATCTTTTCGCATGAATGCAGCACTGTGCTGTGGTCGCGGCCACCAAAGAGCTGGCCGATCTCCAGCAGGGAGGTTGAGGTCTCCTGACGGATAAGGTACATAGCGATCTGGCGTGGCGTGACGATATATTTATCGCGCTGCTTGCCGCACATGGCTTCCAGCGAGATATGGTAGTAGTCGGCGACCGCCTGAGCGATCTGACGGCTATTCAAGGTCGGTTCGCGATTATCTGTGCCCAGGGATGAGATGGCGGAACGTGCCACATCCATCGTCAGCTCGACGCGATGCAACTGCTGATAGGCCATCAGGCGATTCAGGCAGCCCTCCAACTCACGAATGTTCGTCTGGACGCGACTGGCAATGTAGGCGATGATCTCATCGGGCACATGGTAATGCAAGAGATCGGCCTTAACGCGCAGGATGGCCATCCTGGTCTCCAGATCGGGTGGCTGGATATCGGCGATTAGTCCCCACTCGAAGCGCGAGCGGAGCCGCTCCTCCAGGCTCAAGATGGCCTTGGGAGGACGATCGCTACAGATCACGATCTGCTTGCTCATCTCGTACAGGCTGTTAAAAGTATGAAAGAATTCTTCCTCGGTCGACTCTTTGCCGGCGATAAACTGGATATCGTCAACCAGCAGGATATCAACCGAGCGATACTTGGCGCGAAACTCTTCGGTAGTACGGTAACGGATGGCGTTGACGATCTCATTGGTAAACTGTTCTGACGAGACGTAGAGGACCGCCAGACCTGTCTGCACTCCTTGATGACCGATGGCATGCAGCAGGTGGGTCTTGCCCAATCCGACCCCTCCGTAGAGGAAGAGAGGATTATAGGACTCACCAGGCGCCTCCGCGACCGCCAGTGAGGCGGCATGTGCCAGGCGATTACTATTGCCAACGATGAATGCATCGAAGGTGTAGCGTGGATTCAAACGATTATGAGCCAGCATGTTAGCGCGCTGCTCGTTCTCCCAATCTTCCAGTGTCTCAGGCGAAGCAGAGGAGTAGGAGAACTCGGACTGCGTTGGCGGCCGCGCCGGTGCAGTGTCATAATACGCATTGCTCGTGTTATGGTTCGTGTGTGGAGACCGTGCCTGATGGCCCGGGCGTGGAGCCTGTTGGGGCTCTTGTTCCCGTTCATGCATGGGTGGCATCGTCTCTGCGACAGGCTCGGCTTGCGTCGGGGGCCTCACAATGAGAAGCGCCGGCTGCCCGAGCACATCTTTTAATACATCCTCTAGCAAGTTTTGCCAGCGGGTCTCAATGATTTCCCCGGCCAGATCATTGGGAACCTGAAGGGTAAAGGCCAGCAGACCCTGCTCGGCCGCATCAGGCGCGATGTCATGCAGTGTTTCGGCAGACAACTCAACTAGATGTGCATCCTGCAACCAGGTCTTGGTCAGTTCATCAATGGGCGTGGTGTCCAGTTGTGCCAGGGTCGTGCGCCAGATAGTCGCGGTATTCACCGTTATCCCCCCATGCACTAGTCTTGAGCGAGCGCGACACACTCAATTTCAACCAGCGCTTTGCGAGGCAGTTCAACGACCGCGATCGTCGAGCGCGCTGGCGCCACATCGCCAAAATAGGTGGCGTAGACCTCATTCATGGCCTGGAAATCGCTCATCCGCGTCAGAAAAACAGTGGTCTTGATGACGCTATTCAGGGAGGCACCGGCAGCCTTCAACACCGCTTGCAGATTTTGTAGCACGCGATGTGTCTGTGTCTGGACATCGTCGCCAACCATTTCGCCCGTGGCCGGATCAAGGGGGATCTGGCCGGAAGTATAAACGAATTGTCCATAGCGAATGGCCTGGTTATAAGGACCAATAGCTGCTGGAGCTTCGGATGTGCTAATCTGTGTGTATTCCATGTGCATTTCCCATCATTGGGCAAGTAGACGCGAATGCTATCTTGCGCTGAATATAAATTGAAAGTAGTTGGGTGTCTCCCATTTTTAAAGGAAACACGTTGTTTGTTGCGGAGGGCGCTTGCGCGCCCGGTCCTTTTTTATCCTGTGATGGAGGAAGATGCGTGATGCACACCTTCCTCCATCACAGGATAAAAATGTATAGCCTGGCTTTGCCTTTTCACGTAACTCAGAATTGACTGTGTCCTGCGGGTGGATAGTGGCCTTGCCCATCGTTGAAACGTGACGGATAGGATTGTTGACCGACCGGCAATGAGGCTGACTTGCTACGTGCGAGCTCTTTCGCGCATGCCCGCAAGGCTTTTTGCATCTCTGCTGCTGAATTAAACCGCTCGGAGGGCTCTTTTTGCAACGTTCGATTGACGAGCTGCTCAAGCACGGTGGGAACCTGCGGGCTGAACTGGCGCAACGGTGGCGGATTCGTTGATGCGTGCTGCATCGCGATGGATACCGCGGTCGGGCCCACAAAGGGAGGTCGGCCGGCCAGCATCTCAAACATCACCACGCCCAGAGAATACAGGTCGGAGGACGCGGTCAAGGTTTCGCCGCGCGCCTGTTCTGGTGACAGATAGTCAGCTGTGCCAAGCACGATGCCGCTATTGGTTAAGCCCGCATCCTCCGCTACACGCACAATACCAAAGTCGGTAAGTTTTACCCATGCGCCTCCATCACTGAGGCTACCTGCGCCGCCGCTCCACGCTAACATGATATTTTGTGGTTTGATATCGCGATGAATAAATCCGCGCGTATGCGCAACCTGAAGTACAGCACAGACCTGGGCCGCAATCTCTATCGCCTCGCGAGGTTGTAATTGGCGGCGTTGTGCAATCAGTTGTTTCAGGGTTGGGCCGTGAATATACTCCATTACCAGAAAATACTGACCCATTTCTTCTACAAAATCGTAAATAGTGACGGCATTCGGATGTGCGAGCGCGGCAGCAGCACGAGCTTCACGGCGGAAACGCTCGACTGCACGAAGATCATTTTTGTCCAGGGAGCGCAACACTTTAATCGCGACAATGCGCTCCACCCGGTGATCCCAGGTTTTGAAGACGCTCGCCATACCACCAGTAGCGATATGCTCACGAATCTCGTACCGTCCAGCGATCAGTGTGCCTTCGAATTGGTTCAACGTCTCACCTCGAGCGACCTGGGCGAATACTTTATAAGAAAATTTAACTTCAGAGGGTAGTATACCATTAATGAGTTATGCCGTCGAGTGTTACATGACCAGCGTCTATCTGCTAATTTTTCTCTTCGCAAGCGATAACCAGGCATAGGCTATCGGCTCCAGGCCGCGCGAGAATCGGCGTCCAGGTTTCCATTCGTCTGCGTGAGTTGCGTGATGCTATTCTTGTCGATGCTGTACGCCCCCGTTTTAGGATCTTTGACGATCTTTGCCAGCCAGAGATCGAAGAGGTTATCGTGATAATCGTAATAGACGATCTGCGATCCATCCGGAGACCAGACAGGCTGGCTGATGTACTGCCCCGTCATCAGCTTTGTCGATTGTGCATAGCCCGAGAGCCCCTTTTTGGTGTTGGCATCGCTGTTGGGATCAAAGGCTGGATTGTTGGGATCGCTGGTCACACCATTGACGACCGGCATGGTATACAGACTCATGTGGGTGGCATCCTCGCGTCGCACATAGATCAGTGTATTGCCGTCGGGCGAAAAAGCCGGTTGCATATTAGTCAGATCGGCCTTCTCAGGAGTGAGCGAGACGCCCGGGTCGTACTCGCTAGCATAGACCCCTGGATGATATTTAGGATTATACGGGTTGGCGTCTTGTTTGATGCTATTCTGAATGGCATTGGTATCAATGATATTGATCTGGATAGCCAATTTGGACCAGTCAGGCGGTGTATATTTGTAGCTGGTGTAGACCAGTTCGTTGGCATGCCCCGGGCGATACGCTGGATCACGCAGACCGCCCGCCCCGATAGAGGTGTAGGCCACGGCCTGGGCGTTTTCCATATCGTCCACTGTAACCAGTTCTTTATCATGAATGGACATTTTAAAGACCTGCAGGTCGAGGATGTCCGCGTCATAATTTCCGACTAAGGCGGGGTTCCAGTAGTGTTTCTGATTGTCGCCTAAGAAATAGATATGCTCATTATCAGGATCCCAGGCGGGCTGGGCGAACCAGTGGTACGTGCTGAGCACAGAAGCTCCGTTGGGCGTAAACTTTCCGTAGCCGGTGGCGATGATGGTCGGTTTGCCGCCGCTAGCAGGCATATACGCCAGGTCCGAATAGTCCTTGTAGTGGATGATGAACGCGATGAGCTTGCCATTGGGCGAGACCGCTGGGTCACGGACATCCATTCCTTTGGTGAGCTGCATCAGATGCTCTTTATTTTTCCCATCGAGCATGTAGAGATTGCGGTTAAGGGTGAAATATATCTTGCCTTGAAAGACCGCCTGCTGGGAATTGATTTTGACGTCACCATTTTTGCCCGTTGTCACGCTTTTATAGTCGGTGTCGCCGCCCCCCAGCCCCAGGCAGCCTTGCAGGCTCATGGAGAGCAATGCAAAAAGAATGATCAGTTTCCACGGTGGATATTTTTTCATGATTTTCAATGCAGTTCTTCAAGAATGCCCCCGAAGGGGAGGAGGAGAAATATGCGGTTTCTCCTCCTAGCCAGAGATGGCTGGTACCCTTTTCCGCACAAAGTAAGGTGTGCCTCGCCGAAGATACCGGGCTGCATATCCACTGAGCACTGCCTCGAACCCCGTCTGGCTGATTAACTCAGTAATTGTAGAGCTTGAGACTGGCAAGCATCTCAAGGTACGTTCTTGAACACTCCCGATATCGTAGCCCGATAGCTTTCCGAAGAAAGCCTTGGCTGGGGCTGGTCAAGTCCGGGCTTGCAATAGCCGGGCAGAAGTCACCCCTATTTACAAGCTCCCGCCTTCAGGCGTGGGGTACTTGACACTAGCTCTTGTCATCATCTCTATAAAATAATGGTGCACTGGTGAACAACGCACCAGGGAACATTGTGCTCAAACTATATAATGCATCTCACTTTAAAACTATCGCAATTATTCTTTAGGATAGGAGTACTTGCTATGTCATCGGGATACCTGTTCTAGCATAGAAAGTACTGGCTTGTTATTTCCCCATGGCATTGAATGAGCCAGAAACGGTGAGAAGCATCAGGTCCGTCAAATTGCTAAAGGTCGCCTTATTTGAGACGATGGCGCTCCCTGTGTTCAGGCTGGTCAGTTGATAACCAGAGCCAGATTGGCTGGAGCCCTTATCTATCGAGGCAGTGGCCATAGCGGGGCCGGCTCCCGAGGTCTGTATCCGGGCCACGCTTGTACTGGTGTTGCCCGGCACAGAAGCCTGTGGGATACAATTTGGCGTAATGCCAAACATGGCATGGATTTTCGCCATGATGGCCTGGCAATTGGGAGCGTAGTTGCTGTTGCCCGGAATCGGATTTGAATAGCCCGTTGTGAAAGAGACGCGATCCACCTTGTTGACGTCGACATTCTTAGCGATCTGGGCAAAGGAGGCCAGCTGTGAGACCGTCAGGTCGGTCAGCAGGTAGCCATCCAGATCGCTTAAGATGGTGGGCGCCTTTGTCACGATATCCGAACCGCTCAGTTTGACCTTGATCTGGCTCAAGATCTGCTGTTGACGCTGGGTACGACCGAAGTCTCCACCCAGGTCGGCATGGCGTGAACGCACATATTCCAGGGCGCCAGTGCCGTTAAAATGCTGTGGACCCGGCGCGATATCGAGGCGCTTGTAGTTATAGGCATTAGGACTGTTGTTGGTGTCATCAGGATAGGCATCATCGACCACCGGGCGCATGGCGTCGATATCTACTCCCCCGATCGTATCAATGACCTTGATAAAGCCCTGCAGACCCACCCAGGCGTAGTGGTCGATATGGATGCCGTAGTTCTCCTCAATCACATCCATGGTATGCCCGGCGGCGCGCTGCGCTTTCTCTTTTGTGGTCTTCCCCTGCCAGCCATTTTCAAATATCTGGTCAATTTTGGCCTGGCCGCCCAGAATCTGGTCTGAGACCTGCATATCACGTGGGATGGAGAGCATACCAACATAATTTGTCTTTGGATCAATGGTAATAATGATTACGGTCTGGGCCAGCGGCTTGCCAGTCGCTATATCATTTCCTTTGCCATCGGTATCACTGCCCAGCAACAAAATATTTGTGCGCTGCGTCAGGGGATCGGCATTCACCGGCTGCTGAGACGTTTTGTTTTTGCCGTTGATATCGTGCAGGGCGCTATTGCCTGTGATATCGTTAACCGAATTGGCGAAGTTGATCTGATAGTAGGCAAAGGCGCCCCCGCCGGTAATGACCAGGAAGGCCAGAATGGCAATCACCACGCGGGCCCAGATCGGGATGTGCCTGCGACCATCGGCTTTTCCCGTTTTAGACGGACCTGCTACCATGTAGGGAGGTTCCCCCGAGGCCGGCCGATTATAATTCTCCCAACCATTTCTGCTCACAGTCGCTGGAGCCGCGGCGGGGTTCTGCCACTGTCCACTGACGAAACCCGGCTGACTCTGCGCTGGATTGTTTAATTGTCCCGTTGTGGGACGCTGTGCGTACCCATTAAGATCACGTGTGATCCGTGGTCGTTGAGGTGTCACGGGAGGACCCGCAAAAGTGGGTCGTGCTGGTGGTACCGCTGGATACTGCCGTAGGCCTATCTGCGATGGTGGAACCATATCTGGAACTGCGGGCTGGTAGGATGTTGGTACCGAATCAGCGGGAATTGAAAATGACCCGGCACGAGAGGACGGTATACCCTGTTGAGATGCAGGTTTTGGCATCTGACGCTGACTCAGCGGATCGGTTGCAGGTTCATTCCTTAAGTTGTCTGTGCGCACAGCTTTTTGATCTTGAGGAGGGGGCAATTGTCCCGTTTTCCACCTGGTGAGCAACCCGCTTTTATGCGCTGAAGGACCCTGAGGCTGTTCCTCAGCTGTATTATTCCCACCTATATTTTGTCCAGTCGCTGAACCCGGCGGCGACCCCTGCTGGTTCGCCATGCCATCCCGGGAAGGCTTATGCACAAATTGATTTTTCACCTGCTATACCCGCTTCCTATTCACTGAATATATATCATACCTCTTTGAGCTTTTCCCCTCCCATATATGCTATAGCCCCCTGAAGCCCAAATCTTTTATGAGCTTTATATGTTTTATGTGTAATATGACACCATGGTACAAAAAGAAGTATTTGCTACACATTATAACGAATGGTAGAGTAAATCTTCACGACAGAGACAATTGTCTCATCCATATACCGGGACTAATTGGTCATATGTGAATATATCTATTTAATGGCTCGTTAGCCTGTGTTTTACATAACCCTAAACAAGCCTTAATTATCCTCTAAATACAACGTGTTACTGTTGATATAGGGTACATCGGTCACCCATTCGTCTAACCGCGTCATGCTGATTAGCACCATGTATCACGCTCGTTTTTCCAGCTATACACGTGCGTCAAGCATGCCGTGATTCGCATATCGATGAGCAGGTGGTGAACCTAATGCGTGTTGCCGTCATTACAGAAAATTTTTTGCCCAAACTAGATGGTGTTACCAGAACAGTATCGCGTTTACTAGAACATCTCCATGCCAATGGTCACCAGGCGCTCTTGCTGGGCCCTGATTGTGGCATGGATGAATACGCTGGCGCGGAAGTGGTAGGGACCGCAGGATTGCCTTTCCCTTTTTATCCTGAGCTCAAATTTAATTTTTTCCGACCATTGTTCGTGCGTCGCTTGCTCGAATTCCATCCCGATATCATTCATGTCGTCGACCCGGTGATCCTGGGTGCGACAGGGTTGGCGGCTGCACGCTTTCTCAATATCCCGATCATCTCTTCTTATCACACGAATCTGGCCGCGTATTGTGGTCACTTTGGTTTCTCTTTATTAACGCGGCCGATGTGGCTCTACAACCGGTTCGTGCACAACCAGTGTGTGTTGACCTACTGTCCCTCAGCCTCTACCGCCAGAATGCTGACCAGTCAGGGTTTTGAGCATCTGCGCATCTGGCCACGCGGGGTTGATAAAGATCTGTTCGCGTCCAAACGTCGCAGCGAAGCATTACGGGCCGCCTGGCTTCGCGGGCGCAGCGTGCCGGAGGATAAGAGCATCCTGCTCTACGTTGGTCGTGTCTCCTGGGAGAAGAATCTGCGTCTGCTGATTCAGGCATATAAAGAGATGGATCATTCACGCTGCCACCTGGTTATTGTGGGCCAGGGACCTGCCTACAATGAGGTTCAGCATGATCTCGAAGACTTGCCGGTAACGATGACCGGCTACCTGAGTGGTGAGGAACTGGCCACAGCCTATGCCTCCGCCGATATATTTGCCTTTCCATCCTATACAGAGACCTTTGGCCAGGTCGTATTGGAGGCGATGGCGTCTGGCCTGCCTGTCGTCGGCATTCATTCCGAGGGTGTCTGTGACCTGGTAACACATGAACAGACGGGTCTGCTGCTATCGGCTGAAGAATTGAATGACCAGGCTCAGGTGACCGGTTATCGTGATGCCCTTGTAAGGTTAGTGCAGAACAGAGACGAGCGCTTGATGATGGGACAGCAGGCGGAGAGCGAAGCGGCCCGGCGCTCATGGCATGAAGCGATGGAATGCATGGTGCAGGGGTACCGGGACGTTGTGGCCCGCTCTCAGATACTTATTGCTGCCTAATTTACTGCTTCAATATCAGACGCAAAGCGGGACGCTCAGCGCGTTTTTTCTGGGAGTGCCCAGGCTTTGCCGTCTGGTCCGGCGGTCAGCACCTGTACCCCTGACGGCGTAATGGCCAGCGTATGCTCAAAGTGGGCAGTAGGCCGACCATCTTCAGCTATCAGAGTCCAATGATCGGATAGCATTCTGACATGGCGGGATGACATGCTTACCATCGGTTCTACCGCGATGACCACGCCCGGCTGCAGTTCAAAATCGCCCAGTGCCTGATATTGTAAAGTGAAATAGTTGGGAACTTGCGGCATCTCCCACATCTCACGACCGATACTATGTCCCACCAATCCCTCTACCACTGTGAAGCCGGCCTGTGTCACATATGTTTCCATGGCGCGCGCCACCTGGCTCCAATATTGTTTTTGAGGGATCAGTTCGATGGCGAGGCGTAGCGCTCCCTCGGTCACTTCCAGCAGATGGCGCGTGTCAGGATTGATCTCGCCGACGGCGTACGTGACGGCGGCATCACCGCACCAGCCCTGGAAACGCACCCCGGTATCGATGCTGACGATATCCCCTTCCTGTAACTGGCGCGGACCGGGAATACCATGCACCAGTTGCTCATTGATCGAGATACAGGCGACCGCCGGAAACGGTACCTCACCCGTACCATCTGGTACCCCCTTGAATAGTGGCTCGGCCTGCTGCTCAAGCATAAAGGCCTCCATGGCCGCATTGATCTCGCCGGTTGTTACGCCTGGTCGAATCAGAGCCGCCGCGACCTGCTGTGCCTGCCAGGTCAATAATCCGGCCTGCCGCATCAGCGCAATCTCTTCCTCAGACTTTAAATTTGGCTCGCGCGATTGCATATATTCTTGCTATCCCTCTGTATAAAAAAATAATTCAAATGTACCTATACATCATATATTTTCTATACAGTGGCGGCAAATCGGCGCTGCATATTTCATGTTCAGATCTGATCGCCGCCCAACAACTTTTGCAGGGCTTGCTGATAGGCCAGGAGGGTACGCTGATCAAAAAGGATAAAGTAGACCTGTTTGAGGCTGGTGGGCTGTTGTAGGTGGGTAATAACCGTGCGCAGAGCGATTGGCGCCGCCAGGTGGAGCGGATAGCCATAGGCGCCCGTGCTAAGAGAGGGGAAGGCGATGCTCTGCAACTGATGTTCTTCAGCCAGGTTCAGACAGGTCTGGTAGGCGCTCGCGAGTAACTGCGGCTCATTCCCACTGTTTTGGTAAATCGGACCGACCGCGTGAAAGATATAGCGAGCAGACAGATTGCCGGCTCCGGTGGCGACAGCGCTGCCCGTTGCGCAGCCACCGATCTGGCGGCATTCCCGCATGATAGTAGGACCCGCGGCCCTGTGAATGGCTCCATCCACGCCCCCTCCACCAGCCAGGGCAGCGTTGGCGGCGTTCACGATGGCGTCGGCCTGCACATTGACGATATTGCCCTGTTGTAAGAGTAGGGTAGAACCGTTGATGGTATATGTGGTCATATACTTCCCCGCTAACTAATCAGTCCTGACTGGACTGCGTATAACCGTGTATATAATGGAATAGCAATCAGCAGTATTGTTTCGAGCAAGATCTGAGATAGGTGGCGAGTGAATGGACGGAACATAGCCCAGAAAAGCATCGGCGGCAACATTCTTCTGCGTATTGCCTGTGTAGGAGCGAATGCCAGGACACCGGCACATGCCAGGTGCCCGATCTCTCGCGGCTAATGATGCTTAGCGGGCTATGCATTGTATGGCAGTGAGAACAGAGTCACGACTTACTACTTCTTGAGAACAGCCTCCGAGAGTTCTTTGCCGGGGAAAAAGCGGACACGCTCTTTGGCTGGCACTTCGATTGGTTTGCGGTCGCGTGGATTTACCCCTTTGCGTGCGGCGCTTTGGCGAACTTTGAAAGAGCCAAAGCCTACTAGACGGACCTCGTCACCATTCTGAAGTGCTTCACGGATTGCCGTGAGGGTGGCTTCTAGCACCTCAGACGCCTGCTTTTGAGAAAGTTTCGCCTGCTTGGCAATGCGCTTAGATAGCTCTTGCCGGCCAACGGTTTGTGCCGCAGCCTGATCGGTCTTTTCGGCCATAGGTTCGATTTCCTCCTTGCAACTATCAACACACGTCGCTTGGTCGCCCAAATGCACTTTGCCGGGCTTGTAGAGCGGCGTCACAACCTCACTGCCGATTAGGAGTATAGCACGCGATTTTAAGAAATACAAGCGTCGCACTATCTCTAAAAGTAGCAAGTACAGCATGAATCAGCCTGGAGAGCCAATCCGCCCCTCTATTATCGGCTTAAAAAAATTGCAAAAAATCTCTATATAAGGTTGTTCTTTTCTAGAATATTGTGCGATTGTAGTTAGTATTTCGATTCTTTAAACTCTTGCATTAGAAAGGTTATAACAAATCCTACTGCCTACTTTTGTAGCAATGTATCGGAAACGACATAATATAGAATGCCTGCTTGGGTTTGTTGTTGAATGAGTTGTTTTTGGAGTCGCAAATATTCCAGGTGAGCAACAATCTCTGCAACGGCAAGATGCAGTGCCTCGTTGCCCTTGAGACGGGCCCCGAATAGCTGTTGTGTTAGTTGCGTCGCAGGTTGAGGTTGTATTGCGAGTAAATCTATAATTTGTTTTAATCGGCGCTGATGATGTTCAATAATCTCTGCAACCCGGTTGGTAAGATGGTCAAATGGATCACCATGTCCGGGTAAAACACGTTGTGCTGGTAATGCGGCAATTTTCTTCAATGATTGGAAATAGTCCGCGAGAGGATTGGGGCGATCCTGAGGCGAATAAAGGCCAATATTTGGTGTAATGCGCGGCAACACATGATCAGCTGCCAGCAAGATGCCATCGCGTTCGCGCCACAGCCCTATCTGTCCGTCCGAATGGCCCGGGAGCCAGATGACGCGATAGTGGTCACCGGCCAGTTCCACCCGTTGCCCATCTGCCAGCGGGTGCATAGCTGAGGCTGGTGGTAGACGTAAAATAGTGCGCTGCATCTCGGGTGACATGCGTGTATACCAGTGATCGGATGGTGGTAGACCATGGTGGGAGAAGAACTGGCTGGTTAATGCAAGGTGTGCCCGGGCGTTTGCGCCCCAGCTGTCAAGCATACCTGAGCTATCCAGTGGATGCATCAGTATGGAAGCTCCGCTCAACTCGTGGATTTCTCCCGAAAGACCGATGTGATCTGGATGTCTATGTGTGAGCACAATGGCCTGCAACTGCTTGAGATCAAGACCGAGCTGCTCGATGGCGCTGAAAAACGCCTCGCGTGTATCTGGACTGCCGAGCGCGGTATCCACCAGGACCCAGCCAGTCTGGCTGATCAGGGCGTAGACATTGACCGTCTTGAGCGGTAAGGGAATCGGGAGGGTGATCTGCCAGATGTGGTCCGCGACCTCACGAATCAGAGGGGATCGCTCCTGATCCCGGGCCGGAGATCCAGCCGGTTGTTGCTGTGTCATGGGGAACAGTCCTTTGTCGTATGTGCGCTTTACTTGCGCTTTACTAAAGAGTAGGTGCACGTGGCTACTTGCAAAGATTTCGCAATTGAAATCTATCTTTTTAGATTGTATTTTTCTTGAAATATAAATGTCAAACCTGTTTTATGCACTCGCCGCCGCAGGCGGCCGAAAAAATACCAGGTGGTGTTGCATCATGCGCGCTCAGGCGCGCATGATGCAACACCACCTGGTATAGGAGGTAACTGATAAAGTCACTGTTGCTTTTCATGCAGCTCTTTGGTAGGGCCAAAAAAAAGTTATCCACAAGTTATCCACCTGTCGGAGCAAAATTGGCCGCAAAGACTCTTTTCCCACATGCCTAAGAAGTGTTACAATGAAGTGGGGAAAAGTGGGGAATTTTGGTGAGTCTATAGTATTAGTGGCGGAGATGGGGAAGTATGGCAGAATAGTACTCGATTTCTGAGAAATTTCACTGTGGATATCCCGCAACTGCCGTTGAGAAAGTATGGAAGCTAGCTATGTTTCTAGGTGAGTACGAGCATACAATCGACACGAAGGGGCGTATGGCGGTTCCGGCCAGATTTCGCTCACAGATAGATAAGGGCGCGGTTGTTAGCAAAGGTATGGGAACATGCCTGTCTATCTATACGGCGGAACACTGGGAGCGGCGCTCAAATGAACTGGTTGCGGGCCTGTCGAGCGATGATCTCCGCGATTTCGAACGGCGCATCTATCCCAGTGCCAGTGAAATTGATTTAGATTCACAGGGACGTATGGTAATCCCGGCTAAATTACGAGCTTATGCAAATTTAAGTAGTGAAGTAACCGTGGCGGGTGTGCGAGACCATATTGAAATTTGGGATCGCGCGACCTGGCAGGAGTACCAGGCACGACTCGATGCGGAAGGAAGTAATATTCCTTTTTAATGAACACAAGCAATACATAACAGATTCGAAATTCTAGATTTTTATCAATTTGATGACAATGGAACAAACACAACATGTGTCAGTAATGCCAAACGAGGTGCTGACATACCTCCAGCCAAAACCTGGAGGACTCTATATCGATGGCACGTTAGGTGGCGGTGGCCACACGGCGGCAATCCTGGAGCGCAGCGCTCCCGATGGCAAGGTTCTGGGTATTGATACCGATAGCCAGGCACTGGCCCGTGTGGGCGAACGTCTGGCTGAGTTCGTTGCCAATGGCCGCCTGGTTCTGGCACATGGTAATTTTTCTGACCTGGCACAGATCGTGGAACAGACTGGTTTTGGGGGTGGAAAGGGGGTGCAGGGTGTCTTACTGGATCTGGGATTTTCCTCGGACCAGATGGACAATCCAGAGCGTGGCTTTGCTTTTAGCGCGGATGGTCCATTAGATATGCGCCTGAATCAGGCGTCGCCGTTAACCGCCGCTGATCTGGTGAACGGCGCGAGCGAGCAGGAACTGGCGGATATCTTCTGGCGCTATGGTGAAGAGACGCGCTCACGCCAGATTGCACGACGCATTGTGCGTGAGCGGGAGAAAACACCTATCACGCGTACGGCTCAACTGGCGTCCTTGATAGCCGCCGGTGTACCACATAAGCATGGTGCCATTCATCCAGCCACGCGCGCATTTCAGGCTCTACGAATCGCTGTGAACGGCGAATTAGAGCGTCTGGAAGCAGTATTGCCGCAAATTGTGGATGTTCTTGAGGGAAAGACAAGGGGCGATGAAGAGGGGCACGGGGAAAAGGGGCGCATGGTAATCATCGCGTTTCACTCGCTAGAAGATAGAATCGTCAAGGAATATATCCGGCGCGAGGCCACCGATTGCCTCTGCCCGCCTCGCCTTCCTGTATGTATCTGTGGTCATAAAGCTCGTTTACGCAACCTGACAAGCAAACCTGTCATACCAGGTGAGCAGGAGATCGCCAGCAACCCTCGCGCTCGTAGCGCCAAATTGCGAGCAGCTGAAGTATTGCAGAATAATTCGTAGTGCGTCACATGTAGGGGTGTGTAAGGATGCGGATATCTCTACACGGGCGTATCTGCAGAATGATTAACCATCTCGAAGGAACGCAGCGTATGTATGGCCTGAAACAGCTCAATAACGAGGCTCGGAAAGAACGGCCGGTTATACCCAGATCGGTCTTTGCGGCGAAAAGACGGCGTCAGTTGCGCCCCTTTTTCTTTCATATGGGGCCGGCGGCCTTATCGATTACCAGCGTGCTGCTGATCGCTTTGATGGCGGTACTTTACCTGGCCCAGGTTGGCCAGTCAGCCGTCGCTAACCAGCAATTGCAGCAGATGCGGAGCGAGCAGGCCACACTGCAACGAGAAAACCAGGATCTGGCCCAGACCATCGCCATTGAGCGTTCGCCCGCCTATATCAGTGAACAGGCGAAAAAAAACGGTCTGGTACCCGCTGACCCGGCGCATGTCAATGTCATTAAAATTCCCAATTTACAGCCCATCCATGATCCAGGACCCAATGATAATTAGCGATAGACAAAAAACTGGTTAACTGATTGACTGATTGCACACAGGTTACCTGAATGAGGAGATTTTGTAGATGAGTACAGAGCTACGCCGTGCACGTAACCGCCAGATGGTTATCTTTCTGCTGGTCTGCGCTGGCATGGTGCTTCTTTCTGGACGACTCTACTACTGGCAGGTAATGCAGGGTCCACAGTTGGCGAAGGCCGCCAATGCCGAGCATCTGCAAAGTCAGACGTTGAACGCGCCACGAGGGCGCATCTATGACGACGCGGGACAGTTGCTGGCGACCAACGTGGTACGAGACGATGTGTATATCGAGCCATCACAGCTGGTAACGGATTATCCCGATACTTATCAGAGCGAGCGCGATACCCTGATTCAGAAGTTGAGCGGGGTGCTGAACAATATACCCAAAGAGAAGTTAACGAGCGCCTTCAACTCTTCGGCTCCGACGGTGCGGGTAGCCATCTCGATCACGCCAGACCAGAGTCAGAAATTGAAAAATCTGCATCTGCCCTATATCTTTTTGGAGCCGCGTACCTGGCGTACCTATCCAGGCAACGATCTGGCGGCACAGACCCTGGGATTCGTGCAGGAAGGCGCGACCGGTGGCTCGCCGCAGGGGATCTATGGCATCGAAAAAAAATACAATCAGCTGCTTTCTGGTAAGGCGGGCAGTTTTTCGGCTGAAACGGACCTCAACGGCAATCCTTTAACCGTGGGTCCCAGCTTTGAGCAGAACGCGGTCCCTGGAGATGATATAACCCTGACCATCGATAGTACCATTCAATACCAGCTGCAGACCGACCTGGAGGCGCGCGTCAAGCAGATGGGAGCCATGAGCGGAACCGCGGTAGTGCTTAATGCGCGCACGGGCGCGATCGTGGCGATGGCCGGAGCCCCCTCGTTTGACCCTAACGATTATAGCAAGTACGCCGGTGACACCGATTGCCGGGGTCAACTCGAGGTGTATAGCAATCCGGTTGTCTATTGTGCCTATGAGCCGGGTTCGACCATGAAGGCCGTCACGATGGCGGCCGCGCTTGATCAGCACCTGATCAAACCAACCGATACCATTCAGGATCCCGGCTACCTTGCCTTTAAAGATGGAACACCGACGGTTGCGAACTGGCATAACCTGGGCTATGGCACCGAGTCTATGACGCAGGTATTGGAGCATTCAGCCAATGTCGGAGCCGCCTGGGTGGCCACACAGAAGCTGGGTGCCAGAGGTTTTTATCCTTACCTGCAGCGCTTCGGCTTCGGACAGCGCACCGGCGTCCTGGATCCCGAGTCGGCCGGCGCCTATCGCACACCGGTTTCCAAGGACTGGTCGCCCAGCGATCTGGCGCGCCAATCCTTTGGGCAGAGTATTCTGGTAACCCCGCTGCAGATGGCCTCGGCCTACCAGGCGATCGCCAACGATGGTGTTTTGATGCAGCCCTATCTTGTCTCGTCGTTGCGAGACAAAGATCATACGACCACCATTCAGCCGCATGAAGAACGGCAGGTGATCAGTGCCGATACGGCCAAAACGTTGACCTCCATGCTGGAGAGCGTAGCCCAATTTAATAAAGATATTGTTCCCGGCTATCGCGTCGCGATAAAGACCGGAACGGCAACCATACAGGGTTTGGCGGATACAAATACCGATGCCTCAATGGCAGGTTTTCTACCGGCTTCAAACCCACAGTTTGTTATCCTGGTGAAGATCGATCACCCAACAGCGACTATCTATGGAGGAAGCGCGGCCGGACCGGTGTGGAAGGATATCGCGCAACAATTGATGTGGCACTATAGCATTCCACCCGATGCCGCCAGCTAATGAGCTCGGCGGTCAGAGGCTGGAAAATGTAGTTGAGAAGATAGCGCGGAACTTTGTAGTGCACGAAGATGGTGGAGGGAGCTGTGTGGGTGTGCAGGGAATGTAGTGTGTTGACAAGGTAGGTGTGAGTGAGATGAAAGATAAAAAGAAACGTTCACAGCAAGATCAGGACATCTCGGATGGGCAGCAGGAGCTGAGCGCCGCCTGGCAGGAACTGCTCGGGCGCCAGTCGCAGGGCAAGTTACAGCAGGGGGCAGACGACATTGAGCGCGTGGAAAAAGACCAGGGAGGCATCCCGACGCTCGAAAGTGACCCCTGGAGTACGTTAATACAAGCTAAGGGTGTTGAAATAGTTGATCTGCATAAGACACGCTTACAGATCAGCGATAAAGAAGTCGAGCAGATGCTCGAGGTTATGCAAGAGCAATCCGCTCAGCAAGATGACGAGGGTTCATCGTCTAAGCAGCACTAATGTATTGCGATATCCTCAAATGGATTGAAGAAATGAAAAAGATTATGTGCTGCCACCTTCGTCTCTTAGCGAATAGCAATGTACAGAGACATTCCTATTCGTCAAGAGAGAATGTATTAGGAACCTTGCCAAACATAATTGTACTAGAAAATGCGTTCTATGTCAAGGTCGTAATGTGTCAGCTAGCTAAGTGAAAGAAGCTTCATGCCACAAGATAAATTCAATCGAGGAAAGAATGCGGGAGAGAGGATGATGAAGGGTGCGAGGCGCAAAGACCTGGCCCCTCCCACGTTTCGCTCTCCTGCCCTGGAGTCGATCGAACTGAAGGGTCAGCAGCCTTCAGCGGGAGGAAGCAGGCGCAAGCCGTTGCCGCCTCCGACCCACGGGGCTAAGCCGATGAAGCGCAGGGCGACCCAGGCAGTGATGGCTCGACGCGTCAAAATGAGTTATGCGGCAGAAGACACGCTGGCTGATCAAAAGACGATGCGCAAGAGTTTGCCGCGTATGAGAAACCGCCCTCTTATGGCGACGATGAATGAAGCGGATGCACCGGAAGCGGCTAATGTCCCGGAGGTAACGCCGCAGGAGCCGGTTGAGCTCTCGCCGGGTGGACGCGGACCCTTCGGGCGCACGGTCTTGCCAAGGCAGACGGCCGATCTCTTGCGCAACAAGCCGCCCGTGCGATCGAGCAAGCCGCTACAGGTGATCAGCGAAGAGGAGCAGGAGAAGCTGGCCGCGCTGGAGATGTTCCTCCCGCGTGTGCCTGGCAAACCGGACCCGATCTTGCTGGTGGCGGTGTTGGCCCTGCTGTGCATCGGACTGATTATGGTTTATAGCGCCAGCTCGTTCGCGTCGGCGCGCTATTTCGGCGATGCGTCATACTTTTTTCAGAAGCAGCTCCTGGGAGCTGTATTAGGGGTGGTCGCTATGCTGGTAACGATGCGCATCGATTATCGCATCTGGCGTCGCTTCTCCCTGTTGGGACTGGCCATCGGGCTTCCCCTGTTGGCGGCGGTATTGTTTATCGGCTCTAATGCGTATGGTGCCTCGCGCTGGCTGGTCTTTGGATCTTTTTTCTCATTCCAACCCAGCGAGTTGATCAAACTGGTGCTGGCTTTGTATATTGCTGATTGGCTCGCTCGCAAAGGCAAACAGGTAGGAACCTTCCTGTATGGACTTACGCCTTTTGTGTTGTTGCTTGGCCTGGTGCTTGGTCTGGTTTTATTGCAGAAAGATATGGGAACCGCCAGTGTTATCGCGGTTTTGACGACCGCCATGTTTTTTACGGCGGGAGCAAACATCTTACAATTTTTGCTGGCCCTGGGCTGTGGATTTTTAATCTTTTTGTCCCAGGCTTTTAGCGGATATCGCTATTACCGTTTGATTGGTTTCCTTAATCCGTTTAAATATACGACCGATATTAATCTGCAGCTGTACCAATCGCTGTTAGCGCTGGGCTCAGGCGGCTGGTTAGGGGTTGGTCTAGGAGCAAGCCGGCAGAAGACAGGTTATTTGCCGCTGCCCTATATTGACTCTATCTTTGCTATTGTGGGTGAGGAGATGGGATATATTGGCTGTATGGTTGTGATCGCGCTATTTATGGTACTGGCATTTCGCGGTTTTCGCCTGGCGCGCCGCACTCAGGATGTCTATGGAGCCTTGCTGGCTACCGGCATTACCACCTGGATCGTTGTGCAGGCCATGATCAATATCGGTGCCACAACCGGGACGATACCCTACACGGGTGTGCCGTTGCCTTTTATCAGTTACGGAGGGACCTCGCTCGTCATCTCGTTAGCAGGCATTGGGGTCCTCTTGAATATTTCTCGTTATATTCAAGCGCCGGAAGACCCAGCGCTCTCCCGGCAGACCATTACAAAAAGGTTAAAAAAGAAAGTAGCGAAGTAGCATGAGCTATTCTGAACTTTTGAAAAAGTTCCCAAAACTGGGGATGCGGGGGGCTAGCTTTTTCCCTCCTGCGCCGCCTGCGGCGGCACGGGGGGGGAAAGGAAAGGGTGGGGACACCCCACACCCCGGCAGGAGGGCTAGCCGCCCTCCTGCACCTCCTGCATTGGAGGTCTCATAGTACTTCTTATGGAACACATTATGCGAATTCTTATTTCTGGTGGAGGGACAGGTGGCCATATCTATCCGGCTCTGGCCGTTGCCACCCACCTGCGCAACATATATAACGCGGAGATTCTCTATCTAGGCAGCGATGATGGCCTGGAGACGCAACTCGTGCCGGCCGCCGGTTTCCGGATGGCCACCATTAAGGCGGGTAAGCTCCAGCGCTATGTCTCCGTCAAGACGGTCAAAGGCATTGCCCGTGTACCCATTGGTATGGTACAGGCGGTAGGTATTGTACGCAAATTCCGACCGGACGCCACCTTTACCAGTGGCGGCTACGTTGCGGTCCCGGCTGGACTGGCATCGCGCCTCAACGGGGTGCCTCTCCTGCTTCATCAGCAGGATGTACCGCCCAATCTATCAAATAAGCTGATCGGTCCGCTGGCTGATCGCATCTCAATCGCCTTTGCCGACTCGCAGCAATACTTTCCGGCCGACAAGACGCTGCTGCTGGGAAATCCGATCCGGCAGGAGATTCTGGACGTGCGCCAGGTCAGCGTGCAGCAGGCGCGCATTCAACTGGGGTTGTCCCCGGACCTGCCACTGATTCTGGTCACCGGTGGTAGCCAGGGGGCGCGTCACCTGAACCAGGTGGTCGCGCGGGCTCTGCCAGAGCTCTTACAGTTCTGCCAGGTGCTGCAGATCAGTGGTCAGAAGCTGCTGACGGAGACCCAGAGTCTGTCTGAAAGTACCATCGCGGGGCTGGATAGCGAGCTTAAGCAGCGCTATCGCCTGGTGCCGTACCTCACGGATGAGATGGCGCTGGCACTGCGGGCCGCCGAACTGGTCGTCTGCCGCGCCGGGGCTGCCACGCTGAGTGAACTGGCTGTATTGGAGAAGCCGAGCATCCTGGTGCCCTTGCCACCTGCGATCGGCAGTTCTCCGCAGGAAGCGAACGCCGAGACCTTCCGTCGCGCTCAGGCGGCCGAAGTGATCAAGAACGATGTATTGAAACCTGAGCTATTGATCAGTCGTGTACAACACATTGTAAATTCTGCTTGCTTGCTAGATATGGCGCAGGCGCTCAAGAGCTTCGCCCGGCCGACAGCGACCAGTGATATCGCCGAGGCTGTTGTACATATGGCACAATCGACAACTGGCGCGCAGACGCCAGAAAACAAGAGGATAAACGTCTGATGAAGTCACGCTTGCATTTTATGGGTATTGGAGGTCAGGGTATTTCGGCGGTTGCGCAGATGGCGCATGCCGCAGGAGAAACGGTGACCGGTTGCGATCAACGCGAATCGGCGACCGTACGCGCCCTACGCGAGGCAGGGATTGCCATCCAGATTGGACACAGCGCCGATCATCTCAATGATGTCGACACGCTGGTTATCAGTCCGGCTGTGCCCGCTTTGGACCCGAATAATCCCGAATTGCTGGCAGCCCGTGAGCGTGGCTTGCCGATTATTCACTGGCAGGAGATCCTGAGTGATCTGATGCAGGACAAATGCGTCCTCTCCGTTAGCGGTGTTCATGGGAAGGGGACGACCACTGCCATGCTCTCGCTGATGCTGGTCGATGCCGGGTTGGATCCGACCTGTGAGATTGGCGCGGTGGTCCCGCGTTTTGGTGCTAACTACCGGTTGGGGAAGGGCTCGTTCTTCGTCAATGAAGCCGACGAGTTCAACCATAACTTCTGGCATTACCATCCGCGGCTGGCGATTGTTACCTCGATCGAGTTTGAGCATCCAGAGTTCTTTGCCGATTACGATGCCTTCCTGTCTGCTTTTGAACACTTTATTCGCGGCATGGATCTACAGGGTGATTGGCCGCTACCCGCGACCGTCATTCTAAACGCAGATAGCCCTGGTTGCTGGGATCTAAAGGCGCGCCTGCACGATTGGCCGGGACAGATCTTAACTTACTCGGTTGGGCACCATGCGGCGCCCGAGCAGGGTCCGGCCACTTTTGAAGCCTATGATATCAAACTGGATGGTGAGACCAGCTTCCGCGTGCGCTCGCGCCTCGCAACTTCCTCTATACCAGAGGAACAGGTGCTGCGCCTGCAGTTGCCGGGCGCTTATAACATTGAGAATGCCCTGGCCGCACTGGCGGCGGCGCAATTGTGCGGTGTGGGGATCGAAAGTATCGCGCAGACCCTGGAGGGTTTCAGTGGCACCAGGCGGCGCTTTGACATCCGCCACCAGGGTCCACTGAAGATCGTGGATCAGGCGCTGGACGTCATGCTGGTGGATGATTATGCCCACCATCCAACGGCCATCGCCGCTACGCTGGAGGCTACGCGCCGTCGCTATCCTGGACAGCGCATCGTCGCGGTCTACCAGCCGCACATGTATAGCCGCACCAAAACCTTTTTTGATCAATTCCTGCACGCGTTTGACGCGGCGGATATCGCCATCATCGCGGACATCTTTCCCGCCCGCGAGCGCGATACCGGCTTGATCCATGCGCGTGAACTTGTGGATGGAATCGCGCAGCAGCCGGCGTTCGCCAGTGGCCGATCCCATATTATGCATGGTGGTAGCGTTGCTGAAACGACCGAGCTGCTTGCCCACACCCTGCGTTCCGGTGACCTGGTCGTAATCATGGGCGCGGGAGACATTTATATCGTCACAGAAAACCTATTAAAGAATACACAACAGGCCTAGAGGAAACGACATGACATTTGATGCTGAGATTGCTTATAACGAACTCCTTGCTCACTTCGGCAACCGCGTGCGCCGCAATGAGCCATTAGCCCGCCACTGCACCTTTGGCGTCGGTGGTCCCGCTGATGTATGGGTCTCAGTGGATACACCTGAGGATCTTGTGGGCCTGGTCACATTATGTGCTGAGCGACGCTGGCCATTGCTGATTACCGGCAACGGCACCAACGTACTCTATGCCGATGCCGGTGTCCGTGGTGTGGTGGCGCGTGTCGCCATCAACGCCTATACCCTGGAAGAGAGCGGCGCTGGAACTGCCTTTTTAACGGTCGGAGCTGGCATCAGCTGGCCTCGTATCATCAATGAGATCGCCCCCAAAGGATGGGGTGGTCTGGAGTTTGGTCCTGGCATACCAGGGACTCTGGGTGGTGGAGTCGTTAGTAACGCGGGCGTGCACGGTCACGATCTGGGACAGGTGCTGGAATGGGTCGATATCGTCGACGCGCGCCAGTGCGAAGAGGCTCCCGTGGCCCCAACGGTTGTGCGCTATCAACACAGCGAGTTAGAGCTTAGCTATCGGCACAGCCGTTTCAGGGCCCAGAGGCGCGTCCAGTTTGATGGTGAGGGCAACCCGGTTGCCGCGCCCCACAAGCTGATCGAGCCCGCCGAGATCGTCATGCAGCTGGGTATTCGTCTGCATCGGGAAGATCCCCAGCAGTTGCGTGCCGCTATCGAAGAGCACAAACAATATCGCAAACGCACGCAGCCACCACAGCAGAGCGCAGGTTCCATGTTTAAAAATCCGCAGGGCGACTATTCGGGCCGGCTCATCGAAGCGGTGGGGTTGAAGGGGATGACCCATGGAGGAGCCCAGATCTCGGAGCGCCATGCCAATTTTATCGTCAATGTAGGTGGAGCACGTGCAGCAGACGTTGCGGCTCTCATCAAAGAAGCTCATCAGCGTGTCTATGATCGCTTCGGGGTAGATCTAGAGCTAGAGGTCGAACTGCGCGGGGAGTGGAAGGTACTATGACATGACAGAAAGGAAAAAGCTACCATCTCAACGGGTGACGCCGAGCTATAACAAGCTTGAAAAAGTCTACACCCCAAAGGATGCAGTAAAGAAAGAGCCGGCGCAGAATACGCTCGTCTCCGCTCGCTCGTTGAAGCGGGTAGTTACGGTGCCCAATGCGGACCCTTCAGTGGCATGGCATACGTTTGCCCAACGTCAATCGCAACTGCGACACGTGCGCTCACGAGCACGCAAAAAGCCTGTCAAACTGGTACCACGCACACTGGTCCAGACCGGGGTACGGGCGACCAATGGACGCATTCAGGCGGTGCGGCGTCCATTGCCCTACCGGTCGTCGATTCCCAGGCGTAGTGGTCTCCGGTTACGTCGGCGTAGTATGATCTGGAAGGTCGTGGGTGCATTCGCGTTCATCGCCTGCCTGATCGCCGCGATCAACTTCGCGCTCACCAGCGATGTCTTTCGTCTGCATCGCGTCAGCGTGATGGGCACCCACAACAACGGGTTAATCCAGAACGTTGAGCACATGGGAATTCAGGGGCAGAATATCTTTCTGGTTGATACCGGAAATATTCAGGCGCGCATCCAGGAATCGCCATTGGTAGCATCGGTTGCGATCAGCAAGCAATTTCCCGATCAATTGACGGTGACCATTGTGGAGCGCAGGCCCGCGGTACTGTGGCAGGGCCCGCAGGGCACCTTCAGTGTAGATACCCGGGGGATCGTGATCGCGCCTGTCAGCCAGACACCTGGAGCTGAGCAGTTAGGAACCATCGTAGACACAACAAAGCAGGACGCAAAAACAGAGCCGTTATTGCGTCCTGGAACGTATTTAAAGAATATCGATGTTGCATTTGCAAGTAATGTCTGGCAACGAGTTCCAAAGGTCGCAGGTATAGATACGTTCAAACTGTATTACGATGGTACAATGTATGCTAGTACTACCAGTCAAACTGGCGAAGTGGCAGGTAGTAGGGGATCTTATATTATAGAAAGTCCGGATGGTTGGAAAGCGTATCTAGGAAACTCTCATGATGCGAACTCTCTGGATAATCGTCTTAAAGAATTAAGTGAGATTGTCAAGCTCGCACGCCAGCAGCAAATGCATCTTGCCACCATAGACTTACGTTATGGTCTGCGACCAGTGTTTACATTGCAACAATAAGAACGTGAATAACCACATGACAGGTCTGAATTACTGTATTCGTAGTGCGTCTCAAAAGTGTACCGCCCAATAGGAGCGTAGATCGTGCAAGAGCGGGTGATTGTCGGCATCGACGTCGGAACAACAAAAATCTGTGTCCTGGTCGGCGAGCTGGATCGTGACGGGAAGCTGAACATTGTTGGCGTTGGCACCTGCCCTTCACAGGGGTTGCGCCGTGGGGTGGTGGTGAACATTGAAGAGACCGTCACTTCAATTGCAGCGGCGCTTGATCGTGCTGAACGCTTATCAGGTAAGAAAATTACCTCTGCGTATGTTGGTATTGCTGGTAGCCATATCTCCTCGGAAAATAGCAAGGGGTTCGTCGCGATTTCTCCTAAGAATCGGGATATTGAACAAAACGATATTAGCCGTGCCTTCGAGGTGGCTCGAGCAATTGCCATTCCCGCGAATCGTGAACTGATTCACGTGATTCCGCGGGGTTATGTCGTCGATGGACAGGAGGGCATCAAGAACCCCATTGGTATGTCGGGTTTCCGTCTGGAGGTGGAGGCGCACATCATCACGGGCTCGGTGTCTTCTATGCATAATTTGATTAAATGTGTGCATAAGGCGCATGTCGAGATTGAAGATCTCG
This sequence comes from Dictyobacter aurantiacus, assembly GCF_003967515.1. GTDB lineage: Bacteria > Chloroflexota > Ktedonobacteria > Ktedonobacterales > Ktedonobacteraceae > Dictyobacter > Dictyobacter aurantiacus. Next base: position 1,987,368 of record NZ_BIFQ01000001.1, on the reverse strand, counting down.
TCCTGGAGCCTCTGGCCTCGGGTGACGCGGTCCTGGAGGAAGGCGAGACTGACCTGGGGGTCGCCCTGGTCGATATCGGTGGTGGCACCACCGATGTCGCGGTCTATACCGATGGTGCTATCTGGCACACGATCGTGTTGCCGGTTGGTGGTAACCTGATCACCAGCGATATCGCTATCGGACTGCGCCTGCCCGTCGGGGTCGCTGAAGAGCTAAAAATTACGTACGGGCATTGTGATCCGTCGGCTATCGATGAAGATGATATGATCGACCTGTCACAATTTATGCCCGACTGTGATGATCTCGTACCGCGCAAGCTCCTGGCAGAAATTATCCAGGCGCGCGTGGATGAAATCTTCTGCATGGTGCATGAAGAAATCAAAAAATCTGGGTATGATGGATTGCTGCCTGCCGGCGTCGTCATTACCGGCGGGACCGCCGAGCTACCAGGTATTTTGGAACTGGCGGGCCAGGTTCTTGACCTCCCGGCTCGCATCGGATCTCCTCTGGGTCTGCATGGGTTAGCGGACTCGATTAACAGACCAGCCTATTCAACGGCCGTTGGTCTGCTATTGTGGGGATTGAGCAATACTTCGCTCCTCATGGAGGAAGAGCCGATCGATGTAAATGTAGAAGATGATGAAAATAATCTTGTATCTCGGTTTGGGCGCTGGCTGCGTGCATTTATTCCTTAAACGAAGTACTCATTTATAGGCGAAGCATTGAGTAGCGTATAAACGAACAATGGAGTATGATAAGCAATTGCATGCATGGAGGCGGACCACTGCAACAAACTGGGTGTCGTTCGTTCTACACATATGAGGCATTGACTATAAATGAGAAACTCGAAAGGGGGCCACGAAGAATATGTTACCAATGGGAAATCATCAACTTGAGGGCTTCGCCCAAATCCGTGTGATCGGCGTTGGGGGAGGTGGCAGTAATGCGGTTAACCGCATGATCCAGGCCAATATGACGGGTATCGAATTTATTGCCATTAATACAGATGCCCAGGCCTTACTGCTGACAGAGGCGCCGCATCGCATCCGTATCGGTGATAAATTAACCCGTGGCCTTGGAGCAGGCGGTAATCCTAGCGTTGGCATGAAGGCCGCTGAAGAAAATGCCGAGGATATCTATGAGGCCCTGAAGGGCTCGGATATGGTCTTTATTACCGCCGGTATGGGTGGTGGCACCGGCACCGGAGCCAGCCCCGTGGTGGCGCAGATCGCGCGCGAGGTGGGCGCCCTGACCGTGGGCGTTGTTACCCGTCCCTTCACCTTTGAGGGCAAGAAGCGCTTGCTCTCAGCCGAAGAGGGGATCAACAATCTGAAGCAGCACGTGGATACGCTGATCACCGTGCCCAATGATCGTCTGCTGCAGGTGGCCGATAAGCGCACACCGCTGGCCGAAGCGTTCCGCCTGGCGGACGATGTATTGCGTCAGGGCATCCAGGGTATCAGTGACCTGATTACTGTACCTGGTCTGATCAACCTGGACTTCGCCGACGTGAAGACCATTATGTCGGCGGCCGGTTCTGCCTTGATGGCAATTGGTGAGGCCAGTGGCGAGAGTCGAGCTATCGATGCCGCGCAGATCGCCATCTCCAGTCCTTTACTGGACATCGATATCAGCGGGGCGCGTGGTGTGCTCTTCAACATCACGGGCGGACTGGATATGACACTGTTTGAGGTCAATGAGGCGGCTGATATCATCAGCCAGGCGGCCCATCCGGAAGCCAACATCATCTTTGGCGCTGTGCAGGATGCCAACTACGATGGCAAGGTGAAGATCACCGTTATCGCCACCGGTTTTGATCAGTTGCCGCCCGCGCGCGTCGCGACCAGCAGTGGCCATGCGGGATTTGGCACGCCACGTCCAGAATACGATCGTAGCCGCCTGTATACCGGTTCCAATCCGTCCCAGTCCGGCAATGTCAGTGGCAATGCTCCTGTACGCCAGGGACCGCCTCAAGGCTATCCAACCCCGGTCTCTCCGGCGATGCAGCAGGACGTCAATCGCCCCACCGGACCGATACCCGCGGCGCCAAGGAATCAGCCGCCCGCGCCCGTTTCGTCATCGAATCCTGCTCTGCCGCCGTATAAGCCTGATGCGGGGCGACCGCTTCGGGCTGGCAATGGCTACACGCCGCCAGCAATTCCGTTGATTAACAGCGGCAACCTGGATGATGAAGACGAGGAGATGACCCAGCCGTCGATGCCCGATATGAGTAACCTGCCAACGCCCGACATGGAGGATCAGGCTTTGCCACCACGGCGGGATGGGGGCCAGCGTGGACGTGTCGTGCGACGACTGGACCGTGGGGCCGCCTCTGAACTGTCACGAGGCAACCGCAACACCCCGTCCGGAGACGTCATTGACATCCCGGCCTTCCTGCGCAAGCGCTAGCGTAGAACAAGAAAAATCAGCGGCCCGCTTTTGAAAAGCGGGCCGCTGATTTTTTTATTATCGTGCGCCTATGCTGAAAATGATGCTGTTATGCGTTTCTGGTTTTGCCCAGGTTACCTGGGATGTCTTTGTTCAAACCGATATGGTTGACAACCACGCGTACACCAGGGATGCCGACAACCTCACGCTCTAGAACATATTTCATGCTGTGCTTTGGCACATCTCCATAGAGGTGTAAAATATAGTTTTCCACCAGGACAGAGATATTGGTGGCTCCCTCCAACTTGCCCTGTGACCTCAGATTCTCGATACGCTCATAGGCCGTATTGAGGACGGTATCCTCAGCCACAATAAAGTTGCGTACACCTGCAACGCCGGGGACGCGGCTAACCTCATTCTCCAGGCGCTCACGCTGGACTTCCAGTTCAAGCTTACCATAAAGGGCGAGCACCACACCTTCCGGTGTCTCATTCTCAAGCTCAACCTTAACAGGGTGGTTACTGAAGGCCGTGCTACCTAACGTTACAATCTGCTCTGCAGTCGCACGGGCCCGATCCAATACCTCATGTGCAGGTAATGAGATTACCGGCCTGTGTGCCGCCTCATCCTCATCGTGAGCACCTGCCATGGGATCTTCTAGTGCCCAGCCCATAATGCCCCAGATAATAAATGGAATCGCAACAAGGGTCACCCAGGGTGCATCAGGGACGAACAACAAACCGGCCACGGCAACCAGAATGGCAACGCTCAGCATTGCGGGCCATAGACTGGGACCTGGCATATGGATATGATGTTCCGCCTCTTCTATTTCCTGATATGACTCCAGAGACGATTTTCGATCGTCTACTGCGAGATTTGCTCTTTGAAGAGATGATTCCATACGCTCTCGCTCTCCTCCGCGAATGGTTTACAATCAGCGAGGACTCTTATATTTTTGATAATAGTGGTCCTGTACGTTTAAGCATACCAAATATATGAGGTTCGTGCAACCTGAATTATTCCACCGCGTGGCATCTCTTAACCTCTTCCTTGCTGGCTATGACAAATGTCTAGAATTGTGGTGTGGGCTCAAATATGCTCAGAAGTCGTTTTGTGAGTTGGGACCACGGGGCGCATCCGCGCGACTTACAAATGAGTGTGGCTGTGGACGTGCGTGGCGCGAGATTAGTGCCGGGCATGCCTGACATTTGTACCTGCAGTGCTCACAGACCATATTTCTATTGGTGCATGGGGGCGCGCATTTGCGCGCCCCCATGCACCAACAGAATAAAACAGTGCGGCCGAGCAGCGGACGCCCGTGTGGGGGCGCTCACATACCTTTGTAAGATAAGAGCAAGTCACATTTTGTTAAGATAGAGGCGTGTGCAGCAATAGTTCTTCTATCTCTTGCCAGACGATTGTTTCAGCCTGCCGGGGGGAAAGGTAGCGCATATTCTGGTTCGCCTCAATGAGGTGATTGGCGACACGTTGCTTAAACGTGGCCAGCGTCGCGTATTGCTGCTGACGCGGGGGCATGATGCCCAGTTTGAGCTTATCAATGGCGTAAAAATCGTCTGGCTCGAAGGCGAGCACGAGTAGATTCACATAGTTTTGAATCAGGTCCAGGTAAGCTTGCGTAAAAAAGTCGGGCTGCTTGCAGAGGATGGCGAGAGTGCCTGCGACCTGGTCTGAGAGCAGGATTGGATAGGCAACCGAGCATTCTTCATGTTCACAGTAATGCAGGGGAAAGAGGCGTAATTTTTCCTGCTGGTTTTGAATGATGACAGGATGCCCTGTGCTGGCTGCGTGCCCCGTCTGCGATTCCGCCCCGAAGAACTGGGTCATATATTCAAGCTGGTGGCCGTCGGTGATGCTGCTGCGAGCATTGACCTGGCGCAGGCTACGTATCATTTGCCCGGAACGTGGAGGAACGCACAGCGACAACACCACCACCAGTCCCACCTGCTGAGGATCGAGATGCGTGACTATCTGCTGCAGGATCAGGTTGTAAACGGCGATCTTGCGCTGTTGTGCTGTATTGGATGTGTAGGCATTCAGGACCTGAGTATAGAATGCCGCGCTGATCTCGACCGGCGGCTCGGCTTCGGGTTGGGGGACCTGTAGAGCGGTCGGATATTCCCTGGCAATCAGGACCGTTAATTGCTGCCGATAGTGAGGCAGGGCAGCAACCAGTGGTGGCAAATTATCGGGGCGTGGATTCGATTTGCCGGTTGTCCAGCGTTGTAGCGTCACCGGATTGATATTCATCATATCAGCGATACGCTGGCGTTCTTGTGGATCGGCAATTAGTTGACCCAGAAATGTACGCCATGTCTGATTCTCATCCATCGTACTATTCATCACAGAGAGCCTCACTGCACCTGAAAATGGTTACGCAATTAACACCAATGTTGCCTATACAGCTCATGCTTTAAATAATTTATTATAGATGATAGAATACCCGACAGATCTGCAGCAGTCAATCTTACATAGCCCGGTTGCTCCAGTATTTTATGTAATCTTAATAACGTACTGTGTCCGCAGAAAATGCCTGAACTCCATAGGTTTTGCGCCCGTGGCGCTCATAGGTTATGGAGTGGTGTGTGCAACACAATGGCCGGGTGCATTCGCACCCGGCCATTGTGTTGCACACACCACTCCATAAAGTAAGTATGGGGCGCGTCAGCACCCCATACTTACTTTATGTCAAACTAGAAAGTCTTTTTAATTTTCTTTGAGTAGCTGCTTCAAATTCGAGGTCATCTGGCCGGGTTCAAAATCATCGCCCATATAGACGCGCTCATGCCCTTTTTTGTCGATTACAAAGAGCGCGGTGCTATGGTTTACTTGTTGTTGCTGCTGCTGAGCATAGATACTATAACTTGACCAGATCGGGGAAAGCTGTTGCTGCGTCCCGGTCAAGAAGTGCCAGTAGTTTTGCATATTATGTTCGGTAGAGAACCGCATTGCGGCAGCCGTATCATCACGTTTGGGATCCGTACTTACGGCCAGGATGGCTACATTTTTAGCGTCACTACCCAGTTGCTGTAAGGTGGTATGCAGGTGTTCGGCTGTCAGAGGACACACATCCGGGCAGTGGGTATACAAGAAGGTTAACACAACCGGTTTGCCACGGAACTGCGCGAGCGAGACGGTCTTGCCATATTGATCTGTGAGCTGAAAATTGGGAGCTGGGGTGCCATTCAGATCCGTGCCTTGCAGCCCCGACGCGGACGTTGAGGTACTACCAACGCTACTATTGCTGGGGGTGGATGGTGTTGCCCGGTTGTGCTGAATGACGGTAATTAAAATGACGACGACTAGCGCCAGGGTGATGACGGATAATCGCGAAGCAAGTCGCCAACTCATACGCATACTCATAATACCTTGACCTTGATAATTAGAACAGGATGCGGTCTACCACCATAAGCGCGAAGATGGCGGCCAGATAGCAGTTAGAATACCAGAAAATAGTACGTGCCCAGTTTTTGCTCCGATCGGTCAGCAGGCGAATCGACATATAAATGAGGATGCCGCCCAGAATAACGGCGCCGGCCAGGTAGAGATAGCTCATGGTGTGCATCACGAAGAGCATCATCGTAACCGCGAAGAGCAAGAGCGAGTAGAAGAAAATCTGGCGACGTGTCTCAGGCTCACCCAGAACCACGGGCAGCATCGGCACATTTGCCTTCTCATAATCTTTCTTGATCAGCAGTGAGAGGGCCCAGAAGTGCGGTGGTGTCCAGTAGAAGATGATGGCGAAGAGCCAGATGGCGGGCAGTGAGATGTTATTGGTGACGGCAGCCCAGCCAACCAGGACCGGCACGGAACCGGCGGCTCCACCAATCACAATGTTTTGCGCGCTATTGCGCTTGAGTCCCATGGTGTAGACAAATACATAAAACAGGATGGCGCCCATCGCCAGGCAGGCGCTCAGTAGATTGACGAACACGCCTAAGACGATAAAGGATACGACACCCAGGCCAATGCCAAAGATCAGGGCAGGCACAGGTTGGACGCGACCCGACGGTAATGAGCGACGCTGTGTACGGCCCATAATCTGGTCGATGTCGCGATCGATATAACAGTTAATAGCATTAGCACTGCCAGCCGCCATGGCGCCACCCAGCAGGGTTGCCAGCACCAATCCGAGATTGGGCAGGCCGCGACCGGCGATGGCCATCGCCGCCACTGTGGTGCCAAGTAGCAAGACTGTCACGTGCGGTTTCATCAGGTTGATGTAAGCTGAAAGAGTCTGACGAAAAGGATGGACCTGCTTTGGCTCTTCAAGCTCACTATGGCTTAATACCTTCATACACGAGGCTCCCTATAGTCTATAAAGTTTGACGTTCCCTATTGTCGGCGCCATTCCTGATACCACCCTTGCAGTCAGTTTCTCTTACCTTACAATTGCCTGAACGTTTAGATTATCACTGCTAAATGAAGGTTTGGTGGCCAGCCAAAATTTACTTGTCGCCTCCACATTGTCCTGCTATAGTATGTAGGAGGATTTTCTGAAAAGGTCACACTTTATATTGTTGTGGAGAGCGCCTTCTTTGTCTCGCTGGATGCAAACATTGGACGAGAAACAGCGAGTGCGATCGACACCTGTAGAGGGAAACAGGGATCAGGGGCTGTGCACCCTGATTTTTTTCGCTAGCGCTGCCGTCTGACAGCGGCAGCGCTAGCCACTACCTTTCCCGTTCAGGTTCCTGTAAGGTTCATTTTTAAAATTGCAAGTTTTGTGTTAGGCTCCATCGCTACACTACAGCAGTACAGTGGAAAAGTGTCGCCAAAACAAGACATCATCGTCCATCGTCAATCAATTGTTTAGGAGAGCTTTAGACGTGAGGATGCCGGTATTTCGTAGGGCAAAACGCTGGCTAGCATTGCTAAGCTTGCTGTCATTGTCCTCTATCCTGTTAGCCGCATGCGGTGAAAACTCACCCTCGATCCTGGATACCGCCGGACCGGTAGCTGCGAGTGAGAGCAGCCTGTTCTGGTTGATTCTGGGCATTTCGATCGTTATCTTTGTCCTGGTCGAGGGCATATTGATTTTCTCCATTATTCGCTACCGTGAACGACCTGGAATGCCGAATCCATTCCAAAATCACGGTAACTTGAAATTGGAGCTCGTTTGGACCGTTATTCCGACCCTGGTCCTATTCGTTATTCTCTTTTTTACGATTCGTGGCCTGCTCTATGTGGCTCCTGAAAACGAGCCGGCGGCAAGCGCATCACAACCAAGAATGGAAGTTACGGCCGTCGGTCACCAGTGGTGGTGGGAGTTCTACTATCCGAACTACCACGTCACCACTGCTGATACGCTGGAGGTGCCGGTTAACACAACTGTGCATGTCAAGCTGTTTTCAAACAACGTGATCCACAGTTTCTGGGTTCCTGCGTTGACTGGCAAGACAGACGTGGTGCCTGGTCACGACAACACCAAGTGGTTCGTGGCGCAGAAAGAGGGTACCTATACAGGTATCTGTGCTGAGTATTGTGGCACGCAGCACGCGAATATGCGTTTCAACGTCAAGGTCGTTAACAACAATGACTTCCAGACATGGGTGTCGAGCCAGCAGCAGGCTGCCACGGCTCCAACCGACCCTCTGGCGCAGAAGGGCGCTGCGTTGTTTAAAAACCAGTGTGCCTCCTGCCACGGTATTGTCGGTGTAAATCTGAAACAGTTCTACGACACCGCGCAGGAATGTTCCGATCTGCCGGGTGGTAAGGCCAATGGTACACCGCAATGTCTGATTGGTCCAAACCTGACTCACTTCGGCAGCCGCAACCTGATCGCTGGTGGCGTGCTGGATAACAATACCGAAAACGGTAACTGTGATCCAAATAATCCGAAGTTGACGCAACAATGTAACCTGGCAAAATGGTTGAAAGATCCCCAGGGTGTGAAGCCCGGGAACGACATGAACATTGGTGAGCTGACCAATGATCAGATTCAGCAGCTGGTTGCTTATCTGGAAGGATTAAAATAACCTGCCTTGCCCTGTGACCCTTTGTTTGGGGCTAGACACTGGAGGATTTGCGCATGGCGACTCGCACCATCGGTGAACACACCACGACGACAACAACGACGGGTGTGCGCCGAAAGCGCTTTAGCGAAACCTATATTGGTGAATGGATTACAACGACCGATCATAAGCAGCTCGGTCTGATGTATCTGATCACCGGTTTCTTTTTCTTTGTTGTGGGCGGTATGGAGGCTCTCCTGATCCGCACGCAGTTGGCGGAGCCGAATGGGAAGGTACTGGATCCCAATACGTATAACCAGATCTTTACCATGCACGGCACGACCATGATTTTCTTGTTCGTTATTCCTGTGCTCGCGGGGTTTGGTAACTATGTGGTGCCGCTGATGCTCGGCGCGCGCGACATGGCTTACCCGCGTATGAATGCCTTTGGCTACTGGCTGGTGCTCTTCGGCGGCATCTTCATTCAGTCCAGTTTCCTGTTTGGCCAGGCGCCAAACGGTGGCTGGTTTATGTATGCTCCACTGAGTGAGCTGACGGCCGGCCATGCCTATCAGGCGACCCCACTGATGAACGCCGATTTCTGGCTGCTGGGTACGACCCTGCTGGGTATCTCGTCCATCGCTGGATCGCTCAACTTTGTGGTGACTATCTTCAAGTTGCGCGCCCCTGGTATGAGCATCAACCGCATGCCACTGTTTTCGTGGATGATCCTGGTGATGTCCTTCCTGCTGCTGTTCGCTCTGCCCAGCCTGACTGTGGCTAGCGTACTGCTGCTGCTGGACCGCCACCTGGGCAGCCATTTCTATCAGTATGGCAATGGTGGTGATCCACTGCTCTGGCAGCACCTCTTCTGGTCGTTTGGCCACCCCGAGGTGTACATCCTGATCCTTCCGGCCTTCGGTATTATCTCTGAGGTTCTGCCGGTCTTCTCGCGCAAACCGATCTTCGGTTATACCTTTATCGCGTGGTCCGGTGTGGCTATCGGTTTCCTGAGCTTCACCGTCTGGGCACACCACATGTTCGCCGTCGGTCTGCCTTCGATCGCGCAGGCTTTCTTCGCGACCAGCACAACCCTGATCGCTATCCCGACTGCGGTGAAAATCTTTAACTGGCTGGCCACCATCTTTGGTGGTAAGCTGCGCTTTAACGCTCCGATGCTCTTCGCGCTCGGCTTTATCGCTATGTTCCTGATCGGTGGTTTGAACGGTGCCGCTTTGGCGGTTGTGCCTTTCGACTACCAGATCACTGATAGCTACTTTGTGGTGGCGCACATCCACTATGTGCTCTTTGGTGGTACCGCGCTGGCCGTCTTTGCGGGCATCTACTACTGGTTCCCCAAATTCACCGGCAAGCTGATGGACGATCGCCTGGGCAAGTGGCATTTCTGGGTCACCTTCATTGGTCTGAACCTGACCTTCTTCCCCATGCACATCATGGGTATCCTGGGTATGCCCCGCCGTGTCTACACCTATCCTGGTAACCTGGGTTGGAACGATCTGAACCTGATGGCCTCCGTTGGTGCTCTGATCATCGGTATCGGCGTTATCCTGTTCATGATCAATGTCATCAAGACCTTGAAGAGTGGTCAGCCTTCCGGTGATGATCCATGGGATGCCTTCACGCTGGAATGGGACACCACCTCTCCTCCGAAGAAATACAACTTCCTGGAGATCCCGGTTGTACGCAGCCGCCGTCCCTTCTATGACAAAAAGTATCCAGATCAGGCTGACTGGAAATCTGTCATTCACTAAGAGTGAGTAAACCTATCCACCCCGGTGGAAACAAGACTAGTAGAGGTATAAGGTGTCTCAAGAACAAACAAACCGCGTAGAGCAGCCGGTGCCAGTGGAGGAGAACGGCGTTTCCGCCGCTCCTCTCGCCGCTGGCACACCGACCTCCGACTCTGCGCCAGCGGATCAACAGCAGATGTCGCAAGAGGAGGGCACAACTACGGGGGCACAGCCACAGCCAGATCCTAAAAAAGGTTCGACAGGTCGGAAGCGGACCAGGGCCAAAGGGCGCCTGGTCAATGCTGAAGAAGTGATGCCACGGCCAAGTTTGTGGCCGCTGGGCCTGGCTTTTTCGCTCGCCTTCGTCCTGTTTGGAGTTGTGTCGGGCCCGATTGTGCTTGGGATCGGCATTGTACTGCTTGTGATATCGGGTGCGGGTTGGGCTTTAGAGCGTCGGTAAAAGGTAGGGCTCGTATCCGACGAGCCTACCTTTGTAGAGTTAGGGAGTTACTTGTATGAGTACTGCTCATGGCGAGCAGGTAAGGATCATTGAGGAGCAGCACGGCCAGCCTGGTGAGCGCAGTCTCAACTGGTGGGGCATGGTCTTCTTCATCGGCTCAGAAGCTCTGATCTTTGCTAACCTGATCGCTGCATTTCTCTATCTAGAGATTCGCAACAGTAGCCAGGTCTGGAAGCTGGAATTCAGCATTGTGCCTTTTATTGCCAGCATCATCCTGTTTTCTAGTAGCTGGTTTGTGCACCAGGCCGGTTCTGGTATCCGTAGCGGTAACCAGAAGAAGTTGATCTGGGGCCTGGCTGGCACGATTGCCCTGGGCGTGATCTTCCTGGCACTGCAGGGTGTTGAGTACACCACCTTGATCACAGGACCAGAGCATTTCACTATCTCCAGCAGCATCTTTGGTTCAGCCTTCTTTACGCTGACAGGCTTCCACGGTCTGCACGTCACCGTTGGTGCGATTTTTCTGATCGTCTGTCTGATCCGTGCCACACGTGGTCACTTCACCAAAGAGCAGCACTTCGCCGTTCAAGCGGCCGAGATGTACTGGCACTTCGTTGACGTTGTATGGGTATTCGTATTCACCCTCGTCTACCTGGTGCCCCTGCTGCGCTAGCATCCTATATCGCCTTCTGGCGTTTTTTGTGAGCCCTGGTATCTCACCGAGATACCAGGGCTCACAATATTTTTATAAGTGAGTGGGAAATGACCGGTGCTCGGCACCGGTCATTTCCCACTCACTTATAAAAATATTGTGAGCGCCGTAGGCGCGTATCGTCATGGCCAAAGGCATGCAAAGCCCGCTTTACAAATCCCTTTTTACCTGTTTCCGTATTTCATGGCGTCTTAATTATCTGTCAGGAGGGTAGAAATATGGTACAATGGGAAAAGCAAACTTAACTCCCCAAATGTACCGTTTTGTTTTGGAGTAAGAAAGGCCGTATGATGAAAGATGCAATGCACAGTAACGAGTCTGTCGTTGCCGTCCGGCACGATGATACGGGCAAGCGAAGAAGCCGCGCTCCTCAATACTGTTCTGTCTGTACAGCACGCATCTGGTTTGAGCCGATCGAGATGGTCGAGCCAGAGGGGGTGCCCGAGCCCAGACTCTCATGGGTGCTGTGTAGAGCCTGCCATCAGTTGTTGCAGAATGAGATGACGCGTTCTCCTGTGCGCTCTCCTTTGCGCCTGCGCATCGCCATGGGTATCGTGGCGGCGGAACGCTGGCCCCATGCATATTCGACGCGTGTGCGCGAATATATTAATGATCGACGTATGATCCTGTTCATCGCTATCGGTCTGATTGTGGCGATGGTCCTCCACTTGATCCTCATTGTAATGGTTGCAGGCCTCAGGTAGCCGTCTCCCCATTGTCTTTGAGTACTATCCAATAGCGTGTTATATAGAGATGTTTATCGGGCTATGAAGCGCGCTGGCAGGCTCTTCTCCCTCTGTTTTTATGGGTGGCACGTGGTTGACTCTTATTGCTAAAATATGAGTAGCCAGGTTCTACACATCACTCACAGGCGGGAAAGGGTTGTTTTGGATGTCCTCCTTCACCGAACAAAAACACGATATAATTCCTAGCGGCGTGTGGATTGCGGAGAATGCTACGACTCTTGGGGTCCCCACTGATAGAAGCATTGATCCCATTCCGGCGGCGTTTAGGCGCGAATACCAGGTGCTCGCGGAAATGTGCGCCAGCATGAGCAGCGGTTTCATGTTGCTCAATCCGCGTGAGCGCGTTACCTATTCCAATGATAGCGCTCTGCGATTGCTGCGCCTTGCCGGACACGACCCGGCCAGCCTGCGAAACTTTGATGTGCGCCAGCATCTGCTGTCTCTGGCTGCAGATCCACGCGAGGCCCGCGTTGAACTGGATGAGGTCTGGCAGCATGTCGAGCAAGAATATTCCGCCGACCTGTCGCTGGCCGACGCGGCCGCCAACTGGTTGCGAGTACGCAGTTTCCCGGTGCGCGATGCCCATGGTACCTTCCTGGGGCGTGGTGTCCTGCTGGAGGATGTTACCCTGGAACGATCGTCGGCGGATGCGCGTTCGGAAACGCTGAAGATGGCCGCGCACGAGTTTAAGACACCGCTGGCCATTATCAAGGGATGCGCCACGACCCTGCTGGGTGGATCAGCCCGTTGGGATCCAGCGATGCAGCGCGAGATGTTGCAGATGATTGATGCTCAGTCCGATCGCCTGTACGATGTGTTGAATACCCTGCTGGATGTCTGGCGCTTCGATAATGGTACCCAGCCGCTCCACCTTTCCCAGGTGCAACTGGCGGAATTGCTGATGCAGCTGGTGAAGCGCTGGCAGAACCAGGCCCCCGACCACCGCTTCGTGCTGGATATTCCTGATGGTATTCCATCCGTTACCTGCGATGCCTTGCGCATCGAGCAGGTGTTAAATCATCTACTCAATAACGCGGTAACCTATTCTCCGGCTGGCAAGATTGTGCGCCTCTCGCTAGATGCTAATGAGGAGGAAGTACGCATCTGCGTCAGTGATGAAGGGGTGGGTATCGCTTCCGAACACCTGGACCGTATCTTCGATCGCTTCTATCGCATCGAGCATGCCAGTAAGGTCCATACCCGGAATGGTGCTACTGGCGAGCCTGATCAGCAGGCCGAGCAGCGCGGCGGTAGCGGACTGGGCCTGGCATCTGCCCGCGCCACCATCGAAGCTCACCATGGCAGGATCTGGGCCGACTCGGAAGGTCCTGGCCAGGGGGCGAGCTTTTCGTTTACCCTGCCTCTAACGGCGCGACAGACCCTGGCCGCATCGGCCTCTCTGGCGACGTTAGAAGAGTCCGCAGCGTCTCCGGCGCAGCAGCGCACGTTGCGTACCTCGTCGTTGAAGCAGGGACGGTATACACGCGTCCTGCTAGCCGAGAACGATGCGCGCCTGGCCCGCTATCTGCGCGCTAACCTGGAAGAGCAGCAATACCGCGTCCATGTCGTCAGCCACGGGGTACAGTTCCTGCGCCAACTGGAGCTGGAAGAGCCCGATATTATCCTGCTCTCCACGCGCCTGGCCGATATGAGTGGTATGGAACTGCTGCAGCGCATGCGTGAGTTCTCGAACGCGCCCATCATGATGCTCTGCGAGGCCTGCGAAGAAGAGGAGCGCGTGCAGCTCTTCGACCTGGGCTGCGACGACCTGGTGCTCAAGCCGTTTGGCATGAATGAGTTGCTGGCACGTGTACGTGCCCTGCTGCGCCGCCGGGCACCGGCAACCGAACATACGCAGAACCAGACCATTTTCAGCACCGGAGATCTCACCATTGATTACGCCCAGCACCTGGTCACAGTGGGTGGCCGACCGGTCCAGCTCAGTCGCACCGAATACAAGCTGCTCAGCACGCTGGCCCAAAACGTCGGCATGGTTGTAACCCACGAACTCCTGCTCGAAAAGGTCTGGGGTCCCGAATACAATCGCGATATCGACTTCATCTGGGTCTACATCAGCCGCCTGCGCCGCAAAGTCGAAACCAACTCGCGCCGACCTGAATACATCCTGACCGTCCCCGACGTCGGTTACAAACTCGCCAAAATATAGAAAATTTTTATGTATTTCGTTCATATAAAAAACACGCGTTAAACGCGTGTTTTTTATATGAACGAAATACATAAAAATTAGAATCGGGCAGCCGCGTATGCGGACGCCCGTGCGGGGGCGCTTTGTCACCCTCAAAATAAAAAAGTCTGCCTACCTCCAAAAATATTCAGGTCGCTGTAAGGTAAACACCTTAGGTGTCAAAGATATTGTAATGTGGGCCTCGTATGCTTAATACAGCAATACAACTCGTCAGATAGACTTTGTAGCGATAGAGGTGCACATATGTCGCAAGGGCAGAAAACAACAGCTGCAACGGTACTCGTGCTGGAAGCTGACCCTACCATGCGCCGCTTAATTAGCCTCGGCCTGCGTCATCGTGGATTAGAGGTAATCGAAGCGGCCTCTCTGGCAACCATATCTTCGACTGACATCCAGTCCCTTGATCTCCTGATCCTTGACGTTGATGATGGCGTCTCCTGCGATTGGGCATTGCTCCAGACGATACAGGAGCAACCCGAACTCTCAAATCTGCCCAAGGTCGTGCTATCCTGGGATCCACCCATGGAAGGGAAGAGCGCTACCCTGACCACTATTGAGCACTGTGTCTGCGTGAATAAACCGTTTGATGCGCGGGCCCTGCATGAAGGTGTCGATCACCTCTTGTTGGAGCGCACAATTGAACAAGACGCACAACTGGCCCGGGCTGAAGAGGCTTTGTTGGCAACCTATCGAAAAGATAGCTCCCCCAGCGTCTGGCCCATCATTACCGCTGCTGGTCTCTTCCTGGCTGTCATCGGTCTGCTCTTCCAGTTTGTGCTGGTTATGATTGGCCTGGCTATTATCGTGATTGGCTTGTTGCTGTGGACCATCGGCTGGCATAGCCGTATTGAGCGTACCCCCGACATCGCCTTTAGTGTCAGTAAATAAGTCCGTCTATCGCGCTTAGAGGATATTCAGGTAACATGGAGATTCGAGCAGCCAGACCGGAAGATGCTCCCCAGGTGGTTCCGCTGTTTATTCAGGCTATGGGTGGTATCGCCGATACGCTGGCGGGCAGCGATCAGCCCCAGGAGGTGCGGGCCTTTATGTCCGACTTTTTCCAACAGCCCGCTAACCGCCTGAGCTATCAGAATACCCTGGTGGCGGAAGAGAACGGCCAGATTGTTGGAAGCGTTATCCTCTACCATGGTCGGAAGGTGGCTATGCTGGATCAGCCCATTATCGATCGTCTGCGCGCCCTCAAAAATGATCCTCACATCACATTGGATAAAGAAGCGGAAGAAGATGAGTGGTATATCGATACCCTCTCCGTCGCACCAGGCTATGGGGGGCGCGGTATCGGAACCGCACTGCTGCGCGCCGCAGAGGAACGTGCCCGCACCATCGAACCCACTAGAATCGCGCTACTCGTCGATAGCGACAATCAGCGCGCCTATCGCCTCTACCAGTATCTCAACTATCAGCAAGACGCAGTTGTGCACATCACGCACCACCCGTATCTCCACATGACAAAAAAACTTGTCGATGTCTGAGCTCAAAAAAGCATATGGTTGAGACACGATTGCCTTTTGCTATGCGTATACAACATGTCAATAGTTTAAATGATGTTGTTAGGTAGGAAAAGGAAGGTAGAACTATGCAAGCAAGTGGTAAAAGATTAGACGGATTACGTGTCGCGATTCTGGTCACAGACGACTTTGAGCAGGCTGAAATGACCGAGCCACGTAAGGCACTTGACCAGGCGGGAGCGGTAACAAAGATCATTTCCAACAAACCTGGACAGGTGCAGGGAGTTAACCACGACGAGAAAGCCGACACTTTCCCTGTAGATATGACGCTCGACCAGGCCAATCCTGGTGATTTTGACGCTATCCTGCTTCCCGGAGGTGCCATCAACGCGGACACTATCCGCATGGAGCCAAAGGCACGCCAGTTCGTACAGCAGATTGACCAGAGCGGTCGTCCAATGGCCGTCATCTGTCACGCCCCATGGTTGCTGGTCTCCTCCGGCTGCGCCAAAGGTCGCACCATGACCAGCTACTACACAGTTCAGGACGACCTGCGCAACGCTGGTGCCAACTGGGTAGACCAGGAAGTCGTACGCGACGGCAACCTCGTCACCAGCCGCAGCCCGAAAGACCTGCCGGCCTTCAATCCGGCCGTCGTCTCTCTCTTCGCCGAATACAAAGAAAAGGGCCCCATCTCCTCCTCTTCCACCCAGAAAGCCCAGGACGTCATCACCGGTTAATTGCCGTGCGTGGAGGGAAATCGGCCGCAAGGGCCGAATCTACGGTGGGCATGATCATGCGTGGAGGGAAATCGGCCGCAAGGGCCGAACCTACGGTGGGCATGATCATGCGTGGAGGGAAATCGGCCGCAAGGGCCGAACCTACGGAGCGGGGATGCAAGGGGTGGCAACCCCTTGACTGGGGGCTCGGGGGCCGTGCCCCCGTCCTCTTCCTCTTCTCATCGTGCCGCCGTCAGGCGGCACCGCCAATAAGGGCCCCCGTTTAAGAAAAAAAATGCCAGTGGCTGTGCCACTGGCATTTTTTTTCTTAAACGTTCAGGCCTTTGTAAGGTGATAGGAAATGCTTGCAAGTTGGCTATCAGGCTCAAGCACCATAATCAGACTGAAATTAAATAGCTGAAATAGCTTGTAAGAATTGGGCAATGTATGGAAATAACTGAAACTACAACGCGCAGCCGATCGCGCAAACGCAACATCGTTGTCTTTGTAGTAACCAATATTTTAATCATTGGCGCGCTGGTATTACTCTGGACCCAACTCACGACGCCGGTATCGACCGCCACCCATTCGCCGGATGATCCATCGGTGGTCGGTGACGCTCCCAGTCCGCTAATAGGTAAAGCAGCGCCGGCCTTCGATCTACCGCTGGTCAATGGCAATGGAGAAAATGTCAGACTGGCAGACTATAAAGGGAAGCCTGTTATCGTCAATTTCTGGGCCTCCTGGTGTGATCCCTGTAATGCTGAAGCTCCTGTCTTGCAGAGTTCCTGGCTGGATCTGAAGTCGAAGGGTGTCGTTATGATTGGCATCGATGGTGGAGAGACCGCCGGGGCGGGCAGCAAGTTCTTACAGAAATACGGAGTAACCTACACCAATATCATGGATAACGTAGGTGGCGACACCAGCATCGCTTATGGCGTCACCAGAATGCCAGAGACTTTTTTTATTGATCGCGATGGCAAGGTTGTCGCACACTGGATTGGTGCGCTTGACTCCACGGGCTTGCAGAAGGAACTGGCAAAACTTCAGGTGAATTAAGGCGGTTGTCAGCATGTGGGAGATACGGTGGCTTGTCCGCCTTGTGCATATTCTGGCCGCCAGTGCCTGGGTTGGTGGGAGCTTTATGTACCTGGTGGTGGTGATACCCGCCCTGCGCAGTGGTGGACCGGTACCGGTGGTCGCGTCAAAGATTGCCGAGCTCTTCAAACGCATGGTCAACATCTGTGTGGGTCTGCTGCTGCTCAGTGGCGTCTATTTAACCTTTGATCGCCTGACACAGACCAACCTGGGTTTAGTATACATTATTGTTCTGGCTCTAAAGATCCTGGGGGCATTGGGACTGTTTGTGCTGGCGATGTATCTGGGCCAGAGCAACATCAGGCGCCTGGCGAAGCGTACCACGCGACTCTCGAAAGCCGCCCCACAACTGATGCTAGCCCTGGGCATTCTGGTATTTATACTCGGCGCGCTTCTCAATACTATCTTTGAGATGACGATCGCGCCACATTAATGGAGGTCGTATTGTGCAGCCTGCTTTAGATATAACTACTGAAGAGCAGAAGAAAACGGCAAAGCCGCGCAGGCGCGTCCCGTTCAGTTTTATCCTGGCGGGCATCGCTATTCTTGGCGCGATGATCTATCTTGTCTATGCCAATACCCAGAGCAGCGCGGTCTACTATCTGACCGTGCCCGAACTGCATCACTGCACTGACTGTATGGCACGCTCGGTACGTGTCTCGGGCATCGTGCAGCAGGGCTCGATTAAACGCAACGATCAGACGCAGGTGGTTACATTCTCAATCGCGGATAGCAATCAAACGTTGCCTGTCACCTATAGTGGTGTTGTGCCAGACATCTTCAAGCCTGGCGTTCAGGTAGTTGTAGAGGGGCACTACACGGGGAGTGGTCCATTTACGGCTCAGACCTTGCTGGCCAAGTGTCCGTCGAAGTTCCAATCTGCAACTCCCACAGCGAAATAAGGATTGACTGTGTATTTTTCAGATCTCGGCATAATCGCTCTTATCCTGGCACTCGGGTTTGCTCTCTATACTATCGTGGCTGCCGTTCTGGGGGCCGTGCGCTCGGTACCGCAACTGGTGACAAGCGCGAAGCGCAGCCTGCTGGTCGTCACGTTTTTTGTGCTGCTGGCGTCTATCGCCCTGGTGGTATCGTTTTTGACCCATGATTTTGGCGTCAACTACGTGGCGCAGCATTCCAGCCTCTCGATGCCCTGGTATTTTGTGACGGCGGCATTCTATGGTGGTCAGGAGGGCTCACTGCTCTACTGGGCGCTGGTACTTTCCCTCTTCTCGGCCTTATTTGTCGCTACCTCTAAACGTGCCCCGGCGCCTCTGATACCTTATGTGATGGCGACCCTGATGGGGATCGAGGCCTTCTTCCTATTCATGCTGTCGACGCTTTCGAATCCTTTTGTGCGCTCGACCATCGCGCCTAAAGACGGTGCCGGTCTGAATCCACTGTTGATGGACCCCGGTATGCTGGTGCATCCGCCGATGTTGCTGATGGGGTACATGAGCTTCTCGCTTCCCTTCGCCTTCGCGGTGGCGGCCTTGATTACGGGCCGGCTCAACGCCGAATGGCTGCGCTCGATTCGCCGCTGGATGCTCGCGGCGTGGTGTTTGCAGACGACGGGCCTGGTGCTGGGCGCCTGGTGGGCCTATCATGTGCTGGGTTGGGGTGGTTACTGGAGCTGGGACCCGGTGGAAAACGCGGCCCTGCTGCCCTGGCTGACCGCGACCGCCTTCCTGCATTCAACCATGGTGCAGGAGCGACGTGGCATGCTGAAGGTCTGGAATCTTTTCCTCGTGATGGCCTCCTTCGCCCTCTCAATTTTTGGTACCTTTGAGGTGCGCAGTGGCCTGATCAGTTCGGTGCACTCGTTCGCCTATTCTGATATCGGCGCGTATTTCTTTGGCTTCCTGGCGGTGGTGCTGCTCTTCTCCAGTGGCCTGTTCTTTTTCCGCCTGCCACATCTGCGGGCCGAACAGGAGTTCGACTCGGTCGTCTCACGCGAAGGGGTCTTCCTGCTCAACAATCTGTTGCTGGTAGGTATAACCTTCGCTGTCCTTTGGGGCACGCTCTTTCCGTTGATATCGGCCGCCTTTCGTGGCCAGACGATGACGATGGGACCGCCTTTCTATGACCAGGTGGTAGCGCCACTGACGGTCTTGCTGGTGCTGGCGATGGGTATTGGTCCTCTGCTGGCCTGGCGGCGCACCTCGATGGCGGCCCTGTGGCGCAATATCAGCGTTCCCGCGATCCTGGCGGCCGTGTGTGCCGTGATCCTGCCCATTGTGGGGGTGACGGATGTGGCGGCCAACATCGGCTTTACCGTCTGCATCTTTACGGCCGGGGCCGTGTTCTATGAGATCTGGCGCGGTGCCCGCGTGCGCCATCGTCACGGCGAAAACTATCTGCTCGCCGTTTACATGCTCTTTCAGCGCTATCGGCAGCGCTACGGCGGCTACGTGGTGCACCTGGGACTGGTCTTGCTGGTAGCGGGCATCATTGGCTCGCACTATTTCCAGCAGCAGAAGGACGCTACCCTCAAGCCGGGCCAGGAGATGAACATCGCCGGCTATCGCTTTACCTATCTGGGCAATATCGATGAGAAGAATACTGATAAAGAGACCATCTCCTCACAGGTCCAGATCTGGCGCGACGGGAAATTGCAGAATTATATCTATCCGGGTCGCGTGATCTATAGCAGCTATCCCGATCAGCCGACCAGCGTGATTGAGATCAAGACCTTTGGGGCTACTGATGTCTATGTCTACCTGGCCGATTGGCAAGGAGCTGCTCAGGCCACCATTCGTGTCTTCATCAATCCCCTGGTCCCATTTGTCTGGTGGGGTGGCATCTTAATGCTGATTGGAGGCATCCTCTGCTGGTGGCCGGTACGCCCACGAGCGCGGGTCAAGGTTGCCAGGACCGCGAACGTGGTAGAATCAGAAGCGACCGAGCAGAAGTCTCCAGAGGTGGCTGATGGAGGGGTGATTGCATGAGTATACAGAAGAAAGCTATGCAGCCGAAACGTTCGCTGCTGCTAGTGCTGGCCGCACTGGCCCTGATCGCGGCCGTCTGGTCCTGGCAGCTATTCTCGGCTCCGAAGCAGCAGACGGTTGATCAGCGGGTGCACGATATCGCATCGCAGCTCCGCTGCCCCGTCTGCCAGGGTGAATCGGTGGCTGATGCCCCCTCTGGCCTGGCCCTTGAGATGCGTGGTATCATTCGGCAACAGGTGTTGGCTGGAAAATCTGATCAGGAGATCATCCAATATTTTGCCAATCGCTACGGTGAGGGCAATATCGTCTGGGTGCCACAATGGCAGGGCTTTACCCTGCTGGCGTGGATCGTCCCGATCGCTTTGTTGCTGGCGGGTTGCATCTTCCTTTTCCTGGTTGTGCGCGACTGGCGGAAAGAGTCCGCTCCCGCGCTGGCCCTTGCCGCGACCGCTGCGGGCGGCCAGGATGAGCAAAATACCGGGATAGACAATGAGACCGATACTGAACTGGAGCGCTATCGAGCACAATTAGAACAGGAACTCGCCGCCGATGATCCGCTCTTCAGGCGGCCGAGAACGGAGGCAAACTGATGGCGCTGATAATCGCGATGGTCCTGGGGCTGCTATCCCTTGTGTTCGTTCTCTATCCACTCTACACGGGCTCGATGAAAAAAGATCGGCAGACTCAAGTGGAGATGGAGCGAGAGCAGCCGGAGACCGAGGTGAAGGAGTTGGCCGAGGATGAGCAGCAGGCGCGCTCCTCTATTCAAGAGGTTGAACTGGACTATCAACTGGGCAATATCGAGGAGCCCGACTATCGTTCGCTGCGCGAGCGCTACATGCGCCGCGCCCTGACCGCTTTGAAGTCTCGTTATGAGCGAGAGCAAGAGATTGATGATGATATTGAACAGCAGTTGCGCCAGCTAAAGGAGTCCTATGAGAAAACGAATCACGAGTAGCTTGCTACTGGTCTCAATACTCGCGTTCATTGTCTTGAGCTGGCAGGTAACTCCGGTTCACGCAGCCGCCGAAAATGGACAGATCTCGGGCCAGGTATTAGATGGTACCAACAACAATGCGCCAGTGGGCGGGCAAGACGTCACATTGCAGCTGGCCCAGGGGAGCAATAGTCGCGACGCCGGTACGGTGAAGACCGATGCGCGGGGGCGTTTCACCTTTAGCAAGCTGGCGACCGATCAGACCATCACTTACGTGGTCTATACGCGCTATCAGGGCGCGCAATACGTCAGCAACGCGGTGACGCTGAATCAGAAGGCCGCGCAGACCGCCAACGTGCAGGTCTATGAGGCCACCACCAGCACTGACAACGTGGCCGTCGTGCGCTCTACCGTATTGATGCGCCAGGACGATCCCGCCAAAGGCGTCATCAATGTTTCGCAGGCCTTCTCGTTTCAGAACTTGAATAAAAAGACCTATGTTGGCTCTTTGAATGCCAGTAAAGGCAAGCCGAACGCGCTGCTCTTCTCTTTACCAGCAGGCGTGCGTAACATTACGCTGGGCAGTGGCTTCTCCGGTTACCAGGTGATTCAGGTCAATCAGGGATTCGCCACCGACGCGGCCCTGCTGCCCGGTACCAATGAATTCTCATACTCCTACGAGGTCCCTTACACGGGCTCGACCTATACCTTCCCGTATGAGACGCAGTACCCGACGGTCTCGCTCTCTGTGCTGGTTGATCCAGCGTTGCATGCCAGTTCCAAAGACCTTACCTCGTCCGGCATTGTGAACGCCGATAATCGCGCGTATCATGCTTTTAGCGCCACGGTACTGCCCGCGCATAAGCAGGTTGCGATGTCCCTGGAGGGGCTGGCTGTGCCGGCCAGCCATGCTGGTTCCCCGTCCTTTAACGCCGCGACCATCTGGCTGATTGTTGGTGTGCTGGTGCTGGTCGCGATCGTGGCGATGACCTGGTTCCTCTTTCGTTCCCAGCATAAGCGCGTGGCCACTCAGCAAAAGCTGGACGCCAGTGAGCAAACAGATAAAACTACATCGAAAGCGCTCGTGGCTGATAATCCAGAGCAAGCGCTGCTTCAGGAGTTATTAAAGCTGGATAAAGAGTATGAGGCGGGTAATATTACCAGAGATCGCTACGAGAAGCAGCGCGCCAGAACGAAGGCTCGTCTGCGCTCTCTGATGAGTGAGAAGGAGACTACGCGGCGATGAGCAGGCCAGGTGAGCAGATGGCCGCCGTGCAGCCCGCTCCCGCGCATCCAGATGTGGGGGCTCCAACGGCGTTAGCGATCGAGATTTCCAATCTAAAGAAGGGGTTTGGCCTCAAGCCGGTGCTGCGTAACGTTCAGCTGATGTTGTCACGTGGGCAGCGCATGGCCTTGCTGGGCGCGAACGGCGCAGGTAAGACGACGCTGCTGCGTATCCTGACTGGTCTGAGCAAGGCCGGATCGGGGACTGTGCGGGTGTATGGATTGGATAGCCACTACGAGCTGCAGGAGATTCGCCGGCTGGTTGGCTTCGTGGCCCACCAGCCCTATCTGTATGAAGAATTGACGGTACTGGAAAATCTGTTGTTCTTTGGCAAGCTGTATGGTGTGACGCATGTCCGCGAGCGAGCCACTGTGCTGTTGCAGCGTGTGGGGATGGAGCGCCGGGCGAACGACCGCATTCGCGCGCTCTCGCGCGGGCAGGTACAGCGCGTGGCCTGGGCGCGCGCCCTGCTGCACGAGCCACGGCTGCTCTTGCTGGATGAGCCCGATACCGGACTGGATCAGCACGGCAACGATCTGGTTGAGTCCCTGCTGGCGGAGCATACCGAGCGCGGTGGTAGCATGCTCTTTACCACCCACAACCTGGAGCGCGCCATTGCCTGGAGCGATCAGATCGTGATCCTGGCTGGTGGCCGTGTGACCTACCAGCACGAGAGCGCCACTCTGTCGCTTGAAGAGCTGCAGCGGCGCTATCGGGAGGTCACGCGATGAAAATGGCCAGCCTCTTTTTCAGTCAGTTATGGGCGATCCTGTGGAAAGACATCCGTTACGAGCTGCGTAGCAGGCAGACCTGGATTGGCATGGGGATGTTTGCCCTGTTGGTACTGGTGATCTTCAATTTCACCTTTGATCTGCATGTCAGCAACGTTGTCGCTATCGCGCCGGGAGCATTGTGGGTCGCCTTTATCTTCGCCAGCCTGCTTGGTCTGGGTAGGACCGTGGCGGCCGAGCGCGAGCAGGGCCTGCTGGATCGTCTGCTGCTGACTCCGGTGGATCGCAAGGCTATCTACCTTGCCAAACTGCTCGGAAATTTGCTATTTATCGGTGTAGTAGAAATTATCGCCCTGCCGGTCTTCGCGATTCTCTTTAATCTACCAATCTGGGAGGGTCCGACTTTGCTGGCGCTGGTTCCCATCGTCTTATTGGGAGCTCTGGGCATCGCTTCGGTCGGCACGCTGTTTTCGGTACTGGCCGCCAGCACGCAGGCGCGCGAGCTGCTCCTGCCCATCCTGGTCTTCCCACTGGTGGTACCGGTGGTGATCAGCGCGGTGCGGGCCACCACGCTGCTGCTCGTGCCGGGCGTCAACGAGCCACCATGGCTCAGCCTGTTGATCGCTTTTGATGTGATCTTTCTCAGCGTCTCGACGCTGTTATTTCAATATGTTGTTGAGGAATAATCCGATTATTCAGAGTGGATGGACTCCGGGTTGAAGAGAGTCCGGTTTTGAGGAACACGTTTATGGCTTTAGCGAAACAGATATCGGGTACGGAGAAACGCGCTGCCTCGGCCAGGCAGTCGGGGGGACGCTGGCCCCTGGTATCTCTCATTTTAGGGGGCCTGACCGCCCTCACGCTGGCGGTGTCGTTGTGGATGATCTTTTTCTATACGCCGGTCGATAGTCTGCAGGGAGAGACCCAGCGCATCTTCTACTTCCATGTCCCCACGGCCTGGGTAGGCATGCTCTCTTTTATTATCCTGGCGGTGGCCGGTATTATCTATCTGTTCAAGCCAGATGCGCGGCTGGACTGGCTGGCGCGCGCGGCCGCTGAGGTCGGCGTGGTTTTCCTCTCCATCACCTTGATCCTCGGTTCGCTTTGGGGCAAGCCGATCTGGGGCGCCTGGTGGGTCTGGGATGCTCGCTTGACGGCCACCTTGATTCTGTGGTTTATGTACGTCGGGTATTTGATGCTGCGCAGCTACATGGGAAGAACGAGCGAGGGTGCGCGCGCCGGAGCCGTGATCGGCGTCATTGGCGCCATTGATGTGCCGATCATCTATCTTTCGGTGAGCTGGTGGCGCGGACAGCATCCTGTGGCTCAGGTTGGCGTGCAGGGCGCGCTTCCTCCACAGGCGACACTGACCTTGATGGTGGCTCTGGTGGCTATTACCCTGCTCTATGCTTTTATGATGGTACAGGCTTATCAATTGCAGCGTCTGCAGGCGTTGGCGCAACAGTTACGCGCGATTGTGGAATAAGGATAAAGGACGAAACGATGCAAACATACTTGATCGCTGCTTATATTATTGCCTGGCTGGCTATCTGCCTCTACCTGGTGATTCTGGCCATGCGCATTCGTGGGGTGCGCGTCGAACTGGCCGCCGTTGAAGAGCTGGTGCGCGAGCAGCAGCTACAGCAGGAAAAGGAGCTTTAGTGTGGCTGTCAAAGAGAAAAAAACTGTGACCACCTCGGCCCTTGAAGAGAGCAAGCCTCGCAATAAGCAGGAGGCCCGGCGGCTGTGGATGCTGATCTTCGGCGATATCCTGGTCTTTTTGATCTTCTCGGTTATCGGACGCCAGAGCCATGGTGAGGATACGGGTCTGACCGCGGTCTTAAAGGTTGTCTGGACCGCTCTGCCATTTGCTATCAGCTGGTTTGCCATCGCGCCTTTTATGGGGGCGTTTCGCCGTGAATTGATGACGGAGCCACGCCAGATGGCCCGTAAAACTGGTTTTGCCTGGCTGGCGGCCTGGCCAATAGGTGTCATTTTGCACTTTGTTTTTGAGCAACATCTACCAACCGTGGTCTCCGCCATCACCTTTGGCCTGGTAACTCTGATCTCTAATACCGTGCTCCTGTTTATCTGGCGCATCCCATTTGCCATGACGAATCATACAAAGGATCTTCAAGCCCGGCTTGCACCCAGGAAAAAGTAACACGACAATACCATTTCACCCATCCTGTTTCGTCCTAATGTAGTACAATACATGTGGAATAGCAACGAAACAGGATGGGTTTTTGTTGGTTGGATTGTCTTACTGAAGACAGCAAGGAGTGGTAACTGTCTATTTTCTTTCCTGATATGGCGTGATAGGGATGTTGGGGTGTCAGGTATAGTGAGGTATGTGGGCATTGGTGGCAGCTTTATTGCAAACTGGTC
This sequence comes from Dictyobacter aurantiacus, assembly GCF_003967515.1. GTDB lineage: Bacteria > Chloroflexota > Ktedonobacteria > Ktedonobacterales > Ktedonobacteraceae > Dictyobacter > Dictyobacter aurantiacus. The sequence continues at coordinate 1,961,558 of NZ_BIFQ01000001.1, read as the reverse complement.
GTTCGTATCAATCTTCTCGCCAGGATGCGGTATGGTGCAATTGTAGGGGAACTATACATGGGCAAGCAGCAATCTTCATTTGGTGATTCTCGTTCTCAAGAGCCGCAACGGCCTTTTGATGGCTACGCGGATCCGACCGCTCCAATCCATGAGCATCCACAGCAGCAGGCGCAACAAGAAAGAGAGAGGGTGCCCGTTCCGCTCTACCTTGAAGGATATCGTGGGCCGGTCGATGATTTTCCTCATCGCGAGATGCTGGGGGAAAAACTGGTACCCGCGCCGGGCCCTTCGCCGTTTCTCAAGGCCTTAAAGTTTATTCCTCCAGCTCTTATTCTCTGTTTACTACTCTTTATGCTGGCTGGCGGTGGCAATCTATTCAAGCAGATGGTGCAGGCTAAAAATACGACCACCCAGCAACTGGCGGCAGATCACCCGTGCAATGTCGTCATCCATAATGCCCGGGGACGGGTACACCTTCATGGTAGCGATAATAGTCCGATCAGTGTAACCTCGACCAGGTATAACGCGAGCTGGATCTCGCGGCCCGGCAGCGAGATGAACGTGGATGCACGTGTAGTGGACAACGGGCATACGATCCTGATCGATACGGACCGCGTGGGTGATAATGAGCACAGCGACGCCCAGAGTGTGGACCTGGATGTGACGGTCCCCACCTTGATCAATGTTCAGATCACGGCCGAGCACGGCGCGGTCAAGATCGATAGCATTACCGGCAATATGAGTGTTGAGGCCAGCGATTCCATCAACGCGCAAAACGTCCATAGCGGAGACGGGCATATCGCTTTTTACTCGCGCGATGGAGCCATTGATGTCGACCAGGTCGATGGGCAGGTAGCCTTTACGACCAATCAAGGTCATATCGAGGTTGGTGATGCCCATCTCACCGGTCCTTCACACATGCGATCGCAGGATGGCAAGATCGTCTTTGATGGCAATGTCGATCCCGAAAATGAGTATAGCTTTGAGTCCCGTGGGGGAGCCATCGATGTCTCGTTGCCATCAAACGCCAGCTTCAACCTGCGTGTCTTCGCCGATCATAGCTCGGTCGATAACGAATTTGGCAGCAACGTTGTTGGAACTGGCCCCCGGGCCCATATCGGCATCGCCACTATGTCTGGCAATGTCGAAATTAATGAAGACAACTAAGCCTGCCGCTGATTGAGCAACCTTCGCTTTAGTTTTACCCTCGCCACTCCGATTGTGGATAGTAGGAGTGTGGCTTTTTATAGCATGAAGGGGCAAGTGATGAGTAAGTATCTAGAGACTGGTCAGGCGTCTCCTAAACGCCAGAAAAAGCAACAACAATCGTCTCCATCCAATCAATCAGAAGAGCAGGCGGAAACGCAAGAAATGCCTGCTGCTGATGAATGCACCGTAGAGATTGTACCCCCTGATGAGTCTGATGTGGCGTCATCGCCTCACGAGGAGGCACAGGCTGAAGCGGTGGCGGCTGTCGAAGCTGCTGAGATTACCGCAGAAGGCGAACACACAGAGACCGAGGTGTCTGAACCCATTGCGACCACCTCTCCTACTACGTCCCTGCAAGAAAGGCTATCAAAATGGGGAATGGGCCTCTGGTCGCCATTATACGGCCCTCATCCGGCCCCCGACTGGCGCTTACAGCGCTCCAATCAGAATGATCTGGGCAGAATTCTTATGTTTATCTTACTGATCGCGCTGGTAGTGGGCCTGATTGCCGTCGGCATTATCAACAGGGCTGGCACCCAGAACGCCAGCGAGAGTTACTTTTTTCCGCAGCAGGAGCACCAGAAAATCGTGATCAATAACGATACCGGGACTATCCATATTCATAGTCAGGCACATGGCCCGTTTAGTTTTCAGGTGAACAAGTATTCAGAGGGCATGGGATTGGGACTGATCAATACTGACGTGACATATAATCAAGATGGAGCTAAGACGACCGTCGACGCCCGCCTCGATCCTGACTATCTTTTCGCTGGTTCGCGTGGGGTAGATATCGATGTGACGATTCCTCCAACCGCCTCTGTTGAGGCCTATACCGCCGCCGGAACGATTACTATAACCGGCAATGTTAGCCAGACTTCTGCCCGTACTGCTAGCGGCTCGATTGTGGTTGATGATAGCGAGGGCAATATGACGCTGCAGGCCGATACCGGATCGATCGCGTTGCATAATGTGAAGGGTCAGCTCAATGCATCTACGCGTCAGGGCGATATTGAGACGCGCCACGTTCAGCTGACCGGCCAATCGTCCATGACCGTAGATAATGGAGCGATTACCTTCGACGGCTCGCTGGCCCGGACTGGTAATTTCCATTTCACCACTATCAATGGTTCTCTGAGCCTGTCTCTGCCCCGCTTTGAAGCGTTCCACATCAGTGTCAGCAGCGGCTCTGGTCCGGTCAGCAACGAGTTTGGACGGCTCTCTAACGGCAAGCGCCCGCAGGCACAGATCGCCGTCAGCACCCAGCGGGACGCGATCACAATTCATCAAACTCGGTAACTTTGTCTCCGGACTATATTACTAATAGAGCTGATGCGTATATGCTGTGTACATAAAGAGAGTGCCCTGGTTTTTTGCCAGGGCACTCTCCTGTTTTTGATAGTTGCTTCCGCTGCGGGTTTAAGCATTTTCCTGGGTATAGAATGAGCCTGGATCAGCGTTTGCCATAACATCGGACCGCTTTCTCGCGATGGCTGGCATCTTATCCGTTGCCTCATGCTTCTCATCGGACCCTGGTTGATCCTGTGGTCTATCCAGTGGAAACGGGACCTGCTCCACCTCTTGAAGGACAGATTTGGGAGCCACGTAGTAATTTTGAAGATCGGTTGGCCAATCCAGGCTACTATTGGTTTTTATCCTCTTGACCGGAAGCCTGTTATCAGCACCATTCCCCTGTTGTCTTTCCGTGGGCTCCGCAGCCATAGGAGACTCCCAGGCCGGGTTGGCCTGTTCTTGTGGGCTGATAGCCTCCTGCGGGAACGCAGGGGGTGCAGGCGTGGCTGGTGGCCATGGCAGAGCAGGCTCAGGCGTTTGTGGACTCTCAAATCGGGCGGGTCGTGAAGGTTGTGAGTCGGGCGGCCTATCAGCTTCCTCAGTTGTTGCTATTGATGCTGATGTCATATATGGTTGAGGCCAGTTGCCTGCACCCGCGCGGTCCGATTGAGCGGACGGCTGATGTGCATATGGGTTGCCGAAGTTCTGTGATGTCTGGTTATAAGGACTTTGAGGCGCTTGAGTGTTATTTTGATAGTTGTATTGATAGGCCGGCTGAGACTTGCTGCGCCGCCGTGCGAACCAAAGCCCTACCAGCACCGCCAGCACGATAACAATGACAAAGACGATCGCGGCCGTTATCAAGAGCGCCGTAGTGTTGTTGGGAGCGGACTGTGGCTGCTTTTCGTGCCTGGCTTGCTGCGAGGCGTAGTCCAGGAATGGATTGACGGCCTGGAAGCTGGGATAGTCTTTCTGGAGCTTCTGGAAATCGGCGTACGCCTGGTGCCAGTGGCCTGCTCCCGTGGAAGTGTACTGGTTAAAGGCTTGCTCCCAGGCTGTCTGGAACTTGCCGGGCTTCGTATCGATTTTGAGATTGGTGATCAATTCCTGGGCGCTGCTACTGGTCTGCAGGAAACTGGTGCCAACCGGCGTCTGAGCATCCTGGTTATAGAAGCTTACCACTCCGACAACGTTGCCATGACTATTGAGGGCTGGGCCGCCGCTATCGCCATGCTCGACGTTGCCACCAACCTGGATGACATGCTCTTTGATGGCACTAACATAGATCTTATTAACCGATGATGTCAGGTAGGTGGTGGGATCGGGTTTTGTGGGATCTCCCAGGTCTCCATTGCCGGGGAAACCGATGATGGTCAATTCATCCTGCTGCGACACATTGGAAGAGTCGTCTAGTTGAACGGAGGGGGTATCCTCCATATTGACGTGGATAATAGCCACGTCACGCTGGTCTACCGCGCTCTCCTGCTCGATTTTATTGACCTGGGCGTGGAAGTTCGAGGACACATCTGAGAGCTGATTGGCATTGATGACGCCCGCGTAGTCCCTGCTGAGAAACACCTCGCTTTTGGGACTCTGATAGGTTGACTGCGTGCGGAAGATGCCGAAGGCCATGTTGCTATAAGTATCCTGCGCGCTATAGGGGGTCTGGGGATGAAAGTTCATGTTGATATAATCGGCGACATCCTGGGCCGCTGTCATCTGTAAAACATCATCCATCGATTTATCGCGCGGAGGCTGGATGACATGATCAGCCGTCAGAATGTCGCCGTGAGAACTGATAAAGGTGCCGCTGCCAGATAGTTTTAAATCGTAGTAGCCACCATCCAGCGGAAAAGTGGCGCTTTGCGTATCGGTAAACTGGACGGACAGGCGTCCTCCCACCGTGGTAATGATGCGCACCACCGCTGGTTTGGCCAGGTCGACCGCCCTGATAACTGGATTAGAAATATTGCCGCCCGGCGTTGCATCGGCCAGGGCTGGTCCGGCAGTCACAAAAATGCAGAGGAAAGAAATAAAGCCAGATAGTGATATAAGAGCTAATTTTTTTCTACGGAAAGAATGGAAGCATGCCAGAAAAAATGTTATACCCATTATGACCTCATCGCCCTCTATCCTTGAGAGGCATATCAGACTAAGTGCCTATACATGCTGATGAATATATGGTGTCGAGACGGCACCAGCGCAAAATATGTTATAGCTTTTCTTCGTGCGTCGTGCATGTTTTCTGTTAGCCATCATACCGTACTTTACCCTGCTTGTCTACTTTTACAGTATAAAATCCTGTTTGATCGTGTGTTAGGAAGTTGTGAGGATGGGTTTTATAGGAAATTAGTGGTAAACTCTTTAGAGCCGTATGGGATTAATATGATATTCTGGGATGCATCTACAATGTTGTTTAATGTGGAGTGGTAATGAGGGAGGTTGGTTGATGCATACAATTTGCAGATGTTTCAATAGTTAGCCGTGTAGAACAGAGCCTGAGCATACCCCCTGGAGGACCACATATTATGGGCAATACCGATTCGTCTTCTCCACAAGATAAAATGAGGCGGAACAAAAAGAAGCTAAACAAACAGAAGCGCCGCCTGCAGGAGCGCCTTGAGAAGGCACGTAAGGCGCGCGATCGCAGTGAAGAGCGCCTGAAGCTGGCGCAAGAGCGGTTGCAGCTCAGATCTGCCCGCGTACGCAAACTCGAGCAGCGGCTCCTGACCATCCATTCGCGCCTGATTGCTCTGTCCCTGATTGTTGATGACGAGGGTCCATCTATTTTTGATGAGGAGGAGCAGCTCAGCACGTGGAACCCATTATCTGTTGATGAACATAATGAGATAATGCGGCAGCACCAGGCGCAGGCGGCGCAGGTATACGATGAAGCTGAAGCCCTGGCCCACGATGCGCGCGCTATTGCCGGGGTGGCAGAGGAGGCGGCCCGTACCGCTGTGTCGCGCGCCGAATACGCTGAAGAAAGATTGGCCCGGGAGAGTATTGGTCGGCATCTTGCCCGGGAGTATGAACATTTGCAGAGCGAGGCTGAGCGGGCGCAGATCTTTGCCCATGAGACGGCGCAAGCGGCTGATGAGGCAGAGCAGCTGTTGGTTATGCTGACGCCCGGGACAGAAGATACGACATCGGTAGACACTGAGCTGGGAAAACTTTTTGGCGACACGGCTTTCCTGAATGAGGTAGCCAGGGAGAACGACGAAATGTTTGATGAGATTGAGAAGGATGAAGACGCATTCGCGGCTGTAGCATCCCTGATCCTGGCGGACGCTGAGGCGGATGAGGCGGCGGAATCCGAGGCCATGTTGGAAGCCAGCAGCGAGCACGCCGTTGATGTACACGAGATGTTGCGGCAGGCCGACTATACACTATCCCTGGTGCGCGCGGCCGTTAAAGAGGGGACCCTTAGTGGAGAAGATGCCGTGCGTGCTCTCACCGCCGCGGAGATGGAGGTCGCCCATGCCCGTTCTCTGGTAAGGACCGTGGAGGAGAGGATAGAAGAGGAGCAGCAGCATGCTACTGAGGGAGAGAGCAAACAGGAGAGATAGCGGTGGTTTGACCTATCAAGGGTCCTCTATACCTTTGATCAGCACGCGATGTTGTGAGCCCGAGCTGCCCTATGAATACGAGGTAGCGCGGGGGTGGTGGGAACTGCCCCGTTCTATTTATCTACCGCTGCAGCAAGGTGGTCGCTGCCAGGTCCTGTTCGCGGGACGCCCGGGTAGCGCGGCGGGACCCGACGTGCGGGACGCGGTTCTGCGCTTCATTTCGGGTCCCGACCCGGTACTGGAAGAGGTGGGGCGCGTGGTCGGAGATGTCGAATTCCACGTTCGCGCCAGCGATTGGCGTACCCACGCGCATGATGTGGACCCCATGTATAACAATGTGTGTCTGCATATAGTCCTGGTCTGTGATGATGCACAGCCCACACGTCGCCAGGACGGACGCGTGGTCCCCACCTGTTCCCTGGCGGACGTGCCATTGGGTCGTAAGCTGGTATCGTTGCCGCTTGTTGAAGAGATATGCTGGCCCTGCCAGCAGTTGAACGTCCAGCAGCGCGATGCATTATTGCGACGCGCAGGACTACTACGCTTCGAAGCCAAAAGCCATCGTTTGCTTGAAGAACTGCATACCATGGATCCAGCGCGGTTTCAGGGGCTTGACGCTTATGATGCCTGCCTGTTTCTGGCGCTGGCCGAAGCGCTGGGCTATGGCCGTGATCGTCTCACCTTTCGCGCCCTGGGTCTGCGCTTGCTCATGGGACGCGGCGAGATAGCGGAACCACTTGGCCGCAGCCTGTGTCCCCAGCCTCTCGATCTCGCCCGGCTGCACGTACTGATGAATCTCCTTTCACGCTGGCGCGACGTCGGCATCTGGCGCACCCTGCGCAACTGCCTATGCCCCACCAGCGGACAAGCAGACTATGCTCGCATGCTAGCCAACCTGCGCGCCAGCTTTACCGCCATCGAATTGAGCCAGGCCAGGACCGATATTCTGCTCTGCAACGTCGTTCTGCCGTTCGCCGCTGCCGTCGCGCTGCTCGAGCACAACCAGGCGCTGGCCGAGTGTGCCCGCGTTCTCTACCTGCACCATCCCGGCCTGCCTTCCAACTACATCACTCGTAGCATGTGCAAGCAGCTCCAGCTATCCACAGAGCCGCGCGGCAGCTGTCAGCAACAGGGATTGCACTATATTTATCAACAGACCTGCCGCGAAAAACAGTGCCATAGTTGCATTATAGGTTCTCAACGTATATAAACTAATAGAAAAATGTTTTGAATAGTGAGGATATAATTGCATATGAACAATAATCCAATGTTTTATGCTCCTTGCCCAAACTGTCAGGCAGATGGACATTATCGTCAGTGGCGGGGAATCTCTGGGCATGGGATGCGGATTGATAGTGATGCCCATTCTGTCGTAGGATCTGAAGTAAGTGCGCTGATATGTACAATTTGTGGAAATATCCAGCTTTTTGTGAACCCCAACGATTTTTATAAGCAATAAGTGCACAAAGATATCCAATTAGTGGCATTTCGATCTTGCCGAAGAAGCCAAAATGGTGTAGCGTTTAACGAAACACAAATTGTCGCCGCCGTAGGTGCCGGTCTTGCCCCGGCTTGGAGCCGAAGGCGACCCCCATGCCCACGCGAGTACGTCTCCACAAAGGCGTTACCCTGGCGAGAGGTGCATCAAAGACATATAAAATAGTTGTAAGCGATCAAATGGCCATCCGCCGGTGAGGTGTGGAGAGGGCCTGTGTCATGGAAAACAATGAATATGAACAGCGAACAGAGTCCAGAGCAAAAACAAGCGTCCGAACAGAGTACAGAAGGGGTGCGCTTAGCCCGTTTCCTGGCCCATGCAGGTGTGGCCTCGCGGCGCCACGCGGAGGAGATCATTCACGCCGGCCGCGTTCAGGTGAACGGCCAGACGATTACCACGCAGGGGGTGCGTATTGATCCTGATCGTGACCAGGTAAGCGTGGATGGGAAGCCTGTCCAGCTTAGCAGCCACAAGGTATATATCATGATTAATAAACCGGCCGGCTACGTCAGCACCGCCTATGATCCCCAGCAGCGGCCCACCGTTCTCTCCCTGGTGCCGCCCGAGATTCGTCAGCTCCGCGTCTACCCGGTCGGGCGCCTTGATATCGATACCAGCGGTCTGCTACTGCTGACCAACGATGGAGATTTTGCCTTACAATTGACCCATCCACGCTACTCCACCCGCAAGCACTATGAAGCGGTGGTGCAGGGGCATCCGGACGCCTTCGCCCTGGAGTCTTTACGCCACGGCGTTCCCATTCGTGAGGACGATGGAGGCACTTTTCGCACCTCACCTGCGGATGTGCGTGTGCTGCGACAGGACGAGAAAGAGTCGACTCTGCTGCTTACCTTGCATGAAGGGCACAAGCGTCAGGTGCGACGTATGCTGCGTGCCGTCGGACATCCCGTCCGTCATCTGCAACGTGTCGGCGTAGGCACCCTGACCCTGAAAGGAGTCGCGCCGGGCAAGTGGCGTAACCTGACCGAGGTCGAAGTTCAGCAGCTTATGAAAGAGCATTCGAAAAATAAAGGTAAAAATTGAGCACAAGCGAGATTACGCAAAAGATTGACGTTTGGTGGCGTCTGCGTCATCCCAACCAGGCAGGATATGATATAATCCGTTGAGTTATGATTATCATCGATACGCGGAGGATTCATGTCAGGGCCACAATGTATAGCAATAGATGGGCCAGCAGGCTCAGGGAAGAGTACTATAGGTGAGCAACTTGCCCGTCGATTAGGCTACCTTTATGTCGATACCGGAGCAATGTATCGTGCGGTGGCCTGGTTGGCTCTTCATGAGGGAGTTGATATTAATGATGGACCCGCCCTGAGCCAGTTGGCGCAAGGGGCAGATATTGTGATTAGCCATCCCCATATCTCTGATGGCCGACAATATACGGTGACGGTCAACGGACAGGATGTCACATGGGATATTCGCAGGTCAGATGTGACGCGCGCGGTTTCGGCGGTATCTTCGCATCCCGAGGTTCGTAAGCTGCTCATCGAGCAGCAGCGCATGATGGCCAGACAGGGCCGCGTCGTTATGGTTGGCCGCGACATCGGGGCGATCGTCCTGCCAGATGCCGAACTGAAGATTTATTTAACTGCCAGCCTGGCCGAGCGGGCCCGACGGCGCCACACTGAACTGGTTGAGCGCTATGGACCGGTGCATGAAAATGTTCCCCCTCTTGAAGAATTGATACGCGATATCGAGCGCCGAGACGAGATTGACCACGATAATATGCAACCAGCGATAGACGCCATCGTTATTGAAACCGACTATCTCAGCGTACCCCAGGTAATGGAGACTATCGCGCCTTATGTGGAGGATACTGTATGACGCAGGATATGGATGCTGCCGGCACTCCAGCCAGTACGGCGACGACCAAAAAAAGTGAGCCAAAGAAGAAGCCGGAAAAAAATCTATACGAGCCCTATTCAACCCCACGCGTGCTGTATGAAGTGATACGTTTCATCGCCAAAGCGGTCTTCTTTCTGGTTGCGCGTGTCCATCTGCGTGGACGCTACAATGTGCCGAAGAAGGGACCCTATATTATTGCCGCCAACCATCTCTCATGGACCGATATCCCGCTGGTTCCGGCCTATGTCCCGGGCAAAGTGGTGTATATGGCCAAGGAAGAGTCATTTTACAGCAAGGTGGGCTGGCTGGTGCGTTTCCTGGGCGCGTTTCCCGTGAAGCGTGGTGAGGGTGATCGCCAGGCCATTCGCGCGGCTCAGGAGCAATTGAAGCAGAAGAAGGTTTTTATTATTTTCCCTGAAGGCACACGCAGCAAGACGCATACCCTGAGCAAAGCCCATGCCGGACTAGGCATGATTGCGCTGCGCTCAGGCGTGCCCGTGATCCCGGTCGCCATCTGGGGCAGTGAGAACGCGCTGAAGAAATTTGGCGCCCACGTGACCATCTCCTATGGTGAGCCTATCTTATTGAAGCCGAAGGGCAACAAGATTACGCGTGAGGATATCGCCGATGCCACTAACGAAGTAATGAAGCGCATCGCTGAGATGCTGCCGGAGCGCTACCGTGGCGAATATGCCGATCTCGCCGCTAACCAACCGGTTGACCTTAATTCATTGAGTTAAGTTTTACGGTGTAGTAAACAAAAAGGATGGGCTGGCTCTTGCTAGCCCATCCTTTTTGTTTACTGTCTGTAGTTTTCGACAATGTTGGGATCGCGTACCTGGGCATCGTCGGGATTCAGACCCGCGTTGCGGCGGGCCCGCCGCTGGCGCAGCAGGTCCCAGCACTGATCCAGTCCCACTTCCAGATCTTTGACACGCTGACGCTGATCACCCTGGATCTTGCCCTCCTCTTCCAGTTGGAGAAGATGATGCTCTTCGTCAACAAGTTCTTGAATACGTTTCATTATTTCGTTATCGTCCATTGTTTCCCTCTACATATTGGTAGTTCGATGCCGCCAGATTGTATTATAACACGCACCGCACAGCACGAATGGATACGCTCTATACTATTAAGCCGGACAGATAAAAAAGAATGGGCAGGTTGGACACTGCTGGGGATCTCTGGGTTGTGCCGGATAGCGATGCTCCTGCAATCCTTTGACGGCCTGCTCGACGTCTCTATAGAGGCTTTGCTCTTTTCTGGCCGTGATGGTAATCGGCATGCTTTCCCCTGTGCTCATGTTGTGGCTGTGCACCTCGACGTTCTGGCCGGGATATTGCTGTCGATAGGCCAGGTGATAGAGGAGATCTTTATGTTTGGGATCGATCTTCTCCTTGGAACGTCCATAGCTGGTGCGTATAAAGCGATCCGGTTGTTGGGTGAGTTCGTTGGCTGTCTCCACCCGGTCAATGGGAACATGTACGTTGGTGCCGGCGACCTCAACGTTATAGCCAGGTTGTAGCTGCCAGCGTACCTCTTCCTGGGTATGCAGGCGGCGCCGGATAGAGGCTACTACTTCCTGCCCATGTTCCTCATACATGGTAGCGAACGGCTCTGTATGGCCTCCGAGCTCCTGCCAGTGCTGGAGATAGAGCTGCTGAATTTCCTGCTGGCTGGGAAGCTCAGACGAATCACTGGCACCATCCAGTTGCCGGTGCAGCGACTCGACCGTTTTGCGCGTGGCCTGCGTGAAGAGCCGATAGCCGGTTGGCTGATCCTCAAAGTGATAGATTGAGCTATAGGCGTATTTGCGTGGGCAGTTCAGATAGCTCTCGATGGCATAGGTACTTACGATGGGTGAGCTCATGGCTGCGATAAAATCTTCACCGGGCTGGGAACTATGGACACCTACGATTTCCTCTTCCACCAGAGTACCCGTGTAGGGTTGGTTCCAGTGCAGATTGACGATGCGCTCCTCGCTCAAGCCCGCTTCAAGCGCGTCAAGATAGATGGAGCGCTGGTAGCGCTGTTGCGCCTTGCCGTAGCGTTCGCTATAGCTCAGCACCAGTTGATCTTTTGCCCGCGTTACCCCTACGTAGAAGAGGCAGGCTTCGCCCACGTCATGGCTGTTCCCCTCCGTTGTCAGCATACCCGCTGGCGGTTTGACCTGGCCTGAGCGGCCTGTAGTGGGGAAGCGGCGTTGCATCAGGCCTGGCATGTAGACGACCGGGAACTCCAGCCCCTTGCTGGCATGCACGGTCATGACGCTGATGGTATCGGCCTCTTCCTCCGTCTCGTCTTCATTATTCTGCCGATTGCCGCTATCCTGCCGCAGCCGCACCAGGAGTCTGAGATAGTCCAGGAAATCTCGCACCTGTTCTTCCAGCGACATTGGCTCGCTGTCTGCCGCTTCCTGGCCATCTTGAGAGGCCGTCTGTTGATCCAGCCGCTGGCGCAGCAGCAGTTGCTGGTCATAGTGGCGAGCCGTCTGGAGCAGTTGCTGATAGGCGCCCAACTGCAAGATGCTGGCTTTATCATCGGGTCGCGCCAGTAGCGCGCGCACCAACGAGGTCTCGATGAAGAGGTACTGGGCCAGTAGCGACCACATATTGGGCGCCCTGAACAGAGATTGTAGCATGCGCGAGAGGCGCAGCAGGGCATGACGTCCCTCCACGCTCATGCTCAGAGGAGCCTCGCCTGAAAGCAGCATCTGGCGCGGCGTCTTGCCCGGTTCACGGGCCGCCAGCAGTAGCGCCTCGACGTCCTGTTGGCTCAAGGCGTATTCAGGCTGGCATCCCATGCGCAGGAGCCCCATTCCGCTGTTATCCGCAATGAGCTGGATCGCTGAGAGCGCGTCCTTGATATACTCCTGTTCCAGGATGCCGCCCTGTTCGATAGCGGGAAGCTCGGCCTCCAGCAGGGCGGCGGTAATCTTGTTGGCCTGGCTGCGCGTGCGGCAGAGGATGATCATGTCTTTGTAGGCATAGCCCAGAGAGCGCTTATGACGGATATCGGCGATCAGGCCAGCGACCTCACTGGTCTCATCGGGGGCTTTGGCGATGGTGACATAGGCTTCCGTGCTGGTCAGGCGTACCGCCTGATTTTTGCCAGCGTCTTGCTCCCGTTCAAGATGCTGGCAGCGGAAAGCCTCAGCCAGCGCTACCAGATCGGGCCGCGAACGATAGTTGCGACTAAGCGGGAGGACCCTGGCTCCCGGGAAGTCTTGCTCAAACTGGCTGATGTTGGCGGGCGAGGCGCCACGAAAGCCGTAGATGGCCTGGTTGGCGTCGCCCACTACCCAGACGCGGCGGGACTCACCGGCCAGTACGCGTAGCAGGACGCCGCTGGCCCGATTCACATCCTGAAATTCATCGACCAGGATGTGCGCGAACCTTTGCTGCTGCTCGTGCAGGACCTCTGGATGATCTGTAAGAAGTTGGATCGCCGATACCAGCAGGCCACCGTAGTCAGTATCGCCACGGCGTTGCAGCTCTTGTTGATAGAGAGCGTAGACCTGCGCCACCTCTAGCGTCTTTTCCGCCTCAGCCTGCTCTTTTTCGTCGTCTCCAGCTTGCAGGCGCATGGTCCGGGCCAGGATCGCGTACTGCTCGGGCGTCACCAGTTCATCCTTGGCGCGTGCGATCGCCTTGAGCATATCTGGAAAATAATGGGTGGGCGTCTGCAGCAGACGATAGTGGTGGAGCCGCATCGCGTTGGCCTGGCGGCGCAGGATCAGGTAGCCCTCGGCCTCATCAATCAGCGTGAAGTCTGGTCTCAGACCCGCCAGGGCCGCGTGCTGGCGCAATAGATTGGCGCAAAAAGCATGAAAGGTACTGATCGTTGGTAAGGGCTGCCCCGACCGGGCGAGCAGTTGCCGCAGGCGTTCCTCCATCTCCAGTGTGGCTTTGCGTGAGAAGGTCAGTGCCAGAATGTTCTGGGCGGGAGTGCCCAGGGTATTGATAAGATAGTCGGCCCGCCCGATCAGCGTACTTGTCTTGCCACTACCGGGTCCGGCCACGATCAGCGCTGGAGTCTCGGCCTCGATGGCCGCTTGCTGGAATTCATCGTATCGCTTTTTTGCTGGCGGAGTCCCATTTGCTGGCTCGATAGGCGTGGCGGCTACAGGTTCTTGCACCGTCTCCCGTGTCGGCGGCGTATCCAGGAAGCCGGTCAGGCGATTGAGCAGCGCGGCCGGCGAGACGTGAAAGTGGGTCGCCAGTGTATGGGTTGGTACGCCGCCCTCTACAAATAAGGTATAGAGCCGGGTCGCTGGCATCAGCAGTTCGGCGGCAAAGACATTGGCGGCCATCTCACGTTCGCTGCGTGGATCATAGCCGTGGGCGCTACCAATCTTCTCCTGTATCTGCTCCTGTTCCAGCAAGGTTGCCATATCTTCCTGTATGTCATCGTCGTGACAGGGGAAGGCCGGTGACGGCTCTGGAATCGGGGCATAGGAGGTGTGGCCCACAAATGGCAGGCCGCGCTGTTCCGCGAAGCGCTGCAGGCGCATCCCATCGCGACAATGCAGCAGGGCATGTCCAATTTCGTGTGCCAGTGTAAAGCGGCGAAACGCCTCATTGAGGGAACGGCAGATCCAGATCAGATCTTCCTCTTCATCGGGATCCATAAAGCCGTACGTCCCCTGCGCATAGTCATCTTCCGCGAACGTACCAATACTCAATCCCAGCCACTCGGCCAGATCGTCAACAGGGGTGACATCATTAGTCCACGCAGGGTTGTCTTTCCTATATTCTTCCAGCACCAGCCGGGCCGTAGCCTCAACCGTTGACCGTAACACATTATCCACAGCGTGCTCCCAGCGCCTTAGTAAAATATCAGCAAATATGAGAAAGGTATGTTAACCAGTATGTCTGCTTTTCGCCTCAGTCCATATCATATTATATCGCATAGAGAGCCTCGTCGGGACCTTTTTAAGCCACCCTCTATGGGTATTTGTACATTGATGCGTTGAGCGCGCAACTGCGCGCTCAACGCATCAATGTACAAATACCCATAGTAATTTTTCCAAATGGGACATTCTCTGGTATAATGGGCCGAGATGAGATGGTGCCATATATCTTGACAAGGACTTTCAAAATGGACGCAGAAGAGATTCTCGCACAAGCGAATATAAGCGCGGAACTGCCGCCTGGCTGGTCTACTTTCCCCCTGCTCAAAGGGAAGGTTATCTGGGGAATCATTGGTTGGATTTTCGGTATTTTAATGGGTGGAGGCTTGTTAGCCTTAATTGTGCCGATCGTTGTTCCATTTAATTATCAGCGTGGGATTTTTTCCATTATTTTAACCACATTGTTGCTGGGTATCCTGGCTTTTATCTTTTTGGGTAGCATCTATATGCTCTGCGTGGACATCCTGCGCGTGGCTCAGCCAGAAAAACACATAATCGTACTGACCCCCACGGATTTTGTACATAAAGAAGGCCCTCGAACGACCCACGTACCGCTCGTCAATATTCGACACGTGACCCCGCGCGGACGCGCACCGCTTGAGCGTAACCCTGATGAGGGTGGCGTCAACAATATCCAGAGTCCGGGTGAGAATCTGATGGGCTTTGTCTTCGGGCGCGGCATCACCCCTAGCGGCCAGAAACAGCGCCGCAAGCGCGTGCGCACCCCAACATCATTGGCGTTCGTGGATGACCGTACAGACACAGAGATCACGGTCGTCAATGATGACGCCCATGGCGATCCTTTCCTGATCGCGGCCGTAATCAAGAAATACGTGGCCGCCGCCAAGGAGCAGGAGATATCCCAGAAATAGTATGCTACTCATTTGGATGAGCGAAGCCGCCCGGGGAGCTATCACGGATGCGAAGAAAAGCTCCGTCCCAGATGATGAGCCGTGGCGGCGGAGCTCGCCGCGATCAAGCAGCGTTTCCAAATGCTTTTTTTACAGCATGATGCTTGAGTAGAGAAGGGACTTATGTATGTTACTTGCGCTTGATATCAGTAATACAAATATCAAGTTTGGTCTATATGATCATGATGTAATGAAGCATCTCTGGGTCGTATCAACCAGTCGGCAGCGTACAGCCGACGAGTACGCTATGGTACTCAGCGATCTGTTGCGTCACGTTGGCTACACCTTGACTGATATCGACGACATCATAGTGTCCAGTGTTGTTCCGCCTCTGACACCGGTCTTTCAGGATCTTGCCGCCCGCTATTGTAACCGCGAAGCGCTGGTCATCAACCATACGATGGATCTTGGGATCAAGCTGCTGGTGGATAACCCCTGGGAAGTGGGATCGGATCGCATCATGACCATTCTGGCGGCTCACCATCTCTATGGCGGCCCCGCGATTGTGATCGCCTTCAGTACCGCTACGACGTTTGATGTCGCCTCGATCGAGGGTGATTTCCTGGGAGGCGCTATCGCTCCCGGCCTGGTCATCTCCGCAGAAGCATTAAGCAGTGCCGCCTCCCAGCTTTATCGCGTCAACATGACGCCGCCGCGTTCCGCGCTGGGCAAGAACACGATCGAGAACATGCAATCGGGCATTATTTATGGGCACGTCGGCCTGGTGCAGGGTCTGATCGCGCGGCTTTGCAAGGAGATTCCCGACGTAACTCATCCCAGCGAGATCAAGATCATCGCCCATGGAGGGATGGCGCAACAGATGGCACCGATCATTCCCGAAGTCCAGTATGTCAACCAGTATTTACCGCTTGAAGGATTGCGCCTGGTTTATAACCGGCTGCGCGGACATCAATAACAGAGATAGGGAATATGAAGCGAGGGCGGTGCAGGTTCTCTCGGTTGAGAGAACCTGCACCGCCCTCGCTTCATCAAAGTGGGCCTTCCTGGACTCGAACCAGGGACCTCAGTCTTATCAGGACTGCGCTCTAACCACCTGAGCTAAAAGCCCGTAACACGTGGGGCAAAAAAATAAGAGCAGCGGAGCTGTCTCATTTAGGAGATCGGATAATGGGCCTTCCTGGACTCGAACCAGGGACCTCAGTCTTATCAGGACTGCGCTCTAACCACCTGAGCTAAAAGCCCGCGGCTCTCATTTCCTGCTTTATACCAGCGGGTGGAATGGCGACGTCTTATTTTCCCACGCAGTTGCCCACGCAGTATCATCAGGGCTGGAAGGCTTAACTTCCGTGTTCGGGATGGGAACGGGTGTTGCCCTTCCGCTAATGTCACCATCCCACCCGCGTGTACAAAGCAGCGGATGAGAAATCCGGGGTGGAGGCGAGGAGATTCGAACTCCTGACCTTCGCCGTGCAAAGGCGACGCTCTACCAACTAAGCTACGCCCCCGAATGGGCCTTCCTGGACTCGAACCAGGGACCTCAGTCTTATCAGGACTGCGCTCTAACCACCTGAGCTAAAAGCCCGTATCTATTTCTTTATTGTACTACATAAGCAATGTTGTGAACCTGAACAACTAAAGAGTGGTAAGGCGGAGCAGTCAAACGCCAACTTCGACAAGCTCGTTTAGATCTCTTACTCTGTGAAGTAAGACCGACCTGGAAGTGGAACACGCTTAGATGTCTGAAGTGTCTTCAGACGCGTGCTCAAGCTCCCTAGAAAGGAGGTGATCCAGCCGCACCTTCCGGTACGGCTACCTTGTTACGACTTCACCCCAATCACTGACCCCACCCTCGACGCTTGCCTCCCAGATGGGTTAGCCCAGCGGCTTCAAGTGTTGCCAACTTTCGTGGTGTGACGGGCGGTGTGTACAAGACCCGGGAACGTATTCACCGTAGTGTGCTGACCTACGGTTACTAGCAACTCCAACTTCATGGAGGCGGGTTGCAGCCTCCAATCTGAACTGAGGCCAGGTTTGACGAGATTAGCTCCCCCTCGCGGGTTCGCAACTCTTTGTCCTGACCATTGTAGCGTGTGTGTCGCCCAAAGCGTAAGGGCCGTGCTGACTTGACGTCATCCCCGCCTTCCTCCGTCTTATAACGGCAGTTTCGCTAGAAAAATCCAACTAACGACAGGGGTTGCGCTCGTTGCGGGACTTAACCCAACATCTCACGACACGAGCTGACGACAGCCATGCAGCACCTGTGAACCCGCCCCGAAGGGACAGCCCGTTACGGCTGGTGCAAGTTCATGTCAAGCCTTGGTAAGGTTCTTCGCGTTGCATCGAATTAAACCACACGCTCCGCTGCTTGTGCGGGTCCCCGTCAATTCCTTTGAGTTTTAATCTTGCGACCGTACTCCCCAGGCGGACCACTTATTGTGTTAACTACGACACTGAAGGGGTCGATACCCCCAACGTCTAGTGGTCATCGTTTACGGCTAGGACTACCAGGGTATCTAATCCTGTTCGCTCCCCTAGCTTTCGCACCTGAGCGTCAGGTACTTCCCAGGACACTGCCTTCGCCTTTGGTGTTCCTCCGGATATCTACGCATTTCACCACTCCACCCGGAATTCCGTGTCCCTCTGAAGCCCTCAAGTCAGACAGTTTCCATAGTACTTCGTCAGTTGAGCCGACGACTGTCACCACAGACTAATCTGACCGCCTGCGTGCGCTTTACGCCCAGTAACTCCGGACAACGCTCGCCTCCTACGTATTACCGCGGCTGCTGGCACGTAGTTAGCCGAGGCTGATTCCTCTGGTACCGTCCGTTCTCGTCCCAGAGAAAAGCAGTTTACGATCCGAAAACCGTCTTCCTGCACGCGGCGTTGCTCGTTCAGGGTTGCCCCCATTGACGAAAATTCCTCACTGCTGCCCCCCGTAGGAGTCTGGGCCGTTCTCAATCCCAGTGTGGCTGATCGTCCTCTCAGACCAGCTATCGATCGCGGTCTTGGTAGGCCATTACCCCACCAACCAACTAATCGAGCGCAGGCTCATCCTCGGGCGCTCTTGCGAGCTTTCTTCTTGCGAAGCTATGCGGTATTGTCGGCGATTTCTCGCCGGTATTCCTCACCCCAGGGCAGATAACCCACGTGTTGCTCACCCGTCCGCCACTCCCTGTTTGCACAGGGCGTTCGACTTGCATGTGTTAGGCACGCCGCCAGCGTTTATCCTGAGCCAGGATCAAACTCGCCATCCAATTTTTTATATGTAAAACTCTCTACAGAGAATTACTATGCAATGTTATGGCAAGCTTATCAAAGCAATTAACTGGCTTATGTTTTTCTGTTTCCTTACCACTCTTCAGTTGTTCATGTTCTTACATTTCACAATTACTTGTGTTATGTAGACGCTTCAGACGTTCCTGTCTGGCGCAAGAGAGATAATAGCACTGACCGGCTTTTCTGTCAAGCGTTTTTATATGAAATTTTAGGAACGCCCAAAAAAACAGGCTAACGGGATTTGAAGTGCTTTTAAGCCATGAATGAACGTCAGGAATAAGCACACAGACGCACTATTCACTGTGTTTGTTGCTTTGCGCCGGATGCGCCGCCTTTACGCGTGAGGACCCTCTCTGCGCTCTTTGAGCGGGATGATATTGGTATCGTCTTTTTTATTGTGCCTGGTGTCCTTTGGGTCTTCAATGTCGCCCTGTGAGTTCTGCTCCAGATAATAGCTGCCGGTCAGGGCCAGTCCGACGCCAAACGGGATCAAACCCGGGAGTAACCAGGGCCCAATATGGATCGGGGTAGAGGCAAGGTTCGGAGGCAGTAAAAAGCCGATTGGATATAAGCCGATAAGCAGGGTAAGCCCGACCATCATGGTAATCAGACCTGCTCGTAGAATGCCCCTGTTGCGGCGCCTGCGTCGCGTTTCTGATGGATGAAGCCCACGACTGATCATGGCCATGCGTTCACGGTGCTGGATGTAACGTAGCAAGATGATAAAACCGAGAAAAATGGCCAGGGCGATCAGCCAGCCAATTAAAATAACTATCGCGTTGAATGACATATAGGGCTACCTCTTTATACAGATATGAGTCTGTATGATAAGATACGTTTAAGCAAGTTGTATGTTTCGTCAGTTTGGTGAAACATATGCCTTCAAATGAGACTCTAAATTAGTATGATGAGTGAGTATCTATTGCAGCCACCACAAAGTATTGGAATATCACTGACAGGCGTAGCCTCGACATTTACAGATCAAGATGATGTTGCCCTTGTCATCGCCAGCCAATCCGGGGACCAGGATGCCTTTGCTGTATTGGTCCAGCGCCATCAGCGTCGTGTATTTAATTTAGTATACCGGATGCTCCAGCAGTATGACGAGGCCAATGAAGTCACCCAGGAGACCTTTCTGGCTGCCTGGCAAGGTTTGCGATCATTTCGAAGGGACGCGCGTTTTACTACCTGGTTGCACCGGATCGCCTATAATTGTGCGTTGAAGCAGCTAGAACAGCGGAAGAAAGATAGCGCATTACAGGTCGCTATGCAGGCGGAGGCTGTAGATAGCGATGAGCGTATCGGGGCTGAGTTAGAAGCCCATGATAGACAGGCGATCGTGCGTGAACATATATCAACCCTGCCTGCCAAATATCGTGTCGTGCTGGTGTTAAGACATTTGCAGGAAATGACTTACGAGGAGATGGCTGAAATTTTGACTATGCCGATCGGAACAATAAAAACGCATCTTTTTCGGGCGAGGAATCTGCTGAAAGAGCGTTTAGAGGCGTTTGATCAAGAGTGGAAAACGAAAGGTTAGTCATGCAGTGTTCAAAAGCGACCCGCCAAATACAATTGTATCTCGATAAACAATTGAATTTAGAGCAGACGCGTGCCCTGGAATCGCATCTTTCAAGTTGCTCTGCCTGTTGCCACGAATATTTTCTATTGCTAGAGATTGATCAGGCATTAAATGAGATGGAGATGGTGCGTGAGCCAGCTGATCTGACTATGCATATTATGCGGCGCGTGGCGCTAAGTTCACAGCAGGTCGCGGTTCAGGAACAGAAAGCGCGTCCCCTGACCTCATTCCGACCTTCGCTGCCAGAGATGTTGATCGCTGTCGCCCTGGCGACTATTACCATGTCAGGCATTGTGCTGGAGCAGCCCTCGGCGCGTGCCGCGTTGCCTATCGCCAATGGGCATGATCCACTATCCTTGCTGGTGCTTTCTCTCTGGCAGGGGCTGGTCCATGTTAATAGTGATACAGTCATGTTCTTTTTGTGGATAATGGGAACGCTGCTTGGTATCTGGATTACGCTGGCGGTGGCCGGTTCTGATATGCGCGATCAGTGGTATAAGGCTGTAATGGATCGTTTACCGGTCTGGTAACTCAACTTATATACGTTTCTTGATATGATGGAGTACTGATTGGTTGTGAGGGTGATGATGGCGGCAGATTAGGGGGAGCATATCGTGGAAACTTTGAAACAGCGACGGCCTGGCGATAGAGCGCTGGGCTTTTTTTTGCTCTGTCATCCAGGACCAGTGTTGATTCATACTGTGGCGGTAACTGTCTTCGCCGTACTGGGCGCGTGGCCCCACCTGGTCTGGACCACCTTGTTGCTGGTGATCGGTGCCCACTTCGCTATGCAGTGCTCGATCGCTGTACTCAACGATTATTGTGATCGGCGACTGGATATCGAGAGCAAGCGCCAGAAGCCGATCGCGCGTGGACTGGTTTCAGCGCGCGAGGCGCTGGTGTTTGGTTGGGCGTGGATCATCCTGATGTTTCTGCTGCTGCTGCCCCTGAACTGGCTGGCCCTGCTCATCTCGCTGCTCTACCTGTTGCTGGGGCAGGGGTATAACCTGGGACTCAAATCGACACCGTGGAGCGGCATCGTCTTTGCGCTGGCTATCCCCCTGATCCCCGTGTATGCCTTCGTTGGTGTTGCTCATGGCTCACCCGCCCTCTTCTGCTTGATCCCCGTGGCCGCGCTGCTGGGAATCGCCCTCAACCTTTCCAACTCGTTACCAGATATCGCTGAGGACGCGACCAACAATGCGCGCACCCTGGCGGTCGTACTGGGTGAACAAAGGACGCTGCTGGCCTGTCCCCTGCTGGTTCTGAGCGCGACCATCCTGGTGGGGCTTTTTACGCTGCTGAACATCGCCGAGGCGCAACCCCTGATTATCTGGCCGACGCTCCTGCTGGTATGTGTACTGATAGTTGTGCTGGCTATCTGGCCCCGCTTCTGGCGCAGCGAGCACAACGACAAGCACTATTTTCTTCTGACGGTATTCACATGTCTGCTGCTGGCCAGTGGCTGGCTTAGCAGCCTCTTTATCATGTGATTCGTATTATCTGTGTGATCCCTGAACGAAATGAATGTAGTGTCTTGTTGAAAGGTAGCGCGCATGCCCTTACGCTTATCTCTTATTGACCATATTCTGGCCAGCCTGAATTTATTACCTTCACCGCTTTTCGATACCCCGCTGGTGCCTGGCATTGCCCGCGTGCTGGTGACCGCCTGCGAACTCAACCTGTTTGATACGCTGGATCGCAGGTCCCTGACCCTGGAGCAACTGGCTGAACATCTGGATTGCCATCCCGATGGATTGAAGCTCTTGCTCCAGGTACTGGTTTCGGCGGGATATATACGGGAGCGCAAGGGACGTTATCGTAATTCGCGCGTCGCGCGCCGCTGGCTGCTGACAAGCTCGCCTTTCTCTGTCGCGCCCTACGTCATCCACAGTCCAGACATCGTTGATATCTGGAAGAATTTACCGGCCGCCATCCGCACGCATCAGCCTGCCCAGCGCATGCCATATGAAGAAGATCCCGGCGATCCTGAGGTGCAACGCCAGCTGGCGCGCCACTACGCGGGACTGGCCTCTCTGGCCAGCGTGCTTGGCCGGGAGGTCATCTACAAAATCCACTTACCCAGGGGGGCCTGCAGTCTGGTGGATATCGGGGGCTCACACGCGGCGTATAGCGCCATGCTCTGCCGCAAATATCCGCACCTGCAGGCTACCGTGCTGGATATTCAGCCCGGCATTGACGCGGGCCTGCGTACCGTAGAGCAGCAGAAGCTGAACAAGCAGATCCACTTTATCTGTACAGATCTTTTACGAGACTCCTTTGAGCAACAGTTTCCCGCCACCTTTGATGCGGCTCTCTACTTCCACATTGCCCATCTGCTGCAGCCGGAGCAGAATCGCGCCCTGTTGACCAAAGTCATCGCCATCCTGAAGCCAGGCGGCCAGATTTTCTTCGTCGATCAGATCCCCAACCAGACACGCTACTCGCGAATCGCCAACACCATGGTCCAGTTGATGGCCAACACCATGGAGATCGTCGGCGGCACCTGCTATCCCTTTTCAGAGGTCAAAGACTGGCTACAGTCCTGTGGTATGGAGCAGGTACGTGAGCATAGGTTGCTTACCCCCGGAGCTACCTTGATTAGCGCCCGCAAAAAATAATGCGGGCCTTTTTTGCTAAAAAAATATACATAAGTATAAAATTATTGACAAGTACTGTTCTGCTAAAGTATATTCCTGTTGGGTTTGCAATATAAATATATAAAGAATATATAAAAGCCACAGAGTAATACATTACATCTGCATATGTATCCTTGCTTATAAAATATGAATTGTTATCTTCCCTTCTCAAAAAGCAGGACAGGTTGCGTGTACATCCTATTAAGGATTACAGATATATTTTGTTTCTATCACTCTATAATTTTTGTGAACATGTGTATAGATGCATATGCATGTTCATAGACCGGGAGAGCATTTATGATGGATCCGGATCATAGGCAAGGGAATGCTGTACAGTCAATGCCGACAACCTTCTTTCGCCGGTATAGACGCATTCTATTTACGTCTTTTCTTATGTTTGTAGTGCTGGCTGGTGCGGCCTTTTCAGTGGTCAGCATACGTCTTCAGCCCCATACTGCAAAGGCCACTGCTTCAGGGTTGATTGGCGATGCTGCTACCTACCGAAGTAAAGGTCAGCAGTCTTTTTATGCAGTTCCACCGCACTCAAGTATTTCTACCAGGGCAATGAACACAACTGCGAGCAGCGCTCCTGCTTTCAACAATGTTGGTATTAGCTCGAAGTCAAACGTGACGGCTGGAAACTTCGATGGTGCCAATGGTAGCTATTCTTATGACGCATTAATTACAACCAACATCGAGCCGGGCATCCCTTTTATCTATGATGGTATCCAGTTTTCCTGGCCCAACGTGAATAATCAGAGTAGCCCTACACTGGCAGATAACTGGCAAGCCAGCGGACAGGTACTCCCACTTTCACAGACGAATACCCAGGTGATTGGTTTTATTGGAGCCGCCTCGGGTGGTGCTGTTAGTGGCACAGTGATAGTGACCTACAGCGATGGGACCACGCAAAGCTTCTCGCTTGGTATGAGCGACTGGACACTCGGTGGTGGAGCAAATTCACCTTCTTATGGCAATGTTATTGTGTCTGCTCAGCCATATCGGAATCTCCGCAGTGGACCTCAGAACGTAAAAACGTATCTCTTCTATGCAACAATTAAGACAGATGCGACGAAGCAAGCTGTAAGTGTAAAGTTACCAACACTTACTACTAGCGCAAAAATGCATATCTTCGCTTATGGTGCACGTGCCGCCACATACACCAATCCCTATAATAATACCGGTATGAGCGATGATGCCTATCCAACAGCGGGTAATTTCGATGGTGGCGGTGCCAGCTATTCATCATCGGCTATGGGCTGGGGGACTGGCTATACCATCTCCTATAACAACGATCTCGCTGGCAACTATAATATGAAATTCCAGTGGCCTGATGTCTTGCCAGGCTCTCCTGACAATTATGTGGCCAACGGACAAACCATCTCTATCACCCCTGTTGCGAACGCAGCAAAATTAGGTTTTATCGGCGCGGCTACTGGTGGTCCCTCTGTGGGTACCGCTACTATCGTCTACACCGATGGTTATAGTATGCCCTTTCAACTGGGTTTCAGTGACTGGACATTGAACGCTCATTCCCAGCCACCTTCCTTCGGCAATCGCTATTTTTATGCTATGTCCAGTCGCAACACACGTACTGGTCAGCAGCAGGTGAGCACCTATCTTTTCTACGCGGAAATGAATATCGACCCTACTAGAACGGTGCAAAGCATTATACTGCCCTCGTCGACCAGTGGTGGTCATATACACGTCTATTCAATCGCCACCGGCACTAGCGGTTTCTTTGATAATGTAGGCGTCTCTGACGATAATGGACCACTCTTTGGTAATTTCGATGGTAGTGGTAAAAGTTATTCCGGACAGGCTCTGCAGAATGCCGGGATCCTCTTTAGTTCACCCAATAATCTGCATCCATTCACTATCAATGGTGCCACTTTTACTGTAATGTATGGATCTGGTTTATTTCCTGATAACTGGGTTGCGAATGGGCAGACTATTACTGTCAACAGCGTTAGCAATGCTACTTCCCTGGCGTTCCTTGGTTCAGCTACAGGTGGCGCTTCGTCGGGTCTGATTACCTTGAACTATAGTGACGGTACTACCTCGACTGCTACACTTGCGTTTTCCGACTGGTGTGCGAACGCTGTAAAATTTACTAATTATGTGATTGCCACTATGCCATATCGTAATACTCCTTATGGCACACAGGCCACAAAGAATTATCTCTACTACAATGAGATTCCGCTGGCTGCTGGCAAAACTTTGACCAGCGTGCAGTTGCCACAAACAACCGGCGGTACTATGCATATCTTTGCGGCTGCTGAGAGAGCTGGTACCTATAACAACGTGGGTATCACCAATGATACCGCGACCTCAGTTGGAAATTTTGATAGTCCCAATGGGAGCAGTTACTCTGCGCAGGCGATGCAGAGTGCTGGCCTGACCCCGGGTGGCACTTTTAAATACAACGGGTATAGCTTCCCCTGGCCTGCCGCTGGTACAATGGATAACTATGTGACGACGAACCAGGTATTTAATGTCACTCCTCCTGCGGGCGCAAAATCCCTGGCATTTCTGGGCTCTTCGGTGAATGGCGTCACTGGTGGCGCGCTTACCCTCACATATACTGATGGGCACTCTGAGACCGTTTCATTGTCTTTCCCGGACTGGTGTAATTCTAAGTCTGGCTTAGAACCTGTCGCGGCGACTATGAGTTATCGCAATACTCATACCGGTCATCAGACAATTAACAACTACATCTACATGAATGAGTTCTATCTGAACCCAAACAGTACACTACAAAGCATCACCCTACCTATGAATGGCTATTTGCACGTGTTCTCGTACGCGTTCAAATAGCTCTGAATAGAGTACAGTATGCAACCGGAGCCCCCTCCTTCTCGAAACGAGAAGGAGGGGGCTCCGGTTTTTTCCTATCAATGAGGAGTTATCGGAAAAAATTACCGTATTGCCAGCCGTGGCGCTACATGTCAAGGACGTTTAGTCATCGTGGTGGAAATTGAACAGCTCCATCAGGTTGCCGATGGCTGGTCCGTTGACCGGTTTATACGGGTTATAGGCGCTCGTGCGCGGATTGGGCAGGTTATCAAGGCTACGCGATGAGAGCGTGTGCAGCTTCCAGTTTGCCTCGATAAATTTCAGGATCGATACGTGATCATTGTAGGTATGATCGACATAGCCGCGTTTTGAGTAGGGTGAAACCACCATCAGCGGAACGCGAGGACCATCGCCAAAGAAGGTCAGTGGCTGGATGTAGCCCGAGTCGTAGTAGCCGCCACCCTCATCGAAGGTGATGAGAATCGCGGTATCCTTGAACAGCTTCGGATTGCTCTTTACCTCATTGACGATATCCTTCGAATAGTTCTCGAAGATCGATAGCGAGGAGGAGGCTGGATGCCCATCATGAATCTCGTCGGGTTTGATAAATGAGACGGCGGGCAGCGTGTTGTTGGTGACATCCTTCTGAAACTGTGTGAAGTCCTGAAGATTATTTTTCTTCGATGTAGTCATGATCGAAGTTGCGTACTGGAAGGGATCGCAGATGGGGCAGAAGTACTGGCTGGGCGTCTTGCCATCGTTCATGCCCTGGCCATAATATTTCCAGGATACGTTGCGCGCAGACAGCTCATCCGCGATGGTCGGGAACTTCTGAGGGGGAACAATATAGGGTGTACCACTGGAAAGCTGTCCCGAAGGCGTATAGCCAGGCAGGTAATTGTTCAGCAGATAGTAAGCGCCGGGCGCGCAATCTCCATTGCGGAACGGTGCATATGGCAGTGAATGGATATAGCTCTGGATCTGGTTGACGCCTGGCTGGCTTGGATCGGAACAGTTGCTATAGCTACCGCCCGAGTAGCCATCCTGGGTATAGTTATTGTTTGTGCCTGGTTTTGGATTGGGATTCTCAATCTGATTGCTGGGAGGAACCGTAGGGCGTCCCTGCGCATCCTGATAATAAGCGGAATCGCCGGTGCCTAGCATAATATGGTTCGCGCCGGTACCACCCATTACCGCCTGATGATAGTTGTCGCTGCTGGCATAGGTATCGGCCATCTGCTTGAAGAAAGGTGCATCGCCGGTGCTCATGTTGTAGTAACCCATCGACAAAGCGCCCTGATTGGTTGGCTTGGGCGGAAGCGCGCCGTTGTCGTCACCGGCAGTCTCATGAACCCAGGTGTACAGATCGGCCTTACCACCATCCTGCTGCTGCCACATCTGGTAGAAGCGGTGTAGCGGATCACCAATGTAGGAATTCTCATAGGGCACATATTTTGTAATCTGGTAGGGCCCATTGGGTAGATTGGCCGGGAAGCGCTGATCGGGAACATTCTGGGGCTGTCCCTGTGCATATGTCGTATATGGCTGTGGTAAGGTCTGATACTTCCCTGTCTTTGTGGGTGTGAGCTGATATGCCTTTGTATCGGTGGCGGTCTCCTGCTGTGCCTTCGAGACATGTTTGCCCAGGTTTCCCGAAGCGGTCACGATACCCTCGGACAGCAGATTATTTACCGTCTGACCATGGACCGGCTGATATGTTCCAAAGACATTATCATAGGTGTGGTTCTCGCCAATAATGACGATCACATGTTTGATAGGGGTCGTCGTATCGCCCGATTCATCTTTAAACGTCACATTGCCCGCTGGCGCAGGCTGACTCGCAGCCGCCAGCGCGACCTGGGGTAATGCACTACCCAGCAAGCTGATCAGGGCCAGGAAAGAAGCGATCCATACCCTGCCTCTCAATTTCTGCATACAAATATTTTCCTCTCATTGTGTTTAACACAAAAATAACTTTTATGTATAGGCACCTGAAAAGAGTAACTTGTAATTTTTAAATTTACAATATGGTTTTGTTAAAAACCTATTATTTTTATTGCTACAAGGTCGTCAATGTATGAGTTATAATTACATTTTTACTGATAAAAAGAATTATTGAAAGGGAAAATTTTCATGCCAACAACGCAGCAACTTCTTGCGCGATTAGATGAGATTGGGATCGCATTGAGGGATACAGGTACAGCACTGGCGCTTCTTGGCCTTGGATCGGTTGGTATCGAAACCGAGCGACTGGATGAATATTCAGATCTGGATTTTTTTGCGATTGTCAGGCCAGGATCAAAGGCCCGCTATATTGAGAATCTTGATTGGCTGGCTATTCCCTGTCCGTTGAGCTATATTTTTCGAAATACCGTGGATGGTTACAAGGCATTGTTTGAGGATGGCATTTTCTGTGAGTTTGCCGTATTCGAACCGCAAGAGCTCCGTCATATTCCTTTTGCACAGGGGCGTCTTGTCTGGAAAGATGCTTCATTTGATGAGGGATTGCTTAAGCCGCAACCTGTACAGCAACGCGTCAATCCTATTGAAGGCACCATGGAGTGGCATCTGGGTGAGGCATTGACCAATCTTTATGTTGGACTTGGCCGTGTGCATCGAGGAGAGATACTGACCGGCACGCGTTTTATCCAGAGTTATGCGGTCGATCATATCCTTGCGTTGACCAAAACATTGGAAACCGCGCAGGTACAGAACGAAGATCCATTCAATGTAGAACGCAGATATGAGACGCGCTATCCACAGGTAGCCCGCTACCTCCCGAGCTTTATTCAAGGCTATGAGCACAACGTTGAGTCAGCGCTGGCCATCCTGGATTTTCTTACCCAACGCTTTGATGTGCAGCCAACCATGCGTAGCGCCATTCAAGAACTATGCGCTCATCACTGATGGGCCGTCCTTTTTTGACGCATCTATTCCCTCGCCAGAAAACGCGAGTAGATCAGTTGTTTCTGCGATAGCACGGTCAAACGCATCTTCTTGCTTATTATCACCATAGGCATAAGCAAGCATCTGTAGGATATGCCCTCGCGTTGCCTTGATCCTTATAAGGATATCACACAAGTAGAGAAACGAGTAGTACTTGCACTACTAAAGTTTTCTTGATAATAGGGTGAAACTATAGAAGATAAATACCAAACTGATTAAAATGCACATACCTACACATACCAGATAAAAATTTCTATAGAGGACATAAAGGGCAGGAAAACTGATGTCAGGGGCCTTTTACATACTCCATTTTGTTGCGTCTATCTTCATAAGCAAACTTTTTAAGATGAGGTAAGATAAGGAACCTATATGCAACAATGGGAATATTGTTCTTTTTTACTGCATTCTGGCTACCAGACACAAAGGATGTGGAAGGTCATTCAGATGAATGAGCAGAACATACTCGATGACGGAAAGGTATATGCCTCTATAGTAGATTTTTGTAATGTATTGGGCGCACAAGGGTGGGAACTCGTTGGCACACAACAACCTGATCCGCCCCGTTACCTCACATTGTATTTCAAACGCCTTCGGATTTACGCGTGACCATGAGCGAAGCAACAAAATAAGCGGGTTGCTACACCGTTGCTGCATTTGTGAGGTATACGAGGCTTGAAAGACGAGGGAGAGGTATAAATAAAACGAGGCCGGAAACTCGTTTATCAGAAAGCTTCCGGCCTCGTTTGGTAGTCGGGGTGAGAGGATTTGAACTACTCACAGTCCCGTTTTCTAATGGCTTGCCATCTGCCCCGATGGGCCTCTCAAGCTGATTGGCTTATTAAAATTGTCCAAATAAATCAAGGCTTCATAACCTGCGTTGAACGTTTCTGCCCCCACTTTTGCCCCCATTCTTTATCGGGATCTGTTCTTAATAAAACCGTTTATTTATATCTATTGATTCTTATTTTTGAGTTGCTGTACGGCGATGCTTCCTTTGGCGGATAGATAGCAGACGTGGTGGAAATTAAGGCAGGTCCTTTTTTAGGACAATTAGGCCTATTTGATTGTGGCCTGATTAGCAATAAGAGGATTTGAACTACTCTTTTAATAGCTTGTCATTTACCCCGATTAACTCGCAAGGGAATTAATCATGTTTTCTCTATGAAATATAAGAACTTTTTTGCATCCTTTTTAATACTAAGAGCAAATGAAGGCTCAGGACAAATATACTGGGCGAGTAGAAGGGACGCATGTAAGAACGTACTTGATTGTTCTTTTCACATTTGCTGATGGCCTATCCACAGCTACTTCTATCTGACATCATCAATATCCTAACATTGGGCCTTTTGTAATGCCAGGCTATCAGCGCTTTTGCCGTGCACACAATTACAGTATCAAAGAGAACATGAAACATTGTATTTTTTAATTTAAACGTATAGTAGGCTAGCTCTAGTAAGCAACAGCTGATATTCTACATTGAACATTTCGGAAATAGGAAGTATAATAGGATAATTCATGATTTGTATATGCACTGGAGGCCTTTGGCGTTAATCGACTTGCAATTTGTTTATGTTTAATCGCAACTAGCAACCGTATTTGAAAACAGAGGTAGTATAATGGCTAAACAAAGTCCACAACAAAAAAATCAAGGCGGTTATCAGCAAGGGATTTTTCACACACCTTCTATAGATAGTGTTTTAAACACAACCGATCCAGGTGATGATATACAACGCCGATTTCGTTATCAACATGCTTATGGTATTGTTCTCCTTGTTGCTTCTATTAATCAAAAACTACCATATCAAGCTATTATATGCGAGAACTATGAAGATTTGGTTGGAAAAATAGATAGTGATAATTTTGATGTCTATCAAATCAAAACTCGGCAAAGTGGATTGTGGACCCTATTAGATGATGACTTCAAGCATAGTATAAAGCGCTTTATTGAGTTAGATCAGGAATTTCCTGGAAAAATAAATGGTTATTATTTTGTCTCCAACATTGGCCCAGAAAGCAGTAGCGCACAGCGCAAACTGGGGCGTAACCCACTAAAACTTTTACAGGCGGTAGAAAAAGCTACTTCTCCAAGCCTTTTAGATCCTCCCTTTAATGAATCTTTTGACGTTCTCTGTCAATATTGTCAGTGTAATCCTCAAGATCTTATGTCTGTGCTCAAGAAGCTAAAATTAGTTAGAGGGCCAGGACTAGATAGTTTTGAGGCCGAAATTGCGCAGGACCATTTGTCATCTCTAACCGTCTGCCAGGATCTCTCTGCACTAGCTTTAGCTGTATTGCGTGACGACTTAATCGCAATGATATATAAAGCCTCCTCACTTAGTAGTAACGATCCTGCTCGTCACTGGTATGGCCTTAATGAAGCAGAAAATAAAAACCCACAACTCCTGGCAAAAAAAATCACAATAGAAAACGTTCTTGAGCTTATTCGCAACAAATACACACCTCACTCTATCTCAAGCGAGCATACACATGCGTTAAACGAGCGTTTACAAGAAGTGATCGGCTTATATTTAGCGGCCTCGTTTAAAGAGGATCAGGTTGCCAAACTTGACCAAGCAGGTGAGACTGACTCGGATCGTACCACGCTATTACACCAGGTTTTTGTTGATTTGGAAATGAAACCTCGAAAGGATCAGCCCAATCCTCCCAGCATTGCCCTCTTTGGCAAACGCTCTCGGTATAAACGGGTATCATTATGGGCAGAAGCCGAACGAACATCAGAAAGAGCTTTAATTGGTCGGGAAAAAGTATTGTCTGCAATGAATAGTTTTGTGAAAGAAATCTTCACACAGTTTGTCATCATTGGTGGACCTGGACAGGGGAAGTCAACACTGGGGCAATATTTAGCTCAAATACATAGAGCAATCTTGCTCCAGCGAGAAGATGAACTTTATCAAGATCTCCCAGGAGGCAAAGCAGCGAAAAAACGATTACGACCCAAAACTAAGCGTATACCTTTTCGTATTGTTCTTAAATATTTTGCTCAATGGCTTGCTGATAGCTCCGAACATGAAACAGTAGAAGCTTATATAGCTGAACAAATATGTAAAAAAGCAGCCTGTCCACGTGAAGTTGATGAAAAGATTATCCATGAGATACTACGAACACGTCCAACTCTCCTCATCTTTGATGGCTTGGATGAAGTAACTGAACAAAATCTTTGTGATCAGATGCTCTCATGTATTACTGAATTTCTTTCACGAGCAGAACAATTAAGGGCAAACATGCAAGTGATAGCTACTTGTCGCCCAACTAGCTATAAAGACCAGTTCTCTCCCGACAACTTTTGGCATATGGAACTCCAACCTATGTCGGTAGAAAAGGTCAATGAGTATGCTGCTAACTGGATCAATATAAAGGCAGCCTTATTAGAAGAAGAGCAGCGGCGTATTAAGCAAACCTTAGACGAATGCCTTAATGAAAGACATACACGTGATCTGTTAACAACTCCTCTACAGGTCACTATCATCCTCTTAATCATTAAAGATCGAGGTCGTCCTCCTTCTCAACGAGAAGCTCTTTTTGAAAAGTATTGGACCACTATTTTAGATCGAGAAAAAGCTAAAGCACAAGGCATGATTCTCACGGATGACCTATTGCTCTTTAGTCTACATGCTTATATGGGATACTTACTACATAGAAATGCTGCAACGGAAAATACACGTTCTCTTTTACCTGCCAATGAATTTGTTCAACTAGTATGTCATTTTTTATATTCACAAAACAATCGTTTATCCGCGCAAGCAATTCAGCAACGAGCTGAGCAGATAGTTGAAGAAGCAAGGACACGCTTGGTTCTAATTGTTGAGCCGGAAAAAGGTTTTTTTGGATTTGAAATACGATCATTACAGGAATTTTTTGCGGGAGTTCATATCGCTGAAACAGCCAAGGATACGAATCAGCGCTTTGCCCGTTTCAAAGCCATTGCTTATTCACAACACTGGCATAATGTTGCTTTGTTTGTAGCAGGTCGTATTATCAATTACTATAGAGGTGAAGCCGCAAATATTCTTGAAATATGCCGTCAAATTGATCGAGAGTATCCTGATACATATCTACGCCGAGGTGCATGGCTTGCATTGGATATAGTAGCAGATGGCGTATTTGGTTCATATCGCAATTTACAATTAAGTACATTGGAACATGCTTTAACTGTGTTTGATGACGATATAACACCCAAAAACCGTACTTACCTTAGAGATGCATTACAAAAACTCTCCTTAGATGATTACCGTGAAATTCTAAATGTATTGTTCAAAAAGAACCATTTGCCTATCCTTCATACTCAGCTGCTAATGGTTATAGATATATATGGGAAATCTATAGGAGCTGATCAATACTTTATGCGAGCTCTAGAAATATTATTGCTTAGTAGTCGTGAAAAAGTCATCATAGAAGCATTAAATCTAGGTTTTCTTTATAAAGTGAAACCAATATGGTTGTCTGAACAATTAAAAGTACATTGGCAAGTTTGGACGAAAGAAATACATAACACTTTCAGGGTTTGGTGGAGCACTAATGCACATTATACCCAAAAAGTTCTACAGGCTTTACCTTTATCGGAAGAGCGAGCTAATGAATTAATGAACTGTCTATTTGATTTGGGAATGTACTACTATTATTATAACAGTTTCAAACTTGAAGTATTAGACGATTTGACATCTTTTTCCAGTCAAATAAACCTACTTATGCAAATTATCCATCTATCAGGAATGATCTCGATTATGAGGCAATCAACATTAAGCCAAATTTACACGTTAAAAATTGATACCTCTCTCAAAATTTTTCAAGTTAATATTAAGCAACTTAACAAAGAAGAGCGATTTATGAAATTAATTCCGCCTGACGTATTAAGTCGGCTTCTCAGTGATTCAAAATTGATGCCCCAATTAAGGGCTTGTATTTGGACGCTATATTGTGAAATTCATATACTGACATCCTCGGAGATCGATCAATTTCTAGCTGAGAGTGACATATGGATAGCTAATCAGAGATCGTTCGTATCTTATTTCAGATCTCGTTCTTCACCTTTACTTAATCTTATACTAGAAAGACACATGCAACAAGATCAAGTAGGAGTTGCTTCTCTCAAACCCTTACTTAATGAACAGCAAGAATTACTTATCGGCCAAAAAGTAAATAAAGCTTTACAGAAAGATCTATCAGTCCTTTCTTCTGAAGAACAGTTTTTTAGCATTCTTAGTAACGACTATGTGGTGGATAGGTTTCCAGAACTGGCAATTATTGCTAAAGATTTAGGGATAACTATTTCAGAGATTATAGATGTGTATTTTACACCAAGTCTTCAAACATCAGAAATATCTCCTGTCCTCTTAGAGCAAGTAATCTTATATATCAAAAGCGTACAATATCGACCACAAGGAAATTCATTTTTACTAGAATACATATTGACTAATTTTTCAAAGCAATTGAATCGTAAAACGATTGAGCAGGGAATACAGCTGCTTCATGTATTAATAAAAAGATTGCCTGATCATATTGAAAGCTGTATTAATCTTTTCCTTAATTTGCTTACCCTTGAAGCTATTCCCTTGACTGTAGCACCTGCAATATTAAGTTATATAGAAAACGAGAATATTTTGAGAAACAGTTGGTCAAGAGGAGTAAGTGGAGTAAGTATGCGACAGCAACGACTCAATTTGCTAAATATTTCTCTGGAATATCTAGCAAATTTGGCGAAATTTGTCAACCATACAGATAATAAAATACAACAAGGCGCTATCATCTTTTTTGCAGCGTTGCTTGACTTAGTATTAGAATTTGATTTTATGGATGATAAGTATAATACAAAATTGGTGGCACTTGGCTTTGATTGGCAACTTTGTCTATCTCTCATTAGGGATACAAATATAATTAACAGGAGAAGAGGTATTCTTCTGTTGACTTACTCTCCTTTTCCAATTACTGAACCAAAATACTTTGATGAGCTATGTAGTGCTCTCTCCAAATCGCAAGATGCGCAAGAAATAGGAGCATGGGCGATCTTTTTAAAAAATTTCATCATCAAAGATTATGAGAAGAAAACCTTACTAAATTTGTTAGAAGCAATATTAGATGCTCCCTATCGCTACGCTTCTGATATCCGAATCGCAGCTAAGGAACGATTTACAAGGTTAATAAGTGAAGTTGACCCGAAAATTAAAGAGGGAGTTGATTTAGGTCTTCCATGACATATAGTATCTATTAAAAGTTAATAGGGAAGATTCTACTATGATTATCTGGCAGCACAGCAAAGGGATGAATCTGTAAAATATTTGATCAGAGCTTTGCACAATTGTGACCTCTCCCCTACATGGTTTTATTCAATCTTGTTAGAGTGGACGATATCGGCAAATTTCTTTAAAAGAAAATCAGAGATAAGCATGATCTAGTTTTGTCAATGCTACCTCTGATTTTTATTACCTGGTTACGGGTTTTCCAGCTTTGTTCCTAAGGCATGCCTGAAAGCCTAAAACAAGTAGCTAGGGTTTGCGGCGGCTCAAGTCTAGCTCGAAGGAGTCTATGGCTTATTGGCTTGACATTTAATTGTATAGAGATCCTTATCTAGAAGCAAGCAATCATTAAGATTAAGCCATTGAGCGTTCTTCTGATTGATAGTTGGCTGCCTGGTCTTTTCTTTTACCTGTAATCGATTGGATATGGACTGGGCAAACAGCGAGACTGTTATATTGCCAGTATGCTGTATTTGGGCAACGCGTACCGGAAGCATTTTTTACTTCACATTGAGAGGCGTTTATTTTCTCTAACTTTAAAGCCTCATGGTAATACGAAGTAAAAAACTGGCTCAAGGCCATACGAAGTAGTTTGATATGATTGAATGCTAGCTCTGGAAGCTCTTGTAGATTCTCAATAGAGTACCACTGCACATGGGAAGCATCGTCGCCAGCTTCGATAGTGGCCTCCGGGCTTAGTGGCTGTGACAAAACGTAGAGTAGGCAAACATACTTGCCTCGTGGGTCTTCAAAGTCTTGGAGGGTTTGCACTTGTTGAAACATATGCAAGGGGATATCCAGGCCCGTTTCTTCCTTGACCTCGCGTTGTGCAGCAACCTCTAGTAATGGATCATCGATATCCAGGTGGCCGCCAGGAAGCGCCCACGATCCCTTATATGGCTCTTTCTTGCGTTGGATCAGCACCACTTCCCATCCGGAATGAGAGGGCGACAGGCGTGGAATAACAACATCAACCGTAACTAAAACGCCCTGTGCTTGATCAGACATAGTGATGGTTTCCTTTCACCTATATCGCTGCATTATCCATATTCATATACGTCTCATAAACAAGATGCTTTAGCTCTGGCACCCCTGGGTGATTTCGGGCTGGACCACTTTCTAATTTTCTTAAAAATTTTCGTACCCAATTCATCTGGCGTCGTGAATGGCATTGATACGCGAGTATGAAACCTTTACGTGCCAGCTCCGTCCCCTTCTTCATATCACCGGCGTCACAAAATGTTTGCGCCCTGCTGATTTCTAAAAGAGCAGGCCAGCGAGGTGTGACAGAGTTCGCACTAACCAGGGCTTGCTCTGCCAGTTCGAGATAAGGGATGGCCTCTGTAGGCTTGCCTAAATCGCGATAAATCTTTCCTCGTGTCTCATAAATTTCAAAAGGAATAGACTCTTTTTTTGATGCATCTATTCCCTCGACCCTTATAAGCATATATCACACAAGTAAAAAGTCACTGGCCCATGAGCCATTTTCGACGGGCGCTTATAGCCCAGATAAGCATTCCTAAAAACCAAAGAACTAAACAAGTTGCCATGAGGGCCAGATATGTCATTACGACGGTAGAGAATGTGGGGAAAAGGTCCGAATGCTCATTGAGCGGAAAAACAGCCCACGATGTGAGGAAAATAAACGCGGCAATGCTCATAAAACTAATGCCAAGTTTGTTGGGTCTTTTGAGTGCTTCGCGCCATGGAATAAGCATAAAACTTTCTCCTGGTAGAGTTTAATGCAATTATAGCACGAATGTTACACATTTGGAGGAGGTGCCTATGAGGCAAGCGATAGCAATTAAGGCAGAACTGCGCCCCTCGGAAAGTGAACCTATGGCGACAGTTGGTCAAGGCGTCTGAGCCTGTTTTGTTTCTGACGCTGACGGAAGCAGGGCAGACGGTTGAAGAGGCGACTAGGGCGCTGACAACATTTATGCAAGCCTTGCGATGTGGGTCAAAGGGTCGATTTCGAGGCCATGTTGGTGCTCATCTGGCGTATTCAGTGGAGTACCGTGCGGTATTGGAGCGGCATGCGAATGTAGATACACGGGATGATGTGTCCGTCCTAGATAATAGAAAGGTTGAAGGAGGCGAGGGGAACAAGGAACAGGAATGGGATATGTTTTCTCAACTTTAGCTTTGATTTAGTCACTTTTTTAGAAGGTGGAAAGTATCTAAATGTGCTTTCCACCTTTGTTGTTCTGAGATTGTGATATTCCCGTATCTAAATGTGCTTTCCACCTTTGTTGTTCTGAGATTGTGATATTCCCGTATCTAAATGTGCTTTCCACCTTTGTTGTTCTGAGATTGTGATATTCCCGTATCTAAATGTGCTTTTTCTGTAAGGTCAGTGACTTATGTTAAAGATGTTCAAATAGGAAAGATTGTAGCTAATGTGGTTAACAGGATTTGTGGCGAAGGGAGTCGATAATGATAAAGAAACCTACTGATCAAAAACAGAAAACTGATCAAGAAGAGAAAAAGGACAAGATACATGTTCAAGTGGATGTACCAATGCCACTAGAGCCGAGTAGCTCTGATACCAAACCCACACAAACTGCTCTCATCGCGGCTGTTGGCACTATCCTGGTTGCTATTATCACATATATCTTGTCGCCTCTTGTTGTAACGAGTCCTCACCAGCTACCTTCTTCTTCTACAAGCACCGTTTTAGTTTCTACAGGTACAGTTCCAAAACAGCAAATCCCTCCATATCAACTGCCTACCGATCAGCCTTCTCCAGCACTAGAGCAGCTTGCAAAGTCCTTAATTAGACAATATTACAGCGATATAAACAGTAAAAATTATGAGAAGGCTTATAATCTTTGGCGGGATTATCCTTCCAAACCGAGCATTGCTGAATTCGCCAAAGGGTATACTTTAACACAGCAAGTTACTGCTACTTGTGGAAACGCTACTATTCTTGAAGATGGAACAATAAAGGTTCTTGTTCAAGTTGAAGCACTAGAGGAGATAGCCTCTAGTACGAAGCCGAGGATGTACTCAGGATACTATGTAATAGGAACCCAGAATGGAGAACTAAAAATTTTCTTTGGCAAGTTGGAAGCAAATCCGTGAATAAGTAATACCCGATTTTAGCGCAATAGTCGTTACAGACCCTTGTTACACACTGCTGGGAATCTATTTTGCCCCCACACATGGTTTTTGAGAAGTTGTGTTTTTAGGCAGGTGGCATAAAGTAAGGCCGCAAGCACTTTTAGTTAATGCTTACGGCCTTTTCGTTTAGTCGGGG
The DNA here is from genome assembly GCF_003967515.1 of Dictyobacter aurantiacus. Taxonomy (GTDB): domain Bacteria; phylum Chloroflexota; class Ktedonobacteria; order Ktedonobacterales; family Ktedonobacteraceae; genus Dictyobacter; species Dictyobacter aurantiacus. Next base: position 1,923,596 of record NZ_BIFQ01000001.1, on the reverse strand, counting down.
TGAGAGGATTTGAACCCATGACCATCTGTTTTTGGTTATGTTCTTGTGTATTTTTCAAGCTTGCAATTGGCGCTTTTTGTGCTCTAACATTTTTGGTTTAGTGAAGACCTTTGCTGATGTTGCTACAGAATTGCTACATTTTATTTTCCTCACCTAACACCCCTTGCAACTCTAAGTAAGCCTGTATCGCTCCGATCTCCATTAAAAGCTCCAGATGGTCATCAGGTATTTCCAGTTTGAATACCTCTTCAAAGGTCATAAAAAGTTCAACCAGGTCCAGAGAGTCAGCATTTAAATCTTCCACCAATGAAGCGCTGGGTATGACCTCTTGTTCATCCACACTCAGCTGGTCACAGACAATTCTTACAAGGCGCTGATCTATATGAGTGACTCTCTTTTGCCTTATGGCTCTAGCCAGTTGTTGCCACTCTGATAACTCAGGAGAGGGAGGAGCGATAGTTGCATTTCTTTTGCGTTGGCCAGGCGCTGCGTTTTTACTCTTCTGATTAGTAGCCTGTTTTTGTTGTGGTGATGGTATTTCAATCACTGGTACATCTATAACTACTGATTGTTCGAACATGATTGTATGATCACTGATACCCTGTAGAGTATGACTTAGTTTGAGATAGGCTGGCTGCTGCATAGCTTCGTGGAGAGAGGTTGCGTCTTCGAAAAGTAAGATTACTCCATGTGTAAACCCTTTGTGTTTAAGGCTTTGATTTTCCCCTGCTGATGCTGACAGTAGGTGACGAATACCCTTGGGCAGTTTTTGAACGCTGTCAAGAAAATTTTGTACTTTTTCATCAGAGGCTTCTATTGTTGGCTGGAAAAGCAGAATTTGGGCCATAACAGTTTTAGCTTGAGTTTGCTGCTTTTTTTGTGGCACTTTACTACCTCTTGTTTCTCAAATACAAATAGACAATACAAAACTTAATTTATCATATATTTTCAATAATTTCATTCTTCAGGTGGTCTTTATCATTAAAAGCAAATAAATGTTGAGCGAGCTTTTATTGACATTAATGATAGGCGGTTATATGATGCCAGAAATATACGGAGGGAGGCCGGAATGTCATCAGAGGCTATTAATGAGAATACACTGTTTTATGGGGATAACTTAGATATTTTACGCCAATATATTGCGGATAATAGTGTTGATTTGGTGTATCTTGATCCTCCTTTTAACTCTAATCGCAATTACAATGTATTGTTTAGGGATGAGAGCGGTAAGGATAGTGAAGCACAGATTACTGCGTTTGAAGATACATGGCATTGGAATGCCATAACAGAACAAATATATAATGATTTAAGAATGCAGGCCCCCGATCATATATCTAAAATGATAGAAGCTTTGTGTGGTTTTATTGGTCGTAGCCAGATGATGGCCTATCTTGTGATGATGGCTACGCGACTAATAGAGTTACATCGTGTTCTTAAACCAACTGGTAGCATATATTTGCACTGTGACCCGACATCTAGTCACTATTTGAAAATTATGCTCGATACTATCTTTGGGCCTGAACGTTTTCTCAATGAAATTACATGGAAACGAACCACAGCCCATAATGATCCAAAGCGTTATGGCAGAATACAGGATAGATTGTTGTTTTATTCTAAATCATCTACCAAAGTATTTAACCATGTTCCAGGCCTTTATTCTGAAGAGCAACTTAGCAGGTATAAATATAAGGATGAACATGGCCCTTTTCGTGCCGAGAACCTAACAGCTCCTCATTTTTCTCCAACGCGTACTATTGAATGGCGGGGAACTCATCCTGGTGCAAATCGTCAATGGCGCTTTTCGACTGATGAATTAGAAAGGCTGTACAGTGATGGGAGAATTCTTTTGCAGAAAGATGGTAGACCTCGCAAGGATGGCTACAAAATATACTTAGATGAAGCAGGTGGCCCTGCGCTACAGGATATTTGGTTAGATATAGGAATTAGCCCAACCGCAGGTGAACGTTTAGGGTATCCTACTCAGAAGCCTCTTGCTTTATTAGAGCGCATTATATCGGTCAGTAGCAATCCCGGTGATGTTGTGCTTGACCCTTTTTGTGGTTGTGGTACTGCTGTTGCAGCTGCACAAAAATTAAACCGCAAATGGATTGGTATTGATATAACCCATCTTAGTATCGCGCTCCAAAAATATCGTCTAGAGGATATGTTTCCAGGTATTCAGTTTAAGGTTCGAGGTGAGCCAAGTGATTTAGGGTCAGCTCGTCAACTTGCTCAAGAAGATCGCTATCAGTTCCAATGGTGGGCACTTTCGCTCATTCGTGCTAAGCCTCTTGGTGGCCAGGAAGGAAGTAAAGAAGGCAAGAAGGGCAAAGATAGAGGTATTGATGGTGTAATCGCCTTTATTGATGATGCTACTGGTAAAGCCAAGCGTGTACTGGTCCAGGTTAAGTCTGGTCATGTGAAATCTGGTGATATTCGTGATCTACGGGGAACTGTACAGAGAGAACAGGCTGCTATCGGTGTATTTATAACGCTAGAACCTCCTTCCCGTGATATGACCACGGAAAGTGTGAGCGCTGGTTTTTATCATTCTGTTGGCTGGGGACAGGATTATCCGCGCATTCAAATATTGCCTATTGATGATCTCCTACATGGTCGCGCTCAGCTGAAAATGCCTCCACAATTCGGGACGTTTAAGCAGGCATCAAGAGTTCAAAGGCGCATAGCTGAGCAGCCTGAGCTGTTTGGCTAAGGAAGTGACCTGTAGAGAAGCTATTGTTCATTCTATTCCAGTTGAGCAGGAGCTTAAATAGTTTTCTCTATTTTATAGAGCACAATAAAGGCACCTGGTTACAAAGTGCCAGGTGCTTTTACTTATGTATAGTTAATCGTTGCTCAGTGCGTCGAACAGCTTCTGCAAGGAAAGGTTCGGCCTGGTGAATAGCTTTAGAGACAATATGGTTTTTGTCGTAGCGTCTATAAATGTCAGCAAGGCGCTCCGAAAAAGAAACCCTGTCCCCTTTACTATTTGTCATCATATCGCAGTAAATTAGTGCGTCAGCCACTGGTGAATGTTCAGGTTCAAACTGGTGCAACTCCTGAGATAGACCTCTCAATTCAGCTTCAAATCTAGCTTCTGAATGGTAAGCAACAAGTGAGGCCAGGCGCTCCTGTTCCTGCTGACGCAAATAGTAGGCACCATCGATAGGGTGAAATCCTGTACGTTGAAGGTCCGGCGCATAAGCGATGTCATGGAGGTAAGCTGCAGCAATAAGGTAGCAGCGATCTTCCTCATTGAACACACTGCCAATTTCACGCGCCTTTTCGACCACACTTTGAACATGAAGCCAGCGATTTCCTAAGGGTGATACATAAATTTCTGCTTGCTGTGATGCCCAGATAAGAAGCTCTTTAATATCCATTGCATGATCCCTCATGATAAGATACAAGTTATTTAGAAGACTGTTTTAAGAGTGCAACATTAACTTGAGTTTCTATTCCTTGCTGTGATCCTATCACTCCTTTGCCCTCGAATGTCTTACCTTGAATGCTGATACGGTCTAGATCAATTTGTAATTGTTGGGCAATGTTCTCTTTCATTTGGGGATAGTATGGTTTTAGTTTTGGTTCCTCTGCGAGGATAACCACATGCAAGTTGATGAGTGAGACATTTAATGGCTCCAAAAGTTTCTCTCGGATTTCACCCAGGTAGGTTATTGACCTGGCATCCGTTATACTATCTGCATCATCAAACCAATCTGCTATATCTCCCTCTCCCAACGCTGCTAAGAGCGCATCAACTATCGCATGAGAAACCGGATCACCATCACTGCGTTTGACGTTAAAGCCTTTATCAAATGGGATTGTCACTCCACCCAGGACAAGAGGGCAATTGCTATGCAGGCTGTGAAAATCTATACCTGTACCTATACGTAGCTGCTCACTGAGCATTTTTGTAAGTAAGTTGCTGTCTTCTTTCATGCTTTTTTCTCCCCGTTCCATTCAGTGATGTCGTAATCATACGTGAATATGTACAGAGCAGCGACTGCAATGATGTGAGCAAACTCAACTGGTCTATTCACATTTGTCTGAACCGTTCTATCAACTGCAACTATCGGTGCTGATGGTGAAATTTTTAATAGCTGACGTTCACTTGGCGTAGCCAGGCGTGCGATCAGATTTTCTTTTGCATGCGTCACTTTTATTTTATGACGCTCTTGTAGCCATTGAAATAGGGGTTTATCACCAATGTTAATGGTGAGCAATTCACCAAATAGATCGGATGGATAGTAGCTCTCTATTAAACGATAGGGAAGATTATCTGCTATTTGTAATCTGTATCGTTTGAACACCAGATCACCTTCTTTTATTTTTAATTGTTCTGCTATCTGGGTATCAGCTGCTACCAACGATGGTTGCTCAAGAAATTGTACTTGAGGTTTTCTTCCTAATCGTTCCATATCCTTAATGAAGGAGCCAGACAGGCGCAATTCACTAGCAGTAACCGCATTACTGATTTCTCTTCCTTTATCTACTAGTATGCGTTCTCTTGTTCCTCCTACGAAGGATCCTCTCGACGGGTGCCGGGTAATAAGCCCTTCACCCTCCAATATTTCTAACGCCCGTCTAACCGTCATACGACTAGTATGATACTCTTCTGCAATGTCACGTTCAGAATTAAGCCTGGTGCCACTCTGAATCTCTTCACTCATGATCTTTTGCCTCAGGCTTTGAGCAATGTCTTCTGCTTTTCCTAGTTCCATGATGGCCTCACTTTAACATTAAAAATAATTTTTGGTATAGACCGGTATTGACAATGTTCTGGTTTACGTGGTATATATTGGTATAGACCAAATTTGGTATAGACCACAATATACCAGTTGAATGAAGTCTATCACAATTTTGGACTGATTAATAGCACATGAACAACTGCATAAAGCTAGGGGTGCCCTGGTCCGCTCTTTGAGTAGTTTCTCTTGAAGAGTTGCCTTGAATGTATGGGAAGGGTCAAACAGCTATCAGATAGGAAAGGAGGTGTGTTTTTCTGGTGGTACGTGGCAGAAACCATGCAGCTAGTCGAGCAGTGGCTCGGTCGATGGACATGCGATGAGTAACAGGGATATGCATGAAGCCAGGTGACAGATGGTGAATTGCAGAAGATGCATTATAAAGGATGCAGTAAAGCGACGAGACGGAACGTCACTCCACCCCTCTTCGGTATTTCTCAATTGCGACCTGCGAAGGTTGATCCTGCCAATTTCATCTCTGGAGTTGGCAGCAGTGAGCCTTAGCATCTGCGCTTTGGTTTGTCATCTTCAACAAAGGAGACCCTTTCTACTATGGCTGATGAATTGTCCGTGAAAAATGCCGCCCAACTGGCGACATTCGTACGCGAGGAAGACCTGGAAGACCTGGAGAAGTTGAGCAAAGACCTGGAAGACTACGCCCACAAAGCCCGTGAAGATGGTCGCATCTACCTCCTCCAGCAGTACACCCGCTTGATGGCGATCGTTGACCCTGAAATTGATCGCGTTAAGAAGCGTTTCAAGCGTGAAAATCTTGCGTTCTTGCGCAAAGAGGAGAAGCGCTTGAAGAAGGAGCGCAAGACCCAGAAAGACTCTGGTGGCGAGGCTTAATTCATGGGTGTTCTGACTTTGTGGCGACATTGTTTTTTGTCGTGGGAATGCGAAAAAATGTCGCTACATAGTCACAACAGAGCGCCTTAAGCTCACCTTTTCCCTTCTTTTTTTGTTTTTCTTGCCAACTTTTTTATAGTTTTGTGAAAGTGAGTTGAATGAATGGACACGACGACACAAACTGGATCGTCACCAGGTGACAACGATCAAAACGATCAACAGAATGCACCTGATCCGCAGACGCAACCTCTTGACCAAAGTGCTCCAGAGCCGAAGCGAAAAAGCCGGATCGGTGCTTTTTTGAGCAATCTTTTCACTATGAGTGAAGAAGATGAACACAAACTGATTGACCTGGCAGAGCGCCGCCGGAAAAGTAAGCGCAACGCGAACGCTCACGATGAGGATGAGGAGAAACCATCTGAAATAGAGCAGCTTGCTATCAATGCAGAAATGAGCGTTGGCGAACTGGTCAACGTATTGAGTCGAGCGACAGGCGATGATCAGGAAGTGATCGATAGTTTTGAGGATGACGCAGAACATCCGGCTGGAAGTGCCGTGCGCAACTTCTTCATTGCTTTCTTTTATGCCGTGCCTGCTATTGCGGCGCTCATCATTGGTGCTGCTGTTGGCGCTGATTTTGCTGGTGGTTTTACCTGGGCCGCTGCCCCAGTGATTTTCCTCTGCGTACTGTTTGAATCGATTCCCGTGATCTTGATGCTAGCCACATCACGGCTCATTAGTCGGGTGATGTCTGGTGTGCGCAAAGCTCTTGGTGGTGCTGTTGTCATTGGCTTGCTGTTTATCATTGTTGCCCTGGGCAGTGCCGCTGCACAATGGATCCTCTTTGCCAATGCTGATTTGACCAAGACGCCTGTGCTGATCGGTGCTATTGTGCGTACCTTTGCGCTTCCACTGGCGGAAATCGCCGCGGCTATTGCGCTCCCAATCCTGCGCAAGAAAAATCTTGATGAGCATCTGGCGGTGCTGAAAAAGAAGAATGATGCGAAGATCACCATGAATCGCGTCCGTATCCAGAATGAACTGGACACGATTAACGCGGCCATCAAGACAAAGAGCGATCTTCAGAAAGAGCAGGATTATCAGAAGAAACAAGACCTGGCCAACCGGCTGATTGATTTGGTCACCGGGAAAATCATCAAAGATGCTGAGAAGTCGCTCAATGATGATCAGAGCCAGGACTATGGAAACAGTTATCGGCGTGATAGCCGTCGGTAACTGTTTCCGGAAGGAGGAGACATGGAAGGCGCTCCAACAGCACGACAGATACGATCCCAGCGAGACCGGGTGGCGCGACAATTTGAGCAAGAGTTAATACGGCTCGGCGTGGTCGTGGAGCGCCGCCTTTCCAATTATCGCTATATTGTGCGTGACCTGATTGAGCATAAAGTCTATCGAGCAATTGTCCTGGTCACTAGTTTTGACTACTACGAATATCGTTTAAACGTCGGTCAGAAGCGTATCGACATGCTCATTGTCCAGCGACATAATGCGGTGGTTCCTGTGACGGTCATCTCACTTGAGCAAGTGATGAAGGTGGCCCCTCTTGACGCTCCAACGCTCCATCGTGAGCATGCCCTCCGGCGCAACCATGAAGAAGCGAATCTCTTACTGAGTAAGTACATTCTCAACTTTGAAAGCGCATTCGAGGAGCTTGCGAAAATGAACCCACGGACAAAACAGCGGTATGATCGACGACGTGAGTTGTATCTCAAGAGTAAGCAGGGGAGACCCTGGGCCAGTTAATAATGTTGTACAGAGCGCTTGACCGACACCATGTCAAGCCTTTTTTGTTTTCCTTATGAGAAAGGAGCGGTTCATATGCAACTCAATGAAACTATTGTGACGGTTGCATCCATGCTGATTGTGTTTGGTTTTCTTGCCTTCAGACTTTGGGTAGAACGAAAGAAATAACCCTGCTGTGTCGTCAAAAACAGTTTGTGCAGCTGTGCGCTGCGGAAAGGATGGATGGTATGCCATTGATGCTCACTCTTGGGATCGTCAGTATTCTGGTAATCTTGTTCGTCTTTGGGACCATCGGCAATACGAAAGACCCTGTTAGCCGCCTGGTGGTGGTCATTGGGATTGCGCTAATTGTTGTGATTGTGCTCTGTTTCTCCACAATGAGTCACGCCATACTCAACTGGTTCTCGTCCACGTCTCTGTGGCATGCCTTCGTTCAGGCAAAATAAAGCGCGGTTCTCTACACCTTCTCACCAGTCAGAGCAACCGCGTTTGTGAGATCTTTTTAAGCCCACCGCTTCTATCCAGTATAGCATAAGCGGTGGGCATTTTGTGAATATGGAGGTTCACACATGTCCTCTCGATCTTCAGGCTTTCTCCTTTTGATTATCGTGGCCGCTATCGGTTACGTTGTGCTTGCCCCGATGCATCCCACGCAGGCGGTGAAAACGGCCCCCGTTCGCGTACAAACGTCGTCTCTCTCGGATCGTATTCTTGGGCGGCCCAGCGTGTCAGCTGCCTTCATGAATACCGTGTTAGCCCGCGCCAACTCACCGGCGAAGGGGCTCGGTGACGCGTTGTACCAGCTGGGGCAAGAAACCGGGATTGATCCCGTCTATGCCCTGGCGTTCTTCCACCATGAAAGCTCATTTGGGCTACGCGGCGTGGCGGCAACGACGCACAGCCTGGGCAATATCCGCTGTACCGCCGGGTGGACGTGCGATCCGAGCGGTGGCTATCGCTCCTATGACACCTGGATACTAGGGGCCGAAGATTGGTTCAACCTGATGCAGCATGTCTACATTGATCAGGGGCTGGATACGGTCACAAAGATCATCCCCAAGTATGCACCAACGGCAGATAACAACAACGAGCGCGCCTACATTCAGTCCGTATGTGATGATGTCGCCCGCTGGCGAGCAGGGCAGGTGTAGCCATGCAATATACACCGTTACGCACGCAGCAAGTTGACCGGGTTTGCTTCATGTGCCATCCCATAGGTGATCATAACCAACCAGTCCTTTGTTCTCTCCATGCATTCCTGTTTTCCGTGCGCCTCTTCTGCTTTCTCATCCGAACGCATCAGCTGAGGAGGTGGCCACGATGATCATGGTCTCTCTCTGGGCAATCCTCTTCCTGCTGGTGATGTGCGGGCAAAGTGCCTTACTGGTCTGGTATGCTTGGCCAGCGATCCGGCGTATGGTGCATTGCCCCTGGTGTTGGCAATCCTGCCATGTGATGAAGCACTATCCGCCCCGCTGGTCTTCTACGATGTGCCCATATCACGCGCATCGCATTCAAGCACAACTAGCTCTCAAACGTGCCCAGCGCCTGTCACATGCGTGCGAGGTCGCCAGATGATGGGATCGCTGGCGACCTTTGGGTATGCCGATACACGAACCTTGCACGAGCTGCAGTGGGCCATGCGCGTCAATCCGTACGCCGTGATCATCGATACGCGTCTGGTGCCGTATTGTTCTTGGTCCTCGACCTGGCAACGCCAGTCTTTAGAAGTGGACTGGGGCCAGCGCTACGTCTGGCGAGGTGACTGGTTAGGCAATGTCAATCATGCTGATCCGAAGAAGTCAATCCAGTTGGCGCATAAGCAGCAAGGTATTGCCTGGCTCGTGCGTCAACTGGAGCGCGGTTTGACGCTGATCTTATTGTGTGGCTGTCAGCAGTATGAGCGCTGTCATCGCAAAGTGATTTACGATCTGGTGAAGGTCCAGTTGGGTGCGCGGTTGCATGATTTCCAGTTGGGGCAATCCGTGCTGACACCCCAGGGGCCGGGCATCATTGATCCGACTATTCCCCTTGATGTCCACCGCGCTCGCAACCGCTATGCGGTGCATTTCCCGTGCTATCACCCGCAGCGCCATTTCTTCCCTGATGAGTTGTCCCCTCTATCCTGAATCTGTTTTCAAGGAGGTTTCTATGTCTTCGTCCATTCACATTGTTCAACAGGTGCCCGCCTGGTGGTTGGCCCTGGTGGCCTTTCTTCAAGGTTCTATTCTGCTGTGCTGGTTTCCCTTTATCATCCTGATCGCGTTGGTCTGCATCGTGGCGATGAAAAAGCCCAGCAAGCACAGACAGATTGACTAGTCGAAACCGAACATATCCAGCGAGGGGCCTTGCAAAGCAGCTTTGTGGGGTTTCTCGTAGCGAGGTACATGCGTATGACACAAACGCGTCCCTGTGAGGGCTTCTGTCAGACCTGCCCTGATCCGCAAGAGGTAGCATACATACTGGAGCCACGTGGCTTCTCCCTTCATTTCCAATTGAACTCTCAACACTCCTACAACCTGCCCGATTTGCCTGCGCAATATCATTATCGCGATGCCCAGGGCACCGAGGTCATCTTCCTGGCGGGGAAAGATCATCCAGAACCTGGGACCCGCTTCCCTGCGCACCAGTCTCGCTGGTGGGTCTTCTGTGGGTCCAGTCATTTTACCTTCAACCTGGTCGCGCAAGAACTGGCATCCCATTGGGGTATTGCCTGGGTAGGTGATCACGCGCGAGCAGAGCAGTCCATTGCCTAGTTGTGAAGAAAGAAAGGGTCTATCATGCATAAACACCGTGAAGTCTTGCCCCCTGACTATCATATGACGATCGCTGAGATCGAGCGGCGGTTCTACCCACTGAGTTTCTTCATGAGTGAAGACGGTCGACACATAGAGAGTCTCTCCGCCTACTCCTGGTCATTTGAAGGCAGATATAGTATTCCCCCTGCGGTTGGTCCTCGCCACACCACCGACGTGGTGTCGTTCCCAACATATGCCGATGCCGTCACGTTTTGTCATCGTAAACAGGAAGAAGTGGATATGTTTCTTGCCTGGGAGAAGAAGGCGGCCCGCTGTGAAGTCTATCCTGAGCGCAATGCCTGGTATGCGCAGGAGATTGAGCAGCTGACGGGAAACCTTCCCGTTCTGTATGGGACCCTCTTCAAGGCACATGCGGTGGTCATTGATACAAATGGAACCTGGTATTGCGAAGACGCTCCGGCGCTCGATGAAGCCATGATCCATTTGTATGAGCGTGTATATGCAGAGAAAACTTCTGTATCCAGCACAGAGCCGGTATCAGCGTAAAAGGAGCGGATATGCGTAATCGTGACTATCGTCCGGAGCCAAAGAGGCACCGGGCTCGCTGGTTGACCGTGCTGTTAGACCTCTGGTTTCTCTTTGGCTTCGTGCTTGGCCACCAGACACAGAGCTATGAAGCGTTTCTGATCATCTGCATTTCTGGTGCCATCTTAACGATCACGCACCTGATGTTTGTCCTGAAATAGATAGAGCAGCCCTTCTCAAGGAATTGAGAAGGGCTTTTGTCGTGAAATGAGGTAACGCTTATGACAACATCTTCTTTTATTCCGTCGTCTTTGATCTCGCTACTCAACCAGGAGCGAGGATTGGGGCCGGTCCGTCAGATGGACGATCTACAGGCGCGGCTCCAGCGGCGTGGCATGATTATGCAGCAACTTCGCCAGCTGGAAGAGGCTGTTCGTGATGCTCAACGACAGCTGCGCACACTCCCGCAACTGCCACCGCTGAAATGTATCCAGTGGGCGCAAGCCATTCAATCCCTGCCGAACCTGGTTTTTCTGGAAGTGGATACCACGGGGTTATATGAGGATGCTGAAATTATCCGCCTGGTGGTGATGAGTATTCGAGGGAACATACTTCTTGATCGCCTGGTGACGCCATCGCGGCCGATATCTCGCCAGATCGCCACCATCACCGGCATCGAGCAGGGAGAACTTCAGGTAGCTGGTATTCCGATCACCGATGCGCTGGCCCAGTTACGGCAGGCCATTCGAGGGACGTACCTCCTCTCCTACAATCTGGAGTTCGATGAATGCAAACTGAGGGAGGCCGTTCAGCGTCATCAACTGGATGACATCACCATCATCGGAGAAGATCTGATGACGCGCGCCATGAGTTATCTGCAGCTCTCCTCCTATCCGAAGCTCGAACATCTCTGCAAGCAGATTGGCCAGCCACTGCCACCACAGCCACTCCAGACAGCCCTGGACCGTGCTCATGGTCAGATCGCTGTCCTGTATGCCATGGCGAATGCCGCTCTCACTGCGCCAGGCACCCCAATCGTACAGAGCTCCGACACCGATGATGACGATGAACGCGATGAGCACCCCTTTTAGCTGCCCTGAGCAGAACATGTTTACCTCCTCGTTGAAAGGAGCTGACCCATGTTTCGAAGTATCCTTGATCTGTATCGTTCACCGTCAACCGGTGAGTTATCACCGCTGGAGCGCGATCCCAATGTGTGTTGCGGATGTGATGAGCCTTATTGTGATGGCTGTGGGTCATGTCACACGCCAGGCTGCCGATACGTGCGCGTCGTCTGTGCCCAGGCGCAAGATGCACTCATGAATGTTCCTAGAGGTAGTGAGCCACCGCCACGGCGACGCCGCTGGTTCTAGTCGTATGGCCCTCGTAGCAGCTGCTATGAGGGCTTTCATTTTCCATCATATGGGAGGGAGAGAGTATGGCCTGGTTTACGTCATCGAAACCGAAAAATGAACCCATGAAGCTTGTCCCGCAGGATGCGAAGGTGTCAGCTGCTTACCCTGATCAGTGGTTGTATGAAAATCGTGTCCTCTGTGAGTGTGGCGCACCGAAAATAATCATCGGAAAATGTAAGGATTGTGGACGGCGTGTGTGCCATGATTGTAGCCTGCAGCATCGGACGAGCCGGGGAACGTTCATTCTCATGTGTCGTTCTTGTGCTTTATGTTATTGATGCTGGTCACGTTTTCTGGAATCTCTCATCAGCCCTTATAGTCCATGCTGTAAGGGCTTTTTCTTTCCTTCAGTTATGCCAATTCATGTGAGTTGGCAGAATTGAGTGAAAGGAGCAAGCGATGCCTTACAAAATTCTGTACAGCAATGTCGATGGGGCGGGATCTAGGGGTGGAACCTGGGAGAAAGAGAGGGAAGCGATTCAGGCTGCGAACGCTCTGCAAGAGCGATCTGATACAAACTGCAATCCCTGGATGTATCAGTATCGCGTTGTGGATGAGCAAACCGGTCGAACGATCCATCGGACGAAGTCGCGTATCTCGTAGCGTGACAGAGGAGTTCTGATGTTCAATGCGTCAGAGAGTGAGTAAGATGAATCAAACGTATACGGTGTGTCATTTAAACAAGAGTAACAATGAAGAGGTTGCATCACATCTTCATGCTCGCTATTCCGTGTCGCTTTCTGGTGGCCTGGCCAGTGCGGTAGCAGTTGAACGCGTGATCCAACGCTATGGACGGGAGCAGGTGCTCCTCTGGTTTGCCGATACGCTCTATGAGGATGAAGACCTGTATAGGTTCCTGCACGATTGTATGCAACGCTGGCAAGGTATGCTGTATTGGTATACCGATGGTCGTACACCGCTGGAGGTGGCCGCGCAAAAGAAGCTTATTCCATGCAATATGGCAGCACCATGCAGCTATGAACTTAAGGTAAAGCCCTTTCGTCAGTTTATCCAGGCGATGCCGTCGTTACCAGTGGTTTACATCGGATTAGATCGCTGGGAAAAGCGCCGCCTGGTCAGCGTCCAACAATCGTATGCACAAGCCATTCCTGCAGCTGTGGTGGACTATCCATTGTTGTGGGAGCCTGCTGAAATGCGCCCACTGGTTGATGTCTGCCGCCAGGATTGGGGAATAGAGCCACCGCGCTTATATGCTCTTGGTTTTTCTCATAATAACTGTGGCGGCCGGTGTGTGCGCCAGGGTATCCGAGAATGGGTGAGGCTCGGCACGCATTTTCCTGAGCGTTACCAGGCATGTGAAGACTGGGAACAAGAGCAGCGTGCCCAAGGTGGTGCTCGTGCGAAGCGGAGCTTTTGCGCTGTTCAGCGCAACGGAACAAAACAAGCGCTCCCTCTGGCCGATATTCGAACACGGTACTTTGATCATCGTGAACGACTGTTGTAAGCCTCTTTGCATCAGCAGAGGGGCTTTTTTTATGAGGTGAAAGTGATGTCACAGATATTGACTGTGGGTTCACTCTTCTCTGGTATTGGTGGCCTGGATCTTGGGCTAGAAAGAACAGGAAGGTTTCAGATTGCGTGGCAAGTCGAGATCAACGAATACTGTCAGCAAGTCCTGGCCAAACACTGGCCAAACACTCCCAGGTATGGAGATGTACGAAGAATCGGAGTCGATAATCTCTCGTCCGTTAACCTCCTCTGTGGTGGGTTCCCCTGCCAGGATATCTCCATTAGTAATACCTATAAACCGCAAGGAATACAAGGACCGCGAAGTGGACTCTGGTCTGAGTTCTCTCGTCTCATTCGTGAGTTACGACCCCAGTACGTCCTCGTGGAAAATGTCTCAAAACTTCTTGATCGAGGAATGGGGCAAGTTCTCGCTGATTTGGCCTCGTGCGGGTATGATGCAGAATGGCAGTGTGTACCGGCTGCCGCCGTTGGTGCGCCTCACGTCCGTGACCGGATATTCATATTGGCCTACCCCTCAAGCTTCCAATGGCAACAAATTTTGCGAACACCCAACTGCCAACAAGGAAGTAGCAATGCTATGGGGTGGACGAAGAAAAAGCGGTGCACGAGTTGGGAGAGCTTTGAATTGGCACCCCGATATTGCCTTGCAGGGTTGTGGTCACCTCAATCCAGAGTTCAGCGAGTGTCTGATGGGGTTCCCCATCGGATGGACCGACTTAAATGCCTAGGCAATGCTGTGGTACCTCAAGTGGCTGAGTACATTGGTTATTGTATTGCGACCTGGCATGATAATCATTCAATGTTTGATAAGCCCTCTTAGCAAGTGCAAGAGGGCTTTTTGTTTGGAAGGAGATGAGTATGCATTATTCAACCCGTGAATTGTTCCTGTTTGCCCTCTGGTGGTTTTGTATGGGAGTGATGTGCTGTTGGTTGGTGATCGCTTTTGTCTTGCATTTTGCCGTTTAATGGACGGGGGTTCGGGGCTAGTAACACGCGCTCCCGTATTCATTAGTTTCTCCTTACGGAAGTGTTTGAAAAGTGATGATGCCGTGATGAACAAAAAGCATACACATACCTGGATCACCTGCCGGGTGTTTCGATGGTGCGCTGATTGCGCCTACCTCGAACGCACGCGCAATGGTGAATGGGTAGACGCATATGCAGACTGGAAGCGGTCTGTAGCCCAACATAAGGCGACTATTATGGTACAGGAGAGGGGTCCTGTACCACCCAGACAACGAGAGCAGCCACCAATTCAACAGATGATGCTGTTTTGATAGCAAGGAGAGCAGATACGTATGTCATACGAGCAGAGCACTGCAATGCGCATTGATCCCATTTTGAAGTACCCTGGTGCGAAGTGGAAGCTTGCTCCCTGGATTGTCTCGTTTTTTCCTGAACACAGACATTACATCGAGCCGTATGCGGGGAGTGCGGCTGTGTTCTTCTCAAAACCACCTGAGCAGCATGAGGTATTGAATGATCTCAACGAGCACATTGTCAACTTTTTTACGGTGCTTAGGACACGGAGTGAGGAACTGGCCAGGGCTATTATGCTTTCCCCTTTTAGTGAGGCAGAATATAATCGGATTGAGCGCCACTTGTCCGACGGCGATGAGTTGGAGCGTGCACGCCGTTTTGTAATGCGGTGTTGGCAGGCTCATGGAGGAACCATTTATCAGGTGTCTGGCTGGAAGCACAATGGCCTCTCTGGTCGTGCCTACCCTGCCAGACTCTGGCAAAAAATACCAGAGCGTCTTCTGATCGCAGCTGAGCGCTTACAAAATGCGGAAATCCGATGCAAGCCCGCCCTGGACATCATCCGGTACTACGATACAGAAGATTGCCTGCTGTACATCGATCCGCCTTACCATCTCCAGACACGTGGACGCAAATACTACAGCCACGAAATGAGCCACCAGGATCACGTAGACCTCTTACAAGCTTTGCTGGCCCACAAAGGCATTATTGTGCTTTCTGGGTACGCTCATCCGCTCTACGATGATATGCTGGCCAGCTGGGAACGCTTTGAAATGCCAAGTGTGACCGAACACGGCAATATTCGCACTGAAGTGCTGTGGATGAATCGACCGGTCGCACAGCATCAACAGGTTTCCTTGTTCTAACAAGTGTACGTTTGCGCGCTCTTATAGCTGATGCTGTAAGAGCTTTTTTTGTGAGGTGAGCATGTTCAGAAAAAAGTGTCAACGCTGCAAACTGCGTCCCATCTGCCCAGACTCCTGGAGCTATTGCCGCCGGTGCTTGGGCATTCTTCGGGCCAAAGCGACCTATCACCAGCATGCCAGGCCGTAGCGGCCATGGGCATTTGCGTGAGAAAGGAGGGATATGACCACTTTGATTGCGGTCTACAACGCTCAGGGATGTGTCGGGAGGTGTGATGCTCGCTGTTATGAAGCCGTCACCCCTATCTGTACCTGTATCTGTGGCGGCCGCAACCATGGAGCAGGCAGAGATAAGAGTATTGAGAATACCAGAGAACTGGCACAGCAATGGATTGCAGCCTATACCCAGGAGCATCAGCTGGGGAAGGTCTCAACAGAGATCCATGAGGAATGCCAGCAACCAACATTATGGAGTAGTGTGACATGAGTAGTGCGCAAGCTGCAAATGAAGCCTTGATGGCGAAGGCCTCCCAGATGTTGCAGGTAGATGGATTGCCTGGAGTGCTCATTTCGAATCGCCCCTGGCGAGAATTAGCGCTGGAAGCGGTGACCCATCTGCAAACGACACGAACCCAGATTTATGTACGCCATGGCCAGCTGGTACGCATCCAGCGCAAAGAGGATGGCTCCCCATTCATTGATGCGCTCACCGATGCTACACTGAAAGGCATCCTGGGCAGGTGCATGAACTTTGTGAAGATTACGGCCAGGGGGCCAATTCATGTTGCTCCACCTGACAATGTCGTTAAGGATATTCTTACGATGGGTGAGTGGCCATTTCCTCCCCTGGACAGCATCATTGAGTTCCCCATTTTTCGCCCGGATGGCACGCTGATCGACACTCCTGGGTACGACGTGGTGACCAGGTCGGTGTATGTGCCGCTCGCATCGCTGAAGATCCCGCCCGTTCCTGAGCATCCCACTGAAGTGGATATCATGAACGCCCAGGCACTCATTGACGAGGCCATTGGTGAGTTCCCGTATGAAAATCAGGCCAGCCAGGCGAATGCTATTGGTTTGATGTTGACGCCGCTCATTCGGCAGTCGATCAATGGCCATGTGCCCCTGGCCTTGATCGATGCTACGCGACCAGGCACCGGGAAAAGCCTACTGGCTGAGACGGTGGCGCTCATCGCCACCGGCCGCAAAGCGGAGATGATGACCGCGCCCTACGATGATGATGAATGGCGCAAGCGCATTGCGTCTACGTTGTCAGAAGGTGCGACGATCATCATCATTGATAATGTGAAAGCGAAAATCCAGGCGGCGAGCTTAGACGCGGCCTTAACCTCCTCGACGGTGAAAGAGCGTATCCTGGGGCAGAGTAAAAATGGCGTCTATGCCCAGCGTGCCACCTGGATGGCTACGGGCAACAATATCCAGATTGGTGGCGATCTGCCGCGGCGCTCGTACTGGATACGCATGGATGCGCACACGGATAAGCCGTGGACGCGCGGCAACTTCAAACACAATCTCTATGAATGGGTGCCGCAGCATCGAGGGGAGCTGATTGCGGCTCTGCTGACGTTGGCGCGTGCCTGGTATGCAGCTGGGTGCCCAAAGGCGACAGTACCGCAAATGGGCAGCTTTCAGCCCTGGGCGGATACTATTGGTGGCATTCTGGCGCACTGCTGGATTGACGGCTTTTTGAGCAATCTCAATGAACTGTATGAGCAGGGGGATGATGACGCGAAGCAGTGGGCTGTCTTCCTGCATACCTGGCGCGACTTCTATGGAGATCAACCCGTCCTAGTGTCCACGCTGACCAAGGATATCAAGTCAGGATCCTTTGATGATGGCGATACAGGGCTTGGTGTGGCGAGCCTCTATAACGCGCTACCTGATGAGGTCTCTGATACCAAGAAAGGAGATTTTAAACGCAAGCTAGGAAAAGCGCTCTCTGCCCGTATTGGGACGCAGTTTGATGAGAGTGGTTTACATCTTATTAAGGCTGGAGCGGATACACGGAGTGGCGCTGTGTACTGGTCCGTTGCAGGTTTGCAGGTTTCGCAGGATGCTATTCCCCAAAAAGAGGAAATTTCTTATATCAATACCCCTTTAGAAGGCCTGGGGGGCGGTTTGAGTGGGGATATTCCCCTCAAAAACGATGTTGACCGTGAGGAAAACAAACCTGCGAAACCTGCAAACCTGCAAGAGTTCCAGGGGCTAGCAGTCGATGAGGTAGGCCAACCGCTGCAGCATTTCCAGATTGTGATGACGCCGCGGGGTGAAGGGTTCATCACGGTAAATCTGCCGCGCTGCGTCAATGTAGCGCTTTATCTCTCACAAGAGGAGGTGTCTTTTCGAACAGAGGCCGAGATTGCGCAGATCTGGCCGCTGCATCAGGCAACTGGTCCCGATGAATGGCCGTATAATATCGCCTCGCTCACTGATGAGCACATTCTTCAGCTGGGCTACCCATCGCGTGCGGCGCTGGGTTATCCGCCACCGTCTCCACCGCTTGACTCTCTCCAATGAGGTGCTGCTATGCCTATGGATCTCAAACGCTATCCAGCTAATTGGAAGAAAGTCTCGCGCACCATTCGCCGGATCGCTGGTTGGCGTTGTGAATGGTGCGGTATCCCAAACGGCGCTCCTCTCCCCAGCGGCCGCCCTGGGAAGGTTATCTTGACGGTGGCGCATCTCGGAACCCCATATGCTGATGGGCGACCAGGTGACAAACACGATAAGCATGATGTGCGGCGCGAAAACCTTCGAGCTCTGTGTCAGGCGTGTCACCTGCGCTATGACCTGGCTGATCATATCGCCCATGCCAGAGCAACCCGCGCTCAGAGAAAGCATGAAAAGGCGCTGACATCTGGGCAATTAACCCTTTTCTAGCCCATTTTTATCCATTCAGAAGACCTCATTTCATATGAAGCCGCCTGTGGAGCGGTTCGCAGGTTTGCAGGTTTCCTGCAGGTTTGAAAAAAGGCAAACCTGCAACGTGAAGCCGCCTGTGGAGCGGCTCGCAGGTTTCGCAGGTTTGTTTTCCACCGGAGCGACAAAAAAAACATAGGAGTAAAGAGTCTATGCAACATACCCTACCACCCTTATTAATCACTGTAGAAGAGACTATGCAGCAACTGAGAATTGGAAGGTCAAAGCTGTATAGCTTGATTAAATCTGAGGGCCTTCCAGTGCATAAATTTGGTCGTCGGACACTGGTAGACCCTGAAGAGTTGCGGCCCTGGCTCCTCAATCGTCGGCAGCAAGGCAAGTAGCAGACTAAATAAACTTTTGATATGCCACCAGGCTCTATGATGGGCAGGTGGCTTTTTATTGCATAGGAGAATGATATTATGGCTAAAAAGCGTGCTAATGGAGAAGGTTCTATCTATCAACGCAAGTCAGATGGTAAATGGGTTGGTAGTATCTCGACTGATGACGGTAAGCGCAAGGTGTTTTATGGAAAAACGAAAGCTGAAGTTAGGGAGAAGCTGAACGAGGCCGTCTATGCTCAGCAGCGAGGTATGCTCTCAGTTGGACCAAATGTAGCTTTGCAAGAGTACCTGGAAAATTGGTTGGAGAATATTCATAAGCCCACGATACGCTTGAGCACCTACTTGAATTATCGTAAGCTACTGGACAACTATCTGTTACCAGGTCTGGGCAAAATTAAGTTGCAGAAGCTGACTCCTCAGCAGGTGCAGGCGTTCTACTCACAGAAGATCAATGAAGGACTCTCCCCTAAAACCGTGAATAATGTCCACGGTGTTCTGCATAAGGCCCTGGACAACGCTGTAAAGTGGAACATGCTTCCTCGCAACATATGCGATGCGGTGACCCCGCCGCGCATTCCGCGCAAAGAGTTAAACTACCTTACTTCTGACCAGGCTCGTATCCTCTTGAAGGAAGTAAAAGAACATCGCCTGGAAGCTCTGTTGACGCTGGCGATCACGACGGGTATGAGACGTGGTGAACTGTTGGCGCTGCGCTGGCAGGACATCAATTTTACGGATCGTAGCCTCCAGGTCAGGCGCGCCGTCAGCTACTTAAAAAACTATGGCTATGTTGAGTCTGAACCCAAGACAGCCAGAAGCCGAAGAACGATCATGCTCCCTGAGTTCGTGATAAGTATTCTACAGCAGCATCGTGAGCATCAACAGGAGCAGGAAGCACTGGCTGGTAAAGTTTGGGTCAGCAAGGGCCTGGTCTTTACTAATGCCTGGGGAGACTACTACAGCCCTAGCACCATGCTGAAAGTGTTTAAACGATTTCTTGAGAGCATCGATATGCCACATATGCGTTTTCATGATTTGAGGCACAGCGCTGCGACCATCCTGCTGGCCATGAAAGTTCACCCCAAGATCGTGCAAGAGATTTTAGGGCACAGTCAGATCACTACGACCATGGATATCTACTCTCATGCGATGCCGTCTCTACAGGATGATGCGACTGAACAATGGGAGGATAAATTCGGCAAGAAATCCAAGAAAAAAGGCAAAAAATAGCGCGTTGCTACATGGTTGCTACATTTTGGGGTAGTAAGCCATAATTCATAATAAACACAAGCGGGCATAAAACGAGGCCGGAAGCTCGTTTATCAAAAAGCTTCCGGCCTCGTTCGGTAGTCGGGGTGAGAGGATTTGAACCTCCGACCACTACAACCCCATTGTAGTGCGCTACCGGGCTGCGCTACACCCCGCTGTTCTTATCGGAACAGGCATCAGTATAGCAGAAAAAAAAAGCCAAGTCAAGCGCTTTTGGGGATTTTTTTGTATATTTCTTAAATCTGTACGCTAGACTTTTGTGGGTCGATCTGCTAATATATATTTCGGGAAAATTAGACTGCGTAGGCAGTGAAAAGCAATGATGGGGAGAGTAAGCGTCCAGGCGCGTTCAGGGAGAGAGGGCCACCGACTGTAAGCCCTTTTGCGTGCGAAGTCGCTGAAGTTCACCCTAGAGCTGGCTGTTGAACTCCTGGTAAAGTAGACAGCCCCGGCCGTCACCGTTAACCGACAAACCGAGTGGAATGCTGCGGCACCTTTCTCTGTCGTCCTGCCATCGATATATGGCGATCGGGGCGCCGGGTACATGGAATGTGTTCGCCATTCAATACGGGTGGTACCACGGAGCTTGCTATTGCCGACAACTTCGTCCCTGTTGACGAATGTCGGTTTTTTGATTTTTTGGGAGGTTGTATGATTGGACAACTCGAACAGTTGCTCGGACAACTTGATACGCTGCTGGCGCGGGCGATCGAGGAATTGGGGCCGATCAACACATCTGCTGACCTTGATGATTGGGATACACGCTACCTCGGACGCAATCGCGGCGAGCTGAAGAGCCTTTCTTCGGTGATGCCAAAGCTGTCGAAGGAGGAGCGCCCCGTTGTGGGTCAGAAGATCAATGAGGTAAAGAAGGAACTGGAGCGCCATCTAAAGGAGAAGCGTGAGGAACTGAAGCAGCGCGAGCTGATGCTGGCCCTGGAGCAGGAGCGCATCGATGTGACGCTGCCCGGTCGCGCGCTGCCCGCCGGGACCATGCATCCTATCTCGCGTACGATTCAAGAGGTGACTGATATCTTCGTACGCATGGGATTCAGTGTTCTGCAAGGTCTGGAGGTGGAGAATGATTATCATAACTTCCAGGCGTTGAATATTCCGACCGATCATCCGGCGCGCGATATGCAGGATACCTTTTGGATCGCTCCGGGTGAGGTTTTGCTGCGCACGCAGACCTCGCCGATGCAGATTCGGACGATGGAGCAGTATCAACCGCCCATTCGCGTGGTGGTACCCGGCAAGGTGTATCGCAATGAGGATATCGATGCGACCCACGAGGCGATGTTCCATCAGATCGAGGGCCTGCTCATCGATGAGGTATGTACGATGGCTGACTTGAAGGGTTGCCTGGAGCGTTTCGCCCATGAGATGTTCGGCCCCGAGCGTCGCCTGCGCTTCAGGGGAAGCTACTTCCCATTCACGGAACCCAGCGCTGAGGTGGATATTAGCTGTGGTCTGTGCAATGGCAAGGGTTGCCGCTCCTGCAAGTATAGCGGTTGGCTTGAGGTGCTGGGATCGGGCATGGTACATCCCAACGTTCTGCGTAACGTGGGCTATGATCCAAAGAAATATCGGGGCTTCGCTTTCGGCATGGGTGTCGAACGCATCGCGATGCTGAAGTATGGCATCGGAGAGATACGCCTCTTCTCCGGCAATGATCTGCGCTTCTTACGCCAGTTGTAGTAGCGGCGGTCGTGGAGCAAAAAAAGCAAGCATGAATGGCGATTTTAAGAAGGAGTAGACGCAATGAGAGTTCCTTTGAGCTGGCTCAAGGAGTATGTTGAGATTACGCAGTCGCCCGAAGAACTGGCCCATACGCTGACGATGGCTGGTCTGGAGGTTGAGGCGATCGAATATATCGGACAGACCTGGGGCGATAAGATTATCACGGCACAGATTGATCATCTGGAGAAGGTCGAGGGATCAGATCACCTCAATTATACGAAGATTAATACCGGTAGCAGTCAGATTAACGTGATCTGCGGCGCGCCCAATATTCGGTTGGGTGATAAGGTACCGTTGGCGCTGCCCGGCGCCCAGGTTGGTGATATCACGATTAGCGAGACGCGCAAGTTCGGTTATGTCTCTCAGGGGATGTTGTGTTCACCCCGCGAATTAGGTATGGGCAACGACCATTCGGGCATCTATATTCTGGACGCGGATACGCCGCTGGGGCAGCCGCTGGTGGATCTGCTGGGTGAGGTGGTGCTCGATTTTTCGATTAAGGCTCACCGGGGCGATGTTAATTCTATTATCGGGATCGCCCGTGAGGTGGCCGCGCTAACGAAGCGTCCGTTGCGCTTGCCGGAGCCTCGTTTCCAGGAACAGGGGACGGCAGCGACGGAGATGGTCAGGGTGACGGTTGAGGATAGCGAGCTTTGTCCGCGTTATACGGCACGCGTCGTGAGCAATGTGAAGGTTGGACCCTCTCCCAGCTGGATGGCGCGGCGCCTGCTGGCCGCTGGTCTGCGACCGATCAGCAATGTGGTGGATATTACCAACTATGTGCTGCTGGAATATGGTCAGCCACTGCATAGCTTTGACTATGATCTGGTCCCGGAGCATCACATTATCGTGCGTCATGCGCGACCCGGCGAAGAGCTGACTACTCTGGATGACATCAAACGCAAGCTGACGCCGGATATGCTGCTCATCACCGATCCTACGGGCCCGACGGCTATTGCTGGTGTGATGGGTGGCGCAGCTAGTGAGGTAAGCGATAAGACCACGAATGTGTTGTTGGAGTCCGCCAACTTCCATCCCGGCAATGTGCGCCGGACCTCGACGACGCTGGGATTGCGCACCGATGCCTCCAGCCATTTCGAGAAAGGATTGGACCCTGAGCTGACGTTATTGGGAGCGAATCGCGCCATGCAATTGCTGGCGGAACTGGCTGGTGGTAGCGTCCATCCAGGCGTGGTGGATATCTATCCGCATCCGGTGCAGCCCCGGACCATGCCATTCTCGACCGATGAGGTGGAGTGGTTAACCTCTATGCAGGTTACTCAGGATGAGGTTGTTGAGGCGTTAGGCGCTCTGGATTTCAGCGTGACGCCCGATGAGGATGGCAAGAGCATGCAGGTGACGGTTCCGACCTACCGTACTGATGTCACCCAGAGCGCTGACCTGGTGGAAGAGGTTATCCGCCTGATCGGCTACGAGCATATTCCCAGCACCATCCCCGATGGTCCTCTGCCAGAACAGACCATCGATCGCTGGTTCGAGCGTGAACAGGTGATCCGCAACCTGATGATCGGAGCTGGCCTGAATGAGATCGTGACCTATACCCTGACCAGCCGGACACGAATGATCAAATTGCTGGCTCAGGCCGACGCGGCATCCGCCAGCTTGCTCTTGCAGGCGCCCAATCGTTCGGCCGCCCAGGAGGAAGCGCGCATCGCCGCCTCTAATATCAACACGTCAGTGGCACCCTTCGATGCTCGCGCCTTGCCCGCGCTTACGGTCGTCAATCCGCTCAGCCCTGAGCTGGAGTCCTTGCGCCTGACACTGATGAGCAATCTCATGGAGACCATTCAGCAGAATAGTAAGCATAACAAAGATGGTCTACGCTTCTTTGAGGTCGGACGCCGCTATCTGCCCACAGATGGCACGTCGAGTCTGCCCGATGAGCGTCGTACGCTTGGCTTCGCCCTTTCGGGTCCCGCTGAGAACACCTGGCTGCCAGAATTATCGCGCCCGGCTGATTTCTACGATCTGAAGGGTGTTGCTGAAACACTGCTGGCGGGACTCAAGATCCGCCATTATCGCTTTGTGCCAACTCAGCATCCCACCTTCCATCCTGGTCGTTGCGCGCTGCTGGAACTGGCCTATACCATGGATAACGGGGACGAGGTTTTTCGTCCGGTAGGTGTGTTAGGTGAGGTTCATCCACTGGTTCAGCAGCGCTACGACCTGGCCCAGCGTGCGCATCTGGCTGAATTCGATCTGGAGGCGCTCTACGCGGCGGTGCCGACTCAGCTGACCTACCAGCCGATCTCACGACATCAGGCTCTGACACGTGACCTGGCGCTGGTGGTGGACCAGCATATCGCGGCTCAGGATATTAAGGCCGATATTATTCGTCATGGCGGTGAGCTGTTGCGTTCGGCCGATCTCTTCGATGTCTATACCGGTGATCCCATTCCTGCTGGCAAAAAGAACCTGACCTATACGCTGGTGTACCAGGCTCAGGATCGGACTTTGAAAGATAGCGAGGCGAACGAGTTGCAGGAGCGCATTATCCGTATGCTGCACGAGGACTTCGGCGCCGTCCTGCGTTAGCATTCATAATTAAAGGACATTTTTCCTGTGCGGTTGCAGTCTGTAACCGCACAGGAAAATTCTGATTTCTTCGCATGCCAGGGGAATCGAGGCTCAATATACCTATTTTTGCTGTTTTGGTGACAATTGCTGATTTGCAACGTTTAATCAATGTGAGTTATCTTATTTATGAGCCAAGGTGTGGGGAGTGAAGTAGTAATGTGGGATGAGTTGGATTTTTTTTGTCAATAGTAGAGTGGAAAATTGGCATATATGGGTATGGGATTTTATATTTATCACCAGAAGAGCTAAGAGCATGAATCATTGTTTACGTTGTAATCAGCCATGTAGCACTTCAGCCATCCTGTGCGATCAGTGCCGTTTGGAGCTCAAAGGCCATGGGAAGCAGGAGTACCTGGAAGCGGCAGTCGAAGGAATAAGAGCAGATCATTTTGCTCCTTCTTCTTTTGAACCAACTGCTGAACCTGACCTGACTATGCTGAAACACAATGAGGGGTCAATGGCGCTTACCCCACTGGTTGCTTCTCCATCTACCCCGGGTCAGGGGGAGAATCCCTTTTATTTTGAGCCTGCATATGACGAACAGCATGAACATTATGACTATGATATGGAGCCTGTCCGAACAACCGAGCCGTTTATGCCAGATGCGGAAATCGTACCTGAGAATGTATTGTCTCCATCTTCTCTGTCTACCGTGCCAGTGGATGCGTTTTATCCCGAACCCGATACGCACATTTCTGATGAGCAGACTCGATCGGCGCCTGATGGCTATCAAGCCACAGCGGATCATTCTTTTCATATGCTCAATAACGCTGCCAGGATGATCGCTGAGGTAGAGGGAGAATCCTCGCCTGGGGCTCGATTACCACGGCCATCGCGTCTGTCACCATTGCGTGATATTTCGGCGGACATTCGTCGCGAAAGCACCCCCTTACCAGCCACTGCTTATAGTACAGAGCACATGCACAATGCATCTCATGAACGGATACTAGAGGACCTGGATAAGCGCATGCCCGATCTCTGGCCCTGGCTACATACAGCGGAAATCGATGAAGCGAAGGACGAATGGATTGACCATGACGATCCGCTGCTTTCGCGCCGCTTCCCAGAAGTGTCCGCTAAAACACGTATCACGAGTAGCGATATACGTGAGGCCTTTATTTATCAGACGCGATTGCTCTGGCAAAATATGCGCAGGGCACCGCGCAAGTGGCTGCGTCTCGCCTTTATTATTATGTGCGCGATTGCGATTATTGCCCTGGGCATCGACGCGGTGCTGGTAACGTTTTTAGAACATGGGGCAACCGCTTTTTCGAATTTGCCACCCACCATGACGCTTTCGACGCGTTTTGCCAATCAAGGTGATCTTGTCACGATTCACCTTAAAGATTTTGCGCCCGCTTCATCGATTGTTCTTTCTCACGATATTCAGGAGCGTGTCAAGCTGATCAATGAAGGAAATATTATCCATACTGACGCCCAGGGATCAAAAGACGTTACCATGCGGATCGATAGTAGTTGGGAGACTGGTTCACATACAATTGAAGCTGAAGATATCAGGACACGTTATACCGCCAGCGCGGTATTATCCATCGGGGTGGGCCCGACTCGTCCTGCCCATCTGCAACTGGAAAGTACAAACATTGACCTGGGTTCCGCCTGGCAAGGCGCCAATACATTACACACCATACGCCTGGACAATGCTGGTGGTGGCAGTATCAATTGGGCTGCCAGCAGCAGCACCAGCTGGCTGATGTTTACTCCTGACCATGGTATATTCAGTGATCACCAGGACGTGCAGATCGCCGTTGATCGTACCAAGCTGAATCCTGGCTCGTATGATGGAAAAATTACCCTGTCATCCAATGTAAGCGATCCACAAGATATCACAGTCCACATGGAGGTGATGGCTATCCCTGCTAACGCGGGTGCTGTGCTTGATGTCTCCCCGGCAGTGATGTCGTTTACCGCCGTTGATGGTATGGCAGATCCCGTGACTCAGGCATTGATCATCTCAAATCCAGGCAAGAAGCCATTGCGCTGGTCCGTCCATAACCAGCCCTCAAATATGCAGGCGGATACTAATTCTTATGTCAGTAATTTAGTTGGATTTACCACCCCCTGGCTAACCACCAGTGCCACGGCCGGTACCATTCCTCCTGGAGGAAGTGCATCGATCAATGTAAATGTTCGTAGCCGGTCATTGTTGCCAGGTACCTATTCGGCACAGCTACAATTTCAGGATCCTCAGGCTTTGAATAGTCCTCAATCCGTGGGTGTGTCGCTGACGGTACAGCCGCGTTGTAGCCTGTTGCTTAGTACTGGTAACCTGCTGTTTACCACCGTAGCCGGTCAAAGCAGCACCACGAATAGCCAGGTGTTAAATCTGGTCGGCAATGCCAATTGTGGAGGGAACATTAACTGGAGCGTTTCATCATCGGTACACTGGCTGACGATTACTCCCAGCCAGGGAAATCTGATGAATGCTGCCACAGCATCTACCACGATTACCGCCAATACCAGTGGTATGCCGGCGGGTACCTATAATGGGGTGCTCACGATTTCAATGGCGCAAAGCACGCAGACGGTGTCGGTACAATTGATTATACAGCCACCACCTCCCCCTTCGGCGCCAATTATGGGAGTCTCGCCGTTGAACCTCAACTTCAGCGTGACCAGTGGCCAGGATAATCCACCCGCTCAGAGTATCGCTGTCGCTAATACGGGGGGGAGTCCATTGACGCTGGCTGTAGCGCCGACGCCGTTGGCGAAATGGTTGAGTGTTGTGCAAGGTCCAGGTATTATCCCTGCCGGCCAGACGGGTAGTTTGATGGTCAATGTTGATGCCAAAAACCTTACCCCTGGTAGTTATAGCGGGCAGATCGCGCTCAGTGGGGTGGATGCCAACGGCAATCCCGCCAGTGGGAGCCCTCAGACCATTATGGTGACGTTTACGGTTTTTGAGCCCTGTTCCCTGACCTTCCCCTCTGCTACCTCGCTGGCTTTTAATGCGGTTCAGGGTGGCGTTGATCCTCCAGCACAACAAGTGACGTTTACCGCTTCGGGTAATTGTAGCTGGCCGTTAAAGTGGATGATTAATCAGGGGGCATCAGCGTCGTGGCTCAAGCTCTCGCCTGTCAATGGACAGTTTACGAGCAGTGCCCAATCGGCAACTGTGCTTGTTAACCCCAGTGACGCGGGCTTGCTAGCCGGGGACTACAATACATCGGCCAATATCGTTGTAACCGATAGCACGGGGAGTAAGGTTCCTGGCAGCCCTCAAAAGCTGTCCGTGGCGATGTCGGTCCAACAGCCCTGTACGTTTCAGTCTTCGTCGCCGGGACTTACCTTTTCAGCGCTTCAGGGCCAGACGGCCAGCCAGCAAAGTATCCCTTTGAGCCTATCTGGCTCATGTGTCTTGCCGGTATCCTGGACCGCTGCGTCCGATAGTAGCTGGTTGGTACTAAATTCTGCCACCGGGTCCGACAACGGGCAGGGGAGTTCACTGGGCGTGAGCGTCGATGCGACCGGTCTGAATGTGGGTACTTATAATGGGGTGGTTACAGTGACGCCCAGCGGTAGTGATGGAGCTTCGGTAGATGGCAGACCGCAGATA
Organism: Dictyobacter aurantiacus; assembly: GCF_003967515.1. Taxonomy (GTDB): domain Bacteria; phylum Chloroflexota; class Ktedonobacteria; order Ktedonobacterales; family Ktedonobacteraceae; genus Dictyobacter; species Dictyobacter aurantiacus. The sequence goes on along the minus strand of NZ_BIFQ01000001.1, from coordinate 1,895,457 downwards.
CCCGTGACGTTGACTGTCACAGGGGCTACGGTCAGCGTCACCGTTAATTCGTGCGCGAGCGTTAGCTGTCCAGTACCAACACCGCTTGCGGGCGCGCTGGTCTCTCTTTCCGATTCGAGCGGCAAAGTGATCGCCAGCCAGACGACCGATGTTAATGGTGTGGCCACCTTTAACAATGTTCCAGCGGGTACCTATACGGCCGTTGCCAATGGCACAGATGTCGCTCAGGTGGTTTATTCAGGCAGCAGTCCGGTCTCGGTAGTTGGAAACGTGGTGACCATGCAGATCAATGCTATTGCCATCTCTCCCACGCCCTCACCGTGAAGTGGGACAATTCACCTGTCAAGCATCACCAGCCGAAGGAGGGGGCACGTGAGTGCCCGCGCACAGGCGTCCGCATGCGCGGCCGCACTGTTTTGTATTGTGGATGCAACAGGGGCGCATTCGCGCCCCTGTTGCATCCACAATACAATGGATTGCCGAGCACAGCAGGTGCGAAAGCTGAGGTTTGCTCCCGGTGATAATCATGGGAATCTGACTCATGCTATGAGCGTGTCTGACTCTCATGATGATGGCTTGCGGCCTGCATGGGTTTTCGTACTTACGGTGCTCAACAGCCCATTGTGTGTTGGTACAACAGGGGCGCGAATGCGCCCCTGTTGTACCAACACACAAAACTGATGCGGCCGCGCATGCGGACGCCTGTGCGCGGGCGCTTACGTGCCCCTATACGACTAGAATCTGACCCATGCTATGTGTACGTGTTATATCTGCGCATCTAAATTTAATGACGTAAAACGTACTTATAGTAAGGGCTAATTGCTATAAAGCGGGCATTTGGGATTATAGTTGTCCGTACGTCTGTTATTGTATATAGAGCTGGATCGAACCAACGCGATCCGGGTTGTTTCTTCTTTCTCAGCGTAGCACTAGCGGTGTGTCGTTGCGCGCATAAGCAGAGCCATAAAAAGGGTGGATTATGGATACCAAACGTTGTATGTATTGCCAGGCTTTACAACGTGCCGATGCTCAAATATGTAGCCGTTGCGGGCATGTATTATCTCCGGAATCGACGCGTGAGGCGCGCCAGGATTCACGGCCGATTGCTGCTTCACATCGCGCCGGGCATACCTTTGGGCTACATCCTGAAGACCAGCCCTATCAATCCAACATGATGATCGCGCAACGTTCCCCGGCCGATGAAAAGGAGCCGTTGTATCGGGGGAAGCAAAATCCCGAATATATTGTTTTCCCTTCAACGCAGGAGGCGCCAGCCCTGAAGGCACGGCGGACTGCGCGGCTGCGACAGATGACCGCCTCCGCGCAGCCTCCCATTGAGCCGAAGACGGTGCGCTGGCCTCGACCAGCCCGGCGCCAGAACTGGTTTTCGCGCCGCACCATTTCATCTCTTCTGACCATTTCGTGTATCTTTTTACTGCTGGCGACCAGTATTATCGCGTTTGCTTTGATTGGTCGACACAATAGTATCGCTACCCCGGTGATTCAAGCGATGCCTGATACGCTGCGTGCCAATGACACCTTTACCCTATCGGGCAGAGGGTTCGCGATGCATGACCAGATCACATTTTTTCATGATGCCCATCTCGCTCTCATAAATGAAAATGGACAGCCAATGGCCGTTCATACCGATGCGCTGGGCGCTTTTTCATTGCAGGCGCAGGTTCCAGCGGACTGGCAGGCCGGAGATCATCAGTTGAACGCCGTGGATAGTACCCGTGGGGTGGAGGCGGTGACGAATATTCAGATCAAGGCGCCCTCGGCCCAGCCGTCTGCCCTCCAGATCTCACAGTCTGAGTGCCGTTTTCCCGCCGCGGCTCCGGGCATCGTCTCCAGCCAATCGATCATTTTATCTAATAGCGGTGGTGGCCAGATCTCCTGGAGCGTGAACAGCGATCAGCCCTGGCTCAGCACCACGCCGAGCAGCGGAACCTTTTCTGGCAGTCAGAGCGTTCGTGTGACGGTCAATCGAGGAGGACTTACCCCTCAGCCATATAGCGGACACCTGACCTTCAGTCAGAAAGATGCTGCTAGCGCGACCGTGACCATGAACGTCTCCATGGAGGTGACTCCGGCACCGGCCGTCCTGACCCTGTCTACCACGCAACTGAACTATTCTGCCAGCAATAGCCAGGATCCAGCTGATCAGCTTATTACCCTGCACAACAGCGGTCAGAAAGCGGCCAGCTGGTCGAGCACAGCCTCCACCGGAGACAATGGCAACTGGCTAAGCCTTGTCCCGGATCATGATGAACTGGCGCCCGGAGCCAGCGAGACGCTGGTAGTGAGCGCCCACTCCTACCATCTGGCCGTCGGTACCTATCAGGGTAGCATTCAGTTCTCTGGTGGGACAAACGCCCAGGTGGGTGTCTCCATGAGTGTTGTGAACGCCGGAAACCTGGTTGCCTCGCCTCCTACGCTTAACTTTACCGCCCAGGCGGGCCAGTCTGCGGCCGATCAGACGGTGACGCTACAGAACAGTGGTGGGTTTGCCCTGGACTGGACAAATCGTGTAGAGACGGTTGACCAGGGGAACTGGCTTCAGGTTTCGCCCGCCAGTGGTTCTCTGGTGGGAGGCGAACAAATTTCGGTGACGGTAAGCGCCTCAGCTAAAACGTTGCGGCCAGGATCGTATCAGGGAACAATCACCTTTACCTCGTCCAGTGGTAATGTTCGGCAACTGGCTGTGGCTTTGCTGGTTACAGCTCCCCCGACGCCGGCGATCAAGGTGCAGCCTGCCAGCCTGAGCTTTACTGCCGTAGATGGTCAGGATACGCCCGCGCAGACGATTACCGTCCAGAATACTGGCAATGTTGATTTGCAATGCTCCGTGGGAGTGGATGGGATCGATAAAGGACTGCTCACCATAAATCCTGCCCAGGGCACCATCAAGGCGGGTGAGAGCATGACGCTCACCGTTGCCCTGCATACCCCGCAGGGGGGACTCAAAACCTCCGCTGCGGCTATCCAGATCAGTGCCACCGCGCCGGGTGTTGCCGCCGTTCATCAGATAGTTCAGGTGACCATCAATCATAGCAGTCCCACACCAACCCCGACCGCAACGCCTCCTACAGCTACGGCTACGACGGCCAGATGAGCCCTGTTGCGCGTTTCATTGACGCTCCTTATCTTCTGTGCTATAGTCTGACAAGGCGTAATCAAGCTATGCTATATTCATCAAAAAGCTATTATTTTGCGGAGGATTGAGTCGTGCCAACCATTACATATGTACGTGAGAATGTACGGGTGGAAGTCCCCGAAGGAGATACTGTCCGTTATCCAGCGTTAGAAAACGACGTTCCCATATACTGCGGTCTCTACAAGTTCGCCAATTGCCATGGCAATGGTTTCTGTGGTACCGATCGTGTTGCCGTCTCCCCTTCTTCTAATGCCAATGAGCTCTCTTTCATGGAGAAGTTCTGGTTGCGCAACGACCTGAAGAAAAATCCTAACATGCGTCTGGCCTGTCAGGTAAGGGCTTATGGTGACTTAGAAGTAGAGACACAGTGCAAATAAGGCCATATTTTAATAGCTGAAGCATATCTCCTATGCTGCTATGCTGAGAGGGGTACCTCGGGCGCGATGGTCGCGCCCGAGGTACCCCTCTCAGCATAATAAGGTGGGCGCGCAGGCCTATCTGTATTTACCTGACCACGAAGTAGCGCCGCTGGGCAAATTGATTATTCCAGTATAGCTCTACATAGCCCGAGAGGCGATTGTCAAACCGCATGCTCATCTGGACATTGGACACCTGAATCGGGTCGTACTTGAATGTGTTTGGTGTTGTTTGTGGTTGATAAAATATACCGTTGGTATACCATTTGGCTGTCACCTTGCCCTGCTGCCCCTTGGGAGGCTCCACGCTAAAGGTGAGATAAAAGGTCTGCCCGGGCTGAAATATGTTCTCCGATTGGATAGGCAGATTGTTTTTATCAATGTGTGTTGCCAGCGAGACGGCTGGGATGACGTTCATCGCCGGGCCGCTGTCTTTAGCTGTGAGTTGTGGTGGATCAGGGATGGTTGTATTGCCTGTCGTGACATTGGGAACGCTTGCCTTACCGGTGTATAAGTTAACCATTCTGTCCCAGGTGCCGCTGGCCTTGGCGTAATAGCCCGCGCCCGTACATAATAAGAGCGACACAATCAGCACGCTTAAAAAGCCGCTAACGACACGATAGCGGGAGACGATGGGGCGTGGTTTGGTGTACATGGGTGGGACATGGACCACATCAGGATTAATCGGTTCAGCCGGCAAGAGGTGTTCAACCGCCTGCTGTGGCACCAGCTGCAGCGAGATGGTTGGCTGGCGCCCCTCTGGCTGTAGTTCCATTCCCCCCTGATAGGGGACGGGCAGCATGGCTTGCTGCTGATCCTGTTGAAAGGATGGGCTCTGCTCGGCTGGTTGCGCGCCCAACTGACCGGAAGGTTGCTGCCACGATGGCATTGGATTCAGTGGTTCAGATGGCCGCTGCCATGATGGCATCGCGTTTGAGCCAGTCTGCCAGGAAGGTGCTGATGCATTATTAAAAGACATTTGAGGAACCTGCGATTGCTCCCATTGTCCCCCGGATGCCATGTTGCTTTGCGCGCCAGGGCCACCCCAGGATAATGCACCGGAAGCTCCAGGACCGCCCCAGGATGCAGCCCCAGGATTCCCTGCGCCCCAGCCTGCGTTTTGTGAATTGTCCAGCAGTGGAGATGGAGCCCCGCAATTAGGACATGGCGCCTCATTCGCTGCCCGTGCTGTTTTACAAAAGGTACAGAACATTTCCTCGCCTACCTTATATATTTCTGACAAATGCGCTTATGTCTACTATTATCAACACAATTTAATACTACATCACAGTAACATTGAACTCCCTGTTCGATCAAGTTTTGCGGCTTCCTTTAGGGCAAAATGGCTATATATAATCCGCATATCTCCATTTTGTTTCATGGTATACCACAAAATGACCTGGCGAAGATCCTTCACTTGCACGTATTCTTTGCCAGGTGTTACCATGGTTCCATAGCAGGCGTTTGTCCAGTGTAATTTACTATACAGCCCTCACGCCGCTTCAGTACGTATGTCAATGCGTCTGAAGGCTGCCGATGTGTATAGTTGGAAGGGTGTGTCTTTCATTCTATGGCTGAGACGCAGGAACAATGGTATAACAGGCAAGCGATCGAACAGTTAGCTCAGCATATCCCTTTTGAGCGTGACGTAGCCTGTAAAGCGGAGTTGATCGAGATGTTGCGTGGCCTGGTAATTCGGCATGGGCGAGAGATAGATCCGCTCTTGTTTGGCTTTGAGGCACGTAACGAGCTTGTACGCCTGGGGCTATGGAGTCGTATCGGACAAGGAGACGGTTAACAGATATGGCAAGAAAGACCATTCTCATTACTGGTTGTTCCAGTGGTTTTGGGCGTTGCACGGCCCTGGATCTCGCGTGTCGCGGCTGGCATGTTTTGGCGACCGTGCGAAAAGAGGCGGATAGCGCCAGTCTGTTGGAGGAGGCGGAGAGAAAGCATTGCGACTACAACATTACGCCCCTGCTCTGTGATATTACTCAGGCAGAGCAGGTGGAAAAGTTGCGCGACGAGGTGAAGGTTATCTTACAGGCCGAACAGCCGGCGGCTCGCGGCGAGGCACCTCACCTGGATGCCCTGTTGAACAATGCCGGCACCGCCTATGGTGGTCCCATTGAGCTTATGCCCCTGGAAGATATCCGTGCCCAGTTTGAGATCAATGTATTCGCGCATGTCGGTGTGACACAACTATTTCTGCCCCTACTCAAGGCCGCCAGGGGCAAGATCATATTTGTCAGCAGCATCTCCGGTCGCATCTCGGTCCCGGTCACGGGCGTCTATTCCGCCAGCAAGTATGCGCTGGAGGGATTGTGCGATGCTCTACGGCTGGAATTAGCCCCCTTTGGCGTGCGCGTCAGCCTGATTGAGCCGGCCTCAAGCCCTACCAGCATCTGGATGACCAGCCTGCAACGTTCGTTCGAGCGTCTCGGTGACGCCAGAGATTCGAGCCCCTATGCCCGTTTGCTAACGATGGCCGAGAAGTCTGCTACCCAATCCAGCCAGAGCGGCTTCCCAATACAGAAGTTCTCCGACACAGTTGTGCGCATCCTCGACAGTTCCCATCCGCGCGCGCGCTACAGTGTCCCCTTTAACGCCGCGTTACTCATGCTCCTGCGCCGCTTCTTGCCTGATGTGGTGTGGGATCGCCTGATCCGTTTAGCCATGCGTTGGTAAGCTCGTACTGTCTTTCATCACATCTGGCAAACACCCCGCTTCCTTGTGCTATGATAGGTAGAGCAAATAAATTTTGCAGCTGGTGACAGGAATGATTTTTGCGGTCTAGCCAACCGCTCATCATTCATTCTTTGCTTCTCCTCGCTGAAAGGATGTCAAAGATGCTCAAAGATACCTTACTCTACCTCGCTCAGAATCCACGCTTACGCGACTTTGTTGTGCAGAATAAGCTCACCCGCAATGTTTCGCGTCGCTTTGTCGCAGGCGAAGTATTAGAGGATGCTTTACGCGCGACACGCGCCCTTAATGATCGTGGAATTCAAGTAGCGCTGGATCTGTTAGGTGAAAACGTGGCCATCAAAGAAGAGGCCGCGGAAGCGATGCGAGATTACGTGAATGCCATTGAACTGATTGCCAGGACCCAGATCGATGCGAATATCTCTATCAAGCTAACGGCACTGGGACTGGACATCTCTCCCCAATTGTGTGAGGAGTATCTCAACACCATTTTAGAGAGTGGTCGCGAGCACAACGTTTTTGTGTGCATTGATATGGAAGGTTCGGCATATACAGAGCAGACAGTCGCTCTGGCCAGCCGGGCTCGCGAGCGCTATGAACTGGTCGGCACGGTCATTCAATCCTATCTCTATCGCAGCCATGACGATATCATAAAACTGGTCGATCAGGGTACACGGATACGCCTGGTCAAAGGGGCCTATCAAGAGTCACAAAGCGTGGCCTATCAAGAGAAGGCCGATGTCGACCGCAATTACGTAGAACTGATGCATATTCTGCTGGCGCGTGGCAATTTTCCCGCCATCGCCTCGCACGACGAGGCCATCATTGATGATGCCTGTCGCTTCGTGCGCGATCACGGCATCAGCAAATCTTCCTTTGAATTTCAGATGTTATACGGTATCCGCCGTGACCTCCAGGATAAATTAGTCAAGCAGGGATACAATGTGCGCGTCTACGTCCCCTATGGTTCGCATTGGTATCCCTATCTCATGCGTCGTATGGCCGAACGTCCCGCGAACTTGATGTTTGTCGTAACAAACGCCTTGCGTTAAAGACACCGTTTTTTGAGAGGAAGTGCAGAACCGGTGCTCCGCACCGGTTCTGCACTTCCTCTCAAAAAACATAAGAAATGATCGATGAGGAGAAACTGACTATGCCTGTTTTGCCCTATCGTGGAGTCTGGCCGAAGATTGGAAAAGACGTTTTTATCGCTCCAGGCGCTATGGTGATTGGCAATGTGGTGCTCGAAGAGGGTGTCAGCATCTGGTATAATGCGGTCTTGCGTGGTGATAGCGACCGGATCGTGGTTGGCCGCCATAGCAATATTCAGGATAACTGTACGCTGCATGTAGACGCGGGCGCCCCGCTGGAGATCGGTGAAGAGTGCACCATCGGCCATAACGCGGTGGTGCACGGCGCTACACTGGGAGCGCGTGTGCTGGTTGGTATGCAAGCTGTGGTACTATCGCATGCGCGCATTGATAATGAGACGGTTATCGGGGCCAGTGCCCTGGTCAGCGAGGGGAAGCATATCCCTGAGCGCGTTCTGGCGCTGGGCACACCCGCGCGCGTTGTACGCAGCCTGAATGAAAATGAGATTACCGCCCTGTCTCTGAGTGCCCGTCATTATGCCGAGCTAGCTCAAGAATATCGCACTGAAGATGCGGCTGGCGGCACGCCTCCACCTTCCTCCTGAGCTCATAACATCGCCTCCGGCGGAGCGTCAGACTTTTTTCTCTTGCTGGCAAGCGTGAGCGCCTCCGCACAGGCGTCCGCATCCGCGGCCGCAGTGGTTTTTAGATAGTGCAACAGGGGCGCATCCGCGCCCCTGTTGCACTATTAATGAATGGGGATGATGAGCGCCGTTGGCGCGGATGCCCAGGCATCCGTCTACGTGACCGCAGTGGTTTTCGTGGTGGTGCATCGGCGGCGCTGATGTGCCCTGTTGCACTATCAATGAATAGGGGTGATGAGCGCCGTTGGCGCGGGAGCTCAGGCATCCGTCTACGTGACCGCAGTGGTTTTCGTGGTGGTGCGTCGGCGGCGCCGACGCACCACCACGAAAATAAAGAATGGGGACGCATGCGTTCCCCACCCCGCTAGGCCGTCAGGGTAATTTTAAAGGTATCGGTCAGATTTTTCTGACCTGTCCTTTGAATCTCTACTTTAATATTCCATAGGCCTGCCATGCTGAATGCGGCGCGCTTATCGAAGGTGGCTATATAGACCGGATTCCCCTGTTGCAGGCTGGCGTGGGCCTCGCCCATATCCATGAGCTGCATATTGGTGGTCAGATTGACCTGGGCATTGGTGACGGGCTTGCCTCTGTTATCGGTAATCAGCACGATCACGGTATGCTCGTAGCCTATGCGCCCCGGAAGAACCTGTAAGGTGACTGTCAGATCTCCCATCTGGCGCGTTTGTGCATTGATGGTGGTGTTTCCCTGTGTGAGACCCGGGTTATTATACTTCACATCGGGAAAATCGATCGGTGGCGCAAAAAACGATTTGAGCGCAAAGCACAGCAAGATGATCGCTCCACAGAAGGTTATTGTCTTCGCGGATAGCTTGAGGAGGCGCTGCGTTCCGCTGATCTCAGACTGACGTGTACGTCTGGCGGGCAGATCCGCTTTAACGACTGGCAGCAACAGGGCCTGGTGGGTCAGTTTCGGTCGAATGATATAGAGCGCATAGATACTCAGGAGCACGGCGAACAGGGTTAGTAGAATCTGGACCAGTAGTGTGCGTCCAAATGGATCAGTGATCAATTGCTGCGCATCTTGAATGCTGGCCTCACTTAAGAAGAGCCCGCTGACCAGTTGAATAGCCATGCCCGCGATTAAGAGCGGCGTCAGACGGCGCAGGAGAAAGGTCAGAGTTTCGGTGTTGTATTCTAATTCAGCCCCGCTGAGCAGCGGCAGAAGTACATAGGCCAGATAGGCAAAGCCTCCTATCCATATGCCTTGTGAGAACCAGTGCAGCCAGTCAAAAACGATGGCGCTCACGAATGGGTTGAGGACCTGAACAATCGAGCTGGTAAGCACAAACGTCAGGGCAATCAGGCCGGCCAGGGTCAGCCAGATCGCGGTTTGACGCCGTGGTGGTATCGCCGGTTCGACTGTTCGTTTCTCAACCGCCTCCTGAGTCTTACTCGGGCTGACCGCTACGGCATCCTGTGTTGAAAGGCGCTCAAAATTGGTGATTGGCTCCGGTTCAGGTTCCGGCTCAATGGCGGGTGTCGGTTGACGGCGATGGCTGACGTAGAGAAAGACCATGGCAATCATGATGAGAAGGATACGCAGGATCCAGATGAAGCCATACGTGGTATCAGGAATAATGTTGACGAGTAGCGGTATATTCAGTGCAGGGAGTGTCTGAGCCAGGCGCACCATGCGTAGAATCAGCTCGATAATCTCACCACAGAGTAGCGCCAGGAGACATATCCATTCAAGCGCGTAACTGTGCTTGCGGGCATGGGTCAGGATGCTGAATGTACGCTTATCTGTCAGGATGAACTGCTCGACGACAAGCAGGCCGATCCAGAATGTCAGCGCAGCAGTGGTTATCCATTCCCAGACGATAGATAGAATGGCGGTGGTGTCTAATTTGTGGATGCCTTCCAGGTTATTGCTACTGGTTGGGCCAAGTACAGTGGTTCCATCTACGCCGGTACCTGAAAATCCAACATCAAAACCAATGATGCCATACGTTGTATTGCCGTCGTTATTGGCTACCGCTGTCCACATTACCTCATAGCTACCCTCAGGCTGGGTATCGGGCGTCTTAATCGATGTGATTAGCTCTTGCGAATTGGAGGCTGGTACGCGACTGGCACCTGCGCTGACCTCTACCAGATCTCCATGTTGAATCGAGTAGATGCGAGCATTGCTGATCGAGCTGATCGGAGCATTGAAAAAGATATGTACCTCACTCGGTACCTTACCAACGGTTGATCCATCAACCGGGTCTGAACCAATAACATATGCATGAGCCTGCGCTATGGGAGGCGGTATGACCAGCATGCTGCCGAAATAAGCCAGAAAACTCAAGAGTAATGCTATTGGTATAAAAAGCCATTGTCTTTGTTGCATATGCTCTCTTTATAGATAGATTCGACCTTTACGACCGATGTCTCTTGCCGTGATCGTGTACAGAAATTGCGCGTGTGTATAAAGCACTTTGCCGTTGTGCTACAACGTATCATAGGTTGTTTATGATTGTACACCAGCTATATCAAGCTCGCAAGCAGCGAACGCTATTTTTACTGCTGTGTATATATGTGAGGCTTATCCACGTGATACAGAGTATCCCATGTAAGGTCCTGGCGGGAGTACCATTCTCCTGTGAAAATGTTGATATGAGGTTGTGAATGGGTGGGCCGGCCGTTTTTTGATAGTAGGTGAACATAAATTTTTTCATAACGTAATGAAGAGTGAAAAAAATGAAAAATACATATTGGTGGCAATCCTGGTCGCGCTTTGTGTTGTGGTCGCATGTGATTGGTGTCGTTGGTTTTTATTCTATCCTCTGGTGGCGCACCTCGCCACGCAAAGAAGACCGTTTGCATGTGTTGCCAGCGCGGGTGGCGACTGGTTCTAAGGGAAGATCGGTATCCAATGAGGCTGAGCGGGTGCCGCTGGTCTCAATTATTGTGCCAGCCCGCAATGAGGAACGCAATATTCAGCGCTGCGTGCAGTCGTTGTTGGAGCAGGATTATGAGAATTATGAAGTGATCGTGGTGGATGATGGTTCAATTGATCGCACGGGTGCTATGCTGGACGAACTGGCGCGCAGCCATGTCAACGGTCAGAAACTGTGGGTGCTGCGCCTGCGCGACGAACTGCCTGAGGGTTGGGCGGGCAAGCCACACGCTATCCATAGTGGCGTACAGGAGGCGAAGGGGGATTGGTTTCTCTTTACAGATGCCGATACATGGCATGCTCCAAATGCCTTACGCTCAGCTATTACCCAGGCTATCTCTGAACGGTCCGACCTTTTTACCCTGGGGGCTGAACAGGAGCTTCCGTCTTTCTGGGATCGCGTCCTGATGCCTATGGCGTATCTTGGCATCAGCATGCTCTACCCTCCACGCTTCGTCAATGATCCCCAAAGCCCGCTCGCGGTCGCGAATGGACAATACATTTTGATCCGTCGCCAGGTATATCAAGATCTGGGGGGCTATGGACGTCCCGAGATGCGCGCGACCCTGCTGGATGATCGCGACCTGGCCCACCTGGTCAAGTCTCATCACTACAGTCTGCGCTTTGTCGATAGCCTTGGGCTGGTGCACGTGCATATGTATCATAGCCTGGGTGATATCTGGCGTGGATGGCGCAAGAATGCGTATCTGGGCAATCGTGGGGGATTGCTATTTGTGCTGGTCCAGTTGTTTGGCCTGCCTATGATTTCGATTGTGCCTTTCTTATTGCCATTGCTGGCTCGTCTTTCCCATAGCCCACGCTCGAAGGGTATCTCAGCGCGCGAGGCTGCCCTGGCTACGGGGATTGAGCTGGCACCGCTGATCTCCTATCGCACATGGCTTAATCGCCAGCTGAACGTTCCCTGGTACTATGCCTTTACCCAGCCACTGGCGGGCGCCATCTTCTCAGGGATACTGGGACAATCGATGTGGCGCGTCATAACAAAGCGTGGGGTAGACTGGCGCGGTCGTCAATATCATAATGAGAATGCCCGTATAGCGGAGAAGGGACGACCCGTGAGATCGTCGCTCTAAGACTGGCGAAAAGAAAAGGGGGGATACCTCTTGCGGCATTGATTGTGGCAGCACGCGAGTCCTGTGGCGGAGACTCGGCAAGAGGTATACGTTCTTTTTTACCGTAATTTTTCCCCATCCTCAACTTTCTGTACTTATAGGTATCAATATGATGTTAGCCAACCTGGGGGCGCTGACGCCCCCAATCATTTATTAGAGAGTATGGCGGGAAGCCTCCTGAAACGCGCAACTGCGCGTTTCAGGAGGCTTCCCGCCATACTCTCTAATATTTTTTGAGCGCCGCAGGCGCGTAGTGTCAGGGGCCGAAGGCACGAAACATAGGCTTATTGTACTTATTGTACGATAGGCAGATCGATGCCCAACTGCCTTAATAAACCTGTGATGCCACCGCCAGAGGTATGCTGCACTATCATGGCTACGACGCCCGAATCGTTGAGTTGATAGGTAACATCTTCTGTGGGTAGTGATACGCTGTTCGCGGTCTGGGGGATAGGGGGCGTACCCAGCATGGGAATGATGAAGCTATCGGTCTGATAGCCCTTGATCTGGATGGTTCCGGTGACCCTGTTCTCTGATTGCTCAAGCACATTGTGCAGGTTAAATAAAAGGCCCGGTATGCCCTCTTTAATGTCCTTGAACATGCCCAGAAAGCCAATTTTATCCAGCGGTTTGGGGGTCCAGCCACTGAATTGAAAGTCATCGGCCAGGTAGGTGGCAGCGGTATCCAGATTATTATCGTCCAGGGCACTCATCAAATTGCGCACAACATCTGTAGGTGTATCGCTCGTATTCATTTTCACTCCTTTTCCTCATGTTTGCCGCGCATATTTTTTCCAATATCTATTGGATACACGATGCAGGAATGGAGGAAGTTTTTGTTGAGTTTGTGGCAGAGGCACTACCAGCCGGCCGAGCCTCTGCCACCTTTGAATGGACCCACAATGTCATGGGTGATCCAACCGCCGTAGAAGTCGCCCTCCTGGGCCTGCACCTGTTCGCCGTCGACGTAACAGGCATCCATGTGGGAGGGATAGATGGCGATATAGCCGGCGATCCCTTCATAGCCAGCGGTAGGCTGTGGATAATACCAGGCACCATTGGGCACCGACCTGTCCTTCACCGTGATGGTGTAGTAAGAGGCCATGCCCTTCCATTCGCAGTAAGAATGCCGGTCGGTGGGTGTAAAATATTCCATCTTGATATCCTCGGGTGGAATATAGTACACAGGCGGATGGCTGGTCTCTAATATGCGTTTGGCGCGCTGGCTCCTGGCGATCACCACGCCGTTAAATACTACCTCAATCAACTTTGAGCTATCTTCCAGCCTTGGTGGTCGTGGATAGTCCCAGACTGACTCCTGGCCGGGTCCTGGCTTGCTTCTTTTACGCAGCATTATCCCTCTCCTTTATGGTTGTCTTTTCTGATGTACCATTGCTAGAAACAGGATTATACGGTGGCAGAAAACGGGTAAAGCGTGTCAGGTACGCGGAAAGACAGGCTTAGCGCTTCATGATCAGGACCTTGAAGTTGCCCATGCCCATGGGATCGGTCAGCGCCGAGACCCGCTGGCGCAGATTGTACCATTGGAGGAGAGCGGTCTGCCCCTGGTTGCTGGCCCGATCGGTATCGATGGCGCCAAAGTCGCGCTGGCGTATCTGGTCAAGCTCGTCGTCGATGCCATTGTCGCGTAGCCATTGTCCCTGCGTGGTCAGGGAGTGCAGGCGCAGCCCTTGCTGGCGCCCTACCTGTATCAGGGCCGTGAAATTGACATGAGCTGTGATATCCTGCTCACCTGGCCGTACCAGAGGACGATCGGTTAGCTGGTGTTTGTAGTAGCTGCTCAAGGTTCCGTGGCGGCGCTCAATGCTGTACAGCTTCCCGGCGACATCCCCATAGTCGATAGCCAGGATAAAGCCGTGGCGCTTACGTTGAAGATTGGGGCCCGCGAGGATCTGGCAGGTGCGTTCCATCCAGACAAGGGCATCCAGGTTAATTTCTGCTCGCCAGCCATCCGGAAAGGTGTGCCAGGGAACTTTGAAGCTCTCCAGATAGTCGATCAGCGTGTTGCTGTCCATCTCAACAAGCGTCTCTGCCAGGCGTCCATTCGCGATGGTGACGGCGACCTCGTAAAGCGTATCTCCCTGTTTCTCGACTACATAGACTGGAAAGGCGTCAACCAGTTCGTTTGAGAGGATGATGGCCGGGGTAAATGTATCGTCATCTACAGTTACCAGGGCATCCTGACCGGTCTTAATGTCTGTCTGGCGATAATCCAGGGCGGCCATCAATGCAGGCTCATACGTGGTGGCCCACTGCTGTAACTGTTGTGCCAGATCTCCACGGCCAGCGCCCTGCTCAAGGACACCCAGTCTGGCTGGTTGCCCCAGTTGTTCCCACATCTTCTTCACCTGGCGGCCCATACAATGGGCGAAGAGATCGGCGACGTCGGTACTGGTAAAGTAATCACCCTCCCAACCCATCTTCGCCTCACCGGTCACATAGTAGCCGTAGCCAGGCTCATACAGAGCCATCCGCATATAGTCCGCGAAGGAGATGGGACCCTCGCGCAGGATGCGCTCAGCAATTAGCTGTTGTAAGGAAGATACTTGCATACAGAAAAAAACTTTCTCTCAAAGAATCCAGGCCTGCCAGAAATGCTGTCGTGATCCGGTTTAGAGGCCAAAGTTAACGACGAGTAGATCCAGGGCCATCTCTGGTGTGAGGCGGCTGCGTTTGAGCGCAGCATCGGTAGAGAGGAGCTGCCGATAGGCGTTCTCTAACTGGGGTGCGTTAAAGTTGCCAACCTGGCGCAGAGCCTTGTCGGCGATGAAGGGAGCAATTCCCAGGGTCGAGGCGATCTGCCCACCACGCATCCCCCTCTGGGCCTGCTCCTTGACGAGCAGCAGCGTGCGTACCTGTGAAGTAATCGTACTGATCAGCTTGAGGGGAGGTTCCCCGTCCGCCAGCAGATCGTGCAGAATATTGAGTGCCTGCTTGCGATTGCGCTGGGCCAGGGCGTCGGTAAGATCAAAGATGCGCGCCTCCTGCACCTGGGCGGATAGCTGGCGTACATCGTTTATGGTAATCGTTCCTCCTACCCCGACGTACATCGCCAGCTTATCCAGTTCATTTGCCAGCAGCCGTAAATTGTTGCCAATGAAGTTTGCCAGCAGGCTAATAGCCTCCGGGGCAATCTTAACTCCAATACCTTTGGCCCGACCAGTAATCCATTTCTCCAGGGCAGCTCCCTTGGGAAGCGTGCTCTGGAATACTTTGCCATGTTTTTCAGCGGCCTTTAAGAGGGCATTGTTACTATCCAGTGCCTCCTCTAGCAGCAGGATCATGACGGTTGAATCTGGCATGGTCGCGACATGTTCAGTCAGCGCTTTCTCAAAGCCGGCGCGGCCCGCAGCATTTTTGCTGCTCTTGCGGCCTTTCTTCGCCTTACCGCCCTTATTCGTATCTTCTACAGACGCAGCACTTTCACCACGCTTCTTCTTTGGCAGGCCGTCGATAATGATCAGACGCTGCTCACTCAGAAAGGGGAGTGTCTCGCTGGTCATGATGACGGTCTTAATATCCGCATCATTTCCCATATAAACATCTTGATTAAAACCAAAGTCCCCCTGAGAACGTAGCTGTTTTAAGCGTTCACGGCTCGTGAATTCATCTTCACCATGTAAAAGATAGAACATCGCCTGTCACCGTTATTCGTGTGACACTTGCCGGCGATAGTCGCGACTATTGCGGCGAGCGACGATCAGATCAACGATGATGCCACCAACCAGGCCCGCGGCCGAACAGAGCAGAACTCCACCGAAGAACGCCGAAGCGCCATTGGCGCCAGGGATAGGTTGGGAGAAGAAGAGCGTACCGGCCCAGCCCAGAATGACCAGGAAAGCGATAAACGCGCCGGCAAGACCACCCATAATGACGGCTGTACGGTTCTTCACCGCACTCAACCAGTAAACCAGGAAAAGTGCAATCGGCAATGAAAGCAAGAATCCGATGAAAGCTCCGATCGTTACCTGATCGAGCGAGAGCGCACCAAGCACCATAATGAAATATGCCTCCTGAGGATAATTTGATTTGTAGAAATAGGACTTATACCCCTGTAATTATACGGCAGTTGCCCTACCTGTGACAACATATAGACTTTTTGCTCAGTATCTCTTGAGGTTTGGGGAACGCAGGCGTCCCCATTCTCTTGTTTGATGGTGTGGTGGCAGATGTGAGCATTTGCCACCACACCATCAAAATGGCGTAAAGAATACAAACATGAGACATCCCGAATTTTAAGGTCGGGCTTGTAAAAAGACACCTCCTGAGCGAGACTGAAGAAAGCAACCAACCATCATTCAGTCAATCCAGGAGGTGTTGTTCATGTCATCCCAGTATCTCACACGGCTTGAGGAGCCACAAGTTCCACCATATCCCCCTGCCGAGATGGCTCAGGGATTGTACACCGCTCTCGCTCGGTTTCTAGCTCCGTTGCTCATGGAAGCTGATACCCGCATGGACAAACGACTGGTGCGCACGATGTTGCACACGGTCGCAGTGATCTTGACCTTTCGTGATCGCGTCAATGGCTTGCTCCTCTCGGAAATGGGCGGCTATCTCGAAACGCCTGACAAAGCCCCGGCAGGCACCAAGCGCCTGTCTCGGCTGCTGCATTGTCGCAAATGGTCCGCTGAGCTGATCCGCTCGTATCTGTGGCATCGAGCCAGCCAGCGCCTCACAAGGTGGAAACAGATGGGAAGGGATGTGCTGGCGCTGTGGGATGAGAGCGCCTGGGAGAAACCAGAAAGTATCGCCTCCGATGATCTTGCCCCGGTGCGCTCAAGTAAAGCGGCGCGACTCACCCATATCAAAAAGGGCTACTACACCCCACCGCGTGGCCCCATTTTTGTGCCGGGCCTCCATTGGCTGGCCGTGGTCCTGGTCGGTAGCGAGCAGCAAGACGACCCGCCTGAACTAGCCAGCATGCGGTGGTGGACCAGCCGTGGGGCGCGCGCCTCCTTCAAACGCGATGAGCAAGCCAAACTGTTGCTGCAAGGCGTTCTGCTCTGGGGACGCGAGGTGATGCATGTCTTTGATCAAGGCTTCGCCAGCAGTTTCTGGCTGGGTCTGTTGCTGGCGTTCTCGTTGCGCTTTGTGCTGCGCTGGAACAAAGACTATCAGCTCGTGGATGCCCAGGGTCAGCGACGTGCAGCCTGGAAAATCACCCGCGGCAAACGAGGATGGCAAGAACGCTGGGTGTGGGATTGCCGTCGTCACCAGTGGGTCATGGGCAGCATTCTTGCCTTTCCGGTGACGCACCCCGACCATCCTGAGCAGCCCTTGTGGTTGGTCGTAGCTCGGCGCAAAGGTGGCTTGCCCTGGTATCTGCTCACCGCCGAGTCCATCACCACCGCGGAAGATGCCTGGCGGATCATGTTTGCCTATGCGCGTCGCTGGCAGATCGAACTGACCTGGAAAGAAAACAAGAGCGAATTGGGCTTCCAAAGCCCGCGGCTCTGGGAGTGGGAGCCGCGAGAAAAACTGCTGCTGTTGGCGGCGCTGGCCTACGCCTTTCTGCTGAGCCTGCTGGCGCCGTTTTACGAACTCTTACGCCGCTGGCTGTTGCGGCACTACTGTCATCGCACAGGCCGTCATGCCCGGCAAGCACACCAGCCGTTTGCACGGCTGCGCCTGGCCTTGAGTCGGTTGTGGCAACGGATCCCTGCGCGCTGGGAGGAGGTAGCTGGCCGGCCCCGGCCCCAGCCTCGCGTCCAGATCATCATGCTCTGAGGTGGTGTGGAGGTTCCCCACGTGACGAGAGACGCTCTGGTCGGCATCGGCTGACCATGTGGGCGTGTGTCCGGTGTTCATCGGGTACAACGCGTCTTGCCAACAGAGGATGCGAATGCGTGCGAAAAGAGCATACCCCTAGGCCCTGTGGAAGCCGCTGGGATGCTTTGGGAGTGGAAAGTCGATTGACCAGCTCCTTTCTCTTTTTCCGTTTTTTGGCACAGTGGTGCTTTTCAGCGAGCCAAACGGGGAAAGCACGTTGTTCTGCAAGAGAAGAGAAGCGAGCAGTTCTCCTTCAAAAATGGAGAACTGCTCGCTTCTTTCACAAGTTCATCCCTAAAATTTGGGATGTCTCATGTTTGTATTCTTTACGCTTTTACTGCTTCAACGCTTTTGAGGCGCGCTTTTTCGCTCAGGTTGTGTTTGCGCTGCCACTCGTTGATGGTCTGGACGAGGGTGCCCATCAAGGAGGCATCGGTCTGGTGGGCATTATACAGAGCCCAGCCAATCTTGGGCAGGTTCAGGGCATCTGAATAGACTAGGTAGCGGCTCTCCCACGTGGGCTGAAACTTCTTCTTAAAGTTAAACAGCGACTGATTCTTACTGGGATTGCCGAAGCGATCGGTCAGGAAGTCGATGCTGTTACCCAGGAAGGTATCATCATCCTCATTGGCGTTGCTCAAGGGGGCCAGGCCCAGGCTGATCATCTGCGCGCCCAGGTTTTTCATATGCTCAATGGAGCGTGCCAGCAGCAATTCCATCGTCCCCGGAGCGCACTGTTCAGCGCGGCGCATCAGGTCCAGTCCCCAGCCCTGGCGACCATAAATGGGGATGAATGACACAAAGGCGTGCACTTTATTCTGTTCATCAACCGCCAGTGCATAGATCTGCTGGGGATCGCCCTGCGCATCAAAGCGACCCAGGCTGAAGCTCATTTCGGAGCCACCTTTTTCGGCCAGCCAGTGCTGCGAGATCTGCTCCATCTGATGAAGCTGCTCCTGATCGCTGACCTTACCGCGATAGAAGATGACGCGCAGGCCATCTTTTTCCGCGCGCTTGGCACTGGAGCGCACATTGGCCATCGCGCCCCCCTTAAGCGTAAACTTTTGCGCATCGATGACTGCGTCTTCTCCGATTTTTAGCAGGCGGAAGCCAGCGCTGCGATACAGGGCCGCAACCTGGTCGCGGATCTGCCAGAAGACGATCGACCAATCCTGCTCGTTACAGAAGGCGACAAACTGCTTGATGACCTCGGGCATCTCATCTTCAGGGCCAATCGGGTCGCCCGCGACGACAGCTGTACTGCCCTGCAGAACATAGCTGATCACCGAGCGCCCTGAGTTGGAGAAGAAGTAGGATTTATCCTCGCCAAGGGCAAAGTAGCTGATAGAGTTTGTGCCGTAGATGCGTACGATTTCATTAACCTTATCGCGTGTGGCCGTATCCGGGATTAAAACGGCTGCCACCGGGCGGAAAATCTGGGCCATACCATACAGGATGGCGCTGATGCAAAGTACCGGTAGCGCATGCTGGAAGAAGAAGGCTTCCGTGGCATGCGGGATGCGCAGGCTGCCATGGGAGAACATGCGGATGATCACGCCATGGATACCGATGCGATCGATCCAGGGGGCGAAATCGTCGTACAGGGCGATAAAGCCGCCAATGGCATAGAAGACCACGATACCCAGACCCAGGCATAGCGCTACGTAACCCCGCCGTGCCGATGGAGGATCACTTTTGGCGTGAAAATAGCCTTTGAGTGAATAGAGCGCAGCAGTCAGCGCCAGCGCGATCAGTGTAGCCAGCACCGAGCCGCTACGCTGAACGTGGAGTACCGCTGAGAGTAACAGAAGAATAAGTGTAATGCTCCACGCATGCTTTTTGCCGCGTGCCAGGCCATAAGAGAGCACGATCAGGAAGAAACCCACCACGACCGTAAATGTCTGGGCTGGTACACGGTGATTGACAATTGGCCAGGCCCCCAGAAAAAAGCTCCAGCTAAAGCGGGGAACAATCGCTGATAGCATATCCGATAGTCCTACCAGCGCAGTGACGAGCCCGGCAAGATAGCGAACACTATGTCGCATGCGATCGGTTTTTTTGGTTGTTTGTATAATTTCTGTTTGCATAAAGCCCTTCATTTGTCACATCGGCCCCTGAAAATGTGGGTGGATGGAGGTGCATACTGTCAGCTATAGCGGGTAGCTACTCCAGATATCACACTTCAGTCACAGTAATCATTGCTGATCTTGTTCTCTTGTTGCCCGAGCAACTAATTTTATACTACACTTTAATGTATAGCCGAATTCATAAATATTATGCACAATCTTTATTGTACATGTTATGTACATATTTCATGCGTAGCGGGATTTTCGACCGCTACTTTTCTCCTACCTCAGGATAAACGCAGATGCACGACAATATTTTTAAGCTTTCTCATACAATTCTTATCTGCTCTAAATTTTGTCCATATGATGAAACGCATAATATCCTTAAATGGTTGCATCAATAGGATTTTTCTATAGATCTTATACCAGAAAATGGTCGCTTTGTCTGTTACCTTTAGTACAAAAGGGTTGTGATTTATAGACATTTTGGGGGTCATCATTTTTTGGGGAGTGAAGTTGCAACGCCTCCAGACTTTGTGCGTATATAGCGTTTGTAGAGATAATTACCAGAAAGACATGGGCTCTGGGTTATTGGTTCCTATTTTTCAGAACAGTGAGGCATTGGAAGAATGCGTAGAATGACGACGCTTGGAGTCAATGAGCGCATTGAGCGTGTGCTGGCATATTCATTATTCTGGGTATCAGGATTTGTGCTGCTCCTGGTTGAGAAGAACCAGACTGTACGCTGGCACGCGAAACAATCTTTAATTACATTTGGCGCACTCTCGTTACTGATGTTTGGCGTCAGCATGCTAAATACCACGCTTGGGTGGATCCCATTCCTGGGCATTCTGACTTCTTTTGGGCTGGGCTTATTATTACGCATTCTGGTCTGGACATGGTTTATTCTCTGGATCTGGTTGATGGTAATGGCGTGGCTCAGCCCCGATTATCGTTTGCCCTTTATCAGTAAATGGGTACGCTCAATCCTCTAAAGCAAAGGCGCCAGGACAGGCTGAGAAAAGGTATAGCAATCTTCCCAGCCTGTTTTTTTGTTATTTTCCCTCTTTATATAATAATCCCAACGTAAGTCCAAACACCAGATGGCGTACTATATTTTGCCAGAAAGAGGTCCAATTGGCAAGTTTTGGTAGTTCGCCATTTTTAATGAGTGGATGGTATTTATCGGCCAGAGGGGTGAGCCACCATGCGCTCACGATAAAGATCTCTCCGAAGATGGAGCCTTTCAGCCAGTCTGGTCCGGGTAAGAAACGCTTGAACACGGCGGCATAGATCTCTGCCAGGACGGCCCCGTTTAGAAAATGGATGATCCACGAGAGGGCGGCGATGCCCTTGATTTTTTTCTCGCCTTCAATGAGCCCCTGGATAAAACGCACATCGCTAAAGCGGTTGCCGACGAGAAATTTATCGCCCTCCATGGCGATGCTGTAGGCGGCCGTTGCTACGAGGCCCGTCCACGCCGCTTTACCCGGCTTCCATCGCGGTGAGAGCAGTGATTTTCCTATATTCATGATCGTGTCCTAACTAACTTTGTTACAGTGTAGTACCTTCTTTATTAATCCAGATTACATACGTCCGGTTAGTGCCCGGTTAGAAAGTGTGATATTTCTGGCGTGCCAGAAATATAAACCTCGGGGCGTGGGGAGCGCAGGCGCCCCCATAAAAAGACCTTTGGGAAGGTGCGCCCCGGTTGCGCCCCCATAAAAAGACCTTTGGGAAGGTGCGCCCCGGTTGCACCATCACAAAAACGAGCTTTGCGCACCGCAGATGTGAATGCGCAGGCATGTTCCCAGTGCAGATCATGCACGCCTGATGCTTCACTGAGAGATATGGAATTCCGGAACTATTTATTGATGTTTTTCCCTATACAAAAGGGTAAGCGAAGCAGGATGGCCAGCAAACTGCCGAACAGCGTGGCCAGCAGATTGACCAGGTCATTGTCCAGCCAACTCCATCCGCGTAGATGGTGGGTTGGTGTGCCGCAGCTATGGATACGGCGCTCGGTCTCTTTCTGGCAGTGGGGGCAATAGTAGATGGCCTGTACTGTTGCTCCCAGGAAACTGTCAAAAAGACTGCCCGCGAATCCACTCAGCAGGGCGATGAGGGGCAGCAGTGGCGAAATACGGCGTTGCAGCAACTGGTAGACCAGTCCTTCACTGAAAGCTCCGCCAGCGGCCGCGCCTGCTCCCAGCGTACTGACCCCTCCCGAAGTTCCGGGTGCCGTAGTTTGGCCGGTCGTGATTAAGCGTGGAGGATGCTGGCTGAGTACGCCCAGTTCTGTTGCCCAGGTATCGGCATTGGCTGTGGCCATGGCGCCGATAAAGCCTGCTTCAAAGCTTGCGCGTAGGACTGGTTGCTGGCTCAGACCGTAGCCCATGGCCATGACCGTAGCCACGCCGCCATTGGCTCCGACCTGGGCCAGGTCCCTCCGCGATCCCTTACTAAACTTATCGGCGGCCGTACGTTCTTTGTCAGTGGCTCGAAAATGTGAAAAAAGACTGGAAGAGGCGAAAAAGAAGATAAGGGAAAGCCCCCAGCCCAGGCCACCCAGACCAAAGATAGTGGTGCCAGTCGCGATCGCGCCAGCTACTCCACTGCCGCTCAATGAGCGCCTGCGATAGGCCAACCAGCCAATGCCGCTACTTAAGAGCAGACCAGAGAATAAGCGTTGTCTGCTCACCTTCTTTGTGGGCTTGCCAGATCCTGGGCTGACGCCTATAGCTTGCATTATAGAAGTGAAAAACGTCTGCATATATAGTACCTCATTGAAATTTGGGTCCAGTTTTGTTACAGAAGTCGAGTGTTATTGGTTTTATCTTAAAGAAGGCGTGGTGCAAATACAAGTATAGTAGTCTATAATCTTTAGCTCAGAAGTACATATTCTTTGTCAAATTGCCAGTCGTCTATCGCCTCCAATTCGACATAGAGGTGAGGGTGGAGCGGGTCAATATGTTTCATTAAATGAATATCTACCACGCGATTATCATTGATCCCCAATCCTTCACAGATAGCATCTTGCGTAATTTTGAGTCCGCCATCAAGGTCTCTCCGTAAAGGTGTAGTAAAGTAGCAATCCAGCAGGAGAGCCAGGTGGCTTTGTTGAAATTGCTTGCCCAGGGCCTGCGAGATCTGTCCCTGCCTTTCAAGCTGCCGCAGTACGCTTCGTACTGTGCGCTTAAAGCCACGGGCAACCTGCGTACTGACGCGATGTCCGTTGACAGTGGCGTATTGCTCATTGATGCTCGGGGGAAGCGGGAGAGTAAGGCATATACGTGGAGGAGATGTATAAACAACTCCTCCCCAATCATGTGTCTGCTCACGCATAAATATATTCCACCTATGTAGTACTTTTGGAATAAACAATATCCTGCGTATTGTATCATATCAGCATGTTTTATCCTGTAAATCATGATCGTTGTCAAGCTGGAAAAAGAGTGATACACTGCCAAGAATGAGGCCTGACGAAAGCGAGGAGTAAAAGTGATCAAGTGTAACCGCTGTGGAAAAATGACCCCTGCCGGCACAGTTTGTCAGGCATGTGGCGCCCCACTCACTGGCATGGTTAATAATGGACCCGCCCAGAGCATGGGCTTCCAGGACCAGCCAGAGTTACCAGCCTGGCTGGAGTCGTTGCGTGCCGGTGAGCGGCCAGCAGCGCCCCCTGCGAATAATGTCCCGAATTTTTCCCCGGCTGATCTGGTTGATGATGGGGCCCTTCCAAGCTGGATGCGCTCAGAACGTGGGGATGCGCGTGATAATATGTCATCCAATTCGCCTGCTTCTGCTCAGCCCAATCAGTTTCCTGATCAAGGCGTGCCTGGCGGAAATGTTCCGCCACAGGGGATTACAGCGCAATCATTAATTGATGAAAAATCATTACCATCCTGGATGCAGGAGGGGGCGTCATCTGGCACGTCTCCTCAGCCCTCTCCAAACGGTCTTGCAGCCTCCAGTCTGGTGCAACCTGATAACGTACCGGATTGGATGCGCACGCTGCAGTCGTCATCTGCGGCTCCCCGGCCAAATCCTGCGCCAGCCGCTCCGCAGCCTCCGGCGAGGCCGGCTGAACCGCCTGCGTCCTCGACGGTAGCCCCTGGATTTTCGGCCCGCGACCTGGTAGATCAGCAGTCCCTGCCATCCTGGATGCAGCCACAAAATGAACCGGTCGGACGCGAAACCAACGCGGGTGCAAGCGCGATAAATCAGACTCCGCAGCCCCCGATGAGGCCGGCTGAACCGCCTGCATCCCCGACGGTTACACCTGGATTTTCGGCCCGTGATCTGGTGGATCAGCAGTCCCTGCCATCCTGGATGCAGCCGCAAAATGAGCCAGCCGGACGCGAAACCAACGCGGGCGCAAACTCAAACGCCAGTGCGATCAATCAGACTCCTCCAGCCGCTAGCGGCGGTCAGAATGGTTTCTCTGCATCTTCGTTGTTAGATGTGGATTCGTTACCATCGTGGTTGCGCGAGGGTGCTCAAGGTTCAGGCCAGCAGCCGCGAGCCAATAATCCGGTGGTCCCTACACCGCAGCAGCCCGCCTGGCCGGCGCAAGCGCCTGCACAACCTGACTGGAATCAGGGTCAATCCGGTTCTGTATGGCCGATTGCCGGGGGACAGACGCCATCTGGTATGCAAGCCCCGATGCAGACGCCTCCAGCCAATTCGATGCCTCAACAGGGGGGGCAGCTATCGGCGGCTTCCTTTATTGATCCAAACTCGCTGCCAGAATGGTTGCGCTCCTCTGGTGGTCAGCCGGGAACCGCCGGTCAGCCACAGGGACCAGGATCACGACCGTCAGGCTATGGAGTGCCTCCAAGGCCGGACAATATGCGCGTCCCTAGCCGTCCCCGTAATGAGGTCAATCCGAGCGAGAGCAGTGAGCTGGCCGCCAATGTGTTTGCTTCGATGCTGGGTGTTGCCTCCGCGACCCCCAATTATCCAGTGCAGCAACAGGGAGGGCAGCCAGGGCAATCTCAACCGCAGGCTTATGGGCAGAACCCTTCGGGTGTGCAGCCCCCTTATACGGGGCAAGCGCAAACCGGGCAGGGAGCTCCGTACAGTCAGCCCGGACAGGCTGGCAGTTATGCGCCGTCAGGCCAGTCGGGCCAATGGAATCAGCCCGGTGCTATGGGTCAGCCGGGAATGTCACAGAACAGCCTGAGTGGCATGCCAGCTTCTGGATCGATCCCCAACACACCAACGGGCACCAGTGGCGTATTCCCTCAGAACTATAGCGCCGGCAATAGCCTATCGGGCACGTATGGCAATGCTTACCCTGGTAGCAGCCAGGGACAAGGGAATCCAGGCATGGGTGCTAATCCTTCAATGGGTGGTCAAACTGGTGTAAATGCTGGTTCTCCCTATGCAGGCAACGCTTATGGATCGCAGGCTTCATCGGCCTCACCTGATAGCACCAGCGATCAGAAAAGTAACAAAAAACGTGGATTGTTTGAGGCAATTCGCGAATGGCTTTCTCGTTAGTCTGAGAGAAGAAGGATACCGGAAATGTATACACAACCCTATCCAGAGGGTGGACAGGGTCCAGCACAGAACTCAGTGACTCCTAATTCCCTGCTGGTTGCTGATTGTGGGGCGGTTTTTACCAAGGTCTCGCTCTTTGGCCTGGTTGAAGGTCAATATCGGTTGATGGCGCGTGGAGAGGCGCCATCAACGATTAAGCCCCCGCTTGAAGACCTCTCGGAAGGTATTATTCATGCTATCAATGTGGTCGAATTTGTGACGGGTCGCAAATTTGTTGAGGAGAAGCATGTTATTTCTCCTGAGCAGGCAAACGGAGATGGCGTCGATATTTTTATCGCGACGGTGAGTGCGGGTGACCCCCTGCGTGTTGCCGCTCTGGGGGCGGTTACCCCCGAATTAGAAAATTTATCTGCACAGGCCGTTTCAGGCCTGTATGCCCAGGTGCAGGCGATCCCTTCCCCCGCGCAGTTGGCCGCGACCACACCTGCGGCTGTAGGCGTATCCGGCGCTGGTGGTGGCTGGACGCAGGAGCGTGTTTCCCAGGAATGGGAACGACAACAGGCACGCCTGCGTGAATTGCAGCCGCAGGCGGCCCTTATTATCGGAAGTGCCGATGGCCCCGCTGGCCCTACGCCTCTGCAAGAGGCCTGCCAGCTGTTGATTAACCATGCGCGAGAAGCGGTTCAGCAGGGGAGTGGGACCTCCTCTGACGGATCATCCAGGCGCTATTCGGTTGTCTATGCCGGAGCTCCGCAGTATGTAGAGGCGGTACGCCGCATGCTACAAAACGTTGCGGATGTTACGAGGGTGGAGCCATTAACCAACTCGGCCCAACTGGGTCCCGTGAGCGCGGCTATCGGTTCGCTGCACGAGCGCGAGGGGCTGCAACAGATTCCCGGTTATGAGCGCGTACGTAACTGGTCCGGGGTGAATCCTGTTGCCTCCGCCACCTCTTTAAGTAGCCTGGTGCGCTTCCTGGCCCAGCACTACATGATGAATGTCACAGCTGTTGATGTCGGTGGAAGTACCACCGCTGTGATGATGGCGGGCGAGCAGGGAGAATTTATTCCCATGGTCAATAGCGGCATCGGCGTTGGTCCCAACATTGGCGATATACTGCAAAAGGTTGGCCTGCAGCGCATTACGCGCTGGCTGCCATTTCTTATTTCAGAGGATGAGGTACGGCAATTTGTGCTCAACCACATGTTGCATCCTCAAACCTTGCCGACGGATGGACGCGAACTGGCGTTGATGCAGGCATTTGCTCGCGAAGCGATCTCTCTAACAGTGGAGGCGGCGCGCAAGAGCAGTCACCTGGAGTTGCCGGATACCGACCTGGTCCTGGCTACAGGTGGTGTTTTATCACATGCACCAAAGTATGGGCAGATCGCGATGATGTTGCTGGACGCGCTCCAGCCACGTGGCGTTACCTCTCTGGTGGTTGATAGCACCATGCTGATTTCACAACTGGGGGCTGTGGCTACCGTGGCCCCGGTAATGGCTGTGCAGGTCAATGAGAATGACGCGGTCTCGCATCGGCTCGGGACCTGTGTTATTCCCTTTGGGAATGTCCAACAGGGTCAGCTGGCCGTGCGGGTAGGGGTAGAATATAGTAATGGCAGGCAATTGAACGTTGATGTCATGGGAGGTTCCATCGAGGTTATCCCCTTACAGATAAACGAGCAAGCCCTGCTAACACTTTTCCCCGCTCCGACGGTAGATGTTGGGCTTGGACCCGGTGAACGCGCGCGCGCCGCCGAAGAGATCGATGGTGGCCTGATCGGGCTGATCATTGATGCCCGTGGTCGTCCGCTGGTTCTTCCAGGAGATGACACTGAGCGCCAGGCACGTCTGCTGCAATGGTCACAGGCGCTAGGGGCGTAAGGGGCGTAAGTGGGAAGATCACAATAATGGGAGGTTCCTGCCATGGTCTATCCTGCAGGGTGGTCTGTTCTTCCGCGATTGATCGTCAAACGAGAGCGCTGGCCCGGTGGATATCGAGTCAGGGGCGTCCCATTAGTCTACCGTGGTCAGGAGGTGGTGCCGGATCAACCCGTCCTTCGCCTGACCGCATCCTCAAGAAAGATAGAGCAGGAGGGGCGCGCGCAAGGCACGCCTTCCTCTCCTGGCCTCTCCTCTGATATCCCCGCTGGCCTGCATGGGCGCGTTGTCGGCTTTACCTCACGCGGAGGAGTGGTGATTGAGAGCCATGCGGCCGTGATTCAGGGCGCGCTTGGCGCGGGTAAGCAGGTGGCGGGCGTTCTCACGATGTGGCAGCCCCACAATCAATATGCTTATGTTCAGGCCATTCCTCCTGGAGCTATTTTGATTGTTCCTGGACCCCTGACCTTTAGTCTGCTGCACCAGGCCCTCAATTCGGGCGTCGTTGGTGTGATTGCCAGCAGTGTCGCCCTGCGTGACCTTGAAGGTTTTCTGCGCGCTGACTATCTCCACCTGCTTAAGCTGACCGCTTTGGAGCAGGCGCTGGAGCAATTACCTCCCCTGACATTGATGTTGACTGAGGGTATCGGTTCCTCCAATATGCCAGTCCACACCATGAACCTTCTCACGCACTATCAGGGTTCAATCGGTTTGCTCTCCGGCACGACCTCACTGACCCATAATTACTTTCCAGAGCTGGTTATTTCGATCCCATTGGCCGAGATCGACAAAGAATGGCAGGCTGTGCGGCCCGATAGCACCCTGGCGCTGGGCGCGCAGGTGCGCGTATGTGGGGGAGCGCGCAATGGCGCGGTTGGCATGATCGATTACTTCTACTCCTATGAGCAGGTCTTTGCGTCTGGTCTGCGTGCGCGGGCCGCGCGTCTACGACTCGACGATGGTTCGTTCTCCACCGTGCCGCTTACCCTGATTGAACGCATCTGTTAGGCCGTTAGCAACCAGGGACCCATCCGCCTGCTGTGCCGGCTTCTATATGCTTGACACCAGGGGCACATCCGCCTGCTGTGCTGGCTTCTATAGGTTATGAGTCATCCCGAACTTTTGAAAAAGTTCCCAAAACCGGGGTGCAGGGTTCTCCCTGCCGGGGTGTGGGGCAAGCATGCTGGGGACTATCATGCCCCCAGCATGCTTGCCCCACACCCCGGCAGGAGGGCTCGCCGCCCTCCTGCACCACCCGCTTTGGGAGCGCTGAACCTGTTTTGCAGATTTTTCAAAAATCCGGGATGACTCATAACAAAAAACGCGTGCGGCCGCGCATGCGGCCGCACGCCAGTAAAAAGGGTGTCTGATACCCTCTTCTGCATTAAGAAGGTAAAATGAGCGAGCGGCCCTGCATATCCTTTGGCTGAGGAATATTCATGACCTGCAAGACGGTGGGGGAGACATCGGCCAGAATACCGTCGGTGCGCAATTTCGCTCCGGCGAAGCGGGGCGAAACCAGGTAGAGAGGTACAGGATAGGTTGTGTGGGCTGTAAAGGGCTTGCCGGTATCATACTCGATCAACTGTTCCGCGTTGCCATGGTCGGCGGTGATCAGAGCGCTTCCGCCTGCTGCCAGCGTCGCTTCGACGATCCGGCCGACGCCTTTATCTACGGCTTCGACGCCCTTGATGGTGGCCTCGATAACGCCTGTATGGCCGACCATATCCGCGTTGGCATAGTTCATAATAATGAGATCATACTGGCCGCTGCGGATGTGTTCGACCGCCGTATCGGTAATGCCGGCAGCGCTCATCTCCGGCTGCAGATCATAGGTTGGGACCTTGGGAGAGGGGACCAGGATACGATCCTCGCCTTTAAAGGGGACCTCGCGGCGTCCGTTGATAAAGAAGGTCACGTGCGCGTATTTCTCGGTCTCGGCGGTATGGAACTGCGACATGCCCTGTTCAGCGATTACTCGTGCCAGTGGCATCTCTACCTCGTCGGCGCGGTAGGCGACCTGAGCATCCAGCCCTTCCTCGTACTGCGTCATCATCACATATGCCAGGTCCGCCAGGCGAGGACCACGATCAAACTTGCCTTCGGCCTGTGGTGGAAGATCCGCCATCACAAAGGCTTTGGTGAGCTGGCGCGCCCGATCGGGGCGGAAGTTATAATGGATGACCGCATCGCCCGCCTGCACGGTCGCGACAGGACGATTATCCTCCATAATTACGGTTGGCAAAATAAACTCATCGGTCACTTTAGCGTCATAGGATTGTTGGATAGCCACCAGAGCGGAGGTGGCATGCTGAGTAGCCTCACCCTTTGTCATAGCCCAATACGTGGCTCCTGTGCGTTCCCAGCGGTTGTCTCGATCCATCGCATAGTAGCGTCCCGTCACCGTCGCTACCCTCGCCGGATGATCGCCACCAATCTCTTTGGCCCGGGCTTCCAGCCGCTGCATAAACTCCAGACCTCCCGTGGGAGACGTATCGCGGCCATCAGTGAAGGCATGGATATAGACGCGTTCGATATCATGCATTGTGGCCAGGCGCAGCAGAGCCTCTAGATGTGTCTCATGGGCGTGAACGCCGCCATTGCCGAGCAGGCCACAGATATGGAGCTGTGACTGATTCTTCTTGACATGTTTGATCGCCTCCAGGAAGGCCGGATTTTGAAAGAAGCTCCCATCCTGAATGGACTCGCTGACACGCGTATAGTCCTGCAGCACACGCTTGCCCGCACCGATATTCTGGTGTCCCACCTCTGAATTGCCCATCTGACCATCGGGCAGGCCCACCGCTGCCCCGGAAGTCCTCACGGCAGTATGAGGCCATTCGCGTGCAATTTTATCAATGTTAGGCGTATGCGCCAGGGCAATGGCGTTGCCCTCTTTGCGTGGATTGATGCCCCAGCCATCCATAATAATCAAAACGAACGGGTGTTTACGACCCGCGGATGTCATGCTCATGTAATTTCACTCTCCCACGATAATATATGACCAAAGGTTGGTGTTTTTTATTGTAGCATGTCGGGGGCGCTATTGTTGTGTATCTAATACACGGTTTTTCTCGTGTACTTGAGTATAGTAAGAGTAGCAGGCTAATGCCTGTGAAGAGTGTATCAGGCTTGCGCCATATGGGGTACGTGAGCGTCCCCGCACACGCGCACCTGTTGTACCAACTATAAAAGAAATGGTGAGCCGGCAAAAGGAGAAATATCATGGCAGGTGTGCTGAATATATTTATTGGCGTACTCGTGGTGTTGTTTATTGCAGCGATTATCCTGATCGGGGTCTCGATGTATCGGTCGCGTAACGCCGGTAACAAGGTGACATCTCGCGTTGATCCGATTCCTGATACGCAGGCGCGCAACGAGAAAACCAGGGTTGATCAAAATACCACAACACGGGCGGACGTTAATCGTAATTATAATGAAACCACAGCCAATGATGAGCTAAATCGCCAGCGTTGAGCCGTTTATCTCACGTAGCTGTGATTTGATGGCATAGCTGTATATGCGTCCAAACAAACGTATAGCTTTCGAAGCAATGGTTGCACTTGAAGCCTTACTGCAGGTTTGTCATTCAGGTTTTCCATGTTTCAGAACGTGCCGATGGAAGGAATATTATGGGCAAGACATCTTCAGGCTCCTTTGTGGGGAAGTCGAGCAAAGGATTTATCGCGATTTTTGCTGCCTTGTGCCTGTTAACGCTCACAGCCACGGCTGCACTGGCTAATTCCGTCAACATTTACGATAACGCGGGGGTTTTGAACCAATCGCAGGTGCGCAGCGCGGCCTCGTCATTATCCAGGCCAATTGATATCTATGCGGTTAACTCGACGCTGTCGAATTCAGCATTTGATCAGACTGCCAAGAATAATATCAAGAGCCCGAACTTGATTGTACTGGCGTTTAACAGAAGTCATGTGGCGATCGTCGGTGGAAAGAACGTTGGCCTCTCCTCCAGCCAGTACAATGATGCCACGAATGCGTTCATTAATGAAATGAAGGGTAGCAGGAACTATACCAATGCTACTGTTGCGGCCATCAACTCACTGAATGGCTCACTGAATGGTAGCAACTCGTTTATTCCAGGCGTTGGTGGTGGCGCTGGCAGTTCCATCGGAGGCACGCTGTGCTGTGTTGGCCTGATCGCCCTGGCTATCATCGCGGCCTTTGCCTTTGCACGTCGCCGCCGTGGTGGCGGTGGTGGCCTCTTCAATCGTCAGCCTGGCTATAACCAGCCCTACAATCAGCCTTATAACCAGCCCTATGGGGGCAATTATCCCCCTAACTACCAGGGGCCTTATCCCCCGCAGAATCAGGGCATGAATCCGTGGGCCGCAGGTGGACTGGGCGCGGCTGCAGGTGGACTGGCTGGCTACGAGCTCGGTAAAGCTCAGGGTGAACGTGATGCTGAACGCTATGACCAGGGTGGAAACTTTGGCGGAGGAGCGAGTGGAGACTTTGGCAATGGCGGAGATGGTGGCTTCGGTGGGGGTGGAGACTTTGGCGGAGGAGCGAGTGGAGACTTTGGCGGAGGAGATGGTGGTTTTGGAGGTGGTGGCGACTTTGGTGGAGGCTCAAGTGGAGACTTCGGCGGAGGTGGTGGCGGTGGCGATTTCGGTGGAGGCTCAAGCGGAAACTTCTAGCAGACATAGTGAAGGCGGCGCTGATATATGTTATCAGCGCCGCCTTCTTGTGCTCTAAGTAGCTCTTGTCTTGTATCGAAGTGTCTGCCGGCTAGCGAACACGACCACTGCGGCGAGCCAGTTCCACCACCTTCAGGCGGTTGATGGCGCGCAACAATGCTGCCTGTAACTCGGCGCGCTCACTATTTGAGCGTGTCTGCTCCAGATGCTCCTGTGCCCGGCGACGAGCCTCCTCTGCGCGAGCCTGGTCGATCTCCGCCGCGTTTTCAGCCGTATCGGCCAGAACGGTGACTCGATCGTGAGAGACCTCCAGAAAGCCGCCAGAGACGAAAAAGATATTCTCCTCTCCGCGCAACTTGATCTGCAGGGGTCCGGGTCCCAGCAGGGCCAGCAGGGGGGCATGCTCGGGCAAAATGCCCAGCTGCCCCTCTGATCCAGGTGCGTCCACGATATCGGCTTCGCCATTATAGAGCTCACGCTCCGCGGTTACCACCTCGACATGCAGTGTATTGCGTGTCGCCATGGCTTAACCCTTCTTCTGATCGGCATCGTGAGCGGCAATAACGTCCTCGATCGCGCCCTGTGACAGGAAGTAGCTCTCGGGAATGTTATCAACCTCACCATCCAGGATGGCTTTAAAGCTGCGCACGGTATCCTGCAACTTCACATATTTGCCTGGCAGGCCGGTGAAGACCTCAGCAACGGTGAAGGGCTGTGAGCAGAAGCGCTCCAGCTTACGGGCGCGAGCAACCAGCAATTTATCATCGTCTGACAGCTCATCGACACCCAGGATAGCGATGATATCCTGCAGTTCTCTATAGCGCTGCAGCACGGTCTGAACGCCACGAGCCACGTTATAATGCTCGTCACCCACAACCTGAGGATCAAGGATGCGGCTGGTAGAGGCCAGAGGATCTACCGCGGGATAGATGCCCTTCTGCGCGATCGAGCGCTCCAGCACGATGGTAGAGTCCAGGTGGGCGAAAGTGGTGGCAGGCGCGGGATCGGTGTAGTCGTCGGCGGGCACATAGACGGCCTGCATCGAAGTGATCGAACCCTCTTTGGTCGAGGTGATGCGCTCCTGCAGCTCACCCATCTCCTCAGCCAGGTTGGGCTGATAGCCTACAGCGGATGGCATACGACCCAGCAGGGCGGACACCTCAGCACCGGCCTGGGTGAAGCGGAAGATGTTGTCGATAAAGAGCAAAACGTCTTTATGCTCTTCGTCACGGAAGTATTCCGCGATAGCCAGACCGCTCAGGGCCACGCGCAGACGTGAGCCGGGAGGCTCGTTCATCTGACCAAAGACCATGGCCAGGCGGTCGATAACATTGGCTTCCTGCATTTCATGGTACAGGTCGTTGCCTTCGCGGGTGCGCTCACCCACGCCGGCGAAAACGCTATAGCCACCATGACCTTTAGCGATATTATTGATCAATTCCTGAATAACGACGGTCTTACCCACGCCGGCACCACCGAAGGCACCAACCTTACCACCTTTCATGAAAGGGCAGATCAGGTCGATAACTTTAATGCCGGTCTCAAATGGCTCAACATTGGAAGACTGGTCTTCCAGGTCGGGGGCATGGCGGTGGATAGGATAGCGAGCGGTCCCCTCGACCTCTGGCTTGTTATCAATTGCGTGACCCAGCACGTTGAAGATACGGCCCAGCGTCTCAGGACCAACTGGCATGCTAATGGGTGAGCCGGTATCGTAGGCGTCGGTCCCACGCTGCAAGCCATCGGTCGGACCCATAGCCACGCAGCGTACCCAGTTATTACCCAGGTGCTGCTCGACCTCAAGGGTCAGATCCTGATCGGCACCATTCGGGCGAGTCAAGACCTGGTTATAAATTTCAGGGAGCTGATCCTGGGGGAACTCTACGTCTACCACGGCCCCCAGTACCTGCACAATTTTTCCCTTTGTGCCTGTTTGTGTTACTGTCATGTGTTTCTCCATCGCAGGGGGGTCTTTACGCTTGCCCCCTGCCCAGACATCTCATTAGAGCGCTTCAGCACCAGCTACCACTTCAAGGATCTGGGTTGTGATAGCAGCCTGGCGAACCTTGTTATACGTCAAGGTGAGATCCTGAATCAGTTCATTGGCGTTATCAGTCGCGTTTTTCATGGCAACCATCTGCGCGGATTGCTGACTGGCGACGGCCTCAAGCAAGGCTTGATAGACCTGAATATCTACATAGCGTGGGAGCAACGCCTTAAAGATCGTCTGCTCATCGGGCTCGTAAATATACTCTGTAGTGTCCTTCGCCTGTTCTTCCTCTTCCTGCTTTTCAGGTGGTTGGACGGGCAGCAACTGCACGGTTACCGGTGTCTGTGTTACTGTATTTACAAATTTGGCATAGACCAGGTATACAACGTCGACCTCCCCTTTCAGGAAGGCATCCACAGCCACCTGTGCGATGGCGCTGGCGTCAGCGATGCCCGGGCGATCACCGTAGTTGGTAAATTCCGCAGCCAGACCGAGATCGTTGCGGACAACGAAATCGCGACCCTTGCGACCAACGGCGATGTATTCTACGTCCGGGCTCCGGCCCTGTGCCGAGAGACGCTGGCTCTCGTTACGGGCCGTCAGGGCGGCCTGGCGATTGATGTTTGAAGGCAGGGCACCGCAGAGGCCACGATCAGGAGAGATCAGCACAATGCCAATATTCCTCACTGGACGCTGCTTCAACAATGCCAGATCTTCAGCCAGGTCCTCATTGCCGTTCGCGGCTGCCGTCGCCAGGCGTGAGACGAGCTCACGGATCTGATCGGCGAAGGGGCGAGCCTGTTCGACTCGCTCCTGTGCCCGTCGCATCTTACTACTCGCCACCATCTGCATGGCTTTGGTAATCTTCGCTGTATTTTTTACTGATCGTATGCGCTGCCGAATTTCTCGGGTTGATGGCATCTATCTGCCTCCTAGCGCTTCTGCTCTTCTCGTGGGGCGCTCGTCTTCTGATAGTCTTCAATAGCTGCGCCCAATTTGTTCAGCTGCTCTTTGCTCATCTTATTGCGGCCCTCAACCGAGGAAGCAATAAGATCGTTCTGAAGATCCTGGTAGTTAGCATCCATG
Organism: Dictyobacter aurantiacus; assembly: GCF_003967515.1. Classification (GTDB taxonomy): domain Bacteria; phylum Chloroflexota; class Ktedonobacteria; order Ktedonobacterales; family Ktedonobacteraceae; genus Dictyobacter; species Dictyobacter aurantiacus. The sequence continues at coordinate 1,860,426 of NZ_BIFQ01000001.1, read as the reverse complement.
AAGCGATAGAAGCCAGCTTCCCACTCGCTCACTTTATTCAGAGGTACCTCATCCAGGTGGCCGTTGGTTACTGCATAAAGGATCATAACCTGACGGATAACAGAGACAGGCTGATACTGTGGCTGCTTCAGGATTTCCAGGATACGGCGACCGCGATCGATACGAGCCTTGGTAGCTTTATCCAGGTCTGACGCGAACTGAGAGAAAGCTTCCAATTCACGGAACTGGGCCAGGTCCAGACGCAACGTACCGGCAACCTGGCTCATGGCCTTCGTCTGGGCACTACTACCCACGCGAGACACCGAGATACCGGTATTCAGGGCGGGGCGCTGACCAGCATTGAAAAGGTCGGTCTCCAGGAAGATCTGGCCATCAGTGATCGAGATCAGGTTGGTCGGGATATAGGCCGAAACGTCGTTCGCCTTGGTCTCAATGATTGGCAGCGCGGTCAGAGAACCATTGCCATAATCTTTGTTCAGGCGAGCGGCGCGCTCCAGCAAGCGGGAGTGCAGGTAGAATACATCACCGGGATACGCTTCGCGTCCCGGAGGGCGGCGAATGATCAGTGAAATGTTGCGGTATGCCTCAGCGTGCTTGGTCAGATCGTCATAAACGATCAAGGCATCGCGACCGGTCTCCATAAACTCTTCGCCAATCGCGCAACCGGCATAGGGGGCGATATACTTCAATGGAGCGGGGTCGGAAGCGCCCGAAGCAACGATGATTGTATATTCCATCGCGCCATACTCTTCCAGGATAGCGCGGGTACGGGCGATCGAAGAATTCTTCTGACCGATAGCCACGTAGATACAGATCAGGTTCTTGCCCTTCTGGTTGATGATCGTGTCGAGGGCGACAGCGGTCTTACCAGTCTGGCGGTCACCAATGATCAACTCACGCTGACCACGGCCGATCGGAATCATACTATCGATAGCTTTAATACCGGTCTGTACCGGCTGGTTTACCGACTGGCGAGTAATCACGCCAGGGGCGACACGTTCGATCGGGCGAGTCTTATCGGTTGTGATAGGACCGCGATCGTCGAGAGGCTGACCGATTGGATTGACGACGCGACCGAGCAGGGCATCACCAACCGGAACCTCGATGATGCGCCCGGTCGTGCGGACCTCATCATCTTCACGAATCTGTGTATAATCACCCAGGATCGGGCAACTGACCGCTTCCTCTTCAAGGTTAAAGGCCATGCCATAGAGTCCTGTACGGGGAAATTCTACCAACTCAAGATACTTCACATCTTGCAGGCCGTAGATACGGGCGACACCGTCCTGTACCGCGATAACGGTACCGACACTGGCGGTCGAGGTGGTATCTGTACCGAAGCCAGCGATGTTTTTCTCTATGATGGCACTGATTTCATCAGCCCAAGATGCCATCGTGTTCCTCCTAGTGTTTCCTAGTGGCTTTTTACTGTTTGTTATATAGTCGTTATATGCTAATAGGTTTTGACACGTATCAGGTGTCAATCCGGTTCATTCGAACTCTGTTCAGGTGGACATTGATACGGGGGTCTACATCATATTGCTAGTGTTCCCGACCTCCATATACCTGTATTTAAGATCGAGGTGGAGCAGAGTCGGATGTTGTCGCGGCCGCATTCGCTAGAGGTTTGCCGGTTGGGCAAAATCCTCGGAAGCAAACTCGTCGCCGCTATTGCTGGTCGTGGTAACACCGGAGAGCAATTGCTGCTGCAGGATATGCAGGCGATTGCGGGCGCTGCCATCGATGATTTCATCACCAACGCGGGCGACAACACCACCTAAGATACTCGGGTCAACCCGAGAATGCATGATTATATGTTTGCCAGTCTTGTGCTCAAGCGCTTTCCTGACGATATCTTTTTGAGCATCGTCTATCGGCGCTGCCGTTGTAACCTCTGCGACTGCCTGATTGCGATAGTCAAGCACGAGCCGTTCGAACTCGATGGCGATATTTGGCATCACCTCGACCAGTTCACGCTGGACGATGAGCAGGGCAAGATTGAGCGATGTTGGCAGCACCTGTGAGGCTAAAGCCTGGCGTAAAGCATTCTCCTTGCGCCTGGCAGGAATCTTGGGTTCGCGGAGCAGATAGGCCAGCTTGCGCTGCTTAAACAGCTCGGCGATCTCCTTGACGTCATCACGGGTACGGTCCAACGTATTCTGCTTGCGCGCCAGGTCGAACATTGCTCCTGCATAGCGGCGTGCGATCGCTCCTTTAAGCATTAGTTATTCCTCGCCTGGTCACTAGCCGTGACAAACTCTTCGACCAAGCGGCGGTTGTCGTTGCTATCAACTGACCGGCTGATAACTTTGCTGGCGGCCTCGATGGAAAGGTTGATGACATCGCGGCTCAGATCCATGCGAGCACGATTGGCTTCCTGATGGATGCGAGCGATCTGCTGCTGGCTGATCTTCTCGGCGCGCTCACGCGCCTCGGTCTCAATCTGCTGGGCGATCTGTTGAGCATTTTTAGTCGCGCGTTCAATGGTATCCTGAGCCTGGCGCTTGGCATCCAGGATGATCTGTTCAGCGTTTTGGGCGGCCTCTGCCAGATCGCGCTTGGCCTGCTCAGCGTTTTCGATGCCTTCTCGGATGAGCGCCTGCCGCTTTTCCAGGGTGCGCTGTAGCGCTGGCAGGACCCATTTCCAGATGACCCAGAGAACGATGAGGAAGGTAACAAGCTGCGAAATAAAGGCCCAGGTGTTAATGCCTAGTGCTCCAAGACCACTGGGCGACTCGGCGCTTGCCGCAGCGACTGATGCAAGTGTGAGTGTTATGTTCACGATAGCGCTTCCTTTCATCAAAAGTAATACATGGAATATCCCGTACGTAAGGCGGAGACGTGGCATCGCCTGTCTCTCTCCTGACTGGTATGTGAGAAGAGGGGGAAACAGAATGGACGCACTACGTCTCCACTATACGGTACGAAACAGGAAGTATTACTTAAGGGATGAACTTGATCAGCAAGGCGACTACCAGAGCATAAATAGCGATAGCTTCAGCGAACACGATAGCCAGAATCATGTTGGTCTGTACAACAGGAGCTGCCTCAGGATTGCGGCCGATGGCCTCCATCGCTTTAGCGGCCAGAATACCAATGGCCAGGCCAGGTCCGATAGCACCGATACCGATAGCAAGAGCAGCTGCGAGTGGAGCAAGATTCATGATTAAAAATCCTCCTTAAGGACGAATGTGTTGTGTAATTGATGAATTAAGGTTGTTTATGCAATCGCAGGAATTTCTGCGAGAAGCAAACTCATTGATGCGCCATTTGCCCATATTAGTGGGCGGCAGCGCTGCCCTCATACTCATGGTGTATGCCATGTTCACCCTCATCGTGGTGGGCGGCATGGCTGGTTGTACCAACCTGCATGAAGAGCAAGGTCAAGAAGGCGAAAACAAAGCCCTGGATGACCGCTACGAAAATTTCAAACGGGATAAAGACGATATTGGCGACGACCGGGAGCAGGTAGGCGAATACCGCGAGCAGCACGCTACCGGCAAAGATATTACCAAAGAGACGGAAGGAGAAAGAGATCAAACGTCCGATCTCACTGATAATTTCAAGCAGGCCGACCAGTAAGTCAACAAAACCCATTGCCCCCTTCTCTTTGATCGCCCTGAAGTTCAGATACTTGCTGATCTGCTCTCCGAAGCCGAGCATAGAGAAGCCCATAATCTGGGTTACCACCACCGACACCAGCGCCATCGCCAGAGTCAGGTTCAGGTCTGTTGTCGCGGGGCGGATCCAGGGGATAATCTGGTTGGACGCATCACCGAAGAGGAACGGGCCAGTGATAGCCGCGCCAGCCTTTTCAGAGTGAATGGTACCAATTGTATCAACACCAGGAATAACGTCAAGCAGGTTCGCGAGTACAATGAAGATAAAGAATGTAAAAACGAGAGGAAAGAATTTCTTTCCTTTCTCTTTACCTGCGACACTCTCTACCAGATTTTGCAAGAACTCGACTACCCATTCGAGTGCGTTTTGCATCCCTCGTGGGACAAGGTCTTGACGCCGCATACCAAAGAAAAGTATCACGGCCAGGCAAATAATAGTAATCCAAGTACAGAGCAGAGTGTTAGTGATCCACGTGCCAGGAATTACTACTTCCGGGGCAATCGTGATATTTGGAAGTCTCCACAGATTCACTCGGCTTTCCTCCCTATGTGCCGAGCCCTGCCAGGTCTGGTTCGATGTGCTTAGGGGATCCGTTTGGCCTATTGAAAGACGCTCTTATATAAACGGTATGCTCCATAAATTCCCGAAATCAGGCCAAGCAGCAGCCCGAGAAGTATGAGTAATGGTCCGGTATGAAGAAGGCCATCGAGGTAGTTTCCCAGGATGGCTCCAAGGGCGATGGGGACGGCTACAGTAAAACCCATGCCGCTCAGCGCCCCCAACGTACTTAACACTGTCGGGGAAGGCGGTTTCTGTTTCATCCTTTTGGTCCCATTTTTTCTTCTCAATAATACCAGTCGGATTATAGCACAGGGAACGAACCAGTTGCAACACTAGATACACTTTTTAAGGAGCGTGAGAATGCTGACTTTTTTCCACTTTTAAAAATGGTTTTTTTCTCGTGTTGCAGGGCTTCGTGAGCACCCCCGCACAGGCGTCCGCATGCGCGGCCGCACTGATTTATTTATTGGTGCGTTGGTGCAACAGGGGCGCATCCGCACCCCTGTTGCACCAACGCACCAATAAACAACTTCTGGGTACCGCAGATGAGTTGATGCATGCATCAACGGAAACATGACCCGTGAGCATTGCAGAGCCAGTATTTTGTATTTTGATAGTAGGTGAGAGATGGTCCGTTAGAGAACGCTCAGGACGGCTGTGCCATCGACGAAGTGTCCATCGGGTTCATAGAGCTGGATCTGCTTCTGGGTGAGGAGCGAACGCAAAGCCAGCAGGAAATCATGTTGATGCAATTGTGTCAATACAGCCAGGTTAGCCAGATTGCGGCGTCCATCGATGGAGAGATACAGGCGCCGCACCTGGCGACTGGTGATGACCTGTATGTGTTTGCCATGGTTGGCCTCGCTGTCGCGGTTACGCTGTGGAACGAGCTTCATTAAGAGCGCGTCTTTACTTCCTGTACCCGCGGGTGGCTGCACCAGAACCTGCTTTTCCGCCAGTTGCAAACCACGATTAAGCGCGATCCCGATAACCTGTTCCATGATATATCCAATGGTGGTAATGAGGCGTGGATCAGGTGGTTGACGTGTAAAAAAGGAGACCAGCGTATGCGTTGGAGGGTTAAATCGGGTCAGTGGATATTGAAAGCCTGTTATCGCCTGAATAGGGATACTATTTGTGAGTTGACAGCAGGCCCAGTAATTGAGATTATATTTTGTCAGCAGGCGGGCAGCCTGGGACGAAAAGACGGCTTCAGTGACTTGTGGTATAGTGACGGTATAATGTTCATTGCAAAGACGCCTGGCTACTTCAGCCACATGAGCATTAATCACTATCTGTTCAGGTAGGTCGGGCTGACAACAGGCGGTGGTACATAGCTCGATTGGTATGCGTTTGAAGCGCTCGTCCTGAAAGGTCCAGATCTGTACAACCTCTAAGTTCAGGCGCTGCGCTAGCATGTTCGCCGACCACCGCAAGAGCTCATCAATATTTTGCATCCCTGCTATAGCCTGTAGCAGGCGGGTAACAATAATCAGTTGATGGTTTCCCATTGTGGGCCAGATTTTTTGATTTCCGGTGGATGGAGAATGAAGAAAATTTTGTGTGGTTTCCACGTCAGCCCCCCTAAACTACTTTGCGTAAAGCACCCATTGGATTGTTGATACGTTGATGATATATGGTAGATGTCATAAGAAACGCAGCTAGCGCGGGATCATCTTTATAACTATACTGTATCATAACCATTTGTCTGTACGCGTTAAGTATGCGTTAAAAATATGAATTGCATCATATAATACACGCAGTAAGCGGTTGGAGAGCCGGTGATAGGCTGCCCCTGGCGTAATAGACGTGAAGATTGCTATACTGCAAAGAGCATTTGACATTTATAATAGTATTGCTAGCAGTTATGGCCATCATGCAGGGTTTGGTTGGAATGAGGAGGCTATCACGCTGGCGCGGCAATAAAGAAACGCACCAGACCGCAATAGGAGGTTGTATGACTGATTACGGAAAAGTTATCAGTACATTCCAGTTTACAACAGCATCACAGGCGATTTTGCGTGAGGCGGGGAAAACTGATGTACTATGTATCGCTAACAGGGAGGAGTTTCTTGAGCGTCTGAAAGAAGCTGAGATCCTTTGCTCATATTGGGTTCCCAATAATTGGCGTGCGCTCGCGCCTAATTTGCGCTGGCTGCAGGCTTCGGGCGCCGGTGTTGATGGCCTGCGTCCGTCAGGAATTTTAGATGAGCCTGATCGCGTAATCGTTACAACCGCTGTGGGCATTCACGCTTCAACGATCGGGGAATATGTGTTCGGAAGCATGCTCATGTTTAATCGTACCTGGCCCGAAATGGTGCGTTTACAGGATCGCCATGTGTGGCCCCATAGCGCGGGCTGGTATAAGCTTGGTGGACGTGAACTGGTAGATCAGACGCTGGGTATTGTGGGATTGGGCAGTATTGGCCGGCGCATTGCGCAATTAGGTCACGCCTTTGGGATGCGCGTGCTGGCGACGCGCCGCAGCGTTGAGCCTGGAATGACCGATCCCGATGTTGACCAGCTGTACCCTATGGATCGCCTGCAGGAGATGTTGCGGCACAGCGATTACGTTGTTTTATCTGTACCTTTGACGCCGCAAACGGAAAAGTTGATCGGGGAACCAGAGCTGCGCGCCATGCCGCCTCATGCCTACCTGGTCAACGTGGCTCGTGGACAGATCATCGATGAGAAGATGCTGATTCGGGCCTTAAAAGAAGGTTGGATCGCCGGTGCGGGTCTGGACGTGACACAGGAGGAACCATTACCAGCGAGTAGTCCACTATTTTCCCTGCCCAACGTTATTTTGACACCGCATATTTCGGGTGATAGTGTGCACTATGATCGGCGTCTGACCGAACTGTTTGCTAACAATCTGCGGCGCTATCGGGCAGGAGAGCCAATGATCAATCGTTATGATCCAGCTCGTGGATATTGATGAGGTGAAAAATGGGTATAGATTTAGGACGTGTATCTATTATTGGTGCTGATGCTGTCGGTCAACCAGGGCAGCGGCGTTTCCGCATCTTCGCGCGGAATAGAGAGGCTTCAACCATTATGTGGCTGGAGAAAGAGCAGTTGTCCGGTCTGGCCGAAGCGTTAGATCGTTCGCTGGCTCTGATTACAGAGGGTCAGATATTGCGGACGGAGGCACGTGCGGGGGGGATTATGGCCGCGGTGACTATGCCTGCTGACTTTTCGCGCTATCCCGACTACGAGGTACAGGTGGGTCAGATGCGTCTGAGCTTCGATGAACAAGATTCACTATTCGCCCTGCTGATTACTCCACTGAATATCTCGCTGGAGAGCGGTCGCGAGCCTGAAGTTACCATGAGCGAGGAAGACCAGATCCAGGTGGGTTTCACCCAACAGCAGGCGCAGGATCTCTCCAGTACCATTCAAGCCGTAGTGACTTCGGGGCGTCCCGTCTGTCCTCTGTGCCACACCCCTCTGGATGGAGGACCTCATGCCTGCGTCAAGCAGAATGGGCATCGGGAAATTGTGCAGATTGAAGAACCGGACGATGAAGGGGAGTAATACGTGTAAAGAGAAGTAGGGGCGTAACAATCACGCCCCTATGAGGGTTGTCTGGCGCGTCTCATCATGTAGCCTAATGCGTTCTAAACGCTTAGTTATCCTATCTTCTCAATCGCGGCAAGCGTATTTGTTTGCTTTCTGTAAGTAGACTTCCTCATTTGCCTCAATCATGAGCTTGTGCAATACCACAACATCCGCGTCGGGTAGGTACTCGGTGGGTTGCAGGCATAAGCGCATGACGGCACGGCCACCTTCTATGATCTGCACATAACCTTTTGTCCTGGGTACGCGATATGTCCATCGAGGCTCACTTGGACTCGGTATCTCCAAATAGCCGCGCCAGAGAAGCTGGCGAAATTGCTCTGGAGTGAGCATATCGCGTAACAGGTTGGTCGCCCGTCGCTCCGCGCGCGTTAACCCTTTTAGATATGGCAGTAAGAACAGCCACACAACCGGCGTGATCGCGCAGGCAATGATTGTCCAACACAGGACAGAGATGACCAGGGACGCGGCGCTCATCCTCCAACGACTCGTGGCACCAGAACTATCTGTTCGGCCGTGGCGTCGAATTTATCTATGCGTTGTACCGGACTGCCATCGACAACACGAAATGCTGTCGCGCCCTTCGCCTTTTCTTGTTCGAAGATCCGTTCCGCCTCTCTGACGGCCGCCACTGCTTCGGGATCACCTGTTTGAATCTTCTGTTCATCCCAGGTAAGGCGGTCATCGCCGCGCCGTGACATTACCCGTAACATACCCACAGTCGTTCCTCCTTCGCAGTTTACGCCATGTTGATCGCATGGCTGATGCCAACAAAATTGTGTTGGTTCAGGCTACGACAACAGTAGCCTGGTGTCATCCTGTCAACGAACTACATAAACGAATCGGCCTGGTGCAGATGTCTGCCCCATGTATGCGCGGGCAATTGTTCAACTTATCTGGTTTAAACCTGGCAAATGCTTGCGCATATAACATATACAACACGTCGGGCGTTTCCACTGTGTATACAAAAAGATACACGCTGGTACTACTATTGTACGTGACGACCCCGGTATAGTCAATGGTTAGAAGCTTATTCAAGCCACTATTAACTTTCCTTTAATGCGTATCTCGTGGTATGGCGTGTCTTATGCATGAGCTGTAAGGATGAGTTTTTTGTGGTATGCCAGCTTTCTGTGACTGTGAGGATACCTGTTGCCAGCTTTCGAGTGTGCACAGGTGTGGTCGTGTCTGCTGAAATGGAAGTGCCCAGGGCGCACAAGACGCGCCCTGGGCACTTCCATTTCAGCAGGCTTTATTGTTTGGCGTTGACGAAGGTGATCGCAACGGTGCCGGGACCGGTGTGGGTGCCAAGGACCGCGCCCAATTTGTAGCGGGGAATCTTGCCTGTGTAAACGGTTTTCAGGGCCTCAGCCAGCTGTTGACCCACCTCCGCATTGGATTCCGCGATAGCGATGTCTTCAATGGGCCCGCTTTCCGCCAGCAACTGAGCCATACGCGCGAAGGCTTTGCTGCGTGTACGCGGCTGTTCAACCGGGGTAACGGTCCCCTCTTTGCTCAATGCGATGATCGGCTTGACGCTGAGCATGTTGCCCAGCAGGGCTTTGGCTCCGCCGATACGTCCGCCACGCTTGACAAATTCCAGTGTATCGAGAACAGCCAGGATACGCGTACGTGAGAAGCGATCCTCGGCATATGTTTTAAGTTCTTCCAGGCTGGCTCCGGCGGTCGCCATTTCGGCCAGCTTTTGTAAGGTCATAAACATGCCAGCGCTGATGCTTTTGGAATCGATGGCTTCAAAAGGGATGGTGCGAATCTCTTCTGGCAAGCTTTCCCAGGCGGTGCGGGCGGACTGATAGGTGCCGCTCAACTGCGATGATAGATGGATTGATAAGATGTCGGTAGCGCCCTCGTTGATCAGGCGTGTGTACGCCTCTTGAAAGAGAGCGGGCGAAGGTTGTGAAGTGCGTGGAAGCACCTTGCTGGCCTGTAATTTTTGATAGAATGTCGCGTTATCCAGGTCAATGTTATCCTGGTAAGCCTCTTCATCAAAAAAGACGGTGAGTGGGACAATGGTAATGCCTAAGGCGTCCGCCGTCTCTGGCGAAATATCTGCGGTGCTATCTGTAACGATGCGAATGCTCATTGCAGGTCTCCTGGGAAGTATATAATCGATGAAAAGTGATCCACACGGAAGGTGTAGGAGAACGGTGAGCCCTCCTGCACCCCCTTTAACCCGACACCAATATGTGGACTACTTCTGTATGGTTGCTGGCCAGCAAAATAAAGGCTATGCTCCTGGATCGAACAGAAGAGGGGATGCCCCTATCTGTAATAGTCGTTATTCAACAGAAATAATGTAGGCGTAGTAGGGTTGGCCGCCATCTACAACCTCTATTTCAAGCTGTGAATAATTCATTTTAATGCGCCTGGCCGTCTCCTGTGCCTGCTCGGCGGTTATGGAGTCGCCATAATAGATGGTAACGATTTCATACTGGTTGATATTCATGCGCTGCAAGGTGTCGTGCAAGGTCTCTTCCATATTGGAATTGGCCACCGAAAGGTTGCCATTGATGACACCGATGGAGTCACCCTCACGCACATGAAGCGATCCCAGTTGAACTGAGCGGACGGCGGTAGTGATCTCTGCCGTCTGGATGGCGCGCGCGGCCTCTGTCATCGTTTCACAATTAGTGGTGAAGTCAGCTTCATAGTTGAAGCTGATCAAGGCTGCGATTCCCTGCGGGAGCGTTTTACAGGGGACGACGTAGACCTCTTTGTTGCTCAGGCTCACTACCTGTTGAGCACTCAAAATAACGTTGCTGTTGTTGGGCAGGATAATAATCTTTTCGGCGGGACTTTTCTCTACAGCATCCAGCAGTTCTTCGATGCTGGGATTCATGGTCTGGCCGCCCGAGACAATAGAGCTGACGCCCAGGCCACGGAAGACCTTTTCAAACCCTTCACCTGAGACCACCGCTACGGTCGCGAGCTGGTTGCTGACCTCGGCTTCCTGTTCCTCTTCAGCGTGTTCCGCTTCGCTTTCGGCCGCGTAAGTCAGGCTTTGCTCCTGCAGGTTTTCGATGTTGATATCGAGCAGGCTGCCCAGGCCAACACCGTAGTCCAGGATCTTACCCGGCGTTAGCGTATGGGTATGTACTTTCAGCATGGTCTCATCACCAGCGACTACGGTTGAGACGCCACCCATGTCTATGATCGTCTGGCGGATAGCCTCGACATCCAGGTCGTTGCCGCGCAGGAGGAAGACCACCTCATAGCCAAATTCTTCTTCGATGGTCACGCGTCCTTTTTTTGTATGGGCTTCGCCATGGGTGGTGTTGGATGCGGGAGCGGCGACAAGTGTATTGCTCAGGCTGTCTGTGTCGCTGGTGGTCTCGCCACGCATGTAGCGAAGGACACCTTCGAGAATGGTACAGAAGCCCTGACCACCGGCGTCAACAACACCGGCCTGTTTGAGAGTGGGCAAAAGCTCAGGGGTACGAGCAACCGCCTGACGAGCGGCGGCAACGATATCCTGCATCTCAATAATCAGGTCGTTCTGATGTTCCGCGCTACGTTTGGCCGCTTCGGCTACCTCGCGCACCACCGTCAGGATGGTTCCTTCCACTGGTTTTATGACCGCGCGATAGGCCAGCTCTGATGCCTTTTGAAAAGCTTCAGCCAGGTCCTGTGCATTGAATGTCGTTTTATTTTCCAGGCCAGCAGCTATACCGCGTAATGTTTGCGATAAGATAACGCCCGAGTTTCCACGTGCGCCCAATAGTGCGTCATGGGCGACCTGCCTGGCGATAACCCCCGCCGATTTCTCCTCGCTTTGCGTGATATTGCGGATGGCGGATTTCATCGTCGCTGCCATGTTTGACCCTGTATCACCGTCGGGTACAGGAAAAACATTCAGTGCGTTGATGGTCTCTCGGTTCTCTTCCAGCCAGGCTGCACCGGCTAAGATCGCTTTTCTTAAATCTTGTCCATCAAAGACACTAATGCGTCTCGACCGTTGACGTGATATTGGGCGTGGTTTTGTTTCCTCCATAGCCGCTGTGCTACCTCTGTCCTTTATTTCTTTTCTGTAAGTCCTGGCCCATGGATAAGCCCCTGGACGTTAACATTAACCTGTGTTACGGGAGTGCCGAGCATTTTCTCAACTGAAAATTTGATGGCGCTCATAATATTATGCGCAATTTCAGAAATACGCAATCCGTATTCGAGCGCGACATAGACATCAATCGTCAGTTGCTCGTTGTGTATCTGGATGCGTACCCCCTGGTTTCTTTGCTCAGGTGTTAGAATGACCGCCTGTCCATTGCGCAAATGTGGAGAGGCGATGCCCAGAACGCCGTAGCAGGCCAGGGCTGCTTCTACTGCAATGGAATGGATGGCGTTGGGTAGTACTTCTATTTTCCCGAGAGGGTGTGAGCCGTGTTGCGGCTGTATCGCAGATGCTTTTGGCATACGCATGTGTCTTCTCTCTTGCCAAAATAGCCAATATAGGTTATACTCGCATGACATGTTTGGATTATCCAAACGGTGCACGCACGAGTTTTCTTGATGCAGTATACCAGAGGCTCCGAGGATAATCAAGTAAACGAATACAGGGCAAAATGAGTGCCTTCCGCCTGAGGAAGGAATTATTTTGTGTCCCTTTGCATCTTTCGGGAGGATGAGAATAATGTCAGCAGGACGTTGTGATATCTGTGAGCGCAAGCCAATGTATGGCAACAATGTGCCCTTTTCGCAGCATCGCACACGCCGTCGTTTCGTACTGAACGTGCAGCGCCGTCGTATCGCGATCAATGGTACCCCACGCGTGGTCAACATTTGCACGCGCTGTCTGCGCACCATGAGCAAGCTGCCTAAAGAGCGCTAGTTCGCTTATGCATCGATTACGCGTCAAGGAAACCCCCTACAAGTGAGTTTGTGGCCGACTGGCGTCGGAGCTACAATACTATCTGTTGCAGGGGGTTCCTTGTGTGTATTGCGTCTTTTTTTTATTTTTTGGGGGTAAGGTGAGCGCCCCCGCACGGGCGTCCGCTACGCGGCCGCATTTTTTTATTCCGGGCAAACGAATTGGGGCATTCTCCGGTGGCTCGGCCACCGGAGAATGCCCCAATTCGTTTGCCCGGAATGATATTTACGTCTGTGGCGTAAGCACCGGTACGACCGGTGTCTTTCTACTATTTTCGAAGCGGGTACGGAGCTGGCCGCAGGCGGCGGCGATGTCGTCTCCGCGCTCGGCGCGGACGCTGTTGCTGATGCCGTGCTCGAACAGGATGTTGCGGAAAGCGCGGATGGCATCTGGGCCTGGAGTCTGGTAGCTGGCGGAGGTGGCGTTGACCGGGATGCAGTTTACGTGCGCGAACTGCTTGAGTGGCGCCAGTAGCTCAGCCAGCTTTTCCGCGTACGCGGCGGTATCATTGACGCCTGAGAGCAGAACATACTCAAAAGTGACCTGGCGTTTGGTGGTGGCGATGTAGTCTTTACAGGCCGCCAGCAACTCGGCCAGTGGATATTTGCGATTGACCGGCATGGTGCGACTGCGCAGTTCATCGGTCGGCGCGTGCAGCGAGATGGCCAGGTTGATCTGCAGATTTTCCTGGCTCAGCTTGCGGATGGCAGGGGCTAGACCAACGGTCGAGACTGTCATGTGGCGCGCTCCCAGGTTGAAGCCGTCGCTGCTATTGAGGATGCGCAGGGCCTGCAGGACATTGGTATAGTTGTGTAGCGGTTCACCCATGCCCATCAGCACAATGTTGGTAATATGGTGGATCGGCGTGCTACCCGGCAAGCCGGCGGCGGTCCAGGGGGCGGCGCGTAGCTCGCGGGCGAAGAAAAGCACCTGGGCAACGATTTCGCCTGCACTCAGGTGACGATCAAAGCCCATCTGTCCGGTAGCGCAGAATGTGCAACCAAAGGCGCAACCAGCCTGGCTGGAGACGCAGACGGTCGCTCTAGAACTGCTCTCTTTTAAAGGGGGATACAGCATCAACACCGATTCGACCAGTTTGCCATCAGATAGCTCCAGTAGAATTTTGCGCGTGCGATCATCTTTAGAATGCAGCTCACTACGAATAACAGTGGGTCCAATACATGCTTCTTCAGACAGACGCTGGCGCAATGACTGCGGCAGATTAGACATAGCTGAGAAGTCGGTTTCGAGTTGGCGATAGAGCCAGTTATATATTTGTTTAGCACGGAATGGTGCCTCGCCACGGTCTTTGAGCCACTGTTGCAATTGCGGCAGTGTCAGCGCGAGGAGATCCGTCTTCTTTTGTGTTTGAGAAATCGGTGTCATGGTCATGTACTATATTATAGCACGAATTGGCTATCATGAGGAGCAGACAGATAGAAAATAGTATGGCAGAAGGAAAAGATAGGCCATTTGACACCCCTTCATCTTTTACTTTTGCGTATAATCATACGTATACCGAATAGAGGAACCCATGAGTAGAAGAGTGCGAGTATAAGATCACCATGGAAGAGAGCCAGATGCTATATGTCGATTCCTACCGAGCAGGCCGAAAAATCTGCTAATACTGAACAACAAGCGAGCGTGGCACGCTTTCGCCATGTGTTAAAAAATCGCAATTTTTTGTTGCTATGGATAGCGCAGTTGATCTCGCTGACTATCTTGAATGCCGCCAATTTCGGTTTGATCGTGTTAGTGAACCGGCCACCAAATGGAGCATTTATGGCTGGCCTGGCGATCATTGCCTTTACGCTGCCCGCCATTCCCTTTAGTGCTATCGCTGGTGCGATTGTTGACCGCATCGATAAGCGGCGTGTGCTCTGGGTAAGCAATCTGTTGCGTATGGTTACGATGCTGTTGATGTTTGTGACGGTCTTACTGGATCGCTCAAATGTCTGGACATTATTCGGGTTGATGTTTTTGACATCGCTAATTGGCCAGTTCTTTATCCCGGCCGAGGGCTCCTCAATTCCCTTGCTGGTGGGTGAGCGAGAGTTGATGCCAGCTCTATCTCTGTTCAATATTTCAATGACCCTCTCGCAGGCGATTGGCTTTCTGGTGTTAGGTAGCGTGGTGGCCAAGCTCTTCCCGGCCTTCTCGTTTGCCCTGGGTTCTCGTACTTTTCACGTCGAATCAACGGATATGCTGTTTGTCATCGTTGCGCTCTTCTATATTGTCTGTGTGGGCCTTATTCTCGCAATCCCTAAACAGGCCTTTAACGAAGATCATATCAATAAGCATAAGCATAAGCATGAGACTGATGGAGCTTACGCGGCGGGCACGCAGGCGCTGCATACCCTCTGGCGTGATATGGTGACGGGCTGGAAGATCGTGCGGGCCGATCGCCTGCTCTTCTTCTCGGTGCTTCAGCTTTCCCTGGTAGGCGTATTAATGCAGCTGATTGGTGAACTGGCAGGTACATTTGTGCAGCAAGTCTTAAATCGCCCGCCCGAGGATATGTCTATCGTTCTGACTCCGGCGGCGGTTGGACTGGTGGGTGCGTCGGTCCTGATGACCCGCTTCGTCGAAAAGGTCGGCCGTATTCGCCTGACTGTGATCGGATTTATCGCGCTGGCTGCCGGGTTTATTCTCCTGCCGGGACTGGAATGGCTGGGCCATTGGATTAATCCAGTTCATGGTACGCAGTCACTCGGCATTCTGCTGGGTGTTATTGTGGTATTGTTTGTGCTTGGTGTTGCCATGGCCTGCGTTAATATCCCGACCCAGACTCTGATGCAGGAGCGCGCCCCTGAGAGTGGACGTGCGCGCGTGCTCTCGCTGCAATTTATGCTATATAGCGCGGGCACCATCCCCGTTTTGTTGTTTGCCGGTGCCTTCGCCACTCTGGTCGGCTTTACCCCGCTGATCTTTATGGTGTCCGCCAGTCTGCTGGCCTTCTGCTGGTGGGGTATCCACTACATTAAGGGAGCGAATGAGCAGCAGACCAATCCTGTCGCTGAGGAGGAGCAGAAGCACCAGGATGGTGAAAGCCAGTCCGAGCGCGATGCGCATGAGGATGTTGGTTAAGCCAATAACACCATCAAAGAAGAGGGACGGGTCCGCGTACGCGGACCCGTCCCTCTTCTTTGATGGTGTTATTGGCTTATTGGCGGGTGTTTTTTTGTACCTCCTGCTCAATGGCCGCAGGACGCGCCTGGATCTCATGCAGGCGGCTATTGTCGAATTTTGAGCGGCGATCAAAGGTGAAGATGCCGTTCTGTTCTACCGAGACATCGGTGAGCTGGGTATAGCAATAGCCAAACATGTGTGGATTGTCCAGCAGGACATCGCAGAGAGCCTGGAAGCGTTTATAAAACTCTTCATGGGTCTCGGGCGCGGTGCCGTATCCCCAGCTTGATTTATTATCGCCTTTTTTAACCTGCTCGCTCCACCAGATGCCACCAAACTCACTGACGAAATAAGGCTGGTTGTTATAGGGTAAGGACATCTCGTGGCCGTCGCGCAGATTGGTATGGACCTTGCCCTCTCCTACATGCGCGTGGCGCTCTTTATAGCGCTCTATGTCGGCCCAGAAATCCTTTCCGGTCAGATAGTCGTGTGAGTCGTATACATCGGTCTCCGGAACACGGTGGGCGTAACCAGAGGCATCCAGCACGGGACGGGTGGTGTCCATCGCTTTGGCGGCCAGGAACATGGCGCGTGTAATGTCGTCCAGGTTCGTGATCTTTTCCTGGCGATCATAGAGGGTCTCGTTAAGCCCACACCATCCGACCAGGGCGGGATGCGAATAGTCGCGCTCCAGTTCTTCCAACCATTGCGCCACAAAGGCGGGCGTGAAAGTGTTGTCATCCTGCCAGGGAACACGGCCCTCAGAGCCCCAATCCGGAAATTCACCCCATACCAGGTAGCCTAACCTGTCAGCGTGGTACAGGAAGCGCTCTTCAAAGACCTTTTGATGCAGGCGCGCACCGTTGAATCCGGCCTCCATACTCAACTCGATGTCGTGTTTGAGAGCCTCATCGCTGGGGGCTGTTAGCACGCCGTCAGGATAGTATCCCTGGTCGAGCACCAGACGCTGGAAGACGACCTCGTTGTTGATTTTGATGGCACGCCCATCGATGGTGACGCTGCGCAAGCCCGTATAACTGCGGGCGCTGTCGATGACCTTGCCTTCAGCATCCACCAGGGAGATGGTCAGATCATAGAGATATGGATCTTGAATAGACCAAAGATGGCGACGGTCCGCGGGAATGGGCAGGTCCAGCCGTGGCGAAAAATCCCAGTCGGCAGCCGTTTCGGCTTCGGCCACGATCCCCTCTTTGTCGGAGAGCTCGGCGCGCAGGCGCAGTCCAGGCGTGTTGTTTGTGATTGGCTGCTCCAGGCGAATCACACTATTGGCCACATCGGGTGTAATGCGTGGCCGGCGCAGGGATACCTCTGGCACCGGTTCCATCCAGACGGTTTGCCAGATGCCGGTGGTGCGGATATAGAAGCAGCCCCAGTCGTAGTAGCGCTGTGATTGTTTGCCGCGCGGCTGAGGCGGCCGATGATCATCACGGGTGCGTACAACGATCGTTTTGGTGCCACTGGCCTTGCCCAGGTCACAGGTGAAAGGCGTAAAACCACCGCGATGGCGGACGACCTCAACCCCGTCTACCCATACCGTTGTGTCATAGTCAGAGGCCTGAAAATGCAACAGGATGTGCTGACCTTCCCACTCTCTAGGTATCGTCACGTTGCGACGATACCAGACGGCATTCATAAAATCTTTATTGTTGACCCCCGAGAGCTCCGACTCCGGACAAAACGGGACGGTGATACGATCCTTTAAGTCTCTGTCGAGTAGCCCTCGTTCCAGGCCACTATCACTATTGTCGATTTCGAACTGCCATTCGCCGTTGAGACATTGCCATGCATTGCGCTCAAATTGTGGGCGTGGGTATTCTGATCGGGGAATACTCATAAAAATACTCTAGCTCCTTCGAGAGATATTGTGGAGATACATTCAACGTTGTACTTACTTAATAATACTCAATAAGAGTCAGAAAATCTATGTGTTATGCCGGGCAAGTATCGATCAGAAACACAAGTTCGGTGGCGAATTCGAGCCTGTGGACCAGCCAGTTATCGGCCTCCACGAGGCGCTTAAAATGCTCCTCATAATAGCTGGCCATCCCCTTGCTTTTGCCGCCGAGACTCTGAATCGGATACGAGACAACGATATGGCGCGCATTGATGGTGTGTAAGAGCTGGTGGGCCGCCTGTTTATCGAGCTGTTCCAGGCAGGGGAGCACTTTGAGCACGAGCGCCAGGTCCACCGGCTGAGTAGGACTGGAGCGGACGACATCGCGGGCGTGGCTATGGCCCTCTATGTGCATAAGTTCAAAGTAGGAGGCCAGGAAATCCATCATGTTCTGGTAGATATCATAGGCGTAATAAGTGTAGGATTCTGACAGAGGCATCCAGGGTAGGGCGAGTGGATTGAGACCACAGGCGATGTCTACTATGCTGTGAATAGGAGGAAGCTGGGAGAAGAGGGTGGAATAAAAAACGTCCAGGATCGGCAGGCGCTCACGGGTTGAGGCGTGGTATCCCATCAGGTGTCGGCAGGCTTGCTTGATCTGCTCGGCCTGTCCCGTTGTCATGGCCTGCTGCAGCACGGCCTGCCAATCGGCTAGATGGTCGCGTCCATCCAGGTAGGCCCCTCCAACCTGGTGCAGCTTGTTCTTGGTAGCCTTTATCGCCTCCTTCAGGTTGCGTCGCTTCTCCAATTCTTGCGCCCCTATGCTGCTGATAAGCTCAGGGCAGATATCTCTATATTTGCTGCTACGGCTGACATCCGCCACCAGTTGTTCCAGGGCCGTCGTTTTATCTAATCTGGCCATAATATTCATTTCTAATGCGCTGTGTCAGCATGGTCATAAAGCGTAGATTGTGAATAGTTGCCAGGCGAAAAAAGAGTGTATCATTGATTTTGAAGAGATGATGGAGATAGCCGGCCGAATAGTGGGTGCAGCAGAGGCAGTCACAAAACTCCGAGACCGGGCGATCATTTTTGATATATTTGTCATCGTTCACATATATGTAGCTGAACCATCGCTCGCCGCTGGCGAAAGAGGTGGTGGCGGAGGTAAAGCTATAGAGGCGGGCATGGCGTGCATCGCGCGTGGGCATGGCGCAGTCAAAGATACCATAGCCCAGCCGAGTCAATTCCGCGATGCTGCCCGGATGTCCCACGCCCAGAGCGTGCATCTGATACTGAGCGGGTATCAGGTTGCGGGTATAGGTAATGATGTCGGTGAGCAGGTTGCCATGTTTATCCAGGGGCCAGCCGCCATAGCCGAAGCCATCGAAGCCGATTTCCAATAGTGCCTCGGCGCAGCGGCGGCGCAGTTCTTCGGACCCTCCCCCCTGAACAACGCCAAAGAGCAGCGGACGCTTCTCTTCCGCCAGCTTCTTCTGCTTGAGCAGGCGTTCATATTCTTTTTTGCAGCGTTTAGCCCAATCGATCGTGCGCGTGACCGCCTCGGTCTGCAACGCAGCATCCGCATCGACATGGGTGCAATAATCCAGGCACATAATGATGTCAGCCCCATAACTCATCTGCAACTGGACAGCTTTTTCAGGGGTCAGCTGAAACTTACGATCGGCACCTTCCGGCTTAAACGTGATGCCATCCGCGTTCAGAGAGCCAAACTTCGCGTTTTGCTGAATCAGTGAATAGGCCTGAAAGCCACCAGAATCGGTTACAATCGGTCCCTGCCAGCCACTCATGGCGTGGAGTCCACCCAGGGATTGGATGGTGGACGTGCCGGGCCGCTGCATCAGGTGAAAGGTATTCATAACCAGGGCCTGGATCTGGCAATTTTGCAGATCGGTCGCATCGGTTGAACGAACAACTCCCAGCGTTGCGTCCGGCATAAACACTGGTAGGTCGATGGCGCCATGGGGTAAGTGCAGGCTTCCATACTGTGGCTGGGCGGTGGGTCCGTATTGCATGGTCTTCCTTACTGTTTCTTCGATTTGTAAGCTTTATGCGTCTAAAGATAGGGACTGTAGGGTCGTAAAAGATTGAGGCTATTATAACACACTTTATGTGCCTTACCCGTAGGCATGTCCGACGGCATACACGGCCTGTTCATGTCAATTTGGTGACGATCCGGGCGAGTGGACAGGCGAGGGAAAAATCCGTACAATAAAGCATAATATCACAACGATAGTGCGATAGAAGTATGGGTGCCTCTTTATCGATGCGCAATTGTTGCGCGATTGCTTACTTCTATCGGTATGTTGTTCGGCCAAAGCGCATTGTATGCCGACTCTATTCCAATGAGGGAATGGCAAAAAAGCAGCAGGTTCATATATCATATGACATACCTGTTGTTTCCTTTGGCGTGACCTTATTTAGAAGGTCATATATCGTGTGCTGGCCGGCTTGTATGAAGTAGAAAGAATAATACATGCGTGAACTCGCAATCAGAGCCATCAATGCCGCCCGGCAATTCGGAGCAAGCTACGTAGATGTACGCGTGATGGAGCGTACCACCGAAGGCATTGAGGTTAAAAACGGCCGTGTCGAGGGCGTGTCCAGTGGGACAAGCAGTGGTTTTAATGTGCGCGTGATTGTTAATGGAGCCTGGGGATTCGCCAGTAGCGCGCGTATGGATAATGCTGAAGCCGAGCGTATCGCCCGCCAGGCGGTACAGATTGCCCGCGCGAGCGCACTGGTCTCCGGTGAAGCGGTACGCCTATCAGAGCTGCCGCCACAAAAAGGGTCTTATCGTACTCCGATGCGGATCGATCCATTTACGGTGCCCTTAAATCAGAAGGTGCAGCTCTTACTGGATGCCGATGCCGCCATGCGCAGTGTTGATGGGGTCGCTATCACCAGCGCGATGATGGAATACTCGCGTGAGCGCAAGTTTTTCGCCAGCTCCGAAGGTAGCGAAATCGAGCAGGAGCTTTTCGACACCGGCGCGGCCATCTCCGCCACGGCTGTAGATCCCGAGAGCAACGAGCTACAGACGCGCTCCTATCCCAACTCATTTGGTCGCCAGGCAGGGACAACCGGATACGAATTTATCGAGGCGATGGACCTGGTGAATCATGGCGCGCGCATAGGTGAAGAGGCCGTGCGCCTGCTGGCGGCCCCGCAGTGCCCCAGTGGCGTCACCACCATTATCCTGGATGGTCCGCAGACCGCTCTCCAGGTACATGAATCCTGTGGACATCCCATTGAACTGGATCGTGTGCTCGGCTACGAAGCGGGTTTTGTAGGTAAGAGCTTCTTAACCACAGACAAGCTAAATAGCAACTATCGCTATGGGTCGGACGTAGTTAATTTGACGGCGGACGCGACTATTCCAGGTGCGTTAGGAACCTTTGGCTGGGACGACGAAGGGGTACCGGCTCAACGCACGCCGATTGTTTCTCAGGGCATCTTCAGCGGCTACCTGATGTCGCGCGATACCGCGCCTCTGATCGGTCTGAGCAGCAATGGTTGTGTGCGGGCGGATGGCTGGAACCGTCTACCGATGATTCGTATGACCAATGTCAGTCTGGAACCCGGTACATGGAAGCTGGATGACCTGATCGCTGATACCAGTGATGGGCTCTATATGAGCATTAATAAAAGCTGGAGCATCGATGATCGCCGCCTGAACTTCCAGTTTGGGGTAGAGCTGGCTTACGAGATCAAGAATGGCAAGTTAGGACGCCTCTATAAAAATGCTACCTATACGGGCATTACGCCGCAGTTCTGGGGCTCGTGCGATGCCGTATGTAGCCAGGATGAATGGACCGTGTGGGGCACGCCAAACTGCGGGAAGGGCGAGCCAATGCAAGTGATGCGCACCGGTCATGGAGCGGCCCCAGCACGTTTCCGCAATGTGCAGGTTGGCGTTGGACGGTGGTCATAGAAATGGGAGTAAATAGCATGTATTTTGATGAGGCAAGCGTTCGCACGTTGCTGGAGAAAGTTTTGCGCTATTCCCAGGCCGAGCAGACAGAGGTGGTATTTGACGCCACTGAGAGCGCGCTGACCCGTTTCGCCACCAACCATATCCATCAGAACGTCGCCGAGAGCGATCACGAACTGCGGGTGCGCGCCGTGGTCGGCAAGCGAGTAGGAGTCGCAACCACCAATCGGCTGGACGATGAGTCCTTGCGCAAAGTGACGGAGCAGGCGCTGGAGATTGCGCGCATCCAGCCCGAGAATCCCGAGTTCCATTCGCTTCCGAGCCCCGCTCCGACGCTATCGGCGGCTGGCTACAGTGAGCGCACCGCCGGGTTTACGCCCGAGGAACGGGCGCGCCGCATAGGGATTATTGTACAACTGGCCAAAGAGCGCCACCTGGAGGCCGCGGGCGCATTTTCGACCAGCACCCACCACGTGGCGGTCGCCAACTCGCTCGGCGTTTTCTCCTATGAGCCACGAACGGATGCGGAATGCCATGCCGTCGTGATGGCCGACGCGCACGGCTCTGGTTATACCCAGCGTATGGACACCAACGTGGATAAGCTCGATTTTGAATGCATGGCACGCGAGGCGGTCACCAAGGCCGAGCGCAGCCGCCACCCGATCGATATCGAGTTAGGAGAATATCCCATCGTCCTGGATTCGTATGCAGTCGCCGACATGCTTCAAAATCTGATCTTCATGGGACTCTCCGCGACCGCTGTGCAGGAGGAGCGCAGCTTTATGAATGGTCAGTTTGGTAAGCAACTGGCCAGCTCATTGATTACACTCTACGACGATGGTCACGACCCCGCTGGTCTGCCGCAGGCTTTTGACTACGAGGGGGTTCCCAAGCAGCGTGTCAACATCATCGAGCGCGGTATCGCGAAGGCGGTCGTCTACGACTCGTTTACAGCCGCCCGCGAAGGCAAGCCCAATACTGGTCATGCCCTGCCGGCGCCCAACAGCGAAGGCCCGATGCCGCTCAACCTCATGTTAGAGGCGGGAGATGCAACACTTGAAGAACTAATTAAAGGTGTCGATCGTGGTATTTATGTAACACGTTTTCACTACACAAATCCGTTGCATCCGGTGAAAACGCTGCTCACAGGTATGACGCGAGATGGGACATTTCTCATTGAGCATGGGGAGCTAACCCGGCCCGTAAAAAATTTACGCTTTACCCAAAGTATTCTCGATGTCTTACGTGGCACAACCGCGCTTGGCTGCGAAAGCATTCAATATACTGATTATCTCACAGTTGTAGCGCCCGCCCTGCGCGCCGACAGCTTCAACTTCACCGGTATCACCGGCTAAGCAGGTAGTAGCAGTTGTATATCACATGCGCATCTGCGCATGTGATATACAACTGGCCAGATATGCTTTGAGTGCATGGGAGCTTCAATAGAAGCACTGTTTGTGCTGTGCTGCAGGCCACGCGCTGTAGCGCGTGGCCTGCAGCACAGCACAAACAAAAGAGATTGGGGCGTCAGCGCCCCCAGGCTGGCGAACACGAAGGTCCCGAATGGAGATGTGAGCCACCTCACACCCCATTTGTTACCAACCTCCTACTCACGTTGTATCATTGTGTATGATAATAGACTCATCCGTTCAACTGTAAAGTAAATACTCATGGTCCGGGAGGATAAAGCGATGTCTCTCAGCTGGGTTGATATTCTCTTTCTTGTGACAGTCGCCCTATTAGTCTTTAATGGTTTGCGCAATGGAGCCGTTTTTAGTTTAGTGAGTTTGCTTGGACTTCCCATAGGTCTCTGGGTCGCATACACCTATGGTCCTCAGTTTACCCAGACGCTCTCCTCCAATGGCATTCCGGCAACGCCCCTCATCTCGTATATTGTGCTCTTCTTTGGGTGTGTTTTCGCGGTTCACATTGTCGGCAACTTTATTCGTGGCGCGGTCAGAAGCCTCCCTGTTATCAGTCAGGGAGACACCTTGTTGGGTGGCGCGATCGGTCTTGTCGAAGCCTGGCTGCTCTGGCTCTTGTTGCTGATCGTGCTGGGTGCCTTCCTGGGTCATCTGCAAACCTCGCTGGTTCAGGGCTCCAGTGTAGTTCCCGGATTGAACGTTCCCACCGAGCAATTACAGGGCTGGCACGACTTCTACAATCAGGCGGTCACCAATAGCTTATTCGCCAAAGTGAATGGCCTGTTCGTCAAATCTTTGCCCAGACTACCGTAGGTCCGTCTCTCGTGGACCGGATAAAACTTGCATTCTCATGGTCTAATTCATACAATACACAATAGCATGCTGTTTGTATTAGTAATAGACCGGAGGTTGATTACGGTAAAATCTGAACGTTTCATCGATACCGGTGTCAGTCGTGGACCTGAGCGTGCCTGTCTGGTAGCGGTCGAGGCTACAAATGCTGATAGCGTCTGGAGCGTCGAGGACTCGCTGAACGAGCTGACCGCGCTGGCCCACACGGCTGGTGCTGAAGTAGTCGGCACCCTGCGTCAGCGATTAGCACATCCTGATGTCGCGACATACCTGGGGAAAGGACGCTTACAGGATCTTATCGATCTGGAGAGGCAGCTTGATTGTGAACTGATCATCTTTGACGATGAGTTGTCGCCTACCCAGCAGCGCAACCTTGAAAAGGCCCTTAACGCGCGTGTCATTGATCGTACGGCATTGATTCTCGACATCTTTGCTCAACATGCACGTACTCGTGAAGGTATTCTGCAGGTGGAACTGGCCCAGATGGAATATCGCCTGCCTCGATTGAGTGGTCAGGATGTAGAATTTACCCGCCAGGCCGGTGGATCGCGGGGTGCCAGCGGTGGTGTGGGCGGCGCGATCGGCGTCCGTGGCCCCGGTGAAACCAAGCTAGAGATTGATCGGCGGCGCATTCGTAGCAGGATCTCGGAGCTCAAAGAAGAGATCGAGGATGTGCGTCGGCAGCGTTCCATTCACCGTCGGCAGCGCGAGGCCCAGGCCATGCCTGTCATCGCTGTGGTTGGATACACCAACGCTGGCAAATCCACCCTCTTTAACGCCCTGACCTCCGCGAATGTACTGGCTGAGAACATGTTGTTCGCCACACTTGATCCAGTCACCCGCAACATTACCTTGCCCAATCACCAGGAGATCCTGGTAACAGATACTGTGGGTTTCATCCAGAAGCTGCCGACCAAACTGATCGCGGCGTTTCGAGCCACCCTTGAAGAGGTGGTGGAGGCGGATATACTGCTTGAGGTTGTGGATATCAGCCACGAGAACGCTATCGAGCAGAATGAAACCGTCAACGAGATCCTGGAAGAACTGGAGGCCGCCGACAAACCAAGGGTAACAGCCCTGAATAAGGTAGACCTGGTGGATGATCCCGACGATATCGATACCAGCCTGTATCCCAATGCGGTCCCTGTGTCGGCACTCAAGAAGCGGGGACTGGATAATCTGATGGAGACTATGGCCCGGGTGATAGCGGAGGATATGGTAGAGATAGATGTGATTATTCCGTATCGCAAAGGGGACCTGGTCGAGCTTTTCCATCGTCGGGGCAATATTGAAAAGGAAGAGCATCTGGAGGATGGGGTACATATCGTAGGGCGTATCCACCGCGCGCTGCGTGGCTACTTCCTCTCCTATTCGAACGCTGGATAGCTTACCTGTCTGTATGCTCAAAACATTGTGATGACGAGGTGCATGAAGGTATGATGATCGTACCTTCATGCACCTCGTCATTGCTGGTCGCTGGCAGACACTCTACAGGGACCCTATCGATACTGATCTGGCTGGAAGGGCTACTATCTTGTCGATCAGGGGGTGGTATGCTATTCTGCTGGGTATAATCACTCCGATCTTGAGTTTGAAAAGGCACAGATTATGTCAGAACGAAAACCGCCATCAAGATTCCTCCGCGTCCGTATCCAACCTACACTCCAGGGACGTGATGCGGCTAGTATTACGCAGGAGCATACTGTGAAGCGTGAGTTACAATCGACTGTTAGCAACTCGTCCCTTTCCGAAAGGGAGCGCTATATTCAACAGACCCGCGAACTGGTACGACTTTGCAGTCTGTTGCGCGCCGATCTGGACCTCAATGATGTCCTGCAGCAGATTGTTGCTTCCACTGCTGCCTGCACCGGTTTTCGTAACCTAAATATCAATCTGCTGGATCAGAGCGGCAAAATGCTTTCGTCCGTGGCCTCGATTGGTCTCTCAGAAGACGATGCGCGTACTCTGCGCGAAACGCCGTTTGCCGTTGAATTGTTTACCAACACAATGCAGCCTGAATTTCGTATTAGCCAGAGTTATTTTATTCCTCATGATCGCGATGAAGCGCTGTCGGCTATACCAAGTATAACGGTGACAAAAGTAGACCGCGACCATTATGAACCAGGGCAATGGCACCCTGATGATTCTTTGTTAATACCTCTATACAGCCCGCGCAAACAAGAATTGTTGGGGTTTCTCTCTTTAGATGATCCAGAGGATGGTAAGGTGCCAACTGCCGAGACCATACAGGTGATAGAGCTATTTGCTAATCAGGCGGCGATCGCGATCGATAATGTGCGCATCTTTCAGGAGCGCGAGGCGGAGCATCGTGCATTGGAGTCGGCGGTTTCGGCTTTAAGTGAGGAGATCCAGTTGCTTTCGCAGGGCGATATGCGACCACGCATCTCTTCGCAACACCCACGTCTACAGCCGATCGCCGATACGCTCAATTTGACGGTTGAGCGTATCGGTGCTATTTTGCACGATATGCGCGGGGTGGCCCAGGCGGTTGATGCCCATGTGCAGAATGTGCAGCAGAACTCTGAACTCCTGGTGCATGACACACATGTCCAGGAGGTGCAGATCGATCAGATCTCGCGCACCATCAGTGATTTCGCACAGATGATGAGCCGCATCTCCGAACGGGCGGCCCACCTTTCGAAGACGGCCATCGATGGAGTTGACGTTACCAATGAGGCGCAGAACGCCGTGGATCGCACTGCCGAGGGGATGGGGATGGTACGCGAGGCTACCCTGCAGTCCGCTCGCATGATGAAACAGCTAAGCGAGAGCGGCCAGGAGATCAATGAGACCGTCTCCGGCTTGAATGATTTGACCATGCGTATGCATCTGCTGGCTCTCAATGCAGCCATCGAAGCGACGCGTGCCGGAGAAAACGGTCAGGGCTTTACGGTGATTGCGCAGGAGATTCGCACGCTGGCGATGAGTAGTTCTGAAATCGCGCGGACGGTGAGCGCTTATATTCATACTATTCAGCAAGAGACGACCAATGCTTCGCAGAGCGTGGAGCAGAGTACCCAGGAAGTGGTCAAGCAGACGGAGCTGGTAATGCAGACAGGGGTGGCGCTGGATGCGATTGGGGTGGTAACAGATCAGCTCACGCACCTGATCGATGGCATCTGTGCAACCGCTGAGAGCCAGTCGCAGGGTTCTCAAATGGCTGTTAGCGCCATCACTGAAATCTTGCGTATGACGGGTGATGTCACCCGCCATATGCGTGAAATGCAACAATCTACGAATCGTTTGTCTGAATTTACGGATGCGTTACGTTCACGGCTGGCACTGATTCGTTTGCGTGATGAGTGAGAGGGCCGCGCCGTCAAACTCCTAGCACCGATGACCCCGTTGGCGTGCTTCTGTATAGGCGTTCTGAGCCTCGGTTGTTCTGCCCATCTGCTCCAGCACCTGCCCCTTATGGTAATACAAAGCGGCCGCGCGTGGTGCCAGGAAGATGGCCTGCTCATAAGCACTTAAAGCGGTTTCCGGCGCATCGGGGTCGACGACATCAAACGTATTGGCGATTGAAAAAATCGATGAATAGCTCTCATCCATATATTGCGAGTGAGCAGAACTTTGCATGGCTGCCCTTTCTTTTTTCTTGTGCTCTGTGGCAATCTATTCGAATAACTCGTATGTTTTATCTTAAAGAATATTCTGTTTAAGAACACTTAAACAGGTTGGCATCCCCCGATTGTCCCTGGTCTGTTATATCAGTGTCTATACCAGAAGTGGTCCCAGGCTTCCCAGAAAGTATCAGCGGTCGCTGACACCATGCGCGGACCCTCAATGCGAACGCCCTCGCGTCCGATAAAGCTGCTGGCGCGCTCTGGGGTGGCCAGTTCAACACGGAACGTCACCGGCCCCGCGACCTTGTAGGGTTTGGGCCAGTTTGCGTTCTGACTCAGAGCCTGCGCCACGCGCATCTCGATCAGAGAGCAGGCATCCTGGGGAGCCAGGTTCCTGGCTGTATAGCGTCCAAGCCCCTGTTTAACCTGGGCGGTCACAATCTCTTCACCCAGCAGTGCCTTGACTTCGCGGCAGGTCGCCTCGTCACCAGAAGCGAAGATAGCTGGTACATCCCAGCAGCCTGCGATGGCGGCCAGGATGCCGCTCTCTCCCACTAGCGTATCGTTAATCCAGGCATTGTGCCATTCTTCGGTAGAAACGGTATGGCAGAGCACCCCATCTGGTGTACCAGCCATAGCATGGGCACCCACAAAAAGGACTGCATCACACCCTTTTTCAAAGGCTTCAATATAACGAGCCCATGGATAGCCGAATACATATTCCGCGCCCGACTCCAGCCGCGATGGTAGGAAACTTTTAAAGCTATAGGCTCCCCCGGCTCCATGACAATCGACTACCACCACTTCAGTTGCCCCGGCCGCTCGTGCTCCCCGTACGGCCGCGTTCATCTCATCGGTGTAGAGTTTGCGACATTCTTCATAAAGGGCTGTCCCGGCGTTAACCTGCTCCCATGCCTCAATACAAGAAATGCCTTCCATATCACAGAAAATGACAACGCGCATGTATGCTCTCTTTCCAACCTGCCAGGGTAACTATCTTCGCTTCCTTTTCCCCCTATTTATTACTCGTATCATACTCCTATCCGTTCTACTGATAAAACAGGCATAGTACTTTATGCCTCATCGCCTCCTAACCACCAGGTGAACTGCATAAAAGCTGCACAAAAGGAGACGCGGGGTAAGCAGTTACTTACCCCGCGTCTCCTTTTGTGCAGCTTTTATGCAGTTATTATTTTTTCAATTTCTTGTAAGAGGTCATCCAGTTCGAAAGGCTTTTCTATATAGGGTAGGCGCAACCTGTCTAATTCCTTTTCAGAAAAGTTCGCGCTCATAAATAGAACAGGTGTATTTTCCAACCCCTCAGTTGTATGTAGAAGGTTGTATAATTCGAGACCATCCATACCAGGAAGTTGGTAGTCCAGCAGGAACATATCTGGCTTACGTTGACGGATAGCGTTCAACGCTTTAAAGGCATCGACAACCAGGAATGCCTGATAAGGTGTTTCCTGTTGAATCGCATGAACAATAAACTCGCCAATATCTAAATCGTCTTCAACCACAAGGAGGGTTTTTATTGCAACGGCATCTTTAGTGCCTGAGGTTGTTTTGTCTGACATAGGTTCCAACTCCTGTTTCAACCACTGGATAAATAGAGTCATATTAGGTACGCGGATAAAGGGTATCCCGTTTCACGCTATATAAAATTCAGGCATCTTCGACGGCAACGATGGGAATATACAAAAAGTGTAGGACCTGCAGCGATCGGCGGCAAAATGTTTCCGACCATTTAAATTTGAGTCTAATGAGGAGAGCTGGATGTATCGGACATCTTTACCACTTTTTCAATAGTTTTTAGCAGTTCATCCAATTCAAATGGTTTCTCTAAGAAAAGCACATTGCTCTGTTTAATATCCTCTTTTTCAGTGCTGGCACTCAGAAAAATAGTAGGAACGTTTTTCAGCCCCGCTTGCTGGTGGAGTTGTTGATAAAGTTCAAAACCATTAATGCCTGGAGGTAGAAAATAATCAAGTATAAAGAGATCCGGCGTTATCGTCTGAACTACCTGTAGCGCCTCGTCCGCGTTGGCCGCCAGGATTGGCGTATAGATTGTCTCCTGCGAAATTACCAGGGAAAGAAATTCCCTATTGTTGGGATCATCCTCGACGATCAATATATTTTTTTGTGGCTGTATGGCTGTCGATTGCTGTGTCATTGGTAGGGAACTCCTTATAGCCATGAGCGGTTTAAGGTACCGGTACGCCTGTTTTTATTATACAAAATACATCCATATTTACGGGTCCTTTCAGATAGATACGTTGTTTCGGTGAACCCGGAGGCGTTATGGCTATACTACTTACTTTTCACGTATAACTGGTAGCATAAGGTGATTGGAATTGAGAATGGTCGTGTTTTTGCTATCGCTGGTGGGTTGTCTGGAAAGCCTGAATTCCAGCTGGTTGTTCAAACCTACCAGAAGACATACAGCCTGGCGAATCTGGTTACTGGTTCTGATTAGTCAGGTTCTTTGTCAAAGAAATATCATTATGAATGATAGCATATTTACTTACCGGCGACGCTTGCGTTTCCTCTGCCTTACCCGTGGCTCTTCATATTCACGATAAAGGCGTTTTCCTATCTTCCAACCAAAGTAGCCACAGATGATCACGGCCAGCAGTGCAACCACAAACATCACGACGCGAATGGTCGTGCTCAAGCTGCTGTGGAGTACGCTCGCCAGGGGATCTGCGTAGAAGCGACCAAAGAGGGCCACGCTCAAACTGAGTAGCATACCGACCATGGTACCCAGACAGCAACCAAGGGGGCCACCATTGGTTTCCCCCTGAGCTTCTGGTGGTAACTGTGACTGTGGAGAAGGGGAGGCGGGAGGCGGTGTGGTCTGTGATTCTGTCTCTCCTTCAGGGGGCAATCCCGCCCCTGCTGACTGTGGAGGCTGCGTTTCGCGAGCAGAATCTTCCGACGAAAAAGAATCAGATGGCGTAGACACAGAAATTAATCCTTTATATCCAGCAGAACGGCTGATAGAGCAGCCGGACTAGAAGGTCCCAAACTGGCGATCTCCGGCATCCCCAAGACCTGGAACAATATAACCCATATCATTGAGCGACTCATCGAGCGCCGCGACATAAATATCTATATCGGGATGCGCCTGGGCCAGTCTCTGTAGCCCATAGGGAGCGGCGATGATACCCAGATACGAGAGGCGTGGAATGCCCCGGCGCTTAAGAATATTGATCGCATCGATGGCTGAACCACCCGTTGCCAGCATTGGATCTACTGCGTAGACAACCTGTAGATCTACCTGGTGTGGCAGGCGATTATAGTATTCCATAGCCTGCAACGTCTCCTCGTCGCGGCGCAAACCAAGATGCCAGACCTGCACATCCGGGATCACCTGGCGAAAGCCCTCGGCCAGTCCGAGGCCCGCTCGCAGGATGGGTGTCACCCCGATGCCACCGGCTAAGCGATAGCCCGTGGTACTCTGCAATGGCGTCTCGATTTCGCTCTTCTCCAGAGCCAGCTTCTCCGTCGCCTCATAAGCCAGTAGCGCCCCGATCTCCTTCACCAGTTGATAAAACTGTGGAGGAGGAGTATTCTTATTGCGTAACAGGGTCATCTTATGCGCCATCACAGGATGAGACGAAATATGGACCCGGGGCAGCTTCAAAACCTCATCGCGCGTCGGCTGAGGTACCCCCTGCATCGGCAATTTCGACTTTCCGCCCTGTGGACTCGTTCCTAGCATGTCTCTACCCTCATCATAAATCATATAAACTTTACTGAGAATTGTATCAGAGTTGAGCAGAGGCGTCGAGTCTACCATTATTCCACTCCTCTCGCATGAGAGGAGTGGAATAATGGTAGACGTCTTTCAGGGGCGTAGCCCCTAGCCCCGTAGTGCCGCCCTGCGGGCGGCGGCGAAAGAAGAGAAAAGAGATTCTGTGGGGACACCCCACACCCCGGCAGGAGGGCCTCGCCGGCCCTCCTGCACCTCCCGCTCCGGTGCCGAATGTAAGGGGTGCGGGGTGTCTCCGCCTTCTGTCCTTCCCCGCGCACCAAAGCAGCAGGGGGTGCAGGGGGACGGCAGTCCCCATGCCGGGGTGCGGGGTGTCCCTGCCTCTCTTCTTTTCCCCCCTCGCGCCGCAGGCGCGAGTGAGCTTCGGAAGAGCGCGCATGGCGTCCCAATAGTCCATAGGTCAAGTAAAAGAGAAAGGCAGCCCTGCATATGCTATACTACACGCATGGTTATAGCTGCAGCTGAAATAACATTGCATTTGCCGGAATGCCACTCATTAAAAGATAAACGGCAAATTATAAAATCTATCATGGCTCGTGTACACAACAAGTTTGATGTCTCGATTGCTGAAGTTGGCGATAACGACCTCTGGCAGAGCGCCAAAATCGGGTTGAGCCATGTTAGTAACAGTAGTCAGCTCGCTGACGAAATATTATCCCATATCAGGCGCTACATTGAGGAGACACGTCCTGATATAGTGCTTTCTGCTTTTGAAAAAGAAGTAATTCATTGGTAAATCTATGGTACAAATGCTCAATACACGACCGTCTGATGTACCACCACCCGTTTATATATTGGGGGTGCGTGTAGATCGCCTCACCCAACGCCAGGTACTTGCTCACCTGGAGCAGATACTCTCTTCCGCTCGTGCCAATCCAACACCGTCTCCCTGCCAGCAGATCATCACCGTCAATCCCGAGTTCGTGATGGCGGCCCGGCGAAACCCCCTCTTCCGTACCTGTATCAACCAGGCCGCTCTGGTGATGGCGGATGGGATCGGTATTGTGCTGGCGGCCCGCTTTTTGCGTCAGCCAACACCGGAACGGGTCACAGGCGTTGACACCCTGCTTGAGCTGGCCAGATTATGTGCCGGGCAGGGATATCGCATGTTCTTATTGGGGGCAGCCCCAGGCGTGGCTGAGATCGCTGGTGCTCGCCTACAGGACCTTTATCCCGATTTGCAGATCGCGGGCACTTACGCGGGTTCACCAGCTGTAGAAGAAGAACTGGATATCCTTGAACGTATCCGTGCTGTGCGGGCTGATGTCCTATGTGTCGCCTATGGCGCGCCCGCCCAGGATCTCTGGATATATCGCAACCTTGGTCGTCTGCCGGTGGCATTGGCGATGGGCGTCGGTGGCTCCTTTGATTTTCTGGCGGGCAAACAGCGCCGGGCTCCTCTCTGGATGCGTAAGAGCGGACTCGAATGGCTGTATCGCCTCTATCGTGAACCATGGCGCTGGCGAAGAATGTTAGCTCTACCTCTATTTGTATTGCATGTGGTATTGAAAGGGCGTAATTCTCATGACGCTTGACACTCCTACCTCTATCCCCACTGCCAGCACGCTGCGCTCGCTGATTCGCTCCTTCGCGGGCAAGCACGTACTGGTGATCGGAGATATGGTATCTGACGAATATATCATCGGAAACCCCGCGCGCATCTCACGCGAGGCTCCGGTTCTCATATTAGACCTGACCGAAGAGCGTATCGTTCCGGGGGGAGCCTGTAACGTCGCGGTCAATACCCGCTCGCTGGGCTCTGATACTCTGCTGGCTGGTGTGGTGGGTGACGACATCGCGGGCCGCAAGTTGCGCGAAGCTATCGCTACCTGGAACATGAATCAGGACGGCGTGATCTCCGATAAGGATCGTCCCACCTCCACCAAGACGCGCATCCTGGCCGGTAGTCCGCAGATCGTGCAGCAGCATATCGTGCGCGTCGATCGCGTCGACACATCCGATATCAGTCCCGCCAGCAAGAGTCAGATGCTCGACTACATCGGGCGTGTCCTTCCCACCATCGATGCTGTTGTCATATCCGATTACGCCAACGGCGTGATCAGTCCTGAGATTATCGAAAACTGCGTCCCCACGGCCCGGTCCCTGAACAAAGTGGTGGTGGTGGACTCGCATGGATCATTCTCGCGTTTCCAGGGTGTGACCGCTTTGACGCCGAATCAGCCCGAGGCCGAAGCTGAGATTGGTATCACCATTCGTACTCAGGCAGAATTAAATGAGGTCGGGCGACGTTTATTAGAGAGAAGCAACGCGCAGGGTGTATTGATTACCCGTGGTAGCGAGGGGATGAGTCTGTTTGAGGTTGGCAAAATACCTCTACACCTGCCCATCTATCCACATGCCTTTGGCAGCGAGATCGTGGATACCAATGGCGCGGGCGACACGGTTGCCGCTACGTTTACCCTTGCTTTGACCGCTGGCGCCAGTATGGCGGAGGCGGCCTACCTGGCCAATGCCGCGGCCTCACTGGTCGTACGCCGCATGGGATGCGCCAGCAATACACCTGATGAACTGATGGGAATTCTACATGAGTAAAACGATTCAAGAGTTGACGCAAAACAAGATCTTAACGCGTACAGAACTGGCCGAGGAGGTCAGACGACGTCAGCAGGCGGGTGAGCGTTGCGTCTTTACCAACGGCTGCTTTGACCTCTTACATCTGGGCCACATCCGCTACCTTCAGGAAGCACGTGCGCAGGGTGATTTCCTGGTACTGGGCCTGAACAGCGACGAGAGCGTACGCCGCTTCAAAAGTCCTACGCGTCCCCTGGTTCCCGAAGACGAGCGGGCAGAGATTCTGGCGGCCCTATCCTGTATCGATTATGTGACGATTTTCCCCGAAACGACCGCGGAGGCGCTGATTGATCTCCTGCGTCCGGATATCTATGTCAAGGGCGCCGACTACGCCGGGGCGCAGGGTGGTCAACCCGATACGACGCGACTGCCCGAAGCCAGGCATGTCATGGCTTATAATGGTGAAATCAAGCTTATCCCTTATCTACCACATCACTCGACCACAGAGTTGATCGCGAAAATCAAGCGTTTGCCATAGGGTTTATGGTTGGTTGGGGTGGTTACTCTGCTTATGTGTGAAGCTCCACTATTTTTGCTTATGGATCTATGAGGAGCAATTTTTATGGCAAAAGATTCTATCAATGAAAAAACACTCTCATCTCAAAACAATCAAGATAACGATGCGGTAGAGGCGGTGCCTACGGTGCTGGGCGGACGGAATGGAGATTCTGAGGCTAGCATGGAGGTTATTGAGTCCGCGCCCGTTGCTCCTCAGGATGAAGATGCGGCGCTCTCCGCGCCCGAAACCACAATATCGGAAGAGCAGGAAGTAACCACTGCTCCAACTGAACGAGAGGTAAAGAGCGATCGCAGGGAACTGGTCAAGTCGGCCTCGCTGGTCGCCCTGGGCAACCTGGGCAGTAGCTTGCTAGGTATGCTACGACAGAGCTTCGTCGCTTCTACCGGACCGCTTATCTCAGGACCCTTTATTGCCTCGCTCTCTCCGGCGCAGAAGTTCAATGATTTTATCGTCAACGGATCTGTGCCTGGAGCCCTCATTCCTACTTTCAATGACTATGCCGAGGACAGAGAAGCTTTACGGCGCCTGGTTTTTACCATCGTTAACCTGGTCCTGATCATCATGACCATTTCATCAGTGGGTTACTTTTTTGTAGCTCCCTGGTTTACCAATACGATCCTCGCGGCCGGTTTCCATGCGCAGGAGAAGCTGTTGACGCTACAGTATACGCGCATTGTCTTCTTCTCACTGCTTGCATTGGGACCCTTCGCCGTTCTGCAGGCCGCGCTCTATGCTCAAAAGGAGTTCGGTTGGACCGCCTTCGCGGCTGCTGCCTATCACGCGGGTATTATCGCGGGTGCTATCTTCACGGCCGTGGTGGGTGATCACTTATTTGGTGGTCTGGGACATTATGGGCTGGCCTTTGGTGTCATCCTGGGTACGGTTGGTGAGGTCGTGCTGTTGATTCCGGCCATGCGCAATCAGCGCATGCGCTATATGTTTGTGCTCGATCTCAAACATCCAGCGCTGCGCCATATCTTGAAGCTCTACGCCCCGGTCGCTTTTAGCTTCTTCTTTTCTGCCTGTGTGGCTTTTCTAGACCAATTTTTGACTACCCTGACGCCCTGTATGGAGGTGATGCGGCAGGTTAAAAGCTGCGGTGATGCAAACCTATCCGCGATGAACTTCGCTACCCTGCTCATTCAATTTCCAGGCGGGCTCGTCGCTTCGGCGCTCTCGTTCGCGGTGTTGCCCACTCTGACTACGTATATGCGCGAAGGAGACATCGAGCGCTTCAAGAGCACGCTGCTGCTCGGTTTCCGACTGGGCCTGCTGCTGATGATTCCTGCCGCCGCCGGCCTGATCGTCTTGAAACTGCCGATTGTTACCTTGCTATTCCGGCACGGCAACTTTACACCGGCACAGGCGGTCGTGACCGCGACGGTGTTGCAGAACTTTGCTTACCAGTTACCTTTTATCGCCATCGATCAGTTGCTTATCTCGGCCTTTTACGCGCGCAAGAACACCATCATCCCCGTCGCCGTACTGGTGCTCAGTGTGATGGGTTACCTGGCGGTCGCGCTGCCGTTCTGGCGTACCGTCGGTGTACCGGTGATGGCCCTCGCCAATACCGTGCAGAACACCCTGCATCCGCTGATCCTGTTGCTTATTCTCTGGAAGACAATTGGATCGCTGCATCTGCGTGGCGTTTTGCCAGCGCTGTTGAAGATGCTGGTGGCGACCGCTGTGATGGTGGCCGCGGCCTGGGGACTCCAGTTTGGCCTGGGACATCTGCACCTGTTCGCGTCATCGCCGTTTATCAGCAGCCTGGTGACGGTGATCATCGCCGGAGGTATCGCGGCCATCGTCTACTTTGCGCTGGTGATTGCCTTCAAGGTAGAAGAGGTATCGATGCTGAAGGGAGCCGTCATGGCTAAACTGGGCAAGAAATAAGCGGTTGAGCACATAAAAAAACCTCTCTGCCTGGAGAAGTTTTTTTATGTGTTTATCTCCCTATCAAGGGACATGGGCAAACAGATCATTCTCACCCATGTTGTCGTTGCCCACGCGCGAGGTGGCCAGTTGAAAGTATTCGGAACTGCGCCACTTGCGCTGTAGCTCGCGCGGCAGGCGAATGATCGGGAGCACCGAATCTACCTCGCTGCGATGCATATCCCACGAGCGTTTCTTCTCCTGCTGCCAGTCCTCAACATCCAGCAGGACACTGATCTGATTATCATCAAAGCCCGAATGTTCAAGGTCCAGATTTTTGAATACATTGTCAAAGGCCTGATCCTGAATCCACTCGGACATCATCAACACCTGGCGGCGTGAATACGAGGTATAGTACAGCTTGCAGGCGGAATAGCCAGGGCCCATCTCAGGATAGAGATCGTTATCGGCCGCGGCATGAAAGGCTCCAATCGTGTACTTATAGATGGCAATGTGATCTGGATGACCATAGCCCCCGGATTCATCAAACGTCACAATGACCTGTGGTTGAAATTCGCGGATGATCTTAACGATCTTGCCAATTACTTCGGCTGCATTGGCATTGATGAGCGCCTGGGGATGCTGGTTGGCGGGTGTATCAGGCATCCCTGAGTCACGATACCCCAGAAACCATAGATGCTGGACATTGAGCACCCGGGCGGCCTCACGCATCTCCTCCTCACGAATCTCACCAAGGTTGTTTGGTGCGGTCAGGATCGGGTCGGAAGATTCTCCGACTTCCCCACGCGTAGCATAGACAAGGCCGGTCTCAACACCTAGTTCCTGATATTTCAGCAGAGCACCGCTGATAAGTCCCTCGTCATCGGGGTGGGCAAAAACGCCAAGTAGTCTTTTCGTTGACATGGTTTTTGTTCCTTTTTCTACTGCCTGCCTTGTGGATGGAACCTTTCTGCTAATGTAGCATGCGCTAAGAATGACTGTCAATTGCGTTGCTTTTCAGATGCCTACGGGGCTGGAGAACGCAAGTATCAGCACTCTTTTATTTATATTAATATTACGAGTTATGCTTGTATAGTAAAAAATGGTCGCATTATTTCAGTGTAATGAGGTGGGAGTATGGTTGCTTTAAATAGATTATTAATATGTGTATGTTTGCTTATTATAACCACATTTTTTTGGCCGTAAGGGTTGCTGGGATGCTCTGTTACTAATAAATTCCGCAAGACGTGTTAAGGTCGTCAGAAAAAATACCCAGGAAAGGCTATACACTGATGATGAAAGATGCAAAGAAGAGAGTATTGGTTATCAATGATACTGAGGCTATCCTCGACCTGTTTCGTGTCCTGCTAGAAGAAGAAGGTTTTGAGGTGTTTCTGTCATCGTATCCAATGCAAAAGACGCAGGAAATTGAGCATATCCAGCCTGATCTTATTATTCTCGACTTTATTTATGGGAGTCAGAAAAGTGGTTGGCAGATGTTACAGATGCTCAAAATGTATCGTCCCACTTCCCATATCCCCATTATTATCTGCACTACCGCTATTGATGAAGT
The DNA here is from genome assembly GCF_003967515.1 of Dictyobacter aurantiacus. GTDB lineage: Bacteria > Chloroflexota > Ktedonobacteria > Ktedonobacterales > Ktedonobacteraceae > Dictyobacter > Dictyobacter aurantiacus. Next base: position 1,822,646 of record NZ_BIFQ01000001.1, on the reverse strand, counting down.
GCAGGAGCAGGAAGGATATCTGTCAGCGCAGGGAGTGAAGGTTGTCTATAAGCCCTTTGATATCGATTCTCTCTTGTTAACCATAAAACAAGTATTTAAAACCAGTTCCTCTGCTCTTCATAACAGGGATATATAAAGATGCTTTTCAAGTATATGGTTTATATTTGTTTATCATGCATAAGAAGGTACTCTATGTGCGTTCCATGATACACTATAGTTTGTAAAGCCTTATCCCTAAAGAATAGAATGTGGGGTTAGACTATGACTCTATCATTCCTCTGATAAATATGCTACACTATGCTTAGTGTGCAAATTTATATGCAGATTAGAGTATTGCATGCATCTAAAGTCCTCTTTAACGCAAAGATTTGTGCTATTTTTAGTTATCGCTAATAGTAACTGGAATTGATGATGTATCGATTGAATATTTGATTTGTTCCTTTCAATTAAAAGGTATTTGTAGCTGGTTACAAGTAAGTGATGCTTTCGATTGCTTGTGATAGCATTGCCAATAAGAACCGAGTGAGGAGAGTTGAATGGCAAGATCAACATTAGATAGAGAATTACAGGAGTTGGATTCTCAGATTCAACGTTTAGGTGCCCTCGTCGATGAGGCATTAGATAAATCTCTGCAGGCCCTGGCGACTGGCGATCTCGCACAGGCGGGTATGGTCATTGAAGCTGATTCAACAATTGATAGCTTACGTAAGACAGTGGAGGAACATGCTATTCGCCTGCTAACGATGCAGCAGCCTCTTGGTGGTCGCGATCTGCGCTATCTAACGTCGGCCCTGGCCATTGCTGGTGATCTGGAGCGTACAGGTGATGGGGCAGCTGGTATCGCTCAGATTCTTTTGCGCATGGCACCCTTGCGTAGCGGTGATGGAATTGTAAGTACCGCAACCACTGGTGATACCCAGGTTTCTGAAGCCACGGCTCTGCGCGGCATCCTTGAACTGGGTCGAGAGGCGCGTCGCGTCTTACAGGGGGCCATGAAGGCGTTGGCTGAGCGCGATGTGAAGGCGGCTCGCTACATCTGGGAAGAGGACGACGTGGTGGATGTGCGCTATCACCTGGTGCGCCATGATCTGATGGCCATGATGGCTGGCGCCCATGCCATTCCTACGTTGCAGAATGACTCCAAGGCTTTGCAGCGCGTCACCTATCTCTTATGGATCGCCCACAAGCTAGAGCGCGTCGCTGACCACTGCACCAATATCTGTGAACGCCTGGTATTTACCGTTGAAGGCGAAAACGAAATTATCGCCTCTTCAGAGAAGCAATAATTGAGAGCAAACGCATAGAGCGGCAGATACCCCCGTGTGTCTGCCGCTCTATGCGTTTGCTCTATGCCATGATCAGGATTTGATGGCCTGCCAGAAGAGGTTTGAGAGCTGTACATAACCGGCGGCGCTTGGATGGAAGCCGTCACCGCTGATATATTCGGGATGTGAGGTGAGCAGGCTATCCTCAGCAGTAAGGTCAACCAGCGTAACACCATACTTATGTGCCAGGCTGGCAATGCTGGCATTCCAGCGCTGGATCTCGGATCGCATCTGCGTTTTTTGGGCGGCACTGCTCCGCGCAAAAGCAGGTAGACGTGTCAGATCTGGCAGGTTGGCCATAACCATGCGGGCCTGGGTCTGTGAGTGCAATTGTTTGAGCATAGAATCAAGATCGTGCATATAGTCATTGTAAGGGACGCCTGCGATAAAGTCGTTGGTGACCAGCCAGATCGTAATCAACTGCGGATCGGTGTTCAGAGCCAGCGGGAGCTCTCGGGTCAATGCTTCATGCAGGTGGATCCCACTGACGCCCAGGTTAATCATGTGTGATCCCTTGGGCAGACGATCAGAAATCAAAGGGACATAGCCCTGGGACCCCGGCTGCTGGCTTCCCACCCCGACCGCGTCTGAAGCTCCGAGCGCAACATATACCAGCGGTCCGTTGAGAAGCTTTGCACTGGCAACCGTGGTAGCTGTAGGAGTGGTAGCTGGCTGATTGGTTTTAACCGGACTGCTGGAGCCGCCACAGGCGCTTAAAAATAGCATAAAGGCACAGACCAGGATCAGCAAGAAACTGGTCGAATTTTTATAGATATGGGTCTGCATACAGTTATTCACTTTTTTCTGGCAATGACTAATACGAAGGCAATAACGTCTCCATTGTATCATACGACAGTATATTGCAACATGATACACAATGATATTTTTTTATTAAGTAAGAAAGGACCGTGTATGTGCCGTCCGCTTGAGCGGATGGCACATACACGGTCCTTTCTTACTGTTTTTTTTGACGCTTAAGCGCCGGAAACGGATGAGTAGCCGGGCTGGCCATCAAAGTCGTAGAGGTTCTCGATTTTGATGAAGTCCAGGCCGCTCTCATTGATGCGCTGGAGCAGTGAGGTGATCTGGGCGTGGTTGATGGTGCCTTTGCTTAGGAAGCGGCTGCGCCAGTGGTCGGTCGTGAAGGTCTCGGGGAGACCATGGGGCCAGACGCGCGCTCCACGGTTGGTGATCAGCTTCAATTCGAGACCATCGCCGTTGGCCTGCTGCAGGAGGGCAGCCAGCTTCTCGGTATCATGCTCGGCCCAATCCAGGAAGACATCTACGCCAACCAGCTCTTTCTTGCTCACGACGCGCTGGCGCTCAATCTGCTCACTGGTCTCCTGTTTGGGGGCGGAAGCATAGTGCACCGCCTTCAGGGTCTGAGGCTCCTGTCCCAGGCGCGCAATTACGGCCTCGGCGAATTCTCTCGTGCCAACCTTCTGCTTGCTGACACCCTCTTCAAAGATGTCGTAGGTATGGATACCATCCTCCATCGTGCGCAGCCAGGCGTTGTGCACGCGGGTCGCGACTTCAGGCTGATCGATATGGACCAGCATCATTACCGCGGCCAGCAGCAGGCCAGAAGGATTGGCCAGGTTCTGTCCAGCGCGACGGGGGGCTGAACCGTGGATGGCCTCGAACATCGCGCACTGCTCACCGATATTGGCCGAGCCAGCGAGTCCGACCGAACCGGCGATCTGAGCCGCCACGTCCGACAGGATATCACCATACAGGTTTGGCATCACCACAACGTCGAAGGCCTCAGGGGTATCGGCCAACTTGGCGGAACCGATATCGACGATCCAGCTCTCATTCTCAATATCGGGGTACTCTTTGGCGATCTCATCAAAGACCTTGTGGAAGAGGCCATCGGTAATCTTCATGATATTGTCTTTCATGAAGCAGGTGACTTTTTTGCGATTATTGGCGCGTGCATATTCAAAGGCGTAGCGAATGATCTTCTCTGAACCAGGGCGGCTGATCAGCTTCAGCGACTCCATCATATCATTCGTCTGGCGATACTCGATACCGGTGTACGTATCCTCTTCATTTTCACGAATGATTACTACATCCATGACAGGATGCTTGGTATCGACAAATGGATAATAGGAGACGCAGGGACGGACGTTGGCGTAGAGGCCAAAGGTGGTGCGTGTTGTCACGTTCAGGCTCTTATAGCCACCACCCTGTGGCGTAGTGATAGGAGCTTTAAGGAAGACCCGGGTGCGGCGCAGCGATTCCCACGCGCTGGGCTCAATTCCGGCGCTAATACCACGTAGATAGACCTTTTCGCCAACTTCGATGGTTTCAGGCTCAATCTGGGCACCCGCCGCCTCGATAATATGGAGGGTCGCATCCATAATTTCCGGCCCGATACCATCACCGTGGGCCACTGTAATTGGTGTCTTGTTTGCCATTCGTTTAGGAGTCCTTTCTCCGCCTGACCGCTCCTCATATGCAAAGGAGCGGAGTATAAGGTTTGGAACATAATAAAGAGCACGTACCTTCGCCTATGGACGCTTGCAGTACGTGACTCCTGAAAATAACCCCGGGTAATCATGGCACAGGGTGTCAGTGATTACCCGCATTGTACCACATGCGAAAAATTTCATCTTTTTTGTGTGGTGGCGCAACCGGCGCGCGCTTGCGCCACCACACAAAAAAGATGAAATTTATGCTTTCGCTTTGCTTCCATCGTCGACAACGGTTAATTTACCCGTATTGATATCGATGACCAGTCCATAGACTGGAATCCGGGGCAAGAAGGGACTCTGGCGAATAATGTCAACCACTTCTTGCACATTGAGATGTACATCTTTAAAGGCACCGATCCAATCAACCAGCCCGTTGGCATCCTTGAGGTTGCATTGCTGGATCAATTGTTGTGGATCGACTCCCAGCGCCTGCATGGCTGAGGTCAGAACGGTCGGGTCGACTTTTGAGAGGCCGCACTCGGTGTGTCCGACCACGAAGACCTGGCGCACCCCCAGCAGGTAGACGCCACCGGCCAGAGAACGAATCAGATCGTTGTCCGCTTTAGCACGCTCAGGTGATGAGATAGTGGCGCCAGCCGTGCGCAGTTCCAGCACATCGCCGCGCTCCAGACCCAGGGCGGGCTCAAACATGTTGACCAGGCGACAATCCATACACGTAACTACCGCCGTATGCTTACTCGGAGCATGTCCAACGTGGGGCAGCGTTGTTTGCTGAAGGAAGCGCTCATTGTGAGCTAAAATATCTTGAAGCATCAAAGTCATTTTCCTTATTTATCTTTATCGAAAAAACAGCCTTGCAATTTGACGGCCTCAGTTTAACATGTACATTGTACCGTATACAAGTAGCGGCCGGGCTATGATCTTTAACTTTTTAACGTGGCATAACATGCCTCATGTATCCCCGCCAGCGGCGGGGAAAGGGGAAGGGGGATTGGTGGGGGACTTGAGCATGCTCCCAGCATGCTCGCCCCACACCCCCGGCAGGAGGGCCGGCCCTCCTGCACCTCCCCGCTTTATACCAGCTTTATTTGTTAAATATCATGCCCCGGCTTGCGGCTTCCTCGTCCGGTCAACCATGGCGCAATTCGCAGCTACCCCAGGCGGAGGCGCCCGGTGATGAGCCGCGCAGGATGGTGGTTTTTAAGCCTGTTTCATGCTCGTAGCGTGTCGCCAATCTCTGAATTTGTTTGTCGGCATGGATACGGGCCAGGATGGCTACGGTGCCGCCACTACCACCACCGGTGATCTTGGCTCCATAGAGTCCAGAGGCTGTTCCGGCCTCGCGTACCAGCTCAACCAGGCGATCGGTACCGTTCGAGCCTAATCCACAGGCGCTGTAGCTGATGTGGGATTGATACATCAGCTCTCCCAGCAGGCTTAACTGCTCATCGCTGGCGGAGCTGTCCTGTAAAAGGGTGCGGAAGAGGCGTACGCGGTGATGCTCATAGATGGGATGGGCCGTTGGCTGGCGTACCGCGTAGCTGTGCTCGGGATCGATACGCGTGACGGCATCCGTAGTACCGCCATAGCGCGCCAGAAAGTCCGCACCCTGGATGGTCAGAGGAAGCTGATCGCGGTAGCGGCTTTCCCACAGCGAGGGGGTGATATTGGCCAGGTAGCCTTGCCAGTCGGGATCATCGATCGCGACGGTTGTATCGGTCTGTGCGGTAGCGGAAAAGCCGCGCAGGTCGGCGATCATGCGGTATCCCATAAAGGCGCCGATGCGTACCGAGCCATAGTCCGCGCCAGAAACGGCGTGGCGCACTCCTGAGTCTATGCCCCAGATCTCGACATCCTCGGGCAGAGGTACCGATCCCTGTAGCTCCGCAGGCTGGCAGAGCAGGGCCAGCAGACTATTGTCCTCGCCGCAGGCCGCCGTCATCTGGTCCATTACCCCACAAGGGGCACCCACGATCAGATTCTCGACCCGCTGGCATAGAATCGCCATTTCGCGCCCACTGATCTGCAGCTGATAGTGTGCCTGGAGGGCCTGCATTACTGCGACCTCCAGGGCGGCCGAAGAACTGACCCCTTTGCCGATGGGGACCTCACAGTGGATCATGATGCGCAGGCCGCCGGTCAGATTCAACTGCCGTTCTCGCTGCAAAATTACTACCACGCCGATAACATAGGCTGCCCACGAGGTCGCTGGATCGCTATTGAGCAGGAGCCGGGCTTCATTATAGTCAAGTGGCTGGTCGGCACGTTGTAGACTGCTGAGTGGCAGGCTGACCACGGACTGCTCCGAAATTTCGCTGGCAGCCGTGCTGCAGACCGTGATGCTGGGATCATCGGTAGGTTGGATGGCGGCCAGGGTCGCTACCGCTAGCGGCATCTCAAGCACCAGCGAACCAGAGTAATCGGCGATGCCTCCCATCAGGTCCAGACGGCCGGGGGCACGCGCCACCAGGAGCGGTTTATCTGGTGAAAAAAAATCGGTTGCCCGAGTATTGAGATCCGTCAGCAGACGTTCTATATCTGTGGCGTACTGGCCCGACTGGTAATGCCACATAAGGGAGTGACTCCTTTCATTGCCCGTTTGTTAAGCTGGAAAGCCGGGGCAAGCCCGGCACTTACGACGATGATTTTGGAGTGAAATGTTGTGCTAGCAATGTTTTCAACGCGGGGGCGATCTGCTCGTGAATAGCGCTGTTCGCGTAGCCGATCCAGGACATATCGGTCGAGACATCCAGAGGGGCGCTAAGCTGTTCGCCATGTTCGTCGGTGATGATGATACCCAGCTGGCGCGCGATCAACTCGGTACAGAGATCATAGGGATGGCAGCAGAGACCGGATGCCTGACCGCGCGCGGCCAGCAGCGGCTCGGCCAGCGGACGCAGATCCGCTACCCAGCGGTCGTGCCCCATCATCAGCTCATAGAGCTGTCCACCACTGCTGATGTACTGGTCCTCAAAGGCCTGCACCTTACCAGCAGCGGCGGGTCCCAGCGTGCGCAGGATCAATTCGTCATCGATGGCGGCCAGCTCGGCTCGCACACCTGGAAAGAAGCGTGAGATGTTGCCATAGCCCTGAGCGATGGTCTGGGCCTGCGATGGCTGAGGATGTAGTGGCGTGCTCTCGCCGGTGAGGCGATTATAGCGCTCACCCTGAGCTGGCTGCCCGGCGAAGGCCCACAGACAATCGCTCAGGTGCTGCTTCACCAGGGGAATCTCAGTCTGTACCGCCAGCTCTATGTCCGAAAGATTGGTGGACGTGCCCCGATTGGGGGCTACGCCGGTCAGAATCCAGGCGGCGCGCTTCTGATACATCAGGCCACGCGTGCCATCGATGGGATCAATGATGATGACCAGTTCGGCCTGGGTTGGATCGGTTTCGGGCGGAAAAACCATCAGCCCGTCTTCCCCCAGACCCTCGGCCACCAGTACAAAGGACCAGCGGCTGCCCAACTGCTCAAAATGTTGGAGCAGGATCTGTTCGGAGACGCGGTCGATGGCGAAGATGGTATCGCCGGCCTGATCGGCCACAATCTCGCTTAACGCGTTCAGCGAGTCGCGTTCGCAGGTTGCTACGACCTCATCGCGAATGGCGGTGTGGATCTGGCGAATCGTACTCAAAAGTTCATTAGCGGCGCGAATCATGATAGCTCATTCCTTTTGTTCTGCTCACGATAGTGCACGGTAGCCTGTTGGAGCAATTCAGCGGCCTTTTCCTCTGGCAGCGTATCGCTGATGAAATTGCCGCCACCGATCTCGGGTCCAGCCAGGTATTTGAGCCGGCTGGGCTGGCGCAGAGGAGGATGGAAGGCGATAAAGAAATGATACGCCCCGTAGTCACCATCATTGGGCGCCTGGTGCAGGGCCATCACATAAGGGAAGGGCATCTGCCACAGGTTATCAAAGCGCACCGTCACATTTTTGAGCGCACGCGCCAGCGAAACGACTTCCTGTTCATTGAGATCCGAGACATACGGCACGCGGCGCTTGGGCGCTACATAGACCTCATAGGCGTAGCGGGCAAAGTAGGGGACAAAGGCGATGCTATGCTCATCTTCATAAAGAACGCGTCTGCCGTCGCGCTGCTCGGCTGATATGATCGTACTAAAGAGATGTTGTCCGGTCTCAACCTGATAGCGCTGAGCCGCGAAAAGTTCGGTCTCGATGGATTTAAAGACGAAATTGGTGGCATAGATTTGCCCATGTGGATGTGGATTGGAGACGCCGACCACCTCCCCCCGGTTCTCAAAGAAGAGAAGGTGTTTGATGCCCGGCACTTGTTGGAGCTCACGCGTCTGTGTCTGCCACATAGAAACAACATCTTCGATATTAGGGAGTGCCATCTCCGCCAGGGTCAGATTGTGGGCGGGGCTATAACAGATGACGCGGGCCAGTCCACGTGCCGGGCGCACACGGTAGGGATATTGAGGCACTGGCGGTTCTTCCGGCGCATTGAGGCCCACGCAGGGATGATCATTATCAAAGACATAGACGCCTGTATAATCAGGATTGTGCGCGCCTGAGACGCGGCTATTGCCAGGGCAGAGATAACAATCTGCCTGGTACGCTGGTATCTCTCGATCGGCGATCGAAACGGTCTCTCCAATCCATGGACGATCCTGGCGATGCGCGGCGATGACCACCCACTCCTCGCGGAGTGGGTGCCAGCGCTCTTCCCACCGGGTTTGCCGGGGAAAAGTTGTCTCGCTCATTACTGCTCCTCAGTATAACCATTCGGGTGTGTGCTGTGCCATTTCCAGGCGGTACGCACGATATCCTCCAGGGTGTATTGTGGTTTCCAGTTCAGTTCTCTCTGTGCCTTGCTGCTATCGGCCCAGATCGCTACTGGATCTCCGGCGCGTCTGGGTTCCAACTCAACCTTGAAATCAACGCCACTGATACGTTTGGCCGTATCGACAACTTCTTTGACGCTACTACCAACGCCGGTACCCAGGTTGTAGGCGGTGCTTTTATTGGTCTTCACCAGCGATTCTAGCGCCTGCACATGGGCGGTCGCCAGATCGACCACGTGGATATAATCGCGGATCGCCGTCCCGTCGGGGGTCGGATAGTCGGTACCAAAGATCTTCACCGATTCCGTCTTGCCCACCGCGGCTTTCATCACCAGGGGAATCAGGTTGCCGGTGATACGCCAGTCCTCGCCAATTTTATTATCCAGCGAGGCGCCCGACGCGTTAAAGTAGCGCAGGCTGGTTGATTTCAACGAAGTAGTTTTATCGAGCCAGCGCAGCATAGTTTCCACCATCAGCTTGGTTTCACCATAGACACTTTCAGGACCGAAAGGAGCATTCTCCGTCACCGGCAGATTTTTAGGGGTACCAAAGATCGCGCAGCTTGAAGAGAAGATAATATAGTTGCACGAATGGCGTTGCATGGCTTCAAGCAAGGTCAGCGTGCCGCTGACGTTATTGCGAAAGTATTTAGCTGGTTGCGTCATAGACTCGCCCGGCGCTTTATAGGCCGCGAAATGGATTACCGCGTCGGGTTTCTCCTGCTCAAAAATTTTATCCAGCAGTGCCGCATCATTGATGCTACCCTGGATAAGGGGCTGACCCAGGAGCGCGGCCCGATTGCCGTTTTCCAGTGTATCCAGAGCAACAACTTCGTGGTTGCGCGCAACCAGCTCACGTACTGTATGCGAACCGATATATCCGGCACCACCTGGTACAAGTACTTTCACTTTACTGTCCTCCAGTAGCTTTTTCCTGTATATTTTTATCTCTACTAACAGTATACTGCACGAAACGCGTCACGTCAATGCACATTCGTGCAAAAATATATGCATAAATGTGCCATGAAAAAGCTGTGGTGCGCGGTGCAGTATCTCCACCGGGAGTGGATTACCTGGATAATATCACAATCAAGGGATCTGAAGGAGAAACCAATGGAGATGGTGAATAGGGTTCAGGCCAGCGTCACCTCGACGCCGGCGTCCTTTATGTCCTGCACAGGCTGAGCCGGGGCGGCGCCATCTGTAATCAAGGTATGTACAGCTGAGATAGGGGCGATGGCGTGCAGCGCGACCTGCCCCAACTTGGAATGGTCGGCCAGCACGATCGTTTGCTGGGCGCGCTCAATCGTCTTCTTATGCGTCAGCGCTTCCAGCTGATTGGGACCGGTCAGCCCGTAGGCAGCGTTGATGCCCGTCACCCCGATAAAAGCTTTGCCAACAAACATCTGACTCAAGCTCTGTTCGGCCATCGGACCCACCAGCGCGAAGAAATCGGACAGCAGGAAGCCGCCAGTGAGCGTGACCGTTAACCCTGGCACCTGTGCCAGCTCCATCGCAATATTAACGGCATTGGTGACCACTGTCAGATCGGGGATCAGGGCGCGGCGGATCTGGCGCGCCAGGTGGGTGGTCGTGGTGCCCGGAGAAAGTGCCAGTGTATCGCCTGGTTGAATAAAGTGGAGCGCTGCGGCGGCGATGCGATTCTTCTCTTCCACCAGCTTATGCATATTTTTCTGGAATGTGAGTTCTCCGGCATACGTGCTGTAGGAAGGGGTATCCAGCGGCACAGCACCGCCATGCACGCGGCGTAAAAGCTGCTGGCGCTCCAGCTTTTCGAGATCGCGCCGTATGGTAGAGGAATTAACATGGAGACGCTGGCTCAGGTCTTCGGCCAGCACGCGCCCATGGACCATCAGCTCTTGCAGAATAAATTCGGTTCGTTTTGTAGCGTCTGACATGTAACTTCCTAAATGTGGCAATGTGGCGCAATTATATATGCTGGCTTTGCCGCTGTCAAGCGGCCACAGGCGTCCGCGGGAGCGAGAAACACTCCTTATGAACATTTGCGTTATTTGATGATATGGCATATACTTCAGCGCTATTGGCGCATTGTAACTGGACTAGCGGTGTGAAGTATGGTATAGTGTAGAGTACACACCATGTCTATCATGCTTTTAGAAATCAGAATGGCAATTCATTGAGTGATAATTCACCATTAACAGATTTAGAGAACCTGGAAAACTTACACGGTTACCTGGGTACTACACCCCCGCCAGGCAAGCTGCCGCCACGCGGAGAGCGCTTCTGGGTTGATCGCCCTGCGCAACTATCGCACGCGGTCAACCTGCTCAAGCAGTCTGGTGTGGTGGCGGTAGACGCGGAATTTACCCAGGTACGTTCACGCTCACAGGGTGATGTTGTTTCAAATATCCCTCGCCTGGCTCTTCTGCAATTAGCGATTGAGAAGCATTGCTTCGTTGTGGATGCGCTTCGCCTGGCGGACCTTTCGCCACTGATGGATGTGCTTGGTAATCCCGAAATTGCCGTGCTTCTGCACGGCGCTGGTGCAGACATGCGTGTAATGGCCGAACGCGAACTACGGGTTGCCCACTATTATGACCTGGAGGCGACATGCCGCTCTATTTTTGGGCAGCATGAGTCCTCACTGGCTGCCATGCTTCAGCGAGCCTTTGGCTATCACCTGGATAAAAGTCTGCAGCGCACCGACTGGACGCGGCGTCCCCTGCCCCCGGCAATGGTCGCGTACGCGGCCCGCGACGCGGAGGTGACGCTGGCCCTATATCACTGGCTGGATCTGCACTATCACGCCATCCTCCAGTTACACGAGATGAATGGTGAGGTTGACCTGGTTGCGCACTGGATTGAGCCATTTCTACGCGGGAACGCGACGCTTTCACCTGAGATGGCGATCGCGGAGGCCAAAGCGCAGGGCCAGATTGTGAACCGCGCGCAGGTAATCGCTGATTGCCGGGCGGCCCTGGTAATGGTCAAGCATCCCATGCGGCGCAATCGCTTGTTGCGCCTGATTGCGGACCTCTCGCTGACCCAACTCACTGGCGACCTGCTCCCATTGTTGCAGGCGCCCACCTCTGATGAGCGCGCGGCCAGCGCCCGTGCTCTGGGCCGTTTAAGTGCACAGTCCGCGATCGAACCGATTAGCGCTCTGCTCACCGATCCGGTTCTAGATGTGCGCAAGGCGGCCCAGACTGCGTTGCGCAACCTGCTAACAAAAGAACCGCGCCAGACTCGTCCGGCGCCAGCGCGTGCCGCTGATGGAACACGCAGTTGGGTGGTCGAGAATACGCAGTCCTCAAATGATGATGATAATGGTTGGAAATCGCGCCTGCGCTCCATTATCGACGCCTGATCTTCCGTTACTTATGCATTAACCCCGCCGCCGTGGGAGACGTGTGCCCACCCAGACCAGAATAGCCAGGCCTGTAATGGTCCCCGTTCTACGGATACGCTGTTCCCACTGTAGTTGCGCCCGTGGATTGCGCGCTCCCAGGCGAAGCAAGCGCACAATTCTGGCCGCCAGTGTATCGGGGAGCGGTGCCTCCAACGGACTCGTCTTTCGCGGGATGACGATCACATCGCCATGGTTCATGCCCGCATACTGATGGTCTTCAACATGGTCTGCCGACGCTGTGTGGGCGTGTGAACGCAGATATTCGGCCAGGTGCTGGAAGTATTGCTGGATAAAGTGTTTGATAGCCCCCTTGATCAAGGCTGGCGTTAGTTTGCCGGCTGATTTATTGGTTGTAAGCGTTCCTTTATAGGCCACGATCGTTTTATGCTCTCGCTCATGCAGATGGATACTACCCGCCCCACTTAAATTTGTCTCGCCATCGCTGGTGAAGGTCAGGCGATAATGATAGGGATACTGCTGTTCAGACAGCGTCATCACGCCGTGATGGGAACCTGCTAACAGACGGTTGCTCATCGTGAGCGTAATGTCATAAATACTGGGGCTGATCTGCTTAATCTGTTGTAGTCCTGGAATGGTAATGCTGAGGATTTCCCGATCTGTCAGGCAGCGCCAGACCTCCTGCGGGGAAGCCTGCAAGGTGTAGGTACCTTCGATGTTCATATGATAAATCCTTCGTAATAGATGAGTTCTCGTCTTGAATAATAATGGTCACGCTTAGCTGCCATTATAGGGGAGAAAGCCTTTTTATGAAAGTTTGTGTTTCTTCTTACCTATAATGATGTGTGAGCCAGGCATACAGCGGATCTGCCTCGCTCTCACATTACAACTATGAGCTTAAAATTATGACCAGTTTCGTTATATCGTATCGGGTTGGGATGAAATTATTTCAACGTAAATAGTATAACTCTTTTACCGCTCATTGTGTTAGTGCGTATTTGGCTTTCGTCATCGTGGGGGCACGTGAGCGCCCCCACACGCGCGGCCGCATTTGTTTTGTGTGTTGGTGCATTGGGGGCGCGGCCGCGCCCCCAATGCACCAACACACAGTGGATACGTGAGCGCACTGGATGGTTTGCGCCTGCGAAGCCCGCATATGAGTACGATGTTGTACAGTAGTGGCGCGGCCGCGCCCCCCAATGCACCAACACACAGTGGATACGTGAGCGCACTGGATGGTTTGCACCTGTGGAGCTCGCATATGAGTACGATGTTGGTGCAGCGGGGCGCATTAGCGCCCCGCTGCACCAACATAAAAACCAGCGCGGCCGCGCAGCGGCCGCGCGTACGGGGGCGCTCACGTGCCCTCAAGTGACAGAAAGTAAGAACCTTTCTAATTTATATAAAGAAAGGGAGGCTTGCTTTCGTTTACCTCAAGGTGTATACTATCATGCGTATAATTGCGTGAGGAGGAAGTCGGGTTCTTGCCCCCCTCTGTGAGGAGCTTAATTTAATGAAAGTTATTCTTTTACAAGATGTTGAAGGTTTGGGAAAAGTTGGTGATCTAAAAGAGGTTGCTAATGGTTATGCCCGAAACTACCTCTTGCCGCGCCGCTTGGCTGCAGGAGCAACCCCAGGTTTAATCGCTAACCGCTCTCAGCGTGTTGCCGCTGAACAGCGCAGAATGGAGAAGCAGGCCGAAACCAATCGGCAGCTGGCCGAGCGATTGGGCGAAGTTTCACTTACCTTCAAAGCTAAAGTTGGCACCCAGGGCCGCCTCTATGGTTCAATCACGAGCCAGGATATTGCCGCCGCCCTGCGCGACGCTGAAAACGTCACCGTCGATCGCCGTGTTATTGCACTCTCCGAGCCTATCCGTGCGTTAGGTTCTTTCACTGTTCCTGTGAGAATTGCGCCTCAACTGGAGCCAAAGATCACAGTCAACGTTGTTGACGCGGCTGAAACGGCTGTTGCTCAGTAAGCTTTTCGACATAAAAAGACGCGAGCGCTGATGTGCCCGCGTCTTTTTTTTGCAGAGGGAGCTGGTTATGGAGATATAGCCAGCTCCCTCTGCCATTATTTCTGGTTACATTTTGGCGTGTGCGGTATCTACCAGGGAGATGGGAATGTTGGGTAGCAGGTCCGAGGCCAGCAGTCCGGCGCGTCCGATGTGCATGTTCTGGTTCACCAGGTCCGCGGCCGCTGTATGGAGGTAGATTGCGGCGCTGGCTGCGTCGAATGGCTGCATTTTTTGAGCCAGGAAGCCGCTAATCATGCCCGCCAGGACATCGCCTGTGCCTGCGGTAGCCAGGGCAGGATTGCCCCACCAGTTAATGCGTGTGCGTCCCGCTGGATCGACCAGAATGGTGCAGGAGCCCTTCAAGAGCAGATTGACCTGCCACTCTTTGGCTTTAGTGCGTGCCAGCTCCAGTCGTTCAATGTTGCCGCCCGACACCTTGATGCCCTTGCAGAGACGGCCCATCTCACCGGGATGAGGGGTAATCACAGTATCCTTTGGCAGCAGGGTCCACCAGCGCTCCAGCGCCGAAAGGTTATTTAATCCATCGGCGTCGATAACCAGGTGGGGACGCGTCTCATCCGGTAGTGAGCGCAGATGCTCAAGGATCTGTAGAATGACCTCGCGTGTGTTCGCTGACTGTCCCAGGCCGGGTCCGATCAACAGGGCTTTATAGCCTTCAAGCTTGTCAATCAATGCCTTGGCGCGCTCATAGCTCTCCGCATTCTCCTCGGGTAGGATGGTGAAGGTCGCCTCGTGGAATGAACTGGCGTAGAAAGGCAGCATCTTCTCGGTCACGGCCAGCGTAATCAGACCGGCTCCCACCCTGGCAGCCGAACTGCCCGCCAGATAAGCCGAGCCGGGATAGGGCAGTGAGCCACAGAGCAACATCACCTTGCCAAAGGTCCCTTTATTGCTATTGAGTGGTCGTTCAGGCAGGAGTTTATGTACCTGTTGACCTGTCAGCATCTCTGTCTGTAGCTGGCTCTCTAACGCTGCCGGTAAGCCAATATCGCCCACCTCTAAATTGCCGATGTAATCGCGGCCTGGAAAAAAGAAGAAGCCTTGTTTGGGGCAGGCCAGCGTAATCGTTGTGTCCATGACGATGCTGCCTGGATCTACCTCACCGGTATCCGCGTTAAGGCCGGTCGGAAGGTCTATCGCTACCAGGCGCAGATCGGCGCGGCGGGCGCGTTCATCTTTTACCCGGGTCAGCAGAGCGCGCATATCGTCGGGCAGGGGACGAGAGCGCCCTGTGCCCAGCAATGCGTCGATGATGTAGTCCGATCGCTGAATCTGCTCCGCCAGGGCCTCATCGACCACCTCATCCGCTCTACGGGCACCCTGTACGACCAGCTTATGTTCTTTCCAGTAATACAGGCTAATCAGAGCTCCTCCTCTTTCCAGGTGACTGGCCATTACCAGTCCATCCCCGCCATTGTTACCGGGGCCGATCAGGAAGAGTACTTTAAGCCCTTTAAGTTTATGTGTAGGGAGCAGATTCGCCTCAAAGAGCTCGGCGGCGCTTCTCCCTGCATTGCTCATGAGGATCTCTGAAGTCAGACCATATTCTTTATCGGCCCGGGCCTCCAGCTCTTTCATTTCTGAGATGGTGACGATATGCATACAACATCCTCCATGCTGCTCTTTTGAATGATCTCTGTCTTTTTGTATTGTACTTACTGCTCAATAAATAGGGAAGAGAGAGCATACTGATACATGATTGCTAATCGCATGATACTGTAAAAAGTATGCGGCTCCGCTCATCCAGATAAATGGCATCGATTATGAGTATGATTTGGGGACGGTATGGAGCCTCTCCTGTTACTGAGTACGTTTGAATGCTAGGAACTGGCTCAGTGCTATGCTATACTGCTAGATATGAAAATAGCGCTCAAAATTATGCCACAACGCAGCACGCAGTACGCGCATATGACCGCTTTGCTGGCGGTGCCAGAACTGCTCGTCAGTCCATTGGGTTCTTTTGCCCAGGATATACAGCCTATAACACTGGCCGGACAGGAATATGTGCTTGTGACGATCCCTGATGATAAAAGGGACCGCTACCTGGCCTTGCTTCCGACGATATTGCCCAGACTGGGGGCCTTAAGCGAAGGGTACGAATACTTTGAACAGCTGGGAGATATCCCGGGCCCCCTGCTACGCCCCATCGAGCCTCAGTTTACGCCATTTCTACCCCTTGAAATGGCCGAGGCGCGTCGCTATCGCGGCAAAACCAATGAGACATTTACACGTGTCATGCTCAATGCGGCCGTCTTTTCTGGCCGCTTTGAACTCGCGGAAGGTGAGCGCATCAGGGTGCTGGATCCCCTGAGTGGTGGAGGAACTACCCTGTTTCTGGCCCTTGCCTTTGGCTATGATGCCTTTGGCATCGAATTGAACCGGCAGGACGTTGATACGACAGCGGTATTCGTGCGCCAGTACCTGCAGGGAGAGCATATCAGGGTCAAAGAGACCGATGAGCGTGGTCGGCGTAGTGGTCGGCGTTATCAGTTTGAGATTGGCGCCAAAGGCAATGCTCAACATCTGGTCCTGGCGAATGGGGACGCGGCGGACGCGACCCTGCACATGCGCGAGGTCGTGGGAGGACCGCGTATGCACGTGATCGTTGGTGACCTGCCTTATGGTATCCAGCATTTTGGTGAGATCGCACCCCTTTTGAACAAAGCGCTACCGGTGTGGGAAGGCATGCTCGTGTCCGGTGGCAGCATCGCCCTGTCCTGGAACGCCACCCGTATTACGCGAGAAGATATGGTGGCTGCCCTGCAAAAGCATACGCAGCTCCAGGTTTTGAATGAAGATGTGTATACGCGGTTTGCCCATCCTGTAGACCGCGTCATCAAGCGGCGTGACCTGATCGTTGCTGTAAAAGCGTAACTGCTCCTTTGTCGCTATACATTGTTAGCTGGCTTCGCATATAATGTTACTTATTATCGCTGTAACAATCGGGACACCGAAGCTGTCTGTGCAGACGGATAGCTCCATCATAAGGGGTATGTATGCGTAATCTCCCAAATATATTGAGTATCAGCCGTTTAATTGCCACCGTAGCGGTCTTTATTTTGATCCTGGTGAATCAGCCCTGGGCCTTTCTGGTCGCCACCGTCCTCTTTTTCCTGGCCTCTGTAACCGATTACCTGGATGGTTACCTGGCCCGTCGCTTTAAGGTGGTCTCCTCATTGGGTGTTTTTCTGGATCTGACCGCTGACAAGGTATTTGTGGCCGCGGTACTGATCGCGCTGGTACAGCTCAACCTGGTGCCGGCATGGGTCACTTTCATCATCATTACTCGTGAATTTATGGTGTCCGGTTTACGTTCAGTTGCGGCCGCCAAGGGCAAGGTGATTCCGGCGGGTGTATGGGGAAAGCAAAAGACCTTTATTACGCTGGTCGCCCTGGGAGCATTACTGCTAGCGAAAGGTCTGGGCGCCCACATGCTTTCGCTTTTCCCCATCATGCTTACCTTCAATAGCCAGACCGTT
Source organism: Dictyobacter aurantiacus (assembly GCF_003967515.1). GTDB lineage: Bacteria > Chloroflexota > Ktedonobacteria > Ktedonobacterales > Ktedonobacteraceae > Dictyobacter > Dictyobacter aurantiacus. Next base: position 1,805,208 of record NZ_BIFQ01000001.1, on the reverse strand, counting down.
AACGCGGCAGAGATCCTGCTATTGATCGCTGACGCCCTGATCGTGGTGGCCACCATCTGGACCATCCTGTCGGGCGTCGAATACCTGATCGGAGGCTGGCCACTGCTGCGCAGCAGCGATGCGGACGAAAAATAGGTCCTCCAGGAGGCGAGAAGAGCATGCTCTTCTCGCTATGCAGTTGGTTTCGTTTCGGCCTCGGGCACTTTTTGCCCCAGCTTGCGTTCCGTGCCTGAGAGCAGGCGACCGATATTATCGCGGTGAAAAATAATAACCAGTGCGGGCCCGATAAGCATATAGAGGAGTTGAGGCAGGCTAACGGCGGCAAAAAAGCCTGGATGTGTAACGCCCAGGATGTAAAATACAATGCCGCAGATCATAGAGGTCAGGCCACCAACGATGGAGCCCAGCGAGACATATCTCCAGATACTGATGGTGCCGATGGTGGTGACTGCTGAGATCAGAAACGTCAACGGCGAACAGACCAGGAGCACCCCCCCGCCTGTCAGAACGCCGCGCCCCCCCTTAAAGCCGATAAAGATGGGATAGCAGTGTCCCAGCAGAGTTGCCAGGCCAGCTACCAGAATGCCCCAGCCATCGGCATGAAAGAGTGGGACCAGTGTTGCCAGCAGGGCCGGACCGATGCCCTTTGAGAGGTCGATAATCAGAACAATCAGCGCGGGACCGGTTCCCAGTGTGCGCTGTACATTGGTTGCTCCAATTTTGCGACTCCCATGCTCTCGAATATCAAAATCCCTACCACGGAGCAACTTCCCCATCCAATAGCCGGCGGGGATCGACCCCCACAAATAAGCGACAATCGCTGTCAGAACAAGTGAAACGATGATGTTAGACATCGAATGCTCCTTTGTATGATGTACATCCAGTGCCAGCCCCATTATAGACCGCATCTCATGAATTGACTAGGGGATATGTTAAGGGCCGTTGCTACGGCGCTACCGTCTCCATGGGTCATGGGGCGCAGCCAGCCATGGCAGATAATGATATACTCAACCAGGGCGCCATAAAACCGCTAACGAAATGGTTCTATTATAGTGCGGATACTATCTTTATACTACTGATCAGCGCTGATTGGGTTCGACCATTATTATGTTATCGATAGAGTTATGTTGTAGCGTGTAAGGAGGATTATATGCGGCGTGTTGGAAGGTATGGCCGTATTGTTGTCAGAATACTTATAGTCGTTACTGTTGGCATCCTTTTTATGCTGGGTCGCTATGTGTTACAGCGGCTCTCAAGTCGCCTGCAGACGTCCAGCCTTGGTAGAATTGCATCGCCCCTGGCCGAAGAGGGGTCTTCTATCCCTCTGAAGCATGACGCAAACAGGACTGAGGTAGTTGAGGCTCTATCATCATCTACCGAGCCAATCGCGTTGGAAGTGGATGAGTCTGTGACTGCGAAATGTATTTCAGCCAGCGAAGAGCCGATAAATGAAACAGTATCACCTGTCATAGCTGATCCATCAGTAAGTGAAGAAGTAGTGGAGCCGACTGATCTCCCGCCTGCCCAACAGGTGTCAGTGCCAGATGTTGAGCCCTCACCTGACAAGAACCAGGAGGCCGATCTACAACAGGAAAGCGCAGTAGAGCCGGATATGACAGAAAAAGAACCTATGGAAGCTGCCGTTGCGCAAACCGAAGCCTATTGTATGAAGTGTCGTGCCAGGCGTGGGATGAAAGACGCCAGACGGATTGTTACAAAAAATAACAGAAGTGCCATGGAAGGGATATGCCCTGTCTGTGGTACACGACTTTTTCGTTTTATATCAACGAGTAACTAAAAACCTTCAATGAAAAGCGTTGAAACAGCTTGTTGTAATCTGAAATAATAATTTCTGTATGAATCGATAGTAGATGTTGAGGTAATCGAGGTTAATGATGTGTATGTTGAGGAGCCTGCAGTGCTGAGTGAGGCATGCTGCATTACTTTACTATAGAACACAGAGATTTGCTATGAAAGTAAGGAAAAAATGGAGCAAATCACTTGACGTTCTATCATTCTCAACGTATAATCTCCCTCATGTGTGTTGAGCATCTACGTTTCGCATTGATACGAGGCGTGGAATTATGTCGCCTCGATGATCAGAAAGACAGCAACTAATATGCAGGCGTGTAAGCGTTTTATTTGCTGTCGGTACTTCATCCTCTTTTTTTGTGAAAGCTTGCAGGGATTGATAACGACGTCGGGTGTGGTTTTTGCTATCCGCGCCGTTGGTATGGTGCTAAAGCAAGGGGCAAGCAGCACAGATCAGATATAAAAGCTGGATGAAGCTTTTAGTTTTAGCTAGATAGGTAATCAGAGGCGGATATCGGGAATGGACCCGTTGGGGTCGAGAGCCTCACTACCAGGAGGAGTTTGACAATGAGTATTGGTGGACAGAGTGATGCATCGGATCGCAAAATCTATCGCTTCACCCCTGAAGGCTACGCGAAAATGAAAGAGCGGCTGGACTATTTGCGTAACGTAAAACGCCGTGAGGTCGCTGACTACATTCACGAAGCCAAGGAAGCTGGCGATATCAGTGAGAGTAGCGCATACGAAGAAGCAAAAAATGACCAGGCAATGCTGGAAGGCGAGATTCTCGAACTTGAACATCGCATCGCCTATGCCGAAGTAATGACTCCAGACATGCACGCCGACACGGATGGTACCGTCCATATTGGTATGCAGGTCGAAGTAGAGACGGATAGAGGCACCAAGCGTACGTTTAAGATTGTGGAGACGTTCGAAGCGAATCCAAAAGAGGGATTGATCTCTGATCAGGCTCCTGTGGGTAAAGCTCTGATGGGTCACCGTGAGGGTGATGAAGTGAGTGTTTCAACTCCTGGCGGTGTAACGACATATACGATCATTTCTGTTCGTCCAATGCTATAGCCTGGCTTAGCAAGACTTTTCCAGGGTGCCCACACCATGGGCGCCCTGTTTTTTTTTGGTAACATTTGACACATGTCATACTCATCGGTAATATAGAGGAGATAATTCTATTGCTGGGCTGTAGGGTGGAGTACCGTGGGCCAGCAAATGGCCTGTGAGGGGCGATAAGGAGCTAGTTCGTGTTAACATTTGAAGACTTGACCGGATTATTTATCAAGGCGGCATGTGATCTTGGTCTGGTCGCACACCCCGAGTCCTGGTTGAATACACGTTCGCTAGAACGTGAATTTACCTGTACCTGTCATACGGGTTCCTGTGATGACGTAGAGCAGCAGAGCTCGTGTGTAGTGTCATTTTCCTGGGGTGTACTGGATACCGCCCTTTCAACAGATGGTCCGGCCGGCGTATGCGAGTTTTTCCATGAGGTCGAGCAGGATTGCGCCCATCTGCATACCAGCGCGATTCCACCGCTGGTACTGGATCTCTCTTACACGCTGGTACTGCATGGGGTTGCGCCCACCGAAGAGACTCTGCTCTCGCTGGCGCAGATGCTCAAGCTCCAGGCCAGCGAGCAGAGCCGTAGAACCATTGAGACGCGTCCAGGTGTGAGCATGATCTTGCGCGATAATCGCCTCTACCCTGAGGTCTTGACGCTGCAGCAACGCGTAGAGATCCCTATCTGGCATCCCCTGGGTATGCGTGGCCTGCATGAGGAGCAGCCTGTGCCCGGTGAAAGTATTCTGTTGCAGGTAGATGATGGGGAATTGGAGCAGATCGTTTTGCCAGATGACCCACAGCCCGAAGAGTGGCTGCCTCGCGTGTTAGTGGAAGTCTGCCAGGATATTATGCAGGTGCTGGCCGCCCTGGAAACAGCCGTATGCTCGAATACCTCTGATCGTCCATAATGGATGCTTTAAGCATCCCATTACCCTTATGGTGTGACGGAGAAGCCGAGCATTTTCCGTCACACCATAAGGGTAATCTCCCCCGGCTATGTTAGTACATGCGATTGGGTCTGTGTCTTCGTCCATTGGGCAGCAAGACGTCCAGCGCATCGTCGACCGTAATCACACCTTCGAGGAGGCCATTCTCGTTGACCACGGGCACGGCCAGCAGGTTATACTTCGCCAGTGTCTCGGCCACGGTGCGTGGCTCATCATCTGGGCGCACGGTGATCAGATCGGTTTCCATAATTTCCTGCAATGTCTGACCGGTCTGCGCGACCAGTAGATCCCAGATGGATACGACCCCCAGCGGGCGATATTCATCGGCATTCTCATCTTCCACGCAGTAGATATAGGCGATACGTACATCATTTTCAATGATCTCGGTGCGGATCGCCGTGAGCGCATCCTGCGCGGCGCGCGTCTGATTGAGCACGATGTAGTCGGTCGTCATCAAGCCGCCGGCCGTATTGGCCTCATATTCCAGCAGATCCTGTACCTCTTCCGAGTCTTCGGGATTTAGCTGCTGCAAGAGCTCCTGCTGCCGGTCCTCAGGGAGCTGCCCCAGCAGGTCGGCCACCTCATCGGGGCCCATTTCGCGCAGGATGGCGGTAGCCCGCTCATCAGACAGATTTTCCAGAATCTGCGCCTGGCGTTCGGTGGCGATCTCCTCCATGGTATCGGCGGCCAGTTCATCGTCCAGCCGCTCTAGCAGGCGCGCTCCCTGTTCAACCGAGACCTGGTGAACGATATTGGCGATATCCGCAGGATGCAGTTCTGATAGATGACCGCTGAGGGTGCGGTGAGTAGGAGCAGTAGTCAGGAGGGTGGTAGGGACCTTCTGCCCGCTCTCCTCTTCATAGTAGCCCGTCTGTACCAGTTCAACCTCTGACCAGGGGACCAGTGTGGCGCTGGTGGGTTGGTTGATCGCGTTGGCCAGCCAGGAGGGGGCCAGGCGACGAACCAGGCTGAGGGAGCTCTTGTCGACACCCAGAATCTGCCAGCTATCGCTGAAGCACAGATCATTGACGCGCACCATTTTTTTATGCTCCAGATCAATGATCTGTTTATCAAGTACCTCTTGAGCCAGGCGGAACTCATCCTCAGATACGAGGTTGGACTGTAATTGAGCAAGTTGCTCCTCGGGATAGCGCAGGTACCATGCTCCCTCACTGTGTATAATATCCGTGATCGGCACACGCTTTTGCTGGTCATCTTCGACCTCTATGAGCAGGGCGGTAGGATAGGCTGGATTATCCTGTCCTACCTGGGATGCGCGTGCGAGTATATCAATGATCTTGCCAACGCGCGTATTGTGCTGGTCCAGCAATGGCGCGCCGAGCAGCTGGCTCAAGTATAACATGTGATTACATCTCTACCCGTGAATCAGGCAACACTTTACTGGGTTCTAACGTCTCGAAAGAGTTATCCTGCTGTTTGCTGAGCTGAACGCTGGTACCAATAAAATCGCGGAAGAGCGGATGAGGACGATTGGGCCGACTCTTGAACTCGGGATGGAACTGGGAGGCGACAAACCAGGGATGATCCTTGAGCTCGATAACTTCTACCAGGCTATTGTCCGCGGACCGACCGCTGACTACCAGTCCATGAGCCTCCATGCGCTTGCGATACTCGTTGTTGAATTCATAGCGATGGCGATGGCGCTCAAAAACAATCGCCTCTCCATAGGCTTTATATGCTTTTGTGTCGGGCATCAGGCAGCAGACCCAGTTGCCCAGGCGCATGGTGCCACCTTTATCGGAGACGTTGCGCTGCGTATGCATAAGGTCGATGACCGGGTTGGCATTCTGGGGATCGAACTCGGAGCTATTGGCATCGGTCAGACCCAGCACGTTGCGGGCAAACTCGATGACGGCTACCTGCATACCCAGACAGAGACCCAGGTAGGGGATGTTGTGGCGGCGCGCATAGCTGGCGGCCTTGATCTTCCCCTCAATACCACGATGGCCAAAGCCACCGGGAACCACGATACCGGCGACGTCTTCCAGCGCCTCCTCGTAGTTCTCACCCATCTGCTCCAGCGCCTCCGAATTAATCCATTTGATGCGAATATCGACGTCATGGAACCATCCGGCGTGATGTAAGGACTCCGCGACCGACATATACGCGTCGTGTAGTTCGACATATTTACCAACCAGGCCGATCGTGAGCTCGGGCCGTGAACGCTTGATGCGGGCCACCAGTTCTCCCCATTCGCCCATTTCAGGCTCATGTTTGGGCAGGTTCAGCTCCTGCACAATAAACTCGCCCAGGCCGGCCTCCTCCAGGTTCAAGGGGACCTCGTAGATCGTTTCGGCATTGGTCATGCCGATAACCGCCTTTTCCTCGATGTTACAGAAAAGCGCGATCTTCTCACGCAGATCATCTGGAACCGGATAGTCGGAGCGACACAGGATCACATCGGGTTGAATGCCGACGCGCAGCAGTTCTTTCACGCTGTGCTGTGTTGGCTTCGTTTTGAGCTCCTTGGCGGCTCCAAGATAGGGGAGAAGTGTGACATGAATATAAAGGACATCCCTACGTCCAACATCCTTACGCATCTGGCGAATAGCTTCTAAATAAGGTTCGCCCTCAATGTCACCGACCGTACCACCAACCTCAACGATGACCACGTCGGCATCCGAGCGACGGGCGACCGCATGGATGCGATCCTTGATCTCGTTAGTAATGTGGGGGATAACCTGGATCGTACCGCCAAGGTATTCACCCCGGCGCTCTTTGCCAATAACTGATGCATAGACCTGGCCAGTGGTAACGTTGTTGGCCTGGTATGATGGCTCATCGGTGAAGCGCTCATAGTGGCCCAGGTCCAGGTCTGTTTCGGCTCCATCATCGGTTACAAAGACCTCACCATGCTGGTAAGGTGACATCGTGCCTGGATCAACATTAATATAGGGGTCTAATTTCATAAGGGAGACGGAGACTCCGCGATTTTTGAGGAGACGCCCGAGTGAGGCGACACTGATACCCTTCCCTACTGAAGACGCCACACCGCCTGTTACAAAGATAAATTTTGACATAGCTTCGCTTCCTCCTTATACCCGGAGCCTTGCCTTGAGTAATTGAAACATTGACAATAGTGCCACAGCTTTAACGTGGTGTAAGTAACACAACCTGCATGGCCGCTGGCAGAGAGTTTTTGGTGACCGTAAATTTGGGTTGTGGCTCAATAGCCTCCACACCCATTTCACGACAAAACTTATTGAGTTGTGCCGGTACACCTTCAGTTTCTTCGGGATGATAGTGCATAGGAATAACTACGCGTGGTTCTACCTGACTGATAATCTCCGCAGCCTGTGTCGCATCAATCGAGTTACCACCGCCAATTGGCAGGAGAAGTATGTCTGCGTCGGCAACTTCTTCTAACTGTTGCTCTTGTAAAACATGACCCAGGTCACCTAAATGACAGATGACGAGATCGTCCATGTGTATAATATAAATAGTGTTGCGCCCCAGTTTTTGCCCGTGTTCGTCATCGTGATAGGAAGCAACGCCGGTAATCAACACATCGCTAATTTCATATTCACCCGGTCCACGTACGACTCGTGGATTACCACCCACACCCTGTACGTAGTTATGGCCTGGATGATCATGACTGACTGTGACAATAGAGGCGTTTACCTTGCTCAAGCTGTTTGCTACTTCCGAGTTCGCCTGCCGAGGAGTAACGGGATCTGTAACGAGAACGACGTTTTTGCCACGTAGCTGAAAGCAAGAGTGGCCAAGCCAGGTTATTTCCATAACTGTAATACTCTCTCACATAAGTTCGGGCGGGGACCCAATGTCCTCGCCCGGATTGTATTGTATCATATTGGTTAAGTGTTCTACAAGGGACGAATGGGTGGGTAATACTTTTGTATGTCTCCCTATGAGGAAGGATAAATGGATCCTTACTGATCTAGAAATACTATTGTGAAGCAGTTTGTTGCTATATACTTACTCATTCGTTTACTTGATATGGAATAGAGTTATTTTTGCGTCCTTATTTTTGCCTGTATAGGTATTCTTTTAGCAAGAAGAGAGGCTTTATATATGCGGATTTCCGTTATCGTTCCTGTTTATAATGAAGAGAAGACAGTGGCCAAGATTTTAGAGATGCTTGCTCAGGTTCAACTGGACCTTGAGGTAATTGTTGTCGACGATGCGTCTAGCGATCGCACCTGGGAGATCCTCCAGCAACTGCGCCAGACGGCCCCTTATGATTCCTATCAGTATGTACGCCATGAGCGCAACCAGGGCAAAGGCGCGGGCCTGCGTACAGGATTCCAGTTGGCGACTGGCGACCTGGTAACCGTGCAGGACGCGGACATGGAATATGATCCCCAGGACATTCCCGCGCTGGTACGCAAATGGGAATCCGCGACGGCGGCGGGCCATAAGCATGTAGCTATTTATGGGTATCGCGATCTCTCAGGTCAGAAATTTACGACCCGCTGGGGCAATCGCTTCCTGACTGCTGTGACCAATGTCTTATTTGGTAGCCGCATTCATGATATGGAGACCTGCTATAAATTGATGCCGGGTGCGGTGGCCCATGCCCTGCCCATGACCGGTCGGCGCTTTGAGATTGAGCCAGAAATCACGACCTGCATCCTCAAAGCCGGCTACACAATCTTTGAGGTGCCCATCAACTATTATCCTCGTGAAGAAAAGAAGCTTTCACCCTGGAAGGATGGCTGGCCCGCTCTGGCCATGCTGTTAAAGCAGCGTTTTAGTAAGAGCATCAGTATCGCTGAGCCAGTGCGCGATAATCAGAACGCGCCAGAACACGTCAACATCGTCAAGTAGCTATGCCTTTATGCCGCGTGGCGCAAAATGACGTTCCTGCATATTCAGGTAATGAGCCGGTGGGCATATTGATATATGCGCGTGTGTTCTCTCGACGTCTGATATATCCTATGGTATAATCTGTGCGAAATTGATTCACCTTTGGTAGAAATGGGTTAGCTCGAAAGAGAGGAAAACTCTTGCTGCAACAGTGGCTTCCGGCAATTCGTATTGTTCAGATCATTCTGAGCATTGCCGTCGTGGTTTTTATTTTGTTACAGGCTCGTGGTGCGGGTCTGGGAAGTGCCTTTGGTGGTAGTAGTGCCGGATCCGTGTTTAAAACACGCCGTGGCGTTGAGCGCTTGATCTTTAATGCAACAATCATCTTCATTGTTCTCTTTGCTCTGATTTCTTTGCTGAGTGCTGCTATTGCTGCTCGCGGATTATAAAGCTCGTATGGGCACCTTCTGCGAAGTATCCTGAGTTTGCGTGATTGTCTGTAAAGCGAACGTTATCAATATGGGATCGCGTTTCACGCCTGAGAGGTCATTCTGCAACAGCGCGCATGGATAGCTTATCCGCAATATCGAGATAGAGAGCGAAAACGGCTGCCAGGGAAGTTCGGCGGGGTTATGATGCTTCAATCCGCCGGGACTCTTTTGGGCAGCCTTTTTTTTGTGTTCCTGTGTCTGTTTTTCAGTACCGCGTGCGCCAGTGCTCCCTCGTCCGCGCGATTGCAGGTGCAACCACCTCCAACCGCTGGCTTAACCTATGTGGCGATTGGAGCATCTGATACCTTTGGCACGGGTACGAACGATCCCGCCACGCAATGCTGGCCAGTAGATCTCACGCATGCACTGGGCTCGCAGACCCGCTTAATCAACCTGGGAATCCCGGGCATTGACGCTCATGATGCGCTTAACATCGAGTTACCGGTGGCGCTGGATGCCCATCCCGGCCTGATCACGGTCTGGCTGGCGGTCAACGACCTGATTGATAAAGTACCGCTGGCTAGCTATCAACACGACCTGGATAGTATCGTGCGGCGTTTGCGTTCCACCAATCCCAATACCCGGATTATGGTGGCCAATGTGCCAGACCTGACCCTGTTGCCGCGCTTCAAAAATGGTGATACACAGGCACTGCAGCGTCAGATTGCTGTATATAACGCTGCTATCGCCAGCGTCGTGCAGCAGAATCATGTTGTGCTGGTCGACCTCTATCAGGATTGGCCGGCCCTGGCCGACCATCCCGAATACATTAGCCAGGATGGCTTTCATCCCAATGAACTAGGTTACGCGCAACTGGCCGATATCTTCTACCATACGCTGAAGACATTGAAAACATGACACAATTTTTTGGCACCCCGCTTGACCAACTAACACCTATCCTCATGATCGTGACCGGTATTATTATGGGGGGGACCCTGATACTGGCCATCGCCAATGTGATCTTTTTTAAGATCGGGCTACGCAATGTTAGCCGACGCCGTACCCAGATGGGGCTGATCGTGTTTGCCCTCATGCTCTCTACCACCCTGCTCTCGGGGGTACTGGCCACTGGCGATGTGATGACCTCGGCCGTCCAGAGCGTTGCCGTGTATAACTGGGGCAACATTGATGAATTGGTGGAGGGAGGTCATGGAGCTCTTGGTACCTACTCCTTGCGTACCTATATTCAGGTTAAGCGACATGCGCAGACGGCGCCCGATATCGCGGCTGTGGGGGCGGATTTACATGACACTGGTCTGTTGCTGGCGGACCAGACGTCGCGCCAGGTGCGCTCGAATGTGGGCGCGCTGGCGGTATTGCCTGATAGCGAGCTTGGATTTGGGGGCTTAACGGATGCCAGTTCTAAACGACCCCGGCGCATCAGCGCCCTGGCAGATAACGCAGTCTATCTGAACCAATCATGCGCCAGCCTGCTAAACGCCCGCGCGGGCGATCGCCTGTACCTCTATTCTTCACGCTGGCCCGGACGCCGCTATACGATGAACGTCGTTGCCATTGTCAACAATACCGATATCGTGGGCGACCAGCCGGTTCTGATCAGCAATCTGCATACCTTCCAGAAGATAGAGAACGAGCCGGGTAGAATTAACCAGATCCTGATCGCGAATCGCGGTGGCGGTGGCGTCAATGGTGTCTCGCTATCAGACCAGGTAGAGGATCAGGTTGAGCGGTGGCTGCCGGGCGACGTTCATGTGATACAGGTCAAGCAACAGGGAGTACAAACCTCGCAGAATGCGCAGGATATCTTCTCGCGTATCTTTTCTCTCTTTGCCCTCTTCGCCCTGGCCATCGGGCTGCTGTTGATATTTCTTATCTTTGTGCTGCTGGCGGCTGAGAGACGCTCGGAAATGGGGATCGCCCGCGCCATCGGCGTACAGAGGCGGCATCTCATTTTGATGTATCTATTCGAGGGTACCGCCTACGATCTGATCTCCTCTCTGGTCGGTTTGCTGGCTGGTTTTGGATTGGGAGCCGCCTTGATTTATTTCTTAGGCCCTCTGCTGGTACGCTTCAATTTTCCGCTTAAATTTAGTTTTCAGCCCCGTAGCCTGCTGATCGCGTATTGCCTGGGCGTCATTTTTACCTTTTTCTCGGTGGCCCTGGCGTCCTGGCTGGTGAGCCGAATGACGGTGAGCGAGGCTATTCGGGACCTGCCGGAGCCAGCGCGGGTACGCCTGCCTCTGCATGAGCAAGGGACGCGCCTCTATCAGCTGAGCGTGCAGTTGCGGGATTGTTTGCGACCGGGCGTGCGCAACTGGCGACGTGCCCGCAGAATTCTGTTTGAACATGTACCTGAAGTAGCGTTGAGCTTCTTGATTACGTTGACTGTTATCGGCATCGTTCCTCTGCTGGCTGGTATCCTGCTGGTCCACCTGGGCTTGAACAATGAGGAGGTCATTCCTTTTTCACTTGGCCTCTCTCTGTTTGTCTTTGGGGGCGTGTTGTTGCTCAAAACCTTGCTGCTTCAGAGCGTGGCCGTCTATCTGCGACTGCGCCGTAGATATGAGAAGGTAGACTTTCAGCCCTGGTCGTATTGGATTGATGGGGCTGTCGCCGCTTTGATAGGACTGTCCTGGCTGGCCTACTGGGCGCTACCTTTTGACGCGCTGGCTCAACTCGGCCTGCCACGCTTTCAAGCAGGCATTGAAGTGTTTTTTGTCGCGGGCGTCATGATGGTTCTGGGCACCGTCTGGACCCTGAGCGCCAATGCTCGCCTGCTGACTGTGCCTTTTCTGGTCCTGTTCGCACGCATACCCGCGATCTTCGTTGTGCTCAGGCTGGCCCTGGCCTATCCGCTGCAGCGTCGCTTGCGCACCGGCTTAAGCGTAATCATGTTCAGTCTGGTCGTCTTTGCCATGACGGTGATGGCGGTTATTACCAATGCGATGCAGAACTCGTATGTCGATATCAACACGCAGACCGGAGGGTACGATATCCAGGCGACGGCCTACTTTAAAGCGATACCGAATCTGCAGCAATCGCTGGCCGCGCATGGAATTAGTTCGTCCGATTTTTCCGCTATCGGGGTGCGACGCACGACCGCCCTGGGCGTATTGCAGCCCGGTGCGCCCTCCCCACGCTGGTCCGTCTACCCGGCCCAGGTTGTGAATGGCGGTTTCTTGCAGGGCTATGGTACCCATCTCATTGCCCGTGCGCAGGGTTTTCAGAGCGATGACGCGGTCTGGCAGGCGCTGCGCCAGCATCCCGATTATGCGTTGATCGATAGTGGAGCACTGCCCTATGATCCTAATCGATCATTCGTCTATGATCCTTCCGCCGCCAATGCCACGACGGCCAATGTACCCAAAACGCCGCCGGGCTTTGATCCCAACCTGACCTTTACCATGAGCGGCGTGTCGCAGGGGGATACTTCATTTCTGGCGGTGCCACTCTGGGTGATTGGTCTGCACGGCAAGACAGCAACGAAGATAACTGTGATCGGAGTGGTCGATAATAGCGACTCGGCCCATTTTGGTCTCTATGTGCCTCAAGCCGCCTATGATGCCAGCCAGCCCGGTATCGTGCCAGGGAGCACGAATTCCCCGCAGAATCAGAGCTACTATTTCAAAGTAGCCCCCGGACATGATCCACGGGCGGTAGCGTTGCAGTTGGGTTCGGCCTATCTGGATGATGGCCTGGAGACAACGGTCCTGGCAGATATTATCTGGCAGGCTCGTGGACCGCGTATTCTACTAAGCAATGTGCTGCTGGCGGTCGTTGGCCTGGTCCTTTTGCTGGGCATGGCGGCCCTGGCATTGATTGGAACGCGGGCTGTCATCGAACGCCGTCAGCAGATCGGGATGTTGCGCGCCATGGGCAGTTCGCGCCTGCTGATTCAGGGTGCATTTTTACTTGAATCGTTCCTTATAGGAGCGCTGGGTAGTATGCTAGGAATTGTACTGGGTGTCATTCTGTCGCGCAATATTTTTGCCGCCAACTTTTTTGAGCAGTATCAGACGGGTCTCGTCTTCAGCATCCCCTGGCAACAACTTGGCTTGATTGTCGCCATCTCCCTCGCTGCCTCTTTCCTCGGCGCTGTTCTGCCCGCCTGGCAGGCTGGACGTGTCGCACCAGCGGAAGCACTGCGCTATTCATAAATCCAGTCATAAAATCCCATATTTTATGTATCATGAGCTCCATTTCTAGCAATTAACTCAGCAAGCAGGTAGGAAAATATTACATAATAACAGTAGAAGGATTTATAGTGCTTGCATATAAATGAAAAAGATTGTAAAAGTATCTATCTATGCGTTAAAATAATAGAATAGATGTCGTTTGCTGTGATATTTTACTTCACATATTTCTTCTCTGTGACCACATGATGGATGTGTTGTTACGCGGGTGTAGCGACCTGTGTGGATGCTGGCAATGTTTTGCCACCCAGGCAAAGGGTACATATGTGTTGAGTTGTGATGTGTTCTCAATGGCTCTTGTCAGAGTGCAGCTCTCACAAGCAGCGTGTTTGGGGTTCGACTTAGAAGGATACTTAGGCTGATGATGTAATGCATACGTGTTGCATCATCATCATATGACGAAGGATTGTCTATGCATGTACTATTTATTGGTGGCACCAATGAAGTTGGCGCCAGTTGTCTTGCTGTTCAAATTGCTGATCAGTGGATTGTCATCGATGCGGGTGTGCGTGTAGATCGCAGTGCCGACCCTCTCCCCAATTTTGCGTTACTGGAGGACAAAGATGTCCGCGCAATCTTTGTTACCCATGCCCATGCCGATCATATTGGGGCGTTGCCACTGCTACACCAGGCATATCCAGATGCTCCTATTTTTGCTTCACGTGCGACGGGCCTGTTGATGGAGGTGATGCTGGCGGATGCGCAGCGCATCATGCAGCGCCGGGCCGTTGATGAGATGGAGCTTCCTCTTTACCCTGGTGATCTGGTTGAACGTATGCTTAATCAGGTACGTCCTCTGCCGGTTGGAGAGGCCGTTACAGTCCCAGAACTGCCTGAAGTGACCGTTATCGCCAGCCCGGCAGGACATATCGCTGGCGCGGTCAGCTTTGGTTTCGTCGCTTCTGACGGCTCTCTGGTGGTCTCCGGTGATATCAGTGTGACTGAGCAGCGCACCGTTTGTGGTGCCCAGCCGCCGCCGATTGAGAAACCTGATCTTCTCGTGCTTGAGGCTACATATGGGGCGCGGTTGCACGCTAATCGGCAGGCTGAGGAGCAGAGATTGGCGCAGGCGGTCGCCGAAGGCATTGAGCGTGGCGGTCATGTGTTGATTCCTTGTTTCGGTCTGGGGAGGGGACAGGAGGTACTGTTGCTGCTCGTGGATGCGCAGCAGAAAGGCTTGATCCCAGAATTCCCAATCTATGTGGATGGCCTGGTGCGCCGCGTCTGTTCAACCTATCATCTTTTGCCAGAAGCGCTGACCCCGCGTCTGACACGCCAGATCAGTAAGGGCTATTATCCTTTTGCCGGACGGCGCATTACATATGTCAAGGATGAACACGATCGGGAACATATTCTGGCCGGTGAGCCGGCCTGCATCGTTACCAGTTCTGGCATGCTGACGGGTGGACCCAGCGTCTGGTACGCCTCGCGCCTGATCTCCAATCCCCAGGCCTCGATTTTAATTACCAGCTATCAGGATGAGGAATCGCCGGGCCGGCGCTTATTGGATGTGGTGGATCGGCGCCAGGACCATCTCGATCTGGACGGCGTCAGTACCCTGATACAGTGCCATGTGGGCAAGTATAGCCTGTCGGCCCATGCCGATGCTGGCGAGCTGGCCAGTTACGCAGCCTCTCTGCAGCCCTTATATGTAGCCCTGGTTCATGGAGATGAAGAGGCGCGGCTGGCGTTGCGCGCGCGCCTGCCCGATGCGGAGGTATTGTTACCAGATAACGCGGCAGAGTTTACCATTTCTGCCGGCCGGGTTGTGTATCCTGTAACACATAATCACGCGGTCGCCTTATCGCAGCTCGCCGTTGGTATCGGCAAAGGACGGCTTTTTGAACGGGCCCATGTTGAGCAGCTCTGGCAGGTTGTTTCACAGATTCCTCTCCTGCGTATCGTAACCGCGCGCGAACTGGCTCTGATATGGGAGGGGCAGGCGCACGAAGAGACCATTACTCGTATTTTGGATGTGCTCAAGCAAGATCCACGCTATCGCTATTTTATGCCGCACCGGGCGCTTGAAGAGGCGTTTTATGTGCGTGGCAAAAGCACAGCTTCGGAGCTCTTTAGTGATTTGATCGGCCAGGTGCTCTTTGTGCAGGTCGCCTTTGGTGGCAGTCCAATGCCCGCTTTATGTCGGGGTCTCCTGCCGACCGCCTCTGTACGTGTGCAGTTCGCCCCTGGCGTATCCGATCGGATTCGCTATGCCTACTCTACAATTCTAGATGTACTGGGCGCGCTGCCCGAACATATCGAAGAGCGCCAGGTCTCGTCTTATCTTACTGAATTGAGCCGCCAGGCGCGTGTATTGCGCCGCTCACTTTCCGCGCGCAAACTGGCTCTAGCCTGCCAGGAGAATACCAGCTACACATTGAGCGAGCTGTGCGAGTTGATCGGTGTCTCTTCCAGGGAACTGGTTGATCGTCTGGCGGTCGCGGACCTGGTGCAGCGTAGCTCTTCACTCTTTTATGTGCAGCAAATGCCGCAATTCGAAGAGGGTCAGACCATCTATACCCTGGCTCCCAACTGGCAGGAGGCGCTGAAGAAAGACGAGGCCGAGCCTTCAACCTCCCAGCTTGATCGCCGCATGGTATTGCAGATTCTGGAGCAGCATATCGGTAATCCTCCCGACCTTTATCGCAGACGTTTTGATCCTGATACAGGCGATCTTACACTCTCCTTCCACTTTCCGGACATCGCCAAAAAGAAGTATCAGCAGGCTTTGTCCGAAGCCGCTGAAGAGGTTGATGTAAGCATTATTATATCGCCATATGCCCATCAAGATGCGCTCAGCGAGGTTGCCCAGCAGGTGCTTCCGGAGGGACTGAGCATTCAGAGCCATCCTTCGGTCTATCAGGAAAGCAAACATATTCATTTTGAAGCCAGTGGACAGACGACGCCCCAGGCACTGAAGGAGGCACAGACCCACTATCGTGATCTGACCGGCTGGCATATCACGTTTACCGGCGCAACCATTGGCGCGACCGCTCTTCCTCAGACGTTGCCCGAGATGGTCGCGGAGCCAGTCGCCGGTGTGCTGGTATCGCCTGAGGAGGCGCTTCAATTTGCCACGCAACGCCTCAGTTCTTTACCGGGCTTTGTACGGGTCTATGCCGAGGATTCCAATTTAATCGTTTCGTTTTTGTTCCCCGATGTCGCGCGTGGCCGTCATGCCTCTTTATGGCAAGAGATCGCCGACGCTACCGGCTGGCACGTCAAGATCGTTCCCATCGCTGCTCGTGATGCCCTGATCGAGGTCGCCCGGCGCTCGCTGCCTGATGGATTGGTCTGCGTTGGAATGCCAGAGGTTCTGCCGGCACAGAAAACGGTGCGCCTCATTTATGATGGCTACGATTCGCAAGAGGACATTAGCGATGCGCGCACCGAATTTCAGGTTACAACCGGCTGGATGCTCTCGCTGTTGCATGTCTCTTCCCTGCCTGGTACGACGAACGGCTCCCATCTGCATAGCCGGGCGTTGGCGACGCGTCCCACTGATAAACCATATCGCATGGAGGATGCACTCCATTACGCGCAAGAGCTCTTGAAGCCGCTGCCTGGTTATTTGCGCGTAAAAGTAGAGGTGGATAGCCACACCTTGATTCCACGCTTTGCCTTCCCTGATATCGCCAGGGAGCGCTATGCTGAACGGCTGGCCTCAATTTCGGGGGTAACCGGCTGGAATGTGCGCCTGCATATGATTATCTATCCACCGGCGCTGAAAGAGGTCTTGACCCGCATCCTGCCTGAAGGACTCTCCTGCGTCGACACGCCATCAATCTATCAAGAAAAGCGCAAGGTGGGTATCGTGTGCGTCGGACAGGCCGCTCCAGAACTGGTGGAAGAGGCGCGGCGGCATTTCATTGAGGAGACCGGGTGGGAGCTTGAGCTACGTGGTTCTTCCGTTGAGGTGTTGGCGGAAGAGTGCGTATCAGAGCACATCCCTATGCTAGCGCGCGGAGACGCCATGGTCCGCGTTATTGAAACCTTTGGGACCGCATCTGACTTCTATCAGTTAGGGGTGGATGACAGGCGTACTACCCTGTGGCTGCATTTTTTCTTTCCTGAACTGGCCCGGAGCCGTTATGCCGCACAACTTGAGCACCTGTCTCAGGAGACAGGTTGGAAAATTGAAGTTGATAAAGATGTCCATCAGAAAGCTCTAGTTGAAGCGGTTATACGTTTATTGCCCGCGCATGTGACCATCATTGGCAAGAAATCCATCCTGCACGAGCAATTAACGCTGCGGCTGACCTGTACCGGTATCCTGGAGCCAGAGCAGATACGGCATATCCAGCAATGCTTCACGCGGGAGACCGGCTGGAGCCTCGTACTGGACTTTTCGGGTCAGCAGGCATTTTACCTGGCCACCAATAGCAACGAGCAAAAAGCTTCGGTCGAAGCCACAGCCAGAGCGCCTCTGCATGAGCGGGATGCCCAGGTTATCGTACAGACAAAGTTGGGAACATATGGGAATATCCGGCGTTTGCTGGTGGATGCCATTCGCCATATTCTCATGGTCAATCTGCAGTTTACCAATGGACAGCGGCACATCGATACCACGCTGCTGGAGGAATTGGAAAAAGAGACTGGCTGGCACATCCAACTGACATAGTCTTCTGCATCCAACGAAGGAGGCCCCGCAGTGGGAGAGGACTGCGGGGCCGAGATATATACTGATCCGCGAGCGCCATTGCTACGCGGAGAGCATATCTGAGGTAGCCGCACTGACCAGTGGCTGCGTGCTAGCAGGGGTTGTGACCCCTCCGCCGTGTCCCGGGGATGCAATAATATTGCGATAAATGGCCAGATACTTTTCGGCCATCCCGTGGGCTGAGAAGTAACGTTCAGCATGCGCATGCACGTGCTGACGATCGATGTTAGAGATGTAATTCATATAGTGCGCCATCTCCTCCGCGTCGTGCGCCAGAAATCCTGTCCGTCCATGATCCACGATTTCTGTGGCTGCCCCGGCCGCGAACGAGATGACGGGACAGCCCATGGCCATCGCTTTGATCATCTCAACGCCAAAGGGCTCTTCCCATTGCAGCGGAGCCAGCAGCGCCCTGGCCTGGCGTAAGAGCTCGATATTGTTGCGATACATTGCCGGTCCGATGTAGCGGATGTCCTGCCCATTGATATATGGCTCTACCAGATGCCGATAGTAATCCATCGCATCGCGATTGTGGGATTCTTTGATCCCCGCCAGAATCAATGGTTGCCTCGCACGCCTGGCGGCCTCGATGGCCAGGTGGGCGCCAGTTTCATAGGTGAAGCGTCCCTGCCAGATAAAGTAATCGCCAACGGGCTGAGCACTGATCTCGCATTTATCAATATGGATGCCATGATGTACCACGCCCGCGAAGTGCGCCTGTGGCGTGAGCTGAGCTACTTGCTTGCGTGCACTTTCACTTGTGGCAACCAGAGGTACATGTTGCGCCCACTCCATAAAATAGCCATCCGCATCCCCCGTCCAATTGTCTATAGTACGATCGAATGGAAAGTAGCCATGCAGGGTCATCACGTGTGGCATCGACATTAGCGCCGTCAGTGGAAAAATATACATATCGCTGCTGGAGGCGAGGTGGGTATGTACGATATCAAAATCGTGCTCGGCAATATATTCGAGCGATTTATGCAGGTGGTAATATGCCTTCAACGTAGCTTGCCAGGGCACACCTTCCGTAATCAACGATTTTGGAATAAAAGAAACCTGTTTAGCCGACGTGTGAGCATCTGCAGGAGCAAACAGGGTCACTTCATGCCCAAGAGCTACTAGCTCCTCAACCAGATGGTAGACTACATATTCAGTGGTACCATAGCTTTTCGGTGGTATTGCGATCCAGGGTGGTGCTACCTGTGCAATTTTCATGCGTGCCTCACTCTTTCTATTGACCTGTTCATTCTGTGCCATTTCTAAGATATGCCTGCATGAAGCCCATCACCATGAACCTCAAAGCGCCCCCGTGTAGACGCCTGTTCGTAACCATTCTTTCTTTAACGGCGCAAAAGGTGCGATTTAAGCAACCGCTGCACCAATAAATGAGAAGATATTTTGAGATCTTGTGTATATATAGACTGCAAAATTGCATAGGTATTAATAAGACTCTCGGTTTTTATATGGGTGCATGGAGTGCCCATCCGTGCACTCCATGCACCCATATAAAAATTAACTAATGTATAATAAGGGGTAAGGTTGAGCAGAGCATTTCAAAAAGCCTGATGAGCAGCGGCGGCTGCGCGCAGCCGCCGCTGCTCATCAGGCTTTTTGAAAGCATTTATCTGGCACATCGAAGGAGACGATGTATGAAATTTGGACTTGCGATCCCTAACTGTCATGGAGATTTTGCTGATATTCACCTGGTGGCGGAAGTGGCGTATGAAGCTGAACAGGCTGGTTGGGATGGCTTTTTTGTCTGGGATCACATTGGCGATAAGTGGGGTGATGAGGTACTTGATCCCTGGGTGATGCTGGCCGCGATGGCGATGCGTACCCGGCGCGTCCGGCTCGGTACGATGGTGACGCCAGTAACGAGGCGCCGCCCCTGGAAACTGGCCCGCGAAGTAGCCACGCTGGATCAACTCTCCAATGGACGCATGATTCTGGGGGTTGGAAGCGGTGGTGGTATTGAATACGTCAATTACCACGAGCCGGGAGATACAAAAACGTATGGTGCACGCATGGATGAAGCGCTTGAGCTGCTCTCATTGCTTTGGAGTGGTGAGCGCATCTCTTATGAGGGACAATATTATCAGATCGAGAATGTTCGCCACCTGCCGCGTCCGATTCAACAGCCGCGCATCCCGATCTGGGTTGGTGGCGTCTGGCCCAATAAAAAGCCGATGCGCCGGGCGGCGAATTGGGATGGGGTATGTCCGATTGGTAAAGGAGTGGGCATGACGGAGCAGATGTCCCCTGAACAGGCGCATGCGTGTTTTGACTATGTTCGTTCGCAACAGACTTCCGACCAGATTTCTGCGGATTATGCACGTGTCCAATGGGGCATCATGGATGGAAATGATCGCGGACACGATGCCGCTCTGGTCAGCGTCTATGAGGAGGCAGGTGCGAATTGGTGGATAGAAAATCTTAGTTGGGAGCGGGGAACCCTGCAGGAATTGCGTTCATTTATCCGTCAGGGCCCTCCCGATCGAGCCTGAGGGTGCAGGATGGCGGAAAATTGCCAATCGCCTACATGTATTAATCTCTGTTTATAATTGAACGTATTAAAAAAAGATAAAAAAAACTGGCAAGAGCCTTAAAAGTGTAGGCGTCAACCACTTCTTATGTTATAAAGAGGGTAAGAAAGTAAAGCATCAGGAGGAACCCTGATGTACCAACCATGATGCTTAGCTCGCTCAGGTGGTGTCATCTCTGTATTTTGAGATGATTTAAGGGAGAAGAGGGTCTGCGCCCTTGTTCTCCCCTTTTTTTGTGTCGCAAGCGGCTTACGGACGTCCTGGTTGTGTCTATTGGCGCACAGGGTGTGCAAAGGCACACCCTGTGCGCCAATAGACACAAGATCTGTGAGAATGTGTCTTACATCCATGCTTATCGACTGCTGCCTGCATAAGCTTTCGCCCCTCCAATGCTCACGAGTCCATTGTGTTGGTGCATGCAGGGGCACTGATGCGCCCCTGCATGCACCAACACACAAAACCAGCGCGGTTGCGCGTGTGGGGGCGCTCACGTACCCCTGTGGTGACGGGAGTCAGATACATTCTGAGCACCTCCTCATGAGATGCTAGCTTAAAATTTCTTTGGCCATGGCTAATCCACTTACACTGCCATCGGCGTTGCTGTAAGAGAATATCGCCACGATTCCTTCCTCACTTCCATTCTTGAAGGTGGGCGTATAGTTTACACTAGATGAGAAAGATGTCATGCCATTGCCCTGCTGTCCACGGGCATTGGCGTTGCCCAGCATATTATACTGACTGTCGAAAATCGAAATCTTGCCAATGATCCCTTCAAAAGCCGTTCCTTTACCTGACACGGTAACGGGACTCTGGATGCGGCTCTGCTGCTCTGGGGATGTGATGGATAGCTGCGGACTATCCACCCTGGTGACGATCCAGATGCCGCCATTGGCGTTATTCTCCAGTCGGCTCATGGTGATGGTAACGGCATTCCTACCGGCCGGAGCGGTCTTTTCGACTTTAACGATAGCATTGACATCGTTTTTTCCACCACCGCTGACAGTTGTCGTCTGTATGCCATTTTGCCAGTTAAAGAGTTTACTCTGCGCCACAAATTTGCTGGCCACTAACTCCGCGTTCAACTGCCAGGCTTCCTGCCCCTGATTCACCTTTTGCTGATCCGCTTCCGCCTGGTAGCGCGTGGTACTGGGAAAGAAGCCAGGAAACGTCACCGGCACAAGTGTCTGGTTGCTGTCTGACCACTTGAACTCGCGTTGCAGATCATTGGTGATGGAGGCCGGGGGCTGATTCAGGTTTTGTGGAGATTTTTGATTGGCCTCGCTGGTTAACAGGGTATTGTACGTGCTAATCCTGGCCTCACCGTTATACAGGTTGGTGAGTTGAAAAATCCCATCAGGTTTGGGATTGGTGATATTATTGTAAACATGCACATCCAGCATATGTCCGGTGCCCGCGTAGCGTACCGTGACCACAGCCTGCAGATCGACCTTTCCCATCAAATTGGCGCAGGTAACGTTTTCGACCTGGTTGACATTCGCCTGCGTGGGTATTTTTGTGTTCCAATAAGAAGGTTGACTGACGGCCGCCGGGCAGGGCTGGGCGCCCAATTTTATAGAAGGCGTGGCCGTAGCCGTGGCCGTAGCGGGCATCGAGGTTGGCGTTGTGGGTTTACCAGTGGTTGTGTTTGTGCCGGAATTTCCATTGTCCAGTGAACAGGCTGCCAGCATAAACAAGGCCAGCAGGCATACGGTGGCATTCATGTATAATGATTGTAATGATTGACGTTGTATGCACGTACCCATATTTTGCTCCTGATTTCGGTATTGTATCTGTTACACTACCATGTCATGAATACAGTATATTTACCAATGCTACAAGCGAGTGCCAACACAGCAAGAAAAGTGGAATATGATAACGATCTATTTACATAAACTCAGATCAGGCATATATTTATCTGAGAGCCTTGTATACTCTGGGAAGCCTAAACTGATCAGCCTGAATTTGCCTGAGATGTGTATTGACAACCGGTAAAGAAAGAGCTATTATAGTGAAGGTGAGCATATTGGAGTGTCGTCCAATGGTAGGACATCTGACTTTGGATCAGGTAATCGGGGTTCGAATCCCTGCACTCCAGCCTTAATCTAAAGGAACATTGCTCGTGGCAAATCATATCTTACCTCAAGACCATTTACTTGCCAAAAAGTATAAATTAGGTGTTCCTACACGGAAATTTCGTTTTGATTTTTCTCATTCTTTCTCATCCCGTGACCTCATCCTGTTTGCTGAACTCACCGTTGTTGCGATCCTGGGTTTATGCTGCTTTACCTGTGGTTTTATATTGACCATCTCTGCCACCATTACCTATCATCTTTCTACAGCATGGTTATGGATACTGGCTATGCTGGCTGTTCCTGCTATTGCTGGCTGGATAATGTATAGACATGGGAATCAGCGTTTATTGGCACTCAATGTATTTGGCACCATTGCGAGCCTGCTGCCGGTCTTCCTGGGTAGCTACCTGGTGATGATGCACGCTACGCCGCCGGATCCGGCGGCGTATATTTTTGGCGGTTTATTCCTTTGCATTACAGGATTCATCGCCACCGTCGTCGCTCTCTATTTTATGCCCCTCTCCCGTTCTATCATGATCTGTACCGATGGTTGCCTGTTTATAGACAAATTACAGCGCCGGCGCATTATACGCTGGGAGCAGATTATATCGATACGCTCAGATAAAGGATGCGCGCGTATCGTATGTAGTAATGGGAGTAGCTTGAAATTGCGGAGCAGCTGGGCCAATAGCACAGCGGTTCAGCACATTATTTGTGGGAAAGCATTTCGCTCTCTGTTCGCGCGTGCTCGCTCCGCCTATTACTCTGGTGAGCCCGTTCTGTTCGGCCGTTTTACTGTGAACTGGGAAGGTATTGATAATGGGCAGCAACTTTTTCACTGGGAGCAGTTGCGCGCCTGTGCATATGTCGATTCAGGTATTGCATTGATAAGTGTCGATGATACATGCCTGGACGTCAGCTACCTATCGCAGGTGTCAGATGCCAGTGTTTTTGTCGAACTGGTCAAATACATCCTGATCTCGCGTCAGAAGCAAGCATTCCCCGAATCTAGCAATTCTCGCCGCCATCTAGAAACCACCCTCACAACTTTTTCACGTCCGATTTCGTAATACGTTATATCGTTTATTTAAACCGATGGCCGTCTGAGAAGTAATTGGATAGAGGCCCTTATATTACGTTGGATGCTTTAAAGAGCATACAAATTTCTAATTGCCGCACATTTTTTGAGACGCATTTTAAAATAGTGTACGAGAAAATCGGTAACACTTGACATAGAAATTGCTAAATGTTATATTTAAATCAGACCAGATATAACATTTAGTGATAAATATTCGTAGAGATACAGATAGGGATACGCTCGCAGGAATGCTGCGAGGAGGACTATATCATGTTTTGGTTTGACGATCGTTCGGGGTATCCACGCTATCGCCGCAGACGCAGGGGGTTTGGTGGTTTCCCCTGGTGGTTGTTCTTCGCCTTTTTCTGGGTTTTGCCCAATCATTTATGGAGCCTCATCTTTGCGGGATTTGTAGTTTTTCTGATAATCGCATTTATCAGCCGGATGAGTTCGCGCAGCATGAATCCGCCGCCGACTTACTATAATCCAGGCGTCCCAAATTCGCCTCAGCAGCCATATTACCAGCCGACTCCGCAGCCACGCGAAACGGCTGAGGCGGATCAGCCATATTATCAACCTTATCAGCAGGGCTATCAATATCAAGCGCCAGTAGATGATGAGCGTGCACGTTACGCTGAAGAGACATATGAGCAGGCCCCTGAGCAGGTACAAGAGGATCCATATCAGCCTAAAGCTGAATACCCACAGCAGATGCCCCCTATGTAATCAGAGTCAGCGGAGGTTAGGTATGCATATCTTTGGTGGCTTCAAAAACAGGAGTCAGCAGTGGGAGCCTGAGAAGCCTTCCTTTACAAGTTTGCAGGAAGAGATTGTGTGGGACCTTACGTATAAAGGTAAGATCTTCGCCATTAAAACGTATCGAGTGCGCACAGGTGTGGGTTTAAGAGAAGCAAAGCAAGCTGTTGAGAGCATTGAGAGAGAACTAAAGGCTGCGGCCAATCCATATATGGATACAGATAAGCTGCAATCCATGGTTCAGGCAGGACAAAAACTTCAAGCCATCAAGTATTACAGGGAAATGACCGGCGTGGGATTGAAAGAAGCCAAAGAAGCTGTGGACTGGTTGGGGGCGTCTTTGTGCAACAGATAAAGGATACGTTATGGCCGGTTTGCATGCTATGAAAAAAAGAACCACCCTACGAAGTTAGATTCATAAGGTGGTTCTTTTTTTCATGCTGCTATGAGCAAACACTCGTGAGGGTGCTTAAGGAATGACGTTGGTGTCTTTATCCAGCGCTAGCACAAAGCGCGCCAGGAGCTCTGCGACCTCATCGATATCCTTCAGCGAGGCGATCTCGGAACCGGTATGCAGGTAGCGGCAAGGGATGCTCACCAAAGCGGTCGCAACACCGCCACGTACCACCTGGATAACGTCCGTATCGGTAGAGGTACGCGCGGCCTGGGGATCAATCTGCCAGGCGATGCCGGCCTCGTCGGCCGCTTTTACCAGCAGCTGGTAGACGCGTGGATTGATATGGCCGCCGATAGAGAGAACGGGACCGCCATGCAATCTGACATCCCCCAGCTCTTTTTTAGAGGTACCGGGATGGTCAGAGGTAAAGGTGACGTCAACCGCAACCGCGATCAGAGGATCGACGCTGAAGGCCGCCGTCTGTGCGCCGCGAGAGCCTACCTCTTCCTGAACCGCCGAGACGAAAAAGACTCCAGCCTTTAATGCTTCTCGTTTCTCGTGCAGGCGGCGCATCGTCTCCACCAGGGCAAAGATGCTGGACTTATCATCCAGGGCACGCGACACGATCGTATCATTCTGCATGCGTTCTAGCAGAGCCGCGCGCGTAGCTACGCTCCCCAGGGGTACCAGTTTCCTGGCATCCTCCTGACTGGTGGCGCCGATATCGATCCACAGGTCCGCCAGTTTAGGACTCTTGCCGCGATCCTCGCTACTCAAGGTATGCACCGGCGACCGTCCAATGACGCCCAGGATGGGGCCAGAAGGTGTATGTACATGTACGCGGTTGCCAGGGAGTGTTGAAGGGTCAAATCCCCCGATGGGGGCGAAATAAAGGAAGCCTTGCTCATCGATATAACGAATCAGGAAGCCGAGCTCATCACCGTGAGCGGTCAGCATAACGCGAGGCGTCCCCTGTGGATTGAGGGCTGCGATCACATTACCATGGACATCGGTACGCACCTCGTCGGTGTATTGCTTGATCTCTTCCCGCACGACCTGCTGTACCTGCTGCTCGAAGCCAGACGGGCTGGGGCTGCTGATCAGACGTTCTAAAAACGAGACGCGTGACTCATCTATCATAAAAACCTCCATAAAAAGTATAGAAATAGCTATAAGCGTAAAACAAAGAGCCCGGTCAGGTCTCACTCCTGGTTGGAGGAGGCCAGTACCGGGTTCACGTTCTTTCTTTTGAGCTTTTACAGAATAAACTTAATTAGCTTAACGTAAGTATTAGCGCACAAATTGTTTGAGTACCTCATCAACACCGGGATGGGAACGATTCAAGCGCAAATCCTCCGCTCCCGTCGCATCGGCCTGAACGAGCAGAATATTCTGTTGGATACAGTTATTCAGCAGCTCACGAGCAGATTCCCGTGTTAAACGGCCACGGAAACGGTTCTTTGGATTGACTGGATCGCCGATAAAATTAGACACCCCGATAATTGTGCGCCAGGACCAGTTGCGGTCGATATAATCGAGGAACTGTAAGAATTGTGGATCAAGTACATCCATTGGCGGGCTGCCATAAGGTGGCTGCTGATATTGAGATCCACTATTATTAAAGTTAACTGCGGGCATAGATCCAGTACTCGCGCCCAGCGCATTGCTGGGTGACATCTGGACAATAGGTAATTGCCCGGTGGTACCACCTACGCCACCTGGAACAAGAGGCACAAATTGATTAGCACTACTGATTAAATCTCGGCTGACGGTTCCTGGAATACCAACAACAATAACAGTTTTGTTTAAGCGTAACTTTAAGCGGGCACTGATTCGAGTAAAATCTTTATCGCCTGTCATCAACACAAATGTCGAGATGGTAGGACGGTCAAAAACAGTTTCAATAATATCCATCAACATATTCAGGTCGACCGTACTCTGCACAACCGTACTCTGTACAATAGTGCTATTGCCAGGATTGACGGCGGGCATATGACCAGTATTGCCGGTATGCTGAACACTATTTGAATATCCTAAAGGACCAGTATTACTTTGCCCAAGTGGACCGGTCGGACTGGATTGGCCATAAGAGGTTCCATAGGGCGATTGGCGATAAGGCTCGCGTTGCGGGTCATCTGACATGGGATACTGTTCATCGGGAGGCTGTTCCTCGTCGGTGAGCAAATTATCGTCCAGGTCATGTTGCAAGGATTCTGCTTCAGTGGGCCAACCATTGTTCAGCATTCCTGGTTGAATCGCGGGAAGTGAACCAGAATTACCTGAGATGTTCGAGGGCCACTGCCGGGGATAAGCGCCGGTTCCCTGCTCAGCAACGTAGTTTGAGGAGCCAAGAGAGCCAGTTGGGGGGTTACTAGATGCATAATGAATCGTGCCCATGCGGATACGGTCCCTCTGCTTGGCAGGACAATCGACGCGATCAATCATCGCTGCCGTCAGGCTCCCTTTAAATGGCTCGGGTTGCCGAGACCAGTCCGCATAAGCGCGGGCGACCATAACAGTGCCATAGCGGCGAGCCACAGCAATAAGTTCCTGTGGGTCGGGCTCTCGCCGTTGTATATTCAGCATGCTGTAACGTATGTTCTCAAAATCGATGAATAAAGCAATATCTTCGGGCACAACCTTCTCCTCTCATAGGGAGAAACCGCGCAGGCCAAGATTTATGATTGTTCAGGTGCTCGGATTACCTAGCAGTGTATCCTCTTAGCTATGAGCATATCATACTTTATGGTTAAAGTCGAGAGGTCTGCGCTTTACTTTGAGTACCTACTATGGTATATTCTGTAGTTGAGAAAGAACAAGAGATACAAAGAGTAACCAGTAATGGAGCTAATAGAGTCTCATCTCATAGATAAATCAATTTGTCCGGTTGCCCGCACGGCTCAGGTCTTGAGCGGTAAATGGACGATACTTATTATTCGTGATTTAGCCACTGGTGTCAAGCGGTTCAATCAGTTAGAACGCTCTCTCCAGGGCATCAGCCCCAAAACACTCTCCGAACGACTGCGCTCTTTAGAAGAAGAGGGAATTATCAGTCGTCGGACATTTGCAGAAGCACCTCCTCGCGTTGAATATTCACTAACGGAGAAGGGGTATGACCTGGTGCCTGTAATCGATAGTATGCGGAACTACGGAAAAAAGTGGTTGTGCGATGATAAGTAGATATACATGCACTAGATCTTGTTGTAGCCAGTTTACTCCCCCTACCCACGTAATTTAAGTTAGAAGAACCGGAGGTCTGCCCCCGGTTCTTTCTCGTGTTTGTTCCCAAACGTATTAAAGTGATGCTCCAACCAGCTCGCGGTGATGCTCAGAGAGGAAGCGGCTTAACACACCGGAAGTTTGAGTCGTGGTGTGCTCTTCTGCCTCTATATCCGCTCTGCTCACTAATTCATACAGACTGGCGATATCATAACGCATCTGCACCTGCAGCTGGCCGTCACTATTGAAACCCTCTACGAAGAGACCATCCTCTTCTTCATGGATTGCGATGCTCTTAACACCAATCTGGTCAAGAACCTGACCAACTGCATGTAAGATGTTCGCGTAACTGAACGTGGCCGGCATTTCTCCCTCCCTAAATAATTGGAAGAAAAATTTTTCAATTGCTTACTTCATATTTGTCGTTGAGACTACTCTGTCACACTGCAACACACCACATTTTTGATAGGTGGATTGTCAGGTTCATACTACACTCCGACAATTTTAGCATAACAATCTTTAAACGTCAAGTTGCGTTTTCGCTGCCCTCTCATTGGCTTAGGCACCTGTTGTAGCCCATGCGCTACGAACTGGCGTATCTGCATCTTCTGCGCTCTTATCCCTGGTATCAAGCGGTTCAGTGGCCCGGATGCGCTAAATGTGAGCCTGTCAGGTTCTTGTTTGAAGAGCTAATACAGCCAGTCGCGCACCAGTTGACCAGTCCCTTAACAGGTTCATGTATACCAATCTGGCACATTGCCAAAAAAAGCTGCAGAAAAGTGTTGACAAAGCCAGCAATGTATGGCATATTATCTGAGCGCCGCACGAGAGCGATGCGAGCCGCATAAAAAGCACACTAACAACTAAAGATTATCATTTCTTCAATTTTGCTGAGCACATATGGTCAGCCAGAGTTGAAGCAGAGGATCGATTTCTCTCTTCGAGAAGAAGAGCAGAAGTCAAAGCATTCATAGTACATGATGAGAGACGTAGAGAACAAGCTACACAGAGTACGAGGTGGATGCCTTGGCGCTAAAGACCGAAGAAGGACGCGGAGACCGGCGAAACGTTCGGGGGGAGCTGCATACAAGCGATGAACCCCGAGATTCCGAATGAGGCAACTCCTCCAGAGTGATGTCTGGAGACCGCCTGCTGAACACATAGGCAGTGACGGGGGGCAGTGGGTGAACTGAAACATCTCAGTAACCCGACGAAGAGAAATCAACCGAGATTCCCGTAGTAGTGGCGAGCGAACCGGGAGGAGCCCAAACCAATCATCCTTCGGGATGGTCGGGGTTGTAGGACCGACATCAAACAATGACGAACTACTTGAACGCGTTGGAAAGCGCGACCAGAGCGGGTGACAGTCCCGTAAAGGACGGTTTGTTAACGTGGGTCGGGATCCTGAGTACCACGAGACACGTGCAATCTTGTGGGAAGCTGGGGGGACCACCCTCCGAGGCTACACATCTTTAGCGACCGATAGCGAACAAGTACCGTGAGGGAAAGGTGAAAAGCACCCCGAGAGGGGGATGAAAGAGACCCTGAAACCACGTACTCACCAGCAGTCAGAGGCCACTGTTCCACGAGGAACCAAGGGCTAATGGCGTGCCTTTTGTAGAATGATCCGGCGAGTGCATCGTCGTAGCCTGGTTAACCAGCGTTAAAGCTGGGGAGCCCCAGGGCAACCGAGTCTGAACAGGGCGAACGTTGCGGCGATGCGACCCGAAACCGTGTGAGCTATCCATGAGCAGAGTGAAGCGGATGTGACAGTCCGTCGAGGCTCGCACCCACCAGTGTTGCAAAACTGGGGGATGACTTGTGGATAGGGGAGAAATTCCAATCGAACACGGAGATAGCTGGTTCTCCCCGAAATGTATTGAGGTACAGCTGTATGATGAACTATCCTGGAGGTAGAGCTCTGAATGGGCTAGGGGCCTCGTGCAGGTTACCAAACCCAAGCAAACTGCGAATGCCAGGACAGCATGCATGCAAGTGAGACGGCGGGGGCTAAGCTTCGTCGTCAAAAGGGAAACAGCCCAGACCATCGGCTAAGGTCTCCAAGTATCCGCTGAGTGTTAAAGGGGGTCACAACGCCCAAACAGCCAGGATGTTGGCTTAGAAGCAGCCACCATTTAAAGAGTGCGTAATAGCTCACTGGTCGAGTGTCGTGGCACCGACAACGTACCGAGGCTCAAGCGGATTACCGAAGCCATGGAACTTGATTTCGGTCAAGTTGGTAGGGGAGCGTTCTCCAGCTGAGAAGCCAGACCGCAAGGACTGGTGGAGCGAAGAGAAGTGAGAATGCCGGAATGAGTAGCGTCATGTCTGTGATAACCAGACACACCGAATGCCTGAGGGTTCCTGGGCACCGTCAAACGTCCCAGGGTGAGTCGGGTCCTAAGCCGAGGGCGTCATAGCCGTAGGCGATGGAAAGCAGGTCAGAGATTCCTGCACCGGAGATGCTCGTTATTGAGCAATGGGGGGACGCGGTAAGGAAGGTGAGCCCATCGATTGGACAGGATGGGTCTGTGCGGTGAAGTGCGAAGCCGAGGCAAATCCCGGCTTCCTGTGCATGACACGTGCAGCGAGCGGACGTCAGTTCGCGGAAGTCATCGGCCCCTAGGCCGCCAAGAAAAGCCTCTCGCCAGAGCTATCTCCGCCCGTACCGCAAACCGACACTGGTAGGCAGGGGGAACACTCCCCAGGTGATCGAGCGACCCTCTGTTAAGGAACTCGGCAAATTGACCCCGTACCTTCGGAAGAAGGGGTGCCCTAGTAGCGAGACTGGCTTGCCAGGAGCGTGAGGGGGTTGCAAGAAATTGGCTCAACCGACTGTTTACCAAAAACACAGGTCTCTGCGAACGCGAAAGCGGAAGTATAGGGGCTGACTCCTGCCCAGTGCCGGAAGGTTACGAGGAGCGGTGATCGTAGCTGCGAATCTAAGCCCCGGTGAACGGCGGCCGTAACTATAACGGTCCTAAGGTAGCGAAATTCCTTGTCGGGTAAGTTCCGACCCGCACGAAAGGAGTAACGAGTTGAGCACTGTCTCGACAGAGGACTCGGCGAAATTGAAGTACCCGTGAAGATACGGGTTACCCACGACAGGACAAAAAGACCCCGTGGAGCTTTACTACACCTTGACCTCGAAACGAGGCAGAGCGTGCGTAGCATAGGTGGGAGTCGGAGAACCTATCCTTGTGGGGGTAGGGGAGACGGCAATGAAATACCACTCTCGTTGTGTTTTGTTTCTCACACGTCACCGTGAGCCGGGACGTGGACAGGATCAGGCGGGTAGTTTGACTGGGGCGGTCGCCTCCCAAAGGGTAACGGAGGCGCCCAAAGGTTCCCTCAGGGTGGATGGACATCACCCATACAGAGTGTAAAGGCACAAGGGAGCTTGACTGCAAGACGGACAGGTCGAGCAGGGACGAAAGTCGGGCTTAGTGATCCCACATTCCCGAGTGGAAGGAGTGTGGCTCAACGGATAAAAGCTACCCCGGGGATAACAGGCTTATCTTGCCCAAGAGTTCACATCGACGGCAAGGTTTGGCACCTCGATGTCGGCTCGTCGCATCCTGGGGCTGGAGTAGGTCCCAAGGGTTGGGCTGTTCGCCCATGAAAGCGGCACGCGAGCTGGGTTCAGAACGTCGCGAGACAGTTCGGTCTCTATCCGTCGTGGGCGTAGGAGAATTGAGGGGCGTCATCTCCAGTACGAGAGGACCGAGATGGCTCGACCGCTGGTGTGCCAGTTGGCCTGCCCGGGCCAGAGCTGGATAGCTATGTCGAGAAGGGATAAGCGCTGAAAGCATCTAAGCGCGAAGCCGCACCCAAGACGAGTTCTCCCACTCTCTTGAAGAGTCAAGATCCCAGGAAGACGACCTGGTCGATAGACGACACGTGGACACCTGGTAACAGGCGGAGCGAAGTCGCCCTAATGATCGTACGGCTTGTTTCACCATTGTGTATCTTCATCGTGGACGCATGCGATGCGTGTCCTCTGCTTCGGTCTCTGACTGACCGATGGCGCGGCAAAATTGAGGAAATGGTATTCTTTAAGTAGGTCCTGGATTTGTCCCGGCTTTCTGCTGTGCTTCCACCAACGATCTTTAGGTCATTGGTGGTTTTTTGTTTTTACATATTTGCCACCTGACGCGGAGGCGTTAACACCTCCATGCGTTCTTTTAAAAAGGAAAAGAGCTGTGTGAAAAACGTGCGTGCGCACGTTTTTCACACAGCTCTTTTCCTTTTTATTATTGAGCGCCGCAGGCGCGTAGCGTCAAGAGCCGAAGGCACATCATGCTATGCTAAGCGCATAGCGAATCTCTTTAAGCACCTCTGGATCTTGCTCGGTTTGCCGGGCATCGTAAAGCGCTTGCCTGGCGGTAGAGCCACCGATACTCCCAAGGGCCCAGGCTGCGTGGCCGCGAACCAATGCCTCATCGTCATGCAGTGCTTTGGTGAGTGCGGGAATTGCCTGGGGATCTTTGCTGTTGCCCAGTGCCACGCATACATTGCGCAGGAATCCACGCCGCTTGGTGCGCTTGATCGGACTGCGGCGAAAGCGCTCCCTGAATTCCTCTTCCGTCAGCGATAGGAGGGGGATAAGCTCAGGTGTGCTGCCAACGGTTGGACGGGCCTGAAATTCACTACGTGGTTGAAAAGCTTTCCGCGCCGGATCGCGATCCATGGCAGGTTCGGTGCTATGCTTCTGAATTGTGCGCAGGGGAATGATTGGTTTGCCCTGCATATCACGCAGGCCCAGACGCTTCTCAGCAACTTTGTTGACCGGACACACCTCCTGGCAGATATCACAGCCAAAGATCAAATTGCCCATCAGAGGCCGCATCTCCACGGGAATACTGCCGCGTAGTTCAATGGTCAGGAACGAGATACATTTCCTGCTGTCCAGCTCATAGGGATTGGGTAGGGCACCAGTGGGACAGGCGTGCAGGCATATCTCACAGCTTCCGCAACTGGCTTTGAGCGGCTCGTCAGATGCCAGGGGAAGGTTCGTCACGATTTCGGCCAGAAAGACCCATGAGCCCCAGCCTTTGGTCAGGATATTGGTATTCTTTCCATACCAGCCCAGACCGGCCCGCTGGGCGACGGCACGATCCACCATGCGGCCTGTGTCCACAAACAGGCGCGTCTCCACCTCGTTCCCGCCTTGATCCCGAGCATAGTCTTTGAGCCAGCTGGCAAACTGCTGCAATTTAGGTTTGATGATATCATGGTAGTCATCTCCCCATGCATAACGCGAGATGCTACCATGTGGTTCCCTTTTATCAGGTGCCTCAGGCTGTTCTGTGAGATAGCACAGTGCCAGCGTAATGATAGACTGTGCCTCGGGTAGCAAGGCATCTGGATGGCAGGAGATTTCAGCCCGCTCGGCGGTAAACCATGGCAGGCCATCCATCAAGCCACGCCCGATGCGCTCCTGAATAATCTGTTTGGTCTCGGGAAATGCTGCGGCACTGGTGATGCGAGCCGCGTCAAAACCCAGGCTGTATGCATATTCCTTAATAGTCTGTGCGTTGAGCATTATCTCTTCTATCTATGGTCAATGATCGCTGTCTCACTTGTATCGTATGACCTTAATTGGTAATGTCGCGTGTCTTCAGTGCCCACCAGGTGATGCCGCCGAACAGTGCCAGGTAGACAATGATCACAATACCCGCATGGAGATCATTGATCGAGCCTGTGGCCTCTCCAAGCAGGTAGTTCTGCTGATTTGTGCGCAAGGCCATCAGGGCGTTGCCGATAAAATAATCTGGAATGGCGGCGAAAAAGGTTCCAAATGCATTTTGCATCTGACCCCCTAAAATGGTAAATAGACTACTAATACCACCTTCCAGGAACCACCAGATTAAGACGCCTGTAACGCCCGCCGCCGTTGCTTTTCCCCATGTGGACAGGCTAATCGCCAGCACACAGTAAGTAAATACGCTTAGCAGGGTCGCCAGAAAGTAGAGCGTTGTATGCAAGAGCCAGTTCGCATTCAAAAAGCTCCAATCAATGTTGCGGCCTGCGGGCAGATTTAATAGCATCCACGTTATTATACCAACAATCATCAATGAGATGAACGTGATACATATGCATACCAGCATCGTTCCCAGCTTGGCTAGCAAAAATTGCAAGCGTGTTGGTCCCCGCGTCAGCATCAGACGAATGCTGCCAACCGAATATTCACCACCGACAATTGTACCGGCCAGGATGATAAACAGGATCGTGCCAATGAAGTTGGCAACAGATATTGTGGTGTCGATCATATTGGGAAAAAGGCGCGACGAGGTTGAGTTTGTAAAGAGTAGGGCCAGGACGACCGTCACGATAGCGATGGTGCTTAGAACCTTGGACATGGCGCGCCGACGAATTTTGTATAGCTCGCCCGCGATTGAACGGCCCAGCACGCTCATGAAATGCTGATTACCCATGATGACATGTTCACTGCGCGCGGGGGCCGGAATGGGCTGATCTATCGCTGCTTCTATTTGATTGTTCATTTCACTGTTCCTCATGTGCGATTAGTTGTATGATCAGCAACCTGCTTTTGCTCATATGGCGTCTCAATCGCTATGATCTCGCCAGGTTGATTGGGCTGTGCCGTCGCCTGTAAGTAGACTGCCTCCAGACTTCCTTCTCGTGGATGCAGTTCAGCCGCGAACAGCTCGTGGCGCGCCAGGAAGCGATTGATATCAGCGGATCGGGCGGTCGGAGCATCCACCAGCAGCAGTGGTTGGCGCAGGGCATTCTGTTCGATCGCGATATGCCCTATCCAGTCGGCTTCCCGAGCTTTTATTTGCTGTAAGATGCGTAGCGCTTCCTGCGCCTCCTCCGGCCGGTTCATACGGATCTCGACCTGCTCTTTTTCGCGCAGCAGTTCTTTGACATCGCCCTGCTTGACCAGGTTGCCTTTGCGCAGAATGGCTACACGATTGCAGACCTGTTGAACTTCCGACAGAATATGGCTGGATAAGAAAATGGTCTTGCCCAATCCTGCCAGGCGTTGAATAAGCTTGCGGATCTCAATGACTCCGGCGGGATCAAGTCCGTTGGTTGGCTCGTCGAGCATCACCAGTTCCGGGTCCGCTAGCAGGGCCGCGGCGATTCCGAGCCTCTGTTTCATGCCCAGCGAGTACTTGCGGTAGGCAAGGTGTTGATATTGCTTGAGCTCAACTATATCCAGCACCTCTTCATAGCGCCGGTTATTAGCTCTCCCCAGTACCATCCCCGAATTGGCCGCGATTACACGCAAATTATCAAGGCCCGACAGATAGGGATAAAACGTCGGGGTTTCAACGATTGCGCCGATGCGCTGTAAAATAGCTGGTAGCTGATAGGCATTGTCCATGCCAAAGAGCACAGCTCGACCAGCCGTTGGATGAATGAGTCCAAGCAGCATGCGGATTGTGGTGGTCTTGCCTGATCCGTTGGGACCTAAAAAACCAAACACGTCTCCCCGCATGACCTGCAAATTTAGATCATTGACCGCGACAAGATTTCCAAACGCCTTTGTTAATCGTTGGGTGCTTATTACTGGCATGCCGTCATATGGGGGGATGCTTATATCGCTCACCGACGACTCCTTCTCTTTTGTGTTCTCTATTTTATGGTATAAACCTGTTGTCTCGCTACTTTTGCCTACCCGGTTTAACTGCGACAGAGCCAGGTAAGCGCTATCTGCCTTTTTATTTGATAGGCAGGGAAGGAAGACTTTATTTCCTATTCGAATAGTATACGGTTAGTATGCAACGAACTTCCACCCGGGACTGTAAAGGTGGTTCCCAATTTTTTGCATGATGGTCTTCTTCTTGAGCGACGTCGTTCCTGCATGCTCTCTTCTTGTTCCAGAGACTGGCCTTATGCTATAATCTGACAAGGAAAATTAGCCTATGAGGATATTCGTATCTCAATGCGAAGCGTGCTAGCCGCGCAGCAAAAACGCAATCATGTTGTTCCTACTAGTATTGGTCTAACGTTTATTTGCAATTTTAATAGGGAATAGACCAGACTGTAATAGCGGTTTGTGCCGCCAACGTTGTCTCCCCTGTTCCGGGTGCTAGCATACCTCACTACCTGGTAGAAGAGAGTGCCCGGCACCCAGGAAAGGACTTGGTTAAAATGATAGATCCCGATAGCGAATTGGAAGCTCGATATCGTTCAGTGACTGTGACACCGGACTGGTATCAGACAAATATTCCTTGTCAGGTGGGATGTCCCGCTCATACGGATGTTTCTACCTACATTGGTTTGATTTCGCAGGCTCGTTTCGATGAGGCGTATCTGCTGAATCGTAAAGCAAACGTTGTGCCTGGCGTGCTGGGTCGCACGTGTGCGAAACCATGTGAGCCAGTTTGCCGGCGTAATAAAGTTGATGGTAAGCCGATTGCCATCTGCTGGCTGAAGCGTGCCGCGGCCGATCACCGTGAGTATCGCCATCACGCGGTATGCCCTCCGGTAACCAAAGATAAAAAGGTTGCCATTGTGGGTGCTGGTTCTGCTGGTATGGCCTGTGCCCGTGATCTGCGTGATATGGGTTATCCAGTCACCATTTATGAGCAGTATCCAACCGCCGGTGGCGTGATGGTCAATGGTATCCCAGTCTGGCGCCTGCCCCGCTATGTGACCACCGAAGAGTGTGATGAGTATATGGCGGATATTGGCGTTGAGATTAAGTACAACACGCGCGTTGGCCGCGATGTACAGATCAAAGATCTGCTTGAAGAGTATGACGCTGTATTCCTGGCCGCCGGTTGTTATATTCCAAATGCATTGACCGGCCCCGATAACAAAGTAATTAAGGGTGCTGACCTGCATGGTGTAATCGACGGTATTCGTCTGTTGGAAAAGACGAATTATGGTGAGCCAGCCTTTATTGGTAAGAGTGTAGCCGTGCTTGGCTCTGGCTTTACCGCTATGGACTGCAGCCGTACAGCGGTCCGCTTTGGCGCTGAAAAGGTCTACATCATGTATCGTCGCTCGAAAGAGGAAGCCGGATCGGACGAGTACGAGATGGATGAGGCCATGTACGAGCATGTTGAGTTCAACTATCTCGTGACGCAGCTGGAAGTGATGAGCGAGGATGGTATCCATGTCAGTGGCATGCGCTTTATTCGCAACAAGCTGGGTGATCCCGATGCCAGTGGCCGCCGTCGTCCTGTACCCATTCCCGGCACCGAGTTCGAGATCAAAGTTGATACCGTGATCCCGGCCTTCGGTCAGTATAGCGACGTATCGTGGCTACCAGCTGAGGAACTGGGTCTTGAGGTCAACAGGTGGGGTGTGCCTCTGCTGGACATCGAGACGTGGATGACAAACCATCCAGGCCTCTTCGCTGGCGGTGACTTTACGCAGGGTGCCCGTAACCTGATCTCGGCGATTGGTGATGGCCGTGATGCGGCCGCTGCCATTAACCGTTATCTGGGTGGTGTCGATATGCCGGCGGAAGCTGCTGAAGAGGTTGAGCTTCCCGACTATCGCCGTGGTATGGTCGACAACTATGAGTCCATCCCACATCAGATGCTGCCTTCACTCCCGCTGAAAGATCGCTATGCTCACACCCGTGAGACCGAGACCGGCTATACTCCCGAGCAGGCCGTCATTCAGGCGCGCCGCTGTCTACAGTGTCAGTTGAATATTATGATTGATCCCTCAATCTGTATTCTCTGCTCTGGTTGTGTGGACATTTGCCCCTATGACTGCATTAGCATGGAAGGCCTCTCTCGCGTCGTCAAGGGTGATCCTATGCATGAGGATGCCGAAGATTGGCGGGGTGGCGCCGATATGATCATTGATGAAGAAAAATGTATTCGCTGTGGATTGTGCATTGTGCGCTGTCCTACCGATGCGATCTCTATGGTGCAGTTCGAGGTCTCCAGCCCTAACGCACGCTGGAGCGTTTCGAAGATACCTGTCATCAATGTCAACTAGGCCAGCAAAAAGGCCTCGCGGGGATGATTACCATCATCCCCGCGTTTTTTCTATTTATTCTGGATGTAGGAAGTATGGCAAAAAGCGCAATTATTTGAGTTGGTGCACCAACTCCTAAAAAGCAGCAGGCATGCTTAGAAGGATTGAGAAATGGAAATCGACCTGCAACAGCTTAGCCGCACGATGGCTTACGCCCTGCGCCATCAGCCGGCAAACTTTGGATTGACCCTGGATGATGAGGGTTGGGTCTCCGTAGATGCTCTGGTAAGCGCCCTGCGCCAGCATCGTACAGGCTGGAAGCATTTGCAGGTGAGCGATATTGAACACGTTATAGCCTTGCCCGGGAAGAAGCGCTACGAATTGCGCACGGGACGCATTCGCGCCTATTATGGACATTCTCTGCAGCAGCGCATGCAGCGTGAGACTGCAGTTCCGCCGGCGCGTCTCTTTCACGGTACTACCCCGGCGGCCTATGAACGGATCTGCCAGTCAGGATTGTTACCGATGGGACGTCAGTATGTCCACCTTTCTGAGGATCGGGAGACGGCGCTCCAGGTTGCCCGGCGCCGTACCTCGCAGCCGGTTATCCTGGTTGTGGCCGCCTTGGAGGCTTATCAGGACGGTGTTCAATTCTATCTGGGAAACGAGAGTGTCTGGCTGGCCGATGCCATCCCTCCTATATACCTTACCAGGCAACTATGATTCTCTACCAGCGGGGGGAGATACGTTTCTGTGCTGATATGCATCCACTCTCTCTCCTCTGGCAGAAGTGAATTTTTCGCGCTATAATCATGTTAGCGTTCCCACCCATAGTTACGAGCCAGGAAGGTAGCGCGTGTCAGCATGTGCCACCGAGCCAGGTGGTGCCTGCCATCAGCATGGATATACATATGGATAAAGTTTCTATAATTTTGGAGCTCGGGATCCAGGATTGAATATAGATATGGAGTCACTATTTATCGCGGTTGCTAATTCTGCGAGTTGTTTCTGAGAGCAGCAGATTCTTTAACATCTACTTTTACATCTGGCAGCTATGAAAGCTCATCAGATCTTTATTATTTAATCATTCCTGGTGCTGTCTATACCACTTATGTACCTTGCTTCGAGTTTATATAGCATAGATGGTGGTTTATCAGGGGTAATAACAGGTTGGTTGGGCAAAAAAGTACTTCTAGATCTTCAACGATATATTTTATTTGACTACATTATCTTTCGCGATATAGGCTATTTGCCTACAACATTTTAGTAGTACATTGGCATAGGTACTTGACAATTTTCACTGTTTTAAGCAAAATTGAAAAAAAAGCCCGAATTGTGAGAGATATGCGTCTCTATCAGTCGTATATCTATCATAAATCAGGCGAGTGTACCACCGATACGGTATATTCTTTCCCCCCGTCTGAGCCGTCTTGCTGGAATATAGTAAGCAGGTGCCAGCGGCTCACTGATCTGAAAGGATATACGCAGGTCTGCAAGGAGCAATGATGGTGCGACATGAATGGTCCGATGAGGATCTGGCCCAAAAGCTGCATGATCGAGACCCCGAGGCACTGGAAACCCTTATATCCCGGTATTCTCGTGAAGTTTTTTATTTTATTCGTTTAGTGCTTGATAGCGTTGGGGTAACGCAGGATGCAGAGGAATGTGTCAACGACCTTTTTGTGGCCGTCTGGCAAGAGATTGATACCTTTGATGCTACACGCGGGACCTTACGTACCTGGCTTACAATGCGCGCGAAGTATATCGCGCTAGATCGTCGTCGTCAATTGTGCCGTCGTCAGACGCACAATGTACAATCTGCTGATGAAATTCGTCAATGGGGTTCAAGCGATACTGCTGGTAATCGTAAATCTTCTGGTTGGGGATACGAACACGATGCACGTGCAACTCTGCCTCCACATCCAGAAGCGAGTATGGAACATTTGCTAGAGCAAAGCGAAAGGCGCGAGGAATTGCGTCTTGCGTTGGCGACGTTACCCGAACTTGACCGCTTTCTCATCTATCATCGCTATTTTAAATTTGCTAGCACTGAGGAACTGGCGACAAAGACGGGGTTGACCCGCCATGCCGTTGACACGCGACTCTGGCGAGCGCGCAAAAGCTTACGCGAAGCGCTCAAGGAGCATGCCCATGAGTATGAGCGAATTTGAGGATTATCCTCCAGAATCACGGCCGGAGACATTTCACTTTTCCGACAAGGAAGGTGTATTTCCTGATGATTTCACGATGGATGAAGTTGAGTTTGCCTGTGAACTCAATGCTTTATTTTCTCCTGAACACGAGGAACTCCCCCCTCTGTTTGTGCAGACCTTAATGGATTCCGAAGATGCGCGTTTGCAGCCTGCCGAACATGGATTTGAGTTGAAGACTAAAGCTGCCGTATTTCGTCACCTTCAACTCAATCGCCGCCTTGTGAGCTCTGCACATCCATCCTTGCGCTCCACACTCTTTGATGGGTTTACAACTATTTCGCGTCCCTTTCTGGCTTTCTGTGCCTCCTGCGCACTGTTTATGCTCCTCTCAGTCGTAGCGACCGCCCCGGCATTCGCTTATGGTCTGAGCTATCTTCTGTCCGGCGCCCATAGCGGGGTATTGTTAGTTAATAATGCCCCGGCCGTCTCTTCCACGGTTTCAAACCTGAAACATAATCCAAACCCAAATAAGGATGAGACGCAGCAGATCAGTCTGGCCCAGGCTCAGCATCTTCTGCATTTCCCTCTTTTTGTCCCTTCATCTGTTCCTGATCGCTATAATCAGAGCGACTTCTATATGTATGGTGGAGATAATAGCTGGGCCGATGGTCCGATTATGGTGGTTGAGTATACATACGCTCTGCCCGGAGTGGCTCCCAAGCATATTACCATCTGCGAATTTAAGCCACAGCGTACCGTGTACCTGGTGGTGAAAGATGGTGCGGCCAGGCAGATCCCGGTTAACCATGATGGCAATAACGATTCGGCTATCTTTGTCGAAGGTCACTGGACTCAGACCGGTCAGGCGGATGCGACCTGGGTCTATAATGATCGTAGCGAGATTGTCGATGAGAATAGTGGTGTTGTTTTCTGGATCGTTGGCGATCCCAGCGACGGCATTAACAATGCCGAATTGACCTCGGTGGCTAATTCGCTGCAGATGTTTGATCTCCATGCCGGTCATCATATTGGTGGCCGTATCGATCGTGTAACACAGAGCGATGAAGATACCCCTGGCCAGTTTGCCAATGATGTTATTTCATTGGATAATCCCGATACTAGTAGCGGCCCTTCCTTCAAACTGGTTGGAGCCGTCTCTGATCAACCCCAGAGCCGCAACGGCATGATTAGTCTGCACCCTTTTATGCAATAGCTTTCCGATCGCTCTCTCCCTGTGGTCTAAACATACCAGCAGGGGGAGGGATCGATGATCTCCAATTTGCTTCGCCGCCTTCCCTACTTCTATCCTATGTGCGCTGTACGCTATAAGTGTATGTGAAGCAAATTTTCCATTTAAACCGTGTAGTATACGGCAAGAAAATTATGTAGTTGTTCTTGCACGTGTATGATTGATTAGATCGCGATCATAGGCGTATTTTGATAAATCCAATGCAAGGTTTGGACCTCTACGTGCGTTGATGATAGAGGAACAACTTTAGATATGCTCTAAGTATAGAGGTTATGGTTGAAGTTGAAAAATTACTATTGTTGTGTCACTGGACAACAACCTGTACCATCTGGTATGCTATTTGATGAAGATAAAGAATGTGCATACAGATTTTGCGTCAGTCGTCTTCTCTTGCAATGGCGCTGGAGAAGTTAGTCATACTACCTCGAAGGAGAGGAACATGAAAGTAGCAACTAAAGTGAGAATAACAAGATCTCACGGTATTCCCAACCTACGTGTGCTTCGCCAGAAGAAAGGGCTGAGCTTAGGACAGCTCGCGGATCTCTCGGGACTGCGACGCGATACTATTACTCATCTCGAAACAGGTCGCGAAGAGGCTCAACCCTATCATTTGCGTATTTTAGCGCGTGTGCTGGGCGTGCCAACTCTCGATCTGGTCTCTTAAGCAAGTATCCTCAACTGGGATCAATACCAGGGCATCTCTAAGATGCCCTTCTCGCTATTCTCCCTTCTTTTCATAAATATTCGTTTCTACCTGCTTCTGGGAAGCAGGTAGAAACGAATATTTTTTTTTCGACCCTTGAAATCTCTACTATGTATGGTATGCTACGTACTGTTGGGTAGGCATTGATATGCAATAGAATACCACTTATTCTATATGTCTATATCTATAAATTCCTCAACTGTATGTGACAAAACATATGCGCGGCTTGTGCTATTAACTGGTAGATAAGGAGTGTAATTGCGAATAATGAGCGAAACACAAGATAAAAAAATTCGTGTAGGTATTATCGGCCTGGGGTTTGGTGGAGAAAGCGCGCTTAAGGGGTTTCGTTTGCTGCCGAACGTTGAAGCGGTAGCATTAGCGGGACTTGAGGAGGACCGCCTGACTTATCTGGGCGATACTTTCGGTATTCCTGCTACCAGCCGCTACCGAGACTATCAGGACCTGCTGGCAAATGAGGACCTGGACGCTGTCAGCGTGGCTGTCCCCAATGTGTTGCATGCTCCTATCGCCATCGCCGCTCTGGAGCGTGGATTGCATGTGTTGTGTGAGAAGCCGCTGGCGCGTAACAGCGAAGAGGCTGAGGCTATGGTGCAGGCCGCGACGAAGGCCAACCGTGTCCTGCAGGTCGTCTTCAATCATCGCGAGCGCAACGACGTACAGACACTAAAACGCTACATTGATGAAGGTAAATTGGGCAGTATTTATTATGCCAAAGCCTATTGGATGCGCCGACGCGGTAT
Source organism: Dictyobacter aurantiacus (assembly GCF_003967515.1). Lineage (GTDB taxonomy): Bacteria > Chloroflexota > Ktedonobacteria > Ktedonobacterales > Ktedonobacteraceae > Dictyobacter > Dictyobacter aurantiacus. The sequence goes on along the minus strand of NZ_BIFQ01000001.1, from coordinate 1,762,430 downwards.
TCCAGGTGCCGGCTCCTGGTTCGTCAACAAAAATATGGCTGGGGGCGGCCCTTTGATCGATCTGGGCGTGCATATATTGGATATGGCCCTCTATCTGCTGGAGGAGCCCTCGATCCTGACCGTCAGCGCCTCGACCTATAATGAACTGGGTACGCGTGGTGTTGGTTTTGATCTCAACTCACGCAAATCAGGTTCAGGGCATGGCTATGAGGTAGAGGACCTGGCTACCGCTTTCTTACGTCTCTCAAACGGTGGTACGCTGCTGCTGGAGACCAGCTGGGCGACCCATAGTAGCGCCCAGGACGATTATGGGATCATTCTTTACGGGACCGAGGGGGGCGCCGACATTCGGGTGAAGAACTATAATACAGAGAATACCCTGACAATCTATACCGATGTTGCCGGCGTGCCATCTGAGATCCATCCTCATACTCGTGGGGGCCAGTTCCATAATGCGGTGACCAGTGAGTTTATCGAGCGTATTACGAGCGGCAACTGGTCTCTCTACAATGGGGCTGATGGTCTGCGTCGCGCCCGCGTCATCGACGCCTGTTATGCTTCCGCGTTGCAGGGGCGTGAGGTCGTGATTGAGGCATAATCACTCTATCGGGTTTTGTAGTGAAGGAGATTTTTTATGGAAGAGGCAACACAGACAAAGACCGCTTTAGTCACCGGGGGATCTCGTGGCATTGGAGCGGAGACGGTGCTGGCATTGGCCGCGCGCGGCTATGATGTGTCTTTTAACTATCGCAACAAGGCCGCGCGCGCCAAGGATGTTGTCTCTCAAGCTAACCGCTGCGGCGTGCAGGCTCTAGCTGTGAGCTGCGATATTACGCGCCCTGAGGATCGGGCACGCCTGTTCGCCGAGGTGCGGCAGTGGCGTTCCGGACTGGATGTGCTGGTCCTTAATGCCTCTGGTGGTTTGGAGAAGGAGGCCCTGGCATTGGACCCTGATTATCCTATGCACATCAATCGTGATGCCCAGGTGGCCATGGTTGACCTGGCACTCCCCCAACTGCGCCCCGGCGGCGCGATCGTATTTATTACCAGCCACTGGGCCCATCTGTATGGACATGGTATCCAGCATGTCCCTTCTTATGAGCCGGTTGCGGCTTCTAAATACGCTGGTGAGCAGGCTTTACGCGCGCGGCAGCAGGAGTTTGCTGCGCGAGGCATTCGCTTTGTGGTGGTGACCGGGGATCTTATCGAAGGAACGATTACTCCGAAGCTGTTAGAGCGTTCCGCTCCTGGCCTGGCGGCCAACCGCAGCAACCAGGTGGGCGCGTTGCCCACGGCCGCTGAAATGGGTGAAGCTATCGCCAGAGCCGCCACCGATGCAGCCATTCCTGATGGGCGTACCATCGTCATCGGTGGCTCGCTTGAATCATTGCTTCCTGAGGGCATTGCTCTCTGATCCAGTTTTGAAAAGTTGCAGTCGCAGGAGGACTGATAGCCTCCTGCTTTTTTTGTGTTATGGGAGTGTTGGTGGTGGTGACTGGAAGGCTGGATAGCAGGGGGGCTCCTCTGTATCTGGCCAGAGCAGGCGCATCTTCTGGGCCAGCTTTTCCAGTGTGCCTCCGATGGCCTGCATATAGCCGTGTTTCGCGCATAAGCGAGCGGCGTTTTCAAAGAAGAGCAGGTAGCGCTGGCGATCGGTCAGAGCCATGATAAAGCGGTCCTGGGGTAGGATGATTTCCAGGGGAACCATAGTATGAAAACCGAGCGCCCAGGAGCTGGTAGCTTCGATCAGACCCTGGTAGAACAGTGTATCATCGGTGGCCTCTGGACAGCCCTGACTGAGCTCACTGCGATAGCGCACCTCCATTTCCTGTGCGATGTGTTCAGGGATGCGATAGAGGCAGCGACAGGTGGGGAAAGGGACCCGTCCATAAGCTCCTTCGATAAGTGCGTGGACATACATGCCGCCCTCGAAATCGATCATGCGCACCCCTCGTGAGGTTTGAATAACATTATCGGGACAGGCGTCTCCCTGCATAAAAGCCAGGAACGGACCTGGATTGGTCAGGGCAGTTTGCAGGGTCTGGAGTTCCCGCTCAATCCCAGGTTCAGGCCGCACATTGAGGGCTGTGATGATCTTTTCCATTTGCGCGTGCAACCAGTCGAAGCGGAAATAGCGGCTCTCCTCTTGTGGCCCCAGGGCCGCTCGGATCGCTGTATATTCGGCCTGTTTGCCCATTGAGAGGGCGTGCAGACGTCCATGTATGCCCGCGTAGTCCAGCAAGGCCGCTTCAGCTCGAGTGCCGTCATGGCCCAATAAGACGTGATTGAGCTGCTCGCCAGGCCCAAGATCTTCCATAATAAACATGCTAAGGTTGAGATCGCCAACGTAAAATCTGGGCGCCAGTGGTTGTTCTGGTGATAAGGCCTGTACAAACTGCAGACTGGCCCATTCATTTAAGAAGAGCTGGTTGGCCTGCCGTGGGCTCCCGTCAGGTTCGCTGACCTGCTTGATGATGACGCCGGAAGCCAGCAGTTCCGGCCCCTCCAGTACGGAGCAACGATAGACCCGTGACCGCTGGCTACCTCCTAAATCATCGCCCGGGCCAAGTCGTATGGTTGTGTCATAATGCCTGTTTAAAAGTTGTTCAGCCTGCGCGATCGTCTCAACGGCGTGCAATGGCTGTGTTGTTTCGTCCTGTGACATAGGCTCCCTCCCTTATCTTTCTTTCAAGAATCGGCCTGCGCCTCTTTATAGTTTACCGCATTTGCAAATGATGAATATTCGTACAACCCCGGGTCTATAGTAGACGTAATGTAGAAGAAAAGATATCCTAAGCTATATCATTTTTGAGAGAGAGGTTTTACAGGATGGCACCACAAATGGATTCGCAGGAGCAGCGTCCCAATCCCTCTAGCTATCAGGGTTATGAAGGCGCTTCGACATACCGCCATGACGTCCCACCTTATGAACGCGAGCAGGCAACATACGGTCAACCATCTGGCAGCAATCAATTCGCGGACGATAATTTTGTGGAGGCTGTAGCCCAGCGCCTGGGTCAACGCCTGAATCAGAACCAAAATTTTGGTGGCAAGATACATCAGCCGGGTAGCACGCGGTCTAAAGCCTCTTCGGGCCAGCGCCTGGCCCTGGCTATCGTTTCTATCGGGGTACTGGTCCCCCTTTCAGGCATCCTCTTGAGCGGCCTCGGCGGTGCCATTGGCTTTGCTTCATTTATTGTAGCTGGTGGCATCATCGCCCTTGTCAACCTGATTTTCAACCTGCTTGGATAGCGAAAGCTGTAATGAGTAAGAAGGCAAGGGTGCCACAATAGCGCGTCCCGCGCTATTGTGGCACCCTTGCCTTCTTACTCATGGTCATCCTTTTTCTATCTCGTTTTTGATGGTGGTGATGGTGTTGTTTAACTGGCTGATGCGAGCCTGGATCTCGGTGGTTTTTTGCTGCTCAGACCGCACGAAGCGTGTATAGGGGGCGATGGCATCCTCGATGCGGTTGAGCGAGTTCTGTAGCTCTTTGCGGAACTGCTCACTCATTGCCGAGGTCAGTCTCTGCTGCAACTCCTGCATTTTTTCGTCGAAAGTCTTCTTCGCCTGCTTGCGACGCAATGGAATAATGCCATAGCCGACCAGTAGCAGACCGATGCCTGCGATGATGCCGGTGACGTCGGCCGCCAGCGTCCCCATAAACGCGACGATCAATGCGCCCAGTCCAATGCCTCCGGCCCCGGTGATCACCGCCTGGGCGACTGTATTGCGCATATCCTCGGCGAGCTGGGTGGACTCGGCCTCCTGGTCATAGGTCTGGATGACACCTGTGACGGTGTGTGAGACTGACTGCAGCAGGAGGCGGCGATTATAGTCAAACTGGCGACTAACGGCTCCGATCATGTTGTCATCGCGGCGCAGGCTCACCTCGCGTCGCCGGTCGATGTATTCCATGACGTTTTGCCAGAAATGGTGTTCCTGCTCGACCATCCAGTCGATCATCTCCTGGACGGCGTGTTCGATGCGGGCGGCGCTGTCGCCCAGTACCTCTCGTTCGAATTCGCGGCGGATGCGATCTCCCTGCACCAGGTCCAGAATGCGCCGCAGCCGAATGGTGTCATCGAAGAAGTAATCGCCGCGCTGCCGCATCTCCAGGACAATGTTGGCAATCTCGGTGAGGCGATGTTTGAAGTTGCGCTCCATGTCCTCACGATAGAAGCTCAGTTGATTCTCGATATTGGTGACGGTGCGCGCATCTTCGGTTAGCAGTCTGGCGCGTTCCTCTACCGAGCCGCGTGTCTGATCCAGCAGGCGCTGCATGACTCCCAGCGGACTCAAGAGCTTCAGGCGTACCCGTTCTCTGGCGTCCAGCGTTTCAAACAGATACTCTTCGAGCCTGCCGAAGCGACTCCGCTCCCAGAGCTCAACGGCCTGGTGTCCCACGGCCTGCCGCGCTTGCTGCGCCTGAAGTGCCGAAACCGGAAAGATCTCCGCCTGAAAACCCAGCAATTGCTGGCAGTTGTGGGATATGAAGGTGGTGATTTTCTGCAGTTCTTCTGGTGAGCGCAGGAGGTCGATCTTATTGAGAATGATGATGACTTTCTTGCCCCAGGCCCGGATGCGCTCCATGAAGGTTTTTTCGCTCTGCGTAAATGGTCGATCGGTCGAGGTGACAAACAATATCAGATCACTGCGGGGGACAAACTCTTCGGTCAGACGCTGGTGCTCCTGCAGAATGGCATTAACTCCTGGGGTGTCCACGATGCTGATGTCGCGTAAGAACTCGGCTGGATACTCCATTTCGAGGATGTCCTGCGCCAGCATATGTTGCGATCTTTCCTCCCCATGGCGCAGGATGGTGACCTGGTGTGTGGTCGGGATGACGCCTTCTTCTAACACTTCATCATGAAGCAGGGCATTAATGCAGGCGGATTTACCCGCGTTAAATTCACCTACAATGACCAGCAGGAATAGGTCATCCAGCGAGGCCGTGACCTGCCGCAGGGTTTTCTCATAGGGCTCGCCGCCCTCAAAATTTTCCAGGCAACTGGCCAGGTCAATGGCGAGCTGCTTCTCTTGTTGTAGCAGGGCTCGTTGTCGTTCTTGTAAGATAGATTTTGCCATACTCTTTGCATCTCCTCGCGGGGCCACTGTTTTGCCATCATAAGTGATGGTGCTGTAGTTGTAATACGTTACAGCGGCTGGCGAGAGAACAGGTCTTCGGGAGTTGTGACTGGCACGATCACTTTCAAGGCCTGTGGCTCAATGCTTAAGAGGGTTGGTTCTGCCTCTGAAGTGCTGGTATGGCCCAGTGGTTCGCCATCAACCTGGATGGCAACCGGTTTTTGGGTGATAATTTTAATTGTCTCTCCTATTTCATAGCGTACCCATTGATGGCGCTTAGGACGCCTCAACAGGAAATCGATGATCACGGCTGCTCGTCGGAGCACACTTTGGCGGCGTACGACACACAGATCAAGCAGCCCATCGTCGCATTTTGCCTGCCAGGTATATTTCATCGCGCCGCCATAGAGCTGGGTATTGCCGATAATTACCTGTAGTGCATTGACTTTAATCTCACGATTCCCCAGGTTTATCGTACCGCGAAAAGCTGGATAGCGGGCTCCCCACCAGGCGGCCATCAGAAGATAGGAAATGAATTTCAGGCGCTTCATCGATTGTTTCTCAACCGCCTGCGCTATCTCTCCATCAACTCCTATGCCGACCATCAGCAAGAAATACTGGTCATCTATCTTACCCAGGTCAATGCGCCGAGTCTGCCCATTGAGCAGTACATTACTGGCGCCATTAAGATCTAAGGGAATACCTACCTCGCGCGCCCAGACATTGACGGTTCCGCTGGGAAGTACTCCCAGCGCTGTTTCGCTGCCGGCCAGTCCTTGAATTACCTCATGGATGGTGCCATCACCACCCGTGGCGATGACCACATCGATATGTTGCCGGGCGGCCTCGCGTGCCAGCCGGCAGGCGTCCCCACTGGATCGGGTTAATTTGAGCTCTACCTGCCATCCCTGCTGCTGGAGCTTTGCGATAATGTGCTGGATTTGATGTTCATGAAGTGTATAGCTACCTGAAGTTGGGTTAGCGATAACAATGGCTTTTGTTTGCAGCTTCTTAACAGGTGTGCTGGCTTTATCGGTCCTCTCTTGCATTACGAACCTCTTTGGTGTGTAGTAGCCCAAAACAGTGCTATATACTGGTGAAGAAAAACGTACATCATTTTCTGCATCAGTATATAGCGATATAGGTTTTTCATATTCATGCATGGGTTTATCCCTTGCAATTTTGGTACGTATTATCGGCTCATTTGGTTGTAGGCACTATGTTCGTGGGCGTGGCAATTTTAATCGACACGGGGAACACGGGCTAATAGTTCTGAGACAACCTCGTAGTTGACGGTTCCTAAGCGATTAGCAACCTCTTCGGCAGTGAGCGTGGCTTCCCCCTGACGCCCAATCAAGACGACTTCATCTCCCATGCGGACCTGTGGAATATGGGTGACATCAACCATACATTGATCCATGCAGACACGCCCTAGCAGTGAGGCTTCTTGCCCATGAATGAGCACACTGCCCCAGTTCTGTGGACTGCGGCGGAAGCCATCGGCGTAGCCAACGGGTAAGACGGCGATGAGTGTTGGACGCGGCGTGATATAGGTGCTGCCATAGCTGATTCCTTCTCCAGCTGGGATCCATTTGACCTGTGAGACCTGCGTCTTGAAGGCTAGCGCGGGCCGAAATCCTTCTGGCAGGCGTACAAAAGGCGATGGTTCGAGACCATAGATGGCGATTCCAGGCCGTACCATGTCGAAGCGAGCTTCTGGAAGGGACAGGGTTGCGGCGCTATTGGCTGCGTGAACAATCGGTGGTCTGAGCCCCTCCTCTTCCAACTGCTGTAGCACTCCCTGGAAGCGCTCCAGTTGCATGCGGACGTGGCTCTGGTCCTCGGCGTCGGCTTGAGCGAAGTGGGTATAAATGCCTTCGAGTTCCAGCCCGGGCAGCTGGCTGGCCTCGCGTACCAGTTCTATGATGGTTGGCAATTCTTCAAAGCGTACCCCCAGGCGTCCCATGCCGGTATCAACCTTGACATGCACCCTGACCGTTTTGTCGAGCGCCTGCGCGGCTTGCGAGAGCGCCTGAGCCTCTTCTCTGGAGTAGATGGTGACGCTGACACCAAGACGTAGTGCTTCACGCATCTGCCAGCGGGGCACATAGCCAAAGACAAGAATGGGGGCCGTAATATGGGCATCGCGCAAAGGGATCGCCTCGCTGACTGTGGCGACGCCGAGCATGCTGGCTCCATTCTGCAGTACCGTGCGGGCCACTTTTAGCGCTCCATGACCATAGGCATCGGCCTTGAGCGCGACCAGGACCCGTGTGCGCGGCCCTACCATGGAGGCGATATGGCGTGTGTTGCTGCCGATGGCGTTCAGGTCGATCTCTACCCAGGTGGGCCGCTCGGCGTGTCTGAAGATGGTCTTTTTCCAGCCTGGCGTCTGGCGTACCAGCAACTCCGATGCCTCCCAGGGACGGGCCATTAAGAGCTCGGTGACGCGCTCCATGCGGATCTCTTCGGAGCCTTTGATCAGGATGACGGCGCACCCGTCGCTCTCTGGTAGGGTGTTCAGGATGCGGCGGGCAGCCTGGGCCGCATCCTCATGCGTTGAGGTCATGATGATGCGCTCGTTATCCATCCCGGCCTGTCGGGCTTCTTCGGCGATCAGGGTGGCCCACTCGCCACGCGTGATCAGATAGTCAACGTACTGGGAGATCTCGCGCCCGATGGCACGATGCGCCTCTGCCTCCGTATCACCCAGGTGAAGCATGTCTCCCAGGATCGCGATGCGCTGACTTCGCTCGCCCGCCAGCGCGCTGAGCGTTTGCAAACCCGCTTTAACCGAGGCGGGCGCCGCGTTATGGGTATCGTCAAGCAGTACCGATTGTCGAATGCCCGGCAGTGGATTGAGCCGTCCCGGTAGCGGTTTTAAGGTTGTCAGTGCCTGTTCGACCAGGGAGGGGTATATGCCGCGACTGAGCCCTATCTGGTAAGCTGCCAGCATGGTCGTGAACTGGTGCTCTCCCAGTAGCTGTGAGCGTAGCTGAACCGTTACCTGTTCGTCCTCTCCTCTCTCAAGTTCGCCCGAGGTGTGACGACGTTTGATTGTTCCCTGGATACCATCCCATCTGACCGTCACACCCGGCTGTTCATCTACCGCGTACCCGGCGGGAAGAAAGGGATGGCAGCTTACCGTGGATGGAGCATGGTGGACGCGCTGCTCCAGCAGTGCTCGAATGATGGGGTCTTCCTGATTATAAAAGAATTGCCCGCCTTCCGGTAGGCTGGTAAGTAGCGTTCCCAGTTCGAAGGCCAGGTGTTCGAGCGAGCTGAAGTATTGGAGCTGAACGGGACTGATATTGGTCAGCACGCCGATCTGTGGACGTACCACGCGACTGAGGGCGGCGATCTCGCCTGGATGGTCACAGCCCAGTTCTAATACGGCATATTCGTGTCGCGCCTCCAATCGGCCTAGCGAGAGCGGAATGCCAAGCATATCATTATAGTTTTGCCAGCTGCGGAAGGTGGTGAACTGGCGCGAGAGCACGGTGGCGATGGCCTCTTTGGTGCTCGTCTTGCCCACGCTTCCCGTGACCGCGATAACAGTAGGGTGCCAGATCTCCAGGATCGCGCTGGCATACTGTTGCAGGGCGCGACGCGTATCCTCAACCAGAACTATCGTGATCTCTTCATTTGCAAGGACGGATTTAGTCTGTTCGGAGAACTGCTGGAACGTCTGACCCGACAGGAGAAGTCCAGTAGCGCCTTTGCGGACCGCATCAAGCACATGATCGTGGCCATTACCCCTTTCGCCGCGCACGGCGACGAATATTTCATGGGGGGAGATCTGGCGCGTGTCATGGTTGAACGCCTGAAAATGAACATGCTTACTGGCCTGGCGCAGGGTGCCCTGCGTCGCTTTTAACAGGTGATCGAGATAGATCATGGTATCCTCATATTTTTGTAACGCGTGATTGGTGACGTTTTTTATGTTGCCATTATGTGAGCTGGCAATGCTCTTCTTTATATTAAGCTTACCATATTGTTGTCCACGGTATGGGCATATATATGTATGAGCTCCCCCAATAGATGAGCTTGTAATATATGTGTATTATACGTCGCCAGGATACCCATCAGCCCATTATAATTTGCACATGGAGTGCGCAAAAGGGTACCTATCAGCCCATTATAATTTGTGCATGGAGTGCGCGAAAGCGCACTCCATGCACAAATTATAAAATCAATGCGGACGCGCGTGCGGAGGCGTTCACGCGTCCTAAAAAGAGGAGTGTAGACACCTGCTAGGTGCAGCGCACGTACTGCATGCTACCTACCTGTTTGACGAGGCCGTCCAGTTCAAGGATGGTCAGGGTGGATGTGACGATGTTGGGTGCCAGTTCTGTGTCGCGGATCAGGTCGTCGATATGCCGGGGTTCGCGGCTCAACAGGGCCAGTACCAGCCGTTCCTCTTCGTTCTCTGGCTCGCGCAGGACGCTGGTATCTGGCAGCGGAACGGTATGGATGTTGAGATGCTCCAGGATATCGCTCACCTCGGTCACGGGGTGAGCGCCATCACGGATGAGCTTGTTGACCCCGGCGCCGCTGTTCGAAAAGATGCTGCTGGGGACTGCGTAGACCTCGCGCCCCTGGACCAGGGCCGAGTTGGCCGTGATGAGCGCCCCACTTTTAGGGGGCGCCTCGGTGACCAGGATGCCCAGTGAGAGACCCGAGATGATGTGGTTGCGCGCCGGGAAGTTGCCGGCCTCGGGTTTGATACCCAGGGGAAATGAGCTTAACAATACCCCCTGGCCTGAGTCGACGATATGTTTGGCCAGATGATAGTTCGAGGGAGGATAGATGGTGTCCAGGCCACAGGCCAGCACAGCGATGGTGCGTCCTCCATTATCAAGCGCGGTGTTGTGCGCCACCGTGTCTACGCCCAGCGCCAGTCCGCTGACGATGGTGATCTTCCCCTTTACCAGTTCTTTGGTGAAATGCTCTGTTACCTGTCGTCCATAGCTGCTCATCTTGCGCGTCCCCACAATACCGATGCTGTAGTGTAGATCATCTTCGGTCAACTGACCACAGGCATACAAAACCGGGGGAGCATAATCTATTTTGCGCAGGAGCGGTGGGTAACAGGCATCTTTCCAGGTAATGACCTGGATGCGCAACCTGTCCAGGCGCTTCAACTCGTGGGCCGGATCGATGTTGGCACGTTGACTGATAAAGCTGTCAACGGTGCGCTGGTCAAGACCGATCCGGGTGAGCTCATAAGATGGAGCGTGCCAGGCGCTGGCAACGTCTTCCTGAAAGTGGTCCAGTAAGAGTTGAAAGCGTACCGGGCCAATGCCCATCACGCGACTAAAGGCGATCCAGTACGAGAGTTCTTCTAAAGTGAGTTTAGCCGAAGGATAATATCGGGCCCGGGCATCAAACACTTCCATCCGCCGCTGCTTCTTGCCCATGATGCTTTTTACTCCTTTATCTCTGGTGGTCTGGCTCCCGCGCTAGTTGGGTCTCCCCATGGATAGGGAGGGTAGGCTGTATACGCGGGTGGTACATTATTGGCCATAGTGGGTGGCTGACCGGCGACTTCATCATAGTGTCCGGCGGGCCTATAGGTCGCCGGGTTCGCGTAGTGTCCGGCAGGACTGCTGCCAGGATGGTAATTTCCTGCCGGTGGCATGTAGTTATAGGCTGGTTGTGGAATTATAGCTGCCTGTGCTCTGGCTTTGCGCCGGCTATAGAAGAGGAAGATGAGTAGTAGTACGCCACTGACCAGCGGAATGCTGATCAAGAGCGAACCTGCCACAGTCAGATACGCATCGGATGAATCGCTCGTCGCTGCCGCTGGTTTATTATCTGTGGTCGTCTGAGTGGCCTGTTGCTGAGTCTGGTCTGCACCGCTCAGGGTTGCCGGCTGATTGAGGTGAAGATGCCACTGATTCTCCAGGTGATCCGAGTCTACACCTAGCGCCTGTTTCTGGTCTGTGTCAAATGGCTCATCGCTGTTCCCTGTGCTTTGTATCAGGGCGTTCATCTTTTTCACCCCAAAGGTTTTATACATATAATCCAGGAGCTGCCAGCTCTGTGAATAGGCCTGGTAGGCTTTTTGAGCGTCGCGTGGGAAAGAGCGATCGATCTGATAGAGGGGGATCAGGCTGTGTTTGGTTAGCTGAGTCTTGAACTGGTTCTGCATATCCCCTTCATGGTAGGCTTGATTGTAGACGGCCAGCCCTTCATCAAACCAGGTGGGAATCGTGACCTGGGCGGTCTGGTGCAGGACCAGGTGCGTCAACTCATGCGGGAGGTCCCTGTTCAGCGTTGTATCGTCTGCTCCCTGGACGGTGACAGAGGCCTGATTGATCTCGAAGAAGGCTACGCCTCCAACCCATTCCGCCGAGTCGGGGGGGAGCGAGCTGTGGAAGTCGTCGCTGTTCTCGTAGACCCACAGGTTGATCGATTGATGTAGTTGCACCCCTAGATTTGCATAGATGCGTTTTAAACTATCGCCCGTCTGGTTGAGTAAGAGCTGTCCGAAGGAGGTGGGCCGGTCGTACCAGTTGACCTGGTAGAGCCCCTGTGAGAGATGTTGCCACTGGAAGCGCGTATCAGTGATCTGCAGCGATTTGGGAGGTGTCTTATAACTATGTCCGGCGCTATCTGAGATATCCCAGGTATAGTTGATAATGGTTCCAACCGGCATAAAATGTTGTGCGTCGAGGTTTTCATGCCATTGAAAGGAGAGATGGTTAGCCGGGGTCTGCGTAATTGGATGAACCTCTGAGACCCGCATATAATTGAACTTGATTGTGAGTGTGGCGATCTCGATTGGGCTGGCGCTATCCTGCGTGTCCAACTGGAAGTCCATCGCCTTTGGGAAGTTGAGGGTGGCGGTCTCTGAATTGACGGTAATAGGGTCGTCCGCTACAGCTGCATAGGCGTGAGAAGGTAAATTTATCGATATAAGAATCATGATTGATAGATAAATAAAAAGGCGCCCACTACGCCGCATGGCATTCCAGCGCATATATTCAAACTCCTCGTGGCAATTCGCGAACATCAATCCTTATTATATCTGATCAAGCACAAAAATACCGTGATTTGCTCATCTATATAGTACGCATGGTTATCACTCCGGATTTTGATAGTTGGAGGGAGGATGTTTCAGTGGTGATGCTGCCGCGGCAGCATCACCACTGAAACATCCTCCCTCCAATTGCCGTTAATCGGTTTCCTCTATTGTTAATCTGTGTCGTGTTCGTTCGTTAAGTATAAATGAGGTTGAGTTTGTGTTTCTCCGGTAACGCATGCAGCCGACACGGGGACAGATGTGGAAGGGAGGCGATTGAATATATGAGTAATAACCTGGATCAGCAAGCTAAGGGTCAGCAGCCACGCATCGGAGATGGTGCGCCACCCAAAACAGGAGGGCTTTTAAGCACTTATCGACAACAACAGTCTTCGGCGTCACAGCCATCTTCGCTTTCAGCAACCGATCAACTTGACCATCCTGTTTTACCGCTCCCACCTGCGCAAAGATCTGCCCATCTCTCCAATGCCTCTCCTCTTTATTCGCGTGGTCAGCTACGCCTTCCTGTTTCCTCGGTTGGCGAATCTACAGGCATGCCTGGACGTGGACAGTTACTGCGCTCACCGGGACTACTGATCCATACTATGAATATGGTACGCCACTGGTCTGGTAAAGTGGCGGCGGTCGCCGGCCACAAGATACTTCCTCCCGCGCCGTATATGGAACGCTATCATGGCTTAAATCCTCCTCCAGTTGAAGCGGAACCGCAGACGCCGCAACCCGCGAAGAGGACTCCCTGGCGCCGATCACGCACCCTGCGCATCGCTATGCAGATGAGGCAGCGGCGTGCGCGCTGGCAGCAAGCTCCACGTCAACTCTGGGCGGTGCTTACCATGGCTCTAATGTCTGTGCTAGGTCTGATCTGTGTGGCCGGCACTACCTATAGCTATGGTTACTATGAGCAGCAATTGCCGCGCGTAGAGGAACTGGCTAACGCTCACATCGCCCAGAGCACACGTATCTATGATCGCAACAATGTACTTTTATTTGAGGCCTATGATCAGAACTCAAGGCAGGGTGGCCGGCGTATCGCCATTAGATATGATGACATCCCGCGCGTTATGCAGGATGCCCTGGTCGCTATCGAGGATAAGACCTTCTGGACCAACGCGGGTATCGAGCCATCGGCCATCATTCGTGCGGCGGCCAGACAGTATGGAGGAGCCAGCACGTTAACGCAGCAGGTAATCAAGAATCTGTCCAATCAGCGCGAATATGCCCTGGGACGCAAGATTACCGAGGCGGCTATGGCCATCGGACTGACGCAGCAGTATTCCAAAAGCAAGATCCTTGAGATGTATTTTAATATCGCCCCTTTTGAAGGACAAACCTATGGTGTCGAGGTGGCGACCGAAGATTTTTTTGGTCTGCAGTCAACCTGCCACACTAACCAGAAGTGCATCCCTGGCATCTCCAGACTGAACTATAATCAGGCAACCGGTAGAAATGATCCCTTGCTGGGGCTGGCCCGCGCCTCTCTGTTGGCCGGCATGCCCAATCAGCCGTTCTATAATGATCCGACCAGCGGACCCGATGCCAAACAACGTGCTATCTACCGTCAGGGCCTGGTGTTGCAGCAGATGATGGCGCTGCATAGCGTCGTGGATGGTCTGGGTCCTATTACACCCGCTATCGCCAGGCAGGCGCAGCGGCTGATGGAGCGCCACACCTTCAGAAGCCCTACGCGCTTCAAGCACGCCCCTCACTTCGTGGATTGGGTTATCAACCAGGTTTCGACCGCGCTGGGAGATGGCGATGCCGCCGAGGGCTATGATCTCTTTCAGAAGGCCGGCTTCAATATTCGTACCACCATCGATGTGAATTTGCAGGAATATGTGGAGCGGGCGGTAGACCGACATATCAATCAGCCCGATTACCAGAAGCTACGCGGCTACTATGCGACGCTCAGTAACTATAACAATCTGCACTCGGCGGCGGTGGTGGTGATGGACGCAAAGACTGGCGAGATCCTGGCCATGAACGGAAGCGCTAACTATAATTCTATGGACCCACGCGTGGGTGGTCAGTTTAATGCCGCCGTCAGTTCACGTCCGCCTGGCTCAACCTTCAAGCCCTTTGAATATGCTACTGCCTTCCAGATGGGCTGGAATCCTGGCGTGCTGCTGATGGACAACCGCACCTTTTTTCCTAACGGGGCCCCTCCGGGTGCGACAATGCCGCGCACCGATAAGGATGTGTTTTCCAGGCATTCAACCATCTATGCCCCCTATGATTACGGGCATACCTATACAAATCGACCGGTGTCCGTGCGCATAGGTACCGCCAATTCCTATAATATCCCGGCCATTAAGGCTATGCAGTTCGCCGGTGCAAACCAGGTGTTGACCACCACGCGCCGTCTTGGTATTACCACACAAGCCAATACCGGCCTGGCGTGGGCCCTGGGTTCAAAGGATGTCTCACCGCTGCAGATGGTGGACGCCTATCAGACCTTCGCCAATCAAGGTGTGCGTGTCCCACCACAGAGCGTACTGGATATCTGGGATAACTTTGGTCATAACCTCTATCACTACGATGAGAGCAGACCGGCGGCTGGCCGTGTATTCTCACCGCAGGTCTCCTACATGATGACCTCGGTACTGGCTGACGAGCCCTCGCGCGCCTATGAATTTGGTTCTGACCACGACCTGTCCTTTGCCGATATGGACGCCAATTGCGCCTACTCGCGCTTCAACTGTAGTCGACAGGTCGCGGCCAAAACGGGCACCACCGACGATTTTCGCGACAACTGGACCATTGGTTACACGCCAGACGTTGTTGTCGGCGTCTGGGTCGGCAACGCCAACAACGAAAAGATGAGAGACGTCATCGGCATTACCGGAGCCGGTCCCATCTGGCACAGCGTCATGGAACGCGTACTGGGACGCTGCAACGAGCATCCCCCCTACACTAACGCCTTTGTCAGCCCCGACCAGATCGCCTGTGGACCCGACTATCACTTCCGCTTCTCCGCCCATCCTCAATGGACCTTCCCAATCCCGCCTGGCCTTGAACTACTCAACCAGCCGTCCATCACCGACGGCCAGCCCTCAACTCCCGACTGGGCCCTCTCCCTCCAATATCCCTGAACCATATATCACCATAAAATCTTCACACCCCTGGCACACCAGGGAATGACGTGCCACCCTCTTTAATGTGGTGATGCAGAACCGGTGCGGAGCACCGGTTCTGCATCACCACATTAAACCTCTACGAGCGCCGAATGCGTTCGCGTCTGGGGTCGCAGACACAAAACAATCTCTATAGAGAAAAAAACTGCCTGGCAGCCCACTCATAGGAGAGCTTTCTTATCTATTCGCGCGTAATTTGCAAGGACGCGTCACATAGCAGTATATTCTTGTTATTAAGGACTAAAAAACCACCAGTAAAAATAAGTAATTGAATAGCAAAATATAAGAAGCTTTTGCTACCATACCCCCCAAATAGGGGGTTGTGTTAACGTGTATCAACAGGTTCGTTGAGATAGGTAATTCGGTACCCTATTTATGATGCACGATGCGGATGCCTGAAAACCAGGAAACCCAGAGCATGGGGGAGCTAGAGGGATAAAACTGGCGGCCTCTAAATGTATCTGGATCTGCCGTTCTCTCATTCATAACGTGTTCGACATTCATGATCATCGCCTGCGGCTCACCTGAGCTTTCGCACCTACAGTGCTCACGAGCCAGTTTTTTGTTGGTGCATGAGGTGCGCATCTGTGCACCTCATGCACCAACAAAAATCGATGCGGCCGCGTATGCGGACGCCCGTGCGGGGGCGCTTACGTGCCCCCATGGTGGCGGAAGTCAGACACACTCTCAGAGCGTGTCTGACTCTCATGATGATGGCCTGCGGCCTGCATGAGGTTTTGCCCCTGCGGTGCTCAAGAGTCCATTGGTTGTTAGTGCACCAGGGGCGCATCCGCGCCCCTGGTGCACTAACAACCAAAACCGGTGCGGCCGCGCAGCGGACGCCCGTGTGGGGGCGCTTACATGCCCCATGGTGGCGGAAGTCAGACACATTCTCAAAGATAAGATAGAAGAACGCAGATGTAAAGCTTTCTCTGGTATATGAAGAGGAGCAGAGACGACTATATTTTTGTTTCACAGTGGCAGAGTAAATATTTAGATTTATCTATATATTGAAGGCAGAGGCTACCACTGCGCTAACACAAGGATGATGTATGAGCGATAATTGGAATCCAAATTCAGACGAAAATCAACCTTCTGAGAATAGTCCCCGGCCCAAGACCGGAGGACTGTTAAGCAACTTTAAAACGCAGCAAAATGGTCATGGGGCCTCTAAATCACAGCCGTTGCCTGGGGCGAATTCTGCCTCGTCGCCAGCCGGACCTCAGCGGAACAATTC
This sequence comes from Dictyobacter aurantiacus, assembly GCF_003967515.1. GTDB lineage: Bacteria > Chloroflexota > Ktedonobacteria > Ktedonobacterales > Ktedonobacteraceae > Dictyobacter > Dictyobacter aurantiacus. Next base: position 1,745,926 of record NZ_BIFQ01000001.1, on the reverse strand, counting down.
GTCCCTGTTGCGTGGGGGATATCAGCAATTCTCCCCCTCGGCGCAGGGGGGACAGCAAGTTCCGCCCCCGGCTGGTCAGGGTATGCAGCAAAGGTCACCATCGCAGCGGACATCTGGGGCCCCCAATCGACAGTGGCAGCCAGCCGCGGGCCCTCAGCCGGGACAGCAGTATTCACCGCAGTCCCAGCCTCCGATGTCGCCAGCGCAGCAACGCTCTAACCTGTTGTCTAACACGGTTGATATGATGCGGCGTTGGTCCGGTAAAGTGGCCACCGTCGCAGGTCACCAGATGCAGCCTCCGGCTCCCTACATGGATCACTATCGCCCACCTTCCCCTCCGGGTCCGGGTCAGTTGGTCACCCACACCTCGCGTCCCTGGAAACGCTCGCGCGTTTTGCGCATCAATCAGCAGATTCGCCAGCGACGCCTGAAGGAGCGCCAGGGTGGTCCGGGACGTGTTATGGTGATTACACTGGTATGCCTGCTGGCTCTGGTAGTGCTGGCCTCCTTTGGCAGTAGCGCCTATGCCTATAGCTTTTATGTGCAGCAGCAGCCGCGCATGGAAGAATTCGCCAACCAGCATATCGACCAGAACACCCGCATCTATGATCGCAATGGCAAATTGTTGTACGAGGCATACGACAACACGTCCTCAGCCTATAGTGGCCGCCGCGTCACTGTGCGCTACCAGGACATTCCGCTGGTCATGCAGAATGCCATGACCGCCATCGAGGATAAGACCTTCTGGACCAACTCGGGTATTGATCCGCTGGCGATTGTGCGCGCCGGGACCAGCCAGTATGGTGGCGCCAGTACCCTGACGCAGCAGGTGATTAAAAACCTGACCAGGGATAATTCGCCCACCTATCAGCGTAAGCTGAACGAAGCTGCCATGGCCATCGGTCTGACGCAGCAGTACTCCAAGGCCAAGATCATGGAGATGTACTTCAACGTAGCTCCCTTTGGCGCGCAGACCTATGGCGTCGAGGTGGCCACGGAAGATTACTTTGGCCTCAGGCCTGTCTGCGAGACGAACAAACCCTGCATACCCGGTATCTCCAAATTGGCCTACAATAATAAGACCAAAAAGAACGATCCTATTCTGGCCCTGGCGCGCGCCTCGTTCCTGGCCGGCCAGCCCAACGCACCCAGCGCCACCGATCCTACCATGGGTGCCGACAACAAGCAGCGCGCGCTGGATCGTCAGAAGCTGGTCTTGAATGCCATGATTACCCAGGGGATGACCATCGATGGTCAGCCAGATAGCCCGAAGATCACCGAGGCGGATGCCCAGAAAGCGGAAGCCTTGATGGCCAAACAGACCTTCAAGCCCTATCAGCGCCAGATGCTGGCTCCCCACTTTGTGCAATACGTGATCGACCAGATGACGAAGGCCCTGGGTGGCGGTAACGCAGGCGCCCATGCCTTCCTGACCGGTGGCTATAATATCCGTACCTCGCTCGATCTTAACCTGTATAACTATATCCAGGCTGAGATTACGCGCCACATCTACAAGCCGGATGTGCAAAAGGTGACTGGTGCCTACGTCACACTGAGTGAAAACAATAACGTGCATGACGCGGCGGTGGTAGTGCTGGACTCAAAGACCGGCGAGATTCTAGGGATGGACGGTAGCGCGGACTTTAACTCCAGTGATCCCAGGGTCAATGGACAGTATAATGTGGCTATCCATGCTCGCCCGCCCGGATCAACCTTTAAGCCTTTCGACTACGCCACCGCTTTCCAGATGGGCTGGAATCCAGCTGTTGTGCTGGAGGACAATGAGACGATCTTCCCGACCAACAATAATGTTGGCGTACAGGTACCAACTATCCAGTCACAGATTGATGCCTTGTCTGAAGCCGGAACTTTCTATGCTCCATCGGACTATGGCAAAACCTGGACTTTTGAACCCCATACAGTTCGTTATTCGACCGCGGGATCGCTGAACATTGCGGCCATCAAGACTATGCAGTTTACCAGCGGTAATGCTGTCTTGAATACAATGCGGCGCCTGGGTATCAATACTCAGGTCAATGATGGCCTGGCCTGGGCCATCGGCGCGAGAGACATCTCGCCGCTGCAGATGGCTAATGCCTACGAGACCTTCGCCAATCAGGGCGTGCGCGTTCAGCCACAGAGTATCCTGGATGTGTGGGATAATCTTGGCAATAACCTGTTTCACTACAACCTGGAAAAGCCAGTCTCTGGCCGTGTATTCAGTCCACAGGTCGCTTACCTGATGACCTCGGTTCTGGTTGATGAGCCAGATCGCAACGTCGAATTTTCTGGGGACCACGACCTTTCGTTCTCAGATATCGATCCCAATTGTACTGTGAACTTTTATTGTGCGCACCAGGTAGCGGCTAAAACCGGTACCACCGACTCCTTCGCCGACAACTGGACTGTTGGCTACACGCCGGACGTGACCGTGGCGGTCTGGGTTGGTAACGCCGATGACTCGCCGATGTATAACGTCATTGGTATTACCGGCGCGGCCCCCATCTGGCACAATGTCATGGAAAGCCTTGTGGGCCAGTGTAATCAATACACAACTGGCATAGCCGGCCAGGTCGGTGATGGCGTTAAGTGTCCGACCTATAATTTCCGCTTTTCTAAAAATCCTACCTGGAAGTTCCCGGTTCCTCCCGGTGTTCAACAGGTTCCTCTCTCATCTGCAACTGGCATGCAGGGTGGTGGTACGACGGATTACGTTATCGATGGGCAGGCGCCCTTGCAGCCGTAAGCAAGTGTTCGCAGGTTCATCTGGTTTATAGCTTAAATAAGAAAGGAGCGTGGTACATCACTACGCTCCTTTCTTAATGAGATGCGCCTGGTTTTCGAACCCCTGGGGCGTATATAGCTTGTTTTATATGTTGACGCCACACACACCGCATTGCGGTGTGTGTGGCGTCAACATATAAAAGGGCGCGGCCGCGCATGCGGACGCCCGAAAGGGGGCGCTCAACTCGCCTGCCTGGAATACTTGACAATCGACCCTCGAGAGTGCTATTCTGTACTTGCAGTCTCCAGGTGAGAGTGCTAGCAATCGCATTTGACAGATGTTGTATCATCCGAGCATATCCATAAACCGCCCTGCTCTTGCGGGCGCGGGATACTTGCCAGGGAGGTACAGCAAGACTATCGAGGGAAGCACGTACATGACACCTTTAAGCCCACGTAAACAGCAGATTTTGCGTGCGCTGGTTGAAGAATATATTCACAACGCGACCCCGGTTGCGTCTGAGACGCTCGTACGCAAGTATGAGCTCCCTTTTAGTTCCGCCACCGTACGCCACGAACTCGCGGGCCTGGAAGAGGCGAATTTGATCAATCAGCCACATACCTCTGCTGGTCGTGTACCTACGGACCTTGGCTATCGCTACTTTGTCGAACACCTGATGCAGGAGTCGGCATTGTTGCTCGATGAGCAGCGTCTGATTCGCCATATGTTTTATCAGGTACAGGATCAGCTGGATCAATGGGTGCGGCTTACGGCGTCGGTAATGGCGCGTTTGCTGCATAGTGCCGCAGTAATGACTCCTCCTCGCTCAAGCGAGGGGCGCATCAAACACTTTGAGGTACTATCGGTGACCGATCTATCGGTACACCTGATACTGGTTCTGATGGACGGTTCGGTTCAACAGCAGCGTTTGCTCTTAGAGAAACCAACCCAGCAGGATGAGTTGAGCGCGATCGCCGCTCGCCTCAATCCGCTGTTTTTTGGCAAAAATGCCGATGAGCTCAATGAGTTCCTTATGACCTATGAGCCCGCTCCGGTGGAACGAATTATTTCGAATGGAATCGTTCGTATCCTGGAGCAGCATGGCGAGATGGAAGGGGATGTCTTCTTCGGGGAGGACATCGTCAATATCCTGGACCAGTCCACTGTCTCTGCCGTCGGGCTGCGCTTACCTCCCGAGGAGGAGCGAGCCGAGCGGATTCGCAAAATGATAGAAGAGCTTGAGCATAAGCGTTTGCAGAAAGTGATGGATGATCTTGAGCAAAAGCGCATTCTACCTGTGCTGGCCTCGCATCTGCCCTCTTCAGACGGTGTGCAAGTGATCATCGGCGGCGAAAATCAGTGGGATGAAATGAAGGATGTCAGCCTGGTTCTGGCGCGTTATGGGCAGCAGGGCAAGGTGGGCGGCCTGTTAGGGATCATTGGTCCGACCCGCATGCAATATGGCCGTGCCATCGCCGTTGTGCGCTATATGTCGCAGGTTATGAATGAGCTACTGGCTGATGCTTATGGATGTGAGTAAAAAAACTCAGATACACATAGATTTCTAGGTTTAGCTTGGATTTTTAGCTCTGCTCTGATCTATAAATTTTCGATCTGATCTGTATACACTGGATCTGATCTGTGGATGCTAGATCTTGAGATGTTGAGATTTTTGATTTAGGAGGCAACTGTGCCAAAGGTTATTGGAATCGATCTTGGAACAACAAACTCGTGTGTGGCTGTGATGGAGGGTGGCGAACCTGTTGTGATCCCCAACGCGGAAGGTGCACGTACCACGCCGTCTATTGTAGCTATCAATAAGAATGGCGAGCGCCTGGTTGGTGAAGTTGCGAAGCGTCAGGCTATCACAAATCCAGAAAATACCGTCTATTCAATTAAGCGCTTCATGGGCCGCAAATTCGAGGATCCAGAAGTTGATCGTGACAAACGCTTGATGCCCTATAAAGTGGTTCGCTCTGCCAATGGTGATGCCTGGGTTGAGGTGCAGGGCAAGCAGTATAGCCCCCCGGAAATCTCCGCTATGATCCTGCAGAAGTTGAAAAATGACGCGGAAGCCTATCTGGGTGAGCGTGTGACACAGGCTGTGATTACTGTGCCGGCTTACTTTAACGATGCTCAGCGTCAGGCGACCAGGGACGCGGGTAAGATCGCTGGCCTGGAAGTGCTGCGTATCATCAACGAGCCGACCGCCGCTTCACTGGCCTATGGCCTGGACAAGAAGAAAGACGAGCGTATCGCGGTCTACGACCTTGGTGGTGGTACCTTCGATATCTCGATCCTGGAACTGGGCGACGGCGTCTTCGAGGTGAAGAGCACCAACGGTGATACACACCTGGGTGGTGATGACTTCGACCAGCGCATTATCACCTGGCTGGCCGACGAGTTCCGCAAAGAGCAGGGCATCGACCTGCGCCAGGACCGCATGGCCCTGCAGCGCTTGAAAGAGGCCGCTGAGAAAGCGAAAAAAGAGCTCTCCAGCTCGATGCAGACCGAGGTTAACCTGCCCTTTATTACCGCCGACGCCAGTGGTCCAAAGCACCTGGCCATGACGCTGTCCCGCTCGAAACTGGAGCAGCTGGTTGAGGACCTGGTTGAGAAGTCCCGCGTTCCTGTGACCAAGGCTCTTTCGGATGCCGGTGTGCGCCCTGGCGATATCGACGAAGTCGTGCTGGTTGGTGGTCAGACCCGTATGCCAGCCGTACAGACCCTGGTGCGCCGCATCTTTGATCGCGAGCCCAATCGTGGTGTGAACCCTGACGAGGTCGTTGCCATTGGTGCCGCCATTCAGGCTGGTGTGCTGACCGGCGACGTCAAAGACGTGCTCTTGCTCGACGTCACGCCTCTGTCCCTGGGTATCGAGACCCTGGGTGGTGTCTTCACCCGCTTGATCGAGCGCAACACCACCATTCCAACCCAGAAGAGCCAGGTCTTCTCGACCGCTAGCGATAGCCAGCCCAGCGTAGAGATCAATGTCCTGCAGGGTGAGCGCGAGTTCGCCAAGGACAACCGTTCACTGGGTAGCTTCATTCTGGATGGTATTCCACCAGCACCACGCGGTGTGCCACAGATCGAGGTTATCTTCGATATCGATGCCAATGGTATCGTGAACGTCTCGGCCCGCGATAAAGGCACCGGCCGTGAGCAGAAGATCACCATTATGCCATCCAGCGGTCTGTCAAAAGATCAGATCGACAAGATGGTGCGCGATGCTGAGTCCCACTCCGCGGAAGACAAGCGCCGCAAAGAAGAGGTTGAGGAGCGCAACCTGGCCGATAGCGCCGCGTATCGCTCTGAGAAGAGCCTCTCTGAAATCGGCGACAAGATCTCGCCCGAGCAGAAGAGCGAGCTCGAGGGCAAAATCGCCGATGTGCGTACCGCCCTGTCGACCGACGATGTCGAGCGCATCAAATCTTCCCGCGAGGAACTGGAGCAGGCGTTCTTCAAGATCAGCCAGTCAATGTATGGTCAGGGTCAGCCTGGTGGTGCCGGTGCTGAATATGGTGAGCCCCAGCCGGGTGCCGCCGATCAGGACCAGCCACGCTCCAACGATGACACCATCGAGGGCGAATACAAGGAAATGTAGTTGACCGAAGGGGGAGATCGTTGTCTGTCAGACGGTGTATCAACATCTCTATAGCATCTCCTCTATATGAGAGGGTAACAAATTCGTTACCCTCTCATATCCCTGTTTTGGCGCAGGGATCGTTAGCTGAAAGTTATAGATGCTAGTGGCCTGAGTACTACTTATACTCTTCCAATACTCCTACTTGGGCTATGCTTATTGCGTATCTTTTGGGTCATGAGGTATCCTTAAATAATGCCAGAATGTATGCCAGAGAACGCGAAAGGTGTTTCGCATGCCAGATGCTTATAGCACCTGTAAAGCTGTCAATACCATCTATTCTGAATGCAGTAGAAAAGTTTTTCATCCAGTAGCGCGGATACGTTCGCGCCCTGTTTCTAAGGGTAAAGGACCAGCAGATGGCCGCAAACAAAAGAGATTATTATGAGGTGCTGGGGGTATCGCGCAGCGCGTCGGACGATGAGATCAAAAAAGCGTTTCGTCGCCTGGCCAAGCAATATCACCCTGATGCAAATAAAGAGCAGGGAGCGGAAGCCCGCTTTATCGAGATTAATGAGGCGTACGAGGTTTTAAGTGACCAGCAGAAGCGTAGCGCTTATGATCGTTATGGGCATGCTGGTGTAGGGGCCGGCGCCGGTGCTGCGGGCTTCGATAACTTCGGTGGTTTTAGCAATCTCAACGATATCTTTGAAACCTTCTTCGCGGGTGCTTCGGGTGGTCAACGGCGTTCTGGGCCACAGCGTGGCGCGGACCTGCGTTATGAGTTAACCATTTCGTTTGAAGAAGCTGTCTTTGGATGTCAGAAAGAGATTGAACTGCCGCGCTGGGAAACCTGTTCGACCTGTCGTGGTAATGGTGCCCAACCTGGGACCTCCACCCAGCGCTGCCCCGCCTGTCAGGGTTCCGGTGAGATTCGCCGGGTGCAGCAGTCGATTTTTGGTCAGTTTGTCAATGTGACGATGTGTGAGCGCTGCCGTGGTGAGGGCCGCATTATTACGACTCCCTGTGAGAAGTGCCGTGGCCAGGGTCGTGTACGTAACAATCGCCGCGTAGTGGTGAATATCCCGGCGGGCGTGGACGATGGCATCAATGTGCGCGTGACCGGCGAGGGCGAGGTGAGTTCCCGTGGTGGTACCCCGGGCAACCTGTACGTGGTCCTGACCGTCAAGCCGCACGATTTCTTCAGGCGCCAGGGCAACGATATCCTTTATGATCTGCCGATCAGCTTCACGCAGGCGGCTCTGGGCGATGAAGTAGAGGTACCTACGGTCGACGGCAAGTCCACTATGCTCAAGATACCTGCTGGCACGCAGAGTGGCCGTTCATTCCGCCTCAAAGGCATGGGTGTTCCTGTCGTGCATAGTAGCGCACGCGGCGATCAGCACGTCTTTGTCAAGGTCGTCACCCCAACCAACCTGACGGCGGAGCAGCGCCAACTGCTTGAGGAGTTCGCCCGCATCGAAGCCGAACAGAACGAACAGAACAGTAAAAACATCTTCCGCGACCTGTTCGAGAAAACGAAGGACGTTTTCCAGTAGGCTCAAAAACGGTTATATCCAACCGTTCCAATCTTTGAGGGATAGGCCACCATTGTGTGGTGGCCTATCCCTCTTTTTGTTATGGTCGCGTTCGTAAATATGTAGGAAAAACCGAGGGGGTGCGCCTTCGGCCCCTGACGCTACGCACCTGCGGTGCTCAAAAAGTTTTATTGAGAGTTGCTGGTGCACAACAACAGGCGCCCGGCGCCTGTTGTTGTGCACCAGCAACTCTCAATAAAACTGAGCGTCCGCGAATGCGGACGCCCGTGCGGTGGCGCCACCTCTCATAAATTGACAACGGCCGAGTTCGAGCTCGCATCGACTATTGTGAAATGGTTCATTGACATAGGATGCTATGTGGTCAATAATTACTATTGATTTGACTGTGGTCTGGCACCATACTGTTCATGAGCCTGCAATAAACGTAAAATTCCATTTGCACTTAATAAGCCTGTAGAAGCCGTAAAATTCCATTTGCTCTGGATCTCATTGTGTGTAAGAGGCATCGCCTCGGGGTAGCAGCTGATTAGCTTTGCGTGAGGGATCTCCATGGATACAAACCAACACTATCTTGGTCCATACGAGTTACAGCAGAGATTGAGCGATACGCGCCAATATGAATCCTGGAAAGCCTGGGATCCGCAGCATCAACGCCAGGTGGAGATTACTATGCTGCATCTGCAGGCAGGCAATGCGGCTGCGTTGATGTCGCGTTTTGTGTATGAGACCAAAAATCTGACTACGCTCAATCATCCCAGCATCGCGAAGATCTACGATGTACAGGCTTCTGCGGCTCCACAGCGGCCTGACCTGCCGGGTGAGGTTGCCCAACCCCAGGCTTATATTGTCAGAGAGTATATTGAGGGGATGTCGCTGGCCGACTATATTGAGGCCACCGCCCGCGTCGGCGATTTTCCGGCCCCGACCGATATTTATCGTATCCTGGCGCCAGCAAGCTCGGCCCTGGATTATGCCCATCAGCATGGAGTCATCCATAGCCACCTGAAGCCAGCTCATATTTTGTTTACGCAATCCGACTCACCGGAGTCACCACAGGGAGAGATAAAGGTGGTGGGCTTCGGGATGCACAATATGCTGTCGCCGCTGACCCTTGCGTTGGAGGATGCTGCTTATATCTCTCCTGAGGGCGCGCAGGGGCAGACGGTTAATACGCGCAGCGATATCTATTCGCTCGGTGTGATTCTGTATGAGCTCTGCACAGGTACCCTGCCATTTCAGGGCGAGACTACTTCAGAGATGTTGATGCAGCATATGCATGCCGAGCCAATGTCGCCTGCTCTAATTAATACTCGCATGGTACCTGGCATGACCGCGATTATCTTGCGCTGCCTGGCCAAAGATCCTTCGGCCCGTTTCCCAACCGGAGCCGCGCTGACGGCTGCCCTGTCGAGGGTTGCCAATGCTCCGGGGAAGTCGCGTGTGGGACAGTCTGGCGCGGCCAGCAGTGGCAATCGTTTGACCCCCTGGTTTACACCGGCACAGGTGAGCATCGATGAGACCTACTTGAGTCCTCAGCGTTCTCAAGGATTGACCGGTTCGGCCGCTTCGAATGTGGATGCCGGTGCCAACGTCTCTGGAGCCTATCCTATCGCTGATGTTCCCACTTCGTTGTCGTCGGCTCCGACTTCAGCGGCTCCTGCCGTGACGCCCGATGGCGGTCATACACCAACGCATGCTGATGCGGTGATGCATTCACCGCGTTCAGCGCCCGATCTGCTGGCGGCGATGGAGACCCAGAGACTCCATCCAGTGTCGCCCGCTTCCCAGCCGGCACCGCCCGTCTCGCCTCCGCATGTAGCGCCTTATCCGGTGCGTAGAGATGGCTTCTGGCGTACTTCGCGTGGGAAAAAGCTGACCATCCTGCTCTCAGCCTTGCTTTGCCTGGCTGTGATTGGCGCCAGCCTGGTTGCTTTTTTTGCTTCCCGTTATAATGGGCTCGCGGCCTCCTCACCTTCAGGGCACGCCTTCTTTGTTAGTAGCGGCTTGCTAGATCCCGGTAATCCCAAGGGGATTGTGGATGGGCTGCAGATAGATCTGACCGGTGTTCCAGTTCCCGATAGCGGCAAAAGTTATTATGCCTGGTTGCTAGGGGATACGGATACCAATGTTACGGTGCCTCCTATCGCGCTTGGTTCGCTCTCACTGGTCAGTGGCCATGCTTCGATGGCGTACAGCAGTCCTCAGAACGACAATCTCTTATCACACTATAGCCGTTTCCTGGTGACGGAAGAAGATGCGGCCGCGCCCCCGACCAATCCATCGCTGGATCCGGCTACCTGGCGCTACGGAGCTGTTTTCTCACGCGTGCCCAGTCCCGAGGATACACAGAATCATTTTAGCCTGCTCGACCACCTGCGGCACCTGCTGGCGCAAGATCCCAAGCTGGCCAAAGTAGGGCTTACCGGCGGCCTTGATATCTGGCTTTTCCGCAATAGTTTGAAGGTCCTGGAATGGACGGGGAGCGCCCGTGATGCCTACAATAGTGGCGATACCGGTCTGATGCAGCGACAGGCGGTACGCATCCTGGATTATCTGGATGGGACGCAGTATGTGCAGACCGAGAATATCCCTTCTACCCTGTCTCCGATACTGGTGGATCCCAAAATCGCGCGCGTGGCCCTGCTGGAGGTGAGTCAGAGTGAGGAACCGCCCGGTTACTTAAAACATATTGGCAACCACCTGCGCGAGATCACGAATTCGCCGAACGTGAGCGTGTCGCAGAAGCAGCTGGCCAGAGAGATCAACCTGGCGATCGATAACGTCCAGGCGTGGTACCTGGGGGTGCACGACGACGCGGCGAAACTGATTCACATGAGTCCTGCGCAGTTGCGCCAGCCGGGAACGTTAGACACGCTTAACCATATGTTTAAGCTGGCCAATAACGCGTTTGTGGGAGAGACCGATCCAGGCACTAACAAGGTGAAAGAAGGCGTATCACAGATCCATTATAAGGCCCAACGATTGGCGACGTTCGACATTGTAGCATGTAGCAATCAGACTAACCAGTCCTGCGTTTAGTCGCGGTACAGAGAGATGTGGGTTGGTATACATGAATAGTGCTCTTCCTCAGCGTCTGGATAAATACGAACTTATTGAACGTCTGGGCCATGGTGGGGTGGCCGAGGTGTGGAAGGCGTTGGATACCCAGCTGCAGCGCTATGTGGCGATCAAGATGCTGCACCCAAATTTGCGCGATGATCCAAATTTTATCGCCCGCTTCCAACGCGAGGCGCAGTTGATCGCTGCCCTGCACCATCCGAATATTGTGCAGATTCATGATTTTCAAATCTATCAGCCGCCCGTCTCGGGGGCGCCAACGTATTTTCCTCTGGCTTATATGGTGATGGATTATGTCGAGGGACAGACGCTGGCTGAGTACATCTATGAGACATCCAGCGTGGGCAAGGTGCCCGCGCCGGATCGGATCGTGAATCTCTTTACCTCGATTAGTCTGGCGATCGACTATGCCCATAGCAAGGGCATGATCCATCGCGACATCAAGCCGGCCAACATTTTGCTGGATAAGCGCAATACCGCGCGCAATCCAATGGGCGAGCCGATCTTGACCGATTTCGGTGTGGCCAAACTGCTTAGCTCATTGACCAATACCCAGAGTGGTGTACAACTGGGGACACCGCTTTACATATCACCGGAACAGGCCCGGGGGCTGCAGGGCGATGGGCGCAGTGATCTCTATTCTCTGGGCATTATCCTGTATGAAATGGTGACTGGCGTGCTTCCGTTCCGAGGCGATACCCCTGTGGAAGTGATCATGCAGCATGTGCATGCGACGCCGATCTCTCCCACCATGATCAACCCTAATATTCCACCCGCCCTGGTACAGGTTATCAAACGCAGCATTGCTAAGAATCCCGAGGAGCGCTACGCCAGCGCCTCGGAGATGACGGTCGCTATTGCGCGGGCGCTAAACGTCACGGTCCCCGAAATTCTGGGACAACCGACGACGATAGAGGTATTGGATGCTACCCGCTCAGCATCCTCGAGCACGGACTCGATGCGCTTTGTGAACTCGGGCACCGGTGAGCAGACGCGAATTTCATCTCCCTCAGGCCAGGCGGCATCTTCTGGAGGTTATGCCGACGCGGCTGAATCTATGACCCTGGCGGCCGTGCCCAAAACTGCTCCAACGGCGCCGGCGGTACAGCCCGCACCCACGCCAACCGTTGGCATCAGTCCACCCCCGGTTTTTCCTGCTGGGAATCGACCGTCCGCTGCTCGCCGAAGTGTGTCTTCCACTTACCTGATAGGCACTGTGATCTTGCTTGTGCTGCTGATCGCAGGGGGGGTGACCGCTTTCCTGATCTGGCCGTCGTACGCGACTCTGTCAGCCCAGACGGATGGGCAAGCCTTCTATGTCAGTAGCGGCCAGACAGCGATGGATAGCGCGCGGGGAATCGCGGATCAGCTACAGATTGATGTGCCTAATGTGCCACCTCCCCAGGCGGGTAAGAGCTATCATGCCTGGCTGCTGGGTGATACAGATCCTATGCGGCGTGATGATCTGACCGGTCCATTGCCGATTACTCCACCGCTGCTGTTGACCAAAAGTCTGCCGATACAGAACGGTCGCATCCACTATCTCTATCCGGGCGACGCTCACCACGATAACCTGTTGTCGTCGACCAGTCGTTTGTTGATTACTGAGGAGGATGCCAATAGCGCCAACGCCGCCCCATCGAAAGATCCGGCTCAATGGAAGTACTACGCAGTCCTGCCACAGCAACCTATCGCGCAGGATGCGGCCGCGTTCAGTGCCTTGATCCATATCCGCCATCTATTCTATAACGAGGTCGATATCAGCGTGCTTGGCCTGCCCGGAGGGCTGGATAACTGGCTGTTTAAAAATACCGAGAAGCTGCTGGAGTGGTCGGTAAGCGCGCGCGATAACTGGCATGGGGCGCAAACTAATAGCTCCGAGATTGGCTTGATGCGCAACCAGTTTATCAGTGAGTTAGATTACCTGGATGGTCTGAAGAATGTGCATGTGGATATGCCGGCTAACACACCAGTGATGGCCGATCCGGTCGCCGCTACCGTTGGACTGCTCACGGTCGATCCTGCCCATCAGGGGGGAGATTTTAACAAGACCAATCCGCCAGGCTATACGGATCATGTGCAGTTCCACGTGGCTCAGGTAGCCAAGGCCGGAGACATTACACCAGAGACGCGTCAGCGGACTGCCCATATCATTGATGCGCTGCAGAACGTCAATTCCTGGCTGCGAACGGTGCGTCAGGACGCGGTCAAGCTCTTCAATAGTACACCAGACCAGCTGAAGCAGGCGGAGGCGGGTCGTATGCTGGACGATATGGTGACCCTGACGACGTATGCCTATATCGGCAAGCTTGATCCGGTCACCAATCAGGTCCATCCTGGGGTGACCCAGGTCCACCAGGATATTCAGCAACTGGCTACCTTTACACTGACCAAAAAGATGCCCGCGCACCTTTAACATTCTTGGGAGTGGCATGTATGGGGACAGAACCACGTTACCTTGGGCAGTACCAACTGCTTGAACGCATCGCGTCTGGTGGCATGGGCGAGGTATGGAAGGCCATGGATACCCATCTACAGCGTATCGTGGCTATCAAATTCCTGTTGTCCAACTGGCGCCATTCGGCTGGCTTCGTCGCGCGCTTCCAGGGCGAAGCTAGATTGATCGCATCCCTGCGTCATCCCAATATCATCAATATCCATAACTTTGCCATTGAGGAGAAACCTGGTGAGCCGCCGTTATTCTACATGGTCATGGACTATGTCGAGGGGCAGACGCTGGCGCAGTACCTGGCTGTAACCTCCAAACTGGGCCGGTTTCCGCCTCACGAGGATATCCTTTATCTGTTTTCGGCGCTGGCGCAGGCTATCGATTATGCCCATAACCGTGGTATGATTCATCGTGACATCAAGCCGGCTAATATTCTATTGGACCAGCGAGACACCAGGCAGCGAGCGTTGGGCGTGCCCATCATCACCGATTTTGGCATCGCGCGCCGCCAGGGGATCTCGGGTGGCACTGTCGTCGGCAGTGTGGTGGGGACGCCGCTCTATGTGGCGCCTGAACAGGCGCTCGGGAGTTATGATGAGAAGCGGAGCGATCTCTATTCGCTCGGTATTATCCTGTACGAGATGTTGACAGGCATTCCGCCATTTCGCGGTGATAGCATGATGAACGTGCTTATGCAGCACGTGAATCAGGCGCCCACACCTCCCGAGCTACTGAATGAGGCTATCAGCGAGGCGACTTCCGCGGTTATCTTAAAAAGCATCGCCAAGAAGCCCGAGGACCGCTTTGGCAGCGCGTCTGAAATGGTGATCGCACTGGCAGAATCATTTAACTTACCTGCTCCGGAGCCACTGATCCAGAATCTGCGCACCATGCCAGCGCATGCCGCCATCTCCCTTTCTTATGTTCCACTGACGCCAGTGGATCGACCACTGATAGCCGAGACGCCACCTGCCACCCTGGCTACGCCAGCTATAGACAGGCAGTCGCGTGGCGCCAGCCCGGTGGCCCATACGGATGAAATTCATGCCCTGCCCACTCTGGCGCACATGGCGCCCGCGTTGATTCAGGCCGCCAGTTCGCCAACCATAGCGGTTCCCTCGCGTCCAGCACGATCGTTCCTGAGCCATCCACGCTGGCTGACGGCGATCGCTGGCCTGATTATAGTGCTACTCATTGTGGGGATCGCCGCTCGCCTATGGCCGCCGTCACCGTCGTCCGCCCCACCCATTCCCCATGGATCGGTGCAATTTAGCTATAGCCTGGGGTCCAGTCACTACGATCAATTACAGATCACCATGCAGAACGTGCCTGACCCCCCAGGAGGGAAGGTATATTACGCCTGGATTGATGCTCCCGCTAACGAGAGCTATATTCCGCACTGGCGACTGGAAGCCCGACAGAAGCAGATACGCAGCGGTATCCTGTCGGATAATAAGGTGACCAACCTGGTGACGCCTCACGCCCTCTTCTTGATTACGCTGGAGGATGCTTCCAATTCTCATATCCTTGTCCCGGCTATAGATATGAGCTCCCGTCTCTATTATGCCCAGCTTTCACCATCGGGTGGCGCGACCTTTGAGATCAAAGCCTGTCCCCAAAACGTAAACTCTTCCCCCTGTATCTGAGTGCTGCCCAGCATGAGTGCTCCCGCACAGGCGTCCGCTACGCGGCCACACTATTTTTATTCATTGGTGCATCGGGGGCTCATCCGCACCCCCGATGCACCAATGAATAAATGATTCCTGCATACCGCAGGTGCTTAAGCCTTTGTTTAGAGGTGGTGTGGAAGGGGCACACGCGCGCCGCTGAGCTGCTCAAGCCTTTGTTTAGAAGTGATGCGGCAAGGGTACGTCCTCGCACCCTTGCCGCATCACTTCTAAACAAAAAATGGGGACGCCTGCGTTCCCCACGCCGCCGATGATACTCTCATCGGCGGCGTTTAGCTATCTGTTCTTCGGTGGTGTTGCCGGTGACGAGTTCATATAGTAGGGCCTGGCCAACTTTGGGGCGCAGGATGCGGCCCAGGCGCTGGATGTATTCGCGTTTGGTGCTGTTGCCGCTGACAATGATGGCGACGCGGCAATCAGGGACATCTACCCCCTCGTTTAAGACGCGGCCCGTGGCCAGCTTGGTATATTCGCCACTGCGGAAGCGTTCCAATATCAGTCGTCGCTCCTCGGTTGGCGTTTTGTAGGTGATGCTGGGAATGCAGAAGCGGCGGCTGATCTCATCAACCACGTTGTTATATTCTGAAAAGAGGATCACCTGGTCGCTGCCATGCTCTCGCAGCAGGCGCTCGATCTCCGTGTACTTTGCCGGGGCATTCATGGCGATGTTGCGTGCTTCCCGCCAGGCCAGCATCGCCTCGCGCGCTTCGGGATCACGGGCGCTCATATAGATGATCTTCTGCTGAAAATCCTCCGGGTTGCGGATCACGATACGCCGCCGCTGCAGAAAAGAACGATAGAGGCGTCTCTGTTCCGCGTAGCGTTCCTGATCCTCTTCGGACAGCGCGATGTCGATGACCTTTTCCTGATACTGGGCCAGGAAGCGCCCCTCGGTCAGTTCGGCGGGTGAACGGCGATACACCTCCGGGCCGATCAACTCTTCCAACTCCATATGCGCCATATCGCTGCGCTCCGGCGTCGCGCTGAGTCCCAGCCGCAATGGCGTAAAGGCGCTCTCGGCGATCAGACGATAGGTCGGGGCAGGCAGGTGATGGCATTCATCGAAGACCAGTAGACCGAACTGGCGTAGCTCTCGCGGATACAGAGCCGCCGAGTCATAGGTGATGATCGTAATCGGCTTGAGATCTTTTTCTCCACCTCCGAACATCCCTATCTCTTCCACTGATATGGATAGGACCGCGGCCAGCGCCATCCGCCACTGCTGAAGCAGATCGATGGTTGGCACCACAGCCAGCGTCCACAGTCCGGTCTCATGAATGGTCATCGCGGCCACAAACGTCTTGCCCGCGCCGGTCGGTAGCACGACAACCCCCCGCTGCTGTGCCAGCCACGCCTGCAGGGCATCCTGCTGATACGGTCGCGCCTCCATCGCCAGCTTTGTCTTAAACGGCAAGGCTGGCCGTTCGTCAAAGGCGATCCTAAAGGGGGTCTGTTGCTGCTGCAGGGCCTGTTTGACGGGGGTCAAATGCATAGGCAGGCTGCGTAAACACTGTCCCCGTTTATCCCACTCCATCCCCTGCGTAATCTCCAGCGACAGATGCGCCCCAAACAGAGCCTCGATCATCTCCTGGCGCCCCATCCCCGCTATCTCCGGCGGCGGAATAATTGCCAGATCGCGCCCCCGCTGATCAATAACCGTCTCTCTCAAAACAATCTCCTGCACATAAAAAATATTGCCCATGCTCCTCTTCACATAAACATTCTATTTGCCCGGCCCGTAATTGGCAACCATAATAATCGGACGCGAGGTCCGAACCTATGGCGACGGTGATAATCGGACGCGAGGTCCGAACCTATGGCGACGGTGATAATCGGACGCGAGGTCCGAACCTATGGCGACGGTGATAATCGGACGCGAGGTCCGAACCTATGGCGACGGTGATAATCGGACGCGAGGTCCGAACCTATGGCGACGGTGATAATCCGAGGGGATTCCGCACCCACGTCAACCATGATAATCGGAGGTGAACCCGCGCCCACGCCAACATGGATGTGTGCTGGGGTGCGCGGTGCGCACCCCAGCACACATCACACAACACGCGCGAGCGCATGCGCTCGCGCGAAAGGAGGCGCTCAACTGCCCCATAAAAACAAACTCCAGACATATGTATAGAGACTATTGAATTAAAGCATATATTATAGTATTATCCTGTAGTGAAATACATTGTGATATTTTTATGGTAAGAAATGTGGCGGAGGTTGTCCTGTATGCAAACTTTAAGCAAATTTCTCTCCTACAAAATCAAAACCATCGCGATCGTCGATAGCCCATCCTCTGGACCCGAAGAAGCCCTTCCCTACTGGGACGCGGAGATCGCTGGATTTGCTACTGTGCTTGTGCCTGAAGAGATGCGGACCATCCCCGAGATCGTGGCTTTTATTCAGGAGCACGCGCAGGCCGCCATCTGCTCGCATCGCCTGAGTCCATACGGCGCGCCACAGTTTTACGGGGCCGAACTGGCGGCCGCCCTCTATGATGTGGGCATTCCAACCTTGCTTGTGACCCAGTATTTAGAAATTGATCAGCATTCTTCGATTCGGCGCTGGCGCGATAAGCTACCGGTCGTCCTGCACCTGAGCGAGTTCGACTTTTCGACGCTGCGTCACTACCTCGATCTATGCGTCAGTGAACTGCAGGGACATATCCCCGAGTCGCGTATCCCCTATCGGGTGATGGTGGGCGTCGAGCATATGGAGGGAGTGGCCGGCGAACAGTATGTGGATGTGTCGATTGATTACTGGGACCGCTATCAGCGTATTCGCATGCCTTTAGATGTTTTTCCTGCCGGGTTGCGCGATCAGATTGAGCCGGGGACGTGGTTGTTCGCGATGGTCAATGTGAGGGCGGAATACGCGCACGAGCTATATTTTCGCGACTTCTCGCTGGCGCCAGAGCCGCAATTTGACGAGAGCCTGACCTACTGCGTTAACGTGTTGGACGATATCAACGAGAGCGAAAACCCTTTCTTATGGTTTGAGAAGCAGCAGATCTATGAGCATCAACTGGAGATAGAAGTGTTTGGTGCTAGCAAAGATTTCTATAACTAGCACCAACGCTGTTCGGTGACTAAGGGATGGGATGCTGGAGGCCGATGCGCTCCTGGAGAGCCGCGGCCACACTGTACGGGTCGCTTTCACGGTTTGTAACGTTCTCGATTAACGTGTTCCATTCCTCTTCGCCCACGGCAGCCTGCAGGGTTTTGGCGACCGATTGCAGGATCAGATTCTGAATCTCACTGTGGATCTGGCGCTGCGCCCTCTGCGTCAGCATGCCGCTTTCCTTCAGATAGCCATGGTGTTTCTGTATGGCGCTGATCAGCTCAGGAATTCCCTGTTCTTTCAGCGAGGAGGTTTTGATGACAGGAATGCGCCAGGCGGATTGACGGCGATTGGGGTCCAGGCTCAGAAGCATAGTAAGCTCGGCCGCCGTCTGGTCGGCGCCCGGTTTATCGGCTTTGCTGACCACAAAAATATCGGCGATCTCAAGTATACCGGCCTTAATGGCCTGGATATCATCGCCCATGCCTGGCGCTATTGTCACCAGGACCGTCTGGGCTGTGCGCATGATCTCAACCTCGGCCTGGCCGGTGCCGACCGTTTCGATGATGATGGGATCATAGCCAGCGGCATCCATGGCTCGCACCACGTCGCGGGTGGCTGTAGAGAGTCCACCCAGGTGGCCGCGGCTGGCCATGCTGCGAATAAAGACATTGGGATCTCCAGCCAGTTCCATCATGCGGATGCGATCGCCCAGGATGGCGCCGCCGCTGAATGGACTGCTGGGGTCGACCGCGATGATCCCGACTTTACGGTCCTGCTGGCGTAGCTCGCGTACCATACGTGTAACCAGCGTGCTTTTACCAGCGCCTGGCGAGCCAGTTACGCCGACGATATGGGCTTTTCCACTATGCTGATGCAGTTCAGCCAGGTACGTGTGGGCCTGGGGTAGCTCGTTCTCAATCAGTGTAACCATGCGCGCCAGCGCGCGGCGATCTCCTTGTAGCAGGCGTTTAACGATGTCTTTCACGCCCGCTCCTATACTTCTACGGTCAGGCGTTCGGCCTGGATATTTTCGCGCACAAAAGTGATAATCTCTTCTGTCGATGTGCCGGGTCCAAAGCAGCCCTTGATACCCATATTTTTAATGGCTGGAATATCTTCATCGGGCAAGATTCCACCGGCAGCGATCAGCACGTCGTCAACATTATTCTGCTTGAGCAGCTCCATAATTTTGGGGAACAGGGCCATGTGGGCGCCTGATAAAATGCTTAATAAGATCGCATCGACATCCTCTTGAATAGCGGCTTCCACGATCATTTCTGGCGTCTGGCGAATACCGGTATAAATAACTTCCATGCCTGCGTCGCGCAGGGCCCGGGCGATAATCTTTGCGCCCCGATCGTGTCCATCAAGTCCCGGTTTGGCTACCAGGACACGGATGTGGCGAGTTGCCTGATTCTCAACCATACAAACTGACTCCTTCGTCAATAGCGTCGCGAGGCGAGTCTGGTACCTGCCTCTGCTGGAGAGCTCTTTCGTAGAGCGCGCAAATCGCTCGCTCCTGTTCTTCATACAGCTCGTAGCTTTGTGCTTTCAATTCTACAACGGAGGATGATTTGCTGCAAGCATGCATTAAGAGCCTGGCCCTGGCGATGATCTGCTCTTTTTCCGCGTGTGCCGCCCGGGCAGGTATGGGTAATTGCGCCAGGACGTGCTGCTCAATCTGGGGCTGTACCCATTTGTAGGCGGTGTGCAGGGCGTAGAGATAGTCCTGCAGGATGCGCGAGTTGAGCAGCGCCATCAAGAAGTAGAGCTCATCTTCCTCGCTAAATTCCGGCTGGCTGGTTGAATTGACGACCGGTTGCAACATGTAGAGGGTCTGCAGTACCACGTGCCCCTGTACATCAAGGGTGGCCTGCAGACGCCCGGCGCTTTTGACCAGCAGAATCTTTGGCGCCTGGTAGCGATGCAGTGGCTTCAGAATCTGTTCACGCGCGATCCAGCACGTCGCTGTCGGTACCACATAGGGGTGAATATCGATACCACCGCGCAGGACTGGATACCATTTCAGGTCATCAGGATGGGAGGCGCTACTTTTGAGTAGTGCGCTGTCCTTGCCCAGCTCTTCACCGCGCCTGATCACCACATATTCTCCCAGGCAGGCCAGGTTGCGCGGCGCCTGTGGATCGATCTGCATGTGTAGTTGCTGCTGCAGGCGTTCAATAAGAGTCCCTTTGATAGTGCTGAGCAAGTAGCGTAGCTCGGCTCCCGGCTGCTGACCGAGCTGCTGCTGCGATACGGTGGTCATCACCTGTAGTGGCAGATTATCCTTGCTCACTGCCCGCGTCGCCGCCGTATCGATCCAGCGTTCCCGTTTCCAGCTGATCTGGTGATGAACCAGCGGCGGTGTCTTCTGCGCGACGATGACGACCGCGCCTACATAGGCGGCGAACACATCGGCCAGGTGCCAGATGTGATGAATGGTCGTCTCGGTTAGCAGGCGCTGTCGTTCTAAGGTTGCGTTGCTGCGGGCCAGCACCGGATCGGGCAGCACCAGTCCGATCCAGCCACCGGGCCGCACTATCTGCAGGGCCAGGTTGAGAAAGAGAAGATAGCTATCGGCCTGCCCGCGCTGGTGGGTCGAGCGATAGCCGCTTAGATCATTGTTTTTGGCGGCCAGGTAGGGAGGATTGGCCAGGAAGAGATCGACGTGCCCGCCTTGCTGCCAGGGAAAGGCCAGCCCATCGGCCTGGTGAATGTGCAGATGCCGCAACGCCCGGCTACGAGGGTAGTTATCCCTGAAGGTCTCGTGCAGCTGAAGTTCGGCCAGCATACAGGCGATGGGATCGGGATCGAAGCCCCAGATGTTGTGATGGATATATCTGGCCGAGGTGCGTGCGGAGACGCCGGTCTGCCTCCCATAGCCGAGTAATCGGCGACTGGCGGCGGCTAAAAAATTACCACTCCCGCAGGCCGGGTCCAGCACGCGGATCCCTGAAAGGTTGGCGTCAGGTGTATAGCCACACGCGTCAAGCACCTGCTCCACCAACTGCGGGGGTGTCGAAAAGTGCCCACGCAATTTGCGCTCTCGCTGTGGCAGGCTGGCCTCATACCAATGTAGAAGATCATGCTGTTGTGTCATCGGCGGACGAGCGTTTATCTTTCTTTTGCAGCAGTTGCAGGGCTTCGCGGGCGGCTAAGCGTCCGGCCTCTTTAATGCTGGATGCCTTCCCCGTTGCTATAAGCTGCTCTTGCTCAAATACTCCAACCAGAAACACGCGATCATTATGGCGGCCGCTCTGCTCAAGCACGCGATAGCGGGGTAAATGACCCGTGCGCTGTAGAACTACTTTTTGTAAACGTCCTTTGGGATTGGTATCGATGGCGTGCGTGCTGACTAACTCTATCATGGGGAAAACCGTACGGGTGACAAACTCGCGCGCGACCTCTGTTCCCTGATCGATATGGATCGCGCCCACAATCGCTTCCAGCACGTCGGCGCAGAGGGAATCGCGAGAACGCTCGTTGAATGTACGCAGATTGGCGATATCGACGCAGATAAACGGGAAAAGCCCCAATTGCTGGCCGACCTGTGCCAGCACACGGCGGCTGACCACCTCTGATTTTACCGCCGTCATCTCTCCTTCCGAGGCATCGGGATGGGTACGGTAAATGTATTCGACCACGTGGGCGCTGATAATGGCATCACCCAGAAACTCCAGCGTGTCGTATGAATCGTGCACCGCCGTATCCGGGCAGCACGAATGATGTGTAATTGCCCGGCGCAAAAGGGTCCGATCATGAAACGTAACCTGGAGTAATGATTCCAGCGCAGTAAGATTGTCTACGAGATCTGCGTCATTCATATTTCTTATTATATCTCAGTTATAGGAAGAGCGTCGAGTAAGACCCTTACGCTCCCGATATCCCCCCTACCGTAGGTGCCGGGCTTGCCCCGGCTTTGGAGCCGGCAGGCGACCCTGTGCCGGGCTTGCCCCCGCTTTGGAGCCGACAGGCGACCCGTGCCGGGCTTGTCCCGGCTTCGATCGCATACATACCCTTGAGCTTTCTTCAGTTGGGTGCGCTATAATACGAAAAGAGTCGCAGCACCAAAAAGACGTTGCGACGAAATGGCATCTACCTGTAATTGTTAGTATGTATGCTATTCTTTGCTGCCGCCTATAATAAAATCAGGGGTGAGGAGTGCATACAAACTGTATAAAGATGTGTATCCAGCGATATTTGTATGCAATGGACAGGACTGCTCGCGCTCATCATCCGCTAAGATAAAGGTTTTTTCTATGTTTTATTTGCGCCGTTTCCGTACTATGGGACGCATGCTTGGACTGGCTTTTCCCCTTGTCATGCTCCTACTCTTTTTCTCTGCTTTGCCAGCTGAGGCCCATGCCATCTTGCTCAGGTCAGATCCCGGCAAAGATGCTGTACTTACCACACCACCCGACCAGTTCAAGGCGTGGTTCAGTGAAGACCTGAATCCAACCTCCAGTACCATGGAGGTTGTGAACGCATCCAATACGCAGGTGGATTCCAAAGATGCCCATGTTACCAGCAGTGATCCTCGTGAGATGATCGTTTCATTACCAGCCAACCTGCCACCCGGTGTTTATGTCGTGGTCTGGCGTACCCAGTCGGCTGATGATGGACATGTCTTGCGTGGCTCGGTGCGTTTTAGTGTGGCCGCGGCCGATGGGACGGTGCCCCAGTCAACAGGTAAGGTCGCACCAGGTACGGGCGTATTGGGTGGTACCTCCAGCGCGGCCAGTGGACAGCTAGATACCACCTCGTTCTTTAGCTTTTTGATGATCACGCTGGTGGATCTGTGCGTGGTGTTCTGGGTTGGTGCCCAGCTCTGGCATTCTTTTGTGTTGCAGCTCAACGATACAGAGGATGCTGAACTGCGTACCGCCGATCAGCGTGCCGCCGATCGTTTTGAGTGTGTCTTCGCCTTCCCAACGTTGCTGTTGCTTTTACTGGCTAATATAGGTGTGTTAATAGGGCAGGGCCTCGATCTCTCAAGTGGTAATCTGGGCCAGGCGCTGTCGCCCACCACGTTCCAGGAGCTTCTGTTCCATAGCCGCTTCGGCTCGTTCTTGATCCTGCGTCTGGGGGTGGTTGTGATTGCCCTGGTGCTGGCCATTTTTAGCATGGTAGTACGTGAGCGCCCACGGGTCATGGATAGCATCTTATCCTGGCTCAACCTGCTGCTCGGTCTGGCCTTGCTAACGGCTGTAACCCTCTCGAGCCACGCGGCGGCCGTGACCGGCAATGTGCAGACGTTAGCTATTCTGAGTGACTGGTTGCACCTGCTGGCCGCCTCACTATGGGTCGGGGGGATGATCTACCTCTCGCTGGTCTACCTGCCGGGATTGCGCCGCGACTCGCTGTCTGATCGCGTTCATGTGCTAATATCGACGCTGGGACGCTTTTCACCGCTGGCGCTGGCGGGTGTTGTAATTATGGCCGTCAGCGGACCATTTAATGCGGTCGTGCACATGGACTCGTTTGCCCAGTTGATTACCACCGCTTATGGCCGCTCGCTATCGATTAAGACATTGCTGGTGGTGGCGCTACTCGTCACCAGCGCGATCCATGTTCTGATCTATCGCCCTCGCTTGAAGAAGGTTGCCGCCCAATATGATAGTGCTGTGACTCAACCGGAGGCAAGTGAGGAAGATGGTGGGCAGCTGCCACTGGCATCGGCGCCAGAGGTTAAGCAGCTTGAGCGTACAGTCGGACGGCAGTCCCGGCGCCTTACGACGGTTCTGCGCTGGGAACCTGTGCTCGGCGTGGCTGTACTGGTGTGCACAGGGTTGATGAATGTGTTTGCCGGTAGCCTGTCGCCGGCGATCCCCAATCAGCCGGCGGCGCAGCAGGTCGGTGTGGTGAAGCCGTATCATGGCACATTCCCCACTAAAGATCATCAGTATACTATCGATCTGACCGTTTCTCCCAATCGCCTGGGTACCAACGTCTTTACGGTCAGTGTGCGCGATAGTAAGGGAAAGCCTGCCACCAACATTGGCGTATCCGTTTATATCTCGATGCTGGATATGGATATGGGGACCGATTCTGTGAATTTACAGCCCGATGGGAAGGGGCATTTTACGGCCCAGGGAGATTTGAATATGGGGGGTCACTGGCAGCTACGAGTTGAGATTCGGACGCCCCAGGATACCTTGCATAGTGGAACTGTCGATATCACTACCGCGTTCTAAGTTGGGGTAGTGAGAATTTGATATTGAGGATGTAGGGATGAGTAGAAACACATGTTCAGTTTCATGCAACGATGAAGCTGAAGTCCGTAGAGATGACGCGCCTGCTGACAGTCGGCGCTGGCTATATTTACCTGTCCAATTGTTTTGTATCCTGACCCTGTTGCTGCTGTTGAGCGCGTGTTCAGCGTTAGATGGCAGCATCCAGCCGACGGCGACGCCAGATGCGCAGAAGGTCAATGTATTTGGCACGGCCGCGAACCATGTACATGCCATGATGGCGCTACCCGGCAACGTCCTGCTGGTTGCCACCCATTATGGCCTCTATCGCTCCGCCGATACTGGCAAAAGCTGGTCCGGCCCCAACCAGGGCATGGGTGATATGATGACCTCGTCGCTGACCAGCAGTCCTATGGATCGTCAGCATGTCTATCTGCTGGCGGAGCACTCACTCAGCAGCCAGACGGGCACCATTGGCCTGTATGCCAGTTCGGACGGTGGCAGTAGCTGGCAGCCGGCCTCCAAAGCCAGCGATACCGGGAAGATGTATACCATCGTGGCGGGCAACCGCTCAGCTAATGAGCTCTATGCCTATGTGCCGACCAAAGGCGCTAACGGTTTTGTGGT
The DNA here is from genome assembly GCF_003967515.1 of Dictyobacter aurantiacus. GTDB lineage: Bacteria > Chloroflexota > Ktedonobacteria > Ktedonobacterales > Ktedonobacteraceae > Dictyobacter > Dictyobacter aurantiacus. The sequence continues at coordinate 1,720,963 of NZ_BIFQ01000001.1, read as the reverse complement.
CAGTCAGGACGGTGGCAAGCACTTTAGCTCACCGGGGCCACTGCCCTTCGGGCGCATCCTGGGCATTCTGGCTCTACCCGGTCAGCCGGGACAGTTACTGGTATACAGTAACGATGGAGCGGCGCGCAGTAGCGATGGTGGTGCTCACTGGCAGACGATCAAGGACTTCACCTCTGCCGTGTATAATATGACCACCAGCGGCCCGCGGGAGCCGATCTATGCTTCCGGTGACCAGGGGATCATGGTATCTAAGGATGGTGGGAAGAGCTTTTCTATGGCCTATGCCGATGCACGCTACAGCGCTCTGACTGCCGTCCCTGACCAGCCTGAGATGGTGTATGGCAAGACTGGCCGTATGATCTACAAGAGTACGGATGGTGGCCATAGCTGGAAGACCCTGCCGCAGATCAAGGGCAACCTGGAGAACCTGGTGCCGGATCCACAGGTATCATCTCGCCTCTTTCTGTCGCTATCCTATCCATGCGCGGTCTACCAGTTCGATCAGCAGAATCCCACGTGGACATCGTTAACCCCGAAGGCATAGAGAAGAATAAAGGCCAGGTAAGACATGTTTGGTAAAGATAACCCTATATGCGCGCGTTGCTTGCTGCTTATTGTTTCCCTAGTGGTTATGGTCGTCTGCGCTATGCGGACGCCCGTGGTCCACGCGGATGGGGGAGCCCCCAATCTGGCCTACGTCGCCGGTAGCACCGGCGGCGTGGGGGTGATTGATGTGGGACAGCAGAAGGTCACTAAAACGATCAAGGTAGCGGGCGATCCCCACCTGGTGGCCTTAAGCCAGGATGGGCGCTTCCTGTATGTGACGCAACCTCAGCTCAACAAGATCGCTATTATCGCCGCCAGGACGGGTGATCAGGTCTGTGCCGCCTCCGTTCCCGGAGCGCCGACGTTGCTGGTCTTTGATCCCAATGTTAAATCGTTATATGTGGGTGGTTCTAATGGTCCAACCGTTACTGTTATAGATGCCGAGAACTGTACCATTAAGCGCAAAATCGAAACCACTGGACCCGTCTATGGTCTGGCGTACGCGGCCGTAGGGTCCGCCGTCTCTGGCAAGAACGGGGAGCAACTGTGGGTCTCAAACGAGAAAGCCCTGAATGTGTATGATGACGTGAGTGGCCAGCAACTGGCGAACATTCCACTACCCCAGGGACCACGCTACCTCTCGATCCCTCCAGGTTCTACCGTCTATGCGACCACCGCCGCCGGATCGCTACAGGCTATTGATCTCAGTTCGCACAAAGTCTCTCCACTCCTCTCAGGGGGAACGTATGGCCCAATGGACTTTGATGAGACTACGGGTGAGGTATATGTGCCTGATAGCACGCACAATCAGCTGGTGGTATTGAATCCCGTGAATGCTGGTTTTACTATCCCCAAAGAGCCGAACCATGTCTTGAAACTCGATGCCGCACCGCGTTCGATCGCAATTACCAACGATGGTCAACTGGGATTCGCGGCTTTAAGCAATGGGAATGTGGCGATGTATGATATTCCTGGTCGGCAGCTGGCCGCGACTATCCCCGCAGGTGGGACGCCACAATTTATTATTACTGGCCTCTACCCACCCAATCTGGGTACAACACCCCAGCAGGCCAGTCTGGTCGATAAACTGGGCAATATTCTCGGCTATGTGATCGTTGTGCTATTGCTGGTTGTGCCTTTTCTTCTGTTCCGCCGCTATGCTAAAGCACGTGGTGCGACAGCCGCCAATCAGCCTGTTGAGGTGCAGGCTGGTCAAGGACAGGAGGAGACGCCTCTTACACCGCCCGATGAGTATTGAGCTTGCGCTTCAATGTGCTTAAGGGTTATGCTCACCCTGGGACAAATGTTTGGCAGGGTGAGCATGTCCGTTTTACAAACAACTCTGTCCTTCTCCTTTCTTGTACGTTCGGTACCCGCTGTTTAGAATATCTGTATAGAGTTTTGTTCTTACTTATTCACCTATAGTGTTATTGGACAGGGAGGACCGACATGCTTACAGCAGAGCAGCTTGCGTTTTATCGAGAGAATGGCTATATTCTGGTCAAAGGGGTATTGTCGAAGGAGGAGGCTGCGGCCTACCGTCTGGAGTGCCATAACCTGGTTGATCGTCTATCTCGTGATCATGACATCGATGCTACCTGGGGCAGCGCCCGCACGAATGCGACAATGGCGACCAGAATCCTGCATTGCCACGATGTGCAATTTCAGTCCGCGGCCTTCACACGTTTGCTGGTCGACGAGCGCATTACGGGGATCGCGGCCGATATTATCGGTAGTCCGAACGTGCAGCTACATCACAATAAGATGTTTGTGAAGCCGCCAGAGAAGGGATCTCCCTTCCCGATGCACCAGGATCATCCTTTTTTTCCACATCAAAACCATAGTATGATCGCGGCGATCCTGCACTTTGATGATGCTCCCCTGGAAAAGGGCTGCGTACGCGTCGTGCCTGGCTCTCACAAGTTGGGTCCCGTGCCACACGAGGCCGAGGGTAGCTGGCATCTCCCCCTGGAGCAGTATCCACTGGAATCTGCTCAGCCCTGTGCCGCCGAGGCCGGCGACGTGCTGTTCTTCAGCTATCTGACGATCCATGGCTCCGGTGTCAACGTCAGTAATGAGGCGCGGACGACCCTGCTCATTCAGATGCGCGATCCGCAGGATCCGCCGACGGTAGATACCCATAAGTCTCGTGGACAGGGGATGATGCTGCGCGGTATTGATCCTCTGGAAGCTCACTAGCGTAGTAAAGGTTGTACTGTGGTGGAGATATCTGCGTCTGTCCCGCGTCAGCGCTTCATGGAACTGAATAACCTGGCCCTGTCTATCCATCTGGGGAGCTTTGCCAGCGAGATGCTGGGCTGGGGCTTCTTTGAGCCGCGCTACTGGCGCAACTATCTCCATACGCATTCGTGCTTTGAGGTCTGCTATGCCTTCGCGGGTGAGGGTCAGTTCCGCGTCGGATCGGAAATGTATACCGTCGGTAATGGCGATGTGTTTATCGCGCGTCCCGGTGTGAGCCATGAGATCATTTCTGCGGAGGCGCAACCTCTTGGTATCTATTTCTGGACCTATACCCTGACGCCAGGCGCGCAGGATGCCGCTCTGAGCGATGCGTCAGGGAAGAATCAGTCCATAGATAATCTGCTCACGGCTTTTATGTCTTCGCCGTGCGTTGTGAGCAGGCGTACCTCTTCTATGCTGCGTACCCTGGAGCTATTAACCGAGGAGGTAGCGGCCCGGCATCCAGGCTACCCACATATTATTAATGGCCTGGTCTGCAAGCTGCTGGTCGATACTGCCAGGGCAGCGGTGGATGAGGAGGCCCTGACCCGGTCCGAACAACCCGTTTCGCGTCAGCCCGACCAGGCGGTCGCCCAGATGATTGAGCGCTATCTGCGCGACAATTACTGGCGTCCCATCTCTATCCGTGATCTGGCGGCCCAGGTGCATCTGAGCGAGCGCCACACCAGCCGCCTGTTCCAGAAAGTGATGGGTGAAACCATCATGTCATATCTGACAACGTTGCGCCTGGACATCGCGGCCCAACTCCTGCTCGATCGTCAGTTGCCGGTCAAAGAGGTGGCCCTGACCGTCGGCTATCCTGACGTTCGGTACTTCATTACCCTTTTCCGACGCCGTAAAGGTTTGACACCGGCGGCCTTCCGCCAGCATGGCGGTACGACTTTTCTCTAGATATCTAATCTTTTCAGTGGGAACTAGCGATTACCGACATCCTACCTGGCTTCATTTGTGATGCGATTTCGATGATGCCGTGTCGGTTTTTCCTCCTCCATTGCCATTGCCGTTACCATTACTGTTGCCGCTACCGCTGCCGTTACTACTACTATGGCTACCACTACCGCCATCGCTATTACCGCCGCCATCGCTATTACTGCCCCCGTTGCTGCTACCCTGGCCATTGCTGCTGCCATTGTCACCGTTCCCACTTTTTTCTGGATTCCTATTTTCATTGGATGTGCCATCGGTTGAGAACGTGATCATGGTTGTCTGTGCCAGAGTGTCATCAGGATTGCGCAGGGCTATCGTGACGGGCTGTTGCTCACCATTCCAATCTAGCGTGAAGATATATACTCCGTTTTGGAGCATGCCGGTAGCAGGCTGCAATTGATTGTTGATGAACAACTGCGCGCCTGGTTGAAAGCTTTCTCCTGTAATGGTAATGGTCGCCTGTGGATGTGGTGATGTTGAGATCATGACGGTTGCGTTCTTCAGATGAAGAACTTGCGCTCCCTGATAATTGAGTTCATTTGTCGTTGCCAGCTGTTCTGAGTGGTTGAGCATGGGGAGCAGATCGTGCAGGGTCGCATTGACCTCCATTTTCAGCCTGCTCAATTCGTTATTTGCATGGTTGCGATCATTTGGATCTGAAATCTCATCAATGAGCTGAGATGCTAAATGCAACTGGTGCTCCAGACTGAGCAGTTCATGATTATAGGCTTTTTCTTGCGCTGGATTGGCAAGCGTCTTCAAAACCTTGAGCTGATTACGTATACCCTGCTGAATCTGCTCTGCCTTGTCAAGTTGGGAGGGCGCCAATGCTTGCCGGGCTTTGTGCTCCAGGTTTTTTATCAAGTAAAGAGGGCTGGAAGGGGGAGCTGTTTGGGCCGCTATTGCGACAGTTCCTGCACCTAGTAGCAGACAGATAGCTAAGCTCGCCACCGCGATCTGCTTGCGTAACACGAATAGCCTTTGCCACCAGGGCCGGCTGGCGCGCTTTTGCTGGATATGGATAGCATGTGCGCGGATGCGCCTCTCCAGGCGTTGGGCGAACTGGTTGTCTACCTGTGTATGAGGTGTTGACTGGAGATATTGCGCGATCTCCAATAAATCATTGATCTCCTCGTCATCTCTGGAGGTTGCGCGGGTATGCTGTTTACCTGATATCGCCGTGCTCCGCCTGGCTTGAAGTTGTTCCTCCAATCGTTCGTTGAGGCGTTCTGATTGCGACTTCATGGTTTGACCTCCTGATGCTGCCACTTGCCAGGGTGCTGCTTTTTGGCCTGTTTTGTTTTTGGCTGTGGATTGAGAGCTCGCTGGAGACTCTGCAATGCGCGAAATTGAAGCGCTTTGACCGCGTTGGCTTTTTTCCCAATCATTTCTGCTACCGTTGCCACATCGTAACCGATGATCAGCCGCCCGACAATCACCTGGCGTTGCTCTTCGGTCAATGTATTCATGGCCTGTACGACGCTCCTCCATTCATCGCGTTGCTCGAACTGGTACACCGGATCCGTCGCTGGATGGTTGTCTGGTAGTTCGCCAATGCCGTCATGCCACGTAGCATCCTTATCCATTGGCGTCAATGAAACGGGTTCTGGTTGCCTGGCTTGCCCACGATAATAGCCAGCAATAGTCACGCGACTGATCTGCAGCAACCAGGCTGCGAAGCCGGTCTCATTAGTAGCCCGCACCTGTTGTAGCCCTTCGATCATTTTTAAAAATACTTCAGATGTTAGATCTTCTGCCAGTGATTTTTCGGGGACCCGTGCCGCAATATAACCAAAGATGGCTGGAAGAAATTGCCGGTACAATGCACTGATGGCATCTCCATCCCCTTGTTTGGCCTGATACAAGGTTTGCTCAAACGCAGGCTGCTGCGCCTCTCCGTCTGAGTTTGCCATGTCAGGAGATCGTGACCTGAAAAACATAAAGTAGCCCTTCTTACAATAATGCAGTCTCATCCTTTAATATTTATCATTCCCTCTATATTAGGTACGGGTCAAACGCGAGAAATTTAACAGGTACTACCTGATTGGCTTATTGGTATTTCCTACCAGGTATATAGTGAACAATGATGGATGGTCTGAGACGGTAAAGAAAAAATAATATTGGTTAAAAATATAATCGTTTTGGCCGTAACCAATTTTAAAAAAAGACAACTATATAAGTGAGAGACGCAGGCACAATTTACACGGGCACTGAGAACAGTAAGAATCCTGGTTTTTAGCACCGTCTATGAGAGAGAGTGTGTGTTTGCAGTTAAGGCTCTAAATGCTCGCTGCAGTTCTTAAGAACTGCAGCGAGCAATTTTTTTATCGCCATCAGAAGCGACCTGACTATATTTATTGTAACTTTTTGTGTGTGGGCGTCTACTCTTTGGATATAACCCCGGCAATTTCGGGCGCCTGTTTAAGGATACGTGGAGCGACTATGTTGGTAACAATGATGTAGAAGGCGGCTCCATAGAGTAGGGATGCGGGGAGCGTTAAGATCCAGATCCACTCAATGTGGAAGAAGATGGGGACCGCGACCGCCGCAGCCGCCGGTATGAGCAGGACGAGCATGAGCATCGTGGCTACCATAGACATAATGGCGCGTAGACAGCCTCCCTCCGCCGACAGGTTGGAAGAGGTCTGGAAGCCACGCCGCGCCAGGCGCATCTTCTGTGGCAGGTAGACGCTGGTGAAATTGCCAATGCCCAGGATGATGCCCATGGCCGCCAGTCCGAGCACGAGAGCCGGTCCTATAAAGGCCCAGGCTTTGGTGATGATGGCCGCGATCAGAATCAGCACGCAGATCTCTACCAGTCCCACTATGAAGATCGCGATATTCTTACCCCAGAGAATATATTTGGGATTGATCGGGAACAGGAAGAGGGTCGTAATGCCCTGCCGCTCAAATCCCAGCGAGTTATAGGACAGGGTGTAGAGTGTGAGCATCAGGAACAGCGGCGCGACCAGCACGGTCCAGGGTCCTATCCGCGTGAAGAGGCGTGCGCTATTGGTGCCGCTGTTATTGAAAAAGCTAAAGCTAAAGTACAGAACCAGGAAGACCAGCGATACCATCGATTGTAGGAAGACGGCCTTGATCTGTGGATCGCGCCAGAAGTACTTCAGGTCTTTCTCCAGCATGGCCTTGACCTGGACCGGGATGCGGCGCGTCAGTACGTTGCCCGAGGTCGCTCCGACTACGTTCTGGTGACGTACCGTCCTGGCCGTTCCCGCGCTCTCCGCTGTGGTCAAGCCTCGCTCCACAATCATCTGCCAGAAGAAGAGGAACAGGAACGTGATTATAATCAGCGCCAGCAGCCATACTGCGCTCATCAGCCAGTTGCCTACCGCCGCCTGCTGGATGGTACGGGCCGCCATGCCGGGAGGCAACCACTGCAGGTAGGGTGAGATGTGCGCCTGTAACAACGTATCGTAAAAGCCCCTGTTGATAAAGCCGCGCACGGCGAACTGGCACAGGTAGCCGCTGGATGAGAGCAGAACGATCAGGATCACGCTGAGATCGCGGAAGCGGCGGCTCTGCAATACCTTCTGTAGCAAGGCCAGCACCAGCTGACTGGCGGCGACCAGCTGCACATAAAACACCAGCATACTCAGCAGCGCCATCAAGGCCAGTGGAATTGATGTGGCCCAGCCCGCCACCACCGCCGCCAGGGCGATAATCAGGCCCACCGTTGGAATATCCAGCAGGGTCGAGAAGACCAGGCTTAGCATCAGTTCACCCCTGGTCAGAGGGAAGAGCGCCAGTTTGGAGATGTCCAGCCCTTCGTTGGTTGTAAACTCTAGTAGCGGCAGAATCAGCCAGAGCAAGAAAATGCCCGTCAGAACCAGGAAGAGCACCTCGGCATTAGCCGGTTCGGGCAGGAGACGATAGGCAAAAAAAGTCCCTGCGGCGATGGTTACGCCCATACCCAGCACAAACAAGGCGAGAAAGATGGTGCCGATGATGCGACCGACCTTATTGCCGCGTGTAAAGCTGCGCGTAAACATCTTCCAGCGCAGCCAGAATAACCAGCGAAGTTTATCACCGTGGATAAGCACGATATCCTCCTAATCCAGCCAGCTTAAATTGTGGTTCTCGTTGCGCACACCGATCACGTTCAAGAAGATGTCTTCCAGGGTGGCGTCTTTACTACCCCCGCTGCCGCTGGCACGCTCACGCAGTTCCTGCAGGGTGCCTTCAGCCACCAGTACCCCTTGATTGATGATGCCCACACGCGTACAGAGGCGCTCAACCACTTCCATGATGTGCGATGAGAAGAAGATGGTGGTGCCACGGCGCGTCAGATCATGGAGGATATCGCGAATGACGCGCGAACTGACGGGATCAATGCCCTCGAATGGCTCATCGAGGAAGAGTACCTGGGGACGATGGATGATGGCCGCTGCCAGCGCGGCTTTCTTGCGCATACCAACCGAATAGTCGACGATTAACTTGTCGGCATCATTGCTCAGATCCAACACCTGCAGCAGTTCTTCCGTGCGCCTCTGGATGTCGGCCTCGGCCACGCCATACATGTGTCCCGAGAAGGTGATAAATTCACGACCAGAGAGACGCTCATAGAGGTTTAAGTACTCGGGGAGTACACCCATTAGCGCGCGTGCCCGCAACGGATCTTGCCAGACATCGACACCGCCAACCCAGACATTGCCGGAGCTTGGTCGCAGTAGTCCTACCATCATCTTAATGGTTGTCGATTTGCCCGCGCCATTGGGACCAAGAAAGCCAAAGAACTCCCCCGGCCGTACCGCCAGATTGAGATTATTGACCGCCAGCTTCTGATCAAACTGACGCACAAGATTGCGGCTAACCACGGCATATGCAGTATTTGTCTGAGCCGGAACAGGATAGTTATACTGTTCCACCGGCGCCGAACTGCTAGATGCATTTGGTTCAGGGTACATCGTCATACTTAATATCCCTTTGTTATGGTAATGAGTATTGCTATGGATAATCCTGGCACTTGCCTTACGTGATATACGTTTATGGTTGACCACTTGCTGTTCACCTGTAAATAGCTGCCCGCTATGGAAGTTATAGCAATAAGCTATTTACAAATGGACACATCTATATTGACGTAGTAAATCAGGCACAATCAAATCTTTTATCTCTCTATAGCGATTTTTAGGATATGTGGGCCAATGGGTACAATTCTGCAAGCCACAAACCAGCGCATCGATGCCTGTACGAGAACACCCCCATTGTATAGTCACAATAAGGCTAAAATCAATTTTTTGTCAGCAAGAGATTGGTGAAAGCTACCTCGGAGCCAGCTGGCAAACCATTGACCCCTAAGCCGATCGATCCGGGTCCATATTTAGTATCCCTTATCGAGCCGAGCTTCTGACCATTGACGTAAAATGTAAAGGTATGGTCTTTCACCTGGACCTTCAAATTGTTTTTTCCCTTCCCGTTATGGAACTCTTTCCCGGTTGCTTTCTTCCATATGGGGTCGGACCATTTGTGTTCTTGCCTGCGATTGTCGAAGGTACAGAATTCGTACCTTCGATCAGCTTTATTGTTGATGACCCGAAATGCATAGGAGATAGGCTGCCGATTGATCTCTATATAGCTAAACAGCAGGCCATAGAAGTTATACTGACTATTCTCATCGCCTTTGATCTGCTGAGCGTCCACACTAAATGTAAAGTTGGCGGGTGTTATCTCGTTTACCAGGAGCGCGTCTGCGAAGTAGGCAATGCCGCCGGTCGCGGTTGAACTAATGTGATAGGCATTATCCTGGAAAAAAATCTTGATGCCTTTTTTGGTGAGATCATCGCGATTCTGTGTCGTTAACCATTCCCTGGTATTTGAGCTCAGTGAGTCATTAATAAGCAGCGATTGCTCAAAAGTGGCCGTAGCCTGGACATTGGCTGTGGCTGTCGCGTTCAGGCTGACCTGTTTTATTGAGCTTTTCACGGCATTTACGCTGGCCGTGGTGTGACCTGTCGTACGGGTGAGTAGATAGATACCAGAGCTGAAGATGATCAGCACGATGAAGGTGGCCAGCGCTATAAACTTGCTGTGTTGCTTAACTTTCTGCTGCCAGGTCTGGTTTTGTGGTGGAGTCGTAGGTGGTAGCGCGCTGGTATCGCTTTGCGCTAACATGGGTAGAATACCCGTCTTATATTCGCCCGGTTTGCCGGCGACGGGGATGCGCACAACTTTGACCGCCTGGTTGAGCTTGAGCATGCCGGTATCGCCGCTATACTCGCCCGCCGGGTGCATCAGTGTGCCGGTTTTACCCGGGGTTCCAGTTGGGCCCGGCAAGATACCAGTGTTGCCCAGATTCCGGGTAGCGTTGGAACTGGATGGTAGGTTGTCGGTCGTGTCGTTAGGGTTGCCCGATGGTTTAAGATCGGCCTGCCTATTCATACCAGCATCGTCCAGGCCGGCTGTGGGTGTACCCGCCTCGCCTGTACGCTGATTATTTCTCTTAGAGAACGCTGATTTCGAGAATTTCGGCTTATTGAGCTGTGATGTGTGGCCACCGGTCTGCTTGCTTGATGGCGTTTGTACCGGCGGCGCAAGCGTTTCAGGTGTATCTGGTAGTGGCGGCTGAACTGGAGATAGGGATTCCCGGGTGGTGGTTTCACCCCTCGATTGCTGGGCCTCCTGAAAGGCCTGCGTGGCCATTTCATGCCAGGAGATCTGCCGAGGCGGATTTTCACGTTGTGATGATGACAACGCTTGTGTTCCAGGCATTGCCCATGGCTCTGGCGTCTGGATAAAGGATTGGGAGGTATCTGTGCCTGCGTCATCTACGGATGAGGATGTCGGGGTGGTAGATGCGCTTGACTGTAGTGGCAGAAGACTCCGCCGTTTTGTTTTAGGCCTCAAGCGAGGAGCTATGCGTTGGTTTTCTGTCTCTGGTTCTCCCACCTTTGGAAGGGAGGGCGAGTTGAATGCTTCTGGCTGATTATTCATACATCTCTCGCAGATAATAAATGGGTGTGTCGCTATAACAATGAAAAAGAATGGTGCTGTGACGTTTTTATATATGCCCGCTGGATAAGTAGAAACCGTAAATTCGTATTTTAAATATTACCTGCTGGTTTTAATGCTACCGGATTAGCTTTTATAGCTGGCCTCTCTTTGCACCGCAATATTCGGCCCACAGACTTTTTGTGCCGATCTATAGCTGTTCCGGGCATTTATCAACTATTGTGCTGCTACTTTAGCAGATCAAAGCTATTTCTGCAACTACCTGACCCTTATGATTAGATCGGGTACACCATGTGAAGAATTGTGTTCAAAAAAGATGGGTTGGAGCAAAAATGCGCCTCAGACGTGCGTTTTTGCTCCAACCCATCTTTTTTGATGGATAGCTATCTTTAATTCATCCATTCACCGGGAATGCTGCGGTCGCGGATGCGTACGTCGATCTGGTTGTTCTTCAGTTTTTGGCCATCCTCTGTGATGCGTTTAGGCAGCTCAGAGATGTTGATGCGATGCCAGTAGGCGGCGGGGAAGAGACCGAGACCGATGGCCAGCGCCACGCCAATCTCACCCTGGTTGATTGGCAGACCAGCAGGGAGGCGGAAGAACGACTGAGAGAAGACCCCCAGCAGTACCAGGAACGCAGCTACGAACAGGATCAGCTCAAAGGCGAAGGCCGCGTAGTATGTGATAATCTCCACCCGCTTATTGTGGCGATAGAAGATGGCCAGACCCACATTGATCAGGCACAGAAAGCCTGTGACACATAGTACGACGGGGATTACCGCTGTTGATTTGAAACTGAGTCCACTTATTTGTGCGACCGTGGCTGATATGAGAGCGCTGTTAAATACTATCAAACGAGTACCTCCACCCATGTTTTGATGATGAAAATTGATAAGATCAACGACATTAATTCTTGCTCAGCACAAGATTGGTAAATGCTACCTCTGAACCGCCAGCCTGCCCATTTACACCGAGGCCGATGGAGCCGGTCCCATAGCTGGTATCATGCGCCTTGCCTACCTGCTTCCCATTTACCCAGAAGGTAAAGTCGTGCCCATCTACATGCACCTTCAGGTTGTTCTTGGCTTTGGTTCCTTTGAACTCCTTGCCGGCATTCTGCTTCCAGATGGGATCGGACCAGACGGGAGTTTTGCGGCCATCGAGGGTACAGAATTCGTACCTCAAACCACCTTTATTATTAATGACACGGAACGCGTATGATATCGGTTGCCCACCAATCTCCGTGTAGCTAAACAGTAGACCAAAGAAGTTAAAGTCGTTGTCATCTTTGCCCTTTAACTGCTGCATATCCACACTATAGGTATATCTGGTAGGTATATCCTCGTTGCGCAGAACGGAAGATGCGAAGTATGTATTATCACCGACTTTGGCAGAACTGATATGATAGGCATTATCCGTGAAGTTCATAACGATGCCTTTTTTCACCAGATCAGGGCGGTTATTTGTCGTTAACCAGCCTCTACCATTGGTTTCTAGCGGATCCGCGAATATCAGGTTGTTAAATGTTGTGGTGGCCTCAACATTGGCGGTCGCCGTGGCCTTCAAATTGGCCTGATTCTGTGCGTTGTTCCCGTTTGCCGTGCTTCCCGGGTTGGCCGCCATGTTACTGCCGCCCGAACGGGTGAACATATAGATGCCAGAGGCAAAGATGACGAGCATGACCAGAATGGCCAGCATCATAATCTTGCCCTTCTTTTTGGATCCTTCCGCCGGGTTTTGTGTCGGCGGTAGCGCGCCAGTATTGCCTTGCGAGAGGACTGGTAGGATGCCCGTCTTATATTCGCCCGGCTTACCAGCGACGGGAATGCGTACAACTTTGACCGCCTGGTTGAGTTTGAGCATGCCGGTGTCGCCACTGTATTCACCTGCCGGATGCATCAGGGTACCGGTATTACCAAGGGCACCGGTTGGACTGGGTACGAGCCCCATATTGCCCAGGTCTCTGGTGGCGTTAGGATTTGGGTGCACACCGCTACTGCCGAGGGCGCCAGTTGGGTTTCTGAAAGTGCCACTGTTGCCGAGGGCACCGGTTGGATTTCTGAAAGTGCCACTATTGCCGAGGGCACCGGTTGGTCTCCTGAATGCGCCGCTATTGCCGAAATTCTGGGTGGCATTGGGCGCGCCGTTGACGGGCGTGTGAGCCTCTGTTTGTAGATCGTTAAAGTTATTAACCGACGAACCAGCGCTGCCCAACTGTTGTGTATTTCCCTTCGGGAACAGTGGATTATTAAACATGGACGCACCAGGACCTAACTGGCCGGTGGGCGTTCGTCCGTTTGTTGGATTACCAGATTGAGCCGGTGATGATGGAAAGCCCTGCATGCCTGCTCCATGCTGTTGCTGCTGGTTTTCCTGGAAGGCCGGACCTGGATTGCTCCAGGGTTGTTGGGGCCGGAAGGATTGCGGTCCCCCATTGGTTCCCCAGGATGACTGTGAAGGAGCAAACGGTTGTTGCGCATTATTCGCAGGCACAGGCCCCGTATTCTGCTGCAAACCACGTAGACTGGTCTTATGTCTCAGGCTACCATGTTGATTGGTCGTCTTTGTATTTTCAGATGGTTCTGTGTCTCGCTCTCCTGCCTTTGGGAAAAAGGGCGAGTTAAAAGGTCCTTGTTGGTTATTCATAATCTCTCACCGGTCATAAATAGCGTATGTCAACAGTAGGTGCTGGGCTTGCCCCAGCTTAGTGCCGGGCTTGCCGTAGGTGCTGGGTTTGTCCCAGCTTTGGGCTTGCCCCGCTCAATATCCTGTTTGTTTTAAATATTGTTGTGTTTGAATGCGCGCGTTCTCGCTGGCGGGGCTGGTCAACGTTGGAGACCCTTTTTTCGTCCCTTGTTTTGCACCAGGTGCAGGTGCGTTGAAAGGATGGTCCGAAAGGATCGTTGATCCGCTGGCGGTGAACCGGGTGCTGGCGCCGGTTGTGAACGCGATGCTGTGTGATGGCCCACGCTCGCCTGATGCTGGTGTGCTGGAAACAGGCCGCGTGAGCATGTATAGAAGCAAGCCCAGGACCAGCAGGATGATCGCGCCAATCACCAGTGTTGTCTTCTTATGGCTCTTGACCCATTCTATCAGAGTAGGCAACTGAGAGAGCACCGATAGTACTTCAGTCGCTATCCTCTTATTTTGTCCTGTCACTGCCTGTTGATCCGCGGCCGGTATTCCTGCCCGGATGCCTGGCTCATGATGAGGTTGGGCCGAGGATTCCGTTTTGGTGGCCCCTGGCTGGATACCTTCGAGCAGGCCGAAGGCGCGTGTAGTCTTCTCATTCGAGGTCGCGGGATGGCCTTGATCAGGGCTGTTCTTCAGCAGGGGCTGTGGCATCGTTGGTACTGTATTGGTAATCAGTCCTCCGGGTTTGCTGGCTCCCTTATGCAGACCGCGTAGATTCGTTTTATGCCCCAGTTTCAGACGAGGCGGCATAAACATCTTTCTGTTTCCAGTCTCTGTAGCATTCCCGATCTGGTTACTGGCTAGCAGTGCGGATTGCACATTCTCCCCTACCGGTGGCAAGGGCGTCTGCCTGGCCCCTGGTCGCAGGCCTCCGTGCCGGACTTCGGTCCCGATGGTTGGCGGTAAAGGTGTCTGGCCACTATTTGGCGTTTCTGGAATTTCCTGGCCCTGCAGCAGTGAGTCCGCGCCCGGCACTGCCGTTGGCTGTGGGCTGGCGGACTTGAAAGCCGCGATATCTGTCTCGGTCAGGATACCGGAGAATGATGGTAGTGTCATCCTGGTCTGGGCCACAATATCGTGGCGCGCTGTAAACGACTGGGCGACCTTGCCAGCTGATTCATGAGGAAGCTGCTGTACTGTTTCGTGTGCCGCTTTCACCGGTTCCTGCTGAGGAGTCGCTATGGGCATCTGACTTTGCCAGACCGGATCAAAGAGTCCTCGGCGGCGGTTACCGGATTCCATCGATCCGTCTACCTGTACGCCAGCCGCTTCCAGGGCCAACCGGAAGGCGCTGGCCAGGTCGCGTGCGCGCTGGTAGCGATCGACTGGCCGTTTCGCCAGGACGCGTAAAATGACCTGTTCGGCGGCCGGGGGCAAATCTGGACGATACATTCTGGGTAGCGGCGGTGGCGTATGTAAATGTTGCAGGGCCACTTTCATTGGCGTCTCACCTTGAAAGGGAGGCGTGCCTGCTACCATATGATAGAGTAAGACGCCCAGTGAATAAATATCCGCCCTCGCGTCTACTACGCTACCTATAACCTGCTCGGGGGCCATATAATCTGGCGTCCCCATTGGCATCCCGACCTCGGAAAGTGGATTCTGACTGCGCTGCTGACCATCGGTAATAATCTTGACCAGGCCAAAATCGGTGAGCAGGAGGCGCTTCTCTGGCGTCATTAAAATATTGGCGGGCTTGATGTCGCGGTGGACAACCTTGCGCTCATGCGCAAAATCCAGCGCGGCCGCCATCTGTTCAAGATAGCTCACCACGCGCGTCAAAGGTAATTTGCCCTCTGTATCCAGCTCGTCGCGTAAAGTCCCACCGCTGATATAGGGCATGACCAGGTACGCCAATCCGTCTAATTCTCCATACTCGTGGACCGGTGTAATGTTGGGATGCTCTAACGAAGCGGCCGCATCGGTCTCTCGTCTGAAGCGCTCTAGAAATGCTTTATGTTGCTGCGGTTTGAAGGTCGTAATGGGTAGAAGAACTTTGACCGCAACCTGGCGGCGCGGACGAGACTGCTGAGCCAGATAAACTGCACCCATACCACCCCGTCCAATCACCTTTTGTAGCGTGCAGGTGCCGAGCACCTTGCCGCATAACTCTTCTGCGTTCATGATACTTTACCCCTTTGCCGACAAAAGCTGGCTATCTGGTGTGAATGATCCAAACACCGTCCCAGAGGCTGTCCCCTTTCTGTGAGATTACAAGACAGTTGTAATAGATGGTGTTAGTTACGTGTAAGCAAGAGATTCGTGAAGGCTACTTCCGTGCCATCTTTATTGACGATCATACCCACAGAACCATTTTTATAGGTTCCATCCTGAAAGACTTTGGATAATTTTTTGCCATTTACGGTGACCGTAAATCTGTCACCATTCATTGCGATCGTAATGGTATTGGCCTGCTTACCCTGGTGGAATTCATTGCCCGTTGGCAGGGTGCTGTTTTTGATCTGTATCCAGGGATTTGGCTGGCTATCATCGTAGCGCCAGAACTGGTATTCTTTCCCTTTTACATTTGTCACTTCAAAGGTGTAAAAGGTTGTGTTGGTCTTACCGTTTTTCTGTTGCTGGTTGAAGCGCAAGATCATGCCAAAGGTGTTGTTGGGATCGTTGTCGTCACCTTTGACCTCCTGCATGGTTACGCGATAGGTGAGCGGGCCATCAAACGTTTTTTGCGGTAGGATGGCCCCGCTGCCTTTGTTGCCCTGCACTGCGATATGATACGCGCCATTTTTAAAGGCATAGAGATTGGGGGGGTCGGTGCGCCATCCATTGATGTTTTTGCTTAATGGATCAGAGACCAGCACATTAGCGCTCGCGGTCGCGCTGGCCATCGCGCCTGGATCATTGGCGGTATTGCCGGCCGCCGTTGTGCTCGCTTGCTGGTTGCCCTGCGTTTTATTCTGATTTTGCGAGAATAAGAGCCCTCCGGCTATGGATGCCAGGACTACGCATACAATGACCAATGCGATGGTATTCTTCACCCATGGCTTAAGACCTGGTTTAGCGGTTGCTGGTTCGGCTGGCTTCTCTTCTGGTTGCCTTTCAAAAGGCAGGATGCCGGTAATATAGCGTCCGGGTTGGCCAGCGACCGGCACCTTCACCACTTTGACTGGATCATTCAGTTTGAGCGTGCCGGTTGAACCATTTTGCTCTGCTGTGTTCAGGGCGCCCGTTGGCGTTTTAGGGAAGGCCGCATTCTGAGTCAGGTTGTTGGGCGTCTGTGGCGGCTCTTTACTCCAGGCCGGGTTGAGTCCGTTGCTCGCTGTTGCGGTGGCCTGCCCTTTGTTGATCGTTGGCAGCATGCCCGTTCCGACCAGGGGGAATTGTCCCGTTTTGGAGAGGAGTCCACCGCCGGCTGCTCTGGGTGCGCCTATCGGATCAGGTGCGCTCATTGTATGAGTGGCCCCCGATCCAGCCTGTGGCAATTGACCGCTTTTTGAGAGCAGACCACCCGTTGGGCGAGCGGTGGCACCGGCTGGAGTTATGTTGGTGCGGCCCAGCAATCCACCGTTCTGCCGAGGTTGCACTGCTTCTACGGCTGGCTGCCGAGGAGCCTGATTGTTGGCGGACCGGTTCAGTACGTTCCCCATTGGCTGTGCATCCGTTTTCGTCACTTTAGGCATCGAGGCGGTCTGGCGCATGGGATCAAACTGGCCCCTGGGAATAGCCAGGCGTGAAGCGGTCGAACCACTTAGCAAGCCCGCCCATGTCTGTTCTGGATCAAGTTGGATGCCTGAATTGACGACGGCCGAGCGAAACGCCCGTGCCATGTCCTGGGCGCGCATATAGCGGTCTCCTGGCCGTTTCGCCATCGCCCGCAACACCACCTGCTCGGCTGCAATCGGTAGATCCGGGCGCAGCATCTGCGGTGAGGGAGGTGGTATCTGCAGATGTTGTGCTGCGATCTGCATCGGCGTCTCACCCTGGAAAGGTGTTGTTCCGGTGAGCATCTGGAAGAGGATAACCCCCAGCGAATAGAGGTCGGCACGGGTATCGACCTCTTCACCAATGACCTGTTCCGGCGCCATATAGTCCGGTGTGCCGACTGGAGCCCCAGCTCCAGTCAGGCGCACCTGCGGTGCCTGTCCTGCGGCGATAATTTTGACGAGGCCAAAGTCGGATAATAGCAGACGGCCTTCGTTGGTGACCATGATATTGGCGGGCTTGATGTCGCGGTGGATGACCCCGTGTTCGTGAGCAAAGTCGAGGGCGGCGGCGAGTTGTTCTAAATAATTTACGGTGTGCTGCAGGCTGAGAGGCCCTTCTCGCTCCAATTCATCGCGCAGGGTGCCTCCAGATACATAGGGCATGACCAGGTACGCCAGGCCGCCCTGTTCCCCGTATTCATGCACGGGCATAATGTTCGGGTGTTCCAACGAGGCTGCGGCATCAGTTTCGCGACGAAAGCGTTCCAGGAATGCGGCCAGTTGATTGGCGTTTAATTGTGTTATCGGTAGAAGCACTTTGACCGCAACCTGACGGCGGGGGCGAGATTGTTGGGCAAGGAACACGGCCCCCATGCCCCCCTGTCCTACCAGTTTTTGGAGTGTGCATGTGCCCAATACCCTTCCAATCAATGCTTCTGCGTTCATCAAAACTCTCTACCCCTCTATTACAACTGGCGCTCACTTTGCCAGCGAATACTAAGCTTAATCTTTTCACCCCGCCTTCCCGACATACTTGTACCTTTGTACATATTAGTCAACTTCCATGCGTCTGACAATGAAATGGCAGGGCAAGCATGACCAAAGTAATGTCTATTACTGCGTCAATTTGTGCTTTCGTGCTACTTAGTAGCATTGGATTATACGCAGAATTGTTTGTTTCGCGAGGGGTGTACGACATGTAGCCTGTTTCAGTGGATTTCACGCTGTTACTCATTGTACATGCGTGGCGTTTTATGCCTGGCTGACGGCACCTGTGGTGGAGAAATGAAAAGAAGAGATTTCGTATGAGAGCGGGACTGCCAGGGATGGCGCGCCGTCCCTGGCAGTCCCGCTCTCATACGAAAAAAGGATGAACATTCTTGTGACCACGTCCTGGTCGGGTTAAAGGTCGCCGACGAATGTTTCTGGGTCTGAAAGGCCCTGAGGATCGCGATCCTCCTCGGCATCCAGGGGGACCTCTTCGGGTCCTAGCTGGACCGCCATGGAGGGGACCGTGCGGCTCTGGGCGATAATGCCATGGAGCAACGCTGCGGAGGCTTGCGCTAGCATGGGACGCAAGCGCTCCATGCTGGCTCGTTGTTGCTGTTGCTGTTCGTTGCGCCTCTTTTCGTAGCGGGGCGTATTGCTCTCATTGTAGATGCCTTCAACCATGACTGGCGATATCTGTTCCCAGATATCACGGCTGTCCAATACCTGTCCAACGGCTGATTGGAGCTGCTGGATGAGATCGATGGTCTGGTTGAGCAACATCATGATGTCACCTTCGGCCAGGTCGATGCGCTTCATCAGGCCGCTGAGCGTCATGTTGCGGGCCCAGGAGAGGGCAAGACCATGAAATTCAGGTACAAAGCCTGGTGTAGAGCTGATCCCGGCGCGCTCCTCAACCCCTCGTACATGTTGAATAATATGCCAGAGCTCACGACGTATCTGGGTCAGACGCGCATGCATGACATGTCGATTGTTCAGACGCCGATCGTTGTCGTACGTGAACCAGCTACAGACCTCGGCCAGTTCAGCTGGCGAGAGCTCGTCCAGGTAGCCGTTGGTGATCAGCTCGACCAGCACGATACCGGCGGGATGGAAGATGTTGCGCAGCAGCCTCCCTTTGAGGGTAAGCTGTTCATCCTGGCCGATATGCCCCAATGCGCGCAGGGCGAAGATAGTTCCGTCCAGTTCAGCGGCTCCGGCACGGCTGAGCGGGAAGGCGCCGATCTTCTCACGCCGCTTCTCCAGGGCCCGTTCCGCTTCTACGGATGCCGCGCCCTTTTTCTTTTTGCCCGACTTGCTGGCTTTGCGATAGCGTTTTTCCAGCCGCTGGAGCTCGTTGATCTCCCACAACAGGTAGCGCTGATACTCGCGCAGGCTGGAGGCGCAGATGCGCCGCAGGTGTTGAAGATCAGTGGGTCGCCAGAGATTGAGCACCGAGTTGTAGCGGATTACAAATGAACTGGTGACGGGCAACATATCGCCGGTAATCTTTTGAAACGATGGCTCAAATGGCTCCCAGGGCGAATAGGGAATGATGGCGGCCCCGCGCGTGTCCATGCCACGGCGTCCGGCGCGTCCGGTGAGCTGGCGGTACTCGTTGGGCGTGAGTAGCCGCATTTCCTGGCCGTCAAACTTGCTCAGGCTGCCTACAATGACCGAGCGTGCGGGCATATTGATACCTAGCGCCAGGGTATCGGTGGCGAAAACGGCGCGCAACTGACCACGGGCGAACAGCGTTTCTACCAGCACTTTCAGTCCTGGCAGCAGACCGGCATGGTGAAAGGCCAGGCCACGCGGCAGTAGATTGAGCAGGGCATGCACCTGTTGCAGGTTGCGATCTTCCTTGGGAAGGTGTTCCAGCCAGATGCTGGTCTCCTCGCGGATCAAGGCTTCTTCCTCCGGGGTCGTGAAGTTGTGCATGGAGGCGCTCATGGCGGCCTCTTCCACGACGCGTCGACCCGGCAGGAAGTAGAGACAGGGCAGCATGTCGCTATCACGCAGGACCGTCAGGATCTCGCCTGGTTCGGGAGCTTTGCGCTGCCGGGGACGGCGTCCGCGCGGCTTCTCCTGGTGAGCTACGTCCCCATTGGTCTGCGCTTCAGCGCTGCTGCTGGCCTGTGGACTGTTTTCATCGCGCTCCTCTGCCTGGCTGGAGCTCTCTTTAAATCCCGATCCTGACCCTTTGCGTGGTTGGGAACGTAGCCGTTCGCGCTCCTTGCGCGAGAGGCGGTGATCCTGTGGTCGTGGCGCCCGGTTGCGACGGCGACGCTCTTCCCAGAGATCGGTATCTAAATCTTCTTCCTCATCCTCACCCTCGTCGTCAAAGGTAAAGACCCGGTTGCGGCCCAGCATCTGCGCCAGCTTGGCTTCACCTCCGGTCTGGGGAAACTTCTCAACCCGGTTGCCGTCCGCGTCCTGTACCAGGTGCAGCTTGCCGTCCAGGAAGTAGTAGTGTTCCAATGGTACCGCGCGCTGCTCGTGGGTGATCAAAGAGATCGGGCGGTGGACCCGGCTAATCCAGCTGGCCAGGTCCTCGGCGTTGCTGACTGTGGCCGAGAGACCAACAAGCTGAACATGAGGCGGCGAACAGATGATGGCTTCTTCCCATACCGGTCCACGCCCTATATCACTCAGATAGTGTAATTCATCGAAAACGACATAACCTACATCCGCCAGGTTTGAAGGGCTACCAGCGGATGCTGGATCGCTCTCTTCTTCAAGCAGCATATTGCGATAGACTTCAGTGGTCATGATAACGATCGAAGCACGACTGCGCTCAACGATATCACCAGTTACCAGGCCCACTGCGTCCGCGCCATATACCTCACGCAGATCGCGGTACTTCTGATTCGAGAGGGCCTTTAAGGGAGTCGTATAGATGACCCTCTGCCTCTTTTGTTGTGCACGCCAAATGGCGTATTCTGCTACCAGGGTTTTACCTGTCCCCGTAGGTGCCGCAACGAGCACGGATTGTCCGTGCGCGAGCTGGTCCATCGCTTCCAGTTGAAACGTGTCAATTGGAAATGTATAACGCGCGGCAAAGGCCTGAATATCAGCCTGGGGATCGTGCTCGGTCACCACGTATTCTTCCATCTCTTCTTTAATTCATTACCGACTATTTTTCGCACTATTGTAACACCTCTCAATAACCTTCACAAGGTAGCGAATGTCCCGTTTGGGCTGTATCACTTGCAACTTGTACAGTTCTTCGCTATACTAATCCCTATACAATACGAATACAAAATGTGTTCCAGCGTTGAGGAAGAAGAGTAATCTGTACTGGATAGCAGCGAGCCGATGGTTGGTGTGAGATCGGCAATCACAGGCGGGTGAAGGGCGCTTCTGAGGTGGATGCATTGAACATAACTGAGTGGCTTCACTGTTTGGTGAAGAAGCAGGGTGGGACCGCGCATGTCGCTGTAAAACGTAGTTGCCCCAGGCCTACGTTAGCGCATTCGTCCCTGGGCTATAGATGCCTGGGGCTTTTTTTTGCGGAGGAAACCACTCATGACACAAATTGAAGAGAATAAGCCGGAGGTAAAGGATACCCCTCTGGTCCCCATTGAAAAAGTTGTCTCCCTGTCCAAGCGCCGTGGTTTTGTTTTCCCCAATTCAGAGATTTATGGCGGCGTAGCTGGCATCTACGATTTTGGCCCCCTTGGCGTTGAGATGCGCAACAATATCAGGCGCTACTGGTGGTGGTCGATGGTTCAGAACCACGATAACGTCGTCGGCATCGAAGGTGCTACCATCACGCATCCACGTGTCTGGGAAGCCAGTGGTCACGTGGAAAATTTTGTAGATCGCCTGGTTGATTGTAAAAAGTGTAAGCGCCGCTTCCGTACCGATCACCTGGAGCCTGAGAATCTGGAGCAGCACAAGTGTCCCGTCTGCGGTGGTGAGTTGACCAGTGAGCCCCGTGTCTTTAACCTGCTGATGGAGACCTACCTGGGCGTGGTTGAAGGCGATCGCATGAAGACCTATCTGCGCGGTGAGGCCTGTCAGAATATTTACCTGGACTATGATAACGTGGTGAAGTCATCGCGCGTCCAGGTTCCCTTTGGCATCTGCCAGATCGGTAAGGCGTATCGCAACGAAGTGACCCCTGGTAACTTCCTGTTCCGACAGCGCGAGTTCGAGCAGTGGGATCTGCAGTTCTTTGTTCATCCCAGCGAGATGGACAAGTGGTATGAGTACTGGAAGAATTTCCGCTTCGAATGGTATAAGGGCATCGTGAACCATAAGGATCGCCTGCGCTTCCGCGAGCATGCCAGCGATGAACTGGCCCACTATGCTAAAAAGGCTTTCGATGTGGAGTATAAGACGGTGTTGGGCTGGCAGGAATGGGAAGGCATTCACTGGCGTCAGGACTGGGATCTCTCGCGCCACTCTGAGTATAGTGGCCAGGATCTGAGCTATACCGACCCGCTGACGAAAGAGCGCTATATTCCCTGGATCGTTGAGACCTCCGGTGGTGTTGATCGCACCTTCTTGAACCTGCTGCTGGATGCCTATGAGGAAGAGCCAGATCCTAATGGGAAAGAGCCTCGTACCGTCCTGCACCTGCATCCCTGGCTGGCGCCTGTGAAGGTCGCGGTGCTGCCGCTGCAGAAGAACAAGGAAGAACTGGTCTCGACCGCGCGTTCTATTCACGAAAACCTACGCCGCTATATGGTGTCGCAGTATGACGATGTGGCCAATATCGGGCGCCGCTATCGTCGCCAGGATGAGATTGGTACGCCGTTCTGCGTGACCGTTGACTTCCAGACTCTGGACGATCAGACTGTGACGGTGCGTGAGCGCGATGGTATGACCCAGGTTCGCCTGCCAATCAGCGAGTTGACCATGTACCTGCTGGATCGCGTCACCTGGAAGTAGCTGGCGCATAGTTGCCCCTTGGTGGCCTGGTAGAGATGCTCTGTTTATCATATTGAGCATCTCTACCAGGCTATTTTTTCTCCAATCCTTTTTTGTCGTTCTCACTGTTTAAGTTAGTACTTCTGGAAAAGAAATAGTCCCATCTTTCAATTTTTTTTCTATCTCTGCTATAGTGAATCTGGGGATTTTCTCACCAGTAACTCACATCAAACGTATAGTAATTGTTGTGTTGGTTCAATATTGTATGTTGATCAGTATTAGTGAGCGTCTTTCTCTCATCTTATCGAGGTACTTGAGCGCCCCCGCGCGGGCGTCCGCTGACGCGGCCGCCCTGATTTTGTGAGTTGATGCATAGGCTGCGCATCCGCGCAGCCTATGCATCAACTCAAAACTAGTTTCTGAGCACCGCAGATGCTCAACAGCCCATAGTAGGGTGGTGCAACAGGGGCTATGCATCAACTCAAAACTAGTTTCTGAGCACCGCAGATGCTCAACAGCCCATAGTATGGTGGTGCAACAGGGGTGCGGATGCGCAGCCTATGCATCAACTCAAAACTAGTTTCTGAGCACCACAGATGCTCAACAGCCCATAGTATGGTGGTGCAACAGGGGCTATGCATCAACTCAAAACTAGTTTCTGAGCGCCACAGATGCTCAACAGCCCATAGTATGGTGGTGCAACAGGGGCGCATCCGCGCCCCTGTTGCACCACCATACAAAACCGGTGCGGCCGCGTCAGCGGACGCCCGCGCGGGGGCGCTCAAGCACACCAGTAAAAAGTGTGTCTGACACTCTCTAAGCTGAAATTTACGAGTGTTGAAATGGACAGAACTGGCTGTAGCCGATAAAGCGCACTGAGGCCAGTTATCTCGCATAAAAGGATCAAGATCGATGACACGTGTCGTTTCATATAATATTCTTGCTGGTGGCTATAGCCTGCGCGAAAAAGGCGCGAAGAGGACGGAACAGTTATTAAAGATCATTCGCTCGGCCGATCCCGATATCGTGGGATTGCCTGAGGCGCTCAATCCCATTAAGTTTGAGGGCCTGACGGTGGTTGAGGAGATGGCGCAGGCGCTGGGTATGCAGCTTATCGAGGGCGGGCAGACTGGTAGTAATCGCGATTATCGGACGGCCTTGATGACGCGCCTGCCGATTCTCTCCGTGAAGAATCATGTCCGCCCCGGCGTGCTGACTCGCCCCTTACTGGAAGTGTGTGTTGAAGAGCGTTCGGGCCAGCAACTGACGATTTTCGTTATCCATCTGGCGGCCTCGTTTAATCGTCGCTGGGCTGGCAACCACATCCGCATGCGCGAGGTGCGCGAGATCCTGAACATCCTGGCGCCATTCCGAGCGGAGGGCAAGCCACATATACTGATGGGTGATTTTAATACACTGGCCCCCAAAGATGACTTTACGGCCAGCGCGCTGCTCAAATATGTCATGCGCCTGGATACCAGGCGTAAAAATATCGCGCTCCAGGATGGGCATCCCCATCTCGATTCGGTCGTACCGCGCAGACTGCGCTTCCTTAATCCAGTCTTTCGCGCGGTGGGGCAGAGCGATCTGCTCTGTAAATTGTTTGATTTAGCCGCTTACTTCTATGCTCCTCGTGGTCCCATTCGCCTCCTGAAGGAGCATTATATAGATTGTTTCCGCTATCTGCATCCGCACGAGCAGGGCTTCACCTGTCCGGCCGCCGCCCCGGCGGGCAGGATCGACTATGTCTTTGCCGATCCCACCCTGATTGGCCGTCTGGAGATGTGCCATGTCATGGTTGAGGGTGAGGATGGTTTTCTGGGCGAACATGCTAGCGACCACCTGGCTATGGCGGCCGAGTTCGGGCTGCTGGTAGCACCTGGAGTACCTTCGACTCCTGCGGACAACGCCATATCACGCACATAGAAAGTGCGTTCTCTCGTCATACCGGGGCGTGTGAGCGCTCCCATTGGAGCGGGGTCCAGGGGCGGCAGCCCATGGCGGGGTTTCAGGGGTGTCCCCTGATTTTCCCTCTCCTTGTGCCGCCTGACGGCGGCACAAGCGGGTTCAAGGGGCAAGGCCCTTGAAAACCTATACTTGAAAGGCATTCGCGCCCCCATGCCATAACCCAAAACAAACTCTTGAGCACCGTAGGTGCGAAAGTTCGTATTATTTAGCCGCCTGCAGGTCCAGCGCTGCCAGGTATTGTACCTCGGTATAGGTCTGTAGCGCGCCTGCTGAACCAGGCGTTGGCTTTGGATTGGTGTCTGGTGGAATGGTACGCCCTGTATAGGCATAGGCCGTTATCTGCTTCAATTGCAGGGCCGCGCTAAGATTCTGGTTGCTGGCAAGGTTGGTGGCCTTTAAGATCTGCACGTCATTCTGTCGCATCTGCTGGAGCCAGCCGCGCAGATCCTGCAGACCGTTCTTGGCGTTCTGGATGCGCTGCAGCAGGTTAGTATTATTGGCGGCGGCCGCCTTCAGCTTATCCAGGTGTTTATCCAGGATATCCAGATACCCCTGCTGTTTAGGCGAAGAAAGCAGACCAATGGAGGTGTGGAGCTGCGGTGGGATGGCCGCGGGCAGGTCCCCGCTTTCACGCGCATAGCTGGTGCCATCGATCATCTCGATCAGGCGTGTGCTCTGCCGTTTGGCCAGGCCGTAATCTTTGGTCTGCTGCAGCGAATCAACGATGCTGATCGCCTTGTCGTTCATCGACTTAATGGTGTCGAACATATTCACGATAACGGCGGATCCTGGTGGTAGCTCGGGCGTCGAGTAAAGAATATTCTTGAGCTCTGCCAGCGTCGCGACGGGAAAGCTGCCCTGGTAGGCGATCTGTTTGCCCGGAGCTTTAGGCGCCGAGCCCGTGGGCTCAATGGTAATCTGTATACCCTGGGCATGGGCCAGTAGATTCGAATGGGTGGCATCTCCTCCATACATGAAGTCAACCATCTTATTCTGGACCTGCAGCACCCCCAATGGTATGAAGCCTTGTGTGTCCGTTTGTAGCCAGGCGTAATAGCTTTTACCCTGAGCCGGGGCGCCGATGTTTGACATGTTCAGATGGAGCTGATCATTGTGCCCCAGGGCATCATCTAGAAAGAAGAGTGTCCCCGCCACCGGCGTCGTGGTGACTGGAGAGGGATTCGTGCGGGGCGTCCCGCTTACCTTTGTTTGTCCTACTGTGCTATGGTTGAATGCGGTATTGGTGACCAACGTCCCGATAATTATTGCCACCAGGAGCACCAGCGCGATCCCGACCACGTACTTGTTCTTATAGATCGGTGTGGTTCTGCCAGGATTGGTGGGTAGTGGGAAAGGTGGGGGGACCGCATCGGCTGCCTGACTGGCGGATTGCTGCTGTTGATAGGTGGCTGCCTGTGCGTCACGTATGGATGATAGTTGATATGAACTGGTGGACTGCGTGGGCTCCTGCGGCTGTGGGGTGTGGGGTGTGGCCGGCAGCGCCTGCAGGCGTGGCATTGAGTTGCGCCTTTCCATAGTCGATGCGTTGTCCGTGGCTACCTGTCGTATCTGAGGTTGTGGTGTGCCGGGATTGGATAGGGGGCCCAGTAAGCCAGATGGCCGGGGAAACTGCGGCTTCTCTGGTGGGGTTGTGGGTACCAGGTGGGTAGGTGCGACCACCGGCTTTTGTGGTGAGGTGATGCCTGTTGCCGGGTGCTTGCTGGTAGTGGGTGATTGATTGCCAGGCGTAACCGCCGACATGCGAGCCGAGTTGGGGAAGACGTCGGCGGCGGAAAGATCGGGATTGGCGTTGAGCGAAACGGGATGTGACTGTGCAGGACGTGGCTGCTGACGCCCCGAGAGATTTTGCAATGGACGCATAAATATGGGTGATTCGGGGGCGAGCGGCTGTGGCACCCCCAGGATCGAGTGCGTATTGTGTGGCATAGTGCCAGTCGAGATCTGCTCCTGTGATGTACGGGTGGCGATCTGCTTCACCAGCGGGTGAGTGGGTTGTACCGCGCATGCCTCGGCAATAGCGTAGGCCAACTGTGTGGCTTCTGGAAAACGGGCATTGGGATCTTTGGCCAGGGCGCGCAAGATGACCTGCGCCAGGACCGGAGGTATATTGGCGTTGAGTAGCGTTGGTGGCGCGGGTAGTGTATCGTTCTGCTGAGAGATAACTGTGAATGTCTTGTCCCCTCGAAATGGGACCGTGCCCGTACATAGCTCGTAGAGGATGATGCCCAAAGAATAAATATCGCTGGCCTTATTGGCCGGCCTGTCCTGGGCCTGCTCTGGAGATAAATAGTGAGGGGCGCTGAGATGACTATCATTGCCGGCGATCTGGGTGATGCCAACATCGGTTAGCATCGGCTCACCGGCGGCGAAATGCGTGCGCCGCTGCTTATGCAGCAAAATATTAGTCGGCTTGATATCGCCATGCACGATACCCTGCTGGTGAAGATAATCGACGGCTGCCCCGATGCCCGAAAAAAGATAGACGATGTCTTCGGTTGCGGGAAAAATGCCACGGTGCACGGTGGCCTGAATGTAATCCTTGAGTGTATATCCTTCGATATAATCCATCGCGATGTAGGCGGTCGTCTCACGAGCCTCGTTTGAGCGCGAAACCGCGGCAGAGTAGACGCTGACCAGGTTCTCATGGCGCAGCGTGGTCAACACCCTGCTTCCATTGGTCAGGCGATTTAAAAAGTTTGGATCGGCCTGCAGATCGCTGTGTAGCAATTTGATGGCAATATCACGATGTTGGGCATGGTCATGCGCTTTCCAGACCTCTCCTAGATGCCCGCTGCCGATCTGTTGCAACAGTTCATATTGTCCAATGCGGCGTGGCGATGTGCTCACGGCCACCTCCTGTTCGCCGACAAAGCTGTCGGCAAAGTCTATACTATCCCATTAGTACCATAGCAGAGTCAGAGTGGATACTCAATTATTTAGGAAAAGTATCCTACATACCGTTTGATAGCGGCTACTAAAGAATAGGACGTGGAAAGGGTTTTTTTGTGTGGTGGTGCAACGGGGGCGCATTCGCGCCCCCATTGCACCACCACACAAAAATGACTTTTGAGTACCGCAGGTGTGCATCCGCGACCCTGCTGCATCAATTCAAAAGGGAAAATTGGTTGCAGGGGCTGAAGCTACCCATTGGGTGGATTTTCTCGCTATAATAAAGGTCGATAATAGACATTGTTGCTAGTCAGGAGTTATTTGTGCGCTTTAGCTTACAGGATATCAGGAAATCGGTGCAGCGGCGGGGTGGTAAACTAGCTGTGTCACTCCATTTTTTGCGGGGTGGTGAATGTCAGGATGAGATTGCGCGCCTCGTTACCTATTACGAGAGTTTGCTGGGCCAGCCGCAGCGCTTATTTGCGCAGGATGAGGCCAGGGCTATTGTCGGCGAGTATCGCCTGGCGTATTGTTTAATGGCTACACTCAGCCACTGGTATAGCTGGCGTTCGCGCGCGTGGAACGAGACCGTGGCGCAGATGGGGGGCAGTGAGGAACTGCTGGCCCTGGGATCGCCGGTGCAGTTGCGCCTGTCCCTGTATACCCACATCAATGAGCACTATCATGGTTTTTTGGGGGCCGAGCAGCGCGCGCAGGCTTTGCAGTTGGTCGCCAGCCGCTACGCGCTATCGACTGGTGACCTGGAATACCTGTTGGCGTTGGATAGCGAGGACGAGGCCATCCTGACGCGCGATGCGGAGCTCCCTCCCACCGTTGAGGAAGTGACGACCCTCTATAATCAGTGGACCTTTGAGGCGGCGCTCTTTAATGCCTCTAGCGTCCATTTTGTGATTGATGTCATGGCCTTTAACCAGGCTGAGAACCAGCAGGCTGTCTTGCAGACACCCTCCGCCGGCGTGGGCGCCGTAATCAAGCGCCTCTGCTTCCTGGCGCGTCGCCTGGGTGTCTACTATGATCTGGAATACGAGCAGCATTCTCAGCCCTCGCTGACCGGACCAGCCGTGCCGCCATTGCTTCACCTGACCCTGTATGGACCCCAGGAGGTGACCGGTGCTCCCCAGCAATATGGCCTGCGCCTGGCGCGTCTGTGTCGTTTCTTACTGGGCTATAGCCAGCCCTCGGGCGTTAAGAAGCCACAACTTACTCCTGGTATCGTCGAGGCTGAGGCCAGAGTACATTTCTTGCAGCGCGCCTATACCTTTGCCATGGATGCCAAATTGTTGCAATTGCTACCCCGCTCGGGCGATTCGGCCCGGTCCCAGACCTTTAACGATCCTTCGCAGCTCTTCGATAGCAGTATCGAGCAAAACTTCTCAGAGGCCTTTTTCTCGCTGGCCAGGAACCACGGCGTCGATGGCTGGCAACTGGAACGTGAGCAGGAACCGCTGTTGCTGGATAAAGGTATTTTTCTACCCGATTTTGCCCTCACGCGTGGCAGGCGGCGTATCTACTTTGAAATCCTCGGTTTCTGGACACCAGCCTATCGTGAGCGCAAGATCCAGAAATTGCAGTATCTACGCGGACGCAAAGATCTGGTTCTGGCCATCCCCGAGGAAGCCAGGGATGCCTTTAGTCCCATTGCCGCTGATTTTCCAGTGGTGTATTACCAGGGACAGTTGTCTGTGATGGACGTGTTGCAACTCCTGCAAGAACACTACGATGATTTCGCGGACCGTCTGAAGCTGCTTGATGTGGCACAGATACAACGGCAGGTCCAGCAACAGGGCTTTATTGCCGAGCGACAATGCTATCCTCTCCTGCACTGTTACCGCCGCTCCGAATTGCAGCAGGCGGTAACGGTATCCGGCGTATCCAATAGCACGGATATTACTTTTGTCGCCGGTCTCGGCCTGTATGCGCAGAACTGGCTGGCCCATGTCAGGCAAGCATTTCTGTCCTGGCTGGAAAAGCAGCCAGGAGGGACAGCCGTCTGGCATGAGGCTTTGCAGGAACTACGTTGCCTCACCCCTGATCTTCAGCAGTCCGAGGACGCGACGCTGGAGACATTGGTTAGCCTGTGGGATGAGGTGCGGATACAGCGTGCCTCCATCTTTGAGGTGACCATTGAATTGCAGGCCGCCCGTCTAGAAACGGCTATTCATGCTACCCCACCCGACACAGGTATATCCTCCGACAAAGAGCTACGCCGGCCCGTGCGCGAACGGCGTGCCGCTATCAAAAAACGTCCGCTTCCTCCACCGGAAATCGTCCAGGGGGATCTGTGGGGATGACTTCAAATATATAGATTTTATGAACTATAGTAATTTTGTTCCAAAAAGTTGTTGACAGGGCAAAACGTTTCGTGTACTATGGAAAGCAGTTAGAACAGAAGTTCGGATCACTGTAAAATTTGATGAGAGGACGGTAGCAATGTGGAGCAGAATTCGTATGTGCGTACAATCAGGCGAGGCTCTGGCCAGCAGAGGCCAGTTGCCCCGGATATTTTCTCTGAAGAGTATGATGACATCTGGCCATCATCGCGACCGGCGAGCAGCGTAATACGCTATCGCACCGATGTACAGCCAGAGACGGAACATCCGCATGGTGATGAGCAATGGAGCGAGGTTCACCATATGCGTTCCACCGGGCGCAACGCCGTCCCGGCTCGCAGGACCGCCAGTCATCCACCCATATCTACACCCATCCGGCGCCAGGTAGACACTGATAGTGTGGTGGCTCCCGTCCATCGTTCACGTCCTGTCTATGCTGCCCACGAGCCTCGCCGTATGCATTGGACCGTCTATGCTGGCTTTGCCATGATCACCATGATGATCGGATGGATGGTTGTCAGCAGCGTTGCCCATTGGTGGCAGGGGGTCGAGGACGATTGGCGCTATGGCCGTCCACGCACCTTTCAGACCGACCAGGTCGTGGGGCACCACGATTCCGCTACCAGCCCCAGCCATTTTATCGCCATGAATCTGAACCGCCATATTCAAGTCATCGAGTTCCAGGGAGGCGATGCCGCCAATGCCAAAGTCTATGTCGGGCCTGTTTTAGTCGGGGCGGACCAGGATCTCTCACCTGTGACACTGACATTTAAAGATGTGAACGCCGACGGTAAACCGGATATGATTGTGAATGTGCAGGAGAGCCATATTATATTTTTAAATGACGCCGGTCAGTTTCGTGCACCGCATCCCGGAGAGAACATACAATATACTCCCTGACCGAGCGAATCCTATGCCTCGCTCTCTTAACTGACCCTTCTGCTCTTTCTAGTTTACACGAATGGCACCAATCCACATGTACCTGTGTGAGATTGGTGCCATTTTTTATATGTATTGTGTGTGAAGGTTAGCGCAATGATTGCTCTAATACTGGCTCTCTGGCCGATTGCTCCGAATAGGCTACCGCTGTCTGAAGGACCGCTGGCTTCATCTTGGGAAGCTGTGCAGGTACGGCAGGAGCGATAGTTACGGGCTGTGGCTGCGCTGTTGACGCTGCTGTATTGGTGTCTACCAATGACTCGACCGGTCGTTTCAATGCCAGGTAGGCAAAAATGACGGTCCAGGCCACGAGAAACAGCAGTAAGATAGATAGTAATAGTGCACTAGGTGTGATGGCTACATTTATACCCACGGGTACATCCTCTTTCACGTTGCTTCCAGTCGAAGCAAGATAAGATTACCGTTTTGTAATAATCAACAAAAGTAATTTAAGGACTTCTTCTAACATAAGCCCATTGTTCAGGAGGGTAGCCGAGCAATTGGCTTTGCGTTGTCCTATTGGAATGACGACTTATAAATAAATAAAGTTTCAACATATACATATGCCTGCTATGCAATCCTCTGCTGTATATTGTTTCCCGAAACGTGTTCATCTGGCAACTAAACCTTACTTTATGGCTGTTTTGGCTAATTTTTTCTGTGCGCTTTGGTATGTGACGTTCTCTATTCGTTCTAATACTGTATCTCCTCTCTGATATGAATAATTAGTAATATTTTTTTCATTTTATATGGCAGCGATTTCATGTGTTATATGCTTGTTCTTTTGTGGAAAACCTGTCACAATGACACCGAGGGATACTTTGCTGAGCTTGATTAACTATGAGGGTTAAGGGATATGGATCACATCAATTGGCAGAGAACGCGCGATATACTACTGAGTATAGTGGGTCTGGGTGTCATCTTCTGGGCGGTCTGGATATTACTGGGCCAGTTTGTTGAGGCCATCGTTGTTCTTCTGCTATCCATGGCTGTCGCATTTTTACTCACTCCTATTGTCAATTTCCTGGGAAAATATGGTGTCCCACGTCTTGCGGCAACCGTGATTACGTATATTGTTGTCTTAGGCGCGATCATTGGCCTGGCCTATGAACTGGTTTTCTCGCTGGTGCTGCAGGTCAATACGTTCTCCACCACCATCGCTGATTTCGCGTTTTCACTTCCCGATACCTTTCACGTTGCCATTAACTCATTGGTGAAGATGGGCGTGCCGTATGCACAGATTCAGGACGCGATTACGCAGGTGCAGGCGCAGGTGTACGGCTTCGCCACCTCGCTGGCTGGTAATGTGATCGGCATCGTCTCCAATGGCGTCAGTGTTTTTCTGAACGTATTGCTGGTGACTGTGTTGAGTTTCTATCTAACCCTGGACGGCAAGCGTATCCGTAACAACCTGATCAGCATCTCTCCCCGCTCCTGGCTTCCCAATGTGCTCTTGTTTGAGGATGCTTTGAATCGCGTAGTCGGAAACTATATCCGGGGTCAGTTGACGCTGGCCTTGATTATTGGTGTGGGGACCAGTCTGATCTGCCTCGTCTCGGGATTGGGCAGCTATGCCCTGATCTGTGGTGTGCTGGCATTCTTGTTTGAGACCATTCCGATGGTTGGGCCAGCCCTGGCCTCGATCACACCTATTCTGCTCTCGTTGTTGCTGGGCGAGCCTCAACTGGCTCAACGCACCATCTTGATTATTGTCTTGTTCGTGATTATGCAGGCGCTGGAGAGCAATGTGTTGGGGCCGCGTATCGTTGGACACGCCGTCGGCCTCCATCCTGTTGCGGCCATCCTGTCCTTACTGGTAGGCGCCAGGCTCTTTGGGGTCTTTGGCGCTCTGCTGGCGACCCCGATCGTCGCGGCCGCCTGGGTAGTTGTGGCCAGCATCTATCGCTCCGCCAGGGGTGAGACTGCCGATCAGATCATGGCGCGCAAACGAGCGCCCTGGGCCATGCGGCGTCCCCACATAGTTACACGTGGAGGGCTTGAGCAGACCAAAGACCAGTTGCGCTCCCGTATCCGCGTTGACGAACGCCTGGAGGATGAGAGCATGCATGATGCGTTGCAGCCTGAGGCTTCCACTCTCACTCCGGTCTCTAAAGCTGATGAGCCCGCCCTTTGATGCGGTACTCAGATACATTATTGAGATGGTGCAGCAGGGGCGGATCCGCCCCTGCTGCACCATCTCAATAATGAGTGCGCCCGCGTATGCGGACGCCTGTGTGGAGGCACTCACTTGCCTCATATGGAAGAATCTCTATGCGTTGCCAAAAGTGCGGCGCAGTTCCTCCTCACCTTCGCGATTGACCAGGGCATAAATTTCATCGTTGGCCTCGATGGTCACATCAGCGGACGGGATGATTGGTTCCTCACCACGAATAATCAGGGCCAGGTTACTGCGCCGTGGCAGATTGATCTGGCTGAGCGGTTTTCCGACTACCGGTGATAGGGATGGAACCACGATCTGGATAATCTCTAATCCTGCCCGCTTGAGATTCATCAGCAGGACGAAGCGCTGTCCCGGTAGTTCTGATTCAATCAATGAAAGGATGGCTTTGGTCGGACTGACCGTGACATCGATGCCCAGGCGCTGGAACAGTTCCTCGTGCTTGGGATTATTCAAGCGAGCAATGGTACGGCCAACATTAAAGCGTTTCTTTGCCATCTGGCAGATGACCAGGTTGTCCTCATCTTCACCGGTGACGGCGATTACCGCATCGGCCCGGCGTGCTCCCGCCTCCTCCATCGTCCTTGCCTCACAGGCGTCACCTTTGAGTACCGCCTGGCCTAGCTCTTCTGATAGCGTCTGAAAACGCCTGTTCTCTTTTTCGAGCAGCAAGATCTCGTGACCTTGCTGGAGCAAATAGCGTGTGAGGTAGTAGCCGACATCGCCACCTCCCCCAACAATAATATACATGTTGTGCCTCTCTTATTTTCTTCCTGTGTGATAGGTGGAGTACGTACCATTTATGCTATTACGGTTCGTACCCATAAACAGCTGATCCTTCACTGGCTAACTTCTCTGGGCAGGCGCAGAGGCCTTGTTCCCGATCAGCGCATCGACGAACAGGCTTGAGATGATTTGTGTAGGACAGATCGTTTCCAGTCCGAGCTCTTCCCTAAATGTTTGTTCACGCAGGGGATCGTAGATGCGGCAAACGACTTTTTTGATGTTGAAAATTTCTTTGGCGATCTGGGCGGCCATAATATTACGATTATCGCCGTTGGTGACGGCGGCGAATGCATCTGCGGTTTCCAGACCAGCTCGGCGTAGCGTCTCTTCATCTACACCATTGCCGACGATCTTATCTCCCTTGAATTTGGGGCTCAGACGTTGAAAAGAGTCACTGCTGCTATCGATGACTGATACTGTATGTCCTGCTTCATCCAGTTGTGTGGCAAGTGTTGCTCCAACACGGCCACATCCCAGGATCACTATATTCACGTATTGCCTCCTATCGGTCAAATGACCGCTTGTTAGGATTGTTAGGTTGTAACTCAAATATTATAGCATGTAGGGACATTTCTGCTATGGCTAGTTGCTCCTATAGTCGAAGACGATATAGAGTATGATATAGAGCAATATCTGAAGTGAAAGAGTTGGATAAGATGGTAACAGAGTCTAAGTCTCAAGTGAGGTCGGATTCCTCGCGCTACGTTTTGCGGGCGCTGCCCCAGACGCGGCGCGCCGAGTGGGATGCCTTTGTGGAGAATCATCCCAATGGCCATTTTTTGCAGAGCTGGGGCTGGGGTGAGTTGAAAGCCACGGCCGGCTGGTCGCCGTTGCGCCTGGCCCTGTGCTCCGAGGAGCAGATTGTGGCCGTGGCCCAGGTATTGCGTAAGACGGCGCCTCGGGTACCCCTGGCCCTGGGCCATCTGGCCTACATTCCGCGTGGTCCTGTGGTGGATTGGCAGCAGCCAGAGCTGGTCCGTACCTTCTTTGCGCAACTGGACCGCTATGTGCGCAGGCAGGGGGCCCTGGCGTTGCGCTGGGAGCCGGATGTAGAGGTCGCTACCACCGCTGGTGAGGCGGTTGAGCGCTTTACACGCGAGTGGGGCGCGACTGAGATTGCGCCTGTTCAGCCGGGCCGCAGTATTGTGCTTGATCTGGCGCCCGATGAGGATCGCCTGCTGGCCCAGATGAAGGAGAAGTGGCGCTACAATGTGCGTCTGGGAGCACGTAAAGGGGTGCAGGTGCGCCTGGCGAGCTCACTCGCCGATGTAGAGGGCTGGTATACATTGCTGCGAACGACCGGCGATCGCGATCAGTTCGGCATCCATAGCCTGGCCTATTATCAGCGCGTCTGGGAGCTCTATGCGCCATCTGATAATCTGCGCCTCCTGTTAGCGGAGCACGATGGCCAGCTGCTGGCCGGCATCATGATCGCGATTATGGGGCGGCAGGCGATCTATCTTTACGGCGCCTCGAGCAATCAGCAACGACAACTGATGCCCAACTACGTCTTGCAGTGGGAGGCTATTCGTTGGGCTAAACAGTGTGGAGCGCATGTCTATGATTTCTGGGGCATTCCGGCCAGCGACGATGAGGACGAAGCTATGGCCGGCGTCTATCGCTTCAAACGCGGCTGGGGTGGACGCGTCGTCCAATATGCAGGCGGCTACGAACATATCTACCGGCCATTATCTATGCGCCTTGCACGCCGCTTCCTCTAAATAGTGCTATCCACAATATCTACATAATTGGATTATCCGCATGAATGGACTGTTTGTATGGTGTATTGCGGTTGCCGCAGTACACCATACAAACAGTCCATTTGCCTTCCCCATAAGTCACCAGTGCAGCACCTTCCCTGTCCAGCTTTTCAGTCCAGCCGATTGAGATAACATGAGCCATGCCAGGCTTATTGAAGAAGCATTGAAAAGCTCTGCATACAATCTGCTGAATTGGGAATGCTTATGAGACGAAAGATATTCATACCCTTTGTGCTATTGTGCATCGTAACGGTGATTGCGGGCGGCCTTACCGCGTGGAAACTGCTGTGGCAGGCTCCTACGAGCACCTCTTCCGCCAACGCCTATATCTACTACACCCTGAAGGATCCACACGGCTTTGTGCTGGCCCGTGCCCCCAAGGGTCCCGACGGGCAGCCGACGAGCAAGCCTCAACCGTTGGTGCCGCTGGGCGACAACTTTGGCCTGGTCTCATCCGACATGGTCCTCTCCCTGCAATTGTCGCCGGATGGCAATTACCTGGCGATCGACGGGAATCGGGATCACGGCGAGCAGGTCTGGATGTATGCGGTTCAGGCGAATACTGTTTCGTTTAAGCCGAACGCTGTGATGGGAAACTTTCTGCGCTGGCAGCCTGGTGGCAATGGACATACCTTCCTCTATCGCCCTATGCTGCCACTGGGACCCGATGCGCCGCTGGACGGCGGGAGCTGGAATCCTGGCCTGTGGATGGTCGATGCCGCTACAGGGGCGCACGTCAATATCGATATCGGTACCGTGTCCTCCAATCTGATCGACGCGGTCCCCTCGCCGGATGGTTCGCGCATCGTCTACTCTACGACGGACGGACTGGGTCAGGGAAGCGATACCTACATGATGCATAGCGATGGTAGCGCCCGCACCCACCTCTTCGCCACTACCGGCCTGGAATCAGTGGCCGGCCTGTTTGCCTGGTCACCTGATGGGAAGAGTATCGCCTACGAGCGGCTGGCCGACAGTCCAGCTCCTTTCCTCAGCGCGGGCCTCTGGACCATGGATAGCAGCGGCGCCCGGCAGCAGCGGCTCGCCGACGTAGATGGTGGGCATGGCTATCTGCCCTCCTGGTCGCCCGATGGGCAGAAGCTGGCTTTTGTGGTACGCACCAATACCGGCGATCACCGGGCCGATAAATTGTACCAGGCTTTGCAGTGCGGTGTCGGGGTCTTTAATCTACGCACCCATCAAGAGCGCCTGGTTGCTACGGCCGCGCAGACGGGTCAGCAGTGGAATATCAATCCAACCTGGTCTGCCCTGAGCGATCGCGTCATTTTCACGGCCCTCAACCCGGTGAATAATGTGCTAGGGGGGACGCCGCGCTACTGGTCTGCCCAGGTTAATGGGTCCGATGGTGAGACGCAGGTTGTACCTATCTCGCCCACTTTCTCGCATGTGGTGGCATGGGGGTAACTGATCGTAGTATTGCGGGAATATGCTCCATGCGCTTCCCTAGTTATAAAAGAAGATCGATGACTATGAGGTTTCTACGTTTCCAAAGATATATATCCTTGCTATGTTTGTTTACGGTATTGATGAGCCTGCCCTGGCTGGTCGGGACGCAACGCAGTGATGGCTGGATGGGTGAGAAGGCTTCGGCGGCTTCACTGCAGTATCAATACCGCATGCCTTTTATGCATCGCCCATATTATGGTTATCACACCATTATGCAGCGCACTGTCTCTTTTGTGGATCATGATAAGCCCTGGTATGCTAATGACGGCGTCTTTGTACGCTTCGATGGCGTCTCCTGGCGCACTTCGGTCTATGACTGTATCGCCCGTCTGAGCTGCTATGATGGGCACAATGGCTACGATATGGATATGCGCTTTGAGCCTGTGCTGAGCGCGGCCGGGGGCAGGGTTATTCGAGCTGGCTGGTACAACGCGGTCAATCACAACTCCTCTTTTGGACTGTGGGTGGCGATCGATCACGGCAATGGTATTGTAACTTCGTATGGGCACCTCAGCTCTGTACTGGTTTCAGATGGAGACGAGATTGGGACCCAGTGGCAGATCGGCACCAGCGGTACGACTGGCGCCTCGACCGGACCCCACCTGCATATGTCGGCCTATTACCTGCCCAACTGGCAGGCGACCGATCCCTTTGGCTGGCGCGGTCGCACACGCGATCCTAATATCGTGCGCGACAACTACCTCTGGGTAGACACACCGGCCTCGCGTACGGCGGTTCCTTACCTGGGAGGATCGCACGTCCATCCCGGCGCCATCCTGGTAGACGATGGTGGTCCCGGCTGGAGCTCGACTGGCGACTGGCGCCGCAGCGCGTTCTGGACCGATGTTCGCGGGAGCTTGCATTGGACCTCTACCGGGGGCGCGTTCGCTACGGCTACCTGGCGCCCCGTGATCCCTGCGGATGGCTACTATGAGGTCGGCGTATACGTCGATGATACCCATGCCACGAGCAGCTGGGTCCCTTATACCATCCATAGCGCCAATCCCGAGAATCCGCAGCTCCAGGTAAGACATACCGTGCGCGTCGATGAATCGCACATCGGCGTCTTCGGCGGCCCCTTTGGGACTGTCAGCACGGGAACCCAGTGGGTGAGCCTGGGCACCTATTACTTCCACAGCGGCACAACTGGTAGCGTGGTGTTAAGCAACTTTACCGGCGAGTTTGGTACCCAGGTGGCCGCCGATGGAGTTGAATTTGTGCCTGTTCGTGGCGGCTATACCATTCCCAGCGGTGGCGCTTATATTGGCGGCAACCTTGATGGGCAACCCTGAGCTGCTCCTGATCGCTACACTGTAGCCTTATATGCTAAATGTCGTTAATCTCTATAGATCGGATGTATGTGATAAGCGGCCTCTGACACATGGAGGCTGCTTATCGCTTCTACGGAGGCCAGGATCTTTATTGGCGTGCATCTGAAAAAGTACGCAAATAATAGTGCGATGTTTAACCTAATTATGCGCCATCTGTAGACTATAAATAGGTAAAAATAAGGAGTAACACTATGAGCAGAGATGGCAAAGACCGCCAGCATATCGCGCATACGAACGGTTCCAGGCTCTCTGTTGATAGAGCAGAACAGGAGGAGGTTGAGGAGGAGTGTGGCCAGGTGCTTGAGTCGGCAGCATATTCATATATACCGGATGTGCGGCGGGCGAAACACGCGTTAGAAGCCCTGGAGGCTCTATCTCTGGCGCTGGTTCAGCGCCGAGCCCTTGTGGTCACGCATGATACGCTGACCAGGCTGAATGAGTGTGAAAGGGATGATGGAGAGAGGATCTCGCTGATCGAGCGCTGTAGCGAGTGCATCCGTAAGTGCCTGGGATGCTATTTTGTGATGCTGGCCGAGTTTCAGCCAGAGCATAAAATATTTACTCCCCTTAGTTGTGCGGGAGATGTGCCAGCCTATGCCCAGTATTGGAGCGAGGATGTACCCATAGATCTTTTGTTTCAAGATGCGGCCCAGTTTCAGCGACTGTGCCGGGGTGAGGCGATGGTGCCGGATGGCGCGCATATACCGGGTGGCGAACATGCTATGTACCGCATGATTGTCCCTATGCTGTACCAGGATGACCTGGTTGGCATCCTTTTTCTAGATTATGGTCGCGTGTTGCTGCCGTTGCCTGAAGCTGATGTGGCGTTGATGCGCTCCCTGTCTCGCATGCTGGCCCTGGTGATGCAGCGAGACCGTGAACTACGCGAGTATGAGGGCATGCTATGTGGCTTGCAGATTTCTAATGAAGAGCTGCTGTGTACCAGCACCATGAAGACAAATTTTATGGCCACCATCAATAACGAATTCCGTACCGTTCTAAAGGGCATCGCAAAGTGTAGCGAGATTATGCGTGACCAGGACCTTGGCGTGGATACCCTCAAAGAGTTTGCTATCGATATCCATGCCGATGCCCGGCGCCTGCTGCACCTGATCAATGATATGCTCGATTTGGAGCGCGTCGAGTCCAACCAGAGTGACGTTTGCCTGGAATGGGTGAACCTGAACATCCTTATCTCCGGCGTTGTTAAAAGGATGCGCTTTATTGCTCCCCATCATACCGTCACGTTTAGCCCGGCCATCGCCGTTCCCATTCTGCTCGGGGATCGCGAAAAGCTTACGTTGATGACTTCCCACCTGCTAAGCTATGTCATTGAACACACCAGCCGGGGCAACATGGTTACTGTTAGCAGCTACGTGGCGGAAAACAAGGTGCATGTGAGTATTCATAACCAGGCCTGGAACATGTTTGCCCATGGGTTTGTCCACCTGCGCGCCAGTTCCAGGCTGCCCGAGCCGGCTCATGAGAACTCCGATGGCAAGGGCCTCTCCATTGCTCAGCGTATTGTACAGATGCATGGGGGCCAGCTATGGGTTGAACATAACGCAAAGAATGGCCTGGCCCTGCACTTTACCATCTGTTTCGCCTGATCTGAACCGAGTACCTGGGTAGCCAGTGGCGCAAAGTAGGACCAGCATGGTTCTGACCTCCCGCTTGCAACAATTTCTATCTGTAAACCGTACTATTATTGATAGCGCCTGACAGATATTAATGATAGATATAGACGTAGAGATTCGCATATACTGCGGACATGCTTCAAGGTACTACAGCATACAGTGTGTGTGATAAGGAGATAAAAAAAGTATGGCTACAAGTCGAGGTTGCGCCACCAATTCTATATTGTTTTTGATTATCGTCTTTTTGCCCCTGGTCGGACATATTATTGAAACCATCTTTATCCTGGAGGATGATCACTCTCCCCTGGGCAAGGTTTTCTGGCTGCTGATCATTTGGGCGCTCCCATTCCTGGGCCCATTCCTCTACCTCATCTTTGGTCAACGCCCGGTCAATCGTCCGCGCGTCATGTTTGGCCAGCCGGGTTACGTTCCCAATCCCTATCAGCAGCGTTACTAGCTAACCGCGAACAAAAAAATGATGGCACCATCCCTGCCGGGGATGGTGCTTTTTTATTTTCTGGCTCTGGCCGAATGGATATATGTATGCATGACTTTTTGCCTAACCCATAGGCACTGATGGTTTGACGCCCAGGAGATTAACTGCAATATATGTAAAAGTAACACCTTTACTATTTCAGGTGTTCGCTTGATCGTACTAACAGGTTATTATATACACGAAGAAAGGTTGAGTTTTGCAGGATAGAGCAATTATGTCGGTGGTAGTACAGGATAATCAGAGCCAT
Organism: Dictyobacter aurantiacus; assembly: GCF_003967515.1. Taxonomy (GTDB): domain Bacteria; phylum Chloroflexota; class Ktedonobacteria; order Ktedonobacterales; family Ktedonobacteraceae; genus Dictyobacter; species Dictyobacter aurantiacus. The sequence goes on along the minus strand of NZ_BIFQ01000001.1, from coordinate 1,679,970 downwards.
GTGGAGGATAGTGCATCGAAAGAGAAAGGCCATCTGCAAACTGGTCATAAAAAAAATATCGCGGTGTTGGATGGGGTAAGGGCATGCGCGATCATCGCTGTTATTATGTTTCATATTAATCTACTGGCTCTGCACAATTTATGGGATCTGCCTGATCATCCCTTTGCCAGCGCGCTGGCGACTTTTGGGGGTTCGGGGGTAACCCTTTTCTTTGTGCTTTCGGGCTTTTTATTGTTCTTGCCGTATGCGAAGGCGTTGCTGTTTCAGGTGGAGTGGCCGTCGCTACGCCAGTTCTATCTCAAGCGGGCGCTCCGTATCATTCCGGCTTACTATGTAGCGCTATTTACCATTATTCTGTTTTTCAAGCCACAGTATCTACAGCCGGGCAGGTGGAAGCAGCTGGCTCTCTTCCTGACATTCTTCATGGACTCGTCCCATGGCACGTTTCGCAAGCTGAATGGCCCATTCTGGACGCTGGCCATTGAGTGGCAGTTCTACATGTTGCTGCCCTTGCTAGCGCTGGGATTTCTGCTGCTGGCCCGGCGTCTGCCCGAATCACCGGCGCAGCGCCTGCGCGTGATGATAGGCTGTTGTGGTTTGATGGTCATCTGGGGACTGGGGATACGCATGCTTGGGGGAACCGCTGAAGCACATCATCCCACTACCTTTATCGCCAGGCTAGCGGTGTTTGTCCTTTATGGGATACAGGGAAAGTACCTGGAAAACTTCGCGGTGGGCATGATTATCTGTCTTTGCTATACCTATGCCTGGCATGCTGAACATAGCGCGGATATTCGCTACGGCCTGAGATGGGCCAGCCCGCTGCTGGCGATTATCGGGCTAGGGCTGTTGTTCTTTACGGCCATCTGGCATTTTAACGTGCTGCACCTGCAGGTACCCATCTTTGCCTTTATGAATGTGCTGACCCCTCAGTTCGATTGGTTAAACGAAACGATTATCGCTATGGGATATGGAGCCTGCGTAATGGCCATCCTCTTTGGCCCTACCTGGCTACAGCGTCCATTCGCCTGGCGGCCACTGTGCTGGATCGGTTTTATCTCGTATGGACTCTATATGTGGCATCTGCCATTTCTGGATCTATTCGACCAGCAGATCATGCCCCATCTGCCCACGGTGAACGGAGTTGCCACCTATCTTCTGTACTGGGGCTGGCTGTTCGTGATTGTGGTGCCTATTGCTGTGGTCTCGTATCGCTTGATTGAGAAGCCATGCACCCGCATGGGAATGCGCGTCGCCCGCAGGATCGCCTGATAGCTTGCCACGCACCATGGGATAAGCACCGCTTGTTCTATCTGCACCTTTGTGGCTTACTATAGACAGCGCGTAATACAAGCGCAAGGACTGTTAGAGCAGTAACGGTAAGGAGGAGCAGTGCGATGACGCAAGGCACAACCCCGCGTGAAGCAGTGATCGTTGAAGCTGTACGGACGCCGTTTGGTCGTCGTGGCGGTCAGCTAAAGGATTGGCATCCAGTTGATCTGTTGGCCCATGTATTTTCGCATGTAGTTGAGCGTACAAAGATTGATCCCGCCCTCATTGATGATGTGATCGTTGGCTGTGTGAGCCAGGTGAGCGAACAGAGTTGGAATGTGGCTCGTAACGCTGTGCTGGCGGCCGGCTTCCCCGAGTCGGTGCCGGGAACAACCATTGATCGCCAGTGTGGCTCCAGCCAGCAGGCTATTCACTTCGCGGCCCAGGGCGTTATCAGTGGAGCCTACGACATCGTGCTGGCGGCCGGCGTCGAATCGATGACGCGTGTGCCGATGGGCTCCAGTGCCCAGGGTGCCGCCTCCCCATTTGGTTCGCGTATGGAGCAGCGCTACGAGGGCAAACTGGTTCCTCAGGGCGTCAGCGCTGAGCTGATCGCCCAGAAATGGGAGCTAAGCCGTGACGAACTGGATGCGTTTAGCCTCGAAAGTCACCGGCGCGCCGCCCAGGCTACCGCCGAAGGCCGCTTCTCCGGACAGCTGATCCCGGTCCCGGTCGTCTCCCCCGAAGGTACCCGCCAGTCGTTTGAGCGCGATGAGGGGATTCGCGTGGATAGCAGTATGGAGAAGATGGCGGGACTCAAGCCGGCCTTTAGGGAGGATGGCGTGGTGACTGCGGGCAACTCCTCGCAGATCAGCGATGGAGCTGCGGCCACCCTGATTATGGAGCGCGCTACCGCCGAGCGGTTGGGATTGCGGCCCCGCGCCCGCTTTGTCTCTTTCGCCCTGGCCGCCGATGATCCCATCTTTATGTTGACTGCTCCCATCCCGGCTACCTACAAGGTGCTGGCGAAGGCCGGTTTAACGTTGTCCGACATCGATCTGATCGAGATTAACGAGGCCTTTGCCAGCGTCGTGCTGGCCTGGCAGCGTGAGACCGGAGCGGACATGCGCAAGGTCAACGTGAATGGTGGCGCGATCGCCATCGGCCATCCTCTGGGCGCGTCAGGTTCCCGACTGATGGCGCACTTGTTGTGGGAACTGGAGCGACAGGGCGGTCGCTACGGGCTGCAGACTATGTGTGAAGGTGGTGGCATGGCCAACGCCCTGATCATCGAACGTATCAACGCTTAGGATGTGTAGAGATGCCATTGTGGATCGCATGATGGCATCTTTTTTTATGTGTCCGGGCCAGAAACGAATGCCGGGCGTGCGACGTGCAATATAGGCTAGCGATACGTTGTATCGGCGAGATCTTATGAACCTGGATGTATGTGTTTTAGCCTGGCTGTTAGTAAAGAGGGGATGATGCAGCAATGCGCTATCGAAAACTGGGCCGTACGGGCCTGAAAGTGTCGGCACTATGCCTGGGAACCATGCAGTGGGGATGGACGGCGGACGAGAATGCGGCCTTTGAGGTTATGGATGCCTTTATCGAGAAGGGCGGCAATTTTCTGGATACCGCCGATTTTTATTCACGCTGGCTTGCCGGCCACGAGGGCGGTGAGTCGGAAGCGATTATCGGTCGCTGGCTAAAGTCGCGACACAAGCGCGGCGAGATGATCGTGGCGACCAAGGTCTATCAACCTATGGGTGATAGCCCCAACGATCGCGGACTCTCGCGCAAGCATATTCTGGATGGTGTAAATGCTTCCCTGCGCCGCCTACAGACCGACTATATCGATCTCTACCTGGCGCACGCCTTTGATGCCGAGACACCCATTGATGAGACCCTCAAGGCCTTCGATGATTTGCAGCGCATGGGCAAGGTGCGCTACGTTGGTGCCTCCAACTATCCTGCCTGGCGGCTGATGGAGAGTCTGTGGAGCGCCGACACGCACAATACGGTACGTTATGATGTACTGGAGCCACACTATAACCTGGTTCATCGCGCCGAGTTCGAGAGCGATCTTAAACTTATATGTGAGCAGCACCAGATCGGGGTGATCCCCTATAGCTCACTGGCCGGTGGTTTCCTGACGGGCAAATACGAGCGCGGCGGAAATGCCGAGAGCGAACGCGCCAGCTCGATTGCGCAGAAATATGACATCGAGGGTGCATGGCGCACCCTCGATGTCGTCAAGCGGATCGCCCGGGAAATTGAAACCACGCCGAGTGCCGTGGCGCTGGCCTGGTTGCTGGCTCAGACAACTGTTACCGCTCCCATCATCGGCGCCAACAGTGCCGATCAACTGCAGCCCAGCCTGGAGGCGGTCGACATCACCCTGGTTCCCGATCATATCACCGCCCTCAACCAGGCCTCCTCCTGGGACTAAATGCTGAAAAAGAGGTAGTCTTGCATAAAGCAGGGAGGTGCAGGAGGGGCGGCGAGCCCCTCCTGCCGGGGTTTGGGGTGCCCCCAAAATGCTTTTCCCTCTTCTCCGCCGTAGGCGGGGATATTTTATGCCTGGTTAAAAAGGAAAAGATCATGTCCCGGCCTGGAGCCTGAGCAGCAGACTTTGCAAATATGGTGATATGTGTATTTTGTACACATGTTTGGTATGGTTGTGCCCTTGACAGCGTTTAGCTACCTTGGGTATACTACTCAATAACATTAAGATACAAATCGCAAACAAAAGAACATACTATAACTGAATAATGCAGTGATAACTGCTCTCATCAAGAGAGGTGGAGGGATACGGCCCTGTGAAGCCCGGCAACCCGTTTGCAATGTAGCAAGCAGGGTGCCAATTCCGGTGAAATGTGCAGCGCATATTTCGCAAGATGAGGGGAACAGCAATGTAGCGGCCCCCCCAAGTGAGGGGCTTTTTTGTTACCTGTTTCCTGGAATCTGGTGTACCTTACAATTGAAAAAGAGAATTGCGTTGAAGAGGAAGAGTAAATGTGAATGGGCGGCTACAGAGAGTTGACGACGATGAGATGTCAGCGCCGTACCGGCATTGAATATGGCCTCTGAGTTGCAGATTGAACCCTTTTGCGAGGTAGTAGATTGTGCCGTGAGCTACGTTATAGCTGTAGTGTTATAGATTGTCGCTGGCCGTTAGGTTGTGGATAGTTCGGGTGGCTAGTTTGACAGGATAACACTCGTAAAGGTTGGCGCCGTGAGGTGTCAATAGATCAGGGTGGTACCGCGAAGACGTTTACCCCTCGCCCCTGCAGGGTGAGGGTTTTTTTGTTCCTTTTTCCAGGAGGGGGAGTATTACATGGTAGCGCAATTGGAATATATAAACCGAATAAAGACGCAGACAGAGAATGAAGTGTTGACGTTCACTTTTGATCAGCTTTTGCTGCAGCGCGGCGGCCGATTGGGACCGGTGACGCTGGCGTATGAGACGTGGGGAGAGCTCAATGCCACGGGCGATAATGCGATTTTGATTACGCATGCGCTGACCGGTAGTTCTCATGCCCATGATGTCGAGGATCCAGAGAATCCCAGGGCTGCCTGGTGGAATCCCCTGATTGGTCCTGGCAAATACTTTGATACTGCGCGCTACTTTGTGATTTGCGCCAATATTATTGGCGGTTGTTCTGGTAGTACTGGTCCTTCCTCTGAGAATTCTGTGACCGGACGCCCTTATGGCATGCGTTTCCCTGTGATCACGATCCGTGATATGGTGCGGGCTCAGTATAAGCTGATCAAGCACCTGGGCGTGCGCCGACTGGCGATGGTGGCAGGTGGTTCCATCGGGGGTCAGCAGGCGCTGGAGTGGGCGGTTACCTACCCTAACATTGTAGATAAAGTGGCTGTAATTGCGGCCTCGGCGGCTGTGTCGGCTCAGGCGATCGCCTTCAATGAAGTAGCGCGTCAGTCGATTATGGCTGATCCCGCCTGGCAGTGTGGAGATTACCGGCCGGGCCAGGGACCCGCGACGGGCCTGGCGATCGCGCGCATGCTGGCGATGATCACTTATCAGAGTGAGGAGTCGATGGAGCAGCGCTTCGCGCGCAAGCAGGCGCAGCGTGAACCGGTGACGGCTCCAACCTTTTCGCCTGAACTGGGTGGACGCTTCGATGTCGAAAACTATCTCTACTATCAGGGCGATCAGCTTGCTCGCCGCTTTGATGCCAATAGCTATCTCTATATCAGCCGAGCGATGGATCTTTATGATGTAAGCGAGGGGTATGCCTCTCTTGAAGATGCGCTCGGACGCATCCAGAGCGAGATGCTCTTTGTCGGGATCAGCTCCGATTTTCTCTTCCCGGCGTCACATGTGCGCTGGCTGGCAGATAAAGTACAAACCGTTGGAGGCGATGCACGCTATGTGGAGATTGCTTCTCCCCATGGCCATGATGCGTTCCTGAAAGAATGGGACAAATTAAACGCCGTCCTCCGTCAATTCTCACTATAAAAAAAGGAGAAAGAAATCTCATGGCATTAAATAGTAATCGTAGCTATGGTTTTGAAACGTTGTCTTTGCATGCTGGACAGGAAACCGCTGATAGTGCGACCGGGGCGCGTGCCGTGCCTATTTATCAGACCTCGTCTTATGTCTTTGATAGTCCTGAACACGCGGCGAATCTCTTTGCCTTGAAGCAATTTGGCAATATCTATACCCGTATTATGAATCCAACGCAGGATGCCTTTGAGCGCCGTATCGCCGCTCTTGAGGGTGGTGTGGGTGCCCTGGCGGTCTCTTCAGGACAGGCGGCCGAGTCGTTGGCGCTGCTCAATATCGCCGGAGCAGGCGATGAGATCATCTCGTCGGCCAGTCTGTATGGCGGTACCTACAATTTGTTCCACTATACCTTTGCCAAGCTCGGCATCAAGGTCCACTTTGTGGATAGCCGCGATCCTGAGAATTTTCGCTCGCTGATCAACGAGCACACCAAAGCGTTTTACGCGGAGACGCTGGGCAATCCTCGGCTGGATACGCTGGACATCCGCGCGGTGGCCGATATCGCCCATGAAAATGGCCTGCCACTGATCATCGATAATACGTTTGCGACCCCTTACCTGGTGCAGCCTCTCAAGCATGGGGCTGATATCGTGATCCATTCGGCGACCAAGTTTATTGGTGGACATGGCACCTCCATCGGTGGTGTGATTGTGGATGGTGGTAATTTCGATTGGGCTGCCAGCGGCCGCTTCGCCGGTCTGACCGAGCCTGATCCTTCCTACCATGGTGTGCGCTATGTCGAGGCCGTTGGTCCGCTGGCCTACATCATCAAGGCGCGCGTCCAGCTGCTGCGCGACATGGGTCCAGCCACCACTCCGTTCAATTCCTGGCTCTTCCTGCAGGGACTAGAGACTCTGCCGCTGCGTATGGAGCGCCATAGCCAGAATGCGCAGCGCGTGGCGGAATTCCTGGAGCAGCATCCCGCCGTCAGCTGGGTCAGTTATCCTGGCTTGAAGAGTCATCCACAGCATGAACTGGCACAGAAGTACTTTACGCATGGTGGCTTTGGCGCCATCCTGGGCTTTGGCATCAAGGGTGGCCTGGAGGCTGGCAAGCAGCTGATTCGCCATATCGAGCTGTTCTCGCACCTGGCTAATGTGGGTGATGCGAAGTCGTTGATTATCCATCCCGCGAGCACCACCCATGCTCAGTTGACACCTGAGGAGCAGGTTGAGGCTGGTGTTACGCCTGACTTTATCCGCCTCTCCATTGGTCTGGAGACCGTTGATGATCTGACCGATGATCTGGACCAGGCTCTGAATGCTGCGTTGGCCGATGTTGGTGCAGCTACGAATGCGTAGATAAGTCTTCCTTCGGATGCGGGCCGCTGATCACGGGTATGCGCGGTTGAGCGGCCTGGCCCCTGAAGCTGTGTTATGAATGGTGGTGGTCTGCTATGGAACAATCTGTCTGTGTCTTAAAATTTGGCGGTACCTCAGTCGGTAGTGGTGAGCGTATCCGGCGTGTGGCGTCCATTATTGTGGACACCCTGCATGATTCTACAGCCCCTTTTCCCGTCGTGGTAGTCTCGGCTATGTCTGGTGTCACCGATCAGCTTTTGCGGATCGCGCGCTACGCCTGCTCGGGCGAGGGTGAGTCCTGTGATCAGGAACTGAGCTCGCTGCGCCAGAAGCATCTGGATGCCGCCAGCCATGTGACCCACGCGGGCGAGGAGCGAACGCGCTTGCTGGATGAACTGGAGGAGGCGATTGGGAAGCTGAGCGAGGATGTGCAGATCCTGCGTAAGGCGGCGGCCAATGATGATATGGTGCATCTGCGTACGGCCACGGTCGCCTCCTGGGGTGAGCGGCTCTCTATTTTACTGGTGGCGGCGGCTGTGCGTACGCGCGGCGCCGCGGCGGAGCCGGTGCGCAAAGAGGTCATTATTACCAGCCATCCCCCACACGATCTCGCGCAGCCCTTTGGCGTGGTTGAGGGTGCCGATCCTTTGATCGAGGAGACGCGCACCAACGCTCAGATGTTGATCTATCCGCTGGTTGAGGCCGGTGTGGTGCCGATTGCCGCAGGCTTTATGGGGCGCACGATCACTGGTTTTGTAACGACGCTGGGACGCAATGGATCAGATTATTCCGCGACGGTGATTGGCGCGGCTCTTGATTGCGTGGATGTCTCGATTTACACAGACGTTGATGGCGTGCTGACGGCTGATCCCCGCATGGTCGCCAATACCAGATTGTTGACGCAATTATCGTACGCGGAGGCGGCCCGCCTCTCCTGGTTTGGTGCCAAGGTATTGCACCCGCGTACCCTGATCCCCATTGCCCATCGTAACATTCCGGTGCGGGTGCGCAACTCGTTCCGGCCACATATTCGTGGCACGATCATTGGTCCCACTGGACATACCCCAAGTGGGGCGGGCGCGATCACCATTCGCCGCAACATGGCCTTGATTACGGTGGAGAGTACGGACCTCTTTGGTGCTCCGGAGAATGCTGGTCAGGTGTTTGACCTGGCTGCCAGGGCGGGCGCGGCCCCCGCGGCCATCTGTTCTTCTTCCGGCCATCATCTCTCTTTTGTGGTGGATGAGAAGGCGGCCGACTCAGTGGTGGCATTGTTGCAGCGTAACATGGATAAAGAGCTCTGGCGTGTCTCTCTCCGCCGGGGCCTGGCGGCCTGCGCCTGTATCGGCTCGGGTTTTACCAATGATCCAATGAGCCCGGCGCGCGCTATTACCGCGCTGGCCAGCGAGCGTATCCCGGTTATCTCGCAGGGAGCTTCAGAGCAGGGCATTACGCTGATCGTAGAGAATCGTTCGGCTGAGCGCGCCCTGCGCTGTTTGCATCGCGATCTGATCGCCCCGGTGATCCCGCTGGTGCGCCATCCGGCCACCGGTAAAGAAGCACGCCGCCAGGCCTGATAGCCATATCGCTGCATCGAGCAGATGATATAGTATTATAAATAACCAGGGGACGGGTTCGCTTGTGTATGCGGCCCGTCCGTTTTCATAGGATGGATCAGGTTCACACGATCACTGTTCTGAGCTTTAGCGTCTGTAGTGCTCATGAGCCCATTCGTTGTTGGTGCAACAGGTGCGCGATCGCGCACCTGTTGCACCAACAACATAAAATCAGTGCGGCCGCGCATGCGGACGCCTGTGCGGGGGCGTTCACGTGCCCCATACCGACACAAGTCTGGCACTTTCATCGAGCAGTGGGAGGATATATATGGAGACATCGCATAAGAAGATTCCTGTAGGGGTGCTGGGGGCGACCGGCATGGTCGGCCAGCGCTTTATCGAATTATTGCAGGGGCATCCCTGGTTTGAATTGGTGGCCCTGGCGGCTTCGGATAAGCACAATGGACTCCCCTATGCCGAGGTGACCAGCTGGCGCCTGTCGGGGAGCGACATGCCCGCGGATGCGGCGCAGCTCCCGGTGGTGCCGTGTCGTCCCGAGGCTATGCCTGGGGTTAAGGTGGTCTTTTCGGCTCTGCCTGGCGAGATCGCGGGCGAGATCGAGATTGCCTTTGCTCAGGCTGGCGTAGCCGTTTTTAGCAACGCCAAGAACCATCGTATGGGCGCCGATGTGCCCCTGTTGATCCCCGAGGTGAACGCGGACCATATCGCCGCCATCCCTCAGCAGCAGAAACAGCGCGGTTGGTCGGGCTTTATCGTGACCAACGCCAATTGCTCGGCTACGCCGCTGGTGATGGCGCTCAAGCCGTTGCAGTTGGCCTTTGGAGTTAGCAAGGCTCTGGTGACTACTATGCAGGCCATCTCTGGCGCCGGTTATCCAGGAATCCCTTCGTACGACATTCTGGATAACGTTGTCCCCTATATCGGTGGCGAAGAGGAGAAGTTGGAGAGCGAGACGCTAAAGATGCTGGGTGAGTGGCAGGAGGGACGGGGCTTTGTGGATGCGCCGCTGGCGGTGAGCGCCCACTGCAACCGTGTGGCGACCCGTGAGGGACACCTGGAGTGCGCCAGCATCCAGCTGGAGCGTTCGGTTGGCCCCGAGGAGATTATCGCGGCCTGGGAGAATTATGTGCCGGAGCCGCAGGCGGCTGGCCTGCCCAGCGCGCCCAAACATGCCCTCGTCTATCGCCGTGAAATCGATCGCCCACAGACCCTGCGAGATCGAGACGCTGGCAATGGCATGACCGTGACCCTTGGTCGGCTGCGCCCCTGCCCGCTCTTCAGCTACAAGTTTGTCATGCTTGGCCACAACACCATCCGTGGCGCCGCCGGCGGCTCTCTCCTGAACGCCGAATGGTGCGTCCATAAAGGATTACTTTAACAGAGGCCGCGAATGCGGACAGATGAAAAAGGAACCCGGCATACGCCGGGCTCCTTTTTCATCTGTCCGCATTCGCGGCCTCTGTTATGAATATTTACGAATTCTTCGGAATCTCTTTGATCAGGGCTGGTATCAGAACTTGCGCATTGGGCGCGCCAAGGCCTGTAACCGCATCCCAGCCCGCTGCGGCCTGAAATCCTTTCACTTTGGCGGACGGATTGTTATTATTGCCCTGCGTGATGTCGCGGAAAGCGTGGGAATAGCTGTTCGATGCGGCGATCTTATAAAGGGCTGGATTGATGAAGCCCAGCGGTCGACCGGCCATCTGATCGGCGATAGCCATGATCGCGGCCCACACGGGTGAACTTGCACTGGTGCCCCCGGCCTGCGTCCAGTTGCCACCGATATAGACAGCCATGCCAGTGAAAGGATCGGCCACCGCCGAGACATCGGGTACCCCGCGGCGATTTTTAAATTGTTCCTGTGCCGCGGCGGGGAGCAGTTTCTGATAGTCAGGAATGCTAAAAAACTGGCTGAAGCCGCCACCACTACCATTCCACGCTACTTCTTTGAAGGCGCCATGGTTTTCGACGAGATTTGTTCCGCCCACGCTGGTCACCCAGGGAGAAGAGGCCGCGAAACTGGTTGTCTGGACATTCGCGAGCTTGGTCGCATTGAGGTCCGAGTAATCAGTTGCGCCATTGTCTCCGGACGAAGAGAAATAGGTCATGCCCTGCTGTGTTGTTGCTTTCTCCAGCAATTGATTCCAGACATTGAGTTCAGCCTGCCCTTTAGCATCCTTGAAAGTGAGCTCCGAGGCGCCCCAGCTATGTGAGACAATATTGCCTAGCTTATGGTCGATGGTGTATTGTTCAAGCTGGCGAAATTCTGGCAGCCCAATTGTGCCCTCTGTTTCTGCTACCGGGCTGACCAGCAGAACGATTTTAGCATCGGGAGCCAGGGCATGGATAATCTGGACATCCAGCGTCGTTTCGCCAGCCCAGCCAGATTTGTCATGATGGGGATCATATTCGGGCACATTGAGCGGTGCGATAATCTGCAGGTTCACGGGGGGCAGGTTGAAGGTCTGGTCAAATACTTTCATGTCTTGCTGAATAGTAGGGCTACCAAAGGAAACGATATCGATGACGGTTTGCCCTTTACCCGTGTACCCCTTATCGTAGAGCGATTGAATGCCATAGGCTTTGCGCATGGCGGTAGGTGTCAGACAGGTTGGCAGTTGCCCGATACTGGCTGGGCAGGCGTCCGTCGAAGCGGTGCCGGGCGCGGCTGTGGGCGTAGACTGAACCCCATCTCCTAATACTGACTGAGGACTACAGGCAGCCAGTAACAGGATCATGGAGAATAAAGAGAAAAAAAGACGCAGGGTGGTGCGTTTCATCTTAGCTCCTACTTGCACTATGGTGTGAATCGTTAGGTCAATAGTTTGCTTGCTTAATAGCATCGCCATTTCAGAACGTTAACCATATCCTATCATGAATGATGGTTATTGGACAGCAATCAGGTATCGTGCTAAAGATGAAAATGCTTTATTTGATGCATGCTTTAGATAACTATATTTAACATATTTATTTAAAACAGCATAAAACATGCGATAAGATAGAAAATTATGTTATGGTATATAAAATTATTTATATGCTTTTAGCCGTTGATAGCGTAGGATTATTTTCCTATGGCAAAAGAACGTATTTTGTCTTTTCTCATTACATGGGTAAAGTTATAAACAGGAGTCGAGTGCTTCTGAAGTTGGGCCGTATTGTTGTAGTGTAGCTCGGCTGGATTGTGAAGGTTGTACGTAATGTTGTCTTCTGAGCGTTACCATAAGCGTAAAAGCAGCTATCGGCAGCGTAGTCGCATAGCTCCTCTGGCGAATGAAGCTGTCCCGCGTAGTGTCCCCATAGAACAGTTACCATTTCCAGAGCATATGCAATTTTTATCTTATGATGCCGTCCATACACCTCCTCTTTTTCCACCAGCAGGTCCGGGAGAGTATCTCGCGCCACCGCATGAGACCTTTCAACGTATCGCCCGAGGTGGGCAACCCTTTCCATTCTCCAGTAGCGCGCCTGCCATACCCCCTGCCGTGGGCCCTGTTAATTGCACGCAGCAGTTTGTTACCGAACAAAAAACCGAGGAGATCGCATCTGCTTCTATTAGATCCCGGGGAAGCGCGTCACCATCGCTGGTTATTGCACCCGGAGGCGGTAGAACGCCTCCCTCTGGAAAGACCTCGCTGCGAGGAAGGCGCCTGGTGGTCCATAGCGCTCTCAGCTTTTTATTTTTATTTCTCGCATTGGGGGCGACGATGGCTTTGATGCCGGTCGATGCTGGTAATAGCCATGAAGGGAGCACCTTCCCTTTCACTTTCCACATTGCCTCGGTCCACAAAAATGATACAGTTTTGATCACCGCGCAGGAGGCTACCGCTACAGCGGTTACTGTTGACGGCTACGATCCCGGGGGTGGCCATGTTTACGCAGGGGTAAAGGCGGCCCCGGTGAATATCCATCTTCCCGCGGCCGACTATGGTCGATTGAGCCAGTTCTTTTATGGTCAGTGTACGTACTGGGCCAATATGCGCTATCACCAGTTGACCGGCCATTGGATCCCCTGGCTGGGTAATGCCTATCAATGGGCCTACCAGGCGCCGGCGTATGGCTGGACGATCTCTGATACCCCTAATCCAATGGGCCAATCGATTATGGTTTTTAGCCCCTATGCTCAGGGGGCGGGTGCTTACGGCCATGTCGCTGTAGTGGAGAGGATCAATGCCGATGGAAGTGTACTGACCAGCAATTGGAACTGGAACGGGGACTGGGCTACCTTCTCTATGCGTACCTTCTATCCTGGCCGCGGTATCAGCTTTATCTGGTATCCCAATTAAGTACATCTTCCAAGAGAGAGTTGGTGCGCGAGGGCCGATCAGGCCCTCGCGCACCAACTCTCTCTTCTTATACAGTAATATGTTTACAAGCCCTCTCGAGAGAGGGACGGAGCAAGCGGTACACTTGCTCCAGAAACGAGTCGAACGCAGGAGGCGAAAGTCTACCTCTTTCACCTGGCTCGACCAATTAGAAAAGATCGCGCTTCGCCTCCTGCTGTTCCTGGATGGAGCGTCCATTAGAGGATCGTGCCTTCATTGAGCACCGCAGTATAAGAACACGCTGACCCAGGAACAGTTCTCTTCGAGAAGGGAGTTTGCTATGTGGTATGCTGGTATTGATTGGGCGAACGCTCACCACGATGTGTTGGTCATTGACGATGCTGGCCGCCAAGTTGGATCGTTGCGCGTCAACCATACGCCTGAAGGCTTGCATCACCTGAATGCCTTCTTGGAAGATATTACTGGCCCAGATGATCGAGACCAGATGGCTTGCATCATCGAAACATCTCGTGGGCTGCTGATCACTGCGCTGCTGGAAGCAGGTTGGCACGTGTATCCAGTTCATCCCAAAACGGTTGATCGTCGGCGGCCAGCTTCTGGGGTAAAGACGGACGCGCTTGATGCCTACCTGTTGGCGAAACATGGACGGGCTGAACTGGTGGACTTGCGGCGCTTGAAACCTGATAGCGACATCATTGCTGAATTGAAAGCATTGACCCGCGATCAAGATAGCTTGATTCAGAGCCAGACCCGACTGGTAAACCAGTTGACAGCTTGCCTCAAAGCATACTATCCAGTGGCTTTGCAGTTGTTTGCCAAGCTTCAGCAGCATTCGACGCTGATGTTTTTGCAAACCTATCCGACTCCGCAAGCGGCTATGGGGGCCTCGGTACAAGAGATTGAGGTCACATTGCGCCAGGGAAGGCATACCAATCCGACAAAGGCAGCGCCCTTGATCTTCCAGAGGCTGCATCAATCCCATTTGACCGCTGATGCGATTACAACGCGGACCAAGTCCCGCCTGATGTTGGTCCAAGTCAAGCAACTGCTGCCGCTGGTGGAAGAGATCGCCGAATATGATAAGGTGATTGAAGACCTTTTTTTGACCCACGCTGACAGTCCGATTTTCAGCAGTTTGCCCCGTGCTGGAAAACGGCTCGCCCCTCGACTGTTGGCGGAGATTGGGGATGAGAGAAGCCGCTACCTGCGAGCGAGCAATTTGCAGGCGTTGGCTGGAACCTCGCCCGTCATCTTTCAGAGTGGAACCTACGCGAAAGCCCACCGCCGTTATGCCTGTAGTAAACCTCTGCGCAATGCCTTGCACCAGTTTGCGTGGCAAAGTACCCAACAAGAACCCTGGGCGAGGGATTACTATCTGCGTAAACGAAGTGAAGGGAAAAGCCATACGGAAGCCGTTCGTGCCCTTTCTAATCTGTGGGTGAGAATCCTCTTTGCGCTCTGGAGCAAGCACGAGTGCTATGACGCTGCCATCTTTCAGTCCGCGAAGCTGGCTCATGCTCCCAGAGCCGCATAGAAAGGGCCATCTTTGAAAGGCAAAACCGCCTGTTTTTTTGCCTTCAGCTGAGCATGTCTTCTTCTGATCATGCAAGCAGCGCGGTGTCAAGGAAAGTGAAGCGGCTTGACACCGCGCTGCGGCATGATATGCTCCTTCATGCTCAGTTGAAGGCAGTCCTTGTTTCCCCAGTTTCATTTCCCCCTTTCAGCTTTTCTTGATGCGCTTTTTAGACTTGACATAGAGGATCTTTTCTTTCGCCACCCGCGTGGTGGCACCTGGAGGATCACAAGGGCCGCGCCCTTTTTGTAAGAGGAGTATTAGGCCACATTAAAATTCTTATATGCAAATAAGCGATAGTTATATGGTCCTAAAAGAGGTCTGATTAATTGACTGAAACGCCGCTAATTATGTAAAGTCAGGTTGAGTATTTGAAAAAATCTATTTGGAGCGTCATCTTTTGATGCACCCTTGTAAAACTAAAGGTAATGTGTATGTTATTTCGTGATCGTTCCCGTAATGCCGATACTGAGCAACACCAAGGCGTTACTCCTCCGGCGTCCAATGGGGGAGGCGCTCCGAGCATGTTGATGGAGCAGGGAGGTGTCCCTGTCCCAAATACTCCAATGGCTGCCCCCGGTGATGCGCAGGCCCCCCTTGTCCCTATGCCTCTAGATGCCGGAGCTATGCCTGGTATCGCACCGAGAACCACCGATCCGCTCCGTGAGGTTGTATTTATTCCTTCCACTGGTAAGAAAAGCACGGGGACGTTGCGTCCTCCCAGGGGGAGGCGAACCGTGGTGCATATCGGTGTGGCGGTAGCCTTGATTGTCATCGTCATTGGAGCGTTTGCCGCTGTCCTTCCTACCAGTAATGGCCAGGCTAGCAGTACCCTGACAAAGATATTTAATCCGGGCAGCGACACCAAAACCTCTCAAGGCAATAATACTGCGTTGATCGCGGCCCAGGCCGCCACGGCGACCGCGGTGACGCAGGATGGCTTTGACGCTGGTAACCAGGTGTACGCCGGTGTTCAGGCAGCTCCTACAGTCACTACTAACATTATCCCCGCTCAAGATCAAGGTAGCTTAAACCGCTTCTTCTATGGCCAGTGTACCTACTGGGCTAATATGCGCTATCACCAGTTGACCGGTCACTGGGTCCCCTGGCTGGGTAATGCTTATCAGTGGGCCTATCAGGCCCCCGCGTATGGTTGGAAGACATCGTCGGTCCCCAATCCATATGGACCATCGATCATTGTGCTGGCCCCCTACACTGAAGGCGCTGGCGCCTATGGTCACGTCGCGGTCGTTGAGACAGGTGTTAGCAATCCCTACAATGGCGTCTCAACCAGTAACTGGAACTGGAATGGCAATTGGGCTACAACTACCTACTGGACCTTCTATCCTGGTTCTGGCGTGACCTTTATCTGGTTCCCGGGTTAAGCGATAATTCTATGCATGTGGAGATAGGAATATTCTATCTCCACTTTGTTTTTTATGTGGCTATTTTTGCAAAAAAAAGTAAAACCGCATGGGTACATAGTCCTAATAAGTATCAATAAATTGACGCACATAGGTGTAATTAGATAAATTGGGGTCGGAAGTCTAGAGAAACGCATGGCTTGCGACTCTTAAGAGATGTTTTATCCAAGTGAAGGAAGTATACATGTTTTCGAATGAACACACTGCTACGTCGTCCGACGTAGAACAGCTGGATTTTGACACTTCTTCCCAGCCAAAAGGTGGTGTTGCCACATCCCAGCTTCCTGCTGAGCAGTTGCCAGCGGTGGTGAAGGGGACAGAGGTACAGCCAGCTGCTGTTTCCAGTGCGAATAAGGAACTTACTTCCCCTCAACGCGGACCAATCTTCATTCCTGGTACTGGCAAAAAAAGCTCCGGTACATTGCGCCCTCCCACGGGACGAAAGGCTGTCGTCAATATTGGTGCTACAGTTGCCCTGGTGGCGGTTATAATTGGTGCTCTAGCAGCTGTGATACCGGTAAGTTCTGGTTTGGCGAATGGTTGGGGAAATATATTTCATCAGAGCTCTAATACGGTTACGTCACAGCAGAATAATACTGCGTTGATCGCGGCCCAGGCCGCCACGGCGACCGCGGTGACGCAGGATGGCTTTGAATATAATGGCGCCGGCGGTAAGTATTCTTTTGCTGGCGTGCAGAATAATTTTACTTTGCCTGATGGCACGCAGACAAATCAACAGCCCGCACAGCAGACGGGGCCTACCTCGACCGGTACGACGAATGGGATCTCTTCTAGCACCGGTACGATCGCTGATAGCAGCTTTGTAAATCCATTTACGCCGGGACAGTGTACCTATTGGGCCGACTATGAGTACCACCATTTGACCGGTTACGCCGTCACGTGGAGCGGTAATGCCTCGGCCTGGGCGGCCGGTGCGGCTGCCGCTGGCTGGGTTGTTTCTTCCCAACCTCATGTGCCCTCGATTATCGTGCTGCAGCCAGGTACGCAGTATGCCGGTTGGGCGGGGCACGTAGCCGTGGTTGAGAAAATAAACGCCGATGGTTCGGTGGCCACCACCAATTGGAATGTTGTCGGTTGGGGAGTCTTTTCCTGGAATACGTATCAACCGGGCCCGGGGGTCTCTTTTATCTGGCATCCATAACCTGTATTGACCTGGTTGAAATGATGAGGAAGAGCCAACACTGTATTGGCCTTCCTCATTTTTTGTCTCCCCATTGGGTGAGCAGGCGTGTATAGTGGGCAATCATTTCCTGATGCCTTGTCCTCTCCTCAGGTGGACTATCCGTGAGCTGCTGCTCGTGATAGGCCAGCAGGGCCTGGGCGGCGCAGATCGATCTGGGTGAGACCCGCGTGCGTTTAATGCATTCGGCCGGGAGAGGTTGCCAGTGGGAACTGTTATGCCAGTTGATGTACGGGCAGTTTCGACAGCGGTTGGAGCAGCAGAAGCCGCGACGAATAAGATAGCCTCGCGTTGCCACATACAAACCATTTGATGTTACCTCCCAATCCCCTTCTTCTTTCCTCAAGTACATAATTAGACCTTTCCCTGTACCCATCCACTTATATATCATTTTTACGCCTGGCTGGCACAGTCTTGCTGAGAATGCACTACCTGTTGAAGTATTGTAGCTGAAAAAAGTGGGACAGGGCAAGGTTGCCTCCTATGGATGCCACTTCGATAGCAGCCGTTCATTAGCCCTGGTCGTGACCGCGATCTCTCGAATTCTTCTTCTGTCTAGCAAGCCGTTTTCCGTGATGACGTGCGTCAAGAGCCGGTAGGGGGTATGGTCGAAGTAGAAGTTGCGCACCTGAATGCCGGATGGAGCATCGGCAAAAACCTCCTGAGGCTCTTTCTCTTCCAGAAGCGCCAGGTTGCTGGCTATGCGTGCTGGATCGTGCTCGTGCCAGCGTTTGGGTGAGATCTTAAGCGTCTCGCTGAGGACGTAAAAAGGGACGTCGTGCCCACGGGCGGCCCAGGCCAGTAGCGTGGTTCCAGCTTTATTCAGCAAATCTCCGTTGATCAGGAGGCTATCGGCCCCTACGACCACACCCTGGCATTGTGGCAAAAAAATATCCGCCTGTGCATCGGTAATGATGGTGACCGCAATCCCTTTTTCATGCAGGGCCTGGGCCATGGCGCGCCCTTCGTAACGAGGACGGCCCTCCAGCACTGTGACATGTTCTATCTGATCCTTCAGTGCTACCAGAACCTCTAAAACGGTTCCTGAGATGCTGCAGGTCATCAGTCGCCCCTTTACATAGGGACGTGCATGTTCGGCCATGCGCCCGGTCGCCGATGCATAGTCGTCCAGTAACTGCTGAGCCGCCTTCCCCATGGCCTCCAATCCTTCTTCATGCGCCTGTATGACGTGTCCGACCGCGCTGCTGAGCGCCCCCATGGCCGGTCGGGCCTGAACGATCTGCCGGGCACCGCTGGCCAGGAGCCGCAGGCGTTCGGATGCTGGACGCTGCTCATCCCGCGCCAGGTCGCGCAGAATTGTAATCGTCTCTTTGACCAGCCAGCGGGAGCCATGTTCGCGATCTTCGCATACCTGCTGAATACGTTGTTCAACTGTTTCCATACACCATTACTTCACTTTACATAAAGAAAAAAATTAACTGATATGGGTTGCTATTCGTCTTTTGATAGGTTAGACGATGCGATTTAGTGTAGCATAACCTCCAGCCCCCTGGATACTCCCAGCTAGATCGCATCGTTATTTTTCAATTTTGTCGTTTTGGGCTTCTTTCTCTCTTCCTAAAAAAGAGTGTCTTACTCCTGTCTTATAGGGGCACGTGCGTATCACCGCACGCGCGGCCGCTGCGCGGCCGCACTAGTATTTATAAGTTGGGGCAGCAGGGCGCTGAGGCGCCCTGCTGCCCCAACTTATAAATACTAGTGCGGTATCAGCAGTGCACACCAGTCTATATATGGGAGCTAGAGGTGGAGGGCGCTGAGGCGCCCTCCACCTCTAGCTCCCATATATAAAAACTAACGCGGCCGCGCAGCGGACGCGAGTGCGGGGGTGCTCAAGCACCCCCAGCCAATTGTAAGACCTGCTCTTACAATTGGCTGGGTGCTTGCTGCCTTTAATTGGCTCTTGTGGGGTAGCGATTGGATTGGTTACACTGTTGATATCAACAGCCAATTGGGAGGAAGACATGGGACAGGCACAGACCAACTATCAGCCATTGCCTTTGTTTATGGCATCCATTCGTTCGTTTATCCATCTTGAGCGTTCAAATGGTATTCCGCTCTATCGGCAGATCAGCCAGGGGTTGCGCGAGGCGATCCTTTCTGGCGAACTGCCCGAGGGGACGCGCCTCCCTCCTGAACGTACGCTGGCTCGGGAACTGGGCGTAAACCGTACAACGGTCATGAATGCCTATAACGATTTGTCGGCCGAGGGCTTGATTGAGGGACATGTAGGACGGGGAACACTGGTGAAGCGTGGCTCTCTTCGTCCGGAGGAGGACTATTTTGATCAGACCACACCCTCCTGGTTGCTGGGGTTGGCGGCAAATGAGGATTCACTTATCGGACGCGACACGCGCGCGGTAAGCGAACTAACCTCGCTGAAAGCCGGGGAAGAGATTATTTCGCTGGCCCAGGGGACACCCTCCGCCGATATGTTGCCGGCCGACCTGATTCGGTCGATTATGGCCGATAGCCCGCTTGAAGCTCAACGCAGTGCGCTGGGCTATTGCCCGGTTGACGGCCTCTTAAGCTTGCGCCGCCATATCGCGGCTCGCATGCGCACCCGCGGCGTGCGCGTAGATGTGCAGAACATCCTGATCCTCTCGGGTTCCACGCAGGGTTTGGGATTGCTGGGGCGTTTCCTACTTTCACCTGGCGATGAAGTTGTGGTCGAGGTGCCAACCTACCTGGGTGCGATCCAGATGTTTCGGGCGTTGGGTGCGCGCATTATTGGCATCCCCACCGATAGTGAGGGGATGCGTGTGGATCTGCTGGAGGCGATCCTGGCTCGCCGTCAGCCGCGTTTCATCTATACCCTGCCGACCTTCCAGAATCCTACTGGTGTAGTGATGTCCGTTGAGCGGCGCCGACGCCTGCTGCAATTGGCGAGGCGCTACCAGGTTCCTATCGTTGAAGACGATGCTTATGGCGAGATCTACTTTGGCGAGCAGCCATCCCAGCCCCTGAAGTCCCTGGATACCTATGGCAATGTCTTATATCTGAGCACCTATTCGAAGATGCTGGCCCCTGGTTTGCGCGTGGCCTGGCTGGCTGCTCCCGAACCCGTGATTGAGCGCATGGGATTATATAAGCAAACCTTTGACCTCAATACGAATGCGTTAGGACAGTGGATTATTGCGGAATTGATACGCCGCGATCTGCTGGATGGACATCTCTCGCGGGCACGCCAGTGCTATCAACATAAGTTGAATCTGATGCTAGAAGCTATCGCGACCTACTGGCCCTCGGGGGGACGTGCCTATCCGCCTACCGGTGGTATGCATCTCTGGTGCCGTCTGCCTCATGGGATGCAGGCGCGACACCTGTTGCGCGAAGCGGCCCACGAACGGGTCGCGTTCGTTTGTGGTGATCTGTTCCATGTTGACGGAGGCGGACACCACTATATTCGCCTGAGTTTTGCCTCTCCTGAAGAGGCGCATATTACCGAGGGTGTGCGTCGCATCGGAGTCGCCATGCGTCGTTTGCTGGCTCGCAGGACGCATTCAGAGGAGCAGGATCTCCCCATCGAGCACATGCCGATGGTCTGACCTATCCTACCCTTGTGGAACGGGTTTTGCTGGCTCCTGATCTGTTTCGCTATCTGCCTTCTCTTTGCCCCATTAGTCCTATTGATTTGGTGGATACGGGCATTATGAGTATCTTAGCATGATAGAAGCTGTAATTTTGATTGACTGGTGGGCATGTGAATAGAAGGAGGTTGCAATCAAAATGGAGCATAAACAGCAGAAAAAGTCTGAAGAGGCGCAGGAGCAGCGGGAAGAAACATCGGTACCGGCCGCCGAGCGGCAATCGGGAGAAGAGGTCGTGCCTGGCGTGCCGATTGTACGTAGCAATACTCCGCGCCCACTTTCATATGAGATGATGATATCTTCTGGAGGCCAGTATCCAGCCGAGAATCGGCCTGAGATCGCGCCTCCCTTTCCCTCGAAAGCACCATCGGCGCCTCCCCTACCCGAAGAGATCAGCGAGTCTGATGGCGAGAAAGCATTGGCCCCGGTCTCTACCAGCCAACCCGGTCCCGTCGAAGAGGAGCAGGAATTTATCTGGCTATTTGAATATGGCCTGGAAATGGACGCCGCGATTTTAAATAGTCCCGAACGACTGGATGGCCTGGCCCTGTTGTATGGCCCCGCAGTCCTTAAGGGCTATACATTCGTGATTGGCGCCCAGCGTATCCATGGCAGTACCGGACCCACCATCGTCGCGATCAGCCCCAGTTTAGAGCCCGACGCGGAGGTATGGGGCGTGCTCTATCGCATCCCTCGCCGGGTGTCTGAACCAAACGGGAACGACCCATCGTTGCTTGATACTATCCATGCCGCAATCACGCCGCAGAAGTTTTTTAAGGGGATCCAGGTGGCGGTCCATGAATCTTATCGGGAACGTGAGATAACCAGTACTACCTATGTCGCAACCGATCTCGCCTATCAGCAGCTGCACTTTACTTTGCCTGAACAGGGGACCGGTGATCCGGCTTTTATGCAGCGCCTGGCGCAGATCGCGCGCAAGCATAAAATACCTGAAAGCTATATTCAGAGATTATGGGAGCAACGTGTAAATCTTGAGGGTGAGCAATCAGCCGGGGAACACTTCATGGGTCAGCGCTCACGACGTGTCAGCGCCATGAATAGCGCTTCAGAGGAGAGCACCATGCACAATAGCCCCCTTGGTCAGTATATCTCTCATTCATCTCAGGTGGCCGGACTGCATTCCTCGCATGTATCGGAGCTACGTTCGGCCCATCTGCCAGCGGACATGCTGTCTGGTTCAGGAAGTGAAACAGCGACCGCGAATGAACATAATACCGAGCCCCTGCCCGTTTTTAAAGAATCACTTCTGCCCTCTGCTAACCTTATTCCACGTTCATTTCTGCCACAGTCCACGCTGCAGACACAACGCTGGCTGATGATTTTCGCCATCTACCTGGTTGCGCTATTGCTGATCGTGTTGATTGTCGCCATCATTCAAGGATTGGGTGTGGCCAATGGGGTGTTTAATCAAAGCTTCGAACCACTGGGGGTGCCCTGGCTAGTTATGATGTATGGACTTTTAGGAGGATGTATCAGTTGCATCGTTACCCTGAGCCGCCTGCAGATAGATCGCCCCCCTACATTTATCGTTATTACCTGGTTCACGCGTCCCTTTATTGGATCGGTACTGGCTATCCTCAGTTATATTTTATTAACCAGCGGTGTCTTTATCTGGAGCGCGAACCTGCACCGCCATATCGCCCTTTTTTCACTCGTCGGCGCCCTGGCCGGCCTCTGCGAAGGGCGTGTGTTTTTTCGGCGCCCCTGATCTGAATAAAAAATAATTGCTATGGTGAGGGAAATATGACGCTTGCCCTCATATCTCCCTCACCATAGCAATGAAGAATTGCCATTTTAATCAATCACATTATCAAAGATAGCATGCACAACGCGCTCAGGATCATGACGCGCCAGCGAATCACCTTCCAGATTAAAGCGCCCGACAACCACGCTGGGAACCATGCGCTCCACTTGCTGCTGATCAACCTGTACCGGCATGCTTCCTTTTTCCTCGTAAGCGCTTAGAACCTCTGGCAAAAAGGTACCGTTATTCAGCAGGACACGGTCTACCCGCGCACCTAGATAATGGTGAATCACATTGACAAAATCCGATGCTTTGTAGTTATCGGTCTCACCGTGCTTTGTCATCAGGTTACAAATATAGACTTTTTCCGCGTCAGATTCGCGTACCGCGCGGGCAATCTCCGTCACCAGTAGATTGGGTAAGAGACTGGTATAGAGGTCGCCGGGACCAATGATGATGGTGTCAGCGCGGCGGATGGCGCGAACCGCTTGCTGACAAGCGGGTGCATCTCCGGGTATCAGGCGCAAATTTTGAATGGGTGACAGCGGACCAGGATGTTTTTCTCCTCGTGTATCTATTTCTGTTTCACTGCATATCGCGGTGCCGTCTTCAAGATCAGCACAAATAGTGGTTTGAGCCAGGGTTACAGGCACAACGTTGCCAGCGGTATCCAGTAACTCTTGCGCATCTTCAATGGCCAGCAGAAGATCTTCATTGTTAATATCTTGCAGACCCTTCAGAATAAGATTGCCCAGGCTATGTCCGCCAACTCCCCCAATAGCATTGGGTTCGGTGGCATCTTCGGATTTTTCAAAGCGATGCATGAATACTTCTCGCCACAGGGCTCCGTTACGAGCCAGCGCAACCAGTGACATGCGGAGATCGCCCAATGGCAGCTGGCGGCGGAACTCGTCCATGAGCCGGCGTGAGCTACCGCCACTGTCCGACATATTGACCACAGCAGTGATATTAAATGGATATTTTTTGAGATGGGAAAGGAGTGAAAATGTTCCTGATCCTCCGCCGATAGTTACAACACGGCGTCCTGCAAACTGATCTCCTGTGCGCAAATTCCTCTGCACTAGGCTTCTCCTTCGGCTGATTCCAGGTTCGTTATCCACAATATGTTCCTCTACACAAATACGCATTATACAGATGCACAGCATGAGTCTGCTCACTTACGCTATGATGTGCATTTTGTAATACGTACGACGTTGTTATTTTTTCGACATATATTTGATAAGCAAACATTGTAGTATAAACAATCGGAGAAAATGATAATTTTCAATATCTATCATTTTCGAAACAAGGGTCTGTTTTCTTCCGACAGTCTATCACGACAGTATATCTCGTGCAAGAATTGTATTTGCCTACCCTTATCGGCTACTTATTTAAGTAGGAGTTTCTGGCTACCGGTGCCGAATGAATTATACTCAGCTATAATATATGTTATGCTATTACGCAGCAAATATAGCTGTAAGCCAGCATTTCTTCTTATGTTATTTGAACAGTTTATCCTCCCATAAGTCCTATCTTCTTGTGTAAGGAATGGAATTACGCTATACTGTTGTCAACGGGAATCTCTTCGACACTTTGTGGGCGCGGTGTCGGGGGCGCAAGACTCCCGTTGTATTTTTATATGCTCTCTATGTTACTCTCCATGCAATTTTTCTCCTTACACTTTAACTCTTTGCCCGTCCATCCCTTACAGGATAAAGTTTTGGTGAAGTTTTAATAATCCTCATTTATTTTGGTCTATTAATAAGATAAAAATATAGGTTTAGGGTGTTTTATTTTGCATAACGGTAGTTTGGTATCCACTGGTTTATCAATCCATTAAACAATATATCGCATCATGAGTGATATGTGTACCTATGAGACTAGATGTGTTATAATTGCTCTTATTTTTAAGGGAGGAATGCGCTAGTGACACAGAATGCGGATAACAGGATGTTACTTTATCGGGCCAGACTCCAGGTGGAAGAAGGCAGATATGACGCGGCTCTGGACGTATTGAAAAGCATGCAGCTTGATAATGAGAAGCAGCAACAAGAAGTAGCGTATCTGCTTGGCTGGTGTTATATTCAGCGCCAACAGTGGGAGGAGGCGCTCAATACACTTTCACCACTTCTGGTGGGAATGGATGAACGCCTGGCTGTAGAGACACCACAGGAGCGTGAGCGCCATGCGATGGCGTTGCTACGACTGGGAATGGCTGCGGTGAACCTTTCAACTTATGAGGATGCCTCTCTTCATTTTACGCGTTGCCTGAAGGTACTACACGATCGACGTGTTCATCTGCCGGTGGTTCGTATCCATGCGCGTTACTACCTGGCCATGACGTGTCTGATGCGTGGTTTATATACTCCAGCCCTTGAGCACTACGAAGAGGCGATACGCCTCTGCAATCACTACGGTAATGAAACGGCTCTGCCCGATATCTACTATGGCCTGTGCGATGTCTATCGTGCGATGAATAAGCTTGTTGATTCGTACAATGCCGGCCAGGAGGCGTTGCGCCTGTATATGGCGCGCGATGATCAGCAGATGGCGGCGCGCATGCACAATATGCTCGGCCATGTCTGTATGCAGATGGGCAATTATCGCGAGTCTTCTGACCACTATACTGAATCGCTGGCCATGGCAACCAGTTATCAGGGACCAACGCTGGCTATGTTGAACTGCGCCGCCCTGGCAGAGGTGCGTCTGGCGGAGAAGCGCCTGACGGAGGCCCGACGCTATTGTCAGCTGGCCCTGACGACGATGGAGCAGACCGATGATGTGCATATGCAGGGGCGCGTCTATCATGTGATCGCCAAGGTGACGTATGCAGCGGCTCTCCACGAGGACGGGACCCGGCGTCGCCAGCTGTTGGAAGAGACCCTTTCCTGGTATGAGAAGGCTAAGACGTGCCTGGCCGCAACCCAGGCTTACGCCGATGAGGCTGAGATCTACGGTGGTTGGGCGCAGGTTCTGGAAGAACTCGGCCGAGACGCTGAGGCCATTGAATGCTGGCGCGCCGGCTATACCGTGCTCCACCAGTTTAGAGAAGATGGGAAATAATCTGGT
The DNA here is from genome assembly GCF_003967515.1 of Dictyobacter aurantiacus. Classification (GTDB taxonomy): domain Bacteria; phylum Chloroflexota; class Ktedonobacteria; order Ktedonobacterales; family Ktedonobacteraceae; genus Dictyobacter; species Dictyobacter aurantiacus. The sequence continues at coordinate 1,654,363 of NZ_BIFQ01000001.1, read as the reverse complement.
GGGCCTATATCTATTTTATGTACCAGCACAGCAGAGATATGACCCATCAGTTATGTGAATTGGGATCAAGCTGTCCCGAAGCTTAATCCCAGTTGCCCTAACCATTTGCGATAAGCGATGGCGGTGCGATCTGATCGCAGATGTAGTTCGGCCTGCAGGTCCAGGGGCAGTAGTTCTGGCCGCTGCGATTCTACGATCGGCACATCCTGCATAGTGATCAGGTTCTGAAATCCCTGGATTTCGCTCTCGGTGAGATCGCTATAATCCATAGCTACATATGCCCACGCATGTGAAAGATTGGGCGCTACCGGCGTGATGGTGAAGAACATGGCAAAGTGGGGACCCGCCGAAGATTTCACAAATCCAGCCGTCAGCGGCCGATACACGCGATACGTATAGGAGACATAGGCCCCTTGCCCGCGACCATCGGGATCAGGTTGCCAGACGGTGATGTTGCTGGCCGTGATACCATCCTCATCAGTTGTTACCTGGTAATCATTGACTTCAGCGTGTGCGGGATCTCCCAGGTATGATTGGTGCACAAACGGAAAGTGCGTAATATCCAGAAAGTTTTCAATTGCCCTGGGCGCGCTGGCTTTGTATGTGTATGGCCCGCAGTGAACCTTGCGATAGCTGGCGTCCTCCCATTGAGGAAAATGCGGAATATCCCTGGTCGCCTTTCCCAGGCAGACCCAGATCCAGCCATATCGTTCGCGAGCCTGGTATACCCTGGCCCGCGCACGCTCTGATGGCTGCTGATTGGGATGGGCGGGGTAGCGTATACATTGACCTTCTTGATTATAGACCCAGCCATGATAAGGACAGGCCAGGGTCCCGTGCTCAACCTTGCCAAGCGAGAGCCTGGTCCCCCGATGGACACACAGGTCCTGCCAGGCGCAGACCTTTCCGCCTACGCGCCAGAGCACCAGGTCCTCTTCCAGCAGGCGGACCGCTCTGGTCTTCCCTTCCTGCACCTCCTCTACCCGTGCGACGACATGCCAATCGTTCACCAGCACCGGATCATTAAGCATAAATAAAATCCCCTTCTTCCATAAGTTCGGACTTCGCGTCCGATTAATTTACGAATTTACGGTTCCGGCTTCAGGCGCACCAGCATGGCTCCCAGCCAGATAATCCAGATCGCGAAGAGCAGGGTGGCGATGGTCGTCAGGGTACTCTGACCGCTGCCCGCGGCGCTAAGCACGGCTACCGCACTGATAGAGAGCATGGCTCCGATGAAGAGCGAGGCGTAGCCAAAGGCGACCCAGGCTCCCGGCCAGAGATTCTTGCCGGTGCGCGCGATCATGGCGCCAAAGAACAGACAGCCTAATCCCAGCAGACCGGTGCCCAGTACATTGGTGATGATGGAAAATATGGGCGCGATGGTTGTGATGCTATTTTGGAGGGCGGCTCCAGTGCTGCTGGCAACCAGGATGAAGTAGATGCTGCTGGCCGCGGTACCCAGTAAATAAATCGAGAGCCCGACTACACCCAGCCAGGCCGCCAGCACAACGAATCCTTTACCACGCCATGGATATGCTGGCAGTCCATCCTCCTCCTCTTCTTCCTCGCTATCGGCGGTATCAGCCTGTTCTGTCTCGGTCCGGCGCTCTTCCTCCTCGCGTTCCTGTTGCGCCATCAATTCCTGGGCGACAATAATGCGATTCAGGTTAAACGGAAATGATATCAGCAGCAAAAAGGCGCATAGCAAGAGCGCGCGATAGATCAAGAACGGCAGGCTATGGCTACTGATCCAGGCCAGGTAGGCTGTGTAGCGTCCCAGGCCGGTGGCGTCTAGCGCGGCGCTAAAGCCCGTGGGTCCCAGGAAGAGGACCTGGTAGAGCGGTATGACTAACAGCAAAAGCAGGCCGGCAATAATGTAATAGATGCCATTTGAGCGCAGCCTGGCTAATAAACTACGTTTCATCAGAAAAACCCTTATTAAGTAATTTGTAAGGACAATGCTTGAGATTTGTTTCCCCATTGAAAGTATGGCAAAAGTTTACTACTTCTGACAAGAGTTGTCAGTGGTTGGACCACCAGCTGTGGTGTTTTAGCCTATAAATAGGTCTTACTCTCCTTATGTTTGCGAACATGAGCGCCCCCGCACGGGCGGCCGCTACGCGGCCGCACCTGTTTTATATGCAAGTGCAACAAAGGCGAATCTGAGCCTTTGTTGCACTTGCATCTGCGCCTTTGTTGCACTTGCATATAAGAGAGTGTCTGACTCTCATGATGATGGCCTGCAGCCTGCATGGTTTTTTGCACCTTCGGTGCTCAGAATTCCGTTGTGTGTTCGTGCATGGGGCGCGCATCAGCGCGCCCCATGCACGAACACACAAAACCAGTGCGGCCGCGTAGCGGCCGCGCGTGCGGGGGCGACCACGCGCCCGCAGAGTGACGAGAGTCTGATACGCTTTAAAGAAAAAATAATGGGGAACGCAGGCGTCCCCACGCCCGGTTGGTCATGCTGAAAAACAGCATGACCAACCGGGCGGCTGTAACTCTACTGCTTGACCGTGCGTATACAACGTATGGATTTCTATCCAGGATAATTTGGGAGGAATGGAATGCCGCGCTGGTTATATTTCTTATTGATCTTTGCTGTTCTGGCTGTTGTGCTTGAATATGTTCCCTTTATACATATCCCTTCATGGATGCTTTTTGTGATTGCTGCCCTGGGCATTGTCCCCCTGGCCGCTCTGATTGGTCAATCGGTGGAAGAGGTGGCGGAACATACAGGTGAGCGCATTGGTGGTCTGTTGTTCGCGACATTTGGCAATGCGACCGAACTTATTATCGGTATTATCTCGCTTACCAAGGGCCTGGTCGATGTGGTTAGCGCCACCATTATCGGTACCGTACTTGGAAATCTCTTGCTGGTCTTTGGGGTCGCCGTCTGTGTCGGTGGCTTTAAAAATGGTCGCTTGCGTTTTGAGACGCGTCCCGCCAGCCAGTACGCATCTTTACTGGCGCTCTCGATCGGTGGTCTGTTGTTGCCCACGATCGCTGAAATCTTTGCGACACGTGCCAATCAATCGATGGTTGCTGAGCGCGGTGTGATGCTGTCGGACGCGATCGCTGTTATGCTATTGATCGGTTATGTCGCGTCGATCCTGTTCAGCGTTTTCCGCCTGGGTGATAAACCTCAAGAGAACGAGGTGGAGATTGATCCGCTGGTGGGCGCACGTTCGGCGGCCGCTATCATGCGCCTGCTTGCCTATCGCCAGCATCTGGCACAGAGCCAGGTTGCGGGTAAGAGCGGCGTGCTGCGGCGCATCGATGGCACCGTTGATGCGATCGTTGCCCATGAGACAGGAAAAGCCGCCGGAGCCACCGGAGCGGTGGCGGAGCAGGACAAAGCACAAGATGGCACCGGAGTGGTCGCGGAGCAGAGCAACGCGTCAGGCGCTACCAATGGAAAAAACGCCTCGAAGAGCCATCTGCTAGAATCGTCCCTGACTCTTAAGCGGAATCAGGCACAGCCTGCTACCGAGGAGAAGAAGCCAGATGAAGAGACCAAACAGGTTCCTTTGTGGAGAAGTCTGCTCCTGCTGATCCTGGCAACTGTTGGTGTCGCCATCATTTCAGAGATTCTGGTGGGGACGATTGAACCGATGACGGCGGTGCTGCACTGGAACGCCGCCTTTGTAGGCCTGATCTTTATTCCATTGATTGGTGGTCTGCCAGAATACTTCAATACCATCTCTATGGCCCTGGATAAGCGCATGGAAATGGTTTTGTCGGCCTCAGCAGGCTCATCGATCCAGATCGCTTTGCTGATGGCCCCCATCCTGGTCCTGGTCAGCCTCTTTATGCCGCACCGTCTCGACCTGATCTTTAGCCTGGTTGAGCTGGCTGTACTCGCCCTGGCCACCTTCCTTTTCAGCGAAGTCACCAAAGACGGCGAACTGGTCTGGCTTGAGGGCCTGCTGATGATACTGCTCTATGCCATGATGGGTGGAACTATCTTCCTATTCGGAAACTCACCCGTCATCCCTGGATAAGAAATTAATAATGAAGATATGGAGAGGGGACCTGTGTGGTGTGCACTGCACACCACACAGGTCCCCTCTCCATATCTTCATTAAAACAGGAACACCTGTGCTGTCAATACCGTTATAGGCGGGAAACTTCCCACCTATAACGGTATTGACAGCACATTATGTCCTTCGCGGCCACTCTGGACGAGGTGGGAGACGAACAGCTCGATGACAAAAGGTTTTTCATACAGAGGGCTGCGATTGTCATCCATAAAGAAGATATGCAGGCGTTCGCGTCTACCGCTTGGTCCGCTGCTGAGGGCCTGCATGGGCATTGTGACTTCGGCGACATAGCCGGTTCCTGGTATGGTGACGTCGGCCTGCTGGACAATATAGGCGTAGTTCTGATAGAGCGCTGAACGGACCTCGATATGAACCGTTTCCCCTTCGCCAAGGGCGCTCAATCCACCACTTATCTGATCACCGTTAGTCTTATCGCGTCCCAGGACGTTGACGCGAATGGAGTAGCCCTGGTTAGGTTGGACACGCATCGGCGTCTCAATCAAGGCCGCCGCAGATGTGTTCTGCTGAGGTTCGCCCAGGATGAAACGCTGGACCCGCTTCAGCAATGAATCGTCAGCCTGTCCCTTGAGATCCCCCGTGCTTTCCCTACTCAGCAACGGCGTTTTGGGTATATGCAGTTTGGGCAATGCTGGTAGAGAACCGGTGATGATATTCTTCAAGTGTGTCAGCGAGGAGTCTTTATGCTCGTGCATTGCCTCTTCACTATGTTGCGCCTGTTCGGTATTGCTGGCCTGCTCATTATCAACCGGGTGATCCACCAGCGCGGCCTGCGCTATCAGTTCCGCGCTAAGTGAGTCTTTTTTAATCAGAATCGTCGACATCTGGGAGATATCCTGGGGTGGTATTTCGTTCGCCGTTTGGATATGCTGTTCCCCGGCGGGGATACCTTCTTGCGCCCCCCATTCATTCTGGTCTGGCGCGGCGGCCTCGCCTTGTAGATTCTGTTCGCTCTGGCTGACATCAGGCGTGGTGTTCTGTGGGTCGTGGGCGATTTCAGTGCCTGCGGACTCCACTGCCTGTTCTTCTTCTACTGTACCTGTATTCATAACCTCGGGCTCCTCGGCAAGTGGTTTCTCATCATGTTGTTGTGTAGATTGGTCCACCTGGAACTGTCTCTGTTGTGCCGCGCCTTTTTCCACTGGCACCTCCCCGGTTGATACTTCTGCCAGGCTCAGATTGCTTGTTTTGATCCTGGACAGGTAGCGCCGGGCCATGCGGGCCTGAAGCGGGATCATCGAAATGGTCTTATCATCCGCTTCCTCGGTGTCCGCTACCTCATTATCTGTGTCACTTTTATTATCGGCCATGTTAGGCGCGCTCGACAGAGCACTTTTCTCATTGCTGGCTTGCGGGCTATTGGGATCGCCTGAGCGATTGATGGTGGGTCGGGGTAGGAAGCGCTGCAGCGTTTCTGTGAATTCGCTGGCACTTTGATAGCGTAGCTCTCGCTCCATGGCCAGGGCCTGCATGACCGTCATATCTAATGTGCTATTGCTGCGCGCATCCAGATCGCGCAACGATGGCAGTGGACGGTGACGGCGTTTATTGGCATCATCGGGTGTAATGCCTGTCAATAACAGATAGAGAATGGCGCCCAGGCTGTAGATATCTGAACGCGGCTCAATATCGCCCAGCAGTACCTCTGGTGCGCAAAACGGAGAAGGATTGGCATGGTTCAATGGCTGGGGAATGAGTTCGCGTAGCAGATCAGGTATCCAGGCGATGATGAGGAGTGGCTCTCCACTATAGTCATGCTGACTGACCAGGATAGTCTGGGGATCGATCTGCCCGAGTAGGATCTCCGAGCGGTGTAGCTGCTCAAGCGCCCGGCTCAGGCGATAGACCCAGGCGATGGCTGTCTGCTCATCGGGCAGGCCAATACCACTTTGCAGGATATCTTGCAGGGTTGAGATCCGTAGCTGCGAAGTGTTGCTGGTGCCGTTTTTGCTGACCAGCGCGAATGGCCATCCGGAGATGACGTATAGATGTCCATTGAAATAGCGTAGATCGACCAGCGGTGTCACCGCTGGAATACGTTGCCGGCGCAGCACGTCGTATTCATTTTGTAACGCCGCGATAGCCAGGGCTCGATGTTCCTCGTCAAGTGAACTGATATCAATATCATGGATGATGACCGGGCGTTGCTGCTGTGTATCAATGGCCATTAAGACCTGCGCTGGAGCTTGTCGCCGCAGCAATGAAGTGATACGATAGCGATCAGTGATGTCGGCGTTTTTGGGAGATGACTTATCGCCTCCCTGTTTCTCGACGCGCTCACCACATCGTCCGCAAAAAGTTGCCGACGGTGGCAGTTCCGCATTGCAACGTTTGCATCGTACTATATCAGGTTGAGTTTGATCGAGAGATGTATGTGTTAAGCTCATGCCACAATTACGCCCTTTTAAAATGAAACTATGTATGTTTACGACAAATTATAGCACACCTGGTTCATTTACGTGTCGTGTACCGCTATTTAGTAGGTATGATGGTAGCCTATTTGATATCTTGCTATTGTAGAGTTATTTTTACAAATGGCAGGGATAGCGTAAGCAACGGGTAATTGGAGAAGGTGCTGATTGTCTGACTAATGGTGGCGCAATGGAACTTTTTTCCCCTTGTCACCAGTCTCAGGTTTTGTTAGAATCCCAAAGGGACTATGCACGCGTTCTATCCCCCCATTTAGGACATAGGCTTATCTTGTCATGCCCGGGGCGTCGTAGAATGAGATACAATACAATTAGCAGAATTAACCAATGTAAGGATGTGTAATCTTCTCCCTCTGGTTTGAGTCTGAAATTACGATCCAATAATATCTGATATAATCCGGAGGTATGTTTTTTTATGGATTTAGCCACCCTCTTATTCTGGATCTTCGCCGTGATCCTGGTGGGTGCCGCATTGCTGGTGGTGGGGCTTCGTAATATTGTGCATAGCGCTCTGGCTCTGGTTATGGTCTTCGCCATGGCCGCCGGTATTTATGTCCTGCTCAGTGCAGAATTTATTGCTATTGTGCAAATCCTCATCTATGTAGGTGCGGTAACGATTTTGATCCTGTTCGCGCTGATGTTGACGCGCATTACAGGACGTACACAGACCAATCCGACCAATCGGTTATGGCCTGTGGCTGCTGTGATCTGTGCCGCCGTTGGCGTGGCGATCATCTATGCGGTGAATACGAGCCAGCACGCTGTAAAAAATGTTGTCAGTGCGTCAGAGGTCGCAAAGCAGCTCCCCAACAACGTTGTGCGCATCGGCCAGTTGTTGTACAGCCCTACTAATTACAGCTATGTGCTCCCGTTTGAAATTGCATCACTGGTGTTGCTGGTCGCAATTGTTGGCGCAATTGTCATTGGCAGAGAGGATTAATGGGGATGCAGCTTACAGTTAATCATTTTGTTGTTCTGGGGGCCGTGCTTTTTTGTATTGGCCTGTATGGCGCTATTACGAAGCGCAACGCCATTGCCGTATTGATGGGTATTGAAATTATGCTGAATGCCGTCAATATTACAATGGTTGGTTTTTCGTACTTTAATACCGTCAATGCTTATAAAGAGCTGTTGACTGGACAGATCTTCGCTATTTTCATTATCACTGTTGCTGCGGCCGAGGCTGCGGTTGCACTGGCAATGATTATTGCCATCTATCGCAAGCGTGCTACGGTGGATGTTGGCGAGATCGATATGATGAAGTGGTGATCAGATGTTGTTGTATCAATTATCGTGGACAATCTTGTTTGCACCGCTCCTCGCTTTCGCTGTAATCATCTTCGGTACACGGGTATGGGATATGCTGAGCCGACCCAAGACGGCCCCGGCTGCTCATGCTGGTGGCCATGGCGACCATGCCAGTGATCATGCCGATCCCCACGGGGTTGAGGCGCAGGGCACCCATGGAGATGAGCGAGTCGGGCATGCCGAGGATGATGACGATGATCCTAAGGTTCCTCGTCTTTCGGCCGGTGCGAAGGCCAGCGCCTATGCCGCGCTGCTGATTATGCTTGCCGCCTGTGTGTATTCCTGGGTCTTGCTGTTCAGTTCGATGACTTCGAGCGTTTTGCCCCAGAGCGGTACTTCGGTCTTTTCTTATACCTGGCTCAATGTGGCCAATCTGCATTATGATATCGCCTTTCACCTGGACCGCCTGGGCATCGCTATGCTGGTGGTGGTAACCACTATCTCATTGCTGGTCCAGTTTTACTCTCAGGGATATATGGAGAACTCGGCAGGTTATGCGCGCTTTTATGCCTACCTGTCTTTGTTCGCGTTCTCGATGTTGCTGATCATTTTCGCCCAGAACTTCCTGGTGATCTTCTGTGGCTGGGAACTGGTCGGTTTGAGCTCTTATCTGTTGATCGGTTTCTGGATCAATAAACGCGCTAAACCCGAGGAGCAGCGACCCGCGCCTGCCAGTGCGAACCTGCAATCATTTATCATGAACCGCATCGGTGACGTTGGCTTTATCCTCGGTATTATGATCCTGTTTGTGAATACAGGATCCTTCGATTTCGCGCAGATTCAGAAGAGCATCACTTCTGGTAATCCTTTGTATCATTCCACCCTGTTAGGTGTGGCGATGCTGCTGGTGTTCTGTGGCGCGATCGGTAAGTCGGCGCAGTTCCCCCTGCATACATGGTTGCCCTCCGCTATGGAAGGTCCTACCCCGGTGAGCGCGCTGATCCACGCGGCCACCATGGTCGCCGCCGGCGTCTATATGGTCGCCCGTACCTTCCCGCTCTTTAGCGCGGCTCCCGCGTTCGCTTTCGATGTTGTGGCTTCGATCGGCGCGTTTACCGCCTTCTTCGCTGCTACGATCGCTATGGTGCAGTCAGACTTCAAACGCGTGCTGGCCTTCTCGACCATCAGCCAGCTGGGCTATATGTTCGTGGGTCTGGGCGTGGCTGGTCCTGAGTTTGGCCCTGGCCCCGGTATGTTCCACCTCTTTACGCACGCCTTCTTCAAGGCTTTGCTCTTCCTGGGTGCTGGTAGCGTGCTGCATGGTCTGCATCATGCCATGCACAAAGAAGTTCAGGATGTACGTCTGATGGGTGGCCTGGCGACTCGCATGCCGATCACCGCCTTCACCTGGCTGGTTGCTGTACTGGCTATCTCGGGCTTCCCTTTCATGTCTGGCTTCTATAGTAAAGAAGAGATTATCGGCCTGTCGCTGGAGCATGGTCATCCTGTGATTTATGCCCTGACCCTGATTACGGCTGCTCTGACCGCTTTCTATATGTTGCGTGCCTTCATCCTGGCATTCGGTGGTAAGGGTGGTAAGATCATGGGTCTGTGGGGTGGTCCATATCGCGGTTCCGGTGAGGTTCATGAGTCTCCCCTGACCATGACCATTCCGTTGATGCTGCTGGTGATCCCCTCCGTCATCGCTGGCTACTGGACCGGTTTCTACCAGTATGTCAATGTCAACCCCGAGGCTGTACAGAACTTAAGCATCCCGACTTTGTTGGGAACCCTGGATACCTGGATCGGTGTTGTGGTGTCCCTGGCTGGCCTGGTCTTTGCCTGGGCCGTCTATGGCCGCATCGAGCTGGTGAAGATTAACCAGTTTGTGCAGTCGAACGCTGTGCTGCGTGTGCTGCATAACATTCTGTATAACCGCTACTATATGGATACCCTGTACAACTGGATTACCAACTACCTGATCCTGGGTGGCGTCTCTAAGCTTTCGCAGCTGTTCGATGTCTACGTTGTCGATGGTATCGTCAATGGCGTGGCACGTGGTGTGACCGGCCTGGGTGCTGGCGCCCGTCGCGTGGAGACTGGTCGTGTACAGACGTATATGCTGGGTTTCTTTGGCGGTGTGGCTGTCTTAGCGATTGTCGTCGTTGTCCTGATCACCACAGGCATTAAGTAAAGGATAAGAAGACATGTCGTTTTTTACGAGCGATCTTACATGGATTCTCCTGCTGCCTGTGATTGGTGGTGTGGGTGTCTATGTGTTCCCGACGAAAGCGGCGCGCTGGTGGGCCCTGGCCTTTTCGGCGGCTACCTTCGTTCTTTCAATGTGGATTTTCTTCCGCATTCTCAATACCAGTGGGATTAGCGGATTTGGCGATCTGAACCACCTGGCCGACCAGGTGAAGTTGAACTGGATTAATCTGCAGGCTGGTTCGTCCCGCTTTACTGTACAATACTTTCTCGGCGTGGACGGTCTGAGCTTGCCGATGGTGATCTTGAACGCGTTGTTGACGATGCTGGCCGTAATTGGTGGCTGGCAGAAGAAGCGCGTCAAGGATTACATGGCTATGATGCTGTTTCTGGAAGCCGGTGTGATGGGCGTCTTTATGGCGCTGGATATCTTCCTCTTCTTCCTGATGTGGGAGGTTGAGCTGGCTCCGATGTTTATCCTGATCGGTGTCTGGGGCAGTGACGCGATCAAACATGGCGTTCCTGGTCGTGTCTATTCAGCCTGGAAGTTTCTGCTCTACACGTTCTTTGGTAGCGTGTTTATGCTGGCCGGTTTTATCCTGCTCTACTTTAATATCGGTAGCTCCGATATGCAGTATCTGTCCACGCACCTGATCGGTGGTACCACGTCGATCTTTGGCATCGGCGTTACCCTGCAGCTGCTGACCTTCCTGCTGGTCTTTATGGCCTTCGCGGTGAAGATCCCGATGTTCCCGTTCCATACCTGGCTGCCGGATGCCCATACAGATGCGCCGACCGAGGTTAGCGTACTGCTGGCCGGTGTGCTGCTGAAGATGGGTGCCTATGGCCTGATTCGCTTCTGCTTTACCCTGTTCCCTGGGGGACTGGGGCAGTTCGCGGGCTGGCTGGCGGTGATCGCGGTGATCAATATTCTGTATGGCGCGGCGATCTGCCTGGTGCAGAGGGATATGAAGAAGCTGATCGCGTACTCGAGCGTGAGCCATATGGGTATCATCCTGCTGGGCGTGGCCGCCGCGGCTGGCGCAGGCAATGGGATGTTTACGGGCGCGCTGGCCGGTGGCGACCAGGCGTTCCGCCAGGTGGCTTTGACCGGTGCGACCCTGCAGATGTTTAGCCACGGTATCATTACCGGTATGCTCTTCTTCTGCGTCGGCGTCATCTATGATCTGGCCCACACCCGCGAGATCGCCGTCTTCGGTGGTATCGCCAAGCGTATGCCGATGCTGGGTACGTTGTTCACTTTCGCGGCCATGGCTTCACTGGGACTGCCCGGTCTGGCTGGCTTCGTCGCTGAATATATGGTCTTTACCAGCAGCTTCCGCGTCTGGACCATCCCGACGTTGATCGCGGTCTTTACCATGATCCTGACGGCCTCGTATCTGCTGTGGATGATCAAGCGCGTCTTCTTTGGACCTTTCAAACAGAAGTGGAACTGGCTGCCAGATGTCTCGGCACGCGAGCTCGTCCCGCTGTTTGCTCTGGCCGGGCTGATCGTGTTTGTTGGCGTGTATCCGGCGCCCCTGATTAACATGATTTCGAGTAGTATCACGCCGATTATTCACACGGCCGTGACCATGATAAAGTAGGGGAGGTCCCCTAAGCAGCCTGGGCGATCCGCCAGGTTAACAAATAAGCTGGATCGCCCCGCTGCGGGGTAAGGAGTAATTATGTTTAAGCCTTATGATCTCTACCTGCTGGCGCCTCAAATCAGCCTGGTGCTGTTAGGGTTGGTTGTGATGGCCGTTGATCTTTTTACGAAGAAACGTATCGTCATCGCGGCTACCGCGCTGGTAGGTCTGATCGTGCCTGCGGCTTTTACCATCGCGCAGGTTGTTACCTATAGTGGTCCCCAGACCGCATTTTTTAAGATGCTGGTGGTGGATCAGTATTCTCTCTTTTTTGAGATTATCTTCTTGATTATCGCGGCCGTCATCATCCTGGCGTCTTATGACTATATTGGGAAGTACGTGCAGGCGGATGGCGAGTTTTACTCGTTGATGCTGCTGTCGGTCGTGGGTATGATGTTCATGGCTAGTACAGGTGAGTTGATCTCGATCTATATCGCCCTGGAGCTGACCAGCTTCCCACTGTATATCATGGCGGGCCTGATTCGTTCCGACACCAAGTCATCTGAGGCGGCTGTCAAATATGTCTTGCTGGGTGCTATGTCCTCGGCCATTCTGCTGTATGGCTTTGCCCTGCTGTATGGCCTGACCGGTACCACCGATCTGCAAGGACTGGCGCATACCTTCAAGAGCTTTACCAATGGCAACCTGATGGTGATCGTGGCGGACGTACTGGTGATCGCGGGCTTCGGCTTCAAGATCTCGGCGGTTCCGTTCCATATGTGGGCTCCCGATATCTACGAGGGTGCTCCGACACCGGCAACGGCCTTCTTCTCAGTCGGTTCGAAAGCGGCTGGCTTCGCGGCTCTGATCCGCGTTCTGGTTTATGGTGGCCTGTGGCAGGTGGATATGGTGCCCCTGGTTGTTATCCTCTCGATCGTGGCTGTTTTGACCATGACGCTGGGTAACTTTGTGGCCGCTGTCCAGACCAATATCAAGCGTATGATGGCCTATTCCAGTATCGCGCAGGCCGGCTATATCCTGGTCGGTGTGGTCGGTACCGTGGGCATGGCCCGTACGAACCAGGCTGCTGCTGCTACCGGTACCGCCGCGGTGCTCTTCTTTATCCTGGTCTACGTTGTCACCAACCTGGGTGCCTTCTCGGGCATCATTGCGCTGGCGAATATGACCGGTGGTGAGAGGATCGATGACTTCCGTGGCCTGTGGAGACGCGCCCCGCTGCTGAGTGTTGGTACGGCCCTGTGCCTGCTTTCGCTGGCAGGTATTCCACCGGTGGCTGGCTTCTTCAGTAAGGTGTTCATCTTTACCTCGGCCTGGCAGTTGGGTCAGTCCTGGCTGGTAATTATCGCCCTGCTGAACAGTATCGTTTCGGTGGTCTACTATGGTCGCATCATCAAAGTTATGTTCTTTGATGAGCCACAGAAAGAGGGTCGCCTGGTGACCTCGATGAGTCTGGGCACCTCGATCACCCTGGCATCGGCCGCCTTGCTGGTGCTGACCGTTATTGTGCAGCTTGTGATCAATGCCGCCAATCCCGCGGCCTTCAATCTCTTTGCTTCACTGGTCGGTCGCTAATATACCTCCGGAGCCACAAGCTCCACACAAAGAGGTTCAATAGAGCTCATAATACAATTCTATTGAACCTCTTTTATTTTTATAGAGATGATGGTGCCAGGGTGTGCACCCTGACCTCATCATCTCTATAAAAACCTGTGAGCACTGCAGACGCGTAAGGATGTCAATCACAGCATCCTCAACCTGTAATCCTTTTTTGCGTGTTGAATACAGGGGCCTCGTCGGCCCCTGTATTCAACACCATATTTCCTTCCAATCGCTGCCGCAGGCAGCGTTGGACCCTTCACCTATACATTTGGGCTGATTCGTAGCGTGAGTTAGCGCTTATACGTTATTATGAACGTAACAACAATGTGAAACATATTCATTCGCGCTACAATGAACAAGGAATAGATAAGTTATGGGATCTGCAAATAAACAACCTCAATCCTGGGGACGCTATCCAGTGGTCAAGAATAACCAGGTCGTGCCGGTATACTGGCGCGATGAACTGCCGGATCTTGGTTCGCTGGATCAATCAATCCTTCCTTATGGCTATGGTCGCAGTTATGGTGATAGCTGTCTGAATGAAAATGGTATCTCTATTGATACGAGCCATCTTAAGAACTTTATTTCTTTTGATACAGAAAAAGGCATTATTCGCTGCGAGGCTGGCGTCTCGCTGGCCGATGTGTTGCAGGTGGCGGTTCCACGTGGTTGGTTCTTGCCGGTGAGTCCGGGTACCAAATTTGTCTCGGTTGGCGGCGCGATCGCTAATGATGTGCATGGGAAGAATCACCATGCCGCCGGCACCTTCGGCTGCCACGTGACTAAATTTGAGCTGGTGCGCTCAAGCGGGGAGCACCTGCTCTGTTCACCCGAGCAGAACAGCGAGCTTTTCCGCGCCACGATCGGTGGCCTGGGCCTGACCGGCGTGATCCTGTGGGCCGAGTTCCGGCTGCGCAAGATTGTGAATCCTTTTATCGATATGGACTCGATTCGCTTTGAGTCGCTCGATGAGTTCTTTGAGCTTTCGGCCGCCTCGGATAAAGATTATGACTATACTGTGTCGTGGGTGGATCTCTTGATCGGTGGCGATAAGCTGTGTCGCGGCAAGTTTTCGCGCGGCAACCACAATCAAGATCCTGATCTGGCGAAGAAATATAAGCCGAAGAAGCTGCCGCTGGCCGTGCCGATCGATTTCCCTTCGTTCGCGCTCAATACATATACGGTGAAGGCGTTCAACGAGGCTTATTACCATGTCCAGCGTGAGAAGTACGTCAGCAAGACCGTGCCCTATGATCCATTCTTCTATCCACTGGATGCCATCCATAACTGGAATCGCATTTATGGCAAGCGTGGTTTCTTCCAGTATCAGTTTGTGGTCCCGTTTGAGAATGGCCGTGAGGCGATGCAAAAGTGCATCCGCCATATCCAGCAGGCTGGTGAGGGTTCGTTCCTGACCGTGTTGAAGCAGTTTGGCTACATCAAGTCGCCTGGCATGCTGTCCTTCCCGCGTCCCGGCATTACGCTGGCCCTCGACTTCTCCAATCATGGCGAGCGCACGCGCACCTTTATGAATGAGTTGGACCGCATCGTTGAGGATAACGGCGGCGTCCTCTATCCAGCCAAAGATGCTCGCATGAGCCCTGAGTCCTTTAAGAAGTACTATCCGCAGTGGCAGGAGTTTGAGCAGTATATTGATCCCAAGTTCTCCTCCAGCTTCTGGCGTCGTGTGACTCAGGGGACCGATAGCAACATTCCGACCTATATCTAAGAAAGTACGATAAAGACGATGAGAGTAGCAATTGTAGGGGCCACGTCCGCGCTGGCCCACGAGACAGCCAAGTTTTTTGCCCGCGATGGGGCCGACTTCTTCCTGGTCGCACGTTCCGCCGAGAAGCTGGCGGTGGTAGCCGCTGATCTGAAGGTGCGTGGGGCGCAGGCCATCGAGACCTATACTCTGGATCTCAGTCAGCTTGAGCACCACGATGCGATGCTGCAGCAGGCGATCGCCACCCTGGGCGGTCTGGATGTGCTGTTGATCGCGCATGGTACCCTGGGTGATCAGCGGGCCTGTGAGCTGAGCGTAGCCGAGACGCTGCAGGAGCTCAACACCAACGCGCTGAGCGTGATCTCGCTGCTGACCCTGAGTGCTAACTATTTTGAGCAGCAGAAGCGGGGTACGATCGCGGTCATCTCTTCTGTGGCAGGCGATCGCGGTCGCGCAAGCAACTATGTCTATGGCACCGCCAAAGCCGCGGTTAGCACCTTCTTGCAGGGACTGCGCAACCGCCTGTCGAAATCGGGCGTGGCCGTGGTTACGATCAAGCCTGGCACCGTCTCTACACCGATGACGGCGCACATGAAGCAGGGCCTGCTCTTCGCCAAACCCGAGGCGGTCGGCCAGGGCATCTACGACGCTATCAAGCGGCGCAAAGACGTTGCCTATACACCCGGCTACTGGCGCATCATCATGCTGGTCATCAAATCCATTCCCGAAAGCGTCTTCAAACGCCTCTCCCTGTGAGGTACGGGCACCTTTGATCGGGGAGATGGTACCGTTGGTGGAACGTGCGCGCCCGGGTACGGGGCCGCTTCGCGGCAAGCGCCCGCAAGGGGCGCACCTACGATACAAATGACATATATGTAAATGAACGGGTTGCGCATTCGCGCAACCCGTTCATTTACATATAAAACACGGGCGGCCGCGTATGCGGCCGCCCGAACGAGGGCACTCACGCACCCCTGGAAAAAGTGTGTCTGACACCCCCTCAACTACTGTGGGTATTGGAGAGGTACATGGTCAGGCCGATGATGACCAGGACGACTCCTACACCACCTAATAAGAAGATGAGCCAGGTCAGGTTACCGCCACCGCCACCGGAAGAGCTGTTGTTAGTGGAGGAAGTCGGGGTAGAGGTGGGCGTTGGCTGGGGAGTAGGAGTGGGCGTAGCTGTGGCCTGGGGAGTGGGTGTGGCCTGCGCGTTGACGGTGATCGCGTTGTCCTGATACGTTTTCAGGTTGGGATCATTCTGGCCGACGACGCTGATGCCGTAGTTGCCGGATGCGGTACCCGCAGGGATCGTCAGGTCCAGCGTGAAGGTGCCGTTGGCATCCGGATTGGTCTGCCCACTGACGATGGTGTTGCCGCCCTGACCGGCGGTGATCGCTACATTTAAGCCTTGTTGAGGAAGCCAGTTCTGCCCTGTGATAGTTACTTTGTCGCCGGCGTTGACCGTTTGATTGGAGGAGGCTACCGTGGGCTGACCAAGGACGGTAAATGGCGTGGTAGCTGCCGCATGGGTGTTGGCCGCGTTGGCGCAGACGTAATATTTGGTGTTGGGTTGGTTGGCGCCATCGGGCCAGCTGGCCTGAACTGTGAAGTTGCCGTTGCCATCGGCAGTCGCGGGCTGTTGTGGTTGGAGGGGTCCTACGCTGCCATTGCCGCTGGTGCACTGATTGGGATCTGTCGCGATCGAGAACGCCACACCGCTGTTGGGAGGGAAGCCAGTGCCGGTCAATTGAATGACGGTCCCCGGTCGCCCGCTGGGCGTTCCTCCTGTTGGCAGGGCGAGCGTTAAGCCAGGATTATAGGTTGCCGTTGCCGTCGCTGTGGGCGTTGGATCATCCTGCGTGTGAGCTGGGCTGGCAAAAGCCGCGGGCTGTGTATTGATACAGATAAAAAGTGCGCACCCGACCATGCCACAAAATAAGACGCTGAGACCCTTGATGAAAGTTTTGAACACTAGAATTACTCCTGAGAACACAACGTTGTATTGGAATAGACGTAGTTGAATGAATTGGTGTAATGGGATAAATCCTCTGTAATCTATACGTCTACATTTACCGCTCTGTTATCGTTATATGTGTCACGTCCTACTTTTTTCCGTTCTGGGTGGTACGCTGTCGTAATGCTTCATACAGGGAGATGCTTCCGGCTACGGCGGCGTTGAGCGAGTTGACCTGTCCGAACATCGGTAGCCTGACGAGCACATCACAATGCTCGCGTACGAGTCGGCTCAATCCTTTTCCTTCGTTGCCTACCACGATGGCCAGCGGCCCGGTTAAATTGGCCTGAGTGTAGAGGGTCTTTCCTTCACCTGCCAGACCAACAACCCAGATGTTCTCTTTCTTGAGCTGGTCGATGACGCGGGTCAGGTTGGTCTCTTGCGCGATCAGGATATGCTCGGTGGCGCCCGCCGACGTTTTGACCACGGTGGCGTTGACCTCGGCCGCGCGATGCTCCGGGATGATCACGCCATGGACGCCGGCTGCCTCGGCCGTACGCAGCAGGGAGCCCAGGTTGTTGACATCCTGGATCGCGTCCAGGATCAGGATAAAAGGGGCCTCCTGTTTCTGCGCGGCATGGGCCAGGATATCGTCGGCGCTGGCGTATCTGCGCTCCTCAACCTGGGCGATGCAGCCCTGGTGAACGGCTCCGTGACTGATCTGATCCAGGCGGTGGCGCGGCACGGTCTCGATCGGAACCTGGCGCCGCCTGGCTTCTTGCAAGATGGTCGCGATGGCCGGTGCCTCACGGATTCCCTCGGCCAGCAGCAGACGCTGAACGTGGCGACCGGACTGTAACGTTTCTGAAATGGGATTGCGGCCCCATATATACTCGGGCATAGTACCTCTTTATGCATCATGATGATGGTGAATTATTTCCCCCCGAGTATAGCACACCACCGCGCCTCGCTCCACTATCTGTGGCCGCTATGCGAGCAGGCCACATCGGTTTCTTTTGTGTGTTGGTGCTGTGGGGGCGCATTCGCGCCCCCACAGCACCAACACACAAAAGAAACTTAATATTCTTCACGGCGATGATGATGGCGTTGTTGATTACCGTAACCATTGCCCTCCAGGCGTTCGATCTCTTGCTCTTCCTGTCTCAGCTCGCGCCGCAATTCCTGTTCACGCTGCCGCTCCTGCTGCAGTTCTTGCTGCGCATACTGTGGATCCTGGTAGCCCTGCTGATTGCCATAGTATGGTTGATTCTGATAGCCCTGCTGATTACCATAGGGCTGCTGTTGATATTGATCATTGCCGTAAGGCTGCTGATAGCCGTAAGGTTGTTGCTGGAAGCCACCCTGCTGCTGGAAATTATCGTTATAGTACGGCTGCTGCTGATAGCCACCCTGCTGTTGACGCTGGGCCAGCATATGTTTGGCGACCAGGGCGGTTAAAGCTACGGCACTGCCCATCAGCAAGGGATGGCTGAAGATCTGCTGGAGCAGGTGCGGCTGTTCCTGTCCCATGCGCATCAGCCCCTGAGCCATGGACCAGCTATTGCCTGGATCAACCCCGTATTGCGGTGGCATCTGCTGGGCCAGCATCGCGCGCTGCTCATACGGCATCTGATCAAAGTGTTGCTGATAGATGTTTTGCTGCATCTCGGGTGGCGCACCCTGAATAAACTGGCGTAAATGGTTGATGGCTTGCATAGGATCGAATCCATTGAAGTTGCCTGTATCATAGGCCTGGGCATACTGCTGGTATACCTGGTGTTGATTTTGATCAAATGGCCACATATCTGTGTCCTCCTGTATCAAGATGGTCATCAACAAATGACCATCGGCTGTCTTCTATGCTCTTTACATTGTCTGCTCACAAATGAGCAATTTACGCTATGTATTACCTCTACCAAGGTAACATGATCTTGCTATCAATGTCAAAAATTGCTGGCTCCATGCCAGAGATATTGAAATTCCGCGCTGCTTTCCAGGAGTTCAGCCAGCGTGCCGCTGGCCTCGATCTGTCCATCTTTGAGTACGATGATCTGGTCGGCGCGTTGCAGGACGGTTTTGCGGTGGGAGACGACCAGGCAGGTGGGTGGTTGGTCCTGAAATAGCCGCTCCCACAGCAGATGCTCGGTTTCTATGTCGAGGGCACTGGAGAGATCGTCAAAGACCAGCAGGGAGGCGGGACGTACTAGCATGCGAGCAGCCGCCGTGCGCTGGATCTGGCCACCTGAGAGCTTGACGCCCCGACTGCCGATGACCGTGTCCAGGCCGTGTTCCAGTGTGGCGATGTCTGGTTCCAGGACCGCCGTGTGCAGGGCTTTCTGCAGCCGCTCAGGATTGTGCGGCTGATCGAGCAGGATGTTCTCCTGCAGCGTGGCGCTGAAGAGGCGTGGGATCTGCGCGGTATAGGCACTACGCGGTGGTACAAAGAAGCTGGCCGCGTCCTGTACCTGCTGGCCGTTCCAGTAGATCTCCCCTTCGTCTCTGGGAAGCAGACCCAGCAGTGCTTGCAGCAGTGTAGTCTTGCCGGAGGCGATGCGCCCAGTGATGACGGTTAGCGATCCTTGATGCAGCTGAAGGCTGATCCCGGTGATGCCACGCCCGCTATCGGGATAGCGGTAGCTCAGCCCCTCGACCCTGAGCGTGGTTAGTTGATCCTGCGTGGTGGGTAGTGTGTTCTTGTTGGAAGCTGGCAGGGGACCGCGCAGGTAGAGTGGATGATGGGCGACCAGCCGCTCAGCTGGCGCGCCCTGCAGCAGCGCATCCATACGTTGAAATGCTACTCCGGTCTGGATGTAGTGGGCCAGGAACGTGCCAGCCCACTGCGTGTATTCAGTCACAAAGGTCAGATAGTAGATGAAAAGCGCCAGGTCACCGATACTCAACTGATGAGTGTGGAGTGCCTGGGCGGCCAGGATCAGGATCATGCCGGTGCCCAGCCCGACCGTGTTGCCGAAGATCGAGTCGAGCAGCTGCTCCAGCGTACGGTCCCTGAGCATAGTGCGGCGGCGCTGCTCGTTCAGTCCCTGGAAATGTTGCACGACGTGATCTTCGGCGGCCGCCACCTTGATCCCCTGTACGCTGCTGAAAATCTCACCAATGGCACTGGTGACGGCTCCTGTGGCCTCACGACTCGCGCGACGGTAGCGTTCCAGGCGTTTATGGATGGCCTGGGTGACAGCGACCATGCAGACCAGCGGCATAAACACAAACAGCGTAATGGTGACACTGATTCTGAGCATGATCACGATGGCGATGATCGAAAAGATGATGGAGCCAAGGCTATCCAGAGTCCAGCTGACGGCGTCTTCAGCCTGGCGCGCGTCGTCACGGAAGCGGCTGATCGCCTCGCCTGGAGAGCCCGGTACCGCGTGGGCCCCCGGACGCTCCAGGATGCGCGCCAGCATATTGCGCTTCAGCAAGCCGTTGATGCTGAAGCGGTGCAGTGAATCTACGGTGCCGCCGGACAGGATCAGGCAGACCCTGCCCAGCTCGGTTGCCACCAGCAGCACGATAATGAGCCAGAAGGCATGTGAGAGCTGCGTGGCGCTTTGCAGACGATTAAAGAACTGCTGCGCCAGCAGTCCCGGCACCAGGGGTGCGACATGGATGATGGCCCACAGCACAGCGTTGAGCGTGTAGAGCAGTGGACGATAGCGAAACAGGCACCAGAGATATTGATATGTCTTCATGCGAGCACCTCTTCTAAGCCGGTTTGCAGCAACTGATAAAAGCGTGATTGAGGATCGGCAGCGAGCCGGGCGCGCGGACCATACTCCAGTATCCGTCCATTTTCGATGATCAATATGTCGTCGGCGCGCTGGATGGTGCCTAGCCGATGCGCGATAATGATACCCGTGCGATTGCTTAGCAGGGTATCGACGGCGCGCTCAATCAACTGCTCCGTCGCGGGATCCAGGCGGGACGAGGCTTCATCCATGATGATCAGGCCTGGATCGCTGAGAAAGACGCGTGTAAAGGCCAGCAACTGAGCTTCGCCCGCCGATAGCCCCTCGCCATCCGAGCCCAGGATGGTATCCAGTCCTTCTGGCAGGTTCTTATACCAATTCACCAGCCCGATCTGGGAGAGGACCTTGATGATCCGTTTATCGGCGATGGCGCGGTTGAAGTAGGTCAGATTGTCGCGCACCGTGGCGTGGAAGAGCTGCACATCCTGGGTGACCATGCCGATGTGCTGGCGTAGATCGCTCAGCCGCGTCTGGCGCAGCGGCACACCTCCCAGCAGGATCTCTCCTTGCTGGGGTTCATACAGACGCAGCAGTAGGCGCGCCAGCGTAGTCTTGCCACTGCCAGTGCGCCCCAACACACCCAGCACGCGTCCCTCCGCCAGCTGCAAGGAGATCCCCTGTAGCACCGGCTCATCTGGATTGTAACCGAAGGTCAGGTCATTGATCTCCAGCTCCAGCGCTCCCGCTGGCAGATCTGGTCCGCTGCCATCGAGGATGGTCGGCTGAGCCTGCAGGAGCTGACGGATGCGTTCAATGCCGGCCCCCGCCTCTTGCAGCTGTTGCAGCTGGGTACGGATCTGCTCCATCGGCGCGCTGAGCAGGTTAGTGTAGTAGAAGATCAGGTAGACACCGCCCGGTGAGAGCTCGTGCCTGCTCCACAGGTAGATCGAGATGCCCAGGGCCAGTGCGTTGCCGATGCCGAACAGGAGCAGGGTGCTGCCCCAGGTTCCATAGCTGGCCAGGCTGGCGCGTATATTGATCGGCAGCCAGCTCCGCAGGATCTGGTAGAAGCGGGTCATCACATAGCCGGTGGCGCCGTTGGCGCGCAGATCCTCCGTACCAGCCAGCTGCTCGCCCAGAAAGCCAAAGAACTCGGCATCCTTCTCACGCGTCTTCATCCAATAGGGAATGGCGACGCGGCGTATCCGCACCAGGATCAACAGGCCGCCGAGCGCGAACAGGCTGATGGCGATCCCTACCTGCCATTGTTCCTTGAAGAGCAGCAGTAGCACGCCGATGATCAGCAAGCCATTGCCGAATAATCTGACGATGGCCTGCGAGAAGAAGGTGGCCAGCGTATTGACGTCGCCATCGATGCGTTCGATCAGTTCGCCCGATGTACGGGCCTTGTGGAAGGCCATATCGAGCTGTAGACAGTGGCGCACCAGGTCGGTTCTCAGCTGATTGGTGGCGGTCCAGGCCACATTCTCGCTAACATAGGTATTGATCACAGCCAATGCCTGGTTCAGCAGCGAGAGCCCCATGAACAGGGCTCCGGCCAGCATCAGCGGCGTGATGTCGGCCCCCTGCATGGCGCTATCGATAAACTGGCGCAAGATCTGAGGATTAATCAGCTGCAGAATGATACCGCCCAGCAGCAACAGAATCAGCCAGCAGACGCGCCGCCACTGTGGTCCCAGGTAGAGTGTTAACAGCTCACGATAGGTAAATGAATCTTTGAGCGCGGTGCTCATGGGTGAATCCTTTCATCACAGCAATGCTTTCAGCAACCTCGTGAGCCCGGCGCCATAAATTTGTTCGTGCGCATGATGATATCCGCAAGGCCACGAGGTGAAACAGACAGACCATACCCATGGCTTCGCGTATCAACGCATCATAATGTGAAAAAGGGAGAAAAAAAGCCACGGGTCAGCGTGCACCCATGGTCATGCAGTCTAAGCGAGTGGAGGATATGCTCCCGTTGGGTAGAGAAGGAGGAGCAATGCTACAAACAGCTAGCGGCTTCGAGGGCGCACTTATAGATAGGTTCCCATCAGAGGATGCGAAAAATTCTTCTTCAAATCAATTGCCAATACCATTATCATCTGGCGTATCTACTCCTTTCAGCCGATCTCTTACGAGCGTACCATAAACCTGTATGTAAATCAAGATACATATATTCATTATGTGTCACTCAAATGTTGCAAAAAGGGTTTTTGGCCAAGGGAATGGTGCTATGTGAGCTGAAACGGCCGGGAACGGGGCCGCTTTGCGGCAAAGCTGGGACAAGCCCAGCACCTACGCAGGCATCTCTATTTTTCTTATTGCCGTCCTTCTTGCAAAAATATGACGCACACCCCCTACGCGTGAGGGTCTGGAATAAAGCTGAGCTTTGTGTTACGCTGAGATTGGATCTGTATGGTGGCGCGTTTGTCAGAACCGCTGCGCGGCAAAGCCGGGGCAAGCCCGGCACCTACGACAAATGTCTCTGCCATGTAGCGGATTATTTGTACCCTGCGTATTACATGCGAGATGCATGTGTAGCATCCAGCGACTGTATTGTAATCGTATGGTCTTCTGACAGAGAAGGAGTATTCATGGCTCGGGACTTATTTGATCGTGATCGCATCGCGGATTATGGCCGCCGCGGTTTTAAGGGCGGTTTAAACACGCTAGGTGGTTTCCAGAAATTTTTGTTACGCGGCAATGTCGTTGACCTGGCCGTCGGCGTTATTATAGGTGCTGCATTTAATGGCGTAGTGCAAGCTCTGGTTAAAGATCTGATTACACCATTAATTGGTCTTTTTGTGCAGAAACAGAACCTCAGCAATTTGACAACAACATACCACCAACAGATTTTTGCTTATGGTGATTTTCTTAATGTTGTACTCAGTTTTATTCTGACGGCAGCGGTGGTTTACTTTTTAGTTGTAAAGCCGATCAATGCTTTGCACGATCGCTATGATCGCCTGCGTCCCAAGAAGGAGGAGGCTCCGACCACGCGTGATTGCCCGTTCTGTTTGAGCTCTGTGCCTTTGAAAGCGACGCGTTGTGCTTATTGTACAGCCCAGTTGCCGCCGGCAGATGAGACTCCTGCGCAGGCCGCAACGGCGCGCTGATTGCTATTCGCCTCCGTCTCCCGTTTTCTGCCAGCGGAAAACGGGAGATGACCCTTCAGATTCTTGCATGTGGGAAATGGCTAGCGTATACTGCTAACGGAGAAAATGTTGATTGTCATTCATAAATTTAATGGATGCGATTAACGTCTTCCGTGAGTGAAGATAAGGGGCGGTCAGTCAAGAGAATAACATATATGGCTTGACCGGCCCCTGTGTTATTGCCAATTTCATACCATATAGAGGAGAACATAGCTCATGACGTCAACATCCGAGCCTGTACGATTGGAAGATTGGGTTCGCGATATCCCTGATTTTCCCCAGAAAGGTGTCCTGTTCAAGGACATTACCCCTTTGCTGCAGGATCCCAAAGCATTTCACGTTGCCATGGATCGTTTGGCCGCGCATTATGCGGGGGCTGGTATTGAAGCCGTAGTTGGCGTTGAGTCTCGGGGCTTTATTTTCGGGGCGCCGCTGGCCTACCTGCTCAATTGTGGTTTTGTGCCCGTACGCAAATTCGGCAAATTGCCATCCAGCACCGTTAGCGTCGAGTACGCGCTCGAGTACGGCACCAATGTGGTTGAGCTGCATACCGATGCCATCAAGCCGGGACAACGTGTCCTGATTGTGGATGATCTGCTGGCCACAGGCGGCACCGTCTCCGCGTCCATCGAACTGGTAGAGAAGATGGGGGGCCATATCGCTGGCATCGCCTTCCTGGTGGAACTGAGCTTCCTCAAAGGCCGCGAACGCCTGGAGGGACACGACGTCTTTGCGCTGATCCAATATTAAATCTATCCATTTCTGCTAGAAAAAATCATATAAAGTATCCCCGCTCACAAATTCGTTTTGTGCTGGTGCATGGGGGCGCAACTGCGCCCCCATGCACCAGCACAAAAATAAGGGCGTCCGCGTGTGAGGACGCTCACGTGCCCCCAGGGTGACTCTCACGATCATCGGCACTGAGCATGCTTGATTTTTCGCACTGTGATGCTCAGGCGTCTTTTTTGTGCTGGTGCATGGAGGCGCAACTGCGCCTCCATGCACCAGCACAAAAAAATAAGGGCGTCCGCGCGTGTGGGGACGCTCACGTGCCCCCAGGGTGACTCTCACGATCATCACACTGCGATGCTCAGGAGTCCTTTGTGTGCTGGTGCATCGGGGGCGCAGTTGCGCCCCCGATGCACCAGCACACAAAATCAATGCGGCCGCGCAGCGGACGCCCGTGCGGGGGCGCTCATATACCCCTGGGATGGCGAGATTCAGATACTCTCTTTAGAGAGATATATAGAATACCCCTCATAAGTGCTGTACTGATAATTCTGTAACGTATTATCTTGTGTGTGTATTTTGATAAAGTTCTGCTCGTGTTGAGAGTTAAGCGGAAACACATAAGAGGGATTTTTGGTCTTTTTCACGGCAGTATGGTAGGGGGGATAACGATTCATCCCTGGTGTAAGATCCGGATTGAGAACACTACAGAGGATTTTTTCTTTGCTCCGGAATATAAGGCGATTGCATGTCCAGTATTCCGAGTAGATGCGCGTTGCCTGGAGCGCCTCCAGGTGTTGCACGAGTTTTGTGTCCTGGCGATAAAATTGTTGGGCGGCGGGAATATCCGTAAACGTTTCAAATACGCCGTATGAGAAGGCACAGAGAATAGTGAATAGCATACATAAACGCAGCAAGAGGACTATTCCAGGAATTTTTGTGGTCTTGTTTTTAAGAGCACTGTTCTTCCCAGGCCAGATTTGCCACAGTACGGCTGGAATGGTGAGCAGAAGACAAATAAGATACCTTGAGGTTGGTTCTGGTACCACGGCCGCTAATGTACTCTGTGAATAGATGGCGATTGTTACCCCTCCACCCACAAGTAACATCAGGCGGCTATACTCGATGATCTGCTTTTGCCTTGCTTCACGCGTCGTTGCAGCCTCTTGCCTGATGTTTTTGACGGCATTCCATACAGCCAGTATCCACAATACTACATAGCCGAGGCTCCAGCTACCTCGCAGTAGCAAGCATCCTGTATTTATCTCCCCCAGGGTTGGAGCCATGTTGGCGGGACATATTTGCGGATAACCGGTTGCGCTGGGGATACTAATAAAGAATGCACTACCCATTCTTTGCAGCAGCGAATAGCTTTTTCCATCACTCGCGTTGGCAAGTCCAGCCATATTGGCAATGGTACTCTCGCTAAATGGTGCGGTTATATTATGTAAAATGATTGGAAATATGCCGATCATAAAGCCGCATAATAATAATAACCCCGACAGAGATAGTAAATCTTTTTTGATAAACATAATGAGAAGGAACAGGCCCATCATGACAAATGGGAAGATCAGAGGATCGGTCCATATAGCAAAACTTGCCACCAGGCCAAGCAGAAAATAGAGGAGATATTGACTTACTTGCGCTTTGTTTGTACTCGTTTTATCGTGTCGCCAGAGTATGGTCGTAACCAGAATACAAATAGTCACGGCCAAAAAAGGTAGCTCTGGATACCCTCCTATCGCCTTCAATTGTCGGATGATGATCTCTTTCGATTCCAGGCACAGTAAAAGACAGATAAAGAGGGCGAATTTTTCCGTATACAGAAACTTTGAGTACCTGTACATAGCAATTAAAAACAAGCCGAAAAATAGTAGTAGTCCGATACGTAGACTAAATACGGATGGCCCTAAGAGACGAAAAATGGGTGCCGCTATATATGCTTCTATCGGCCCCATATATCCCTGTCCATAATACATGAGGGGCCATTCTCCTCCATGTGAAATGTGGAGGGCCATCAGCCCCATAATTGATTCATCGCTATTTGTGACCGGCCAGTTATTGATGATCAGAATAAAGCGCATCGATACTGCGATGATCATCATCACCGTTACCAGTGCTACCGCGATACGTGTCTTTTTATAGTGTGGTGTTATTGACCGTTCTGGCTTTTCCAATATATGTGGTGTGCTATACATAATTATCATCCTATGCTACATACATGATAAATGAGTTATCTATTATATAAAACGTAAACAATGGTCTGTATGAGTAGGGCTATTTAATGTATACGTGACGAGAAGAGCGTCTTGCGGTAAATATCATGAAATTACCCCGAGTTTTCCCAACAAAAAACTCGGGGTCCTTGCGGATTAGCCGTCAAAAAGCAGGCTGACTATGAAGTGGATGCAGCGAGGTAACATATGCTGCCTGCTGCTAGAGCCAGACGGTTTTGTTGTCCGCTGGCGCAGGGTGGCGTTCGCTGGCCTGGATAGCCGGATAGCCAAGGTAGACAAAGGCGACCAGCTGATCTTCTGGTGCCAGTCCAAACCAGCGCTTGACGCGGGGATCATAGGCCGCGTCCCCGGTACGCCACATGGCGGCCAGCCCCATCTCCTCAGCAGTCAGCAGCATGTTCTGTACAGCTGCTGCCGTCGCCTCGATGTTTTCAATGGCGAGTACGTTGCCCTGTTCTGGCGCTTTGGAGGCTACCGCGATCAGGATAGGCGAGCGCAATGGTTTGTTCCGCTCCTTATCCAGGCTGGCCGGGGTGCAAAGATGGGGCTCGTCTTTATGACGTTCTGCCAGGGCCTGGGCCATCACATCCCCCATCTCGACACGCGCCTTACCGCTTACCACGAAAAACTTCCATGGCTCGGTTTTATGATGATTGGGGGCGTGTGTGGCCGCCTCCAGAATGCGCTCAACCTGTTCATGCGTCGGCACCTGGTCCGTCATCTTACCAATACTGCGCCGCCGCTTGATCGTTTCAAAAATTGTTGTCATCAATATCAATCGCACGGAAACCCCTGCCTTCAGGCATGGGGAGGAAGTGCGCCTCCTGTGGTGTAAGTATAGCCATCACTTCGCTGAAGCATCTGGCAATGTCGGTAAGAAATGCCCTGTATCGTCGCGGTGCTCGTTTTGATATTAAAGGAGCCGCTGCTTCGGACGGCAACGCGTCCCCAATAGGTGCCCTGCTTCTTGCCCGTAGGAACCACCGCTTTCACCAGGTCACCGGTCTGGAACCCCTGGACTCTCCTGGCTCCCTTGGCCGCTGTTCTGGGAAACCCATACGCGCTCATCAAACACATCTGCCGACTGCCGTGGCCGGTGGCACGGATGAGCAGCGGAACCACACCGGTTGTCTTGAGCACCGGTGGTGTGCTTGCTCCCACACAGGCCGCATCACTCCAATGGGTCTTGGGGATCTCGCGCTGCGTCCGATTGAACTTGGTCACCCCACCCGATCCGGTTTCCACGGGCAACCCCGTGGCTGTGAGGCGATCCAGGAGCGCCCACCGTGTGGTGTTGACGGCAGCCGCATCCTTGAGCGGATGTTTGGCCTGCGTCAGGATGCGCGCCAGCACTTCCGGTTTCTGGTGCAAAAAGTTGGTGATGTCTCGGTTCCCTTTGGCTCGATTGCATGGCACGCACGCCACCGTGAGATTGGCAATCCGGTTCGTCCCGCCGTGAGCACGGGAGTGGATGTGCTCAATTTCCAAGGGGACGTCCTTCACCCCACAGTAGGCGCATTGCCTGCCCCACTTCTCCAGGAGGTACTCCCGCACCTCGTATCCCATCAATGTGCCTTGCTGATATTCCACCCCGGCAATATCCGGGTTCTCCATGCGTTGCATATCGAACCGGACCAACTCCATGCTACTGGCGGTCACCACACAGAGCTGGCAAAGGCGACGGACCCAGGTGCATATGTTCTCAAGGCGACTGCCAAGCGAGGGGGGGAGCCATCCTTTCTTGATGCGACGGTTCCGCCAGCGAGCCTTACGATAGCGTGTTTTGCGCTGTCTGCGACTGCGGCGAACGCGGCGTCGAGCGTCCAGGTTGGCTTTGATGGCTTGTCCCCGATGGGTGAGCTCTGCCGCGAACACGACCTGACCCGAGGTATCGTTGACAACAGCAATGCCAGTAGTCCGTGAACCCGGGTCAACCTTCACGCGCAGGCCGGTGACCTGTGGTGTGATGATGGCCTGTTTCAGGATGATGGTGAAGGGATATCGCTTGAGGACCGCCGCCTTGCCGTGCGAGAGCAGGCGTCGTGCCTCTCCTGGATGCACCGGGTTGAGTGGCGTCCTGTTCGTATCAACCACGAACACATGTGACATACAGTTTTGCTCCTTTCAGAGCCTCCTGTTTCCAGGGTAATGGGTGCCTCGTCAATGTTCGAGAAGGTTTGACGTCAACCACACTGGCTTGACCTCGTCCACCTGTTTAATGATTGACCGTAGAGGGCGGAGCTGGCATGCACCCCGCCGTACCTATTTTCTCCCCGAACGGAGTCTCTCTTCCAAGACCAAGACTGGTCAGGTTCAGGCTTGCCGCAACAAGCCTCCGCCTTGAGGCGTGAGGTTCCTGACCTGCTCTAAACTTTCTCTTCCACCCATAATGGCGCTGCCGCCCGGGAAGTTTTTTTACCGTCTATACGTTTGCTATCGCTAAGGTGTATTATAGCCCCTTTCCCCGCATTATGAAAAGGCGTGGCCTCAATAGGTGTGAATGTAAGATGAAGGCCCACACCCCTGCACCCCTAAAGCGGGAGGTGCAGGAGGGCGGCCAGCCCTCCTGCCGGGGTGTGGGCGAGCATGCTGGGAGCATGCTCAAGTCCCCACAAAACTTCTTTTTCTCTTTTTCGCGCCGCCTGCGGCGCGAGAGGAGAAAGGAGAGCGTGGGGACACCCCACACCCCGGCAGGGAGAACCCTGCACCCCTTTTCGCACCTGGATACGCTCTATGGATGGTCGCGGACGCCTGCGCAAAGAAAGAGGCCAGCGCATGCGACATAAGTTTTAATTGGTAGCGATTTATCCTACTGCATGATAAACTGGACCCGATAACATCATACCTTTCAATCAGATGAGTGAAGGCGGCGCAAATTCAACTGGAGTGTTGCCACGCTACTTGTCAGGTGTATACATTCCTGCGATTGATTGGTCGAAGATGAGGTGTAGGTGTGGAAAGTTTTTTTTCGTGGTTGACTTCGATCGTGGGTGCTGGTCCAGCCCATATGGAGCAGGTATGGGATTATCGCGCAGGTCACGATCCCTCTCTAACCTGTAATCTGGGCTGCTATCGTCAGGCGGAAGAGATTACGGCCCTGACGTGCTCTTCTGAGGCGCAATTGATGACATTAACGGGCGAAGGCCGGGATATTCATATATGGAATGTGCGCACCCGGTATGCTGTCTTCATCTATCGGGAAACTATGAGCGCTGTGCTGGATTGGCTGCCTGACGCAAGCTTGAAGATATCGACCAGTACAGACCGAGTGTTCTATATCTGGGATGTCTGGACCCAGGCACAAAAACAACCTGGCGTAGGAGTATATTACTCACCAGGATCCGCTAGTTAATATTCTAGCATGGCTGCTGTGTGTCTCCTCTGCTTATTTGTCTGAGAGGTGCCCTGGCCTGTGCTAGTCGTGATAAGACTCTCAGCCTATCAGGTTGCAATAGAGGAGAAGAAAAAGATGGAAGCACGTTTCATTACTGATCGACAGCAGTGGAACGACTTCGTGGAGAAGTCCCCCTACGGAAATATCACCCAGTCTTATGAGTGGGGTGAGCTGTCGAAGGATGTCGGTTCACAGGCGTTTCATGTCGGCGTGGTCGATGAGCAGGGCGATCTCTGCGCGGCCATGCTGCTCCTGCTGGTCAAGATGCCGCTTTTGCGTAGCAGTTTCTTCTATGCGCCACGCGGTCCCGTGATCGATGATCCCGATTCGCCAGCGATGAATGTGCTGCTCAACTTCGTTAAGAGCGAGGCCCGTAAGAAGGGGGCCTTTATGCTCAAGCTTGAGCCGGGAGCCGACGTGGGCGATACCACCTGGACCTCGGCCCTGACTCGTCGCGGCTTCAAGCCCTCGACTCAGTTCCTGCACATTCGCAGCGAATGGATTCTGGATATCCGGCCAGATGAAAAAGAGATCCTGGCCAACATGAAAGAGAAGTGGCGCTATAACATTCGCCTGGCATCCCGTAAAGGTGTCACGGTGCGCGAGGCCAATGGCCGGGCGGATATGGAGGCCTTCTATCGTATCCTGCAGGAGACCAGTGAGCGCGATCAGTTCTATATTCACAGCATCGAGCACTTCGAGCTGGTGGAGAAGCTATTTTCTGAGGGCGATCGCTACGCCATGTTGATCGCCGAGCACGAGGGCAAGCCGATCGCGGCCATCGTCCTGATGCGCATGGGCAAATGGTGCTGGTATCGCTATGGTGCGTCCCTGACCAAAGGTCGCAACGTCATGCCCAATCACCTGTTGCAATGGACCGGCATGCAGTGGGCCAAAGCTCATGGCTGCGAATACTACAACTTCCTGGGCATTCCCACCACCCTGGAAGAGCCGGAGGCCCGCAAAGATCCGCTGTGGGGCGTCTATACCTTCAAGCGCGGCTTCAACGGCTTCGCGCGTACCGCGATGCCCGGCTACGACCTGCCCTACAACCCATTCCTCTACCAGGCCTACAAGCGCATGCTGGATTTCAAAAAGTGGCGTGCCGCTCGCCAGAATCACAAAGAAGAAGCTCAACAGGAGAAGGCTCCCGAACCCACCCATGCATAGATAAGAGGATGTATCAAGCAGGCAAAAAGCAGAAGAGTGCGGGAGGGGCGGCTGGCCGCCCCTCCCGCACTCTTCTGCTTTTTGCCTGCTATTCAGACCTGGGGTTGGTGGAGATTTGCACCTTGCCTTCGCCGGTGTTGAGGAGGTTGCCCTCGAAGCCGATGGAGGGGAGCAGCTGGGCCTGGGCCTGAGTGCTCAGCGGCAGCGCCCAGAGCTTGATGAAGCCGAGGGCGGCGTTGTGGTCGAACTGGTCTCCACTGTCGTAGGTGGCCAGGCCATGATCGTAGAGCGAGTGGTCGGATTTGCGGCCAACGATCTGGCAGCGGCCGCGCGACAGCTTGACGCGTACCGTGCCGCTGACGAAGCGCTGCGTGCTCTGGACGTACGCGGCCAGGTCCTGGTGCAGGGCGCTATACCACTGTCCGTTGTAGATCAGGCGCGCGTACTCGGAGGCGATCGTCTCTTTGAAGCGGATCTGCTCGCGGCTCAGGGTCAGGCTTTCGAGGGCGCTGTGGGCGGTGTGCAGCACCACGGCGGCTGGCGCCTCGTAGATCTCGCGCGACTTGATGCCGACCAGGCGGTTCTCGATGTGGTCGATGCGTCCAATACCGTACTTGCCGGCCTCGCTGTTGAGGGTCTCGATCAGGACATAGCCGGGCATCTCTTCGCCGTTGAGGGCGACCGGGATACCGTTCTGGAAGCTGATCTCATAGTATTTGGGCTCCAGGGCGTCCATGGTGTCGGGATCGCTGGTCCAGGCGAAGACGTCGGCCGGTGGCTCGGCCCAGGGATCTTCCAGGATGCCGCATTCGATGCTGCGCCCCCACAGGTTCTGGTCGACCGAGTAGGGGCTGGCGTTGCTGACCTTGATCGGCATGTTGTGCTCGGCGGCATAGGCGATCTCGTTGTCGCGCGTCATGCTCCATTCGCGCACCGGCGCGATGATTTTGAGGTCGGGTGCCAGCGTATTGATCGAGACGTCGAAGCGCACCTGGTCGTTGCCCTTGCCCGTACAGCCATGGGCCACAGCGACCGCGCCCTCCTGGCGTGCTACCTCAACCAGCAGGCGCGCGATCAGGGGACGGGCCAGCGCTGTGGCCAGGGGATACTGTCCCTCGTAGATGGCGCCGGCTTGCAGGGCGGGCCAGACAAAATAGCGCACAAAATCTTCACGCCCATCCACGATCATGGACTTGATGGCTCCGATTTGAGTGGCGCGATCGGCGATCTCCTGCATGTTGCGCTCATTGCCAACATCGATGGTGACGGCGATTACGTCCAGGTCGTATTTCTCTTTGATCCAGCGAATGGCGACTGAGGTATCAAGTCCACCAGAATATGCGAGTACAACAGATGGCATAGCTACTCCTCCTCCAGAATGGATATCTGCGATGTTCCAACGAGCTGTTGAATTGCGGTTGTGAAATGTGTGGCGCGCTGCTGCCAGTCTTCTTGAGCCTGTGCCAGGCGCTGGCGTGCCAGTTCTAAACCCGGATTACCGGTACCGCCCTGATGGCTGCGGGCCTTGAGACGTTCAACTAGCTGCTCCTGACTCTCGGTTGGCAGGGGCAGGAGCTGATCGAGCTGGGCCGTGACCTCTTTGCCGACGATGCGATAGGCGTCGCGGAACGGCATGTGATCTTTGGTGACCATGTCGTAGGCGTGATCGGTGGCGAAGAGCTCAAAGGTGCAGGCCTTCAGCAGTCTTTCTTTGTTGACACTTATCTTGCTGATCACCAGGGAACAGATGTCGATGCTCTCCTGCGCCAGGTCCAGTGCCTCCATCAGCGGACGCTTGGTCTCCTGATAATCCATGTTAAAGCCGGATGGCAGACCGCAGACGATGCCAAGAATATGCTGTTGATGTGCCAGCATCGTTTGGGCGCGTCCCCGTACCAGTTCCATGATGTCCAGGTTGCGCTTCTGCGGCATGATGCTGCTGCCGGTGCATACCTCCTGCGCCACCTGGAAAAAGCCATACTCGGCCGTGGTAAAGAGCAGCATATCCTGGGCCATCTTGCTCAGATCCAGCATGATCTGCGTCAACGCCTGTACGATGGCTGCCTCGATCTTGCCACGGGCATTCTGCACGTAGATGACGTTATTCTGCACGCGCGCGAAGCCCAGCAGATCCGCGACCAGCTGGCGATCAATGGGTAGGGGAACGCCATAGCCGGCGGCTGAGCCGAGCGGTGACTGATCATTGATCTCGTAGGCCGCTGAGAGCAGGCGCTCATCATCGATGAGGGACTCGGCGAAGCTGGCGGCCCACAGTCCAACCGAAGAGAGCATGCCGCGCTGCATGTGGGTATAGCCGGGCATGGGAGTAGCCATCTGCTCTTCGGCGAAGTTCAAAAGCGTGGTGATGAGATTGAAAAGCTTCTTGCTGGTCTGCGTTAGCTCCTCTTTGCTGTAGAGGCGTATATCCACCAGCACCTGGTCGTTGCGTGAGCGGGCGGTATGGATATTCTTGCCTGCCGTCCCGATCGTCTGCGTTAGATAGTTCTCGATGCTGGTGTGAACGTCTTCATCCGAGGGCTGGATGACAAATTGGCCTTCTTTCTCTAGCTCAAGGATCTCGTTCAGACCTTTTTTGAGGGATTGGAGCTCTTCGTTGTCGAGAATTCCAATCTGGTGCAGCATGATGGCGTGGGCCAGTGAGCCCCAGACGTCATGCCGAATCAGGCGATTGTCGAGCAGACTATTTTGCGCGGCCGTGTAGCGCTCCACCTGCTCGTTGATGCTATAGCCTTTTTGCCAGATCTTGCTCATCGCACGCCCTCCTCCGCGCCGTGGGGGACGCTGAGATGGGCAGGCCATGCGTGGCTAGCAGGCTGGTTGAGGGCACGAATGGATCTTGCCGTGGTGTCCGATAGGTTGGGGCACCCCTGTTGAACCATTAGCATGTGTGATCTCCTTCGATTGTGCTATGGAAGAAGCTGAGGGACAATAAAAAACCCCCGCCCCTTCCGTCAATCTTGAAGGGACGAGAGTGCAGGGATATTTTATCTTTGCCCTATCACACCCGTGGTGCCACCCTAATTGTCTTTCATTCACAGGCTCTATGAGCAAGAGCCGAAAGACCACTTTTCCTGGTTACTTGCGAAACGTGGGAACCAACCACCTGTCCTACTTGTCTTCTGTGGTCCCATAAATGTGTGTGGATCACCGAAAACTTTCTTCGGCCAGCCGCTCACGAATGCGTTCTGAGAGGACACGACCATTCCGAACTTCCACTCTACTCCGGATCGCTGTTGGCTGTAACTCTCGTACTATTTTCGTTCAACGCGGGTCTTCTTTAATATTTGTATTAGGATAACAGCCTGCTCCTGAAATGTCAAACCCTGAGTGCACATAAAAGTTGGTCTTTAGGAGGACATGTTTCACATATCCATGTAGATTCGTTTGTTATACAGGGGTGGACCAGGCGGTCAGTGATATCTACCCGCGAAAGGAGCATAGCTCATGGGTGTGATTACTAATTGGGGCGTCGCTATCTATTCGTCGCTGGCGAGCGCCCTGGCCATGGTGTTTGCTTTTATTCCAAAGCTGGTTGGATTCTTAGTCATTTTGTTGATAGGCTGGATCGTAGCTTCGTTGCTAGAGAAAGGATTGACCCTGCTGTTGCGCCGGGTGGGCTTCGATCGCTTGAGTGATCGCATCGGCTTTACGCGTTTTGAGCAGCAGATGAACCTGCGCATGGATCCCGCGACGTTGTTGGGAAAGGTCCTTTTCTGGTTTGTCTTCTTGATCTTTCTGGTCCCCGCCTTTAACGCTCTGGAGTTGAACGCGGTCAGTACGTTGATTGGGCAGATCGTCGGTTATATCCCTAACGTGTTTGTGGCGATCATCGTGCTGTTTCTGGGTATGGTGATCTCCGCCGTGGTGGCTGATCTGGTGCGGGGCGCCTCCGCCAGCACGCGCATGGCGAACCCTAACTTCCTGGCCAATATCGCGCGCTACGCGATCCTGGGTTTCTCTGTCTTGATCGCCCTTGAGCAGCTGCAGATCGCTCCAGCGCTGATTACAACGCTGTTCACGGCCGTCGTGGGCAGTATCGCGCTGGCCTGCGGCCTGGCCTTTGGATTGGGTGGACGCGACAGCGCCAAACGCCTGCTTGAACGCAGCGAGAGTCGTATGAGCGCGGCCATGGCGCCTGCTTCGGGGCAGGGGCAGATCGATATGTCTCAGCCCTTTAATCAGCCCCCGCCGATGGTAGGCAAGGCTCCCGGTGAGCTTAATCAACCGGGACCTGGACAGCCCACCCCTGCGGGTCCAACCCAGGGTTATCCGTCCCAGACGACTCCCACCCAGGGCTATCCCCCGCAGACCTCTACCGGACAGGGACCAACAGAGCCCTGGCGTAGCAAGTAACCTTTATAAAACTGACTTTTTTCTTGCTAGCTCGCTCTATAATAACAGGGCGAGCTAGCGGCATCCCTTATGAGTTAGAATTCTTTTTTGTGATTGGTGTATGGGCGCGCATTCGCGCGCCCATGCACCAATCACAAAACCAGTGCGGCCGCGTAGCGGACGCGCGTGCGGGGGCGTAAGGGGCACCCACATGACGGCAGCCAGACACTGTCTAAATAAAAAAGGAGATCTTCTATCTTTGCCTTTCTCGCAAATTTAGTACGCAAAAAATTTGTGCGCTTCGCCATGATTGGTGGCATCGGCATCCTTATTAATGACCTGGCGCTGGCTGCGTTTATGTTGTTGTTCCATCTCTATCCAGTCGCCTATGTCTTTGCTTTTGCCGTCAGTAATGGCGCCAATTTTGTCTTGAACCAGCTCATTACCTATCCCGAATACCGCCCCCATCGTGTCTCTATCTGGCTCTATCGGTTGCTGAAGGCCGAGGCGACCAGCGTCTCCGCCCTGGTGATCTCTTTCTCAGTAGCCCTGATCTTCCACTATGTCTTTCACATGAACGAATACCTCTCTAATCCAATCGGGCTCTGCTTCTCATTCGTCTATAAATACCTGGTCTCGGACCGCTTTGTCTATCGTCCGCGCCCGACCAGCTCGGCTGTGCCTGAACCTGAGCTGGTCACCGATCCGCTGGCGCCGCCCACCGTTGACGAAGATGCTGCGACCCACTCTGCGGCCGATTAGCATCAATATGTACCTATTTGTGTAGTGCTATTGTTATATGATGCTTAACAAATAAAGCTGATACAAGCTGGGAGGTGCAGGAGGGCGGTGAGCCCTCCTGCCGGGGGCGGGGTGTCCCCGCCAACTTTTCTCCCCCCCGCCGAAGGCAGGGGGCCGACATATGCATGTGTTAAAAGATCTTTAAATGTATAATTTTCACTTGACAATGGTTTGAGTGCTTACTATACTAAAGTCAAAGCTGGATAAGCACATTGATTTCGTCGCTGCAACAGGTTGTGTAACTAGCTTGCAGCTACGAACAGTCATAGATGATCAGTACAATGTATTCAAGTAGAGGCGATTGATCGAGGAAGAGTAGGTGGGCGTGGTATATACAGCGACCTGGAGGGTGGTGCAAATCCAGGTATACCTGCCAACCGAACACACCAAGAGAGCCTTGTGCGAGCAGGCGCAGCAGTACGCCAAAGCACACCGGATGGCCTCATCCGTTATCAAGAGCATCTTATAGTCATGCGTCCTTTTGTTTGAAAGAGACAGGACTATGAGGCCGAGTGTCTGTCGATTGGACAGAAATGAGGATGGGACCGCGGATTGACCTTCGTTCCTCGAGTTGCGAGGAATGAGGGTTTTTTTTATGGGTAAAACCAGAAGGAGCACATTGACGATGGTAACGAGATTGAGTGAAGATCACATCAAGCTGGCGATACAGAAGGATGGTCGGTTGACCGAAGATACGCGCAATTTGTTGCGTACCGTGGGCCTGCATTTTGAATCGTATAAGCAGCGCCTCTTCAGTATCTGCCGCAACTTTCCGATGGATATTCTATACGTGCGCGATGACGATATCGCGGAGTACGTCGCCGAAGGCGTGGTGGATCTGGGTATCGTGGGCCGCAACCTGGTAGTGGAGTCTGATAAACCGGTTACGGAGATTATGCCGCTCAATTATGGCCATTGCAGCTTGAAGGTGGCCGTTCCTGCCGAGAGCGGCATTACAAACATCGAACAACTGTCCGGTTGCAAGGTCGCTACCTCGTATCCTGTGACGACCAGTCGCTTCTTTCAGGAGCGCAACGTGGATGTCAACGTAATCACCATCAGCGGCAGCGTAGAGATTACGCCCGCGCTGGGCGTGGCCTCGGCTATCGTCGATCTGGTCAGCACCGGCAGCAGCCTGCGCCTGAACGACCTGGTCGCCATCGACAATGTGCTGGACTCGCAGTCGGTGATCATCGCCAACCGTGACTCGCTGGTTAATGACCATAAGGCCGCTATCATCGAGCGCCTGCTGACACGCTGCCGTGGCGTCATCGCCGCCTCCGAATATAAATACGTCATGATGAACGTCCCGGCCAGCGCGCTCGAATACATCTCCACCATCATGCCCGGCCTCAAGTCCCCCACCGTCCTGCCCACGGCCGACCCCTCCTGGATGGCTGTACATACCGCCATCCGCGAAGACATGTTCTGGGATGTCATCGAAGAGCTCAAAACCCTCGGCGCCCAGGGCATCCTGGTCTCCTCCATCGAGAAAATGTTTGTCTAACGCGGCCGCTGCGGTTGTATGGTTTTTTTGCTCTATAATCATACAACCGCAGTGTCTTTACAAAAATTTGAGTGCATCCTATGTTGCATGAATCATTGACATTGCTCTCTGCGGTTGGCTATACTTCATTCAGCTAAGATGTGCTAAAAGCCTCAAAATAACCATTAGCAGGAAATGTTTAGCGTGATAATGCAAACGTGTCAAGGCCCAAAGACAGATCAATAACTCCGCTGTCTTTGGGCTATGAAGGAAACAAACAAAAAGAGTGTGAGACACGCTTTTTACTGGCGCGCGTGAGCGCCGCCGCACGGGCGTCCGCATATGCGGCCGTACTCGTTTTTAGGTGGTGCATCGGGTGCGCATTCGCGTACCCGATGCACCACCAGATAGAAACCAGTGTGAGCTCTCAATCGCTGCGTGCCCATGCGCTAAATGTGTCCCTGTTTGTTTGATGCCTCCATAGCTCTTCTGTGGAAATACATCCACATTCTTGTCAAATGACCCTGAGACGGCGTGGGTTGCTGTCCGGGGTCTTTTTTATTGGTGGGAAGGGGTAGGTGGTAGATGAGCTTTTCCCACATATGGATAGTGCCGCACTGCCGCAGTGGTTGTTCTGTATTAATCTTTATTGATATAAAGCAAGGAGCATCTATGCCTACAACAGGTCGCCGGGTGGTGCTGGCTAAGTATCTAGGTGTTGAGCGCATGTGTGTGTTGGGATTGGCTGTATTGCTGGCGGCTACCGTCGCGGTACGGGTGGGTAATCCTGAGCTATTGCGTGCTTTTATCGATGATGCGGTAGGTGGAAAGTCGTTGGAGATCTTGCTGCTGCGGGGTGGATTATTTCTGGCCCTGGTGCTGGTGAGCCAGGGGCTGTCTGTTGCCACAGCCTATGTGAGCGGCAATCTGGCCTGGCGCGCAACCAATCGTATGAGGCTGGATCTGGTCCGCCATTGTCTTGGATTGGATATGGCGTTCCATCAAACGCATACGCCGGGTGAACTGATTGAGCGCACCGACGAGGATGTCTCGGCACTGGCCAATCTATTCTCAAGTTTTGTGCTGCAAATCTTAATTAACCTGCTACTTCTGATCTGTATCCTGATTGTGCTTTCTTGTATGGACTGGCGACTGGGATTGGCGTTGACGGTCTACGTGCTGCTCTGTCTGTATGTGCTTCGGCGCACGAGTGAGACGGCCTCTCCCGCCTGGAAACAGGCCAGTGCGGCGCTGGCGGATCTACACGGGTTTGTGGGTGAGCAGATTACGGGCATTGTGGACCTGCGCACCAGCGGGGCCATCCCTTATGTGATGCGCACGTTTTATGCCAGGAGGCGCGTGGCCTTTTTGCGTCAGTGGGACGCCCACAGGCTCAGCATCATCATTTCTGGCGGGACCGATATTCTGTTGACAGGGGGCGCGGTAGGAGCATTTTTGTTGGGGGCGGCGCTTTTCCAGGCGGGTGCGATCACTCTGGGGACCGTCTACCTGGTTGTGACCTATACACAGATGCTGGCGCAGCCGCTGCAAGAGATTATGGCGCAGATCGATGATTTACAGAAGGCCAGCGCGAGCCTGAAGCGTATCGATGAATTGTTGGCGCTACAACCTGTACTGCGTGATGGCCTGGGGATCACATCGCTGCCAGCTGGCGCCCTGGCCCTGGCCTGTGAGCATGTCTCGTTCAGCTATCAGAAGGGTGCTCCAGTATTGAAGGATATTACGTTGCATATCGGTGCTGGTGAGGTGCTCGGCGTGCTGGGTCACACCGGTAGCGGCAAGAGCACGCTGGCACGGCTATTGTGTCGCCTGTGCGATCCCGATGTGGGTAGCATCAGCCTGGGCGGTATCCCTATTCAGGATGAACGTATCGCGGTGCTCAGGCAGCGCGTGGGCATGGTTACGCAGGAGGTGCAGCTTTTCCCGGCCAGTCTGCGCGACAATTTGACTCTCTTCTCCCCGGATAGCGACGACGAACGAATTGTGCAGGTGCTAGACGAGTTGGGATTGGAGGACTGGTACGCGGCGCTACCCAGAGGGTTGGATACAATTATCGGGTCTGACTCTACTAGCGAAGCAGGTTTCTCTGCCGGTGAGGCGCAGCTGCTGGCCTTTGCCCGTGTCTTCCTGCAGAATCCATCTGTAGTCATTCTGGATGAAGCTTCGTCGCGCCTGGACGTGGTTACGGAGCAACTTATCGAGCGGGCCGTTGCGCGTCTGTTGCAAGGGCGCACCGGCATTATTATCGCGCATCGCCTGGCAACGATTCAGCGTGCGGATCAGGTGGCTATTCTGGAGGATGGTCAGCTGGTAGAGTATGGCGGGAGGACTGGTCTGCTTGCAGATCCCCATTCACGTTTCTCTCACCTGCTGCACATCGCAAGCGAGGAGGTTCAGATATGATGCTGCCACTGGGCAAACTGGTGCGCTATCGCCCGCTGCTATTTGGGGCAATGGTACTGGCATGGGCACTGGCAAGCTGTCTCCCGCTCTTAACGGGCCTGCTAACGGGCGCGATCTTCGATGGGTTGAGCGGCCATCGAACCGTACTGGGACTTAATCTCTGGTTGCTGGGTGCGCTGCTGCTGGTGTGTGAAATTGTCACCCAGGTAACGGTATCGGGCTGGTTCTTGCTGCACCGGTACTGTATTGAGACGCTGAATGACCTGGTGCGGCGCAACTTTTTTTATGCCATATTGTGCGACAAGAGAGGGGTAGTGGGTACCCCACAGGCTGGCGAGTTTATCAGTCGCTTTGTAGATGACGTCATGCTGGCTACCGATGATGTGATCAATGAGTGGTATCGTCTGTCTGGCGAGGTTCTGTTCTCCTTGATTGCGTTGATCATTATGGTGCGCATCAATGCTCTGTTAACCCTGGCTACCGTTGTCCCGCTGGCCCTTATCGTAACTGTCGTGCATCAGGCGCGGGCACATCTGGAAGCTTATCGGCAGGCCGCGCGCCAGAGTGAAGGGCGCGCGCTGGACTTTCTGGGCGAGATCTTTGGCGCTGTGCAAGCAATTAAAGTTAGCTCGGCTGAGGATAGGGTATTGGTGCGCCTGGAGTCGCTCAATGAGCGGCGACGTGTCAGTTCGCTCAAAGATACCATTCTGGGCAATGTGTTGAACTCGGTGGGTGGGAACATGACTGATCTGGGGCGGGGCCTGATCGTGCTGCTCGCGGCGCAAGCATTGCGGGCACACACATTTAGCGTTGGCGACTTCGCGCTCTTTGTGCTTTATCTGCAGTGGCTGCTGATGATGCCGCGACGCGTGGGGAGGCTCCTGACCGCCCTCAAACTGGCTCCCGTTTCCACACGCCGTGTGACCGAGTTATTGCCGGATATCAGCTCAGAAGAGCTGGTTGCCCATCATCCTCTGCATACTTATGGAGAACTTCCCGCGGTACCGTATATAGAGAAGTCTGCGGAGGATCACCTGCTTCTGCTAGAAGTGAGTGGCCTGAGCTATCGCCATGGCAGCTCGGGACGCGGTATTGAGGATGTGAACCTGCGTATCGCCACCGGCTCATTTACCGTTATTACCGGACGCATAGGGGCGGGCAAGACGACACTACTGCAAACGCTGCTTGGACTGCTGCCACACAATGCAGGAATGATTTTCTGGAACGGCGTGGCTGTGGATGAACCAGGAGAGTTTTTTGTGGCTCCTCGTTGCGCCTATACTCCCCAGGTGCCGATGCTGTTTAGTGCAAGCCTGCAGGAGAATATCCTGTTGGGCCTGCCAGAGGAAAAGGTTGACGTGGCGCGAGCGATCACTGATGCGGTACTGGAGCGCGATGTGGCGCTGCTCGAAAATGGTCTGGCTACCCAGGTTGGCACACGAGGAGTACGGCTTTCAGGTGGCCAGATTCAACGCGCCGCGGCCGCGCGCATGTTTGTGCGCGAACCAGAACTGCTGGTCTTTGATGATCTTTCTAGCGCTCTGGACGTAGAGACTGAACGGACCTTATGGCAGCGGTTAGCTATTCGCCCTCATCTGACCTGCCTTGTTGTCTCACATCGCCAGGCAG
Organism: Dictyobacter aurantiacus; assembly: GCF_003967515.1. Classification (GTDB taxonomy): domain Bacteria; phylum Chloroflexota; class Ktedonobacteria; order Ktedonobacterales; family Ktedonobacteraceae; genus Dictyobacter; species Dictyobacter aurantiacus. The sequence continues at coordinate 1,612,437 of NZ_BIFQ01000001.1, read as the reverse complement.
CGTTGCAGCGAGCGGATCAAATTATTGTGATGAAAAATGGAAGGATAGACGCTGTGGGTAAGTTAGAGGAACTGGCAGACAATGAGTATATAGCCTCTCTCAGGGACGCAAAAAGAGAGGAGTGAACAGTCACTCCTCTTCTTTGCTGAGCTGTTATGCGCTTATGGCTGGCTGCTCATCAAGGTGGGCTCGGATATGTATAGTTCGGCGAGCGGTTGCTCGTGCTGATACTCGTCCCAGGCTTTGATGGGCAGTTCAGATAGGTCTTTGTGAGCCAGGGCGCGCAGGAAGATGCGCATCTGCTTGATCTTGGTGACCAGGTGGATGTTGCAGTCGATAGCCAGGCGCCGCAGGGTATAGTTCTGGTCGAAGTCGCGCTGCAGGCGGCCCGCGACGATGACGATGGCCAGGTCAACCTGGTGCTGGCGGAAAGCCTGTTCCACCTCGCCTTTCTCCACTGAAAGGTGAGTGGCTTCGATCTGGTGCCCCTGTAGAAATTGCCATGTCTCTTCGGTGGCGTAGAGCGGCAGCCCCAGCTCTTTTAGATGCGGCAGGCTGGCGAGCAGGGCCTCCTGCTTGTCTTCGCCGCATATGCTGAGGAAGATGCCCTTCTGCGGCAGCGTGCCGCCCGAGGCCAGAATGGCCTTCAGATAGGCCTCTTCGAGATCCTCTCCGAAGCAGGCGACCTCGCCGGTGGAGGACATCTCTACGCTGAGGGCAGGGTCGGCCCCGGTCAGGCGCGCGAAGGAGAACTGCGGCGCCTTCAGGGCGACAAAGTCCGGTTTGGGGACCTCAACCGGGGGCAACTCTTGCTGGGAGAAGATGGCGTCCACAAAGATGTCCATGAAGTTGATGCCGGTAACTTTGCAGATGAATGGGAAGGTGCGCGAGGCGCGCAGGTTGGTCTCGATCACGTAGAGCTGTCCGTCTTTGAGCAGAAATTGGATGTTGACCGGACCCGTTACCTCCAGCGCCTGCACGATCTGGTGCCCAATCACAGCGATCTGTTGCTGCACCTCCTGTGGAATGGTCTGCGGCGGCAGGACGATGGTGGCGTCGCCCGAGTGAACCCCGGCGTTCTCGATATGCTCTGAGATGACATGGGCCTTGACCTGTCCATGCCGGGCCACGGCGTCGAACTCTAGCTCGCGCGCGTATTCAAAGAACTTTGAGACGGTCACGGGATGATCAGGCGAGAGCGCGGCGGCCTGGCTGGCGTACAGCTCCAGTTCTTCGGGCGTGTCGCAGACCTTCATGGCGCTGCCCGAGAGCACATAGGATGGACGAATCAGGACCGGGTAGCCGACGCGGTCGGCGAAGGCCGTCAGCTCGTCCAGCGTCGTGAACGTATCCCACTCTGGCTGCCGCACGCCCAGTGTGTCCAGCAGCTGTGAGAAGGTGCTGCGGTTCTCGGCGCGATCAATATTTTTCGCCAGAGTGCCCAGCAGTTGACAGCCATAGGCTGCCAGCGCCCGAGCGCGATTATTGGGCGTCTGTCCACCTACCGAGACGATCAGGCCCTCCGGCTGCTCGAAGTCGTAGATGTCGGCGATGCGCTCAAAGGTCAGCTCTTCAAAGTAGAGCCGATCGGAGACGTCGTAGTCGGTGGAGACCGTTTCGGGATTGCTGTTGATGATGATGGCCTGTCTGCCGTGCTTCTTCAGCGCCTCGACGGTGCTGACGCTGGTCCAGTCGAACTCCACCGAGGAACCGATGCGGTAGGGACCAGAACCGAGCACGATGATTCCGCCGCCGCTGCAGGGGGTGACGTCGTTGTGCCGTGCGTTGTAGGTCAGGTAGAGATAGTTGGTCTCGGCCGGAAACTCCGCGCCCAGCGTATCGATCTGCAAAACCGAAGGAAGTACTCCTAGCCGCTGGCGCAGCTGGCGGATGCCCATCTCGTTGCTACCGTGCAACTCGGCGATACGCTTATCCGAGATGCCTAGCTGCTTCATCTCCCACAACTGCTCGGCCGTCAGCTCGCCGTCGGGCGTTACCGTCTGTTCGTGTTCGATGATATTGAGGATACGCGCCAGAAACCAGGGATTGATGCCGGTCAGCGTATAGATCTCTTCGATAGTGATGCCCTGCTGGAGCGCCTGCGCCAGCGCGAAGGGCCGTTTGGGCGTCGGCGTGGAGAGGTAGTGTCGCATCTCTTCTGGTGAGGAGAAGAAGTCGGCGGCTGGCAGCGCGCCCTCGAAATTCTGCTCCAGCATGCGCAAGGCTTTCTGGTAGGCCTCCTCAAAGGTGCGTCCGATACCCATCACCTCGCCCACGGACTTCATACCTGTGCCAATCGTCTCCACCACCCCCTTGAACTTGGCGATATCCCAGCGTGGTATCTTGACGACCAGGTAGTCGAGGCTGGGCTCGAAGCAGGCCCGCGTTACGCCGGTGACCTTGTTGGGCAGGCTGGTCAGATCGTAGCCGAGCGCCAGTTTGGCGGCGATATAGGCCAGTGGATAGCCAGTGACCTTACTGGCTAAAGCCGAGCTGCGCGAGAGGCGTGCGTTGACCTCAATGACATAATATTGGGTGCTCATGGGATCGAGGGCGAACTGGACGTTGCATTCGCCGACGATACCCAGGCTGCGCACGATCTGGATCGAGGCTGCGCGCAGCAGGTGGTATTCCTCGTTGGTCAGGGTCTGGCTGGGCGCGACCACGATCGATTCGCCGGTGTGGATGCCCAGCGGATCCATATTCTCCATATTACAGACGGTGATGCAGTTATCATGATGATCTCGCACAACTTCATATTCTATTTCTTTATAGTGATGAAGATATTGTTCAACCAGCACCTGCGGGGCAAATGAGAGTGCATGTTTAACGATATGCTCAAGTTCATTTTTTGTTTTGGCGATACCCGAGCCCTGTCCACCCAGGGCGAAACCGGCGCGCACCATCACGGGAAAGCCGATCTGCTCTCCCAGTTCAAGTGCCTCGGCCAGCGTGGTGGCGCTCTGACTCTGCGGAGTCGGAATATTGATGCTATGCAGATGTTCGGCGAACTTCTGCCGATCCTCGGTCAGAATAATGGCTGAGATTGGTGTGCCCAGGATGCGCACGTTGTGGCGGGCCAGAATCCCCTGTTCATGCAGCTGGATGCCGCAGTTCAGGGCCGTCTGACCGCCGAATGAGAGCAGGATGCCATCCGGCTGCTCGCGTTGGATGACCTGCTCCACGAAGTAGGGCGTCACAGGCAGAAAGTAGACGCGGTCCGCCAGCAGTTGCGAGGTCTGGATGGTCGCGATATTGGGATTGATCAGGACGGTCTGGACCCCCTCCTCCTTTAACGCCTTCAGGGCCTGCGAGCCAGAATAGTCGAACTCACCGGCCTGTCCAATCTTCAAGGCACCAGACCCCAGCAGCAGCACTTTGCGTAATTGTTCCATCAAATCTTCTCCAGGAAGTAATCAAAGATCCACTCAGTGTCCACCGGTCCCGGGGCCGCTTCGGGATGGAATTGAACCGACATAAAGGGTTGCGAGACATGCATGATGCCCTCGTTGCTGCCGTCGTTGGCATTGATAAACCAGGGTTTGAAGTCGGGTGGCACCTCGCTGACCACGAAGCCGTGATTCTGGGTTGTGATGTAGCAGCGCGGGCTGTCCTGCATGATGCAGGGCTGATTCTGGCTGCGATGCCCGAACTTCATCTTGCTGGTATCGCCGCCGGCCGCCAGTGTCAGCAGATGGTTGCCCATGCAGATGCCCAGTGTGGGGATCTTCTGTTCCAGCGCCGTGCGAATGGTCTGAATGGTCGCTGTGGCCGTCTTGGGATTGCCCGGACCATTGGAGATCAGCAGGGCGTCGAAATGGAAGGGGATATCTGGTGCGAACAGGTTATAATCCCAGGGCACTGTGGCGATGCGCACATTGCGGCGCTGCAGACAGCGCACGATATTCTTCTTGGCGCCGCAGTCCAGCAGCGCGATCGTTTTGGGACCGTCTCCTGAGATGGTGACCTCGCGGGTGGAGACCTGTGAGATCAGGTTGCTCTGATTGGGATCAAAGAAAGGCACGTCCTCATCGAAGACGATTTTCGCCAGCATGGCTCCGTGGTTACGAATATGCTGGGTGAGCAGGCGCGTATCCTTGACTTCAAGTGCTGGCACCTTCTGCTGCTTGAGCCACTCGCTCAGGGTCATCGTGCTCTGGGCGTGTGACGGCGTATCAATATAGTTGGAGACGATCAGCCCGGTGGCGTGGATGCGATTATCTTCCCATTTGTCCTGGGAGGGCACACCATAGTTGCCGGCCAGGGGATAGGTCAGGGTCAGGATCTGACCGGCGAACGAGGCATCAGTCAGCGACTCGGGATAGCCCACCATACCGGTGCTGAAGACGACCTCACCGGATCGTCCCTCTTCATAGCCAAAGGAGCGGCCCTCAAATTGCGTCCCATCTTCCAGGATTAGTTTGCCGTGGCGCAGAGGCCGCTGAATTGAATCTGGTCTGGTTAGTACTGGCGTGTGCATGGATCATCCTTTCTTACTACCACTCCTCCCTTGCCGCCAGGAGGTTTAAGCAGAACATAATGACAGGTCAACCGAAATGGATCAGTTATCTGGTAGATGCCGCGTGGCTGGCTCAGTTCCCAAGCAGGGTTGCCAGCAAGGCCATCTGGGCCCACATTCTATTTTCAGCTTCGTCAATGACGATTGAACCGGGACCATCCAGTACGCCTTGCGTGACCTCGACATTTCTACGCACCGGCAGGCAGTGCATAAATTTGCCCTGTCTGGTACGAGCCATCTTTGGCTCATCAACAATCCAGTCTTTCAGTTGCGCCCGGGCCTGTTTTTCAGCTTCCCAGTTGCCGTAGTAGGGGAGGGCGCCCCAGCTTTTTGCACACACGATATCCGCGTCTTCCAGGGCTTCTTTCTGATCATATGAGATGGAAAATGAGCCCCCACTCTGTATAACACGTTTCTGGGCCACTTCAAGGATCTCAGGATCTAGTTCCCATCCCTGTGGATGTGCCAGTACAACGTCCATACCCAGGTCGCAGGCGGCCAGCAGTTGTGAATTGGTGGTGGCCATTGGCAGTGCTTTGGGATGGTAGGCCCAGGTGTGAACGTATTTTTTGCCCTTTGTCTCGCCCAATTGTTCTTTGATGGTGACGGCGTCTCCTAGCCCCTGGCAGGGATGATAGACGTTGGATTCCATATTAATGACGGGTACGCTGGCGTACTTCGCGAAGCTGTTGAGCACGATATCCTGTTTGGACTCGGCCCAGCTGCCGGTGCTGGCGCTTTCGGTCGATTTGGTGACCAGCTCGCTGCAGCGGATGGCCAGGCCGTCGCAGTAGCGCGAGAGCACGGGGGCAACCTCTTTGACATGCTCGATGGTTGAGCCATCCATTACCACGTCATCGGCGTATTCAAACGACCATACGTTGTTGCCGCTGATCTCTAGCGCCTGTCCGCCCAGCCTGGACATGGCCGTGGCGAACGAGACTCTCGTGCGAACCGAGGGATTGAAGAAGAGCGTGGCCAGTGTCTTACCGGCCAGACTCTTCTGCACCTTACCCTGTTTTAAATCTAAGGCCAGCGAGATGAGCGCCTGGATCTCTTCCTGGGGCAGGTCGGCCGTATTCAGGAAATGGGTAGTGGTTTGCTGTTGAAGCATACGATGTTCTCCTGTACGTACTGACTCTGCTTAAGATTGTACCGCGACGGCCTGTACATGCTGTTTCTGCTTGATCGCGGCCAGGTCTTTCTCGACCAGGTGTAGTGTCTTCGGCATGGCGTGCTGATTGCTCTCGGCGGGGACGCCAAAATGGCTCTCCACGAACTGGACGCCGGTATCGTTGTTGACAGCGGGACCAGTAATCAGAGTGACGGTAACTCCGTACTGGTGCATGATCTGCTGCGCGCCCCACGCTCCAACCAGGTCTCCGGCTCCCACGATAAATGAGCTGATGTGTTGCTGAATCTCAGGTGATTTCAGGATATGACCGACGTTATATTCGCCCAGGATGCCGTCGCCGAACTCGGCGATGATCAGATCTGGATTTGACTTGTTGGCCTCCTGCAGCACGCTGATGGCGGCCTCAATCACTTCTTGAGGATCACCGCAGGTCGAGGGCAGACCGGCATCCATAAAGCCGACGACTGGAGATGCCCCGGCGTCTGCGATCTTATCCAGATCCTGCGTAGAGGCGACGCCCGAGAGCTTGACGCCCGCGACCTTCTGGCCCTTTTGCGTAAAATGTTTGATGATCTTGCAGATGGTGGTGGTCTTGCCGATATTCATGCAGGTGCCGACCACGCCAATGATGGGAGCGCTCTGCTCCAATGTTGTGTGATGGGGAAGGGCGGCATCCTTAATGTTGACCTGACGACCATTTTCGACCAGGCTGCCCAGAATTCTGACCTGCATGGGGGCGCCCCACTGCTCGTTGAGGCCACGGATCTCGCCCACAACACCACTTTCGCACAGATAATAGAGCAAGTCACCAACGGCGACATGTTTGGGGATATCGCCACTATACTCGCGCAGCGCGCGCCGCTTCCCGAGGACGACTGGTAGGACATCTCCCTCTACCAGAAAACCGATGCGCCCGGTGGTGAATTCTAACAGATTATTCTTGCCCGCGTCCGACAGCGCCTCCGCGATCAGGACCGCGCCTTCTTCAGGGATAATCTGCTCACTGATCTCAACCACTGATGGTACGTCAAGCTTGCGCACTGCTGAGGGAATCTTTGTAAGTTGCATCTGCATGGTATTGCACCTCTTCTTCCTGACTGTTTTGCCCTCATTGCACGTATGCCTGTTACTGGCAGGCTCATAACGTTTCCGAGAGAGGACAAAGAAAAAGTTGGAATGTGATAGATGGAAGGTGCAAAGGGGTAAAAAAAATCCTCGCCCCCTCCATTCTTTTGAAGGGACGAGAATAGTCACGCTAGAAGTTCTCAAACTTCGAGGTAGAGCTATGCCCGTGGTGCCACCCCAATTGTCACTATCTGCAGCTTAGCCTGTTCACGTCCTCGTGACAAAACTGACAGTGACCACTTTTCCTGGTTAATGCGCGACGTGGGAACCACCCACCTGTCCTACTTGCTCCCCTGGCTCAGGTAAGAGCCGGGATAACTTTCTTCGGTCAGCCGCTCACGAAGGCGTTTTGAAAGAGCTTTCCCATTCCGAACTTCCACTCTCTTTCGGATCGCTGTCAGGTGCTTCTCTCATACTATTTTCGATCAGCGCGGGTCTGGTTATTTATTTGTCTTTCAAAAAGAGTACCATCCACCTTGTGAAATGTCAACGAATAAACGTCCTGAATGAATGTGAGTCATGCATACTATTTACAAGCACTTTATGTGGAACTCTTACAGCACATGTTTTAAGCATGGTGCTACCTATCCTGCTGTTTAAGCCATCATGGGGCTATCACGCCTCCCCATACGCGCGTCCGCTGCGCGGCCGCGCTGGTTTTTTGAGTTGGCGCAGGGAGGGCGCATCCGCGCCCTCCCTGCGCCAACTCAAAACTGATCCGTGAGCCACGCAGGCGCGAAAGCTTGTGTGGTGTCCAATATGTTGGCACACCAGGGGCACATCTGCGCCCTCCCTGCACCAACTCAAAGCTGACCTGTGAGCCACGCAGGCGCGAAAGCTTGTGTGGTGGCCAATATGTTGGCACACCAGGGGCACATCTGCGCCCTCCCTGCACCAACTCAAAGCTGACCTGTGAGCCACGCAGGCGCGAAAGCTTGTGTGGTGGCCAATATGTTGGCACACCAGGGGCACATCTGCGCCCTCCCTGCACCAACTCAAAGCTGATCCGTGAGCCACGCAGGCGCGAAAGCTTGTGTGGTGGCCAATATGTTGGCACACCAGGGGCACATCTGCGCCCTCCCTGCACCAACTCAAAGCTGATCCGTGAGCCACGCAGGCGCGAAAGCTTGTGTGGTGGCCAACAGCCCATAGTATGATGGTGCACCAGGGGCGCGGATGCGCCCCTGGTGCACCATCATAAAAAATCAGGCGGCCGCGCAGCGGACGCGCGTGCGGGGGCCATCACGCATCCCCGTGATAACAGAAGTCAGACACACTCATGTGTGTCTAGCACATCTTTGCAGCCAAAAGCCTTGACACAGCAATAGCAGTATGCTATAAAAATAATAGCAAAATGTTATTGTTGCATTTGAGAAAAGGAGACCTCTTGCCTCTGAACAAGAGGGATTGATCCAGATGATCATTCTGTTGCTGGCACTGATCGGCACCCTGATCGTTATGGCCTTGCTGACCATCGGACGGCTGGGGTTTGGACGCAAGGAGCCTTTCGAGGCGCGTTCATTTGTGCGCTGGTTTACGGGTTTTACCATTTTCAATTACGTGTTCTGCTTATTGATCCTCTACTTCTCTGAACCTGCCTTTACCGGACCCTTCTGGGGCTGGCAGTGGGTACTCTGGCCGTTGCTGATCAGCAGCATTATTAATCTATTCGCGATCGCCGGGGGTGCGCGCGGGGCGCTGGAGATGAGCCTGAGTGCCAGCCAGGGCCAGGTCTATACCCCCAAAGTCGATGCCGCCAAAGTTTCGCGCCGCTCGATTGCCGCGGGTATCTTCGGCCTGATTGTCGTGGCCGTCTTTGGGATCGCTGCTACCCTGCTCATCAACATCTTTACCACCTGGTTCGATGGCAACGCCAAGGCGCTGGCGGCGATTCCCCATGTCACCATGCAGTCCGCGCCAAATCTGCCGCCGACCGATGCCGGCCATATCGTGCTGGTCAGTCAGAGCATCGCGTCATACAAGGGACAGCAGATCCTGGGATCGACGGGCCAGAATCTTGGTTCGGCCTATCAACTGAATCCCGATAGTTATACCTTGCAATCGATCAATCATCACCTCTATTATGTGGCAGAGTTAAGCTATAACAACCTGTTTGTGAACCTTTCCAATCCGGTAACGCCTGGCTTTGTGATGGTCGATGCTGAAGATCCTCAGCAGGCACCGCAGCTGCATACAGATACGCAGTCAACGATTCGCTACCTGCCGGGAGCGCTGCTGAATCAGGACCTGTTGCGTCACGTCTATCTCAGTGGCTATACCTATGGGCGGCTGGTCGATCCAACTCTTGAGCTGGATGATAGCCTGCATCCCTACTGGACCATCTCTCTGATGCAGCCCTCGCGTGGTTATACCGGTGACGTGCTGAGTAAGGTCTTGCTGGTGGATGCCCATACGGGCGACATCAAAGAATACAGTCCCCAGAACGTACCTGCCTGGGTTGATCGTGTTATGCCGGCGGAGACCGTCTCGCAGTATCTCAGCTGGTGGGGGCTCTATCATGCTGCTCCCTGGTTCAATCCTTCTGGCCTGGGCCAGCAATCGCCTGCCAGCGCTCCCGAGCTTCTTTACAACAATGTCGACCAGCCTGTATGGCTGATTCCGATGTCTTCAGCGTCCTCAAATGACAATTCGAGCACCGGTGTATTCCTGTTTGACACGCACAAAAACGAGGCCAGCTTCTATAGCAAGTCGGCGGGCTTAGGAATTGGGGATAACGTGACCAAGACGTTCCAGTCCACGCGCGCCAATATTCGTGGCTATAATGTCTCCTCGGTTCAGCTCTATCAGATCTATAATACGCCCACCTGGGTGGCCATTTATACACAAAGTACGGCGAGTGGCGATATCTTCCAGGCGGTCGGCCTGGTCGATGCTCGTGAGCTCAATGGCAACAATGTGCAGTTCGATCCCGACCTCGGCTCCGGCCTGCGCGATTACCAGCAATGGCTGACCTCCCAGGGCAGCAGTGGTAACTCGGGCGGCAGCACGAGCGGGCAGATACAGACCGCCAGCGGTAAGGTGCAGCGCATCTCCTCGGTCCAGCAGGGAACGAGTACCATCTACTACCTGCAGATCGCGGGACAGCCGTACATCTTCACGGCCAACCTCTCGCTGTCACCCAAGCTGCCCCTGGTCCAGACCGGCGACACTGTAACCGTCACCTACAGCGGCGCCAGCGGAACCGTGGTCAACCTCAAAACCTTTGACGACACCACCATCAACCTCGGGGCCACCGCAACCCCTGCGCCCACGCCCCGCAAATGACCACCCTCATAGGTTCGGACCTCGCGTCCAATTAAAACGCGAGATCCGAACCCTTGTAGCTGTGTTTGATTCCGTAACCATCTGTTGGGTATGATGTGTATATGTTAGTGTATGGCTAACACTTATGGCTGAGATTGTAGAGCTGAGAGGACGTATAATGGTATTAGGGACAACACAAAAAAATAGTTCTTTTACACAAAAATATGGTAATGTCATCACGGTGGCGTTATGGACCGTCGCCCTATCATCGCATCTTATCCTCTTACCAAAATTTATTAAAGAATTCAAGCGCGAACAATAAAATATCCGATTGAACAAGAAGCGCCGCTCCCCGACCAGGGAGCGGCGCTTCTTGTTCAATCGGAGGTGAACTCCGAACCTTTAACCGGTATTGCGGACGCCGGCGGCAATACCATTGATGGTCAGGAGTACCGCATAGGTAAGGCGGGCACGCTCGTTCTCTTCGGCTGATGCCTGCTTTTGCGCTTCCGCGTCCAGCGTAAGGGGACCACCCAGGGCGCGCAGGCGCTTGAGGAGGATGATCTGGAAATAGCTGAGCGGATCAACATAGGGATTGCGCCGCCGGATCGATTCCTGCAGGGTGGGAGAGTTATCCAGCAGATTTCTGCCGCCGACGATGGCGGTGACCGCGCGGCAGGTGCGCTCATATTCAGACTGGATCTCGCGGGCGATGCGCTCGCTCAGCCCTCGATCTTCAACCAGGAAGTGGGCATACACATGGGCGATGCTCATATCCGCCTTGGAGAGCGTCATCTGCAGGTTATCCAGGAAGGTCTGCAAGAATGGCCACTGTTTATACATCTGCTGCAGCTGGGCCAGCCGATCGGGATCTTCCTGCAGGTATTCTTCGAGCGCGCCTCCCACACCATACCAGCTTGGGAGCACATAGCGGGTCTGCATCCAGGAGAAGATCCAGGGGATGGCCCGTAGCTCTTCGATGGCGCGTCCAACGGTCCTGCGCGCCGGACGGGAACCAATGTTGAGCCAGCCGATCTCTTTGATGGGGGTGGCCTGCTCAAAGAAGGTCAGGAAGGCCGGATCCTCATAGATCAGCTTGCGATAGCGGCTATGGGCACTGTTCGAGAGCCGGGTCATGGTCGCGACCCAGTCGGTTTTTGGTTTGGGATGGACCTGGGATTCAACGATATGTTCGATGGGAATACTGGACTGCACGGCCCCGGCGATCACCAGTTCCATGTTGCGGATCGCGATGTCATGGATGCCGTATTTGAACGAGAGCATCTCACCCTGTTCGGTGATGCGCAGGCGACCATTGACCGAGACCGGTGGTTGAGCCAGGATCGCCTGGTAGATGGGGCCGCCGCCGCGACCGATGGCACCGCCGCGACCGTGGAAGATGGTAATAGTGATGCCGTGACGCTGGCTCAGCGTGGCCAGCCGGCTCTGGGCCTGATAGAGCTCCCAGCTTGAGGTCAGGATGCCACCATCTTTACTGCTATCTGAATAGCCCAGCATCACCTGCTGCTCATAGCCACAATTCTTCAGGTATTCCTGGTAGAGTGGATGGGTAAAGGCCGTCTCCAGGATGTCGGTACACCGACGCAGGTCATCAATGGTCTCGAACAGCGGCACGATTGGCAGATCGTAGATGCCCATCTCTTTGCAGAAGAACTGCACCTCCAGTAGATCGCTGAGCGAATGCGACATGCTGGTGATGTAGCAGTTCACGGCACGCTTACCGAAGGTCTCGCGCACCTGGCGAATCGTCTGGAAGTTGGTCAGGATCTGGCTGGTCTCCGGACTTAGTTTAAGGCCGGGCCGGGTCAGGATGCGTGGGTCCTGCAATAGATTTTCCAGGATCTGGACGCGCTCCTGCTCGGGCAAAGTCTTATAGTCATCCTTGCGCAGTCCGGTAACCTGTAGCAGTTCTGAGACGGCGGACGAATGGCGCTCGCTATGCTGGCGCACGTCCAGCGCGGCGAAATAGAAGCCAAAGCTCTCGACCTGGCGGATCAGCGTTTGCAAGGGACCCTGCGCGATCGTCGTTTCGCCATCGGCCAGCAGGCTATCCTGCACCAGGCGCAGATCGGCGAGCAGCTCTTCCGCGTCCTTATAGGCGATCCCCTGGCCCGTCTCTTCCTGTTGATCCGCCAATGGTGAAGAGCTCCAGGAGAGTTGCTGGGGGATAGGTGGCATGGCCCGGTTCTCGCCCAGCCGCTTCCACATAAGTGAGAATTTGGCACGGTATGGTTCGAGCGCCGTCTGGGGTCCCAGCTCTTCCGTGTACTCTGGCATGGCCGCCATATCACGGTCCAGCGATGCCTGCAGTTCCGGAGTGACGGTGGAATGATCGATAGATTGTGAGCACTCGCGGGCCAGCTCAAACAGCGTACGCCGATAATGGATTAAGATATAGTTGCGCTGTTGATTCAATGCTGTCAGCAGCGTATCGGCATGGATGAATGGATTGCCATCCTGGTCGCCGCCGATCCAGGAGCCGACGCGTAAAAAGGGTGGGACCACCAGGTCGGGATATTCTTTGTGCAGCAGCTCCTCGAATTCCGCGTACAGATCCGGTAGGGCATAGTAGATGATCTCATCCAGGTAGTAGATGCCCATCTTGATCTCATCCAGTGGTTGCGGCCGCACCTGGCGCACCGCGTCCGTTCGCCAGAGCAGATCGATGACGGTATCGAGATCGCGCTGCCACTGCTCGCGCTCACGCTGTGTCATCAGATCGGCGTGATCTGATTTATTCAAGAGCTCGGTAATGCGGCGTGATTTCGTGATCAGGCTGCGGCGTGTCGCCTCGGTCGGATGGGCCGTAAAGACCAGATCGATCGACATCTGATTGAAGAGCTTCTGCAGCGTCTCCCCATCGATCTGGTTGCGCTTAAAGAATTCGACCAGCGCCTCAAGAGAGCCGCGTTGCGGGGTAGACTGAGGATCAAGCTCATGGGCGCGCCGGCGGCGGATACGATGGTACTGCTCGGCGGTATTGACCAGGTGGAAATAGACGGTAAAAGCGCGAATTACATCGATGGCGGTATCCAGATCACTCTCGCTCACAATGCGCAAGATCTCTTGCTCCATATCGTGAATCTGCTGCTGGATCGTGATTTTCTCGGCATCGTCTACCTGTTTCAGACGCTCACTCTGGTCGCGCAGGCGGATGCAAAGGCCACGCAATTGCTCTACTGTATCAAAGACTTGATGGCCTTCGTGCCGTTGAATAGACTGCCCCAATGTGTTGCCCAGGACACGTATATCCTGTCGGAGCGCATGGTCTTTTTCTCGACGGTACATTCGTTCTGACATAATCTGTCCTTACTATAAACACATTTGATGAGTACAGGATCAACGTCGTTGCCAGATGCTCTCGGTGTAGAGACCTTTTTATTCGCGTGCGTGGCTCCACTTGCTGGCTTGATCTTGTGCACTTTGCTTTCATTCTAGCATATTTGTGCCGCAGGCAAGATGTAGCTGGTTGACATATTTCCCCGCCTGCGGCGGCGAGGGAGAAGAAAGAAATTGGTGGGGGGACACCCCCACGCCCCCGGCAGGAGGGCCAGACGCCCTCCTGCACCTCCCACGCGGGAGGGAGAAGAAGGGATTGGTGAGGGGCACTCCCGCTTTTATGGAGAAATCATACAGGGGCCGTTGGGGAATGTGGATCTTTCTTCTGTGAGACGAATCTCTCTATTGAAGCGCCGGGCGTTTGAATTACCTGTCGCAATATCTGGTTATGACGCTGCTTTGAGCTTTTTTCGGCTGGAACACTCGCCGGATTCGCTAATGTCGTAGGGGGGAGAAATGGCCATTATTTCGGCTCTGCCTGTCGTAGAGTCTATCAAAAGGGAGTTGAAAGTATACTATTTCGCTGGGAGCAGTGTAGTTACTTTCTACATATACAAAGCTTGTTTGGATGCTTATCTGTATGCTATACTCTCTCCACAAGTGGTAATGTTACCAGATCTGTACGAAGAGCTATGATGCTCATCCATTCCATGTCGCGACGACATACTCCAAATGTTTTAAGCCTGAAACAACGTCCCTCTTGCACATACCCGAAACAGCGAAAATGATTTCGGCGGCCAACGACAGTTCGTCGAACTCTCCGGCTCCGGCGCAGGTGCCTCTTAGCATTGGCAAGATAGTCTTTAATTGGGAGAGCAATGCATGACGCACAAGCATGAAGCCATTGAATCTGCGTGTCAAACGTATCCGCTTTATGATAGCCGTTGGGAACATGACGCCTGCGGCACGGGTTTCTTAGCGCACGTTTCCGGTGAGGCCAACCATTCCCTGGTACAACAGGCCCTGGAAGCGCTGGCGCGATTGACCCATCGTGGTGCCCAGGATGCGGACGCAGAGGTATATGATGGCGCTGGCATTCTCACACAAATTCCTAGAGCATTGCTTCTTGAGGAACTGGAAAAACAGCAAGTGACAGTCGCCAACCCGGCGGATCTGGGTGTCGGCATGGTTTTTCTCCCTCCCAGGGGCAGTGTCCATACGCAACAATGTCGCCAGATCATCGAGCAGGTTTTGCAGGATGCCGGTCTGGTCATTCTGGGCTGGCGTACTCCTCCCGTGAACTATAACGTTCTGGGAACACGCGCCCGCGAGATTGCACCCGAGATCGCGCAGGTCCTGGTCGCTTGTCCCGCTGATTTTACTGTTGAGGCATATGGGAAAGCCCTCTATCATGCCCGGCGTTTGATCGAGAGGAAGCTTACGGAGGCTGATATTTCAGATTGTTACATCGCCTCACTTTCCAATACCGTTCTCGTTCACAAAGGCTTGCTGGCGCCCAATGACCTGGCCAACTTCTATCAAGACCTGGCCAATCCGCGCTTTACGAGCGCGCTGGCTGTCTTCCATCAGCGTTATAGCACCAATACATTTCCTGCCTGGCCATTGGCCCAACCAATGCGCTTGCTGGCCCACAATGGTGAGATCAATACTATTCAGGGCAACCGCAACTGGATGCAGGCGCGCGAAGGCTCTATGACGTCGCCGTATTGGAATGAGCAGATACAAGATCTGCTGCCCGTGGTGCAGCCTGGAAACAGCGATTCCGCCCAACTGGACAATGCGCTGGAGTTTCTGGCCGCCTCTGGTCGCGATCTGCTGCAGAGTATGCAGATGCTGGTCCCGCCCGCCTGGGAGCATGATCCAGAACTGGATGCCGCCCGGCGCGCGTGGTGCGATTACCATGCCGGTCTGATTGAGCCATGGGATGGTCCGGCCGCTCTGGTCTTTACCGATGGCCGTACCGTTGGCGCGGCGCTGGATCGCAATGGCCTGCGTCCCGCTCGCTACGTGCTGACCGCCCAGGGCCTGCTGATCGTTGCGTCAGAGGTCGGTGTAGTCTCGGTTGAGCCGCAGGATGTCGTGGAGAAGGGTCGCCTCGGACCCGGTGAGATGATCGCCGTTGATCTGGAGCACCAGGTTTTCCTGCGCGATGCGGATATTAAAGAGGCCCTGGCCCAGCGTCAGCCCTATCAAGAGTGGCTGGAGAGCCATCGTGTGAGCCTGCCTGAGTCCTCTCTTGAGGAGGTGCCCGATCCCGGTTATGCGCCAGAGATCAGCGATGTGTTCGTACGTCAGCAGATCTTTGGGTATACACATGAGGATGTCGAGATGGTGCTGCGCCCGATCCTGTCGGAGAATAAAGAGCCGACCTGGAGCATGGGCGATGACGCGCCACTGGCGGTTCTTTCCAATCAGCAGCGTTCGTTCTCGGATTACTTCCGGCAGCGTTTCGCCCAGGTGACCAATCCTCCCATCGACCCGTTGCGTGAGCGCGTGGTGATGTCGCTGGATACCTACATCGGTCGCCGTGGCAGCCTGCTGACCGAGACGGCCGATCACGCGCACCTGATTCATTTGAAGTCGCCGATTTTGACTGAAGCTCAATTAGAGTCGTTGTGCCAGATTGATGACGAGCATTTCCGCTCCCGTACCCTGTTGACGACCTTCGATATTACCGATGGCAGCGCGGGCGTTGAAAAGACGCTTGACCGCCTGGAGGCGGAGGCGATCGCGGCTATCAATGATGGCATTACCCTGATCGTCCTGAGTGATAGCGATGCCTCGCTGACGCGCCTGCCCGTCCCGATGGTGATCGCCATTGGCGCGGTTCACCGGGCTCTGATCGACAAGGGGCTGCGTTCGCGTGCCTCGCTGATCTGTCAGACCGGCAAGGTCTGCGACGTTCATCAGATTGCGCTGGTACTGGGCTATGGTGCTGAAGCCATCGTACCCACCATGGCGCTGGAGAGCGTACGTGCCATGGCTGGCGATCGTCGCCTCGAACATGTGACGCGCGAGCTGGCTGTTGAGCGCTACATCCACGTTATTGAAGAGGGTCTATGCAAGATCATGGCGCGCATGGGCATCTCGACCCTGCGCAATATCATTGGCGCGGGACAATTTGAGGTGCTGGGCCTGGTGCCTGAATTTGTTGAGCGCTGCTTCGCGGGTTCCACCTTCCATACCGGCAAGATCACCTATCAGCTGGTGTCTGAGCAGTTGATCAAGCAGGCGGAAGATCTGCAGCAGGCGCAGGCATCGCCTGAAGCCGCCAATCCCAAGAAGCGTAAACTGGCCGACCTGGGCCGCTATCGTTTCCGCCGCGATGCTGAATACCACGCCTTCAATCCCCTGATCGTGCGCGCTCTGCAGAAGGCGGCGCAATCGGGTGCGAAGGAAGATTACCAGCAGTTCACCTCGCTGGTCTATCAGCGACCGGCGACTGTGCTGCGCGACCTGCTGAAGTTCGTACCGCGCGAGCCAATCCCATTGGATCAGGTCGAGTCGATGGAGTCGATCCGCTCCCGCTTCGTTATTTCGGCGATGTCGGTGGGCGCGCTCAGTCCTGAGACCCACCAGACGATCGCGGCGGCGATGAATAGCATCGGCGCGCGCAACAA
Organism: Dictyobacter aurantiacus; assembly: GCF_003967515.1. GTDB lineage: Bacteria > Chloroflexota > Ktedonobacteria > Ktedonobacterales > Ktedonobacteraceae > Dictyobacter > Dictyobacter aurantiacus. The sequence continues at coordinate 1,595,453 of NZ_BIFQ01000001.1, read as the reverse complement.
TACCGGCGAGGGTGGTGAAGATCCCGAGTGGTATCACAAGACCATTGAGGGCTATCCCGTCAGCAGTAAGATCAAGCAGGTGGCGTCGGCACGCTTCGGCGTGACTCCGGAGTACCTGGTGCGGGCCGAGGAGCTGGAGATTAAGATGGCTCAGGGTTCCAAGCCGGGTGAGGGCGGCCAGCTACCACCCTTCAAGGTGACGCCGTTTATCGCCAAGTTGCGCCACACGGCGCCGGGCGTACAATTGATCTCGCCTCCACCGCACCATGACATCTATAGTATTGAAGATATCGCGCAACTGATCTATGACCTGCACCAGATCAATCCGGGTGCCCGTGTTGGTGTGAAGCTGGTCTCGGCGGCTGGTGTTGGTACGATTGCAGCCGGTGTCGCTAAAGGTCATGCCAACTATGTCTTGATCAGCGGCCATGATGGCGGGACCGGTGCTTCACCGATCCAGTCGATCAAGCACGTGGGTATGCCGTGGGAGCGTGGTCTGGCCGAGGCCCAGCAGGTGCTGGTGAAGAACGGCCTGCGCAAGCGCGTGAAACTGCGCGTCGACGGTGGTTTTAAGACTGGTCGCGACGTGATTATCGGCGCCCTGCTCGGTGCTGAAGAATTCGGTTTCGGTACCTCAGCCCTGGTCTCGCTGGGCTGCGATATGGCTCGCCAGTGTCACCTGAACACCTGTCCGGCCGGCATCGCGACCCAGCGCGAGGATCTGCGCGCCAAGTTTACCGGTCGTCCCCAGTTCCTGATCAACTACCTGACCCAGGTAGCGGAAGAGGTACGCGAGCTGCTGGCCGAGCTTGGCTTCTCACGGCTGGAGGATGTTATTGGACGCGCGGACCTGCTGCAAGGTAAAGTTGATTGTGATCTGGACGTGACGCCACTGCTGACCTCTTTGCCGGTCATCTCTGATCCCAACGCCCAGACGACGGTACCACAGTCTAAGGTGGCTGAAAAACTGTTGATCGATGCCGAGCCAGCTCTACGTGGCGAGCGCAGCATCATCACCCAGCATGAGATCAACAACTATGATCGCTCGATCGGCGTCAGCCTGGCGGGTGAAATCGCCCGGCGCTACGGCAACGAGGGTCTGCCTGGTATCAGCATCACCTGCAACTTTACCGGTTCTGCTGGCCAGAGCTTTGGCGCCTTCAACGTATCCGGCATGCGCCTGATCCTGAGTGGAGACGCCAACGACTACGTCGGCAAGAGCATGGGTGGTGGACAGATTGTGATTGTGCCGCCAACCGATTCAACCTTTGCCTCGCAGGATAACATCATCCTTGGCAATACGGCCCTGTATGGAGCAACGGCTGGCTACCTCTTCGCGGCTGGTCGTGCCGGTGAGCGCTTCGCGGTCCGCAATAGTGGTGCCGTCGCCGTAGTCGAGGGTGTTGGCGATCACGCCTGCGAGTATATGACCGGTGGCATGGTTGTGGTCCTGGGTGAGACCGGACAGAACTTCGGCGCTGGCATGTCCGCCGGTGTCTCCTACGTGCTGGATCGTGAGGACCACTTCGTAGGTCGCTGCAACACAGAGATGGTTGGACTCAGCCGTATCGAAGATGGCAGCGAGCTGGAAGCCCTGCGCAGCGTCGTTGAGCTGCATGCGCGCAGGACGCGCAGCAAATACGCCGAAGAGATCCTGGCCGACTGGGATCAACTCAGCGGCAAGTTCTGGCGCGTCCAGCCCGAGAACTCGACGGTCTCCGCGCGCGATTTCATCGGCGCCAGCGACTATGATGGTCTGTTGAGCGTCTCTCATTAAGGATAAATATGTGATGTAACATGAAGATGGGCGCCGGTCCGGCGCCCATCTTCATGTTACATCACGAAAGAACGTCTTCTCCGGCGACGAGGCCGGCTGCCCGCTTCCAGGCAAGCATCTCGCTGCCGCGCTCCTCCTCTTTAAAGCGATAGTCGTGCTTGCGGATCAACTCGCCCAGCTGGGCGTCGAGCCGCTGTAGACAGGTGAGCTGGGCCTGGCGCAGGCGCTGATACCAGTTGCCGGGAACCTCTTTGGTGCGCATCTCGCTGGCCAGCTTAAAGTGGTCCAGGCACAGTCCGGTGGATTGCGAGAGGGCGGCCAGAAATTCATCGTCGAGCAATGCCTGGCGCAGGCTGTGGATGTAGCGTTCCTCGGCCTGCGCTTTCTGTTTGCAGGCGGGACAATCAGGTTTATTGGTGGCGTCCTCCTTGTTCTCGAAGAGCCGGCGGAATAATCCTCCTGATGGACCCGTGGCGGAGCTGTTCTGCTGTAACTGATCAATGGTGTCGGAGAGAATATCGCGATATGCCTGCGCGATGGGCAAGGTGGCACCCATGCGTGCCAGCTGCCAGGTATGAATATAGCAGAAGCCCTGCGTGTTGCGCAATTCTTGCCGAATCTCTACATCTGTAAAGAGTTCATACTTCCAGGAGTCCAGGTAGCGATAGATACTTTCATGAACCAGATTACAAAGGAGGCAACCTTCCCGGGCACAAGCGCTGAGCAACGCCTGATATTCTCGTGTTTTGACCATATGTACAACCTTTTGATTAGTTATTCGTCTATGTACTAGAAGATACCTTGTTTTACAAAAAATTGCCAGCTTACATATCGATTACACACCTAGCGAATGAATACTTTTACTGATTATTATGCGTTGCTTGAGGTGCCGGTGGATGCAGAACCGAGCGTCATTAAGGCGGCCTTCAAGAAATTGGCGCTTCAATATCATCCTGATGTCTATGCTGGTTCGGATGCCAATGAGCGGATGAGCCAGCTGCTGCAGGCATATCAGACGCTCAGTGATCCGCTTGAGCGCAAGCAGTATGACGCCCGGCGCTCCGAGTATCTGCTGGACGAGCGCGGTGGACGCGGCTATAAAGTCCCAGCATCCAGTGCTGCTGCTCACCCGGCGGCCACGGTACGCCCACGAGGCGGTAGGGCCGCGAGCGATGAGGTGACGCCCGAGGCCCGGCGTGATCGCCAGCGACACTATGCGTTCCCTGCCCTGATGTCGGGCAAACCTGCCCGCATCAACCTGGTCGATTTTGATTATACACTTGCGCCTTCTGACGCCGGACGCCTGGCCCAGGACGGTATGCTGCGTGGCGTTGCCCCTAAAACGCCACAGGGACAATATTTCTGTCACCGCTGCCACCATCGCTGGCAGGGCCAGCAGCAGCCCCGGTATTGTCCCAGTTGCCACGCCCTGGACTGGCCCGAATTTTTGCTGTTACGCTGTGTCCACTGTAACGCCGTCTTTGAGAGCGAGCAGATCCGTTATGAGATCGGTTCGTATTCCTACGGCTCGGGCCGGCGTGATGAACTGGGGGGACTTTGCCCACCCTATGAGCTCTTTCCGCTCTGCCCCTATTGTGGACGGGCCCGCTGGTCGCCGGCGGAGGATCAGCGCGTCACCGAACTGCGCCACAAAGCCAATCAGAAAGCGCTGTTGATGCGTACACTCTGGATTGGCGTGGGCCTGCTGCTGGTGTTGCTGATCGCCATGGTGGCCCTGGGTGGTCATCTGTAGACATCAGGAATCCGTTTTATGGTGGTGCATGGGCTGCGCTGACGCGCAGCCCATGCACCACCATAAAAAAACAGCGCGGCTGCGCAGCGGCCGCGCGTGCGGGGGCTATCACCTGCTCCCATGGTGACACATGTCAGACACACCCTGACATGAGCAGCATGCTATAATGCGCTTAGAACACATATGTATGTCTCTTTCGCATGAGCAGGAAGGTGTCTATTTATGCCAGGCCAATCGACCATCTTAGCGGGTGGTATCTATCCCCCCGTTCCCACGTTTTTTGATCCCGATCAGCATCTAGATCTTGTGACACAGCAGCGCCATCTGCGCCGCCTGGCGGCCAGTGGTATCGCGGGCTATGTGGTGATGGGATCGAATGGTGAAGCGGTCCATCTGGATAGCGAGGAGCGTGCGCGGCTGCTGGCGGCGAGCTATGAAACGGCGGTCAGGGGCGCTGAGAAGCCACTCCCCATCATCGCGGGCTGTGGCGCGCAATCGACGCGTCAGACCATCGCTTATTGCGAGCAGGCGGCCCGCTATGGTGCATCCTTCGCGCTGGTCTTGCCGCCCTCATATTATCCGCGCCGCATGGATGACGCGGCGCTGAGCGCCCACTATCGGACCGTGGCCGATGCCAGTCCGCTGCCAGTGCTGATCTATAATATGCCCTCCAGCGCTGCCGGGATCAATCTGAGCGTAGATCTGATCCTGGAACTGGCGCGGCATCCCAATATTACCGGCATCAAAGATAGCTCCAGCGATATCGTCAAGCTGTCGCAACTGGTGGCGCGTGCCGAACCAAACTTCCAGATCTTCGCCGGTAGCGCCGATATCCTGTTGCCGGCGCTGGTGGGAGGCGCCATCGGAGCCGTGGCCGCCCTGGCCAATGTCTTCCCACGTACCGTGTGCCGGCTGCAGAGCATGTTTGAGCAGGAGAAGATCGAGGAGGCCCGCATCCTGCAGGCACGCCTGATCCCCGCCAATAGCGCCGTGACCTCTAAATATGGGGTGGCGGGATTGAAGGCTGCGCTTGAGCATTGCGCCGGCTATGGTGGTCTGCCCCGCCAGCCGCTGCAGCCTCTGACGCACCAGGAGCAACGCGCTCTCCTGTCGGCGCTGTCCCCCCTGATCGCCGGTGAAAAAGAGCTTGAGGAAGATCAGGAATTGCTCTGATACGAGGCAACGGTAAAGGTGAGTACCTGAGCCAGTTGAGCATCGCTACAATTGGCTCGGGTACACCAGTAGAGCTCGGCGGTGCCCTGTGCTGGCGCGTCATAGTACGTACTGAAGTAGCCACTGGAGTTCGCGGGATCGTGCGCGAATGTATCGGCATCCTTCATGTGCTTCCCGCTATACCACTTGACCTCAATATAGCCCGGTTTGGTTTTGGATTGGATATCGAAGCTGATATATATTTTCTGCCCCACCGCGAATTTCTTGCCCGCATTAACGGGATTATAGTTGGCGTCGATACCGCTTGAGGTCTGGGCGTGCTGGATGATCGAGGCCGCCTGCTCTACACTGGATGTCCCTGATGGTCCCTGGACCGACGTGAATGAAGATGAGCCCGGTTGTGGATTGCTGCTATACTTCTGGTAGGCAAATACACCAACCGTGCCCGCCACGACCGCGCACAGAACGAGGATCGTTAGCCAGACTCCTATGCGCGGGCGACCTTTATTGCGGCCCGGCGTGACGACCTCTGATGGTTGAGGCGTATTGGGGAGCGCCGCCATGGGCACCCCCGGCGCGCCAGCGGCCCCCGACATAGTATTCGGCATCGCTATCTGCGGCTGCGGCGGAAGTGGTGTTGAGGGTGCTACAGGTGCTCCCCATGTCTGCATAGCTGATTGTTGAGCCAGCCCCCCAGCGTTCTGATCTGGTTGCGGCATGCCGGGCCATGAAGGCTGCCGCATTGGGTTGCTAGCTAGCAATCCAGGCATTGGTGTTGCTGGTGGCTGCGCGGTGAATCCACCATTCTGGAAGCCGGAGAGTGATGACTGCGGTGAGCGCTGGACCTGCGACCCTACGTTGGTGTCTGGGATACCTGAGAGGGACAGTCGGGGCGCGAACTGGGGGCCTGGTCCCTGTAAGCTAGACAGCGAGTGTGGCTGTGATGAAGACTTACTGCCAAGCAGACCCGAGTGAGAAGGCGGACCAGCTGGAGACTGATTATTTGCAGTCGGTGACGTGGGCAACGAAAAAGTCTGCCCTGGTTTTTTGAACAGGGTCGATGGCATTGCGGATGTCGGCGGCTGCACGGGAGCAGGAGGCTGGCTATTCTGAGGCATAGGCATGACGTTCGGAGGATTGCCAGCGGCGTTAACATCTGGTCGTCTCTGTATGTTGTTAGCGACCACGGCATTTCCACAGGACGGGCAATAGGTGAGTGTTGGTTGTAATATGGCGCCACAGAACTGACAATGCGTCATGAATGCTTCCTTCCTGCAAATAAAACTGGATTGCTGTACATATATGCTGTGCTTTTAGGCGCACTTTCACCGGGATTTTGATGTATGAATATTTTTTGATGCTTTAAAGGTTTTATATGCAAAATAGACCACAAGGGTTCGAATGCATATTCTCTATTGGATTTCGCTGGTTGAGCATATTATATGAGTAATTAGATGTGCTTGCAAGAGGCACACCGGGGGTACCGTGGGCCGAGGTAGATAGCGCCCACGAGGGGCGCACCGATGGATTGTATGTACGTTTGTTTTATTTACATGTATGATGGATCATGCGGTGATGGTAAATGGTAGGTGTTGAACGAGTACTTTATCAGTACAGGCGGTTGAGCTGGCCCAATAAATATCCACAAAGCCAGGGCCGGTAGTCCCTGGTTTGTAATAGAAATAGGCACTTGTCTGCGCTAGATAGGTAGCCCCACCAGGATTTGCCGGGCTGGCATAGGGGTAGGCTTGATTATTGACGGACCAGCTGAGGCAGATGGCACCGTTGTAGGCTGGCTGGTGAACGACCATCGTTACATATACCAGCTGACCCAGGCGGAAGGTTTGCGTCGGCTGTAGCGGCTGCCCATTTTGTGTATTGACTCCGTTGGTCAGACTGGCGTTATCCACATAGAGATTGCTCGACACTGGCATGGTTGGGGTCGTAGACGACGCGGTTGGCGTAGCCTGCGGCTGTGTGGCGGCTGGTTGTGTGGCGGCTGGCTGTGTCGCAGAGGTTTGAGGTGTGCTGACCGCAGGTGTCGTAGCAGGTTGTGTGGCGACCGGCTGATTCATGGATTGCTGAGGTGCAGCATTACTAGAAGCAGCATTCTGTGGCAATGGTAGACTTTGCGCCATGATGAAAACAAAGACCATAATAAGGAAACCTGCCATCAGACACATGCCCGCGACCGTAAAGCCCAGCTTTATGCGAGGCTGACGGGGTGGGGTAGACTGTCGCTGTATCGGTGGCGGGGCCGGCATAGGCATACGCGGCGCCTGTGGAGTAGTCTGCCTGGCTGGTGTTGGCGTTGACGGCACATACATATTCTGTCGCGCGCCGGTATTCACGGGTAGAGGCCCATTCATCTGAGGAGACGGATAAGGCTGAGATGTCGGCGAAAACTGACCAGCTTGCCCTGGGGCATGTGGCACATCAACTGGCGGCTTCTGTGGAAACGTCACCGGGGCGACCACGCCCCAGCCGGCTGGTGCGTCCTGATTGGCGTTAGCGCTATCAGGTGTAAACGAATTGGATGGCGAAGGGGCTGGATCGTGAGTCAGCCTGACCTTGCCCGATGTACGTATTCCCCCGTTCCCAACCGTTGCTCCACAGCGTGGACAACTGGTACGCGATGGAGAGAGCGGCATGCCGCAGTGTGAGCATCTCATGTTCTAACAAACCCCTTTATCAAACAACTACCCTGCCGTGGACATTACTTATAATGACGAAGCAGATATACAGGTGGTAAACAAAAAAGTGTGAATAGGAGATTAGTCATATAGCTATGCGGTTTCTGCTAGAATAGCGTTCAGTCAACATATACTCTGTATCTTGACACTGACTCATAGCACAACTAAAATACGATACATGGACAAAGTATAATGGTCAAGTACCCCCACGCCTGAAGGCGGAGGCTTGTAAATAGGGGTGACTTCCGCCCGGCTATTGTAGGCCCGGACTTGACCAGCCCCAGCCAGGACCTTCTTCGGAAGGCCATCGGGCTACGTTCGGATGGTAGATGACGCGCTACTTTAGTGTGGCATGAAGCAGATTAGGAAAAGCAACGTGATATCAGGTGATGGTGTAGAGCAAGGATTACATACCCATATAACTCGCCTGCAGGCATGTCTCCAGCGTGTTTCTGGCGATAGCCATGGTCCCGAGGAGGGAAGTGATGCATGGCTTCTTCTCAATGCTCTGATAGGGGATGAGGCCGTTAATAATGAAAGCCTGGCAGCTCGTTTTGAGCGGTCTGGGCGCTGGCTGGCGGAACAGGGTGGCAAGCTAGATGGGCGCCTCAACGGTCTGCAACAATATATCGATGCGCTCTTAAATGAACTGAAAGAGGTCTTTTCGGATCAGCCGGGCATGCTGGCCGCAGCCACGGCCCGCCTGTCGCAACTACAATCGATCAGTGTCATGTCGCTGGCACGTGGATATCAGAGCGTTACCGACCAGTATAAGATCGAAAGCGTCCACACTACCCAGCAGCTTGAGCAACGTCTGACGGCCCTGCAGCGCATCAATGGCGTGAGCAATTCGGCCATGGATCTGGATCAGACGCTTGAGATTACAGCTCAGGAAGTCGCAGCTGAACTACACGTTGAACTCTGCTCCATCTTTTTCTATGATGAACTGCAACGCGTGCTAACCCTGCGCGCCACTAACGGACCGCGTCCCCTGGGAGGGATGCATTTCACGCTGCGCCTGGGTGAAGGCTATAGCGGCTGGGTGGCGGACAAGGGGCGTCCCCTGTTTATGCCCGATGCTCTCTCGGATAACAATTTCGCCTCGGAAGCGCGTTCCTACCATACCGATCTGCACGGCCTGATGGCGTTACCGATTATCTTCTTCGGCAACGCGGAGCGCCTGATCGGTGTGATCAGTGTGCAATCGATCGAGCCCCGGGAGTTTACCCGTGACGAGATCAGCTTTGTCGAGGTGGTGGCCGGTATCGTGGCTATCAATATCGAAAATGGACGGCTCTATGAGCAGACCGATGAGCAGTTGCGCCGCAAGGTGCATGAGCTGGCAACGATCCATCGCGTCTCCTCGATCATCGCTTCGACCCTGAACCTTGACGAGGTGCTACAGATCATCACCACCCAGGCCGTTCACCTCTCGGGAGCGGAGCGCTCCTGCATCTTTGAGCTTGATGAGGACCGGCAGAAGCTGCATGTACTGGCGCACTATGGTTTGAACAGCAACCTGGCCTCCAGCATCCAGATTGGCGTGGGGCAGTGCTGCGCCGGTCGCTCGGTTCAGACCGGGCGGCCAAGCATGGCGGTTGACTGTTTCCAGACGGACGAGAGCTGTTTTATCCGTAGCGATCCCTTTGTCTCATCGGAGATACACTCGGTGCTCTGCGTCCCCCTCAAGGTCAAGCAGAAGGTGCTGGGCTGTATCTGTATCTATAGCAATCATCGTCACCTGCTGAGTCCCGAGCAGATGCAGTTGGTGATTACTTTCGCCAATGAAGCTGCCATCGCCATCGAGAACGCTCGATTGTACGAGGAGGCGCGCCGGGGTCTGGAGCTCAAGTCGGTCTTGCTGCGTGAACTGCATCACCGCGTCAAAAACAACCTGGCGACGGTGGGTGGCATCCTCTCGCTGCAGCGGCGGCGCACCAAGTCGCCCGAGATTCGGGCCACGCTGGCGGAAAGCGTCAACCGCGTGCAGGGTCTGGCTTCAACCCATGACCTGCTGGCACACGAAGATGTCAGCGAGGCGCGTGTCGACGAGATCGCGCGCAAGATCGTTGGTGTCGCCCACTCCAACCTGTGTCCGCCCGAGAAGCGTATTACCTTCCAGGTCGAGCCCAGCCCGATCGTTATCCCCTCGCGGGCCGTCACCGTGCTGGCCCTGGTCATCAACGAGATGATCTCTAACTCGATCAAGCACGGTATGGCGAATAAGAATGAAGGTTCCATCATCATTCGTGGTCTGGAAGAGGATGGCATGGTGATTGTTCAGGTGCTGGACGACGGTGTTGGACCGGCCTTTGAACTCTCATTTGACGAAGCCGCCGAGGGCAGTTCCGAAGGACTGGGCCTCTCGCTTATCAAACATCTGATCGGCGATCTCGACGGGAAATTTTCCTTGCGCCGTGGCATGGTCACGCTATCGAACCGTAATCCACAAGAGAATAATGAACCGGTTGAGCGCACTATTTCAGAAGTTCGCTTTCCCCTGGTTAGGCGTAGTCGTACCTCGTAGTGTGGTTCAGATCCGCCACACCGCGACCCCCTCTGTGCTTGCAGATGAACGTCCCCAAAAGAGGGGATCAGCATATCAGCAGGGAGAGATGCACCTACCATACATGTATGCCCGCCGCGTTGAGTGACGCGATACAGTGATGTTTATCGATGTTTGTTTGTAGTTAGCAGGCTGGTGGATAGTAGAGGTAAACTAGTATGTATGAGGCACCACAGAAGAATAGGATTCTTATCGTTGAAGATGAACAGGCTATCCAGCAAGTGCTGTGCTTCTTTTTACGGCACCATGGTTTTGAGGTCGCGGCCGCTTCAAACGGCCAGGAAGCCATGCGCACCATTCCAGAATTTCAGCCCCACCTGATTATTCTCGACCTGGTTATGCAGCCGGGGTCGGGATGGGATGTGTTGCACTGGCTTCGCAATAACCATCTGCTGCCCGGTATCCCTGTGCTGGTTGTCAGCGCCCTGGTCCATTTGCAGGATCAGATGCAGGGCTTTGAGGAGGGCGCGATTGAATACCTCACCAAGCCTACGCAGCCCAGCGTTATCGTTGAGCGCGTCAGAGCCCTGTTGTCCTTATCGGCTGAACAAAGGGTCATGCTGCACCATAAACGGATGGATGAGCAGCGCAGAACCCTTGACCGCCTGACCTCTATGCAGCCGGATGAGTTCGTCTATTAGCACACCGGGAGTGCCCGCTGCGTTCCCTTTCCCTTTTTCATGCGGGCGCGATGTATGTTAAATGGCCAGTGGTTGTCCACAGCGCGTGCAGAAGCGATTGCCGACCGGATTGCGCTCGCCACAGACGGTGCATTGATTGAGCAGATAGCCGCAGCGTGTACAGTAGCGCATCTGAGGCTTGTTTAAGTGCTGGCAATTAAAGCACGTGAAGAGTACATTCTGCTGGCGACTATCGACCATCGTCGGTGTGTGTGGTGGTGGCTGGGCGATCGGGGGCTGAGGTGGCAGGAGATGCTGGGGCATAAAGTTGCCGCCACCCACCTGTGCCTGTCCAAACATGCCGCCGATGGCTGACTGGGACGGATTGTTGATCTGCACGAGCGCCTGATTGAGAGCCTCACCCATCTCGCGCGCTGTCTGATAGCGCTGAGCGGGATTTTTGGCCAGGGCTTTCAAAATAATGTGCTCTATTGCCGGTGGGATCAGTGGATTAAGGGAGCGTGGATGCGGTGGCTGTTCATAGATATGGCTATGGGCCAGCGCCGGATAGTTATCCGCCACGAACGGTGTACGCCCGGTCTCCGCCTCATAGAGCATGATGCCCAGCGCATAAATATCGGCTCGACCATCCACCGGACCGCCCTGGCATTGTTCTGGTGACATATATTCCGGCGTGCCTACCCCGGCACCCGGACGGGTAAGGTTCATCTGCGTACTGGCCAGCACCTTGGCGATACCGAAATCCGACAGGATCGGGCGCCCCGAGCGATCCATCAACACATTGACCGGTTTGATGTCGCGGTGGATGACCCCCTGGCCATGAGCGTACGTCAGTGCGTCGGACAACTGCACAAAAATAGAGATCAACTCGGCCGTATCGATCGCCCGCTTCTCCAGCAAAAATCTATCGAAGCGCTGTTTTAAGGTTCCCCCATCGACAAGCTGCATTACAATATACAAATGACCATATTGCTCGTTCGCATCGTGAACGGTCACAATATTTGGATGTGTGAGCGACGCGACCAACCTGGCCTCCAGATTGAAGCGCTCAACGAAACTACGGTCAGCCGCGTACCACGGTGGCAAAACTTTGATCGCCACATCGCGGCCCAGGTTCTCCTGGTGGGCCCTATATACCCGGGCCATTCCCCCTTGTCCCAGAGCCTCCAGGATACGGTAATTGCCGAGCGTTGTTCCAATCAGATCGTCTTGCTGCATCATGTCATAGGGCCACGCTGATGGCTGCTGCTTGGTTCCATCCGGGCAGTACACCTGCGTGGCCCCTTTCCCTCTCTAAATGGCGTTAATGTATGAGCATAGTATAGACATTGACATAGGTTAGAAGCGCTTCCGCTTATTTCTTGGCGAACACGAGGACGGTCTGCCCAAGCTGGATGCGGTCCCCTTCCTGCAATGGGTACGTCTGGAATTTATTGACGAGTTGCCCATTGACCTTGGTGCCGTTGGCGCTACCCTCATCCTTTAATGCGTAGCTACCATTGCCCATATTGACAAGTGAAGCATGCAGGCGCGACACAGCCAGGTCTTCCAGGAAGATATCACTTTCGCGGCTGCGACCCATGCTCAATGATTCCTTGCGAATCTCATAAATGCGACCGGGTTCTTTCCCCTCTTCTACGCGCACAAAGCCGACGCCCCCGCCCATCTGCGGATTAACGCCCATCTGGGGACCCTGTGAGCGCAGCATGGTCTTATCGTTATCGGCGCCGCTGCCGCCATACATGGCATTGGGATCCTGCCCGAAGCCGCCCTGGTTGGGCTGCTGCCATGGTGGGACCGCAGACGGATTCGCGAATGGCGCGGAAGGTGGCTTGGGATTGGGCGCGCCCCATGGGTCTGCCTGCTGTTGTGGTTGCTGCTGCGGCTGATTCCAGCCCGCGTTTGGATTTCCACCATAGGCGGTCTGTGCCTGCTGTGGGGCCGCGTTGGCCGCCGGAGCTCCCCACTGCTGGCCTGAACCACTTTGCCCCTGCTGGCCGGCTCCCCAGGGATCCTGAGCGGGAGCAGAGGCGCCCTGTGCGTTCCAGGGAGCTTGATTGCCCTGATTGCCCTGATTGCCCCAGCCTGGCTGTGAAGGGCTTGCCGCACCCCATGGCTGGTTAGCAGCCGGTTGCGCCGGATTATTGGATGCGCCCCATGGATTCTGCTCGGGTTGAGCCGGGGATGCGCCCCATGGATTGGCCCCCTGGGCCGGTGATTGCGGTTGCGGCTGCTGCGCGTTGCCCCAGGCGGGCTGTGAAGGACTGGGCGCGCCCCATGGATTCTGCTCGGGCTGAGCCGGGCTGGCGCCCCATGGATTGGCATTGGCCTGCTGTTGCTGCTGCTGAGCGGGCGCGCCGGCGGCGCCGCCCCAGCTATTCTGCTGGGCGCCAGCACCGGATGTGCCCCATGGATTCTGTCCCTGCCCCCCCTGCTGATTCCAGGCGGACGACCCCTGTGGCTGATTCTGATTCCAGGCGCCCGGCTGACCCTGGCGCTGCCAATCGCTGGCCCCAGCGGACCCGATCGGCGGTTTCGTTGTTTTGCCCTTATTGCTGCGCCACAAGAATACGCCACCAAGGGCCAGAATAACGGCAACGGCGATGATTGCTCCGATGAGAACAGGCATTGGAACAAGGCTGCCCAGAGCAGCAAAGATAGTCAAATATGGCTCTCTCATAACAGTTCACCCCTCTAAGCGTAGGGGCAGCGAGAACGCTCGCCATTTGTAGCCCGGCTGATCTCCTCAGCCTGACCAGACTACAGACGAGACACGCCACCCGATCTGGATCGGGCACCATCCCAGGTACCCCTACAACTGCGACTCAGTGCTATTCACACCACGGCGAGCGCAATGTTGCGTATTAGCGAATGAGTAAGAATATCGAATAATTAGCCTCTAATTAACGCAATTCGAAACGTACCTCGACGCTCCCAAAGCGTAGAATGTCACCATCTTTAAGGGTACGTTCCTCGTGTGGTGTCAAGGTCACTCCGTTTAAACGAGTCTTATTCAGGGCATTGAGGTCTTCGACTGTATAAACCCCTTGCTGGTTGCGCAGGTATGCGTGACGTCGCCCAACCGTTTTATCCGCCAGATTGATCTCTGGATAGATACCCAGGGTAGGGTCCTGACGACCAACGACCATTTTATCCCCCTTTAATGGAATGCTCTGCCCACTGGATATCACGACGATGCGTGCCTCTTTTGCCGGTGGCGGCGCGGGTGCCTTGTTGATCTCACCCGGACTTACCGGCCTGGGCGGCGGCAATTGCTGGGTGAGCCGCTCAAGGGCGGCATTAAATTCCTGAGGGGTCGCAAAGCGCTCGTCCGGCGATTTCGCCAGGGCCCGCTGCATAAACGCGTCCATCTCCAGTGGCAGATCTGGGCGCAGGCGGCAGATCGACGGCACCTTCTCGTTGATATGTTTGATCACGATATCTACGGCGGTATCCCCCTCGTAAGGTGGACGCCCCGTCAACATTTCGAAGAGCACAGTCGCCACCGAATAAAGGTCGGAGCGGGTATCCGCTAAACGCCCACTTTCGGCCTGCTCAGGCGAAATATAGTAGGCGGTGCCCATAAATACATTCGACTGCGTCAGTGTAACAGTGTCCCGACCGCGGGCCAGGCCGAAGTCGGTTATCTTTATAATATCCTTGCTATTAATAAGTATGTTCTGTGGCTTTATATCTCGATGCACCACACCCTGTTTATACGCCGTGTCCAGGCCCTCGGTAATCTGACGAGCATAGTTGATGGCGCGTATCGGCTCCATGGGACCCTGATTAATCATGTAGTACTTCAGGCTTTGACCGTCGATATAATCCATCACGATATAGTGCATGTTATTATCGTTTCCGTAGTCAAAGATCTGCACAATGTGAGAATCGCTCAGATTCAAGAGAATATGTGCCTCTCTCTGGAAACGCGCTAGCAGTTCGCCATCTCCCGAGAGCTCTAGATGCATGACCTTGAGCGCGTAGATCCGGTTGTCTCCGAGGTCGCGTACAATATAGACGGTGGCAAAACTGCCCCGACCGCGTTCATCGATTAGCTTGTAGCGACCTTTGATGACACGACCTATCATGTCACCATTCATGGTGTGAACTCCTCTAATAATAGGCTACTGTTAGCGGCTACATTATACACCATCCATTCACTTGTGTCATGATGCTTGCCGTGATGGCTGGTAGATTCCCCCTCGTGGTCAGAATCAGACCTTACACGCCTTTGAACATCTCACTGATACTCTCCCGATTGTGAATGCGTTTAATGGCCTCACCAAAAAGCGGCGCTACAGAGACGACCTCGATTTTCGCGGTAAACGGTACCGGGTGGTTCTCGACGGTGTCGGTAATAAAGAGACGTTTGATGGGGCTGTTTTCGATCTGCTCAACGGCTCGCCCCGTCAGGACGCTGTGGGTGACGGCGGCGTAGACCTCGCGCGCGCCTTGCTCCAGTAAGAGGTTGGCGACACTGACCAGGGTGCCGCCGGAGGTGGTGAAGTCGTCGACTACGACGGCGGTCTTGTTGCGTACATCGCCGATGACCTCCATCACGACCGCCTTTTCGTCATGGGCCAGTCGCTCTTTGTAGGCGATGGCGATCGGGGTCCCCAGGTGCGAGGCATAGCGCCGAGCCTGTTTGGCGAAGCCGACGTCGGGCGAGACGATGATCGGGTTGGGCAGGTTCATGGCCTTGATGCGATTACAGAGCACAGGCAGAGCATAGAGATTATCCACCGGCCGATGGAAGAAGCCCTGAATCTGGGGCGCGTGCAGGTCCATGGTGACTACGCGATCCGCCCCGGCCACCTCAATGGCATCCGCGCAGACGCGACCACGAATAGAGACGCGCGGCTCATCTTTTTTATCGCCTTTACCATAGCTAAAATAAGGAATAATGACCGTGACCGAGTCGGCCCCTGCCCGTTTGAAGGCATCGATCCAGAACAGCAGCTCCATGAACATATCGTTGGTTGGAAAGATGGTGGATTGCACCAGGTAGACACGCCGTCCCCGTACATTCTCCAGGACGCGTACAAAGGTGTTGCCGTCAGAGAAGTGCAGAGTTTCGTTCTTGCCCTGTGGGAGATGTAAATATTCACAGATGCGAGCTGTCAGCCGTGGACTCCCACTGCCTGCAAATATCAACATCGGGTCGTCATTCATAACTCAGTTTTCCTTGTTTGAACCCTTGAGAGTACATCCGTAGAGATGCAGGGCTCCACATTCTCTAACGGATGGGCTCTTAAGGAAGTGACATAGCGGTACCTCTATGTCAGAATGCTTCATAGCTACTCTTCGTAGCGTCCGCCCAGATGCTGGGCCAGGAACTTTTCGGCGGCCGCGTAGAATTTGAGACGATTTTCGGGTTTGGCGAAGCCATGACCTTCATCGGGGAAGAGCATGTATTCGTAGTTGATGCCCTTGCTCTTCATCGCCTCCACGATCTGCTCGGCCTCGGCCTGTTTGACGCGTGGATCGTTGGCACCCTGGGCGATCAGCAGAGGAATCTTGATGTTGTCGACCGCGAACAGCGGCGAGCGAGACTTCAAGAACTCCTCCTCGCTATCGACGTTGCCGACGCGCTTCTGGAATGTGGCCAGGGCCGTTGACCAGTAGGGCGGGATGGTGCGGATCAGCGTGATCAGGCTGCTGGGACCCACGATATCGACGGCGCAGGCGAACAGGTCCGGGGTGAAGGTTGCCCCGACCAGCGCGGCGTAGCCACCATACGAACCACCGTAGATAGCGACTTTTTTCGGATCGGCGATGCCTTGCTTGACCGCCCACTCGACGCCATCAACCAGGTCGTAGTGCATCTTGCGGCCCCACTCTCTATCTCCGGCATTCAGATGCTCTTTACCGTAGCCGGTTGAGCCGCGATAATTGATCTGCAGGCAGGCGTAGCCACGGTTGGCCAGCCACTGCGCCTCGGGATTAAGGCCCCAGCTATCGCGCGCCCAGGGTCCACCATGGACGTTGACAACCATCGGCAGATTGCTCTGCTGCTCGCCGACCGGCAGGGTCAGGTAGCCATGAATGGTCAGGCCGTCACGCGCCTGGTAGGTCACCGGCTGCATCTGTGCCAGTGTATACTCGGCGAGATCGGGCATATTGACGAATAGGAAGTCCGCGCTTTGCTCCTTGCGGTGATAGGCATAATAAGGAACCGGACCGTTATCGGCGATAAAAGCCACGATCCAGGTTTCATCGGCGTTATCGCGGCTGACGATCGAGAAATCACCCTGGTGAATCTCATGGATGCGATCGAAGTCGAGCTGGATTGATTCATCCAGCACCTGCCACTCGGTCCGATCCTTGTTAAAGGCTACGGCCTGGATCTCATAGGTGTCCGGATTGACTATCACGTCGCCGACATCGTACTGTGGATCTTCGGCGATCACGCTCTGCTCGTTGGTGGTCAGATTCAATTTAATCAGGCGGCCCGCATTGACCTGGCGCGAATCCTGCAGATAGATCGACTCGCCGTCCTGGCTGAAGAACAGACCGCCGCTGGTCAGCGCGTCATCGGAGTCCCAACCCAGGATATGTTGCCACTCGTCCTGCTCGCTTTTGCGCGTCAACAGATCAATGCCGCCATCGGGCCGGGCGGCCATGGCACCGCGCACCTTGAACTGCGTATCTACGATCCAGCCCGCCACATTGCCTGGATTCTTCGCTACCAGCGTCAGCTCGCCGCTGGAGAGATCCAGGTGATAGACATCGTGGACCTGGGGATTCTCTTTGTTCATCGCGATCAGCATCTCGTTGGGAAAGTGTTTATCTTGATCAACGATCTGTACCTGCACATCTTCAAATGGTGTCAGATCGCGTGTCTCGCGCGTCTCCAGGTTGGTCGCGTACAGGCGCCAGTTCTCATTGCCACCCATATCCTGGACGTAGAGAATATGTTTATTATCGAAGGCCCAGAAATAAAACCGGATCCCCCGCTCCGTATCATTGGTGACAGGATGTGACTCCTCGCTACCGATCTCGCCAACCCACACGTTGAGCACATCATTCACCGGAGCCAGGTACGCCAGCCGTGTACCGTCGGGCGAGATGCGAGGACTGGCCTTGACCGGATTTCCAAATAATATACGGCGTGGGATTAACTCGGTTCTGTTTGAAACTGTCATACAAATTCCTCTCTTTTCTTTATGATAGCGAAGCAGTTTATACCTGCTGAAACACGCTACATTCTGTTACTTCTACGTATGGTTATGGGGGAAAGTTGAGATCAAACTATAAAACGACCCCGGCAGCGCGTATATATACGCGCTGCCGGGGCGGTGTAGTAAGAGAGTGTTGTGTCTTTTGATGGACTAGATCGAGAAGTCCCAGTTTGCCATGTCGTTACTTGTGATATCGGGCGTGAACTGCAGGGTGAAATTGTGTTGCGAGCTGGGCACTTCGTAGACGATAGAGCCGGCCAGAGGTGAGTTGGCTGACACCTTGCCGTCGGGGGTTGTGCCCGCGTCGGGATCGATGGTCTCGTTATAAGCCTGCCCATTTTTATCCTGGAGCTTGAAGCAGAGCAGGCTACTCATATTCTGCGTCTGGCTGGAGGTATTTTTGAGGCTGAGATGGACGACGACAAACACGTTGCCGGGTTTTGGCTTGATGATATCGTTGCCGGGAGTGGTTTTGACGTCCAGCAATTGGGCCGTCCAGTTGTCGTTGACTTTGACCGTTTCGCCGACCTTATGGTTTCCCTGATCAGATGATTGGGTGGTCGTTGATGGCGTGGTGGCCTGAGCGGTCGGGGTCGACGTATTGGCCTGAGTCGTTGGACTGGATGTGCTGGTCGTGGAGGGTGAACTCGTGCGTGTGGCTAAGGCTCCGATGATGCCACACAATACAAGCGCGGCAACGACGATACCGATGATGAGACCAAGTTTTGATTTCTTCTTTGGTGGCACCGGAGGCTGACCATAAGGTGGCTGCATCCCGGGCGTATAGGGAGGCTGTCCTCCAGGCGTATAAGGAGGTTGCTGATTATAAGGATATTGCTGATTGAACTGGCCAGATTGTCCGGGCTGACCATACTGGGTGGGTGGAAAAGGTTGGCCCTGCTGCCCATATTGATCAGGAGAAAAAGGCTGATTGGGCTGCCCATATTGATTAGGAGAAAAAGGTTGGTTGGGCTGATCAGAATTATTTTGCATGTTAAAATGCTCCAGACGTAAATTTAAAACATTGTATATAATTAAATGTTTCTATATAATACTTCAAACTCCACAATAAAGCAAGTGATTTGTCATTATTATTAAAAAATATTAATAATAAATGTATTGAATAGACTTGACAATAATAAATATGTTTTGAACAAACTTGAAGTGAAACCTGCTATGGCGTCTTTGCGAGCGGTTTCGTATTAGAAGTTATGTTGCTCCTTGTTTGTTCGCCTCTTGACTTTTTCCATCTTTGTAACATTTCTCGTCTCGTGGTTGTCCTTCATCATAGAAAGATAGAAAGGACTCTAAATATGTCCGAAAGTCAAGTGGCAATCATAGCTGCATGGCAACAGGGTGATGAACAAGCAGTAAGGACCCTTTTCAATCTGCACTATCCACGTCTGGTACAGCTGGCGGTCCTGAGTGGTCTGCCACCGGAGGAGGCGAAGGATTGTGCCCAGGAGGCATTCCTGCGTTCTTTTGAACATCGCAATCAATTACGTGACCTTACAGCTTTCCCGCTCTGGTTTCAACGCATTACTACGCGCCATATTCTCAATACCATCAAGGCTCGTCAACGGCACCGACACGTTCCGCTGGATGAAACCAATGAGCTAAGCGAAGACTGGCAGCGCACCCGAATCCCGCTGCCAGACGAGATCGCCATTTCAACAGAACGCCAGGAGCATCTCTGGCAATGCGTGCAGGCGCTTCCTGCACATTATCGCGTTCCGCTTGTCTTGCGCTACTATGATGATCTCTCACTGCGCGAAGTCGCTGACATATTAGGTAAACGCGAGGGTACCATTCGTGTGCTTATTCATCGAGCCCTCCAACGTTTACGTGCGACTTCTCAAGAAACATCCTCACTGCAGAAACTAGTCCAGTTCTCCCGTCAAGATCGCCTGATGACAAGCAGGCAAGCTATGGAGGCTAAGTAATACGATGAAAACAACAAACTCTCAGACGTCTGTTGATGATTCCCAGGAAGACTTGCTGCGTGTTACCCTGACTGCCCACACGCTCCAATCCATTGATCTTGAAGCGGATTGGCAAACTGTTGCGCAGCGCATGACTGCTCTTGAGGGCAGAGTATCAGCAGCAACACATCCACGTTTGTTGGCAGCAAGAAGTTTCCGACCAACCCGACGCAGGCACATATGGCCTATCCTGGCAGCGGTCGCAGCTCTTCTGTTAGTTGCGTTTGGAATTGTAACAGCTGGACCGTTCTTCCACTTATTCGGTGAAAACAATAATGTCGTGTACGCCTTTGCCGACGTTTCTCAGAGTCAGCAGTCGCAGGGAATAACTATTAATGTTACAAAAGGTTATGTCGATCCGAGCCGTATCTACATAGAATATAATGTGCAGCTTCCTGCCACACTGTCCAAAGGCTATCAGCATGCTACCGCGATAGGAATAACAAAAAATCCATATATGCAAGTAAAGAGTTTCCCCACGGTGGATAGAAACGGACACCCAACAGGCGGTCAGTCACTAATGGGTCTGGGTGTCTGTGATGACTCCTGGCAAGGTAGTGGACCTGCCCCCTGCATCAATATCGTAGGCGGAGATATTGAACATCACCTCAAAGGTAACGATACCCTTGGTAACAACAACGTTGTCAAATTTCGCGTTCCTGCTGCAGTGAACAATCTGACTTTTACCTGGGATGTGAAGGAAGTTCAACTCAGTGGACCTTCTTATCAACATGGCATGACAATTCACGGCAACTGGCATTTCCAGTTCACTCTGCCTTTCCATCATCAGCCACATGATCCCATTCTGCCATTTCCCATCCACCAGGGTATTATAATTTATGTTCTGCCATTGGAAAAATAATAGGTCTGTCTAAGTACTACAGTTCCACTTAGTCCGTCAGGGAGCGGGAAGAGAGAGGCGAGCCACAAAAGCCTCGTCCGGAGAGAGGCGAATCTGGAGAACCCGCTCCCATAGCCCTTCTTTACTTTAGCTAACCGCTATAAACGAACCATAGAAAATTGAGGGAGGGCGCCCACGAGGGGCGCCCCGGGTTTGCTATTTCTGGAGGATGGTCTGATAGGCTTCGTAGGTCTGGCGGGCGATCTGTGCCTGCGTATAGTTGTCGAGGACGCGCTGACGACCACGCTGCGCCAGGGTGCTGTAGAGCTGAGGATCTTCGAGCAGCTTCCGCACGTTCAAGCTCAGATCCAGGGCATCGCCTTCTTTGAAGATCAGGCCGGCATCTCCAATCACGTAGGGAATCTCTCCGCTGCTGGAGCCGATGACAGGCGTTTCACAGGACATCGATTCGGCCAGAACGCGGCCAAACTGCTCGATCCAATTGGGACGCGAGAGCGAGGGGAGCACGAAGACATCCAGCTTCTCCATCTCGCGCGGTACCTGATCGGTAGGAACTCCTGGCTTGAAGATAACGCGCTGGCTGACACCCAATCGCGCGGCCAGCTCTTCCAACGGACCCCTCATGGGGCCCTGGCCGATAAAGATGACCTGGCAATACTCGGGCAGATGGGGCAACGCCTCCACCATCAGGTGCAGTCCTTTCTCCTCTTTGAAGCGACCAATGAAGCCCAGGGTGAAGGGAGCCCTGGCCTCGCGCTGTGGCCGGGGCGCGCTGCGTTTATAGATATCGGTATCAAAACCAAACTGTGGGATGACGCGGATGGGACCCTGATAGCCTTTCTTGCGCAGGACCTCCGAGGCATCGCGGTTGCCGGCGATGGCCAGGGCGGCGTGCCTGTAATTGTATAGCTCAATCTGGCGGAACGGCGGAGGATAGCGGCGATACAGATTCTGCCAGGTGAAGAAGAGCGCTCGCGCCCCTTGCTTCTGCGCCAGGTACATCGCCTGGATGGTTGCCAGGTTATACGGCTCCTCATCGATATGCACGATATCAGGCCGCACCTCGCGCATAATCTGGCTCAGTCTGGGATAGTAGTGCCAGTGGTATTTGCCGTTGAAGGCCATCGGCGTCACGATCATGCGATAGCCTTCGGTATAGAGGTGCTCAAGCATCTGCTTGCTTCCATCGTCGTGATGCCAGTAGGGAGGGGTAACCAGGGTCAGCTCGACATCAGGGCACCGGGCAATCTCTTCCAGCTTACGCTGCGCGGTCCCGGCGACCAGGGCTTTGGAAAGCATCAAAATACGCATCATCAGTCCTTTTCAGCTTTTTCTACGAGCCTTTTTACGTGCCAGCACCTCTTCATAGACGGCCAGGGTCTGTTGCGCTGCCTGGTGCCAGTGGAAGCGCTTCGCCTGCTGTAGCGAGCGGGCGCGCAGACCTGTACGCAGTCCCTCATCGGTCAGGACGCGATACATGGCATCCACTAGCTCCCGCACATCCTCTGGATCAACGCTGATGGCGGCGTCCCCCACCACCTCTGGCAGTGAGGTGCGATTGGAGCAGACCACCGGCGCTCCACAGCTCATCGCCTCCAGCGGATCGAGTCCAAAGCCCTCATAGAGTGAAGGAAACACGAAGACGCTGGCCCCGCTATAGATGGCAGGCTTATCCTCTTCCTCAATAAAGCGATAGATGATCTGTCCGCTCATGCCCAGATCGGCTGCCACCGGGCGTGGATCTGGAAAGAGCGACCCCTTTTGTTTGTCCGGATTGCCCGCGATCAACAACTGCAGATCGGGATCGCCGATCTGGGCATGCAGGCGGGCAAAGGCGCGCACCAGCTGCGGCACATTCTTGCGCTGATCCAGTCCCCCCAGGTAGAAGATGTAGCGTTCACCCAGACCATAGCGGGCGCGCGCGGCGGCCAGCACGGCGGGATCGGTCACCGGCTGATATTCATCACCGGCAGCCTCATAGATGACGCGGATACGCTCGGGTGGCAACTTCAGCACATCAATGATATCCTGCCGCGCATGCTGGCTGGGCGCGATTACCATGCTGGCGCGGTGGGCCGAGCGCGCGATCAGATTGGTGTAGGCTTTGACTTTCCTGTTGGGCCGGTAAGCGGGCAGACGCAGCGCGATCACGTCGTGGATGGTCACTACGGTTGGTACGGGTGGAAGGAGTGGGGGTGCGAAGTGGGGGACGTGCAGGAGATCAACATGCTCCTTGCGTGCCGCCAGTGGACTCGTCCACTGCTCCCAAACCACCTTCTCGATATTTTCATTGCGCGCTGCCAGGGATGGGACCGCGTGGACACGGTAGGGATAAGCCTGCACCGGCAACTGCGGCAGCGAGCGAGGTCCCAGCAAGACATACTCATTATGATCATCCACGTCAGCCAGAGCGTTGAGCAGGTGGGAAAGATACTGTCCGCTACCGGTGGCGGGAAACTGAAAGAACTGCGCATTGATGCCGATCTTCATAATGATTATGCCTCGCTTGCGAAATTACTCTGGCCCGCATGCAACTGCTCATAGATACGGAGCATCTTGCGGGCGGATGCTTGCCAGGTGTAGAGCTGTACACGTTGATAGCCTTTCTGACGCAGATCTGTGCGGAGCTGTTCATCTTGTAGCAGGCGCAGCATGGCGTGCGACAGTTCATCGATATTGTGCGGATCAACCTGTAAGGCGGCATCGCCCACCACCTCTGGTAGCGACGATGTATTCGAAGTGATAACTGGCGCCCCGCAGGCCATGGCCTCCAGCGGCGGGATGCCGAAGCCTTCAAAGAAGGAAGGGAAGACGAAGAGCTCGGCCATGCTATACAGCGTAATCAACTCATGCTCGGTGACGCGACCCAGGAAGCGTACCTTCTCCTCAAGCCTGAGATTGCGCACCAGTTGCTGCGCCTCCTCGTACAGCCAGCCCTGCCCCCCCGCGATCACTAAGAGAGAAGGGCCATCTTTCTCCTGTTGCGCCTGGTAGAACGCCTTGATGATGCCCTGGTGATTCTTGCGCGGCTCCTGCGTCCCCACGGCCAGCACAAAGGGCTGACCAAGCTGAAACTTATGGCGTGTGGCGCCCAGGATCACGGGGTCCGTGATGCGGCGGAAATAGGGTTGGACGCCGTTGGGGATGACCACCAGTTTCTCACGTGGCGTCTGGAAATGCTCGACCAGCGTGCGGCTGACCTCGTGCGAGACCGTCGCCACCACGTCGGCGCGCTCTACCGCCTGCGGCACCACCTTGCGCAGATATTCAGCCAGCGAAGGTACCGCGTATTCGGGATGCTCCAGAAAGGCCAGGTCGTGAATTGTCACCACCTTGCGTACCCGCTTTCCCAGGGGAGGCAGCACGAAATCGGGCCCATGATAGATATCGGCCGGACCAGAAAAGAGGGTAGCCGGAAGGGGAGCCCGCAGGCGATACCAGAGGATATTCAGGTAACGATCGGGGATGCCTATATTGCGTCCACGTACATTGTCCGCCATAGGAAATGGACGCTCCGCACTGGCGCGTCCACTGGTAAGCAATGTATAGAAATTATCCTCATCCTGTGCCAGCATGGCGGCCACCAGGTTGCGCACATACACCCCGATGCCCGCGCCCTGGCGAATAGCCGCGGTATAGTCAATCGCAATACGCATCACAAATCCTTTATCCTGGTAGGCGCGCCTCTGCTTATCCTGGAGGCCAGCCCATGTCGCGGCCACCCAGAAGATGAAAGTGCAGATGGAAAACGCTTTGACCTGCGTGAGGGCCGACATTGGTCAAAAAGCGGTAGCCCTGTTCCAGACCCAGTTGATGGGCCACATCTTTGGCGGCCGTGAATATGCTGGCCAGAAGAGGACCATCCGCGGCGGTCAACTCGGCCATTGAGGCGAGATGGCGCTTTGGAATGAACAAAATATGTTCAGGGGCCTGAGGGTTGAGATCCCGAAACGCGAACACATCGTCATCCTGGTAGACAACCGTGCTGGGGATCTGGCCCGCTGCGATTTTACAGAAAATACAATCTTCCATAGAAAACCTCAATAACCAGATGAATTATCGCCTAATTCATCTGGTTTGGCTAGGTTGCATCGCCATGGGATGACTTTAGTCCCATTGACGTGCAGGTTATTCGTGGGCGCCCGAACCGCGATCAGATTCAGATGCCACCGTGGAGGTCTCGCGTTCAGAAGCTTTGGGCTCGGAAGTCGTGCCCGCGGCCTCGGGTTTAGCTGCCTCTGCCTCAGATGTTGCCGTTGACGACTCAGGTTTAAAAGCTTCGAGCTCAGAGGTTGCAGGTGCGGCTTCAGGTTTAGCGGTTTCAGCTGTGATGGAATCTGCCACCGCCACCGCTGTCTCTTTGCCCGCCTCGCTTTCGGCGCTATCCTTCTTTGTCTCCCCCTCTTTCTCCTTGCCCTCAGCAGCGGCGGCGGCTTTAGCCGCTTCGGCCGCGGCCTTTTTGGCCTGGGCACGCTTGATATGCTCGGCCAGTTCCTCCTCATGGAACTTGGGGTCATTATATTGCGGGAGATTCATCTCGGTACGAATCGCCTTAATGGCCTGGTAGACCGTTCCTGGCTTCAGATCCAGCTCGTCTGAGATCTTCTTATGCACCCCTACAGGTGGTACGGGCAGGTAGGGCTCATAGAGCGCCTTGATGCGATCCAGCTCCTCCTGGGAGCCCTTATAGGTCTGAATTTCCCACCAGCTGGGGATATGCTGCCGATCGCGCAGATCTTTAATGATCTTCTTGACTGCCTTCTTTGGAATGTTGAATTCTTTCGCGATCTGGGTGCGGATGCCGTCGAACTCAGAGGGCTGGGCCAGGGCGATATAGCGTTCCTCGACCTGGGTAATCTGCTCAAGAGTCGGTTTAAACGGCTCTGGTGGTGGTGTCTTCTCGCGTTTTGGCTTTGGAGCTGGTGCTGGCTTTGGCACCTTTGGCTTTTTGCCCCCGCGAGGACCGCCGGGGCCGGCCCCTTTAGACCAGGGCTTGCCGCGTCCCCCGCCGCGATTCGGACCACCCTCAGTGGGGCGGTATGGCTGAGGGGGGCGCTGTCCTGGTGAAACGGTGAGCGTATTACCGTTGCTCACATGATACGCAGCGGGACCGCGTCCTGGACCATTGCCGCGTGGCGCATTGCCATCGCGCTGCCCCTGACTTGGTGGTCCAGCCGGGCGGTTTCCTGCCGGACCGTTGCCGCGGTCACGTTGTACAGGAGGGGATGGGATCTTCGGACGCTGTGGTGGTTGCTCCGGCTGAGCTACCTTCACATCGGACAGGCTATCGAGCCATTGGTTGGTTCCGCTTTGCGCTGGCTTCGGCTTCGGTGGAGGCGCCACCGTCCGGGGTGCTGCGGCCGCGCCGGCAGCTTTATTCTGGGTGGGCGGCGCGTGCTTAGCCGCCTGCTTTTCTTTTCTGGCTTTTTGCGTGCAATCAGGGCAAGTTACTTCTCTAGCATTGGCCGACTGAAACCACTTGCCGCAATTGATACAACGCATCTTCGTTTTGCTCATGCGCGAACTCCCCTGTACCAATTCAAATTATTGTTGTTTATGATGAGTCGGAATGCACCTCCTATTCTAATCTCTTTTTCCAGCCCTGTCTACCTCTATTCTCCTGGGTTTATCAGCTCGTAAGATATTAAAAATGTCTAAATGCATCTATGAATTACCACATCAATCCATCGCCACTGCTGTCAAAACTGCTGTCAACTTGAGATTGTTTACACCGCTGTAGAGGGGGCTTCTGGTTGATTAATTAGAGCTTTGTTAGCAAGAAAGCATATGATGACACCCAGGATTAGGTACTTACTTATGGTACTTGATTCTGGATGTTTTGCTTGCCTTGTGTTTATGTGTATCGTTCCTGGTATCGGCTTGGGTGAGAAGATTTGAACTACTCTAAAGCTTATAATCGCTTTCTCTAGTTGATATTTTATATCTTGTAGTATCTATGCCAAGTGCTGCTGCTTTCGTTTGAACATCAACCAATGCGTTATCCAAAGTATCTAGTATTTTGTTCGCCTTATTTCTGGAATCATTTTCTTGAGAAGTTGCTATTTCAGATATTTTTGCTAGGTCTGATGCCGTCTTTCTTGTAGTTGCACGGCATACGGCTACTAAAGCCCCTAACTCAATAGACTTTTTCTCCCATTTAAAAGCTGTGTCGAGTCCGGTCAAAGTTGCAATGAGAAGTCCTATTGCTGCATAAATTATAATGTTCCCAATATTGGAAGAACCTAGTATTTGGTTCGCAACTTCTTTTGTAACAATGAATGCACCAAAGAAAATTGTTAGTACTTTTGTAATTAAGGAAATTGTTTTATATTTATGAGCATATTTCGCCAATTTTACTCCAATATCCTCAAATTCCATTCTATGCCCTTTTATCGTCTCAATAACTGCATTTGTATTCTCTATATTAGAAAATATTGCATTGTGGACACCATATACACTGTTATATTGATATTTATCATGAATAGACCGTCTGATTTGAGTTGATTCAGGTTTTGGCTCTTGCTTATCCTGAAAAGCTTCTTGCTGATCCATACTACCTCCATTGTGGTAGGAAGATTTGAACTACTCACAGCCCTGTTTTCTAATGGCTTGCCATCTGCCTCGACAGTTCTCCCAAGCGGATTGGCCTATTAATTTTGTCCAAATAAATCAAGGCTTCATAACCTGAGTTGAACGTTTCTGCCCCCAATTTATTAGTGCTGTTTTACTCTTGGACTTTAAAAGTTTTAGAATTGTACATGGAACCTCTGGACATCGGATTACCTCCAATGCACTCTGCGTGACAGGTTGGCAAGTTTTTGGGTCTTCGTTACAAATAACAATAATCAACAATATCACATCAATTGCTTTTGCTACCTTGGCGGTAAAATACGCAATTGACATTTTCCATCTAATATTGATTCCATGACCCATATAACCGACTTCAAATACCCCTCATAATTTAGGGTTTTATAGTGGAATTCTGTGTGCGCTTTAAGCGTGATAACATTTACATCGCCCTTTGATACTAGTGAAATTATGTCAAAGCCAGCGAGTATTGCTGCGATCTTAACTCCATCGCTCCTAGATCTAACCCGTTGCCTGATTATTTCCCATGAATCTTTAATTTTTTGCAAGGTTAAAGGTGGTAAAATTACCACACTGCAAGGTCTATTTAGTGTAATCTCGAAAGCCCATTCAATAATTGATTTATCAATAAATTGCAAGCTCTTATAATGAAAATCTGCATAGGCTCTAATAATTATTGTGGTTTTTTCTTGACTATCCCCTGCATTAATTACTTTCTGAATAATCGCTCCCTTGAGTAACGCTGAGATTTTTATTCCATCTTTCGTAGTCCTGATATGCTTTCTGAAGGTTTCCCAGTGCATTCTCACATCTTCCACTGATAATGCACTATCAAACAATGAATTCTCTTGGTCTTCAAAGCCAAGGGAATGATTATTATAAAATGATTCCTCCTTCCCACCTTCCATATCACTCATATTATCCTGGTCATCTTCTATATCATCTATAGGGATCTGGTCATCTTCTATATCATCTATAGGGGTCTGATCATCTTCTATATCATCTATAGGGGTCTGATCATCTTCTATATTTTTTTCATTAGATATGACATCATTTTGGCTATCTTCAGTTTGTATATATAATGATTTTTGCATATTTGGTATCGGCAGCGTATCAGTGATTTTTGGTATTATATCTCCCACTTCTCGTGTTAGAGTTTTTAACTCGGAAATGACTTTCTGAATACCTTCTGCTATATCAACAAATGCCTTGTCTTTATTTGACCAGTTTGTAACTGGCTTCCCATTAGCCGGCAATGCTTGCAATTTACTGAATTTTTCATTTTTCCATATAGTGGGCCGTAAGATAACTGGAATGACTCTACAATCTCCATTATGATGTCTCGCCAGTGCTTGCTCCAATTCAACACTGTAACAATAATCAGAAGCCATAAAATCCGTACTTATAAGAAGGAGAATTATATTTGCAGATTTTAAGTGAAAATCAATTTCTTGTTTCCACTCAAGCCCAGCGTTTATCTTGCGATCATGCCAGGTTATAACATCACCATGATGTTTTAAAATTTTAAGCTGCTTTTCTATCTTTTTTAACAATTTTTCATCTTCGTGCGCATAGGAGATGAATATTTCAATGCTACTATCTGACACTGTTCTCATATTATGGCCTAACAATAAAATCCATGCATTGAACTAAAAAGCAGTGCTCATAGAAAGTTCAATATAATGGTTGCTATTCCTCACTAAAATAATCTAAATCTATCTTCTTAAGAATGTATCTTGACTCTTCTGCTACACCGACATTATGCTCAATCATTAATTGAGCTAATTGCTCGCCGTCAATTAAAATAATTTTAAGGTTATCGATTCCGTTAGCATAGTCAATTGCTTGCCTGGAAAAATCAGATGTGGTGATGAACACTCCTTTTCGTGCTTTCCTGCCTATGAGAGCACCTGCAAATCCTTGTACAATTGGTCGAGCAACCGTCCCCTCCCATCTTTTTGCTTGAAGATAAATAGCATCTAGACCTAATTTATCTTCCTTAATAATGCCATCTATGCCGCCATCTCCTACTTGCCCTATGGCTTGACCGGCGTCCTTTCGTGAGCCTCCATATCCCATTGCAATGAGCAGATCTACAACAAGATTTTCAAAGAACTTTGGTGGGCTATTTTTGACGCGTTCCAGCAGTTCCATGGCGAGGTTCTTCTTCAGGTTCTGATAGCTGGCTTCTAAAATTTCTTGTGGGGTTTGTCTGATCTCTTCGATGATTTCTTGTGTTGTCTCTGCATCTCCATTACTTTTGCTGTCAACGAAAGTAATGAACTCAGGAAACTGCCTTAAGTATTTGACATTAATATGAGTGGGGTTTGATTTAATAGCTTCTTGACCGCGTTCGGTTATGCGGAATTTTGATTTTCCTGTGTTGGTCAGTAAAAGAGCTTTCACTAAGTAAGTACGTGCCCAGTGGACTCGGTTATCAAATCTGCGCTGTTTACCACTGGGGAGAAGTTCTTTTCTATCTTGTTCACTAAGCATGAGTTTTTGAGCTAAAATCTCTATGGTGTCTCTAAGATTGTGCTCATTACCATCATTAGCTACTTTTAAGAGAGGAAGCATAAGACTTTGATAGTCAGGAACTGCCATAGGTACTCCTACGATTTTTATATACAATCATTCATTTATAAGTTTGATTCCTTCCAGCGAAGTGCGACAGAATTTGCACTAACCAGGGCTTGCTCTGCAAGTTCGAGATAAGGGATAGACTCTGTAGGTTTGCCTAAATCGCGATAAATCTTTCCTCGGGTCTCATAAATTTCAAAAGGAATAAACTCCTTTTTTGATGCATCTATTCCCTCACCAGGAAATGAGAGCAGATCTGTTGCTTCTGAGATAGCATGGTCAAACGCTTCTTCCTACCATAAGCAAGCATTTGTAGGATATGCCTTTGTATTGCCTTGGACGCATTATGTGCTAAATCTTTAGCATCTTCCATATAGCGTAGTGCACTCTCCTGGTCGTTCTGGTGCCTTAAAATCTCGCCGATGAAACACAAATAGGTAGCCATTTGCCTTAACTAACCTCTTATCAGGACCGGCCCATTAATTTGTTAAGCTTAAAGAAGTATGTTAATTGGTTGAGTTTTCAGCAAGCTGTTTATTCTTGTAGAAAGATTTATATTATCGCTCAATGTCTCTACTACAAAGGATCAGCAGTTCTTTTATATGCTTTTGTATATGCAGCGTTGCTGATTTGATTGGCAAATAAATCTAAAAGTTCAACAATTGTTGTGTGAAGCTCTATGAATTCATCTACATCTATCAATAAATATTTCCCATGAGCAACTCCATTTCTATTTTTAAGAAGTCTCTCATCAATGAGATTAGCTTTTGTTTCATAATCACGATAATCAATGTTAAGAATGTAAGTGATCTCTTTAAGAACTTCGGAAGAGAGATTTGATTTTGTTTCTATTTCTGATGAAAAACTACATCTATTATTGACGCCAATTGTAAAAAACTCTGTTATCTTTGTGTAAGCTGTTACTTTATTAGAGGAACTAGCTGCATTCATTATTTTTTTTGTCGCGAGGGCAGAGAAATTCATCGTTAAAGCAGAGTAAGGAAGTCGCTGAGATGAGATATATGTAAGGTACGCATCTCCAGCAACTTTAATAAACCCTTCCCAATGCGCATAGGTAAGGGCTATACCACTACGCAGATAAAAATTGGTAACATCTCTAGAAGATTTGGTTGTTACCAAGCCTTTGATGGTGGCTAGCTCTTTTTTGCGCCAAGCCAGCTCACTATCTAAAACGGTTTGTAGATCTTCTATAGTTCTAATTTTTGTCATGACTTTATTAGGGCCTAAATAATCTGCGACTTAGGGGAATTGTTTTTGCTATTCGTGTTGATGCTCGCACTCCTGAACCAGAATTTCTTGTAAATTCTCGAGTGCTCCATATTTGTTTAATCTTTTCCTCTATATCAACTGGATGCGTGTTTATGAAATCAAGATTGTAACCAATTCCTAGCGCTACCATTTCAAATGCCGAAACTAAAAAGCCGCCAGTAAATTTGTTTTTAGCTGCATCGTATTTTCTAAAGCTATTTCCTTTTGTCGTATTAGCCAACAAGCTAAATGTTCCTTTAAAGTAAGTGCTTTCTTTCTCCATGTCATAGTCTTTAGAAAGAGCTATCTTTTCCATTTGCCGTGTTAGAAAATCATCTAAATCACCAATGTTCTTAAGTATTTCCCCCTCTAAACTACGAAATACAAGGAATCTGAGAACAAGTTCAACATCATATTGTTCATCAATAGCTCTATCAGTTAGGCTTACACAACTTGTAAAGTTCTCATCCTGAGAAAGGTCTCTTATCCACTCATACATATGATGATTTGTTGATACCAAAATACAATTGCGTAATTCTTGACTTGATAAGCTTGAACCTCCTGTATTTAAGCGTTGAAAGAGGTCGTACTTGCTTCTTTCATCACTTTCTTTCAAAATAATACTTACTTGTATTTTGGCGCGCTTTATAAGTAGTCTTTGTGTTTTATTAAGAGCTTTAGGTGCACTAGGAGCTTCATCGATTAACGATGTTTGCCTTAGCTGCAATTTGTGCTGTTGATCCTCACTACTATCACCCCAAACAACCCCATTAAGAGAAGGAAGGTATTTTGTCTCCATTAAAACTAGAGGGGGCTTTACTTTTTTATGTTCGTCTTGTAAAACTCCTGCAAACTCAAATATTGTTGAAAGACGTTGTAGTCCATCTACAACATCCCAAACACCATCTTCCCTTTGAGAAACAAAAATAGGTGGGATTGGAATTCCAAGGAGTAAGGACTCTATAAGACGAGACTTTTGCCACGCATCCCAACGGTAGAAACGCTGAAATTCAGGATGAATATCAATCTCTTCATTTTCATATAAACTAATCAGTTCACCAATTGACATTGCATAATTGTCGCTTCTGATTTCGGCTCGTCTTGCATCAATTTCCTGTTGAAGGTCCATAATTGATGTGTCCTTCCATGCTTTTTGGGCAATTAATCCTTTATAAGAAAGTAGTAAATAACATTTTAGACAACTAACTAATGGGTGTCAAGGCATTAAAGTCACTATTGAAGGATAACTATATAAAAACGTTTGTTTATTACAGTAAAAGACCAGAGACGAGTGTGTATTGATATTCTCGCTCTGGTCTTTTGTTATCTGGTTACGGGTTTTCCGGTTTTTTTCCTGAGGCATGACTGAAAATCTGAAACGAGCCGGTTAGGATTGCGGCGGCTCAAGTCTAGCTCGAAGGCATTATCTCCGATGTCGTACCTGGGCGCAAAGTAGAAGTGGCTCACCAGCTCCCAGCCGGTATCGCTGGATGCGTAGGCATACAGCTTGTTGATTTTGACGTTTGGATATTGTTCACACCAGTAATCGAAGACATCTCGTACCAGCCCTCTCAAGTGGATTTTGTGCTCTGGACGGATGGTCGCCGATGCTATATAACCGGTGTATTCATGCCTATCTTCATATGTAAAGATATCGTCTGGCGTGATGTTATGTTCTTCAAATTCGCCTCTCAAGATTCTGAAGATCGTTTCTTCTTTCATAGGCATAATAGTGAGTGCGCCCCAAATGTTTCTTCTGTCATTCTTGTCATACGCGATGCGGCACATATAGGGGTTCTTTTTCCACCATGCACGTTGTGATTACTTCAATTTCTTGCGTTTCGTCTGCCTGCGCGTGGCCTGAAGGTCCATGCCTCGATAGAGTGTGTCAACCTTGAACTGGATATCTAGATGCTCCAACCTGACTGTATTGCCAGGTCCATAGGTGCGCAGCTTCCAGCCGTCTTCTTCACGGTGATAGACCTCAATCCAGGTGCTCAGGGAATCGACAATTATGTACTCCTGAATAGTTGGGTGGGTGAGGTATGCACGCAGCTTTTCGCCGGTATCAATAGCTTCAGTACTAGGGGAAAGAACCTCAATAATCATGCATGGATGCAAGATCGAGTTGCCGAGCTTCTGGTCGCTTTCATCACAACTGACACTGAGATCAGGGTAAACATAATAGGACTCTGATAGCTCCACGCGGATGTCGGAATTATAAGTCCAGCACGAGCTATGTTCTAAGGCCCTTTCTAGCACTGCGCCCAGCCGTGAAATAAGGGCGGAATGATACGTGCTCCCACCGGCAAGCATGCGAACCTCGCCGTCCAGATATTCATAGCGCGCATCCTGGCTATTATTGTCGAGTGCCAGGTAGTCATCGACACTCATAAAGAGGTATTCTGGAAGTGCCATCATTGCTCCTTTAATACAGCTTTCCTGGACAAGGACCCTACTTTTTAGATCATATCATATTTCTATAACTCGGGTTCTATGGCTTGTGGCGGGCGCGCAAGGTGGGAGAGTATCTGACTCTCCCACCTTGCGCATTGTGGCATAAATGCTCGCAAACTGTTGTGATTAGCGGCAGTATCCAGCTGGCGCGACCAGCTTAGACACCAGGGTGTTTGGGCTGGTGACCATTATGCCGCCCGGTTCCGGGTAGAAATGGTCGGCGGGAAGGCTTCCTTGCCAGGTGAATGTGAAGTCTGAGAGATGTTGGCCAGGCAGAATAGTTAACTTCTCCATCGTTTGAGAACGCCCATTATTAATGGTATAGGAGAAGACAATCGTTCCTCCATTTGGACCGGAGTTGACATGAAAGATGGCATGATAGACAACCTGGATGTAAGAGCCACACGTCCATAGGGAGGTGGTACTGGGAGTGACAGACATATCAATGCCTGTGACCCTGAAAGCGGAAGCCTGGGTTGTGACCCTATTGATGGAAGCGTTCGTCGTGGCCTTATTGCTTACAGATGCTGAGTGCGCCTGTGAGGGGGAAGCTGGAGCCGCATTAGCAACCTGGCTTCCGATGACGCTTCCAAAGTATGCTATTCCCACGACGAGAAAACAGACTATAAAGATGAGTGTTGTTTTTGCCTTGTTGTTCCACATGGTGATACCTCTTTTCAAGAATACCAGGGCGATAGTCGGTCAGGTTTGGCCTGCTCGTTTACTATCATTACACTATATAAGTTGCCATATTAATTTATAATCGCATTCAACATTTTGATTTCCTTACAAGGTGTAGTGGCATAAGAAGACGAATTTTTACTGCTTTATTCTTACGAGGACTCTTGTTGTTTCGCCAGATCTATGAAGAGAGGATTTACAATTTTATGTGAGTGGAGCCGTTTTCCCCACCTCTTACTATAAATAATGCGGCTATATCGATGGAAATCGCCCTCATCCGCCTTCATTGAAGAAAATGTGTAATAGTTCACATTTTTTTCATCAAACAATCAACACCCCTCATTGAGACGAGCGGGTTCTGATATATTTCTGTGGGAAAAGTTCTCAGGTAGGCTAAGCGGCAAAAGTCGGCTGAGGAATAGGCTCTCCTGCTTTTTGGGCATCTTCAATCCATAATTCGATAACTTCGAGCGCGTTTTTTATAGCTTCCTCATAAGTATCGCCATGGGTGCGACATCCCGCGAGCTCTGGAATGGTAACGACATAGATATTATCACGTGGATCCCATTGGATGAGCATTGAATAGTGCTTAGGGTTCATATTCTTTGCCTACCTTTCTCTTACCAATGTACCATTTTATCTTGGTGCAAAACGTGTTTCGTGGCACGTGGCTGTCCGGGGACGGGTCGCTTCGCGACAAAGCTGGGGCAAGCCCAGCACCTACGATGACGACGGCGGTGTTTCGTTGAAGAAGCGGTCGACGTCGCGGATGCTGGAGGTGCGCCGCGCTGGCGGCAGGGCGTTGAGCACCTGCTTGCCGTAGCCTTTGGTGTGCAGGCGAGTGTCGAGGATGGCCATGACGCCGCGATCCTCGCGTGTGCGCAGCAGGCGGCCGATGCCCTGTTTGAGGCGCAGCACGGCCTGGGGCAGCACATAGGTGCCGAACCAGTTTTCGCCGGCGGCCTTCATCTGGGCGACGCGCGCCTCGTGCACCGGATCGTCGGGCGGATCAAAGGGGAGCTTATCGATGACGACCAGCGAGAGGGCGTCACCGGCGATGTCGACCCCTTCCCAGAAGCTCTTGAGGCCGAAGAGGACCGAGCCCTCCTCTTCGCGGAAGCGCCGGGTCAGTTCGAGCCGCGTCATGTCTCCCTGGCGCAGGAGCGGATAGGGCAGGTGCGGGGCCATCAGTTCGTAGGCGCGATCCAGCATGCGTCGACTGGAGAAGAGCAGGAAAGCTCGCCCTCGTGAGACCTTGACCAGCCGGTACATCTCGCGGGCGACGTCTACCATATAGTCATCAGCCCCCGCGCCAAAGGTCGGTGGTGGCAGGTGGCGTGGCAGATAGAGCAGGGCGTTGTTCTCATAATCAAAGGTCAGAGGCAGCACGCTTTCCACCACATCGGGACGCGTCAGGGGATCGAGGCCGACGCGGCGGCGGAAATATGAGAAGTTGGGTCCCTTCTCTTCGGGCTTAGCCGGGTTGGGTCCGATGGTAGCCAGGGTGGCCGAGGTGCTGATAACGTTGCATTTATCGAAGAGCCGCTCCTGCAGCCAGGCCGTCACATCCAGCGGGGCCGCCGATGCCTGCAGCACGAAGCCGCGTGACGCCGACCCCTCCATGCGCTCGACATAATAGACAAACTTGCTCTGGTCCGCCACCGAGAAGACGGTGCGGATATTCTCGGCCAGGTTCTGCGTGCGCTTCAGCAGCTTATCGTAGAGCTGCCCCTCTTTTTCGGGGAGCTCTTTGGGACGCTGCTTGCGCAGCGAGTCGGCCAGGTCGGAGATGGTCGTGGCCAGGCGTAGCCCCTCTTCCAGGGGCGCCTCCAGGTTGACACGGCCCTTGAAGCTAGGATTGGCGACCTGCTCCAGGCGCATCCACATCAGCTGCGCGGCGCGCATGGCATCGTCCTGCAGACTGAGCTGGCTATGGTCCTTGAGCATGCGCTGCGCCAGCAACGTCTGAATCTGGCCCGGATTGATGGTGATGGTGAAGGAGCGCGTGGCCTCCTCTTCTAGATGGTGAGCCTCGTCCAGGATGATCACGTCGCGCTCGGGCAGCAGGAAGCCGCCGATGGCCGCGTCCAGCAGCAGCAGGGTATGGTTGACCACAATCACCTGGGCGCGCTCGGCGCGTTCGCGCATCTGCCGCACGTAGCATTCATCGAAGAAGCTGCATTTGGACCAGGCGCACTGGTCGCTATCGGTGGCGACGCGGGAACGTATATCACCGGGCAACTGGAAGCCCAGCGTCTCAAAATCACCTGTCATGCGATAGCCGGTCTCGGGATCATTGATCATGTCGTACAGGCGCTGGAAGTCGCGGTTCTTGGTATAGAACTGCATACCTACGCGCTCGCTCTCCACCCGATCCAGGCAGATGTAGTTGTTCACACCCTTGACCAGGGCGGCCTCAAAGTGCTTGATATGCCGCTGTACAAACGGGATATCTTTGTAGAAAAGCTGCTCCTGCAGGGCTTTATTGGCCGTACTGATGATGGCCACCTGTCCCGAGCGTACCACCGGAACCAGGTAGGCCAGCGACTTACCGGTTCCGGTTGCCGCCTCGATGATGGCGGGCGTCCTTTTATTGATGGCGCGCGAAACCATGGTTGCCATCTCGATCTGGGCCGGTCGCTCCTCGTAGCCGGGCAGGCTCTGCGAGAGCACGCCACCCTGCCGCAGATCTTCCGAAACCCTCATCACCAGGCGTGAATCGTGCAGCGGTGCCGCGTTCTCCTCCTCGGCCTCCTCATCTAACGTATCTAATGCCTTCAGATCGTCTGGAGAAAATGCGGCGGGCCGCGATCCATTGCTTGCCTCTACGCCTGATGCCTGACGTTCGGCCAGCCATGTGGCGAGCTCCTGTTGTCGCTCATCGCTCACGCGTTCAACGCGATTTGCCAGGTCGTCGGGTGTCTCGGGGATGGATGGCGCGGCGGGCGCCTCCGAGCTCTGCTGCGTGCGGAATGGCAGTGGCTCCTCGGCGATCTTCCGAGGTCGTGATGGCTGCGGTGGTGTAACAGGCTTCCGTGGTGTTGTGTCTTCCTCTATGTCCTGCAAGGCCGGTGTCGTTGGGATCATTGGGCGTGCTATGGCTGGCCGCACCACCGGTGTTTTGACCGGCATCCCCATCAACGCTCCCAGATAGGCGTCGGCAAACGCCTGGATATGGGGAAAACGCTGCGAAGGATCGATCGAGAGCGCCTGCAGTAACACCTG
Organism: Dictyobacter aurantiacus; assembly: GCF_003967515.1. Lineage (GTDB taxonomy): Bacteria > Chloroflexota > Ktedonobacteria > Ktedonobacterales > Ktedonobacteraceae > Dictyobacter > Dictyobacter aurantiacus. The sequence goes on along the minus strand of NZ_BIFQ01000001.1, from coordinate 1,558,022 downwards.
CTCAAGCGCGGCTGAGATCTGTTTATTCAGGCTGGAGGGTTTGGGGAATGGCTCGTGCAGTTGCTGAGCGAGCAGTTGTGTGCGTTCGCTGGCCGGGTAGGGACGGCGTCCACAGAGCCAGGTGTAGGTCATCACCGCCAGTGCGTACTGATCGCTGGATGCGCTGGTCTGCCCCTGTAGCTGTTCAGGGGCCATATAGGGCAAGGCTGCCTCCTCGTTGTCTAGAGAAGGTGTAAAGCCAGGAGGGGTCAGGGCAAAGCTGGTCAGGAGCATCTCGTGACGGTCGCTCATAAAGATTGCGCCGGGATGGAGATTGCCGTGGACTACGTGGCTGACGTGGGCATAGTGCAGGGCGCTGGCGACTGGCGACACATACTGCCGTACCACGTCGGGCTTCAGACAGCTTCCGCACTCTATCAACTGGCTCAGTGGTTTCCCCACTGGCTGCTCCAATACCAGGTAGGCGCTATCGCCATCAAAATTGGCGTCAATGACCGCCACAATGGCGCGGTCCTTCAGTTTTTTTAATTGTTTCGTGCGAGCTAGAAAGGCTTTCTTATCTTCCGCATCTGAGAAGGGGATGTTGAGCCTTTGAATAATTACATTTTTCTTGCGTTGTTTACCAAGATAAAAAGTGCTCGTAGAACTCTCGTGCAGTAGACCGGTAACGGGGTACGCGCCAATCTGCTGAAGCTCTACCTCTGCCATTTTTTCTGCCTCTCCCAAATATTCGAACGCCTGTTTTGTTTATAGTCTGCAGTATAGCATAGTCAGGCCGTTAAAGCCAATTGATATTTTGTGCCCCCGGCGTGGGGAACGCAGGCGTCCCCATTCTCTTTATTTTATTGATGCATGCGGCATGTCTTTTGCAGAGGGGAGATTACTTGACAGGAGGGGGGATATAGGGTATAAATAGTGTATCGTGTACACTAAGTAGGGAAGGATAGGTACGGGTGCCGTTGTTAAGAATATCATACCCTCTCACACCTATAGTTGTCGAGTAGCGGAATAGGTAAAATGTAGTGGGCAAGAAATACTTCAGTAGTTGTATGGCGAGATAAAGAAGGCAACGAGTATGGAAGAGCAAAGCGAAGCGATGGGTAGCGGTATCAATGGCCGCGAAAGTCGGCGTGAGGAGAAGCCTGAGCAGCATGCCGGGGTTCAGGTTTCCGAGCAGGTAGGCAACGGTGAGGCGCATCAGTATGATGTGAACAAGTATGAGCGGCCATCGGTGACGGTTGATGTGCTGATGATGAGCTTGCGGCAGCGCGATCTACAGATCTTGCTGATCAAGCGGCGCGCCTGGCCATACGAGGGCATGTGGGCTATTCCTGGTGGCTTCATTAACATGAACGAGTCTCTGGAGTCGGCCGCCAAGCGTGAGCTGCAGGAGGAGACCGGTGTACAGGATGTCTATCTGGAGCAACTCTATACCTTTGGCGATCCCGGACGCGATCCGCGCACGCGTGTGATTACCGTGGTCTATTTTGCCTTGCTCGACTCGGAGCGCCTGCAGGTGCGCGCGGCCAGCGACGCGGCCGACGTGGGCTGGTTCTCGGTTTATGAACTGCCGCAGCTAGCGTTCGACCACCAGGAGATCGTGGACTACGCCCTCAATCGCTTGCGCAACAAGCTTGAGTACACCACCATTGCCTTCAACCTATTGCCCGAACAATTTACGCTGCGCGAGCTGCAGCGCGTCTACGAGATTATCCTGCATCGACGCCTGGACAAGCGCAACTTCCGCAAAAAGATCCTCTCAACCAACATTCTGGAGGATACGGGCGCCAAAAAGATGGAGGGGACACACCGACCGGCGCGCCTATACCGCTTTAATCCGGCGGCGGAACACAAGTTATAGCTGTTTAATCAACGGATAACGGATGACAGATGACCAGTCAGACTGGCAGATGGGAGCATGGATCGTATGACAACTTCACCTTTGTCGGCGCAGTTTCTGGCGCAGGCCGATCTCTTTTTGCGTGCTTTGCATGATTGGGAGCAGCAGTTAGCAAGTTTAAGCTGGCAGAATCTGGCGGGGCCAGCTCGGGATGGGCAGGTGGTGGTGTTTAGTGTCGATATGATCAACGGCTTCTGCCACGAGGGAGCCCTGTCGAGTCCACGCGTCAAGGGTATTATCCCGGCGGTCGTCGATGTGTTTGAGGGGGCCTACGAGGCGGGTGTGCGCCAGTTTATCCTGGCCCAGGATGCTCATACGCCCGACGCCACCGAATTCGCGCAGTTCCCACCCCACTGCATTCGTGAAACGTCTGAGGCCGACAACATCCCCGAACTGGCGCGGCTACCGTTCGCCGATCTCTATACCACCGTCCAGAAGAACTCGCTCAGTGGCTTCCATGGTACCGGGCTCGATAGCTGGCTGGAGGAGCAGCGTGACCTGCAAGCTGCCATTATCGTGGGAGATTGCACAGATCTCTGTATCTACCAGATGGCCATGCACCTGAAGTTGCACGCCAATGCTCACAACCTGCCGCTACGCGTCATTGTACCCGCCAATGCCGTTCAGACGTATGATACGCCCGTCGCCGCGGCCCAACAGCTGGGCATCTTGCCCCACGACGGCGATGTACTCAACCTCATCTTCCTGTACCATATGGCCCTAAACGGCATCGAGGTCGTACGAAATATTCAGCGCTAACTAGCTGTGTAGCGAACGCGCGGTGCAATAAGAGATCTGAGCCGGGGCCCAGCCGATGCAGTCGATGCGCGTCCCAACGGGGGTCTCCAGCAAGGAACCCTCATTGGGAAGGGGCAGATTGCTGGCGGGGTCCCACAGCGCCGGCAGACCCTCCTCTTGCGTCAGGCGGTCCTCTGGAACATTAACCGGATAGAGACGGCGCAGGTACGCATCAAAGAGGTAGCGCGGGAAGTGCAGCACCTCGCGCCGCCAGATCACATAGAGGTCATCCTGGTAAGTGGGCTCGGGGAGATCTTCGTTGGTGGTGCTGGCATGCAGGATGGCCGCGAACTGGTAGGACTGCTGTGGGCTCAACGTAACCCGCTCGATGTAGCGTCCAAAGGGATTGAGCACCGCCAGTGTTTGTGTGGCATAGTGGAGGAAAGAGCGCAGCCAGAGCGGCGGTTTCACCAGGTAGGTGCCCCATTCCTGCGCGATAATCGTCTCACCTCGCTGCTCATGGTGGCTATGCCAGACCTGAAAGATCGTCTCCTGGGTCTTAAATTCGCAGCGGCACTCGTGCCAGCTCGGATAGCCACGTCTCTCAATCTCCTGCCGTACGTAATGGACGAGCAGCGACGTCGCGCCTGCCACTGTACCGATCAATGCGCCAGCTATAATGAATAATTGCTGTTTATTTGTACTCACCTTCAAGTCGTTCAACCTCCAAGATATCAAGTAACTCTGTGAGTGAATGAACTAATAGACAATCGAGCGTTTGTTCTGTAACGCGATGTGCCCGGTCCAGCAAGACCGGTGTAATACCGACCGTGCGTGCTCCCAACACATCATTTATGTAGGAATCGCCGATATGGATTGTATAATCAGGGATTGCGTTGGCCCGCTGCAAAGCCAGGTCGTACAGAGCCGGGGACGGCTTGGCATGTCGCGTGGCCGCCGAGATCAAGACGCAATCGAAATAACGGGTCAACTCTAACTGGCGCAAAATAGGTCCCAGTGAAATGCCCCAATCTGAAATCACACCCAGACTATAGCCACGCGCATGCAGCGCCCCTAGCGTCTCATGAACATCGGGATAAAGCCGCCAGCTGGTATGCTTTTCAAACTCGGTATTAATGGTCCTCGCCAGTTGATAGAGACGCTGCTCATCGTGCTCCTCTATAAATGGCCGCAGCAGATGGGCATAGTATTCAATCCAGAAATCATCGATATCCTGGTTATCCGCCCATATATGGGGATGTGAACGAACGTGCCGAAAATAGAAATCCTCAGCAACCTCAATTTGATCTTGAAGCTGCTCCAGATGAATATGCAGGGAAAGCTGTTGACAGACCTGGTGACAGATTTCCGCCACTGAAGGATGGGGTTGGAGTAAGGTAAAGCCGGCATCGAAAAACACGGTACGCATCGATTGTGGCTGTTCTAACTTCATGTCGCGTTACCTTATCTGAAGATCAAGCCAGATACATAGATGATTATTTGCATCATATATATCTGCATGTATTGGTAGTATAAGAAAGTCTAGCATGCATGCTGGCTGTATGTCAAACCAGCGTGCATGGAGGCCCCCGCACTGGCGGGAGGTGCAGGAGGGCGGCTAGCCCTCCTGCCGGGGTGCGGGGTGTCCCCGCAAACCTCTTTCTCTCTTTTTTCGCGCCGCCGCAGGCGGCGAAAGAGGAGAAAGAAGAGAATAAGGCGGGGACTTGAGCATGCTCCCAGCATGCTCGCCCGCACCCCGGCAGGGAGGACCCTGTACCCCTTATGTTTGCCCGTATGGGGGCGCCCACACACCGTGATAAGAGGCACCTGACCTTTCAGATATTTTCATAAATTATATATAAAAATATATCCAGATATATCTAATTATAGCTAATTTATGAGTTGATAGGCTGCCCGCGGCATATACAAATAAATTTTAATAAATTGTACGTGTATAACCTTGACAATTCATATATATTGCAGTTATCTTTTCTTCATAGGCAAGATGTACACGAAGAGTCCAGGTATTGGTCTGGCTGGTTCAATGTCGAATTCTTTAGCGGACCCGCACTCATCATGATACTCTTAAGGAGGAGAGATGCCTACCATTACGTCACCAAGTCGACGTTCCTTCCTCAAAACTGCCGCTGGATTAGCTGTTGGCAGTTCCTTATTTCTCGGCGGTTGCGCGCCCGCGTTTAACACTGGCGCCAAGAAAACCCTCAACTTCTGGGCCTTTTCGGACACGCGTATCGCGTGGCAGAAGAAAGCCTGGGAGATGTACAAGCAGCAGAAAAAGCCCGATTTTGAGATCAACTGGCTGGTCTTCCCCTACACGCAGATGCACGACCAGGTGCTGGTCACCTCGCAGGCTGGATCGGGTGGCCCGGATATCGCCGATATCGAGATCAGCCAGTTTTCTCGCTATATCAAAGGAGATATTATTTTTGCCGAAATGACGCCCAAGCTGCAGCAGATGGGGGTTCTGGACCAGTTCTATCTTCCCTCGGCCACCGACCCCTGGAGCTGGAAGGGCAAGATCTACGGCATCGGCAATGAATTAAACACCTGTTTGCTCTGTTATCGCTGGGATATCTGGAAAAAGGCCGGTGTCACAACCACCATCCCCACCTGGGACGCGTTCGCGGAAGCGGCGCGCAAATATCATACCGATACCAAAAATTATCTGCTCGATTTCCCCTTTAATGACTGGGGCTACTGGTGGGTTATGGCCCTGCAAAACAAAGGTGGTTTCTTCAACGCGCAGGGGGTGCCCTCGCTGAATAGCCCCGAGAACATCAAGGCGCTCCAGTACCAGAAGAATGCGATCAAGGAGGGTTGGGGGACCGTACGTCCCATCGGGCAGGCATACAATACCGCCCTGGATCAGGGTAGCATCTCGACCGTGCTGGGACCGTCCTGGAACTTCAGCGGTTTTACGCAGCAGAGCCTGCCGGATACCAAGGGGAAGTGGCATCTCATGCCGGTGCCGGCCTGGGAGGATGGAGGATCGCGCACAGCGACCTGGGGTGGAACCGGCGTGACGGTTTTGAAGACGTCGAGCAGTGTCGAGGAAGCGATGGACTTTGTGCTTTTTGAGCATACCAGTGTTGAGGCTCTGCTCAATGATTTCAATATCCGCCAGGTCTGGCCGACTTACAAGCCCGCGTTAAACAATTCTGCCCTCAATGAGCCACTGGCCTTCTTTGATAATCAGCGGGTCGGCAATCTCATCAAAGAGGTTTCGCCGGAGATCAATAAATGGTATAACTCGCCGTTCTGGCCCGAGACGACCAGTGCGTGTGTCAACTATGGTCTTACGCCGGCCATTCAAAAATCTGATGTTTCGGCCGAGGCCGCCCTGGCAGAGGCACAGAGACAGTCTCAGAGTATCATTAGCTTTGAATCCGCCTAAGGTTACCTAGTTTACAGGGAGGTGTTTTACCATGGCTGTCACACAGACACAGGTAACGGCCCGGCCGCAGACCACCAGTTCAGGCAACTGGTGGCGCCGCCATCAGCGCAAGCTGGCGCCATTTCTGTTTATTGCCCCCTTCTACCTGATCTTCCTGGTCTTTGGCCTCTATCCTATCGTCTATTCTTTCTGGTTAAGTTTCTTCAAGGGATTTGGCTTTGAGCAGAAGGCCTTCTTCGGGCTGGGTAACTATATCCACATGTTTCAAGATCCGCGTTACATCAACGCGGTCTGGGTGACGACGCGCTTCGCCTTCTTCAGTATCTTTATTCTGTCTCCGCTGGCCCTGCTGGTCGCGCTGGCGATCAACTCCACATTTGTGCGCTGGAAGGGTCTGTACAAGACGGGTTTCTTCCTGCCCACGGTGACCTCGGCGGTAATCATCTCGGTGATCTTCTCGCGTGTACTGGATACCAATTATGGCCTGCTCAACGCCATGCTGGGCTGGTTCGGCATCCAACCGATCGGCTGGCTGACCGATACCAATGTGGTCCTGATCGGATTTATGATTCTGGCCGTGTGGAACTATATCGGTATCAATACCCTGTTCTGGCTGGCCGGGCTGAACAGCATTAACCGCGAGCTCAACGAAGCCGCCTCCATCGATGGGGCTGGACGACTGCAAAACTTCTTCTATGTGACCGTGCCACTGCTGCGTCCAATCATGTTGCTGGTCACTATCCAGGCCCTGATCGGCTCCTACAACGTCTTCGCTGAACCGTTCCTGCTGACCGGTGGTGGTCCATCCGATGCCTCGCTCTTCATCTCGGTGTACGTGTACAACCAGGGCTTCCAGGCGTTTAACGTAGGGTACGCCAGCGCGATCGCCTATTCAATGACCGCTGTCCTGTTAGTATTATCGCTCTTAAACATCAAGCTCTTCGGATTTAAGGGAGTGGGTGATTAAGCCAGTTGAGGATTAGCTATCTGTCTGTAACCAGCGCGCTCCTGCGACGCGGTGATAGCTGAGAAGACATGTACTGGTAAAACAAGAAGAGAGGACAATGCACCATGGCCAATGTCAATCTGACCGCTCCAGAAACAACCGGGAGCAGTACGGTACGGAACCGTAGATATAACGCGTATAAGACGCGCTTTTATATCGGATCGACCGTCATCAACGCCATCCTGTTAATCCTGCTGGTTTTGACAGTGATCCCCTTCATCTATATGATCAGCAGCGCGTTCAAACCGAACTCAGAGATCTTTGGGACGCCGCTGACTTTGATCCCGGTGCACTTCACGATGGCGAACATGCAAGATCTGCTGACCAATTTTCCCTTCGCGCGCTGGGCCTTTAATACGGCGGTCGTAGCGGTCCTGGGTACCCTGACCTCGCTGGTGCTGGGATCGCTGGCGGGCTTTGCCTTCGCTAAATACAACTTCCCGTTTAAGAATGTACTCTTCGGCATTCTGCTGGCCACCATGTTGATTCCCGGACAGGTGACGCTGGTACCGCAGTTCGAGGTTATTCGCGTCCTGCACTGGTTTAATACCTACCAGGCGTTGATCATCCCTCGCGCGGTGAGCGCCTTCACCATCTTCCTGATGCGCCAGTACACCTTGAGTGTGCCAGATGAGTTGCTGGACGCGGCCCGCGTCGATGGCGCCACTGAGTTCAGCATCTGGTGGCGTGTGATCGTGCCGCTGGTACGACCGGGGCTGGCCGTGGTGGCGATTCTTTCTTTCACGGGACTATGGAACGACTACCTGTGGCCGCTGGTGGTCACGACTGATCCCAGCATGTTCGTCATGAACCTGGGCATCTCATCACTGGTCGGTCCGTATGATTACCAGTATGGCATCCTGCTCTCAGGCGCTGTGCTGGCCGCGCTGCCCCTGATCATCATATTCTTCTTCTTCCAGAAACAATTCCTGCAAGGATTGACCGAAGGAGCGCTCAAATAATCTTTGGGGCGGTTTTCACCCTGGTCCCCGATAACGCCGAACACATGCGCGGCGTTGTTGGGGGCCAGGGTGAAATCGGACGCGAGGTCCGAACCTATGGGCGGCGTTGTCGGGGGGCGAGGTTCGAAATTACGCGAACGTGCTTTGGAGCTTGTCGGCCTGGTCGACGGCGATGAGGTTGTTGAGGAACTCGTCGAGGTCGCCGTTCATGACTCCGGGCAGGTTGTGGCGCGTGAGGCCGATGCGGTGGTCGGTGACGCGGTCCTGTGGGAAATTGTAGGTGCGGATCTTCTCGCTGCGATCGCCGGTCTGCACCTGGGAGCGGCGGTTCTTGCTCAGCTCCTCCTGCCTTTTGGCCTCTTCGAGGTCCCATAGGCGCGCCTTCAGGACGCCCAGGGCCTTGGTCTTGTTCTTCAACTGCGATTTCTCGTCCTGACAGGTGACGACCAGGCCGGTTGGCAGGTGGGTGATACGCACCGCCGAGTCGGTGGTGTTCACGCTCTGTCCGCCGTGGCCGGTCGAGCGATAGACGTCGACGCGGATATCGCTATCTTTAATGTCGATATTGATGTCATCGTCGGCCTCTGGCAGGACGATGACCTTGGCGGTTGAGGTGTGGATGCGGCCATTGGCTTCGGTGACCGGTACGCGCTGCACGCGGTGGGTGCCCCCCTCGTACTTCATGCGGCTATAGGCGCCCTTGCCTTTGACGACAAAGGTAATGTCTTTAATGCCGCCCTGTTCGGTATCGTTGACGTCGAGGACCTCGATCTTCCAGCGGTGATTGTCGGCGTAGCGGGTATACATACGATAGAGCTCACCGGCGAAGAGGGCCGCCTCGTCGCCACCGGCGCCGCCCTGGATGGTCACGATAGCATTCTTCTCATCCATAATATCCTTTGGCAGCAGGGCGACCTTGACCTCTTCAAGCAGCTGCTCTTTGTAGGCTTTCAGACGCTCCATCTCCTCGTAGGCCATGTCGCGCATCTCGGGATCGTCGCTCTCGTAGAGCTCCTGTGCCTCGGCGAGCTGCTGGTCGGTCGTTTTCAGTTCATTATATTTATGAACGACATCCTCCAACTCCGCGTGTTCGCGACCGTATCTCTGGAGCAGATCAAGGTCATTGAGCACATCCTGTTGCGCCAGCAGCGAGTTCAGTTCTTCGTAACGCTTAGCCAGGCTGGCAAGTTTTCCCATAAAATCCATGCTATTTTCTCTCCCTATATCTCACGATCCGCCCGGAATTGGTCGTGTATCCAGGATGGCCAGGTTAGCGCCATATATGGTTGTAAACACAGAGGGGCGGCATACGCGGGTAGTCTCTTGATATCAAACATCTATGAATAGGTCCTCCAGTTCGTATAAAGATAGAAGTTATCTTTACACATAGAGCACGAGCGCGCGGCCGTGCCGGTGGAGGAAGTTCAGGGGCGTATTTAAGCGCCGCTACCCGGCGGTGAGCAGGTAACGTGCAGTCGTCGCATGGCGTGTAGAATGCAAGGCACATGCGTGGGCGGTTATGAACCTCTGTATACTGGTTGTAACAGGCAGATATAGTTTCACGCTTCCATTATAGCACACCCACACTTAAAATGGGAGAGTTGGCTATATTTAAAACAGGGTGGCGAACTCAATCGTAATAATTATAGGAATGCGAAGGGACGGAATCCTCTCGTGTGGCGGGGAAAGTAGTGGAATAAGAGGCCAGTCCTCTATGTTGTAATAGGTGCGCTAGCAATCATAAAGCATGAGTGCTAGACAGCCAAAAAGCTCATGTGTTATAATCGATGTTAGCAGTCTACAAATAATTTTGCTAGAACATTTTATGTGAAATACGCGTAAAGCACGCAAGTGTAAAGACATCAAGAATGATATTTCGTTCCCGAATCGATAACAAAAGTGCGTACAACCGATTGAAAAAAAGCGTGCTAGATTGCAAATAGCGTGAGGAGCATACAAGACATGAAATGCGAACGTTGTCAGAAGAACCCTGCTCGCGTACGCGTGGAACAGATGATTGATGGCCGTCGTGAATCCCACTTTCTCTGCCAGTCCTGTGTTGATGAAATGATGAATGCCATCGGTCAGCCTGGTGACGCGGACGGACAGGGTCCGACTGGTGCTCCCTTTGGTTTTTCAGCAAATAATACCAGCAATAATAAATTTTCCTCTAATACTGGAAATCTGAATACCGCGACTGCTGAGCGTCAGAACAAAAAGCATAGCAAGACTCCGACGCTGGACCAGTATGGTCGTGATCTGACTGACGAGGCGGCGGAGGGGAAACTGGACCCGGCTGCCGGGCGGGCGCGTGAACTGCGTCGCCTGATTACGGTGCTGGGACGGCGCCAGAAGAATAACCCTGTCTTGATTGGTGAGCCTGGTGTGGGTAAGACGGCGATCGTCGAGGGCCTGGCGCGTAAGATCTACGCCAACGATGTGCCCGCGACCCTGCGCGGCAAACGTATCGTCACTTTGAACATTGGTGGTATGGTGGCGGGCGCCATGTTTCGAGGCCAGTTTGAGCAGCGCATCAAATCGATTCTGGAAGAGCTGCGCCAGGCGCCTGAAGTCATCGTCTTTATTGATGAGCTGCATACGGTGGTCGGCGCGGGCGCGGCTGAAGGCGCGGTCGGCGCGGCGGATATGATCAAACCCGCGCTGGCCCGTGGCGAGCTGCGTTGTATCGGAGCCACCACCCTGGATGAATATCGCAAGCACGTCGAGAAGGATGCCGCCCTGGAGCGCCGCTTCCAACCCATCCTGGTTGATGAGCCTTCGATTGAAGAGGCGATAGACATGTTGCGTATCGTGCGTCCAAATTATGAAGCGCACCACGGCGTCTCGATTACCGACGAGGCCATTGATGCCGCCGTCAAGCTGTCGGATCGCTACATCAACGATCGCTTCCTGCCGGATAAAGCCATCGACGTGATGGACGAGGCGGGTTCAGCCCTGCGTTTAGAGGCTACCGAGAAGGGGATCATCAGTCCCACCACTATCTCAGATCTTGAGAAAGAGCTGGCCGGGATTCAGGCGCAGAAGGAGGCCGCCGCCAACGCCGAAGACTATGAGCGGGCGGCCATGATGCGTCAGCAGGAATTGCTGGTGCTGGGCAACCTGGAGCGCGCGCGCTCCGACAAGAACAACCATGTCTCCCTGATCGTGACGCCCGAGCACATCGCCCGCGTCGTTGAGACCTGGACGAGCGTGCCCGTCAGCCAGATGCTGGAGAGTGAGCGCCAGAATCTACGCTCCCTGGAAGGCGACCTGCGCAAGCGCGTCATCGGACAGGACGAGGCGATCAGCGCGGTAGCCCGCGCCATCCGTCGCTCACGAGCGGGGCTCAAAGATCCGCGCCGTCCGATCGGTTCCTTCCTTTTCCTGGGTCCCACTGGTGTCGGTAAAACCGAGCTGGCCAAATCCCTGGCCGCGGAACTGTTTGGTGGTGAAGATAACCTGATTCGCCTGGATATGTCCGAATATATGGAGCCGCATACCGTCTCAAGACTGTTTGGTAGCCCTCCCGGATATGTCGGACATGACGATGGCGGTCAGCTCACCGAGCAGGTGCGCCGCCGTCCATACAGCGTCATCCTGCTGGACGAGGTCGAAAAGGCTCATCCCGAAGTCTTTAACTCGCTGCTGCAGATTATGGACGATGGTCGCCTGACCGATGGTCAGGGCCGGACCGTGGACTTCAAAAACACTGTGGTCATCATGACCAGTAACGCGGGTAGCGCGGATCTGCGCCGGGCTGTGAACATGGGCTTTGTGAACAAGAAAGGTGACGATGCGCGCGCCGAAGAGCACGAAGTCATGCGCTCAAAGGCCATGGAGGGACTCAAGAAGGTCTTCCGACCAGAGTTCATCAACCGCATCGACCAGGTGGTGGTCTTCCACTCACTGGGTAAAACCGAGCTGTATCAGATCGTAGATATGCTCCTCAACCAGGTGCGTGGTCGTCTGGCCGAGCAGAACATCGAACTGGTTATCAGCGATGAGGTGCGTGACTTCCTCTTGAAGGAAGGATTTGACGAAGAGTATGGAGCGCGTCCATTGCGCCGCGCCATCCAGACCTACGTTGATGATCCTCTGGCGGACGCCTTGCTGGCCAACGACATCAGCAGCGGCCAGGCAGCCATGCTCACACTGGTCGACGGCAAGATTGTGGTTGAGGCCCAGCAACACCAGCCCCTCAATTCCTAACAGGGATGCAGGATTCCCTCGGCAGGGGCGCCAATGCCCTGGATCCAGAGAATGCTGGCACTCCCCTCATACTCTTTGCATATAGAAGCACCAGGGGCGCATCCGCGCCCCTGGTGCTTCTATATGCAAGACTCTCTCTGACCCCTCATCTATTTGGTACGATCAATCGTGTAAAATACTAGAGCTTTGATCGACATCGAGCGATTACATGTGATTTTTGGCGCTACGCCAGTGTGGCATGCCGTTCGCTAGCTCTAACCAACTCCAATGAAAATACTACAGGTTATGTTCATTGTGGGTGGATTGATGATTGTAACTCGCTTGGCCAGTTGAACGTGATCGTGGAGGGCGGAAAAATCGGTCGCAAGATCCGAAACCACGACGATGACGGGAGCGGTTGGTGTAAATAAAGATGGAAAATAAAAATACTATCGCCTTTGGAAATGTGTGGAACCCTATGGGTAAACAGAATGAGAAGAAGCATGTCGTGCCCTGGAAGCAGGACTACGAAATGCCCTATCAGGTGTTGTTTGAACAATCCGCGTTGGGCATTATCGCGCTCAGCACCGGTGGCCGCTGGCTGCAGGCAAATGAAACGTTTTGCCAACTGCTCGACTATAGCCGGGGAGAATTATGGAAGCAGTCCTTCCCACAGATCGTGAATGCCGAGGATCGGGCGGCCTGCATGGATTTATTGCATCGCCTCGCGACTGGAGAACTGACCACCGCCAGTCTTGTAACGCGTTGTCTGCGACGCGATGGATCTCCAGCGCGCGTAAGGGTTACCTTTTCCACCTCGGGTCAGCGCGCGAGCCGGAACTATGCCATAGTGGGCTTTGTTGAAGCACTCGGTGAAGAGAGTCAGTCCGCGACTGACCCTGCCACGCGCAATACGCACGCGCTTCCTATCATCGTTAAAGACGAGTCGGACCAGGCGGCAGAACTTCCAGAGCCAGAGCCATCATCGTTTGCATCCGCGTCCCCGTTAGCTCAGTCCGAGCCAGCGGAGGTGATCCAGGAGCAGTTGCTGCCCGAACTGGAGCGGTTGAAACTGCGACTTTCTGCCCTCGACGAGCAATCTGAAATCAGGACCCTCGGTCATGAATTGGCGAACTTAACGCGTAATGTGTTAGACTATGCGCTAGCTGAACGTGCTGATGCTTTAGCACAAGTGGCAACCCTGCGCGAGGCCGCAATGAAGATGGAAGATTTCCTGAGCCTGGCCAGTCATGAACTGCGCACGCCACTTACAACCATCAAGGCTAATACCCAGCTCGCCATGCGACGCCTGAGAAGCGTCATTCAGCGTCCAGAACTGCTGCTAGAAGGAGCAGACGGCAAGGTTCGGGCCTCAATAGAGATGCTGGAGCGCGTCGAGCGCCAGATCGGCGTACTCAATTGCCTGGTTGGTGATATGCTGGATGTTTCGCGTATCCAGGGCAATCGCCTGCAGATACATGTGCGCCAGGAGCCATGCGACCTGCGACCGATCATTGAAGCTGCCGTGCGTGAGCAACACAAAGCTCTACCAGAACGTGCTATTAATGTACAGTTCCCTGGCGATGAGCCTATCCTGGTCATAGCCGATCCCGATCGCCTCCGGCAGGTACTCAGCAATTATTTGCTGAATGCGCTAAAATATTCTGAGGCGCAGCAGCCGATTGAGGTGAATGTCCAGCTTGAACCGCTAGCTGGAACTGGTGGTTCCCAGGTACGAGTGATCGTGCAAGATAAAGGGCCGGGTATCGCTCCTGAAGAGCAGGCGCGCGTCTGGGAATGTTTTTATCAGTCGCCAACCATCAAGGGGGGCAGTGGATCAGGTGTTGGTATGGGCCTGGGCCTGTATATCAGTCAGATACTTATCGAGCGACAGGGTGGTCAGGTTGGCGTCACCAGTGCGCTGGACGAAGGATCGGCATTCTGGTTTACCCTGCCTCTGGCGCAGGTGGAAGGGGAACAAGTGGCGACTGAGAACTAGTAACATGTACGAGGAAAGCTTATGAAGCTACGTAACTGGCTAACTTTGGGGGGCTTTACGCTTGGTTCTATCGGGGTAGCAAGCGCCATCAATAGCTTTTTGCCGCACCCCTTTGTGACGGACCAGCTCTTTGAGCGTGCATCGGAGTCAGCGAGCCTGGCCAAAGAAGACTGGCCCGATATCGATATCACCTTTCTGCGTTGTGGCAGCGTAGCGGTTCCAGAATGCATCGCGGTACGTGGCTCGTTCTCTCTGACGGCGCGCACCATTGCCTATAGCGCCGTGCTCATCAAGCACCCCCGGGGAACATTTCTCTATGATAGCGGCTTATGCGCTGATACTCCATTATTTTTAATGGACCAGTCATTCCTTTTTTCGAACACGCTTGGACGTTTCAACATGGAGCGGCCGCTGTGCCAGCATCTGGAACACCTGCACATGGAGCCAAAAGACCTGGATTTTGTGCTGTTGTCCCATCTCCACTGGGACCATGTGTCGGGTATCCCCGATCTGCCCGGTGTACTTCTGCAGGTGAATCAGGTAGAATATGATTTTGCCACCCAGGGCTTGCTGGAAAAGAATCAGGGATTGGTAAGGCGTTTATTGTCGAATAATCCTATGCAACTGTTAGACTTTGCGGGGCCAGCCTATGAAGGCTTTCGCTGCAGCCACGATGTATTTGGAGATGGATCGATCATACTGGTACCGTTGCCGGGCCATACGCCGGGTCAGATGGGCATGTTTATTAATCGCGCCCATGGTCCACGCGTCTTCCTTGTTGGGGATGCCGCGTGGCTCTCGGATAACTATACAGTTCCAACGACCATGCATCCCGTACTCTGGTCCATGGTGACCAGCGATGATGCGACGGCGCGACAAACGCTGATCGATCTACATCATTTCGCGCGCCAGCATCCAGAGGTAGCTGTTATTGGTATGCATGATGCGCGGATGCAAGAAGCATTTATGACCGCCGAGCAAAAACGGCTCAATGCCCAGATAGTATAGATGCGCCCTTTATCTCCATGGAGAAAGCTTCTCCTATGGTGATAAAGGGTAAGGCGGAAGGCCTGGGTGTATACAGGAATCGAGGCATGGCTATTTATGTATTGCTTCCGGTCGGGTTGTAAGAGGGAGTGGGATAAAGCATGAGATTAGCTCATGGTAACATATATACAGATAAGCGGGGCCGGCGTTATCGGCGCATAAGTCTTGAGCAGCGCTCACAGTTGCGCAAGGATTATATGAGCAATGTGCCGAAGTGGCGCCACCCGTTGATTGGCTATCTAGTAGCGATCCCTGCCACAGTGATCGTGTCGCTATGCACCATTTATGTCACAAAAATGTTCGGGCAATTCTTCTTCCCCAGCACTTTTAGCATTATTGTGATTGTGGTAGCAGCCCTGTTCTGGGGAGCTGGCCCGGCCATCTGGTCTATTTTATTGAACGCGGCCGTCCTGTACTATATCTTCATCTTGCCTCTAAGCTCATATGATTATTCAAACTGGCGCGATGCTCTGCAATTATTACCGTTTATCGGCTCGGGACTGGTGATCGCCCTGATTACGGCGCAGCGTGAACGCGCGCGCTTCCAGGCTATGGCTACCGAACTTGAACTGCAATCATATGCCCAGGAGCTTGAAGAGACCAACCGGCGCCTGGAAGATGCCAATCAAATGAAAGATCGTTTCCTTTCGATCGCTTCGCATGAACTGAAGACTCCGGTCACCACCATTCGGGGACAGGCCCAGTTGATGCTGCGTCGTATCTCCAGGCATAAGGATCTTGAACACATGGACGGTGTCGCCACTACCCTTGAGCGCATCAATGATCAGACCGGCCGTCTGACCACATTGATCGATGAACTGCTGGATGTCAGTAGTATACGGACCGGGAAGGCGGCATTGAATCGACGCCTGTGCAACGTTACCGCGCTCTGCCGTGAAGTGGTGGAGGACCAGCGCCTGCTTACCGAGCGTATGGTTTTGCTGGATGCGCCTCCCGAACCAGTTACCCTCAAGCTGGACGTTGACCGCTTCTCTCAAGTCATGACCAACCTGGTCAGCAACGCCATCAAATACTCACCCGACGACACCCCCGTTGAGGTCAGCATCAAACCCGGCGCCCGTTGCGTCCTCTTCTCGGTGCGGGACCATGGTCGTGGCATCGCCAAAGATCAGCAAGAGCGTGTCTTTGAAACCTTTTATCGCACTCCGGACGCCCAAACCTCTTCTAAACGTGGCCTGGGCCTGGGCCTGGCCATCACCAAAGACATCGTTGAGCGCCACAATGGCCGCATCTGGTGCGAATCCGAGCTCAAAAAAGGCAGCACCTTCTATGTGGAGCTCCCCGTGTCACCCTCGCCGTAGGTTCGGCCCTCGCGACCGATTTTCCTCCCCCATATAACCATGTCCTTTAAACACGTAATGCTCGAAGAGCTATTATCGTTTTTAATAGGCGTTTTTGTGCGTGAAGAAGAAATCGGGGCCAAGCCCCGAACCCACGCGGGGGCGTTTTCTCTAATCGCATTATTTATGCTCATGTATATATAAAAGGTGGGAGATTGTATAATGAAATAAAAAGAGAGATGTGTATGCGCCTGGAGCGCCGGGGAGGTTGGTTTTGATTGGATCCATAAAACGCTATGCGATTGTGGGGCTGGTGCTGTTAGCCCTGATGGCGGCGACCGTGTATCTGCTCTATGCGTGGCCATGGCAACACCGTGAGACGCCGTTGGTGAAGAAGCCGTCGGTACAGATTGCTCCAGATAATGCGGATATCAAATATTATGGGCGCTGGGATACCACCAATAGCCGTGAATATGTGAGTTATTGGGGCGGAGCTTATTTTAAGACGGCCTTCAGTGGACAACATGTCGAGCTACGGCTGGGTGAGGCATCTGACGTTTATGTGAGCATCGATCGGGAACCTGATGTGCTCTATCATGGCATCCGGGGTCTGCTGAATCTTACCCCGGTGGCGTTGCAGGGTGGCGATCATTCGCTACGCGTGACCATCGCGTCAGAGTGGTCGAGCATGCATTTTCAGGGCCTGCTGCTGGATGGCGGCGCCAGTGCGCTTGCTCCCCAGGTTTCATCAGACATCATAGAGTTTATTGGAGATTCGATTACGGCTGGCTACTCTGATAGCATGAAGGATCTCTCTACCTATGCCTGGCTGACGGCGGAACAACTGGGGGCCGAGCATACTGAGATAGCGACTTCGGGCATCTGCCTGAGCTCGACTGCACCCTCCTGTGCGGGCATGGATACCCAGTATTTTAAGTTGCAGACCTTACAGTATCCCGACTCTCCTATGTGGGACACCAGTCGCTATACGCCCGCTGCGCTGGTCATCAACCTGGGGACCAATGACTATAATCATGGACAATCGGCCCAGGTCTTTGAACTAACCTACCAGGCGTTTCTCCGCAGGTTGCGCCAGCACTATCCTGACACGCCCATCTACGCCCTCAGAACCTTCGCTGGTTATATGGCAGCGCCGACGCGATCGGCGGTCTACGCGCTCAATGCATCCGGCGACCACAATGTCTTTTATGTCGATACCACCGGCTGGCTGACTCCGGGGCCGCCCGACTTCAGCGATGCTCTCCATCCCAGTGATATTGGGCAGCGCAAGGTCGCGGCTCAACTTGTGCCTATCTTGCGCTACCGCCACAAGGGAGAGGTATAGCTGCTACTTCGGCTGGTAATAGAGGATCATTACACCTGACGGAAGCGTTTTGCTATCGACCAGCTTGAGCCTGACGCGGTCCTTGATGTTTTGCAGGAAGGGTTTGCCGGCGCCCAGAATGAGCGGATAGACCAGAACCTGGTATTCATCGATCAGCCCGAGGTTGGTCAGGGATTGGACCAGGCCGGGGCTGCCAGAGATGATGATGTCGCGGCCCGACTCACTCTTCAGGCGCTCGATCTCCGCCGGATCGATCTCTCTTAGCAGCCGGGTGTTGTTCCAATCGGCGCTTGCGAGTGTTCTGGAGAAGACGATTTTCTGCATCGCGTTCAGCCTGCGCGCGTACTCTTTCTCTTCCTCAGAGACATTGGGATTATCGGGCACGTATGGCCAGGAGCCGGCGAAGCTTTGATAGGTGACGCGTCCCAGCAAGAGCGTATCGGCCGCGTAGAAGAACTCGCCTTCATATTTGCCCATAGCTTCGTCGAAGCATTCTCCGACCCAATCCATCTCGTCGTCTGGTCCGGCAACGAAACCGTCAAGAGTAACCCACATGGTGCTGATGATCTTTCTCATGCGCTGCTTCTCCTTATTCCCCTCATGTCTGATTTGCTGTCAAATAATAGTTACTCTCTTTTTCTAGATAACAGGAGCATAATCGGAAATGATATTGAAAGCTTCAACTTTGCCACCCATATGGGTGATCATGTTGGGCTGTACTGGTGGGCATAGAAGAGGGAGGAAGAAGACAGGATAGAAGTTGAAGGACCAGGGTAGCCAGGGTCTGGCAACACATCTCAAGCCGCCTGCCCAGCTACCAATTTGAAGTATATCACTTGTAGTGGGTGTTTTAAAACCCCTGAGCAATTTTGGTGGTAAATACCTCTCTTTTTGGACTACAAACCAATTTCAGTAATCTTTACGCAATCTTAACGGCAATATTTCTGGCTAATTCACCTGCTCTTACGTGAATTGGCGTTTTAACACGAAGCATGACCGCCCTCTACAGGCTCATTCATGCTGTAGACATCGGTGCTGCTACCCACTTAGTACTTTTTTAGTACCACTTGAGGGCAAAAATGATGAATCGAAAAAAATCTTATACCTTACATCTTGTCGGTGCTATCCATTCGGTATAAGACATGACGACCGGGCGCGCAGCAGATGTCAAAGAGAACGACAGGATGTCTTCTACCGAAAAGACGTTGAACCGGCACCAACCAGGGGTATACGGAATACCCGACAAAGGGTCAACATACTGGTACTTCCTGGATGGGATGGCAAACGGGAAGCTGCATATGGCGGCAGTGACCCAGCCTCTGCAAACGCGGGCCTTGTAGAGGTTGGAGCAGCTGCCGTAGAGCAACAAAGATGATGTAGCTTCAAGCGAAACACGTGTATTCAAAACAGTAGCAGCCTCGGAGACCAGGCAAGACGGTAAGAGCGACCGTTCGGAAGCGGCTCTGCTCTCCTGGGGCAAGGAAAGGAAGCATCATGCGTAAACAGTATCTTCGCTGGATCGTACCCGTTCTCGTACTCTTAATTATGGCTACCATCCTCGTCATCGGCCCCGCCATTATGAGCCATGCCGCCGGCGTGAAAACCGTGGCACCAACTTCTACAGCAACTTCCACCCCATCGAATACAGTTACTCCAAACTATTGGTTCAATTGGTAAATAATTATTTAAGCGGAAATAACACCCATAGATTTAGGTGTTATTTCCGCTTAAGTGAGATAGCCTCAGCGATGTTAACCAATTACCAACTTCATCAGTATGACGGTTAGATATTGTACTTAGTGTTTTAAAACTGTCTTCACCAAGCTTTAAAGCCTCAATATAATTATTTCTTAAAGCTAGAACACGAGCTATCCCGTATTGTGCTAGTGCATGAAGCTCTTTATCCTCTAATGGGACAGTTGAAATCATCTCATGAAAAGCTTTTTCTGCTTGATCAATTTGTTGCTGACCAATGTAAAGATTGCCAAAGTGATACAAGATAGTACCCGTAATTTGAGGTCTCCTAACTTGATAGGCCAGTTCTAAACCTTCTCGTAAGTAATGTTGCGCTTCTGAATAATTGCCTTGCTTTTCCTCCACATTTCCTAAATTACCTAATATAACGCTTGTCCATTCCCGGTGTTTGATACTTTTAGATAAAGTGAGTCCTTCTTGGAAATATACTTTCGCTTGATTATAATCTCCGTCTTCAATAGATTTTTCACCCAAATTAATCAACAGTACACAGACCTGTTCATTGTGCCCAATTTGGCGAGCAATCTTCAATGCTTCGAGGAAGTATTTTTCTGCTTGTTCTCTTTTACCTTGTAGCCCGGATGCCACTCCTAGATTAGTAAGTAAAAAACAAATTTGTTCACGATCACCAATTTGTTGAGCTAATTTCAAGCCTTCTTGTAAATAAATTTCGGCTTGTACATAGTTTCCCTGGCTGAAAGTAACAGGCCCTAAAATTTTAAGCAATGTGTAAAGATGTTCTTGATGTTGAATTTGCCGGGCTATAGTTAAGCCTTCTTGTAAATAGGCTTCTGCTTTAACAAACTCGCCCCTGCGGAGGGTGACGCCACCTAAGCCGGTAAGCAACGAGCAAACTTGTTCATATTGGTTATTTTGACGGGCCAGTTCAAGTCCTTTTTGGTAATACATCTCTGCCTGTACATAATTACCTTGCTTTTGCTGTACTTCGCCGAGGTATGAATAGGTACCGATGATTCCTGGGACGTTATTTTCTTCGATGGCTAGCTCATTTGCACGCTCTAAATAGTATTGAGCCTTTGCATAGAGGCCGCGCAATATCAGGAATGGAGCAAAAGCATAGATTCCTTTAACTAATTCGGTCCTTTGATCTTGCTCTAGCGCTGTTTCCAATGCTGAGAAAATGGTATCGCTCTCTTCTTCCAGTAATTCGTAGTCTTTTTTATGTTCTTCAACATAATTAGTATAGTAAGTTACTAGCCTTTCCTGGGCGGTGGTGAGCTGTTCGTCGGAGATCTGAAGCAGGGCATAGTCGGATATGACCTGGTGGAGGAGGTAGCGTTCGCCGTTGCTTTCGAGCATGCCGGCGTCGGAGAGGGCGTCGAGTTCGTCGGTGCAGCAGGCGGCGACGGCCATGGCGGCCTCTTCTGAGAAGGTGTTGGGTTTGGGCGGGAAGACGGAGAGGGCGTAGAGGGCACGGCGCGTCTCTTCGTCGAGCAGCTGGTCGGTGACGGCGATGATGGATTGGATGGAGAGCGATTGTTCGTTGGGCAGGCTGGGGTGGCTCTCGGCTGGGATGTGTGGTTCTTTGAGTTTGAGGCGCACTTCGGCGTTGCTCAGACGTTCGAGGGCCGAGGTGATGCGGCGTGCGGGACCACTGTAGGCCTGCTTGCGCAGGTAGTTGCCGATCAGGGTCAGGGCCAGCGGGAGTCCGCCGACGGCCTGCACGAGGTCGTGAACTTTCTGCTGCTCGCGGTAGATGACCTGTGGGGCCAGCAGGTTGAGCAGGCTGATACTCTCGTTCTCGCCCAGCTCACGAATGTTGATGGCGTTGCCCAGCGCCATGTGGGAGGCGATGTTGGGGAAGCGTGTGGTTACCAGGTGGGCGCAGTGGCTGCCTCCGACACGGAAGGCCAGCGCCTCCTCCAGCTTCCAGGCATCATCGATAATAATCAGCATGGCGCGATCGCCGATGGCGTTGCGAATGGCTTTGGCGCGCGCCTCGTCGCTGCCCAGCTTGGTCATCTCGGCGAACGAGATGCCCAGCAGATTGCCCCAGCGGCTAAAGATGCCGGGCAGGTTGGGTTGTGGTCCCAGGCCGGCCCAGAGGATACCATCCTTGAAGAATTCGCGCAGTGCGCCATCGTGGGCCAGTGCCACCGACAGCGCGGTCTTGCCTACGCCGGGCAGCCCGTTCAGGGCGGTCAGGGCCATATTACCGCTACCCTTGAGGCGCTGCCTGATCACGGCCAGATCCTTTTCGCGTCCCACCAGCGGGATGGCTGGTAGCAGCGGGATGGCTGGATCATAGATGACGCGTGGGGCAACCGGGGCCGCGACTGTGGTGGGTGCATTGGGCGCAGAGGAGCGGCCACCTTTGCCGCGTTCAGACCGCGTCTGCAGCAGATCTAGCTCCTCCTCGCTCTTATTGAACAGCGCGCATAACTTGCGCCGAAAATAGGGGTTAGGCCTGGTGATTCCACGTTCCCACCGACTGACATTGACATAGGTCGTGCCGATCTCGTCCGCGACCTCCTGCTGCGAAAGGTTGTAGCTGACACGTGCTTCAGTTAAACGTACACGGGGCTGATGGGGCGTCTCTGAGGTCGGCATCCGTTCACCATTCTTCCTAGATTGTGTGCATGAATGTGATAAGTAGCGCCAGAATGATAAAAATGATAAATGCTTTTGATAAATCTGTCATTAAAAGTATACCTTATTTTAATACATAATTAGCATAGAAAAAGTTTGTAGTAAGAAAATGGCAGGGCCATTTAAAAGTATTGTTGCCGCCTTCGGCGGCGGGGGGAAGGAGAGGGTGGGGACTTGATCATGCCCCCGGCATGCTCGCCCACACCCCGCAAGGGGCTGCCGCCCCTGGACCCCGCTAAGCTTCGGCTTTGGCGGCGGGGGGAAGGAGAGGTGGGGACACCCCACACCCCGCAAGGGGCTAGCCGCCCCTGGACCCCGCTAGGCTTCGGCTTTGGCGGCGGGGGGAAGGAGAGGTGGGGACACCCCACACCTCGCAAGGGGCTGCCGCCCCTGGACCCCGCTAAGCTTCGGCTTTGGCGGCGGGGGGAAGGAGAGGGTGGGGACACCCCACACCCCGCAAGGGGCTGCCGCCTCTGGACCTCGCTTTTAAATGCTCTCAGGGAAAACAAGCAAAGATACGGACGGCATATGAGATACGAGAAGCTAAACGACATCAGTACCCTGGTGGTTGAATCGAGCGACGAGCGCACATCTGTAGTCAACTGGCTGTTCCATCACCTGGGCCAGTATTATCGCCAGCCCATCGTCGTCGTATTGCCGCAAGATGCCGTGTTCCGGCGTCCGGGAGATTTGCGTGAGCTGCAACAGGTCGCGACCCGACAGGATGCTCAGCTGGTTCTGGTCATAGAGGGGAACGAACGACTGCGTTTATGGGCGCGTCGACATGGCTTTACCGTCTTCTCGACGATAGAGACCTGCCAGAAGGCGTTACTCCAACCGGGGTTTCCGCCCTCCTGGCCCTCCATGTTCGATGGATTACCGGCCCAACCCGAGTTGAGTACGGTAATTGAGCAGTCTCCAGTTACCAGTTTTACTGGTCCCTGGAATCGCTATGACAGCCATGCTACAGGTACGCAGGGGGAAACGTACCGCACATCTCTGTCGAGCAGCGTGGCCGTTGCTGACTTACGCGAACCTTCTGGTCAATTCGGCTCATCAGAGACGCTTGAGATGCTTGATACGGCCCCCGTAGTGGCCGTCAGGCGTATTACGGCGACTCGTGTGACCGAACCGTTATCCGACTTACCCTCGTATGGGTCATTTCAAGGTGGGGAAAGGGTACGCAAGACACGTGTGCTGAGCCCTGCGGAACTACTTGAAAAAGAGGAGGAAGCCCCATTTTTGTCCGGGGTGGAGTTCTCTTTAAATATAGCTACGCAGGACATGCAGGCGCCTGAGAAGATGGTCCAGCCAGTTGCCGAGGTAGCGTACGCGCCCGAGGTACTGGAGCAGCCATCATCCTTTAGCACACACGTTGCGCGCCTTAAACAGGACAAATTACTGCTTATTCTCGTGGCACTGGTTGTTCTGGGTATTGTGGGTGGTGTTGGCTTCGGCTACCTGCTTGAGGTCGCACGTGCCAACCCGGCGCTACAGACGCCAGCCTCGTTACTACATACAATCTGGGGGATATAGTCGAGTCTATGGCAACTTATGTACAGCGTATTCATCTAAATCGTCCTATCAACACCCGGTTAATCATCGCTGTGCGCTTTGTCGTCACGGCTGCGGTATCCTGTGTGGATGCGCCGACCGGTACCTACGGTGCCGTTGTTGCGTTCCCGCACCTGATGGCCTCGCAAGAGCAGGGGCTGCATACCGCCAGCCGAGAGGCG
Source organism: Dictyobacter aurantiacus (assembly GCF_003967515.1). Lineage (GTDB taxonomy): Bacteria > Chloroflexota > Ktedonobacteria > Ktedonobacterales > Ktedonobacteraceae > Dictyobacter > Dictyobacter aurantiacus. Next base: position 1,534,020 of record NZ_BIFQ01000001.1, on the reverse strand, counting down.
GCCACGGTTGGTGTACGCGGGACAGTGGCGATGCGGTTGAGAGTGGTAGACCCGAAATATGCGTCTACTATGAAGGAGTATCACCATGCAGAAAGTCTACCTGCGTAAACCTAAAGCAACAGCAGACTATACAAACCAGCAGGCGAATAAAATATTGCACTTCTCACTTCAGGATTCGTTGCCTGCGGGCCACATCATGGTCCTTAACACGACCTTTGGGACGCTGTCCTACCTGGCCTGCGATGAATTGCATATTCCGCGCCTCCTGAAGCAGGAGCAGTTCACCAATACCGAGATGAACGTTTTGCTACCTCTCCTGGAGCTGTTCCCCTATTATTGTCCTTATGAAGTGCTCTACGCCAATTTCTATAGCGGTGGCAAGGCCAGCGAGGCCGATATCACACGGGCCCGCGAGCACCTGGAAGAGGCGATGGAAGAGGGTAACTGGGATCAAGAGATGCGCCCGGTGCGCTGCGCCCTTTCGCGTACGCGCCTGAAGATGCGCTCATTCAACGTCGATATCTCATCGATCCTGGCCACCGGCTACATCCTGCTCATCTCGGGTCAGCCAGACGAAGAAGAAGAATACGCAGAGCCCCGCAAGGCGGTCGTCGCGGGACGGCGCTAGCGGGTCAGCACCCCAGACTATAAATCGGGCGTAAAGCCCGAACCTACTATGTCCTCCCTGTGCTTTCTGGTTGTGAAGGCGGGGCCGATCCATATCCCACAATGGATCGGCCCCGCTCTTCTTTTTGGGAAATAATCGGACGTGAGGGATAATCGGACGCAAGGTCCGAACTTATGATGAGGGCCGCATTCGATGGGGCTGATCGGAGCATGTGGATAGATTTATTTGCGGCCAGGAGCCTGCTACGTTATGATGTAGGTACCGAAAGCACGATCGCTATGTATAAGAAAGTGAGCGTTGTTATGCCTGCATCAAAACCTGTGCTCGTGGTGGGGAGCTTGAATATGGACCAGGTGGTGCGCGTGCCGCGTCTGCCTGTGATGGGCGAGACCTTGCTGGGGGCGAGCTCGATTACTTTTGTGCCCGGTGGCAAAGGGGCCAACCAGGCGGTGGCTATGGCGCGCCTGGGGGCCCCGGTTCAGATGGCCGGGCGCGTCGGGCAGGATCCCTTTGGTCAGCAATTGAAGGCCGCCCTGGAGGGCGATCAGATCGATACCAGCCTGCTGGTCAGCGACGCGGAGGCGGCCAGCGGCTCGGCCTTTATTTTCTTGAATGAGCAGGGCGAGAACGCCATCGTCGTCTCCTCGGGTGCCAATGGCAACGTCGGCAAAGACCAGCGGCAGATGGAGCATATTTTTGACGCGCTGGCGCAGGCTCAGGCCCTGGTAATGCAGATGGAGATTCCACATGAGACCGTGGAACGTCTGGTGGAGCGGGCCTATAGTCTGCACGTTCCCGTCATCCTCAACCTGGCGCCAGCCTATCCACTACGCAGGGAGACGCTGAGCAAGCTCTCCGTGCTGGTCGTGAATGAGACAGAGGCCAGCCTGCTCAGTGGACAGCCAGTGGAGAGTCTGGACGATGCCCGGCACGTCGGCGCTATCCTCCATGAGCATGGCATCCCTACCGTCGTAATTACCCTGGGCGCTCAGGGAGCCGTCCTGATTAACGCGGACGAGCGGGGGCAGACTAATGTCATGTATCAGCAGGCGCCCCGAGTCAACGTTGTTGATACCACCGCCGCCGGGGATTGCTTTGTCGGCGCGCTCACCGTCGCTCTTGCTGAAGGTCAAACGCCGACCGATGCTCTGCGCTTCGCCATTCGCGCCAGTTCCATCAAGGTGACCCGTTTCGGGGCCCAATCCGGCCTCCCCAGGCGCTCCGACGTGGGAGAATAGAATCGCGAGGGCACGGGCCGCTTCGCAGCAAGCCTGGCACGTACGGGTTAGTTGTGGCGAATCCAGAGCGGCTGGATGCATTCGATGGGCGGGTCGACGTCGAAGAGACTGGGCTGTTGCTCGGCGCGGAAGAGTTGCTCGAAGGCTTCTTTGCTGAAGGCCTTGCTTAGCCGGGCGGCGTATGAGTTGCGCAGCACCTGGACGTAGTGCTCGACGTCGTAGTCGCGGCGATCGGCGATGTCCTGATAGGTGACGAGCGAGGTCTTTGTCTGGGGGGCCACCTTGCCGTCGGCCTGTTCGCGCCAGTCGGTGACGATGGGGGCCTCCTCGGTCTCGTCGGGCAGCCAGACATAGCCCTTGCGCGTGCGATAGAAGCGGACGCGTTCCCCGACGGTCCAGTGGGTGCGTCCGGCGCTGAGCAGGGCCTCGTAGGCAGGTTCCTGGTGGTTGTTGCGCGTCTCCATATAGGTGTCGGGTTCCTTGGTGAGCCTGACTCGCGTAGCCAGGTCCGAGGCCGGCAGGCGGCGATTGCGCAGATCGGAGACGGTTTCCAGGTAGAGGTTGCGAACGCCGACGACGTCTCCCACCATGGCGCAGTGCAGGGCCTTACGCAGGAAGCGTTCACCAAAGGGTTCGGCCCGGCTGGAGCGCAGGGCGACGCCATGAACCAGCAGGCGATTATCATAGGTTAGCAGGGCGTAGTTCTTGACCTCATGGCTGAGCATGGCCCGGTAGCGGCCCTCATACTCCAGGCGAATGCCAGCGGGCAGTTCCGAGGCGATTGAATTGACCAGCTCTTTTTCCTGGGCCGCGCTCCATCCCCTGGGGACCGCGAAATAGACGCCATCTGTATCGGCCTCGATCAGCGCCATGCCGCGCTGGCGCAGGGCATCCAGGATCGAGTTGAGAATGGCCCGACCGCGCCGTGTCACCTCTCCGGCCGCCTTGCCGTCCGCGAACAGCGCCATCTTGCCCGCCCCCATATAGCCATAGGCGGCATTGATCAAGATCTTCATCGCCGCCTGAGTGGCGGCATGGTGATTGCTCTCGACCGAGTGACGCTTGCTCTGACGCGCCATCTCCTTATGTTCCAGGCGCAGATCGGTCAGGCGTCCCAGGATGTTGAGGAAGATTCCCAGGCGATCGCAGGAGGGTCCGATGCGGAAGGTGCGCATTAGCGAGGGATACAGCGAGGCGACGTCGGCCTTGACGACCTGCTCGGCGATGCCGGAGGCGAACAGGTGGACCGCTCCGCCTTCGTGCAGCCCATCCTCGGCGCTCTGCTGGGCCGCCCGATACGGTGGTGCCGCGTCCCGGCGCAGGTAGCTGCGCACCAGGATCGGCTCCAGGATGCCCATGGCCGGACCAGCCGAGGCCAGTCGCTCGTAGCGGCGGGGTGCCATGCCGGCCAGGGCGAAGGGCGCCCCCAGCAATCGTTGCGAGAGGCCATCGACTTCCGTAACGTCATCCATGGCATAGCGGCGCACCAGCTCAGGATCTTTCTGATAGGTCTCAAAGATATCGCTACCCTCGATGTAGACGCGTTGAGGTGAGGCGATGCGAAAATATTTGGCCACATCTTTCAGGCCATAGCTGGGGATATCGCGCACCACGAAATCATGGCGCCGCACCGCGTCCAGCGTATCGATCAGTTCGCGGCCCGCCACGCTGAAGCGTTTGCGCTTGCGGGCCTCGGGCCCAACGGCCAGCGTCTCGAAGTAGCTCTCCAACACCGCCGGACCTCCGGGACGCCCGATCTCCAGCGGCACCTTATTCACAATGGCGCGATGCTCCAGAAAGGACAGATCAAAGGCGAACAGGTTGTGGTTCTCAATTACATCCGGATCGCGCTCACGGATCAGGGCGCACAGCTCATAGATCAGGCGGGCCTCCTCTTCAGGTGTGGCTGCCTCCAACACCTGCTCAAAGCCACGATTGTCGCGGACCGCCACCAGAAAGATACGACCACGATGCGGGTCCAACGCGGTCGTCTCCAGGTCAAACTGCAGCCGGTGAAGATCCTGGTAGGTCATGCCGCGAAAATAAACCTTGCCAGTGCTCATCAGATACTGCTCGACCGGCCCCACGCGATAATAGGCATCGCCCAGTTCATTTAGCGTATTGAACGGCCGGCGCAGACGATGACCAGCCCCCTCCAGAATCGTTCTCTCCAACAGGCGATTATCGCGCGCAAACAACAGATATTTGTAGGAGGAGGCCGGCCCATTCAGCTTGCGATAGCGCAGGACGACCTTGTGGCTGGCATGCTCGTTATAAGGCTGCAGCGCGTCTCCCAGATACTTAACGTCCTGCAGAGAAGTAGCCAGGAGCCAGGGACGATAGTATTCAGCCGAACGCACAATGGTGCCATTCACCCGTCGCCAGATCAGTGCCCGACCATCGCGATGGGCCCAGACCGAAACAATGCCCGGAGTCGGATTCCAGCCAAAGAGGTATTCATCTTCGATTGGGATAGGCGTAGGATCAGTTTGTGTTTGCATAGCCGACTGCACGCTCCTGGTCTATATCATGCGAAGAAAACGTTTGTTCTAATCATACATGAGTTGACCATGAATAACAAGTCCTGGCTCACCTTCTCCGCTGCAATATGAATAGATTTGCATGAATTTCTGCGGGTGGTTAAATAATTTTACAGAATCTCGGGCGTGGTGCCGTCATTACTATGTTCACACGAAATACATACACCACGCCACCTGCTAACTGGTAATGGATTTGAGTGAGCAAGATAGAATGGTCCTATGTATTTCGTGTCGCGCTACAAAGCTGGGGCAAGCCCAGCACCTACAAAGCTGGGGCAAGCCCAGCACCTACGGCCTTGTTTAAGGATGTCGACATCCTGACTTGTCATACGTATGTCTGTTTTACATTTATGAAATGAAAGAGGGAAACAATGAAGATTTTGCAACGATGCCTATCTATCTCTGCTGCGTTAATGGGAATGCTGGCCCTGGTTCTCTTCTCTTCGGCCAGTGCGTTCGCGGCTCCGGCCGATAATGCCTATGTGCGTGTAGTGCATGCCTCTCCTGCGGCCGGTACGGTCGATGTTTTTGTTGACGGCAATAAATTGCTGCCCAACTTCACCTTTGGTACTGTGACCGATTATGTGGCCGTACCGGCTGGCTCGCATAAAATTCAGGTCGCGCCTGCTGGCAAGGGCGCTGATGCCGCTGTCATCAACCAGAGTGTTTCTGTCCAGTCTGGGATGGCCTACACCGTTGCCGCTATTGGCACAAAGGATACTGGCTTTGGCCTGCAGGCTTTTGTAGATGACAACATGTTGTCTGGTGGTATGGCTAAAGTACGTGTCTATCACCTCTCACCCAATGCTGGTCCAGTCAACGTCGCGACCGGTGGCAAGACCGTCATCACCGGCCTGACGTATAAAAATGCCAGCGATTATCTGTCGGTACCGCCAGCTTCCTATACCTTCAATGTGACGGCGACCCAGGCCAATGCTACCGTACCTGTGAGCGCCACCTTAAATAGCAACACCGTCAATAGCGTGTTCGCTATCGGCCTCTATCAGGGTGATCCCGCCCTCAAGTTCGTAGTTGGTGTCGCCACCGGTGTACCTGGCATGCCGCAGACCAGCGGTAATCCCCATACCGTTGCCCCGGCTTCCAGCAATGCTACACTGCCCTGGTTCCTTGGAGCCGTCGCCCTGATCATCGCAGGAGCCGCTGGCTACACCGTGCGCTACGCCCGCGCCCGACGCTAATCTGCTAGAAAAGAAGAGTGATACGCATCCAATCAAAGGATAGATGCGTATCACTTTATGGAGGATCTGCTACAGAAAGGTGTTCGTGATGGTGCGTGTCAATCGTCTGTTGTATGTCGCAATGATGGTTTTTATGTATATCGGCCTGCTCTGTATTTTGAGCGCCTGCGGAGGGAGCACGGTTCAGGCTCAGGTGGTCCGGCCAACACCCCGACCAACGGTGGCGCCGACTCCCACGCCTATGCCACCGACACCGACGCCTGTGCCGGTTGTGCGTGTAGCCGAGCCAGTGCATATCCGCATTCCAGCCATCGGTGTTGACACCGAGGTTGAGCCGGTAGGGGTGTTAGCCAGTGGCAACCTCGATACCCCGCACAGGAACAAATGGGATGGAACAGGTTGGTACGAAAGCGGTCCCCGCCCTGGTGAGAAGGGGAGCGCCGTCATTGATGGGCATGTCGACCGGGATGGAGGCAGTCCAGCCGTCTTCTGGAACCTGCAATACATGAAGCCTGGTGACGAAGTTATCATCACCACCAGTAACGGCCAGCAGCTCCACTTTCGTACCATCAGGAGCGAGGCTATCCCGCCCGATCCCATTCACCTGCAAGGCATCTTTGGTGATAGCAGTGGCACCTATCTTAATCTGATTACCTGCGCCGGCGTCTGGATTCCCAGCCAGGGGCAGACCTCGTTACGCCTGGTTGTTTACACAAAGCTGGCCTGATGGCCGCAGGCCCATATCATATTATTGGGGAACTTGAGCGCCCCCGCACAGGCGTCCGCTGCGCGGCCGCATTGTTTTTTAGAGTGGTGCAATACAACAGGTGGGTGCGAATGCACCCACCTGTTGTATTGCACCACTCTAAAAAACCTTTGAGCACCGTAGGTGCGTAGTGTCAGGGGCCGAAGGCGCGCAACGCCGAGGGACATAAAAAAGAAGACTCCAGCAAACACTTGCCGAAGCCTTCTTTAAGGGGCAGGGGAGACAGGACTCGAACCTGCAACAACACGTTTTGGAGACGTGGACTCTACCATTGAGCTACTCCCCTATGGAGTATGGCGGAGAGGGAGAGATTCGAACTCTCGGAAGGGTTGCCCCTTCAGCGGTTTAGCAAACCGCCGCACTAGGCCACTATGCGACCTCTCCGTGCTTTCGCTTCTCAGGCGGCTCCAGCTATAGACGCTCTTTCAATCTAATCTGCTAAACCGCCGCACGCAACCGGGAAAACCGCTGCTTGCAAGAGAGAATATACCACACCGCAACTGTTCTGTCAACACCCCAACAAGGCAAAAAGAAAGACTACCCGAGAGCAGAGCTTTCAGGTACTAGTCCTGCTGTTGGTCAGACAGCGTGGTCAAGCTACTTCGGAGTTCGCAACAACTGTCTCACTCACTCATGTCTCGGAGAGGTCAACTTCGAGAACTGTAGAGGAGCTAGAAGGTCTTGGCCTGGTTTAGCCCACGAGATGCGCAACGAGCTAGCAACAAGCAAGCAGAAAACAGACAGGAACATCGCTCAAAAGAAAAAGCGATGAAGAAGAGAAAAAAGGTAATACACAGAGAGATATCAATAAAGAGAGTTTGGAGAGCAGAAGGCATCTGGGAAGTGCAAGCGAGGTTGCTGGTGGCATCGTTGTCGCCACACCAGACGCCACCAGCAACAGCGCAGCAATCACGACAGGCAGCGGCAAGGCGTACAGTCCGGTAGCAAGCAAGCCGATCTTTTTCCTTGCGTATTTAATAAGGCCAGCCAAAGAGGCTTTTGTTGGTATCCATGGCTTCGATGTTTCTCATATCTTCATCGCTTAAAGAGAAGTCAAATACCTCTCTGTTTTCCCTCATTCTCTCTTTCCACGACGATTTGGGAATGACAATAATATCATTCTGTATGAAAAACCGTAATATAATCTGAGCAATTGTTTTGCCATAGTTCTTTGCAATGCTCGTTAACATTGGATTTTGAAATATATTGGCCTTTCCCTCGCCAAAGGGAGACCATGACTCTAAATAGACACCATGCTTCTTATAGAAAGCACGTGCATCTTTCTGCTGATAAAACACATGGGTTTCCAACTGACTTACCGCAGGCATAATCTCACAATGATTGATAATCTGCTCAAAATCGCGACCGTAAAAATTGCTGAGTCCTATGGCCCGCACTTTACCCTGCTTGTAATAGTCCTCCATGACTCGGTACGTCGCCAGGTCATTTCCCATGACCCAATGGATCAGAAGCAAATCGATGTAATCTGTCCGCAGCTTTTGTAAAGACGCTTCGATCAAACCGGCAACATTTCTGTTGCTTTGAAGCTTCGTCGTTAGAAAGATGTCCTCTCTTGGAAGACCAGACGCCAGGACAGCCTCGCCGACGCCTGCTTCATTGCCATAATGCTGGGCGGTGTCGATGAGGCGATAGCCTGCCTGGAACGCGTCCAGCACACATCGCCTGGTATCACCAGTGGGTATTTGATACACACCATATCCCAATATGGGCATTTCTACCTGGTTATTCAAGGTGACTGTTTCTCTCATGGTTTCCTCCACCATTGTGCTGTTTTTCTCTCCAGATGCTGTTTCGCTTGCTTGTTGGAACGCCCAATCAGTGCTTTCAGCCATGTTGTTTGTGTGCCCTCTGGTGCGTTGCCTATCATAGCAGCCCCTCTACCCATTTTCCGCTTACGCTGAGAATGGGTAGAGGGGAGCTGAGTGGGAGAAGCACATCACGAGATGTGAGCGGTCGGCCCGATAACGAGTTCGTTCACATCCACATCATCTGGCTGTGCGATGGCATACGCGATGGCACCAGCGATAGCAGACGCCGGAATGATCTGGCGACGATACTCATTCACCACGTATTGTTTCGTTGCCTCGTCCGAAATGTTCTCGGCAAGTTCGGATTCCGTGACACCTGGGGAGACGAGTGTGACGCGAATATGTTGTTGCCCAACCTCCTGTCGCAATGCTCCGGTGATCGCTCTGACAGCATATTTGGTCGCGCTGTACACCGCAGTCGTTGGGCCTGCGGTATAGGCTGCGGTGGAAGCTATATTCACAACGTGACCGAACCCTTGCTCCGTCATGATGGGAAGCCCGGCGGCAATACCATGCAGGACGCCGCGAATATTGACATCAATCATGCGGTTCCATTCATCGATCTTCAATGCCGCAAGGGGGGATAGCGGCATCACACCGGCATTGTTCACGACGACATCAAGGCGTCCGAACTGGCTCATTGCCAGCTGGATGATCTCCTGCACCTGTTCAAGCTCCGTCACATCGAGCCTGTGAGAAACAACCGATCCTCCTTCTGAACGTATGACGGATGCTACGGCTTCCAATCTCTCCAGGCGTCTGGCTCCGATCACCACATGAGCGCCCTGGCTGGCCAGCAGACGTGCCGTCGCTTCGCCGATTCCGCTGCTTGCACCCGTAATGACCACAACTTTTCCTTGAATACTAGACATGTTCTCTCTCTTTCTTTTTCCAGGAATGATAGGTTAACTGCTTAAGACACATCCATGATAGTGCCATTTGGAAGCAAGGCGGTAGCTGAATGATCCAGTGTTCTTGCCTAATCCTCCAAAAGATCATATGATGAAGATCATGAAATCAGAAAATGGGAGATGATAGGCATGGATGAAAGGTCGGTGCAATGGGGGGGAAGCCTGGCACAGGTGGTCGAGCGGTTCGCGAAACAGGATGGTATGCATGAGACGGCGATTCCTGCTTTACGCATTGTTCGTATGTCCCAAATATCTGGGCCAATCCATACCGTCTATGAACCCACCCTGTGTATTGTGGCGCAAGGCTCGAAGGTTGTCACGCTGGGACAGGAGAGCTACCGGTATGATGTCACGAACTATCTGGTGGCTTCTGTCCAGTTGCCGGTTATAGGGCAGGTCGTAGAGGCTTCGTCGGAAACACCCTATTTATGCCTGTATTTACGATTTGACATGGACCAAATTCTCGATGTTCTCCAGGCCTCCGACCAACCAGTGAAGCCCGGCTCTGAATCTGGGCGCGGCCTGGTGATAAGCCGCATGAACGAGACACTCTACGATGCCGCGCTACGACTTGTCCGGCTGCTGGATGCGCCGCAGGATATTCCCGTGCTTGCGCCATATGCGGTCCGTGAGATCATTTATCGAGTCCTCCACAACGAACAGGGCGATGTCATCAAGCAGTTCGCTTTGCGCGGTAGCCATGCGCACCGGATTGGGAAGGTGATGAAGCGGCTTCGCCATGATTTCGCGTTGCCCCTGCATATTGAAGAATTAGCCGCAGAGGCTCAGATGAGCGCCTCGTCCCTGTATTATTACTTCAAGGAAGTCACGGGGATGAGTCCGATACAGTATCAGAAACAGTTCAGACTGCGAGAGGCGCGCCGCCTGCTCCTCTCCGCCCAACTAGAAGCGGCAGATGCCGCGTTCCAGGTGGGCTATGAAAGTCCCTCGCACTTTAGTCGCGAATACGCCCGTATGTTCGGTCTGCCCCCGATCAGAGATATCCAGCGTCTTCGCGATGGGTTGCATGCCAGGGAAACGGTCTTTTAGAGCCAGTTCACATTCCTTTTACCACGCTCCCTCTGTAACAGCTTAGCAGCAAGTGACATGATTACTAGTGGTGGCGATCACGTCTGTTTTGTTCTGTTTTTCCTTTTTGTCTGAACATGCTCTTCACCGTTTGCTTGCTGCCAGTTCGTTGCGCATCTCGTGGGTTTAGAGTATGCTACAAGATTAGCGTGCAGTACAGGAGGTTGATCGAATCGGGTGCCATTTATATTTTTTGCAAAGAGAAAGAAAGGCAACAAGAAAAATGAAAATGCTTCCGTAGATGCCGGGCTTGCCCCGGAAAGCCGGGGCAAGCTCGGCATCTACGGATGGGCGTCCAAATCGTGGGGGGACGGAAAGCCGGGGCAAGCCCGGCACCTACGGATGGGCGTCCAAATCGTGGGGGGACGGAAAGCCGGGGCAAGCCCGGCATCTACGACGATTTGCGTTGTGTTCCTCTTGAGAGGAGGGTAGGGAGCTCGCGGCGCAGGAGCTTGCCGGAGGAGTTGCGGGGGAGCGGTGGGGTGAGGTAGATGGCGCGGGGGACCTTGTAGCGGGCCAGGTGTTGGGTGGCATAGGCGATCAGCTCAGTTGGGGTCAGGGTGCTGCCGGGATGCAGGTGGACGAAGGCGATGGGGACCTGTCCCCATTGGGGATCAGATTGGCCGCAGACGCCCGCCTCCGCGACATCTGGATGGGTCAGGAGGGCGGCTTCGATCTCAGCTGGATAGATATTTTCACCACCCGAGATGATCAGGTCGCTGCGCCGGTCGAGTACATAGAGATAGCCTTCTTCATCCAGGTAGCCGATATCGCCGGTTGCCAGCCAGCCGTCCTGAATGGTGGTCGCTGTGGCGTCGGGACGGTGGTCGTAGCCAGCCGTGATGCTGGGGCCCTTCAGGCAGATGACTCCGGGCTGGTTGGGTCCCACCACCACGCTTTCGTCGACGATGCGCAACTGCACGGGCAGCAGGGGACGTCCGGCCGAGCCGAGCTTGCGCAGAGCGTCGGCGGGCGAGAGTGTGACCGCCTGCGAGCAGGACTCGGTCAGGCCATAGGTCTGGACCACCGGTATGTCGCGGCTGGCGCAATCCTCCAGCAGCGGCCGGGGAGCGGGTCCGCCACCCAGTAGCACACAGCGCAGCGTAGAGGGATAGCGCTGATGGCTGGCGTCCAGTTCCGCCAGCATGCGCTGCAGCATGACAGCCACCACCGAGATGATGCTGACCCCCTGCTCTCGAATCGCCTGGTTGACGAGCGCGGCATCAAACTTCTCATACACGATGATACGAATGCCATAGATGACGTTTTTCATCAAAATGGAGAGCCCGCCGATATGGAACAGCGGCATGCACAGCAGCCAGCAATCGCTCTCGCCCTGGTGTCCTAGATTGAGGGCCGAGCCGACGGCGTTCCACCACTGCATCTTGTAGGTAATGATCACGCCCTTGGGGATGCCGGTCGTGCCTGATGTATACATGATGGCGTGCGTGGCCTCCAGATCGATCTCGTCGAGCAGGGGCGCGTGCTGATCGGGGGTGACGTTGTGCAGTGACACGTGGCGCGTAGCTGTCTCTAGCTGGAGCCGGGCCCTGGTCAGGGTTGGCAGCGCTTGCTGAATAGCGGCGGCCCGCTCCGTGTAGGTGCTATCGCTGAGCAGCGCCATAGCCTCCACGTCGCGCAGCAGCCAGAGCTGTTCCTCCAGGGTCAGACGGACGTTAAGCGGGACCAGGATCGCGCCCAGGCGGATCAGGGCGTGCACGCAGACCACGAAGGGGACGCCATTGCTGGCTAGCAGCGCCACGCGGCTGCCTTGCTTGATGCCCAGCGCCGCCAGCTGTTGGGCCAGCTGCAGCGCCTGCAGATTCAATTCCGCGAAGGTCCATGCTATTTCCGGTGTACTGATGGCCAGCTTGCGTGGTGTATTGTCCGCGCAGCGCTGTAGCCAGTTGGGAAGGTGTGTGCTATTCACTTTTATGCCTCTACCTTGTAAATAACTAATGTGATCCGGCGTATCTTGCCAGGGTTGCCTGATCCAGGTGTATACCCAGGCCGGGAGTGGCGGGAGGCTCCATGTGACCGTTCTGGATCGGGAGCGCTTCCTGAATGAGATCATCGGTCAGCAGCGGCAGAGTGGCCAGTCCACATTCCAGTGTGATCTCGGGCATGGCCGCCGCCAGGTGCAGGGCCATGACGACGCCGATGCCGGTCTCGATGGTGCTGGTAATCACGCAGCGCACGCCATGGGCAGTCGCCTCGCGCACCATGCGCTGGCTCTGGCGCGGACCTCCGGCGAGTTGAGGTTTGATCACAAAGATCCCGGCCGCGTTCCTGGCCAGGACACGCCTGGCGCTTGCCAGATCAGAGAGCACCTCGTCGGCGGCGATAGAGATTGGTACCACACGGCGCAGGGCCGCCATTCCGGCCAGGTCCGTTCTTGGCAACGGCTGCTCTACATACTGGATGCTCCAGAATTCACATGAAGATAGAATCGAGCGTGCCAGTTCAAAATCCCAGGACTCATTGGCATCCAGGCGCAGGTGGATAGAGGGACCCAGCGCGGCCCGTACGGCCGTCAGCAACTCAACGGTCTGCCGCAGCTGTGGCCCCACCTTGAGCTTGATGCAGGTGAAACCCTGAGCGACCGCCTGTCGGGCCTGAGCGACCGCCGCCGCAACATCCTGCGCGCCGATGACTGTATTGACTGGTACGCTCGTGCGTACCTGAGAGGCGGCCCGTTCCAGGTCCTGTGTGGAAGGCGGCTCTATAAGATCGGGAAGGGCGAGCAGGGTCGTCAGCGAGCACTGATAGTGCTGACCCAGCGCATCCAGCACGGCCGTCTCTAATCCGCAGCGTGCCGCCGTAGGAAGCGTATCTTGCAGTTGATCGAGCAGCGCCAGGGCATCTGACAGTACCAGTCCCTGCAGACGCGGAGCGACGAGCGGCAGACAATCCATCACATCCTGCAGTGTTCCCCCGCTGAACTCAGGCAGAGGGGCGCACTCGCCGATCCCGACCGTACCTGAGCTCGTATGTAGCTCAACGATGATCCCGGCACGCGTTACCAGGCGCTCATGCGCGCTGCTAAAGCTGCCGTGCAGAGGTACCCGGTACGGCGTCCATCTCATCCTCTCAACGGTTGGTTGCCTGGGCGTGCTCAATTTATTCCCCTTTGTATTTTGCCATGCCTGCAACATTTCAAAAGCCCAATCCCGTAGGTTCGGCCCTTGCGGCCGATTGCCGCGAAGCGGCCCCGTGCCCCGACGCGAACATTCCCACCAACGGGACCACCTTCCCTCTCAAAAAGGCGCCAGCGTGGTATGTTGAACGTATTGGCCCTTGCGGCCGATTGCCTCTCCGTGCACAATAATACCGACGAATATTATATGTTTAAGAACGTGTCTGACTCTCATGCTGATGGCCTGCGGCCTGCATGGGTTTTCGCGCCTCCGGTGCTCAGAATTCCTTTATGAGTTGGTGCAGCTGGCGCGCGGAGGCGCGCCAGCTGCACCAACTCATAAAACCGGTGCGGCCGCGTAGCGGACGCGAGTGCGGGGGCGCGCATGCACCCCCAACATGACGGAAGTCAGACACATTTTAAGAAGCGTAATCAATCGGTTGAGGAGAAATTGGCCGCAAGGGCCGAACCTACGGGATCTCTTTCCCCCGATGACGTTATGGGTGCGCAATTGGCTTACATTGTCATGATAATGTATTGAGTTGTGTTCGTTATATAACAAAGAGAGAGATGTTGGAAAGTAGGAGGTAGATTGTATGCGAAATATGCCACCGCACAGGAGGCCAGGAGTCGTTCCCCAGCGACCCACCATTCAGCCACTTAATATTCAAAGATTGCTGGGGGTGTTGTTGGGCGCTTCGCTTATGTTGCTGGGATTTCTGGGCCTGTGTTATTGTATCTTCCTCTACTTCCATCACTGATCCACTGTTGGGTAAAGGGGCAAGCGCTCGCTTGCCCCTTCGTTTTGCCTTATTATGGGAGGCGTGGGAATTTTGAGAAGTCGGGTTTGCGCTTCTCCAGGAAGGCATTCTTGCCTTCTTTGCCTTCTTCGGTCATGTAGAAGAGCATGGTAGCGTTGCCGGCCAGCTCCTGGATACCTGCCAGGCCATCGGTATCGGCATTGAAGGCGGACTTCAGGAAGCGGATAGCGATCGGGCTCTTCTCCAGGATCTCTTTGGCCCATTTCACGGTCTCTTCTTCCAGCTGGTCCAGGGGGACGACGGTGTTAATCAGTCCCATATCCAGCGCCTGCTGGGCGTCGTACTGGCGGCAGAGGTACCAGATCTCGCGGGCTTTTTTATGACCAACCACGCGGGCCATGTAGGTGGCGCCCCAACCAGCGTCGAAGCTGCCCACGCGGGGACCGGTCTGACCGAAGCGAGCGTTGTCGGCCGCGATCGTCAGGTCGCAGAGCAGTTGCAGGACGTGGCCGCCGCCGATCGCGTAGCCCGCGACCATGGCGATAACGGGTTTGGGCAGGTATTTGATTACCTTCTGCAGCTCAAGGGCATTCAGACGAGGCACGCCGTCGCCGCCGACATAGCCGCCCTCGCCACGTACGCGCTGGTCACCACCGGAACAGAATGCCTTCTCACCCTGGCCTGTGAAGATAACCACGCCGATCTCCGCGTCCTCGCGGCAGAGGATGAAGGCATCGATCAGCTCATCCAGCGTTTCCGGGCGAAATGCGTTGCGCACCTCAGGACGATTGATGGTGATTTTGCCCATCCCCTCGGCCTTTTCAAAAATAATATCTTGATAATCACGAACTTTTTGCCATTCAACTGACATGATCATAGTCTCCTTAATTCTAAATTTATCTTCTCTCCTATTATGGCACAGAGCGACAGAATGTGTAGACAAGCTGCTCGAATTCCTCGGGTTGCTCCATGTGTATGGTATGACCGGCGCCCGGGACGATGTGGTGCCGGGCCTGGGGAAAGCGCTCGACCATATCGCGAGCGACGGCGCAGAACTTTTGATCCTCCTCACCGGTAAGCAGGAGGACCGGGACCGTAATGGTCCCCAGGCGATCGTGGATGGCCGGCTGCGCGCCGGTACCTACACCGCGCAGGCTATTGGCCAATCCACGTGGACTATTGCGCAGGCGCTGTTGACGCAGGGCCTCGCGTACCCTGTATGGCAGTTTCCCCTGGGTGGCGAAGATCGGGCGACGCTCCCAATAATTCACAAACGCCTCGATCCCATAATCTTCGATGCAATTGGCGAGCGCCTCGTCGCTACGACGGCGCTGCTCGCGTTCCTCAGGGGAGGATAGTCCTGGTGATGCACTTTCCAGCAGCAAGGCCCTGAAATAGCCCGAGAGAGCCGTATAGAGGGCGATGCGGCCACCCATTGAGTAGCCAACCAGGACCGCCTGTTCCGCGCCGATTCCAAGGGTGCGCAGGGCTGCCACAATATCTTCCTGACAATGCTCTATGGAATAACGATGGGGGTCATCGGGCACACTGGAACAGCCATGCCCGAGCATCTCCAGGGAGATGACATGCATGCCGCGCTCGGCTAAATGTTTTAGCAGGAGGCCCCAGTTGGTCGCGCACCCGGTGAAACCATGGATAAAGACCACCGTCGGTTGCCCGGAGCCTTCACCCTCGTGCCGGTCCATCTGGAGGCAACCCATATGTATTCCATTGACCTCAATCTGCTGCACACCAGCTACTTGAAGATCGGGGCGTTGCATTCCCATTGTTTGCTTAGTCCTCCTGATTACGGAGCGCACTTTCGACCGCCTGCCATAGCTGGCGATGCATAGCTACATTGCTGGCGCGCTCGGTGCGCAGCTCAATCACATGCAGCCCACGCGCGGCGATGCCATGCTGAAAGGCCTGGCGGAAGGCGCTCCAGTCCGCTGGCCGCTGATAGGTCCCCCCATACATCTGTACGACCGGCTGAAAGTCGAGCCCGGTCGGGGTACCAAACAACTGTTCAAAGTGATCTGGATAGGCGGCCTGTGGTAGGAATGAGAAGATGCCACCACCATCATTATTGATTAAGATGATCACCAGGTCCAATTGGTGTAATCGCGCCGCCAGCAATCCGTTGAGATCGTGGAAGAAGGACAGATCGCCGATGACCAGTACCGTGGGGGTAGAGGATTGTTTGCCCGCACTAACCCCCAGGGCGCTGGAGATGACGCCGTCGATGCCGTTGGCGCCACGATTGCCAAGCGTGGCGACGCTCTGTGGGCCGCCCCAGTAGAATGTATCCATATCGCGGATCGGCATGCTGTTGCCGGCGAAGAGGGTTGAGTCCTCGGGCAGCAGATCGGCCAGCTCGGTAAAGACGCGTCCCTCAAAGGGGGCCTGGAAATCCTGGATGGCGGCCCGCAGGGTCTGGCGCGTCACGCGATCGGTGCGCAGCCAGCTCGATAGCCAGCTATCGTCATGTACCGGGCGATCCTGTTTCCGCTGTGCCAGGAGCGCTGTTAGCTCTGCGCAGAAGGTAGCCGGATGGGTATGAATCAGTTGCGAGGCCAGTTGCGTCGGCTCGTTCCACTCCCCCAGTCCATCGACGATGATCTGAGGACAGTCGGCATAGCGCTTCAGATAGAGCAGGAACGGTTTGGCGACCGGCATCGCGCCGAAGCGGATGATCAGCTCTGGTACGAAGCGCCGCGTAAAGGACTCAAGGCGCAGGAAGGCGTCATAGCTGCTGATGATCAGATCCTGCTCGTGCGCGCCACCGCGCAGCTGCGACAGTGGATCGGCCAGGATCGGATAGCGCAGGATGCGCGCCAGTGCAAGCAGAGGCTGCGTCAGAGAGGGATCAAATGATGGTCCGACCACGATCAGTCCATGGGAGATGGAACTGGCTTGCTCGGCGATTCGCTCCATCTCTGCGGCCGGGATACCACCCGGGAGGGCATCGTTGACACGGATATAGGGTGCGTTGTCGGGCCGGCCCTGCCAGAGGATGGGATCGCGCTTCTCAACGGGTGGCAGGGGCTGATCGGGCAGGGCGGCGGGTGTCAGCGGCTCGCGGAACGGCAGATTGAGATGGACCGGTCCGGCTGGTACCGCGCTGGCCAGCGCCGCGACCCTGTCGGCCAGCGTACGGATATAGCGTAGCGCCTCGTTGCTGGCCTCAGGCAGGGCCACCTCAACGAACCACTTGACGTGCGTCCCATAGAGGCGATTCTGATCGATGGCCTGCGGAGCGCCGGTCTCGCGTAGCTCATGAGGACGATCGGCGGTCAGGACCAGCAGTGGTACGTGGGTCAACTTCGCCTCGGCGATGGCCGGCAGAAAGTTGGCCGCCGCCGTTCCCGAGGTGCAGACCAGCCCCACCGGACGCTTTAATTGTTTTGCCATGCCCAGCGCGAAGAAGGCCGCCGAGCGCTCATCCACATGCATCCAGGCCTTGAGAGAAGGATGGGCCGCGATCGCCATCGCCAGCGGTGTAGAGCGCGAGCCCGGGCAGATCACAATATTGTGGACCCCCGAACGCTGTAATTCGTCGATAAATGCATTGACATAAGCATACGTAGGATTCGCTGCCAGGAGCGGATCGCTACTTGTTTGTAGCTGTACCATAGAACTTTCTCACAATTCTCCTCCGAGACCACGTAGCATTACCTGCAGCTTCAGGCAAGACTCCTGATACTCGCTCTCGGGATCGGAATCGGCCACGATACCACAGCCCGCGAAGAGCGTGGCCCGCTTGCCATCGACCAACCCTGAGCGTAGCGCCACCGCGAACTCGCCATTACCGCCGGTCCCGATCCACCCGATCGGGCCCGCGTACCAGCCGCGATCCAACTGCTCATCTTCACGAATGGCGTCCAGCGCTGGCAGGCGTGGATAGCCACCGACCGCCGGAGTCGGGTGGAGATCCTCGATAGCCTCCAGGATGCTGTGTCCCGGCTTCAGATTCCCCATGATCGGCGTCTCCAGGTGCTGGATATTTTTGAGCTTCAGCAGGCGTGGAGCATCTGCTACCCAGACGCGCGAACAGAGGGAAGAGAGGGCATCGCGGATCGTTGTCACCACAAAATTATGCTCACCCTGATTCTTCTCGCTCTTGAGCAGTTCCTCACCAAAGCGGCGATCCTCTTCCTCGGAAGTCCCGCGTGGAGCTGAACCGGCCAGCGCCATCGTCTGAATCTCTCCATCCTCGCTGCATACCAGCCGCTCGGGGGTCGCGCCCATAAAGTAGCGCGTGCCCCGCTGGATGGCGAACACATAGGCGCTGGGATAGGATTGGCTCAGGCGTCGCAGCGTGCCATCGATATCAAACTTCTCTTCCTGCTCCACTTGCACGCCACGGGCCAGTACCACCTTCTCAAAGGCGCCCGCGCGGATCTTCTTTACCGCCTGCGCCACCTGTTCTTTCCACCGCTCGGCCGGCAGTATATCCTGTGTCCTCATCTCGCCGGACCGCTGCGCCGCCTCTTCCACAGGCTGATCGATTCCGCTTTGCAGAGCCTGGGCCAGGCAGCGTACCGTTTCCACTACCCTATCGGTACGCTGCTCAACGTCATCGTCCGCGTCGATCAACGCATTGATGGTCAGGGCAGCTTTATCTTCATCAGCATGGAAGAGCAAGTGGGGGAGGATCAGCAGGCCATCCGGGAAACCTTCCCATAGATCGGTATGGGGTGTCAGGGTGTCAAACATAAAGCCGCCCAGCAGCACAGGGCCCGAGGTATAGGGAGGCAGATCGGACGAAATTTTCTCGATAATCGCGTGCTGGCGTAGCTCGCGCCAGGCGGTGGCCGCCGTCGTTACCCGTTCGGGACCGGCCGTTTCAATCACTGTTGCCTCTCCAATACCGACCAGTGCTCGCTTATCGGCCGCGCGCGCCCAGAAGAAGCGATTGCCCAGGTCAAGATGCTGGAACATGCGAAACACCACCTGTGGATCGTGGGCGGTCATGGGAAGGGTAATGCTGACCAGAATCTGACGTTCTAGCTGGCTCGCGCGCTCCCTGGCCTGTTGGAACGTCGTTAGCAAATGGTCTCGGTCGTAGAGAGGGGACCCCGCATGTTTTGTGTTATACGCATTATCAGTAAAAGTTATATCCATTCAACTCACCAGAAGTATCACTGATTATTATATCGAAAGAGACCATGCGACCATAGTAGAATATACTCATCTATGAGCCAGACGGTGTGGGCTGGGAGATGGAGAGGGAGAGAGAACAGCAGGATCACACAGCTTGTTTCTGATCCTCCGCATATCCATACCACCGTTGACAACTCTCGATCTAGCCACCGGGCCGCATAGCAGTCACACCCAAAGGGACCAGCAACATAAGTATTTCTAGAGATAGCAGAGGTATGACCGAATGGGGCGACATACTGCGGTGGTAGAGAAGCCGAAGCCAAAGCAGCGCCTGTAGTATTATAGCACGTCATTGAAAAACAAACCAAAGAGGGAAATGTGGAGAAATATTTCTTCAGCGAAGCGGACTCATCCTTGCTGCAAGTGTCGGACGATCGAGTGATGGTGCCGCGTGATCTGGTGGTAGGATAGCACGAGAAGACTGGAAAGTCAATAGCTGCAAAATAAGCAGCAGATAGCGACATAATATTTTTTTTGTGGTTGAGAAGCTAGCGGCGGGGTAACGGTTATCGATTATCGTAATCGCTAAAGTTAATAAAAATATAATAATTAAATATATATTACGATATCGATATCGATAGGGAAGGAGACTCAAGTCTCCCATCCGGGTCTTCAGGTCTCCCATTTCATGCGACGGGTCTCCCATTGAGCTCGAAAAACCTCCTTTTTGATGGCAAAGAACTGCCCGATAGGTCCCCCATTTAAGCGACGGGTCTCCTTTTGAAAAGTCAGGTCTCCCAAATTAGCCGACGGGTCTCCCATTGCGAAAAGTTCAGGTCTCCCAAATTAGCCGACGGGTCTCCCATTTTTTTGACGGGTCTTCATTTGCGCAAGGTGTACGAACGGTTAAGAAACGCCCTGGCTGGTAATGGGTCTCCCATTTTAGTCGAAGGGTCTCCCGGTGAGCATGACACTGATATGCCATTCTAATTGCTTTATACAGGCCCATAGATCGAATAAGTTGTATATTGGTTCGAGTCAAATGGGCTAGCCCACTTGGGGGTATATCATCCTCAGCATATTTTTGCTTTTCAGTCTTTTCTTTAGCCAAAAAATTTTTAAATTAAATAGATCTCGTTAAATGACTTATACCATAGAAATTTCATATAAATCTAAAACACTCTCTTTTCATAATATGTATATTTTATATAGGAGGTGGAGCTTTTAACAGTATGTTATCTTATGCTGAAAAATCATTAAAGCCTCTCATCTGTTTGTATTCCGTTCGGCAAGTATTGATTGTTCATGTGCGATCAATGCTTCATCAAGGAAGGAATAGCATCTATGAAAAAGGTGGATCGCCACCGCAGGTCCCCATACAAATGTCCCCGCATTGGCATACACCTGGCCAGTTCGTTTCTCATGGCCGGAGCCCTGTTTACACTACCCATGATGGGCGCCCATGCAGATGCGACAAGGACATCAGACCACAGCTATGAACATGCTCGCACCCACACCATGGTTTCTACACTGGTAGATCCTCAACACGTCTCCGGCTTCGTACAAGCAAATGTGGATCTCCATAGTGGTGCTTCCGGGGTCAAACATCACACCTCAAGTCCGGATTATGTGGAGCAGATAGGGCCATCGGGACCATCCGGGCCCTCAGGGCCATCGGGACCTCCAGGACCACAAGGTCCCCTTGGTCCAGCAGGGCCAGCAGGACCTGCTGGCCCTGCTGGAGCTGTTGGTCCGGTTGGACCGCAGGGTCTCCAGGGACCACAAGGTCCTGCGGGTCCTCAGGGAATCCAGGGGCTCACCGGACCAACTGGAGCAAGAGGCCCTGTTGGTCCAAGAGGTCCCTCTGGACCTAGAGGACCTCGGGGTTTCACCGGTCCATCAGGCCCCCAGGGTTTACAGGGTGATATGGGCCCGGCTGGCCCAGAAGGGCCATCAGGTCCATCAGGCCCCCAGGGTCTACAGGGTGATATGGGCCCGGCTGGTCCAGAAGGCCCGTCCGGTCCATCAGGCCCACAGGGAGATACCGGTCCCCAAGGGCTACCGGGTGACGTAGGTCCATCAGGACCACAAGGTGACGTAGGTCCATCAGGACCACAAGGTGACGTAGGTCCATCGGGACCACAAGGTGACGTAGGTCCATCGGGACCACAAGGTGATGTCGGCCCACAAGGACCGGAAGGCCCATCAGGTCCATCAGGCCCACAGGGAGATACTGGCCCACAAGGGCTGCCAGGTGAAATGGGCCCAGAAGGCCCATCAGGCCCACCAGGCCCACAGGGAGATACCGGTCCCCAAGGCCCGTCAGGACCGGAAGGCCCATCTGGACCTCCTGGAACAGCGGTATCGGATGTATATGGTGAAGTGTATAGCACCACCGCGCAAACGATACCATTGGAGGGTGCCGTATCTTATGACCAGAATGGAATCATAACTTCAGGGATTACTCATACTCCAGGAAGTTCTGATGTGGTCATACAGACACCTGGCGTCTACAAAATAGAGGTGAATGTCCAGACGGCACAACCCAGCCAGTTCTCCATCTATGTCAATGGCGCGCTTGTCCCAGGTACTACATTTGGCTCTTTCTCTGGCACATCGATAACGCATGGTGCATCGTTCGTTAGCCTGCAAGCAGGCGATGTGGTTACTCTTGTCAACCATGCATCGCTGGATGCTGTTCAACTTCAGGTTAATCCGGGTGGTACGGAGGCCGCGGTCAACGCATCCATGACTCTGCAGAGGGAAAATGACTGATTGCCTGGCAAAGTAGGATACTGGTAACTATGATGCCAGATAATCAGGGTACCGCGAGGGCGTATGTGTGTAACACCATACACACATACGCCCTTTTTCTTCTGATAATAAAGTTCTGTATGCACGATAAAAGGAAAAGTTGCTTTTAGATCTTATGAATACCTTATTGTTCTACTTAAAATACAAAATTTTGTTGGTATTATATGCATATAAAGTTATTTATATAAAATATCCATTTGGTGAACTAATTATATTTAATAGAGGAGGTAAAGCTTTTAGTAGGCTAATTATCTGAATGCTGAAAAATCTTATTAAAACCTCTTATCTGTTTGTATTCCGTTCGGCAGGCGTTGATTGTTCACGTGCGATCAATGCTTCATCAAGGAAGGAATAGCATCTATGGAAAAGGTGGACCGCCACCACTGGCTTCCACGCAAATGTCCCAGCATGCGCAGGCGCCTGGGCGGCACATTTGTGGCCGCCATTATCCTGTTCACGCTGTCTGTGACTGGCACCCATGCAAGTGCGGTGAAGGCATTGCAAAGCAGCCATGAGCATTCCCTCACTCGCGCTACGTCTAGCCCATCGGTAAATCAACCCCCTATTAGTAATTCTGTAAAAACAGGAAATCCTGTAAAAACAGACAAAAAAGCCCTATGTACTTGTACGCCTGTTCAGGCTAAGACCAGCTTGAGCAAAAATCTCATTCGAGCAGCAACTCCCGTAGTACAGTCAACACCATCAGGACTACAAAGCTCCTCAAATCCCACACAAGGTGGATGTTGCTGTTGCTGCCCCTGGGGAACACAGGGACCTCCGGGCCCGCAAGGCCCACAAGGACCTCAGGGTCCCCAGGGTCCACAAGGCCCACAGGGACCGCTAGGACCGCAAGGATCTACAGGTCCCACAGGTCCACAAGGCAATCCCGGTCCTACAGGACCTCAGGGTCCTATTGGACCAGCTGGTTCCACCGGACCAGCCGGTCCAGAAGGGCCATCAGGTTCGCAGGGTCTACAGGGTGACATGGGTCCAGTCGGTCCAGAAGGGCCATCAGGTCCGCAAGGAGATGTTGGCCCAGCAGGACCAGAAGGGCCATCAGGTCCGCAGGGTCCGCAGGGCCTACAGGGTGACATGGGCCCGGTTGGTCCAGAGGGTCCATCAGGTCCGCAGGGAGATATTGGCCCAGCAGGACCAGAAGGCCCATCAGGCCCGCAGGGCCTACAGGGTGACATGGGCCCGGTCGGTCCGGAAGGGCCATCAGGCCCGCAGGGTCCGCAGGGCCTACAGGGTGACATGGGTCCAGTCGGTCCGGAAGGGCCATCAGGCCCGCAGGGAGATATTGGCCCAGCAGGACCAGAAGGCCCATCAGGCCCGCAGGGTCCGCAGGGCCTACAGGGTGACATGGGTCCAGTCGGTCCGGAAGGGCCATCAGGTCCGCAAGGAGATGTTGGCCCAGTCGGTCCGGAAGGGCCATCAGGTCCTCAGGGC
The DNA here is from genome assembly GCF_003967515.1 of Dictyobacter aurantiacus. Classification (GTDB taxonomy): domain Bacteria; phylum Chloroflexota; class Ktedonobacteria; order Ktedonobacterales; family Ktedonobacteraceae; genus Dictyobacter; species Dictyobacter aurantiacus. The sequence goes on along the minus strand of NZ_BIFQ01000001.1, from coordinate 1,510,557 downwards.
CCGCAGGGTCTACAGGGTGACATGGGTCCAGTCGGTCCGGAAGGGCCATCAGGCCCGCAGGGTCCGCAGGGCCTACAGGGTGACATGGGTCCAGTCGGTCCGGAAGGGCCATCAGGCCCGCAGGGAGATATTGGCCCAGCAGGACCAGAAGGCCCATCAGGCCCGCAGGGTCCGCAGGGCCTACAGGGTGACATGGGTCCAGTCGGTCCGGAAGGCCCATCAGGTCCGCAAGGAGATGTTGGCCCAGTCGGTCCGGAAGGGCCATCAGGCCCGCAGGGTCCGCAGGGACTGCAGGGTGACATGGGTCCAGTCGGCCCATCAGGCCCATCAGGCCCGCAGGGAGATATTGGCCCAGCAGGACCAGAAGGCCCATCAGGTCCTCAGGGCCCGCAGGGTCTACAGGGTGACATGGGCCCGGTCGGTCCGGAAGGGCCATCAGGTCCGCAGGGAGATATTGGCCCAGCAGGACCAGAAGGGCCATCAGGTCCATCAGGTCCGCAGGGTCTACAGGGTGACATGGGCCCGGTCGGTCCGGAAGGGCCATCAGGCCCGCAGGGTCTACAGGGTGACATGGGCCCGGTCGGTCCGGAAGGGCCATCAGGTCCGCAGGGAGATATTGGCCCAGCAGGACCAGAAGGGCCATCAGGCCCGCAGGGCCTACAGGGTGACATGGGCCCGGTCGGTCCGGAAGGCCCATCAGGCCCGCAAGGCCCGGCTGGCCCACAGGGTCCATCAGGTCCCCAGGGCCCGGCTGGCGCGACGATTACTCAGGAGTACGCGAACATTTACAATACATCTGAGGAGACCGTAACAGTTGGAAGTGCAATAACTTTCGATACAAATGGCGTGATCTCCTCGGGTATCCAGCATGAGGCTAGGGGTTCTAGTGTGACTGTGACTGATGCTGGCATTTATAGCATCAGGACGGACATCCAGACGAACGAGGCCAGTCAGTTCAGCATTGATATCAATGGTGTACCGGTTCCAGGCAGCAGGTTTGGAAAATCCAGTGGTTCGCAGCTTACACATGGAGAAGTGATCGTTTCTCTAAACGTAAATGATGTGATTACAGTGGTTAATGATACGTCAGCCACTGATGTCACACTGCTAACCACAGCTGGTGGCTCACAAACGACGGTTAACGCCAGTTTGAACATCCACAAGTATGACAACCTGCCTTCAGGTTCATCCGGAATAAGCACCAACCGTCCGCCTTCCTCCGGAAGCTCTGGTGGTAACCAACCGCCCTCGGCCGGGACGGGGACCTGCCCATCGTATCCGTATAGGACTTGTAATGTAACGTTGAATATTCCACCACCTCCTCCGTTCTGGTAATAACAGAACCAGCTCGAAGGATGCTGGACTAGTTTGAAGGACGTATGCATGTAGCATTGCGCTACATGCATACGTCTTTGTTTTGGCCATGTTAATGACCGAGGATGATTGGCAATAGCGATGAGATGAGGATGATGACGATAAAGGCGACCGTAATGATCTTGCCTGTGGGGTTGCCAAAGTTGATGGTCATGCCAAGCCCCATACGCTTCTCGACCCATAGGGCCGGATCTTCAGGATTATAATAGAGTATGCCACCAATCCAGTAGCGATCATCATCGCGGGCCACGAACTGCTTGTTGATATTGACCTGCGTGCGCTGAGTCTGACTGGCACGGCTCATCAGGCGTGTCAGATAGGCGATGGTCCCGACCAGTATCAGAATCGTGATCGTGGTCACGATAGGCACAATGGTCACAGAGCTGCTGGGCGGCAGGACACCGAATACCAGCAAAGCAGTAAACAGAAAGATGAGGTTGGTCATCGTCGTTATCACCAGGAGCAGCCTGCTAGTGCCCTGGCGCAGCAAGCGCTGGCGCTCATGGTCCGCCTCAGGATTGGCCGGATCGATCTGCTGGCGCGTATAGGGCAGGTAGTAGGCCAGGATATAGAGCAGGCCGCTAACCAGGATCACAGGTAACGGTAGCGTCCACAGTGCCACCGCCTTATCGGTCCACTGATTGGGCTGTCCATCGGCTCCAAAGTGGGTTGGGATCATTGCTGGCAGCGCTGGATAGCGCACGATACCGATGGCGATGATCGCGGCCAGGATCAGCAGAGATGGCAGCAACCAGAGCAACGAAGGACGGCCCACCTCCGATCTCGTCGTGCCAACCTCCGCCATGACCACCTGGCGCAGACCGTTGTACCAACCTTCGCCCTCCTTCACATGCGCGATGCGTTTATGCGCGCTATAATAATTGAAGTAGATCAATATTGTCGTCACCAGGATGCCGGCCACGTTGGTATAGATCAAAGAGTTATACTGCGCGAAGAACCAGCTGGCGGCCCCTACCAGGAGAGCGATCACGATCAGACCGGTATGATAGTCGCGTCGCGCATGCGCGATAATCGGTGCATCCACGCGATCAGGCGGAATACGTACCCCAAAGGGTAGCGTAGGAGGCATAACGCGCGTCCACAACCACGCGGACACAACCAGGACGAGAGAAATGATGCTCATAAGTACATAGAGGGTACCCATTGTTAGCTCCAATTCTGTGGATTACTACTATTCTCTTGATGCTGTAAAGCAGCCTCTTCAAACTCTTTTAAGATGGCATGGCACTGTCGCAAAATCTCTTCAGAAGAAACATTTTTAGCGTAGGCCTCGGCCAGCAGCGTCTTCTGCCGCTCCTGCCAGGTAGTTGATAGAGGAGGCGTCACCTGAATGACGGCCCCCGTCTTACGCCTGAGCTGAATAAAGCCCTCGCGCTCCAGCAGATCATAGGCTTTATTGACCGTATGCAGATTGATGCCAAAGTCGGAGGCCAATTGCCTGATAGATGGTAGACCCGTGCCTGCCGGCAACTGCCCGCTGGCAATCCCCTCAATGATCTGGTCGCGAATCTGCATATAGATAGGTTTCTCGCTATCGATCTCTATCATCAAAAACATGGCGTAAGCCTTTCGCTACTTTGTAATATATATACTATAACAAATAGAACAAAGAATTGCAATATGCTATAAAAGGAAAGGTAGAGATTGTGATGTGTCGGTAACAAAAAGGGGAAAGGAACGAGAAAGCTACGAGCGCTTAATGCTCAGGATGCCCATGTCCTCAAGGTCGCGCAGGATCTGCAGCACCTCGCGGATACGATCCTCGTGTGGTGAAAGGATAGAAGCAATCTTTCCCACAGTCCGCGTACCATCTGCCAGTACCAGGACACGCTTCAAGTGACGTGGAAAGCGTGTTAGAAGCGTTGAATCGAGCGGTATACTTCTCTGGGGGATAAAGTTGGTAGCGGGATGGGGTCCTGCGTTATGCCCGGCGTACTGGGGAATAGCTGGAATCTGTGCCGTGTTATGCCCGGCGTGTTGAGGAATAGCTGGAATCTGTCCCGTTGTATTGGTGCGCACGGCGGGCAGGCGTGGACTGGTCTGCACATACTCTTGCATCACCGTCCAATCTAATACACCGACGTAGGCGATCGTATTGAGGGCCGACCGACCAGACGTGAGCAGCTGACCCTGAGCATTGACGATATAGCACGAGACGATGCTGCCCTGGACCATATCAACAAAGACATAGCTATTGTCCAGCCCGAGTGTGCCTGGTGGTAACTGTGCCCGCAGACGCCCGTTCTGCTGATATCTTTGCATTACCTGGAAGAGGGTTGACTGACCGATCCTATACACCGCGCACCTCTCGATTAAACGCTTTTCTTATAGAGGGGTATCCCTCTCTCTCGATAAGCCAAAGTGTGTCTCCATGGTTTATTGCATATAGTCTTGATGATGTATGCATAAGAATCAATAGAAACTCTATTGTCCAGTGACATTGTAAAGATAAATTGCCGACGCTATAAGTGAGGGGCTTTTCTCTCAGTACTGTAATACTGTAAACATTAAAGCCCATGTAATTGATAAAGAAAGAGCAGGAATCGGACCTATTAGAACAAGGCTGGAGGAATATAGTCAACGTATACGGTCGCACATGATTCCATGTATGAGTATTGTAACATAATCTTTTTGAAAGAGGAGCCATCAGGACTTTTAGTTATAAAGGATGGATCATATATGTGTCCTTTATACGGCTGCAATAATATCTTTTGGTCTATGCTAGTATTTAATGACACAAAACATTAATATTTATTTTCGTATTGGGACGGGCAAATCGCTGGCCGATTATATGGTATAGTTACCAGTAAAGATATTTTTTTGCATGTGTCTAACTTTTGCCACCCCAGGGGGTGGGTGATAGCCCTTTCAAGTATAGGTTTTCAAGGGCCTTGCCCTTTGAGCGCGCCTGTGCCGCCTGACGGCGGCCCAAGGTGAGAGTAAATCAGGGGACACCCCTGAAACCCCGCCAGGGGCTGCGGCCCCTGGACCCCGCTCCCAAAAACCTATACCTGTAAGGGGTGATAGCCCCCGCACGCGCGTCCGCTGCGCAACCGCGCTGGTTTTGTGGGTTGGTGCATGGAGCGCGGATGCGCACCCCATGCACCAACCCACAATGGACTCGTGAGCTAGTTAAAGAGGTACATACGTGAGTCTTGTCAACAGGGATGATCAGCAGTCTGAGTTTGCGCTCTCTAACACTTCGCCGCCCGCTTCTGAAATTAGTTCAGCCCCACCACCACCCATCCACGATCCTTACGCCGCCATGCGTTCGCGTGATTTCCGCTTATTGCTGATTGGATCGTTCATCGTCTCGATGGGTGAAAGGATGCTAGAGGTCGCGTTAGGATGGGATCTGTACGATCGTACCAACTCTGCCCTGGTCCTGGGTGGTGTTGGACTGGTTTTAATTATTCCAGTAATCTTATTATCGTTGCCCGCCGGACATATCGCCGATCGCGTGAACCGTAAAGCGATCATGCTTATTTCACAGAGCGTGCTGGTCATAGCTTCACTGGGGCTGGCCGCCTTCTCCCTCTTTCATGGTTCGCTTATCCTGATTTATGCCTGCCTGTTCGTCATCGGTACCGCCACAGCGTTCCTGAATCCAGCCAGTTCCGCTCTGTCGGCCCAGACAATCCCTGAGGAGCACTTTGAGAACTCCGCCACCTGGAGTAGTAGCTCCTGGCAGCTTGCCTCTGTAATGGGGCCGGGCCTGGGTGGCACGCTGGTCGGTCTCTTCCATAGCGCCACCCTGGTCTACGTCCTGAACGCGCTGGCCGCTTTTACCTTTGTCATTCTCTTGATTTTCATCAAGGCGCGCCACCAGGTCGTCAAAGCAGAGGCGCAAAAAGAGAAAGCGGAGACCAGCTGGAGAGAGGTTTTTGAGGGCGTGCATTTTCTGCGGCGCACCCCGGTGTTGCTGGCGGCGATCACGCTGGATCTCTTCGCCGTTCTGCTGGGTGGGGCTACGACCCTGTTACCGATCTTTGCGCGTGACATTCTTCATGTAGGTCCAACTGGACTCGGCTGGTTGCGCGCGGCCCCCTCGATTGGAGCCCTGTGCGTGGTACTGATCCTTACCCATCGCCCGCCCTTCAAGCGTGCCGGACCAACCCTGCTGATCGCTGTGGCCGGCTTTGGTCTTGCCACCATCGTCTTCGGACTCTCGCGCTCGTTCTGGCTCTCGCTGGCCATGCTCTTTCTGTTGGGAGCCCTGGATGATGTGAGCGTCGTCATTCGCAGCTCGCTGCTGCTGACCCGGACGCCCAACGAGATGAGGGGACGTGTCTCGGCGGTCAACTCACTTTTTGTGGGGGCATCAAATGAACTGGGGGGCTTTGAATCGGGACTGACTGCGCAACTATTCACTCCTATCCTCTCTGTCGTCGCCGGTGGCATTGGTACCATCCTGGTCGTAATCTGCGTTGCCCTCTGCTGGCCCGAAATGCGCCGTCTAGGAACGCTGCGCGAGACTGAGAAGCAACCTGATCAAGATCACTGATCTCAAGCCCGTTATGCAGTTTCATGGTTCCTGACGGCGCATAGAAAAAGATTCTGCTGTGTCAAGCTGTTGCTACAGTTGGCGTTGTGGTTCTGTAGCTTTGATGGCCAGCGTTAGAGCTACGCCATCTTCGGCCAGGGCCCAGATGATGTCGGGTATACCAGTTGTGTTGGGAGCAAAGGTACGGATGGTATAGCCAGCTACCGTTCCCAGGGCCGCGCCCAGCGCACCGCGCATCGCGCCCATCAGTGGTGGCTGCCCTATCCGCTTGTTAAGCACCGCTCCCGACAATGCCCCAATCACAATGCGGCCCAGAAAAGGGCCCTTTGAGATACGACTGGGAATAACAGGCAATTTATCTCCAATAGCTTCGCCAACCGCTAGAAAGGTTGTTACTGTTTTGAATGTCGACGAGCTCTCTCCACTGGTCGCGGTCAACACCGCGATCGGTGTCATAGAGCGCAGGCCGGCCGCGATCCCCAGCCAGGAAGCCTTATTTATATCCTCGACCGCGATGGAACTGGTAGCTGGACGCGTAAAAGTAATTGAGGGAAACTCGATATGGGTCTTATTATTCTCTTTATGTATAGCAGTCATCTTGCTTCAACCTTTCTATTACACAGACCTCCTTGCTTCTATCCTACACGTCTGAAAGAAACCATTTGGCGCACCAGGGTCTACATGTAGATCTGCCATAGTGGCGACCAGGACTAAGATCTGCGCAATAATCGTCATGTTTATGTTAATTTTCTGCTACAAATTAGGCATACTACTCTTTCTACACGTAGCAGTTGCGCGAAAAGTTGTACCGTCAGTGCTGCGCATTATTTGACAGCTATACGGGCACTGTGTGTAAATATGGAGACGGTAACATTATATAAAACAAGAGTATGAATTTTGCGTAGCGCGTTAGCAACTGTAGAAGTTGCGCAGATAAGTAGCTTACAAGCTGAAAAGGACGGCCACTGATGGAACAAATTATCGCTCCGGCCGATTTAATCGGCACATGGAAGTTGGCTTCAGTAGAGATGCGCTATAGTGATGGGGATATTCGCTATCCCTGGGGAACGCATGCCAGGGGGCACCTGGTGTATTCCTCTGATGGTTACATGTCGGCGGTCATCGCCACCGACGATCGACCGCTGTTCGCGACGGAAGATATTTTAGCCGGCAGTCTGGAAGAGCAGGCCCGGGCCGCCCGATCCTATGTCTCCTATGGGGGACCATATGAGCTGCACGGCAATGAGGTCACCTATCATGTTGAGGTCAGCTTATTTCCCAACTGGGTTGGCCAGGCACAACTACGCTACATCGAGATGGTGGACGACCGACAGCTAATCCTGCGTTCCGTGCCCATCCTGGCCAACGGTAAGCAGGGGACCAGTTATCTGACCTGGCACAAGTATGCGCCAGGGATTGATAGCTAACCGGCTGGTAGTCTACCAGTCCATTGTTATTGGTGCATGTGGGGCGCATCAGCGCCCCACATGCACCAATACACAAAAAACAGTGCGGCCGCGCGTGCGGCGTATCTTACAACGAGATGGTTCCCTGTTTCGAGCAGAGATAGCGGATATCACAGCGCTGGCAGACCTCGCGTGGAGGAGGCGTGATCACTTCAAACTGCTTATTCAAAATCTTGTGACTGATGGTATCAAAATAGCTATCGACCTGCTCCAGGTCCTCCTTGTGAAAAGGAATCTCCATCAATGCATCCCGCTTATTGGGCTCGGCTGTCCAATAGAGCGCCAGGCGCGCGGGCAACTGACGTGTGCGACGCTCCAAAGCATGGGCGTACAGATAGAGCTGCTGCTTATAGGCTGCCACGATCGCCGCGTCCTCTTCAGGCCGGGTCCCGGACTTGAAATCGATGATCTCCAATCCCTGCTGTCCCCGTACCAGCAGATCCATCTTGCCCGTCAACAGATACTGATCCTTCTCAACCTGGAAGCTATACTCGGCGTCGTACACCTGGTCAAGTAGATCCTGATTCTGATCAAAGTAGCGCAGGATCTGCGCCAGCGCCTTCTGTTTACTGGCCTGATCCAGGGGAGTCATGCCACTACAGGTCAGGAAATAAAAGGTTCGTTCAAACAGTTCCAGAATCAAATGCTCATGGACGCTGTTCAGAGGCTGCTCCAGAGCGAGACGATGGATACCCTCTAACGTCTGGTGAATGAGCTGGCCATAAAAAGTATTGGCGGTGTGGGCTGGACTGAAGTTGTGTTCGCGCAGGTACTCGAATTGCCGGGGACAGGTATCGTAGAGCGTGATATGGCCGGTCAGGCTTAAGCGGCGCTTAGGCGGCTCATGCGGTTGCACCTCTTCCGCGGGTGGCATCTGGAGCATCAGCTCGCGATAGTGATACTCTAATGCCTGTGTATTGTACCAGAGCAAGCTAAACTGGCTATGCGGCTTCAGAGGCGCGCTCAGGATCAGCACCTGCCGGGCGCGGGAGAAAGCCACATAGAACAGGCGCCGGGTATCGAAGGCCGGAATATATTTCTCGGGCTCGACCGCTGCCCGCTGGTAGTATGGCCGCAACGCCCGGTCCTCATTGCCACCCTGGGGAGGCGCCTTATCCAGTCGCCCCACGATGACCACCGGAAACTCCAGCCCCTTTGCCTGGTGGATTGTCATGATCTGTACATGATCCAGCGGCACCAGTTCATCTGGATTCTCGAATTGATTAACCCCGTCCAGATGGAGAAAGTAGAGGAAGGTGTGAAAGAAATCGTATTGAATGGCGGCCAGATTTCTGGTACTGAGATGGGTGTGTTGAAAGCTGGTTAAAAACGCCTTGAGGTGTTGCGAGAAGATAACCAGGCTGGCCAGGGCCTGCTTATCCGCTCGGTAGGTATCGAAGGCAGACGTAAAAATGAAGCGATAGAAATAATCCGCCAGCTGTTTTTCGGCGGTCTCAGACCACTCGCTGGTCGTCCAGATCTCCTCCTGGATCGCATGCAGCTCGCTGGTCAGGTCGCGATGGCGCTGACAGGTCAGGGTCAGTAGTTCCCGACATGACTGGAGATAGAGCAGAAAATTTTCCTGCTCGGGTGTAAAGTTGGCCTCCTGCAGATGAAGCAACTGAGCAAAGCATCCCAGCAGCAGTTGAATTTCCGGTTGATTGAAATAGTTGCGCGCTCGCGGACAATGGGTCGTGATATGGTATTTTTCGAGTGCATCGATGTATGGCTGGCTGTACGACGAACGTACGCTATGCAGCAGGATGGCGACCTGGCTATAATCCTGGATGCGTCCCTCCTGCTTTAGCTCATAGATCAGGCGCGCGAACTGTTCCGCCTCATCGTTGTGATCCCGAGCTTCCAGCGTGATTACGGCTGGATAATGTGCCGTCTCAGCGGGAGATAGAGCCGAGCGGATCGTTTTTTTGGTACGGAAGATACCGGACAGATAGGTGGGTGCCTGCGGGAAGGAGGCATGTAGACTCTCCATCCACCGGTTGCAGGTAGCGATAATAGCCGCGTGTGAGCGATAATTGAGAGTCAACTGCACCTGTTTGCAGTCGGGAAATGTCTGTGCGAACTCAAGAATATTGCGTACCGTGGCGCCGCGAAAGCGGTAGAGGGCCTGATCCTCATCCCCGACCACACAAAGATTGCGCTCACCATTTGCCAGAGCCAATTTAGACAGGATCTGTTCCTGGATATAGTTGGTATCCTGATATTCATCGACCAGCACATAACGAATATGTTGAGCGATACTTTGAAAGACCGTTGGCTGCTGGAGCAGGTCATAGGCATATTTTTGCAGGTGCGCGAAGTCAACATAATTAGCGTCACGCAGGAGCGCGGCATACTTCCGATAGATGTGTGGCAGCATACTGGTCAGGGTACGCTGATCGCTGCTGGCATCCAGGTACGGATGGGGAAATTCTTGCAGCAACCTATCGACGATCAATTCTTCGGCAATCTTGTCACACAGAAACCGCAGTTTTTTGGCGATCTGCCAGCCGCTTCCCCACTGCTCACTCAGAAAGCGCAGCATCCCCGGACTACACAACTCATCCAGGTGACGGTAGATCAGCATCTGCTGTGAAAACTGGTCCAGCGTCTCAAAATTATTGCCCAGCGGTGTATGGTTCAGATGACGGATCAAAAACTGCTTACAGATGCTATGGATAGTTCCGACCTTGATCTGTGACAGGTCCTCTGTATAACCGATCTTGCGCGCGATCTCGTACAGCCGGTCCTGCATCTCATAAGCGGCCTTCTGAGTATAGGTGCACAGTATCATGCCCTCGGGGGGCGTATCTCCGCAGAGAAGCAGATTCATCGCCAGCAACGTCAGGCTATAAGTCTTGCCGGAACCGGGACCCGCGATCACGCGCAGCGGCCCCTGTTTGTGGGCCACGATAGCCCGCTGATCATCATTCATCTCGTAGTGGGAAATTAATAGAGGGGAAATAGCACCACCGGTCTCTATCATCAATCGACATGCTTTCTATACAGGGGGAGCCAACCGCTGCACCAGGCCAGCCAGTTCGCCCATAGCAACAACAATCGAGGTTTCTCATGTATAGATATACGCAGCGCAATCAGCTTTTTTTGACGAAACCAGCCCAATAGGTAATACGGGTGAATAAATCGTGGTCATCGTAGGTGCGCCCCTTGCGGGCGCTTTGGAGCAACAAAAAACCACCCGTATGGGCGGGTGAGACGGCGACTTCCTATTTTCCCACGCAGTTGCCCACGCAGTATCATCGGGGAGGAAGAGCTTAACTTCCGTGTTCGGGATGGGAACGGGTGTGCCCTCTTCGCTATTGTCACCAGCTCACCTGCACATGCAAGTGGTTTTTCTGACAGAGGGAATACTACTACAGAGTTCAATCCCTGTCAACCCCTTTTTGACATGAATTTGGATGAATGTTTCCTCGCTCCCTATGTTTCGCCAATTTTATGGCTGAGGACAAATATGTCTGAAAAATGCTTGACAGATGATTGGCACTGTGGCATAATCATCGAGCTGTCAACAAACGAAACAATCACCTGGTTTGATGAGCATGGGTGCTCCTGTTCGTTCGCATCAGCTGTGCTACGGTAAGGTAGCCTCTCCGGGATCAACTTCTCCCCCTTGAAGACACACCACGCAGGATAACTGCTTTTGTGGCTGTGTCAGGCCGTTTTTGACGGCGGTTCCCAGCGGAACCGGGGCGCACAACGAGATTTCGGACGGCTCGCAAAAGTGGTCCTAAAACCGCTTGACAAAGCACAACGAATATGCGATACTACAGCACGTGAGACAAGCAAGCGAAAAAACATCAAGCGCCTGTCTCCTGGCAGAATGAAGGTTCTGTCAACTCAGTACCTTGACAACTGAAGAGTGGAAAGCAGAACAGCAACTGGAACAACAACACACAACGAACCAGTTCCTGTCAATTCGGAGGCTTGATGGTTTTTCCATTGAGCATCCACATAATCTGCGAAATAAGCCAATGTTAATGTAACTTGGCCATGATCGCAATTCACATGCAATTGCACATCCGCTCGCTGAGCGCGATGTTCAGATATACAATTGGATGGCGAGTTTGATCCTGGCTCAGGATAAACGCTGGCGGCGTGCCTAACACATGCAAGTCGAACGCCCTACGCAAGTAGGGAGTGGCGGACGGGTGAGGAACACGTGGGTCATCTGCCCTGGGGTGAGGAATACCGGCGAGAAATCGCCGACAATACCGCATAGCTTCGTAAGAAGAAAGCCGGAAACGGCGCCCGAGGATGAGCCTGCGCTCGATTAGTTGGTTGGTGGGGTAATGGCCTACCAAGACCGCGATCGATAGCTGGTCTGAGAGGACGATCAGCCACACTGGGATTGAGAACGGCCCAGACTCCTACGGGGGGCAGCAGTGAGGAATTTTCGTCAATGGGGGCAACCCTGAACGAGCAACGCCGCGTGCAGGAAGAAGGTTTTCGGATCGTAAACTGCTTTTCTCTGGGACGAGAACGGACGGTACCAGAGGAATCAGCCTCGGCTAACTACGTGCCAGCAGCCGCGGTAATACGTAGGAGGCGAGCGTTGTCCGGAGTTACTGGGCGTAAAGCGCACGCAGGCGGTCAGGTAAGTCTGTGGTGACAGTCGTCGGCTCAACTGACGAAGTACTATGGAAACTGTCTGACTTGAGGGCTTCAGAGGGACACGGAATTCCGGGTGGAGTGGTGAAATGCGTAGATATCCGGAGGAACACCAAAGGCGAAGGCAGTGTCCTGGGAAGTACCTGACGCTCAGGTGCGAAAGCTAGGGGAGCGAACAGGATTAGATACCCTGGTAGTCCTAGCCGTAAACGATGACCACTAGACGTTGGGGGTATCGACCCCTTCAGTGTCGCAGTTAACACAATAAGTGGTCCGCCTGGGGAGTACGGTCGCAAGATTAAAACTCAAAGGAATTGACGGGGACCCGCACAAGCAGCGGAGCGTGTGGTTTAATTCGATGCAACGCGAAGAACCTTACCAAGGCTTGACATGAACTTGCACCAGCCGTAACGGGCTGTCCCTTCGGGGCGGGTTCACAGGTGCTGCATGGCTGTCGTCAGCTCGTGTCGTGAGATGTTGGGTTAAGTCCCGCAACGAGCGCAACCCCTGTCGTTAGTTGGATTTTTCTAGCGAAACTGCCGTTATAAGACGGAGGAAGGCGGGGATGACGTCAAGTCAGCACGGCCCTTACGCTTTGGGCGACACACACGCTACAATGGTCAGGACAAAGAGTTGCGAACCCGCGAGGGGGAGCTAATCTCGTCAAACCTGGCCTCAGTTCAGATTGGAGGCTGCAACCCGCCTCCATGAAGTTGGAGTTGCTAGTAACCGTAGGTCAGCACACTACGGTGAATACGTTCCCGGGTCTTGTACACACCGCCCGTCACACCACGAAAGTTGGCAACACTTGAAGCCGCTGGGCTAACCCTTCGGGGAGGCAAGCGTCGAGGGTGGGGTCAGTGATTGGGGTGAAGTCGTAACAAGGTAGCCGTACCGGAAGGTGCGGCTGGATCACCTCCTTTCTAGGGAGCTTGGATGAACGTTCTTCACAGAAGAACACACAGTTTCATCCCACTTCCAGGTCGACCAGGACATTGGTGAAATGGCGTGTTGCCAGAAGCGACGCTGGTTTCCACTCTTGAGCTGTTGGGGTACAACCACCGCAACACGCAGCATGCGCACCAGGGGGTGCAGGGGGACGGCAGTCCCCATGCCAGGGGTCTGGGGGTGTCCCCCAGGATCTTCTCCCTCTACCGCGCGCCGCCGCAGGCGGCAAGCGTGTGGCGAGAGCCACCACAACAGTGCACCTGAACAACTGAAGATAGTATTCCTTCAATTTTGCTGAGCGAATGTATTGCCAGCCAGAGTTGAAGCAGAGGATCGATTTATTCTCGCAAAGAATAAGTCAAAGCATTCATAGACCATGATGAAGAGACGTAGAGAACAAGCTACACAGAGTACGAGGTGGATGCCTTGGCGCTAAAGACCGAAGAAGGACGCGGAGACCGGCGAAACGTTCGGGGGGAGCTGCATACAAGCGATGAACCCCGAGAATCCGAATGAGGCAACTCCTCCAGAGTGATGTCTGGAGACCGCCTGCTGAACACATAGGCAGTGACGGGGGGCAGTGGGTGAACTGAAACATCTCAGTAACCCGACGAAGAGAAATCAACCGAGATTCCCGTAGTAGTGGCGAGCGAACCGGGAGGAGCCCAAACCGATGAACCCTCGGGTCCATCGGGGTTGTAGGACCGACAACAAACAATGACGAACTACTTGAACGCGTTGGAAAGCGCGACCAGAGCGGGTGACAGTCCCGTAAAGGACGGTTTGTTAACGTGGGTCGGGATCCTGAGTACCACGAGACACGTGCAATCTTGTGGGAAGCTGGGGGGACCACCCTCCAAGGCTACACATCTTTAGCGACCGATAGCGAACAAGTACCGTGAGGGAAAGGTGAAAAGCACCCCGAGAGGGGGATGAAAGAGACCCTGAAACCACGTACTCACCAGCAGTCAGAGGCCACTGTTCCAGGAGGAACCAAGGGCTAATGGCGTGCCTTTTGTAGAATGATCCGGCGAGTGCATCGTCGTAGCCTGGTTAACCAGCGCTAAAGCTGGGGAGCCCCAGGGCAACCGAGTCTGAACAGGGCGAACGTTGCGGCGATGCGACCCGAAACCGTGTGAGCTATCCATGAGCAGAGTGAAGCGGATGTGACAGTCCGTCGAGGCTCGCACCCACCAGTGTTGCAAAACTGGGGGATGACTTGTGGATAGGGGAGAAATTCCAATCGAACACGGAGATAGCTGGTTCTCCCCGAAATGTATTGAGGTACAGCTGTATGACACACTATCCTGGAGGTAGAGCTCTGAATGGGCTAGGGGCCTCGTGCAGGTTACCAAACCCAAGCAAACTGCGAATGCCAGGACAGCATGCATGCAAGTGAGACGGCGGGGGCTAAGCTTCGTCGTCAAAAGGGAAACAGCCCAGACCATCGGCTAAGGTCTCCAAGTATCCGCTGAGTGTAAAAGGGGGTCACAACGCCCAAACAGCCAGGATGTTGGCTTAGAAGCAGCCACCATTTAAAGAGTGCGTAATAGCTCACTGGTCGAGTGTCGTGGCACCGACAACGTATCGAGGCTGAAGCGGATTACCGAAGCCATGGAACCTCTCTCTTGAAGAGAGGTTGGTAGGGGAGCGTTCTCCAGCAGAGAAGCCAGACCGCAAGGACTGGTGGAGCGAAGAGAAGTGAGAATGCCGGAATGAGTAGCGTCATGTCTGTGATAACCAGACACACCGAATGCCTGAGGGTTCCTGGGCACCGTCAAACGTCCCAGGGTGAGTCGGGTCCTAAGCCGAGGGCGTCATAGCCGTAGGCGATGGAAAGCAGGTCAGAGATTCCTGCACCGGAGATGCTCGTGATGAGCAATGGGGGGACGCGGTAAGGAAGGTGAGCCCATCGATTGGACAGGATGGGTCTGTGCGGTGAAGTGCGAAGCCGAGGCAAATCCCGGTTTCCTGTGCATGACACGTGCAGCGAGCGGACGTCAGTCCGCGGAAGTCATCGGCCCCTAGGCCGCCAAGAAAAGCCTCTCGCCAGAGTCATCTCCGCCCGTACCGCAAACCGACACTGGTAGGCAGGGGGAACACTCCCCAGGTGATCGAGCGACCCTCTGTTAAGGAACTCGGCAAATTGACCCCGTACCTTCGGAAGAAGGGGTGCCCTAGTAGCGAGACTGGCTTGCCAGGAGCGTGAGGGGGTTGCAAGAAATTGGCTCAACCGACTGTTTACCAAAAACACAGGTCTCTGCGAACGCGAAAGCGGAAGTATAGGGGCTGACTCCTGCCCAGTGCCGGAAGGTTACGAGGAGCGGTGATCGTAGCTGCGAATCTAAGCCCCGGTGAACGGCGGCCGTAACTATAACGGTCCTAAGGTAGCGAAATTCCTTGTCGGGTAAGTTCCGACCCGCACGAAAGGAGTAACGAGTTGAGCACTGTCTCGACAGAGGACTCGGCGAAATTGAAGTACCCGTGAAGATACGGGTTACCCACGACAGGACAAAAAGACCCCGTGGAGCTTTACTACACCTTGACCTCGAAACGAGGCAGAGCGTGCGTAGCATAGGTGGGAGTCGGAGAACCTATCCTTGTGGGGGTAGGGGAGACGGCAATGAAATACCACTCTCGTTGTGTTTTGTTTCTCACACGTCACCGTGAGCCGGGACGTGGACAGGATCAGGCGGGTAGTTTGACTGGGGCGGTCGCCTCCCAAAGAGTAACGGAGGCGCCCAAAGGTTCCCTCAGGGTGGATGGACATCACCCACAAGAGTGTAAAGGCACAAGGGAGCTTGACTGCAAGACGGACAGGTCGAGCAGGGACGAAAGTCGGGCTTAGTGATCCCACATTCCCGAGTGGAAGGAGTGTGGCTCAACGGATAAAAGCTACCCCGGGGATAACAGGCTTATCTTGCCCAAGAGTTCACATCGACGGCAAGGTTTGGCACCTCGATGTCGGCTCGTCGCATCCTGGGGCTGGAGTAGGTCCCAAGGGTTGGGCTGTTCGCCCATGAAAGCGGCACGCGAGCTGGGTTCAGAACGTCGCGAGACAGTTCGGTCTCTATCCGTCGTGGGCGTAGGAGAATTGAGGGGCGTCATCTCCAGTACGAGAGGACCGAGATGGCTCGACCGCTGGTGTGCCAGTTGGCCTGCCCGGGCCAGAGCTGGATAGCTATGTCGAGAAGGGATAAGCGCTGAAAGCATCTAAGCGCGAAGCCGCACCCAAGACGAGTTCTCCCACTCTCTTGAAGAGTCAAGATCCCAGGAAGACGACCTGGTCGATAGACGACACGTGGACACCTGGTAACAGGCGGAGCGAAGTCGCCCTAATGATCGTACGGCTTGTTTCACCATTGTGTATCTTCATCGTGGACGCATGCAGTGCGCGTCCTCTGCTTCACGCTGGTTGGCAGCGCGCTCGGCAAAATTGAGGGAATACTATTTCCAGTTATTCAAGCAAATAAAAAAGCTTCCAAGATTCGTTATATATATAACGGATCTTTTTTTATGCTCAATTTTACGGGGTTATTGTTTCTCATTTATTTCTCTTCAGACATTTGAGTCATTATAGTATATCGATCTACTTTACGTCAGTAAGAATGTGTCTTGATCTCATGCTCATCGCCTGCATGCTTTTTCGCACCTGCGTTACACCACCTACTAAAAAACGGTGCGCCGCACAGCGGACGCCCGTGCGGGGGCGCTTACGTACACCAGAAAGACGAAAGAAAGACACATTCTAACACCTTAGCCAGGGGGGCGGTGCGCCGTGAAAGTGAATGATGATCTTGTTGGAACAGTCCTGGGAAATTATACGCTTGAAAAGATGATAGGCCATAGCCAGTTCAGCACTATGTACCTGGCCAGGCAGTTCCATCCCGGACGTCTGGTTGCGGTCAAGGTTGTACAGGCACAGGTACCCCGGCGGGATGATTTTTTTCTGCGTTTTCGACGCGAAGTAACGAATATTGCTCGCCTGGATCATCCTCACATTCTCCCCTTGCTAGATTACGAAGAACATGATCAGCTGGCGTACATGGTGATGCCCTATATTGGCAGCGGAAACCTGGAGCAGGTATTAAAACGTGAGGGCAAGCTGGCGCCGCAGCAGATTCTGGCCTATCTCTTGCAGATCGCATCTGCGCTAGACTATGCGCATTCCCTGCATGCCATTCACGGAGATTTGAGGCCGACGAATGTTCTGATTAACGCCGAGGGCCGGCTGATGCTGACCGATTTTGCCCTGGCTCACCTGTTCGAAAGTAGGGCGGATGTCGATATGGAGGCCGCGCTCTATATGTCCCCGGAAATGGTGCGCGGCGAGCCGCTTACCCATTACTCAGATATCTATCAACTGGGGATCCTGCTCTTTCAAATGCTATCCGGTCACCTGCCCTTTAAAGGGGAGAGCACATACGCCCTGATGCGCCAGCATCTGCGGGAGACGATTCCTTCGGTGGCCGCGCTTACCCCTGATCTGCCGTTGACGTTGGATCGGGTGCTGCAGAAAGCGACCGCTAGATATCCCTCTGAGCGCTATAAATCGGTGGGTGAACTGGCTCAGGCTTTTGCGGGAGCTATTGCTATGATGGACAGACCGCGACAATCACTGGCACATCACCTTCATTTTCCTGTGTCCCATGTAGCCAGTGACGAACCGGACAACATGGAGTTTGTTGTTGCACCAGTATCTCCCCACCTCGTGGCGCCCCCTTCGCGAGGACAGCTTCAATCAGTCCGTGCGACCAGTGACGAAGCTCCACGAACCGCCGATTTTGGTTTTTCATATACCCATGAACAGGTTATGCCATTGCCCTCGACCATCGCACGTAAGCCAGACCTGGTTAGATACTTTGTCTTAAAATGCCTGCCGCTATTTGCTATGGTTGGCATTGTTACACTGGCTTTACTGCATATCCTGGGAGCCTTCGCGACCTCTTCTATACCACCATCTGAACAGGCTCGCCTGGTTGTGAGCCTGTATTACGATGACCTCAATCAACACAACTATCACGCGGCCTATGCCCTGTGCAGTCCAGATTTTCAGCGGCACACAAGCTATGAGCGCTTCATCAGCAGCTATCAATCTCTGGCGCACAATGATATATCATTCAAGCAGTTTATTGTGCGTTCACCCTCGGAGGTAGATATGCTAATGCAGCTTCAGACGCAGGAGAAAGTTCCACAGGGGACACTCATGCATCATTATCGCTGGTCCGGTGTAATCGATCGGCAACCAGATGGTTCCTGGAAGATAGAGCAGATTACCCTCACTATTGCTCCATCCCCTGATTATATCTAAGCATGCCGCCTTCGGATATGCCTGCTGGGGCAGATAAAACAAAACCGCCTCCCCTTGATCATTCAAGGGGAGGCGGATGCTGGTGCCGAAGGGGGGACTCGAACCCCCATGCCCTTGCGAGCACAACGCCCTGAACGTTGCGTGTCTACCAATTTCACCACTTCGGCTTGTCCCGTTCAGGATGGGTATATCATACAGGATTCCGATCGGCTTGTCAACGAGATATTTCGGGTATTTAAGTAGTTTTTGTCCCTATTTTTTATAATGTCCTGCATATGCTCTATATATGGCCTCATCCTGGCCTGACGCGCCTATTCTGCGCAGAATCCAGGCAAAACAAAACCGCCTCCCCTTGATCACTCAAGAGGAGGCGGGTGCTGGTGCCGAAGGGGGGACTCGAACCCCCATGCCCTTGCGAGCACAACGCCCTGAACGTTGCGTGTCTACCAATTTCACCACTTCGGCTTGTCTCGTTCAGGATGCGTTCATGATACAGGATCTGGCCGCTTCTGTCAATAGGTTTAGAGGCGCGATTTCCAGATTTGAGGCTGGAATTTTTATTTTTGATCAGCCGTTCATTCATATCTCAAAATTCATGTTATAATAACACTAGTGTCCCCGAAGGAATAAATCTGAGGTATGTTGCACTTGATACTATTGCTAAACATACCCTTGTTGATCTTCATGTTTTTTAGAACTGCGCATCGAAGAAATAGAATTTGGAGTAGTACATGCCTGAGCAAACCGCATCCGTGTGCACGGCTATCGACATTGGTAGTAATACCTTGCGTATGGTGGTTGCTCGTTGTTCCGCTACAGACTTTGAGATTCTGGCCGCGGATGAGGCTGTGGTGCGCATTGGCGAAAGCGTTAACGCCACGGGCGCGATCTCACCAGAGAAACAAGAACTTGCGGTTTCTACCCTTAAAAAGTTTCAAGGGATCGCTAAAGAATGTGAGTCACAGACAACGCTGGCCATTGCCACGGAAGCTATTCGCAAGGCTAGCAATCGTGCGGATTTCCTGGAGGCTATCCAGCGGGAAACCGGCATCGAGGTCCATTGCATCGGCGGTGATGTCGAGGCGACGCTTACCTTCTATGGAGCGGCCTATGCCGTGAATAAGCTGCCGCAGCCACCTGATCAGTTCGGGGTGATGGATATGGGCGGTGGTAGTACCGAGCTGGTCCTGGCGAAAGACGCGCGCATCACCTGGCATACGTCGCTACCAATCGGCTCTGGCTGGCTGCACGATCGATATCTACAATCTGATCCACCAACGATGGCCGATCAAACGACGGCCAGAACGTTTCTGCGTACATACCTGGCCGGGTTAAACATCAAGTCTTTCCCATCCGTCCTCTTTGTGACTGGTGGGAGCGCGAACACCCTGTTGTTGCTCTCGCAGCGAGCGTTTAAGCTGGATGAAAGCGTGGATGTGCTGACGTATGAAGATCTACTGCGCTGTGAGGGTCTGTTGTGGGCCCTGCCAGCGGAAGAGGTAGCCAGTCGCTACGATCTGGATGTGCAGCGGGCTCGCATCATTACCGCCGGAGCGTTGATCCTGGTGGCGATCTTCGAAGTCTTCCACTTGAAAGAGATCCACATCAGCACTTTTGGCATTCGAGAAGGGCTGGCCATGGCTTACTGCCGCGAGGGTGAGCAGTGGTTGCAGCGCGCGCAACAGCAGGCCGAGGCATCCGAACAGTCCTCCCAACAGCTGATTACCGATAATGAGTTCATGGACTCCACAATTACCTACCATGATGACTTTATCTCCACCGGTCGGCGCCTGTTTCAGGAGCGTGCGCAAACCATGCTGGACTGGCGCGACGACGTTCTGCGCCACGATGATATAGAGGCGGTCCATAAAATGCGCGTGGCCTCGCGCCGTCTGCGTGCCGTCATGGATGCTTATCAGTCGATCTGTGACCCCAAAAAGTTTAAAGCCGTCTATCGCCAGGTCAAAGAGCTCGCCGATACCCTGGGTCTGGCCCGTGATACAGATGTGATGATTGAAAATCTGCGTAAGCAGTCCGAGAACACCTCGCTGGCGGAGCAACAGGGGGCCGAGTGGCTTATGGAACAATTGAGCGCTTATCGCCAGGAGCATCAGCGCCAGATAGAACAATACTTACAACCGTTGAACGATAAGGCGTTTCTACGTCGAGTGATGGCATGTCTGCCAGAAGAGGAGGTGACCAATGGCAAAGGCTAGTGTGGTAACCGATCTGGATCGGCATGCTTCAACCGGCAAGAATGCGCGAGCCATAGCCAGGGTGCGGCTGACCGAGATGTTTGGCTGGGAAACATATGTAGATGATCCTTACGCGGTCAAGAACCTGCACAATCTACGCATTGCCGCCAAACGTCTACGCTATACCCTGGAAATTTTTGAGGAGACATTCCCCGATGAATGTGCCTCGATCATCAAGGAAGTAGAACAGATCCAGGAAGAACTGGGTTCATTACACGATGACGATGTTATAATTGCCTTGTTAAGGCTGAGCCTGGGTGCACAGGATAGTGGCGCGGCTTATGAGCAGGCACTACTGGCCGCTAGCAGCCAGGATCAACAAAAGGCTCCGGCGGTTAATCCAGCATTGGTGAAGCATCTGTTACAACCTTCCCGGCCCCTTGGTGCCGAGCAGCGTGAAGGCCTGGAACTGTTGCTGCGCAACCTGCAGCAACGACGCGAGCGCCAGTACACAGCGTTTTACCAGCACTGGTATCAGCTCAAGCAGCAGAACTTCCAGCGCAAAGTGCTCAACATGCTTGCCGACAACGAATAAAATCCTGCTGGGCCATGTGGCTGCCGAGCGGCAACCCCGAGCAGGTTTGCCGCGTTGGTGGAATATATACGTGGGGGAAGGGGTCGCTGCGCGACAAAGCCGGGGCAAGCCCGGCACCTACGGGGCGCTTCTTCTCTTGTTTGTGGAATGAGAACGGGGTTGTCTGGCGGCTCCAAAGCCGGGGCAAGCCCGGCACCTACGGGGCGTTTCTTTTCTTGTTCGTGGAATGAGCGGGGATGCAAGGGGTGGCAACCCCTTGACTGGGGGTGTGGGGGCTGTGCCCCCACCTCCTCCTCTCCTCTCTCCGTGCCGCCGCAGGCGGCTCCACAGTAGCTGCGCCCCATGCGGGCGCTTAAGCCAGGACAGCCTACAACCTATATTTTTACAAACCCTTTTCCCTCGGTGAGGGAAATTTTGAAGTTTATCTATTTGTATTATCTATTTCGTGTAATGAAAGAAACAGGGATATGAGGCTTGGGTGGCGATATTTCTCATCGACCATATGGATGCCTGGATGTATACTGTGTCCTTGGAGGTACAAGCGCATGATGATGCAAGATTCGATTAAAGAGTTAGATGGAGGCAGAAAAGATGAACCGACGGCGGAAGAGCTGCAGTTGAGCGGTGGCTTGCTGGTCGAAGATTGGCCCCACGCTCGTCAGGTAATGCGTCTCTCCATCCAGTTATTTGAGGCTACCCGTCCTTTGCACGGGTACGGCCAACGTGGATTGCGTTTATTAGAGCGGGCGGCTTTCCTGCATAATACGGGAATGATGGTGGAGGCACGTCGCCATCATAAGCATTCGTATCGCTTGATCAAGGAGACGCCCCTGCCCGACTTTTCGGATAAGCAGCGCCATGAGATCGCCTGTATTGCTCGCTATCATCGCAGGGCCCTGCCAAGCACGGATCATGAGGAATACGCGGCCCTCTCTCCCAATGCGCGCAAACGTGTCTCTACGCTTTCCGCCCTGCTGCGTATCGCGGATGCCCTCGATTACGATCATGATGGCCGTGTGCTCAACGTGGCTGCTGATCCAGCGCACTGCGATGATAAGCGTTGGACCCTGCGCCTGTGGGTACGTCCGCTGGCCGATTTAGACCTTGAATTAGAACATGCCCAGGAGAAGGCTGACCTGTTTGAAAAGGTCTTTGATCGCAAGCTGCACTTCGTTACCCACGATTAGCCACGAAGTGACAGCTATGCTTATTTGATAGGTGTATGTTAATACACTTTTTCTTCGCTTAACACGATCAGTGCGCCATTGGCCTGGTTTGGATGTATCCATAATGTCGGCTGCCCGTCTTCCAGCACGGTATAGCTTACCTTATGAGCATCCAGGTAGTGCCTGACAACGCGCAGGTCTACGACCGCCAGTGTGATGCGATAAAGGCTTTCCCCCAATTGATGGAGATGTGTTGAGAGCAAGGCGTCCTGTGGCAACGACGCACCGGACGCTGATGATGGTTCCGCGAGCTCCAGGCTCTGTGTTCCCGCCCCCAATGCGAACGTGACAACTCTGGCTCCCCACGGCTCATGGTTGCGCGCCTCCGAAGGCTGCAGGCCATAGATATGTTGAAAGCGCTGACTGGCCTCCGTTAGATTCTCAACCGCCAGGGTGGCGCTGACAACGCGCTGTACGCCCAGTGGATGAGCTGGTGGTGTCTGGCCCCCTGCCAGGCGTCTGCGCCGCTCCTCACCGCTGCTGTCGTGCTGGATGATGAATGGATAGTGTTGTGTTAGATCTGGTCGCTCAACATCGGTGCGCAGCCAGCCACGCGAAACGCCGTCCGCGCTCTTCAGCGATCCCTGATTGGGTCCAATAACGGATACGCCGCGCTGAAACATGGCCTGGCTATCCGCCTTGATATCATCGGAAGCCAGCACGCAGTTCAGATAGCCATCCCCTTGCTTCAGCCGATCGAGCATACTCTGCTGCGCCTCCTCAGGCGCCCGTACCGCGATCAACTCCAGGTAGGTATCCCCAATCACGATGATGCGATTGGCCGTGCCGCCGCTGGGATGGTTGCCGCCGGCGCTGCTGACCAGTCCCAGGTGCTGGTTAAAGGTCTGGTCCGCCTGTGGCAGATCGTGCACGCCGATAATGATATGATCAAGTGCTGTTAACATACTCCATCCTTCTCTACATAAAAAAAGAGCCGTTTGACTTCATTGTCCATCGTAAGGATCAATGCTGTCAAACGGCTCTCTGGCCTATCTAGGTGAGAGGAGGTTAGCTACGGGTCTCCGCCAGCTCACGCACCTCGCGGTCGCGCTTGCGGGCGTATGGTTTCTCGTCGCGCTTGCCTTGCAGGTACTTCATACCCAGCTCGCCCTTCTCCCAGATGACCAGCATCATGCTGGCATTGAAGATGGAGGAGTAGGTACCGCTGAAGATACCGATCAGCAGGGCCAGGGTAAAGGTATGGATGTCGGTGCCGATACCGGTGAAGAGCGTCAGCGTCAACAGGGTAAAGAGCACGGTCAACGAGGTGTTCAATGAGCGGGCCAGGGTCTGGACCAGGCTGGCATTGACGACCTCCTCGAAGGTCTCGACGGTGCGGCGCTGCATGTTCTCACGCACGCGGTCAAACACCACGATGGTGTCGTGGACCGAGAAACCAATTACAGTTAGCAGGGCGGTGATGAACAATGAGTCGATCTGCATGCCGAAGAACTTGCCCAGGATCGAGAAGATACCCAGTACGACCAGGGCGTCGTGCAGCAAGGCCACGATGGCGCAGACGCCATAGCGCAGCGCTTTCGGCACCTTGCGGAACGAGAACCAGACGTACAACAGGATCAGGAGCGAAGCTGCTATCACGGCCAGGATAGCCATCGTGACCGTACGCCCGGCGACCGAAGGGCCGACCTGTGCGTTGCTCTGGACCATGAAGTAGGGGCCACCATGCTGCAGGAAGGCGCTCTGGATGGCGGCTGGTGTCACGCTGGAAACCGGGGAAATTGAGGTCTTGGTCAGGATATTGATGGTCTGGGCGCTATCACCGGTCTGCACATCCGCGATCTTCACAGGAGTGGTTGTGGCGCTCCCATTCTGCGTGTTGGTCGCGGTTGGGGTACTCTTGGCGCTCGCGGTTGGGGTTGCCGTGGGTGTGGCGCTGCCAACGGTGGGCGTACTGCTGGTCGTCGATAGATTACTCAGAGCCGCCTTGATATCATCGGCTTTGGGGGTGCTGGTAAACTTGGTTACGGTTACCAGGGTATAGGGCTTACTACCAGACATTGTTGCCGTATCATAACCCAGAGCCTGATTGTATTTCTTGTCCAGTGTTTTCTGGACGTTATCGGTAACAGACTTGTCGACCTGGCCATCAAAGCGGATCCAGGCGGCGTTGGTCGCGCCTTTGGTATCTTTACCCAGGACGATCTGCTCACTCTCCAGCTTGAAGGGAGCGAGTAGATTTCTGACCGTATCGGCATCCGCAATGGTATGTTGGGGCCGTAGCGTAATGTTGGTGCCACCCGCGAAATCGATACCCACATTCAGACCGAAGATGAGCAGCGAGATCGTTCCCGGGATGATCACGATCAGCGAGATTAGCAGAAACAGTTTGCGATATTTGACTAGGTTTAACACTGCAGCCTCCTCTACACCGTGCTATTGCGCCGAGCCGCAACTTTTACGCTGGGCCGTACATCGGCAGGTAATCCGAACAGTGCAGGGTGATTGATGACGCCAGTTGGCACAAGCAGGTTCAAGAACGTGCGAGTGACGACCACGGCGGTAAACATACTAATGACAACGCCCAGGAACAGGGTGGTGGCGAAACCAACGATGATGGTGGCGCCAAAGTTGCTACCAAAGGCGTACAGGACCGCGCAGGTGATCATTGTCGAGATGTTTGAGTCGCGGATCGAAGGCCAGGCGCGCTTCCAGCCGATCTCGATGGCCGAGGCCAGCAGGCGGCCAGCGCGTAGCTCTTCCTTCACGCGTTCAAAGATCAGCACGTTGGCGTCTACCGCCATACCAATTGACAGAATGAAACCGGCGATACCGGCCAGGGACATGGTGACGCCGATCATCTTAAAGATGGCGAAGGTGATAACGGCGTAGAGTACCAGGGCGACGTCGGCCAGGAAGCCGGGCAGACGATAGTAGAGCAGCATAAACAGGGCGACGATGCTCAGGCCGATGATGCCGGCCAGAATGCTGTGGGTAATAGTCTCGGCACCCAGGGTACCGCTGATCTGCTCTGAACTGGTCTGCTGCAGGGCCACAGGCAGCGCGCCGACCTTCAGGATATTGACGGTCTGTTGCGCTTCGGTCTGGGTGAATTTACCCTGGATGGTACCAGGACCGGTGATGGCGCTATTGATCACAGGCGACGTTACGACCTGGCGGTCCAGTGTCACGGTCAGATAGTGGCCGACGTTGTTGGCGGTGAAGGTACCAAAGCGTGTCGAGGCACCGTTGTTCTTCATCTGGAAGTTGATCAGGAAGGCATTGGTCTGCGGATCCTGACCTACGCTCAGGCTATTGGGGTCCAGATCATTACCGGTGAACAATGGCTTGCCGCCGGGATTGTACTGGGTATACTGGCTGGGATCAAATGGTGCTCCCTGCTGCAGTCCACCGCTGGTGCCGGTGTCCCAGAACTCCAGCTTACCAGTTTTCAGCAGCGTATTGAGCGCATCCTGCTGGTTACCACTAAAATTAGGCAGCTCGACTACAATGCTGGAGGCGCCGGCGCCCTCTTGCAGGCGCACGCTGGGCTCTTTAACGCCAAGACCACTATTGACACGGGTCTCGATCAACTGGCGTGTGACCTCCATATTGTCGTGGTTGATGTTAGCCTGGCCTGGCTTGGGCTCAAGCTGGACACGCACACCACCCTGCAGGTCCAGGCCGAGTACTGTCGTGAACGGATTGTTGACGCCGTAAAGGGGCTTACCACTGTCGACATGGGGCCAGAAGACGACAAATGATGCGCCCGCGGCTAACAGAATAATTAAGAAGAGGAGTAGTAATGTTCCTCGCCGCATAAATAAAATCCTCTCAACTGGGTTAGTTCGAAATCTTGGCTAGGAGCGCCCTGGCAGCGCCCCCATTTTCTTCCCATCAGGCGCATCAATTAGAGCGTTTCTGGGTAGGAACACGGTATGCGCCACACTATTTTTGTGCAGTATAGCATAGTTGACCACTGTTGCATATCCTGTTCATTTATTTATACCTGCATATGATGGCTTTTTGGACAGGTTTTGTGGACATTAGCGAACCTTTAAGGCGCGTGTGTCGTAGTCACTATGTATGTGAACTCTATTTGTATTATACAGAAGAAAGAGTATTGTGGAAGCGCTACGTGATGAGCAACTGATGTCGGATGCGCTGGCAGGCGATCAGGGTGCCCTTAATATACTGATCAAGCGGCACTATGGGCCGCTGCTCGGCTATCTCTATCGCCTCGTTCACGGCGACCGACAACTTGCTGAAGACGCCGTACAAGAAACATTTTTACGCATGTTGCAACGCGGTGGATATCAGACCGGCCACCCCTTTAAGCCATGGCTCTATACTATAGCTACAAACATTATACGCGATTATTTTAAGTCTGCGCAGGTCAAACACGGGGCGGATGCCACGGATGAGATTCTACTCACAGTGTATGATCCGGCTCCAGGACCCGAAGATGCCGCACTTTCTGATGAGCAGGGGCAAATTATTTCTCTTGCTCTGGACACCATAGCAGAAGAGTACCGGAGTACTATATCATTACGTTTCTATGCTGGCCCGGGTTGGAAAGAGATCGCGCAGGTACTTGCCGGCAACCATCCACGCAAGCTGTCCGCTCCTAAAGCTTCAACGTCCCATGGTAGCCATAGTTTTTATATTGGTACATCGCGTACGCATCCATAACATTTAAGTTGGTACAGCGCGTGCGCGGATAGCGCACGCGCTGTACCAACTTAAAAAACCAGCGCGGCCGCGTAGCGGACGCGAGTGCGGGGGCTATCACGTGCCCCCAGGGCGACAAAAGTAAGACACACAATCACACCGATATAGAACCTAAAACTACCCTGCTTCGTATCTCTGTAAGAAAGGCATCAGTCGCGTGAGGGTGAAGATTTTTCTGGCCAGCATGCCAGGGGCAGAAATCTATTCTTCTCACGTGATACGTGCTATGCTACGCAGTGGTACTCAGAGTTGACTACCCCCGAAACAAGTGCATGCTCCCTGACCCGAATCTGTGGGCTCTAGTGTCACTTGTATAGAAAAGATATATCGTCTTTATTCATATTGCTTTATTATATACATTTGAATATGGTTATAAAAGGAGCGGATGCTTCCATGGACGAAATAGTGACGCAGCATGCAACGGATGCTACCAAAGCAGCCGTTTCCGAGCCACCTAAAGTTGTGATGGATGTGCGGGACATTAAGAAAAGTCTCCCTCTGGGGCGCGAACGCATAGATATCCTTAAAGGCATTAGTTTTCAGATTCTGAGCGGTGAGTTTGTCTCAATCGTTGGTCCTTCTGGCTCGGGTAAGAGTACCCTGCTGGGCATTATTGCTGGTCTGGATAATCCGAGCAGTGGACAGGTGCTGGTGGATGGCATCGATATCGCCCGCATGAGCGAGGGGAAGCTGGCGGCGGTACGCAATCAGAAGATCGGGATGGTCTTTCAGGCCTTTAATCTGATTCCTACCCTGACGGCGCAGGAGAATGTCGAGGTGCCGCTGTACGTGGGCAAGCATAAAGGATCGCCCTCCGCTCGCGCCAGGGAACTGCTGGAACTGGTAGGACTCTCCCATCGCCTGGGCCATCGTCCCAGCCAGCTTTCAGGTGGTGAGCAGCAGCGCGTCGCCATCGCCCGTGCCCTCTCGACCGATCCCGCTATCGTGATCGCCGATGAGCCGACCGGCAACCTGGATGCGCGCAACGGCGAGAACGTCCTGAAGCTGATCGCTGATCTGCGCGCGAAGACGGGTAAGACCTTTATCATCGCCACCCACGATCCAACGGTGGCTGGCCACGCCGATCACGCGATCCGCATCGTGGATGGATTGATCGGGGATCTGGATACCACCGGCGGGAGAATCACCCAATAATGAAAGCCTCGATGTACTTCAACTATACCTCGCGCTCCCTCTTTCGCGGTGGACAGCGTACACTGCTGGCTATCTTCTGCGTGGCCGTGGGCGTGATGGCGATCGTGGCGCTGCAGTTGGTCGGCATCATGATCAACAATGCCTTCACCGGCAATGTGCGCGACGCCAATGGAGGCGATATCGCTATTCGCTCGCAGCAGCCTTTCAGCCAGAACGATCTGAAGCATTTCGACAGCTGGAAAAAGGATGGCTCGATCACCGATTATACGCCGGTGATTACCTCGCTGGGTTCCGCGGGCGCTCAGGCTTCGAAGCGCCAGACGTTTAGCATTCGCGTCGTTGATCCTGCGCACTATCCGGCCGCGACCGTCACGCCGCCCACCTTTACCAGTCCCGCCCATGGCAGTCTGGATAGCCTGTTAAAGAATAACGGCGTGGTGGTGACGCAGCCCTTCATCGATCAATTTAAAGGTAAGCTGGGTGATAAGCTGGACATCACCGTGGGTGGCGGCAGCCGAGGACAGGCCGGACGCGTGATCCACGCGAAGATCGTGGGAATCGCCTCCGAGACCGGGGTGCTGGCCCAGTCGGGCAGCGTGGTCCTGGTCTCGCAGAGCGATTATACCGCTGCCGCCCCTAAATCTCCTGTGACCTACGATACCGTCGATGTGACGGCCGAGCAGTCCAAGATTGACCCCGCCGTCAAGAAGATTCAGCAGCAGTTCCCGATCGCGACCACGCAGACGGCGGCCGATGTACTGAAGCAGCAGCAGACGATCATCGATAATATTCGTAAGTTTCTGGAGATCGCCGGACTACTGGCTCTGCTGATCGGTGGTGTCGGTATCGTCAATACCATGCAGGTCTTGCTCTCTCGTCGGCGTACCGAGATCGCCATGCTCAAAACGACTGGCTATCGCCGTCTGGACCTCTATCTGTTATTTGGATTGGAGGCGGCCCTGCTGGGTCTGGTTGGCGGATTGCTGGGAGCCGCTGCGGCCACCGGCATCAGCTACCTGGTGCGCAACTTTGTCGAGCAGAACTTTGGTCTGAATGTGCCTTTTGTGCTGGACTGGTTTACAATCATCGGGGGCGTGGTGATCGGCGTATCGACCTCCCTCATCTTTGGCCTGTTGCCGATCGTACAGGCCGCCAATATTCGTCCCCTGAACGTGATTCGTGAAATGCCCGAGGGGCGCGGCGTGGGTAGCAAGGCTCTGACCGTCATTCTGCTACTCGTGCTCTCAGTTCTGTTCTGCATCCTTTCAATCGTGATCCTCAACGGCGATGTGCGCCTGGGAGCGATCTCGGTCTATGGCATCTTCATCTTCCTGGGTCTGCTCAGCCTGGTCTTGAGCCTGATGATCGTGCTGGTTAGCCGCCTGCCGGTGCCGGAGCGCTTCAGCTTCTGGCAGATCCTGCTGGTGCTGGCTGTGGGTGCCATCGCCTACGGACTCTATCGCGTCGCGCCACCCTATGGCCTGATATTCATGGGCTTCGCGCTGCTCGGCTTCCTGATCATGTTCGTCCCGCGCACCCTGAAGGCTTCGACCAAGATGGCTCTGCGCAACCTTGGTCGCCAGCGGGCGCGCACTACCACCACCATGGTCGCCCTGTTCGTGGGCATCTTCACTATCGGCCTGATCCTGGCACTGGGACAGAATCTGCGCACGCAGGTCAACGAGGTGATCGCCCATACGCTGAACTATAACGTCTATGCCATTACTTCAAACGATGATACCCAGAAGCTCAATGGAGTTCTGCCGCGCTTGAACGGACTGAGCACATATCAGGAGCATACGCTGGCCTCGACGGTTCCGGCGACCATCAATGGCAAGCCGTTCGCCTCGTTTGTCACTGGTTCCAGTGGAACGCAGGCGCGTCGCCAGCTGCTCTCGCTCACCAATGGCGTCGAGGGGTACAACGTCGGCAACAATCAGCTGCCCTCGCTCAACTTTATCGATATTACGACGGGACGCAACCTGAGCCTCAATGACGCGGGTACCAATAACGTGCTGGTTCGCTCGTCACTCTCCCGCTTAAACGGCGTAAAGCTTAAGGTTGGCGACAAGATTACCCTGGTCGGGGTTGACCAGGTCAGCACTAAGACCGTTACCGTGGTAGGCTTCTACGATCAGAAGACGCTGGGTGCCAACTTCGAGCCGATCCTGGGCACCACCGACACGGTCAAAGCCCTGACCCCATCCGGATTTGATCAAACCGTCTTCTACATGAAGATCGATCCCAACAAGCTGAATAGCGCGGTCGACCTGATCGGGCAGACGGTCCCCAAGGCCTTCTTGCTCAACCTGGCCAGCCTGACCGATTTTATCAACCAGCTGCTCAACGATATTCTGCTGACCCTGACCACGATCGCCTCGCTGACATTGCTGGCGGGCATCATCATCATCGCCAATGCCGTGGCTCTGGCCATGCTGGAGCGGAGGCGCGAACTGGGCATCCTCAAATCGGTCGGCTATACCAGCCGCACTATCCTGGGCGAGGTCATGCTAGAAAATGGTCTCGTTGGTGGCATGGGTGCCCTGGTCGCTATGGTCCTGGCCTCCCTTATCACCTGGATGCTCGGCAAATTTGCCTTTAACGCCACCTTCGTCGTCGACACTACCATCGTGCTGGCGCTCGTCCTGGGTTCCGTGGTCCTCTCGATGTTCATCGCCGTCTGCGTCGCCTGGAGCGCCGTACGCGTGCGCCCCCTGGAGGTCCTGCGCTACGAATAAACGCAAGGGAAGCGCCCCCCACGGGCGCTTCCCTCCCAGATAAACATCGTAGGTGCGCCCCTTGCGGGCGCTTCCTCCTCGGCCCAAGGAAATGTACATAAGATGGTAACAATCGATGTGGAGAGTCTTAGTTAAAGCGCCATCAGCATTAGTGGAATCTCCATCTCCTCGGGCGTCAGGCCACCGTGATGGCCCAGGAAGTGCATGCTGAACTTGTTCTCCTCATACCACCAGGCGGTCTCACGTTTGTAGGGGAGAATAACCACGTTGCCCACGCGATCCATGAAGGTGCGCGAAGGCTTCTGCAGGCCAAAGAAGTTCTGGGCCAGCAGATCTCGCGTCAGATAGACATCGGCCTTGTTCGTCAGCCTCTGCCGCAGCTCGTTCACCGCAACCTCCAGGTATTCCTCTTTTATATGTAAGAACATATCGCGCGCCGAGCCGGCCGGCGCCAGCACGTGGCCGCGACTATTGGTCTTGAGGTAGCGATTGATAATCGGCATCTGTTGATTGACGTAATAGGTGTTGTACGGACTGACCTCTACCTGTCCATGGTCTGCTGTCATCATAAACAGGGTCTTGCCGCTGCTGTGCCGTGTGCTCTGCAAGAAGAGCTCATTCATCTGCTTCAGGCAGTGGTCGATTGCCTCGTCCAATTGTTTGGATGTAGGACCGTAATTGTGACAGGTGGTATCGATGCGATCGAAATAGAGGAAGTAGTAGCTGGGATTCTTGTGTGGGCGTTTGAGCATGTCGCTCAGGTTGCTAAAAGCGTCGGATATCAGGTTGTATGGATGAACCTCGGCCCCGCGAAAAACGATATCTGAATAGGTTGATGGGGTATAGGCCTGGTACTGCAGGATATGTGAATCAATGCCCTTCTCTTTCAGTGTCTGGTAGAAGGTTTGGCGCGGGAAGAAGGCCGTTGGCGCGATGCCAGAGCTCTTGATGGTATCGCGCGCTAGCTTATCGCCCGCGAACGAAAACGTCAGTGGCGAGATGATATCGTTGACCAGGGGCTCATAATAGTTCCACTCATAGACGCCGCTCTGACCAACGTTGAGGCCGGTATGGATGCAGGTAACGTGAGCCGCCGTCGTCGACGGAAACTGTGATGTCATCTTTGAGACCATACCGTCCGCCATAAACGTTTTCAGCAACTCATATTTATCCACGTATTTTTCGAAGAAGCGCCAGCCAAAGGCATCGATAAAGAAGAGCACCACCGTATCGTAACGGGTAGGTAGGTCGCCAAAGACATCAAGGGGCAGTGCGCTCTGCCCTTCTCCTGTCAGCAGAAACTGAATCGTCGCGGGAAGATTGGAGAAGCAATAGGAATCGTAACGCGGACGGATGAAGCGCTGGGCAAAACGTGAGCTATTGACTGCCTTGACTGATGCCAAATTGAGCATGCGTATTCCTGCTTCCTATAATAGGAGATCATCTTCTGGCTATGGGCGTCCTATAAATATATTGTACTGGATATCTCTCCAACAGTATATCACGGAACCTGCAAGATGCAGCTAGTCTTTTTTAACTTAGCAGTAAAGTAGATTGGACACAAAAAAGCAGAAGCATGTATATGCTCCTGCTTTTTTGTGTCCAATCTACTATTCACCTTTTTTGTGGTGCTCTTCTTTATGATGTTTCATGACGGTGCGGGCCGCTACCTCCTCGGCACGATCGCCGTAGCGACCACTCTTCTTTGCCGATTCTTTGATGTGCTCGTACTCGCGTTCTTCCTTGGGGCCTACACCCTTAAGCGGTTTCTTCTCAGGCATCTTTTTGTCCTCCTGAATGTCGAAAACTAACTGGCTGATAGCCTGCTTACCGTACACACCTTTGACACGAATCGACCCCGATACCGGCTTCATACCGTTACTAAAATCTACTATTAAGTGCTGTTATCCTTAACTTTTGTTTGCCTTAGCCACAGAATCGAAGCATGATGGGTGTGGCATACGACGAACGGAGCTTCACGGATACTTTCCACCCATTGCAGTAGATTCGTCCTGAGTGCATCAGGTGGTCCCGAAGGACCAGCGGCGGTAACCGTAGCGCCGCCCACATTCCCATGTAGGAAACGGGTTGAACCGACGGGTTCGTGATGACCAGGTGTTTTACCCGTCCGGTGGTGTATGCATGACGAATCAAGGCTGCGCCCAAGCGGGCGATATTTACGGAAGCGGCATAATCTCTGGAACCATTCCAGAGGCATTGTGGATGGGAGCAGGAGAGCCAGGCTCCCCACTCGCTCACGGATGAGCGATGTTCAGGGGAACGAAAGGTGTTGGCGGGGCTGCCACAGCGAGGACAGGTGTGCGAAGTATGGCGAGGCTGCTGCCATTCGAGACGTATCCCAGCAAGGAAACATTTGTAGCGTAGCACCCGCCACAGTTCCCCACGCACCTGGGAGTTATTGCGCCAGTTTCTCCAGCGCCCTTTTGCTCCGCGCCCGCGTCCAGCTGACTTCATCGATTTCAGGGATTCTCCGGCGATCAGCCGACAATCAAAGGCAGTTGCCAACACCAGCAGGATATTGGCTGCCAGGTGCGCCAGGTCGTTATTTCTGGCTTCGTACTTCCGCCAGCACCGACTGATCTCCCGGCGCACGATGGAAAGCGCTTCCTCTGAGGGTTTGCGCCTGGGATCGCCAGAGGGATATCGATCCCGTTGCTGTTCCAGTCGGGCCACATTGGCTTTGAGTTGGTCGATTTGGCGACGCAAACGAGCTTGTCGGCCATCAAACGGGCCGGTGTTGAGAAAGAACGGACGCCCGATCTGGTGGCCGTCGAGATCGACCACGCTGGCGGTCACCAGCACCCTGACGCCCCAATCGAAGCCCAGGACCGTCTGAATTTCTGCAAAGGGGGCCGACTCGTCCACCGGAACCTCGATGATGAAATCCAGCACGGCGGAGCGAACGCCATCAGCCTCGACGATTTCTCGCAACGTGGGAGCGAGTGGATGCCCAGCTTTTGCTCGCCCCACCACGAAGTCAGGCAGCTTCATCTGAACGGCCTTCTCGCGCCAATTCCGTCCCCATGTTCCCTGCACATCGGGAGTACGCAAGGCAAGTGTGAGACGCTTCTGATCAAGATCATAGCTCATGCGATAGGTTTGCCCCATCTCTGGTCCATCGTCGCCAGCATACGGTAAGATGCTTGCTTTGAGCACGGGAATCGGTTGCATCTCTTCGTAGGTGCTGGGGAAACAGCCGTTTGCCAGGTAAAAGTTGCACGCCTGCTCGATCAGGCTTTGCAGTTCGACCGCGTTTCCTCCATCTGAATTGATCTCACACAGATCGGTCAATGCTTGCTTGATAACCTTCCGCTTCTTTCCAGCCCGTTTCGTCTCTGTTTTGGGCTGGATCATTCCTTGTTCGAGCAGAGGGAGAACCAGCGCGAACTGCTGTTTGCGCTCGGCTTGCCCCCGAAGAATCCTTCCTGCTTGCTCAGCCTCGCAACGCCATTGCCGATGACCATGAGCAAGGGGGGGAGCCATCATCTCCTCAATCTGTTTGTAGGCGTACCTGTTGCTGCGCGTGGCAAACTCGTCAAGGCGCTCCCATAGAGCCGTAACCGTGAGATTGATCACCTCACGGGACGTATCGAGGAGTCGCAGTGCATCCGCCTGGATCTCATCCGGCAGACGCAGCGGATAGCTCAGGGATTGTTGATCACGGCCTGTGCGCACTTCAAGAGCTCTTTCTGTTTGTGAGAACGCATGCCATACAGTCGCCCTGAAAACGAGGCGATTACGGCCAGCAGATCATCCGTCAGTTCTTGCTCTGGCGTTTTCTCTTCTCCTGGTTCCAACACCGTGAGGGTGACGCCGAAGGAGGCAAAAAGCGTTTCCAGGTATTCTTGCCCAAAGCGTGTTAAGCGATCTTCGTAGGTGATAGCGACTTCCCTCACTTTGTCTTCACAGACCAACGTGAGAAGCCGCCGCAACTGCTTGCGGGAGGCGGAGAGTCCTGAGCCAATATCGGAGAGCACCAACAGTTCCTGTCCACGACGTTCGTTTGCTGCCCACACGTGAAGACGCTGGAGTTGAATGTCCAAGTCGTCTTTTTGTCCATGCCCGCTCACACGCCCATAGAGGACGAGCAGACGGCCATCAATTTTCCCCACCAGTCGCTCGATTTCCGACCGAGGGATACGCGCTTCGTTTCCCACACGGATCGCCTGGATTTTGCCAGCTTTCACCCATTTGCGCACGGTGAAAGGATGTAATCCCAACTCGTGAGCCGCACGGCTGACTCGCAACAGCTTCGGTTCTTCTTCTTTCACTGGATTGAAAACCACCTACAGATATTTATAGATAGCATAACATAATTACAGATTTTTGGCAACTGTCAAATACCCTATTTATGAGCGGTATTCTTCGAGATCTACCCATTATTCCGGTAAAGGGTGCAGCTTTTTCTATACTTTTTTTCGCTTTCATTGTATGATGCATAGTATATAGATGATGTTGGGGCAATGCGATGGTTAGTATGAATAGAGAAAGAATAGACATAGCTGAATGAGTAGTAAACAGGGTCTGTATATCGCGCAAGGATTAAGTCAGGATGAACTGAGCGCGATCCGTAATCTGGCCGACGAATGTAACGCGTATGAGCATTTAGATCTCAAATTGAATTGGAATAGCCTGCAGAAGCGCCCGCAGGATGAGAGTAATGATTTTTTGTACTATGAAGAGGGCAAACTGGTTGGCTACCTGCCGATCTTTTGTTTTAATAGCCAGGAGGCCGAGGTCAGCGGCATGGTTGCGCCCGCCTGGCGCCGCCGTGGCATTTTTGCAACCTTGCTTGAGGCCGCGCGTAAAGAATGTCAGAGACGGCAATTGCCCTCGCTGCTGTTTATCGTCGAACATCAATCCGCATCTGGACAGGCCTTTGTAGCAGCACTGCAGCCACAATATGATCATTCTGAGTATAAGATGGCTTTTCAAGCGCCACAGCCACCGGATCTGTCAGCCTCTTCTCCGCTCCAATTTCGCCGCGCCGGTCTGGCTGATCGTGCCACCTTGAAGCTGATTACCGCAGCCGCGTTTGCGATGCCGGAGGATGAAGTTGACTGGTACTCGACCAGGCTGCTGACCGATGAGCAGCGCGCTTTCTATCTGGCCAGCGTCGATGGTGTGGTGGTTGGTAAGATTGATGTGTTTAGAAGTGAACGCGAGGCTTATATCGCGGGCGTCGGTGTACTGCCCCGGTATCAGAAGCGCGGTTATGGGCGGCAGATGCTGATCTACGCGTTGCATGAGATCTTGAAAATCGGGCCGATAAATATCGTGTTAGAGGTGGCGGTTGAAAACGAGCATGCGCTGGGTCTTTATACCTCCTGTGGCTTCGTGCAACTGAGCCGTTACGATTATTACCGTCTGCCAATATAAGGGCAGGCGAAGCAGAGTCAAGCTACATTATCTGCAGTAGGAAGCAGGCAACATGGGCGCAGTACAACCAGTTTGTAAGGGCTGTGGACAGCCGATCTGGAGCAATTACCTCAGGGCTCTGGGGGCGACCTGGCATCCTGAGCACTTTATCTGTGCGGGCTGTGGTCAGATAATCCAGGGGAGTACTTTCCAGGTTCACCAGGGGGCTCCTTATCATAGCGAGTGCTACAATCGCCAGATCGCACCTCGCTGCGTTTACTGCCACAGGCCCCTGGTGGGCGAATTTCTGGTTGACTACTGGGGCCAGAAATTTTGTCGCGAGCACGAGCAGCAGTTCCCCCACTGCGCCTATTGTGGTCGCCTGGTTCCACCGCAGCAGCAGGAGCCCGGCGCCGAGGCCATTCGCTGTTCCGTATGCCGCAGTAGCGCCATTGAGGGCTCGACCGAAGCTAAACCACTCTTCTCGCGCGTCATCCGCTGGATGAACAGCCAGGGCTTGATGTATAACAATCTGCGCCTCAGCCTGGACCTATGCGGGCGCGCCCATCTGAACGACCTGCTGCGCGAAGGCAACATCGGACATTCCCTGGGCGCGACGACCAGCGCCATGTATACCCAGAATGGACGCCTGATCCGCACCGAGATCAACGGGATCGCCGTGCTCCAGGGCCTGCCCGCGATCCTTTTTCAGGGGGTGACCATCCACGAGCTCGGCCATGTCTGGCTGATTGTGAACGGCATCCACCAGCTGCCATCCTGGGCTGAAGAAGGCTTCTGCGAACTACTCTCCTATCGCTACTACCAGGAAACCAATACCCACGAGGGCCGCTACCATAGCCTGAGCAAAGAGCGCAACACCGACCCTATTTATGGCGATGGCTTTCGGCGCATGCGCGCCCTGGCCGATCGCGTTGGCTTCCCCACTCTGATTGAGACGTTGCGCACCACCAAACGCCTGCCCGCCTTTTAAATGTACATGTGCCCTCAAAGGCACATGTACAGGTTGTTTTACATTTCCAGTTCTGTGATTTGCGCTGTGATGAACTGCACCACATCTTGCAGGGTTTCCGTGTCGAAGGCAAACTTTGCGCCTGCGGCTGTGTACAGATCAGGGAGTGAGTGCGTAGCACCTAGCGACAGAGCATAGCGATAGCGTCTGATAGCGGCTTTGGGATCACGTATGTAGTTGCGCCAGACCTGAAGCGCACCAATGGTGGCGAATGCATACACGATATAATAGAATGGCACTAGAAAGAAGTGCAGCGTATGCTGCCAGCCGTGGCTGTTGAAGCTTTCCAACTCGCGCCAATCGAGGTAGGGCTCAAAGCGCCTGCCTAGCTCTACCCACTTTTGGCCGACCGCTTCAGGTTCTACTGCCTGTTCTGGATACTCATACACCCAATGCTGAAAGGCGTCGCCACGCATCATTCTTGTGAGATCTCTTATCGTTTCTTCTAGATGCTGCAAGCGGATAGCGTGTGCTTCTTGCTCTGTACATATTCCGGAAGAAGCCAGGTGCATGGCGCCAATATATTCCATACTGGTTGAGGCTACCTCTCCAAACTCGATCGGAATCATTGTTTCGCTGCGCTGGTGCAGATAGGGTAGGTGGCGCGCCTCAAATGCGTGGAAGGCATGCCCCGCCTCGTGACAGCACAGGTATAAGATATCCTGAATATTCATCGCATGACCAAAAATGAATGGTAGTTGTTTGACATCCAGGATCGCATTATATCCACCGGGTGCTTTGTCAGGCCGCTCATCCAGATCGAAGCAGCGCTCTTTAATCATGTTAGTAAAATAGCTGCCTAGCGCCGGGTCGATCTGCCCAAACATACGAGCGCATTGACGCAGGTGCTTCTCAATATCTCTAATTGTGCGCGGCTCGGCGCTGGTTCGCGCGTTGACGGTAAGGTCCCAGGGACGTAGGGTCTCGACTCCCAGTAACTGGCGCCTTTTTTCTGCTAACCGGACGGCCAGCGGAACAACGACGCGCTCAACCGCTTCGTGCAGCATTTTGCAGTCGGTAGGAGTGTAATCGAAACGATAGAGTTGTTGCCAGCGGTAATCTCGATAGTTGTTGTAGCCTGCATTGCGTGCTATCTGCTGACGAATCTGCACGCTTTGCCGCCAGACCTCATTGATGGCCACATAATCCTCGCTCTTGCGTGCCTGGAATGTTTTCCATGCCTGCTTGCGTCGTTCGCGATCGGGACTCTGGATGATAGAAAGAAGCGAAGAGATGGGAACCTCTTTCCCTTCCCATTGTGCTATCTGAGATCCATTGATGCTCATATATGTTTCGCCGAGTTTCTTCTCCTCATTTAGTAGAGGTATATTATCCGAGCGGAAAAGTTGCGCGTCCGCGCGTAGTTTGCTAAGAGGGATGGTGAGTTCCGCGGGGTGCAGACCACTATCCAGTAATTGCTGTTTGATCTGTTGCTCAAAGGGTTGCACATATGTAAAGATTTCATCCAGAAAGCGCTGCCTGCGCTGTGAGACTGTTTCATCGGCTGTATCGCGAGTGGTTGCGATTTCCAACCAGGTATTTGTTTCGCTGACCAGCGCACTCAACAGCGACCACTGCTTCAGCCACGCTTCCAGCGTTTCATCTGACAGTGGCGTTGCTATCAGCTCACGATACCATGGTTCGATTTGTGTCCACTGTAACTGCTCAAATGTCTCACTGCTTTGGGGAAGAGGACTATACTGTCTGTTCATTGCTATTTCTCGTTTCTTACCTGGTTATCGGGCAAAAACTACCCCTGGAAGAGATTTGAATGGTTGAAGATAGCTCCTGAGAGCCAATTCATGAGAGAGGTTGGTTATGCACTTCGCAGAGACAGAGGGAGAATCACCAGTTTATCAGGCAAAAAGAAGCATCGAGTTTTTGAGCGCTACACAGCAATGGAACGATCTGCTGTTAGTTTAACAAGTCCTGCTTCTTAGAATATGAGCCACCTGCTACCCCCATAGTTGCTGAGGTGCATAACCCCATCGAAACGAGAAATCTGTTCATCCAGCACACCTCCTTTCAACCATAAGGGACGACGATCAATGCAATGAGTATACCATTGTACCCTCCATTTTACAATATGCCTGGTTTTCCTTAAAAATGTGGGTATGCCCCCTCAGGAGTGATGGCAGGCTTTAACCATAAAGGGGGCACCATATTTATCGCTCGGTCATATGTGGATCAAGGGCGTCGCGCAGGCCATCTCCGACCAGGTTGCAGCTAAGCACCGTGAGAAAGATCAGGATGCCAGGGATCAGGATCAAGAGCGGCGATGAGTCAAAGTAGTCGCGTCCCTGATTGATCATGCTGCCCCAACTGGCGATCGGGATGCTGACGCCGAAGCCGAAAAAGCTGAGTACCGATTCCAGGATGATGTTGCTGCCCACCAGCAAGGTGGCGTTGACGATGATGGGTCCCGCCGCGTTAGGCAGGATATGATAGAACATCAGCCGGGAACCGCGCGCTCCAATGGTGGCGGCCGCCTGCACAAATTCTCTCTGCTTCAAGGCCAGGAATTCACCACGTACCAGGCGCGCCGAGGTGGTCCAGCCAAAGATGGCGATCAGGAAGATCACGCTGGTCGGGGTCCCATCAGCGAAGGTTGCCGAGAGCACGAAGAGTAGCAGGTAGAGTGGAATGGTGAGGATGGTGTCGGTCAGACGCATCAGGATATTGTCGATCCAGCCCCCATAGTAGCCGGCCAGCGCCCCGATCAGCGTACCCAGCAGAATCGAGATAAGCATGGAGCTCAAGGCGACCAGTAGCGAGATGCGCCCACCGATCATGGCGCGTGCGAAGGTATCACGTCCCAGATTGTCGGCCCCGAAGGGATATTGCCAGGAAACGCCGGCGAACGGCGTGGTCTGCCCCACCGCGTTGGGACTGTCATGTCCTGGTATGAGCGGTATGAAGAGGCAGCAGATGACCAGGATGATCAGAAAGACCGCGCCAATTGTGGCCACGCGGTTGCGCACAAAGCGATCAAAGATGATCCTTCCCTGGCTGCGCCTCTGCTGGGTGAGCTCGGCTGTCATCTCCTGCGGCAGTTCAAAATCTTCCTCGGGTATCTGGACCTGTTCAGATGTATCCATGGTGGACCTGCCTTTCAATTATGCATAGCGGATGCGTGGGTCCATCACGCCGTAGAGAATATCGGCGATCAAGTTAAAGATAATGACGAAGATCGCGCTTAACAGCAAGGCTGTCAACAGGACCGGATAATCGCGCCGATTCAGCGAATCGATGAAGAGCTGTCCCATGCCCGGCCAGGCGAAAACGCCTTCGGTAATGGCGGCCCCGCCCGCGACCGAGCCGAAATCGATAGCCACGATCGTGATCAGGGGAATGACAGCGTTGCGTAGCGCGTGCTGCAGCAGCAGCCTGCCCGGAGCCACTCCTTTCGCGCGCCCCGTCCGCATATAATCTTGCCGGGACACATCGATCATACTGGTGCGCAGGTAGCGGCTCCAGCGCGCTGTAAAGGTAACGGCCAGCACGATCATCGGCATTACCAGGTGCATCAGGTGATCCAGAAAGGCGTTGAACGGACTAAACGTATAGCCCAGGGTCGCCGTTCCCGATGGCGGCAGCCAGTTCAAGGTTGAGGCAAATACATCCTGCATGATCAGTCCAAGTAAGAAGATGGGCATTGAGATCCCAAAATAAGCCAGGGTCGTGATAGTATAATCCGTCGATCTGCCTTGATGGGCAGCCGAGAGGGTGCCCAGCAGAACTGTCAGGATGAGTGAAAGCACAAAGGCGGTGACGAACAGCTCCAGTGTGGCCGGAAAGCGCTGGGCCAGTACCTCGTTGACTGGCTGGCTGGTGTAGAGCGAGTTGCCAAAGTTGCCGTGCAGCGCGTTGCCGATCCACTTCAGATACTGTACCGGCAGCGGATCGTTGAGGCCAAAGCTGGCGCGCAACGCCTGCCGACCCGCCGGGTCCAGATTTGGATTATCATACACAGCATCCGGCCCACCCGGTATGGCGTGGATCAGCAGGAACATCAAGATTGAGGTCAAAATCAACAACGGAATAGCCTGTAGCAGCCGCCGTATCAAGTATTGTCCCATAGACAGCTTCCTTCTTTTATTGGTATTGTGAAGGTTGTGGCGTCATGACGCCACAACCTTCACAACTCTACTAGCCTTTGGCGGGACAATTCCCGTTATCGCACCACCAATCCATGATACCAACCGTCTCCGAGGCTACGAACGGACCCGGCTTGTAGTTGTGGGTACCATTGATCGCGACGGAAAGGTCATTGGCACTAAACAGGGTTACGGTTGGATAATCCTTCAACAGGATATCATGAATCTGGTTAAAGACCTGCTGGCGTGCATTGGCATCGGTTGTCTGCTGCTCTTTGCTGAACAGGGCATCCAGTGCTGGATTGCAGTACCAGTTGAAGTTCGATTTGCCGATCTGATCGCAGGCATAGTTAGCCGCATCATTGGCATCATAGTTATAGCTACTGGTCCACTCCGCCATGTCATAGCTGCCCGCTTTGCCACTCTGTAAGAAGGTGCTGAAGAAGGTTGAGGCTGGATAGTTATGAATATCTATCTTGATGCCGATCTTCTGCAGATCGGACTGGATGATCGTCTCATCCTCTTCACGCCAGGCGTTATTAGCGGTGGTAGAATACTGGAACTCCAGGCGCAGACCATTTTTCTGCCGCACCTTATCCGCTCCCATCTTCCAGCCCGCTTTATCCAGCAGCTGGTTGGCGCCGTCGACATTAAGCGCGGGACATTTCGCGTCTTCCTGATAGCCGGGTTTGTAGGCCGCACTGTGATCGGTGCAGATGGGCTGGGCCGCCCCCAGGCGCGCTACCTGGATCAACTGCTTCTGGTCTATGGCCATCGCCACCGCCTGCCGCACATTGACATCCTTCAGCGCCGGATTGTTCTCATTAAAATGGATCGCCTCGTAGCCGGCCGAAGTCGTCTGGATCAACTGGTAGTTGCTGAGCTTCTTATAGGCAGGGATCTTTGAGGCATCCAGGAACCAGGCCGAATCGATTGCCCCCGACTTCAGGTCCTCCAGGACCGTAGACTGGTTGCCAACGGCTCGGAAGATAACCTTGTTCAGGTGCGGTAGATGCTCGGAGGCGCGATAATATTTGGGATTGCGTACAACGGTGTAGTGGTCGCCGGGCTTGCTTTCTGACATCATAAATGGTCCACTCACCACGCTAGGGAAGCGGTTATCGGCCGACTTCTTGATCTGGTCCGGTGGAATGCTTTCAAAATGATGTTTGGGGATGGGTGCATAGCCACCATCGGTCCAGGCGGTCAAGAATGGAGCAAAGGCATCTTTAAGATGGAAAGTGATCGACAGCTTATCGGATGAGACCTCGGCCGATTGAATATGATTGATGACATTGGTATTTGATGCGGCAAATTTGGGATTTTTCCAGAGCTGCCAGGTAAATAACACATCATCGGCGTTCAGTGGTTGTCCATCGGACCAGACCAGGTTGGGACGTAGATGGAAGGTCCAGGTTTTCTGGTCCTGACTGATATCACCATTGGCGACTGTCGGTATGCGCGTGGCCAGCCCTGGATGAATCTGCCCCTGGGCATCGCCGATGAAGAGCGGTGTATACAGGGCCTGCATCACCATCTGGGCGAAGGTCTGTACCGTTGCGTTGGGGATAAACGAGTCTGGTTCATTGACCAGATCGTCGATCCAGGTTCCCCCATTGGTAACGGCTGTATTGTTGGTCTGAGATGGTTTATTCGCTGTGCCAGCCGGCGTACAGGCGCTCATTATGAGCGTCAATATTGTGACGCCAGAAAGGATGAGTGTTATGAACCGATAGCGGTGTCGGATGTTCGCGAACATGTTGAACTCCTCGAAGATACGGATCGCCAGGTGAGCAGGTTCGCTGCAAAATAGCTATAAATAACAGCGACCATATCGATGCCTGTTTGACCCGGGATTGTTGCGGGAAATAACCTTTCCTCAACTCTCACTGCGATAGGGATACATGTTGGGATATTTGTCCTGATTTTACTGTCTGTTCAGGATAGCTGGCGGATGCGCTCCTCTCTAGTCAGTGGTTGTTGATCCACTCAACCTGGTGGGCCTCTGTGACGTCAGGCACCTCCAGTTTGTCTAAAAGCTTATCAATAACGGCTACAGGGATGCTGGTGCTCCTTTCACCATTCCTCTTTAGTATGACGTCGTAAGGGGCATTTAAATATACGATATGGGTGCGAGCTTTATAAGAAATGAAAAAATCGATTAGTTGCTGTCGTAATAAGCGGGTGGTATTGGTAGCGTTCCAGACGAAGGACTGCTTCTGGCGCATGTATTCGCGCGCCCGTTCACGCGCCAGTTGTACGACGTGGCCCTGATCGTCCAGGGCTGTAACTTTCAGCTCTTTGCGAATGGCATCCAGTGAGATAGTAGGCCAGGAGGCGTAGTGGTGCCGCAGCCAGTAATCTTTGCCGACTCCCGGTAAGCCTGATAGCAATACAACTTCAAAGTCGGTA
This sequence comes from Dictyobacter aurantiacus, assembly GCF_003967515.1. Taxonomy (GTDB): domain Bacteria; phylum Chloroflexota; class Ktedonobacteria; order Ktedonobacterales; family Ktedonobacteraceae; genus Dictyobacter; species Dictyobacter aurantiacus. The sequence continues at coordinate 1,466,791 of NZ_BIFQ01000001.1, read as the reverse complement.
TCGTCGTACGCTTTGTAGTCGGGATAGCCCTGCGTACTATGCAGATAAACGAAGCGGCTGTAATCAGACGCAAAGGCCCGTGGTGCTGTATAGCACTGCTGCTCCTGGCACAGCAGGCGGAAGAGCTCGACGCGCTCCAGTAGTTCAGCTTGATCGGCGCAGATGCGACCACGTACATCGGCCTCGGCCAATAATGCCAGGTGGTCCAGACGCACATTCTGGCTGGCCTCAATCACTGCCTTCTCTGGATTGCTCCGGTTCAAGAACTGTAGCGGCAGGCCATGCAGGCGTACCAGGCGCGCGATATACTCGCGCTGCGCAAAGGGTACAGGATTTGTCAGTTCCTTGCCGGTCCAGAGGATGCGCCGACTGAGAAACTCGCCACGGCGCGCATGACCGCGCGAACTGATCATACCGTCCGACTCGATTTTTGTGCAGGCAGGTTTGCCTACGTCGTGCAAGAGAGCGGCCGCAAACAACTGCTGGCGTTCATCCACTGGCAATGAACGCCACTGTTCATGCTGGACCAGCGCGTCCGCGACCATATGCGTATGGATCAGCACATCACCCTCGGCATGGTAGGCTGGATATTGTGGTACGCCATCCATTGCCTGTAGCCACGAAAATTGTTGTTGTAGGGCCTTCCAATTCAGATGCCACTGGTTGTCTGGCCGTGGACAATACGGAAAGAGACTTTCACCTGATTGAACGGGCGGCTGCATATAAGGCGTATATATCATTCAACACCTCATTCTTCCTTGGTGTGGTGGTGCAGCAGGAGCGCAAATGCGCCCCTGCTGCACCACCACACCAAAAAGGCGCGGCCGCGCAGCGGACGCGCGTGTGGGGGCGCTCACGAGCCCCTCTCTATATGACGAGGGTCAGGCACTCTCTGAAAATAGAGAGGTCCCTGGCTGTAAGAGATTGGGGATGATTGGGCGATTCATCCAATGGGTGTCTGAGCTCTGGATAGCCTGTCTGAAGCTGTTACGCACGTACTTCCAGCGTTCCCGCACACAGCCATCCTCTTCGACTTTGATGTAGAGACCTTCCATCAGGTTGCTGGGATCGGTTTCTTTGATGGCCTGCTCGCTGCGCAGTTGCTTTTCCTCGCAGAGGGCGCGCAGGCGGTCCAGATGATCATCAGCGATATAGGGAGAGCGTGTCAGCATTGCCTGGAGCTGCTGAATCCTTTGGAGCCGGCCCTGATAGAGCACCCTGGTCGAGACCACAAATGGTAACTGCCGCAGGAAGCTCTGGCGTCGTTCGGTGCTTAAAAATGTCGCCGTGTGTTTGTCATAGATATCAAACTCCAGAAAGTAGTGTGGCAGGTCAGTATAGAAGACGGTATGTTTGGCGTAGAGCCATTCGCCGTAAAGGATATAGCGGTCGGTCAGCACACGCTGAAACTCTGAGCTATAGCTATAGGCCCAGGTTTTGAACAGCTGGAACTGAGCTTCGCGCGGACCGCCGGTTAAATAGTGCCCGCGACTCTGCAGGAGCACCTGACCCGTTTCGTCACAGCTAATGGCGCTATTGGCCCCATCGACCTTCTCTTCAACCACCAGCCGCTTGCCGCGTAGCTCACGAAAGGGCAGGATGGATAGATCCTCATCGCCTGTCTGGATGCCAGAACCTTCAATATGGGGTGTACGAGGGTATTTATAGATAGCGGACATAACATTTCCTCCTCCTCCAAATGCAGCATCTTCTGGCCGGTAAGCTTCCATATCATGCATCAATATATTTAAACTGTCAATAGGCAAAAAGCGTTCTGTTGTGAGGTAGTTGTGAGGATATGGGGAATTTCACAGAAAAGCGATATGGACTGGCGCTACTCTATGGCTGGAGCGCGGGTCCCCAGGAGCGGATGCGCCGAGGCGTGAGCATAATGAATGGGGCCTGTTCAAGGGCCATATCGCGATACTGGCTGTAGCGTTCGCGCAGGAGTTTCATAGCCGGGGTGTGAAGCGGATGGTCAGGATAGATTAGTTCGGCATGGCCGTAAACCTGTACGTAGCCGAGCTGGCTCCAATCGTCGCTGTACTGGTCGATGAGCAGGCTGGCCTCGTGGCGCGCCTCGATGTTGTGTACCCGGCGCAGCTGCGTGCCGGGTACACGTTTCGGCTTCTCGTCCAGTGGCGTAAAGAAATGGGTACCATCGAAGGCATAGCAGACCGGCACCAGCGTCGGGCTCCCCTGCTCATTGGAGGTGGCCAGGCGCGCCACGCGCAGGCGCAGCACAAAATCCTTCTCAACCAGGCTCAATTGCGTCCGTGGCGCCATGGATCGATGGTCCTTTCTTTCTTGCTACCGGTTGGTTAGCGGCCGGCTACTTTGATCTTCTCTACCTCGGGCACGATGCGTGTGGCCAGCAGATCGAAGGGTTCCGGGTCGGATACGTTGGGCATGTTGAAGATCGCCTGGTCGATTCCCATCTCAGCCAGGTTGCCGAAGAGATCGATGGCGGCGTTGGGTGAGAGCGTATTATTGCGTCCATCTTTTGTAATGTGCAGCGTATCCAGGGTGGTCTTCTCAATGTCGGTATAGGGACGACCAAGGGTCTGGCAGTGGTCCTGCAGGATACCGAGCTTGCGCCGTAATTCATCCTTGCCCATGCGGGCGAACAGGTTGCAGGCGTCACCATATTGAGCCACCAGGCGCAGTGTCTTCTTTTCGCCGCTGCCGCCAACCAGGATTGGTGGATGCGGCTTCTGTACTGATAGTGGTGAGTTGAGGGGCCGCTCCAGGTGATAATGGGTGCCATTGAATGGCTTCTCATCTCCGGACCACATCTGGTGCGCGAGCCGTAGGGTCTCTTCCAGCCGCTCGAAGCGCTCGGCCAGGGGAGGGAAGGGGACGCCCAGACCCTTGTGCTCCTCTTCATTCCAGGCGGCGCCGATGCCGAAGTAGGCGCGACCGTGCGAGAGCACATCCAACGTCGTGGCGGTCTTGACCAGCAAGCCTGGATGGCGATAGGTAACGCCGGTCACCATCGTACCCAGTTTGATGCGGTTGGTGTGTCCGGCGGCGAAGGCCAGTGCGCTCCAGCCTTCCAGCATCTCATTCTCAGCTGGGCCGACCATGCTGATCTGAAAGAAATGGTCCATTACCCACAGACTATAGAGGCCGGCGCGTTCGGCGCGCGCGGCGATGGTAGCAAATGTATCCCCAATCAATCCCTGATCCTGCGACCAGGTAAAGCTGGGCACCTGTACTCCTAAACGCATAGCTACTCCTTAAATGTCACATGATTCGACTATTTTTGATAAACTGATCAGTTGTTGTTTGTTTCGTTATTCGTAATCAGTATACAACCGCTGGATGCTGATATGCAGGTTCTTGCATATGGATAACCTGTACCGCTGGCCTGCTCGATGCCCTGACTTACGCATATTGCGATTAGCTCGGATTGATCAAGAGTAGAGCACCCAGGACCAGGATGATTACGAATACGTATTGTTTGAACTTCTCGGTTGGAATGCGTCGGTGGAGAAACATGCCCAGCAAGGTAGCGATGATGATGGCGGGGAGCGAGAGTCCGTAGAGCAGAAACAGGTTGCCGGTCCAGAGGCCGCCGAGGGCCTGGCCAATGACCACAAAGATGCCGGCAATCAGGAAGTGCGCCTGCAGCGTGCCATGGAAGCGGGATTGATTCCAGCGGCGCAGTGTGCCATACACAACGACCGGGATGCCCGTCACATTATAGGCGCTACCCAGGGCACCGGCGGCGAAGCCAAATGGAAGAATCCAGTATCTATTTTCCGGCAACAGGGACGTAGCCGTCTGGGTGATGGCATCGCGTATCAATGAATAGATGCTATAGCCAATCAGAAAAACTCCCAGCGCTTTGGTGATAATAGCCGCCGGAGCGAACTTCACCAGCGCCAGCCCAACTGGAATGCCCAGGATCGTGGCGATGCTCAGCATGAGTAAGGCGGAGCGGTCGATGTGGCGCCAGCCAGAAGAGATGGTCATTCCGGCCACCGTGAGACCGGCCAGTCCGATCAGCGCGATCGATGTATGGAGACTGACCGGCAGTAATGCCAGCAACGGCATGCTGATGACCGCTTCCCCAAATCCAAAGGTGGCTCGCATCAGTGCCCCCGCGAAAACCACCGCGACCACCAGGACAATGATTGCTGTCGTCATCACTAAGAATCCTTTCCGGCTGTGCTGCTAAACTCTTGAAATAATGAATAAAGGATGCCACCATATCTCTCCTCTGAATGAGAGAAGGACCGTCGCCCAGCATATGCTGGATGGCGGTCCCTGGTTGGTGGTCAGAAAACTGGCGTTGACAGGCTTACTGGCAACCGTTCTTCTTACAGAAGCCCTGATCCTTCAGCCACTTGGTCGCGGCCTCGGTGATGGCTTTGGACTGTGACATGCCAGAGTTGACGTTGTCGGCGACAGCTTTCTGCAGCTGCAGGCTGACGTCGGTGGTGATCTTTGGCGCCAGCGCGTTCAGAGCAGTGGCGATGTCCGGAGACTTCTGCAGCACGCTATCGCGAACGATAGGGGCTGGATGGTAGGCCGGGAATGCGTGCTTGTCGTCATCCAGCGCGATCAGGTTGTTGGCGTTGATGCCGTTGTCGCTGGAGTAGCAGAAGTTGGCATCCGACTGACCGCCGCCAACCTCTTTGAAACCGATGGTGTAGTCGACTTTATGCACAGCCTTGAAGCTTTCCAGGGTCAGGCCATACTTTGGTTTCAGGTAGTCGAACACATAGCTGCTATCGCTGGGCAGGTCAAAGGTAATCTGCTTGGCTTTCGATGCCAGGTCCGAGATGTTTTTCAGGCCCATGGAATTGCCCGATTTGGTGCAGATGGCATAGGTGTCGTTCAGCGGCGAATAGTCCAGCCAGTCGATCTGGAACTGCTGCTTGAAGCCATCCTTCACGGTCTGGTAATCCTGCTGATCGTTCAGCGATGATGTCTTTTTCAAGGCATCCAGGCCAGTGGCCGTGAACTCAGGATACAGGTCGATGGCGCCGCTCTTGATGCCCTGGAAAACGATGGTATTGTTACCAAAGGCGGGCTTCTCGTTCACCTTGAAGCCCGCGTCTCTGAGCACCAGGGTGTAGAGCTTGGTCAGCAGTTTGGACTCTGTATCAAGCTTTCCACCAACGGTGATGGAAATATTGGCGTTCTTATTAGTGTCGCCGCCACCTGTTGTTGTGCTGCTACCGCCGGAGCCGCCGCAGGCGGTGAGCAGTAACAGAGGTACGCAGGCTAACGCGAAAAGGGTCTTTGCTCGTAGTGAGCGGAATACTGAAGGCATTTTTCCTCCTGAAAAATCAAACAATTACAGTATAAGGTCGATACAAGACACATTGAACGTGCCCCCATTGTATGAGGCGGCCTGTGTCTCGTGTGGGTTATTTATGAGTTTGTCTGAGCCTGAGCACGCAGACCCTGCGGGGTCAGGGCGCGCTGCAGCCAGCTCATGAATAATTCTACGGCAATGGCCAGTATCGCTACCGGAATAGCGCCGGCCAGAATAGCGACATTATTTAATCTATTCAATCCATCGATGATGTATTCACCATAGCCACCAGCTCCGATAATCGCAGCCAGGGTGGCGGTGGCGACGATCTGTACCGACGCGGTACGGATGCCAGCGGCGATGATCGGCAGCACCAATGGTGTCTGAATGCGGCTGATGATCTGCCACTGCGTCATGCCCATGCCACGGGCCGCGTCGATGATCGAGGGATCGATGCCGCGAATGCCCGTATAGGTATTGAGCAGGATCGGTGGAATGCCCAGCACGATCAAGGCTACCACCGTTGGCTTGAAGCCGACTCCCAGATAGGGGAGCGCCGCGATCAAGAACGCGATCACCGGAATGGCGCGCATCAGACCACTGAGATTGACGGCGATAAATGATAGGATGGCGCTGCGCGAGACGGCCACACCGAGCACCACCCCGATGATGATCGCAAAGAGGATAGAGACGGCGCAGATCTGCAGATATGCGATTGTATGTTCGGCAAACGCATTGCCGGGATCCTGAATAAAATTGATTAAATCGCCCATACTTCTCCCCTTCTATGCGACGGCGGTCGCGCTACGGCCCCGGCTCAGGAGCATCTGGACGCCGAGCAGCAGGATATCAGCAACAACGGCGAACAGGCTCATGAGGATCGCACCCGCGATGATAGCTTGCTGATCGCCGCTGGTGAGATTTTTGAAGATCAGGTCCCCCAGTCCTCCCTGGTCCACCAGCGAAGCCAGCGAGGCCGTTCCCACCGTGGTCACGGTGGCGATGCGTACGCCAGCGATAATCACCGGTAGAGCCAGCGGCAGCGTCACACGCCGCAGAAGCTGCCAGCGGCTCATCCCCATGGCGCGTCCCACCTCCAGCAGCAGCGGATCAATGCCATTGATGGCCGCCGCTGTATTGCGAATCAATACCAGCTGGGTATAGGCGACCAGCGGAATCATGATCGTCGCCAGACTCAGACCAATCGCCGGGATCGTGATCAGCAGGGCCAGCAGGGCGATGCCTGGAATGCTATAGAGCACGCCGGTAAAGGTAATGACCGGCGTATAGAGCCAGCGGTTGCGCGCCACATAGATCCCCACCGGTATAGCGATGATCAGCGAAATCAACATCGTCAATCCAACCAGGTAGAGATGCTGTAGCAGCAGGTATGGAATGCTTGTTGGATCGGTCAGATCATAGTTATAGGGACTCAGCAAGTATTTCATAGATCTCCTTTAATACATCAACCACAGGCATAGCTAAATGCTTGACGCGGCACGCGACTTTTCATCGTTGCGCAAATGCGTGATCGCCTGGTTAATATCGGGAAGGGTGATGTATCTGGTTTTTTCCTGGTTCTGGGGATCTTCAGTGGCAAGGGCGGGAGCATTGGTTTCGAGGAGTTTCAAGAGGGCGTCGAATAACGTTGCCTGATTTGAAATCGCGGGAACATCTCCCCAGTGCGCTGAAGATACGGCCTCTGGTCGATTGTCGAGTGTGCTGCCAATGGGTAGATACTGTAGCTGGCGCACGATATTATCCGCTCCCACCAGTTGACTGACAAACTCATCGGCAGGTTTCGCCAGCAGTTCAACCGGAGATCCCATCTGAATCAGTTTGCCCTGTGACATCACGGCAACCTGGTCGCCCAGCTTGAAAGCCTCTTCAATATCGTGTGAGACAAATAGAATGGTTTTATGCACATCGCGCTGAATACGCAGGAGCTCATCCTGCATACGCGCGCGCGTAATCGCGTCCAGCGCGCCAAATGGTTCGTCCATCAACAGGATCGCGGGATCTGTAGCCAGGGCGCGGGCCAGGCCCACGCGCTGCTGCTGACCTCCGGAGAGCTGACGAGGGAAGCGCTTGCGATAATCAGCCGGGTCCAATCCTACCAGGTCCAGCAGTTCATCTACCCGCTGGTTGATCTTTTGCTTGTTCCAGCCCCCCGCGATGTCGGCGGTCACGCGCACGTTTTCCGCGATCGTCATATGCGGAAACAGGCCGACCTGCTGAATTACATACCCGATGCGACGCCGCAACTGGATAGGGTTTTCCTGCAGCACATTTTTATTATCGAAGAGAATTTCTCCTGATGTTGGCTCGATTAAGCGATTCACCATGCGCAACAGGGTGGTTTTTCCCGAACCAGAGGTGCCTACCAGCATGCATGTGCTTCCTTCGGGAACCACAAAGGTGACCCCATCCACTGCCGGGGCATCCATTCCCTTGTAGCGTTTGGTTATGTTGTTAAATGCGATGGTTGTCATGCAGCCGTTTTTCCTCTCGCAATTAAAAATAATGAGCTTCCAATGAGCTTTTATTATACGTTATGGCAAAAGTTTTTGCTCACATGCCATAGCTTTTAACTTAACAATTATGGCATAATTATGATACGCAGGGCTAGCATGAATCGTCTCGCTTCTATGTATATATCGACCATATCACCACCGACTCCTATCCCGCTCTGGCCATATCTATGTAACAATTGTTACCCCAAGTGTACGTTAAAACTCAGCCAATTACTAGTCTTTTTGGCTACGGTAACCTCGAAAACTCGAAGCCTGACCACAATTCCCGTTTACTCTCATAAGTAGCCACTCGTACTCCATTTTATCCAGTGGCTTACACCTATAGACGTTATTTGTAGCCATGTCATGTACAGTTGGTTTTTAGCGGGAGAATTGCATGAAACATCGTCTCGTACAGATCCTGTGGTTGTGGGTGGTAGCTGCTGTGGTTATAGGAATGGCTATTGCTGGTATATCGATCGCGGTCCATGCTCAGGCGGAGCAGCGCGTCCCGATGGCGGGACAGTCCGTGCCGCTATTGAAGCAGGCCAGGAAAGCAGGGGAGATCGATGCCGGACAGATGCTCAATCTGTCGATTGGGCTGCGCCTGCAGCATCAAGATGTCCTGACACAGTTGTTGCGCAACATATCTGATCCCCATTCCACCCAGTATCATCATTTTTTGACGCCACAACAATTCGAGGCCCAGTTCAGTCCGACGGCCGATCAGCGTCAGCAGGTGGTTGATTATCTGCGCAGCCAGGGTCTGACGGTGGATAGCGTATCATCTAACGGTTTGCTGATCAACGCGCATGGTACGGCGTCTCAGGCGGAATCAGCCTTCCAGGTTCAGATGCAGAAGTACCAGCTCGGCTCGCGCACGTTCTATGCCAATGCCAGCGCGCCTATGATCCCTGCCGCTTTATCTACCGTCATCCTTTCAATCGGAGGTCTGGATGACAGCGTGAAGCTCCATCCGTTATCCTCTCTAGTTCCGACCCCGCGCGCTGGTTACGCCCAGAATGAGCTGGCTGGTGCCTATGATATCAATCCGCTCTACCAGGCGGGCGTGCAGGGAAACGGCCAGGCGGTGGCTGTGTTTGAATTAGATGGCTATCAGCCCGCCGATATTAGCCAGTTCGCCACCGAGCACCATCTTAGCCAGCCCAATCTGACCAATGTGCTGGTGGATGGAGCTAATGGCGCAGCCGGCGCGGGAGCGATCGAGGCGGAGCTCGACATCGAGGTTATTAACGAGATCGCGCCCCAGGCGCACCAGCTAATCTATGAGGGACCAAACTCGACGCAGGGCGTTAACGATACCTATAATCGCATCGTCACCGACAATCAGGCGCAGGTCGTCTCCGTCAGTTGGGGCGAATGCGAGGCGCAGTCGGGTTCGGCTGAGCTGCAGACGCTGGATGGCATCTTCAAGCAGGCGGCCGCGCAGGGCATCTCGGTCTTCGCGGCCGCGGGCGATTCGGGCGCCTATGATTGCAATGATCTGAACCTGGCCGTTGATTCGCCCGCCAGCGATCCCTACGTGACCGGTGTGGGTGGCACCCATCTGCAGCTAGCCAACGGCGGCGACTATGGCAGCGAGTCCGCCTGGAGCAGCCCGACCGATACCCAGCGTAGTCCCAATGGCGCCGGCGGCGGCGGTGGACTCAGCAATACCTTCAGCAAGCCGGACTGGCAGACGGGACCCGGCGTCGACAACCAGAGTAGCAACGGTATGCGCGAGGTACCCGACGTGGCAGCCGATGCCGATCCAGCCTCGGGCTACGCGGTCTACTGTACCGTCGCCGCTTCCGGATGCCCCACTTCGGGTGATGTAACCGTGGGTGGCACCAGCGCGGCCGCGCCCCTGTGGGCTGGTAGCGCGGCGCTGCTCAACGATTTCCTGCAGCAGCATGGTCAGCAGCGCGTCGGCTGGATCAATCCTATGCTCTACCAGCTCGCCAGTAATCAGCAGACCTACGCGCCCTTCCATGACGTTACCACCGGCAACAATCTGCACTACATGGCCGGACCCAACTATGACCTGACCACGGGCCTGGGTTCGCCTGATATCTATAACATTGCCCGCGATGGCATCAATGGCACCGCGACCGGCGGTACCATGCCATCTCCCACCCCAACCGTTGCCGCCACGCCTACAGATACGCCTCAGCCGACCGCCACGCCGGTGCAATCCCCGGCTACCAGCGTCCAACCCTGAAGCGGCCTGTCTGAATACAAACAAGAGCTCCTAACCTCATCAGAGGTTGGGAGCTCTTGTTTGTATAGAAATGTTCAGGTAGGTTATTTCACAATTACTGTCATCTTCATGCCAGGGTGGACCGTGCAATAGAGCTTGAAGGTGCCAGCCGTATTAAATGGTCCTAGTTTGCCGCTGCCGAAGCCATCAACCTGCATATTATTGACTTTAGGCGCGCCAGGCTCGATGGCGGGTTTTGGCGTACTATCATCCCAGGTGCCGTTAGCTATGACGTGGGGCGGAGCATCATCATTAATCAGCGTGATGATCTCACCCTTTTTGATCGTAATTGAAGATTGCGTGAAGCTGGTGCTATCCATATGAACGGGATTCGGGCCGGTCGCGGTATTGCCACCCATCGCGCAGGCCGAGATGAACACCGTAAAGAGGCTGAACAATATAAAGGCGCCAAACAATTTTTTCATTGCCGGTAGGTTGCTCCTGAAGCTGGTAAGGATGATGGTCTGTTTTCCCTGCCGCACCCGCTACCATCGTGGTTGCCTGTATGTCAGGAAGACAGCGTATCCTTATCTATCGATTAAACTCTATAGGGTATGGGTATCGCTGCCCCCTATTATAAGGCTCAACCACATCAAAAGGCTACCTGATTTTTCTCTAGGGGAAACTATGTAGGTGCCATGCGAACCGCCTGTAAATCGCCAATGGCCAGCGTCCGGTTCTTATCAGCTGATGCTCCATGCGTGTGCCCACCAGGGGCGTGCTGGCCTGCGCCTTCTCTATCATTTCTGGCTTGATAAAGCGGGCATCATAGATCCACAATCGACCTCCTGGTTTTAGCACACGATAGAGCTCGCGCAGAGGCTGCTCAAGCTCTTGCCAGTGATGCAGGCTGATCGTTGAGACGATCACATCAAAGCTGTGATCGGGATAAGGCAACTGTCTGACATCGCCAGTATCAAATTGCACGCGTTCATTGAGCTGCTCTAGTGTGGTTCGTTCACGCGCCAGCTGGATCATATCCGTTGATAGATCGACCCCGTAAACCTGAAGCCGGGGAAAAGCGCGGGCAATGTCTCTAACTAACACGCCTGGTCCTGTTCCTACATCCAGCACTTTTCCTCCATCGAGCTGAAGCGCGGCCAGATCTTTGATCACTCGTTGATACAGGGGCCTGGTCAGGTGGACCATCGTGTGCTCATAGACACGGCTCCCCCAGCCGGTAAACAGAAAGTTCAGGTGGCTTAAGTGGCGTGACTGCTCATGGTTTCCGATCTTATGACTGTGCATCGTATTGCTCCTGATTGAACTGGAAGAGAGACGAAAAACAGAACATTTCGTCTCTTCCCTCGTATATCATTAGATACAATCAATGTAGCTGACCGTGGGAAAGCGAACAAGTACGCAAAATATTTTGACCAGGGAGAGCGTAATGTTCTCCTCAAGGAGGAAACCAGATGATCCAGCCAAAGAAAGCTACCAGGTGTCCGGCCGGCATTATCAGCGTCGGTGGGAGGCTAAAGCTGCGCATCTGCTACTATTTGCTTGATGGAAGCAGGCGCTTCGGTGAATTGCAGCGCCTGCTTCCAGAAGCCAGTAGGCAGATGCTCACTCTGCAGCTGCGAGATTTAGAGCAGATGGGATGGGTTCACCGGCAGGTATATGACCAGGTGCCCCCAAAGGTTGAATATTCGCTGACCGACCTGGGCCGCGGCTTCGAATCCATGCTGCGCCAGTTCAATGCCTGGGGCGAGCAGTGGAATCTGGAATTTTAATTTCAGGACCTTGCCGATTTATGAGCCGTGGGTGGTATCATTGGCCTGCTGTTGCTCTGTTGAGGTCGGTTCCAGGTTGACCACGATCGGGTCCTGTGAGTTGCGCACGATGACCCACTGGGACGGTTCGTTGCCGGGATTGAGCTCCTGATGGGGCACAAAGGGCGGTACATAGATAAAGTCGCCCGGCTCAACATCGGCGCTGAACTCCAGCTGCTCTCCCCAGCGGATCTGTGCGTGGCCAGAGACGACGTAGATGACGGTCTCCAGTTCGCCGTGGTGGTGCTTGGCGCTGGCTACATGAGGCCCCACATTGGTGACGCCTGCCCAGATTCCCTGTGAACCCGCCAGCTCTCGTGAAACGGCCGCCACGCGCTGCATCCCCGGCGTCTGGGGTGTATTGCTATCAAACTGGGAAGGCTTGATCACGCGCACTCCCCCTGTTGGTGGCATTTGCTCCAGATTGTTAGAACCCATGAATATGCTCCTTTCCTGAATGAGACGGACGCAGGATTATAGCACCGGGATGATCGAGCGTCAAGGGAAAATAATTGCTTGACACACCAGGGGGGATGGTGTATGCTTTGTTTAATTAAAAAGAACAACCTTAACGCGCTGATCAGGACCAGTAAATGCTCTGGGGATCGCACAGCGAGCCGAGATAGTGCAAGTCGGCCGATGAACCGGCATTGAACCCACCTGAGAGCGTCGGTATAAAAAACCTGACCGGGCCCCCTTCGCCGTTATCAGAAGGCGCGGTTCATAGTTGACCGCATGAGTGGAGCTGTTGTGCGCGTTTGCGTCCGCGGCTCAATTGAGGTGGTACCACGGGTTATCTGCTCGTCCTTGTGAGAAGGACGAGTTTTTTTATGCTCGTTTATAGATAGAAAGGACTTATATGGTCAACGATGAGAAATTTGTGGAAGATATCGTCGATCAGGACGATAATTTTTCACAGTGGTACAACCAGGTGGTGCGTAAGGCCGAGCTGGCCGATTATGCGCCGGTGCGCGGCTGCATGATTATTCGGCCATATGGCTACGCGCTGTGGGAGAATCTGCAGCAGAAGGTGGATGCACGCTTTAAAGAGACCGACGTGCAGAACGCCTACTTCCCGCTGTTGATTCCGCAGAGCTTTTTGCAGAAAGAGGCCGAGCACGTTGAGGGCTTCGCGCCCGAGGTAGCCTGGGTGACGCGCGGCGGCGGTGAGGAACTGGAGGAGCCACTGGCCATCCGTCCGACCAGCGAGACGATTATCGGCAATAGCTTCTCCAAATGGATTCAGAGCTACCGCGATCTGCCACTGCTGATCAACCAGTGGGCCAACGTGATGCGCTGGGAGAAGCGTACCGCGCTCTTCCTGCGTACATCGGAGTTCCTGTGGCAAGAGGGACATACCGCCCACCGTACGCCGGAGGAGGCCGAAGAGCGTACCCGTTTGATGCTTGAGGTCTATCGCTCCTTCGCCGAAGAGGATGCCGCCATCCCGGTCATCCCAGGTCGCAAGAGCGAGAACGAGAAGTTCGCCGGCGCCCTGCGCACCTATTCGATCGAGGCTATGATGGGTGACGGCAAGGCCCTGCAGTCCGCCACTAGCCATAACCTGGGTGACAACTTCGCTCGTGGCTTCGATATCCAATTCCTGGATGCTGATAGCCAGCGCAAATACTGCCACACCACCAGCTGGGGCATGAGCACACGCATGATCGGCGCCCTGATCATGGTCCACGGCGACAAGTCGGGCCTGATCCTGCCGCCGCGCCTGGCTCCATACCAGGTTGTGATCGTGCCGATCTGGCGCAAAGAGAAAGAGAAGGAAGCCGTTAACGAGCTGGTCAACCGGGTCGAGAAGATGTTCAAGGGCAAGGTGCGCGTCAAGGTTGATCGCAGCGAGAACACGCCAGGCTGGAAGTACAACGAGTGGGAGATGCGCGGTGTGCCGCTGCGCATGGAGATCGGTCCTCGTGACGTGCAGAACAACAACGTCATGCTGGTGCGGCGCGACAACCGCGTCAAAGAGCCGGTCTCGGTCGATGCCCTGGAGCAGCGCCTGCCGGAACTGCTGGAAGAGATCCAGAAGGCCCTCTATCAGCGCGCGCTGGAGTTCCGCGAGCAGAATACCTACACCACCGACAGCTATGACGAGTTCAAGCAGATCATCGCAGAGAAGCGCGGCTTTGTGCGTGTGAAGTGGGCCGAGGATAGCGCGGCCGAGCTGGCGATCAAAGAAGAGACCAAGGCAACGCTGCGCGTGATTCCATTTGATCAACCAGAGGGCGGCGTGCAGGGCAAGTGTATCTACACCGGCAAGCCGGCCACCTGCGAGGCCATCTTCGCGCGTGCCTACTAGTCTCATGCAGGAGTAACTATGCGCAGTTCGCAGCTTTTAACCACCACCTTGCGTGAAGCCCCGCGCGAGGCCGAGGGGGTCAATCAGGAACTATTGGTGCGGGCCGGCTTTGTACGCCAGCTGACCTCTGGCGTCTATAGCTTCCTGCCCCTGGGCAACCGCGTCTTGCAAAAGATCGCGACCATTATCCGGGAAGAGATGAATCGGATCGGCGGGCAGGAGGTGACGATGCCCGTCATTCAGCCCAGAGACCTCTGGGAGGTCAAGCCGGCCGATGGCGGTCCCTCGCGTGCCGAGGCCGTCGATATCCTTTTCCAGTTGAAGGATCGCAGGGGACGCGATATGGTGCTGGGTCCAACCCATGAGGAGATTGTGACCCTGCTGGCCAGAGAGTTCGTGCGCAGCTACCGGGATCTGCCACAGTTGATCTATCAGATCCAGGTCAAGCTGCGCGACGAGCCACGTCCCCGTGGTGGTCTGCTGCGTACCCGCGAGTTCCTGATGAAGGATCTCTACAGCTTTGATGCCGATGAAGCATCGATGGATAAGAGCTATCGCGCCGTCCGCGAGGCCTACCAGGCCATCTTTACCCGCTGCGGCCTGCGCTTCATCGTCATCGATGCCGATAGTGGCGCCATCGGCGGCAAAGATTCGCAGGAGTTCATCGCTCTGACCGACGCCGGCGAGGACGACGCGGTTCAATGTGATCGCTGCGGCTACGCCGCCAACACCGAGAAGGCCACATTTGTGCGCAGCGAACTGGAGCGTCAGCCCGAGGCCCCTCTTGAAGAGGTCTACACGCCGGGCTGCACCACTATCGCCGACCTGGCCGAGTTCCTGCACATCCCGACCTCCCAGACCATGAAGGCGGTCCTCTACAGCTCGGGCGGCCGACTGATCCTGGGCTCTGTACGCGGCGACCTGGAGGTCAACGAGGTCAAGCTGATCAACGCTCTGCGCCGGGCCGGCATCAATACCACTGATCTGCACATGTCCACACCCGAGGAGCTGCAGCAGGCGGGTGTCGTCGCCGGCTTCACCTCGCCGATCGGGAAGAGTCCGGACATCTTTATTCTGGCCGACACCTCGCTCAAGACCGGCAGCAATTTTGTCGGCGGAGCCAATCGCGTTGACTATCATATAATGAACGTCAATTATCCGCGCGACTTCCGCGTGGATGCCTGGGAAGATATCGCCTCGGCCTACGAAGGCGCGCAATGTGTCCACTGCGGCGGCAATCTGCACGTGATCCACGGCAGCGAACTGGGCCATATCTTTAAGCTCGGTACCCGCTACAGCGTGCCCTTTGGCGCTACCTTCCTGGATGCCCAGGGCAATGAGCAGCCCTTGTTGATGGGCTGCTACGGCATCGGCCTGGGACGCGTGATGGCCATCGCCGTTGAGCAGAGCCACGACGAGAAGGGGATCATCTGGCCCTTTGGCATGGCCCCCTATAACCTCTCGCTGCTCGGGCTCGATCTCGACAAAGGGGAGAACAGGGAGATCGCGGAGCAACTCTACCGTGACCTGCAGGCCGCCGGCGTCGAGGTGCTTTTCGACGATCGCCTTGAGAGCGCGGGCGTCAAGTTTAACGATGCCGACCTGATCGGTCTGCCCTTGCGCGCCGTGGTCAGCAAGCGCTCATTGAAAAATGGTGGCATTGAGCTCAAACGGCGCAGCCAGAAGGAGAGCCGCATCGTGCCCCTGGTTGAAGCTGTTCAGGTGATTCAGCAGGAGATCGCGGCCGGTCTCAATTATTCGTAGATTGTCCAGTATATTCGTGGGAGCATTGACATTATCAAGGAACGATCACAGATGGCGGTAACCATTCGTGAAGCACGCCTGGAGGATAGCGGCGCCATCACCACTATCCTGCGAGCCTTGGGTTGGTCAGAACATATCCAGCAACAGACATTTGCGGAGACGCAGGCGCAGATCGAAGAGTGGTTTGCCCGCTTAGAAAACGAACAGACACACACCATTTTAGTGGCGGAACAGCAGGGCCAGGTTGTGGGCTATCTCGCGGTTCACTGGTACTTCCATCTGATGCGTGGCAGTGACGGCTACGTCTCAGAACTGTTCATCCATCCCGATCAGACGGGACATGGGATAGGAAGTCAACTCCTCGCCACTATAGAAGAGGAGGCGCGCCGACGTGGCTGCACACGTCTTATATTGATGAATCGCCGCATTCGCGAATCATATGCGCGCCAATTTTACATCAAGCACGGCTGGGAAGAACTAGGCGACGCTGCTTTCTTCTCCCTCACCCTACCTGCTACCTCCAGATAGCAGTGAGAAGCATCCGAAACGAGAGGAAAGGTGCCCATGCAATCACTCCCTTTCTATCCACGAGGATTTCGCTCGTGCGCGAAAAATGTTGGCATTCGAGATAACACGCTCGACTTTACAGTTATCGCCTCTGATGTGCCGGCGGCGGCGGCGGCCATGTTTACGCAGAGCCGTTTCTGTGGGGCCGCTATCACCGTTGGCCGTGAGAACGTTGCCAATGGACAATTGCAGGCATTTGTCATCAACAGCAAGAACGCCAATGTCGCTACCGGCGAGGAGGGCCTGGCCAACATCCGTGAAGTGGCGCGCCTGGTGGCCGAGGAATTGGAGATCCAGCCGGGAGACGTCCTCCCTTCCTCCACCGGCGTCATCGGTTGGCAGCTCCCAATGGATAAGTTGCGCAATGGCATACGGGGCGTTCGCTCCGAATTGCGTGAGGGACAACTGCATGTCTCGGCCCACGCCATCATGACCACCGATACGCGACCCAAGATGCGGGCCAGTAAGATCGGCGATGCCGTCCTGGTCGGCATGTGCAAAGGGGTCGGAATGATCGAGCCGGACATGGCTACCATGCTGGCCTACTTCGTGACCGACGCGGCTGTCCCTGCCGATCAGCTCAAACAGTGTCTGCACCAGGCCGTCAACCACTCTTTTAATATGGTCAGCGTGGATACCGATACTAGCACCAGCGATACCGTCGCCATCATGGCTAACGGCATGGCCGGTGAAGTTCCCCTCGTCGATTTCCAGCGCGCCTTGCAGGAGATGGCCATCGAACTGGCCCAGGATATCGCCCGCGACGGCGAAGGCGCCACCAAACTGCTCGAAGTCACCGTTGAGGACGCCGCCTCCTTCACGCAGGCCAAACGCGTCGCCAAGTCAATCGTCAACTCCCCCCTGCTCAAAGCGGCCATCTTCGGCAACGATCCCAACTGGGGCCGCGTCGCCATGGCGATCGGCAAATGCTACGAATACACCGACATCCAGCCCGAAAAGGTCAGAATCGCCTTTGGGGATCTCGTGGTCTACGATGGTCGCGCCCTGGGACAGGAAAATCTGCCCCAGCTTCAGGCCTATCTCAAAGGATCAGAAGTGGTCATTCGCGTCTCCCTGCACACTGGCAGCGAGCGCGCTACCGTCTGGGGCTGCGACCTCTCCTACGAATACGTCCGCATCAACGGCGAATACACCACATAGATCCTCTATCACACAACCTCTCGAAACAGGCCTGGACGCGCCCGCTCATATATCGGGCGCGTCCCCCCTTCATAAAACGAAAATGCTACCGTAGGTTCGGCCCTTGCGGCGATTTCCTCTCCACGTACACCTATGTCCCCCGTAGGTTCAGGGTTTCCTTTTGCCTTATCTCCTTGCAAAAATATGACGCACTTCCCTATAGTGTGGAATACGCATACGCATAATGCGTATTCCACACTATAGGGAAGTGCGCATGCAACATCAATGGATGCTCTGGAGAAATTGTAGCGTCTGGGACAGGATCTGGGCGCGGGCGTTCTCGCGTGAGATACCAGCTTCTCCATCCCCGGGCTGATGGCCATATTCGCCGAAGTAGCTATGGATGCCGCCCTGGATGACCACGTATCGAGTGTCAGCTGGCAGCAGCGGCTTGCTAGCCCTGATGCTGGCGGGCGTGGCCAGACCGTCGTTGCTACCGGAGATCGAGAGGACCGGGATGCTGGCGATCTGCTTCGAGATATCGGCCGCCGGATAGGAGGCATAGAGCACCAGTCCTTTAATTTGATTGGGATGGGTAGCGGTGTAGATGCTGGCGCTTACACCTCCCAGCGAATGACCGCCCAGCACCCAGTTGTGGATGTCGGGATGGGCCGCGATCACATTAGCAGCGCGATCGTTACCAAAGAAAGCAAAGCTAAATGGCATCTTGACGATGTACGTCGCGATCCCATGCTCGGCCAGGCTATGCATATAGTAGGCATAGGCGCGCGGATCGACCAGGGCACCGGGATAAAAGATATAACCGAGGGTGGCTTTTTGCGCGGGTTGGAAGGCGATGACATCGCTGGTCGTTGTGACTGTAACCGCGTTTCTACTTTTCATCGCGCTCAACGCGGGCTCTGTTGCTGGCATAGGTTTAAAATAAGAGAGCAGATAACCGACGCCCAGGATGAGTAAAATGAGAAGCACGCGTCCAGCATTGCTCCATACTTTGCGCATAATCGTACCTTTTATATATTCGGGGACAAAAGAAATGAACGTGAGAACCTCGTCAGTATGTACATTATCATACATCTATATTGATAAGCAAGCGGCTGTTATTTTATAGAAATTATGTTATAATGAAATGCGATATAGGACTCCGCATGCCTTTCTATCCCGCATTTTTTAGTGATCCCAAAATCAGAAGAGAGGTATCTGTAAGCCATGCAGGCAAAATTAAAAAACCATTGGTTCTCGCTTACATTAATACTGCTAACCGCGCTCTTATTTCTCGAAGCCGTTGTCTTATTTGCCAGCGATTTCGATGCGATTGTAACTGGACAGCCGGCCTATGAGGTCTCTTTAGTTGTGGTTGGCCTGGTCTCTTTGATGACGTGTTGCTGGTTATTGGTGCGTTCGCAGCGTGGGATCGCTATGCGCAAAAAGCCCATCTGAGCATAGGATCTGCATCGAACATATCCAATTGATCAAGGGTGCCATTCATATTTCCTTGCCGCGTTCTCTCCGCAAAAATTGAATGGCACTCATTGATCAAAAAGAGCTTGCTTTATTTCAGCCTGTCAGCTATACTTGAAAGAAGAAACCTTCACTTGACTTCTACTTCAAGAACGGTGTCCTATGAAAGAAACATTGATTCCAGGCACACAAAAAGGCCGCTACATCCCGAAGTTCTATGTCTTCCGTGGCTTTCACCTATCTACCTGCTATCCCTGAGCCCCTCTCCTGGCAGGGTCAACGCTCCTGGGCTCTGTTGACATGCCGACTTCTTTACGTTCCTCTCGCCTGTTTACCTGTTGCTTGTATTGTTTTGCATGCTTAGTGCTGATAATTAGCGCGGGAACAGACTGTCTTTTTTCTTTGCTTCTGATGGGTCAGGCCCATTGGTGAAGAATCTCATGGCACCTATCCATGAGGATAGGTATCACTATATCCACAAGCACTGCTAGCTTGCTTTATATGCGGGCATCAATGTGTTGTCGATGTATGCGGATCGCCGGTGGAATAGTACGCTTATGCCGCATTGCCGGAAAGGATTTTTATGAGTTCCGATGGTTTACTAAAGGCCCTTAATGACTCCCAGCGCTATCTGGACATTGTCCACAAACCCCAACTCGGGAAGAGTGAAGCCGAATGGTTGGTCGAGACCACGGTTGAGAATTTTGCCAAATATTATAATAGTGGTTTTATCGAATATCGTAAGTCTGTGTCCGAGGCGGGTGATTTTGCTTCCGTCGAGTGGACGGGACGTGGCGCGACCTTCAGAGATGTGATGGGTAAGGAGTATATAGACTGCCTGGGTGGCTTTGGCCTATTCAATTTAGGCTGGGCCCATCCAAAGGTCATTGGGGCCGTGCAGGCGCAACTACAGAAGAGTCCCCTGCCAACTCAGGAACTGCTGGACCCCTTGCGGGGTATGCTGGCGCACCTGCTGGCGGAGATTACCCCTGGTGATATTCAGTATAGTTTCTTTGTCGCCAGTGGTACCGAGGCGGTGGAGGGCGCGATGAAGATCGCCAAGCTTTATACGCGCAAGAGCGGCTTTATCGCGGCCGTACGCGGCTTTCACGGCAAGACGACCGGCTCCCTCTCTCTGACTGGCAAATCTGTCTTCCGTCGTCCAGCCATGCCGCTGCATAACAATATCTACCATGTCCCCTTTGGCGATGCCGACGCGGTCGAGCAGCAACTGCGCATCGCGCGCGAGGTGGGTAACGATATCGCGGCCGTGGTCATGGAGCCGATTCAGGGTGAGGCCGGCGCTATAGTGCCTTCAGAGGATTTCTGGCCCCGATTACGGCAGTTGTGCGATGAGTACGAGGTTCTTTTGATCGCCGACGAGGTGCAGACCGGATTGGGACGCACCGGTAAGCTGTGGGGCGTTGAGCACTGGGATGTGGCGCCCGATATTATTACGTCGGCCAAAGCGCTTGGCGGTGGTGTCATGCCCGTTGGAGCTTTCATGGCCACTCCCAAAATCTGGAGCGTCTTCAACAGCAATCCATTCATCCATACCTCGACAACCGGAGGCAATCCGCTGGCCTGTGCCGCCGCCATCGCTGCCATCAACGTCACGCTCGAAGAGAACCTGGTCGAGCAGGCGGCTGAGAAGGGTGAGTACTTCATGCGGCATCTCAGAGGTATCGCGGCTCTCCATCCCGACATCTACACCGATATTACCGGTAAAGGGCTGCTAATAGGACAGCATTTTGTGAATGACGATATCGGCTACGAGATCGCTTCGGGCCTGTTCAAGCGTGGCGTCCTGATCTCTGGTACCCTGAACAACTCGCGTGTCATTCGGGTTGAGCCGCCACTGGTGATGACCAGGGATGAGATCGACACCGTTCTCAATCGACTGGAAGACACCATTCAGAGCCTGCACTCCTCCGTCTCCGGCCCAGGTGCAGAGCTACCGCTGCATGCTCTTCCCGCTTCCAGCGCAGACCACGTGGTCGCCTGAGGATAGATGTTCCCTTGCGGGCGCGGACGCCCGTGCGGGGGCGCATCCGCAACCGCATTCATCTTTAAGAGAGGCGATGATGCAAACAACACGCGCTCACGCGTGTTGTTTGCATCATCGCCTCTCTTAAATCTTCTGAGCGCTGTAGGCGCGTAGTGTCATGGCCGAAGGCACCAGGCGCACAGCTAAACCCACTTAGCTCAGTTGATCGACCAGTCTGCGAACGATATGTAATGGTTCTTCGGATGTATCATCGGGAATCGAGCAGCCGTTAGCCAGGATCAGACGGTGCCCTTTTGTCTGGGTAATGGCCGAGAGGATCTCATTTTCAATTTCTGTTTCGCTGCCGTGGGTCAGGGGACCACGCTCCCATAAGCCGCCCATCAGGCATTTGCTCGTAAGCTCCATGGCCTCGCTCAGCTCTGGACCCGTCACGCGATCGCTCCAACTGAGCACTGAAACCGGATAGTCGGTGAACTGTTCAAAGTGGATGTCATCGCCGTCCTGGCTGGGAGCGGCATGGATGTGGACGATATTGAGCCAGCCCCCTTGTGCTCCCTTGAGGGCTTCCAGGTCGTATGGGCGCGCAATGCGCCGGTATTCTTCAGGAGTAAAGTCCGCGCTAGTCGCGCCCATGCATGAGAAGAAGATACCGCTGGCACCTGCCTCTATGGCGGCCCGCATCAGGTTCTGTAAATTGGCGGCCACGATGGCCAGCCCCTTCTCTATGGCTGCTGGCTGCTGGCGCGCTCCCTCGATGACGCGCTGCTTGCCGCTAAAGTTCTCTCCCATGAAATTGAAGAGGTAGGTCAAGGGGCTAAATAGGGTCAGGATGAGCGGATAATCGGGGCCCAATTGCATGCGTAGGGTACGAATGCAGCGTAACTGCTCTTGAAAGACCGGCGTATCCAGATCCAGCTGTGGCAGCGATTGGAATTGAGAGACATCGCTGATCGCCTCCTCTGGTTCTGGATACGGTAGATCTGGCATAATTTTGACAATATCCAGATCGAACTTGCTCTTAAAGAACTCAAACGTCTCTTCCGCCAGTCGTTCACCCGATCCCTGTGGGCGGAAGTGATGCCAGAAGCACAGGGGGACCCGATCAACGGGCTCTCCGCGCAACGCGGCGCGTACCCGTTGCGCGGTGGTCATCGTTATAGGCATCGTCTTAGAGGTCTCCTTCCCCTGGATATTCCTGAGTCTCCACGTGTTCGATGCGAATGATGCGCGGCTCGGTATCTGGCAAACGTTTCCCCTGGCTGGAGAACTCTCTTGAGGCCAGACCCTGCGAGTAACGCGTCTTATCAAATTCGGCGCGTTCATGTATCATGTTGGTTAATATTTTGTCGCACCAGTTAGCAAGCATGGCACCCGCGATCGCGCCTCCGGTTAAAGCCATAATCTTTACGATTGCACCACCAACAGAATTATTATTTTCCATCCAGGTTTCCTTTCATCATGTGCATGCACAGCGATGCTCTCAATCATTTGCTATACAAGTATACGTTAGAGAGGGTATGAAGGATGAAAGCGGGGGTTGCGCACAGGCATTTTGTGATGTCTCTGTTACACGATCTAGTACCCGAAGAGACCCATAATGGTTACCAGATCTATAGAAATTATAGGAAAAGTACATCTATGTGTTAAAATCTGCTACTGAGTTCGATAGCATACCAATCGTTAGAATATATTGTAGCGTTTGTGTGGGGGACGTAGAATGGATGCCATAATCAGGATTGGGATTTCTGAAGCTGCTCTTTTTTTCGAGTCAAAAGTGAGGACATGAATGGATGAATTGCGAAGGCGTATTCAGGTGGCACGTGGCGCGGAACCGGCGGATCTATTGCTACGCAATGCTCAACTGGTGAATGTTTGTAGTGGGGAATATTATCGGGCCGATGTGGCGATTATGGATGATATTGTTATCAGTGTTATGCCCCATCAGAATGGATCGTTCCCAACCCTGACCGCGCGCGAGGTGCGTGATCTTGGGGGGCGCTGGCTGGCCCCCGCTTTGATCGATGGCCATATGCATATTGAGAGCACGATGTTGACCCTGGCTGAGTTCGCGCGCCAGGTGGTGCCACGCGGCGTAACGTCGGTGATGCTGGACCCCCATGAGTTCGCAAACGTGCTGGGTCTGGATGGCATTCGCTACGTGCTGGAGTCGGGTCGGGGCTTGCCGCTCAATTCCTATGTAATGCTCTCATCCTGCGTGCCCGCATCAAGCTTTGAGAGCCCCTATCGAACGTTGCTAGCCGAGGATCTCTTACAGTTGCTAGAAGAGGAGCAGGTTCTGGGACTGGCTGAGATGATGAATGTCCCGGGCGTGCTGGCGGCTGATCCCCAGGTGCTGGCGAAGATCCAGGCTACGCGTCAGCGGCGCCTGGTCGTTGATGGACACGCCCCCGGCGTCGCTGGTCACGACCTGAACGCCTACGCGGCCGCCGGCATCCAATCGGATCACGAATGTACGACGGCCGAGGAGGCGCGTCAACGCATCCGATTGGGATTCTGGCTGATGATTCGCGAGGGTTCGGCCGCCCAGAACCTGGATGCCCTGCTGCCCCTGGTGCAAGAGTTGCATCCGCCGCGCGTATTTTTCGTTACCGATGATCGCGATCCTTTAGATATCATGACGCGAGGGCACATCGATTCGATGGTGCGACGTGCCATCGAACTGGGCCTGGAGCCGGTAGAAGCGATTCGCCTTGCCTCCTATAATACGGCCCAATATTTTGGTTTACAGAACCGGGGCGCCATCGCCCCTGGCTTCGTAGCGGACCTGCTGGTGCTGGATGACCTGCGGACCTTCAAGGTGGCTGAGGTCTATAAAGGCGGCGTGCTGGTGGCTCAGCATGGTCAACTAGCCACTGAGATCGTTCAGGATGGCGCGGCTATTGCTGGCGTCACTGGAACAATTCATATCGGTACCATCAGCGAGGCCGACCTGCGCATCGCGGGCAGGCCTGGACTGGTAGAGGTGATCGGCATTGAGCCGGGACAGATCACCACCACGCATCTGCGGGAGGAGGCGCCTCTGCGCGCCGGTGAAATCGTGGCCGATCCCGCGCGCGATCTGTTGAAGCTGGCGGTCATCGAGCGCCATCATGCCAGTGGAAGGATTGGACTGGGACTCGTCAAGGGCTTTGGCTTGCGCAAGGGCGCCATCGCTTCCAGTGTGGCGCACGATGCTCACAACATTGTAATTGCGGGCGCGAGCGATGACGATATTGTGCAGGCGGCGTACGCATTAGAAGAGATGGGTGGAGGCTTCGTATGCGTCGTCGATGGCCAGGTGCGCGCACGCGTGCCGCTACCGATCGCTGGCCTGGTCTCGCCGCTACCCGCCGCCGAAGTGGTCCAGCAACTACGCGCACTGGACGCTGTGGCCGCCGAGCTCGGTTGCTCATTGGAGCATCCCTGCATGACCCTGAGCTTTCTCTCTCTTTCGGTGATCCCATCGCTCAAGCTGACAGATCAAGGGTTAATTGACGTTGAAACATTCACTCGTATCCCCCTACAAAGGTAATGCCTATGCTATCCGAGCTGATTGAATATCATTGGGCGGAGAACATCGACGATGTTCTTCTGTTACTGGGTCGTCTTGATGTCAAGACGGTACCCCTGGCTGGTGGAACCTATCTGCTGGGTCTACAGGATGATAGTATCGAGGCTGTAGTAGATCTGCGGGACCTGGAGCTTGCCTCTATTTCTGAAGATGCCCGTGGAATCCATATCGGTGCCATGACGACGCTGCAGCAGATGGTGGATGAGCCCCTGTTGAGGGATTTCGCCACCGGCCTGCTGGCTCGTTCCGCCTACGCCTCTTCCTCTTCGCGCTTGATACGCAATAGCGCAACCATTGGGGGGACCATCGCGACCGGTGGAGCCTCGCAGGCTGATCTGTTGACGGCCCTGGTCGCCCTGGAGGCGGAAGTTGTTGTGCGCTCAGGCTCAAAATCTCAGATAGATCTGAGCGGTGGCACGTATGATCGCCCCGGATTGGCGTTGTCTGGCGTTGTTTATAAAGGAAAGCAGGAGCGCCGTATTCCGTGCCAGGAAGTTGCCATCGAGCGCCGCCCAGCCGAACTGATCGTTGAGGTTATCGTGCCTCGCCCGGCTTTGAGTAGTGGCACCTCATTGATGCGTGTTAGTCGCACGGCGGCTGATGTCGCGCTGCTTAACGCGGCGGCCCTGGTTGAAATTGAGGATAAGGTTTATCGCAAGGTACGCCTGGCGCTGGGAGGTGCTTCAATGGAGCCGGTTCGGCTGTATGGGGTTGAGCAATTGCTTGAGGGTCAGCCGATCATGAATCCACTTAACAGTCAGAGGCTTCTTACCACGTTGCAAGAAGGTATGACCATGTTTCGCCCTCCTGCAGATGTGCGTGCCAGCAGTAGTTATCGACGCGTGAGTGGCATGGGGTTAGCCTATCGCGCGCTTGAAGAAGCAATGAACGTGGCCAGCTGGCGCGGCATGGTGTCATCTGAAAGAGGAGGATAGATGGAACTCGAATTACGTATTAATGGGGTCGTTGAGGGTTTGGAGGTCGCGCCGAACGAGCCGCTGATCTCGCTACTGCGCCGCCAGGGATATAGCAGCGTCAGGCAGGGATGCGAGACGGGTGAGTGTGGCGCCTGTACCGTGCTGGTCGATGGCGTACCACGCGCGAGCTGCGTCATGCTGGCGGCTCAGGTGGGTGGCTGCACCCTCTCAACGGTAGAAAGTCTGGGCAGTGCCGACAAACTGCATCCTTTGCAATCGGCCTTTGTGGAAGTGGGGGCCGCTGGCTGTGGCTTCTGCACCTCTGGTATGCTGCTCTCCGCCCACGCTCTTTTGCAGCGCAACGCCTCCCCTTCAGAAGCTGAGGTGCGCGACGCGCTCTCCGGCAATATCTGCCGTTGTACCGGTTATGTCAAACCTGTACAGGCCGTCCTGCGCGCGGCCGCCATCTTACGTGGCGAGCAGGTTGAGCCATTGAATCAGACCACGATTGCCGCTGATCTGCCCGCGACGGAGCAGGCCGAGGAGATAGTCAGGCGGTCAGGCTCACAGCAGACCAGCGGTGTGGCCTCAAGCAGCGGCGCCGTTACGACCAGAATTCCGGTGATTACGCCGCAGATGATGGCCCAGTCGGCAGCCCCGACCGTGCCAGCCCCCCGGCCACACTTACAGGTCATTGGAACAGCCGCCTCGGCCCATAATGCCGTCAAAGCTATTACCGGCAAGACGGCGTTCGCCAGCGACGTGCAGCCGCGCCGAATGGCCTATGCCCGTATTTTAACCAGTCCCCATGCCCACGCCGTCATCCGCTCTATCGACGCCTCCGCTGCCCGCGCGCTGCCCGGTGTGCTGGCTGTATTGACCTATAAAGATGTGCCGCGCATCCCCTATTCCAGTATTGAGCGCGCCAGTGGTGAAGGCTCGCTGCTGGATCAATACTGCCTGGATTATGTCGTGCGGTACGTCGGTGATCGTGTCGCGGCCGTGGTGGCCGAGACGCAGGAGGTTGCGGACCAGGCGCTGGGGTTGATCTCGGTTGAATACGAGGTGCAGCCGGTGATACTGGATCAGCGCCAGGCCCTGGCTGCGGGTGCGCCCCGCGTCCATAGTGAGCGGGAGTCGCAGGGGATCGCGGATGCCGTGCGCAACATTGCCGCTCGCGTTCGCAATGAGGTGGGCGATGTTGAGCAGGGCTTTGCTTCGGCGGACCATGTGATTGAGACCGAATACATCGTGCCACCGGTACAGCAGGCTCCCCTGGAGCGATATAGTGTTCTCACCTATTTCGATGCGGAAGACGATCTGGTTGTACGCACCAATACCCAACTGCCACACTATATCCGCCATACGCTGGCGCGGCTGCTAGACCTGCCACTGCGCCGCATTCGCGTTGAGCAGCCAGAGATTGGCGGCAACCTGGGTCAGCGCCAGCATATGGAGGGTGAGGACCTGTGCGCGCTTCTGACCATGGTCACAAAGCGCCCCGTCCTGCTGGAATATTCACGCGCCGAAGAGTTCCGCAGTAACCATACTCGCCAGCAGTATATTCTGCGCATGAAGACCGGTGTGAAGCGGGATGGGACTCTGCTGGCCAGCCAGATGGTGGTGCTGGCCGATACTGGCGCCTATGCCACCCATCCTTTGACGTCCCAGGCGCATACCGTGAATGCCCTGGCCCTCTATCCCTGTCCTAACATGCGCTTCCTGGCTGAGGTGTTGTATACTAATCACTCGCCCGCCAGCACGACGCAGGCCTATGATCTGCAGCATGAATTTTTCGCGCTCGAAAGCCACATGGATGAGGTCGCGCGTCAGCTCAAGATGGATGCATCGGCCTTGCGGCGACAGAACTGGCTCAAGAGCGGGGATCGTTATCCGTTACGCTCAGCCATCAGCGGTGCCCGTGACATCAGTGTTGTCATTGAAAGCTGTGGCTTGGCCGCCTGTATGCGTGTGGTGGAAGAGAAGCTGGAATGGAAGAAACGGCGTGGTAGGCGCGGCCATGACCGCTATCGCCATGGTGTTGGCCTGGCCCTCGCATTCTATGGTGATCCCGGCCTGGTGGGAGGCACCAGCGGGGCGATGATCAAGCTCAATGAGGATGGCTCATTTGATCTTTTCGCCGGACGCAGCGAGAACGGTACGCAGCTGCAAACCTTCCTGACGCAGATCGCGGCCGAGGTGCTGGGTGTCTCTATGTCTGACATTCTCTTACACGCGTCTGACACCAGCGTGGCGCCCTTTGAGCGAGACATCAACGACGTGACGGCCTTTTACATGAGTGGTAACGTGGTGAAGCGGGCCGCCGAACAGATCCGCCGTCAGATCCTGATGGTGGCGGGTCGCATGCTGAACGTGCTCCCCGAGACCCTTAAGATCAGCGATAGGATCATCAAAGGGGCGTCTGGTACCCAGCTGACCCTGGCTGAGGTGGCGACGCATGCTATGTACGAAGAGGGTCGCCAGCTGATGACCAACTCTTCCTGGAAGTCTCAGGTTATCCCCATGACCTTTGCCGCCCAGGGCGTCGAGGTCGAGGTAGATGTTGAGACCGGTGGTATCCGTATCGTCAAGATCATTACCGCCGTTGACGCCGGCCACCCCATCAATCCCGCTTTGCTGGAGACACAGATCGCCGGTGACGTCACGCTGGCCCTGGGGCGTAGCATCAGCGAAGAGACGTTCTACGATCAGAATGGGTCGCCCCT
Source organism: Dictyobacter aurantiacus (assembly GCF_003967515.1). Classification (GTDB taxonomy): domain Bacteria; phylum Chloroflexota; class Ktedonobacteria; order Ktedonobacterales; family Ktedonobacteraceae; genus Dictyobacter; species Dictyobacter aurantiacus. The sequence goes on along the minus strand of NZ_BIFQ01000001.1, from coordinate 1,438,494 downwards.
CAATGGCGGCTGGTCGGAGTCCCATCCCTTCAGCGCGGTCGAGATGCCCGAACTGCAGAGCTACCTGGTCGAATCGGAGGATAACACCGAGCTCTTCGGGGCCAAAGCGGTCGCAGGTATCCCTCTCTACGGGGTCGCGCCGGCGATTGCCAACGCCATTCTGGATGCCGCCGACATCCACATCCGGCAATTGCCCTTCACCCCTGAGCGCATCCTGCGCGCCATCCACGCCTATATGGCTCGCCAGAGTAGCTAAGAGTAAATGCTGGCTCGCGCAAAGAGGAACGCTCAGCCTCTCCCCGGGGAGAGGCTGAGCGTTCCTCTTTGCGCGAGCCAGTACTTCTGCCTCAACCGAGGATGAGCTAGTGGCGATAAATTGCAAAAATAGGGAGACTAAAGGAATGCTCTTTTTGGTCGATATATTTCTATGTAAGGCACCATGTCATCATGAATATAGCAAATAGGGGCTATCTTATTTTTCTGTCTACAGGCTATAAAAGGGGTGGATATGGTGTATATAAAAAAGATAGTAGTACGATAGGAGTGGAATGATTTTGTGCGCATTGGAACATGCTGATACATGAGAGGTGTAACGCGGACATTGTTTTCACGTGGAAAAGTACGACCGGCATTGCTTTGCCGTTGGCGTTGTCCTCTTATTTTTATTGATAGTGCTGACGGTCATTCCCTGCTATAATGCGTGTGGAAAAGACTAGTTTAGATTGGAGTCGCCCATGGCTCGTCGTTTTCACCCGAAAAGCACGCCCAGAGAAAACTTGCATATCTTTTTTCGTTCCATACCATGGAAATTCATAATAGTAGTACCTATCATGGTATTGTTGGCGGTCCCTACATTTATTTACGGGGCTCATGCCGGAAGCGGTATTATTCCCTCTGTCACCAATATGTTTTATACGTTGTCCAATGTCTCTAACTTGCCGACCCCCACGCCTATGCCAGCCTTTCTGACGACGCTACCCCAGGTCGGCTCGGTTCAATATACGGTGGGCGAGGGAGATAACTGTGACGCGGTGCTGGCGTATCGCATGCACATGTACAGTGCCAGCGAAGTATTTAGCGATGCCAATGCCGTTACCGTGAAGCAACTGAGCCACGATGTGGGGCAGGACTGCCATCGCCTGCAGCCTGGGATGGTTCTGACCCTTTCTCCCCAGTATCCACTGGCGGCCCTGGGCGGTGTACTGACAAAAATCGAGGGCTCCACCACGCGCCAGGTACTACCGACGCCCCTCATCAAGGTGCCCTCGAAGGAAGACTACACGCCCGACTGCTCCAATGGCTGCCTGTTGACGGTGCACATCAATTCCAACGTCAGCGTACGCCTGAATGTACAGACCTCGCTGGCACTGCATCCAGGTGCCTGGATCTGGACGCAGGCTATGCTGCCGCGTAAATCCATCCCGGGTTTTAGCAACTATCCCTATGCCGATCCCACAGCCAGTTTGAACGGCAAGACCTTGCAGGCCTGTGATTTTCAGGTGAACGATACGCACGACGATAACTCGGTCCCCTGCAGTGACCTTAATCCCAATACCATTAATGTCGATGGCGGCGCCTGGCTGCTTGGTGTCACCGGCTCCAATTCCCTGGATCACTGGCGCTACCCGATTCATGCTCCCGCTGGCACACAGATCATGGTCTGGCTGGAGAATGATAACGGCGTCTTACACTACCATCGCGGTGATCCCGTCTATCGCTATGATGCCATATCGCAGCTCTATGTCAAGTTGTAGACGGGCGGCAGGCGGATCGTGAGATCCATCATATCCGTTGTGAATGTGGCGGCTTTATGATATAATGAGGCATGTACTTGTGTAGGCAGGTTATGCCTCACCTGTGTATGTATCTTGATATTATGTGCATCGCAGGCCGACCTCTTTTCACTCCCCACCACCATCATGAGAAACGCATCAGAATGACAGACGTGCTACCTGCCTGGATATGCTGCGTATTATTACCGGCCTGAGATTCTTCTTTATTTTTGCGTCCGGATTTCGTTGTATCTTTTTATAAGACATAGCAAAAGACAGCAACGAAATGCTGCTAAGATCGTTTTATATCTTATGTTTATCAACAAACAACAGTAGCAGTTCCTATCTGCTTGCTTTTTGGTGTATTGGAGTATAATGTATGGCAGATCTGGAGGGAAAGAACCTCGATCGGTATGAGTTACGGCAGCTCAGAGGGCGTGGCGGTATGGCCGATGTCTACCTGGCCTATGATTCCCACTTTGAGCGCGAAGTGGCGGTAAAAGTGTTTAAGCGTGAGGATGAAGATCTCCTGAGACGTTTCATTCGTGAAGCCCAGTTGATGGCATCCCTTCACAATCCCCATCTGATGCCGGTCTATGATACAGGAACCTGTCGTCTCGATGGCATGAATGTATATTATATCGTCATGCCTTTTATGGATGGAGGTACGCTGCGCGCGCGCATCCGGCGCGCCCCGATTCCGCTGAAGCAGGCCTGTCGCTATCTGCGTGATATCGCCGATGCCCTTGATTATATGCACGGACAGGGTATCATTCATAGAGATATTAAATCCTCCAATGTGCTGCTGGATGCTGATGGGCGCTGTTACCTGGCCGACTTTGGTATTGCGCGTACCGCGAACGATTCTACGCAGCTGACCAGTACGGGCAACGTGCTGGGAACGGTAGATTATATCGCTCCAGAGCTATTTGAGTCGAACTATCGGGCCGATGAGCGTAGCGATTATTATTCGCTGGGCGTGTTGCTCTACGAGATGGTTACCGGGCATCTGCCGTTTGTAGCCGAGAATCAGATTGCTGTGGTGGCTATGCATGTCAATAAACTGCCTCCACCTCCGCATATTTATGTGCCCAATCTTTCGCCCGCGGTTGAAAATGTGATGCTGCGGGCACTGGAGAAGCAGCCGGAAGCGCGCTATGGGAGCGCCAATGAACTGGCCACCGCCTTCTGTCGTGCCAGCACTGCTCGTCCAACGGCCAAGTTACCGGCCGCCAGTGTGCAAAGCCAGCCGAGCGGAGCTTTTACCCCCTCGACACGTCGGCAGACTGTACCTCCGCCCGCTTCTTACCCGCCCACCTCCTATCCACCTGCGCCGCGCCCAACGCCAGCGGTCGCCGTGCCGGCGGATGGATATTATGGAGAGTCCCCCGGACAGTACGCGGCCCAGGCTTCGCTGTATCCACCACCGGACCTGCAGAAAAATCACCCGGCTCGCACGCAGGGCTGGATCGTGACCATGATCGCCATTATCATTTTATTGATCATCGCTATCCCGGTCTCCTACGCGGTAATGAAGACCATCAATCGTCCGGTGGCTGTGTCCACTCCTGTTCCACCTACGGCTACTCCAGACCTGCAATCGACGGCGCAGGCGGCTACGGCCACGGCGGTACAGCAGGCTAATGGAAGCGCGACCGCGGTCGCCCAATCGACGGCGACGGTGCAGGCTAAAGCGACCGCGACCGCGACGGCGAAAAAGCAAGCCACGGCGACGGCGCAGGCGAAGGCCAGTGCCACCGCGGGCGTCATCCAGACGGCGACCGCCGCCAACCCACTCTACTCGGACGCCCTGAGCAATCCAAATGATGCCAACACCCAGGCGGCGCAGTGGGACACCAATCTGACGACCTGCTCATTTCATGATGATGGCTATCACGTTACCGCCAACCAGCTGAATACTTTCGTCGGATGCCATGAAGCGGGCAAGCAATTCCAGAACTTTACCGCCCAGGTCGATATGTCGATTCAGAGCGGGCATTCTGGCGGACTCTTCTTTCGTATGGATGTCGGCCCTTTGAAGGGGTATCTGTTTGAGGTCGATGATAAGGGGAATTATAAAATTTCTGTTTCAAAGAACTATGATTTAGGCTCCATGACCGTTTTGCGCGATTGGACGGCCTCTCCCGACCTTAAGACCGGCACCAATAAGAACCGGTTGCAGGTGATTGCACGCGACGGTACGCTGCTCTTCTATATCAATGGGATGTATCAGCCCGCCCCTATTCAGGATGCCACCTTAAACGGGGGTGACATCGGTTTCCTTGCCGCCTGGGATCAAGGGGAGAAGACGACTGTGGTGTATAGCAATGTAAGTGTATATCCGCTTTCGTGAGCGGATGCACAATTGAAAGTTAACGGGGTGATGCCACACGGTGCGCGACTGCGCACCGTGTGGCATCACCCCGTTAACTTTCAATTGTGTGTGATTTTTAGCCACGGGGATTGGTGAGTTTGTGTTCGACGGCGTAGGCGGCTGCTTCGCTGCGGCGCGAGAGACCCAGCTTTTCCAGGATGTGGCTGACGTGGTTGCGGGCGGTCTTCTCGCTGAGGTAAAGGGCTTCGGCGATCTGTTTGTTGGTATAGCCACGGGCAACCAGCGCGAGTACCTCCCGTTCGCGATCGGTGAGCTCGTCTCCAGGTGTGGTGCCACCGTGGCTGGCTATGCTGGTCATGTGTGCAATGGCCTTTCTGGTGGTATCTGGTTTAAGTAGAGATTGTCCACTCGCTACCTGGCGCACCGCTTTGAGCAGTTCTGTGCGGCTCACGTTTTTGAGCAGGTAGCCACTGGCGCCCGCCAGGATTGAAGCGGTGACCGCCTCATCGTCGGGATAAGAAGTGATCATCAGGACCGCTACCTGGGGATGTTGACTGCGGATCTCCCGGCAGGCTTCGATCCCTCCCATTTTTTCCATGCGCACGTCCATCAGGATAACTTCGGGCATGAGGACATTGATTTTGGCCAGGGCCTCGGCCCCGTTGCTGGCCTCGCCGATCACGTTGATGTCGGACTCCAGCTCAAATGCGGCACGCATTCCTAAACGGACTACTTCGTGATCGTCAACTATCATGAGGCGGATTTTGGGCATGGGAAACTCCTTTTTCTGCTTAGAAAGGTATGCCGACACGAACGGTTGTGCCACCGTCCGTCTGTGGTACGATGGTGAAGTGCCCCCCAAGCTCGATGGCACGTTCGCGCATTCCTTTTATGCCGTGGCCGGAGAGAATCTGTGGTTCTTCAGGCGTCTGCCGCATATCTTGTATGTCGGGTAAGGGAAAACCACGACCATTATCGTGGATATCAACTTCAATCTGTTCTGGCTGGTAGCGTATTACAACATCGAGCTGGCTGGCCCCGGCATGCTTATAGGCGTTGGTCAATGCTTCTTGCACGATGCGAAAGAACGTCGTTCCCATCTGCGCATAGCGGCGCGAGCGGAGGCGTGCCTCATCATATATATCGTCTGATCCTTCTAGATGTAACTGTGTCGGGATATCGCTGATCGCCTCAAATTCGCGCAGCTGGTTGCTTAGCATCTGCGTCAGGGTTGTGGTACCACTCATTAATGGTTTGAGCGAGAACATATAATTGCGCGTCTCCCACAGGGCCTGCTTGGAGATCATGACCATCTTGCCCAGACGTTCCGCCAGCGGAGCGAGCAGCTCGGCATCCTCTTCCGACGCCTCGATGATGCGCTGTGCCTGAGCCTCGCATGTTTCCGCCTGCAGGCTCAACATGTACGTCAACTGCGCGATCCCATCGTGAATCTCACGAGCGATACGTCCACGTTCGGCATCAGCTGCCAGCTGAACCGTTTGTTCCGCCAGACGGATATTATCTAACGCCACCAGCAGCTGCGTACCGGCGATGGTCAGAAACTTCTCGTGCTGCATGTTGAATGGCGTCATGCGCAGGCTTTCGGCCCCCAGCACCAGTTGTACATGTTCATCTTTGCGCAGGGGCAGATACAGACGCGCGATGCCTCTGCTCTCATCCTCAATCGGTTCAAATGTCAGCAATTTTTGTTTGGTCTGCAGCACCTTCTGGATGAGTCGGGTGCTGCTATCTGGCAGTTGATCCGCTGTAAACGTATTTTCCTGGCAGATCAACATAGGAGCCAGGTGAAGCGGCACGCGGGCGGCCTGTCCATCCCCGCGTGCAAGATCGATCAGCGCGATGGTCAGGCGGTCAAAACGGCCTCTCTGAATAGATTTGAGGCTGCGCTGCAATAATTGCTGGCGATCGCCGCTACTCTGGAGCAGCGCCTCCCCAATGTGGACCAGCGCGGCCTGTGTGCGAGCATTCTCCCGTTCTTGTCGCTTGCTGCGTGCATAGTTTTCTAGCAGATTGGACAGGTAGGCGACCAGGATAGCCACAATAGGCGTATCGACCAGCGAGCCCGCGATATCGACCGCGTTGGGGGTGTAGTTGCCAGCGCCGGGTGCATGTACAAACAGACCCAGCAGCGCGAACAGATCGTAGCCCAGAGCGGCCAGCAGGCCACCCTGGTAGCGGAACGCCGCTGCGGCCGCGAAAACAGTCGACATCCCATAGCGGTAGAAAGGTGAGCCCAGGCCGAAAGGTGGATTCAAAAATGGCGCACTAAAATACATAACGAGCCCGCAGATAACCACATCCATACTATAAATGGCGATATTCCAATAATGGTTGCGTGTCTGCGCCAGGGGAGGAATGAGCCCTGCCTCTCCTTCTTCGTCCTCCCGCCGATGCCGTAAGGCGTCCGGCTGGTTCTTTGGGGAGCGCACCGATCCTGAGAGTAAGCGTGGAAACAGGATGTGCAGGACAGGAGCATAGAGGGTGACAATCAGGGTCTCAATGAATGTAATGATCAGCAGAAGGGTTGCCATCGACCCGTATTTGATTGTCTGGCTATCAATATATGTAGAATGGGCGAAGATAATAACGATAAGCGCATAGAGCCACATACTCCAACGCCAGACCAGAAAGAAGTAACTGGGTATAACACGGAGCCGCCGTAGGGTTGAGCGGGGCACGTTTCGTGCACGGAAAAAATTTCTCGCTTGCATCATGGCAACGGCCGCCTTTATGATTTGAACCTGTATTGTAGATACACCCTGATCTTCTCAATTATGCCTTGTTTTAAGTGGCGAGTCAATGTAGATGAGCTCGCGTGGCTGGAATATTGGATACTGCCGAAGTGTTATAGTAAGTGAACAGTAAATTTGGAAGCGCTCCATCCTTCCGTAGGAATCGGGGTGCAGGGGCGGCAGCCCCTGACGGGGTGTGTGCGAGCATGATCAAGTCCCCACAGACTTCTTTTTTTTCTTTTTTTTCGCGCCGACGAAGGCGGCAAGAAAAGACGTTTAAATGACCCCTGGAGTAATGCCAGATTTGCGAACCCTGAAAAGAAATATGTAGTATGGACGTATAATCATATATAGGTATTCCTGACACCGAGATATCTCCCATATTGATGTGAATATTAATGAAAACCCTTATCTGCTCTTGAGTTACGGAGAAAAACGAGGTATCATAAGACCGTTAGGAGTAAGAGTTTACGTATATCCTGGAATAGATCTTCAAGGACGAAGGTATGAGGTTCAGGTGTCACCACCAAAACTTTATGGAGGTGCTAAGTGGGATCAAAACAAGCTAACAAACCATCGGGCCGTCAGATAGCGATTCTGAATGATCTGGGGAACCGACCGCTGCGCGTCCGACCGGTGCGCTACATGGGTCGTGAGTGGTGGGCTATCGACTCTGAAGACATCTGGCCTGGAATGGTAATGGACCTGCGGCGCCTGGGGTTTGAGTCGGTAGCCATAGAAGAAAATGTTCTGGTGAGAGAAAGTTCTCCTATGCCCGAAATGCAGATGGAAGGCCCGGATGCGTTAAACGGATTGAAGCCTTTTCCTGTCATTCAGCCGACCATCCAGATTCGTCGAGAGTCGTATTTAACTGATTACTCATATTCAGACCTTGAATATCTCGATGATGATTATGAGGATGAAGACGAAGACGAAGAGTGGGATGCCGAAGACCTGGATGCCGAGCGCGAGTAGCTCCAGGCCTTTTTTTTATATAGATAACAGATAAATATCAATGTGACTGTAGCGCATTGTGTGCGGCACCTTCTGGATGGTTGCGATCTGGAAGGTGTTTTTTTGTGCACGAAGAATTGTCTTGAATGAGTATGAGATGCTTTGCTATCTTTTCATCTTCTGCTATAATGAAATGCATAAGTATGTGGCATGAGGCAATAAGAGAGCATTGACGGACGTGTGCATCGAGACGTTTTCCTGTACCAATGCGGTACATTATGGGAATACCATCGGCTGCGACTCCATACGAACGTGCAACTGAAATATATAAAGCAACGAGGAGCTAAAATGCAGAAGGATTCTGAGCAGGAAACAAAGCCTATCGCGGTACAAACCGAAGAAGTACCCATTGAACAGGACAATCTTTTCGGAACCCCCATTGTGCTTGATGATCAATTCGATGAGTCTGAAGCACCTGCGTCTCCACCCGAGCATATGGCTGCTTTGAACGAGCAGACCAGCCTGGCCGCCTGCGCGGGACCGTATCGTCAGGAATTGATGCTGCGCGGCAAATCTAATTACACTGTGACATGCTTTCTCTCGGATTTGAAGATGCTGATAGATTTCATGGGCGCTGATATCCCGGTTGGCCGCATTACGAAAGAGAACGTGACGGATTGGCTGATGAAGCTGAAGTTTGGTACACCTGGTATGACGCCAGCTCCCAAGACGATGGCCCGTCGCGTCACATTCCTGAAGAACTTCTTTACCTGGCTAGAGCGCGAGCATATTATTCGCGAGAACCCGGCCGCCAGCCTTACACTGGAGCGACCACAGCCGCCGCTCCCCGAACTCCTTACGGACGATGAGGTTCGGCAGTTGATGGAGGCGGCCCAGGAGGACGCCCGCTGTCACTGCCTGGTGTATCTTATCTTACGAGCTGGCCTGAAAAAAGAAGAGGTGATGGGACTCAAGGTTCACCATATCGATTTGATCGATCCCCATAATCCACTGGTCTCAATTCGTTTTGCCGCCTCAACAAACAAGCAGCATCGTGAGCGCCGCATCGCCTTGCCCGCTGAGTTTACTGACATCTTCCGCCGCTATCAGCAGAATTATCATGTGACAGATGTGGTCTTCCCCTGTACCGATCGCAATCTGAATTATATTCTGGCCAGGGCAGTGAGCGCGGCCAATATCAAGAAGCGCGTGACCCTGCAACTCTTGCGCGATACCTTTGCCGTACAGCAGTTGCGCGATGGTATCTCGCTGGATGGCTTGCGCGAAAAGCTAGGCCTCTCCGATGAAGCCTGGCTGGAATCCAAAGAAAAGTATCGCCGCCTGGCCTTCCCCAAATAGCCTGCGGCTGGCATGATTGTGCGCACCGTAGGTGCGCACTGGTATTATATAATGGTGCAGCAGGGGCGCATTCGCGCCCCTGCTGCACCATTATATAATACCAGTGCGGCCGCGCATGCGACGCCTGTATGGGGACGCTCAAGCTCCCCGATAAATACCCGCTTTAATATCGTTGAGGCGGTACCGTCATCCTTTGAGGCGGCTGGGGTGTGATGATGAAGTGGGTAGCTTGACGCTTGATGGTACTGTTGAGCAGTACAACGTTGAGAATAATGGCCCCGATGGCCAGCGGCCCCAGGCAGATCAGTCCGAAGCCAAACGTAAACAGGGTGCCGAGGATCATTAATGGCCAATAGAGGAAGAAACTGCATACAAGCAAGATAGATCCAACCGTTGTTTCACGCGTCATGAGCCAGCCAACCCCAAAGATACCGATTAGCGATAAAATAAATTCCGTTATCAGGGCCGTGTTATCTCTCTGGGTGATGGTAAATGCGCTGGCTCCATCTGCAGACGCAGCATAGGCGGTAAATGAGGCCTGGTACATTGGCGGTTGCTGATAAGGTGGAGGTGAGGCGGCATAGCCATTGGTGTGGGGAGGACGATATGAGTTCTGACCTGGACCATGTGGCGCTGGCTCCTGGACTGGTGATACAATGTTTGGTCGCTGCCGGGATGCGGGCGACCCGTTTTCAAGTGGCGGATATGCGCCATACGATGTATGTGGTTGCTCATTGCCGGTGCTGCTTCCACATGCCGGGCATATCCTGGTTGTCTCTGCTATTTCTTTTCCGCAACGTGTACAAAACATGGTTAGCCAAGTCTCTCTTACTATCAATGGACACGCAGGTTTTCACGGCTCTGACACACCCTGACAGTATCTCCTGCCGCGTTGCCATGCGCCGTATGTCTTTGTTTACTTACTTGTACGTACGCAAAAGATATAGGTTGTAGATGCAACAAGGCGCCAGCGGACCCGTTATGGTGGGGCTACCTTCCATCCTTGAGCATCACCTGTAACTTCAATTGTACCCGCTGTTCCTACATTTACAGTATGCATATGGGATAGTGTTTCTGGTAGCTTTATGGCGGTTACACCAGTCGCATGGCCTTTCTTTTGTGTTGCCGGAGGGGTCTCGATCAGCAGCGATGGATGAGCCTGCTGAATGAGAGGCCCCAATTCTTTGCGCACTGGTTGCTGACCATCACCAACAATCTGAACAATATCAGCACCGAGCGCACCTGATGTCGTTTGATTACTTAATTGCGAAAGAGCATACTGGCTTTGTGCTGCCGTACCCAGCAAGAGCAGCTGGATGCCGGGAGCCACGAGGCGTATAACCAGCGTATTATCCTGTATGCTCTTGCTGGGATGGAGTTGCGCGCCCGGCCACATGATCTGCAGAGACGTATATTCTCCTATTGTGAGCACGTTTCCACGTGCCAGAGATTGATAGGGAAGCCGTTGTTCCTGAATCGTCTGCCGCCAGCGGGCGTAGGTGGCCGAAGGATGGAGCATGCCTCCATCAACGACCGCGCCAACGCGATAGCGTGTCACCACATCCTGTAATCCCAGGAGATGGTCAGTGCGTGGAACCGTTAAGATGACCAGGTCGAGGAAACGCTGCCAGGATGGGAGGCGGCTATCCAGCGCCTGAGAAAGGGATGGTACATCCAGTCCGCCATCGATCAATATCGTTTTGGCGTCTGCCGTACGGATAAAGATCGCCTCACCCTGCGCGGGCTTACCAGTGGGACCAACGCGCAAGAAGTCGATGATGGTTGTTCCCGTGGCCTGTGAGCGCAGGCTGGCGATAGCGGTAGCCACAATAATAGTAATAGCTATGCCCCCATAGAGTAAGCGCTGCCCCCATTTTGAGCGTGATTTTCCGGGGACGTGGGGTTTCTCACTGGCTGGATAGCTGGACTGGCGTTTCAATAGGAAGAGCAGCCATAGGGAGAGAGGAAGATAATACAGCCAGGCCAGGCGGCTATCCAGCGTAGTGACACTCAGATAGGCACCGGGAAGGGCCGCGCAGATAAGGATGCTCTGGCTCATATACCACAACAGCGGCCAGACCAGCCAGCCACAGATAGTTGCCGCCAGCGCTGAGATCAGTCCCAGCGCGCAGAGGAGCAGGCCAAGGGTAATGATGATCCCCAGCAGCGGTACGGTGAGCATATTGGCGATGGGCGCGATAAACGAAATTTGCTGGAAGGTAAGGGCGAAGATGGGCAGTGTTGCCAGTTGTGCCGCCAGCGTCACAGCGCAGGTCTCTACCAGGAAATGCCCCCCCGGTAAACGAGTGAGTGGATGCAGGGGTCGTTGGATATGGGGTGTAAAGAGCACGATACCCAGCGTCCCCAGAAACGAGAGCTGGAAGCCTGTATCCCACAATACCAATGGATCGAGCAGGCTCATGCCCATGGCCGTAAAGGCCAGGGCGGTATAGATATTGTAGGTACGACCCAGTCGGGGGGCCAGCACCAGCAGGCCCCCCATCACTCCTGAACGGATGGCCGCTGAGCCAGCGCCGCTCAGGACGGTATACGCGGCGATGCAGAGCAGCACGATAAGGGTACCGAGCCAGCGTTGCCAACCGCGCACCCTGGAGCCACCCAGCTTTGTCGCTAGCCAGCCCTCATAAAACCAGCGCGTACAGCTGGCGACCAGCCCGGCTGTCAATGTAACTTTAAATCCTGATGGAACGATGAGGTGCGCGGTCCCAGTGACGTTAAATGCCTGGCTCAGCGACCCGAGTTGTGGCGTACGCAGGCCGAGCACGATCGCGATCAACAAGGCCGCGTATGGCTGGGGCAGGGACTGCTCGATCAACGTCATAAATTGAACGCGCCAGTGATAGAGCCAGGCGACGAGCGGATTTCCACCATGACCGGTGATGGTGAGCCGTGGAAACGCCATCTGTGCCAGCACGTCCGCTGGACCATGGGGAGGAGGCGCGCCAAGCTTCCCCTGGAGCATCAATTGATCTCCATAATTGGCGCCATAGACATCTTCAATACTGGTTCCACTGATCTGAACCTCAATCGTACCGTGTACCGTCTGCCAGCCAGTGCTGCCTGGCGTGACAATCCCCTCCACCGCAACCTTTAAGAGACGTGTCCGCCCCTCCAAACGTGGTTCATCACTGACCGTACCCTGCACCTTTACCGCCCTGGAACTGATCTGATGCGCGATTGACAGTGGATCATTGCCGGGCAGGACCCCTGTATAGCGCCAGGCTCCCAGAATAAGAAATAGCAGTGCCAGCAGCGGCTGGCGTAGTGTAGGTGTCCGCCAGTAGTAGATGAGGGCCAGCAGGACTCCTATCGCCGCGAAGAGGAGTAAAAAGGGAAAGGATGCTGCAAACCAGGTAGCCAGTAGGATACCGGTCAACCAGCCGATGGCTGATACCACAACAGGCAACCCGGGTAGCGCAAACCGTGGAACAGGTGCTGGCCCCGGACGTATTTCGCCCATCACTTCCTCCTCCCCACACTACCACCTCAAGCGCTTGTAGATGTTCCGCGCCCGTTCAGCATTCTGAAGCTGGCACGCCGTTGTCTTAATGAGTCGTGAACTGGTGTGCCATTAGAGTTGCCAGTTGATTGGCATAAAAAGCCGCGATAGCGGCACCGATGCCGAGGCCAATCAACGTTCCTAGACGCTTGCCCAGTCGTCCCCCCTTCAGAATATTCAGGTCCAGCGACGTCGCCACCATCCAGCCCAATAGCACACCCAGCCAGCGTCCCAGCAATGTCCCCACGCCTATACCCAACAATAGACACACAACCCAGATCGCGCCCTGCAGCAACGTCATAAATCCATGTGTAATTGTCATGCTATGGTTACCATATCCTTTATCTTTGTATAGACGGTTTTACTTAGTACCTGTGATAACGTATCTACGGATAAGTATGGGCCATGTTGTAGCCGATAAGTAATGATTTTTTGCGCCGATGTACTACTGATCTGCAGGCCCTGGCGCAGCTCATCCGCGCTGGCCGTATTCACATTTACCTTGCTACCGGCCGTGTTCGTGGCAGTGGTCGCGCCTGATCCACCGGTTACTGGTGTCTCATTGGCATGGAGCACATATATCTCCTGTCCATCGCTCAGATGTGTCGCCAGGTTCAACGCGGTCAGATTAGCACCGGGCAGTGGACCGCCAGCGGCCTGCAGCAATTGATATACGCGTGCCTGATTGCCCAGTGTATAGACACCGGGATGCGCGACCGCGCCCGTAATATAGACCTGGATATTGCCACTATCCGCGTTACTCGCCGTCGAGGCATCACCCGTATTCTCAGCCGTAGCACTGACGGTCGGCAGTACTGGAGGTGATGCTGGTATAGCGGTCGCCGGCCGCCAGAGCCAGAAAATGCCACCAGCCAGAGCCACGATCAGCACCACAGGCAGTATCCACGACTGGTACTGCTTTTTCAATAGAACAACTGTAGAATCGGGAGCCAGCGCCGACTCCCCATCTGCATCCACAGAGATAAGAGGAGGAATGATCTCCGGCTCACGTGGTGAGGCCGCATCGGTCAACGTTTGCTGCTCAGTAATATCATACAAAGACGACGTACGAGGAGGAGTTGAAAGAGGTTGAAAAGGCATCATAGGCTACAGCTCCCATCTATCCACACACCACACTAATCATCGCCTGCACAGCATAACAAATAATTCCATGTGTATCAATACATAAAATTGATGATTTTCATTATCTATCTTGCTATACAAAAGACACACTATGGGAGCAATATCGTTTAACCCATCGGGTAGTTTAAGAAAGTAGAATGACACCTCTGTAAATAGCAAAGGCTATTATCGTTGAACACTTGTGAATTGCATGAGATAATGCCTCTACAGCAATAATAGCAGGCTTGTGATAGAGATGCTTATATCGGCATCAATTTAGCCGGATTTTAGGAGTTTTAGCGTGCATAATTCACGACTTAAGTTAATAGCTGCAATTGAGGCAGCTCTCTCCGCAGGGGATCACATGGTTCAAAAATTTGGTACACAGATTGACATCATCGAGAAAACATCACCGATGGATGTTGTTACTGACGTTGACTTTACATGCAATCGTATTATTGAACAGGTCATTCATCAAACGTTCCCCGACGATAAAATACTTTCAGAAGAGTTGCAGGAAAGCTTTTTATATGGCAGAAACTGTTCTTCTATTTGGATAATAGACCCATTAGATGGGACAACAAATTTCACCCGGAGCATTGCTTTTTCTTCTGTATCTATCGGATATATGGAAAATGGCGCCATAACTATGGGAGTGATATATGATCCTTATCATAAAGAGTTCTTCTTTAGTCTCAAAGGACAGGGAGCAAGATACGCAAAATCAAGTGAAATAATCATGTGGCTCAATGCAGAACCAAACAACAATATGCCAGGAAAATTATGCGCTTCGATGAGCAAGGAATTTGATTCGCGGACCGCCCTGGTAGCACTGGGGATTCCATCCGATCCTGAAAGAAGCGCAGTAGCATTATCAAAGACCTTGAAATTGATACCTTATGTAAAGGGGATTCGAGACTTCGGGTCCTCAGCTTTACACCTGGCGTATGTAGCCGCAGGGCGATTGGATGCTTACGTTGCTTACGGACAATTCGTGTGGGACTACTCTGCGGGACTTCTATTGGTTCAAGAAGCAGGCGGATTTGTCACATTTCCAGATGGTGAAGACAACGATGCCCGGGAGGTCATTGCCTCTCGGACACAGGATTTCGGTTATGAGTTGATAACCCTCATCAGTTAGAAACGCAGACTTTCAAATGAGCCTGGAAATACAGCAGAGCAGTGCCCCTACTCATCTTCGATGGAGAGAAGAACTTGCTCGCGGGGTTATGGAAGGAGTTATCGTGTCAGAGATTGTCTTGAAAAGTATTCGTATCTATCCTATCAAAGCATGCGCTGGGATCGAGGTTGAAGAAGCGCAGATGGAAAGGCGGGGTTTGAGGTATGATCGGCGCTGGATGCTGATGAACGATGCAGGAACCTACTATGATCAATTGAGCCATCCGCGCCTGGCCTGTATTGTCCCACAGATACATGAAGATGGATTACGCCTCCAGGCACCAGGGATGCCGTCGTTGCGCGTTCCTTTTCATCTGGAACAGATAACTCCCCTCAGTGTGCGTATCTCGCGCAGTATTTGTGAAGTGCTCCCTATCGGCAAAGAGATTGACGAATGGTTTCAAGATTTCTTACATGTCTCATGCCGACTCGTCTTTATGCCTGAGACGACTCAGCGCACTGTGAATCCTGACTATGCCATCAATCAAGATATCGTCAGTTTTGCCAGCGGCTATCCCTATCACCTGATTGGGGAAGCTTCGGTAGCCCATGTGAACCAGCTTCTTGATACACCTGTGCCATTGGAGCGTTTTCGCCCCAACCTGGTGATCACCGGTGCACCGGCCTTTGCGGAAGACAACTGGCAAACGATACGTATTAATCAACAGATTTTTCACTTGGTGAAGCCTTGTGATCGCTGCGCCATTACAAACGTTGACCAACGCACCGGCGAAGTGGCTGGAAAAGAACCTCTCAGGACGCTTGCACGCTTTAGAACGGTTAAGCAAAAAGTGCTCTTCGGCCAGTATTTGCTAGCGGAAGAGAAGGGTCTTTTGCGTGTGGGCGATCTAATACAGGTAGTGCAATCTCGTGTGCCTGCCCCCACCTCATAGTAAAAAACCGCGCTTTTTCTTGCGCATGTGCAGGTACCGTTGCTTTTTAAGGCTTTGCTTTAGCGTAAAGCATAAAACACCCCTGATTGACTGTTGAGAGCACAGGACGTGGTGAAAATACTAGGGAAACAGGCTCTAAGGGGTTTTACTTTAATGCGGTGCTATCTGGCTTGAGATGCGACTTGAGAAAGCTTGACGAATATGGTATACTCCTTGATGAAGTTCCCGTAGCTCAGTGGATAGAGCACCGGTCTCCGGAACCGGGTGCGCTGGTTCGATTCCAGTCGGGAACACTCAGCAATACAAAATGGCTCCAGAAGCCAAAAGGACCCAAACGGGAGGAAGTGGAAAACCCCCTGTTTGGGCCTCTTTTTTACCAGGTCTTGGTGCGTAGAAGGCACTTTCTACGCACCAAAACATCCCCGTTATGTCAATTAGAATGCTTGTGTTTTTTCTTCCGTAGAAGCTCCATAGCAGACACCGCAGAGAACTTATGCTGTTCTTTTCGGGCCGATCTGGAGTCAAAATCCTTGAGATATTCCTCTGTAATCTCAACGCTACTGTGACCCATGAGCCGGGAAAGTTTATAAATTTCGCCGCCCTGTTCCAGGTAGATTCTAGCAAAAGTATGTCTGAAGGTATGCGCTGATACTCGAACCCCCTGTATCCCCGCCTTCTCTTTTAGTTCAACCAGGAAACGCTCGATTCCACTACGAGTAAGAGGGTGCCCATGCCGGTTTACAAAAACTAGATTTTCAGCATCTGCAGCAGGTTTGCGGTGCTGGTGGACATACTTCCAGAGGAACTTACTCACGCCTGGTGCTATGCCAACCTCGCGCTCTTTACGGCCTTTTCCGAATACCCTGATGTGATCTTCATACACATCCTGCAGGCGCAGCCCGCACAACTCAGATACACGGATGCCAGTTTCTAATAGCACGAGGATAATAGTGAAATCGCGAAACCCTAGAGGAGTTGAGGTGTCGCAGGCTTCCAGCATGGCCTTGATATGCTCTGCTGAGAACGTCGGGATAATGTAATCGGGAACAGAGGGAAGCTTGAGGCGCGATGCAGGATTCTTTTCCAGCAACTCTTCTTCTACGCACCAGGAGCAGAACCCCTTGATGACCTGGACGTATCCCTTTACAGTCAGGGGAGAGACCGGCGACTTCTCATCATTATCTGTCACTTTCTTTCCTATAGGAGCTTCTTGTACATGCAGCACAAATGAGCGCAGGTGAGTCGTGGTAATTTCATGGAGACGAACGATCCCTTCTTCCTCGGCCAGCCAGTTCGCGAAGAAGGTGAGCTTTTGCTGATACCATTCGATTGTGCGATTGCTACGGCCACGTGTGCGGCAGTCTATGATGTACCCATTGATAGCTTCTGTAATCTTCATAAGCAGTGCTCCTATGCGATATCCGAAAAATTATCAGAGTCAGTTTCAGGATTGCCATTTTTTGATCGATGCCCTTTAGAGCGCAATTCATCGAAGATTGTATTGACCTCGGACCAGTCGGAGGGAGCCAGGTCGACGCCGTAGTATTTC
Organism: Dictyobacter aurantiacus; assembly: GCF_003967515.1. Taxonomy (GTDB): domain Bacteria; phylum Chloroflexota; class Ktedonobacteria; order Ktedonobacterales; family Ktedonobacteraceae; genus Dictyobacter; species Dictyobacter aurantiacus. The sequence continues at coordinate 1,421,058 of NZ_BIFQ01000001.1, read as the reverse complement.
CGCTCCTCTTCCAGCTGAAGCGCCGTGACAAAGCCATAGGCCAGGCGCTTCTTCCAGACCTCTTCACAGTAGACCCGTTCCTTTTTCTTGTCGTAGTCCTGAATCTTACGCAGCACCCACAGGGCATCAGAATAGAGGTCAGGTTGCCGGACCCGCTGGCCCGTGATGCTGCTGACTTCGCCAATCTCATCAGGCGGAGCCAGGGCGACCGCCGACCGAAACGTCCCGGCCAGCAGGGCAATCAGACTATCGAGCTTTGCCATGCGCCGATCGCGCTTGACCAGGCGCGTGCGCACTTCTTCAAAGGACCTGGGTGAAAGGTGGTCGAGCAGTTCGACCAGCTGATCAGGGGAGAGTCCCGCCAGGGCAGAGCGGGCCAGATCGCGCAGCACGTCAACCGACACATCACGGAGACTTTCTTCCAGGGCTGCATATTGCCTACCCGCTTCAGTCATGCGCAGCTTGCTCGGCAGTTCAACAACGTAGGTGAGAAAGGCCACCGAGAGCAGACAGCGCGACCAGGCCGCGGGACTCTCACCAGAGCGTACCAGCTGAAACAAATCATCATCTGACCAGCAGAACACGTGCTGCAGTTCATCATCAATGCGGATGTATTCGGCCTGTTTGATCACCTGCAGCGGCTTCTCCTGTATGACCTGCCGGATACGGTTTTCCTGCTCGCCAGCAGGATCAGCGGTGCAGGTGTCATGCTGGACGCTGTAGGCCTGCTGGACCAGTTCCCATACGGTATGTGTCGGAAGCCGGGAGGTGTTAGAGTCACTGGACTGTTCGAGATCCACAAAGCGGAGCCACTCTTCCGTAGCATACTTCCAGAGCGTCTCAAACATCGCGATCACCGTGAACGCCTCATTAAGATCGTATTTGTTGAAGAAGGCCCGCTTAAATCGGAACTCCAACCGCCAGATCTCAGAGCGACCATTCCAGCCATTCGAGAGCCAGATCGGTTCAAACCACTGCTTTTGATGCTTCTTGATTTCTAATGTCTTGTTGTAAATTTGGGCCGAGATGTCAGAGGCATGAGAGCCAAAGTCCAGGGTTGCAATGCGCTGGTGCGTCGTGCGCAGCGCGGGCTGCAGCAGCAACTCCTGTTCAAGCGCGTGCTTGTCCTGTTCAATTTGCTCTTGCAGCCTGGCGTAGTCCCGCTCAGAGAGTCCGCCCTCTTGTTCCTCATTGGTCGGAGGGAGCGGCCGGTCACTAATGTTGGTGACGCGAGAGACGAACGGGAAGCGGTCAGGATCATGGATGCACAGCGTTGAAAAGTCGAACCCCTGCAGATCTATGCACAAGTGCACTTCCGATGCCTGCTGATGGAACAACTCACCGATAAACTCATGCAACATGGCCTCAGCCGCCACGATAGACTGTTCCGGCCCGATCATGTGCAACAGGTGCGAGGAGAAACGCGCCTGGCAGAACACGTTCCCCTTGAGGGTGCCATAGGACAGGTTGATCTTGATATCATCGGAGTAGAGTAGCCAGGACCAGGGACTTGACCCATGCTCGCGCATCATCAAGGTTTGGCTATAGGTCTGCTCACCCGCCCAATAGGTGAAGGTCAGATCGGTTGGTACGTGCACGTGTTCTTTGCGGGCAGTCTTCTGCCAGGCATCCAGCTGGTTCGCGATATGGTCAGGGAGCGGCTGACCATTGGGGCGGCCATCCGATCCCACAAACTTAAAGTTCACAAAGAAGGTATCAGGGCCGCGGTTGACCACCTTCAACTCAACTGGAGATATCAGAAGCATCTCGGCGTTCATTGGGACACCCCCTGTTCTTCTGTTTCCTCATCCAGCACGAGCGAGAGTCCATTGACCCATCGGGTGATGCCACCACCAGGCGCGGCCACCGCCACATAGGAAGCATGTTTGAGCCGACAACGATGCATCAGATTGAGCGCGGCCAGCAGAGGAGAAGAGGCTTCAATCTCATCAACTATCGGGAACTCAGAGGACGGCCAGAACCGCCAGAGGGCTACATCATATATGATCATAGGCACACCTCCAGAAGAGAAGAAAGAGAACAAGAGCAGGTATTTTGCACCCCACGTGTTACTGGTTTCGTGGGGTTCAACTTGCCTCCATGCGCAACAACATAGCTGAAAGTTACGTATACACGAGTAGGAATAAGCGCATCAGTGAGGATCATAAAATGCAATGGAAATACAGGATTGCAGTAGTGGTAAGTGTTCTGTTCTCTCCCATATGTCTCTATTGTAGTTGGGTTTTTTTTGAAAGAATATGGTACGGTGGAGGTGGTATCAACTATTTTTGCGCTATTTTCATGTTGATAACATCTCTTTTGAGCTTGGTCTTGGCATGGGGAAACTATAAAGAAGCGAAGCAACAGAAGCTCTAAATGAGTCAAGATGGTCTTGCGGCTAGCGTCTCCACCCACTCCGCGATGTGCTACGCATTCCATGCCGAGGCGAGAGGATATACTGAGGAGCAATATTTTGCCGCATCGTGCCATAAAGTTTGCTGCTCAACAAGGATCTACAAGCATTTGTTCCCAGGTGTGAAAGATCTGACTTCGTACCAGGATTCGACGCGGATATGTGCTTTTGATGAACCATCTTTAGATGAGCATGCAATCAACGAAAAAGTTCTGCCCACGGGATGTGCAACGAGATGCATGTGTCAACGAATTCGCTCCAAAAAAATCTTTGCATTTTCCGCATCTGTCACCAGACCTGCAGGGTGAACTTTACCACAGGTTTGGCCGACGGATGCAGATGGCAATCTCGTTGCGCAAGGTCGTGGGCTACCCTATGTTGGAGATAAGTGGGTATGGTACTATGGCCGGTTATTCAGGAAGGCTACGATCAATTCAGCGGTCTTGTTTGGAGCTTCAACCTGAGGTGAATGACCAACCCCTGGCAAGACGATTACCTGCACTCCTGGCACCATGTGATACTCATACAGGTCGTTGGCTGCGCCTACTGCAATCTGGTCTTCAGCCCCAAAAATCACCAGCAGCGGTTTTCTTAGCGCTTTCAGGTGAGCTTCTAGAGGTTCCGCAGTGGTAAACTGGTCAAAAGAGTGTTGCGTCTCAACATACGCGGTATCGGTCATCACCTGAAGATCCAGGCCAGGCTCAAGTGGATTCCCCTCTCGCTGAAAGATACTCAGCCCCAGTTCAGTTTCGAGTTCGCGAATTTGTTGACTGATAGTCGCTTCGCTCACATAAAGATGTTGCGCTGCCTTGCGCATGGTTTTCCACTGGATAAGAGCGACAACATACTCGAGCTGCCGCAATTGCATACTGGTTCCTCTCCTCTGCCACCAGGTAGGATGGCCTGTTTCACCTGAAAAAACAGAGCAGAAAAAGCCCTCAGCAGTAGTATAACATTTCTGAATTTGTGCAGATTTAATCCAATTCCCTGCCTTCCCATTGCCGAACCCGGTTGTTACAATGTTCATCCTCGACGGTTGTCTGAGCCAGTTTTTCGTCTACCACCAACACAAGCTTGCCACGTACTCGTCTGCTCTCGCTGCGGCGTTGTGCCTGGGCTGCCTGAAGCAAAGGGAAGGATTGTTCAATTACGGGACGGAGCTTGCCAGTGCTGATCCAAGCGCTTAATCTGGTCAGGTCGTCTCCGCTAGGACGGACGAAAACTCCCTTGAGACGCTTGCCCGTCGATTCAAAGCATGACAGAAATGTTTGCAGAGGATTGGCGAAGTTAAGATTGATGCTGACGACGAGGCCTTTTGGTTTGAGGATAGGGCGCCAGTGCTTAAACGGGAAGGCTCCGGCTGCATCGAAGATCACGTCGTAGTGGGTATCACTGGCCGTGATCTCGTTACGCGTGTAGTCTATGACGGCTTTTGCGCCGAGGCTTTTGACCAGCTCAATATTGCCGGTGCTACAGGCTGCCGTAACGTGTGCCCCCAGGTTGCGAGCAATCTGCACGGCGAACGAGCCAACCCCGCCAGAAGCGCCATAAATGAGTACCGACGAGCCATGGGCAACCTGTCCCTGATCGCGGAGAGCCTGCAAAGCGGTGAGGGAGGCCAGTGGGACAGCGGCCGCCTCTACATATGTGAGTTGTGGCGGGATAGGGGCCAGCACATCCTCGGCGACAGCGACGTATTGGGCATATCCTCCACCCTTAATACTTGGAAACATGCCATAGACAGCATCACCGGGGCGAAAGCGGCCTGTACCTGGTCCCATAGCGGTTACGATACCTGCGACATCACTGCCTGGGATAAAGGGAAATTTCAAACGCGCGAAAAAGCGCAGCTGTCCACTCCGTAGCACCCAGTCGGCTGGATTGACTCCAGCTGCAATGACTCGAATAAGTACCTGCCCGGATCGTGGAATGGGCCGTTCAGTTTCAAGTGTTTCGAGAACCTCTACGGTTCCATAGCGGCGGAAAGCAATAGCCTGCATCTTCTGTTCCATAATGAACCATCCTTTCATCATATATGACTCAGTACATCGATGAACGCCTTTTTTTCTACCTACATGTAGGTAGAAAAAGGGCGCAAAAAAATTTAGCGTTTCAACCAGCCAACAAGCAGCATATCAACCAGTTGTTGTCCGATCTTCTCGCGGGTGGCCGGCGTATATGACCCTGGAATGGCATGGACGCTCTGAATAAGCGTGACTAGAGCCATAGCAGCCAGATCAAGCTCGGCAAGGGCAATGCTGCCGGAAGCTTCTGCCTGCTGCAGAGCAACACGAATAGGTTCACGCAACGAATTGTAGGCAAGCTGGAGCAAGCGTTGTGCCTGCTGTTCTCCAATCTCGACCATATCGGCGTGTTGAATGCGCGCCATGTCAATCGGCGGCTGTGAGAGCAGCCAGCGGGCAACCGCAAAGAGCTGCTCGCGTAGATCATCCCCTGCTTGCCTGATTGCCTGTTCGAGCCCGGCGCGATGGCGAGAAAACGTGCGCTCCATCACAGCAATGAACAGTTGTTGCTTGCCCTCAGGGGCATAATAGTAGAGTGAGGCATGCCGCATACCGACCGCCATGGCAATATCGCGCAAGCGGACGGAGGCATACCCGCGCTCCGCAAACAACTTTTCAGACGCCTCAAGGATACGTGTATATGTTTCGTTATTTGGATTCTCAGTCATATTTTACCTACTTGTTGGTAGAATTATAACCACTTAGCTCCGCATTGTCAAGACCATGGTACTGCGAGAGTGCAGTTCATAATTTGCGGATTTGGGTTTCTTACATAGCGCTTTCTTTGCTTCAGATAAATTTTACCTGTTCTAGTACACCGGCGAGAAAGTGAGCAAAAACTGACAAAAAAAAGGCTTGTTCACCTCCTGAAAAGCCTGTACATTGAAGTCGTGTGGTAAAGCAGTGCGTTAGCTTTATTGCATTAAAATATGGCAGTTGTATGGGATCTTTAAGCAAAGGAGCGATCTTTTATGTCAGGGAAGGCCAGTTCTTACTACTTCTCTACACAGTGGTTGCGGCGATTGATTGCCTTGACCGCTGTATTGCTTGGTATGCTGACCGTGGCGATGGCGGTGCCCTTTAGCGCATCAGCCTCTTCCGCGGCAACCCTACCAGCGAAGATAACGGTAAATGCTCAGCAGGGGGTTGGGCATATCCCTGCTACAGCGCTGGGAGTTAACAATGCGGTCTGGGATCCTCATCTGCAGGATGCGGTGGTCCCTTCGCTATTGCGACAGGCGGGCGTCAGGGTGATGCGCTATCCAGGTGGATCAACCTCTGATACCTACCACTGGCAGACGAATACGATTGAGCCAAACAATACCAATGCTGGCGCCAATGACTTTGATGCCTTTATGCGCGTGGTCCATCAGACCGGTGCGCAGGCGATGGTTACCGCCAATTATGGATCGGGCACACCCGCTGAGGCGGCCGCGTGGGTGAAATACGCCAATATTACAAAACACTATCATGTTCAGTACTGGGAGATCGGCAACGAGATATATGGCAATGGCTCGTATGGCGCGAACTGGGAATATGACACGCACGCCCAGAAGGGTCCGGCCACCTACGCCAACAATGCGCTGCAGTTTATTTCGGCCATGAAGGCGGTCGACCCCACCATTAAGATCGGTATTGTGCTGACGATGCCGGGTGACTGGCCCGATGGAGTGGTTGCCAGCGGCGATACGCAGGACTGGAATCATACCGTGCTCTCGATCGTTGGCTCTAAAATGGATTTCGCCGCCGTCCACTGGTACGCTGATTACGCGGCTATCCCTGGCAATGAGTCGGATGTCGGTCTGCTTGGTAATACCGCGGCCATCCCCGGCAAGGTCGCAACCCTGCACTCGTTGATCAATCAGTACTGTGGCAGCAAGGCCGGCCAGGTCAAGATCGATGTGACCGAAACCAACTCGGTCCCTTATAATCCTGGCAAACAGACGGTGAGTGTGGTGAACGCCCTGTTCCTGGACGACGATTATATGACCTGGCTGGAGAACGGCGTCAATAACGTCGACTGGTGGGATACCCACAATGGTATCGTGACGTATGGCAATAACAGTCCTACCCTCTTTGGAGATACAGCGTATGGCGATTACGGCATGCTTTCGGCCGGAAACAGCGACGGTGGCGTGAGCGAGCCACCAGCCAATACGCCATTCCCCACCTACTATGGGTTGCAGATGGTCAGTCATCTCGTGCAGCCCTATAATCGTATGTTGACCGCCTCGTCCAATCAGAGCCTTGTCACGGTACACGCCGTACGTCAGCTCGATGGCAGTATCGCCGTGCTGCTGATCAATAAAGACCCGAATAACAGCTATAGCGTCGATCTGTCGCAGGCGCATCCAGGGCATGTCGCGGGCGCGACCGTCTACAGCTATGGGGCTAACAGCAGCGGCGGTATCACCGTCACCCATGTTATGGGCAATGCGGCTGCCAACGCGCAGACGATCGCTCCCTATTCTCTTACAACCGTCGTCTTTTCCGGCGATGACTGATTGTGAGTAGCTGTTTGCTACTCTACTTATAGCTAGAGTTCCCAAACAGATTGATGGCATTGCCCTATTGCAGTGCCATCAATCTGTTTTTTATGTAGAGAGATGTGTGATTGATAAACGTGTAGTATTATATTGTCCGGGACGTATATACGTAATTTGAGTGATAAAGAGGTAACGGCTATGACGAAAGAGAGGGCAGGGACCGTGGAGGTTTTTTGTGCGTATGACCCTGAGGATCAAACTTTTGCTGAAGAATTAGGGGAACATCTGGATAATTTGCAGCGGCAAGGGCTTGTCCCTCTCTTTTTCTGGTATAATTGAGAGTGCGCTTGAAGTCAGGCGTGGCGCGATTTCGGCCTGTAAGTTATGCACCAGGCAGAAGAAAGAAGGATCTGAAGAAGTAAGCAAAGGAATGTAGTAAACGGTTATGTCATCTTACCCGCAACCCCCCATTCAGCCTGATCTTAGACGCGAGCTGCGGATGCAGCTGCTGGCGATGTCGGCGCGCAGCTTCGAGTTTTTTGCCGGCAATTTTTTGCCCTATGCGGGCCTTGAGGATATCTCTGTCACCCGCTATGTTGGGGATGGTGGTATCGACGCCGAGGGTACGCTGGTGGCCGGGAGCTGGAAGCTCCCGCTTGGCATCCAGGTGAAGCGCTATCGCAACAATGTACAGCGACCCGATATCGACCGCTTTGTGGGTGCGTTGTCCGGCCGCTTCTCCAACGGCTTATTTGTCACCACCGCCGACTATGCTCGACAGGCGTTGCAGAAGGCGACCACCTCGGTCCCGCGCGTGCTGACCCTGAATGGCGAGCAGATCGTCTCTTTAATGATTGAGCACCGGCTCGGATTGAGGGCATCGCCACATAACGCGGAGAAGCTGGATATCGATGGCGACTACTTTGCGTCCTTTGAGGCCATGAAAAATCTATGGTCGGCCCGGATCAGCGAGTCGCCCGCGTCGTATAAGGCGCATGTCCAGCAGATGGCCAGCGACCAGCCGATCGACCTGAACCCGGACGAAGACCTGATCATGCTGAATACGCTGGGCTATGCCCTGCGCGTCGATCCGGCCCGGCTCCGACGCTGGGTGGAAGATGGGACCGTTGTTCCCGATGCTGTCCAGCCGCAGTCCTCTGGTCGCAGCAGCTATTACTTCAGGCGTGACCACATCGAATCTATCCGCCGAGCGCTAAACCTGGAACAGCGACCGGCGTCGAGCCAGGCCTGGAAGCAAGAATTTCTAGATTTTGCCAGGAGCCGCAACCTTTCCCGATCATATAAACCCGTGATGATCAAGGCCTTTTTCTCATTGGTAGACCGCGAAGGAAAGGTGAGCCTTGAAGACCTGGTACGCGAGTTTCGCAATATCTATGTGCAGTACGTCGAACTTGGTCAACCTCTAGAGCGCGCCGGTTCCTTAATGGTTCAGCCGTTGACGGCCAGCGATCAGGAGATCAAGCGGCTGATCGTGAATCATCCACTTGAGCGTTTCCTGATCAAGAACTTTATGGAATACGATCAGGAGCAGGGAATAGTACGTATCGCGCCGTACCTGTGGAGGGAACTGCTGCACTACGAGGTCATGGATGTGCTGGAACGCGCCGATGAGCAGATGCGCTATTACGTCTCGCGCGAAAATTAAGATTACCTGTAGATTAAATAGGGCAGGTGTATAGAAAGCAGGCTTTGGCATGGATGTCGTCGATCTTTCAAGGCAGGATATTGCTCATCAGTTACTGAAGATCAAGCAACGGCAAACCCCAACACCCGGTAAGCGGCAAGAGGATTTTAACAGCGTTGAGCTATTGATGTGCTATGGTCTTTTTTATATCCTCGACCCTCATCGATTTGGTGGGCGCAATATCCACCTGGTACCGGATGAATTGAATGTATTAGCTAGATTTTTTAAACGTAGTGTTTCTTCAATAACAAGCAAAATGCTCAATATGGATGGTTCGCGTGCACATGGTGGTAAAGATGAAGTCAGAATCTTTGCTTGCTTGTCTGCCTCCCCAGATGATTATATTGCCTTATATAAAGATGTGATACGTGTCGCTCGTGAACTTTTAATTGGAGAGGACCTGCTGCCTGACTTTTTAGATCTATTTCATGAGAAGGTAAGCGACGACACATTGCTACTTGGTCAGGACGAGTTACCAGTGAGTAATGCTTATCTGCTCAAGACGGAGGAGCATCGAATCAAGGAAGTTGCCACCGCATACGAACTGAGTAACGCTTTGACTGAGAAGATGTTCGAACGAAAAGTACGCATGGCGCAACATCGTTTTGCCAGCACGGTGTTGGGTAATTGCAAGGGGACCTGTGTTTTTTGTGGCTTTCAACCTCGTATGTTGGGAAAGAATAGTGGCCTCTTGCGTGCTTCCCATATCAAGCCATGGGCGAAGTCTAATGATGTAGAACGGACGGATGTGCGCAATGGTTTGACCGCTTGTGTGATACATGATGCAGGCTTTGATCAGGGGTATCTGACCATAGAAGATACTTATGTTATCCGCCGGGCAGCGACACTGCAGCAAAGCATCATCTCTGACCAGGTCACGGAACATTATTTTGGAAGTATCATGTACTCAACATTGCTGTTACCTGCGCTGGCCAAAAAACCTGCTCTACACTATCTTCACTACCACCGAGAGAATATCTTTCGTGGTTAATAGCAGTTGGGGGAGAGGTACCACATTGAGTAGGCCAAAGAATAACTAAATAGTTCCGGCATGTGCATATGCGCAAGCCGGAACTATTTAGTTATTCTTTGGCCCTGATTATATCGGTACGGAGCTAATCATTTTCGAAATCGGTACTCAGTGGCTTTCCTTCATCGTATGCTTGCTTCTGTTCTTGTCTGACCCGGCGGCCAGATAGGGGGCCAAGTTCGCTGGCGATTGCTCCATCGCCCAGGTCGGTATCGGCCTCTATATTTTCGCTGCCGGTCACGGATGGTTGCGGCTGGTGCTTGCGTTCGAGATCTTGTTTGACCGCTTCTGCATCCAGGTGGGATTTCCTGGTGGAGAGCTTGCCTAGCTCTTGCGCAATGCTATCGCCCAGATCGGCATCAACCTCAACATCATTGGTCCCTTTGATAGGTCGGGGAGCAGATTGTTGTTCGTGTGATTTATCCTGTTGGCTCATATTCCATATTCCTTTTCGCTAAAATCCGGGCATACAGGGATCTAATCGAGAGAAGCTGTTAAATAATGACACGAAAGAAAACCCATAAAGGTTTCTAGACACATTCTAAAAAATAAAGCTGCTCTTGTAGAATGATGATCTTCTGTGCGTAAAATAGATATTGTAAAGCATTTTTATATCTGGTCAAAGGGGCAAAGAGATGGAAAACCCTGGTCGTAAATGGGCGCTTCTGGGCATTGTCTGTTTTCTATTTAGCCTGATCACGTTATTTACGGGTTATTTTGGATTTAGCGCACTCATTGATATTTGTGGTTTTATCTCTCTTGTTATGTATCTTCGCACCCTCTCTAATCAGACGGAAGAATGAAGATCCGGTACCTGTGGAACGACGGATACTACCACGATGGAGGTGGCAGCAGCGTCCTGGCTGTGGGATGGAAGAGGCAGATATCAACTGGATGAAGGCCGATCTCTATGCGCGTACCGGTCTGGAGCGAAGGATGATGGATATCTTTCAGCTCGGCGACCAGGCTGGTCTGCTGCCCAACGCGGAGCTGCATGGTCCATTTTCCCATTAAGTGATCAATATGAGTGATCTGCGCAGGTATATGTATGTATCCACTGGCATCTGGCGATGGAGGTGTCAAGGTTGAGAGGATGGTATTGGGGCGAATGCCGAGAATGACGCTGGTTTGATTGGCGAGTTGCGCGAATGATGCTCGCCATGCTGGTGGCAGGATAAAGTTAAATCCATCAGCTTGAATGAGATAGCCTGTATCCGTGGCGTGCACGGATGCAGGAACTTGATTTAACCTGGGTTGATGTAAGTATTCAGCCACAAAGAGATTGGCTGGTCGGCGCAAAACCTCTTCTGGTGTCCCGATCTGCTGGATGCGGCCCTGATAAATGAGGGCCAACCGGGTCGCGATCGTCAGGGCGCTGGCAGGATGTTGCGTTGCATAGATGCTAATCGCCCCCTTGAGGCGATGTACCAGCTGTATGGCCTGTTGCGCGCGATGATGGGTATGCGGATCAAGTTGCGCCAGCGGCTCATCGAAGAGATAGAGATCGGCATCTCTGACCATAGCTCTGGCGATCACGACTCGCTGTATCTCACCTCCTGAAAGCCGCTTCACAGGCATCTTCTGAATATGCTGGAGCTCCAGAATCTCCAGGGCGCTTTGTACCTGCTGGTCGACTATTTTCTTTGACTGACGCCGGAAGCGCAGTGGCTGCGCGATATTATCATAAACGCTTAGCTGATTGGCGACCCCATATTTGTGCGACACCAGCGCCACTTTACGTGCTCCCCCTTTCATCATCCCGATATTGACACCATTGAGCCAGATCGTGCCCGCATCTGGCTGCTCAAGTCCGCTGAGCAAACGAAACAATGTTGTCTTGCCGCTATTAGAGGGTCCCGCCAGAACCAGAAAGTCATTGTTGCGCAAGCTAAAGCTTGTGTGGTCGAGCGCTATTGTTGTCCCGAAGCATTTCACGACATCCTGCACGTCCAGCATATTCATCACCTGTGGTCTCCCTTGATTCAGGTATGCATTGATGAAATTGTCTTTCGCCTTGAGTCACGATACCAGTGAATGATTCCATAATCCAAGAATATATTATAAATCAGGAGACGTCCCACAGTAATTTTTGGGCGTGAAGTGTGCCGCCGGGGTACTATCGTTCTATATCTTTATGGGCGACTATGGCTACTTTTCTCGTCAGATTGCTATTCGTGAGCCGACAATGTTATTGTATTCAGAAAGCATCTTGTGTTTTTTTCTGTAATATGCTTAGTATCTCTATCTAAGGCTAGCACTTTGACGAAATTTGGATTGATTGAGAATGATGGATGAGAAAAATACTAATGAGATGACCGGTACGCTGGCATTTGATGAGGAGCGGAATTGTCTGCTGTTAGATGGGCATGAATTGTCTAGCGGCGAGAATATAGAAATTTATGTCTTTGGCTCCTGGATACCAGGCCATGTCGCTATAGATGCGGCCGGCTGGTACCTGGTGACGCTTGACCAGGTCGGCATACGATTGCACGCTGGACTACTGGCGCGCTCCTGCGACTTTCGCTTTTCGCCGCAGATCGTAGCGCAGGCTGTTTCACAGCAGCAGCAACAGGCGCCCACTATTTTAATTGTGGATGATGATCCCGCACTGCTGCATGCATTACCCAGAACCATTTCACTGCGTCTGCCGCACGTGGAGGTTTCCACGGCCCAATCGGCCCCCATGGCGCTACAGTTATTAAAGGAAAAGCGCTACGATGCCATCGTGAGCGATATCAAGATGCCAGAGATGGATGGGCTGACGCTACTGTCGAAAATTCGCGAATCCCAGCCCGATACACCGACCATCCTGATTACCGGTCACGGAGAACACAATCTGGCGATCCAGGCTCTGCGTGGGGGTGCTTATGATTATATCCAGAAGCCCATTGAGCGCGATAACTTTGTGGCCGCCTTGCTGCGTGCTATCCAGACCTGCCAATTGCGCCGCCAGGTACAGGAACAGCAGCAGGCTCTGGAGCTTTACACGCGCTCCCTGGAGCGGCTGGTGCAGCAGCGCACAGAAGAGCTGGCCGAGGCACATACCACCAAGGATAAAGTACTCAGCCTGGTATCACAGGAGCTTAAAGAGCCGATCACGCGTCTGAAAAGCCTGACTCAGCTTTTACGCCAGAAATTAGAGGGCAGCGAGCTCTCCGAGATTGTGACCAGGAGTTTTAGTACCATTGAGGAGTCGATTGAGCGGACCGAGGCGCTGGTGCATGAACTACTCAACACATCCAGCATTGATACGCAGCGCTTCATCCTGCGCCGACAGCGCTGTGACCTGGCCCGTCTCTGCCATAGTATCTTGCAGGAAGAGACCTCCGATACTGATATGCAGCTCGAGCATCAGGGTCTGGCCGGACCATTGGAGGTGGAAGTCGATGAGAAGCAGATCCGCCAGGTATTGAGCACGCTCATCGACAGCACCCAGAGCTCGATCCGCCAGCAATATCCGACCACCATTACGTTACAACAGGTGGGCAAAGAAGCCATTCTCACCCTGCGCGACCAGGGTGCGCACTCACTGGGCGCGGGCTTTTACATTGCGCGCAAGATAGTGGAGCGGCACAATGGACACATGGAGATTCAAAATTTTCCGGACGATCGGCGCGCTCTTTTTATGAAGCTACCTCTCTCTGAAGACAATTACGCGCAGCGCCAGGATCTGACGTCTTCTATCCCACAAACCCACGCCATCTGGACCATCAGCTATGGAGATAGTGGCGCGTTAGCCTGAAATCCTCAGGCCTTATCTTCTCTTTATGCATGAGTTCATCTGTTTATCTTTATCATCCGTTTCTTATATATATAGTATTCGCGCTGGCTCTCTGAGAGTGTCTGACTCTCATCACCCTGGGGACATGAACGCCCCTACACATGCGTCCGCTACGCGGCCGCACTGGTTTTGTGTGTTGGTGCAACAGGGGCGCGAAAGCGCCCCTGCTGCACCAACACACCATGGATTTGTGAGCACCAGAGGTGCGAAAGCTCAAGCATGCTGCAGGCGATGATCATGAGAATCAGACACTGTCTAAACACATTGCGCAACACATGTGCTATGAGCCCGCGTCCCTCTTATTGCGATAACTATAAAAAATGTTGCAATGAAGCAAAAAACAATAGATGAAATGGATGACCGGGATGATTAGACGAAAGAGCACGCGTCAACTCGAGCGGATTACGCGTGAGAAATTTGGTTATGAAGAGCTACGGCCTGGCCAGGCGGCGGCGATCCGTTCGATTTTAGACGGTCAAGACACCATCGCAATTTTACCTACTGGCCTGGGTAAATCCTTGATTTACCAGGTGACCGCCCTGCTGCTGAAGGGTCCGGCGATTATCGTGTCGCCGTTGATCGCCCTGCAGCGCGACCAGGTAGAAGCGATAGAGGATCTCAATGTGGGGAACGCGGCTCTGATCAACTCAACGATGCGAGAGGCTGAGCGTGCGGAAGTGCTGGGGCGGCTCAAAAAGCGTGAGCTTAACTTTCTCTTTCTGGCCCCGGAACAGTTCAATAACGAAGATATGCTTGAGCAGCTAAAGGCCGCGCAGCCAGCGCTTTTCGTTATTGACGAGGCCCACTGCATCAGCGAATGGGGACATGACTTCCGACCTGAGTATCTACGCCTGAACTCTGTGATCCAGGCCCTCGGCCATCCAACGGTGGTCGCCTTGACCGCCACCGCCGCGCCCCTGGTACGTGAAGAGATCATCGAACGCTTGCAGATGAATGATCCGCAAATCGTCGTGCAGGGATTTGACCGACCCAATATCTGGCTGGGTGTTGAGAAGTTTCGGAGTGAGGCGGATAAGAGGAATGCCCTGCTGGAACGCGTCCTGGAAAGCGAGCGACCCGGCATCATCTATACCGCGACGCGCAAACACTCCGAAGAGATCGCCGGGGCACTCTGCGAACGAGGCGTCAAAGCGGCTTTCTACCATGCGGGAATGCGTGCAGTCGATCGTGAGCAGGTGCAGAACCAGTTTATGCATGACGAGATCGAGGTCATCGTCGCCACGGTAGCCTTTGGGATGGGCATTGATAAGCCGAATGTGCGCTTTGTCTATCACTACGATATCAGCGACTCGCTGGATTCATACTATCAGGAGGTGGGGCGAGCGGGCCGTGATGGTCTTCCTGCCAGGGCTATCCTGTTTTACCGCACCGAAGATCTGCGCATCCATCGTTTCTTCGCCGGTGCTGGCCGCATCGATATCGACCAGGTGGAACTGGTGGCTCGTGTCCTGCAAGAACAGACCGAGCCCGTAACCCTGCAGGCGCTCTCGGAGGAGACGCATCTTTCACGTTCAAAATTGACTGAAGCTCTGACGCGTCTGGAAGAGGGAGACGCAATCACCATCCTGTCCACAGGAGAAGTGATGTCCAATGGTCACATCAATAATCTTGATGAGGTGATGCAGGAGGCGATGGAGGCGCACCAATCGCGGCGCGAGTACGATCGTTCGCGCATCGAAATGATCCGTAGTTATGCCGAAGTCGGCGACTGCCGGCGCGAATTCCTTTTGAATTACTTTGGCGAAAGCATGGACAATCCCCCCTGCTATAACTGTGATAACTGTGACGCGGGCATCACGGTGACCGATAACGCCCAGCAGCCCTTCCCGATCAACAGCAAAGTCATGCATAAAAGCTGGGGCGATGGCATAGTGCTACGTTATGAAGGCGACAAAATGGTGGTGCTCTTCAATGAAGTGGGCTATAAAACCCTGTTTGTTGATCTGGTCGTGGAGCGTGGTATTCTCGCAGCTGCATCCTGAGTCTGAGATATACTTTCACTTTTTCTATCAGTCCGACGTCTCATATGATAGGGAATGTTTTTTTCTCTCGATAGCTCAACTCGTGTCGGGACGACAATCGTTGATAGCAAGGAGACGTATGATTTGAAGGAGTATCTCTTAGATGTACAGGACCTGAAGACACACTTCAAAACCAGGGCCGGCTATGTGCATGCGGTAGATGGCGTCAGTTTTGCGGTCAGGCCTGGTGAGAAGGTAGCGCTGGTAGGAGAGAGTGGTTGCGGCAAAAGCGTGACCGCCCTTTCTATTATGCGCCTGGTGCCCCAGCCGCCGGGTGAGTATATGGGCGGTGAGGTCTTTTTCGCCGGAAAGAACCTGCTGGATCTGTCCGAGAAGGCTATGCGTGGCATTCGCGGCGGACAGATCGGCATGATTTTTCAGGACCCCATGGCCTGCTTGAATCCCACCATGACGATTGGCAAGCAGATCGCCGAAGGGTTACGCATCCATCTGAAGCTGGGAAGTGGTGAGGCGCGCAGGCGGTCTATTGAGTTACTGGAGCAGGTGGGTATTCCAGATCCTCAGCATCGTGTAGACGCCTTTCCGCACCAGTTCAGCGGCGGCATGCGCCAGCGTGTGATGATCGCCATCGCTCTGGCCTGCAATCCCCGCCTGTTGATCGCCGATGAGCCCACGACCGCCCTTGACGTTACCGTGCAGGCCCAGATCCTCGAATTGATCAGCGGGGTCTGTAAAGACCTGGGCACATCGCTTATTTTGATTACCCACGATCTGGGAGTTGTAGCGGGGATTGCCGATCGCGTGGTCGTAATGTACGCGGGGAAAGTGGTGGAGGAGGGGCCGACCGACGAGCTCTTTGCTAATCCCCGCCATCCCTATACCCTGGGTCTGCTCTCTTCGGTGCCGCGCCTGGACGAAGCACGACAGCAGGAACTTAATACGATCGAGGGTTCGCCACCTGATCTACTGCGACCCCCCACGGGCTGTCCTTTTATGCCTCGTTGCTCATTTGCGCGCGCGGCCTGCCGAGAAATGCCCCCGTTGGAAGCGTTAACCGGCCAGCCGGCCCATCGTAAAGCCTGCTGGGCTGACGTGACCGATCCCAAACAGCAGAGCATGGCTCGTCAGCGTCAACAGGCGCGACGCCAGGCTTTACAGACGGTGTTTCAAACTGCTGGCGAGAAGGTTTCGCAGGGATGATAGTCATTTATAGGCTGAAAGGAGGTCGCGACGATGGCCGAGACAGCAGTGGGCAGCAAGGTGTTGCTTGATGTGCGCAACCTGAAGATGTATTTTCCTGTGACCCGGGGCATTATTTTCCAGCGTACCGTCGGAAACGTACAGGCGGTCGACGACGTAAGCTTTAGCATTGAGCGTGGTCAAACGCTGGGCCTGGTGGGTGAAAGCGGCTCCGGTAAAACCACGATTGGTCGCTCAATTATCCGTTTATATAAGCCGACCGCCGGCCAGGTGCTTTTTGATGGTCAGGACCTGGTAACGATGGATAGTGAGGCCCTGTGGAAGATGCGCAGGCAGGTCCAGATGATCTTTCAGGACCCCTTTGCCTCTCTCAATCCCCGTTTTACGATTGGCTCGTTGATCGCGGAGCCCATGCATATTTACCAGATGGGGGGCAAGCAGGAGATTCGCACCAGGACGGAAGAGTTATTGCGCCTGGTCGGTCTGCGTTCTGAGTATATCGACCGCTATCCCCATGAATTTAGTGGGGGCCAGCGCCAGCGCATCGCGGTAGCGCGCGCCCTGGCGCTGAATCCCGAGCTTATTATCGCTGATGAGCCGGTCTCAGCGCTCGATGTCTCGGTGCGGGCACAGGTCCTGAATCTGCTGCAGAGTCTGCAGCGCCGCTTCAACCTGACCTATCTGTTTGTCTCGCACGACCTGAGCGTTGTCCGCCACGTGGCGGACCGCGTGGCTGTTATGTACCTGGGCAGGATCGTCGAGCTGGCGGACCGAGATGAGCTCTACACAGCTCCCAAACATCCCTACACGCGTGCCCTGCTCTCGGCGGTTCCCATTCCGGATCCACGGATTGAGAAGAAGCGGCAGCGCATCATCCTGACCGGTGACCTGCCAAGTCCCATGCATATGCCAGCGGGTTGTCGTTTCCATACGCGCTGCCCTATGGCGCAGAAGATATGCCGCGAGGTGGAACCCGCATTCGAAGCCAAGGAAGGTCATGAGCATTACGCGGCCTGCCACTTCTCCGACCAGGTAACATCTCCTGTCGTAAATGAAGTTGTACAGGAATAGATAGATAGTCGTGATGAGATTCTCTACCGCGATGAAGCGTGTGCGTATATAAATGTATCAGAGCGGTAGAGAATTCATTGACAAGTGGTTGTGCTCGGTTTTATGCTATCCTGGTAGAGCATAGTGAGTAATGCCATCCTATACTAAGTTCAACATAGAGGCCAGCGAGGTTTGCATGACGTATTTTCGTAGCTATGGTGCCCAGTTTATCTATATGATTTTGTCGGTTGTTGGTGTAGCTATCTCCATTTATCTGACGATTGCCCACTATGATAAAGTGCCGGTTGTTTGTTCCACCAGTGGCATCGTCAACTGTGAACGGGTACTTTCGAGCTCATTCTCGGTCGTGCCGGGTACAACTATCCCCATCTCCGTGCCTGGCTTGCTCTGGTTTCTGGTAAGCGGCGCCCTGGCCTTTGCCGCCTGGAAGATCTGGTCGCAGGAGCGCCTGCTCAAAATCGTGGAAGCGATCTGGTTCGCCACTGGTGTGCTGACCGCCCTCTACCTGGTCTATGCCGAACTGGTTTACCTGCATAACATCTGCGCCTGGTGTACGGTTCTCCACATCATCATGCTGGTCATGTTCCTGGTTGCTGTGTTCCAGTTGACGCAGTCACAGGAGTATGACGAGGACTATTATGAAGATGAAGAGGAAGCCGAAGTGCCCCAGGTGAGTCGGCGCGCGAATTAATCACGCGCCGGTGCGAGGAGGAAGCGCCCGTGAGGGACGCACCTACTCCCATTTAAAGGTGCGAATCGCGACCAGCAGGATCACGATAGCCCAGAAGGCCAGCAGCAGGATAGGATAGAGCGGGAAGCTACCATGGCTGGACATCGTTTGTTGCAGGGCCTGTGTGAGCGCCGAGGCTGGTAGCAGTTGGGCAAGAGCCGCAAGCGGCGCCGGCAGATGGTCCAGTGGCAGGATGCCACCACCCAGCAGGATGAAGACCAAAAACAGCGCGTTCGCTCCTGCCAGCGTCATCTCCGCGCGGAGTGCGCCCGCCATCGCCAGTCCCAGGGCCGCGAAGGTGATGGTGCCCAGTGCGATCGAGAGCAGCGCGAAAGGCATTGAGCCGACCGGCCGCCAGCCGTAGAGCGCCATCGCCACGCCAACCAGCAGCAAGACCTGCACCACTTCCAGAACCAGTATCGAGATGATCTTGGCGATAATGAGTCCGCTGCGAGACAGTGGGGAACTGCCCAGGCGCTTGAGCACACCATAGTAACGTTCATAGGCGGTCGCGATACCCAGGTTGACCATGCCAGCGGCCATAATAGCGATAGCCAGGATGCCTGGTAGCAGGAACGATGCCGCGTTCTCGCCTGGACCAATAGGAATGATGCGCAGTGAGGCAAAGAAAACGAGCAGCATCACAGGAATGATCAGTGTGACCAGCACGTTTTCTCCGCGCCTGCTGGTGAGCAATAGCTCGAACTGCGTCTGCTTGAGGATCTGACGTCCTGTTGAGGCAGGCGCATTATTACGCTGAGCTTGTGTCGTATCTGTTGTTAATGATGAATGTGTGGCCATGATGTTAATCTCGTACCTCTGATCCAGTTAAGCGTAAGAAGAGATCTTCCAGTGAGCCGTGGCCTACGCGTAGCTCAGAGAGAGCGATGTTCTGATCTCGTAGCCAGGTGGTTAACTCCACCAGGAGCGTTGGAATGTTATCGGACTCAATGACGTAGCTCCCGGCACGTACCTCTTCCGCGCTTTTCGCCGCGGGTAGCGCCGCCAGTCGCGTGCAGTCCAGTCCTTCGGGCGCTACGAAGCGCACGATATTGGCGTTCTGGCCGCCGGTGAGGTTGCCCGGTGTATCCATCGCGATCAACTGACCATGGTCAATAATGGCGACGCGATCGGCCAGCCGCTCCGCCTCGTCCATTAGATGGGTGGTGAGCAGGATGGTCACGCCGCTGCGCTTCAGTTCGCGCACAATCTCCCAGGTCGTCTGGCGCGCCTGGGGATCCATGCCCGCCGTAGGCTCGTCCAGAAAGACCAGTTCAGGATTGCCGACCAGGGCCACTGCCAGCGCCAGGCGGCGTTTCTGGCCACCCGAAAGACGGCGACAGCGTGTTCTGGCCGCCGAAGTCAGTCCCACTCGTTCCAACAGCGCATCCACCGCCTGTGGTTGCGCGTAGTAGCCCGCGAACAGACTGAGCACCTCGCGGGCCGTCAGAGCGGGGTAGAGGCCATCCTGCTGCAGCATGACGCCGATGCGGGGCTTTAACGCCTGAGCCTGGCGCACAGGATCGAGTCCCAGCACGCGAATCGTCCCCTCATCGGGAGTCCGATAGCCCTCCAGGGTCTCAACCGTTGTCGTTTTGCCCGCGCCATTAGGGCCCAGCAGAGCGAATACCTCTCCGGGCTGAACCTGAAATTGTAAATGATCGACGACGCGATGCGCGCCGTAGCTTTTGCTGAAATTCTCAACGACGATGGCCGCGCCATCTGACGATTGCGGCTGTACCATATGTGTCGTTGTCTGCGTGTGAGCAGACATAAGAGCTACTCCTTAATATGTAACCATTTCATGGACGCGACCTGAAACACAGCGCCCAGGATCGCATCAACCAGAAATTAGAAATCCTTTGTATAAAGTACAGCAGTTTTGGCCAGATGACAAGCGTAGCCTTAGGATCGTAGAGTTTTTTGAAAGTAGCGCTTAGCGGGCTCAAGGGGCGGCTAGCCCCTTGCGGGGTGCGGGCGAGCATGCCGGGGGCATGATCATGTCCCCGCTTCCTCCTCCTTCCCCACTGCCGCCGAAGGCGGCATTTAAATGGTCCCGTTAAGATTGTACATCTATTTTGGTTCGTGAATCGTATATAAAGTGGTTACATAAAGAATGTTTCCACAAGTCATAATCGGAAAATACATTTTTGTCAGTTTTAACCTTTTTGTCAAAGGAGATACATCATGGTTGGTTTACTTTGGGCAGTAGCCGTTGTATTGTTCATCCTCTGGCTGCTTGGATTTCTCGTCCTGCACGTTTCCAGCGCATTGATTCACATTCTGCTGGTCATCGCCGTTGTCGTTATCATCTACAACCTGGTGATGGGTTCACGTGGTCGCCGCACCCTATAACTCTTAGTAAGCGACCATACAGATAGAAAAAGCTTCCCTGCCTATTTTATACGGGGGAGCTTTTTTCGTTATGGGAGTGCTGAATAGTGTCACGCCCCGATTACCCGCAGCCGAAGGGGCCATATTTTAAAGTCAGCCATGGGTATGAAATGATCTATTTGACGACCTCCAATTCTAGATGTTACACTATCAAAAATTATCGAGTAGATTTGTCTTAAAAGCAGTGCAGGTACTTGCCTGTTTTACCCGCCAAGGGACCAGTACACGTTAAGAATGTGTGCTGGTGTTTTTTATAAGGAGGATGTCTTAAACCATGTCTCTGGCACAAAACCCGGACTCCTTTGCCCAGAAGTTTGCCAAAGAAGGCCTCACGTTTGATGATGTGCTGATCATTCCCGCCGCATCTTCAGTTCTTCCCCGCGAAGTTTCCACCCAGACACGATTCACCCGTACAATATCCCTCAATATTCCGATTGTTAGTGCCGCTATGGATACAGTCACTGAAGCCCGTATGGCCATTGCTCTAGCGCGTGAAGGTGGTATTGGTGTAATACATAGTAATGCGTCCATCGAGTTCCAGGCTCAAGAGGTAGATAAGGTCAAGCGTTCTGAGTCTGGTATGATCACTGATCCAATTACCCTGGAGCCTGACGCTGCTCTCAATGAAGCGCTACAGGTTATGAAGCGCTTTCATATCTCTGGTATTCCCATCACTGAGGAGGGAAAACTGGTAGGCATCCTGACGAACCGCGACATGAGATTTGAAACGAATGTTGACCGTCCTATCTCCGATCTGATGACGCGTGAAAACCTCGTAACCGTCCCCGTTGGAACCACCCTGGAACAGGCTCGCGAAATCCTCCACCGCAGCAAGGTAGAAAAATTGCCCGTGGTTGATGATCATGGCATGCTCAAGGGCCTGATCACGATGAAGGACATTCAGAAGAAGATCTTGTATCCCAACGCCGCCAAAGACGAATATGGTCGTCTGCGCGTGGCTGCCGCCGTCGGTGTGGGTCCTGATTCGCTGGACCGCTGCGCCGCGCTGGTGGAAGAGGGGGTCGATGCGCTGGTAGTGGATACCTCGCATGGACATTCACGTATGGTTATTGAACGAGTGGCCCAGATCAGCGACCGCTTCGGCAAGAAGGTCCAGCTGGTGGCCGGCAATGTCGTCACGGCCGAGGCTACTGAGGCTCTGATCCAGGCCGGTGTCGATGCCGTAAAGGTAGGTATCGGCGCGGGCTCCATCTGTACCACACGTATTATCTCTGGCGTTGGTATGGCCCAGATTACCGCCATCTATGATTGTGCCGCCGTTGCCCGCCGCTACAATATCCCCATCATCGGTGATGGTGGTATTCAGTATTCAGGTGACATCGCCAAAGCTATCGTCGCCGGTTCTGACAGTGTTATGCTGGGTAGCCTGCTGGCTGGTGTTGATGAGAGTCCAGGTGAACTGATCATCTCCCGCGGTGAGCGCTTCAAAGACTATCGTGGCATGGGTTCGATCGGCGCCATGAAGCAGAGGAGCTATAGCAAGCACCGCTACTTCCAGGGCGAGGTAGACGAAACAGAACTGATCGCTGAAGGCATCGAGGCCCGTGTACCTTATAAAGGTATGCTGGGACCCCTGGTCTTCCAGCTGGTTGGCGGTCTGCGCCAGGCCATGGGTTATGCTGGATCGGCAACCATCAGCGACATGCAGAACTACGCGCAGTTTACCCGTATTACCAATGCTGGCCTGCGTGAAAGCCATCCCCATGACGTCATGATCACCAAAGAGGCGCCCAACTACGGCACCAAAAATCGCTAACAGGCGATCAAGTGGATCGCCAGCGTGGAGGCGCTGACGCCTCCATTCTCTTTTTATAGCTGGCATGGGAAATGCGCGTCCACGCGCATTTCCCATGCCAGCTATAAATATATGTGTTGTCGCGCAGGGCGCGTCCAGCTCCCTGCGCGACAACACATATATTTATGAGTACCGAAGGCGCGAGATGTATCCTATGAGGAAGCGTTCAGGAACGCAAAGAGTTCGTCCCAGGGATATGGACCGGGGCAGAAGCCGCGCATTACAGGATCCATCGAACGATGGCCCGTGATGCCACCGGAGGCATTGGCTTTGCGGGTCGGAATCTGGTGGCGCTCACAGATATGCTGGATGAGTAGAAAGCTGGCCTCCTTTTGAAGCTGCGTGAGCTCGTCGGAGTTGTCGCGATGAGGTTTGACGTGTTCAATCGAGATGGTAACATTGTTGGGATTGATGTCGCACGTCCACCAGGGATCGTGTCCGGCGGTGATGCCGCCGTTGCCCCAGGCGCCATCGTGCTCACGCACTGATTGGACGATCACCCCATCACGCCCGATAGTATAGTGGGTGCTCACGTCGGCCTGCTGAAAATAACGGCCAACCTCTTCCGCACTGGAAAAGCCAGCGGTCCCATGGACGATGATCCAGCGAGGTGTATGGCCTGCCCGATCCGGAAAATAATTTGGCGAAGGTAGCCACAAAGCCCCTGCTTCATCCATTTTCTGCCTCCCCTTTTAAACAAATATGTACCGACACGATGTTTCTGGAACATGGGCGTCCGCATACGTGATCGCCCCATTGTTTGTATAGAGTTGGTGCAATGTCACGAGGGGATGCAACTGCATCCCCTCGTGACATTGCACCAACTCTATACAAACAGGTGAGCGCCGAAGGCGCGAAAGGTATGGTGCCGTAGGCTCATAGAGAATATAATTGTAGCATATCGATGCGGTTGCTTAACGCGAAATGAGCTGCCACCCTGGTCGAAAGGGGCTATGCGGGCAATACATGGGGAAGAGACGTTGTTCGTCTGATCGTGATTGATCGACATTAGCCAAGATGTCCCATATGATTGCGCCTCGATAGATCATACGCTAGAATAACTAGGGTCTCAGACTCACTACCAAGAACAAGATGGCAACCGACCAGTGCGGAGGAATGAATGGTTGATCTAAAACAAATGCTGAGCCGCTTCTTAGCGATTCCCGGCGTGCGGCAAGCGATCCTGGTTGGCCGCGACGGCCTGATGATCGAGGGCATGACTCGTGAAGGGAAAGACGACATGGAGGCGGTAGGCGCGATTACAACGACTGGCTTTAGCGCCGCCGAAGCATTGGGGCAGGAGATAGGGCGTGGAAGCACTGTGGGGTTGCTCTTAGAATACGAAAATGGGTTAGT
This sequence comes from Dictyobacter aurantiacus, assembly GCF_003967515.1. Lineage (GTDB taxonomy): Bacteria > Chloroflexota > Ktedonobacteria > Ktedonobacterales > Ktedonobacteraceae > Dictyobacter > Dictyobacter aurantiacus. The sequence goes on along the minus strand of NZ_BIFQ01000001.1, from coordinate 1,397,049 downwards.
GAGTGTTGATCCCCTGGGTGATTTTGCCCTGTTGGTCACACTATCAGACAATGCCTCGAATATTGGTCGCGTACGCCATCTGGTTAAAGCGAGTCGCAATGAAATTCTTGAGGCCCTAGATATAGCTTAGCGCAGCATAAAATGGTGTATTATACCTTATGCCAGACGTGTACACGGAGGGCGGCGCGTCCATGGAACAATTAACAAATCTTATCATTTCTGATCGTGAACTTGCTACAATTTCAGCTGTGTTGATGAAGTTGATGAATGATACTAACGCCACATCGGCTATGCTGCTGGATAAAAGTGGCCAGGTGGTTGCGGTGCAAGGCACAGGGACACGTCGCAACGCAACCACACTTGGAGCTTTGCTGGCTGGTGTTTTTTCATCGTCGCGTGAAGTTGCGAAGCTCCTGGATGAAAAGGACTTTCGGAATATTTTTCAGCAGGGGGTGCAGGAAAACATCTACACCACCATGGTCGAAGAGCAATGGCTCCTGGTGATTATTTTCGACAAACTTACTCATATTGGCCTGGTCAAAGTTCTTTCGAAGAAAGCTTCTGATGAGCTTGGGCGCATTCTGGAACGTGTGCGTAACGATACCACGCGCACCAAATCCTCTGTGCTCAACCTTCAGTTTCGCTCATCCGTTGAAGATACCATCGATCTGCTTTTCCGCGATTAGAGGAACCTGTCTTTTATGGCTCTCATCAACATTGCTACCCATGAGATCCACTGTAAGATTGTATATTACGGGATTGGATACTGTGGGAAGACGACGAACTTGCAGCACGTGCATAGAAGCATCAACCCCAATGCCCGTGGTGAGATGCTCTCTATCGCCACGGAGACAGAGCGCACTCTGTTCTTCGATTTCTTGCCCTTAGATCTGGGAACGGTACATGGCTTCCGTACGCGTTTCCACCTGTACACGGTGCCGGGGCAGATTCTTTACGAGCGCACACGCCTGGCTGTCTTAAATGGTGCCGATGGCATTGTTTTTGTCACGGACTCGCAGGCTGAAAAATTTGAGGAAAACGTGCAGAGTATTGCTGAGCTTGAGATGAACATGCGTCGCATCGGCAAAAATATGGCGACCTTCCCTCTGGTGATGCAGTGGAACAAGCGTGACATGCCTAACGCGCTACCCGTTCCCGTACTGGAGCGTTATCTCAATCGCCGTCACGTGCCCAGCTTTGAGGCGGTCGCGTCCAATGGGCGAGGTGTTTTCGCAACGTTGCGAGCCATCAGTAAAAACGTGATGGCGCAATTGTAATATTTATGTCTATAAAGTCTTAGCTGCTATTATTTCGTGGAAGGGAGAGGGAGATTACGCTGCTAGATCCTGTTATGGAAGACCCATTGCCATCTATGGCTATTTTTGGCCTGGATTTTACCAGTGCCCCCTCTATCCGCAAGCCCATTACCTGTGCTATATGTGAGCTGTGGGCGACCACCCTTCGTATACAGGAATGCCTCTCTTTCGCCCAATTTGACGCGTTCGAACAATTTTTGCAGCGGCCCGGCCCCTGGTTGCTGGCCTGCGATTTCCCCTTTGGTCAACCCGGGCAGTTGATTAACAATCTCGGCTGGCCAGCCGCCTGGCCCGACTATATAGCCACCGTGCACGCTATGGGCAAGGTTCTCTTCAACCAGGCCATGATTTCATATAGCAAAAAGAGGCCAGCCGGAGATAAGTTGCACCTGCGGTTAGCGGACAAACTGGCCGGCGCCATCAGTCCAATGATGATGTACCGGGTACCGGTCGGAAAAATGTTTTTTGAGGGAGCGCCGCGCCTGTTGAGATCTGGCGTAAGCGTGCTCCCCTGTTATCCGCGACTGGATACGAGGGTGGTGGTAGAAGGGTATCCGGCCCTTGTCGCGCGGCGCTGGTTAGGCAGGCGGAGTTATAAGAGTGACGAGCGGGCGCGCCAGACGTTAGAGCAGCGCCAGGCCCGTATAGAATTGATTGATGCCATCTGCTCGGACGCTCTATACGAGGAGTATGGTATGCGAATAGATCTAACGGAAGACATGCGTCAACGATTGATCGACGATCCCAGGGCCGACCAGCTCGACTCCGTCCTTTGTGCCATCCAGGCCGCCTGGGCCTATCAGCAGCGCAGCCAGAACTATGGCATCCCCCCAGGATTTGAAGCCGACGGCTGGATTGTGGATCCTCTCCTGCTTCACCTGCACAAGGCCTCCCGCGGCAAAAGGTAGAGGTTGCTTCACTTGAACATGTGAAGCAATGGGATAGCCAGGAGGTGCTGGCGTGTTTCATAGTTCTATCATCGCCTGGCGGATCTTCTGCGTTGCCTGTTCTATAGACGTTTGATTGGAGAAGGCCATAGGCTGGCCTATTCTGACCCAGATGCGCTTTCTTTTCTTGGGGAGGTTTTCAAATATCAACTCGTTCATGGGTGGGAATATCGAGCGGTAGGCAGGATCAATTTTAATCGGCACCACCTGTGCGTGCATATGTGTCGCGATAAAGCCTGTGCCGGCCTTAAATGGTTGTAATGTGCCATCTTTAGAGATACCGCCTTCAGGGGCGATTAATACCGAGAAGCCATTATCCAAAAATTCACCTGTCAATTCAAGCGACGCCTTGATGTTGTGCCTGGTGTCAAAAGGAAAACCACCACCCCAGAACTCCACAAAAGGGCGTCGCCACTCGTGCCAGAGATCCTGTGTGGCGGCTATGACCAGCTTGCGGCGTATAGCTAATGGTAAGGCGCGCAGCGCGCACACGGCATCCATAATCCCCATATGATTGAAATAAAAGATCGCGGGCAACTCCAGACTGGCCAGATTTTCCTGGCCACTCACCTCCAGCGGCACAAACAAGGCGTGGAGCGGGAAGACCAGCAGGGTCTGTAGCAAGACCCTGAGACGTACAATGAAAGGGGCGTAGTTGAGGGCATGAAAGGGGAGGTCGGGTGGGATGGCTTCCGCGTTCTGGATGAGTTCCCTCAGTTGCGCGACGGTGGTGTGCTCGCTAATCGCTGGCTCCGCCACCGCCACGCCTAAATCCTGCTCAATTAAAGAGAGCAATTCAACCCGCTGTAGCGAATCCAGTGCTAGATCAGTCGTTAAGACGTCGGTTTCTTTAATCTGTGCCGCCGGAATTTTTTTGCTGCGGGCGATCAGCGAGCGCAGGGTATCGCTTTCAGCTAGCTGGACCGCTGCTGGCGTTTCTCCTCGTTTCTCGATCGCGTTGGCGACTTTAGCGCGATCAATCTTCAAGATAGGCGTTCGTGGAAAATCATCGTGGTGCCATAGGCTCCATTCCAGAACCTGCTCATGGGAAGATAATCCCTGGTTCACCTGCCGCACAATCTCATTCAGTTTTTGAGGATACCTGGTGATGATGGCAGCGTGTACCCTTTCCCCTTCCTCCCTCTTCACACCGATCACGCAGGATTCGCGTACCAGGGGATGTGCATTGAACCGCTTCTCGATATCTTCTGGATACACTTTCTCGCCGCCCGGTAAGACGATTCTCGATACTTCGCGGCCCGTTATATAGAGGTATCCCTCTGCGTCCAACCTGCCAATATCTCCGGTTCTATACCAGCCATGGGAAAACACCTGCTGTGTTTTCGGCATATCTTGAAAATAGCCGGGTGAGATATTTGGACCCTGGGCGATAATCTCATGGGTGGCAGGATCGATCTCAATGCGTGCCCCTGGTAGCGCTTTTCCCACTGATCCTGGGTGCTTCGCACTGGGAGTATTGAGGGTCAGGACCGCTGTGGTCTCCGTCGCGCCATAGCCTTCATAAATGGCAATGCCCAGGTGTTCCCATTTTCGTGCCAGCTTGTTATTTAAAGGCGCGGAACCGCAGCAGAAAAATTGCAGATGTGTGCCCAGCCGTTGCCTGAATGGATAAAACATGGCGCGACGCACACGCATAGGAAGAAATGGGGCGATGCGCTGTAGCGCTGACCATATTCTGCGCGCGCCGCTTTTCTCTACTTCACGTTCGATGCCCGTCATGAGTAGCTGCAGAAATTGGGGAACAACGAACGCGGTGGTAATCCCATGTCTGCGCAGTGCGTTCATAATCGTGACCTGATTGATACGTTCAAGATAGGTTACTGTGCTGCCAACCTGGAAGACCGCCAGCATGTCAACCACCTGCTCAAAGGCATGAGACAGCGGCAGAAGCGACAGCGTTCTATATTCTTGTTTAAACGGAAAAGTCTGACAGAGCGCGGACACATTGGTCAGAAAGTTGTGATGGGTCAGGCGTACCCCTTTTGGGGTACCGGTTGTGCCGGACGTGAAGGCGATCTCCGCCAGGTCATCGGCCGCCACGTCCGGCAACTCCTTAAGCTCGGGCAATGGTCGCACCAGCTCGATTAAATCTTCCAGGTGGTAGGTGGGTATTGCGTCAGGCGAAAGGTCGCCTGCGATCGCTTTACTCTTAAATCCGAGCTTACAGCGGGCGGCCGCCACAAACATCTGGCGCGTCTCCGTGGTTGTGCGAATGTCGATTGGCACCGCAACGATACCAAGCAGCCAGCAGGCGTAATACAGGATTGCATATTCAGGCATATTCGGAGCCCAGATAACCACCGTGTCTCCTTTTGTAAGCCCGCGTGAGTGCAAGAACGTGGAGGTTTTTAAGGCGAGGGCATAGACATCAGTGAAGCTCAACTTTTCTGCTCTAAAGCCGCGCTTCATTTCATATGCAATATGGGTACCATGCAGGCGAGCATATGTGTCGAGAAACTGACCCAGGTTGCGCATGAATGGATCTCCTGTGGAACGTTTTTATCATCTATCAAAACCATTCCAGTGGCTTCTACAATATTAAAGAATCGGCACGATCCCGGGTGATGAGGAGGACAACTGGTAGAGAGGGAGCGACCAGCGCAGAGAAAACGGGCTGGCCGCGAAAAATAAACCGCTATGGCCCTGTTTAGCCGCGCAGGGTAGCGATCAGGCGCTCAGGTTTCAGGAGGAGATCGATCGCCTGTAGAGGTCCGGTCGCGACGACATCGGCCCCCAGCAGTGTCTTGGTCGAGATGCCTTCAGAGGTTACAACGACGACCCCGATGGCCGCCAGGCGTAGCATACTGGCGTCATTAGAGCCATTGCCAAAGGCAATGACAGAGGCCGGTCCTAAATTCTGTACGTAGCGCATCTTCTCATCGCCGCGCAGTGTCTCATGAATAGGAAAGCCCAGCGTACTCCGGATAGCTGGCAGATTGCCATGGGTACCAGCCGTGATCAGGTGGATGCTGAGGTGTTCGGAGAGTTTCTTAAGCTTTTCACCCGTTCCCTGAATCGGTATACCATCTACGGCGAGGGTGCCGTTCACATCAAAGACTGCATGCTGCAGCTCAATCACGCCTCTTTGGGGAATTTCGATTCTTATAGTCAATTCTGTGCTTCTCCCTCATTGATCAATAAAATAGGATCTAAGCATAACGTCTGAAAGGATTATGTGCAAGTGCTAAATCGCCTGGTTGCTTGATGTCGGCCTCGCTGCCGTCACTACGCTCAACGTTGTTGCGCGGAGGGATGAGGTTTAATCTCTCTATAAGTATACATTATAAAAAAGATGGAGCGCCAGAACACTATTTCTGGTACTCCATCTTTTTTATAATGTATGATCAGGGGATTAGAAGTAGCGGCGGCGGCGGCGTGGGCGACGCGCATAGGTGCCACGTCGATGATAGTAGCGCTCGTAGCTGGGACGGTAGACGCGGCGATAAGCCAATCCACTCCAGAGTGCCACGAAAAGGGCCGCTACCAGGAGTGATGTGAACAGTGGGGCACCTCCAATATAATAATCATTTGAGAAGTGCAGACCCAGTAATCCAACCACGATGATCATTCCGATGAAACCGACGACGGTAGCACCGAGGATACCATCGGGGGCACGCCGACGGGCGATCATTTCACCAATAAAGCCACCGATTAAAGCAATAATCAACCAGACGATGAAGTCTCCAAGCGTGAAGTGCATATACGAACCTCCTTGTCGGTTTGTTTATATAATTCCAGTTGTTTGTAGTACGTATGGTTTAGCTTTTTCGCTTCACATGACCTGGAAATTGAGCTGGAATGGGCCGACAGGCTGGATTGCGCACCCAGGCAATCCAACGCACGAGGGATGGATATAGTACTCAGATTTTTCAACTAATAGCGTAGAAGCGCCGGGCAGGTGTCTGTAACATTTCATCGGTGGCGCCCAGGCCTGCCAGGGTCAGAGCAGCTGAAAGGCGAATCGCTCGTGAATAGTGTGGTTGTTGAGAGAGTTTTCGCAATAGTGGAATCGCCTCCGGGTCTCGCAGTTGTGTGAGCAGCCAGACGACCGCCTCTCGTTCGACGGCATCGGTACGCTGGAGTGAGCGAACCAGTTGTGTGGTAAAGTGTTTGCCATATTGAGTCTGGCAAAGGTGCAGGTGATAGTGGAAGTCACTGGTCGAAAGGGTACTATTAATGGTCAGGTCGATTAACTCGTGGATCTTACTGTGAAGATTTTTACGAGACTCAAGCTCTACAACGTTCCAACCGGTATCTTCTTGAGTAAGTTCAACGGATTGGAGCGGCCTGGCGTCCCATCTTTCCATCAAGATATGTCCTTTCAGGGCATTGGTCTGCCCCTTGCTGCTAATAATTCAACGAAACGCTACGAATACGCGGCCAGGCTGGAAAAGACTTCCTGGCGATTTTCTATCATATGCAGAAGGGCCTGCAGGCCATGAAGGGCGCCCTGGTGCTGACTGCTAGTGAGCATCGTTGCCGCGTTAAATTCATCCTCATCGAGGAGCAGTGGGGTACCACTGACATCTACCCACACATCCAGGAACAGATCTACCTGTTTGATAGTGTGCTCCTGGATATGGGCCGGCTCCGCGATATTGCAGTACCAGCCTTTGCGCTGCCCATCTTTATGTGAGATATCAAAGATATTGAACCAGCGATCCGCGTAATAATACTCGATAAAGCGATCTCCCGGCTCGAAACGTGTATAGCCCAGGTCGCGCTCTCCCATCGTCCAGCTAGCCTGAATGACTATCTCCCCGTCCGACTGTTTGATCACATCGCCATCATAGCGAATTTTTTCGGTCCCAAGTGGATCGAGTTTAATAACGGTAATCATGGTTTCTCTCAACATACGAATAACACATATCTAATAAGCAACCGTTTGTTGCAAACAGTTTATAGTGTAACCTAAATCTATCTAATATTCAATGTCTGGCACGGGTTTTTAAGACACTACGTGCCAGCCTTTATTCTCCATCTTAACGCGTCAATTTTTTGAAATCAATTGGCCCGCGTGAATCCATCCCCAGACGCCAGGCATCCCTGGTCTGTTTGCGATACGCCTGTTCAACCTCCTCGGTTGAAAGCTGTGGATTCTCGGCGGGATTATGCTGACGTGCTATCAGATAGATAAGGAGCGTTGCCAATAGAATGCAGGCGCCGATTCCGACCAGGATGCTGGCTACGCCCCAGTGATTCTCAAAATACGATTGTGGGTGGCTCTGATACTGATAGGTTTCAAATGAATTACTGGCATTGTCCTGTTGACCCAGGATCGTCAACTTAAGAATCTGGTGACCTGTACCGGTGAGGGAACTTCCATCCACCAGGGGCATCGTAACGCTCTGAGAACTGTCATCATAGATAAGCGCGAGCTGGGACTGCGCGATATCCTGTTCAGAAAAATAGGTGGAGAAGTCGGTCAGGTTTGCCGTATAGATCAGGCCAGTGCTGGTATCCCGCAGGTAGTATTTTACATCTCGCTGGCTCGAATAGAGCTGAAAATGGACCAGATTAATGCTCTGATAAGAAATTGTGTGTGAGTTGAACCCGTATATCAGCCCGCCGATTAAAAATGCGGAGCCCATAATAATTCTGCCCACATGGGTGAGGAAGAGATAGGTGACCAGGCGAAAAGCGATATCGCCACTTCTATTTCTAGTTCTGAAATACATAAATGTAGCTACTTCCTTGTATGTACATAACAGGACGATAAAAATATGTCAGCCAGTGTTTGATTCTCGCCATTGTGGGGCACATGAGCGCCTCCGCACGGGCCTCCGCGGGCGCGGCCGCGCTGGTTTTGTGTGTTAGTGCAACCGGTACGCGGACGCGCCCCGGTTGCACTAACACACAATGGACTCGTAAGCACCAGAGAGGCGAAAGCTCAGGCAGGTTGCAGGCGATGATCATGAGAGTAAGACACACTCTCGGCAATAGAGAGCCAGAAGGTATATGTATGTCTCAGAACTCATCAATAGAAAGGACGTGTAAACTGCACAGCTATAACAAATTTATTTGGAGCAGGGATAAATGGATATTCCGTGCCGGGGGATAGAGAACGGAGGGGAGGATAAAAGCTATCCTCCCCTCGTCAATGCTATATCCAGGCATACTGCTGCTTCTCGCTGTAGTAGGAAAAGTTGCCCGGATAGACACGCAGGGTCTGGTCGGACTCGATGGCGATGATCCTGGTCGCCAGCTTATCAAGAAAGTAGCGATCGTGTGAGATCATCAGCAGGGTGCCATCGAACTGCTGCAGGGCGGCCTCCAGCACCTCGACGGATGGGATATCCAGGTTGTTGGTTGGCTCATCGAGCAAGAGAAAGTTGGCCTCCGTCAGCATCAGGCGGGCGATCTGCAGGCGGCTCTTCTCGCCGCCGCTGAGATTGGCGATCGTATTATGCATATCCCGATACGAGAAGAGCAGGCGGTGCAGCAGGGCGATGGCCTGTCCCTCACTCATATTTTTCAGCCGCGTCACAAACTCGATCGGCGTGCTGTTGAATGGCAGGGTCTCCTGTTCCTGTGAATAGTAGCCCGGAATGATGCTGGGGCCGATGCGCACCTCACCCTGCTGCACTGGTAGCAGACCGAGCAACGTCTTCACCAACGTCGACTTGCCGCTGCCATTCTCGCCCACGATTCCGACCCGTTCACCGTGCATGATCGTCAGGTCAAATGGCTTGCACAGGAGCTGGCCGGCGACCGAGAGTTCCAGATTCTTAACCTCCAGCACCTTCTTACTGCTACGCTCAGGATCCAGCTTCACCTTCATCTTGTTGCGTACGAGCACCGGCTTTTCTGCCAGGTCTTCTTTAATGCGCGCGATGCGCTTCTCCATATTGTGCATGCGCCCGGCGAACTTATCGTTCATCTTTGCCCATTCACGCAACTGCACCAGGCTAGCTTCCAGACGTTTAATCTCGTCCTGCTGTGTCAGATAGTACTCGTAGCGTTGTTGCAGACGCAGCTGGCGCTCCTTCACATATGCCGTGTAATTTCCTATATACACGTCGATCGCGCCATCCTCCAGCTGGAAGATCTTATTGACGGTACGATCGAGCAGATGACGATCGTGTGAGATGATCACGACCGCGCCGGGATAGTCCTGGATGTATGCCTCCAGCCAGCGCTTGACCTGCATATCCAGGTGATTATCGGGCTCATCCAGCAGCAGCAGATCTGGCGTCTGCACCAGGATGCGCGCCAGATTGACCAGCTTCTTCTCGCCGCCACTGAGGGTCCCGACCAGTTGAGCATAATCGGAATCCTTAAAGCCCAGTCCGCTCAACACGGCTTTGGCCTTGTGCTCCACCATATAGCCGCCCAGAGCTTCAAAGCGCTCCTGAGCCTTGCCATAAGCCTCAAGGACCTTTTCCAGGGCATCGGGATCAGCACAGACGGCGGGATCGGCCATCTGCTGCTCTAGACGCTGCTGATAGGCCATGTGGTCGGCGAACTCATCCGAAACCTCCAGCACTACCTCAAAGATCGTCTTCGCATGCTGGCGCGGGTCGATCTCCTGTGAAAGATGGCCTATTGTCAGGCGGCGCTTGCGCGAAATGGTTCCTTCCGTTGGTGTGTCCAGGCCAGCCATCAGGCGCAGCAGCGTAGATTTACCGCAGCCATTCTCACCCACCAGGCCGATGCGTTCTCCGGTGAGAACCTCTAAATCCAATTGATCAAAGACGGCATTGCCAGCATAATCCTTGCTGACCCTGGAGAATTGTACCAGTAACATCGTAGCTTCCTTCTGAAGAAATTGAGCAGCGCACAACCAGGTTGGGGGTGGGCTGCATACGGGTAGAGAGTACGTAAGACAGCGTTACCATTGGGGATAGAACCTGGCCATCAGCTGCAGAGGAAGGTGATGAGATGATGGGTAGCGTAAGGACACAGATCAGGCAGGAGAGGAGTACAGACAGGAAGAAACGAACCTACGGTCTACTTGAAGTGCAACCGTACGTCATCTACGACATCAGCACTGCTTTCCGCCGCATAAGCGATGTACCAGGCTTATGCGGCGCGCACATGCGTAATGGCTTTATAGGGGTAGTGGTAAGCCAGAAACTGAGCAATCTTATCTTGCTCAGTGCGGCAAATGTATTCATTCTGCATAACATAATAAGCATACCTGATCCATAAATTGCTTGTCAAGCAGGGAGAGCGCCAGGCTTGCTTTATAGGGGTGACTGGAGCGCCCCCGCACGGGCGTCCGCATGCGCGGCCGCACATATTTTTTGAAGGATGTGCTGGTACAAAAAGCGTGGGCTCGGCCCACGCTTTTTGTACCAGCACATCCTTCAATTTGTTTTGAGTGCCCTGGCGCTCAAGTCAGGGGCCGAGGGCGCGAATGAGTTCCACCTGTTGCGTTGCACCAACTACCTGTAAAACCTTATTACCAGAGGTAGCGGCGAATGAAATTCAGACTGTCGTGCAGTTGATCCAGGTGCACCTCTCCATCGATGGTGATGGCGGGCGATTCCAGGCTCAGGTTGCCTGTAAAGCCGCGCTGCTTGAGGCGGCTAAAGAAGCCGGCAAAATCGATATCGCCCTCACCAGGATGAAGATAACGGCGCTTGCCATCAACGAAGGGTTGTCCATTGGAGTCTTTAATATGAACATGATGGGTACGATCATCCTGCCAGAGCCAGGGGGTCTCGAAGACCTGCTCCAGCTGATCGTAGTTCGCCAGAAATTCAGTATCCAGACCAAAGTGGCAGCGTGCATCACGTTCCAGGGCTCGGTGCAGATTTGTCAGAGGATCAAAGTGGCGACCTGGAATACTTTCCAATGCCAGCTCTATCCCATTGCTCAGCGCGATATCGTAGCACCTGTCCAGCAAGGATAGATTGTTATCCAGGTTATCATCCAACTCGGGCCAGTTCCACAGGTGGAGCACCAGTATCCGGCAGCCAAGCAGACTGGCGAGACGGCAATTCTCCGCCAGCAGCCGCACCCCGTGCTCGCGTTCTACGGGATCGGGTTGCCCGAGGGCCGTACCGATATTTTTCTCGGTATGCATGGCCGGGAAGCGCAGCCCTGTGCGCCGCAGTTCATCGGCGATTTCTTCAATGCGGGAATACCAGGATGGATAAAACATAACTTCAAAGCCATCAGCATCCAGCAAGGGACCATATTTCACAATGGCTTTATAACCAGTAAGATCGGGATAGCGACTAAAGACTCCCGTAGAACAGAGTAGTTGTATGGATCGGCTCATATGGATTGTGTTTCTCTCCTCATAAAATATCATAAAATATAGAGAACCTGGCTTTTCTGCCATTGTATGCATCACCTGAGACAATACGCAACCAGGGAGATTGTCTCTGTCGTGGAGAATGTAGCAGTATGCGGTACCAAAAAGCGGCTAAAACGTTTGTGCTATGCTATACTACACTATATGCTGAGTCTGGATTTCGTTTGTCAGCATTCCGACGTGGTACGGGATGCGCTACAAAAGCGCGCTGAGACGCGCAATATTGATGAGATACTGCAGCTAGCTGAGCAGCATAAAAGTCTGGTCGCGCAGCGAGATGGTCTTTATATGAGGTTGAAGCAGCAGCGGGAGGCCGTTCGCGCCTTGCCCACCGACCGGCGTACTGATCTCAATAAGAGTATCAAAGCGTTGTCTGAGGAGATTAGCAAGCTTGAACTGGATAAAGCGGACCTGGATACGCGTCTGCAGATGTTGTTGCTTGCCTTACCGAATCTGCCTCATCAGAGCGTGCCGATCGGCCGGCCAGACTCTCCCGATGACATTGTTTTAACATGGGGAGAACCGGCCAATGCTCGGCATCTGCACTTTGAACTGCAGCCGCACTGGATTCTGGCCGAGCGGTTGGGGTTGATCGATACTGACATGGGCTCACGCATTGCCGGCAACCGCTTCATTGTACTCAAAGGCCATGGGGCGCGTCTGGAACGAGCTCTAATCTCCTTTATGCTAGATATCCATACCCGCGAACACGGATATACCGAGATCATGCCTCCCCAACTGGCGCGTCGCTCGGTCATGATCGGAGCTGGCCAGCTGCCCAAATTTGAGGACCAGGCATACGCCTGTAGCGAAGACGCGCTCTACCTTAATCCCACGGCCGAAGTGCCGTTGGTTGGCATGCACAGCAACAGTATCCTCGCTCAAGAACAGCTGCCTTTACGCTACGTGGCCTGGACAACCGCCTATCGGCGTGAAGCGGGCTCTGCTTCGCGCCATACCCGTGGTCTACTCAGGCTACATCAATTCAATAAAATTGAATTGTTTCAATACAGCGAGCCCCAGCATTCATACATCCGGCTTGAGCACATACGCCAACATGCGGAAACGATCCTGCAGATGCTCGAATTGCCCTATCGTATCGTCGTTCTCAACTGCGCGCACCTGCCCTTTGCCGCCGCCAAAACCTATGACCTTGAAGTCTGGATGCCGGGTATTCAGGAATACATAGAGGTCTCCTCCATCAGCAACTGCGAGGCATTTCAGGCTCGGAGAGCCAACATCAAGTACCGTCCAGAAAATCACGCGCGGCCCGGCTATGTCCACACCCTGAACGCATCCGGACTCGCTGTTGGGCGCACCATGGCCGCCATTCTAGAAACCTATCAACAGGCAGATGGCACAATAGTCGTCCCAAAAGTCCTACGTCCCTACATGGGCGCATCTATGCTCACATAACCTGCGTACTCTTATAGAGTCAAATATTTATTTCAATCGATTGCAAAATCAGGAAAAGCCAACCATCGGTAGATTCTTATCTTTAATGTAAAACAGGGTAAAGCGCAAAAAAAGCCCTCCCAAAGCGTGAATATAATAACAAGGGTATTTCCGTAGAGGTGAGGGAGGAATCGGCCGCAAGGCCGAACCCATGTTCCCGCCGCCGCAGGCGGTACGCGAACAAAGGTGGGGAAGTGCAGGAGGGGCGACGAGCCCCACCTGCCGGGGAGCGGGGTGTCCCCGCCATGCCCCCCCTTCCCCGCCGCCGCGGGCGGCACGCGAACAAAGGTGGGGAAGTGCAGGAGGGGCGACGAGCCCCACCTGCCGGGGGAGTGGGGGTGTCCCCCCTCATCTCCTCCCTCCCTTTTCCGCCGCCGCAGGCGGCAACACAAATAAGGGAGCAGTCATTTTAAGAAATATTTACAACATTTCTTAAAATGACAGAAAACCCCTTCACAAGGTGGCACAGTTGTGGTATATTATCTGCGGAAGGATGGCAGAGTGGTCTATTGCGGCTGTCTTGAAAACAGCTGGGTGAGAGCCCCGGGGGTTCGAATCCCTCTCCTTCCGTACTAGAGCAGATATATATACATCTGCTCTAGATTTGTCTTTACGAACTTTTGTTCGCTCCACACGTGCGGGGATGTAATGCTCCCTGTTGCATCTGGCCGCTATCGACGCTACCAGCAAATCTCAAGGTGCTTTACGAGAATCTACACTGTGCACACAAAAGAATACGGAATACGAAGAGTAGTAGTTGGCTCTCGTGTATGATGGTCTATGAATGATGATAAAGAAGTCTGGGGAACGGGTGGAGAGCGGGATTCATAGGCTGCATGAGGGTCGTTTTCTGGACGGACGGTGAAGTATTGTGTCACTGATAGGTACATTAGAGCAATTTAGTCTAGCAAATGTGTTGCAACGAACAGAAGGACATGAAAAGACTGGTCTACTGACGATTCGTCAGGGAGCGCAGTGGATCGAGTTTTACATCCGCGACGGCCGCCTCTTATGCGTGGGTCCGCTGCGCACAAGTGCAACGCTGGGTGAACGTCTGTTACAAGACGGTATTATTTCGCCCGCTGCTTTTCAGGAGATTTCGCGCGTACTCGGCGAGGCCAGCAAGAATGAAGCTCAAACGGCCCGCACTTTGATGGAGCTTCGCCACGTCACTCGCGATGACCTGCGCAACTGGACGATCAAGAATACCACGGAAGTCCTCAAGGTGTTACTGATGTGGACATCGGGTGAGATTTATTTTGATGAGGATGCTCCGGCTCCTACTGAGCGGCTGCTTGTCTCTATGTCTATTTCTACCTTACTTTCCAATGCTACGGCCGCCCTACCCACATCTGCTCCCTCTGTCAAGCCATCGGTATATACCTCGATTGGCACTACACCGGTTATGCCAGTGCAGCCGGTACCACCGATGTCGCCGGCGGTAGCTCCAGCGACGCCGCAGATGACCAGGCCGGCAACCACTCCGCGTACCCCATCACCAGATGTAGCGCGTGTTCCGACCCTGATGAGCGCGTCTCAATTCCTGGACGACTCTTCTTTTGCCGCATCATCTGTTGCTACCTCATTTCCGGCCACCGAGGGTATAGAGCCGGTAGTGAAAAAGGCCGAGCCCGAGACGCCATCGTTTGCCGACGTGGCTTCATTTGCCGACGTGGCTTCATTTGCCGACGTGGCTTCGTTTGCCGACGTGGCTTCGTTTGCCGACGTAGCACCGGCGCAGACCGATAGTGGATTTCCTTCTTTATTTGGTGAAGACGCGGCCAGCGATCCGAAGGTCGCGCCCGCCTTACAGCCGGTGCCAGTGATGAATCCGATACCGCCCAGGCGCATCGATACCTCATTTATGTTGCCCGACATGGTACTATTACCCACGGACCTCTCGGCCTATCGTGAGCAGAATCCTCAGGTACAATTAACGCCTGATCAATGGTGTATACTTACACGGGTCGATGGCCGCACCCCCTTGACCGTCATTTGTCAGGAATTAGGATCAACTCCCGACATTGTGTGTCCCATTGTAGGTGAGTTGATCGCCGAAGGGTTGATTATGGCTTCCTTACCCGGTGAGCAATCTTTGCAGGAGACCTCGCCGGTCGCACGCGAACTGGTTGCCTCGGGACTGGGTAACGGTTATGTCGCGCCGGGCTACGCCTCGACCGCCGCTTCACCCTGGTCGGCCTCCATGCCAGCTATTCCAGCATCCGATGGCAACACCTCGATGCCCGCTGGGCCGGTGATTGGAAATAGTATAGAGACCGAATCGCAGTGGGGCAATGGTGGAAACGGCGCGACCTTTGTACCTGGACGCGGTTGGGTCACCACGCCCCAATCCATGCAGCCCTTACAATCAAGTGGACCCTTAAACTTTGCGCCAGGCGGCACGTACGCTCCAGCCGGAAATGGATTTTAAATCCGATAACATTATGACCTTGTGTGGATGATTATGTGGAGGAGGTTGTGATGGATGAATTTTCATCTGAAAAAGGATTGGTAGCTCAATCGGTAACGACGCTACAGCCAGATGATCCGATTGAGGGCATGATTATTGGGAAGAGCGCGGCGATTCAGCAAGTGATCGCCGCTGCGCGTAAGATAGCTTCACACGCGACCGCCACCGTATTAATCCAGGGGGAGAGCGGTACCGGCAAAGATGTTCTGGCTCGTGCCATCCACGAACTGGGCCGCACCACCACCTCTCCAGGTAGCCTGTTTATCCCCATCAACTGCGCCGCGATTCCAGAGACGCTATTAGAAAGCGAGTTATTTGGTGTCGAGGCGGGCGCGTATACCGATGCCAAGGTTTCGCGCGATGGCTGGCTCTCACGGGCGCATAGGGGTACGCTCTTTCTCGACGAGATCGGCTCGATGCCGCTGTTTCTACAGGCCAAATTATTGCGCGTATTAGAGACGCGCAGCTTCCGCAGAGTTGGCGGAATGAAAGAGATACACGTCAACCTGCGTATCATCTCAGCTACCAACACGGACTTGCAGGCGGCCGTGGCGCGTAAAGCGTTTCGGCAGGATCTCTTCTACCGGCTCAATGGTTTCCCTATCTACATGCCGCCACTGCGTGAAAGGCGTGAAGATCTGCCATTGCTAATCGAGCACTTTTTGCGCCGCGTCAGCGCCAATCGGGGGGAGCCGCTGACGGTAAGTCCGGATGCCATGCGGCTTATGGAGAGCTATTCGTGGCCCGGCAACGTCCGTGAACTGCTAAATGCTATCGAGCGCGGCGATATCTTATGTGACAATAATGTCATTCAGCCTAAAGATATTCTCAGCTCCCTCCCCGTCACGCCCCAGTATGCCGACCAGCAGTTGATTGAACTCCTCTCAAAGCTTCAATTCCCCGAGAATGGGCTGGACCTGCCGGCCCTGCTGAGCACGATCGAGCGATCCTTTATTCAAGAGGCCCTGAAACGGTGTGGCGGAAATCAGGTGCACGCCGCGCAGCTCCTCAGCCTCTCGCGCGACCAGCTGCGCTACCGCCTGCTTGAAAAGGCAGTGAGGCAGCTGACAGACTAGCTGGCGTTTTCGGGCCAATCGAGCATAATGGCCTGTACGGTATCGCCGGGCTGGACGACCACGCCTCCCTCTGGAACGATCAGCAAGGCATTTGTTTGTAACAGTGAGGTCATGATATGTGAACCCTGGTGGCCAGTCGTACGGGCCACAAACTTTCCATCCTGCCACCTGACGTAGGCACGCACATAGTGGCGCCGCATGGCTCGCTCCTGGACCCCATCTTCCACCTTTACCTCTATTTGAGGTTTCAGCAGATGGGTATGGCCCTGAAGCTTGCGCAGAACGGGACGCCCAAAGAGCTCGAAGGTTACCGCACTGGAAACAGGATTACCCGGCAATCCAAGCAGTGGGACCGCGCCAATATGACCGAAGGCCACCGGTTTGCCGGGCCGCATATTGATGCGCCAGAACTGTATCTCGCCCTGTTCAGACATAATATTCTTGACCAGGTCAAAATCGCCCACCGAGACTCCTCCGGAGGTCAGGATCAGATCGGCGTTGATGGCCTGCGAAAACTTCTCGCGTAGGCTCTCCACGGTATCGCGCGCAACCCCTAAACGCTCAGGAATGGCGCCAGCGCGTCTGACCGCTGCTTCGAGCAGGTAGCTATTGCTATTGCGGATCTTGCCCGGCTGTAGCGGCTGGTCGATCTCAATCACTTCATCGCCCGTCCCCAGGATAGCGACGCGCGCTCTGCGCGTCACTGGCACACTGGCCCAGCCGAGCGTTGCCAGCACACCAATCTCCCACGCCCCGATCTCGCTGCCGCGCGGCAAGATCAACTGACCATGGCGCATATCTTCGCCAGCCGGACGAATATTATTGCCGGGTTTGACCTCCTGTAAAATTTCCACCCAGTCGCTCTCCGGTCCACCATGGCGCGTAAGCTCCACCTGAATGACCGTATCGGCTCCTGGAGGGACCGGGGCACCGGTCATAATACGCATGGCTGTGCCGGGCTCAATTGCGTGATCGGCCACGTAGCCCGCCGCCACCGTACCGGTCACCTTCAAGCGCGGCGGCTGACCTTGCCGCTCCTTACTATCCTGGCTCCGCAAAGCGAAGCCATCCATGGCGGAATTATCGAACGGAGGGATATCTTCCCGGGCGATAACGTCTTCGGCCAGAACGAGGCCTAGAGCTTCTGGGAGTGGGACACGAACCGTTGGCAACGGGGCGATTGCTGCCAGGATACGCGCGAGTGCTTCCTCAACACTGATCATAAAATGGGTCCTCCTCAAACAATGCCGGTAATACAGAAAAGCCTGGCCCACGTAAATAATCTTGTGATGCCAGGCTCTTCTAAATACCGCAATATCTATTGCTACAAAAAAAATACCTCGTACGGGATTCGAACCCGTGATCTCCGCCTTGAAAGGGCGATGTCCTAGGCCGCTAGACGAACGAGGCTGGTTTTGTTTTCGCTTTTGCGTCAACGAAGAGGATTATATCTTACTGTGGAGACTTTGTCAAGCGTGCATTTCTATCTTTTTTTATATGAGTTATCCCGGATTTTGATACCGCTGGCTAACTCTTCGGTTAGCCAGCGGTATCAAAATCCGGGATAACTCATAATATTCAATGCGCTTTCTCAGGCCTGGGTATAATCGCCAAGGATAGTGGTGATCTCCAGGTGGTTGCCGCAGGGATCGATGGTAAAGAAGCGGGGACGATGGGGGATCGGCTCGGCTTCAATGATCTGATAGCCTGCCTCTTTGAGCGCGTTGCGATATGCCTCCATATCGCTAACCTCCAGACAAAAGTGACGGGCCTCTTCCGATCTCTGTAAATAGGTATCCGGCACAAAATGGAGTTCTATCTCACCTACACCTGCGGCAAACCAGACGACCCCCCTGGCCGCCAGGCTGGCTGGAGCCTGCTTCTCCTGAAATCCAAGCAAGCCGCTATAGAAAGCCCGAATCTGATCTTGTGAACCGCTCTTGATCGATAGGGAGACATGTTGTAGGCGGGGAAGCTTGATCCCGTCGTTCTCATGACTGGATGGCATGTTTTTCCTCCTGGATTGTTACTTTCTGGTTTGTGGACACTCTACCAGCATTTATGAGATATGCCCAGTATACCATACATAGAATTAGCTTGATTTCTTATCATGGAATATAGAGGGGAAGAAAGAGGCGCAAGCGATCACACCCTTATGGGGATGGCGTATCCTCTATATCACGGAGTAGATAACTAATAGTAGATTGTCATTTAGCCATAATTATTTCCCCTGCACTATAAAGGATTGAGAATTTCTTCTTAATCTAAACCACTCGTTAAAGAGGTAGAGACAGATGGCAAAACCCAGGCATCCAGCATCAGCGGCGCAGCGGCGTGAGCAGGAACGGCTCCGGCGTGCGCAGCAGAATACCAATATACGTTCGCGCAATGGTGGCAGACGTAGGAAGCGTAGATCATCACGCAAGACCTGGCTCTTGCTGGGGGGAATTATCGTGGCCCTGGTTCTTATCATCGGTGGGTTTATCTATTTTGGAGAGCAACAAAAGGATACCGCCACCAGGACCGCTACCCCTGGTGTTTTTCAGCAGTTGACCACAGTAAAGCCGGATCTATTCTCCATGGTTGGGAGTGGTGGATTAGATAAGACCGTCAGTTCGGTCCTAAAGCCGGTAAAAGGTGCTCCCCTTCTCAAGGGACCATCTGGTAAGCCAGAACTGTTTTATATGGGCGGTGATTTTTGTCCGTTCTGTGCGGCGCAACGCTGGCCGATGATTATCGCCCTGGGTAAGTTCGGGATCTTTGAGAAGCCGTTGACGGCCATTGTTTCCAGCGAATCGAATGTTCCCACTTACTCGTTTCATCCGACGGCTTATAAGAGCAGCTATATTGATTTTGTACCGGTTGAAGTCAACGACAATCAGCAGTCGCCACAGCCGCTCGACAAGCTGACGCCTGAGCAAGAAGCGCTGGTAAAAAAGTACGACGCGCCCCCCTACACCAGCGATCAGAGCGCTGGTAGTTTCCCTTTTGTGAGTGTGGGCAATCGATATATCTCCGTTGGCGCGTATTATTCGCCTGATACGCTAGTGGGGCATACCTATGATGATATCCTTCACCAGATACAGGATCCTACTACTGATATGTCGCGTAACATACTCGGCTCGGCAAACTATCTCATCGCGCAGATCTGCAAAATAACTGATAATCAGCCGGGCAATGTGTGCACAGCCGATCCGATCCCCACCATTCAGGGCAAGTTGCCCAGGGCTGATCTTTCAGCCGGCAGCCATGCCGTTCTGCCGAATACCGGGGCACGTGAGCGCCCCCGCACGGGCGTCCGCATGCGCGGCCGCACTGGATTTTTGAGTTGATGCCACAGGGGCGCATTAGCGCCCCTGTGGCATCAACTCAAAATGGCCGTGGAGTACCGCAGATGGGAAAGCGCACACCCGCACCCATATAAGTTTTGAGCTGGTGCATCGGGCGCGCATTAGCGCCCCTGTGGCATCAACTCAAAATGGCCGTGGAGTACCGCAGATGGGAAAGCGCACACCTGCTCCCACATAAGTTTTGAGCTGGTGCATCGGGTGCGCATTAGCACCCCTGGCGCATCAACTTAACTATGACTATAGAGTACCGCAGATGGGAAAGCGCACACCCGCACCCATATAAGTTTTGATCTGGTGCATTGGGTACGCATCAGCACCCCCGGCGCATCAGCTCAACTATGACTATGGAATACCGCAGATGGGAAAGCGCACATCTGCTCCCCGATCAATTGTGTGTTGATGGATGGAGTGGGCATCAGCGCCCCTGTGGCATCAACTCAAAATGGCCGTGGAGTACCGCAGATGGGAAAGCGCACACCCGCACCCATATAAGTTTTTGAGTTGGTGCATCGGGCGCGCATTAGCGCGCCCGATGCACCAACTCAAAAATCAGTGTGTCCGCGCAGCGGACGCCCGTGCGGGGGCGCTCACGTGCCCTCAGGGCGACAAAAGTCGGAGCTACTCTATAAAAATGCGGTTGTCAGTGACAACGATATGCAATATCGCCAGTTGCACCTTGAATAGTTACGCTGGTACAATAAAAGACAATTAGTTTGGCTCAACTGGAAGCCTATCAGCTATAAGAGAAAGCAACCATTGGAGAATATTGCGATCAACACTGCTGCCACTGTATATCTTCTATAAGCTCAGTCCACTGGAGACGCGCATGTTTCCTGGATTGTTGTGTCCATCAGATGGTTTTCTGTTTTTTTTGTATTTACCAATCTATCCAGTACAGGCACCTGATAGCGGGCACGTCCAGCGTCGATAGAAAAGATACTGATATGGGACAACAAGACACGCAACCGGAATGGCGAAGGGGATTGTCTGGCTGGTTACGTCTATGGTGGTTTTGCCTCAGTGTTGAGTGGCGTTATGTCTCCTGGCGGATGCGCCTCTGGCTGCATCCAGAGCAACGAGAAAGTATACAAACGCCGATGAAACAGACTTTGCTAATTGTCCGGCATGGGCAGACCACCTGGAATGTAGAGCATCGTTTACCCGGCCAACTACCTGGTGTCTCGCTCACCGAAACGGGACGCCAGCAGGCCACGCGCCTGGCGGAGGCACTGCGGGTGCTGCCATTAAGCTCCATTATTAGCAGCCCTTTAGAGCGTGCCTACCATACCGCTGAATATCTGGCCCAGGGCCGCGATCTGGAGATCATACGTGAGCCAGACCTGATGGATACCAATGTGGGTCCCTGGGCTGGCCAGGTAATTGATGAATTGGCAAAAAACGATCCTGCCTGGAAAGCCTATGTTAAAGATCCGACGGTCGCCCCTGAAGGGATCGAGACATTTCCGCAGGTGCAGCAACGCGTGGTGGCGGCGGTAGAGCGCTGGTTAGCCCAGGAGAATATCGGGGCATACCCGGTCTTTGTCGCTCACGCCGATGTCGTCAAGCTCCTGCTGGCTCACTACGCGGGCCTCAATCCAGCGCAGGCTGGCGTACTCACGATAGACAATGCCTCCGTGAGCCTGGTTGAGATTTCCAGAGACAAGCCAGAGGAATCTCACCCGCATGTTGTCGCGATTGGGTGGAATCCCCATCCCGGTTGGCTCAAAGCGCCCGAACCAGAGAAGCCAGCGCCAACCGATGCGCAAGAGGCTGGTGAGCAAAAGGCATAGATAAATTTCTTATCTCTCTATCTGTCGATCTTACGTAGCGCGTTTGTTTCAAGCACTGTCCGCTTGTGTCTGGAAGGAAATTGAGCATGTTTGATCCCCGTGATCCCTATGAGCGTTACTACTGGCATTACGAGTCTCGCCGACCGTTGTCAGTTGCTCAAATTGTTGCGTTACAAAGTGTCGATGCGGAGACCGCAGCCCTGGTCTGGCTCCTGCTGGAGCATGGGGTATCGCTGACCGTCGCGGGCCCGACTGATCCGCAGCCAGGCGTTGGTAAGACCACGACACTCAATGCTCTACTCCAATTTTTGCCAGAGGGAACGGCGCTGGCGTATATGTCCGGCATGTATGAAAATTTTTCGTTTACACGCCTGCCCGATATCAATCCTGCCACTACCTATGCGCTTTGTAATGAAGTCAGCGATCACCTGCCAATTTATATGTGGGGCCGCATCGCGCGGCGCTATTTACAATTACCTGCCCAGGGATACCACGTGGCGACCAGTGTCCACGCCGACACGATTGATGACGTAATGTATATGTATCAACACGATCTGCGGCTGCGGCCGGAGGAAGTAAGGCGCCTGGGATTGATTATCAACATCGGCCTGGTTGGTCGGGCGTATCCGGCGCGGCGGCGCTGGTTTAGCACCCATTTTGTCCAGCCCCATGCTGATCCCGACCGTCCCGAAGCGATTGTTCCGGTTCCACTGTCCCTCTGGAACTCTTTTGACGACACGTTTGAGCATGCCGATGCCGTTCTGCTGGCAGATCTGGCGGGCTGGATCGGTATGAAGCCTCAGGATTTTCAGCCTGCCCTGCAGCGTCGGATCGCCTGCATGCAGGAGATCTCTCAGCAGGGAGGTGTCGATATGGAAGATATGTTTGAAGCAATTAGTGAGCTGCATGAAAAAGAAGCTTAAATGTGTTTTTCAGTTTGACTCTGGAATATAGCTTCTAGTAGATCTTGTTCATACAGGTATGAAACATAAGGAGGAAGCACCTATGTCCTTAATTCAGCTTTATGCTAGCGAAGGACGCTGGCCACGTATCTGCAACCTTTAGTTGCAGCCCACAATAGAAATAGAGGAGCCCTACGACATGTCGTATGCTATTGCCATGCTCAGCATTCACACGTCGCCGCTGGATAATCCAGGGCGCACGAAGGATGCTGGAGGCATGAACGTCTATATGCGCGAATTAACATTGGAACTGGCCGCCCTGAACGTTCAGGTTGATATATTTACGCGTCGCACCCGGGAAGATACGCCGACCGTTGTACAACTGCATCCAAATGTGCGTATCATTCATATCAAAGCGGGCCCTGTTGCCCCACTGCATAAGAACGATCTTTACCAGTACACCCCTACCTTTGCTCGTCACATTGAAGAATTTCGCCGTCGTGAACATCACCGCTATGACATTATCCACAGCCATTACTGGCTATCGGGAGTCGCTGCGATGCGTCTGGCCTGCCATTGGGGCGTGCCACACATTACCATGTTTCATACCCTGGGCCGCTTAAAACAGCTGGCCAATCCCACCGAGGCAGAGCCGCCGTTGCGCCTGGAGATGGAACAGCAACTGATTCACCGGGCCGATCGTATTATTGCCGCCACCGCAGATGAGCGTTCCCATATGATGCGCTACTGCGGCGCCACCACGCACCAGGTAGACGTCATCCCCTGCGGTGTAGACCTCAAGCTGTTCGAGCCTTACGATAAACAGTGGGCGCGCCGGAGGCTGGGACTGCCGCTGGAGCAGCCGATTCTTCTGTTCGTTGGCCGGCTGGATCCCTTTAAGGGACCCGATCAGCTGCTGCGGGCGGGCGCCTTGATGCAGAAGGATGCCCGGCTGGTTATTGTTGGTGGCAAGCCCGAGGGAGACAGCGATCGGCAGGCATTACAGGACCTGGCGCGCAGCCTGCAGCTTGAAGATCGCGTCAGCTTTATGGGAGCGCGCGCACGGGAAGAGATGCCCCTGTTCTATAGCGCGGCCGACGTTACCGTAGTGCCCTCATATCATGAGACCTTTGGTCTGGCCGCCGTAGAATCGCTGGCCTGCGCCACTCCTGTAGTCGCCACGCGTGCTGGAGGCCTGATGACCGTAGTGCGGCACGGCGAAACCGGCTTCCTCGTCCCACGCTGTCCCGGCTTCTTCGCTGAGCGTTTGGACCTGCTGCTGCGTGACGAGCGATTGCGCGCGCGCATGAGCGCGGCCGCGCGCTCTTCAGTGCAGCAGTTTGCCTGGTCAAGTGTAGCGCGCCAGATCTACGCCACATATGAAGAGCTGATCAGTGTTGGCCAATGCCTGGTTGCTCTGTAAGCAAGAGCATAGGTTTTACTTTCATGTTCCTCGCCTGCGGCCAGCATGTGCTTTCGCACCTACGGGCCTGAATCGCTGTTGTATGGTGGTGCAGCAAGGGTGTCATACGCGCCCCTGCTGCACCACCATACAACATGAATGTGGCCACCTCTACGCACGCTTGTGCGAGGGCGTTTATATTCGCTAACTTAGAGAGAAGGAGCCACTTTTGTGCTGGTGCATGGCGTCCGCGGACGCCATGCACCAGCACAAAAGAACAGTGCGGCCCTCGTAGGCGGACGCCCGTGAGGAGGCGCTTACATTCGCTAACACAAAGAGAGTAAGGCATTCTTTAACGACTGTAAAGCTATTGTATATACATATGCAGGATAAGCGCTAGCGGTAACCGCCCATTTATTTCAAACGAAGTGCTTACAATTATAGTAGTATATGTATAAATTTTTCTGCGATTGTTCAGGCATAATGTGAATTGAGTTAGTAATTAGTCGCGATGAAATAGGAAGAAGCGCGTTAATATACCTTACATTTTCAATACAATGTTAGACCGACGTAGATTAACCTATCCAAGGGTGGACTTTCACCTATCTCTATGGTATAATCAAGTGCAAGAGTAAGAGACAATCACCATTTAGACGTTCAGCCTGTACGCCACAATGTGCTAACAGCGTGGGTGGGCTTACAGGTTTTTGTACCTGATTACAATAGTCAGGTGAGGGTGGAATGCTTATGTGTACAGTCTCAATGCAAGCAACTGTCGGTCTACTACGGTTGACTGCGACTGCCTCGGAGACTGAACTACAGGATGACAACAACATCACCCCATAAATTCGCACTAGGAATATGAGAATTCCTGGTGCTTTTTTATTATTGGGACCTTTGCATGGAGCGCACCGGTTCTGCGTACTCATCGATCAACATTCAGGTTTATGTTTGCTATCCAGGAGGATTGCCACTGTTACGTACGTATCCTTATTTTTATCAAGGAAGGAGGACAACGAGGTTTCTTTCGCTCAATCGGTGAGATAAACGTATGTAATGCTCCCCCCGGAGCTATAAATACAGTGCAAGTGGCTACGGAGTGGTTGCTAATTTTAAAGGAGTGTGCAACTATGAACTCAAGTATGATCAACAAGATTGCCAAAGCCAAACGCTATGCAGAAGAGCCAGAGCGCATCCAGTTCACGAGTTTTGAAGCGAAATTCCAGGGTGAAAATGATGTCCACACTACCAGATATGATGATGGTGAATGGCAGTGCACCTGCCGCTTCTTCCATGACTGGGGTGATTGCTGCCATACCATGGCTATGCAGCGCGTCCTTGGTGTAACCATTCCAGAGGCGCATCGTCACGGGGTGCTTTCTGGTTTAGGGACGGGCCCGCTCTCACACTGATCTCTTACTGGCACAAAGATATCGATCTGTGAAGCCAGGTTTTTCACAACAAAGATGAGGCACTGTATTTTATTTCTCAGGGCCTCATCTTTTTTGTGTCAATCAAGAAGCTGTTTCAGGTACAACCGGTTGTCTGTAGCCAGACAACCGTGCAGTCTAAATAAGCACAAAATAGAGGATGACGATTGCGGCCACCATAATCGTCGCCAGGATCGCGATCGTGATTAAATCACGGCGCACATAGGCGAAGTGCTCAGTGGTCACCATCGCGTTGCCCGCGCGCTGCTGTGCTGCTTTCTGAGCGGCCAGGCGACGGGCGGCCAGGCGAGCTGATGCGCTGGTTGGAGCGACCACGGGGGTAGGGATCTCCGCTGCCTGATCGGTTTCTGGCTCCAGAATAGAAGCCGGAGTGGCCGCAGCGGGCATGGGTGTTTTCTTCACGTTTTTTGCCGTGGGCTCAACTTTATCTGGCGTCGAGGTCACGTTTGTGGCTCCCTCTGGACGAACCAGTTCAAACCCTTTTTGTCGCTGATATTGCGCTCCACCGCGCGCAGCTGCTGATTTCTTTGGCATAGTGGCTTTTACTCCCTTGCTCGATTGCCTGGTTCAAGAAGTCGAACACTTCGAGCCTATATGGTTCTTGATCTAGGTAACGCTTGGCTCATCTTCAGACGCGCTCTCGTGCCATTCAAGGCCTCTAGCACCTGCAACCTCTCGCGTTTACTCGCACATTGTAGCTTATTATACACGAAAGCTCGTGAACCGTCGAGGGTTTATCCCCAATGGGATGTTATTGACGTTTCCCATTGACCTTTAACTTAAGGGGTGCAGGGTTCTCCCTGCTGGGGTGTGGGGACACCCCACACTCCGGCAGGAGGGCTGGTCGCCCTCCTGCACCTCCCCCTCTGGCGCCGAAAGAGGCATAAGTTAACGCGTATGGGGCCGTTTCTGGGCAGGGACACCGCCTGTTTGTGGTCATTTGACAAGGGTCTCAGGCTGTGCTACTCTTAATGTTGGCAAGAAAGGGCAAAACACATTCATTACCCAAATTTTACTGCAAAGGTTCAGAAGGCTAGCCCCCGAGAGGCTAGTCCTTTTTTCTACATACACTCATTATTACCATACACACTAGTAACAAATAAGCAGGAACTTTTACCATGGCACGAATAGTCGTCGCAATGAGCGGCGGCGTAGATAGCTCGGTCGCCGCTGCGCTCCTCAAAGAACAAGGCCACGAGGTGATCGGCATTATGCTGCGTCTCTGGTCAGAACCGGGTGTTATTGAAGCTGAGGATGACGGCGTTGAGCGCGTTGTACAGAACAAATGCTGCTCACTGGAGTCCGTTGACGATGCTCGTCGTGTGGCGCGTATGCTTGATATCCCATTCTACCTGGTGAATGTCGAACAAGAATTTAAAGAAAAAATCGTTGACAACTTCTATGAAGACTATGTAGCGGGGCGCACGCCCAATCCATGTCTGAACTGCAATCGTCATATTCGCTTTACTGTATTGCTCAACCGTGCGCTGGCCTTGAATGCTGACTACCTGGCCACGGGACATTATGTGCGCGTCGACGATCATCCCATCACCGGCAAGCGCCGTTTGCGCCGCGCGGTTGATCCCGAGAAAGACCAGTCATACGTTTTGCATGTGCTCAATCAGCAGCAACTGTCGCATGCATGCTTCCCTTTAGGTGGATATACCAAGCCGGAAGTACGCGCCATGGCGGCCGAGCGTGGCATGACCGTAGCCTCGAAAGCTGAAAGTCAGGAAATTTGTTTTGTAGCTCAGAACGACTATCGTGGCTTCATCGATCGCTATGCCGCCAGCCGCCAGGAAGAAGCCGAGCTGATGGGTGTTGGATCTGCCACAGCCACTGGTCGCGGTGCTGGCCTGATCTCAATACCGAAGCCCGGGCCCATCATTGATCAGCAGGGTAACACCCTGGGCCGACATCGCGGCCTGGCATACTATACCATTGGACAGCGCAAAGGGCTGGGCATTACGTCCCGCGATCCGTTGCACGTCTTAAAAATTGATGCTAGCAACAACATGCTCGTGGTTGGACCGGCCAGTGCCCTGGAGCAGAGCGAGTTTGTTGTTGGTAAGATGCATTATCTCAGTGGCGAAACACCAACCGAGCCATTTGAAGCACGGGTGCGTGTACGCTATAAGGCTCCTGAGCAGCCGGCACTTGTTACTCCCCTTGATGGAGGAGAGCAGGTGCGTGTCACTTTGTTACATCCACAGCGGGCTATCACACCAGGGCAAGCCGCCGTCTTTTATGGTGGCGAGGATGGTGATGAGGTGTTGTGTGGAGGGATTATCGCAGAATGACGGATCTGGCACATATTAGAAATTTTTGTATCATCGCCCATATTGACCACGGCAAGTCAACCCTGGCCGATCGCTTGCTAGAGTTTACCGGCACGGTCTCCAAGCGCGAATTGCTAGAGCAGACGCTCGACCAGATGGAACTGGAGCGCGAGAAGGGCATCACCATCAAGTCGCAGGCTGTGCGCATGCGCTACACCGCGCTCAATGGTGAGGAATATGAATTAAATCTGATCGATACCCCGGGACACGTTGACTTTACCTATGAAGTCTCACGTAGCCTCGCGGCCTGTGAAGGGGCTCTGCTGGTTATCGACTCCACACAGGGGGTCGAGGCCCAGACGCTGGCGAACCTCTACCTGGCCCTGGAAGCTGATCTGTCGATTATCCCCGTCATCAATAAGATCGATCTTCCCAGTGCTGAGCCCGAGCGGGTAAAGCAAGAGGTCGAGGACATCATTGGCCTACCACAGGAGGAATGTATCCTGGCATCCGCCAAGGAAGGTATCGGCACCCAGGATATTCTGGAGGCCATCATTAAAATGGTGCCACCGCCTAAAGGCGGCCTGGATGCTCCCCTGCGCGCCCTGGTTTTTGACTCGCACTATGATGCCTATAAAGGGGTTATCGCGTATGTGCGTGTCGTGGATGGTCAGCTTCACGAAGGGGAGCGCCTGAATATGGTGGCAGCCGGCAGTTCAGCCGAGATTCTGGAGGTTGGCTGTTTCCAGCCGAGGCTGGTATCGACGAAAACGTTGACCACCGGCGAGGTAGGGTATATCGCGACTGGCTTTAAAAATGTCAAGGACTGCCAGGTTGGTGACACTGTGACTGTGCCGTCCGCCCTGGGGAGCATTGAGCCCTTGCCAGGTTATCAGCCCGCCAAGCCAATGGTCTTCGCCGGTCTGTATCCGGTAGATAGCAATGACTATCCCGAACTGCGCGAGGCTTTGGATCGTTTGAAGCTCAATGATGCCGCCCTCTATTATGAGCCGGAAACATCGAATGCTCTGGGCTTTGGCTTTCGCTGCGGTTTCCTGGGACTGTTGCACATGGAGATCATTCAGGAGCGGCTAGAGCGTGAATACAACCTGGATATGCTGGCGACGGCTCCCAGTGTGGAATATCACGTCACCAGAGTTGGCGGAGAAGTGGTTGAGGTCCATAATCCATCCGAGATGCCCAATTTCGGGGAGATTGAGCAGATCGAGGAGCCCTACATGGATATCTCCATCTTTACACCATCGCGCTATATCGGCACCATCATGGAGCTCGTCACTTCCAAGCGTGGTATCTACAAAGACCTGAAGTATATCGAGGCCGAGCGCGTGCTGATGACCTATGATATTCCACTGGCGGAATTGATCGTCGACTTCTATGATCAGTTAAAATCGCGCACCCAGGGTTACGCTTCGCTCGACTACAACTTTGGCTCCTATCGAGCTTCAGACCTGGTCAAGATGGATATTCTGGTCAACGGTGTTCCGGTGGACGCGCTCTCATTGATCTTACATCGTGAAAGCGCCTACTATCAGGGGCGAGCCCTGGTAGAAAAGCTGCGCGGCCTTATTCCGCGCCAGCTATTCGAGGTACCCATCCAGGCCGCGATCGGATCACGGGTCATCGCCCGTGAATCCGTGAAAGCCATGCGTAAAGACGTGCTGGCCAAATGTTATGGCGGCGACATCTCCCGCAAGCGTAAGCTGCTTGAAAAACAAAAAGAGGGCAAGAAGCGCATGAAGATGGTTGGCAGTGTAGAGATTCCCCAGGAAGCTTTCATGGCCGTCCTCTCCCTCGGTAAAGAATAAAAATATCAGTAAAGACATGGAGCGCGGCCCGCGGGCCGCGCTCCATGTCTTTACTGATATAAAAAAGAGAGCTAGATAATCACGGTTATCTAGCTCATCGTGTCTCTTTTTTGTTCTTCACAACTCCCGTGTTTAAATCAACTGACTAATCCGAACGGAGTATCGCTAAAAAAGTAGTAGCGATATACCTCCAGATACCTTTACCCTTACCCGACGACGTATAGAGCGCGTCATGGCGTGATCAGGTCAGCAAGACCTGTCAAGACGGGAAGGTAAACGCCTGGAGGTGCCGGAAAAGCCCGCATTTACGGGCGCTCCTAGTCAATTTGAAATACAACTCCAAACACGCGAATTGGTTTCTTCGTGGTTCTTATAAGATCGATGGACATCATAAGATCTCCTTTCGGGTTACTTATGTAAGGACCAAGCCTTATGCCAAGGTCTTTTTATTCCCTGGTGTATTCCTTAATCATTTGGAATAGTTAAACATTACCATCTCATTTCGTAGAAGTCAAGGGTTTTTCCATGGAATTTATGAGCACTTTCTTATTTATATGCTGCATAGTCAGTGGCGATGGGGCCAATCTGCATGGTTTTTGCAGCTCAAAAAAGAGATTGCCCCTCGTTTACCACCTCTTCATAATTTTGTTGAAAGGTAGAGAGAACCTCGGCCGGATCCGCGCTTTCTTTCATCACTTCCGCCTGGGGATCACGGCGGTCTTTTACCTGTGGAATATCCTGGCGTAGTTCTTCAAGCAACTCGATGACTTTACTGACCTTACGTTCGACCAGCAGGGACATCTCAAGATCCAGATGAGAGCGCTGATCATTCAATCTCCCCTGTCGATTCTGCGTGATGAGAACCGCTGTCGTTGTCAGTAAGGCGATAAAGCTCACCATCCCCTGCAGATCCGAAAACGGAGGTGGGTCCAGTCGTTGTAGTCCGAAAATCGGACATATAATGTTATAGATGATCCAGCAGAGCACAATAAGCATAATGGCATAGAGGGTATATGGTCGACCGAGAAGATTAAAGGTGACCCTCTCAATTAAATGCTGGTGTCTATCTGCTTCGCGTTCCGCTGAGAGGCGGATGGCCACCAGGTTATCGATATCTTTTTCAACGATATCTAGCAGTTTCGTAAGATTTTTCTCTTCCTGCTCTATATCCTGTGGTTGCTGTGGTTGTTGCTTTCTTTTGCTCATAAGGTATAAACGAGCCCTCTTTCTACTGGTTGATGGAAGTTATTGTCATTGCGAATGTTTCTATGTAGCCCTTATTATATCTTCCTGGGGTAATGGGAAGAAGTGTAAAGAAGGAGCAGATACGCCTGGACGTATCTGCTCCTGGGAACGTAGAAAGCGAGCCGATGGATTAGTAGTTGGTGCCGCGATCTCTTTCGATGCGCGTGCTTTGATCGGGGGTAATGGCGTTCGGCTCGACTGGAATGGCGCCAGTGTCGATATCGTTGGCGGCCAGGCGATCGTTGGTGGTGCCTGTAATATCCCGATCCATGGTGGGCATACCGGTGGAGGTGCGATTGTAGTTCGCATCTTCCTGCATGGTCTCATTCTGTCGGCCGGTGGTGCGTCCCTTGCTGGCGGCGCTATCCTCATGAAACAGGTAGTTGGAGGACGTAGGATCCAGGGCGCCTGCGGGGGCCTGATTGACCATCTCACCAAAGTGGGCCAGGTCGTGTTCTAATGCCTGCTGGAAGCGGTTGCCAGCACCCAACTTTTCGCCCGCGTCACCCAGCACGCCTGCGGGGGGATCATAATTGATGTTGACATTGACCCGCGTCTGATCGCTAGAGACTGGCGTAAAGGTCACTTTACCAAAATTCTCCAGACCATTGGTTGAGCGCCAGCCAATCTGCTGATCGGGTATCCACTCCTCGTTGACCGCATCCCACTCGTGTTGTCCAACAACATCAGCTACCCAATGGCTCGATTGGTCATCATGATAGGTAACCTCTTTGACAAAGCTCATGAATTTAGGGAAGTCATTGAAGTGGCTAAACAACGCATACACCTGGTGAACAGGGGCGTTGACCGT
The DNA here is from genome assembly GCF_003967515.1 of Dictyobacter aurantiacus. Taxonomy (GTDB): domain Bacteria; phylum Chloroflexota; class Ktedonobacteria; order Ktedonobacterales; family Ktedonobacteraceae; genus Dictyobacter; species Dictyobacter aurantiacus. Next base: position 1,365,443 of record NZ_BIFQ01000001.1, on the reverse strand, counting down.
AACTTCTGCACTGTGGGTTGAATAATTCTTAGCCATATATATCCTTCTTTCACTGAACACCTGCACATATGCAGGGAGTAAAACATGCAATTCATGCTAATCGTGTGTTACCAATCTATTGACATCCCTTTTTATACGAAACTGGTTTGTGGATAGCTTCAAAATATTCCACGCTGTATAGTTATATATTCACCTTTGCTGTAACGCCAGGGTATGGTGGTCAGGAGTGGATGGACTAAAGGGTATTGCGCCAGCACATATGATCATAACAGCAGGATGCTGCTGGTTAAGAAACACAACTTTTAGCAAGAATCTAAGCACAGAGGTACCTGTTTGTTGTATTGTCTGAAAAACCCTGGTATTATGCTGACGGAACATATAATTTGCAAGAAAAAGAATCGAACCATCGCCCTACGTAGATCCAAACATTACTCAGATAGGGTAATCGAATCATCACACTACGTAGATCCGGACATGACCCAGATGAATAAAGGTTTATCGAGAAGTAAAGTAATTCTGTAATACCACAGTGCTGTGTATCACCAGGAAGAGGTAGGGGGGGATTCAAAACTCTGTTGGCGTCTCGTGTAATATAAACATAGAGTCAAGCACAACCACGTGCTCATCGGTGTAACTATTGAGCATGTGCTTACGTAGTAAAAGGTAGTATGGAGAGCGCGTTTGTTCCTGGTGAGACACTGTTTATATAGATTGTCCCATTGGTAGTATCTGAATTCTATGCTTTGGAGAGGTAACACGCATGTCAATTGGAACCTTGGAAAACAATTTGAGCCGCGCTCTAGAGCTGCTGGGCGGCTCTATTGATCCCGAGATTGTCGAAACGTATCCATCGCTCGAAGCACGTATTTTGGCGCAGGCTTTGGAGAACGTTGAAATTGCCGAACAGCGCTTGCGCGAAATCCAGAAACTGGTTGGCGAGATCGAGGGTGTTCTCGTCTAACTGTGTTCAGGCGGTTTTTATTCAATACACAGCCACAGCGATCTCTACGTATACATATCCCGTCTCCAAAGTTGGCGCATCCTATGGGATATGTCCCAATGTTTGTTTTATACCGGTAAGGCCGTGTCACCCAGGGTGGTTGTGAGCACGTTATCCTTTGTGATCTATCCAGAAACTGTGTCTTATGAAGAAAAGCCTGAGCAAAAGGAAGAGAAGAGCGTTCATTTATTAAATGAACGCTCTTCTCTTCCTTTTTGGGGGATATGTTTGGGTGGTTGGAGAATTTCACGCCTTCGGCGCAGGAGCACCTATGTGTCTCCGCATGGCCGTTCGCAGCGCAAATGCACTTGCTGTATATATGGATGCATCGGACGCGTATCTGCACGCCCGATGCATCCATATATACATAACCCTGAGCACCGTGGGTGCGAAAGCTCAGGCGGTGCAGCTGAGGTCCAGTGAGGTGTCGTGGACTTCGATGGGTGGGGCCGCCGCGATCTCCGGGTCGTCGATCTCCTCTGGCTGATCAAGGGCGCGTTGGATAATCTCCTCTACCTGGGCCAGATTGTTGATGCGTACCAGTTCGTTGCGCACGCGTTTGGCTCCGGGAAAGTGCCCCAGATACCAGCCCATATGTTTACGCATCTCGACATAGTGGTCCTGTCCCTTCATCCTGGCGTGCGTTCGAGCATGCTCAAGGGCCATCAGCAGGCGCTCTTCGCGTGTGGGTATGACATCGGGCAGATTTTCCGGTGTCGGCTTGATGCCCTCGTGCAGCAGCTTCTTGAGCAGCTCTTTGTTTTTGAACAGCCACGGGTTCCCGAAGGTTGCGCGTCCGATGAGCACCCCATTGACGCCCGTGGTGCGAATGCGTTCAGCCGCCTGGTAGAGGCTATGGATATCTCCATTCCCGAGAATGAGCGTATCGGTTTTGCGTACGACCTCGGCGGCGCTGGCGATAGCATCCCAGTTCGCCTCGCCTTTGTAGTGCTGTATCAGAGTGCGCCCATGCAGCGAGATGACCGCAGGCTCCAACTCCAGCAGTTCCTGCATCCAATCCTTGACCACGATCGAATCGTAGCCCAGGCGGGTTTTTACCGAGACCGGTAGCAGGCGGCGTTCATATACGAGTGGCTCACCCCATAGACGCGCGCGATCCTCGTTCATTTGACGAATGCTGCGGATACGCGCCGGGTCCATCTCCAGATCTTCCAATGTCTGCCCGTTGGCCCAATCGCGCACCCCCTGCTGGGTCGCGCGGATAATCGCCTTCGCGGTCTCAGGCAGGCGGATCAGGGCAGCGCCTCCGCCCTTATTAGCGATGGAGCTGGCGGGGCAGCCCATATTGATATCAACGCCGTCGAAGCCCAGCTCGCAGACCACGTGGGCCGCTTTATAGAAGTATTCCGGGCGACAGCCAAAGATCTGCGCCACCACGGGCCGCTCGGCGGGTGTATACAGGAAGTCGCGGAAGATGCGTTCACTTCCACGCCAGAGCCCCTCCACGTTGGTGAATTCGGTCATCACAATATCCGGGCGCCCGTGCAGACCATGCATAGTTCTGCATGGAGCATCGGTTACACCATCCATGGGGGCCAACCCAATGATCGGTTGTGTTAATGTATTCCAGAAAGATGTTTGCTTCATAATTTTTGTCTACTTTGTTGGTGCAACGCCGAAAGTAAGAAATGTGCGCCACCCTCTTCACTATCAGTTCCTAATGACTATTCGTCCTTCTATGATACATGTTTTCCTGCCCAATGGTCAATCTTTTCACCCTTCGTCTGCATTTAAAACGTTAAATTTGCCATTATAATGGTGAAAAGCTATAATATGGGCGCAGGAACATAAATATGGGAAAGGAGACAAAATGCTTACAAAAAAACTTGTTAAGCAAAAATTTATCCATTTTGCCCTGTTGCTGGGAGCCGTTCTCGTGCTGCTCTCGGCATGTGACTCAGGAAATAACCCCAATGGGTCTGCTGCCGCAACGCCGACCAGTGCGACCGTCAACTCGGCCAGCGCCATTGTGAGGCACACCCCCTCTGGTACAGTTGAGCTGATGTGGGATCATACGTCTCATGTGTTGACCGTTCATATGGCTTTAACTGGACTGACACCCAAAAGTACCCACCCGGCACATATCAATACGGGCAGCTGTAAAAATGGCGGCAAGCTCGTGTATAATCTGTCATCCGTCAAAGCTACGCAGATCGGTTTCGCCGATGTGATTACGCGCGTGAAAGATGTGACGGGTGGGATTCCTGAGACTGGCTGGTATATCGATGTAAGTAACGGACCTTCTATGGATAGCAGCGCTCAGGCGATGCCGATTACCTGCTCTAATGTCTTTAATCCAACTGTTTCAACCAAACTCTCACAGAACGTCCAGGCGACGATGGCCAATGCTTTCGCGCCCAACCAGTCCGCCAGTGGTGATGCACAGTTGACTGTGAACAACAACTCGCTCACAGTCGCGCTCAACTTGAAGGGATTAGCACCAAATTCGAAGCACATGGCTCATATTCATATCGGGAGTTGCGCGAGCCAGGGCGCGATCAAGTATACTCTGAAACCCGTGGTTGCCAATGCGGCCGGTGATGGAATCTCTACCACCATCATTCCCAATATTAGCACCATTCCGCGCAATGGCTGGTACATCAATATTCACCAGGGCGCGACAAGCGTCAAGTCACAAACAGACAACGATCCATTTGCCTGTGGAGATATCACTTCGCTCCACTAAGTCATACGTACTCTACTTACCGTTATCTCAAAGGGAGTCAGAGCACCGGTCAGTGCTCTGGCCCCCTTTCTATATGCTCAGGAAATCTCTATCGAGCCATTGCGCCAGCGATCAACCATATATTCAACAGAGTTGATGTACTGTTGCTCATTGTTATTATCGCTATTGGGAGCATAGACGGGGATAATTTGATCGACGGTAGTTAGCCCCCAGTTCTGGATGTATTGTTTTGAGATGAGCTGATACCAATCTTCAAAGCCTTCTTCCCAGCTATCATATTTGCGATATCCATCATAGCTAGGATGGCCTGGGGTAGCTCGGATATTGCCAAGCGAATGGGTGACGCTGGCAACCCCTTGAGTCCCTAACTGACTCTCCTGCATGAAGAAAGCCAGGGCATAAGCGGGATCGATATTATATTTGACGCCTTCATCGTAAAGTGCCTGACCTTTATTCTGAGCGGGTGAATGATAGTGAGCAAGCACCTCATTGATGAAGTCAGCGCTGATCGTCGGTTTTCCCATGACGTTATAGGGGCCGGCGGATCCATTGAGCCGGGATGCAAGGCGGGGAGTCAAAGTAGAGACGAGCATGCTAATGATGCCGATGCCGATTGCTACACAGGCCACGACGACCACGGAAAATCGAAAGGCAGAAGAAAAAGTCATACGTGGTCGTTTCTTGCGATAGGTTGCGCGATAGACCCTTCTTTTAACCTTGGGCATGTTAATCCTTCCTGGACGTTATAGTAATGATATATTGTATGTCTATATTTTAATGCATATATCCCTATTACGGTAGGAGTGTGGGAGAAGTTGTATAGATTGGGACAGCCGGGGGCGCTGCGCCCTTTCAAGTAGAGGTTTTCAAGGACCTTGCCCCTTGAACCCGCTTGTGCCGCCTGACGGCGGCACAAGGAGAGGGAAAATCAGAGGACACCCCTGAAACCCCACCATGGGCTGCCGCCCCTGGACCCCGCTCCAAAAAACCTATACCTGTAGGGGCGCAGCGCCTCCGGCTGTCCCAATCTATACAACTTCTGATTATGTGCTGGCGCTCGTGCCTCAGGGTGACGGGAGTCAGACTCATTCTGAGCACTGCAGGTGCCAACATACACGTAGTTATGCGTTACTGGTCAGCATATAACGGTGAATATACGCTATAATAAAAGGGCTGACGAGATATTTACTGTTGAATAGCTCGCTGTATACACATGGACAGGCATTGTCTGGAGAGGAACGATTTTATGACTGAACGGCCCCCCGTAGCCAACCCCCATGGAACTGCACAGGCGCCGCTGCCTGCGGCAACCGATTTATACGCGCTCGACACGCTCTTATCCGATGAAGAGCGTATGGTACGCGATACCGTGCGCAAATTCGTGCGTGAGCGCGTCATGCCAGTAATTGGAGAGCACTTTGAGGCTGGCACTTTCCCACGTGAACTGATTCCCGAACTGGCCGACCTGGGTCTGCTGGGAATGCATTTAGATGGCTATGGCTGCGCAGGCCTGAGCGCGGTCTGCTATGGCCTGGCCTGCCAGGAACTGGAGGCGGGCGATAGCGGTATCCGCTCATTTGTTTCAGTACAGGGCTCGCTGGCCATGTTCCCTATTTTTGCCTTCGGTTCAGAGGAGCAGAAGCAGCGCTGGTTACCGGCGATGGCTAAAGGTGAGGTCATCGGCTGCTTTGGACTGACAGAGCCAGATATCGGTAGCGACGCGGGCAATATGCGCACCACCGCGCGTCGTGATGGCTCCTCTTACGTTCTTAACGGCAACAAAATGTGGATTACCAATGGCGGTATTGCTGATGTGGCAGTGGTGTGGGCGCGCACAGAAGATGGTGTTCGTGGCTTCCTGGTCGAGCGTGGCACCCCTGGTTTTACCACCAGTAATATTCACCGCAAGCTTTCACTCCGGGCCTCTGTGACTTCTGAGTTGCATTTTGAGGACTGTCGTGTTCCGGTTGAGAATATGCTGCCCAACATCCGAGGGATGCGTGGACCGCTATCCTGCTTAAATGAAGCGCGGTTTGGTATCGCCTGGGGAGCGGTTGGAGCGGCGAGGGCCTGTTATGAGACGGCTCTGGATTACGCCAAGACCCGCGAACAGTTTCAGCAGCCCATTGCCCGCTTCCAACTGGTTCAGCAGAAACTGGTGACAATGGCGACCGAACTTGTTAAGGGTCAGTTACTGGTCTTACAACTGGGACGCCTCAAGGACCAGGGACTGCTGCATCCTGTGCAGATCTCTATCGCCAAGCGCAATAATGTGCGTGAAGCGCTGCATGCCGCGCGCGAGGCCCGCTCGATCCTGGGTGCCAATGGTATTACGCTTGAGTATCCTATTATCCGCCACATGAACAACCTGGAATCAGTCTTCACCTATGAAGGCACCGATGACATCCATACTTTGATCATCGGTCAGGCTATCACTGGAGAGAGCGCTTTTTCCTGAGTCACCAGATGGCAACAAAAAATGCTGAAGGGGATGCAGCGTATTCAGCGCTGCATCCCCTTCAGCATTGAGAAAGGGTGTTTTTCTATTGGTGCATGGGGGCGCGGATGCGCCCATGCACCAATAGAACTCGTGGGAACGCTCACTCGCACCCGGAAAAAGTGTGCCTGACATCCCTACTTACTACAGGCCGGTACGGGTTGGCCGGGACCCATATTGTTGCTATAGTCGGTAACTTTCCAGGTACCGTCATCAAGATCTTTCTGCAGCGTAATCTGCAGCTTGTAGGGGACCGTAGTTTTATTCTTGATGCGCTTAACGGTGTAGGTGTAGACCTGGCTGTTATCGGTTACCTGAGCGCTATTTGGGACTTCGCTGTAGTCTTGCACCGGTCCATAGCAGGTATCAAGAATTTGCGCCTGCCTGGTGAACTGGTCCTGTGATGTCCGAATCGTAATCGCGGGCCCGAGATCTTTGTACGCCTGGTCATAATTTTTTGTGTTTAGAGCGTCCAAGAAATCGGCTGCGGTTGTGCTGGCGGGCGCGCTGGCGAATATGCCTGTGGCTAGAAAATAACCGACCAGTCCAGCTACTATGGCTAAAATAAGAAAGATTCCCCCAAACATTACAATACGTTTGCGCAGCTTCTGAGGAGCTGGCTCCTCATGGATAGGGCGTGGCACACGAGTTGTTTCAGGAGGTGTATCTACCCGTGCCATACCTGCCGGGCGCCTGGGTATAGCGCGATGCTCACTGGTTTTTTGCGAGATCACCTTTTGAATGGCCTGATGCTTACTGGTGCCCTCATCGGGATTGCGTAAGACGGTGCGCTGTTTATTTGTGCCATTGAGAGAGGGAAGGCCCTGAGTTGATGGTTTTTTAAACGACCCACTCTCCTGATTCTCTCGTTCTTGCATGCGTTTCCTCCTCATATGTCGCAAGTTTTGTTCTGATGTGCCAGGGGGCCAGTGGGCTGGCAATATCGCATTGCGGATGCAAGCACTGTCTGGCTGGCCATGAAATATTTTTATATTAGAGTGCTCAAGCCGCACTGCATACTTTACATATGGAAATAGCAGAGTACATCTATCTTTTTTTAGTTTACTCCGCAATCCAATAAACCTGTTTTACTATAAAGGCTCTAATTTCCACTGTCAACCAGATGTACTTAGTTGCTAGTAAGCCGGGCACTGCAGGGGTGATAACACAGGCTGCTCACGTTTTTTGTATGGGAGTGCATCGGGCCGCAGCTGCGGCCCGATGCACTCCCATACAAAAAACGTGAGCAGCGCAGGTACGAAAGCCCTCTTAATGCTTATTGGCCGAGAATACTGGTGCCCCCTTGCTCTCTTGCATCTTGGCTTCAATAAACTGGAGGATGCGGCGATTAAAGCGCGAGTTATCGAATTCGAGCGCGTGATTGTGGATCACCTGTGGATCAAAGTGGCGCTCATCAAAGGTCGCGAGAACGCTTGCCAGGCTCTCTACCGTCTGTTCCTGGAAAAAGACGCCTGTTACGCCATCAATGATAGATGCCAGGGCGCCTCCCGCCCCATAAGCGATAATCGGACGACCGCAGGCCTGAGCCTCCAGAGGCGTAATACCGAAATCTTCCTCGCCTGGGAAGAGGAAGGCGCGACAATGCTGGAAGTAGTAGATGACCTCTTCATCTGAGAGGCGCCCCATGAAGCGAATGGTAGGGCCAGCCAGCCGCTTCAGGCGTTCTTCATCGCGACCCCCACCAATGATGACCAGTGGCAATTGGAGGCGATTGCACGCCTCGATCGCCAGGTCCAGCCTTTTATATGGAATGAGGCGGCTAACGGCCAGGAAATAGTCTCCTGGCAGCATATCGGGTTCGAACGGGAAGCGTTTTGTATCCACCGGTGGTGGAATATAGGCGGCCTCGCGCCGATAATATTTGCGGATCCGCTCGGCAATCGCGGGCGAATTGGCGATAAAATGATCTACCCGCTGAGCGCTAGTCTGGTCCCATACGCGCAGGCCGGTAATTAAAAACGGCAGCACGCCACGGGCCACTTTTCCCAGCTGCTCACGCTCAACGTATTCCTGGTAATTCCAGCACCAGCGCATAGGAGTGTGGCAATAGCAGATGTGCATTGTTTCTGGCCGTGTAATCACCCCTTTACCGAAGGCGCTCGAACTGCTCAACACCAGGTCATAGCCGCGTAGATCCAGATTCTCCATCGCGAATGGATACAGCGGCAGGTAGGGTTGATGATGCCTGGTTACCAGGGGTAATTTCTGCATAAAGGACGTGCGAATATCCATCTTCTGGAATGCAGGATCGACACGTTTAGGATCATAGATTGAGGTATAAAGAGGCGCCTCTGGAAAAATCTCATGAAACGCCAGCACCACACGCTCGGCCCCCCCCATTTGATTGAGGTAGTCATGCACTAATGCTACTTTCACGTTAATATGCTCCTCGGCTGAATAAGATGGCTGGAATGGTGCGCAGAAGGATCTGTATGTACAGGCGCAGGGACCAGTTTTCGATATAGTAGATATCCATCAGCACGCCTTCATCGAAGCTGATATTGCTGCGACCGCGTACCTGCCAGAGACCGCTGCAGCCGGGTTTGATCGCCAGGCGCCCCTTCTGCCACTCCTCATATTGAGCCACCTCGCGTGGCAGAGGTGGTCGTGGTCCGACCAGACTCATCTCGCCTCGGAGCACGTTCAATAGTTGAGGAATTTCATCCAGACTGGTGCGGCGAAGAAAGCGGCCCACCGACGTGACGCGTGGATCTTCGCGCATCTTAAAGATGGGTCCCTGGGCCTCATTCTGACTGAGGAGTTGAGCCAGGCGTTGATCGGCGTCTTTATACATCGAGCGGAATTTGAACATCTTAAAAGGTGTGCCGTTTAATCCTACCCGTTCCTGCCTGTAGATAATGGGGCCAGGTGATGTAAACGCGATGGCCAGCGCGATACAGAGATAGAGCGGTGAGCCAATGATCAATCCCAGAGTTGAGAGGACGATGTCGATAGTGCGCGTGATAACACGCTGTGGCGTATTGAGCGAAGCCTGCCGAATACCCAGCAGCGGGATGCCCTCGATGCTTTCCATATCAATGCGGGAGAGATTGAGCTCATAGAGATCGGGGATCAGCTTAAAGGAGGCGCCCAGGCGCTCACAGAGCCGCACGCTGCGGATGGCATGATTATTGAGATGTGACGGGAGCGCGATAATTACCTCATCCACCTGCATTGAACGAATAACCATTCCGATGTCATCGATGGTGCCCAGCATTTTAAAGCGACCAAAGTCTCCAGGCGGCTCGGTCATATCGTGCAGGAAGCCAACCACGGAAAAGCCCAGATTGGGGCTGGCGGCCAGGCACTGCATCACCATTTTGCCAAGGCGGCCCGAGCCCACGACCAGCACGCGCGTCTCTCCCAGTCCCATGCGGTAGAGCAGACCCATCACACCCGCGACCGCCAGGCGACCGGCGATCAGCACAATGATCGTCGTAAACCAGATAAACGGAATCAACAGACGTGAATTGGGTATCAGGGTATCGGGATCATACTGATTGTTGTTTTGGAAAAAGAAAAAGTACGTGATTAAAAAGGCCATCCCGATGGTGGTCGAAGTAATAATTAACCAGGCCTGGCGGAACGAGTTACCCGTGAGGCGGATATGATACAGGCGGCGCACCGCAAAGATGATGATTAATCCCGCGATCACGCCTGCCCACAGTGGCATATATGAGGAGAATTGCTGGTTATTATCAGGAGCCGCGCCAGTATAATAGCCAAAGATCTGGAATTTTAACCCCTCCAGCATCGGGTTATGCAAAAGTGTTTTAAAGCGCAGGCGATAGGCACCGTAACAGGCCAAAAGGGTCAGCAGTATATCGAGCACGACCATAAAGATGGTTTCGGCGATACGCCAATGGCGGCGTATAGACCTGCGTTCAGAGATAACCTTCGTGATTGGTCCTGTTGCTCCGCCCATTTCATGTGTTACCTCGGTTGTGGTCCTCGCGGCTGGCGCTGATTCGTTGTTCTGTATAATTCGAGCCATATATTTTATACTATCTCATACTATTGAACAAACGTTATACGTTGTGAATGATGTATTTTGGCAGCCAGTTCATATGCTGCGATCGTCTTTTTCGCCATGGTCCGGGCTGAAAATTGTTGAGCGACCATGGTCGCCTGACACTGACAACGTTCACGCAAGGTTTGATCGGTTAATGCCTGGTAGAGCGCGGCGCTCAACGCGGTTACATCCTGTGGATCAACACACAGAGCCAGCCCCGCCCCGGCCTCTGGTAAGCTTGATACATTCGAGGTGACCACCGGCGTCCCGCAGGCCAGAGCTTCCGCCACCGGAATGCCGAACCCCTCATACAACGAAGGGTAAGCGAAGACGGAAGCGCTTTTATACCACAACGCCTGCTCATCGTCGGGGACAAAGCCGGGGAACAAAACATCTTGCTCCAGGCCAAGCTGACGGACCCTGGCGAAGATGGTATCGTAGAGCCAGCCTTTGCCCCCTGCCAGCACCAGTTTCTCACGAATATGGTGTTGCTGCCGCAATTGCGCATAGGCATCAAGTAGGGTAGTGATATTCTTACGGGGTTCTAAAGTACCCAGGTATAAGATAAAACCCTCCGCAACACCATATTTTTCGCGGAATGTATCTAATTTATCTTCTATAGAAACGTTCGAAAAACGCTCGTCGATACACGGATAGATAGCCTGGATACGCTCATATGAAATCCCTACCAGCTCATGAACATCTCGTTTTGTGCTCTCGGATACTGTAATCAGGAGCGTGGCGCGCTTTAAGCTTCGCAACGTAAATGTCTGGTGATACAGGCGTTTGGCCGGTGTGAGCACATGTGGGAAGCGCAGAAATGCCAGGTCGTGCAGCGTAACGACGCTCGCGCAACGAGCTGGTAAGAGCTCAGGCCGTACATTGACAGGAGAATGGAGCACATCGATCTGATGCTGGCGCACCAGCCTGGGCAGCGTTAATTGTTCCCAGGCGATACGGGCTGCGGGCCTGGACTCGGGCCACGGAGCAGCCAGAAAGGTAATCTGCGGATGGTGTTCCAACTGCTCAATGACATCCTGTCCGTTTACAAATATCGTATAGGTGTGATTCCCCGGCTGCCTGGCAATTTGTGTCAGCAAATAGCGGATATACCGGCTGACACCACCATTGCGATAGCTCTGACCGTAGGATAACAACTGTGCATTGATGCCAATGTGCATTCTCGTTGTGTTCTCCTCATCAGACTTCTAACGCCAGTGAATATTACAGAAGATTGGCAAAGATGTTATATAAGTGATGACATTTTCCGCTAGATGTTACTGCTTTATAACGTCTTTGATTTTTACGTGGTCACAATACCTGCTGTTTTGACCTCTGATCCTCCACTTTATTATCTGCATTAGAAGTATGGTCTACATTGCGCCTCTCACAAGCATGCAGGGTGGAAATAAATAGGAAAGGTAGGTATCACCCTGTTGCGCTTGCAGCGTATGCATTTTCTATAGAAAAAATGCGCAGGTAACATGTTGATTGTGAGCAACATGCACATATCTCAGTATACTCTGCTATCCACAAATGGCCTAGTAAATGGAACTAATGGCTTGATCTCCGGTTGGACTGGTCAGGTGTTGGCTTATCATAACTGGTGAGAAAAAGTACATGCTGTTTCATCTGTACACGTAGTTGTTCCTCAAGAGCCGCGTCAGATAATATAGGGAGGGCGATCCCCATGGTGGGACACGCCAGTTGATCGCTGATCAAGGCGTAGCCATACAGGTCGCTCGCCAGTGGCAGCAGTAATGAGGGCTGCGGCGCGGCGCCGTCGATCGCCTGCTGCCATCGCTGTACCAGTGGTTCTCTGGCCGAGATAGTGATAGGTCGGCTGGCCGACAGCAGGCGGCACTGAACGGGATAGGACGTATGGGTAGCAAAATGGTGTTGAAGGTGTGTAAAGATTTTATAAGGATCTTGCGCGGGTACGAGCTGGAAATCCAACCTGGCATGGGCCTGTGCTGGCAGGAGATCGCGGTCACCGGTTACAGCGATCTGTGGGTCTGATGGACTGGTGAGCAGCGTAATGGTGCAGGTAGGTGTGAGCCAGTAGGCGTAGTGTTGCCTGACCCCCTGTATATCCATAAGTAGATGTTCGGTGCCCCAGGCCTGTTTAAGCTCTGTACTGGTATCTGGTAACTGCGCGATGGATGCGATGACCTCATCTTCCGGCGCCTGTAAGTCATCATAAAAACCTTCCAGTAAAATATCTTCACGTGCATCCTTAAGCGCGCCCAGGGACCAGATGAGTTGCCAGGCGGCATCTGGTGCGATGGCGCCATAGGCTGTGGGGATGGAATGGGCCGCGGTTCGCAGCGAGACCTCCGCCTGTAAATGTCCTTTTACGCCCAGCAGCAATTCAGATTGTATAACCTCTTTGCCTGTTTCATGTTTTGTGGTATACAGGATACAGTTATCTGCCTGTAACAGGGAACGATGTCGCGTGAACAATTGCGCAAGAGTGATGGTGGATACGTCGTCCTGGCCGTCGATCAGCCATTTGATGTTGAGGGGAAATGGTCCGCGTTCACTGGTATAGGCGCGGATAGCCGCCAGATGTGTGAGTAAAGGAAACGCAACCTGCTGCATCGCCATTGATGGTGTGTATTTTATATAAAAAAGCAGGGTTTGTGGTGCCTCAACCATATACTCGCCATATAGAGTTTGCTGACGTGGGTCAAGGTATTGTACGAAAAAACCATGATGACGTAAAAGTGATAGCCAGATATCTTGTATCTTTAGCGCTGGTGAAGTATAAATTTGAGTAGAGATAGATTGCCAATCATGCAGGTACAAAGGGAACTGCTCATCAAGCGCCTGTAAAAGGATCTGCTTGCTTGACGACAATGGCATAGCTCCTTTTGCCCTCCTGGTATGGCGCTGCTAGTACCGCCGTGTATATATCTTGCATGCCGCGGTCTGAAAGAGTATACTCATGTGCAGTGAGCGGTATAAGTAGTAGGTGAGTGAGAAGATCGCAGCCAAAGAATGTGTATTACGTTGCGTTTTTCTCGGTATCGGTGTATTATAGCCTAAAGTTCCAGCAACTGCCTAGTGGGCAGTGCGCACAAATCGAGAGCTACTGAAGTACGGGAGAGAAGCGCGTTGTCCAAACAACTCCGGCTCGATGTCGCACAGCTAACAGACGTTGGCCGTAAACGTCCCCATAACGAAGATAATATGGCCTATGTCATTCCAAGAGACAGCCAGGTTATGGCCAAAAAAGGTGCGCTTTTTATTGTAGCTGATGGCATGGGGGGACATGCAGCAGGGGAAGTGGCGAGCGAAATCGCTGTAGACACAGTGAGCAACGTCTATTACCAAGATGAGGCTGATGATATCCCTCTCTCATTGATGAATGCGATTAAAAGAGCAAATGCGTTAATTCATCAACGGGCAGCAGAAAATATGATGCGTAGTGGTATGGGAACCACCTGTGTAGCCGCCGTGCTACGCGGGGGGGTAGCTTATATCGCGAATGTGGGGGATAGTCGTGCATATATGGTACGCCATGGTCAGGCGAAACAGATCTCGCAGGACCATTCCTGGGTAGAAGAACAGGTACGTGCGGGCTTACTGACGAAGGATCAGGCTCGTTCGCATGCGCAGCGCAATGTGATCACACGTGCCCTGGGCACGCAGGCTGAGGTTGAGGTGGATGTCTTCACAGAGCTTCTGGAGGATGGCGATACCTTTGTTCTTTGTTCCGACGGGCTTTCGGGTCCAGTCGGTGAAGAAGATCTGCGGGCGATTGTCAATCAATATATGCCGCAAGAGAGCGTGTACCACCTGGTTGAGCGGGCCAATGAGAATGGTGGAGCTGATAATATTACCGCCATCGTCGTACGAGTCATGGAGGCGGGTGACGATGTGCCTGCTGCTCTCCAGCATCCTGTCCATGTGGGTGGTGGTAACCATGTCGCGGACGAAAGTACCGCCGTACTGGGCCGGGTGCCTTCATCGTCGCTTGGGGTTTCTACACCGCCACGAGTTGAAGATGGCCGTATCAACAGCCGCCCTTTGCCGCCGCCTGTTGAACCTGCATTTATTTCTTCAAAAGGGTACACTGCGCCTCATGCCGCAGTGAATGTGCCCAGGCGCAAGCGCAATCGGCTATTACTGCCAACGATCGTGGTCGCGGTCCTCTTGTTAGTGGCCCTGGCGGGAGCGGGTGCGTGGTATTTCTTAAAGCCCTCGGCGGTTCAGACTACGTTAAATAATGCCGACGCCTTAATTTCACAGGCAAAGTCGAAAATATCTTCGCAGCCAGACCAGGCCCTATCCAACCTCACGCAGGCCCAGCAAGAGTTACGCAGCCTGAAGGGCGCCTCGCTCAATCCACAACAAAGTGATCAACTGACATCTCTGCAAAATAACTTGACTTCTGAGTTTAAGACGGCTCTGACGAATTATAATCAGCGGTCCCTGGCGGTGGGTTTGCCGTGTGTCAATCAGGCTCCGGTGACGCTAAATGCGAGTGGAGCAGACATACAGACGAGTTCTCTGGCTACCTTGCAGACCGATAAAGATCATACGATAAATTATGTTCTGGGTCTGGATGGCGCTGTCTACCAGGTCAATGACCAGCATACCCTGCAAAAAGTGTCATTGGGCAACGACAAGATTATCCTGCTGACCAGTGATAATCAGTATCTTTACACCCTGACCTCCGCCCAGCCGAGCGCCAATTATCACTTGCACGCCTACAAATGGCAGAATAACAAGCTGACCGAGAAAGTGAATAATGGCACCGCCATCAAGCCC
The DNA here is from genome assembly GCF_003967515.1 of Dictyobacter aurantiacus. Lineage (GTDB taxonomy): Bacteria > Chloroflexota > Ktedonobacteria > Ktedonobacterales > Ktedonobacteraceae > Dictyobacter > Dictyobacter aurantiacus. The sequence continues at coordinate 1,350,430 of NZ_BIFQ01000001.1, read as the reverse complement.
GAGATGATTACCAATCAGACGCCACTGCTTTTGACGGCCTGGGCCGGTGAGGTGTATGTTATTCTGGCGTCCAGCCAGGCTAATCAAAATCAGGCCACGCTTTTGAACTATAACGTGGATAAGCTCGATAAAGACCCGGCTACAACACAGATCTCTATTTCTGCCGGACTGGTGAGCGCGGCTGCCCTACCAAATGGACAACTCTTTTTCTTACATAGCGATGGGAAAATCGCCAGCCTGCAGGCTAATAGCCCCAAAGCTTTGGAGGCGGGAGTGCTGGTTCAGCAAACGGTGAATACGCCCTGGTTCCAGGATGCGCAGAGCTTTAATGTTGCCACTCCGGTGGCGACCCCGACGGCGCCGATCAGCAAATTCCTGAGCATTCCACCGCCAACAGCGCAGACACGGCAGTCGCTGCTCTCGGTCGGCATGGTTAATAATACGGCACATCTCTTTGTGGTGGATAACACAAATCATCGTGTATTAAACTTTGTGGTCAAAGCGCCCAATAGTGTGGTGGCCGCAGCCACCCCCACGGCCTCCGCTACCGCTAATAGTAGGGGTGGTGGGGTAATCGCGCCGGATAGTAACCTGCCGAGCGCCAGTTTAGAGCAGCAATACGTATCGTCAACGCTTGTCTCTGATGTCAAAGGAACCGCGTTTGATGCACGCGCCAATCATATCAATCTGCTGGCGGCCGCTCCCAATTCCGCGGCGACCAATCAGATTGCCATAGATGTCTCTTCAACCACAGCCTGCCGTCCAAATCCGTAAAGGATTGACGACTGTGCCACAATAGAGAGAAAGCAATCTTTTCACTGCTGTTAACTTACGGGTGCAGCAGTGATTTTTAGTCAGAAGTACGTGGCGGCTGGTGTGGGTATTGATTAATCCCCCTCCTTACGAGTGAGCGCGTAAGCCGCTTTATGCGGTGCGTGCTGTGCCTTGCTTCTGTAACATGTTAAAGGAGTGATACTCACGTGGGTTTTGAGGTGCAATACCGTACGCATACGTGCGGCGAATTAACTGCGTCTTCAGTCGGCCAGGAAGTCAAGTTGGCGGGTTGGGTCAACCGACGCCGCGACCATGGCGGACTCATTTTCTTAGATATTCGTGACCGCTATGGGATGACTCAGGTTGTCTGCGATCCCGAGAAGTCAGCCGAGGCCCATAAAGTAGCGACCGAGCTGCGCTCTGAATATGTTGTACAGGTAAGCGGTAAAGTTGTACGGCGCCTGCCTGGAACCGAAAATCCACAGCTAAGCACAGGTGAGATTGAGATTGCCGCGGAGCATATACAGATTCTGAATCCTGCTCGCACGACTCCTTTCCCTATCAGTGATACTGTCCAGGCTGATGAGATGCTGCGGATGAAATATCGCTATCTGGATCTGCGCCGTCCCCGCATGCGCGAGAATATCGTTCTGCGGCACCGTGTTGTGAAAGAGATGCGCGATTATCTGGATGAGCGCGGATTTGTCGAGGTTGAGACGCCCATTTTGATGAAGAGTACCCCTGAAGGCGCTCGCGACTACCTGGTCCCCAGTCGTCTCTATTCCGGGGAGTTTTATGCGCTGCCCCAATCGCCCCAGCAGTTAAAGCAGTTGTTGATGGTTGGTGGGCTGGATCGCTATTTCCAGATAGCGCGTTGTTTCCGCGATGAAGATCAACGTGCCGATCGCCAGCCGGAATTTACGCAGCTTGACCTGGAGATGTCGTTTGTCTCTGAAGAAGATGTCATGTCTTTGATTGAGGATCTGTTGATCCGCTTGATCGAGACCACCACCAAAAAGCGTATCAAGCAGCGCCCGTTTCCTCGCCTGAGCTATAAAGAGGCGATGGGCCGTTATGGATCGGATCATCCAGATCTGCGCTTTGAATTGCCGCTGGTAGAGATCTCCGACCTGGCTAGCGCGGGCAATTTTGGCGTCTTTAAGAGTGCCCTGGCGGCCAATGGCATCGTGAAGGGTATTCGCGTGCCGGGTGCGGGCGGCTATAGCCGTAAAGAAGTAGACGAACTGACGGAATTTGCACGCACGCTGGGAGCAAAAGGACTGGTCTCGCTGGCCATTAACGCCAGCGGCGATATCAAGTCACCGTTAACCAAATTTATGACGGCGGAAGAGGTGCAGGCTATTATCGATCGCCTGGAGGGCAAAGCTGGAGATCTGCTGCTCTTCGTGGCCGATAGCGCCAAGGTTAGCAACGACGTACTGTTCCGTCTGCGCAGCAAGCTTGCCGAGCGCCTGAACCTGATCGATCCCAATGAGCTCGCCCTCTGCTGGGTTGTTGATTTCCCGCTCTTCCACTACGATGAAGAGCTCAAGCGCTACGATGCCGAGCATAATCCCTTCTCGGGCATGGATGAAGCCGATATCAGCCATCTGGATACTGATCCGCTCGACGTTCGCGCCAGGCAGTATGACATCATCTGCAATGGTTTCGAGATTGGTGGTGGTAGCGTTCGTATCAATGTCGCTGACCTTCAGCACAAAGTCTTCTCACTGATGAATATGACCGATGAGCAGATTAAAGAGCAATTTGGCCATATGCTGGAAGCCTTTGAATATGGAGCTCCGCCTCACGGAGGCATCGCCCTGGGTGTTGACCGCCTGATCATGCTGTTCGCCGATGCCGATAGCATCCGTGACGTGATCGCTTTTCCCAAGACCCAGAGCGCCATGGATCTTCTCATGGGTGCTCCCGCGCCAGTCGAAGACAAACAGCTCAAAGAGCTACACCTGTCCCTGCGTCCCGACGAAAAACGCTAAGCGGATTCTTTTCCCACAGGAGTATAAAACATTGGTGCCAGCAGCGCATTACGCGCTGCTGGCACCAATGTTTTATACTCCTGTGAGTGCCGTAGGCACGTAGTGTCATGGCCGAAGGCACAAATCCCCGGCTTCTGCAAAAATTGTAACCACATCGATAGAAAAGGGTGGTGACCCTGGCCCTACAATGCCAGGATCACCACCCTTTTCTATGTTTTTCTTCATTATTGTATTAGCATTAATGAATATTTATTTGTCTTTTGCTGTTTTTGGAAAAGCTTAACAAGATGCTTTAAAAACTATAAAAACGAAAAGATGCATATTTGCTGCTAACAATTTGGATAGAGTTCTATAATAATTGTAGGTATGCACATACCATAAGCCACAAATCTATTAGAGGTTTCACATCCGGTTGGGAGGATGGAAGGAGAAGAAAATGACATCGATGAATCAGGGTAATCCGAATCGCACAACCTCAGTTCCAAATGGTGTGACAAACACTGTCGGGATGCTCAACAGACAGACCGCCCCTTTGAACAACCCCAGTGTTATTACTCCGAAGTTTGTACCGACATTGACAGAAGAAGATGCTGTTGTACAGGCACGCTTATTAAAAGCGCTGGCCGATCCAACGCGTTTACGTATCCTGAGTTTGTTGAGCCGTCATGAGGGAGAGGTGTGTGTCTTTGAAATCGTGGAGAGCTTTACGCTGGAGCAGCCGACCATCTCTCATCACTTGCGTATCTTAAGAGATGCTGGTCTGGTGGATTGCCGCAAGAAGGGTTTATGGGCGTATTACTATGTGCGTCGCGAGGCCCTCAGTCGGGCGCGCGATGTGATTGACGGGCTTGCATAACCGAGTGCCAGTATAGCAATGCGTGACATCTATGCTATTTGAACGTGTGAATAGCAGTATGTTTTGCAAGCATAAGGGTATTTGCTATAGCTGAATTATGGCATGGCAACACGTCGGTCAGGTTACAGGCGAGCAGGATTGCAATTGTTTTTCCGTTCACTGTTATGATCCGACCTCGTCTCTTTACTTAACATATGTGTCAAGGATGAACCAGGGCGTTTTCCAGGATATTTTTCGCCACCTGATGTTATGGCTATACATGGTCTCTCATTCTGAATGTCTATTGAGGGTTCCAGCGATCTGGAACCCTTTTTGCCGCATGACGATATGGCAGGGAAGGCGCTAATTGATACAGACAGGCAAATTTATGCTCTGGCTGAAAATGTATTGACAAATGCCTGTGGCTCTGATATTATTATTTCCGTCAGTGAGAGACAGTAACAAGGGCTTCTGGTAATCCCCTCGCTTACCTGTCCATCAAGCATACTGATGATAAGTACCCGTAGCTCAGTGGATAGAGCAACAGATTGCGGATCTGTAGGTCGTAGGTTCGACTCCTATCGGGTACGCCACACATAGTGCTTTGCTCTATGTCTCATTCATAGCGCAAAGTTTTTTTATGTGTAAAGGTCTCTGTTCAAACCTTGACGTTTCTATGAGGGTCTGCTATACTCTCTGACAGATGTCGAAAGGCAGTATGTGTACCCGTAGCTCAGTGGATAGAGCAACAGATTGCGGATCTGTAGGTCGTAGGTTCGACTCCTATCGGGTACGCCACACATAGGACTGGTTGCAAAGCCGGTCCTTTTTTTGTGCTTTCTCCCGTAGCTTATTGCCTGTTGCGTTCTATCATGCATCAATTGTGGATCTATAGCCTGGTAGGACTTTTTCCCCTGATTTACGAATCCTCGACTCATAGCTCTGTTAAAAAAACGCATGGTCCCGATATGTATTCATAAGACACTGCGACAGATAGTGACCTCACAAGGAGATAAAGATGGGGAGATACGACAAATATTGCCCGGACGTGCGGCAAGTCATCGCCTTTGCTCGTGAAGAGGCTCAGCGCCTGCGTCATCGCCTGATCGGCTCTGAGCATCTGCTGCTTGGCATATTGAGATTGCAAGACACGCTGATCGAGGGCTTATTTGCGTCTCTACATGTGAGTACCGCGAGCATTACACAGGCGTTAGATTTTGTGATTGGACGCGGCAATAAGGCTATTTTAAGCGAGCCATCCCTCAATGTAGCTGCCCGGGCGACCCTGGCGCGCGCGGAAGAGGTCGCCAGTGAAGGTGAGGAGGGGTTGGTGGGTTTAGAGCATTTGTTTCTAGCTATTCTGGAGGAGCAGAATAGCGTGGCGCTAGGGGTGCTAGAAAGCTTTGGAATCCATCTGGATGTAGCTCGTAATCAGTTTGCCGCTTTAATGAATGGCGGCTACGAACGTCTGCTGCTCTCAACGCATTATCACACCCGTTACGAGGCCACGCCAGTCCTCAACCAGGTCAGCCGGGATCTGACGCTGGCCGCGCTGGAGAATCTCTTAGATCCCTTAATTGGACGCGAGGCTGAGCTTGAGCGCACCATGCAAATCTTATTGCGCCGCACCAAGAACAATCCTGTCTTAATCGGTCCGGCGGGCGTCGGAAAGACCGCGATCGCTGAAGGGCTGGCCCTGCGCATCGTTCAGGGGCGGGTGCCGGATGGTTTGTTAAAGCATCGCATCGTAGCCCTGGATGTGGGCTCGCTGGCGATCGGCACCAAATTTCGTGGCGACCTGGAGGAGCGTCTGAAGCACATCTTGCATGAGATTGCGACGACACCGGGGATTATCCTCGTCATTGATGAATTGCACACACTGGCCCAGGCCGGTGTGGCCGAGGGCTCATTAGATGTGGCCAATCTGTTTAAGCCCATGCTGGCCCGTGGTGAGTTTCAGTGTATTGGCGCTACTACTCTAGATGAGTATCGAAAAAATATCGAGGCCGACGCTGCCCTGGAACGGCGCTTTCAACCTGTGATGGTCGCTGAAACCACGGAGCAGGAGACCCTGAAGATCTTGCAGGGCCTGCGCGCGCGCTATGAGGAATTTCATGGTCTCACGCTCACAGACGATGCCTTACAGGCGGCGGTCAAAATGTCCACACGCTATATCCAGAACCGTTTTCAGCCTGACAAAGCCCTGGATGTCCTGGATGAAGCGGCCGCGCGCGTCTGCGTGCAGCGCTCGTTCTTTCCCGACCAGGTATTGCAATTGCGTGGTGCCCTTAGCGCGGTTCACCATGAAAAGGATTGCGCCATTGCCAGACGCGACTTTCCACGGGCCGCCCATCTCTTGTGCCAGGAGCGTCAGCTACGCCAGACGTTATGGAAGGCTGAACACGACTGGTATGCTTTTAATCAGGAACATGGTATGGTGGTAACGGGGGAGGATATCGCCGACGTAGTCGCGATGTGGACCGGTATCCCGGTAGTGCAGATAGCCGGAGAAGAGCGCTTCCACCTGCTCAATCTTGAGGAGAGCCTGCATAGACGCGTCATTGGACAGCATGAGGCGGTACTGGCCGTGTCCAGGGCCATTCGACGCTCGCGGGCGAACGTGCGCGATTGTCGTCGCCCGATCGGCTCGTTTGTCTTTGTTGGCCCGACCGGTGTTGGCAAGACTGAACTGGCGCGCGCTCTGGCGGCTACCCTCTTTGGCAATGAAGATGCCATGTTAAAGCTGGATATGTCGGAGTTTATGGAGAGCCATCATACCTCACGCCTGGTCAGCGCTCCTCCCGGCTATGTTGGTTATGACCAGGCGGGACAGTTGACCGAAACGGTACGGCGTCGACCCTATAGCGTCGTGCTGTTCGACGAGATTGAAAAAGCTCATCCAAAGGTGCTTGACCTTCTTCTACAGATATTAGAGGACGGTTATTTGACCGATGCACATGGCGTGCGTGTCGATTTTCGGCATACCATCATCATTTTGACCTCAAACATTGGCACTGCCCATGCGCGGCCGGGGAAAATGACCTTTAGCAGTCAGCGCCATGAGCGGGAAGCGCGCCATGAGGAGTACCGGTGTATGCGAGAGCAGATCTTTCAAGGATTGAAAGAGGTGTTCAGACCTGAACTGCTCAATCGCCTTGATGAGACGATTGTCTTTCATCCTCTTGAACCTACCCACCTGCGCGAAATCGTTGATTTAATGATAACGCAGACCCGGCAAAGGATGGCGGCCATCGATATCGAACTGCAGGTTACAGATAGGGCACGCGCCTTCCTGGTTGAGCGTGGTTATGATGCTGAATATGGCGCGCGTCCCCTGCGCCGTACCGTACAACGTCTGCTAGATGATACGCTGGCGGAAGAGCTTCTGCGCGGCTCCTTTTGCGCTGGCGACACCATCCTGGCCGATGTAGTTCACGGAGAGATTATGCTCACAGTACAACCATACAATGCCGCTACCCTGATCACCAGTATCAATGGGCAGGAACACGCGGCCGCATAAATAGTGCGGTGAAGGATTAGTATCAGTGCCCCGGCTGGCTACCAGCGGAAAATGGTATGTTCGGGTGCATGCGCGAGCCAGACATAGGTGCCCCAGGCGATGCGATCGGCGAATTGCTTATAGTCATAAAAATCGTAACATGAGCTAATGTAGACGCGGCGCAGAGGACAACTGATCATGGCCTGCTCAAGGGTTTGCTTGCGCTGTAAGGAGACAAAGCCATGCATCGTAAGCACATCGACGCAGAATAGTACCCGTTTGCTGGCTTGATAGAGCAGGATATCTGGCAGATCAGGTGAAGGAATGGTGCCCAGACTGAACTGTTGAAGCTGGTTCCGTTCCAGAATATCGATCGTGTTGGTTGGATCTTGCAGGCGCAGGATATAAGCGCCAGGAGTATAGCGAGGCGCAAAAAGCTCGATCGTATCGACCAGCAATGAATTATGCCGGTCTGGACCGGGTGAGGCAAAGAAGAAGGCGGCTCCATTTAGCATCTTCAGGGTCGTATTGTGCGTCTGTTGCATATTCACTCCTGTCTGTAAACGAATGAACGGCAGGTTTCTTTATCTTCCTTATAAATAAGATGCCTTTGATTGTGGTGGAAAGCGGAAATCTTTATGCAACCAGCGAAAAGAAGAGCGCGATATGACATCAACTGGCAGCAGGTGAAGATTGAGCTGATATGACCTCTTGACCACAGATGGCATAATCAATATACTTGAGATCGAAGAGTGATGCATACCTGGCTATCATCGTTGGTTAGCGGGTCAGGAACTGCAAGAGAAAGGGATGATGTGAAGCTGATTGCACGCTGGCAGTTCTGGCTGCTGATAGTCCTGGTATTGCTGGGTTGTGGCTTACGCCTGTACGGGCTGAACTGGGATGCTGGCGATAGCTTCCATCCTGATGAACGGCAGATCCTGTTCCATGTGACCTCGCTAGGCTGGCCGACAAGCTGGGCCGAGTTTGTGAATCCCGCGCTCTCTCCCCTCAATCCACAGTTTTTTGCCTATGGATCTTTTCCTATCTACCTGCTGGCTGTCATTGGTCGTGTGCTGGGGTATAATCTGCATGATGCGACAAATTTCTTTCCTCTGACGCTGGTCGGGCGTGTGGTCTCGGCTATCTTTGATAGCGGGACGATATTGGTGACGGCCTGCCTGGCGGGTGTGCTGGCGCGCAAAACGAAGCAGTTGCAATCGCAAGCCTGGTCGGTGGCCTTGCTAGCGGCCGCATTACTGGCCTTTACACCCCTGCACCTGCAGCTCTCCCATTTTTATGCGGTCGATACCCTGCTGGCTTTCTTTGTCGTTCTGACCGTCTTTTTCTGTGTTCTTTGGGTAGATAGTCCACGTCCATTCTTGTGGGCATTGCTGGCCGGGGTATCCTATGGCCTGGCCATGGCTACCAAATTTAGCGCTGCTCCGCTGGTGTTGCCACTTTTGTGCGCGGCCTGGTTGCGCTGGCAACGCTACCGCCGCTTTTTCGATCTGGCCCTGGCTCTATTTGGGGCCGCCATCTTAATGATGGTGGCTTTTTTCGGTACCCAGCCATATGCATTGCTGGATATGCCTGCGTTTATCAAGCAGGTGTCGGATCAAGGAAATCTTGCTCGTGGCACGCTAGATCTGCCATATGTACGACAATTCGCTGGTACCCTGCCTTTTATCTATCAGGGACAGAACCTGCTCCTGTGGGGCATGGGGATTGGTGCTGGCACCAGTGCCCTGATCGGTTGTGGTTGGCTGGCCTGGTTGTTGTGGCGCAACTGGCAAAGCAGCTGGTTGATCGTGCTGCTCTGGGTGCTGGTCTATAGTATTATCGTAGGCAGTTTTTTTGTGAAATTCATGCGCTACCTGTTGCCCGTCTATCCCTTTTTGATTGTGATCGCGTCCGCCTTCGTGATCGTTCTGTCGCAGCGGATACGCTGGTGGAAGTGGCCTGCTCTGGAGCGTATGTCATGGCTCAAGCCCTGTTTGCAGGTTATTATCCTTCTGTTCGTGCTGGGTGGCACAATGTTTCAGGGATTGGCCTTGTTGAATGTGTATAGCGAACCTAATACTCGCATTCAAGCCTCTAATTGGATCTATCAGCATATCGCACCTGGCAGCGTTCTTACCTATGAGCAGTGGGACGATGCCCTGCCTTTTCCTGTTGGCAAACATACTCCCGACGAATATAAGCAGGCGACCTATACGGATGTGAACGGTCAGCCGACAACGGGACTGGATCTGTATGGAGATGACACGCAAGCCAAGGCACAACAACTGGCGAACCTATTGCCCACCGTTGAGGCGATTACGATGCCAACGGATCGGCTGGACAAGTCAATCCCCCGTTCTCCCGGACGCTATCCACTGACCATCCGTTATTATCAGTTGCTCTTTAGCGGACAACTGGGTTTTCACCTGGCTGCGCAGTTCGAGAACCATCCTCACCTGTTTGGTATCACGCTAGATGATAGCAACGCCGACGAAAGTTATTCGGTCTTTGATCATCCCACAGCCCGTATCTTTGTGCGGGATCCTCACTATCCCTACACACCTCAACAATTGCTAGCAAAGCTCACCTCGGGCTTGAGACTACCTGATAAATAATCGAAAAGCAGTACTTTTATCCTTTGATGCTATTCAATCCACTGATGGGCTACGATCATTGTTTTTTAAGTGCTTCAGATATTACCAGTGCTGGCCCTCTTTTATAAGCCTTTACCCACCTATATTTTACCAGCTATTTCGTTATACGCTCGCTCTATGGCTACATATCTATGGTGTTGAAGCACTAGAAATAGGTATCCTTATTTTTCTTGCGCATAGAAAAGACAATTTCCGACTAAAATATCATATTTTTCGCAAGGTGTATCATATACCTGATAAGTTGTTTCTGAGCAGGCTGTCGCTATCAGCTACTATGTCCCGGTCGTAACGCGTAGGTAGCGTTCAGTGTTGTTTTTGACGTGTTGTGGTTGGCGAGATTGGAGGGAAGAAAGTGCCAATATACAAAAGTAAACAAAGGCAATCGGTAGTGGATGTTGAGAAGCAATTAGCTTCGACTCCGATGGAGCAGAAGGAGATGCGGTGGCCCGACTGGCTGGGGGGTGAACAACGCAAACACCTGCTGCCCTTTCTACTGGTTTTTTTGCTGGGGGCTGCGCTACGCTTCTGGCAGCTTGGGATAAAGCCGCTGCACCACGATGAGAGTCTGCATGCCTATTACTCATTGCAACTGCTGCATAATCTGGAGAACTGGAAAAGCTGTTTTGATCAGACGATGGCCTGCTATCATTATGATCCTCTTCTTCATGGACCATTTCAATTTCATATTATTGCCTTTGTCTACCAGTGTTGTCAGTGGCTGGGTCTGCCCGATCATGGCGTAAACACGACCACTGTGCGTATCGCGGCCGCCACCCTGGGAACGGTGTTGGTCGTTCTGCCCTATTTCTTGCGCGATTACCTGGGGAAGATGGGGGCGTGGCTGGCCTGTCTTTTGCTAGCTGTCTCACCCGGCATGGTCTATTACTCCCGCTTTGCCCGCGAAGACATCTACATGGCCTTCTTTACCCTGCTGCTGGTTGTTGCGGCGGGACGGTATATGCGCGATCGGCGTAAAGGCTGGTTTATCACAGGCACGGTCGCTTTTGTGCTTTCGTACGCAACAAAGGAGGCAACGTTTCTCAGCATCGCCATTTTCGGCAGTTTCTTGCTTGTTTTACTGGCCTGGGAGGGTGGCTGTAGGGTTTCTGTGCGTTCCCGCTTTCGACCAGATTCCTTTCTGGGAAGGTACGGGCCCAGGACGGCGGCCCCGCTGTGCGTAGTGGTATTGCTACTGTGTTGTGCGCCACTGGCGATGTGGTGCTTTGGATGGATGAAAGATACCTCGGCGTATATCAATACCTATACGGCCGCCTCTGATGAAATCATCAATAATATCAAACAGCAGACGGTAGTCGTGCTCCCATGGCTGGGTCTGTTGATCTCCCTGTATGTGTTGCTATGCTGGGGGAGAGATCGGCTGCAAAAGAAGTCTGCTCCGGTCCGTAAGGGGTTGGCGGCACGTATAGATCCGCTGAAGCAGCCCACCCTGGACGCGTTGATAACCCTGCCCTGGCAATACTGGTCCAGCGCCCTGGTTGTAGGTGCTCTGATCTTTGTCCTGTTGTTCTCTGTCTTTTTTACCTACCTGGCCAACGGCATTGGAGATGGTATCTGGCAGGGTCTCTATTACTGGTTGCAGCAGCAGCAGGTCGCGCGTGGCAGTCAACCGTGGTATTATTATTTCTTGCTGATTCCTCTTTATGAGCAGATCGGGGTGCTCTTTGGCCTGGTTGGAGTGATTCGTTGCCTGGTTCGTCCGACGCGTTTCCGCCTATTCCTGGTCTACTGGTTTATCGGCAACCTGTTTATCTATACCTGGGCCGGTGAGAAGATGCCCTGGCTGACGATTCACATGATCATGCCCATGCTGCTGTTGGCCGCAATCGGACTGGAGCCTCTGTTCAATCGTTTAAGTGTATTAGTAAAAAGTGGGCAAAACCTTACGCAAAAAGGGCAAAATAGGGTACAATCAAAGAGGGTTATTGCATCATCGATTGGCACCATAGCAGGTGCCCTGGCTACGATTTTCTTATTGATACTGACGTTACAGAATATGTGGCAGGTATCATTTGTGCATTATGCCGATGCTCCACATGAAATGATGATTTATGTACAGACGACCACCGATGTTAACGCGGTCATGAAAAAAATTGACCAGTTGGACGAGAAACTGTATCATGGGCGTCATAAGCTAAGTATTGGAGTCATGCCTGAGGCAAACTGGCCATTTTATTGGTACTTGCGTGATTACCCCAACGTCTGTTATGGTTTCCCTGCAGGTTGCTCGGACGCGAAGCCGGGTGCTATTATTGCCGGTGGCGATTTAAGTAAGGCGCAGGCACAATATAGCACCGGTGATGCTCGGGGCCGCACAGCGGCTTATCTATTTCATCATTATCAGCTACGTACCTGGTGGGATGAAGGGTATAAGCCCAGACCGTGTATTCCTTCTGTAACCGATTCTTGCCAGGGGCAGCCCACGTGGGGTGGCGTCGGTCCATGGCTCTGGTTGAGTTATGGTGATACTCCTCCAGATGGCGCGTTTTTTAACCCCGCTCTGGCATTTAAAAATATATGGGATTGGTGGTGGACACGCAAACCCATTGGAAGTACTACTGGATCAACTGATATGGGACTTTTTATTCGCAGCGATATGGGAATAAATCCATAGGGAGAGAGACGCTTTGAAAAGCTTTGAAAACAAACCAAAAGAAGAGATTACCGCTCCTGATGGTCTGGTTTCTGAAGAAAATGTAAATAGTGGTGGCATCCCCGAGGATGCTACCACCGATTATGCTTCTGCGCCCGCGACAGAACCTACCGCGACCGCCAGTGAGCCCGATACCGGCGCGGAGGTCGATACACAGACCTGGCCAGAGTATGAGGAGGTCGATATTCCGAGCGAGTCTGACCGGGAAGACGCAGATGAAGAACCAGCGGCCCGTAAATCTTTCTGGCCACCAACGAGGGAGCAGCTCTGGACTGGTATTGCTTTTTGGGGCGTAGTTCTACTGGGGGTGATCCTGCGCTTCTGGGGACTGGGCGATAAGCCACTACACCACGACGAAAGCCTGCATGCCTATTTTTCGCTGATTTTGATGCATAACAACATGGAGAACTGGCTGACCTGCGCGCAGACGGCTGCCAGTTCCTGCTATCGTTATGATCCGTTGACGCACGGTCCATTTCAATTTCATATCATTGCATTTGTCTATAAAATCAGTCAGCTTCTAGGGGCGCCCGATCATGGTGTAAATACGACCACTGTGCGTATCGCGGCCGCCACTCTCGGCTCTGCCCTGGTTGGTCTGCCGTATTTCTTGCGTGATTATATCAGTAAAGTTGGGGCCTGGCTGGCCTGTTTCTTGCTGGCCATCTCACCCAGCATGGTCTACTACTCCCGCTTTGCCCGCGAAGATATCTACATGGCCTTCTTCACCTTGCTTACCGTGGTGGCGATTGCTCGCTATGTGCGTGACCGCAAGGGTGGCTGGCTCCTGTTGTCTGCCCTGGCCTTTACCCTGTCCTATGCCACCAAAGAGGCGACTTTCCTGACCATCGCGGTCTTTGGCAGCTTCCTGGGTGCCCTGATTGTATGGGAACTGGGTGTACGTTTAAAGCTGCGTAACGTCAATACCAGGGAAGGGCGCCCATTCTGGGACCAGTTCATCCCAACAACGGCCGCTCCGTGGTTTACGCTGGGTTACTTTGCTATTCTTGGTATTGTCGCCAAGCTCTTTTTCGGCAAGTTGAAAGAGTTATCAATCTATATTACCGCGAACAAGGCCAATACAGCGATCGCGGATGCTTATGTGGCGCGTTTGAAGGCCAATACAGTCGCGCTTCTGCCGTGGCTAGGTATGTTACTGGCGGTGGTGATCGCGATCCTGCTGATACGTGAAGTCAGGGGAACGATAACGACAGAGCGGCGTGGCCTGGCGCGCCGGGTTGAGCGGCGCTGGCAGCCGGTTCTGGATACCATCGTCACAATGCCCTGGACGCACTGGTTCTTCGCCGTCGTCTGTAGCTGGTTCGTCTTTATCGTCCTGTTTAGCGTCCTGTTCACCAACCTGCCCGGCGGTATTGGAGACGGCATCTGGCAGGGTCTCTATTACTGGTTGCAGCAGCAGCAGGTCGCGCGTGGTGGGCAGCCCTGGTACTACTACTTCTTGCTGATTCCCCTCTATGAGCAGATCGGGGTGGTCTTTGGCCTGGTTGGAGTGATTCGTTGCCTGGTTCGTCCGACGCGCTTCCGCCTATTCCTGGTCTACTGGTTTATCGGCAACGTATTTATCTATACCTGGGCCGGTGAGAAGATGCCCTGGCTGACGATTCACATGACCATGCCTATGATGTTGCTGGCTGCGATCGCCCTTGAGCCAGCAGTGCTTAAAGTCATTCAGGTTGTCAAGGAGCGCGTGGGACGTTCTACGCAGACGGTAGGTATCGCTGAGGAAAAGACCACTCCTCTGGCCGGTGAGCTCAAATCTCCCGTTGCGTTTATCCCGCCGCGCGTGCGCAAGCCTCTGGCGCTGGGTGGTTCGGTCGCGACCGTGGTGCTGGCTCTGCTGCTGCTGGTTCCCACACTGCAGAACATGTTCCAATTGAGCTTTGTACACTATGCCGATGCGCCGCATGAAATGATGATCTATGTGCAGACCACGACTGACGTCAATACCATGATGGACAAGATCGCGGCCCTCGATAAGAAGCTCTATGGCGGGCAGCATAAAATTCCTATTGGCCTGGTTGAGGACGCCACATGGCCATTCGCCTGGTACGTGCGTGACTATACCAACGTCTGCTTCAACTATCCCAATGGCTGTACATCTACGGCGCAAAACATACCGGTTATCATTACCAGTGGTGATCAAATGCCGAGTATGCAGTATCAGTATCGCGATACCTACCAATTCCACCAGTATCATATGCGTACGCAGTGGGATCAAGGATATATGCCGCCGCCGTGTAAGGCGACCCCCGGTCATCCCTGTACCGATCCTCAGACGTATACAGGTGTTGGACCCTGGCTCTGGCTAAGCTATGGCGATAATCCGCCGCCAAACGCCAAATTTGACCTGGGGCGCGCGGTTAACAACATCTGGAACTGGTGGTGGCAACGCAAGGCTTTTGGGAGCATCGACGGTTCCTATGACATGGGGCTCTTCATCCGCAACGATGTCAGTAGCCAGACCGGTATCAAGCCATAGGCTCAGTTGGAACATCTCCCATGGATCACCCCGGGATTTTGAAAATCCGGGGTGATCCATTTTATGCCTCGTTATACATACTGAGATGCAAAGGAGACGAAGGGTTCCGCCCATTGTTGGAACGTCAGGCTCTCATCCCACCAGCGTTTCTGGCTCGACTTTGCGAAGGCCCAGATGACCAGGCGATCCATCAGCATGTACATGGCAAAGCGGCTGGCAAAGCCAGACCGTATCTGATGTGCCTGGTGATAAGCTTGCAGAAAGAGCTCCGCGCGCGACTTATCCTCCTCCAGGAGGGTTGCTACCGGGCGCGCCAGATCCATTTCGCTGTTGCCGAAGAAGAGGCCCATCAGATCAAAAACGCCACTGACGCGCCATTGCCCATGCAGGCGCTCAACAACCAGATTATGCTTGCTGTAGTCGGCATGCACCAGCGCTGGCTGAAAATCGTCGTCTGCTGCTTGTGCTGCCTGCTCAATGATCTGTGCCCCCCAGTCAAATTCCTGACTGGTGATGGAGTTCGCGCTGGCTTGCTTTTCCAGATGATAACGTACAATGCTAACTACCATCTGACTAAATGGTAGCTGTGGAGTCTGTTGGAATGATGGTTTGGCAGGAAAGGGCCAGGCTAGCTCCTGCTGTAACTGCAATGGCTGAATTGTCTGGGTGAGAGGATCGTAACGTCCACAGACGGGCCAGGTAATGCGGTGTAATTCTGCCAGTGCTGTGCCCATAGCCTGCGCTATGTGTCGTTTATCCTGCTCTGGTAGTGGATTATAGAACTGCGGATCAGTGGTTTGTTGGCCTGGCAGGCGTGGCATCAATGCATAACTCCATCCAAAGATGTCTTCCTGTTCATCCAACAGGTAGGGCCAGGGTATGGGTAGCTGGCTTCTCTTGTGGAGCAAGTCCGCGAAAAACTGCTCGGTCGGAAACTGCCATTCAAAATGCGAACTGCCGCGCAAGACAAATTCGCCCAGACTCGTGGTCACGAATACATTCTGCCCAAAGTTCCCTGAGGTAATGGGCTCTGTACGCACCAAGGCGCCCAATCCAAAACGATCTAGAGCAGCTTGAAATTGCTGATCGTCAAGCATACCCAGGCGTTGACCATAGTAATGTTGGGACATAAAAAAGCTCCTGATGGTATTAAAGGGAATAATAGAGCAAGACAGCATCCGCCACAGAAATACCCTTAGAGAGCTTTTCTGCTAGAAGTGGTGCTGCTTAAAGATAGTGGAGTAGCGAAACTTACGCTTCCGCTATTTGCGCATTGCTGATCGCCGCGTCAGAGGAGCGTGGCGCTGTTTTGGAGGAGGTCATGGTTGGCAGGCTACGGCGTACGAAGATGCGAGAATCTGTAAACAGATAGTGCAAATAATCCATCGTAGTCCTCCTGCCGAATTTTTCATTCTAAAAACCAATATAATACATATACAGCATTGAATGCCCTGTTGTCAATGCCTTCGTAGGTGCGGTGCGTAGGTGCCAGATTTGCCCTGGCTTGAGTCGCCAGACGACTGACACCTACCAGGGTTAGAGCAGAGAGGCCAGGCGTTTGACGCCCTCTTCGATCTGCTCAGGAGTCAGGGCGCAGAATGGCAGGCGCACAAAGCGCTCACCCTGGCGAGGATCTTCGCTATCAGAGTAGGGATCGGCGAAGAAGTCGCGCCCATCGGTGAGCATGAGTCCCGCCTGCTTGGCCCGCTCCAGCAGATTGGCGCTGTTGAAGTGGGGCGGCAGCATGATGCTGACAAAGAATCCTCCCTCCGGCTCGGCGAAGGGTACGTCTGGCAGATAGGTCTTGATGGCCTGGACGACTGCGCGCAGGCGTGGCGCGTAGAGCTGCTTGAGATTTTCCAGATTGGAGGCAAAGTAACCACGGCGATGGAACTCAACCACCGCGGCCTCTGTAGGCAGCACGGGCGCCAGGATGGTCTCTTCGGCCAGTTTCGTCAGCTGTTTG
Organism: Dictyobacter aurantiacus; assembly: GCF_003967515.1. Classification (GTDB taxonomy): domain Bacteria; phylum Chloroflexota; class Ktedonobacteria; order Ktedonobacterales; family Ktedonobacteraceae; genus Dictyobacter; species Dictyobacter aurantiacus. The sequence continues at coordinate 1,333,531 of NZ_BIFQ01000001.1, read as the reverse complement.
ACCAGTGGCAGGGGACCAACCAGGTAACCGACGCGCAAGGCGGGGCTGATCAATTTGCTATACGAGCTCACGGTGATTACCCGTTCGGCGTTCAGGTCACGCAGCAGCGGCAGCGACTCTCCCGCGTAGCGCAGGGTTCGATATGGAACGTCTTCAACCAGCCAGAAATTATAGCGCTCGGCCAGTTCTACCAGAGCCTGACGCTTGGCTGCCGAAGTGGTCACGCCCGCCGGATTCTGAAAGTCTGGAATAACATACATAAAGACTGGCTTGTACTGCACTATCGCCTGTTCCAGGGCACCCAGATTCACGCCATCCAGGTCAAGGGGGATACCAATCACCTTCGCACCACGGCGACGGAAGGTTTTGATGGCACGATCATAGCTCGGTTGCTCCACGAAAACCACATCACCAGGTTTCAGGAGGAAGCCCGCGAAAATATCTTGCAGATGGAGAGAGCCATTGCCGACCAGTACCTGATCTGGCGACACCTGATATTGTTCAGCAATCAACTGGCGCAGTGGTAAGTATCCGCCGTTGTGTCCGTATTGGAGGATGGTTTTGCCGTCTGGCCCCTCTAAAGCGGCCTGCATGCACTCACTCAACAGTTTGTTAGGCAGCGCTTCAACCGCCGGTACACCACGCGTAAAGAGAATCTGCTCGCTACTAACTTGACTTGGCATCTTATATCTCCTTGCATGTCCCATTTTTGAGACAAGTTTACCTTTTAGAGTGGGTGTATGTCTAGCTCGGGCGGCAAGTCTTGATCCGCCAGGTCAGATATACACCCCGATAGATAGAGCTCAGGCAAAGGTGAGCACGATCTTCCCCTGGGGTTCACCAGATTCAAGCAGGCGATGAGCCTTGGCCGCCTGCTCAACGGGCAGCACGTGAGCGATCAGAGGCTGGATGGCCTTCTCGGCGATCAGTTGTAGCACTTTTTCTTCATTGGCTATCGAGGTATGGAGCTGACCGCCACCGATGACGCTGACGCGTTTGAGGCGCCACGCCTGTGTATCGACTGTGGCCTCTTTCCCACCAAGGTTGCCGATCAAAATAATGCGGCCATCGGCTGCAGCGGCCTCAATGCTTTCCTGCAGGGTTGCGCTCACCAGTTCGATGACCAGCTGAACCCCTCCCGTTTCTTGCAGTACCTTGCCTACGTTCTGCTGACGATGGTTGATCACCTCCTCGGCTCCCAGCTGTCGCAGTGCGTTGGCGCGCTCCTCCGAACTGGCCGTGGTTATGACTCTGGCACCGGCATGTCTGGCCAACTGAATGGCGATCGAGCCCACACCGCTGGAGCCTGCCCAGATCAAGACCCGCTCGCCGCTCTGCAGGTGTCCCAGGTCGAAGAGGCTCCCCCAGGCTGTGGAGGATGCCAGTCCTGCGGCCACAGCCTGCTCAAAGCTTACGCCTTCCGGAATGCGCGCCAGGTCCGCTGCTGGGACCGCCAACCTGCTGGCATAGCCGCCACCGCCACGGGCCTGGCTGGCGCGCGTCGTCAGGACGCGCTCACCGGCGCGAAAGCCATTGCCCTCCTGCAACACCACTCCCGCGGCTTCCAGACCGGGCGTAAATGGAAGCTTGACCGGCCGGCTACCGTCGCGCTGGAAAAGATCCAGGCGATTGACGGTGGTCGCCTTTACCTCTATAAGGACTTCATTGGGAGCCGGACTCGGATCTGCTACCTCCTGTATCTGCAGAACCTCTGGACCTCCAAACTGGGAAACTTGAACAGCTTTCATGAATACCCCCGTTCTCTATTACTAAGCAATAACTGATGTTACCTGTTCGCGTTTATTGTAAGCCTTGCACCTGATGATTGCAAAATGCCAATCGTTAGATTTTTGCTGCTCTATAAGGAGCCAATCTGCACCCCTGAGGGCAGATACAGCTTATCTCATTGCAGATCATTCATGTGTAAGTCTCAGTCAAACTGTGGTTAGGGATTCCACGTTACGTTCAATCCAATCGATAAAATCCTCAACTGACGTGAAGCTGGCGTAGGGATGGATATCTTCCAACTGGTCGATGGTTGCTGTGACCGACCACTCCGCCGCCAGGGGAAGCACTCCGGCCTGGGAGGATTGCTCAACATCGGAGGCGGAATCACCGATATAGGCTGCCCGCTCCGGCTCGATCTGCCATGCCTGCAGAATACGCCGCATTGCGCTTGCCTTGACTACCGCATCTTCGCGGCCAGCCTCCACAAACTCAAAGTAATCGGCGATCCCCAGACGATGCAGAGTCAGGGTCGCTGTGTGTATCCCTTTTCCCGTCACCACAGCCATTTTTAAGCCCTTTGCCTTGAGCAGATCTAATACTGTGGGAATACCTGGAAAAGGCTCGTTACACTCATCGTGTGCCCGTTCGTAGGCATCGTGGTAATAGTCCAATGCCTCCTGCCAGCGATCAGGCACAACCTGCTGACAGATACCACCCTCAGTCAAACCGAAATGGGCTGTAATCTCCGCATCAGAATAGTCGCGTCCAGTAAAATATTTAAAGGTCTGCCGATAAACTTTAATGCACAAGGGGACTGTGTTTGCCAGTGTTCCATCCAGATCGAATAAAAAGCCTGCTAATTTCATGCCAACTCCACGAGAAAAACTATGCTGTCCCAGGTTGAATGTGGTGGTGCAACGGCGCCGCATCCGCGGCGCCGTTGCACCACCACATTCAACCTGTTTTAACGCAGTGAAAAAGAATAGGTCTATATGCGCAAGCATGTGCATCGATGAAAAAATACCTGCTGTCTCCTGGAAGGAGTGTATACCTTTTTATCGTATCACATCTTCTCACGCCGGCGATTCACAGGGCATAGCCCATAAAAAAGCACTAACGCACGAGAAAAGTACCTGACTGTATGCTCAGCGGCTTGCTTTTAGAACAAATGTTTTATATAATAGGGTATACCAAACAACAGGACGATAGCCAGGGTTTGTAGTTGTCGCATCCAGCACAGAACATGCAGGTAATCATGAAGCTCATTTCACCACACACCATTATCTCAATCCTGGTCAATGATCAGGATGAAGCGCTCCGCTTTTATATTGATATGCTCGGACTAGAAAAACGCAATGATATATCCTTTGGGCCGAATTTACGCCTGCTGACGGTGGCCCCAGAGGGACAGCAGAAACCAGAACTGGCGCTGGCCAAACCCGATGTCCCCCTCTACGGGGAGGCATATATCAATGAACTGCGCGGCCATCAGGGGCGCAAACTGGCCTCCATCTTTGTCACCGACAATTGCCAGCAGGAATATGCCCGGCTCTCTGAGCGCGGTGTAACATTTATCAGCACCCCTGACAAACAACTCTACGGAGTCGAGGCCGTATTTCTAGATCCCTATGGAAACGCCTTCTCACTGCTGGAAACCAGCCAGAGCATCCGTGCCATCTTTAAAAATATACTCATGGGAACGGCCGCCTGATACCACCTCGTCTGTTCCCTTCTCTCCCCTACCGCCAGGCTGCCAGTTATCTTCGCATAGCTGGCAGCCTGGCGCTCTCTCGACTCCTGACAAATATAGGTTTTTCAGGGACTGTGCCCCTGGCACTCCCTTTGAGAGGGAAAATGGTATCGTTGATGGAACGTGCGCGCCTTGGGCACGGGGCCGCTTTGCGGCAAGCACCCGCAAGGGGCAATACCTTCAACTTAAGGGACCAAAAGCACGGCTTATCATGCCAATGTGAGCTTAAAAGCGTCAGATTGTACGCCTTCTTTTCGCTTAAGTTGAAAGTATTGCCCGCAAGGGGCGCACCTACGATCCTCGTTTCCGATGCCGCTTTGCGGCAAGCGCCCGCAAGGGGCGCACCTACGATCTGGCTCCTGAGCTCTCTCATGCCGCCTACGGTACTTCCCCTTCCATCTAGTGGTGCATCGGGTGCGCGAATGCACACCCGATGCACCACCAAAAAAACTCGGGCGGCCGCGCAGCGGCCGCCCGCACAGAGGCGTCTATGCACGTCAGTAAAAAGTGTGTCTGACACTCAATAGTACTTTCGCATAGAAGTGTATCGGAGTACCCGATTTTCTTGTTATCTTTAATAGAGATATTTTCGTATCTCCTATTACAGGTGTAGTGCTAAAATATATTTAAGAAGTGGTTAACAGACACAAGAAGTATGCAGAGAAATACATGCTGAGAAAATGCTTAGATCATTAGAATTGCTGATACTTTTAGCCTTTTAGGCGATTCTCTGTTACATTTTCTTAACACAACTCGTCTGGCAAATATAGGCGGTTGGTTGACCGCCATTAGTTATGAAAAAAAACGGAGACACAAAAAGATACATGGATCAGTCTTTAGTACAAGGAAATTTAGAAGAGATTCTTGAGCCATCTAATGATTTAGAAGAACTTGTAGAAGAGATTGTAGAGCAGGTGACTCCGGCGAAACGTAGCCCGAGCTATCATCCCACGCGCTGGAAGGCTGTCAATCGTGTATTGGACCTTGTTGACGAAGTAACCGGGGGGAAAGCTGACTGGGTAGTGCGATTTGTCAGTTACATCTTCTTTGGTGGTGCAGCCGCCGTGGTGAATCTGGCAATGTTCGCGGGTATGCTCTACATCTTGCCTTCCTCAATGAGTGATTTCTGGCGCACCCTGGTCGCCGGGGCAGTGGCATGTGAAGTCTCACTGGTCGCCAATTTCATTCCCAACGATTTTTTCACGTTCCGCCACATGCCCGGACGCCAGCGTTCATGGCTGACTCGCTGTGGTCGTTTCCATCTTACTTCGTTGGTTGGAAGTCTATTGACCATTTTAATCCAGCAATTTTTCAGCCATGTCGTGCACATCATGCCGATGCTTGCACAGGCGATCGCGTTGATTCTGGTACTGTTCTATAACTTCTCTTTTCATCATCTCTTTACCTATCGCCACAAGACGACAGCGGAAAAAGTGACTGGCGCCGCTCCAGAAACAGTTGTTGTTTCCGGGCCGTTGCACAACCTCTAACTAAAAACTATATATATTATGACAATGTTTCAAGAAAAGGGGAGCCGGCTGGCTCCTCTTTCTTATACAGTAATATGTTTACAAGCCCTCTCGAGAGAGGGACGGAGCAAGCGGTACACTTGCTCCAGAAACGAGTCGAACGCAGGAGGCGAAAGTCTACCTCTTTCACCTGGCTCGACCAATTAGAAAAGATCGCGCTTCGCCTCCTGCTGTTCCTGGATGGAGCGTCCATTAGAGGATCGTGCCTTCATTGAGCACCGCAGTATAAGAACACGCTGACCCAGGAACAGTTCTCTTCGAGAAGGGAGTTTGCTATGTGGTATGCTGGTATTGATTGGGCGAACGCTCACCACGATGTGTTGGTCATTGACGATGCTGGCCGCCAAGTTGGATCGTTGCGCGTCAACCATACGCCTGAAGGCTTGCATCACCTGAATGCCTTCTTGGAAGATATTACTGGCCCAGATGATCGAGACCAGATGGCTTGCATCATCGAAACATCTCGTGGGCTGCTGATCACTGCGCTGCTGGAAGCAGGTTGGCACGTGTATCCAGTTCATCCCAAAACGGTTGATCGTCGGCGGCCAGCTTCTGGGGTAAAGACGGACGCGCTTGATGCCTACCTGTTGGCGAAACATGGACGGGCTGAACTGGTGGACTTGCGGCGCTTGAAACCTGATAGCGACATCATTGCTGAATTGAAAGCATTGACCCGCGATCAAGATAGCTTGATTCAGAGCCAGACCCGACTGGTAAACCAGTTGACAGCTTGCCTCAAAGCATACTATCCAGTGGCTTTGCAGTTGTTTGCCAAGCTTCAGCAGCATTCGACGCTGATGTTTTTGCAAACCTATCCGACTCCGCAAGCGGCTATGGGGGCCTCGGTACAAGAGATTGAGGTCACATTGCGCCAGGGAAGGCATACCAATCCGACAAAGGCAGCGCCCTTGATCTTCCAGAGGCTGCATCAATCCCATTTGACCGCTGATGCGATTACAACGCGGACCAAGTCCCGCCTGATGTTGGTCCAAGTCAAGCAACTGCTGCCGCTGGTGGAAGAGATCGCCGAATATGATAAGGTGATTGAAGACCTTTTTTTGACCCACGCTGACAGTCCGATTTTCAGCAGTTTGCCCCGTGCTGGAAAACGGCTCGCCCCTCGACTGTTGGCGGAGATTGGGGATGAGAGAAGCCGCTACCTGCGAGCGAGCAATTTGCAGGCGTTGGCTGGAACCTCGCCCGTCATCTTTCAGAGTGGAACCTACGCGAAAGCCCACCGCCGTTATGCCTGTAGTAAACCTCTGCGCAATGCCTTGCACCAGTTTGCGTGGCAAAGTACCCAACAAGAACCCTGGGCGAGGGATTACTATCTGCGTAAACGAAGTGAAGGGAAAAGCCATACGGAAGCCGTTCGTGCCCTTTCTAATCTGTGGGTGAGAATCCTCTTTGCGCTCTGGAGCAAGCACGAGTGCTATGACGCTGCCATCTTTCAGTCCGCGAAGCTGGCTCATGCTCCCAGAGCCGCATAGAAAGGGCCATCTTTGAAAGGCAAAACCGCCTGTTTTTTTGCCTTCAGCTGAGCATGTCTTCTTCTGATCATGCAAGCAGCGCGGTGTCAAGGAAAGTGAAGCGGCTTGACACCGCGCTGCGGCATGATATGCTCCTTCATGCTCAGTTGAAGGCAGTCCTTGTTTCCCCAGTTTCATTTCCCCCTTTCAGCTTTTCTTGATGCGCTTTTTAGACTTGACATAGAGGATCTTTTTTCTAGCGCCTAAAGAATGATGGATTGGGGTAGGTGCAACATAACAGGTGGGTGCGTCGGCACCCACCTGTTATGTTGCACCTACCCCAATTAAGTGAGAGAAGGCGTTGTTAGGCCCAGCGGATCAACCCCATCTCATATTTATCGGTTAATGAAGGATGAGAGGGGATGACGCGGATATTATAGGCAATGCTACCGCTCTCATCAGGTTTGAGCTGGATATCATAGCGGTAGGAACCATCGTTTTCACTTTTGACGTACTGCATAGGGAGTGCGTGGGTCGGGATCGCCACTTCCTCCTGCGTTTCACCGTAGACCAGTTCGACGCGCAGATCGTTGGGATCCAGTTCATTGACCCGCACCCAGGCGTGCACATCCAGGCTCTCACCCAGACTAAGCTGGCCCTCACGGCGTCCATCCACATAAAGCTCCAGGCTGCTCCAGGCGCGACTGACCCGCTCCTTCCAATCAGCCAGCTGGCGTTCCTGCTCATAGTGGTTTTCTTCAATCTGGATGTTATGGCGGATCTCAGGCACATAGTAGGTATTCGTATAGTCTTTAACCATACGACGCATGCTGAACTGTGGCGCGCAGGTGCGGATTGCTTCCTTCATATAGCTCATCCACTGGTGAGGAACGCCATTGCTATCCTGCTCAAAGAAGGTTGGGATAATCTCATTCTCGAGAATCTGGTAGAGCGAGTTGCTGTCGTCCTCCGCCTGCGCTTCCTGATCATGATAATCGCGTTCTTCGCCAATGGCCCAGCCATTCTTGCCATTATAGCCCTCGGCCCACCAGCCATCCAGGATACTACAGTTGGGCTGTCCATTGAGGGCGGCCTTCTGTCCACTGGTACCGCTGGCTTCGTATGGCCGAATGGGATTATTCAGCCAGACATCGGTGCCCGAGACCAGGTAGCGAGCCATATCGATATCGTAATTTTCCAGGAAAATGATCTTACCCTTGAACTCCTCGCTGCGTGACATCTTATAAATGTACTCGATCAGGGCTTTGCCAGGCTCATCGGCCGGGTGTGCCTTACCGGCGAATACAATCTGAACCGGGCGTTCAGGATCGTTCAGGATGCGGCGCAGCCTGTCCAGGTTACGGAAGATCAGGGTAGCGCGTTTATAGGTCGCGAAGCGGCGCGCGAAGCCCAGAATCAAGGCATTGGGATTGAGCATCCCCTCAAATTCTGCCAGCTGACGGTCGCCTTCTCCCAGGCGCAGATGCTGCTGTTGCAGACGCCTGGTTGTATACTCGGCCAGCGCTAGCTTGCGTTGATGATGGGCCTTCCATAACTCCCGGTCGGGAATATTTTGAATATGGCTATCCCAGAACGCCTGGTCATCAACATACTTGCCCCAATCGGGATCCAGGAAGCGGCCATAGAGCTCATTGAGCTCCGGGGCGATCCAGGAGAAGGTATGGATGCCATTGGTAATAGAGCCGATGGGAACCTCTGATTTGTCCAGGCCCGGCCAGAGGAACTGCCACATCTTGCGTGAGACGTCTCCATGTAGCGCGCTTACGCCATTGTGGTGGCCCGTCAACTTCAGAGCCAGGACCGTCATGCCAAAGCTGGGCCCCCAGCTCTTGTCCTCGCGCGCGATATCCAGGAACTGCTCACGAGACAGACCGAGCTGCCCCCAGTAAGTATTAAAGTATTTATCGATGAGGTCAAAGCTAAAGGCATCGTTACCAGCGGGAACTGGCGTGTGGGTGGTAAAGAGCGAGTTCGTTTTGATGACTTCACGCGCCTCGTTGAAACTCAGGCCGGCGGCAACCAGTTCGCGGCAGCGCTCAAGGCTGAGGAAGGCCGCGTGTCCTTCATTGAGATGCCAGGCGGATGGATTGATGCCCAGGGCACGCAGGGCACGAACACCGCCAATGCCAAGCACAATCTCCTGTGAGATGCGCATCTCATTATCACCACCATACAGGCGAGCCGACAGCTCACGATCGGCCGGTGCATTAGGTTGAATGTCGGTATCCATCAGATAGAGTGGCACCCGACCAACCATCAGCTTCCACACTTTGGCATAAATGCGGCGACCGGGCAGTTCCACGCTAATAACGACCTCATTGCCATCGGGTCCAATGGCCGGAACGGCTGGTACCTCTGAGAAATGAAGCTTATCGTATGAGGCTTCCTGGATGCCCGAACGATTGACCTGTTGCGTAAAATATCCCTGTGGGTACAGAAATCCAACACCCACAAACGGCAGGCCGAGATCGCTGGCCTCTTTGCAGTGGTCACCGGACAGGATTCCCAGGCCACCTGAATAGATGGGTAAGGACTCGTGGAGCCCGAATTCAGCCGAAAAATAAGCGATGGTTTTGTTCGTCAGCTCAGGATAGGTAGTCGAGAACCACGTTTCACTGGGTTGGGGATGGATATAGTGGTCGAAATCTCGAATGACGCTATCATAACGCTCCAGGTATTCACTATCCTGCGCAGCCCGTTCCAGCGTCTGCGGCTGTAGCTGGCTGAGGAAGTGCACCGGATTGTGGCTTACCTGTTCCCACAGCGCTGGATCGAGCGAGCTATAGAGCGCGCGCGCCTCGGGATGCCAGCTCCACCAGACATTATATGCTAGTTCATATAAACGGTTTATACGAGCGGGCATAATTGGAAAAACCGTTATGCGACCGTAAACTTTCACTCGTTTTCATTTCCTTTCGTAGCTTCTCTTTGTTTATGTTACTGATTTAGATTGCTTGCTTTAAGGTCTCAATTCCTGGTATCAGTATATCTTTTTTCAGAAGCTCGGGCAACGTCGCTCAGTTGTTTTTCGCCAGTATTTGGCATATACTGAGAAAGACTGGAGTCAGTGAGAAGGAGAGGAATGCCGTGGTAAGGAAGCCTGTTCTTGTACGCCTGGAAGGACGAGGTCGTTTTATTGGCGGCTTGCTTCTTGGCGTTGGCCTGTTCTGGCTACTCTGGCTTTTCTTATTCCATCCCGTGTCCGTGCCGGTGATTTCCCGCTGGTCCATGGTGGACGCGGCTACTACGCCCGTGCCGGCTTCGCTCTTGCAATCAGCGCCGCTTATGAGCGCGGGCGTCACGCTGAACACGCCCAATGATACCCCACCGATCAGCCAGCTGCAGGCGCTCCAACTGGCTGCGCAGGCCGAACCGGCCGCGGCCGCGAGCGCTAAAAAAATCGACGCCTATTATGTCTTGCTGACGTATCCAGCCGCAGCCAACCATCAGAATCACTCCTCTCTCACCAACCTGCCCACCTGGCTTATCTGGTATCAGCAAGTGCCCCAGCCTTCCACCAATGTTGCCCTGACCACCCAGCCGCCGCAAGATCTCTATCTTTTTATCAATGCCCAGACCGGGCAGCTCGCCCTGGCCGTATGGGCATAAAAAAGCTGGCACCACCTATATGTAATTATCGATGTGGTATTGGTGTGCCAGTTTTTTGGACTGTGAAGGTGAACGCGCCGGCGCCTGTTTATGTGGTCTGGCTTATGCATGAGAGATAGTGATACCGTTCCCGGGTGGAAACGCCATGGCTATTCTTCATGCATTTTAATCCACCCATGGCGCAGAGCATGCACAACCGCAGCGGTACGGTCATTGACAGATAGTTTTTTCAGGATCGAGGTGATGTGGTTCTTCACCGTCTGATCACTGATTTTCAGAGACTTGGCAATCTCTTTATTGCTATTGCCGCGTGCGATATAGTCGAGAATCTCGACCTCGCGACTGGAAAGTGGGGAATAGAGATCTTTCTGCTCGCTCTCTTCCTCCTCCACTGTTAATTCGCGGAAAGACTTGAGGACGCGGCTGGCCAGTTGTGGCTTGGCAAGCACATCATCGCGAATCAGATACTCGCCATGGCTTACCTTGCGAACGGTATCCATTAACTCGTCGGCGGTAATATTGCGTGTCGTATAGGCGGCGGCACCGACCTTAATAGACTGAAATAAGCGCTCTTCATCTTCTGATGGAGTGAGAACGATGATTGCCAGGCGTGGTGATGAATGTCGCATCTGCCGGGCAATCTCCAATGGATCGGAGGCCGTCAGTCCAGCGTCGATGAGGGCTACATCGGGGTTGCACGTACGAGCTATTTCGAGTACGTCAGCTGCATCCGTCGACTCTCCAACAATTTCGCAGTCCCCCATTTTCTGCAGAGTAGCGCGGATACCCTCACGGAAGAGTGGCTGCTCATCAATAATGATGACACGTATCGTTTCCATGTATTCCCTTCATAGAAGAGAACGGACAGCGCAAAGGCCCATGCAGCACTGCCTGCACTCTTTTCTGTCTAATTGAACTCCCAAGATAAGAAGTGGACGCCCCTTGCAATATCAAGGGTCGGTAGACCTTGTGACTTTGCCCCATTATACACACTAATGTTGTGAGCGTCTATAAGATGGCAGGCCATTTTATGGACCTTTCTAGGAGTTTCTACCCCGTAGCGCTGGCCTTCTTTTAGTACTTTCAGGTACACCCTGATTGTATTAGGTTGTGTCAAGTCCCGCTTATCTTGTATTTCAAGTGATAGTGTAGTTAAGCAGCATGGCTACTGTTTTTTGGTGGGGATGTTTCCCATGATGATGAGAAGGGAGGGGTTTTCTTTCGGGCGACCGCACGCGGCCGCCCGAAATTTATAGAGGTTAAGTATCGGCTGAGGAGAGCCACGGCAAATTTATGGAGTGTGCAAAACATGCGCTTTCGCGCATGTTTTGCACACTCCATAAATTAAAAAAAAGATAGGGGGCGTGACGCCCCCATGCCGGCAGATAAAAAAAGCGCTCCACCAGGAGCGCTCCTCTGTACTGAAATGAATAAATCTAGATGCGTTCAAGTTTGCGTAGCGTCGAATTAATACCCACTCGCAAGCTCTCGATAACCCCTTTACCGGTTACCGCGACCGCTTCAAAGCTGGGTACACGATAGGGATTCAGGTATTTTTCTAAGACCGATACCGGTAGCGTATCCTGCAGGTCGCGCTTGTTCCATTGCATAACCAGGGGGAAATTGGCCGTATCTTTATTCATGCGGCGTAGCTGCTCCTGGAGCTCATTCCAGCATTCTATATTCTCTTGCAGCTTGCTGGCCTGTGAATCGGCGACGAAAATAACGCAATCGGCTCCCTTGAGCACTGAAATACGTGTCTGCTGGTAAAGGATCTGTCCAGGAACGGTATAGAGTTGAAAGCGAATGTTAAAGCCGTGAATCTTTCCCAGTTCTAGTGGCAGCAGATCGAAGTATAATGTACGCTCTGTTTCGGTATCGATTGAAACCATCTCTCCAACGTCATGTGGATTCACTGCCTGGTGTATATAATGTAAATTTGTCGTTTTGCCGCAAAGACCAATTCCATAATAGACAATTTTACAATTAATCTCGCGTTTCGCCATATTGATTAGAGACATACGTAACGCTCTCCTGCCCGCTCTCTATATATGCGCGTCTACCTGCACGCCTGTAAAATTTAAACTATGCCACTTCTTTCCTGGGACAGTATACATTATTCTCAAGGTAGCTGCAACAGCGTTTTGTGCTGCATCATCCCCATTAACCTGGTCTTATCAGGCTGCCACCGCCCCTTAATCTGGCTCTTCCATTTTTTTCTGGCCACATAGATTCTCTGGATGCTAATAAACAAAAATCCATCGGTTTCGTTGTGAGCCGTTACAAGAAGGCGAATGTTTATTATTATCAGCAAACGTATGAAATCAGCAAATTAGTCCTGTTAAATTAGCCAATATCTCCTACCTTTCGCCATGATATCCGCATTTCGTAAGGTGTATGAGCACTGTGCTAAAATAAATGACGATACCTCTGGTTTTTTGAACGCGGTAGCAGTAGCCGTGCTTTGCCATTGACGAGAGAAGGATAAAGGACTAGACTTACGACAAATTGAGGCTGCTCTGCTTTAGACATAGTTATACGATAGAAATAAAGTGAGAATACGCACATGACGACAACTGCATATACTCCGATCGATACAGATTTTGAGGTCGTTATCGGACTTGAGGTGCATTCGCAGCTGCTGACGAAGAGCAAGATGTTCTGCTCTTGCAGTACCAACTATGCGAACGCGGCCCCTAATACCCATGTGTGCCCGGTGTGTATGGGAATGCCCGGTGTGTTGCCGGTCATCAATCAGAAGGCGGTCCAGTACACCATTATGACCGCGCTGGCTTTGAATTGTTCAATCCCCGAATATTCAAAGTTTGACCGCAAAAGTTACCATTATCCTGACCTGATGAAGGGCTATCAGATTTCGCAATATGATATTCCGCTCAGCAGCAATGGTTATCTAACGATTGAGCACAATGGGCAGGAGCGCCGCATTGGCATTACCCGTGTGCACCTGGAAGAGGATACGGCCCGCTCGCTACACCGGCAGGGGTATACGCTGATCGATATTAACCGCGCTGGCACCCCATTGATGGAGATCGTGAGCGAGCCAGACATGCGTTCTCCAGAGGAAGCGCGTCTCTATATGCAGAAGTTGCGTGAAATCCTGATCTACATTGGCGTATCATCCGGTCGTATGGAAGAGGGGAGTCTGCGCTGCGATGCCAACGTTTCGGTGCGTCCTCGTGGCGAGCAAAAGCTGGGCGTGAAGACCGAGATCAAAAACATGAACAGCTTTCGCTCGGTTGAGCGCGCCCTGGAATATGAGGCGAAGCGCCAGATCGAAGTGATCCGCAACGGAGGTACCATTCGCCAGGAGACCCGAGGATGGATCGAGACCAAAGGGATCACCGTGACGCAGCGCGTCAAAGAGAAGGCCGACGACTATCGCTACTTTCCAGAGCCCGATCTGCCGCCATTGATTATCAGTCGCTCTGTAGTAGAAGAGATTCGCGGTCAGCTCTCCGAACTGCCTGATGAGCGCCGTGCCCGCTACGTCAAAGAATATGGTATCTCGGCGCAAGATGCCAACGTCTTGACCGAGGACAAAGCGCTCGGCGACTACTTCGAGCAGGTCGTCTCCGCCTCCCCGGCGAAAAACCGCCAGGCCCGGGCTAAAGTTGCCAGCAACTGGGTTCTGAGTGAGGTTGTTCGTCTGCTGAAGGCCAGTTCTATCTCCGTGCAGGATACACGCTTAACACCAGCTGCTGTGGCGAATCTGTTAGATTTGCTTGACCAGGAACGTATTACTGGTAAACAGGCGAAAGATATTCTGGATGAAGCTTTTGCCACCGGAGAGATGCCCGACGCCATCGTCGAGCGTAAGGGGATCAAGCCTCCGATCAGTGATCTTGGAACGCTGGAACGTATTATCGATGAAGTCATTGCGAACAATCCAAAGCCTGTAGCCGACTATCGTAACGGTAAAGTGAACGCCATTCAAAGCTTGATTGGCCAGGTGATGAAACAGACACGTGGCCAGGCAAAAATCGATGTTGTAAGGCCTCTCTTACAAAAGAAACTAGAAGAACCGCAGGGGTAATATCCCCTGCGCCATCCAACATGGTCAGGGACGCATGCCATTGAAGCCAGGACAATGACGTTTTGCATCAAAGGAGATATCATGCAGCAGTTTAACCCTTATGAGATGGCAGTTCAGCAATTTGAGCGGGCCGCCGATAAGCTAGGACTCTCGGAAGATATGCGCGAGATTTTGCGCAAGCCAAAACGCGAGTTGGTTGTCAATTTTCCGTTACGGCTCGATAGCGGCCGCATCAAAACCCTCACCGGTTATCGCGTCCAACACAACGTCAATCGCGGTCCCGCCAAAGGCGGCATTCGCTATGGCCCGGATGTCACGCTGGACGAGGTAAAGGCCCTGGCCATGTGGATGACCTGGAAGTGCGCAGTAGTTGGGATTCCCTATGGAGGCGCCAAAGGCGGCGTCATCTGTGATCCCAGAAATATGACCGCCGGTGAGCTAGAGCGCATGACGCGCCGTTTCACCACTGAAATTTCTATCATCATTGGTCCTCATAGCGATATTCCAGCTCCAGATATCAATACGAATTCTCAGGTTATGGCCTGGATGATGGATACTTATTCCATGCACGAAGGTTTTTCTGTTCCTGCCGTCGTTACCGGCAAACCTCTCTCTATCGGCGGTAGCGAGGGCCGCAACGACGCCACCGCGACCGGTGTTCTCTTTGTCACGCGTCGCGCCGCCCGGCGCATCGGGATGCCCCTGCGCGGAGCGCGTGTTAGTATCCAGGGATTTGGCAACGCGGGCAGCGTGGCCGCGCGCCTGTTCCACAGCGAGGGCTGTAAGATCGTCGCCTTCAGCGATACCAGCGGTGGCCTGTATAACGAGGAGGGCCTGGACCCAGCGCTGGTTCAGCGCCACAAACTAGAGCACGGCACCGTAGCAACGTATCCCCACGGGCAGAGCATCAGTTCCACCGATGTTCTTGAAGTGCCCTGTGATATCCTGATCCCCGCGGCCACCGAAGGCCAGATTACCGAGCATAACGCGGAGAAGATCCAGGCGCGTATCTTGGCGGAAGCCGCTAACGGCCCCACCACTCCAGAGGCCGACGCGATCCTCTTTAACAAAGGCTGCCTGGTTATTCCCGATATTCTGGCCAATGCTGGAGGCGTCACAGTCAGCTACTTTGAATGGGTACAGGATCTGCAGAGCCTGTTCTGGGATGATGCAGACATTACCCACCGCCTGGAAGTCATCATGAATAAAGCCTTTGACGCCGTTGCCAACAAAGCGGAAGAGTATCACTGCGATTTACGCCTGGGGGCGAACATGCTGGCCATCTCGCGGGTGGCTGAGGCTACCCTGGTACGGGGCATCTATCCTTAAATCTTTCGGGAGAGTGGACTGCAACAAAAAAGCGACTGCAAAGTTTTTTGCAGTCGCTGTCAGACTTTTAAACGAGACTACGGGGCTTAATATGAGCGGCGCGTATCCCGCTTGCCAGGTTTTTTTGGCGGCAATTTGGATGCGCGCGAGGGCTTTGGCTTCTTGCGGCCACGGCCCCAATTCATATCGTCGTCCTCTTCATCCTCCTCTTCGTCCTCGAAGAATTCCTCCTCTTCGTCTGCCTCAGAGTCCAGATCCATATCGGGGACGTCGGCCTCCTCAACCTGATCATCCTGATAGTCAAACTCCTCATCCTGGTCGCTGGCTTCCAGGGTATCCTCTTCCGCCTCAGGTTCGGCGAATGACTGTGAGGAGCGTACTGGCTCGGCGACGGGATGGACAACCTGCCCATCGCTGGCGTCGGTAAAGCGACCCCGCCGCTGTGGAGTTGGCTCAGGGGCCTCTTCGGCTGCTTCACCATCTTCAGGTTTGGGGGCACCAATCACGTGGCGGCCCGCAGCTACATCAAGCCAGAACTGGGAATAGTAATGTGGCCTTTCCGAATCTTTTTCGCTATCTTTTCTTGTCATAAGATGCGCGGTTCCTCTCCCCATTTTTAAGAATGAGGGACCGCTCCTGCCTTCCTTTGTGTTTTCAAGACGTCACTCAGTCTGGAAATGCCGCTTCCAAATTGTGAGTGGTACCATATGGGTTCATAATAAAAAGAAAGAAGAATACTGTCAAGGTGCACTTTATAGGGTATAAAACGGCCCCAGAGGCTGGTCCAAGCCTTGTCAAGACCTTACGTGCATGAATTTTCAGGGCTGAAGCGTTTGCTACTGCCAGCGAACATATCTATAATATTGTGAAAGGTACTTGAGAATACACCCTTTAACTCACTTTTATGCATCTTCATGATAGTGGTATCTAACCACTTCGATAGGAATATTTACTGGTCGCTTGTTGCCGACGTATACAATGGGGGAGCCGGTGTCTAGTAAGTTGGAGGAAACCATTGACAAGCATTCTAGAGACGATTAATGGCCCAGAGCAGCTGCGTGCCCTGTCGGTTCCGCAGATGGAGCTTTTGGCGAAGGAGATTCGGCGCGAGATCATCGAGAAGGTATCGGTACGAGGTGGTCACCTGGCTCCAAATCTGGGCGTTGTTGAACTAACGATGGCGCTTCACTATGTCTTCGATACTCCCAATGATCAGCTCGTCTGGGATATTGGCCATCAGGCGTATGTGCATAAGCTTTTGACGGGCCGTCGTGATCGCTTCCATACTATTCGTCAATTTGGAGGGCTTTCTGGCTATCTCCGTCGAGATGAGAGTGATTTCGATGTCTTTGGCGCGAGCCATGCAAGTACATCGATCTCCGCTGCTCTTGGTATCGCGGCGGCGCGTGATCTACAGGGTGGGACGCATAAAGTAGTGGCGATCATTGGGGATGGATCGCTGACGGGTGGTATGGCATTAGAGGCTATTAATAATGCTGGTAGCCTGAAGAAAAATCTCATTATTGTGCTCAATGACAATGATAAGTCCATCTCTGATAATGTTGGAGCAATCTCGCAATATCTTGGAAATGTGCGTCGCATGCAGACCTCGCCCAGCTATCAACGCTTGCGTGAGATGGCCAAAGGATCGATCGAGCGCCTGCCGGTTGTAGGTGATAAGGCTCGTGAGGCCGCCGGACGTGCTGAAACCAGTTTTAAACATTTTATGATGCATAGTAAGAGTGGCGCCATCTTCGAAGAGCTGGGTTTCAAGTTCTTTGGCCCCTTTGACGGTCATGATCTGGAAACGATGCTGGATGTATTCGAGAATGTGAAAAAGGTAGAAGGTCCCATTATTGTGCAGATGGTGACCAAGAAGGGTAAGGGCTGGGAAGTCGCCGAGGGCGATTCCACCAAGTGGCATGGCCCTGGTGCCTATGATTATACGACCGGCGTCATCAAGAAGAACGCGGGTGATCCCCCATCGTATACCGAAGTGTTCGCCAATGCCCTGGTCGCCATCGCCGAGAAAGACCCCAAAGTGGTTGGTATTACGGCGGCAATGGAAGAGGGTACCGGGCTGAAGAAGCTGCACCAGCGCTTCCCCGAGCGCTACTTTGATGTTGGTATCGCCGAGCAGCACGCAGTCACCTTTGCCGGTGGTCTGGCTGTTGGTGGTATGATTCCCGTTGCCGCCATTTATTCGACCTTCATGCAGCGTGCCATCGACCAGATTATCCATGATATCGCGGTACAGAATCTGCATGTCGTCTTTGCCATGGACCGTGCTGGACTGGTGGGTGAAGATGGGCAGACGCAGCACGGCGTGTTTGACATTGCCTTCTCGCGTATGATCCCTGGCATGAAAGTGATGGCGCCCAAAGACGAAGAAGAGCTCCGGCACATGCTCTATACCGCTATCTACCTGGATGGCCCGGTGGCCCTGCGCTATCCCCGTGGCAAGGCTCTGGGCGTGCCTATGAGCAAAGAATTTCATAAGCTGGAAGTCGGCAAGGCTGAATTGTTGAGCCCCGAGACCGTGGAGGCGGCGGAGCACCAGCAGACGGTGCTGCTGGCCTACGGCGCGACCGTGGCGCAGGCTGAACTGGCGGCCAAAGAACTGGCTGACGAGGGCATCCATGTCGCCGTCGTCAACGCGCGCTGGGCCAAACCTCTGGATGAAGAGATGATTGTGCGCCTGGCGAAGGCGACCGGTCGTCTGGTCACGATCGAAGATCATGTGGTGTCCGCTGGCTTCGGCAGCGCCGTCCTGGAGCTGTTGGAGCGTGAAGGACTCAGCGAAGTGGATGTACGGGTTATTGGCCTGCCAGACAAATTTGTCGAGCATGGCGCTCTGACCATCCTGAAAGAGCTGTATGGTCTCTCCTCGGCGCACATTAAAGATGTTGTGCGTGCCCAGCTGAGCACCACGAATCGCACCCTGGCCAAATAACGCCGTCAGTAAAGATGATGCCCCCATGCGCGGTCGCGCATGGGGGCATCATCTTCTCTGTTTCTGGTTAGACGACCTGGCCGTCGCGCATGGAGATGATACGATGGGCCTGTTCGCCGATGTTTGGGTCGTGGGTAACGATGACGAAGGTCTGCTGATGTTCGCGGTTGAGCTGGAGCAGCAGATGCATAATGTCGCCAGCGGTTGAGCTATCCAGATTTCCCGTAGGCTCGTCAGCCCAGACCAGGGCGGGATTGTTGACCAGGGCGCGCGCGATGGTGACGCGCTGGCGCTGGCCGCCGGAGAGCTCAGCAGGCCGATGGCGTGCTCGTTCGCTCAGGCCGACGATATCAAGCATCTCCAGCGCGCGTCGCCTGGCTTTCTGGCTGGGAACGCGCGTAACCAGCAGTGGTAACTCCACATTTTCTACGGCTGAGAGTACCGGCAACAGATTAAAGTCCTGAAAAATAAAGCCCATATGCTGCGCGCGATAGGTCGTGCGTTCCCGTTCGCTGAGGTCGCGCAGGTTATCGCCCCGAATATAGATATCGCCCCCATCGATCGTATCCAATCCTGACAGGCAGTTGAGCAGGGTTGTTTTTCCACAGCCGCTGGGCCCCATGATCGCGACCATCTCGCCCTGTGCTATCTCCAGTGACACATCGTTTAAAGCCTTCACCCGCAGCTGCCCACTGTGGTACATTTTTGTGACATGCTGTGCTTTGATAACCATCAATGTTCTCGTCTATGTAATCCTGATTTGCTATTCGTCTGAGCCAGCTGTGCGAGCAGATCAGGTTGGTGGATCACAATATGTTTTCGTCCTAACTGGATGGCGTGCGCATCTTTTAACTCTCGCAGTGCAGTACTAACTGTTTCCCGGTATACGCCCAGGCGATCGGCCAGCTCTTCATGGCTGAAGCCATTGACGGCTAACCCATTGACCTCCCTCTCCTGTTCTGTCGCCAGTTGGAGCAAAAGATCCGCCAGGCGAGCGGTCACACTTTTGAAAGTGGTATTGACCAGCTGGTTCTCAAGACCGGTCAGGCGTTGTCCCATTAGCTGCAGGAGCGCCCCCGCGACCCCGCTATGCTGTTGCAGCAGGTGGTTGAGATCAACTTTATTGAGCAGGTAGAGGGTGGTGGCATTGACCGCTTCAGCGAAGCTGGTAGCGATATTGGGGCTACACAGCGCCTGCTCACCAAAACAGGCGCCCGCTTCTAGCGTATCGGTAATGAGTTTTCTGCCATCAGTAGAAAGATGATAGAGCTGGATGCGTCCACTCTTCACGAAGAAGAGCGTATTGTTAACGTCACCGGGACGATAGAGCATGCGTCCCGGTGAGCAAGGTAACGAAGTAAGGCTCTGTTCAATTGCGTTGAGGTCCTGTGCACTGAAATGTTGAAAAATGGCTACCTGAGCCAGGAATGAGATTTTTTCCTCCGCCTGATCTGGCTGGAGGCGTACCATTCCGGGATGGCTCGTTCGTTTTTCTCGCACGTATATTGTCCTGTATGATAGTGACATCTCTTCTTTTTCATAATGAACACTATCCATTGTAGCATATGCGTATGATAATGCTTAGCCTTCAACACTGGTCAGATAGATCGCCTCTGTACGATTACGGGCGTGCAACTTCTCAAAGATATTTTGCACGTGTTTATGCACTGTAGACTCGGCAATCGATAGCTCCAGGGCGATCTCGCGATTTTTGCGACCCTTGCGCATCAGATCAAGTATCTGCTTTTCACGATCGGTCAAAGGGCGAGGCATAGTGCTGGTCGTATCGCTCAAGCCTGATTCGCCACTGACGGTGATATGGGCGGTACGACGTGGGGTACGATAGGAAATGGAGGAAGAGAGCATGCCGCCGTAGCCAGCGTGCATCTTCCAGGAAGAGCGCAGGTAGGTAAGTATCTGGGTCGCGAGCGCACCGGGAATACAAAGATCATTGCGCGCGGCGCAGTGGATCGCGTGGATCAGTGCATCCGGCTCGATATCCTTGGTAATATAGCCCATGGCCCCTTTTTGGATCGCCTGAAAGAGTAACTGTTCCTGATGAAAGGAGGTAAAAATCACTACTCGTGAGTGGGGAGAACAGGCCAGCACGCGTTCCGTTGCTTCAAATCCAGTGCAATCGGGCATATCGACATCCATCAGCACCACATCAGGCTGTGTCTCAGCTGCCTGCACCTCGGCCTCATGCCCGTTACAGGCCTCGGCGACCACACACATCCCCGGCTCTTTTTCAATCACTTCGCGTACCGCGCGGCGCATCAACGAATGATCATCAACGATAAGAACATTTACCATCTGTTTTCAATCCCTTTCTACATCTGCAACCCCTGAAAATGGTACGAGTGCCACATTACCATTAGCTAGAAATGTGTACTCTCACTTTATACTATACGCCCGAATTCAAGAAGCGGACGGTGTTCACCTATTTTTATGAGAAGAATTTTGCGTGGTAGCCCTCTAGTAGCGTGGATGCGGTGAAAAAGGAGGGGAGGGGCTGGAGTAGGCATACGAGCAAGAAAAAAGACGCAGGAGCAAGATGGTAAGGCATCCGCAATTAAACGTACCCGGTAATAATAAATTGTTCTGCGCATCATCCACCCCCATTTTTTACCCTATTCTCTGAAGAGGCATAAAAATACATAAAAACAAAGTAAGAAGCATTTTTTCACATTATACTCTATTTTTGCCGTTACGAGGAGATGTGGTCAAATTTCTTGCGTCCATAGAAGCTCTGTGCTATACTTCACAGTCGAAGTGGGCGAGGACTGCCCGCCTGCTCAGACACACAATTAAGTACACACGCTCTCTGAAATAGCGCTGACCCTGGGGTCCATAACTTCGACTGATGTTTGGAACAAGCAAATACACCTTAGGGGACCCTGACGCCGTACAGTGAGAGCGGAGGATCAAGGGAGGTCCGTTTTTGGCTAATATCATTTCCATGAAACAGTTGCTGGAAGCTGGTGTGCATTTTGGTCACCAGACTCGCCGTTGGAATCCGAAGATGCAGCAGTTTATCTTCATGGACCGCAACGGCATTCATATCATCGATCTCCAGCAGACGGTGACGCGTCTGAATGACGCCTACAAGTTCGTTGAGCAGCTGGTTGCCGATGGTGGAACCCTGTTGTTTGTTGGCACCAAGAAACAGGCCCAGGAAGCCGTGGCCGAAGAGGCCAAGCGCTGCGGCATGTTCTACGTCAATCAGCGCTGGCTTGGTGGTATGCTGACCAACTTCAAAACCATTCAGTCTCGTATTACCTATCTGCGTAGTCTTGAAGAGCGCCGCGACCGTGGCGACTTTGAGCGCCTGCCCAAAAAAGAGGTCCAGCACATGCAGGATGAGATCGTGCGTCTGGAGCGTATCCTGGGTGGCATCAAAGATATGCGCCGCTTGCCCAACGCTATCTTTATTATCGATACCCGCAAAGAGCGCACCGCAGTAATGGAGGCGCGCCGCCTGGAAATTCCTATCATCGCCCTGGCGGACACCAACTGCGATCCCGATGAGATGGACTATCCCATCCCGGCTAACGACGACGCCATTCGCGCGGTTCGCCTGTTGTGTGCGAAAATCGCCGACGCGGCCGTCGAGGGTCGTCGCGAGCTTGAGGCCCAGCAGAAAGACGTCGAGCCCGGTGAGAGCGAAACACCGGTCGAGGCTGCTACAGAGCCAGCCCCCGTCGTTGCCGCCGAGCCTGAGGTCGCTCCAGCCCCGGCTGCTGCCGAGACACCGGCTGCCGAGGCACCTGCTGAGGCCGAGGCTGCTGCCCCGGCTGCTGAGCCAGAACTGGTTTCCAAAGAGGCTCATTAGTCAAAACCAAACGAATTGTTTCGGTGGGAGAAAAGGGGCATACGCGCCTTTGACTCCCGCCTTTTTGTGTAATATATTCTACCTTTTAACACACGATTTGAGCGTGTGATCACTACATTTTCCATTTGTCAAGCACTCAGAGTCCAAAAAAGATGGACAGCAGTTGTTGTACTGCTATCGAGATCTGAGTATCATACATAAAGATTGAGGAGAAACCAACGTTATGGAATTCGCAGCTACAGACGTCAAAAAGTTGCGTGAAGAGACGGGCGCGACCTTCGCGGATTGCAAAAACGCTCTTGCCGAGGCGAAAAGCTGGGGTGACGCGGTCAAATATCTGGAAGCGCGCCGCGACAAAAAAGCTGAAAAGATGGTTACCGCTGGTCGCGAGACCAAAGAGGGTGGCGTCTTCTCGTATGTGCACCACAACAATCGTGTTGGTGTCTTGATTGAGCTCAACTGTAGCACGGACTTCGTGGCCCGCAGCGAAAGTTTCCGCAATCTGGCCAACGACCTGGCCCTGCAGATTGTGGGCGTTGCTCCCCAGTACGTTAATTATGAAGATGTGCCGGCCGAGGTGATCGAGGCCGCGCGTCAGAAATTCGCCGAAGACCCCTCCATGGCTCGTGTCCCCGAGGCACGCCGCGAAGAGGTCCTCAATGGCAAGCTCAAAAAAGAGTTCGGCACTCAGGTTCTGATGATGCAGCCCTGGGTAAAAGATGAGTCAGTAACGGTTGGTGACCTTGTGCGTAAAGTGATTGCTGAGACCGGAGAGAACATCATTGTCCGCCGCTTTAGCCGCTTTGCTCTGGGTGAGTAGTTTTTCCTGACTACCCTCCTTCGGGCCAGGCCCGGATTGGATATTCCTTCTGTTTCGTCGCAGTGAAGGAGGAGGAATATCCCATGTGGATTGTAATAACAAACGAAGAGGCGTCCCTCACGGTCGCGCACAAGGGAGAACGGTAAAGATGTCAGTTGAGACAAAATATCGGCGTATTCTGCTCAAGTTGAGTGGTGAAGCGCTTGGAGCTCAGGGATCAGGAATTGATGCCGAGACGGTACGGCGAATCGCCGGCGAGGTCAAGCGTGTCCATGAACTGGGTGTAGAGATCGCCATGGTTATTGGAGGCGGAAATATGTGGCGTGGCGCCGATGCTGCCGCGACCGGTATTGATCGCGGTACCGCAGACTATGTAGGTATGCTGGCCACTGTCATGAACTCACTGGTCATGCAGGATGCGATGGAAAAGGTCGGCATCACTACACGGGTTCAGACCGCGATCGAAATGCCTCCGGTGGCCGAACCATTTATCCGTCGTCGCGCGGTACGCCACCTGGAAAAGGGGCGTGTGGTGATCCTGGCGGCTGGTAGTGGCAATCCGTTCTTTACCACCGATACTGCTGCTGCATTGCGTGCTGTCGAATTGAATGCGCAAGTGCTGCTCAAAGCGACCAAAGTGGATGGGATCTATGACGATGACCCGATGCGTAACCCGCAAGCTCGCCGGTTCTCCGACCTGAGCTACATGCAAGCATTAAACATGGGGTTAAAGGTTATGGATAGTACCGCATTATCTTTATGTAAAGATAATAACATGCCGATCATGGTTTTCAATTTGCATCAACCTGGAGCACTGGAAGCCATTATGCATGGAGAAAAGTGTGGTACACTGGTCTCTACTGACGTGAAAGAACCGGTCTAACGGTGGGGCAAAGCCGGTATAAGCCGGGGCAAGCCCGGCACCTACGAGACGGTGATATCGCTTATCACGTTCCGTTTTTGAGGTGCATGTTGTGCCTAGAGACAAAGGGAGTATGCAATGACAGCAGATTTACTTGGGGATGCAGAGCGACGTATGCAAAAGGCGATTGAGGCTTTAAAGCAGGACCTCAATGCTATTCGCGCCGGTCGGGCGAGCGCTGCCTTAATTGATCGCATCACAGTTGACTATTATGGCGCACCAACGCCTATCAATCAGGTGGCTTCTGTCTCTGTTCCAGAGGCTCGTCTCCTGGTGATTCAACCATGGGACAAACAGATGCTGGTTGATATCGAGAAAGCGATTCAAAAATCGGATCTGGGTATTAACCCGAACAATGATGGGCAGGTTATTCGTTTGATCATTCCTCCTATGAGTGAGGAGCGTCGTCGAGACCTGGTAAAGACCTTACATAAAAAATCTGATGAGCACAAGGTCGCTATCCGCAACATTCGCCGTGATGTACAGGATAAGATGCGCGACCGCGAAAAGAAGAAAGAAGTTTCCGAAGACGAGCTGAAGCGTAGCGTCGATAAGCTGCAGAAGCTCACCGATCGCTACATCGATGAGATGGACAAGATTGGGAAATCAAAGGAACTGGAGATCCTGGAGGTCTAACTTTGACCAAGATGCAACAGCTCTTTTCATCCATAAAGGGGAAAGAGAAGAATTTAGCGCAGACGTCCCTTGTCGCATCTGAGCAGCAAAAACAGCCGGTCCGCCACATTGCCATCATCATGGATGGCAATGGGCGCTGGGCCAATAAACGGCATTTGCCGCGTCTGGCAGGACATAAAGCGGGCGTAACCGCACTCCGACGTGTTGTTGAGTGTGCTGCAGACGAAAATATCGAGATGCTCAGTGTGTATGCCTTTTCTACCGAGAACTGGGGACGCCCACAAAGTGAAGTTGACGGCTTGATGCGTCTCTTCTGGGAAACCATTCGCTCGGATTTAGAAAAACTCCACCGTGATGGGGTTCGTTTGCGCCATCTTGGTCGGCTGTACGATCTGTCTCCTGACATTCAGCAGGCGGTGCACGAGTCGATTGAATTGACAAAGGATAATACACGCATTGGACTGAATGTTTGCTTCAATTATGGGGGACGCGCTGAACTGGTGGATGCGATCAGGCAGATTATCGCCGATGGTCGCGACCCTGAGATGATTACTGAAGAATTGATTAGTTCTTATTTATATACCCGCGATCTGCCCGATCCCGACATGGTAATACGTACCGCGGGTGAAATGCGGGTGAGCAATTTCTTGCTCTGGCAATCAGCCTACAGCGAATACTATGCGACCCCGACTCTCTGGCCTGATTTTGGGCACGAAGATTTGATGGCGGCTCTGGAGAGCTTTAACCAGCGCAAGCGTCGCTTCGGTCGCTTAGACGTTCCCTCCAAGTAAGGAACGGTGATAGAATACGTAGAGACCACCAACCAGGAATTTGCTCTACGTATTCTCTTTTTTTGGCATTGTCTGGTGCGACATGCATAATGCCTATGAGCAGGTATATGGGGAATCCTGGTCGAGCAGCGCTCGTATGGACGGAGCGGCCCGAGGTCGATTCTACACAGAGCTACCGCATTGGGAATATGGCATTTTCTGTGTATGTTAGAATAACCTATAGCTTGACTGAGGAGTAATTATTTGCAAGGCACGAGTAAGCAGAATAGTGATGCGGGTGTAACTGAGCCCGAGAAGAAAGCGAATACGTCTGTTGGCCAGCGCCTGTTGACCGCGGCGATCGCGATGCCGGTTGTTCTCCTCTTTGTCTGGTTTGGCGGCTGGTGGGCTTTCGCGGCGTGTCTGGGGGTCGTTGTGCTGGGAACAATTGAGCTGCACACGATGCTCCATAAAGCCGGTTATCATCCGTTGATTGTGATGAGCTATGTGCTGGGTGTGCTTTTTCTGGGTTCCGCCATGTTTCCGCCGCAGCAGCTCCTGATACTGCAGATCGGGCTGGGGTCTTCGATTGTGCTTTCCTTTTGCTGGCTTTTTACGCGTAAGCAACTGGAGGGCACGCTGATTGACTGGGCCCTGACACTGGCCGTTCCTCTGTACCTGGGCTGGTCAATGAGCTATTTCTTACTCCTGCGTGGATACGAGGTCAGCTCTCTGCATCCTATGCAGGGATGGTGGGTGACCCTGCCTCGCGGTGTCTGGTGGCTTTTAATTACGCTGCTAGGCGTCTGGGGTTTTGATGGGGCGGCCTTCTTCTCGGGGCGCTACTTCGGACGCCACAAAATGGCCCCTCATATCAGTCCCGCGAAAACATGGGAGGGTGTTGCTGGTGGTCTGGTGGTCTCGGTGATCGCCAGTCTGCTCTTCACCGTTGCCCCTCTGGGCGTCCCCTGGTATTTTGCTATTGTGCTGGGATTACTGATAGGAACCGCGGCGACCCTGGGGGACCTGGCCGAGTCGTTAATCAAACGCCAGATGCACGTCAAGGATAGCGGCCAGTTTATGCCGGGGCATGGTGGCATGCTCGACCGCATCGATAGCCTGCTCTTCGCCGTCTTTGTCGTCTATATCTTCTCCCTGTTTTTCCGCTAGCCTATTAGTGCGTGTCTTACTATCATGATTACCGCCTGTGGCTTGCCTGTATGTTCTCACCTGCGATGCTCAGCAGCCCATTTTATGATGGTGCAACAGGTGCTCAGCAGCCCATTTTATGATGGTGCAACAGGTGCTCAGCAGCCCATTTTATGATGGTGCAACAGGTGCTCAGCAGCCCATTTTATGATGGTGCAACAGGTGCTCATTCGCGCACCTGTTGCACCATCATAAAAATCCGCGCGGCCGCGTAGCGGCCGCGCGTATGGGGGCTATCACGTCCCTTATGATGACGGAAGTCAAAACATATTTAGCGTTTTGATCAATAGCCAGGATTGATCAAAACAGAACATCCTGGCTCATACATGCTATAATCTGGATGAAAGGCTAAACTGAAACATTACTTACACGGCGTAAGTAAGCAAATATATATCATAGGTTGAGTTTCATGACAACGTTCCCTAAACGAATTGCTTTACTAGGAAGCACGGGATCAATTGGGCGACAGACCCTCGATGTCGTACGGCGCTTTCCCGAACAATTCCGCGTGGTTGCTATGGCTGCACGCAGCAATGTGGACTTGCTGGCTCAGCAAGTGCAGGAGTTCCAGCCCGATCTGGTGACCTGTTACGCTGACTCCCCGGAGGTTGAGGCCAGTGCCCGGCGCCTGTTGCCCCGAGCTCTGCTCGGTGAACAAGGATTGCTGGCGGTGGCCACCCATGCCGATGCCGATATTCTGGTCGCCGCTACCTCCGGCCTGGTGGGCTTGATGCCTACGCTGGCGGCTATTGGAGCTGGAAAGACGATCGCGCTGGCCAATAAAGAGACCCTGGTCATGGCGGGTCACCTTGTAACCCAGGCGGCTCAGCGTGTGGGGGTCTCCATCTACCCTATTGATAGTGAGCATAGTGCTATCTGGCAGTGCCTGAGGGGGGAAGAGCAGAAAAACATTCATCGCCTCCTCTTGACTGCATCTGGCGGACCCTTCCGAAAAACTCCGTTGGAGGACCTGAAAACGGTAACGGTTAAACAGGCACTGGCACATCCCACCTGGAGCATGGGACCCAAGATCACCATTGATAGCGCAACCTTGATGAACAAGGCACTGGAAGTGATTGAGTCTCATTGGCTGTTTGGTGTACCATATGAGAAGATGGAAGTGGTGGTGCATCCAGAAAGTGTCATCCATTCAATGGTTGAGTTTGTTGATGGCTCTATCAAAATGCAGGCCAGCCTGCCAAGCATGCACCTACCAATCATGAATGCCCTGGGCTATCCTGATCGCCTGGCGTCTGCCGAGACAGATTTTATTCGTGAACTGCGCTGGCCCGATGTCGCAGCGTTGCATTTTGAGGAACTGGAGCTTTCGCGCTTCCCCTGTTTCCGACTGGCGGTTGAAGCGGGCAAGCGTGGTGGTACCTATCCCTGTGCCCTGGTGGGTGCGGATGAAGAGGCTGTTGAACTGTTTCTGACCGGCAAAATTGGGTATCTGGAGATCGCCCAGTTAATTGAGGCGGTCCTGGAGCGCCATCAGTCGATTGAGCAGCCGGATGTGGCCGCGACTCTTGAAGCTTGCGCATGGGCACGTCGTACCGTGCGTGAGTTGTGGAAGAAGCGCATCCAGGTTCAGTCATAGTTATGAGGCTGCATGCCGTTGATAGGGGGAAGCATCCGCAGATGGTACACATAGAGATGCGTATTGAGAAAAGGAAAAGGGGATGAGCTGGTATATACTCGCTGTGATTCCGGTGTTGGGATTGCTCGTGTTTGTACACGAGCTAGGACATTTTATTGCGGCAAAGTGGGCTGGCATTCGAGTTGACGAATTCGCGCTGGGCTTTCCTCCTAACGTTGTAAGCTTTCGCAAGCGCGAACGTGGCGGTTGGGATGTGTTGTGGTTTGGGCAAGGGCGTTCGGCGGTGGATACCAGCAATATTCAGAATCCCTTTGGCACTGCCAGCAACGAATCAGCGACTCCGCCTGAGCGTACGCTGTATTCGTTGAACCTCCTGCCTCTTGGCGGCTATGTACGCATGGTGGGTGAGAATGGGGAGGCCGTTGATGAGGATGGGCGCTATGATGAAGGCAGCTTTGCCTCGAAAACGGCGGGTAAGCGCATCATCGTACTCTGTGCCGGCGTCTTTATGAATTTTCTGCTTGGCATTGCGCTGTTTACGATTGCTTATGGTCTGGGTGAGCCAATGCCCACGCCGACGGCGGTGATCGGAACGGTGCAGGCTGGTTCTCCGGCGGCTGCGGCTGGTTTGCAGACTGATGATACGGTGGTGGCTGTGAATGGGAAGGCGGTCAAGGACTTCACCGCCATGTCGACGGCGGTGACGCAGATTATTAATGCCGATAAGGGGAAAAATGACCATATCCCCATTCAATTGACGATTCGCCGGGGTCAACCGGGAACCACACAGCAGGTAACCGTCAACGCGCGTGTCCATCCACCGCAAGGGCAGGGCTATATGGGAGTGGGAGCCAAAGTTATAACCATGCACTATCCTCTCTGGCAAGCCCCCTTTAGAGGTATTGTGCATACTGTCGACTTTATTCATCAATACCTGTCCATTATTGGCAAAATGATTGTTGGCGCGATTCAGCCGCAGTTCTCGGGTCCGGTTGGGATCGCTCAGGTCACGCAGAACGTGGCGGCAGAGACCCCGGTTGTTGGCTGGTGGCCCATACTGAGTCTTACCGCTGCTTTAAGTTTGAATTTAGCAATTTTTAATATTCTCCCCTTCCCCGCTCTGGATGGTGGGCGCGTCTTCTTGATATTGGTAGAGATATTGCGTGGTGGAAAACGCTTGAAACCGGAGCGCGAGGGACTTATTAATCTGGTTGGTTTTGCCTTACTATTAGTTCTTATGATTGTGGTCACCGTGAGTGATCTTATGCATTGGAACGGCTAAACGGAGTTTACTTTCAATTATGCGAAAAAAAACACGACAGATACATGTAGGTAATATCGCAATTGGCGGTGACGCCCCCATTATTGTGCAGTCAATGACCACGACCTATACTCGTGATGTTGAGTCAACGGTGGCCCAGATTCATCGCTTGCAGGATGTGGGCTGCGAACTGGTGCGCGTCGCCGTGCCTGAGATGGAAGACGCTGTGGTTTTGAGCGAGATCAAGAAGCGCATTAATATCCCACTGGTGGCCGACATTCACTATAATCCTGAACTGGCACTGGAAGCGATTCGCCAGGGCATCGATAAGGTTCGCATCAATCCTGGCAACCTGTTACAGGGGCGCAAGTCGATGGAGAAGATTGTGCTGGCTGCGAAAGAACGTGGTGTTGCCATGCGTATTGGCGTGAACTCAGGTTCAATCGATGCGCTGGATAAGGTTGCGCAGATGCAGCGCGTGCAGGTACGCCTGCGCGATGATGGCACCCTTGAGCGCACCGATCCCGCTGAGGCCCGCCGCCAGGAGCGCGAACACCTGGCCGAGCGTATGGTTACTCGCGCGCTGGAGTATATCGGCTGGTGTGAGGAGTTGGATTACCATAACATCGATGTCTCCCTGAAGTCCTCGACGGTACTAACCGCCATTGAGGCCTATCGCCGCTTCTCGCAGCGCTCGGACTATCCACTCCACCTGGGTATTACTGAAGCCGGTACCCTGGTAACGGGAGCTGTAAAATCCTCAGTGGGTATGGGTATCTTGCTGGCTGAAGGCATTGGTGACACGATTCGCGTTAGCTTGAGTGCCGAGCCTGAAGAAGAGATCCCGGTGGCTTTCGAGATCTTACGCTCTCTGGAGCTGCGCAACCGAGGTGTCACCTTTGTCTCCTGCCCCTCCTGTGGCCGTGTCGAGATTGATGTGATCAGCGTCGCCAACGAGGTAGAGAAACGTCTCTCCAAGGTACAGACACCTATCCAGGTGGCGGTCATGGGGTGCGTCGTTAATGGTCCTGGCGAATCGCGTGACGCCGATGTGGGCCTGGCTGGTGGTAAAGGGAAGGGCGTCATCTTCCGCAAAGGCCAGGTGGTCAAAACCGTTCCCGAGGATCAATTCCTGGACGCCGTCTTAAAAGAGGTTGCCAGCTTACTGCCTGAGGCTGAGGCAAAGGTAGTCTACCCTGAGGGTGGCATTAAAGATGTTGCCGGTACCCACCGCACCCGCGATGAAGGGATGAATCTGCCGATTCTGCCACGGGCGTAATCCCTGGATGAACGAGCGCCTACTGCGCTCATCTGTTTTTTGAGGAATAGAGCGACATGAGGGGTCGCTGCATCTGCAGCGACCCCTCATGTCGCTCTATTCCTCAAACTGTTTGCTCGTAGCTCATGTTATGGTGGTACAGAGAGTGGACGGAAGCACCTGTCCCTCATGTCGCGCAACCCCTCAAAAGGGGCACAGGAGTCTATTTTATGGTGGTACAGGGCGTGCGCAGATGCGCACGCCCTGTACCACCATAAACAAATCGGCGCGGCCGCGCGTGTGGGGGCGCATATACGCGCTATGATAATGAGAGTCTTTAGGAAGGTGATATAGTAAAAAAAGCCTTACGTTTGTCAGTGACCCTGGTTGGATAAGAGGGGGAAATAGTACTTTTTGTGGATATACGTAATGTGTAATTCATACAGTTTACCCTGGTGATTTTTTCTAATGTTTGGCTTCAGGATGTATCATAGTGTGTTATCTCGCCGTGATATTTTTCCTTTCTGCTTTTCTTTACAAAAGACATTTATTGTATTACACATTTCTGCAGTATTTTTATATCCAAAGAGCTAGCAAATTCATTTATTATCTCCTATACTTAGAAAGCGACTCTTTCTAATTGACATATTTAGCTCTATGATTTAAATCGGAGGGTATCTTATGATGCAAAGACGTATGGTTGCTCCTCGTATGTTTTATGCAACATTCGCTTTTGCGCTATTACTGGCTCTTCTGGCGACTGGTGCAGCCACGCAGACTGCGGGCGCGTATGCATCGAGTCACGTCAATCCTCTGGCGGTGGTGAATCCCCATCATATCTATGCTGGCATGATTCAGGATAAAACCTTTAAGTGTCAGTCGAACACCGCTGCCGTTCGCTGTTATGGTCCTAAACAGATCCGTAATGCTTATAGCATTCAACCACTATTAGACAAAGGAATTACTGGAAAAGGTCGTACAATCGTTATTTTGGATGCCTATAGTGCTCCCCATATTAAGGATGACCTTCATTCTTTTGATCAGAATTTTGGTTTGAATGATCCTACCCTCAACATTATTCCTGGACAGGGTTCGCTGACTCCATTTGATGGAAGCCCCTTGCAGGAAGGCTGGGCTGGTGAGATTGCGCTGGACGTGGAGTGGTCTCATGCCGTTGCTCCTGACGCAACCATTGACCTGGTTCTGGCCAAGAGCAGCGACGACAATGACCTGGTCGCTTCATTGCAGTACGCGATCGATCACAACCTGGGCGATGTCGTCTCGATGAGCTTTGGTGAGGCTGAGAGCTGCCTGGATGCGGCAACCAACCAGAAATGGCACGATGCCTTCAAAGCTGCCACCAGAAAGAACATCACCCTGTTCGCATCTGCTGGTGACCAGGGCGCGGCGCAGCCTACCTGCGATGGTAACTCCTATATCAAGTCGGCCTCTTCACCCGCTAACGATCCGTTCGTATCCGGTGTCGGTGGTACCCAGCTGGTGGCTGATGCGGTTACCGGTGCTTATCAGAGCGAAGTAGCCTGGAACGAGCCCCAGTTCGGTGCTGCTGGTGGTGGTGGCATAAGCAACGTTTATGCGAAGCCATTCTATCAGTATGGATTGCCAAACCTTCCCGGCAAGGGTCGCGGTGTGCCGGATGTGGCCTATAATGCAGCTATCAATGGTGGTGTCTTAGCTGTTACCTCTGATAGCGGCGCTCCTGCTGGATCGGTCTTCATCTTTGGCGGCACCAGCGCTGGCTCCCCACAGTGGGCTGGCATTATTGCCCTCGCCGATCAGCTTGGCAACAAGAAGGTTGGTCTCATCAACCCTGTACTGTACCTGATCTTTGGTCGCATCAACCCCATCTATTCAGCTACCTTCCATGACATCACGTCGGGCAACAATACCTTCACCTTCGCCGATGCCAACGGCAACCCGGTGACGATCCAGGGATATGATGCCAAAAAAGGCTGGGATGCTGTAACTGGTTGGGGCTCACCTGTAGTCTCCAAGTTTGTGCCATTGCTGGTTCTCTTTACTGGCGGTGTCCATTCCCATGATTTCGATGCCCAGAAAGCGACCATGAGATAAGCCTGTAGCAACCCTGATACCCCTATCTAGGGGTATCAGACCTTTTCAGGTGCCTCTATCAGCAAGAAGAGGCCCTCCTGCTATATTCATAAGCAGGAGGGCCTCTTCTTGCTGGTGGTCGATACAGAACTCGAATCTGTGACCTCCACGATGTCAACGTGGCGCTCTAACCAACTGAGCTAATCGACCATGGGATAAATTTCTGGGATTTGTTGCCAGTAAATCTAAATGGGCGATACAGAACTCGAATCTGTGACCTCCACGATGTCAACGTGGCGCTCTAACCAACTGAGCTAATCGCCCTTAACGCAGACAATAATAGCATCGATCCGATGGATTGTCAAGCGCCTGGTGAGCTGCTTTTTTCAAGGAATGATGGGCTTTGGAAATGCAAAATACTATGCTAAAAGGCATATTAAAAAACTTTATAAATTCCGTAAGTACTAAAAATCAGGCAGAGTGGGTTGATTCTATAGGAATACGATGTTATAATTTTCCGTGTGTCGAGAACATCTATTTATTTATTCTTGACAAAAAAGTCTATTACCGTTGCGTCGAGTATATCAGTCTGCATCTATAAGGGTGCCGCTTTTTTATGTGTGTTGATCCTCAATGATATACCCGGATGCGCATTTTCAGGGGAAGCGATCACAAGACCTTGTACCGTCTCTGCACTCTAGGAAGGTGTGTCCTGTATGCTTTTTTCCGCCCAAGGACGGATGCTGAAGATAAGGCATGGGCTAAGCGGTGACCGTGCTAGCCGTAAGTGGGTAAAGATCGTTGGTCTATTTCTACTTTGCCTGATTATTCTTGTAGAGTTTTCTCCATTTACCATTGCACCATCAGTGAATGCTCAGGCTCACATTCAGAGTAATGCTGATTGCAGTAGTTCTTATTTTTCTCCAGACGGTAACCCTTATATGCTCTGTCCCGGCCCTTATCCATTGGGTGGTAATTGTGTCTGGTGGGCCTGGGAGCAGTGGCATTTGCTGGGCTACGATCTGCCGATGAACTGGGGTAACGCCGCTGATTGGGCCATTAACGCCGCCCGTTCTGGATTCACCGTTGGTACTACACCACGAGTGGGTTCGATCGCTGTTTTCCCTGTGGCGGATGGCGTGTGGGCGTCGAGCGCGGCGGGACACGTTGCCTTCGTTACTTCTGTGAGCGCGGATAAATCGACCTTTGGCGTCACGTATCAAAATTATGGCGATGTCAGATATATGTATGCCGCCAATAATTATAATGTAGATGAGATTAATCAGCCGCAGTACCAGAATGGTCAGCTGCGCTTTATTTATTTTCCCAATAGAGTTGATAGTCAGCTCTTTGCCCGTCTGCCTGGTATAAGCAGCTTCGGAGATCCCATCGCGGCCGCCAACGAGGCGAATGCCGCTGCGACTGCCCCGGCGAGCACCAATCCTTCTATCCCTGTTACCAGTAATGGGATTATTTCTACCAGCAATGTACAGCAGCAGCAACAATCGACCTATACCAGTGATCGTATCGCGCTAGGTCTGTCACCGGCCTCCTCCGATCAGGAGTTCAACGCGGACTTCTCTGGCAACGGCTCCAGCGCATTGCTGCTCTATAATCGGCAGCGAGGGAGTATCCAGATCTATAAGTTGAACCAGCAGCGATTGCCCGCACAGAAAGTGCGGCCGCGTACATACGACGTTTCATCGGATGACGAATTGCTGCACGTGCCGGATGCGGCGCAGCCCCTGGTGGATCTGGGTGACGCGACCACGCCTGCTGGTAGCTGGGGATCGACCCTGGATATCCATGTAGGCAATTTCTCAGGTGGCCGGGCCTCAGAGATCTTGCTCTATGATCGGGTGGCGGGTACCGTCCAGCTTCTGGGCCTGGACACCAATTTTCACATTAAAAAACATATGATCCTCTCCAATATTGGACCAGGCTGGGAGATTTCGGTCGGGCGCTTCAATGGCAAGAGCAGCGGTCTCTTTATGTATAAGCGCTTCTCAAGCACCCTGCCCGTAGCTGATCCGAATAATCCCACCCCTTCAGCCACTAACCCGGTTGATCCGCCTGTCCCGAGTCCAGTCTCGACCCCAACTGGACCAACGGTGCCGTCGAGCCCGGCGACGAAGGCAACCCTGACCGCCAGCGCTACATCAACCGCGACGCCAAAGCCAACCGCGACGGCGTCGCCAAAGCCAACCGCGACGGCGTCGCCAAAGCCAACGGTGACACCAACACCAAAGCCAACGGTGACATCAACACCAACGGCGACAGCAACGCCAAACCCTACAGTGACGCCAACTCCTGTATCGACGCCGACGCCGACGCCAGCCGCTGTAACAACGCCGACGCCGACGGTAGCACCCACGCCGACACCTACGCCAGTTCCAACGGCGGTGCTGACGCCGACACCTACGCCAGTTCCAACGGCGGTGCCCACACCAACACCAACCAAAGCGGCGACACCGGCTGCTACACCGACACCTACGGCCAGCGCCACACCGAGCGCTACTCCTGCTGCGCAGAAGACCGTGCAATACAGCTATGTGATGCCTACCAACATTCTGGCTGATGATCCTCCGGATAAAGGTGGTGAATTAAGCGGCAATCAGCTGGCGGACTGGGAGAAGCAGAATCGTTCGGCCAACGTCGAGCTGATGGATTTTAACCCAGATCTGAGCATCCATCAGCAGCAGAGCTATACTCTATGGCATTCCAGCTGGGAAGTCTATGTCGGCCGCTTCGTGAACGTGCAACAGGATGGTATCTTCCTGTACGATCGCACTATGGGCGAGGGTCGCATCATGGATTTCGACCAGCATCTAGGGGTCCTTGATTATCATGAGCAGCATAATCTAGGTAGTAACTGGGTCGTCTATAGCGGCGACTTCATCAACTCTGGCCGTTCTCAACTGCTCCTGTATGATCCAGGCAGCGGTGACATTCAGACGCTGGCATTTGACGCGCATCTGCAGCTCTCGCAACAGAAGCTCCAATCGCATGTCGGAGCGCACCAGGTTCTGTACGTTGGTCACTTTGGACTCCCGACGTTGAGTGTTATGCTCTATGACGCCCAGAGCGCCCAGAGCACCTTTGTCGCCTTTGATCAGAAGCTCAATATCGCCCATCAATACCTGGTCAAGACCTGGGATCAGCGCTGGCAGATCCTCGTGGGGGCCTTTACCAACCGAACCAATTGCGGCCCGAAAGCGTCATGCGCCACCAACGACACTATTCTGGTGCTCAACCGTCAAAGTGGGCAGCTTGAGCAATATGTGTTCTCGTTTGGGCGAGAATTCACCGTCTACGATAATCGTATCCAAGCCTTCTTACGCGCGGGCGTGCCGGTTCAAGAACACGTGCAATCGGTCGATACAACCGTCTTTAGCATGGTAAACTCGTTGACCACAAACATTCGCAACGAAGAGCTCTATTAAGGGCGGAATCGTGGTACAATAAAGCCACTATGCGACACGTATTTTTGATAGGGCTGTCTGGAAGCGGAAAGAGTACGGTCGGGCGCCTGCTGGCGCAACGGTTGGGACGTCCCTTACTGGATGTCGACGCGCTTATTGAACAGGAGTATGGAGAGCGCATTCCGGCAATTTTTGCCCGGCACGGTGAGGAATATTTTCGCACACTCGAGGCCCGTATGCTGGCTCATGCAGTGCAACAACCAGATGATGCCATCATCGTAACCGGTGGTGGCATTGTTGTACGTCCAGAGAATCGTACGCTCATGACCCTGCATGGTGTGCGCGTCTTTCTGCAAGTTGATCCACGAGAATCCTTGCTTCGCCTGCAGGCGCAACATCTCAGGGAGCAACAACACGGTCAGACGCTGGAGATACGACCTCTTTTATCTGGTACAGATCCTCTCGCCAATCTACAAAGGATGCTGGCGGCTCGTGAAGCCTGGTATCAAGAGGCCGAGCTTACCTGTCTGACCCAGGGGAAATCGGCGGAGCAGGTGGCCGGGGAGATTATAGCTATGCTTGAAGATCTAGATCACACTTCTCAGGAGCAGGTGGCTCCTATTGTGCGTCACGTTCATGTGGGGGCGGGATATGATACCGTGGTTGAGTGGGGCGGATTGCAGCGGCTGGCCTTTTACCTCAAGCAGTTGCAGCTACCACCACGCGTATTTATCATCACCGATAGCAATATCCACGATCTCTATATCCCTTCGTTACAGTCACAATTGACCGCGGCAGGTTTTGAACCGCTTGTCTATACAGTACCTGCAGGCGAGGGGAGCAAATCACAGCAGCAGCTCTCGGCGATCTATGACTGGCTGTTAGAGCAGCATGCTGAGCGCCGCGAAGCGCTGGTCGCGCTCGGCGGTGGCGTAGTTGGCGACCTGGTAGGATACGCGGCCGCCACCTATCTACGCGGCGTGCCTTTAATCCAGATTCCCACCTCGCTGCTCGCCCAGGTCGACTCCGCTATTGGTGGCAAAACCGGCATCAACCATCCTCGCGGCAAAAATCTGATCGGGGCCTTTTATCATCCTCGCCTGGTATTAGCCGACCCGGCTACGCTGCTCTCTCTGCCAGAACGTTCCCGTACAGAGGGATGGGCAGAAATTGTAAAGTATGGTATCATACTCGACGCTGAGCTGTTTGCCTTATTAGAGGCGCATGCGAGCACATTGCGCGATTTCTCCCGATCACCTGTGGCGCTGCTCTGCCAGATCATTGCGCGTTGTATCGATTTGAAGGTAATGATTATAGAAGAAGATGAGCGGGAGCAGGGGCGACGCGCCATTTTGAATTACGGCCATACCTTTGGCCATGCGCTGGAAAATGTTTCAGGCTACGGTGAATGGCTGCATGGCGAAGCCGTCTCTCTGGGTATGGTAGTAGCGGCGAGGCTGGCGCACGAGTCTGGTCTCTTTGGCGAGCAGGATATGCGGCGTCAAAATCAATTGCTGGCGGCCCTGGGACTTCCGACCACCTATCAAGGATCGGTACATGCCCGTGATATTCTGGCGGCCATGCAGCTTGATAAAAAGGTCGTTGGCAAGCGAGTGCGTTGGATTATGCCCAGGCGGATCGGTGAAGTTACCATCACGCCTTTACCCGATGAGCTGGTTGAACGCATTGTTACGGCATTCATGGGAGAAAAGTAGGGAGAGATGCAGAATTTCCTCATCTTAAGCGGGCCGAACCTGAATATGCTGGGTACCCGAGAACCCGAGATTTATGGTACGATGACCCTGAAGCATATTCATGAAGCGGTACGTCAGCGTGCCGCAGCACTGGGTGTCAGCGTCACCTGTTTTCAATCCAATTACGAGGGGGGCCTGATCGATTGTATTCAGCAGCAGCGCGCGCAGGCCGCTGGTATCGTCATTAATCCTGGTGCGTTTACCCATTATTCGATCGCGCTACGCGATGCCATTGCCGATGCCAGGCTGCCAACGATCGAGGTTCACCTGAGCAATGTGTATGCGCGCGAAGAGTTCCGGCATCATTCAGTGATTGCTCCTGTATGTCGTGGACAGATAGCCGGCCTGGGATGGCGGGTCTATGTCATGGCGCTAGAGGCTTTGACGGCACTGGTAAGCGAGTAATAGAAAGAGATGGTTATGAGTCAAGAGAGCGTGCAACAATTTCGGGCGTGGATGGCTGAGCAAGGTCTGGATGCCTTTTATGTCACGCACCCGCAGAACGCTTCTTATTTGAGCGGTTGGCTAAACGATGAGGAGGGATCTGGCTCTGTCATCGTGAGCGCGCAGCAGCAAATCCTGCTAACGAATTTGCTGTACGGCGAGGTTGCCACACGTGAAGCGGTTGGGTGGCATGTCGTGATCCCCCCTGGACGCAACTACACGCAATCGATAGCCTCTCTGGCTCAAGAATATGGCTGGAAGAAGATTGGATTTGAGTCCAGCGTGCTGCGCTACTCCGATTTTGATGCGCTGCGCCAGGTGGGCGAAGGAACATTCAGCCTGCATCCATTTGAAGAGACCATCGTCAATCGCCTGCGCGACGTCAAGCAGCCACATGAGTTGGAACTACTGCGACGGGCGATCGCTATTACCGACGACACGTTCGCGCATCTGTGCCAGTGGATTCAGCCAGGCATGACCGAGAAAGAGGTCTCCTGGGAGATCTCGCGTAAAATGGCGGAGTTGGGAGCCGATGGACCCTCATTTAGCTCAATCGTCGCTTCCGGTCCCAATGGATCTATGCCGCACGCCGTTCCTAGTTCGCGTCAGCTTCAGTCCGGTGAGTTAATTACGATTGACATGGGGGCCCGCTATAAGGGTTATTGTGCCGACATGACCCGCACTCTCTGCCTGGGCGAACCTGCCGAGCCGCGCATGAAAGAGATATATGAGGCCGTCCTGCGCGCGATGAAGACCTGCGAGCAGGGTTTATACGCGGGTATCTCCGGACGTGAAGCCGATGCACTGGCACGCAACGCTCTGGCGGAAGCTGGCCTGGCAGAATATTATATTCACAGTACAGGCCATGGAGTCGGCCTGGAGATTCATGAAAGTCCCTCTCTTTCACAACGTGCCCCCGAAGATGTCAAATTACCAGCCGGTTCGGTCGTCACGGTTGAGCCAGGTGTCTACATTCCCGGGTGGACTGGTACACGTGTTGAAGATTGTGTGTTGATTAAAGAAGATGGTGTTGAAGTATTAACGCAGTCACCTACTGAACTGGTGATTCAGCGCTAAAGGAGATTAGTATTCATGATTTCAACTGGTGATTTGAAAAAAGGCGTCACGATAGAGTTTGAAGGGCAACTGTGTTCCATTTTGGAATGGCAGCACGTCAAAATCGGTCGTGGCGGCGCGATTGTGCGTATGAAGTTGCGTAATTTGCGCTCAGGGGCAACGGTTGACCGCACCTGTGACGCTGGCGATAAATTCAAGCGCGTATACCTGGATCGCTCACATGTGACCTATCAATATCAGGATGGTGATCAATATCATTTTATGGACACCAGCACCTATGACGATATTGTGCTGACCGAGGCGCAGCTAGGCGATGCTAAAAATTATCTAATCGATAACCTGGAGCTCGACATTATTCGTTATGAAGATGAGCCCATTTCGGTAGAGCTCCCTGAGAAACTTGTGCTACGCATTACCTACACCGAGCCCGGCTTCAAAGGTGATACCGCCACTGGTGGCACCAAGCCTGCCACCACTGAGACTGGC
Organism: Dictyobacter aurantiacus; assembly: GCF_003967515.1. GTDB lineage: Bacteria > Chloroflexota > Ktedonobacteria > Ktedonobacterales > Ktedonobacteraceae > Dictyobacter > Dictyobacter aurantiacus. The sequence continues at coordinate 1,293,528 of NZ_BIFQ01000001.1, read as the reverse complement.
CTGGTCGTGCAGGTTCCGCTGTTTCTCTCAACCGATGATTTGATCCGTGTTAATACTACTACCGGCGCCTACGTTGAGCGCGCCTAGCCGCACACTACTGGAAGCAGGAGGGAGCTTGTTTACCCTTCTGCTACTGGCGGGCATTGACGCAACGTCTATCAATGTCCGCTAGCATACATGGAGTCGTTTTATGAACCACAATAATTCTCATGAAGTCGAAACCATCACACGTGAAGGCGCCGCCCCTCGGGTTGGCATCGACCATCTCAAGCGCCTGGTACAGTTACTGGACGCCAGCGACGTCTCAGAAATCGAGGTCAAGCGGCCTGCCGAAGGGATGCAGCTCGTGTTGCGAAAAGCCAGGGCGCAGAGCACGGGTGAGGTAACAACCTACGCCGTTGCCGCCGCCGTGGACGAAAGCGACGAGACCCAATCCGAAAAAGCTACTACAGAGCCCAGGCATACAATCAATGCGCCACTTGTTGGTATCTTCCACTCCTGGGGCAAGCCTAAAGGCAATCCTCTAGTCACGGTTGGAGATCGTGTCAAGCCGGGTCAGCTCGTCGGTACTATTCAATCATTAAACGTGATTAACGAGGTAGAGAGCACGATCGCTGGTAGTATCGCCGAGATTCTGGTTCAGGATGGCCAGGCGGTGGAATATGGGCAGCAATTGTTTCTGATCAATCGCTCGGAGGAGGCATAAGCCGTATGCTCTTTCAAGACTCTCTCGGAGCCCCGTCGGCTATCAGTGTCTCGGCCCTCTCGCTGTATCTAAAAGAGTTGCTGGACACCAACGACATCTTGCAGAATATTTGGGTGCACGGTGAAGTCTCGAATTGTAAAACGTATCCATCCGGACATTGTTATTTTACCTTAAAAGAAGGCGATGCCCAACTGTCCTGTGTCTTCTTCAAGCAGGCACGTCTGCGTACGGCGGCTCCCACTTTGCGTGATGGGATGGCCCTGGCCGTCAACGGGCGTGTTGCGTTCTATGAACGTGACGGCAAGCTGCAGTTTTATGTTGATGCCGTCATGCAACTGGGCGAAGGCGCCCTTTTTCGCCGTTTTGAGCAGATGAAGGCGCGGCTGGAGGCTGAGGGACTGTTTGATAGTGAGCGCAAGCGCCCATTACCACAACAGCCTGATATAATCGGTATCGTCACCTCTCTACAGGCGGCCGCCCTGCGTGATATGCTACGTACCCTACGCAATCGCTATCCTTTAGCGCAGGTTATTCTGGCGCCCGCCCAGGTACAGGGGGCTGATGCTCCCGCCTCGATCGCCACGGCCCTCGATCTGCTCAATGAGCATGGTGAGGCCGATGTTATCATCGTTGGGCGCGGTGGCGGCTCGATTGAAGAACTGTGGGCATTTAATGAAGAGGTTGTCGCGCGCGCAATCGCTCGTTCTCGTATCCCGGTCATCAGTGGTGTCGGTCACGAAACCGATTTTACTATCGCGGATTTTGTGGCGGATTTCCGTGCGTCTACACCAACGGCTGCGGCCATGGCCGCTGTGCCTGATATCGCGGATTGGCAGTTCGAACTGCAGGAGAAGCAGCAACTGCTGACCGAGTTAATTATGGAACACATTGAAGATCGACAGGCACTGCTTGCCCACGCATTGCGTGACCTGCAGCACGTGAGCCCGCAGAGCATTATCGCGCAGCGCCGTCAGCAGATAGATGAATGTACCGAGCGCCTCCAGACCCATATGCAGCATAGTATCTCCCTGCGCGCCGAACGACTGCGGGGGGTAAGCCTGCAATTGCACTCTTTAAGCCCACTCTTAACCATTGCCCGTGGCTATGCGGTGGTACGACAACAGCGCGACGAGGCAGTTGTAACCAGCACCCGGCAGGTGCAGCCGGGTGATATCATTACCATTCAGGTTCAGGATGGACAGATCGCGGCGCAGGTACAGGATTCACTAGAAAAGATTTGATAGGGGATAAGATGGAAACGCTGTCATTTGAAGAAGCTTTCGAACGGCTGGAAGCTGCGATAGCAGCTTTGCAGGAAGGAAAGATGCCACTTGACCAGGCACTGCGGCAGTATCAGGATGGTATGCAACTGGCGCAGTATTGCAATGAGCTCTTACAACAAGCTGAGCTCTCGGTGCAGCAACTGAGCATGGATGAAACTACCGATACGCCCTCTCTTTCACCCCTTGATTTATAGAAAAGGGAAGGGTGGAATATATGTTAAATCATGGCTCTCTACTGGATAATCGGGTGCTGATCGCGGCCTTTCTGGCCTGGGGTATCGCCCAGGTGAGCAAAACTATTCTCGAATTATTCAAGCAACGGAAACTGGCTCTGAGTCGACTGGTCTCCTCTGGTGGTATGCCCAGCTCTCACTCAGCCCTTGTCACGGGTCTGGCCACAGCTGTTGGTCGCGTAATGGGCATCGCATCCGCTGAGTTTGCCATCGCTGTTGTGCTGGCCAGTATCGTGATGTACGACGCCGCCGGCGTCCGCCGTGCTGTTAGCATTCAGGCGCGCATTCTTAACCAGATGATTGAAGAAGCTTTTCAGGGCAGTCCTGTAGCGACCGAGAAACGTCTGCGTGAACTGATTGGCCATACCCCTATTCAAGTCTTCGTGGGTGGATTGTTAGGGATCGCTATCGGTCTGTTATGCACCATCTGAGATTTTGCATAGATAACGGAACATATTATGCAGAGGCGTCTCTATCCCCTTTCAGCGCTGAAAGACATCAGTTCTACTATGCATAAAGATTGACTCTGGCATAGATGTATCCTCTCCTTCTTTGTTATCCTACATCTATCGACATTGGGCAGCTCTCCTCCGAGGTTTCTGGCAGGATCGTATTGGCGCTGTTGGAGCCTGCAGAAAAGTTATGGCTTGTACGAAGAGCCTGGCCGTCACGTACGGAGAATGCCTATTCATGTTAATGCCTCCTACAAGTTGTGACGCATTACCACATTGCTGCATTGCAATTTAAAAGTGTATCGGGTATAGTCTTTGTCAGACGATAAGCTAAGTCTGCATTAATAGTTGTTTTTGTTATTGTAACGTTGTAAAAAGGCATGAAAAGCAAGAAGGGCAGCGGTCTGTTCCGTTGACAACACCACTAATCTGTTCCTGCTTGTAGTGCATTCCTCGCCCATATCACTACCTGACATTATTATTGCATTGTACGCTAATGATAAAGCGATAAGCGATATGCGTGTTAAAAATATCCATGCAAGCGGCGTTTACATGATAGAAAAATAATGGTTCTACCATGATGATCTAAGGACCACTGCTATCTAAAGACCTTACCTGGTTTGTGAATTCTGAATTTGTATATGTGATGACGGATGACGGATGGCGACCACAGCGCTGGGAGGCGACAATGAAATTACTGATTATCGATAGTGATCGTGATCTAGTAGAGATGCTGACAAGCTGGTTAAAGACGCTAGGCTATGAGGTCTATCGTGCTTATACAGCCGAGCGTGCCCAGAACGAATGGCTGGAGCAGCGGCCAGATCTGGTAATTATGGATACCGCTCTAAAAGATGTAGATATGCTGGCCCTGTGCCGCGAACTGCGCACCAAGCATGACGCGTTGATACTGGTAATGACGGATGGGAAAGATGTGCATGATGAGGTGCGTTGTTTGGAGTCGGGAGCTGATGATTATTTGCGGAAACCTTTCTTTCCATCGCAGTTGCTGGCTCGCATTCGAGCGGTTAGCCGTCGGTCACGCGGAACTCTTGAACGCAGGCCCTCATCGCTGATTCATGTTGGTCCTATCTGTGTCGATTCCCTGCACAACGAAGTAACCGTAAACGGCAAGACAAGCCGTCTTACTCCTACTGAAAGTAAAATGCTGCACCTGCTGGCTATCAATGCGAACGATGTCTGTACCGCAAACCAGATTGTCACCCATGTATGGGGATATGATGGTGATGGGGATGTCTGTTTAATCAAGGCGCACATCCGTCATCTACGTCAGAAGGTAGAGCCAGATCCAAGCCATCCGCACTATATTCTCACGGTGCCTGGTGTTGGTTATACCCTGATTCGCCGCTCCGCTGAGGATGAGAACGTTCGTCCACTCCGGGTGGTTTCCAGATAAGCCCTTTTAAGGCCCCTTTACTTTTTACGTCATTGTGCAATGCAGCCCTTTGGTGTATGTATTGCACAATGGCGTAAGCTACCACAGTTATTCCTGAACGAACAATCGAGTAGGTGCGGTCACCAGAGCGGAGACGCTCACGATCACCAGCACGATGAGAGTGAGACCCATTCGAAGAACGTGTCAAACTTTCATGATCATCGCCTGCGGCCTGCATGGGTTTTCGCACCTGCGGTGCTCAAGAGTCCATGGTGTGTTGGTGCAGTGCGTGCGTAGATGCGCACGCACTGCACCAACACACAAAACCAGTGCAGCCGCGTAGCGGACGCGCGTGCAGGGGGCGCGCAAGTGGACCCTGCATGGCGGGAGTCTGACACCCTATAAAAGGAAGAAAACATAATACCACAGTTTCTTACTCCATAAAGTAATAAACTGTATTAAAGATAGATAAATGAATAGATATGCTGTAATTTATTAAGCACCGCCGCGTGCGAAGAGCATTACTGGAACTGTGAGAAAGATAAGTTTCAAATCAAGCCATATCGATTGTTTTTCGAGGTAGTCGATGTCCATCTCAACCATATTTTGAAAAGTCACGCGCGAACGTCCATAGACCTGCCACGTGCCGGTTAACCCTGGTCTGCCAACCATGCGTAGCCACTCATGGGATGTATACAGTTCAACTTCATACGGCAGAGGAGGGCGAGGACCAACCAGCGACATCTGACCCATCAACACATTCCAAAATTGTGGCAGTTCATCCAGGCTTGTTTTACGGATAAAGCGTCCAACTTTAGTAATACGTGGATCTTGAACATCTTTGTACATCATTTTTCCTGTAGAGTCATCATTGAGCTTTTGACCATTCATGTATTGAATAATTTTTTCGCGATGGGCCATTTGGTCACTATTTACATACATAGATCTGAATTTAAGCATTTCAAATTCGACCCCATTTTGTCCGATGCGTTTTTGGCGAAAAAAAATAGGGCCTTCAGAGTTTAATTTAATACAGATCGCGACAACAATACCAACTAGAAGAACAAAAGGCGCGACGAGAAGTATAAAAGCAATATCGAGCGCACGCTTTGCTCTCAGGTAGCCCGTATTGATGCTAATCGTCCGGCCGGGCGCCGATTGAACAATCATGTTTGCCTCCTAAAAAGTGCAGACATGAGGTAAAACTTTTTATGTTCCCCTCGCTCTGTTAATTCTGATTTCAATGTTATATGACTCAGGTGTATAATCGGTGAGTATTTTTATGGAGATATGGTAAAGAGTTTGCAAATAGGTGATAAAAACATAAGCCCCCCTTTCTCTCATATTTTGCTTATGGTTGTGTATTCTTTACTGATTAGCCATAGTTTAACCTATCTTACACCTTTATAATTAACCAATATCCACCTTCTATTTGCTATCATTAATAATAAGGGTTTATAGAGATGACGACGTGCAAACGGGCTGATTCAAATAGCAGATGTCTTAGATCCCTATTGGGTTAAGCTATAACTTTACTGTAGAAAAGTGTATAGAATTTGATAACGGTAAAAGTGAAAAACACGTAAGATTTGTATAAGCTTCTTTGTGATAAGCATTTTGGACTATGATTAAGGAGTGGTCAAAAAGAGTGTCATCAGAAAATATTCCTCTGGTAGATTTACGCGCACAATATCTGGCCTTAAAGCCTGAAATTATGGCAGCTTTTGAAGAAGTTCTCGAAGGGATGCAATTGTTCATAGGGCCTCGGCAGCGGGCATTTGAGCAAGAGTTTGCAATGTATTGTGGATGCCAATTTGGTGTTGGTAACGCTTCGGGTACGCATGCGTTGGAACTGGCGTTGCGCGCGTGCGGTATCGGCGCCGGAGACGAAGTGATCACTGTTGCTAATACCTTTATCGCGACCGTGGAAGCAATCGCCGCGGTCGGAGCTATTCCTGTCTTCGTCGATATCGATCCCGAAACATACCTGATGAATTGGCAGCAGCTTGAGCAGGTGTTGACCCCGCGTACACGAGCCATTCTTCCTGTTCATCTCTATGGTCATGCTGTAGAGATGCAGCCGGTGATGGATTTCGCACGTGCCCACGGCCTGCGTGTGATTGAGGATGCCTCACAGGCCCATGGCGCTACGTATAAAGGCCAGCGAGTTGGTTCATTTGGTGATATCGGGTGCTTCAGCCTGTACTATAGCAAGAATCTTGGCGCCTTTGGCGAGGCCGGCATCTGCACCACCAATGATGCTGATTTGGCGGAGAAGATGCGCATGTATCGGGATCATGGTTCGCGAGTGCGCTATCTCCATGAAGTGGTGGGGGCTAACGGTCGTTTAGACGAGCTACAGGCGGCGGTATTGCTGATCAAGATGCCGCATCTGGAGCGTTGGAATGAGGCACGCCAGGCTCATGCTCATGCCTACAACGAGCAGTTGCGCGGGATCGTTGATGCTGTTCCAGTCGTACGTCCCTGGGGCACACACGTATACTGCTACTATGTGATTCAGGTCCCTGATCGCGATCGTTTCCGTCAATTCATGCAGGAAGAGGGGATCGGCACCAATGTTCACTATCCCGTTCCTTTGCACCTGCAACCGGCGTGCGTTCCATATGGTTATAAGCCGGGCATGTTCCCGGTAACCGAAGCTCTGGCTCCAAAGATCGTTTCTTTACCGATGTATCCGGAACTTACCGGTAAGCAAGTGCAGCGTGTCATTGATAGCGTAAAGAAATACATTGGTTTCGTGGCTTCTCATTCCGCTTAAACCCCAAAGGTATACATCCACCGTTACAGACAGGGCGCATGGAAGCGATATTGCTACCGAGTTTTTATGGTGCTTGTAGATTTTTGTGTATCTATCGTTTCGTATTTCATTGTAGGGCTTCTTATAGTAGAAACTTATAAGGAATGTACCAATGAGAACAGATCTGCGTTTTGGTTTAATTGGTTGGGGATATTGGGGGCCAAAGATTGCTCGTAACCTGGATGGCCTTTCGAATGTGTCGGTGACCATGGTGGCTGATCTGGATCAGAGCCGCCTGGCATCGATCGCTGTGAATCAGCCCTGGATTAAAACCACCACCGACTTCCATGATATTCTCAACTCGGATGTTGATGGGGTAGTCATCGCGGCACCTGTGCGTGCCCACTACTATCTGGCGAAAGAAGCGTTGCTGCATGACAAGCACGTTCTGGTGGAGAAGCCGCTCACCGCCAGTGTCGCGGAAGCCGAAGAATTGGTAGAAATAGCGCGCCAGCGCAACCGCATCCTCATGGTTGGCCATACCTTTGAATACAGTCCAGCTGTCAATGAGCTACGCAAGTTGGTGCAGAACGGAGATCTTGGAAAAATCTATTGTGTTGAGGCTGAGCGCGTCAATTTAGGCCTGTTCCGCAGCGATATCAATGTAATCTGGGATCTGGCCCCGCACGATATATCTATCCTCCTCTATTTGTTTGGGAAGGCGCCTGAGAGCGTTAAGGTGCAGGCGCATGCGCATCTACAATCACATATCTGTGATATCGCGCACCTGGATTTAGAGTTTGCCGACCAGATGACGGCCCATGTGCATGTCAGCTGGCTGCACCCCTGCAAGATCCGGCGTGTCACGGTCATTGGTGATGCTAGAATGGTCGTTTATGACGACACTAATCCCTCGGAGATGATCAAAGTCTACAATAAGGGCGCGGATGTACACGCCGATCCAGTTGTATCCTATCGCCACGGAGCCATTACCATTCCTCATATCGATTGGGTTGAGCCCTTGCGTCTGGAATGTGAAGACTTCGTCAATTCGATTCGTACCGGCAATCAGCCCCGCGCCAATGGCGAGGTTGGCCTGGCTGTTGTACGCGTTCTAGAGGCTGCCCAGGCAGCTCTGGAGAAGCAAGAGGCTATCAATACTGCCGTGACCGTTCAATAAATCTGGCATACTTCCTAAAAACAAGGTGGGCGTTCTCAATAACGAGAAAGCCCACCTTCGTGTTGTGTTGGATGTGCCGTAATTAGCGGGATACGCCCACGCGCAGGGATTCCAGCGTCTGAGAGAGGCCCTCGGCAAACTTGATGCTGGGATCATAGCCGAGCAGGCGCTGCGCTTTACTGATGTCCGCCAGGCTATCTCTGACATCCCCTGCGCGTGGATCGCGATAGGACGCATCCGGCGTGGTCTGCAGCAGTTCACCGGCGATGCGCAAGACCTCGTTGAGCGAGACGCGCTCACCGCAGCCGATGTTCATAGCCTGTCCCACCGCATCGGGCGCGGTCGCCGCTTTGAGATTAGCCTGGACCACGTTGGCGACAAACGTGAAGTCGCGCGTTTGCTCTCCATCACCGAAGACGATCGGTTGCTCCTGATTGAGCAGGGAGGTCAGGAAGCGGGGAATGACGGCCGCATATTCAGACTTGGGATCCTGCCGGGGGCCGAAGACGTTGAAATAGCGTAAGGTTACCGTTTCCAGTCCATAGATGTTATAGAAGACCGAGCAGAGGAGCTCTCCAGTCAGCTTATGGACGGCGTATGGAGACATGGGCGAGCCAGGCATGCCCTCGTGTTTGGGTAGGGTTGGCGTATTGCCATAGACCGATGAAGAGCTGGCGAATACTACGCGGCGCGCACCCGCGTCCCTGGCTGCGATCAGGACGTTCTGCGTGCCATTGACATTGACCTCCAGTGAACTGACCGGATCGGCTATCGAGCGGGGGACCGATGCCAGGGCGGCCTGGTGAAAGACAACCTCTACTCCTTGAGTCGCCTGGGCGACGGCGGCAAGGTCACGAATGTCGGCGCGTACGATTTCGACATTCCCTGGTAGTTCCTCGAATGCCTGTAGATTGCTCTCGCGACCAGTGGCAAAATTATCTAAAACGCGAACATTTTCACCCTGTTTCAGGAGTGTCGCAGTAATGTGAGAACCGATAAATCCTGCTCCACCTGTGACCAGATAACGTGCTGAACTCATAATACTCTATGCACACCAGTACTTTCTAGTTGTCAGAAAAACTGTGTACAACCCCTTTCTTCATGTAAGATTGAGCCTGTAACAATCTCTAATCTATCAGAGTATACCCAATTCAGGTTAAATACCTGTTTAGTTGCTAGCGTAGATGTTATCTTGTAGCATGGACGGTTGGTATAGTATGAATCCAGTTCGCAGGTTCCCACCAGTGGGACAACTACCTATGTCGATCCCTATGGGAACAGATCCGGCCACACCTTTACGCTACCGGCCTACTCGGCCAGAATCTTGCTCAAGGGCTGATCTATCCTATTCGGTTGCGGGTACGGAAACGTTATCGGCAACCGGACCCCTTCCACTGGCAAGTGCTTCGACACTTCCCTGACGATCTGCCTGGATCTGTTGGGCATCCTTTGCGCCATCGCGCTCCAATAGCTGCTGATAGGCGGCTACAAGATGCTTTGAGGTCTGGCTCCAGCTCAACTCCTCTTCGATGCGTTGTCGGCCATAGTCGCCCATTTTTTTGCGCAGAGCGGCATCCTCCAGCAAGAGCTCGATCTTATCGGCGAAGTCCTCAACCCGATTGGCGCTGGCATAGAGCGCTGCTTCCTGCGCTGAGTAGCGCGTCTCCAACAGATCGAAGGCCACCACCGGCAGCCCCATGGCCATATATTCCATCGTTTTGAGCATGGTGCTGTGATCGTTCAGCTGATTGCTGGGGTCAGGGCAGAGTCCAATGTCGGCGACGCTGAGGTAGCGTAAGAGATCGTGCTTGCCCACCCAGCCCGCGAAATGGACGTAATCCGTCAACTGTAAATCCTGGGTCAGGGTTTTCAGGATCTCCAGTTGATCGCCGTCGCCCATCAGAACCAGTCCGATATCCTGACGGCCGCGCTTGTTGATCAACTCATTGAGGGTGTAGAGGACGTAATCTACGCCGTCCTGCGAGCCCATCACCCCGATATAGGCCAGCAGATAGGGACGTTCCCGCTTCAATTCAGGCTCGGGCGTAAGGACGGTAAAACGTGTATCATCCGGCCCGTTGCGTACTACCACCACCTTTTCGGGCGCGCAGCCCCCGCGTTTGAGGGCGTTGCGCTTCTGCGACTCATTGGTGGTAATCACCAGGTTGGCGGTCTTGTATGAGAGCGTCTCGCATAGCTGCAGGCAGCGCTGAATCAATTTCATGCGCCCTTGAAACTTGATCGCAAACATCTCGGGAGCCAGGTCGTGCTGGTCAAAAATGAACTTTTTTCCCAGCAGGCGATAGAACAGTCCAATAATGAAAAAGGTGTCCGGTGGATTGGCGGCATGGATGACGTCGAAGCCGTGGCGGCGCCAGACCTGAAAGCTCAGGCGCAGCGTATTGAGCATGGCCAGGGCGTATTCGCGTATGTAATCAGTTGATTTGCGTATAGTCATATCGAGAGTGTAGCGATAGATAAAGATGCCATCCAGGCAGACATAGCTTTCGGTATCACATGTCTCGCCACGGGGGCAGATAACGCTGACCTGGTAGCCGTGCTGGCGCAATGTTTGGGCCTCGCGCCAGACACGTGGATCAGCAGGAACCGAAAGATTTTCTACCAGGAGAAGCACTTTCTTATTCCTGGGCATAAGTTGTCTCCTTCAGCTGTGTTTCATTCTCCGTTGCACCGGTGGTTTTGCGGGGAATTTTCAGGCCGGTGGCTTTTTCATAGACATCGATGATCTGCTGGGCGATGATGCTACCCCTGAGATGCTGGGTATCGGCGCGGCCGGTTGTGCGTTCGGTATGGGCCAGAGCGACCTCGATGCCCGCGGCCATCTCTTCGACACTATTGGGTGTACAGACGGTGCAGCCCTCGGTACGTCCGATCACGGCGCGCACATCTCCGACATCAGTACTGACGACAGGCACATTACAGGCCATGGCCTCTCTTACCACATTGGGGGAGCCTTCGGCGTGCGAAGAGAGGATCAGGGCGTTGCTGGCGTTCATATACTTCACCACCGTATCATGTGGCAGGCCGGTGGCCACAACCAGTTCAACGTCGATGCCTTTAGCTCGGACACGATCAACGGCTGCTTTTGCCAGAGAGAAGTTCTTCACCGGGATGTTTGGATTGTTGCTGAAGAGCACATAGTATTTGTTCTGATCCCAGCCGAGTTCGGCGCGCATGACGTCCCGTGGTACGGGCTGGAACTGCGAGAAGTTGACCCCATCAGGGATGACATAAATCTTTTGTTGGGGACCGCGCGCCTCCCTCTTCATCTGGTCCGATTTCACGATCACCGCATCGACCCGGTAGCAGAGCTGACGGCTCAACATCGCCACAAAGTTGCCTTTCGCGCTATGGCCGCCCTGCGCGGTCACGGTACCCAGAATATCGTCGCCGATGAAGGCGGCCACCACCGGGATACCCCATTGCAGGCGGCAGATAAAGCACCACAATCCATATTGACCATTGATGACGTTATAGCGTCCACTCAGGGCGGCGCGCCAGATCTGAGATAGGGCTGAGGCATAGCGCAGTGGTGTGGGTATGCCAACTCTGGGATGGATAACATCAACTTCCAGACCTGCTTCGGTCAGGGCGTCAACCTGGCTTTTTACAAAGGTACCGGCGTGCGGCTTTTCAACCGTTGGATAGATGCCAGTGACCATCAGGACACGAAATGGCGTAACTGTTTTCCTGGGCATCCTATGATAGATCCTTTCCGGATAGAAGAGCATGTTTTGATTTAGACCATAGTAGCCAGCGACTCTTCCGCCAGCAGATCCGAAACAGAGCCCTCGGGCTTCTTCAGATCGGGTGTATCGATGAAGACGCGGAACCAGAGCTCCAGGCTGGCCAGCGTGAAGATCTGAGCCTGGTAATTGGTCTTCCCCGCCAGATGGTCGTGCACCATCTTCTCAATATAGGCATCATTGAAGTAGCCACGGCCGCGGATGCGGTCCGAGAGCAGGAGCTTGCTGATCAGGTCGCGCTGGCCCTCGCGGAACCAGACGCCTGTTGGCACGTTAAAGCCCATCTTTTTGCGCGTCAGGATCGGGGCCGGTAAGAAGTCTGCAAAGGCCTGCTTGAGCAGATACTTGGTCTTGAGCGACTTGATCTTCGCGCTTGATGGGATGCTGGCCGCGTATTCGATCAGCTTGTAGTCCAGCATGGGAATGCGTGACTCCAGCGAGGCGGCCATCGTCATCTTATCGCCCTTCATCAGCAGGTTGTCCGGGAGCCAGATTTTAGTGTCCAGGTAGAGCATCGAAGAGAGATCGTCGCGCTGTGGATTTTTCTGCAGCCAGCGCTGGAACTCGCGGCTGGCGTCCAGGTCAATGGCCATCTTCGTCTCGTCGGCCAGCAACTGCTCTTTTAGGGGACCGTTGAAGATGCCGAACCAGTTCATCCAGCGCTGTGGAGCAGGTTGGGAAATGTTGCGGGCCGCTGTCTTGAGCTTACGCATGCTATAGGGCAGGCGCTCTAAGAGCGGCTGGATCGCTTGATTGCGTACCACATCCGGCAGAATGTGATAGTAGCGTGCCATCCAGTCCACCACGTATTTAGGATAGCCGGCAAACAGCTCATCGGCCCCCTCACCAGAGAGGACGACCGTGACGTGCTGGCGCGCCAGTTTGGAGACCAGGTAGACGCCCAGGTCTGATGGCTCACTGACCGGCTCATCACGATGCCAGGTCAGTAGAGGCCAGTACTGCGTGAGGTCTGAAGAGTTGACCACCAGCTCATGATGATCGGTGCCAAAGTGATCGGCCACCATGCGTGCATACGGAAGCTCGCTATACTCGGGATGATCGAAGCCTACCGAAAAGGTCTTTACCTTGTGCGGGGTGAGTGTGCTCATGATGCCAGAAATAATGCTGGAATCGACGCCACCGCTGAGCATAGCACCGACTGGCACATCGGCCATCATACGCTCCTCAACGGCCCGGTGCACATGTTGTTTGATGCCTTCCAGGTACTCAGGGATAGAGCGCTTCTCGGGATCTTTCTTAAAGGTGAAGTCCCAGTAGCAATGCTCGCGCATCGTTTCATTTTCAAAGAGCACCCAGTGTCCCGGTTTGACCTTGGAGATGTTCTTGAAGAGCGTAGCCGGTGCTGGTACGTAGCGCACGCTGAGAAAATCGGCCATCGCCTGCACATCCACCTCACGCCTGACCTGCGGATGTCCCAGGATCGCCTTGATCTCGGAGCCAAAGATGATATCACCATTCAGATTGGTGTAGTAAAGTGGTTTTTTTCCGGCTTTGTCGCGTGCCAGCAACAGACGCTGCCTGGGACCATCCCAGATAGCGAAGCCAAACATCCCATGCAGGCGTTCAACGCAATCGACGCCATATTCTTCGTAGGCATGCACAATCGTCTCGGTATCGCTATTGGTCTGGAAGATGTGGCCTTTTTCTTGCAGTGTTTTTCGAAGCTCTTTATAATTCCATATTTCACCATTAAAGACGATCCATATATCACCTGTCTCGTTGCACATTGGCTGGTGGCCTCCGCTGAGATCAATAATGCTCAGGCGCGCAAAGCCCAGGCCCAGCGGGCCATCGATGTGTGCTCCACTATCGTCTGGCCCACGGTGCGCAATCAGGCGTGTCATAGAATCTATTAATTGCGGGGAGGCCGGTTCGCCGCTGCGCGCGTTATAAATTCCACAAATGCCGCACATAAACGCTCCCTTTCCTCATTCATTCATTATTTTTTGATTGTATAAGAAGATGTAGATGTTATAGTTTCTCCGGTCGTGATACCCGGCTCATCGATATATGTCTGGAACCACAATTCCAGGCAGAGCAGCGACCAGAGGACCTCGCTATGATTGGTCAGAGGGCGACCGCCATCGGTGCTGAGCAGATTATGCAGCATCTGCTGGCTAAAGATGTTGCGTCTCCGGGCCTGGCTTGAAGCCAGGACGTCATGAGCATAGCTCTGTACATCCTTCCGGAACCAGGTATTGAGCGGGACCGAGAAGCCGCGTTTGGGTCGCTCCAGAATCTCCGGCGGCAGCAGATCACTGGCCACTTTCTTCAACAGATGTTTGCCATGACCGTCATGAATGCGTCCATTGTTGACGCGCAGTGAAGGATTGAGGGAGGCGACATATTCCGCCAGGTGATGGTCAAGGAGGGGTGCACGCGTCTCCAGTGAGTTAAACATGCTGGCCTTGTCGACTTTGACGAGAATATCATCTGTGAGATAGGTCAGGGTATCGACATATTGCATGCGAGCGGTTGGATCGAGATGTTGCACCGCGTGGTAGAGGTCCAGGTGGCGTTCAAACGGCATATGTCCCTGCACTTGCTGATAAAAATCCTTGCTATAAAGCTCGCTCCTGGTATAGTCGGGGAACAGCATATTCGCTTCAATGCTGCGGGTGCCATAGCCGCGCAACCAGGTCTGCAGACGTTTCTTGCCGCGTACCTTGTTGGGCAGGAGGTAGGAGGCGCGTGACAGGGTGCCGCGCAGCAGGCGAGGGATATGATAGATCTGGTACTCGCGCCTGTATTGCTCGTAACCACCAAAGATCTCGTCGCCGCCATCACCACTCAATGACACGGTCACATGCTCACGTGCCAGTTTAGAGACATAGTAGGTTGGCAGCATAGACGAGTCCGCGAACGGCTCATCGTAGTCCCAGACCAGCTGCGGCAGAATGTTGACCAGATCATATTTGACAAAGAATTCGTGATGCTCGGTCCCGAAATGCTGCGCAACCTTGCGCGCATGGGGAAGCTCATTGAAGGAGGCCTCCTCAAAACCGATGGAAAAGGTCTTGACCGGCTGCGACATCAATTCGCTCATTATGCCAACGACCACGCTTGAATCCAGGCCACCGCTTAAGAACGCGCCCAGTGGAACCTCACTCATCAGGCGGATGCGTGTGGCCTCTTCTAGCAGGCTGCGCGTGCGTTCGACAGCGGTCGCCTCATCGTCGTTACAGGTATGGGCGAACGAGATATCCCAGTAACGTTTCGTACTGACCTTCCCATTCTCATAAATGAGCACATGGGCCGCCGGCACCTTCATGATATTCTTGAACATGGTCAGCGGGGAGGGGACGTAGCGATAGACCAGGTACTCATCCAGCGCGATGGGGTTGACCTCGCGCGGAACGTCCGCCTCTAGGATCGATTTAATCTCTGAACCAAAGATGAGCCGCTGACCATCCCAGTAGTAGTTGAGTGGCTTCTTCCCAAAACGATCGCGGGCCGCGAAGAGCCTCTGGCGTTTGATATCCCAGATTGCAAAGGTAAACATCCCACGCAGATGCTCGACGCAGTCGTCACCATACTCTTCATAAGCGTGCAGGATGGTTTCCGTATCTCCATTGGTGCGGAACTGATGACCACGGGCTCGTAGCTCCTGTTGTAGCTCCCGGTAGTTATAGATCTCGCCATTGAAAACGATCAACATACTCTGATCTTCATTGAAGATTGGCTGATGGCTGCCAGCCAGGTCAATAATGGCCAGGCGGCGCATACCCAGCGCCGTGGACATTCCATTATCTATACCATCGCCAACCCAGATTCCTTGATCATCGGGACCGCGATGGCGAATAATCTTGCACATATTATCGATAAGGTGTTCGGCATTCTCATGTCTACATGCCACATTTACGAAGCCCGCTATTCCACACATGGGAAGTGTATCCTTTCAGGGTATTTATGGTGTTACCGAGTAGCTTTCTGAAGGTCGTACATCTTCAGTGGGCTGCTCCGTGTGTGTTGCAGTAAGGCGTTGATAAATTGATGTATAGAGGTTCAGCACATGTTCAAGGGTGTAGGAGTGTTGAATAAGCTCGCTGGCGGCCGCTCCATACTGCTGTGCCAGTTGAGGATTGCGCAGCAGGGTGAGCAGAGCCTGCGCCATCGCTGTATAATCTTCGCTTTCGACCAACAGGCCATTGACGCCACTTTCAATCACATCCTCGCTCCCGCTGACGCGGGTCGCGATGCAGGCCAGGCCGCTACCCATCGCCTCCAGCAAGGCATTGGGCATCCCTTCCCAGCGCGAGGGGAGGATACCGATCAGGCCTCGCTGTAGCTGTTCCGGCACATCACTCTGTAGCCCGGCGAACTCCACGCTTTCCGCGATGCCCAGGGCTGCTGCCAGCTGCTCTAGCTGAGGCAGTACCGGACCGCTGCCCACGATCACCAGGCGCGCCTCGGGTTGCTGGGCATGGACCAGGTGCCAGGCCTGCAGCAGCACATCCAGGCCTTTTTCCCAGCGTGCTTTGGAGACGCAGACTACCGTTCTGGCACGTTCTGGCGTGACCGCAAGCTGAGGCTGGGGATGGAAGCGCGCGATATCAACGCCATTGGGAATCAGCTGGATCTCTAAATCATCAAACCTGTTAGCTTTTACGTAGCGCTCCGAGCGTCTGCTGAGTACAATAACGACGGCATGGATGCGTTTGAGCAGATGGCGGGTAAGATTGACCGCTCCTCGACCAGCCGCCTGCAGACCGTACAGGTCACCATCGATCCACGTTTTTCCATCGACTTGTAGCCAGGGGAGATTGGGATCAAGGGGGCCTGCCAGCAGCTTCGCGTTCTCATTGGTTTTGGTGGGCTTCTCAGCGCCCGCACTGATAACAATAATGGTCATAGGCTTTTTGGCGAAATAGCATACCACAGCGAGTGGCAGGACCAGCAGGCTGAACTGACAGACCTGTAAGACGTCAAAGTTGTTGCGTTCACGCCAGATCGTTCTGGCCATTACAAACATAGCCAGGAAATAGAGGAGACGCTGGACGATGCGCGGCAAATTATCGCGTTTCCCCAGCAGCGAGCCAGCGATGCGCCTGACGGGTACCCCTTTGAGGGTGTCTGTCAGTGGCCAGCTATGTTTATGCCGAAAAGTAATCACCTGCGCTTGATAGCCCGATTCGATCAGACGCTGACACTGAGCCAGGGTCTGAGTTTCGGCGCCACCGATATAAGGATAAAAAGTAGTAATAGCAATACATATACGTGGTTTACGTTCCATGCTTATATTTCTCCCACGCCCTCAAGAACCTTGGCTGGGGTTCGGGACTCCTTATGCAATGTTTTTCGATAGAAATCTATAAATTGATCAGCGATATTTGTCATTTGATAATCACGTATAACAGTTTCGCGTCCAGCCACCCCCAGACGCCGGGCCAGATCGCTATCAGCTATTAAGCGTTGCAGTGCCAGAGCCAGTTCGTCCGGCTGTTCAGGCTCAACCAGCAAGGCATTCACGCCATCCACCACGATATCCTCGCTCCCGCTGACGCGGGTCGCGATGCACGGCGCTTCACAACTCATCGCCTCCAGCAGAGCATTGGGCATCCCTTCCCAGCGCGATGGTAGCACAAAGCTCCAGCACCGCTGCAGCAGGTTTACCACATCTTTTCGGGCTCCCAGAAAGACCACGCTCTCCTCGATATGTAACTCTTTCGCCAGGCGTTTCAACTGCTCTTCAGATTGTCCATTGCCCGCGATAAGCAGACGCGGTTTGAGATTCGCCCGCCAGTCAGCAGGCTGATCCAGCATCATGCGTTTCCAGGCATGGAGCAATACATCCACGCCCTTTGGATATTGCAGGCGTGCCACGCATAGGATATCGCGCTCCGGTTGATTAGGATCAGGCCGTAGTTCGGGGGCGGGATTAAATTTTTCAATTTCGATACCATTGGGAATATGAACCAGTTTCTCATGACGAAAGCCATTGGATGTCATATAGCCATAACTACGTGTACTAAGAATTTGATAAAATGCATCAGATTTTTTCAAGAAATTCAGGATCATTCCGCCACCGATGGCGGTTTTTCTCATATGTTGCATATCCCCTACCACAGCATCGGCATAGTCAACCTTCAAAAAACTGGTATCGCTCAGCTTGCCGGCCAGGGTGTCCACCATCATCATGGCCTCTTCTGGTTTCGGCTTTTTGCCGGGTCCCGTACTGGGAATACTGACAATCACCGGTTTGCCTGTTAATTTACCTATCAGGGCTGCCACGCCCGATAGAGGAGAAAGCTGGATGGTATGCAAAATGTCGTAATGGTGACGCATGCGCCACAACTGCAAGAACATTAAGAAATCGATTGGAAGATGTCCCATCCGACCGACGCGCAATCTGCCACGCCGATTAAATGATCCACCAACACGGATAACCGGAACACCATCGACCAATTCAGATTTTTTCCAGATTTTTTCATGTTGCAACGTTACAATGACCACTTTATGGCCCAGCTCAAGCAAACGGTGTGCCTGCCTGGCCGCGCGTGTTTCCGCCCCACCGATAATAGGTGCATACAAGAAAGCTACCATACAGATACGCAGCTGATCCTGCGAACTATTTTCCACGAAGCCTCTCCTTAGCTGCTATGTAAAATCTATTGACGCTTGTTTCTTTAAGCCATGGCCAGCTCTTCTTGCTCTTTTTGAGCATTTTCTGCATCATGCTGATCGCTTTGCTCCTGTACATCTTCCTGTGCCGCTTTGTTTGAGCCCTGAGTTTTATCCCAGTAGCGACAGAATGGCAGGGCCATCAGGATGAAGAAGTAGATACCCACGCCCTGGTTCCAGATGTCATTGGACTCGTATCCCTGGATGACGATACTGACCAGGGTACCAAAGGCGATCGCCACCAGCAGTTTTTGCTCAAAACTCCTGTCTGAGAAGTATTTCTTTAACAGGCACCAGCCGAAGGCGATAAAGCCCAGGCACATCAGTGTCAGACCTATAATGCCATGCTCAAACATTGCTTCCAGGTAGATATTATGGGCAGCTGTGGCGATGACGCCGCCTCCGAAGCCGACCTGCAATTGGGTCAACAACACATCCGAGGACTTCAGGCCATATCCCAGAATCTGGGCCGGGTCGAAGTGGTCGATTAATGCTTGCCAGAGATAGGTACGACCATTGAGCGATGAGATATCGCTATTAGAGAAGCGGCTCAGGATAGGGATGTTGGCCAGGGCGGTACCCAGAAAAACCATCCCCACAATCGCGGTGCCTGCCCCCATGGCGATGCCACGCATCTTGTTGGAGGGCAGGAACAGGACAGTAACCACCAATCCAACCGCTACGGCAATGAGCGTTCCTCGGTTAAAAGTCAGACCCAGCGCCACCATCAGCAGGAGCAATATCGCGATCCCTCCACAAATCTTAAGGAAGTTCCGCATGGTAAAGATGCGATAGATAGTAATGGGAATAAGTACCGACAGATAGAGACCCAGTGTTGGTGGTGTATCATAGAAAATCGAGCTGATACGGAAGAAACCTGTGGTGGGATCAACCACACCGTGCTGCTGGGTCACAAAGCCATAGAGTCCGTAGATGGCGATAAAAATAGAGGGCGCGATCATCGCATCGATAAAGCCGATCATCTTCTGGCGCGAATCGATGACCAGCACCACCAGCACGCAGACCGCAAAGAAGTCCAGTTCGGTGGTCCAGATAGTCATAAACTGCGATAGTGGAATCGGTGAGATGCCCATGCTCAGTAGGATCCAGATGAAGTAGAATAACCAGAACGGGAGCGCCGGCAGACGCTTGAACGCCTCTTTTGTTGGAACGTAAAAGAGCAATAAGAGCGTTGGCAGCGTCAAGCCCGACAGAAGATTATTACCGTTAAACAGTGGTAATGCTGAGCCGATGAATACGTTGATGCAGGCCCATGCCAGGACGAGCAGGTATTGATAGCGCAAGAGCGCCAGCACCACCAGCGAACCAAAGGCTATACGTACGGTGAAGAGAGCATTCTGCGCGGCGCCGGCGGCCCCGACTGCAAAAACGGACAATGCAAAGGCGACCTGCATCACCCTTTTGCGGAAAGCATATGTCAGACCAAAATCTCTCATACGGCCCTCCTTCCCTCTGGTGAGCGTGGTCGGGACCTGTCCTCTACTCAGTTTCTGAACCATCTCCAATAGCTCTTTGGGTGGGGTCAACAGATTCAACTTCCCGATCATCATGCGCAGCGTAACGATCAGGATGATCATGGTGCAGAAGTAGTAGAGGGAAGTGCCAAAGGCGATACCAAACCCTCCCCAGATGCGTCCGAAGTAAGCATCAAAGGCGGCATTGGCGAAGACGCTAAAGATGCTCACACCCATCAGGATACGTGTCTTACCCAGCGCGCTGAAGGCGCGCGACACAATGAAGCCGATGGCGGTTGGGAACATACCGATCGACAGGCCAACCAGAATCCAGGCAGTTGTGTCGGCATCGTGCGCCGTAAAATTTCCATGCTCAAAAATGATCCCGATGATGATGCGGGCTCCGAATGTCATAACAAAGGTCAGGCCCAGCGTCGCTATGCCCACGATCCAGAGATAGAGGCGTAGCGTCCCTTTGAAGGCTCGCATATCTTTGATGGCGGCCTGATTTGCCAGGTAGGGTAGGGCAGCTCGTCCAACGGCGGCGAACAACACGCCGGTCGGCACACCATTTAACTTAAGGGCGTTATTGAGCGCCGCGATAGTACCGGCGCTTTGAAACGAGCTAAAGATCGTGTCCACAAATGGACTGGCCATGCTGATCAATCCGCCAAAGAGCGCTGGCCAGGCCGCGCTCATGATTGGTTTAAGCTCGGGCAGTTTCAGATCAAGTACAGGTCGATAGATGATCTGCATCTTATGGGCGCGGTAAATAATGCCGACCAGTTGGAGCAACTGACCCACCAGTGTACCGATACAGAGCGTCAGGACGCCAAAGCTGTTGCCACCAGCGATAACAAAAGATGCCGTGGCCAGAGGCGTGAGCATACCCGCGTAAGCGGGCCAGCCAAACTTACCCTCCGCGTTCAGCAGACACTCCATAAAACTATTAAGCGTCATCAGAGCCAGTACCGGAAAGATAAATGGAGTCAGATCCTGCGCTATCAACAGGGTCGACGACTGTGTGCCAGGTGCCAGGAAAGTCATCAACTCTGTTTTAAAGAAGATCAGCCCGGCAGTGAGTACGATAGAAAGCACGATCAGCAGATTGAGCAGCGTGCTAAAAAGTTTGGATGCCTGTTCTCGTGTACCCTTTGTACGCAGTCGAGAGTAGGCGGGAATAACCGATGCCTCCAGCGCGCTGGCCAGCATCGGTGCGAGCGTCATCGGAATAAGGGATGCCACGTAGTAGGCATCCATGTGCTGATCTTGCCCGAACCTGGCGGTGACCACGATCTGATTCAGGAGACCCATAACGCGAATCAGCAGATTGGCCGAAGCCAGGCTGAGCAGAGCCCGGAAGATATTTTTATTGGCAGATTTTATCTTAACCGCTACCAGCCGGGCACTTGTCGTGCTCAGCAGTGGCTGACTGTCATTTCTACCGTTGCCCAAAGATTGAGACATGTTTCTTAACCATTCTATCAGTGATGATCATGGGTCTAAAGCCTGAATATTTTGGCGTCTTGAAATCCTCTGGTCATATTGCGTGTATCAACGATAGAGCGTGCCTCCTCAACGATAGAGGCGACATCATAGTAGTCATGATCGGTTACCAGCACGATGCAGTCCGCGGCCTGCAGAAGACCGCTACTTACAGGCTGGGAATGCATAGTACGGCCCCGAAGCGTCAGGGAAGGGACATAGTTATCGTTGTAGAGCACAACTGCTTTATGTGAGATTAATTCCTGGATGATATCCAGGGCGGGTGATTCGCGCACATCGCTGACATTGCGTTTGTAGGCCACGCCTAGCACCAGCACGGTTGCGCCATTGAAGCTACGGCGCTGCTCATTGAGGGCGGACATCACTTTATTGACCACATAGTGTGGCATACTACTATTGACCTCGGCGGCCAGCTCGATGAAGCGCGCGTTGTAGTCCAGTGTTTTGAGCTTCCATGACAGGTAATGCGGATCGACCGGGATACAGTGGCCGCCCAGACCGGGGCCTGGCTGAAAGCGCATAAAGCCAAATGGCTTGGTGGCAGCTGCATCGATGACTTCCCATGCGTTGATTTTGAGCTTCTCACACATGATGGCGATCTCGTTGACCAGGCCGATATTGACGGCGCGGAACGTATTCTCAAGCAACTTTGTCATCTCCGCGACACGGGCCGAGGCCACTGGCACGATCTGTTCGATCGCGGCTCCATAGTAGGCCTGCGCCAGCTCGGTGCAGGAGGGCGTGATGCCACCAACCACCTTGGGAGTATTTTTGGTGCCGAATTGAGGATTGCCCGGGTCGATGCGCTCGGGCGAGAAAGCCAGGAAGAAGTCTTCACCGATCTTTAAGCCGGAGCTCTCCAACTCCGGAAGTAGCATCTCATCCGTTGTCCCGGGATAGGTTGTGCTTTCCAGGATAATCAACTGCCCCTGGTGGAGATGGGCGCGTACCTGCTGGGCGGCTGAAATAATATAGGAGACATCTGGCTCTCGTGTTTTGCGCAGTGGTGTGGGAACGCAGATACTGATGGCATCGATCTCATCAAGGGCGTTAAAATCAGTGGTGAAGCGTAGCGTATCCGCCGCAACTAGACGCTGCAGATCTTCGCTTTCAATATCTGAAATATAGCTTTGCCCTTCATTGGCCAGGTCAACTTTTTTCTGATCAACATCGATGCCTGTAACCTGAAAACCAGCTTCGGCAAACGTCACAGCCAGCGGCAGACCCACATACCCAAGCCCAATAATAGCAACGCGCAACGAGCGAGAGGAGATCTTCTCCAGCAGTTGATATTTCATAAACTTATGTTTCCTTTTTAGATGCTTACATATTTTTAAAGCACAGAAACTTACAAAAACAGATCGACATATATATCCTGTGTGTTACTTTTATGGCCGATATGGTAAGCTGGTCAATTGCTTGACCAGCAACTGCATCAGGTTGGACGCTGCTGTCGCTTTTGCGCTACTCACCTGCTCATTAACATTCCCGTTTATTAACGCTTATTGTTCGTGGAAGGGAGGATCGCGGTATTGGTAGCATCGATAGCGTGATTGATGGCGGGAGTATTGGGCGGCATCGCCATGGCAATATCAGCACGTGGGCGCGACTGAATATTGCTCAGGTAATCATGAACCTCACCGTATTCAGGCCAGTAGCTTTTATTGAGCGCTACACCCAGGATGCGTGTACCTGTGCGAGCAAGCGCTTGCTTCGCCCGTACCATTGCTTTACGTGGTGTGCGTGAGGCATTGACAACCATAATCGTTACTTGCATATACGCCGCCATAATTTGAGCATCAGCAATTGGGAGCAGGGGTGGTGTGTCAAAAATGATATAGTCAAATTTCTGTGAATTGCGGAAATGATTGAAGAGCTGACTGGCGAGTTGAGACTGCAGGAGCTCAGATGGGTTGGACGGGAGCACGCCCGCGGTCAAAACGCGCAGTGAAGGGATCTCCGTTGGCTGCCCGTCCAGTTCGGTCTCGACCTGATTCCATATTCCTAAGAAAGCGTTTGAGAGTCCTTTTTGGTTGTTCAGCTGAAAGTGCTGATCCAGCACAGGATGGCGCAGATCGGCATCAACTAGCAGCACTCGTTTCCCCGACATTGCCAGAAACGAAGCCATGTTGGCGGCGATCGTGCTCTTTCCTTCGCCAGCCATTGGACTGGTAACCATGACCAGTTTAAAGGGGCGCATCATCTGGGCCATGTTCAGGTTGGCGCACAGAATGCGGCACCCCTCGGCCAGTTCGGGGGTATCTTCTGCATTGCGTGAGCGCTGCTTGCGAGAAAGCTCAGGAATGATCGTCAGCGCATCGATACCCAGCAACTTATTGACCTCTTCTGGCGCCGTGAGTCTATCGTCTATCCATTCGAATATAACGATGATTGCCAGCGCCAGGCCCAGGCCGATCAGCGCTCCAATGAGCGAGTCCTGCGAAGGGCGCGGCCGAACCGGATCCGTTGGAACAACCGGATCAATTGTGTTGAAGTTGGCCTGGCTAGCCAGGTGCGAGGTGGCGTAAGAGGTGAAACTTTGCGCGACCTCTTTGGAGAGGGTGGCTGCCAGCTGTGGATTACTGCTATCGACCAGGATGTCGATAATAGGACTGTTGGTGGCCGACTGTGTCTTGACCATGCCAGTCAACTGCTTCAGTTCCATATTGTGTTTAGCGGCCACTGGAGCGAGAACATTGGGATTGGTAACTAGCTGACTATAGGTTGATTGCTGAGCAATAGCCGCTAGCGTACTATCGTTTTGTGATGTACCCGCCAGGGTAATCAGGATGCGAGTTTGTGCCTCATAGACGGGCTGCATCAGCAGTTTGGTGACGAGATAGGTCGTACCACCACAAATAACCATACCGAGTATGATAACCCATGCCCAACGTTTTGCGAGTAGTATATAGCGACTGAGCGTACTCCGCATTGAAATACCATCCTTACCAGGTTTTAGTCATACATATTATGACGGTGCCAGACTTCCATAAAAATGTTTATTTACGCAGTACTAAGGAATAAGATTACCTATGGTATAGCAACAACATGAGCTTGTTTTTACTAATCTTCTTCACTATGAGATTACTCTTTATAGATGAGAATCAGGTTGTTGCCCGTGTTGAGAAAACGTGGAAAATAGTACACCTTTGTTGAGATAATGAACCCTTCTGGCTTACATTTGGCTCCTTCTATTTTTAGGGATGAGATGTAATAGCGTTATCTGTGCTATTGCCAGTGGTCAAGGTTTGAACTTGAAAAACGTTACCGGAACCAACCGTCAATATACATTAACGCAGTCTAATGGTATTCATTCCATCCAATATTACTTATTGCCTAAATTTCATACATTGCACAGTATAGTAGATACTAGTCAGATGATATAGCCATAAGGGAAAATATTCCTACCCTTTAATCTTCTTATAGCTAGTAGTTCTCGACTCAGTGAAAAACGCTCATGAATTTCTCTACGCTTTTGGATGATGCTTCACTGATTCTCTACCGATATAAACATCTCTTCTTCACACCAGTCATGGTATTTTTGTCAGGGGTAGGGTATTATTCGTTGCTTCATTATTTTCTGATGCTATATCCTGGTGAAGAATAATCTCTTGTATTGTATCTTTGTAAAGAAATAAACCTATGTCTAAACCAATGAATGCGGAGGATCCTGCATGAAGTTTAAGTCCGTCGTTACTATCATCACTATCTTTATTATCGCAGGAGCTCTGATCAGCTTTTATTTTCTGGCACCATCTTTATCATCTAGCGCTAGCAATCAAGCATTTGTGCTCAATGAGGATAGTAATAATGTTTCTGCGGGATCAGATAATGCAATAACGCGTGAAAATGCTTTAACCGGTACTACCTCGTGGAAGATTCCAACAGGCAGCGAGTCTACTACTCAGATTCAGGGATATGTGAGCGCGACTTCGGTGAAACCGGGGAAATCACTGATGTTCTATGTCAGCACCCAGGTGGCTCAGACCTCATATCGCATCGATATTTTTCGGTTGGGATGGTACAGTGGTCTGGGTGGACGCCTGATGACTTCGGTCCCCAATCTATCTGGGCAGGCTCAGGGATACTATGACACCACCGGTAGCCATCTCGTTAACTGCACAAGTTGCACAATAGCGAAGGATACCGGTTTGATTGAGACGCACTGGAAGCCGTCGTATACATTGCATATTCCGACTGACTGGACCACAGGTATCTACCTGGCAAAGTTTACCGATATCAATGGCAAGCAATCCTACGCACCCTTTGACGTGTTGGGATCCACAACCTCTCCCTACATTGCCGTGACGCCCGATACGACCTACGCGGCCTACAACGATTGGGGTGGTTCTGGCCTTTATGATGCTGATGATCTGTTCCAGGGCACCGCGGTGGCCAAACGCGCCGTCAAGGTGTCCCTCGATAAACCCTACGATGTTGAAAATGGTGCCAGCCAGGTGCTGGTATTTATTGTGCAGACGGTACGGTGGATGGAGCAGCACGATTACGATGTTTCGTACGCGAGCGACCTCGATCTGCAGGCAAATCCCCATCTGTTAGATAAGCATAAAGCTTTTATATCATTGGGTCACGATGAATACTGGACAAAGAGCATGCGCGCAACTGTAGAGAAGGCACGCAACAAGGGGATCGGTTTAGCCTTTATGGGCGCCAATGCTATCTACTGGCAGATGCGTTTTGAGCCCGACTCTGACGGTGTTGCCAATCGAACTATCGTCTCGTATAAGGTTCAGACCGACAATCAGGACCTGGCGCGTGATCCAATGTATGGTAAAGATAATTCTGTCGTGACCGCTATGTGGCGTGATCCGGTGGTGGGGCGGCCCGAAAATGCCGTCGTAGGGGTTTTATTCTCCAATCTTACCCATGATCAGAATGGATTCCCCTGGCGTGTCGCACCCCAGGCAGTTTCGTTACCCTTGCTTAAAGATACCAATTTGCAGCCTAACCAGTCGTATGGTTGCGGCGTCGTCGGGTACGAATGGGATCGAGCTCATACAAGCTCTAATGGAACACCAGACAATCCATCGTATAGCAATACCACGCCAAAGAATCTGCATATTATCAGCGCATCACCTACAGTCAGTAGTGAAACCAGGCAGCCCGATGTAAGTAATTCGGCGTATTATATTGCGCCCTCTGGCGCCCTGGTCTTTGCCACCGGATCAATATATTGGGAGACGACCCTGGACAGCTATCGGGCACATGACGATCCAAAATGTGGCGACAAAAGCACTGCTGTTCCAGAAATGCAGGTTTTGATGAAGAATGTGATGGCGGCACTGATTGTAAAGCATAATCCCAATAGTTTTTAAGCGCGAGGTGGTCTGCTTCAACAATGGCGTAGAGGCATTTTCTGTGAAGCTGGGAAGAAAGGTATCCATTCTATCTTGCAATGGACTGTGAGGAAAAAAACTTTTATGCGTAAAGCAGTACGCCTGATAGTCGCAGCCTTCTTTTACTATAGTGGTCTGGTGCGGTTTAGCCGCTGGCGCATGCGCCAGCGGGGGCCGCGCTTGCTGATCTTAAATTACCACCGTGCTAGCCTGGGCGATATCCGGCGACATATGCAATACTTAAAACGCCACTATCGGATTTTGCACCTGGAAGATGCTCTGGAGGAACTCTATGCCTCCCAGTCACCTGCTAGAAAGTCGGGTCAGCAACCCACACCTCTCGTTATTACGTTTGATGATGGCTATCACGATAACTATACCCACGCTTTTAAAGCGGCCGTTGAGTTCCAGGTACCTATTACCATTTTTCTGATCCCGGGCTATATCGATAGCGGGGAATACTTCTGGTGGGGTGAAGGTGAACGCCTGGTCAAGCAGACTGGTCTTACCGAGTTCAACCTTGACGGACAGGTCTATTATCTACAGCAACCTGCTTCACAGCAGGCTTTGTCGCAGGCCATTGACGCGCGTCTGCGTAGCGCTCGCTCGGTAGCAGAACGAGAACAATTTTTAACGCAGATGAGACAAGATTTAGCAATAGTACCAGATACTTGTGAGGAAACGGTAAAAGATGTTAATATCCCACTATCGTGGGGAGAAGTGCTGGAAATGCAGGAAAGTGGTTTTGTCTCTTTTGGCGCCCACACCATGAACCATCCTGTGCTGGCCTGTTTATCAGATCCAACTGAGGTGCGCTACGAGATCGCTTCCTGCCGTCATTTGATGCAGGAGCGGTTAAACAGGCCGGTGCGAACTTTTGCCTATCCTATAGGCCGCACCGAACATATTGGACTAGAGGCCCTCAAGACAGTGCGTGAGGCGGGATATAGCTGGGCTGTAACAACCACCAAAGGGGTAGCGACACCACAGAGCGATCCCTATCGTCTGGAGCGTGTTCTGGTAGAGGTGCGACGCCACTGGCTCTTAATCGCTGCTGAAACCTCGGGTATCTGGAGTATGTTTGCTCCTCTATGGAAACCTTTTACCAAAAATAAGGAAAATATGTAAATCAATATATTTAGCTGTTTTCAGTTTGAGGTGTTGCGTGTTAGGTCATTCATCTGAAGTAGATAGCACTGGTGCTACTCAATCTGTTCTCAATCAGCGAGCTGACCGAGGGTCTGAAAGCCATCCCAAAATGTACGACGCTGTCGTGCTGGATGCGGCCTTACGTCAGTCCCTGGTGTCGATTCGCTCATTGGGAAAACAAGGGTTGAAGGTGGCGGCGCTGGAGGCAGAGAACCGTGTGCCGGCCTTTGCCTCGCGCTGGTGCCGGCAAGGCATCGTTTGTCCCAGCGTAGCTGGCACCGATGACTATCTTGCCTTCCTTGAACAATGGCTGGAGCATAGTGGGGCTCGCGTCGTCATCGCGTCTTCTGATAGCACGGTGGCCCTCTTGCGTCAGCATCGAGAGCGCCTGGAAAAGCAGGTCAAAATCGCGCTGGCACGCGATCCCGCGTTGAGGATTGCAATCAACAAGGAAGCGACCCTGGAGGTCGCCAGGCAGTTGGGGCTTGCTATTCCACGTGGCGTGACGATCAACGCGCCAGATGAAGTGTCGGCAGCCCTCAAAGAGATTGGCCTGCCAGCCGTTCTCAAGCCGGTTGAATCCTGGTTATGGGATGAGCAGCAGGGAGGTGGAGTTCGCTTTGCTTCTCGGCTGGTTACTACAGAAGATGAAGCGCAGCGCGCCGCGGAAGAATTGACGTACCTGGGTGGTACTATTCTGCTTCAGCAGTTTTTAACCGGTCGGCGCGAGGCTATTAGTATTATGTATGCCAACCGCGAGGTGCATGCCATTTTTGCCCAGTGGGCCAGGCGTACCGAGCCTCAATTGGGTGGAACATCGGTCCTGCGCCAGAGCATCGCCGTCCCGTCGGATATCGGTGCCCAGTCTGAACGGTTGATCCGTGAAATTGATCTTGAGGGCTATGCGGAAGTCGAATTCCGGCGCGATCAGGCGGGTATTCCCTACCTTATGGAGATCAATCCTCGTTTATCTGCTTCAGTTGAAATTGCCGTCCGCTCTGGCGTTGACTTTCCCCATCTGCTCTACCAATGGGCAAATGGCGGCAAGATCGATACAGTCCGTTCCTATCGCGTCGGGAAATGGATGCGTTACCTTAAGGGCGATATTATGACGACAATTGAGGCTCTGCAGAAACGGGGGCGTCCCGGCATAACGCCACCGTTGCAGGCGGTACGCGACTTTACCTTTTCTTTCTTTCAACCTATGTATTATGACTATATCGATTGGAATGATTTGACCCCTGCTATAAAAGCATCAACGGAGTTTACGTTCGAGTGGGTAGGAGGGGCTATTGCCAAAAGGTTGTCACGCATTAAAAGGAGTTCTTCATGAGTGTTGTATCAGACTTACAGGAATCTCAACAGTTGACGCCGGTCGCGCAGTACGATGTAATTGTTGTTGGGGCCGGTCCTTATGGACTTACGACGGCGGCACATCTGCTCGCTAAAGGATTAAATGTCGCGGTCTTTGGTAAGCCAATGGAATTATGGGCCAGACATATGCCTCCAGGTATGTATCTGCGTTCTCACTGGTGGGCGACCAGCCTTTCTGATCCACAAAAAAAGTATACCTTTGCACGTTACTTAAAGATGAAAAATATAAACAATCCTTACCCGGTTCCGATACAGCTCTTCCTGGATTACGCGCTCTGGTTTCAGAGAAATGCCGTACCCAATGTGGATGAGACCTATGTGACTTCGGTCAAGCGGCAGAATGAGCGCTTTATTGTTACGCTGGAAGATGGACGTGTGGTGCAGGCGACGTCGGTGGTGATGGCGATTGGAGTGTATTACTTCGGTCGCTGGCCGCAGGAATTCAGGGGTTTTTCCAAAGACCTGGTTTCACACGCTTTCGATAATGGCGACTTTAGCGGATTCGAAGGCAAAAAAATCATGGTGGTGGGTGGCGGACAGAGCGCGGTAGAGTATTCGGCGCTGCTGCTTGAGGAAGGTAAGGCTGCTGATGTACACCTGGTGGTGCGCCGAGCGATTAACTGGTTGCCGCGCGATCGCCACAATGAGCGTACACTGTGGGAAAAGATCCAGGCGCCCTCGGCCGGTATTGCTCCAGGCTGGGAGAACTGGGTGCTGGAATATATACCATACCTGTTCTATCGCTTCGCCCAGGATCGCAAAGACCGCTTTATTAGCTCGAACTATCAGGCTGCGGCTTCTCACTGGTTACGTGAACGGGTCCTGGGCGAAGGCAAGGTCAAAGTCCATGAGCATACCACCATCAAAGAGCTCACAGAGCGGGACGGGAAACTGGATGTATCGCTTTCGGATGGGCAGCAAGTGCAGATTGACCATCTGTTGCTGAGCACTGGCTATGAAGTTAAAATGAAGAACCTTTCGATGATAGATCCATCCCTGCTAGTACAGATCAAAGAAGATCAGCAGATCCCTGTGTTGAGCCATTGGTTTGAAAGTAGCGTTCCAGGATTGTTCTTTATTGGTCTCAGCTCCGTACGTGCCTTTGGTCCCTTGTATCGTTTTGTGGTAGGTGCGAAAGCTGCTGGAAAGCGAGCCGCTGCCGGGGCCGCCCGTTACGTGGCTCAACATAAATAGGTGCGCAGCGTGAAACACATTTGCTGCCGGAAATATTGAGGGCTGAGGGGAATTGCTATGTACGAACGCATGCGTGTAGTGATTGCAGCAATGTTTTACTACCTGGGTATTACGTACCTGGCTCTGCGGATCAATGAGCGACTTGATCGACGAGTGATTATTCTGAACTATCATAATGCGAATCATGGCCTGCCGGCTCATATGCGTTACCTGCAGCGCCACTATCGCATCGTTCATTTAGAGAAGGCTCTGGAAGAGCTTTTTGGCGAAAGTGCCAGCGGGACCAAAAAGGATGTGGCCGGGAAGCGTGATCACCGCCGGCCGCTCGTCCTGACCTTTGATGATGGGTATATCGATAACTACGTCGAGGGGTTCCGACTGGCCCGGCTCTACCAGGTGCCGATAACGATTTTTTTGATTCCTGGCTATATTGACAGCGGCCGCTATTTCTGGTGGTTAGCGGCCAGCAAACTGGTCAGCCTGCTCAAAAGTGAGCAGGTGACATTTGATGGTCGTATCTATCATCTGACGATGCCACATGAACGGCAGGAATTAATTGACCTCATCGATGGGCGTGCGCGGTACACGAGGTCAATTGCCGAGCGGGAGCAATTCCTTGCGGAGCTACAACTGGCTTTGCAGGTCGCGCTGCCATGTCGCGAAATTACTACCAATGATACAGATCTGCCTATGACCTGGGAGCAGATTCGCGAAATGGAGGCCAGTGGATTAGTCTCTTTCGGCGCCCATACGGTCAATCATCCTATCCTGGCGTATCTAGCAGATCCGGCGGACGTTTTGTACGAGGTTCAGACTTCCCGTCAGATACTTGAAGAGAAACTGGGCCATCCGGTGCGGATGTTTGCCTATCCCGTTGGAAAGATGCAGCACATTGGTGAACGAGGCATCGAGGCTGTGAAGGCAGCTGGCTTTACCTGGGCGGTGACGACGCTGGAAACGCTCAATACCAGTGAGTCAGATCCCTATTTGCTAGGCCGTATGCCCGGCGATACCGAAGTGAACTGGATGGTGATGGCGGCAGAACTTGTTGGACTGTTGGGCATCGTATCCCGAATTAGGAAAAAGTATGCCAAACTCTTTAAAAAATAATGGCGTGGAAGATGGAGCGGCTATGCTTCAGCCACGGGATGCGCACGGTCTCGGGGTGCGCTCAGCGGCGTATGACGCATTGGTATTGGATGCGAACTTGCGTCAATCGCTGGTCGCGGTGCGTTCATTGGGAAAACGAGGGATGCATGTCGCGGCCCTGGAGACGATGTCGTCGTCTTCCAGGAAGGCGCGCTCTATCCCTACGTTCGCGTCTCGCTGGTGCGAACACGCCTACGTCGCACCGTCTTATGATCAGCAATCGGATTCCTATCTGGCCTATCTGCAGCAGGTGCTGACCTATACGGGCGCGCGTGTATTGTTGACCTCCTCCGATGGCACGCTGGCGGTTGTTCGCGAGCATCGGGATGAGATCGAAAAATATACACATATCGCCCTGGCCAAAGAGCCTGCCCTGGAGGCGGCGATCAATAAGGATTTGACCCTATCGATTGCTGGAAAGCTGGGCCTGGGTATTCCCAGAGGTGTCACGGTGTCTTCCACCAGCGAGGTCAAGGAGGCTATACGTGAGATTGGCTTGCCGGCTGTAGTCAAGCCGATCGAAACCTGGCTATGGGGAGAGCAGCAGGGGGTGCGTTTGATCTGTGAACTGGTGACCACCCCAGATGAGGCGTACCAGGCGGTTGAAAAGCTCACCCAGGGTGGTGGCAGTACCCTGTTCCAGCAGTTTCTGACCGGTCGCCGGGAAGCGGTCAGCCTGTTGTATGGGCAGGGCACCGTCTATGCGCGTTTCGCGCAGTGGGCGAAACGTACCCAACCACCACTGGGAGGTACCTCGGTCTTGCGGCAGAGCATCGTTATTCCTGAGGATATCGGCCAGCAGTCCGAGCGGCTGGTGCGCGAGATTGAACTGGAGGGCTACTCTGAAGTCGAATTCCGGCGTGACGAAGCTGGAAAGCCCTACCTGATGGAGATTAACCCCAGGCTATCGGCCTCCGTCGAAATAGCGGTACGCTCGGGCATCGATTTCCCCTACCTGCTTTACCAGTGGGCTGTCGGAGAGGCGATCAAACCGGTGGAAGGGTATCAAACTGGCGGCTGGATGCGTTTTCTGGAAGGTGATATCGTGACAACGGCTGAGGCCCTGGCACAGCGTGGGCGACCGGGTGTGCCATCACCGGCCCGGGCTATTTTTCAATTCTGTTCTAGTTTCTTTATGCCTGCAGGTTATGATTATGTTGATTTAAAGGATCTAAAACCCGTTTGGAGTGCGGCCAAAGATTTCGCTTCTCGTTCCTTGCGTAAATTGAGTAAATAACTTACCTGGGAGGTTTATCGTGAGTGTCTCTTTAAACCCTAAAAAGAACCAATCATCTACCCCCTCTGCCCAATATGATGTCGTAGTGATGGGCGCCGGCCCTTATGGTCTCTCACTTTCCGCCCACTTATTAGGCCATGGACTCAAAATAGCGACCTTTGGCAAGGTAAATTATTTCTGGCGCAATCATATGCCCGATGGAATGCTGCTGCGTTCCTTCTGGTGGGCCTCCAGCCTGTCAGATCCCCAGAAAAAATATGCCATTGCTCGCTACTATGAGGCGCAGGGCAAAACCCCCGTTGATCCGATGCCACGCGAAACGTTCCTGGATTATGTTAACTGGTTCCAGAAGCATGCGGTACCCAATGTCGATGAGACCTACATCAGCAATATCGAGCGTGTTGATGACCACTATCGTGTGACGCTGGAGGATGGACGCGTGGTCACGAGTAAAGTGGTAGCTATGGCTCCTGGACTGCATTACTATATCTATTGCCCTGAAGAGTACGCTCACATGCCCAGGCACCTGGTTTCTCACCAGTCCGAGCATGCGACGCTTGAGCAATTCAAAGGCCAGCGGGTCGCGGTTATTGGTGGTGGTCAGGGTTCTCTGGAGACGGCCGCACTCTTGAATGAGCAGGGCGCGAAGGTTTCGGTATTCGTGCGTCGTACCGTGCGCTGGCTGAATTTGCATAACTCGATATATCCCATGTGGGCCCGTTACCTGCGTGCGCCAAAGGCAGGCATGGGCTATGGCTGGTCCAACCTGTTTCAGGAGAAGTATCCTTACTCCCTGCACGGTGTTTCCCGTGCTCGCCGTGATAACATCGTCGACAATACGCATGGGCCAGCCGGATCGCACTGGCTGAAGCCGCGCATCATTGGACAGGTTGATCTGCGCGAGAATACCTCAATCACAAAGATTGAGGAAGTGGATGGCAAAGTAAAGCTGACCCTGGCCAATGGCAAAGAAGAGATCTATGATCATGTTATTCTTGGTACCGGTTATCGTCCGGACGTGAAAGCGTTGCCTATGCTGGATGAGAACATCAAAGATGCGTTGCAGACCCATCGCGGCTCACCTGTGCTGAACAGCCACTTTGAGACCAGCGTACCGGGCCTCTACTTTGTCGGCTTCTCGTCCGCACGTAGCTTCGGTCCCTTCTACCGTTTTGTGGTGGGTGCTGATGCCGCCGCACGCCGAGCTTCCGGCGCTATTGCTAAACAGGTTGTGCGTTCGCGCTAAACCTCACCTATCCAGATACTGGCATGAGCTATCTCACCTGTACAGTGCGGAGATAGCTCATGTGTGGTTGATGGGAGTAGTGTAAAGGGAGTCAGGATGGGTCGACGAATTTTAATTATGCTGGCGGGCTTTTTCTATTATAGCGGTCTGGTGGCTATGGCGTGCCGTTTCCATCAGCGTGCGGGACGGCGGGCGGTGATACTCACATATCATACGTCAAAGGGTGGCAACTTTCTACAGCACCTGCTGTATCTACGCCGCCACTATCGTATCATGCCATTGGAAGCCGCGCTGGAAGAGCTTTATACCGGAAAGAAAGATCCTCGCTATCAAAATGATCGGCGCACACCACTCGTTATTAGCCTGGATGATGGCTATACAGATAATTATACCTATGCGATGAGCATGGCGCGCGATTATTGTATCCCTCTGACTATCTTTCTTGTTCCTGATTATATCGAAAGCCATCAGCGCTTCTGGTGGTTCGAAGGTCAGAGCATAGCGCGCCGCGCGCGCGTCAGCGAGGCTACCCTGGATCATAAGCACTTTGATGTGCAGCAGGAGCGGCCCGCCCTCGCTCAATTTATTGATGACCATGTGCGTTTCGCCACCTCAGTAGCCGAGCGCGAGACCTTTTTGGCCCAGGCCAGGACTGTACTGGATGTATCGCCGAAGCCAGATAAGCAGGACCGCGATGAAGACCGGCTTCCGGTTACCTGGGAGCAGGCCCGGGAGATGGACGAGAGCGGCTGGATTACGCTCGGTGCCCATACCATGCATCATCCCATCCTTTCGTATATCACCGATCCGGCTGAGGTGCGCTATGAGGTGACGGAGTGTCGACGGGTTCTGGAGGAGAAACTCGGGCATCCTGTACGCAGTTTTGCCTATCCTGTCGGGCAGGTCCAGCACATTAGTGATACTATCGTACAGGCGGTCAAGGATGCTGGCTATGACTGGGCCGTTACCACGACCTATGGCATCAATACGCCCGTGAGCGATCCATATCGTCTGTGCCGCATTGAAGTCGATATTGATCAGCACTGGCTGGTGATCGCGGCCGAGGCGGCAGGGCTGTGGGGATTTATCTCCCGCCTGCGCTGGATGCCTTTTATCCGTAATAACTTTACCAATGCTCGTCGCGTCAAAGGAAGATAATGCAATCTACATCATTTTATGTTCATCCGCAGGCTGAAGTAGAGGAGGGGGCTCAGGTTGGTGCTGGCACGCGTATCTGGCGTCAGGCACACGTACGTTCTCAGGCTCGCATCGGCGAACAATGCAATATTGGCAAGGGCGTCTATGTTGAGTCCCATGTCACTATTGGATCGCGCGTCAAAATCCAGAATCACGTCTCCCTCTTCGAGGGGGTCACCGTCGAGGATGGTGTCTTTATCGGTCCACACGTGTGCTTCACCAACGATATGTTTCCACGGGCGATCACGCCCGTGGGTCAATTGAAGAGCGCCGATGACTGGGAAGTAACTCCGACGCTGGTCAAATATGGAGCCTCGCTGGGTGCTGGCTCGGTGATCGTCTGTGGTGTCACGATTGGGGAGTTCGCATTGATCGGAGCAGGCTCTTTAGTTACCAGGGATGTGCCACCGCATACCCTTGTCTTTGGCAATCCTGCTAGCTCCCATGGCCATGTATGCCGTTGCGCGCGCCGCCTGGCAGATGTCCACACGGTAGAGGATGGCAAGCTTTCTGGCTGGTGCGAAACCTGTGGCACCCCCTGCGTTTTCTCCAGCTAGCAGGATTTTGTCATAGTGACAGGTTGTGCGGCAGCAAAGGCGTGTAGCGTGCCCTTGCTGCCGCACAATCTATAAAGAAAGTTGAAGGGCGCATTTGCGCCCTCCATTTAGAACCTTTCAGGATGTTTTTTCCGCCAGTAGCGGATATACCCCTGAGCAGTCATAGGATAATTAGTGGCCAGGTCGTAGCGCTTCATAACCTCGTCATTAGCCCCTTTGCGCTTGAGCTCGGGCATCGTTTTATCCATGAGGATCTGAATGATCTCATCCTCACTTTTTCCGGCCTGCATGGCTTCCAGAACGATATCACCCCAGGCGAAGAGTTGCGCACGCAACCTTTCCAGGTGTGGGATCGTGTCGCGTACCGGTCCGAAATGCGCCAGGTAGAGCACATCCGGTCGCAGCTTTTTGAGCAGATCGATAGTTGCTGACCAGGCTTCTATATCTACATCGGGGGGTGGTGTTGGTGGGCGCACATAATCAATGCCGGGCAGATGTACACCTGCGGCATCACCGGCGAACAGTTCTCCAGTATGTACATCATAGAAAACGACATGGTGGCTGGCGTGCCCGGGTGTATAGTGCACCTCAAGCCGGCGACCAGCGATATTCAATATATCTCCACCATCGATGGTCTGGATATTCTCCGCCGGTACCGCTTCTACCTTCCCCCAGAGCTCCTGCATACGCTCCTTATAGACCCGGCTGGCACTGGTAATCAGTTTGGCCGGATCTTGCAGATGCGGTGCACCTTTGCTGTATACAAGGACTTTGGCATCAGGCATGTGGTGTAGCAATGTCCCCACGCCCCCCGAATGATCCAGATGAATGTGGGTCACGAGGATATGGGTAATCGCCTGTGGATTAAAATCGGCCTCCTTCAAAGAGGCTAGCAGAGCTTCAATCGTTGTTTCTGGACCGGGATCGATGAGGGCGACCTCATCCTGCCCGGCCAGGATATATGTCCCAATGACCTCAGACTCTCCTTGAAAAGGCAGGGAGATATGCCAGAGACCTGGACTGTATTTACTAACGGTTGCCAAGAGCTGCTCCTTCGTTTTATTTCTTCTCCGAAATGGCTTTGGCCTGTGTAAAGAGAAGCAGGTAGTCACGTCCTCCGGCTTTAGAGTCGGTCCCCGACATATTAAAGCCGCCAAATGGATGGACACCTACCAGCGCACCCGTGCATTTGCGATTAAAGTAAAGGTTTCCGACATGGTACTCTTCTTTGGCGCGAGCGATGTGCTCGCGATTGGTCGAATAGAGAGAGCCAGTCAGGCCATACTCGGTATTGTTGGCGATGGCGAGCGCATGATCAAAGTCTTTGGCCTTCATCACAGCCAGCACCGGGCCAAAGATCTCCTCCCGGGCGATGCGTGCCTGGGGATCTACATCGGCGAAGATGGTCGGCTCAATAAAGTAGCCTGGCCCCTGTTCACCGCCACCCAGGACGAGCTTGCCTTCGTTTTTCCCGATCTCGATATATTCAAGGATCTTCTTCTTCGCGTTGGCGTCAACAACGGCACCCATGTATGTGCCTTGTTGGGTGACATCCCCCATGGTTAGCTTTTTCGTTTTTTCGACTACTCTCTGTAATATGTCGTCATAAACGGCCTCGACGATAATTGCGCGCGAGCCTGCTGAACACTTCTGCCCCTGGAAGCCAAAGGCGGAAGAGACAATGTTGGTCGCGGCATCCTCAATGTCGGCGCTTTCGTCGACGATAATGGCGTCTTTACCGCCCATTTCGAGCACCGAGCGCTTGAGCCAGAGCTGTCCTGGATGTACCTTTGAAGCTCGCTCGTAGATACGCGTACCAACCTCGCGCGAACCGGTGAAGGAGATGAAGCGGACTTTCGGACTGTCGACCAGGGCATCACCAATGGTAGAGCCAGAGCCGGTCAGGAAGTTAACGACACCGGCAGGTAGTCCGACCTCTTCCAGAATTTGCATGAACTGGTAGGCGATGGCTGGTGCTGTGCTGGCCGGCTTCAAAACGATGGTATTGCCAGATACGAAGCCGGCGCTGGTCATGCCGGCCATAATGGCGCAGGGAAAGTTCCAGGGAGGAATGACGGCGCCTACGCCCAGTGGAATGTAGACCAGTTCATTCTCCTCGCCAGGAAAAGGCGTGATCGGCTGCTTATCGGCTAGCCTGAGTATTTCGCGACCATAGAACTCGAGAAAATCGATGGCTTCAGCCGCCTCAACGTCGGCCTCGACCCAGCTTTTCCCAACCTCGTAGACCATCCAGGCATTAATGAGAAAGCGGCGCTGACGCATCAGGTCGGCGGCCGCAAATAGATAGCCAGCACGCTCACTGGCGGGTACACGTTTCCAGTGCTCGAAAGTGGTAGTTGCGGCCTGAATAGCCTCCTCAGCCTGCTCACGGGTTGCGGCCACAAAGGTGCCAACAACTTGATCTGGCTGGCCGGGGTTGACCGAATTAAAGGTCTGCTCGCTGTATATTTTTTTTCCACCGATAATTAAAGGATAGGTGCGCCCTAATTCATTTTTCACCTGCTCCAGAGCAGCTTCCTGGGCACGTCGGTTGGATTCTTGTGAAAAATCAGTGAAGGGTTCATTCACAAATGATTTTTGCGCGTGGGTAGTGGCATTTTCAAATACGGTTGTCATAGAAAGCTCCTTACAAACACTTCACTGTTGACAGGTAAACGATCATATATTCCATTGTATCTCATAGCTTGAGAGAGATGAAAGCATTGTATGCATCTCTCTTCTCCGTCAAAGGAATGTGGCTGGTTCTCATCATGCTCGGAGGCTGGAGGATGTGGCCCGGACTACACATGGATATGTAACGTGGACACGGTCTGTGTGTCCAGATCCAGGACGCGGATAGCCGAGTTGTTGGTGTCGGCTACGTAGAGTTTTCCAGCAGCTGCGGTGATGCCAGCAGGCTCATTAAACTGTGCCTCTAAGAATGTACCATTTTTCAGTCCTCCTGTGCCAGTGCCAGCCAGTGTGATTACCTGCCTGGTCTCGGGATGGAGGATTTTAATGCGATTATTATATGTGTCTGCCAGGTAGAGTTGCTGCCGCCAGACGCAGAGCGCCTGTACATGTTGTAGACGCACCTCGTTGCCTGCCCCATCCTGATCGCCGAAGATAAACAGCCCTTGCCCTACCAGCGTGCGCACCTCCGGTGCTGTGCCTAAATCGATGGCACGCACCGCGCTTGTCTCGCTATCGGCGACATAGAGTGTCTCTTTCGAGAGGGCCAGGCTATTGGGCTGGGCGAAAAATGCCTCCTCGTATGTGCCATCTCCGATCCCTTCAGGTCCTCGGCCAGCAAACGGTTCGATTACGCCATTATCGAGGTGGAGTACCGCGATCTGATGATTGCCAGCCATGGCGATAAAGAGATCGTCTCGATGGGCAAGCGGATCGTGCCTCCATTGGAGATCCCATGGCGAATTGAGGGCAACGGTGTGGGCGGGACCGCTGGTCGGCGTGCGGCTCAAACCGTATTGCTCGCCAGTGCCAGCGATGGTGACCACCTGTCTTATAGACAGGTCAACGCGGCGGATCAGATGATTATCGGTGTCGGCCACATAGAGCTGATCGCCCACCAGGTGAATTCCTTGTGGTCGATTGAATTGTGCGCGATCAAATCCTCCATCCGCTCTGCCCATCTCGCCAGTGCCGATGATCCAGCGTATGTGGCCATCCAGGCCGCTTTCAATGATTCGATGATGACCCGTATCGCTGATCAGCAGGCGATCATGGGCACTATCGACTGCCACTTTGCCCGGAAACGCGAGCTGCGACTCGGTCGCGACCTCGTGGGCGAAGCGTAGCGGCTGGTGTGTGAGCAGACCACGTGTCTCGAACTCTTCCATCATAGGTTTGATAAGGGCGATCGCCTGAGCTGGATCAATCTCACCCTCGCGCCTTTGAATGACGCGTCCCTCGGGATCGATAAAGACCAGGCTCGGCCAGGCGCGGATGGTATATTGCTGCCAGAGGTACATGCTGCGATCATTAACTACGGGATGCTCAATCCCATAACGCAGGACCGCGTCTCGTACACTATTTGTGAATTGCTCACGCGGGAATTTGGGAGAATGAACACTGATGACGGTCAGTGTATCGGGAAAAGCGGCTGCTATGGTGCGCAGCTGAGCCAATGCATGCATACAATTGATGCAACAAAAGGTCCAGAAATGAAGGATTACTAACTGACCGCGTAACTCTTCCATTCGTAAGGGATGATCACTATTGATCCAATCCAGGTTGGTGGGGAAATCTGGCGCTCGCACCTCACCGCGAAACTGTGGTCTATTCATCCTCCTCACTCCTTTCCCTTTTCTCCTGGTGGCTGAGCATAAGATGATATATGTCTGTGCACTGCTGTTCTGTAGGTATTAACATTATTGAAGGGCTCTTTTATTTCATTATATCTGTTTTAGGGCTTCCCTTTTGCTAGCAGATGATGGCGCGCTGTTCGCGAAACGCTCGAAGGCTGGCTGCGGGAAGTCTATACATGCAGATATAAAGATTTCTGAGCCATACAATCTCCCATATGGCGCCATTTTCAATTGAAGCGATTTCTGGACCTGCCTCGTGATTAGGATAGTATTCTCGTGAAAATAGAGATATATTGCGAATCTCTAGATTCTTTTGTCTAATTTTTTTAGCCCCTGAATATAGGTAGAGATTATTTCTTTATTATGGGCATGGGTTTCCTTTTGGTAAATTAGAGAAATAATCTCTACCTATAGATGCGTGAATAAGGGAGAGCTTATATGCTTACTTTGACTGCGGTGTCGGCCAATGTCATTGCTAACGCGAACTGGGTAGATTACCTCATCATTGCGATCTACTTTGTTGTGACGCTTGGTATTGGCTTTGCGCTGAGAAGACGGATGAAATCATCGGAAGATTTCTTTCTTTCGGGGCGTTCACTGCCCAGTTGGGTGACGGGTTTAGCGTTTGTGGGTGCTAACCTTGGTGCGTTAGAGATCCTGGGTATGGGTGCTAACGCGGCCCAGTATGGCTTCTTGCAGGCGCACTTTTACTGGATCGGCGCAATCCCGGCGATGTTATTTGTAGCGATTTTTATGATGCCATTCTACTATGGCAGTAAGGCGCACTCGGTGCCAGGCTTCTTGAAGATGCGCTATAACGAGGCTACCCGCGGCTTTAACGCGATCTCATTTGCCATTTTGACCTTGCTAACCAGCGGCATCAACATGTTTGCGGCCGCGCTCGTGTTTAATCTCTTGCTGGGCTGGTCGCTGAATGCCTGTATCTGGTTGGCCGCTTTATTCATCATGGTCTATATTATCCTGGGTGGACTGACGTCTTCGATTTACAATGAGACGCTCCAGTTCTTTTTGATTGTAGCTGGACTTTTACCAGTGACGATTATTGGTTTGATCAGTGTTGGTGGCTGGTCTGGTTTGCAGGCCAAGGTAAACAATCCACAGTTCTTCCATCTGTGGGCCAACACGGCTACAAATAACAATCCCTTTGGTGTCAACTTTATCGGTATCGTACTGGGGTTAGGCTTTGTCTTGAGCTTTGGCTACTGGTGTACCGACTTCCTGGTGGTGCAGCGCGCGCTGGCGGCCGAGGACAAGGCGGCGGCCGAGCGTACACCGTTGATTGCCGCGTTCCCGAAGTTGTTTTTCCCATTCCTGGCCATCATCCCTGGTCTGATTATCCTCTCGGTGATGCCTAATCTGGGTAAAGGTGGCACGTTCCAGAACTCGTATAACATGGCTATTCCGATCGCTATGGCTCATTACCTCCCCAATGGGGTGCTTGGTCTTGGCCTGACCGCGCTACTGGCCTCGTTTATGTCGGGTATGGCTGGTAACGTAACCGCCTTTAATACAGTCTGGACCTACGACATCTATCGTGCATACTTCAAACGTGATGCCGGCGACAACCACTACCTGTGGATGGGACGTATTGTGACCGTCGTTGGTATCTTGCTGAGTGTTGGTACCGCCTATATCGCGTCCAGCTTCACCAGTATTATGGACTATGTGCAGGCGCTCTTCTCCATCTTCAACGCTCCTTTGCTGGCGACATTCTTGCTAGGAATGTTCTGGAAGCGCACCACACCATGGGGTGGTTTTGTTGGCTTGCTAGTGGGTACGCTGGTTTCGATTGCTCTCTGGATAGGCGAGCAGTATATGCATCTCTTCTCGCTGGGTAGCTCGGAGGGGTCCAGTATGTGGCGCGCGCTGATCGCCTGGGGAGTCTGTTTCGTCATCACCATCATTGTCTCGTTTTTTACTGAGAGGAAGCCGGATGAGGAGCTAAAAGGATTGGTCTATAGTATGACGCCAAAGGCAACGGTGGTTGAGACGGTCTGGTATAAGCGACCAATGGTGCTGGCTGGAGCAGCCCTGGCCATCTTTGTTATCCTGAATATCCTATTCTTCTAGGAAGCAAGAAGGTGCTAGTATTATGAGTCAACACGAAAACGCGATAGAGCATGAACAGGTACAGACCCCAGAAGGGGGCGATAACGAGCAGGCGCAGGGGCACCGCATGTCGATTGCCCTGACGATTGGCGCCACCATCGGCGCCATTGGCCTGGTCCTTTTCATCTACGGCCTGGTTGGTAATGTCAATTATGCCCAGAGCGCAAACATCAATATCAATCTGTGGTGGGGACTGCTCATGGTGGTCTTTGGTATCATTATGAGCGTGGGCAGTTTCATTTCAACCCGTCGCAGCCGCGCCGTATAACCAGTATCCGTGAGCACAATAGGACCGAGCCGGGCGCTTGCCCGGCTCGGTCCTATTGTGCTCACGGTGGCAGGGATATCTTGCGCAGGTGCTTTTTTCGCTTCTTCGTAGTATACTAAGGGGCGCATATACATAGTATAGTAGCATGTAGGAGTTATGAAAGATGGCAGAAGCACGGCAGGATTTTCCCATTGAGCAGCAGTTGAAGGCAGACATTCGTGAGGCGCAGCGCAGTCGCGACCAGGTGCGCCTGGATACATTACGCATGGCCCTGGGCGCGATCCATAACCTTGAGGTGGCGCGTACCGATCGCAAAAACGCGGAATATGGCCAGCCCTTGACTGAGGCCGATTGCTTGAAGGTCCTCGAGCAAGAAGTGAAGAAACGCAACCAGGCCATTCCTCTCTACAGGCAGGGTGGGCGCACCGACCTGGCTGACAAAGAGCAGCGTGAGATGGAGATTTTGCAATCGTACCTGCAGTCCTCGCAATTGAGCGACGATGAATTGCGGACGATCATTACACGCCTGATCGAGACAAATGGTAAAGAGTTTCGCAAGGTCATGCCCCAGGCCGCTAAAGAGACCAAAGGGCGTGCTGATGGTGCCCGTGTGCAGCGGATGGTCAAAGAACTCGTTCAATAGGCTCCAGTGAATAATCACAAAGGTACTCCGAAGGGTCGCGTGCAAGACAAGGCTCTTCGGATTTTTTGTGGGCGTCTGGATAATTGTACTCCCATATCTTATATAATGCTGTAGAATGATATGCTGTGTTTTCGGGCTCCTGAAGTGGATGTATGCGCAATATGCTG
Source organism: Dictyobacter aurantiacus (assembly GCF_003967515.1). Classification (GTDB taxonomy): domain Bacteria; phylum Chloroflexota; class Ktedonobacteria; order Ktedonobacterales; family Ktedonobacteraceae; genus Dictyobacter; species Dictyobacter aurantiacus. The sequence continues at coordinate 1,250,134 of NZ_BIFQ01000001.1, read as the reverse complement.
TAAATACTCTTGTCAAAAACCCAGAATATAATGTACAGTATATTAATTATCCTGATAACGATAGATGGGATTTGCCGTTTTTTCAGATGAGAGTTCATTTGCATGCATAATTTGCCCCATAACATATACCAGTGGCGTCTCAAGGTACGATAAGTTATCTCACACAAGATGAGGCTGATTTTAGCTAAGAGATGATCTGTGCATATTATAAACCAAGAGGTGTCGGTTTCTTCACCCTGGAGGATTCCTGATATGTCTGCAACCGCAACTGAATTGCCGTTATTCCCATTGAATGTTGTACTTTTCCCTGGTACGGTTCTTCCATTGCATATCTTCGAGCCGCGTTATCGAGAGATGGTGGTGGATTGCCAGCGAGAGAATAAACCCTTTGGTGTGGTACTGGTAAAAGCTGGTAGCAAGTTTATGCGGGAAGAGCCTTACGAAGTTGGGACCCTGGCCGAAATCCATAATCTGCGGCCACTGGAGGATGGCTGCTATGATTTGATGGCGGTAGGTATCCAGCGCTTTCGCATCCTTAGTCAGAGCCATGAGAAGTCTTATCTCTCAGGCCTGGTTGAGGTATATGAAGATGAACCTGAGCCAGAAGAGATGTTGACCCCCATGGTCCAGCAGGCTCGCGGTCTGTTTGAAACCTATCTCAGCATGCTGCTCGATGCGCCTGAGGAGAATGACCTGCACACCAACCTGCCTGAAGCGGCTGAAGATCTATCACACTTCATTGCCTACTTCCTGGAGATTGAGGATACCAAGAAGCAGCACTACCTGGAGCTCACCTCGACCCAACAGCGCCTGGCTGAAGAGATCGCGGTGTTGCGGCGCGAGGTTCCATTTATGCGCCAGCTCCTCTTTAAACGGCCTGACGATGACCTTACTATGCTAAACTAGAGAGGAGATCATACAGGTACAGAGCGATGACAGCCTGCGCACATTGCCTGGCGCAGGACATACCATCGTATATCCGATGTGAAAGCGAGTAGCTTACAAAATGACCAATTACCAGAATTTCCGGCAGCGGCTGGATGCAGAATTGCGTACGTTAGATGTAGATAAAGTCAGAGACTTCTTAATTGCAGAGGGTCATTGGAGCGAGGAGGCTCCGGCCGATCCCGAGTTCGCGATGTGGATGATGATCGCGGGTAGCCCGACCTTGAAAGATTTACGTCCCCGGGCAAAGGAATGGTTGATTGGCCATGGCCACAGCGAGGAGGCCCAGGCCGTGTTTGGAAAAGAGCCCACCTCACATAAAGGATCCCAGAAGGCGCATGGTCCCAAAAGTGGAGGATCAAAACGCCCGGCGCAGCATAAGAGTAAGCCTCAAAAATCTTTTCCTCGCTCACCACGCCAGAAATAAAGCGCTTTTTTTGCCACAGATAATTTGACGCATGGGTTGACTTCGTGGTATAACCTCCAAAATAAGCCAAAAACCGAATGCTTCGTTCGGAATAGGTAAGGGAAGTAAAATGCATAGATCAATGTTGCTCCTGCATTTTTGCCTGTCTGGCTGGATCATACTAGGGTGTAACTGGCATTGGCGCAGATTGTAACATATGCATGTGCTGATCATAGTTTTTCGCTACAGGTATGACGAGATTGACACATTGATTATCAGGTTTCACAGTGGTTTGGAGGATTATCATGAGTCAAACGCTAACCTGGGGTATCCTTGGGGCTGGAAACATCGCGGGTGTCTTTGCGAAAGGTGTGGCAAGTTCAAAAACGGGGAAGCTCCTGGCGGTTGGAAGCCGTACTCAGGAGGCTGCCGATCGCTTTGGCGACAAGTGGAATGTACCACGACGCTATAGTAGCTATAGCGATCTGCTCGCTGATAAAGATGTGCAGGCCGTTTATATTTCTACTCCCCACCCAATGCACGCCGAGTGGGCGATCAAAGCTGCTGAAGCTGGCAAACATATTTTGTGTGAGAAGCCAATTGCCCTCAACCATGCCGAAGCTATGGCGATTGTAGAGGCCGCGCAACGCAATGATGTTTTCCTGATGGAAGCTTATATGTATCGCGGCCATCCCCAGATCGCCAAACTGGTCGAGCTGATTCGTGAAGGGGCGATTGGTGATGTACGTGTCATTCAAGCCAGCTTTGCCTTTAATGCTGGCTATAATCTAGATAGCCGCCTGCTGAAGGATACTCTGGGTGGTGGTGGTATTCTCGATGTTGGTGGTTACTGTACCTCTCTGGCCCGTCTGGTAGCTGGCGCGGCTACTGGTAAACCGTTCGCTGATCCAACAAAGGTTACCGCTACAGGTCATATTGGTGAAGAGAGCCATGTCGATGAGTATACCGTGGCTTCACTGGCCTTTCCCGGTGGTATCATTGCCGAGTTATTAACCGGGGTGCGCGTCAATGCTGAGAACGAGATCCGCGTTTACGGATCAGAGGGCTCTCTCACCATTCCGCCTCCCTGGAATCCTCGCGCCGGCCAGACCACAAAAGTCATTGTGAAACGTAATAATGGTGAGGTGGCCGAACACAGCTTTGAGACCGAGGATCTTTATGGGCTGGAAGCCGATACGGTGGCCGAGTACCTGGCGGAACGCCAATCTCCGACCATGAGCTGGGAAGATACACTGGGCAATATGCGCACATTGGATCAATGGCGCGCAGCGATCGGCTTGACCTATCCATTTGAGCATCCACAGGGGCCCGATCAGCATCTCCCGGTGCACAAACGACCTCTGAAGGTACGGCCGCAGAGCATCATGAAATATGGCCGCATTGAAGGCGTTGAGAAGCCCGTTTCACGTCTGGTGATGGGTGTCGATAACCAGGTCAACTGGCCTCACTCATCGGTCATGTTCGATGATTTCATCGAGCAGGGCGGCAACTGTTTCGACAGTGCCTATATCTATGGTGGTGGCCTGTGCGAAAAGATTCTTGGTCAGTGGATCAAAAGTCGTGGCCTGCGTGAGCAGGTGGTAATTCTGGATAAAGGTGCACATACACCCCATTGTAATCCCCAGGCCCTCGCTTCCCAATTCTTGCAGAGTCTGGATCGTCTGCAGACCGACTATGTAGATATCTACATGATGCACCGTGACAACACCGATATTCCAGTGGGTGAGTTTATCACTGTGCTCAACGAACACAAAAACGCCGGACGCATGCGCGTCTTTGGCGCCTCCAACTGGTCGATTGAACGTCTGCAGGAAGCCAACGACTGGGCGGCCGCCCATGGTATGAGTGGTTTTTCGGCCATCAGCAACAACTTCAGCCTGGCACGCATGGTAGACCCTGTCTGGGCGGGCTGTATCGCAGCCTCCGATCCCAAATCACGCGCCTGGTTAGAGAAGACGCAGATGCCCATTATGCCCTGGTCAAGCCAGGCTCGTGGCTTCTTTACCGGTCGTGCCCATCCTGATGATCATTCTGACGCGGAACTGGTACGCTGCTGGTATAGTGAAGATAACTTCAAACGCCTGGAGCGTGTGCAGCAGATGGCGAAAGAGCGCAGGGTACTTCCCATTAATATCGCTCTGGCCTACGTCCTGAATCAGCCATTCCCGACCTTCCCTCTGATCGGACCACGCCAGCTGTCGGAGACGCGCACCTCGTTGCCCGCCCTGACGGTTGAACTGACCCCCGAAGAAGTCCGCTGGCTGAATCTGGAAGACTGAAATAAGATCTGAATAAGTAAAACATGAGACATCCCAAATTTTAGGGATGAACTTGTGAAAGAAGCGAGCAGTTCTCCATTTTTGAAGGAGAACTGCTCGCTTCTCTTCTCTTGCAGAACAACGTGCTTTCCCCGTTTGGCTCGCTGAAAAGCACCACTGTGCCAAAAAACGGAAAAAGAGAAAGGAGCTGGTCAATCGACTTTCCACTCCCAAAGCATCCCAGCGGCTTCCACAGGGCCTAGGGGTATGCTCTTTTCGCACGCATTCGCATCCTCTGTTGGCAAGACGCGTTGTACCCGATGAACACCGGACACACGCCCACATGGTCAGCCGATGCCGACCAGAGCGTCTCTCGTCACGTGGGGAACCTCCACACCACCTCAGAGCATGATGATCTGGACGCGAGGCTGGGGCCGGGGCCGGCCAGCTACCTCCTCCCAGCGCGCAGGGATCCGTTGCCACAACCGACTCAAGGCCAGGCGCAGCCGTGCAAACGGCTGGTGTGCTTGCCGGGCATGACGGCCTGTGCGATGACAGTAGTGCCGCAACAGCCAGCGGCGTAAGAGTTCGTAAAACGGCGCCAGCAGGCTCAGCAGAAAGGCGTAGGCCAGCGCCGCCAACAGCAGCAGTTTTTCTCGCGGCTCCCACTCCCAGAGCCGCGGGCTTTGGAAGCCCAATTCGCTCTTGTTTTCTTTCCAGGTCAGTTCGATCTGCCAGCGACGCGCATAGGCAAACATGATCCGCCAGGCATCTTCCGCGGTGGTGATGGACTCGGCGGTGAGCAGATACCAGGGCAAGCCACCTTTGCGCCGAGCTACGACCAACCACAAGGGCTGCTCAGGATGGTCGGGGTGCGTCACCGGAAAGGCAAGAATGCTGCCCATGACCCACTGGTGACGACGGCAATCCCACACCCAGCGTTCTTGCCATCCTCGTTTGCCGCGGGTGATTTTCCAGGCTGCACGTCGCTGACCCTGGGCATCCACGAGCTGATAGTCTTTGTTCCAGCGCAGCACAAAGCGCAACGAGAACGCCAGCAACAGACCCAGCCAGAAACTGCTGGCGAAGCCTTGATCAAAGACATGCATCACCTCGCGTCCCCAGAGCAGAACGCCTTGCAGCAACAGTTTGGCTTGCTCATCGCGTTTGAAGGAGGCGCGCGCCCCACGGCTGGTCCACCACCGCATGCTGGCTAGTTCAGGCGGGTCGTCTTGCTGCTCGCTACCGACCAGGACCACGGCCAGCCAATGGAGGCCCGGCACAAAAATGGGGCCACGCGGTGGGGTGTAGTAGCCCTTTTTGATATGGGTGAGTCGCGCCGCTTTACTTGAGCGCACCGGGGCAAGATCATCGGAGGCGATACTTTCTGGTTTCTCCCAGGCGCTCTCATCCCACAGCGCCAGCACATCCCTTCCCATCTGTTTCCACCTTGTGAGGCGCTGGCTGGCTCGATGCCACAGATACGAGCGGATCAGCTCAGCGGACCATTTGCGACAATGCAGCAGCCGAGACAGGCGCTTGGTGCCTGCCGGGGCTTTGTCAGGCGTTTCGAGATAGCCGCCCATTTCCGAGAGGAGCAAGCCATTGACGCGATCACGAAAGGTCAAGATCACTGCGACCGTGTGCAACATCGTGCGCACCAGTCGTTTGTCCATGCGGGTATCAGCTTCCATGAGCAACGGAGCTAGAAACCGAGCGAGAGCGGTGTACAATCCCTGAGCCATCTCGGCAGGGGGATATGGTGGAACTTGTGGCTCCTCAAGCCGTGTGAGATACTGGGATGACATGAACAACACCTCCTGGATTGACTGAATGATGGTTGGTTGCTTTCTTCAGTCTCGCTCAGGAGGTGTCTTTTTACAAGCCCGACCTTAAAATTCGGGATGTCTCATGTTTTACTTATTCAGATGAGCGCCGTAGGCACACAAAGCACGTTCTACACCACCATTTTATTGCATACGCATGCAATAAAATGGTGGCCCTTCTTTGTTATAGTCAAATTGATGGATATTGCTTAGCGAGGAAGGAAAGTATTGCTTGGATAAAGAGCTGCTTGAGGAACAAACGCCTGAAGTGGCTGAGGTGCGGCGGGGCGAAATCGCCACGGTGGATAGACGATTAGTATTGATTATGTCTACTGCATGCGCTATCTCGGTCGCGAATTTATATTATATACAGCCGTTACTGGCAAACATGGGTCATGAGTTTGCCGTTTCGGCCAATGAAATGGGATTTATCGCTACATTAAGTCAGATCGGTTATGCCTGTGGTCTGCTATTTATTATTCCGCTGGGAGACAAATATAATCAGCGAACATTGATTGTGGGTATGTTGTGTGCGGTTACCCTGGCGTTGATCGGGATGGCCAGCGCTTCATCAATTGTGATGGTCGGGGTGGCCAGTTTCCTGGTGGGGGTGACGACGGTTGTGCCGCAACTGATTATTCCCTATTCAGCCCACCTGGCGCCGCCGAAGGCTCGTGGCCAGGTGGTCGGGACCGTTATGAGCGGCCTGCTGATCGGTATTCTGCTGGCGCGTACCGTGAGCGGTATCGTCGCGAATTACCTGGGATGGCGGTCCATGTACTGGATCGCGGCCGCCATGATGATCCTGCTTGCCGTTGCGATGCGTCTCCTGCTGCCCAGTGATCGGGCGAAAAAGGACACCATGAGCTATCCGCAGTTGCTGCGATCGCTATGGGATCTGGTGCGGGACGAGCCGGTCCTACGCGAGACGATGCTGTTCGGAGCTCTGGCTTTTGCCGCCTTTAGCGTCTTCTGGGTTTCGCTCTCATTCTTCCTGGAGACCCCTCCCTATCACTTTGGTAGTGAGGTCGCCGGATTGTTTGGCCTGGTGGGCGTCACGGGCGCGTTGGCGGCCTCGTTTGTTGGCAAGTTCGCCGATCGCCGCGACCCAAGGCTGGCCAATGGGATGGGCCTGGTCATTATCCTGGTCGCCTTCGTGTTGATGTGGTTGACCGGCCAGTGGCTATTCGGACTGGTCGTCGGCACTATTCTGCTCGACCTGGGCACGCAATCGAACCAAATCTCCAGCCAGGCACGCGTCTATAGCCTGCAGCCCGCGGCCCGCAATCGTTTGAATACCGTCTACATGTTTATCTACTTCGTGGGTGGCTCCATCGGATCTATCCTGGGTACCTTTGGCTGGAGCATAGCCAGGTGGAATGGTGTCTGTGCCGTGGCCTGTCTGCTGATCCTGCTTGCCCTTGGGTTCTATGCCCTCAACTCCCGCAACATGCGTCGGCATCTGATGGGTTCTAGATAGGCATTTGTAAGTGAAGAGCGGGAAGGCGACCATCCCGGCCGGGGTGGTCGCCTTCCCGCTCTTCACTCCATATTATTTATGGGCAGCTTCTTCCTGTTTTTTGTGCGAGGCTATAATCTCTTGCTGGACGTTTGGCGGTACTTCCGAGTACTGGCTAAATTCCATGCTGAAGCTACCTCGTCCCTGCGTGATGGAGCGCAGATCGGTGGCATAGTGCAGCATCTCTGCCTGTGGGACCGCGGCTGTGATACGCTGCATCCCATTTTCCAGCGACTCCATACCCATTACATGGCCGCGCTTGGTATTAATGTCGCTCATGACATCACCCATGTTTTGCTCTGGAACCTCAATAGTCACGTTCATGATGGGTTCCAGGAGCACTGGATTGGCCTGCGGCACGCCTTCTTGCATACCCAGTGAGGCGGCCACCTCAAACGACTGCGCTGAGGAGTCCACCGGGTGGTACTTGCCGTCAACCAGTGCCACCTTGACGTATACCATGGGGTGACCAGAGATAAAGCCCCGCTTGAGCGATTCGCGGATGCCCTTTTCGACTCCAGGGATGAACTGACCCGGCACGACGCCGCCCACAATTTTATCCTCAAACACAAAGGGTTGCTCACTATCACGTGGCAATGGCTCGATCTCCAGCCACACATCACCAAACTGTCCATGGCCGCCGCTCTGGCGTTTATGGCGTCCATTGGCGCGCACCTTCTTGCGAATCGTCTCGCGGTACGAGATGCGTTGATCGTGGGTCTGCAGGTCAACCGAGTATTTGCGCTTAATGCTTTCAACCAGGATCTGGATATGCGTCTCACCCATGCCGGACAGCAGCACTTCGGCCGTCTCGGGGTCGCGTGAGACACGAATGGTGCGATCCTCTTCGACGATACGCGCCAGGGCGTTGCTCATCTTGTCCAGGTCGGCCTGGCTATGCGGCACAATCGCGACGGTATAGCACGGGAGCGGCAGATTAATGGAATCGAGTGGCGTGCTGATCTCTTTACTGCTCGTCAGCGTATCGCCGGTATGGCTGTTTGATAGCTTGGCAACCGCCCCGAAATCGCCGGCGGGGATCTCTGTGGTGGGTTCCTGCGTTTTCCCATGCTGGATAATCAACTGGCTCATGCGTTCATCAGCCCTGGTTCCCACATTGGTGAGATGCATATCTGCTTTGAGCGTGCCACTGAAGACGCGGAAAGATGATATCGTACCCACCTGCGCGTTCGTGGTCTTAAAGATAAAGGTAGAAACATTATCGCCAAAGGCCGCGGCATCTTCAGCCACGGCATCCAGTGGACTGGGCAGGTAGTTTACAATCGTATCCATGAGCGTCTGCACGCCGATATTCTTGCTGGCCGAGCCGCATAGAACCGGAATGATCGTGCCGCTCCGGGTTCCTTTTTTGATGACAGCATTGATCTCTTCATCACTGAGCGTCTCACCCTCCAGGAACTTTTCCATGATGGTGTCATCGCTCTCTACGGCTGCCTCGATTAATTGTTCGCGATACGTCGCGATCTGGTCTTCAAGTTGCGAGGGGACAGAGACCTCCTGTACGCTATTGCCGCCCTCAAAGGTATACCCTTTTTGCGTTACCAGGTCGACCACACCATTAAAGCTCGCCTGTTCGCCAATGGGGAGCTGTAGGGGAACAATTCTGGAACCAAACTGGTTGCGCAATGAAGTCAAAGCTTGCTCAAATGAGGTATTTTCGCGATCGAGTTTATTGACCAGGACGATACGGGGAAGGTTGCGTTCATCAGCATATTGCCAGGTAAGTTCGGTCCCTACTTCCACCCCTTTTTCCGCAGTTACCACCACCAGTGCCGCATCGGCAACGCGCAGACCCGCCTTTACCTCTCCAACGAAATCGGGATAGCCAGGGGTATCGATAAAATTAATTTTGTGGTCGTTCCATTCCACTGGCAAGGCTTTAACCTGCAAAGACATGCGTCGTTTCAGTTCTTCAGGATCATAGTCAACGACCGAGGTGCCCTCATCTACTTTTCCATGGCGAGTGACTGCGCCACTATCATACAATGCGGCATCGATGAGGGATGTTTTGCCAGCTCCAACGTGAGAAATGAGCGCTACGTTGCGAATGTGTTCCGCCGGATAAACCTTCATAAAACCCAATCCTCCTGAGTTTCTACGCAGCAATGGCCTGGATCAGACAAGTATCGAGGGGTCTGCCATAGACCACCAGTGCGGCGCGGCCACGCGAATGGCTGTTTGCGGTACTGAGAAAAGTCGTGCACTTATCCCATCTCATTTCGTAGGTGTAGACCTAGTATATCAAAATTACGCAACATGTTCAACTGCACATCAAATCACGATATGGTGGCGCTTTTTTCTTTATTCTGCACGTTTTTGTTTATTTAATGCAAAAATCATTTTCTGAAGAATTGCGCTCATTCAAATTCGTGCCGATGTGTGCCGCACCGACGTTCTATTCTCACTATCATCGACACATTGAGGACTCATGTTTACTGCCTGCCCATGGATAGGTGGTGCCGTCGGCACAGGTCATTGCTCACAAAAGCGTTGTGCTATACTGGAAGCATATTTGTTCGACGCGGTTAGCGGAAGGGAGCTTTGCAGATATGACCATCGACATACATGACATCGAAGCTATTATTCAGCAGCAGGATACATGGCGTCAGACGCAGACAATTAACTTAATTGCCAGCGAGAACACCCCCAGTGAGGCGGTGCGGCGCGTTCAGACGTCGGATTTTATGGGTCGCTACGCAGAAGGACATCCCAACGAGGGTGAGCAGGTGAATCGCTATTACCAGGGGACGCGCTATATCGATCAAATCGAGCGCATGGCTGAGCAGGAACTGCTAAAGCTCTTCCATGCCAGGCAGGCGGATGTGCGCCCGATCAGCGGGAACGCGGCCAATACCGCCCTGGCTCTGAGCATTTTGCGCGGTGGGGATACTGTGATCGCGAATTCAACTGATGCTGGTGGGCACATCAGCCACGGGGCGGTCGGCGTGTTTGGTCGACGCATTCAGAATCGCGGTCAGTCGCTCAAAATCGGTGGTGAGCACTCGATCAACCTTCATTACCTGCCCTTGACGGAAGATCGCTATCATGTAGATGCCCAGAAAACCATTGAACTGGTTGATCAGCTCAATCCACAACTGGTGATCCTGGGAAAGAGCCTGTTCTTATTTCCTGAGCCTGTTTCAGAGATCGCCGCTTTCTGTAAAACCAAAGAGATCCCGGTTCTCTATGACGGGGCGCACGTGCTGGGCCTGGTTGCCGGCGGACAGTTTCAATCCCCCTTACAGGAAGGCGCGACCTGGATGACCGGTAGCACGCATAAAACCTTTCCAGGGCCGCAACGTGGTGTCATCTTATCCAACCTGGAGGATGCCGCCGCCATTAAAAAATACTGGCAACCCGCCGATCGGGGCGTGTTCCCCGGCTCATCGAGCAATCATCATCTGCATACCCTACCCGCCTTGCTGGTAGCCACGCGTGAGATGCAGCGTTATGGACATGAATACGCGGCACAGATCGTGCGCAACGCGCAGGCGCTGGGGCGGAGCCTGGATGAACTGGGGACACCGGTGGAGGCGCGCGAGTTCGGCTATACCCGCAGCCACATGATCGCCGTCAACGTGGCGCAATGGGGTGGAGGCGTCGAGGTCGCCAGGCGGCTGGAGGAGAGCGATATCATCCTGAACTATAACATGCTGCCTGGTGATGCTGATCCGCGCAATCCTTCGGGCCTGCGCATCGGCGTATCCGAGATGACGCGTTTTGGTATGGACGAGCACTCCATGGCCGAACTGGCGCAGTTGATTCACGAGAGCGTACGCGGCAAAAACGTGAAGTCGCAGGTCAATGCCCTGCGTGCCCGTTATGTAGAGATGAAATACATCTAAGCCTCATGTAAATAAGAGCGTGATGGGCCAGGCAGGTCAATGCTGCATTTGACTTGCCTGGCTTATTTTTTATAAATTATGGATGCAGCTACATCGCCAAAGAGCGCTAGATCAGTACCTGTTTTGATACATTCGCAAACACCTCGTCGTTTATTAAGAGAGAAGGCGTTGTGTCCAGACAGAGATGAACGTTGTTTGAGATAGCGTGGCGCGGCCAGACAAATCACAAGCAAATAGTCGATGGGTATCACGTCTATGCAGATGAGGGTGGTGTAGATGGGGGTGCTTTAGTTCAGTGCATGCTAAAGCATACAAAAAATTAAAGAAGTGGATATTTTTTCATGGAAAGTAATGATCACCTCGTCGGGAAACAACTCGGAACCTGTGTCCTGGAGCAAGTCATTGGCTCTGGTGGGATGGGGGTGGTCTATCGCGCGCACCAGACGCGTCCTGTGCGTGATGTGGCGGTCAAGGTTTTACGATCGGGTGCGGGCATCTATTCCGATGCCCATCAGGAATTCCTGGCCCGTTTCCGCCGCGAGGCCAATGTTATTGCTCAGCTCGATCACGTGAATATTTTGCCCATCTATGAATACGCGGAACAGGATGGGCTGGCCTACCTGGTGATGCCCTATCTAAGGGGCGGTAGTCTGCGCAATCTGCTGGAAAAGAAAGGCCGTCTCTCTCCTCAGGAGGCTTTCAAATACATCGAACAGGCTGGATCAGCCCTGCAATATGCCCATGACCATAAGATCGTACACCGCGATGTTAAGCCCGCCAACATGCTCTTCCATGCGGACGGTCGCCTGGTACTGGTTGACTTTGGTATCGCGCGCATTACGCGGGACAGCAGTGTGAGCAACCTGTCTGACCCTTCTTTAACGGCGGTAGGACAGTTTCTAGGTTCGGTTGAATATATGGCGCCTGAGATGGTACAGGGGCGCAGCGTCGACTATCGCGCCGACCTCTATGAGCTAGGGATCGTTCTGTTTCAGATGCTGGCCGGCCAGGTACCTTTTCAGGGTGGCTCGCCGCTCTTCATTGCGGCTATGCATATCAACGATCAGCCGCCATCGCTTCTCCAGTTGAATCCTGGTATCCCGCTGGCTCTCAATGCTGTGGTGCAGAAGTCCATCTCCAAAGATCCGGACGCTCGCTATCAATCGGCGCGAGAGATGGTTGAAGCTGTGCGCCATGCTATCGGAGCTTCAAACGCACTTTCGCAGGGATTGCAGGCTACTGAACGGGCAGCCAATGCCTCACGCTCGACCTCCTCGCCTGAATGGCCGCCTGTTCAAAGCAACTATGCGCTTCCCAACTCGCATCCCTCCGCGCCCAACTATTATCCAATCGATGCGCCACGCCCTGGCTATGTGCCTCACACGCCGCATGGTAGCATGCCAAACGCGCCACTCGCTTATCCCTTAGATGCTTCTCAGGGGCCGGTCCCCTATAACCAGCCTGTGGGCTCGGCACAGACTCCCCATGGTGGTTTCTCTTATCCCGGTCCCAATGCCTACCCAAGCTCTCAGGGATTGCCGCCGAACTACCATCTACAAGAGGCTGAGACCGCCTACAATCAAGGTCAAGCCTATAATCAAAGTCAATACGTAGAACCGCGTAGAAGATCCTCGGCCTGGACGGGCTGGCTGCTGGCCGTCGTAATCGTCGTGGCGCTGTGTATCGTTGGCGTCATCCTGGCTCCCCGGATTATCGAGGGCACATTTGGACAGGCCAGGCAAAATCCGACCCCTACGACGCGGCCAGCAACGCCAACACCAACTCCTACGAAGCAGCCAACGCCAACGCCAACCCCGACGCCGGTGGTTACCGCTGATAGTGCCCGTAAATTTGTAACAGGCTATTTTGACGACATTAATCAACGCAATTATAGGGACGCCTACAACCACTGGGCAAAGGATTATCAGGATAAGAACCCATATGACCAGTTCGCCAATGGTTTTGCGAACACGCAGCATGATGATGTCACGATTACTGATGTAGCTGCGGGAGATAACGGGACCTACAGGATCAGCGTAAATTTCGCGGCCACTGAAACTGATAATAATGGTGCAACCGTGATAAAGAACTTTCAAGGGACCTATATTGTCGGTATCGATCAGGGCGCGCAGCATTTATTATCCCAGTCGCGTGTACTGCCGGCCTAGTTGCGAGAGCCCAAAAAAGAACAGCAGGGATGATGGTCAACACCATCATCCCATCGTTGGTCTGTATTTAAGCTTCAGTGTGCTCTTTGAGCAGATTGACCAGCCACTCCTCATCATGGATGGGCACGCCCGCTTTTTGCGCCTTGGCCAGTTTGGAGCCTGGGTCTTCACCCACAACCAGGTGGCTGAGCGACTTGCTGACGCCAGTCGCAATCTTACCTCCCAGTTGGACAATGGCCTCTTCCGCCGCCCCACGGGTCATCGTATGCAGGCGTCCGGTGAGCAGGAACGATTGTCCTATTAGGGGACCGGTCTGTTCTATGGATTCCTCTTCCAGTGTCAGACCCGCTTCACGTAGCCTTTCGATCAAGGCCAGGTTATCACTATCCTGTAGCCAGCTATAGACGCTCTGGCCGATCTCAGGACCCACGCCAGGTACTTTAATGATCTCTTCGGCACTGGCCTGTTTTAACGCATCGATGCTGCCAAAGGCGGTGGCCAGTAGCTGGGCCGATTTTTCACCGATGTAGCGAATGTTGAGGCCAAAGAGTACGCGCCAGAAGGGTCGTTTTTTACTGGCCTCGATAGCGTTGAGCATGTTGTCCGCACTCTTCTTCTTCACACCCTCCAACGCCAGCAGTTGTTCTTCGGTCAGGTGATAGAAGTCCGAGAGTGATTTGATGTAACCGGCATTGACAAGCTGCTCAGCCATCTTCTCGCCGATCGACTCGATATCCATCGCTCCCTTGGACACAAAGTGGATCACGCTTTGCAAGACGCGTTCTGGACACTCTTTGTTGGGGCAGTAGGCCATCGCCTGGTCTGGAATGCGCACGATCGGTGTATCGCAGAACGGGCAGCGGTCCGGCAGATGGTAGACCTGTTCCTCTCCAGTGCGTCGCTCCACGACCGGCTTAACGACCTGGGGGATGACTTCTCCGGCGCGCTCGACCAGTACCCAGTCACCGATGCGCAGGTCCTTGCGCTGGATATCCCCCTCATTGTGCAATGTCGCCCGCGAGACCGTCACGCCGCGAATATTAACCGGCTCTAACACCGCCCAGGGATTAAGCGCGCCGGTGCGACCAACATTGACACGAATGTCCAGGAGCTTTGTGGCAACCTGGATAGGAGGATACTTAAAGGCGATGGCCCAGCGTGGATCGCGGGCTACCGTTCCTAGCTCTTCCTGATGGGCCAGGTCATTGATCTTGATAACCACCCCGTCAATCTCATAGGGCAGATTAAAGCGCTCTTTCTCCCATTTATTGCAGTATGCCATGACCGCATCCAGATCCGGCGCAAGCTCAATGTGTGGGTTGACGGGAAATCCCCATTCTTTAATCATCTCCAGCGCTTCCCACTGGCTGTTGATGCGCATCCCATCGACGTAGCCGATCTGATAGCCGAAGAAGCTCAGGTTGCGGGTCGCCGTGATGCGCGCATCTTTCTGGCGCAGCGAACCCGCGGCGGCATTACGCGGATTGGCGAATAAACGGGTATCGCTCATCTCTTCATTGAGCTGCTCAAAGCTCTTGATCGGCATATAGATTTCACCACGCACCTCTACTTTAGATGGCACATGTTTGCCGCGCAGTTTATGGGCAATGGTTCGGATCGTGCGCACATTGGGCGTCCAATCTTCGCCTACCATGCCATCGCCACGAGAAGCACCAGTCACCAGGCGCCCCTCTTCATACGTCAGAGCCATCGCCAGCCCATCAATCTTTAGCTCACAGACATAGCTAAAGGTCACGTTGGGCAAAATATTCTGCGCGCGTCGATGCCAATCCAGGAGCTCCTTTTCGCTGCGCGCATTGGCCAGGCTGAGCATTGGTACCGGATGGACATGCTGGGGAACATCCTGGATCGGACCCGCCCCCACACGTTGTGTGGGCGAATCAGGCGTCTGCAATTCAGGATGCTCACGCTCGATACGCAGAAGCTCAATCATCAACTGATCATACTCGGCATCCGTCAAAATCGGGTTATCATTGACGAAATATTGATAGTTTGCCTCTTCAATTTGATGCCGCAGTTCAGCCAGATGGATTTCTAGCTGTTCCTCCGCGTCTTTTTCTCCCGTCTGCTCCGGCGCGTGCGCAGTATTCTCTACCTGCTCGCTCTCTGTGCGCCCATCATGGACATCGGACATACTTTTCTCTCCTGCCAAAAGTTTGTATACGTACTCTCTTTCCAGGTAATTCTTTTTAGTACGCCTGGTAGTGGTAAACTTCTGGTTTTTCTTCAAACAGGCCGTTGATGGGCGCGCGCCACTGCGCGAACAACGCGCTATTGCGGAAGTCGTTAACGTGGGCTTCCAGGGAAGACCAGACAACGGAGAGCATATAGCGGCCCGGTTTCTCCAGGCAACGGGTGGCATTGGCCGAAATACATTCTGGATGCTGACGGATAAACTCGATGCCTTGAATAATTCCCTGACCGAGCTCTTCCTCTTTGCCTGGTAAGGCGATAAAAATAGCGACTTCAGTAACCATGCTAAAACTGCCTTTCAAAATCTACTCAAAAGTGTTTACGCACTCTCAAACAGATTCAATTGCTGCATTTGGGCCGGACAGGAAGCCTGCGTGACTTCTCCGCTGTTTTGACCCTCGTGCAGTACACCGCACTCGATGGAGTGTGTGGCCCTAGCCGGGCAAGGAACCCTGTCATGATGTTGACCGCGCTGTTCTCATCGCGATCCATGACACGTCCACATTCCACGCAACGATACGTTCGTTTCCATAACGGCATGGCTTGCAGATGTCGACACCCGCTGCACATTTTCGACGTATCGCGTTCATCTACCACCTGAAGATCTTTCCCATACAACTGACATTTATAGGTGAGCATGGTCATGAAGGTATACAGTCCCCAATCATTGAACACCAGACGGTTGAGCCGCTTCTTCTTTTCCCGATGCTTTTTCATCACCATGTCTCGTTGCGAAAGATCTCCAACCACCACAGTTCTTTCAACCAGACGGTGGGCGATCAGGTGGGATGCTTTATGCAAGCTATCCCGTTGTTTTCGACGTTTTTTCTCACTCACGCGCTTATACACCTTGCTCAGATGCTTAGAGCGACGTGACTTCTTCTGACACCGATCTCGCTTGGATCGGATTGTGTCCAGTTGGCGGTTGTACCACTGGCCTCCTTTGAAACCACCAACATGATAGAACCTTCCCCGTTCATTGGCGCCCGTGGAGTGCAATTAAGCACGTTTCATACTATTCCCGAACACTGTTTTGATTCTCCTTTGCGCGTTGTCTGGTGGGTGGGGGAGCTTCTTTCTCCTCTCCCCCACAACAGGTAAACGGTGTATGAAGTTGTGTATCAGGTCTATGCGGGCCTGCCTCCTGGTTGCTGGATGTTATCCTACCACGATCTATAAGATCGTGTCTATCACGGACGTGCGTTATGCTTTGTCAGAGACCTGCCAGTCCGCCTGGAATGTCTGGTTGAGTGCATTGATAACCGGGGCATCGGACACGATGATGCCGAGTTCGCGATTCTTGTCCAGCGAGGCGGTTGAGATATTCTCGGAACCCACAAAGGCTTTGCGTTGATCGACTATGATGATCTTCGCATGCATATACAGCCGCTTATCCAGCTTTACCTGTATCCCTCCTTTTTTGATCGTGCTGATCCCCTCACGATTGCTATCGCTAGAGGAGTCAGGAAGGACGATCTGGATCTTCACACCACGGCGGGCGGCGGTTGTCAGAGCCTGTTCTACCCGGCTATCCTGCATCTCTTCCGCTTCGATGGAGACTGATTTCTGTGCGCTTCCGATGAGTGAGAGAAAGGTCGAGTGCGCATTGAGCGGGCTGACAACCAGGTGTGGATTATTGAGCTTAAATGGCTGGCGGTTCCAATCGGCATTGAAGATATCCCGCACGCTTTTCACATCCTGCGCGTTGTTATCGATGATGCCATACTCACGATTGAGCGTATATTTGCTGTTGCCAAGGGCCGTGTTAGTAAAATTGCTGGTCATGATATAGGCTGTCTGACCATCAATGATCATCCCTTTTTCATGGGTCAAGGCGAAATCTGGACTGGTCGCCTGTGTCTTGATGCCTGCTGCCCGCAGTTTCTCCATGGTTTGTTGTGGTGAGACCGAACCGCTGCCGTAGGGATGTACCTCCAGCATCACGCGCACATCAACGCGACGGTGGGCGGCATCTTCCAGTGCAGTGATGACCTTCTTGTCGGTCAGCAGATATATTTCCAGCCAGACCGATTTTTGGGCACCATTGATCTCATTGGTAATTACCTTCTCACCTGCGTCCGGCTCAATATAGAGTTTGACCCCCTGTGCTCCTGTAGTGGAGGTGTTGGTATCGGCTGCCGCGGGTGGCTGGGTAGCCGTGCTACCGAGGCTGATCGTGATTGATTTTGAAGTGGTGCTGCATCCCGCCAGTGTCAGACAGAGTAGCAGACACATATAAAGCCAGCCCCATACGTATGTCTTAAGGTGTGATGATGAATGTTCCATCATTCCCTCCCTTTTATGTTTTAAATTCTTCCATATGTGTTATACGGGTGAGGGCGATGAAAGCGGAACAATTCCGTGGAGCGCATGGAAAAGGCGTTCTCGATCTCCTTGCCGAGATCGAGAACGCCTTTGCTAATCAGTAACGGATGGAATAGTTATGGGTGTAGAGCAATGAACAGTGGCGCGAGCACCAGGGTGATGGTGCTCAAAAGCTTGATCAGCACGTGCAGTGAGGGGCCGGCGGTATCCTTAAAAGGATCACCGACGGTATCGCCAACGACGCTAGCCTTATGCGGTTCACTCTTCTTGCCTAAAACGACGCCACTAGTATCAGTACGACCTACCATCTCGCCATCCGCGTTGACGCGCAGATAGCCGGCTTCGATATATTTCTTCGCATTGTCCCAGGCGCCACCACCGTTATTGAGCACCAGGGCCAGTACGATACCGCCCATCGTACCAACCATTAGCAGACCCGCCTCCGCCTGTGGCCCCAGAATGACACCAACCAGGACCGGAGTGAGGACCGCCACGACACCAGGAAGGACCATGGCTCGTAGCGCGCCACGAGTACTGATATCGACGCAGCGGGCATAATCAGGATCGACCCTGTCTTCAACCCGTTCTGCCATAATCTTGGGATTCTCGCGGAACTGCCGGCGCACCTCTTCGATCATGCGCTTGGCGGCTTCTCCTACAGCACGGATCGCCAGGGAGCTGAAGAAGAAGATCAGGGTCAACCCGATCAGGGCCGCGATAAACACCAGGATATTGGCCAGGTCAACGCGATACACATCCGGTGTCCTCTTATATGAGTAGAGCACATCCAGATACGCGCTGAAGAGCAGGAAGGCGGCCAGGGCGGCCGAACCAATGCCATAGCCTTTGGTCAGAGCCTTGGTGGTATTGCCAACGCCATCCAGCGCATCAGTGATATCGCGCACGGATTCCGCCTCGCCACTCATTTCGGTAATACCGCCGGCATTATCGGTAATGGGTCCGAAGGTATCCATGGCCAGGATATAAGCACAGCTCATCAGCATACCCATCGTTGCTACCGCGGTGCCGAAGATGCCACCAACATTGATCACGCCAGGATTGATGCTGGCGATGACCGGAATGGTAACCTGGCTGCCAAAGAAGAAGGAGAGGCCCAGGGCAGCAGCGATAGCCAGTACCGGTAGGGCGGTACACTCGAAGCCGACCGCGATACCGGTAATGATGGTGGTGGCGGGCCCGGTCAGCGTCGCACTGGCAATCTCACGTACCGGGCGCCAGGTGCCGGCTGTATAATACTGGGTAATATAAACGAAAGCAATACTAAGAAGAATACCAACGGTACCAGCCAGACCAAACCAGACCCAGGCGGGTAGACTGTTGCTACGCAGCGACTCACCACCGAGCATCAGGTAACTGACAACAAAGACTCCGATCACCGAAAGGGCGCAGGTGATATAGTAACCAATGTTGAGCTGTTTCATGGCGATCTCGCCTGGATCGCGACCGGCCGCTTTGTCCGGCTCGATGACGACCGACGGCCTGATATAGAGCAGGCCAATGGCCGAGGCGATCAAACCAAAGGCACGCACCACCAGAGGGAAGAGGATCCAACCGGGATTTTTGGTGGCCAGATAGAGGGCGACGCCCAGAATCATCGCGCCGATGTTTTCGGCCGCGGTAGACTCGAAGAGGTCGGCGCCACGACCGGCACAGTCACCAACGTTATCGCCCACCAAGTCGGCGACAACGGCCGGATTGCGCGGGTCATCCTCTGGAATGCCAGCCTCAACCTTACCGACCAGGTCGGCCCCCACATCGGCTGCCTTGGTATAGATGCCGCCGCCGAGCTGCGCGAACAGCGCCACGAAGCTGGCTCCAAATCCAAAGCCAACGATCAGGGACGGAACCTTATCGATGGTATTGCCGATGCTATAGAGCAGGAAGATGAGGGAGACACCCAGCAGTGAGAGAGCCACCACCAGGAAACCAGAGACCGCGCCACCACGCAGCGAGACCATCAAGGCTTCACCCAGACTGCGGGTCGCGGCGCTGGCCGTGCGACTGTTAGACTTTACCGCAACATACATGCCAATGTAGCCGGCAACTCCTGAGCATAATGCGCCGATCAGGAAGGCGATAGCCGTACGCCAGGCAAGGTCAAACTTTGCGGCTTCGCTTCCATTACTAAGAAGATAGAGTACCCCTGCAACCACCACCGCCGCCACTATGGAAAGGAGAGCGATAGTACGATACTGTCGGTTGAGGAACGCCATTGCCCCTTTAAAAATAGCGTCTGCAACCTTTTGCATGGCAGGAGTGCCGGTATCTTTGCGCAATACATAGCTGGCCAGGTAGCCAGCAAACGCTACAGCAAGAACTCCCACTACGATTGGAACCCAGATATAGTTGCTCACGATAAAAATGTCCTCCTTATGAGAAGATAAGAAGCTGTTTGCGTATCAACATTGATCGCAGGTACATCGTGACCGAACCATGGTAGAAGCAACCTATTGAATTTTAACTACAAAAAGGACATACTGCGTACTGCGGAGCAATTGTTAAAAATTTGCAATAGTTACTTCTACCTAACAAGGAGTATCCAAGTCGTATCATAGTGTAACATAGCGAATGTCACATGGCAAGAGCACAAGCTTTACGAGCTAATTACCGTACGCTAGCCGTTTCCGTGAGTAAGGCTTCAATGCGTGTAAGCTGTGGCACAACCTGCTTTTTACGCGATACCAGGCCTTCGACAATAATAGAGCTACCATCAGACTCTAGAGGCCGATTGAAGGCTTCCGCCACCGCCTCTTCACCGCCACAAATCAACAGGTGACAGCGCATATTGATAATATCGACGATCATAAAGAGGAATGAAACGTAGCCGCGTTCCTGCGCGATATGTTTCATCGTTTCTTTCAGCTCATCCATGCGCGACTCAATGCCGGTCGGACTGGCAGTCTCCACCGTGCCCACGGCGAATTTGTGCTCGCGCACGGTAAATTCCTTGAAGTCCGAGGTGATCAGGGCCTCGGCTGGTTTCTCGGCCAGATCCTGGGCGGCGGCTGCGAAGATCGCCTGCCCATACTCTTCAATATCTTCACCCGCGATGGCGGCAAGTTCGGCGGCGACCCGCTCGTCACGCACGGTGCAGGTGGGTGAGCGCAGGATCAGGGTATCGTAGAGCAGGCCGGCCAATAGTAAGCCCGCCACGTCTTTGGGAATCTTAACGTCAGCCTCGTGATAAAGTCCCGTGATGATGGTGCCCGTACAGCCAACCGGTTCGGCACGGAAGAGGATTGGCTTGCTTGTATGCACATCGGCGATGCGGTGATGGTCGATAATGCCCAACAATTCAGCTTCTTCGATGCCATCGACCGCCTGTGACTGCTCATTGTGGTCGACCAGGTAGACACGTTTCGGACGGGCCTTAATCAAATCTGTGCGCGAGATATAGCCCACCAGTTTCCCTTGATTATCTACTACGGGCATTGAACGCAAACGTGCCAGCGTCGGCTGCACATCGCTCATATGATCATCGGGGTGGCAAAACGTAAACTCGCGGTTCATGATCTCTTGCGTTTTAATGCTGAGATTGATCAGGCGAATCGCCGTAAAGGTATGGTGAGCGGTGCTGATTACCATCGCTCCGTGTTGCCGTGCAGCCGCCAGGGTGCGTTCGGAGACCAGCAGGTCACCGGTAACCACCAGCGCGGCCGCGCCCGCCTCGATGGCCCTGATCTGGGCATTTTCGCGATCACCGATAATCACCAGGCATCCCGGCTCGATATAGTCAACCATCGTCTCGGCTTCCATCGCTCCAACCAGGACACGATTGCCCAGTTCACGGCGACCTTCAACCAGGATGCGGCCTTTCAACACGCGCACCAGGTTGTCGCGAATCAATGGGATGCGATTGAGGGACATAGGATCCAGATCATTAAAGAACAGTTTTGCCAGGTCATCGTGCGCGATCATGCCTTTGACATAATTATCCTTATCGACGACCGGCATAGAGCCTCGATTATGTTCCTGTAGTAATTGTCCAGCTTCAAACACCGGTTGATCGACATATACAGAAATAATGCCGCGGCGCATAACGTCACGTACCTGCAGATACACATCTTCCAGGGCCTCAGGTGGTTCCACATGAAAGCGATCAAGGACAAAGCGGATCTCTGGCTTCAGGTCCCCATGACGTGCTGGAATGGCCTGGTCCTCTCCCTGTGCACGCAATAGATGCGCATATGCATAGGCAGAGGCGACAGAATCCATATCGGAATTTTTATGTCCCATTACATAAATTGGTTTTGTCATATAGTAGATCTCCGGCTTAGGGTCAAGTTGTTTGCCTTATTTCTTCAGGTCTTTTTTGTGTAACTATCGAGTCAACCTACGTCTATTATGAATAGCGTCGTCAAGCTTTACTGTGTATTTTATCCATACCTCTCAATCTTGTTGCCTGCGTTTGCGCCAGATGACGCTACCAATGATACCAGGGATAAGCAAAAGCACCAACGCGGTGAGCAAGAAGAGGAAGGGCTCAGGTATCATAGACTCTTTTTTCTGAGATGGCAAGGGGGCAGTTGTTGCCTGCTGTAATTGCTCCTTCTCTTTGCCCGTTGGCCCTGATGCCAGGGCCGTGGTCCAGGGCGCGTGTGGTGCCAGCTGTACCGTGTCAGAGAGCGTTCTATCGGGTTCCGGTAGTTGTACGATCTTGTTTGTGGGAGGAATACCCGTTGAATAAAAACGGTCATACTGGTTGGGATACGTTGGATTATGCGCGCCTACCGTAAGCTCTTTGCTTATGCGCTGTACAGCTGTTTTCGTGGTTGCTGTCAACGTTAGCGTGTACGTACCATCACTGGTATAGCTATGGCGAACGCTCGTGCCGCTGGCGTTCTGACCATCGCCAAAGTCCCAGTGATATACTGGAGCATCCTCCGCTTTGAGCGACTGCGCCGCCTGGGCTGTAAAGGTCATGTTGTTCCCTGTCTGCAACCTGGCGATATCTTCCATTGTTATTAAGGGATGCCCGTTGTCGGGGGACTGTCCTAGCAGAGATGGTTGCTGGAGCATCCAGGTGGTTAGCATGGCCGGGAGCGCCAGGGCCAGCGTCAGGGCGGCGGACCTGATCGAGTTGCCCGAGGCAAACGTATTCATAAGTTGGATGGTGTCCGTAGGCTGGTCATATGGGTATGACGCCTGCGGGGCACTATAATCGTAATACGTTGAGTTGCCCACAAAGGTGGCACATGGAATGCCTGCCTGGGTGAAGGGAACCTGGTCGCTGGAGCCTATCTTATCATCCTCCTGCTTTACGTTGTTTAGCTGATCAGGAGTGAAGATTGGCTGTTCTACATTATGCCCGCTCTTGTCATGATAGCTCAGCGTCTGGACGCCCTGCTGACGTATCTGCTGAAAAACAGCCGGCACCGCAGTGGCCATCAAATCTCTGAATTGCTTGATCTGCGCGCTGCGCGGACCGCTAACGGGTGAGAGTTCAATATAGAAAGGCATCAATGCATTTTGTAGCTGCCCGAGGTAGCGAAGCGGATAGGCGATGCCATTTTGCTCCTCATTAAACATAGCCACGATATTGTTCAGGTCCCCATTTACCGTTGCGTTAACGTAGTGGTAGGAGCCGTAGAGACCCTGTTCTTCGGTATCAAACAGGACAAAGCGCAGGGTGCGCTGTGGCACGACATGCTGTTGCCGCCAGTACGTTCCCAGGGCTCTGGCGATGCCTAGCTCTATCGCGCAGCCACTGGCATCGTCGTTGGCGGATTGGGTGGATGTGGCCATGCCGTCGTAGTGGCAGCCAATAATAATGACCTGTTCTGGATGCAGGTCGCCCGGTACCGTCACCTCAACGTTGGTGCCCGGTGCCGTGGTGGGTCGCGAGCGCCATCCGCGCACAGGGAAATTATCGGCATAGCTGGCGGTTCCAAATCCCTGAAGATCGCGCGCTATCTCCTGCGACCAGTAGCTGGCAAATTCATCGTGTCCATTTATTTTGACCGATAGTTGCTTATCGTAGCCGGATTCACGGTGTTGAAAACTGGTGGCCATGGTATAGAGCTGATTATAGATATAATCTGGCTCTACCACTGGCATCATCTCGCTTCCTGAGGGTCGTCGGACGAAATGGGTCTGGTTGGGTGTCGCGCTATGCGCATACGTTGGTGTACTGCTGGCTATCAAGGCGCTGCCGAGGAAAAGTATTGTACAGATAAACACCCGTTGAACCCGGTTGCTCATGCCATCTCTCCTGATGAAATACATTTGAAAATGTGTATCTTTATCATACCACAGAAGCCGCTCTGTATTGCCGCGCGTTTGCTTCACTTTTTTTATGGTTGGGGTATTTTATATTCACTTGAATTTCTACTAGCCTTTTTTGCTTATAAGGGTGAAAAATGCAAAGCTGCCATGATACACTCTATTTTAGAGAAAGATGGATTGGGGGATATAGATGCAAAAATCTGAGATTCTAATAGAGGAAGATACTTTTGGAGCAGTACGTCCTGTAATTGTGGCCATGGATGTCCCTGTCTCTATGTTGCTTCCCAAACTGGTGGTTGTTTTACAATTACCATTATATGACCTGTTTGGAAAGCCGCTTGTCTATACCTTGCGTCATGCCTCCAGTGGCCGTATCCTGGCACCAGAGAAGACGCTGACCGCTTCTGGTATTCTGCCTGGCATGCGTTTGATGTTGGACTCAGCAACTACGGGGGGCGTACAGGTGCCGATAGCCCCAATCGCTTCGCCTGCGGAGAGGAAGCCGCAGTTTAATCCTGCATTACACTCATCTGAAACCCTGGTCGATGATACCATCCTGCCCACCCTTGACCGTGGTCAGCCCGTTTCTGGACCAGATACCGAAGGTATCAAAAAGCCCGGTGGGGTATCCAGGCGTGTGTTTCTAGCCGCCTTTGGTACCACGTGTGTTGTGGGTGGTGCCGGGGTAGGCTACGCGGCATATCGTGGTTGGGTGAAGATACCATTTATTCAGAATCTCATTACTGCTAATACCACTCCCAGGCCGACGCATGTCGCTCCACGTGTATCACCAAAACCTCCGGCAGCTCATACTACAACGCTGAAGGCACGTCTGACTTTTACCAGGCATCAGCAGATCGTGCGTAATGTCAGCTGGGCACCTACGCAGAATCTGTTGGCCAGTTGCTCGGATGATACTCACGTTTTCATCTGGGACATGCAGGGCAATGTGCAGCGCGATATTGCGCATCCCGCCGCCGTCAATGCGCTGGCCTGGTCTCCCGATGGTACACGCCTGGTGACAGGAGCCAGCACGCAGGTGGCTTTCTGGGATGCCGCGACTGGCAAGCGCCTGGCCCGTTCAACCCACAGGCATACGAAGATGGTCAATGGGCTGTCCTGGGCTACCCAGAATGGGATGCGCGTGGTTTCGGTAGGTGAAGATAAACGAGCCGTTATCTGGGATGGCAATCAGTACAATGCACTCCAGACCTATGTGGGACATACCGCTCCTATTGAGGTTGTCTCGTGGAGCGTGGATGGCAAGACGGTAGCTACAGCTTCGCAAGGGGGCGCCGTACGCATCTGGAACGCAACCCTGGCGCAGGACATCCATGGTTATTATTTTGATGCCGCGAAGTCGATGCGTGCGCTGGCCTTCGCGCCTGATGGGGTACAGCTGGCTGTGGGTGGGGACGATGGGATTGTGCGCATCTGGCGTAATGCGTTGATGTGCGGCAATAATGGACTGATCTGCCGCGATGTTCCGCAGCGCCTGCAGCTATCGAAGTTTCCCATTCGCTCCGTTTCCTGGTCTCCCGATGCGCGTCTGCTGGCGGTTGGCACCCAGGATGGTACACTTTTATTGTTCCAGGTCAATCAGGAAATGAAGAAGATCTTTCAGCAGAAGCTGGCGAACACTGTGCATAGTATTACCTGGGCACCGACCAGTAGACAGATGGCCACGGCTACCGGCAACCTGGTAGTACTATGGGATGTCATATAGAATTTCGGGGAATAGCCTGTTTGCTCGCTTTGAAATCGTATACGACATCCTTTCCGTCCAGGTGATTAATGCGCGGCGGCTTCAATAAATTGCACCATGGCGCGCATGTCGCCGAGGGCACGGGTAGAGACGGTGCTGCTGACATGGGGGACAGCGTTCAACGCCTCATAGGCGGCATCACAATGTTGCTGCAAGAAGCTCTGGCAGTAGGCCCGCGTCCGCGTGCGCTCAAAAATCGCCAGCACCTGCTCCACCTGCTCCTCTTTGATCTCTGCCTCTTGTTGATAAATATCCTGCAGCGTCTGCAGATCCCGTGGATTGGCGTGTTCCAGAGCGTGGAGAATCGGCAGGCTCTTCTTGCGGCGATAGACATCGCCGGCCCGTGTTTTTCCTAATTCCTCCGCCGATGCCCATACGCCAAGCAGATCATCGCGTACCTGGAATGCGACCCCGATAGCCTGTCCAAAGGTTCCCAGACGCTCGATTGTGCCTGTATCGCGTGTTCCGATCATCGCGCCCATCTCAGCTGAGCAACGCATCAGGGCCGCGGTTTTGCGACCGATCATATCGATATACATCGAGACTGAAATATCCCCGCGCCGTTCGAAGCTAATGTCCAGGTATTGCCCTTCTGCAATCTCAAGGACTGTGCGGTCCAGGACGGCTCCCAGGCGGGCCGCGATATCGCCCTCCACGCCGTTTTCCAGCACGCCCCACAGCGCGAAGCGTGCCAGGCCAAACATGCCGTCGCCGGTATTGATAGCCTGAGGAACTCCCCACAGCGTCCACATGGTGGGACGATGGCGACGTTCGGTATCGCCATCTTCGATATCATCGTGAATGAGCGTAAAGTTATGGGTAAGTTCAACTGATACCGCGGCGGGCAACGCGCGTTGTAGATAGCTGGTGTCGCTTGCCTCCGTGTTATCGGTCAATCCCCAGGCGCCGGCAGCCTCATATGCCAATAAGAGCAGGGTTGGGCGCAAAAGTTTGCCTGGATTACTATTAGTAGGGTTCAACTGGCTATCTACCCAGCCCAGGTGATAGCGCATCTGTCCGTAATAAGCGTCCAGGGCAGATACCTCTGACCCCGAGGCAACCCTATCCAGCGTTGCCCGCAGCGCGGTGTCAATCGAATGCTGATGCCGGAGCAACATAGATTGTAAAGCTGTCGATAAGACCATGAATCTGACGATACGAGATGGTATAGCGCGTATCCGCTATGCACCCTCGTCCCCTTTCTCTCCTCTGCTGAATCTGTAATGGGAATATATATTTACGGGTGCAAATAGAAGAACACCGCGGCGGCTATGGTTCCTATCACGACCAGGCCGCGGGTTACACCTCGAATGCCGCCAACGCGTCTGAGCGGTGAACACATGTCGCAGTAACGGTTGATGTATTGATAGCGATGACCGCGTAGCCCCTCACGTGAGATAATGACATCTTCATCTTTGCTCTGAGTATGTAGATCGTCGCAGATGTAGCGGCCGCAGCCACGGCAGGTGGACTGGTCCACATAGTGGGTGGTTTTCGACAGGGACCACTGATCTGGATAAACCTGGGTGCCACAGACATAGCAGACCTGGATCTGCGATAGCTTCATCTGCTTTTCGGCGCAGGGCGAATGCTGTTGTTTTGGGAAGTGTTCCTGGCAGAAACACATATGGCAATCAGGACAGCGTCCAAGCGCCTCTTCACTGCATTCATGACAGCGACGAGCCGCGTTCACGCTGCGCTGATACTGATTGACCTCACTGCTTTTTGGCATGCTTTTCTTCTTCCATATCGCTATTGTGCGATCACATGCTGGCTGTGATCAAGATCTGTACAATAAGATGTTTCAAAGTGCGCTTATAGGTAAGTATAGCATTGATCATCTGTGTGGTATAACGAATCAGGTCGCGAACTCGTTGTCAACCGGCCTGAAAGACCTATTGCTGTCCTTTGTGTGCCCACGGCAACTCCCTCTTATCTTTAATATAATCGTATACAGCCGCGACTTGATAGAGTCTTGCCCTGCCATAACAAGACAGCGTAAGATGTTGACATAAAAGGATGGTTTCACTGATGTCTTTATCGACGGGGGGATCTTTTCCTCCAACCCAATGGGCTGACCATATGATCGTCTGGGGTAAGCAGACCTATGTGATGGGTATTATCAATGCTACCCCGGACTCTTTTTCTGGTGATGGCCTGCAGACGGGTGATGATTGGATCGAGCGCGCTGTAGCCAGGGCGGAGCACTTTGTGGTGGAAGGCGCGCGCTTTATCGATGTTGGCGGTGAGTCGACGCGTCCCAACGCCGCTACCGTGACCGCGGAGCAGGAGATCGAGCGCGTCGTCCCGCTGATCCGGGCACTACGTGCTTGCCTGCCCGCGGACGTGATTATTTCAATCGATACTTACAAAGCCGAGGTGGCTGCCAGGGCGTTGGATGCTGGCGCCAGCCTGATTAACGACATCTGGGGACTCAAGCACGATCCTGCCATGGCCGAGGTCGCCCACAAGTATAGCGTCCCGGTGGTGCTGATGGCCAATATGCGCGGCTACCACAAGCACGATATCGTCAGTGACGTGACGCGCTTTTTATCGGCCGCCATCGAGCGTGCGCTGGCTGCCAGTATCCCCTGGGAGCACATCATCATCGATCCCGGCATCGGCTTCGGCGTCACTCCCGAGGAAAATCTGACCCTGTTGCGGCGCCTGGGAGAACTGCGCCTCTTAGGGCGACCGATCCTGCTGGGAACATCACGCAAATCCACCATCGGGAAGGTGCTGGGCGGCCTGCCCCCAGAAGAACGCCTGGAGGGAACGGCCGCAACGGTCGCCCTGGGCATCGCGCAGGGGGTCGATATCGTGCGCGTACACGACGTGCGCGAGATGATGCGGGTTGTAAAGATGAGTGATGCCATTATTCGCGGCACCTTTCCGCATTCGGAGGCATAAGAGGGAGACAATAATTGTGAATTATAAAGAGGCATTGGCCTATATCTATAGCTTTACGGATTACGAACGCAGCGGCAAATACACCAGAGATCGCAACGAGAATATTTTGCGCGAGGCCGAGCTATTAAAGCAGCTGGGCAATCCCCATCTGCAATACAGTAACACACTGATCGCGGGCACCAAGGGGAAAGGATCGACGGCGGCCTACATCGAGCGCGTCTTGCGCGAGGCGGGTCTGCGCACGGGGCTCTATACGCAACCGGATCTGCATACTTTTCGCGAGCGCTCGCAGACCAACGGTCATTTAATCGGCGAACAGGAACTGGCGGATCTGGTGCCTGAGATCAAGGCCGCTGTGCAGAAGGTGGAAGCCAGCCAGCAGTATGGTCCCTTCATCACCTACGAGATCGGCACGGCCCTGGCCCTGCTATATTTCGCGCGCCAGCATGTCCAGCATGCGGTGGTGGAGGTAGGACTGGGAGGGCGACTGGACGCTACCAATGTAACGCAGCCCCTGGTCTCGGTGATCACCTCGATCAGCTATGACCATATGAGCATTCTTGGTGATACCCTGACAAAAATCGCTACTGAGAAAGCTGGCATCATCAAACTCAATGGATTGGTTGTGACCTCCGCGCAGTCACCTGAAGCGCTGGAGGCGATCACCTCTATCGCCCGGCAGCGCAATGCGCGTATCGTGCGCGTTGGCGCCATGGGGGAAGATCCCGCGCAGGCCGAGGTAGAAGCCGGACAGGTGCCACCGCTGGATTACCGCTATCAGATCCTTGAGCAGCGTGAAGACGGGCAGCGCTTCGCGATCCAGACACCCACCGGAGGCTATCATGATCTGGAAACGCCACTGCTCGGGGAGCACCAGGTAGAAAACGCAACGGCCGCGGTCGCCACGCTGGAAGAGCTGCGCAAAAAAGGGATTGTGTGGGATGAGCGGGCTCTGCGCAGCGGACTGGCCGCCGTCCACTGGCCCGCGCGCATGCAGATCGTTGGGCGCGCTCCGACCATTGTGGTAGACGGAGCGCACAATGCCGACTCCATGAACAAGCTGCTGCATTCCCTGCGGTCCACCTTTGATCCTCACCGCCTGCTGATCGTACTGGGTGTGAATAAAGATAAAGACATCGCGCACATGCTACAGGAGCTGGCCGATGTGGACAGCATTATCCTGACCCATGCTAACAATCCGCGCGCCATGCGGCCGGAAGAATTGCAGAATTTATTGCAGCAATACGCGCCCCAGGTCCAGGTCCACCTGGCCGAGACCTGTCAGCGGGCGCTGGACCTGGCCACAGATCTGGCGGACGCGTCTGACCTGATCTGCGCCACCGGTTCGCTGTACCTGGCCGGGGAAGCTCTGCGCTGGGCGGCCGACCATGGCGATGTCCGGGCGGCATCCGAAATCGAAGGTGTAGACCATTAATGATGTGGAGATACAGCATGTACAGTTTACCTACGCGCTGT
The DNA here is from genome assembly GCF_003967515.1 of Dictyobacter aurantiacus. Lineage (GTDB taxonomy): Bacteria > Chloroflexota > Ktedonobacteria > Ktedonobacterales > Ktedonobacteraceae > Dictyobacter > Dictyobacter aurantiacus. The sequence goes on along the minus strand of NZ_BIFQ01000001.1, from coordinate 1,220,189 downwards.
ATCTCCACATCACTGTGTACTGTTTATGCTATCTCTTCGATGCCAAAGATCTGGCAAAATAGCTGTGTGGTAAAGATAAAGATCAGTGCCCGGCTGGCGGCTCTCTCTTTGAGCGCGCGCTGCTGCAGGCTTTTTATCAGTTCCGGATTAAAGATGTTTCGCTGCTGAATGGCGGCTGGAGCCAGGGTAAGGTCAAACAGTTCATGTCCAGGCTGCATATCGCGAGCAAGCGACGCAATCGGGATGGTCAGGGGCTGCTCGTTGGGTGATCGGGATGCTTCTGACACATAGCGCAGCAGCAGGCTATCCAGTGTCGTCTTAAGCATGGGATCGTTATTGAGCAGGGGAGAGCTGGCAATCATGGATGCCATGACCTGGGCATTAAGATAGGGTGAGCGGATCGCCATGCGTTCCTGTGTGGCGAGCTGATAGAAAGGATACACCAGTTCATTCGGCAGCCGTAGATGCAGATCTAAATAATACAGCCCATGACGTCTATCTGCATATTGTTGGGCGCGCCGCTGCAGCTTGCGGGCGTGCAGCGTATCCTCCCAGGCTTCAACTGTGTGCAGCATCTGTTTGACGTCGGATGACCAGAGCTGTTCGGTATGTATCAGCTGATGTGAATATGGCTGACGATAACTGGTCAGCGGATCTCTGGCTGCATCGGCAACAATCTGGCCGGTGGTCGCTCCCAGCAGGGTTTGCGCGCCCAGTCCACTGATGGCGATGCGCGCGCCAGCCTCTACCGCGCTTGTATGCAATAGCTGGTGGATGGCCAGGGGACGGCTGTCGCGGCAGGGCGCTTCCAGTCCCACAATCGCCGCTTGCCAGAACTCAGGTCGATCTACAGCGGTAATGGCCAGCAGCGGCAGATCAAGCGTATCCGCGACGGCCTGTACCTCTTTCCAGCCCTTTGTCGTCAGCGTCTTGCTGGCGCCCAGGGCCGCACTGGCGAATTTCTGTCCCTTTTGTTTCGCGCTCAGGACCGCGGCCAGCGATGAAGCCCGGCTCCCATTGAGCAAAGCCACCACCTGTTCATGTGGGGGAAGTTGATCATGGCTGGCCTGATTGAGCAAGGCGTCCAGTTGTTCCAGAGTGTCAGCGGACGGTGCTGTGGCCTCCAGCGCGAAATCGCTGGCCGGGTTGACAACCGTTTTAGTGTGTTGCCAGCGCAAAATCGAGCCAGCAGGGACCACCTGAATATCTTTAAAGGCGGTCCAGGGGGCCGGGATCGAGCCGTAGCGCCAGAGTGCGTCCAGGGCCGCCATATGCAGACGCCTGGGGGCCCCCACCGCGAAGAGGGCTTTCATCTCGCTGGCGAAGATCAGATTGCCTTCGGCTGGCCAGTTCTCGATATAAAAAAGTGGATGGATGCCCGAAAGCGGACGTCGATAGACGAGCGTGCGCCGATCGGGCACCCAGTCCAGCACCGGCGGCTCCTTTGACTGCTGTTGCGCGTAAGCCGTATCAGCGAACGCGATCAAGCCCGCGCCGGGATAGATTGAGTGGGCCGGCGTCCCACCATGGTGTGCCAGGACCTCGCCCATTGCCGCGAGCGTCTGCTCAATGACCTCCTGCGGCACCTGTTCGCCAGTTAGCCAGCCTGCGAGTACGGGCATAGCGATAGCCTTTCTTTAGCGCGTATTGGTCAATGGCACATCTGAGCGGCGTATCCATTTCTTGTTGAAGAACACGTAGGTATCGTCACGATCGAAGTACTCATTGGTCAGATCGCACTCGGTCCATTCGCCCTGCTGCCCCTCATCGGCCAGCTTTTTCAGCACCGCGTGAATGACATCTGCTCCTTCGGTACGGTCTACATTGGGAAACTGCTCGTCATCTACATCACCCTCCAATTCGACAGGTTCCTTGTTTACGGTTCCGCGCAAGATATAGTACACGTACATGGTTATCCCTCATTTCTCTCATCAGCAAATGCACTGGACTGTTATTCTTCGATACTGTTTGCGAGCGCCGCCCGTTTGCCTATCCACGAGCACATAAAACGCACTGCGACCATCATACCATGATCTCCCAACACTGTTAAGTCTATGCTTTGTGCCGCGTTGTGGCCCGACTTCTTATAGCACTATTCTGTAGTACTATAGTTCTCCGATGCCGCATTGTTTTGCCTGCTAAATCTTGCGGGGATATTAATGTTTTTTAATGTAGATTGCCGCATTTGGCGGCAAATTTGATAGCAAGCACGCGTTTTGTATGTTATAATAAAAGAGCTTTACATAGATAAAGCCGGGAGTGAAGCGGCTCCAGGCCTCTTGTTGAGGTTAGTAGATGCCTCTCATTACATATGTTGAAGGTAAAGCAAATGTCATATAGAGTAGCATGAATAGATGCATTGAAATTGGTGGATGTAGTATTTATTCGATAATATGTTCATTAGATTTAATGTATCCTATTGTGCTATGTGCTCTTCATAGAAGGCTATCTGAGATGTTTCTGGAGCGCGGCCAGTTGTGCCTATACATGCTGGCGTTTGTTGCTGTCTGACGCTTTCAGCTGTTGAAGTCCGGCCAGATGTAGGGCATGTCTTTCAAATTGTAGAACATTACGTTATCGGGGGAGTTGTTAATGATTATTGTCCTGCTCATGCTGTTGGCTATTGCTCTTACGCTAGTAGTTGCAGGATTATTCCTCTCGCCGCGAGCCAATGCCGCTGCACAGAAACAAGCGAGTTCCTCATATGCTTCCCGGGAAGCAGCGCGGGCGCGAATGAATCGCCGCGGGACTGGTAGCCAGACATATGGGATCGATACTGGCATGCGCAAGCCGCAGCCCGCGCGGACCCAGCGTGTCGCACGTCTACAGCAGCCACGTATGCAGACGAACTATGCGGCTTATGAAATAGTTGAATCTCTTTCTCCTGTAGCTGGTGGTTGGACGCAGATTTTAGCTTTATTGAATGTCAAACAACTGATCCAGCCTCGGCGAGGTGAAGCAACCCCCTGGTTAGGTATCTGCTTAATTCTGATCGCGCTTTTCGGCGCTGGTATGATCGCGCTACAGCCGCTCTTCTCCACACCATCCAGCACCATCCCCTCACTCTGGAACACTATCACTTCTGACATGCCAGTCCCGGCCCCCAAACCCGTTTCCAAACCCGCCATCAATCCCTCGCAGCCGACATTTGTGGGTGTCGTAGGGGCTTCCAAAGCGCTGATCCGGGTGAACCAGATGTCGGTTGACCAGTATCAGTCCCAGAGCGAGTTTGATACGTGGGCCGCGTCCGCCTGTTCTGCCGCATCGATGACCGAAGTGATTAACTCCTACAACGGGAGCCACTTCCGCGTTACCGATATCCTAAAGGTAGAGGCCAATCTTCACCAGATCACGCCCGATCTCGGATTGCTGCAGCCCAGCGGTATCGATGCCACGGTTGACCGCTTTGGTTTTCAGGCTACCCACCTGAACAATCCTTCCCTGGACGAAGTCATCAAGATCGCCAACCAGGGGCGTCCAGTGATTGTCAGCTTTCCGCCTTCGGCGATTGTCCCTGGTGGTCATATCCTGGTCATACGTGGTGGCAATGGAGACCAGGTGTACCTGGCTGATTCTTCCATCCTCAATCAAACCTCGATGTCGCGCGCAAAATTCTTATCTCTCTGGCGCGGCTTCGCCGTAGTGGTGACTCCAAAGAATAGCAAATAATTGCACCGAATAAAAGGGAGTGGCATTGATGTCCTGCAGGACATCAATGCCACTCCCTTTTATTCGGTGCAATTCTATTTTACTCTTCGCTGCCAGCTGGCACAGCAGTCTCTTCTTTAGGTGCGGGTGGAATATGCAGCTTCATGCGGCGGAAGGATTCCGCGTAGCGCATCTCCAATCCCTTTTTCTCTTTCGCGTCCTTCGCGACCGCGGCGGCACGCTCGCGCATGCGCTCAGCCATGCGCTCGTTGTCCTCAGGATTGAACTGGGATTTATGGCACATCAGACCCTGGCCTTTTTTATCGATGCTCTCAGTAACATCCACGTAGGTATTGGTCTGGGTGCTACCAAAGAAATAGACTTCATGTACGCGATAGGGCTGGAGTCCTTCCGCCAGCAGCTCACGGAACGAGCGAGGGTTGCCCGCGAACGGGAAAATGGAATCCACTACGATGTTGCCAGTCGCCCGGTGATCGGGATGGTTGAGGTAGCCGGTCGCATCTGGCTTCTCATCTGGATCAGGAGCCATGATATGAGACGTTGGATCATGGGTGAAGATAACACGTGGGCGATATTTGCGGATCAATTTGACCACAGCGCGGCGCGTATCTTCGTTATTGACCAGGTGTCCATCGCGATTGCGCAGGAACTCGACTGCTTTAATGCCGTAGACTTCAGCGGCAGCCCGCTGTTCCTGTTCGCGTAGCAGCATCAGTTCTTCATCGCTCTGGCTGGGAATTTCGCTACCCTCTGTCCCGTCGGTCATGACAACCCAGACAACCTTTTTGCCCTGGCTGGCCCACAACGCACAGGTCGCTGCCGTACCAAAGTCATTATCATCTGGATGTGCTCCAATTACCATCGCCTCGTAGTCTGGTTCAGTCAACATTTCGACTGCGCCCTGAGCAGTTCGATCTCCCATAGTATAAAAAACCTTTCATTGCATTTAAAAAGAGGATAATGGATCAATCACCAGTCGTTGCCGCTCATCGTTTATGAGGACACGCTCAAAGGTATTGATCACCTCGTCACATGTAATAACACGTCCTAGCAGGGTATCTAATCCCACAGCCCTTTCAAGCAGACCTTTTTGTAGGAGTTCCTGTTCTGCTGGCGTGTGACCTAATAAATATGCCAGCAACTGACTATCCCATTGTAAAAGCACACCCGCCTGGAGTAGACTGCCGCACTTCCTGCGAATCATGTCGAAGCCAACCACCTTGCGCTGACCCACTACTACCTCGTAGGGAGAAAGGGAGCCATAGCAGGCGCGGTTCATCAACATCTCATATTCCCTGGTCTGCGGCTGCCTGCGCAGCGCGCGCTGCGCATGGGCCTCCTCTGGCGTCACCATGCTTGTCTCGACCCCCAGTTGGGCCAGCGTAGTCACCCATGATTCGCCAAGCCAGCGATACGATTCAACCAGATCGGGTAAGTGGAGAGGATGATCGGCCGGTAGCACCACATCCAGGCTAAGCAAGCTCGGACCTACCAGTACAGCGGTTCCTCCCGCGCGCCGGTGATAGATAGGAAATGATCCAGCCGCCAGAGCAGCTGGATTGAGGATATTTTCCTTTTGAGAAAACCCGAGCACCAATCCGGTGGGCTGGGCCAGTGACCAATAAATGGTGGCGGGATCACCAGGTTGAACATTGCTCAAAAGTTGCTCGCCAAGCTCAATGTGTTGTTGCTGATCGGCAATCGTTAGCGGATAGATGAGCCAGTTACTCATAAATGCTTTTGTACTTTTCTCTGTTGATTTCTGAAAATTTGCTTTTCATTGTATCACGCTGGTGCCCTGGTGTCACATGAAGTCGCGCGCTAAGAGCCCTCCTCTTGTAGCGTCTGCCGCTTGCGTGCATGCATTTCCAGGCGTTCATATAGCTGCTGCTGCATATTTTTGAGCCCATTCATCTTTTGCTCAATTAGCACCAGTTGTTCGCGAATAATCTCATCGGAGCGATCCAGGTGCCGTAGCTTTTGCTGTGTATCTGCGCCCTGGCGAAAAGCCGTCCTTTCCTGCTCACGCTCATCTTCAGCCTGCAAGAACTTGCGAATCTCACTCAGTGAAAAGCCCATCAGCTCGCGCAACGACTTGATGTACATGATGCGCTGTAAATCTTCTTCGGTGTAGCGCCGATAGTTACCCTCGGTACGCTCAGCCTGGGGGAGCAGCCCCATCTCTTCATAATAACGCAGTGTACGCTTTGTCAACTGGGCGCGCGTTGCTACCTGCTCAATTGAATAATAGTTCTGTGTTGTTGTGTTTGGATCTGGCTCTTCATCATCTGGATGTGTCATCGCGATCGACTCTCTTTATACTAGGGCTGTCGGGCCCTGATAGGCATGCCTTGCCTCTGGTGAAGCGAGCACCATGCGCAACTCAGTGTATCAGATTTCATAGAATGGAACCGGTACTCGAAAAGGCCTGGAACAACCTTCATTATACCGCTAACTGGTGACAGCTTATTCTCTCATATCATTAACGTTCACGTCAATGTTAAGGCAACGTTTTGTGCGGGAAAATAAGCCTGCCATTGCACAATGTATGGTAAAATGATGAGTGTGGTAATGCCCTGATTATGATTGAATAGGGGATGGAGATAAGTGAGTTGGGGGATTGGAAACATGTGCAGGACAGGCATATGCCTGAAGGTATTGCATAGCGCAGGTTGAAATAGTCAAACCAGAGCCGTGGTTGTTTTTCGAGGCGAGGATAATTGAGATGCATGATACATTATCTTCTCTGGTTGAGAGAGCTATTGCCGGACAGCATCGTCCGCTTGAGTTTTATTTGCGTGAGCATAGCCGTCTACCAGGCTCCAGGCCTAACTTTGAACTGGCCAATGATTTTGCCTATCTAATGGCTGCGGCCAGTGCGAAACATCGCAATAACGTTCTTTCCCTCATCTATACCTTTTCTAGTCCTGATGGGATGCTTGCCGCTAGCGATATGCCGTCCGAGTTTATCATCCTTTGTGGTGTAATTGCAGCCGGAGCCTGTGCGGCCGCCCAGAGCGAATGGCGCGAGCAGGTCGCTGGCATGCTCAGCCACTACGCCTGTAGCCGTTCGGGGCATATCACAGAGGCCGTCGCGACAGCTTTTCAGCATCTTCTGGGTGTCGACGCTCCGACGACCATGTCATACCTCTCCCGTTTGGCAATCAGTGATAGCTTCTTGCAGCAGAGGGCCGCCATCGCCTCTATTGCTGAGTCGCGCCTGCTCTATGGCACTGAACTTGCCGAAGGTGCTTTACAACTACAACGTACGGTGCTTGAGCATATCTTGCAGGTACCTCTGTCAGAGCGCAAATGCGAAGATTTCCGCGTCTTGCGTCGTACACTGGGCTACACCCTGAGCGTTGTCGCGGCCGCCTTGCCCGCCAAAGGCTTTGCCTTTATGCGCGAGTGCGCTTTATGGAATGATAGCGATGTAAATTGGATTCTACGCGAAAATCTCAAAAAGAAGCGCCTGGCGAAATACTCTCAAGAGATCGCCGTCGTGACCGAACTGCTCACGTAACGCCCCTTATCGGTCCGTTTAGAAAGCGAAATCAGCAAGAGCATGGCGTATCGCGGGTGGGCGGCAGGGATTGCGAGATCAGAGCGTCTATGGTATCATGACACGCTGATAGACAACAGCAGAAAACCCCAACTCCCACCTGGACGCGCTGAACGCGTCATGGTTGGAAGAAAATTAGGATACATGTCAGATCTTTTCTATGCAATGACTATGCCCGGGTTGGAAACGCTGGCTTTTAGCGAGATTCGCGCCACCCTACCCGAGTCTACACTGGTGAAATTTATGCGTGGCATCGCGCTCTTTCAGACCCCAGAACTCCCTGAGAACCTGTTGGACCTGCATACGACTGAGGATGTTTTTGTGGCGCTGGCCCATATCAAGGGGCTGCGGCGCGGACCCGATGCATTGCGCGTTTTACATAGCGCCACCCTCAATGCCGATCTTACTGATGCAATCGCGAGCTGGCGCCGTGGACATCATGGGGCGCGTCCCAGGACATGGCGTGTCGTAAGCCAGATGGTCGGCTCCTACGATTTTCGTCGCGTCGACGCAGGCCAGGCGGTAACCGCTGCGTTGCGCAAGAGCATGCCGCACGGTATGCGCCCGGTTGAAGATGACGCGGATCTGGAGGTCTGGCTCTGGTTAGGCGGGGGCGATGTTCTGATCGGGGTGCGACTCAGTGATGCTACGATGCGTCATCGAGCTTACAAACATCAGCATTTGCCCGCTTCCCTGCGACCCACCGCCGCCGCCGCTATGGGATGGCTCTCTCAGCCCACCCCTGAGGATATCGTTTTGGATCCCCTCTGTGGCGCTGGCACGATCCTCATCGAGCGCGCCCTGCTGGGTCCGGTAACGCGAGAACTGGGTGGCGACATCCGTGAACAGGCGGTCAACATAGCACGGCGCAACGTCCGCGCAGCTGAAGTCGATGTGAGCTTGAAGACCTGGGATGCGCGTGCGCTTCCTCTGGGAGCCTCTAGCGTGACGCGTATCATCACCAATCTCCCCTTTGGCAAGCAGATTGGCACACGTGAAGATAACGAAGCGTTGTATACTGCATTAATACGTGAGTTCGATCGCGTGCTCGCTCCAGGCGGTCTGATGGTTTCGCTAACCAGCGAGGACCGCCTGTGGGATCGCATCATTCAGGAGCATGGGTGGAAGACACAGAAAAAAGTTGTCTTTGTGGTGCTTGGTCAACCGGCCAGTATCTTTGTGTCGGAACGGGCATAATTTTTCGTATGCCATTTAGCGTCAGGCATTCCCCTCTTTTCTGGAGAATGCTGGCGCAGGAACAAACAATATCGGAATAAAGAGAGGAGACTACTCCCTTGGCTAATGCAACTACTGCCGATTTTCGTAACGGCATGGTTATTCGCTATAATAATGATCTCTGGACAATTACTGAATTCCATCATGTCAGTCCAGGAAACTGGCGTGCGTTTGTTCGCACGCGCTTAAAAAACCTCAAAAATGGTCGCGTGATTGAGCAGCGTTTTCGTGCCGGTGAAGATGTTGATGAGGTACGTGTCGAGCATCAAAACTGGCAATTTCTATATGTTGATGGAGATGATTATGTCTTCATGAACACCGAAACCTTTGATCAGCAGCCGATTCCTAAGGAGATGCTGGGCGAGGCCATCAAATTCCTGAAAGAGCAAGATGTGGTTGAGATGCTGGTCGATGGGGAGAATATCATCGCCGTGCAGTTGCCGAACTTCCTGGAACTGACCGTTGAGAGCGCCGAGCCCGGCGTACGTGGTGACACAGCCAACAATGTCACCAAACCCGCCACTTTGGAGAGCGGCGCGGTGGTCAACGTACCACTGTTCGTCAATCCTGGCGACCGCATCCGTATTGATACCCGCACCGGCCAATACGTTGAGCGTGTCAAGTAAAGAGGGGGCTTTACAGAATTAATGGGCACAGGCGCGAATGCGTCTGTGCCCATTAATTCTGTAAAGGCGGCGTGTGGGGGCACACTGCGTTCCCCCGAATCGAGGCATGCTGAGAAGCAGGCCTTCCTCAATGCTTATGCACAATTAGATCTCGCACATAGGCAAAGATGCCTGGAAAAAAGAGGATCAGCACCATCAGTACCATAAAGCCCAGTACGGTCGGGATGGTTTCCAGGGTGGTCTGTCTCCTGTTCTCTGCGGGCGTTCTCACAATACGCATGGCAATGATGAGCACAAAGAAGATAATAACCACCACCCATAGTATAGTGGTGATCAGAGGGTTGGCAAGAAAAGACATAGGTATAGTAACATCTTTCTATATATATTGTCCGACTTCATCAACGCGTGACCGAGATGGAACAGGGATAGGGCGCTAACTAGCGCGTATGGAAGAGCAGAGACCATAGATGTGGCCCATAGATGAAGAGGGCAATGATAATTGATAGAATGGCGTTCACCAATACGGCGCCGGCCGCCACATCCTTGGCAATCTTCGCCAGGGGATGGTAGTTGGGTGATGCCAGATCGATGCAGAGCTCTATCGCCGTATTGATCATTTCCGCGATAAAGACCCCGCTAATGGCGATAAAGACCAGGGCAAATTCAATGGCCGAAATATGGAGAAGCACGCCCAGCAGAATCGCCAGCACCGCCATCGTCAGGTGTACGCGTATATTGCGCTGCGTGCGAATGGCATACCAGAGTCCCTGGAAGGCAAAGCCGAAACCCGCGATAAACTTGCTTAGCTCATTGCGGGAGGTATGCTTATGCAGTGGAGGCCTGGGTGCTTGTTCCGGCTGTTTCATGACCGATATGCCTTTTGCCCCAGTTTTTGCAGTACCCCCTGTTGAATCGCCACCATTGCCTGGTAGCCGGACTCTGTATGGTCATCATAGCCGATCAGGTGCAGTACACCGTGGGAAAGCAGGTAGACGAACTCGGTGGTCTCTTCATGGCCAGCCTCACGCGCCTGGCGTTGCACTGTAGGCCAGGAGATGACGATATCGCCAAGGTTTGTAGCCATACCAGGTGGTGTAACAAATGCTGGCGTGGAGACCTGCTCCTCACCGTCTTCGCTTTCCTGGTGTGTCCATAATTGTTCAGCTGGCGCCTGAACGATGGGTTGCTCTAAAAGTGGGAATGACAGCACATCCGTTGCTTTGTCCTGTTCACGATACTTCCTGTTCATCTCCTGGATGCCAGCATCATCTGTAATGAGCAAGGTGAGCATGACAGGTTGTGTAATGGCGGCTGCCTGCAATGTAGAGTTGACTACCTCATCCAGGTCGATGGCAGAGACAACCTGTTCTACCTGTGCGTCCTGAGCTTCATTGCTGAGATTAAGATATAACTCGATGGCTGGATGTTCTTGCATGAAAAAATCCTCAAAAATAGGAATGCACTTGTAGTTGAGGGTGTGGAAGATACTCTGCTTGAGTAGAAAGAGAAGCTAAACATCTTACCTGAGACACGTTTCTGAGAGGCATCATAGAGAGCCGGGACAGCATCTTATATGCCTCTCAGACAAAAACGTACTGCCTTACTTCAGGCGCAAGTCCGAGGCACCCAGTTTAACCTCTGCGTGCGGCCTTACGCTGTCGGGCAGCTTCTTTTCTTTTGCGTTTAATGCTCGGTTTCTCATAATGTTCACGGCGGCGTGCTTCAGCGAGGATACCATCCTGCTGAATTTTGCGGTTGAAGCGCTTCAGCGCCGTCTCAAACATCTCGTTGCTACCGATTTTAACTTCCGTCACCAGATCCCCCCTCTCACGGCCTGGTTTAAAGTAGGATGAATTGCATTTACATGCTGTAACTACTTCGTGGACCTGCGCCAAAATTATAGTGTAGGTACTTCTTCGTGTCAAGGTGTGGTGGTTTCCGGATCACCTTTTTTGGGCAGCTTTTTTGCCAAAGGCGATGATAAACACAATGAAGCCGAACACCAGGATACTGAACAGGGTAATGATACGATCAAGCAAGATGGCCGCGGCCGTCTGATTGACAAGGTCCACGCCCTTATAGAACAGGGCGATCATCGCCGCCATGCCTCCTTCAACCAGTCCCACGCCCCCGCCTGTGGCCGGGATGACCGTCAGGAGAGCTTCTCCCAGCCCAATAAAGATTGAGGCGGTCAGAATATGGATGAGGTTGCCATCGATCAAATTCAAGGCCAGGGCGATGAAGAGGAAGCGCAGAGCCTCGCAGCTCCATACTCCCATGGTCAGCAGGGTCAGTTGCGGTAAGCGGCGGAACGAGCCCAGCGTCCCCTCTTGAAAATGATAGTACTGTTCACGAAAGCGCCCCGGTATAAGTTTGGCGATCGACTCACGCATCTGGCGCAAGACGAATAGACCGATGACACCAATAACCACCGCGATCAGCAGAATCTTCATGCCCAGGGCGATCTGGGGAGGCATATTCTGGTGCAGGCTGATCAGGACGGCAGGAATAAACAGCAGGAGCAGTATGATTAAGTCCAGCAGCCGCTCCGCCAGGACCGTGCCGAAGCTGCGCGTTGTCGAGACATTAATCTCCTGGCGCAGCAGATAGGCGCGGTAGAGATCCCCTAATTTGGCGGGCACCACCACATTGGCGAAGAACGAGATATAGACGATCTCCACCAATTTGGGTAGGCGTGGGAGATGAATGCCATTTTCAGGTTTAAAGCCAACGTTTTCGAGTAAAAACTTCCAGCGCCAGGCGCGCAGACCAAAGGAGAGATAATAAATGCAAAATGCACACAGAAAAAAGATGAGATTGGCGTGCCTGATGGCCGCCCATGTTTTCTGGGGATTGATATTTGCTTTGAGGGCCACAATGACCAGGGCAACGATCACAAATGCCAGTGGCACCAGGGTCCGCCAGTTCAAGAGACGCTTGCCCAGCGCGAGCTGATCTCGGGAGACCTCCTCTACATGCTGCTTGCCCATCGTTTCACGTTCGGACTGCGTAACGTCAGATGTATTTTCTATAGCGCTTGCATGTGTCGATTGTGCTGTTTGTTTACCATCTATGGCAACCTGGCTTATACGCCGGGCCTCGTCATCATCACGAACCAAGACGACATCCTCCACATCTTCTGGCTATTACAGATTCGCACTACATCGTACTGTGCCTATAGGTTAGCGTGCATCAGGCAAGGCATAAACGGGAAGAGCAGTTGTTTATGCGCCACCTCTACCCAGTATACTGCCATTGTCTAAAAAACGGCTTTTGCGTCTCCTGTCTTCCATGACTTGAGCGGTAATAGGATCGGGTGTTTTCTCCATCGCGATGGAGAACGAGCGGTGCGTGCTGTACAGGTGCCAGTGACGGCACCTGTACAGGGTGAGGATAGAGAGCGTGCCTATTGATGTTCTTAATGGAAGAAGATAGATATGTGATCAAATATCGGGGTGATATATCCCTGGCTATGGTTAATAGAGTACATCTCGTGTTGACCTGATATGACGGTTGCCTGGCACCATCGTTATCCTCTATCTCTATTGTTCGTATCCCGAAAAAGAACATCTCGTTGCCATCACACTTCCGGCTGCATCAGCCAAAGCAGGGATATGCACTCAGGAAATAGTTGAATACTGACCAATCCGTTTGCTAAACCATTCGATCGTCTGACGCAAACCTTCTTCCATGCTAACTTTGCGTTCCCAGCCCAGAACCTGGTGCGCCTTGGTTGTATTGGCCCGACGGCGCTCGGGATCATCGACGCGGCTGGTTTCAAAGCGAATTTCGGAGGAAGAATTGCAGAGGCGGATAATCATCTGTGCGTATTCCAGCACAGTATGTTCCTCGGAGCTTCCCAGGTTAAACACTTCACCGGTCGTATTGGGACTAAACATGGCGCGCATCAAACCTTCAACCAGGTCGCTTACATATGTGATGCTGCGTGTCTTGCTGCCATCTCCATAAATGGTGATAGGCTCATTTTTTAGCGACTGTATGATGAAATTAGGGATCATGCGACCGTCTTCAATGGCGCTATTGGGACCATAGGTATTGAAGATACGCACGATGCGAACATTGGTTTGATACTGCCGATAGTATTCCATAACCAGTGTTTCACCCAGGCGTTTGCTCTCATCGTAGCAGGCCCGTGGCCCGATCGAATTGACATTGCCCCAGTAGTCCTCACTCTGAGGATGGACTAGTGGATCACCATAGATCTCCGATGTAGAAGAGATCAGGAAGCGAGCATTGTTTTTGCGCGCCAGTTCTAGCATCCGATGGGTGCCAACGCTATTGACCAGAATGGTCTCGATGGGATGTTCCAGATATCCAACCGGGCTGGCCGGGCTAGCAAGGTGAAAGATCACCTCGGCATCGCTCTCAAATGGCTGGGTCACATCATGCTGCAAAAACGTGAAATGAGGATGGTCAATAAATGCGTGAATATTTTCAATGGAACCGGTTATGAGATTATCAACACAGAGAACAGTATGTCCTTCATCAAGTAAGCGTTCACAGAGATTGGAGCCAATAAAGCCTGCTCCACCTGTAACTAAGATTTTCAATGAGAACCTCCAGACATAGATAATATCTTTTCATAGATATTTGTACCTAATGGGTAGACGAACCGTACACCGGTTGGTAACAAGCATAGCATAATAGATTAGGCTCCTAAACTGGCTCATGCTACCTGTTTTTGTGTACGTTCCAGGCCCCCATAGACGATGATGGTTCCCTGTCTATCCTGTGTTGATTCAGGGGATGTTTTGTGTAAACTGACGAATGAGCGTTATGAGCGCTGTTTTTCGATCTGAACGACCTACAGCTCATCTGATGAAATGGTTGGCTTTGACTGTTTATTCCTACAACCAATACGTTTTAGTGCTCAATTTCGTCACAGGCTATTCATTAATAGTACCACATTATGCTGCTTCTGCCTGATGACGCTTCCATCTCTGGTAGAGCACCTCATCGCCCCAACTCAGGAAGCCGCTGGTCGTAAAGCCATGTACGATTGTTACCGCCAGCAGTGAATGGGGACCGGGTAAGAACAGGTAGACCAGGCTAAAAACCAGACCAGCCAGGCCAACGCCGCCAACGCTGCGCCAGTTCCATTTGCCCAGGCGATGATAGAGGGTGTAGACGGCAGTGCTGATCAGCCAGCCCAGGAAGAGTGAATGGGTCCACTGAGCGATCGCGGCCAGCATAAAGCCGCGGAAGAAAAGTTCCTCGACGGGTCCGTTAATAAAAAGATAAAAGCTTGTTTGAATGCATTGATCGGCTGCCGTAGGCTTACGGAACCAGCGGCCGACGATAAACATCCGATAAGTAGCCGCGAATGCCGCCATGCCGATTCCCACCAGCAGACCAATCAAGAGGTGGAGCGGCACATTGGTCAGGGTGAGTCCCAGAAAGCTCAGTGGCAGGTGAAAAATGGCGATATAGCCCAGCGGCACCAGAGCCATAGGGATGATGCGCATAAGAATATCCGGCCACATCCAGCGCCATGTGCTGGCGACGGTCGAATAGACGAGCTGCGAAGACTTTTCTGATGACACACGTTTTCCTCTTCGAGGTAAAAAGACGGTATTTGCCCGGGTTGTTGCCATTACTTACACTAACTTTCTTGTCGGGTTTTTGTTTAAGGAATTGTTAATAGATGTTAAGTTAGTGTAAACAATATGAGTGCCATTTGTCCAGTAGGATAATGCTAACGCCCCGCCGAGCGGGTCAGCGAAACCGCTGGAGTTGATCGAGACCTTCCTGTACTTCCTCGTGTGAAAAATCGCCCAACTGGAGGTCTGTGGTGCTCTTCTTTTGCAGGCGCTGGTAAAATTCCTGACCCGCCTGCAACGTCTCTGGCGAAGGATGTTGTTCTAGCAAATCGAAGAGAAAATTCTCTGCCTGAGCGTACATGCCTCGCTGTTCGTAGTAACGGAACAGCTTTTGCTGTATATGAGCGGGCAATGCATAGTCGGCGAGCTTGTGAATCAACTCCTCCGCCTCGTTGTAGAGCGGCGAGTCGCTGCCCACATGCTCCTGAAAAAGTAGTTCGAGGAGCAGATAGAGGGATTTCGTATAGCGATAATAGCTCTCGTTGCTGTTGGCCAGTCCTTCATAGGCCGCGCCTTCTTCTTTCAGCATCGAGGCGATCCATAGGGCGCTGTCGACATTCAATTTACCCAGGGGAGAGAGGCTCTGCAACAGTAATTCATCCGCAAGCGAGTTGATGAAGCGCGAGGTCAGCCCCGTATATTTGAGCAGGAGGTTATCGATGGCGATGAGTTCATCTTGAAAGCGATTGCGCTTGCGCAGCCCGATCAAGATTGAGAGCTCGTAGCCGATCTGCTCGGCCAGGCGCAGGATGTAATCTTTATTAATCATATGCCCTCAACTTTGTGAGAATGCGTCTGACTTCAGTTATTACGGGGGCACCTATGCGCCCCCGCACGCGCGTCCGCTGCGCAGCCGCGCTAGTTTTGTGTATTGGTGCATGGGGTGCGCATCCGCGCACCCCATGCACCAATACACAAATATGACCCCTGAGCACCGCAGATGCCCACAAGTCCATGGTGTGTTGGTGCAGCAGTGGCGCGCAAGCGCCCCAGCACGACGACACACTCTGAGAACAGTGCTAAACAATAAGGCATCCATGATGGATGCCTTATTGTTTAGCACTACGTCTCTCTAACTGTTGTGTTCCAGTTTGGCGATGGCCTGATCGATACGTTGCATACAGACATCGCGGCCCAGGACCTCCATCATCTCAAAGAGTGGAGGCGTGGCGGTGCGTCCGCTGACGGCGGTGCGGATCGTGCCAAAGAGCTGACCCGCTTTGAGACCCAGTGTGGCGACCAGTTCACGTAACTGCGCCTCCAGCAGCGTATGTTCCCAGCTATCCAGGCTATTCAGAAGGTCGCGCGCCTGTATCAGGGCGTCGCGGGTGCCGGCGGCATCCATTTTTTTCTGGATTAAGATGTCCAGGCTATAATCGATCTCTTTCTCATAGAAGAAAGAAACGACGTATGAAGCTTCTCCCAGCGTTTTCAGGCGTTCATGCTCAAGTGCCAGCACGCGTGTCGTATAGCTAAGATCCAGTGGACGCTGGATGCTGTCGGGCAATCCCCCCTCGGCCTCGGGGCGCTCCATGTATGGAAGTGTACGCTCCACCAGTTCCTGCAGGCTGAGCTTACGGATATAGACGCCGTTCATCCACAGCAGCTTTTCGGGATCGTAGATGCCCGATGAGATACCGATCTTCTCCAGTGTAAAGGCCTTGATCAGTTCTTCTCTGGTAAAGAGCTCAGTCTGATCATCATAGGCCCAGCCGAGCAGGGCCAGGAAGTTAAAGACGGCCTCTGGTAGATAACCTTCGCGTTTATAATCAGACCAGGAAGGAGCATTACGGCGTTTGCTGAGCTTCTTTTTGTCCTTCCCCAGTACGTTTGGTACATGATAGAACAGCGGGGGTTCCCAGCCAAGAGCTTGATAGATCTGCACATGGCGTGGCGCGCTGGAGATCCACTCCTCGCCGCGCAGAACGTGGGTAATGCCCATCAGATGGTCATCGACCAGGTGCGCCAGGTGATACGGGGCCAGTCCGTTTGTCTTCAAGATAACGGTATCGTCCAGGTCGCTATTTTTGAAGACCATATCGCCGTGCAGCATATCATGCACGATGGTCTCGCCTTCTAACGGCATGGCGAAGCGTACCGTCCAGGTTTCGCCCGCCGCCTCGTGTGCCGCGCGCTCCTCCGGGGTCAGATAGCGGCAGCGTCGATCGTAGCGGGGAGGTAGCTTATTAGCGATCTGCTCTTTGCGCATCTCATCCAGGCGCTCAGGTGTGCAGTAGCAACGATAGGCGTGTCCAGACTCGATGAGTTGGCTGGCATACTGTTGATAGAGAGCCTTCCTCTGCACCTGGTAATATGGACCGTAGGGGCCGCCAATGACCGGACCCTCATCAACATCCATTCCCAACCATTCCAGACCACTGGTGAAATCTTCAACCGCTCCTTCTACAGTGCGTGCCAGGTCTGTGTCTTCAATGCGTAGGATAAACTTGCCGCCACTGTGGCGGGCAAACAGCCAGCTAAAGAGGGCGGTCCGAAATGCACCAATATGTAGAAATCCGGTGGGGCTAGGTGCGAAACGCAGCCGGGGCGTCTGAGTCAACTCCGGCTTTAGTCGCCCCTCCGTACGGTTGTCAATCTGTGTCATACGAAGAATGGTTCTCCTTCAACTTCTTTACTACATCTCCGATCTATTGTAACATAGCATAACTGTGCTGGATAGCATGCGAAAAACAGCATGTCCGTCTCCCTTTTTCTTAGCAAAGGTTCCTGGAAAGGTTATCGTTTATGTCTTCGCGCTTACCCGCTGCCGAACTGCTTCCTGATACGGTTACTATTTCCCCGCACGGTGAATTATTGATCGCAGGCCGAAAGCTGAGTGACCTGGCACGTATGTATGATACTCCGCTGTATATTTTTGATCGGGCGACGATTATGAATGCGTGCGCACGTTACAGGCAGGCCTTTTCCACTGATTATACCGCATCGACTGTACGTATCCTGTATGCCTCCAAGGCGTATATTTCTCCGGTGCTGGCACGGTTATGTATGGAACAGGGGTTAGGGCTGGATGTCGTTTCAGGGGGCGAACTGCAGGTCGCCCGGCACGCCTCTTTCCCTATGGAGCGCATCTCTTTTCATGGAAACAACAAGTCAGAGGCGGAACTGCGTATGGCGGTAGACCTGGGCGTGGGCCGTATCGTACTCGATAACTGGAGTGAACTGGAGCGCGTGACGCGCATAGCGCAGGAGACGGCGACTCGTCCGGCGGTCCTGGTGCGTGTCGCGCCTGATATCGATACCGACACGCATAAATATTTGCAGACCGGGCACGCGACCGCTAAATTTGGCTTTCCGCTGGCCACCGGTGACGCGAAAGCCGCCCTGCTGCGTATCCTGCGCGATGATCGCCTGGACCTGGCTGGCATTCATGCTCATAGCGGAACCCTGCTGCGCGAGACACGTCCCTATGAAGAGTGTGTGGAGCGCCTGCTCTCCCTGGCGTGTGAGATCTATCAGGAAACCCGCTGGTGGCCGGAAGAGATCAGTCCGGGTGGTGGTTGGGGCATCGAGACCGTCGATGTATTGCAGATGCCCCCGGTTACGCTGCTGGCTCAAGCTCTGCAACGGACCGTTGAGGCGTTGCGGCCGACGTTGCCCGCACCCATGCCAACCCTGATTCTGGAGCCGGGTCGCTCACTGATCGGGCGCGCGGGACTGGCTGTCTACCGCATTGGAGCCACGAAGGCGACGCCGGGGGGCGTGAATTATCTCTTTGTTGATGGCGGCATGGGCGATAATATCCGGCCAGCTCTCTACGGCTCTCGCTATACAGCCCTGGCCCCTGAGCATGTCTTAGAGCCAGCCAGCCAGACCTACAGTCTTTCTGGCCGCTATTGCGAGTCGGGGGATATGCTGATCGAGCAGGTTGAGCTACCTATGCTGTACGAGGGTGATTTGATCTGTCTGCCGACCGCTGGCGCCTATAGCCTTCCAATGGCCAGCAACTATAACCTTGTTCCTCGACCGGCAGTCATTATGGTTGATGAAGCAGAGATAGTTATCATGGAACGACGTGAAACGTATGAAGATATATTGGGAAGATATCTGGCCTGACGGCTTTCGCCGTTTTTATCCCTCCTGTCTTCGCGCTTAGGAGCGGGGAGCGACGAATGCAACCATCGGCGGGCCAGGGAGATTAAGGAGTTGCATGCGCATGGGCATCTGGACGTTGAAGAAGAAGCCACCACAGATAGATGAACACGATCAACCGACAGAACCTGTGCCGCATGATATCTTTCCGGGCCCGCCGTCTTCTCCGTCTGCGCATCCGACATCGTCGGGTTATGATACCATTCCGGTTCCGCATACGACGAACCACACCTTTTATCCCATACCACCAGTTCCCGTAACCGGTGCCACTCCAGCGCAGCCAGGGAGGCGAGAAGGAATGCCCGTATCCATGGCATGGGGACAGAGGTTGTCACAAAGCATAAACACCCTTCCTCTACGTTTGTTGCCCCTGGAGTTTGGGTTATGTTTTGTGGGCATACAAATACTGCTACTCGTGCGTTTTGTATGCAAAGCATGGAATCTCGCACCGGATGGTGGATGGGTGGGAACTATCTATCAGATCAGCGATATGGCGCTGCTCCCTTTGCAGATGCTACTTCCCCCACTGCATCAGGTTTTTTTCACTCGCATTGAGCCCTACACACTCCTGGCGATCGTGCTTTATGGCTTCTGTTCGCGCATACTGGTCCATATCTTAAAGATGATCATTTATGCGCATATAGGCATAGATAGGGCGAATAGCCAGGGGAGCAACGTAAGGAAAACGGTAGACAGAGCGAACTAATCTTTACCGAATTCGTCCAGGACGTCCAGGCTATTAATGAAGTCGCGATAGGCATCCAGGTTTTCCTCTTCCTCCTCCTCATCTTCCTGCTTCGTCTCTGATCGCACATTCGGGGGTTGTGGCTCTTCATTCTGTTCAGGAACAACGCCGGCACGTTCCAGGACACTTTCCTCAACATAGATGGGAGTCTTGGCCCGTACTGCGAGCGCGATAGCATCGCTGGGTCGAGAGTCGATCTCAACATGTCGACCATCTACATCAAGGATGATGCGAGCGTAGTAGATTTCATCGATCAAATCAGAGATTACGATACTTACAATTTTCGCGTTAAGCTCTTCAATGACGTTCTTAAGAAGGTCATGCGTCAGTGGTCGCGGCGAAGTGGTTCCTTGCAGCTCGACGGCGATAGCATATGCCTCTGCATACGCTATCCAGATGAAGAGATAGCGCTCTTGTTTCGTTGCTTTTAAGATGACCACTCGCTGCTGCGTAGCCAGGTTTATGCGCACGCTCTCAACTGTCATCTCTACCATAGTTTTTCTGACTCTTTCTTTCGTGCGTGGATCCGTCGAATACCTAATGCATCTATTGTACACCTAGTAAAGCATAGGACGCAAATTATAACGCGTCGTTGGACAGCTTCGTGTATCTCAATGTGCCTTTGCAAGGAGTATAACAAAACCAGCAGCTACTGCCAAGTCCCGAGGATCGATAAGAATGTCTGTTTGAAAAATCCGTTCAAAAAAAGCTTGTATTGCCTATGCTGTTGTGGTATTATCATCTGGAATAGTCGTTCTAGTTTTTGGCTGTGTGGGGAAGTTAGCTGAGGTGTTCAGAAAGGCAGGAGACCATACTATGTCGTTGGAGCAAGCCAGCGAAATACAACGCCGCATGTATGATTTCATTGTAAATTACATGAAATCAGAGGGGATGCCCCCCACAAATCGCGAGATTGGTCGCGAACTTAACATTGCCAGTACTGGCCACGTTGATTATCATCTTACCATGCTGGAAAAGAAGGGCTTGATCTCGCGCCAGGCGAAAAAGAGTCGCGGTATCAAACTTACCAAGCAGAGCCAAGGTATCCCTGTCATGGGCACAATCGCAGCAGGAGAGCCCCTGGATATATACGAGGGAGCTTCCGAGACAGTCGATATGGGCCATAACATGGTAGATACCGAAAATTCATATGCTCTGGTTGTACGCGGCCGTTCTATGATTGAAGATCACATTTGTGACGGAGACTACGTGGTGATTAAGCGCCAGGAGACCTGTCAGAATGGCGATATCGTCGTGGCGGTTCATATGCAAGAAGGGGTAAGCGGAAGCGCTACTTTAAAGCGTTTCTTCCAGGAAAAAGAGCACGACCGGGTTCGCTTACAGCCGGCGAACTCAGAGTTGGATCCCATTTTGATCCCCAGGAGCATCTGGGATCGCGAATGGCAGATTCAAGGCAAGGTCGTAGCCATCTTCCGCCAGTGCATCAGTGCTGCCTGAGCCCTGAAAGCTCAGCTGTAGAACTGATTATTCCCCTTGCCAGCCATAGCGGCGCGATTTTTCATCATAGACGGGAATCAAAGATCACCGGTACGCCTCTCGTAGCTACCGGGTAGCATGGTCTTGCTCCCGTCTTTATTTTTTCTGCCTTCCAACAGATATAGAATACACTTTTATATGCACTTGCGCCTGTTATTATCTGTTAAGCATCTCCTGAACGACCTATGCTCTTGTACTCTTGGATCTATTCTGCTATACTTCTACTAGAAGGTTAGTAGGGATTTATTCTGTTGTGAGCCTCAAATTTTTGTGAAAGCTCAGAAAGGATGCGAGCCTTTGTTAAAGGCTGTTGCTGCGGCACTTGTCCTTATTGTAGGAGCCGCAGTTGTTCTCTGGTATGCAAACACCCTCAACTCCTGGGTTCTTGGTGGGTTAATAGGTGGCCTGGCGGCACTACTTCTAAGTATTCCAATCTCTTTAACGCTTTTTTCGTTTCTCGCTCGTCGCCATGAAGAGCAGGAACGCGCGCGCTTGCAGGATGAAGAGTTTGAAGAAGAGCCTCGCTCTGCCATGTATGTCTATCGACAGGCGCCCGAGCGCCGGGCGCGAACGATCTGGATCGAGGAAGACGATAGGTATACGCCGCGCAATCGTGGCGTGTGGGGTGAGGAAGGCGAGTATGAGGAATATGAAGAAGAGCGTCGTTACCTGCCGGCTCCAACCAGAAGAGAATTGCCTCCTCCATTTCCACGCAACCAGGCCTCTGATGAATACCCGGCGTATCGACCCCCTTCAACGCAACGCCCCAGGCCCACACCTCGTCAGCTAGCGCCACGCGATGGAGAGAGCCCCAGCCGGCGTCACACGACACGCCGCCTGCCCAATCCTGCTTTTCCGGGTTACCAACCTGAGATGACGCGCAGCCAGTTTCAATCGCAGGCGTTGCGCATCGCGCGACAGGAAGCATCGCAGCGTTCAGAAGATGCCGCGCAGGACGACTCTCAGGGATATCGTTCGCGTCGCCCATCCTCTTCGTTGACGAACAACCGCTCTACCCGCAAGCCGCCCAGTTCACATGGCTATCGTCAGACCACCAGGCAACTTCAGGATACCGATGGCTCTTATCGCTACACCCAGCGTGGACGACGCATCGTTGATGCCAATCCATCACCCAATAGTCCCTATCGGGCAATTTCGGAAGATGAGGATTTAAGTGCCCAAAAGTACCATTACAGGGAACCAGAAACCGACGTATTTCCGCCAGATTTTATGGGTACTGATCTGAAGAAGCCGCTGCAGCGACGTGCACCATATATGTATGAAGATGATCCTTTAAAGGATGAGCTGGCGCAGCAATTGGAGCCACCGATAACACGCCGCTCCTCACGTAATCTGACCAGCAGCCACGATGAAGAGTAGGCTATTCTACCTCTTTTTGAGGTACTGACGGTTCTGGCCTCTTTCAATAAAATGTGCTAGTATGAGACAAAATCGCAAGCTCTACGAAGGAGGCAGACGTGGCCCATTTCATGGATCTCTTAACAACGTTTATCACCAATCTGTATATCTCGACTGGCCTGTTAGGTATTGTTCTGGCAATGGCAATTGAGAGCTGCTGTATTCCCCTGCCCAGCGAAATCGTCATGCCGGTGGCGGGCCTCTTATTAGCGCAGCACAAAATTCTTCCAGGAGTCAGCACTCCGATGGGCATTGTTGCGCTGGGCCTGTCTGGTGCGTTAGGGTGCCTGATCGGTTCAACCATTGCTTACTGGATTGGCTACAAAGGTGGTCGTCCCTTGATGTTAAAGTATGGGCGCTACGTATTGATCTCACATCACGATGCCGATATTGCCGACCGTTTTTTCCAGCGCTGGGGTAGCCCCACCGCATTCTTCTCGCGCTTACTGCCAGTGGTTCGTACCTATATCTCGCTACCCGCTGGTATCACCAAGATGTCCTTTACCAAGTTCTGTATCTATTCCTTCATTGGCTCTTTCCCCTGGTGCGTATTGCTGGCCTACGCCGGTGTGGTTCTCAATGGCAATATGACGACCATCGAACCATATTATAAGAGCTTTGAATATGTGATCATTGCTGCCATTTTTGTCCTGGTCGTGCTGTATGTCTGGCGCCATCTGCGCAACGACCGCCGCGCCCGCCTGGCGCATGAAGAAGTCGAAGCCGCAGCCGCCACTGAGGGCAGCCAGCCGATAAACAACGCGCAGTTCCAGCAGTCACAACAGTCCTGGAATCAAGCGGCTAACAACACCCAGTTCCAGCAGCCACAGCAGCCCTGGAGCCAGTCGGCCGGAAATTCACAGTTCCAGCAGCCGCAGCGACCAACACAATCCCAGCCTCCTCGTCGTTCATAAACAGCTTATTTCTCAAACTATGCAGAAGGGGTACCTATTCCACATGGATAGGTACCCCTTCTGCTCTGTAAGACATTGGTCTTGCTTTTAACAGGCTCATTTTTGCCAGGTGAGTGCTTATTGGCTGGCCTGGTTCAGTGTATCAAACTCTTCCTGTGTTAGCTTAAGCTAACTTCTTGCTGGTTCGTGATCTTTACCTTCTGGTGACTGAAGAATATGGATCTCCCTTCCCTTTTTTAGAAAATGATTTCTCTTTGCGGGAAGTTTCACTCTCTAACCTCTCGCGAGCTAGAACAGGGTATTCTGGACGGGGGCATTGGGTGGAGGGTGTGGCGCGATTACAAAGACGGGGATACCGGCCTGGCGGGCCGTGACGGTGGCATTGCTATGAAGACCCTGACTGATGCCATCCCAGAACGCGACGATGATCGAGACCGATTGTACCAGCGCATCTGCCGTGTTGCCCGGTTGCATGGGTTTTTCAAGAGAATATTCCTCGACAGTGTAGCCATAGCGGCGCGCGCTGGCCAGCGCATGCTGCTCAACCTTGCTTGTATTTCCTGCCACCACCACGCAACTGGCGGGCAGGTGGGCAATCAATGACGTTACCAGTGAAAGCGGGGCGAACGCGGGTTCGCCAATCACGGCAACGCGCAATGGCTGTGGTGATTGCTGAAGCGCCAGGACGGAGATCGCGTGTAGGGCTGATGCCAGTTGGGCAACATGAGAAGCCACGATAATCCTTTCCATGTCAATACATACTATTGAAAACAGAGCAGTTAGCATACCAGGCAGGCAGCAGGGAGTGCCTGGTATAAATCATACAAGAATTTGACTGTTTGTCCAGGTGTTGTGATCGCGCTGTGTGGTGGCGAGGGAGGTGATCATCCCTTATCATCAGGGGGCTGGCCCCGATGTGCCAGTTGCCGTGCTCGGGACATTGCCTGGTGACTTTTCGGGAAATTCCTCGGGATGCTGCTTGACCCAGGAACGCCAGTAGGCCAGCACAAAGATCTGGAGAACACCCGCGATCGGCGCGGCAAACAGCGCTCCCAGCAGGCCAAAGAGGTCCGCCCCAATCAGCAGGGCCCCGATAGAGATAATGGGATGGATGCCAACGGCATGCCCCAGGATACGTGGTGCCAGCACCTGCCCATCCAGACCCCCCTGCACAATGCTTGAGAAGATGAGCGCGATCAGCGCCGTCTGCCATCCTCTGGTAGCTAAAGTCAACAGGAGAGCAATGCCAATAGAGATATAGGAGCCAATCTGAGGAATGAACTCGAAGACAAAAATAATGATCGCGATCAGCATGACATACGGTACGCCGATAATGCTGTAACCGATCCACATGATTGTACTGATGACCGCCGCCAGCGTCATTTGCCCCCGTATAAAGCCTCCCATGGTGTTATGCAATGTATCTAGAAAGAAATTGATTTTGCCACGTGAGCGTAGCGGCGTCTTTTCACGCAGCCAGTTAATCGTTTTGTTCCCCTCCAGTAGAAAATAAACGCTCAAAGAGGTAACAATAATCAAATTAATGATTAATAAGAAAATGCTATTGACCACCGGAAAAACGTTGCCCACCACCGATAAAACATAATTGAGCACCTGCTCGCCAGAAGATAATATCTGGCTGGGCGAGATGTTGACGTTGCTCAACTTGTTGATATATGGCTGCAGGCGTTGCAGAAGGTCTGGCAGGCTCTGCTGAATGGATATGACGAGCGCTGCCAGTTGACCGATAGCCGTGAGGACGACAAAATAGATGAGCAGCAGCAGCAGCAGTAGCACTCCCAGATAGACGATCAGAATAGCGAGCGGCCGGGGGATAAAGCGTTCCAGCAATCTGACCAGGGGATAGATAACGTAGGCGATGAGGGCTGAAATACCCAGGGTGATGAGCGCTCCCAGGATCTTGCTGAGTATAAAGCCGATACCGATCAGGATAATCATCCAGGCGACGATTGTTAACGCGATCAGGAAACGCCTGGTCCATGCCGCGGTGGGTGTTTGATCGCCTCTGGGCACCATATTGTAATCAGATAAAGAGGACATTCAATCTCCCCTCGCTCTCCGGATCACGATATCCGTTCAAGACGACATGTGGACGCATAAAGATGATATGTCAGGCAGTAATACTGAGAACATATCAAACGAGTCGGCGTTTTGCTTCAACCAAAAGATGTAATCAGAGGATGTAAATTGGAAGATCAATGCGAGAAAGAGGAGAGGAGAGAACAACCAGAGCTTTTCAGCCTGTGGAACCGACTTGATGTGTGAATGGTGCAAGGTGAACACCCGGCCCTTGCACCATTCATGAATCTGACTATGCTGGACGATGCTTATCGTTACGGACTGGTGGCTCTACGGCTCCTGCATTTATACTGTTGACATACATATAAGCGTCGTGACGGACGCTAAATGAGCGCACGATTGGATCATTAGGGCCCGGGCCGCCGCTGGCGGATAGGCGTTCACGTATCAAATAGACCTGCTCGGTTAAAGGTTGTACATAGTAGCGATTTTTCATCTTGAAATGCCTCCACTGAGAACCCCCCCACGAAAGGGTGTAGTTTATTCTTGTTATATTGCGCCTGCCAGGCGGTTTCACCCATCTATATAGTCATGCACATGAATGGTGCTGTTTGTAGGTTACCTGGTTGTTGCCCGTGGTAGGACGCGGTATTGAGCTAACGCGGAATGTTTATCTTGCATATCCCCTGTTTATGGGGCAGCCGAACATTCCGTAGAAAAGTGTATGGACAGGTGGAAATAAACGTATGCTGAAAATCATCAAAAGACACCTGCATTGTGTACTCAAACTTTGACATTTCCATGCAAAGGAATGTAATCCCCTTCAATCATGTGAACGTAGCGATTTAGAATGGTGCTACGTCTCCTAACCATAGATCAGCTTGCTTGCAACTACTGGAGGTGGCTGAGATGGCCGTAAGTGCGCGGCAGCTTGCCACTTTGGCGTACGCGAATACCTGTATGTAATATCACAGCATCCATGGGAAGAACTGGCGGAGGATGCCGTTTTGTAAGAGGGTACGGTTCGCGAGAGCAACTGTAAGACCATTAGAGTATAGCCTACTTTCACCTAAAAGACAATATTTTTAACTGTTGATTACAGGCATCAAAATCGCCATGAGCTTTATATGCGGTAAGAGAGTAGCATTGCTGGCCTGAGCAAACCAGCAGCGCTACTCTCTTACCGGGCCGACTCCGCGGCCGCTCCTTTGCCGCGTGCCATCGCGGTAAAGATGCCCAGGGCCGCGAAGGCGGCACAGCCCATCAATGCGGCGTGGAAGCCACCCATGAACATCTGCTGTAGTGAAGAAATTCTTGCGGGCGATAGTGCGCGTGTTTGGCTGGCGAGTAGATTTCCGGCTATAGCGCCGCCCAGACTGGCAAAGATGGTGCCCATCATCGCCACGCTTAATGCCTGGCCGATGACGCGTCCAGTGGCTAGCAGGCCTGACGCCTCGCCCTGGGCCGAACGCGGCGCGGCCCCCATCATGGTACGGGTATTGGGCGATTGAAAGATACCCTGGCCAATACCGATAACCAGCAGCCGCCAGATAATATCCCACAGCGTGCTCTGCGCGCTTATCTCAGAGAGCAAGAAGAGTCCAAAACAAGCTATAGCCAGTCCAATAGGCGAGAGCCAGCGTGAGCCGATACGATCAGCCAGCGCGCCGCTCAGGGGAGCCAGAATGGCCATTGTCAGCGGTAGAGGTGTGAGCATCAGCCCTGTCTGCTCGGTCGTGAAGTGCCGTAACTGCTCAAAGTAGAATGGCATCAGAAAGCCTGGTGCGAACAGGGCCATCATGCACAGCATAAAGGTAATATTGGCAAAGGCGAATGTACGATTGCGGACCAGGTTTAAATCTAAAATGGGATGAGCTATACGGCTCTCGACGTAGATCGCAGATCCCAATGTGACAACACTGATGACCAGCGTAATGATTAATCCGGCCGACAACCAGCCCCATTCCTGACCGAAGGAGAGTCCCAGGGTAAGCGTCGAGAGCCCAATGGCCAGCAAAGTAGCGCCCAGGGGATCAAAACGGCTGCTTTGTCCGCGGGCTGGACGAATCTCTCGATAAACATAAAAGGCGGCGCATAACACCAGCAGGCCCAGTGGCACGTTAACATAGAAGATCCAACGCCAGGTCAAATATTGAGTGATCAACCCCCCAATAGTTGGCCCCGCGCTGACGCCCAGTGATACTACAACCGCGTTTAATCCCAGCGCCAGTCCCCGTTCATTGTTAGGGAAGGTGCTGGTGATCATGGCGATGTTGACCGCGAAGATCATTGCGCCACCTACCCCTTGAAAGATGCGCGCCAGGATCAACATCAGCAGGGATGGCGCCATGCCACATAGGGCGGACCCGCTGATAAAGACGATCAGGCCAGCTAAAAAGATAGGTTTGCGCCCGATTAAATCCGCCAGGCGGCCAAAGGTCAGCAAGACGGCCGCGATCACAACCAGATAGCCAATAATGATCCACTCGATTTCCCCGCTCACTCCCACATGGAATGTGTTTGAAATGGCGGGAAGGCCAATATTCACAATCGAACTATCCAAGGTCGTCAAAAAACCGCTCGAAGCGGCTAAAATAAGTACAGCCCACTTATTCACCCCCGGATGCACCTGTCCTGGTAAATGGGTAATGGATTCCGATGCAACCGGCTTCTCTGACCTTACGGCCTGTACCTCCCCCTGTGATGCTGTTTCAAATCCTCCATGAAATACTTGTTTATGTTCATCATGCATGCCTGATCTCCCTGGAACAAAAAGATAACGTTTTCTATCTAAGTTATAACAAAAAAAGGGTCGAATGTCTTCCCTTTTTGTGGTGAATTTGCTTATATTACTTTGTTTAGAAGTTATTAGACGCACTGTTGTTTGCCCCGATATACAAGAGGAGCTGCCTTTCCATGACTTTTTCTCAATGGACTGGAGTATATTTGACGATGACATTGGCTGAATCATCTGAGACATAGATGTGTCCGCTGCTGTCGCTGAGGATTCCCTGTGGCTCGATATAGCGCTGGCTATCCAGGATCTCTTTCTTGCCACTGGTGGGATTAAAGCGGATGAAGGCATGGACCGCCTGAGCCAGGTCGACGATGAGTAGATTGCCATAGCCATCGGGGATTATATCGTCCGGCATCGCAAAGCCGCCAATGCGTTTGACCGTGCCGGATGGGGTGATCTTCCAGACGGCTCCACCGCACTCATCGGCTATAAAGATGGTGCCATTGCCATCAACGCTGGCGCCCACCGGTCGACTGATACCTGTCGCCAGCAGATGTAATGTTTTGCCATCCAGGCTCATCCGATAGACGTTCCCAATCGGGCTATCTGGCACAATCAAGGTATTGGTTCCTGGATCAAGGGCGATCCCATCGATCCCATGTTTGCAGGTGGCCTGGCTATCGTGCCCATGGAGATCGCGAACGACTGTCGCTGTATGGGTGCCGGGAGCCAGCTTCATGATACGGTTCGTTGTCTGTTCGCCGAACATAATGGTGCCATCGGCCAGCACAACCAGCCCTTCTGGTCCGGCAGGATCGCGCAGCAGGATCGTCACCGAGCCGTCGCTGTTCAGGCGGTCGATGGTCCCGTTGGTATCATCGCTAAAAAGGAGATGCCCCTGCCGGTCCTGCGCCAGGTCGTCTGGATGTCCCTTTCCCTGCAGGATTATCTGCGCCGTATAATGGGATGGCGCTACACGTGCCGTTGGAGTGAGGGTCGGACCTGGCGTGGGCGACGGCGCTCTTGTCGCAGTCGGGCTGATTCCTGTATGGGGAGGGCTTGTTGGATTCGCCGATGTACACGCAGTCAGTACAAACAACAGACTACCCAAAAATATCCTTATCACGATTGCAGCTGACTGTTGGTGTAGATGGCGTAACATGGGAATATCCTTCTTCTCGTATATATATCTCAATAAAAACTATTCACCTGTACTTTAATACGATATCACCCGATTTCCGCTCGCACCATAATAATGTGCCGATATAACTTTTTTTGCAAGCTTCACAAAAGAGCGCGCCCTCCACGTTGAGGATACGAGATGATGAGATATGTGATGCTTAGACCGGCCAGGATAAAGGCCTCCTGACCTTGTGGTCGGAGGCCTGATCGATTAACGCTTTATGCAGATCAAAAAGAAACGCTCATGGATCCTCTCCCGAAGGTGGGGGATTATGCTATGCAAATAGCATAAATCGCCACAGTGATAGGAGATGCTGTACCGTTGTTAACCGCTACAGCCCAGGTGTCTGTTCCATCTTTTGCTTTGGATGGGCTACTTGCTAAAACAAAGACATCCTTGATAGTTGTTGGTTTGCCATCTTTATCTAGTAGCGCATATCCTCCTCCGACTATATGCGCGTTTGCATTGCAGGCTACGTAACCTCCGTTGGTCGTTTTGGCTGCGATCGTACCCTGTCCTCCCAAAACAGTTGTCTTTGCTGTAGTTTGCCCCATGGCTGTCGGAGGTGTAGCCGGGTCAGAAACAAGAACAGAATTTTGAAGGAAATATGAATGTGAAAGCCTGTAACCAGATTGTATTGCCATCAGTTGAGGCGAGGCTGCATGGGCAGAGGCTTGCGCGGGCAATCCCGCGAATCCAGCTACAAGGCAGAGCATAAATGCAATGCTGAGCATACGAGATCTGTTCATACTAAACACGTTCTTTTTCTCCTTAATTGATGCATGAATAAGACGGAACTTCCGTATTGGAAAAGAACTTCTCAGCTATAAAAGCAAGAGAAGTAAAAACACATTTTTAAGTATAAGAACTATGGCAAATCAAAGATTTGATTTTTTCTATATCGAGATGCTATCGAACAATGAGGAAAGTGTGACGCTGTGTTGAGGACAGGAGCACACAAGGAACACGCGCCTGTCTATTTACATCCTCTGCGAGTGTTACTCTTTAAATACCTGGTCAGGTTCTTCTATGTACGGAGAGCTAGCATTTCTATTTAATGCAGTATAAAATTCTTTGCTATCTTATCTAATAAGGTTTGTGTTTTACTTTTCCCTTTACTTCTTCTAGTTATTTTCCTGTTTGTGATTTCATGCCTTCTGCGCCTAATAAAATTAGATATTGTTTCGCAGATAAATGATACCAAAATTATCGTTAATACTGTTATTAGATCATAGGGTGACCGATACATATTTACTCCTTAATAGACAGTATTTTTTATTGACAATGTTCACATATATTAAGAACGTTTCTTTCTAATATTTTCCAAAGTAGGTGTTAGAACGAGCAGTGTAAATGCTCGCCTTTAAGCTGTTTTCATAGATGAATAACTTTAGCAATTCTGCTAGCCATAGCTTAACTCCTGTGGCTGTATAAGCGTTGCTACAATAGCCTTCCAGGCGATTGAAGACGCCATGCGCAATTATGGCCTCTGTCGAATTGCCTATGTGTGCGCGTGCTCTGGATGGGTCTATCTGCCATCGAGCATTCAAGGTGTTCGTGACCCTGGGTGCAGGACGATTGGGATCAGGAGTTTGATACCCTGCTGCGCTCAGTGGATTGGTAGTGCGGTCGCTCTGAGCGGTCCAGCAAGTAAACCGGACCGCCCAAAATACATTACTGGTTGCTTGGTGATTATTTATCTGAGTTCTTTTCTGTTTCTTTTGTTCCTGTGAACATAAGGAATACTATTGTGGGGGCTCCAAGTAGTGTTAGCGTACGTGCTGCTACCTTGAGTATCCAAAATTGATCCGCAAAAAATAACGCAAATGCAAGGATTATGGCATAGATAAAGCAAATGCCTGCTAAAATCAAACGCCTCTTCAGATATTGAGGCATAAAACTCAACTCCTCTCAATATAGATGCTGACTTTTATAACGTGCTGGCGAAGAAAATATAGCACATGTGTGGTCTCACCTAAGCTTTATGAGAATGCAAAGAAAGTGAGGTGTCTATGACAAAAAGTTTAGTCAGAGTCTTGGGTGCCTTTCTGGATACTTTGTATCTGAATGTGTACCAGACGGATAGCAATTTTCAGGTGGTCAAGAAAAGGCTACCTGATGAGCTCAAACTTGAACTGCAGCAACTGAAAGAACTGGCACAAGAGGAAGAGGAAAATATTCCGACGCGCTTTTCTTTTGATGGCCGCCCACTGCTGATGATGACAAAGGGCAGTGAGGGTTTCAACTGGATCTTGGCGACTATAGCTTTGGGCTGAAAACAGAACCGTTGCAACTCCCGGCGCGTCATCAATCCTCGGTGACACGCATCACCCCTGCGGCTGCCACTCCGGCGCTGGCTGCACCGCAAGCTCCTCCCTTTCCTGGGCTTCCTGCTCCGAATCAACCAACCATTATCCCCGGCCAGGTCACGCAGAATGCGCCCTTTACTGGCACGACCCAACAGCTGAACGTTGGTGGCCCTCCGGTCGCCATGCCTCCTGCTCCTCCTCAAACGCGAGGGCTTTTCAGTCAGCTGGCAAACTGGTCAGCCGGGAACTAACGCCATCTCTTGCACGCCTGCACGCCGTTCTGTACGGCTGACAGGCGTGCGTTTACTGCTTCTGGTGATGTCTATGGTTGTGGTCACAAAACAGCTGCTCGACGCCTTTATAGCGTGCTGTGTGGGCCGTCGTGATGAGTATGCCTATCAGCGGTCGGATGGTCGCTATGCTCGCGCTGGCTGCCCGCTCACCTATGATGTGGTCTATCGTCACCTGCAAGGCGTTCAGACGATTGGCTCCTATCTCATTGATGAGCATGGGCTGTGTCGATTCGCTGTCTTTGATAGTGATGCGTCGTCTGGCCTGGTCGATCTCCTCCAGGTCCAGTCACAGCTGGCAGGGGTGGGGGTGCCGTCCTATCTGGAACAGTCCCGCCGTGGTGCGCATCTGCGCGTCTTCTTCCGTGATCCGGCCTCGCCTGCGCTGGTGTGTCGTTGGCTGTTGCCGTTCTGTCCAGATGGTGTGGAGTTCTACCCAAAGCAGAATGCGTTATCTGAGCGTGTGCCGCTTGGCTCCCTGGTCCGGCTGCCTCTCGGTGTGCATCGGGTGACAGGTGAATGTTATCCCTTTGTGGCCTGGTCACATGGGCAGTTTGTGCCAGTGGCGGCCTCGCTGGCTGACATGCTGGCCTGGTTCTCTACCGTCCTGCGGGTTCCCGTTCCGGCGTCGATCCCGCTCCCGGTCGCTGACCAGGCGACGCCCACGACACCGCGCACCATTCCCTTCACATCCGTCCCATCTGAAACCACGTTGACGATTCGAGACTGGTGCAGACAGCATGATCCCGTTGCCATGATTGGCCGCTATGTGGCGCTCGATCAGAAGGGAATGGGCTGCTGTCCCTTTGGCTGGCATCACAATGATGGTGTTGATGCCCATCCCTCGCTGTGGGTCTATCGTCCTTCCTATCCCGATCTCTGCTGCTGGTATTGTCACGCCTGGAAGCAAGGTGGGTCGCTCTTCGATTTCTTCCGCTACTACTATGGGCTTTCTGCTCGTGAGTTGTGGTCGCACATTCTGGCGGGTGGTCATTTCTAGGAGGTATCGCTATGATGGAACGTTTAGCCGGTGTTCGCGCCATTAATGAAGCGGTGTGGACCAATGTGAATGGCTGCAATAACGGCGTCTATGCTCGGATGGCTGACGGTGCTCTTCATCGGATCAATCGCGCTCGTCGTGTGCGTGGTGTCCTGCACGTTCATAGTCTGAATGCTGGCTGTTGGTTGGCTCCTGTCGAGGTCTATCAAGCATAGGGGGTATGGAATGCCAGCATGTATTGTCGTAGCCTACGACATGGCACAAATCGCGAGGAGCCTCAATCCTACTGGCACAGACAGCGCGAACGATCGTGCTGGGTGTGGGTGAACTGGTGTTGTGGAAGCAGTTTGCCATCTGTGTCAAACGTGGGTCAAGCTTAAAGAGCCATATGTGGAGTATCCGTTGTCGTGAGCGATCCCGGTCACAGGAAATAATGGAGAGAGTGGTTCCTGTGACCGGGAAGGGGGGTCTCCATGATGGTGATCCCCTTATGGATTGACACCCACACCCCATGGACCAAATCCGACAGGGATGGGGGAGCCGAGCACGGTATTGGTATTGCCATTGATGACCGAAACCGTATTATCACTAATGTTTGTCACGTAGATGCGGTTGGTGTTGGGATTGACGGCCACGCTCCATGGAGAATGTCCGACAGGGATGGGGGAGCCGAGCACGGTATTGGTGGTGCCATCGATGACTGAGACCGTGCCATCATACTCGTTTGTCACGTAGATGCGGTTGGTGTTGGGATTGACGGCCACGCCATAGGGAAAATGTCCGACAGGGATGGGGGAGCCGAGAACGGTATTGGTGGTGCCATTGATGACCGAAACCGTATTATCACCAAAGTTTGTCACGTAGATGCGGTTGGTGTTGGGATTAACGGCCACACCATAGGGCTCACGCCCGACAGGGATGGGGGAGCTGAGAACGGTATTGGTATTGCCATCGATGACCGAGACCGTATTATCACTAATGTTTGTCACGTAGATGCGGTTGGTGTTGGGATTGACGGCCACGCCATAGGGAGAATGTCCGACAGGGATGGGGGAGCCGAGCACGGTATTGGTGGTGCCATTGATGACCGAGACCGTATTATCACCAAAGTTTGTCACGTAGATGCGGTTGGTGTTGGGATTGACGGCCACGCCATAGGGCTCACGCCCAACAGGGATGGGGAAGCCGAGCACGGTATCGGTAGTGCCATCGATGACCGAAACCGTATTATCACCAAAGTTTACCACGTAGATGCGGTTGGTGTTGGGATTGACGGCTACGCCCAATGGTACATGTCCGACAGGGATGGGGGAGCTGAGCACGGTATCGGTAGTGCCATCGATGACCGAAACCGTATTATCACCATAGTTTGACACGTAGATGCAGTTCAGAAAGCAGGGCCCAGGAGATCCTGGAGGTCTGTGATGTCTCGGAGGTCTGTGATGTCTCAGAGGTCTGTGATGTCTCGGAGGTCTGGGATGATGGAATGCAGTGGCCCCCGTTTGAGGTGCGTGCGCATGGGCGAAGGTATGCGCGGGTACACAGGTGAGGCAGGTCAGTAGACAGAGCACAAGAAAGAGGATGCGGGCACGGCGCCGTGTGTCTGATCTTCCCATAGAAATGACTCCTTTCATAAGATATGATGAGATCGGGTCAATGGAGAAAGGCCCGATATCTGAGGCCCCCTTTTTCAGCGCACAGATAGCTCACCGCGGGAACTGGAGAACAGGAAATGATGTGAGTGTGCAGGCAATGATCGTGGTATCTATTTTGTAATATGCACTTCACGCTCTATTCTGAAGGGCTCTCCCTTTTTAGTGTATGGAAAGCGCCAAATAGTGTATTTGAATAGGTATCTACCGGGCGTTCTTGAGGTGGCTTATGGATGAGTAACTTCAGCAATTCCGTAGGTCCTGGTTGTTTCACGCGGCACTGTTCTTCGAACACAGATAACCTGCGTCCTGGCTCGGGTTCTTGTCCGCTTTGTGTTGTTCCGGTACATACTCTCTTCATTCATTGTGCAGCGCTACCTTGATGATAGCGCTGCACACCACGAAACCAGTAACACGTGGGGTGCCACTTCTCGCATCCCCCTCTGGGATGTAATTTTTCTTTCCTCTGATTAGATATTGCATTCAGCTGGTGCTTGCTTCTAGGAGGTTAGCTATGTCGAATTATGGACAGCCCCTGCAGGACTATGGCCCTTGGGAGGGTGTGCCTGTTTCGGGTTGGTTTGATGTGGCGATCTGGCCTGCAGGTCTTGGTGAAAACCGTATGCCACTGTATGCCGGATACATCAAAGCTGCAACAGCCTTCCAGGCGATTGAGGACGCTATGCGCAATTATGGCCTTTGTCGGATTGCCTATGCGTGTGCGCGTGCTCTGGATAGGTCTATCTGCTATCGAGCGTTTCGCGTGTTTGTGACCCTGGATGCGGTGCAAGACGATTGGGATCAGGAGTTTGATACCCTGCTGCGCTCGGTGGATTGGTAGTGCGGTCGCTCTGAGCGGTCCAGCAAGTAAACCGGACCGCTCAAAATACATCACTGGTTGCCTGATTCATATTTCTTACTTTTTTGTTGGCTTTCCTGGCTGGCTTGCTGTGTTATGTACCACCGATTGATTAAACGGACTATTAGTCTTCTGCTAAATATCAACATTATAAGCGCTCCAAGCACTAGGAGGATACAAAAACCATACCACGCTGCTAACAGATATATTTTATTTTCGATCGCCTGGATAAATAAATAACTTACATAGCAAATAGAAACAAGCCCAGAAATGTAGGAGATGATGACTTGAGTTGATCGAACTTCCTTGAGAATCTTGCTTCTTGTTTTGTCGTCCATAACTGATTATTTCTCGCTTTTCTTTCCCTTGTCACTTGTTGTCATGACCCAAGCCATTTTACCAGTAATGTGGCAGGTTTTAAACACTTTGAGAGGAGGTGCCTATGGATAGCAGAGTGAAAGTCTTAGGGGCTTTTCTGGATACCTTGTATCTGAATGTGTATCAGACGGATACCAATTTTCAGATAGTTAAGAAAAAGTTATCTGATGAGTTGAAACTTGAACTGCAGCAACTGAAAGAACTGGCGCAAGAGGAAGAGGAAAACATTCCGACGCGCTTTTCTTTTGATGGTCGTCCGCTGTTGATGATGACGAAGGGAAGTGAGGGCTTCAACCGGATCTTGAAGAACGAGAGCATCAATTTTTGCGTCAACCGCGGCTCAAGGATGAACTTGTGCGCCCAGGTGCGCTGCTCGTCGGAATACCTCTGGAAGAGGCGGGATATCAGCACGATCGTCAATGAGGTGTTCTTCTTTGCGACCCAGGTGTTCGGGCAGAACATCTGCCTGCAGGTGTCGGCGCTTGACCTGGCCGCGGATGTGCTCAATTTCCAATTGCCTTCCGCGGATGAAATCAAAGAGTGCTTTATCTCGCGTGCGCAGCTGTCGGAAGAAGCACCTGGGAGCCTGGATGATGGTTTTGTCGATGGTCCAGATCGGATCAAGCGTCGCTGGGGCTGCATTACTGGCTTGCCGTTTGGGGCGCGTGCCGCTCCCATTTCTGCCTTGATCTACGACAAAACGCATGAGATTAAATACAACTCTCCCGAAAAGGGCTGGCTATTTGATCTGTGGCATGAGTCGGCGCGTGTGCAGGGGTTTGAGTATACGGAAGATATGCCAGTGATACGCAATGAGATCCGGTACCGTCGCCCAGCCCTACGGGAAATGAAGCAGGTAGGCCGGAGCGCCAAGGATGGCGAAGAACAAGAGGAGGTTTTGTTTCACGGGATCGAGGATGCGTTTTTGCTCGAAACCTACCTTGCTGGCCTGTGGGGATATGCGGTGGGTCATGTGGATGGTGGCGCTGATGGGCTGCCGGATGGCTGGCTCCGCTATGTCATTCCCAGCGAAACGGATGTCAACCGCTCTCGCTGGGAAGTGCATCCTGATTGGCAGGTTATTCAATCGGCTTTCGCAGTGCCTGAACTGGAAGAGTCCGAATATGAACGAGAGGAGAGAGAGAAAGAGGAGTTGCTGGCCGAGGTCGATGCCTACCTGGAAGAGCATCCTTTCGAGCACAGCAAGCCGGTGCATAGGAAAAAGAGAAAGTCTGCTGTACAGCAGCCTGCATATGTTGGCTCCTGTCGTTGATCCTGCGGTGTTCAACCTGGCTCCCTATATTCGAGAGAGAAAGCGGCATGTCAATATGGAACGGATGGTAGCCCAGCTGACGGGGTGCATGTCTACCTTCGAAGCCTGGCGTGCTCATTCTGATGATCGCCTGGAGGCTGATATATCTGCCGATTTCTCTGATACGCTGTCGGTCTACTACCGCCTGGCGGAAGAGTATATGCGACTACGACAGAAGGACTTCACGGAAATGGTGCGCAAAAAACGCGTGCTCTATCATATCGCTGATGCAGCGTCATAGGAGGTGCTCTAGGGCTCGTCGTAAAAAGATTTCGATCGGCTCAGCCTGTGTTGTTGAGCGTTGCTGATGTGGCTATTATGCTTGGGGTCTGCCGTACTACTGTGTACCAGTACCTTAACCATGAAGGGTTGCCTTCTATCCTCCTGCGCGGTGTTCGCCGTATTCATCCTGACTCTTTACATGAATGGCTAAAGTCTCATGAGGAATGCACTGCTTAAGTTTTGCTGGGTTCTGTTCTGCCTCGTGCTTCACAAAGCAACGAGGCTTGTTTTTTTGAGGAGTATTTTATGAAGAAAAAAGGGCGTCGTGCTCATGGTGAAGGTACCGTTACTCAACGTAAAGATGGCCGGTGGCAGGGTGCTTTTTATTCTGAGGATGGAAAGCGACACTTCGTCTATGGTGCTACCCAGCAAGAAACATTGGCGAAGCTTCGCAAAGCTCAGCGGGAAGATGAGCAAGGGACTCTTGCTACTGGTCCTAATTTAAAAGTTGATGCTTATCTGCAACAATGGTTAGAAGAGATTCAGAAACCTACCGTTCGCATTAGCACCTATGTGAAATATGAAATATAAAAAGCTGATTAACACTTACATTGTACCTGCTCTCGGTGGTTATCAGCTACAGAAGTTAATGCCTCAGCATATACAAGTTTTGTATACCAAGATGGGTAAAAAAGGTTTGTCGGCCAAAACTATACAGAATGTTCATGGTCTTTTGCATAACGCGCTTGATAATGCTCTACGCTGGAACATGGTTTCACGCAATGTAACCAGCGTGGTGAAACCACCTCGCATTAGAAAAAAGGAGAAACAAGCTGTGAATTTAGAACAGGCTCGCGCTCTGATGCTGGCAGCCCGTGGTGATCGCCTGGAGATGTTCATTGCTCTGGCTCTTACTACTGGTATGCGTCGCGGTGAACTGCTGGCGCTCCGCTGGTCTGATGTCGATCTTGATAAGCGGGTACTTCATGTTCGGCGAACAGTTGATTTTCTGGCACACTATGGTTACGTTGAAAATGAACCGAAAACAGAACGTAGCCGCCGTGATATCCTGCTTCCGAAGTTTGTTATTACTATGCTCAAAGCACACCAGGTAAGCCAGCAGGAACAGCGGCAAAAAGTTGGTAGTAAGTGGGTGGATCTGAACCTTGTGATTTGTGGGCTGGAAGGTAACTATCTGAATCCTCGTTATCTTCAAAAAATGTTCGTCAAGTTATTGCAAAGTACTGGCCTGCCGCATATGAGGATACATGACCTGCGCCATAGCGTTTTGTCCCTCCTGGTCGGTATGCAGATCGATCCTCTTTCAGTGCAAGAACTTGCTGGCCATGAGGACATTACTACGACTCTCGGTGTTTATGGTCACGTCAATTATTCGATGCTACAACTTATAGCAGATAAGTTCAATGAGATTTTTAAACAAAATCCCTAAATTGCATCAATGGGCGTTTCTTTTGTTGTCTGGATCTGACATGATTGCTTTTATCTTATATAACAGCCTCTATCCAAAGAATGTGATAGAGGCTGCTTTTATTGTTGTTAATGTAGATTGAATATCATAAGATGACCATGATATATTATTTTTACTTAGTGTTAGTAGAGATAATAATAGGAGTAAACCGTTATGGATGATGCATCTTCAGAATCTTTGCTTTTTCACTCAAGTTCCCTATATGGGAATGTAGTGCTTAATTTTCAACCCTCAGCGATGAATGAACTTGGAGTATATGCTCGTGCATTTCATAATGCAGGTCAAAAATTAGCTGAAGCTATGTTTTCTCTTCCTGGTTACCATGATATTGATGCCTGCCCTATCGTTTTTTTATATCGGCATTCTCTAGAGCTTTGTCTTAAAGCTATTGTGTATGAAGGATTTAAGATTGAGCGCCTTGATAATGAAAATCATCCCTTTCCTAATTATCTCTTAACACAGCATAAGTTATCGCAATTTATAGATGACGTAAGAAAAACTTTTAATAATGTGGGGTATATTTGGGAAACTGAAACGGAAGAGATGCGCACGTTCAATGACTTTGTTCGTTTCGTTAAAGAATTTGACTCTGTAGATGCAGGCTCCTATACGTTTCGATACCCCATTAAAAAAGATGCTCAGGCTTCCGTTCCTCCTCATTTTATATTCCATGTACCAGCGTTTTGTCAGTATATGGATGCTCTATTAGAGACATTAGAAGCGGCGCTTACAGGCATACAATTAGTGTATGATCAAAGATCTGAAATTATGTGTGATCAAAGGCCGGGAGAGATGGGATGATTCTTTCTGTAAAGAGTAAAGGTTATGGTAACTTGTGGATCTGGAATAAGTTAATCAGATGTCAAAATCTTTAATGGATGTCAAAATGGATGTCAACCTCAAGTGTGGAGCAAAAGGGAGCAAAAGAAAGCCGCCTGTGAAGCGGGTTCACAAGCGGCTTTAGTGGTGGAGATGGGGGAGAGTTGAACTCCCCGTCCAAACAGCCCTACCGAGGAATGTACTACAGGCTTAGTTGATGTTTTGCTTGTACGCCCCGGTCTCCCATCAACTGGATACTAGAGCGCTGGCTTTCTGGTCTTTGATAACGGTTAGAAGGCGATGGCCGTTATCGCATCTCGTGTGTATGACGCCTGGAACCGACCCCACGAGAAAAAGCCGGGCAGACGTCGCGTCACTACTTCTTAGGCAGCGATGGCGAAGTTGTTTGTTGCTGGTTTGGCAACTATTGTTTTGTCGGTTGTTTAGCGAGGGTGCATACCGACACCTCGGCCTGCAATTCTTCAATCTGACTGCCTGTCGAAACCCGACATCCCCAGATGAAGAACCTTATCATGTACTTGCTCAAGTAAGGCCAGTACACGATTGGTGTATTTCACAGTATACCATATTGGTTGACAAATAGCAATATTTGAGCGCCTGTATTTTGATTCGTTCGTGGTTAGTTTGCTGACGCGATGTGCCTGGATGTTGGGTGTCTTTTTGTCTGGCTTTGTTGCCATGGTGGATTCTGCCTTTGTATAATAATCTGCGTGATGATGGCGTTCTAATTATTTAGCTGTTTAGTGAGCGGGGTTTTTATGGCCATGTTTCAACGTTCGTTGGTGCGCATCGCTCATCGTGGCGGTGCTTGCCTGGCACCAGAAAATACACTGGCCGCTTTTCGCAATGCGTTGACGATGCCGGTTGATATGATCGAGCTCGATGTGCAGTTGAGCCGTGATGGGCAGATTGTGGTGTTTCATGATGCGACGGTTGAGCGTCTGACCGATGGTGAGGGGAATCTGCTGGATCTGGATTTTGCTTATCTGCGCTCTTTAAATACGGCAGCCCATTTTCCGGGTGGCTGGCCCCAGACGGAGCAGATGCCGACGCTGCGCGAGGTGCTGGCGCTGGCGCGCAATCGGATGAAGGTTTGTATCGAGATCAAGTTTAGTGAGCGCGATGGCGAGTTTGGGCGCTATCCACGGATCGCTGAACTGGTGGCGCGTGAGGTGCAGGCAGCTAAGATGGTGGATCGGGTTCTGATTATCTCGTTTGATTGGGTGGCCCTGTCCCGGCTGCGCCGGCTGATGCCTGGCGTGGTGACCGGGGCGCTGGTGAGTGAGCAGGTCTGGCCGATGGCCGATGATCCTGGCCTGGTAAAGTTATGCAAGCAGATTACCCTGGCCGGCTGTAACTGGGTTCACCTGGATCGCGAGCTGTACACCCCGGAAGTGCTCTCCATTGTGCATCAGAATGGTTTTAAACTGGGATTGTGGACGGTTGACGACCTAAAGGACCTGCGGCAACTGGCGGCTTATGGGGTAGATTCGTTGACGACTGATCGCCCCGATCTTTTCGCGCAGATCTAGCTTTGGCGCACGTGCATCTGCGCATACCATCCACATGAAGTAATGGGTCGGGGCGGTAGTGTGTCTGTTCTTAATTATTATCCGTTTGTATTACCAGAAAGAGCAATGGTACCATATCCTATAGTTCACACACAAGGGTATGCTATAATGAGCCCCGAATACCAGCCATTAGGCGGGTTGAATCTCGGTTGTGAGTGGAGAATCTGAGGCTATGCAGCAATCTGAAATGGCAATAAAAGAACACGCGTCTGAGCTGGCTACTCCTGAACTATCATCGAGGCATATTGATATCACGATTGTGGTTCCTTTGATGAACGAGCAGGAGAGCGTTCGTATCCTGTTTGAGAGAATTCAGGCGCAAATTAATCAACTCGGTAAATCGTATGAAATTATTTTTGTAGACGACGGTAGTACTGATAAAACATTTGAAGTTCTGAAGGCTCTCCACGAGGAGAATCCTGGCGTTGTGCGCGTGGTGCGTTTTCGCCGCAACTTTGGGAAGACTCCCGGTCTGGTTGCTGGCTTTGAGCGTGCGCGCGGTGATGTTGTGTTTACTATGGATGGCGACCTGCAGGATGATCCACAGGAGATTCCACGCTATCTGGAGAAATTGGATGAGGGCTATGACCTGGTCACGGGCTGGAAATTCCCTCGCCTGGACCCGATCTCTAAAACGTTCCCATCGCGTATCTTCAACGGCATGGTGAGTCAGCTGACCGGTGTTCACCTGCACGATATTAATTGTGGCTTTAAGGCCTATCGGCGTGAGGTGATTGAAGATCCGCACCTGAAGCTGTATGGAGACTTCCACCGTTTTATCCCGGTCATCGCGCAGTCCCGTGGTTTTCGGGTCGCAGAGATCAAGGTCACCCATCATCCGCGTCAGTTTGGTGTCTCCAAGTTTGGAGCCAAGCGTTTCGCTCAGGGCCTGATTGACCTGATGAACATTCTGTTCCTGACCACCTTCCTGCGTCGGCCACTGCGTTTGTTTGCCCCGCTCGGCTTCTGGTCTTTTGTGCTGGGTGTGCTGATCGATCTCTTTATCGTTTTGCGCAGCTATTTCTGGATCCATGAGCCAATTCACCAGCAGCCAATGCTCTTTGTCGGTATCCTCCTGATGATCTTTGGTGTGCAATTCTTTCTGGCAGGCTTACAGAGTGAGATGATCCGTCACTATGCTTTCCAGCGCGACGAAGAATATAGTATCAGGCAGGAACTGGTTTAATGCTGCGGATGCGCTTTCCGATTCTGGGCAAACGGGTATGTCAGGTGTGGCTGCCCGTTGGGGTGGTGCAGTATGTGCTTTGTCCGGATAAACAATGGGCCGAACTGTTCGCGCTGATAGACCGAGCCATATGGAGCGTTGGTGGCGGAACTGCTTTGCCAGTTGGACAGGTGGTATCTATAACGAGAGAAAGAGGTATCGCCTGTGGGTAAAGAGATCTGGCGTAAGCGCCTGGTCTATCTGCGCGATCAGTGGTGCGCCTATCCTGCTCCAGAGGCGTTGCCGCGTACCCGAATATTCTGGATCGTGACGGGCCTGATAACCCTGGCTGTCATCTGCTTCAGTGCCTTTTACATCCTGTATATGGGCGGTCGGCACGTGGCTTTCCAAACCAATGCTGAAGACTTTGGTATCATGGATCAGTCGATCTGGAATACTGCCCATGGTAATTTGCTGCACGATACCATCTGCAATATTATCAACGATACCAATTGCGCCTCCCCGGATGGATACGTGCGTTTCGCGATTCATTTTGAGCCTATCTTATTTCCTATTTCCCTGTTTTACTACATCTGGTCTGATCCGCGTATCCTTTTTGTTATTCAGACGATTATCGTGGCGCTGGGTGCCTATCCAGCTTACTGGCTGGCGCGCCTGCGCTTACGCAATGAGTGGCTGGCAGGGGCCTTTGCGCTGCTCTACCTGATCTATCCGGCTCAGCTACAGGCAACGACCTCAGACTTTCACGCGGTGACGCTGACGGCCTCCTTGTTGCTGTTTATGCTCTATTTCATGTATACGCGTCAGACGCTGTGGCTATTTGTTTTTGCGCTTTTAGCGATGGCCTGCAAAGAGGATATCCCGCTGGTCGTGTTGACGTTTGGCCTCTGGTCGGTCATCTTTCAGCGTCGCTGGAAGAGTGGACTGGCCCTGGCGCTGCTTGGACTGGTCTGGTTTGTGGTTGCTACCAAAGTGATCATGCCGCACTTCAGTCCCACCGGCCAGCCGTTGCTGATTTCGCGGTATGGTGGGAACGCGGGCGGTGGATCTCTGGTAAAAGATGTCCTTCTGCACCCGGTATCCTTTTTGCGTACGTATGTCTTTGAGTATCATCACCTGGCGTATATTCACGCAGTTCTGGCACCGGCTGGCTATATTCCCAGACCGCATGGCGGCGGTATCTTCTATCTTCCAATGTTGGCTCCGTGGGTGCTGGTCATGGCGGTTCCTTCGCTGGCGATCAACCTGCTGAGTTCGAATCCACAACAATATAGCGGCTTGTTTCACTATAATGCTGAAGTCGTTCCGATCATCATTTTTTCTACCATTGAGGCTCTGGTGGTTGTGCGCTGGCTGGCGCGCCACGCCCTGGCTGCGCTGGCAGTTCGCGGGGTCGCTCTGGCGCGGACCAGCTCCGATATAGGACGTTTCTTGCCCCGCGTGTTGACCTGGGTGCTGGTAGTCGGAGTTATCTTTAGCGCCTTGCGTTCAGACTATTATTTCCATGGTCAGCTGCCATTCTCGATTGGTTTTCAATGGCCGCAGACCACACCGCACATGGACCTGGCCCGGCATTTTATGGATATGATTCCAGATGATGCTTCGGTATCGGCGCAGACAAAACTGGTGCCGCACCTGAGTCACCGCACGAGCATCTATATGTTCCCGTATGCCGCCGATCCTAAATATCTGAATGGCCGGCCCGCAGATCGGCTGGCTGAATACGTTTTGTTAGATGTAACGGGAGATGTCTATCCCTATTTTGAAGCTCAGCAATATACGAGTGAGGTCAAAACTGTGCTGGCCAGTGGGAATTATGGTATATTGGCTGCTCAGGACGGATATATGCTGTTGAAGCGTGGGCTGCCGGCGCCGCGTATTTTACCGTCCTCGGGTAACAGCCAGCCATCCGACCCGACATCC
Organism: Dictyobacter aurantiacus; assembly: GCF_003967515.1. Lineage (GTDB taxonomy): Bacteria > Chloroflexota > Ktedonobacteria > Ktedonobacterales > Ktedonobacteraceae > Dictyobacter > Dictyobacter aurantiacus. Next base: position 1,175,799 of record NZ_BIFQ01000001.1, on the reverse strand, counting down.
CTGCTGTTTGATCTTCCGGCGAGCTTCTGTTCAAATATATATGTTTCGCCTCAAGAGGTGATGAATTCATTGCAGGTTGATTTTAAGCAGCCCGGCGGTGGACATATGGATCTGGCTGGCTTTGAGGTCGGAGCCAGTAGTCCTTTTAGCCGCACCAATGGCTATGGATCGCTGACGACCTATTGGCGCGTGGAGCAGCCGAGTAAACAACCATTACAGGTGGTCACATTATTGAAGGGGAGCAACGGTCAGGAATATATTGCCAGTATGGATATGCCTGAACTCGCCTGGTGTCCCACGCAGAGCTGGAAGGCTGGCTCAATCGTGCGACTCGCGACTCGCACGTTTAATCTACAAAAGAGTGGTATTCCAAATGGGCTAGCACAGATGTCCATTGCCCTTTTACCACAAGCACAGACATCGAGTACAATAATGGATGTACAAGCTCGGCTGCCGTTGCAGGTTTTGCATGCACCGCGTACAGTTACTGCCAACCAGGGTACACATACGCTGCAGTTGATGCCAATAACAATTGTCGACTAATGAATAGTGAGCGGCATCACCAATTCTCTATGGCATGCCCGCAGTAAAATGAAAGAGGATGTAGGATGGGCATTTATTTAGGTCAACTCCCGCCTGCGGAAGTCGCACGCTTAAAAGCTGAATTAGCTGAGACGCTGATCGCTAATTTCTGCTATCCACGTTTTTTTGATCATCGCACCGAGTCATTACAGATGCGTCCGGTTGACCGTACGAAGCGTCAGGAAGTGTGGCTCTATCTTAGCTCTGTCGATTTTACTGCCTGGAGTCGTATTGACCTCATGTCTACGGATTTTCAGCATCAGATCGAGCGGCTGTTTATCCAGTTTGTGCAACGCAATCGCAATTTCTTTGGGAACCAGGGCCGCCGTAGAATGTCGGATATTCGTTTACTCATTAGCTCGTGCGCGGCGAAGGTGGCCCAGAATCTGCGCAATCACCTGACAGGCCAGAAGCCCGCTCCCGGTACGCCGCCCTTTGGAAGTCCGCGTCCGGTGGTCTCATGGAGTACGCCCAGTATTAGTGGGCGATCTGAGCCGACATGGGAGCAGATAGCCAGCTCGACTATGCTATTGCAGCAACAGATGCAGGAGATTCGTGGCGAGGCTCGTCCGATGGCCACACCGGCCGCTGCCGCTGTAGCTCAGCCAGTCGCTACACCGGTCGGGGTTGGTGCCAGTTCTCCCAATCAATATGCGACCAACGGGGCTGCTCGTCGACCTGCTGCTACGCCCAGTTCGACCAGTCATCCTTCGGTACAACAGCCGGTGAGAAGCGACGTTGAAGCTCCAGCAGCTAAGAAGCCAGTGGCACCGCAGCGTCAGAACCAGCCAGTTGCTCCAGCCGCGGACGGTCGCGTGGGCTCTGCCCAACCGATGGCGGCTGCGGCCTCCGCTACTATGCCACCTCCTGCTGCCAGAACGGGCCGACCCGCTGAGACGGCTGTTCCCCAGCCTGGGGCGCGCAAATTGGATTCGCTCACGCAGCCACAGGAGAATAAAAATGCGGCTCCAGTGAATCGTAGCACGCAGCAGCCGGCACAAACCTCTGTTACTGCGCCTACTATGCCGGTTTCCAGACAAACCAGAACGTCTACTGGCAATGGTACGCATCCGCCAACTTCACCATTAGGTGAGACTGCGCCCGCCCCGGCAGTCTCTGCACCGTCAGCAAATCCGGCAACGCCTGCCGCTGCACCGCCAGCAAGCCCAGCAGCGCCTGCCGCTACGCGAGCATCTGTTCCCGGTAATTTCCCCGTTGCCCCTAATAGTCCTCTGACGGCCGCGACATCTCACGGAAATCGCGAAGTGATGACGGCAGGCGAAGATGACCTGGCGATTTTTGAGCAGATGCGCCATCAGCTTGTAATCTGGTTACGGGTCGAAGCGATTTCAGCTGGCCTTGAGATCTCTAATCAGAGTCCTACCCAGTTGCTGGAAATGTTACGGCAACATGCTCGCTTCGATGAGACGCGTCTGCAGGTTGTTTCAACCCTGCTGAATCTGGCCAACCAGGTGATCAAGACCGGGCTGGTAAGCGTGCTCGATTACAAGCAGGCTCTTATGTTCCACCTGATGCATACACGCCGCCAGTAAAAAAAGGTGGAGCGGGCGCTTTTTTTATCCCGGACCTGGGGGCGCTACGCCCCCAATCTCTAGTAATTATGGGATTGTGCAAAATCATGCGCGGTGCGCATGATTTTGCACAATCCCATAATTACTATTTAAGCGCCGCTGGCACGGTGTGCAGGTCGCCGCCTGTATTCAGGATGCGGTGGATGAGGCTGAGGCGGTGATGATGGGTAGGAGCTCTTTTAGCTGCTTCATCCAGGTGGATCCTAGCAGGCGGCGAGGGATGCGGATGACTCCTTGTTGGACACGTGCCTCGTTGCGGAAGCGACGGTAGAGCATGATGCGGTTAGGAACCACGTTGCGCTTGACCGTTAATATCAGTTCATTGTCTTTGATGGCGATGGCCTCGTATCCCAACTGTGCCGCCTCGACTTTCAGGTTGACTAGCTCAAGCAGATTGTGCACCGGTTCGGGTACGGGTCCGAAGCGGTCGGTCATCTCCGCTGCCATGGCCTCTACCTGTTCGGGACCTTTGAGATTGGCGAGGCGCTGATAGAAATTGACTTTGAGCGTGCGATCGCCGATGTATTCGTCGGGTAGGTAGGCATCGACTGGGAGATCGACTGAGGTCGAGGGTATTCCCATTTCCGCTTGCTTACCCTGTAGTTCCTGAACAGCATCTGACAGCAGCTTACAGTAGAGATCAAAGCCGACTGAATTCATAAAACCTGATTGTTCCGCGCCCAGCAAGCTGCCTGCGCCTCGGATCTCCAGGTCCTTCATGGCAATGCGGAATCCGGCTCCTAACTCGGTTGCCTCGAAGATGGCGCGCAACCGTTTTTCCTGTACCGGTGTCAGCCTGGCATTTTTGCCATAGAAGAAGTAGGCATAGGCCTGTTGCGTAGCACGTCCCACGCGTCCACGTAACTGATAGAGTTGTGAGAGGCCGAAGAAAGCGGCATTATTGACGATAATTGTATTGGCATTTGGAATGTCCAGTCCATTTTCAATGATCGTCGTGGAGATCAGTACGTCGTAATCTCCATTGGAGAAGCCAACCATGACACGTTCAAGCTGTTCTTCATTCATCTGCCCATGGCCAACGATGATACGAGCTTCCGGAATCAGGCGTTGCAATTTCTGGGCCAGCACCTGGATGCCCTGGACGCGATTATGCACGAAGAAGACCTGGCCGCCCCGGTCGATCTCGCGCAGAATGGCCTCTCGTATCAGCGCATCGTCATACTCGCGAATCGTCGTGCGAATGGGCAGGCGCTCCTGCGGCGGCGTCTCAATGATGCTCATGTCACGTAGATTGACCAGCGACATATGCAGCGTACGTGGAATAGGCGTGGCAGTCATTGTTAGGACGTCGATCTCCGCCCGCAGTTGTTTCAGGCGCTCTTTATGGATGACGCCGAAGCGTTGTTCTTCGTCGACGACAAGTAGGCCCAGATTCAAGAAGACCACGTCTTTTTGCAGCAGGCGATGGGTGCCGATGATAATGTCTACTTTCCCCATGGCCAGATCTTCCAGGATCTGCTTTTGCTCCTTTTCGGACCGGAAGCGGCTGAGCAGCTCAACGCGAACAGGATAGGCTTTGAGGCGTTCCTTAAAGTTGTTGTAGTGTTGTAGGGCCAGGACTGTGGTAGGAACCAGGATGGCGACCTGGCGCTGATCGAGTACGCACTTGAAGGCGGCTCGGAGCGCGACCTCCGTTTTGCCGTAGCCTACATCGCCGCAGACCAGCCGATCCATGGGCCGTGGCAGCTCCATATCCGCCTTGACCTCATCGATTGCTCGCTGTTGATCAGGTGTTTCCTGGTAGGGGAAGGCGTCCTCCAGTTCTTGTAGCCATGGCTGTTCCGAATCTGGTGGAAAGGCATGTCCCTGTGCCGCTTCGCGCACGCTATAGAGGCGCAGCAGTTCACGGGCGACATCCTGCACATTCTCTTTCACTTTGGATTTCGCACGCGTCCATTCGGTGGTGCCTAGCTTGCTCAAAGCGGGAACCGCATCTCCCATCCCTATGTAGCGTGTAATGCGGTCGAGTTGATCGGTTGGAATGTACAGCTTGTCCGTTCCTGCATAATGGATTAAAAGATACTCGCGCTCGACGCTGGTGAGATTCATCTTTACCAGTCCTTCGAAGCGTCCGATACCGTGTTCCTGGTGAACAACATAGTCGCCGGGATTGACCTCAGCCAGGAACGAGGCTGGCGTGACCGGTTTGCGGCGCTGGACATTGCGCCGTTTCGACCAGCCAAAGATCTCTGTATCGGTATAGATATAGAGCGCCAATGAGCGTGATTGCCAGCCCTCGGTAAGTTGTCCCTGGATCAGTGTTAGCGTGCCGGCTTCTGGCAATTGATTGATATTGGTGCCAGGGCTGACCTCAATGGTTTGATCGTGTAGAATGCTTTCATCGCTGAGTACCTCGGCCATGCGTCGCGCCTGCATGGTTACAATGATCACGCGATCGCGGTTATCCAGCGCTTTACGGCAGTCCTGCACAAATGCCCGCAGGCGGCCGCCATATGAATTGGCGCTGCTGCACGGGGGAATTAAATTTTCCGTTCCACCCTGCTGGCGCATATCAAATTCACTCTCAGCGGTCGAGAGAATGTCGGCAAAACGTAGTTGACGCCGCTGCTGAATCTGTGGCTCCAACTGTTTCCATTCCAGGCAGGCGGTGCGCAGACGAACTGGATTCTCGTGTTCTTTCTCATGTTGCTCTTTTATGTCCTGCGCCTGCAGATCCAGTTCCTGGATATGATTTTGCACACTGGCCGGATTATCTATAATCAGCAGGCCATTGGATGGCAGGTAATCCAGCACACTGGCCGGGCTATGCAGGTAGGGCAGATAGAAGGCGATATCCTCAAACGAGCGCTGCTGGGCAAGCAATTCAATGTCATGTTTCCAGCGTTCTTCAGCATCTTTGTGTAGTGTGCGACTATCCAACTGGGATAGTTCTTTAGCCGCTATGGCTCCTCGACCGGGAAGCGCCTCGCGCGCAGGTCCAACAATACACGACTCAATAGCATTCAGGGAGCGCTGTGTCTCCTGGTCAAAAGTACGGATCGATTCAATTTCGTCGCCAAAGAACTCGACGCGCACCGGTCGTGGGAGCGTTGGTGGAAACAGGTCGATGATACCGCCACGATGGCTAAACTGGCCCGTTTCCTCTACCTCTGCGACAGGTTCATAGCCAAGGTTATAGAGGTGCTCGATCAGCATATTGAGATCTGTTTCTTGTTCCGTCTGTAAGCGGAACAAGGATGCCGAGAGCTCCTGGGGCGGAATCACCGGCTGGGTAAGCGCACGCGCCGAGCAGATAACAACAGGGGTACGCTCCCGTTCAACCATGGCAATCAACGCCTGCATACGGCGCTGAGTGGTCAGGGCGTCACCAATCAAGCGCTCGTAGGGAAGAGCATTGCGATCTGGTAGGCAAAAGACATCGCTGGGATTAGGAACGAAGGCTTTGAGTACCTCGGTCATTTGAGTTGCCTCTACCTCATCGCTGGCAACAATCAGCATGGGCTGCTTTAACGCACGCGCCAGGCTGGCGGCGATATAGGGACGTGCGGCCTCGGTGATGCCGGTGAGCGCAGGAATCCCCTCAGCATGTTGTATTTTTTCTTGTAAACGGCGAAACTCTGGCCGTTGTATCAGCAGTGTTAATAAACCCTGTAATGTCAATTCGACCTCCAGCACTAGACAGTACAAACAGCACCCCCTCCGTGCCTGCCGTGGGGGGTGTCGTTTGCCGTGCCCTTGTTCCATACTTTAGTTATCATACCGTACTACCCGGGCTCTCGTCTAGACAGAGCGGTACAATTTGCCTCTTTTGTCTTATCACAGAACGATTTCAAACATTATAGTATAAATTTCAGCAAACGCTTTTGAAGTTGTCTCTGTTGCGAGTGTGAGCTTTACCTTACCGGGGTACATGAGCGTCCCAGCACACGCGTCCGCTACGCGGCCGCTGGGCACCGCAGGTGCGAAAACGCATGCAATCCATAGGCGATGAGCATGGGTGTCAGATATGCTCTGCGAATGTGTCTGACACCCATGCTCATCGCCCACAGTCTGTATGAGGTTTCGCACCTGCGGCGCTCACGAGCCCATTGTATATTGGTGCCTGGGGTGCGCGAATACGCACCCCAGGCACCAATATACAACCAGTGCGTCTGCGCAGTGGACGCGCGGGTGCGGTTATCACGGGCCACCAGGGTGACAAAGTCAGACTCATTCTGCATGAGTATCGAAGCCAGCACGTGCGATGCGCACCATCTCCTGGGCCAGCTCGAGCAGGGCGGTGCGTAGCTCGGGCGGCTGGTGGATTACAAATGGAATGTTGAGATTCATCAGGTAGCGAGCCATCGATGGCAGGTCGACGTGATGGGTTTGAAAGAGTACTCCGGTTGGGGTGAGCGTCAACTTGCCATGCGCCGAAGGAATTTTATGTTGTACCAGATGAAACTCTTCCTGAAATTCTACCTCGATCAGCCACCTGAGGGGGACCGTAACCAGGTGTTTCAGGATGTAGTCCTGGTAATCGAAATCTTTATCGGGCACAAATGTTTCTTCATGGATCTCTACCTGGTGGATGCGATCCAGCCGAAACATGCGATACGCCTGACGCAGCATGCAGTAGCCCACCACGTACCAGTGCCCTTTCCATCCCGCGATGCCATAGGGTTCGATCATGCGTGTGCTGGCCTGATTGTGGTGTGAGCTATAGGCTATCGTTACACGTCGATGGGCGTGCGCCGCTTCGCTCAGACGAACCAGTAGCGAGGAGTCGGGGCGCGTATCCTTTTGTTGAGGAGAAAGCATCATATTGGTTGAGATAGCTTGCAGACGCTCACGACCTTTCGCCGGTAGTATGCGATATACCTTGGCCAGCGCACCTTCTACTGCCATTGCCGAGAGATCGATTTCTAGCCAGGATGTTCCCAGCAGCCCTAGCATGACTGCGGTAGCCTCTTCTTCTGTAAACAAAAGGGGCGGCAATTTAAATCCCGGACGTAAGCGATAGCCCCCACCAGGTCCCCGGCTCCCCTCTATTGGCATCCCCATATCCTGAAGCATTCCGATGTAGCGCCGTACCGTCCTCGGCTCAACTTCCAGGCGCCGGGCCAGGTCTTCTCCACTTAAATAGGGATGCATCTGCAAGAGGTCCAGGATGGTTAGCAAGCGTGTGCTTGGATGATACATTTTTTCTCCATCTACCAGCAAGAGTTCGGCAAGAACTTCCGTTCAATTGTAGTTCATCCTTGCATGCTGTGCAAGAGTATGTATGCATGCGCGCCGCCGGCATTTGTGCCTTTGGCCCCTGACTCTACGCGCCTACAGCGCTCAAACATATTTTATTTAGGGTTCCTACAAAATAGGTGCCCTTGGCACCTATTTTGTAGGAACCCTAAATAAAATATGGGGCGCGTAGCGCCCCAGGCAACGCCCTCAGGGGCGCCAGTCAGTTTGATGTGGGTTGATTATTTGTAGGAGGGAGACCCGCCTGGGCGCCAGCCTGCCGCGCAAACTCTTCTTCTTTGCGCTTCTTTTCTTGTTCGCGGCGCTCCTGTTTGAGGCGGCGTTTCTCTTCGGCCTTGCGTTGCGCTTCGGGATCTACGTTGATGATATTCATGGCGGCGTCCAGCCCTTTTTCCAGGTAGAGAGGTACCGCCTCGGCTGCTTTGCTTTCGGCGATCTCTAGCTCGATCTGCTCGGAGCTTGCCGGAACGCCCAGTACATGATTGATCGTATCGATATGCTTATTGGCGGGTCGACCGATGCCAACACGCAGGCGCGGAAATTCGTTGGTATGCAGGTGGCTGATCAAGCTATTGATCCCATTGTGTCCGCCAGAGCTACCACGGGCGCGCAGACGGATATGGCCTATAGGTAGATCGAGCTCATCATAGATGACCAGGATATCTTCGGGCGCGATCTTAAACCAGCGTACCAGTTCACCAACGGCCTCTCCACTATTGTTCATATAGGTGGTTGGCTTTACGAGCACCACCTTTTCATGCCCAATGGTGCCGCTGGCGATCACGGCCCGACCACGTCGTTCCCAGCGGAATGCATAGGTATGCGCAAGCAAATCCACAACATGGAAGCCCACGTTGTGGCGTGTTTTTTCATATTGAGAGCCCGGATTGCCCAGGCCAATAATTAATTTCATTGGAATTCCTGATTAGCGACCGTAAGCAAGGCGTGTAGCCAGGTATTGCGGTAGTTTCGCTTTCTCAATCTTTTCTTGCGTTTTCTCAAATGAATAGGATATGCGATAAAAAGTGAAGCCACCATTGGTATCATAGATCATGAAGGCCGCGCGCGGATCACCATCGCGTGGTTGACCAACGCCGCCGGGATTGACAATGGCCCGATAGTTTTCGGGTGCCTGCCACGAACCTTCCGGAGGCACCAGCATCTCATTCGTAACCTCAATCATGCTCTGGCTGAGTCCCAGCAGGGTTAAGAGCTCTTCAATTTCCTGGTTAATGAGGTCTTCAGCATCCTGGATAGCCTCTTCAGAGGAATACTCGTCATCTGTTTCTGCTCCATCCTCTTCGCTATCCAGCGCCTCATCATCATCTGCATCCTCATTGGCTTCCTGGTTGGTGATGATCTCTTTTAATTCAGAAGGAGTCTCTGGATTGGCTTCGGGAGCATCGTCGGCAATCTGATGCTGCAGATCCGCTATGGCGTCGGCCGCGTCGGCGACCAGGTTTTGAATCTGCTCTGTTTCGGTATGGGCGCTCTCGGTTTTATCGGCCGACTGCGTGGTCTGGGATTGTTGCCGCGTAGCCCCTACGGTGGTTGCCTCATTGTCCCGTTGTTTCTCTGATATGTTGGAAGGAGATGCCCCATCAACCGCTTCCAGCGCTGCCGTTTCCTCATCAGCCAGGCTCCCCATTACCTCACCATTTGCTAATGGGCTGGTCGGGGTGTTGGACAGGGTATCCGGTTGTTGAAAAATGACCGGCACGTGAGTGTGCCCCACAAAGCAGTAACGACTATTGAAGTGCTGAAAGCTTCTTTCAGCCAGCACTTCTGACGTCAGGTATTCCCAGAGTGGCCCGTAAGGACTGCCGTGTACCAGCAGGCATTCACCCTTCTGGATCCGTTCCGGTAGATTGGCCAGGAACGCGCGATTCTCTTCCGTAAGCTGGGTAGCCGTCCATTCGGCAGAGATGCGTGCAGCCTCGCTGAAATCATCGAGATCCAGCTTGCCAACTGCAGCCCAGTCGTGATTGCCAGCAATAATAACGTCAGTGCGTTCGCGCAATTTCTTGATGCACTCATTAGGATTGGGCCCATAGCCGACCAGGTCTCCTAGAAACCAGAGCTCATCAATGGGTTCCTCTTGAGCTAATTCATCAAGTTTCGCGAGCACTGCTTCTAGTGCTTCTAAGTTCGCGTGAATATCGGTAAAGATCGCGTAACGCATGCAGCATACTCTATTCAAAATATATGATACTTGTAAGTGTGGTTATTTTATCATGTTTATAGCAACCTTACTAGTAGCCTACCAATCTTGACCTGAAAATGGGCCACCAGTCACTGTAGATACAACTTCCTGGCAGTCAGACGTGTTCAGGTGCATGTGGTATACTCAAGTACGAACAATGGTGTAGTTGCCCGGTGAGCAGTGCGGCCGCTTTGAGAGCGTATATGCAGCCTGATCGATCGGGCGCTTAATGAAAACTTGTAAGGGGGACGTAATGGCACGACCTGTCACACTTTTTACTGGTCAATGGGGTGACCTGCCCCTGGAGGAATTAGCCGCCAAAGTGAGCCGCTGGGGCTTTGATGGTCTGGAATTGGCGACCTCGGGCCAGCATTTTGACGAAGTTCGTATCCTCAACGAGCCTGGTTATGCCGAGTCGTTGCGCGCTATTTTAGACAAATACAACCTGAAGGTGTATGCCGTTGGTGCTCATCTGATTGGCCAGGCGACCTGCGATCCGATTGATCCACGGCACCAGAACATTCTGCCCAAAGAGGTATGGGGTGATGGCGAACCTGAAGGTGTGCGCAAACGTGCCGCCGAGCGCATGAAAGATATCGCGCGCGCCGCCGCTAAATTTGGTGTTGACCGCGTCACCGGTTTTACCGGATCAAGCGTCTGGCATATGCTCTATTCTTTCCCACCCAATGATTTTGCTCAGATTGAGCGCGGCTATGCGGATTTCGCTGATCGCTGGAATCCAATCATCGACGTCTTCGACCAGGAGGGTGTCAAATTCGCGTTAGAGGTCCATCCGACCGAGATCGCCTATGATTTTGTGACCACGCGTAAGACACTGGATGCGATCAATAATCGCCCCGGCTTTGGTATCAATTTCGACCCCAGCCACCTGGTGCCTCAGTTCCTGGACTCGGCAGCTTTCCTGGCTGAGTTCGCGGATCGCATCTATCATGTGCACGTGAAAGATTCCAAGCGCCATCTCAACGGGCGCCGCAGTATTCTGGCCTCTCATCTCAACTTCGGTGAGGCTGAGCGCGGTTGGGACTTTGTCTCGCCGGGACATGGTGACGTTGATTTTGAGTCGATCATTCGCACCTTGAACCGCATTGGTTATCAGGGTCCCCTCTCAATCGAATGGGAAGATTCTGGTATGGATCGCGAGTATGGAGCGCAGGACGCGCTGGCCTTTGTGCGCCGCTCCGACTTTGCGCCCTCCAACGTGGCCTTCGATGCCGCCTTCAGCAAAAAATAAGGCTGTACGACGACGGAGGGCAATCAGGTAGCTATCTGGTTGCCCTCCGTGTATGTTATTCTCTGGGTGGTAGCATGGGCAGGTGGAAGCCCCAATCCAGTAGCGCGGCGGCATCGATGTTGCGCTGCGTCTCTTCCGGACTATTGAGCAGGACCCCAATCAGGTGGTGCTGGTGGCTGGTGGCGGCAAAGACCAGGCAGTAGCCGGCGGCAAAGGTATGACCGGTTTTGATGCCGGTCGCCCCGGCATAATTGCCTAGCAACTTATTTGTATTGGTCCAGACCAGTGTTCTGCCGCCAACATGGGCGGTATACGTCTGCGTATGTACGATGGCGGCGAACAATGGAATGCTCATGGCGTAGCGACTCAACCTGGCCAGGTCATAAGCCGTCGTATAGTGTGTCGTGCTGTCTCCTGTCAGTCCATCTGGACTGCTGTAGTGGGTTTGGTACAGGTACAGGCGTTGCGCGAAGAGGTTCATATGATTGATGAATACTGCTCGATCGCCTCCGCCCAGTTCATCGGCAATCGCGTAGGCCGCGTCATTGCCCGAGGGCAGCATTAGCGCGTAGAGCATCTCCTTGAGCGGCACGACATCCCCTACCTGTAGACCCGCGCTGCTCCCATCATCGAGGATGACCCGATCAATCGCGTCCTGATGCACGTGTATGGGACGCTCAAGATCGGCCGTCTGAATTGCGATCAGCGCCGTCATGATTTTGGTGGTGCTGGCCATCATGAGCGGCATCTCCCCATTTTTTTCGTAGAGAACATTGCCGGTATCAGCATCAAGCAGCAACTCGGCCGTCGCGTCTGTCGCGGGGGCTGTTCCCCTGGCTGTCAGAACGGGTTGAGCGGTTGGGATTGGGGTGGGTGAAGAGCGCGGCCGGGGTATCGCTGTGGGTGAAGTTGTCGACTGTGCGCCACCCTGTAGTGCGGTCCCAAGCGGGGTAAAGGCGAGGATAGGTACCAGAATGAGAAGAAATATAGCGATACATATCAATAAGAGTGCAAGAAGACGGCGTTTCATTATAATGTACCTATTCGTTTTTTCTAGAAAAGAAGCGCCCTGCCCTTTGCCATAGACCCATGAAGAAGGGCAGAGCGCTCGAATGGGCAGTTTATAAACCGGGCCATTGGGTGTGATAATCGGTTACCTGCTCAAAGGCATCGGCGATGCGCAGGATCACATCTTCTTTAAAGACGTTGCCGAGCAGTTGCAGGCCGATCGGCAGATTTTCGCTGAAGCCACCAGGGATGGAGACGCCACAGATGCCGGCCAGATTGGCTGGTATGGTGAAGACGTCTTGCAGGTACATCTGGTAGGGATCGGATATCTCACCAATCTTGAAGGCCACAGTGGGTGAGGCGGGACTGACCAGGGCGTCAAATTTCTCGAAGGCGCGGTCAAAGTCCTGTTTGATCAGGGTACGCACTTTTTCGGCGCGCTTATAATAGGCGTCATAGTAGCCGGCCGAGAGGGCGTATGTTCCCAGCATGATGCGGCGCTTTACCTCGGCTCCGAAGCCATACTCACGCGTCTTCTCCATCGCTTCCCACATGTCGCTGGTATCGCGATAGGAATAGCCATACTTCACGCCATCGTAGCGGGAAAGATTTGAGCTGGCCTCAGCTGGCGCGATAATGTAGTAGGCAGCGACGCCATATCTGGTATGCGGCAAGGAGACGGGGCTGATCTCGGCACCCAGTTCGCGCAGGCGTTCGATGTTGGCTTTCGTCGTCTCAATGACCTCGGGCTGTGTGCCTTCAACCCAGTATTCCTCGGGTACGCCGATGCGCAATCCCTTAATGCTTCCGGAAAGCGCGGCCTCATAGTCCTGTACCGGCTCGGGTGAGCTCGTGCCATCGCGCTGGTCATGGCCAGCGATTGCCTGCAGCAGGATCGCCGCGTCACGAGCACTGCGCGCGAAGGGACCAATCTGGTCTAACGAGGATGCGAAGGCGACCAGGCCGAAGCGCGAGACGCGCCCATAGGTTGGCTTGAGTCCAACCAGATTACAGAGCGATCCTGGCTGGCGGATTGAGCCGCCGGTATCGCTACCGTATGAACCCATCGCCATGCCGGCGGCCACCGCTGCGGCGGAGCCACCGCTACTGCCACCAGGAGCGCGCTCTAAATCCCAGGGGTTATGGGTTGGGAAAAAGGCCGAATGTTCGGTTGACGAACCCATGGCAAACTCGTCCATGTTTGTCTTACCGACCATAACGAAGCCGGTAGCATTCAGGCGTTGCATCACCGTGGCATCGAAGGGCGGCTTGAAGTTTTCCAGCATGCGTGAACCACAGGTAGTAGTGATCCCTTTGGTGCAGATCACGTCCTTAATGGCCAGCGGAATGCCGGTCAGAGGATGGATATTTTCGCCGCTGGCGAGGCGCTTATCAGCCTCACGTGCCTGCTGCAGAGCCAGCTCATCCGTCACCAGGGTGAATGCCTTCACCTTCGGCTCAACCTCACGGATACGATCCAGGTGGGCCTGCGTCAGTTCGACTGCAGAAATTTTACGCTGGCGTAAGAGCGCGCCAGCTTCAGAAATGCTGAGCTTATAGAGTTCTGTCATCTATCCTATTCCTCCTCCAGTACCGCATTGACCTTCAGGCAGTTCTCATCCTGATCGGGCGCATTCGCCAGCAACACCTCGGGTGGATAGGATGGTCGTGGGAGATCCTCACGTGTGATATTGGTGAGGCGAGAAGCATGCGCTGTTGGGGAAACACCGCTCACATCCGCTTCCTGCAAAATATGGATATGGTCTAGAATAGCAGAAAGTTGGGTCCCAAACATGTCGACCTCTTCCTCGCTTAGCCCCAACCTGGCGAGTTGGGCGACATTTTGTACCGTCTCGCGATCAATCATACTGTTCCTCTTCTATATAACCTGCTTGCTACCATCGGACGTGGAAGCCATTTATATGTTCCGTAGGTTCTCTCCAGGTTACACGTACATCCTGCACCTGTGCTGCCGAGGGACCCTGCCGCAGCAGGGCCAGCAGACGCTCGAGCGCGGGACGCGTCCCCTGCGCGACTACTTCAACGTCGCCACTGCTATCATTGCGGACGTACCCGTGTAACCCCAGGGGAAGTGCTTTTTCGACAACGAAATAACGAAAGCCTACGCCCTGCACAAGTCCGACTACCACTGCGTAAAGTTCTTCTTTTGGGTTCGGATTGTTCTGGCTCATAGCCTCCATCATAGCATAGACTCGCCTTTGAGGATAGTCCCTTTCATAGAATGAAGGAGGGTACTTTTGCTATGCATGAGATATAGGATTCAGGATAGACGTATCATTATATGGAAGGCTGTAACAAAAACATATGGCGCATCGTATTAGTTAGGAATGTTCGTGCACTGTTTTTTATACAGCAAATTTATGACTATCATTGTGTTATTGAGGTAGTAAGTGATACCATAATAAACACCGCTTTTCGTCTATCGCATTTCAATGGATCAGATAACTATCGATGCGCCAGCTTCGATAAAACCTCTTGTGGAGTGATTAATGCAGTCAGTACAAGACCTTGCAGCCGCTGTACAGCGTGTGATCGGCAATGTTGAACGGGTCATTGTTGGCAAAGCCGAGCCCGTTGCGTTCAGCTTAATCGCGGTAATTTGCCACGGTCATATTTTGATTGAAGATGTGCCGGGCGTAGGTAAAACCGTGCTTACTAAAGCTATCGCCCGTTCGATTGGTTGTTCTTTTAAACGTATCCAGTTTACCCCTGATCTGTTACCCAGTGATGTGACTGGTGTCTCTATTTATAACCAGAAATCGGGCAATTTTGAGTTTCGTCCCGGACCGATCATGTCACAGATTGTACTGGCGGACGAGGTTAATCGTGCCACTCCCAAAACCCAGTCGGCTTTGCTTGAGGCAATGGAAGAAGCTCAGATTACGGTAGACGGTGTGACCTATCAGCTGCCCCAACCTTTCATGGTGATGGCGACGCAAAACCCGATTGAATATGAAGGTACCTTTCCTTTGCCCGAGGCGCAACTGGACCGCTTCATGATGAGTATTAAGCTCGGTTATCCGCGTGCCGAAGACGAGATCAATATTCTGGATAGTCATCAACACCATCATCCGCTTGAGGACCTGGCCCAGATTATGACTGCTGATGAATTGGTCTTGATTCAGCAGCAGGTGCGTAGCATACATGTTGATCCATCGATTCGAGAGTATATTGTGGCCCTGGCCAACGCAACCCGCAACCATCAGAATATTTATCTGGGTGTGAGCCCACGCGGATCGCTGGCCCTGTTCCGTGCGTCCCAGGCTCTGGCCGCTATACGTGGTCGCGGCTACGTCATTCCCGATGACATCAAGCTCCTGGTCAAGCCGACCCTGGCACACCGTATTATTGTCACTCCTGCTGCACGCGTACGCTCTGTGACCTCGGCGCAAATTCTTGACGAGATCTTGCAATCGGTGCCGGTGCCAAACGCGTGGGTTGGTGGTGGAAGGGGGCGCTAGCTATGCGTCCATGGCAAGTATTCTTACTGATTCTCGTGCTGGCTTTCTTTGCCATCAGTAGTGCCTGGAAGGTCCTCTACGTTTTGACGTATGTGCTCCTGGTCCTGTTCATCCTATCCTGGATCTGGACTCGCTTCAGCCTGCTCAAGATGGTATTTCGCCGCACCTCTGTGGCCGGACGCGTTCAGGTAGGCGAGTATTTTGATGAGCGTTTGACGCTTGATAACCTGAGCTCCTTTCCCAAATTATGGGTGCAGATCGCTGATGGCTCGACCCTACCCGGACATTGGGCCGGGTATGTGGCCAGCATGGGAGGGCGCAAGCGGGCCACCTGGCGCGCGCGCAGTGTGTGTCAGCGACGCGGACGCTTCCAGCTTGGGCCCGTGATGGCTATGAGTGGAGATCCCTTCGGGTTGTTTCGCCGTCGCATCGTGCTGGCGCCCGCGCAGGAAATACTGGTCTTGCCGCGCGTCTATCCCTTATCCAATTTTGCACTGTTTACCGGTGGTCTGCCCGGACGTGGCAGGAGCTCACGCCGTGCATTACAGACCACCACCACTCCCACCACTATCCGTGAATACGCCAGCGGTGATGCGCTCAATCGTATTCACTGGCGTTCCAGTGCGCATTATAACAAGCTGATGGTGAAAGAGTTTGACCTTGACCCAGCCATTGATGCCTGGATCTTTTTGGATCTTCACTCCGCTGTGCAGGCCGGCGAGGGCAGTGAATCGACTGAGGAATACGGCGTAACGATCGCCGCTACCCTGGCTACCTATCTTTTGCGGCAGGATTTTTCCGTGGGTATGATTGTGAATGGTGAACGTAGAGAGATGTTGCCGTTGGATCGAGGTGAGCGACAGATCGAGCGCGCGCTGGAATTGCTGGCTGTCGTTACGGCGGGTGATGGGCCAGATCTGAAAGAAGCCCTGGCTATGGATGCCTTCCACTTTGGGCGTAACGCGGTAGCCATCGTGATTACACCATCAAATTCGCGTGACTGGCATGAGAGTTTGCGTCACTTGAAACTGCGTGGAGTACAGACCGCCGTTCTAGGATTGGATGCAGCCTCTTTTATAGAGCAGCCACCGGATGAAGATACACTGGCTTTGCTGGAAGGTTCGGGCGTCCCGGTTATGCGCGTCAAACGTGGTGAACCTATTACTCAAATTTTAGAAACGGGTACTGATGTGCGTGCACTACAACAGAGGTAAGCGTAATGCGCAATGCGGCGATGGAACGTCTCTCAAAGCTGATTACCGATCCATCCAGGAGACGACAGGATGACGTTAATGAGCTGGTTAGCAGCAATAGAGGAATTGCACACTACTTTGAAGAGGGCTGGTTCTCTCTTTTCTTAATAGCTTTAATGGTGTACTGTGTGACCTGGTGTATTCAAGCCGCCGATTGGGTTGATAACCTGAGCGTGCTAACTTTTACCACCTTTATCGCCTTATTGCTCGGGCTCTGGTCGGCCAAGCAACAGCGGTTTGCGCCTGCTCTGGTCTATACGCTGTTTACACTACTGAGCCTTGCCTTCTCCTACTGGCAGATGACCAGATTTTTCTATGAAGGTAATGTCTCCGCCAGCTGGCAAGCGCTACTGCATGGATGCAGCCTGATATTCAACGGAAATTTTAATTTCGATAGCTCTATCCTTTTCTTCTTTATCGTTTTCAGTTGTTCTATGCTGGCGTATTGTAGTGTACTGTGTCTGTATCGCTGGCATCTTCCCTGGCTGATGGTGATCATGAATGCCGTCGTGCTTGTCTTCAATTTAAACAATGTCATTGCGCCCTACATTATCCTGCTTGTGATCTTCTTGCTGGCCGCTCTGGTCCTGCTGTTACGCTTTAACCTCCACCAGGCGATCCACGGCTGGCAGCGCAAAGGTTTGCGCTACTCAGATGACCTGAGCTGGGACGTGATGCAGACCGGCATTTTTATTACCGTAAGCATCCTCGTGCTCTCCTGGCTCCTCCCCAGTTCTTATGAGGAGTCGCACCTGGCCCAGATCTGGACGCCCAATGGTCCGTTAGGACAATTTTCTAGCATCTTTAATTCTGTAGGTTCCACGGATAACGTCGCGGCCAACCATGGCAACTTTAAAGATACCCTGGTGCTTGGCGGTAACCCTAATCTGACGCAGGATATCGTCTTTAAAGTGAAGATCGATGATGTTCAACCTCAGTATCTGACCCTGGTGACGTATGATACCTATGACCATGGCTGGTCGATAGTCTATGACAATCAGAAATATCATATTGCCGCCAATACGACGTTGTCGAACAGCACGCAGAAGACCCATACGGTCAAGCAGACCATCGAGGTCGTTGCGGCCCCCGGTGAGCAACAGCCGTACCTGGTGGGTGCATCGGATATTGTACAGATGTCTCTGCCGGCTAATGTGCTGGATGGCAGCGGCGGTATCATCGCCTGGCTGGGTGATAACAACAATGCTCTGGCGGCCGGTACGCACTATACCGTGATCTCTACGGCTTCGTCGGCCGATACCGTATCGCTGCGCGAGATTCCTATGCCTGCCAATGCGCCCAATTTTAATCCGAGCCAGGCACCCGATCAGTTGCCCCCGGTGGACTACTTTAATCCTCAGACGGTAAAAGATTTTACCCAGGTTCCTGACTATCTCCAGAAGGATAAGCGTATCCACGACCTGGCGCAAAAGATAGTGACGCAGGCAAAGGCCACAACCATGTATGATAAGGCGGCGGCGCTGGAAACATATCTGCGTCAGCATTATACCTATAATACCAATATTCATCCCCCGGCCGGGGTTGATCCTGTGCTCTGGTTCCTCTTTGAGAATAAGAACCACGATGGCTATTGTAACTACTTTTCAACGGCCATGACGCTCATGGCCCGCTCGCTGGGCATTCCAACTCGTGAGGTCGCCGGATACGCACCGGGGACCTATGAAAATGGGCAGTATACTATTCGTGGAGTGGATGCCCATAGCTGGACCCAGGTCTACTTCGCCGGTTATGGCTGGATTAACTTTGAGCCTTCGGCCAGCTTTAAAACGTTTGAGCGTCCACAGCCTGATCAATATAGCACCAGCGCGCCTCTCCCGGGTGGGAACAGTGTTACCCTGCCTTCGGCTACAAATAAAGCGCGCCGTAATCGCAATATTGATAACCCTGCTGATAGTGGAAGCGGTGGATCAGGTGCTAACCAGTCGCAGGACGTGTTGCAGGGCCCATTGCGTATCGGCCTGGGGGGTATACTGGTAGTAATCTTGCTGGGTGCGCTGATCTTTGCGTTCTGGTGGCGGCGCCTGTTCAGCCGCTATAGCATGGCGGCCCAGATCTATGGCCGTATCTGTACGCTGGCTGAGTGGGCTGGCATTGAGCGCCAGTCATCGCAGACACCCTATGAATACCTGCATAGCCTGGCGGGTTCGGTCCTGACCTCAAAAGAAGATGCGCAGGCCCTGGAGCGGCTAGGGGATATCTTTGTGCGTGAGCGTTGGGCTGACCCCGACAGCGTAGAACATCCGCGGCGATCAGGGGAACACAGCGAGTTGCCGGCCATGTGGAAGCGTTTGCGGGGACGACTGTTCTTTTACGTGGCTCGACATCCTCGCTTCCTGCGTCGCGTGCCCGATGCTATCGGTAGGCAGTACAAACGCCTGCAGGCGAGGCGGCAGAAGCGCAAGAAGATGCGGCTAGAATTTTAGCATAGACTGCTTGACCTCCACGGTACATTTTCGTACACTATAGGTTGCGGCCTCCTGTCATCTTAACTGTGGGCTGCACTTTTTCGAGCTAATAATTTGGTAGGAGGATTCCATGTCAGAAAATGAAGTAGTCAGTTCCGAGCAAACGCTCATTCCATTACAGATCCCCGAAAAACGGGAATTAGAGATCCCGGGTGCGCCTCCTGTGCGCCTGCAGACGCTGGACCTGGCGCGCCACATCGCGATTGCCCCGGACCACAAGCAATATGTCGTGGCGACATTTGCGGACCGCAACTTTGGCCGTGATTATGTCACAACCATCTACCCCCAGCAGGGTGGGTATCATACCCTGGTGCGTTTACCCCTGTGTGAGTATGTCTTTAGTGATCCTGAGGAAGCACTCCAGCGCCATGTCGAACTGGTGCAGGTAATTCAGCAGGGGAAATTACGGTCTTATCTGAAAGAGAAGTAATACTTACCTGGCGTTTACAAAAATAAAACTTGTTATCATATTCCCTTGACATAGAACAAGTATATTCCGTATACTTGGAAGCAGTGGGGATTACATGTGTGATCCCCAATACCTCTCACTTACTGTGAGATATTTTTTTCTGCCTTTTTCGCCGATTTTTATGAAAGGAGATGGCTGGCATGTTGAACAATCGTGTACTTCCCTATGCTGTGCCGCGCGAGCGCGCCGCTATTTTTGGTCACGATACCCATGCTGTGCCCGGCGCCACCACAGGCTTGTATGCCTCAGGCTTTGTTGTCCTGACGCATCGCCCCAACGGTATGGCCCAGGGGACCAGTGTGCCCATCTCCAGGAGGAGACCGCCTGATAGACGCTAGCAGGCGCGTCAAATGTAAGAGCAACCCTCCAACCGTGGGCACTGGTGAAGCAGATCCAGTCCACGGTTTTTTATTGTGTTTTTTCTGAAGGTCTGAATTGTCGTTTCGCTGATGAATGGAGGATGGTATGTCGTTTTGAGGCATGCGTTTGGGAATGTAATGGTAGAAGTATGGAAACTGTCACTGTCTGGTTGGACAGATCTAGCCTGTTCGAAGGTTCGATGTCGAGGTCGCCGCGTTGATCTAGACTTGAGAATGTTCTGATAGGTGTGCTTATTCCAAAGGAGAAAACTCTTGTCTATCCTTGATATTGCGGCTATGCCACTGTTAAAAAATATCACTATTGATCCGGCTGATGATGCGGTCGTTATTGATGGTGTCTCAAAAGTCTTTAAAAAATCCCGTTCGTTATGGAGTCGTTCACGGAAGAAAGCGCCGGAGAAGGAGCAGAAAAAGGAGATACGCGCGGTCGACAATGTCAGTTTAACGGTCAAACGCCGTGAGATCGTTGGTATTTTGGGCGCTAATGGCTCTGGTAAATCTACTTTGATCCGCATGATGTCTACGCTGCTGATTCCCGATGAGGGTTCGGTACGCATCTTTGGCTACGACGTGGTCAAGGACGAATACACGGTGCAGCGGTTGATCAATCGCGTGAGTGTAGAGGCGTCGTTCTTCAAGAAGCTCTCTCCGATGGAGAATCTGATCTATGCGGCCCGCCTCTATAACATGAATGGGGCAGAGGCGCGCAAGCGCATCCGCGAGATTTTGACGCGGCTGGGCATCAAGCCCGATCGCATCGATGCTCCGCTGGAGAATATGTCCCGTGGTATGCAGCAGAAGGTCGCTATCGCCCGCGCATTTTTGACCTCGCCGATTGTATTGTTGCTGGATGAGCCCACCACCGGGCTTGATCCGCGCTCAAAGATCGATGTACAGAACTTCGTCAATGAGTTGCGCGATGTGCATGACGCGACCATCCTGATCACGACCCATGATATGGACGAGGCCGAGGCCCTGTGCGATCGAGTGGCTATTATCGACAAGGGACGCATCGTCGCTGAAGGGGAGACAGAGGCCCTCAAGCGCGCCGTGACCGCTCTCCATGGTAAGACTGAACTGGTCTCTATGAACGAAGTGTTTATGCACTATACCGCGGCCCATCTGATCACAGAGGAAGATGTGAAGCGCTATGGTAGTTGGGAGAAGGCCTTCGAGGTGTACGAGGCCCGGCGTGAAGAAGAAGAGAATAGTTAAAGGAGAGTTGTTACTATGTCGTCGATGTTGCATCAGGCGCGTGCCAGCTTTGCGTTTTTTGAGCGCAACTGGAATCTGACCAAGCGTTACTGGGCGTGGGAGGTGGTCTGGCTCTTTTATAATGTGGTGAACGCGCTCAGCATAACGTTTATCGCGCAGGCCACGCCCGACCTGAAGCCGGCCCAGGTCAACTATATGATCCTGTACCTGTTGATTGGTACATCAGTCTGGACCTATTTGAGCGTGACCTTTGATGGCGTGACCGATGTCATCAACATTGAGCACTGGGAAGGGACGATCGAATATACCTTCATGGCTCCCATCTCGCGTTTGACGCATATGATTGGAAGCTGCTGGTACGCCATCGTACACGGACTGCTGTTTACAGCCCTGCAGTTGATCGTGGTGGTCCTCTTTTTCCATCTCGATCTTAGCCACGCCAACTATCTGACGGTTGTGTTTATGCTGCTGCTGGGGAGCATCTCGTTTATCGGTTTTGGCATCGCCACCTCGGTCCTGCCGCTACTGTATACCGAGAAGGGCATGCAGATGTCCTTTATTGTGCGCGCGGTGATCCTGCTGGTTTCGGGCGTCTACTATCCAGTGACCGTTCTGCCGGCCTGGATGCAGCCTTTATCCTGGCTCTCGCCCGCCACCTATGTGCTCAACGGGCTGCGCGCCGGACTATTGTCGGGCAAGGAGCTCTGGTCGCCCGAGGTCTGGAGCAACATCTGGCCGCTATTAATCACGGGCGCGGTGAGTATTCCTGTCGGCATGTGGATCTTCAGGATGGCTGAGCGCTACGCCAAGCGTACCGGCAAATTGAAGCGCAACGGCTAGCATCTTCTTATTAATGTGATTGTTCTGATGGAAGCAATTGTGCTCAGAGGGCCAATGCTTCCATCATCCGAAGGAATGGAGAACAGTTGTGATAACAAAAATTCCTGGCACCTTTACGGTTCGTCAGTTGACTTTAGGTGATGCAGAGAAAGTGCATCAGATCGTCGTGGCCAGTGATCTTCATTGGCAGGGCCAGGTTGCCAATACCTTGGATGACATGCGCCGGATGCTTGGCGCGCCGGATGTCGATCTGAACAGTGGCGGCTGGTTGGTGCTGGACCATGAGGGGCGGGCGATTGCCTATGCTGTGATGGAGCATGTGCAGCATGCACGCAATTTTGTACGCTGCGGTATCCATCCGCAATACCTTGACTATGGTATTGGCGATTTGCTCCTGGAAAAGGCCGAGCAGTGGACGCGAGAGCAGATGCCGCTGGCTTCCCCTGAACTTCGCGTCACCCTGCGTGGGTATTGTAACAACAAAAATCTTGCCTGGAAGTCCTTGCTGGAGCAGCATGATTTCCAGCCAATTCGTAATTTTTGGGTGATGGGGATTGAGCTGCCGACGGCGTCTGTAGTTCCCCAATGGCCTGAGCATATCCAGGTCATTAACCCGACACCAGATATGCTGTATGCCGTTTACGAGGCCGATGAAGAGATCTTCCGTGATCATTGGGGCTTTATGAGCCAGAGCTTTGAGCAATGGCGTTATTGGGCCACGCAGCGTGAACGTTTTGACCTTTCGCTCTGGTTCCTGGCCATGGATGGCGATGAGATCGCCGGGCTCTCTCTCTGCGCCAATGAGGAAGATGGCGGCTGGGTGCATGTGCTGGGTGTGCGTCGACCATGGCGCCGTCAGGGATTGGCCCTGGCGCTTTTACAGCACTCTTTTAGTGAATTTTTTCGTCGCGATATACATAAGGTTTACCTGTCGGTCGATGCACAGAGCCTGACGGGCGCGACGCGCTTATATGAACGTGCCGGAATGCACGTTGTCAAACGAGCGACCCAATACGAGAAGGAGTTACGGGTAGGTAGAGAACCGGGTATACAGACGCTTGCAGAGTAGCTGGTACCCTGATACACCTATCTCGGGTCTCCATCTCGCCAGCTCGTTGGCTGACAATGAATGGAGCACTGTTGTGATTATACGTCTACACCAACTGTCTGCACGTGCCCCGCGTCTACAAGATAGTGCCGAGGTAGCACATCTGTTGAGCTTAGATGAACATGCGGCCATCGCATCTGAAGAGCAGTTGGAGGCAGAGCTTAAGGAGCGCTGGCAGGA
The DNA here is from genome assembly GCF_003967515.1 of Dictyobacter aurantiacus. Classification (GTDB taxonomy): domain Bacteria; phylum Chloroflexota; class Ktedonobacteria; order Ktedonobacterales; family Ktedonobacteraceae; genus Dictyobacter; species Dictyobacter aurantiacus. The sequence goes on along the minus strand of NZ_BIFQ01000001.1, from coordinate 1,152,529 downwards.
TTGCTACTTTCAGATGGCGAGCGATGCCTGGATGATTGTGACGAGGCAGCAGCAGGTGATTGGCTATGCTGATGTACAGCGCAAGCATCACGAGCCCTTAGAGCCAATCTATGCCCTTAAGATCGCTATCCATCCCGAGTATCAGAGCCGGGGTATCGAGACCTTGTTGATTCGTCTGGGGGAAGAACGCATTCGCTACCTGAGCCGCGACCTGGTAGGATGCTGCCAGATCCATGTCACGGTGGATAGCTCAAATAGTGTGCTGTGTGAGATGATGCAGCACGAAGGTTATTGCTTACAGCAGCAGTTTTTGCGCATGCAGTTCGTCCTGAAGCATATTGCCGATCCTTTACTTTCATCTGAAGATGGTCTGTTAACGCTGCGGGTGGCGCTTAATGATGAGCAGAGCATGGCCACACAGGCGCAGGGCATGGACGAGGCCTACAGGACATCAAAGTATAGCGTGTATGTCAAAACTTTTGGGAGGAGATTTCAGGCTGAGGCATCAGTGGTATTGCTGCCTTGCACCACTGGATAAGAAAAATGGATAAAATGGTGATAGTGACACGCCAGCAACATTGCCTGGCGTGTTTTATTATGAATGCTGAGTTTATCCTGTATTGTTGTTACCTTTAATGGTTCTGCATAGTCCTAGTACATAGTTCTATTATCGCGTGGAACGACAAAGGTATTACCACCGGGAAGGAAAACAATAGGATTGCCATGACAGTTGTATCGACGATGACTGCTCTAACTTTTATAAATGCTACCAATACGGATAACATGCGTATATTGCTCTTCGTACTGCTTATTGTAGCGATTGGTCTGATTGTTGCTGGAGCTATTATTGCCCTGGTAACGTTATATAGCTATCGTAAGACTCGTGCGAATACTGCTGATCGCCTTCGGGGCGAACGATAAATGAATCGAGGGGGGTATGGTTCGCAGGCACACTGTGACACCGTTATTAGTGGGAACCCTTATCCTACGCGCGAATTCTGGCGCCAGCACGATTGTGCTGGGCCTCTTGCTGGCACACATGGCGGCCAGCACGGCCCACAAGATTACCAGCGTGCAGGTTGGTCTGTTGCCGGTAGCTTTCTATATTTCTGAACTAACACTGGCCCCTTTTATGGGTGGATTGAGTGATCGCTGGGGGAGGCGTATATTTCTGGTGTCGGGGCCTGCCTTTGGTCTGTTGCAGGCTGGCCTGCTTTTTTTTACTCCTGCCCACCAGCCGCTACCCTATTTGCTGGGTCTACAAGTTTTGGCGGGTCTCTCGGGAGCCATTACCGTTCCCGCTGTGCTTGGCTACCTGGCAGATCTGACGGTGCGCGATCAGAGCCGGCGTGTACGCGTCATGAGTCTGTATGAGCTGGTGACCAGCGGTGGCATCGCTGTGGGGACCGTTATGGGCGGCTTGCTCTGGTTCTGGTCTGGGCGTGGGGCTTTTGTTTGGCTGGCCGTCAGCTATATACTGGTTATCTGGTGCATGTGGCTCTCGCCGGTTGCCAACCAGGCTGTAAGCAGTGAGAGGAAGATTGGTGAGACCGCGAGGCGCTATCTGCGTATCCTGCGTATGCCACGCCTGCTGGCCTTTCTACCAGCCTGGCTCTGCATCAGCGCTCTGGTGGGCATCTGGCTGAGCTCGCAACTGACGTTTATCCTCTCAACACCTGTGCGCTATCCTCATCAACTGCTGATGGGAAGCATGAGTGGCCCCGGCGGGGGACGTATATTGAGCCTGGTACTGGGTGGAATCGTACTCTTCTTCAGCCTGAGTTTGCTGTTCTGGGCTTTTTTCCTGCAGAAGATTGCACGCCTGCGCCTGATGTTTACCTCGATTATTGGTGTGTACCTGGCCTGTATCGCCCTGTTTGGCATCAATCATCGTGGCGTTGGCGACACTACGATGATCTATGTCTGGCTACCTCTATTATTGATCGGCGTGTTTGCTGAAACCAGTTTTGCCCCGGCCGCCCTGGCCTACCTGGCGGATATTTCTGAAGAGGCCGCCAGAGATCGGGGGATGGTGATGGGTCTATATTCCATCTTTTTGGGTCTGGGACAGATACTGGGGAACGGCCTCGGAGGTATGTTCGCCCATCGTTTTGGCTTCGATGGGCTGATCTATCTCACCGCGTTGCTGGCTCTGGTGGCACTGCTCTCCCTCTTCTGGCTGTTTAAGAAAGACGGAAGATACAGCGATGATAAATCGATTTATGTCAGTGAGTGAATGAACTCAAGGCGATTGCCGAAGGGGTCGCGCGTCTCAAAGCGCTCAAAGCCTGGAATCGGCACCCCTTCCAGAACCTCAAAGCCATGCTCCTGCAGCTTCTGCTTCCAGGTGGCGATATCGTCTACATGATAGGCCAGATGCGCTTTCGTGCGGGTGCGCTCGACACCGTCTTCGGTTCCAACATGCACCTGGCGATCCCCTACCTGGAGCCAGAAGCCGCCACGGCCTTTCAAGGAGTCCGGCTTTTCGATCTCGGGCAGTCCGAGCAGGTGGCAATAATACTGTCGCCCCTGCTCTTCGGCTCCACGTGGAATGGTGATCTGAGCGTGATGAATACCGGTAATCGACATACTGGATTATCTTCCTTTCACAATGCGTTCTATATCGCGCTGGGCATCGCGTTTGGCGATCATTGCTCGTTTGTCGTAGAGCTTTTTACCACGACACAGTCCCAGTTCTATCTTCGCGCGCCCACCCTTCAGGTAGAGCTTTAAGGGGACCAGTGTTAGACCCTTGGTCGCAACCCTGGTCAGGAGCTGATCGATCTCGCGCCGATGGAGCAGCAATTTACGTGTGCGCATCGGATCGTGATTGTAGCGGTTCCCGTGTTCATAGGCGGCGATATTGGCATTTTCCAGCCAGATCTCGTCTTTGCGCGCCATGGCATAGGAGCCACGCAACTGGACCTTTCCCTCGCGAATCGACTTGATCTCGGTTCCAACGAGCGAGATGCCAACTTCCAGGGTGCGCTCGACTTCATAATCATGATAGGCCTGCCGATTGACCGAGATAACCTTGATCGGCACATGATCGGTTGGTGTGCTTGCTTTTTTTGCCGGGGCTGCTTTAGCCATATTAAAACTCCTTTAGACAAAGGACGTCTATCTGCCGCATCGTTTACAATGGTGTTACGATCTCTTGTAAGCAGCAGGAACACTGCGAAGCAGGTTCTTCTTCTACCTGGTATGATAAAAGGTACCCGTCAGAAACCTTGTACCAGGAAAAAGGGATGTGTTCATACACAGTTAGTGGGCGATGCCCTTATTATACAACACCTGGCTCTTATAGTCGACCTTGGCCTCTTCTTTAGGGAATTACCCCACCGGGCATAGAGGGTCGTCATACAACAGAACAAGAGGGTTCGTTGCCCACTGCATTATGCTAGAGAAAGGTTACATTATGTTCTACCGTTTAGGCAAATTTGCCACCCGCCATCGCTGGTTGATTGTTGGGTTATGGATACTTGCCGCGGTGCTCGCGCTCCCCTTCGCTCCCCGGGCGAATCAGGTGTTGCAATCTGGCGGTTTTGAAAGTCCTGACTCAGAGTCTCAGAAGGCGATTGATACGCTGGCGCAAAAGTTGCATGTCAATGAAACGATCGTACAGGTTATATTTACCAGCACCCATTATACGGTCGAGGATCCACAGTTCAGTCAGCAGTCCGAGCGCGCTCTGGCCAATATCCGCAACTGGTCCGAGGTGGCGCAGGTCACCAGTTACCTGGACAATCCACGCCAGGTTTCGCAAGATCGCCATGCCGCGTATGTAAATATCGAGATGAAGCCGGATGCGAACACGGCGGCCAAGCTCTTGCCGGAGCTAGAGCGGCGGTTGCAGAAGGTCCCCGACTTAAAGGCGAGCGTGGGTGGTGGGCCCGTTTTCTATGAAGATATTCAAAGTGTCAGTGAAAATGATCTGCGGCGAGCCGAACTTTTAGCCTTTCCTTTTGCTCTTATTGCTCTGCTGTTTGTTTTCCGGTCAGTAATTGCCTCGGCTTTGCCTGCGCTGGTTGGCGGTTTCGCCGTGGTGGTATCCCTGGCTTTAATCTTCGCGCTGGGTCATATTACTCCCCTCTCTATTTTTGTGCTCAATATTACGACGCTGTTTGGCCTGGGATTAGGGGTCGATTACTCGCTCTTTATGGTGAGCCGTTTCAGAGAGGAATTGCTGCGTGGACGCAGCATCGAGGATGCGGTGGCGGTGACTGTGGCTACGGCGGGCCGTGCCGTTACGTTTTCCGGCCTGACCGTTTCGATCGGTCTGTTTGGCTTGACCTTCTTCCACATTAATATGCTGCATTCCGTTGGCCTGGGTGGTATCCTGGTTGTCGTGCTGGCGGTGACGGCTGCCATCACCTTGCTACCAGCGCTCCTCTCGATTTTGGGAGTAAAGGTCAATGCGCTGCCCGTGCGTTTTCCACGCCTCAAGCGGCATCCGGTGGGAACAGATATAGAGTTGGAGCCGCACCATGGCTTCTGGTATCGCCTGTCTCATTTTGTGATGCGCTATCCGTTGCGCGTCTTCTTTCCCGTCTTGCTACTCTTGCTGAGCTTTGGAGCTCCCTTTCTAGGTGTCCGTTTCTCGGCGCCCGATGCCTCGATTCTGCCATCCTATGTGCCCTCGCGTGCCGCTTATGATCTGCTAGTGCAGCGCTTCAATCAACGCGAGACCACGCCTATTTTGATGGCTGTGCATACGCCAGGCAACGCCCTGACGCCGGAAAATATCAAGAATCTGTATTATTACGTCAAGCGCATCGAAGCGGATCCACGCGTGGATCGGGTTGATAGTATTGTGAGCGCCGATCCACGCTTCACGCTGGATCAGTACCAGTTGCTTTACTCGCATCCACAATTGATCGCTGACCCGTATATCGGCGCCTTTCTGAAGGCCTCCGTTTCAGGGGATACGCTGCTGGTGGAGGTGGTCAGCAAATATGGCATGGTTGATCCGCATTCTCAGGCACTGGTACAGACGATCCGCAATACCGCACCCGGCCATGGCATCTCTGTGCTGGTGGATGGTGGTACGGCGGGCAATATCGATTACGTCAATTCCCTGTATACCGATTTTCCGGTTGCCGTGCTGGTTATATCTATCACCACCTATATCGTGTTGCTGTTGCTGTTCCGTTCGCTGTTGCTGCCCCTGAAGGCGATCGTGATGAACACGCTGTCGATTCTGGCCAGCTATGGCGCCCTGGTGCTGATTTTCCAGGACGGCTTCTTACACCAGATTCTGGGTTTTACACCGCTGGGATTTGTTGAGGCGTCCAGCCCCATCCTGCTTTTCTGCTCGATCTTTGGCCTCTCGATGGACTACGAGGTTTTCTTGCTGTCGCGCATTCAAGAGGCGTTCTGGCAGACGGGCGATAACAGGCAGGCGGTGGCGCTGGGCCTGCAGCGCAGCGGTGGCATTATTACCAGCGCGGCCGTTATCGTCATCGTGGTCAGCGCCTGCTTTGCTACGGCTGACATGATCCTGGTGAAAGCGCTGGGATTGGGTATGGCCCTGGCTGTGGTGATAGATGCAACGCTGGTGCGTGGCCTGCTGGTTCCCGCCACCATGCGCCTGCTGGGTACCTGGAACTGGTGGCTGCCCTTCGCTGGCGTCCAGCGCCATCCGCCCGCCCTGGCCGAGTACCTGGGACCGGTGGATACAGACAATGAGCAGACGGCGCCCGAGCAGGCGAATACACATAGGAATATACATATAGGAGGTAAACGATGAGGCTGTGGATGCGTTACATGTCGGTCTGGATGCTGGCGGCTGTGGGCCTGCTGCTAACTCTGCTGCTCTCATCCTGTGCCTTTCCTGGCATGACCACAACCTCGGCGACGTTGCCACAGGTCAGTGAGCAGCCAACGAAAACGGTTCTGCCACCAATTGAGTTCCCTCGCGACGAGGGAAAGCATAATGACCTCACAGAATGGTGGTACTACACCGGTCATATGCAGGCGACTGATGCGTCCGGCAAGTCGCATACCTATGGATTCGAACTGGTCTTTTTCCAGGCCATACGCAGCAACCTACCCACGGTATACCCCGCCCATTTCGCTATTAGTGATATTACGCGTGGCGAGTTCCATTATGATCAGCGGCGCCTCACGCAGTTTGTGGCTTCTCCTTCTTCAGGGGGACAGACAGCGCCGGGCATTGACGTTCATGTTGGTGATTGGTTCGTTCAGGGTCTCAACGGCAAGGATCATCTGATAGCCTCAATGCAGAATTACGCCATTGATCTTAATCTGACCGGCCTTAAGGCCCCGACGCTGCACAACGGCAACGGCCTGATCACCTATGGTCTTGGTGGTTTTTCCTACTACTATTCGCGTACGCGCATGCAGGTTGGTGGTACGCTGCTCGACCACAATCAGCCCTTAAAGGTTACCGGCACCGCCTGGATGGATCACCAATGGGGCAACTTCCTCAGCCTGGGTGGTGGCGGCTGGGACTGGTACAGTATCCAGTTGAACAACAAAACCGAGATCATGCTGTACTTTATTCGCGATGCCAGCGGCAAAACCATCTCGACGTATATCGGCTATACCGACGCTGATGGAAAGGCGTATGTGCTGCCCGAGCAGTCGATGAAAGCGACCGTCCTGAATAAATGGACCAGTCCAACGACGGGCATCACTTACCCTTCAGGCTGGCGCATCGATATCAAGGACCCTCACCTGCAGTCAACCTTGATTATCAAGCCGCTCTTGAAGAACCAGGAACTGGTCGTAACGAATTCGACCGGCAACGTCTATTGGGAAGGTGCCGTAGGCATCGAGGGACAGCAAAAGGGCCAACCCGTCTCTGGCGAAGGGTATGTTGAGTTAACGGGCTATACCAGATAGCCTGTTAGTCTTGCGCGGCCTGAGAAGCCCCGCACAGTTTCGCGCCTGCGGTGCTCGCACTTAATACATATACACTGCCGGTGTGGCGCATCCGCGCCACACCGGCAGTGTATAGTACTTAACTTTTAATGGGGTGTGAAGCACCATATGGTGCTAACGGGATCAGTGGACGAGTGTTTGACACATCCTATGAATGGCTGGTCGCTGGTAGGATGGTGGTGGCGATTTTTTGTAGCTGACCATTGATGTTGCCCAGGTAGTCCTGGTGAGGGATGTAACGTCCTCGACTATCGGTCTGCAGGGTGATGAAGGCCAGCGTGTTTTCGTATAGCAAATTGTGATCAATGTGGGCCCCGTCATTGCTTGCTATTAGTGGAAGGATGCTCTGTTTTAGACCTCCATAGCTCCATCTGGAGATCCTGGACTGCAATTTTATCTTTTTCTGGTCGGACGGGCTGAGTTCATTCTGCAGGGGTGTGGAGACAAACTGGTAGAGATAGGTATCACTATCCGATTGATGCGTTAATCTGGCTGTGAGTGCGTAAGAAAAATGCACATCACCGGAGAGAAGCAGCGTATCTCTTGGTTGCTGAAAAAGCTGCAGCAGGTCGTGCCAGGATAGAGAATAGAGCGGCCAGTGATCAAAGCTCAGCCGGATTGCAATGCGCTGTTGTACGCGCGCCAGTTGTAGCCCCAGGCAGCTCAACAGTTTCTTTTCTGTCAGCCAGAGACGTTGCCCCATTAAATACTCAAGCCAGCCAATCGCTGGTGGCAGCAGGACTGGTACGGATGAGACCAGAATCGCCAGGGGGCTCTGATTATTCGCATACCAGGTCTGAAGATCATGCATCTGGGAGCGACTGATGATGCGCGTTGGGGCCAGAATATCTTCATCCTTGCCAGTTGTGATGGTGGTTCTTTCGGTGCGCGCATTAGCTACGAATATGGGAGGAGTGGATGGTATTTCATAATGCCAGCGCAGTCCCATCTCGCCATAAAGATCCCGGCGTACATAATCGCGCAACTGCTCAAAGGCATCCTCACCGCTCTCGGCGGTCTGCCGCATAACCTCCAGTAACGGATGCTGTGTTGTTTGCTGTCGCAGGTTGCCCCAACCCTGGTAGACCCAATACGCCACCAGTCCATCGACCAATGTCTGCTCTTGGCCTGCCTGAATGCTCGAAGGGCGCCAGGTGGGCATAAAATTCCAATTATTGGTAATTTCGTGGTCATCGAAGATCATATACGTGGGAAGCACGGCCAGTGCCTGGCGTACACCGTTATCGGTGCCCCATGCGTAGTAGTAGAACTGACAAAAATCCTCATACCTGGTTGCTTCCGATCCCAACTGTGGTACATCCCGTCGCATGCTGGCTGAAGGCTGGTCAGCATAGATCTGATCGCCAATCAATAGCAGTAGATGAGGCCATACAGATTCGCGCTGCTCGGCGTGCTCACTCAACCAGTATCCCAGCGCGCTCAAGACATCCGGCTGGCTGGCCTCCGCCTTGCGACAGGAACCATAGGCAATGCGCAGCGGATCCTTGTGTGTAGATGCTGCAAGGGTGCGAAAGCACTGCCTGTCCGGCAATTCGGAGGTCTGTGTGAGCTCTTTTCCTGTAGATGCCGCGATGAGCTGATATGTATACCAGGTCGCGGCCTGTAAGTTACGCAGTTCAAGCGCAACATAATAATGACCGCCAACCATTGTTGTTTTTTGTCTAGCAGTATGATGGATGTCTGCTTGTGCATCCGCATAAACAAGCAGCGTAACAGTCTCAGCTACCGTTAGCTCGGCCCAGATGACGATACTGTCTGGATTGACAGCACGCACGAGCGGTCCGACGAGAATTTCAGTCATGGATACCTCTTTTTCTTTCCCGCCAGGGAGTCTGGTATTTTTTTACTTCGCCCAGGTAGGGAATACCTCACTCATTTTATACGAAAAACAGGTTCATCTGTTTTTCGTATAAAATGAGTGGTTTTTACTCCCATTATTGGGGGTACGTGAGCGCCCCCGCACGGGCGGTCGCTGCGCGGCCGCAGTGATTTGGTATATTGGTGCAACAGAGGCGCATCCGCGCCTCTGTTGCACCAATATACCAGGGACAGTCTTCGCCCCTGTGGTGCTCACGTGTCAGTTTATGTGTTAGTGCATCGGGTAAGCATCTGTGCCTCTGTTGCACCAACATACCAGGGACAGTCTTCGCCCCTGTGGTGCTCACATGTCAGTTTATGTGTTAGTGCATCGGGTAAGCATCCGTGCCTTTGTTGCACCAACATACCAGGGACAGTCTTCGCCCCTGTGGTGCTCACGTGTCAGTTTTGTGTTAGTGCATCGGGTAAGCATCTGTGCCTCTGTTGCACCAATATACCAGGGACAGTCTTCGCCCCTGTGGTGCTCACATGTCAGTTTATGTTAGAGTGCATCGGGTAAGCATCTGTGCCTTTGTTGCACCAACATACCAGGGACAGTCTTCGCCCCTGTGGTGCTCACATGTCAGTTTATGTGTTAGTGCATCGGGTAAGCATCCGTGCCTTTGTTGCACCAACATACCAGGGACAGTCTTCGCCCCTGTGGTGCTCACGTGTCAGTTTTGTGTTAGTGCATCGGGTGCGCATTCGCGCACCCGATGCACTAACACAAAACCAGCGCGGCCGCGCAGCGGCCGCCCGTGCGGGGGCGCTCACGTGCCTCCACGATGACAGCATTCGCAGATAGATCTTTGATGTGGCGCATATGGGGTACGCAATGATGAGGTAAAAAGCGAAGTCCCGGAGAAAAGCTATCCATGAGCCGTTTATTAGCTCAAAGAACACATTAAGTAAATAGAAAGAAATCATAGAGGATTTGAGCAGGTCGGGTAGGAGAAACGCTGGTATCAAGCGGCTTGAGACAATCTGCTTATTGACTTTTTTTATTAAAATAGCCAAAACTTCGCCTGCGAGCATTGACCAGCCCTGGCATGGATGTGGTATACTTTGTGGCAATAGCAAACAGGTATTTTGTAGGCAAATAATGACTTGTAACATATTTTGCATGTGATTGTTCGCGCCCTCTTAAAAAGTGTATAAACGACGGCCAATGTATATTTATAGCGTCCTTTGCGTGCTGCAGGTTCTATGCAACGCAAAACGTATTCGGTACACCTGATAGGCCTCTCGCCTTTTCATTTTATAGGGAAGGGATCTCATCAACGCTGAGGATGATGAGGGTGTCTGCGAAATCTGACAGGAAGCAATGGAAGCGAGAACACATACCTCTGCTCTTGAAGAGTCTGCAATTATTGAACGCGTAGCCCGCATCGTTTTTAGCGTGCGCGGTGCCAAGCCTGATTATACGGTGCTGGCAGCAGAGCTGGAACTGGCAGTGCCTTTTGATGTATTCGGGGTGGTACTGCTCCGTCACGACCGCCAGGCTGTACGCGTAACGGTCTGCCAGCGCGACGAAGGCCGGGCCTGGAAGGCGCGCCTGCATCAATATCCATTGACTGACTCCATGCTAGAGCAGGTCTTGCGGAATCCTTCATTGCAGGTACACGATTATCCCGAAGGGCTGGATGGTTCCCCCTCTTCCAGTGGTGATGTATTAAGTAGCTACCACCAGCTGCGCTCAACCCTGATTGCGCCGCTGATGGTCGAGAATCGCGTTCTGGGCACTTTGGAGCTTGGTAGCACAGGACTGCATACCTATGCCGATCAGCACCTGCAACGGCTGGTGGATGCTGTCGTCAAAATGCTGGCCGCCGCGATCGAGGGTGTGCAACTGGGTGGGAATGCGGCGATCCAGGATCGTCAGCGCCAGGCGTTGAAGGATGTGAGCCAGGCGCTAACCTCTAAAATGGAGCTTCCCACCGTTCTGCAGCAGATTGTTGCCGGGGTCTCGAATGCGCTCAGTGTCTCCTCGTTTATGCTCTTGCTCAACCGCCGTTCACACACCCTGTACCTGGAAGCTCAATCCGAGGTGGATCCGAAGCCACTGGAACGGATCTTGCAGCAGCAAGGGAGGGTCAGCGAAAAGAATATCTTCTGGCAAACGCTCATGCGGCGTCAGCCATTGGGCTCACAGGACATCGCCAACGATGAGCACTATCCAGTCAATCAACCGCTGGCCAGCGAACTGGGGCTCCATTCGCTTTACTGCTATCCATTGGCTACTGGATCAGCCGTTTATGGCATCCTGGCCCTATGTTCTACGGAGGTGGGAGGTTTCACGCCCCTCAAAAGTGACATCCTGGCGCTTTTTGCGAACCAGGCTACCGTCGCCATCCACAATGGAATGTTATTGACCTCCCTGGATCAACGCAGACAATTTCAAGCCGCCATTGAGCAGTTTGATCTATTGCAGTCGGTGTATGAGGAGAGCACGACGGATGAGCAGCTCTATGAAGAGCTTCGCATCTTTAAAGAGATTCGTGCTCATGCCCAGCACACCTATGGTTTGAATTTTAGCCAGCTTATGCATTGGATCAGCGAACAACTCTTAACCCAGGGTGAACGCAATCTGCAGAGCATCCGTTATGCGATCGAGAGCAAGCAAACGAATGATCCGCTGATTTCTTCACTGCCAACGGAGCCCTTGCCATCCTCCGCACTCTTATTTGAGTCCTCGCCATTCCAGCCCGGTGCTGCCAATGTTGAACCTCCGGCTCTTCTGACACAGCCATCAGAATCGGCTCTGACGCATGTCGCCATGATTGGGGAGCTTAACCGCTTGATTGGTCATCTCAACCAGGCAACCAATTGGGTACGCGATCCCTGGTTTATTGTTGACCTGGATGGATACTGCCTGTATATGAATCCAGCGGCCCGCCAATGGTGTGAATGGCATCTGGAAACGATGGCCACAGAGTACTACCCGCACATGCAGTTGCTCGTATCCCCTGTCGTTCAGGGCCGATCAGTGAGACCCTCGATCGAAGAGGTATTTTCACATCTTTTGCCACGGATGCGCAACAACGATGAGGTACGCGCCTACTTAAGGGACTTTACACAGGAGAGTATCTATCGGCAGGCGTTTCGCTGTATATTAGCCGAGGAGCCACTGGATACGATGGCGCAGTCTTGTTCAGAAGGGGTGGCAAGCCAGGCGCAGCAGGATAACGCGGCCAGTGATCATCACTACCAATTGCATTGTTATCCTCTCTACACCCAGGCAAGGCAACTGGAGGGCATTGCTTTACAGGTGCAGGATATAACCGAGCAGGTACGCGAAGAAAAGAATCGTTCCGCGCTACTCTCAGCCTTTTCACATGATCTGCGTACGCCGCTGACAACGATCAAAGCCGCAGTAACCGGCCTTCTACAGGCCGATCTGGTGTGGAATGAAGAGGACCGCAATGAGATGCTGGTCGATATTGATAGCGAGGCCGATCATCTTACCATGCTCGTCAATGCGCTGATCGAGCTTTCACGCATAGAAATGGGGGCGATGGAGCTTAAACTCGAATGGTGCGACGTCTCAGAGATTCTCTACGCAACCATCGCAAAGTTGCAGCGTGCCCTTGGGCATCGCCAGCTACGACTGCGGCTTCAAGATTCCTTACCGCTGATCTATGCAGATCATGCACGTTTGGGACAGATATTGTATAACCTGATCGAGAATGCTACACGACACAGTTCAGACTATAAAGAAATATTCCTCCTTATCGATGTGGTACAGGATGAAGGGGAAGAATTGCGGGTGCGTGTCATTGATCAAGGGGTCAGCGTACCTGAACATGAGCGAGAGCGTATCTTTACCTCATTTCAAAGCCATGCATCTTTTTATGGCAATGGGCTGGCGCTGGCAACCTGTAAGGGGATCATCGAAGCCCATCAGGGTCGTATCTGGGCTGAGACGGCAGATGGTGAAGGGACGTGTTTTACCTTTCTGTTGCCGATCCATCCCCAGACGATGAATCATCGGAGTGAGCAGGGAACGGAACGTGGCTAGTCGCATCTGCGAAGAGGATCTTTCGTTCAGCATAGATGACTGACTGGTCCGAGGGTGACTGATGTTGTGGTGGAAGGCATTGTTGCAGGTCGGGATACCTGTATGGAGGAACGCTATGAGGGTGAAAGGGAAACGGATACTGGTCGTTGATGATGAGCCACCAATTCAGCGCATTCTGCGCCGCAATCTAACCGTAGGTGGTTACGAAGTGCTGGTCGCTGAAAGTGGGAAGCAGGCGGTTGAAATGGTGAAGATTCATCAACCAGACCTCGTCTTACTGGATATTTGCTTGCCAGGCGGTATTGATGGTGTTGAAGTATGCGTCCAGGTACGCCAGTTTACACAGACGCCCATCATTGTGCTTTCGGCCGTGGCGGAAGAAAAGCAGAAAATCAAGGCCCTTGATTATGGCGCTGACGACTATCTGACCAAGCCTTTCAGCAACGACGAACTCCAGGCTCGTGTACGAGCCTGTCTCAGAAGGGCTGGCACGAAAGAGGCTACTAACGAGCGAGAGCCAGAAATACTGACCAGTGAGGACGACTATCTGTACATGGATGTTGTACGGCGCCAGGTACGCGCCGGTTCACAGGAGGTGCGTCTGACACCGACAGAGTTTGAACTATTGAGGCAACTCATGTTATATGCGGGCAAAGTCATGACACACCGCGCGCTCTTGCGTGCTGTCTGGGGTCCGGAGTATGGCGAAGAGGCCGATTATCTACGCGTCTATGTACGCCAGCTCAGGCTCAAAGTCGAGCCGCAACCATCGCGACCGAGATATATCGTCACCGAGCCAGGGATTGGCTACGTTTTCAGATCGCAAGGAGAAAATTAAAATCTTTAATAAAATTTTAATGCCATCTTGTGTTTTTTTTATAGCGACTTGACTGAATTAGCAGTACACTTTTAACATGAGATTCCTGGGTCTGTGATCATTGTTCTAACTGGTAAAAGCATCCCTTTTTGTGTTACTGTATACCATAATAAGTTCTGGTATTGTACCGCAATCCGATGTATGATGAAGGCAGACAACAGATGTATGTGGGGGGTGGTGGAAAATCAGGATTTCTAGTATGCTATGGTCGGTAAACTGTTGATCATAGGGACCAGGTACCGGGGCCGCGTATCATACTATGATATTAGGTATAGGGACCTGGGATGACATCAAGATAGGATGTGTGGGGAGGACGAGGACAACCTTTTATCTACGGCGCTAAGAGGGAAAATTCTTCACAATAATCGAAAAAAGGGTCTCCCTTTGTATCATACAGAAAAATAAAAATAGCTATATGTGTGTGGTAAAAAACGCGTCTATCGCTCGTGGTTGTATGTGCTGGCTCTATTAGAATGCACGAGTAAAGGATAGCAGCGCTTTTAACACAGCAATTATATGTGGATGCCCCGCATATCTGACAAATGGGCATGCGCATTTTGCTTATAGCGTGCGTTGTGGAACTATGGATGGATATATCTACGGCGGACACGCACCAAGACCGCTTGCGTACTTATTATCTTACTTATACCGCAAGCTAGTCTGATAAAGGAACTGAGAGAAGAATGGAGCAGCAAGACCGTATTATGGATGGAGACTTACAGACCCTGGGTCTCCAATCCATTTTAAAAATGCTTGCCCTGAGTGGAAAAACTGGAAAGTTATTTGTGACTTCGGGACCAGAGACACTTTCAATCAGCTTGCGTAAAGGGCAAATTGTAGGATTGCATGAAGACGGAGTGCCTCCACCTGATGTGCTGGGTATGCTCTGTTTACTCAATAAATTAGATCCACCACGTGCGCAATATATTCGAGAACTGGCACGCGGAGACATGCAGATGTCGCTTGCGCTGCTGGTTGAGCGCGGCTGGATGACTGCGGGAGAGATGCAGCGCCGCCTGGAATTCCTGGTGACGCAGTCGATTAGCCACGCCCTACGCTGGGTAAATGGTCGTTTCGCCTTTCACCGCCAGGTTATCCCGATGGAGAGCAAGATGCAGGCGCTGGATGTTGATTCTGTCTTGCTGGAAGCTCTACGCCAGGCTGACGAATGGGAAGAGATTACCACCGAGGGAGTGACTCACCTTACTCGCACCACGGTAGCTCGCTGGCAACCAGAAGTCAGCAATGATGTACGCAATCTGGGCCTCAATCAGGAAGGCATTGAAGTGCTATGCCTCTCTAATGGAGAGCTCACCCTGCAGGCGGTCGCGCTGGCCTTGATGATGCCAGAGGCAAGAATTGCTCGCGTTATGGCTCGCTTGTTAGAATTAAATCTGATCGAAGTGGTAGATACCGCCCTGGAAACCGAATTGCAGGGCGATCTCTCAAACATCATTATCAAATGCCAGTATCTGCTGGCGCAGCAGCGCCAGGCTTCCAATCCAGCTCAACATCTCCTGGGTTTAATTACCACCCTCTCCGAGTGTATTAATGGTCTCCTTGTGCATCACGGCTCATATGCGCGCAGCCTGCGTGGGAGAGGTAAGATTCCTTCCATGGAAATTGCTCGTTATCTTGAACGCCGTTTTGTGCCACAACTGCAGGCTTTATCACAGCAGCAATTTCCGATTCTGGAAACAGCGACGTTTCACTATGGCCAACTCGACTGTAATGATATACTGACGCTCAACAAAGTTGTGAAGGGCGAGCAGCTAGAAGAGTTTTATTGGGAAGCAGTTCAAGGCCTGGTCGCCTTTTTGCGCATGGTGTTTACCGAACTCTTGCGCGACGAGGTTGGAAATTCACATATCGGGCGCCAATTGAATGTCGCGTGGCGAATCTTCTTATCAGAGATTGATCACGAGGTTCAGCAATACCAGATTTACCGGGCGCATCGCAACACTCAGAACTCGCGAGGTCGAGATGCTATCCAACCCTCATCACTTGGAATTGTACAAAATTGGCAGAACCCCGCCGACAACAATGGGGAAATGTGGTCGCCTGATACGAGAAGGAGGTCAATTTGATGGCTGAACCAACGGTACTTGTTGTAGACGATAGTCCTACTGTACGTAAAATTGTGCAGATGACTCTCCAGAGAGAACACATCAAGGTGGTGACGGTGGGGGATGGTCTGAGCGCGTTGACTTCGGTTGCTGATGAGATGCCGGCCCTTATTTTGCTTGATATCCAACTTCCGCGGATGGATGGGTACCAAATTTGCCAGATAATACGCAAACACTTGCAGTTTCGGCAAATTCCCATTATTATGCTCAGTGGGAAGGATGGCTTGTTTGACAAGATGCGCGGTCGTTTAGCAGGGTCAACGGAGTATCTTACCAAACCATTTGACTCGGCCGAACTTGTACAAACAGTCAAGAAACACCTTGCGAACTGGCAAGAACGCGTGCCTGCTCAACAAGAGGGGACACGCCCTCGCCTACGCTATCGCGGCTAAATCTCCAATATCGGTACCTGTGATGCTCAGCATCCTTGGTCGGGAGGGTTGGAGGGCAGGCTAAATTTCCCATTGCTAGGTTGGCTCATTAGGAAAGGTTAGAATCGGATGCCTGGGCAGAAAATACTTGTTGTGGACGATAGTTGGACAGAATTAACGATGATTGTTACGCCATTGCGCAATAGCGGTTTTGATGTTGTGACCGCGGTTGATGGTGATGAGGCAGTCGAAAAAGTATTTAAAGAGCGTCCACACTGTATCGTACTTGATGTTGTGTTGCCGAAGCAAAATGGATTTCAGGTATGTCGTAAATTAAAGAGCTCGGACGTGAGCCGGCATATCCCCATCATTTTGCTGACGTCGAAGAACACCCCGTTGGATAAGGCATGGGGGATGCGGCAGGGGGCTGACCTCTATATTACCAAGCCCTTTAATGGTGATGAGTTAGTAGCTAGTGTGCGACGCCTTATTTAAGTAGTCGTACTGGCAGGACCAGGGTTGATGGCGGACGGATGCCGCGCCCTTTTTCCTTGCCACAGATGTCGCATGGGATGCCTCTCGCTTCTTGTGCTCGCTATGGAGTAAGTTTTTGTGTCCAGTGAAGATCAGAAAAAACGTGAAGCCTTTGCTGCAATTCAGCAATTAATCTCGCAGTCTCCCTCGGTTGCGGCCCTGCAGTTGCAACTGGCGCAGGGGCAATTTGGTGTGAATGGGTCTCCCAATGGAGAGACTTCACCCCCGGCCATTGTTGGGGAGCAATATCTGGTGTTTTCTCTCGCTGATCGTGAACTGGCTGTGAAGGCTGAGTTGGTACAAGGCGTCGAGCGGCCGGTCGAGTTAACGCCGGTTCCTAATGTTGTTTCCTGGGTTAAAGGGGTGATGAACCTGCGGGGTTCTATCGTCTCAGTGGTAGACTTACGAATGTTTCTGGATTTAGAGCAGGTGCCCTATACACCACAAACTCGCCTGTTATCGCTACAGGCGAACGAGATGGTCATCTGCCTTGCGGTGGATGGTGTGAGTGAGATGCTACCAATTCCCGCTACTGCTATCAATGGAAATGTGCGCCAGGCTATCATTCCATCCTGGGCGGCTCCGTATGCTATGGGTGGGGCTGTGCTGCCTAATCGTGGAATCATTATCCTGGATGTGGCTCGCCTTCTTTTCTCCGAAAAAATGCAGCGCTATAAGGCCTAATGATAATAGTGCGGGGGCCTGTTGTAGGCTACCTGAATTGAGATAGATATATTTTTATCAATGGAGGTCTGGCGGATGAATCCTGATCAAAATAAAAGTGGTTCGGCGCTGAGTGCCCCTTTTACCATAGGGTTACTTGGCTCCTTCGTTGTTCCTTTTATATTGTTTATTGTTATTGCTTTTTTGTCTTTTAGTTCTAACCCAACGGTCGGTCTTATCGCTATCATTGGTGCCGTGGCTGCCCTTATTATTGGTATTGGTTCAAGTATTTATCTACAAAATAGCGTGAAGAGCCGTTTGTTGGGCCTGGCCGAGATCTGCCGCGATTTCATGAGTGGCGATCGCTCGGTGCGTGCGACTGTGAATGGTGACAGCGAACTGGCGCAGCTGGCGAGCTCCTTAAATGCTATCCTGGATAACCAGGGGTCAACCCCCAGCATTTCGATGGGAGGCTCTGGCAACGATGCGGCTGCCCTGCAGGCGCAGATTGAGAAGCTGCTGCAAGAGGTAAGCGCGGTCGGTGATGGCGACCTGCGCGTCCAGGCGGAAGTAACCCCGGATACCCTGGGTGTGCTGGCTGACTCATTTAACTATATGATTGAAGAGCTGGCAAAGGTTGTGGGCCGCGTACAGTCAACCGCTGTACAGGTTACTAACGCGACCCGCCGTATTCTGGATCGCTCGGCTGAACTGGCGCAGGCCTCTGAGACACAGGTGAAACAGATCGCCCAGACGACCGAGGCTGTGGAAGCGCTGGCTGTCTTTATTCAAAATGTGGCGCGTAACGCCCAGCTAAGTGTGGACGTAGCGCAAGAGGCGTTGCGTAGCGCTACCAATGGTCAGCAAGCTGTACGCCAGACGATTGAGGGTATGATGCTCATTCGTGAGAATGTGCAGGAGACCTCGAAAAAGATTAAGCGCCTCGGTGAGCGTTCAAACGAAATTGGTGAAATCGTACGTATCATCGAAGATATCGCCGATCAGACGAACTTGCTGGCGTTGAACGCGGCCATTCAGTCCGCTATGGCGGGTGAGCACGGTCGTGGATTCGCCGTTGTTGCCGACGAAATCCGCCTGCTGGCAGAACGTTCGACCGAGTCGACCAAACGTATCGCGACGCTGGTCAAGAGTATTCAGGGTGATACATACGAAGCTGTGGTCGCTATGGAAGATAGCACCCAGGAAGTGGTCAAAGGATCGCAGCTGGCCGATGATGCTGGTCGTTCGCTGAACTCTATTTACAGCGCAGTAGAACGACAAGCTCAAATGATTGAAAATATTGCTCGTGCCGCGAATGAACAGACCTCGGTCTCTGAAGCGGTGGCCGTAGCCATGGGCCGTATCTCTGAAATCACCCGCCAGACCGACGCTGGTACGCAGGAAGCGGCGGTGAGCGTAAGTTACCTGGCTGAACTTTCTGAGCAGTTGCGTGCTTCAGTTTCAACTTTCCGCCTGCCTGATCGTACAAATGACATGCTTGGCTCGTTCTCTAATATGGCGACGTCTGTAACTGAGTCGCCTGCTGAGCGTAGTGAGCAACCCTTTGGAGCTATGCTGGGTAGCGGGTCCGATAGCGGTTGGAGTCAGAATTTCTCGGGCAACTTCCCACCACTTCCTGAACCCGGTAACACAGGTTCATTGGTCTCATTGGGCAGCCGTTCAGGGCAATTTGCGGCCAATGGGCAGCCAGACTTTGGGCAGCCGGATTTCGGTCAGCAACCAGACTTTGGGCAGCAGCCAAACTTTGGCAATCCTGCTGCGTTTTCGCCGGCAGGCATGCCGCAACAGGTTCCTGCATCTGGTGGATTTGGCGTCAATAACAACCAGCAGTTCTTTGGTGGAAATCAGTTCGATTTTGGCAATCTGGGCGATTTTGATAGCCAGCAGCAGGGAATGGACCAAGGCTTTGGCATGCCGCAGTATGGCAATCAGACTAATGGGAATCCCGGCTTTGCGCAGCAGGCACCTAATTCTGGATTGCTTCCGCCACCATTCCAGCAACTGCAACAGCAGCCTGGTCAGGTGAATAATCCACGCCCACGCTGGCAAAGTGGCATTCACGACCAGAATCAGTAATTGTTCATATAAGCCTGCTATCGTGTGAGCGAAAAAGTGAGAGCAGGCTTATAGAAGTGAGGTGTTATCTTTCTCGTATACATCCCTACCTATTGTATTTGCACGGCGGGATTGAGAAAGATAACACCAGAATAGTTAAGTGAGTACGCGCAACATGTCGAATACATTTGATAAACTATCCGTCCTCGACTCGTTTATCGAAGAGGTGAATAGCTATTTGCCAGAAATCGAGACGAATCTCGGGCGACTGGCACAGTCACCTGGCGACATGGATGCCCTCGAAGAAACTTACCGCCGCACTCACACCATTGGCGGTTCCGCTTCCATGATGGACTTTCCTGGCCTGGCTCATGTAGCCCATGGCATGGAGGACATCCTGGGTGATGCATTAGATGGCCTGATTACGCTAGATGATCTCTCACGTGGATTGCTGGAGCGTTCCCTGGGCCGCCTGCGTCAGCTGCTGGAGGGTATCCGCGGTGGCATTGACGAAGAAGCTGTGATTGCGGAGGATGATGCCGACTACGCTCGCTATCGTGCTCAAGTAGATGCTGCGGCTGCTTCACCGGCAGCGGGTGGCAACGAGGTGCAATCGACGTATGCAGCTCCAACTGCTACTTCGTCTGCCTCTCTTTCGCCTATCCCAGCTTTTGAGTTGCCTTCACCGCAGTCTCCATTACCTTCGTCGATGCCATCATTTGATGAGGTGCTGGCATCTTTCCGCACCCAGCCTGTGTCATCCGGTGAAGATATTGGCTGGCCTGAGGAGCCAGAACTGGAGACGCGGTTTGATAACACCTCTTCTATGTCATCTATCCCTGCAACCCCTACGCAGCCAGATGTGATCAATCCGCCTGTATTGCCACCGTCCGACTTCAGTATTTTTCAGGATCCAACGCCAACCAGCGCTTTTGAGGCTTTGATGGCCTCGACCCGCCGTCGACCTGAGCCGGAACCGGTTGCTCCTCCACCCGCTGAGCCAGAACCGGTTCAGCCCACCAATCAGCCCCTCTGGGATGATCAGTGGCTGATGCCGCCCGTCGCTTCCGCTCAGCCGAGCAACGCACCGGTTCATATTGATCCACAATCCATCGCTCATCTGATGCCGGATGGAAATGGCCAGGATCAGAAACATAATGCGCCGGCTTTATACGGTCAGGAGCAAAATGCGCCGTCTGTATATGACCAGAGCCAGGGGCAAAATGTCCCCGCTGTATATGAGGATATGCAGCAGGAGGCACAAACCCTGGAGGACCAGGCGGCCTCGTTAAGGAGCGCCGTGTATCAACTGCGTGATGCCATGGGTGTGATCGAGGAACAGCGCAGTGAATTTAAGGGCTTCTTAAATGGCTCAAAAGATGCGCTCGATCGTATGGAAGAATGGGCTGGCAAGGCTATGGGCCTGAATCTGCGCAATAGTCCTGAGCAGGTTCGACGCTATCTGCCTCTTTCAGTTATGTGGGTGGCAAACTCCAAACTGAAAAAGGTCCTGGATCTTATGCAAGAGATTACCAGTGGCGTCGAGCTCTCAAATGAGCAGGTTTCCTCGACCCTTCAGCAATTGCACGCGTCTATTCAATCCTGCGGCGCGGCCTTTGAACAGTTGAATGGTCCCCGGCAATCAGCGCAGGAGAATGGTTGGAGTCCCTGGAATGTCCAGCTGGATCAGGATGCGAATGCGTTGCGCGAGCGTGTGACGTTTGAGCGCCAGGGTAATCCTGCAGCCATGCGGGCCGAAATTGAAGCACAGTTGCGGGAGGAGATGCGTCGCGAATACGAGGCTCAGGCCTCTATCTCCGCGCGTGAACGGGCCGAGCTAGAACAACAGATCAGGAGCGAAGTGCGGGAAGAGTACGCGGAGATGCAGCGCTTGCAAGAGCGCGCGTTGGGCGCGACTGATACAAATGCCGAGTCAGTGCGAGACCTTGAAGCTCGCCTGCGGAGTGAGATCGAAATTCAGGTGCGCCAGGAGTTCCTGAATCAGATCATGCGTACCGGTGGAGATGACGCCCTGCCGCTGGCTACACGCCTGACGGGATCTGGCAATCTCGCCGATGCTGAGAACGATACGCACCGCTTAAAGACAACCATTCCGCCGTCCGATGTGGCTCCGGCTGGACCCGAATCGCTGCCAGTGCCTAAATCTCCTGTTGTATCTATGCCTGTGACTGAATCAACCGGCAAAACTACCACGGCCAGTTCTTTTAGCACCAATGACTTTGGTGAAGAGGCGGCGGAAATTTTCCGCTTAGAGGCTGAAGAGCATCTCCAGGCTATTGGTATGCACGTGGCTGCCCTTGAAAAGAATCCCTCGAATCGCGATCTCATTCAAGGTATTCGCCGCGCGACCCATACGCTTAAAGGGGCCGCAGGTATGATGGGCTTTAAAACAATCGCCGATCTAAGCCATGTTTCTGAGGATCTGCTGGACCTGATTATGGAAGGCACGATGGGGATTTCCCCCACGGTCGTCAGCTTGATTCTAGATACTGCTGAAGCCCTGGAACTGTTGATTACCGCTAATGATTCTGCGATTGCGGATATCAAGGTTCGTGAACTGCATAAGCGTTACGTGGAGCTACTGGGTGAACGTAGCTCTTCGGTCCAGATGATAGAAGAAGATCTGGACGATGATGACAATAGTAACGATGTTCCTCAGTCCTCCAACGTGGTGGCTGGCGGAGAGCAGCAAACCACTGATGGACTGACCCCGCGCGCCCGTGGTGATTTGAGCGTGCGTGTGCGCCTGCAAAAGCTGGATGAACTGGTCAACCTCTTTGGTGAGATGCTGGTTAACCGTAGTGTGCTCGAAGAACGCATCCAACGCCTGGTTCGCCTGGTATCGGATGTGGCTGTCAGTAGTAACCGCCTGAACGATGTGGGCCAGAAATTGGATAGTCGTTTTGAAGCGGCTACCTTGCCCAGCGGTCGATCTGTACAGGTGATGCCAGGTGAAGGTGACCAGAGCATTGGGCGTGTTAATTCCAATCTCCTGCTCGGACCCGGTACGGCGGTTGGCTTGCCTGTTCCAAAAAATCAGAACAGTCAGGGCGGCAATGCCGCTGGCGCACAGGATTATCTGTCCGAATTCGATGAACTGGAGCTCGACCGCTACACGGAGTTCCATCAACTGGCGCGTGGTTTGAATGAAGGTATCTCGGATATGGCAACACTGAGCTCAGAAATGGATACCATTATCCGTGAATGTGAAGGTGTGTTCGCTCGTGAGAATCGCCTGAATACGACGTTCCAGGATCGCCTGATGAAGGTGCGGCTGGTGCCGCTGTCCACCATGGCTCCTCGCCTCTATCGCGCCGCCCGCGCGGTCGCGCTCAAACAGGGTAAGGAGATCGACTTTGTGCTGGAAGGCGAAACGACTGAGGTTGATCGTACAGTGTACGAAGAGATTGCTGGTCCATTGCTGCACCTGGTGCGTAACGCGGTAAACCATGCTATCGAGACTCCGGATGTGCGTATTCAGCGTGGCAAGTCTCCCACGGGACAGATCAAGCTATCGGCGTCGTATGAAGGTAATCAGATTATGATTACCGTGCGTGATGATGGCAATGGTCTTGATCGTGATCATGTGCGCCAGACGGCGATCGCGCGTGGTCTGATTCGACCGGATCAGCAGATCAGTGAGGACGATGTGGTCGCCCTGATCTTCCGTCCCGGTTTTTCTACCGCGGAAGTTTTGAGCGAAGAGAGTGGACGTGGCGTTGGTCTGGACGTAGTGCGCGACAGCGTTTCACGGCTACGTGGTACGCTGGTGGTAGAGACTGCTCCCGGCCTGGGCACAGCCTTTACCATGACCTTCCCGACCAGCCTGGCGATTCAGAGCGCCATGATGGTTCGCGTTGCTGGACAACAGTTTGCAATCCCAACGGTCCACGTCGAATCTATTGGACGGCTTGATAATTTTAAGCGCGTGAATTCTGGTGGTCAGCCAGCCGTCTCTGTACGCAATGATCTCTATCCATTGCATATGCTGGCTCAGTATCTGTCACTGCCAGGTCCTGGCACGATAGACGACAAGGCTCAGCTCTTGCTGGTGAATGCCGGCGGCCATCGTGTCGCGCTGGTGATCGATGAGATTCGCGGCAAATTTGATATTGTGATGAAGAACCTGGGACCGCATCTGCGAGAGGTTCACGGCATCGCTGGTGGTACGGTGCTTGGTAATGGACATGTGGTCCTGGTCCTGGAACTGAACTCTTTGCTCTCTGCGAAGATCAATACACCGTTGCCCAGACGCGATTCTTCGGCTCCTGCGGGACAGGTGAAGCAGCGCGTCGACGTGTCGAATAAGCAGCAAAACCTGCCGCCACGACCCGCGGCCGCGGCACCCACTCCTGAACGTGGCAAGCACATTCTGGTGGTGGATGATAGTCCAAGCGTGCGGCGCGTCGTCAGTAACATGCTCAAGCAGCATGGTTGGACGGTGCAGATGGCTCGCGATGGTGTTGAGGCCCTTGAGATGATCTCGCTTGAGACTCCGGCCGCCGTACTACTCGATATCGAGATGCCGCGTATGGACGGTTATGAGTTGATATCAACGGTTCGAGCGCAGGAACAGTATCGTACCTTGCCGCTGGTGGTGCTAACCTCTCGCGCGGCCGCCAAGCACCAGCAGCGTGCTATGTCTCTGGGCGCGAGCGCGTATGTCGTCAAACCATACCAGGATGAGGAGTTGCTGAATACCATTAACTCATTGGTTTATGGCGCCATTGCTCGTTAATGAGAGAGGATAAAGATAACTATGGGCGTTGAGAGATCGGTTACCCGCTGGTATATTCAGCGTCAACTGCTTGAGTATGAACTGGCCCAACTAGAGTCGCAGTTGGAGCCAGGACAGACGCAGGCGGAAGGTGAGGCCGCAGCGCCCGTGAGCGTTCCAGGTGAGGGTGGCGAGAGCTCTCCTGAAGAACTGCTCCAAAAAGTGGCAATGACCCGGGAAAAGCTAAAAGCCCTGGGCCATTGTCCAAAACCTAGGATGGGCTAGTCTTTTCTGCGCGGCTGTGCTGTCCCGATTTATTGGGCCAGGGCGGCCGCGATTTTTTGTCCCATCTCCTGTGTCTTAAGCACTTCTGTTCCTTCTTCACTCAGATCCTCGGTGCGATAGCCTGCCTGTATGACCTGTTCAACCGCCGTTGCGATCGCGGTCGCCTCGCTTTTCAAGCCCAGCGAATATTGCAGAAGCATGGCCGCCGAAAGGATGGCCGCGATCGGGTTAGCTTTACCCTGTCCAGCGATATCTGGCGCGGAACCGTGGATCGGTTCGTAGAGTCCAAGACGCCCGTGAGCTGTCTCGCGCGTCCCGAGGCTGGCGGATGGAAGCATGCCCATGGAGCCCGCGAGCATGGAGGCCTCATCGGTGAGGATATCGCCAAAGAGGTTTTCAGTGACGATGACATCAAAGTTAGTGGGTTTGCGGATCAGGTGCATGGCGCAGGCGTCGACCAGCATATGTTCAAAGGTGACGTCGGGATAATCAGCTGCCACTCGATTGGCAACCTGGCGCCAGAGGACGGAGGAACTGAGCACGTTGGCCTTGTCAACGGAGGTAACTTTTTTCTTGCGGTCGCGAGCGGCTTCGAAGGCGACGCGCAGGATGCGCTCGATCTCTGCCTCGCTGTAGAGTAGCGTGTCGATGGCACTTTTTCCCTGTTGTGTTTGACGGATCTCGCTTGGTTTTCCCGGCACGGGTGGCTCAAGGTGACCGTAGTAGAGTCCGCCCGTTAGTTCGCGTACGACTACCAGGTCGGTGCCGCGCAGTACCTCCGACTTGATAGGGGATGCGCTGAGTAAGCTGTTGAGCGGCTTTACGGGGCGTAGATTAGCGAAGAACTGGAGCCCCTTACGCAGCTTAAATAAGGCCTGTTCTGGCTTTACCTTGTGGCTTCCATCGTAGCTAGGGAGACCGCCTACGGCACCAAATAAAATGGCATCACTCTGCTGGCAAACTTGCAGTGAGGCATCGGAGATAGCATCTCCTTCGGCCTCGATTGCGGCAACTCCTACCAGACGCTTCTGATAGGTAAAGCTATGTCCGAAGCGACTGGCTACCGCGTCCAGGACACGAATAGCTTCATCGGTAACCTCGGGCCCGATCCCATCGCCGGGTAAAACGGCAATTGTGTAGTTTCCCATACTGGCTCGCCTTTCTTATAGTTTAGGATCGATAATGCAATCCCTGCCAGAAGGAGCGACGTTCTTTCTGGCAGGGAAGCAAGGATTGTATAGACGATATTAAGTTAGCGTGCCCAATCCATCGGCTCTGGCTGCTTGAAGTTCGATGTCAGTGAGACCGGTTTCCCTTCGCGGAACGATGTCTGAATGCCACACAGGATATCGACCACGTGGGCCGCCTGCGCGCCGGTAATACGTTGTGGCCGGTGCTGCTGAATCGCTTCGGCCAGGTCTACGACGCCGCGACTCCACTCAGTACCCTGGTAGGGCTCTTTTACATATGGTACCGGTTCATAGTGGCCACCGAATTCTGAGAATTCTACCGCAGCCTGGAAGTTTTGCCAATCGCTGAGGTAGAGAGAGCCTTTGTCTCCGTGAAACTCGATACCGCGTTGCTTACTGTGATGGCCGACATAGAAATTGGTTGTCAGACGCGCGACCTCTCCGTTTTCAAACTCGATGGCGGCCACCGCGAAATCGGGTGTTGAAATATGAAATTCTACCCCCTCTTTCGTGACACGATCGGGATAGAGTACCTTGCCAAATGCCGTAATATGGCGTGCTGGTCCAAAGATCGTTGTAAGGATGGTTAGAGGATACACGCCCACATCAAAGAGCGGCCCTACTTCGTAGAAAGGACCTGGAGAGGGATGCCAGGATTCAATGCGGCCCCAGTTGACTTCGGCATACGCCAGTCGAACCGTACCCAGACGTCCATCACGAATGGCCTTCCACGCGGTTTGCTGGGCTTCGCCCATAATCGTGATCGGCGCGCTGCTCAGGCGGCGACCTTTTTCCTCGGCCAGCTTCACCAGGCGTAGCGCATCTTCCGATGTTAGCGCCAGTGGCTTCTCGCTGTATACATCCTTGCCTGCGTTAAGACATTTTGTGATGACTTCAGCATGCGCATGGTGAATAGTCAGATTAATTACCAGGTCCACCTCCGGATCTTCCAGGATGGCTTCGAGGGAGGGATAGACCTTGCCGCCATGGGCGGCGACATAGGCTTCGGCTCGCGCCAGGTCGATATCGGTTGCACCTAGTAACTTAATCTGTGGATAAGGTTTCAGCGTCTTTGCATAGGCTCCGGCGATATTTCCGCAGCCGACAATCGCGACATTCAGAGATGTCAGATCCATCTTCACTATCTCTTTCTACTACATTACACAGGTTGTAAGGCAGATACTGATAGAAGCTTTTGAAGCGCCCGGTTTGTTCTGGGCGTATCCATTGTATCGGCGCCGCACGTCTTATAGAGTGACGCGCTGTCGCGATAGAATCAGCGGAACGCTTCAAAATAAGTCATACTCCACAGTTTACCAAAGCGTTTAGTTGTATGACAAGAGGCCAGGTGTACAAAGAGGGCCGGTGAGACTTGTCGGCAAGGGTGTTTATAGCACGGCTGGGGGAAACGTGCTATAATAGGTCGCAGATGGAGTGTATATACATCGCCCCCGTCTTTATACAGAATCCTACAACTATCCAAACCAAGCAATAGGTGCTGCTGAACCATTGCCTAGGAGTAAATTTATATGAGCAGCGAAATAAATGAGAATGGGAAGACCGTGGGTCGTCGCAAACCAATTCCAATATCGATGGCCGCCGGACCCCATGAGTATGTCCCGGGAGACCAGGAACTGCCAGTTCAGCTTACGACCGTAGCTGAGATGTTGCAATGGGCACAGAACTGGGCACGATCAAAATCGGTATGGCCATTAGGCTATGGGTTAGCCTGCTGCGCAATCGAAATGATGGCTTCGGCCTCTGCAGGTCAGTATGACCTTTCGCGCTTCGGCTCAGAAGTCTTTCGCTCCAGCCCTCGTCAGGCTGACCTGATGATTGTGGCTGGAACTGTTTCGGTGAAGATGGGCCCGCGCCTTCGTCTTCTCTGGGAGCAGATGCCCGAGCCAAAATGGGTCCTGAGCATGGGGCAATGCGCCAACTCTGGCGGTGAATTCTACGATAGCTATTATACCGTTCAGGGTGTTGACACCATTGTGCCAGTAGATGTGTATGTGCCTGGATGTCCTCCTCGGCCAGAGGCATTGATCGAAGGTATTCTAAAGTTACGTGAGAAGATTGCCAAACAGGGTTTGAAAGTGCGCGGCGAGAAGGAAATTGAGGTATAGTGTATGCGTGGTATCCTGGAAGGTTTGGGTCTAACCTTTAGCCATATGTTCCGGCCGAAGGTGACGCGACTCTATCCTTATGAGAAGCCAAAACTGCCACCACGTAGCCGTGGTTTGATTCAATTAATCGCACAGGATGGCTTGAAGACCGAGTTCAACCTTAAATGTGAGTCCTGTCTTCTCTGTGAGAAAGCTTGCCCTCCTCGTGCCATTACGATCGAGTATGAGCCTCTCCTTGAGTGGAAAGATCGCCCCTGGTTTAAGTCATATATCCGTGAGGGAGCTGAAAAGTTTACGCCACGTAAACTGGCGCCTGCCACCGGTTCTTCGCATGCAGGCTTCTATAAATCGCGTATCTCTGAATACGCAGTGGACTACTTCAATAAGCCTGTCAATCCCTGCGTGGCCATGCCGGTGAAAGATAACCTGGAGCCTGAGATCGATTTGAGCAAGGTCGATACCCTGCTGGCAACCTGGTCACAGGAGGCCGGTGCCTTGCCAGGCCTTTTGGATGCAGTGATGGATATCTATGGCTACTTTCCATTACAGGCGGCCAAGCGTATCGTTCAGGCCCGTGGCGTTGATCTGAGCGATATTTTCGGTATCGCGACTATGAGTCCGAAGTTTAAACCCGCACCCGCTGTTAAAGGCATCACACGTGATGACCAACCGGAACGTGGCTTGGCTGCGAGCAAGCGCGGTGTTTGGGGAAATATTAATCATGTGAGGCAGCCAGATGCCTAATTTTGAACAATCCTATCGTGTCTTGCGGCGTGCAGCTGATGCTGACGTACGTTCTTTAGAGGCGTATCGCGCCAATGGTGGTTATGCCGCCCTGGAGAAAGCCCTGCGCGGATTGACCCCGGAGCAGGTGAATCAACAGGTTATTGATGCAAAATTGCGCGGGCGCGGTGGCGCTGGCCGCTTAACCGGCGAAAAATGGCGTATTGTACGGCAGTCGCAGGATAACCAGAAATATGTTATTTGTAACGCATACGATGCCGATAGTCGCTCGCTGGCGGTGCGTACTCTGCTTGAACGTAATCCTCACCAGGCCATTGAGGGTATCCTGCTGGCCGCCTATACGGTAGGCGCGACCGAGGCGTACCTGTTTACCCGCAGTAGCGCGGCCGCGGCCAATGAGGCTATTCAGCAGGCGGTGCGGGAGGCTGCCGAGGCCAACCTGGTCGGACGCGATATTCTCAATACCGACTTCTCTTGTACTATTACCGTCCTCGGCGCGGAAATGGGATTTATGGGTGGTGAAGAGACCGTGCAGATGGCCTTGATCAAGGGGCGTCGTGGCATGCCCGATCAGCGTCCTCCGTTTCCATCTCAGTATGGCCTATGGGACAAGCCGACCGCCATCAATTCGGTTGAGACATTGATGAATGTTCCCTATATTGTTGGTGAGGGGGCGGCCGCGTTTGCCAGCGTTGGTTCCGCTATGACAGGTGGCACAAAAGTTTTGACCATCTATGCATCGCCTGTCAGCGAGCCCCAGGTGGTTGAGGTTCCATTTGGCGCCACATTGCGTGATATCCTGGCCCACGCCGGCTTAAATCCCGTTGAAAGCGATGTGCGCGCGGTAGTGGTTGGTGGAGCCGAAGGAGGCGCCCTGCCTTTCGCTTCACTGGATACGGCCTACGATTTTGATCCGCTGGAAGATGCGGGTGCGATCGTTGGTTCGGGCATTGTTGAGTTGCTTCCCGCCAATACCTGTATGGTGTCCTGGGCGATGGAGCGTAGCAACTATCTCAGCAAGGAATCCTGTGGTAAATGTGTTCCCTGTCGTCTGGGTGTCAAGCGTATCGGAGGTATCCTCGAAGGGATCGTGAGCGATCTCGGCGTGGGTGGAGATCTTGATGTGCTGGATGAATTTGCAGATTATGTGCCCAATGGCTCGCTCTGTGGCTTTGGCGTTCAGGCAACAAATCCATTAAAGACCGCCAAGCGGTACTGGCCTGAGCATTTTACGATGCATATTCAGGAACTGCGTTGCCCCACCGGTACATGCGTTCCGGTACGTGCCCACCGTTTCGTAACCAAGCACGTTCTGCCGTAGTTAGATCCTAGGACCTTTGGAAAAGGAATAGTACATGGCTATATCAATCCGTGATAATTTCTCACCAGCGACTCAGGCAGCTCAGCCTCCAATGGTTCGTAATGAAGTGGGTCATCCCAGTTTTACGTTGACCATTGATGGTAAGACAATGCAAGCTTACCAGGGCCAGTCCATCCTGAGTGTGGCGATTGATAACGGGATCGCGGATATCCCGAATTTGTGCAATGACGAGAAGCTAGAGCCGACCTCCGCTTGCCGTATGTGCGTGGTGCACATCGAAGGCGTTGAGCGCCCTCTGCCTTCCTGTAATACACCGGCTGAGCCAGGTATGGTCGTCACGACGAACTCTGATGAACTGTTCCATCTGCGCCGTACCAACCTGGAGATGATGCTCTCCGATCACAACGCCTATTGCCAGCCACCCTGCCAGGTCGATTGTCCAACCCACATCGATATCCCTGGCTATTTGGAGCTGATTGCGCAAGGCTCGATGAAGGAAGCGGCCCGCCTGGTCAAAGAAGTGCTGCCGTTCCCGTTCGTTCTGGGTCTGACCTGTCCGGCTCCCTGTCAGAAGGCCTGCCGCCGTACACTGGTGGATGAGGAGATCGCCATCTGTCGTATGCACGGTCATGCCGCCGAGACCTGCCTGCTCGATCCACCCCTGCCTTATGTGCAGGATCCCCCGACCGGCAAGAAGGTTGCGGTGGTTGGTGGTGGCCCTTCCGGTCTGACTGCCGCTTATTATCTATCTCTGCGCGGACACTATTGTAAGGTGTTCGATATGCAGCCCCAGGCTGGCGGTATGCTGCGCTATGGTATCCCTGAGTATCGCTTGCCCAAGGATATGATGGATCGCGAGTTCCAGCAACTGTGGGATATGGGGATCGACTTCCAGGCCAACGTGAAGCTGGGTCGTGATTTCACGATCGATGACCTGTTTGCTCAGGGCTTCGATGCTGTCTACCTGGCTATCGGTTGTTGGACCAGTAATGATCTGCGTGTTCCTGGTGAAGATGCCGAGGGCGTGGTGAACGCTATTCGCTACCTGGGTGATAAGGTTGAAGGGAAGCCGGTACCCGTGAAAGACGGTGACGAGGTTATCGTCATCGGTGGTGGTTTCACCGCTTTCGACTGTACCCGTACCTCGCTGCGCCTTGGTGCCAAGGTGCATACGATGTATCGCCGTGGTCGCACCGAGATGGGCGCTACAACTGAAGAGGTTGAGGACGGTGAGGCCGAGGGTACACACCTGCAGTTGTATGTCAGCCAGACGCGTGTGATCTCTGAAAATGGTCGTGTTACCGGCGTTGAGTTCCAGCGCAATAAGCTGGGCGAGCCCGATGCCAGCGGTCGCCGTCGTCCGGTTCCGGTTCCAGGTTCCGAATTTGTGCTGAACTGTGATACTGTGATCCCGGCTATTGGTCAGGCCGTCGACACCAAGGTGCTCGACGAGGCTTCCGGTATCAAATGGACCAAGTGGAAGACCATTCAGACCAATCCGCACAACTTTATGACGGATCGTGAAGGCGTCTTCGCCGGTGGCGACTGTCAGATGGGTGCTAAGACCATTATTGAAGGTGTGGCGCAGGGTAAGCTGAATGCCCGTTCGATCCACTCCTATTTGATGGGAGAGGATATGAATGAGGTGGCGCGCCGCCTGGAGTTGGAGGAGCGGCGTCCCGACCTGTTCGATATCGTGCCCTACAAGCCGGTCGAGCCCAAGGTCAAGATGCCGATGCTGCCCTATGACAAGCGTGAGAAGAGCTTCGCCCTCATCGAGATGGGTTACCTGCAGGAGCAGGCGCAGCGCGAGGCATCCCGCTGTCTGCAGTGCGCCTGCCCGGCCGCCGGACAGTGTGATCTGCAGCGCTACAGTATCGAGCATGGTCTGGCCGACAACCGCTTCCACGATGGGGAGCCCAGCGACTACCATGACTACGAGACCGATCTGTCGCACAGCTTCATTCTGCGTGATCCCAACAAGTGCATCAACTGTACGCAGTGTGTGCGTGTCTGCCACGATGTGATTGGTCCGGACTGCTATGGCATGTTCGGCAAAGGCTTCGATACCATCGTCTCGACGCCCTTCAACGTTTCCCTGCACGACACGGACTGCGTCTCCTGCGGCGCCTGTGTGCAGGTGTGTCCGACTGGATCGTTGATGATGGCCGAGCGTAACCTGGCGCGCTATGCCTTCGCGCTCGATCGTTGTATCTTCTGCGGCGACTGTGTTGAGGTGTGCCCGCACGGAGCGCTGGGAGAGACACCGAACTTCGAGCTCTCTTTCTTCAACCGCTTTGGTGAGGATGTGACGCTGGAGAAGAACGATCTGGCCAACGCGCCCAACTACCTGGTGCGCCAGCGCCTGCCCCGTGGCAAGAAGGACCTGCCAGTCATGAGTCCGCTGGTGCGTCCGCTGCCCGCTCGCTCTATTCGTGAGTAATTACGCGACAGCTTCAAAAACAGGAAACCGGACCTCATTTGAGGTCCGGTTTTTTGTTGCGCAGAATAGAACGGGTATTTGCGATTGGTGGAAAAAATCCTTATACCCTTGGATGTTTTAAGCTTTCTGAGGTAACATAAGCATAGGCATGTTGTATTACATGCTTTGAAACGAAGTTTTTCCTGCTGTTTTAGGAACTACGAAAAAGAGGCAGAATTATGACGATCGTGACACGCGATACGTTCTCGCTCACGCCTCCAGAAGCAATTGTCCCCATGACGCGCAATGAACTGGGGCATCCCAGTCTAACGATCAGCATCGATGGTAGGGTGCTAGAGGCGTATGAGGGCCAGACGATTCTGAGCGTGGCCATTGACAATGGGATTACGGATATCCCGAATTTGTGCAATGATGAGAAGCTGGAGCCTACCTCGGCCTGCCGCATGTGCCTGGTGCATATTGAAGGTATCGAGCGACCCCTGCCCTCTTGTAACACCCCCGTTTCTCCTAACATGGTCGTAACGACCACTTCCGACGAACTGTTCCATCTGCGCCGTACCAACCTGGAGATGATGCTTTCTGATCACAACGCCTATTGTCAGCCACCCTGCCAGGTTGATTGCCCAACCCACATCGATATCCCTGGCTATTTGGAGCTGATCGCGCAGGGTGCGATGAAAGAAGCGGCCCGCCTGGTCAAAGAGGTGCTGCCATTCCCGTTTATCCTGGGTCTGACCTGCCCGGCTCCCTGTCAGAAGGCCTGCCGCCGCACGCTGGTGGATGAAGAGATCGCCATCTGCCGCATGCACGGCCATGCCGCCGAGACCTGCCTGCTGGACGCACCCATGCCTTATGTGCAGGATCCCCCGACCGGTAAGAAGGTGGCTATTATTGGCGCTGGTCCAGCCGGGCTTTCTTGCGCCTATTATCTGGCCTTACGCGGCTACTACTGTAAGATCTTTGATATGCAGCCGCAGCCGGGAGGCATGCTGCGCTATGGTATCCCAGAGTATCGCCTGCCCAAGGATATGATGGATCGTGAGCTAGAGCATGTCTGGCAGCTTGGCGTGGACCTGCAGTCGAATGTGAAGCTGGGTCGTGACTTCGAGGTTGATGATCTGTTTACTCAGGGCTTTGATGCCGTTTACATCGCTATTGGTTGCTGGACCAGTAAGTCGATGCGTGTGCCGGGTGAAGATGCTGAGGGCGTGGTGAACGCCATCAAGTTCCTCTATGATAAGGTTGAGGGAAAGCCGGTGCCGGTCAAAGAGGGCGACGAGGTGGTGGTGATCGGCGGTGGCTTTACCACCTTTGACTGCACCCGCACTTCGCTGCGCCTGGGCGCAACTGTACATACCACATACTATCGTACCCGTGCTGATATGACTGCTACGATGGAAGAGGTCGAGGACGGCATCGCGGAAGGGACGCATCTGCAGGTGCGCTCGGCCCAGCAGCGTATCCTGGAAGAGAACGGCAAGGTGGTTGGCATTGAATATCAGCGCACCAAACAGGGTGAGCCCGATGCCAGCGGTCGCCGTCGTCCGGTCCCCATTCCTGGTTCCGAATTTACTATTGCCTGCGACACGGTCATTCCAGCGGTCGGACAGGCCGTCGACACCAGCGTTATCAATGAATCTTCTGGCATCAAGTGGAGCAAGTGGAAAACCGTTCAGACCAATCCGCACAACTTTATGACGGATCGTGAAGGCGTCTTCGCCGGTGGTGACTGCCAGCTAGGGGCCAGCACGATCATCGAGTGCGTGGCCCAGGGTAAACTGGGGGCTCGTTCGATCCACTCCTATCTGATGGGAGAGGATATGAATGAGGTGGCGCGCCGCCTGGAGTTGGAGGAGCGGCGTCCCGACCTGTTCGATATCGTGCCCTACAAGCCGGTCGAGCCCAAGGTCAAGATGCCGATGCTGCCCTATGACAAGCGTGAGAAGAGCTTCGCCCTCATCGAGATGGGTTACCTGCAGGAGCAGGCGCAGCGCGAGGCATCCCGCTGTCTGCAGTGCGCCTGCCCGGCCGCCGGACAGTGTGATCTGCAGCGCTACAGTATCGAGCATGGTCTGGCCGACAACCGCTTCCACGATGGGGAGCCCAGCGACTACCATGACTACGAGACCGATCTGTCGCACAGCTTCATTCTGCGTGATCCCAACAAGTGCATCAACTGTACGCAGTGTGTGCGTGTCTGCCACGATGTGATTGGTCCGGACTGCTATGGCATGTTCGGCAAAGGCTTCGATACCATCGTCTCGACGCCCTTCAACGTTTCCCTGCACGACACGGACTGCGTCTCCTGCGGCGCCTGTGTGCAGGTGTGTCCGACTGGATCGTTGATGATGGCCGAGCGTAACCTGGCGCGCTATGCCTTCGCGCTCGATCGTTGTATCTTCTGCGGCGACTGTGTTGAGGTGTGCCCGCACGGAGCGCTGGGAGAGACACCGAACTTCGAGCTCTCTTTCTTCAACCGCTTTGGTGAGGATGTGACGCTGGAGAAGAACGATCTGGCCAACGCGCCCAACTACCTGGTGCGCCAGCGCCTGCCCCGTGGCAAGAAGGACCTGCCAGTCATGAGTCCGCTGGTGCGTCCGCTGCCCGCTCGCTCTATTCGTGAGTAATTACGCGACAGCTTCAAAAACAGGAAACCGGACCTCATTTGAGGTCCGGTTTTTTGTTGCGCAGAATAGAACGGGTATTTGCGATTGGTGGAAAAAATCCTTATACCCTTGGATGTTTTAAGCTTTCTGAGGTAACATAAGCATAGGCATGTTGTATTACATGCTTTGAAACGAAGTTTTTCCTGCTGTTTTAGGAACTACGAAAAAGAGGCAGAATTATGACGATCGTGACACGCGATACGTTCTCGCTCACGCCTCCAGAAGCAATTGTCCCCATGACGCGCAATGAACTGGGGCATCCCAGTCTAACGATCAGCATCGATGGTAGGGTGCTAGAGGCGTATGAGGGCCAGACGATTCTGAGCGTGGCCATTGACAATGGGATTACGGATATCCCGAATTTGTGCAATGATGAGAAGCTGGAGCCTACCTCGGCCTGCCGCATGTGCCTGGTGCATATTGAAGGTATCGAGCGACCCCTGCCCTCTTGTAACACCCCCGTTTCTCCTAACATGGTCGTAACGACCACTTCCGACGAACTGTTCCATCTGCGCCGTACCAACCTGGAGATGATGCTTTCTGATCACAACGCCTATTGTCAGCCACCCTGCCAGGTTGATTGCCCAACCCACATCGATATCCCTGGCTATTTGGAGCTGATCGCGCAGGGTGCGATGAAAGAAGCGGCCCGCCTGGTCAAAGAGGTGCTGCCATTCCCGTTTATCCTGGGTCTGACCTGCCCGGCTCCCTGTCAGAAGGCCTGCCGCCGCACGCTGGTGGATGAAGAGATCGCCATCTGCCGCATGCACGGCCATGCCGCCGAGACCTGCCTGCTGGACGCACCCATGCCTTATGTGCAGGATCCCCCGACCGGTAAGAAGGTGGCTATTATTGGCGCTGGTCCAGCCGGGCTTTCTTGCGCCTATTATCTGGCCTTACGCGGCTACTACTGTAAGATCTTTGATATGCAGCCGCAGCCGGGAGGCATGCTGCGCTATGGTATCCCAGAGTATCGCCTGCCCAAGGATATGATGGATCGTGAGCTAGAGCATGTCTGGCAGCTTGGCGTGGACCTGCAGTCGAATGTGAAGCTGGGTCGTGACTTCGAGGTTGATGATCTGTTTACTCAGGGCTTTGATGCCGTTTACATCGCTATTGGTTGCTGGACCAGTAAGTCGATGCGTGTGCCGGGTGAAGATGCTGAGGGCGTGGTGAACGCCATCAAGTTCCTCTATGATAAGGTTGAGGGAAAGCCGGTGCCGGTCAAAGAGGGCGACGAGGTGGTGGTGATCGGCGGTGGCTTTACCACCTTTGACTGCACCCGCACTTCGCTGCGCCTGGGCGCAACTGTACATACCACATACTATCGTACCCGTGCTGATATGACTGCTACGATGGAAGAGGTCGAGGACGGCATCGCGGAAGGGACGCATCTGCAGGTGCGCTCGGCCCAGCAGCGTATCCTGGAAGAGAACGGCAAGGTGGTTGGCATTGAATATCAGCGCACCAAACAGGGTGAGCCCGATGCCAGCGGTCGCCGTCGTCCGGTCCCCATTCCTGGTTCCGAATTTACTATTGCCTGCGACACGGTCATTCCAGCGGTCGGACAGGCCGTCGACACCAGCGTTATCAATGAATCTTCTGGCATCAAGTGGAGCAAGTGGAAAACCGTTCAGACCAATCCGCACAACTTTATGACGGATCGTGAAGGCGTCTTCGCCGGTGGTGACTGCCAGCTAGGGGCCAGCACGATCATCGAGTGCGTGGCCCAGGGTAAACTGGGGGCTCGTTCGATCCACTCCTATCTGATGGGAGAGGATATGAATGAGGTGGCGCGCCGCCTGGAGTTGGAGGAGCGGCGTCCCGACCTGTTCGATATCGTGCCCTACAAGCCGGTCGAGCCCAAGGTCAAGATGCCGATGCTGCCCTATGACAAGCGTGAGAAGAGCTTCGCCCTCATCGAGATGGGTTACCTGCAGGAGCAGGCGCAGCGCGAGGCATCCCGCTGTCTGCAGTGCGCCTGCCCGGCCGCCGGACAGTGTGATCTGCAGCGCTACAGTATCGAGCATGGTCTGGCCGACAACCGCTTCCACGATGGGGAGCCCAGCGACTACCATGACTACGAGACCGATCTGTCGCACAGCTTCATTCTGCGTGATCCCAACAAGTGCATCAACTGTACGCAGTGTGTGCGTGTCTGCCACGATGTGATTGGTCCGGACTGCTATGGCATGTTCGGCAAAGGCTTCGATACCATCGTCTCGACGCCCTTCAACGTTTCCCTGCACGACACGGACTGCGTCTCCTGCGGCGCCTGTGTGCAGGTGTGTCCGACTGGATCGTTGATGATGGCCGAGCGTAACCTGGCGCGCTATGCCTTCGCGCTCGATCGTTGTATCTTCTGCGGCGATTGCGTCGAGGTGTGCCCGCACGGAGCGCTGGGAGAGACACCGAACTTCGAGCTCTCCTTCTTCAACCGCTTTGGTGAGGATGTGACGCTGGAGAAGAACGATCTGGCCAACGCGCCCAACTACCTGGTGCGCCAGCGCCTGCCCCGTGGCAAGAAGGACCTGCCAGTCATGAGTCCGCTGGTGCGTCCGCTGCCCGCCCGCTCTATTCGTGACTAATCGGATGTAATAGAAGGATGGCTATGTTGCCCGCCAGCCAGCGGGCAACATAGCCATCCTTCTATTACATCTGATATACATCTCGTCCTAACTTTTCTGCCGTTCGTGTTACAATAGAGATACCATTCGATATCGGGCATGTAGACGGAGAAAAGGATGAGCCAACAGCACGTATTACGTTTCCCCGAGGGGTTTTTATGGGGGACCGCCTCGGCTGCCTATCAATGTGAAGGGGGAAATACCAATAACCAGTGGTATCGCTGGGAGCAAGAGGGGCATATCCTCAGCGGTGATACCTGTGGCCAGGCGGCGAGCTGGTGGGAGTATGCGGAACATGATTTTTTGCTGGCTGAGCAGATGGAGAATAACGCTTTACGGTTCAGTCTGGAATGGAGCCGCATTGAGCCCGTAGAAGGGCAATGGGATGATGCGGTCCTGGAGCGCTATCGCGCCATGCTCCTAGATCTGCGCCGACTGCACCTGGTTCCCGTTGTGACTCTGCATCACTTTACCGATCCTCTCTGGTTTACCGAGCGTGGCGGTTTTGCGCATGAAGAGAATGTGCGTTTCTTTATCCGCTTTGTCCACCATGTCGTGGCGACCCTGAAGGATATCTGCTCGTTCTGGATTACGCTCAATGAGCCAAATGTCTATGCGTTCCAGGGCTACTTGCTGGGCGTCTTTCCACCCGGTGAGAAGGATGTGGTGCGCACGTTTCAGGTGTTGCGCAACCTGATGCAGGCCCATGTTGAAGCGTTTTACGCCATTCGCAGCATGCAGCCGCAGGCACAGATCGGCTACTGCCTGCACTATCGTCTCTTTGATCCCGCCAATCCCTTATCCCCGCTTGATCGTAGCGCCGCCTCGGTTCACGAGCGTATGTTTACCTGGTCGGCATTGCAGGCTGGCGAGACGGGGCGCTTCACTTTTCCTGCCAATCAGGTGCTGGCTCCCATACCCCATGCCGCCGGTGCCAGGGATTATCACGGGGTGAATTATTATACACGTGAAATGGTTCGTTTTGATCCTCGCAGGCCTGCCGAAGCCTTTGCACGCCGTTTCGTTCGCCCGGGCTCTGTGCGCAATGACGATGGTCTCTCAGATAGCTTTGGCGAGATCTATCCATGGGGACTCTACCGAGTTCTGAAGGCCATCTATCAGCGCACACGTGGTAATAAGCCGCTCTATATCACTGAGAATGGCTTTAATGATCATCAGGATGATCGGCGTCCCGCGGCCCTGCTGGCCCATCTGGCCATTTTACATCGTGCTATTCAGGATGGTATTCCCGTGCGTGGCTATTTTCACTGGACGCTGGTCGATAACTTTGAATGGAACGATGGCTGGTATGCGCGCTTTGGCCTGATCGAGCTTGATCCTGTGACCCAGCGGCGGACACCGCGCCGCAGCGCCAGCATGTTTGGTGAGATCTGCCAGGCCAACGCCATCACCGAGAGCATAGTGGAACGCTATGCCCCCGAACTGGTGCAGAGCATCTTTGGTACCACCGATACCCATGGTCGTCAGCTACCTGTTTGATTTCGCATCGTTAGATGCGCGTCACCTCCCTATCTTGCGGGCTACAGCGAAGCTAGCAAAGGCATAGGTGCGGCCGTATCACAAGGTATCTTGTCATGCACAAGTAGAAAGTGCTACACTTCTTTCTAGTACAACGGCAGCGCCTGATTTCTGTCTGGCCGGGTCGTTTTGAGTATACAAGTTGAGGTTAGATCGATAGATGGACAAATCATCTCCCATTTCTGAAATGGAGAAGTTCCACTTTGGCGGCAAGGTATTTTGCGCTGATGGCGAAGATGGAACGCTCTCCCACCTGGGTGTAGACCCCAGTAGCCAGAGGATCGTTTCACTTGGCGTGAAAACCGGTCGTTTCTTTGGCAAAACCGTCTACGTACCGTTTTCCGCGGTAACGGATGCTTCCGGTAACGGCATCACGCTCTCTATTTCGCGTGATGAGCTTAACGCTTCTACCGCACAGTCTAGCGGCTCTTTACTGGATGCGCGCAGCACAGTGCAGGAATCCGGCTCCAATTCGCGTGGTACATTGAAGCTTATCGCGGCACACCCTCAGACGGGCGAACTGGCATATATCGTGGTGCGTTCGTTGCGGGCTGGCCAGGATGTGCTGATCCTGCAGCAATACTTTACAAAGATTGACGCCGGAACGATCTTGATCAACGTGCCCGAGCCAGTTTTCCAGACCCTGCCGCCGTATCGTACCGACGAGGAACTGCAGCGCGAAGTTGAGGATGTCATTTATGATATGACTCCCATTCATATCGACTTCCCTGGTATGAAAAATCGCGTCCTGGATAGCGTACTCTACCTGGATGGTAATATCTCCAGCTCTCTGCGTGGCGAGATGGTGGAAGATCAGGCCTCTGGTGTCCCGGGACTCCTGGAGATCCAGAATCACCTGGTGGGAGACGACACGCTGGCCGCCGACCTGGCCATGGCGCTGGGACGAGATGAGCGTACGCGTGATCTGCCGATCGGTGTGTATCCACGCCTGGGCGCGGTACGCCTGAGCGGTTTTGTGCGTACTGCGGAGCAGAAGGCGGCCGCCGAACAGATCGCCCGCAGTTACCCCGGTGTACGCTCGGTAGAGAACGGCTTGATCATCAATTCCAAATCCGACCTGTTAAATGTTATGGCCTCTTCAGCCGGTGGCGAAGGGGAGGATATCGTCCCTGGCAGGTATGTCCGCCATACCAAGTAGGTTTTATCCGGGCGCCCACATTATAATTCGCTATTATCACTTTATAATGAAATTGTGCACCGCGCCCCTGAGGTTGTTCGCGTATGTGGCCGCGAGGCTGTATGCAGACGCCGGTACAAAAAAAGCGAGCTCAGCTCGCTTTTTTTGTACCGGCGTCTGCATACAACTCTATCAGGCGTCCAATGCCTGCTGTAGATCTTTGATAATATCGTTGGCATTCTCAATGCCAACCGACAAACGGATACATCCTGCGCTGATACCCATATCCTGTAATTCTTTGGGCTGGAGTGTGCGGTGCGATGAAATGGGTGGATAGCTGACCAGCGTAAAGACATCCCCGAGCGAGGTGGCCGAGAGACAGAGTTGGAGCTTATTGATAAAGCGGAACACAGCGTCACGCGACTGATCCTTGAGCTCAAATGAGAGCAGGGCGCCGAATTGTTCATGATCCATCAGGCGACTGGCCAGTTCGTGCGAGGGGTGGCTGGTGAGGCCTGGATAATGCACGTGGGCAACAGCCGGATGCTGTTGTAAAAAATGCGCCACCTGTAAAGCGTTGCTGCACTGGCGCTCTACACGCAGTGCTAGCGTGCGCAGACCGCGCAGCATCAAATGAGCCTCAAAGGGACTGAGCATGGCGCCGAGCAGGTTGCTATAGTCGCGCAACTGGTTGAACAGCGTATTTTTGGCGCTGATCACAATGCCGCCCGTGCTATCGCCGTGTCCACTGATGTATTTGGTCGCGCTATGCAGCACCAGATCGAAGCCATGTTCGATAGGCCTGGTCAGGTAGGGCGTACTGAAGGTGCTATCAACAATGGTGACCGCGCCGATCTCGCGGGCAACGGCGCTGATCGCATCCAGGTCCACAACCCTGGTCAACGGATTAGAGATGGTCTCGACATAAATGACATCTGGTTCTTCCTCACGCAGCAGATCATAGATGGCGGGCTGGCAAAAATCAGCCAGGACCAGTTGTGTCCCAACAGTAGAGAATAGCTTACGCAAAAGTGTCACGGTCGGACCATAGAGGTCCCTGGAGACTACTATTTTTGTGCCGCTGGTCAGGCCAGCAGACAGGAGTGCGGCATGAATGGCGGCCATCCCCGAACCGAAGGCGATCGCTCCCACGCCACCCTCGATCTGCGCCATCGCGCTCTCAAAACCGTAGGCATTAGGATTTCCCTGACGAGCATAGACATAAGCCGGTTCTCCATCCTGGGTTTTGCCGCTAAATGCCTGGTCCAGTGCCTCGATGTTTTCATGGGTATAGGTGGTGCTGGCGTAAATGGGAAGTACCGTTGATTGTCCCCCCTCGCCGGTATTTGAAGCTTTGTTGCGTCCACCATGGACCAGGAGTGTTTCCAGATTCCAATCAGAAGACTGTGGTGTATTCTGCTGCGTCATAGATATCCTTTCGTGCATTGAAGAAAATAAATACCGGCTATCATCTACCCACCGACCACAAAGAGATACGTGGAGCGAGTAATCTTTACCAGATAGGACTGCGCAAGGCCATGAAATTGACCGCCTTTTTTTATGGGGTGCAGAGCTTATTAAGGTATTGCAGGCTATCCAACAACTCCTGTACTGGAGGTAACCCCGCAATGGTCGGGGCCAGCCAGCGTTGATAGAGGGCGCTATAACGATCAGCCAGCACGATGCAGGGTGTTAGTTCATGGGTGCTCGCATCCCATTGTGTATAGCGTGCGACAACTTTTCCTTGCGCATCAGAGAGCAATGCGAACGGCAGGCGTAGTTCTTCCTGTACCTGTAGATTTTTTAAGACAGGATCTGGCGTGATCGCCAGGAGAGCACACTGCTCCTCACGGAACTCGGCGTAGTGCTGTGCGTAGGTGCGCAGCAGCGAGTGAGCTTCACTGCTGGCGCCACCAGGCGCAAAGAGCAGCACCACGTGGTCGCGCTGCTTATAATCCCAGGGGCTATGTGGCATGCCATCAGCGCCGGGAAGCGTAAATGCAGGGATAATCTGTCCCGCTTCCAGAACGGGGCCATGCGATTGTTCTGTGTTTGACATTATCTTCCCTTAAAAAGTAGTGAAATGGACCGGGTAGAGTTTGTCGATCTTGTTTCTTATTATATAGTATCTTCTGGCCTCTTCATATAGCTAGATGATCTATATTCTCTTGTCTTCGCAGTCTATAGTAAGTGGGTGCAATGCAAGAGGTGGCGCAGGTGCGCCACCTCTTGCATTGCACCCACTTACCAAAAACCTGTGAGCGCAGCAGGCGCGTAGGGTCAGCAGTCGCAGACACGAAACCAATGGTTTTCAAGCACTTTCTCAATGAATATTGATTCGTAAGGTATAATATCTGCAGCAGATCGTATTGGATAATTTTGGGTGGAGGATGATATATGAGACGTAGTGTGTTTATAATTACGATGCTGGTGATTGGGACCGCGGTACTAATAGCGATTGGAGGGTATAGTTTTTACGCTGCCAGTCGGGTGAATGCACCACCGAAGCCATCCGGACCCGTCGTGTCTGCGACGAAAACTGTCATATCTACAACGAAAACTGTCGTGTCTACGACGAAATGTATTACGCCAGGCACTGGAGGTCTGCGCTCCTTTAGCATTGTCCCTGCTCAGTCGACGGCCAGCTACAAGGTGCATGAAAATTTGATCTTGCGCAATCTGCCAAGTATCGATGCCGTTGGTAAGACCCAGGATGTGACTGGAAGCTTTAAGATTAGTAGTTCTCCAGCTCCTCAGGTTACTTCCCTTCATTTGACCGTCAACCTGAGTACCTTGCAGACCGATGAGCCGATGCGCGATCGCTTTGTGCGCAATAGGGCATTGGAGACCAATCAATATCCAAACGCGGATTTTACCTCAACCTGCGCTCAGGGGATGCCCGCTCACTATAGTGATGGGCAGTCGCTATCATTCCAGCTACCGGGTAGCCTTACCATGCACGGAAAGACCCATCAGGAAACGTTCGCTGTTACTGGCAAACTGATTGATAAAACTATTAGTGGTACCGCTACCACCACACTTCTGATGACGGACTTTGATATTCAGCCACCTGACCTGGCCAATATCGCCATCGCCCAGAATAAGGTCCTGGTAACAATCACTTTCCTTGCGCAAGAGAAGTAACGGTATGGCAACACAAAGATCCAGAAATACTCTATTTTTCTGGATCTTTGTGTTGCGTGTCAGACCTCTCCTCTTGCTGGCGAGTGTAGGGGACGCCTGAAAGCGGGCGCTTGTGTGCTCCAATACGAAGAGAGTTTGACACTTTGTGTGCCGTAAAACATCGTTTACTGGTACCTGAGTCCTGCTTGATTCGTCGCGAACGCTTGTCAAATGCATAAATTATTCTTATACTAACATTTGAACAGGCAAGGTTTTTTTCTATTTTTTGGGGAGGGATGATGCGTCAACAATCACGGCGTGAGCGCCTGGAGCATATCGGCGCTGTTCTGGTGGTGGGGAGTGGTAAGGGTGGTGTTGGGAAATCGACGGTAAGTGTAAATCTGGCGATCTCTCTGGCCAAATTGGGGGTGCGGGTGGGGTTGCTGGATGGTGATGCGTATGGGCCCAGCATTCCGATGA
Source organism: Dictyobacter aurantiacus (assembly GCF_003967515.1). Taxonomy (GTDB): domain Bacteria; phylum Chloroflexota; class Ktedonobacteria; order Ktedonobacterales; family Ktedonobacteraceae; genus Dictyobacter; species Dictyobacter aurantiacus. The sequence continues at coordinate 1,108,660 of NZ_BIFQ01000001.1, read as the reverse complement.
TGGTTGGGGTACGCAAGCGAGCGGACGCCAGAAGTGAGGCTATCTTGCCCCTGGCCGAGCGGAGAGACCTGGCGGCCGAGAAAAAGATCCAGCCCCTGCTGCGTTACGGCGTCAAGTTGATGTCGGTCGGTTTCTTCATTGGAGAAGAACAGGCTGTGGCACCTTTACCCGATGCTCTGGGCATGCTTATGCGCCAGTTACTCTTTTCTGTGAACTGGGGCGAACTGGACTACCTGATTATTGACCTCCCACCGGGCACCAGCGAGCCGCAGGCCACCCTCTGCCGTGAATTTGAATTGTCCGGTGCGGTTCTGGTAACGACCCCACAGGATATCGCGCGCATCGATACGGCTAAAGCGGTGACCATGTTTCAGCGCATGTCTGTGCCGATTCTGGGGGTGGTTCAGAATATGGCTGGCTTGCTCTGTCCTCACTGTGGCCAGATGGTTGAAATCTTCCCCGCTAGTCCCGAACCCCGGGCCCAGTTAGATGACCTACCCTTGCTTGGACGCATACCTTTAGATCCTGCTGCTGTAACCAATGGTGATAAAGGATATCCAATCGTCGTAAGCCTGGCGGATTCCCCTGTAGCCATGGTCTTCTCAGATATTTCTGCGCAGATTGTGCAGCGGATGGCTTTGTTACACCACGCCCAGGACGCCGACAGTGAAAGAGAACAAGCGCCAGATAGAGAAGAGGATTCCCATGAAAGAGAAGCTTAAGGGACTGCTGGCTGGCATTATTTTTCGGTTGATCGCGCTCTTGACGCTGGGGCAGATCTCTCCTATACTCAGTGCTTGCGTCATTATTGAGCGGGACGGTCAAATTCTGCTGGTCGATCGCAGTGATGGAATGGGATATACCATTCCCGGTGGGATTGTGCACTATAGAGAGACGCTGGAAGAATGTGTGCGGCGCGAGGCCAGCGAAGAAACGGGCTATGATATAGCGATTACCGGCCTGATTGGAGTTTACTCCGCCGTTGATCGCGATCCGCGTTTTCGTGCCGTCTCAATCGCCTATCGCGGTCATATCACCGGGGGAACCCAACACGACTCGGGCGAGGGAAAGGCCTGCTGGCGTGAGCCAGAGGCCGTTCTGGGCCACATGGCCTTTGATTGTGAGCATATGCTTAAGGATTATTTGAGCGGCCGCCAATCTCTCTCCTGACCGCACCTGAGCGTTTTTCTTCTGCTCCTTATTTTGAATGCGAAGATTTGTGCCTCCGGCCCCTGTCACTACGCGCCTGCGGCGCTCACAGATTTTTTAGGAGTTGGTGCCATGCGACTGGTGGGTGCATCCGCACCCACCAGTCGCATGGCACCAACTCCTAAAAAATCTGGTACTCAATAAGTAGTGTGCTTTGTGCCCGATGCTAAACAGTTTATTGAAATGGTGGTACAAAACGTGGGTAGCGCCCAAACAGTTTATATAGATGGTGGTGCACCACCATCTATATAAACAAAGGCGTCTGTGTATGCGGACACCCGAAAGGGGCGCGCATACTCCCCGTTGGAGCGGCGATCAGGTATCCTGCCTGTATTCACAGCGCCAGCCACGATTATGATATAGTAGGAAGTACACAACAAGCTGAATTGGGATGAGCAAGGAGTGATCAGCGATGCCTATTTGTCCAATTTGTGAAGATAGTGGCGTATTGGACTCTGAATCGGAGCAGCCACGTTTTTGTTATTGCGCGGCCGGCAGGCGGGAGCGGCGCCTGTGGGAGGCCAGCCACGGATCGGGGCAGGGATCGATTCCGAAGCCGGTAGGTTTTATCGATGTTTCCGAGTTGGAACAGGTAAATGCCAACGTTGATGCTATGCGTGCATCATTGTTGGGTGCGCAGACCCCGGAGGCCGCGGCCGGCAGACCATCGGCCGTGCAACTCCTCTATCGGGTTGCTAAAGCTGGCCACGAGATCTCAATGGCAGAGGCAGCCCAGTTACACGATCTGGCGAAAGCGCTTGAAAGTTTTATGGGGGATATGAGCTCAATCGGGCGCAGGAGGGGCTAAGGATCATTCACAGCGAATGGAGATGCTAGCAGTAAAGATGGTGCTATGTATAAAGATATAAGACCAGCATGCTAGCGATCTCCATCGGCACCCATAGGATTATTTTTCAGCCTTTGTCCCCACGTGAATGGCCACAATGCCGCCATTGAGATAGTAGTAGCGAACATCACTCCAGCCTACCTCTTCCATAATTGCCTGTAAAGCGGGGGCTTTGGGGAATGTCGTCAGGGAATTGGGCAGGTAGTTATATTCCTCAAATGCTTTGCCAATGATCGTCCCGAAGAGCGGGGCCAGCTTATAGAAGTAGAGATAGAAAAGCGTCCCAAAGATCCTGCCGGGGGGGTGGCTAATTTCCAGGCAGACGACGCGACCACCGGGACGCACAACGCGTAGCATCTCGGCGAATCCCTGGCGGATATCTGACAGGTTGCGCACCATAAAGGCGGAGCAGCAGCCATCGACACTATTATCAGGAAGATCGATATGCTCCGCATCCCCGACGCGCAGCTCGATCTGATCCTGCAGCCCCATACGGACCAGCTTACGACGGCCCTCATCAAGCATTTCGGGGGTGATATCCATGCCAATCATTTTTGTGCCCGGACCGGCCTGTTTAATGATCGTGATCGCCAGATCGGCCGTACCGGCTCCCAGGTCCAATCCGGTCTCTCCGGTACCCAGCGCCAGATAGCGTGCGGCCCGGCGGCGCCAGTAGCTATCCAGTCCCAGGCTCATCAGCCTGTTCATGAGATCATATATACCGGCGATACGTCCAAACAGGCGCTGTACATAGGGGCGTTTGCCCCCAACTTCACGGAACTTCTCTTCTAACGCAAAATTTGTCTTCATTCTTTACTTATCCATTAACGTTTGCGGCTGACGACGAAATCGATCAGCTCATCCAGCACATCGCGATCGGGTGAGGCTGGGAAATGATGCAAGGCCTCACGCGCTTTTCTGCCAAAATTCTGGGCCTCTTGCAGAGACTGCTCTACTCCATAGCCATGGGTAACCCAGTCTACTACTTCTAGAATATCTTTTTCATCATGCTTGTCGCTATTGAGTAACGTTTGAACCTGTTGCTGATGTCCATTCTGGGATGCTCCCTGAAGAGCGTAGATCAGGGGTAGCGTCACCATACCCTGACGCAGATCATTGCCGGCTGGCTTGCCGATGGTTGATTGATCTTCTGTGTAGTCGAGGATATCATCAATGATCTGGAATGCAATGCCCAGGTTTAAGCCATAAGAATGCAGTAGATCAATCTGCTCATCGGTCGCCTCGCTGAGGATGGCGCCGCCTTTGGAGCAGGCCGCAATCAAACAGGCGGTTTTGTTTTTGATTTTTTCAAAGTAGGTTTCGACTGTCAGGTCCGCTCGACCAGACGTCATCATTTCCAAAATGGTACCTTCACAGACTGTGGCCACGGTGTCGGCGAACAAACGGTCGATGCGTGGACTCTCGATCTCAGCGATCAAACCGGATGTTTTGGCCAGGTAATAATCGCCCAGCAGGATCGCGATCTTATCTCCCCACAATGCATTGACGGTCGGATTGCCACGGCGCGTCTCAGCCTCATCGATGATATCATCGTGGATCAATGTTGCCAGATGAACCATCTCAAAGGCTACGCTTAGCTTCAGCAATTTTCCGAAGTCATAATGATTGAGTTTTCCCGCGAGCAAGGTCAATGCTGTTCGCAGCCGCTTGCCGGGAGATGCAAGCGCATGCATCGAAGCAGAATTAAGGATCGCCAATCCTGACGTTGCTCTTTCTTGAAAGAGAGCATCCACCTGATCTAGTTCAGGCTGGATGCCTGCAAATATGCGGCTCAACGTGGCCGTAGTGTTCATAAGGGTTCTCCATTTTGCATGTCTTCTGGCACGTCACCAGGTGTTATCCGCATATCGACGGATAGTACATAACCTTACGACCTCCACTACTTGCTCATCATGAGGCATGTAGTTTTCCCTACAGATTATAACGTGCCAGATCCATTGTGGACAGGGTATTCTGGAAGGCTCTGATAAGCGCCACCCAGCATTACCCTTATCTTTATTACGTATCAGATGTTGTATCTACCTCAATTAGATCTTCCTGGACGAATCCCGCGGTAAAGTTGAATTCATCCAGGGCATCCAGGGCTGTTTTGTATTCCGCCCACGACAGGCGCCGATTGAGAACTGGATCATTGACGGCCTTCCAGGCTGGAAAATACTGGTCCATCAGGCTGACCGGGGTATCGGGTCCCAGTTCTTCTGCGATCCAGCGCAGCACCTCGCGTGTTCCCGAAATATCTTCAGGCATGACCAGGTGCCGAATCAGTATGCCCCGACGCGCGATACCTTCGTCGTCAACTTCAAGCGGACCCACCTGGCGATACATCTCGCGTAGAGATGCCTGATTGTGATCAACATAGCGCGGCATCTTGGAGGTCCGTAGCGCGTTCTTATTATCAGCATATTTGGCATCGGGCAGATAAATATCCACCACACCATCCAACAATTTCAACGTTTCCAGATTTTCGTAGCCTGCGCAGTTGTAGACGAGGGGTAAGCGTAGCCCCTTCTCACAGGCGATCACCAACGCCGCCAGAAGCTGCGGCACAAAGTGCGTTGGCGTGACCAGGTCCAGGTTGTGGCAACGCTTCTTCTGCAAATAGAGCATCATGTCGGCCAGGCGCTCTGGTCCCACGCGATGCCCCAGTCCACCCTGGCTGAGCGAGAAGTTCTGACAATAGGTGCAGCGCGCCTGGCAATAGCCAAAGAAGATCGTGCCGGCCCCACGCGTGCCACTGATAGGAGGCTCTTCGCGGCGATGGATATTCCATGAAGCGACGATAGCTTCCGTCCCCGAATGGCAGACCCCTGTTTTGCCCGCCGTGCGGTCGCAGCCGCAATTCTGTGGGCAGATCGTGCAATGGCGCAGAACTTCCCAGGCGGCGGCGGCTCGTTCGGCTAATTCCCCTGTTTCATAAAGTTTGAGATAGCTTGGATAAGACATGCTAGCTACTCCGGTACCTTCCTAAGCTGGGTACGCATCGTTGCTGTTTCTACTCAACTGATTGTTCATAAAATGTGTCCAGTTCATGAACTGGACACACCCTTGAATACTAAAAGATCGTCAAAAGGTAAACTCTACTGCTGCGATGGCCACTTGAAGCCCTTTTCAGAAGGCTTTGGACCAGTGGAGCGTGGATTGCTTGTTTTCAGTCCCTTTTTGCTCCTTGCCGCCCCTCGCCGTGGCGTTCGGTTGGCGGATGTCGATCTGCCAGGTTTTGAAGATGGCGCCTGATCGAGCTCATCTTCATTGGTTCTGACTTGCTCGATCAATTTACCCGTGTCTTCATCAACCTCGGTCCAGAACTGCGCGTTTCGTCGCTGTTCCGGTCGCGAACCTTTCAAGACGCGCCCATCGGGAAGCCGGGTCACATGTTTTTCTTCTGCCTGCTCAAAACGTGGACGACGACCTCGTGGTGCGCGTTCGTTGACCGAATGGGATTGAGGTGCCTCATCGTCATCGAACTGTTCGTAATCGCCCTCAAATTGTTGCATGTACTCTTTCTGGCGCTGCTCATCACGGGCCTGGCGTACCTCTGGACGGCTCAGCCAGCGAGGATTGGGTGGACGTTTCACCGCCTCGCGTGGTTGGAAATTGCGGCGTGGATTGGTACGTGGATCGCGCTCAGGACGCTCATGGCGTGCTGCGCCGCGGGTGCCAGGCGTGAAGTTTCCCTGTTGCTGACTACGGGCGCCATATCCACGTGACTGTGGAGCTCGATTGCCCTGTTGCTGACCACGGGCACCGTACCCATGTGATTGTGGAGCTCGATTGCTCTGCTGTTGTCCACGCTGACCGAAAGAGGGGTTGTTGCCATATCCGCGCTGCGAACCATAGCCAGGTCTCTCATCATTAGCGGCATCGGAGCGATGGGTATTGGCCGCGAAGTTCCGCGTGCGTGGCCCCTGCTGATTGTCATAGGGGCGCTCAAAGCGCTGAGCATTCCTGTTCTCGAAGTTGCCCTGTCCGTAGGGTCTGCGATTGCCCTGCGTATAGTGGGAGGAATTGTCGCCGGAACGATGATTATTATTGTTGTTGTTGTTGCGCCAGTTATTTCGGGGGGACTGCGATGACCCATTAGAACTGCGTGGATGGTAATCCGCGTGCGTACGGCTGGCACCATTCTCCCAGGCACGATCTACCATTTCTCGGTTGAGGCGAGGCCGAGCTGGACGTGAAGATCGTTCGTCATTATATCGGCTGGAGGATGAATTACGAAATGGTGGACGTGAACCACTTCGTCTCTGGTTATTGAATTCTCTGGTCATGTTTCCTTTCAAAGTCAGGCTGTGTTAAAAGCAATCAGAATTGCCACCTGCGTGGCGAGCCAGGCGCATCTGGCACCCTATGTATACGTCAATGAGTTCCTTCGAGTTTCTTTCGATCGAAGACGATGCAGCGCATCCTTCCTTCTTATGTTTAGCGCCCTTGCTCACCTGATTAAATGTTATGCTTATTGGGGATGTGCTAAAAGTAGTGGACTGATCGGCAAGGTATTGCTGAAACCTTCCTCCCGTCGGTCGTTCCGCACCTACTTGGAATACGTTGACGCGCTGCGCTCCGTTTTGCCAGATATTGTGGGACGCGTCCCTGTTAGTATACCACAACTTTCGATCTTTCTACTACTCTACCATGGCTCACTTTAGCGGTGGTAATGAGACGGTCGTGGTAGGTAGGCGCAGCCGCCTGCTGGCTCGATCCTGCCTCTCTTTACGCCAGCACCGAAGGTAAGGTCCCATGCGTAAGGGAACACTTGTATCGTGCCGCTGGGCGCTACCAAACATGGCCTGCTGGTAGTTAACTACCTCGTCGGGCCGCAACACTCGGATGCGAAGTTCATAGTACTGCTGTTCTCCAGGAATGCCACGCTAAGTTGTTGTCTTTTCAAAGATCTGAAAAAGAGGATGCTGGTTCATCGGGGCTAGCCGCCCCGATGAACCAGCATCCTCTCTTGTAGTGCAGCCTGCGGCTGCACTACAAGAGCGAAGATTTTAGTGAGGACTTATTTCGTAAACAGGCGGTAGCCGATCATTTTATAGACCAGCTTGGCGGCCAGAAAGTCGGCGCGCGTTTGACCTTCCATTGGGCACAGTTCAACGACGTCCATGCCCACAATTGTAGTGCGTCGGCAGATCTCCTGGAACAGATCGAGTACCTGGTACCAGTTCAATCCTCCTGGCTCTGGAGTTCCCACGGCCGGCATTTCGCTGGGATCGATGGCATCCAGGTCAATTGTGACGTAGGTGTGCTTGCCCAGACGTTCCCAGGGGATGCGGGCCAGTCCCCTGGCCATCTGATAGGCCCAGACCACCACTACATCGGGCTTTGTCTTCATGAACTCGGCTTCTTCAGGGCTGAAGCTACGAATGCCGATCTCTAGTAACGGGATGCCCATATCTACCACGCGCCGCTCGATCGAGGCATGCGAGAGCGGCGTGCCCTCATACTCATCGCGTAGATCGCCATGGGCGTCGATGTGCACCACTGTTAAATCGGGATACCGCTCATGCACGGCGGCGATTACCGGAGCCGACAAAGAATGCTCCCCACCCAGCGTAAGCGGAATCTGACCTTGAGCCAGCGCCTGCCGTACTGCGTCTCCCGTAACCTGCAAAGCCTGCTCATGGCTCATTCCCGTATAGTCAAGTACTGGATAGGTATAGACGCCGGCCTCGATCGGACAGCAGTCCAACTCTTCATCATAGAGCTCCATCTGGCTGGATGCATTTAAAATAGCCTGTGGACCCATATGGGTCCCTTCCATATAGCAAACGCTATATTCTAAAGGAGCCGGAATAATCGCGATGCGCGCCGTTTCAGGATTACAATATGGAGCATCGGGGGCTCCGAACTGGCTGATCAACCCATCATTTTCCATGGAAAACAGTCCTCTATTTTATACATATGAATTGCAATGAATAACGTAACCCTGTGACAGGAGCGTGCCACAGGTCATAACGCCTGCATTGTAGCACTCCTGCCAGTGAAAGCAAGCATAAAAAAAGTGAGGTGCCTTCCTCGTAAAATGGCAGGCACCTCACCCTTCTGCAGTCGGGAAATGGAGCGCGAAGGTAAACTTCGCTTTTCTCTTATTGCCCTTAGTGCACCCCCAGTTTCGCTAAGCGGCGCGCTTCCATCGCCTGCTCATAACGGACTGGATCTGGCTCTTCCGGACGCAGAGAGCGCGTCGCCCGCACAACAAAATGGGCCTCAACATCGTCTGTCTGGAATATCTCCTTGGCAAACGCGATGGCATCTTCCTGGCTGAACTCTTTGCAGGAGCAGATGTCAATATCAACTTCTCCATACTCAGGCCATGCATGGAGGCTAACGTGACTCTGGGCAATTACAACAAAACCGGACATGCCAGCGTCAAGTGGGTTCGATGTTTCAATATCATAGAGATGAACAGGGCTAACCTTCTCCATCGCAACACGCTCTGGCAATTCGCTGAGAGTACGGCGCAACAAAGCCTCATCGCTCAGGATGTTTCGGTCAATGTTGTAAAGTTCCAGCATCAGATGGACCAGCATCGCATTTCCTCCTAATATGTTCCAATTGTGCAGGTTTATGGCGACTATCAAAAGGGCTTCGCCTGCAATAAACTGTGTGCCACAAAATTCTGCACACTGGTTGATATTATACATTAGGTTGTCAAGCTAATGCCAAGGTAAATGCAAAATTTTTACCTAATTGGAAATGCGTTTCTACCTAATTGCCAGTAAGCAATCAACCTAAATGGCATTTAGCTGTCAACCTAAATGCCATTCAGGGTTCCACCTAATACAAAGCTCCGCTTGTGTTTAGATGGAAGAGTGCTTAAGGGCGCGCCTCTTTACCGCTCTCATATGCTTCTTTTAACTCGCTGAGTAGTTCCTGACGCCTGGCGAAGAGCTCACGTCGTGGGCGTGGCTGCGCCTTGCTCACCGCGTAGGAGGTCAGCAATGGTAGAGCAATAGTCGAATCCCCATAGACGACCACGGCGTCGTTGAGTTGACCTGGCTTGATCTTGCCCCATGACACCGCCTCGGAAGGGGTCGCGCCCGAGAGACCGCCCCAGTGAGGTGCATCGGCTGTCACCTGAATAAAGTAGTCGTGGCCGCCCTTCTGAATGCCAAGCACCTCCCACAACTGGGGCTGCGTCTGCAGATAGAAGTTTTTTGGACTACCGCCACCAAGTATAATTACACCATTGCGGGTCGCATGGTGCACAATCGCGGTGGTCTCATTTACGTCCGCCAGTGGATCCAGCGTGAGCTGACTGCCATCCAGAGCGTTGCGTGCCACGTTCATGCCGATTGACGAATCGCCGGGAGAGGACGTATAGATCGGTACGTTCCAGGCGGCGGCCTGCGCCAGTACCGAATACTCCGGCTTTACGCCTGCCTTCAGCAACTGCTGTCCCAGGTGATGGTGCAGTTCCGAGGTCGAGATGGGGCGATTGGGCAGACTGCGCAGGCTCTCACGCACAAAAGAATCCGTGTCGAGCAACACCTGGTCTTCGAAGAGGATATCATAGATACGGATTACCCCTTCTTCCTGCAACTTTACATCGTCCAGGCGAAAGTCACCACGGTGCAGCGACATCGCCAGGGCGTGGTGCATGTCGTGGTAGAGATTGGCTCCTGTACTGATGATAAAATCGACGAACCCATACTCCATTAAGGTCAGCACGCAGCCTCCCAGCCCAGCGGGTGTCAGGGCTCCAGCCATAGTAAGGCCGATCGTCACATCCTGCTCGGGATCCAGCATTCGCTCGGCGTAGACACGCGCCGCCTCATTCAGACGCGCCCCGTTGTACGCCTGAAACTGCTCATCTATCAGTTCTGCCACCGTCATATTCGGACGCACGCGACGCGGTAAGATCTGGGCACCACTCAGCAATGCGTTGCTATGTTTCTCAGAAGAGTTATGATGATGGGTCATTCTATTGTGATGGTCCTTTCTTTAATGGTGTTCAGCAAACACACTATACTATACCCGATTTTGGTCTTTTACGCACACCATTTTGGTGTATGTGGTTGCCTTTATACTACCTATTTTTTTTATGTTTTAAACAGAACGTATTTATCTAATGTCGAATTGTAATTACGGGAAAATATTTTATAAATAATATATTATTGTTGGGCAACGTCAACCTGACCATATTATACTTAAATTATAATGAACGGTCGATGATTTGATTATTTTTGTAAGAGTAGAAAATTCAAATTATGCTCACTGTGAGCTCAAGTTGTCTGTGCATTAGAGGCGCATATGCTCACTAGTGATGATTTATGAGAAGCCATACACAGGGAACGTAAAAAATAGACAGGACAAGGGGGATGCAGATATCATGCATCTCTCTTGTCCTGTCTAAAAAGTCTCAAAGTGTTATTCGACGATCAGGCGGCGCAGCTCGATGATCTGGTCACGTAGCTGGCCTGCTTTCTCAAACTCTAGTTGCTTGGCGGCCGCGCGCATCTGAGATTCCAGATCTTTAATCAGGCGCAATGCCTCATCCTTCGGTATTCCGGTGATAACCTGGGTTGCATTCTTGCCTGTACCCTCCTCGTTGGCACCGCTCATTGCCTTGATGCGCTCGGACAGCGTTTTGACCTCTTTATGGATGCCCCGTGGGGTAATGCCGTGCTCTTCATTATAGGTCAACTGCAGTTCACGGCGCCGATTGGTCTCATCGATGGCGCGCCGCATCGACCTGGTAACGCTGTCGGCATACATAATGACGCTGCCCTCGACATGGCGAGCAGCACGTCCAATTACCTGGATCAGCGAGCCCTCGGAACGTAGGAAGCCTTCCTTATCGGCATCGAGGATTGCCACCAGGGAGACCTCGGGCAGATCGAGTCCTTCGCGCAAGAGGTTAATGCCGACCACCACATCATAGACTCCCAGGCGTAGATCGCGTAGAATCTCAATGCGCTCAATGGTGTCGATCTCAGAGTGCAGGTAGTGGACCTTAATATTGAGCTCTTGCATATAGTCAGCAAGATCTTCCGCCATCTTCTTAGTCAAGGTAGTGACCAGGACACGCTGTTCCTTGGAGATTCGCTTGCGGATCTCATCCAGCAGATCATCGATCTGTCCCTTTGTGGGGCGTACGCTGATCTCTGGATCTATCAGGCCGGTTGGCCGGATCAACTGCTCCACGATGTTCTGGCTGTGTTCGTACTCATAGGGGCCGGGAGTGGCCGAGACGAATAGCGCCTGATCGATCTGACCCTCAAATTCGTTGAAGGTCAATGGACGGTTATCCATCGCTGATGGCAGGCGGAAACCGTAGTCTACCAGTACCTGTTTACGTGAGCGATCGCCCGCGAACATGCCACGCACCTGGGGCAGGGCGACGTGTGACTCATCGACCACTAGCAGAAAATCATCCGGCATATAATCCAGCAGGGTCCATGGCTGTTCTCCCGGACCACGGCCGGCCAGGTGACGCGAATAGTTCTCAACGCCGGAGCAGAACCCGGTCTCGCGCAGCATCTCTATATCAAAGTTTGTGCGTTGCTTCAGACGGGCCGCCTCCAGCAGTTTCTCTTCGCTCTCCAGCACCTGCAAGCGCTCTTCCAGTTCAGCCTCGATCAGCTCGATCGACTTGTTGAGGCGCTCACGGGTGGTCACCCAGTGTTTAGCGGGATAAATGTCCAGACGCTGTCGCTGCTTCAGGATTTCACCAGTAAGAGGATCGATATCGGTCATGCGCTCGATCTCGTCACCAAAGAATTCGATGCGCACCGCGACGTCTTCATAGGCGGGGAAGATCTCCATCACATCACCGCGTACGCGGAAGCGACCGCGGATAAAGTTTGCATCGTTGCGCTCATACTGGATCTCGGTCAGGTGGCGCAAGATCTTGTCGCGACGACGTTCCTCACCCACTTTGAGCGTCATCACCACCTCTCCGTACTCTTCGGGACTGCCCAGACCGTAGATACAGGAGACCGAGGCTACGATTAACACATCGCGCCGTTCAAACAGACTACGAGTGGCGGAAAGGCGCAATTTCTCAATTTCCTCATTGAGCATGCTCTCTTTTTCCACGTATGTATCGGTACGCGCGATATAGGCCTCTGGCTGGTAGTAATCGTAGTATGAAACGAAGTATTCCACTGCATTGTTGGGAAAGAACTCTTTGTACTCGCTATAGAGCTGGGCGGCCAGCGTCTTATTCGGCGCCAGCACCAGGGTTGGACGTTGTACCTGTTCGACAACTTTCGCTACCGTATACGTTTTACCACTACCAGTCACACCGAGCAGTGTTTGATATTTCTGCCCTTCCCGAATACCTTCAGTGAGTTGGGCGATCGCCTCTGGTTGATCACCCGTGGGTTCAAATGGTGCTTCCACTTTAAATGCAGGCATGCGTACTCTTCCTATTTATCCTCTACTGACTATAGAATATTTTTTCCAATTACCCTTCTATTATATCACTTTTCAAGCTGCAATGACGGTTTTCAATATACCAAAAGTGCCTGCTATACTGAACTGTTTTCCGCTCCTGATCCGTGATACAAAAAGATATTAGCCCTTTTTGTGTATATATCAATCTTGATTGGGCTATTCATCATAAGCAATTCTCTAGATCTCTTTTTGGGGGTATATGTTTATGCGTCGGTTCTCCGGTAAGCGCGGTATGCGACCAGGCCAGCTTGTCGCTGCATTGATCGGCTTGTGCCTGGTAATGATGCCGCTGGCAAGCTGTAATACAACAACTCCAACCACTACCAATGTATTGAAAGAGGTGCCGCTAAACCTGAATATTCCTGGCTCTGCCATGAGCTCTCCCGTCACCGGTCCTCTCCCCGGTTCGACCGTACTTCATGTCCGCATTACCTTTAAAATAGATCCGGCCATGATGCAAAAGATGCAGAATCAAAAGGTGGAGCCCGGTAAACCATCTCATCTGGAGCAGTTTGCCAGGCAGATTGGCATCGATGATGGGACCTATCAAAAATTCAAAGATTTCTTCAATCCTCAAGGCATCTCACTCAATTTGAGTAAGATGCGCACACATCTTTCAATTGAGGCCAAGGCCAGTACCTTTGCTAAAGTTTTGCGGACCGATTTCGTACGCCATAGCTACCAGGGCCGCACCTTTTTCGCGCCTGATGCGAAAAAACCACCCGTGGTGCCGCAGTTCTTGCTGAACTATATCGATGCGGTCACGGGACTGGATAACTATAGTGTGCAGCCGACGCATCAAGCCTCCTTCCAGCCTGCTGCCTCGACCGGCGCGCAGAAGCCAGCGGCAGACTGCTCGCCGCAGGACCAGACGCTGCTGCCCAGAGATATCGCCCACGCCTATGGATTTGATCAACTGTGGAACCAGGGTCTGCATGGTGAGAACACCACGATTAACCTGGTCGAGATCGATGGTTCTCTAAAGAGCGATATCCAGAACTATCTCTCCTGCATTAGCTTTAAAGGGAGTGTCACCCCCGTGAACGTAGACGGACATCCACAGGATACCCTGGGCGAATCGACCCTGGATATTCAGATGGCGGCGGGTCTGGCTCGCTCAGCCAATATCAAGGTCTACCAGACCGATGGCAGCAGCAACAGCGTAGATGATATCTGGGTCAACGTCAACGATGAGTTGCAGAAGATCCTGGATGACAACGTCAATAACGCCAATGCGGGCGGTACCGTCAGCGTCAGCCTGGGCGCGTCCGAAGGCGAGATGTCCCAGCAGGATATGCGCGCGATTGATCAGAGTATCCAGCAATTGACCAAGATTGAGCATATGACCGTGTTCGTGGCCAGTGGTGACTGTGGCGCCTTTACCAGTGGGCGCTACGGTGATCTTTCCGTTAGTTTCCCAGCCAGCGATCCCTGGTCGACAGCCGTGGGGGGGACCATCTTGCAGATAGACCAGGGGCAAAACCGGGCCAATGAGTCGGCGTGGTCAGACGGTGCCAGTGGTGGCAGCTGTAAGAATCGCTGGGGAACTGGTGGTGGCTTGAGCAGCGTCTTTGGGGTGCCCTCCTGGCAGAATCAATCTGGTGTCAAGAATAGCATCTCTAATGGGAAACGCCAGGTTCCGGATATATCGGCGGCTGCCTATGGACTGGCCGTCTACTATAAAGGACAGTGGGGCTCGGTCGGCGGTACCAGTGCCGCGGCACCCATCTGGGCTGCTGGCATGGCCCTGGTCCACCAGGGCTTGATCAAGCAAGGCAAATCCTTCAATGCATCGCCGCAGGTATTCTATGATGCCGCAAAGCGTAATGGGCGCGCCTATTACGATATCACGCAGGGAAATAATCTGTATTATAAAGCGGCACAGGGCTGGGACTACACCACTGGCCTGGGAACCCCTAACCTGGCCGATTTATATCGCACCCTGTCCCAATAGCTGCCGATCCAGCCAGCTGATCTTATCATCAGCTGGCTGGACCATTGAACTATGCTGTTTCTGCCTGATAACATGTGTTGTACAATAATAAACAAGCAGAGCAAGCAATGAATTTAGCAAGGAGCGGCATGGCTATGGCACAGGCATTTCCCAGGAACTGCCCACGCTGTGGGGCAGCGACAAATCCCGAGCAACGCTTTTGTGGTCGTTGTGGATTATCTATACTGCCCCCGGATCGTGCGCAGCAAGTCTTTTCTCAACATACCCCACAGGCGGCCAGCGAGGATAGTTTCTCTCCGGCATCTCCCTCTCCATCGACGTTTGAAGAGCGCTATCCAGCGCGTTCTCTCGCCAGCGATGCAACGCGGCCAGCACGTTATCCCTCCTATTCTCACGATAGCGGTTCAACTCTGCAGGAAGATGAGTTTTCACCGTCGGCTTCCAGAAGCAGGCCTCCATCGCGGAGACGGCGTCCAGGTTTGCCGGGTCTATTACTGCTGATCGTCGCTCTGGTGCTTATCCTGGGGGTTGCTCTCTATTTTATCTTGCCCTTGTTGGGTATCGGCAAGGCTACCCAGTCGGCCATCTCCACCACCGATCTCCAGACCACCATCGACTACGCGGGGGTCAATATTACGCTCCAGAATGTGCAGCAGGCCAGGAACTTCCTGGATGATCCCCAAAGCCGTTCAGATGGTATGGTGCGTGTGCATGTGCAGGAAACCAATAGAAGCAAAAATAGCACCACGCTGATCTATTCTACTATCGCGCATGCGGTGTTGCCGGGTGGCAAAGAGGTTCCCTTGCTCTACGCTTCCAATAATCCCAAACTGGCCTCAGGTGAAACCCAATCGACCGATCTGGACTTTGCTGTCCCCACCAGCATCCAGGCGAACCAGATTACGCTGCGCCTGGGTACCGTTGATGAAGCGCGTATGGATATTCCTTTGCGACCACACGCTGACGTGGGTAAGTATGCGACAAAGAGCATCGATGTCAATAAAATGGCCAGCTATTTTAGCCTGAACTACGAGGTGACGCAGGCCACGACACAATGGAGCCTGGATGGTCAGCAGGCTCCGAAGGGGATGCGCTACCTGATCCTGACCTTTAAAATTGATAACCCTCTTCTCCAATCGGTGATTGTGGGCTCCCCATTTGATTATATGCAGGTTAAGTCCGGAAGTCAGAGTATGCCACCGCAGCAGGCCAACGTTCCTATTAGCTTTGCCTCCCATGTCCAGGGGCAGGATGGGTCGGCCGTGTTTCTGGTGCCTCAGGATACGACCGCGATGAGCCTGGTACTGGGCAACAAAGATGGTGACGGCTTCGATCCAGACACCATAAACTTCACCATTTAAAACGCTTTCCCTGGCTCATGCCAATACTGTTGTACCCAACACATTGGGTACAACAGTATTGGCATGAGCTATTGTCTGTGAGGAGTTAGCAGCATCAATGTTCCTTTTCCGTTTGTAATATGCATGCAGAGGATCTGTCCATCTTTCAGCCAGAAGGGGGAGATTAACTGTTGCTGCTTAGGTTGAGAGATAGTAATGGGGGGGCCATGAAAGACATGAGCCATTAGCTTGCCACCATCGCTATAGACCAGTGCCTGCCCATCAGCGGCCCAACTCCAGCCCTCTAACTGATGTTGTGGAGTGATGCTGGTAGGCTTCTCCGGGTTGCTAATATCGATAGTTATCAGGTGGCTTGCCTGGTTGGTGGTGATCTGCTCATATGCCAGTTCGTGGGTGGCCGGAGACCAGGCTACGTTTCCAATGGTAAAGTTGCCGGGCGCGACCAGCGTTGTCAGTTTACGAGTTTGAAAATCCATCACATAAATAGCGCGCGCCGGTTGTGCAAGCGCTTCTCTTGTCACTGCTCCGCTCTGGGCTACCACCAGGGCTAGATAACGGCCATCAAACGACCAGTTCATGTGTTGAATCAGTAACTGTTCTGATAGCGTTACCTGTAGGGTTGCCGGGGCGCCAGACGTTTTGGTGGACCAGAGCTCTGTCTGTCCATGTTGCTGCTGCGCGAACATCACCTCATCAGCGCTGGTGGGCGACCAGTTGGCTGCCAGCGCATTATTGTGCCCTAGCAAACGCATGTATTGCCCTGCAGGTACCAGGGCCAGTAATGGATGCGTGGTATTCATTGGGACCACTGTTGCCACCAACGCGGATCCATCGGGGGACCAGGCCATATCCCTGGCATAGCGCATGGCCAGCGTGTTGCTTTGAACTGGATTGGTCAGATCGGCTGTGTAGAGTACACCGCCCTGACCAGCGGGTTGATAGACGATATGTCGCTCGGTCGGGTCCAGCGAAAGCAGCTGTCCACCATTTGCCAGTTCAGGGGCCACTGTAATCTCTTTGCTCACGGTATAGCTAAGTCCTGGGGGAGTTGTGGGATTGACCATCAAATAGGTCAGGCCGCTGAGCGCCAGGATCAGGGCCGCAGCGGATGCGAGTACAGCGATAGTTATATAGTGATGACGCCTGTGTCGTTGTGATGATGCATTTTGTATGATGCGATGGCGTAAATCAGGTGAGAAATGTATTTTTTCTGCTTCCTTGTGCAGGAAGCGTGAGATGCGTGCCTCCAGGGCGTCGTTGGTAGATACATTGTCAGATTGCTCTTGATAGGTTGACTCATAGTCGCCCCTGCCATGCTCATTCATCATTTTTCCCCTCTGTATCTAATGGGTGCTGGTAGGTAGGCTGTGGATGATATACTGGCTGAAGCATATGCAGCATCTGTTTGCAGGATTCGACGCAGCTTCTCATGGGCGGCCTGCAGGCGTTTGCGTAACGTGTTCTCGGCTACTCCCAATGTTTCGGCAATCTCTGACATTGTCATTTTATGGTAATAGAAAAGAATCAAGACGCTACGCTGATTGAGGGGAAGCTTACTGATGGCCTGTGCCATATCAAGGCTATCATCAATGCTGGTTGTCTGTATCACAGCTACCTCGTCAGATTGTTCCACTGCAGGAGGTATAAAATGCTCTTTGAAAAGCGCTGTCCGCCTGGCTAGTTGTCTTTTAATGCTTGTGGCCTGATTGACTACGATCCTTAGTAGCCAGGCTCGTAAATGCTGTCGTTCTCGCAATTTAGCAGCATTTTTCCACGCCAGAATGAATGAATCTTGCACGATATCCCTGGCGACTTCTTCATCGTGAACCAATAAATAAGCTGTGCGCAAGAGTAAAGAGCCATAGCGGTCGACGATCTGTGTAAATGCGTATTCGTTGCCCGAGAGAAATTGTGTCACCATTTCAGCCTGCCAGGCTCCGTCATCGGAGTTATAATCGCCAGCTAGCGCGGGACCTCCGACGCTTCCCTGCGCGGATGGTGTAGAGTTGTGTTGTGTCACAATTTTTTTTCGTGCCAGCCAGATCAGTCAAAGCGACTGAAGGCAGTGTGCACGCCTCCTATACTCCTGATAGTATCAAGGCTGGCCTTCCTTCAATTTACGTTAATGCCTTATGTACGCGTCCCTTTTCTTTTCTCTTAATGCAATGACGTGATAGATACTCAAACAGGGTATTAATTGGGACCTGTCTGAACAGTTTACGCATTTTTATTGCCCATAGATGCAATGTACCTGTCTAATGGCCTTTTTCTAAGAGAATTTTGAAAACGGAATCCGCTGATCATGATGGGAGGGCGTGCCGTGAAATGGAATAAAAAATGACGAGTGAGTAATACTTTTTAGTAATGAAAGACGTCACTAGACTGTGAAGCATAGCGCGGGACGCTTCAGTGTTCTGTTAAGATCCGGTGTTTACGCGCAAATGGATGGATTGTAGAAGGGGAAGCTCTTTCGTTCCTTTATCGCGCCGTGCTGTTCTTTTTCTTACCAGACTTTGATTACGGAGCAAGCAAAGACAGGTGAAAAGGTGACAGAGGGCAATATAAGAGGTGAGAGTGGTAATGAAGAATCTCTTGCGAAACCATGTACTTCTGCTTTTCGGCGTGCTGATTTTATGTGTGTTCACTTCCGCCAGTGCGTTTGCCGCTGATCAACCTGCCACAAATGCGTCGGTACGCGTCATCCACGCGGCTCCTGGGGCCGGAAATGTAGACATTTTTGTGGATAACAATAAGGTACTCACGAACTTTGCGTATGGCACGTTAACGAATTACGCGCCCGTGCCAGCCGGAACCCATACAATCAAGGTTGCACCTACCGGTAAAGGTATTGGCGCGGCTGTGATTATCCAGTCAGCCAATGTGACCGCCGGCGATGCTTATACTGTCGCCGCCGTAGGCACAAAAGATACCGGATTTAGCCTGCAGGCTTTCATCGATAATAACAGTTTGAAAGGGGTGACTTCACCTGCCAGCGCCTCGAAGATACGCGTCTATCACCTGTCCCCCAATGCTGGACCCGTAAACATTTCGGCCGGAGGTAAACAGGTCATTACAAATTTGAGCTATAAGAGCGCCAGTAATTACCTGCCTGTTGCGGCCGGGCCGCAGACCTTTAGCGTAACGGCGCTACAGCCCAATGTGACGGTGCCAGTACATGCTACTATTAATGCCGGTACCGTTGTGAGCGTGTTCGCCATCGGTCTGTATAAACAGACACCCGCCCTACAATTTATCACCAGGGCGGTCGAAGGCAAACACTAAATAGCTGATCGTAGTCCGCTATCATTAATGGGGGAGGAAGATAACCGCTGGCGATCTTTCTCCCCGATAGCATCTATGATGGAGGCGCTATTCAAGCAGAAAACTACCCATGAGCTCACGGCGCAAACTCGCTTTTTGTTCTTCCTCTGACGGCTCTGCCTTCTTTTCTGGCTGCGGCAAGACAGCCTGACGAGAGGTGAGCGCTGCAGCAAACTCGTCTAGCATGATCTCTTCTAAAAATGTTGGCTGCGTGGATTCCTTGTTTTCCTCGTACAAGGGTGTGGTTATTTGAGGTTGCTGTGCCACCGGCTGAGTGACCTCGGCTTGCTGCTCGGATGGGAGAGTATTTGTATCGACTGATGCGTCTTTTTCTGATTGCTCATCTTCAGGCATCTCAATCGGAGCATCAACGGATGGGGTGGATGAAGTGGCCTGTAAGGTATCCAGGGCTATACGTGTGCCATTAATTTCAACAAAAATACCCTTGCCCGCGCGCAAATCATTCAATTGCTGACGCAACTGACGATTTTCCGCGTCCAGTTCCTCCATAATATGTCGCTGATTTAAGAGTTCTTGTGCGATAAGATCAAAGCTACTGCCGCCCATACTATCTCCATTTTTTTATAAGAGTGTCTTACTTTCCTTGTGCTGGCGAACGTGAGTGCGGCCGCACAGGCGTCCGCATGCGCGGCCGCACTGGTTTTGTATATTGGTGCATCGGGGCGCAGTCGCGCCCCGATGCACCAATATACAACTGGTTTCTGGGCACCGCAGGTGCGAAACCTCATGCCGGCCTCAGGCGATGATCATGAGCATCAGACACACTCTATGCATGTGTTGATTCCAGTCACACCCTGGCTGCATATGAGCGCAGCCGCATTGGTGTTGTGAGTTAGTGTAGCAGGGGCGCTAATGCGCCCCTGCTACACTAACTCACAACACGTATCTGAGTACCGCAGGTGCGAAAACGTATGCCGGCCGCAGGCGATAATCATAAGAGTAAGACACTTGCCATGATACATACTTTAGTTATATAGACGAGGAGCAATGAAGAATTCACGTCCTCTATGCTTTGATATAGAAACGTATTAATGTAAAGGAGGTAACAAATTTCATATGGATGAAGTATCTACATGGAGAGGTATGCAGTGGGTAACATGGCAGAAATAACGTAATTCCAGACATGATTATGGATAGTGCTCATGTTTGTGACGGCTTTCGTATATGTTACACTGGGTGGCGCCTGGTCGGGCTTAACCATAGTCTGGATAGCGATATTGCGATCTGTGGCACATGGAACGACACACAGCTTTCCTTCTGGTCGTGATACAATATGGAATACATGTTACCATAGAGAGTGTGGTAAGGTCCGAAGCAAAATACATTAAGGAATAGAAAAATGAAAGACCGTATCAGAGAAATTTTAAGCTGGTATAGCAGCGAAAATCCTGGTGTTCTTACCAATCTGGCTCGTATGCTCAACCATGGTCGTCTGGGTGGCACCGGTAAAATGGTGATTCTGCCAGTAGACCAGGGTTTTGAGCACGGCCCCGCGCGCAGCTTCGCGCCAAATCCTGCCGGTTATGATCCTCGCTACCACTTCCAGCTTGCGATTGAGGCTGGTTGTAACGCCTATGCTGCTCCCCTGGGTTTCCTGGAGGCGGGCGCGGCTGAGTTCGCTGGTGACATTCCATTGATTTTAAAATGCAATAACCACGATGTATTAAATGACGAGCGGGACCCCATCTCCGCTGTGACATCGGGTGTTGAGGATGCGCTGCGCCTGGGTTGTGTAGCCATAGGCTTCACCATCTATCCTGGATCCTCTGAGCGCAACCAGATGTACGAGCAGTTGCGTGAGTTGACGCTGGAAGCCAAGTCGGCCGGATTGGCTACGGTCGTCTGGTCGTATCCCCGCGGTAGCTCACTGAGCAAAGAGGGCGAGACCGCTATTGACGTTGTTACCTATGCCGCGCAGATTGCTGCCCAGTTGGGCGCAGATATCATCAAAGTGAAGCTGCCGAGCGCGAAGGTTGAGCTGGCTGAGGCGCAGAAAGTCTATCAGAAGTACGAAATCCCGACCTCCACGCTGGCCGAGCGGGTCAAGCACGTGGTGCAGAGCGCGTTTGATGGTCGCCGCATCGTCATCTTCTCTGGTGGCGCGACCGCTGCCGACGACCAGTTCTTTAACGAGGCTCGTGCCATTCGCGATGGTGGTGGTTTCGGTTCCATTATTGGCCGCAACTCCTTCCAGCGTAGTCATGATGACGCCATCAAATTCCTGGGTCAGGTCATGGGTATCTACGAAGGGTCCGTCAAATAAGATTTGGCAGCAGATGCGTTTGATAATTCCTCCATACAAACATGTATGGAGGAATTTTTATATGCCGCCCATAATTGAGCGTCAGGTGTCTTATTTTGTGCCTTTTTGTCGTCTTAACTAGATGGGGCATGGATAAGAGCTACTGCATAAAAAGAGGTGAAAAATATGGGATGGCAGATCACAGCATTTTGTGTCGAGCATATGACGCCGCAAGAGTTAATTCAGGACTTCCCTTGCTCGTTCTCCCCAACGGGACAGCGCTTTTCGGCGGAAGACGTGTTTTCGGCTATGCTACCGGTTCCCTTTGCGATCGGGCAGATGGGAGCCTGGACCGTGTTGTGTGACCCTCTCTGTATTATTACCTGGCGTGAGCAGATGCTGGCAACCTTCTCGCGGGGACGGCGTATTTTCGCCTTTGTGGCCGAAGATGCTTCTGGTATTTATGGCTTCTGGTATTTTGTCGATGGTTCTCTACTCAGAGAAGTATTGTTTCAGGACGGTATCTGTGTGGAAGAAGAAGGCGCGCTTTTATCTGAAGAACGGGCGCTGCGTCGTCCCTGGGGCTATGATGAGCAGAATGTGTTGAGCCTGCTTGAGCAGGTGACCGGTTTTGGTTGGAAACAGCTCAGAGAATGCTTTTTTCAAGGGCTGGAAAATGATCTATATAGCAACATACGAGCGGTCTGATAGGAAACTCTGGGCCGCTCGTATGTTATGTGCTACAGGCTTTTAATCCCAGTTTTCGACGCCGACATCCTCGCCCTGTTCCGCCAGCCAGCGTTCCAGGTCGATAGCGGCGCGGCAGCCATCACCGGCCGCGGTGATGGCCTGGCGATAGCGATGATCGGTCACATCTCCGGCGGCAAAGACGCCGGGTATATTGGTCATTGTGAACTCGGATGGGATGATATAGCCAGCCTCATCCAGGTCGATAATGCCTTTGAACAGTTCCGTATTGGGCTGGTGCCCGATGGCCAGGAAGAGTCCTTGCGTCTCCAGCGTTGTCTCTGCACCGGTTTTTGTATTGCGGATGCGCACGCCCGTGACCGCGTCCTCGCCCAGCACTTCGGTAACCTCGCTATCCATCAGAAAACTGATCTTCGGATTCTTCGCGGCCCGATCCTGCATGATCTTACTGGCCCGGAAGCTATCTCTGCGATGGACGATCGTCACATGGTTGACGTAGCGGGTCAGGAAGGTTGCCTCTTCCATCGCGGTATCGCCGCCACCAATGACGATGACATCCCGGTTCTTGAAGAAGAAGCCATCACAGGTGGCACAGGCGGTCACACCACGTCCCTGCAGGCGTTTCTCGCTCGGCAGTCCCAGCCATTTGGCGCTGGCACCTGTGGCAATGACTATTGAGCGCGCCTGGTACTGGCCCATATCGGTTGTAACGGTAAAGGGACGTTTGCTAAAGTCGACCGAGGTTACATCTTCGGGCAGCAGTTCAGCACCAAAGCGGCTGGCCTGCGCCTCAAATTTTTCCATCATCTCAGGACCCAGGATGCCGGTTTCAAAGCCAGGAAAATTTTCCACCTCGCTGGTCAGCATCAGCTGCCCACCAGCTGAATAGCCTTGCAGCATCAGCACAGACAGATTGGAGCGTGCCGCGTAGATAGCCGCGGTATAGCCTGCCGGGCCCGAGCCAATGATAATAACGCCATATATTTTCGCCATTGATATATTTCCTTACTTATGTGCTTAACTTCTACAGATGATAACACGTAGAAGTCTTTTTTTATGCCTGTGTTCTACTGTGCAGGCAGCTGTCCTTCAGCATCCCTCCACTTATGATAACACTGACCTATTCCCGTCCTCGCGTCTATCGCGACACATGTTTTTACCAACCTGACAAATAAAGGACCGTGTTGATGGATAATGGCCAGTGTCAGGCATAGCTGTATGTCCGCCTTCATCTCGCTATTCTGGCTGCGTCTGTGCGGTCTGGGTGCTCCATAAGTGGAGTACATGCAGGGTATCGACCACGATCTGTTCCAGTGGAGCCAGTGCTATGTGTTCCTCAACTGTATGCTCCCCGACTACGCCGGTTGAAACAGTGAAGGCCCGGATGGCGGGTCGGAAGCTGCCTGTATCACTGCCGATAAAGGTAGGTTTCATGTTGAGCGTCTCTCCGCGTTGCGCCAGAGCGATCTGGTACATGGTCAACAGCGACTCGTCCGGGCTGATACTATAGCCTTCATGCTGCACCTTAAAGTCGATCTCGACGCGACCACCAAGGCGCTGCGCGGCCTCTTCAAAGGCCTCCTGAATCTGCAGCCGATAGCGCTGGCGCATCTCGGAGGATTCAAAACTACGCATCTCTCCTTCAACTTTAACCAGATCAGGAATTGCGTTGCGCGCATGGCCCCCGCTGATCTTGCCAATATTGATGCGCGTCTGATCCAATGCCAGTGAGCCGAGTGGAAATTGTGCCTGGCGAAAAATATCGATGGCGTTCACCGTGCCGGTGAGGTCCTGCCCCGGATGTCCAGACTTGCCGATAATCGTGGCATCAAATGTCTCATAGGAGGCGCCTTTGGACACGACCACGCCAGCCTCAAAGGCATTGTCGAATACGATACCATCCTCGACCTGCCAGCGTGCGGCATCAAAGCCATGGGCGCCACAGAGGCCACATTCCTCCTGGACCGTAAAGAGCAGGACCAGGGGCGGTATCTGCAACTGTTGCTCAAGCGCGCGGCGCAGAACTTCCAGAATGATGACGATGCCAGCCGCGTCGTCGGCGCCCAGGTTAGTTTTGCCATCGCTATAGAGAACACCGTCCCGCAAAATAGGAGTATGACCCAGTCCGGGGGCGACCCGGTCCATATGGGCGTTGAGCAGCATTGGCGTTCCTTTGCCCTCCACTGTCGCGATCAGGTTGCCCTGATCATCCACCTGGGTGTTTAAACCCAGAGAGGCCAGGTATTGTTCCAGGTAGCCTCGTACATATTGCTCCTGACCCGAAGTGCTCGGAATACGCACGAGGTCGACCAGCGTATGATAGAGCTGGTCTGCATATATAAACATCATAGCAGTTTCCTCCATATCAAGCATACTGTTACAACGAAATAACCAATCCTATTGATGACAGATGGATGAGCTCGGCCTTCATCTGTATGGGTTGCATCTTATCACGATACGCCACATCCTCGCTTTTTCTTACATCTGGCCTATTTGATTGTTTCTCTACGTTCGTTGGGCTATAATGGGACTATTCTTCGCTTCAGCTTGTACTGCGCTCTCACAGGCAAGCACTACCACCCTTTACTTGCAGGAATCATAGCATGTTTTTTTTATAGCATGCATGCCGTGCGATCATATGCGCGGTACTTTACAATTGCTTTTTATATCATGTGGAAGGGGATTCCCTGTATGTCTCGTAGTGCAACAGAATTTATGGGAACACCTGCGGGATTGTTCCACTGGATTCCCGGCGAAATGATTGTTATCGCTCGCCTGACACGTATCCCCCTGGATGATGCTCTCAGCATAGCGTTTGAGCAGATCCGTACGCAATTAAACACGTTTTTGGCCCGCTATCAACTCACCCTCGATCCCTATGGGGTGGCTGGCCGCTGGGAGGAGATCCCAACGATGCCACCGGTACGCCGCCGGGCCTTTGTCTTTGGGTTGCATAGCCAGCAGCCACTGGTGGCGCTGTTTTTTCATACCCGCGCGCTTGACACGCGTGAGGGTGATCCTCTACCATCCGCACTCTCCTATATACACGCGCATATCGCCTATTTCGCGCAATTTGGCCTGCATATTGTTTCTGCGATGCCAAACTGGCTGGTGACCGCCGCGCCGTTACTCTATAGCGAGGGTGGTCCGGGCGCGCCTCCCCGGCCGGCGCCAGTGCTGGAGGTCCATGCGCCTCCTCAGGCATTGCCGGGCTGGCACCTGCAATTCGCGACCCAGGGGCTGGCGCTGGATGCGCGGGACGCGGAAGATGTGACCGTGGTGGTGGTGGATACGGCCCAGCATCCCGACCGTATCCGTAGCGCCGCCACGCGTCCAGAATTGAGGCGAAACTGGTTGCTACAGCGCCTGGTCGAGGATATGCGGCAGGAGGATGGGTCGTTTATGGTGGAGTATGATCGCTATCCTGTTACCAACGATGTGCGTACCGGCCATGATGCGGCGCAGCGGAGCCGCTACTATCTGATGCCGGATCATGGACTTTTTGTGTCTGGCATCATTCGTGATCTCGCGCCGCGGGCGCGCATTCGTCTGGTACGCGCGCTCAATGACTTTGGCGGGTGTGATCTCTATAATCTTTTTGCCGTCCTGACCGATCTGGAGCATGAGCTAATCTCCGGCACCATTCGGCGCCTGGTCATTAACCTGAGTCTGACCGTGCTGCCAGATTTTTTGCGGCTACCATATCTATGGTTTCAGGATCGCCAATGGCCGACCTCGCAACTACTGGGGGCGCAGAACGTGCTAACATCGCTTGAGGAGGGGCTGCGGCTGCTGTTCGAGAGTCTTTTCGCGCACGGCGCGCTGATTGTGGCCGCCGCTGGCAACGATTCATACCAGGCGTTTCGCAAGGGACTGCCGCCGCGTCCGCCGCGCGCTCCGGCTCGTTACAGATCAACCCTGGGTGTTACATCGGTAAATAGCAATTTTTATCCATCTCAATTCGCCAATGCCGCCAATATTCCGGCCGATACCGGGGGTGTTGCCACCTTTGGTGGCGATAGCGCGGGTGTCGTGAATCAACAGGGCTTGCCGGACGCGGTGCGTGGATTGTTTATCTCGCCGACATTTCCCGGTGGAGAAACTAACCTGACCGGTTGGGCGGATTGGAGCGGCAGTTCGTTTTCGACCGCTATCGTCAGCGCGCTGGGGGCGCACCTGCTGGCTCAGGGCTGGTCCGCCTCGAACAGCATTGCGCGCCTTTCCATGGGACTGGGACAGCAGGGCGAGATTGCCTTTGGTTCCCCGGCTGATGTTTCTAGCTTGCTCGCCAATGTTATATATGCGCAGCAGAGCTTCAGGCTCTAAGTATGTGAGTTCAAAAATACGTGGCTAATTGGAATAAAAGTGCATGCAGAGCGGTTCTAGTTTTTGGATGATACTATGAGGTGCATTACCCGCCCAATCCCGTGTATCCCGGGTTGGTTGCATCGGGAGGCTCGCGGGGGATGCACTTTGTGGTATAATACATGAAATATGATGTGTGCTATATTATCCTCTAGCATGCAGCACCTGTTGCGGCGGAGAATAATACGTACGCAATCACGGATGTGCCATTGCGACACATCAATCTTACTATCTGGAATAGTAAAAGGGTTGCCCTCGCATCCCTTTCAGAGAGGTGAATTTATATGATTGAGCAGAACCAGCAGTCGGCGATCGAGACAAGCGTTCTGACCATGACACCCGCCGCAGCAGATAAAGTTCGCGAGCTGCTCAAGCAGGAAAACGATCCAACCCTGGGTCTCCGCGTTTTTGTCGCCGGTGGTGGTTGCTCGGGTCTCCAGTACGGCATGACCCTTGATGAAGAGCAGGAAGGCGATACCGTCGTCTCTCTGGGCGATTTCAACATTTTCGTTGATGACATGAGCCTGGGTTATATCACAGGTAGTGAAGTTGACTATGTTGATAGCCTGATGGGCGCGGGCTTCACCGTGAACAATCCCAACGCCGTTTCCAGCTGTGGCTGTGGTCACTCCTTCAAAACCGCCGATGGCGGTGGCGAGGCTCGTAGCTGCGGTTGCGGCCACTAAGCTTTCATAGCATAATGAACCTGGAGTATCCAGTGTACCCCGGGCTCATGATAAACAGGGGTTGCTTTGCATATATATGCAAAGCAACCCCTGCGCTATATTCAGTTTCTGATCTATTCTTCATCCTCGCTATCCGCATCCACATCGGCGGTTGTTTGATCAGCCGGAGTATTCAGCAGACGCGTCAGCAGACCTGGCATGTCGCTGGCGAATTTCGAGTTGGCGACGACTTTGAGGGCCCCTGCCTGCAGAGCTTTGGCTCGTGCCTCCAGGTCCATATGTGAGCCAAAGGCCAGCACCGGTACATGGTGGGATCGTGCCGCGCGAATGGCCGCCTCCCAATCAACCCCCCGGGTGGCGATATCAACCACGGCTATGTCCGGTGCGGGTGTTGCCGTTAGTCCCTCTTCAAATGCCGCCAGTGTGCGTACGACCGAGGACTGCATATCATGATGGCGCAGCGTATCGCGAATTTTGACCGCGAAAAACAAATCTTTTTCCAGTGCAATCAGCGTAATGCTCACAAAGGTTTTTCTTTCTAGTCTTCGGTGCTTTCATAAACGGGTCGGCGGAAGCGATCTCCCAGTTCCTGATTGATGAGGTTGAGGTCATTATAAAGCTCAGGAGTCAGCACGTGGTGCGTGCCGTTGCAGTAGGGCTTATCGCACTTCTTTTCATGACTGGTTTCAAGCAGCAGATTGCCATCTTCTACCGATGCCCAGATATGGCGCCGCGAATAGCCATCGCCCCACTTAAAGATCAATCCGCTCTTATATTCGTCGAAGCGCCCCTGCCCATAGAGAAAGTCGCGATTAAACATCTCCAGAATCGGGCGGATGCGGCTGCTTTCAATGACCTTGGCCGTGGGAGGGGTCATCGTCGTTGTTGCCTCGTCGGACAGGTCTTGCTGGGGAATGAACAGCTCGCGGCTGGAATGCTGCTCCTCGCGGATCATCTGCTTGATCATTTCTCCTTCCCGGTCGCTTAATCCATGGCTCTGCCCCAGGATTGGTGCTTTACCGGTTCGGGGAGGTCGTTCGGGTGTATTTTTACCAGGCACGGTATAGCTCCTTGTTTTCTACAAGCCCACAGATGCCCCGCTTACGCAGTCCATCTGCTTATCGGACAATCTAATCATTGTGGTATGCACATAGCTTACAACTTCCTGCCAATCCCGACAAGTTTTAATCAGAACCGAAGGCGCGATAGAGGACGCCGAATGACGATCAACGTGACATAAATTGAATGATTTTAATATATGGTGCAATACATCAAGTACAGATATTCAAAACATCTGTACTTGACATATGTTCTATTGGTGATTATACTTCTGTTATATAAACTGTAGATTGTTCTCATCTCTATTGCTTGATCCGTAGCACAATAAGAACAAGTGTTCTAGCTTATTGCTAGAATAGAGACATGCAGGACGTGTGCCCATGAGCGTAGCAAAGGGCGTTGCGGTTGGGATGGAAATTGGAGGTGGACAGACGACGGTTGCTCTCATCGATCGCGATGGCTGTGTACGCGAGCGATGTGTGGCAAAGACATTACGTAGTCGTCCAGCAGTTGCAACCCTTGACCCGTATTTACGCGCAATTGATACGATACTGCAGCATGCCAGAGACCAGAATTTAGAGGTTGCTGGTATCGGTGTCAGTATCCCCGGATCAGTGGACGGACCGGCGCGGCGCCCACTGCAGGTCCCTATTTTGCCTTCTCTCAACAATTTTCCCCTTGGAGATCTCCTGGAGAACCGCTATCACTTACCTATCCAGGTGCATACCGACGTAGATGCGGCTGTCCTGGGTGAGCACCGC
The DNA here is from genome assembly GCF_003967515.1 of Dictyobacter aurantiacus. GTDB lineage: Bacteria > Chloroflexota > Ktedonobacteria > Ktedonobacterales > Ktedonobacteraceae > Dictyobacter > Dictyobacter aurantiacus. The sequence continues at coordinate 1,079,701 of NZ_BIFQ01000001.1, read as the reverse complement.
TTTGGCGCAGGAAAGACTCATCAACGTCTACTCTTCTTGACCGTCAATGCGGTTGTCGGTGCATCTCTGGTGATAGATGGGCAGCTTGAATATCCCGGTCGCCAGTACGTCGGGCATGTCTGCCATGTGCCTATTGCCTCAACGGGGCCCCGCTGCAGCTGTGGCAAATGCGGCTGCATCAATACATTGATCTCAATTGAGGCGGTTAAACGCATGGTCCAGCGGGCGCTACGTCGAGGAGAAGAGACAACGCTGACACAGCGCTTCTTAAATCATGAGACCTTCAGCCATCAGTTGCTGGCTGAGGAGGCTGTGCGTGGTGATAGCCTGGCCCAGCGTGTGTATCGTGAGCTGGCTCGCTGGATCGTGGAGGCGATCACACGTTATCTCGGATTATTTGAGCCCAATCTCTTTATTTTAGGTGGTGGTGTGCTGTATGGAGGTGATCTTCTCCTATCCCAGATCCGCACCTTGATTCAAGATCGACCAAAATCCCCCTTATGGCAGATGATCGAAGTTGTACCAGCATGCCTGGGAAGTGATGTTGCATTGATTGGCTCGATTGCCCCATTTGCATTCGTGTAAATTTATAGGATAGATGCTGGACAATACTCGAGTTTGAGGCATATACTAGTATCATGAATAACACACGGATTCCTGTTATTGTGATTGATGATACGCCGGTTAAGCGTCGTGGTGTATGTGAATTTGTAGAGGAGACTACCCTCCTTGAATTAGCAGGACAATCAGGCGACGCTCAGGGTGCTATCTCGCTGGTTGAGAACCTCTGCCAGAAACAGGAGCAGAACCCCACTTTAGCGGGCTGGATGGTCCTGTCGGACCTGCGCCTGGGCGTAAGTAATGGGGTTGAGCTGGGACGTATGCTTCTGGATATCGCGCCTGGTTTGCGCGTGGTAATCTATACCCAGGATCCCAGCTGGACGCTGGCGGCCGAGGTGTTTCGCCATGAGTATACGCGCCGTGGCACACAGCGCACGCGTCGCACCAGGAAGTCTACTGGTCTGCATGGGTACGCGCTTTTCAACAACATGGAGCCCGCGTATCTGGAACATATCGCCAGCTCGGTCGTTTTCCGCAAAGAAACCTATATCGATCCCGAGGTGTTAAACTATCTACTCAAGCGTTTACGCGGGCAACGCTTGACTCCACGGCAGGAAGAGTGTGCTTCTCTCATCGCCAGAGGGTTGAGCAACGATGATATCGCCCTGCGCATGGGTTTTCTGAATGCAAAGGGTGGACCCAATATTGGTCCGGTCGAAAACCTGGTGAGTGAGCTGTATAATTTCTTTTCCATTGAGGGCGCACCCAGCGATCCAGGACGCCGTGTGTTGCTGGCACATGCCTATGAGGCCTACGCGGGCCTGCGCCAGGATCCGCTGTTCCGCTAGCCGCCTTCCTTTGACCTGTTCCGATAGTTTCGTTGTAGCTGCTTCAGGCAGGTTGTACCTGCGGCTGCGTATCTATGCGTGCTTCTGGTCGCAGGGGTATTTCTAGCCGCACCGTGGTGCCATGTTGAGGATCGGGTCGCGGCTTGGAATCTATATGCAGGGCGCCATGGGCTGCCCGCACCTTGAGGTTCGCCTTGAAGAGGCTGGTTTTTTCCGGTGGAATGGCCTGTACATCGAAGCCATGTCCATCATCGGTGATTTCAACGCACAGCACATTCTCCTGAAATGTTGTACGTACTGTAGCATAGCTGGCCCCCGCATGGTTATAAATGTTAAGCAATGCCTGCGTCACCGTATACGAGATCGCCTCAGCTATCTTTTCTCCCTCCTCACTTTGCTCCAGGTCAGGATTGAGCGCGTCCAGTGCCCAGAGATCATAGCGGATCTCAAGAAGCGATTCTGTATGGAGTACAGGCAGATCTTCGCGGATCAACTTTTCCAGGTGGAGCTTGAGACCCAGGCTGCGTCGTTGATAGGCATCTTCCACCAATAACTGCAGTCCACGCAGATCGCGCTCTAGCTCCTCGCTGATCTTGCGCACCTTGCTGAGGGCTTCAATCACCGGAGGCGCGGTTATCCTTCCATCAACACTCCGCTCCATCTCTAAACGCAACTTATGTTGCCAGTAGCCAAGGAGAGAGCGAATGCGCAGCGCTTGCTGCTTCGGCTGATCGTGGATGCGTTGTGATAACAGGGAGCGCAGATGGGCATCCGCGTGTAGCAAGAGCCTGGTCGCCTGTTCAAGCTCTTCATTTGTTTTGCGCAATTCCTGAGCCGTCTTTTTCTGTTCCTGTAACGCCTCCTCGCGCTGGTCCAGGGTGACGTGCAGACGTGCAATCAGGCGCAGCGAGCGGATCGCATAGAGCAGGATCAAGGGATAGACGGCGGCCAGGACGTAAAACATTGCCAGCGGCAAGAGTGGCTGTCCCCTCAGCAGAATCGGCAGTACGCCGAAGCAGAAACCCAGACCGATGCCCCCAATCCATAGCGTCAGCAGATCGCCCAGGTGATAGCGGATGCGAGCCGGGATGACCGGTGAACTGGGACCGTCGGCCGTTTTTTTGTAGCGCGGCCAGATGCCCACTATCTGAAAAATAGAGGTGATCCCGATTCCCAGGCTGACCACGCCACCGAAGACGGCGTATCCCAGGCTTAATTCTATATTGGTACGGATCGGTACGTAGCCCCGAGACAAAAACGAGACCCAATCGTAAGCTATTAACAGCACCAATGGTGCGTACGGCAAGCCATCCACCAGCCAGCTTGGTTTGCGTCCCTTGACCATAGCCATCGGGCGATACGTCAGACTCAGATGGATAAAGCCCGCACCCAGCAATGCGAACGACGGGATCCAGATCATCTGCACCACAAGGTCTGGTGGTGTAGCGGTTTGGATATTGCCCCAGTGGCTATAGAGGAGAAGCAGTATGGCCGGTGGAAGCAGGGTAAGACCCTCGACTGCTCCTGTCCATTCCGAGGCGGTGGCCAGTAGCACGATGCCAACGATAAGCCAGCTCAGGCCCGCCAGCAACGTCAGACCAAATGTCTGCCACCACAGGTTCCACGTAAAGATATAGGCCGGACGCGTAATCGTCTCCTGGGGCGTGTGATCTCCTTGCGCCGTGTATGTAATGATCTCCTGGGGATGCGCCTGTCGATATGCTCGTTCGATGCCGGTCGTTCCATACATATGGTTGACGGACGAGATATGGGCGTTGCTGGTCAATGATCCAATTGGGATCGCGAAGGGTGGTAGTTGTTCGGGCGTCGTGATAATGATGATCGGCTTATCAGGGCTTTCGGCGTCAATGGTCCAGGTAAAGCCACCAAATACCTTACCGATCTCATTGAACAGACGCAGATGGCCGGCACCACTGATCACTAATAAGATCAAGGCGACAGCCAGGTAAAGTATGGTGAGCCTGGGGCGGATCCGCTGCCACCAGGCGTGCATTATGTGTTGTTCGGCGAAAAATACAGTAGACACACTTAAGTGTAACATGTCCAAATCATCAGTTGCAAGGGACGTTTGAGCGCGCCTCTTCATAAACATGGTGAGTGGGCTGCCTACCTTGAGAATTCTTCTGTTCTATGCTATACTTATCTCTATGGAAAGCTGCATATATGTACAGATATGCGAGGAAAGGATTGCATCAATGGCTCCGAGAGCGGCTATTTCTCCCCTCAATAGCGATACTGCCTTGCAAGATGAGGTGTGTCAGGAGCGTGTCATCCATGCGGAACACGTTGTTGAGGTTCGGCGGCACGTTTTGCCCGCGCAGGGTGCTCTACAGATTGCCACCCTTTTTTCTATGTTAAGCGATCCAACGCGCCTGCAGGTACTGCATGCATTGCTCTGCGCACCAACGGGTGAATTATGCGTGTGCGACCTGGCAGCTGGCCTGGGGCGTGATGATACCACTATCTCTCATCAACTGCGGGTCTTGCGCCAGCAGAAAGTGGTGGCGATGCGCAAAGTCGGTCGTGTTGTCTATTACCGCCTGATCGATGAGCATATTCGTCAATTGTTGCTGATGGGCCAGGATCATATCCAGGAAGGACACGTGTCGCAACGTCAATTGGATAGCGAGGTATTGTAATGAGTGTAGGGCATACTCACGCCCATGGGCACAGCCATGATCACACACATGGCATGGCGACCAGAAGCCTGCGCTTGGCTTTTTTCCTGACAATCATTATTCTGCTGGCCGGCCTGATAGGCGGTATCCTATCACATTCGCTGGCCCTGCTTTCGGACGCGGGGCATACCCTGACCGACATCTTCGCGCTCGGACTGGCCTGGTTCGCCGCCGGACAGGCTGAGCGGCCACCCAATGAGCGCAAGACCTATGGCTATCATCGTGTCGGCATCCTGGTCGCGCTCTTAAATGCTATCTCGCTGATCGTGATCGCGATCGTTATTGGCTGGGAGGCTATTCAACGCTTTCAGCATCCCGAACCAGTACAGCCACTGATCATGTTTGGTGCCGCGGCCATCGGTATCGCGATCAACCTGTATATCGGATTTGGCCTGAGCCGGGAGGGACACAACCTCAACATGCGTGCCGCCGCCCTGCATGTCTTTGGAGATGTTGGCGCCGCTGTCGCGGTGATCGTGGCGGGTTTGATTATTCTGCTGACTGGCTGGACCTTTGTTGACCCCTTGCTTTCTGTCGGCATTGCGCTCTTTATCGCTTATGGCGCATGGGGCATCGTACGCGAGACCACGGATATCCTGCTGGAGGCGGCCCCGAAAGATGTACCCGTCAAGCAACTGGTGGCCGATATTCAGAAGGTAGAGGGCGTTAATGATGTCCATGATCTACACGTCTGGTGTATTACCAGTGGCATGCTGGCCCTCTCCTGTCATGTCTCGATCTGCAATCTACAGTCAGAGGAAAACGCGCGTGTGCTGGCCGATATCCAGACCATGCTGCAACGCGATTACAATATCACACATGCAACCATTCAATGTGAATGTAAGGATCATGTCTCGTCCTGCTGCGAGAACGAAAGCCTGTATTGTCAGCTAGGTGTAAACAACGTGGGCGCCTCCAATTGTGAACACGACCATCAGGCCATTGATACCACAACTACGAGCAGCCTCCCCTGAGAACGTTATCAACAGAAAGGGTGGAAGAAGGAACATCCATGGCATCATCACAAGTACATCGATCTCTGAAAGAGAAGCAACGCCAGGAGCGTGAAGAGCTGATCCTGAAGGTTGCGCAAGACGTCTTTCTGGAGCGCGGCTATCATGAGACCTCAATGGATGAGATCGCCAGCCGTGTCGGCATCGCCAAAGGGACGGTCTATCTTCATTTCCCCGGGAAAGATGATCTGGTGATCGCGATTTTCGAGCGGGATATGCAGGAGATCCTGAGTCAAATGGATGCCTGTCTTGACTGTCAGACTTCTCCTCAAGCCAGGCTCGAAGCTCTCCTCCATTTTATGTACGCGGGCCTGTTCAGTAAACGCACCCAGCTCCTCTCATCTATTTATCATAGCGCCGATAGGCAGCGTCTCTTTGCTGAAAAAGGGGGCTGCCTGCGTGATTTATGGGAGCGTGTGGCGCAACGTGTCGCGCAGATACTGGAAGAGGGTAAGGCCAGGGGCGATTTTGATACGACGATTCCCACCAGCATCATGACCAGCACCTTCCTGAGCCTTATTTCGCCGAAAAGCTATGAACGCCTGCTGGCAGAGGGGCAATTTGTGCCGGAAGATATTGTGGCCCATACCGGTAAGATCTTCTTTCGTGGTATCCAGGCAAAGTCCTGACAGTTGTTTACGAAGAAGTAGGACAACGGCAGGGGTAGGTGCGGATGCACCTACCCCTGCCGTTGTCCTACTTCTTCGTAAACCGCGTAGAAGCTCTATTCGCCGCTGCTGCGTAGCTTGTACACTTTGATGGCTACCTGTAAGGTGAGCCAGTTGCTCCGTTCCTGCAGATCGATGTCGCACAGCGATTGCAGGCGTTCCAGGCGCTGTATAAGCGTATTGCGATGGACAAAAAGCTTCTCAGAGGTTTTGGTCAGATTGCCCGCGCACTCCAGGTACGTCTCCAGGGTATCCAGCAGATCGGTGTTTTTACGCCGGTCATAATTGTCGATATGGGCGATCTGATCCTGGTAGACATCGCGCAGATCATCCATATGAGCGATTTTGTACAGATAGCGATAGACTCCCAGGTCATTGAAATGCGTCACGATCGGCGGTCGTTTCCCCTCATTGACGCGCGGCTCCTGAAGATTCTGTCCCATTTGCAGCGCTTCATTGGCCTCTGCGAAGCCACGCCGGTAATCACTGATATATTGGCAGGTATTGCCAATGCCAATGGAGAGGAAGACATCATACTCAGTGCGCATCTGGTTCGCCAGGTCCTTGAGCCAGTTTTTCAAGCGCATGCCGCTGGGATCTTTTGTCAGGGGCAGGATGCAGGTGATCAGATTTTCGTGTTCATAGAAGACCGAGCCAGAGTAGTTATCCTGAATGCGACGCCTTACGATGCCTCCCATGCGCTTGTAAGCGGCCTGCAAGGATACTCCCTGGCTATAGCTTGGACTGGCATCGGTATTGTTGGCTGCCAACTGGCCCGTGCGTGTGCGTTCGGGCCGGCCCTGTTTCTGCGTGGCCGTCGTCTCATCCCAGCGCGCATCCACGTGGGTGATCTCTACCATGACCGCTGCGTGTGGCCGTGTCAGATCGCAACCCAGGAAATGCGCCCGCTGACGCAGCGAATCTTCAGAATCGTTTGTCCCCTGCATCAGGTCATCAAAGAAACCCTTTACCAGGTTCTTTTGTGCCAGCTGATTGACCAGGTAGCTGTTTTTAATCGCGATAGCCGCTTGATTGGCAACCGTGGTCAGCAGGGTCTGGTCGTCAGTGGAGTAGCGACGCGTCTTATTTGAATAGCAGTTGATCAGGCCGAGCTGTTCGGTACCGGAGATTAACGGTGCGGATATCAAGGTGCGATACTGGTTATCTTTGAGTGGATTCAGTCGTTCGAGCGTGTGCTCATTTTCCAGTTCCATCTCGGTTGCCGCCAGCCCGGTGTCTTTAGTAACATTGGCCTCGTTCAACTCGCGTAGACGCTCCAATGTGGTGCGATCAATGTCGATGGTATGAAATTGGGCTCGATCATTCAGGTTGGGCGAGGTGGCGCGAACCGTGAGCCGCCTGGCCTGGCGCGAGCTTTCAAGATCGCGTTCACGAGCCTGGTCCATCAGCATGATTACACAGAGGTCGACCTCCATTAGCTGCACCGTTAGCGTCGCGAGGGAGCGCAGCATATCATCGAGGTAGAGTCCGGAGCTGATCGTCTGGCTGAGTACGGATAGCGTGGTCAGCGTGCTCAATTTGCGCTGGGTATTTTCGTAGAGTTGCGCGTTTTCAATCGCGCTGGCAACCAGAGATGCGGTATTGCTGATAAATAAACGATGCTGTTCAGTAAAGTCATGGGGTGCGATGGCCTGTACCGTGATGACACCGATCAGGTGCCGGGTCTTCGTAATGATGGGCACGGTCATGATTGACTGGAATTTTTCCTCTTCCAGCTCGGGGAAGTAACAAAAGCGCGGATCTTCAAGCGCCTCGTCAGTGAGGAAGACTGGTTTGCGATGCAGGGCGACCCAACCGGCGATCCCCTCTCCTACTCCCATGGTGATTTTTCCTACCAGATGGCGATATTGCTCGTTTGTACTTGCCAACACAAGGCGTTCTTTGTCTTTGTCGTAAAGATAGATGAATGCAATCTGGCAGGAAGTAGCGCGGACCACTGTGTCCACAAGGTGACGTAACACTTCATCAAGCCTCAGCGTTGAGCCGACGGTGGAAATGACCTCATGTAGTAAAGAGTTCTCCTGTGTCCGCATCTCGATCTCGTTGCGTAGTTCGATATTATCTCTTTGTAACTGTTCGAGCATCTGCTCCGAGTCGGTGGGGGAGGGCAGCTGATGATTTGTACTAGCCTTGAAAGACATGCAACCTCCTGATTTGACAAATGATAGCACAGGCGTGCGTCTGTCACCACCGCTGCAATCGTTGAAACCGTGGCTGTTGTAGTAAGCGTCTTTGCCTTCTTTCATATGGCGCGTATGTATCCTGATGTGTTGATGGGCGATCAGATGGTGTATGTAGGAGCGTTACACCATTGATCGCCCTCTATAGATCAGGTTCATATGGATACTCCGTCCATAACTATATATGAGCCATTGTACCCATTTTCTTTCGCTACGTCTAGAGTTTAACCTTGTCTTAAACATTTTCATTAGAAATTCATAAAAAAAACGTTCCGGCGGGGTTGTGTTAATGTGTGTTTTTCTGTCTCGATGTATATTTTTGTCACTGCCTGTGTATTTGAACGAGTTTTTCTGGTAGCGCGCGTGTGTGCTGTATAAGTTGTATGATATGTCTATTGTTATCACCATCAATGTGTACAATTCTCTACAGTATGAAAATTTATGTCTGCTCAATTAGTTGACAACCTATAAGCTGAGGCTGTTATAATTGATGCATAGCTCCAGAATATTTTGTACATCGCCGTACAGCCTCTGTATGGCTTTTTTGATGCTTCGTTGCTTTATTCTGTCCTGTTTTTTTTACATAAGGAGTCTCTATCCTTGGCTACAGATACGATTGAAACCCCGATTGACGAAAAGGGAATTGAAACGCACGGTATTGAGCGTGTATCTCCCAGGGCCAGGACCCACGTACGTATCTTTGATAATTTTACGATGTGGTTATCGGCGAACCTGGTGCTCTCAACCGTTGCGCTGGGCGCCCTGGCTATCCCTCTTTTCAAGCTTGGTTTCTGGCAAAGCGTGGCAATCATCGTTATATTTAACATTTTAGGTGTGCTTCCTGTTGCGTTTTTTTCTACTCTGGGCCCCAGACTGGGTTTGCGCCAGATGACGATTACGCGCTTCTCCTTCGGCTGGTGGGGAACCGTGATCATGGCGTTTTTTAATATTGCAGCCTGTATCGGCTGGTCCGCGGTCAACGTGATCGTGGGTGGTCAATTAGTTAACGCTCTGAGCAATGGAGCGGTTCCACCATGGGTTGGTATCCTGATTATTGCTATTTTGACTACATTCGTAAGTATTTATGGATACAAATATGTGCATAGATACGAGCGCTACGCCTGGATCCCCATGGCCGTCATCTTTATCTTGATGGCGGTGCTGGCCGGTCCTCATTTTGTGGCAGTGCCCGCACCAGCCTTTAGCCTGGGTACGCTGGCCGGTCTGATCTCGTTTGGCGGTGCCATCTACGGTTTCGCCACCGGCTGGAGTTCGTATGCCGCGGATTATAACGTGAACCAACCGGAAGAGACCCCTGCTAGCCGTGTGTTCTGGCTGACCTTCCTGGGTGTGACCATCCCCTGTATCCTGTTGGAAATTCTTGGCCTTGGTTTAACCACGGTTGCCGCCTACAATGCTCCCAGTACCGGTGGCACACTGGCCCTGGTCTTAAAGCCGCTGGGTGGGCTGGGAACCATCATTCTTGTCCTGCTGGCATTGAGTGTCGTGGCCAACAACATTCCCAATGACTATAGTCTTGGCCTGACCATTCAGGTGTTGGGACGTGCTTTCCAGCGTGTTAATCGCGCGGTCTGGACCCTGATTGGCGCGGTAATCTACGTATTAATTGCTATTCCTCTGGCCGCTAATTTCAGCGAAACCTTGAATAATTTCTTGCTGTTGATTGCTTACTGGCTAGGCCCATGGGCGATTATCCTGATCCTGGAGCACTTTGTTTTCCGCAAAGGAAGATATAATCTCGATGACTGGAATACGCGCAGTAAGTTACCCGTCGGCTGGGCCGCGATTGTCGCCATGTTCCTGGGCCTGGTTGGCGTCTGGCTTGGCGCGTCTCAGGCACTGTTTACCGGACCGATAGCTACAGCTTTAAGTGGGATGGACATTGGCTTTGAGCTAGGTGTGGTTTTTGCCGCCATTGCCTATCTGATCCTGCGTCCGATCGAGCTCAAACAGACCGCGCGCTAAGTTCTGTCGCATATATCGCAGCGTTTTATTCTATCTGCAATTTGCCTATACATCCATTTTGCAGATACCATAAAGGGGATCCTTCTTCAGTGAGGGATCCCCTTTATGGTTGGTCTGGCCGGTTGAGACGGCGAGACGAGAAAGGAAAAACTATGCCATATGATGTATTGATTCGCCATGCGCGCTTGCAGCGGCGCAGTGGGCTGGTAGATATCGCGATCCAGGATGGAGTGTTTGCGCGCATCGCACCTGATCTGGCGTCTGCTACGGCACGAGAGGAGATCGATGCCGGTGGGCGTCTGCTATCCCCACCTTTCATTGATGCCCATGTTCACCTGGATGCTGTGTTGACGGTGGGCCAGCCGCGCTACAACGCGTCGGGAACATTACTGGAGGGCATCCAGATCTGGAGCGAACGCAAGCCAGATCTGACGCATGAAGATGTAAAGCGGCGCGCACTGGAAGAGATTCAATGGGAGGTGGCGCAGGGAACGCTGCATATTCGTAGCCATGTGGATGTGTGCGATCCCAATTTGACGGCCCTGAGAGCCCTGCTGGAGGTGCGCGAGGAGGTCCGCGATATCTGTGATCTGCAGCTGGTGGCCTTTCCACAGGATGGTATTCTATCCTTTCCCAATGGACGCACTTTGATGCGCCAGGCTATGGAGCTGGGGTGCGACGTGGTCGGTGGTATTCCACACTACGAATGGACGCGCGACATGGGTGTGGAGGATGTACACTACGTTTTTGAGCTGGCGAAAGAGTTCAACCGCGATATCGATTGCCACTGCGATGAGACCGATGATCCGCTGTCGCGCTTCACCGAGGTGATGGCGGCCGATACTATTGAGCGTAGCTGGCAGGGAAGGGTGACGGCCAGCCACTGCACCGCGATGCATTCTTATGATAACGCCTACGCGTTCAAGCTGATCGGCTTGCTGGCGCGCGCAGGGGTAAACGTGGTGGCTAATCCTTTTGATAACGTGGTGCTGCAGGGACGTTTTGATACCTATCCCAAGAGGCGCGGTATCACACGGGTGAAGGAACTGCTGGCGGGCGGAGTCAATGTGGCGCTGGGTCATGACTCGATCATGGATCCCTGGTTCCCAATGGGGCGCGGCGACATGCTGGCGGCGGCGCAACTGGCCCTCTTCCTCTGCCATATGAGTGGCTATGACGAGATCGATGCTGTGCTGGACCTGATTACGACCAATGCAGCGCGCGCGCTGCGCCTTGAGGATCGCTATGGTATCGAGGAGGGCAAGCCAGCTGATTTTCTGCTGCTGGATGCTCCAACGGCGTTTGAGGCCCTGCGCTTGCTTCCCGCGCGCCTGTATGTCTTCAAAGGTGGGAGGCAGATTGCCTCGACCACGCCGGCGCGCAGTCTGCTCCAGCGCGGAGGAGACACGCAGCAGGATGAGCTGGTCATCACATTTCGTCCCCACTCCGCCGAGTAAGCTATACCACCCCGAAAAGGCGTTGTGAGCTAGACAATATTGATGGCGCGCCCGATCAAAATCGTCAGAATGACCATGGCGATCAAGGCTTCGGCCATCATCAAGGACTTGGCGCGGCGGCTTAAAGGAAAGGTGTCGGCAGGGCTGAGCGCGGTTGCTCCCGTGAAGCCCAGGAAGAGATAGTCGAGGAAGTGGGGCGTCCAATTCCGCGTGTTGCCATCAGCCTGCTGTGGAAATAAAAAGTCGGTGGCTTGATGTCCGATGGCGGCCCGCTTGTGCGGTCCACTGCCATCTATCTCCCAATACCAGAGCCCAAATACCAGGACATTCGCGATCCACAGTAACGCGCCGGTACGCAGCAGGCTGATGGCATCCCTCCCCTCGTGTCGCGCCGGCAGCGTCGTAACCAGCAGGACGACACCGATGACGAGAGCGGCGGTTGTGATGCCGAGCAGACAAAAAGCCAGGATGCGATTCGTGCGCGCTGAAAATGGATGCCCGAGGAGAGCCGCAGCCGTTCCAGGCAGGATAATGACCAGCTCCAGGACCAGTGGCAGCCAGCTCGGACCCAGTGTAAGAGGTTCAGGTAAAATAGCGTAAAGGATACCCGCGATCAGCGCGGCGATGGTCGAAACCCAGAGTGGGGCCACTTCGGCTGGCTGTGCTTCCCGTAGACGTGGCGCAACTGGCGGCAGCTTCCTTATCTGTGCCATACGTTTTCATTGATCTCCCTTGCCCATAAATCAGGACCGTATCTGCTATGTATTTTAAATCATTGCAGACCTGCTGACAACGTATGCATTGCGCCAGAGGCGGGAAGTGCTGGCCGATGCGCTAAATATGACAATATGTTCATAAAAATGACGCGTTAATGCAAAAAATCTGCTATTCTGGTATAGTAGGGGATGGTCCTCACTTAAGTATGCCTCTAATGTTTAATAAATTGTGATACTGTATGATGGATGAGGAAGAGAGGCGGGTGTGACGATGGATGTGGAGCACTATTCCGATCAATTGCATATACCAGCTATTATAAAAACATTGTTGAATAATTTTAGCGCGGTTACTGATTATCGCACGTTGCGTGATAGTCTGCCCCGGCGTTTGTCGGCCCTGCTGCGCTGCCGGTGCGTGCTCCTCTATCTACTGGTTGGTGAGACATTACAACTGGCTTCTGGCTCGTTCGATGATCTTCCAGGATGGTCGGCAGCCTTGCTGGCGGTGGCTCATGTGAATCCTATTGATGTCCAGTGCAATGAGCCTGAAGCCTGTGCCTGGCGCGAGCGTCGGGTTATCATGCGTCCTGCGTTCTCTCCTACGCTGCTGGCTGTGCCTCTGCTCTATCGTCAGCGCGCGATTGGTGTCATGGTATTGCTGCGCGGGCCAGAAGAGGATGAAACAGATTACCCCTCCGGCTGGTCCAATGATATGGATGATGCCATTGAGGCTGTGGCTGGTGTTGTCGCGCTCTTGTTGGAGAACGCGCGCCTGCTAGAGCGCGACCGGGAACGCATCCAGGAGCTTTCTCTGCTCAACAGCATCAGCAGCCAGATGCATGGTTCTCTGTTTGAGGCTGAGCGGTTGCGTAGCGCGGTATTGCAGCGCACACGGGAGATCGCGGGGGTTGAGCTCTGTGAACTGCTGGAGCCGGATACGGATGTCGCCGCCACGAACTGGCTGACTCCTCGCTTGCGCAGCCTGCTCTTCCAGCGTTTCCGGGAACAGCGTTCGCTCACGCCCCTGGTGATTGAGCGTCCTGGTGATGGCCGGCACGCTTATGTCCATGACTATTTCGAAGAGCTGCCCGAGCGTGTCAAGACCTTTTTTGCCATTCCTCTGTTGCGCAATCAGCCTCTGGATCGTTCCGCTGGTGAGCATCTTGAGAATGGTAATGGGATAGTCCAGCCGACTGCCATCTTTGGTTGTATCGTTGGCGGCTATTATCGCCCCTGGAAAATGCGCCAGGCGGAAATTGCTCTGCTGCAGGTGGTAGCCAGCCAGGCTAGCGCGACGCTGGAGAATAGATATCTGGTAGATGAAGTTGTGGCGGCGCGCAACGAAGCACGCCGCCTGTTACGCCAGGTGCTGGAGGATCAGCGCCTGCACGCGCTCATCCTGGAAAGCGTACCCTGTGGACTGATCGCCACCGATCAAACTGGTTGTATCCACACCTTCAATCGTGCCGCCGCCATTATCCTTGGCTATCACCCCTATGAGGTTCTGGGCCAATCTCTACAAAAAATCCTTAATCTGCGTGCCAACCATGGCTCCCACAAGGATAGCGCCACGAGCCAGGTACTCTCGGAACGGCAGCAAGAGGCTTTTCTGGTTGGAATGCACATTGGCGAAGTCCAGAGTGAGACCCTTGTCACTGTCGACCGTTATGAGCGCGAGCTCGTGTTAGAAGTTGATATGCGGCCCCTGTACGACGATGGTGGTACACAGATGGGACTGCTGACCACTTTTACCGATGTTACCACCATGCATAAACTGGAGGAGGAGCGACGGCGACTGGACCGTCTGGCCTCATTGGGGGAGATGGCCGCCAGCGTGGCCCATGAGGTGCGTAATCCACTGGCCTCGATTAAAACCTCGATCCAGATGTTGCACAATGATTTCCTGGCCGAGGAGGGCGATGCCACCATCACCGCCCCGACAGTTGAGCAGCGGGCCTGGATTCAGGAATCTACCGGCGTGGTGCTTAAAGAGGTTGAGCGCCTGGACAGTATTGTGCGTGATTTATTGCTCTTCGCGAAGCCACGCCAGCTTCACCGCGTCCGCTGCGATATTGTTGATCTGTGTGAACAGGTACTGGAACTGCTGCAAAATCAATGCACAGAAGCCAATATAGAGATCCACCGCATCTTTGATGATCTCCCCCCTGTCTGGGTTGATACCGGCCAGATTGAGCAGGCGATTGTCAATCTCACGCTGAATGCCATTCAGGCCATGCCTGATGGTGGCGTATTAACGATGGCCTGTCACTGTATCCCCACCGAGCGGGCTATTTACGATACCGCTGGCTCTGACTGCCCGCCCACCCAGCGTCCTTCGGGAAGCCCGGGTATCGTGGGCAACGCCTATGCCTGGCTCATTGACAGGCATGTTAGTCAGAAAGAGTTTCGCGTCGACCAGTGGCTGGAGATCTTGATCAGAGATACCGGCGTTGGCATTGCGACCGAGCAGTTGAAGCATATCTTCCAGCCCTTCTATACTACCAAAGCTCATGGTATCGGTCTGGGCCTGGCGATCACACGCAGACTGATTGAGGATCATGGAGGATATCTACGAATTGAGAGTCAGTATGGTTATGGAGCCACGATAGCTATTCGCATGCCCTATGTCACAGGCGACGTCATTGCCGAGCATCCTCACGTTTCGCCTTTGGATGCCAGCGAAAATGATATGTGAGCATTTCATATATCCAGACACGACAGAGGTATACCTATGAGTTTAGCGATTCTCATTATTGATGATGAGCCCTATCTACCGCATCAGTTTGCCCGTTTTTTTAAACGCCATGGTTACGAAGTTTTTACCGAGTCTGACGGCGAGGCTGGACTGGCGGCCTTGCAGCGGCAGACCATCGACCTGGTATTATTAGATCTGCGCCTGCCCCGACTGAGCGGTCTGGAAGTGCTCTCTCGCATTCGCAAATTTGACGCTGATATTCCTGTAGTTATCTTAACGGCATATGGAGACGTACAGACGGCGGTGGCGGCCATGAAGTTGGGTGCCTCGGACTACCTGCTTAAAGGTTTTGATCTGGATGAATTATTATTGGTGGTACAGCGAGCATTAGAGACCAGCGCCATGTCGCGTGAGTTGCGGCAGTTGCGCAAAGAGCGCAGCGATAATTACCATTTCAATTATGTAGTGGGGCATAGCGAACGCATGCGAGAAGTCTTTGACCTGGTGGCCCGCGTCTCTCGCAGTGACGCTTCGGTTTTGATCATGGGCGAGAGCGGTACCGGCAAGGAAGTGGTGGCGCACGCTATCCATGAGCAGAGCGCCCGCCGCGCTGGTCCCTTTCATGCCCTCAACTGCGCCGCCATTGCCAGCCACTTACTGGAAAGCGAGCTGTTTGGCTACGAGCCTTATGCCTTTACCGATGCCAAGAAGCAGAAGCGTGGCCTGCTTGAATTAGCCGAAGGCGGGACCCTGTTTCTGGATGAGGTGGGTGAGATGCCACTGGATATGCAGGCTAAATTGCTGCGCGTGTTGGAGACACGTTCTTTTTTTCGGCTGGGCGGCAACAAAGAGGTGACCCTGAATGTTCGTGTGCTGGCGGCCACCAATCGGGATCTTGAGCAGGCAAAAGCTGACGGCTCGTTCCGCGCGGATCTCTATTTTCGCTTCGCGGTTCTGACTATCACGTTGCCGCCCCTGCGTGAGCGGCCCGGCGACGTTTTATTGTTTGCCACCCGTTTTATTGCTGACTTCAATAAGACCATGGGTCGTAACGTGCATCGCATCTCGCCTGAAGCTCAACGTCTTCTGCTCGCTTATCGCTGGCCCGGCAATATTCGAGAACTAAAAAATGTGATCGAACGGGCGATGATCTTAAGTAGTAGCGAAGAATTATTGCCGGTACACCTGCCCCAGGAGATCGTGGGCCAGGTTGATGCCTACGGCATAAGCATGAATGATCCCTGGGAACAGTGGTTGAATGCGCGACCGGTGAGCGCGATCGCATTAGATGATATTGTCGCCCGACTGGAAAAGCACATGATACGCCGGGCACTGGAAACGGCAAAGCATAGTCGCACGCAGGCTGCCGAGCTTCTTGGTATGAAGGTTGATCAACTGCGTTACCTGATGAAAAAGCACAACATCGAATAGGTCTGGTTACTGTGAGCCGGGTGTATCTGACTGTGGCGTATGGTAAGCTAGTAGTTCGGCTTCCAGTTCTTTCCATGCCTCCAGCTCAATTTCAGCATTGCTAAAATGCTGCTGATGCTGCATCGCCTGCTGAAACTTATGCGTGACGCGTTGCCGGAAATTCGCCAGGATGGGTCGTTGTACTTCGGGTTTGGGCATCACGCGGAGCTCAATCAAATGGGAAGGATAAAAATCCTCTTTTTCAAATGCCAGCGAAATGAGATCGCTAAAGGTCGAAAGGAGATTGAGACGCTGCTGTGAAAAATAGCCAGGCTGGGTACTGGATGCCAGCAAACAACCCGCGATGCAACCCTCAAAGCGAATAGGGTGGGCGGCCGCGCTGACCTCAAATGAATCCTGGATGGCGGGAAAGGTTTTGCTCTGACGCAAGTCATCGTCGCTGACGATATGGCGTACCTCAACCGCATAGCCCGAAAGCGACTCCAGGCCCAGAAAGAGTACATCATGTTCCAGGTCGGCCATCCAGGGCAAGGTACCCTTGCCCGCACGCTCACGCAGGCTGCGAATCTTATCGCCCGGGCTTGGTGGCATACACTGTACCAGTTTGACGGCCATTCCCAGTTTATTGGGGTCCAACTGGGCCAGCGCCTGCTTCAGAACCAGCTCGCTAATACGCCAGAAGCGCAAACTTTCCGTCGTTGTAGTACGTATATTTAGTACTTGCGCAAAAAATTCAGAGGGAATGTGTTCAGAGCTATCTTCCGTTAACCACGACTGAATGTCGGGATACTGATGTTCAAGCGCCTCCAATAGCTCAGGTCTTTGATTGGCATTGACAACTTGAAGTAAATGGATTAAATGCTGCTTTTGGGGTTTGGATTCGCCACTGGCCCAGCGTGACAACGTCATGCTCGTCACACCTAGAGCGGATGATAAACGCTGACGTTCACCAGCGGATTTGATAATCCCCTGTAAGACACTTGACCAGGAAGGAGGAGGGGTGACCATGTCTTTCCGCCTCTTTTGCTACTGATACTTAAATAGATTGATATCTGATTCTGGTGCATATGATAACAGAGGAAGTGCCGTCCGTCAACATTGCTTCTTTTCATGCATGAAAAAAATGTACTTCAGTAACGTATTTGTGCGTACGAGTTGTACTTCTCACGGGAAATCTGTATCATAATAGTAAGAGTGATGGTAGAAAGGTGAGGGAGTCAGGTGGAGCATATGTCGAAGCGCATAGTGGTGGTAGACGATGATAAGGAGATCCGGGAGATTATCACATTTGTACTGAGCCGTCATGGATATCAAGTAGAGGCTGTGGCCAGCGGGCAGCAACTACAGCGCTTGCTGCTCTCTCAACTACCTGATTTAATCATTTTAGATGTCATGATGCCAGGAGAGGATGGCTATCGCATTTGTAAGAGCTTACGAGCCGAGCCCATGACACGTGATATACCGGTGATGATGATTACCGCGCACGATGAAGATATTTACCAGCGCATCAGCATTGATCTGGGAGCGGTCCAACACATGACCAAGCCATTTCATCCACTTGAGTTAGCGGAGAAGGTGCAGAGTATTCTAGGGCTAAAATCCTATAGCCATTAAGTTCATCCTCTCACTTCTAAAAATGATAGCATAAATACTTGTCTCTACGCCGAAAAGTTGGTATCATTACAAGCAAGAGCGTCCTGACAAGTTCAAGGAAGCAGAGTGGCTATGCCAAATAGATATCAACGTGAGATCGAAGAAATCCTACGTAACCTGGAACAGACCAACCCCAAACCTGGCAAAAACCAGAAATTTGGAGAAAGGTTTCGGCGTAGACCGGGTCCGAACCTGCGGCCACAGCAGCCAAGGTCTATGTCCTGGAATCTTTCATCCACGGAGCGTTTCCTGCTAGGAACGATTATTTGTGCACTGTTCGCCGGAGCATATGCATACGTGGCGGGGTCAAACATCATCACCCTCATTTTAGCCGTAGCCGGGTTTATCGGCGTGGTGCTGGTGGCGGTCTCAAACTTTGTACAACCGCGACGACATCCCCAATCGATGCGTTACGGCAATGTTACCATCACCCCGTTGCGACGTGGGCCCTGGTATACCATCAAGACGCAATTAAATCTCTTATTGCTGAAATTGCGTTATCGGCGTAAGGATGAACAGTAATCAGAATAGGGAAAACAATTTTCCTACTATTTCGGAATCGTGAAAAAAAGTGCTTGACAAAGCTCTAGAGGGGTGTTATAGTACACAGTGTTGACGGGGTGTGGCGCAGTTGGTAGCGCGCCTGGTTTGGGACCAGGAGGTCCGCAGTTCGAGTCTGCGCACCCCGACTTAGCGGGAGTAACTCAGTTGGTAGAGTCCCTGCCTTCCAAGCAGGTTGTCGCGAGTTCGAGTCTCGTCTCCCGCTCTTAAAGCAGAATCGTTTCTCTCAGGCCTGATGGCAAGCCACTTCACGAGAAGTGCATGTGATAGGGTTCCTGAGGGAAACGATTTTTTTTGTGCAAAAATGTGGCTAACGACAGCCTGCCGCGTTTTTTGAGGACAGCCTGCCGCCATGGTGCGAACAGCCTGCCCCAAAATCGTCTGTCGCGAAGCGTTTTGTGGGAGACAGCCTGCTCCAAAAGGGATGCAGCTTGAGAGGCTTGATCAAGCCTGGGTGGCTGATATCACCTACATTCGCTTGAGGAATGCATTCGTGTACCTGGCGTGCATTCTCGATGCCTTCTCACGGCGTTGCGTGGGCTGGCATCTCTCGCATGAGATGACCACCTCGCTCCCTCTAGCCGCATTGAGACAGGCTGTCCTTGCTCGTCATCCTGGTTCTGGGTTGATTCACCACAGTGATCGGGGCGTTCAATACGCCAGTCAGGCGTATGTGGAACAGCTCAAACAGATTGACGCCGTGATCAGTATGTCGGATGTGGATAATCCTTATGACAATGCCAAAGCCGAATCATTTTTCAAGACCCTCAAACAGGAAGAGGTGTATCTGAAGGACTATCAGAGTTTTGCCGATGCTCAAGCGAATTTGATGGTTTTTATCGAGAAAGTGTACAATGTCAAACGGTTGCATTCCAGTTTGGGATACCTCCCTCCCGCGGAGTTTGAGGCGCTGTATACCTCACGCCCACGAAGTTGACTTGCCTGCTATCCGGTAAAATGGGTTCACTCCAATAACCACCCGTACTATGGTGAGGGGATAGCGATCACAGATACTGTTGTCTGTAGGAAGGTCTGTGAGAAAGAGTGAAGGAGTTGTAGCGTGCGTATCCTTGATGTCCAGTGTCATCTTGTCCCTCTTCCAGCGCAGCCAGCCTTCAACTGGCGAGCCGGTCGAGGAGTGCTTAAAGGGTACTTCTTGCCTCAGAGGAAACTGCATCTTGCTCTCGTTCGAATTCAGTTCCTTACCTGTTTCGATGCGGGCGCTGTTCAGGGCGTAGAAAGAAGAGAGCAATGAGAGCTGCAAAAACGATGATAACGCTTAGCTTTAATGCATCCTGAAGCGCGAATAATTGTGCATCTTTCTGATGAACAATGGGAGCAAGGTGTGCTTTCGCCTGAACTTGAACCAGTGTTGCAAGAATAGCGATGCCGAGCGAGGTGGCGATGAAACGGACGACGGTAACAACCGATGATGCCTGAGCTATCTGTGCTGGACCCATTGCCGAAAGGGTTCCAACAATGAGTGGTTGCAGGGTTAGGCCGATTGCGATACCACGTAGGAGAAAGAGCATTTGGAGCCACCAGAAAGGCGTCGTGAGTGAGACGGTACTAAAAAGCCATGTTGCGAGCGCGAGTAGCAGGACACCAGGAAGCACAACGAAGCGTACACCAACCCGATCTACCAGACGGCCTCCAATCAATGCCATCATCATGGAAGCAATCGCTTGTGGCAACAGCAAGAGCCCTGCTTCAAATGCACTGAGCGAACGTAAGGTCTGGAGGTAGATCGGAAAGAGGAACAAGCCGCCAAAGAAGGCAAAGGTGATAAAGACATTCACTATATTTCCGAATAAGAAAGGTCTATTAGTAAATAGACTTACATCAATGAGCGGTTGTCTTCCGCGCTTCATAGCTCTCCATTCGATATAAAGAAACAGGGCAAGTAAAAAGACTCCTCCAACGAGCAAGCCAAGAACTCTTATTGAACTCCATCCGTCACTATTCACCACCGAGAAACTGTACAGGAGGCATGTAAGGCTACTAGCGGCGAGCAGGAAGCCAGCAACATCGAAGGGAATCTTTTTCCCCAACTGCCCGTTTCTCAGGAGACGGCTTCCGGCAAGAATGGCAACCAGACCAACAGGGACATTGACGAAGAAGATGAATTGCCACGAGACATAGGTAACGAGATACCCACCCAGTGTTGGTCCTACAGCAGGAGCGAGTAGGGCAGCAATACCAAAAAGTCCGGTTGCCACCCCTCGTTGCTCTACAGGAAACTCATTATAGAGAAGCGTCAGAGAAAGCGGAGTCAGTAAAGCCGCGCCTATTCCTTGTAGAAGGCGAAAGACAACCAAAGCTGGAAGACTCCATGCAAATCCACACAGCCCCGATCCAAGCGTGAAAAGGATGAGCGCAAGGAGATAGCTATTCTTATTGCCTAACCGACTTGAAACGAATGGTGTCATAGGGGTGATAACCCCTTGTGTCAAGATGTAGCCAGTCAGCACCCACTGTATTCCGTTTAGATCAGCATGAAAAGCGTGTTGGAGACGTGGAAGAGCAACATTGACAATCGTTTGATCCAGGACGCTCATAAATGCTCCAAAGATCACGACGGTGGTAACAATCCACTTGTATTCGAAGGTATTCTTATCTCTTGCTTGTTGTTGAGATGTTTGCATTACTCTGTTCCTTCTTTTGATAAGACTACTTACTCTCGTTGTTTGATAGCTCAGCTTGTAGTGCTGCCAGAGCATGGGCGCCAATATCCTGATCCTGTGTCCCCCGTCCACCTGCGATTCCCAGGCCACCAACACATTCTCCGTTCACTATAATAGGAAACCCTCCTGCCAGAATGAGAATCTCAGGGGTAGCTTGCACTCCCTGAGAGAGTTCAGGCTGGTGCGCGAAGTATTGAACAAGGAGATGAGTCGGGGTATTGAAACTACATCCGGTGAGCGCTTTGCGCCTACTGACCTCCGTGAAAGGATAGGCCATCCCATCCATACGTGCTAACGTAACAGGATGCCCTCCGCAATCTACAACCATCGCGGTCACAGCAACCTGTTGTGTTTTCGCTACCTTAACTACAGCTGCAATAAGTTTTTGCGCTAATTCAAGACTGATTTGTCCATTGAGCATTGTGAAACTCCTCTTACATATTTTTTTTGTTCACCAGGTAAATAGTATACTTAATAAACTACATTTGTCAATGATGTTGAATAGGTATATAATTAATCAGCGAAACAAGTGAGAGTTTTTGTGAAAGAGGAAAAATCATGCCAGCAGGAGGACCATCACATCAGATTGGTCGAACGTTTGATATTGACTTGCCCGAGCATCTTTCACGAGCTAATGAGTGCATCATTCATCTTGTACGTATAGGAGACCTGTTTCTGGAACGGATTATTGCTGTTACGCAACAACATGGTCTTTCAGGTTTAGAGGCAAATGTCTTAAGCGTTCTGTATGCAGCAAGAGAGCCGCTTCCTCCCCATGTTATTAGTGAACGACTACTTGTCACACGTGGGGCGATTACCAAAGTCCTGGATGGTCTGGTAGAACGGGGCTATGTGAGGCGTTTCGCCCATCAATACGATCGGAGAATGCTATTGATCGAATTGACCGACGACGGTTTGACCGTGATGAAACAGTACAAGCCAGATATGTATCACCAGAGTGCACAATGGGTACAGTCGTTGAGCGACGAAGAGCAAGAGATACTTGTCATGTTGCTCAAAAAGCTTCAGCCATCCTCTCAACCGCAATCCGATTGACCATGTTGGGATTAGTTGTCCCTGTTTTACACTATACTTTTGCTGTACGCTATCTGTAGGACGGTGGAGATCTGTTCACTTGGTGGCAACAATTGGGTCAAAAGGTTGGCATACGCCATAGATTGTGTCCAACTGCGGATCGACGTGAACTTTTTGACAACAGAAAAGGCACGGATGCGAGCAATCTGTATCCGTTCGAACTCAGGGGACGTATCGACCGATTGTGTTCTCATTGCCTCTGCCCCATGATCTCTTTTCTTCTCGAAAGATACCGAATGTTGACGAGTGTGTCAAATTCCGATGCCTATTTAGCGGCGGAAATCTGTTTTATTATTTATAGGTGGGTATTCCAGCGAATACATGGCGCAAGCTGACTGGTCTGCGCCAGGGGAGTGATATAGGCCTCCAGAAACTGCTGACCGGTTGGATAGCCCTCCGGTTCAGGCATGGTCCACGAGGTTTCTCGCAAGAGTGTCTGCGCTTCGATATCAACGAGATATCTCCAGGGAGAGAAGAGACGCACATGTCCCCACTGCTGAATGGCCGCACCGGCACTGGCGCCGGCTTCGAACACGAGCGGCGTCTCGCCGTTGCGCAGCGCATGGGCCGCCGCTGCTAATCCAACAGGACCAGCACCGATAATCACGATCGGGTGTGTAGTATGAACTGTCATAGGTAATTCATCCTCTTTCATCAAGTGTTCTCATACAGAGAGACGGTGCCCGGACAAAAAGGACGCATGCTGCTGTTTCGCTGGCTTGGGCTTCCTTCATTGCTGGTTGGCTGCATCGTTCAGTAAGCGTTCGACAATGACGACGTCACGCCAGATGCCATCGAGCTGACCGTGGCGTTCGTAGACCCCAACTTCACGAAATCCCACGGAGCGGACCAGGTGGCGACTGGCTGCGTTCTCCACGAAAATGCGCGACAGGACTTTCCAGAATCCAGCCCGTTCTGCTTCTCTCAAGAGTGCTTGCAAAGCGAGGTGTCCTACACCTCGTCCCCGCCAGTCGCGCTCGACGTAGATAGAAAATTCGGCGATCCCCTGGTAGCACTCCCGATCACGGTACGAGGAGGTTGAGGCAAAGGCGATGATCTCCTCGCCGTTGAGGACAACGACAACGGGGTGGAGACCATCGAACCAGCGCGTGATCTCTTCAGGTGTTCTTAGCCGTGTCTCAAAGGTGCCCACTCGATCTTCAATGCCTTGATTGTAGATGGTGGTTATGGCGGAGGCGTCCGCTGGTGTGGCTAATCGCACATCCATGTCGTTCCTCCTTCGCTTTGCTCCCCCTGTGCCGCCTCACCGTGCAGCGTGGATAAGGCGTGCTGAAGTAGTTCCAGAGATGAGCGCACCATCTCATGTTGATCGGCTGGAATGTGTTCAAATGTCTGTGCGGCGAGGCTATCGAGGGTGGTGTTGAGGTCTGCGAGGCGTGCCTCACCAGGTGCGGACAGGGAGATTTGGATGGTTCTGCGATCATGTAGACTGGTGATCTTTTCCACCAGACCGTCCTGCGCAAGGTGCTCAACGGCGCGACTGGCCCAACTTTTGTCAAATCCGACGCGGTGGCTGAGTTCTGCTAACGTCATCGGGCCGCTGCGGCCCAATTCGGTGAGCACGGTACATTGTGTGGTCGTTGTCCCACCGCAATAGGCGACGCAATTGCGCTGCAACTGCACATGTAAACGTGCCACTTCACGCAACAATGCACCAGCAGAGAGCGATGATGATGCCATGACGTTCCTACTTCTTTCTGTTTCTTCTATTTGTTGCTAATAGCAACCATTGGGAGAGAGTATAGGATGCGCGCATTTTATTGTCAACAGCAACGTTGCTAAGGGCAACGAATTAGTATAGAGAATGCTTCGCCTCTCTGGGCCTCATAACGATTCGTCCTCTTGTCATTTACTGGAGCACCTGTTTTCTGTTTGGTTAAAGACTACGAACGCGCTTGAGTTCTCACTGCACAGTGAACGAAGAACCGGGTGAAGCAGGTTTGGTAGACCGATGAGGGAGGATTCTCGTGAAGCAATGCATGAAAGCTTTTCTGGCATCGCCACGCGGTGGAGCCGCATAGAATCCATGAAATAGATAAAAATAGCAATGCTGCAAGTGAGCTTGCGGTAGATCTTGCTTATGATATATAGTAAAGAAGAATAGCACTATTAACGTGTTGCTCTTGTTAATTTTAATAGTGGTGCGGGAGCTTGGGGAAGCCAGGCTGAGAGGACAACCTGCAGTTCGTTGTCGACCGATTTACCTGATCTGGATAATGCCAGCGTAGGAAGTGACATTTGCCGAAATGCAATCTCTGATGGCTCTGGCTGCTAGCTGGTGCCATTTTTTGTTGTCACATTTGCCTTTGCAAGACCTATGCCTGAGCGGAAAGGTGTTCCGATATGTCTGAAGAGGTAAAAGTTACTGATAAGCAATCGACGTCCGCTGATGAATTTTTGAAGGTGGAGCGTCTGGGGATGGAGCCAGTTCTCGTGCTGGAGAGACATGGTTCGCCGCGTGAATTGGCGATGGTCTGGACGGGTGTGATATCTAATTATGTTTCCCTGTTGACAGGAGTTCTGGTCATAAGCGCCCTATTGGCTGTCAGTGTGAGCTGCGGGCAACTGGGATTGGTTGATAGCGCGCTGACGATCGTGCTTGGGGCGGCTCTGGCGGCGCTGATTCATGGCCTGGTGAGCGCGACAGGGACGCGCACGGGGACGCTACAGATGATTTTCGTGCGTGCCGTCTATGGGCATCACGGTGCGTATCTGGACGCGGCTACTTTCGGTGCTTGAAAGAAGATCCTCCCAGGGTATGGTAGTGTTTTTGCGATTGTAGTTCGGCATTGTGTAAATCTGTGTGTAGAAAGGAAAGGAGTGCAGTATGTCTGCTATGCAAGGCGCCCATGGTGAAACTCCACGGGCTCTGACAATTGCAGGTTCTGATTCAGGGGGTGGGGCGGGTATTCAGGCGGATTTAAAGACGTTCGCGGCTCTAGGGGTATTTGGGACCTCAGCTATCACGGCGTTGACGGCGCAGAATACGCTGGCTGTGCGTAGCGCGTTTGAGGTACCCCTGGAGATGATTGCGGCTCAGATCGATGCCGTGATGGAGGATATCGGAGTTGGGGCGGCCAAAACGGGGATGCTATCCAGTCCAGAGATTATCCAGGTGGTGGCTGAGCGCGTCCGCCACTGGCGCTTGCGGCTGGTGGTAGATCCCGTCATGGTGGCGAAAGGAGGTGAGCAACTCTTACAAGAGCGGGCTATTGAGACCCTGAGATCGACGCTGTTGCCGCTGGCCGAGGTGGTAACCCCCAATCTCCCTGAGGCCGAAGTGCTGGCCGGTCGTCCGGTCCAGGATGTAGCCGCGATGCGCGAGGCGGCGCGCGCGATTCATGCTCTTGGTCCACGCCTGGTGGTAGTTAAAGGCGGCCACAGCACTGGCCCGGCGGTTGATATTCTCTTCGATGGTCAGGAGTTTCGTGAACTGCGTGCCGAACGGGTGTCAACAAAAAATACTCATGGGACAGGCTGCACGTTTTCGGCGGCGATCACCGCCTTTATCGCGCGTGGTTGGCCTACCGAGGAGGCTGTGGTGCGTGCCAAGCGTTACATATCCGGCGCCATTCAGCAGGCGGATACATTGCATATCGGCCACGGCCATGGTCCGGTTGACCACTTCTGGTTGCTAGATCGTGACCTGGAGGGGCCTGCGGCGCCCGACGAGGCGCGCTAATATAAGATTGAATACCTATTGTTCTGTTATTTCCATGCTTGCAGTATTAGTGAAAGGATAAGAATGAATGAGTACACAAAAGGCGCAAGAACTCGCCAGCCTGTTAAAGCGTATTCGTGATTGCAGACCACTTGTCCACCACATTACCAATATGGTCGTTATGAATGACACTGCTAATGTAACGCTGGCCGTGGGGGCGCTGCCAGTGATGGCCCATGCTCTGGAAGAGGTTGAAGAGATGGTCAGCCTGGCTGGCGCGCTGGTCTTGAATATCGGCACGTTGACGGCGGAGCAGATTGAAGCGATGTTGCTGGCAGGCAAACGGGCAAACGCACGTGGCATCCCCATCGTGTTAGATCCGGTGGGCGCGGGCGCCACCAGCTTTCGTACCCAGAATGCCTTGCGTCTTCTGTCGGAATTGCGTATCGCGGTGTTACGGGGCAATGCCTCGGAAGTCGGTTCCTTGATTGGCGTGGCTGGTGTGACGCGGGGCGTGGAATCTATTTCGACGGATACTCCCCCATCGATTATTGCGCGTAACGCGTCGAGTCACTTTGGTTGTACGGTCGCGATTACGGGGGCACGCGACGTCGTTGTGGATGGCGAGAGAATGGCCGAGGTCGATAATGGACATCCGCTACTGGCAGCTATCACTGGCAGCGGCTGTATGTCTACCAGTATGATTGGAGCGTATCTGGCGATTGAGCCGGATCCCTGGTTAGCGGCGCTTGCGGCTCTGATCTCTATGGGAGTCGCTGGTGAGGTTGCCGCCGTCAAAGCCGGTGGACCCGGTACATTTCGTTCCCATTTGTTGGATGCCGTGGCGTCCCTCAGTTATGAACAACTGTGTGAGCGCCAGAGAGTGAGTTTCCTATGAGCAGGCAAATGCTTCCCAACCTTGCCTTCCATGTTCTGACCGACCGGGAATGGTCGCGTGGACGAAGTATGCTTGAGGTGGCCTCGCAGGCCATTGATGGCGGAGCGACCGTGATTCAGCTGCGCGATAAGCTGGCCAGTACCCGTACCCTGATCGAGGAAGGGCGTGCGTTGCGCCAACTTACCAGGCAGCGTGGTGCACTCTTAATCGTCAATGATCGTGTCGATGTCGCTTTAGCTGTCGATGCCGATGGGGTGCATGTCGGGCAGGACGACATGCCGGGCGATCTGGCCCGTAGACTGCTCGGCCATGACCGCATTCTAGGCATCTCGGCTGGTTCTATGGATGAGGCCGTGGCCGCCATTGTCGCGGGCGCGGACTACCTCGGGATCGGGCCCATCTACGCCACACGTGGCAAGGCAGATGCTGGTGAGCCGCTTGGTCTTGAACTAATCGCTGACATTCGCAAGCGTTATACCACTCCCCTGGTCGCCATTGGTGGCATCACCCCCGAAAATGCGGAAGATGTCATGCGGGCAGGCGCTACTGGAATCGCTGTCATTACCGCCGTCGTCAACGCTGAAGACATCTCGCTAGCCGCTCGCCAGCTGGCCCACGCTCTTATCGTCTAAGAAAAGGCTGGAGATTTTTTATGTATGGGAGCGAAATTGGACACCGAACGCCCAATTTCGCTCCCATACATAAAATGATGAAGCGGCCTGGCGTTCAAGTCATCGGCCGAAGGCACGAATCCCCGATTGTATCGAAATCAACCCCCATCTGCACCAACTTAAGATGCGAATCACAGAGGCCTGGAGAGCGACCAACATGGGCCCAAAGAGGGGAAGGGTCAGTACCAGTCGAGGAGCATCTACGAAACCAGGAAAAAAACGTCGATGGACACATATTTTGACCAAAACGCACGTACAGTGTTTTGGTGAGGCGATGCATGTGTGTTATACTGGTGTCAACAAACAATCTATCGTCGGCAAGGGGAGCTCGGTGAAGCCGGGCTGAGAACACGACCGGAATGTGTGGTGGACCCTCAACCTGATCTGGATAATGCCAGCGGAGGTAATGCATCGATGACAACAACACTCATGTTCTTTCGAGGCCTCACAACGCTCATGTTTCCTTGTGTGATTCCCTGATCGGGTTCCCTTTGCCTCTTTTTTGGAGGTCAACAATGCCTTTTGAACCACCAGCAGCCAGGACGCAGCACAGGCTGAGCGAGCGCCTTCGTGATGGTATTTTGCCACTGTGGCAACGCCAGATAGAACATCCTTTTGTGATCGCCCTGGGCAACGGTACGTTACCTCGTGCCAATTTCCAGTTCTATATCCTTCAGGATGCGCTTTTTTTGGATGAACTGACGAAAACGTTCGCCTACGCAACGACCAAGACCACCGACCACGAAGAGATGGAGCAGTTTGGCAAGTTTTTGCTCAACACCCTCCTCGTCGAGGCTGACTTGCATCATCGCTATGGCGAACGTTTTGGGCTTTCACCCACTGACATGATGACCACCCCTATGGCTCCAACGACCTATGCGTATACGCGTCATTTGTTAACTATTGCCGCCTTCGGAACGCTTCCTGAACTTCTCACTGCAATCCTCCCTTGTGCCTGGATTTATGCAGAAGTTGGCCGCCATCTGATAGGTACCATGCCTCCCGCAACCGACCATCCCTATCAAGACTGGCTGCTCACCTATGCCTCACCAGATTTTGATGCCGTCGGGACGTGGATTCGTGAACGACTCGATCAGCGAGCTTTCTTCCTCAATGATCACGAGGAAGCACGCCTGCATGAAATCTTCTTGACGAGTACACGCTACGAATGGCTCTTCTGGGACATGGCCTGGAAGTTGGAGGAGTGGCCATAAAGATAACTTGCTGACCAGGTGCTCGCAGAAGGCGTCCAGCCTACACAAAGAATATGTTGGACGCCAGTCTCAGGCACTCGACAATGATGTGAAGTCTGACCACCCAACAATCATTGCCGATAAGCCAACGGCAGCCTTTCCTTGCCCGTTTGCGTCATATCATGACCCGAATACACGATGGTAGATACGACATCAGTATCCTTATGGCTCTGGAGAAAGCAGCACAGGGTCATTTCAAATGTCAGGCTTATTATTTTTTCTGGAAAAGTCAACCAGCGTTGACTTCATAGCTGGTGTTTGTGGCTTCAAAGAAATTGACGAGTTGTAACACATCGTTTGCCGCCGCCATCCACTTGGCCGGATTATTCACGTGATAGTGCGCGCCGAATCCTAGTTCCTCCAGACGACGGTCGGTCAGGTACTTCACATACTGGTTGACGTAATCCGCGTTTAAGCCTACTGACCACCGCATCGGTTCCTATGAGCAGCCCCAGCATACAGCCATAAAGTGGGCTTGCCTGCCCAAAATTACTGGTTCCATCGATAGGATTAATCACCCAGGTATAGGGAGAATCGCTATCAAAGGTGCCTGCTTCTTCATCGAGGATATTATGGTTCGGATAGGTTCGCTGGATCTCTGCGTTCATCATGCTTGATATCTCCCTATCCGCCTCAGTGATCGCCTGATAGGGAGGATGCTTGTATACGCTGACGCTGATCGATGTCGCGACGGGATGGACTGAGTGCCTGCCTCTCCTGAACCGTGGGCAAGGAGGTGGTAGCCACTTTGCAGCACGGTTGCTTGCTCTTCCCTTTTTCCATTCTCGGGATCGATACAGACAATGGTGGCGAGTTTATCAATGACGCGGTGGCTTCTTATTGCGCGCGTGAGCAGATCACCGTTACGCGAGGGCGTCCCTACGAGAAACGGGATCAATGCTTTGTTGAGCAGAAGAATGGAGCCATCGTCCGCCAGGTGGTTGGGTACGGTGCTTTAAGCGGTACTCATGCGTGTCGGCAGCTGGCTGAGCTATACCGTGCCTTGCATGTGTACGTTAACCGCTTTCAACCGTCAATGGAGTTGGTTGCAAAGCACAGAGAGGGAAGAACGGTACGCCGTGTGTATGATGCCGCCAGGACACCTTTGCAACGGCTGTATTCTCTGGCCTTCCTGATGCGCAACAGCAAGAACTGAGCGCGATGCCCAAGGGGCTTGATCCTCTGCGCCCCTTCGATCAGGTGACACCGTTGCAGCAGGCCGTCTTTCAGTGTGAGATGGACCGATGCCCTGCTGGCTCACCGATGTTGGCACCTGCTCTGCAGATATTTACGCTTTATGGCGGGCCTACACAACTTTCAGTCTCTGATGGGCGAGAACAGCAGGAAGGACCATCACTTGATGATGAGGGCCAGAAATCCCGGAATGTCATGCCCATAGACGACTGGCGGCACACGAGCAAAGATCCATTTGCTGAGCAGTGGGAGCAGATACTTGCCTTGATCCAGGCGAATCCATCTCGCAGTAGTGGAGACATCTTTCGTGAGCTCCAGTGCCTCTTTCCCGGGCGCTATCAGCCGGTGCATCTTCACACTCTCCAACGTGGGGTACGCAAAATCCGGACCTATCTGCTTGCAAATCATGAGGGAGACCGCAGGGATGCGGCAATCCCGGAAAGCCTGTCTCCTACTGGTAGCGCTTATTGTGCGGCCATCTCGGCTACTTTGAGCATAGCCTCAGAAATGTCAGTGGTCAGAACGGTTCCCTGCGGTCCCACTATCCTGGCAGCGAGGAGACTCTGGTTACCTGTTCCTGCCGCGATATCCAGCACACAATCACCTGGCTTCAGCGCTGCTGCTTCGAGCATGTGTTGGGTGGCCTCTTCCATGAGTAACTGACGTTGCCGGGTTTCCTGCTGCCAGCTCTCAACCACCTCCGGTGATTGCTAATGCTGTGCTTTTCAGGCACAACGCTTCTATAGCGCTTTCACCGGGGTGCGTTTTATTCCACAATGACTTTTCCGCGGAGCATGCCCATCTGGCAGGCGAAATCGTACTCGCCGGGTTGCTCTGGGAGAAATTCCACAGGCACTATCTCTCCGGTGGGAAGCCGGGCGCTCTTGCCAAACTGGTCGAGAACGACCATTTCCGAGCAGGCGGCGGTCTCTTCGCGACGAAAGTTCAAGCGCACTGGTTTGCCGTGCTGTACGATAATCACATCAGGGGTATAGCCGCCCTTGACCAGGATCATGGCCTCCTGGTAGCCACTTGAGGTGACGGCTGCGCGTATCCCGCTCTTGCGTGGCCCCCAGAAGAACCAGGCAATGCTGCTGACCACGATGAGTCCTCCAAACAGGACCAGAATATTCGTCAGGTTCATCACATTCTTCTTTCTGCTCATACCGTATCCGTTGCATGGCTTTTTCTTTCCTTGAGATGCCAGCCGCGCAGGCGATTGGCATTGGTCACCACGGTGACAGAACTGGCCGCCATCGCTGCGGCGGCGATGAGGGGACTCAGGAGCACGCCGATAAAGGGATAGAGGATGCCCATCGCGATCGGGATGCCCAGGGAGTTGTAGATGAAGGCGCCAAAGAGATTCTGCTTCACATTGCGCATGGTGGCCCTGGAGATGGCGATCGCTGTCACTACGCCATTCAGGCTTCCGCTGATGAGCGTAATGTCCGCCGCCTCGATTGCCACATCGGTGCCGGTGCCGATGGCGAATCCCACATCGGCCTGCGAGAGGGCGGGCGCATCGTTAATCCCATCTCCCACCATTCCGACGTTCTTCCCTTCAAGCTGGAGCTTTTGCACCTCGTGCGCTTTGTCCTGGGGAAGCACCTCGGCGAGCACGCGATCTATCCCTATCTGGCGACCAATGGCAGCGGCCGTGCGCCGATTGTCACCCGTCAGCATAACTACCTCGAGTCCCAGGTGCTTGAGCGCGGCAATGGCAGCGATGGATTCTTCCTTGACGGTATCAGCGACAGCGACAATACCGGCGGCTTTCCCGTCGATGGCGATGTACATAGGCGTCTTGCCGTCATCGGCCAGGCGCCGGGCTTCCGCTTCTAGCCGTCCCAACGGGATAGTGGCGGTGGTGAGCAAGGTGGCATTTCCTAACCGCACATGTTTTCCGGCGACGTTCGCTTCGACCCCCTGACCGGGGATGGCCTGGAAGTTGGTGACCTCGGCCAGTGCCAGGTGGTGCCTCTGCGCGCCCTCCACAATGGCTGTTGCCAGCGGGTGCTCGGAACTGCGCTCAACCGCTGCCGCGAGGCGTAGCAGCTCGTCTTCGTCGAATCCCATCTCAGCAATGACATTGGTGAGCTCCGGCTTGCCCTTCGTAATTGTACCGGTCTTATCCAGGACGATGGTCTGTACATGCATGGTGGTCTGAAGCGCGTCCCCTGAACGGATCAGGATGCCTTGCTCAGCTCCTTTGCCAATGCCGACCGTCAGGCTGGTCGGGGTCGCCAGACCCAGCGCGCAGGGACAGGCAATAATGAGCGTGGTCACGAAGACAATGAGCGCATAGATGATGGCGGGCGATGGTCCGAAGATGAACCAGATGACTGCTGCTGCGACAGCCAGCATCATTACCGTTGGTACGAAGTAATGCGAGACCTGATCGACGACGCGTTGAATGGGGGCTTTGGAGCCCTCGGCGTCCTGCACCAGGCGAATGATCTGAGCCAGCGCGGTATCTTTTCCAACCCTGGTGGTGCGGAAGCGGAACGTACCCACCTGGTTTATTGTGGCGCCGATCACCTCGTCGTCGACGTGTTTCTCTACTGGAATGGACTCTCCTGTAATCATGCTCTCATCAACCGAGGAAGCTCCAGAGAGCACGACCCCATCGACGGGGATCTTTTCTCCAGGTCGCACCACAACGGTATCACCTACCAGCACTTCCTCAATGGGGATGTCGTGCTCGACGCCATTGCGCTCCACGCGGGCGGTTTTCGCCTGTAACCCGATCAGCTTCTTGATCGCCTCGCTGGTGCGCCCCCTGGCCCGCAGCTCGAGCGCCAGCCCCAGGTTGACCAGGGCGACGACGACTGCCGTTACATCATAAAAGACTTCCGCGAGCGCCATGGAAGGGAACATCTGCGGGATAGCAACTGCAACGCCAGAATAGAGCCAGGCGGCGGAGATGCCAATGGCGATCAAGGTATGCATGTTGGCCTGGCGGTGTTTGAGCGCCTGCCACATGCCGGTAAAGAAGTGGCTGCCAGCCCAGGCCAGCACTGGCAGCGTCAACAGACCGAGCAAGGCCCAGACGAGGCGTCGCGCATCACTGCCCGGTGTGAGCCAGCCACGCAGGCCGGGGAAGAGCTGCGGATAGGAAAACACGATGACGGGCAGCGAGATGATGGCCGCGAACCAGAATTTGCGCAGCAGCATCGTATATTCACGGGCCCTATCTTGCTCGGCCCGGTCCATTGTCGTCTCGGTTGGAGCCGCTTCGCCGCGCGCCTGGTAGCCTGCTGACTTAATCGCCTGTGTGAGCCCTGCTCGATCAACCATCTCAGGGAGGAAGACCACCTGTGCCTGGCTGGTCGCTGGATTGACGGCGGCGGTGAGCACTCCCCGCGTTCGCTGGAGGGCCTGCTCGATGGGGACAACGCAGGAGGCACAGTGCATTCCCTGGATGTCGATCTGCGTAGTCGCGACCCCGATGGTATATCCAGCCGTGTGCACCTGGTCAATGATCGAGTCAAGGGAAATGGCAGACGGATCATAGGCCACACGGAGCAGCTGGCTCTTTGGATTGGCCGTGGCCTGGATGACACCTGGCACAACCGCGAGGAGCTCTTGCAGGCGGGCTGCTCCCTGAGAGCCATCCTGGTTGAGGATGGGGAGGTCCACCCGCAGAAGCTGCGCGGCCCCCGAAACGCCGGTGGTGGCTGAACCGGTGTGCTCACGGTCGAAGTGCTGAACGCAGCGCGCCGAACAGAAGTACAGTGTTCCATCTCCTGTCGTGCGCGTAGCAAACGCCTGTGCCGCGTCTATCACCATGCCACAAATCGGGTCCTGTACCTGCGATCCTGACCGTTGCGTTGGTGTTCCCTGTATCATGTGTACACCCCTTTCTCCATGAACGCGTCTTGTGGTTCTCTCTACAGGTGAGTATGAGCTATCCTGTTGAGGCCTGCTTGAAGGAAAACTGAGGGCTGGCTGAGGATGGTACAGAGGACAGGGTGAAGATGCAGCACGTCTGGAAGCGAACAAACACGTGTCCGCTCATGGCTCTGACTCAGCGGAGATTCAGCTCTCCCTCAGAGAGGACTCAGAAATGTGTGCCAGGCTAAGGGAGAGAACGTGTACTGATGGTAATTGTTTTTACGCTCATGTATGAGAAAGAAAGCGAGGGTAGACCTATGATGTGGGGATATGGCTTTGGCTGGGGATGGCTCATGATGGCGTTGAGCATGGTGCTTTGGATCGCCTTGCTGGTTGTCCTCGCCTGGGCGCTGATCCGTTGGCTTGATGGGAGAACAAATATGCTGAGCCCACAAGGTCCTGTTCCCCTGACAAACGGACCCTCCGCACTCGAGATTCTCTGTCAGCGCTACGCACGGGGCGAGATCGACACCGCGACTTTTGAGCAGATGCGTGAGCATCTTGCAGCCTCCGCCGACGATGAGGCGCCGTCACGTCAGCCATAGGCGCAAAGTATGAGACAAAGGGAGAGAACGATGGAACAGACGTATAGCTTTGGAACAACGCTGGCAGGGCCGTACGAACAGGTTATTCAGCGCGTCAAGGAGGCGCTCAAAACAGCGGGCTTCGGCGTCCTGTCCGAAGGAGAGATTCGAACCCTGTCTGTGCTTTTTATCCGTCCCAACTGGCTCTACAGCTGGCTTTACGTATTCTCTTCTGCTTCCTTGATGGACTCCTGACAGGAGAGCTGACAGGAAACCCCGTTTACTGCTGTAGCGCGTCATTGAGCTTGTTCATTGCCTCCTCTTGCATCGTCGGGAGCACGTGCGAATAGATATCCATTGTGATGCTGATCTGGCTATGCCCCAGGATCTCCTGGACGATCTTTGGATGTACCTTCATGCCGAGCAGCATCGTCGCCGAACTGTGCCGGAGATCATGGAAGCGGATATGGGGCAATCCGGCCTCAACCAGCAAGGATTTGAGCACCGCGAGGACGTCCCGCGTCGGGTTGAGATGCGTCCCGATTGACGTACAGAACACGTAATCATGTTCCTGCCAGTCCAGGCCCGCCTTGAGCTTTGCCTCCAACTGTCTGATCCGGTGCTGCTTCAGCACCTCGATGGTAAAGGGTGGGAGGACGATGCTCCGTCGCCCCCTCTCCGTCTTTGGCTCGGCCTCCTCGAATCCCTTGCCCGGAAGCTTGCTCGGGATCCTCGAAAGGATGCGGCGTACCTGCAGCACGCCCCGGTTCATGTCGATATCCTGCCACTTAAGTCCAAGGAGTTCTCCCCGGCGCATGCCCGTCGCCAGAGCAAGAATGAACAGCGCCTCCTGCCGGTGTCCGTGGGCCACGGCCAGGAACTGGTGGATCTGCTGCATCGTGAGCGGTTGAATCTCAAAGCGCTTTCGCCTGGGTGGCGACACCAGGTCGCACGTATTGCGTCCGATCAGATTCCAGCGGACAGCTGTTTCCAGGGCTTTGTGCAGGATATTGTGAAAGCTAATGACGGTGGTGTTTGAAAGACCCTCCTCCAGTTTCTTCTTATAAAATGATTGGATATGTTGCGGCGAGAGCTTTTGGAGCTGGTGATGTCCGATTCCTGGCACCAGGTGCAACCGTACAATCTCCTCATATCGCTCGTACGTCCGAGAGCGGATGCTCTGCTTGTGCACGTCCTCTAGCCAGTGGGTGAGAAACTGCCCGACCTTTTGCTGTGGACCCGTCACGAGCATGCCTTTTTGCTGCTCGTACAGGGCGACCTTCAACTTTTCCTGGACTTCCTTCCGCGTTTTCCCGTAGAGGAACTTGCTCTTTCCGCCTTCAACGGAGATCTCGGCAGTCCAGCGGCCATCTTTTCTCTGGTAAATGGACCCTTCACCTCGTCCGCGTTTTGCAACCATAGGGGCACTCCTTCTCATATCAAGTGCCCGACTATCCAACTAGCAGACACCTGTATCGTATCATATTGAGCTTGCTCATGAAAGAAGAGGCGTACCTTTGGAGAAAAAATGAGCGATAAGTAATTACATTCACGTATGTCTATTCTTATAGTCAAAAAAACATAAACTCTTACTTCTACAGGGTTGCCAGGCCGATGCTGATAGAGCATATCCATTTCTGGAAGCACGTGTGGCTGCGCAGTATCCTGAAGCCAGGCTCCCAGAAAATAGGACACTTACAGAGATACGTTTTCCTGTTTTTTAATCCATTTCTGAAGAGAGTCGACGGAGATGCGTACGGATCTCCCAAAACGAATGACCGGAGGCCCTTGCTGCTGTGCGAGCAGCACATAGAGCTTGGCACGAGAGATGCCGAGACTCCGAGCTGCCTGTGGAACGGTGAGGAGCAGTGGCTGGATATTGTGTTCATGTTCCTGCTGCATTGCTGTAATCCTTCTGTAACTATGGTGATCGTACAGTATCTTTCGGGATGCTTGATCCTCTATCGAGGAACGCGATCTACTCCGATCATACTGCTCTGGGACTGATAGCACTGGTGCAGCAGGCAGGTGAAGGGGGGAGTAGCGGAGGAGTAGGTAGAACATCTCACTACAGCCGCACTTGTGTGAAGGCAGAGAGCAGTAGGAACGTAGAATGGCTCAGTGAAGGAGCACTACTCCACGTATGATTGGAATGTTGCCGCCATATGTTCCAGACATGAGATCGTCAGATGATCCGTGGTGCCCAGATAGTGCTTGTAATCCCGCTGATGGATCGTGCGATAGGCATACCAGGTCCGCCTTGGTCCCTGATCATATCCCCGACATGCACCCAAACGCCCGGCCTTCCCGACAAAACGAAAGGATGAGATGGAAGCTAACCAGGCAAACCACGCAGGAGTATCTGGAGCAAGGAGCAGTTCTCCTTGCTGCGGACACACGATCACGTAGGTGCCTGCTGCCCCATATTCGATCAGAGGCACGACCCGGCGGCGGCGGCTTTCAGCAGGCAGTGGAATCCAACTGTATTGACGTCCTGTATCAGGTGCGCCATCCCCGCTCACCTCTTGGGCACTCGTTGGCACATCCTCCTGTAGCATGATCTGTTTCTGCTGGGCAGGAGTTGGCAACATGACTGGAGGAGGTTGATACAGTTGAGTAAGCTGTTGGTGGAACGAGGCCATTTGTGCTTCGAGATAGGCTATCTGCTTGAGCCGAGTGGCCTCATCTGGCAAGGGAATGGGTTCACTCACCGATGACGTCTCAGTTCGGTTTGACGGGAGGGCCCGATGGTGCAGGGCCGCCAGATGCTGCACTTGCTCCATGCTCAGACATTTAGCACGCCGGTCGGTGGGATGCACCTGCAGTGACATATTGGCTTGTCGTAGCCAGTTTCGTAACGTCTTCGGATCAATGCTGAGCAGTTCACAGCACGTCAACAATGGAAACGTGGTCATCATCAGTTCTCCTTTCACGCGAGAAGACGACACAGGGAAGATTCCCTGAAAAATCCCCGGGAAAAATCCTGGGGAACATTCCCGGGGATTTTTCCCCAGGAGCGACTGTGGATGGAGAGACTCACACCCACCAGGAACGGAAGTAAGCAAGAAAACAGGACGGTTATCCTGCCTTGAGACGACGTCTGATATGGTAATAGCTCGCTCGGCGCTGATGGCACCTTCGCCACCAAGACCAGGCGAGCAGAAACGACACATTGTGAGGGACAGGCCAGATCAGGTGACCAAGCAGGTGACACATCTCAGGCCTCGTCAATGGCTGGGGGGAGAGCGCGTGTTGCGGGGCTTCTCGGCTTGCTGTCTTGATCGCTTGATCCTGGACACACAGACTCGTCAAAAAAGCAAGCGCAAGCATCACGAGCGTGATATGTCGATACCAGGCGGTCCAGGTGCGTACCTCATACTGATCAAGCCCCAGGCCTTTGCCGGTTTGAAAATCCTCCTCAATCCCCCACCGTGCTCCAATGGCGTTCACCATCACGGACAGGGGAGTCCCCGCTGGGCTAAAGACAACGTAATACTTTTGGTCAGTGGCATCGGTCGGATGGCGGCGAATGAGTAACCAGTGCCGTCCATCATCCTCACATCGATACAGCATGGGGAGAACGGCCCAGTCAAACCAGCGTGGTCCTTTAGTGCCTTCACCCATCGAGAGACGCTGCCAATCGTGTGTGTGCAGAAAGCGCGCCTGAGCTTCTGCGACCGTCATGCGCTGGCGTCCCTGTGGGGTCATGATTTCTACCGGTTCATCGCACCTCACCGCCAGCACATAGCTGGAGTGATGGAGAAAGAGCCAATCGCGCAGATCTTGATTACTTCCATAGACGGTATCCGCGACCACCCAGGCAACGGGGATCTGCGCCTGGTCAACCCGCTCAAGCATCCGTCTGGCTAACTCACATTTGGTCTGGAAATGCGCCGTTTCCGGAATCCCCGCTTCACGGCAGCGTTCAGAATCCTCGAACCAGCATTTGGGAATGTAGAGCTCACGATCCAGTAAGGTGTGTCCTTGTGTACCAATGTAGGAGACAAAAACACCGACCTGGCAGTTCTGGAGCCGTTTGGCTGTCCCGCAATACTGACGCTTGACTCCTACGGACTTGCGTCCTTGTTTGGGAAAGCTGGTCTCGTCAATGGCCAGGATCGCTTGAACGTCACCGATGCGCTCCAGGACATAGGTACGCAGGTCATCGCGCACCAGATTGGCATCCCAAACGGTGCTGGTCAGCAAACGCTGCATCCCATCAGGGCGCGCTTCCCTGGCATGCTCAGCAATCTGCCAACCATTTTTGCGCGGGATCTCGCTGAGCAAACCGTGCAGATAGGCAAGCACGCGAAGCCAGGGTTCGGGCCGGGCAAAACGAGGAGCAATGCGGCTATGGACGTGTTCTAATTCCCGGTTCCAATGCACGACATCGGTCAGGGTAGTCCTGGTTGACTGTGATATGGTATGGTCAGACGGCTTCATATTGCTCTCCTTTTCGATGGATTCTTCTGTGTTTGGAGTTGGCCCTTACAGAATGTCACATCTGGAAAGTGAAGCGATGAAGCTTTTTTTCTGGTTGGGTTAACAAGTGCGGCTGTAGTGAGAAAAAAGGTGTTTTTGCAATGAATGATTTGAATACTAATTGTTTCTCTCCAAGACCAGGACTAGAATTTCATGCGCATCTCATGAGATATACATGAAATTAGTCAGGGGAAGAGATATGTTATATCTATGAAGTAATTTTAGATAATATGTGTGTGGAGAGTATCGATAGTGATGATGCACCCTTTAACTCATCTCGTTGAGTGTGTATGATTGCATCGACTCCCGTACTCGATTGAGCCACTCGCTGACCAGAGCATTGAAGAGGTGAGGTTGCTCGATCTGCAAATCATGACCGGCGCGGTCGAGTACCGCGAACGTTCCATGGGGATAGTTTTCTAGAATGCGCCAGGCATCGCGGTACCCTGCGATATGGTCTTGCCTTCCCGCGAGAAGCACAACCGGCCTGGTGAAAGGTCGAGGAAGTTTTCCAACGTCGAATGAACAACTGTAGCGCTGAAGGATCTTTTGAAGAAACGCTTCATCTGCTAGTTTGGCTCCACTGAGAACCTCGTCTCGAAAACGCTCCCAATGGTCGCGATCCTGCACAACGGCCATCGACGTAAATTCCTCTGCATCGGCTGTATCCAGCATGGTCAACAGGGCGCGATCTTCAACCATCACCGCCCGCGGCGGAAGATCCCGTTGGGAGCGTTCCATAATCAGCCCTGAGCAAATGAGCGCCATCCCGGCAACCTGCTCAAACTTATAGTGAAGCACCCCCTGGCTCAGATATCCACCATACGAATCTCCCACCAGAAGAAACGGTTGCCCAGGGATGAGCGCATCGATAAAATCGACGACCACATCGAGGATGTCATCAGTCCCCTGAATAGACACACTGCCAGGTGTTTGTCCCATACCGGGCAGGTCGAGATAGATCCGCTGCCATCCCTGCTGTTGGGTAAACAGTGGCTCCATACTGCCTTTTATCTGGCGATGGTCACTAGAAAACCCATGCAGTAAAATAATGGGAGTACCTGTTCCATAGGATTCGTAGAAGAGAGGAACGCCACGGACGGTACATTGCATATAAGGATTTCCTTTTCGTTCATGTTGTGACGGCGAGATTGTGATTGAGACCAGCGTATTATGATCGTATCATTCAATAAAACACTTCCTCAGTATACGTTGCCGAGAAGATCGGCACCAGGAAAAAAGCATGCTGAGAGCATTGCTCGCTCGCCTTCTCCTCTTTTTCGATGTGCTTCCATGGTTAAACTCTCATTCACAGTCGCAGATTGAAAGGATCAGTCGATGATGCATCCCTGGTAGCCCAGCGCCTGGCACCTTCCAGGATCAACCGGGTTGGTTCTAGGAGATGCCAATAGCCTTGTTATTTTTATCTGTCGCCGTTGTCCCGGTTGGCCTACGGCCAGTATCCACCAGTCGAGCTAATAGCCAGTGTTTATATATAGTCTGAGACGCTCCTTTACGCGCTTTGAACACTTTGTACAATCATACAAAATGGTCTGATTTGGTCTGCCCGCTTTCTTCATGCTTCTTTTCGTCAGCTCATCGAGTCCCTCAAGTGCAGCAACAGGTGCTAGCTGCACGGCATTACGAGGCGCCAACACCGATTGCCCAACGTTATCATGCCGCGCGTGAGCTGATGCAGTTTGTGTAGGATATTATTTTAGCTCTTCCTCCACCATCTCGGGAGAAAGATGTTCAGCCTTTTGCCGTACACGTCCATGGAAATGGTGTACGTGTACATATTTCATGTGTACAATCCGCTCGGGTACAGAGACATCCTGTCTTTGTACAGCAAAAGGCGTATGATGTACCGAACAACCCCGTACAGCCTGGCTGTGAAGTGAGAAACGGGCCGACAAGCATTATTATGAGAAACATGTGCCCTGATGACATCATATTTTCTGCAGTGATTAACGTCGAAGAGATGTTTTCTACGCCTTTCTACCTACCTGCTGCCCCTGGAGTCTCCCACCGGGTTTGATACGCTCACAGTGTAACTATCTGGCTGAGTACTCCTTCTTTTCTTGTGGAGTAGGCCATACATAGGAGCCAGCTGTACAACTGCTGCAGCTCTATGATGTGGAGTTTCCCGTCCACCTTGGCGCGCAATTCGCTCCTGCTTTTATCTGTGTTCTGCGCAGAGAAAAGAGTGTGTTGAGCTGGCTTTGGCAGAGAAACAGGGACCAGGAGGCTGCGGTACTGACACACGATGCATCTCTTCACATACCTGTATGTGAGGGCCAGGATGCATCTGATCAGTCCCACCTCCCACCTTTTTCGATTGTTCCCTGTCGTGCGTTATCCTGTCGTTTCGATCGCGCTGCGCTTCTCTACCGCTCAGGAGAGGGGTGATGGTCCTCAATTTTTGTGGATATAAACAGCTTCGCTGCCAGATGAAGTGTTTCGGGGCACCCGCATACGGCACCTGAGTGATGGCAAGACCTCGCCGAATTCCTTACCGTGACCATTGTTCTCGTGGTGCGAAACCGTGTACCTGGCATCGTCTGTTGATTATTGTTGTGAAAGGAGTCGAGCCGATGGGAAGTCGGTCGAGCCGATGGGAAGTCGGCCTAGCATCATCTATGAAACGCAGTTGCTCCTGGATAGTTTGATGGCAATCGGCCAGAGCCGCTATCAGGCCAAGCAAGAGCTGCGCCTACGCATGCCTGAACTGTGTTGGCCAGTGGTGACGGAGCAGATTTATTCCTACGGGACGCGCAAGACCTATCAGCAGCAGGTCTTTGCGTTTGTCAATTGGGCCAGAACCAATCACGACATTAAGCGATTGGCGCAGCTCTATGAGCGGCTGGATGAACTGGCCTGCTGCTACCTGAGAGAACAGATCGCGGCCCAGAAGAGTCCCTATACCCTGGCGACGCAGCGATCGGCATTGCGCAAGGTGTTCGGCAATCACCACCTGGCGGCTGAGGTGGTGCTTCCATCACGTACCCAAAAGAGCATCACTCGTTCGCGTGGACCGGTCAGGCAGGATGCCCACTTTCAACCGGCGCACTGGCCTGATCTGGTCCTGTTCGCACGTGCAACCGGATTGCGGCACGCCGAGCTGCGCGAACTTCTCATCAAGGAGGTGCACTGCACAGAGTCCGGCGCGATCGAGGTCTCTGTCAGAAATGGGAAAGGCGGCAAGGCGAGAACAGTGCCGGTCCTTGCCGACTATGCAGATGCTATCAAGCCCGTGGTTCAGGGAAGAGACCCGAATGAGCACGTCTTCGAGCACATTCCGAAGGCGATGGATGTCCAGAGCTATCGGCGCGCGTCAGCACAGCAACGCTACCTGTCTCATGCCCCCGATCGCACGTTACCTCCAGCAGGCAGGCGACTCAAGGCAACGGATTACGACATCGCGGCAACGCACCAGGTCTCGCATGCTCTGGGCCATGAACGCGTGGATGTGGTGTTGAACCACTATCTTCGATGAGCTTTGTGTTTTCGTATTCTGTTAGTGGGCGGTGAGATGACTGGGAACCGTGATGTCGATCGTGCAGATTGGTTTTATCATGAGGCCTAGGCCCCTTTGGAACAAACTGCGAGGCCTGATCATCAAGAAGTAGCAAACACACTGGGCAATTGGTGCGTCTACCAACTCTCCGTGAGAACGTTGAGCAGCTGAAATATTGATACGACAGGCAGTGGATAGACGGAGATGAACGGGTGGCAACGATCACCCGGAGACGGCAGAGAGTGTGTAAAATATTTTGTGTAAATAATACGTAATACGTGATACGTAAGACGTAACGTATAATAGGATGAGGAAGATGGAAGAAGAGAAAAAACGTATGACCATTCGACGCGAACTCATTGATGAACTGCTCAAAGAATGCAGCGATCCGAAACAGCTGCTCGCTGAAGGCGGATTTCTCAAACAACTCACTGGCGCGTTGATCGAACGCTGTTTGGAAGCAGAGATGGAAGAACATCTCGGCTATCCTAAGCATGGCAAGCGCACTGAAGAATGCACCAACGTCCGCAATGGACGCAGCCGCAAAACCCTCAAAGGATCACAAGGAGTGGTGAGCATTGACATGCCACGGGATCGTGATGCCAGTTTTGAGCCTGTCTTGATCCCCAAGCATGAAACACGGCTGGAGGGCTTTGACGAGAAGATCCTGGCGCTCTACGCCCGTGGCATGACGACCCGTGATATTCAAGCGCAGATCCAGGAGCTCTATGGTGTTGACATTTCAGCCACGTTTGTCTCCAATGTCACCGAAGCCGTGCTTGATGAGGTGCGTCAGTGGCAGAATCGCCCGCTGGAGGTGCTTTACCCGATTGTCTACGTGGACTGCCTGGTGGTCAAAGTACGGGAGAACCAGCGCATCATCAATCGCGCCCTCTATCTGGCTTTAGGGGTCAACATGCAGGGCCAAAAAGAATTGCTTGGAATGTGGTTAGGCCACAACGAAGGCGCCAAATTCTGGCTTTCCGTGTTCACCGAGTTGCACAATCGGGGACTCAAAGATATGTTTGTCGCTTGTGTGGATGGGCTCACTGGCTTGCCCGAAGCCATCGAAACGCTCTATCCGCAGACCCAGGTCCAACTGTGTATGGTGCACATGGTGCGCAACTCGCTCAAATATGTGTCCTACAAGCACCGCAAGGAGGTGGCCGCCGACTTGAAGCAGATCTATGCCGCCGCCACGGAAATGGAAGCGGAATTTCAGTTAGAACTGTTTGCAGAGAAATGGGACCCAAAATATGCGAGCATCAGTAAGTTATGGAGAAGCCACTGGAGCCATGTTATCCCGTTGTTTACCTATCCAGAAGATATTCGCAAAGTGATCTATACCACCAACGCAATTGAGTCAGTCAACATGTCATTGCGCAAGGTGACACGGAACCACCGCATGTTCCCCTCCGAGGAAGCCGTCTACAAAGTCGTGTACCTGGCCATGTTCAATATTGCCAAAAAGTGGACCATGCCCATTTACCATTGGGTGCCAGCGCTCAATTGCTTTGCTTTGCTCTTTGGGGAGCGTTTTCCCCAATAGAGCAAAATACATACACAAAAGTCTTGACAGACTCGCCGAACCAGCAGCAATAACCCCACAGCTTGCCTGACCAGGCGCTGGTTGCTGCCTACATACAAAGAGTCGACCAGGTGGCGTGCCCTGGTCGGCTCTCCGTCCACGGAGGTCCACGACATCTCGTGGACGCTCAATCTGGTCCACGGAGGTCCACGAAACGCGTTTCTCAGCTCTTTCGTGGACCTCCGTGGACCTTGGTGGACCTATCCCACTGCTTCGGTGTACTCGCCCTCACTCTCGCTCTCACGTCCATCCAACCGCACACCACCGCGCCTTAATTTCTATCCTCTTCCTCCTCATGTGCTCGCATGACCTTGCACCACATAGTCGCCGTCTTCCCCATCTACTTCGGACTCATAATCAAACTCAATGTGAATTGAGCCGTCCTCGTCTTCTGTGATCTTGATATTGTTGATGCTCACCACCCCCTCAACAACCTGATCAGCCGTGAACCCGCCCGACACCCAAT
Organism: Dictyobacter aurantiacus; assembly: GCF_003967515.1. Taxonomy (GTDB): domain Bacteria; phylum Chloroflexota; class Ktedonobacteria; order Ktedonobacterales; family Ktedonobacteraceae; genus Dictyobacter; species Dictyobacter aurantiacus. Next base: position 1,035,264 of record NZ_BIFQ01000001.1, on the reverse strand, counting down.
ATTGGTCAAACACCGCTGAGATCGTTGGAGACTCTAACCACTCAGTTGCATCGACACTCAGACCATCCAGGCCGCCCCGATCTGAGATAAAGTCTGCTACTGCCTCTTCCAGACTGCTGACAATCTCGCTATCTGCTCCAAACGCCCGCTCGTCACGATCCAAGTAGTCAGATGGTCCCGTCCCGAACTTGGGTAGCTCTGGCTCAGGAGGCGCGGCCATGGCCCGCTCTCGCTCCTCTAGTTGCCGCTCCCGTTCCGCAAGCTGTTGATTTAGCAGCTCCTCGCGCTCTGCGAGCTGTCGCTCCCGCTCCTCTAACTGCCGCTCTCGCTCTGACTGCTCTCCTCGCTCCGCTCGTCCGTTGATCACTTCGATCCAGGTGGTATACCTCCTTTGCGTTTTGTCAAGCATCCGGATCACTGCCCCAGGGCAATCGCATCTAAATTTTTAAGCGGCTCGTGGTGTGCATCTACACCGCAGGGATTAAAAACTTGGTTTATTATGAGGCAGCTTGTAAAGCCAGTTCCAAAAATGAGATGTGATTGTCCTGATCACTGCCCGGCTCCCCTGCTCGCTCATCCACACGCCGCACCGTCCCACTTTCCTGCATTCTTTCCACAATCATTACCATCCACACTGGCACGTTTCACCAGCGCACTGCATACCCCACAATCGCCACCAGCCGCCATTCTGCCGCCACCCCCACACTTCCCTCACCCCTTCCCGCTCACACGCCCCTCTGCGTCCTCTCACACGCCTTGACCCTTATGCTACACTGCTCCTAAAACCCACGAAAGGATTCATCCCATGCCGCAACCCCGAGAGATCAGACCGAAAGAGCAGACCCACCCCCACCTGGAGACCAGCCTGCGCCACTCCACTGAGCAGATGAGTGAGCACTACGATCTACTACGTCAACGGGAGTTGATAGCTGCCCATGCTCTGTATGAGCTGTCGACAGCTGCTCCTGCTCCGCGTGAGCTTCGTCCCCAGCGCCAGAAGTCGACAGCTGACATCCCTCACGACCAGATCACGCTCACCCGCGCCCACCTGGACGCCGAGTCGCTTTTCAACACTACGTACAAGGGCTCAGGAGGAATGGAGCGGATGAAGGCAGCTGCCCCAGCCGCATATACGCTTTTCAAGCAACTCAACAGAGTCAAGAAGCGTGGGACAGAAGAGCAAAAAGCGCATCTGCAGCGGCTGCGCGATGAACGCCAACCGAAATTGACAGCTGACATCCCCCGCGACCAGATCACGCTCACCCGCGCCCACCTGGACGCCGAGTCGCTTCACAGCACTACGTACAAGGGCCCAGGAGGAATGGAGCGGATGAACAGAGATGCCCCAGCCGCATATACGCTTTTCATACAACTCAGCAGAGTCATACAAAATGGGACAAACGAGCAAAAAGCGGAGCTAAAGCGGTTGCGCACTGAACGAAAAGCTGAGACAAGGCGAATAAAGGTAGACATTCAGGGCAAGCAGATTACACCGGCACATTATGAGGCCTATGCGCACTATAAGCAGGAGCTGAGAGGAGGCAGAGGAGCGATGCAGCGGCTGGAGCAGGCTGATCCTGCGCAAGCCCAACTCGTACGCGAGTACGAGAGGATGATCAAGGAGCAGGTTGCGACCCCAGTGCAATATGCAGCCGCAGAGACGACTGCCGCAGAGACGACTAGAGAAGAAAGGCACGCAAGACGCAGCGAGCATGGCATACGCATACAAGATCTCCTGAACTCCTAGGAAAAGCCATCCTCACCTGGCAGCACCAAAGACAGCCCTCCGGGCCCACTGGTCGGACGTTGCACCGCCGCAACGTCTCACAAAACGTGCCAATCCCCTGGCACTTTTTACAGCACCTCACGAGTTGCCTCGTGCGTGCGCACAAAAAAGAGCCGGTGGTCAACCGACTCCCTTGCTAATGGGGTCTAGTAGACTATCTTTCCTCAAATTGATGTTTAATATCAGCCTGATGAACGTGACCACAATCGCGATTCCCCTGTCTCTGCCCACGCCTGCCTGGAAAGTGGAACGTAGAGATGGGAGAGCCATGACCGAGAATGGCTATTCTCCGACAAGCGTTCTCCGACAAGTTTCATGTTGTCCTGAAACTTGTCCCTCTTTTGCCCCCAAGCAAAGGCTTTTTGTAAGATAGGCTTTTGAGTGTATGCATTCTCTGTTGAATGTTACCTACTTTTTACGTATTAGCTGTATGCATAGAACTTGCCTGTAAGTTCTATGCATATGAGGGGAAATTATTATGCCAGATCAAGGAGAATTTGGGGGCTTTAGAAGGGGATTTTTACTAGAGAAGAAAGTAACTACTCAGTAGCCCATGCAATGGGGAAAGGAGCACCAGCAAAAACCGCAGCCATGACAGCCAGTATTGAGCGACCCTGCTTGCGCATGGTAGAAAGATAGCTGCGAATGATGCAAAAAGCCGTCGCTCCATTTGAGTGAGAAAGGTCTAGAGGAAACGTGATCAAGTCTCTTCTGATAGACCCTGATGTTGGCCCTGAGACGCCAACATCAGGGTCTTGAAGCATCTGATAACTATCAAGTTGAGCTACGAGCGTATTTTTTTCCAAGCTGCTCCCCCATCTTTCAGACGTAGCGTACAGTTTTCAGGTTTCGATACGCTGACCCCTTATACAGCAATTAAAAGAAAGGATAACCTCAATATGCTAAATCAAAATTTTGTAATTATTGGAACTCTTATAGGTGCTATAGGTGCATTGGCTTATTTAGTCGATACAGTTCGAGGAAAAGTGAAGCCAAATAGAGTATCTTTCTTACTTTGGTCAATTGCCCCATTTATCGCTTTTGCCGCACAGATAAAGCAAGGTGTAGGCTTAGAATCTTTAATGACATTCAGTACGGGTTTTTTACCACTTACTATATTTGTAGCTTCATTTGCAAATAAAAAAGCTGCGTGGAGGATAACCGGATTTGATTTAATTTGTGGTGTGCTATCAATTTTCGGTTTAATTTTGTGGTTAATTACGAAAGTAGGAAATATAGCAATAACATTTAGCATTTTGGTTAACGTTTTAGCGGCTATCCCTACACTCGTTAAAGCATACAAACATCCCGATACAGAACTAGCATGGCCATGGATAGTGACAAACTTCGGAGTGGTACTTACACTTTTAACGCTTAAAGGACTAACGTTTGCTAATTCTGGGTTTATTGTTTGTATATTTGTAGTAAACACGCTCATTTTTAGTTTGATTCAATTTAGAATTGGAGAAAAACTTGCTTTGCAAAAATAGAGTAACCACAAGCTTAAATAGACTTTATTTCGATAATCTTCTGTCTACCTTCACGTAAACCTTAGCCCTTCTCTATCGTCTAAGGGAAGAGCTTCATTTGGCGAGCCGATTTTTTCTTTTTCTGCTTAGCCTTCGCCTTTTTTGAAAGGCCTGGAAGCTTAGATCAAGTATCGGATCAGCGTGTCCAAACCTTAGCGTACAGTTTTCAAGTTTAGATGTGCTGACCCCGAGAACGGTGGGTACCGTTTGCGCTCCCCACGCACCGATGGATCCTTTGGGGGGAAATCCACGCGTACATATGGACGATTCGGCTGTATCCAGGAGGAGATCCCCAACGTGCCAGGTGGTCGCGTTGCTGATGGATGGGTGAAGCGGCCGAGCAATCGTCACCGTTGGCCGAGCTGAGGGTGCAGCAAGAAATTTTGCGGCAAGTCATCTTGGCAAGTGGGCCTCTTTCCCTCTGGTTTTTCCTGGTCGGCAGATCTATCCTTTGTATAAAAATAGCGATCGATGTGTTAGGAGTATAAGTTATGCCATCTATTCTACCCGAAAGAAGACGACAGAACGCAGGTGATTCATCAGGAGCGAGGCCCCGAGAGGGCAATAATCCATCAGCTAACTTAGAAATTGCACGGCCTGAGCAGCGTTCGGAGTATCAAGGGAGGAGCTGGCAGAACGACGCAATAAGACAAGCAAATATTGCACGGCCTGAGCTGCTTCCGCAGTCCCAAGCGATGGTGCGGGATCTTCCGCAGTCCCAAGCGATGGTGCGGGATCTTCCGCAGTCCCAAGCGATGGTGCGGGATCTTCCGCAGTCCCAAGCGATGGTGCGGGATCTTCCGCAGTCCCAAGCGATGGTGCGGGATCTTCCGCAGTCCCAAGCGATGGTGCGGGATCTTCCGCAGTCCCAAGCGATGGTGCGGGATCTTCCGCAGTCCCAAGCGATGGTGCAGCAGCGTCGGGAGTTCCAAGCGATGATGCGGCAGCGTCGGGAGTCCCAAGCAACGATGTGGCAGCGTCGGGAGTTCCAAGCGATGGTGCGGGATCTTCCGCAGTCCCCGGAGAGTCAGGCCCAAAGGCGCATGCCGGGGTACAGAGCCAATCTAGCACAGCATCAATGGTCCTCCGGGAATCCAGAGTTGAGCAATCCGGATCGTAGCGGGACCCCAAATAGAGAGAATAGCAAGGAACTCATAGAGCAGAGGGAGCCAAAAGGGCTTGAGTTGTTGCGAAGGCAGATGGAGAAATGGGATAGGGAGAGACTAGAGGAGCATAGCAAGGATCTTAATAAAGATATGCTGGGCCGCTATCGCTAGTGATTTAGCCAGAGAACGCTCTACTGTGCATAACTTTCATGACTCCTTCCGTGAGCAGCATCAAGCTAGGTATGAGAAACTGATAACATGGACCTTGCAGGAATCCTACAATTGAAAGCGGAAAAAGGACCTGGATCGGACCGGGTCGTGATGGATAGCCCAAGATCAAGCTAGGCGTTTTTTTCATCGAGCGTATCCAGATCATCCTATGACGATCGATCCCCGGTGTTCCCAGCGCTTGAGCGCCTGTCGCTGACGGTAGGCCCGTTGGCGGCACCGATCCGAACAGTACTCCTTGGGACGGTGTCCTTTGAATCGTACCAACGGTGCCCCGCAGAAGCATCTGTCTGCTTGCTGCGGTGGCGTCTTCTTTGATGGGCTGCAGAGAAGACCAGGGTCCTGGCGAGAGAAGCATGCCATCAGCATGGGAGAAGCTGACACCGGAGCATGTGGTGCGGTCACTGAGCGTCGCTGGGGAGCACTGGGAAGAACGTGAGGCATCAATGCCGCAACAGCATGAGGAGAGGGCGACACCTGAGCGTGGCGGTCGTCAACCGGCAGCACCTGATCCTCAGGCTCCGTGGGCGCTGATTGTGGAGGAGCGTGGCCGATACGGATACGCTGCTGACGCACGGCGTGGTGCCACATCTCTTGCCAACGGTCATTGCACACTGCCAGGCGGAGGGCTAACATGGGATTGACATGGCTGCGTTGCCAATGCATGCCCGCGCCTTTGAGGCGGGCTTGCACCACCAGTTTGTTGGCGCTTTCCACCATCCCCGAACCGATGGGCCAGCCCTGAGCACGAAAGGTGGGATACTGCATCAAGGCCGCTCGTTTGCGCAGGTACTCCAGATGTTGCCCGATCCCCTTCTGCTGCGTGAGATCGCTCCCGAAGCGATTGGCCATGCGCAACAACGCCGCCGGTCCTCGATGTTTGAGTACATGCAAACAGCGATCTAGCATGCGGTCAGGAACATGCAAGCCGACGTGCCTCAAGGCTTCGAGCAACTGGCTCAGGCGTTCTGCCGCATGGGCAAAATCCAGAATCTGTAGCGTATCCGGGCGATAGAGCGACATGAGGTTCTGGCACCACTCGGCTCCGTCAGTGACGCTACAGACCTGCTTCGCCTCCCCGACTCGACGCCGTCGGAGTTCCCCGGCGGCATGGTGCGTAAAGGTGAGGGCATCACAGAGACGAGACACATACGAGAGCTGACCTACATGGATCTCTGCTTCGCCATCGGTCCCCGTCTCCACCTTGGGTTCGCCGATGGCCAGGGTGCGGACTTCGACCCACTGCGTGTTGATCAGCGAAATCATGGCACCATCAGCACTCACTACACACTGTTCTGGAGCAGGTTGATCGGGGGCCACAGGGACGGGGGGCATTTCACCTTCGGTCAGGGTGTCTGCTTCCATCCAGACACCCGCGTTCGCTCAGAGAACGAGCGGTCTCCCTTGTGATGTGCACGCCCAGGAGCGTTTCAAGCATCTGAGCCGCTTTCGCAAAGGGCATGAAGCAGGCCAGGTGCGTCAGGTGTTCTTGTTGTCGAGGCGGCAGGTGACCCGGCAGCAACGCGAGTTCCTCATCGAGGGGGAAAAAGACCGGCCCCACATCTGGGGCAGATCCCATAGGTACGGCTCAAGGTCACGCGCTGGCCTCCATTGCCCTGTAACGTGCGCTCTCGCAGGCCTCGTGCCTGCAGCGGAACCGCACAGATGGGGCACATGGGAGCAGGCGTATCCATGGCCTGGCCCCATGCTCGACATTCGCTGGCCGAAGCCGCCTCTTACAAGACGTGGGCTTCCAGTTCCATCAGGCGGCGATGCACCTGCTCTTCAATGTCCACAAAGGTGGCGGTGGGATGCGCTTGTCGCCACGCCTTGATCTCCGTCAGGATCTCGATACTCTTTGCCTGCCAGCCTTGTTCATCCATTGGTGCTTCTCCTCTTTCTCTCATCGTGCCAATGGCTCTAGTGTAGCACAGAGCTTTTTCCTGAACTCATCCTCACGCAAAATATCTTTCCGCACCCCCTTTACGGAACCCGATCGGGCGTGTGGCCGTCGCAGAAGGACAACCAGATGATTGCGAGAAGTGATTGGGACGCATGCGATGACCCAGCCGGTGGAACACGTAGCAGATACCTTTGAGGTAGGGCCGCGCTTTGTTCGCGAGTGTGTGCAGCACCTGGGTGAACCCATGTTGCAAGCGCGAGGACTGGATGTGCGCGCTCAAGAGCCATTGCCCCCCACGTTTCTGGGCATCGATGAGTTCGCCGTGCGCAAAGGACATCGCTATGCGACGCTGTTGTGTGATTTGGAGCAGCGAGAGGTGATGGAGGTGTGTCTTGGTCGCAAGCTTGAAGACGTGGTCGGCCTGCTCAACCGACTGGCGCACCCTGAACACGTCACAGCGGTCAGCATGGATATGAGCGCTTCGTTTGCTCCTGCCGTCAGGAAATCGTTGCCCCATGCCCAGATTGTGATCGATCATTTTCATGTCATGCAGCATCTGATGAAAGCCTTTCGCAAGGTGGTTTCCAGTTGGGCTCACAAAAAAGAAGGACGCATTCTCTTGCACCACAAACAGCAGTTGTTCTTGCGTGCCAAAGAAGACCTGAGCGCAGGCCAAGAGCAGGAACGAGCTCGTATTGCCACGCATCTGCCCACGCTCGCACAAGCCTGGGATCTCAAAGAAGCCTTACGGAGCTGGTATGCTCAAGCGACCATGGAGACCGCAGAAGAGCAACTCAATGCCTGGATCATACAGGTGCGGGAAACAGGGCCAGAGCCGATGCGCCAAGCCCTTTCAATCTTTGTCCATTGGAAAGCAGAAATCCTGGCGTTTTTCCGCTTTCTGCCCACTCGTATTTCCAATGGATTTGTGGAGGGCAAGAACAATCGAACCAAAACGATGATGCGCCAGGCCTATGGCTATCGCAATTTTCTTAATTTGCGTCTTCGCATTCTTCTCGGAGGTTCCTTATGAGAAAAGCTCATCGGTTCCCCCTAAAGGACGGAGAGCCTAACGGGACTCCGCGTTTCCTTGTTCTCGAATGATGTTCAGTACCGTTGTGGCGTTTTGCATTCGCATACCTCATGGTCTTCTGTTCATCAGTATCACCTGTGTTCCTTTGCCCTGTAGACGACCTTCTCGTCTTCCCTGGTGGGTCGTAACTCCCACGACTACTATGAACACTCCGTTCTCTTGGGGGGCGCCCCCGGTAGAGAATCCCATGTTCCGTCACGAAGAAACGTGTAGAACGACGTAGGCTCCCGACTCATCTCCTTGAATGACCTCGCTGGTCATCGCCCATCATGCAGGGAGTGGCATGGACGAAAGTCGAATCCATGTTTCATGATGGTATCGGTGTTCAGACGTGCTACCGAAAGGCGTGCGGTTCCGTCGCTGGAGATTCGGATTTGGGCAGTCTAGCTCTAGCCATATCGCTCAGGCGTTGCAGGACGGCAACTTACACGTCTTCCGTTGCTTCCTGCTTTTCTCATATGCTCTTGTCCCCTCTCTTTTTCAAGTTTAGGTAAGTGAGATCGCCTCGGAGTCATGTTCCCTGAACTCCGGCCACCTTTGGTGGCAATTATCTTCGTGCGTACCATGGCGCACCCTTTCCGCGCACACGGCTCTCCAGATTTGGAGCTTAGTCTGCCTTGACTGCTTATCCCCTTACAGTTCGCGGCATCCACCGCACAGTCGCGGACATCTCCATAATCCTGTGGCCCTTCCCCTTGTCTCAGACATTACTCTGAGCATTTGGGTACTATGATCACTCCGTCGCCATAAGCCTCTCGGCTCACAGGCGATCCCGAAGTCTCTCCATTGTCCAGTGTCTTCGTACGTAGGCACCCCGTTCGTTGGGTTCCCTGTTCATTACAGGTAGCTTGAGAGAGCCGCTTCCAGCCTGTCAGCTGCCATCAGACTGGACCCCTCAACAGGTCGTATAGCATCCTTCCGCCTTGCGGCCTTGACCTGGAACCTACGCAAGATCGCACAACTGGGGTTTGAGCAATTTAGCCCTTGCCATATGCGGCCGAGCTGACCGGCATAGTATGGATGCCCTTTCTATCCGGCCTTCCTCACATCATACTCCTGTCCCCCTCATGCCTTTCGGCCGGAGGTAAGATGCTGCTTTATCCACTTTGCGGCACAGGAAGAAAAAAGTCATTTGTCAACCTCGTCACTCTTACTTTCAAAGAGGCTCAAACGTTGCGGTACCACCTGTGGTTGTAGTCGAAACGGCACTGGCGCTTCAAGTGGCCGCGGCTGATCGTGATCTGCATTAGCTTTTTCCGCCCGTGCATTAGCTTTTTCCACCCCTGTATAGCGATTGAACTGAGCTTCTATTCGTCGTCGCTCAGCTTTTTCCGCCCGTGCATTAGCTTTTTCCACCCCTGTATAGCGATTGAACTGAGCTTCTATTCGTCGTCGCTCAGCTTCTTCCTGTCTAATAGCTTTTCGCTCCCGTGCATAGTGCTTGAACTGAGTTTCTTCTCGTCGTCTCTCAGCTTCTTCCTGCCTAATAGCTTTTCGCTCCCGTGCATAGTGCTTGAACTGAGTTTCTTCTCGTCGTTGATCCCTCCCTAGATCTGGTCTGCGCACGCCTCCCTGGCCTGGCCTAGTTGTATTTGGATTCAGACCAAATTGAACTCGCGGATTTTCTGACCCCCTTGCCTCTTGGGTCATGGTATTGGACTCCCTTGTGCCGTCGGGCGGTGGTGCGTCAGTGTGATGGGAGGATGGCAATGGGTGAATCTTCCTACGTTCTTGACGTTCTTGGATCCTGGAAGCGTTCTGCTCGATGGTTGGGTTCTGCCTGTTCTGCCTGCGGTCGCGGGCCTCCTGAAAAGGATCGTAGGCCTCCTCAGGCCTATTCCCATTGTGCAAGCGATCGGTCTCATGCGCTTTGAAGTGATGTTCCATAACGACTCCTTTTGTTGCCTTTTGGTGCCTAGTATAGACTGGTTCGAGCCCCCACACAAGAGGAAACCAGGGTCAGAACCAGACGAGCCGGAGGCAAGAGCCCAGCTGATGGGCCACAAGCCCCCGCCGAGGTTGCGCTGCTCCAAAAATGACCGGCTCCTTCCCGTGATGGGCTCTCTCACGCGCTCACGTGTCCGCTCACTTCATATCCATCGACATCAGACTCATAATCGAACTCGATGTCGATCGCGCCGTCTTCTCCATCAGTGATGGTGATATTGCTGATATGGGTCATACCGTTCAACACCTGATCAGCTGGAAACCTGCCCGATTGCCAGTACTCCGAGAATGGCCCGTTCATAGTTGGATGTTCCAGCCATAAGCGGGCGTCTGTGCTCAGACCATCCAGGCCGCTACGCTCCATAATACAGTCGTCTACCGCCGCATCCAACGCCTGCACCATATCACTGTCAGCCCCAAAGGCCCGCTCGTTACGATCAAGATCGTCTCCGCCTTGTGTCTGCTGGCCGCCATTGGGGAGATTACCCGCTTTCCCTCGGCGAAGCATCTCGTAGGCTATGCCGGATTAGGAACCAGCGTTCACCAGTTGGTGGAAACCAATCCGGGGGCGGATCACTAAGGAGGGCGCAGTGATCTGCGTCATGGTCGAGGCAGCCTGGGTAGCGGTCGAACATCACCTCCACTGGCAAGCCCAGTCAGTTTGAGCGGTTGGCCGCACGCATTGGCAAACAAAAGGTGATTGTTGCTGCGGCTCGAAAGTTACTCGTGACGATCTGGCATGTCCTCAAAAGGTAAAACCAGCTTTCATTCGCTGCGTTGATTCTCCCGCTCCAGAAGCGGTTCTCCCCGAGCGGTTTCTGATTTGATCAGCCCTTGAATGCACAGTTCGATTTTTCAGGTCGATTCTGTCGACCATTGAGCGTATTTACCACGAGGATGACAGAAAGAGCGCCTGCCAGTGAGAGAAAGGCGCATCTCCAATGAGCATGGGAACAGGAACCTGATGGTTGGTCGTATTGGAGATGCTCAGAGGATCAACGAGCGTGAAACTCTGCCAACCCTTTCCCGGATTTTTCCCGGGGAACCGCGATTCGCGGAAGGGAAAGTGTTATCACTGGCATGCTCTTATCCAGGCTGAGTGAATGCATCACCTCGTAGCGTACGGAGAGATGGGATTTATTCAGTTCGTACAAGATGACCATGCCACCGAGCCAGACGACTGTAACTCCTCCCAGGAACGTCACAAAGGAGAGAAATGCCAGCTGGTCAGAATTTTGTATGGCCGCAATTGCCAGCACAAACATACTGATGACGAAAATGAGGATGGCCATACCAATGAGCAGAGCAGCATCGTGAAGCAGTTTGTGCCGCTTTAGCAGGTGCGGGAGTTGAGCCTCAATTTCATTGAGGCGTCTTTTGCAGAAATCATCCATTGTACCGATCGTTTCATCGAGGGACATGTTTGTTGAACGCAAGAGCTCAAAACGTTCCTGGGTCATTGATCGCATCCGGATACTGATGCTATCATATCGCTGAAGCTGGCCATTGAGCAAGAGAATGCAGCACGAAATCATGACGACAGGGGCGACAATAAGACTGATAATGTGAGTAAGACTCGGAATGTCCATGACGTTTTTTCATCCTTTAGGCATGGTTCAAAACCATGTGACATATTTGAACAGTCAAGCAGCGAGAGCAGAATAGCCCAGAGCTGCGAGCCAAGTGTGATGGGACAGGGCAGTTCCTGTCCGCTGTAAAGGGGAAAGATCCTCATGAAGACCACGAGGAGCAATCCGATGATTGTGCCCAACGGCGAGCAATGCCAGAAAGCCAGCCGAAAGCGTTCGATGCACAGCCAAATGAGGCCGGACAATACTGTGCCAGTTTTCGACAACGCTGCTTGCGCGGACCGCTTGATCCCAGGCTGCCAGCAGCAGATTGGCCTCCTCTCGCCACTGCGAGGGGATCCCCTCAAGCAGCTGGGTGCTGGTGAGGCCAAGTCCCGCCCGTCGTCTCCATGCCCATGCCAACAGGGCAACCGCCTCGCATCCCAAGCTCTGGAGCGCGTGCAGGTGCTTGGCTTCAAGTTCCCGGGCAAACATCACCGTTTGCGGCAAGGCCAAACGCAGTTGCGTGGAAAGCATCTGGATCTGTCCTTGCAGGGCTGGCGTAGCCAGGGAAGCTATCTCATTGAGCAGATCCATCACCACTTCGATCTCGCCTTGGCGCTCCTGGTAGCTGAGCAGACGACCTCTGTGCAGGACGACGACCTCCACCATCTGGTGCAAGTACTCACAGAGATAGGCAACACTTTGGGCGACATACTGCATCTGGGAAATGCGAGCTTGCTGCTCTTGCAGGGTCACTCCCGATGGCCTGCCTTTGGCCCGTTTGCCTGCGGCAGTACGCGTAGCGTTGCGCTCAATAGCAGGCAAACGAGCGTGTTCCATGATGACGGCTCGATCGAGCCGTGCTTGCACTTGAGAGGCCAGATGCAAGAGATGCCAGATATCGCGTTGGTGATGAGCGGGCCCATACACCTGCTTCACGGTTTCGGCAATGGCCCGACCGCCATCACTCACTGTCCCTTTGACCTCAAGACCTTGCTCTTGCAGATCCCACAACAGCAGGGTGCGGCAAGCTTTTTTGCGCCGAGCTGAAGCCGGGACCGATGAAGGATGAAAGGGGGGCAGGGGAAGGTGCTGTCGCATCGATCCCCCATAGCACGATACGTGTTGCCACTCGCTCACCAACGATCAATCTTCCTGGGCTGCAGCTCTCCGTCTTCTCGTCTCCTTGGCTTTCCTGGTCGCCGCACTGCGTCCCTCGGGGCCCAGCGTCTCCTTGGCTTTCCTGGTCGCCGCACTGCGTCCCTCGGGGCCCAGCGTCTCCTTGGCTTTCCTGGTCGCCGCACTGCGTCCCTCGGGGCCCAGCGTCTCCTTGGCTTTCCTGGCCGCCGCACTGCGTCCCTCGGGGCCCAGCGTCTCCTTGCCTTTCCTGGTCGCCGCACTGCGTCCCTCGACGCCCGGTGTCTCCTTGGCTTTCCTGGCCGCCTCATTGCGGTCCGCTGCGGGTTGATAGACAGGCCGTCCATCTGTCGCGACCCAACCTTTGCCTTGTTTGTATTTTCCAGTGAGAAGATCAGACACTTGCGCTTTACTCTTTAATTGCTCCGTCTCAGGTCGTAGGGTCTGGTTTTCCGTTTTATAGTGCTGATACGTGCCGGGGCCTTCCACAAAAGCGGCCTGGTTAGGATATGTAGCCAGTTCATAGCTGCTCCCCCCCGGGCTTGTTAAGCGTCGGCGGGAAGGGTCCTGAGCGGCAGTTTCCACACCGGAGGGCGACTCACGGGCGAAGAGGCTCCTGAGAGCCTCCGGGTTGCCCTGGATGGCCTGCTCAGCCAGTAGTTCAGAGAGAATGGGCTGCTCAGGGGCGCCGTGTGTGTCGAAGGGCTGCATTTCCCTTTCCTGCTGTTCCTGGTAACGTCGATAGATATCATGCGGAACATGAGGACTTTCCTGCTGCTGTTGCAGCAACGATCGCTCCCCAGTTGTTGTCCTGATGATATCTGTCCTAGCTGTTGTGTTAGCTGTCGGCATATACCAACCAAACCCACCATCACCCGTTGGCCGATGAAGGTCTTGGGGATCGATCGTTGCTGAGTGTTCGCGATGAGAGGGCGTTTTTTCGAATGGCATCCGGTTCTCCTGTCTTGTGGGTGTGCCATGACGTGCATTGTGGGTGTGCAAGATAAGCCATGGTCATCCGTCCTGTTTCGCAAACAGGATAGAGCCGCAGGCAGGCACAAGCAAGAGGGAAAGAGGCCCAAAGGGATCGGTGCAAAAAAACTTGCCGCACCCCCCGGCCAGCTGCCGCGATCCGTTACGATTGTTTTTTTTATCGTAACAGATTTGAGTGGCCAACGGGTGCAGCAGGCTTTTTTGCGGGAAGGCCCTCTCCAGGAGATTGGGCCTCTTTCCCTCTTGCTTGTGCCTGCCTGCGGCTCTATCTTTCTCACTAAAAAGGATGGAGCACGATGGATCGTCCACGATCACGATCACACACCCCTGCCGAGTTCGCTACCGAAGATAGGGAGGAACAATATTCCATGAAAGCAGATCAAATCGTCTATGATGTTAATCGCAGCTTTGGTACCTCCTCACAGTACTATACGCGCTATCCTGAGGGGCAATTTCCCCACGATATGCCCAAACAGATCAAACGAGATCTCCTGCTCACGTCACAGAAGCGCTCCGACGTCTTACGTGAACTTTACGCTGATGGGTCGACGCCTCCCGACCTCCGGCCCTACCTTGACCATGCTCCCTCCGGCAGGGATCAGCAGCCATTCAACGCACAGCAGCCCTCCGACGCCTCTCGCGCCTCTGAGCGCACTCAGCCTCCGATAGACCTGACAGACACGCGGACAGGCCCTGCAGACACCCGCCCCCAGGAGACGTCCCATCATGGCTATTCCCCTGAGCAATTACGAGCGGGCCTGGCGACCAAGGACTACTGGGATGAAACTATGGCACGCAGGATTCGTGCTGCTGGCGGCTTGTCGAAAGAGGAAATGACAGCATTGCATCGACAGATCCGACCACTCTATCAAGTGAACACATATGGAGGGCTATACTACGCTGATGGCTATACAAGCCACTATAGCCGGATCACGAATCTTTGTTCATCATACCTGGCTTATCGACGTACACAGAGCGCACGGGAGGCGGGAAAGGCAACCACCCGGGAGAATATGGCACGCTTTGGTGACAAAGGCATCCCAGGAGTACGTTGGTAAGCTTGGGAACACACGGGGAACACAGGTTTGCGTGGAACAACAGGGGCGCAACGCTCTCCCACTCCTGCTCACATGCCCCTTATCACAGGAGCACAAGCGATCTCCAGGGTTTCCCATGTTTCATCGCTTGTCGCTCCTGGTGTACCGTCAGGGACAAGCGATGAAACAGCGCTTTCTTCTCGGCTCAGCCTCACGCAAAAAACCTTGTTGCACCCCAACAGCAGCATCCAACTTTCTCCATCTACCGGCACTGGAGGAACCGTCGCCCACACCTGTCCACTGTGGGCATCAACGACATTGAGGTAGGCTTTGCCCCATTGACTGCTGTATTGCTCATCCAAGGTCAGCGTGCGAGCCGTTGGGGCCTGTTGCTGCTTCAACCAGCCTTGGGCACGCACTCCGGCTTCTTTGACAATCCCAGCGATCTTCCCCAAACTCAGATCCATCCCATGCAGGTCTCGCAGACAGGTTTGAACCTCCCGATAACTCGCATGGGTTTCCAGCAAGAGGGTCAGGACCAACAACGCCTGCGCATCCTGGGGCTGATGTGGCACCAGAGGGGTTCTCAACGCCTCTTCCAAGGCCTGCTTCCCCTTGCTGACCCATCGGTACAATGTCTGACGAGAGACGTGGTGCGAACGGCTCAATTGGCTAATCAGCCCATGGGTGGGCGTGGCCAACATCTGGCTGATTATACGTACGCGTTCCTCAACTGTGCTACAATGGATCATGTTTCCTCCCTGAAGATGGTGATTGTTTTGACTATTT
Source organism: Dictyobacter aurantiacus (assembly GCF_003967515.1). Taxonomy (GTDB): domain Bacteria; phylum Chloroflexota; class Ktedonobacteria; order Ktedonobacterales; family Ktedonobacteraceae; genus Dictyobacter; species Dictyobacter aurantiacus. The sequence goes on along the minus strand of NZ_BIFQ01000001.1, from coordinate 1,020,145 downwards.
CACCGTATCTTTCAGGGATTATTTTTGTCAACAATTTCGTCAAATGTCACAGTGGTTCAAGCTTATTTTGAACCATGCCTTAGCAAGAAACCAATGAATTATTGCAAAAAAGCTCAGAGATGCTCGTCAGAAAAAGAGAGATGCAAACATACAGCAGAGCTTATAAAAGCACGATATACTAAGTATATCGGGAGCCCGTTTACGTTGTCTACCCATATGCTCAGGATTCCACCGTTTACGCTCTTGTCTGGTACGTGCCTCTCTCTTTTGTGGTAGGCAGACACAAGCCAACAGGCTTGCTTTCTCGGAACACTTAGCCAACTGCCGGGGGACGGCCAGTTTTTTGCGCCGTCTCTCTTGCCTCTCCATGCTTTCTCAGAGATGTGACCAAAACAACGAAAGGATGGATTGTCCCTGTGTGGGACTTGTTGGCAACCAGGGGAGGAAGTATGCTAAGAAGAAAAGCACCTGAACACACTGTAACATCTGACAATCAGGGAATGTGGGAAACGCTACGGGCCGAGAGATATTGTTCATTCTATACTTTTGTAAAGAGAGGTTCCTCAATGGGAAAAGAACAACATCCATATATGCAACGTAACATATTTCAAAGCAATCGTTCCGAAACTACAGCTAAAACAGATTTCAGACACCAGCTTTCTCGTAATCTTGTCAAGCCAGCTTCGTCTCCATCTCCACAAAAGGTTCGTAAGCAGGCCACGCCACGCCTTAGCAAATTCTACCAGAAAATGCAAAGCTCTCTTGAAAAAGCAGAGGAAACCTTTCTTGCGTTAGAACATACTCTTCTTGAAGACCGACAGGCTTTCTTGGAGGCAGAAAACACCTACAGAGATATTTTACAGGTCTATCGTGAGGCGAAAAATATCTACGAACAGGCAAGTGATGCTTACATCCAAATCCTGATTAGTCATACAGAGGCTCCCAGTTCCTTACAACATTCAGACATTGCCAGAGGTGAGGCACAAATAGCTTACCAAAAAGCTAAAGAAGTGTATACCAGATTGAATGAAACATATCAACAAGCATGGATGTCTTATATAGAAACTAGAGAGAGATATAAGCAATCCATGGAAGCTTATGACGAAATAGAAATTTCTTACCTGGAGACACAGCAAACCAGTCTGTTAGTCAAGCAGGACTATGTAGAAACTTTAGAGGACACTTTTTTAAGTAAAAGCTCCAGCAATACAATAAGTAATTAAAGGAGTCTGTACTATGGTCAAAGAAGTGAAATCCAGGTTTACAGAACATCTTGGGTCATCAACAGAACATCTTAACCCATCAGGAGAAGCGAAGGATGCTCATAAAAATACTGATTTTCTTAAGCTTACATTTGAGTTTGAGGATAAAAACGTAAACGAAGTTTTTGGATCTTCTCCGGAGCTACAAAAATTTCTTAAGCCAACAAACCCAGCAGAGAATGGTGGAGAACCATCAGAAGCGTCTAATGATCGGGGTAAGGAAAAAGAAAAATCGGGCGATAGTCACTTGGGCGATCCTCGATATGCGGGATTTTCTGAGGGTCAAAAAGCAAATTTTATGCTAGCAGACGCAGAAAAGAAGAAAGCAGAATCATCAGAAGCATCTAATGATCAGGGTAAGGAAAAAGAAGAATCAGGCGATAAGCGACAGAGCGCAGGTCGACATTTTCGAGATGCTGGAAGATCCACATGGAAAGGTTTAAAGGAGATCTACAGATCTGCTAAAGAGTCTGTCGAGGAAGCTGGAACTAACATTGGAAAATTCGCACGTTATGTCGGTCGTAAATTCGATGATAGACGAGTTGCAAACAAAAAAGATATAAGGGAATTAAGAGCAGAACTGGATAAATTAAGAGAAGAATTAAAGAAACCAGATACAAATTCATTAAGAGCAGAAATGGATAAAGCACAAGCACAGGTATGGGAATTTCAAGAGCGCTTGGGAGGTCAACATCCAACCGGGACAAACAGATTCGCGCGATTCGTGAATCGCGCGTTGGAACCATACTAGACATGAGAACCAATTACAGGCTATGAGATTGGAAATGACTCAGAGATAGGGTCAGGAGTGCGCCTGTTGTTGTCGATAAGCAAAGAGGGAGCCAAATGGTCCCCAATCCCACGGGATGCGCGACCAGATAATGGACTCCCCTCGTTTTCGTAGAGTCGAGGAAGAAACGTGCGCTACCGGGCATAATGCGTTTAGCGAGTATCTTGTTGAGAGAGAACTGAGCATTGTTCCCCTATTCTCCTTGAGAAGCGATAGATCGTTGGATATGATATACACCGATCTTATCGGTCACCTCTCTATGACATACTTCGGAGACCGCAACATGTATCTGAGCAACTAGCACAATACACACTATATACATATCAGCTTAGAGAGGAATGCCAGGGATGAAAAAAATCCTGTCCTGCTCAATATCAGGTAGTATCGTATTGCTTGTCCTTGCGCTTTCAACCTGTGTCTTCTGTCGTACGAATATAACCTTCACAACTGGCAGTCAGACGACACCAGGAGGGTCAACAATCAGTCCAACACACACCACCACTATAACAAAAGCGGACTGGCCAACCTACAACCCGCCGCCTCGCGTCGATTCCGCCATCGATGCTCATCACAATACGAACTTGATCTATCATGGTGGTCCCGTGATTGATAACATCGCCAACGTCTACCTCATTTTCTGGATCGATCCTCAGTATCAGGAACCAACCCCGCAATACATCTATCTTCTGACCAGATTCTTCCAGGACGTTGGCAGCAGTCCTCTGTACGCGAATATGCTGCAATACACCGATGCTCAAGGACGCGCCCCAACGGGCGTTCACCTTTCAGGCATCAAAACGGACCGGACGACTCCATTTCCAGACGCCTTCCGCACGTCAATCGGTTCTGATTGGGGCGCATATCTTCATAAGGAAATCATCAAGGTCGCCACCAGCAATGGCTGGGATTACCATACTGCTCACAACCTCTTCTTCCTATTTCCTATCGTGAGTAACGGTTGTGGTGCGCACGGATATCTCGGGGACCGGTCCGACGAACAGAATCTCCAGCATGGTTCTCCCATTGCCGATGTCTACTATCCCTATGCTAACGGCCAGGAGCAGTGCGTGGATGCACCACAATCACCCAACCATGACCATATCTCCGATATCGCCATGGGAATAGCATCTCATGAACTGATGGAAGCGGTATCCGATCCCTATCTCATTGGCTGGTCCGACCAGAATGGGAATGAGATGGCTGATAAATGTCCCTTGCCACCCGCAACTATCGATCTACAAATCGCTGGGAACGTCACCTGGCATGGAAATCTCTATCTGATCCAGGAGGAGTGGGATAATCAAAGACAAGGTTGCGTCCTGGAGGGACCCTGAATCGTCCCGTGCACCATTGGATGTTCTGGTGTGGTGCCAGCCGTACGCGGCGCACACGACTGGCACTACACCAGAACATCCGAATAATCTTCCTAATCGGGCCGATCTTACCCCTGAGCCAAAGGCATCAATTCGCCTTACCAATAATCGAGAGCAACTGCATCACAATCATCTGAGCCTGTTCCGCAGCCTCTGATGCAGAGATAGAACCTGAATGCAATATCTCGTTGGTCAAGGTCGCGGAATTGAGTACATCTGACAGCTTTCGATTGCTATTATCCTGATATTTTGATGCATTTTCCAGGTAGTGGATAATTGCATACAGTTGCTGAATGGCATTTTCTACTGTTCGCTCATCATGCTGTTCCCATTTCGCAGATAATTGTGTTGAGATAGTATTTAAACGTTGAATAGCTATTTTTGTTGCATCAGTGTAATATTGAACTGATTGAAGTCTCTCTTGTGAAGAGCCAATGACAAACATCTGTTCTTCAGCTGCCTGTTGCTGTTTTTGCGCGAGCAAACCCAGCATAGAGCTGTTACTTCTGAGATGATCAACGGCGTTAAGAATCGGACGAACGAGACTCTGACGAGCGAAGAGGGCAATAATACCAACAACAAGCGCCTCTAACAGTGCAATGCCAAGAGTAGCGAGCAATTGCTGATTAGCCACGCTGGTCAGGGTACTGACGGGACTGAGTACGAAATAATACCAGTGCAGAAACGGGTTTTTTGTTTCCAGTGCAACCACCTGATACGGCTCATTTGTGCCCGTGGGTTGTGTTTGTAGCATTACCGATGAGGTCTTGGTAACAGTATTGAGCACATGAGCAATATCAGCGTTCGCCTGTACCTTTGGCAAACTGCTTGTGCCATAACGCCGCTCGTGCGCAATAGTATTCACGAGCGTACTGTTTAGAGGCTGAACGGTTGTAAATATATTCTGTTTACTGGCATCTGCGATACGCACACCATTTGCATCTAATATAAAGGCGGTACTGCCTGAACCATTACTACCTTTATCGGGCTGAATAATATCGTTCCAAATATGATTTAAGCTTAGTGTTGCGCGAATGCAACCAATGATTGGCCCTGGCTTACCCGGTTGAGCGGTTGGGGCAGTGATGGGGGAGTACAGATCAATTGTTGCCTCGTTTAACTGCGGGTTATAATAAACAGGCGAGATTATTGTTTGACCACGCATGACGCTCTGTACCTCGGTGGGGATAAAGGTATTGCCACGCTTAGCAGGTGCCACAGGGTAGGAGAGTAGCATATTCCCTTTCGTATTGAATAATGTCCAGGTCTGATAATCTTTATCACGAAAAATACCAGCGATCAGCGCATATTCAGCATGTGTTGCATCATCTTTGTAAGCGGCAGTTGGCTGTGGAGGCTCAATAACAAAAGTTTGTACACTGGAAACCTGAGCCAGTGTCTCAATGTCGAGTATCCGCTCATTAATATACGTATCAATTAATTGAACACGAGTTTGCGCATCATTCTGTAAGCGCTGTTCCGAATCATTGATTAAAGCAGGCCGTGAGTAGGCATAAGTATAGCTGAGTATAGCAATGAATGGAACAATGATTGCGAGAACAAAAGCGAGGGTAATCACGATCGAAGTTGATGACCAGCGAAACTTTTTGTGTGTGGTTGCCATAAGTACGAACTCCTAAAAATACACGAGTGATTTTGATGAAGGAAGAATGTGGATTCTTTCTGTTATACTGGCCTCTTCAACACTATCAGGCCATCTTTCTCTAGCTGTAGCAGTATGTGTCGTACATCATCCCAAACTGGAAGAGAGAGCATACTGGCTATTTGAGCAATAGTATTGATCCCATTGATGCGCATATAGATGCTTTTGACATTTTCTTTCCATTGAAGAATTTCAGACCGCGGAACAGCTTTTATGCGATGTGGGATCAGATTATGAAAACCATCCGACTGCGACCTATTGTTGTGCGGTGGAACAGAGGAATGAGGTTCTACCGGGAACGCGAATGATCCGGATGGATTTTTCGTGGCTGGCGAATAAGAAAATGTGCCAGATGGAAAATGGTTTGGCTGCTGTGGATTCCCTATATCTTTGAGTGGTGATGTTCTTGGCTGCTGTGGATTCCCCATCTGCGAACCAGGAATTGGTGAAGATTGGCTCAAATCTGGTGAAGATGGAGTTGATGGAGAATTAAAGGATGGAATATGCTCATCGGTTGCATCATCAAAGAACCATTCTACTATAGTATGATACAGTAGATCTATTATACCCTCTGTAATATCTATAATTTGTGAAAAACGGTTATATATATTGCAAGAGAGCATAACGCCCGATTGTACAGTAACAATTGCAACACAGGGGTCATGAAAATCACCACAACCATAAAAAACTGCTGAACGGAATGTGCCCTTTAATTGGCGAATTCTTGCAACGTAGAGTAATGTTCCAAGGCTAAAAGTATACATGTATACGCTCTCCCTGAGCAAAAATGATATCCTTTACGAGCTGCCAATGGGATGAGATGCAAAGTTTGCACCAACCTGCTATTGTTCATCTCTATTAGTCTAACCGGAACAGTGGTTCTATGCGAGTTGAAAGTAGGGACAGTTTTTGGTAATTCTCCTCTATTATATGACTCGTAAGTATAAATGAAATGGTGCGAGCTGTAGTCGATGCCTCTGTTACTCAAGCTGGAGAGAGGATCGAGAGAGTGTCCCTATTATTCCCTTGAAAGGGGAAAACGCATGGCCTATTTTAGACTAAAGCGGCAGAAGAACCTCATGATCAATTTTCCGATCAGAAGAGGTTGGCACAGCACATTCTCGTGCGATGAGAAGCTAGCTTTTGTTCATTGGCGTTCCTCTACGAGCACGCCGATAGATACGATATATGATATGGGAAAGGGGTAAATATATGCCAGGACCACGAGAAGTCACGAAACAGAAACGCATGGAACCCGTGAATGATTCGAGCCAGCGATTTTCATCTTCTAATGTATTAGCGTGGAGCAATCAGCCAACAGAAACCTCCAATAGCCAACCTAGAAAAGGAGGCAGATGGGCTCGATTATTTGGAATGGGAAAGAAAAGTGACTCAGGGGAAGCTCGACCAACCGGGAGACGGCTTTACAAAATAGAAGCTCGGTCAGGATCGGGAGATCACGTCTCAACCGGATCTGAAATTGTTCAGGCTTCAAGCGAAGTTCAATCTGGACGCGCACGCGAGAGATCAGATACCATAAATGGTCAACTAAGAAGAGGCAACTATCGATGTATCCATCATCTGAAAGAGTCATGGGTGAGTTGAAGAAGACAGTAGATGAGATTATCAGCCAGGCTAAGAAAGAGCTTGGCGGTGAGCCCAATTCCCGTCGTAACAAGGAGATAACTAAGTGCATTGAACAAATTTCGAAGGAATGGAAGAGCTACCATCGGGATGTCGTTTCTATGCACTACGGCACAAATCCCGAGAAAGCCAGACAGGCTTCTAGGGAGTTCTTGCTAAAATTTGCTGATTTCTTCCCAGATTCGAGGCCGGAATATAACCGTGCAGCTCTGGAAAAAATGTCACCTGTAGAAAAGAATGCATATATAGCGATACTAGAAGATGGGATAAAACTGTCAAGCCATATAAAAGACTCACCAGACTCTGCTACTAAAAGTTCTATAGAGACTTTAAAGAATCGATTGAATTTTGTTGGTGCACAGGTTCGTCATGAGCTTGTATGCAGCTTCAATATTCTCAACGAGCGCCAGCAGGAAAAACTTTCCAGGCTGACAAAGGTCGTGCATCGTCAATTTGCTATCTGGGACTGCGATGATGTCATAGGTAGTGTGGAGCCTACAAAGTTTGCAGAGGCGGCTTCCAACTACCTGGATTATGTTAAGCAAAACTTGCCGCACTTGCATGAGCAAAAGGAGCCAGGCTCGTGAAATCTGGCCTCCTCTATGCTACCCATCTGAATAGTTACCAGCTACACCCTATCCTGAAAGGTAAGCGCAACTCCGTTGCATGATGAAACTGTCCCCATATCCCTCTGCTCGTTCCCCTTGAGCGCTGTTATCATAGAAATGGTGTCATGACCACGTTCGTGTTGTATGAATGGACAATTACGGCTTTGGTGAACCTGCCTGGCTGTATCCACTCTGGGAATGTCAGTATGACCTGGCTATCGCGTTTTACATGGACGAATAGGACGAGAGGGGACCTATGCGGATGAGGAAAGGAGGAGCAGCGCGATCTACGTGTAGACGAGCGCGCCGCTCAAATGGATAGTCATGAAACAAGAGATGAATTTTGAGAATGGGCAGAACCCCGTATCCATATTTGCATTGCACATTATTCCTCCGCTCCATTCAAACAAAGAGCATGCTATCGCGCTCGAAGCCACGATGCAGAGCCTGGTGCTCGATCGGCAGCATCCGATCACGCTGGAACTGGCTGGCACCCAGGAGTGGCGCAGTTTTATCGTGCGTGCGACCTCTCAAAGCGCACTGGATCATGTCGAAGCGCTCCTGCGCGCCCAGTATCCTCAGAGCGAAATACGCCCGTTGCGCAGCCATGACGATCCTTTCCGGTTGGATCCGGGAGAGGCTGTTTCCGCTGTTGAGCTGGAGGCCGGGAGCGCGTCGTATCTGCCGCTGCGCAGTTGGCAGGAGGAGCAGAAAGAGGGCACTGATCCGCTGCTTGGTCTGCTAGCCGCGTTGGGTCACCTGCCAGAGCACACACGGGCCGTCGCCCAGATCGCGTTGACGCCGGCCGTCACCAACTGGTCGCGCTGGAATATGCGCCGCGCCCTGGAAAGTCCTCTGGCACAGGAGCGCCGGAACAAAGAGCGCACATTGCTGACTGCGATCCTGGGCGAAGGCTTCAGCAACATCCTATTCATTCATCTTGTCATCTTCATCGGCCTATTTCTACTGCTGCGCCCAGCCATGCCGCCCTGGTTCTTGAAATCGATTGTCCAGATCTGCATCGGGCGTGGCTCCCAGGTGCCAGCCTCGCAGCAAGGCCAGATTATACTCTGGGTTTGCGGAGCACTGCTGGTGGAAGGGCTGATCATTGTGCTCAGCATGGTTGTCGACTCGTGGTGGAAACGCCGTTCAATGTACAATCCGCGGGTTGTGGCACAGAAAACGTCGCGCATGGCCTATCGTGCGCGTCTGCGCCTGTATGTGATGGGACCAGAGATGACGGCGAATGATCCCATGAGCAAAAAGGCGCAGGCCCAGATACGCAAGACGCTCTTGATTCGCATGGTCGCCGCCTACCGGCAATTTCATATGGCCGATGGTGCGTTTTTTGTGCCGCGCCGGATCTCTGCGCGAGCTGCCCGACGCCTGCTGATCAATCGTTGGGCTGGAAAGGCGGAGTGGCAGAAAGGGCTGAGATTATCGCGTCATATGATTGGTGTGGACGCGCTGGCCTCGCTCTGGCATATGCCTAACCCACAGGCCCTGCCGGAACTCGCCCTGGTTGAGCATCGCCGCTCGCGCACCCTGCTGATCCCGCCGGCTGTAACGCGTCAGTGCCAGGGGTTGCCGCCTATTGGCTATTCCGAGCACGCCGGATATCGGCTCCCCTTCGCGTTTACGCCAGAATTTTTTACCTTTCATAGCCTGATCGTCGGCAAGTCGGGAGAGGGGAAGAGCACCTTTATTGAGCATATCGCGCAGAAGGCTATGGAACTCGGCGGCATGGTGCTGATCGATCCCTTTGGAGATCTCTGTGAGAATGTGCTGCAACATGTACCAGCCGCGCGAGCTGAGGATGTTGTCTTCATCGATCTTTCAGACAAGCTTGCCTCGATCGGCCTGAATCCACTGGATGTCACGCTGGGCTATCGGCGCGACCAGTTTATTGCTGATCTGCTCAAGATGCTGGCACAGATCTGGGCCGCGAGCTGGAATGCGCGCATGGAAAACGCCTTCGAGATCAGCCTGCGCACACTTTTCGAGGCCAACAAAGCGCTGGTCGCGCGTGATCCTCAAAACGGGCCAATGCTGCAATATACGCTGCTCGATATCCTGCCCTTGCTCACCAGAGCGAATTTCTGCCATGCCCTCTTGCAAGAGGTAGAGGACGACTATCTGCATCGCTGGTGGCGGGAATACTACGAGCCCTTATCCCCCGCGCAGCAGCGCGACATCATCAATCCGATCGCGGCCAAAGTGGCAAAATTCGAGAATCAGGCAGCGCGGCGCATTCTGGGCCAGGGTATCTCCACACTGCATATCCCGCAGATGATCAAAGAGCGCAAGATTATTCTGTTCAAGCTAGCCAGAGGCGTTGTTGGTAACGATGTGGCATCAATGATTGGCGCGACGCTACTGGGACTGATTCAGAATATCCTGGAGGATCAAGGATATCTGGGATATCGAGAGGCGCCGCGCTTGCCAATCATCATCAACGAGTTTCAGCGCGTGGCGGGCGCGGACTATCGCACCCTGTCAGAGCTGCACAAATATGGTGCGAGCTTCTTTATGGCTACGCAGTCGGTTGACTATTTGCAGAGGATCAGTCCCTATGTGTGGCCAGCGCTGCAAGCGAATGTTCGACAAATTGTGGCCTTCAATCTATCCGCACCTGACGCGGAATTCCTTGCACCAGAACTGGGTGTGGATCGGGAAGATATCCTCCATCTTGATATCAACACCTGCTATGTCTCTGTCCTGGCGGGAGGCCGCCGCCAGCCGACCTTTTCCTTGAAGCTCCTCCCGCCAGCGCACGTTGATGGCATACAGGCCGAGAGCATTCGTACCCGCTGTCGCGTCCGCTACACCAACCCCATCCCCGAGATTGATCAACGCCTGAGCGAGGCTATGTTGCGCAACATTCGCCTGGCCCCGGTCTCCGAGCCTGAACCGTCCTCGGAGTCTCCTGCACCACCTCTGCCACGTCCCACACTGTCAGAGAAACCACGCGAGAGGCACCGGGAAAGGGTTATTCAGGAGGGTGAGGCCCAATACGAAGGCGCGGAAGACGTGCGAAAGAAGCGAGAAACGTTCCCGCGCATGGGAGGGCCGGCGCCGGATACGAAGGAGTCCTCCGTGCTCGTTCCTGATCTTACAAAGGAGGAGCAAGAAGAAAACGAGCTGCTGGAGATGGTGATCCGCGATGAAATAGAGGGCGAGCGTGAGGATCTGATGCAACGAGAGGGTGAGCGTGAGGATCTGATACAACAACAGAAGCATAATAGAAAAACACGCCAGCACTAATGTTAAAGAATATACATGTATCAAAGGCCATTGAGAAGTTTCCAGAGCACCTTCGTGGGCAAGTCTTTCAAAGGCTTATTGTATGTTGGAGCATCGGGTGCGCATCCGCGCACCCGATGCTCCAACATACAATAACTGCCTGGCCGCTCAGCGGACGCGAGTGAGCGCAAGAACTACCAGGGTGATGGGAGCAAGGTAATCTCTTGTATTTCGGTCAACTGCGGCAGCGCACTCATCGCGATACCCAGGACCTCGACGGGCGATGCGCATTGTGGAGCAACGAGCGCCAGCAGGTCGCTGAGGCGCGTACTGTTATGCACATCCAATGTATAACTCATGATTTCCTGTCCGCTCTGAAGATCAGAAACAGAGAAAAGGATGCCGGTAAATTGCGAGGCTCGCATATATTTAATCGCATAACCTCCGACCACAAAATAGGGGCAGACATTTCCCCCGTTACTATAGAACTGCCACAGCAACCAGAGCAGCAGATTCATCGGCCCGGCCTGCGTCCCCTGCAACATCTGGGCGACAAGCTGAAGACGAATGCTCCTGGCTACCGCGACGATGCGTTGCTCCTGCGCGTAGAGGCTTGGGTGTGCAATTGTTTCGGGCAGGGCCAGTGCGATCGATCCAAGTTTACTTGTTTGCCAGGCACAAGGGCATACAAGATATGCCAGGACTTTGCCATCACCCGTGGCGGCCCGCGCCAGCGCGTCTTCGGCGTTTGCCAGGCAGGTGGATGAACCCAGAAAACCGTCGCTGAGCAGCAGGATGGTGAGGTCAGCATGGCTTCCATTGCGCTGAATAGAGACACCTGGAATGGCATTGAGCAGCATCGCCAGATAGTCCCGCAGCGCGTCCCCGATCAGCCGATCTCGCGTTGCCGCCGAAATCAAGAGCGAGACGCGGAATAGCTTGAAACCAGCACTGCCAGTACGTTCTCCAGGTACCCATTGGTCTCTTCGGCCTGGTTGCACACGGCGCCCATCCTTGCCTGTCCCTCCGCGCTTTATAGCATCCAGCGCCCGCAGCACATGTTTCATGCCGGCAGGGCGTTTAGTTTCCTCGGCTTCGACCATCTGCATGACCAGTTTTTCCAGCTTCGGCATATTGAGAGAGAACGGCTTGAAGTGAAAGGGATTCTGTATAGGATCGTCACCGGTCAACAGTTGATGCAATACAACGCCCAGACTGTAGAGGTCGGAGCTCGGCGAGGTAGCCTGGCGATACTGCTCCGGGGACGCGTAGCCCGGTGATCCTAGTGCCACGGTGTCTTTCGTCTGGTTCGCTCTGAAGAGGCGCGCGATGCCAAAATCGATCAGGTAAACCTGCCCTTGTGGGGTTAACATGATATTGGCTGGCTTGAGATCGCGAAAGATGATCGGCGGCTGCCGCGTATGCAGGTAGTCCAGCACGACACAGAGTTGCATGCCGATATCCAGCACCAGGGCAGTTTCCAGGCTTTTCTGCTTTTGCTGCCGTTCTCCCAGATACTGCTCCAGCGTAACACCCTCAATAAATTCCATCACCAGGTAGCGCCGGTCCTGATCCTCAAATTGTTCATAGATGCGCGGCAGGCTGTGATGATCGAGACGGGCCAGCAACTCAGCCTCGCGCGTAAAGGCGGCAATGGCCTCACGCAGTTCTTCGTCGCTGAGCCCGTTCTGGCTCATCTCTTTCACCGCGACGACGCGCTGCTGCTGGAGATCACACGCCTGATAGACGGCTCCCATACCTCCTTGCCCCAGACGCTTGATGATTTGATAGCGCCCATGCTGAAGCAGCGACTGAGGTGGCAGCAGGCCAGTGCTTGCACTGGTCTGAAGAGGCGCGCCACACCAGCGGCAAAAACGCGAATCCTCCTCATTTTCTTTGTCGCAAATACGACAGATCAACATTTATTCTATCCTTCTAGCACGCCCCGTATCTCTCATTTTCTCTGTATACCCCTACCCCTCTCACAACAGCCATCCTGTCTCGGCTTCTTTCTGCTCTTCTTCAGGCAGACGTAATCCCTCGATCGAACGTTTCCAATCTTCGGCGATCCTGAGCAGTTCGCCGATATGCTCGGTCATTTGCAATATCTGGATAGTGGAGGTATGCAGAGACTGGACGGCGGTGTAGAGGTCGCCGATGCTGACCTCGGTGGCGCCAGCATTCTCCGAGAGGGCACGCGATGTTTCCTCCAACGTATAGAATTGTTTCTGTGTGTTTGCCACCAATTGGATCAGCAACCGGGACACGGTAATGGTCTCGCCATCAATCGTGCTCTCCTCCTGGCTCTTTTCGGAGGAGAGTTGCACGCTTTTTTTATCTATTTCATCTATTTCAAATTCTGTTTGTTCTATATCTTCTTTATTTAATAATTTTTCTGCTAAATTTGATTCTGATTCTTTTGAAACCTGTGATATATCTTCTTCAATAATCAACTTCTTTCGTATGAGTCGCGTCTCTTGCTCGCGTCCGTTCGCTGCGCTGAGATAAAGCGCGCTGCTCAGACGCTGGGCCGAAGTGACAGTACCCTCCAGAGAGCTAATGACGTTGGCGATCTGAAGAATCTGGTGTTCGGCGACCTGCGCATGCGTGACGGCATGATCCAGGAGCACATGCGAAGTTGAGATCGTTTGTTCCGCACTATACAAGGTCCAACGCGAGAACTGGACCAGTTTCTCAATTAAGGCATTACAGACTTCTGCCAGCACACCCATATTCCCCTCAGGAATCGTCAGTTTGACACGCAAATCTCCTTCCAGAACCTGCGTCAGCTCTTTGATAAAGGTGTAGAACTGCGTATATAACGCGACTGCGTCTGTCCTCCTCGGTCCTTTGATGTCGCTGACATCCAGAGCGTCAGTCCTGGACAGAGAACTGCTGACATTCAGAGTGTCAGCCCCGACCTGACTCTGTCTATCATCTGTGGATGTATCCATACTATGCGCTTCCTCCTATCAGCAATCTATCTCATACGCTTTTTTCTCCAACTGAGAAGCAAGAATTTTTTCGATCCTCTGATGAATCTCCTGCACCATTGTTTCGATCGCTTGCTTCCTCTCCAGTGGTATAGGTGGAAAGGGCATCAAAGGCGTCAGCTTGCCGCTTTGTTCATGGCGAACTGCCTGCTCCGTCTGCTGATATTTATTCAGTGCCCGTTCATATGCCTGTATTAACTCGCCTGGCGTGGAGAAACGGCATTGGGGATTATAATGAAGCGCGCGATCAACCACGATTTCGAGCCCTGGGGGAATATCAGGCACGATCGAGTGGAGCGACGGCAGTGGCCCCTGCAAATGCAGGTATGCGGTTTCCGTATGACTACTCCCGCGATAGGGAGGACGTCCGCTAAGCAGTTCAAAGAGCAAAATGCCAAGTGTATAGACATCGGCACGGGCATCGATCGGCCCACCTTTGATGACTTCAGGTGCGAGATACTCAGCCAGGCCCAGCGGGGTGCCAGCGATGTTCCGTAAAGGAGCATCCTCGCGCTCATGTTCGTCGCCTAGCCCAGCCTGGCACAAGATATGTTCCAGACGCACACCAAGAACGCACGGCGGCTGCCTATCAGACAAGAAAATATTGCTGGGGTTGAGATATTCATAGACCAGACCTTGTCCATGCATGTAATCCAGCGCATGTGCGACAGGCGTAAGAATATGAGGGATATCAGACGGATTCCAGCGTATTTGTCGTTTTAAATGGAACGCCAGCGTTCCTCCCACGATGTCAGGCAGTATGAGATAGCAATAATCTTTTTGCAAGCCGTATCCGAAAAGGGGGAACAGAGCAGAATGGCGCAATTTGACGCATCGCTTGGCTTCATTGAAAAAACGCGTGAGAAAGCGCTCCCGCGCAGGTTCGCTTAGCGTATGCGACAGAGGGAGCAGCATAAAACTGAGCCTGGGGGTCTGCCAGGGATCACGTGTTTGCGCGCGATACAGCCTCGTAACGTTGCTTTGCCCCAGCCGTTCCTCCAGACGATATCCTCGAATCATCTGCCCCAGGTAGGGATCATTGTATATCTCCATGTGCATCACGCTCCTTTCTCTTTACCAACACTATGAACGCGCAGCCTACCCTTTGCATAGGGGGAAAGAAGTATAGTTTTCCGCCACACCGTATTCGCAACTACCAGGAACTCACTACGTCACCATATCTCTGGGAGCAGGACATAGCCATAGTTCAGCACGCAGTAGATATAGAGTCCCCTCCCACGCAGTTTACCACGTATCCGGTCAATGTGTTTGTCCATCATCAAACGCACCTTTCCATCAAGCGAGCAACCGTACACGGACATCGCCAGTTGCGCGTAGGTAATTGGCTTTCCCTGCCTTAATGGGAAAAGCAACTGATATTCTTTCATGGTCAATTTGACGATTCTACCTTGAATAATAATAGAATGCTGCTCATTATACCAGCGAATATCTTTTATCGCAGTGAGCGTGTTCTTTTTCTCTTCTACTGCTCTCTCTTCTAAAAGCTGCATGTTACGTCTCTCCTCTCGTTAATGCCACCTGCTGGCCATTACGTCCTATAGTTTGTCATCATGTTGACCTGATATCGATGCAACATGTACGTCCGTATGTGCTACCCTGAAGGGATAGCCCCAGTCACTCAGGGTGCCTTTCTGGGAAGGCTAGCCATCACCAGTTCCAGTTGAGCCTTCCATGCTTTGCTGGATGCGATCGTGCTGCAAGAACAGTACAAACAGGTCACTATCATATGTTAATGAACGCCACATGTAAAACCATCCTTTTCTTTGAAAATGGGCAACCAGTGGTATTTTGTCTGTTGGACTACGTGGTCATGGATCCAGAGCAGATACTTAGTAGAAGCTCTGCTTCTTGAAATAAGGATACTCTATGAGTGTGAGGTGGTACAAGTTCAAAAACTATCAGGTAGGTGACAAGTTCACCGTAGCGTTTGTAGCCAGGAGCAGGCGCTTTCCGTCAGCATGACTTCGGGCTGTACCTGGAGGTGGGCAGCGCTTTCAAGCGCGGTGAGGATGTTTATTGTCTCGATTTCCAGGAGTTCGCGATCATGAACGTGATCTTCGAGGAAGCTGAACATATGCTGGACAAGTCGGCGAAGGGCGGCAATATCCTGCGGCTGATCGGTCCGCGCATAATCAACGATCGTCTGATGCAGCGTGTAGCGCTCCTCGTTGCACGATTCCAGCAGGCCGGCATCCCATAATTCATCCAGTATCTCCGCCGGTTCGCCGCCAACGACGAGTGCCGCTTCTTCGCTAAAGCTATTGGGCTTGGGCGCGAACAGGGCCAGACGGCGCAGCATCGCCTGCGCTTGCGTGCTCAAACACTGGTTGCTCACGGCAATGGTGGCGTGCAGTGAGATTGGGATGCCAGGGGGCAGGTGCGGCGGGCGCTCTTGAACAGTAATGGGCATGCTCAGATGTAAGCGATTCTGGGCCTCGTGCAGGCGTGTGAGCGCGGCCCGCACTCGTCGCGGCTGCCCGGTGAGGTCCTGAAGCGCCAGATATTTGCCCATTAATGTCAATGCCAGCGGCAAACTTCCAACCGCTCGCACAAGGGTGCGGGCGCATTCCTCATCGCGAGCGACGAGACGGGGCACATAGCGGGCAAAGAGTTCCAGGCCTTCATCTTCAGAGATTTCGGGAACGACCAGCATGTTTTCCTGGACAAAGGCCAGCGCGACCTGTGGCAGGCGCGTCAGCAACAGATGGGCGCAGTGTGCCCCTCCAATCTGGAGGGCCAGTGCGTCCTCAGCAGTCCAGGCATCGTCGATGATGAGCAGCATCGCACGTGAGCCAATACGAGCCTGTAGCGTGCGCGCCCAGGCTTCCCGGCTGCCACTATCCTTAACCTCATGCTGCGGGATACACAGCAACGAGCCCCAGCGAGCCAACTGGCCCACGATATTCGGCTGCGTTCCCAGTCCTGCCCATAAAATACCATCCGGGAAACGCTCCTGAATCTGCTTATCGATCGCCAGCGCCGCGGCCAGGGCCGTCTTGCCCACGCCCGGCAGACCATACAAAGCCAGCAGCTCTCCCTCTCGCAAACTCTCTTTTATCTGCTCCAGCAATTCGCTCCGCCCCAACAAGTTCCCTCCTCGACCTAGTGCTTCAGGGATCATGCTATCGATCAGATAGGAGGCCGGTCTGGGAGATTGTGAGAATGATTGATCGCCCAGGTGCTTTGCCACGCGTACAGTTTTCTCTCCTTCCTCACCACCCGGCTCCAGACCAAGTTCATAAGCACTTTTGCCAAACAGGGCGCACAACTGCTCGCGATAGTAGGGATAGGGCATCGCCTGCCCTTTCTCCCAGCGAATGACGGTCCTGGTGGTGATCCCTAATGCGTCCGCAATCCTTGCCAGAGACCACCCGCGCAACTCTCTTTCTGCTTTTAGCGAATTACTATTCATCTACTCTTCTCATGAAATATGTCGTGTTCTTCATAAAATTCACATCGAGCTAGCTGGAGGATAGAGCAGGCGAAGCAAGAGCTCTCCGACCAGGCTCTTTTTGCGATGTCCCAGAGCCTCATAGGTTCGATAGCTCTGTTCAGCCAGGGTTCGGGCTTTTTCTAGCTCACCCTGGTTGACCGCGATACAGGCCAGGCCATACTGGGCGTGCGCCGTGAGGATGTGATTGCCGCTGGGTACGTATGCCAGCATCTCTTGAAAGAAGTCCTGTGCACGCGTGAAGTTCCCCTGCTGTAAGTACAGTTCGCCCCAGGCCGCCAGTAAGCGACAGATTAACTGCGGATACTGGAGTTGGCGTGCCAGGGTCAAACCCTCCTGAAGATACTTTTCGGCCTGAGGCAGTTGATCCTGCTCCCGAGCCAGCGTCCCCAGGTGCAGCAAGAGATCGCTGATACGCTCCTGATGGCCCATCTCCCGCGCCAGCGCCAATCCTTCGGAGTAGTATGCCAGTGCTTGCTCCTGGTGCCCCTGCTCCATGAAGATATCTCCCAGGTTGAGCAGGAAGAGGCTGATGCGCTCACGATGGCCCATCTCTCGCGCCAGCGCCAGCCCTTCGTTCAAAAAGACCAGCGCCTGTACGTCATTGCCGCGTCGATTGATCACCACACCCAGGTTGAGCATGAGCAAGCTGATGCGCTCACGATGGCCCATCTCTCGCGCCAGCGCCAGCCCCTCACGCAAGAACTTTTCAGCTCGCGTATAGTCTCCACGCGCGTCGGCCAGCACGCCCAGGTTGGCATGCAGGACGCAGATATGCTCGCGATGCCCCAGTTGCTGCGCCAGCGCCAGCCCTTGCTGATAGTACTCTTCCGCCTGTGGATACTCTCCTAGCTCGGTGGCGATGACGCCCAGGTTGATGAGCAGGCGGCTGATCTGATCACGTTGATCGAGTTGCCGCGCCAAATCCAGCCCCTGCTGGTAGTACTCACGCGCCCTGACATAATTGCCGCGATTTTTCGCCAGCACTCCCAGGCTTTTAAGCAGCGCGCTCATTTGCTCCTGTTTATTATGCTGACGCGCCAGCATCAGTCCTTCCCGATAAAAGTGTTCGGCCTGTGTGTAATCACCTAATTCATGAGCGATGTCGCCCTGGATCGTGAGCAGGCCAACGATCCTTTCCCGGTTCTGCTGCTGCCGGGCCAGAAGCAGCCCTTCGTCGCCATAGGTCCGGGCCTGGGTATAATTCCCCTGCAGGTACGCCAGAGCGCTCAAGTTCTCCAGCACCTGAATCCGATCTGCTGTCTGCCCACTTTGCTCGACTGCGCTATGGGTGCGACACAGAAGTTCTTCCGCCGCCGTATACCAACCCCATCTGAACAGGCTGGGTACCAGGAGATGACTGCAGTGAATTAGAAGCGCGTCCTGTCGCTGCTCCCAGACTTTGTCGAGCGCGGCGAGCAGAATGGTGATCTCATGTTCCAGGGTCGCACTATCATTATGATGCTCTTCGATGAAATGTGTTCCATAACGGATCAAGCGCAGTGTCGCCTCCTCGTTCGCTCCCAGTGTGCGTGCGTAGTCGGCGATCAATATATGCAGCGCGTAATAATCGCTGCCACACTGTTCCAGCAGGCCTGCGTCGCACAGTGTCGCCAGCACGTCTTCGCTGGTATCGGCGACGAAGAGGGCTGCCGCGCGCGACAAGAGTGTGGGCCGCGCTGGCAAGATGGCAAGGGCGCGCAAGGCGGCGCGCGCGGCTTCGGGAAGATGATAATCGCTTACGGCGATCACGGATTCGATGGACAGCTTGGCTCCGGGGGGAACGGAGGAGAGGACTTCCAGCATCGGCTGAGGCACATGCAGCCGCAGTCGCCGCTCGGCATTGCGCAGGTGTGACAGCGCGGTCTGCAAACGCCGGGGTTGGCGCATGGCCGCGCTACTGCCCAGATACTTGCTCATCAGCGAAAGGGCCAGCGGTAAGCCGCCGACGGCATGCACCAGTTCACGTGCGGTCTCTCCTTCCTGCTGCAACACTTCGGGCACGAAGCGTGTGAGCAGTTTCACGGCGGCATCATCAGTCAGCTCGGGGATGCGCATGGCTTCGCTGGCATTCAGGTATCGAGCCATCCGTCCGAAACGCGTGGTTAGCACATAGGTACACTCGGTACCAAAAACCTGGAGCGCCTCGACCGCGTCCGATTGCCAGGCGTCATCTAGCACCACTAGCAGCCGCGCATGCCCCAGCTTGCTCTGGAAAATCTTCCGCCACTCCTCCTGGCGAATTGTGGTTTTATCGCGCGGGAGGGAGATGCCCAGTATATTGCTCCACCGCCGCAAGATGCCAGAGATGTGTGGATTGACACCCAGGCCTGCCCACAGGATACCTTCATGGAAATGCGCCTGGATCTCCGGCTGGTGCGCCAGGGCCACGGCCAGAGCCGTCTTGCCCACGCCCGGCAACCCATAGAGCACCTGATTGCGCTGGCGTAAGATCTGCCACTGCAACTTCTGTAGCAGTTCCTCACGCCCAACCAGGCTATTAGCACCCCGTGGAGGATTGGGCAGCGACGGATCAAAGGTAGTCTGCCGCACTGGATCTGGAATAATCAGTAGCGGACCCGTCTCTTGCTCGCGGCGCACGACCGGCAACGGCATGGTATTGGGCAGGAGCAGAAAAGCCATATTTTCGCCCCGTGCCCACCCCTCGTCCCGATTATCCTGGCCAAAGACGGCTTGAAGCGCCTGATGAAAAAAAGGAGAGGGCTGATCCGTTCCTTCTTCCCAGGCCGCTATCATGCTGACTGTTGTTCCTAACGCTTCCGCAAGCATCGCTTGCGACCAGCCGCGCTGCAGACGCTTCGTAGCGATATCCACGTTCATCTCAACAATACTCTCTTCTCACCGTCGTATCCAGGCAAACATGCCCTGCTGTTTCTTATCGTATCATTGTAGTACTACTCATCTGAACGGCGCTGATACTTCACCTGCTCAGCTGCCCTGTTACCTTTCAAACCCCAAGTATGGTCTATGCCACGAGCCATCTTTCAGCACTACCTTTTATATAGTATACATCACTATCGGTAACATAACAGTCGGAAAGGGGGACTATTTGGACTCAATCCTCATCTTGTTTCTCTATTTATTACCATCTGGCTTTCTGTCAGCGGCAGATGATTCGGCGTGCGCGATCGGTTTCCGTGTTCGTAGGGGTCCTTTCGTTTCTTTCAGTTTAATCGCATCTGGCCGGGGACGGGATGGTAAATGAGGATCGTGCTGGCGAGGCGCTCATCTTCCAGAAAGAGCTTGCCAAACATCTTTGGTGATGAAGGTAACGCAGGTAGCGGGATCAATAGCTCACCTCGGGAATCTGTCTGGCCCTTATCAATGCGCTGCATCAACACGCCATCCGTACGCTGTGCCGCTGGTCGCTGCGAGCGGCTAACAAATAATAGCGACGGGAGCAGACCAGGCGGGTCCATCTGTAGCGCCAGCAACCGCTGGCGGCGGAGCAGATGTGGTGGGAATATCTTATATGTCAGCCGGGTTGGAGAGCAATGGATATGCAGTTGGACGCCACTGGACAGCCGCCGCACACCGTCCTGCTCCACAATCGCCGAGATCAGCAGGTGATAGGATTGATCTCCATTCCCAATGCTGAGCGTATAATACCCCCGCCGCTCATACTCGGCGCGTGTGACATCATACGTTATCACATCCGGTGCGTAATGTTGAAGCGGGCCGGGCTGCGTGCGATAGGAGAGAAAGATAACCTGGCAACCTTCCGGCCACTGCCAGTAGAGTCGAATCGCCGAGTGATGCAGACGATACTGGATCTGCCGCACATTATCGGTGTCCACGGACGGCAACAGCGAATCGAAGGGATCGCGGAGACCCATGGCAATGTTCTCCACACGCCATTCCGTATCTTTTGCCGGAAGTGTCAGTAGCCACTGCTGAAGACGGCTCCGCTCTTTTAAGCGTGTGAAAGCCTCATCTTTCGACCAGCCGGCCGCCGCCGCACGCTCAAGATAATAGCGCACCTGGCGCGGATGGAGTTCTCTGGTTGGGCTGCGCTTCATGCTGGCAGCGAGATCATCGAGCAGTTGTTGCAGCGCGCCCCGGCGCAGCGTCTCATCATAGCGGGCTCGCATCTCATCCGACTTGAAGAGAGTTATCGCGAAACCAGCTAGCTCTACACGGGCGATCGTCGTAGGCGTAGGATGCAACCGAACCTCCTGCGCATAAAGTTCGCTTGCCCTGGCCAGCAATTCGCTGGTCACGCAGGTCCGTGAGCAGCCCAAAAAATCGTATAGCGTCTTCTGCTGGATAAGTTCCAGACGATCAGCGATATTGCTCGCCAGCGAAGCATCCAGTGGCTTGCTTCCATTATCATCGCCCTTATCAGCCGGGCGGACCTTGACTGTGATGCGCATCTGGATAGACGGCTCTGGCATAATATGCTTGAATTCCTGGATGAAGAGGTCGACCTCTTTGGGGTCCGCCTCATCTTTCAAATTGAGTAGGGCGAGTTGCCGCTCAAAGCGCGCGTGAGCTTCCTGATCGCGCCGATACAGAATTTTTCTGGCCTCCTCGGCCTCCTGCTTGCGTAACTCCGCGCACTCCATCACCTGGTGGATCTGAGGCAACAGGGCACGATTGGCCTGAGCCAGCAGGGCCTTTTTGGCGATGCCCGCACTCTCGCGGTCCCACTGGCGAATCTTGTCCTGACACGCCTTCTGATACGTGCTGTCACTCCACGGTTCCTCAGGATCCAGATCGAGGAGCAGAAAAAAGTTGGGTCGAGAGGAAAGCATCATAGAATCTGAATCTGTTGTGAACGTTCGCGGGCATTCTGACGCTCACCTGGTGTAAGCGAGTCTTTTGTCGCAAAAACAGCTTTGATGATGGTATTGCTGTCAGGCTGGCGCCCGGTTACACGCAACCGGCCCTGTGTATTCAGCTCGAAAGTCACCTCGATTGGCGAGCCTTCCGGCAAGCCTGGCGAGAGCGTCAGGGTCACAACCCCAATCTCAGACTGGCTGTTATACGCGTCCTGCTCCACAATCCAGCTCTCTTCGGTATTCTCGACGATTTCGAGTGCCACTACCTCCTGTCCCGCCTCAAGCGTGCCATAGGTTCTTGTATGCAACGTGGGCAGAGGATCGTTGACGCGCACGAGATTCGAGACGACCTTGCGGCGGAGAGACGTGCCATTATCGATCGTGGCGACGAGGCCAAAGCTATGGCTGGCGACGTTGGTGATCGAAAACGCGGTCAGCTTCTTGACCACTTTCTCGCTGATCTTGAGCGAGCGAGCGATCGCGGCACGAGCACGGTCCAGTACGGTTGTTGGCAGATCCGGCGAACCGATCATCGCAGGGAGCGTGAGCGGCTCCGTGGCAGGTCCTATGCTTCTGGGAACAGTCGACAACGCGGATTTCGCCATGGCATCTTGTCGCTGCATCTCCGCTACCCTGGCACGGATACGCTGCCGGAGATAGAGCCGTTGGCCGTACAGCGCGGCACCGCGAGCGACCACCTCGTCGGGATCAAACTGGCGCAGCGGCAGATGAAATTCCTGCGTCAGCCGCTCTACGACCTGTGGCATACGCGTCGAGCCACCAACCAGCAGGATCTGGTCAAACTCGAGGTAACCACGCTTGCGGGCTGCGTTCATGGTCAGCTTTGTAAATAAGATTGTGCGGTCGAGTAAGGGAGCCGTCAGTTCAGCGAATTTGGTTCGGGTCAGTTCGACCTTGACGAGCGTGCCAGCATGGGAAACGGGAATGCGGGTCTTCTCGCGTACAGTCAGCGCTCGTTTGGCCCGTTCAGCCTTGAGCCAGAGATCTTGCAGCGTCTCAGGCGTATCGAGAGGATCTTCAGACTCGCCTGTCCGCTCCTGCCACTGTTGCGCCAGATATGTCACGATCGCCTCATCCCAATCGCGCCCACCAAGATGATGATCACCACCTGCTGCAACGACGGTGGTGGCATGCTGTTTGACAGCGATGATGGCGATATCGAAGGTACCTCCGCCAAGATCGTAGACGAGCACTACCTGCTCGCGCCCATCTTGCAGTACATAAGCTAATGCGGCAGCGGTCGGCTCATTGATAATCTCGCGCACCTGGAGGCCTGCGATCTCGCCTGCATGCGCCGTGGCTTCACGCTGAGCAATACCAAAATAGGCGGGGCAGGTAATGACTACATCTTTCACCGGCACACCAAGGGTCTTTTCCGCATCAAGTGCCAGTTTGCGCAGGATATAGGCAGAAATCTCTTCGGCAGTATATTCCTGTCCCTGATAATGAAAGCGCCATCCAGGTTCGCCCATATGGCGCTTGACCATCTCTACAACGTGATCTGGGCTCACGATGGCACTATTTTTGGCTTCGTCACCGACGATGCACGCCCCCTTTTCAAACAGGACGACCGAGGGGGTAGCCAACTCGTGCTCCTGATTGGGGATTACGCAGGCTTTCCCGTTTGCATCAACGTAGGCAATACAGGAATATGTCGTGCCCAGGTCAATACCAAAGATGATATGCTTCTGATCATTCACGTCGCTTTTACTAAACCTTCCTTCATCTTAGCTGAGCTTTTGCAATCCAAAGTGTAGCAAAGATGAGCGGTTCACTCGAGAGGGATAGAAGGACAAAAGCATGATCCGGAAAGGACTGCCACCCATGATTCGCCAACAATGTATTCCTGGCGTTCCTCCTCTAGCAGCATGTGGACGACTGGCGTCCGGATCCCGGGTTAGAGCGTCCACACTTTCATATTCTGGTACAGCACTTTTGTTGGACTGCCAGCATCAACCGCCAGGAAGCCGATCTCGCCGTTGCTGGAGGAACTATCACTGACATAGGCCACAAACTGGTTGTTCACATACATATAGATGTTGTTCCCTCTTGCGACGACCGTAAGGAGATTCATCTGATTGAAGCCCTGGTGAACCGCCGGGCTGGTGCCAGAGATCGTTTTGTTTGGGGGCAGGCCGGCCAGATCGTAGTGGCCGCTGGCATCGACACGGAAACGGTAGGTCGCGGACGATGTGGTGCGGAAGATCAGCCCGCCGCCAGAACCCTGGGTAATGGTCATCTTCACCTGAAAGGCAAAATTACTGAAGTTTGTGCTCTGCGCCATGCAGCCGACAAAGTAGCTTGTTTGCAAGATCGAAGCCTGATATGCCCCACCAGTAAAGCTGCATC
Organism: Dictyobacter aurantiacus; assembly: GCF_003967515.1. Lineage (GTDB taxonomy): Bacteria > Chloroflexota > Ktedonobacteria > Ktedonobacterales > Ktedonobacteraceae > Dictyobacter > Dictyobacter aurantiacus. Next base: position 995,925 of record NZ_BIFQ01000001.1, on the reverse strand, counting down.
CATCTCCAGTGCTATCAAGCCCAGTCTGCCATTGATTTCCGTCTTGCGCGCTCAGCGCATCATCGATTACGGGCATGCCGCTAGTAGCCCAGGCGTAAATCTGGCCCGGCGTCGTCGGCACAGCTGGAGGCGCTGGAGGCACTGGAGGGGCCTGCGTTGATATTGGGACCTGCGTTGGAGTTGGTGTCGGGACCCGTGTTGGAGTTGGTGTCGGGACCCGTGTTGGAGTTGGTGTCGGGACCCGTGTTGGTGCTGGTGTCGGGACCCGTGTTGGCACCCCGCGAGTAGGCAACGGCGTTGGCGCCAGCGCCTGAATTGTCGACTGTGGATCTATCTTCGCCCGCGGCGTCGCCAGCAGCGCTACATTCCCACCGGGCACGAAGGCCATAAAGAGATAGGTCTGCGAAAAGCCGACGGCAGCCAGTAGTAGCGCCAGGATTAAGAGGACCAATAATGGTCCTCTGGAGCGTGCGGTCACAGGGCGAGGCCGGGATTGGGGGCTCAAAGGCGTCGCTACATATCCACGGCTCGCATGGGTTTGAGCCTGTGATGCCAGGCTGAACGAATGTGGAACCGTCCCCGACGAGTGAGCAGCGGTCACATCAGGAAGGGCTACCGCCTCATCCGGCTCTGGTCCCGCAAACGCATCACTAACCGCCAGCCCGGACTGTGGCACTGCCTGCACCTGCTCATCAAGCACTGGCGCAACGGGCGACGCCGGCATACTCTGATCCTTTGTGTCGTCGTCCTCTTGTATGGCCCATGGGCTATCATTGTCCTGGTCATCCCACAAATAGAACGACAGGTCATCTTCGGTGGTGTGCTGCGATGTGTTCGTCGAGGGTGAGGGAGTAATCTTTGGTGGATCCGGCGGCTCTAGTGGCTCCTCCGTAGGGAGGACGGTGGGGCTTTTCAGCTTCTCTAACTGAAGCGAGGAGAGGATATCACGATAGCCCACCGACACCTCTGGCGAGAAGGGAAAGGCTGGAGCCTTTGAGCGTGAGGGCTTCCTCGATGCATCTTTGGCGCCTCCATTTGCATCCGGCAACTCGTTATCAGGATGAGCCTGGGAAAGAGCGGCAGATGTGGTCTCAGTGGGCACTGAAATTGCTTGCAGCGCTTCAACCAATTTCGCCACACTCTCATAGCGAGCCCCCGGTTCGCGCGCCAGGGCTTTGAGCAGGACCGAGTCCAACGCATTCGGCACGTCCGGGGCCAGTCGGGAGGGAGGCTGCGGCAGTTTCGTCTGTGGATCGCTTAAGGCGATGGCAGGCTCTAACTGCTCAAAAGGATGCGAGCCTGTGAGCATCTCATAGAGGAGACAGCCAAGCGAGAACTGATCGCTTTTCTGATCTGCTAGCCCCGTGCGCAACTCGGGCGCACGATAGAACGCGGAGTGAGGCCAGACAGGATTGTCGGTAATGCACTCAGCGGTGAGCAACGCAAGCCCAAAATCGCCAAGTAGTGCGGTCCCCTCGTCCGTGAAAAGTACATCGTTGGGCGAGAGATGACCGTGTAGGAAATCGTGGTCATGGCAATAACTGAGCGCCTGCCCGATCTCAACGCCCAATTGCAGCACCGGTTCCAGCGAGAAGCGCGGCGGCGCGAACGTGTGCAGATGATCGCGCAACGAGCCGAAGGAGAGATAGGGGCTGACGACAAACGGCTGTTGCTGCTCGATATCAGCATCGAGCACCGATAGCAGATGAGGATGCGTCAGTTGTTGCAGGCGCGCCACGTCCTGTAGGAAATTTTTGGCTTCATAGCCAGGTCCCAGACATGAAGCGTCAAAGATCTTGACCACTACTTCGAGTTCGGGTTGGCTCATGGGAGAAGCCAGGTAGGTATTGCTCTGGGATGTTTGCCCAAGCTGTCTGATCAACGAATAGCTAGCAAACATCATAGATATGGGCGATTTTGACGTGTTTTGAGCAGCCATAACAAAAAACGAGCCACCTCTCTACTTTTCTTGAGAATCTGCACAGATTCATCAAGAAAAGCCTACCACAAGCAATAAAAGGAAAACAGAGGGATAGAGGGACGGTTCTCAGCCCAATTGTCCCTGACAAAGTGTTTGCCTCCCCTGGCATAGGGAAAATTGCCTCCCCCGGGTGACTCGCTCCTACGTAGCTCTCGCCGTTTTTCAGGTGTGGTGCCAGTCGTGTGCTCCGCACACGACTGGCACCACACCTGAAAAACCAATGGTGCATCAAAGGCGCAAAAGCTTATGCCAAACGCATGGAGGCAGAGTCGCGCTTAGTGTGTGTGGTGCTGGAAGATGAAGGTGTACATATTGAAAAAGGTTGTAAATATCTGTGTGATGACCGGGAACCAGGATGGCACAAGGATCACCAGGACCGCCAATCCCACAGCAGTGATCAGCACTGGTAGCAGCAGACCGGCAGCATTGGTGCTGATCACCCCTTGCGATGTGCGATTGAATCCGCGCCGGACCAGGAGCACTCCCCGGCGTTTGATCCCCCAGAGCAAAACCTGATCGCCAAGAGCCATATCGGCGCCGCGCATGTTTCCGCGCAGCCGTGCATCCCTGAGTTGACCATCGAACGTCTGAATACGCACCGTCGTGACAACCACACGATCGTTCTCGCGCTCCTGCTGGATATTGACCAGAATCCAGAGGAACTCGACGAGTAACATCGCCAACGAGGCAAAAATATCGGGATCATTGAAGATTTCTTCCTTGGACTCAATATGCATCACCACCCCGGCAATTGCAGGCCGGATTCTGGGAAAGTACCAGGGAAGCTTATCCCGCTTCCCGTTTTCAGCCGCCATCAGTGCATCTTCGCTCGTCCAGGAGCGCGAGGTAGCAAATGGGTCAGGTAAAGTGACATCGAGTGTGGTCTCATACGGCTGGAGTTCGGTCTCGCGCTGCTGGGCCACTGATCGCTGCTCTCCCACCCTGACAAGCTGGCGCTCCGGCGGCACTCGCGTCGAGCGAGGTTGGCTAGCAGGTTGCTCTCGCGTCGCTGGTAGCAGCCCCTCATCCTGTACTGCCAGCCCCCTGGACTCGGCGCGTGAGTACTTCGAGGGCTCCACATCCTCCAGAGATGAGGATGTGGATGGCGTTTCCGACAGGCTGGCGGACAGATCCGGTGCAGGCGCAGGCCCAAGAGGGCGACCGCAGTTGTGGCAGGCCGCGACTGCTTGCAGGTGGCGACAGCCGCAGGCCGGGCATTTTATGGCTGGCATAAACATCTTCCTCTCTTTCCGCGGAGCATTTCCTGTTATCTGAGCAGCATACCCATGAGAGGCATGTAGCCTGAGACAGCGATTTGCTGTAATATATCATTCGCACCACCGCCAAAGGATACAGCGAAAGCCATCAAGGCAAGCTGCCGGGTTCGGTCCCGCATTCCTATGAAGTGAAGGTAACGAGCATGTTCGTTGCCTATGTATTTTCTGGCATCCGATTGAAAATTATCATGGACGTGATCGATCTCATCCGCGAACTTTCTGGCTACGGTGAGGTCCTTTTCTATGGCATCCACTTCTGCCTGTATGGCATTTTTCTCACCCTCCACATCCAAAACAGCAGATATCGCCTTATTATGCTCATCTTGTATGATACGTAAGTTGTTCTGATTCACGCGCATCAGGTCATATTGACGATTGTATTCCATCTCAATGGAATCTATCTCTTCCTTCGGCGCACCTTCATGGCGTTTAATACTGATATTCTTGCCGAGCAAATCCACTTCTTTCTCGATGTGATTGGTCAGCTCTCTGTACCTGTTCCTCTCTTTTTCTATTTCCGCTTGTTTAAGCTTTGCGGTGTCGAGTCTAGCATTCACTTTCTGGAGTTTGGCATTGGGCCCCTCTAGTTTTTGTTCCAGTTCCGCGATCGTTGCGCTTGGATCCGTGCCGTATTTCTTTGCAAATGCTTCATATTTTGACATCTCGGCCTGAATACCGCCCATTTTTGTCAGAATTTTATCTCTTTCTTGCACCGCGGCTTTTAGCTGGTCAAGCTGCTCCTTTAGTTGCGTGCTTACCCGGCCGAGCGTCATGGGTTTATAGAAATGGTCAATGGTGGCGATTTCGGCCTCTCGCTGCGCGAGCGTTTGCTCCCATTTTTCTTTTGCCTCGCCCATAAGGCTCTCTCTGTCTATTATGGAGCCTTCGGCGACCGGCGCATTTTTATTCAGACCATCGGTATTATCTTTGTGGTTGGTAGGTTGCGTTCCTCCAAACAGTTTGCTCATATAGCTGCTGCGCGAGGTGCCGTCAGTGGGTAATGCCCCACTGGCCTGCTTATAGGCGTTCTCATCAGCCCGGAGCTGTGAAGCGTACTTTTTTTCGATAAGCGCGACGAGGCGCTGGTACTCCTGGCTGTTCTCCTCGTGTTGCTCACTGCCCTCCTTTATCTCACCGAGCGGGGCGAGTTTTTCCAGTACCTCCTCAATGATTTCTGGATGGTTGGCAAGATCATTGAACTTGAGGTTCTTTTCCTCGAGTTTATCGTTAATGTGCTTTTCAATGTTCGGCAGATCAATGTGCGAAAGATCAAGCTGCGCGACCGGCGCTTCTTTCCGGCCCTCTTGAAACGCCTGATACGCCTGCTCGAAGCGCTGGTCGACGTCGACGGGCTGGTTAGGAGTGGATGGTGAAGACTCCTCAATCTTGAATTTTGTATAAATATCTTTAATTTCTGCGCCGACTTCTGGCGAGAGGTGACGGATAGCAGCCAGCGCGTGATATATGCCCTGGCGTGCCTGTGCAATCTCACGCTGCTTATCAGGTCTCTGTATATGGTCGTTCTCCAGTGCCTCCAATCTCGTGAGAGTGGCTGCTACCTGTTCGCTAAAATTACGCGCGGCGGTGGCATGGATATGCTTTTCCGAGGCGTAGTCTTTGGTGTAGTCTTTCACAAGCTTCTTGAACGCCTCTTCACGAGCTTGCCGCTCCTCTTCACTGTACGGCATAGGGTGATCTGAATTTCCCGGTCGGTCGGTTGTTCCCTGCGCCGTTTCCTGTTGCGCAGTATGTTTCCCGGGCTGTTCGCGGGCCAAATCGAATAAAGCCTGGGGTTTGTCGATGATCGAGGGCTCAGAAGCGGATGCATCGGCAGAGGAGAGGCGCGGATGGTATGGCAGGTGTTTTTCGATGAATCTGTTTACGCTATCCTTCCGCTCCTCAGGCGACAGTTTGTGATCGTTGAGATCCCGCAGCGTTTGCTGGAAGTCTTCCGTTACGCGGATTTCGCGGCTCGTTTCCTTGCCAACCCGTTTGGCTTGCTCCTGCGTCGGGCGGCTGTCACGAGCGGAGGAGAGGGTTTTCGCGTAGAGACCGAAGGCTATTTTCCGGTGGGCCATTTCATGGCCACCATCATCGTCTCTGTCAATGGACCCTCGATGGTCCCCTTGAGATGCTGAATGCAAAGATTCATTATCTCGCAATGTTAGTATCACTTTTTGAAAGAGTTCCCAGGCCCTTCTATCTTTCTCCTCTAACACTGCGCGAGATGATTTGTACGTATTCTCAAGCTGCTTATTTTTCTGCTCAGCGTTTTCAACTTTATGGCGAAGGAAATCGTTAGTGCGACGGTCAGCTATCTTGAATGAAAGCCCTGCTAGTATCTCTTGAGTCCCACCGAGCACTAAAGCGTTAAGCTCATGATATGAACGCTTCCACTCTGTCGTAGCTTCTTCCAGTTCCCTATCGCGCTTTGTTACCAATTCTTGGGCTTCCGTAGATGTGTCGGAACTCGATTTGCCAGATTCGTGTAGCTTCGCCAGATCTTTGTCAAAACGAGCATAAATGGCCTGGCACTCCTTCCCATAATTCTTATGAATAGAGGTGAGTTGTTGCTTAATCTCCTTTTTTGCAAAGGGAGGAAGGTCTTTCAACCTACGCAGGTTGCTGGATATATCACTTTTGTATTTGTATTCGTTCCCATCGCCGCTAATGCTCATTTTTTCTATTCCGCGGACCGTTGTTTCTATTCTTTTAAGAGTGTTACGGAGCATATGCTTTTCTCATCCTTGATCGTTAGGGCAAGCATGTATAGACAACTCTCTTGCCATATATCCCCATTGACATCTCAAGCTGCTTGGTTCCTACGTGCTTTTTCTTCGTGTGGGACTGTGTGTCACAACATTCTCTGTTCTCAGAGTATAGAATATCGCGCGCCCCTATTTTAGGGGGATAGAGGGAAGATTTTCCCGTGCGCGCTCCATCTCTTTCCAGGGCTTCCGACAACAATCGACGATGAGCAAAGGATGATTAACCACGATCCTCCTCGTCATCTGGATCATCATCATCATCGTCTGGATCATCATCATCATCGTCTGGATCATCATCGTCATCGTCTGGATCATCATCATCATCGTCTGGATCATCATCATCATCGTCTGGATCATCATCGTCATCGTCTGGATCATCATCATCATCGTCTGGATCATCATCGTCATTCAAGGGATGAAAAAAGTAGTCCTTCACATTGTCGGCTAAAAGGATCTGCTCGTACTCACTAAAGTCATAGCGGGTGATGGTTTGCAGGTAAGCACAGTAGGCCACGCCGAGTACGTAGATCGTTGGTCGCGTGCCTGGTTCATCGCCCAGCCAGACCCGTGCGATACTGATGGCCGCGTCAGCTGTGGCCTGATAGCGCTGCTGCAAGCTCTCGTGCGAGCCGGTCAATTCCTCATGTATCCATTTAGCATTTTTTTCGGTCAGCAGATTTCTGGTATCCGTGCGGTAGAGGCAGCAGGCGGGACAATACTTGCAACCGGCGAAAGGTCCCTGGCGTCGTTCCATCACCTGACTATAGCGTTCGAAGAAATTAAAAAAAGAGTCTTCTACAATCTTCATCTCTTTCTCGCGTGCCTCAAGGTCGAGGTCCTTCTCCGGTGTGATCTTGAGAGAGGCACGACCATAGGCGATCAGGCCTCGCGTGAGAAGAGCGCGCATCTCCTCGACCTGGGCATAGCTCCAGCCAAACTGGGCACCGCGCTGGTGGAGTACCTCGGCACAGCCACGAATCAGAGCCATAATCAGCACCGCGGCATGCTTGTCGGGCGGTAGATAGGCCATATCGATCTCGATTTCCTCCGAGAAATGCAGCAGGCTATCAAGAACCAGTACAGGATTTGCGATCAGGCGTAGCAGAATATTCGACCAGATCCATTTGCTCTTCCCACCGTCCAGCACCTTGCTCGCCGCCTGATAGATAACCGGATCGGGTCCACCGTTGTCGGTGCCGGGAATGCCGTATTCGTTGATATCGATGATCGATTGAAAGGGGGCGAGCGATATATACTGCCGGCTCATTTTCTTGAGCGCTTTATCGGTCAGCGGCGAGATGTTGCGTTTGTAATTCTGCATGCGCACCAGGTAAGCATGATCGGCACCTTCGGCAAAGATTGCCGCCATGCCCGGCAGAAGCACACCCAGATGCGTCAACTGCTCCATATTCAAATTCATCGTCTGCCCGATACTCTGGCGATCATCCTGAGCGATCAGACGATGGACAATTTTCATGTTGGTATTTTTGAGTACGTCGGGCGCGAGCTTGCTGGGGATCTGCTCTGCCACCAGCACACCCTGCCCATAAGCACGCACTTCCGAGAGCATATTGGTAAAGACCTCGATAGCCTGCGCGCGCGGATTGGCCGATTCACTATCGACCTGTGTCGAGGTGTTTTTCAGCAGGCGGTGGGCCTCCTCGAAGACGATCAGATGTTGCAGACCAGGCTGAATATGGCCCGTCGCAGCCTGGAGCCGGCGATACTCATAGAGTCGTGCCAGGAACAGGCCCATCAGAAAGGTCTTCTCATCATCGTTGCCGATATTTTCCAGTTCCAGAATCGTCGGTTCCGAGAGCAACGTCTGCAAGGGAATGCCACGTACTGTATCGAGCATCAAGCCTTTAGAGCCGATACGCAGCGAGCCAATGCGTGATTTGAGTGCCGCTTTGACGTTGCTCTCCACTTCATGGTCATACTTCAGCCGCACTGTCACTTCCTCCACTTTGTAGTAGAGATCCGTCAGCGTTGGGAAAATTGGGTACAAGTGGCGCTGCGACCAGTCTGACAGGCGCGTGTTGATACCATTGGTAAGATCCCAGCCGCGATCCTCGTAGATCTCATGCAGCGCGGTCTCCAGCACCTGGGGCATCGGTGCGTAGAGCGGGAAGGCGGCATTGAAGACGGCCTTCAAGAAATCAATATGGCTCAGCAGGGAGGCACTGCCAGGCTCATCGTCGGTCTCAAACTCAAAGGGATTGAGACGGAAGGGCGCAACCGTCTCGTTGCCCAGCGTGTAGACGCGGATCTTTGCTCGCCCAGCGAAGGCGCTGTGCAGCGCGCGATACTCTGTTTTAGCTGGCTCAATCACCAGAAAGGGTTTCTGCGCATCAACCACTTTGTCCAGGAGATTCATCACAGTCGTTGTTTTGCCGCTACCGGTGACACCAATGACAACTGCGTGTTTGGTAAGTGCGTCCAGGGCGATGTTGTAGTGCTCGTCGGTCTCCTTGCCGTTGTGCAGAATTTTTCCCAGGGGGAGCTGCTCCTCATCGGAGTGGCGAAAATCAGTGTCGAAGTAGACATAATCGTGAATGGCGTAGCCGGGCACTTCTTCGCGGGGAAACTGCAGCAGGGAGCCGACTTCGGCAGAAGTCAAAAAGGTATAAAAAGATTCCAGGGAGATCCCGTGGGGCTCGGCCAGTGTCGTGCGTAGCGGCTCCGGACGCGAATCGCTGCCCGAGAGTGCACCGAGCAACAGTGAACCCAGGCGCTGAGCATCATTTCTGTTTCCCGCGCCAAAGTAGGTGCGCACCAGCCACTGCCCGGCAGCCATCCCCTGATCTAACCGCTCAAGCTGCTTTTCCAGCTGGCGGATCAGATATTGCGCACGATAGCTGATCATGTCGGCAGTATAGGACTCGCTCATGCCACCAGAATCGACGAAGGTCTTCTGGAGATTTGACTGTTTGGAGGACGAGCGCTGGACTTTTGAACGGTTGGTAATCTGGGTCAGCAGATCAATGGTTTTCATGCGCTCTTCGACCACTTTGACGCGCGGACGCGGATGAGCCTGGACCATATAGGCCCATTGCGCACCATACATGCCGCGAATCACTCGTTCGAGTGGGGCCTGATTCTGTGTCCCCTGGTTCTGCACGATGGAAGCTGAACCGGACTGTGGCACATTCGTCGGGTCCATATCACCACCACCCCTGTCGGGACCAAAGGCCTTGTGACTGGGAATGCCGGTAATCACGCCGCTGGCACTGAAATGCGGCGGCAGCATCTTCGTGAGCGTGCTGATCTCAACAGGGACTAAGACGATGCCGGGAAAGATTCCTTCGAGGAGCATACGCGTCATATGCTCCTCGCCGAGCGAGATATAGACCTGGATACGCTGCGATTGACCGATGATGATCATCGTAAGATCGGCCTGCAACTGGTTGTGGCTGGCGATCACCAGGTCGGTCATATACTGACTGAAGTCCGTCCCCTGCATATTACGCCGCCAGAAATTTGCCAATCCCTGAATATGAAAAAACGTCTGTTCGCTATCATCGAGCAGATCGGCAGGATAAAATGGCTGTGGTACTACGTCTTCCAGTTGAAAACGCTCCAACCTGCTGATCAATTTCCCCAGTACATTTAGAGACTCAACTTCGAAACCAGGAGCAACCATGCATGTCACCTCTCGTGCTGAGCACACATAATTTAATGGTACATAGTAAGCTTAACCCGAATGAGAGGATGCTCCTAGTCGGATGGAAGGACAATTTTGTTGTACTCATGCGCTTGCCTGCGGCGGTCACGAGTACCGTGAGGTGACGGAAGGGAAAAGGGCCTGTTTGATGGCATGCAAATATCCCTACCATCCATCGGGGGCGGAGGAAGGAAGAGATCAGATGGGTCGTTCTATTTATTTTGGCGATCCGGTCTTAGGTTCTGGCAGTGGTCTCAACGCCATTTTCCAGGGTGCTCCCAATCTGTTGTACAGCGTTTTCAATCAGGAACGGAAATTGTCCTTGATTCTCTTTGTAATTGGGATCTCTTAGCAATAACCTATCTCGCCACTTGTGCCGATTTTCGTCGTTCTTTTCCGCACTCTCTCGGTCCTTTGTAAGCGTGCCCTCATTCATCTCTAATCGGTCCCGGTAATCGCTCGCTGAGGGTCTTTTTCTCTCGGTCGATTTGCCGCCTTTATTGCCCGATATTTCACCAAGGACGCGCCGCTTCTTTGCCGGAGATTCGCCAGCTGTGCTGTTGCTGTCAGTTTCTTGCGATTGCTCTACCATGCGCTTGCGTGTGTCAGTGAGTGTATTCCTTGCGCCATTATTAGGGCTGTCTCCATTTTTAAACGTATCTCTTGATACGTCGAAACTATTTCCTCCACTAAAATCGTTAGCTCTCCCTGGATGGTCCCCTTCCCTTCTCTTTTGATGAAGCTTATCCCCTTGCTTTATCATCTGGTTCTTACCTCCCATTGTTTTACTTTCGTAATCATCATGCATCTTCTTCATTACATCAAAAGAACTGGGTCCGATCTCCCTTTTGCTAGGGCCACCCACATCAGAATAATGAGAATGCGGCCCTTCAAAATGCAGCCTTTTCCTGCCTGCTCTTGCTATGAGAGCAACCATAGTATACCTCCTTTCCTTTTGGTCTGAGTGCTTCAGCCATCAAATCCTGTAGCTGAAGCGCGGGTGTATCAGCGCGCTTCAAAAAGAAGATACGGTATGGCATGGTGAAAAACCGGGTGATGGAGGGACAATCCGGACGCCCAAAGGTACCATGAGCGCCAGAGCCGTTCGAACCATGGAAGGCCAGCTGGCATGGCCTGATCTGGAACGCGATGATCCCGCAGGCGAGAGCGATTGAGGGGGAACTGAACTGGAACCCTCGCTCTTTTCAGGCGGCGAGATCTTGGGTGGGAGAACTAAAAATTCGGGTATGTGACAGACTGTCCCTCTGTCCCTCTACTGCCGTGAATCTTTGTTCTCTATTATAAAAGCAGTTAAACGTGATGGGACCAATTAGAAGCGGCGGCGGATCAGCCCGATGGGTAGTGAGTGGGTTCAGCCCGATGGGCAGCATGTTGAGGGCACACAATAATCTGATATTTTTTGTTTATTTGAAGGAGACACAAAGATGAACCCCAATCTTTTGGGTTATACCCGGAAGGCTACAAAGCGCTACAGGTCATATCTAAGCAAGAGGAAAAAGCAGACCAGAGAGCGCAAAACGAGCAAAGCTCCCTGGCGCAAACGCCTGTTTTCTCTCATGCGCACTGCGCTGAGCGTTCTTGTCCTGCTAATGCTGGGGTTCTCGGCCGTAGGATTGCGGATTGGGTCGACAGCACGCTCCAATTCCGCTACGGGCATACCAGCATTGCATGGATACACTACGATTATGAACCAGGCCGCTCACCTGTCAGCTCTACAAAGCAGCGTTAACTCCGGTCTGACCGCGTATCCTGATGACAGATCAGGTGGGCTTAGCTCGGCAACAATTGATACAAAAACGGGAAATCAATCCTACATGCGCGACTACGGCAACGGGGGAAGACCGCCCGACACTGCTGGAGGTGGCCCTGGCTGTTCACCCGAAATTGTTGCGCGCGGCTTGTGCTCAGATGGGAGTCCAGGAAAAGGACCGTCAATACCATCAGACCAGCCAGGATGGCATGGATCGGCAGGATCGTCAGGGTCTAATAGTGATATTACAGGTTGTCCCGATATTGGCCCTATATACAGCGTGTTAAACGCCATCTTAACTGTAGTCAGCATCTTTTTAGGCAACAGCGATCTGCCACACAACGTTTCCTGTAGTGATAACGTTCAAAACGATCTCCTGACAGGGGATGGAGGCTGGCTGTATGCTATCCCTTTGAACCTGACAACAGATAATGTAACGATACAGAGCCTGGTGGGCGTATTGCAGGCACTGGCTGAGTCAATGCTCGTACTGGTGATCATGATACTTGGGATCAGGATCATGATGGGTGGTGCAGGAGGCTGGAATTTTGGGGAACTGCTGGAGGCCTTACCACGTTTGATATTCTCGGTTGTCGCTGTTGCTCTCTGCCTGACACTGGCCGGTGAACTCATTACGTTTTCGAATGGGGTGAGCTCGCTCTTCCCGAACTCCCTTGGCCAGGGAGGCCTCAATACAAAAGTTACTGATATCATCATGCCGATGGGTCACTGGGGAAGATATCTGGAACTATTAACGGACTGTGGCTTGTCCTTCCCGCTCGCGATGGCGGCCGCGCCATTCGCAATCTTTGGTACCAATCTTGGCGCAGCAGCAGCTGCTGCCCTGGTAGTGCAAGCTGTCGTCTCTCTGGTAACAAATGCACCTGGATTTTGCATCCTGGGCTTTTCCATGGCGCTCACCGGGATAATCATCGCACGGATTCTGCTCATCAATGTGTACATTATTCTGAGCCCGCTGGCAGTGATTGCCGCTGGCCTGCCGGGACAGGTAGGTCAGAACTTCACACGGCAATGGATTATGGGCTTTCTGTCCTTGCTGGCCGCACAGGTCGCACAGGTTGTTACATTGTTCGTTGGCATGGCGATACTGGATGCATACAATCAGCTCTTCTCCTCCTCTGGGGGGGACATAGGTGGGCTTTTCATAAGATACGGAACCCTCCTTGTACTGTTACGTGTACCAACATTGTTTAGCGCGAACTCGACCGCCATCATCAAAGAGGTTGGTCCGACTCTGGGCACGGCAATAATGCGCGAGAAAGCGCCATTCGCGCCGGGAATAGGAAGCTAGGACGCGCTATGATGAAGCGGAAAGAAGCACTTGTATTGCTGGCGCTGGTGGGTCTGGCCCTCATCCTCTTCCTGGCGGCTGGCCGGTCCACAGCGGCGAAACGGGCCACGACGACACCAAACGTAGCGCCACAGGCGGTCTCATCACCAACCTGGGTCGATACGCAAAAAAAGCAGGGATTTCGCTCTCAGGGCCAATATATCGCAGCGGAAGCAATCATCATGGCACGCGATCTCTATGGCAATCAGGCCAACGAGTACTACGCCGACGCGGCCACCATGAAGGCCGCTTACGCCTACTGGCAACGCACCTGCCGAAATACCGATGGCTCATTATGCCCGGCAGCCAAAAGCGGTGACCTGCAATGCGTTACCTTTCTGACAGGCGTGTTCGCATCCATCGATGATGAACTACCTTATATCGGTGACGCGAATCGCTTCTGGAATCTCTACCAGAGCAAAGACGGCTGGCAGGAGATTGCCGCGAGCGCGATACGGACGACCGCGCCGGCGCTCGGCGATCTCCTGGTATCCAGCGGAGGCAGCGTCGGCCATCTCGCCATCATCGTGGATATGAAAGCGCCGACAATGGGCCACGATGGCTCGATCACCATCGCCGAGGCCAATGCCCCTTCTGCGTTTGAGCAGTTGATCTGGCATGCCAACGGACAGATCGATGTCTGGCCGGGCTATCACTTCCAGGGACTTATACGCCAGCAGGAGATTGCGCCTTGCCTGCGCCAACAGGCAACACCAACACAGCAACAATGGGCAACGCTGGCAATGGAGGTTGCGGTCCACTATGGCACCCCGGAGAAGTACTTTCTGCGACAAATCTGCCAGAGTGGATTTCAGGCTAGCGACGCGCATGGGCATGCGCTGATCAGCCCCAGCGGAGGGATCGGCATCGCGCAATTGCCTGCGAGTGTCGCGCGGAGCATCCCGCGCTGTGTCACCAATTTTATACAAAACGCTCAGAATTGCGATCAGCGGGTCGGTAGCCTGCCTGCTGGCGTTGGGATCGACCCGACGGTACCGGCGCAAGCCTTACCGGCTGCCGCCTATACCATGTCAATGCTGTATGAACACTATCACCAGAACCCGCTCGTGCAGGCTGCCCAAGGACAAGATACGCTCACCGCCTATACTATGGCGCTGGCAGCATATAACGCGGGGCCGTCAGCCGTTGACAGCGCCGTACGTACCTGTAAAATCGCTGGCTGGCTGGCTTGTCTTGACCAGCAGCAGGCGGACCATCACACCCGAGATTACGTTCGCGCAGTCCTGGGCGTGAAGGCTTGAATCTGGGAGCAGAACAAACGTCTCTGCGACACCTGCCCCGTTACGTTACCGTGTAGTCATGCTGACGCAATCGCTTGCTGATTGCGGAAAAAAGGAAAGGAACTAAAAAATGCTCATACTTGGAACAATCCTGCATATTCACATTCATCACTTTACCAACATGTTTCCGTTTTTGGCGTTGCCTCCGTTGCCTCAGCCTTCTTTGGGAGGAGCTGCAAACCCTCTAGGAGCAGGTGGTCCTCTAGGAGGAGGTGGTGGAGGTCTAGACCCTATACAAACCGAGCTGACCGGCTTTCTGTCGAGCGTGAAAAATCTTTTGACTGGCATTGGCGCTACCATTGCGGTGATCGGTGTCATCATCGGTGGACTCATGCGAGCTACCGCCTTTGGCAATGAACGCAAGGTCGCGATCTCGAACCAGGCAATTGCCTGTGCTATCGTCGGTCTGGCAATCGTATTAATCGCCAATACTGCAGTCCTGGCCATCCAAGGCATGTTTCGCTAGAGAACGTCTGACCGGGTAAAGCTGATGGCAGATAGGACGGAAACACTATCGTGCTGTTGTCACTTCGTGGGCTTCCTCCTTGCTACAAGGAAAAGCCTATGAAGTGATGATGACGAAAAACAAGGAATGTGATGAAGAAAGAAGAATTCCCAACATTTCTCAACCAGAAACCCGCGATCATCTTTGGCCGCACCGGTCGCGAACTGCTGATCCTCGCGATTGGCCTGGCGCTAGGATATCTATCGTGGCTGGATATCAGCCCTTCCCTTACCGGTAGCCAGATTCTTACCGATGCCATAAAAATTATCATCGCTGCCATCCTTGTTGCAGCGGCGGCCGTTGTCGCCTTTATCAAGATCGCGACCCGGCCTCTGGAAGAATGGGCGCTCGCCTGGATATTCTACTCGATCATCCCCAAAGTCTTCATTTATATGCCAGCGGAAGAGAGCAGCATATTGCCCGAAACACAGGGTGAAGGGAAAGAACGAGAAAAAGTTCGGATGAGCAACGATGATGATGATGATGATGATGATGAATAGAGCAGGAGTCAATTTCTATGTCAATCGCACCACGACCCCCCAGCATGATGTTGAGCAGCCCCATGAATATTGTAAACACCTTCATCAGATTATGGGATGTGCAAGGTGATGTTGCCTGTCTGGGTTTCGGTCAGAAGACCATGGAGTATCGAGGCATCCTTCAAATAAATTCTATTAATTTTTCCTTGATGTCGGAAGAAGAGCAGGAAGCCATCATTGAAGGCTTTAAAGGCTTCTTAAATGGCCTCTCGTATCCCATCCAGATCTTGATTCGCAATCGTCCGCACAATCTGGACAATTACCTCAACATGCTGGATTCGGTTAAAGGAACCATGGCCCCTATTATGCGCGACCACGCCAACTTTGTGCGTGTGCTGGGTTCGCGCCGCGCACTGGTTAAGCGCGAATTTTATATTATCGTTCCCGCCGATAAACAAGCGACCCGGGATAAAACCGAAGCCTTAATCAACGCGCAGTTGCAACTGAGCCTGCGCATGGAGGAATTGCTACGGCAACTGGAACGGATGGGATTGACCGGGAGGCGCTTAAACGATATCGAGATCGTCCAGCTCTACCAGAGCTGCTATACGCCCTGGGAGGCTCGTCTCAGACCAGTCACCGAGAAGATGATCGAAGGGGCACATGGCGGCCCGACCGTTTCCGCCTTTGAGCCTCAGGTTGATGCCCTCACTGCAGTCAAACCTGCCTTACAAAGCGATGAAGAAGCGGAGAACGATGCCGCGCCCCTTACCGCTCGTGAGCGCAGAGCGAAGCGCCAGCAGGAGAAAAAGCAGGCAAAGCTGAAAGCACGAGACAAGAAACAAAAGGAGAAGATTCCCACGTTCGTCAACATCCCGGATTTGATCACGCCGAGCAGCATTCAGATCTTCCCTTCCTACATCCGTGTTGATGGCGAGATGGACCATGAATACGTCCGGACGCTGGCGATGGCAAGCTATCCGCGCAACGCGTATCCAGGCTGGTTTGATAACATTATCCAGGTTGATGAGCCAAATATTGATTTCAGCATCCACATCAAGCCGCTGTCACCGCAGCAGGTCGCCACGAGTCTGGGGCAACGGGCGGTAGAATTTCGCGGCGCAGCCATGGTCGCGCAACGCCAGGGGAGAACGCCCGACCCGGAAACCGCGATCGCTCTGGGTGATGTAGAGAAGCTGCGCGAGAATATCGCGCGCGGCACTGAGCGTGTCTTCAGCATCGCGGCCTTCGTGCAGGTACGTGGCCGCAATCGCCGCGAACTCACGGAGCGCAGCAATCGCATTACCGGTGCGATTCGCAGCTCAGATTTTCGTGCCCTGCCCGCGCATTGGCAGCATCATGTTGGTTTAATGAGCTGTCTGCCCGACGCGAACAATCAGTTAGGGCGAAGCCGCCTCTTCGGCACCGGCGCGGCGAGCACGTTTTATCCCTTCACCAACAGCGATATTAGCATGGAATCGGGCGTCATGTTTGGCGCACACCCCAACGGCGGCCTGATCATTCTCAATCCCTTTGACAGCCGGCAATTAGAGAATGCTAATATGGTTGTGTTCGCCAAATCGGGCTCTGGGAAAAGCTTCTTCCTCAAAGTCGTCACCAGCCGTCTGCTATCCGACTGCAACGTCTACGTCATTGACCCGGAGGCCGAGTACGGCAATATGTGTGATGTCGTCAAGGGACAGAATGTGCGCCTGGCCTCCGAATCACTGCAAATCAACCCGTTTGAGTTATATGGTTCAGGAACAAATCTTGCGGATGAGGGCGGAACAAAGGACGAAATCAACTTCTTTCGTGAGAAACTGCTCAATCTGCTGACCCTACTGGAACTGCTACTCTCCGATGAAGGTGTGCTGCCACAAAAGGAAAAAGCTTTCCTCTATCGGTGCCTGATGAAAACCTATGAGAACCGGGGCATTACGATGGATCGCTCAACCCATCATCGTGTCCCACCGAATATGCAGGAGTTCTATGTGATTATGTCGAGCGCGCTACGCGGCGATGAGCGCTTCGGCATGGGCCAGGATACCTACGGTCTGAGTGAGCGCTTAGAGCGCTACCTGCACCTGTTCCCCACGCGAACGCGCGTGGTCCTCAATAACCGCTTTATCGACTTCAATATTCGTGAGCTGAATGATGCGCTCAAACCGATCGGCCTCTTCCTGATCGCGGATTTCCTGTGGACCAAGATTCGCCAGGCCCGCCAGGCAAAAACTCCGCAGCCGAATACGATCATCCTCATCGACGAAGCGTGGCTACTGATGCAATTTCAGCAGGGGGCGAAATTCCTCGAAGAGATGGCCCGTCGTATCCGTAAATACGGCGGCGGTTTGTGGTGTACGACGCAGAACTCGGACGATTTCTTGAGTTCCGATGAGGGCAAGACGATTCTTGCGATGTCCACGATGAAGTTTTTAATGAAACAGGATCCCAGCACCATCGACTCTGTCACAAACACTTTCCACTTGAGTCCGGGGCAGAGGGCCTTTTTGCTAGGCGCCCGGCGTGGTGAAGGTCTGTTCTCTATTAAAAGCTGGACACAGATGGAAGTGCTTTCCTCGCCGATGGAGGCCAAAATGGCGAATACTACCGTTGTTTCCCGCCTCTCTTCGGCGCAGCAGGCCGCGCTCGATCTTGAGCAAAACTACCAACAAGCGCAGGCATACGAGAGCAAACCGAATTCGAAACAGCCAGCAAGAGAGACAGGGCAACTGAACGCGCAAATGCTTGTTGATGACAAAAGTATAAGTAGCAAAAAATAGTGAGGCGGGCGCTTGAGATGAAGAGTTCATCATCCAGTACCAGGGTGGAGGATTTACAGGACTCAGGGCTTCTAGCAAAAGTGCGGTCGCCCCAGTTCCGTACCTGGTTCTTACTTATCGTGGTCGGGCTGATCGTCGTGTGGCTTTCAGTAGAGGCTTTCCCGCTGGCGTGGGCACGCCTGATGCAGATGGTGGGAGCATGGAGCACATTGCAGGCAGCGAGCGGGAGCGCCATGTTTGCTCCCTTCGCGATCTTGCTCCTGCAAGTATTGTGCTTTCTGGCGGCCTGGGCGATACTCGCGCTGGTCGTCGTGCGCGAAGTCCTCGCGTTCAAAGATACTCCAGGGCAGGTGCGCAGCGCCCCTGCCTTGAGCGTCGCCAACGTGCCCGCTCTAGCTCCGATGCCCGCGCCGTCCAGAGAGCAGGACGTGGCAGACGCCTCTTCGCCACCGGACACCGCCAACGCGGACGAGGATGAGCAGAATCCATTTGATATGAGCGCGGCTATCTTCGATCTGCCCTCTGATCCAGATGAGACAGAGCAAGAAGAAAAGCTCACTCCAGCCATCGTCGAGGAGGAAACGGTCTTCGTCTACGGCGATCCGCTGGCTGACAATCTTCCGGAAATCTTTAGTTACGATATAGACCTGATGCGCGATGTGCAAGAGATGCAAAACGCCCGCGCGCAAGCGCAGGCCAACCAGGTGGATAACAGTAACTTGAAAGAAGAAATGGATAGCAGCAGCAATAGAGATAAAAAAGAACAGAATGACGACGAAACAGCAAAAAAGGCAGGCAGCGCTCCTCAAAGCAATACTAAGAAAGAACAGGATGACAGCGCTCACACAAAAAAGGCTAACAGCGATGATGGTGGCAGTGGCACAAAAGAGCAAGAAGACAAAGATCAGGTGGAGAAGGCCAGTCGCGACGATAGTCGTCCGGATCAAGCCGTCAAGGTAAAGAGGAGCAGAAAAAAAAGTAGTACAGGCACAATCGCTCAAGAAAAAAAGCCATGAGTAAGGAGATTCAATGATGGAAGAGCAACCGTCTCCTCCGCGTCAGAAACGCAAATTGTTCGCGCTGTTATTACTGGTAATAACAGCGCCTTTGATGATGGGAGCGCTTTGTAACCTGGGTCCCCCTACGTCAAATTTACAGGCACCAGGAGGCATGCAGTTCTCAAACTCAAACACATTCAGTGCAAACAACTTTAATCATCTCAAAATGTTTGACGAAAATAACGGTTGGGCGACCACCATTGATGCGGTCATGAGAACGACCGACGGTGGAAAAACCTGGGTAGAGGTGACGCCAGCCGATTGGGAGGCATCGGACCAGTCGAAGCCGAACCTCCAGGGCATCATCGCCACCTGTTTCTTAGATGCCAATCATGCCTGGCTTGCCGTAGCAGAAAAAATGTCGCAAGCAGATATGAATGCCCAGGCGACCGCTATGAGCAATATTGCCGCTAACCCGGTGCCGACAGTGGATGTTCATGGTCAGCCAAGCATTGATACAAGCCATATGCCCACGATAAGTATGTCTATCTATGTGCGCTCTACAGTGGATGGTGGCAAGACCTGGATGACCTCCAATACCCTGTCTATAGACAATCCGGCAGGGTCCAGCGAGATACATTTTATCAATCCGCATGAAGGTTGGATGGAACTGGCAACAAAAATTGCCAGCTCAGGCACCTCTGTCGGCAACCTGTACCATACCACGGACGGTGGTGTAACCTGGGACTCACAGACGACCAACTTAACCGGGACCGGGGCTTCAGTCGCATCCGTGATCTCTGCCCAGGATGGTGTTACTGGCATGACCGTCGCGAGTTCAGCGCCTTGCCCACCGGACTCGCAAGGTCCTCTCAGTTATAGTCCTTGTGCGCAAGATGATGGCTCAACGGTGCAGGGCTGTACGGTCACACCGACGCAGTCGATTGTGGGATGGGCCGGGGCGGTAAATACAGGGCACACGTTACTCATGGATACTCGTGATGGTATCGACTGGTCGCAAGATTATACGAATGCATTGCTCGCGCCAGGAGGTGCACCTGACCAAAACAACGATTCATTCTTTGTCTCTTCGCCCCCGACAATATTTGGGGATGGGAGCGGTATCGTGCCAGTGCAGATCAATCCCAAAGGCGGTGATCTGTCGCACCTCTTTGTACACTTATTTTCCATGAAGATAGATCCCACTGGCTCATATACCATAACGGATGCAGGCCCAACCAGCAATTTCGACTCGCCGATCGTTGATCTGGCACATACATTGTCCGCGCCAGATGCGCAACATGTCTTTGTGATCGGCTATGAATACAACACCAACGGCAACACCGATGGCAATGCGAATCTGTATGAGCTCGTCAATGGAGGATGGCAGAAGCTGAACGTGCAACCTGATGCGACCATTCCCTCACAGCAATCCGGACCATTCAATGTCTCCCTGGTTAATCTCAATTTTATTAGCGACAACGAGGGATGGGCCACCAGCGGCGAATCTCTCTACCACATAATAATCCATGGCGCAAGCGCAACATTGTCCTTGATCTCGACCGCAATTACGGACCAGGGCAATCTGACCGACCCATCTGTAGCGGCGGATCGGTATACGCTTATTAAACGTGAGCCAGGGAAACTGATACCAGCGCCGAAGAATCCGCCGGCCTGTTATACGAAAAATACTACGAGCAATCCAGGTCCTTCAACGTCTAGTGGTCTGCCCGCGCATACCCTGACCGGCTACTGGCAAAACTTTACCAATGGCGCGAAGCCGCTGCGGCTGACCGATATCAATACCAACTATGACCTGATCGCCGTTGCCTTTGCCAACGCCGATCCGACTAATGAAGGAGGAGTGACCTTTAGCGTCGATCCCAATCTCTCAAGGGCGCTCGGCGGCTACAGCGATACTCAGTTCATTTCCGACATCGCCTCGCTGCACCAGCAGGGCAAGAAAGTCATTCTTTCGGTCGGTGGACAAAATGGGTCGATCAGTGTCGCCAGCGCAACGGCGGCAACGAACTTTGCCCATAGTGTCTATAGCTTGATGCAGAAGTATGGGTTTGATGGGGTCGATATTGACCTGGAGAATGGCCTCAACGCAACCTATATGGCCAGCGCGCTCCAACAGTTGTCCGATCTGGTTCAGTCCGGTCAGCAGTCTTCCATGGGCGTTTCGCCAAACTCCGTCACCCATCTGATTATCACCCTGGCACCACAGACCGTGGATATGCAATCGACGCAGGCCTCGTACTTCCAGTTGGCGCTGAAGATCAAGCATATCCTGACTATCGTGAATATGCAGTATTACAACTCGGGTACGATGAGTGGCTGCGATGGCAATGTCTATTCAGAGGGAAGCGTCGACTTCCTGACTGCGCAGGCATGCCTGCAGGCCCAGGGAGGATTGAGTCCCAGCCAGATCGGACTGGGCTTGCCCGCGTCTACGCCTGCTGCCGGGAGCGGCTATGTCAATCCCTCGGTGGTCAAGTCCGCAATCAGTTGTCTGTCCAGCGGACAAAGCTGTGGCTCGTTCAAGCCCTCCCAGAACTACGCGATTCAGGATGTGATGATCTGGTCGATCAACTGGGATGCATTCAATAATTACAATTTCGCGAAAACTGTGAAGGGTGGGTAGGGTAGATAGCGAAGCAGATATGAACCACCCCGAACTTTTGAAAAAGTTCACAAAACCGGGAGGTGCAGGAGGGCAGGCCGCCCTCCTGCACCTCCCGCATTGGGAACGTGAAATCCCTGTTCAGATTTTTCAAAAATTAGGGATGACTCATAGTGTTGATAGATGAAGTAGAGAAACGGAAATATTGGATGTCTAAGCAAAATGAAGCACAGGCATTTATTCTGGAACGGAAAATAAGACGTCGTAGATTGCTACATGCAGGCGCGAGTTTGGGTCTGGCGATGTTAGCAAGTGAAGAGTGGATCAAGGATATGGTGTTAACACACGGGGAGGCGGTCGGGAAAACGAATGGAGCAGCATCGGGTCTGGTTGGTTACTGGCCGTTAGATGATGCGAGTGGCAACCAGGTAGCCGATCTCTCCGGCAATGGCTATCATGGAGAGCTGAAAAATGGTCCCGTATGGATGAGTGGCAAAATTGGCGCGGCCCTGGCTTTTCAAGGCACGAACACAAGCGTTGATATCGGTCAGAGCGTGCTCGATACCAGCAAGAGCTTCTCCGTCGCGGCCTGGGTGCAACTCTCTGATCTGAGCAACTGGCACACAGCCGTCAGTCAGGATGGCACAAATATTAGCGGCTTCTATCTCCAGTTCACGCAGAGCGGACAATTTGCCTTCAGCCTGGTAGATACGGACTCGACCTCCGGAACGACGATCCGCGCGACCTCAAATTTCAACCCGGTCATCAATACCTGGTATCACCTGGTCGGTGTATATAATGCCAGCACAAAGCAGAGCAGTCTATATGTGAATGGTGTCCTTCAGAGCACCCAGAGCGTTCCAGCGGCCTGGAACGCCGGTGGTACAACGGTTATCGGGCGAGCCAGATGGGAGAGGGATGTAGAATTCTGGTCAGGCTTGATCGATGAGGTACGTCTCTACAATCAAGCCCTGGGAGCAACAGAGATCGGCAATCTCTGCAAATCTGCACCGATGATTTCACCGATACGGCCTCCCGCTGTACCACTGATTGTACGCAGCCCCTATGTGAACACCTGGCAGTGTAGCGATATCGCTCCCGGCACCTGGCCAATCTTCTGGACTGGCGATATCAAGGCTATTACAGGCATTGCGCGCATCGATGAGAACGTCTATTGCTTTTTGGGCTCGCCGGGTATAAATGCGATGGAGCAAAACCAGTTGGAGATCACGCCGACACAATCGCGCTATGTCTTCCAGGGAGGCGGGATCACACTCTACCTGACATTTCTTTCGCCAGTCGAGGCGACGGACCTCAAGCGGCTTTCACAGCCCTTTGGCTACATTCTCGCGCAGGCGCAGAGCAACGATGGCGCTACACATACGGTACATCTCTATTTTGATATTTCTGGCGAATGGGCTCATGGCGCGAGTTCGACCTTGATCAACTGGCAGGTGCAGCAAGTTGCGCATCGCACGGGAACGCTGACAACGTTCACTATCACTCCAGATTCCCCAACGCTGCTGGCGGAAACGAAGGATTATCCCTCGTGGGGCCAGGCTGTCTGGGCCGCAAACACAACCGCCAATTTGACCTACCAGAGCGGCCTGGCTCCTACCGTACGTACGCAGTTCGTGACGCAAGGGAAGCTGAACAATAGCATGGATACCAATATGCCGCGTGCGATCAATGACAACTGGCCGGTTTTCGCGTTTCATTTCGCGCTCGGCGCGGTAAATGGGGTGGCAAGCAGTCCGCTGGTGCTGACTCTAGGCCATGTGCGCCAGCCAGCCGCGAGCTATCTGGGTCAACCTCTGCCTCCGCTCTGGCAGGCATACTGGTCGAGCTGGCAACACATGCTGGGAGACTTTTACGATGATGTCGTTGGGGCAGTGAACCGAGCCAATGCCCTCGACACACATATTACAGCGGCAGCGATCTCGGCGAACGGCGTTCACTATGCCGCGCTCTGCGCTCTGGCGACGCGCCAGGCGTTTGGGGGCATAGAACTGGTGAACACTGCCGTGAAGCCCTGGCTGTTCTTGAAAAACGGCAATATCTCAACGGTCGATGCCATTTATCCCGCATTTCCTATTTTCTATTATCTCAATCCCACACTCATCAGTCTGTTACTCTCGCCAATCCTTACATATGTGGAAAGTGGCCTCTGGCCAGAGCGGTTCTGTGTTCATGATATTGGCACATCTTATCCGAATGCTGCTGGCCATAACGATGGGGGAAGCGGGAGTGGGAAGAATATGCCGGTTGAGGAATCCGCGAATATGCTAATTATGGCCGCGGCCCATGTGCAGCGGGCCGAAGCCGACGCAGCCGCGACTTTTAGCCAGAAGCATTATAAAGTGCTCAAACAATGGGCCGACTATCTTAATACTCCAAATAAAGATCCCAGCCGGCCAAACGCGCTGGATCCGTTGTATCAGTATCAGACAGATGACTTTACCGGCTCGATCGCACATAGTAGCAATCTGGCCCTCAAGGGAATCATTGCGATTGGCGCGATGAGTAAGATCGCGAAGGCGGCGGGAAATCTCGCGGACCAGCAGTTCTACACCGATACAGCCAACAGCTTGATAAAACAGTGGCAGCAATTTAGCCAGGATCCAATTCAGGCGCACCTGAATATCGCGTATAGCGAGTTTGATACTCCACCAGATACCGGCATAGGTTCCTATAGCTTGAAATACAATGCCTTCCCCGATACATTGCTTGATCTACATCTGATCCCATCAGCAGTTGCTGCTGAGGAGGCTACCTGGTATCAGAAGATGGAACAGGCATATGGCATTCCGCTCGACTCACGGCATACGTACACGAAAGCGGACTGGCAGATGTGGACGGCTGCCGCGACGGATGTGGTTGACCTGCGCCATTTCCTGATTGACGCGCTCTACCATTTTTATCAAACCAGCCCATCCCGAGTGCCAGCGACGGACTGGTATGATACTGTTACGGGCCGGCAAATTGGCTTCCAGGCTCGCCCGGTTGTTGGTGGCTTCTTCGCGCTCCTGGCGCGCCATTAGCTCAACCCCATCTCATTGGAGGGGGGCGACGTGTTATGGCGTCGTCCCCATATCCGCTTCTGGTCCCTTCTGAAATAGTTCCATCAGGATACGAACTTAGACTTCTATTCCTACCTTCCAGCCTATTGCCCCCTGTTTTGTGTTATACTGGCATCGATTACATCGCGTAAGCCCTCCAGAAGGGCAGAGGCGCGATTTCTCTATCGTTCAAGATATTTTTGGATAATAATAAGTGTATTTATGAAGTTCGCCTCTTATTCTCTGGTGACGCAGATTGGAAAGTCGCCTTTAAGTAATACCTATCTTGCTTCTTCCATTGGCCTGACGGAGCGCGAGGTAGTGATCAAGATCTTTCATGCTTCATGCCTGGGACCCGGCTATGAGGCAAGAGACTTTTTGCGCGATGCGGCGCGCCTGCAACAACTGAACCATCCCTATCTGCTACCAGTGCTCGATGCCGATGTCGAGCAGCAGCAACCATTTGTGGTCAGTCCCCATCTTCCCCATGGTTCGTTACGCAACCACCTACGTACGCTCCCACCTCCCCGGTTGTCGGTGGCCCAAACACTGCGGATGGGGATTCAGATCGGGCAGGCTCTCAACTACTGCCACGCCAACAATCTTCTCCACGGCCATCTCACGCCGGATAATGTGCTTTTCGCGGACGATGAGACGGTGCAGCTTGCCGATTTCGGACTCGCGTCCCTCATCGATGAGAGCATCTCCGACGATACGCTTCAGTCTCAAGGCGCAGCGTACCGGGCGCCAGAACAGCTTATGCATCTGGTGAGTCGAAAAAGCGATCAGTTCTCGCTTGGCTGTCTCCTCTATGAATTACTCACGGGGACACTCCCCGACGTTTCGTCTGGCTCTCCGCTTGCGCCCTCTCTCCTGGCCCCGCATATACCGGAGTCGTTAGACGCGACTCTGCTCAAAGCCCTGGCCCGCGAGCCAATGGCACGTTACGAGAGCGTAAACCGACTGGTCGAAGCCCTGCAGGCAATATCCATACCAGATGAGAACATGCCCTCCTCACGCTCTCACGTATGGCCCCTCTCTGAATGTAGCTCTGGGTCTCCTCGTACTTCTATTACCCGTTCCGATCCTCCGCAACAGAATCGTTTTGTTTTCCCTTTCGTGCGAGAGTCATCAGTTAGCTATCACCGTGCTCTCTTCCCGCTTGAGCTAGAGGACATGGATGGTTCAGGAGAGCCGAAAGTACAACCACCATTCCTGGGAGAGCCGAAAGCACAACCACAGATGATACTGGAGATGCCGTACATAAACGCGCTGGAGATGGAGGCCGATACGCTTGCCGAACCTGTGCTACCATCACAAGCCAGCGATGGTTCGAAGAGTTCGCACGTAGCTGTGGCTGTATTTAAGCCCTGGTTTCGCTCCAGATGGTCGCTTCTGTTGCTCCTGGCACTGATTCTCCTTCTGGTTGTCGTGAGCAGCCTGTCTACCTATTTCTTCGTGCCGAGCGGCTATCTGGCATGGCGAGCGGCTCCCATAGTGCCAGCCCCGACGCTGACCGCGACTGCTCGACAACAGATATATACACAAGCGGCTGGCGGGACGCCTGTGCTCGATGATCCATTGACGGTGGAGGATGAGAATCAATGGCAGATCGAGTCCACGGGGCACAATGAAGATGGCTGCAACTTTACAGGCGAAGCCTATCAGGCTACAATCTCGAACACTGGACATTTTGTCCAGTGCATGTCTCAGACTACGAAAGTTAGTAACTTCGCCTACCAGGTGGAAATGTCCGTGATCGCCGGCGATGGCGGAGGCCTGGTCTTTCGTTCTAATGCCAACACGGAATATCGCTTTTGCGTCCACGCAAATGGCACCTACGATCTGGCTGGTGTCGCGCCTGAAGGTATTCTCTACCAGAGAAATGAGGCGCCGATCTATACCGGCCTCCATCAGTGGAATCTGTTGACGGTAGTAGCAAAAGGGAGCGATCTTTATCTGTATGTGAACAGCCAGATTGTCATGCATTGCCACGATTCTTCCTCCAGTAGCGGCAATATCGGCATCTTTGTGATCGCTGGAGGAAGTCCAACGACCCTGCAGTTCCGCAATGCGAAAGTGTGGAAGCTCTAATTTGCCCATTTCAAACACATTACGGAAACATCCAGGAATAAGAACCTGTGTCATATTGAACGCCATCCCTCTGATAAGTAAATGAATAGGTGATGGTGGCACCGGCGTTCAGACCGCCTACGGTGTATTGCCAGTTCCCTCCGTTGTTGCTCATAGTCACATTCTGCTGACTTGATCCGGCTACGGTATAGTGCAAGATCACATAGCCCGCCGTCCAACTACCAGGCGTAAATGTGAAGCTGGCAGCTCCTGCGCTAATGCGCGTCACACTCTGAGTGAAACCGCTTCCGCTGGAAGATCCAGCGGAAGTCCAGGAGTATGAACCGGTATCATATTGAACGCCATCCCTCTGATAGGTAAATGAATAGGTGATGGTGGTGCCGGACCCCAGACCGCCTACGGTGTATTGCCAGTTCCCTCCGTTGTTGCTCATAGTCACATTCTGCTGCATTGCACCCGCTGCTGTGTAATGCAGAATCACATAGCCCGCCGTCCAACCGTTGGGCGTAAAATCAAAAAGGGCGGTCGTTCCACTGGTGCTGGTTGCACCCTGTGTAAAACTGTTGCTCGGAACCGGGGGGGACGGTGGTGACGGAGTCCGGGCTGGTGCTGATGCTGGTGCTGATGGCACCGTTGGCGATTGGGTGAGCGGGGCATTTGTGGACTGTGGTTGCACCGACGCTGTCTGCTGGCCATCAGGCTGCCGAGGAGATTGTGTTGCAGGCTGCGGAGCAGGTTTTGACCCTGTCGGTTGCGGCTTTGGTCGTGCGGTCTGGTTCGGTGTCGGTCGCGGTTCTGGTCGTGCGGTCTGGTTCGGTGTCGGTCGCAGTGTTGGTGTCTGTGCTGGCGCATTGCCTGACCAATGACTGGCAATCGGGCGCGGCACCAACAAGTTGTTCGCAGCCAGCGAGTTGTTGAAGATACCCCCGCTCAAAGTGCCGATGAACGCGGTGGAGAGCGCCAGCGATAGTAAGAGCATAGATGATGGCTTACGTTGTACCGCATGGCGTTTCAATCTAGTATGGACAACCGTTGGGGATATCTGGTGCTGATCCCAGGCTACGGCCGCTGACTCAAGAGGGAGGTCGACGGGCTGTGAATAGTGCATAGTAGCTTCCGGCTCCGTCTCTGGCTTGACCGCATCCTCAAGCGCATCTATCATCTCCAGATCAAGAGCCTGCTCAAGCTCTCTTAATATTTGCAGTTCGTCAGTCTCTCCGCTTTCGACAGACTCTTCCAGATCATGGAGTTGCTCAGGTGTCGCCAGCACTTGCAGTTCGTCAGTCTCTATCCCTTCTTTGAGTTGTATCTGTAGTGGTAGCAACGCTGACGTGTCCAATTCCGGCTGTGTGCTAAACTCTTGCTCGCGAAGAGAGGTCAAGATGTTTTGATATTTCCCGGAGTCCGCCTCGCTAAAGGGAAATACTGGTTTTCTTGCTTCCTCCTGCGCTGACATCTGCGCACCTGGCCGATCATCGCGTATTTCAGCAGTGGCGATGGCGATATCAGTTTCGGTCACTGGAAACGATGATGGCGTGGAAGAGGCAAGTTCACCGGTATCGCTGTTACCGTTCTGCCTATGCGGGACATCAATCTCAGGTCGTATATCTTGTTTTCTGTTCCCCAGCAGATCATCTGTATCCTTCACCTGTAGTAGATTGTGACCCTCGTCCATTGTAGAATTTCTCTCCAGTGCCTGTATAGATTTGCCCGCTTTTTTCGAGAATATCAGAAGTGGGATGAGATAACGAGGGGGATGTAGGGACAGATTTTCTGACACCATCCCGAGTTGTGTGTAAAGGAAAGCCTTCCCAAATAGAGTGGTGTGAGACAATAATAGAGGCATAGGTTGTCCCTTTTCAACACATTCTTCATTTCTTGGAAAAGGAGAAAACTATGCCTGCTGCTAAGAAAAAGAGTACCACATCAGACACCGGCCTCTCAACGTCAAAGCCAGAAGTTCCACCACTCCCCGACCAACACGCCTTCCATGAGCATTTACGCGCTCTCACACGCAGTGCGGTACGCGTGGTCATCGAAGAAGTTATGCGCGAGGAACTGGAGCAATTTCTCGGCGCCGCCTGGGGCGAGAACATGGCTGAGAGGAAAGAGTATCGCAATGGAACCTACACGCGCGATCTGGCAACCTCGTCTGGCTCCATTGAAGACCTGAAGATCCCCAGGGTTCGTGAAGGCCACTTTCATACGCAGGTCTTCGATCGCTACAGCCGCTATGAACCTCATATCGCAGAGGGTTTGACGCAGATGTTCGTGGCCGGAGTCAGTACCCAAAAGGTCGGAGAAGTCGCGGAAACCTTGACGGGCGTCGCGCCCAGTTCTAGCACGGTGAGTCGCCTCAATCACACGTTGACACACCAATTTGAAACCTGGCGTGAACGCCCTCTGCAAGAGCATTGGCGGATCCTGTATCTCGATGGGGTGTACTTCACCGCACGCCATGGAGACCAAACCGATTCGACGGTGCTCTTAACTGCGCTCGGTGTTGACCTGGAGGGAAACAAAGAAGTGTTGGCGCTGCGTGCTTGTGCAGAGGAAAGCAAAGATGGCTGGAGTTGCCTCTTGCAAGATGTGCGCCGACGTGGGGCCACGCAGATGGATCTGATTGTGACTGATGGACATGAGGGGATTCTTTCGGCGGTTGACACGCTCTTTGCGGCAACCCCGCGACAACGCTGTGTGGTGCATAAACAACGCAATGTGATGAATGCCATCCCACATCGTGAGCGTAAAGAGGTGAGTACGGAACTTGCAGGCATTTTCAAACAAGAGAGCAATGAGGATGCACTTCTCAATTTGGCCGCGTTCAAAGCCAAATACCAGAAGCGCTATCCCGAGGTGCGTCCGTAATGTTTTTGCCTGTAATGCATAATGTTGCAGCAAGTAGAGAGGGCTTGCGTGAAAAACCAACTGACCGGAGATGGAAACGTCAGAAGGGAACAGAGCATGTTGGTAAAGCCGAGAGCTAGTGAAATCAGCAAGCTGGCTGCTCGGCGATTTCAAGATACGGCATGGTCAAAGCTATACTGCCTTAAACCCAGTGCCCTAGCCCTAATAGCGGGGGTATACACACGCTGGTTAACGTGTATACAGAAGAGCCTGTGGAGACCAGCTTCGGGAGTCTCCACACTCTCTGGCTCTCAAACGGCGTGAAGAAGCACGTGCAAGGACACGAACGGGAACCTAAACCATATCCAGTGCAGGTAAGAGTAAACGGAGATGGCCTACATCGGGATGCCTTAAGGCTATGGAAGAGACCCTGAAAACCCGACAGGGCCACGGAGCGTTCGTAGTAGTCAGAGGTGGGTAACGCCCACCACACGGCGAAGGGACGCAGGTGATGTATGGATACAACGGTGAGGCATGCGTAATGCAAACAAACCGACCCGAAAAACCATGCAGAGCTGGAGAGCCGGATACTGAGAAATTGGTCAGTCCGGTGTGCGCCGTGAGGCGCTTTGAGATATTCCTGTTACAGACAGGAGGAACTAGGGAAATGTTCTTGAGCCACCAGCTAACCCGGCGGCGAAAGCCAAACGGAACAAGAGCATGCTGAAAAAAAAATGACCCATGCTTGAAAGCGTTGTAAAGCATGAGCGTCATATGGCTCGCCCACCACGGGTAAAGCTAGACTGCTTAAACTCCAATCTCGACTTGGTGTAAGTGGCCCGCCCATCGGAAGAACGCTTGAAAACGATGTCATCTTCTGCTTTGGCTTGAACCGGAGGCCGAGGCAATCCCTGAAGGTGAAAGAAGACGAACGAAGTCAGATCAAGAGATGAGTGGAGACCCTAACGTGCGGCTAGAACGTATCTCAAAGACGTACCACGGGATTACCTACGAAGGGCGACCTTTAGGGTAACAGAGTGCCCATATGAGTCGTGGGGATCACGTCCCACCAGGGAGCGCTGGAAAGCAGCGTACAGGGCAAAGGGGCACAGGAACCTAGATACTCAGCAAAGCGAGGTATGCGAAAATGCAGGACGCCACAACAGTCCTGAGTATCATCCGAAACCGCGGTGAGCGAGGATTACCAGTAACCAGGCTCTACCGACAGCTCTACAATCCACAGTTGTACCTCCGGGCGTATGCGCGTCTCTACTCCAATGACGGAGCCATGACGCCAGACACCACGGGAGAAACCGTGGATGGTATGTCCAGGGAGAAAATCGCAGCCATGATTGGCCTCATCCGTCAAGAACGGTGGCGATGGACACCTGTGAAACGGATCTCCATTCCCAAAAAGAATGGAAAATTACGCCCGCTCGGACTTCCGTCTTGGTCGTC
This sequence comes from Dictyobacter aurantiacus, assembly GCF_003967515.1. Lineage (GTDB taxonomy): Bacteria > Chloroflexota > Ktedonobacteria > Ktedonobacterales > Ktedonobacteraceae > Dictyobacter > Dictyobacter aurantiacus. The sequence goes on along the minus strand of NZ_BIFQ01000001.1, from coordinate 964,966 downwards.
AAAAGTGATGCAAGAGGTGGTGCGTCAATTGCTCGATGCCTACTTTGAACCGCGCTTTAGCGAGCATTCTCACGGGTTTCGCCCAGGGCGCGGGTGCCATACGGCACTCAGCGAAATTGTGCAAACCTGGAAAGGCGTGCATTGGTATATTGAGGGCGATATCTCCGACTGTTTCGGCAGCCTGGACCATGAAGTACTCATGACTATCCTGGGAGAAAAAGTCCACGATAACCGATTTTTGCGATTGATCCGACACATGCTCCAGGCAGGGTATCTTGAAGAATGGCGCTGGCATGAAACGCTGAGCGGGGCACCGCAAGGCGGTGTGTGCAGCCCAATACTCAGTAATATCTACCTGGATAAGCTGGACAAATTTGTCGAGACGGTGTTGCTTCCCAAATACAATCAAGGGAAGCGACGAGCCAAAAATCCTGCGTACCAGAACATTGAAAATGCCATTGCCCGTGCCAAGCGTCGAGGAGATCGACAAGCTATCCGCATGTTGCGGAAGCAGCGGCGAAAGCTGCCGAGTCAACATCCTCAAGACCCCAACTACCGCAGACTCCGTTATGTGAGGTATGCCGACGATTGGGTGCTTGGTTTCAGTGGCCCAAAGGAAGAAGCCGAGGAAATCAAACGCGAACTGAGGACATTCCTGCACGATACGCTCAAGTTGGAACTGTCCGAGGAGAAAACGTTGCTGACGCATGCGCGAACAGGAGCAGCGAAATTTCTTGGGTATCAGATCGTGAGTCAACATGTCGATGACAAGCTCGACCATCGAGGGCAACGACAAGTCAACGAGATGGTAGCCTTACGAGTTCCCAAAGAAGTCATTGAACAAAAATGTGCATTGTATATGCAACGAGGAAAACCAGCTCAACGAGGCGTGCTGATCCGCGACAGTGATTACAGCATTGTCAGCAAATATCAGTCGGAATATCGAGGGATTGTCCAGTACTATCTCTTGGCTCACAATGTTGGCTGGTTCAACAAATTGCACTGGATTGCAGAAACATCGTTGCTCAAAACGCTGGCAGGCAAGCATCGATCGAGCGTAACGAAGATGGCAAAGAAATACAAAGCCACCATCGAAACGCCTCATGGACCAAGAAAATGCCTGCAAGTAGTGGTGCAACGAGACAACAAGAAGCCACTTGTTACGCATTTTGGGGGAATTCCTCTCAAACGGAAACAAGATGCTATCCTTGTTGATCGCTTCCCTCAATTCGTCATGACTAACCGGAGCGAATTACTTCAGCGGATGTTAGCCGACACCTGCGAACTCTGCGGATCCAGCGAGAAAGTAGAGGTCCATCATATCCGCAAACTAGCCGACTTGGAAAAGCCCGGACGAAGAGAGAAACCTGGATGGGTCAAACAAATGGCGACACGCCGACGCAAAACCCTGGTGGTATGCCGGAAATGTCACGAGGAGATCCATGCAGGAACATCCACCGCAGCATTTCGGAAACAGGGACCGGAGAGCCGGATGACACGGAAACGGTCCAGTCCGGTTCGGGAAGAGGGTAACGGACAAGGCCCGTGAGGGACCTCCCCGGTATCCTACTTCATTCGGTGGGGGGGTGACAGAAACCTAGCCTGGAAACAGGAAAAGGCGCTGGCTCCCTACCCAACGCCATACGAAGCCTGTGCGAAGATGAGGAGCACCTTCTGACCTATTATGACTTTCCGCCAGTTATGCACCGCTACATTCGCACGGCCAATGCCATTGAACGTTTTTTTAGCAATGTGAGGCAGCGAACGGATCAGAGTGACAGCTTCACGACGGAAACATCGTGTCTCACGATTGTGTGGGCCACGATGTTTCCGTTGATCTGCTGTTCCCACTTATTCGCTCGTTTGCTTGATCTCGCAAAAACGTTTTCTCAATAGAACGTTTCTGCTATTACACAACAATCGGGATGGTGTCCCTTCTTTCTTTCTTCTTTCTTTGCTGCGGGAGCTGGATGTCCCTGGCCGCATAAAAATGCTACGGTTTCCTTGCTCCGGCATCATCGACTTAGCCGTTCCGATGACCTGGTCTAACGCAACCTCATCGAAGGTTCAGTTATTTCATCCTCTCCGTTTTCCTCTAGCCCGGTTGCCTCTTTCGACTAGAAGCTTCCTTGGACATTACCCCTCGCTTTCCACCCCACCGTTACCAGCGACGCAGAGAGGGATTGAGGACAGCCCTGGACAAAGAGCTGGAAGCTTTTACCTATAACGTTTGCTTTGTCACATTATGTGTGCGCAGAGGACGAAAGAAGGCACGAAGATCTTCCGCAAGCAATGCTGGTTCTTCCATCGCAGCGAAATGACCACCTCGTGGCATCTGTGTCCAACGCTGCAGCCGCAGGGTGCGTTCTGCCCACTCACGTGGTGGCTGGTTGATCTCTTTGGGAAAGAGGGCAAACGCTGTCGGGACTTCAATATGTTGTCCCGACTGTAAAGGGGAAAGGTTACGAGCATTTTCAAAATAGAGACGCATTGAAGATGAGATTGTTTCTGTCACCCAGTACAACATAATATTCGTGAGTAATTCATCCTTGCTAAAACGCCTTTCCACCTCTCCTTCGCAATCGCTCCAGGCGCGAAACTTCTCGACAATCCATGCTGCTAGACCAGCCGGCGAGTCATTCAAAGCATACGCCAGTGTTTGAGGTCTGGTTGCGTGCAAATGTGAGTAGGCTCCCTCCTTCGCTGACCAGCGCTCAACCTCGTGGAGATAGTGCCTTTCTGCCTCTGATAGTCCCTGTGGATCAAGCGATGACAGTGCAGATCCCAGGTACGTGAGATGCATACCAATGAGCCGATCAGGATACATGAGTGCCAGGCGTTGCGTCACGCCGGAACCAATATCACCGCCACCTGCTCCGAAATGTGGATAACCAAGAACGTCCACCATCAAGCGTTTCCACAGGTCGGCAATCTGCATATTGGTTATACCTTGTCTCACTGGTCGATCGGAGAACCCGAAGCCGGGCAAAGAGGGAAGAATGACATCAAAGGCGTCTTCCGGGTCACCGCCATGCGCAGCAGGATCAATAAGAAGAGGCAACAACTTGAGCATCTCAACGAATGAGCCCGGCCACCCATGAGTAATAATTAATGGAAGCGGATTGGGTCCTCGCCCTCGTTCATGGATAAAATGGATTTGCATATCGTCTAGAAGAACTCGATAATGGTGCCACTGATTCAGCCGTGCTTCCTCGGCGCGCCAATCAAACGTGTTTCTCCAGTAGTCAACCAGTTCCCGCATATATTCACGGTTTGCTCCATAATCCCATTCCGCCCCCTCGACCTCATCAGGCCACCGTACTCGCTCCAAACGCTTCGTTACATCATCAAGAATTGTTTGCGCAATGCTGATAGTGAATGGTTCTTGTTGCATCCAACATATCTCCTTGACAGGTGATTGTAACCTGTTATTATGCTATTTATACGTTACAGTGTAGAGCTATTGATGGTAACCTGTCAAGTCATTTTTAATGGTTACCAAAAAGGAATAAAGGAAGAAGGATGTGAGCACAGTCATCACCAAAGAATTTGAGTTGGTTGGTGGAGATATCTGTCTGGATTTCGCCAATACGGAGTGTGTAAAATATTTTGGCTCTTCCGCACTTTCCGTGCTCCATCATCCAGCTTTCAAAACCTTTTGGCGTAAGAGCGGGAAACCACCTCGCCCATACATGGATCGCTTTATATATTTCAATTTATTTATTTTTCCTTCGACAGGTCCATTGCTGTACGGAAGAGTGAACGCTGCGTGGAGAGCAGAACCTTCTTTTTCCAAGCCCTGAGCAAAGGTCACCAGGTCGCTAATCCCGCTCAGTTGGCAGTCCCAGAGCCAGGTATCCAGTGGTTTGGCGTTGTGCACTGTGAGCATCACGACAAATTGTTGGACTAATCCATAGGCTGTTTCGATGCTTGGTACTTTTCGCAGCAGAGCAAGGGCCTCTCGTTCTTGCTTCTCCAGATGTTCAGGATTGTGAAGAAACAGCCAGGCAAGATGGCGCGGAGCCAGTTTGTTTGTTCTCGTCTGCGTGTTTTGTTGCGTTTGGTCGGCTGCCTCAGCTCTCTCGTCCTGTTGAAGTTGAACCCAGCGGTAGACCATCATCCAACTACCAGTAAATCCACGCTCTTGCACATCCTTCCATAACTGGTCGATGGTGCGGCATCCTGCTTCCCAACGCTCTTGCAGATATGGGCGATATGGGTCAATCGCGCTCTTGGTGCGAGGAACTCGCTGAAATTCAGGAAAAGTGGAGGCCTGAACAAACTTGCGAACCGTTTGCCGGCTGATCTGGAGTTGTCTGGCGATCCCCTGAATAGTCCCTCCTTGCTTGGATAACTCCACCACCTGATTGTAGAGTGCCAGGCGTCGGTTTCGTGAGCCCTCGGAGCGAGCTCGCTCGCCACTGGTTCTCTTCTGACGCGGCGCAATCGTCAAGCTGATTTCCGCTCTTACCTCCTCTGGCATTTGGGTATGACTGAGAAATCGCTCGACAGCTTCCCGAAGATTTTTTAACAGATGCCAGCGATCTATGACTTGTTGGGCTTGTGGTGCGCCTTCAGTTGCCCCACGTAGGTAGTCCTTGGAACGATCTCGGCTGATAATTTCGACGCCTGGATGCTTCCTGAGCCAGTCGGCAAAGGTTTCTGCGCTCCTATCTTCCAGCACATCAACTGGTTGGTGACTTTCTAAATTGATGAGGATCGTCCCATAGGTGCGCCCGCGTCGAAAAGCAAAATCGTCCACACCCAGGATTCGGGGCGTTGGTGACGGTGGGGCCTTCTTTTTGGCTCGTCGGAGAAGTGTATCGGCGCTCACTGGCATGGCTAATTGCTCGGTGAGTCGTGAGCCTGCTTGTCCACTGAGAACAACAGCGATGCCATCCAGCAATGTTGCTAACCGAGTCGTTTGCCGGGCTGAAACGGGAAGACTAGGCAAGCGTTCGGCAAAGGTTTGTCGCTGGCAAGTGTGATTCAAGCAGCGGAAACGCCGCACTCGTAAAACAAGCTGGACAATGTGACCGCTGACCGGCAAGTCTTGTGGTGAGCGTGTGTAATAACTATGGATATGAGACGAAACGTGTTGGCAAGATGGGCAAGCCGCTGTGGGACTAGTGGCACAGGCCGTAATAGTTAGGATCTCCCTGATATGTGTGATGTGTTGAATGGCAAAACCGGATAACGAGAACGGAAGCATTGGCAAGAAGGAGCACCTCATTCATGATTTTATTGGAGGCAAAACAATTTCCCTCCATCTTTTTCTACGAATAGGGGTTGCAAGCCCAGCACGGAAAGTGCGGAAGAGCCAATATTTTGTGTAAATAATACGTAATACGTGATACGTAAGACGTAACGTATAATAGGATGAGGAAGATGGAAGAAGAGGAAAAACGTATGACCATTCGACGCGAACTCATTGATGAACTGCTCAAAGAATGCAGCGATCCGAAACAGCTGCTCGCTGAAGGCGGATTTCTCAAACAACTCACTGGCGCGTTGATCGAACGCTGTTTGGAAGCAGAGATGGAAGAACATCTCGGCTATCCTAAGCATGGCAAGCGCACTGAAGAATGCACCAACGTCCGCAATGGACGCAGCCGCAAAACCCTCAAAGGATCACAAGGAGAGGTGAGCATTGACATGCCACGGGATCGTGATGCCAGTTTTGAGCCTGTCTTGATCCCCAAGCATGAAACACGGCTGGAGGGCTTTGACGAGAAGATCCTGGCGCTCTACGCCCGTGGCATGACGACCCGTGATATTCAAGCGCAGATCCAGGAGCTCTATGGTGTTGACATTTCAGCCACGTTTGTCTCCAATGTCACCGAAGCCGTGCTTGATGAGGTGCGTCAGTGGCAGAATCGCCCGCTGGAGGTGCTTTACCCGATTGTCTACGTGGACTGCCTGGTGGTCAAAGTACGGGAGAACCAGCGCATCATCAATCGCGCCCTCTATCTGGCTTTAGGGGTCAACATGCAGGGCCAAAAAGAATTGCTTGGAATGTGGTTAGGCCACAACGAAGGCGCCAAATTCTGGCTTTCCGTGTTCACCGAGTTGCACAATCGGGGACTCAAAGATATGTTTGTCGCTTGTGTGGATGGGCTCACTGGCTTGCCCGAAGCCATCGAAACGCTCTATCCGCAGACCCAGGTCCAACTGTGTATGGTGCACATGGTGCGCAACTCGCTCAAATATGTGTCCTACAAGCACCGCAAGGAGGTGGCCGCCGACTTGAAGCAGATCTATGCCGCCGCCACGGAAATGGAAGCGGAATTTCAGTTAGAACTGTTTGCAGAGAAATGGGACCCAAAATATGCGAGCATCAGTAAGTTATGGAGAAGCCACTGGAGCCATGTTATCCCGTTGTTTACCTATCCAGAAGATATTCGCAAAGTGATCTATACCACCAACGCAATTGAGTCAGTCAACATGTCATTGCGCAAGGTGACACGGAACCACCGCATGTTCCCCTCCGAGGAAGCCGTCTACAAAGTCGTGTACCTGGCCATGTTCAATATTGCCAAAAAGTGGACCATGCCCATTTACCATTGGGTGCCAGCGCTCAATTGCTTTGCTTTGCTCTTTGGGGAGCGTTTTCCCCAATAGAGCAAAATACATACACAAAAGTCTTGACAGACTCAAGCCTGGTATGAAAAAGACGATACCATGGGGCATCGCAAGCTCGGAAAAATTCTGCATATGGGGAAAAATCGGGTGAAGCGAGTGATGAAGAAATATGGTATCACTGCGCGGAGAAAGAGAAGAAAGTACACCTATCCGGGAAAAGCGAAGAGTACGGTGCCCAATTTGCTCCGTAACCCTGAAAAAATCCGTGAGCAGTTCGCACAACAAACGGGTATTTCAACCGATCAGGCCATCCTTCCTGGTCTAGAAGAAGTGATGTTTTCCGACATTTTTGAGATCAAACTGGCTGACCAAACCAGGATTCGTGGATGCTTTGCGCTGTGGAAACAGACGAGGCACATTCTGGTGATGGCCTTCGAGTCCCATATGCGTGCTGAACTGGTGGTGAACACGATCAACCTGATCAACGATGCGATCCCGCTGGCCATCTTTCATTCAGACCAGGGAAGCCAATTTGGAGCAGCGGTAACACAAGCAGCTTTACTTGAAAAGGGATTTCTTCGTTCGATGAGTCGTGCAGGGACGCCAACGGATAATGGCTATGCCGAGCGATTTGTGGGACAGTTTAAGCTCTCCGTTGCGGAGCGTCGGCGGTATGAAACGCTTGGGGTGTTTCTTCAAGCAGCAGAAGATTGGATCAACTTCTACAATGAAATCCGACCACATGAGGGACTGAATGATCTCTCGCCCGATCAGTATGCACAAGCGCATGGACTCCCCATTGCTGGGGAAATACGATTAACGACGGCACCGAATCGGATTTCTGTACAGGCAAACGCAGCATTGGCAGCAAAGAGTGTACCATATTGACAAAAGAAGCCAAGGGGCGCTATCGCTTTTGCCTTTGACTTCTTCCGTCAATATGGTACGAAAAGTGCGTGCCAATTAAAAAACAGAAATGGTTTTGGCTTCCATTTCGTGATCAGTTTCGTCCTCCGTATATATCCATCATTGGGTGTATATAGAATTGGGTACTTGACACCGGAGCGTGAGGAAGCAGGCGTTCCCTCTACCGCTTCCTACTGCGTTGGCTGTATATCTCGAATAACATCCGGCGAGCCGTAAAATCCAATATCTGCCCCTCCTGAAGCGAAATCGATCATTATATTCCTCCTCTCGTCTCGAATGGCTCCTGTATCCGTCCGCCGAGGCCTTCCAGACCCGTCGTTACTTCCTCCACCATCAGGTGTCTCTAGAGCGTAGTATTCTGCTGCAAGTCGTGCTTCTTCTCTGGCTCTTGTATCCGTCCGCCGAAGCCTTCCAGACCCGTCGTTACTTCCTCCACCATCATGCGTCGCGTAGTATTCTGCTGCAAGTCGTGCTTCTTCCCTGGCTCTTGTATCCATCCGTCGCAGCCTTCCAGACCCGTCGTTACTTCCTCCACCATCATGCGTCGCGTAGTATTCTGCTGCAAGTCGTGCTTCTTCCCTGGCTCTTGTATCCATCCGTCGCAGCCCTCCTGACTCTTGAGCAGAATCCCCCGTTCCTAATCCTCGCAGCCTACGACGAGCATTGGCCTCCTCTTGCATTCTTCGCTGTTCATCCGCTGTCCATCCATCTCCCCCTTGCCCCGTTTCCGTCATTCCTGATCTCTCCTGTGCGGCACGCCGCCGTGCTTCATACAGCTGTGATCCACATTCATGAAGCTGCATAGCCCGAATTCTAGTTGAAACAGTGTATCGAACGCCATCAGGTGAAAGAGTGGGTGGAGCGACTTCATGGAGTTGTTGATGGGATTCACGCTCTTCATAACGAGGAAGAGGTTCATCCGTACCATCTCGAATAGGATTAAACGCTGATCTATTGTCCCCATTATTCTGCCGGTTCCCTGTTTCTCGCTGCCTGCCTGCATCCCCCCGGTTACCTGTTCCTCCCCGGTTATTTCTTCTGAAAATTCTATCCATTGAGCTTCATTCCTTTCTGATATACGCATTTTGCGCAAAATATTTATTAATTCACTTTATTTTTCAATTTATATAAGAGCGTGTCTGACTCTCATGATGATGGCTTGCAGCCTGCATGGGTTTTCGCACGTTCGGTGCTCAGAATTCCGTTATGTATTCGTGCAGGGGGCGCGCATCAGCGCGCCCCTGCACGAATACATAAAACCAGTGCGGCTGCGGAGCGGACGCGCGTGCGGGGGCGAGCATGCACCCCCTGCATGACGGAAGTCAGACACATTCTAATCTTAGATAGGGATAGAGAAAATATATAAAAAAGAACAGAAGAGAGGACAGCCGCCAGACCGTCCCCCCATACGCACCTTAGCCCTCCGTTCAGGAAGAGGTCCAGACGGCACAACTGTCGGTGGTGTACTGAACTCCATCTTGCTGAAAGCTAAACCAGTAGGCGACAGGCCCTTTTTGGCCCAGGTTGTTCGCGGTATACTGCCAACTCCCATCTTCGTTGCTCATCTGCGACTCATGCATCGCCCCTCCAAGCGCGTCATAGCGTATGGTTACGGCACCAGGACTCCAACCATCGGGCGTAAAGGTGAAGTGAAGAGCGCCGCTGCCGGCACTGGTTACTTGCACGTGAAACGGTCCGCTCGTGATCTTCGTTGTTGCGCTATTCGGGTTGTTCTCGGCAAAAGCCATGTGTTCTTGCGGCATCACGATTGCAGGGGGAGCACCCGTGACGCCACCCCCACCGGTACTGACGACAGTTTTACCACCTCCAGGGGGAGGACCAAAGGATATCAAGTAATTCGCGCCGCTATCGGAAAATGTGCTGGTCAGGTCATCATAGGCATAACTATAGGCATCGGGACAGCCGCTTTTAAAATAGGCGGCATAGTTGACGGGCCAGGTAGTGGGCTTGCAGTTGGTGGCGTTATAATTGCCCCTACAACAATATTGATCGGTATTGAAGGCGTTGCAGGCACTATTGCAAGCAACTGTGCGTCCGCTGGAATCGATGATGCGCAACGGACTGGGGCAGCCAACGTTCAGATCCGTTCCACAGCCGGCAACACCGCACCAGTAATGGTCACCTGCCCTGGGGGAAGCACCTCCAATGGGGGAAATGGTCATGGGAACGTTGAAGCCATCCACATAGCTCACATCATAGGTATCCTGGCCGTCCGCTCCGTCCAAAGTAAACTCAGCCAGGCTAGCGGGGGTAGCTCCGCCCGCGCCGTTACACTTCAAGACGCCGCCACAGTCCCCGGTCTCACAGCGGCCGGTGCCCGTGCCATTAAAAGAACAGTATGTGCGACCCCAAAAACGGCCTTGCCAGTTATTCGATACCGTCACCGAGAAGGTTGAGCCAGGAGCCATCTCCCATCCCCCGCCCGCGGGAGCCGGAAAGCCGGGGTTCCCTGAGGATCCCGCCCAGATGGTTTCCGACGTGTCGTTGACAAACGAAAATGTGCGTATCCCACCGCTGTCCGCTCTAACACTCGACGGTGGTTGAACAACACATGGCCAGAGCATAACGATAAGCAGCAGCGTCACGCCCCCAATGAGTGCGGTCTTCAACATGCATTTCATATTTTTCTCCACTGTTTGTGGTAGCGTTACTTTATTGAGAGTATCCCAATAATGATGGAAGAACGAGAGGAATAGAGGGACAGAATTTGCCTTCGCGAAAGTCATTCTTTCTCACCACCCATATGCATGAGAAAGATGTCACCTACTTGATAGTTTTCAATATTGCGCCAGAACAGCCAGATATTCTATTTTTAGACAAGTAAGTATTATTACTTATTTGTTACAAAGTATCGTAATGTAACTTGCAGATATGGTACGCTCAGTTGAAGAGATCACAAAGATACGGGAGGGATCCTGGTGAATATCCATCCATTAAAAGTAGAACGAGAGAAGCATGGCTGGTCACGGGCCAGGCTAGCTGAGATCTTAGGTGTCTCCGTCCAGACCGTGATGCGCTGGGAACAGGGACGGACCACGCCTTATCCTCACTATCGAGAGCAATTGTGTAATCTCTTCGGCAAGAATACCAGAGAACTGGGCCTGCTGGCACAGGAGGATACTGGCGCTGAGGCGAACAAACTCGGTAATAGCGTTGCTCTATCTCTCTCCTCAGCGCAAGCAAACTCGCCGACTGGTCCCATGCCGCGCGCAGGCACGACCCAGAGCCTGACAGGGCGCGGTACGCTGTTACAGCAGGTTAAAGAGTGGCTCACCACGGGAAATGAAAACAATCTTGCGCGTATAGCACTCAAGGGCCTGCCCGGCGTAGGCAAAACGGCGATCGCGATCGCGCTTGCCACCGACCAGCAAGTTCAGGCGCATTTTTCCGATGGTATCCTCTGGGTTGGTCTGGGACCTGAACCGAATGTGCTGGGCTTGCTGATTCATTGGGGCAAACTCCTGGGCATCGAGCCTGCGGAAGTAGAGAATGCCGAGAGCCCAGAGGATTGGATCCGCATTCTGCATGCGACGATTGGCTCGCGCCGTATGCTGCTGATCATCGATGATGCCTGGAATGGAGAGGATGCTCTGACATTCCAGGTTGGAGGCAAGAACTGCGTGTATCTGCTCACCACGCGTCATCCTCAGGTGGCATTCACGTTCGCCCAGGAAGGAACTATCACCGTCCCCGAACTGACAGAAACGGATGGTCTGGCTCTGTTGGCGCGCTTTGTTCCCCAGGTTGTGTCGCGAGAGAATACGATCGCCCGCGCTCTGGTACGGGCTGTAGGAGGACTGCCGCTGGCGCTGGTACAGATTGGTAGACATCTGGAGAATATACTCCGCCCGGCTCAGCCCCAACGTCTCCGTACGGCTCTGGCACAGTTGCAAGATGCTGGGAAGCGCTTATCACTCGAACCCTCCAATTCCGTGCTTACCCCTTCACTCACCCCCGCGCTCACTCCATTTAAAGGTGCGCCGCTATCGGTACAGCGCACGATCGCGATCAGTGATCGCGCTTTAAGCAAACAGGCCCACGCGGCTCTGTCCGCTCTGGCAATCTTTCCGGCCAAACCGAACAGTTTTTCTGAAGAGGCAGCCCTCGCCGTCTGTCAGTTACCGGTCGACGTACTCGATGAACTCTGGGATGCAGGCCTGCTGGAAAGCGATGGGCCAGGCCGCTATAGCTTGCATACCACCATTGCCGATTACGCGCTCAATCTTGGTAATGCTCCTCTGGCGCACGGCTGGTGAGCTATATGCTTGACGATGTTCGACGATATTCTCGAACATCGCAGTCGGCGATACACTATTTCTTATTTCAAGGGAATGCCCAATTTAGTGGAACTCGTTATTCTGCACTACGGATCGAAAGAGAGGCTGGCTCTATCCCAACATCGTGTAGGGATGACGCCGACGAGTGCAGCAACGCCCCACAGGATTCGCGGATGATTAGATTCGCCTGTAAACGTACCTCCTGAGGGGATGCATTGCGTTTCTCCAGACGCTCGAAGAGGATCTGAGCCGCTTTCTGCCCCATCTCATACGTCGGTTGGCTTACAACAGTCAAATAGGGACGGAGAACCGATGACCACGCGAAATCATCGAACGAGACCAGGGCAATATCCTCTGGGCAACGGAGTTCCAGTTCCTTGAGTGTGTGCAGCACGCCAATTGCCAGCAAACCGTTCATTGCAAAGAGCGCAGTCGGACGTACTGCCGCCTGCGTCAGAAGTTGACGGGCCGCATACGCTCCACCCTCGATCCGTGAGTTTGCGGAGGCAATCAGCGTTGGTTCGATTGGAATATTATGTGATGCAAGGGCCAGCTTATAACCGGCGAGACGTTCTTGTGTCGTCGTAATGCCAGCAATGCCTGTGATGATGCCGATATGCTGATGGCCGAGTTGAATAAGATGCTCAACCGCTTTTCGTGCCCCGGCCATATTGTCGATCAGGATTGAATCAATTCCCCACTCGAAAAGCGAACGATCAAGGCTGACCAGAGGAAGTCGCTGTTGAGGTAATGGGCGGAGATAGGTATGGTCGCCAGCAGCAGCAGCCAGAATAAGCCCATCAACGCGCTTGCTCTCCAGGAGACGAATATAATTTTTTTCCTTTTCAGGATCTTCATCCGTATTGCCCAGAATCAGCGCATACCCATGCTGATTGGCCACGTCCTCCACCCCACGCACAACATGGGTAAAGAACGGATTCATAATATCGGAAATAATCAGGCCAATCGTATGACTGGTCTGTGTTTTTAAGCTCTGAGCAAGGCTATTACGCTCATATCCCAGAGCCTCAACACTTGCATGCACTCGTTGAGCAAGCTCCGGGCTGACATATTTATTGGCATTGAGCACTGCCGATACCGTTGCAACAGAGACACCCGCATGCGCTGCAACATCCTTAATCGTTGGTGGGCGACCAATCGAGTGCACCATATTCTCTTCAACTCGCTTTCCATCATAAGCCAGCTAATCGTTTAGCTGTAAAGTAACATACGAGGCTATTCATGTCAAGTGTAAGGAGCTTGACATTACAGGGCAGTGCAAAAGTTCCAGCAAGAGACACATAAGAGTCATTCATCCTAGAATATGTAAAACCTTTACATCTCAAGCAGTGAGGGATGACACTGTATGGCGCTCATCCTGGTCCAGCATATGTTGTGTCCGACCCTATCCATGGATAGTACCCTATCCATGGATAGGGTAAATATTGTACTGGATTCATATATATCGAGAGATGTAGGGACAAAAAATGGTGTATAGATAGATTGTGTACGAATAATCCTTGACAAGGTTTACTTTGCTATGTTATTTTTTAGCAAAACGATTAGCTAATCGTTTTTTCTATTCAGTTGCGAATGTGAAACATTCTCTTTTTTTACTGCATTGATGTATCCGGATAAGGAGAAATTGCAAGGAAGTGTTGGAGAGTGCGTGGGTCGATGGATGTACCACCATACAGACGACGATCAGGATTGTGGTACCGATGGCTGCTCCCGGCCTGGCGGCGGCTGCGCTGTTGTCCATTCTCTTTGCGTGGAATGATTTCTTCTTTGCGGTGACGTTGACGGATACCAATTCTCCGACGTTGCCGATTATGGTGGCGACATTCATGAGTAATGAGGGACTGTTCCTGGCGAAGTTGTCCGTGCTTTCGGCGCTGATTATCCTGGTGCCGGTGGCAATCGGCATTTATGCACAGAAGCACCTGGTGCAGGGATGAGCTGGTGGTGCCTTGAAATAGGATCTTTGGGAACCGATCAATAATCACGATATTCTATGCTAGAAGAGAGAAGGTAATGTATATGCGTGCTGTCATCGTTGATGCACCCGAGCAGGTACGAGTGGACAATGTGGCTGAGCCCATGCCGGGTCCGAGTGAAGTGTTGATTCGTGTGGGTGCGAGCGGGATTTGTGGAACTGATCTGCATATTATTGGTGGGGATTCGCCCCTGGCCCGGTATCCTCTGATTCCGGGTCATGAGTTTGCCGGTGAAGTAGTGGCTGTGGGAAGTGGTCTACAAAGCGAGGGGAAGGCGGGAGTGCCCATTACGGTGGGAAGCCGTGTTGCTGTCGAGCCGAATCTCTATTGTGGACAGTGTGAGTTTTGCCGTACAGGCCATGAAAACCTGTGCCTCAACTACGCGGCGATCGGCGTCACCATAAACGGAGCTTTTGCCCAGTATGTGACGGTACCTGCGGCCAAAGCCTATGTGCTTCCTGAAACCCTCTCATTCCGTGAGGGGGCTTTGATTGAACCGGTATCGTGTGCTGTTCACGGCATGCATAGTCTCAATCCCAGGTTCGGCGATACTTTTCTGATTGTAGGGGCCGGAACCATGGGACTGCTGCTCTTGCAACTGGCAGTACGGGGTGGGGCTTCGCGGATCGCTGTCGTCGACGTGAATACACAGCGATTGGCGCGCGCGGAACAGCTTGGCGCGACGCGTGTCTACACCGATATTCAACACGCACTCAAGGATGAGCCGTTGGGCTTTAACTGCGTGATTGATGCGACCGGTGTTGCGCCCGTCATCGAACAAGCCTTCATGACGGTGAAGCGGGGTGGAAAGTTTATGATCTTTGGGGTCGCATCACATGAGGCACGCGTTTCGCTTTCCCCTTTCCGGATCTATAACGATGAAATTACCATTGTTGGTTCGATGGCCGTTCTCTTCTCTTTTCAAGCTGCCCTCGATGTCATGAGCGCAGGCGTGATCGACACCCAGGCGATGCTCACCACTGCCCTGCCGCTGGATGATTTTCCGAAGGCGCTTGATATGGTACGACGTGGTGAAGGAGTGAAAACCCAGATTGTGCTGAATGCATAGAGAAGAGCTTCAGGATTCGAGAGGAAGAGAGACGATGACAGATTCAGTTCTGGATGTCATCAGTTGCGGCGAACTACTGATTGATTTTGTGGCGACGGAGGCGGGGATGACGCTGGCAGAGGCGTCACTCTTTCAAAAGGTTCCGGGCGGCGCGCCTGCGAATGTGGTGGTTGGCCTTGCTCGTCTGGGCAGGCGTGTCGGATTTCTGGGACAGGTGGGTGAGGATGAGTTTGGACATTGCCTGGTGGATACATTGCATCGTGATGGCGTGGATGTTTCCGCAGTGCGATTCTCGGAGCAGGCTCGCACCGCACTTGCCTTTGTCTCTTTGCTTGAGCAAGGTGAGCGGGATTTTATGTTCTACCGCCATCCGAGCGCGGATATGCTCTGGCGTCCTGAAGATGTTGCGCGGTCGTATGTTGAGCGGGCACGTATTGTCCATTATGGTTCGATTTCGTTGATTCACGAGCCGAGCCGTAGTGCGACGTTGACGGTGCTTCAGTATGCCAGGGAGAGTGGCGCGCTGATCTCCTACGATCCCAATCTGCGTCTTCCCCTCTGGCCCTCGGCTGAGGCGGCGAAGACCAGGATTCTGGAGGGCTGGCAGCATGCGGAACTAGTCAAGGTCAGTGAAGAAGAACTGCTCTTTCTGACAGGGGAGCAGTCCCTTGAGCGTGCGGCACGTGCACTCTGGCATGAGCGTCTGCGTCTTCTGGTAGTGACGCAAGGAAAAGTAGGGGCAATATATTTCACACCAACTACCAGCGGTCACGTCGCTGGTTTTGCCGTAGCAGCGAAAGATACCACAGGTGCCGGGGATGGCTTTGTTTCCGGCCTTCTGCATGGTCTGCTTATGGCAGACCTAAATCTGGAGCGATCCGCGATTGAGTATGCGTTGTCCATAGGGAACGCTGTAGGCGGACTGGTGACCACGCGGATCGGGGCAATGTCAGCACTTCCATCGTGGGATGATGTGCTGATGTTCCTTCAGAAATAACGCGTGATGGTGTGGTACAATTTGTGGTGCAAAGCCTCCTTTTGGCTCCATTAATGACCACGTGGAGGGAAACTCGTAACGCACCAGGACGTTCAACCAGTTGCACCATCACAGGTGCAACTGGTTGAGTATCAAAACGCGCAAATGGCAGTGGGCATCCAGGATCAATCAGTAGAGCAAGAAGAAGCCGTTTGTCTTCGGACGATTATGAGCGGGTTTGTTTTACCTTACCACTGAATCCATGTTCTTTCAGCATTGTAGGTATTACCCTGAAACGGATGAACTGAGTGGTTGCAATCACGCTTCTCAAGTATAGCATATGTAATGACTTTCCCACCATTACGGCAGGCCTTCCCTCTCTTATGGCAGCGGCTTTTACATGATGTGAAATGTATGCCGAGCAGCTCTTCATTTTGACAGCCAGAGGAGATCGCTGCAGCAGTGGCATATCTGGCGAGCCCGCTCGCTAATTATGTGAGTGGCGCAACGCTCCGCGTCGATGGTGGCACGATCCGTTCGGTGATCTAAGACCGCAACGATGCTTCTTCCCTGGCAGTGCTCAGATGAATGCCATTGGCCGTGCTGCCGCGTATCATGGAAACGCGCGCTACGGTCCATGACACGTGGCAAGGTGCAGTTCAACAGATTGAGGAGGACGACGTGGGTCGCCCAACGCGAGTTTCCGATACGGAAACGGTTGTCTCTTTACAACCACTTTCGACAAAATGCCTTGCGTGCGGCAACACAGCGCGGGTTGCTTATCATACACAGCGGAGTGTAACAATCCTGCAAGGCCATTTCCGTCTCTCACTGACAGTTCGACGGTGTCATCAGGAATCCTGCCCCCGTTATCACCAGCCTTACCGACCTGAAGAGGAGGGACGGTGGGCACTGCCCTATGGAGAATACGGCCTGGATGTGATTGCACTCATCTGGATGTTACGCTATCGTCATCACCACAGTCTGGCAGAACTGCACCTGGCCTTATATGATCGTGGAATTGCCATTGGAGAACGAACGGTGCTCAACCTTCTGGCCCGTTATGAGGAATTGGTGTCCCTCCATCTGGCCGAAAAGCCCCGCATCCAAAAGATTTTTGCCCAACAAAACTCAGCCTTTTTAGCTCTTGATGGGTTGCGCCCCGATGTAGGCCATGAGGTGTTGTGGGTCTTTCGTGAATGTGTGTCTGGAGAAATTCTGCTAGCACGCCCTCTCCTCAGTGAATGCGAAGCTGATCTGGCAGCATTGATTGCGGAAGTGCAGGCCGTTTTGCCCGTACCGATTCGGGGAGTGATTTCTGACGGACAACCCTCCATTCGCAACGCGGTCGCCTCTGCGCTGCCAGAAGTGCCCCATCAACTCTGCCACTTTCATTACCTTCGAGAAGCGGCCAAGCCGATCTATGAGGCTGATCGCCACGCCAAGAAAGAATTGAAGAAGCAGATGCGTGGCGTCCGTCCCATTGAGCGCACGATCGAGAAACAGAATGATGACGAAGCGGCAATCATTCGCAGCTACTGTTCGACAGTGCGTATTGCTCTCACGGATGATGGGCATCCTCCGCTCTCTGCGGTCGGGCTCAAGTTGCACGAGCGCCTCACACTCATCGCTGCTTCCCTCGAACGCGTGGCGCAAAAAAGAGGCTTGCCAACCGCGCTTGGGCGTTTGCACCATCTTCTGACGAAGGGGTTAACTACAACTGCTGACCTCTGGCCCGATGTGCAGGCTGGATATCAATGGGGTCCATCGGGCCGCACGCCTCCTTACCAATACTGAACAACGATCTGCTAGTGAGGTGCAGCAGCTCTACCAATCCCTCCTCGACGAAATGCACCAGGAAACATGCGCATCTGAGCCGCTTCGTCAGATGATCGCCACATTTCTCAAAGTGACTGTCAGTTACTGGTCGGGACTCTTTCCTTGTTATGATATGTCTGATCTTCCACGTACAAACAATGACTTGGAACATCTCTTTGGCTCAACCCGCTATCATGAACGGCGATGCACCGGTCGGAAACAGGCATCCCCTGGCCTCGTTGTACGAGGTGCCGTGCGAATCGTTGCCTCGGTTGCCAGCCAGCGCTATCACTTCAGTGGGCCAGAACTCCAACCACACGACCTCACGCAATGACGAAGACTGCATACTCAGGTGGATGGTCGCCACGAAGCTCGTCGTGAGCAGTATCGTTTCAGAAAGGCGCCTGTGGAGTATCTGGCCGCCTTGGAAGAAAAACTCTACCAGCAAACAATGCGGCCCTAGAAAAAAACCACCAGCAGCCAGCGATGCAAGTGTTCGCGTTGGCGGAAGCGGCAGTCTTCGATCTCACATCCTCGACGCTTGTAATCTTGAAAGGTGGCTTCCACCTTCATCCGTTTGCCATACGTGGTGACCCGAGCATGGGAGGCTGGCAGATCCGACACGAGAATCCATGGTTCCTCATAGCCTGCTTCCCAACAGATGCTCAAGTTGGTGGGAAACTGGTGCTCTTGCCAGAGGAGGACCTCTCCATACCAGGCGTGCCCGGGTTGCGTAATGCTGTGCTGGCATTGCTGCCAATCCCGATACAGGTGTCCCCATTTTTTGCGAAACCCCTCTCCCTGTTTGATGCGTAGCACATACTGCCATCGCACCTGCTTACAGAGCCGAATGAGGGGCAAGCAACTGAGCCCACGATCCGCTAGCAGCGTACAGGTCGAGTCTTTAAGCATGTCGCCCAGGCTGTCAAAGAGAGGACGCAGCAGATCCCACTGGCCTGCTCCCAGGTCTCTTTCTGAGGCATCACACGCCAGGCGAGCAGTAAGATGCGTGAGTGGACCAGCAACTCGATATAAACGATACTTGCCTCCTCGTTGTAGGGCGTCAGATCCAAGACTAGAGCGTGTCTAGGAAGGCCCCGGAAGCCGATTGACAGAATCACGAGAGGAAGATGGGCGCAGTCTGCTAAAATAGATGAGAAAAGGGGAGAAAAGAGCGTCTATACAGGAAAGGTTGGAATGCCATATGGAACGCTATCCTTCTGATCTCACTGATGCAGAGTGGGTGATTCTTGAACCACTCATCCCACTTGAGAAGCCAGGTGGAAGGCCACGCAAAATCGATATGCGGGCGGTGCTCAATGGGATTTTTTACGTCCTGCGAGCTGGCTGCGCCTGGCGCATGATTCCTCATGACTATCCACCGAAATCAACGGTATATGCGTATTTTGCTCTCTTTCGCACTGAGGGAGTATGGGAACAGATCATGGCAAGCTTGCGGGAACGCTGCCGCCAGGAGGCTGGACGCGAAGCCACCCCTTCAGCTGGCATCATCGATAGCCAATCGATACGAAGCACGGACCGAGAGGGACCGCACGGCTACGATGGCGGCAAGAAGTTGTCTGGCAGAAAGAGACACATCTTCGTCGATACCACCAGACTCCTTCTGAAAGTGGTCGTCCATACGGCTGATATCCAGGATCGGCAAGGTGTCCCGTTCCTTTTAGAACCCGTCAAAGGACGCTTCCCCCGCATGAAAAAAGTCTGGGCGGATCAGGGATACACGGGCAAAGGACGAGGATGGATCAAAGAGCAGATGGGATGGGAAGTGGAGATCGTCCGCCATAGCTGGCCAGCCTGTGGAGAGTGGGTCCCTCATGGGGATCTCTCAGACGTGAGCACCGTCTGGTTCACCTATGAGCGCATCAAACCAGAACCCAAGAAATTTCGAGGGGTCTTGCCCCAGCGCTGGGTAGTAGAACGAACGTTTGCGTGGATGGGACGCTCTCGCCGTATGAGTAAGGATTATGAGTACTTGACAAGCAGCAGCGAAAGTATGGTGTGTCTGACAATGATTCGTTTGATGCTCAGGAGACTGACGGACACCTCTGAAACGACCAGGGAAAATGCCCAACGGCGTCGCGCCGTTTGAGCAGCCTTCCTGGACACGCTCTAGTGTCACATCTTTGCCTTTCCAATGAGGCAAGACCTGTGCGAGAAACTGGCCCCAGCACTGCTCCACATCAATGCGCTCATTTTCCACAAATTGTTGCAGCCGCTTTTCATAGCTCTCCATCTTGGTTGGCTTGTCGCTGTATTCCCAGACGGCCTCAGCCACCCGTTGCATGACGGCGTTTCCTGCCAGCACAATGCCTTGCACACAAAAGGCGAGCGCGTTTTGTCGATAGGCATGTAAATTTGGGAAGAGTTCCTTGACTTGTCGGCTCCATTGGTCTATAACAAGATCGAATGCACTTATGCGTGTCCTCCAAATGTTTCTTTTTTTTATAAGACGCTCATGAATGCATTTTTTTTGCCTCCTTTTTTCTGCTTCTGTGCCCCTTGTACTTCGAACATATTTTCTGTCCGGGAGAGAGGCTGATGCTGTCCCGAGAACTCATAAGCCAGTACTCAAGCCAAGTGGAGAGCCTTATGCCGCGAGAAGGTGCGCCATGTCACGTATTGAGTGAATTGCCACCGCAGGTGGCCGGAGTTCAAGGCAAAAGACTCTGAGACGACCAACCTTACCTCGACCCGAAAGGGAAAGGGAACAAGAGCATGGTCGGAAAGCAGGGAAGAGCAGAAGACGTGTATGTTATTGCCCTGCAACCTCTGCATCCTATGGCTAGAGCTGAATTGCTCAAATCCAAATGTCCGGCGGTGGACGGCACATCTGTCGGTAGCACGTCTGAACGCCGATGTCATCGAGAACTCTGAGTTCCGTCTTTGTACCTGGTTCGCTGCAAATTTTGAATGCAATCAACATCGCCAGCCTGTTCGTGTTCGCCATCGTCCTTGTGAGTAACTGGAAACGTGTACCGCTCCACTATGCGCTTTTCGCGCTGGTGCTCATCGTTTTCCCGCTCTGTTATCCTATCAGCACCGCTGATGCGTTATCTGCCCTGCCGCGCTACATGCTCATTGTGTTTCTCCTTGTGATCATCAGTGCCAGTTGGAAGCAGCCACGGCTAGCCACCCTCTGCCTGGCAGGATCGTTCGCACTCTTTACCTTCAACGTCGTATGGTTCATCAGTCATTACTGGGTCGCCTGAGGACAACGTTGTCGTGATAGAAATTTCAGGCACATCCCTGGCGATAGCACGAGAAAGAAAGTGGATACCCACCATAGCCTTCATTCTTGCGGTTGTATACCCGTGTAGCGTGCACGTGGGCGGATCTCCTGCCCGATCGTATATTGCTCAATGGCATGGGCAATCCAACCAGTACAACGTGCAAGCGCAAAAAGGGCCATCGCTTCTTCATCTGTAAGATCGAATACATCCGCTAGCACCGCGTAGGCAAGTTCCATACGCGGATGAAGTCCAAGTAATTGCTCAACTTCATCGACCATCGTCCAGGCAAGCTCAGTTGCTCTTCTATTGGGATAGGAGGTGCGTAACAGTTCGAGTAACTTGAGTGGTCGCGGATCTCCGCCAGGGAAGAGACGATGCTTGAAACCTGGCAGCTGTTCTCCTTGCTTGAGACGCGTGATAACTACCTCTCGTATGTGGTACGGTTGTCTGGTTTCATGCAGGAACTTGAGGGTCTGGAGCATACGACCAGCGCTTCGTATCCCCTGGAGGGCGCTGAGCGCAGCCTGGACCACTCCATAAAGCGGAGCTCCTGCCGAGGCGACACAGCGAGCAGTAAAAGCCGTAGAGCTCAATTCATTGTCTGCATTCAAAATAAGCGCTGCATTGAAGAGACGAATGGCCTTTTGGTCATCCGCTGCCCAGCGCTGCTGGAGTGTCCCGGCAATAGTGGCTTGTGGTGCAACTGTCTGAGACAGAAACACGGTAATAAGCCAGAGTAATCGCGCTCCTGTGGAGAGAAGTGCCTCCTTGCTCATATCGTAAGCAACCGGGTCCTGACTCATTGCCCAGGGAAGGATCATTTGAAGGCGCTCAAGTGGCGTCAGCTGAGAAACATACTCCTGCGCACAGAAGTTAGCCAATGAGTGTAAAAACTCTTTCCTCGGTTGCTGTGTGACAAAGATCTGTGATGCCTCCTGAACTGCATGCTCATCGCTCCAGAGCAAGAGTGCGACCTGCTCAAGGCTCCAGGTATCTGCCAGTGAGATGACATCATGCCCACGATAATACACCCGAGCATTTCGTGCGAGAAATAATTCAGAATCAAGCACAGGGTTTCCCCAGGAGAGTGCCTGACTGGCAGCCAGCTCAGGGTGCTGACGTATCTGCTTGCGCTCTTTCAATCGCCGAATATCCTCGCCCAGATATACCCGCACCTGACGCGAACCGCTGGCCGCTTCCGAACGGATTTCTCCTCGGCTGACGTAGGCATACAAAGTTTTCAGGGTAATACCCAACTCGGCGGCGGCTTCGCGTGCAGTCAGATAGTCATGTGTATTCATTTTGCGCTTCTCTCTTTCTCAGAACAAACTTCGTGCATAGCATATCATAGGTTGATATAAAAATCAACCAGTTGACTACCGGTTATTTTCAGAATATACTAAGAGCAATGAATGGATATCAAAAAAGGAAGGAAGTACTCATGACACAACAACATCCCATCTATAATGCTCCACAGTTTCATCCCAACAACGTCGTAGTCCCTTTGCCGGATGATGAAACTCTTTCTCCTGAAACGGTGAAATTGCTTTCTCTGGGAGCTCCGATCCATATTGGACGTATGCTTGCAGGAGCCGAGGATTTATTCCCCTCTCTTCTCGCCCTTATTAAGGCAATTTTTACCGCCGAGGGGATTGATCCTCGGCTGCGTGAGATCATCATTCTGCGTACGGCGTACTTGACCGATTGTGCTTACGAGTGGGAAGCAAACGTCGTTTTTGCCAGAAACGTTGGGCTGACCGAAGAGCAGATAGCTCAGCTCTGCAGCGATAAGCCGGTCACTGCTCTGGACTCAGTCAGCAATCTTATCTCTCGTGCAACTGATGAAATAACTCGGACCGCTACCCTGAGCGACGAAACCCTTTCGCAGCTTTTGAAGCAGTTTGGTCCAGCCGTTACCACGAAATATATCATTGCGATCTCATGGTTTAACATGCTCAGTCGTATCCTTCTTTCGACGCGCGTGCCACGCGAAACCGACATTTCTGTGCTAGAG
The DNA here is from genome assembly GCF_003967515.1 of Dictyobacter aurantiacus. GTDB lineage: Bacteria > Chloroflexota > Ktedonobacteria > Ktedonobacterales > Ktedonobacteraceae > Dictyobacter > Dictyobacter aurantiacus. The sequence goes on along the minus strand of NZ_BIFQ01000001.1, from coordinate 942,034 downwards.
AGTCGAACGTCACCATTGTAAGTTGATCAACTTGCTGTGGACACAGAGCTACGCTAGCTGCGACGAGTTGCAAAGTAGCGTCTGGCCCCCGAGCATGTTTTTCCTGAAAGAGAAGAAAAACTCAAATTTTTCTCAAGATGACCAGATCCGTCCGCTTCCTGGCTTGATCGACCATTGGTGCTCCCTTCGCCGGGGGCTATCATATCAACAAATGGTTGATTGATCCTGGTCCAACCATCCAAGCATGGAAAGAGATCCGCAAGGGCAAAGGAGAATGAGAGTCATGCCGGTCTTCGACTCGTTTCTAACGACTACCCAGCACGCGGGCGTGTTGGAGACGCGGGAGCGGCGCGTGCTTTTCCTGATGCTGCCGCAGATCAACCTGCTGGACCTGGTGGGACCAGCGCAGGTCTATGACGCCGCAGCGCGGCTGGGCATGCCCTACAGGCTGATCTTCTGTGCCCATCGACCGAAGGTGTTCAGTGCACAAGGACTGGTCTGTGCCCATCTCCAGCCGCTCGAACCCCTCCAGCCAGGCGATCTTGATTGTGCCTGGTCTGCAAATCAACAGTGAGGAGAGCAGGAGGGGGCTCTGGGAACCGGCGATCATCCGTTGGCTACGCCAACGCCGCGCTAGCGCGGCGTTGGTTTTCAGATAAGATCTTCGTTAGAAATTCAACGTCTAGAAAGGAACAAAATGACGACACCACTTCCAGCTCAGCTAGAGCCTCTCTTTACCCATCAAACAGCACAGGTCAATGGGGTCCGTTTGCATTATGTTATTGGCGGTCAAGGATTTCCTGTGCTGCTGCTCCATGGCTGGCCTCAGACCTGGTACGCATGGCGCAAAATCATGCCTGCACTCGCCGAGAAGTATACGGTGATCGCGCCAGATTCACGTGGGATGGGCGATTCTGAAAGAACCGACAGCGGCTATGATGCCTCCACGCTGGCTGAGGACGCCTTCTCGCTGGTGCGCTCTCTGGGTTTCCAGCATATTTTCCTCATCAGTCATGACCTGGGTGTCTCAGCCGCCTATGCCTATGCCGCACGATACCGGGAGGCTGTGCAGCGTCTCGTGATCCTGGATGCTCCCCTCGAAGGCTTTGGGCGCGAAGAGTATGCCGCCAAAAACAGTGTCTGGCACTATGGCTTGTTCCAGGCTCCCAGGAGCCTGGCGGAATCCCTGGTTGAGGGACGTGAGCACATCCTGCTGCAGTGGTTCTTCGCCCGCGCGAGAAATTCGGCTGCCTTCACGCAAGAGGATATCGCCGAGTACGTTCGTTGTTACTCTGGTCGAGATGCCTTACGAGCTGGATTTGAGTATTACCGCTCGTTCTCAACCAATGCGCAGCAATTTAGAGCATACAGCAAAGAAAAGTTACACATCCCGGTCTTAGCGCTGGGAGGCGAATATAGTGGAGCTGGCTGGCCGTTCTATAGTTTCGCTCAACTCGCCGACAACGTCTCCGGCGGCATCATCCCCGAGTGTGGCCATTATATTGCGGAGGAACAACCAGAAGAACTGCTCCAACGACTCAACACATTTTTCTCTAACAAGAGTAGCAGGTCTCTTCTCTAGAAGTCTAATCTGAAGACTCCCCAGTCGAAAGAACGAGAGAGTCTGAGTGGTGCTTCCACGCTTCCAGCCACCCTGTCGAAACAGGAAGGCTGGCTCTTGTGTGGCTTCACTCAGACTTTGAGGTTTCTCAAGAAAGGAAACAGACAGATGACGGAAACATCTGATTTCGGAACGTTTGGTCGCTATAAGGAACTCTCCCTGGAGGAGATGACCCCTGAGCAAAAAAAAGCGTATGAGTTCACCGTGAAAACACGCGGGCAAGTGCCCGGGCCGTACAAGATCTGGCTACAAAACCCGAAACTGATCGATGTCATGGTGCCTCTGGGGGCCTACTACCAGGGGAGCTCATCGCTCTCTAAAGCGGAGATCGAGATTGCCACGAACCTGATAAATGCCCGGTGGTTAGCGGCGTACTCGAACTACGAACACGAATGGATCGCCGAACAGCTCGGTGGTCTGCCAGCGGAGAAGGTCGAGGCGTTGATTGCTGGACTGCCCACGTCGTTCGAGGACCCCCGGCAGCAGGTCGTCTATGAAATCACGTCCGCGCTGATCGCGCCACGCGTGGTCCCTACCGGCCTCTATCGACGTGCCGTTCAGTTGCTGGGGCACACCGGCCTGACGGATTTAACCGTTCTCATCGGGTACTTTACCAGCGTCTCGCTGACACTGCGGGCGTACGACGTTCCCTCCAATGCCATTGGTTTAGAGCGTTGATGCCTCCTTTTTTCCCAGGCTGCTAGCGTTGGCGAGCAGGATTGCCAGAATATGCACACATTTCAAGATCACATGTTTTGATCACTGCGAGAGGAGAAGGTACGATGTCTCACCAACCTGAAAGAATGGGCGGTCGTCTGCCCCTGCTCAATCCAGCAACGATGTCGGCGGCACAAAAAGAGGTCTATGATCGCCTCAATAAGACCATGATTCAATGGGCCGACCGCACTCAATTTCAGAGCAAGACTGACGATGGAAGACTGATTGGTCCGTTCAACCCGGGGCTGTACAGCCCTGGCATTGGCACGGCCTTTTTGGATTTACACGATGCTGAAGAGAAGTATACGTCGCTCAGCGAGCGAGTTCGCCAGGTGGTGATTCTTGCCGTCGGCGCTGTGTGGGAGTCGGACTACGAGTTGTACGCTCATGCAGCCGCGGCACGCCAGGCTGGTCTTTCTGAGGACGCCATCCGAACGCTTACGACTGGTGGGCTCCCGGATGATCTGAGTGAGCAGGAGAAGATTGCTCAACAGTACGCACGGAACCTTTCTGCTGAGCATCGTGTGAATGCGGCTCTGTACAGCGCTGCCGAGCAAGCTTTTGGCAAGCAAGGAGTCGCCGATCTCACGTATCTCGTCGGGATCTACCACATCACCTGTGCGCTGTTGAACGCCTTTGACATTCCTGCGCCTTCCGAACAGTTCTAAACGAAGTATTCATAAGCGTGCCACGGGCTTGAGATGAGAGCCAGGATCCCCTCAACCGGAGGCACTTCCAACCTTTCTAGGAGAGTAAAGTCTGTGCACAGGCTTTGGAACCATATTCAAGGAGAATATCATGATATCTGACACTATGCCACACGTGAAGCTGACCACGATCGCCGAGTTTCCCCAGGGATTCATGCTGGAGAACATCGCCGTACGGAGTGACAACTCGATGCTCGTCACCGTTCCGAGTCACCGTGAACTCTGGTTTATTCCTTCACCCGCTACGGCCATCCCGGTTGAACCCCTGAAACTGTCTACCTTTGCCACCCTCCCAACCGGCATTGTCGAGACAGAGCCCGACGTCTTCTACATTTCGACGGGCAAGTTTTACAACACGGACGAAGCGTTTCTGGAGCGGCTGGATCTGCGCGGCTGGACGCCCGGCATGGCGGTGCAGCTGGAGCAGGTGTTGCAATTCCCTAAGAACGTGCGTGGCCTCAACGGCAGTTGCCTCCTCGCGCCCAACGTCATTCTGCTGGCGGACTCGTTCGCCGGTCTGATCTGGAGAGTCGATCTGCCCAGCGATGGTGGAACTCCAGTCGCACGTGTCTGGTTGCAGCATGAGAGCATGGGATACTATCGGGGTCAGATGAAGCCTGAGCAGCCTGGCATCAACGGCATCCGCTACGCAGCGAAGTTGGGCTATATCTACTACACGGCGACCGCCAAGAAGCTGTTCATGCGCGTGCGGGTCAACCCTGAGACGCTGGAGGCGATCGGCGAGCCGGAGCATGTTTCGGTGGGACGCATGGCGGACGACTTCTGGATCGACGAAGAGGCCGGAGTGGCCTATCTGACCACGCACCGGGAAAACACTCTCGACCGCGTCTCGCTGGAGCCGTCCAAAAACGACGCACGCATCATCATTGCAGGTGAGCCGTTCAATACAGAACTGGTGGGACCCACCAGTGGCGCGTGGAGTCGGCAAGTCGGTGAGACTGGCCGCATCGCCTATTTCGCCACCGATGGCGGCACCGTCTCGCCGCCGGCCGACGGAGTGCGCCGTTCGGCGAAGGTGCTGCGTATAGAGGTGCCGCAGGTTCTGCAGTAGTAACGCCATGAGAAGTGTGCTACGACTCTAGATTCAATGGAGGAAATATATGATACAAAAGAAACGGAGCGAATGTATCCGGGGAACTGGCGTGACGCTTGAAGTCCTTGTCGACGGCAGTGGTCCCGCCCTGGTTGTGCTGCCATCCTATGGGCGCGGAAGTGGAGAGGACTTCGACGCCTTCGCACAGATGGTGAGCGCGGCTGGCTTCACCGTTCTGCGTCCGCAACCGCGCGGCATCGGAGGTTCACAGGGCACGATGAGTGGATTGACCGTGCACGACCTTGCCGCCGATATCGCGTTGGTGATCCGTTCGCTCGGGTCTGGTCAGGCGATCGTGCTGGGTCACGCGTTCGGCCAGGGGGTCGCGCGCATGCTGGCGGTGGATCATCCCTCCCTGGTCCAGGGCATCATTATGGCGGCCGCGCAATGTAGTGCGGTGTCGCCCGAGATCAGCAAAACGCCACACCAGGCGTGCGACCTCAATGCACCGGTCGAAGAGCGACTGGCCGCGCTCCGGAAGGGATTCTTCGCGCCTGGCCATGACCCCGCTGTCTGGATCCAGGGTTGGTATCCCGAGACCATGCAGATGGAGGTACACTGTGCCGGTACGGTATCACAGGCGGAGTACTGGTCTGCTGGATCGGCCCCGATACTGGAGATCATTCCGGATTCCGATCCCTTCAAGCCGCGCGCGTACTGGGGAGAACTTCGCCAGCAACTGGGCGACCGGGTGACTACCGAAATCGTCACCGACGCCAGCCATGCGCTTTTTCCCGAACAGCCGGAGCAGGTTGCCAATGTCGTCATTGCCTGGTGTCAACGGCTGCTCGCTGATGGATAGTAGGCGAAAGCAGGCGATCGGACCCCTGCTGTATCATAGAACGCAGCACACTCTCACAGCCGTTTCACATTCGACTGCAGGATATATAAAGCTTATACAGCTTACACAGAAGGAAGGCAAGCGCTTATGTCTCAAACAGTAAGCGACAAGCATCTACGCACAATCACGCTGGAGGAACATTACGCCTCGCCAGCGTTTATCGACGGTCCGGGCAGCACACTCAAGTCGCAAGCGCCGATACCGGGAGCGGACATATCTCATTTGCTCGATCGGCTGCTCAATCTCGATCAACTGCGGCTTTCAGAGATGGACGCCGCCGGCATCGATATGCAGGTGCTCTCGTTGACCACGCCCGGCACGGAGCAGCTTGAAGCGGGCGAGGCAGTGCCCTTTGCGCGCGATACCAATGATTACCTCGCTGCTGCGGTGCGACGCCATCCAGAGCGCTTCGCAGCCTTCGCCACACTGCCAACCGCAGCCCCCGAGGCGGCGGCCGACGAACTGGAGCGCACCGTACAGATCTACGGCTTCAAAGGCGCGCTCATCAACGGTCACAGTCACGGACGCTACCTCGACGATCCACACTTCTGGCCGATCCTTGAACGCGCCGCCCACCTGCAGGTTCCGCTCTATATCCATCCCACACCGCCGCCACAGGCGGTAATCGACGCATTCTATACTGGCCACTTCTCGGCGGAGATCAGCGATGGACTGGCCACCTCGGGCTGGGGCTGGCATATCGAGACCGCCATTCATGTGTTGCGCATCATTCTCGGCGGCGTGTTCGACCGCTACCCGGATCTGCAACTGATCATCGGCCACCTGGGCGAGGCACTGCCATTTATGCTGTCCCGGCTCAATCTACGCTTCCCACAGCAGCTGACAAAACTGCAGCGACCCGTCAGCTCCTACCTGCGCGAGAACGTCTACTACACGATCAGCGGCTTCAACTTCCTGCCATCCTTCCTGACCATGCTGCTTGAGATCGGGGTCGAGCGCATCATGTTCTCGGCCGACTATCCCTTCGTTTCAATGGAGCAGGCGCAGACCTTTCTTGCACAGCTGCCGCTCAGTCCAGCTGATAAAGCACGCATCGCCCACGTCAATGCTGAGCGCGTGCTCCATCTCTAGAGCATGTATGCTTCGCATGGGGTCCAGCTCATAGCCGAAACGAACATCTTGCGGCAGGCTATGTGATGGTGGCCGAATCCGTCCGCAATCAGACTCGATTTGCCCTCGTCTCCAGGCGCGTTCTCTGTGATACTAGTACTGAATAAAAAAGTCATAGGCTTCATCACTGAGAGGAGAAACATATTATGAAGCAACAATGGAACGTTGGTATTTTACTGTACGATCATGTCGATCTGACTGACGTTGCTGGTCCTTACGAGGTGTTTCATATTGCCGCGCATACCGTGGACGATGCTCCAAAGCTGCTCCCGGCGCGAACTACTTCCGATAAGCATCCCTTTCTTATCAGGACCGTTTCTTCCAATGGTCAACTACTTCGAGCCAATAATGGACTTCGTCTCCAGCCGGATTATGCGTTTGAGCAGGCGCCTGAGTTTGATATCGTGGTTATCCCTGGGAGCAGCCTTATTGTCCTTGACCAGATCTGCACGCAGGAGAAGGAAGTGATCCGTTGGATCGCCCGGGCTTCCACTCACTGTCAACTCATGACATCCGTGTGCACGGGAGCCTTTTTGCTCGCCGAGGCTGGTCTGCTCGATGGGAAGCGAGCCACCACCCATTGGTCTGCGTTCGATCAGTTTGAGCAACGCTTTCCTCAGATCCAGCTTCAGCGGGCAGGCAAGTTTGTCGATGAGGGCACGATTGTCACCGCGGGAGGGGTCACATCGGGTTTCAACATGGCGCTGCATGTTGTCGAACGTCTCCTTGGAGAAGATGTGGCTCAGTTAACCGCCAGAGACATCGATTTTCAAGTGGCATCGCGCGCATAAAGCAGCGCGCCAGATCCCTGTGATCGTCTCGATGCGCCGATCGGCATGCGCAAGCGGGGATCGAGCCACCTCAAAGATGATGAGCGGTCATTTCTTTCTATGCAAACAAGAGGAGTTGATAGTATGAATTCGCAGCAGGTTGTCCTGGTGACAGGAAGTAAAAGCGGGTTTGGTCGCAGAATTGTTGAAACCCTGGCAACGCAAGGTTATCGGGTGTTTGCTTCTCTGCGTGACGTCAATGGACGCAACGCAGAGCATGCTAACGCATTACGTGGCTTCGCGCAACGCGAGCGGCTTGATCTTTCCGTTCTTGAACTCGACATAAATGACGAACAATCAGTCAAGCAGGCCGTTGAGACAGTGATTGAGCAGGCTGGCCATATTGATGTCTTAGTGAACAATGCAGGTATCATGTATAGAGGAATCACTGAGGGATTTACGGTTGAGCAGGCGCGCACGATTATGGAGACCAACTTTTTCGGACCTCTGCACCTGGATCGCATGGTCCTTCCGCACATGCGCCAGCAGCGCAATGGATTACTGATCCATATCACCTCGATTGCCGGTGGCATAGTTCTTCCCTACTTAACACTGTTGTCATCCAGCAAAATGGCTCTGGAAGCGCTGGCCGAGGCCTATCATTATGAACTGGCCCCGTTAGGCATCGAATCGGTCATTATAGAGCCAGGAGCGTTTGCAACAGATTTGAGTAAGAGCCAACAAGAGCCGCGTGATCAGGAGTGTCTGCTCGGTTATGGAGTCCTCAAGGACATTCCCGGAAGAGCGCCGTCCGCCAACAATGGACCAGCCGCACAAGATCCCCAGATCGTTGCCAACCTGGTTGCTGACCTTATTGCCCGGCCACGAGGGACGCGCCCTCTTAGAGTGACTGCTGGTAACGACCTGGGCTTAGCATCCTTGAATGCCACCAAAGAGCAGATGAAACACGCACTGCTTGATGCGCGAGGCTTAACTGAACCTCTCGCATTTAAGATACCTGAGGCCTGATATGGCTGAACCTGACCTTGATCTGTTTTCTTAGAGCCTCCAGGCGTCGGAACCGAGGAAAGCAGAAGGTGGATTATTGAAGCAGTTCACTAAATCCATCCTGAACGGTGCCTGCCTGGAGCAAAAGCTGGCAGAGCCCATACAGTATCTTGAAATGATGACACATGTGCCCATCTGCCATCCGTTCGCACGGCCAGCCGTGCAGGGCAAACTGCGGTGTCCACTACTCCTCGCCCCAATTGCAAAGGGTTGGAGCTACGTGACACATCGTTCACTTCGCGAAAATGCTTCACTTCCTAGGGAAGTGGCTTGCGAGAAGGAGTGAACTGAAGACGGATCGATTTTACTCCTCTCCCGATTTTGAGAGAAACCTCTATCTTAAGAGAGAAGTATAACCAAGAGCAGTAGCCCTGTCAAGAAGCGTTTTTGGCATCATCTGACATCGTTTGCCATCATTTCTTAGAAACGTTTACAACACCTGCTTGCGGTAGCGAGATAGAGGACAGAGCAAACTTGTGAAGAGTTTTGTGTTTGAAAGAAAAGAGGAATATATGATGCAGAGCGTAACGGTAAATGAGCACACCAATATACCTGGCTGGATTCGCGACTTCTACGCCGACCTTGATGATCTCAAGCTCGGCAATGGATTTGATATCTTTATTCCCGAAGTGCAGATGATCTTTGGAACTGCCAGGATACAGGGAATCGCGGCGATAAAGGACTTCTTTCGCACCATTGATAGTCCGTTAAATACCAAACACATAGTAGAGCGCTTCTGGGATGGGGGAAGCACCAAATTGATCCAGGGAAAGGCGATACTGGCGCCCAAAACCGATCCAGACAACGCCACCACGATACCATTTTTCCATGTGTTCTCGCTGGCGAGTGGCCATATGGAAAAGGTAGCGTACCTGTTCATTGTTGCTGGCCCCGTTGATCCTGAAAAAAGCATTCCCGATATCAACCAGGAAGGGCTCTAATGTAGAGAAAAGAGTTCCCATTCTGGTGAGCGGCCCACCCTTGTCTTTATTGCATGGACAGGGGGCATCACGCCTTCAGTACTCACCACCATATTGAGGGGTGCAACGAACTCATTGGTAGAGGTCCTTTGTTGATCGATTTCGCCCGTCGTACTGCTCGCACGTTTCTCACTGCATACATCAATGCAAGAATCCATTGCTGTATTTGCTTCACCTGAAGAAGCGCTTTACGCCAAATCAAGTGCTCCTGGACAATGGTAATCAGCCGTGCTAGGCGGTATCCGACTGCAGAATTCGCTCCCTTTTTTCTTCGAGCCGACAGAGGCTCTCCGCTATTTCATCGAGGTCTTCACTCGCTTGCACCGCTGGATACTCAAATGGCAGTGTTCCATCCCGATTGAGGGCGGCCTGGATGCACACGGCATTAATCATCCAGTACCTTCAACCGCTCAAGCGTTTCTGCCTGTGCTTCCAGCACGTCTTGTTTGAGTTGTCAACGCACCACTCTGACTTTCTCCCCTAAGCGTTTTCTCAGTGCAGTTTTCACTTTGCGTAATTCCTCTTGCTCAACTTTCATCTTTGGGCACTCTACAAAAGCGGGTCAATTCCACGGTCGCGGAAAAATACAACGGGAAAGCGATGCTGAAACCGAAGCAGCACGGGTGATATCTCCGGTCCAAATGATGCCGCTGTGGACAGATAACGAAATAGCCCCGAGAAGTGAGACCCTCTCGGGACTATCTGTGGTTCATGCAGTAAGCAATTCAGCCACCCATTGGAGGATCCTCTCCAATTCAAAAGGCTTCCGCAAGGTTCTCAGGTGCCTCTCATCGTGAGCGGCTGCTGGCATATCTGCACTCATGAGAATAATGGGGATATGGCGAGATGCCTCTCTCTTGCGCAGCCAATGGGCAAGTTCCAGACCATTCATGCCTGGAAGATGGTAATCCAGGAGCACTAACATTGGAGTTTCTGTTTGCAACACATTCTGCGCCCTCTCTCCACTCAGTACGTGCAAGACCTGATAGGATTCCTCCTGGAAGATATCCACAAGAAGGCCACCCAGGATAGGATCATCGTCGACGATGAGAATATGGTTGCCGCTGGTCTGTTGAGCGCGTATCTGTTGCTTCTTCCCCATTGCTCTAGTTCCTTTCTCCTACAGGAAGGTGTTCCGGCGCGGACAAGGGGAACGTGATATGAAAGGTTGCACCTTTTCCCAGTTCACTTTCAACGCGAATGGTTCCCCCATGATGCTTGATAATTTTTGCGACAATATACAAACCCAGCCCGAGACCTGGAAAGGCGTGCTGCTGCAAGGGAGCCGCCCGGTAGAAGCGGTCAAAAATTTTCTCTTGTAGCTCCTGTGGAATGCCGATGCCCTGATCACGGATACTGACGGTGACGCTCTCTCCCGAGGTCGTCAGCAGCACATCGATCAACGGAGCAGAGGGCGAGTATTTAATGGCGTTGCTCAGAATATTCAAAAAGATGCACTCGATGCGGTCACGATCTCCGATGATAAAAATGGGTGCCGGGGTGCGATGAAGGGCAATGGTGTGAGTTGTTTGCATCCGCTGAAAAAGGCTAATAACCTCTCTGAGCACCATATCCAGATCGACCAGATCTCTGGCATATTCCAGCTTTCCCGCTTGAATACGTGAGACATCAAGTAACTCGTCGACCATGCGTGTAATCGCATTCAGTTGCACGTCCATGCGATCAGACGCGATCTCGAGATCAGAAAGGCCCTGCTTCTTGAGTTTTTTTCGTAACACTTGATTTTGCAGTTTTAAAGAGGTGATGGGCGTTTTCAGTTCGTGACTCACGATACTTACAAAAGAGTCTTTCCGCTGTTGCAACTCATGACGAGCAGCATTATCCATGACAAGACCCATGCCGTGTAACACCTGGTCATGAACGGCGATGCCATCCACTAGAACAGGCAATTTGCTGCCATCTTTACACACCAATTCCGTTTCGAACGGGGTTTTGTAGCGTTGCACCACTACTTCCTGATGGACCTGTTCCGAAAATGAGGCGAGTGCCGGCGTTGTTGTTGTCCACTGAATATTCCGCCGATCCAGGTCCTTCTGACTATAGCCTGTCATGCGGAGAAAGGTGGCATTCGCATCCACAATCTCATTATCCTCAGCGACAAAGATGCCAATCAAGCTGGAGCGCATCAGCAGGTCCACACGTTCCTGGCTCTGACGCAATGTATCTTCGGTCTGTTTCTGGTCATCGATGTCGGTGCAGCTGACCATCCATCGTGCAATCTTTCCCGCTTCATTATAGTAGGGGACAACCTGTGCGAGAAACCAGCGATAGGTACCTGTATGTCCCTCTCTCAGACGATACCTCACGGTACGCGGTTCACTGGTCGCAAAAGCCTGTTGCTGCAGTGCCAGAACGTATGCTCGGTCCTCAGGATGAAGGTTCTCAGGCCATATCTCTTGCTGCAAGAGAAGGTTTGCACGGGAAGGCAATTGTTGTTCACCGCTATAGTTACGCCAGCGTTGATTCGTATAGGCAACCCAACCATCCGGTTGAACGATCCAGATCAATTGTGGCAGCGCATCCATAAACGCATACTGCTCGTTGCTCTTCTCTTCCCATTTTCTTTTTTCGGTTATAGATTTCATGTCGTCATGTCCCCTTTCACATACCTCATCCTTGATACACAGTCTCTCCCGCTTGCTGGGTAGTCGCCAGGAACGAGTCGAAGACCGGCATGGCTCTCTTTCTCCTTTACGCTTATGGATCTCTTTCCATGGTTGGATGGTTGAATCAGGACCAATCAACCACCTATTGATACTATAGCCCACACGAAGGGAGCGCAATGGTCAATAGGGCCAGGAAACGGACGGATCTGGTCATTTGATAATTGCGCGGCATCTTCGAACTCATTTCAGATGAGAGGCTTTCGACGCTTCCTCATTCCAGCCTTTGTGTTGTTTGTCGAATAAAACAGTTCACACAAGTTTGGTGAAACAGCTTTTGTTTGCTTTTGACGGATAGAAATGTAATGATAAACTCTCGTGAGAAAAACCTCTAGTTTCCACGAGAGTTGATGGTGGAAGGGCATTGGAGTGAACCCCCAAGACCGGACAGTGAAGGAAGTCGACTTCTCCGAAATGTCGTAGACTGAGAACAGCACAAGCAGAGGAGAAGAGACGATGCACAACCACCAGCACAGTCCTGAGTTTACATTGGATGTTGTTCGGCAAGTCGCTTCTAGAGATAAGCGGCCCGCCCAGGTCTGCCGTGAACATGGCCTGGCCGAGAGCGTGCTATCGCGCTGGCGCAAGGAGTACCAGGAGCACGGAGAGCGCAGTCTGGTCAACGTGGAAGCGGTGCGCGATGTAGGCCAGTTCCTGATTGGTGGCCGGGAGGCGACAGAGGCGCAGATGCGTCAGGGTGTCGAGCGAGCATTGTAGAAGCATTGCGAGTTGCCATTGATCTGCCATTGAATGGCCTCCTTCTCACGTTTGTCTTTCGAGAAGACGAAAGATCAGAATCAAATTATCCAGGGTGCGCAGATAGCGTTTGAGTTGTGCATCTTTCTCAATTTGAAACGTTATGCGCTCTCAACACAGGACGTTTCAAATTGGGACATGAGGCAGATCATGTGGAGTTTGATACGTTTACATGAGTAACTATAGCCTCTGGCTCAACACGCTGTACACTGACTCAGCACATACATAGTCTCATCATTGTGTATTCGAACCCACATTTGAGTTGATCCATGCCGGTTGTCGCAACTTCCGACTGAGGACCATCCCCAAATCACTGAATAGACCTGGACAGTGTAGTGCCACCCCTTGTCGATTCGCAACACATCCCAGTCCTGATGACTATCTGTATGCTGATTCGTGTACAACCATTCTGTGGGATCTCCTGATCCACAGGGAGCTGTGTCCTGGTACAGTGTCTCCGAATTGCCACACCAATCGTGGGCTACGAGTACGCCATATTGCGATTTATTATAGGTTTCGGAGCAGAGCGGGTAGGTACACGATGAACTCGCATGTGCAATAGGTGTTGCTCCGAATGTCACCATCATAGCCAAAAGCGTGACTGTGGCTGTGAATACTTGGGCGAGACGTATACCCCATCTCCTCCTCGGCTTGCGAGTTCTTTGGCTGCTAGGGACAGGGTGCATTTCGATGGATTTCTGCACTGGAATACCTCCTAAACATGCAAAACACTCAGTGAACTTCTCATGAAGACATGGCTCAAACGAGCTTAACCAATGTGACAATTGACGAAAAGATCCCTGAGAGATAAGGTGAACATATCAAAACCATCACCGCTCTCAGGGAGGAAACATGATCTATTGTCACACTGTGGAGGAGCGTGTCAATATGATCAGTCAGATGGTGTTGCCTTTTGCAAGATGTGCGCAACCGTGGAGTCAACTTGATCGATCTGATCATAACTGACGGGCATGATGGGCTCCTGGCGGCAGTTGGCTCGTTATTTTCAGCAACCCCAAGGCAGCGCTGTGTCGTCCATAAACAGCGCAATGTCCTTAACGCTATTGCTTATCGCGAACGCAAAGAGATCAGTTCTGAGCTCAGTGAGATCTTCAAGCAGGAGAGGAAAGAGGATGCCTTGCTCAATCTAGCAGCGTTTAAAGCCAAATATCAGAAACGCTATCCTGACTCATCTTTACACAATACTCTGCATGGTATCGTGATTTGCCCATAGAACCCTCTTGTGTTCATTCTAGCAAATTTCTTTTCTCCCACTCTCTACATTCGGGGCAATTCCACCTATCCCCATATGGCATCGTGTTCCAACAGGTGAAGGGAGGTCCTTCATCTGTTCAGCTTGTTAGCACAGAAAGGAACGAATCATGTCCAAACATGGTGGATCTGGCGGCAAGGGAAGTGGAGCCGGAAGAGGTGGTGGGATGGGCCGTGGAGGGAAAGGCTCAACCTCAAAAGAAGATGCCGCTCGTGTCCAAAGTGCAGCCGACCGCAATCCCGAGTCGCGCACAGCCCAAAGTGGGTTTTCCGAACGGGCGCAATCAGCGGCTGACCGCCAACAGCAGCAGAACCAGTAGTGTAGCGCTGGAGCAAACGTCGAGACCATAACCCTCTTCGGGTGCGGCAAGCTTTTTTGCGCCGAGCTGAAGCCGGGACCGATGAAGGATGAAAGGGAGCAGGGGAAGGTGCTGTCGCATCAATCCCCCATAGCACGATACGCGTTGCCACACGCTCACCAACGATCAATCTTCCTGGGCTGCATCTCACCGTCTTCTCGTCTCATTGGCTTTCCTGACCGCCGCACTGCGTCCCTCGGGGCCCAGCGTCTCCTTGCCTTTCCTGGCCGCCGCACTGCGTCCCTCGGCGCCACGGGCCTCATTGGCTTTCCTGGCCGCCGCACTGCGGTCCGCAGCGGGCTGATAGACAGGCCGTCCATCTGTCGCGACCCAACGTTTGCTTTGTTTGGATCTTCCAGTGAGAAGATCAGACACCTGCGTTTTATTCTTTAATTGCTCCGTCTCAGGTCGTAGGGTCTGGTTTTCCGTTTTATAGTGCTGATACGTGCCGGGGCCTCGCACAAAATCGGTCTGGGTAGCATATGTAGCCAGATCATAGCTGCTCCCCCCCGGGCTTGTTAAGCGTCGGCGGGAAGGGTCCTGAGCGGCAGTTTCCACACCGGAGGCTTGAGGGCGATCGACGAACTGCAATTGGGCCGCGCTGGCTGTCTGAAGAAGTTGAGGATTGACGCTCTCCCCTTCTGGCATGTTGACAGCACGCTGTAGGTTGTAGGCGTCGGAGGGCGGCTCACGGGCGAAGAGGCTCCTGAGAGCCTCCGGGTTGCCCTGGAGGGCCTGCTCAGTCGGTTCAGAGAAAATGGACTGCTCAGGGGCGTCGTGTGTGTCGAAGGGCTGCTGTGTAGAAAAGTCGTGCTGCATTTCCCTTTCCTGCTGCTGTTCCTGGTGCCGTCTATAGAGATCATGCGGAACATGAGGACTTTCCTGCTGCTGTTGCAGCGACGATCGCTCCCCAGTTGTTGTCCTGATGATATCTGTCCTAGCTGTCGGCGTATACCAACCAAACCCACCATCACCCGTTGGCCGATGAAGGTCTTGAGGATTGATCGTTGCTGAGTGTTCGTGATGAGAGGGCGTTTCGAATGGCATCCTGTTTTCCTGTCTTGTTGGTGTTCCATGACGTGCATTGTGGGTGTGCAACATAAGCCATGGTCATCCGTCCTGTTTCACAAACAGGATAGAGCCGCAGGCAGGCACAAGCAAGAGGGAAAGAGGCCCAATGGGATCGACGCAAAAAAACGTGCCGCACCCCTATGCACAGGAACAAGCAACATATATCTGGGGCCTTGAGGCTATTGGTTTCTTTATTCTCGCATGTGGATTTTATCTGCTTGCAAAATCTGCAATAGGTACGAATCAAATCATGGGTTTATCTTTGCTGTTGCAATGGTGTGTCTGGGCATCTCCTATCTGCGGCGATTTTTCCGAGCGCACAGAAATCTTTAGGGAGGTGCGAATACCTGTTGAGATGGTCCTGCAGCTAGCTTTTTTTGTTTCTAATATGACATAGCAATACAAAAATGATATATTTCTACACTAGAGTGATTTACATGACTCGTTCATGAGGAGTAGAAATATTCATGGAACTCGATTGGTCAGAACGTTCTTCCCACATTCGCACGCTGTACCGTCCCTGGCAATCTGGCGATGGGTACGACGAACACATCATTCAAACAGCAGAAGCTCAACTTGGTTGCCGCTTACCGACTCCCCTCAGAACTTTTTACGCGGCCTGGGGTCGCCGCAAGGATTTCACTCGATCCAATCAAGCATTGGTTGGACCTGATCACCTGATTGTGCGATCAGACGCGCTCATTTTCTGTTTCGAGAATCAGGCGGTTTGCGCCTGGGCAATACGACGAGAAGATCTGGCCCTGACCAATCCCCCAGTCATCGTTGCGTATAGTCACCAGAATTGGGATTGGGGGGAACTTGATGCACCACTCAATTGGATGCTCAGCCATACCCATGTATCAGACTTTCTTGACACGCTGGCCTATCATCATGCTCTTTGTGGGGGAGCTATTCATGGTGGCTACGTTGGGCACACCAAAAACACAGGGAACGAAGAACATCAGAAAGCATGGCTGGAACAACATTGGTGCAGCACAAGTGTTGGCCGCATGATTTTTGGTGTAAGCGACGAAGTTCCTGATGAGTTTCTTCCTCCCTTATTCATACGTGATGGCCAGGCGCTTAACCTCTGGGGATTTAGTGTTGCAGTGCGTGATGTTGAAGCCCTTGATGAGATTAGCCATGCTCTTCAGGTGACATGGATAAAACAATGGTAAACCCATCAGTAGAAAATTAATCAGCTACTGTGAAGATTGTAGTACTGTTCGAAGATTAGTGTTTATAATCGAGAGCAATCTTATTCATTGAGTGAGGAATGTACCAGGAAAATAGACAATGGCCATGTATCATGATTTTTGGCTTCTGCGAGAAGATGAGTGCGTTTACACTGTAAAGTACCCAGTAAAAGAGACACTCTCATAAGGAAATCAAAGGAGCACCATGTAACTGATGCTCTTGCGCATAGTGCAAGGGTGAACAATTGCCGACGCCCTCGTGAGGACGTAGCGTATTGTAAAAATTGATCCATGTTTCTGCAGCGCCCAGAAAGTGACCCAGGGTTCGGTACGAACGGCGATCCGCCACCGCAAGCTTGAACGTGCCCACAAACCGCTCAGCATAGCCATTATCTGTGGGTGTGCCAGCACGGCTCATCGATTGCAGAAATCCTTTCTGTAACAGCAGATTTTGGGTGCAGTGCGCTCCGTATTGTTTGCCTTGATCGCTGTGCCAAATAGCTCCCACTGTGGGAAAGGTCATGGTCTCTATGACGCTCGTCACCAGGTCGGCGCGCATATGATAATCAAAGGCCAGTCCGAAAATCTGGCGCGTCTGCTTCTCCAGGGCAAAGCAGCCTCGCACGCGGGATTGATCGGCCAGATGAACCTCAAAGATGTCAGAAAAGATGACCTGTTGCGTGGCATCCTCGCTCAGTTCTCGGACCAGGTTCGGAGCTATCTCAGCTGCCTTGCCCGGATAGACGTACTTCTTCTTTTTGCGCCGGGCGGCGATGCCATATTTGTGCATCACCCGTTTGACCCGATTCTTGCCGGTGTTGGTGAGCACGGCCAGCTTGCGATGTCCCAACGTATCATCCAGTTCATGCCACTGTTCAATACTGACAACCAAGGCTTTATCCATCTGCGGCCGCTTGGGATGCAGATACAGACTGCTACGAGCGATGCCAAGGGCACGGGCGAGTTGTGTTTTGTTGATCGGACCACCAGAAGCGCAGAGGGTTCGCCCAAGTTCCACTTTCTCGTGTGCGCTTAATTGCCCAGTAGCCCGCGGGATTTTTTTAGCAGGTCATTTTGAACGGTCAGATCGCCAATGAGCTGCTTCAACTCTTCCGGAGATTCCCCTGGCGCATGGCCTTGAGCCTTGCTGCGCGTTTGGAGATCACGTTGATCAGCAAAGATCTCTGGCCCTTTTTGCTGAAATTCTTGGCGCCAGCGACTGATGACGGAGCTGGCCAGGCCAAACTTTCGGCACACTTCTTCCAGGGTGGTCTCACGCTGAAAACTTTCCATGACCACTTTGAACTTGAATTCCGGGGTATATGTTTTTCGTTTGCCTGCCAATAGGGTGAACAGAGCGCGCCTTGATCTGTTGCCAGAGTAGGTTTCGCTCTGTTTCCCTCCGAACCGCACGGACACCTTTCGATGTATACGGCTCTCCAGCCATTCTCAGGAAATTCCTGGTGTTGAACCTCTCCCATGAGCTTCTTTGCCTTACGCATACCGCTGGTTGTGTTCAACGCAATGGCCTGCTTCCCTTCACCATGTGAACGGTGCTACCGTCTCAGATTACTATGGAAGCTCTGTCACCCTATCGCGGCTCCGGCACAAAGTTATCAGAACCCACAACGTAGGTGATCTCCGTTTGACGCTCCTCCCATATACGGATGGGTTAGGCTCCCGTTCGTTCCTTTATCGTGGCGTCTTCCACGCTGAGAAGAGTTAGAGAGTACAGGAGTCGAAACATGTAACCCCTGTAAACATCTTCTGTGGACGTCTCAACCAGTCTTCGTCCACCCCGGTACTTAAGGCTAAGAAACTGGGTTTCAAGCGATCAAGCCTTGGCCATACCATCCTTGGTCTTGCATCACACTCTGTCTCCTGGTTTCCAGGGCTGACGCTTTACGAGCATGCTTAGTTCCCTTGTGACGTTTCCATCTCCGGTAATCTCGTTGACCATACGGGATCTCTCTACCCGTAACTTCATGAGAAGCGATGAAGAAGGGCGCTCTACGGACGCACTATTTTCGTACCTCTCTTCTTTTACTGTCTATTCTACCAGGTACGTTACAGATATTTGATGCCTTTTCCTTACGTCTCATAGGATCCTTTGATCTCCCAAGATCTATCTATGGCATTGCGGATATTGCGTATTCATCTGATGGAACATACTTAGCGCTTGCTCATGGTGATGGGACCGTGTGGATATGGGATGTAGCGCATCAGAATCCGATATTGACATTCTCTGCTCATCTAAGTGATATGGGTCCCTATAGTACCGTTATTGGTTCAATTGACTGGTCCCCAAATGACAGATTGATCATGACAACTGGCGTGGAGTTTTACAAAAATGTGGATGCAGACCCTGAGAAGAATACGCTTGATAAAATTGATGCCTCCGTGAAATTATGGAAAATACAAAAAGTCCGCAACCCAAGGACCCTATGAAACTGATAGGAGAAACAAAAGAAAGATTTTTGTATCCTGGCATCAAGAATTACAAATGTGCAAAGGAACCATTCAGATAGATAGCTTTTAGTGAATTGCTGTTGATGCGAATAGTCTTTATATGTGAGAAAAGGACCATAGCGAAATTGTTGTTTTTTGCTATGGTCCTCTTCCTTGTCTGCTAGCGGATAGCGGGCTGTTTTCTTACCTTAATTTACGCACGTCTCACGCTCCGAATCCTGACAGGAAAGTTGACAGGAAAAGGGGGAGACGAACAGGGATTTTTGTAGAAACCAGTAGAATTTGGGAGGGAATTTGAGCACGGGATAGACCTCGATGGACTCCAGAAGCGGGGTTATGCCGGTATCGATGTTCGGCACACGCTGCACGAGAAACTGGGTCTGGAGATGCCACCCACGCTTATTCTGGGAGCTTGCAATCCACACCTGGCGCATCGTGCGCTGGAGATAGAGCCAGCAATAGGGCTTCTCTTGCCGTGCAATGTGGTCGTAAGGGCGATCGACGATCGGTACCGTGTTGAGGTCGCCGATCCAGAGGTGATGCTGGGTATTGTTGAGAATGAACGGCTTACTGCCATTGCCAAGGAGGCCAAACACCGCCTGCAGGACGCTATCGCTGCACTGCATGAATAGCGCCATCGTGGAAATATAAAAGCACCATTATGGGTACGCCTGGATATCAATGAGAGGAGTGGTCTCTGAGAGGAAGACGTACCGTGACCAGGGTGCCCTGTCTGGGTTGGCTTTCCAACCAGATCTTCCCCGCGTGTTGCTCGACGATCCACTGCGCGATAGACAGGCCCAGGCCCGTTCCACCAGGATCGCGGCTGCGCGCAGGATCGGCCCGATAGAATCGTTCGAAGACGTGGGGCAATACTTCCGGCTCGATCCCAATCCCCGTATCTCGCACCAGCATGTCGACCTCGCATCCGTGGCGGCATAATCCAAGGGTGACCTGGTCACCGACAGGAGTATACTTGAGTGCGTTGTCCAGCAGGATCAAGAGCAGTTGCTTGAGTCGATCTTCGTCGCCCTCGATCTGAACGGGCTCAAATGGCGCCAGCTGCAAGGTCTGCCCGTGTGCAAGATAGCGCGTCTCACGGAAGGCATCCAGGACTAGAAGATCCAGATCTAACGGGCAGTGTTTGAGGGCGATTCCAGCATCTGCGCGGGCCAGGATCAAGAGATCAGCGACCAGACGCGAGAGACGAGCCGCCTCGCGTTCCAACTCTATCAATGCTTCCGCGCGATCGATGTCTGGCATCTCAGGCTTCCGGCGCAGGAGTTCGATATTGCCCTGGATAGCTGTCAGTGGAGCGCGCAGTTCATGGGAGGCATCTGCCACAAAGCGCTGCTGGGTCTGGTGGGCAGTGTTGATGCTGACCAGCATCTCATTGAACGTTGCCGCCAGCCGTCCGAGCTCATCGTGGTGCATAGGCGCCGCGATACGGCGGGACAGATCCCGTGAGAACGTGATGGTTTGAGCGGCCTGGATCATCTGCGTGACGGGACGCAAGGCATTGCCCGCAATGGCCCAACTTCCCAGCAGCGCCACCAGCAGACTGACCAGTCCCACGAGCGGCAACGTGAGCCGAAATATCTGGATGGAATCATCCAGACGCCCAAGAGGGGTGACGGCTTCAAGGTAGCCGGCCCGCTGCCCAGCGTGAAACGGCAGGACGTAGACGCGCCAGCGCTGTTGTGGCGTGCTCATCAGGCCAAAGGCGCTTCCGCGATCAGGAGTCACTGCAGCGGTTCCCAGCAGTGGGGGGAACAGGCGCGCCATGGTATCGAAGGCTGGCCCGGTTGGCGTTCGGAGGATGAGACGAGGATCGATCGACGGAAGCGAGGCCGTCCCCAGGGTTTGATCCTGCAAGAGCCCATTCGGACTATAGAGGCGCAGCGCGATCTCGAAGCCTTTTTCTCCCTGGGCAAGGTGAGGGCCACTGGCCGAGCTCGCCGCCTCGACTGCCGCGTGTTCAGTACTGACGATAAGTGTGCGGTCGAGGTCATCGTATTGGCCGCGCGCATGAATCGCGTAGCTCAGCCCGGTCACGAAAGGAAGGATGAGTGCGAAGAGCGCGCCATAGCACAGGGCGAGTCGCAGGCGAATGGACATCAGTCAGGACTCCCGCAGCACGTACCCAACATTGCGGATCGTCTGGATCAGGCGCGGCTCGCCCCTCGCCTCCAACTTTTGCCGGAGCTGCTTGATGTAGACCTCTACCACGTTGGCATCGAAGTCGTAACCCCAGACCCGATCGAGCAGTACATCCTTAGAAAGCACCTGACGCGGATGGATGAGGAATTCCTGGAGCAGCTTGAATTCCAGACTGGTCAGGGAAACCTCGCGCGACCCACGCTGCACCACATGGCTACCTGTATCCAGGGAAAGGTCCGCAAAGTGGAGCACGGACGGGTGGTCGAGCTGTTGCCGCCGCAATAGCGATCGAATGCGTGCCAGCAAGACTTCAAATGGGAATGGTTTGGTGACGTAATCGTCGGCCCCCGCAGAGAGCCCCTGTACCTGGTCGGATGGGGCATCCTTTGCGGTGAGCATGAGCACGGGCATCTGCTCATCGGCTGCACGCAACCGGCTCAGCACCTCATAGCCATCCAGACCGGGCATCATCACATCCAGGATTACCAGATCTGAGGGACGTTCCCGGGCAGCGGCAAGCCCCTCGCGCCCTGTGCAGGCGGTTTCGACCACGAAGCCTTCATACGATAAGCCACGTTTCAACAGGCTCGTGATCGCCGGATCATCATCTATGACCAGAATATGGTGTTGCATAGACATGGGGAATGCTCTCCTTCCAGATCCAAGCCTCCCTCTAATCATTGTCCCAGAGAGATTGTAGATCGGAATTATCACCATCTTGTCACAAGCTCTCTCCACCGGGTCACAACAACGTCACACCTGATCCGCATCTTCAGGTGCCCCTCAGGGGCTACTCAGCGCTGCCTCAGAAAGGGGAGCTATAGTTCCTGTAGATGGACCGGTGTTGCTCCTGGAAGGTAGGTGACCGCGGAAAAGCGCGGAAGGAGGAAGGCTCATGGGGCCATTCATCGATGTCATCATTATTGCCCTGGTGATTCTGTGTGTGATCGTTTTTCTGATGCTTCTCAATTGGATCTCGAAACCAGGTAGCAGGTAGGCCAGTTTCTGTTACGGTTGCATGAAGAAAGGTGAGTAGTTATGAAAGAAGAGAAAATCGCCCTGGCAAATGCATTTGCTGTCACTGTCGCTATTCTTTGGACCGTCTGCTCGCTTGTAGTTGCGATCTTTCCAGCCTTTGCGCTTGACGTGACCACCTGGTGGATGCATGGATTGACGGTGATGGGGACCTGGCATCTTACCTGGGGCAACTTTTTCCTTGGAGGGATCGTACTGGTGGTGATAGCATGGTTGAGCGCCTATCTGTTTGGTTGGTGTTGGGAAACTTTTAGCGGAAAGCGGATCGCGTTGCATCGACAGGGAAGCTTGAGGGAAGCCTGAGATAAAGCAAGGAGAGATGAACACGATCACCTGCAGTAGGAGAGAGAAGGAAGTGCTCTGGTTCCAGGGCTGATGCCTCTCTTCTCCTTTCCCGATGCATAGTATGATGTGGTTCTACCTTTCTATTGTTCTACAGCATATAATGTACCGTACTGGTGAGCAGCGTGTACTCCAACTCTAATAACGGTGAGATGTACAAGGGCCAACGTGTAATAAGATTGGCCTGGTCCGTTGTTTCAATGAGAGATTAATCAGCCCCATCCATACTGTGATGCTCATGGTCATGATGATCCATCTGTTCCGCCGGTGTGTTCATCATTTTGAGCATGGAGAGGCCACCGGTGCGCAGGAAGCGGATCACCATCAGGGCCGCCAGTACCAGGAAGATGATGTTGAGGACGGTGGTGTAGTTCCAATGAACCCCTTCGGTAATCGCCACGACGTTGCGGTTCTGAGGGATAATCCCCAGCGCGGCGAACAGGAACTCGATCACATAACCCGCGACGGCCATGGTGATATACATGGTAACCAGAATGTAGCCCATTGTCTTCCAACTGTAATACTTGCGATAGATATCCAGAATAGGCAGGATAATCAGGTCGGCAAAGATAAAGCTGACGACACCACCAAAGCTGATCCCTCCGCGCCATAGGACCGCGGCCAGCGGCACATTGCCTACCGAGCAGACGAAACTTACCATGGCCACCAGCGGACCCATCAGCGGGCCCTCGATCTTTGCCAGGGTGGGATTGTTAGAGAGGAAGAAGGCCTGCCAGAACGAATCCGGCACCCAGGCTGCCAGCGCACCCGAGATGAGTAGACCCAGAGCGATATCGACCCAGACCGAGGCCCAATCCATCACAAAGTAGTTGCTGACCGCGGTCAAACCTTTGCCGCTGAAGAGCTTATTCCAGAATGAGCTGCCCGAGACGCTCATGTCCATAGCAGCATGCCCCTCCATCTTTCCCATCATCCCTTTTTCTGCCTGCGCCCGTGCTCTTTCTACCATGCGCCGAGTCAGGGTCAATCGGAAAATCAGCGCCAGCAAGATCACCATCAGCAGACCACCGAGATACTCGGCCACCATAAACTGCCAGCCCATTAAGACGATCAGAATAATGCCCAGTTCGATGACCAGGTTGGTGGAGGATAATTGAAAGACCATGGCTGCGGTAAAGCTGGCACCTTTTTGAAAGATGGAGCGCGCCAGGGCAACCGCTGCATACGAGCAGGAACTGGAAGCGATACCAAAGAGCGTGGCCAGCCCCAGGTGCTTTGGCGAGTCACCACCCAACGCCCTGGCGATCGATTGATGGGATACGACGGCCTGAATAATGCCAGAGAGGGTAAAGCCAAGAATCAGCGGCCACAGAATCTCCCAGAACATGCTGAAAGCCATAAAAAGGGCCTGCCCAATACTATTGATGATTTGCATAATCATTTCACCTTCTGTTGAAGAATCATTTGTTGGCCCTGTATGGAATCTGCCTGCCTTGCTATTGAGGAATACATTGCGTGGAAATGATGAGAAGACACGTTACAAAACCTTTCATCGTGAGCTTGTACTATAGTCATTTCTTAGTAACACGGTAGAACCCTGCTACTTGGTGACTGAGTACAAACGCTCGATTCAAAGTCGAATGCGGTGGGGACGCACTCTTTTCAGCGGAGACATGGGGGCCCCGCCCGAAATCCTGCTTGCTCTATGGTGTGTGTGCACTGTTCCTGGTTCACCTGATTCGGATCATACTCTATGTACGCCATTTCGATTGTGGGATTGACATAGGCGTAGATTATACCAGGTAGATGCGCGAGTGCTCGTTCTACCTGCAGCGATCCACCGCAGCGGAGATCTTCTATGGGAATGGTTATGTGCTGTGTCTTCATGGGAGGTTACCTTTCAATGTGTTTTTTCGATGAGTTCATCGCATCGGGCTGTGCTTGTTTCCTATCACGTCTGCCTAAAGAATAGTTTCTCTCTCTAGTGTGGGTGTGCCAACTGAGGGAGGGCTGAGGGAGGCCTGTGGATTGGCTGACGTGCCGTGTCTGTTCGATGGGGTGTTTACTCACCGTGGCACCTGGCAAATGTCTGAGAATAGTGGAGGCAATCAGACAAGCAGAAAGGGTTGTTCCTGGGCGCATCGGCGCTGTGTCATATCTTCAGCTCACATTCAGCATGCACTCAGGGGAGCATCAGCAGCAGACGATATATTTTCTGTACGCTATGATGTATCTCTTCGCTATGACAACAATGACGTTTTGTGTGTATTGATGGCTGCTGCTTGTCCAGCAAGGAGAACTAAACCATGACCTATGTCATTACCTTTCCGTGCATTGGCGTCAAAGACGCCTCTTGTGTTGATGTTTGTCCTGTTGACTGTATTCATCCGGCGCCAGCAGAGCCAGGTTTCGCGGAGGCGGAACAGCTTTATATCAATCCTGATGAGTGCATTGATTGTGGTGCCTGTGAGCCAGCATGCCCTGTCACTGCCATTTTTGAAGAGTCGGCTGTTCCCAACGAGTGGAAGCAGTTTATTCAAATCAATGCTGACTTCTATCGATCATCATAGGAAAAGGCAATACGGCTCCTGTTCGTGTACATTGACGGCACAATCGTTGAGAACTGTTGCCAGTGTGATTACCTGAATTTCCTATGAGAACATTTTTTACGGGACAGATACTATTGGCGGTAGTATACTACCTGGTAGTAGGACTGCGCTCTTCCATGATAAGGCATCTTGCTCGATCATGGAAGCCCTGAGGATATGCGTTGGTTGGAGGCGTCGAGCCAAAGGAATGAGGCTCGATGATTGTCATGTTCGATAGTAGGAAGAAATATGTATGAACAATGAAATGCAATGCACAGGCGTAACACGCCGTCAGTTTTTAAAATATGTGGGTGTAGGGAGCGGTATGGTGGCAGGTATGATCGCGTTGGATGCCTGTGGGGTGCAACCGACGCAAGCCGATGGGAGATCGACATTCCCGCATGCCTCCAGCACCGGGAAAGTTCATGTCTATACATTGAATCCGGCGCCAACACAGCTTCTTGTGGGTGGACACCTGGTTTCCACCTGGGCATATAACGGAGGTCTTCCCGGTCCTGAAATCAGGGTGAATGTGGGTGATACACTTCGGGCTACCGTCAATAACCATGTGAGTGAGGGAACAACGATTCATTGGCATGGGGTCCCGATTGTCAATGCCATGGATGGGGTTGATGGAGTGACGCAACCCGCCATCAACCCTGGGCATACATTTACCTATCATTTTGTCGTTCCCAGTGCTGGAACGTACTTTTACCATTCACATGTGGGATTGCAACTGGATCGCGGGTTATACGGTCCATTCATTGTTGAAGATCCGAAAGAAACGAAAAATTACGATCAAGATGTGGTGCTGCTTCTGGATGATTGGCTGGATGGAGTACCCGGAGGACCGGGAAACCCGTCGGCCGCTTTGAAACAATTGATCGCCGGGGGCGATAACATGTCGGGTATGAATGGGATGGGCGGGATGGGCGGTTCGATGGCGATGCAGGTCCCACCAGATCTTCTGTATCCCCTGTACCTTATCAATGGGAAAGCCAGCGACCATCCCTTCACGATCAACGTCCGCAAGGGACACAGGATTCGCGTGCGCTTCATCAATGCCTCCGCGGCAACCATCTATCATCTGGCTCTCAATGGTCATCGCATGACCGTCACGCACACCGATGGGCAGCCAGTTGAGCCCGTGGATGTTGATACTATCCGTATTGGCATGGGAGAACGCTATGATGTGCTGGTGACCGCAAACAATCCGGGCGTCTGGCAACTGGCGGCGCAGGTCGAGGGGGCAAAAAACATGACCCGTGCGCTGTTTCGCTATCAGGAAAGTACGGCAACGCCACCTCCCGCTGATTTTTTGCCACCAGAATTGCAGCGCAACATGTTAACGTACGCCATGTTACAAGCCGCCCCTGGTACCTCTACGCCACCGACAGGCCAACCTGATCAAACCCTCCCGATACAGTTGAGTGGGGGCATGGGACAGTACGTCTGGAAAATCAATGATCAGGTGTTTTCGCAAGCCGATCAGATCGCGCTACAAAAAGATCGTCTGGTGCAATTCCAGTTCAGTAACCAGAGTATGATGCCCCATCCCATGCACCTGCATGGACACTTTTTTCAGGTCGAGAATGGGACCGGCCGGGGGCCGATCAAGGATACGGTGCTGGTTGATCCGATGCAGAAGGTCAACATTACCTGGGTGTCAGATAATCCTGGTGTCTGGGCGTTCCACTGCCACAATGCTTATCATCAGGCGGCTGGTATGATGCGCGTGATCAAGATCCGTTAACAGCGGTTGGTATCCAGGAAAAAGGGAGAAAGGCGACTCGTATGGACGTAGTGGTCGATTTGAGTCGTTTTCGTCCTGACCGCCCCGGCATTCGCAAAGTGTTGGGTGATCTGGAAGCGGAAATCATGGAGCTTATCTGGGCCCGGCCAGTCGATGAGGGGACCATGGTGCGAGATATTTTTGAGGTGCTCTATGAGCGACGGCGCATTGCCTACACAACGGTGATGAGCACGATGGCGCGCCTGGCGAAGAAGAAGCTGCTGCGTGTGGAAAAGTGGGATCAGGCCTATGTGTATTACCCAAATTATACCCAGCAGGAATTCATCTCGCACTTCGTGGGGCGGATTCTTGAAGATCTCTTTGTCAGTTTCTCGGGAGAGATGCTCGATGGCATTCATACCATCCAGGATCCCCAGGCAGCAAAACAGGCGCGCCAGCTCTATGAGGAAATCGCACGTCGACGACGCCAGGAAGAGGCTGAGTAGCACCGGGTCTCTGTCTCTTCTGCTCAAGAAACCTTGCCTGTTCTTACCTGTTCGCTTTTGTCTCTTTGTCGAACTTCCTCCGCCATAGATTGCTCCTCATACCGCAAAAGCAGACCACACTACCGGATGGATTTAACTTTTTCTGCATCATCATCCCATCCATGTTTCACATATCTCGCTGAACTCATTTTTTTTGTGATGGCAGACTGTTGACAATGCGCATGTCGTTGACTATACTCTTCTCATACCCCTATGCGGGGGGTGTGGGTATTGATACAAGATAGGTGAGAATGCAGTATGACGATAGATGTTCATCAGGAAAAAGAATCTGAGCGCGTTATGAGCCAGGCGGCCTTTGCGATCGAGGGCATGACCTGCGCATCCTGCTCCATGCGTGTGGAGAAGGGACTGAAGAAAGTTCCCGGAGTGATCGACGCGCAGGTGAACCTGGCCGCGGAAAAGGCCACTGTGACGTATGATCCCGGGCTGACTGGCGTCGAGCCGATGGTGCAGAAGGTGGAGGCTGTAGGCTACAAAGCCATCCCCCTGACTGCTCCTGCCACATCACCTTCAGCGTCCGAGCATGAGATACAAACGACGCTGGCGCTGGAAGGGATGACCTGTGCCTCCTGCGCCATGCGGATTGAAAAGGGACTCAAGAAGGTCGCTGGTGTCATGGATGCGCAGGTCAATCTGGCCACCGAGCGTGGCGTGGTGACCTATGATCCCACCCAGACCAATCTGGATGCGCTGGTGCAAAAGGTCGAGGCCATTGGATACAAGGCGGAGCCGCTGGAACGCACGCCTGACACACATGGGGTGTCCACTCCTGTGGAGCAGCTAGAAATAACGAATTCCCCTGTTGATCAGGAAGACGAGCGAGCGCACAAGAAGCAGGCTGAACTGCGGCGTAAGCGGAACCTGCTCATCCTGGGGATCGTGTTATCTCTGCCGGTCGTGATCCTGAGCATGTTTTTCATGGATCGCTTCGCTGGAGAAAATCTTCTCTTGTTGATCCTTACCACTCCCGTCTGGGCGCTTGTAGGATGGGAATTCCACCGTGGGGCGCTCAAGACGCTGCGCCACGGGAGTGCCAATATGGATACGCTGGTCTCGCTGGGCTCGACCGCCTCGTATTTCCTGAGCGTGGTCGCCACGTTTTTCCCACAGCTTGTGGGAGGCATGACCTTTTACGATACAACGGCGTTGATTATTACCCTCATCTTCCTGGGAAAATACCTGGAGGCGCGCGCGAAGGGGCAGACCAATGATGCCATCAAAAAGCTGATCGGCTTGCAGGCTCGTACCGCCCACGTCTTGCGTGATGGCCACGAGATGGATCTGCCCATTGAGCAGGTCCAGGCAGGGTGGACCCTGCTGGTGCGTCCTGGTGAGAAGATCCCGGTGGATGGCGAGGTGATTTCTGGTCACTCGTCCGTTGATGAGTCGATGATTACCGGCGAAAGTCTCCCGGTCGAAAAAGGTGTGGGTGACGCGCTCGTTGGCGCGACGGTGAATCAGCAGGGGCTCTTGCAGATGCGGGCGACCAAAGTCGGTGCCGATACCGTGCTGGCTCATATCATTCGCATGGTGGAGCAGGCGCAGGGCTCCAAGGCTCCTATTCAGCGCCTGGCGGATACCATTTCGAGCATCTTCGTTCCCATCGTGCTGGCCATTGCGGCCCTGACCTTTATCGTCTGGGCCATTGTCGGTCACACCATCGGTATTCCTATGGCGGGCATGAGCATGATGGATACCAGGAGCAGCAACGCCTGGATTACCGCCATCGTGGCGGCGGTAGCGGTCCTGGTCGTGGCCTGTCCCTGTGCGCTTGGATTAGCGACGCCGACGGCCATTATGGTGGGGACAGGCAAGGGGGCCGAACAGGGTATCCTCATTAAGGGCGGTGAAAGCCTGGAGCGCATTCAGGCCGTGCGGGCCGTGCTCCTGGACAAGACGGGGACGATCACCAAAGGGAAACCCGAACTGACGGATCTGCTTCCCCTTTCTGATCTATCCGAGCAGGAGGTGCTGCGCCTGGCGGCGCTGGCGGAACAGGGATCAGAGCATCCGCTGGCCGCGGCTATCGTCGAGGGGGCAAAGAACCGAGGACTTGCTCTCAGCCACTATCCTGAGCATATCACCGCGTTGGCCGGGCGAGGTCTGCACGCCACGGTGGAGGGGCATACGCTCCTGATCGGAACACGGAGCCTGCTTGGCGAGCAGGGCATTGAGACCTCAGGCGCGGAGGAGTACCTGACCCGATTGGAGGCCCAGGGGAAAACGGCCATGCTGATCGCAGTTGATGGCACGTTGGCGGGCATCATCGCGGTCGCTGATACGATCAAAGTGGGGTCGCAGGAAGCGGTGGCGCGCCTGCATGCGCAGGGACGGCAGGTCTGGATGATTACCGGGGACAATCGGCGAACGGCCCTGGCCATCGCCGAGAGCGTTGGCATTCCCTCCGAGCATGTGCTGGCGGAAGTGTTGCCCGGCGATAAAGCCAATCAGGTCAAACGGCTGCAGGAGCAGGGTATGCTGGTCGCGTTTGCGGGTGATGGCATCAATGACGCTCCCGCCCTCGTCCAGGCTGATGCCGGGATCGCGATGGGCACCGGAACCGATGTGGCGATGGAGGCATCCGATATCACGCTGGTGAAGGGAAACTTGAAGAGCATTGCGACGGCGCTGGCTCTCTCGCAGGCAACGCTGCGCACCATCAAGCAGAACCTCTTCTGGGCCTTTGCCTACAACGTGATCTTGATCCCAACGGCGATCTTGTCTCCGTTGATCCCCTTCTTGAAAGAGCAAGCGCCAATCTTCGCGGCGGCCGCCATGGCGCTCTCATCGGTGACGGTCATCAGCAATTCGCTACGCTTGCGCCGCTTTGGTCGTTCGCGTGAGGTATAGAGAACAGTGAAAAGGGAGAGAGAGGAACAGATATGAAACAACGATCCTTGATGATACTTGGGGCTCTTCTGCTGACGCTTTTCCTGGTCGCCTGTGGAGGCACACCAGGAAACACGTCAGAGAAGACGTCAGGCATCAATGTCCCGGTGAGCGAAACCGACTTCCATATCGATTCCGCGCTGACCAGTTTTTCACCTGGCACCAGGTATCACTTTGTCGTCACGAATCATGGGAAGACTGTTCACGAATTCATGATCATGCCGTCATCGCAAGGCAGTATGGGGGGGATGTCGATGGATGACATGGATCACATGGCGCTGGCCTCCCTCGGCAATCTAAATCCAGGCGAAACCAGAACGCTGGAGTATACCTTTCCGTCCTCGTCTGCTGGTTCGCATCCAGAACTGGCTTGCTATCTTCCAGGTCACTACGAAGCTGGCATGAAGCAGAGCGTCGCTGTCATATCATAGAAGCATGATGAAGGAACGCCCCCTCCCGGAATATGGAATCCTGGGAGGGGGCGTTGACTTTTGTATGCATCTCAGAAGATGACACATCTTGCTAAAGCAGATTCAAGGGCTTGCCAGTGGTGCGTGGGGTTGGGGCAGGCTGTGATGAGACGGTGTACCCGGCATCGTCCAGGGTCGCCTCAATCTGCTGCAGCGAGACCTGAGCTGGATCAAAGCGGAGCTGGACGCTTTTGGTGGAGATGTCGGTCGAAACCTGTTCGACTCCAGTGAGCGCGCCTAAGGCGCCATTGATGGTCCTGACACAATGTTCACAACTGATGTCTGGGACCGAAAGCGTGATATCCTGTGCCATTCTCGTTCTCCTTGTCATGGGAAGACAGCGAGTAAACCGCTATCTATCGTTATCGATTGCCGGCGAGATTGTAGAGCTGAACGAGTTCCTGAATGATCTCGTCACCTCTGCCTTCTGCGATGCCGGTGGGGACGCATGTATGCAGATGGCTATCAACCAGCATCCCCTCAAGTTTCTCGATCGCTTTGCGGACGGCATAGGTTTGCCGCAAGATATCGACACAATACTTATCTTCTTCAACCATCTTCCGGATGCCGCCCAGGTGCCCCTCAATATAATTGAGTCGTTTGAGGACATCCTGTTTGTCTGCATTCATCGTGCTTTCCCCTTTCTCTATACCCACACCCACCCGGTATGGGTATAGAGAAAGTATAGCATAGCGCGCCCGTTTGTGCAAGCCACGGTGTTAGTGTTGGAGCAGGTGCATGATGACCATTTCTGGATTACAGCCGATGAGTTTCATCCCGAAAAAGAAGAAGGCAATCTGGATCAGTACGAGCAGGCCAATGCCAGAGATATTCCAGCGATACCTGTTGCTCCTCTGTGGTGGGAGCGGGGAAGGTACCTCCAGCAATCGCTCGGCGCGATATTTCATGGCGCTATGTTGGGGGAGCAGCGGCTGCCCCAATCCCATCGAGAAGGAATGCCCTTCGCTTGTTCCATGCAACCACACCCTGGTTAACGCACTGGCCAGGGCCAGCGGGCGTTGGGTGGTGGATGCGGCTTGCTCATCGCAGGCCAGTTCTTTCTCTCGCTGGAGGTGATGGTAGCTCTGATGGCTGCTGGGAAGGTAGAGGAACGCATCGCGTAAAAAGGTGGCCAGGAACAGCACGCCATAATCGCGTCGGATGACATGCTCGACTTCATGTG
Organism: Dictyobacter aurantiacus; assembly: GCF_003967515.1. GTDB lineage: Bacteria > Chloroflexota > Ktedonobacteria > Ktedonobacterales > Ktedonobacteraceae > Dictyobacter > Dictyobacter aurantiacus. Next base: position 910,352 of record NZ_BIFQ01000001.1, on the reverse strand, counting down.
CCAGCACCGCGTTCAACTCATGGGTATCAAGCTGGTGGATCATCCAGGGAGAGAGAAAGATCACAGGACGAAAAAAACCACAGGTAAACGCAATGGGATGGTGAATAGGAAGCAGACATACCCGGATAGGTCTGGTGTATCGTCCCCCAACGAGCCGATCAACGCGCTGATGGATGTCCGGGGTCGCGCGTTGACGATAGGAGGAGAGGAAGCGGCGCATCAAAAAGATGCTGAGCAGGGCCTTGAGCAGCGCTCCGAGCAGCAGTGTCGAGGTGAGAAGCGCCAGCATACTGGCCAGCAGTTCATCCCACAAGGGATCGCCAGCCAGGCAGAGATGCTCCACAAAATGATAGAGGCAGAACAGGCTAAAACCGAACGGGAAGAAGGGCAGGGCAAGAATCAGGAGCTGGAGCTTGCGCCGCTGTGACCACGGGATAATCATGTTCAGGTTTTTGAGCGTGGCGTTCCCGCCAAGGACGAGCGAAAGAAAAATAACCCCCTCGATCAGTGTATGCACGGTGCCCTGCCTCCTCTCCCCACTGCCGCATACTGCTGATGGCTGGCATGGATGACTGTGATGGGTGAACGAAATGAAGTGCCAGAAGAGATATCGTCTGTCCCATTATATCATTTTTAGCCGAATTGCTCCTACTCTATCGTACATTGTACCATAGGAGGGTAGGAGAGGAGAAAGGCGAGAGATGTTTCTCGTTGATCAGTAATCGGGATACGCGGATGCGGACAGGTTCTCTGTCGCTGCCGTATCAACCGCGCCATGATTGGTACTTTCCTGCTATGACGCTATCAAGGGCGCGTATCTTACTATCGCCAATGATACTATATAGTATAATAGGCAAGAATAAAATGTTTATTGCGTATGAAGCGTGTTTTTGCTCTTTTGTGCATACAAGGTAGTGCATCGCTTTGCTCATGTTGAGGTACGCTCGAGAGAGCGAGAGGGAAATGGTGTAAGGGAGAACGATATGAATGCGATCCTTCTTTCATTTGCAACCTTTTTTTCGACGTGTTTTGGAGGCCTGTTTGCGCTCCGTTTTCGCAGCAAGCTGCATCTGATTATGGGATTTACCGCGGGTGTTCTGATCGGCGTGGTCTGCTTTGATCTGTTGCCCGCCATGTTTGAAGCGATGGAAGGGCTCTCCCATGGTATGCGCGTGAGTGCCTTTGCAATGCTGGTTGTAGGTTTTCTATTCTTTTATATTCTGGAGAAGCTATTTCTGCTGCTTCAGGCGCGCCAAGGCCGGCAAGACGTTGTTGCGCATCACCACCCTGTGATCGGCGTAGCCTCTGCCCTGGCATTTGCGGGCCATAGCTTTTTAGAGGGGATCGAAATAGGCGCTGGTTTCCAGGTGAGTCCGAGCCTGGGATTGCTGGTCGCGTTCGCCGTGATCCTGCACGACATTGGTGATGGCCTCAATACGATGACCCTGCTCCTGCTGAACAAGCTCACCAGACTCCAGGCCTTTCGCTTGCTCCTGTTGGTCGCGGTGGCACCAATCCTTGGGGCGGCATCAACGCTCTTGATCAAGATCCCCGAGGGACAGATGCCCTTATACCTTGGTTTCCTGGCGGGGTTTCTCCTGTACATAGGCGCCTCTCACGTTCTCCCAGAAGCCCATCAGGAAAAAAGCAGTATCTTTACGCTGGTGCTTACCGTGCTTGGCGCCGCATTTGCATATGTCGTCACTACCCTGATTGGGTAACGCCGACTGATACGTGACAACTGGGGCAGAAAACGGAGCGATTGCTGGAGCTTTGTGCCTTGCTGTTCTTTCATGATCGTTAGGGTATAAAGCTCTACCTGTTCATCCAATCATACTTTGGTATCAGCGCTTTCTCCATCTGCATAAAAATGTGTTACGCACAGAACTTCCTGTATTCATACCTTGCAATATACACTGCTGTTATGGTATGCTTTACCCATACCCGGTGGGTATGGGTAAAGCATGTTGTGCTGAAGGGGTGAGTCAAGGTAGCACTCTTCTTTTTCGAATCGTTTTCCCGGAAAGATGGGTTGAGCGTATGATGGAAGGAGCAGCGCAGTGAAGAAAACACGGATCCAGCGCTTAGATGGCAAAAAAGTGGATGTGGTTCTACACCTTGGCAATGTGTTTGTCTGTAGTCATGGACTGTGTTGTGGAAAAGCTGAACGTGGTTATGGACCGGACTTGCGTGAGCTTCATCAAGCGGAGTGGCACCGGCGGAAGTTGGGCCAAACGGTGTATCTGACCCCATCCGGTTGCCTTGGGCTCTGCGCATTGGGAAATACCGTTTTGCTGATCTTTCAAGGGAAACCCCTCTGGTTCCACTCTTTTAATACAGCAGAACAGGTCAGTGCTCTCTATGACTATATTGAAGCGATGGTCAAAGCAAAGCAACTCTTGCCTGTTCCAGATACCTTGCGTGATTCAGTGCTTGACAGAGAAGTCCATCCTGATATGGCATCTCTGGTTGCGGCCTTAGAGGGACCCTCTGAACCCAGGATTGGTGCATGCAAATAAAGATATAAAATACCCTCGTGACCAAAAGAGAGATTGACCAGACAGTCATATTCTGGTTATTCTCTCTTTTGTCTTGAGCTTTCTCCTTGCTTACATGGCCTCCTTGACGCCTGTTTTGATCAGCTACCAGTTCATCGGATAATTGGTGCCAAAGCCAATCACCATACCAACCTGCATCATAAACCAGTAAACAGGAGAATCGGGATGGAGGGCCGGATGAAAGAAGACCAGGCTGGACAACGCCATCCAGGCGAAGAGTCCGACTTCAAATGCCGTGAGTGACAGGGTATCGGCTTTGATGGCCTCTTTAAGGCCTGGCCAGAACGAAAGGCTGCGCATCGGGACAATCGCAAAGTATTGGAAGATAATGCCTATTCTACCTTTTGTGGCTGATACCACAGTCCGTATCCGAGGCATTCCTTTGGTACTGGCAGCTTATAAGAACAGCGGTCAGCAACAAGAGGACGCCTCCAGAACAAAAGATCGATCCGGTCACCACTCCCTGCCAGATGACTTCTCCCAATGGGAGCGCTGGGATCAGCGGTGGCCTTACCACTCCGATAGGGGCCAGCAGTGTTATGCTATAGTAGATCAATCCGTTGAGCAGGTTGCCTCCCGCCATCACCCAGGTTGCGACAAGGACCATCCATTGGGGCATGCTGGGTTGGCTGCGTGGTCGCACGAAGGCGACCAGACTCCCCAATGCACAGATGACGAGAGCGACGAGTCCCAATAGGGGTTGGTGCACCACGAGAAAGTCACCCAGTGCGAACACGATCATGCCTGTATAGGCCAGAATCAGCGTCACGATCTGTATGTGACGCCCTCTCTGTTTCACGCGGCTCCCCTGCCAGACCAGAGCCAGGGGAAACAGCCCTTCAACCATGAACATGACGATGGTGATCGTCCAACTGAACAGATAGGGCACTGGTGCCTGGGTCAACCACCTTTTGCCCTGCGCCACTTCCTGCACATTCATTGCAAACGTTCCCCCCACTGCCCAATAGAGATGTGCGGCGGCGAAGAGCATTGCCCAGAGACAGGCCGCGTATCCGACTCCCGCTGTCCACCTTGCCGGGATGAGAGAAATGGTGAGATATCTTCGCTTTTTCATAAATGCTCAATCTTTCCTTCTGTATCTGTTTCTCATACTCTGCCAACGTCGCCATTCCTGAATTCATCAAGAAGACGACGAGATCTCTATTTATCCCCTCTGGGCTGCCCGGGCTACAGATGGTGTGGCTGTCAGATGGGTATGCAAGAGCAGGACTGTCTCGACAACCAGGAGCACCAGGATCAGGATGATGTGCGGGTAGAGAGCAAGGGTGAGAAGAACTGCTACCATGAGAGCGGTCAGTACATTCGCGATATGCCCAAGAACAAATAGTTTCGTTGGGTTCTGCGCGACATTCATGAGGGTATAGTTCAAGAAGGCCAGAAACATGAGCATCAGGCCGAAACTGGCGAACCAGATATCAGCAACTGTAGGGGTGGCCCCGTGAAGCATGGGAGTTAGTGCCACATGAAGCATCCCGATAAGCGAGATTACTATCGTTATGATGAACTTGGTTTTGCGCATTTGAAAATCCCTTTCTGCATCCACCTACTTTGGGTTCATGAATGGCGATGCTTTGGATCGCCTTTCGAGGGAAGGAGAGAAGATCACCAGAACCTTTCTCTTTCAGAAAGAGGATAACGCAGAAATGGCTGGGATGGATGAGGCTGAAGACCTATTTTGAGGATGAGACTGGAGACCTGTTCCATGATGTGTAAGCCGCCAGTTTATTGTGTTACAGTGCTCGCTATTCCTCCTGGCGCATGAAGCCCTGTTGCCAGGCAAAGACTGCAGCCTGGGTCCGATCCAGTAGGTGCAGCTTTGAGAGGATGTTTGAGACGTGGTTTTTGACGGTTTTCTCGCTGATCACCAGCCGTGTGGCAATTTCAGCATTGGAACGCCCATCCGCAATCAGGCGCAGCACGTCCTGCTCGCGTTCGCTCAGTTGTGCAAACGGGTTGGTCGATGGTTGCCTGGATTGACGTAGTTCTTGCAGCACGCGCGTTGCTACTTGCGGATGCAGTATCGATTCTCCGCGCACGGCTCGATGGACCGTCTCGACCAGTTCGTCGGGATCAACATCTTTGAGAACATAGGAGAGGGCGCCAGCATGCAGTGCTGGAAAAATGTGAACATCATCGTGAAAGGAGGTGAGCACAATCACCTGTGACCGAGGACTCACCTCTTTGGCACGTTTGGTGGCTTCAATGCCATCGAAGTCAGGCATTACGAGGTCCATGAGGATGATGTCTGGCACCAGTTTAGCGGCAAGACGTATAGCCTCTTCGCCCGAGTTAGCTTCTCCTACCACCTGGCAATCCGGCTGGAGCGCGAAGAGAGCGCGTAAGCCCCGGCGCACAATGGCATGATCGTCCACAAGAAGAATGGTTATCGGCTCTTGTTCACTCATCATCGGCTTTCCTTCGTTACCATGTCATTCGGTTCGTATTCTGGCGGTTGCGCGCAGCGAACCGTGATGCTGGTTCCCCGGCCTGGCTGGCTGTGGATCTCGATGTGCCCATGTAGTGCGTCCATTCGTTCGCGCATTGAGGCCAGGCCAACGCCAGGTCTATCCACTCTTCTGACATCAAAACCGCAGCCATTGTCGCTGATCGTGAGGCGCATCTCTGGGCCAATGTCCAGCTGGAGCGTGACGAGATGCGCCCGGCTATGCCGAGCCACATTTGCCAGCGCCTCTTGCGCAATCCGAAAGAAGGCCTCCTCAATGGCTGGAGCGATCTCCCGCTTTCCATTGACCTCAAAGGCGACACGGATACCCGTTTGCTTTTGCCAGGACTGGCCATACTCCTGTAAGCCCTGGCTGAGATCATGCCCAGTGAGGGCCATTGGCCGCAAGGCACGAATGAGTGCGGTCAGCTCTTGCTGTGTCTGGCGAATTGCCTGTTCGGCTTCAGCAAGTTGTGCTTGTGCGGCTTTCTCATCGTGACCGATCAGGGTTTTTGTGTTTCTGATCCAGATCGAGAGCGCAAAAACATGCTGTTTCACACTATCGTGTAACTCACGCGCCAGGCGATTGCGTTCTTGTAGAGTTGCCAACTCCTGGCGCGTATGCAGCAGGTCGTGAAACTCTTGAGCCATGCGATTGAGCCGCTGCGCCAGTTGCCCCAGTTCGTCGGCAGATGTATCCTCGACGAAGGCGGAGAAGTCTCCCTGGCCCCATACCTCCGCTGAGGCCAGGATACGCCGAATGCGGCGGATCAGGCTACGCGCTGTTACCATCCCAAAGGCCAGGCCAACCGCTCCGGTACCAACAAAGAAGAAGAGCAGACTGCTGCTAATATATGGGAGGAGCATCGGGGCAGATTTCCAGAAGGTAGAGGAAAAGACCTGCACCTGGTGCGCCTCTACCAGTAACGCACCCCTGATGTGATGTTCACTTACCACCGGAGCGACCAGATAGATCGTGCCATTGCTCTGCCAGCTCGAGGTCGTCTGATTCGTGACTGTCGAGGGATCATGGGTGAAGGCTTCTCGCAAGAGCCGTTGTACGCTCGCAGGGATATGCGATGAAAGATGGGTGCCGGGAGTCGGTGGGTGATCTCCTGCCGCAGCCAGCACTTGCCCAGTAGGATCGATGACGACCACAAAGCCCTGAAACTCGATCCCACTGTCATGGCGCCACTCGTTCAACGCTTCGCTCAAAGCCGCCCGGTTGGCAAACGGGCCAAGAAAGTTTGCACCAATATTTTGTGCCACAGTGCCCACCTGGAAGGCAAAACCAGTCATCGGAGACGTGGTCAAGCCGAACAGGAGCAGTAGCCCGCCAAGCAGTTCGAGTGCGATCAGGACCAGTAGGGTCGTCAGAAGGTAAAAAAAGGTCAGCTTCCATCGCAGACGGTGAAAACGATGAGCCCAACGAGTCGAAAACGGCATAACGATCTCTCCAGAGGACAGTGACAATCCTCAGCTCAAGTATAGCACGTCAATGACGTGTGTTACAGGTATGGGTGTGCGTGTAGCGGGACATAGGTAGAGAGAGATTGCTCGCTCTATCTGGATATTATCACCGTCCTCACTTGATAGAAGGATAATGTCCTCGTGTTGCACACTATGTAGTCTATGCTGCTTAAGGGTGGAGCAGCTGAAGAATGGTGGAGTATTGGAGAGGGAGCGTTTGGGTAACTGAAGGATTGACACTCTTCGAATAAATCCTGAGAGTGTCAATCCTTCAGTTATCGGAAAAACGAACCAGTAAGATCATCAGGATCGTCTCCGCGCGTCTTCATAAAGAATAGCAGAATGTGAGCCATTCTACAGTCTCCAAAAGGATACCAAAGGGAGTAGCCACTTGAGGAGAAAGACCACCTGCTGGGAGGAATCTCGTTAGAGCAGAGAACGAGTCCGTGCCAGGGCAACTGCCTGGGTTCGGCTGGTGGCTCCCAGTTTGCCGAGCAGGTTGCTGACGTGCTTTTTGACGGTGGGGAGTGCGATCACCAGGATCCAGGCTCTCTTGATAGGCCAGGTGCAACTGTCCTGCCTCTTCTGCAGCGAGCGCCAACCACTGTATGACTCTGGTAGCCGCAAAGTGGCTCCCCGACCGGCGTACTCGTTGTCTGGCGTCTAGCAGTTGCGGCAAAAGCGTGGCCCTCTCCTGCCGGGCCGTATAGTAGACGACGTTACAGAAGAGTGGAAGCATGTGCCAGATGATTTCCTCGTCCTGGTCAAGCTCCTGCATCTCCTGATGGAGGGCAGGCAAGTGCTCAAAATCCGAGGCCTCTATCGCCTCATACAAGGTCATCCCCGCGCGTAACAGGCGCAGACGCCGATACAGTAGCGCCTCTGGAGTCTCGCTCGCCTCTAAAGTCAAGCCTGTGCGCGTCGCCAGGATCTCCTGGTTGGTCTTATTCACTTGATTATGCCAGGCGGTTTCTACCCGCGCCAGGCTCTATTCCTCAATAATCACTAGGAAGCACGCCTGCATGAGATCTTCTTGACGAGTACACGCTACGAATGGCTCTTCTGGAACATGGCCTGGAAACTGGAGGTGTGGCCATAAAGATAACTTGTTGAACAGGTGCTCGCAGAAGGCGTCCAGTCTACACGAAGAATAGGTTGGACGCCAATCTCAGGTATGCGACAATAATGTGAAGCCAGGCGACCTCCGGGCCACATAACCAATCATTGCCGATAGTCAACGGCAGCCTTTCCTTGCCCATTCGCGTCATATCATGACCCGAATACACGATGGCAGATACGACATCAGTATCCCTGTGGCTCTGGAGAAAGCAGCACCGGGCCATTTCAAAAGTCAGGCTTATTATTTTTTTCTGGAAAAAGTCAACCAGCGTTGACTTCATAGCTGGTGTTTGTGGCTTCAAAGAAATTGACGAGTTGCAACACATCGTTTGCCGCCGCCATCCACTTGGCCGGATTATTCACGTGATAGTGCGGGCCAAACCCCAGTTCCTCCAGACGACGGTCGGTCAGGTACTTCACATACTGGTTGACATAATCCGCGTTTAAGCCTAAGAGGCCATGGGGTAACAGGTCTTTGTTATATTGCTCTTCCATTTCCACCCCATCCAGGATCATCTGCTTGATTTCTCTGGCGAACTCTGGTGTTTGGAGATCTGCGTTTTCCTCAAGGACCGTGAGGATCAAGTTGATGCCAAACTTCAGGTGCAGACTTTCATCACGCACCACCCAGTCCATGAGGCTGGCAAAGTTGCGCAGCAGATTACGTTGTCGGAAGCTGAGAGCAACCATAAAGCCGCTGTAAAACCAGATACCCTCCAGGATAATGTTATAGGCGACAAGGTTGCGGACAAAGTCTCTCTTGCCCTCAGTTGTCGTGATATCCAGCTTCTGCTCTGTCATGCGCTTGATGTATTTGGTACCAAACGCCTCTTTGCGCGCCATGCTTGGCACCTCAACGTGGGAGGCGTATGCCTGGTTACGGTCGATGGGGAAGGTTTCGAGCACATACTCGAAGCTCATGCAGTGGTTGGCCTCTTCCCACATCTGCTTGGCCAGGTAGAGATGACACTCCGGTGCATGAATGTAGGGATAGACGCCGAGCGCCAGCGCTTTATTGACGAGCAGTTCGTTCGGGTTGAAATAGCTCATCAGGAACGTCAGCGCGTGGCGTTCTTCCTCGCTCATCTTTTTCCAGTCAGACATGTCCTGCCCCAGTTGGATCTCATTGGGGAACCATGTATTCGCGACGGCTTGCTGATACAGGTCATAGGCCCACTGGTACTGGATTGGTTTTAACAAGAGCCCGTCCTGGATGCCGGTGCCTAAGATGCTCATGATATACTGTTCCTTCTCATCGTTTGTTGGCCAGGGTTACTGGCAGCTTTCGCATTGTAAACGCTCCATGGGATCAATGGGGCAGGCGGATACGGGCTCTTGCCCGGAGGTTTTCTGCGCCGGGGCAACCTGCTGCTGGCTGAGCAGCTTTGCTTCGACGGCCTTACTGATCAAGGCGAGGCGAGCGGTGATGTCATCCTGGGTCTCTTGTTGTGCGTGCTGGTTCATTTCCATCGTCTTTTTTCTCCTTTTATTAGCTCATACTGGCAAAGCCAAAGCCGGTTTTCTTTGGCCCAAGGCTTGCCGCTTTATTTACTTTGACCGTGCTCTGTTCGGCGGTGTGCCGTGGTTTCACATGCAGGTAGTACGTCGTTTTCAGCCCCTTCTTCCAGGCGCTGCTATAGATGTTTACCATGTCATCAATGTCGCGTGTTTCCAGATACATATTGCGGCTGATGGCCTGGTCTACCCATTTTTGTGCCCTGGCCGCGACTTCAATGAATGCGTATGGGCTGAGCTGGAAGCTTGTTTTGTAGATCTCCTTGATGTGTTGTGGAATAGCTTCAATGTCTGTTAGATCGCCTTGCAGGCGCAAGATATCATCCTTTACCTCATTCCACAGGTCGAGCGCTTTCAGGTCATGCACGAGGTTTGCATTGACCTCCAGGAACTTGCCATTGAGCGTGGTGCGGCTAAAGATCTGGCTGAACTGCGGATCGAGGCCGGGAGTCGTGCCAACCACATGCGCGATGTTGGCGGTTGGCGCAATAGCCATGAGGGTTGCGTTACGCATGCCCCGCTTGACTTTGGCCCGTAGTTGCTCCCAGTCGAGTTTCTGCGTGCGGGCAATATCTATCGGTAGCTGGCGAGAAGCCTCGGCAGTCGCGAGGGTATCGATGGGCAGGAGGCCCTTGCTCCAGCCGGAGCCCTGAAAGTTTGGATAACTGCCGCGTTCCTCAGCCAGGGTAGCGCTTTCATCAATGGCGTAAAAGCTGATAAACTCGGTAAGCTGGTCAATGAGTTCATAGGCCTGTTCGCTTTCGTAACTGTAGCCAAGTTTTTCAATTACATCGGTAAAGCCCATGATCCCCATCCCTAACGCGCGATTCTGCTGGTTGGCGTGCATCGCTTCTGGGATAGGTGTCTTTGTAATATCCACCAGATTATCGAGTTGGCGGATCGCCGAGCGGATACTGGAGGTCAGGCGGTCCCAATCCCAGCTTTTGTCCGCGCGCAAATGTGCTGACAGATTGATGCTGACCAGGTTGCAGACGGCGATATTCTCGGCGTCCTGTGGCAACGTAATTTCTGTACACAGATTGCTGAGATGGATCGTCCCGGTATTATTGTTGAGTGCGCGTACATTAATCGTGTCTTTCCAGGTCAGCCAGGGATGAGAGGTCGCCTGGAGGACAATTAGAATCTGGCGGAATTGTTCCCTCGCTTTTATCTTCGCGAACTCACGCAGCGTACCAGCATCCGCCATCTCGCAGTATTCCGCGTAGCGTTGACTGAATGCAGAGCCGTAGAGCTCGCACAGGTCAGGCGTTTCAGCCGGATCGAACAGGTACCAGTCCTGATCATGTTCAACGCGCTTCATAAACTCATCACTTATGAAGACAGCTGTGTTCGCGGTGCGGGTGCGCAGGTAGGGATCACCAGAGTTTTGTTTGAGGTCGAGGAACTGCGGAAAATTAATGTGCCAGTTCTCCATATAGAGGGCGGCGGCTCCGGCCTTTTTGCCTTTGCGGCTCACAGCGCGCAAGGCGGCATCAACGACATTCATAAACGGAATTGGGCCAGTCGAGACGGTGTTGGTGCTTTTGACCGGCGAGCCCTCGGCGCGCAATTTCGTCATGCCAATGCCGATGCCGCCTGTGCCTTTGCTCATCCACATCACATCGCGAATACCTTTGGCGATAGACTCCATATCGTCCTGTATCTCCATCAGGAAACAGTTGGATAGCTGTGGGAACGAGGTACCGGCGTTAATGCGGGTGGAACCGCCCGGTGAGTATTCCAGTCTGCTCATGTGGTCGTAGAAGTCAAGCGCGGCCTCGGTGGGATCAGGTTCGTTGTAGCTCAAGCCCATGGCGATACGCATCATACTCATCTGCGGTGTTTCCATCGCTTCACCATCACCGCTACGTAGCGCGTAGCGATTCTTACTGGTGATGACTCCGAGATAGTTCATGCGTTTGTCACGCGAGGGATCGAGTGCCTCGGCAAGGCGTTGAACATGAAACAGCCTGTCGTTCATACGTTCGTCGAGCAGGCCTGCTTCGATGCCTTTCTGCAGATAGACCGCGAAGTGATCCGCATGGAGCCGCTTCAAATCCTCGTCTGTCTCATACTCACCCAGAACACTCTTGTAAATAGTCTTAAGCAGCAGGCGTGCGGCGATCGTGCCGAAGTCGGGATCATCTTTGACGTTCTGCAAGGCCATCTGGATAACCAGTTCATCCAGTTGCTGCGTCGTGATGCCATCGAACAGCGTCAGCTGCACCTCGGTGGCGATCTGCACCACTTTCGTAATCTGATCGTCAAGGCCACGACTGGCTTTTTCCAACACTTTGTATATGTTGTTCACATCGTATGGCTCTCGCGAACCGTCGCGCTTTACTACAGTAAGTTGCATCATACATTCCTTCATCCATTTTTGGGCAGCAGCAAACACACCCTGGCCATTAGCGGGTAAGCCCGTTTGGGCAAAAAAAAAGACCAGCTTCGAGAGGGGGAGTAATCTCTGATTCTGGACATATCAGCGCCATGCTCCTTGCTCGAAGAATAAGAAAGATAATAGGCAGTCTGGCTTACTCTTCTGGCGCATGAGCTTTGCATCTCGCCCAGAAGATATCACAGTTACGGCATAGCGTGGATTCGCACCACATTTCCCTATCCAAACCTTGCGGTCGTCCAGGTTCTGAAGCCTGGTATCCTCTGGCGCTCTCTTGTTGTGTTTTTTTACACAATATGTAGCGCGTGTGGTCTATATTAATACAAGATGTAGTAGTCTGTCAAGTAGAAGAGCAAGCTCACCTAAGGCTTTTTGTTCGCCCGAAGTAGATCCATCTTTTTTGAACTAGAGTTTGTTTTAAAATGCTACAATAATCATATCAGCAAAGTCTCAGATGAGATCAGAAGGAGGCGGTATGCGTATTCTTTCCCTCTTAGCTAGTGCCACAGAGATAGTTGCCATGCTTGGCTGTCTTGATCAGATGGTTGGACGCTCTCATGAATGCGACTATCCTCCACAGATCCGTGTCCTGCCCATCGTGAGCACTGTCCAGATAGACACCACCGTCAGCAGCGCTGAGATTGATGCACAGGTGAAACAACTTGCCCGGAAACAGCACGAACCAGAGGATCCTGCGCTGAAAGCATTGAGCATCTACGCCATTGACGTGGCAACATTGCACGAGTTGCGTCCGGACGTAATCTTCACGCAAACCCAATGCGAGGTTTGTGCGGTGAGCGAACGAGATGTCCAGAAGGCAGTTGCACAGCTTATAGGTTATAAGCCTGTTATTGTCTCACTTTCTCCCTATCGCCTTCAGGATGTCTGGGAAGATATCTTACGCGTAGGTCTGGTATTAGGCAGGCGTGATCAGGCTCAAGTTCTTGTGGAAAAGCTCCAACAACGGCTCACAAATCTGGCCAGCCAAACTACCTCATTCGGTTCCAAACCAGGGGTTGCCGTATTGGAGTGGCTTGACCCTTTAATGGGTGCAGGCAACTGGACTCCTGAATTGGTGGCCTATGCAGGAGGCAAGAACCTTTTCGGTGAGGTTGGACAGCACTCACCCTGGCTGACCTGGCAGGAACTTCAAGCTGCTGACCCAGATGCAATCGTCCTTGCTCCTTGTGGCTATGGGCTTGAGCGCACAATGGAGGATGTTGCACTTTTGCAAAAACATTCTGCCTGGGCAGAGTTAAAAGCAGTACGCGACAGGCGCGTTTTCGCGCTTGATGGCAACGCCTATCTCAACCGATCTGGACCACGCCTGGTAGAATCGGCAGAACTTCTTGCCCATGTCATCTGGGGTAAACAGCTAGGCATACCCGTTGATAACAATGGTTGGATACACGTTCAATAGTAGCAGTATCGTCACCAACTGGTTTAACCGGTAAGTCTATGTGTGTCGTTAGGATCATGCCATTTGTGGTGATTCAAGGTATTGGTGATCTGGATAGGTTTGAGATCGTGTGGCCTGTAGCCTCAGAAGAACAAAAATTTCCTCCAATTTGGCATCTTGAGACATACTGCCTGCCTTGAAATTGGGGAGGGGATCGATTATAGTGCTTCAAGAGTCTTCTCTCTCAAGGCCCCCCTCACGCGCACTTCTCGTGAAGTGGTTGGCCATCGGGTCTTAAGAGCAACGACTTTTTTGTGGGGAAACCTGGTCAATGACAGTTGTAAGCCTGATATCAGCCATCCTCCTCCCCTTTTTCCATTCCTATATGCCTTGCCAGCTGACGCGCCTCTTGTAAGAGCGAAAGGTGTTGCGAGGGAGCAGTCGATAAGCGTAAGGTAGCTTCAGCGCTCCCGCCGACGGGCTTTGCCGCGCCATCAAGGATTTGTGCGATAAAACGCATTGGGCGCGATGCCTGAGGCACGTTGAGCATTTTAAAAAAGGCACCGTGGCAATAAAAAGGGCAAGCGGCGGCTCGATGAGTTCAAAGGCTATGGCCAGACCAATTCCCCCATAATAGCCAATAGTATGCGGCTAATCGATCTCGACAGGGCCGATCTGGCTTGTCAAACCTCGATTTTCTTTAGACATAAATCGTGCTCCTGAATGTAGGATTTTGCAACGGGTTTCGATGATCGCACTCCTTCTCTTTGCACGTGCGGGAACGCAGATTCGTATATGGGCCTGTTCTCCATATTGTTGAGGCATTCTGGTTATTTGTGTTCTTCTCTCTGCGAAATAGACCCGGTGTTTCCCCTTGTCGTCTTTTTTTGAGAAACGTGTGTAGATAATTGATAATGCCTTTTTCGTGACATACGTTTCTCCTACTCTTAATGGTATCCATCCATCCCACTTAGATTGCAGCGATACAGAAGAAAAGTATACTATTTCTTTTCAGGAAGACCACGGCACGTACTGAGCATCTATTAGACAGGTAAGCGGCAAGATTTGGTAAAAAATATGTTGCGCGCCCTGATAGGATACCAGGGCGCTTTTTCTGTGAATCCGAAGGAGATAGTGGGTGGATTGGTGGTATAGGTACAGGTATCCGACCTGATGTGACTAATAATGTCTACACTGGATGTAAATATACCGTGATATAAGGAGATAGCGCGGTTAAACGGGGCTCTAACCGAATTATAACTTTAGGGCTGTACGTTAGTTAGCACTGTCTTAAGAATAGGGATCTTTCTACTTATGAAAGGAAATAGAGATGGCTGTATTTGCGACGACTTTTGGTCGGCTCGCTGAACGCCTTTCGAAGGGCAAGATCAGTGATACATTGCAGTCCCATGTCGGGGTTGTGCCGAATCCGATCAGTAAGCATAGTAAAGAGCTCAAGCCTCGTATTGAGGACGCGAAGATGTTCCACAGCGTCTGCCCGTACTGTGCTGTTGGTTGCGGCCAGCGCGTCTACGTCAAGGACGATAAGGTCATTGATATTGAGGGTGATCCCGATAGCCCGATTAGCGGAGGCACCCTGTGTCCCAAGGGATCGGCCAGCTTCGGGTTGATCAATAATCCCAATCGTGTGACGAAGGTGAAGTACCGCGCACCCTATGCCCGGGATTGGGAGGAGAAGCCGCTTGAGTGGGCGATGCAGCGCATTGCCGAGCGTGTGTATCAGACGCGCGAAGCGACCTTTGAAGAGGTTGATGAGGAGAACCGGCCGATCAATCGCACGCTGGGTATGGGATCGCTGGGTGGCGCGACCCTTGATAATGAAGAGAACTATCTGATCACCAAGCTATTCCACTCCTGGGGTATGGTGAGCATCGAGAACCAGGCCCGTATATGACACAGCGCCTCAGTGCCGAGTCTCGGCGCAAGCTTTGGCCGTGGTGCCGCTAATACGTTCCAGCAGGATATTCAAAATAGCGATTGTATTCTAATTCAGGGAAGCAATATGGCCGAATGTCATCCGGTCGGCTTCCGTTTTGCCATGGCCGCCAAAAAGAGGGGCGCGAAGATTATTCACGTTGACCCCCGCTTTACCCGTACCTCGCAAATGGCCGATATTCACGCTTCAATCCGCACAGGTACCGATATCGCCTTCCTGGGTGGCATCATTAACTATGTGCTGCAAAACGAGCTCTACTTTAAGGAGTACGTTAAGGCATATACCAACGCTACATCGATCGTCAAAGAAGATTTTCAGGATACTGAAGATCTGGAAGGGGTTTTCTCGGGCTTACATTCAGAGAGAGACATCTATAATAGCGAGAGCTGGCAGTTCGAACTTAAAGATGAGTTTAAACAGGATGGAAATTCCGAGGAGGCCAGGCGTGCTGCTGAAGAGCATCATGATGAGCAGCAGATGATGCCTTCTGGTATGGAGGGCAAAGGTATGTTGCCCCATTTACATCCCAGCCAGGTTGAACGTGATGAGACGATGCAGCATCCCCGCTGTGTGCTACAGATTTTGAAGCGCCACTTTGCGCGCTATACGCCAGAGGTAGTGGAGCAGATTACCGGCGTGCCACAGAATGTATTCCTGGAGATCGCCAATACGCTGGTGCAGAATTCCGGTCGTGAACGTACGACCTCGCTGGTCTATGCGGTTGGATGGACACAGCATACGGTTGGCGTCCAGATGATCCGAGCCGGCAGTATCCTCCAGTTGCTGCTGGGTAATATTGGACGGCCCGGTGGTGGTGTGCTGGCCTTGCGTGGCCATGCCAATATCCAGGGCTCGACCGATATTGCAACCCTCTATGATCTCCTCCCGGGTTATCTTGTGATGCCTCACGCTGGTCGTAACGAGCTCGATCTGAAGACCTACCTGGACCATGCCACTCAGGATACCGGCTGGTGGCACCATTATCCAGAGTACTTTATCAGCTTCCTGAAGGCCTGGTATGGCGATGCGGCCACCAAAGAGAACGATTTCGCCTATAATTACCTGCCGAAGATTACCGGAGATCATTCTGAGATTCCAACCTTTATCAATATGATGGACGGCAAGGTACGCGGCTTCTTCTTGATGGGTGAGAACCCTGCAGTCGGCAGCCCCAATAGCCGTTTCCACCGCGAGGCGCTCTCCAAGCTCGACTGGCTGGTGGTGCGCGATCTGTTTGAGATCGAGAGCTCGACTTTCTGGAAGGAAGAAGGGATGGATCCGGAGACGATCCCCACAGAGGTCTTCTTCATTCCAGCCGCAGGTCACGTGGAGAAAGAGGGCAGTTTTACCAATACACAGCGACTGATTCAATATCGCGAAAAGGCGGTCGAGCCGCCAGATGATGCGCGTTCCGAAAACTGGTTTGTCGCCGAACTCTATGAGCGCGTCAAGGAGTTTTACAAAGATAGTACCAGGCCACGGGATCGTGCGATCCTTGATCTCACCTGGCCCTATCGACGAGAGGGACCCAACCGTGAACCGGTCGTTGATGACATCGTCAAGGAGATCAATGGCTATACGGTCGCGGATGGCAAGGTTGTGCGCAGCTTTACCGCGTTAAAGGCGGATGGTAGCACGGCCAGCGGTTGCTGGATCTGGGGCGGCATCACGCCCGAGGAGGGGAAAAACCTTTCTAAAAACAGAAACGCGGATGAGTATGTGAGTCTCAACTGGGGCTTTACCTGGCCGGCGAATCGCCATATCCTCTATAATCGCGCTTCCGCCGATCCCGATGGCAAGCCCTGGTCAGAACGCAAGAAGTACGTGTGGTGGGATGCCGAGCATGATAACGGAAATGGTTCAAAGGGACGCTGGGTCGGCTATGACGTACCGGATTTCCCTGAAACCAAGTCTCCCGACAAGCCTGCCGACCCCAAGGGAATGGGAATGGATGCTCTTTCGGGCGCTCAGCCCTTTATCATGCAGGCGGATGGGTGTGGCTGGCTCTATGTCGCGCGCGGCATCGCCGATGGTCCCCTTCCGACGCACTACGAGCCGATCGATTCACCTGTGACGAATCTGCTCTATCCCAAGCGTTCGCACAATCCTGTCGTCAAGATGTGGCCGCGCCCCGATAACCGCATCTCGGGTAATGCGAATCCTGATTATCCGTATGCGATTACAACGTATCGTGTTACCGAGCATCACGTTGGTGGCGCCATGACGCGCTGGATCCCCTGGTTGAGCGAGCTGCAACCATCGCTCTTCGCTGAGATCAGTCCCGAACTGGCGGAGGAGCACGGAGTAAAGAATGGCGACTGGATCGTCATCTGGACTGCTCGCGCTGAGATTGAGGCCCGGGCACTGGTAACTGATCGCATGCGACCGCTGCGTATGGGCAAGCGAACTGTGCACCAGGTCGGTATCCCTTTTCAATGGGGCTATCAAGGTGTGGTGAAAGGGGATATTGTCAATGATCTGGCTTTACTGGTTGCTGATCGTAATGTCAGTATGCACGAGGCTAAATCGTTCGCCTGCAATATCCGGGCCGGACGCCGCCATCACTCGAATCTGTATCCAACAGCCGGCAGTGATCTTTCCCGCCATACCGATCCGATCTATCGTGCTCCAGAACAAGAGCAAAAACAGCAGTAAGCAGGAAGAAAGGAGGCCACATGGGCCATATGGGCTTTTTTACCGATACAACGCTGTGTATCGGGTGTAAGGCATGTGAGGTTGCCTGTAAGCAGTGGAATCAACTTCCTGCCGATGGCTATAACTGGACCGGTAACAGCTACGATAATACCAAAATGCTCGGGCCGACGACCTGGAGGCATGTGGCATTCGTCGAGAAGCCACATGTCCAGCAGGACAAGAGCGGCAAGATGACCGACTGGTTGATGATGAGCGATGTGTGTAAGCATTGTGCCAATCCCGGCTGTATGGAGGCGTGCCCGACCGGCGCGATTATTCGCAACGAGTTCGGGGATATCTATGTGCAGCCGGACATCTGCAATGGCTGTGGCTATTGTGTGCCGTCCTGTCCCTTTGGGGTCATCGATCAGAAGATGGATGATGGGCGCGCCTTCAAATGTACGCTCTGTTATGATCGACAGAAGATCGGTATCGAGCCAGCCTGTGCCAAGGCGTGCCCGACCGATTCGATTACCTTTGGCGATGTCGACGAGTTGCGTACCAGGGCGAAGGGGCGCGTGCAGGAACTGCATGAGCGTGGCGAAGAGAGCGCCTACCTTTATGGCGTGGATGAGGATACGTCGGTGGGAGATCTCAACGCGTTCTTCCTGCTGACCGATCGGCCCTCTGCCTACAATCTGCCGGAGAAGCCAAAGTTGCCGCAGGATAATATCGCCACCGGTTTCCTTGCCAGTCTGGTGATGGCCAGTTTTGTGACGCTGACGACCGTGGTGTCGTTATGGCCACGAAAGAGGTAATGGTTGATGGATAAGTATAATGAAGCGCAATCACAGGATATCCGCAATGGTGCCGGTGCCGTTGTCGGCTACAAGGTGCCTGATCCTTTAGATGAGTCAAAGACGAGCACTCCACTTGTCGACTCGCGCATCGAGTGGAAGGGCCCGGCGAACACGTACTATAACATTCCTCTGCTCAAGAAAGCGCACTGGACGTGGGAGATTATGCTCTACTTCTTTTTAGGAGGATTGAGCGGTGGCGCCTTCCTGATATCGTCCATTGCGCACTTCTTTGGCGCCGAGCGCGACGTTCCGCTGGTGCGGGCGGGACGCTACCTCTCGTTTGTGGCGATCCTGATCAGCCCGGTGCTCTTGATTAAGGATCTGGGCCGGCCCGAACGGTTCTTGCATATGCTGCGCGTCTTTAAGCTGCGCTCGGTGATGTCGCTGGGAACATGGGGCATCACAACCTTTGGTCTGTGCAATGGATTGGTGACCGTTCACCAGGCGGCCAGTGATGGTCTGCTTAACTGGTGTAAGCCTCTGGCCTGGTTGGCGAACAAGTTGATTCCGGTGAAGCTGCTCGAATTTGTAGGATCGATGCTGGGATTGTTCGTCGGCTCCTACACGGGTGTACTGCTCTCCTCGACAGCGGTACCGATCTGGGCCAGGGCCAGGCGCGTGCTGGGTCCGCTGTTTGTGACCTCGGGCCTTTCGACCGCGCTGGCTGCTTTGTCGCTGATCCTCTCATTTGGTCGTCCCAAACACGATACGGTTGAGCGCTTAGAGCGGGCCGAATTAATTACCACGGCGAGTGAACTTGGCCTGATCGCTTCTCTTGTGCCTATGCTGGGATCGCTTGGGAAGCCGCTCTTCAAAGGCAAGAACTCGCTGCTCTTTACCGTTGGTTCGGTCGGGGCTGGCATGGCCCTGCCTTTGAGCCTGAACATCGGGAAACGGCTGGCCAGGAAGACCGACTCTCGTTCCCTGACCATCGCATCATCCCTGCTGGTGCTGATTGGTGGCTTCATCTTACGTATGGAGTGGGTGCGCGCCGGCCGGAAATCCGCCGACTCTACGGCTGATACACACGAATACAATACAACTGAATGGCATGAGGGACACAAATAGATTGTTCTAAACGTTCGCAGTTGCAAAAGAGAGAGCCGGGCCAGAAGTATTCAACGACTGGCCCGGCTCTCTCTTTGCCTGGTGTGTTTTCTCCGCTTACATGGCCTCCTTGATACCTGTTTTGATCAACTACCAATTCATTGGATGGATAGCTGGTGCCAAAACCAATTATCATGCCAACCTGCATCATAAACCAGTATGATATTATGCTGCGCTATGCTTACTATTGCCGTGCTTTTGTGATGGCTTTCCCTGCTGGTCTTCCTCAGGCCACTTGCGACCATTTTTCCTGTAGTCATCAATCTGTTCCAGGCGTTTCCCTTTGGTTTCGGGAGCCAGGAACCAGCAGAAGAGAAAGGTGATAATGGCGAAGACGGCATACAACCATAAGGTGAATGCCTGCCCGATGAAGCCGACCAGCGACAGAAAGGTGACACTGATCAAAAGATTGGCGGCCCAGTTAGCGGATGTACAGAAGCTCGTCGCAGTCCCTCGTAAGCGATTGGGGAAAATCTCGGAGCTCATAACCCAGTACACCGGTCCCAGGCTAATCGCGAACGCCACGATATAGATGAGCAGGACCGCTAAGAGAAGGAAGCCTATTCCTGGCTTTTTTTGAAGACGGTCCCTATAGAGATAGCAGTAAACATTGTTACCTTTTGTCCGAGCTTGCTCGTGATACAGATGAATACATGAGGGGGCAGGAAAGATATGTTATTCATGAATGTGGGCGGCAAGTCACGTATGGCTCCTGGCAAGCGCAGTTCTGGCTATATATTTGAGGCCTGGAGGACGCAGGGAGAAGGAGAGACAGGCATGCTGATATGAAAATGTTCAAGAAGCTATTACGTCAAATACCGGAGGCGAAATACTATCTGGCGATCATCATTGTGATTGGTTCTGTTGCCGGTAGCCTGATTATCTGGCAGGATTATAATCTCAGTTATGTTGTGAGTGGAGTCTTTTTGGATGCCCGGCACATGCAGCAGGTCTGGCCCCCGTTGCTGTTGCTGCTAACGATTATTTTGATTCGTGCGTTGCTTACCTGGGGGAATACATGGCTGGCCAATCGGCTGGCGGGGCGCCTTAAAATCAATATGCGCGCCAGACTGCTTACCCATATCTTCTCGGCGGGGCCAGCCTATACGCGGGGAGAGCGCAGCGGTGAATTGATTAACACCATCGTTGAGGGAGTGGAAGCGCTGGACCCCTATTTCAGTCAGTACCTGCCTCAGGCTTTCCTGTCCTGTATCATTCCCGTGGTCATATTTTTTGTGGTTCTCAGGACGGATCTTCCCTCTGGCATTATCCTGCTGATCATGACTCCCATTCTGCTCTTTCTAATGGCGATGGCTGGCATGATGGCAGGTGCCGAGACAAAGAAGCACTGGAGCGCCTTGAGTGTGATGAGCGCTGCTTTCCTTGATGCGGTGCAGGGTCTGACCACCTTGAAACTGCTGGGGCGTAGTGAGGAGCAGGCATCTGAGGTACAGAGGGTCAGTGACGATTTTCGCCAGACCACGATGCGTACGTTACGCATCGCTTTTTTTTCGTCCTTTGTGCTCGAAGAATGCGCCACCATCAGTACTGCTATTGTTGCGGTCGAGGTCGGATTGCGGCTTCTCATCGGCAATATGTCCTTTTTTACGGCGCTCTTTGTGCTCCTGCTGGCACCCGAGTTTTTCCAACCCTTACGGTTGCTGGCAACGAAGTACCATGCCGGGATGACTGGCTCGGTAGCGGTTCAGCGCATCATCGAAATACTGGAGACGCCGGCCCCTATAGATACGTCTCTTGTTATAGAGCATGGCTCCAAAGAGACGATGGAGCCGACTCCGTTTACATGGGACACCATTCGGCTGGAGAACATCAGCTATAGCTATGATGGTCAGCGTCACGCGCTCCATGACGTGTCGTTTCAGATCGATGCGGGACTGAAGATCGCGCTCATAGGACCCAGCGGCGCTGGTAAAAGCACACTCGTACAGATATTATTACGCTTCATCGATGTTGATGAGGGAAGTATCCTGGTGGGAGATCAGCCGTTGCAAGATATTGAGCGCGCTACCTGGCGCGAGCAGGTGGCCTGGGTTCCTCAGCATCCCTACCTTTTTAACGCGACGATCGAACAAAATATCCGCCTCGGGTGTGCCAGTGCAACGATGGAACAGGTCGTTGAGGCGGCTCGCTCCGCCCATGCGGATGAGTTCATTCGCCATCTGCCGCAGGGCTATCAGACCATTATTGGGGAGCGTGGTGCCCGGCTCAGCGGAGGGGAGGCGCAGCGTATCAGCCTGGCCCGCGCGTTTTTAAAGCAGGCACCGCTCGTTATCCTGGACGAGGTGACCTCATATCTGGATGCCGAGAATGAGACCCAGATCCTCGACGCTATAATCCATCTTCAGCAGGGGCGCACGATACTGGTGATCGCCCATCGTCTGCGTACGGTGCTCGATGCCGACCAGATCATTGTGCTTGATAAGGGGCGGCTGGCGGCCCGAGGCAACCACCGTACGTTGTTGCAGGAATCAAAGATGTATCAGCAGTTGTTGATGAGCTATCAGACAACGGAAAGGATGGATCGTGAAGGATGAGTGCTTCACTCGCTATCTTAGGACGTTTACTGCGACAGGTCAAGCCGCTATCCGGTTGGATGCTGCTGGCGATCTGCGCAGGGCTGGCTACCATCATCTGCGGCATCGGCCTGATGACACTTTCCGCCTATCTCATCTCTGTGGCAGCCCAGCATCCCTCACTCAGCGCGCTGGCGGTTACCATGCTCGGCGTGCGTATCTTTGGCGTTGTGCGTGGCGTTGTGCGTTACATTGAACGCCTGATCTCGCATGACCTCACCTTTCGCTTGCTGGCACGGTTTCGTGTCTGGTTCTATCGGGCGCTTGAACCCCTGGTTCCTGCACGTCTTTTGTCCACTGAAGGTTCGTTGAGCACCACGAACTATACCAGTGGTGATCTGTTAAGCCGGCTGGTTGCTGATGTCGAGATGCTACAGGAGTTCTATGTGCGCGTCATTTCACCGCCAGTCATTGCGCTGATCATCGGCGCGGGCATGTATTTTATCCTGGGCGCCTACAATGTGCGCTTTGCTCTTGTGCTGCTCGCTTTTATGTTGCTAGGAGGACTTATCATCCCCATGGCGTTGTACTGGATGAGCCGCAAGTTAGGGCAGCGCTTGATCATGGCGCGCGCGGCCTTAAATACCTCCCTGGTGGATAGTATTCAGGGTGTGGCGGATCTGCTTATCTTTGACCGTCAACACGAACAACTGCAGAGAACGTTGCAGCTTAACCGCCAGCTTATTCGCTATCAGGCGCTGCAGGCGGCTATCGATGGACTGCGTGAGGGCCTGGATATCATGCTGTCTGACGGGTGTGCCTGGGCTATGCTTATCGTGGCCATTCCGCTCGTTCGTACGGGGCAGTTGAATGGTATCTACCTTGCCCTGATCATCCTGGCCGCATTGAGCAGCTTCGAAGCCATCCGTCCATTAGCCAATGCCGCCCAGCAACTCGGCAATAGCCTCGCCGCAGCCCGAAGGCTCTTCATGGTCGTTGATGAACCGCCCCCCGTAAGAGATCCCGAGGCTCCTGCTCCCACCTTAGATCACTACGATATACAGGTGAGGCACCTTTCTTTTCGCTATCAAGCGCAGGAGGCAGACGTCATCAAGGATCTTGATTTCCAGGTTGAACAGGGACATTGTCTCGCCATTGTCGGGCCCAGTGGCGCCGGGAAATCGACGCTGGCGAACCTGTTGGTCCGTTTCTGGGAGTACGAGCGAGGATCGATCAGGTTGGGTGGACATGAATTGCATGAGTTTCAGCAGCAAGATATTCACCGCTATATAGGGGTAGTCGAGCAGCATCCTCATCTCTTTAATGGCACTATTCGTGAGAATCTATTGCTCGGCTGTCCCGATGCCACACAGGAGCAGATTGAACACGCGGCGCGACAGGCTATGCTGCATGACTTTATCCAGGAACTCCCCGACGGCTACGAGACACGCATTGGAGAGCAAGGGGTTAAATTAAGCGGAGGGGAGCGCCAACGCCTGACCATTGCTCGCGTCATCCTCAAAGACGCGCCCGTGCTGATTCTGGACGAGGCCACCGCGCACCTGGATACCGTTAGCGAGCAAAGCATTCTTGAGGCGCTGCGTACATTTATGCGTGGACGCACAACCATCATCATTACGCACCGGCTGGTTGGGCTTGAGTACGCGGACGAAATCCTGGTAATGCGGGCCGGGAGGATCATCGAACGAGGTTTGCACCATGAGCTCTTGCAGATCGAGGGTTTATACTGGCATCTCTGGACGCAACAACAGCAGGTCCTGCAGACAGAACGCTGGTAGGTGCCGGACAAGGAACTGGCTGGCATTGGGGATAGAGGGAAAGGCGGTATCTCGCGTTTCTCATATACGTAGTGTCTACCGCATCATCCCTATATCATCCATTCTTAAATACGTGCATCATCGTTCATAGAGATTAAATCGGGCGCAAGGTCCGAACCTATTGGGTCTGTTTCTGTAGCTCCTCGATGGCCTCTCTATCTTTTCTTTGGCGCAGAATCTTCACCGTGAACCGCTCATAACGGATAAAGTGGGTAATACAGATGATCACGCAGGGAATCCCCACGCACAGAGAGAAGATGCCGACAGGGCCGACCGGATTGACTGTAAACACCCCGACCGTCAGAAAAAACCAGGCTATGCTGAGAAAGATCAGGGCTTTGACCAATGCATCCTCCATCTGCCTCGTTAATTCTTCTTCCGTTTTGACAGAGGCAGAGAGCTTTTCCTCTTGCTGAAACTCTAGCTGCCGTTGTGATTGTGACTTCTGCTGTGCTCTCGGATGCAATGATTGACTCATTCCTTTTTCCTTCTGCTACTGGCAACAGCCCCCACCGTAAACAGCACGAACAGGAGCGCCGTTACAATGTAGGGAAGCGGCGAAAACGACCGTTCAGTTTTTTTCAGCGGGTTCTGTGCCAGCAAGCCCTGCTGATAATGAGCGATGATCGCGACCAGAAAAAGGAGCCCAATCGTGAAGAGTGGGATCAGTGAATAAACGAGCACGGATTCAATGAGTTGTTTCTGCGTCATGGTATTAACTCCTTTCGCCTTCTTCTCTCACCTCTGCTTCGCGGATCGGCGGCATGACGAGCGCCCCTTTGAAGATGTGGAAGAGGAACCAGAACGATGGGATGAGCATGGACATGCCGATGAGCGCGGAAATGAAGAGCTCGGTAAGCGTTGTCGGAGGACTGGCCGTATTGGAGATGGTCAGATCCGGTGGAATAATGTATGGGATCTGCGCTAATCCCCAGGTACCGAGCAGGGCCCCCGTCTCAAAGATCATCAAGATGCGCGAGAGCCGATAGCGCCGGTAGAAAAGGGCTCCGGCGACCGTCAGGCCCAGCAGGACAGTAATCACTACGGCCCAGATGGCATGCGCGATCATTCCATTCCAGAGAATGGGCGCCTCCCAGGGAGAGAGAGCGATGCCCACGGTTCCTAACGCAGCCATAACACCCCCGGAGATGAGGCCACGAATGCGGAAGGCCTCCGTCATGGCCGTATCGCCCTGTCCCTGCGCCTCGACCGTAAGGTATGTCGCGGCAATGGTGGCGCTCAACGCGATACCCATCAGACCAACGACGATCGCGAACGGGGTTAGCCAGACGCTGACCAGGCCCACCGGGGGCTGTCCATTCACGATACGGACCTGCCCGCTGGCGACCGCCGCGGCCATCGCTCCAAAGAGAAAAGGCGTAAATGTGCTTGAGATACTAAAGATCCGGCCCCAGGCCGCGCTCACCAGCTTGGTATTTGCGCTGAAGGTACGAAAAACGAACGCGGCACCACGCAGCACAATGCCGATCAGGATCAGCACCAGTGGGATAAAAAAGGCCGTTGTCAGCGTCTGGGCCACAAACGGGAACGCCGTCATCAGGCCAACGATGAGATAGGTCAACCAGACGTTATTGGCCTCCCAGACCGCCCCGATGGCATTTTTAATCAGGTTGCGCATCGCATCTTTTTGCGAACCAAAGGCCAGCAAGTCCCAGACGCCACCTCCAAAGTCAGCCCCTTCCAGAGCAGCATAGATAATTAAGGAGAGCCAGAGCAGGACCGCAACCGCATATGCCAGAATCATGAAATGGTGCTCCTTTATTTGATAGGTTCAGCCTTTACTGTATCTTTCACAATTAGTTCAGACCACGAACGTTGTGCTTCTCTGCGGCGGGCTATCAGAATTAAGAACGCTACCAGCGTCACCCCGAGCAGGATATAGATACAGGAAAAGACAATCAGGCTGATGGTCATCAATGGATTGGGCGTAACCGCGCTTCCCACGCGCATAATATTATAGATGATCCATGGCTGACGACCTTCTTCGGTCGTGATCCAGCCAAGCTCAACCGCCAGAAAGCCACATACTCCGGCCACGACCACGCCGCGCAGAAGCCATTTATTTTCTGGGATCCTCCCCTTGCGCTTAAGATAGAGAAACCAGAAGAGCGCGCTGACGAAGAATATGAAAAATCCACAGCCCACCATAGCATCAAAAGCGAGATGAACGCGGACCGGATCGGGTCGGTCGGCGGGTGGAAAGGCGTCGAGTCCTGTTGTATGAGAGTTGATCGTAAAATGGGATAGCAGGCTTTCACCCTGGGGAATGATGATCGCGTATCGCGTTTGTTTCGTGTTTGGATCTGGTATGCCGCCGATATAGAGCGGCAAGCCATTGCCTGAATACATCGCCCCTTCCATCGCGGCGTACTTGGCGGGCTGCGTATCTTCGATTGAGCGCGCGTTTAAGTCTCCGCATGCAATCTGGAGTGGGATCGCGATCCCTCCCAGCGCGAGTCCAATGAGCAGGCCACGATGGTGATAATCATCGCGCTTCCCACGCAGCATGCCAAAGGCGTAGATAGCCGCAGCCCCCAGGCCGGTCGCGACATAGCAGGCCAGAATCATATGCACTGTCTCAAATGGCGTGCTGGGATTGAGGATCGCGGCGAAGGGATCGATATTGGTCACCTTCCCATTGACCATCTGGAAGCCAGTGGGCGAATTCATCCATGAGTTGGCGCTGGTAATGAACCAGGCGGAGCTACTTCCACTAAGCACGATAGGGAATGAGCAGAGCCAGTGTGCCTTTGGTGAGAGTCGTCCCCAGCCATAGAGATACAGGCCGAGGAAGATGCCTTCCATAAAAAAGGCGAAGCCTTCGGTCGCGAATGGAAGCCCGATGATCGCACCTGCCTTACCCGCGAAGATAGGCCAGACCAGGCTGATCTCAAACTCAACGATGGTGCCAGAGACCGCGCCGATGGCGAAGAGAATGGCGAAGGCGCGCGTCCATTGACGGGCAAGCATCATCATATGTGCATCTTTACGGAAAAGTGCCAGCCCCTCGGAGATGCAGAGCAGGACCGGTAGGCCAACGCCGAGCACTGAAAAGATGATATGAAAGACAAAAGAGACGCCCATCTGGGTACGTGCGGCAAGAAGATTGGTCCAGAACATAGTAGTAAAATCCTCTATTGTTTTTTGGGCTGTCTCACCATTCGCTTCATAAAGAGTATCGGTCTTGCCCTCTGGCAGGTGGGCTCAACAGTCCTCATGCTATAACACGGATGTACGCGCTAATTCGTATCTCATCCGTACCATGCGTACAGCCGACAAAACTATAGGCTACTGGCGCCTGGAGAGTGGATTGTTAGCATAGGCAACTTCAAACTGAAGAAACTATGGATTGTTATAGGGTGCTCTTCAGGTCTGTTCGTTTTTTTCAGCGCTTTCTTCAGGGATGTTTGTTGCATACCTGGTTCCTCCGCGCACACCTTCATAGATGAGGGCTCCCAGAATAGCACCGGCCAGCGGCCCAACCCAGTAGATCCAGAGGCTCTTCAGCGCTGCTCCACCCGCGAAGAGCGCGGGTGCCAGGCTCCGGGCTGCATTCATACTCCCCCCGGTTAATGGTCCCGCGAATAAGATGCAGACTGCCACAGTTGTGCCCGTCGCCAGCCCGATCGCGGCGCGACTGACGCGCCGATCAGTTGATGAGGCTAGCGTGACGATCATGAGAAAGCTGGTAATAAGAACCTCAATCATGACCGCTTTTCCATAACTTACCGTGGGAATGGTCGCTCCATAAAAGCCGGCCCGGGCCTGCTTGGGCAGCAGCCAGGCGTGGGTGGCGCTGGCCGCGATGGTCCCAATACATTGGGCGATCCAGTATGGGATGACATAACGCCAGGGGAAACGTTTGGAGACTGCCAACCCAAGGGTCATGGCTGGATTAAAGGGGGCAGCTGAAATATGGCTGAGGGCAAAAGTCATGATGAAGAGCGTGAGCCCGAAGGCAAGAGCATTCAAAAGAAGATTGATAGTGCCGTTCGTATTTGTGGCAGCGATTTTCACCCCACATCCAATAAAGACATACGCATAGGTGCCAACGGCCTCAGCGCCACAGCGCCGCAACAACAATGCTCTTCGCGTAGAACTTTCTGTTCCTGATGCCTGCTGCTTTATCATATATGATGTTTTACCCATAGCTTCAGATTATTGTTTTCTTTCTATATTAGAAATAAGCGTAACGGTCTCTGGTTAAAATTGGGTTAGTTGTTTAGCTTGAAAAAAGCCGAAAAAACTGGTTCAGCGGGGTATACAAGGACTAACCGCTTTCATGCATTCCGCTGAACCAGTTTTTCTCATCCATTGTCTTTTATTGATTCATAAGTTGTGGCCGTCACTAATCCATAGATCAGGTGGGGGATGAGGTCGGAGGCCCAGCCAGAGATTCCTCAGGATTTAGGGTGGCTGACCTGTGAAGCGATTAATGGTACATCACTGGCCGCCATGGCGGCCAATCCTACTCCGACAGTACGGCATTGGGTGAGAAAAGTAACGTTGGGTGCGCTGACAGAGAAAGGAATGCATCTGCGAGGATAATGATGGCGGGTTAGGAGAAAAAAATGCTGGCCCATCCATGCGGACGAGCCAGCGGCCAGGGGATTTTTTTTCTGCCTACCATGATTGCTGATTGGGATACATCGAACGCCGATTGGGATTGGTGGTATGTTGATTAGGATTGGTGAAGCGTTGTTGGCTGGGACTTACCCCTGCTCCGTATGGTCCTGCCACCGCTGATTGCTGCGGAACATGTTGCCCATGCAAGAAGTAGTAGAGGTACCTTGCGATCTCATCAATGACTGGTACCTGTGTGGTAAATTGCCTTGGATCAAGTCCGTTGATCATGACTCGATCGTTATTGATGCGTTGCAGCATTGTCAAGAGTATTCTGGCGGCATGCAGCGTCTGTTCATTCGCGATGCTATTGGACTGCTTGAGTTTGTAGAACTGCTTGAGCTGTGTGTTGACGAATGCCGCCTGCCCCTGAAGTGGATGGTTGGGTGGCAATTGCACCGTCCCTTCGAGTCCGTTGGCAAGCGCCTCAACCGCTGTAATCACATTGCGAATAAATTCCTCGATAAGCCTGGCATGCTCGGCCTCCGATTCCTTGAAGCGTTGCTCCAGGGCGCGCAACTCTTCAGCGCGGTCCGCACGCCTGATCGCCTGATCCATGCCACGTGTCCAGAGGAAAGCAATGATGGCGGCAACGATCAGGATCGTGACTGGCCGTCCCGCAATAACCGGCATACCATATTGGGCGATGGCCTGGTGCAGGTCGGGAGACCATGGTTGGAGCAGTAGATCGGTATAGATCAAAATAACGTTCACAAGGGCGATGATAAAGGCCGCGTAACGCGGCAGAATCGAGGCCCCAAGGATGACTGAGACCACAAGAATGTCGAAAGCTGGCAGATAGACCAGGTGGATCTTTCCATCGGTAGAGCCAACAATCACGGCCATGACCGCCGCGATAGTCAACACAACCAGAAATGTTCCGGCTATGGTGACAAATCCTTTGCGATTCAACACAATGGCAATGAGCACGCAAATAGTTGTAGCCACCACGGTAATAGCCGATGCTCGATCGCTGAATATAGCAGGAATATATGCCACCAGGCATAATAACATGGCCAGGAAAATCCAGGCCATCAGGCGACTACGGCGCGTTTTTTCACGTTGCTCAATGGTGTCCTGAGGCTGATCCCAGCCCGAGCTTGTGTGGCGTATCCACCAGTTGACAC
The DNA here is from genome assembly GCF_003967515.1 of Dictyobacter aurantiacus. Lineage (GTDB taxonomy): Bacteria > Chloroflexota > Ktedonobacteria > Ktedonobacterales > Ktedonobacteraceae > Dictyobacter > Dictyobacter aurantiacus. The sequence continues at coordinate 880,728 of NZ_BIFQ01000001.1, read as the reverse complement.
GGGGTGGCGGGGATGCCTTTGGGTCTGGTTGGTGATCTACAGGTTGTTCAGACATAGGAGGTTGTAACATTGTCTTGCTTCTTTCTGCTTTTTCCTATCCTTTCGACCTCAGGATACGGTTCTGGTATATCTCTCTTCGAGAAGTTGCTTTAGCTTGATGAACATTTCTTGATGTGAGGCCAGGGCCTGGGTATACACTGTTTTTGCCAGCAGTCCGGGAGAGGTAATCTCAACCCGTTCTTTGACACGCGTACCGTCCCCTTCAGCCAGGCACTGCGTTGTGTTATGCAGGTAGATGCCCGGAGTTTGATGGGCATCATAGACGATGGTTCCCTGCGCGTTGATGCTCATCTCGACACGATAGGAGAATGTCATAAGAAAAGGCCCCTGCTTCATACGATCACGAATAATATAGTGGTCGATCGTTGTGCCATCCTGAGCGGTACTTGTATGTGTATGCCGAATATTCACGATCAACGGGTGAATCTGGGTATGATTGTCCAGGGTAGATAGAAATGTTTTAACCTCTTCTGGTGAGGCGTGTATGAAAATATCCTGTTCAAATGATGAGTGAGCCATGGCTGCATCCTTTCGTTCGCCTGTTAGAATGTATTTGATTCCCGTCATCATGGGGGCATATGAGCGCCCCCGCACGGGCGTCCGCTGCGCGGCCGCACCGGTTTTGTGTATTGGTGCATCGGGCGCGCATCCGCGCGCCCGATGCACCAATACACAAAGGAATCCTGAGCACCGCAGGTGCGAAAACCGATGCAGGTCGCAGGCCATCATCATGAAAGTCTGACACGCTCTTATCTCGACTTTGTACATTTTTTGCTCGTTGAGCTGAGAAAGGACCTCGATTGTCGTTCTTCTGCGAGCTCACTTTGCTACTTTTGTACAAAGTCGAGCTTATATAAAATATGTTAGTACTAGCAGCAAGGGTTTAATATACTATAACAATTAAATATTTATTTGGCAATGTGATTCTAGTACTTTTTTTCTCTTTGTCTGGTGAACACTAACGATTATGAATACACTGTAAAATATAAAGAGTATATATGGATATACGGGTAAATTTCCATTTTGCTCTCCCTTTATAGAGAGATGATTGTCATTGCCAGGACAATCACTTATAACTTTGGATCTTCTCTATGAAATAAAACACGCAAAGAGGCAATTGAAGCCTACATTATTGGGGTTGCCGCCTTTGCTCACGTTATTGTTGATGCAGTGAGCGCATTCTATCTGGTGAGCCTTGGCAAAATCGGATTCTGGTATGCATTAGGAGCGTATCTTTTTCCTATACTCATTGGCAATATTGTTGGTGGCGTCACCCTTGTAGCTGTTCTCAATTATGGGCAGGTAGCTACCGAAGCTTCCAAAGAAGATAAGGGTAAAGAAAACGGCGAACAAAAAGCAGAGGGGCAATAAGGTCTGGGAGTCATTCAGGATTTCTTAAAAAACCGAACGAACGATGATGTGAGGATCTCGGGGATGACCATTCCCAAGATCCTCACATCATCGTTCGTTAAGATCGTCTGTATATAATAGCCCAGGAGTACTATGCTAAGAAATTTATAGTATAATGCATCTTGTAATATCATTGACTTTAAATATATAGTATGATATATAAATAGCAGGTGATGTGCCAGATCCCGCTATGCATTTAATGAAACGTATTTTGCCCTATTGCTTCAATATGATCCCTATTGTTGTGCGCCTTCACATGATTGTTTGTGTGGTGCGTTACCACTGCAGGAGGAGTATGCATGGATGCTTTTCGGCATGGGCGTGGACGCCTGTTTCTTGTTTTCCCCCTTATCGCTGTCTGGCTGGGTGCGCTTGTCTTTTCGCCGCTCGCCAGCGCGGCAACGACCCTTGTTCAATTAAGTTCCGATCCCTATTCCAATTCCAGTAGCCAGCACCAGACTGAGGTTGAGCCCGATAGTTTTTCTTTTGGATCAACCATTGTAGCAGCCTTTCAGGTTGGCCGTATCTACGGAGGTGGTAGCTCAAATATTGGTTGGGCCACCTCCAATGATAATGGAACGACGTGGTCGCATGGCTTTTTGCCAGGCACAACCACGTTCGCTACTCCCGCTGGATCTTTTACCGCCATCAGCGATGCGAGCGTCACCTATGACGCGGCCCACAACGCCTGGCTGATTTCAAGTCTGGGCATTACCACATCCAATACAGAAGTGGTAGTGACGAGTCGTTCAGCCGATGGGGGCCACACCTGGTCCAATCCTATTACCGTAGCCAGCGGCTCGCTCGATAAAAACTGGATCGTCTGTGATAATACGGCGAGCAGTCCTTACTATGGACACTGCTATACCGAATGGGATAGAACGAGCTCCAGTAATCTGCTGCAGATGAGTACCTCTACTGATGGAGGTATCACCTGGGGGACCGCTAAAGCGACCGCCGGCAATAACCATGGCCTGGGAGGTCAGCCTCTGGTACAGCCTAATGGGACGGTGATCGTTCCCTATCTGAGCTCTTCAGGTAATATCGCTGCCTTTACATCCAGCAATGGAGGAACAAGCTGGACGAGAGCGGTGGCGGTTTCTGCTGTCAATGATCACGGAGTCTCTGGTTTGCGCACGGAGGCGCTCCCCTCGGCCGAGATCGATGGTGCGGGCAAGGTCTATGTCGTCTGGCAAGATTGCCGCTTTGAATCAGGGTGCAGCGCGAACGATATCGTGATGAGCACTTCAACGAATGGAAGCACCTGGTCAACGGTTACGCGCATCCCCACGGATGCTGTCGGGAGCGGCATCGACCATGTTATTCCAGGTATCGCCGTCGATAAAGCGACTTCTGGTAGCTCTACGCATCTCGCCCTGACATATTACTACTGTTCGAGTAGTTGCCAGTTGCAGGTCGGTTTTGTTTCCTCAAACAATGGTGGAGCCAGCTGGTCAACCGCCACAACGCTTACCAGCACCCCTATTAGTCTGTCCTGGATCGCCAATACCAGCCAGGGGCGTATGGTCGGTGATTATATCTCGACCTCCTTCGCCAATGGTAAGGCCTTCCCCATCTTTGCTGTTGCCACCGCACCTACAGGAAGCACTTTCAACGAGACCATTGACACGGCGTCAGCAGGTCTGGCGCTCATGCATGGTAGCCGTACCAGTCAGGGTGAATACGCGATCAGTACAGGCAGCCACAACCGGATTCCGACTATCCTTCATTAATAGTGGTGCCTTTGTGGACAAGCAAGAGAGAAGGCAGGTCGGCTGTACTTGTCTTCTCTCCTTTATATATATATGTAGCGCTTAGCGCTGACGTTAGTGGATCATCTCTTTAGAGCGACCTGGGATCTGGCGGTCCATCACGCGTCAGACGATGATGCCACCGATCAGGACCAGGCCTGAGATGATCACTAATTGCCATGAGCCTGTGGTCTGACCCTGGAGATACTGATTGAGGGCGACCGTGAGCATCCATAACTGGATTCCAAGCAGTATGATGCCGATGATCAAGCCGGCCAGCAGCATAGCGATGAGCACAATGAGGAGCATCGCCACGATGAGCGCGACTACCCACGCCGAAATATGACGACCGCCGTCTCTTGTTTCATATTGTTTTCCATCAGCTGACTCTTTTCTAGTCAAACAGGTTGCTCTACAATGATTATCACGAGGAATGTATCGCAATGCGATACATTCCTCGTGGCATCCAAATACAAGCACTGCTACATACAGACTGACACGTTATTTTCTCTTTTTGGTGTTATTCGTGTGCATCAATCTTTTTAGAACGGCAAACTTATATGCCGGTTGGGAAGGTTTCCTCAACCTCTTTGTCATGCCACAATGCTGTTGGTTCTAAGGGTTCCAGGGCATGGGTATGGTCAAAGTGGATGATGGCATCAAATTGTTCGGGTAGGCGTGCATAGAAGTAATGACTGATGCGCTCGCTGTGCGGGAGATAGACTACTCCGATAGCACGTTCTAAATGCGGACCCTTTAAGCTGGTTACCACCCGTGCATTGGCATGAAGATCCAGCCAGAATTTCGGCAGGTTGGTTTGATGGAACAGCATTTCGTAACTATCGTCGAGCGCGGGTCGCACTCGTTTGTGTTCCACCGGCCGGTCCCAGTTCGAGGCAGCCGTAACCGTGCCGCTATAGGTGGTAAAGCCGATGTTGCGCACCTGCTCCCCATGAGCTTCACGCGCAAGCTGCCCGACGTTTAATTCGCCCTCTGTTCCCATGGATGTCGCGCGGGCATCGCCAAGATGAGAGTTGTGGGCCCAGACCACCACCTTTGTTGGCTCGTGATAGTGATCAAGGTAGGCGACCAGGTCATCAAGCGTTCTTGCCATGTGGCGATCACGTATATTCCACGACTCGACCGATCCTCTATAGATGCTGCGATAGTATTTCTCCGCATCCCAGGCAAGGCGTGCGTTTTGTTCCGCGTAGAAAAATTCATCCTCCGCTACCCGTCCATCACGCTGAACGTAGTCAGCCGCCTTCTGCTGCAGTTCCTGGAGCTGGCCGATCACCTCATTCTCGCAGGTTGGGGTCAGACCGAAGTTAGCGGCATACCCATAAGACTGGCTATCTTGTGTGGGTGATCCAAAGCAGGCATAGCGTGTCCGGGCCCGTTTAGCTGCTTCAGGATCTATGCGTTGCAGATAATCAATCACAGCTTCCATGGATGCATAGAGGCTATAGAGATCGAGGCCATAAAATCCTGTTCTGGTGGCCGAAGCTGGCAGCTGCATATTGTAGTTGCGCAGCCATTCTACAAACGCGAGCACCTCTGTATTGCGCCACATCCAGCTGGGGAAGCGTTTAAAGCCATCCAGCGCCATGCGGGCATCGCTATCATCATTGACACCACGGACATAGCGATTGACGCGATAGGCATCCGGCCAATCGGCTTCAACGGCGACAACGGTAAAATCTTTCTCCTGGATCAGGCGTTGCGTGATCATGGCTCGTTCCCGGTAGAATTCTCTGGTACCATGAGAGGCTTCACCGATTAGTACAAAGCGCGCATCACCAATCATATCTAATAAGTGATCATAGTCTGCAATAGCACCAGTGAGCGGATGGGCTACCTCTCGAATGGCATCCGCGACCATCGTTACACGAGTTTCTGTCATAGCATGCTCCCCTCTGGAATTTCAATGAGCACTCAGCTCCTCGCAGTGAACACGTTAATGGTGAGGGAAAAGTATCTTTATTTCCTTGCTTCGTACTGGCAATGGCGCAAACTGACACGTTTTTGAATCATCTCCGTGTTACTAATGTGATCTATTGACATTTTAGGAGAATGTATGACACGTCCCTGCGGCACCACTATCAAAAAAGAATGGGGAACGCAGGCGTCCCCACGCCAGGAGCGTGGGGACAGGCTAACAGGAGGAGGCTTCATCAAGCGGTTGGCCTTTAAGAAAGGCCTCTGCGAGCCGGTTAAATTGTTCTGGTTGGTCATACATGCTCACATGGCTGGCATCCTTTAATACCACCAGGTAGGAATCTGTGATTTTGGTGCACAATATTTTTCCTATAGATGGTGGAACCAGCGTGTCATGTTCTCCCCAGATCAGGAGGGTAGGGGCTTGAATATTGATAATATCCTCTTGCGCGTCAACTGAGAGAAGGTCATGAGCAGCCCGGAGCAGGGTGAAAGGGCCAGTTCGCAGGGCATCAAACGCCAGAATAGTGAAGAAGCCCCGCTTTATATAGCGCACGGCTGTTAGCAGAGGACGTGTATACCCCCATACCGTATGGATCTTCGAGAGTACCGCAGGTGAGATCAAGATCAGGCGCTCAACAACCTCGGAACGGTGGGCCGCAATCCAGATACAGATGTATCCCCCCATGGAGTGCCCGATAAAATGCGCTCGTTGGATTTCTACCGCTTCCATCCATGCGAGCAGCCAGCGAGCGACATGTACGATGGCGAAGCGATTGCGCACCCGGCTCATAGTGCCGAAGCCTGGCAGATCGATCAGATAGACGCGATGATCCTGCGCAAGTGCCTGAACATTGCGGTTCCACCAGCGCATCGAACCCGAGAGACCATGTACCAGGATCAACGGCTCTCCCTCTCCCAATACCTGGTAGCGCACCTGGTAGTCCTCGACCTGCACCATCCGTAGCTCTGGCGTTCTAAGTTGTTGCGTATCGATATTGAGCTCCTTTTTAATAGATATCTAGCTTTTTTTATATAGGTGCATTCATAGAGAATGAGAAGCAATTTGCCGTCCCTTTTTTTCACGATCTGCATCCCATTCGCGTTGCACTTCGTATCTATACACAATGAGACAGGCGAAAAAAAACATGGAAAGTAAATGGGCGCTGGTAGCAGGCTGTGCCATGCATTATCGTGTTCCATATCAGCGCCCCGTTCCCGATCGGCCAACCATTGTCATGGTTCATGGGCTGGTCGTTTCGAGTCGATATATGACGCCAACGGCAGAGCAACTGGCGCCTGACTATCATGTCTATCTTCCCGAATTGCCGGGCTTCGGTAAAAGCCAGAAGCCGGATCACTACCAGGATCTGGACGAGATGTCCGACACCCTGGCGGCATGGATGACAACGGTCGGACTCCCACAGGCGGTCTTGCTCGGGAATTCCCTGGGGTGTCAGATCATTGCACGCTTTGCCGTTCGTCATCCAGATCGCATCCAGGCGGCCATCCTGGTTAGCCCTACTATGGATGTACGCGCGCGTACCGCCCGCCAGGAGATCGGCCGCTGGCTGGTGAATGTGCTTCGTGAGCCTGTATCGCTCTATCCCATGGTGCTGCGAGATTTCATGGAGATTGGCTTTCGCCGTTTCGCGGCCACCTTTCACTATGGGCTTGAGGATAGCATAGAGGTATACCTGGCGCAGATGGAGCTTCCTACCCTGGTCGTACGTGGCACATGGGATACGGTGGTTCCGCAGGAGTGGGCCGAATATGTAACACAGATGCTTCCGCAGGGAAAACTGACCGTAATTAAAAGAGCGGCCCACGATGTGAACTATAATTCACCCGCTGAACTGGCCGCAGCCGTTCGATCGTTTGTCTGAGTCTCTACTATCTTATGTTGCAGCCACCCTTTTGAGAGGATGACTGCAACATGCTGCTTCTGGTTCCCCTGGTCGTGACTGGTTCTAGCTGCTGGTGCTCATGCCACCATCAACATGGAGAACCTGGCCGGTCACATAGGAAGCGTCATTTGACGCCAGAAAGACATAGTTTGTTGCCACCTCTTCTGGCTGGCCCGCTCGTTGCATTGGCGTCTGCCGACCAAACTGTTTGACCTGCTCCTCTGGCATCGTCGCGGGGATTAACGGGGTCCAGATAGGACCTGGGGCGACCGCGTTGACACGGATCCCCTTTTGAACCAATGCCTGCGACAGTGAGCGAGTGAAGGCGACAATGGCGCCTTTCGTGCTGGCGTAATCAAGGAGCGTTGGATTGCCTTGATCGGCCGCTACTGACGTGGTATTCACAATGGCGCTCTCCGACTGCAGATGCTTGAGCGCTGTTTTAGTGCAGAAGAACATTGAAAAGGTGCTGATTCAGAACGTGTCTGACTCTCATAATGATGGCCTGCGGCCTGCATGGGTTTTCGCACCTGCGGTGCTCAACCGAGTGGTGCAACGGGGGTTGCACCCGTGCTCCTGTTGCATCAACACACAAAACCAGCGCGGCCGCGTCAGCGGCCACCCGTGCGGGGGGGGCGCTCACGTGCCTCTATACGATGAGAGTAAGACACGCTCTCATTTATGTTTTGTATTGATCAGGTATCTCCTGTATTGATCAGGCAAAAAAGCTGCTTTATGCATTTATTCTCAGCAGTACATGGCATTGCTCTGCTGTTTCTAATAATCGGCGTATTCGATTAGTATTCGATTAAAATGGGTATTGATCACTTTTAATTCCTGGAAATTCCATAGACTTTTTATTGCTAAGGTGGTAACCTTATTGGCATAAACCTCTTAAAGATGTTATAACCCCAACTTGAGATAGATAGCTGGTAGTTAAGGAAACTTTGCTTATGGTCCATACCCAATATTCACATAAAAACGAGGCTACCGTTTCTGATGCGGCATTAGTAAAACTTGTGCTTGCTGGGAATCGGGAGGTATTTGCTGATCTTGTAAAGCGCTATGAAAAGCCGCTGTTTCATTTCATCTATCATTTTCTGAATGATTATGAGCAAGCTGGTGATACATTACAGGATGTGTTTCTGCGATTTTATATCGCTCTACCACAATTAGATGCCTCCAAGCCTCTCAAGCCCTGGCTATATCACGTGGCTCATAATTGCTGTGTTGATGAAGTGAGGCACGGTCATAATAAGCTCTGCATGCATTTCTCCCAGCTTATCTCTGAGAATGACCGTGGAGAGGAGGTGGCTTTTGATATGCCTGATGCAGCAACGCCTATCGACGAGCTATGCGAACAACATGTCTTGCAGGAAAAGCTGGAGCGCGCCATTTCGACCCTTTCTGTAAAAATGAAGACCGTTGTGCTTTTACGCTATACATCAAACCTTCGCTTTGGAGACATTGGACGCATCATGGGTATTCCAGAAGCCACAGCTAAAACATACTTTAATCGTGCCAAGCGCTATCTGCGTGAAGAGCTCAAGAAAGATGCTATCTTCGGCAGTAAATTACAATAAGCTCATCATCTACTCCCTCGAATTAGAGTAACAGTTAAATGACCATTCAGATAGCATTTCCGCTGATCAAGATTCTCATCTGATTATTGCTTATTTTTTGTAGAATGTATCTGACTCTCGTCATCGTGGGGACACGTGAGCGCTCTCACCCGTGCTGCCGCGCAGCGGCCGCACGGTTTTTTTGCGTTGGTGCATGGGTGCGCATTCGCGCACCCATGCACCAACGCTACACAGGCATCTGAGCCCCGCAGGCGTGTAGTATCAGGGCTGGAGGCGCGGAGTCTATAGATTATGATCTATTTTATGTATTAGTTGTGGATAATAGAAGAATCAAGAGGATATCATATAAAAGTATAGTAATAGGAGAATGAAAATTTTTATAAGAAATTACGTGAGGAATTGTATATGTATGTCTAATATTAATGAGGAGGAATGATTATGGTTTGGACACCGAATCGTATTGTTGACCCTTGGGATCATCTTTGTTGTGATTGGTTTGGTCTTATGCACGTTAACGCGGGCGACAATGTCTTCCATCTCATTATTGGTATTGTCGCTATTGCGGTTGGCTTCTTTGTACATGAGGATATCGTTGCCACCAATAGAACAACAGCCGTCTAAGGATAGGAATAGAATAATAGCTGATAGAGCCACACAAAAGAGGGAGGCCATCATGCATATGTATAATGGCCTCCCTCTTTTGTGTATACTTAACTGTCAATTGCTGTATGTGATTTCTGGCGTCTTTTTTGTACAGCTAAAGACATCAATGGAAGCGCAAAGGCGAGGAGGGCGGCCGGGCAAGGGATAAGGCAGCAGATCTGATTGAAGGCGGGCAATAAATTGTTCATCTTGTGCTGGTCCTTTCAATTCTATATCGGATTGCTGGTTTAATTCACTCTTATACAAATTTATATTCCTATTTCGGGTCTTATACAGAACACGGCTTAAAGAAAAAAGGTAACCTCTATGCATATTTATAGAGCCACATCTATCTGCTCAATGGCTTGTGCCAGACGGGTAGTATGTTCTGGCAGGCCCACAGTAACACGAACGTAGTCATGGTGTTTATCTAGAAGTGGGAAGTAGCGCAGCAGGAGACCATGCTTTTCCATTGTGTTTTGGAACTGACAGAGGCTAACCTGCTGATGATCTATGCGGGCCAGAATAAAGTTGCCCTCCGAAGGGATTGGGTGCAGGAAAGGATAGCTCGCCAGGACGTGGGAGAGCCGTTCACGTTCTTCAATGATCCACTGTACACGTTCACGTGCCTCATCAAGATGGTTCAAGGTAGCTGTAGCAGCCAGGTGACCGGCGACGTTAACCGCAAAGGGATACTGGGCCTGTCGAGCAGAGTTTACAATCCACTCAGGAAAGAGTCCATAGCCCACACGTAGACCTGCCAGACCAGCCCACTTGCTGAATGTGCGGATGACGACCAGATTCTGATAGTGAGGAACGAGGTGTGCATAGCCGGTTGGATGACTCGAAAACTCGACATATGCTTCGTCCACAACCACGATCAGTCCCGTCTTGAGCAGAGTAAGAAGCTCCTCTTCCGGAAGCGGATTTCCAGTCGGATTATTGGGTGAGCACAGTACGATCATGCGGGCTGCTGGCGTCAACTCGGCCAGGACCGCAGCCAGATCGATAGAGTAATCAGCCCGACGTGGGATATTGCGTAAATGTGCTCTCCGTTCGCGAGTCGCTGAAGTATAGAGCGAGAACGTCGGCGAGCAGGTAATGATCTCATCCCCTGGACTGAGAAACAAAGACCAGAGGAGGCGGATCACCTCCATACTGCCATGACCCAGTACAACATGCGCACCCTCAACTCCCGTATAGCGAGAGATCGCTTCGGTGAGCACCTGGGCCTGGACGTCAGGATACTGATTATACCAGTCATGGTCTCGTAACATCTGTAATGCAGAGGGAACTGGACCATAAGGACTTTCATTGGCGTTCAACTTAATGACTTTGTTCGCAGGAATGCCGGTGCGTTGGCTAAAGGTCTGCAACGATTCGCCAGGTGTATATGGTAACAGATGATCAATATCAGGTTGATGAGGGTGGCGATTAGAAGTTGTTGCGTGTGGAGTCAATAACGCACTCTCTGTAGCCTCTGTGTTCATAAACTATCTTTCTATGTGGGAAATGAATAATATATCAGGAAATAGAGATGAAATTTTCTATAGTGAAAATACGACGAAATGCATAGAAAAGTAACATGCATCTCAGTGTATATTGCGATATCCAAAAATTGATTGCAAACAAAATAAACCCTGGTTTGTTGATTACTTTTTGAATCATTATCACCTCTATAGTAATCACGAAGATTGGTCGACCGCCTGCTCTATTCTTGAGCGCTACTATGAACTGGGTGGCTCCAAATTCCTGGCGGTTGGAGTAGCAGAGAGCGCTGAAGCGGTCATTGCGCAACTGAGGAGAACGGGCCGAGGAAGAGCGAGCCGAGCGCTTGCGCCAACAGGTGCTGGTCCACGCAGATTATTTCCTATCGGTGGGAATTGATCTGCCCGCGCACGAGGTTAATTACGAACAATCTATAGTGGCTCCTCTGCTGCAGCTCCTGATCTCGGCGTATCACCTTAACCCTTCTGATACATATCTGGCCGCGATTCAGGAGCGCTTGCCCTGGCTGCTGGCCTTCGCGGGTCCGCAACCACATGCGCGCCTGCGCCACATTCCTATCCGTCACTGGGATGGCTACTGGTTTGGAGCATTGCATCTGTGGGGGGATGTCTTCCCTCACTATTGGAGCGTATTGAATGCGGCTGTGCTGGAGCGGCTACCAAAAAGGATCGATTGCCCCAATGCAAAAGCGATGGCGGACGCCATTTTGAAGGCGAACTTGGTTAATTTTGCCGATGACGGTTCCGCTACATGCGCCTTCGTCTATCCTGGCTGTGTTGACGGAAACCCGGCACATATAGCGGACCCTGTGGCCAATGACCAGGACTGGGCCCTCGTCTATGTCCTGCAATACGGCGACTGGAATATATAAGCTGAAGGCTCTCTGATCTGGCACCTGAAGAACCACCAGATACCAGCCAAGAGGAGAGATGCAAGAGAATATTGATATATTCTCTTGCATCTCTCCTCTTTAATATTCCATTTCCATTCCTCATAGAGCTTCATTTACTTATCACTATGTAGCACAAGCAAAAATTAGAAAGTAAATTTGTTATAAAACAAAGGGGTTGAAAGCTGGATTTATTGATAAAAATCGGATATGCTTCTTTGTAAGAGAAATGGAATAACTCAAGTGCAGTGCCTCTGAAGGTTCGCGCTCTTTGTCTGTTGCATGATGCTGTTTGTCTTATGAAAGTAAAGGATCAAGCGATGGATGATACCCCCGCGAAAGCGAATCAACAGACCTGTAGGTTGGATCGTCGCACGTTGATCAAGCTTGGCGCCGGAACCCTGGCCACACTGGGTGGTGTGCAACTCATGCTCTTCTCTCAACCAGATGTTTCCGCGGCTCCCTTGATTGCCAGTACCGCTACGTGGGGCGCGCAGCCAGCCAAGGGACCAAATACAATCCTCCCTTATAAGCCGACCACCATCCTGATTCATCATACCGATACCCTCAATACGATCAATTATTCGCGCAGCGAAGCATATGCGCTGGGACGCTCAATCCAGCAATATCACTTCGCCAATGGGTGGATCGATACAGGCCAGCATTTCACTATCAGCCGTGGTGGCTACATCATGGAAGGGCGTCATAAGAGCCTGCAAATGCTGCAGGCGCGAGACTACTTCGTGCGCGGTTCTCATTGCCCCATACTTAACAGCTACGCGGTGGGCATTGAAAATGAAGGCAACTATAATGCTGCTCTTCCTCCTGATGCTCTCTGGATCTCTTTAGTCAATTTATGCACATATGTCTGTCAACAATATGGCCTCAATGCCAATGCTATTTTCGGGCATCGCGACTTTTATGGGACCGATTGTCCGGGGACGGAACTCTATGGACGACTGCGTGACCTGCGCCTGCAGGTTCACGCCAGACTGGGCCAGGCGCTGCCTACGCGCACCTGGCCTGTCATCAAAAGTGGGATCAGCGGCGAAAATGTAAAGACCATTCAATATTTGCTGCGCTCGTATGGTTACCACACGGATGTGACCGGCATGTTCGGGAATAGCACAGCGAGCAATATCGCCAAGTTCCAGGCAGCCAGAGGTCTCAGCGCAGTCGGCTTTGTCGGCCCCCAGACATGGGAGACGTTGATTACGCCGCTGGCGATTGGAAGCGCAGGAGATGGGGTCCTGGCGCTCCAAAGCCAGTTAAATAGTAAGGGTTATGCCTGCGTTGTTAATGGTCGGTTTGGTCCCATCACTACAAGCGTGGTGCAACAATTTCAAAGCAACATGGGGCTGCCGGTTGTAGGTTATGTTGGTCCGAATACGTGGTGTGCGCTGGTCGGTGGCATGGTAGCCTAAAGAAACGCAGCTACATCAAGTCCTGGTCCTAAAAACTAGCTTTTTCATGAAAATGGATATGCTCTCTATGAGAGAACCGCATCATCAGTGCCAGATGTGCCTGATGGTTCTTACTATTCCCTCGCCTACAATGTTGTTGATCTATGAGTGTAAAGGATTACGCTATGGAACATTCCTCTGTGGCGCGCGATCCACAGACATGGACGCTGGATCGCCGCACGTTGATCAAGCTTGGCGCTGGTACCGTAGCCGCGCTGGGTGGAGCTCAACTCATACTCTGTTTTTCGCCCGATGTGTCGGCGGCCCCTACGATCTCCGGCACCACGGCCTGGGGCGCGCAACCGGCTAGAGCACCGATTACTGTCTTCTCGTATAAGCCTACTACCATTCTCGTGCATCATACCGATACTCCCAATACGACTGACAACTCACAAAGTGCGGCCTATGCGCTGGCCCGTTCGATCCAACAATCTCACTTCGCCAATGGATGGATCGATACAGGTCAACATTTCACCATCAGCCGTGGCGGTTACATTATGGAGGGGCGCCACCAGAGCCTGCAAACACTACAAGGGGGAATGCAGATGGTGCAGGGGGCGCATTGTCCGGTGCTCAACGATTATGCAATCGGTATTGAAGATGAAGGAAGCTACAACTCAATCCTTCCACCCGATGTTCTCTGGAACTCGCTGATCAATTTATGTACCTATATCTGCCAGCAGTATGGCCTCAATGCCAATGCCATCTTTGGACATCGCGACTTCTACAACACCGGTTGTCCTGGCACACAGTTGTACGGACGATTGCGTGATCTGCGTCTGCAGGTGCTCGCCAGGCTGGGCCAGACCCTGCCCGCGCGTACGTGGCCCCTGATTAAAAATGGGATCAGTGGCGAGAATGTGAGCACCATTCAATATTTGCTGAGTTCCCATGGGTACAGTACGAGCGTGGATGGAAGCTTTGGAAGTGGTACGGCCGCGAGTGTGACCAGTTTCCAGTCGTCGAAAGGACTTGGCGCGGATGGCATCGTTGGCCAGCAGACGTGGGAGGCACTTGTTACACCTCTCACAAATGGGAGCTCGGGTGATGGGGTAAAGGCTGTTCAGAGCCAGTTGAACAGCAAGGGCTATGCCTGTAGCGTTGATGGGCAATTTGGCCCCGCCACTATGGGCCAGGTGCAAAGTTTCCAGCGCAATATGGGTTTGCCAGTCAATGGCAATGTGCAGACGAATACATGGTGCGCGCTGGTTGGCGGGATCGTTGCATAGCCTGTCCTTTTTTGGAGAGTCATCACCATCATTTTTTTATGGAAAGGAAACTCTCATGCGAAAGTATTTCACTCGCCTGCGATCTGCTCTGGTTGCGGTCCTGTTGCTACTAGGCCTCGCTATTTGTGCTATTTACAATGGCTCGGCGGCACATGCGGCGACCCTGAGCCTCGGAATATCGCAGGAGGTTTATACTGGTGATCAACTGAGCTTCTCATGGAACAATAGCGTGGGGGCCAGTACATACAACCTCATCGCCTCCATGCGTCCAGGGATGACAAACGCCTTCACGGTCCAGCAACGAATTGCTGGCAGCAGTTCATCTTCAACCCTTTCACTTGACTCCTCAATCGGCTATCGCTATTTCCAGCTGCAGGCTTATGATGCCAGCGGAAATCGTGTGGCGACGAGTAATGTGGTGGGTGCTGCCAAGTATCCCAGTGGTGTTGTTATCAGGATGGAGACCAATGCCAGCCTTACCGCCCAATATGCCCAGTATAATGATACCTGCTACAACACGCCAATCTGGTTTATCCCTAACGATAGCACCACCGGTGCGTACCATGTGGCCACCAATTTTCAGCTGAGCGAGTTTCTACACAATATCACTGTTTCCGATGCTGTGGTCGATCCTATCATGGTGCAGCACGTGCAGAATATCCGTAGCGATTGGGGTGGTCCGCTCACGATCACCAGCGGTTACCGTGACCCGGCGCACAACGCACTGGTGAGCGGATCGGCCACCTGCAGCTCGCATACATTCGGGCAGGCGGTAGATATTGCCGTCAGCTCTTATAGTGAATGGACCACCCTGCAGGGTTACGCCAATCAGGAGAATGCCAGCTACATCGAACCCTGGCAGTCTGACCAGCCACATCTACACGCTGACTGGCGCTCGTTCTACGACAATCCTCCTTATACTAACTGGTAGGCAATAGTGAAGGTGACGGCGACCTGGTCCAGATGCCAGGTCGCAGCCGATCTTTTCATTGGAGTCGACGGATGGGTGGGTATACGCAGGAGGTGTCTGCCGCTTGCCATTTCCTATATGTATACAGTGATAGGCACAGCCATCCGCCGCCCAGCAGGTAGCCGCCGAGAACATCTGAGGTCCAGTGGTCACCGAGATAGATGCGGGCTGGACCGACAAACGCTGTCAATAGCGCGACGATGCTCACTGATAAAGCTTTAAGCGGTTTACTGATGTTTTTTGAGCCGAGCATCAGGGTCATCAGCCATCCCCAGAAGTGTACCGTAGAGGCAACATCTCCGCTTGGGAAGCTTTTGCTGTTCCTGGGTTTTGTGGTACGCATGAGTTGAGGATCAGGGCGAGGGCGCCTGACTGCATATTTGATTCCCATCTTGATGAGCTGACTGAACCAGTACGTTGCCAGGGTGAGCAGTGCATCATATTGTCGATGTTTCTTCCACAATAATCCTGCCATTGGAAATATCAGAATATCAAGGGCGGCAGAAGAACATAGGATTTTATTTAACACATGTACAGTACCATGTGAAAATGGAGATTGTTTTTGTTGCATGCGGCGGGCGATAGCTACCTCAATGCGAGGTTGTTTTTGCCTGATCGCCCAGATCGTCGCAGGAATAAAAAGGGTAAATTGCGTCAATGCACCAATGAGCAAGAGTTTATCACGCTTCATAATCTTTTATGGTCCCATATTTCTTGTGTTAGCATCTCTCGATGCATAAGATACGATTGGACCGATCTATGCGTTTCAACCTGTGCTAGCTGCCGCCGGGCAATAGATAAAGACAGCAGACGTCGCGCTCTCACATCCTACTTTTTATGGTGTTTCTGCGCTTTGCTAGCCTGTGAAACAAGATCATCAAGCGCGAGCGCCTCTTCGTCCTCATAGATAGGGGATTGAAAAATCTCATGTAAGATCAGGCTGGCTGCGCCACGAGCCCATAAATCATCGCTGGTAGGGCAGATGAGAAGCTCGATATCGTCGCGCGCATCAAAGGTATGCCGCGGAATGGTCTGCCGCATAGGTTCCAGGAAAAGATCGCCTGCTCTCAGACCCTCACCGGCGATTAAGATATGAGAGGGTTCAAAGATATTGATCAGGTTAGCGATGGCGATGCCCATGGTTATCCCGGCTTGACGGAAGATTGCTACGATTTCAGACTCCCCAGCATGGGCGCGGGCTATTAAGTTCACGATCGCATCTTCAATGGCATGGCCGGGATCGGTTCCCAGCGCGGTACGCACAATCCCGTAATCGGAGGCCAGCGCCTCCAGGCAGCCACGTTTTCCACAATTACAGAGAGGCGCATCCGGTCGCACATCAACTGTCATGTGCCCGAACTCACCTGCGCCCCCAAATGAGCCGCGATAAATCGCACCTCCCAGAACAATGCCCATGCCGATCCCGCGTCCAATAGTTACCAGTAAAAAATTATCCGCCTCCCGTCCCTGCCCAAACAGGTGTTCGGCGATGCTGAGCGTATTGACATCGTTATCGACGCGCACCGGTATCTTGAGTTGACGTTCCAATGCTGGTCCAAGCTCAACGTTTTGCCAGCCAAGGATTGTAGAGACGCGGCATAAGCCCCGGGCCGAATCGATCAGGCCAGAGAGGCCGATACCAACCCCAAAAATTTGCTGCATGGTAAGTCCTGCTTCAGCAACCAGGTCTCTGATCGCCGTCGCCATGATGGTAATTACTTGCTGTGGAGCAGTGCCAGGCTGGTATGAGCATTCTCTGGTATAGGTACTATTGCATTGGAGGTCACATATCGTTAATGTGATTGTCGCTTCACGCAATCTCACTCCAACGACATAACCAGCGGACGCATTGATGCTCAATAGCACAGGCCGCCTGCCACCGCTGGACTCATCAGCGCTGACTTCCAGCACTAGCCCGGCGGCCAGTAAATTGCCTACAATCTTTGTGATGGTTGATGCTGGTAAACCGCTTTTACGAGCCAGCTTTATGCGTGAAATTGCTTGATGTTCCATGATCAGATTAAATACAATGCTCTGATTGAGATCATGCAGTAGCCGTTTGCTACCAGTACGCGTCGGTGCCATGAATGAAGTGTTCCTCTCTTATGCATCACGGACACGATATCATAGTTTTTCTGCCAAATCCGACTTTTATGGTATAGCTATTATGTGTTTTTATCTGCTCGTATTGTCAATAGACACAGATACCAAAATGCATATCCTCCAAATATTCCCTGGCCGGTATATGACGAAAGGTGTCATGAAATGACACGTACACTATGTGAGCTCTATATAAAATTGTCATGAGAAGGAAATGGAGTTATCGATGCAATATGGACTTGCGTTCCCTTATGTGGACGCCCATACACTGGTTGAATTAGCTCAAGAGGCTGAAAACGTGGGATGGGATGGAGTCTTTTACTGGGATGGTGGAGGGACCGATCCGTGGGTTGCGTTGACTGCTGTGGCCCTGCACACGGATCGTGTACGCCTGGGCACGATGGTCACGCCATTACCGCGTCAGCAACCCTGGAAGGTGGCCAGCGAAGCGTCCACACTTGATCATCTTTCTCAAGGGCGGGTTATTCTGCCGGTTGGATTAGGGGTTGTTGAACTCGAAAGAATGGGTATCGTGAAGGATTATAAGATTCGTGCACAGATGCTAGATGAAGGGCTGGATATTGTCGACAGGTGGTGGAATGGAGAAACATTCTCCTATGACGGTGTTTACTATCAGATCAATGAGGTCAATGGTATGCCGCCGCTGCAGAGGCCGCGCATCCCGATCTGGGTGCACGGAAGTGACAAACAAAGCCAGCTGCGCCGCGCGGCACGCTGGGATGGAGTGAAATTAAGTGGGACCGCGGACCAGATTCAGCAAGCCAGGCAGACTATTATGGCACAGCGCACTACAGCAGCCCCGCTTGATATCATCACTGAAGGTCAAACTTCTGGTGATGATCCTGAGCAGGCTGCCGCTACGGTGCGTCCATATGCCCAGGCAGGGGTTACCTGGTGGATAGAAGCTATTTGGGATACGCCACAGAGTACGGGAGGAATAGAAGGTATGCGTACCCGCATTCAACAGGGACCACCCCGCATGGAATGAGAATGTGTCTTACTCCCGTCACCCTGGGGGGCAGGTGTTTTCGCACCTGTGGTGCTCAAAAGTCCTTTGTGTGTTGGGGCAGTGCGTACGCACTGCCCCAACACACAAAACCAGCACGGCCGCGTAGCGGACGCGCGTGCGGAGGTACTCATGTGCCTCCAGGGAGAAGAGAGTAAGACACACTCTGAGTGGTGATGTCGATTCTGGCTTGTCACCGGGAAACTGCTGTCAATAAATTCTTCTTTGCAGTAATGTGTTTCTTTGGTAAGAGATTTACTAATAATAAAATGCCGAAAATTGCATGCATTAAATATGAATCAGATTGTTAAATAGAGGTCTACAGTTAATTTTATTTGGTTGACATTCGTATAGACATTATATTATGATCTATACGTTGATCTCTCCTATTTATAGATGAGCCTATGGCGGTAGCCGCGAGGCTGTTCGCGGTATGAGCAGATTAGTATAGCGTCACTCGTAGAGTTGCCTGCTAGTTAGAAGATGTTTTACTAAAAGAACATTGCCGCTTGCATGTCGCTTTGATATAAAGTGGAGGCCTGTATGTCCGATTATATGCCCGCAACCGCAGCGAATACCTCTTCAACAAGGCATTACCCGGTAAAATCGCATGGATCGCTTGACGCTGATATCATCATCAAGAATGCGCCGGACCCGGTATTTGTGTCGGATCTGGAAGGCAAGATCCTTTCGGCCAACGACGCGGTCTATGAATTGCTGGGATTTCGCACCGACGAGGTACTGGAGCAATCGCTCTCGCGCTTCATCAGTCCGGAGGAGACCAGGGAATTTACCGCCGCCCTGCGCGAGGTAATTGAGCGCGGTGTCACGCGCAATACGCGCCTTAATCCTCGCAGCGCCTCAGGCGAGATCATTCCTACCAGCTTGAACGCCTCGGCTCTGCGCAATGCCGATGGTCACGCTATTGGCGCTATTGGTATCCTGCGTGACATGCGTGAACTGGATAAAGCCCTGGCCTATGCCGATAGCCTGATTAAGAACGCGCCGGACCCGGTATTTGTCTCAGATCTGGAAGGTAAGATCCTTTCGGCCAACGACGCGGTCTATGAGCTACTGGGATTTCGCACCGACGAGGTGCTGGAGCAATCGCTTTCACGCTTCATCAGTCCGGAGGAGACCAGGGAATTTACCGCCGCCCTGCGTGAAGTAATTGAGCGCGGTGTCACGCGCAATGCACGCCTCAATCCCCGCAGCGCTTCGGGTGAGATTATCCCCACCAGTCTGAACGCCTCGGCTCTGCGTAACAGTGATGGACATGTCATCGGCGCCATTGGTATCCTGCGTGACATGCGTGAACTGGATAAAGCCCTGGCCTATGCCGATAGCCTGATTAAGAACGCGCCGGACCCGGTATTTGTCTCAGATCTGGAAGGTAAGATCCTTTCGGCCAACGACGCGGTCTATGAGCTACTGGGATTTCGCACCGACGAGGTGCTGGAGCAATCGCTTTCACGCTTCATCAGTCCGGAGGAGACCAGGGAATTTACCGCCGCCCTGCGTGAAGTAATTGAGCGCGGTGTCACGCGCAATACGCGCCTCAATCCCCGCAGCGCTTCGGGTGAGATTATCCCCACCAGTCTGAACGCCTCGGCTCTGCGCGATGCTGATGGACGAGCTATCGGTGCCATCGGTATTCTGCGTGACATGCGCGAACTGGATAAGGCCCTGGCCTATTCCGATAGTTTGATTAAGAACGCGCCGGACCCGGTGTTTGTCTCAGATCTGGAAGGTAAGATCCTGCAGGCCAATGACGCGGTCTATGAACTGCTCGGCTTCCGTCCTGATGAAGTGTTGGAGCAATCGCTCTCGCGCTTCATTGGTCCAGAAGAGACGCGAGAGTTTCTGGCCGCCTTACGCGAGGTAATTGCCCGTGGCGTCACGCGTAATGCGCGCCTCAATCCCCGCAGCGCTTCGGGTGAAGTGATTCCCACCACGCTGAATGCTTCAGCCTTGCGCGATACCGACGGACGCGTTATTGGTGCCATTGGTATCCTGCGTGATATGCGTGCTTATGAGAAGGTGTTACAGGATCTTCAGGAGTCGAAAGCAGAATTGCAGGAAAAGATCCTGGACCTGGAAAAGTTTGAAGAGGTGGTGGTTGGCCGTGAGCTAAAGATGATTGCCCTTGAAAAGCGCATTGAGAGCCTTTTGCTGCAGGTAGATAATCGGGAGCAAGGAATTAAACAATGAACACCTCCGATCCATCAGACACTGTGATGATGGGGGCCGGCGATAAGCTGCATGACCGCCAGTGGTTAGAACGGGAATACCAGCGTCAGTTAGAGTACCATCAGACGCTTGAGACGCGCATCATGAGGAGCGAAGAGAGGCGGCGTGCCCTGATCCATATCTTGCATGGTTTGAATAAGCTCAATAAGCAGCTATCGGATCAACGCAAAGCCATGATTCACATCCTGGCCGACTATGAGCAGGACCGACGTGGCATGGCTCAACAGACGGTGCGCCTGGATAATTCGCGCCGTACGCTTCTGCATATTCTGCAGGACTCTCATCATTCTAATCTGCGCCTGGAGGAAAGTCGTAAAGCGATGATCCATATTATGACTGACCTGAAGGAGACTACCGAGGAGATCAAACGTCAGGAGCAGGAGTTGCGCGAGAAGCACGAGCAACTGGTGCAGGCCGGAAAGCTCGCCACACTGGGTGAATTGACGACCGGGGTAGCCCATGAGCTGAATAATCCGTTGAACGGCATTAATCTGTTTGTGGGCAATGCCATCGACATGGTCGAACTGGGTCTGGCGAGTACAGAACCCCAGCACCTTTTGCAAGAACTGCGCAACACCATGCAGCAGGTTGGGAAGGCCACCAGCATCATTTCCCACCTGCGTACTTTTGGCCGAACAGCATCAGCGCGCCGAGAACCGATCTTGCTCGGCTTCGTTGTGCACGAAGCCCTGATGCTCATTCAGGAACAGCTGCGCCTGCGTCAGATAGAGGTGTGCCTCAATTTTCCGCCTGATGAGGTCAAAGTATTTGGAAGCGCGATTCAATTGGAGCAGGTATTTCTGAACCTGCTTACCAACGCGCGCGATGCTATGGTCAAGAGTCAACAGAAACGTGTCACCATCAGTTGTACGGTTAACGAGGATATTGTCGAGATACGTGTGAGCGACACAGGAACTGGAATTCCACCGGAACTGGAGAGGCGCGTTTTTGATCCTTTCTTCACCACGAAGGAGGTTGGGCAGGGAACCGGATTGGGACTCTCTATCACCTATGGCATTATCCGAGATTGTGGAGGAACCATCGTCCTTGAAAACCATCCGGGTGAAGGGGCCACCTTTGTAATCCACCTTCCTCTTTTGCAGCAGGCTGAGGAAGCAGTTCCGTAGGAGGACATACAAAAGTGGAACAGTATCGAGAAGAACAAAACATGATATGCCCACGCTCGACCACTCCTTTAATGGAGATGGAGCAAGAGAAAAAGAAGCGTACCCCGCGCATCCTGCTTATCGATGATGACAGCGCGGCATTAAGCGCCCTTTCTCGCACGTTCCGGCTGCGCATGCGTGATATTGAGGTGGACACATCCATTTCAGCCTTTGAAGCGCTTTCGCTGCTCAAGGTTAAAGATTACGACGCGGTGATAAGCGATATCAAGATGCCCGGCATGGACGGGATGCAGTTGCTGGCGAATCTGCATGAAAATATGCCTGAGATACCGGTCTTACTGATTACCGGCCATGGCGAGCATGAACTGGCAATGCAGGCTTTGCAGGAAGGTGCGTATGACTATACCCTGAAGCCCATTGATCGCGATTTTTTCGTAGCATCCGTCCGACGTGCTCTGCAAACGCGTCAGCTATTGCGCCTGGTGCAAGAGAAGCAGCAGGCTTTGGAGCAGTATGCACATTCCCTGGAGAGCCAGGTTGAGCAACGCACCAGGGAGCTTATGTCGGTCAATGAGGCCAAGGATCGTATGCTCAGTATGGTTGCACATGAACTGGCGACCCCACTGACCAGCTTAAAAGGATTGCTTCAACTGGCACATCGACGGCTAAACCACGGGGCCGTTGACAAGGTTATTCGCGATATTGAGACCATGGAGGCTTCGGCCGATCATCTGGGTGTACTGATCCAGGATCTACGCGATGCGATCCATATTCAGACAAGCCAGTTTATCCTGCAACGCGATTCGTATGACCTGATCAAATTATGTCAGAATGTGCTGGATGAATTCATGGTGGCTGATATCGCCACCCCTTGTTGTCTGGACCAGCATGAGACCCTTGAAGTGAACATTGATAGCAATCGTATCAGACAGGCATTTCTCAATTTACTCTCCAATGCGCGCAAATATTCGCCCAAAGGAACACCTATCACGGTCACCTTGCAGCAACAGTCAACGGAGGTCTGTCTGTCGGTAACTGATTGTGGCTCAGGGATCTCCGCTGAACACCTCTCACATATCTACGAGCAATTCTATCGTGTTCCCAATAGCAATGTGCAAGAGGGCGAATTTACCGGTCTGGGTCTGGGACTCTATATTACGCGTGCGATTGTGGAACAACATGGAGGACACATGGAGGTTCAGAGCGTCCCCGGAGAAGGTAGCACTTTTTCCATTATTCTACCTCTACCTCAGGAAGAAGGATCTGCAGCTAAAACGTTCCCGCTACACATAACATGGGTAGTCAGGATCATATGATCGTATCATCAGAAGAAACTGACTACCCGTGTTGCTTTATGAGACCTTATCTTCTAAGAGGCAGCGTTCAATAGCCTGTAATAACTCTTCCAGGTTAAACGGCTTCTTGATGCAGCAGATACCACCACGCTCTTGAAGAGCCCGTGTTGGAGGGGTCGCGCTCATAAAAAGAACTGGTATATGCTTAAATTCTTCTAAGGCATGAAGCTGGTCATACAACTCTAAGCCATCCATAGATGGAAGCATATAATCAACCAGAAACAGGTGCGGTTTTATTGTTCGGATAATTTTTAATGCCTGGAAGCCGTCCGGCACAAGCATAACGCGATAGGGTGTTTCCTCTTCAATAGTTTCGCTAAGTAGATAACCTATACGTTTATCGTCCTCAACAACTAAGATGATTTTCTCCTGGTTGTCGGGCTCTTTCATACTACTTTCCTGGTATTGCATCTTTTTCACCCTCGAAATTCGGTGAGGAACGAAAGAATTTCTTATAGTGACACTTTTGAGCGCCCAAGAAAGTTTCAAATAATCATTCTGGTTGGAGAGGTGTGCCCAGTCCTTGCAGGATGAACTGCGCAGTGCGTGTGGCCTGCGCCATCAGGCTCTGTTGTGACTGACCCAGGACACGGGCAGATAGAATAAAGGATTCTGTAAGTGAGAGCACCATCAGTGCTGTGGTATCAACATCATCGATGTGAATTTCATGACGAGCCTGGGCCTCCTCTAGCACCATGGCAATTACCGCCACGTAGTCACGCAGCAGTTTTGTGGCTTCCGTCCTGAACGCGCGATTGACGCCATACAGGGCGCTCATATAGACGTTAAAGGAGTCGCTCTCTTCTTCTGCCAGGCGGACGAATGCCAGAAAGAGCTGTTCCAGGCGCGTCTGAAGATCTCCATTCTGAGCCAGAGCACCACGAATGGCTGCCAGTTGAGTCTGGGCGATGAAGCGCAACATGGCCAGGAAAAGCTCGCGTTTATTTTCAAAATAAAGGTAGATTGTTCCTTTGCCGATGCCAGCTTTCTCCGCGATAAGATTGATATTTGCCTGGTCGAAGCCGAGACGAGCAAACTCGTGGGCCGCCTCATGGATAATATGCTGGCGTGTGGCCTCTCGCATTTGCTCATCTACGATTTTTGGCATCAGTTCCTCCCTGGTTTTCGCTTTTGTTTCCTTCTGTATCCTTTATCGTATCACATTGGTGGGCCGGTAGTCAGTAAAAATGCTGGCCAATTATAGCGGTATGGATGACCGGGCCGCATGTCTATCTTTGCAAGGCGCATGGAACAGCTTGCCCAACTCCAATATCGCGACAGAATAAGCAATGGATCTTCGCGACACGCAATGATCTCAGCTTCTATACTGGTGTATCACACTTTATTGAGAAAGTCAAAGTATTTTCTTCAATGCAAAGTAGGCGCTCTTTGACCCCTTCAGAAAAATTATGGGTGGGCGATCATTCATAAAAAGAAGAGGAGCATCTCACACACTATTCTCAGCATGTATAGTTGATGCTACTAACCTCTGACTTATAGTTTTACGATGACTTGGTGGTCAGCTTTTATTGGCATTGCTGATTTTGTGGTCTATAGAGATACAGCCAAAGTTAGCATGTCAGGAGGCAATACACTATGAATGATCTAACATACACGCCCGCTGCTGATGAAAATCAGGAACCTGATGCTTACTTGCCTCTGCACACAATGTCATATAGGAGACGTAATGAACCCCGGAGTGTAAAGTGGGCCTATGGTCTTTTCTGGTTTACATTTGTGCTGTTCTTTGTCGGAACCGGTAGCGGAAAGCTCTGGGATCGTATCTGGCACGCGACCAGGCGTTTTGATACCTTCTGGTCACCTCCTCACTTTTTTGTCTTCGTTGTCACAGCCAGTACGGGAGCACTGGTGGCGATCCTGGCTCTGACCCCCTCGCTGCGTATCTGGTTTGGTCCCTCAGTGCGGTTGCCTCGCATCCCCTTTCGCGTTCCAGCGGCCCTTCTCATACTGGGAAGTGGGCTGGCCTTGTTATGTATTACGATTATACTGGATAACTTCTGGCATTCGGCATTTGGCCTGGACGAGACCCAGTGGTCCATGCCGCACGATATGCTGGGATGGTGCTGGTTTACCATCATCTTTGGCTTTGCCGCCTGTCGCATCGCCTTCAGACACTACCGTCCCCTATCCTGGTTTACCAACATTGTAATCGCGGTGCTCGTGATAGAGTTCATGTGTCCTCCTATGTTAGGACCCTTCTACCTGAACTACTCCCCGCATTTACTGCATGCGCTGGCAAATCTCCCGGTTGTGCGCACAGAGCCTGACGCGCAACACATGTATCGCATCTACTTGAATCATGGCCTGACGAGGCAGACCTGTCCCCTGTTCATTCCGCAGGTGGCTTTCTTTGCCGGTGCTGCGCTGGCTTTACTGCGTTGTATGGACCGGCGCTTACGAATTTTTCTGGTTGCTCCTTTATGCTGGACGTGCTTTATCGCCACACGCAACCTCTACACCCTCATGCTGTTGCACTACCATGGTGCCTCTCATCCACTCGACATCCTGGCTGTGGCATGGCATGAGCCCTCGATCTGGGTGCCAGCTCCCCTCTTGGTGGCAGCGGTGGCGTTTGAACTATGTCGCAGGTGTGGTTTAAGAAATCAGGTCTGCTATATCATCTGCGGCGTTGTCTTTAGCTGCTGCACATTTGCGATCTGGCATACAACGTTCTGGATGATATTATTGGTGCCGCCAGCTATTGGGACCATGCTCATCGGGGCGCGCATTGGAAGCTGGTTTTATTCAATGCTCAGCCAGCCCACGCCTGACAAACTCGCGACGTTTTTGTTGATCTTTTGCGCGCAGATTCCCACCTTTCAAGGCGTGATCGATTTGATACTGCGCCGTACAACGCCATGAGCAGGCGCTGAAAGGTTTTTATTGACCGATTGCCCATTTATGTTGTATACTGATTACAGCGACCTGGAAGAAGCTCGTACATAGGATTTAAGGATCCTCCTATGATTGATGTTAAGGTTGTAGCATGTATATTCCCTTTGTTGTATCAGGTCGTTCCCTTTTGCCATGTTTAATGAGTGGGCAACCATTCATTAAACATGGGATTAATACTCTGCTTACTTTATCAAAATGAACATATATGGAGTATAACTTATGGTTTCAGAATCGGCCGGGAATGCCGGCCTGGTGCGGCGCTTATTTCGTTTTAATCGTCTGCATCGCAGCTTTGAAAGTCCTCGCTATCTTTTGAAGTGGTTGGTCTTAAGTACTCTCATCGGAATCGTTGCCGGGATAGGGGCTATCGTGTTTTATACCGCGATCCATTATGCCAACCACTGGTTTATCGAAGAACTGGTTGGCTATGTACAGCCCAGCCCAGCGGGTGAGGGGCCAACGACTATCATGTCTTTCTGGAGCTCGGCGCGCCCCTGGCTGTTGCCCGTTGTCACGACGCTGGGTGGATTGGTGGCTGGTTTTATTGTATTTACCTGGGCACCTGAGGCTGAGGGACATGGTACGGACGCTGCGATTAAAGCCTTTCATGAAGGCACCTCGATCAGGGCGCGCATTCCTCTCATCAAGCTGGTGGCATCGGCCATTACCATTGGCACGGGTGGTTCTGCTGGACGTGAAGGACCGGCCGCCCAGATCAGCGCGGGCTTCGGCTCGATTATGGCTAATGTGCTGCACCTGGACGCTCAGGATCGGCGCATCGCGCTGGCAACTGGTATGGGTTCTGGTATTGGCGCTATCTTTAGCGCGCCTCTAGGAGGCGCTATCCTCGCCGCCGAGATCCTGTATAAAGACGATCTTGAGGTGGAAGCTATCATGCCCGCGCTGATCGCCTCGATTGTTGGCTATAGCATATTTGGCGCTTATTCTGGCTGGCACACAATCTTTTCGGTGCCTAGAGATCTCGCGTTCAGCTCGCCACCACAGCTACTCTATTATGTGGTAATTGGTATTCTGTGTGGATTTATTGGTCGTCTTTATGCGCGTGGCTTCTATGGCCTTACCCATCAATTTCATCATCTGCCGTTGCCAAACTGGGTGAAGCCAGGCATTGGTGGTTTGCTTGTTGGCCTGATTGGCCTGGTTATTCCGCAGGCGATTGGCATGGGAT
The DNA here is from genome assembly GCF_003967515.1 of Dictyobacter aurantiacus. GTDB lineage: Bacteria > Chloroflexota > Ktedonobacteria > Ktedonobacterales > Ktedonobacteraceae > Dictyobacter > Dictyobacter aurantiacus. The sequence continues at coordinate 853,413 of NZ_BIFQ01000001.1, read as the reverse complement.
ATGGCTGGGTTCAGGTTAGCATGGGAACTGGCCTGCTCTCATTGCCCATCTGGATCATCCTGTTGCTCCCATTTGTGAAGATCCTCACCACTGGACTCACGGTAGGATCTGGCGGATCTGGCGGTATCTTTGGTCCCGGTATGGTGATCGGAGGCATGGTGGGCGCCGCCGTATGGCGTCTTAGCTACCATGTCCTGCCCGGGGTACCGGCTATTCCAGGACCCTTTGTGATTGTGGCGATGATGGCCCTCTTCGGGGGGATCGCGCATGCGCCCCTGGCCATTATGCTCATGGTTGCTGAGATGACTGGCAACCTTTCGCTGCTCGCTCCAGCCATGATCGCGGTCAGTATCTCATCAATCTTAGTTGGAAAAGATACCATCTATAGTAGCCAGGTCAATACCAAAGCTGATTCGCCGGCGCACCGCTTGCAGATGTCATTTCCACTGCTGTCCACCCTGTCTGTACACCAGGCGATGACTCCGTTAAAGCAATGCTTCTTAACCTCTCAAACGGTAGCCGATGCTGAAAAGGCGCTGGCGGACGGTGTTGTTAGCGGTGCCCCTGTGGTTGATCATGATGGCAATTTACGGGGTGTCGTAACCATTACGGATATCCAACGCCTGCCAGCGAACCAGCGTGCGGACAAATCCCTGAAAGAGATTATGAATACGAATGTTGTCACGCTCGATTCCTATGCTACCCTTGATGAAGCATTGGAGCAATTAACCAGTGCCCGCGTGAGCTGGGCTCCTGTTGTTGATAGTGATCCACTATCGCCGGCGCGCAAGATTCTTGGTATCCTCTCAGCCGCCAGCATCGCGCAGATATATCGGCGGACGCTGGCCAAGGACTCTCGCCGCATGCGTGGGGTGGTAGAGGGTACGGTCATGTTAGAGGCGAAAATAGAGGAACATGCCCCTCTGGTAAACAAACCGTTGCGCGACGCCCATCTCCCTTCCGAATGTCTGATTGTGTCGATCCGACGCAATGGCGAATTAATCTTTCCACGTGGGAGCAGCGTGATTCAGGCTGGTGATACCGTCACGTTTCTGGTAAGTCCTCAGGGGGAAGAGTTGCTTCAGAACTATCTGGCCAATCGTACCCCTGTCCTTGCCACATCCTGAGCAAACCGGTTAATGATATCTTAATCATCCGTACAGGCGCGGTGAAATATGTTATGCTACTGAAGTAGCGGCATAGACCACCGCGCCATTTTTATGCACAGTAGAAATAGTACTACATTACCCACTTCACATCGATAATGTCCTCTCGCCGCCGCCATATCGATCCCATAATGGATGTGATATTCCCTTCACGTTTAAAGAGCCATATTTTTACTATACCCTTCTTCTCTAGTACTATTACCCCTAAAATAATTTAAAGCGGTTAATTTTTCTCAATACCATATTAGTACTTTAATATGGGTACTTGCATTCTCTGATAGTAGAGATCTTTTACGTATGTTATGCTTCTTAAAAGTCACGCGATGGTGACCTGGTGCAGCCTGGCACAGAGGCCAGTGGACAACGTTCATGGCATCAGTGAATATGGCAAGGATGACTGGAAAACAGGCTGTCAGACTATGTTTAACATTTCTGCTCTCAATGACAGAAAGTAATAGTTCTTCAGGTAAAGAAAGGATTAAGAATCATGAAACCAGGTTTGAATATGCCAACGCGCAACCACTCGCGCCGTTCCGCCTTGAAAGGCGCCTTTGTTGGAGTAACAGGACTGGCCGTTGCTGGTGGTGCAGTTGGAGCAGGCGTACTATTTACCGAGCAGCCCAGCCAGGGTGCGCATGCCGCTGCTCCTAATCAGGCGACACCGGTAGCCAATAATCAGGCCATTACAGCCATCCTGAACATTGCAGCAACGGCCGAAACCCTGGCTGTGACTTTCTATTCACTGGTCCTTTCCCATGCTGATAAATTAGGACTGAAGGAGGCCACGCGTATCAATCTCAAAGCCACCCTGGTCGAGGAACAGCTCCATCTCCTATTTTTGAACAAGCAGGGAGCAAAGTCCGCGGCTAAGAACTTCAGCTTCCCCTTCGGTCGCGACACCTTTAAAAATCTTGAGCTCTTCCTCAAGACGCAGCAGCAGTTGGAATCGGCTTTCGTGGCTGCATACCTGGCTGCGGTAAAAGAGCTGGCGATGTTGGGGCGGCCAGACCTGGCGCAGGTAGCCGCGCAGCTGGCCGCGATTGAGTCTGAGCATCGCGTAGTAGGGCGGCTCATCGGAGCCATGCTGCCGATCGATAACGAGGCATTCCCACCATTGTTGCTCAAGAATGTTGCCGCCGCGCCCGCGTTCCTCAAGGGGGCGGGATACCTTTCGCCTCGCAAAGACAACACCTTTGAATTCCACGCCGTCTCCACTACGGGAGCGGGTGTAACCATGACGATGCCTACCGTAGTGCCGTCGACAACGACCACCACACCACCAATTACCAACGCTACCCCGGCAGCGCACCTGAAGTTTTAGCGGTTGACGACAAGAGATCATGAAGTGAAGGCGGCTTGTCAGGTTATAAGCCGCGCAAGTTACTGAAGAGGTTAAAAAGCATATGTTGACGAAACCACGCGATCCGGCAAAAATGTTAAGAAGTTCTGCGAGCATGCGCAAGCAGAAACGTTTTTCGCCTTTGATGCTCATCGGAGCCGCAGTTACAGCGATTGTCATGCTTATTGGCGTCAGTGTATTTGTTATCATACCGCGCCTGGCGTCACACGCGGCCGCAGCGGTTAATATGAACTGTACATTGATAATTCCTGCTAACCCGTTAACGGCACAGGGACTGGCAACCCCCTATCAGCTCGTCGCTACCAATCCGGCTCAGGGCGCCTGTCATGAAGCCAACGTCAATCAGGCCGCCTTTGTGCAGGCGGTGATCCTGGATCCGCAGACCGGGCAGATGTCTGCCTATGAGCCAGTGGTTGTCGACCAGGGGACGCAGCCAGCTGTAGCGCCGGTCGCGCCTCAGCTACCGGCCGGGGCGGTCGTGGGCATCTGGTTTGGTGATAACGGAACCGTTTTGACACTGCAGAACAATGCTAAGGCGGCCGCCCAGAACAACAATGCCGCGACCCAGAATACGAACGCAGCCGCCCAGCAGGCGAATGCCAATGCTGCCCAGAATCAGCAGCAGACCCAGGCCCAGGCCCAGAATGTCGCCCAACAGGGACAGATGCAGGTGGCCGGACCTGGTATGAATACGGGTAACTGTGTGAATGGTCTCGCCAACTCACCCTTTGGGCAGTTCGGCTATTGTAACGCGGTCAACTTCTTTCAGACGGCGAATCAGCTGATCGCCGCAGGAAAGATCACGATTCCAGCGCTGGGTATGGCCAAAGATGGCATGACCTGTCCTTCGACCCGCGATTTCGGTATCGTTGATATGGACCAGAGCGACAATGTGCAGACTCAGTATCTTGCTACGGCCAATGGCCAGATTGCCCAGTTAAATGCTGCCAACCAGGCCAAACTGCAAGGCGCAACCACTCTGGGTAATCCCAGCGATAACGCGCTGGTCTCCAAGATCCTTGACCCGGCCCTTGGCTGTACACCGTTTACCATTCCTGACCAGGTAAATCCAGGTACTCCGACGGCTACCCTGCCCACTGACGAGTTGCAGGCCGCCGCTCAGCAGCAACCTCCTGTTGCGCTAATCCCTTCCATGGATGACTTCGTGCTCGCCAATGGTCAAACCAACCTGAATAAGATCAATGCTTATCGGGCGGGCGTCGATCAGAATCCCGCCGCGACCCTTAACGATGCCAGCACAACCACTTACTGCCAGAATATCGTCAATGTTGCGCTGCCACGCTTGAATCTGGATATGCAGAACTTCCAGAATGTGCCATCGCCTGATGGTGGCGCCATGGCTAATAGCCTGTTCACCTTCCTGGCTAACCGCCTGAATACGACACTGGGTGCGGGTGGACTCAATTGCGTTGGTGCATTGAACATTCAGAATCCTGTCGCGCTCACCACGAATGGTAATGGCGTGGTAACGGCTGCTACCATCACCGTCAAACCGCTCCCGGCTAACGGAAATGGTAATACCGGTAATGGAAACGGCAACACAGGCGCTGGTGGTGTTCAGCAGATCGCAACCGGTGGAGCAACCATCAATTTAGACACGGCCGCTGGTAATGCGCCTGTCGCATTGAATATTACCTATCCAAACCATCCCAATCAGTTAATTAACGTGAATGTCGCGACCAACAGCTGCACAGGTACGCCTATCTTTACGCAGCAGGAAAACACCAATGGCAACAGCCAGAACATGGCTAACACGGTGATCAACAATTTACAGGGGATACAGGCTATCCCCAATAACTGGTTTTTTACTGTAACCGATCCGGCCCAGAACAACATGGTGGTTGGCTGTGGCTCGGTGACCGCCAATGGCACCACCGGAACGGCGACACTGGGAACAGTAGCCACCGCCTGCACTCCAGCTAATCCAGCGGCGGGCGCGACGCCAGTAGCGGGAACAACTCCTGTGGCAGGCACGACTCCTGCCGCTATGTCAACCGCGGCTACCTGTGCCCCGGTTACAAATTCGGGTAACCAGAACACGAATGGTGGTCAGGGTACCCAGACGCACCACAAAAAGCATCATTATTAGCTTTCATCTCTAGCTCGCGTAGTGTGGAGGCAAATCTCCACCAGAGCTTGATCGCCTGGTTTACCATGAGCCAGGCGATCATTTTATAGTATCAGAACACCTGACAGATAGCCATTAATGAAAATTCTGTGTTTCTTTCACTTTCTTGACGGCTCCGAAAGAACTGCGTATACTACATTTCTAGTTGCTTTAACATGTTACTTAAAATGCTCAATATATAGAAATAAGCTTTTCTGATACATGAAGATGTAAACAACGCCGCTGAAAGAGGTGTTTTTAATGCGACAATCCTTTGGCGAATATCTTCGCCTGTTGCGCCGTCAGCAAGGCCTCACTCAGAGTGAGTTAGGGGCTGACCAGTTTTCCAAATCGTATGTCAGCGCAGTTGAGCGCAATAGTATTATTCCGTCGCACAGTGCTTTGTTACACTTTGCAGAAAAATTGGAGCAAGCGCCAGAGGATTTTGAGAGGCACTTACAGGACGCGGAGACGAAAAATCAATACTTCCCACAACCTGTTTCCCCTGTGCAGCAGGAAGAAGATGATCAAGAAATTATCTCTCTACTGGATATGGTCCTTAAAGGTCAGCAGAAGATCCCTTTTTCGCTTCCCACGCAATTGAGAAGTTCTTCTCTTTTCTCATCTTCACAAGGATTGACCTGGCAGGAGCGGCAGGCCAGGCTCCTTTTCTTAAATGGCCTTGTTCTACAAGAGGATGGTGAATTTGCCAGGGCGCGCGCGCCACTGGAGCAAGCGCTGGCGTTAGCTACCTCCGACTACCATCCTTTTATCAGCAATGTTCTGGGAAACAATTATGCCCGCGAGTATGACTATATCAGCGCACTGCGCTATCACCAGCGTGCCCTGACCTTGCTGAAAGAGCATAACCCTGCCAATGAGGATTTACTGCAACAGGTGGCATATCGTTGTGGTGATGATTGCCGGGCTCTGAGCTACCATGTTAAAGCCTGCCTCTATTTTGAGGAAGCAAATCGGTATCTGCAGTCCACCAGTAATCTCGCCAGTGCTGGTAAGCTCTATCTTGGATGGGGTTATTGTATCTATGCGGCTTTACCTCAAGCTTCTCCCCATCGATTGGAGGCCGAGAAAGACTTATCGACCGCTGAGATCGAGCAGGGTTTCCATCAGGCAGTAACCTATCTATCTCAGAGCTGTAGCTTGTATCAGATCAGCAGCGATATAGTGGGTGAGATGCATGCTCGCCTGATGCAGACGATGATCCTGATCGACTGGGGCTACTGGAATGCTTCCGTCTTTGCGGGTATCCTTCTTAGCAATGAACATAGTGTTGGCTCGTCCATTCCCTCGCGGCCGCTTGATGATGCATATGAGCAATGCCGCAAGATTTTTCTGAAATTGATGGAGCGCTACGAAGCGAAAGCCGAATTTCCTGCCGATATGCGTCAGACCGCTACCACCGCTCTGGCTTATCTTATACATGTCACGGCATGGCGTGCTATGCTTGCTCGCTTGAATAAACACAGCAGTATTGCGGATAAAGAGAGACGGCTGGCCGTCTGTATGTGTGAGTGGGTATTGTGCTTCCTCAATGATCCCGATGTTGCCTGGGATGTCATTCGGTGTTGCGCGCACATATCCGACAATGACGTGCAAGACTGTAACCGGTCATTTGATCTGGCACAGACCTTTGAGCATATAAAGGACTCCCTGACCGATGATACAGCTACATTAGCGGATATATGTTTTGCCTTTGGCATCCTGGCCGAAGAAATCGCCCTGGCTGAAGTAGACGGGAAGAGCAGTGATCAGCTCAAACGTTTCGACCTGGCGGATCATTGTTTCCACGTGGCTCTCACTACCGCCTCGCGTATAGTACCCAACCAGGATCTGGACGCCAGTTACTTACTGCGGCTTTATCTGCGTTATGCTACTATCCTTGAACAACGCATGCATAGCGTACAGAATAACCAGGCAATAGCGACGCAGGCCTTGCTCATGGTGAAAAAAGCCTTTGCCAGCTTCCCAGGTGTGTTTATGTCTTCTCTTCTTGAGGCTATTGCTCAGTAAGCGCGGGATGAAAGAACTGCTGCGTTTTTTAGGCCTGCATGGGATAGTCGCTGCCCCGCGATCTACTCATCAATAATCCCGTCTTTCATCAATTCCTGACGCAGTATTTTTCTTGCACGACAGAAATAGGTCTTTGCCGTTTGTTCCGGCATATCGAGTGCTTTGCCGATTTGTGAAAATGTCATATTGGAGGTGCAGCGCAAGATAACCACATTGCGAGCTTTTAATGAGAGCGCCTTGAGCGCCCTGCGTATTGAAGTTTGTATATCATGCCGTTCACATATCTCTTCAATGCTTGAGTGGGGATCTTCAATATCCAGAAGCCCTTCCGTGTGCGCCTCCTCATCCATGATGATCAGGGTAGAAAAAGTCTGCGTCATGCGCCGGCGTTTACTACGGATTTCGTCTATGCAGAAGTTATGGGCGACTTGAAAGAGCCATGGCTTGAAGGGTTTATCTAGATTCATCTGCGGAAGAAACGTATAGAAGCGCGTAAATACATTTTGCAATATATCGGCTGATAGCTCTGCATCCTGCAAAACATGATAAATATAGTTGTATAGTGGGCCACTATAATATTTCACAAAATGCGCAAATGCCTCCTGATCGCCGGAAAGCACTTGCAGCGCGAGCAGGCTTTCGTGCGAAGGGATTTCCCGTGCTGTTTCTCTACCTATAGGTGATTGCTGCTGAATCATAATATCTTTCGTCCTCTTACTATCATCACAGAAAACACAGTACATGTGTTTTTTAACCTTATGATGTGTAGCGTAACTTATTTTTCTATGGAATTCCATGGAAAATCTGCATTTCAGATAAATTTTAAGGGAAATCTAATGAAATAAGAAAACTATAAGGGACTCTCCTCTTTTTGCACCAAATACAAACTGCTGTTGTACCAGGTATATTCTGCCCCATGCTTATCACTCAACTATTAGCCCATTTGGGCTACGTTTATTTGTGTATCAATATGTATCAATCTGATCCATGTTATGCTTGTTCACAACAGTAAGCAAGCAGAGTATAAACTGTTTGTTTCAAGATGAAGCCGGCATCTGTAGAGTGCTTACTGTGAGGGCGATAGCAGCCATTCAACATATGTGAGTGACTGATATAGCGACTTTAAGCTTTGAGTTCTCCGAGCCATACTGACTTAGGATGGTTACACGGGCGAGGAGGAGTATCACTAGTATGTACAAGAGGTTATCATGTTTCAATTACGTCAGGACAACCGATTGACGATGAAAACTCCCCCAAACACCTACGATACCGTTAGACAGAGCGCTTATTCAGCTCAATATGAAGGGAACGGGCAACTTTCTGTTCGCTTCCTTCTACTTGCGCTGGTTACGATCGTATTGCTGAGCTCTACTTTTCTCTACTCCAGACTAAGCAGTAGGGTGCCTACCAATTCTAATTTTCAGCACATGGCTGGCCCAGGAGGTTTTAGAGGTGGTGGTCCAGGAGGCCCAGGGGGTCCAGGAGGCCCAGGGGGTCCAGGAGGCCCAGGGGGTCCAGGAGGTCCAGGAGGTCCAGGAGGTCCAGGAGGTCCAGGTGCCAGTAGTGCTCCTATCGCCGGTTATTTAACACCGCAGGATCTCTGGAAGCAATATAATTTACCCGGTGCAAATGGTGGTGCAGGCCAACTGGTGGCCGTTGTTATTGACGGCGGCCTTCCGACCATTGAATCTGACCTGGCTGCATATAGCACAAAATTTGGTCTACCACAGTGTACCGTTGCCAGTGGCTGTCTGACCATCAAATATCAGGGCGGCCAGACCATCTCTCCGGGAGCGGACCAGGCTGAGGGTACCCTGGACATTGAGACGATCCACGCTGTGGCGCCAAAGGCAAAGCTGTTGCTTTACAACGTGCAGAAGAGCAGCAACGCCCTGGCGACAGGACCATCGGAGATCATCAAAACTCCCGGCCTTAAGGCTATCAACATGAGCTATGGTTTTGATCGCAACACTGCCTCGCAGTTTGCGTCGCTGTATGCGAACAATCCTAACCATGTTGCGCTCATCGCTGCCAGTGGTGATAATGGTCACGTACCAGGTTCCTTTCCCGCCAGCTATCCAGGGGTGATCGCTGTTGGTGGTACTGTCCTTAACCATGGCGTCGAGACCGCCTGGAGCGGTTCTGGTGGTGGTTCAACGACCTATGCAGAGCCTGCTGGTCAGAAAGCCTATGGCGTTCCCCAGGCCAACGGTAAGCGCGCGGTACCTGATGTGGCCGCGGTCTCCGGAACACATATGTCCATCTTCTATCAGGGCCGCTGGAACGGCATGGTTGGTACCAGCGTAGCTGCCCCAATCTGGACCGGTATCGCCGCTCTGGTGAACAAGCAGCTCACGCCAGATCTGATCTATAGCGTAGCCAAGCAGCATCCAGATGCCTTCCGCGACATTACCAGCGGTAGCAATGGTAGCTGTGGCTTCCAGTGTACAGCCCAACCCGGTTATGACTATATCACTGGTCTGGGCACGCCCAAAAACTTCGTTAAAGACGTCAATGCTATGCCCTAGCATAGCGTTCGACAATAAACGGGGATGGGTGGCTCGATGCCACCCATCCCCGTTTATTGTCGAGTGTGTCTGATTCCCGTCACCATGGTGGTACGTGAGCGCCCCCGCATACGCGTCCGCTACGCAGCCGCGCTGGTTTTGTGTGTTGGTGCATCGGGTGCGCATCCGCGCACCCGATGCACCAACACACAACGGACTCGTGAGCACCGGAGGTGCGAAAATTCAGGAGTGCCGCAGGCGATGATCATGAGTGTAAGACACGTTCTTATGGGTCAGCTGTGTTATGAGCATTGCAGGTGTGAAATCTCGTACAGGCCGCAGGCAATGGTCATGAGAGTCTAATGCTCTTTGTGGTCAGGATTCGGAAATTGGAAAACCATTAGCCCGCAGGCGTTGCATGAGCCCGGGACGGCGTAATTGTAAATATGGCAGCAACCATTTGCGGAAGCGTTGCTGAAATTCGTCGCTCTGGTCGAAGTATCTGGCGGCTTCTCGCAGGTCTCTTAATATCCTGACTGCTTCGTCGTAACGCGCAGCATTTTTACTCTGTGCCGCCTGGTCTACCTGAAGCCAGTAATCGCTCTGGTGTTCCTGAATGTTTCGTAAGCGTTGATGGCGTTCTCGCTCCAGTTTCTCGCGTTTCGCTCGCTCATGCCTGGCCCTGATCTCCTTGCTCTCGGCAAGGAGGGTAGCGTAAGGGATCTCCGCATTTGCGCTGGTTGACCCTTGTGTGTCGGGCTGCCCCAACGTGCGTAGCTCTTCGGTCAGACGTAGATGCAGTCCGGGCTCGTTGTGAGCCAGGCGCAGCAGGTAGTCTTTCTGGCGTTCCTGGGGCAGTAAGTCAATCCAGGCCGCGAAATCATCGCTGGCTCCTGTCTTGCTTACATCCCTGCTGTGCACTGCGGCAGCTGCCAGTATCTCTAGGGGTACCTGTAGCAGGTTCGCCAGGGTCGTTTGCGCCGCGGTCAACTTCTTAAAGTTGGGGGGCACTTCAGCCGCCTTACGTGGTTCCTGTTGATCTGGCTCCTCCTGTTGGTTAGAATTATCCTCCTTCTCATCCTCCTCATCCCACTCATCCTCCTCATCCCACTCGTCTTCCTCGCTATCATCATAGCTGTCTTCATCGAGCAATGGCTGGCTGGCTAACCAGCCGATATAGAGAGATCGCAAATCACCGTTTATGAGTTCTTCGCGGATAGAAATGAGACCGGCCAGGTCGTATTCTATCCATTCATCCGGGGCTTCTAGCTCCTCGAAGTTGAAATGCAGAATATCGTAATCCTCGTGCCGTGTGAATGTGACATTTTTACCACAACGGTAGTCGTGCAACAGATCATCGGGTAAGACGCCGTGGGGAAAGCGCAGGGCGAACCTGGGCGATCCCCAGTTTGCCCAATAGAGAAAACCATCGAAGTATTTATGCAAAACTTTGATGGGATTATGCTTGAAATCTCCCCAGTTATACTCAATAAAGGCGGAGGTAGAGTTGGCCTCAATATGGCTGGAAAGGTTCTCGACCTCATCCAGCTGCGCTCTTGTCAGAGGCTGGTCAATGGTCATGAATTCGTAACGCTGATATTCGCTCATTCAGACGGTCCCCTATTCTATAAAAAGCTCAATAATCAAACATTGGGGGATGTTGTGCCAATAGTAGCATAGTGTGGTTAGGAAGAGAATAGCAGTGGGGAGCCTGGTAGCGAATTTGTTCGTGTATGCGTATTCACAATAAGTGAACGTTTTATATCTTCATCGGGCCTGGTTTTTTTTGATGGCGTTTGATTGAAATACGTGAGGTGGTATATGATCTGGATCGGGACTTCGGGTTGGGTCTATCCGCATTGGATGGAGCGTTTCTATCCCAAAAAGCTGCCTGAGCGCGCTCAGCTGGCCTACTATGCTCAGCGTTTTCCGACCGTCGAGTTCAATCGGAGTTTCTATCGGCTACCAACGCGTGAGCAATTCGCCGCCTTATACCAGCAGACCGAGGATCATCCAGATTTTGTATTTGCCGTCAAAGGGAGCCGCTACCTGACGCATATGAAGAAGCTCAACGATCCCGCGGAGGGTATTCAGCGTCTCATTACCGCCGCGGAAGGATTGCAGGAGCGCCTGGGACCTTTTCTCTATCAATTGCCCCCACGCTGGCATGTAAACCTGGAGCGATTGGCGGACTTCGTGCGGCAATTGCCCTCTCATCATCGGGCAGCTTTTGAGTTCCGTGATCCCAGCTGGTTGCAGTCGGAGCATTTTCCTCGCCTGGCACAGATTCTCCATGACGCCGGGTTTGCGCTGGTGCAGAGCGTTGGCGGCTCTCTTCCTACTCCCCTTGATCTGCCTGTTGTTGGTCCATTTACCTATGTCCGTTTCCATCATGGGGCCCATGGGATTGGACTTAGCGAAGAAGAATTAACGTTTTGGGCCCGGCGCTTAAAAGATGCGTCAAAGCAGGGGCGCGATGTTTATGCCTATTTCAATAATGATCCAGATGCTTATGCTATCTACAACGCCCTGCGCCTGCGTGAACTGGTTGGATCACAGGCCGTCCAGCCTGGCTGAACACCATTGCGTGTCATGCCTGGTGAGGTACCAGAGATAAGCGAAAAAGCGGATAGGCAGTATTATGCCCCTGTCACCATTTCCATGATGGTTGCGTAAGGATATAAAAAGTCCTATTTGGCTGGTATAAAAGTGGTATATGCGGAGATTGCGATATTTCTCTGGTATACTTATGGCTGGAGAGTATAAAAACCAGGGAATCTGGTAAACGCAACATCAGGCATAGAGCATCTTTATCATCATATTTGCCTCCTTATTAGCTCAATTGCCATGCGTTTCTCTACCCAGATTGCTTACTAGAACTTATTATATCAATCGAAACTTTTTTCTGTACACCATAGTTTTTCTTAGAATAAGAACTTCTATTAAGCTAGAAAGACAGAGTAATATGGCAACCGGAATGCGCCCCGGGAACACCCCGAAGCCAGAAGAAGAAGAAGAAGAAAAGAATACACTTCCAATGGTTCCGCAGACTGAAGGGACATCTTCCCCTCAACGCCGACCCATGAAGCTCCCCGCTTATAGCCAGGCTGCCGTTGCCCAGCGCCTGGGCGAAGCACCAGAGCCGCCAACTCCAGGAGTTATGTATGAGGCTTCACACAAGCGTGTACATGAAGCTGGCTGGCATACCAAGCGCTATTTTAAGCGTAAATCGTTACGTGGTACCAATACACAGGTGGAAACCAGGGCGCGCAATACGACGCGCACCATGCTTTCGGTCATCGTTAGCGGGCTCTCTGTTCTGCTGGTGGTCGTGATCATTTTTGTTTCCTACGTGAGCTTCTCCAATGCCGTTAATAAGCAGTATCATGGCAGCATCTTAACCCTGCAAGACATGTTACCCAAAGACAACTTAAAAGTATATGACTCGCAGAACAACCTGCTTTTTCAGCGAGCTGATGATGGTGTCCAGACAACGCTACCGCTAAACAAGATTTCGAAGAATCTGGTGAATGCTGAAGTTGCGATCGAAGATCAGAATTTCTGGAAAAATAGCGGTTTTGACATTACCGGTATTGTGCGAGCAGCCATTGCTGACCTGACCGCTCATGGGGTAGTGGCTGGTGGTAGTACGATAACGCAACAATTGGTGAAGAACACGATCGTCGGTAACAAAGATACAGCCCTGCGTAAATTGCAGGAGGTTATTCTGGCGCCCGAAGTAACGCGGCATTATACCAAAGAACAAATTATGGGGATGTATCTCAATACTATCTATTATGGCAATATGGTCTATGGGGCCGAAGCGGCGGCCACCCGCTACTTTGGCTTGAAAGATACACCCACGCAGACAGCGGCACAGCAACTGGATATCGCGCAGGCTGCAACCCTGGCCGGCATCCCCAGTAATCCAGAACTGCGCAATCCCATCGCCTATCCGCGCAATAGCTATAGTCGCACCCTGCAGGTATTGCAGCAGATGTATGTTCAAGGCTATATAACCGGGCAGCAAAAGGCTGATGCTATTAAGGAGCTACAGAAACTAGGCTTTATTAAGCGTACAGGTCTGCCACCCGAACAGGCCTCAACCTATGTTAACTATGTGCTCAGCGAGCTGACCAACGATCTGCATGTCAAGCCCGCGGACCTGCCACGATCTGGACTGGTGGTGAAGACGGCTCTGGATTTGAAGCTGCAGAACTATGCGCAGGCCAGCGCCAAATTGCATGTGCAGCAGATGACGGCCCACCATATCACCAATGCCGCCGTGGTGGTAATGGACCAGCATACAGGGGCGGTCAGTGCCATCGTTGGCAACATCGATCCCAATGATCCCAAATATGGTTCCTTTAACGTGGCTACACAGGGCTATCGCCAGCCCGGTTCCTCTTTTAAGCCATACGTCTATGCGACGGCGTTTGAGCAGGGAACGGCTAGCCCTGGCAGCAAGGTATTGGATGCTCCGCTTACCGTGCCGATGTGCTGTGGTCTGCCTCCTTATCAGCCACATAACTATAGTATGACCTATGGTGGCTGGATGCCGTATCGGCTCGCATTGGACAACTCGTTAAATATTCCGGCCATTAAGATCGAGCAGACCGCTGGCATTGACGCTTCCTTAAAGACGGCCGAAAACATGATGAATATTAGCGATGGGAGCCAATCTAAGGCTGCTAATGTCTTCTATGGCACCCCCAACATCACTATGGTGCTGGGCGCCCTCAGCTTACGCTTGATTGACAATACACAGGGATATGCCACTTTTGCTAATGGTGGGGTGCGCGTCCCTTACCACGCCATCACCGAGATAACTGATCAGAATGGCAAAACCGTTTTCAAGCCAGATACAACCGGCAAGCGTGTCCTGAGTCCGGCCGCCGCCTTCATGATCACGAACGTGCTCTCGGATAATCCTTCTCGTAACCTCGAGTTTGGACCGTGTAGCTCGCTCTACCTCTATACCAGCAGTACCTCGCAGTGTTACGCCGGTAATCCGGGCAAGGTTATTCCGGCTGCCGCTAAGACCGGCACCTCTAACTCGTTTGTCGATAACTGGACCATGGGGTATACTGCCCGCTATACCGTAGGTGTGTGGGCTGGTAATAATGACAACTCTCAAATGGTCAATGTGACTGGTGTTGACGGAGCCGGACCAATCTGGCATGATGTTCAGCTCTACTTGAACCAGAACAAGCCAATCATTAAATTCCCGGGACCGCCCTCGACCGTTGTCAAACAGAATGGTGACTGGGTGCTAAAGCGATAGGGTCGCTTCTCTCCTTGGCTACAGGGGCACAGGCGAAGAAGAGGTAGCGCATACCTACAAGAGCTGGTATGGCATTGAGATGTGCGGTTTATGTACATCGATAGGTGCTATGCCAGCTTTTTCATGGGATAATTCTTTTAGGGCAGTGGCGAGATGACGAAAGGGTGAAGCTTTAGTCAGGAGTATCCAGGAAATCATGGATCGCCGAGAGAAGATCATCGATATCAAATGGCTTATTCAGCGCGAACAGGTGGCGTGCTGTGACCTCTCCCTCGGGTAATGCTGCGCTGATGATAATGGTGGGAACATGCTGGAACTCGCGGCGCTGCTGCAAAAAGTCGTAAAGCTGAATCCCATTCATATGCGGCAGATGATAATCGATGATTAACAGGTCCGGCAGTAAATCTTCAAATACTTTCAGCGCCTGTTCTGGATCAGTAACTAAAAAAGCCAGGTGCTGTGTCTCTTCCACAATAATTTGCACCAGGCTGGAGCCGACGCTGCCGTCATCTTCAATGACCAGAATCGTTTTATTATCGTGTGTTTGTTCACTTTTATGATCGAGCGACATAACAACTGCATCCTTTTAGCAATAGTATCTACAAAGAAACTCTCGTTTTTCTTACTACGCGACAAAAGCCCCGCGAGCTTCACTGCATCCGACTTCTGGCATGAATTGCATCAAAGGGACGTAGAATCGCCAGTGCTGCATCTTCATTCTTGCTCTATCCGTTATGTATACAGCTTAGCTTTTTGTAAAACGCGATAAGTATTAGATTGGTATTAGCTAGAGAAACCACGCTGCAATTCATTGGCGTATGGATCAGTGCTTGTAGCCACTGATTACAAATAGGGTGCCTGGTCATATGAGACATACCTTGTTTGTGCATTTTGCTTGACAGCAGTTTATGGATCAGGTATGCTCATTACATTATGCAGGATGAATACATTTGCCGTGCCGAGCAAGACAAGATTGCTCAGTTTCTGGCTTACCACTACCCCTATAAAGCCATTACACATGTGCGTGCCGCATAAGCAGCCTGGCGCTGAAATGCTTGTGCGGCGAATAGTAGCGCTGATCATCGTGCATGCTTGCTTTTGATAAGCATGCTCTGTTTGGCGTGGAGCTATTTCCCTCCTTTCTGACAATCTTCTTTCCTGTGTGGCTGTGTATTGTTCTCTCCATTTGAATGATGCCGCCTATTATGCGAAGGCAGAAGATATAAGAGACGAACAGCGCCTCTTCTCCGTTTGGTATTTACGCCAGGCCCTCAATATGTCGCTCCTGTTCCCGTTCCATCGCTAAACTTCATGTTTTGAAAGGGCCTGATGAAGTATGAACAAACCTGTGATAGAGCCATCCGCGCTATCGGAGCTGCTGGCTCAACAACCTTTCCCCTGGCGCCGCTGGTTGGTCGCTTTTTTCTGCTATAACGGCACCATGCGCCTGCTCTTTACTAGCGCCATCTGGATGATCTACCTGGCCTCCCACGGCTACTCGCCGTTTATGATTGGTCTGCTGGAGATGACTTTTCACCTGGCCAAGTTCGTGGCCGAGGTGCCAACCGGTATCTTCGCGGACCTGCTGGGACGGCGCAAAAGCTTGATGCTCTATTGTTTGCTGGGTGCCATTGAGACGCTGTTCTTCCTGCTGCCAACCTTGCCATTTCTGTTTATCAGCTTCGCGCTCTCTGGTATCTCGTATGCTTTCCTGGGGGGCGCCAACGAGGCTGTTTTGTGGTCCCTGACCAGCTATGCTGCCCCCGGCGATGTGCAGCAGCAACCGGCGCGCTACAGCAGATTGTTGAGTGTGACTTTGATGCTCAGTGTAATCAGCGAGATGATTGGTACCACGCTGGGCGGCTATCTGGGCAATATAATGCAGACGTGGCCGTTTATCTGCCGTGCAATCGCCTGCTTGCTGGCGACCATTCCTTTGCTGCTGCTGCCAAAGGCGGTTACTGAGCCCCAGCAGATAGAAGCGTGTGAGCGTCCACATCCCTTGTTGCACCTTAAGGAGGGCCTGCGCGTAGTCTGGCACTCGCCGCGCCTGCTCGGACTGATCTTGATTTCTGGCCTGGTTGAAAGTTGTGGCACCACCATCTACTTTTTCGTCCAGCTACAATTTCATAACCTCGGATTTGCGCTGAGCAGTATTGGTATTATTATGGCCATCAGCAGCCTGAGTCAGTGTCTGTTTACCGCTCTTGCTCCCGCTTTGATGCGACGCATGGCAGTACGCGTCTTGATCCCGGCCTGTGTCCTTTGTCAACTCACCGGTGTTGTATTGATGATAATGCCTGGTGCCGTGCTTAGCCTGTTCGGTTTCCTGGTATTTCTGCAGGCCGCAAGCGCTATCCTCTATCCCACTGTCAGTACGTGCCTGAACGAAGATAGTCCGGAGGCACAGCGCGCGATGGTGCTCTCATTTGAAACCGGAATGTTCAGCCTGGCGATGATCGTGCTCTTTCCGCTCTTTGGGCTGGGATTAACCAGCTCAAGTTATAGCATTGTCTATAGCTGGACCGCAGGAGCCCTGGTCATCGGAAGCATCACCAGCTACTTGCTGGTACACATCCGTTCCACGGCGTTGACTAACCGCTCTGCACAGGGTGATTAATGCTGCTCACGCAACAGTATCGTTCTTAACCACATGAGACATCCCAAATTTTAGGGATGAACTTGTGAAAGAAGCGAGCAGTTCTCCATTTTTGAAGGAGAACTGCTCGCTTCTCTTCTCTTGCAGAACAACGTGCTTTCCCCGTTTGGCTCGCTGAAAAGCACCACTGTGCCAAAAAACGGAAAAAGAGAAAGGAGCTGGTCAACCGACTTTCCACTCCCACAGCATCCCAGCGGCTTCCACAGGGCCTAGGGGTATGCTCTTTTCGCACGCATTCGCATCCTCTGTTGGCAAGACGTGTTGTACCCGATGAACACCGGACACACGCCCACATGGTCAGCCGATGCCGACCAGAGCGTCTCTCGTCACGTGGGGAACCTCCACACCGCCTCAGAGCATAATGATCTGGACGCGAGGCTGGGGCCGGGGCCGGCCAGCTACCTCCTCCCAGCGCGCAGGGATCCGTTGCCACAACCGACTCAAGGCCAGGCGCAGCCGTGCAAACGGCTGGTGTGCTTGCCGGGCATGACGGCCTGTGCGATGACAGTAGTGCCGCAACAGCCAGCGGCGTAAGAGTTCGTAAAACGGCGCCAGCAGGCTCAGCAGAAAGGCGTAGGCCAGCGCCGCCAACAGCAGCAGTTTTTCTCGCGTCTCCCACTCCCAGAGCCGCGGGCTTTGGAAGCCCAATTCGCTCTTGTTTTCTTTCCAGGTCAGTTCGATCTGCCAGCGACGCGCATAGGCAAACATAATCCGCCAGGCATCTTCCGCGGTGGTGATGGACTCGGCGGTGAGCAGATACCAGGGCAAGCCACCTTTGCGCCGGGCCACGACCAACCACAACGGCTGCTCAGGATGGTCGGGATGCCTCACCGCACAAGCGAGAACACTGCCCATGACCCACTGGTGACGACGGCAATCCCACACCCAGCGTTCTTGCCATCCTCGTTTGCCGCGGGTGATTTTCCAGGCTGCACGTCGCTGACCCTGGGCATCCACGAGCTGGTAATCTTTTTTCCAGCGCAGCACAAAGCGCAACGAGAACGCCAGCAACAGACCCAGCCAGAAACTGCTGGCGAAGCCTTGATCAAAGACATGCATCACCTCGCGTCCCCAGAGCAGAACGCCTTGCAGCAACAGTTTGGCTTGTTCATCGCGTTTGAAGGAAGCGCGCGCCCCACGGCTGGTCCACCACCGCATGCTGGCTAGTTCAGGCGGGTCGTCTTGCTGCTCGCTGCCGACCAGGACCACGGCCAACCAATGGAGGCCCGGCACAAAGATGGGGCCACGGGGCGGGGTGTAGTAACCTTTCTTGATATGGGTGAGTCGAGCGCCCTTACTCGAGCGCACCGGGGCAAGGTCGTCCGAGGCGATAGTTTCTGGCTTCTCCCACGCACTCTCATCCCACAGCGCCAGCACATCCCTTCCCATCTGTTTCCACCTTGTGAGACGTTGGCTGGCTCGATGCCACAGATACGAGCGGATCAGTTCAGCCGACCATTTGCGACAATGCAGCAGCCGAGACAGGCGTTTGGTTCCTGCCGGAGCTTTGTCGGGCGTCTCGAGATAGCCGCCCATTTCCGAAAGGAGCAAGCCATTGACGCGATCACGGAAGGTCAAGATCACCGCCACGGTCTGCACCATCGTGCGCACCAGTCGTTTGTCCATGCGGCTATCGGCTTGCATGAGCAAGGGAGCCAGAAAGTGAGCCAGAGCAGTGTACAATCCCTGCGCCATCTCGGCAGGGGGATATGCTGGAACTTGTGGCTCCTCAAGCGGTGTGAGATACTGAGATGACATAAACAACACCTCCTGGATTGACTGAATGGTGGTCTGTTTTTCCTTCAGTCTCGCTCAGGAGGTGTCTTTTTACAAACCCGACCTTAAAATTCGGGATGTCTCATGTTTTTACTGTTGGCATTTGTATCGTGGTACGATATAATTAAGAAGTTTAAACGATCATACTTTGTAATTACAAGGGAGAGGTTTGGTCTATGGCATCAACTCATTCTGATGGTCAGGCAGATTTATTAGAAGATTCTATCCCTGTGAAGAAGCTGGGGGATTTTACTACCACTCCACGCATGCTCTTTATCGCGGTGTTGGCTATTGGTATTGGTATTTGTAGTGCATTTATTGCCGTCATTTTATTGAAGCTCATCGGGTTATTTACCAATCTTTTCTTTTATCAACGTTGGGGCTTGAATCTGGTCTCGCCAGTGGGGAACAAACTGGGGCTATTGGAAGTGCTGGTACCTGTAGTGGGGGCTTTGATCATCGGTTTGATGGCGCGCTATGGCTCTGAACGCATTCGAGGTCATGGTATTCCTGAAGCCATTGAATCAATTTTGATCAATGGGAGTAAGGTTGAGCCAAAGGTAGCGCTCCTCAAGCCAATTGCCTCGGCCATCTCGATCGGGTCCGGTGGTCCTTTTGGTGCTGAGGGCCCCATTATTATGACCGGTGGGGCGTTTGGCTCGATGGTGGCGCAATTTTTTCATCTGACCAGCGTGGAGCGCAAGACGTTACTGGTTGCGGGAGCGGCGGCCGGCATGTCGGCGACATTTGCCGCCCCCATCGCTTCCATCCTGCTGGCGGTGGAATTGTTACTGTTTGAGTGGAAGCCACGCAGCCTGGTGCCGGTGGCGCTGGCCAGCGCCACCGCTGCCATCCTGCGCCACTACCTGCTGGGGAATGGGCCACTTTTTCCCGTACCACCGCATAGCGCTTTTATTGGCCCGGTAGGTTTTCTCGGCTGTGTGCTGGTGGGACTGCTGGGTGGCGGTGCCGCGGCTTTGCTAACGATGATGGTGTATGGCAGTGAAGATTTTTTTCATCGCCTGCCTATTCATTGGATGTGGTGGCCGATGCTGGGTGGTCTGGTGATCGGCATTGGTGGATTGATTTTCCCACAGGCTTTGGGTGTGGGTTATGATACAATTGGTGCATTGCTGCAAGGGGATGTTTCGATCAAGATCATACTAGGGGTACTGCTGGTCAAATCCATTATCTGGAGTGTTTCTCTAGGTTCTGGTACATCGGGTGGTGTGCTGGCACCTTTGCTCATGGTAGGGTGTGCGCTGGGTGGTATTGAAGCGATGTTCCTCCCCAATGAAGGAGCAGGTTTCTGGGCGTTAATTAGCATGGCGGCTGTCCTGGGTGCTACAATAGGCTCGCCTTTTACTGCCATTATCTTTGCCCTGGAGTTGACGCACGATTTCAACGCGTTAATACCGCTGGTCATTGCTGTAATGGTTGCTTATGCTCTTATCGTATTATTGATGCGCCGCTCGATTTTAACGGAAAAGATTAGTCGCCGTGGCTACCACCTTAGTCGAGAGTACGCGATTGATCCACTGGAATTGCTCTTTGTACGTGAAGTGATGCGCACCGATGTGGTAGCCTTGTCTGATTCGCTTTTGCCAACGGCCTTGCCCCAATCGGTGCAAGATGAATTGGAGAAGCAGGAGCGTATACAGCATCTCTTCCCGGTCCTGAACGAGGAGGAATTGCTGGTGGGCGTGGTAACGCGCCATGATTTGCAGCGTTTCATACAGCAAGAGAGTGCTTCATCGGAGTCGATTGGTAAATTGATCAAGCAGCAGCCTGTCGTGGCCTATGCTGATGAGCCATTGCGTTATGTAATCAATCGAATGGCTGCCAGCGGTTATACCTGTTTCCCGGTTGTCGAGAGCGAAACCTCATCAAAATTACTGGGCATAATTTCGCTGAGCGCGCTCCTCAAGGCCCGTTCGCATAATCTGGAAGAGGAGCGCCGGCGTGAACGTCCTTTGCGTCTGCGCCTGTTCTTGCCGAGACGTGGACAGCCGAACACAACAGAGGTTGTGGAAGAAGTAGAGAACGTAGGGGGAGAAGAGGAGCAGGAGCCTGGCGAACGAGTGCATTCCTAAGAATGGAGTTTGTTTATGTTTGATGAAGTGTTGACTGATAATGACTATTCCGCTTTGAGTGAGTTCCGCTATGCGATCCGCCGCTTTCTCCATTTCAGTGAGGAGGCGGCTCGCGCGGCCGCGTTGGAACCACAGCAGCATCAACTGTTACTGGCTGTTAAAGGACTTTCCCTGCGTGGTTCACCCACGATTCGCGATATCGCTGAGCGTTTACAATTGCGGCACCACAGCACGGTTGAACTTCTCGACCGCATGGCTGAGCATGGTCTGATTGAGCGCACTCGTGACACCGTTGACCAGCGCCGTGTGTTCATCACGCTGACCCCAACCGGTGAAGACATCCTGAAGAAACTGTCGCTGCTTCATCGAACTGAATTACGCTCGTCTGGCCCTGCTCTGGTAGAAGCTTTGAATGCCTTGATTGGTGAGCCCACCCAATCGCTGCCAGATAGATCCGGTGCTACATCTTGACCCATAGGAGGAGGTGCATCGGGTACGCGTTCGCGTACCCGATGCACCTCCTGATAACCAGGGCGGCTGCCCGGGCGTGAGTATTCATGATAACCAATAAAAAGTGTTAGACACACTTTTTATTGGTTATCTGTTGATACAGGCTTTGGCGAACATACGCAAGGATTCCAGCTGGGCGGAGTCCTGCAGGAAGATAATCAATTCCTGGGCGCCGGCCTGCTCAATCTCCTGGACGCGCTTGTAGATGGCGTCCGGAGTACCAACCAGTGCCTGCTGACGGATGCGATCCGCCGGGACGTTGCGCTGATATGGGGCGCTTTTGGCCAGCGCTTCCTGATCGGTTTCCGCAATGGCACAGTTGAACAGCACTGTCCTCCAGATTGAGTTGTAATCGCGACCAACGTTGTCGCAGTGCTCTTTGATGATGGAGAACTTGCGGGCCAGACCCTCATTGTCCAGATGTTGAATGTTACAGGCATCCGCGTACTGCGCTACCAGCTTCAGGGTCACTTTTTCGCCCGCGCCTCCGATCAGCAGGGGGATATGCGGTTTCTGTACTCCTTTGGGCTGATTGATGGCACCATTGACGTGCAGATATTTGCCCTCGACCGTAGCTTCCTCTTCTGTCCACATCGCCCGAATAATGCGCAGGGCATCGCGCAACTGGCGCAGGCGCGTGGGACCATCGGGAAAGTCATAGCCATAGGCATTGTATTCATGCTCATACCAGCCGGCGCCGATGCCAAAGTTCAGGCGTCCATGGCTGAGTACATCCACCGTACTGGCCATCTTCGCCAGCAAAGCGGGATTGCGATAGCTATTGCAGGTCACCATCTGACCGATGCGTACCCGCTTTGTGTCGCGGGATAGCGCCGCCGTGCTGGTCCAGCATTCAAACGTTGGCTCCTGCGTGGGCTGGGGAACCGTATGGAAGTGGTCAAACAGCCAGATCGAATCGAAGCCAAGGTTCTCAGCCTCCTGGGCCACACGCGTCATCGTCTCATAACCTTCCACCGGATCTGTAATGCCCACCAGATCCATGCGCCACCCCTGGGGAACAATCACACCAAATTTTAAAGCCATCAGGTAGATACCCCTTTCTTTCCAGATTGTATTAAATAGGTAGAAAACGATTACCATCTTTATTTAAGGTTGATGGAGAGGCAAAATGTCAAGTACAGACGGTAGGGATTGGTATTCTAAGTAGTAGAATCAAGCGTTGCAGGCTGGATTGCCGCTCAAGACGTCGCTATTGTAATCGGTGACGTGCCAGTTTCCCCAGAAGTCTTTGCCCAGTGTCAGATGGAGATGATAGGATTTGCTCAGGTGGGAGCGCGTAATCGTGTAGTTATGAACCTGGGTGCCATTGGGGGCGATTGAGCTGGTTTCGGTATAGTTGGTGACCGGCCCATAACAGCGATCTTCTCCCTGGGCCTGTTTGATGAAGCTGTCGTGTTCGCCGACTGTGGCGCCTAGATCGTTGTATGCCTGCTCGTAGTTGCGGGCGCGCAGGGCACCCATGAAGTTATTGGCAATCTCGGTGGCTTGCGACGGAGGATTGCGATTGATGAGGTAGCTATACCCCGCAAATCCCAGCCCACAGAGCAGCAAGGGGATGATCAGCAGGGTTAGAACCAGATTGCGTGTGCAGCCGGCTGCCTTTTTAACCACCGGCTTTGATCTTGTCATGATCGATGTAAAGCGTCCATCGCTACTGATACTCTGAGCCATCTGTGGTTGAAATCCTACTGCTGCCGTCTGTGGAAGACTCGCGGCTGCGGGTAACCGGGTTGTCGATACGTGTGATGTTCTCTGTTCAGCCGCATCAGTTCTGGATGTGGGCGGCGTCGTGATGGTGGTAGGTGTTCTTCTGGGATCAAGGGTCTGCTCCAATGCATCGGCGAAGTTCTGTACACACGCAAAGCGCGCATGTGGATCTTTTGCCAGGGCTTTGAAGAGTACCTCGGTGAACGCGTGCGGTATCTGCAATGCCTGTTCATCGATTGGTGGTGGTGGAGCGGTCAGATGCTGGGTGATCAATTCGACATGGGAGCCCGCAAATGGTCGATGACCGGCCAGCCATTCATAGACCACGATAGCCAGAGAATATTGATCACTGGCTGGCCGGGCTTTGCCCTGGAGTTGCTCGGGGGCCATGTATGCGATAGTGCCAAGAACAGCTTCCTCAGTCTGCTGGTTCTGCGATGTCTGTTCAATGGCGGCAATCCCGAAATCACTGAGCCTGAGTTCTCCATGCTGGTCCAGCAGCATGTTCTGCGGCTTCACATCCCGGTGAATCAATTTCTGGTCATGGGCATATTGCAGGGCAGAGGCCACCTGTTGCACATAGGGCATAAAAGCCGCGGTTCCCAGACGCGTACCTCGTGGCACCTGCTGGCGCAGCGTTCCCCCGGTCGCGTACTCCATTACCAGAAAGGGCGTGCTATTCTCCACACCAAAGTCCAGCACGCGGATAATATGTGGATGTATCAGGTGTGCAATGACCTGTGCCTCATTGCTAAAACGATCTATCTCCTCCTGCGCAATCTGTGCATGTAGAATTTTGATTGCCGCCTGTGTATGGAGATAGACATGTTCACCAAGATAGACATCCGCGAATCCACCGTGCCCCAGACGCTTCAAGATGCGGTAATTCCCCAACTGTGTCCCAATAAACTCCATCATAAGTATGGTACGGTTTAGTGGAGCATTAAAGATGCAAAATACGTAGTTCTTTTTGTGCTTTCCGTGCGGACAGCAAGCCCCTTACAGGTATAGGTTTTTTCAGGGGCTACGCCCCCAGGCCCTGTAATGCCGCCCTTCGGGCGGCGGGAGAGGGGGAAGAGTTGGGGGCACAGCCCCCAAACCCCCAGTCAAGGGGCTAGCCGCCCCTTGCATCCCCGCTTGTCTGCTAAAAACCTATACTTGAAAGGCAGCAAGCCCCCCCTTTTTTCGTGCGTTCGTCAGCATGGCCGCCCCCTTTCGTGCGTTCGTCAGCGTGGCCGCCCCCTTTCGTGCGTTTGTCAGCATGGCCACTCCCTTTCGTGCGCCCGCATACGCAGCCGCCTTATTATTTTTTAATGGATGGTGCCACATCATGGCCGGGTGCATTCGCACCCGGCCATGATGTGGCACCATCCATTAAAAAATAAATGTGAGCGCCGAAGGCGCGTAGTGTCAGGGGCCGGAGGCACGAATCCCTGGTTTTATACCCCTCAGCGAGCAGCGTTGATGTTATACTAAAATGCATATTTGCATGATGTCTCACGATGCTATAGCAAGGATGGATGCTGTGAAACGATCGTTTCTACAAATGCTATTGTCTTTTTTCGGTTTTGTATTGATTGGTTTGTATAGCGGAGCCTTTGGGGTATTGTTGCCCGACATGAGTCGTTATTATGGGGTGGATAAATCTGTCATCGGCCTTATTTTTGTTACTTCTTCAATAGGTTATTTTATTTCGGCTTTGTTCAGTAGTATTATATTAGAACGTCTGGGCATGCGTCTTTTTCTGGTGGTTGGCACCATTACATTTTTTTTTGGGGCCTTGACGCTTGGCATCAAACCTGCTTTCGGCATTGTGCTGGCGACAAGGCTCTTTATGGGTCTTGGGGTTGCCATGATCGAGATGGGGCTGAATGCTTATGTCGTAGCGCAGGCACGCCATGCTTCTCAGCTCAATACCCTGCATGCTTTCTATGGAGCGGGAGCATTATTTGGTCCGCTGGTGGCGGCATTCCTGCTCACAACCGCCTGGGGTTGGAGCAGTGTCTTTTATCTCTGGATGCTGCTCAGTATCCCTTTCTTACTGGGTGTGGCACTGACCTTTAGCGCGGAGCCGCCTCGCGTCGTCGGTAGTGAGGTCGAAAACACAGGGACCAGCAGTGCCTGGATAGCGGCATTGAAGTTGCCGATTGTCTGGCTTTTGTGTATATTTCTGTTACTCTATGTGGGGGTGGAGGTGAGCGTTGGTAACTGGACCTATAGCTTCCTGGTTGAAGGGCGGCATCAGCAGATCGCCTTATCCAGCTGGATCGTCAGTGGCTACTGGTTGGGATTGACCCTGGGGCGCTTTACCCTGAGCCAGCTTGCCCGGCGTCTGCGCATGAGCGACGTGCGCCTATTGTATATCTGTACGATCATTGTCGCGCTGTGTGCCATCTTGATCTGGTGGTTACCCTTTGATAGCGTGGCAGCCATTGGTTTTTGCATCATTGGCTACTGTCTGGGACCCATCTATCCGACGACGGTTGCGCTCACCCCCAGCCTCGTTCCAGGTCGTGTTGTGACCAGTGCGATCGGTTTTCTGGTGAGCTTGAGTATCTTTGGCACCTCCGTCTTTCCTGGTATCGCTGGTATCCTGGCGCAGTACTTTGGCATCTGGTCCCTGTTGCCCTATAATCTTGCCCTGACCCTGCTGATGCTGCTATTCTGGTGGATAATATTTCGAGTGAAGAGGAATAAGACAACATGGCAGATCAGTCACCACTAGCAGCGGTAAGAGGAACGGAAGGGACGCGCGATGAGCCCTATGTACGCCGACTCTGGCTGGTCCGTCACGGAGTGACCGACTGGAATAGCCAGGGGCGTCTCTGCGGGCAGCATGATGTTCCTCTATCTGACGTGGGCACTTCACAGGCTCGGTGGGTGGGGATCTATCTGTGCTCACGACCGCTGGTCGCTCTATATGCCAGCGATCTGCGACGGACGCGTCAGACCGCGTCGATCCTGGCGCTTCAGTTACCAGAACCTCTGGTAGTGCAGACCTCCGCCGCCTGGCGTGAGCTTTCATTTGGCGCGTGGGAAGGGTTGACTTATGCGGAGGTGGCGGAGCGCTATCCGGATCAACTGGGCTTCTTTAAGCAGCCTATGCAGTTTTCACCTCCAGGTGGAGAGACCCTGGCCGTGCTACAGCAGCGCGTGCAGGAAGGCTTCGCGCAACTGGTACAGGACTCTTTGCGCTTACCATCTGGAGAGCTCGCATTAGTCAGCCACGCGGGCCCACTGCGTGTGCTGCTCTGTTCGCTGCTGGGCATACCGTTTGAGCGTCAGTGGCAGTTACAGTTTGCCCACGGCTCGATCAGTGCCATCGATTTTGTGGCCGAGGCAAGAGATGTGCCCGCGACCACAACACTGGCATTGCTCAATTATCATCAGACAGAAATTCATATAGACATAGAAAATAAGAGGATGGAGAAGCGATGACGGATGCCTGAGACCTACCCTGCTACTGATCCTGAAGTAGCAGTGCGCCGCAATTGGTGGCTTGATCAATATAAAGAGCTGGTGGCCGCTATCCGTTTCCTGACAACTCTGCCGGTTCCGGGCAGTAACCGGCTTTTTCGTACCGACGGTAGCCAGGCCGATAGCAGGTTGTTTCTGGGTAGCGCTTATTTCCCGCTGGTAGGCTTATTGCTGGCGGTCGCGCCTGCTTTGCTGGTCCAGGTGGCTGGCGCGCTGCTTTCTCCGCTGGTGCTGGCCGCTTTACTGGTCGTACTCCTGATTATATTGAGCGGAGGCCTACACCTGGATGGTTTAATGGATACCTGCGATGGCCTGTTCGGGGGACACAATCGCGAGAGCAAGCTTGAGATTATGCGCGATAGTCGCCTCGGCAGCTTTGGCATGCTGGGGGGCGGCAGCATCCTCCTGCTCAAATTCGCGTTGCTGGCGAGTCTAGATCGCCAGTTCGTGCCCTGGGCTCTGCTGACCATTCTCCCAATCTCGCGTTGGACCATGGTGCTGGCGATGTATGCTTTTCCCCCCGCTCGTAAGGAGGGGTTGGGAGTGGCCTTTCGCCAGACTGTGACGCGTACGCGCCTGGTCTGCGCCACTGTCCTGGCGCTGTTGATTGCCGGCCTGATAGGTCATGTGATGGGACTGGTTTTGTGCCTGGTGGCCACGCTGTTAACCTGGCTGGTAGGTAGATGGATTACCGCTCAACTGGGTGGTCTGACCGGGGATAGCTATGGCACGTTCGCTGAACTGATGGAGGTGGCGTTACTCCTGTTGTGGACGCTGCTACGCTTCTGGCTATAAATAGGGAAGAGATGAAAGTATGACTGATAGAAATGCGGATATAGACGAGGGCCCAGGCCTGGTGCTCCTGCTGGGTGGAGCGCGCAGTGGGAAGAGTACGTTTGCTGAGCGACTGGCCACAAAGAGCGGGCGCAGCGTGGCCTTCATTGCCACCGCCATAGCGATTGATGAAGATATGCGCGATCGCATCGCTCGTCACCAGTCTTCCCGTCCCGCTGACTGGCGAACGATCGAAGAGCCGCTTCACCTGGCAGCGGCGCTACGGCAGGCGGCCGCTGCGGCCGACGTCGTGATCCTGGATTGTTTGACGGTCTGGCTCTCCAACTGGCTCTTCTCGCAGGATAATAGCGCGCAATTGGAGAACGACAATACGATCAGCGCGCGGCACTATGCTGGAGCTCTGCAGGAGATTGATGCCCTACTGCAGGCGGTTTCAGAATTGGAGCCGGGCAAGACCCTGGTCGTGGTGAGCAATGAGGTCGGCCTTGGCATTGTCCCGGCGTATGCCCTCGGACGCATCTATCGTGACGTGTTAGGACTGGTCAATCAACGCATCGCTGCCGCCGCCACCCGCGTCTACCTGATGGTGGCAGGATTGGGCGTAGACATCAAGCGGTTGGATGAAGCGGCAACGCTTTAATTACCGTCCCGCCCCATCAGCCCAGCCTGGGAAATGCTCAAGACTTGATTGGATCTCGATCCAGTTCTATATCCTGGAAGGTTACGGGATCTTCTTTCGGTTCGAGGTGGGTGAAGACCGTGCTATCCGGCAGGGCTTTATGAATGGCGATCTCTATTTCTTCACAGATGGTGTGCCCTCTCTGTACTGTCCAATCGCCTGGCACAATCACGTGGAAGGACACGAAGCGCCTGCGCCCGGCCATTCTGCTGCGCAGGGCATGAAAATCGATGTCTTGCTGGCGATATGGCTCTATGACGTTATTGACGATGTCGATATCTTCTTTTGGCAGGGCCGTATCGAGCAATCCCAGACCTGTCTGGCGCAGCAGCTTTGTGCCGGTCCAGATAATGTTGATGGCGACCAGTAGCGCCACAATCGGGTCCAGGATGTACCACCTGGTGATGGCGACCAGCAGAACTCCCACCAGCACGCCCACCGTTGTCATCACATCGGCGAACAAATGGTGGGCGTCTGCTTCCAGGGTAATCGAGCGCTGTCGCCTGCCTGCCTGCAGCATAAACCAGGCCAGCACACCGTTGATGATGGCGCCGAAGACCGAGAAGCCCAGACCCAGAAATGGCTGGTCAATTGGTTCGGGATGAAAGAGGCGGGGAACCGACTCGATGGCGATAATCAAGGCCGCCACCAGGATGAGCGCGCCCTCGACTCCGCTGGAGAAATATTCGGACTTGGTATGCCCATAGGCATGATCTTCATCAGCCGGACGCGCGGCCAGTGTTAGGGCCCACAGTCCAACCAGCGCCGCCACCAGATTCACCACTGACTCGGCCGCGTCTGAAAATAGTCCCACCGACCCGGTTAGAAAATATCCGATAAACTTCACCGCCATGGTGGCTAGCGCGGCAGCGATTGATAAGAACATGTACAAACGGAGCGAAGTTTGCTTCATACAATCCTCTCGTTTTCAGCCAGCTATCATGAAACCAGCTGACTGATACTTACACATATGACCATCTCTATGTAGTACGAACGATTGATCAAAAGGGAGTAAAAAAAGTGCTCATTGGCTAACTCTACCGGGCAATGGTTAATCTGCTGTACAGGGTTTGTGCGTGATAACATAAAAAGGAAAAATGCATGGAGGATTTTGCTTTGGAGCACATCAATGATTCCCGGCGCACCATCCTGATTACCGCTCAGCTGGCGGATAGCTGGAATGATCGGATAAAAGAGATTGCGCCCGATTTTACTATTGAACTACGGCCCTGGGCGAAGGCGGCCGATATTCCGGATGAGTTGTGGGAAAATGTGGAGATCCTCTTTACCCTGGGAGCTTTCCCCACACCAGAACAGGCGCCCAACCTGCGCTGGGTTCAGCTTTATTCCGCTGGTGCCAACCAGGCTTTTACCGGTCCGCTGGCGAAGTCCAATGCTATTATTACCACGGCCAGCGGCGTGCACGCGGTTAATATCGCCGAATACGTCTTGACGACGATGCTGACCTGGTTCCATCGGTATCACCAGTTCGGTAGCTGGAAGCAGGAGGGGCACTGGCCCGACGAGCATGGACGCGATCTGTTCATGCCTGAAGAATTGCGTGGTAAAACGCTTAACGTGGTTGGCTATGGTAGTATCGGTCGTGAAGTTGCCCGGCTGGCCAAATCCTTTGGTATGCGCATCATCGCCATGGAGCAGCGACCAGATCATCGTGATCGCGGATTTCTTTTCCCGGATATTGGGGATCCAGAGGGGAAGCTGCCTGATCACTATTATACAAAAGATCAGTTCCAGCAGGCCCTGGCCGAGAGCGACGTGGTCGTCGCCGCGGTGCCGTTGACACCCGATACCAGGGGGATGTTTGATGCTACGGCGTTTCACGCCATGAAGGAGAGCGCATTATTCATAAACATTGCGCGCGGCGACGTATGTAAGGAGCCCGACCTGATCAAGGCCTTAAAGGAAAAAGAGATTGCCGGGGCCGCCCTGGACGTTTTTGCGGATGAGCCGCTGCCCGACAGCAGCCCTTTCTTCGGCCTTCCCAATGTCATCATGAGTCCCCATATCTCGGGTATGACGCCTCACTATAATGATCGCGTGGCCATGATCTTTACCGAAAACCTGCGCCGCTATCTCAAGGGCGAGCCGCTTTACAACACAGTCAATAAGGAACGCGGCTATTAGGGAAGTAACAGGGCTATTTTAAAGTAGCACTCAGCGGGGTCAAGGGGCGGCTAGCCCCTTGCGGGGCGTGGGCGAGCATGCCGGGGGCATGATCAGTCCCCACTTACCCTCTCGCCGCCGCCGAAGGCGGCAAAAAAGACTTTTGAATGGCCCTGGGGAAGTAACGCGTTTATTGACATAAGCGGATAAACCTCGGTATACTAGCTGAGTAAATAACTCAACTTTTTTGGTTCACCAGGTGGTCAGGACAAGAAGTCCTGACAGAATAGGGAAGTCGGTGAAAATCCGACGCAGTCGCGCTACTGTAACTGGTACAGGCTTATTGCACCTCTTGCCACTGTTCTTTCTTGCTCGAATGGGAAGGCCGCGTAAGTATGCCAGAAGTCAGGAGACCTGCCTGGTGAGTGATGCTCTTCATCCTTCGCGTAAAAGGAGCGAGCTACCCAGGCATTCTTCTCTTTTGCCTTTTGTTGTCCTGGCTGGCTGCTATTTTTCGCGAGGTGACCGTGGGCGTTATTTAGAAGGATACACATCATATGCGCACCCATGTCATCTCACTACGTTTATTAAGCGTCTTCTTACTGGGCCTGGTACTCATTCTGGCCTCCTGTGGGCAGGGCAATAATTCCCAGACGTCGGGCGGCAGCACACCTGCCGCGCAAGCTACCCCCACGCCAACTCCCGCGCTGGACGCGTATGGAACTCCGATCGCGATCCCGAAAACGGCACCGCAGCGCATCGTGTCGCTGGCACCCAGCATCAGTGAAATTCTGGGCGCCCTCCACCTGGAGAAGCGGGTCGTTGGCGTCGATGCGTTCACCAACTATCCAGCCTCGCTGGCCGGCCTGAAAAAGGTTTCGAGTAGTTCGGGCATCAATGTGGAGGCCATCGTGGCCCTGAAGCCGGACCTGGTTTTGAGCTCAGGCGGATTGTCCAAGAAATATGATACCCAGTTGTCTCAATTAGGGTTGCAGGTGGTCGATCTTCCGTCACCCAATATCGCGCAGACGCTGGATCAGATCGTGCTGATCGGCCGCTTGACGCATACCGAGAGCGTGGCCAATGCGCTGGTGGCGCAGATGAAGCAGCAGATCGCCCAGGTGCAGAGTCAGGTCAAAGGGACAGCCGCGACCAAAACCCTGCTGGAAGTTGACGATAGCACGCCCGGCAAGCCCTATGTCTTTGGTGGAGGTTCCTTTGGCGATGAGATGGCCAGCTATGCCAACGCCACCAATATCTTCCACAGCAATACCACCAATGGCGGCTATCCGCAGGTAACCGATGAGGCCATTATCGCCGCCAATCCGCAATATATCATCCTTACCGAGGATCCGATGTATGGTGGTCAGCCATCTGTAGTATACAAGCGAGCAAACTGGGGTGGCATCGCGGCGGTAAAATCCCACCATGTCTATCACATTAATTCTGATATCATGCAGCGTCCTGGCCCCCGCATCGTGCAGGGATTGCGCTGCCTGGCCCAGGTTGTGCATCCCGACAAGTTTTCCGGCGCGCTGCCGAGCTATTGTACGGCCAGCGTATAGTAATTCGTTGAAGAAGGTTTCTCTTCTATGAGAAGTAATGGGCAGAAGAAAAAACAAAAACGGTATGCGCTGGAGGGGGCGCTGGCTCTGCTGGTCGCCTGTGGATTTGATGTACTCGGCGAGCCTCCCTCTCCTCTGCACCCCGTGGTCTGGTATGGATATCTGATTCGCTGGCTGCAGGGCTTCGCGCCTCGTGGATCTCGTGCACAGCTGGTCTATGGAATCCTGATGCCGTTGCTAGCTACCGGTATTGTTTGTCCTTTTGCCCTGCTGCTGCAAAAGGTTGTAAACTGGTTTTATAGCGCAGTGCGGCGCTGGTATGGTCCACGTATCGCGTTTGTGGGTTCGACTATGTTGCTGGGTGGTATGCTCAAACCATTTTTTGCCTGGCGCATGCTGGCCGGCGCAGGAAAATCGGTGCGGGTAGCCCTGGAACAGCAAGATCTTCCGGAGGCCCGGGAGGCCCTGCGTAGTCTGGTGAGTCGTGATCGTACTCAGCTGTCAGAGGAGCTGGCGGCGGCTGCGGCTGTAGAATCACTGGCCGAAAATATGAGTGACTCGGTGGTGGCTCCTCTCTTCTACTATACCCTTTTTGGCTTACCGGGGGCTATGCTGTATCGGTTGATCAACACGTTTGATTCGATGATTGGCTATCATGACCAGTATGAATATCTGGGAAAAGCGTCGGCGCGGCTGGATGATCTGCTCAATTTTATCCCCGCGCGGCTGACCTCTGTATTCATTATCGTCCTGGCTCCTTTTTATGGTGGAGAGAGCGGCCGGGCCTGCCGCATCTGGTTGCGCGATAGGTATAAGACCGAGAGTCCCAATGCTGGGCAGCCAATGGCGGCAGCTGCGGGAGCCCTGGGTATACAACTGGAAAAG
This sequence comes from Dictyobacter aurantiacus, assembly GCF_003967515.1. Taxonomy (GTDB): domain Bacteria; phylum Chloroflexota; class Ktedonobacteria; order Ktedonobacterales; family Ktedonobacteraceae; genus Dictyobacter; species Dictyobacter aurantiacus. Next base: position 820,646 of record NZ_BIFQ01000001.1, on the reverse strand, counting down.
GCAGGGTCTTATTGCCTGGGTGATGCTGAACATATGGTGGGGGTATTGGATATCAAGCGAGCTGAACGCCTCGTTGGCTATGTAGGTGCGATCGCAGTGGTATGCACCATGTTGACCACCTATCTCTGGAAAAGCAAATGCCATGTCTGATGCTATTCACCCATCCTCACGTGCAATTCATGGCGCTATCGATTATGCCGAGCTAGAACAGCTGGGTTTACAGGCGGACGACGTGTTGGATTTTAGCGTCAATTCCAATCCTTATGGCCCTTCCCCACGAGTGCGTATAGCTTTGAATGATGTAGTATTGGATCGTTATCCAGATCGTGAATGCAGACAATTGCGCCGTGCAATCGTGCAGCATGAACTGGTTGCCGCCGGGTTATCCATTGATACACTTGTGTGCGGTAATGGCAGTAGCGAATTGATCTGGGCCATCGCCAGAGCTTTCTTGAGCGCAGGCGAGACCACTGCCTTGCTGAATCCTACCTTTGGCGAATACGCAGCGGCTTCCAGGGTAACTGGCGCCAGCATCATCGACTACCGAACCTGTGAAGTCGATGACTTTCAACTGAATATTGAGCATTGCTGTAACTGGCTCTATGAGCAACGGCCACGCCTGGTCTGGTTGTGCAATCCCAACAATCCCACTGGAGGCTGGTTGGGACGCGAACAGGTTTTAGCTCTATTGGCGGCCTGCCAGCGCCTTAATGCGTTGCTGATCGTGGATGAGTCCTACTGGCATTTTTTGTGGCCGAATGACGCATTCTCTGCTATAGAGTTCTTGCATAGCTCCTATATGCACCATATCCTGGTTCTGCGCTCACTGACCAAGGATTTCGCCCTGGCAGGCGTGCGCCTGGGTTATGTTGTGGGAGCTGTTGAACAGATACGGTGCATTCAGGAGCAGCTACCGGCCTGGAATGTCAGCGCGGTAGCTGCCGCCGCTGGCGAGGCGGCTCTGGCTGATAGATCTTATTTACAAGACTGTATGCTGCGATTGATAGAAGAACGACATGCTTTCTTTGAAGCTTTGCGATCGAGTGGATGGCGGGTTATACCATCGCGAACCCACTTCTGCCTGCTTGAGGCCGGCTCAGCGTGGTCTGTACGTCAACAGTTGCTACGGCGTGGATTACTAGTGCGAGACTGCAGCTCTTTTGGCCTGCCACAGTTTATCAGAGTCGCCACTCGTCCGCAGGCCGATTGGTCGCGCCTGGTTGAGGCTTTGAAGGAGGTGATGAAGATATGTTGAGGCTATGCAGAGCGAATACGACAAGCTGGCTGACTTATTGCGTTCCTCGCTCAACCTTGAGCGTTTAAAAGAAGTATGTGGTTTGTAGGTTGATCAATAGAGAAGGATATTTGCCAGGAATGCTGGATTTTCCCGGGGTAACGATGACGCTTACAGACGAGGCTTGCTGGCTATTGAGTGAGACGGGGTTACTCACACTCTCTTCGGCAGTGGTTGGCGGAGGCTTTCAGTCCGTGCGCCTGGTGCTCAATCGCCATGTCTCAAGAGACTATGATTGTCGTCAGCCAGCGTTGGATCTCCAGCGTTTTGCTCGTCAGGTTGCATGGAATGAGCCATTTATCGGTCTGCTAACCGGCGTACCAATCAATGGCACACGTTGTGTGACTCAGCGCTCTGATGATCTGACGGTCGCCAGTGTTATTACTGCCGGTGTCAGTAACGCGATGACAGCGGGGATCAGCACGCCAGTTGTTTTTACGCCTGGCACCATTAATATGGTTGTGTTTGTAGATGCTAACCTGGAAGTCGCGGCCATGGTGAACGCCGTCATCACGGCTACGGAGTCCAAAGTTGCTACCCTGGCGGCCTGTAATGTACGATCGTCCCAGGGAGAACTGGCGACCGGAACATCAACGGACGCGCTTGTCATCGCCTGTACAGGACGTGGTGATCCGCTGCCATATGCGGGGCCAGGAACAGAGGTTGGCTACCTTATCGGACTTACGGTCAGAGAATGTTTGATCCAGGCTCTGAAGCCATGCGGTATTTCTGTACACCCTGAATTTTAATGGAATAGGATAAAAAAAGAATGGAAGAACAGCAATATTCTGAGACTCACAACGAGTCCGTCGAAGTTGACGAATTAACTGAAGATGGGCGTGCGCGCATTCGTAAAGAGCAGGCCGAGATGCGTGCTCATCGCAAGCCAGCCAGAGGACTGGTGATCATCAACACAGGCAATGGCAAAGGCAAGACCACGGCGGCTCTCGGTGTCTTGTTCCGTGCCTGGGGACAGAACATGCGCGTGGTGATGTTGCAGTTCTTGAAGTCCCAGACTGGCAAATGGGGTGAGATTCGCGCCGCCCAGAAAATGGGTGTAGAGATTATCCCGCTGGGCGAAGGTTTTACCTGGAACAGTGATAACCTGGAGCATGATAAGGCGCTGGCCCGGCAATGCTGGCAGCTCTGTCGCGAAAAGATCGAGAGCAATCAGTATGACATCGTGATTATGGACGAGATCACCTATGCCATTAATTACGGCTGGCTCGACGTGAATGAGGTACTGAGCACGCTGCAGGCCCGCAATCCCAAAATGCATGTGATTATCACCGGGCGCGACGCCCCTCAGGCTTTGATCGACTATGCCGACCTGGTTACCGAGATGACAGAGATCAAACATCCTTATCATGAAGGGATCCTGGCCCAGAAGGGCATAGATTTCTAGTTTTTTATGGGGACACCCCATACCCCGGCAGGAGGGCTCGCCGCCCTCCTGCACCTCCCGCATCAATCAGGCAACTGAATCGTTGTGAAAAAGGTATATTTATGACTGATCTGAAGGCTTTAATTGGCAGTATTACACCGCTTGACTTCAACTATGTCGAGCAGGCTCGTGCGCGGCAGGCGCAGTTGACCAAGCCAGCTGGGAGTCTGGGACGCCTGGAAGAGATCGCGGCGCAGGTGGCGGGCATCACCAGGAGCGTGATTCCAGTTGTACAGCGACGCGCGGTTGTGGTGATGGCCGCCGACCACGGGGTAACCGCCGAGGGTGTGAGCGCCTATCCCAAAGACGTGACGCCCCAGATGGTACTCAACTTTCTGGCTGGCGGCGCGGCTATCAACGCACTGGCCCGCCAGGCGCATGCCGATGTGATCGTAGTCGATATCGGTGTGGCCGCTGACCTTGAGCACCCAAACCTCCTCTCGCGTAAAGTACGACGTGGGACCGCCAATATGGCGCGTGAAGCGGCTATGAGCGAGGTCGAAGTTCTGCAGGCCATCAACATCGGTATTGCGGTGCTTGAAAATCTGGCCGAGCAGGGTCTGGACCTGGTGGCCACCGGTGAGATGGGGATCGGCAATACGACCGCGGCCAGCGCCTTGAGCGCCTGTCTACTGGACGTACCGGCTGAATACGTCACCGGTCGAGGTACAGGTATTGATGACCAGCAGCTGGCGCACAAGGTTCGCATCATTGAGCGTGCCATTGCCCACAACGCGCCTGACATCTCTCAGCCGCTCGACGTGCTGGCAAAGCTGGGAGGTCTTGAGATAGCTGGCCTGGTTGGCGTGATTCTGGCCGCCGCCTCCCGGCGCATCCCGATTATTATCGATGGCTTTATCTCCAGCGCGGCGGCCCTGGTAGCCTGGTCCCTTGCTCCCACAGTACGCGACTATCTTTTCGCCGGCCACCTTTCGGTTGAGCGAGGCCACCGCCTGATCCTCGAAAAGCTAGACCTGGAGCCACTGCTTAACCTGAACTTGAGGCTGGGTGAAGGCACCGGTGCTGTGCTGGCCATGCACATTATTGAGGGGGCCCTGCGTACGCACAAAGAGATGGCCACCTTCTCTGAGGCCAGCGTCAGCAACAAGGACAATGCATAGATCCGTTTCATGAATAAGCCCCCGCTTTGTAAATAAAGCACAAATATGTGATGTTGCAAATGCTTTAAATGTATTTTTAAAGCAGCATATATTCACGCGATTGGAATTATGTAACCGCCATTCTGACCATTATTGTGCAATTTGCACAATAATGGTCAGAATATTTTATGCTTTTCAGCCGTTCTAACAAAATTAGTTTGATGATAGTATATCTTCGAACGATATATTTGTGTAATTTATACAAATATATGTGAATTCGTTCGCGTTTATACCGTTAGCCGGTCTCGCAATGCTGCTTGTTCCGCACATAGACCTCAATAGAATGACCTATCAGAGAAACCAATAAGACATTGGTTATCAGGATAGCTAATTATATCCTGTATTACTGACGTACACATGACAGGTCCTGAGAGGAAGTGCGACATGCAGAATAGTGTTGACCCGCAGGTAGGGTGGGCTCCTGATCAACACAAGGTTGCTACCCATTGTCCATACTGCGCCTTGCAGTGTGGCATGTACATTAGCGGACCGCGTGAAGAAGCCACAATTGGGGGCAATCCCCGGTTTCCGGTAAACAATGGCCGTATGTGTATTAAGGGCTGGCATGCCGCGGCGACCCTCCAGCATCCTGAGCGCTTGCGCACACCACTACGACGTGCGGCAGATGGCACGTTCGAGCCGATCTCCTGGAAAGAAGCATTGGCTACCATTGCTGACAACTTTCGACGGGTGCAGACCCATTATGGGAAGGATGCGTTAGGGGTGCTGGGTGGTGGCTCCCTGACCAATGAGAAAGCCTATCTGCTGGGAAAATTCGCTCGCGTGGCTTTAGGGACATCGCAGATCGACTATAATGGACGTTTCTGCATGTCTTCAGCAGCTACGGCTGGACAGGCCGCCTTTGGTCTTGATCGCGGACTGCCTTTTCCTGTCTCTGATATCCCACAGGCTGATGTGGTGATGCTGGTGGGCAGCAACGCAGCAGAAACCATGCCACCGCTTATGCAGTACTTCGAATCTCAGCGCAGACAGGGTGGGTATTTGATTGTGGTTGATCCACGCGCATCGATCACAGCGCAGACTGCTACCGTTTACCTGCGCCTGACCCCCGGTACCGATGCCGCCCTGGCAAACGGGATTCTACATATCTTGATCCGTGAGGGTTGGTTGGACTATCAGTATATTCAGCAGCGCACCACCGACTTTGAACGCGTCAAAGCGAATGTAGCCCTGTACTGGCCTGAGCGTGTCGAACGCATTACTGGCATTGCGGAAGCGCAATTATTCCAGGTGGCGCGCATGCTGGGGGAGGCCCGTTCCGCCATTATACTGACCGCGCGTGGCGCCGAGCAGCAGCATCAGGGAGTGCATAATGTGCTTTCCTATATCAATATCGCTCTGGCGTTGGGCCTGGTTGGACGTTCAGGTAGTGGTTATGGATGCCTGACGGGCCAGGGGAATGGCCAGGGTGGTCGAGAACATGGTCAGAAAGCAGACCAGTTGCCAGGTTATCGTCATATCACAGATCCAATCGCGCGACGGCATATCGCTGGTGTATGGGGTGTCGCCGAAGAGATGCTGCCAGGTCCAGGTAGATCCGCCTATGAGATGCTGGAGGCGTTGGGGCGACCGGATGGTATTTATGCGCTTCTGATCATGGGAACTAATCTGGCGGTATCCGCTCCCAATGCGCTGCATATTCAAGAGCGGTTGCGAGCCGCCGAATTTATGGTTGTGGTGGACTTCTTTTTATCTGAAACCGCTCGGCTGGCTGATGTTGTCCTGCCCGCAACGCAATGGGCGGAAGAAGAGGGAACGATCACCAACCTCGAAGGACGCGTGCTGCGGCGCCGGAGAGCTTTCCCCGCACCGCAGGGCATCTATACTGATAGTGAGATCCTTTGCATGCTGGCCGCCACCATGGGCAAGGGCGATTATTTCTCGTATACGGAGGCGAGCCAGATTTTTGATGAACTGGCGCGGGCCAGCGCGGGTGGGCCGGCTGATTACGCCGGGATCAGCTATGAGAAGATTGATGAGCAGGATGGGGTTTTCTGGCCCTGTCCCTCGACAGAACATCCGGGTATGCCTCGCCTGTTTCAGGAGCGTTTTCCCACGCCATCGGGGCGCGCACGCTTCCATGCCATTACCCACCAGGCGTCAGCCGAAGAGCCTGATGCCACATATCCCCTGTATCTGACTACTGGCCGTGTCCTGGCGCAATATCAGTCAGGGACCCAGACGCGTCGCGTTGAGCAGTTGAACGCCAGTGCATCTCAGCCCTGGCTCGAGGTGCATCCCACAACTGCGGGTACATATGGTATCACCGACGGCGAACCGGTACAGGCGACCACGCGGCGTGGTTCCGCTGTATTTCGCGCTAAAGTTACCGGTGCTATCCGTGAGGACACCATTTTTGTGCCATTCCACTGGGGTGGACAACAATCTGCCAATCGTCTTACCAATCCCGCGCTCGATCCAGAGAGCCGTATGCCCGAGTTCAAGGTCTGCGCGGTTCGTATAGAGCGTGCAAACGCTTCATCAATCATGGAGGTTTAAGCAGGATGCAGAAACAACGTTTGATTGTTATTGGGAACGGCATGGCCGGAGCACGCCTGATTGAAGAGGTGTTAGCGCATCAAGGTCGCGATCAATACGAGATCATTGTCTTTGGTGATGAACCATACGGTAATTATAACCGCATCCTTCTATCAAATGTACTGGCAGGCAGCCACGATCCTGGCGATATCTTCATCAATTCTCTGGCCTGGTATCAGGACAATGGGATCACACTCTATGCTGGAAACCGCATCCATACCATCGATCACCGCTCAAAGACGGTGTATGCTTCCGATGGTACGGTGATGACCTATGACAAACTGGTCCTGGCCACGGGAAGCTCGCCAGCCATCCCCGCTCTGGTTAACCTTTCTACCGTAAATGGGGCGCTCAAGCGGGGCGCGTTTGTTTTCCGCACCATTGATGATTGTACTGCGATGCTGGAATATGCCGCCAGGTCGAGCAGGGCGGCAGTGATCGGTGGTGGACTGCTGGGCCTGGAGGCGGCTCGTGGTCTGCTCAATCAAGGGCTGGATGTGAGCGTCGTACATGTCGCACCCCATGTGATGAACGTCCAGCTCGATATGGCGGCGGGCAAGATGCTCCGCACTTCTTTGGAGCGCATGGGCGTTCAACTGCACCTGGAGAAGCGCACCACCGCTGTCTTCGGCCACGAACAGGTGGAGGGCTTGGGTTTTGAAGATGGTACCAGTATGGATTGCAATATGGTCGTCATTTCAACAGGTATTCGGCCGAATGTAGGATTGGCTCGCCAGGCTGGCATCAAAGTTGATCGAGGCATTCTGGTGGAAGATGACCTGTCTTGCAGCGTGCCCGACATCTATGCGCTTGGCGAATGTATCCAGCACCGGGAGCGTACATATGGATTGGTAGCTCCGCTGTGGGAACAGGCGCAGTGCCTGGCGGAACGCCTCACCAGTTCCACTTCTCAGAGAATCTATCAGGGATCGCGCGAATCAACCAAGCTCAAGGTGATGGGGGTCGACCTGGCCGTTATGGGTGACAAGGAGCCTCTGCATGCCGATGATGAGATTGTAGTATATTCCGAACCCGCGCGTAGCGTGTACAAGAAATTAATTATACGCGATGGTAGGATCGCGGGTGCCATTGTGCTGGGTGACGGAGAGGTTATCCCCCGACTATCCCAGTTATTTGATCGCCGTTCGGTACTACCGGAGAACCGTTCTGAACTCCTCTTCTCTCTCTCGGGAGAAAAAAAGGCCACAAATGTGGTGGATCTACCCGACGAGACGCAGATCTGCAACTGTAATGGTGTTTCAAAAGGAAAGATCGTGCAATGTGTTAAAGAGGGGAAGCGCAGCCTCAAGATGCTCTGTGACGCAACCCGGGCCGGTACCGGCTGTGGTTCCTGCATGTCACAGGTGCAGGCGTTGCTGGAATCTGCCTCGGATGGACTGGTGGTTGAAGATCCCTCGATCCACTATTACGTTCCCGGAGTGGCATTAACCAAGCTGGAATTGATCAAGGCGATCAAAGAGCGGCAGCTTTATAGTGTTGCCGCTGTCTTTGATGCCCTGGCCGGAGGCAAAGAAGATCCGGCCAGCAAAGCCGGACTTGCCTCGCTGCTCAAGACGATCTGGGGCAGTGCCTATGAGGATCAGCGTGATGCCCGCTTTATCAACGACAGGGTGCACGCCAATATCCAGAACAACGGAACGTTCAGTGTCGTACCACGCATGTATGGTGGAGTCACATCCGCGCGAGAATTGCGTCGCATCGCGGATGTCGCGGAAAAGTACCAGGTCCCCATGGTAAAGCTTACTGGTGGACAGCGTATCGACCTGGTTGGGATTTCCAAGCAACAACTACCCGAGGTGTGGAAGGATCTCGGTATGCCCTCCGGCCATGCATATACCAAGAGCTTTCGCACCTGTAAAACCTGCCTGGGTTCTGAATTTTGTCGCTATGGCCTGGGTGATAGCACAACACTTGGCATTGACATTGAGAAGCGCTACCAGGGAATCGAATCTCCTCACAAGCTAAAGCTGGCGGTATCGGGCTGTCCACGCAACTGTGCGGAGTCTACGACTAAAGATATCGGCGTCGTTGCCATCGAAGGGGGGCGGTGGGAGATCTATATAGGTGGGGCCGCTGGATCTTCGGTGCGCAAAGGGGATCTGCTCTGTGCAGTTGATACCCGTGAAGAGGCGCTACTTTATATTGGACGCTTTATGCAGTATTACCGTGAACAGGCGAAATACCTTGAGCGCACCCACAGCTTTGTTGAACGCATCGGGATACAAAGGCTGCGCCAGTTGCTCATCGAAGATTGTGATCATATCTGCCAGCAGCTGGACCTGGATATGCAGGAGGCCGTCGACACGTATGTTGACCCCTGGCAAGAGGCCATACTTCCGGCCACGCCAGCCCAGTTCGCAGAAGCTTTGCATCCAATTGAAGAAGTAAGCGTACACTAGAAACGATAGCAACTTTACAAGTTGAGGAAGGTGTGGTTACGTATGAGCATTATGATGACGCCTGGCCGAGTTATGTATAATCTCGGCCCATTGGATAGACTTCCCCTGGGAGAAGGACGCACATTTCAGATCGGGGAGGCAAAAATCGCCCTTTTTCGCACCCGTAGTGGTGAGGTGTTTGCGCTTCAGGCCGGTTGTCCCCATAAAAATGGGCCGCTGGCCGATGGGATGACTGGCGATGGTAAAGTTGTTTGTCCCCTGCATGGCTATAAATTTTGCCTGGCGAGCGGTGAACCACTTGGCAATACCTGTGCGCCCCTCAAAACATATAATGTTTCGCTGGGAGCGAATGGAGAAATCTTGCTCAGCCTGGATCGATAGTCAGTATGTTCAGGATGCGTCTTTCTCCTCTCTGGGAATGTATGAAAAGATGAGGAGTAAAAACATGGCTTTTCACAATGCTCGGATTGCTGTATTGGAAGCGCGCATGAGCAATGAGATGGCTGATCTCATCAGGCGCAACGGTGGGACCGCCTGGAGCGTCCCTGCTGTGCGCGAGGCGGTTATCGAAGCCTCGGAGCCGGTAGCGACTTTTATTGATCGCTTGAGAGCGGGAGAGATTACCCTGGTTATTTTCTTCACCGGCGTCGGTGTAAAAGCCTTGCTGCAAGCGGCAGATCAACTGAGGCGGCGAGACGAACTGGTAATCGCTTTAAGAGGAAGCACCGTTATCTGTCGGGGCCCCAAACCATCGGCGGTACTGCGAAAAGAACAGATCCCAATCGCCGCCAGTGCTAAGGAGCCCTACACCACAGTTGAGCTGCTGGAGGTGCTCAAGCCTTTTGACGTCGCAGGCCGGACCGTGGGGATTGTGCATTATGGTGAGCGCAACGACCAGATCGTCCAATTTCTGCGCGAGCGCGCCGCCATTTTAGCCGAGTTAAGCCTGTATGAATGGCAATTGCCAGATGACACTACCTTACTGCGTACACTGATGCATGAACTGATCGCGGGCAATGTCGACGCCATCATATTTACCAGCCAGGTACAGGTCCGCCACCTCTTTATGATCGCTGCCGAGTTGAACTGTACCAGCGAGCTCATCGCGGCCTTAAATAGCAGGACCATCGTGGCCTCGATTGGCCCTACCTGTACGGGTGTGTTAGAAGGATATGGCGTCACCCCGCACGTTGTTCCAGAGCATCCCAAGATGGGGCATCTCGTTAAGGCTCTGGCGGAACGCATGGCATCCTGAGCACTCCACCCGGACGGCCGCGTAAGCGGCCACACCGGTTTTGTATATGTTGATGCCTCGGGTGCACACCCGAGGCATCAACATATACAAAACCCTTGAGCACCGCAGGCGATTACCTGCAAAAAATGTGGCTAACACTCTCTGAGAGTTTAAGATTTTGGCTCAGCCCTGAAGAGTAGATAGCCATCGAGTTTATGGATTACAAAATAGTGACCTATTTTGCGATTTGTATCCCTGGCCAGTTTTTCGGCGGCTGGTACACAGTTATAGGTCTCTTTCGTAGTAAGGCTGAGATCAGTTGCGCACATAAAGGGAGGTCTTGTTGACTTTTTTACCATTGCTTCATAGTCTTTGATACGATTATGCTTATTGCTCAGCTGATCATCAACAACTGCACAGATAATGGGATGTTTCGTATTCATGGTCGCAACAACCAGGCTATAGCAGGTCCAGTAATCAGTGTAAAGGTAGCTCACATGCAATGCATTTAATTGCTTGATGAGATGCTCGCGTCTATTGCTGGCTGCCTGAGCTTTCGGTACTTCAGTAAACGCAATATATGTTCCCGCGATAAAGGTAACGGCTAGCGCTGCCAGAACGGCGCGACCACCATAGAACCGCACCCTGGCCCATTTCAGTTCTGGTCGCAGATGGCTTGCTGCCTCATATAGGGGTCCCAGAATGGCAGGTGTAATCACAACCAGGCTGATAATGTAGCGCGCATGATAGCCGGGCTGGTTAACGGGCCCCGCACTGTTGATGTAGATCAAGAGCGATAAGATAGCGGAACCCAGCATGCAGAGTCGCGTGACATATCTTACCCTCTGTTGATGCTGTTCTCGTGGGCTCAAGCCTTCTTGATTTTTTCTGAGATATTTGAGTGCCAGGATTGTTATTGCGATCGACGCGATGAGCAACAGCACATAGCCAATGCTCCAGCTAGATTGAATGATGCCGCAGTTTAAAGTACGAGGTGTATTATCGCCCATAAAAGGATATTCAATGACCGGGCAGAAAGGAGAACTGGTCGCGGTCGGCAGGCTGACCTGGAAGGTTTCCACGACTTTATGCCAGAGGGTTAATTGTTCAGGTGTCGCAGTGAGCGGGGGGCTTTCAGCCTTGCCCAGCAGGTCCGCGATGGGGCTGCTGCCGATCTGGATTGAATAGATAATAGTTGGCAGTAAGCCGATGGTGCCGCCTATCAGCCCGATCAGCCAGCCACCCCAGATAAATATTTCGCGCCAGCAGAAGATGATTAGCAGCAGAGTAGCCATCAGATAGAGAGCCAGGCCGACCATATCGCTCCAGATCCCCAGTCCAACAACGATGCCAAAGAGTAGATAGCCTGGTAAGCGCAAGAGCCTGGTACGCGTCGTTGCCTGACGCTCATATGTATATGCGAGACGTGCAGCTATCAGGAAAGAGAGCGAGCCAAATAAAATCGTCTCGGCGGAACCACCGGTCGCTAAAACCAGGCGACCCACATAGGAAAGCGTACTAAAGCAAAGGATTGCCAGGGTAAGCAGGGCCATCTTTTGCGAGTAAATGAGACTGGTGAGACGATACATAACAATGAAGAAGAGCCCGATGAGCAAGACGACGCCCAGCCGCAGAGCAGTGATGGATAGCCCCCCTGTGAGATGATAAAAAAGGGCTCCCAGGTATGCTTCAATGACACCCATATAATCCTGGCCATAAAACATCAAAGGCCACTTCCCATGGTAGGCGATGTCATTGGCAATAATAGCCATGATCCCTTCGTCGCTATTGGTCGCCGGCCAATGCAAAAGGATAAGGATCAGGCGTAAGCCCAGGGCGAATGCAATGATCGCCGCTGCAATCAGGCTGTATGCATTAAGCTTTCGATTTAATAGACGAACATTTAGCAATGGTGGTTCCTCTGCTTGATCGCATAAGTACTAATAAAAACAAAATGTATTCTCAACAGTATCATCATGCTACTAGTCGGGTGCTGAAAAGTCAAGAAAAGGGCTCTATCGATACCCGGGTCATCGTCCCCACTTGCAGAGTAGCAGACATGCAATGTAAACCATATAGCTACAACTACCAGGACAATTATATATTATATCTTTTTTGCCGATACATATCCCAGATTCAGGACTATTTCCTCGTCTGTCTAGAGTCATTTATATGACAAGACATAGGAGGCATTAAGTGTGGAATGATAATGATAATGCCCTAAGTTTTTATCTTATTTTGCATGTAACCGTGCCGCAAAGACGCATCTGGCGTCTTTGCGGCACGGTTACATGCAAAATAATTTGCGTACTACTGGCTTGGTGCATCAGAGCCACCGCGCATATTTTTTTTTACGCTTTAATTCCGGCCTGTTGCCAGATTTTGGCCAGGCTGGCACGCGTAGCTTTGACGCGTTCCGCATAAGGCAGGGCGCGATGCTCGGCATTAAATGGTTCGACAACCACCGGACCATCGTAGCCAATGCTCTGCAGCGCTTGTAAGAATCCGGCGATATCGATAACACCGCTGGCGCCTGGAAGGAGGCGTTCGCTGTCGATCTGTTCATCTACATCGCGACTGGCTGGTGCATCATTGACATGGACATAGACAACCTGCTGATTGGACAGGTGCTGGATGTCCGCTACTGTGCCATGTGAGGTAAACCAGTGGTAGCTATCCAGCAACAGACCGGTATTACCAGTGCCGATCTGCTGTCCCAGTTCGAGTGCACCTGCGATGGTCGAAATAAACTCATATTGATGACCATTGCGCATTGTTTTAGGGCCAACAAACTCCAGGCCAAAGCGCTGGCCGTGGTTGGCTAGAATCCTGGCAATGGGCCGCAGGCGATTGGCATGAAACTCCATATTGGATTGATAGTCGCGTGTATCTGAAAACGGTAGAATCCAGGTTGAACAGCGGCTGCTACCCAGCGCCTGCGCCAGCTCCGCATATGCTGGCAACTGTGCCAGCCCCGTCTGATAGCTTTCCTCATCTCCTCGAAAATCAACGGGCAGCCCCCAGGCGCCAGGTTGCAACTGAGCCTGCTGCAAGCGCTCCTTTATTTCTTGTATGGAAGTCTGCTGGGCGCGGGTCAGCAATTCTTTCAATGGCAAATCTAAGCCCTCGAAGCCGGCATCTTGAGCAAGTTGGAGTGCTTCTTCAAATGATACTGAAACACCAATAGCTCCGGGATCTAAACTTGTGAACATTGATACATTCTCCTTTGACGGGTGTATTGTTCGCTACATTTCTATTGATAGAAATACTCTTTTATGGTAACAGAGTATCTATAAAGATGCAATGGCGAAAATAAAAGCAAAAAAAGCTGCAGGTTGTTGTTTTTGTCTATGTTACTTGACAAAAAATGTTAAATCATATTATAATAATTATAAATAAGCCTGCCATGGAGAGCATGATGAAAATGATAGTCATGCTCGTTTTTCTATGATAAGAAGGGTGGCTAGAAGGAGGTTGCCATGAAGAGACGTTTTCGTGCGTCTCAGCCGATGAGCGATGATGAGCATCGTCGTCTGCCCAAGTATTCTATTGGTGTGGTTTCGCAATTAGTTGGTATACCTCCACAGACGTTGCGCCGCTATGAGGAAGCTGGACTGCTGGATCCCGCGCGCCAGGATGGCAAGAATCGCCTTTACTCAGATGAAAACCTCGCCTTGTTACAGGAGATCGCGGAACTGGCCGATCAGGGGGTTAATGCTGTGGGCATCCGCCATATCCTTCAGATGCGTCAACAGGTCATCAGCCTCGAACAAGAGGTGCACGAGGTCCGTACCTTACTTATGCATGTACAACACACCAGATATATTGTTGAATCTTCTGAAGAAAAGAAGGAACAGGACTAGACGAGGTAAAAAGATAACGAGGGGTGATGCGGGCATTCCGCATCACCCCTCGTTATCTTTTTACCTCGTTTGTAATATACGCGCGCCGGGGCGTTACCTGGACATACATCACCTGATTTACATAATACTATGTATTAATTGTTAGAGATCTGTTAGAATAGTGAAAATTTGTTTGTAGGTGACTTGACAAAATTTGTAAGATGACGCATAATATGGTCGTAAGGTGATTGAGGAAGGCAGGAATGTAGAAGCAAACAAGCGCGGTACTGTTCCTCAATCAAAATTGCGAAGGTGAGTAGCTCATTTAGAAAACTCGTTATAAAGAAGGAGGCTGTTACTATGTCAATGATGATGCGGCACGACCCATTCCGTGATTTTGTCAGTCTGCGCAATGCGATGGATCAGTTGTTTGAGCAGAGCTTTGTCCGTCCGACCTGGGGGCAGTCTTCTCAGGGTATGCACGCGATGATCGACGCGTACGAGACCGAGCAAGGATACCATGTGCGGGCTCTGCTGCCGGGTGTCAAAACAGAAGATATTGAACTGACCGTACGCGACAACACCCTCTTCCTGAAGGGTACATTCCATCCCTGGACGAGCCAGGAAGAAAAGGTGAACTGGCTGATCCAGGAGAGCGGCTCCGGTAAATTTGAGCGCAGCATTACGTTCCCCAAGCCCATTAACGCTGACGGTATCGAAACCAGCTATGAGCAGGGTGTACTGACCATCACTATACCGGTTGCGGAAGAGAGCCGCCCACGCAAGATTGCGGTATCCGGCCGCAAGACCGAGCCCAAACAGGTTGTTGAGTCCGGCACCAAATAAGCTCTGTGCCAGCACAATAGACAGATTAGGGGGACTCACGGAGTCCCCTTAACGAAAATGATCCTTCCTATATTCTACCCTGCCACGCAGGTGACATACAGAAAGATCACAGCTTAAGGAATCTTATGTGTTCACTGTGAACACTTCGAGCCCCGCGAGCTCGGATAGTCGGCTGACCATGCAACCGTAAATTCATGAACAGCGAATCATGGATCGTTTCGCAGAAATGCGATCCCTGAGCATTCATCTCAGGTTTATGGAACATACCAGGAACCAATGTTCCTTGCCCGGCTAGGGCCACACGAGCTCGCTCGTGCGGTGTGCTGAGTATTCACAGCAATCGAGTATGTTTAAACACAAAAAGAATGGCAGGACCTTAATTATGGCAAAAGTTATTGGTATTGACCTGGGCACCACAAACTCTGTTGTGGCGATTATCGAGGCGGGCGATCCCACCGTACTGGAGAACAGCGAGGGTTCGCGTCTGACCCCTTCAATCGTGGCGATTACAAAGAGTGGTGAGCGCCTGGTCGGGCAGGTGGCCAAGCGCCAGGCCGTCACGAATCCAGATAACACCATTTTCTCGGTGAAGCGTCTGATGGGTCGCCGCTTTGACGATGCTGAAGTGCAGCGCACCATCAAGAGTGTGCCCTATAAGATATCGCGTGCCGCTAATGGTGATGCACGTGTAGGATTGGCCGGACGCGAATATAGCCCTCCTGAAATCTCGGCTATGATCCTGCAGAAGTTGAAGGCGGACGCCGAGGCGCGCCTGGGTGAGCCGGTGACACAAGCCGTAATTACGGTTCCCGCCTACTTTAACGATGCGCAGCGCCAGGCAACAAAAGATGCCGGACGCATCGCTGGCCTGGAAGTTTTGCGTATCATTAACGAGCCGACCGCTGCGTCCCTGGCGTATGGTCTGGACAAGAAGAGCGACCAGACGATCGCTGTCTATGACCTGGGTGGTGGTACCTTTGATATCTCCATTCTGCAACTGGGCGAGGGCGTGTTTGAGGTCAAGTCGACCAATGGCGATACGCACCTGGGCGGTGATGACTTCGACCAGGTGATTATGGACTGGATCGCAGACGAGTTCCGGCGCGAAAATGGTATTGACCTGCGCAACGATCGCATGGCTATCCAGCGTCTTAAAGAGGCGGCTGAGAGAGCGAAAATAGAGCTCTCGTCCGCTATGCAGACCGAGATCAATCTGCCCTTTATTACGGCTGACTCCAGCGGTCCCAAGCACCTGGTCATGAATCTGAGTCGTGCCAAACTGGAGCAGCTGGTCAGCGGATTGATTGAGCGCACCAGGGGTCCAGTGTTGAAGGCGTTGGAGGATGCGGAGATTCGTCCCGCCGATGTCGATGAGGTGGTGCTGGTTGGTGGACAGACACGCATGCCTGCTGTGGTAGATATGGTACGCAAGCTGTTCGGCAAAGAGCCCCATAAGGGAGTAAACCCGGACGAGGTGGTAGCGATTGGTGCCGCGATCCAGGCTGGTGTGTTGCAGGGCGATGTAAAAGATGTACTCCTGCTCGACGTCACCCCGCTCTCTCTGGGCGTTGAGACCCTGGGCGGAGTAATGACACCTTTGATCGAGCGCAATACGACCATCCCGGTACGTAAGAGCGAGGTCTTCAGCACGGCGGAGGACAACCAGCCGGCCGTTGAGATCCACGTCTTACAGGGTGAGCGTGAACTGGCGCGCGACAACAAGAGTCTGGGACACTTCCGCCTGGAAGGGATCGCGCCCGCTCCACGTGGCGTGCCGCAGGTTGAGGTTATCTTCGATATCGATGCCAACGGCATCTTGAGTGTGACCGCCCGAGACAAAGCTACTGGCCGTGAGCAACGCATCACGATTACCGCCTCCAGCGGACTCTCCAAGTCTGAGGTTGAGCGCATGGTGCGTGAGGCCGAGATGCATGCACAGGAGGATCGCGCCCGCAAAGAGGAGATTGAACTGCGCAACAGGGCTGATAGCGTTGCCTACCAGGCCGAACGGACGCTGAAGGACGTTGAGGGCAAAATCTCCGCCAGCCTGCGTTCGGATGTGGAGCAGAAGATTAAGGTTCTACGTGACGCGTTGACCGCGAACCAGACGGCCAGCCTGCAATCGCTGACCAGCGATCTGGAGCAGACACTGCAGCGTGTAGGACAGGAGATCTACGATAGCCAGAACGCGGCCGGATCTGGTGCGGGTCGTTCCACTCCAGAAGATAGCGGCACCGTCGAAGGTGAATATCGAGAGGTCTAAGCAAAGACAGAAACATGAGACATCCCAAATTTTAGGGATGAACTTGTGAAAGAAGCGAGCAGTTCTCCATTTTTGAAGGAGAACTGCTCGCTTCTCTTCTCTTGCAGAACAACGTGCTTTCCCCGTTTGGCTCGCTGAAAAGCACCACTGTGCCAAAAAACGGAAAAAGAGAAAGGAGCTGGTCAACCGACTTTCCACTCCCAAAGCATCCCAGCGGCTTCCACAGGGCCTAGGGGTATGCTCTTTTTGCACGCATTCGCATCCTCTGTTGGCAAGACGCGTTGTACCCGATGAACACCGGACACACGCCCACATGGTCAGCCGATGCCGACCAGAGCGTCTCTCGTCACGTGGGGAACCTCCACACCGCCTCAGAGCATAATGATCTGGACGCGAGGCTGGGGCCGGGGCCGGCCAGCTACCTCCTCCCAGCGCGCAGGGATCCGTTGCCACAACCGACTCAAGGCCAGGCGCAGCCGTGCAAACGGCTGGTGTGCTTGCCGGGCATGACGGCCTGTGCGATGACAGTAGTGCCGCAACAGCCAGCGGCGTAAGAGTTCGTAAAACGGCGCCAGCAGGCTCAGCAGAAAGGCGTAGGCCAGCGCCGCCAACAGCAGCAGTTTTTCTCGCGTCTCCCACTCCCAGAGCCGCGGGCTTTGGAAGCCCAATTCGCTCTTGTTTTCTTTCCAGGTCAGTTCGATCTGCCAGCGGCGCGCATAGGCAAACATGATCCGCCAGGCATCTTCCGCGGTGGTGATGGACTCGGCGGTGAGCAGATACCAGGGCAAGCCACCTTTGCGCCGAGCTACGACCAACCACAAGGGCTGCTCAGGATGGTCGGGGTGCGTCACCGGAAAGGCAAGAATGCTGCCCATGACCCACTGGTGACGACGGCAATCCCACACCCAGCGTTCTTGCCATCCTCGTTTGCCGCGGGTGATTTTCCAGGCTGCACGTCGCTGACCCTGGGCATCCACGAGCTGATAGTCTTTGTTCCAGCGCAGCACAAAGCGCAACGAGAACGCCAGCAACAGACCCAGCCAGAAACTGCTGGCGAAGCCTTGATCAAAGACATGCATCACCTCGCGTCCCCAGAGCAGAACGCCTTGCAGCAACAGTTTGGCTTGCTCATCGCGTTTGAAGGAGGCGCGCGCCCCACGGCTGGTCCACCACCGCATGCTGGCTAGTTCAGGCGGGTCGTCTTGCTGCTCGCTACCGACCAGGACCACGGCCAGCCAATGGAGGCCCGGCACAAAAATGGGGCCACGCGGTGGGGTGTAGTAGCCCTTTTTGATATGGGTGAGTCGCGCCGCTTTACTTGAGCGCACCGGGGCAAGATCATCGGAGGCGATACTTTCTGGTTTCTCCCAGGCGCTCTCATCCCACAGCGCCAGCACATCCCTTCCCATCTGTTTCCACCTTGTGAGGCGCTGGCTGGCTCGATGCCACAGATACGAGCGGATCAGCTCAGCGGACCATTTGCGACAATGCAGCAGCCGAGACAGGCGCTTGGTGCCTGCCGGGGCTTTGTCAGGCGTTTCGAGATAGCCGCCCATTTCCGAGAGGAGCAAGCCATTGACGCGATCACGAAAGGTCAAGATCACTGCGACCGTGTGCAACATCGTGCGCACCAGTCGTTTGTCCATGCGGGTATCAGCTTCCATGAGCAACGGAGCTAGAAACCGAGCGAGAGCGGTGTACAATCCCTGAGCCATCTCGGCAGGGGGATATGGTGGAACTTGTGGCTCCTCAAGCCGTGTGAGATACTGGGATGACATGAACAACACCTCCTGGATTGACTGAATGATGGTTGGTTGCTTTCTTCAGTCTCGCTCAGGAGGTGTCTTTTTACAAGCCCGACCTTAAAATTCGGGATGTCTCATGTTTCTGTCTGGTTTTGAGCCGCAGATGTCAATGACTAGGGTTGCGCGCTGGTGAGCGTGAGCTCTTGAACTGAACCATACTTGCCTATGTTGCGGAACTTCTGGTAGCGCAGCTCCAATAATTTGTCGGTTGGCAGGCTTTTCGTCTCTTCCAGGTGACGTTCCAGGGCCGCTTTTAGCGTGCTTGCCATCTGCTGATAGTTGCGATGGGCGCCACCAACTGGTTCTGGCAAGATTTCATCGATCAGGCCCAGCGGTAGCAATTCTCGTGCACTGATGCGCATTGCGGTGGCTGCGTAGGACGCATAGGCCGCATCGCGCCACATAATTGAGGCCGCCGCCTCAGGCGCGGCCACCATATAGATGCTGTGTTCGAGCATCAAGACGCGATCGGCCACACCAATAGCCAGGGCGCCGCCACTTCCCCCTTCACCGATTACGGTGGCGATGATGGGAACCTTCAAGCGGGGCATTAGATACAGCGTGGAAGCGATCGCCTCGGCCTGTCCACGCTCCTCATCGACCAGGCCCGGCGAGGCGCCGGAGGCATCGATCAACGACACAATCGGCATCTGGAACTTCTCGGCCTGCTCCATCAGGCGGTACGCCTTGCGATATCCTTCAGGATGGGGCATTCCCAGGTTACGGAACTGCTTCTCCTTCATATCGCGGCCCTTCTGATGGCAGACCAGCATTACGGTTTGCTTGCCAAGTTTTGCCGGGCCCGCCATAATGGCGTGGTCATCACCAAAGGAGCGGTCCCCATGTAGCTCAAAAAAGTCCTCACACATCAGCCGAATATAGTCGGCGGCGTAAGGACGATCCTTGTGGCGTGCCACCTGCACAGTTTGCCAGGTAGTTAAATTTTTATAGAGATCCTCAGTCTTTTTCCGCAGCTCTCGCTCCAGTTCGTGGAGCTGAACCTGTTCATCCGCCTTCAGGCGATCACCTTTGCGCTGCAGGGCGGAGATCTTTTTATCTAACTCCGCCAGTGGTTTCTCAAATTCAAGATCGTAGGCCATCACTTTCCCTTCTATTATGCTTTCCAGTCTCGCATTGTCCGGAGGTAACCACGAATGGCACGTTCCGGACGACCGCTCACGAATAGAGACTCAGGATCCGTCCCAATGTTGAACGTAGATCGCGTCGATGTACGACAGCGTCGATCATACCGTGTTGCAGCCCGAATTCGGAGTTCACCGTTCCTTCAGGCAGCTTGATATGCATAAACTGTTCGATAACACGTGGACCGGTAAAGCACACCAGGGCGCCTGGCTCGGCCAGGATGATGTCACCCAGCATCGCGAAGCTGGCGGATACGCCGCCGGTTGTGGGATCGGTAAGCAGGCTAATATAGGGAAGTCTGGCCTCACCCAGGCGGGCCAGGGCGGCCGAGGTTTTCGCCATCTGCATCAAAGAGAAGAGTCCCTCTTGCATGCGTGCGCCACCTGAAGTAGAGGCAATCAGCACAGGGACATGGCGTTCAATCCCCAACTCAATGGCGCGCGTGATCTTCTCGCCTACGGCGGAGCCCATACTGCCCCCCATAAAGTGGAAATCCATCACCGCCATGGACAATGGTTTGCTCTCAATGGTCGCGTGGCCAATGACCACCGCCTCATTGATCCCGGCCTTCTTTCGTTCCGCGTCTAGCTTATCGGCATAGTTGCGTTGATCCGAATACGAAGGAGGAAAGGTTGTGAACTGGAGGGGATCGACAGAAATAATATCCGCATCCAATTCAGCAAAACTTCCAGGATCAACCAATAGATCGATACGCTCATGGGCGGTCAGTCTGAAATGGTGGTTACAACGTGAACACACCTTCAGATTCTTTTCCCAATCGCGACTGTACAAAATCTCTTTACATTTCGGACATTTGACAGCTATATTGCCCACTGAGGGCAGAGCAGGCTTATCCTCAGTGGGGGAGGAAGCCTGCCTGGTGAGTGGGATAGCAGCTTCTTTTGCCATAAGAAACCTCCGGTTACTGTTGTGCGAAGAGCGCTGCCACGAAATTTTGCGGTTCGAATGGCATCAAATTCTCTACTTTTTCACCCGTACCAATAAATTTAATTGGCACACCTAAGTCGTCTGCGACCGCAAACGCAAAACCACCTTTCGCGGTACTGTCCATCTTCGTAATGATAACACCGGTCAGGCCAATGTCCTCCGCAAACTTGCGTGCCTGCAGCAGGGCGTTCTGGCCCGTGGTGGCATCGATGACCATCAGCAGCTCATGTGGACCATCTGGAACGAATCTCTGAATAATTTTATTAATTTTCTTTAATTCTTCCATCAAGTTGAACTTGGTGTGTAAGCGACCGGCTGTATCGACGATCAGCACATCGCTGCCACGACTCTGGGCGGCTTGAAGTGCGTCAAAGACGACGGCGCCGGGGTCAGAATTTGGTTTCTGGCTAATGACCGGTACCTCAACACGATTACCCCACTCCTGTAACTGATCAATAGCGGCTGCGCGAAAGGTATCGGCGGCAGCCAGCATGACGCTATGTCCCTCGCGTTTCAGGCGATAAGCCATTTTAGCGATGCTGGTAGTTTTCCCTGAACCGTTGACACCGATCACAAGGATCACTGTAAGAGGAGATTGTTTGGAGAAACGCAGAGATGAAGATTTTCCAAGGAGGGCGGATAATTCTTCTCGTAAGGCTTGTTGTACCTGGCCGCCTGTACGCATATTTTCGTCGCTCACGCGTTGGCGCAGGCGCTCTATGAGCCATAGCGTCGTGCTTGGTCCCACGTCAGCCCCCAACAATGACTCTTCCAACTCATCCCATAGGCTATCTGTGATGGTGTCGGTTTCCTGAACAGTATTGCCCAGCCGGTTAAAAATTTGACGGGTGCGACCCAAGAAGCTAAAACGTTGTTCCGCAGGCGGTTGTTGTCCAGTTGTTGGTGCTGGAGCAGTATCGCCTTTTGGTTGATTTTGTTTTGGGTCTTCCTGAGGTTTCTGCCCAAAGAAGCGATTGAGCACGTCAGCATTGACTCCTTTTAATAAGTTAAAAAAATCTAAATGATTGATACTCTATGACTTTATACCGTATTTGTTGTGAAAAAGCCAAATAGAGGGATAGTCATCACCCTTTCAGGTCACTGCCGCGGCCTTTTGGGTGGCTCCCCCTCAATATATAGAGAGGCAAAAGGATGTGTGTATATCGCCAACCTTTTGCCTCCTTTTTACGTTCGCGAGCAATCGTAATTGCCCGCAAGCGCTATTTTGGTGTTGTGAACACCCCTACTGCCGACTGCCGCGATAGGTATGGAGTGAACCATCACTAATAGGCTCATTAATGATGATATCTCCATTGCGGATCTTGATATTGTACAGGCAAGAAGGGTTGGTGCAAACCCAGGCCTTGTACTCTATGGAAGCTCCCTGGCTACCGAAATCCGAAAGCGGAACCAGATCACCTTCACTACATTTGCGACACCGGGGAAAAGCGTTTTCCACGAAATCGCCTCCTTCCTTCTCTCTGGAGGTAATATGCGCTTGTCGATTTTGTGAACAAGCGTGGCTTAGCGAGATAGTAAGCCTAGGGGGAGCCTCCGCCGCTGCATCCGCGTCCCCACAGCAGGGTGTAAGTAACCCATGCCCTACCTATCATACCATAAGTCCCCTCCTCTGTCAGCATTTAGGTGAAGATTTATTCATTTAGTCGGGCAAAAAAGAGGTATTCTTCACCTTTTTTTCTGGCAGTAGAAGTGGTAGGAAGCATAGTTCTTTGCTTCTTACCTTCAGCATAACAGGTGATACAACTCTAGTCAAGCATTCATATCTATTGAAATGCCCTTGTCATGAACGTTGTGTAAAATGCCTCAATTCTTGAAATATTTTCATTTTTGGACGGCGCTTCTCATGTTATCTTATCCAGCATAAAGAAGCATCGCCTGATCTACAACCAGGCGATGCTTCTTTATGCTGGATAAGATAAGTATCTGGCTACTCGGTGGTCGCGACCCCACCGGCTTTGTCCTGTAGATATGCCTGGATGAAAGGATCGATATCCCCGGCCAGATAGCCATCGGTGTTGCCTGTTTCAAAATTGGTGCGATGATCTTTGACGATACTATACGGGTGCACCGTTACCGAACGAATCTGGGTGCCAAAGTCCGCCTGCACGTGTTCTCCTTTGAGTCGGGCCGTTTCTTCTTCGTGTTTCTTCTGTTCCAACTCAAAGAGTTTGGCCCTGAGCAGCTTCATGGCTACCTCACGATTTTGAATCTGTGAGCGCTCATTTTGACAGGTGACCACGATACCGGTTGGGATATGGCGGATGCGTACGGCGGAATCCGTTTTGTTCACGTGCTGACCACCTGCCCCGGTTGAACGGTAGGTATCCACGTCGAGGTCTTCTGGTCGAATGTTAATCTCGATCGTATTTTCAATATCGGGAAGAACTTCGACCTTGGCAAAAGACGTATGGCGCCGATGGGCGGCATCAAAAGGCGAGAGACGGATCAGGCGATGGGTGCCCGCTTCCGAGCGTAGATAGCCATACGCATAGCGTCCGCTGATCTCGACTGTGGTGCTTTTCAGTCCTGCTTCTTCACCTTCGCTATAATCATAGATCTCCGTTTTGAAGTGATGGTGCTCGGCCCAGCGTAGATACATGCGCAGGAGCATTTCCGCCCAGTCCTGGGCATCGACGCCACCACTACCGGCATGAATACTGATGATAGCATCGCTCTCATCATGCTCACCGCTGAGCATCAGTGAGAACTGCAGTTTTTCGATCTGTTCCTCGATTGGGGGGAGGGATTGCTCAACCTCTGCCTGCATATCCTCATCTGGCTCCTCTTCCAGTAATTGGGCTAATCCAAGCAGGTCTTGAAGTTGGGTGGCGATCCCTTCCCATGTTGTGACCTCTTCGCGCAGGGCGTTCAACTGCTGCATGGTGGACTGGGCCTTCCGGTTATCTGACCAGAAGTCCGGCTCCATACTTTCAGCTTCTAAGGTCTGAATTTGTTCAGCTTTTGTCGCCAGGTCAAAGACGCACCATAGTTTTCTCGACGCGTCCCTGGAGGCGTTCGATTCGATTTGTCAATTCACTCATAGCGGATATTTTAGCATGATTTCTATGGCGTTGTATATTCTTCGCGCGCGGTTGCTGTAAAGGTGATGGGAAAGTTGCGCACGCCAATGATAAAGGGACTTTGCACAGGCTCGATTGGCTGACCAGGGTCGCGCTGGATGTTGTGTAGCCGCCGCAGGGCGATGGTGAGTCCGATGCGCGCTTCCAGTCTGGCCAGGGGAGCACCAAGACAAAAATGGACGCCATAGCCGAAGGTGAGGTGGCGATTGGGATCGCGATGAATGTCGAAGCGTTCGGAATCAGGAAACTGCGACTCGTCATAGTTAGCGGACGTGGCTACCACGCTTACAATCTGGTGCTTCTGGATCTGTTTCCCTCCCAGGGTTACATCCTCCAGCGCCACGCGGGTATCACCCGCCACCGATGGGAAGCAGCGCAGTATCTCTTCGACGGCGCCGGGCATAAATTCAGGATGTTGCCGTAGTTCTTCTGCTACCTCTGGATACTGATCAAAACAGACAAATGCGTTGCCCAGGAGATTAGCGGTGGTCTCATAACCCGCAATGAGCAGCAGGCGACAGAATTCCAGCAGTTCTTCGTCGCTGAGCTTCTCTCCATCCACTTCGGCATCAATCAAGCGGCTCATAAGATCCTGCTGTGGTTGTCTGCGTCGTTCGGCCAGTTTCTGCAAGAAGTAGTCCTGAAAGCTCTGCGCATTGGTGGCGCGTGCCTCTGGCGTATCATTTGCCCCGTTGGCGGCGGTTAACGAGTCGGACCAGGAGCGGAAGGTATCCTGGTCTTCGGCTGGTACGCCCAGCAGGCCAGCGATGATAGTGATTGGTAGCGGATAGGCGAAGTCACGAATAACATCCATGTGGCCCTGCGGCGCTACCTGATCCAATAGCTGATGGACGACGGCAGTGATCTGTGGCGTCAGTTGTTCGATCATGCGGGGGGTGAAGACCTGTGACACAATGTTGCGCAATTTGCGATGGCGCGGATCGTCCATACCGAGAAAACTGGGCAGATGTGGCTGTCCCGGCAGGATGGCCTCGGAAGAAAATAGTTGCGGATGGCTCAATACATATTGCGCATCATCATAGCGAAAGACGGCCCATCCGCGCATGCGTGGATCGAAATGGACCGGATCATTCTGGCGCATCTGGCGAAAGACGGCCAGTGGCACATGAGCAAAGGGTCTGTATGGTGTTTCAGACATTGTATTTCCTTCCACAAATATTTTGAAATATAAGGGTTGCGCGGCGCGCGGTTCCTCTTTTTATACGCCCCGTGCGTGGAAGGGGTTGCACTGATTTTGTGATGTAGTGCATAGGAGGCGCATTTGCGCCTCCTATGCACTACATCACAAAATCACTTTATAGCGGGTGTGTCAGACGCGTGCAGCGCCTGCCACACCCGCTATACTACATATAAAAAAGTTAATTGAGGATGAGGTTGGTGAGGAAGAGGCGGGCGTCTTCATCTCTGGGGTAGGTGGTGATGAGGAGCAGGGCGGGTTGATCCGGAAAGAGATTGTCGTAGGTGAGGGTGCCTGAGAAGTGACCGGCACTATCCGCTTGCAGATCGCTATTATGTTGCAGGGGAATGGTGGATAGGGTATGGTTGAACAGGGTGGCGGTGATCTTTTCATGGGTTGGGATGATCGTCCCTTGAATCTGCAAGGGAGATGATTGCGGATTATTGAATTGTGTCTGATCGAGGGTAATCCCGGGTGATTGGGCATTGGTGACCCACCAGAGTCCTTTGCTGTTGGCCTGAATCAGGCGATCAAGTGTCACCGCGACTTCTATGCGGGTGTCTTTTTTCTCCAATAGCACATGGGCTTCATTTGTGCCCTTGTCTTTCAAAGTGGCTTGAATCGCTTTCGATGGCCATTGGAAAAGATCCTGCGCCATCTGGCGCGCGGTTGACAGCGGATCTGTCCAGGGCAGCGACTGCCCGTTATTGGCTTCATCCTGCAGCGCCTCCGCTTCGCTCCGGCTGGTTACGGGATAAAGGCCTGGGAAGACGAGTTGGTGCAGCGAGCCGTTTTGCCAGCCATATTCTTGAAAGACATTCTGTTGCAGCGGCAGAAGCAAGGCATCGCTATCCGCCGGCAGCGTCGTGTCGATCTGGCCGACGCTCAAGGTATGTGCCTGGGTGATATCAACCATGCCTTTGATCAATCCCTGCTGCTTAAAAATCAGGTTTAGTACCGGTTTGCTTTGCTGGCGTGTGCAGGTATACAGATAGACGTCTAGCTTCTGTTGCGAGCTTAAATCTTCCACCTGGATCAGGGCTGATGGCTGACCCCCGGTTACTTCATTCACAAATTGTACCGCGGCCATGCGTTGCGTTCTGGGTTGTATCTGCACGATCTGGGTATAATCGGTATTATGGATCAGGGAGGCGCAGGATTGGGTGGAGGCCAGGCTGGGATGGCTGAGATGAGAGACGGCTATAAAATGGGCCGCGGCTAACAGGGCGAGCAGCGCCAGGACAACGATCAAGAGCCTGGGTCGCCATCTGCGACGCCGTACTGTATGGGCCATTTCCGGCCGTAGCTCCTGTTGTTTTTTTTGCATATCCCCTGTTCATCCTCTCCACTTTCTATCAATCCTGTTTTATTCTAACATGCGCGCAAAATGTGTTTGGAGATAGATAGAGAGCGAGGAAGCGGTAAATGCGAGCCGCCAGCCAGGAGAGAATAATGCCTGGCTGGCGGTAAAGGTAGAATAATAGATAATAGCGGTTAATGGACGATGACGGAGGTTGTGTGAAGCATGCCGAGCGCGAACAGGTGCTCAGCTTCACCGGGGATAAGAGCTTTATTACCTCCAAAGAGGCCGCTTTGCAGGGCGAAGAGCACTACCGCGGTGAGAATAAAGATGAGGCCGCACAGGACCAGTATCAGGCCGGTGGTACGTCCACGGGCTGCCCGCATCGCGTGCTCATCTTGTTGAAGCTGATATTGATTGGTAGCTTGTGGATATCCCATGGGCTGCTGAGGATACGACATCCCACTGCCATAGGAGCTCGCGCCATGGGTCGTATACTCTGGCGGATAGACATTTTGCGTACCATAGTTGCTGCCGCTTTGTGGAACTGGAGCGTAATTGGGGCCGCTTTGTGAAGGATATGCCGGACCGCTCTGAGGTGGATAGCCCGGGTAGGAATTGCCCCTCGGTGGCGACTGCGTCTGGCTGGTCGCATCCATCATGCTGGTTGCATCATAGGGCGTCTGAGTGCCATAAGTGTTATTATTGCCGGGGGCGCTGGCGCCCGGACGCAAAATCAAGGGTTGCTGACCACCACTCTGGGGTTGCGATGGTAACTGATTTTGTGCCAGCAGCGAGGGTGTGGCGACCGTGGCATCATCGGTATGTAGTTCTCCTCCTGTGCCGCCCGCACCGGTCTCTTCGACTGTCGCGCCACAGCGAGGACAACGTGTACTTCCAGGGGCCAATTGCAGGCCACACTGACCGCAGAAAATCATGAATACTCCTTCCTTATATTTCCCTCATTATAACCTATGAAGAGCAGCGTCGCAATGAAAGTATGGAGGGGCAACCACAATGCGTTCGCGGGCGTTTATGCTTCATCTTCTGGCACTGTTTGCAGGATGGTCGTGGCCGTCTTGAAGTGGAGTTTGGCGATGGCGCTTAAGGCGTCCTTACCGTGCCGGACCACAATCTGACGACCAATGGTGACGATCTGCGGATTGGAAGCGCCCTTGGGGAGCTGGACGCCGATCTCATCCGAGAGCGCGGCCAGGTCGCGCACAAATTTGGCGCGTGCCAGAATTGATGCGGCGGCGACGGCGGTATCATTTTCGGCACGATAGCGCTGCTCCAGGCGCAGAGGAGAAGCGGCTTTTTGCAGTTCCAGGCGCACGAGTGACTCGTCACCAAACTGATCAACAATGGCAAGCCGTGCCGGAACGTTTTTGGACAACTCGGTGATTACCCTCGCGTGCGCCTGAGCCAGCAATCGATTGAGATTGGGCAAGCGTTGATAGAGCTGATTGTAGGAGACCGGGGCGTAGGTCAGGATCTTATGCTGGCATAGTGTTTGTATCTCCCGGGCCAGCGCGGATATGTTCTTATCGGTCAACTTTTTGCTATCTCGCACGCCAAGCCGCAGCAATTGTGGTTCATTGTGCTCATCGACAAAGACAGCCGCGATCACCAGCGGCCCATAAAAATCTCCTTTGCCCGATTCATCGGAGCCGATACGCGCCACGCCGGTCGCCTGTGGTATGGCTGTACGCGTAACGGTTAAGGGAGAGGGTTCGGCGGCTGAGAGGAGGGTATTCTGCATCTGTCGTGGTTGATCCCAGGCTTTGAGCGCGGTCTGCAGCGCGCTGGCTTTGCCCTGCACCAGGGTCTTGCCAGTCGCATACAGCGCGACTGGCACCCTGGCCTGGCCATCGATAACCGTACACTGATAGCCATGGGCAATGGCTTTTTCATCGCAGATCGACCAGCCCTGCTCAGCAACGAAGTGCCGAAAGCGGCGTGTGATCTCTTCAAGCCTGTCATCTGCCAAAGAACGATTCCTCGTTTCTGTTTATTGGTACGTTAAGGCTCATTGTAGCAAATGTGTCTGCAAGAATTCCAGTGTCTCTTCTATGATCTCTTCGGTGCGCGCATCGGCATCAAGCACGTCAAAAGCATGTTGCCCGGTGGGATGGTTCATGACAGTGAGCGCTACATTCTGCGAGAGCGCCTCGCCGATAAAGCCGTCCAGCGCGGCGTTAAGCTCCGCGTAATCTAGTCCGGCGCGAGCAATAAAGAGCGGAGCGATATCGCGTGTTCGGCGCAATAAGAGATCGCTGGCGGAAAACTCATCGAAATCTTCCTCACTGAAGACCGGCGCGCTATAGTTTGTTTCCCCATAAAGCCCCTGGTAATAGGCTTTAAGCTCAACAAAACCGTAGTAGCAAACGATGCAGCGGATAAACTTTGGGGTCTCGTACAGGGCGCTGCGCAATCCAAAGGGAGCACCACCCGAGCAGGTCCAGATGCCAAGACGGTTCGCGTTGATGTGGAACCGTTTATGGTGTTCGCGGATATAGGTCATCAGATCATCAACGTCGTTGGCCACGCCAACGACATTGTTGAGCCCTTCCGTAGAACGATGGTTGGCGACGACGGCGATCAAGCCGGAGGCGGCGATCAATTTGCCCCAGGAGGTATACTGGCCGCTGTCTTTAATGTCCTTCAGAAAATCAGCCGGTCCATCTCCATGAATGAAGATGACCGCGGGCAGCGCTGTTTGTTTCTGGTAGTGAGGTGGATAATAGACATCCAGCTTCAACGCGGTATCTTCTACCGTTTTATATGTGATATTGGTCTGGATCTCGACCTTCTCCATTTCAGGGATGGTATAAACAACGGGCCGGCGCCGCAGGTCTTCAGGTGCTTGCTCGTCGGCGGAATACTGTTGCGTCATGGTCGTTCCCTTTCGTATTCGAACATTTGTGCTATTATTGAGATTGTACCACAAAATCAGGCTGTTGAGAGAGAAAATACCTATCCAATGTCATAAATACCCCTGCATGGTACTATTGCTAATGGTATATAGCAAAATGACGAGGTTAACGAACGTTCTGTAGATAGAACGAGAAAAGCCATTGTTGGTTGCTCGCAAGCCGTTCGCTGTATCTTAAAGAGGAGTTATCGTTTATGTCGATATCGGAAAATGATCTACAACCATCCGGACGCCGCGAGGCATTTTTGGCGCGCCTGGGAACACTGCCACTATCCTGCTCATTGGATGTGGTAGTGGAGGAACGATATGAGGGAGATACCTATACCCGCGAACGCATCAGCTATCAGGCGAGTCCGGGCGTGCGGGTACCCGCGTATGTTTTAATTCCCCGGCACCTGACGGGACTGGCGCCGGCCGTCGTATGCATCCACCAGCATAATGGCGAGTTCCATATGGGGAAGAGCGAACCGGTTGGCCTGACCGGCAACCCCGATGTATTTTATGCCCTTGAACTTTGCAGGCGCGGTTATATTGTGATCGCCCCCGATCAGGAAGGTTTTGAGGAGCGCCAGGCCTCTACCGAGGACATAGAGTTGTGGAAGCGTACCGCTCCCAGGGTTCTGTCAGCAGGAGCGTATGAGCAATATCTGGCGATGAAATATTTGCTGCATGGGAGCACCCTGCAGGCGCGCTATGTCTGGGATCTGTCGCGGGCCGTGGATTATCTCTCTAGCCGCCCTGACGTAGATGCCGGGCGTATTGGGACGCTCGGGCATTCGCTGGGTGGACAGGAAGTATGCTGGCTCCTCTTATTTGATCGGCGCGTCAAAGCGGGCGTCTGTTCGTGTGGCATTAGCATGTTTGAAGCGATTCTGCGCAACGGCATCAACCATAATTTCGCGGCCTATATTCCAGGGATGCTGGAGGTGGGCGATATGGATGTGCTGGTGGCCGAGATCGCGCCGACTCCTTTTTTCATGTCAGCGGGGGTGCAGGACTGGATCTTTCCGATCGATGGGGTACGCCAGATCGCTCAGGGAGCCCGTCAGGCCTACGAAGAGCGCTCCGCACTTTTCTCGGCTTTCCGCTATCATGAATTTCCATCCGGCCATAGTTTTCCCTCCGAGGTGCGTCAACTTGCCTATAGCTGGCTGGATCGTTGGCTACGTTCCTGACGACCACGCTGCGCCCGCATAGCCCTGTTGTTTCTTCGCTTGCCAAACTGTTTTATGCATGTTATTCTCGGACATATGATCTAGTAGCTTTTGACCTGTTTGTACGAGGAGACATGCTGTTATGGTGCAGGAAGGGGAGAGTGGATCTCCGCAGCGCAGTGTTTTGTTGCGCCGCGCCTATGAACTGTTGGAGGTCCTGGGGCAGCCAACGGGTGAAGATCTGTTGATCCAGCAATTATTTGGGGCGCACGGCAATGTGGCTTTCTGGACGATGTTGCTGCGGCAGGCACTGCGGAGTTCGGATTTATTTGAAGAGCAGGGCGATCCCGCTACCGGTGTCGCGCTATGCTGGTCTTTACGCGCCTGGCGCAGTACGCAGCAAGCGTTGGATACGGTTGAGTTTGTGGTGATCGATACCGAAACCACGGGACTGCGTCCAGGTTCGGATCGAGTTATTGAGGTCGCGGCCGTTCGCGTCGGTCGAGGCCAGATTTTGGGTTCGTATCACAGCCTGATCAATCCGCGCCGGCGCATCCCTCCTTTTATTGAGCGCTTTACCGGCATCACGCAGTCTATGATCAACGAGGCTCCCACGGCTGACCAGGTGCTGCCCGAACTGCTGTCCTTTATCGATGGCGCGCCGCTGGTGGGGCATAATCTGGGCTTTGACCTCAACTTCTTAAACTTTGAGGCCCGGCTGCTTGACCTCTCCTTCCCAATTGATGGCTTCGATACCATCCCATTGGCGCGCCGTTTCCTGCCCGCCTTGAAGCGTTTTAAGCTGGACATGGTGGCCGCTCATCTCAACATCGAAACCCGGCACCGGCACCGAGCCTTTGGGGATGCCGAGGTGACGGCGGAAGTATTTTTGCGCATTCTATCTCTGGCCTGTAACGAGGGCATCCTGACGCTGGGACATTTGCGGCGTCGCTTACAACTGCCCGTCACCTGGAGTGGCGACATCACGCAGGTTCTTTCTAAGAAAGAGGAAGCGCAATGGCGCGCTGATGGGAGCCTCTCACCCACGGCCGCTGCCCGCGCGCGTCCCAATGGCGCCCTGTTTCTAAATCCAGCCTGGAAACGGACCTTTCCGACCAAACCCGGTGTCTATTTAATGAAGGATGAGCATGGGCAGGTTATCTATGTGGGCAAGGCCAAATGTCTGAAAGATCGCCTCTCATCCTACTATAGCCAGCCACTGGGCTATACGCGGAAAATGGATGGGCTGTTACAAAATGTGAAAGAGATCGAGACGCGCGTCCTGGGTTCAGAGTTAGAAGCCCTGCTGGTAGAGTCGCGCCTGATTAAAGAGCTACAACCGGCCTATAATGTACAGTTGCGCAACTACGAACTGTATCCTTTTATCAAAATTGACGTGCACCACACGTTCCCGCGTGTGTACGCGACCCGCGAGGTGGCGGCGGACGGTGCGCGCTATTTTGGACCCTTTCGTAGCCGACGCATGGTAGATCTCACCATTGAACTATTGCAGAAGATTTTTCCCCTGCGTACCTGTACACGCAGCCTGCCACCGGCCGCCAAATCCAGCGATCCCTGCTTA
Organism: Dictyobacter aurantiacus; assembly: GCF_003967515.1. Classification (GTDB taxonomy): domain Bacteria; phylum Chloroflexota; class Ktedonobacteria; order Ktedonobacterales; family Ktedonobacteraceae; genus Dictyobacter; species Dictyobacter aurantiacus. The sequence continues at coordinate 788,418 of NZ_BIFQ01000001.1, read as the reverse complement.
CGCTTCCACCTGGGACGCTGTTCAGCCCCTTGCCGTGGCGATGGAGATGTTGAGGCGTATCAGCGCGTCATCCAGCAGGTATGCGCGTTTCTGGGTGGAGAGAGCGAAGATCTGCTGGAACGCCTGCGCAGGCAGATGTTGGAGGCGGCGCAGCAGCTCAACTTTGAGCGCGCGGCCTGGTTGCGCGACGCCATCCGTAGCGCCGACGAAGTCTTGATTGGCCAACGCCTGATCACGGGCGCCGTCGAGGCCAATAATCTCTTTATCGTCTATCCCTCTTCCCAGGAAGGCTGTAACGAGATCTTTTTTATCCGCCATGGTCGCCTGATCGAGCAGTGTTGTATCTTTCATGAGGTAGAGCAGATGAGGGTGGCGATCAACCGGCTGCTCCAGCGGGCTCTCGAACTGGGTGAGCCGCCTGCCGTAGTGGGCAATGCCGAGGTTGACCAGATCAATATCATCAGTCGCTGGCTGCATCATCACAGCAATGATCGAGCCTTCTTTCCATTCCAGCACGCGTTGAGCAGCTCTGAAGAGATGGGGTTCCTGGTTCAGCGTATCTGGCGTGAAGTAGATGCGACACGTGCGCTCACACTGACAGTTGAAAGTGATGAAGCGGAAATGCTCATCGCAGGGACTACTCCATCTGAATACGATGCGCTATAATAAGCTGACTAATAAGCATACAAGTGGGTCAAACTACCCCTGTTCAACATCTATCTTCATCCTGCACTAGCGCGGCATAGAGCGATTGGGGATACCATCAATAGTCAGTCAAATTGACACGAGGAGCTATAGTTTCATGTTACTGTCCGATAAGCGTATTGTGGAAGAGATGAAAAACGGCAACATTATCATTGAGCCGTTCAATGAGCGTCACCTGGGACCGAATTCGTACGATTGCCGATTGGGGGACTGGTATTTCCAGGGCAACGCCAATGTAGAGGTGATGCACCTGGATATTCCGGAAGAGATTCGTGGCTATTGGGGAGAGCCCCGCCAGGCCAAAGATGGCAAGATCGCTATTCGCCCCGGCACCACCATTCTGGCGCATACGCAGGAGGTCATCGGTGGGCACAATGGCTATCTGGCCAAGATGTATTCGCGCAGTACGGTAGCGCGCTCGGGCCTCTCGGTTTGCCGCTGCGCGGGTGTGGGTGATGTTGGCTACATCAGCCGCTGGACGATGGAGATCAGCAACCATACACAGACGACCATCTGGGTCCCGGTGGGGTTCCGCATCTGTCAGCTTACCTTTGAGTATGTGGGCGAGACCCTGAAGGAGTATCATGGTAAATATGGGAAGAGGGATCAGCAGTGGTCGCCCGAGGACATGCTGCCTAAACCCTATTTTGACTGGGACTACGATGTCTATCGTACCGACCGGGTGCGCTAGCTCGTGCTGGTGGATGTGAGTTGGAATGTATATCTGGAATGTAGCAGGAAGGTAGATTTTGAGCATGGGCCAGGGATATTTTATCTCGTTCGAGGGTCTGGATGGCGCTGGCAAGACGACCCAGATGGAACTACTGGCAGGCTGGTTGCAGCGACAGGGGATGGAATATATACGTACCTGTGAGCCCGGCGGTACACCTCTGGGAGTAGAGATCCGGCGCCTGCTCTTCCAGCAGCCCGAATTGACGATTACGCCGCTGGCCGAGGCTTTTCTCTTCCAGGCGGACAGGGCGCAGCATTTCCAGACTCGCATCCTGCCCGCGCTGGCAGAGGGCAAGGTTGTGCTATCGGATCGCTGTTTTGATTCGAGCATTGCCTATCAGGGAGCCGCGCAGGGTCTGGGAACCGACCTGATCACTCAACTTTCTCGTATCGCCACGCAGGGGCATGCACCTGATCTTACCATCTTTCTTGATCTCGATCCGGCCCTGGTGCATAAACGTACCAGCGCCTTAGATAGCGGCCGTCAGGAGCAGAGCCGCTTTGATCGTGCCTCGGAACAATTCCATACCCGTTTGCGCCAGGCTTTTCTGGCTCTTGCGCAGGCTGAACCTCAACGTATCAAAGTTATCGACGCTACCCAATCTGTTGAACGCATCCATCAGCATATTGTGGAGCTTATAAGGCCTCGCCTCAATCAGAGCCAGGGCGCTATTTAGCTCAACAACATTGCAGCAATCTTACGCACTGGATCGTATTACCCTTAGAGAAAGGGTTACAAATTTTAGGTTTATCAAAGATACTGACTTTTTCTCCCGGTATTATTGAGCGAGAAGGATAAAAAGCATGGGCCAAATAAATTGGCAACAACGGCGAGATATCTTGATCTGCATCATCTGTATGGGATTGATCATATGGACAGCCTGGAATCTCGTCAATCAGTTTATCGATGCAGTCTTCCTATTATTATTGTCAATGACGGTCGCATTCCTGATTACGCCTATGGCCAATGTTTTGGAACGTAGAGGATTGCCCCGACTGTTCGCGACCATCGTTTCCTATGTGTGTGTACTGGTGCTCCTTGGACTTTTTTCTTATATTCTAGTAACCTCGTTTGTTAATCAGGTCACGATCTTTTCCGACACCATCGTAAGCTTCACCCAGCATATTCCGCAAACCTTCAGTAACTTTTTGAGCTTCCTGAATAAGCAGGCGGGTATCCCACAGGCGCGCATTGATGAGATGCTGGGCCAGTTGAATTCTCAGGTCACCAGTTTCGCCAATGCCGCGGTCACCAACACCATTAATATCATTTTTGTTTTAACCAATACATTCTTGAATTTTTTGATTGTTTTAATGGTGAGCTTCTACCTGACCCTGGATGGCAAACGGATTCGCAATAGCATCATGAGTGTGATGCCCAAACGCTCTCTCCCGACTGCGCTACTGTTTGAGGATGCGCTGACACGAGTGGTTGGAAACTATATTCGTGGACAATTGACGCTGGCTTTGATCATTGGGGTCGCGGTTGCTCTTGTTTGCTGGATGACCGGATTGGGGCAGTTCGCGGTCATCTTTGGCGTGCTGGGTTTCTTATTTGAAACGATCCCTATGGTCGGACCCGGTCTGGCTTCGATTTCACCAATCGTGGTTTCGCTGTTGCTGCCCGATCCTTTTCCACGTACCCTGATTGTGGTGGTCGCTTTTATCGTTATTCAGATTCTTGAAAGCAATATCCTGGGACCGCGTATCGTTGGCCATGCCGTTGGTCTGCACCCCGTTGTCTCGATTATGTCTCTGGTCGTTTTTGCTCAATTATTCGGCGCCTCGTATGGACCCTTTGGTGGCGCCATTGGTGCTCTGGTTGCGACCCCTATTGTGGCCGCTGCATGGGTAGTTGTCGCCAGTCTTTATCGTTCGGCTAGAGGCGAGACCGCGGATCAGATCCTGGCCCGCAAGCGGGCGCCCTGGACGCTAAAGCGACCCTCCCCGTCCTCAGGGAAGTCCAGGCAGCAGCAAGCGCCGGGATCAGTCACTGGCATGCTGCGTCGACGCACGCCAGTCGCTACCGGTGCGTTGCCGCGCAACAATATCATCTCGGTTTCACCGCCTGATAAAAATCGTGAACAAGCCATCGCTGATGAAAGCGGACCAACGCAGGCAGACCGGGAGAGGGCAGCCCCTGAGCAACCTGTCTCCGCATCCGACGACAACAAATAAAGTCTCAAGAAGAGAATAAGCTGGTTGTGGCGTCTCAGGGGCGATTAGCCCCTGAGACGCCACAACCAGCTTATTCTCTTCCTTTTTGCCTAAAATGCCTAATAATCTTGCCATTCATCAACAAAATCACTACAATTTTTGTAAATATGCTGATATATGATAAACATTGATGCTTATGTGATTGATGATAGGAAATTTGACTGATGCAGAGACGTGTACCTTCTCAAAAAAAAGCTTCTGCGTTTCCATGGTTTATGGCGGCTATTGGTGCGGGGATCGTTTTTTTGATCTATACGGCTGTGTATGCCAGTGGTGTGTTGAGTCAATCGACGCTGGCAATTGAACATTGGCTGCTCTGGCGCCCTATCACGCGACTGGATTGTTCCTTCTATGAATGGCGTCACCTGGGGGAGGCCCAGGTTACCGCTGCCGTCCTGTTAATATTAGGTGTGTTATGTATGCTGGCCGGACATAAAAAGCGGGTACTGATCTATTTCTTGCTGCTTCTGGGTGTGAGTGTGGCGTTCGAACTTGGAGGAAAGATGGCGTTTGACCAGCCGATGCCCCGCACCCTGCGTTCGGGCATGACTGTATTGACCTGTCCACAGATGGATGGCCAACCTGCTTCGGTGCAGGTTGCCGCCGGATTGGGACTGCTGGGGCAGGTACCAGATCCTCCCCGCAAACAGGTAAGCTGGGCGCACGACGTAGCACAGATGCCGATTGGTTCGGTGATGGACGATAGTGAGAGCAGCTATCCAGGAGGGCATGCGACCCGCTGGTGCCTGGCAGGATTAATGCTGGCCTGGATCACGGCTCGCTATCTGCGACCGCGCTTTTTAGGGAAAATTCTGGCGTTTATCTTCACCATTGGTTCGTTTCTGGGTGGTTTTATGCAGTTTTATATCGGGGTGCATTTTATTACCGATACCATCGCTGGCTATCTACTCGGCATCACCCTTGCATGCTGCGGGATCGGCCTGCTGATTCTGACCGAAAAAGGGCGCGCCCCTCAGGTCACTCCCATATCTCCTGAACGCCATCCAGGCCGAGATGCGGCCATAGGCTTATCCCGCAGATAACAACTGCCCGTGCTTAGAAAAAATCAAAAAGCTGGAGTTGTGTGCCTGTGGCCTCTGCTCCGCCAGGCGGTAAAGCTGGGGCAAGCCCAGCACCTACACGCTACGCACCTACGGCGCTCAATTGTTTTGTGGAAGTTGGTACAACAGCTGGGATGGGTGCGGCTGCACCCATCCCAGCTGTTGTACCAACTTCCACAAAAAACAAAGGCGGCCGCGTATGCGGACGCCCGAGCGGGGGCGATCAACTCCCCCTGTAAGGGTGATACCACCAGCCGGGTGGCATCGCCCTTACAGGGCCTCCAGTCTTTTTTTGCGTTGCCTGGCCTCGCGGTAATCCGGTTCAATCTCCAGCGCCTTGTTTACCGCTGCTAGGGCCGCTTCTTTATGCCCGAGAATCCCTTCCACCCAGGCTTTACCATCCCAGGCCTCCACATGGCGTGGATTCAGCTGTATGGCCTGCTCGAAATCGGACAGCGCCTCCTCATAGTGGGCGAGCATGGCCTGGCAGGTGCCGCGGGCATACCAGGCGTCGGCGTTGCTGGCATCCAGCCTGACCGAGCGTTGGGCCGCTGTCAGCGCCTCCGCGTATCGGATCGAATTGGAAAGCTGCTGACTGTAGTCAAGCCAGAACAGGGCCTGTTTTTTCTGTGCTTCTGATATCTCCATTATCTTGTCCTTTTAGGTGATTTTCTGGTTCTGCCAGATGGTAAGCGCCATCTGATAGGCTTCCCAGGTATCAACATCATGCTGGGCCACAGCGTCGCTTAGCTCGACCTGCTCCACTTCATCGGCATGGCGAGCGATCACGCTGCGCCCCCCTTCATCTCCACTAACGGTGGCCAGTTCTGAAAATAAGCTGGCATCAAAGAGAACGGGATTGCCACGCTTTCCATGATAGCACGGAGCGATGATGCGTTTCCCGCTCTGCTGCCTGGCCGCGAGGAGGCGATCAATCAGTTGCGCGCTGACAAAAGGCTGATCGCCCAGCAGCACCAGGACTGCCAAGCAGTCAGGGTAGCGAGTAAGCGTCTGGATGCCTGTCCGCAGAGATGTGCTCATTCCAGAGCGATAATCGGGATTTTCCTGGACGTGTAATTTGTTATGGTTCATATACCTAGAGATCGCGGCGGAAACCTGGACAGATTGGTGTCCCAGCACAACAAGCACCGGGGTGGCTTGAGATTGCAGGGCCGCCTCAACCACATGGGAGAGCACCGGCCGCTCACCAAGCGGTAGGAGCAACTTGTGGTGGCCATGTGACATGCGGCTCGAACTGCCAGCCGCCAGGATTAAGGCGGCGACCGAATCTAATGTTGACATCAGGCACTCTTTTCTTTGGGTGATGGAATGTTTGACATAATGTTGGATGGCTGATTGTTTGTACACTTGTATTTTACGCACTCAAAGCTGGAAAGAAGAAGATTATTGATACATTTCTTCCGCTGCTTTGCAGGCAGATGAGTCTTCACGCGGTTTTTTGATGATATAATAACGGCTAGTCACCCTGACAATGACGTGGATGGCTATTTCTTGCAGAATTATGTGGCTGAAACCACCCTCTTCCAGACTGCAGTTACGTTGGCCGTAGACTGTATGCGTTCAGGAGTTTTAAATGGTAAATACCTCCCAGATACATGAAGACAAAAATGTTGTAGCGTTGGATGCCGAGACGCAAGCAAAATACGAGCACCTACAGGCGATTCTACGCGAGATGGGCTCGGTGCTGGTCGCCTATTCGGGTGGAGTAGATAGCGCGCTCCTGCTCAAAGTGGCCCATGATGTGCTTGGCGATCGGGCTATGGGGGCCATTGCCTCTTCGCCGGCCTATGCCTCTGAGGAAACGGAGGAGGCCATCACTGTTGCGCGTCAGCTGCAGTTGCCTTTGATCACGCTGGAGACCCATGAATTAGAAGATGAGCGCTACGTCAAAAACGATGTTAATCGCTGCTACTTCTGTAAGACCGAGCTCTTCACCAATCTAGAACCACTGGCTAAAGAGCACCAGCTGGCGCATATCGCCTATGGTGTCAATAAAGACGATGATGGTGATTTTCGACCGGGGCAGCGCGCGGCTCGTGAGTTTAAGGTGCGCGGACCATTGAAGGAAGCGGAGATGGGGAAGAAAGAAATCCGTGCCGTTGCTCGCCTGCTTGGCATGCCGGTCTGGGATAAACCAGCCATGGCTTGCTTTTCTTCTCGTATTCCCTACGGCAGCAAGGTAGATGTGGCATCGCTGCAGATGGTATATAAGGCGGAAAAGTTCTTGCATGAACTGGGTTTCCATCAACTGCGTGTGCGCCATCACGATAAGATTGCCCGCATCGAGGTAGAGCGCTCAGAGATTCCTCTGTTGGTGGAACCTGAAATGAGCCTCAAGGTCACCGATGGCCTGCGCAAAATTGGGTACACCTATGTAACGATGGATCTACTGGGTTATCGTACTGGCAGCATGAACGAGACATTCTTTAAAAAGAAAAAGAAGCCGGCCGACGCCTGATCACTACAGATGCAGGATGGGCATGGCTGTATCAGATGACGCGTTTCCAGCGCGCCAGCCGGCCTGCTCAGTACCCTCTGTGATATAATTTATGTGTTGAATAAGAACACAAATACTCGTTAAATGATAGAAGCATATCTTGCTAACAGCTGGATAACAGGAAAAAGATACCATGTCAGAGCGCATTATCTATCTCGATCACGCAGCTACAACCGCGCTAGATCCACGTATCCTTGATGCTATGTTGCCCTACTTTACCACTGAGTATGGCAACGCCAGCAGTATCTATACGCTTGGACGTCACGCCATGCAGGCGATCGACCACTCGCGTGAGCAGGTAGCCGAGCTTTTGCATGCTCGCCCCTCTGAAATTGCCTTTGTAGGCTGTGGCACGGAAAGTGATAATCTTGCTATTAAAGGGATGGCATTTGCTGCGCAGCAAAAGAAGGGTAAGCATATTATCACCACGCCGATCGAACACCACGCGGTGCTGCACACCTGCCAGTATCTGGAACGCTTTGGCTTTACCATCACCTATCTGCCTGTGGACGAGTATGGTATGGTCAATCCGGATGATGTTGAGCGCTCGATTACCGATCAGACATGTCTTGTTTCTGTTATGTATGCCAACAATGAAGTAGGGACCATCGAGCCCATCGCTGAAATCGGCCGTATCTGCCGCGCCCGTAAGGTTCCTTTCCATGTAGATGCCGTGCAGGCGGGTGGCGCCTTGCCGATTGATGTTCAGGAGCTCAAGGCGGACATGTTATCCCTGTCGGCGCACAAGTTTTATGGTCCCAAGGGCGTCGGTATCCTGTATACACGCCAGGGCATGCGCATTCTTCCGCAGATGCAGGGTGGCTCGCAGGAACGAGGACGGCGCGCTGGCACAGAAAATGTAGCGGGCATTGTGGGGGCTGCGACGGCCCTGGAACTGGCGTACGCCGAACTACCCCAGGTAACGCCCCGCATCCAGGCTCTACGCGATCGCCTGATCGAGGGCATCCTGCGAATCCCTCGTAGCCGGCTCACTGGACATCCCACCCGGCGTCTGCCTAATAATGCCAGTTTTGCCTTTGAAGGCGTTGAAGGCGAATCCATCCTTTTAAATCTAGACTTGTTAGGAGTAGCTGCCTCAACAGGCTCGGCCTGTACCTCGGGTTCCGTTGATCCCTCGCACGTCCTGGTGGCCATGGGTCTTCCTCCCGAATGGTCCCACGGTAGTCTGCGCCTGACGCTGGGCAAGCGCAACACCGAAGAAGAGATTGAGACTGTTATTGATGCCCTGCCTGGCATCATCGAGCGCTTGCGCGGGCTCGGCATCTAATTCATATCAAGCTAGAGGATTCGTGCCCGCGGCCCTTGATCCGCCAGAGGGTAAAAGCTGGGGCAAGCCCAGCGCCTACACGCTACGCACCTACGGTGCTCAAACAATTTTATTTATTGGGGCGATAGTGCTAAAGAGGTGCGTTCAGCGCACCTCTTTAGCACTATCGCCCCAATAAATAAAATTAATACGGCCGCGTATGCGGACGCCCGAAAGAGGGACGCCCATGCTCGCCATAAAAGAGAATGCAATGAGGTGACCCCCTGACGAGGAGGGTCACCTCATTATTGTGTCATTCACAGAGTTTATGTTACCATGAGAAGAGGAATGTTGAGGGTAGCGGTGGATGGGCATGTATGTAGTTTACTGTCATTGCATGATCCCCTACCAGAAGTTGTATGGTTGTTGATTGGATGTTTTAACGTTCTAACTCGAAAGAAGGGGTAACATATTAACAATGGATACGCTCAAGCGAGAAATTATATCTCAGCGGGTACGTCAGGTAAAGCCATCGGGCATCCGTAAATTTTTTGATATCATCAACACCATGCCCAATGTGATCTCGTTAGGTGTTGGCGAGCCAGATTTTGTGACACCTGAGCATATTCGCCAGGCCGGCATCGAGTCTATACAGCAAGGGCGTACACGCTATACATCGAATTCCGGGACCGTCGAACTGCGTGAAGAGATCGCCAGCACGGTGCAGCGGCACTATGGCTTGACCTACGATCCTATTTCTCAGATCCTGGTGACCGTTGGCGTGAGTGAAGGCGTTGACCTGGTTATGCGCACCATCCTTGATCCAGGTGATGAGGTTATCTCACCTGATCCAGGCTATGTTGCTTACGAGGCTGATATCATCTTTGCCGGTGGCGTGCCCGTTCCTGTGCCTACGTACGCGCAGTATAACTTCGGGGTACGCGCCGCCGAGATCGAGGCCGCCATTACGCCGCGCACCAAAATGATCCTGCTGGGAAACCCGAATAATCCGACCGGGGCGGTTATTCCACGGGAAGAACTGGAAGGGATCGCCAGACTGGCGGTAGAGCACGATCTGATTGTCGCCAGTGATGAGGTCTATAGCCGCCTGGTGTATGGCACTGAATATGTCAGTATCGCCAATATGCCGCAGATGCAAGAGCGTACCGTTATCCTGAATGGCTTTTCCAAGGCTTATGCTATGACTGGCTGGCGAGTGGGATATGTGCTGGCGCCAGCGGAGATCCTGAGCGCGATGCTCAAGGTGCACCAATATACGATTATGTGCGCGGGTACGGCCGCACAGGAAGCGGCTCTACAGGCTCTGCGCCATGGAGAGCCCGACGTACAGCGCATGTATGCCGACTATGCGCGCCGCGGCCGTATGTTTGTTGATGGTTTAAATCGCATTGGACTGCCAGCCTGTGAGCCGCGAGGCGCCTTCTATGCCTTCCCCTATATCGGTAATACGGGAATGAATGATGAAGAGTTCGCGGAAAAACTGCTCTTTGAAGAAGAGGTAGCCGTGGTGCCCGGGAGCTCGTTTGGAGCGGCCGGTCAGAATTATGTGCGCGCGACCTATTGCACAGCCTACGAGAAACTAGAAGAGGCTCTGGTGCGTATTGAGCGCTTCGTTAAAAAACATGCCTGATTCGCAGGTGTGTCTCCCCTTGTGGGCGCATAAAAGCGCCCGCGAGGGGCGTACCTACGGGCAACGGTTCAGGCCGATACGGGTCCAAAGGGAGGTGCGCCGGCGCGATCGCGCTTCAACTCATAGATATTGTCGTTGTGCAGGAACCAGATGAAATGATCCCAAAGCGCGGCCGCATCCTCGCCCTTCGGTACACTGTGGATCACCGGACCATAGTAGCCGACGTTCGAATCCTCAAGCGCAATGGTTGGTACACCGAAGGCATGATATCTGTTGACCGCCTCTTCATGGTCCTGGATGACGTCCTGAATGGTTGAATCATCGGTTAGGGCCTGCTCTACGAAATCTTTCCCCAATCCCGCAGCTTCGGCCGCCGCCTCAACCACCGCGCGCGTCCGAATATCCTCTTTGCGCCCATGGGCGGCGTTCCCCAGTTCGATATAGAGCTTCTCAATGCTCTCATTGCCATGCAGACGGCGCGCTAATGCCAGGGTACGTAGCGCCGCCCAGCCGTTACCATTGACGTAATCAGGCTGCGCATCTGGTTTTCGATTAACGATCTCCAGGCTAAAGAGGCGCCAGGTAATGTGAAGTGGGCGTATCTGACGTGTTTCGCGTGCCCATAGCGCGGTACGCCAGGCCAGAGGGCAGAGCGGATCAAAGTGGAAGTTGATGTTGGTTACACTTGCCTCTTTTGTACTCATCAGAGAAAACCTTCTTTCATTCATGTGATTGTCCTGCTTCCTTTACTTCATAAAGTGAAGCGAGCTTCTATAGCATACGTTCACCATGTGAATTATGTCAAGAAACCTGGCCTGCTTGCTCTGCTGTTCTTTAACGACGTGCGGAAGCGGGCTGGATGCCAGAAAAAATGCATATATGGTAGACTGGTAGGAAGAATATGTTGTCTGGTTAGATAGCTCCGGAGGGGGAATGTCTAAGCAATTTGGCCTTATAGGCAGCGTGGGGGCGTGCTTGCTGCTGTTTGGTGGACTTATTCTCTTTGGAATGTATCGTTTATCATCTGAAAGCAATAGTGGACCAGCACCAAAAAGTACAGCGGCAGCAATAAGCAAGGGAGGCTCTCCAATGTTATTAATTTTTTCGAAGACGGCTGGTTATAGGCATGCATCGATTGAAAATGGTATCGTTGCTATCCGACGGCTTGCCGCGGAGCATCACGTTGGTGTAGAGGCATCTGAAGATGCCGCTGTCTTTACTAATGAAAACCTTGCCCGTTACCGGGCCGTTATCTTTTTAAATACGACAGGCAATATTCTAGATAATGACCAGAAGGCTGCTTTTCAACGCTATATACACGCGGGTGGTGGCTATGTGGGAGTGCATTCCGCCAGTGATACCGAGCACGATTGGGCCTGGTATGGCCAGCTAGTAGGAGCTTTTTTTAGTAACCATCCACACATTGCTCAGGCGATCGTGCATGTAGAGGATCCCCAGACAAGTTCAACCTCCATGCTACCTGCGCAGTGGGTGCGTACCGATGAATGGTATAACTTTCATGAGAATCCACGTGCTCATGTGCATGTCTTGCTGACAGTGGACGAGAAAACGTATCAGGGGGGTACGATGGGCACTGACCATCCAATTGCCTGGTACCATGATTTTGAAGGGGGGCGTTCCTGGTATACCGCCATGGGCCATACCCCTGACAGTTATTCCGAGCCATTGTTCCTGTCCCATCTCTGGGGAGGCATCAGCTATGCCGCCAATTTGAAGGAATAGGTTGATGTAGGCTTACGCAAAAGCTATGAAGTAATAGTTTAAGGCGCATGCCCCTTAAACTATATACTGAGGGCAGGCGCGTTGGCACCTGCCCCCAGTATGCGGGTCCATTTCCCACGCTTGTGGGAAATGGATCGCAACGTAATTAGCATTCGCTATGGCCGCAGCTATAGCACTTGCGGCAGCCTTCCTCATAGACCATGGTGTTGCAGCCACACTCAGGACACAGGTTACCGGTGAGCTTAAGCTGGCTCAGGTTCACATCGGATGAGTGTCCGTTTGCCGGTGCCAGGGGGGGCACAGCGGCGCTGGCTTTAACCTCGGTATGGGATTCAGCCGTGTTAATCGCTTCCTGCAAGGTATCCAGGTGCAGTTCGAGAGCACGGGCGACGGCGTCCGGCAGAGAGCGTACCTGCTGGGCACCAAAGCCGACCGAGCGGCTCCCACCGATGCCGCGCAACTGATTGGTGATCTCCTGCGCGCGATCGGTCTGCGAGAGCGGACTGAGCAGTTGCAGATTGATTGAGATCAAGCGACCCAGGGCTTCAGAGAGCGCCGCGATATCGCTACCAGCCTTACCAACGTTGACAAAGACCTCGAAGGGTCCGTGCTCATCGCTGTTGATGGTAATGTTGATCTTGCCCTCAGGCGCAACGACCTGGCGCGTATAGCCCTGTACAACGGCTGGTCGCTGCTTGATGCCCTGCTGAATCGAGGTCACCGGCTCAAACATCGGGGCTGGCGCCGTTTCAGGCGTTGCGGCAGACTGCCTGGCCTTCTGCTCATCCTCGACACGTGTTAGCACAGCATCGCGCGAACCATCGCGATAGTAGGTCACACCTTTGCAGCCCATCTCATAGGCCAGGCGGTAGAGCGTCTGCACCTGTTCAACCGTGTGGTTGTTCGGTGCATTTACCGTCTTACTGATGCTGGAGTCGGTGTAGCGCTGGATCATGCCCTGGACGCGAACGTGCTCTTCAGGAGTGAGGTCCTTCGAAGAGACAAAGTAGTCTGGCGTTGGCTCGTTGGGATGCGCGTCGCGCCATGCCTGCAGCAATGGATGGTACATGATGTGCTCGCCGGTACGGTCGCGGCGGATCATCGCGAAGTCATAGACGGGCTCGATGCCGGAACTGACGCCGGCCAGCAGACTGGTGGTACCAGTCGGTGCCTGGGTCAGGATAACGGCGTTGCGAGTACCCTGCTTGCGAATCTTCTCCTGCAGATTCTTCGGCAGGCGCTTGATGAACTTGCCCTGTATATATTTGTCACGATCGAATTTGGGGAAGGCCCCTTTCTCAGCGGCATTATCCGCTGAAGCCTCGTATGCGGCGTTGCGAATGGTGGTATAGATGCGCTCGATGATCGGGATCGACTGCTCACTGCCATAGGCCACTTCCATCTTGATCAGCGCATCGGCCAGGCCCATTGTTCCCAGACCGGTACGGCGTGTGCCCAGCTGGGCCTCCGCGTTCTCTTTGATGAAGTACTCGGTTGAATCGATCACATTATCCAGGAAGCGCATGGCGATCTTACTGATGTGGGCCAGCCGCTCATAATCCATTGTCCCATCTTTTACGAAGGCCGACAGGTTGATGGCGCCCAGGTTACAAACGCCGAATGGCGGTAAACCCTGCTCTCCACAATTATGGACCACGAGTCCATTGGCTATGAAGCGATGATCCTGTGGCTCGGTAAGATCATAAACGGTCTCCTCACCATCTGCGAGCAGGCTTTCAAACGTAGCCACGAACTCTTCTTTGTAGGGTCCGCGCTGATATGCTGCGATGAGATCTTCAAGCTTCGTTTGCTTTTCCTGGATTAAGAAACCAATCTGACGGGCGAAGGCCACAAAGCTTCCCTTTGAAATGACCAGATCATGGTACGTCTGGCAGTTATATGGGGCCGAACCACCTTTTCCATCTGGCAGATTCCGCTCGCCAGCTTCTCGGCGCTCTGTATAGATGCGCGAGTAGATGCCAAAGTTGAGGAGCAGTTGTTGCACACCTTCCAGCAGATGCTGGTCTATTGATGTCAGGCGGATTGACGCGCCTTTTTCAATGCTGCCCTGAACGGAACCATCAGCTGTAAAGAGAGCGGCCAGAAAGCCTTTCTGCATCTCGTGAGAGCCACGGAAGACCGATGGTGGCACCTGCAACTTATTGACCAGCAGTTCGGGATCGATCAGGCGTAAGAGCCGTACTGATTCGACGCGTGTCTCTTCGCGCCCCGCTACTTTCAATGTGCCCACCTGGTACTGACGCTGTCCCTCAGGGCTGCTCACCAGACGATTGACGGACTCGGCAAAGCGGGGCGCGATCGACTGCTCACTACCAAAGAAGGAGAGCACCGCGCTCCCTTCGCGCTTGGTATTGATATAGCCATCGCCGACCAACCAGCCCAGCACATAGCCTAGATCCTGGTTACCTGTAGTGCCAAAGTGTCCTTCACCGTTGAGCAGTTTGATCTTATCACCCGCGACCAGTTCACCAGCCTCTTTCCAACCGTTAACGGTTAGGACTTTGTGATCTTTGGTCAGGCGAATCGTATATCCTTCGCTTGTCTGTAAGCGATAGACGGGCTTTACCCCGGTTGGGAATACATGGCTGGCCTGTCGCAGAGCTACCCCATCTTCGTTGCTTGAAACCACTGTGATAGGTGTGCCAATTTCAGCTAATTCACTGGCCGGGAAGAGACCGTTATCGGTATAGATCAACGTGTCACCGGTGACGCAGGGATTAACGCAGCGGATGTTCTCGTAGTACCAGGTATTGGACTCTTTGTTGTAGCGGTCCATAAAGACGAGGCCGGGTTCAGCGGACTCCCAGGCGGAGGTGCAGATGAGATCCCACAGTTCGCGGGCGCGAATGGTCTTTTTGACCTCGCCCTGCCAGATCAGGTTCCAGTCGGCGTCATCTTTCACGGCCTGCATAAAGGCGTCAGAGATACAGACGGACAGGTTGGCGTGCTCGATCTTGCCCGCTGTACGCTTCACCGTAATGAACTCTTCGATGTCGGGATGCGTATCGTCGAGCATGAGCATTAACGCCCCTCGCCTCGATCCACCTTGTTGGATAACGTCACCTGTGGCAACCGAGTAAAGTTGGGCCCATGAACAGGGACCCGAAGCTGTCCCATTGACAGTTTTAATATAAGAGCCACGAGGACGAAGGGTTGAAAGATTAATACCCACACCACCACCACGCGCCATAATCTCTGTCATGACTTTGAGGTTATCAAGAATCCCTTGCCGGCTATCTTCAGGGCTAGGTATCACGTAGCAGTTATAGTATGTTACCTGGTGTCCGGTGCCGGCGCCAGCGAGGATACGGCCACCGGGCACAAACTGAAAATTGGTCAGGGCTTCGTTAAAAAGTTTTTCCCACTCGGCGCGCTTCTCATCGGTCTTTTCTACCTCGGCGATGCCGCGTGCTACCCGTTGCCACATCTGTTCCGGGTAAAATTCCAACGCCTTGCCATCTGGATCCTTTAGGGAATAGCGATCCATAAAGACTTTCTGGCGAATCCCTTCCAGCTGGGTCATCGTCGATTTGCCGTTATCACCACTATTTTCAACTGAGCGGGCTTCTTGCTCTAGCATCCTGAACTACTCCTCTTTTCATTTCTTTATTTTATTGTATGGAGTTAAGAAAGTATGCCTTGCTAATCTCTAGCAGGTGGATTTTTTGTGTTTTTTGTCTACCGCACTCAGTATACTCGTAAATCTTGCCAAAAACAACCCTCTAGACACAATATATTGATTTGAAAGTTATGAATAACACAATATGTTGATGCAAGACACAGTATGATATTATAAGACTACCCGTTACGGTTAGCAAGAGTTCACCGCCCGGGTACTATCGAAAAAGGCTATGCTTGCCTTGCAAGCAGGAGGTTGCATGCGCGCAGAAATTTTATCATGTGGCACTGAACTGTTATTAGGTCATATTACCGATACCAATGCTACCTATCTGGCTCAGAGCCTGGCGGCCCAGGGCATTGATCTGTATAATGTGTCGCAGGTGGGCGATAATCAAGGACGTGTTGTTGAGCTATTGCGCCAGGCCTGGCAGCGTGCCGACCTGATTATTATGACTGGCGGTCTGGGACCTACAGAAGACGACCTGACCCGCGAATCGATTAGCGAGCTGATGGGCGAAAAGATGACCGTTGATCCCCAGCTGGAGGCGCAGTTACGAGCCCGCTTCGCCCATATAGGAACCATGCCAGAGCGCAACCTCAAGCAGGCCACGCTCATCCCGTCGGCCGAGAGCATTCCCAATCCGGTTGGATCCGCGCCGGGCTGGTGGGTTGAAAAGGAGGGGCATATTCTGGTGGCGATGCCCGGTGTGCCGCGTGAAATGTACCGCATGTGGGAGGAAGAGATCGTTCCCCGCCTGGCTAAATATACCGGTGGCCTGATTTTTACACGTCTGCTGCGCGTCTATGGCCTGGGGGAATCCGCCGTTGAAGAGATTCTGACCCCCCTGCTGCCTTCAACCAATCCCACCATTGCCACCTACGCTAAAATTGACGCCGTCGACGTGCGCATCACCGCCAAAGCTGAACGGACCGAGGATGCGCTTCAGATGGTAGCGGTGATGGAGGAGAAGGCCCGCGATCTTCTGGGCGATCATGTCTTTGGCATCGAAGGGGATACCCTGGCCAGCGTTATTGGTAAAGCGCTACAGGCGCGCCAGCAAACCCTTGCTGTTATGGAATCGCTGACTGGTGGTATGTTAGCCAGCACCATCACCGATTTCCAGAGTAGTTCCAAACACTTTATCGGCGGCATCGTCACCTATAGTACCGACCTCAAGGTGCAGATGGGGGTACCGCAGGAGACCGTCGATCGCTATGGCGTGATCAGCGAAGAAACCGCCCGTGCCATGGCCCATGCTGTACGCGAACGGCTGGGAACGGACTTTGGCATCGGTGTCACGGGGGTAGCCGGCCCTGGCAAGCAGGATGATAAACCTGTTGGCACCGTTCATATCGCCATAGAAGGTCCAGAGGGGACCATCACAGGCATGGGACCCGGCTGGCGTGGTGGAAGGGCCGATAATAAACGCCATGCTGTTCTCACGGCTCTCAATCTATTACGGCGCTATCTGGAAGGGTCCATCACTCCGGAATAAAGTATCTTTTATAGGGGGCTCACCCGTGTAGTTTTAAGAAGCAAGCCTGATAGTATGCCTGATTTTCTACTTGTCTCTACAGGTTGAGCGTGTTATGATCAGGCCAAGAAATAACACGGACGAAAGGGCGGGTACGCGAGCATCTGAATGACGTTGATGCCATACCCCAGTGTGTGCACCCTATGGATACAACATGTCAGAAAGCACAGAAACCTCAAAAAGACCGCACCGAGCGCAAGTCGCGTGGGCGGTCTCGTTTTCGTCTCAATCGTTCATCTTCTGTGTTTAAGCTTTTTGCCATTCTCGGACCCGGTTTAATCGCCGCCAATGCGGGCAACGATGCTGGTGGTATCGCCACCTTTTCTACTTCGGGAGCAACCTATCAATATAATCTGCTGTGGGCCCTGGTGTTAGCCGGTTTCTGCCTGGCTATTGTGCAGGAGATGTGCGCCCGTATGGGGGTCATCACAGGTAAGGGACTGGCCGATCTCATCCGAGAAGAATTTGGGGTGCGCTGGACCGTAGTGGCCATGCTGGCCCTGCTGGTTGCCAATACCGGTGTTACTATTTCTGAGTTCCTGGGAATCGCCGCCAGCGTCCAGGTGTTCGCCAATGACGTACATACGCCATGGGTCTATCTTGTTGTGCCTGTGTGCGGCATTGCTCTCTGGTGGCTGGTCATCAAAGGTTCCTATCGCCGTGTAGAAAAGATTTTTTTATTTATGTCGCTGGGCTTTCTGGCATATATCCCGGCTGCTTTTGCGTCTCGCCCTAACTGGGGAGCGGTTACTCATAGTATCATCTTGCCCCACATTACTGGTAGCAATGCGTACATCCTGGCCGCGGTAGCCCTGGTTGGTACCACCATCAGTCCATACATGCAATTTTTTGTACAATCTTCGGTGGCCGACAAAGGTATTCCCGCCAGCGAATACCTTTACGAGAAACTCGATGTCTATAGTGGCACCATCTTCGCCGTGCTCATCGCTGGATTTGTAGTTATTACCACCGGGGCGGCCCTTTTCCCTAACCATCCAGTTCAAACTCCGCTGGATGCCGCCATGGCACTGGATAAACTGGCTGGTGGTTTCTCATCGATTCTTTTCGGTATCGGTCTCTTTGGTGCTTCTTTATTGGCGGCCGCAGTCTTGCCCTTGTCTACAGCCTATGGGATCTGCGAAGCCTTTGGTTTTGAGCGTGGAGTCTCCCGCAGCTTTAGCGAAGCTCCAGTCTTCCAGAGCATCTTTACCGGGCTCATTATTCTCAGCGTGCTGGTGACCTTGATTCCTGGCCTCCCCATCATCCAGGTATTGGTGATCCTGCAGAGCCTGAATGCCGCCATGGTGCCTATCTTGCTGATTTTTATTACTTTGCTGGTGAATAATCGTCGTCTGATGGGGCGCCACGTTAATGGGCTCGTCTTTAACATTATCTCCTGGGGAACGGTGGTTCTGGTCACTGTGCTGGTTGCTCTACTCCTGGTTACCACCATCTTCCCGAATATTATGGGATAGATTCGTTGGTTGCTATACTATAATAAACTGAATATGCCAGGAAGTTGCATTTGCCATGTGTCGTGTTATAAGGGAATCTATATGCCTGATATCGAGGCTGAAAAAATATATGATCAGTTAATGGCTCTTAATCGCGAAACCTTTGCCGGGGGACTCTTTGAGGCCTCTTACCATGCGCTGGTCTCCGCATTCTATGTCGCCAGTTCATTGCAGGCCGATAAGCTGTTGAGTTTGATTGCGCAGCGTGCTCAAGAACAGCTCTGGTGGTTTGATCACTATGCCGAGGATCATCCTTTTTCCTCTGCTTCAGCCACACGCAATGAACGCCAAAACCTGTATGATGCGCTGGTCGATCAAGCGCAGACACAGCGCAAAAAAGCTGAATGGGATCGCAAATATCGTAAGCCATCGGCGTCATCAGAAGAGATGTAGGTATCACTACATCTCTTCTTTTTTGCTTTTCACACCTCAGGATTTTCTGACTCATCCATACGCACCGGATTGTCAACCTGGTTCAGGCGATTCCAGAGAACGTAGCATGACGGAAGTCAGGCCCATTCAAAAAAAGAAAGAGCGAATCCTGCCTATGAGCTGGAAGATTCGCTCGCTGAATATCGCGGTTTCTCTTTGAGCTACTATGCTTCGGACCTTAATGGAGGAGTTTCGATCGCCGAGCCAATCTTGTCCTGTGTGGTCTGGGAAGGATATGTTTTCCCTTCCATCAGATGCCGGACTGGTAAGAACAGCGGCTCGGGTAGCCCATCCCAGGTAAACCAGCGTACTCCGGACTCTTCTTCAGGAGCTTTGACACGGGGCTCTCCGGAGGCATAGTGCGCTTCAAACCAGAGTGTAATATAATGTTTTTGTTCATCTTGAAAGACATCGTTGGTGATACAGCGAAACTTTACATCTTTGATTTGCAGCCCCGTCTCTTCCTGAGTCTCACGCAGTACCGCCTCTTCCGGGCTCTCTCCAAAATCGATATGTCCGCTTGGTGGTCCCCACGTGCCCGCGCCATGGGTGTTAACGCGTTTCTCCAGCAGAATACGATCTCCGTTTTTAATCAGAACAGAAACTCCAACGTTTGCTGATGGTGCATGACCTTCTGGCATTTTTAAATTCCTCCTTCCACTTTTACTTATCACGCTTATCTTTGCCATATAGATCCAAAGCATGGTGCCTATACTGGACCTGGTAGAAATATGCTGACTTAGAATGGACCCGACGCTCCCGATCATCGCTTGCGGCTTGCATGAGCTTTTGCATCTGCGGTGCTAGCATGTCTGTTTTGAGTTGAGTGCATCGGGTGCGCATCCGCGCACCCGATGCACTCAACTCAAAAAACAGCGCGGCCGCGCAGCGGACGCGCGTGCGGGGGTGCTACGTGCCCTCAGGGTGATGAGAGTAAGACCCATCTTAGAAGTAGTTTGATGAGATCCCGCCATCGATCGTCATCCAGGTGCCTGTTGTCCAGGAGGATTCATCAGAGGCCAGATAGAGGGCGAAGTAGATGATATCGTTGATCATGCCAAAGCGCCCGAGGGGGATACGCGATAGACGGCGGTTGCGCTCTTCATCGCTGGCCCAGAGATGATCAAGCAAGCCGGTATTGATGGGTCCCGGACAGATGGCATTGCAACGAATACCCACCGGACCATATTGGACGGCGAGCGATTTTGTCAGGGCGAGCAATCCTCCTTTGGAGACGCCATAAGCTTCCTGCGGTACGGTCGATCCCATGAAGACAACGAATGAAGAGATGTTGATGATCGAGCCGCGCCGCTGCTGCACCATATATGGCAGGGTATATTTGCAGCACAGAAACGTGCTTTTCAAGTTGACGTCCATAATCTGTTGCCACGTCTCTTCGCTGGTTTCAATCACGCTGGTGTCGGCGGCCGGCATGATACCCGCGTTATTATACAGAATGTCGATCGAGCCAAAGCGTTTAATGCCGGCCTCTACCAGCGCCTCTACATCTGTCGCCTGGGACACGTTGGCCGGTACAAAGATGGCATTGCCGCCGGCCGCCTGAATACTTCGCGCCACCTCTGCGCCCTCCTGCTCAGCAATATCGGTAAGGATAACACTGGCCCCTTCACGAGAAAATAACTCGGCAGCCGCCCTTCCCATGCCTCTAGCTGAACCTGTAATTAAAGCGACTTTATTCTGTAAGCGCATAGTTACGAATCCTCCCACTAAAGAGATAAGTTTTGATTCCTTAGGTTTCCGTATTCCTATACTACAGCTTAGCATATGGCGGATCTTTTTAGGCAAATCAGGCAAACATGGTATGATTCTGAAATAGATCATACTAATTATGTAGGAATTGTGAGAGAGAGACTGATTAAAGAAGCATAGCATTGTCGTTAGCTTGACATTGGTGCATTTGACATGTTATATGTTACACATGTAACGAAGTTGTACGCGTACAATACTGTCAGAGTGGACGATGATATAGTATTTTGCTTGGCTTCTATATAGCATAATAGGCATGGTTCATTGCTTGAATCGATGTGGTATTAATGCTATTTATTTCGCACCTTATCCTCTTCATCGCCCGCAATACTGGCCAGATACAATCGATATTTACCCCTATATTTCCACGGGAATGGGTAACTAAAGGTTTGTACAGCAATCGAAAGATCAATTATTTCGGAAGTGGAGCGTTTTATGAGCGATAACCAGACGGATATTGAATTTCCAGTAGTGCCAGAGCGTGCGCAGTGGTTTGTCCACGATCGTTTCGGGATGTTTATTCACTGGGGCATCTACTCGGCCATCGCCCGTTATGGTCGAGGTGGTTTGGCCGAGTGGTCGAAGAGCCTGGATCAGATCAGTGAAGAGCACTATCAGCAGTATTTCGACACATTTGAGCCCGACCTCTACGATCCTCGTGAATGGGCCCGGATGGCGAAGGCGGCCGGTATGAAGTACGCGGTGATTACCACCAAGCATCATGATGGTTTCTGCCTCTGGGATACGCAGTTGACGGACTATAAGGCTCCCAACACGCCTGCCGGACGGGACCTGATCCGCCCCTGGGTCGAGGCATTTCGTGCCGAAGGGCTACGGGTCGGTTTTTACTATTCGCTGATCGATTGGCATCATCCCCACTTTCCGGTTGATGGCCTGCATCCCAGGCGAGAAGATACGGCCCTGCGCGAAGAAAAACGCGATATGGCGATCTATCGCGAATACCTAAGCGGACAGGTGCGGGAGTTGCTAACGAACTATGGCCCGATCGACGTGCTCTGGTTCGATTTCTCCTATCCCGGTATGGATTGGGGTTGGGCGCGTGGAAAAGGGCATGAGGACTGGCAATCAGAGCAGATTGTCGAGCTGGTGCGCGAACTGATGCCCGATGTGCTCCTCAACAATCGCCTCGACCTGCCGGAGGCGGCCGACTTTATTACGCCGGAGCAGGTCCAGCCACGCAGCTGGTTGACTGTAAATGGTAAACGTGTGACCTGGGAAGCCTGTCAGACCCTCAATGGAAGCTGGGGTTATGATCGCGATAATACCAACTGGAAATCGCCAGATCTTCTGATCCGCATGCTGATCGAATCGGTCTCCAATGGCGGCAATATGCTGCTGAATGTAGGTCCAACCGCGCGTGGCGAGATAGATGTGCACGCGCGCGCCATCCTGCAAGAGGTTGGAGAATGGATGAAGCATCACGGCAAGGCGATCTATGGGACAACCGCCAGCCGCTTTACTCCTCCACCAGACAGCCGTTACACGCAGCGCGGAGATCGTCTCTACCTGCATCTCTTCTCCTGGCCGATGGGGCACATCTTTTTGCCCGGCCTGGCCAACAAGGTCAAATACGCCCGCTTTATGAACGATAACTCCGCACTCCATTTTGAAAGTGGCGTCCGAGCGGGCAGCCACACCACACCTACAGACCTGGCCGAGGACGTACTCACCCTGGAACTACCAGCGCAGCGTCCAGACGTTATCCTGCCTGTTGTCGAGCTTATACTTCAAGATGCCTGAGCACTGCAAAAAGAGAAGTCTTAAAGCATGTTGCTGTTGCTACGTTAGCAACAGCAACATGCTTTAACGATTTTTACGGGCAAGAATAGGACCATCCGGGAATAGAACAGGCGAGTTCGCTGTTTACAATAATATATGGTAAACTTATGCACAACACCATGTTTTGATACCCAGAAATGAGGCATAATTGTGTATAACAGCAATCCCGAAGATTATTCTGCCTATCGTGATGGGAGTGCTCAAGAAATAGATTATGCTCACCCGGAGTACTATCATGCTCCCTCTGAGCGGCCGAGATCCTTTTCTGCTCAGCCGGCCCCGCAACCTGATCCGTATGCGGGTACGACACCCAATCCCTATGCCGATCCGTACGCCCAGTATCAGCAGCCGCAGGGGTATAATCCTTATAAGGACCAGCCTCCGTATCAACCGCGTTATGGCGAACCGACGCCAGAGTATCGCGGGCCACAGAGTGTGCAGGACTATACCGCGCAGCAGCAAGAGAAGGCTGGAACAGCTCAAGGAGGCGCGCGTAAAAAAGGCGCAGCCGGGCTGGGTGGCCTGCTGATCGCGCTTGGCGGTCTACTGCTCAAGTTTGGCTGGCTGTTGAAGTTTGGCCTGTTTGGTTTTTCGGCCCTGGCCTCCGTATTCGTCTATTCGCTGCTCTTTGGCTGGCCATTTGCCATCGGTCTGGTGGTGATGCTCTTTATCCATGAGATGGGGCACGCTCTTGTTATGCGCATCAAAGGAATCCCCATGGGCGGCATGATTTTTGTGCCGCTGTTGGGTGCGGCGGTGACGATGCGACAGATGCCGCAGAACGCCAAAGATGAAGCCGAGGTCGGTATCGCCGGCCCGATCGCGGGCGCGCTAGCCGCCAGCGCCTGTTTGCTTCTGGCTTACCAGCATCCTGGCAGCATCTGGGGACCACTGGCCTACTTTGGTTTCTTCTTGAATCTGTTCAACCTGATCCCTATTCTGCCCTTTGATGGTGGACGCGTGCTGGCCGCCATTGATCGCCGCATCTGGATTATTGGCTTTATCCTGTTGCTGGCGTACCAGATCTGGCAGTGGATGACCGGCAACTTCTATCCCTGGTTGCTACTGTTTGTCGTTATGGCCGCCATGCAGTTATGGTCGCGTGGTTTCGGACCACAGAGCGCGCAGACCAGAGCTTACTATGATGTACCGCTCAGCTCCCGCATCCTGATGGGACTGCTGTACTTTGGCCTGGTCGCGGTCCTTTTCTTAGGCATGACCATCTCCCATGGCTTGATACCTGGAATTCAATAATAGTCGATAACCAACGGAGCCGCCTTCAATGTGAAAGGCGGCTCCGTTGTATTGTTTATGCTGATCTGATGGTGTTATTTGATGCGTACCTCGACGCCTGCTTTCTCCTCAAGAATTTTGAGTAGGGAGGTATAATCATCTTTGCCATGGCCGGCGGCCTGAACCTGTTCATAGAACTGGCGCGCCAGAGCGGTCATCTCGGCCTCAGTCTTATTTTCGGCGGCCAGGTCGAGGGCCAGTCCCAGGTCTTTATGCAACAGGTCGGTCATAAAGCCTGGCTTGAAGCTGCCGTTGAACGCACGCAGAGGGAACTGATTGGCGAGTTGCCAGCTGGCCCCGGTACTGGTGCCAATGATCTTCGCCATCGTTGCCACATCGGCGCCGGCCTTGACACCCAGCACCAGGGCTTCGGCGGTGGCGGCTGTGATCGTCCCGACGAGCATATTGTTGATCAGCTTGACCACTTCACCTGAACCACTGGGTCCCACATAGGTAATATTCTCTTTTTTGCCCATGGCTTCCAGCACAGGCAGTGCACGATCGAAGGCCTCTTTGTCACCACCAACCATGATCGAGAGGGTCCCATTGATCGCACCCTGGGAGCCTCCGCTGACCGGGGCGTCTAGAAAGTGTACGCCCTGAGCGGAGGCTTTTTCAGACAGGGCGCGGGTGACAGAGGGAGCGATCGTGCTCATATCGATGATGATCAGACCCTTGCGCGCGCCCTCTAAAATACCGCCTGGGCCCGCCACCACCTCTTCAACCTGGGGAGAGTTGGAGACCATGGTGATGACAATCTCGGAAGCCATAGCGACGGCGCGTGGCGATGGAGCCTGTTTCGCACCTGCTTTCAGTACTTCCTGTACCTCTTCCTTCTCGGGATGGCGCGCGTAAATAGTGACATCATGGCCTACTTTGAGCAGATTGAGCGTCATTGGACGCCCCATGACTCCGATACCGATAAAACCTACCTGCATACCTGTCTGTCCTTTCGCTGTATAGGATGATCGCTTGATGCCGTTAGGGCTTCTGAAGGGCGTTTCGATCGGTGGGAGGGAGGACAGTTAAGCGCTTTTAGCTATCCTCCTCCATCTCGACGACGACCGCGCCACCCTGCACCACGGCACCTTCTGTATAGTAGATGTGTTTGACCTTGCCCGCGTAAGGTGCGGTAATAGCGTGTTCCATCTTCATTGCACCAAGGATCACCAATACCTGGTGCGCTTCTACTATATCACCATCCTGGGCCTGGACTTTGACGATAGTACCCGCCATGGGAGCGGTCAGGCTTTTTTGCTTATGGGCTGCGCCTGCTCCATGAGCCGCGCTATCCACCTGCGGAGGTTGATGTTTATAGAGGCGATAGTGCTGTCCTGCCAGCGCGAGTTGTACCTCTGACTGGCCCGATTGTACACTGATCGCCTGTTGCCCGGTCCGGGTGCGCAGGATGAGCCTCTGCTGACCGGCGCTGATGCCTGTCACATCCTGAGTTGCTCCCCCATCAATGCTGAGGCGCCAGATTGTTGGATCAGCAGGAGAGGGCTGGATCGCGACCTTGTAATCACGATCTTTATATGTATAGGTGAAGGTGCGGCTGCTGCCTGCTACCCGCCAGGGTCCCACTTTCTGCCAGGGATTATAGTGATCGTATCGCCCATCGCTACTGGAGATAGGCGTGAAGGGTTGGTTGTGCTTTTCTTGTTGCAGTTCGCTAATGGCCGCCGCCATCAGGATGGTATAGGGCAGATGCTGATCTTCTTCATCGCTGGCCGTGGTGGCAAGCAGGCCATGCTGGTCCAGAAAACTGGTGGTGGTCGCGCCATCTCTGAATGCCGAATGTATGCTGATGCGATGCAGGAGCGGAATGTTGGTGGTTACTCCAAAGATGGCGCACTGCTCCAGCGCGGACCGTAAGCGAGCGATGGCCGCCTGGCGATCTTCACCATAGACAATCAGCTTGGCGATCATCGGATCATAATACTGGGTGATCTCATCGCCAGCCTTGACGCCGCTATCAAGGCGTACACCAGGACCTTCAGGTGTGATAAAGCCGCTAACGACGCCGGTGGATGGCAGAAACTGCTGCTCTGGATCTTCCGCGTAGAGCCGTGCCTCGATCGCGTGCCCGCGCGATGTAATATCTTTCTGTGTCAGGGCCAGGGGTTCACCGGCCGCGATGAGCAGTTGTTGCCGTACCAGGTCAAGTCCAGTGACCAGCTCGGTGACGGGATGTTCTACCTGCAAACGTGTATTCATTTCCAGAAAGTAAAAGCGTGCATCGGCATCCAGCATAAATTCCAGTGTGCCCGCGTTGACATAGCTGGCCGCCTGCGCGATGCGAATGGCCGCGCGTCCCATCTCATCGCGCAACTCCGGGGTGAGCGCCACTGAAGGGCTCTCCTCGATGATTTTTTGATGGCGGCGCTGGATCGAGCATTCGCGCTCGCCCAGATGGATGATATGGCCATGCGTATCGGCCAGGATCTGAATCTCGATGTGGCGTGGCTGTTGCAGGTAGCGCTCAAGAAATACGGTCCCATCGCCAAAGGCTGCCTGCGCCTCGCGCCTGGCTCCGGCCAGTTGTTCTGGAAACTCCTCGGCCCGTTGTACGACGCGCATTCCCTTACCACCGCCACCGGCCGAGGCTTTGATGAGGAGGGGGAACCCGATGTTGAGCGCCTCCTGCTGCAATACCTGCGGATCCTGACTCTCTCCACTATAGCCAGGGACCGTTGGCGCATCGACCTGGCGCGCCAGTTGCTTGGCGGCGATCTTTGAGCCCATCAGACGCATGGCGGCGGCCGAAGGACCAATAAAGACGATCCCGGCCTGTTCGCAGGCCTCGGCGAATTCGGCGTTTTCGGATAGGAAGCCATAGCCCGGGTGGATCGCCTCCGCTCCGCTGCGGCGGGCAACCTCCAGGATGGCGGCTGTATTCAAATAGCTCTGGCTGGCAGGCGCTGGTCCGATCAGGTAGGCCTCGTCGGCACACAATACATGCTGAGCGTGCTGATCAGCCTCGGAATAGACCGCGACGCTGCGGATGTTCATCTCACGGCAAGTCGCCATGATCCGAACTGCAATCTCACCTCGATTGGCAATAAGAATTTTCTTGAACATAGTTCCCTTATCAACCTGATGCAAAATCATCTGGCCTCATCGGCCTTGATTTAGTATAGCCCCTCCCGCAGTTAACAGGAGAGGTGGTTACTATTTTTCTTTCGATCCCTGTGAGGATATGGCAAAACGTGGAGGGCGCTTCTCCAGAAATGCTCGCAGTCCTTCCTGTCCCTCTGAACTGACGCGTAGCTGGGCGATGGCCTCAGCTGTATAACGACGACCATTTTCAGTATCCATCTGCCCCACCTGGAGTGCCAGGGCCTTGCAGGCGCGGATGGCCTGAGGTCCTCCACTGAGCAGTTCATTGACGGCACGCGAGACAGCATCGTCAATATGTTCCATGGGCACGACCGAATGTACCAGACCAATTTCATGGGCGCGGGCCGCGCTGAAACGCTCACCAGTGACGAACAGGACGCGAGCCATATTCTCGCCAATTTTGCGCAATACATACGGTGAAATAACGGCGGGCGCGATGCCAAGCTTCACTTCACTAAAAGCCAGGCGGGCATGCTCAGCCGCGATCACAATATCGCACACGGCGATCAGTCCCACACCACCCCCCAGCGTATCGCCATTGACACGCGCGATGACCGGGCAGGGAAAAGAATTGATCGCGTGTAGCATATCCGATAGCCGTAGAGCCTCCTCGATATTCTGGGCCGCCGTATAATCGACAGCTTCCTGCATCATCTTAATGTCGGCGCCGGCGCAAAAGGATTTGCCCTCACCTGTCAGAATCACGCCATGGAGTTGCCCATTTACACTGAGCTGCGTAAAGACCTCAGTTAGCTCCTGGATCAGGTGCGCATTGAGGGCATTGCGCACCTGAGGACGCCGTAGCGTGACGACGGCGATCCTGTTCTCAAAGCTATAATCCACACTCAAGTGTTGAAATATCGCGGCCAATTCCTTTCCCTCCTTCTCAATTGAAGCCTATATCCATTTTCGATGATGGAAATACCAGATTTGCATAATCGTTACCAGTGCCATAAAGAGCAGGACAAACCAGAAGTTAAAGCCCGCATCGTGATCCACCTGGGGGGAATGCCCGAAGTTCTGACCAAAGACGCCTGTGACGAAAGTAATTGGCAAAAATATGGTTGAGATCAATGCCAGTTGCTTCATAATCTCATTCTGACGATTGGCGACCGTTGTCAGATAGACGTCAAGCAGGCCACTCATAAGATCGCGATATGAATCGAGTACCTCAAAGGTACGCACCAGGTGATCATGGACATCGGCGAAGTACGGCTCAACCTCGGTTGGGATTGTTTCGCCAGTGCGTGTAATCAACGAGTTCGACACCTCCACCTGGGGACTGATGACGCGTCGCATCTGTGCCAGCACGCGCTTCATGCCAAAGATGCGTTTCTGGGTATCCTGGCTATCCTGCTCGACCGTCGCGTTCTCCAGTTCATCAACCAGGTCATCGATCTCATCCAGTACTGGAAAGTAGCTATCAACCAGCGTATCCAGTACCTGATGGAGCAGATAGGGAACGCCCAGTCGCATCAAGCAATCTTCCGAATCATCTTCACGAGTCGCCTGCCATAACTCTGCGAGCCAGGGGAGCGGATCGGGATGGATCGTAATCAGGAACTGCTTGCTAAAAATAATATCTAACTTTGGCGTCGCTGCCTCTACCTCATCACCATCAAATTCCAGGCCGTGGACAACCAGGTAAAAGTAATTGTGCTGGCTAGTGAGCTTGGCGCGCTCCCCTTTTTCCTGTATCTTCTCGATGGTTAATGGTTGTAAATGAAATTCTTCTGTCAGTAAATTACTATATTTTTCTGGACAATGCTCTGTTTGAATATCGAGCCAGATCGTAGCATGGGGATCTTGTAGCGCATCATGCAATTGCTCAAGCGAACAATCGCCTATCAACGATCCCTCCCGCCAGACAATACACTGTTGCATACTTTTCGCTGTACCCTTCCTGACAAGATCGTTCTACAAACCTGAGAAAGAAGAGCGCATGTCTATCCTGAAGCAGGAAATGGCAACCGCTCTTGACCCTCAAATGATATACGCAACGGGTAGAGTATTTCGCTATCTCAGGCAGTCAGTTGTAGTTGTACAGCTTACATCCTGAACACGCCGAAGGGCGTCTCAGGTATTGGAGCGTTAAGCGACGCCGCGATGCCCAGTCCCAGAACAGTGCGCGTATCACGTGGATCGATGATGCCGTCGTCCCACAGGCGCGCGGTACTATAGTAAGGATTGCCCTCCGCCTCATACTTGTCCAGGATGGGTTGCATAAAGCTGGCTTCTTCTTCTGGACTCATAGATTTACCGCGTGCCGCCAGCCCTTCTTTGCGTACCGTTGCCAGTACCGTTGCCGCCTGCTGACCTCCCATCACCGAGATGCGCGCGTTTGGCCACATCCAGAGCTGATGAGGCGAGTAGGCGCGTCCACACATGCCGTAGTTGCCCGCTCCGAAGGAGCCGCCGATAATTACCGTGAACTTGGGAACCGCCGCTGTAGCGACCGCCATTACCATCTTGGCGCCATCTTTGGCGATGCCCCCATTTTCATACTGACGCCCCACCATAAATCCAGTAATGTTCTGCAAGAAGATTAAAGGCGTCTGGCGCTGCTCGCACAGCTCGATAAAGTGAGTCGCCTTCAATGCGCTCTCGGAGAAGAGGATGCCGTTGTTGGCGATAATACCGACGGGAAAGCCCATCAGACGCGCGAATCCGCACACCAGGGTCGTGCCGTACAGCGCCTTAAACTCATGAAAGTCGCTACCATCCACCAGGCGAGCAATCACCTCGCGCACATCGTAGCTGCGGCGATTATCGCCCGGCACAATACCCAGCAGATCATCGGCCGCGTAGCGTGGCTCAACCACCGGCCGAATCTCCCACGGAATATACTTGCGCCGATTGAGGTGGGACACGATGCTGCGGCAGATAGCCAGGGCATGTTCATCATTGAGGGCGTAATGGTCGGTCACCCCCGACGTACGGCTGTGCACGTCGGCTCCGCCTAGATCTTCCGCCGAGACCTCTTCGCCTGTGGCAGCCTTCACCAGGGGAGGGCCGCCGAGGAAGATCGTGCCATTGCCGCGCACAATCACTGTTTCATCGCTCATTGCCGGAACGTAGGCCCCG
Organism: Dictyobacter aurantiacus; assembly: GCF_003967515.1. GTDB lineage: Bacteria > Chloroflexota > Ktedonobacteria > Ktedonobacterales > Ktedonobacteraceae > Dictyobacter > Dictyobacter aurantiacus. The sequence goes on along the minus strand of NZ_BIFQ01000001.1, from coordinate 758,337 downwards.
CCGGCGGTACAGGATCCCATCACCGCCGCGATCTGAGGAATGCGCTTGCTAGACATGCGCGCCTGATTATAGAAGATACGCCCGAAGTGATCGCGGTCGGGGAATACCTTTGCCTGCAATGGCAGGAAGGCGCCGCCCGAATCGACGAGGTAGATACACGGAAGATGATTCTGTTCCGCAATTTCCTGCGCGCGCAGATGTTTTTTGACTGTTTCTGGATAATACGTCCCGCCTTTAACCGTGGCATCGTTGGCCACGATCATGCACTCCTGGCCCTCAACCAGGCCAATACCGGTCACGATACCGGCGGCAGGCGCATCGTTATCATACATATCCCAGGCTGCCAGCGGGCTGAGCTCCAAGAAAGGTGTGTTGGGATCGCAGAGAAGTTGAATGCGTTCACGGGCGAGTAGCTTATTGCGTTTGCGGTGCTTAGCGATGGCGTTCTCGCCGCCACCCTGCTGAACGCGTTGAATATTGAGGTTCAGTTGTTCGATGAGCTGCTGGAAATATTGCCTGTTCTCCACAAAATCGGGGCCATGACGATCTATGTGGGTTTCGATGACTGCCATAGTGTCTATATCCTCTCAACAACGATGATAGAATAGGATTTTTGTGTTTATTGTTGCGCGTCATTGCGCTGTAAATGAGCATATCATCCAGTCCTGTGCCCGTCAAGAGAGTATGTGACAGGGTGTCAGGCTCCCTCTTCTGTCGGGGCCTGAGCGCCCCCGCACGCGCGTCCGCTGCGCGGCCGCCATTTTTTTAAGGAAGGAGTTGGTGCCATACAACAGGAGGTGCAGTCGCACCTCCTGTTGTATGGCACCAACTCCTTCCTTTTCAATTACGTGAGCGCCATAGGTGCGGCCGCCATAGGTATTATATATGTGGGTTGAGGCAAAAAACGCGCGTCAAACGCGCGTTTTTTGCCTCAACCCACATATATAATACCTTTTGAGCGCCGTAGGCGCGTAGAGTCAGGGGCCGGAGGCACGAATCGCTGGCGAGAGCCGCCACCCTCCTGGTGGCACAAGGTTTGGTTGACAGAAAGCTTTCCTTTCGTGTACTATACATGTGTAAAAGTAGGGATTAAGCTGATCTAGTTGAAAAATAAGCAACTATTTTTACATGTTCCCTCCAGAAATCATATAAAAATATAAAGGGTTTGCGAAACAAACTATGAATAGATATGCGACCGTCGTCCTTGCCGCAGGCAAAGGCACGCGGATGCGTTCAACGTTGTCAAAGCTCCTTCATCCACTGGCGGGTCAGCCGTTATTATCTCATGTGCTCAAATCTGTTGAGGCTATCCCTTCCACCTCTGTCTTTGCTCCCTGGGGTGACAGTGTTACTACATCGCGCCCTGTAGTGGTTCTGGGCCACGAGGCCGAGCAGATCTTGTCCGTCTTTGGTGAGCGTTGCCAGTATGCGATGCAGCATGAGCAGCTAGGTACTGGTCACGCTGTACTTGCGGCTCAAGAGACCGTTAATGCGCTGGATCCATTGCCCGATACCGTGCTTGTCTGTTACGGAGACACACCGCTGGTGAGAAGCGAGATGCTGGCCAGTGTGCTGGCTGAGCATCTCACGCAGCAGGCCACCGTGACGTTTTTGACCGCCGATGCCGATCCTTCATCAGACTATGGGCGTGTTGTTCGTGACAGCCATGGGCAGGTGAAAGAGATTGTGGAGGTTAAGCGAGCCACCCCCGAGCAGCTACAGATCATCGAGGTCAACTCGGGTGTCTATTGCTTTGAGCGAGCCTGGCTGTGGGAGTCTCTGCAGGCGCTGCCGCGCAACGCCAGTGGCGAATATTATCTGACCGACCTGATCGCGGTCGCAGGAGCGCAGGAGCGTAGAATCGCCACCGTGAAGGGTTCGTTAGATGAGACGCTGGGAATAAACAATCGCGTGCAACTGGCTGAGGCCGAGCAGGTTATGCGTCACCGTATCCTTGAGCGTCATATGTACGCCGGCGTCACCATCATCGATCCAGCGTCGACCTACATAGACGACGAGGTTCAGATTGGGACCGACACCGTTATCTTGCCGGGTACAATGATCACGGGTCAGACAACCATCGGCTCCTGGTGTAAGATTGGTCCGTCGACAACTATTTATCAATCTTCCATTGGGGATCGCTGTGTCATTCGCAACTCGGCGCTTGAGCAATCCGTATTAGAGGAAGAAGTAAGTATGGGCCCATTTAGCCATTGTCGCCCGGGGGCACACCTGGCGAGTGGTGTAAAGATGGGCAATTACGCGGAAGTTAAAAACTCGTATCTTGGCGCCGAAACAGATATGCATCATTTCAGTTACATGGGTGATGCAACCGTTGGTGCCCATGTCAATATCGGTGCGGGAACCATTACATCCAACTATAATGGCCTCACCAAACAAAAGTATCGCACAACGATTGGCGATAACGCCTTTATCGGGTGTGATACCGTGCTGGTACCCCCTGTAACCGTTGGTGAACACGCCATGACCGGGGCCAGCGCGCTCGTTAATAAAGATGTTCCACCCCACACGTTAGTGTATGGTGTTCCAGCACGACAGGTGCGTACGTTGCCAGTATCGGAAGATGGGGCAACGGATGGTGGCAAAAAGGAATAGGTGTATATATGGACGGCCCTGGCTTATCGAGCTTAGCCGCCAATATTAATTTTCACACATCGCAATTTGATGCACAGGCCTGGCTCCAGTTGATTATCATGCTGGTCGCGTTAGTGCTCTGTGCATTGGCTTCGGCCGCTGAGACCGCCTTTACCTCGGTCAACCGCATCAAGCTAAAAAATCTGGCCGAAGAGGGCGATACGCAGATGCTTAAAATTGAGCGTCTGTTAGCTGAGCCAAATGTTTTCCTCTCAACGATTCTGATTGTCAACAGTGTTGCTGTGGTGGTGGCATCCAGCATGGCAACGGTCTTAACGCTGCGCTTCTTTTCCGCCTCCCTGGGTGAAGTAATCTCTTCTGTGGCTACCTCACTGGTGGTTTTAATTTTCTGTGAGATCTCACCTAAAACGGCTGCTGTGCAGAATCCCTTGCGTTGGGCTCGCTTCTTCATTGATCCGGTGCGCGCCGCCGCATGGGTCTTGCGGCCAATCGTCTGGTTGCTCAGCGCGATCACTTCGGGCCTGGTGCGTCTACTGGGAGGCCAGATGAAGCATCGTGGGCCATTCATCACCGAAGACGAACTGCGCCTGCTGGTAACTGTGGGTGAAGAGGAGGGCGTCCTCGAAGAAGAAGAGACCGAGATGATCCGCAGCATTTTTGAGTTCGCTGATACTACCGTGCGTGAAGTGATGGTGCCGCGTATCGATATGGTGACGCTACCCAGCACTGCGACGGTCAACCAGGCTGTAGACCTGGCTATGCAGGGCGGCTTCTCTCGTATCCCGGTCTATGAAGCCTCCGTTGGCATGGATGATATCCTGGGTATTCTGTACACCAAGGATATGCTGCGCCAGCTGCGTGAAAATCATGGTTCACTGCCGGTACACAATCTCGTGCGCAGCGCTTATTGTGTACCAGAGACCAAGAAGCTGGATGATCTCTTGCGCGAGTTGCGTCAGAGTCGCACGCATATGGCCATGGTCATCGATGAATACGGTTCGGTGGCAGGACTGGTCACCATTGAAGACCTGATGGAAGAGATCGTGGGCGATATTCAGGATGAATACGACCATGAAGAGAAGCTGTTTGAGGTTGTAAATGAGAATGAGTATATCATTGACGCCAAAATGAGCATTTACGACTTCAACGAACTGATGAAAACCGACATGGATGATAGCGACTACGAGACGTTGGGTGGCTTTGTCTATGCGCAGTTGGATAAGATTCCTGGGGTTGGGGATACCATCACGTTTGAGAACCTCACCCTGACCGTCCTGGCGACGCGGGGACGCCGTATCCTCAAGATACGCGTGTGCGTGAAGAGCCAGCAGCAGCAGGAAGAGTCAGATGTGTTGTTGCTACCTGCTCCAGTTGAGGAAGAGCCGCAGGCATCTGAAGATAAGAAGGTGGAAGATAAGGGCGATCTGACTGAACAGCCGTCTCGTTTCGAATATAAAGGTGCGTAAAGAGTATGCAGTTAGTGAACGCAACATTGCCAGATACGGTTCGGATCGTGGAAGTAGGGCCGCGCGACGGTCTGCAGAACGAAAAGAGCCAGATTCCAACCGAGCAGAAAATCAAGTTTATTCAATTGCTGGCCGAAGCTGGTCTGCCGGTGGTTGAGGCTACCTCGTTTGTCAGCCCGCGCGCTATTCCCCAATTGAGCGATGCCGCAACAGTGATGACCTCGTTGCGGCGTCAGCCAGCGGTTGAATATCCCGTATTGGTGCCCAATCTCAAAGGGATGGAGCGCGCCCTGGAGTCTGGAGTGCGTGCTGTTGCTGTTTTTACCGCTGCCAGTGATAGTTTTACCCGCCATAATATCAATGCCAGCATCGCTGAAAGCCTGGCTAATTTTCGCCCTATCCTCGATCTGGCCCGTAAAGAAGCCATCCCGGTTCGTGGTTATATCTCGACTGTCTTTGGTTGTCCCTATGAAGGAGAGGTAGATCCGCACCGGGCCGTTGAGGTAGCAGGCGCACTATTTGAGATGGGGGTCGCCGAAATCTCGTTGGGTGATACCATTGGCGTGGCGAATCCCATGCAGGTTGCCCATGTTCTGAATTTGATGCTGCAGGCGGATATTGAACTGGATCAGATCGGCGTTCATTTTCACGATACCCGTGGGACCGCGCTGGCCAATGTCCTGGTCGCGTTACAGATGGGGGTTACCACCATCGATGCTTCCGCCGGTGGGTTGGGTGGCTGTCCTTACGCTCCAGGCGCGGCCGGAAACCTGGCCACAGAAGATCTGCTCTATATGCTTAATGGCATGGGTATTAAGACTGGCGTTGACCTGGATAAAGTGGTGGAGGCGACGCGCTTTATCGCTCCGTACCTGGATCATCCACCCCTCAGTAAATATTACCAGGCTGCTATCGCCGCGACGGGAAAAGATCAATGACTGTTACCATGAATGATGTGCGCCAGGCCGTAAAAATACTGGGCGTCTCCGGTATGCCTGTGTGCATCCACTCCTCTCTGCGTTCATTTGGACCTGTGGCCCACGGCGCTGAAACCATTGTCTCTGGCTTTCTGGCTGAAGGCTGCACCGTGTTGGTCCCTACCTTTTCAGATGCCGCCTATGCGATCGCTCCACCTGATCGGCCCGCTATGCGGCCGCCGCGCAACGGTATCGACTATACACAGCTCGCTTCCAGAATTTATATGGGAAATAATGCAGTCTATACACCGGCTTCACGTGAGCTGAACATCACCATGGGATTGATCCCAAAGTTTGTTGTTGAGCATCCGCAGCATGTGCGAGGCAATCATCCCTTGAACTCGTTTGCGGCCCTGGGTCCGCTGGCGGAAAATTTGATCGGGGGGCAGGACCCACTCAATGTCTATGCTCCCCTGCATACCCTGACTCTGATGCATGGCTCCATTATTTTGATGGGCGTTGGACTGGAGCGGATGACCTTTTTGCATTATGCGGAGCAGGTCGCGGGCCGTGAGTTGTTCCGCCGCTGCGCCAATGGACCCGATTTTCAGCCCATGCTGGTAGCGGTTGGGAGTTGCTCAGAAGGTTTTGGGAGGCTGGAGGCGGTGCTGGCGCCCGCCCAGCAAAAGCTGAAAGTGGGACAGAGCCTCTGGCAGGCATATGTGGCCGGTGAGACCTTGCAACTGGCGTCCAGCGCCATTCGCGAGCAGCCTGACATCACGCATTGCTCCGACGAGGATTGCCGGCGCTGCAACGACGCGGTAAAAGGAGGGCCGCTCCTCGCGGTATAACATGATCCGGAAAACAGTTTAGTGGGGTTCACAGGGCGGCTAGCCACCCTGTGAACCCCACTAAACTGTTTTCCGGATCAGACCTTATTTTTTTTCTTGAAGGTACTGAATAGCCTTGATCAGCTGGGTGTCCTTACTTTTTAGGATCTGTTGGGCGTTTAAGTTCCCCTGGTTTTCATCGTTGGGGGTCAGGATCGTGCCTGTGGCCGGCAGCTTGACCTCAATATTTGGGGTAATGCCCCCATCGTGTTTATCGGGACTGTTGCGGATAAAGTGGCCTTGAGGGGTCAGCCATTCCTGGGTACCGATTAGCAACTGTGAGCCGTCGGCCAGATTGAAGGGCTGCAGGACCGTACCGGTTCCGTAGGTGCGCTCACCAATGACCGTGGCTCGTCCATTCTCCTTCAGCGAACCGGACACAATTTCAGCGGCACTGGCCGAGTTGCCGTTGACCAGCACAACCATCGGCGATGTCGTATCGACGGTATTGCCCGTCACATCAATGGGGACGCGCTTCCCACTGCTATCCTGCTGCAGTAGAACATGTCCACTTTTAACAAAGAGGCTGGTCATATTGACCGCTTCATTCAAGAAGCCGCCTGGGTTATCACGCAGATCGAGGATGATGTTGGTTGCGCCCATGCTTTTGGCCTTTGCCAGCTGGTCTTTCACCTGTCCAGATACCCCATCAGCAAACTGGACTACCTGAATATGCGCTGTGTGGGTTTCCGGGATATAGTGCATGATTACATTGGGAACATTGATTTCCGAGCGCGTCAACTGGAATGTCCGTGGCTGCGCCTCTCCGGCTCGCTGAACCGTAATGGTAACGTTTGTGCCGACTTTTCCTTGAATCATGCTGCTCACGCCGGCTGTATCTTTACCGGCTGTACTCTTGCCGTTTACCGCGATAATAACATCGCCGTGTTTAATGCCAGCTTTTTCCGCGGGAGAGCCCGGAATCGGTGCCGTTACAATCAACTTACCGCTCGTTTTGTCCTGGCTTAAATAGATCCCAACGCCGGTGAACTTGCCGCTCAACTGCTGATTCTCAGCCTGCGCCGCCTGTGGATCCATAAAGCGTGTATGACCCTTGTCGCCGAGAGTCGCGATCATCGCGTTGATGGCGGCGTAGGACATCTTCTTATAGTCTATGGATTTGCGATCCACATAGTTTTGATCAACTTTATTCCATGCTTGTTGAAACAGGGCTTCATAGGATTGGGAGGGATTATTTTGATTAAAGTAGGCCTCTCCAAAGTACTGGTGCCCGAACCAGCCCCCTAAAAAGGCCACAACAACCAGTGCGACCAGAGCCAGTATGCGACCGAGCATATGTTGGAACCGATGGGTTGTTGATGCCTCATGTAACGGAGGGTAGGTCACAGCTTCTCGTTGATGGGAAGAAAAGTTATTCGCATCTTGCGATGGAAGAAACGGATAATGATCGAAGTCATCTGCCGCGTGCGCATGTGATTGTGGAGATTTCGTTCGATCATCCTCTGGTTGCTGTTCATACCAGCCTGGGTCATCGTATCTGCTCACCAATTGCCTCCTAAGGCACCGTTGCTTTGAGTGCGCTTATGTATTTTCTTGTGATCCTTATATACCCGAATGTTTAGTTCTATCTTAGTGGTCGTTTCTTTAAAAGTCAAATGATCGGAGGGCTAAACAGGTAAAAAAGATGGTATAGTCTTCACGAACTATACCATCTTTTACTGTTTTTCTAGAAATCCACTGTTGAGCAACCTACGAGCGATTGAGATAGGATGCAGTGTATTATGAGGTGAATATGTACTACTGTTCCTGTGATCCACCGGGTGTTTCGGTTGCTTCAGATATTGCAGAAGTCACTGGCGCTTGCTCAGTTGCCGCAGCTGCCTGTGCACTTTTATTCTTACCTGCGGCGGGAGCCGCTTGTTTCTTCGGTGGTTCCCAGCCAGGTGCACGGGAGACGATCATCGACATCAAACGGCCTTCCATTGCCGGGGAGCGTTCGATGGTCGCTATACCTTTTAAATCTTCCGCTATACCGTCTAGCAACTTACGCCCGATATCAGGATGACGCATATCAGGTCCACGGAACTGCACGCTGACTTTTACTTTATCGCCATCAGCTAAAAATTCCTGGATCTTGCGCGTCTTCACTTCTACATCATGGTCATCGGTACGTGGACGCATGCGAATCTCTTTAAGCGTGATGGTCTTCTGGTTTTTGCGGGCCTCGTTTTCTTTCTTGGCCTGCTCGTATTTGTAGCGACCATAGTCCATCAACTTACAGACAGGTGGCATTGCGTGTGGCGAAACTTCGACCAGGTCCAGATTCCGGTCGCGCGCGATATCCAACGCGCGCATAGGAGGCATTACTCCTAGCATCTCGCCATTTTCATCGATTAAGCGTACTTCACGCGTGCGAATGCGTTCGTTCACGCGTGTCTCTCTTGAGCGGTCGTTCCCCCGAAAATCCTTATTAATAGGGCTATTCTCCTCTTCTTAATTTACTAATTGGTAGTTGCGTTCAACAATGAGGTGTCAGGTTCGTGGGGGTATTCTGTAGCAATTAATTTTGCCCAGCACAAAATACCTGCCACAAACGGTCTGTTCAAGTATACTACCTGGAAACGAGCTTTGCAAGTGAACAATAAAATGAGAAGTATAGTTTCTCCGATACATGATCGGCAGGTCATCACTTTTAATGAATAGATAGCTGACGAGATCGTCCCATTCTGGTATAGATGTATTTCATATTGGTGTATAGTAGCAAAGCACATTTTTATGGTATACTTAAAGCCGAACGGATTTTGTTGTATGAGGTATGCCTATCTTCCCACTTTTGACTCCACTATGCAAAACAGGCTTGACACGAAGGAGGCTCTCCTATGAGCGGCAATGTGATCGCCAGCAATTCGTGGTCATTTGCTTCCATGCCTGCGGTATTCCGTTATTCTTCTCATCCTAATCAGGCCCACAAGATTCACTGGCGCGCCTGGAGTAAGGCCGCGTTCGACGAAGCTATCCAGGCGGATAAGCCCATCTTTTTACTGATCTCCTCTGTGTGGTCCCAGGGATGCCAGCTGATGGATGAAACAACGCTGTCAGAGGCTCGTGTAATCGATGTTATTAATGCGGACTATATTCCAATTCGGGTTGATAGTGATCTACGCCCCGACATTAATCAGCGCTACAATCAGAATGGCTGGCCCAGCGTATTGCTGCTCTCAGCCGAGGGGGAGATACTCTGGGGCGGCATGTATGTACCCGCGACAACCCTGCTGTACTATCTGGGTTATATTCGACGATATTATGCGGATCACGGTGACGAGATTTCGGCCCAGGCGTCTGAACTGCAGGAGCAACGGCGCACACGCGCGCTTACGCAGACGCTAGCTGGCTATGACCTGCGCCCCCTGGAATTAGAAGAGCAACTCACTTTACAAGAACTACCGGCTGCGGCCAGCTCTATTCTCATTGATCTCTATGATCATGAGCAGGGTGGCTTTACAATCCATCCCCATCTAAAGTTTCCTCATCCCGATGCGCTCGAGCTTTTGTTAAAAGATGCAGGCAACTATGAACTGGTGCGCTATTCGCTGGTTCAGATGCGTGATGGAGGATTATGGGACCATGAAGAGGGAGGGTTTTTCCGTTATTCCGCCGCCAGCGATTGGAGCATGCCGCATACAGAGAAGATGTTGGATGAAAACGCGGCCATGCTGCGCCTGCTCGTCCTGACGGCCCAGGCCTCAGGGGATCACCAATGGAGCGAACTGGCAAGGCAGTTGATCGCCTATATTAATACGACCCTCTGGCAGCCTGATAAGGGGATCTTCAGTGGTAGCCAATGCGCGGATGAGGAGTACTACGAACCTGGCATGTATTCGCGCGCTTCGCGTATACCTCCACAGGTGGACCATGCCATCTACACATCCTGGAATGCACGCATGATCTCTTCCTACCTGCTGGCTGCGCAGGTATTAGAAGATGCCTCACTGAGCATTCAGGCCCTGCAGGCGCTGGACTATTTATGCACGCATCTTATGCATCGGGACGGCAGTATGCTCCACTATGCCATTGATGGTCAGGCTTCGCTACCGGGCCAGCTGGCCGACCAGGTCTGGATGACGCAGGCGCTGCTGGATGCCTATGCTGTATCGGGCTCAAAACACCATCTGGAGACCGCGATCGCCTTGATGCACTTTAGCTGCCAGGAACTATTAGATCCCGATAGCGGGCTATTCTATGATTATCCGACTGACCCTCAAGCGATCGGGCGCCTTGCCATACGCGAGCAGCCTCTGACCGAGAACGCGCTGGCCGCATCCTGCCTCTTACGTATGTCTGCCTATAGTCAGCGCAAGCATCTGCATGACACCGCCATGCGGGTCCTGATGGGGTGTATGCACAAATACTATCGTACCGGCATCTTAGGTACATCCTATGCCTGCGTGGTGGCGCAGGCTATTGAACAGGGCTGGTTGTGAGACGGATATAAAAGGAGCGCGCAGAACTGGATAGGTTCTGCGCGCTCCTTTTATATCCGTCTCAGTGTGCGATGAAATTAGCGAGCGTTTACCTTGATGGTGCGGGCTTTGGCATGTTCAGCCTTTGGTAGGCGCAGGGTCAGGATGCCATCGGCATAGCTGGCCTCAACGCGCTCCGCGTTAATGGGAGCTGGCACCGTGAGTGCCTGGTGGTACTGACCGGACTGGAAACCATTCCAATGAACGGTTGCGCCCTCAGGAACCTGCACTTTGGTCTCCCATTTCAACTGGACCACATCCTGCTGAACAGTAATCTCAACATGTTCGGGATCTACGCCAGGCATGGGCAATTGAAGAATGAAGCCCTCGGCTGTCTCATACAGATTAGCGGCGACACCACGGCTGCTGCCGTTGCTGACACGAGGGGTGATAACACTATCCTCAAACAGGCGATCCATCGCCTCGCGCAGTGAAACAACCTCGCCAAATGGATTGTAACGTGAGATGTTAGCCATGGAAGTAACTCCTTTTCACTTCTTTTCTTCTATGTTGACTATCTGGTAACGCATTTTGAATGAGTGTGCTCTCTCATCAGCACATCGATTATCCTCAGATCTGAGGAGGGGGAAGCGGATCTTCTCTGCACTCGTCCCTGTTCCCGCCCCTTCATCTCTGTGTTTTTTCTTTCTGTTGATACTATACTCTACCTTCTGTTAGAGGAACGTAAGTATAATGTAAGAGATTTGTTAGAAAACTTGATAGTAACACTATCAAGTAAGCTGCCAGAGAGACGCTCTCGACGACATTCGTATATTCTGCTACAATGCAGCTAACAAGCGATCCTGGCAATGGAGCTTCACCGCATTACGGTGAAGTTCAAAACTATGCATATCGGGAGGAATGAGATTGGTGTTGAAGCAGTCCTCAACAAAGAAAGAGATCGACCATCTATTAACGCGCGGTGTCTCGCTGGTGGAAAAAGAGGCCGACCTGCGTCGGTTACTGATAGAGGGCAATAAGGGAGAGCCGTTGCGGGTTAAGCTGGGTGTTGACCCGACGCACTATGATTTGACAATCGGGCATGCGGTAGTTTTCCGCAAGTTGCGCCAGTTTCAGCGCCTGGGTCATAAGACCGTGGTGGTGATCGGCGACTGGACCGCGCGCCTCGGTGATCCTAGCGGTCGCGTGGAGGCGCGCAAGCCCCTGACCGCTGAAGAAGTGAATGCCAACGCCAGGACTTATCTTGATCAGTTCTTTAGAATCGTGGATAAGGATCAGACCGAGGTACGCCGCCAGACGGAGTGGTTCGACAAGTTTGATCTTGGCGATGCAATTAAATTGCTTGGTTTCAAGACGGTGGCCCAGATGCTGGAGCGCGATGATTTCGCCAAGCGCTACAAAAGCGGCATCGAGATCTCTCTGGCCGAGTTTATGTATCCCCTGTTGCAGGGCTATGACTCGGTAGCTTTGCGTTCAGATGTGGAGATTGGTGGTACCGACCAGACCTTTAATCTGCTGGTTGGTCGCGACCTGCAGCCGATCTTTGGTCAGCCAGCGCAGCAGATTCTGACCATGAATCTGATTGTGGGCCTCGATGGCGTCAAGAAGATGGGAAAATCGCTGGATAACTACATCGCCATGACCGCACCAGCCAAAGACATGTTCGGCAAACTGATGTCCTTGCCCGATCCAACCATGCGCTCCTACTTTGAGGCGCTCACTGACGTCGAAGACGTGGAACTGGACGAGTTTGATCGCAAGATGTCTGAGGGCACGTTGAATCCCCGCGATGTCAAGCTGCGCATGGCGCGTGAGATCGTGGCAGAGTTCCATAGCGTGGCCGAGGCTGTTGATGCGCAGGAAGCGTTTATTCGCCAGTTTTCTGAGCGCAAGCTGCCAACCGATATCCCTGATTACCACCTGGAGGCGTCTAAGAATATCGTAGAAGTTATCGTGGAGGCCGGACTGGCCGCCAGCAATAACAAGGCACGTGAGCTGATCAAGCAGGGCGGCGTCTCTCTCTTCCCGAAGGGAGCATCAGGAGATGCCGAGCGCATCTCTGACCCCAATTACACCCTGGACGTCATTGATGGCGCGATCCTCAAAGTCGGCAAGCGCCAGTACATCCGCATCAAGGCATGAGTGCCTGCTTGTGCAATGATGTTTAACAAAACAAGCAGGTAGAAAGCGGGGAGGTGCAGGAGGGGCGGTTAGCCCCTCCTGCCGGGGTGTGGGGTGTCCCCACAAAAATCTTTTTCTCTTCAATTTTCAAGGAGGGCTTTCTATGCCACAGGCAAAGATCGGGGTGATTGGTGGGAGCGGCCTCTATCATATGGAGGGCATGACCGATGTCGAAGAGGTCAAAGTTCAAACCCCCTTTGGGGATCCTAGCGATGTGATCACCATTGGCAAGGTTTCAGGTGTCTCAATGGCTTTCTTGCCCCGACATGGACGCGGCCATCGGCTCAGTCCGTCAGAAGTGCCCTCGCGCGCCAACATTTGGGCCTTGAAAAGTCTGGGCGTAGAGTGGGCGATCTCGGTCAGTGCTGTCGGTAGTCTGCGCGAGGACATCGTGCCGCGCGACCTGGTTATTCCCGACCAGCTTTTTGATCGCACCAAAGATCGTGTGAAGAGCTTTTATGAGGGTGGCGTAGTCGTGCATTGCTCGTTCGCCGAGCCATTTTGCCCTACGCTCGGTTCGCTATTGCTGGAGTCGGCGCGCGAGTTGGGGAACGTCAACGTGCACCAGGGGGGCACCTATGTCTGTATGGAGGGGCCACTCTTCTCGACGAAGGCGGAATCCAACGTCTATCGCAAGTTAGGAATGGATATTATCGGCATGACCGCCTTACCTGAGGCCAAACTGGCACGCGAGGCCGAGTTGTGCTATGCCATCATCGCCTGCGCCACCGACTACGATTGCTGGTACGAGTCGGAGGAGAGCGTATCGGTGGACATGGTGGTCGGGAATCTCAGCGCCAATATCGAGAATGCCAAACGCATTCTGCAGAAAGTCGCGCAGAAACTTCCAGCCGACCGTAGCGCGCAAACATGTATCTGTGAGCACGCCGTGGCCTCCACCATCATGACCGATCCCGCCCGCATCCCGGCCGAAGTCAAAGAAAAATACGACCTCTTAATTGGACGTTATATCTCTTGACAACTGTTCCAATCAGATGTAAAATGGGTTCATCCCACGAGGGAAAAGGAAAAAACTTCCAGTGGGATGGACCGATTTTCTTCCGGTCCTGTCGGTTGGCGTGATCGGGTCCTGCGCGGCAGATGTTTGTGAACTCCGCTAGGTCCGTGAGGAAGCAACGGTAAATGGACCTCTCTGGGTGACGTAGGGGTTCCTGATTGCGCTAACCGGCAGGACCGGGAGAAAATCGGTTTTCTATGTCAAGCGTGTCATCTACTCTTCTGGCAGCGGGTGGGCTCGTGGCCCGTCATGAGGACACATAGGCGGGAGTAAAGAATATGGCCTCACAATCACTCTACCGAAAGTGGCGCTCTCAGACCTTTGGCGATCTCGTTGGTCAAGAGCCCGTTATTAAAACTCTCAAGAATGCGCTCAGTAGTGGCAATCTCGCGCACGCATACATCTTCACCGGCCCAAGGGGTACTGGTAAGACGAGTATGGCCCGCCTTCTGGCTAAAACCATCAATTGCACCAATCCCCAGAACGGTGAACCCTGCAATCAATGCGAGCAGTGCCGTGAGATTACCAATGGCAGCTCCTTCAATGTATCTGAAATAGATGCGGCCTCCAATCGCGGTATCGATAGCATCCGTGAACTGCGCGAAAAAGTCATGATACCGCCCACCACCGGCAAGTACAAGGTCTACATCCTCGACGAAGCACATATGCTGACGACTGAGGCTTTTAACGCTCTGCTCAAGACTTTGGAAGAGCCACCAGAACATGCCATATTTGTAATGGCGACTACCGATGTACATAAAATGTTGCCTACGGTGCTCTCGCGCTGCCAGCGCTTCGACTTTAAGCGCTTCAGTCTGCGCCAGCTGGTCAGCCGTCTGCATTATGTGGCGCAGCAGGAGCAGGTTGAGTTGCAGTCCGGAGCCGCGGAACTGATTGCCCGTGCCGCCGCCGGTGGGATGCGCGACGCCGTGAGCCTGCTTGACCAGGCTATCTCCTACTGCGGCAACGTAATTAGCCTGGAGCAGGTACAGGCCATGCTGGGCGTGGCCGATCCCCAGGCGATCCAGAAGTTAATCCTGCATGTGGCGAACACAGATAGCGCCGCCGGGCTGCATCTTATCAATGAGTTGTCTGAAGCCGGTGCCGACCTGCGCCAGATCAACACGCAGGTCGCCGAGTTCTGGCGCGCCATGATGCTGTCAAAGGCCGGCGCGAACATTAGCGAGATCCTGGACAATACAGAGGACGAGATCAAAGATATCCAGCAGGCTGCCCAGCACTTTGGCTTGCATGAATTGACCGAGTGCGCGCGCGCCTTCGCTCAGAATGAGCTGATGCAGAAAGGACAGGGAACTCCTCAGCTAGGATTGGAGCTGGCTTTTCTGGCCTGTGTAGAACTACATCGGCGCGCTCAAGATGGTCCGGATCAAACTGGTGTAGTTGCTCCAGCGCGACCCGGTGCGCCCACGCAGCCCCCGGCTCGTCCACGTGTAGCTACGCCAGCAGTCTCCTATACGACTGCCCCCGAGGCCGAACATCGAGCCCCGGCCAGAGCAGAGGTGAAAGATATTGCCGCGCCAGCATCTGCATCTGCTGATCTCGAGATGACGAACTCATTGACGCCTCTTGCCGCTTCGCGTTCAGAAAAAAGAGATTCGGCTTCCGTTGAAGTCAAAGAGACTGTAGCAGCGTTACCTACTCCTGTTGCCGAGGAGCCATCTCCTGCTGCCGAGGAGCCGCCAGTTGCTGAGAGCATCCCGGCTGATGACTTCCCAACTCTGACACTAGCCGATGTTAAAGATAAATGGGAGATGGTGCGCAGGCGCATTCACTCACGCCCAAAGGCTGATGGACCAAAGATAGCGGCTTTGCTGGGTGGATATACCGTCCTGGGTATTGAGGGTACCAGCCAGCTCCCTACTGTCGTGTGCAAAGCTAACATGGATTTCCATTACAAAACCTTGCAAAACGATAATTACTACGAGGTTATTCGCTGGGCACTCAAGGTGGAGCTAAAGACAGAATGCAATATTCGTCTGCTTCCTCCTAATGCCAACGTCTCGATCTCGACCTTTCCAAGACCCGGTGTAGTGCCGTCCCAACCAGCGGTACCGCATCCGCCCGTCGAGTCGCCATCTGCGCCCGTGCAGTCGCCAAAGTTAGCATCACCGGCTCCAGAGATGCGGCAGCAATCGTCGGCGCGGCCAGCGTCACCAGCGCCAATTCCCCAGGCTCCAGAGATGCGGCAGCAGATGGAAGTAGCGCGGCCAGCGTCACCAGTGCAAACTCCGCAGGCTACCGCGTCGGTTGAACCGGTGAAGGTCAGTGCCCCGCCACTTGCCAGAAGTGAGGCTGTGAGAGAGAATACTATACAAGCACCTGCAAACAATGGATCACGTTTGCACAATATCAAGCAACATGCGGAGAGCAATCCAGTTGTAACAGAACTCATTCGTATGTTTAAAGCAGAGATCAAAGAGATACACCCAAAATAAAGGAGTTTTTGTTTCCATGAACATGCGTGAAATTCAAAAAATGCAGCAAAAGTTGATGAAAATGCAGGAAGAGCTGGAGTCTACCCTGTTTACCGGTACCGCTGGTGGTGGTGCCGTGACCATCACCATGAGCGGCAAGTATGAAATCACCGAAGTCAAAGTAGATCCCGAAGCTTTTAGTGCCGATGATATCGAAGAGCTAGAGGTAATGGTGAAGGCAGCTGCTAAAGACGCTCACGACCGCGTGACCGACGCGCAGCAGAAGCTTGTATCCGGCGCCACTGGTGGAATGAAAATTCCTGGACTGTTTTAAACATGAGTGATGTCGCAGCTCCGGTGGCAGCGTTAGTTGAAGAACTTTCGAAGCTGCCAGGGGTCGGCGTAAAAACGGCGCAACGTCTGACCTTTTTCATTTTGCGTAGCCCCAATGATCAGGCTCGTCGCCTGGCCGAGGCTATCTTGCGCCTCAAAGAGAGCATTATCTACTGCTCGCGTTGTTATAATATAACTGAGACCGATCCGTGTCCTATTTGTAGCAACCCGGGTCGTGACCAGGATTGTATCTGTGTGGTTGAAGAGCCCCTTGACGTGCTGGCCCTGGAAAAGACGGGCGTCTATAAGGGTCTGTACCATGTTCTGCATGGCGCGCTCTCACCACTGGAGGGCATCGGGCGTAAAGATATTCGCATCGATGAACTTCTCAAACGCCTCTCGGCCGGCAATGTGCGCGAGATCATTCTGGCCACCAACCCGAGTTTTGAGGGCGACTACACAGCAGGCGTCATCAAAGACGATATCAAGAATGGGATCGCGACCCCGGTGAAGGTAACCACGCTGGCACGTGGACTCTCACTGGGTAGTGACCTCGAATACGCTGATGAGGGTACGCTCAGCCGCGCCCTTGAAGGCCGTCGCGAAATATAAACATACAGGGGATGTCTCAACCGGGCATCCCCTGTATCCTGTTTCACCCTATTCTTGAGCGCCGTTCGCACCGATGACGCGAGTCTTTAAACAACTTGACACATGTATTGCCTCGTGGTACACTTGTTCTACTTTGCACGGGAAAGAGAAAAACATCCAATCAATTTCCGCTTTTTGCCTTTGCTAAAGAATAGTTATTTTGTAGGAACATTTATCAAGAGCACCATGGTGGCTATCCTATCACAGATGTCTGTGTGCTATGGGTTTGCTCTGTTACACATACTTTTTGAAAAGTGTCGCCTTTTGCGAGGATTGAAAAAAGGAGGAAGGCAGGGTATGGTTCCCGGGGGATATGGCGTGGCCCATAGCAACCTTTTCCATGCTTTGCCAAAATAAAACATGGCAATAAGCAAGAAGGACAAAAACGCAGCAGCTGCGGCCAGTAACACCAATACCGCTGGTATGAGTGAACGTGAGAAGGCGATCGACCTGGCTTTGAGCCAGATCGAGCGGCGCTTTGGTAAGGGTTCGATTATGAAACTTGGTGATGCCGCCAAAGTTCAGATCGAAGCTATCCCCTCCGGTTCAATCGCGCTCGACCTGGCGTTGGGTATTGGCGGTGTACCACGTGGCCGTGTTACCGAGATCTATGGCCCTGAGTCATCTGGTAAAACGACGCTGTGTTTGCATATCATCGCGAATGCGCAGCGCGCTGGTGGCTTTGCCGCTTTTGTTGACGCCGAGCATGCCCTTGACCCTTCATACGCGGCCAAACTGGGTGTCGATACCGCCAACCTGCTGATCTCGCAGCCAGATAATGGCGAGCAGGCGCTAGAGATCGTTGACTCGCTGGTACGCAGTAACGCTATCGATGTGGTCGTTGTCGACTCGGTGGCCGCCCTGACACCGCGCGCCGAAATCGAAGGCGAGATGGGCGACTCGCACGTTGGTCTGCAGGCACGTTTGATGAGCCACGCGCTGCGTAAACTGACCGGCGCGATCAATAACTCCCACACGACCGTGATCTTTACCAACCAGCTGCGTGAGAAGATTGGCGTTATGTTTGGCAATCCAGAGACCACTGCCGGTGGTAAGGCTCTCAAGTTCTATGCCTCGGTACGTCTGGATATTCGCCGTACCGATTCCATCAAGCAGGGTCAGGACGTCGTCGGTAACCGCACCCGCGTGCGCGTGATCAAGAACAAGGTGGCCCCTCCATTCCGCACTGCCGAGTTCGACATCATGTATAGCGAAGGTATTTCGCGCGAGGGTGGCTTGATCGACCTGGGTCTTGAGATGGGCCTGGTGAAGAAGAGTGGGGCCTGGTTTACCGTGGGCGATATTCGCCTGGGTCAGGGCCGTGAGAACGCCAAAGAGTTCTTACGCCAGAATACCGATGTAGCGACCGCCATCGAAGATCAGATTCGTGGCAACATCCTGGCCTTCAAGGCAGCTGAAGCCGAAGGGGTCGAAGAAGAGGATGATCCCGAAGAGGTAGCTCTGGCTGAAGCCGGTATGGATGAAGAGGCCTAGCTTGTTTCTCCCTCCTTTCCCTTAAGGGAAGGAGGGAGATTTTTATTTGTCGCTCTTGTTCTCCTTATTCAGGATTTTCGGCATCTCCTGCTCCAGTTGCGGCGGATCCAGGTGCACCAGGGGACGTTCGGCCGTTGAGAGCAGTGGATCCAGTTCCTCGCTTTCGATCATCGGTGGTTCCAGTACCGTGGTCACCGGCTGGCGATGTCGCCACCAGGTAGCAATGGCGGCAGGATCGACCGGACCCAGTTGACCGGTCTGGGCTGTCTGTAACTCCCAGTCCAGAATCGCCTCTTCTAGTGGCACCTCGTAGCCCGCTTTCATACTCATTTCCCACTTATGCTGCATAATGGCAAAGTAGGCCTGCATCGGATCTTGCTCGTTCGTCAGACGCTGGCGTAGCATCAGGATTGTGGGCAGGTGATATTTCTCGTACCAATCCTGGGCAGCCTCCTCCAGGCTGACTTCCCGCTGCTCGTTCTTACTCATGATCGCCTGGTGTCCGACGATCAGATTGTAGAAGCGTCGCGCGTAGGCGCGTGGAATGGTTACGTGGAGCAGTTCATAGATGGCCTGCTGATACCAGCCTGGCAGGATCGGCGTAATCTGGTGCATGGCGCTGCTGGCTTTTTCCGCCAGTACATCCCTCCAATCACCCATGGCGCGGAACAGGCGTTGGGTATGATAGATAGTATTGAGATCGTGCGGACCCGTGACGCGCGAATGTTCGCGGCGTACCGTGCGATAACGCTGGCAGAAGTAGCGATAATCGGCGTCGTCCAATACCTGCACGTCTTCCGGCAATCCTTTCGCCTGCCGCAGATCTTCAGCCTGCCAGGCCAGCGATTCACCAAACTGGGCCAGGTCCTGTTCGCGCAGTCCCTCACTGATAGGTCCAGGAAACAGCTCTACTGTTTCCGCATCGGCCATAATCGAGAGTATCTGTTTGCCATCGATGCGGATCAATGCATTGGCTAGCGAGGGATCACCCCAGTAGACGCCATGCTCGTGTAGCTCAACCATCAGGACGGCGACGGCCGAGAGCATACGTTGCTTGGTGCGCTTGGTCAGTGGCAGACGATAGAGCAAGACATGCGGTACCACGCGTGGTGCCAGACGGGTCACAGTATAGCCGCGATCGCCGCTGATATACTGACGCATTCCCCTTAAGCCTGGTACCTCGATCGCGATCGGGGGGGCCGACACCAGCACAGTCCCAATAGGACTCAATGCTGGAATGCCGCGCTGCTCAATTTCATGCAGATTGCGGATCTCGCGCTCCGCCATGCGTGGCGTGGTCTCTTTAATCGCATAGCGTGCTCCCTGCCGCTCAACGAAGATCACCGGATGGCGAGAGTCACCGCGCCGCACCACCAGCACGGGTACTCCTTGCTTTTCCCATTCCTCCAACTGGATGTCCCAGGGCAGACCCTCCAGCCGATGGCGATCTTCCGCGCCCATCGTAAATTGTATTTTAATATTATTGGTAGTAATAGAAAAATCTCCTTATGGTAGCGGTAAGCGGATAAAATCTCGAGTATGTGTTACAGTGATGATAACATGTTTGGAACATGAATCGCAAACTGAATGACGAAGAAGTTTTTAATGCACACAAGGAGGTTTTACATTGGGGACACTGGATCTATTTCGCCTGGATGGCAAGACCGCGATTATTACCGGTGGTGGACGTGGTCTGGGACAGTATTTTGCGCAGGCTCTTTCCGATGCGGGCGCCAATGTGGTGCTCTGCTCACGTAAACTGGCCGCCTGCGAAGAGGTGCAGCGTGAGATAGAGGCCAGCGGCGGTCATGCGCTGTCACTGGCCTGTGATATCACGAAGTTGAGCGATGTTGAGCACGTTGTGGAGGCTACGGAAGAAAAATTTGGCGCCATCGATATCCTGGTCAACAATAGCGGGGCTACCTGGGGAGCGCCGGCTGAAGATATGCCGTTGGAAAAGTTCCAGCAGGTCATCGATGTCAATATTAAAGGTACGTTTATGATGAGCCAGCAGGTTGGACGGCGTATGATCAACCGTGGTCAGGGTGGCAAGATCATCAATATCGCCTCGGTCGCCGGCCTGACCGGCGGTAATCCCAAATATATCCAGGTGGTTGGTTACCATGCCAGTAAGGCAGCAGTCATCAACATGACGCGCGATCTGGCGACCAGCTGGGCGCAATACGGGATCACTGTCAACGCCATTGCCCCTGGCTGGTTTCCCACGCGCATGTCGAATGCCCTGTTGGAGCGTTACGGAGAGGCCATGCTGGCCGATATTCCCATGGCTCGCTTTGGGAGAGCCGACGATATCAAGGGCGTGATCGTCTTTCTGGCCTCGCCCGCCGCGGCCTATATGACCGGGCAGACCGTCGTGGTCGATGGTGGCTCAACCGCCTGGTAACGTCGATCAATGTGCTGTGTGAACCGCAGCAAGAAACCTGTACTATGTCAGTACAGGTTTCTTGCTGCGCGGCGGCAGGTGAGATGCGGGTTGGGAGCCCTGTATGAGGAGCCTGGCGCGCCGCCATAAAAGTTGTCTCCGGGTGTATCACGAGTGCTATAATATTGATGTGTAAATGATGATGTAGATAAATAAATTTTGAATCTGACAATGCAGTTGTATGCGCATGCCCTAGGTTGACAGGGATGTATGTCAGAAGGCAGAAGAAAATGGTTACAGCGATAAAAGATGCTCCCGGCGCGAAAAGCATTCCCGAAATTCCCGAGCCACCACTGGTTGGCTCTATGTTCAAGCACAACGCCGATCGCCTGACACTCTATCAGCGTGTCGCGCGCGAATATGGCGATATCGGGTTGATGCACTATGGTCCCTTCCGTCTTGTCCAGCTTAACTCACCAGACCTGGTGCGCAGTCTGCTGGTTGAGCACACCGCCGATTTCGACAAGGGCGATGGGATGCACAAAGCTTTTCATCCTATTATTGGCAATGGATTGTTTATCAGCGAGGGTGAACTGCATCGCAAGCAGCGCAAGCTCATGGCGCCATCATTCCAGCCGCGCCACATTGTGAGCTACGCCGACGATATGGTACGCTACAGTGAGCAGATCCAACGTACCTGGCACGATGGGCAGGTGGTGGACATCGGCCATGAAATGACGCAGCTGACGATGAGTATCGTTGGCAAGGTTCTGTTTGATGCCGAGGTGTTCACCGAAGCGGATGAACTGGGCTCGGCCATGAGCACAGTGCTCTCGTTCGTCAACTACTCCCTCTCAAACCTGTTCCCAATACCGATAACGTGGCCGGTGCCGCGCAGCAACAAGGCGCGCCAGGCTCTGGCGGTGCTTGATCGGCGCATTAACCAGATGATCGCCGATCGCCGTGCCAGTGACAGTGAGAAGAACGATTTCCTCTCGGTTCTGCTGCGCGCCCGCGAAGATGGGAGCGGTATGGATGACAAGCAGTTGCGTGACGAATCTCTGACTCTGTTTGGAGCCGGACATGAGACGACCGCTACCGCTCTGACCTGGACCTGGTATCTGCTGGCCCAGCATCCCGAGATCTTCGCGAAGGTGCAGCGTGAGGTTGATACAGTCCTGCAGGGGCGCACCGCCACCTATGCGGACCTGGCTCAATTGCCCTATTCACTGCAGGTCTTCAAAGAGGCCATGCGCCTCTACCCACCGGCCTATGCGGTTTCGCGCGTCGCCTTAAGAGACTGCGACCTCAATGGCTATCCCATTAAAAAGCAGGATCTCGTGCTGGCGGCCATCTACGCCATCCATCGTCGCCCTGAATACTTCTCGAATCCCGACGTGTTTGATCCTGAGCGCTTCACGCCCGAGCGCGAAAAGCAACTGCCGCGCTACGCCTACATGCCCTTCGGGGCTGGTCCGCGCATCTGCATCGGCAATCACTTCGCCCTCATGGAAGGTCATCTGCTGTTAGCCAATCTGGCTCAGCACGTCTCCTTCGAGTTGATACCGGGACAACATATCGTGCCCGATCCCAATAAGACGATCACCATCCGGCCCCATGATCCGATCAAGATGGTGGTAAAACGCCGTTCTGGCAAATAAAGATCCAACGTAAAGAGGGGTGCTGGAGCGCGTTTCGGCACCCCTCTTTACGTTGGATCAAAAAAAGAAAAGGACATTGCCTTATGGAGATACAGTGGCGGCTGGCTACCCCGGCCGATTATGCTGAGCTGTTACCTTTATTGCATGACGCTGATGAAGATGACGACCGTATTCGCAGCCTTGTCACGGATGGTCACCACACTTCTTACGTCTGGTGGCAGGAGGGGAAGATGGTCGGGGCGGTGGTCATGCGTTGGGGGGAGGAGTGCGGTGAGGTCGAATATATCGCCGTTGCTGAGCAGTTACGGGGACACGGCCATGGTAAAGCTATGCTGGCGCAGATGATAACCGAGGCACGTCGGCGTGGCGTCCGCTCGGTTATCGTAGGGACCGACAATACCGCGCTTGGAACTATCGGTTTTTATCAGAAGGCGGGTTTCCGTATGGATCACGTGCGGCCCGATTACTTTTCCTATATCCAACCACCTGTCGTTAATGAGGGCATTCTCTTACGTGACATGCTGGTTCTGCGCTATACCCTGGTCTGATAGATATCGGCAGAGGTCGCTGGCATACCAATTTCTGCCGTATAGTCAGAAGCAGGCAGCCAAAATGCTTCGTCAGAAAAAAATCCCTTGACGCTCCCAGGCAGTCGCGCTATCATCCTATACAATAGTATTTTTCGTAGAGGTATCATTTGTCATCATGATGAAACGTTTAGAAGGGCGCAACCTGGCCCATCCCGGTTGTCTGATTGGTGTGACGCTGGGACTGATCATTGGTATCGTGTTAGCCGGTGTGCTGGCTGCAGGCTTTAACGTTGCCTTCAACACCGTCTTGCTGATCTGGTTGGGGATCACTGTTGGATTGGGGCTTGTTGGTTGGATCTGGGGGGCATACATTACCACCAGGCAGCAGTTGGCGGCTATGCGTGCCAATGCGAATGTAACTTCTGAAGCAGCCGAACGTAATACCCAGGAGAGGCAAAATCCTGACCTACCTGAGGGATAATAAGAGAAACTATTTTGTTGCTCTGTCATCAGTAGATCTAGTAACTTGTGTCAAATTATGGTATAGTATGTCTACTCAACTCCACTATTTTATCTTCAACGGAGTTGAGTAGCAGAGCAATGGGGCTCATGGGCAAAGACGTAGCGGATTTGCGTATCATTGTGGGGTGTATTCAAAGGCGTGTGCTTACCACTGGATACGATAGTCCCCCTTTGTTGTGTGCTGTTTGTCTTTTATATGTATGAACAGTACCACTGATCAGCACAGTAGAGGAGGCTCCTCATGTCCAATGAATTCCAGCGGCCCGTCTCCGTAGATTTTGCTCCACGTGGTAGCGTCTGCGAATGGTGTGGTAAGCCTGCCGAGAGGCAGCTCACGGCTATTGGTGGCACCTATCACAATGAAAGCGGCGTTTTTTGTCGCACCTGTGGTGAGTTGTTCGCCCAGGGCGTAGCCAATTCTCTTAGCGTCTCCACCTATACGCGGCTACCCCAGCAGCAACAGTAGAGTATATTCATAAGCATCGCTTTATACTCGCTAACACCCATGATGGATGTGTTGCATTTTAGTCATAAAGATGGGACTGGCTTTATTGGCCAGTCCCTCTTTATAATTCCTACATAGGATGATCAGGCGTAGCGCTGCATATATTGTGCGATATCAAATGATTTAGATTCCTGTACCAGTTGATGTGCTGCCTGGTCCATCGTTGGGCGTTCCTCTTTATAAAAGATGCCTGTATACTGTTTTTCTGTCTCCAGCGCTAAAGCGATGGCCTGTGCTTTATCTTGGGTATCATGACCGGAATCAATCGGGGTAACCGCTGCGTCCCAGGCATCGAAGGTATGATAGAAGGTTGGGCATGGGCTAAGCGCATGAATGAATGAGAACCCTTTATGTTGAACTCCCTGCTGGATTAACGCCGCCAGGTCCTTCGGCTTGGCTGAGTAGCCGCGTGCTACAAAGCTGACATTTAATGAAAGCGCGGTCGCGATCGGATTAAACTGGGATGCCAACAAACCATACGGCGTTGACTTTGTGACATGACCATGTGGCGACGTCGGTGAGGTCTGGCCTTTGGTCAATCCATAAATCTCATTATCCATGACGACAACGGTAATATCGATATTGCGCAGGGCGGCATGGATCAGGTGCCCGGCGCCGATACTGAAGAAGTCACCATCGCCACCGACCGTAATCACATTCAGGTCCGGGCGTGCCATCTTGAGCCCCTGTGCCACTGGCAGGGCACGACCGTGCACGCTATGGAAACCAAAGGTTTTCATAAAGTGAGGGAAGCGGCTGGAGCAACCGATGCCCGAGACGACTACCGTCTGGTCGGTTGGCAACTTCATCTCAGCCAGGCCACGGAATGCCGCATTGAGCACGCCAAAGTCTCCACAGCCGGGACACCAGGTAGGTTTTACTTCACTCTTATAATCTTTCGGGGTAGGATTAATCAGTGTCTGCGTCATGATTAGTGAACCTCCTCAATTGCCCGCAGGATTTCGGCGGCGGTGAATGGAATTCCCCCATATTTATTCAGGCGAACAGCCTGCAGCCCATATTTGGCGCCCAATAGATTCGCGAACTGGCCAGAGTAGTTGTTCTCCGGCACGATAACCTTTTGTACCGAGGAGATAAACTCCTGAATCGCCTCGTCGGGAAGCGGGGAGAGAATGGTGGGATGGAGTGAAGCGACCTTCAGGCCTTTGGCCCGCGCGCGATCCACGGCTTCCTGAATAGTGCCTTCGGTTGAGCCCCAGCCAATCACACCAATGGTGGCGTCCGCGTCCCCATAGCGCTGTGGCTTTGGCATCTCCGCCGCGGCCGTCGCCAGCTTGCGGAAGCGCTTCTGCATCATTTCAGTGTGATCTTCCGGCTCATAGTTAGGATGCCCGGCCTCATCGTGTTCCAGTCCGGTTGCTACATAAGCGGGGGCACCCGCTCCAGGAGTGCTGATGGGCGAGATACCGGTTGGCGTATTGGCATAGCGCTCATACTCATGGGCGCCCGCGCCCGCGCCTACCAGCATAGGTTCCGCCTGATGGCCGTTGCTGCCATTGGAGGCGTGCTTGCCATTGTACTGGATGCGCCCGTGAATCTCAGGCTTTTTGAAGACGTGACTATCGACGCTTTCAACACGCGCTGTTAGAGACTGATCGCTCAAGAACAGGACTGGCATCTGATAGCGCTCGGCCATCTCGAAGGCTTGAATGATCAACTCGTAGCAATTGGCCACGTTCGAAGGAGCCATGACGATGCGCGGCGTATCGCCATGCCCGGCGTTAAGCGCGAAGCTAAGGTCCGATTGCTCCATTTTTGTCGGCATACCGGTGCTGGGACCGGCACGCTGGGCATCAACGATAACCGCCGGCAACTCGGCCATCGAGCTCAGGCCGATTAACTCGGTCATTAGAGAGAAGCCCGGACCCGAAGTAGCCGTCATCGCGCGCACACCACCAAATGAGGCTCCCAGCACGGAGGCCAGGGCCGCGATTTCATCCTCAGCCTGCAGGAAGGTGCCACCTACCTGTGGCAACTCCTTCGCCATCCCCTCCATGATATCGCTGGCCGGCGTGATAGGATAACCTGCGAAGTAGCGGCATTGCGCTGCCAGGGCGCCAGCAACAATAGCCTGATTTCCATTCAGCACTACACGATCGGCCTTCTCCACAGGACCAAGCAGGTAAGGATCGCTTTTGGTGATCTTTTCGCTAACATACTTCTTCGCGACATCAAGGGCCAGCAAATTCTTTTCCATCAGCGTTGCGTTGGCCTTACGTGAGCGAGAGAGTTTCGACTGCACTACTTGAATGATGGCCTCAAGAGGGGGACCAAATAACCCGCAGATAGCTCCCAGCATTACCATATTTTTGGTCTGGAAGAGCTGAACCTCTTTACGCGCAATCTCATTAAAGGGGACGGCATACGTGATATAGTCACCTGCTTCGGGCGTAAAGTCGGAGGGATCATACATAAGCACGCCACCATGGCGTAGTTCACCGACGTTACGATCATAAGCTTCTTTATTCAAGCAGATCAGGACATCTGCGTAATCACCCATCGATTTTACCGGGTGATCGCTAATGCGAACCTGAAACATACAAGGCCCGCCGAGAATTTCGGCTGGGAATGTCCTGAAGGTATAGACATGATACCCCCAGCGAGCGGAGGCCAGGGCAAGAATATCACCACCTGAGATGGTGCCCTCACCGGACTCACCGCCAATACGAATAGTTACTTCATTCTCCATTGAATGCCCCCTGGAAAAATGTTGACCGCGCCACTCGTCAGAGCATAGCGCGGTATGTACAAAGTCGGGCTGTGCTTTAAGTTGGGGATTTTTGTCACAATAGCATCTATATATCCCTGTTTATAAATAAGGGATATAGGTGTTCTGTGAATACAGATTCTTCTTCCACGTGCCAGACAACACCAGACGGTCAGTATCAGCAAGTGCATAATACCATATCCGTTCCTAGCTGACTGAGCGGATATATCCTCAATCTAACTATCCATTCTACTCGACTGTATATAGGTAAACATAGCACCTGACTATTTCTATTATAGCATACCAAATGGATGAGTGGACGCACAAAATGGTGAAATTACGTTATATATAACAAGTTGCATCCAATTAGAGCTTAAACATGGCTATATTTGATGGCATATTTGCAGATTCAAGTAGGAAAAATAGCAGCAATGTCGCGCTAATAAATGGATCAGGCATCTTTTTGCTGAGCGCTAAAAGCGGAAGAACACAGATGAAATGTTTTGAAACATTTTGCCTGTGTTCTTTGCTTACCTGGTGACAGTCAATGTCATACTGCCTTTTGTTTGTCCCGATGTGCTGGTAATGGTGGCGGTCCCGGGATGACGAGCTTGAACCAGTCCAGTGACCGTGTCGATGGATGCTACATGTGTATCAGAGCTTGACCAGAGGTGTGAGGCCGGATTCTGGATCGGCACCTTGATGGCTGGTAGATCGTTGCCGGTCACGGTGGTACCGGTAGCTTTAACCTGTACGGTCTGCCCTACTTTGAGCCGACTGCGGTTGGCCTTGACCTCGATCTTGTTCAGTACGGGTAACACCGCGAACTGCACCGCCCCGTTGGGACGAATATGGAACAGGGCATAGTGCGAAAAGCCACCCTGATCGGCCGGTGCATAGGCTGGCGCCCCAACATCGGCGACGACGAAATTGGGGATCCCATTCTTGACGTCAATTCCGTTGGTATCCAGTCGCTGTTCTGAGAAACCACGCGCATGCCCAAACAACAGGATCACGTGTTTTCCTATATGTGTCTGCTCATAACGATGGGCCAGTTCCTCATACATGGCCGCTTCAAAACTATTTCTGAACTGACTATTTTTGGCGGGATGGGGATCGTAAGCGGGTACGTGGGTGGTGATAAAGACGGTCTGCGAGGTGTTGGTATCCAATTGTTGTTTCAACCACTCGTATTGGGGCTCACTGGGCACCTGATAGGCATCGGAGCATAACAGACCGATATGCGAACTGTCCAGCACAATGAAGCGTGAGTTCCCCACCGTATACGCGTAATGGGTTGGTCCGAAGACCGCGGTAAAGTTCTGATCCTCAGGTGTGGCCCCCTGCGTAATCTCATGGTTGCCCACCGCGATATGATATGGTATGCCAAAGCCATCCATGATCGACTTTACATGCTGTAGATTGGGCAGTTGCCCATTTTCTACCATATCGCCCAACGATTGGACGAGCGCTGGCCGAATCAGGCCTGGCCAGCGCTGTAACTGATCACCGATGGCTTTGAGGACCATCGTTCCGGCCGCATCTGGGGCGGCCGCTGCGGTGTGCGCATCGTCAAAGACGGCAATGGTTGTCCCATCCTGACTGAACTGAGTGGGACTCTGCTTGAACTGTAGCCAATCGGGATTTTGGGGAAATGGCTGGTAAGGTGTGGCCGCCAGCGGGCGAGGTGAGTATAATGCCGTCAGCTTGCTAAAGTAGATATCCCCTTTGAGCTCGCTTTCTGGATTGTCGGCTACCAGGGCCAGGTAGTTCAGGCGCAATGGAAATGAGTAGGTTGACTGCAAAGGGATGGTGACATATTGCCAGTAATTGCCGATGGCAACCGTCGGATAGATATTGGTGGCGGTATTATCGCTCTGGTAGAATCCCACCTTTAAGGTCACGTTCGTCGTGTTCAGCGCACCCAGGGCCGTGTTCCCTTTGACCCATAACCCGAGGGCGGAAGGATACTGACCATTCTTCGAGCCGATCAGTATATTTTCGGGCGCGGCGGGATAGGCGCTGATGTTGTAGACCTTCTGGGCGCTGGCAAAGTCATAATGTAGATCCAGTGACCCCACATCACCAGGAGCCTGTTTCTCACTGGTGCTCAGGGAGATCGACCCGTCCGGAGTGATATGTTGCACCGGTACCAGGCCATAAGGACATGGGTTGATATTGAGATAGCGATCGGTGACTCCCCAGTTGTTGAGATCGATCAAGGGAGTAATCATCTCCGGTTCTTTGCCCACCGCCACGCTGATCGAGGCGTTCGTGCCGCCAAGGGTGGCCGTAACCTGTCCCAGCGTTACCGCCGTTCCCGAAGCGGTAAAGAGGCCATTCTGTGTGATGGTACCCAGACCGTCGGGCGTGACGCTCCAGTGAACCGCATCGCTTGGGACCGCGATGTCCGTTCCATGAACAGTCGCCGACACCTGAAATTGTTGCTTTTGCCCATTATCCAGATCCGGGTTGGGGGGAGTGATATGCAGGCTATCTACATGATCCACTACCGTTATCGGCAGGCCGCTCAATGCCTTATCCACCCGTCCAACGAGCAGGCCATTGCCTGCCCGGTTGCCAGCGAGCAACCTTCCCTGCTTTATGCTGGCCAGCGTGCTGGGATGGACCGTTAGTTGGACCGCACGGTCCACCGTATTATTCATTGCGTCGCGGGCATAGGCTTTGACAGCTATCGACGTGTTTGTCAGCAGTGTAATCGGTTTGTTATTATTGATGACCACCGAAGTTGCCCGGCCAGGTCGCTCTTCGGTGCTGTAGACGAACAGTCCGTTGGCCACCGGCCGCTCACTGCCATCGGACGGGGTGTTGAGAATAGAGACCTTTTTCTGGCCGGGGAGGCGCCCCACCATTTCTGAGGAGCCGCCACCATCGAACATCATCGCCTGGTAAGCGCCATGGGCCAGAAGATAGCCCGCCATCTGTGGCCGCGTCAGACCACGGCCCCGCGTAACGCCCGCCTCATGACCATCGAACACTACGAAGATAGCATGCCTGCCATCCTGAGCCAATCCCACGGCCGTCAATGGATTATGCACATTCGTATCGCCTGGATTGGGAGCGACCGGATCATTGTAGAATTGCCCGTTTTTGATCAGGATCGGGCCGCCACCTATGGCCTGGACCAGGTTGTTATCCGGCACAACCTGTTGTGCGATCGATAAGGTATCGCCCTTATGGAGCGTTGACCTCAACCACGCACCAGCCGTGCCGCCACCCACCAGAGCCTGTGTACCCCCGGGTAGTTTCTTCAACGTAGCTAGCTTTGTTTGCACCGCCCGGACGATATAAGTATTGGTCCCAGGCGCCCCTGATTGGAGGAGCGCTACTGTATTATTGGCGACCAGCATATTACCGAGCGCGGGCGTAATCAGCGTGAGGCCGTTATCTCGAGCACCCGTGTAGCGATTGACCGAGTTCAACACGTGGCTCGCCCCGCCCGCGGTAACCGTGCCAGAGAACGCCTCGTGGGCCATGGTGATCTGTCCATTGCTGGTGACGCCCAGAACGGCATAGTTTCCCGGGCTCTGGAGCAACTGACCATTACGCATCACCATATTGATGGGGTCGCCGGTGCCGTGGATCTCAAAGAAATCGCCATTGATGCCCGCTATGGCATGGGAGCGATTGGCCATCGAACTGACGGTCTCATCGGAACTTAACAACTGCTCATGGGCCTGTACCACGCCCAGGCGCACATTTTTACTACTCAGGTCGACGTTTAACACACTCGCATGTTCGGGACCTCCGACCGTTTTCAAAGTCTCGTTGTATGTAGTTACCCCACGTGTTAACACCTGCAGGGGAGATTTATGTTGCTGCACCACCAGAGGCCAGCTGGGAGGGGTCATGGGTAACCAGTTGTGAATGTCTTCAGGGATCAGCTGCAAATCTGAAACTGCCCGGCCACTCAGGCAGAATGTTACAAAGACAATCATGGTCGCACTCATACTGATGCGTGCTATGCGTCCAGCAAAATAATGGTGGAGGGTTGGCTCCTTAACTCTTTGCACAAAACTCATGCGGCACTCTCAATGAATAAATGTGACGATAAAAAACAAAAAACGCTATAAAATTTTAACATGAAAGATAAAATTTTAACAGCGTAGGATTAAACATAGGAATCTACGTAAACATTGTACTATTGTAGTATTAATTAAAATTCACAAAAAAGGCCTCTTTTCGTTAAAGAAAGATAATCCACATCATAGAGTAGCAAAGAGAAAACGTGAGACAGGCGAAAAAATCTGCTTGAAAGCCCTTCACAAACGCCAGAAGATATGCTACAATACTGTGCGCAAGGGCCTATAGCTCAGCGGTTAGAGCAGTCGGCTCATAACTGATTGGTCGCTGGTTCGAATCCAGCTGGGCCCACCCTATTGCTCAGAAAGCCAGTTTCAGGCAGAGAAATGCCTGGCTGGCTCTCTCTGTTTTTGGTGGTCATCGGTCCATTCCTGCTCCGGCCGGTACGGCGTTTATTGCCTGACAGAAAATTCATGTATTGCACGCCAATGTCATGCTTTAGGACACGAGATGTCCTCTTGCTGAATGTGCTATTGACATGGTGTTGGATTGAGTATGATTACTGGTTATTTGAATCTTTATATCCTCAATACTCTGTACAAGCGTTTATCTGTGTCTATTTCAACGCTGCACGTATGACCCAGCATTGCCAGAGGAGGCCAGCCGAGAAATCGCTGGCGGCCAGGATATGGAATCCGGCGGCCTCGCAGATCTGCTGCGCTTCGAGCCTGGTGTAAGCTCTGTTATGCTGTGGATCTACACGTTTGATCAGCCATTCGAAGGGTCGCCAGGGGAAAGGAAAAGAACGGCGTGCGTAATCCTCTACGACCAGTTGTCCACCGGGCGTCAGCAGGGTAGTCAGTCCCCGTAGCACAGCCTGTGGATCATCCAGATAATGAAAGGTGTTGGTGCAGGTGATCAGATCAAAAGAAGCCGGTTGATATGGCAATGCACGTATCCGGCTGCTGGATAGAGATCCCTGCGTCAGGTGAAAGCGCGGCTCATCCGCCAGCAGTTTCTGTGCCTGGGTCAGCATATCAGGACTCTGGTCAATGCCATAGAGCTCGGCCTGTGGGAATAGGCTGGCAAGCTTCTTCAAGAGGAGTCCTGTGCCGCAGGCGGCGTCCAGGATGCGTACTGGCTTTTCCTGGCCGCGTGGTGTTTCGTATAGTCTTAATGTGTCCACGTAGTCGAGGGTGGCGGTTAGCGTTTTCTCTGAAAAAGCTTTCCAGGTGCGATTGTAGGTCGTGGCTCGTTTCCCCTGGTAATATGTGCTCATCTGGTAGGCTGGCTTTCGTGTTTAACTGTTCTGGATCGCAGGCTGGTCAGAAGATAGATGATGCCGAGTATCAGCAGACCCAGTCCGGGAAGCCAGAATGAGAGCATGAAAGGGATAAAGTTCGCTGGAGTCAGGTGCCTGGCCAGCAGTACTTCGATGATGCCTACTCCCATGACAATAATGGCCGGGGATAGGGCGCCGCGTCCCACATAGCCACGCCTGGCAGCGAAGGCGATGATGAGAAGCCCGATGCCGAGCGCGAGGATGTAGACTGGAAAGACCAGGTTGCCGGGCAACTGGCCGCTAAAGGTAAAGAAGACCGCGATCCCGATGGCCGTCGTCAGGCTACTGGCGATTACCAGGCGGCCGGGATTGAACAGCGCTGCGATCAGCATGCCTATACCCAGAGATAGTACCCCGAGCGGATATCTGAAGGGATCGGGATGCAGTAGCCAGGCTATTAATAGCGCGATGATTCCTAGCAGGAGCAGAATATAGGCCTGGCGCTGATCGGGATGGATCCGCGCTACAGAAGATGATCTGACCATACGTGTTTCCTCTATGTATGTTTCTGATTAGCCTATCTCATGGCGGCGAAGGTTTGTAAGATGCCACCAGCTAAAGCCCACAGAATAATGAAAAATATCCAGCTACCCCCATGCCGCTGGCGTGCCTCGCGCGGCGTTACCGTTTTAAACCATTGAGCGGTGACCGGACGGCTCAGGCGCCATATAATCAGGGGCGAGAAGATTAGCAGGATGATTTCCGTTACAAAGGGCCAGTAGTTGCCAATTCTGGCGCTCTGATACAGATTGACAAGCGAGATCAGGCCGCCTAGCGATAGGACTATATTGGCCACGATCTGTATGCGCCGGGCCCAATTGCGTCCACTGCGGATCATCTCGCCGAAGAGCGCTGGCAGACAGGCAACGATCAGCGCGATAATAAAAAACAGTATGCCGCTGATGCCGGAATCAAGTCCGGAGATTGCGCGCGTGTTTGAGGAGTGGAACAGGAGCAGGTACACAGGGGTAAACAGGATCTGTACGGCCAGTCCCCAGTCAAAGGCGACGGCCATGCCAATACCCTGAGGAGCGCCTCCCTTATTGCCAGGAGCGTTTGCGCCAGTGGATGTTTGTGTTTCCAATGCTATCTTCCCTTTTGTTTTCTAATACTACAACACGTCTGAGCCTGGATATTTTTACACGCTTTGCGAACATGTAAACGCGGTCATGTTATGATAGCGCCCCGCAGTGCTCGTGTGAGACAATAGTGTGAGTGCTACCTTTTGAAATGCATGATTCTTATATAAAACAGTACCAGGAGAGCCGTGTCCTATGCAAAAAGGCACCGAACAGACCTTTGTGGTTGAACTGTTAACGACGCTGCGCAATGGTCGCTTCAGTCCGCGTGCCTGGGGGCGTTTCTTTCTACATTCCTGGCTGATGGCCTGCCAGACGGCCCGTGAGCATCCATCCTTGAGATGCTCCTGGCTGCGGGTCACCTGTCTCATTGGCGCGCTATCCCTGCTTATCTTGCTAGCCAACACCTTGTTGCTGGGCATTGCCGATACCATGTACTTACTGCCGGTCTTTGCTATCTGTCTCGCCTGGCAGCAATGTGACCTGTTCTGGCACCTGGGTCTGAACCGCTCTGTATCTGATGGTCAGCTATTGCCCCATGTGGGAATCGCCAATACGCTTACCTGGTTGCGCGGCCTGGGAACATGCTATCTGCTGGGCCGGCTCGTGGGCGGATTGACCATTTTTCCCGCTCTGACGCTGGTCATCTTTTTATCTGGCATCGCGACCGATATGCTGGATGGTTATCTGGCCCGCCATCTGCGTACGCAGAGCAGGCTGGGGCAGATCGCCGATGGAGAGGCCGATTTCTGCCTCTATCTGACGCTCACGATCATCTTTCTGCGAGACGGCATGTTGCCGCTTTGGATCGGCGCGATCATGCTGCTCCGCTTCCTGTTGCCCCTGCTGGCGGCGCTTGTGAGCTACCTGGCGCTGGCCCATCCGGTACGTTTTGGCTCAACCTGGTGGGGCAGAGCTGCCGGACTGGCGCAGTGCCTCTACTTTCTCTATCTGCTGCTGCCGGCTTCACTGGCTATCCACATCCATTTTCTGGCTACTCCGTTGCTCTACATTGCCATATGTCTATTAATGGCCTCGCCCATCGCCCAGTTGATAGAAAATATACGGCCGCCAGCCTCCTCATAAGCGTTTTCCTGGGCCGGGCAGCAATTTTTAATACTCTTTACGTGCCAGGAGCGTCACGTAGCCAAACGTGTTGGATTGGATAGCTGCTTTGGCCGCACGGGCCAGCCTCTTTGCCTGTTCTATGTCAAACGAAGCTGGTAGCTCGACTTTGCGCAGGCGTAGCAGTAGCTCTGTCCCTAGTAGCTTGCCTTGAATCTGTTCAACCATGTCATGCAGTGCCGAGTCATGGTTTTCAATGCGGGTGATGTTCAGTCCTCCCTTTTCCAGGTAGCGGATATAGGACTCTACTGGCTGTGCATCCGCGATGCAGGCAATCCAGGCGAGCAGATCCTGTAAATCCTCGGGCACCGCGCCTGTACACGTGAGATCGTTCAGACCCAGCTGGCCCGTTGGCTTGAGGACGCGCTGGAATTCTAAGGCCGCCAGCGTTTTATTCGGGAATGTACAGAAGGCGCACTCACAGATGAGCGCATCAAAAGAGTTGTCTGGTACGGGCAGGTGTTCGGCATCCCCCTGCTGGAATGTGACGAGATGGGCCAGATTCTCGGCAACTGCCGCCCGGCTTGCCTGCCGGACCGCTTCCGCACCGTACTCGATCCCTAGAACCTGGCAGCCGAAGCGCCGGGCCAGCGCGATCGCGCTGGCTCCCTGTCCCGATGCTACATCCAGCACACGGTGTCCTTGTTCAAGGCGTAGCAGGGAACCCAGGTATTCGGTCAGCTGGATGCCGCCTGGATGGAATGAATCACCTAGCAGCAATCTGGCGGCATCGCTCTGATAGGCTAGCGCGCAGCACGCCTTTACCTCTGTCGCGTCAAATGTATGCTCTGTATTCATTGGCCAACCTCATTTCTGCTCAAAGGTGAAGGTCAGTGGTTCGGGCGTATAAGGAATATCGGCGCGCCTGGCCTGGTTGCGCTGGCGTTCACGTGCCTGTAGCTGAACGCGGGCCTGCTCACGATAGCCCACGTTGTTATAGGCGCAGAACGGAATCTGTTTGCCGTCTGGTAACAGGATCTCTTTGCAGCACTTCATCAGGTTCTTCTGGTTAAATGTCCAGGGATCCATAAAATCCTGGAGCATGATCATAAAGATGTTGTTCGCGAACGCCTGCAGGTCTAATCCATTATCGGGCAGCCCGCAGGCGGCGCAGGAAAGGGCGAACTGCTGCGCAGCCTTATCCGATCCCGGGACAGCGGAAGATGACCACAGACCTTCCAGGGCGGCCTTGATATCCTCTGAGAGATCAGCCACAGCCCGGTTGGTAATGTAATCCAGATAATCCTCGACATTGAGAACGCGTGTCAGTGGCAGGACAGTATCACCATCTTTGAGTACATACGTTACTGAGTTGCAGGTAGGAAAGCAGCAGGGGACCGGTACGAAGTCCGAGACCAGCAGGGTCTGATTGGTCTGTTCTTCCAATGCCTGTAGGATACCGGGGATGGTCAGGCGCTGCATGGGATCGTTTTCACCATGGCGACCAGATTGGAAGGCGGGCTGGAAGTTAATGCCGCGTACCGCTGGATGCTGCAGGCCAAAGTTGACAATGGCGCCAACTTCGTGCAGATTCACAAAGCGATCCACCGCGGGCACCAGGACGACATGAGCGCCGATCTCTGCTAGCCGATCCAGCGCGCGCAGTTTTTGCGGCAGGATAGCGGGCTCGCCGCGCAGGATGCGGTAGGTCTCAGCCTCAAAGCCGTCAAACTGGAAGTAGATGGAAGGGCGTAGATCGGCCAGTTGTTGCAAGAACTCATTATCGTCGGCGATGCGTTTCCCATTGGTGTTCAACATGACGTGGCGAATGTTGCGCTTTTTGGCGGCCTTGATCATCTCGATAATCTGCGGGTGGATGGTCGGCTCGCCGCCTGAGAACTGCACGACCTCGGGATTGCCCTCTGTCTCTACCAGGTGATCCAGGATGCCTTCAACTTCCTCCAGGGTCAGATTAAAACCCGCTCCCGCATTGGCAAAACAGAGCGGACAATCCATGTTACAGGCGCTATTGACCTCAATGATGCCCAGACAGGCATGCTGCTGATGATCTGGACAGAGCCCGCAGTCGTGCGGACAGCCATGTTGTACCTCAGTAGTGTAAGCCAGGGGGATGGTGCCCGGTTTATTGAAGCGGGTGGCGGAAAGGTAGGCCTGTGCATCGCCATAGACCAGCCCTTCAAATACTCCATGTTCGGGACAGCGCTTGCGCATATATACTTTATTTGCGCGCACAAGTACATGTGCATCAATCACTTTGCGGCAGTCGGGACAGATACTGCGGGTCAGTTCGAGAAAGACATAATCCGCGTCTTTCTTGCGGCGCAAGCTCGGCCCCTGAGTGCTGACTATGGTCTCTATCGCTATCTCTGGAGATGTGACGGTCCGGGTCGATACATTATCCTGCTGATCCATGAGAATCTCCTCCGGCTTTACACCCGACTATTGAAACGTTAATATTGCCTGCCAGTTATCATGTATTGATGGTAA
The DNA here is from genome assembly GCF_003967515.1 of Dictyobacter aurantiacus. Taxonomy (GTDB): domain Bacteria; phylum Chloroflexota; class Ktedonobacteria; order Ktedonobacterales; family Ktedonobacteraceae; genus Dictyobacter; species Dictyobacter aurantiacus. The sequence continues at coordinate 721,527 of NZ_BIFQ01000001.1, read as the reverse complement.
CCGATTCAAGGCATAAATACTATAGGTGGGGCTGTACCGCATATTTACTTTGCGTTTTCTCCCCAGGTGGTGAGGTAGTACCACAGGCAGTTAAAATTGTCCATCTTTATCTCTTCCAGTGCCTGGGTATAGAGCGACTCTACTTCATCTTTACTGGCGATCCCTGTGTGGATGACCAGGGGCTGCAGAAGCTTGAGAAAGACCTGCATATCCTCATAGAAGCTCTGATGCGAATCCGAGCCAGCGGAGCAGTCAACCGCAAACGCTTTGTGCTGGACGTTGCGGCACCCGGCATTGCGCAGGAAGCGCTTGAGCATAGGCGTGATCGCTAATTGACGGCCATCCTGTGAGAAGGTATTGCCGCTGAGATGGATGGCTCGTGTACATAAGCCAAATAACGTTTCAGTCTTTGGACTGTTGCTGATAAACCACTCGCAATCTGTCAGGCGAATGATGCCACCCGGGCGGGCTACCCGGACACATTCCTGTAAGAACCTGGGCCAGTTGTCGCTGGAGCGGAACATGAAAGAAGCGATCAGGCGAACATTAATAAAGTCAAAGCTATCAGCCTGAAAATCGAGTGACTGCAGAATATCCATAGTGTGGAAGTGGGTATTAAACAAGGAGCGCTGCGACGCCTGAAAGCGGGCATATTCGATCATGAGCTGGCTGATATCGACGCCGGTGATCTGTTTATTGGGATAAAGCGCAGCCATTTCCAGAGCCCACTCGCCGGGTCCGCAGGCTACATCCAGCACATCGATGATGTCAACCTGGTCAATTGCCTCATCCAGGGGCCCTCCCATAGCCCTGGTGAGCAGGCGAGCCTGCTTCGTAAGCCTGGCCATTTCAGAAGCACTCTCTGGATCAGTGTAGTACGCCTCTCCCTGTGAAGGAGTATGCTCTAAATCTGCCATTGTGTTTCCCCTTTTACTGTAACTGTCAGGAATATATAGGTAGAGATCATAGCGTATCCTATAGTAATAGGCGTTTTCGTCTGTTCAAACGTGATAAGAATAGTACTTGCTAGTATAAAGATATGTTACTTTTTATGCAAGAATAAACTTTTCTTGACACGTTTGTTAAAGGAACGTATAGTATTTCATTGTTTGTAAGTTATAACAAAGATAAACACAACCTGAACAATAATTGCGTGTGTAGCTGCTTGCAATAGGCTGCGTGCTTATTGGGATACGTGTGCAAATGTTATTTTGAAGTGAGGCTTGCAATGGATCATACGCAAATAGGCCAGCAGATCATTGATAGCGTGGCGCAGAGCGTACGTGAGTCTTCCGACATTTCGGTTATTATCAATAGGACACTGGAGACGATTCATACCCATTTGCATACAAGCGTCACATGCTTCCACGTTGTAGATGATACTCGCAAGAGCTATCGTTTGCTGGGCATTCATTCCACCTGTGATGACGATGTTCTGGCACAGCGTTTACATACCTTATCAGAACATGTTTGCCCATTCAACGAGTGGCCACGTAATCGGCAGCAACCGCTGGTGGTCGCGGATGTGCAGGCTGACATGCGCGCTGAGCGGGGGGAGAAGTGGAGGTTTTGGGATCACAAGCAGATACAGAGCATCATCTTTATTCCACTGTGGTTTGGCAACCATTATGAGGGCATGTTGACGGCGGCTTTTGCTAGCGGGCTACCTCAGGAAACAACGCTGCTATCCGCATTAACGGCGGCCGGCACATACATTGCGGCCGCGCTGGTACAGGCGCGTATGAAGCTGACGATTCAGAGCGAGCAGACAAGCCTGTATACTATTCTGGATCAAATTCCTGAGGGGGCGCTGATCGCCGATGCTATCAGTGGCTCTATTCGTTATGCCAATGAGGCGGCTGCCAGCTTATTGCAAACCTCCCTCGCTCAGTTGATTGGTTTGCCGGTGCATCAGTTTACACGTCAGCCTGTACCCGAGCATATGGTTCAGGGGGTGCTCCCGCCCTGGAATTTTTTTCTGATTCAGGCGTTAAGCGGTGAAATCATTCGCAGTAAAGAGGCAACGCTTGTTACCCCCGATGGTCAGAGAATCGTTGTGCTGATTTCGTGCGCCCCTATCTCGGTTAAGCACGAGAAACAGCAGATCCTGACCGGAGCAATCATTCTTTTTCAAGACATTACAAAAACAAAAAATATTGAGCAGCACAAAAATGAATTTCTCTCCATCGCCAGCCATGAATTGCGCACCCCCATCACCATTATCCAGGGATTTGCGGATCTCTTAGCGCATGTGCCCCTGGAGGCAAGTTCCCTCAACGAGTTGACGCAGTCGGCGCTTATGCATATCGTCGATCAGAGCGAATACCTGACCCGGCTAATTGATGCGATGCTGGATATTACCAGGATTGAGCAGCAGCAATTGCATCTTGATCGAGGGTTACACGATCTTCACCATCTCTTAAGGCAGGTTGTCGATAGCCAGGTGATGACGACCAGCCGCCACCAAATCTACCTGACGGTAGAGGGACTGCACGAGCAAGAGCCGCTACTCGGCGTCTTTGACAAAGAGCGCATTATCCAGGTAATCAGCAACTTGATCAATAACGCGGTCAAATACAGTCCTGATGGAGGAGAGATCGAGGTCGGCTTACGCGTGGTTCCTATCGATAGGCGGAGCGAGAAGCATCGCGAGGCCTGGATGTGGGTGAAAGATCAAGGGATGGGGATCGCTCCCGATGAATGCTCGCGCATCTTTGAACGCTTCTATCGGGCGCGTGTAACCAACAACTCTTCTTTAAGTGGCTTCGGTATCGGACTCTATGTGACCAGGGAAATTATTAATCGCCACGGTGGTCGTGTCTGGGTTGAAAGCAAGCTGCACGAAGGTTCAACATTTTTCATCCACCTACCATTATACGCATCATCTCACATCGTCACTGAGGCCGCCGACTAGCACACGGTTTATGCCCGATTGCTGAATAGTAATCCCCTACCTTGACTCGATCGCGTAAATCAATTACGGTATAAGGTAAGGAGCATGAATATTGATGCTTGGAAAGCACAATATGATAAAAAGATAAAATGCTGCATTGATGAGCGGTCATATAGCATCATAACTCTACATTGGCTGAATAGAGGATTCATGAAGAATGATCGGGAACTGGTTTTTTCGAGTTTGGAAGAAGCAGCGCTTCAAAGCTTTGATCGTTGGAACCCTGAGCTATCTTTTGATACTGGCCACATTGCTGACGATTCAGACCCTGGTGCCCCAGCGGGCAGGTGTGTTGCCGTTGGTCTCTATCTTTGCCCCCTACCTGTTTATACCGCTGGTCATCGTGGTCCCTTTCTTGTTCTGGCGTTTTACCATGGTGCTACGCATTGTGTTTGTTTCAGGGATCGTGCTGTTGTGTCTCTGGTTTCCACCGCGCATGGGTGGTGGAAATGCGCAGGAGTCTGCCTCAGGACAAAAGATTACCGCGCTGACCTGGAACTACCGGGGTAGAAACAAGCGCGACGGATATCTCAGACAGATCATCAATGAAACCAGTCCTGATATCATCGCGTTGCAGGAGGCTGATTGGACCGGTATCGACGTGGCGACGGATCTTTTGCAGGCGTATCCCTATCATCTGTATCGACCAAATGATGTTCCTCCTGGTGAGGCCGTGCTCAGTAAATATCCGATTGTGGACCATGGGAGCGTACAGGCTGCGGATGGATCGCGGGCAGTGTGGGATATTCCACGTGTCCTCTGGGTGCGCCTGGACCTGGGCCATGGTCGTACCATGATGGTTGTCAATGCGCATCCCATTTCAGCTGTCAATACAGTATATGGCTGTACGTACTGTCCTCAGCGGCGTGATAATCAGGTACTGGCGCTCCACCAGTTTTTGCAGCCAATGTTGGCCCATGGAGAGCACTTACTGCTACTTGGCGATATGAATCTTACTGATCGCGAGCCAGCCTACCATGATCTCTCCGCTGGCTTGATTGATAGTCAGCTACAGGCAGGAGGCGGCTCTGGCCAATCCTGGGGGATCAACTATTTCAATCGGGTATGGACGCTTTTTCGCATCGACTACATGTTCGTTTCGTCTAACGTTACACCTTTGAAGTTGGACACAAATTGTGTTGCGCGTGGCAGTCAGCATTGTATTCTGATTGGCCAGTTTTCTGTCTAGCGGTTACAATAAGTCCGCACTGGCGATGAGTGTGTTACTGCATCGAATGTGCATTCGCGCACCCGATGCAGTAACACATCAATAACCTCTGAGCACCATAGGTGTGAAAATCCAGGCACCCGGCAGGCAGTGATCTTGCGTGTAAGATGTATGCTAAAGAAGAGCCGGATAACGACCATATTTGAGAGGTGGATCTGTAGTAATGACTGAGAAATACCTGCCCACGCCAGTCTGGAATGGAGCGCTGAACCAATGGGAGGCCGTGGATTTTCGCCGTGGTCAGAGGGTTGTCGGCTGGCCCGAGGGTTTTGACGCGGGCTCGCTGCCAGCCCCTGAATATAGCGAAGGGGACCGTGTCCAGTTTGTGCGCGATGAGACCTGTGCCCGTGAAGGGGTGGTGCGCCGTGTGCTCCTACGCGGGGGCGTCTATGGTCCCATGGAGGACCAGGACGGGGCCATTCAACGCTGGTATCTGGATCCCGAAAATGTTACCTACATTGTCACGGCCCGTGGTCATGACCATACTATTAAAGCCTGGAACATTCTTGGTCGCTTTGTTTCGCCTGAACGCATCTCGCGTATCCTTCCTTTGAACGAATAACTATTGTATTAACGGGGAAGGTCGGTCAGCAACGGATCAGTGATTTTACCTGGTGGTCCATATCTCAAAAAGATTGTAGGAGTGCTTGAATTTTATGGAAGAGCGCCATCGACGTCCATCGTATACCCGGGAAAACTATCCCAGGGCGCGTTTTATCCGCCTTATCCTTCTAGTTGTTGTGATTATTCTGCTCTGCCTGCTCTATTTTTTCTGGCCGTACGTTGCCAGTTTCTTTTAGCACTGTGATTGGTTGGTTGAGCCGAGGGATCACACCGATCTATGTAGACCAGCGCAATCCCGTTTGCTCTCGTTTTAGCGGGCTGGTTTGAGTGGATGCCCCCAGGCTACGGTGCCGATGACCTGGAGCGGGATCGTGCTATGAGGATGGTAGCGTAAGAGGAGGGAGCGGGCCTCTTGATCAAATTCCTCGGCCGCTTGCTGGCCCATGCGCTCATGCGTAAAATTGCTGCGCGAGTGCAGACCTTCAATAAAGTCCTCAATGCTCTGGTGAAAATCGATTGGCGCGGTCTCGGTTTCACCAATCATGTGGAACAGGCCGCGCTCCTCCAATTCTTTACGCACATAGGTTGAGCGATGCCCACGATGGATAGCGTAGCGAGCCTGCAACTGTGAGAGCTCCTCGTTCCAGGGCATCGACAGGGTACGGCGGTGGACCAGAGCCAGCATACCCTGTGGCGTGAGGAGATCGTGAAAGCGCGGGAAGGCTATTTCCCACTCCGTCCAGTGAATGCTGGAGCCTGCGGTGATCAAAGCATAGGGTGGGCTAAGGGGGACCTCTTCGATCTTGCCATAGATCCAGTGCAGATGAGGGTGGTTGCCGTCTGGCAACTGTTTCCCCCGTTCAATCATGTTTTGCGAGAAGTCGACCGCGTCCACGCGTTCCACAAAGTGAACGCACTGGCGGGCGATATCGCCCGAACCGGCTCCCACATCTAGCATTGTGCGCGGCTCATCTGTGATCAGATCAGCCAGGATAGAGAACGTTTCTGGTGGATATGGTGCACGATGGCGGTAGGCATCCACCACCTGCTGATTTTGAAACGATTTCGCGAACTGGCGATCGAAATTGTCGGGTTTGGGTTGCATACTCTTTCCTATCTTTATCTAGAACCAGTATGTCATATCAACATTTTCTTACATATCTTACCCTATTATTAAATAGCGCCTGACTCTCGTCATATAGGGGCACGTCAGCACCCCCGCACAGGCGTCCGCGTGCGCGGACGCACCAACACATATATGAACCTTGAACACCGTAGGTGCGAAAGCTCAAGCATGCTATAGGCTATGATTATGAAAGTCAGGCAGGCTTTTAGAGCTGCCTGACTCCCAAGATTATGGCTGGTGGCCTGCATGGTTTTTCGCACCTGTGGTGCGGCCGCCCGTACGGAGGCGCTTGCGAGCCCCTGTTATATAACGTAGTAGCAAAAAGCATCATCGATATCAAATGATGCTGACATTATGTTTCAAGAAATACGAACATCGTGATGAGTTTAGGTATGGTAGAGGGGCGGTTTGAAACCTGTAAAAGCTCTGCTACGTGCTAGATATGGTTGGGGTTTTACCCGGGGGCGATACGTGGAGGACTGAGCGATTCCCACCAGGAGCATTATCAATCCCCTATGATACAGAAGATCTTAATTGAGGAGCATCCATGATCAATTTGCGTGAAGTTGGCGCCTATGCCAGGCCGGCCAATCAAGATGGGGTGGATATCACTTTTGGCATTTATCTACCTGGTATCACTGCACAGGATGGCTATGAAGTGCATGTACAGGTATTGCATAAAGCGGATCACTTTTATGAGAATATTCTGCCGCGCGACTTTTCCCTTCACTACCAGGAGGGGGCGGCCAACGATCTCTGGCATGTAGATGTGCATCTTTCATTAGAGGAGGGAACCCATTTTGGTCTCTCCGGCACGTACCTCTACCGTTATCAGCTGCTGCAAAAAGAGCCTGATAGTGAGGAGAAGCGCGTTGTGACGCGCTGGTTCACTGATCCTTTCGCCCTGGCAACCGATATCGGCCTGCTATCTTCAGTTGTGACGCCAGAGAGCTTTCCACCATTTGAATGGACCGATCAGGATTGGAAGACACCTGAACTGGCCGACCTGGTGGTCTATGAGCTGAACGTGGAAGAGTTTAATAGCAACTTCGCGGGCGTCATTGAGCGTATCCCATACCTGAAGAGCCTGGGAGTGAACTGCCTGGAGTTGATGCCGATTACCAGTTTGAAGCTAAACTTCAACTGGGGATATGAGCCGCTGCACTACTTCGCTCCATATGAGCGCTGGGGTGGTATCCAGGGACTGAAGCAGCTGGTCAATGCCTGCCACAACGAGGGAATCGCCGTGATTCTGGACGTTGTTTACCAGCATGTGGACGCCAGCTTCCCCTATAACCTTATTTATAAGGATACAGGGCTGGAGAGCCCCATGATTGGCGGCGATGGCCCCTTTGGTCCCGAGATCGATTTCTCGAAAGATTTTGCCCGTGAATATATTCAGACCGCCAATTGTCACTGGCTGCATGAGTACCATGTTGATGGCTTCCGCTATGACGAGGTGACGGACCTCTACGATGGCCCGATGGGCATTCAATACGCGCACATCGCTTACAATACCTATAATGAGTCGCTCAAGATCCCACGCTTTACTCCTACCGGTAGTGCGGGTGAATATAGCCGCCTGATCCAGTGTACCGAGGCCCAAAATCGGCCACAGGAGATTCTCAAGGATACTTTCTCGACCAGCACCTGGCAGGATAGCCTGCGTTGTATGGCGGAAGGCATGGCGGAGACCGGGACGGTGGATGAACATTTTGTCCATCATGTTGTGTTGGATCAGAACTATACCGGCTACCCTTACACCAAGACTGTGCAGGACATAGAAGGGCAGCCAGTTGATATGCCTGTGATGCCGTTTCAGTACCTGGAGAACCATGATAACAGTCAGTTGATTTCACACGTTGCCATTCTTCCCGATGATGTGCCATTCGGGGACCGCAGCCAGTTCTATAAGCTGCAGCCCTTTGCTATTGCGCTATATACCTGTGAGGGCACACCAATGCTCTGGCAGGGTCAGGAGTTCGCGCAAAATTATGTCCTGCCAACTAAAGGCCGGGCGCGTGTCTGCTATCAGCGCAACGTCAGCTGGGAATACTTCTATGATGAATATGGAATCCCTCTGGTGCAGCTCTACCGCACGCTGGGTTCGCTGCGCCGCAACTATGCCGCGCTACGTAGTCGAGAGTCCTTCTATTATAGCGCTGAATCGCGCATTGAAGACAAAATCGTGGCCTATCGACGTCACCATAGTGAAAACGGCCAGGTCGCGCTTGTCTTCCTCAACTTCTCGGACGAGCCCCAGACGATAGGTGTGCCGTTCCCCTGTACAGGCACCTATCGCGAGATGATCGATCACCAGAAGCGTGTCGAGCCCTATGAGATCGAGGTCTCTGAAGAGAACCAGATGTTCGAGGTGGAAGTACCCGGTCACTATGGTTTTGTCTTCATTAAAGAATAGTTAACCCTGTTGCAGGCCTGAAGAGAGGGGAGGTACAACGGCGGCGGCGTACCTGACACGCCGCCGCCGTTGTCTCTCCCCTCTTGTTTCCTCTATTGAATAGATCAGCCTTACCGATAAATAATACTAGATTTCCAAAACATGCATGGCATGTAATGGAAATGGTTTTTAGGGCCGCCGTATGGTTTCTACATTGTACGTACATTCTCGGTCCGACAAAATCTTACCTATAGTAAACGATTTGTTTGATGGAGGTTTCCTTTAGATGTCTATGCATGATATTACACGTAAATTGGCTTTGGTCGCCGCTGGAGCAGCCCTTGGTGGATGTCTGGCTTTTGTTCCTGCCCAGGTAGCAATCCATGCAGCTCCAATGCCTGGTGGTAGCGGACACCACCATAGCACATCATCCACTCATGGCTCCCATCACGGTACCACGCACAGTTCAACCCACCATCACACCTCGGCTCATCACATTGTTAGTGGCGCTTTGATCTCTGCATCTCCGATGCCCGGTAGCAGTGGACACCATGCTCACAGCACGCACCATCATGGACACCACAGCTCTAGCCACTAGTCAGGGTTTTGATACGGAGCCAGCAATGAGCAATGCTTATAGTTAGGCGTATAAGCAACCCAAAGGGAGCCAGCGAACACGTTGTTCGCTGGCTCCCTGTTTGGGTATTTGTGTGTAGAACGGCTACTCTCCTTTGGTGAGTACCTCGTCGATGATGCCATATTCCACAGCCTGGGGTGCGGAAAGGTAGTAGTTACGGTCGGCATCTTTTTGAATGCGTTCAATTGGCTGGCCGGTGTGCTTGGAAAGGATGCCCAGCAGACTCTGGCGCAGGCGAATGATCTCGCGTGCCGTGATCTCGATGTCAGAGGCCTGCCCTTCGGCACCGCCCAGTGGCTGGTGAATCAGGATAGTTGAATTGGGGAGCGCAAAGCGTTTGCCATGGGCGCCGACAGCCAGTAGTACCGCTCCCATACTCATTGCCATCCCCATACATACCGTTGAGACATCAGCTTTCAACGATTGCATGGTGTCATAGATGGCCAGACCAGCATAAATGACGCCACCTGGGCTATTGATATACATGCTGATGTCTTTGGTGGCATCTTCGTTCTGCAAATACAGTAACTGGCCCACAACGCTATTAGCAACCATATCATCGATCTGTGTACCTACGAAGATGATGCGGTCCTGGAGCAGCCGGGAGAAGAGATCATGGCTGATAATGCCGCGCGGCGTTGTTTCCACCACATAAGGAATGATCCCCCTTGGCTCCAGAAAATCGCGAGATTCTTTGATCCACTTTGGATCACGTGGATTGAATTTGCTCATATTGGCTCCTGAATAACGATATATTCTTTTCCATCGTACCGATGGAGAACGCGCTCCTCTTTGCTGGCAGGTAGCACGGATAGCATTTTTAGCAGGTGACTTGTATGTCTCCATGATACAAGATCTCAATGCAATTGTCCAAGTTTGTCTGCTATGGATAATTCATACACAGTAGTGAAGCAATCTTTATTGAGTTTCCCCGAAAAAGATAGGTAAATAGGGAAAGGTGTTTTGCAAAAAGAGAAAACATGATAAGCTAGAGGGCATAGGTAGGTATACTGGTGACGCTTTTCATAGACTGGTATATATTTATCAATTCATTAGAGTAAATTAATCGAACTGTTCAGTGAAGAACTATTATCTCTTGGATGAGCTTAGGAAGAAGAGACACACTTTGGACGCTTTACACACTCAACGTGGCTCGACAACTATTAATGGTGCTGCAAAACGACCTCATGTTGTTATTGTTGGTGCTGGATTTGGCGGTCTGAATGCTGCCAAGGCTCTAAAGGATGCACCTGTTGATATCACTGTGGTCGACCGCAATAATCACCATCTCTTCCAACCTTTATTATATCAGGTGGCTACGGCTGTATTGTCGCCAGCCGATATCTCGGCTCCTATTCGGCACATTTTGCGTCGGCAAAAAAATACGAAGGTTGTGCTGGCTGAAGTGACCGGGATTGATCGCGAGCAGCAAGTGGTATTGACCGCCGATCGTGCGATCCCATATGACTATCTGATTGTGGCTACGGGCGCCAGCCACAGTTACTTTGGTAATGATCAGTGGGCACCTTTCGCGCCTGGCTTGAAGTCGATAGCCGATGCCACGGCACTGCGGCACAAGATTCTGCTGGCTTTTGAAGAGGCCGAGCAGGAGACCGATCCCGATCGCCAGCGTGCGCTGCTCACCTTTATTCTGATCGGCGCGGGTCCTACCGGTGTTGAGATGTCTGGCGCGATAGCTGAACTGGCCCATGTCGCCCTGGCATCAGATTTCCGCAATATTGACCCTAAATCGGCTCGCATTATTCTGGTCGAGGCTTTACCGCGTATTATGCCGGCTTTCGATGAGCACCTGGCTAAAAAGGCACAGGACGGTTTGCATAATCTGGGTGTCGAAGTCCGTACCGGTTCTCCCGTGCAGGAGGTAAACGAGCACGGGGTGGTAATCGGGGGCCAGCAGATTGAAGCTGGCACAGTGATCTGGACTGCGGGCGTTTCTGCTTCTCCGGCTGGTAAGTGGTTAGGGGCGGAGTTAGATCGCGCGGGCCGTGCTAAAGTCGATGACCATTTAAACCTGCCCGGTTACCCCAATATCTTTATTGTGGGTGATACCTCATCTGCAACCCAGGATGGCAAGCCTGTCCCAGGGATTGCCCCGGCCGCCATGCAGGGTGGCACATATGCTGCTAGCGTCATTAAAGATCGTGTGGCAGGTAAACTAAATAGTCAGCCGTTCCGTTATCATAATAGGGGCAATCTGGCAACTGTGGGACGTTCTTATGGCATTGCCGATCTGGGAAAGGTAAAATTTACCGGTTTTCCGGCCTGGGTCTTTTGGATCGTGGCCCACATTTTCTTTTTGATTGGTTTCCGCAACCGTTTTCTGGTACTTTTCCAGTCATTCTGGGGATATGTCACTTTCCAGCGTAATGCTCGTTTAATAACCCACGAGCAGCAGCCAGTGGTGACAAAAGCGAAGTCTGTGGAGCGGGAATTGCAACCAAGCTAGAACTTCTTTTTGCGCCCCTTCGTGTACAAAGTGTCACAAGTACTAAACAAGGAGAACTTGAGGTGAAGGGATGCAAGAGTTTCCAAAGGGCAAGATAGTCCGGGACCGCTATATTATTGAAGATCTACTGGGGCAGGGTGGATTTGGCGCGGTATACCGTGTCAGGGATAGACGAGTCAATGGAAATGTCTTTGCGCTTAAAGAGGTAGAAAGTCTGGAGCGGCGTCAGAAGGAGAGCTTCCTGTTTGAAGGGGAAGTTCTCCGTCGCCTGGATCATCCTGCCCTGCCTCGTGTCTACCGTGTTTTTGAAGAGCCGAAGCATGACCGCATCTGTATTTTGATGGATTATGTTGCCGGCCCGAATCTGGAGCAACTGCGTTCCGAACAGCCTGGTAAACGTTTCGAGATACACCAGGTGATGGAGATGATGGCGCCAATTGCTTCGGCTATCTCTTACCTGCATGCACAGCATCCTCCCATTATTCATCGGGATATCAAGCCATCCAATATTATTATCCCAACTTCTGGCGAAAATGCTGTCCTTGTCGATTTTGGTATCGCCAAGGAATACGATCAGGATGCCACAACAACCGCGATCCGGCATTGTTCTCCTGGCTATGGCGCTCCTGAACAGTATGTGAGTGGAACGGAGATCCGAACCGACATCTATGGCTTTGGCGCTACCCTCTATACCCTCTTATCAGGGACCATCCCGATTGATGCGCTCTACCGTATCACACGCCTGAGTGTGAATCGTGACGATCCCCTGGTTCCGATCAGTGACCTGGTCCCGGAAATGCCAGCCGATTTTGCCGCGGCCATTCATCGCTCGCTGGTGGTCAATAGTAATGATCGTTTCGCTACCGTGGATGAGTTCTGGCAGGCGTTAGAGGCCGCTATGCAGAGTCCAGAAGAACGTGCAAAACAGCGAACCAGCTCGTTACCGGTACAGGAAGAGGCGCAACCGGCGCTGGCAGCGGCCCTCTTGCCTGCTAATGGCAGGATAGAACATTCATCTGCGGTTTCTACCATATCCGATTCCGACAGGCGTAACGATTTTGTCGAAACCGAGGATTTTCCCGTAACCGGTGGACCTGCGGAACCTGGTGGAGATCCTCAAACGTTGCCCCCGCCGCGGCGACGACGCAAAACGGGACTGATCGTCTTGCTTGTTGCGTTGCTTCTGCTGGTGGGAGGTGGAACAGCTGCGCTGTCCTGGTACCATATGCTGCCCATGGCGGGACTTTTCCCTCCAGCCACGACTCGATCTACCCCAATAGCTCAAAAGACGGTAGCACCAACACCGACCAGTACAGCGACGCCAAAGCCAACGAAGACGCCGACGCCAAAGCCGACGAAAGCGCCAGTTCCGGAACCCACGAAAGCGCCGGTACCGACCAGCACACCCGCGCCGCCGCCTGCTGGTTTCCCAACCATTGCTTCTGCCTACACTGGCACCATCCATAATACACCGGCCGCCGTAGATTCAACCATGTCGCTCACCAGCATGAGGCAGCAGCAGGGGACCATCAATGGCCATTTGACGCTGGGAGCAGGCTTGCAGGGTGATGGCGACTTTACCGGTCAGGTGAGTAGCAATAAACAGATCCAGTTTCTGGTGCCAAGCTATGCCGGGCATCTGCCCCTCTTTTTCCAGGGCCAGATCCAGAGCGATGGCTCTATTAGCGGTACGTACTGTAGCTATCAGAATAATCAATGTAACAATGCCAATGGGGGATATGGGAGCTGGCAGGTCAGTCCCAGCGGGGGAAGTTCGGGATCCCTGGTCCCATCAGCTCCTCCTGTAGCGGCGTTGTTCGCTATGGGCGAGCGACAAGCTGATCTGGAGAGGTGGATGGAGCGCAATCTGCTGTGAAACTTTGACTCAATACATCGCGTATTACAACGGTCAACTGCAAACACGAATGAAATTAACTAATAATATTGTTTATCCTGAAAAAGGAGGGTGAAATATATATGAATCCATATCAAAATAATCCTCAAATGAGTCAGCAATATGCCAATGCCTGGGACCAGGGAACCTATAATCAGATTCCTCATCAGGACGCATGGCAAAACTATAATCAGTTTGCACAGAATGTTCCGCCACAGGAGCTTGAGCAGGCACATCAGCAGGTGTATGCCCAGATGCCTCCCGAGCAGCGCGGTGGTTTACTCCAGAACATTTTAAATGGCCTGACGCAGCGTGGGGTAACTCCACAGCAGATAGGCATTCAGAATACCGATCCGTATACCATGTCCCCGCAGGAGGCCGCTCGCGTGACCGGCTATGCGCAGCAGCAGCAGCCCGATGTATTGCACCAGGTGTTTGCGCCAGGTGGGGCATTAGGTAGTCCCTGGGCGAAAATGGCCGTTGCGGGTGTGGCGGCTCTGGCGGCCAAACAGTTCCTGGGTGGTGGCTTTGGCGGAGGAAATCAGGGCGGCTTTGGTGGTGGAAATCAGAATAACGACAACGGACTGCTGTAGAAACAGATAAATGGAGAGCGCGTCAAGCTTGTAAAGCGCGCCTCTTGTCCCCATACATCAAGCCCTGACGACGTCACGCACACACGCGTGACGTCGTCAGGCTATTTTTGTGCCTGAGGCCCTTTTGTGATATACTGCCTTTCGCCACAAAGATACAGATTTTAACGCCTGCAGAACGCATTGGGGATGGTTTATGTTTTACGATCATACAAAGATTTATGTCAAAGCCGGGAATGGAGGTGACGGATCAACGCACTTCCGCCGCGAGAAATTCGCTCCATTTGGCGGCCCGGATGGTGGAGATGGTGGGCGAGGTGGAAGTATCTACTTTGAAGCTACCAATGGTTTAAATACCCTGATTGACTACCGCTATAAACAGCAGTTCAAAGCTGATGCGGGCGCCCCGGGTGTGCGTCAGAAGATGCACGGGGCCAAAGGAGAAGACATTGTTTTGCGCGTGCCGTGTGGCACGATTATTCGAGATGCGGAGACGGATGCGCTGATTGCTGACCTGACTGAGCCGGGACAGCGAGTGATGGTTGCTCGCGGCGGGCGTGGGGGTCTGGGCAATGTCCACTTCGCGACCTCGACACGTCAGTCCCCAAAGGAATCTCAGCGTGGCGAGCCTGGCGAGGAGCGCTGGCTTAAGCTGGAGCTACGCGTTATTGCCGATGTAGGCCTGGTTGGATATCCAAACGCGGGTAAGTCGACGCTATTATCAGTCTGCTCCGCCGCCCATCCAAAGATTGCCAATTATCCCTTTACGACACTGGAGCCCAACCTGGGTGTGGTTGAGGTCGGGCAGCCACGCAGTGGCGATGGCTATAGCTTTGTGATGGCTGATATTCCAGGTCTGATTGAGGGAGCGGCCCAGGGAGTTGGCCTGGGACATGAATTCCTGCGCCATATTCGGCGTACGCGTCTGTTGATTCATATGGTTGATGGCTCCGCGGTCGAGCGCGATCCCTGGCAGGATTTTGAAGCGATCAATAAAGAGTTGCGCGAATATGATGCTGAGCTTGCTAAGCGTCCCCAACTGGTTGTGCTGAACAAAATGGATGTGCCCGAGGCTCAAGAGCGCTGGCCTGAATTTAAGGCTAAAGTTGAGGCAGCGGGCTATAGTGCATTTGCTATCTCGGCGGCCGCTCATCAGGGAACGGATGAATTGATCGCCGAGACCTCACGGCGTCTGCATGAGCTTGCCCGCGAAGAGGCCGAGCGTGCCGCCGCACAGACGGTGGTTGATCTCCGTGAGGGTGAGAGCCCCGTCTTACGCCCTATGCCCGACGATGCGTTCACCGTTTCTAAGGAAATGGGGATCTACGTTGTACGCGGCAAGCGTGTCGAGCGCATGGTCAGTATGACGAATCAGGAGAGCGAAGAAGGTATGGACCGCATGCAGGTGCAGCTTGAAAAGCTGGGTGTCACGAAGGCGCTTGAAGAAGCTGGCGTACAGGTCGGCGATACCGTACGTTTTGGGAAGGTTGAGCTCTACTGGGGTGAATAGCTTGCAGATGTGTTGGTTATGACCACTTTATAGGGCCATAGCAAACACATCTGTGGTATACTTATACCTGAGAAAGCGGCATATCCCACATTTAGTATCGTGTACTGGAACGCAAAGCAATGGAATGCGAGATCACTGAAGCCCATGGGAGAAACACTTAGCTTATTATTCTGTACGTGTGATGATGGTTCGTACGAGGTACAAATAAAGGATAGCTGGTCGGGGCATGTGGTAAGCGGACGTTTTGTGCCTCCATATGCATCCAGGCAGATAAGCGCGTTACAGAAAAAGCTGAACACGCTTGAAAGCAGCGACGCGGAATTACGTGGAATTGGTTATCGTCTCTTTTGCTCTATTTGCGACATTGATCCTTCCCAGCGCCAGCCGCTGCAGCCTGCTGAGTCCTCGGTCGCATTTGTGCTGCGTAACATTATCCAGCGCACATTGAAGCGGCGGGGAACGGTCGCGTTAACGCTGATCTTTGCTCCGGGCTGCGAGGAGTTTGTGCGCCTCCCCTGGGAATTGCTCCATAATGGCAATCACTTTTTGATTGCCTCCGGGATTTTTACGCTCAGCCGCGCCCTCATGCGTCCAGATGCCCCCATCGGCTCTGAATTGCCTGTACACCCCCCTTTTCGCATATTATATATCAGCGCCTCCCCCATCAATTTTGCGCCCCTGGAGACCGAGCGTAGCTTTGAGGCGATGGAGGAAGCGTTAAATCCTTTGATCGAGACCGGCCAGATATTCCTGGACCGCCTGGAGCCCCCTACCTTCAGTCAGTTTGTGCGCTACCTGAACTCGTATGGGGGAGCGGGCACGTTCGATGATAGCGATACAACGCTGCCCTGTTATGTCGTGCATTTCGATGGCCATGGAGCCTATGGCAAGCTGTGCCCGAAGGATGGTTGTGAGACGGTCAGTAATCCAGATGCTCGTAAATGTGTGGAATGTGGAACCTCATTGAGCCGCATACAGCCACAAACATATCTCTGTTTCTGCGATGAGGATGGCTACAACAACTTTATTGATACACAGTCGTTGCGGGGCGTGTTGGTAAGTAGCGATGTCCATCTCGGCGTCTTTGCGGCCTGTGAGACCGCTCTGATCACCAACGACAGGTCCTCTGGTGGAAACGCACCGCCAACTCAACATCTGGCCGCAGTCGACTCAACACTGGCGACCTCCTTAGTGACCGCCCAGGTACCGGCCGTAGTCGCCATGCCATTCTCTTTGCAGGATGACCTCAGCCCGACCTTCATGTATCATTTTTATGAGGCACTGGCGGATGGCCGTACATTGGAAGAGGCGCTATCCCGGGCGCGACAGGCGATGTTGCCCATGCAGCAGAAGAGCTGGTTTATCCCTGTGCTCTATCGCCATGTTGCCGAAGACGATGAGGGTCCAGTAGCTTTGATGGTAACATCTGATACGCAAGATGACCATGCCCATCCCCTGTCCCATCTGGGGCCCTCAATATCATTTGTGGGTCGTGAACGCGAGTTGCGGGACGTTGAGCAACTGCTGACGCTGGCTGCGACGAATCGGCCTTCTTCATCTGCTCGCCGGAGTATGCGCAAGCCCCAGGGCTATCAGCATATCGCGTTGACGGGCTCGCCCGGCATTGGTAAGACCGCGCTGGTGTTGGAAGCCATTCGGCGTAATCGCGATAAGTTCCCTGGCGGTATCATCGGCGTTTCACTGGAGAATGGGAAATTATTTAACGATGCATTACTGGAGATTATTCATGCCTTGCAGATTCCGGCGCGCAATGTCGCCAGCAGCGATGCTCGTCAGCGTTCTCGCCTCGTCCAGGGTACTTTGCGTTCGCTGGCCAGCCGTGAGCTTCCCTGTCTCCTTCTGCTCGATGGCTTTGAATCAATCACAGATCGATCTGAGCTGGAGCAGTGGCTAACGTTTTTGAACAGCCTGCCGCTCGAAGTTGTTGTGGTGGTTACCTCGCACTCTAATCCCGAGAGCATGCTGGTTACGGATGGAACATTGGGCCGCTGGTATGAATATCGCATTGGGAAGATGACCAATAGCGATTTATTGATGCTTTTCACGGATCTGGCGGCGGCCAGTGGCCTGGATCAGCGCATCCAATTGAATGAACCCCGCCAGCAGTTCATTTTAAAAGAGATCTGTGCCCTTCTGGATGGATATCCCCTGGGAGCCGAGCTGATCTTTGGTACCGCCCGCACCATCGGGGGCCACATCTATACGCCAGAAGCGGCTACGCGTTCCCTGGAGGAGATTCGCGATGAGCTCTATGGCAATCCCCTGGCCGGTATTATGTCTGTTCTGGAGGTCTCGTACCAGCGTTTAAGCGCATCGGCTCGCCTGTTGCTCTCATACCTGGCCGCGTTCCGCATTCCGTTTAATCGCGAGCAGATCGCGATGCTTGTCTCTCCTGATACCCTGTCGACTGCCCATGAGACGATATCGCCGCCGGTGAATGGTGATGCGCAGCAGGAGCGGCCCGAACACCTATCGGCGCTGCTGCCCCAGAGGTGGCGGGCCGCTCGTGATGAGCTGGTGCAGGCCTCGATTGTTTTATTTGATGGATATGCGTACTCTATTCATCCACAGATCCGCCACTTCGCCCTCTTGCGCTTACCGCTGGAGGAGCGTCGCCGGGTGCATCGAGTGGTAGCTGCTTATTATTATTGCCTGTCCCATCCGAAGATGGAGGAATGGATCGAGGCGTTTGAGCACCTGGAAGCGGCGGGCGAGCCGCTGGATCTACACGAAGCGATCCAGGTCGCTTTGAGGGCGGCGCCCCCCCTTGAGGGGCAGGGTCATTTTGAGGCCGCGCAGAAACTATTGCGCCGCGCCGCCAGTTATGCGACCCGCCTGGGAGATCGGACAAGCACGGGCTTAATACAGTGTTGCCTGGGCGCTTTGTTGCGGCAACTGGGCAGTTACGCCGAAGCTGAAGTATATTTGAGGAGCAGCCTCGCGACCCATCAGCGCCATCCAGAAGAGACCGAGTATATTGGCTGGTCGCAGTATGAACTGGCCCTCTTGCTCCATGACCAGGGGGATTTCCCTCTGGCGCTGACCTGTATCCAGCAAGCGGAAACACAGTTTAAGGAGTGCGGACAGGAGTGTGGCCTGGCCCGTGTCCTGGATGTTCAAGGGATGGTGTACCGCGACCAGGCTCGTTACGCTGAAGCGCTGCGTTGCTTTGAGCAGGCCATCGGCATCTGTGTGCAGCAGGAAGATAGACTGGGCCAGGCTAGAGCCCTGCATAATCGCGCTACCGCCTATGGTGCGTTGGGCCAATACAGTCGGGCCGTACGTGATCTCGAAGAGTCGTTACGCCTGTTTAACGCGCTCGATCGCCCGGTTGACCAATCATGGGTGATGGTGGATAAGAGCTCCATCTACATCCTGCAAGGAAAACTGGACCTGGCGGAACAGTCCTGCCAGGAGGTACTGCCTTTCTTCCGCGAGCGGCACCTGAGGCGTGGTGAGGCCCTGACCTTGCGTACAATGGGGGATCTCTATCGGCAGAAGAAGGAGTTACAGCGGTCGCACAATTGTTATAGTGAATCCCTGGCGCTCTTTAACGCCCTGGGTGATCGCATGAACATAGCGTTAACGATGTACCTCATCGGGTCCCTCTTCTTTCTGGAAGGTACCTACCTGGAGGCGAGAAATAATTATGAGCAGGCGCAGTTCCTGGCTCAGGAGAGTGTTATTTCCTACATTCAGGGTCTGGCGCTGGCCGGCCAGGGAGACGTCGCGGCTGTACTGCGGCAGTTCACTGACGCGGAACGCCATTATCATGAGGCTGAGCGCTTGCTGTCGGGTTTCTCTTTAAATCGGGAGCGCCTGAATATCCTGTACCAGTTAGGCATGCTCTATCAGACGCAGCAGCGCTATCAAGAGGCCCTGGATACCTGGGTACAGGCTCTGGTGGTAGGCGTGGAGGAATCCTCAACCTTGTATAGAGATATTCAGGATAAGGTACAGGCTCTGGTTGCTGATCAACACCTGGAGGCCGAGTATCGTGCCTCGCGCAATCGCTTCAACCTGGTGTAGTGCCTGTTCCTGGTGTGGGGGTACCTGTCTTTACGGGTATCCCCCTTTTTGTTGGCTCGCCTGGGTACTGTATGTAGATGGCTATCAGATCGTTTATCGCCTGGCGTCTACAGGGTGCGTAGAACTGGTCGGGCCAGTAGCAGGTACAGCGAGTATAGACCCACGATGGCGGCACACAGCAATACTGTAAGCGGGCCGCCAATCAGCGCGATCAACCCACTGGCCGGAAAATCGCCGAGCGGCCGGATGCCCATAATCATCAGCGTGTTCAGGCTCATGACGCGTCCTCTCATTTGAGGAGGCACCCGTGTCTGCAGGAGGGTAATCGTCGTTGCGCCAACCCCGTTCTGGGAGATGCCAAAGAGCAGTAGTGCTAGCAATGAGATGCCAAAGAAGTGGCTGAGCGCAAAGATCAGGAGCGAACTTGTCCACACCAGCAATGAACAGAGTAGCAGCAGGCCCTTATATTTGAAGTCCCCTAACGAAGCCACTACCAGCGCCCCCAGGATAGTACCGAGTCCCGCCGCCGAGAAGAGCAGTCCCAGTTGAGCTGCGTTCAAATGCAGAATCTGCGTCCCGAAGATTGGTAGAATTAACGTATTCGATGGACCAAAGAAGAGCAGTGCTCCATAGCCAGACAGAACCCATGGAAGCGCTTCATCCCTGCGTACCGTGCCGAGTGATGCCCTGATAGAAGCCAGCAATGGGCCTCGCCTGGCCGTGCTTTGTTCTGCCGCGTCCTGGGGAATGCGCAGTAGATAGAGTACGACCAGAACTCCTAGAAAGCTGATGCCATTAAGGAAGAAGTTGCCAGCATAGGGGAAGAGGCTATTGCCGTTTCTGGCATTGCTAAATACAACGATCATGACGCCGGCCAGGGTGGGACCAACAAATGCCGAACCATTGAAGACGATTGACTGCAGTGAGATTGCATTCATGAGATCTTCACGTGGCACCAGCGTTGGTACCAGCGAAGAGCGCGCGGGCTGGTCGAAGCTAAGCACCGTGCCTGAGCAGAAGGCCAGCAGGACAATCATCCAGACCTGTACGATACCGGTGATCGTAATGATGCCCAGGATAAACGCCAGGAGCATAGACAGGCTTTGTGTGATCAACAAGAAGCGACGTTTATCGCTTTGATCGGCGATACTTCCTCCTATAAAGGCAAATATAAAGAATGATGCGGCCTGCGCCAGCGAGACGATTCCCAGCGCGATGGGCGAGTTATGCGTAATCTTCAATACCAACAGGCTCTGGCTGACAATCTGCAGCCAGGTGCCAACTGATGAGACAATCAGGCTGATCCATAACAATCGAAAATCCCGGTAGCGTAAGGCACGTAGTGGAGAGATCCTGCGCCTGGCTACACGTTCCTGTGAAGGTTCTTCTGGTAAGGTGGGGACCCTGGACATTATTAGTGTGACCCTCTTTTTTGATGATTTTATAACGCTTAAAATTTACTAGACATTATGACAAAAGATGCCACAATAAGCAAATGCAGGTAATAAAAAAGGTTGCTTCCATAGAGAGAAGCAACCTTTTTTATTACTCAAGCTCCCATACAGTTCCTCGCCTGTAGCGTTCGTGTTGGTAATAATAGAGTGCAGGTGTGGCGCATCCGCGCCACACCTGCACTCTATTATTACCAACACGAACCTTGTTATTTCTTTGGCATGTGTTGGGGACGGGATAGATGGTCTTTGGTGGTGGGGCCGCTATCCGGGCGTCGCTCTGACACAGGCTTGCTTAACAGCACGTCGCTATTGAGAGGCGAGGTTACCTTGATCTCTTCATTGTTGCTCTCAATGGGATAATCGGGCGTATTGGCGGTCCATACTTTGAGTGGTCCAGTTTGATTTTCCTCTTCGCTGACCGGTTCGTATGGGTTGGGCAGGTCGGCCGGGGGCAGGTTGCCCTCCAGAATAGGCTCTTCCTTGTGGCGCAAGATATCCTGACGCCGAATGGGCTGCGTCTCCTGTTTTTCCAGGGCCAGTTGATTTTCCAGCTCATTAAGCAGATGGACGATCTCCGGCCGCAGGACACGGTTGCGTTCTGGAATACGGGTCCATTGTGCCTGTGCGGCCGGATAGTAGCCTGCGCGATAGCAATAGAGGCCGAGCATGGACCTGGCATCAAAGATCGTCATACGCTGCCAGAGGGCCAGTTCTTCCGCGGGCGTCTCGATGACATCTTCGCTGGCCTCTACTACTTCGACCAGGTGATAGAGTTTGAGGCCCATGATACGGAAAGGATAGCCATAGTAGAGGGCCAGCCGATGACGCCGGGCTCCAGCTACAAAGTGTTTGCCCACAAAATAGTTCTTCGACCAGGAACCACTGGACCAGATCAAAATGGCCAGCAAAATAATCAGGAAGCGCCCGATATAGCGCTGCCATGAGAATGGTACCAGGCTGACCATGATGCCAAGGACCGCGAAGCAGGCGCCTAGCGCCCAGGCGGCATATACCAGGCGGCGACGATCCCAGCCCAGCAGATCGAAGTGATGATGGAGTGGCGTCGCCAGGAACGGCAGGGGAAATTCGGTATGCGGCACAAAGGTATTGGCATGGGAAAAGCGCAGAATGGTGAGATAGCGGCGGAAGAAGCGCGTCAGCAGGCGGGCGGAGATCAATGCGGACAGGCCTTCCAGAACAAACGCGCCCCCGATCATGAGCAAGAGTGTCTCGTTACGCGAAAAGATCGCGATCATCGCCAGCAATCCACCCATTCCCAGGGCTCCGCTATCTCCCATATAAATTTTCGCGCGACGTGTGGCGTGTCCACGGCGGGCGGCCCAGGCCGATGGCCAGTTCCAGGGGAGATAGCCCAGAATCCCACCGGCTCCCAGTAGCGACAATACTTCCAGCACAACCCCATTTGGCTGCGTTCCAACCAGGCCGGTCACGACGATGCCCAGTCCCAGTGACGCGCTAAATACCAGTCCACCGGCCAGACCATCCAATCCATCGCTGAAGTCCACTGAGACCGAGGTCAGGCTTCCGACTACGCCGGTCATTACCATCAGGAAAATGAGCCAGCCATAATAGCCAACAGAGTTACCAGCCACCGAGCAGATTTCTGGATGATGCGGGATCGGCGTGGGGCAGAGGAAGGTATTCAGGATCGGTAGATCCTTCCACAGACTGTAAGAGATCTGTCCACTCTGAGGAAGCAGGTAAAAATAAAGCGCGGCCGCGCCTGCTCCAACCAGAAAGACGCCAGAGAACTTGGCGATTTCAGAGAGCCCTTCACTGCGATATACTTTACGCCAGTCATCAATAAATCCTACCAGGGCGTAGCCCAGCATCGCTCCCAATGAGATAAAGAGTAAGATCCATTGCTCGCGTCCAAAGTTGAGGAGATATCCCGAAGCAATGCCGATCCCTATAATCGCCAGGGTAAAGGCGGGCCCGCCAACCAGCGGCAGCTCAATCGTTCTGATCTCGCGTTTCCCTGTTGGCAGGTCGGCGCGATGAGTGCCGGGTTTGTGCTCACCACTGCGAAACTTGGGAAAAAGCAGCCTGGCCGCCTGGCAGAGTAACGTACTTGCAATAGCGCAGCCGACAAAGACGACTAGTAATAACCACGGAGAATTCGGATTCATAAGTACTCCCAAGACGTAATGATGGCCTATACAAACAATGGTTGTTGCACTGCCCCTGAAAAGGGGGCGTTCACCTGGCCGTGCTGCCAGGTCCAGGTGTTGCTATCTTGCATCGTGCCACCCCTGTTTGTTCAGCTGTTCACGCGCGACCTTACGATCGTCCCAGGGGAGTTTTTCACGTCCCATTATGATGCTCTGCTCATGTCCCTTGCCCGCCAGGAGCACCGTATCGCCAGCTTCGGCATGCTTAAAGGCGGCGGCGATGGCCTGGGTGCGGTCCGCGATGCACAGGAAATCTTTGCCTTCCCGTTTTCCCGCCGCGATCGCGCCATCGGCGATTTCGCGCAGAATCTTCTCGCGATCTTCATCGCGCGGATCTTCATCGGTAATCACGAAGAACTCAGATTGCTCGGCTGCGATGCGTCCCATAATCGGTCGTTTCTGCAGATCGCGCTCACCGGCCGATCCAAACACCAGGATCATTTTGCCCGTTGTCAATGGACGCAGGGTGGCGATGACTTTTTGCAGGCTATCGGGCGTATGGGCGTAATCCACGATAACAGAGAAGGGTTGTCCTTCCGCGATGGTCTCCATTCGTCCTGTGATGCCCCAGATAGTCGCCATTCCTCGTTCAATATCGGCGACGCAGATCCCCTGACTGTAGGCGGTAGCTATGGCGGCCAGGCTATTGCTGACGTTGAAGCGACCAACCAGGCGTGTTTCGATGTGCGCCTCTCCATCGGGTAGCACAACGCGGAAACTGGTACTTTGCGCTCCAAGGTGCAGATCGACGGCGCGCACAGCCGCCGGTGTATCGATCCCATAATCCAGTATAGGAACTTTGCAATACGGCTTCAGCACATCGTAGCTTACATCGTCGCGGTTCAAGATAGCGACCGGGCGGCTATTGATGCCCTTATCTCGTTCGGGATCGAGCATCTCAAACAGGCGAGCTTTGGCTCTTCGATAGGCTTCGATCGTCTTATGGAAGTCCAGGTGTTCATGGGTAATATTGGTGACCACGCCGACATCGAAGTTGCAGCCATGGACACGGCCGAGCTCCAGTCCATGGGAGGTTGCTTCAACGATGGCATAGGGAACCTGTGCGTCGACCAGCCGTCTCAGAAATTCCTGGATCTCCAGGGCTTCCAGCGTGCTCTGGCGAGTGGTATTCTCCCACTCTTTTCCATCCATCTTGAAATTGGCCGTTGTCATCAAACCATTGCGCCGACCCGCGGTTTCGAATAACGTGCTGATCAGATTGCTGGTCGTGGTTTTGCCGTCGGTACCGGTGATACCGATGGTGCATAGCTGGTCGGCTGGATAGCCATAAAAAGCACGGGCCAGGTCGGCCAGGGCGACGCGGACGTTTGGGACCTCGATGTACGGTAGTGGTGGTGCCTGATCATCTGACTGCAACTTTTCGCCTATAGCCAGGCGCGCGCCGCGTGCGGCGGCATCGGGGAGATAGAATTGTCCATCTGTATGGGTACCAGGGACAGCCACGAAGAGTCCTTGTTGGGTGACCTTTCTAGAGTCATAGGCGATCGACGTGATCTCGCTGGTTGGATCAAAAGTATATTGTTGTTGTTGCTCGCGCCACGAATATTCTTGTAGCGCATCGAGTAATGTATGTAATTGCATAAGTTGTTATTTACCATCAATATTTGTATGTAGTAGCGACGACTGGTTGTCAGGTAGCAAAGACAGACGCACACACCATGCGTGTCAATAATACATGGTGCGTGTCCGATGGTAGGGACGCATCTCTTCCGAGCTTTGCCCCAGTAACCAGAGTCGCATATCAATTTCGGCTGCGGTTATTACGTGTCCCTGACGCTGTAAAGATTGCCGCAAAAGTTCACAGGACCAGATTGTGCAGGCGCGAATCTCTATTTCTTCCTCACTACCAGACTGAATAAGTTCTTTCGCATCAACCCTGCGGGCCAGGTGAACATCGTATTCCAATACATTATATTCTCGCAGCACCTGGGGGAGCTTATAATCGGCAAAAATGGTTAATTGGTCCTGTCTGGTAAAGTTTCCCCAACCCTGGCCATGGAAAGAGCCATTGATATCAGCGATGGTAATCTGGGCGCGTTTCAAAAAACGCACCGGTTGCCCGCGATAGACGGCGACATCGCGAAATGAAGGGAAGTCTCGCTCTAATAAGAGCACGAGTTGAATCGCATCGTGTGCGGTCTGCTCAATTGCATTGGTGAACTGGCCCCCGTAACGTTCAAGCAGGACGTGACCGACTTCGCGCGCATTCTGAACGCGTTGCTCAAAGAGAGGGATGGTGCCGGAGCCACGAAAAATATGGGCTACTGTTTGTTCTGAGATGCTGCGCAGATATTCTGCGTCCCACAGGGGCAGACCCTCTTCGACCGCGCGTTTCAAGGCCGCCGCCTCGGCCCAATAACCATTGAGTGTCTGTCCCTGGTAATCAATGGTCCAGCGTGGCTGGTCTTTCTCGGCCCAGAAACAGAAATTGAGCGCATCCAACAGCAATAACCAGTTGACGGTACGAGCCGTGCCATCTGAGAAATGGTAGCGTTCATCCCATAGAGGCATGAGTGGTGTTTGTCCCTGTGCCTCTTCCTGTAGCCAGTATTTCCCGAGCTGTTCGACCTGTTCCAGGTTGATCCGGACATTCCTGGCCTGATCAACCACCGCGCGTATGCTGGTCAGGATACCCAGGGGATCGGTTGCCTGTCGTATTGTATTACTACCATCCTCCGCGGGTCCGTATGTAAGCTCTGACATGGTCCTGCCTCTCTGCTTTTTTCGCTTCGATTCTACAAACAAACCCGGGTTTCGTCAATCATTCGTCCATCAATGGATAAATGATATAGGTAATATCGGTTGATTCGCACCCTTCCCTGGTATCTGTTCTATTGTTGATGGCTTGCTTTTTATATAACGATGAGCGCTTTCCCTTTGGTGCAAGCCGATTGGAGAGGCAAATATTGCTGATCGTATTTCTCCTGGGATACCTCTTTGAGGTGGTACCCGCTTTTCTTGTACACAACGTCATTTTTGATGAATGCATATAGTTGGTATATGTGCATAGAAATTTGATGTGTAGGAGAAAATGCGTATGACTACGGTGCGCCGAACATCTACCAGTGTTACCTCTCGTCAGTTAGAAGTTCTGGCTTTTTTGACACGGCGTGAGCACTGGCTTGTAGGTGAGGTCGCATCCGCTCTAGGAGTAAGCTCCGCGGCAGCGACAAAAGCGATTGCTCGTCTTGAGCGTAAGGGATTAGTAACACGTTCAGTGGATATCATGGATCGGCGGTGCGTTAATGTGCGCATTACACGTGCCGGAAATGAGGCTATACGTCACACTGCAAAACCTGTATAAGTATAAATAGCACCTCTTTGAGATGAAATATCTGGCGGTATTGCCAGTACGGAAGTTCTGTACCATTCCCGTAAGCAGAAATGCGTTTACGATACTTCCGTCCTGACATACCCTCTATCTTTAGCGTATTGCCATAGTGATTTCTGTAACTGGCGGCGGGCACGCGAAATGCGGCTCATTACGGTTCCGATCGGAATCTGTAATGCTTCCGCGATCTCTTTATAGGATAGCCCCTCAATATCGGCAAGGATGATGGCCATTCTGAAATTGGGGGGGAGATCATTCAGCGCCTTATAGACATCTTCGTCCAGGTACTGGTTTAAAACTTCTTCTTCAGCTCCCTGGCTACGCTCCTGGCCGCTTAAATCGCGAATCTGGTTGTAGAGATAAAACTCTTCACCTTCCGGTAGGGCCACGGGCGTTGGATGATTCGCCTGTTTACGATAACGATTGATGGCCGATGTATTAAGTATGCGAAAAAGCCATGCGCGTAGATTCGTACCTGGTTGATAGGTATGAGAAAAGCGGATGGCTTTTAGCATGGTTTCTTGCACCAGATCTTCCGCCTCCTGCGGATTATTGGTCATGCGTAACGCGGTACGGTAGAGGCTATCTAGCTGGGCAAGCAGACCAGCCTCAAAGTCTTCCGAGGGCGGCTCTGTAGCCTGTACTTGCTCATTCTCTCTATCTTCTTCAGACGTCGCTGTTAAATCTTCTGTAGGTAGCTCGTTGAATTGTGACTTATCCTGCATTAAACACTCCTCTGACAAGGGGCTCACCACGAGGTCCTCCTACTTTCTTTCGGAAAGTATTATCAGTATATCTTATAGGTCCAGGGAATGAAAGGGCTACCTAATTATGTTAGAATGAACAGATAGAGTGGCGAGCTAGTGTAGGAGAAGTTTTACTATGGAATGTTTAGATTGTGTTGAGGCGACAGCACGTTTGCATCTTTACATCGATCGCGAATTGAGCACCGAGGAGGTTGCGATCGTTCAGCAACACCTGGTGGGTTGCCCACATTGTGAATGTCGTTTTCATTTTGATTTAGAAGTAAAGAGGCTCATCCATGAGCGCTGTACGATTGAGCGTGCTCCGGCACATTTGCGAGAGGCCGTGATGCGCCTGGCTCGTGGCGAGCGTGGCAAGATTGATGCTGATCTGGCGCATGAGATCAAGCGGGAAATCAAGGCTGATCTTGAGGGTTGCTAGTTCTCCTGGAATTTCTAAACTGCACGCAGTCGTAAGTAGGCATGCGGGTATTTTATCGCATCAGACTATGTTATCGAATGAATTAAGATAAAGGAATTCCAAGCGCCTGAAAGAGGGATAATTTGAGCTGAGCCAGCAGAAGCAGTTCTCCTGTGGCTGTCAGCAGCGCGAGGCCACAGAATGGAATGAGCTCTTTATAGCGCGTGAACGATTCATCGCGTTTACTGAGCAAGAGGATGAAGATGAGGTTGACACCGCCGACGGCGGTGAGCAAACCAAGTGTGCTCAGTATTGCCAGCGGGTAGAGAGCCAGGCCACTCTGGGAGGCGGCGGCGTAGAAGCATAAGAGCAAGACAGGAAGGAACCAGCCTAACTCTATCCACGCTGGCAGGCTGCGCTGTGTATTGCTATGGCGCCAGATGAGCCCATTGATGACCGGGAGCACAAAGACGCCCATGGCAAGACCGGCGAGCAGACCACTGGCCAGGCGCAACAGGTTGTTTGGTTGATAGAGGTGCGAGATGCCCAGGTCAACGAACAGCGAGTTGATGCCATCGACGGCTAGAAAACAGATACCCACGCAGAGCGCGATAATCAGAGATTTTTTAGGAAGAACCTGTGCGCGTCCGCGTTTCCTGATAAATACCATGATCATTGTCACAAAAAAGCCCAGGTAGATGCCTGTGTTGCGTGAGCACAGTGGCAATCTCTCTCCGCCTGGATACAGTGAATGGGTGAGCAACTGGGCACAGATCCCACTATCCAGCCAGCGTAATCGCTCCAGCAGGGTTGCGCCTGGACACCATATCGCGGTGGCCAGCAGTGCAAGATAGCATACGGCAAGCAGGCCGTTAAGCCAGGGATAGCACGTATTTCCTGCGGACATTTCCTGCTGAACTCGGTGCTCCATAACGTCCTCTCGCATGCTTCTTCTGTATTGGTTTATAAGTTGATGCCCGAGGTAAAGATTGAATTGATATAGGTCAGTACGTTGAAGAAGATCATACAGCCGACGATCATCATCAGAATACCCGTGGCGGTTTCAATCTTGCCCAGATGTGGCTTGAACCACTTGAGTGCCTGGCTCATCTGGTTAATGCCCAGCCCTAGCAGGAGGAAGGGAACGCCCAGTCCCAGTGAATAGACCAGGAGCAGACCAACGCCATGTTGGAGCGTAGTGGCATTGGCTGCCAGGATCAAGATGCCTGCCAGGATAGGCGTGATGCACGGGGTCCATGCGATGCCAAAGATCAGCCCCATCGCGAGCGAGGCTGGATAGCCAGGATGCTCTGGAATAAAGGTGATGCGTTTCTGCTGATTGAGAAACGGAATATGCAGCAATCCTGTTAGATGGAGTCCAAAGATTACCATGATGATACCACCAGTCTGGCGCAGGATGGTCAGGTGGTCACGCAAGAAGCTCCCCAGCGTACTGGCCGTAGCCCCAAGTGCCACAAAAGCAATCGTGAATCCCAGCACAAAGGTCGCGGCATGCAAGAATGTTGTCAGGCGTGTTGAAATAGTTTGTTTGGTCGCGGAGGCCTGATAAACGCTGGGCCCTACGAGTTGGGCGAGATAGATAGGGACCAGAGGTAGCACGCAGGGAGAGAGAAACGAGGCTAACCCCGCGATAAATGCTATGCTCAGGCTAATCTGTGTTGGATTCATACATGCTCCTTGAACAATTCCGCTGTCTTTTGCTTGCTCTTTGCCTTATAGTATAGGGGTTTAGCTCAAACTGTGCAACGTCTTATGCTCCTCGTTCTGTTGTGCTTTTTGCCATTTTTTGAGGATTGAGCGCGCTTCAAGGGCCAGATTCTGGATTGAAGGCAATGTATCTTCTTGCAGGCGCGCCAATTCGGTGAACGCGTAGACGACGATCGTGTCTTGAGCGAATGTAATATCTGCCAGCGCATGCAGGGCGGTAGAGGCGACATACTCGTCGCTATCGAGCAGAGCCTGTAGCAGGTCGGGAATAGCCCAGCGCGCATCTGTCTTAGCACAAATGTAGGCGGCGCAGGCGCGGACGCCACTATCGCTGTCATCGAGCAGGAGCGATTGGATATATGGGCGTAGTTCTGGTGTGGCGTGCAAGAGCTTGCCCAGGGCCGCACATAATTCCAGCGCCCTTTGCCTCAGCAGGGGACTGGACGCATGAAGTAAGGCCTTGAAGACATCGTTCTTTATAACCTCCTGCCCTATCTCTTCCCAGGCGGACTGGCGGCCGTTGTTGCGCGCCTGCCAGAGCAGTTGCGCCAGCGAGTCCAGCGCGGTCACCTGCAGGTTTTCTTCGGAGGTGGCCAGTGCGCGCAGTAGCCAGCGCACGATGTGTCCCCGCAGTGGCGCGCGCAAGGCACTGTGGAAGCAGCGTAGGCACTCGATAACTTCTCCCTGCCCCGGATGCTCTCTATTCATCACAATAGTTCCAAACACAGCCGCGATATACTCACCTCCACAGGCTGCCAGGGTATAGCAGGCCTGTCGCCGCAGGTCAGGATGGGCTGATTTAAGCATAGGCAGCAGGCGCATGGTTAACGTATGCTGGCGCATTTGATGACGCAGTGTCTTGTCGCGCTGTGCGCTCTCTTCCAGGATGGTGAGTACAAGGATTTGTAAGCGTTCATCGCTGGTCTCCAATAACGGGTAGAGTTGCAAAATAGTCTGAGACATGGAGACCTTGCCAAGGGCATGGGCGGCATGCTGGGCAATTTCAACGTCATCATCGTTCAAAAGCTCGATCAGGCGCGTCGCCAATCGCTCCTGCTCTTCGTGCGTGACCTGCAACAGACGCTCAGTCGCCAGGATAAAGGTCGCTGCTTTTCGTATTTCATCCGGCACATCGGCTGATAAGAAGCATATGAGCTGCTCGAGGCCCGCCGGATCTCCATTATTTAACAGGGCATATGAGGCGGTCAGACGCACTGGATAGCTTTCCTGCTCTTCCTGGTGCTGGTGCAGTTGCGTACAGGTAGAAGGATGCAGGTTATGTGCTCTGGCTCGTGTAGCCAGCGCCATGGCGGCCGCGTAACGAACCGAGCCCCAGGCTGTCTGCAACCCCAGGCAGAGCAATGCTTCATTATCCTCCTGCGGTATCAGCCCTGCCGCCTCCATAATGCTGGTCCATAAGACGGGTCCAGGGGCGTCGCCCAGGATAGGATGGCGCAAGAGATCTTCTAATGGCATCTTTTCATGCTGACTCAATTGCAGCAAGAGGCGACTGGTATGCTCGTATTGTGGTGGCCACCAGGGCCATTCAGGCCTGGTGATTTCCGGATAATTGCTGAAGGTACTCAGAACCAGGGGGAGGATCGTAGATCCCTGTTTGGCAAGCCTGCGTGTGGCGCGTAAACGTGTCCGATATTCCGTTTTCGGACCCAGAAGAAGTGCGAGTGCTGCTTGAATACTTTCTTGCTGCATAGACTACAAATACGCTTTCTTTTGCATAGACTGCTGGTTGTTCGTGCGGTGGCCATTATTTAAATACAAGAGATCAGCACATGTAGCACCGTCAATAAGCATTGTGAACGGTGCCTTTATTAGTGTAACCGGGTTGCCAAATTGTTGTCGTTTTTATTGACGTGCGCCCGCCCTTTCTGAATTGCTTTATTTCCTGTAAGCTATTAGCGCTCAGGAGTTTTGAACAACTTATGCAGTTGATCCCAGAAGCTGAGACCTGGTTCCTCTTTTTCCCTCTGCGAGGAATTTGCGCTCCCGTCCTGATTTTTCACTCTTTGTTCTCCATCTCCGTCTACTGGCAGGATGGGTGTGGTTGGTACCCCCTGTGCTGGCTGTGACTGTTCGGCAGGCAGGCGTGAAAAATTCTGCGTAGATTGAGCTGGGGAGGTATTGTACTGTTGTTGATCAGGCGCAGGCATACGCGTGAAGCCCTGTGTGGATTGTGATGGGCCCACAGGCTGTTGCGATGGAGGGGATAGCCTATCCAGACCTTGTGAGGACTGCCTGAACATGGGCTGCGTATTGCCATGGGAGAGGGGCGCGAAGCCCTGGGTTGCCTGGGCTGCCCGCTGTTGTGGAGGTACAGAAATAGGCGCGAAGCCCTGGGTCGATTGTGGGCGTACCGCTGGTGTCCGATGGGTATGTTGCTGCTCTATGGTGGCCCGATAGCTTGGAAATGCTGCCTGCGGCCTTCTTGGTGGTTGAGCCATTTTTTTCTGCTGCGGCTGACCATAGGGCGATTGCGACGCACGGGGATCATTGCTGGGAGGTGGCAGGTGAAGCTCACGGAGCTCGTGCGCCATCAAACCCGCCTCGCGATAACGATAATGGCGGTCGCGTTCCAGGGCTTTGAGGATAATTTGCTCCAACGCCTCGGGTAGCGCGGCATTATGCATGCGGGGTGGCCGTAGTTGACCCTGAATGATGGCCTGGGTGACTTCAGGCATTGACCTGCCGGTGAATGGACGGCGTCCGCACACCATCTCGTAAAGTACGACTCCCAGGGCATAGATATCGCTCCGATTATCCAGGGTGTAGCCCCAGATCTGTTCTGGCGAAGAATAATAAATGCTACCAACCAGTGTACGTGCCACCGTAATGACCTGCAGACCAGGAGCGCGCGCCAGCCCAAAATCCATTACTTTAATTTTGCCCCAGCGATTGAGCATAAGATTTTCAGGTTTAATATCGCGATGGATAACGTTGCGTTCACGATAGGCGGCATCCAGCGCATCGGCAATCTGGGCTGCATATTCTACGGCAAAATAAGGAGCGATCGCGCCATCTAGGTTCAGGAGACTGGCCAATGTTGGGCCCTGTACAAATTCCATGGCAAAATAGAGCAATTTTTGCTGCTGCCCCGCATCATAAATCTGTACAATATTGGGGTGATTGAGGCCCGCGATAATCTGGGCCTCACGGGTAAAGCGTGCCACATAGGATGCATCACGGGCCAGACCCTGTGGGAGCACTTTAATGGCGACTTCACGTCCCAAAGCCAACTGTTTCGCTCGGTAAACAACCCCCATTGCTCCCCGACCAACTTCCTCTTCCAGGTAATATCCGCCAAGAATGTGCCCTGCCAGTTCATTCATAGTAGGCTGCGACAAATGCGCGCTATACGGTAAACAGCACGCCGCATGTCGCTCTCCTTTCTGGTATGAAGAATTGTCCATCTGTAGTGATGGATAACGGCTCTACGGCTATCGCAAAGACTCTCTGGTTCCCCCATAGTACAACTACTGCTAGTGAACTAGACGGATGATGCCTGCTTCTAGAGTAGCCGCGACCAAAAGTACCTTGCCCATGAAATGTGTAGCCGTGAGTTTCTCTCCTTTTAAAATGGTAAAATGCGCGCCCTGGTTTTCTGCACGCATTACTTATGCCAACCAGTTGTAGGATCAGGCCACCTGCTGCATTGTGCCAGCAGAGCGACTATATATACCTACGATTATATATCATTATTTAAACGTGAAGGGGCTACTAAATTTATATCTATCTTACGTTATTTTATATTCCAATACATTATACGTCCAGATTTTCTGTCCCCACCGAAAGAGTGTAGCTGAAGAAGGTCCCTTTTGTACAAGCGTAAGACACATTGTTTAGAACGTGCCTGACTTGCGTTGTGTACGCCTTCTTTCCTCATGAGCTTTTGATTTCGGTGAGCCCACCACCTCTTTATATGTTGGTGCATGGGGGGGTGGGCAGATGCGCACCCCATGCACCAACATATAAAACCAGTGCGGCTGCGCAGCGGACGCGCGTGCGGGGGCGACCACGCGCCCCCAGAGTGACGAGAGTCTGACACGCTTCTAGATAAAAAAGGGTGCAAAGCCATGCTATGCCTTGCACCCTCAATGCCGTAGTCGGCACTATTTAGTCCAGATAATCTTTCAAAATTCGGCTGGCCTGCGGGTGTCGTAATTTACGAATCGCCCGTTCTTCTATCTGACGTACACGTTCACGCGTAACTTTTAACTTTTTGCCCACTTCTTCCAGCGTGTGATCATGGTCGTCGATGAGGCCGAAGCGCAATTCGATGACCTGTCGTTCGCGCACTGTAAGTTGTCCCAGGACCTTGCGAATTTCTTCACGTAGTAACTGCTGATCTGTAATTTCGGTCGGCCCCCGCTCGTGCATATCCTCGATGATATCGCCGAGGGTATTTTCCTCTTCTTCCGAAAGAGGGGCATCGAGTGAAAAGACCTTTTCTGCCCAAATAAGTAATTCACTCACACGCTCTGCGGTCATGCCGAGTCGCTCACCGATACTCTCAGGTGTTGGCTCGCGTCCCATTTCCTGGTATAACTGGCGCGTGGTGCGTTTGACGCGCATCACCTCTTCCATAATATACACAGGGAGTCGCACAACACGGGTCCCCTCAAGGATAGCACGCGTGATAGCCTGTTTAATCCACCATGTCGCATAGGTAGAAAAACGAAAACCTTTGCGGTAATCAAATTTGGTCACCGCTCTGATGAGACCGATGTTGCCTTCACCAATGAGGTCTTCCAGAGAAAGACCCTGGCCGACGTATTTTTTGGCAATACTGACAACCAGGCGCAAATTCGCTTCGATGAGATGGTTTCGTGCATCTTTGTCGCCCTGTTCGGCTCTCTCTGCAAGGCGCGACTCGCTTGCTGCAGAGAGCAGAGGAATGCGTGAAATCTCACGAAGATAGAGGCGTAAGCTATCGCTTTGTGCCAGGTTACTGATATCAGCTTCCGCTACATTTTCGCGTTCAGGTTCAGCCGCCTTATCACGGTCGCGTTCTGCGTTAAACATCACATTTCGTTCCAAGTGCTTGCTCTCTTCTTCTGCAACATGTACGTAGATCAGTTCAGTCTTGGCTTATTGTATCATACGTATATGGTATTGCAAGCAACAACATCCTCTCTTTGAAGATTGCCACCCACGTTTACTCTGTTTATTATTGTGTCGGCTGCCTGTCTGTTCTCAACAGGGTCTGTACACCTGGCCACGTGAAGTGTTGCGCCTTTTTTAGTATACCCATGAGAACAGCAAAGAGTGCTGCGTTATTCCAGTGAACCTATCAAAACCTATCTAAAGGGATCTTTTTTGCGTGCCCGGATGGCTGAAGGCACGGCCATACAGGAGTATGGTAAGAAAACGGGTAAATTATTCACTGATAGTGTATGGTGTGCTATGATAGTGGCTGGGGTCGCCGACACAAATGCTTAACAAAAAGAATATTTACTGTAACCGCCTGTTGCCTTGTAACGTAAATATGTTGCGCATTTCTGAACTGGTTGTCATTCCTGTTTATGTCTCGTGGAAAGTAGAGGTCCATGCTCGCTCATGAGCTTACCAGTCGCATTAACACCAGGAACGCTTATCGGGGGCCACTATATTGTTGGCAATCTGATTAATCAGGGTGGCTTTGGCGCGGTCTATAGCGGGGTTGATACGAGCGAAAAGAATCGTCCGTGCGCGATCAAAGAGACGTACGATGTCACGCCCGCCGCCCGCCGCCAGGCGTTGATGGAGGCGAGCGTACTATTTACCGTGAGAAGCCCCCATCTGCCGGAGGTATATGACGCCCTTGAAGCCAATGGGCGTTTTTATCTGATTATGCAGATGATTGAGGGGCAGAACCTGCTGCAGGTGTTGCGTTCGCGGGTTCCTGGTGGCAGGGTGGGCGAGCAGGTGCCAGGTCAGTTGTCCAGTGGTCCCTGTAGCGAGCAGGAGGTTTTAAACTGGCTACTCCCGCTGATGGATGCGCTACAAGAGCTCCATAATCGTCGCCCACCAGTGATGCACCGCGACATCAAGCCGGGCAACATCGTGCTGACGCCAAACAATACCGCCGTCCTGCTTGATTTTGGCCTGACCAAGCTTTACGATCCTAACGCGAGCACACAGACATTGGGGCGCGCGGTGAGCGAAGGGTTCAGCCCGCTTGAGCAATATATCGGCAAGACTTCACCGCAGTCAGATATCTATTCGCTGGGAGCGACGATGTATATTTTACTGACGAATCGTCTCCCTCCCGTCGCCACCAGTCGCAGTGTGCATGATGAGTTGATTGCTCCACGCCTGCTCAACCCATCGATCTCACCAAAGATGGAGTGGGTTCTGCTGAAGGCGCTGTCGCTCCACGCGGACCAGCGCTTTGAGAGCATGGGCGAACTGGCCCGGATCTTGCGTGAGCCATCATTTGATGCCTATAATGATCAAACTATCGCGGTCCAGATGGGGCCAGCGGGTTCCGTTCTAACTCCTCCTCCCGCGCACAGCTACGCGGGACCACACAATGATCCAACCATCGCCGTCCGCTCACCGTCTCAGGTGATGCCACCGGTTCAGCCAGGCGCAGGTCCTTCAGCTTACAATCAAGCACCATATCCATTTATGCAACCGCAACAATCTTATGGCTATAACGGAAATGGAGTTCAGCAGCAGATCAGTTATCCCGCTTTGCCACCGGGTCAGGGAGGAGTCCCACAACCAGCGCCGGGATATCCTTATCCTCCCCCGTTATCTCCGGCGGAACAGAAGAAGCGCGCCCGTGCGTATGCGGCTCAGAATCGGCCTTTACCCAATCCGTCCAGCCAGGGCTGCCTGTGGGGATTAATTCAGGGGTGCCTGGCGGCCCTGATGGTATTGGCATTGAAGGAAGCGGCAGATTTTTATCTGGCGACGGTGTTCGGCTTCCTGTTCTATGTCTTTGCTGGTTTTATAACCACGCGTCGGGGTGGTAGCTCGATTCGCGGAGCCTGGGCCGGCTATTGGACCGGTATCTGGGGCACCGTTGTTTTCTGGGTCGGTATGCTGCTGGGTCTGTTGATTGGTGCCACCCAACGCTATCAAACCTTAATGACCTATAATCCTCAGGGCGATTCGCGCGCTTTATTCACGCAGGCCTGGAGTTTTGTGCAGCCACACTGGCCCGTAATCCCCGCTTTCCTGACCAAACAAACGCCCTTCGTCAATTTTTTGTTTCTTATGTTGCTGGGCCTGCTCATTGCCTGGATCCTTGGTTGGTTGGGTGGTCTATGGGGCCGCGCCCATCGTCAGGAAGCGCAACGTATCTAAAATGTTTAGATTGCATGCCCCCGAGCGTGGGGAATGCAGGCATCCCCATTCTTTATTTCAATGGAGGTGCAGCAGGGGCGCATCCGTGCCCCTGCTGCACCTCCATTGAAATAAAAGGAGACGGGCCTGGCCGACGATCGTATAG
This sequence comes from Dictyobacter aurantiacus, assembly GCF_003967515.1. GTDB lineage: Bacteria > Chloroflexota > Ktedonobacteria > Ktedonobacterales > Ktedonobacteraceae > Dictyobacter > Dictyobacter aurantiacus. The sequence continues at coordinate 684,767 of NZ_BIFQ01000001.1, read as the reverse complement.
TCATCATGACGTATAGAAACAGCCTGAATGAAGTGTTATACTGGGTGGACGTTCTCCCGACGATGGGAGGAAACGTTTACTTCTATTTCAATGAAAAAAAGAACCTCTCTAATTGTTCAGGGAAGGTAGGCTTAGATAATTGACGACTCAAGAACCACTTGACCATGCAGCGAGGGCTGCGGCAGAGACGATTGCTGTGTTGTCGGTTGACGATATTGCCCGCACCCTTGCTGCCGAGCTTAATCTTGGCACGGGACAGATCGCGCGCACGATTGCGCTTATCGATGAAGGCAATACGACGCCATTTATTGCGCGGTACCGTAAAGAGGTAACGGGTAGTCTGGATGAGGTGCAGATTCAGATGATCGCCGACCGGGCGGCGGCGTTGCGGGCGCTGTTTGAGCGTAAGCAGGACGTGCATCGGCTGATTGAGGGGCAGGGCAAGCTGACGCCCGGACTGGCCGCGCAGATTGAGGCGGCAAAGACCTTGCAGGAGGTTGAGGATCTCTATCTTCCGTATCGACCGAAGCGTAAGACGCGCGCTAGCGTCGCGCGTGAAAAAGGGCTGGCTCCGCTGGCCGAAATCATTTTACGTCAGCCGGAGATAATGGGAGATGCCCAGGCGGTGTTGGAAGAACACGCGCAGCCATTTCTGGACGCCGAGAAAGGGGTTGATACCAGTCTGGAAGCGTATGCCGGGGCCAGCGATATCGTGGCGGAAATGATCGCTGAAGATGCCAATGTGCGCGGCTCGGTACGCACCACCTTTTTCAGGGACTCCGCCGTGGGCGCGCGCGTGACCGATCCCGAGAAGGTCGCGGAGAAAGATCCAAACGGTGTCTACCGGCTCTACTATGAATTTAATGAGAATGTGACGAAGCTGGTACCCCATCGCGTTCTGGCGCTCAATCGTGGTGAGCGCGAAGATGTGCTGCGCGTCAATATCTCACTCCCCTATGAGCAGGCCCAGCGGGACATTACGACCCATTATCCGATCAAGGCCACTTCACCATTTGCTCCACTATTGAGTGAGGCCATGGAGGATGGCTATAAACGTTTGCTTTCACCCTCGATGGAGCGCGAGGTGCGCGTGGAACTGACGCGCAAAGCTGAAGAGCATGCCATTAATGTCTTTGCCACCAACCTGCGTAACCTGTTGCTCCAGCCTCCCTTGCGCGGCAAAAAGGTGCTGGGCATTGATCCGGGTTACCGTACGGGCTGTAAGCTTACCATCGTGGATGAGACAGGCAAATATATTACCTCCGATACCATGTATCTGCACCAGGCGGATAAGGCGCGCAAGCTGTTACGGCAGATGTTGACCGACTATCAGATTACCGTGGTCGCCATCGGCAACGGTACGGCTTCACGTGAGACCGAACAACTTGTGGCCGATCTTTTACGGGAACTGGCCGAACACAATCCGGACGCGGAAACAATCGGATATATGATCGTCAACGAGGCGGGCGCCTCAGTCTACTCAGCATCGGAGGCCGCGCGTGAAGAGTTTCCTACCCTGGACGCGACCCAACGCGGTACCATTTCAATCGCGCGCCGCCTGCAGGATCCCCTGGCCGAGCTGGTGAAGATCGATCCCAAGGCCGTTGGGGTTGGGCTCTACCAGCATGATGTGGATCAAAAGGAACTGGCGGCGGCACTGGAGCGGGTGGTGGCTTCGTGCGTCAACTTCGCCGGTGTCGAGGTCAATTCGGCCTCGGCTGCCCTGTTGAAGCATGTCTCTGGCATCAATACACGCGTCGCTAACGCGATTGTGAAGTACCGCGAGGCCAACGGTCCATTTAAGACGCGCAAGGAACTGCTGAAGGTGGCGGGTCTGGGCCAGGCTACCTTTGTGCAGGCGGCGGGCTTCCTGAAGATCGCCAATGGCAGTGAGCCGCTGGATAATACATTCATCCATCCCGAAAGTTACGAGGCGGCGCGCGCGCTGCTGAAGATGCTGCCCGAAGGGGAGCAGAAGAACGCCAGACCGGCCGAGCGCATCGCGCAGTTCCGGCAATTCATCAAGCTGCAGCATAGCCTGGGCCGCTCAAATCGCAATCGGGACAACGCTGGTGCGTCCGGTGAGGCTGCAGCCTGGCGGGACCTGGCGGAAAAGATCGGCGTAGGTTTGCCGACGCTCAACGATATCCTGGAAAACCTGGAGAAGCCCGGACTTGATCCCCGCGATGAGCTACCCGCGCCTATCCTGCGACACGATGTGTTGAAGATGGAGGATCTGCAGCCAGGTATGATCTTGCAGGGAACGGTGCGCAATGTGGTTGATTTTGGCGCCTTTATCGATATCGGCGTCAAGCATGATGGACTGGTTCACGTCTCTGAGATGGCTGACCGCTTCGTACGTGATCCTCTCAGCGTGGTCTCGGTTGGGCAGGTGGTACAGGTGCGCGTGCTGGATATCGACATCAAGCGCAGCCGGATACAGTTGAGTATGCGTAGCATCAACGCATAATACAAATGCAAAAGGAATTGGAGAAATCGGGCATGGCAAAAGAGACGTATAGTTTTGAGCGTTATCTCAATGTGCGTACCGCTTTCGGACCACATTTTTCTCCGGATGGCCAGAAGCTAAGTTTCTTGACCAATATTACCGGTGTGGCGGAGGTCTGGAGCGTCGACTTGAATATGCAGGCCGCGATCCCATCCTGGCCAGAGCAGTTGACATTCCGTGGTGAGCGCGTGTCCGGCGCGGTGTACGCTCCTCATGAAGACACCATACTGGTCTCGGGTGATATCGGTGGCAATGAGCGGGCTCAGCTCTTTTTGCTGGCGGCTGATGGCTCACAACTGACCGCGCTTACCTCAAACCTTGAGGTGATGCACATCTTTGGTGACTGGTCCCCGGATGGGCGTTACATCACCTATAGCAGCAATGAGCGCGATGCCCGCTACTTCGATATTTATGAGATGGAGATCGTTAGCGGTGAGCAGCGTTTGCTGTTGCAGCACGATGGGACTAACTATGCCCATGGTTATTCGCCAGATGGCTCACAGGTCTATTTGACGCGCTGGCTCTCCAACACACGCAGTCAGCTGCTACTAGTGGATCGCGCAACTGCTACCGAGCGGGCGCTGACCCCCGAAATGAAACTGGATGGGCGTGGGGCGGTTTATCACTCGGCGGCATGGTCAGCTGATCGCCAGGGACTGTATCTCTTGAGCAACCATGAGCGCCAGTTCCGTTCACTGGCTTACCTGGATCTGTCAACCCTGGCCATGCGCTATCTGGGCGAAGATCGCTGGGATGTGGAGCAGCTGCAAGTGAGTAAAGACGGCACCCGTCTGGCGATGGTTGTGAATGAGGATGGCTATTCCACGCTGTCGCTGTTCGATGTCTCGCAGGGATGGGAGCAGCGACGGTCGTTGCTGACGCCGACCCTTCCCCGAGGCGTCATCTATGATTTAACCTGGTCTGAAGATGGCTCACGGCTGGCTTTGACGTATGCTACCGCTGATGATGCCATGGATGTCTGGGTCTGGGACCTGGAGGCGGAGGCTATCGTGCGCGCGACCCAGAGCTCTCGCGGCGGCATTCCGCAAGCATCCTTTGTCAATCCTTCGCTGGTGCACTATCCCACCTTTGATGGTCGCGAGATACCCGGTTTTCTTTATCTCCCGACAGGACAGCAAAAGCAGCTGCCTGTCATTATCAATGTTCATGGTGGGCCAGAGGGACAGGCGCGTCCCATTTTTGATCCGGTAACCCAGTATTTTGTGTCTCAAGGATTTGCCGTGCTGGCCCCAAATGTACGCGGCAGTACTGGCTATGGGTATGATTATCAGAGCCTGGACGATGTACGCCTGCGTATGGACTCTGTGGCAGATCTACAGCATGCGGCCCTCTGGCTGCGCGATAGTGGTATCGCCGACAGCAAGCGCATCGTCGTGATGGGAGGAAGCTACGGTGGCTTCATGGTCCTGTCGGCGATCACTACCTACCCCGATCTGTGGGCGGCGGCCGTTGATATCGTGGGTATCGCCAACTTTGTCACCTTCCTGGAAAACACGGGACCCTGGCGTCGCAAGCTGCGCGAAGCCGAATATGGTAGCCTTGAGAACGATCGCGAGTTTCTGGAGCAGATTTCGCCGATCCGTTCCGTCGATAAAATTACCGCTCCACTGTTTGTGGTGCATGGTGCCAATGATCCACGCGTCCCCGTGGGCGAAGCCGAACAGATCGTCGCCGCGCTCCAGCGACGCCAGGTTCCTGTGGAATACCTGCGTTTTGAAGATGAAGGGCATGGCTTGATTAAGCGCAGCAATCGCCTGCTGGCCTATCCCGCTATTGCCCGCTTCCTGGAGCAACAACTCTCCTAGAGAGTGATTTAATCTTGTCATTTTAGGGGTACATGAGCGCCTCCACACGCGCGGCTGCTACGCAGCCGCGCTGTTATTTTTGTGGTGGTGCATCGGGTGCGCACATGCGCACCCGATGCACCACCACAAAACGGACTTCTGGGCACTGTAGGTGTGAGATCGCTCATGTGTGATGGTGCGACAGGTGCGCATGCGCGCCCTCAATGCACTAACATAAAACAAGACTCATGGGTCCCACCGGTGCTCACCGGTCATGTGTGATGGTGCGACAGGTGCGCATGCGCCCTCCTCTGTACTAGCATAAAATGGACCGGTGAGCATCTGCAATGCTCACCGGTCATGTGTGATGGTGTGACAGGTGCGCATGCGCCCTCCTCTGTACTAGCATAAAATGGACTCGTGAGCATCTGCAATGCTCACCGGTCATGTGTGATGGTGTGACAGGTGCGCATGCGCGCCCTCAATGCACTAACATAAAACAAGACTCATGAGTATCACCGGCGCTTACCGGTCATGTGTGATGGTGCGACAGGTGCGCATGCGTACTCCTTTCTGTACTAGCATAAAATGGACTCGTGAGCATTGCAGATGCGCCCAGTTTATGTGTGTGATGGTGCGGCAGGTGCGCATGCGCACCTGCCGCACCATCACACACATAAACTGGGCGGCCGCGTAGCGGCCGCTGGGGCGCTTATGTGCCCCAGTGAATTGGGACTTGAAACAAAAAGAGGCAAGACACCTGTAGAGGCGTCTTGCCTCTTTTTGTTTCAAGTGGTACCCATTATGGGTGAAATGTGTATCATGTAGAGAGAATGGCAACGTAATAGAAGTAAGGATGGCGTGTGCCAGGTTATACGAATACGTTACCCTAAACAGCGCGGTCGATTTTATCGATGGCGCTATTCATGTTATCTACCATTATAAATAGGGAATGTGTCGGAAGCGTGGCTTCTTCTAAGGCTATTAAAGACTATGCGGTGATACACTTTGAGATGGCTTGACATAATATGTGCTAAGAAGAAAGTACTGTGGGTAGTACGGTGCGTGGTGAAACGCGATAAACTACAGCTAGTTTAACTCCAAGCAGCGTTTGTTTTCCCAACGTAGGTTGATGGTTGTCTATTTCTGACTGCGAACGTGGATGTGGCGGCCTGAAATAGTAGAAATAGTATATGAAAGAAAGCAAGCTCACAACCACAGGGTTGTGATGATGATATAGAATGCTTTTTTTTATACCTATAAAGTGCTGACGAGACAGCATTTTCTTTTCTGGTTTATAGATAGTTCTCTTTTCATGGGAACTAGCATCGAGATCTTAGTAATAGAACAACCTGTTTTAGGCGAGGTGAAGGTATGGATGATAAGGCTAGTCGCCGCATGAAGCCGGGTAATTGGAGGCGTCAACAGCGACCTATACGTGATTATGGGCGGAGGATGGGGCAATTTTTTCGTCATCACCGTAATGCTGCTCTTACATGTACACTCATTGTAGTTTTATGCGTATTACTGCTTGCTATCTGTTTGCGTCTACCAGCACCAGGTGCGAATGACCCGAACGATGGATCGCAAGTTGTTGACTACACGACCCTGATACATCAGTTGCAAAGTGGAAATGTTTCGGCGGTGGCCATTCAAGATGACGATGTTCATGCCTTACTTAAATATCCGCTTCAACCATCTAAAGATATAACTAAAATTGGAAAAGAGACTCAGATTGATCCTGCGGGATGGTATAATACCTTAGCCAATAATGGCAGCACCCTGTCTGCTTCACAGGATACCACTGCTTTTGAGCAGCACACGCTTTATGTGCGCATCCCAGCCGGTGGCAAAGATCTGCTCATGAACCAGCTAGAGTCTTCGCACGTCGATGTTCACGTTCTTTCTACGCCACAGCCATCTTTGCTCTTCACCATGCTGCTGCGTTTCGCGCCTTTACTGCTGTTGCTTGGTTTGCTGCTGGTGTTTTTTGTGCTGCGCAACAGGCGTAATTCGCCTGGCTTCATGGATGATCGCGTCAGTCAGATAGGTAAAAGCCGGGCCAGGCGCTTTGATCGTTTACCCGAGGGTGTATCACCTCCACCGACTCAATCCCATAACGCGAAGCCCCTATCCGGTATACGTGGTTCCTCTACGGCCGCGAGCAAATCTGGAGCGGCCCCGATTGCCAATATTCCTTCGGTGACGTTCGCCGATGTTGCTGGTATCGATGAAGTTAAATCTGAACTGGTAGAGATGGTGCAGTTTCTGCGCCAACCGGAGAAATTTAGTCGTCTGGGAGCTCACATCCCACGAGGCGCCCTGCTGGTGGGTTCCCCTGGCACTGGCAAGACCCTGCTGGCCAAAGCGGTCGCGGGCGAGGCGCATGTTCCTTTTTTTAGTATCAGTGCCTCTGAATTTGTTGAAATGTTTGTCGGTGTTGGTGCCAGCCGCGTGCGTGATCTTTTTCAGCAAGCGCGCCACGTAGCACCGTGTGTTATCTTTATCGATGAGATCGATGCGGTAGGGCGCAAGCGCTCGGTGCGTGCTACAGGCAACGATGAACGAGACCAGACTCTGAACCAGCTGCTGGTTGAACTGGATGGTTTTGATGCGCGGCAGGCTGTGATTGTGATGGCGGCCACCAACCGGGTAGATATCCTGGATAAGGCGCTACTGCGACCCGGTCGTTTTGATCGGCGCATCACGGTGTCTGCACCGGATCGTGTTGGTCGCGAAGCCATCTTGCGCGTGCATTCGCGTCAGACGCCTCTGGCTATGGATGTCTCGTTAGAGCGTCTGGCCCGTCTGACCACTGGCATGACTGGTGCTGATCTCGCCAACCTGGTGAATGAAGCTGCCCTCTCCGCGGCGCGAAGAGATTTAATGGCGGTCACCCACGAATGTTTCGAAGAGGCGCTGGCCCGTATTCAACTGGGTGCGTTACGACCCCTGGTGATGAGCGAGGATGAGCGCCGCATTATTGCGGTTCACGAAGGTGGTCATGCGCTGGTTGCGCACTACCTTCCCGAAGCTGATCGAGTGAATCGCGTGACCATTTTGCCGCGCGGACAGAGTCTGGGCGTAACACAGTTTAGCGCCGAAATGGATCGCTATAACTACAGCCGTGAAACGTTGATGGCGCGGATCGCGGTCGGCCTGGGAGGCCGGGTGGCGGAAGAACTAACCTTTGGGGTGGAACGGGTGACTACCGGGGCGGAAAACGATTTGCAGGTGGTGACCGACCTGGCCCGTAAGATGGTTACGCGTTGGGGGATGAGTGAGCGCATAGGCGTAATGTTCGCGGACTACCGTCCGGAAGAATCCTATGAGCTAAATCTACGTCAGATCGATCCCGACGCGGTGCCTGCGCAGGCCAGGACCCTGGTCGCTGATGCACAGGGCAATTTGCATCTACATGGCGTGGCCCGGCCCATTCCAGGCCGGTATTATGCGCAAACGATGCCCTCCAGGTCCATCAGTGGCGTAACGATGAACTCTCTGGTTGATGCGGAGGTTCAGCGTATCCTGCAGGACGGTCATGCTATGGCCCATGCCATTCTCACAGAGCACAGTGATATGCTGACAACGCTGGCCGCCGCATTGATAGAACACGAGCAGCTTGATCGCGATCAGTTTGAAGCTGTCGTCGCGCAGGCATAATTTACGCTGAAGAGGCTCCAACCAGTCCGGCATGGTTGAAGCCTCTTCTTTTTGCGCCTCTTTTTTTATATCACGTCTCGGATACCAGCAGGCCTTCATTCGGACGCGTGTCTTTTTTGCCGTGGATAATTTTATCTAACCGCCCACCTACCAGATCCAGTGCTTGCTCTACGAAGGCGATTAAATCATCTTTGCGCCCCTGCTTGTAGAAGCTGTCCATGGCGCGAACGCACTGCTGTGCCAGTTGAGGATCATAGTCTTGCAGTTCTCGCAGCAGCCACTTGCCCGCCCCAATCCAGTGGCGACGTGAGCTGAGTACAAGGTTGATGGAGCCAACGATCAAAGAAAACGCGACGATATTGCTCTCGTGCCAATCCTTTGCGCCAATAAAATCGTCAAGCTGATCCGTCAGTTCATTGCGATGCATGTCCAGTTCTTCCTGCGACATCACCTCTGGACCATAGCGTAGCACCTGCCAGGCTTCATCCTGGATCTGTAGCGCCAATCCAGTCGGATCTTTTAAAATGATGCCGTGCGCGCACATATGCGTCACCACCGGTCGACGGCGTTGGATTTCCATTTTGAAGAGCTTGCGACAGGCATCATGGGTATAGAACAAAACGTCGATCGCTCGCCCGAATGCGTTTAGCGACTCTTCATAGACCGACTGTGTCTTATCGACAATCACCAGGATGTCCAGATCAGATGTATCGGTTTCTTCTCCTCGAGAAGCACTCCCGGCAAGGATGGCGGCCTTACAATTCGGGAATGTTTGCTGTACAAAGGCACGTGCGATATCAACAGAGTTCATGAGCCCTCCCTTATGTGCTAGGATATTCAAGCACTATTCTTTATCGGATCACCGGGCAGAAATATTGACATACTGCAATATTGGGAGCTTGATCTCTCCTTCCGGCATGCTTTTTGAGCGGGGTAAAATTAGATTGAGGACAAAAAGGCGGCAAAAGATAGCGTGCCTCAGCGTTGGTGTCCGCATGGCGGTGACTCACATACTTGTTGGTAGATGATGGGGGATCTGCGGTGCTGTTGGGGTGGCGGCGTGATGACGCAGCGAGCTACGAGCAAGCGCTGGTATGCATTGCCTGTAAGTGCTCGCTATATTTATGCTATGTTACTGCTAACGCCGCCTGTTGATCAACGCCTGCTAAAAACGACAGGTAAGCACAATAGCACTCATGTCGTCGGGTTTGGAGCGAATTGTCTGGGTACGGTCTTCATGGGAACGTTGGCGGGCGCTTTCAACGAGGATGCGGGATGCCGATGAACGTGGACTCGTCCTTAGAATATCTTCGATCTCTTCGTCGGTCAGATTATCGTGAATGCCATCTGTACAGAGAAGGATGCGATCCCCTGGTCGTATGCTTATTTTGTTGGTGTGAATGGTTGGTGGTATAGGTCCGCCCAGGGCCTGGGTAATACCGCCGCGCAACCGGAAGTAGTTGTATTCGACCTCAGAAAGTTGATCGGCCCGCATTGCCTGATCGATGCGGAATGCATGGTATTCATTAACGATCTGATTTTCGATCAGCTTGGTCAGGAGACCATCATCGCTGGTGAGGCGCTTGATACGCTCATCTCCACGTAGTAGATAGACGCGGCTATCACCCACATGTGCATAGACCATTGTATATTCGTGAGAGTCTGGCCGGCGGCAAAAAGCAGCCAGTGCAACGGTGGTGGCCAGATCATCTGTGCCCGCACGTTGGGCGCCGCTGGTGCGTACCTGCTCATCTGATTTCAGGATCAGGTCTTCCAGGATCTTGCAGAGATCACGTTTATTGCAATCTTCTAGAAATGTATAGATCTTGCGCCGATGAGGATTCCTGCTCATTATCAGCTTCCAGGCTTCGCGTGTTGAGTTCGCGGCTGTCTGCGAAGCAATTTCAGCGGCTGCGCTGCCTCCTACGCCATCGAAGACTGCGAAGAGACCTCCGATCTCGTCGACGATCATGCTGTCTTCATTACGGGTTGGATGGCGTTCGTTGGCGATGCTGCGACTAGAAGTAGCGAAAGGTGATCGCTTATGAAGATGATGGATAGTAGTACGCTTATTATGTCTGGTTTGGTGTGGCATCTTCGTCGATTGCTGCCTTTCGAATGATTTTACTATAGATGTTGTACTTTTTCTCATCACTTGATAATTCATGTCTATACCATTTACAATAGAACAGACCACTTGGTCCAGGAATACCTTTAAAGCTGATTCTCTACATCCTTATACATGCTCTACTTTGTCACAACCCCTGATGTGCCTGCCGCATATAGTGCTGGTTCGCTGGATTAGCATATGTGGCGAACCGTTGTGTGGGTCGCATAAACTTATTGTGTGCAAGTATAGCAGATCGCAGGATGAAAAGAAAAGGGTTTTGCACTCCTGAATATCATTTCAATGGATCAGATTACATATTCTTAGAAAATTCTCAAATAGCATTTTCGTATGTTGTTGATAGATGGAAAAATGTATTTCCCGTTCTTCTTCGATCTTTTGATATGCTGAAATTCCCAGAATGGCAATCATACTCTCTTTCATTGACGGATGATAGAGCCAGGTATTAAGCGTGTCGTGGTCAAGCTCTATATGGTACTGTAATCCATAAGCGCAACGCCCATGGCGGAAGGCCTGGTTTTCCGTATTCGTGCTGGTCGCAAGGAGCCGGGCGCCTGGCGGCAGGTCAAATGTATCTTCGTGCCAGTGGAACACCTTCTGACAGCCGGGCAGGCCGGCAAACAAAGGATCTTGTTGACCGGAGCTCGTCAGCTGAACATCAAAGAAGCCGATCTCTGTCATAATATGCTGACGTACCTGTCCTCCCAATACATCCGCCAGCAATTGCGCTCCCAGGCAGATGCCCAGATATGGAATCTCCCGCGCTACAATCGTGCGTAGCCAGGCTTTTTCCTGGACCAGGTACGGGTATGCCTGTTCCGCATAGACATGTTGCGAACCACCTAACGCGATAATTGCCGTATAGAGTGATGGATCAGGGAGGGCCATCTTCTCGATCTCTACTACATCATGGGCGATACCACGAGCTTCCAGAAGCTCACCCAGGTATCCTTTGGGGTCTTCTCGTTCATGTTGCAGCACCAGGATCTTCTGCACAGTCCTTGCTCCTTCCTGTTCCACATACACAATAATCGATAAATATCCCGGCAGCCTGAATGCCAGATATCAACAGGTGTATTTGTCGCCGTTTCCCTGGCCGTTTTTTATTAATACAGTGAATGGTAAGAAAAAGAGACAAATCTATGACGTAGTTTCTACGTAGAGGAAGAATCATGGGTTGTCAGATTGATTCTCCCCCATATAGTCAACGTTACAGATCGATCTCTCATGCAACTACGCCTGTTTGGTCCTATAGACCTAGGAGTTTCGGGCTACTGAGGCCGGGGTTCCCTGTGCGGTGATTTCGACGTTCCAGCTTTCACCGCCGTCCAGGGTGATGGGCCAGAGGAAGGTGAAATTGCTTCCCTGGTGGGTACGTTCAAAACCTGCTTCTGAACCGGTGACCGTGTCGATGGAGAAGCGCCACAGGCTGGCTGGCTGGCTGAGCGCGATGCCCAGGTCCTGCTGCAACCAGTTGTTGCCGATATGCATCGAGCTCACATTGGCGACCTCGCCAGTGCTATCAAAGCTGTGGCTCTCCAGTTGTTGGTCGTCAACGGTGCAGTAGGCCTGTGGATTGCCGCCACCACCAAGCAGATTGATATTGAATTCCGTGGCAAACATGCTCTGAAGCCGGGCCTGCCCCTGATTGGCGATCTGGTAGCGGATGACCAGTTTCTCTTCCCCTTTGGGAACGAAGATGGTTTTGCTCAGGGAGACTGGCAGGGGGCTCAGGGCGCCGGGACGTTTGACCATTCCCTCGCGGCTCAACACGATGGTGATGCCCGCCTCCTCCTGCTTGACGTCGGCCTGATACGGTTCATTGGCGAAGTTGCCCTGCTCCTCGTAGCGCACCTGTGCATAGCTGGATAGAGGCAGGCCCGCAGGCAAGAAATGATCTACCAGGCTACTGCGGCGATAGCGATCCAGCACCAGGTATTGATCAAGGTCGGCCTCTTTCGTGCGGATGGTGCTGTGTGGATTGCCCGGGTCGCTGCTGGCCGGGGTCTCTTCTTTCGCGGTCACGTGGCGACGACGTTCCTGCTCATAGGCGCGTAACGTCTGGTGATAGCTTTCCTCCTGCCTGGTCATGACGCTGAGCATATTATGGGCGCTGCGCCGCAGGTCCCATTCAAACAGGCTCCCACCATGCTGTGGATCCAGGTAGAGGTTTTGCTGATCGCTCTCAATGATCAATTGCTGTAGCGTGTTGCGCTCGAAATCGGTGAACTCGTAGCGTTGCCAGGATTGCTGGCCATGGTTGATGCGATCGGCGGCGTTTTCGGCTTTGATCAGGTGATGATAGATAGCTGAGCGCACGTGGGCCATATAGATGCCCCCGAAGAGCCCATGCCAGTAAGTATCGTTGGCCTGGGCTTTGAGCAGATGGGTCAGGCCGGCCTCTTCATTACCACCTGCGGTATAGACAGTGTCGTGCACGCGCAGCATCTTTTTATGCTGGTTGTTGATCTCTGGATAGCGAACCAGGAAACTACGCCAGAAGCCGCCGCGCATAAACTGGATAATGTCGTTGCGGTGCTCGCTCTCCAGTTGATGTAAGAGTTGAGAGAACTGATACGAGCGTTGTGGAGGAAGGGCCCACTCGGTCATCTCGATATATGATGAGGTTGGGATATAGACGCGTCCCAGAGCCGCGTGCTGGTTCGCATACTCGCCCAGAGGAGTGGTATGCAGCCAGTCGCTATTCTCCTCCAGAGCGGCGAAGAACTGGTCGACCCAGCCAGAGTGGCCATCAGGTCCCCAGCAGTAGGGGTGGGTGTCGGGCCAGCTACCAAATTTCTCGCCATCGTCGCCCATGACCACGATGCGATCTCCCGCCGTAGTGACCAGTTTGCGTAGGGTCTCGATGGTTTCTTGAGGAGGGCGCCAGGGAATCGTATAGCGCAGTGACTGGCTGGTCGCATAGACCTTCAGAATGCCGGTCTGATCCTCGGTGGCATAGTAACCATAGAGATCCTTATCTTCCAGGCCCACATTCTTGAAATGGATATCGTCCAGAATCGTCCACTGGATGCCCGCTTCAGTTAAGTAGCGTGGCAGGCTCGGCTCCCAGACGCGTTCGGCCAGCCACATGCCGGTGGGACGTGTGCCGAAGTCGGCCTCGACGCGCTCCGTCAGGCGACGAATCTGGGTAACCTTGTCGTTATCTGGAATCGATGGCAGAATCGGCTCGTAGTAACCGCCGCCGACAATCTCAACCTGCTGGCGTGCTACCAGGGCGGCGACTCGACGGAGAAACTCTGGATGTGTTTCTTCCAACCAATCCAGGAGTGATCCCGTATAATGGAGTGAGAGACGTACACCTGGATGCCGTTCCAGGGCCTGGATCATGGGTAAGTAGGATTCTTCAAATACCTGCTGAAATACCCAGGGGAAGTTTCCGACTGGCTGGTGGTTATGTAAAAGCAGTCCGATATGGATGCTTTTTTGCTGCTCTGGAGCTGTTGTCATGTTCTCTTCAACCTCTATATTTTGTATGCATAGCTTCGAACTATGTACGGTGTTATAGTATAGTTTTCTTAGCTTGATTTCAAGACGATATTTTTCTCAAGCGATAGTATGAGATGTCCGAAGCCAGGTTCGCGGGTGCACATTTTGGGGTTTCGGATGCTATCTTCTTCAGCCAAAAATTGCTATACTTGGCAGTACGTATGGTGGAGTTATGGGGAGTAGGTAATTGGTCAGTGCGGCGTGCATCTGACCAATGGTTGATATCAGCGCATGGAGTAGCCACGTTTTTATATGGGAACATTAAATGTATTGCTCGTTGATGATCACGGTCCTTTGCGCAAAGCGCTGTACGAGGGATTAGAGGCTACCAGAGAGGTGCATGTGCTGGGCGAGGCCGCCACCGGTCGTGAAGCGGTCGCGCGCGCGCTCGAACTGGATGTGGACGTCATCCTGATGGATGTACAATTGCGCGATCCCAGGGAGGGTCGGCGGGCTTTAAGTGGCGTGGGGGCCGCGGTCGCCATTCGCCGTGAGCGGCCGCGTATGCCGGTGGTGTTTTATTCGATCCAGGATGACGACGAATATTACCGTGAGTTTCGTGCTTCCGGCATCCTGACGCACTATGCTTATGTGCGCAAGAGCAATTATCTTCTGCCCAGCATGCTGGTTCCGCTGTTACGCGATGCCGTCAGCGGTCGCAGCCTGGTTGATCCGGAGATTGAGGATCGCGTGCAAGAGGTACGCGACCTGGATGAGCAGTCTCCACGAGCGCTTCTGGAGCCCAATGAACTACGCGTGGCCGAGTTGATGGCCCAGGGCATGACCAACGAGCAGATCGCGACGCGCCTCAATTTGCATGATAAGCGAGCTGTTAGTCGTACCAATGGGCGTATCTACGCAGCCTGGGGACTGAGCGAGAATGCCGTCGATGATAAGGTGGCGCGTGCCCGTGCGACGCTGATTTATATGCTCAATCGTATGGTGATGTGGGATGAAGAGGGCGTGGCCCTGGTACAGGATCGCCGGGGTGAATGGGTCCCTCTCTATAAAGAAGAAAACTAATGCCTGTACCATTTTTTCAGACTTCGGCTCTGCTTCTACAATCTCTCTCTCTGGCTTTATCGATTTTTAATCTGATCGCTTTTTTATGGCTGGCGTTTACCGTGTGGCTCAATGGGGATCGGCGCAGCATGATCGCGCGTGTAGGTGTGGTAGGGCTGGGGTTGGCGGCGCTCTTTTTCTTTATTCATGCGTTGCTGATTTCTGGCTCTCTCTCCAGGACAACGAGCGGACCCATATCCTCCGATTTTTTGTGGCGCCTGGTCTGGTTCCCTGCCATTGGCGTGCCCTATATCTGGTTTGTTATTGGTCTGTACTATGCCTCTTTCCTCAATAGTAAATGGCGCCATCGGCGTCCCTATTTGCTGGTGAGTAGCGCGCTACTGGGCTGTAGCGTGTTGACGATCTTGATCATCAACCGGACGGTATTTACGTTCAGGGGAACGTTATTGCTGCTGGCCTATGGAAGTGATGTCAATGGTGCTGTGCCCCAGGGGCCATCTTTACCGCTGCTGGTTTTGCCGATCTTTTTAACCTATGTGACATTCTGTGTGATCGGACCCTGGTTTACACCAGCGCGAGTGGGGCGCCTGCTTGGCGCGCTCTGGCGCTTTGGTGTTCTGCGCGTGCGTACCCACTCTTTGCGGCGCGCCCTGGTCGATGCTTTTTGGGACGACCAGATCGACGTGGAAAATCTGGATGAGCCCGTATTATCCTGGCACCTTGCGCGTCCGGTACTCTTGCTGGCGGCCCTGTTGATGGTCTGTTTGACCCTCAGCCTGGGTATGCTGGGTGTCTGGTCGATCATTACCTGGGTAAGAATGCAGGCGAATGGTGGTCTGCCCGCTTCCCAACCAGCCGACCCCAATAGTATCCCCATGAACCTGATCCTGCTGGATATCTATGCGACCGGCTGCGTGGCTGTGATCGTCTTGCTGATTGGTTACTCGATTGTCAGGCATGGCATCCTTATTGAGCGTCCCCTGGCCCGACGTGGTTTTTTTGAGCAGTGGCGCGGTATCGTATTTGTGGCGACGGCGAGCGCGCTGTTCATCTCATTTCTGATGTGGATTACGCATAGTTCGCTAGGGAGCCTGCTACTGATCACGATTATTGCCACTGGCGCCTATGCTCTCTTTACCTGGAGTAGCTATACCGCGCACGATCGCTATGTTTCATTGCTCGGACCCTTCTTGCGTAGTACCAGCGTTCGCCATTGGCTCAATACTGACCTGCAAAAGACCGAACAAAACATGGAGGCGCTCTTCTTTCACCTGTGTAAAGAAGTCTTAGAGGTACGCTGCGCGCGCCTGGTTGTTCTGACCGGTCCCGTGAGAAGAAGCTTCTCTTATCGCTGGTCGATCTTAGACGCATCTGATCAGGTGGAGGAGTTGAGCCGTGGTGGATTGCATGAGCCGGTATCTGGCGAGATTCAGAATCCGAAAGTTCTGCGCTCAGACCTGCACTCCTATCGTATCCGCGTGTCATTGCAGGGTATGCCGGTGATCTGTTGGGTCTTGCCGATCTATGATGAGTTGGGTCTGGTGGCCCGGCTTTATCTGGGTCCCCGGCAGGATGGTGGCGCGTTTACCAATGAAGATATGGACCTGGCCCAGGCTTGCGGCCAGCGCATCCTGGATACGTTGCGCGATCACGAAGCCATGCTGGCGGTGGCTGGCCTGCTGCGACGGCGTGTGGTGGACGTCAAGTTATTGGGCGCCCAGCAACGGCGTGTGCTGCACGATGAGACCCTGCCGATGCTGCACCTGGCTCTTCTGGGGCTGGAGACGGTGCGCTCCCTCCACGGGCAGGATAGCGAAAAATCTGAGCGCGTCGAGCAGACTTTGCACGAGGCCATTGGCTCGATCAGCACTGTCCATCGCCAGCTGGCCTCGATGATGCGGGCCATGTCGACCGGCGCACCCCATCGCCTTGAGCGTGATGGCATGATGACTGCCATCCATACCATGCTGGAACAGGATTTTCAGCAGGCTTTTGACGTGGTCGAATGGAAGGTGTCAGAGGAGACCATGCAGGTTATTGATGATCTTGTGCCGCCCGCGATCGCTGAACTGATCTTTGCGGCCGTGCAGGAGGCTTTACGCAATGCCGCTCGCCATGCCCGGGGGACTGATATCCACCGGCGGTTACGACTCACCCTCTCTGCGTCCTGTAATCCGCACCTGGAAGTTATTGTGGCCGATGATGGAGTCGGCATCGTTTCTCCCAGTAGCTCAACCACTGGAACGGGTGGTGGACTGCTCACGCATAGCGCTCTGCTAGCCATCGCTGGTGGCACCCTGACCGTCAAGACAACCCCTAATGAAGGCGTCAGCGTACGCATCTTCCTTCCCATCGATGCCTTGCAGTAGGTGCCGGGCTCGCCCCGGCTTTGCTTGCAGTAGGTGCCGGGCTTGCCCCGGCTTTGCCGCCCTCCGCCGGAGCGGCGGCCTGGCCCTCCTGCTGGGCGACTCCTTTCCGCCAACGATGTCTGGCACCTACAATGGATGTGCCTGCTCATGAACGTATTCATGATCCAGTGCCCTGGTTTCAGAAGCGACCTCATACTATAGTAAAAATAGCTACTGCGCTTAAAATGTGGCTGACTCTCATGCTCATCGATTACTGCCTGCATAAGCTTTCGCACCTCCGATGCTCACGAGTCCATTGTGTTGGTGCATGCAGGGGTGTATCAGTGCCCCTGCATGCACCAACACACAAAAAAACCAGCGCGGCAGCGCAGTGGACGCACGTGCGGGGGCGCTCACGTTCCCTCAGGGTAACGAGAGTAAGACACATTTAGATGCCACCGGTTTGTGTCTGATGGTGCCGCTAAGACGTTATGGTAACTGTTCTGGATAAGGAAGCTAATGCTACCTGAAGACTGACGATCCGGCATCTCTAACGTGAAGAATGTATTTCGAAAGAAAGGGGACGAGCCAATGTTACTCATTACGGGGGCCACTGGTTTTATTGGACGGCAGTTGGTAGCTCGCCTGGTTGCTCAGGGGGAACGGCCACGTTGCCTGGTACGCGATCTGCGTCAGGCTTCCAGCAGTTTGCCAGTGGAGAGCGTGGAATTAGTGCAGGGGGCCACCACGCAGCCAGCTACACTGGAGCCTGCTTTACAGGGGGTCGACACCATTATTCACGCGGCCTTTATGACCGCTGATCGTAAGCAGTCTCCTGGCAATAACTATGAAGAGACCAATGTGGGGGGCACCTCTAATCTGATTCTGGCGGCCAGGGCCGCCGGCGTCAAACGCATGATTGAGATCAGCGGCCTGGGGACCAAACCGGACAAACCGGGGAGTTACATGCAGGGTCGCTACCTGTCCGAGAAGATGCTGATGGAGAGTGGACTGGATTGGACTATTATTCGTCCCTCTGTGCTCTTCGGTAAAGGTGCACCCTTTATTAAGGGCTTAACGGAATTGATTGAGACCGCCCCGGTGGTGCCGTTGATTGGTGGGGGCAAAACCATGTTCCAACCTATCTCCGTGGATGATGTGGTCACGGTGATTATCAAGGTCCTGCAAGATCCGGATCGGACCAACCGCAAGATCTTTACGATTGGCGGACCAGAATACTATTCGTTCAGCCAGATCTTTGATATGCTGCTTCAGGCCACTCATCATAGCCGACCCAAGGTGTATGCTCCTACCCCCCTGGTTGGTGTGGGGGCCGCCGTAATGGAAGCTGTCTTGCCCAAACCACCGTTGACGAAGGCTGCTATGGCCTTGTTCTCATTCAATAACACCACCGACCTGGATAGCGTCGAACGTGACTTTGGTTTCAAACCACAATCCTTCAAAACTTACCTGGAGACACAAGGAGTGTAGCTGGATGTAAAAGGCAGGCGCGGCTGAAGATTATAAAGCAAGCAAAACGTTGCTGTGCTATAATAGGTGGGCATATTCGTTTACAGTTACGAGAATATGTCCACTTTTTCATGTGCGCTGTTGAACGTATGGCTGTGTCGTAACTCTATCGATTGACATACTGACGACCACTGCTAACTTTTCGCCATGGCCCGGGGAGGGGCAACGCTCTATCTGGAGGGAGGAATCTGCGTGATCTCTGCCGATTTATCTGGCAAAGCAGGCGATGAATTACGCGCTATCAGTGAGAGGGTGATCCGCATTTCACGCCTCATCCACGAAAGCTCTGAGCGATTAGGGATCGCTGTCGAGGGGACCTTTGCGAGCGATGGAGGTGATCCTCGTGTGCGTCTGTTGAGCGATGCCCTGAATGTAAGCCGCAATGCGGACCTGGAGCTAGGGCGTATCTACCAGGCTATACAGCGTACAGTAAATGAAGCCAGGACCCAGTTGCCCGCCAGGGGGCCAGAGCAGAAGAATGTTGACCTGCCTGGTCAGGCCTCCCTGTCTCGTCCCTCCTTTGAAAATGAGCGTCAGGCTATGGCGACCAGTATTTTACATCTGGAGCAGCAGCGTGATGAACTGGAAACGCTGTCAGAGATCGCGCGCACGCTCAATTCGACCCTGGAGTTTGATGAGGTTTTGTCGCTGGTCATGGACCTTGTCATCCAATTCGTGAAGGCCGAACGAGGCGTGTTGATGCTGGTAAATACCAGTTCGGGCGCCTCGGAGTTGACCGTCGCGCGCGACAAAAACGCCAGCAACATTCCCGACAGCGCGTTCGCTACCGCACAGATTAGCCGCAACACGATCAAGAAAGTCATCGAGACTCGTCAGCCATTGCTAACCGATGACGCGCAGTTGGATGAGGGCTTGAAGGACAACCAGAGCATCCTGGTGTATGGCATTCGCTCCATTATGTGCGCGCCCCTGATCGTGCGCAACAACTGTATCGGGGCCGTGTACGTTGATAGTCGCTATAATACTCGTCTCTTTAACCGTAAGCATCTGGAATTATTGCTGGCTTTCTGCAATCAGGCCGCCATCGCCATCGATAATGCTCGTCTGTTCGCCGATCTTAACCGTGCCATTCGTACGGTGCGCGAAGATAAGCAATACATGGATAACATCTTTGGCTCTATCGCCAATGGGGTGATCACGACCAATTCCGCCGGGATCATTACCACCTTTAACGCGGCAGCCAGCATCATCCTGCATATACATCCCAATCAGGCCCTGGGCAAGCACTACCGCGATGCCTTTAAAAATCTGCCACCTGATGTTGGTGTTATTGATATGCTCTACAATGCGCAGGCTCACCACGAACATGGCACATTAATTAACCAGGCTATCAACTGCAGGATTCCTGGTCGTGAGCGGGACGAGATGGTGAGCTTAAGCTATTATGTCAGCTCTCTGCGTGATGTGCAGGGCTCGCATATCGGTATGGCGCTGGTTATCGACGACCAGACCGAATTGAAGCGCTCACAGGCACGCGCCAGGCAGATACGCGGTATCTTCGAGCGTTACGTACATCCCCATGTTGTTGAGCAACTGATCCGCGATCCCATGGCCCTCAATCTGGGTGGTGAAACTAAAGAGATCTCGGTCATCTTTGCCGATATTCGTGGCTATACGCGTTTGAGCGAAAACATGCGCCCGGAAGAGGTCATGCACCTGATCAATCGCTACCTCAAGATCATGTGCGATGCCATCTGGGAGGAGGCGGGTACCCTGACAGCATTTCAGGGTGACGCCTTAATGGCTATCTTTAACGCGCCCTTGCCACAAGCCGATCACGCTCTGCGCGCGGTACGCGCGGCCTGGAAGATGCGCATGGCGGTGCTTGACTACCAGCGTTCGCAGCCGCAGGAGGTGCAGGTCTCCTTTGGCATCGGGGTCAATACCGGACTGGCAACAGTAGGAAATGTAGGCGCGCACGAACGTCTGCAGAACTACACCGCCATTGGAGATGCCATCAATGTCGCTTCACGGTTGCAGAATAATGTCTCCGACAACAACATCTTGCTCAACGATCCCACATATCAACAGGTCCAAAACCAGATCCAGACTGGCAAACCCTTCTCCCTGACTGTAAAAAACAAGAGCGCCCCCCTCACTGTGCGCTACGTTCTGGGCCTGCGCTAAAGAAAGCCAGAGACACGTGCCTCCGGTCCCTCACGCGAGCGCTAAAGCGCCCAACATGTCTTAAAAGGCACGCGCCTTTGACCCCCACGCGAGCGCTAAAGCGCTCAACATGTTTTAAATAGAAGCACTGGTACAAAAAGTAAGCGCCCAGCGCTTACTTTTTGTACCAGTGCTTCTATTTAAAAAGGGCGTCTGCGTATGCGGACGCCCGAGCGGGGGCGCTCAAGCTCGCGGTACACCGCAGCCAAAATTAGAGACGCTTGCGCAGCACAAACCCTTTTTGCTGCAAGCGGATAAAGCCGAACCACTCGTAGAGGCGGTGGGCATGATAGTTATCTTCCTGGGTATTGAGCATAATGCGTGAGACGCGGGCGCGCTCAAAGAAGTAGATGGCCTCGGCCATCAGGCGCGCACCAATCATCTGACCCGCCACCGAAGGATGTACCGCGATACGTACCAGATAGCCATAATCATCATCCAACGCATTAAACTGATAGCCTACGACCTCGCCATTGAGTTCGGCTACAACGAAGTAAGGGTGCGTACTGGCAATATCTTGAAAAGAGAAGGGATCATAGCGCCATAGATCTTCAAAACAGGCCTCTTCGATGCGTAGTAGCGCGGGCATATCACTTGCCAGATCTACATTGCGTATAGCCACTGCTTGATTGCCAGTGGTTGGAATCTTGTAATCAAATTTGTCGTACGAATAGAGATTGCGATAGGGGATGAAGCCTTGCCCCAGAAGGAGGGAGCGCAGCCAGTCGTTGTCACTATCATTTCCGGAATAGTGAAAATACTGCACGCCCTGAGACCGTAATGGCTCGTAGAGCTGATCAAGCAAGCGACTCAGCACCGACACATATTCTTTGCTCTCTGTCCAGCTGACTCCAAAGCCACTAAACCAGGCCAGAGACGAACTGATAATCTGTGATAGCAGAAAGCCATAGAGCGTGCTATCGTTCCACAGACCAACCGCCGGATAGCGCTTCAGCAATAGAGGCAGCTCACTGAGCGTAAACCGCTGGTAGACATACTCCGATGTACGCAATAGCCGTTCAATAGCAGGGATATCCTCCTCACCAAGCAACCGTATCTGTCTCTCTTTATTTCTCATATATCCTCTGTGCTGGCGGCCTTTATATGTGCCACAAAATGTGCCGCAAAGCTGTTATGTGTTTTCCTATAGTGATAGGTGCTTTTGAACATTGTATATGCTCAAAGTGGCCCTTGTTACGTGCTTTTAGTGTATCCTTTCATATCCCTACGCGTCAACATTGAACCGGACAACAGCAAGAAGGGGTTCTCGGTTCCTCTCGTAGGAACCGAGAACCCCTTCTTGCTGTTGTTAAGGATTTATTCTTCGTTCTGGCAGCAGGTATCGCTGGCATCATCTGAGGATTGGGAGGTGGCCGGTGTCTTTGTGATGACGGGACCCTTCATCTCACGCAGCAGCTTCTCGCGGTCCGGTTTAGGCTGGTTGCGCATGCGATAGCCAGTGAGCTGGTGAATGCGCCGCAGCTCTGAAATCACAACATCGGTGTTGAGCTGAAAGGCGATATCGGGTGCCTGCCCATACTTATCAACGGCTTCGGTGCCGCCAAGGAGCTGATTGAGGCTGGTGGCGACGCCGCTGGCGACAACATCCAGGTCATAGCCGCCCTCCTGTACCATGATCAATCGGCCTTCACAGAGGGTATCGGCCAGCTTGAGAATGATCTCATTAAGCTTGGAGAAGCCGGCGGTAGAGATGCGCATGCCCGGTTGAACGCCGGTGTGACCTTCCGCCTCTTTCCAGTGAGCATCATAGCCAGCTGAAACCAGGATCAATTGTGGATTAAAGCGGTCGGCGGCCGGTGCCAGGACCTGACGGAAGATGGGTTCGTAGATTTCATAGCCTGAGCCAGCTGGCAGCGGAACATTGATGGTCGTACCTACCGCATCTCCCTCTCCACGCTCATCGGACAGGCCGGTGCCGGGAAAGAAGGGAGCCTGGTGGATCGAAAAGTAGAGCACGCGAGGATCATCATAGAAGGTTTCCTGGGTACCATTGCCATGATGTACATCATAATCGATGATCATGACGCGCTCCAGCTCATAGCGATCTAGCGCGTAGCGAGCCGCGATGGCGACGTTGTTGAAGATGCAGAAGCCGAAGCCAGCTTCCGCCACGGCATGGTGACCCGGAGGGCGAACCAGACAGTAGGCATTTTTTACCTCGCCATTCATAATGGCATCCAGGGCTGTCAGGGGAGCTCCCGCTGCCTTGCGGGCAGCTTCATAGGTTTTAGCGGATACATATGTATCGGTGCCTGCCTGCAGGCTGGTGGGGACTCCAGTGGCCGCTTCGGTTTCGGCGGCCTGCTGGCTGAGCTCTTCGATTTCCTGGATGTATTCGCGCTCATGCACAGTTGCCAGTTCATCGATACTGGCGGCGCGCGGCGTTAGCTGCACGAGTTCTGGACGTTCCAGCCAGTTGAGGGCGCGCAGATAGCCGATCGACATCTCCATCCTTTGAGGACGTTCAGGATGTCCCTTGGGAGGACGATGCTCCATAAATATTGGATCGTAGACGAGGGCCGTTGTCATAGATTTCCCTTGGTCAGGCTACTTCGTTAAGTGCCTGGTTATTTTCTAGGTGGGATACCCATGTCTGTCAGGCATGGGTATCCCAGCGTTGCGTTAGAGTACTTTTTTGACTAGGTCAGGAATATCAAAAATGGTATCGGCGACAGGAACACCGGCGGCCTGCAGGGCCGCCACTTTTCCCTGGGCGGTACCGGTGTTGCCGGAGATGATCGCTCCGGCGTGCCCCATGCGCTTGCCAGCCGGCGCCGTGCGGCCAGAGACGAAGGCTACCACAGGCTTGGTCATCGTTTTGATGAACTCAGCGGCATCTTCTTCATCGCTACCACCGATCTCACCGCACATCACCACAACCTTCGTCTGTGGATCCTGCTCAAAGAGGCTGAGGTAGTCCACAAAGGTTGAGCCGATGATGGGATCGCCGCCGATGCCGATGCAGGTGGACTGACCGATGCCAGCCCCCGTCAGCAAGGAGACGACCTCGTAGGTCAGCGTACCTGAGCGTGAAATAAAACCTACTGGACCGGGATTGAAGATCTGGTAGGGGATGATGCCGATCTTGCCAAATCCAGGGGTACACATGCCAGGACAGTTGGGGCCAATCAGGCGAGCGCCTTTTTCGCGCACCACCAGCATGGCACGCGTCATGTCGATGACGGGAATGCCCTCGGTGATACATACGATCAGCTCGATGCCGGCTGTGGCGGCCTCCATAATCGCGTCAGCGGCTCCTGCCGGGGGCACGAAGATGCAGCTGGCTGTGGCGTCGGTGGCGGCTCTGGCCTGGAAAACGGTATCGAAGACCGGCACACCCTCGACGCTCTGTCCACCTTTGGATGGCGTCACGCCACCCACAATGTTGGTTCCGGCGGCTAGCATATTGCGGGTATGGTATTGACCCTCGCGGCCGGTAATACCCTGAACGATGACGCGTGTAGTGTTATCTAATAGAATACTCATGTCCCTTACAGTCCTTTTTCCGTTTGAGCGATCGCGGCCACAATCTTCTCTGATGCGTCGCGCATATCTTTACCCCAGTCCAGTCCTGCGTCTTTGAGCAGCGCACGTCCCTCTTCGGCACCCGTTCCCGAGAGGCGAACCACGATAGGCATGCCCTTGGGAAGCTCGGCCTGGGCCATGATGACGCCCTTGGCGACCTCTTCACCGCGGGTGATGCCGCCGAAGATATTAACGAGGATGCCCTTGACCTGTGGGTCCCGGGCCACAAACGTGAGTGACTTATACATGACCTCGGCCTTGGCGCCGCCGCCGATGTCCAGGAAATTGGCCGGTTTGCCGCCCGAGCGGGCCACCATATCCAGCGTGGTCATCACCAGGCCCGCGCCATTCCCGATGATGCCGACATCTCCATCCAGCTTGACGTAGGTCAGGCCGGCCTGTTTGGCTTCATATTCCAGGGGATTGGCCTCTTCGGGCTCGGCCCAGGTGGCGTATTCTTTCTGGCGGAACAGACCATTATCGTCAATGACAATTTTACCGTCGGCGGCCATCACCTTGCCGTCAGCGGTATAGGCCAATGGATTGATCTCGGCCAGGTTCGCGTCGCTCTCAATGAATGCTTTGGCCAGGGCCGCCAGGATGGCCGCTGATTGGCGTAAAACATAGGAGGGGAAGCCTGCGCGGGCCACGATGTCCAGGGCCTCAAAATGGCGCAGACCCCAGCGCATATCGATCGGCTGCTGGATGATCTTTTCGGGTGTCTTCTCCGCGACCTCTTCAATATCGATGCCGCCGGCCGTTGAAACCATCACCACGGGCGCTTGCGATTTGCGATCGAGCACGATGCCCAGATAGTATTCTTCTTTAATATCGATTTTAGAAGTTACCAGAACCTTTTCGACCGTGAGCCCTTTGATATCCATGCCAATGACACGTGAAGCCGCCTCGCGGGCCTGCTCGGGTGTATCCCCGAATTGGATACCGCCAGCTTTGCCGCGTCCACCGACATAGACCTGAGCTTTAATGACAACTGGTCCACCCAGTTCACGGGCAATAGCTTCGGCCTCCTCTGGTGTATAGGCGACCTTCCCCGGTTGGACCGGAATGCCATACTTGCCCAGAATACCTTTGGCCTGATATTCATGAATTTTCAAAATAGTTGCTCCTTGTGATACTTGTCGTACGTCATTGTACTCCCCACTATTTTAAAGAAATTACCTATTATGCGCAAGGGAATATATGGATAGCCCGGGCTATTTAAAAGTCTATTCTTGCCGCCTTCGGCGGCGACGTGGGGAAAATGAGAAGAGTGGGGACACCCCACACCCCGCAAGGGGCTAGCCGCCCCTTGGCCCCGCTGAGCGCTACTTTTAAATAGCCTTGTTTAGAGCGTTGCCGGTTATACTCGCGCTTTTTTCTCTGCTTGTAATATACCACGCGGAGAGCAACCCCGGCAGGAGTACAGGGAATCCTGATCCGGGGTTGGAGTTATCTCTCTTATTACAGGCCGTTCCAGATGCTAGCCGCGAATGAAGGCCAGCACCTCGTCGCGTTTCTGTTCCATCAGGGTTTTGTCTCTGGCCTCGACGTTCAGACGCAGCAAGGGCTCGGTGTTCGAAGGGCGAACATTAAACCACCAGTCACCGTAGTCAACGGTCAGTCCGTCCAGCTTATCGACCGATTTGGCCGACTTGCCGAAGTGCTCCTCCAGGGCCTGCAGTTTGCCCTGGGCATCCTGGACGGTGCTGTTCACCTCACCGCTGCGCACCCAGTGATCCAATGGCTGGATAATCTCGGAGAGGGGCTTGTTCTCGACCGAGATCAGTTCCAGCATGATCAGCAGAGCGATCAGACCGGAATCGGCGAACCAGTTGTCGCGGAAGTAGAAGTGTCCGGAGTGCTCGCCGCCGAAGATGCCATCGGCTTTGCGCATGTCGGCTTTAATAAATGAGTGGCCGACACGGGTGCGTAGCCCCTTGCCGCCGAGCTTCTCAATCAGTTCAGGAACGCTCTTAGAGACGATCAGGTTGTAGAGGATGGTTGAGCCCGGTTTTTTTTGCAGCAGGCTGTTGGTGACGGCCAGCGTCACCTGAGATCCATCGACCAGGTTGCCGTTTTCGTCGACCGGGAACATGCGATCGGCGTCGCCGTCGAAGGCGGCACCAACGTCTGCCCCGACCTCGCGCACCTTCTTCTGCACATCAACCATGTTCTCTGGTTCGATCGGGCTGGCGGGATGGTTGGGGAATGTGCCGTCCAGGTCAAAGTAGAGCGGAACCAGGTCGCAGGGCAGGTGCTTGAACACGCGAGGCATGATCAAACCCGACATACCGTTGCCGGCGTCGATGACCACTTTGAGTGGTTTGATCTTGCTGACATCGATGAAAGAGAGCGCATGTTGTACATAGTCGTCGATCACATCGCGCTTTGTGACTTCGCCTTTGCTGGCTGGCTCGGCGAAGTTGCCGCTGACCGCCAGGTCGCGGATATCGCCCAGACCGGTATCCAGGCTAATCGGGAAGGCCTGGGCGCGGCAGAACTTGATGCCATTATATTTGCCGGGATTGTGTGAGGCGGTCACCATAGCGCCGGCCGAGTAATTAAATTTGCCCACGGCGAAATACAGCCCATCGGTCGTGATCTGTCCCAGGTCAACCACATTGACACCCTGGTCGCTGATACCACGAATCAGAGCCTCGGCGATTTCGGGAGACGAGACGCGCATATCGCGGCCAACCGCGATTTCAGGCACATTGAGATACTGGGCGGCCGCCCGCCCAATGCGGTAGGCGGTCTCGGCGTGCAGCGTCTCACCATAAACGCCACGCACATCATATGCTTTAAAAATGGATGGATCAACAGCGGTATGAGAAGTGCTCATAATGAATTATGTATGAGCTTTCTCTGATAAAAGACCCTTCCCGAGTCAATGAGATCATCGGAGAAAGCTCAGCTCCTTTCTTCTATCTGAACTACACGGTATGAGATTTCCAAATCTCCAATAGCACCCAGGGCTCGCCCGTGCTGCGGGGATCATAGATCTGCCCGACCTCAGTAAAGCCCGCTTTCGCGAAGGCTCGACGCGAGGGATGGTTGGCCAGGGCCGTTTCGGCATAGACACGCCGGATGCCGGGCAGCGTAAAGATATAGCGTACCAACGTGCGAATCGCTTCTGGCCCATATCCCTGACCCCAACGGGTCTTATCACCTAATCCCAGGCCAAGCTCGGCTTGCCCCAGGCGAGTATCAACGTTAAAGTAAGTAATGGTGCCAATCGGGATGCGGTTCTCATCTTCAATAATGAACCAGAACTGGCGTCCATTGCCACGGATATAGTTGCGCTCGAATGTGGGCAAGAATTCGCCCATGGTACGTGAATACGGCCGATGAATATCGTAGCGCCACACCTCATCGTCGCGTTCCCAGTGAAAGACATAGTTTGCATCTTTCATCGATGGTCGGCGCAATTGGATGCGTTCACCACGCAGATAGGGTCCCTGGGCCACATCTGCTTTGTTATCCCGTTGTAATTCTGTCATAATAACCCCAGTGTAGGTGCGAAACTCGTTCCAGCGGCCAGGGGTTCGACACCAAATGCTTCCGCTAACGTCTGCCCCAGGTCCGCGAAGGTTGGACGAACGCCGAGATCGACACCGGAACGAATGGGTTCTCCATAGGCAAGTAAGGGCACGCATTCTCGGGTATGATCTGTCCCACGATAGGTGGGATCCACCCCGTGGTCCGCGCTAAAGAAGAGCGCATCACCGGGTCGCATACGCTGCTGGACCAGTGGGAGCCACTGATCGACATCACGTAAAGCCTGCGCGTATCCCTGGCTATCGCGACGATGGCCCCAGAGCATATCGAATTCCACCAGGTTGACAAACAGGAGACCCGAAAAATCTGTCTCCAGCCATTTCAAGGTAGCATCCATTCCTTCGCGGTTCGTCTCAGTGTGATCGCGTTGGGTTAAGCCGCGTCCGGCGAAAAGATCTTCGATTTTACCCAGGCCAATCACGTCCTTGCCAGCGTCCTTAAGGCGATCCAGCAAGGTAATGCCGGTAGGGGCCAGCGAGAAGTCCCTGCGATGTTCCGTGCGCTTGAAGGCACCCGGCTCACCAATAAAGGGACGCGCGATAACCCGCCCGACTGCATGATCACCTGTAAGCATACTACGGGCAATCTCGCAGATGTGATACAACTCCGCGAGGGGAATCACATCCTGGTGGGCCGCGATCTGAAACACGCTATCGGCGGAGGTGTAGAGGATGGGATAGCCGGTGCGTACGTGTTCCTCGCCCAGTTCTTTGATGATCTCGGTGCCTGAGGCAACTTTATTGCCGATAACCTTACGTCCAATCGCCTGCTCAAATGCGGCGACGATATCTGCGGGAAAACCATGCGGATAGGTGGGTAGTGGTCTGGAGAGGACCACGCCAGTCATTTCCCAGTGGCCCGTGGTGCTATCTTTTCCGGCCGAGGCCGAGGCCATACGTCCATAAGCACCCGCGACCCTGTCACGAGGTGGTGTCCCAACGATGGGCGTAATATTGCCAATTCCCAGGTTCCCGAGATTGGGCAGTTCCAGGCCGCCAATGGCCTGGGCGCAGTGTTCGAGCGAACTGGCCCCTTCGTCGCCGTAGGCGCGGGCATCGGGATTTTCGCCCGCCCCTACGCCGTCGAGCACGATCAGGATCGCTCGCGTCAGGTGTGTCATGACCGTATCCTCGTCATTTCCAGTTGGGTATGGTGTATCAATGGTTCGCCAATCAATGGTAACGCATAATCGTAGAATGCCTGCGTGACCATTGTTTTGGATGCATTCAAGTACTCATCCGGCATCAGACGCTGTACGTTGGCGACTTCGCTTAAGGCCGCTAATCCAGTCGTACAGTGATAAGGCGCCTGTGCGTCGCGTACCAATGTTATCATCTTATCACTTTCACCGGCGAGCAGGGCATGTACGCCCATCTTACCAACCAGGTACGCCTCATCACGATCCGGCGCAGAGATGTGGGTGCTGGACATACGCTGTAGATCGCCAGGTTTATCAAAGCGCGCGCGTAGCTTCAATTCACGTTTAACCAGTTCTACCAGGTACTGAGCAGCCCCGCTGAGTAAAGGATGGTGAAAAGCATCCATGCCAGCCTGTCCCGAGCTACCCAGGGCGTTGCCCTTTTCATTGCGCATGGCTTCGGCCACCACGACAATCACAAAGCCCAACTGCTTATAAATATCTTCAACCTGTGTCAGAAAGCTTTGCTCATTGAACGGTTTTTCTGGGAGTAGCAGGATATGTGGCGCATCGCTCTCGCTGCGCTTACCCAGCGCGGCCGAGGCCGTCAACCAGCCGGCGTCGCGTCCCATGGTTTCGATGACTTTGACGGGATAGTGCCAGGGGATCGACAGCGTGTTCATGGTAGAGTCCTGCGTGGCCTGTGCCAGGAAGCGAGCGGCACTACCATAACCCGGACAATGATCGGTAAAGGGAAGATCATTATCAATGGTTTTGGGAATGCTTATAATCTGGAGTTCATAGTTGCTCTGCCGGGCCGCCCCCGCCAGGCGGTGGGCCGTATCGGCAGAGTCGTTGCCCCCGATATAGAGCATATAGTGAATATCATAGCGGCGCAGAATTTCAATTGTTCGCTCCAGGTCATGCTCCTGGAGCTTATAGCGACATGAACCTAGAGCCGCCGATGGTGTATGTAAAAGCTGTGACCATACAGAGTTCGGTTGATTGCCCAGGTCGATAATGTCTTCCTTGAGAAGACCCTCAATGCCATGGTGCATGCCATAGATGCCGCCGATACGCTGATCGGCGAGCGCGGCTTCCACTGCACCGACAAGACTGGCATTAATGACGGCGGTGGCTCCGCCGGATTGTCCAATGATCAAATTGCCCGGTTTTTTTGCTGACAATACAATACCCTCTATTTTCAACTAGCTGTCGCAGCTATGGTTTTTCAGGGTCATTATAACAA
This sequence comes from Dictyobacter aurantiacus, assembly GCF_003967515.1. Lineage (GTDB taxonomy): Bacteria > Chloroflexota > Ktedonobacteria > Ktedonobacterales > Ktedonobacteraceae > Dictyobacter > Dictyobacter aurantiacus. The sequence continues at coordinate 654,573 of NZ_BIFQ01000001.1, read as the reverse complement.
TGCCATCGATTGGCGTCGAGTGCTAAATGTGAGAAGAGCCCGTTCTATTCAGGCTTATTTATGATGTGTGTAGAGTTGAAAATTATTATGTCAACATGTTACGATAAACATGCTCATCTGTATAGACGACATCTATCGATTCAGGCTGACTATCGATGCTGAGGTAGCTGACAAAGGATAGAATACATGAGACAGAAGATCATCCTGGATTGCGATCCGGGGCACGATGATGCGATCGCGCTGTTGCTGGCGGCTCGTCATCCCGCGCTGGAACTGCTGGCTGTGACCACCGTGGCCGGTAATCAATCGGTGGAGAAGACCTCAACCAACGCGCTAAAGGTCTGCACGCTGGCTCGTATCTTAGATATACCGGTGGCCCGCGGCATGCAGCGCCCGCTGCTTCATCCGCCACACTTCGCTGCAGACATCCATGGCGAATCGGGCCTGGATGGTCCCGATGTGCCTCCCCCTGCTTTTCCCCTGGCGGCTCAGCATGCTGTCGACCTGTTAATAGACCTGTTCTTACATTCCGATGGCGATATCGTGCTGGTTCCTACCGGGCCGCTGACCAATATAGCAGCGGCTATCAGACGCGAGCCAGCTATTGTGCCGAAAATTCAGGCTATCTCGCTGATGGGTGGCGCGATTAGCGTAGGCAACGTCACGGCTAGCGCCGAGTTCAACATCTGGGCTGATCCGGAGGCGGCGGCCATTGTCTTTGCCTGCGGCAGGCCGATCACGATGATTCCATTGGAAGTGACGCACCAGGCACTGGCGACAGAAGAGATTATCGGCCGTCTGCGTGCCATGCAGCGTCCTGTGCCCACTTTTGTTGCCGATCTACTGCACTATTTCGCAGATTCCTACCGCCAGGTCTTTGGTTTTCCCGCGCCGCCCCTGCACGATCCTTGCGCTGTAGCCGCCGTTATCGAGCCAGACATTATTCTGGCGAAAGAGATGCATGTGGAGATTGAAACGCAGGGAGCATGGACGGTGGGGCGCACCGTCTGTGATATCTATGCGAAAACAGGATTGGCCGCGAACGCGCGCGTCGGTTATGCGCTGCAGGTGGACCGCTTCTGGGACCTGCTTCTGGATACCATTCAAGGTTATGAATAGGAGAATGTGTTATTTTTGATAGTGGTGCAGCAGGAGCGCAGATGCGCTCCTGCTGCACCACTATCAAAAACCAGTGTGGCTTAGATCTGGTAATCCATCTCCCAGGGATCTTTGCCGTTCCAGCCCTGGGTTAGCTCCTGGTGCTTCTCCAGCATCTCGCCACCTTTGACCAGGAGCTCGGCTGGCTTGGAGACGACCACCGAGTTTGGTGGTACCGATTCGAGCACCAGGGTCATGCCGCCGATTTTGCTGCCTTTGCCAATGGTGATGGGACCCAGAATGGCCGTTCCAACGCCAATGGTGACGTCGTCCTCAATGGTAGGATGCCTCTTCTGCTGCTTACGAAATGGACTCGGCCTCCACCATCCGGTGGCACCCAGCGTGACCTGGTGATACAGCATTACATTATCACCGATTACGGCGGTCTCGCCGATCACTACGCCTGCGCCATGATCAATGAAGAAGCGTTTGCCGATCTGGGCTCCTGGATGGATCTCAATGCCGCTGGTAATGAAGCGTGCGAACTGAGAGATCAGGCGTGGGATGAGCGGTATATGTTTTTTATAGAGCTCATGCGCCACGCGATGAAACAGGATGGCCCATAGACCTTGATACAGCAGCGCCTCAAAGATATTTTTACAGGCTGGATCTTTTTCAAAGATAACATCGATGGCGTCTGGCCAACGCGTTTTGCGACGAGGTGTCTTGGCTGGAACAGGAATAAAAATTCCTGGAGGCAATTCTGGCAAGGACGCCAGTTCATCTCCATCAATAGTGGATTTCTGGTCGCTTGCTTGTGTGTTCTCAGGAATATCTGTTCCGTTTGAAGCACTCTGTGGTCCCTGTGACATACCTGCTTGTGTCCTTTTCTCTCGATGACCAAATTTCGGCCTATGTCTTCTCTTTGGAGTGTAGGACAGGGATTTCTGCTTGTCAAGTGTCTCCACTTCTTTTTTCACTAGTGGCGCCGTGAATGCGCACTCACGCATCCGCGACGATGCTAGTGTGAAATAATATATGTGCCCCGTAGGAGCGGAAAAGCGTACAGGCCGAATGCGAGTTTTTTTGTGTTGGTACCAGTAGATTGACCTTTTTTTGACTTATGGACAGACTGTGCTGTATAAAATATGAAGAGTATGTTCAGGATATTCGTTTGTGACACGTTATATATCAAAATGTTTTGAAGAGAGATTGGCATGAAATTAGTTCGCCGTTCGCGTCCTCGCAGCATTACCACCTTCGCCATTTTTGAGCTGATGGGATCACTGGGCTGCCTTGTCTTGTTGCCTTTTACCAGTGCTGGATCGCGTGATTTTATTGCTCTTTTGCTGGGAGCCGTGCTCGGCTTTGTGGTGGTCTTTGGCCTGTGGACCGTGCAGTACTGGGCATACTGGGCCACAGTGGCCTATGAGTGCAGCGAAGTGCTCTATGAGCTCTATCTGTTGACCCGGCCCGAATACAGAAACATCATCCATATGTTCGGGCCCATCTTCGGTATCGCGATGAGTGCCCTCGCGCTCGGATACCTGTTTTTGGACCGCTCGATCAAGCCGGTGTTTAATCGCGCCGCTCTTCCTTAGCCTGTGCATAGATCACGCGGGGCGGCAGAAAGTGGGTAACCACCAGCACTTTATTGAGTTTTCCAAATTTAACAAAAATTGTGTTGTTTAGCTATTGACAATTCGCAAGTGCTCCGGTATACTGTCGACGTGCTAAGAAATGAGCACACAAAAACAGTCTGGTGACCGTAGCTCAATAGGCGGAGCTCTGGATTGTGGCTCCAGCGGTTGTGGGTTCGAGCCCCATCGGTCACCCCACTAAAAGCGCTGCCTCCCAAATGGAAGGCAGCGCTTTTTTGTTTGTCTTTTCACTCGTACGTAGCTATTATCTCTACAGGTGATGAGAGGACCAGACAAAAAAGCGTCCCCGACTGTGAGCTACACGGCCGGGGACACCTGATGTATTGAGATATAGTGAGAGGCGGTTACTTGCGAGAATCGCGCCAGCGTACCAGTTTCTGAACCGCTTCAAAGTCCCAGGGAGCACCCAGGCCCAGGATGAGCTGGCTGATACCGGCATTGACGAGGGCGTCGCGCTTCTCGTCGCTATCCTCTTTGTCGGTGCCGCATGTGCGCTCGATCTCGTTGGGATCCCGGCCCTCTTTCTGACACCAGTCGTTGAGTACTTCCATCTTATGTGTAATAGTCTCGGGATCGCCGAAGCCATGCCACAGATCGGCGTACTTAGCGGTCAGGCGCAGGGTCTTCTTCTCGCCACCACCACCGATCAGTATGGGAACCGAGCCCCGTACAGGTTTGGGGACATCGACCTCCCAGCGTTTTTTGATGATCTCTAGCGACTCTTCCAACGCGTTCAGGCGGCTGCCCGCGGTACCGAAGTCATAGCCGTACTCTTTATAGTCGCGCTCGAACCAGCCCGCACCGATGCCCAGAATCAAGCGTCCATTGGTAATATGGTCGAGCGTTTTGGCCATATCGGCGAGCAAGGCGGGATTGCGGTAGGTGTTACAGGTAACCAGACAACCAATCTGAGCCTTGCTGGTCAGCATACCCATGGCGGTCAGCAGGGTCCAACCCTCAAAGTGATTGCCCTGTGGATCGCCGTAGAGCGGGAAGAAGTGGTCCCAGTTCCAGATGGTATCCACTCCCAGCTCTTCAACGCGTTTTACCGCATTGGCGAAATCTTCGTAAGAAGTATGCTGTGGGTGTAACTGAACTCCCACCTTTAGTGGATATTTTTTTGTCATTTGTGGCACGAGATATATATCCTTTCTCTATGCTAGGGGCATGGTAATCCTCCACGCCTCTCTGAATGTAAGCACGTTTTAATACAGGTTGCAAGTTTCAGCTGGCTTTTATCCACCGTTGATGCGAAAATCTGTTGAATGCTATTGAACATGATCTGTTGTTTGCGCTTATAATTGAGAGTGAATTTTACCGAAAGGAATTTCCTGCTATGGAACCCAGGATTTTGATTCGAAAAGACCCTGTTCGTTGGGGAATCTTAAGTACGGCCAATATCGGTGTGCGTGCCGTGGCGCCGGCCATTCGAGCCTCCTCAAATGGAAAGCTGATCGCCGTTGGCAGCCGTGATAAAAACCATGCCACCGAGGCGTATTCTTTTGCCCCCAACGTGCGTATATATGATTCTTACGATGCAATTATCGAGGACCCTGAGATCGAGGCGGTTTATATTCCTCTCCCCAACAGCTTGCATGCCGAGTGGTCTATACGAGCCTTGCAGGCGGGCAAACATGTCCTGTGTGAGAAGCCAATGGCTATCACGCGTGAGGAGGGCGAGGAGATGGTGCAGGTGGCTCGTGATAGCGGAGTATTGTTGATGGAAGCGTTTATGTATCGCTTTCATCCCCAGATTGTCTGGGCACTGGAACAGATCAGGGCGGGTGTGATTGGACCCGTACGCCTGGTGCGTTCCTCATTCTCTTTCGATATTCGGACGCGCAGCGAAAACATCCGTTTGCAGCCTGATCTGGCCGGTGGTTCGTTGATGGATGTGGGATGCTATCCTATCAACCTTTTCCGCGCCATCTATGAGCGTTCACCTCGTTCAGTGGCCGCCCGAGTACATGTAACCGGCCCGGTAAGCGTCGATCTGGCCACCAACGCTGTGCTGGACTATGGCGATGGTTGCTTCGGCATTCTCGATAGCAGTTTTGGCCTGCCCTCGCGCCAGGGCGCGGAGATCATCGGCGAGGCTGGCATGATCACGCTGCCCGTCCCTTTTACGCCGGGCAACTACGATATGACCGCCTTTATCACAAAGGACGGCCAGATGCAGGAGCAGTCTTTCTCGGGTGTGGACCAGTATCAGTTAGAGGTGGAACACTTCGCGCAATGCATTCGTTCCCATCAAGACCCGCAGCTCTCTTTAAGCGAGACGCTGGAGAACCTGGCTACCATCGAAGCCATCTATGAGGCGGCTGGCCTCGACTGGCCAATTATTTGAGGGTGTCAGACTCTCATGATGATGGCCTGCGGCCTGCATCGGTTTTCGCACCTGCGGTGCTCAGAATTCCATTGTGTGTTGGTGCATGGGGTGCGCTGATGCGCAACCTATGCACCAACACACAAAAACAGCGCGGCCGCGGGGGGCGCGTGAGCGCCCCCAACATGACGGAAGTCAGACACGCTCGAAGCTCGACTTTGTATAAAAGTAGCAAAGTGAGCTCGCAGAAGAACGACCATCAAGGTCATTTCTCAGCTCAACGAGCGAAAAATGTACAAAGTCGAGCTAAGGATGCTAGAGGGGGCATGGGTCACTCATGTCTTCCTGATAGCGTGGATGCCAACCATTTTTTGCGGCGTGTATATTTTTTCCCTCCAAAACACAATTTTTGTGTTCTGAGTGTGTTTAGAATAAAAAATGCAAAAGATGTATAAAGTGCTGGCTGTTTGTTGACTATGCCTCTGGTATCCACCTAGAATGGAAGTAGGATCGCTCATTGCAGACTAGTGATGTGATGTATCTGGCGAGATATTGTCTCGGCAGGAAGGAGCCAATAATTATGGATGCAATCGTGGGGCGCTACCGCGCCCATATGGAAGAGTCAGGTCTGGTCCTCAAGCATCCTTCAGGCATCAGTTTTGATCTGACACCTGAGGAGGCGCTGGGTCTGCTGGATTTTATTACCGCTTATCGGCCAACCTTGCTTGCCTTGCAAGAAGAACGTGATACAGACCCGCGCATGGCGAGCATTGTGTTGGATAAAGACACTCGCAATCCAGGCTTAGAGGCCATTGCGCCATCTGATAGCGAGTAAGCAGCGCTTACGATTTATGAGTATTTAGCCGGCTCCTTCTTCAATTGTGAATGGATGCAGGCCAGGATGAAGCGTATTGTTTCTCCCGGCTTGTTTTAGTGCTTTGTTTTCCGGGCCCTTTGCTTTTTCCCTCCTTGCTTCTTTCCTCCCAAACATGATAGGCTGCAACGTGAAGCGAATGTGCTCTGTAGAGAGATATAACCTATAGGGGAGAGTCGGGCAAGTGCTTTCCGCGTTTGTTTCCTAAGAGCAATGAAAATGGAGGTATGGAGTTGGCTGCAGTTGAATTTGGTCTGATGCTGCGTCAGAATGATCCAGGGCATGGGTTGCGCGAGTTGATGGATTTTAACCGCCATTGTATTGAAGAGCTGAAGAGGGGTTTTACGACGCTCTGGCTAGAGGATCATGTGCAGGTTGGCGAGACCGATGCACTGGAGTGTCTGACCACCCTGAGCTACCTGGCGGCCCAATATCCACAGTTTAAGATTGGCTCCCTGGTGCTGTCCCAGTCATATCGCAATCCCGCCTTGCTGGCTAAGATGGCCGCCAACCTGCAGGCCCTGACGGGGGGCCGCCTGATCCTGGGTATCGGGGCGGGCTGGAAAGAAGACGAGTATAGATCCTATAACTACCCCTATCCATCTGTGAAGACGAGGATGGAGGAATTGGAAGATGCGATTCAGGTGTTGCGCGCAATGTGGACCACGCAGCCAGCTACTTATGAGGGGAAGCACTATCAGGTGCATAACGCCTATGGTGCCCCTCGGCCCAACCCTATGATCCCTTTGCTGGTTGGTGGCGGCGGCGAGCAGCGCACCCTGGCTATCGTGGCCCGTTACGCGGATTGGTGGAACTTCAATTCTTGTACAGTAGAGGAATACGAGCGCAAGCTGGCGATTCTGCGTCAGCACTGTCGCCACGTTGGCCGGGATTTTTCAGAGATTACCCTTTCCTATCTTAGCACCATCAGTGTCTCGGACGATCCCGCGCGGGTCAAGCGCAATCCAAACAAGCATTTTATCGCTGGCAGCAGTGAGGAAGTGATACGCGAGCTGGAGCAGTTTCGCTCCATTGGGGTTTCGCACTTTATGTTCCGCATTCTGGACGTGGAGTCCTTGCAACATTTCGTAGCCCATGTTGTTCCACATTTTGTTGTTCCACATTTTGTATAGATATGTTCTACACTTATGCTATTTGGCATAGATTATGTCTGACATAAAACCCATGGGTGTGATACACTGCTATGGTGAAGGTCTATGCAAGTTCTGAAAAGCTTACATGACGCGGCTTTGCCGCTTGCTCGCAGGCACTGCCGGGTGAAGAAGGCTCAGCGCCCATAACTGGTGAACGTATGTACTGTTTTAGATCATCGGATGGAGTATTTTTCCAATATGGCACAAACAATTGATCACGAGACAAATCGCGTTGCGGTTGGTAAGCCCACGCGCCGTATGGATGCGGAAGAGAAATTGACAGGTCGCGCGCGTTTTTCTGGTGACCTGTCCTTTCCAGGTTTGCTTCATGCGCGGCTGGTATTGAGTCCATATGCCCATGCGCGCATTGTCTCGATTGATACGACCGCGGCCCTGGCTATTCCAGGAGTGGTTGCTGTTTACACCGCTGATACGCTGAAAATGGCGAAAGCGCATGAGAGTTCGCGTTCGCAGGCTCCCCTGGCTCGCGATGAAGTATTTTGGTGCGGTCATCCGGTAGCGGTTGTGCTGGCGGAATCCGAGGCCTTGGCACAGGATGGCGCGGAGGCGGTGGATGTCGATTATGATCCGTTGCCAGTGGTAATTGATCCATTGGCGGCGCTCCAACCAGACTCGCCCTTGACGCGGCCACGTTCCAAAGATGAGACTTCTGAGATTGCTGGTGGTGGCACGCATGCTGATGTGGGAAACACGCAGGCTGAGGAGGAAGAGCAGGAAGAACTGTCGCAGAACGTCAGCGACCATGTGCATATGCATACTGGCGATATCGAGGCTGGTTTACGCGAGGCCGACGTGGTGGTTGAGCGCACCTATCGCACGCACTCGGTCCATCAATCCTATATGGAGCCGCAGTCGATCACGGTTGTGCCAGAGCAGACCTCTGGACACAAAATGCGCGTCTATGCCAGTACGCAGGGTCTCTACAACGCACGCACAGATATCTCGAATGCCCTGAACCTGCCGGAGCGCCAGATCCTGGTCGAGCCGATGCCGATCGGTGGCGCCTTTGGCGGTAAGTTTGGCCTGGTTGAGCCTCTGGCAGCGGCGGTGGCCTACGCTATTCGTAAGCCTGTGCGCCTGGTCTATACGCGCCAGGATGAACTGCTGGCTGGTAATCCTGCTCCCCAATCGGTGATCACAGTCAAACTGGGCGCAAAGCGTGATGGTACGCTGGTCGCGTTGCAGGCCAGGATTATTCTTGACTCTGGTGCCTTCCCGGGTGCGGCGGCAGGTCTGGCCGGTTACCTGATCTCGAGCGTCTATCGCTGTGCCAATACCGACATTCGCTGCTACGAGGTGTTGACAAATAAGGTTAGCGTAGGTGCCTATCGAGCTCCTGACGCGCCTCAAACGGCCTTTGCGCTTGAGTCGACGGTGGCGGATCTCTGCCAGGAGATGCAGATCGATCCAATCGAGTTCCGGCGCCAGAATGGCCTGCGGGGTGGTGATCCTTCTGGCAATCCCCGCCGTCCTACGTTGCCACCCCTGGGTCTGATTGAGTGCCTGGACGGTATCGAGCGGCATCCGTTGTGGAAGGAGCGCCAGAAACTGAAAGAGCCTCCCGTTGAACTGGCTGGTTGGAAGATCGGCTTTGGCCTGGCCGTTGGTGGTTGGCCCGGTGGAAATGATGTGGCCGCTGCTGCCTGTCGCCTGGAATCCGACGGCACGGTCTCTGTGGTCGTTGGCACCGTTGATCTGACCGGATCAGATACCTCGCTGGCCTTGATCGCCGCCGAGGCAATGGGAGTCCCCTCATCCCAGGTCAATGTAGCCCACGACGCCACCGATACTATGCCATATAGCGGTGCCACAGGCGGTAGTAAGACGATTTACTCGATGGGACCCGCTGTGATGGCGGCGGCACGCGATGCTCGCCAACAGATCTTGCAGATCGCCAGCGATATGCTGGAGGCGGCGGTAGACGATCTGGAGTTCAAGAATGATAGCGTGGCGGTAAAAGGCGTACCGGGCAAATCGCTGTCGCTGCAAAAGATCGCCCAGGCTTCGACCAGCTTCAGCCGTCGCGGACCTGTCTACGGTCAGGGTCGCACGCCAGTGCCTGAAGGTTCGCCGATGTATGCGGCCCACCTGGCCAGGGTCGCGGTTGATCCCGATACTGGAGAGGTGCGCGTACTGGATTATGTGGCGGCTCAGGATGTCGGTCAGGCTATCAATCCACCCGCCGTTGAGGGACAGATCCACGGTGGCGTCACCCAGGGGCTAGGGTGGGCGCTCTTTGAAGGTCTGGAGCACGACGAAAATGGTCAGTTGCTTACCGCTACCTTCATGGATTATGCCCTGCCACATAGCTTTGATGTGCCCAATATCACGCCACTCCTGATCGAGGTCCCCTCGGGGCCTGGTCCTTATGGGGCTAAAGGTGTCGGTGAACCCCCGGTTATTCCGGTAGCTGGTGCAATCGCCAACGCCATCTCTGACGCGGTTGGCGTGCGCCCGACCGAGATTCCTATCACCCCCGAGCGTCTCTTTAACGCGCTCCACCAATAAGCTGATTATATTCTCACTCCACGGATACGAGTGCAGGAGGACGGCTAGTCCTCCTGCCGGGGTGTGGGCGAGCGTGCTGGGGGCACGATCAAGTCACCCACGCTATTCCCTCAATCACCCCATGGATGTATAGCATCCGTGAGGTGAGAATATGATATACTTTAGTGTAGTCTCTTTTTAGGATCTTCCTCTCTGACGGTGCGTTGTTTCATCCTGTTCAGGAGAGCTTATGATGACGCCCCATTCGGATCCTTATACGCAAAATTCCCATAATATAGAGCAGCAACCCATCCCGGCTTCAATGCCACCGGCTTCTGATATTACACCACCAATGGGAGAGACTCCCCCACAGGTCTTAGCCGAACAGGCCGCCGAGGGCCATCGTGGCGCTGCCTGGCGCTTGATGATCTGGATCCTTAAAAATGATCCACGCGCAGTGATTGCCGTCTCTTCATTGAATGATGATCGCCTGGCTCGCAATCTACTGGAATTTATTGCTCTGGGTACCTGGGCTGGTAAACCATTCGCGGTACCGCTGCCTCTACGTTCACCTTATGCTCGTACACGCCTGCGTACCCTTTTTATGCCGGGAGCGGGCATGGATAGTCAACGAGCGCGCGAGGTTTTGCTGGCTGGCATGCGGTCTCCCAATTTCCACATGCGCGAGAACTCGGCCTACATTCTAGGCCTGATTGGAAATCAGCATGATGTACCGGTGCTGATTGAGGCCTTGAAGGACGCTGTTCCTGTGGTGCGCCTGCAGGCGGCCAGGTCTCTGGGACGCATGCGCGCTGCTGCGGCGGTGCCGGAGCTACTGGAGGCCCTGCATAGCGCTGATGAGTTTGTGGGGACGCAGATCTTTCAGGCGCTGGTGCAGATAGGTGGACCGGCCGTACCGGCGTTGATCGCCGAGTGTAGTAGCGTCTCAGCCTGGACGCGCTGGCATTGCGTGCGCGCCCTGGGTGAAATCAACGACGCCAGGGCCGTCCCCGTCCTTGCTCAGAGCTTGAACGATCCGGACCACGGTGTGGCCTGGATGGCCGCCAAAGAACTTATTCAATTTGGTAAATTGACCGTTGTGCCAACTTTGCAGGTATTGATAAACTCCGACACTTCTCCCTGGTTGGCCGAGACAGGTTCATATGTATTGCATCAGCTTTACCTGCGCTATCGCAGATTGCAGCCCTATCTGTCACCGCTAGTGCAGGAAATGCAGCAATCATCTTTCAAAATCGGTACCGGATATACCGCCCAAAAAACGCTGCGGCATATAGAGCAGGACAAAGTATTACAGTCATCGACGCGCGAATTATCCGCGACCGAGTGAACCCGATCAAAGACAAATCCACACCGCCTGATCGATTTGGCCAGGCGGTGTGGATTTGTCTTTGAAATGCCGCTTATCTGGAATAATAGCTGCTGGCAGAGTGTTGATATACATGAGAGCGTAAAGGTCAGGGATAAATTCTATCCCTGCTCTATTTTCCTTCCTTTTCGCTACCTTCAACAAACCAGATGGGCCCCATGAAGAACGGTAGTTAGCTCAGCTTTCTTGACAAGAAAAAATCTTACATGGTACTCTTTGGTTAGTTAGATAAAAACAAATTTGATATACTTAGTCAACATTGAGGTGATGTAACATGGGTGATGCTTTTCGCGAGATATTGCGGCAAGCACGGCAACATGTACCCGAATGGTCTGCATCGCAGGTGAATGAGGTATTAAACCAGCGTAAGCAGGGAAATGCAGATTTCACACTGGTAGATGTGCGTGAGAAGACCGAGTGGAATGAAGGATACATTCCCGGGGCTATACATGTTCCGCGGGGACATCTTGAGTCGCAGATCGAAGAGACGGTTCCCGATAAATCAAAGAAGGTTGTCCTGTATTGTGCTGGCGGCGTGCGTTCACTCATGGCAGCAAGCACCTTACAGCAGATGGGCTATCAGGATGTCGTATCGATGGCTGGTGGCTTTGGCCAGTGGAAGGGCAGTGGTCTGGGTTTTACGCAGCCGCGCACATTGAACGATGCCCAGTCAAAGCGCTATAGCCGCCATCTGCTCGTGCCGGAGGTTGGTGAGCAGGGTCAGTTAAAGCTGCTCGACTCCAAAGTACTTTTCATCGGCGCGGGTGGCCTGGGTTCTCCTGCGGCTCTGTATCTGGCCGCGGCCGGCGTTGGCACCATTGGCATTATCGATGCCGATGTGGTTGATGATAGTAACCTGCAGCGCCAGGTAATCCACAACACCGAGCGCATTGGCCAGTATAAGGCTGAATCGGCCCGTACAACCATCAATGCGCTCAACCCTGATGTCAATGTTATTACCTATATTGAGCGTCTGGACGAGAACAACGTCAAGCAGCTGGTTTCTGAATATGATCTGATCATTGATGGCACCGATAACTTCCCGACGCGCTACCTGCTCAACGATGCGGCACTGCTCTTCAACAAGCCGGTAATCCATGGCAGTGTGTTCCGTTTCGAGGGACAGGTAACGGTGTTTAAGCCCTACGAGGGCCCCTGCTATCGCTGTATGTATCCTGAGCCACCACCAGCAGCACTGGCGCCTAGCTGTGCCGAGGCCGGTGTCCTGGGTGTGTTGCCTGGTATCATTGGACTTCTGCAGGCAACCGAGGCCATCAAGGTCTTGCTGGGTATCGGTGAGCCCCTGGTTGGCCGCCTGCTAACCTATGATGCACTGGCGGGCGAGTTCATGGAGCTAAAGCTCTTCCGTGATCCTAACTGCGCCGCCTGTGGTGAGCATGGGCATCCAGAAGATCTGCCAACCTATGCGGACGTTTGCGCGATTCCCGCGTAACGTATTGATAGCAATAAAGGTAGGCGGAGAGCATAACGTTCTCCGCCTGGGAGTACGGGGGCCTGTGCTCCCACCTTATTTCACCACCGGGTGGTGGTCGGATACGAAAAATCAAAAAAGCAAAAATTCGAAAAGCTGGAGAAAGCATCATGGCAAATATTCGTTTAGCACCGGTACTGCGCTCGTATGCGGGCGGCTCCAAACAGGTCAGTGCGCAAGGCGCAACCCTGGCTGAGGTCCTGAGCAATCTGTATCAGGTTCATCCTTCCCTGAAGGAGCAGATTCAGCCCGAGCAGGATCTGAGCCGTTTCGTCAATGTCTATGTCAATGATCAAGATGTTCGCTATCTACAAGGTCTGCAGACCGAGGTAGGCACGAACGATACCATTACTTTGCTGCCAGCCATGGCTGGTGGACGCTAGGAGAGAGAAGACGTATGCGCTATGGCAGCCTCCTGGAAACAATTGGAAACACGCCACTTGTTGAGCTAAAGAGCTTCAGCCCGCGACCGGGGGTGGAGATTTATGCCAAGCTTGAGGGCAGCAATCCTACAGGCAGCGTGAAGGACCGGGTAGCGAAGAAGATGATCGAGGAGGCAGAGGCGGCCGGGAAGCTACATCCAGGTTCGATCTTGCTGGAGCCAACAAGTGGCAATACCGGTATCGCCCTGGCGATGATTGCTCGTATTAAGGGATATCAGTTTGTCGCTGTACTGCCGGATAATGTAACGAGTGAACGCCAGAAGATGCTTGAGCTGTATGGCGCAAAAATCATCTATTCCGATGGTCGCCTGGGTAGTAATGGAGCGGTGAAAATGGCCAGGGAACTGGCTGAGGCCGATGACCGCTACGTGATGCTGTACCAGTATGGCAATCCGGCCAATCCCCGTGCCCACTACGAGACCACGGCGGTTGAAATTATCCAGGACCTCCCCGACATTGATGTGTTTGTAGCAGGCCTGGGGACTGGTGGTACCCTGACCGGGACCGCCCGCCGCCTGAAAGAATACAATCCCGCCATCAAGGTCGTCGCGGCCGAGCCGCAGCAGGGCGAAGGGGTGCAGGGTCTGCGCAGCCTGCAGGATGGTTTTGTGCCTCCTGTACTGGATCAATCGATGCTGGATGGCAAGATACTGGTCTCCAGCATCGATTCTATTCAGCGCACGCGTCAGTTAAAGGATCAAGAGGGCATCTTCGCCGGACCATCGTGTGGCGCTTCTCTCCACGCGGCCTTACGTGTGGCCGATAGTATGGATCGGGGCAAGATCGTCGCCCTGCTGCCTGATGGTGGCTGGAAGTACCTGAGTGAAGATCTCTGGACGCTCCCGATTGAGCAGATCGAAGATACATTAGAGGCAAAAATCTTATGGTAGCTGAAACAAGTTTTGTGGTGCATGTTCCTTCGACCATTTATCAAGAGATGGTCGAGCATGTGAGCAGTGGATATCCCAATGAAACCTGTGGCGCGCTAGGGAGCGTCGATGGGCGGACGATCAAGCACTATCCAACCGCCAACGCCGCCGAGCGACCGGATGACTTCTCGATCATCGGCGAAACAGATCTGATACGCATCTATGATGATATCGATACCTATGATGGAGAACTGATCTATTATCATTCGCACCCGATCACCGAAGCCTATCCTTCTCCACGCGACATCGATTATGCCAGACGCAGCGGCTACCTCTATATTATCTTCTCTCACCGTCACCATCCCGAGCCGCCCTACGCCCGCGTCTTCAAGATCGACGTCCAGGGCCAGGTGACCGAAGGCAAGATCGCTATCGACTAGTACCCCAAAGATAGAGAGCGAGGTGCGCAAATGGGGCTCCGGCCCCATTTGCGCACCTCGCTCTCTATCTTTTTGTCTCCTTCTGAACGCCTTCAGACGTGCTTTAAGAGTAGCTCATGTTTGTGCATAGCGGAAAGGGGAAGTGTTATGTCCGTGCGGACCGATCCGCCAGAACTGGTGGTGCAGAAACTGGCTGCCTTCGAGCAGTTGCAGCCTGAATTTGAGCGTTCCTTTCTTTTTATTGAACAGGTACAGGGGCAGCAGCGTTTTGACTCACTTTCGGTCGCCGATGTTGTGCGTTACCTGCATGCGCTGTGGACCAGTGAATGCAAGACCAGCCTGTTGAGTATCCCGCGTACAGTCAAAGAATATGATGGTCTATTCTGCCTGAGTCTATTGCAGAACTGGCAGGAAGATGGGGATGTCGCGGCCGTCGTCGCTTTTCTCTATCGCAAATTAGATATGCTGCCTATTGTTGAGATTACCAGGCAGATTCAAGAGGCTCGGCGAGCGGATACAGCGGAGACGCAGATACAGCGCCTGATCTATGGCCGTAAGGTGATGCTTAACCGTCAGAACAACCTGACCCGGATGCTAGATGCCCTCTTTGCGCTTTCCTCGGAAGAGCTTTCGCGGCAGGTCCAGCAGGCCTGCGCAGAGTATGGGCATCGGCCGGATCAGATTGAGCAGCAGCGTGCGGACATGCAGAGTCCACTCTATACATTTGTTCCTCACCAGGTACTGGCTGAGCGGAATATGCTGGTGATGAATACAATGGGGCGCCAGACCATGGACCGTCCCAGCAACCCTGCAGCGCAGCGCACCTCGCCCGTTCAGCAAGCGCGCACTGATCCACAACCTCTGGCCGAAACAGTGATTCCGAACTATCAAGACATGACTTCGTCGGCGTATAATAATCTTATGAAAGATCGTTTCGCAGATCCGGAGGTACAGAAAAAACGCCAGGATGTGTAAATAGGAGGTACCTCATGAATGACTCGCGTGCAAAGAAGCGCAACTGGTTGATTACGGGCGCGTGGTTTGGCACCATCGCCCTGCTCGGTGTATTAAAGCGGATCATGGATAAGCAGCAGGCCTCGTAGTGTTGCCTTACAGCGATGATAGGCGCGTTTATACGTTTGAATATTGTGTCTCTAGCCGAGCTATGGAAGGTGGAGCAATCCAGATTTTCATAGCTTGTCTCCTTTCTTCCAATTTTCTCGTGACAACAGAGAAGCTATCGGGATTTCGCAGAGATAGAACTGTATTTGTGGATCATGAGAAGGAGGATGGTGATGTTTATGCTATCGAAGCCTCTCATCGCCGTTTTTGATAATTACGCTCATGCGGAACATGCGATTAATCAGCTACACCAGTGTGGCATTTCGCGCAAATCTATCCAGTGCACACGCAAGACGGACCACTGGAAGCTTTTACACATGTTTAGTCGTCGCTATGAGAGCTTTGAGGAGCTCGAAGCTGATCTGGAGTCGATTGGAACTCCCCTGACAGAGATACACTTTTATGAACGTGCTTACGAGGCCGGGATGACATTGCTGGTGGTCCGGGCGGGGATATATGTTGAGCAGGCGAAAGTTATCCTTATCAGCCATGGCGGTTACGACTATGCGAGCCATCCTCATCTCTCTTTCGCTCCCGCACCAGGTGCGCGGATGAGGATTGAAGATAGCTCTCAACCTGGCACGGCTTTTACCTCGGAAGGCATTAGCGCGGTGCACGCTGATTCACAGGTTATCGATGCCGATGTTGCCCACGCACTTCGCATCCTTAGCGAAAAAAATCAGAATGACCTGCATCCTTGATGCACGATGTTTCTTGTATTGTGGCAGAAAAGGGCCGGCATCGCCGACCCTTTTCTGCCACAATACAAGAAAAACAACATGCTTGCATTTCAATATAAAATAGAGTATATATATCTTATTCTATAATTATTAACTTTTTTTAATAAAAAGAGAAAAAGTATATGTTTGAAGAATCATCATCGTTGCGGCCGACGACGTGGACGGCTCCAGATTGTCATGATATGCAAGAGCAGACTCCGCAATCTATACCTGGTATAGCGGGGAGCACTGAGGTTGAAGCTCCTTTTTTCTCGGTTATTCGTGATGGAGCGGTAAAGTCTATCGCTCATACCTCTGAGGGCGGTAGCCGCCAGCTTTCGGGGCATATCGCGCGCCTGATTTCGGCTGTCAGCCTGGGGGCGGCCCTACTGGGAACCCTTGGTGGCTGCGGTTCCACCAGCGATGTTCCCTGTCCAACTCCTACAGCGACCAATGATAGCAGCAGTAGCAAGCCCATTTCGTGCACAAACAGCAGCGGTGGCCACTATCTCTGGTATCCAAGCCGTGGTGGCTGGGTGCCAAGCGATGACGGCGTAAATCCCAGGCCAGGTGCATCCGGAGTGGGTGGTGATGATGGACATGGCGGTGTTGGTGGCGATCACGGCGGAAGTGGAGGTGAGGGTGGGGGTGAAGGAGGAGGAGCCCATGGCGGTGGAGGCGAGGGTGGCTGATTCTCCACATCCTGACCCCCGTACCCGAGGGCAGCACTTCGCTGAGGACTATCGAAACTGGCGGCGTGCCTATTACAATCGCTTCCCCTCATTCTGGGGCACGCTGCCTGGCAGCAAGGTCGAAGAATACGCGGTTTATGGGGCGCTTGAGGTGCCCCATAACCACGTTCAGGCGTTGCGCCTGGCGTCCAGCAGACTATATGGGATCATGACACGCCTGGCTACCTTGCTGCAGCAGGCCGATGATCAGGCGCTTATGGATATAGGTATTCCATCCCCGGCTATCCCTTATTGCCATATCCTCATGCCCGCCATGCCGGCCGTGATGTGTGGTCGCTTCGAGTTCGCCTGGACCGCTCAGGGACCACGCCTGATCGAATTCAATGCCGAGACGCCCACCTTTGTCATGGAGCTATTCCACATGAACGGCCAGGTCTGCATTGATTTTGGCCTGGAAGATCCTAATCCACAATGCCAGCAACAACTGGCACAGGCCATCCATACCTCAATCCAGGCTGGCCTTGCCTGGCTTGAACCACCACCGCAGTCACCCGCGTCGGTAGTCTTTAGCGCCTATGCGGGACGTAAAGAGGAGCGTGGCACCACCGAGTTTTATCGCAACCTGCTTGAAAACCAGGGAAATTTGCCCTATCGTACATCTTTCCAGGGCCTCGATAAACTACGCGTGACACGGGATCGTTTGATGACCGTCGCGGGTGATCCTGTAGATGTGCTCTATAAGCTGTATCCAACCGAGCATCTGATCGAAGATATGGCGGCGGACGGCACCCCCGTGGGTCTGGCTTTAATGGACCTTGTACGCAGGCGGCGCCTGGCTATCATCAATCCACCCATCGCGTTTATTCTGCAGAACAAAGCCCTGGTGGCGCTGTTATGGGCCCTACACCTCGCGCAGAGCGAGATTTTTAGCGCGGAAGAGCACGGCTGGATTGAGCAATACGTGCTGCCAACGTATCTGGAGGCACTTGATGCGCAGGGGAAGCCAGTCTTTAATGGACCTTATATCGTCAAGCCTGTTTATGGTCGTGAAGGTTCCTCGATTACCATTGTGGATCAGCGACGTGTCGTCGAGCATAGCGAGCTCAACTTCTATGACGAGCAGTTCAAAGTCTATCAACAGTATGTCACCTTACCGACAACCACGTTGCAGACCGAGCATGGCCAGCAGGACGTCAGCCTGGTGCATAACTGTTTTGTTACCGCCGGTCAGCCTTCAGCTGTGGGCGTGCGTGCCTCACGCAAACTGATTTTTGACGACAACGCTTACTTTCTCCCTATCTGCTACCCTCATCGTGAAAACATATAGCTGGCCGGTGTAGCGGGCGGCTTTTATGCCGGTTGGGTACAATTCCTGTATGTCTTGCTGCTATATTGTCATTGGCAGCCAGGAAATTGAATTATCAGGAGAGTAGAACAGATGAAATCACACACGGAATATCTCACTTTTCATACGCGTCACCGTAAGGAGATTGTACCGATTACCGATGATGTCGAGCGTATTATCGCCGCCAGTGGTATACAGGAGGGGATGGCGCTCGTCTCCGCCATGCATATTACGGCCTCCATCATTGTAAACGACGAAGAGTCGGGTCTCTGGCACGACATTATGGAATGGGTTGAGAGGGTGGCGCCCGAAAATCCTGATTATTGGCACCACCGTACCGGTGAGGACAACGGTGATGCCCACCTGAAAAATCTCTTATTGCATCACCAGGTCGTTATCCCGATTACCAATGGTCAGTTCGACTCGGGTCCCTGGCAGCGTATTTTCTACATGGAGTTTGATGGCCAGCGCGATAAGAAGGTGATCGTCAAGGTGATTGGCGAGTAACGTCTGAAAATCTGAGTTAATCATTGGCGAGAGAAATGGTCCTGGTATCGATAAAGATCCGATACCAGGATCTCATGCTCAATGCATTAGAAACAAGACCATCATCATCGTAGGTGTTGGGCTCTGCTCCAGCTTACCGCGCAGTGATCTCATTTTTGACCACGGGTGGTTTGATCAGGTAGGTGAGCAGTAGTCCAAGCAGGCCACTGACGACGATTGAGCCCGCCGACAGATGAATCGTCCAGATCACACCGCTCGGGGTGGCAAACTGCAGTACCAGGAAGTAGGCCAGGAAGAAGCACATAGGTGTAAGCAGGGCGAACAGTCGATAGTTGGTCAGGTCCTTTTCTGGATCAGGTTGGAGAAAGTGATAGGCACAGTCCGCCAGCACGCCACCAAGAGCAGCAATCGCGATGCTCAACATGCTATCTGACATTACCGCCATGATGATGGCTGTGATCCCCCAGGTAAGTGTGAAAAATCCGGGGAATAAGCGCCAGCGCTGGAGTGCAAAGAGGGCAAAGCCGGTCACGACGACGGCCTGAAATAAGATGCTGACTACCGCTAGCATCTGCCCTTCACCATCACCTGTGGGGGTATTCGTCGGCCAGAAGTGGGCAAGTGGATGGAAGCCGGTTGAGACCAGGATTGGCAGGGCCATCAGCAGGATCTGCGACAGCACCAGATTCAGGCGTTGGATACCATGCAAGGAACCGCCCTGGCGATGATAGAGGGAGCGATAGGGGCTGGCCAGGAAGACACAGCCACACATCATGAGCAAGAGATGGGTAGGGCTGAGCTCGGCATCGATGTCGCGCTCGATTCCAAAGAAGATGTGCCACAGCATATCGCCGACACCGCCAATGGCGAAGCCCGCCACCGCCAGCACGGTCAATTCATAACCGGAAGGAATGGCCTCGTACCAGGAAGAGCAGCGCGTGCGATTGAGGCAGATGGTAATGACCAGTACCAGTGCCGTCACCAGAAATCCGGAATAGAGGACCGCGTGCCAGGGGGTAAAAAACGTTTCTAGCCGGGCCAGGTGGCTATGGGCCCAGGCATCCAGGCAGGCTCCTGCCAGGAACCAGGCGGTTGACAACGAAAAGACCAGGTTAAACCGTGATCCTTCAAACTTTGCTTTTTTGCTGACCCCTACGGGTAGATCGGTAGAGAGTGTTTTCAAAATTCTTCTCCAGTCGCCTGGTGATCCTATTAGTAACTTTAAGCGAATTTATGATAGCCGTCCACATATCATTGTATTTATACATAGGAAAACATATTCTGGCAATAGTTACAGAAAATAGTCTTTCTTTCATATTTCTCCGACCGATATCAATAACATGGTGTTTTTGCCTTTTCCTATTAGACCTTTTTGCAATGGCGATGTGGTTACTGTGGGCGATTGTAGATGGTTGCGCATTGACAAAGGTTTTTGTGGGCGGGTACATTACCTGAATACTGGAGTTGTGCAAAATATTGCTGCTAGCGTTAGAGGTTTGATAATGGATACGGTTGAAAAATACCAGCGTTATGTGAACACAAGTTTTGTGAAGAGCATCGAGCCGGTGGTGGTAGAACGCGCGGCGGGAGCAGAGATATTCGCGGCCGATGGGCGCACCTACCTGGATTGTTTTGCCGGTATCGCGGTTGTGAATGCCGGCCATGTTCATCCCCGTGTGGCTGAAGCGGCCAAAGCTCAGATTGATCGTCTGGTCCATGCCGCCAGTTATATCTATTACGTGCCAACCACGGCCGACCTGGCCGAGGTACTGGCGAAAATTACCCCCGGAGCACTGCAGAAGACCTTTTTTTGCAATTCGGGTGCCGAGGCCATTGAGGGAGCGCTACGCATGGCGAAGGTGGCCACCGGAAAGCGTGAGGTTATCTCGTTACAGATGGCCTTTCATGGGCGCACCTATGCCACCCTGTCCGTGACGGGGAATATGGCACGCAAGACGCGTGGAGGACCCTATATGTCGGGCGTAGCCTTTGCCCCAGCGCCATACTGCTACCGCTGTCCTCTGAAACTGGAGCCAGAGAACTGTGGCCTGGCCTGTGCCGACGCCGTTGAGGATGTCATTCGAACTCAGACCAGTGGAGACGTAGCCGCCT
Organism: Dictyobacter aurantiacus; assembly: GCF_003967515.1. Classification (GTDB taxonomy): domain Bacteria; phylum Chloroflexota; class Ktedonobacteria; order Ktedonobacterales; family Ktedonobacteraceae; genus Dictyobacter; species Dictyobacter aurantiacus. Next base: position 633,824 of record NZ_BIFQ01000001.1, on the reverse strand, counting down.
TCATCGTTGAACCCATCATGGGTGAGGGCGGACTGATTCCGTTGCCGCAGGGGTATCTCGCACGCGTCAAACAGATTTTGGAGCGCGCGGGCATTTTATTGCTAGTGGATGAGGTGCAGACAGGTTTTGGGCGCACCGGAAAGATGTTTGCTATCGAGCATCATGAAGGTGTTGAGCCAGATATTCTGGCACTGGCTAAAGGGATCGCGGATGGTTTTCCACTGGGCGCATTTATCGCGCCAGAGGCGATCGCCGATTGTTTCCAGCCGGGTGAGCATCTGAGTACCTTTGGCGGCAATCCCGTTTCCTGCGCGGCGGCGCTGGCCAATATCGAAGTGTTGCAGGATGAGGGAATCATCCAGCACGCGGCCGAGATGGGACAGTGGGTGCTGTCGACGTTGCGAGAATTGCAGCAACGCTTCCCTCTGATTGGTGATGTACGTGGTCAGGGTCTGATGCTGGGGATAGAACTGGTGAAGGATCGTCAGACAAAAGAACCTGCCGCGGCCGAGGCTGTGCGGATGCGCGCCCTGTGCCGTGAGTCTGGTCTATTGATCGGGGTAGGGGGCCAGTTTGGCAATGTTCTGCGCCTGCAGCCGCCGCTGGTCATCACGCGCGAACAACTATCCCATGCCCTGCAGATTATTGAACACGCCCTGGAAGCCTGCCGTTAAAGCCGTGTTTCCTATAGTTCGAGGAGCGAATTATTTATGACTATTTCGCAGCCAACGCAAGCACCGATTCTACACAACTATATCGGAGGCCAATGGGTGCCATCGACCTCTGATGAGACCCAGCAGATTCACAATCCCGCCACTGACGAGGTGCTGGCTCTGGTCCCATTGGGAAACCGCAGCGATATTGACCAGGCGGTAGAGGCTGCCAGGAAGGCTTTTCCCGCCTGGCGAGCGACTCCGCCCCAGGAGCGTGCGCGCTACTTCTTCAAACTGCGCCAGTTGCTGGATGAGCATCGCGACGAACTGGCTCGCCTGATTACGACCGAGATGGGTAAGACGCTGGATGACGCCCGCGGCGAGGTCCAGCGCGGCATCGAAAACGTCGAGACGGCCTGCGGCATCCCCTCATTAATGATGGGGTATAGCCTGGAGGACGGGGCCGCCCATGGCATCGATGAAGAGGTTATCTATCAACCGCTGGGCGCCTTTGCCGGCATTACCCCCTTTAACTTTCCCTTTATGATCGCGTTCTGGTTCTGGCCCTACGCGGTGGCCTGCGGCAATACCTTTATTCTCAAGCCATCCGAACAGGACCCGATCGTTCAGAAACGGGTCTTTGAGCTGATCGAGCAGGTTGGCTTTCCAGCCGGTGTGATTAATATGGTCAACGGTGGCAAGGAGGCTGTGAATGCCCTGCTGGAGCATCCAGGCATCAAAGGTATCTCATTCGTCGGTTCGACGCGGACCGCGCAATACGTGTATGCGCAGGCGGCCGCGCACGGCAAGCGCGTACAGGCTTCGGGGGGAGCCAAAAACGCGATCGTCGTGATGCCAGATGCCGATCTGGATATGTACCTGGGCACCATCATGAACTCCTGCTTCGGGGCGGCCGGTCAGCGCTGCCTGGCGAATTCGCTCATTTTGACGGTTGGCAGTGCCCATGAAGCGGTGCGTGCCCGTATTGGCGAAGCCGCATCCCGTCTACGGCTCGGCAATGGATTGGACAAGGGGACCGATATGGGTCCCGTTGTTTCGTCGGCTGCGCGCGATCGCATCGCGGCCGCTATTGCGCGTGGGATTGAAGAGGGGGCCGAACCCGTGCTGGATGGGCGCCAGGTGCATATTTCTGATTACCCACAGGGCTACTTTGTAGGTCCTACTGTGCTGGATAATGTGCGACCGGGGATGAGTGTCTATGAAGAAGAGATCTTTGGTCCGGTGATTGGACTGGTGCCGGTCGACACGTTAGCCGAGGCGATCGAGCTGATCAACGCCAAAGAATATGGCAACGCCGCCTCGATCTTTACTCAAAGCGGTTTTGCCGCCCGTGAATTCCGCTATCGTGTTGAAACGGGCAATATCGGCATCAACGTTGGCGTCGCGGCCCCCGTGGCCTATTTCCCTTTCAGTGGCGCCAAGAGCTCATTCTTTGGCAACTTGCATCCCCAGGGACGTGACGCCGTGCGTTTCTTCACGGAGAGTAAAGTGGTTATTACGCGCTGGACGCCGGGCGATGGTCAGCAAGCGATTACCGGTATTGGACGCTAGATGATCCAGATAATGGCTCCCGGGTATCCCCTGGGAGCCATTGCTATCATGCTGTTGGATGGGCATCGTTCAGGGCGGACCGGAGGATCTGGCCATGGGCAGTCAGTTGTTCGCGAGCAATATCGGCATCGACATTCGTCAGGCCCATGAATATGGCCACTTTGGTGTCACCGCCGGCTCGCTCAAGCAGAGAGACCGCCTGTTCCCGCTCGCATCCTGTCGCTAACTGTACTATTTTCATGGCACGCTGGACCAGTTTATAGTTTGTCGCCCGTACATCGACCATCAGGTTGCCGTAAGTTTTGCCTAACAGGATCATTGCACCGGTGCTGAGCATGTTGAGCACCATCTTCTGGGCCGAGCCCGCTTTGAGTCGCGTGGAGCCACTGATAACCTCGGGTCCAACGATGGGAGCGATCATAATCTCAACGGCCTGCTCCAATGGGGAGTTGCTGGTGCAGGCGATGCCGATCGTCAGGGCGCCCCGTGCGCGCGCGTACGTCATGGCTCCCAGCACATAGGGCGTGCGACCGCTGGCCGCCAATCCCACAACGCTGTCATTAGCCGTAACCTGTAGCGCGGCCAGGGCAGCTTCTCCACCGGACGGATCATCTTCCGCTCCCTCGATGGCATTGGTGAGGGCGCGCTCGCCACCCGCGATTACCCCGATCACCTGCTCTGGTGAGCTATTGAAGGTCGGTGGACACTCCGAGGCGTCGAGAATACCCAGGCGTCCGGATGTGCCTGCTCCGATATAGATCAGGCGGCCACTCTGGCGCATGCGGGCGGCGATACCCTCCATGGCCTGCGCGATTTTGGGCAACTCCGGTTGAATGGCCAATGCCACCCTGGCATCCTCATTATTTATCACCCGGGCGATCTCTAAAGGTGTCATCAGGTCAATGTGGCTGGTAGCTGGATTCGTCTGTTCTGTTTCCAGTGTGCTCAATGAGCGTTCTGTGTGGGCTGGCTGTTGTGACATCGTAAAATACTCCCAGTAGTAAGATAGCTAGCGGCTCGCGGTTGTATCGATATGGTCGTGGAACTGGCTGCAGAAGTTTCGGATAGCTGCTAGGAGAGGAGCTGCTCGCGTTTCAAGCTGGTGTAGAACACGTATTTATGGCCGCAGTAGATCGACCTGGCGTATTCAATTGGCTGATTGCGCTCGATATAGGCCGTGCGCCTGGTGTAGAGCGCAGGACTACCTATGGGCACCTTGAGTTTTTCTGCTTCCTTGCTGCTGATCAAACCGGCCTCTAATTCCTGTTCGGCCTCAAGTAAGAGCATGCCGTATTTTGTTTCCAATAGCTGATAGAGGGAATGCTGCTCCAGATCCTCTTCCAGCAATTTTTCGCAGCCAATAAAATTCAGGTGGGAGACCTCGATGGCCAGCGGCTCATCATCGGCCAGACGTAGCCGCTGCAGTGTAAAGACAAGCTGCCCGGGCTTGATGCGTAGATAGTCCGCCGTCTTCTCGTCGGCCGGACTCATGCTCATCGAGAGAACCCTGGTAGAGGGACGCTGGCCGCGCGCACGGATATCTTCTGTAAAACCAGTCAGGTGCAGGAGCTGCTGTGTGATCTTATGACGACTGACAAACGTGCCTTTTCCCTGTTCCCGGTAGAACAGCCCTTCGTTGACCAGTTCGGTAATCGCCTGGCGCGCCGTCATGCGGCTCATGCCGTACTGCTCGCTTAGCTCCCGCTCCGAAGGAATCAGTTGGCCAGGCAGCCAATCGCGATTGCTGATCTTCTCCCGCATAATCTCTTTCAACTGATAATAGCGGGGGAGCGGCCCCTTGCGATAAATGGTATTCATAGCTTTATTCTATCTCTTCTCTCTAGCTGGTATGTCTGTATCATGATACGCGTTCTGTATGACTACGCCCAGAACTGGGGAGCGCAGGCGTCCCATTCTTTTTTTCATGGTGGTGCGGCAGGCGCGTGTGCGCGCCTGCCGCACCACCATGAAACTGACTCATGCATGGATCCCCTTTACTGTGATAAGAAATACAGTCGGGTAAGCTGAGCTGGCTGATCCGATTGAGAAGGTTGCCCTTGATAATCTTTGGCCAGATGCCCCAAAAGAGCAGTATAATTGGAGCCGGGAATGATTTTTCCCAGTATCGCCCTGGCCTGCGCTCCTGTACACTGAGGAAGATTGGCGGCCCGCCCATAGATAGTTTCATAGCCGAGTAAAGCAAAGGTCACAGCTTCCTTTACGCTGGCGGTCAATCCATAACTCTCCAGCGTTTTAACCTGGCTGGCAGGTAGCAGCGCCTGTATGCGGGCCATCAGGACTGGATTGTAGCTGCCACCGCCGCTGACAATTACCTCATCAATGTGTGGCGGGCCAAAGCGTTGATAGGCCAGGGCGATGCTCTCTGCGGTAATGGCGGTCAGAGTCGCCATGGTATCGGCGTCTGTCAACTGGCGCTGTGCGGCCTGATTGATCAGGTCGTGGGCAAAGGCATCCCCAAACAGCTCGCGGCCTGTCGTTTTTGGGGGGGGCTGCTGGAAATAAGGATGAGTGAGTACCTCTGAGACCAGGGATTGATCGACCTGCCCCGAGCGCGCCATCTGTCCACCGCGATCAAAGGTCTCCCGTCCCTGTGAGAAGTAGCGCGCGCCATAGTCGATCCAGACATTGCCAGGGCCGGTATCAAAGGCGCTGGCCCCTGCCAGTCCCTTTCCAGCGGGAAGAAGCGTCACGTTGCCGATGCCACCGATGTTCTGCAGCGCCAGCGTCTTCGCGTCATCAGCGAAAAGCAGCGCGTCAAAGAAAGAGACCAGGGGTGCGCCCTGTCCACCAGCTGCCATGTCGGCCACGCGAAAATCAGCGACCGTAGTAATGCCGGTGCGCTGAGCAATCACCGCCGGCTCGCCCATCTGCCAGGTCGAGAGCACGTGTCCAGCCTCGACCTGGTGATAGAGCGTCTGACCATGAGACGCGATCAGATCCACCTGCTGGCGCCGTAGACCTTCCTCGTCCAGAAAGGCAAGGCAGGCACTGGCGAAAGCCTCGCCCAGCCGAAAGTTGAGCTCCGTCAACTCATCCAGCGCGCCCTGTTTGGAGTGGCACAGATTGAGCACCTGTTGTCGTAGCGCGGCCTCATGAGGATACTCGCGCTGGGCCAGCAGGCGGAAAGAGATGGTCTGGGGTTGAGGGCCCGGTAAAAACTCGCATAGCGCCAGGTTAATCCCATCCACCGAGGTGCCCGAGTTCATGCCAATGACGTACATGTTATTCCTCCTCTGCGCCATAGAGCAGGAATGGACGTCGCCGCTCTTGGAAGGCGGTTAGCGCCGGTTCCCAGGTCGCGAGGATATCTGGAACCTCCGCGCCGCCGTCGAGTGCCAGCCTCAGCGCATTGCTGCCGTATAGGAGATCAATAAAATGCTTGCCCTCAGCCCCACTAATCCAGTTGAAGGGAGCCGGAGAGAACTTATGTAGTCCATAGATCAGATATATCCCCATCTCAACCGGCTGCAGCAGGTCAGGCTCCACTATATGTACCTGTATCCCACCACATATCTGTTGCGCATGTTTGGAGAAGGTCGGCGTAAAATAGGTTGGGCGAAAGGCCACGCCTGGCAGTTGATACTTATCCAGTTCCTCAGCCAGCGCGAAAGGATCGAGATCCGGCGCTCCGATCAGTTCAAAGGGGCGTGTCGTTCCCCGGCCTTCAGAGCAGGGAGTGCCTTCAACGAGGCAGGTGCCTGGATATAGCTTGATCGAGTCCAGGGTCGGTAGATTGGGCGTAGGCTGCACCCAGGGAAGATCTGTCTCCTCAAAGCGCAGCGAACGCCGCCAGCCGTGCATGGGGACCACCAGCGGCTCTGGCCAGCCGTAGTTAGCCGCGAACAGCCGCGCGAGCTCTCCGCTCGTCATCCCATGCTGAATCGGCAGTGGATGACAGCCCACAAATGAATTGAAGGCGTTATCAAGGATATTGCCCGCGACCCGGTTGCCGCCCAGTGGATTGGGGCGATCGAGGACCACAAAGGTCAGTTCCGCCTGAGCCGCCGCCTGCTGGGCATGTTGCAGCGTGGCGATATAGGTCGAGTAGCGCGCGCCCAGGTCCTGCATATCGTAGATGAGGAGATCCAGACCGGCCAGCATTTCTGGATCCGGTCGGCGCGTTTCTCCGTACAGGCTATACATCGGCAGTCCGGTACGCTGGTCCACCTGGCCCGCTACCTTGACGCCCGCCTGCATATCTCCACGAATACCATGCTCGGGTCCAAACAGGGCACACAGCTCAACCTTACCGTGTGCCTGCAGCAGATCCACCGTATTGCGAAACCGCCGATCGATACCCGTCGCATTTGTCAGCAGGCCAGCGCGTTTTCCGGCTAATTGTGGTATATCCGTTGCCAGAAACACTTCCAGCCCGGACTCTACATGTGCCCGTGTCTGTCTCACTACTACCCCTTAATAGCTCCCATACGTACGCCACTCAAGAAGTTGCGCTGGAAGATCATGAAAAAGATAATCATTGGTAGCGCGGCCAATGCGGCTCCCGCGAAGATAATGCCATAGTCGGTTGTGAACTCACCTTGCAATCCTGCGACGCCTACCGGCAGTGTATAGTTGCTGCTGGACTGCAGGACAACCAGCGGCCAGAAGAAGTCGTTCCAGTGTTGTACAAAGACCATGATGGCCAGGGCGCCAATGGCTGGTTTCGAGAGTGGCAGGATTACATGCCAGAAGACGCGTAGCTCGCCGCAACCATCCATGCGTGCGGCCTCCAGCAGCTCTGTGGGTAGCGTCTGGATAAACTGACGCATCAGAAAAATCCCAAAGACACCCGCCATGCCCGGCAGAATAACGGCTAGCAGCGTGTCCAGCAATCCCAGATTACGTGTCTCAACGTAGAGCGGGATAAAGGTCACATAGGAAGGGATCATCATCGTCGCGACCAGAATCCAGAACAGGATATCGCGTCCCGGGAATTGCTTTTTCGCGAAGGCATAGCCGGCCAGGGTATCAAAAAAGATGTGGAAGACGGTGATCGTGAGCGCGATGAAGAGGCTGTTTTTTCCCCAGGACCAATAATCGCTGGCGTCGGAAAGCAGGCGTTGAAAATTCGATAGGCTGGCATGCACAGGAATGAGATCGGGTGGTGTCTTAATCGCATAAGTTGTAGGAGTGATGGCGGTGACAAAGAGCCAGTACATTGGCCACAGCGCGATGATGGCAGCCACAATCAAAACTGCCCAGGCTCCAATCGTGGTCCACTTGAATGGCCGGGTGGTACGGCTGACTTTTACGGTAGATTGTGCCATAGTTTAATACTCCACATCGCTTCTCAGAAAGCGGAACTGTACAATGGTTACCGCGGCAATCATTAAGAACAGGATAAAGGCCTGAGCGGAGGCAATGCCGTACTGGAACTGCTGGAAGGCGTTCTGGTAGATTTGCGTCAGGATAAACTGTGTGTTATTACCCACGCCACTGGGGACCAGGATAAACACCTTTTCGAACACCTGGAAACTGGCGATGGTGTAGAGTACCACTACATAAAGCGTTGTAGACTTGATCAGCGGTAGCGTAATATGCCACCAGCGCATGATAGGACCTGCGCCATCGAGTTGTGCCGCCTCATAGTATTCAGGTGGAATGCTGCCCATGGCCGCGTTAAAGAGCACCACGCCCGTCGCTGGAACAGTCAGGATCGTCGAAAGTGTAATGCTATTGAGCACCAGGGCAGGATCAGAGAGCCAGCGCATCGGTGCGATGTGGAACAGACTCAGCAAATAGTTCAAAAAGCCATATTCTGAGTTATAGATAAACTTCCAGACGATGGCGACAATCACCGAACTGGTTACAGCCGGCAGATAGAAGGCAGCCAGGAAGAACGTCTTCACATGTTTATGCCTGCCTTGAATCAAGGCTGATAGGATCAGGGCAATAAAGATATTGGCGCAAACGGTAATGATTGTATAGTACAGCGTATTTTCGATGGCCCTGGTAAAGACCCCGCTATCAGTTGTAAAGGCCCGCAGGTAGTTTCTGAAGCCAACCCATTCAGTACTCGAAACAATGTCGCCTTGCTGAAAAGAGATAATCAGGGCCCAGACAACCGGAACGAGGGTAAAAATAGTAAAGGCCAGCATACTGGGAAGCACAAAGGCGTAGCTCCAGCCATGGTCCTTGATAAAGCGCTGAAATTTGTTGTGTTTGGGGCGGTAGACAGAGCGCGTTTCGGCGGCCTCCGCTACTTGTAGGTCTGACATGACCATCCTCCTCATAAGGGCTGAAAATGCTGGCTCCACGAAACAGCAGTGAAGGAAAAGCGGGACCGGGGAGCACGACATGCTCCCCGGTTCAATTGTATCTATCTACATGTGGAAAACATCAGGACTGACTATCGGCGAGAATTGAGTTGATCTCATTGGCAGGTGCTTTGAGGGCTTGCTCTGGTGTTTCTTTACCCAACACCGCATTCTGGAGATGGGTATGTATCAGTGTACGAATCTGTGTCCATTCCGCGATCAGCGGCATCAGATAGGTATACGACACCATGGGCGTGAACTTATTGATGGGATCGGTCACCGTAATTGACTTGCGCGCACCCGGAGCCAGGTAGTACTTGGGCACATCCTTGGCGACCTGGTTACCCGTGAGGTAGCTCGCCATATTCATGGCAGCCTTGATCCTATCACTATTGCTAGATTTCGCGACAGCGATCAAGCCAATGCCGCCTGTGGTGAGGTGTTTGCCCAGTTTCCCCATCGGCATCGGTTTGACGGTGAAGTTCATGTTCATCGCCGCATAGCCGCTTGAGTCGCCACTGGGAGCGCAATACATGGCATAATTTTTGTGCTGGCTAAAGCCGGTAGAAATATCCTCAGCTGCCTGGGTGCCGAAATCGGGTGGCGTCACTTTATATTTTTGTGCCAGGTCGACCAGCTTTTGCAGCCCAGTAATAGTCTCGGGAGAATCAAAGGCATATTTCTTATTATCCGGTGTCAGGGGTACGCCACCATCACCCATGATGAACGGCCAGGTATTGACCACGCCTGGATCGATCATGCCGGTAAAGCCATAGACCTTCTGACCATTAGCGCGCGTGAAGGTCAGCTTCTGCGCGATCTCCACAAATTGTTCATAGGTCCAATCATCTGCTGGTACAGGGACACCACGCTCTTTAAAGATATCCAGGTTCAAATACATACCAACGGGAGGGACCCAGAGTGGCCAGGCATAGGCTTTGCCGTTAATTTTAACGGCATCAAGCAGGTTTGGATAGATATCGGCCTTGTCATCGGCGGTCAAATAATCGTCAATTGGCTGCACCGATCCCTGCTTGACGAGTAGAGGAAGATTGTCGGATGGAATACGGAAGACATCTACCGATGAACCACCATTGACAGCCTGCGTGACTTTGGTAAAGCCCGCATTATCTCCGGTATAGCCAGTGACCTTAACCGTTATGTCTTTATGGCTCTTCATATAAGCCTGAACCGCGGCATCAGTCAGCTTGCCAGTTGCGTTAGCGCCATTTGGCTGGTAACCCAGGGCCCAATAGCGTAAGGTTTGCGCCTGTGGGGTAGAAGAACCGGAAGAACCTCCTCCACATGCCGCCAGTAGCGCTGCCAGTGCGCTGGTACCAACTGCAACTTTGCCGCCGTCAATCATGAATTGTCGTCGTGTTATCGAACTCATGCTGGTGTCTCCTCGATGAAATAAAGATCGGGAATAGCGAAAATGATGTCCTCTGTTACAGCTATACAGGGATTAGTGCGATGCACATAGTAAGAAGAAAGTGCAACTGCCTTGATATGGAACATATGTCGTATCAACTCGCCTGCCTTAAAAAATTGAGTTGTTTATACATACCCTTCCCATATGAGGCCTGTATTGTAGAAGGTGAAAACCTATGAAAAGATGAAGAAATAAGTGTTGAAGACAGTGCCACATCCTCTTCATTGATCGATGCTTCCTTTCTATCTTCGCATCACAGGGGTGTTCTAGTCGTTAAGTTGTATAGACCAACAGATAGAGTTATCACACTATGCCATACTTTCCGTACCCTGTCAAGCATAAAACTTGCCCCGAGAAAAATAATGTACTTAGAGATCTTCTGATAGTTCTACTCATTTTTCTATACTTGAATGGAATATTTGCAATCTCTTATTGGAGCGTGTCTAACTCTCATGATGATGGCCTGCGGCCTGCATGGGTTTTCGCACCTTCGGTGCTCAGAAATCCGTTGTGTGATCGTGCCTGGGGCGCTAATGCGCGCCCCAGGCACGATCACACAAAACCAGTGCGGCCGCGTAGCGGACGCCCGTGCGGGGGCACGCATGTGCCCCTAACATGACATAGCACAGTCTAATTTTTTTGTGAGAAAAGCCAGCTATAAAAGTTGGGAACCGGATTGCTGGCATTGTTCAACGAATAGATTTCACCCCAGATATAATGCTGGCCATGGGGAAGCTCTGTGTAGCGTGGTGATTCGCCCGCTGCCCTCATAGCGGCGATCATCTGGCGCGTTCCCGAGACAGGTACGATCGGGTCCTTCGCGCCATGAAAGGCCCAGACCGGAAGATCCTTTAACACGCCTACCTTTGAAGGATCACCGGCGCCAGAAATAGGGGCGGCCGCCGCAAAGTAGTGTGGCCAGCGTTCAATTATATCCCAGGTGCCATATCCTCCCTGCGATACGCCGGTAACATAGAGCCGATGTGGATCAATGCCTGTATACTGTTTCTGCAGGCTATCAATGAGCTGTTTGGCCATCAGTAGTTCCCTCGTTGGGCGGGGAGCCTGCTTGTATGAGCCTTCACGTGATGAGTTATTTACCCACTGATGGGGGATCATGACCTGGGGTACAACGACAAAGGTCGGCCAGCGTTGCTGGATATGAGGATCGTGGGCGCCTGTATAGGTATCGCTCCATACCCTGACGTAATCCTGCTCAAAGAGTAAGGCCTGATTCTGCGCTGGTGTATTGTGCGGCTGAGCGCGTTCACCTCCACCGTGGAGAAGGAGGACCAGCGGATACTTATGCGCGGGATTATAATGGGCCGGCTGGTAAAGGTAATAAGGCAGGTTATGTCCTTGCCCATCGCTGAAGACGCGTTTCTGATAGCCATCAACCATGACCGCCTTATTCACCTCTGAGGGAGCTATCTGGCCTGTTGGGCCCGATGCCGCATGACTGGTTGTGCCAGGTAAGCTATAGGTCAGAAGCAAATAGCCAGCGTATATACAAAGGACAAGCAAACCTGTACTGCTCAGGGTGTGCGTAATTTTCTGCCGCAATATTTGCACTGCCGGGATATCCTTCTATAAATGCTAATCTGATTGTGAAACAATTGCATGTCTATAGTATAAAGTACTCTCGAATCGACTTTTATCTCACTATATTTTATGTAGAAAGTTTAATTCTATATAAAGCGGGTTGAGGATAAGGGATACTGGCGTAGCTGTGGTCGCAGACGAATTGTTGTTGTTGGTAGAACTGGACCTAGCATAAGTTGGTCCAGGAGAGAAAACATTGCCTGAACGATATAGGCGGGATCAAATTCAAAAACGGTCATATCTTTGGTGCGACCAAACAGGATCGGCGAGCCCGCGTTGGCATGGGTCACAATATTGACATCTTGCCCGATTCTGATCCCCAGTTCTTCCAGTGCTACCAGCGCCCCATCGGTCATCATGTCATTGGAGATAAAAATGCCATCGGGCCGCGTTGGATTAAACGTGCCGAATACCTCTTTTGCCAGCAGATAGCCCTGCTCCTGCAGGGTCAACGTTTTTTGCGAGGGAGGAACATACGATTGGCGGGTAAATTCTGGATAGTAAGGGAGCTTGTGTTCATTGAGTAGCTGCCGCATCGCCAGTATAGGCTCCCTATCTTCCAGATAGGGATACTGTACAGTTGGAGTCCAGATGCCGATACGCTTGCAATTCTGCTGTATCAGTGCCAGTGTCGCCATGCGGCCCAGTTCTCTGCTGTCGAGGGTAACATTCCAATGGCTATTAGCCGCAAAGGAAACACAAGGAACCTGCATATCTTCGCAACTTTGCCCCATGATGGTAGGCACCCCAACGGCCAGCAACCCATTAAACTTTTTGCTCTCGATCATCTCCTGAACGTCATATGGCAGAGGATTGATATGATCGCTGATCGACTTCACAAAACGAAACATGCAGATTTCGTCCCGGTAAGCGGTTCGCTGTTGTGCTTCCTGTTCTAGATTAATCCACAGCATACTCCAGAAAGGAGAAGCCGCGGGCCCTGACAGAAGAGACGAATCAAAGAGAATGCCGATCGTTTTATGGTAAATCGTGGAAGACACGAAGATGCCCTGGCGTTCCTTGCGATACAGGATTTGTTCGGCTTCTAATTTGTTGAGCGCATCGCTGAGGGTGACACGTGTTGTGCTCAACTCATCGCATAACTGACGAATGGTCGGCAACTTCGCCCCTGGTCCGCGAGTAAAGGCCAGTTCGCGTAGCTGCTTATAAATACCCTCAAATTTTGTTTCCGCTTTGAGTTGTGATTTCAAGGTGGCTCCCAGCGATTTTTAAGTCCATATATTGAGGATTTTATCTTGCTGTCCTAGGACAATTATAAGTTTGGGCATGAATTATTGTCAAGCTTTTTCGTCCAGGGCGGCGCATATATGCGAAGCGATGGCACTAAATGCGAAGGATTGGCTGTATTTAAGGCGCTCGTCACATATCCAATTGGTTATATGTTGAATTAAGGTCATAAGGTCTTGACAATAAATAAATCCCTGCCTTATACTTGTTCTAGGACATGGGTTTTCAGGAAAAAGAGATTGTTCTCTTTGTTTTTACTTATCTGTTCTACTCCTACACCCGTTGGCGCTGTTTGCCAGACGTAGGATCTTAAAGGTATCGGCCTCTTCATTGAAGAAGCGCTGATGGGCTGAGTGCTAAGGAGTATAAGTATGACCTGTAGTATCTATAACTATGGCACCCATCCGTATCCATCCTTAATAATATTTACCCCCGGTTTTGATCATAAGCGCATGCCTGTCACCTATCATTGTTGGACACGTCGGATCACGCATTGATTCTCTTGCATCTTTTTTCTCTAAATAAAGACTTCAGCATTTAACCTGGTATACATCGGCCTTTTTTTATCTTTTGCTACCAGATTTAAAACAGTATGTGTATTTTTTACACCTCTGTTCTAGAACAAGGGTATTGTCGTTATGGTCAATCGGTTACAACCGATTGATTTATCCCTTGCATTTGCTGTTCTTTTCAATGCAGCGGGGTGGGTGTACAACACATTCTTGCCTGCAGATGAAGTGTTTGTCCCGTCCTTATTTTTGAGTGAAGGAGCGATTTCGGTCATGAGTGATTTTTCGCGTATGAATCGCCGCAGCTTTCTGCAAACGGCGGCGGCTACCGCTGGTGCCGCCTCGCTAGGCGGCGTCCTGGCGGCCTGTGGTGGTTCAAGTTCAGGGAGTAGTGGCTCTACCGTTACCATCAAGTACTGGGACTGGTGGGTCTCCCAGGCCCCATGGGTAGATAATGAGATCAAGCTGTTCCAGAAGGCCCATCCAAACATTACGGTGAAGAAGACAACACAGGCCAGTAATACCTTTGACAACCTGTACGCCTTGGCCGCCAAAAGTGGCAATCAACCAGACGTCTCTATGATACCTCAGAAGCCGAATTTTAATATTCAGGTGAGCAACGGCTGGTTTATGCCCATTGATAAGTGGGCGAACGATGCATGGAAACAAAAGTTCCCAACTGGTACTTTCCATGAGGGGAACAACATGTTTAATGGCAAGCTCTACTCGGCCCCTTTTTCCGGCTATGCTCCCTGGCTCCAACTCTACATCAATAATAAGGTCTTTAAAGATGCTGGACTGGTCAATGCCGATGGAACGGTCTTTGTGCCTAAGACCTGGGATGATGTGACCCATGCCGCAGAGCAGGTGACCAAAAAGAGCAATGGCAACGCCTATGGCCTTGGCTTTGGTAATAGTAGCTTCAACCTGCTTTTCTGGTGGATCGAGCTGTTTGTGCGTGGCGCCGGTAGTCCTGGTGGCGCCTACAGTATGGATAATCGTGTTGGCAAGTATACCTATGGGAGCGATCGCAACTACGCGGACTTCCTGACCCTGTTTAAAGAATGGAAGACCAAAGGCTATTTCCATCCCAATTCGATGAGCATGACCGATGAGATTGCCCGTGCCAACTTTGAGCGTGGCAAATTTGGTATGACCGTTGGTGGTGTCTGGAATCAGGCCGAGTGGAGCCAGCATAACTTTACCGACTATACCCTGACGACCCTGCCCTCCCCACAGGCTACTCCCAAGGCTTACTTTAACTATACTCCCGGTGGCACTATGGTGGCCCTATCATCCAAGACAAAACATCCTGATGAGGCATGGGCCTGGATGGATTGGATATACAGTCCAGAAGCGGGCAAGCGCTGGGTGAGCATGGGTGAGGACCTCTCGATCTTCTCACAGAACAACGATCCTGCCCTGGTGAAATTCAAACCCTTTGCGCAATATGTATCGACCGCGAAACTCACGCTGCCGGCTCCCGATGTCAGCGTACGTAATCCTCAGACGGCCAATGTGCAGGTGCAGGCGGTCAAACCGGACCTGGGAGACCTGGCTGCCGGCTGGTATACTGGCCAGATTTCTGATCTGCAGGGCTCCCTCAACGATCTGCAGGCGCGTATGCAGAAGGCTCAGGATGACGCCGTCAAGCAGGCGCAGCAAAAAGGATATAAGGTGAACGCCAGCGACTGGGCTTTCCCTGATTGGGACCCCACCAAGCCCTACATTACCAAACCTGGCTCGTAGACATCGCCTGATGTTGAACCGGGAGCGCCCGTGAGGGGAGCGGCGACTGTTGCGCAACAGCCGCCGCCCCTGGCATCATCGCAGATAAAAAAATGGAAGCCGTAGAAATATGTATTTCACACAGGTTTCGCGTCGGAGCGAAAAAGCGTCGTATATGCAAGAAGGAAAGAGATTGTATGCAAGCACCGACATTGCCCTCTAAAACTACAGGGAAGCCAGCTGCATCTCGCCAGCGCACACCATTCAAGCGGACAATCTGGCAGGAGATTATGGCAAGTGGCTGGTCATACCTCTATATTGCCCCGATGGTGATTCTTATCCTGGCGTTTACGATCTACCCTACAATTGCATCTCTAGGATATACCTTCTATCAGTGGAACGGTATTGGTGATCCCAGCGACTTTGTTGGCTTTGATAATTTTATCCGCGTCATGCACGACTCCGTCTTCTGGGGAGCATTCTTGCACACCTTGACCTATACTGTAGTGCTGGTTCCGATACAATTGGCGCTGGCGTTGATGCTGGCGCTGGTATTGAATAACCCCAAATTGAAATTCTCCACCTTCTATCGTTCCGTCTATTTCATCCCGGCGGTAACCTCGGCCGCCGTTATTGGTATTGTGGTGCAGTTGATCGTCTCAAACTTTGGCGATAGCATCAACAAGGTCTTGATGACCCTGCATCTAACGCATGATCAGATCGACTTCCTGGGTGATCCCCGCTTCGCGCTGGGCATCATTATCGTGGTGGGTATCTGGAATACCCTGGGCTATAATCTGGTCTACTTTCTGGCCGGACTGCAGACTATTCCCACCGAGATGTACGAAGCAGCGACCATTGACGGGGCCAACAGTTTTGGGCGCTTCGCCTATATTACCGTTCCGATGTTGCGCGCAGTTGGCCTGATCATTCTTATTCTGGCGATTCTGGGAAGCCTGCAGATTTTTGACCTGGTGATGGTCATGACGGATGGTGGTCCGTTTAACGCCACGGAGGTCGTCAATACCTACATTTTCCACCAGGCCTTTGGTGGATCAGCGCGTGCAGGCGTCCAACCAAATATCGGCTTTGCCTCGGCCGCCTCCTTCTTTTATGGCCTGATCCTGATGGTCTTCTCCGCCTTCCAATTGCTGATCGTCCGTTATGTCAGGCAACAACGCGATCTTGTATCCTAGAGAGGAAAGAAAAAGATGTCTGCTATTACGCAAAAAGGGATGGGGCGGCGGCGTAAACGTCGGACGGGCAAATCGATGTGGCTCACCCATATCATCCTCCTGCTCGGCGGCCTGATCTGGGTTTATCCATTTTTATGGATGCTGGGTAGTTCGCTCAAGACCGACCAGGATTTCTTTAGCCAGGGTTTAAATATTTTTCCTGGGAAGACGATCGCGTGGGGAAACTATCCCGCCGCCTGGAATGAAGCCTCTTTCGGGCAATATTTCATCAATACGGTCATCGTCTCTGGTCTGACCGTTGCCTTTGTTCTGCTTTTCACCTCGATGGCCGGCTACGCGATTTCGCGCACCAGCTTTCCCGGCAAGAAACTTTTGCTTGGCTTGATCGCGCTGACCCTTTTCTTGCCCCATGGCTATACTATCCTGCCCATTTTCGATTTGATCCAGCGCCTGGGCCTGTTAAATAGTCTTTCAGCGGTTATCGTTGTAGAGACCGGTGGTGGACTGATTTTTCCTACTTTCCTCTTTATTGGCTACTTCTCATCAATGGATAAAGAGATCGAGGACGCTGCCCGCGTCGATGGGGCCGGTTTTAACCAGCGTTTCTGGATGATTATGTTCCCGCTGGCGGGACCGATGCTGGCAACGGTCGCCCTCTTCACCTTTATTGGCGCCTGGAATAACTTCTTTATTCCGCTGGTTTTTACGCTGGCGAATCCTGAACTGCAGACTCTCGCCGTTGGCATGTATGCCTTTATTGGTCAGAACTCGACCCAGTGGTCGTACCTGACAGCGGGTGCCGTGATCACATTGGCGCCGATCATGCTGGTCTTTATCTTCCTGCAGCGCTACTTTATCAATGGAGTAGCCGGAGCTGTGAAATCCTAACATACTATCTTTTTCGACTTTGACCCTTGATGAACTTCCGACGAGATAGGCCAGCGCTCCACACTCTGGCCTATCTTTTTATCCGCTGCCTCTGTATTTGCTGTAGTTATTTAAAAATTGATACTAACTTATTTCTTTGAATGTTCAAAGAACGTTGGAAATCACAGTTCTATCAAAACAAACTTGACAAATTATCTTCTATTCATTATATTATTGTCATTGAGTGAAGTAACTTTATCCGTCTTCGAGCAACTTATAAATTTGCTGAATAGGCAGTGTTGTTTTTTTTGTGAATTTACAACGTTGTAAGACTACAATACTGTTTATTGATGCACCAGTATTTATGTTTGTGCTGACCGATCCCTCTAGTTGTGATTAGCCAGGCACAGCTTTTCCGGTAATAATTTTATGGTGTGCAGCCAGCAAATGTATTGGGAAAGGAGGTATGAGTCTCAAAGGAGCTTTTCTCAGGTTCTTGTCCAAGAAACGATGGTGTTTTATTGTTGCCTTTCACAAATAACAAAGGATAGACTGTAGTGCAGCAGGAAAAGGAAAGACCCTTTTTGATTTGCTTAAGTGCAAAAATCAGAAAAATTACCTCCAGGCAAATAAATTGCCTTCCCCAAACTTTGTCTCAGACAAGAGGTTCGTTACAAGCACAGCCTATAAACTGGGATTCTTTTCATTACTGTTATTTGCTTTGCGGCGCTATCGTTTTATGCCTTCATCGTAATCAAATCCTGGCAAAAAGATGCGTGGATGCATTTTTTGATAGTTGCATGCTGATAATCGGCAACTATACCCATCACTTCTTCCAACAACGCCAATTACGTTTCTCAACAATATGATCTGGTGATCTCCGCAGGTGTATGGACACAGTGTGTGCTTCCTGCAGAAAAGTTTGTATCGTGTATTGATTAGTTTTTATCCATGGATCTTTTGCTGTGGATATGGAGAAGCAATCATGGCATCATCTATTTCACGTCGCCGCTTTTTGCAATATACTGGTGCAGCAACCATTAGTGGTTCGTTGCTTGCCGCGTGCGGAAATACCTCGGTAGGTCCTGGTGCTACAAATAGTGGTGGGGGAACCGCTTTATCTCAGTGGTATCACCAGTATGGTGAGAGTGGTACAGAAGCTGCTGCGAAGCGTTATGCCAAAGAATACACCAAAGCTAACGTGACTGTGCGTTGGACTCCGGGTGATTATGCTACTGTACTGAACTCGGCCCTTATCAGCAATAGTCCTCCTGATGTGTTTGAAACATCAGGTGTTGGCGTTGACCAGATCAAAAATGGCTTTTTTGAGCCTCTAGATGATCTATTCGGCGATGCGAAAAGCGATTTTAGCGATGTCAGCCTGTCACCATATACCGTTAATGGCAAAGTCTATGGTATCAAGATGCTCAATGATACTGGTCTGCTCTACTATCGTAAAAGCATGCTGCAAAAGGCCGGTGTACAACCTCCCACAACATTCGCTGAAGTTATCACTGCTGCTCAGAAATTGACCACGAAGGATGTGAAAGGTCTCTTCGTGGGTAATGACGGTGGAATTGGGGCTCTGGGCAATATTGCTGTCTGGTCCGCGGGCAGCGATTTTGTCAGTAAAGACAATAAGATTATTTTCAACAATGATCGCACGGCTGCGGCCATTGAAAAAATTGTTGAATTGAATAAAACGAAAGCACTGCTGCTTGGCAACACCACGGACTGGTGGGACCCATCAGCGTTCACGCAGGGTCTGGCGGCCATGGAATGGACAGGTTTATGGGCGATGCCAGCCATTCAAAAGGCACTGGGCGATGACTTTGGTGTAATGGCCTGGCCAAAATTGGATGCCCAGGGGACACCGGCAACCTTCCTGGGTGGTTGGGGGGCCTGTGTCTCAGGCAAAGGAAAAAATAAAGACGCTGCCAAAGCTTTTGTGAAATGGCTCTGGATTGATAACACCAAAGATCAAGAAGATTGGTGTCTCAGCTACGGCTTCCATATTCCTCCCCGTGCCAGCCTGGCGAGCAAAGCGACGAAGCTACAGAGTGGTCCTGCCTCTGATGCCGTTACTATCGCCAAACAGTATGGCAAAGCGACCCCACCTATCTGGGATGGTACTATGGGCACCGCATTTAGCGATGTGATCACTCGTGCTGTCAAGAACAATGCTAACATTCAAAGTGAGTTGAAACAGGCTGAGGACAAGTGTAACACCGAATTGCAGAAGTTGCTGTAGTTTTAAATGAGTAGTGGGCGGGTATGAATGCCTTTGGACTGTTCATACCCGCCCACTACTCCCACTTTCGCTATCGCTCATCAACTACCTCCTAGATAGGAAGGATACTCATAATGAATGCTTCCTCTTCGGTCCCAGTGCATGAAGCCTCTAGCAAACCACAACACGTTCAGCCTGGCACCAGAAAGCAGATGCGCAGGCGTCAGCTTCGTACCACATGGGCTTATTGGAGTATGGTCGGACCGCTCATAATTGGTCTAACCGTTTTCACCTTTATACCTATTGTCTGGAGTATTATGCTGAGCTTCTTTGATGCTCGCAGTACGATTCTACCCACCCAGTTTGTCGGTCTGGGCAACTACCTCAATTTGTTTCAAGACGAATCTTTTCGCAACGCCATGGTTACTGGCGTGCTCTTCGCTCTTTTTATTATTCCAACTACCTGCCTCTTTGCTCTCGGCCTGGCGCTCCTGGTAAATAGTGTCCGGTATGGCCGTGGCTTCTTCCGTTCAGTCTTTTTTATTCCAACCGCTTGTTCTTATGTTGTGGCTTCGCTGATCTGGAAATTGGATATCTTCAATGGCCTTCAATCAGGGTTGATGAATACGGTGCTTGCAGTCTTCGGTATCGATCGCGTCTCCACCTGGCTTACCAGCCCTAACCCCCCGCTATTTTGGATCGTCCTGGTAACCTGCCGTCTCTGGCTGCAATTAGGCTTCTACATGATCCTTTTTATTGCCGGACTGCAAGATATTCCTAGAGAATTGTACGAAGCCGCCGAAGTCGATGGCGCCAAACGAGGTTGGGCCACGTTCCGTTATATCACCTTGCCTCTCTTGCGTAACACGACCGTTGCCGTTCTAATTCTCAACCTGATCGCTGCTTTTCAGGCGTACGATGAATTTTACAACATTCTGGGTAGCTTTACTGGCTCCAGTGGTAACATCGTTCTTGGACGCCCGCCGCTGTTGTATCTATACCAGATAGCGATTAGTGGTGGTGATTTTGGTCGTGGCAGTGCTGGTGCGATTATTATCGCCCTGACAATCATGATCTTTACGCTGCTGCAGAGTAAATTTTTAAGTTTTGGCAAAGCGAATTAAGCAGCTGCACCAAAGATTATTTTGAAAGGACACAGGGAAAGATCTATGGCAGTGACGAAGCTTCGAACTGGCACACCCTCAAGAAGGACATCCAGAGGTGCGCGCCCTGGTGCAGTAATCAGTAGCATCGTGCGTTATACCGTCTTGATTGTGCTCGCGATCTTCTTTTTGATTCCCTTTTATCTGCTGTTACGTAATGGCCTGGCAACCGAACAGGATATTACCTCACCTCACTGGACCTTTTTTCCGAGTACGCTGCATTTCGAGAATATCAGTGAGCTTTTTAGTGATGAAAGCGTTCCTTTTGCTAATAGTTTGCTTATTTCCGCACTTAGCTCGCTTGCGACGACGGCAGGGTCTGTTCTCGTTGCCTTATGCGCAGGTTATGGTATTGCCCGTATCCCTTATCGTTGGAATGGCTGGGTTTTTGGAGCGATTCTCGCGACCTTGATTCTTCCAGGAGCTGTTACCTTTATTCCTACCTATACGATCGTCTCTTTTTTGGGCTGGGTGGGAAATATCTGGGGTCTGATTGTGCCTGGACTCTTTAGTGGTTTCACAACTTTCCTTTTCCGACAATTTTTCCTGAACTTCCCCAGCGAGTTGGAGGAGGCGGCCCGTGTAGATGGATTGGGCTATTGGGGTATCCTCTGGCGTATTGTGGTGCCTAACTCACTTCCTATTATTGCCGCCTTAGCTGTCGTGGGCTTTATTGCTGGATGGAATGCTTTCCTCTGGCCGCTGGTGATTACCGGTCAAAATGAGAATGCTTGGACTGTGCAGGTCTCACTCTCAACGTTCTTGACCGCCCAGACCATAGTGCTTCATGAGCTTTTCTTGGCCGCGCTGATTGCCATCCTGCCTTTGATTGTTGTCTTCCTGTTTTTGCAACGCTATATTGTGGAAGGCTATACTCAGACCGGCCTCAAAGGCTGAGTTATCCGCAGGTCACACGGCGATCTTGTGTCTACCGGACCACACGAGCAAAAGAGAACCTGCCCGCCATACTACCGGGGCAGGTTTTTTTTCACCTTCACAGTCCAGTACAGCTTTTCTGTTTGAAGGTTGTTAAGGAATAAGCTGAACTCTTATTGCGCTTATTATGAGCGCTGGCGAGTGATGGAACTGTTGAGTATTCTATGCACTTGCCAAAATCAGGCATTGCATCTATACTTTTTTTTGTCAATGATAGAATAGACATCATTAAGATGGAAAAAGTACTGATATATATCATAGAAGCACGCGACCGTTCTTTGATGCATTTGGTAAAAGAGGATTGAACTTATGTATCGGCAGGTCCCACCAGTAGATCGCAAGATGATGCAAAAAATCAACCAGAATACCTTACTTAACCTGATCCGCGTACATGCTCCCATATCGCGCACCGAGCTCAGGCGTTTATCAGGGTTAAGCCAGGGCACGATTTTTGGCATGACTGCGAGTCTCATAGAACAACAACTCATCGTCGAGACGGGCGAGACTCAATCGACCGGCGGCCGTAAAGCTGAACTATTAGAAATCTATCCAGAGGGAGGATATGTACTCGGGCTGGAGATCCGTGAGTATGAACTGGTCATGGTATTGCTGAATCTGCATGGCAATATTGTTGCCATAGAACACTATGAGGCGCAGTTCCGTAGCAATGCTGTGTACGCGCTCGATTGGATTACTACCAGCGTAGATGCTTTTATTCGCCGGACACAGGTTCCGCGGGAGAAGTTATTGGGTATCGGATGTGGTGTTTCTGGCGGCGTCAACACACATCTTGGTGAGGTGGTTGATAGCTGGATTCTGGACTGGCATAACGTTACCATCGGTCCACCTCTGCACGAGCATTTCAAGTTACCGGTTTTTGTGGACAACTCTGTCAATTGCTTGATCTGTTATGAGCGCTTATTTAGAAGTGGACAGATGTATCACAACTTTTTGCTCGTCACCTTTGGACGTGGGCTGGGTATGGCCGCTATTATTCGTGATAGTCCATTTCGTGGCTCGCAGGGTCTGGGAGCCGAGTTTGGTCATATCCCCTTTGATGCACACGGGCGCTTCTGCGAATGCGGCAATCAAGGATGTCTGGAAGCGTATGTTTCTGATCATGGTATTTTACGCACTTACGCTGAAATTGTCGCTGGCGCTTCCTCCCACGCAGATGCAGTGGATGTCTCTTTGGTTGAGCAACTGGTGGAACTGGCTATGCAGGGGAATCAGGATGCACTGCGAGCGTTTGAGCTGACCGGTACCTATCTGGGCAATGGCCTGGCTTGCCTGGTCAATCTTTTCAACCCGGAATGTCTCATTATTTGTAACGAAGGTGAACACCTGCTGTCGCTCTTATCACCATCAATGAAAACGGCCTTAAAGCAACATACATTTTCACAACTGGGAAAGAACCTGCAGCTTATTTGTGAGAAGAGTACGACCATTGAGTCCTGGGCACGCGGTGCGGGCTGTCTGGTGCTGCAGGACTTTTTTGCCTCCCCCAAGCAGTTTTGAATGCTCATGGTCCATGAGTCATCCTGTATCTATTCAGATGCCTCGTGCCTGTCACTGGCTCCCGCTGCGCGGCTCGCCATGGGTAGAGTGTGCTGGTCTTACCCAGCACACTCTACCCATGGCTCAGCACCACAGGTGCTCAGCGTACAGAGCCAGGGGAGCACATTTCAAGCGGGGAACCTGAATAGATACGGGGCATCTCATGGCTACGCAGCCTCCTGTGTCAGGCGCGTAATAATCGTCGTCACATACTCGCTGAATGAGGCCTCAAAGTAGCCGCCGAAGTTGTTCCAGTGCCTTTCGAGGTGTTGCCTGCGTGCGAAATACTCCAAATCGCGAGTCCAGGAGGCGTATGTATCCTTATCGATCAGCTTTTTGCGCCACTGGTGATAGATATTCTCGTGCAGCATCAGCCAGCACATCAGTAAAGAGAAGTAGCGCTCTCGATCTACATCGTCCATCTCGTTTAAACGCTGACCTCCGCGCTGCCAGACCTCTGTTAACTCGCGACTCTGGGCCAGTTGCATGTAGAAAGGTGTAGAGAGCTCCACCAGTTTTTGCGTGTTTGCCGCTCTGACCAGTTTGGTATTTTCCTGCAATTGGTACCCGACCAGAATGATAGAAACAATGAAAAGAGTACCCTGTACAATAACAGCAATGCTCGCTAGATCGCTTAATGACATATGTGCAAGCTCCCTCGTAAAAATAAGGTCCTCCTCATCGTACCACATCTCCATAGTTCTTTTCTTTCGTACACTATACATGCCTGCAAAACGCCGCCTCGAAAAGAAGAAGAGTTGACAAGAGGCATAATCATGTACTACCTTAGTTTATACTACGTGTGCAGAAAGGATGTTATGGCCACTATTTATGACCTCGCAAAGGCGCTTGGCGTTTCACAGACCACAGTTGCCAATGCTTTAAAGGGAAAAAGCAATGTGAGCGTCGAGACACGCCGCCGCGTACTCGAATATGCTCAAAAGGTGGGGTACCGACCGAATGTGCTCGCACGCGCCCTGACGCAGCGGAGAACACTGACGCTTGCGTTTATGTTACCAACGATTGCCAATCCCTTTTATCCAGAGATTGCCGAAGAGATCGAGTGTATCGCGCGCAAGCATAACTACCAGGTTGTGTTCTGCAACACGCATAATGATGGTGAGCTTGGGCGTCAATATCTGGATCGCCTGGTGAGTCGCTGGGTGGATGGCGTCATTGTCATGGGACTGAGTATGAACCTGGCCGATCTGGAGGCGCAGTTCCAGCAGAGCTTACCCATTGTCTTATGCGACTGGCAAGAAAACGAGCAGTCGGCAATTATTCCCCAGGTGAGCGTTGATTTCAAGCTGGCCGGGCAGTTGGCGGCGCGTCATTTGCTAACGTTGGGGCATCGGCGCATGGCGATCATCGTAGATCTGCCCTTGCAGACGCTGCGTTTCGAAGGCTTCCGCCTGACGTTGGAGGAAGCCGGATTGCAACTCGCCCCCGAAATGATCCAACAAGGGAATTCAGAGCTAGCAAGTGGCTATAGCGCGGCCCAGCGCCTGTTCGCGCTTGAACATCCTCCCACCGCTATCTTTGCCGCCAACGACTGGATGGCCATTGGAGCGATGGAGGCTGCTTATGATATGGGCTTACAGGTGCCGCGCGACGTATCTATTATCGGACTGGATGACATTGTCGTATCAGCGCATATGCGTCCACCTTTGACCACCATCGCGATTTCAAAGCAACAATTGGCCAAGGCGGCCACGGAATTGCTGTTGAAGCAACTGAATAAAATTGAAGATATTGCATCCTCAGTACTTGTTCCTCCAACGCTTCTCCCTCGTCCATCGACAACCGTTCCTCCTGTAGATGGAGAAAAACAGAACGCGTAACACGCATTACACGGAAACAACCATGGGTCTATGCCAGGAGCGGATTGGCATATGGTATTGTAAGTTTACCGGTAAACGTAACAAAAGGGTAGCGGGAGAGATCTCTCTCTCCCCATATCCAAAAACAGAGGTTGGTCGGTGGCAAAACTCTTGACAATTAATAACAAAACCATGTAAACTTCTGGTACGTTTACCGATAAACATCATCTTTTCAGCACAAAGAGAATGGAGGTTGCGCCAGATATTTTGTGGCAATGAAGCCATATGCGCTCAAGAGGCGAAGTAGGCACGGTTGCTCTTCTTTTTTACATGCATACTTGTGAATACTTCGATCTATGGTAGTAATTAAGCCACGCTCGTTCTTTGCACATCAGGTGCAATATCCAAACCCCGTATCGACCCTGAAGCCGGGCGTATCCATACGTCACCTGAAACCGGGCGTATCCATACGTCACAGGGCTTTTTAGGGATTTTTTTCATACCAGCCCGCGCTATGACCGTCACAATCAATCCATCGTCACAATCAGTCCAAAGGAGTACATCTGTATGCAAGAAGCTTTTCAGCGGCGCCGAAGAAACGCGTTGACCGGAATAAGTGTTTTACTCTTGCTCTCGTTCCTACTTGCTGCCTGTGGTGGCGGCAGCTCAACCAGCTCAACCAGCACCTCCAGTTCTTCCAGTTCTTCCAGCGGCGGCAACACGAGCAGTGGGGGCGTTGTGAACCTGACCTTCTGGTCCTGGGTGCCAAATCTGGATAAGTCAATCGCGCTCTTCAACAAGACGCATCCGAACATTCACGTGAGCTGGAACTCCGTGCCCTCCGGTGCGAATGGCACCTACGCAAAAATGTTCACCGCCATCAAGGCCGGCAACGCGCCTGACCTTGGGCAGGTTGAATACCAGTTCCTTCCTACATTTGAGGCTACCGGTGGCCTGACCGATCTTTCCCAGTATGGCGCCAGCTCGCTCAAAGATCAGTTTGTACCCTGGACCTGGAATCAGGTGACGCAAGGCAGCGCGATTTATGCGATCCCGGAAGACTCAGGCCCGATGGCAATGTACTATCGCGCCGATCTGTTCCAGAAGTACAACATTCCTGTGCCCAAGACATGGGATGACTACGCAGCCGCTGCTCAGAAACTGCACCAGGCTGATCCCAATGTCTATATCACCGACTTCCCGCCCAAAGAGGCCGGCCAGTTTATTGGCTATATCTGGCAGGCTGGTGGACGCTGGTTCAACATCAATGGTCAGAGCTGGCAGGTCAATATCAATGACACCGCCTCTAAGAAAGTGACTGACTTCTGGCAGGGCCTGCTTGATAAGAAGCTCGTAACCACCGATCCTGACTTCTCGCAGGGCTGGTACAATGATCTACAGACCGGGCGCAACGCGACCTGGATCTCGGCGGTCTGGGGTGCGAATACGATCATGTCGAATGCAGCTCAGACCAGCGGCAAATGGAAGGTAGCCCCTATGCCACAGTGGAGCAGCAGCAACAGCGTTGCCGGAAACTGGGGTGGCTCGACCACGGTTGTCTTCAAAGATTCCAAGCATCCAAAAGAAGCAGCCGAGTTCGCTAGCTGGCTGAACACCAACACGGATAGCGTCAATGGTATGGTTACGGGTGCCCAAATCTATCCCGCCCTGCAGTCCGCATTGAATGGCTCGTCCGACGCGGCGACCCAGAAGTTCTATAGCGGCCAGGATATCAGCCAGGTCTTCAAAGATGCCTCCAATCAAGTCGATGTCAAATTCCAGTGGGGTCCGACGATGAGCGATGTCTTCACCTCTGTTGGGGACCAGTTTAGCGATGCTGTAGCTGGTAAACAAACGTTAAGCGCTGCGTTGGACAAGGTGCAGAACGATACGGTGCAGGGTATGAAGAAGCAGGGCTTTAGCGTCAATTCGTAGTCATACAATGTTGCGATGAGTTGTCGCGGATACCTGAAGAATGTGCAGGCAGGCAACGCCTGCCTGCACTTCTCTTATGAGATATTCAACGCTCATCTTCATTGAATGGAATCGATTCAGACAGCAATTAGAGAGGGATGACCCAATGGCGCTCAAATCTGCCTCATCATCAGAGATGGTGGTTTCCAGCCTGTCAGGTCGCCGGCGCAACACATTACAACGGCGTACAACGGCTGTACCCTATCTCTTTTTACTTCCGTTCGGGCTTTTTTTCATTGTTTTTTTTATTGTGCCCATTGTCTATGCCTTATATCAGAGCCTGTTTCGTTCGCAGCGCAGTGGCCTGGGCCTTGGCGCGCCAACAATCATGTTCAATGGGCTGGGCAACTATAAAGATGTACTGGGCGACCAGACCTTTTTCATTGGTCTGGGTCGCGTTTTTCTTTTTGGTATCGTGCAGGTTCCGGTCATGTTGGGTGTGGCGCTGCTGGTGGCACTGCTGCTGGATTCGCAATCGGCGCGCTGGAAGGGCTTCTTCCGTACGGCCTTCTTCATTCCCTATGCTATCCCCGGTGTCGTCGCTGCTCTCATCTGGGGCTATCTTTACACCCCACAGCTCAGCCCATTTGTGCAACTGGTGAAGTCGCTGGGACTGGGCGGCCCCGATTTCTTGGGCGCGGGTACGATTTTGTGGTCGATGGCCAATATCTCTACCTGGACGTGGACGGGCTATAATATGCTGATCATTATCGCCGCTCTGCAGGCCATTCCGACCGAAATTTACGAAGCTGCTCGCCTGGATGGCTGTACCGGTTTTAAGATCGCGCGCTACATCAAGATACCAATGGTGGCTCCAGCGCTGGTGTTGACCTGTATCTTCTCCATTATCGGCACATTGCAGTTGTTCACCGAGCCGTTGGTGCTCAGCTCAATCTCCAATAATGTGACGACCGGATATACGCCAAACCTCTATGCGTACTACACGGCGTTTAGCAATAACAATTACTACTATACCTCGGCTCTCTCCGTTATGCTGGCCGTCGTTTCGTTCATCTTATCCTTTGGTTTCTTGAAGTTCACCCAGCGCTACTCTGGCGTATAAGGAAGGAGGTTGGCACTATGGCAACAGCATCACAGCGACAGGGAGCGCTCGCCACGCCCGTAGCAAAAGCGCGCAATAGGACGAGGCCGTCTCTATCGATCGATAATGTTATAGTAATGGCTATACTTTTCGTGCTCGCCGTTTACTTTTTGCTGCCATTTTACTGGTTAGTTATTTCTTCAACAAAGACGTCATCGGATCTTTTTGGCTCCTTTGGCCTCTGGTTCGCTCCAAACTTTAATCTGTTTACCAATTTGCAACAAGTTTTTACGTATGATAACGCCAACTATGGACGCTGGCTGTTGAATTCGTTCTTCTATTCGGGTGTGAGCGCGCTGGTCGGAACGCTCTTTTCGACGATGGCCGGCTATGCGTTGGCCAAGTTCGTGTTCCCCGGGCGCAATATCATCTTTTCGATTATTCTTGGCGCTATCCTGGTTCCATTACCGGCCCTGGTGCTGCCGCTCTATCTCTTGCTGAGCGGTGTGCATTTAACTAATACGATCTGGGCGATCCTTTTGCCGAGTATCGTGAACCCCTTTGGGGTCTATCTGGCCCGTATCTACGCGGCTTCTTCTGTTCCCGATGCCCTGCTGGATGCCGCACGCGTGGATGGCGCGGGCGAGTTCCGCTTGTTTATGACGATGGTGCTGCGTATCCTGTCGCCCGCGCTGGTGACGATCTTTCTGTTCCAGTTCGTCGCCGTCTGGACAAACTTTTTCTTGCAGTATGTTATGGTGAGCGATCCAACGCTCTTCCCTGTGACGGTTGGTCTGCAAACCTGGAATACGGCGTATACGAGCGGTGGTTCACAACAAAATGTGTATAGTCATATTGTGACCGGCTCGCTGCTTTCTGTGGTTCCTCTGATTATCGGCTTCCTGATGCTTCAACGCTACTGGCGTAATGGCTTGACGCTTGGTAGTCTGGCCAATTAGTCTTTCTGTACTATGGCCTGTACATGTATGTACGCCCCTGGAAATTGATAACGATCAGGGGGCGTACATGCTGTACCCGGTATCTCCTGCTATATTTCCCCGGTACTATCTCTTGTCCCAATGCTCTTTTTGTAAGCAGCATGAATACACATATGTTAACTCATCAGGTGCCTCACGCCTGCACTGGCTTCTGTTGCGCGGCTCGCCAGGAGTAGCGTATGCTGGCAAGCGGCTGCAGCCGCTTGCCAGCATACTATGAGATACCCTGAATTTTGGAAGCAAATGTTCAAACTGGAGCTTGCTACACGTTGCAGATACACGCATGTATCATAAGGATTGGGCTATTACGTGTAAAATGCAGCGTTTCTTATATCTATAGCTACGTTGTACCTGGAAAAATGGTATTTTTATATACGGAGAGAATTCCATGCTTCAATCATTGCCTTTATTGGGTCTTATTGCGATCTTTATTGTTGCGGCCATCGCGGTCTGGCTCTCTGGAATTCGACTCTCCAATAGCACCGATATTCTCTCGGATCGCTTTGGCCTGGGGCAGGCGCTTGGCGGTATGATCCTGCTGGCTGTAGCTACTAACCTGCCAGAAATCGCTATTACGGCGACGGCTGGTGTGACCCACAACATCGGTATCGCCACCGGTAACATCCTGGGTGGTATCGCCATTCAGACGGTGGTGCTGGTGATCCTGGATGCCTTTGGAGCCAGAAAAAAAGATGCGCTCTCGTACCTTGCCTCTTCCCTCGAGCTCGTCCTGGAAGGCGTCCTGGTAATCGCGGTCCTGGTGGTTGCCATTATGGGTACCCAACTGCCGCAAGGGATAGCTTTTTTGCGCATGTCGCCCTCTGCGCTTCTCATTGTTGTTATCTGGGTGTTTGGACTCTGGCTCTTAAGCAAGGCACGTAAAGACCTGTCCTGGCAGGTGAAAAAAGATCGGGATGGCGGCGATACGCAAGATGTATCGGCACAGAACACAAAAAAACAGCAAAAAGAGAAGAGCACGAAGCAGACCTCAACTGGACGCGCGCTGCTAACCTTTATCATTGCATCTGTCATTACGCTGGTCGCCGGTGCGGCCCTGGAGTTTAGCGGTGATGCTATTTCTAAAGATATTGGCTTGAGTGGAGTGCTTTTTGGTGCGACCATCCTGGCCGCAGCCACCTCGCTGCCCGAGGTCTCAACAGGTCTGCAATCGACCTGGATCGCGGACTACGAAATGGCCTTCAGCGACATCTTTGGCGGCAATGCCTTCCTGCCGGTCCTTTTCATCCTGGCTGATCTCCTATCTGGGCAGGCGGTGCTACCCCAGGCGCAGAAGAGCGACATCTACCTGGCCAGCCTGGGCTGTTTGCTCACCGGCATCTACATCTATGGACTTATCTTCCGCCGCCCCAAACAGCTCTTTCACCGCGTCGGTATCGACTCGGTCCTCGTTTTAGGCGTCTACATTGTCGCCATCGTTGGCCTCATCTTCATGCCCGGCAAATGATTCTATTCTTACACGCAAGAGAAAGGGCCAGAGAAAAGCGTCAATTCGCATCTCCTGGCCCTTTCTCGTATGTGATGGTTAGCTAAGCTGCTCCCATACGCCACTTCTATTGAGCCATAAATAGAGGATCACAACACCCACCAGTGGTGTAAAGGTCCTGACATCAACAGATCCAGTCACGAAGGAGAGCACGATACCGATGAGCACGTAGCCCGCTACCAGGTAAAATCCCCATTTTTTCCACGCCAGCAATAAGCTGAGTCCTACAATTCCTATGATGCCCACCACCCCGAGCAGAAGAAATACGAATGGCGAGACCGTCGTTGTGTTGTTCGCCATGGCGCCCAGTGTGGCCATAAAATAGAGCAGTGTCAGAGCCACGACAACGACCAGGTTGAATATGAGCCAGGCGGTAAGGCATCCTCCACGCTTACGTCGGGGTGCGGGGACAGCATCCATATCGGGCACTGAGGCGAGAGGTACACCCGCCCGAAAAGCCTGGGGGTATCCATTGAAAAATTGCACATGTAGTGGTGAATTATCGGGCAGGATAAAATCTTTACCCGCCACCTTTTCCTCAATGCTAGAAAACGTGCCTAATATTGTTCCATTAACCAGTACGGTAGCGGAATTATTCTCCGCCTCCCAATGCACCGTGATACGATGCGTTGCAGTTGCATCCAATGCAAAAACCTGTTTTGGCATAATTCCTCGTGTCAAATAGTAATATATGCGTCGTGCACACATTACCGGCTAATAGTATCTATCATGATGAAGCAAAAAAGACTAGTTATCAGTATACATATATTTGCCTGAGTAAAAGTAAAAGAAATCTGTGATAATGATGTGTTTATTATGGGTAAGAGGTTAAGCAATCTTAACAAAATGGAGCTGTCGTAGTGACCATGCTGATTTATCACGAAAAGCTCACCGACTACCATCTGATCGGCCTTATACTGGGTATTGCGGCCATTGTATTCCTTTTAATCGATTAATATAAAATTTGAAACTGGTGTGAAACGTGCGTATAACAAGAGGGGTTGAAAAAGCATATTTTTGTTGGAGAATGCATGTGCCTCGCTTTTCTGCCATACAATTTTTCAAAGATATAAGTTTCGCATTTACGACTGTAAATGGAAAACGAAAGCTTGCCTATATAGACATCAGAGACAAGACCGCAGTCGTTTGTGTTTTCTTTTTGGTCATAGGTGGATACACTCTGCTCCTTCTTTTTATCTCCTCTTTAGGAGGAATGCCTTTTGAACAAACCAGGGTCGATATACCAGAACTGGCGTTGATTATGTTCGTGCTTTTTGTTGTTGGTTATACAATAGCAAGAAAAAGCAAAAAAAGATAATAACGTTGCTTATAGTAGATATCAGGTAGCAGGCCTGAACGATAGACACAGGATATTCGCGACCAGGCAAGGAGGCTTTGTCTCCGATATCTCCAATGAGGAAACAACTGCCTCACCAGGGGCAGAAATCTTAGAGGTGGAGAAGGCACAGGGCATAAGCACAATTGTTATACTATTATTTTGCTTAACAGTTGGCCGTAATCAATTTTTGCAAAATCTGTTGTATCGACAACGATTACATCACTGTCGACATCGAGAGTAGTAGAATATCCTTTCTGTAGCGACTCCCTAAACTCCTCAGATTTTGCTAGATAGTATGCCTCAAAATGGCCAGGGTGCTGAGTTCCACTGTTCATACGCTCATGAAATCGTTTAACCAGCGTTTCCCCCTCAGTTCGGCACGCAATTTGTAAAATTCGGAAATCACATTGTTCTCTGATTTTCTGAATTCTTTCCTCGTTAAAATACGGCGTTACATCACTTTCAATGATGAGTGATGTTGACACCTTAAGCATGGTAAGAGCCAGGTAAAATAATAAATCATAGGTTGCTATCTCAAGCTTCTCTACCCAATCAGGCGTTTCATACCCCAGACTATCAAACAAAGACTCTTTAATATCATCCTTGCATATAGCCGGTATGGACTTCTTTTCTGCGAGCTGTTTCGCCAAAGAGGTTTTTCCGGCAGCAGCAGGCCCGCTAACAATGACTAATAATGGCGTCGTCGTTTTCATAGCAATTCCTGTATTGTCAGATTAAAATCTGACATCGCGAGAGATACCTTATCTAGATAATATTTTACCATACTCTTCATCAGTCTAAAATTCGGCTGGAGTTAGTTTTTTCATGCAATCGAAATGCTCTTGATATTCATCCGTGAGAAAGAGGGTGAAATACCCATTTATTGAGCTCAAAACCAGGCGTATTTTGGCATCATTTGTGCTGGGATTTTGTTCGGTAAAACTGGACATTGCTGCCCGATAGAGAATTTTGGAAGAACGCCAGATTCGCACAATCTAGCATGGACAAACGCCCCAAAATAGGGTACACTTGACACTAAAGGTCGGACTTAGTGTAAGATAAACACCTTTTCTTTTTTGTCTGAGTCGTAAGTGTACAAGTTACACTTATTCGGAGGAGAATAAGGCATGACTCACAGCCAACCGTTTGATGTGGCTATCATTGGTGGCGGCATCGCGGGACTTTCGGTAGCTTTGCGTTTGCCCGAGCATGTGCGTGTGGCCCTTTTCACCAAGGGGCAGCTCGGTGAGAGCAATACGCGCTATGCGCAGGGGGGACTGGCGGTGGCTCTGGGAGAAGATGATGATCCCGAGCTTCATCTGCAGGATACGCTGGTTGCCGGTGCTGGACTATGTGACGAGGAGGCGGTACGTACTCTGGTTGAGCAGGCTCCTGGAGCTGTGCGCTGGTTGATCGAAATGGGTGTCCAGTTCGATCGGGCACAGCCCGGTGAAGATGCTCATGCCACACCCGATGGGCTGCTGTTAGGCCGTGAGGGTGCCCATTGCCGCTGGCGTGTGCTGCACGCCGGTGGTGATGCAACGGGCGCTGAGATTGAGCGCGCGCTGACGACTGCTATTCAGGCGCGTTCCTCGATTGATGTATACGAAAATACTTTTGTGCAACATTTGATCATGCGTGATGGTCGCTGTGTGGGTTTGCAAGCGACATACCGCAATGGAGAGTCCTTCTCTGTGGAGGCTCATGTTGTAGTGCTGGCAAATGGCGGGGCGGGCGGCCTGTGGCTACATACCTCGAATCCTGCTGGCGCGACGGCTGATGGATTGGCGCTGGCCTGGGAGGCGGGCGCCGCACTAACCGACCTGGAATTTATGCAGTTTCATCCCACTGTGATGGTGGTTGATGGGGCCTCCAACCTCATTTCTGAGGCGGTGCGCGGTGAGGGGGCGTATCTGCGCAACCATGCCGGCGAGCGTTTTATGCCGCGCTACAGTCCGCAGGAGGAACTGGCTCCACGCGACGTGGTGGCACGCGCGATCTTGAGCGAGATGCTGAGCGAGCAGACCGATTGTCAGTATCTGGATCTGCGCCACCTGCCCGCGGAGAAGATGCATGCGCGCTTCCCGACCATCTCTGCCTTCTGCCGACAGCATGGCCTGGACCTGGCGACCGATCTATTGCCGATCGCTCCGGCGGCCCATTATTGCATGGGTGGTGTGCTGGTGGATACCTATGGTCATACCACCGTGGATGGCCTATATGCCGTTGGTGAGGTGGCCTGTACCGGTGTGCATGGCGCCAATCGCCTGGCCAGCAATTCGTTGCTGGAGGGTCTGGTGTATGGAATTCGCATCGCTGATCACCTTGTACAAACCGGTGGCATGGAGTCTATGGGCTCGTCGTCGCTGTATCGTGCGGCCCGGATTCTAACATACAATGACGAAATTCGCGCCATAGATGTATCGGCATCTAGTCCGTTGCATGAGCTGTCAACAGCACAGGTTCGCCAGACGGTGCGCCAGGTGATGTGGCAGTATGTGTCGTTGTGCCGCGATCAGGAAGGGCTGCTCGAAGCGCAGCGCCAGATGCAGTGGTTGCGCGCCGCGTTGTCCATGGCTGAAGAATGCGATTCCTTTACCTTAGAAACATTGAATATGCTGCTTGTGGCTGAGCTGGTCATTGCCGCAGCCCTCGAACGGAGAGAGAGTCGGGGGAGCCACTGGCGTCTGGATTATCAGGAAACTGATACACGCCTGGCTGCCCGGCATCTGGCTTTTGTGCCTCTGCACAGTGTTCCTTTTGGATCACTGGAGCTGCAGAAGGAGGCTATCTCACATGTATAAACCACCTGTGGATCTGATCAAGCAGGCGTTAGAAGAAGATGGAGCCTTTGCTGATATCACCACCCTGAGTACGGTACCCGAGGAGCAGTGGTCGGAGGGGCGCATCCTGGCGCGCAAGCCGGGCGTCGTTGCCGGTATCGCTGTGGCTGTCGAAGTGTTTCGACAGGTAGACGAGCGCATTCAGATTCAGCAATTGGTGCGTGATGGTGCGTCGGTGCAGGCTGATGAGAATCTGCTGCTGCTGGCAGGTCCCGCTCGTTCGCTTTTGAGCGCCGAGCGTGTGGCCCTCAATTTCCTGGGTCGCCTGTCTGGTGTCGCGACGCTGACCGCGCAGTGTGTGCGGGCCATTGAAGGTTCGCGCACGCGTATCATCGATACTCGTAAAACCACGCCAGGTCTGCGTGCCCTGGAAAAAATGGCTGTATTGCTGGGTGGAGGCTACAATCATCGTTTTGGGCTCAATGATGGCGTTCTGATTAAAGATAATCATATTAAAGCGGCGGGTGGCATCAAGGCTGCTGTGACCGGTGCGCGTCAGATGGCGCCCCACCTGCTCAAAATTGAAGTCGAATGTGAGACGCTGGCCGAGGTACGCACAGCGCTGGAGGCGGGTGCCGATGTTATTCTGCTGGATAATATGACGGTTGAACAGATGGGCGAGGCGGTAGATGTGATCCGCTGTGAAGATTCCCGTGTTTTGATCGAGGCCTCTGGTGATATCGGAACCAATCCTGAGCGTTTACGCGCTGTTGCCGCGACTGGCGTAGATTTTATCTCGCTTGGTGCCCTGACGCATTCAGCGCCCAATTTTAACATCTCTCTAGAGTTTGCATAAAGCATGTTCTGAAGGAGCAAACCCATGGCTGTCAAAACCGAGTGTGCCGTAAGCCAGGAAACGCATGTACTGCCACTGCTGAATCCGCAGAAACGCGCCCGCTATGACCTTTCAAAGCGCGTAGATGCGATCCCTCTGTTCTATGCTGAGATGGGTGGTGAGGAACTGGACCGCCGCATCAGTGCGGCCCGGGCCGCACTTGGCGAGCGCCTGGTGATTCTGGGCCACCACTACCAGCGTGACGAAATTATCAAGTACGCGGACTATCGCGGTGACTCATTTAAGCTAGCGCAACTGGCTTCCAGACGCAAAAATGCCGACTATATCGTCTTCTGTGGCGTCCATTTCATGGCTGAAAGTGCCGATGTGCTCAGTGGACCGCATCAGAAAGTCATCCTGCCCAATCCAGCGGCTGGCTGCTCTATGGCCGATATGGCCAATATCGCCGAGGTCGAAGAGTGCTGGGAATTGCTGCATGAGACGCTGGGGGATGACGCCGGTATCATTCCGGTCACCTACATGAACTCGGCGGCCAACCTGAAGGCTTTTTGTGGCGTCAACGGAGGTATCGTCTGTACCTCGTCGAATGCCCCAAAGGTTATCGATTGGGCGTTCAAGCAGGGTAAGCGCGTGCTCTTCTTCCCTGATCAGCACCTGGGACGCAACACGGCGGCCCACTACGGCATCGCCGCCGACCAGATGGTGGTCTGGGATCCCAAAGATCCGATGGCCTTTGATGATGCGGAAGAGGTGTTGGCTAACTCAAAGATCAT
This sequence comes from Dictyobacter aurantiacus, assembly GCF_003967515.1. Taxonomy (GTDB): domain Bacteria; phylum Chloroflexota; class Ktedonobacteria; order Ktedonobacterales; family Ktedonobacteraceae; genus Dictyobacter; species Dictyobacter aurantiacus. The sequence goes on along the minus strand of NZ_BIFQ01000001.1, from coordinate 597,764 downwards.
CCTCTGGAAAGGGCATTGCTCGACCCACATGCGCTTCAGCGTTGAGCAGATCGAGAAGGCGCGCACCGATTATCCCGGTATCAACGTCATCGTCCATCCTGAGTGCCGTCAGGAGGTGGTCAATGCCGCCGATCTCTACGGCTCGACTGAATACATCATCGAGCAGATCGAGAAGGCACCGGCGGGTAGCCAGTGGGCGGTAGCCACCGAGATCAACCTGGTTCACCGCATCGCGCAGGAGAATCCTGACAAGTTTGTCTTCTGCCTCGATCCGATCGTCTGCCCCTGCTCAACCATGTACCGCATCCATCCGGCCTACGTCGCCTGGGTATTGGAAGAGCTTCTGGAGGGTAATGTAATCAACCAGGTCAGCGTCGATGATGAGACCGCCCATTGGGCACGTGTCGCTCTGCAGCGCATGCTCGATCTGGCATAGAGAGTGGTTTACTCTCCTCTGATTGAAAAGCGAATATTGTTTTGTGTATTGGAGTGGCAGCGGCGCATTCGCGCCGCTGCCACTCCAATACACAAAACAATATTCACTTTTCTTTTGAACTCATCTGGTTTATACTGGTAAAGCAAACCGCCTTTTTATTGGAAGCTGGTTTTCTTTCAGAAGGAGCAAGAATGTGAGTGACGTAAGCTCTAATCCTTCCACTACTCGTCCCTGGTCATTGACGACGGAACGGATCATCATTGCGGGTGTACTGGCTGCCATTACCATTATCCTTGGCGTTATACCAAACCTCGGCTTTATCCCTCTTCCCAATGCCATCGGCAACGCGACCATTGAGCACATTCCCACCATTGTGGGTGGAGTAATCGCTGGTCCAGTCGTTGGTCTTATTTCGGGCTTGATCTTTGGGGTGGTGAGCTTCTTTCGAGCCACCGTGCCGTTTTTCAAAGATCCAAGCGTCGCTATTTTGCCACGCCTCTTTATTGGTCTGACCGCCTGGGCTACTTTTGCCGCCCTGGTACGCATCAACCGGGACCTGGCGGCGGCGGCGGCAGGCTTTGTAGGCGCGGCCACCAATACCATCCTGGTTGTGGCGGCTCTGATTATTCGTGGCTATTTTCCGGCGCAGGTCATTATTTCGATCGTCCTGGTGCAATCCATCATTGAGGCAATTATCGCGGCGATCCTGACCGTTATTCTGGTACGCATCTTCTACATTCTGGAGTCGCGTCTGGTCCACGCACCTGACACGAAACCGCGTGATCAACTGCCGTACTAACCATTATGATTGAGATCAAGAACGCTACATTTAACTATAGCGCGCAGGCGGACGTGCCGCCTGCGCTACGCGATATTTCTCTGACCATCCGTGAAGGAGAGACGGTCGCCATTATTGGTCAGAACGGTTCGGGGAAGAGCACGCTCAGCAGATTGCTGTCCGCTATCCTGATGCCCCAATCTGGTTCAGTTCTGGTTGATGGCCTGCGCACCGATGCCGGTGGGGACGACATCTGGACCATTCGTCAGCGCGTTGGGGTGGTCTTTCAAAATCCAGATGATCAACTGATCGCCAGCACGGTCATCGATGAGGTAGCCTTTGGTCCAGAGAATCTTGGCCTGGCGCGCGCCGAGATCGCTATACGTGTACGCGAGGCCATGCAGGCTCTGGAGCTGGAGGACTACGCGCAGGTCGCGATCAGCGAACTCTCGGTCAGCCTGAAGCAGCGCGTGGCTATTGCTGGTGTGCTGGCTATGCGACCGCGCTACCTGATCCTGGACGAACCCACCACCATGATCTCCGGTCACACAGCTAATCAACTGATGGAAACGATCCGGCACCTGGCGCACGAGCAGGGGATTGCCGTCATCCATATCACGCATTTTATGCCTGAGATCATTGCGTTTGATCGCGTGATTGTGATGGATGCCGGTCGCATCTTGATGGATGATACGCCAGCGGCCATCTTTTCTCGTACCGACGAACTTCAGACCATTGGACTGGACGTCCCGATGGTGACGCATATCGGGAACACTTTGCGATCTCAGGGCTGGCCACAGCTTCCATCTGTGGTATTGAGTCCCGAGCAGCTTGTTGTTTCTCTCGAAGCCGCCAGCCCGGTTGCTCCTGTGAGCGTGAGCGATCCGGCTCGCACCGATCAGCCTCATGTGCTTCATCCTCTCACCCCCGAGTTGATCACAGAAAAAGGCGATGCCTTCCTGTTCGGACTGTATGATATTTCTTATATACATAGAGGTGGGACGCCGTTCGCTCAGGAGGTTTTGCATCAGTTGGAGCTAGCGATCACGCCGGGGAGCGCCGTTGGTCTGGTGGGTCCCACTGGTTCGGGCAAGTCAACGCTGATTGATCTGCTGGCGGGACTGATCAAACCCGCTTCCGGCCTCTTTTATTTTGATGGTAGGAACACAGGCGATAAAGCGTTTAAACTGGCCAGCATGCGTTCTCGTGTGGGTGTTGTCTTTCAATCTCCTGAATCGCAGATTTTTGAGGAGACGGTGGGCAAAGATGTTTCGTTTGGGCCGCGTCAGCGCAAGGTATCCCTGGCCGAGTCGCGTCGCCTAGTGCAAGAGTCTCTGGAGGCGGTGGGCCTGTCCTATGAGGATTTTCGCACCCGCTATACCTATGCCCTGAGCGGTGGTCAGAAGCGCAGGGTGGCGATCGCGGGCGTGCTGGCCCTGCAGCCGGAGGTGATTATCTTTGATGAGCCGATGGCCGGTCTTGATCCACGTGGGCGTCATGAGCTGTTTGCCCTGATACGGGCGCTCAAGCAGCGCTCGGGTTTAACGCTTATCTACGCATCCAGTAGCCTGAAGGATGTGATCGAACTGGTGGATACTATTCATGTGCTGGACAAGGGGCGCCTGGTCTTTAGTGGTACACCCAGGGAGACGCTGGCGCGGGCGCCGGAGTTGCGCGCCCTGGATATTGCCCTGCCGGAGGCGGCACAGATCGCGCTCTCCTTGCGCGCGCAGTTACCGACATTGCGGACCGATGTCCTGGATCGCGCTGAATTAGAAGCGGAACTGCTGAAAGCACGTTTCAGTGTTCTTTGAGCTATCAGTGTCCTTGCAAGGATGGTGGCTATGATTGAGCTTTCTCGCTATATAACCTTTGGGCAGTATGTGAACAACGGCTCTATGCTGGCGCGTATGGACCCACGGGCCAAGCTGATCTGCGCTGTCTTGTTGATCGGCCTGACCTCCTATCTGAGTACCTTTCAGGCCTTTGCGCTCTGCCTGCTGTTTTGCATCGTTTTGCATCAGCTATCACGCATCTCGTTCGGCTATGTCTTGCGCAGTCTGAGACCATTTCTCATTTTCTTGTTGATCGCCTTTATCTTTGAGGTACTATTCTATGTGCCTCCATATAGCTCACAATGGCTCTGGCACTGGTGGATCCTGGGCATAACGTGGCAGGGCATCACCAATAGCGTACTGACGATTGTGCGCGTCCTCTTCCTCTACTACCTGGCGACCATGCTGTCCTTTACAACTTCGATGGTCGATCTGACGGATGGTATGGAGGTGCTGGCCGCTCCGCTGCAGAAGATTGGCATCCCGATCGATGCCCTGGTGATGGTACTGGTGATCGCCCTGAAGTTTATCCCGATATTTGTCACCGAGGTCGAGCGCTTAATGAAAGCCCAGGCGGCTCGGGGATTGAATTTTGACCAGGGCAACCTCTTCCAGCGCGTCTCAAAGCTTTCCCTGTTGCTTATCCCACTCTTTGTCAGTGGCTTCAAAAAAGTCAAAGTTCTCAACGTGGCTATGGAGGCTCGCTGTTATGGACGCTATGCGGGCTGGCGGCGCACCAGGCTGCGTGCCCTGCACTTCACACGCTTTGATGTTTTAGCTTTGACAACGACCGTCCTCGTCTGTGTGATCATTGTCGGCATCAATATCCTGTTCAGCCACTGACGTTGATTTGAATGTTTGCGCAACCATCTCAAAAAAATAGCAGAGCCGCTTGAAGCGGCTCTGCTATAGCAGAAACTATTCGACTTCCTGGACCATCACGGCCCGGGCTTCAGATGCGCGGAAGCGGATCTCTCTTATCTTTGAATATTCGGGCGAATCGTACCAGCGCCTGAACTGTGCCGCGTCTTCAAATTCCAGGATCACCAGGCGCTGCAGGGGCCATTCGCCCTCGATGACCTCGAAGGCTCCTCCGCGCACCAGAAATTTACCGCCGTATTTTTCCAGCGTCGCCGCGACCTGCTTACGATACTCCTCATATGTCTGGGGATCATGCACTTTAACATCAACAATAAAATATGCAGCCATTGATTTCACTTCTTTCTTATACAGTAATATGTTTACAAGCCCTCTCGAGAGAGGGACGGAGCAAGCGGTACACTTGCTCCAGAAACGAGTCGAACGCAGGAGGCGAAAGTCTACCTCTTTCACCTGGCTCGACCAATTAGAAAAGATCGCGCTTCGCCTCCTGCTGTTCCTGGATGGAGCGTCCATTAGAGGATCGTGCCTTCATTGAGCACCGCAGTATAAGAACACGCTGACCCAGGAACAGTTCTCTTCGAGAAGGGAGTTTGCTATGTGGTATGCTGGTATTGATTGGGCGAACGCTCACCACGATGTGTTGGTCATTGACGATGCTGGCCGCCAAGTTGGATCGTTGCGCGTCAACCATACGCCTGAAGGCTTGCATCACCTGAATGCCTTCTTGGAAGATATTACTGGCCCAGATGATCGAGACCAGATGGCTTGCATCATCGAAACATCTCGTGGGCTGCTGATCACTGCGCTGCTGGAAGCAGGTTGGCACGTGTATCCAGTTCATCCCAAAACGGTTGATCGTCGGCGGCCAGCTTCTGGGGTAAAGACGGACGCGCTTGATGCCTACCTGTTGGCGAAACATGGACGGGCTGAACTGGTGGACTTGCGGCGCTTGAAACCTGATAGCGACATCATTGCTGAATTGAAAGCATTGACCCGCGATCAAGATAGCTTGATTCAGAGCCAGACCCGACTGGTAAACCAGTTGACAGCTTGCCTCAAAGCATACTATCCAGTGGCTTTGCAGTTGTTTGCCAAGCTTCAGCAGCATTCGACGCTGATGTTTTTGCAAACCTATCCGACTCCGCAAGCGGCTATGGGGGCCTCGGTACAAGAGATTGAGGTCACATTGCGCCAGGGAAGGCATACCAATCCGACAAAGGCAGCGCCCTTGATCTTCCAGAGGCTGCATCAATCCCATTTGACCGCTGATGCGATTACAACGCGGACCAAGTCCCGCCTGATGTTGGTCCAAGTCAAGCAACTGCTGCCGCTGGTGGAAGAGATCGCCGAATATGATAAGGTGATTGAAGACCTTTTTTTGACCCACGCTGACAGTCCGATTTTCAGCAGTTTGCCCCGTGCTGGAAAACGGCTCGCCCCTCGACTGTTGGCGGAGATTGGGGATGAGAGAAGCCGCTACCTGCGAGCGAGCAATTTGCAGGCGTTGGCTGGAACCTCGCCCGTCATCTTTCAGAGTGGAACCTACGCGAAAGCCCACCGCCGTTATGCCTGTAGTAAACCTCTGCGCAATGCCTTGCACCAGTTTGCGTGGCAAAGTACCCAACAAGAACCCTGGGCGAGGGATTACTATCTGCGTAAACGAAGTGAAGGGAAAAGCCATACGGAAGCCGTTCGTGCCCTTTCTAATCTGTGGGTGAGAATCCTCTTTGCGCTCTGGAGCAAGCACGAGTGCTATGACGCTGCCATCTTTCAGTCCGCGAAGCTGGCTCATGCTCCCAGAGCCGCATAGAAAGGGCCATCTTTGAAAGGCAAAACCGCCTGTTTTTTTGCCTTCAGCTGAGCATGTCTTCTTCTGATCATGCAAGCAGCGCGGTGTCAAGGAAAGTGAAGCGGCTTGACACCGCGCTGCGGCATGATATGCTCCTTCATGCTCAGTTGAAGGCAGTCCTTGTTTCCCCAGTTTCATTTCCCCCTTTCAGCTTTTCTTGATGCGCTTTTTAGACTTGACATAGAGGATCTTTTCTTGCGATCTGGTAGTGATGGTAGATTTTGCTCGGAACGCCTGTTAGCGACCGTTGTCTACAGCATAAGGAAAAGAAATACGGCTGTCAATTTTTATCTTATACAGAGCGCAGGTGGAGAATGATACCTTGCTGCCTGTGCTGTAGTGCTGCGAGGAATATTTCTGGCATAGCTTCTGTTTCAATGCATGTAAGAGCGTACCAGAAACCGCCCTTTAATTCGTTTTCTGGGATGGTCTTAAACACGAACTAAATACGCTAATGTAAGAGGTGTTTTTATGAGCGAAACCGAAATTCAGGAACAGCAGCCTGCTCCCGATTTTACATTGCCCGCTATTGGTAGCGAAGATATAGTCAAAGATGGTCAGGTACATTTAGGTGACTTCAAGGGCAAGAACGTTGTTGTTCTCTACTTCTATCCAAAAGATGATACCCCCGGCTGTACGAAGGAGGCCTGTAGCTTCCGTGATGCCAACCATCTGTTACAACAGCGCGGCGTAGTCGTTCTCGGCATCAGTGTAGATAGTATCGCATCCCATCAGAAGTTCAAAGATAAGTTTTCTCTCCCATTTCCCCTGCTCGCCGATACCGAAAAGACGGTTGCGGAACAGTACCATGTCTGGACAGAGAAGAGCATGTACGGCAAAAAATATATGGGTGTTGACCGCCAGACCTTCTTGATCGATAAAGACGGCATCGTGCGCAAAGTCTGGCGCAAGGTGAAGCCCGACGAGCACGCCAACGAAGTGTTGGAGACTGTTGAGTCCCTGGGTCTCTAAACGTCTCTTTTTCAGTAATATGTCAAGCGGCATCCAACACATTCATATTGGATGCCGCTTCTTTTGGGTTGTTTTACTGCGCGTCGGCTTCGCGTTGTAGTTGTTTAAATTCTTCGTCGATCTTTTGACGGCGCAGACGGCGCTGTCGTGCATGCTCAATGATGCGGGCTTCTTCCTCGTCGGCCGGGACCAGCGGGGGGACCGCTCGTGGTTTGCGGTTCTCGTCCAGGGCGACATAGATGACGTAGCTGCTGGCGATCTTGCGCACCTCGCGGCTGATCAGGTCTTCGGCGGTCACTTCGACACCGACCTCCATGCTGGTTCTGCCAACATAGTGCATGGTGCAGTTGACGGAGACTACATCGCCGATAAAGGCGGGGGCGAGAAAGTCAAAGCGCTCAACGCGTGCGGTGACGACAGTCGGTGTCTGACAGTGTTTGATGGCGACAATGGCGGCAGCTTCGTCTACCATGCGCATGATAACGCCGCCATGAACGTTGCCCTGGCTGTTGGCATCGATTAACTCCATGATTCTGCGCGTGGTGCTCCGCGAATAGGCGATACTACGTCCCTGCGTCAGATCGACTTCGGGAAAGTTGCGGTAGCGTGTGAATATTCTATCGAATGGGTTCATGTTACTCTCTCTTACACATACATTGTTTTGCACCCACTACTATATCTTATTCTGTTCCGGGCAACAAGGCCGCCTGTATATATATTCTCGACTTACCTTTTCCGCTTTGGATACCCTTTTCGGTATCTTTAGAGTAGCCAGGGTTGAATAATATCTTTCGGCATATAAGGTACTGTAACGTGTGGTTGTTCTGGTGGGGGTGAAGTGAAGATGCGTAACAAAGAGGAACTATGGACCATCGTGGCGAAGCAGTTTGGAGACAAGGGATATCAAGGTACGACGATGCGCGATATCGCGCGTGTACTAGAGATGAGTGAGGCCCATGTCGTTGGCTTGCTCGGGACCAGGGATGAGATGCTCTGGCATATTGTGTCACGCGTGGCTGGTCTGTTTTTGACCCAGGCGCGTACCGTGCCACGTACGATTTCTCCTGCTGAGCAGTTGCATCTGTTGATCTATCGTCACCTGGAAGTTGTATCGCAGGATCGCGATCATGTCAGCGTCTTTTTGCGTGATTGGGTCTTTCTCGATGATGTCCGGCGCCAGGAGATTCAGGCAATGCGTGAAACGTATGATGCATATTTTTACCGCGTTGTTGTTGCGGGTGTTAAAGAAAAAGTCTTCCGTGTGTCTGATAGTTTGCTCGCCTGTTTGTTCGTGCTTTCGGCGTTGCAGTGGACTCATCAGTGGTTCAATGCCAGTGATGCTTTAACTTTTACTCGCCTTGCAGATCAATACAGCGTCCTCTTGCTGAATGCGCTCCGTTCAGATTATGTGGTGCCACTGGATGGAGCTATCGACTATCTTTACCAGAAAGAAGAGCAGCCAGACTGATACTTCTGGCATGGTGATGAGCATGAGCGTACGCCATGCGCTTTACCAGGGTCGATAGAGGCTCTATGCCATAGCGGGTATATGTGATGGGTAGAGGTATAGAGCCTGCTATCATTTGCCAGGAATATCAGACTGAGCGCTTAGAAGCCCATCTTAACTGGCCGCTTGTGAGCAAACCCGGATGGCCCATTGTCGTCACCACTATCATCATAAATGGGCTGAGAATTGTCAACGGGGCCGGTCTGCCCTGCAGATGGGCCCGGATTTCCTGTCCCGCCGACACCACCAGTGCTCCCGACACTACCGGAACCGCCAGGACCGCCAGGGCCACCGGCGCCGCCAGGACCACCGGCGCCAGACGTATTGGATCTGCTACCAGTGCTACCAGGATTGCTGTTAGTGATGTACGGGGTACGATACTTAATGTCTGGGTAATGCGTACTGACCTGGGAATACGCGTAACTATTACCGGGTACCGGGCTCAGGTATCCATCCATGGATAGTACACTTATCGCGTCCGCAACGTGTTTAATCAGCACGGGGGTATAGGCATAATTATTGATTGGCTCAGAACCATTAATAACCCTACCCAGGACGCGATGCTCGGACTCAATACCGGCGATCTGCGCCAGAATTTGAGCCAGCCGATCCTGGTTTAACTGCGCTACTTCCACTACACCGGCCAGGTAAACCGAGGCAAGAAGCTCTTCCAGCTGTTGTTGCGCGTCAATAAAATTGGATAAGCTAGTAAACGTACTATTGCCATCAGGATAGCTGAATGTACTGGTGAGCGGTTGTGCGCCCAAAGACTCGAAGAAGAGCTCATGAATCTGCTCTTCTACCAGAGCGGCCTGGAGGGACTTGAGGTTGTCCCCTGAAAGGCCTAGCTGCGCAATGCCATTGCTGTAGGTAGTGACCGCTAGTTGTTCCAGCGTGATGGCGATATCAATGATGTGCTGGAGCTTTGAATTCAAGCTATGTGCAAATACTGCTCCTGGTTTGACAAGCGCACCTGTTCCCAGGGCCGAAAGAGAGGCCAGGCTCGCGACAGCTCCTTTCAGAACGGTGCGGCGTGCACGCTGAGCAGTGATCATTTCAGTCAGGTACGTTTGGGCATTATCAAGCGACTGATCGTCATTTGTTCTCATACGATACCTAAGTCCTTTCTCAAGAAGGATTAGAAAAATCCTGGTAGGGAGACTATCGATTTGATAGCCTCTCTACTAGAATAACCAGGGGTTAAAATGTCAAATGCGTATCTGTCGCTTGTGCTGAACCGTGTTAATCCGTGCTCGACTGGAGACTGTGTTGACCGTGCCAGAGATGGCGCATTTCGCTGCAACTGGTCAGGAGCTCATCAAGTTTGCCCCGGGCCTCGATTTTGCCGTTTTTCAAAACAATAATCTGATCGGCCCGGCGTAGCGCGGCTCGTCGATGAGAAACCGCCAGGACTGTATGTTCGGGACTCGCAAAAATGCGTTGCCAGAGGAGCGCTTCGGTCTCGACATCGAGGGCGCTGGAAAGGTCATCCACCACCAGCAAGCTGGCTGGTCGTACAAACATACGGGCGGCGGCCGAGCGCTGGATCTGGCCGCCTGAGAGCCGTACCCCTTTGGGTCCGACCAGTGTGTCCAGCCCTTTGTCCATCTCGGCGATATCGGGCGCCAGGACCGCCAGGTGTAAGGCCTTCTGCAGCGCCTGTTCATCTTCTGGTAGCCCCAGCAGAATGTTATCTCGCAGGCTATCACTGAAAAGCTGGGGGACCTGTGAAGTATAGGCGCTCCGTGGAGGAACAAAAAAGGCGGACGGGTCCATGATCAACTGACCATTCCAGTAAATGTCTCCTCGCTCCCTCGGCAAGAGACCCAGCAACGTCTGCAGTAAGGTTGTTTTCCCTGAGCCGATACGCCCGGTAATGACCGTAAACGTCCCCTGCTCCAATTGCAGGTTGACCTGTTCTATACCCGCGCCACTTCCCGCGTGATGATAGGTCAGGTCTCTGGTTTCCAAAATGTGTAGCTGGTCGGTCCCAATTTTGGGAAGTTCGGGTACCTCTGGAAATGGACCTTTGGTATAGATCGGACCCGGTTGGACGAGTGTATGGGCAGGTGCCCCTTTGAGCAAGGTGAGCATGCGTTCCACCGAAACACCCGCCTGGCGGTAGCGTGTCAGCACGAGACCAAACTGGGTGGTGAACTCGGTAATCCAGCCCAGATAGTAGGTGAAGAGGGCAAAGTCACCAATGGTGAATGTACCCGCATGCATCGATTGACCAGCCAGCAGCAGGATCATGCCGGTCCCCAGGCTCACAGTATTGGCGAAGAATGATTGTAAGACCTGGTCAAAGATGCGGTCGCGTACGGTCATGTCCATGCGCTTTTTATTGAGCTGGCGAAAGTGCTGAATTGTCTGCTCCTCGGCATTGGCGACCTGAATGGCCTGTACGGCCCCAAACATTTCCCCTAAGAATCCGGTTACATCGCCCGTCGCCTTGCGATTTTCGCCGCGCCGCTTTTTGATCTGCATACTGGCGATATTAACTATCGCGGTGATCATGACCAGCGGTAAAAAGATGGTCAGGGTGATGACGACGTTAATGCGCAGCATAACGATCATGGCGACCAGTGAAAAAACGGTGAAGGCGATCAAATCATTAAAGGCCATCAAGAAGACGGAGTTCTCGTCTACGTCATCGCGCAGGCGGCTGATTGCTTCGCCGGATGAGGCGGGCAGGGCATATGCCCCCGGCAACTGTAGGATGCGTGCCAGGATGTTTTTCTGCAACAGGGCTGTATTGCAAAGGATGAACGGCGAATTGGTGATCTGGCAGCAGACAAGGCCGGCAATGCGACCCAGGGCGGCAAACAGCAATAGCGCGATCAGCCACCAGAGCTCGATATTCACGGCCGGACGTGCCGTCAGACGATCAAAAAATTGTTGCCCTACCAGGCCTGGAATCATTTCGGCCAGCAGGACTGTGACAATAGCCAGGCAATTGAAGGTATAATTCCAGGGCTGAAAGCGAACCAGGCTCGCGAAGAATTTCCACGTTTTCATGCCAGCACCTCTGCTTCATGTGCGGTGAGCAGCAATCGCGCGAATTGAGAATGGGAATCCGCCTGTAGCGCCTCCCGCTCCCCGTATTCTGCGATACGCCCGGAGTCCATAATCAAGATGGTATCGGCCCTTCTGACTGTTCCCAGGCGATGGGCGATGATGATGCCGGTGCGACCGCTGAGCAGGGTATCGACGGCCCGCTCAATGAGCTGTTCAGTCGCCGGGTCCAGGCGGGATGAGGCCTCATCCAGGATGATCAGACCTGGATTGTGCAAGAAGACTCGCGTGAAGGCTAATAGCTGGGCCTCGCCCGCTGAGAGTCCGCCCCCATTGGCCGCCAGCATGGTATCCAGTCCATCCGCCAGCTTATGAAACCAATCAGTCAGACCCAACCGCCGTAGTGCCCGCTCGATATGGACATCATCAATACTGTTATCGAAGAGGGTCAGATTATCGCGTACCGTAGCATGAAACAACTGCACATCCTGGGTGACGATTCCGATATGGCGGCGTAGATCGGACAGGTGCGTCTGAGCAACATCGACCCCTCCCAACTCAATCTTACCGGCTGCTGGATCATAAAGACGAAAGAGCAGGCGTGTAATCGTCGTTTTACCGCTGCCTGTGCGCCCGAGGAGTCCGAGTACCTCACCAGGTTTAAGATGAAACGAGACATCTTGTAGCACCATCTCCTCTTCACCATAACCGAAGTCAACCTGCTTAAAATCTACGCTCAACGGACCCTCTGGTAAGGGGATACCTTCGCCATCGATCAACTGGCTATGTGTTCCCATCAATTCCTGTACACGTACAATGCCCGCGCTGGCCTTCTGAAAATCGTCGAGCTGATTTGAGATCATCATGATAGGTTGCGAGAGCTGCTGGGTATAGTAATAGATCAGGAAGGCCACGCCTATGCTGATGCTATGTGAGCCATAGAGCCAGGCAATCAATGAGAATGCGATCATATAGGCCGTGGCAAAGAAGAGGACGGGCATGCTCCAGGGAATGGATGAGAGGATACGTGCCCGTCTGCCTGTTCTGAGGCGCTCGCGTGTAAGCATGAATAGGCGGCGCATAATATACGGCTGTGCTCCGCTGGAGCGGATATCCTCGGTGCCGCGCAGGCGCTCCTCCAAAAAACCAAACAGTTCCGCGCTCGTCTGTCGAAAGGCTTTCCAGGGTTTAATAGCGATACCGCGTGCGGCATTAATGGCGACCAGCGCGATGATGGCGAAGACACTCAGCGCCAGCCCGACGTGCCACTCGGTATACCAGAGGATGACCAGGATACCCAGCAAGAGCAGTAGTCCGCCCAGGATCTTGATCACAAATTGTGAGAAGAAGTTGGCCATATTCGTCACATCGCCGTCGACGCGCTCGATCAACTCACCCGGTGTATGTACCTTATGAAAGGACATATCCATGCGGACGAGGTGCAGGGCCAGATCGGCGCGCAACGCATTGGTGGCGGTCCATGCCAACCGCTCGCTGATATAGGTGGCGGCGATGGTCACCAGCTGTTGCACCAGCGCTACTATAATAAAGAGGATCGCTAACCCGAGCAATACTGGTTGCAGTCCACTGGACGTGATGGTATCGATAAAGGTACGCAAAAACTGCGGATTGATCAATTGCAAGGCTATATCAGCGCAGAGCAGTAGTCCGAGCAACAAGACGCGTATGCGCTGAGGGGCCAGATAACGCCATAAGAGCTCCCGGTAGTCTTTGAGCGGGATGCGCATAAGGACTCCTTTCCTGAACAGGCAACAACGGATGATCTCATGATTGGCTACAAAAACGGTGGGCCGGAACTGTCCTGGCGATTAGATGTATATATGAGGTGGAAATGCGGACAACAAAAAACCGTGGACTTTTCCGGGGGTCCACAGTCGTGTGAATGAGCGAGAAAGAGGGATAGCTACCCCAAGGTTTCCGCGAAAATGGGCAGAGTACGACTGTGGGCCACAAGCAGCCTACCGGCACGATTATGGAAGCCGAGCCCTTGTATGTTCACCACAGTGTTACTCCCTCTATGTATATCAATCTTTTCTAAGCAGACAAAGCTTAACCGATTTATTGTGCTTTGTCAAGAAAAAAATGTATCACTTCAGTGTTTTTTCTTTTAAGTGTAGGTTTCGCGCCTTCGGCCCTTGATACTACGCACCTACGGTGCTCAAAAGTTTTATATACAGGCTGGAACAAAAAAGGCGCGTCAAACGCGCCTTTTTTGTTCCAGCCTGTATATAAAACCAGGGAGCCTCGTTGGCCCCTATATCAATGAGGATGAGGCAACTGCTTATGCAAACCTTTGGTCCCTGACACTACGCACCTACGGTGCTTATTCGGTTTTTAGTAGTTGGGACCACACAACGGGTGGGTGCATCAGCACCCACTCGTTGTGTGGTCCCAACTACTAAAAACCAGGGCGGCCGCGTAGCGGCCGCCCGAGCGGGGGCGCTGCGTTAGTCCCATGCCAATGGGCATGAGGCACCTGCTTATGCAAATGGGACATATGACACTGCTGAGTATGAGCTGAGCACAGTACACTGAAATTATCATCTTTCGCATTCATTGTCTTTATTGTATCGATGTATGAAAATACCTGATGGCTTTTTGAGGAGTATAGATATGCACCTGCATGCTTCCCGCTGTGATTGTTGCGGGTCGCCAGGTTCAGGGAGCGAACGCGAGTGTTTGCGTTGCGGCTATCCGATGGAACTCGTGAAGGAGAAGGCGTTCCTGAGCAGGGCGATCGGCGAACTGGCGCGTGTCGCCATCCATGGTGGCGCGAAGATTACGGTTTCCGACCTTATAAGCCGCTATGAGCGCCGCCTTGACTATCTGGTGGCACTTGAGTCCCAGGTCCGGCAGGAGCAACCTGCCGCTACTGCTGCTTTGACCCATCCTCAATCTGTTTCACCGTCTACACGTCCGGTGGAGGAGAAGCGTCTGGCCGTGCCTGCAGCACCGCTACAGGCCCCATCTACTGTCCAACCTGTACAGTCTCCTGCGCCTATTGCGCCGCAACCGACCTTTTCTTTGCATTCGTTTTTCGCGGACCAATCGATTAATATCGTGGCCTCTCTGGGTGCTTTTCTGATCCTGGTGGGCTCGTTGAGCTTTATTGCTACCACCTCCGATCTGTTGCTGGCGTTCCTGGTTCTCCTGGGCGTCCACATCTTTTTCGGAGCTACCGGTGCCATCGCGTTCCGTTTCCCTCGTGTGCGTACAGTGGCTATTATCTATACAGCCATCTTTGCGCTACAGATTCCCCTGCTTGGCTTTTCATTTTATCGGTTGGTCAGCCATGGGCAGCTATCGTCAGCGACGCTGGTTGCGATCTCGGCTACCTACGCCACGCTGGCCTATAGTTCGCTGGCCATCTATCAGCGCTTCAAGCCATTTGGATACCTGGCGGCGGTAGCGCTGGCCATTACCGATCTGGCGGTCGCTTCGGCGCTACAACTGAGCCTCTGGTGGTGGCCCTGCGCTTTTATGCTGCTGGCGTTTCCCATGCTCTACTTCATTCCCGGTCCCGGAAGCTCAAAGTTGAGTAACGAGCAGTGGGAGATCCTGCGCCTGCCTGGACTCGCCCTCATGTATAGCGCTGTGTTCGGGACGCTTATCACGGGTGTACTGCTCGATAGTATGATGGTCATGCTTCACCAGGATGTTTATAACGTGGTAGAGCTTGAAGGCCGCCTATCGATCGCGCTGTACGCCTTGCTTGTGTTGAGCTGGACCGGTCTGTTTACCTGGCGATCGAAACGCTATGATGTGGCTCGTCTGCTGCCTTACCTCTTCCTGGCATTTGTTTTCTCGCTCCTCTTCGCTGGCCTGGCGACGACGATGGGGTATGTGCTGACCATGACCCTGGTGGCCGTGCTCTACTGGTGGATAGCACGCGTAAGTGCGCGACGCTCCTGGCCCATAAAAGCGATGAACCTGCAGCTTGAGATCCTGGTTGTGCTGCTGGTAGCGTTGACGGCATATAATAGCGATCCCGGTTTACCGGTCCAGATGTTCACCCGGGCGTATGGGATGTCATATGGTGGCGCCAGGTTTTCAACCTTTGCCGTTGATGCCTGGCTCCCGATTAAACTGTGCTGCGTCGCGATCGGCAGCGCCGCACTCTTTGGAGTACTTATAAATCATGCGGGATGGCACAAGATACCGGGCCGTGGTGTCGCTCGCTGGTGCTGGCTACTCCTATTGTCTGGTCTGTTGCTGCATGTTGTGCAGATACAGATCCTGCTCTGGACCAATAGCCCGCTGATCTGGGGCCTGTGCGTCCTGGCCATTGCGTGGGCAGTGCTGGCGGCCTTTATCCATAGCCGGGTGAGTGCCGCCTGGTCGTATCCAGTGGCGGCCCTGTCTCTCTGGATCGCCTGTGAATCCCTGTTTTTGTGTTTCAGACTCCCCTCTGGAAGCGTAGTCCTGTTCCTGCTGCTGTATATCTTCGCTTCTTATATTCTGGTTCTGTACATGAAGTTAGATAACTGGCTGGTCTTGCCGGTAGTATTGGCGATCACCTCACTGTTCGCCCTGGTCGATCAACCACTCCCGTTTTTCGGTCTGGCGTTGTCGATGCCCATGCTGGCAGCTAGCTGTGCGCGTTGGGAGAAGTTGCACCGATCGGTGCGGGCGAATGGTACGCTCCTGATGAATCGCACGTGGCCCTTGTATGTGATGGGACTTCTGTATAGCGTTGCCTTTGCTTTCCATGAGTACGCTACACCCCGGCATGCGCTGTCCTGCTGGATATCGCTTCCCGCTTTACTGAGTATCGAAATAGCCCTGCTGGCGCTAGCCTGGTATGCGGCTGCCATTATCAATCATGACGCCCGGAGACTGGTTGTGGCAACCGTTTTCGCTGCGTTGAGTGTATCGATTCCCAGCAATCAATTCTGGTGGCTGGCCGGGGTCGCGATCGGCGCTTTGCTGCTGGCGGTCATGATCAGTCGCGTATTCAGCTTAAAGTGGGCGTTCCCCTGGTATATTGTAGCTATCAGTACGGCCCTGATGATGGAGATACAGGGAGGGATGCAGGGCTGGAGCCAGGCGGCATCATGGATCCTGCTCGGCTTCGCGGCGTTATTATACCTGGCCGGAGTCGTTGAACGCAATGAATGGGTGCAACTGGCCCTACTCTGGATTTTTGCTGCTCTGGCTTGTTGGGCCGTTTACGCGGCCGGACAGGCAGGAGATCTGTATCGTCCTCCTCTGCTGACACTGGCTTTCGCGGGTGTCGGCCTGGGCATTCGCTATATGCGCCCTGGGAGTGAAGAGGCGACGGGGAATCAGCGTGTCTTGCAGATCCGCTATGTGTTGCCAGTCTATGCCACCGCCCTCTTCGGGGCCCTGTTGACCGGAGTACAGGGCACCCTCCACGGGGTCAATGCACCTTTTTATGCCGCGGTGCCGTTGCTCCTGTTTGTCTTCGCTTTGGCCGCGTACGGCATCTCTTTGCTTGAGCGGCAGGAACATGGACTCTGGTTAGTCGCCTTGCTGGCATTCTGGGGAATCCTGCTGTTACCCTCGATCATTGTCTGTTCATCTATCGTTGTATTGTCTGGTATCGGTCCCGTCGGTTGTCAGATGCAGACACAACTGGTCCTGTTGGCGCTGGTTGGCAGTGTGTTGATATGCACTGTATCGGGGATTGTTGCCCTGCGCGTACTAAAGCTTTCTGCTAGCCCTGCGTTGCAAGCCTGGGGCTGGATCTGGTACGTGATCGCCCTGGGGAGCATGGTGAGTACCTGTGTCTGGTGTGAGCTGCAGGGATCGGTGATTCCCCTGTCATGGCTCCTGTTGACGCTGGGTATGTTTACAGCACTGGCGGTAATGATCATGTTGATAGAGCGTGTGCCTGAGCTGATAATTCTGGCTACTGTGCTGGCTGCCTGGACCATTCTGCATGCGAGCATCGGACAGTGGAATCAACTGGGGCTGTTGTGCCTGCTCTTCTGCCTGGTGTTTGGGTCTCAGTTTGGCTGGCGGCTCTTCACGCCGCGCTACTCGATCGTTGCGGTAGATCTGCTGGCTAGCGGAGTGGCGCTTATTGGTCAGATGCTGGTGGTATGCTGCAGCTTTGTGTTATCGGTAAATGATGGACAGTCCTCGCATATTGCTGCTGCTTCGCTGGCTGTATTAGCAGGCCTGATCTTATGGTGGGGTCAGTTGCAGCCCGATCAGTCGCGTCAGAGGCTACCGCGCTATATTGCAGGGTTTCTCTGTTCTCTAGTTGTGAGCTGGGAACTGCATACGCTGGGGCAGACGGAACTCACTATCCTCTGCACCACGCCGGCCGTGTATCTTATTGTTATTGCGCCGTTTATCGGCCGTGATGGCCGCATTCAGCACCACCAGGCCCTTGGGCAGTTCTGTTCGGTGTCTGGTGCCATACTCCTGCTAGGACCGACACTCTGGCTTAGTTTCCAGCGTGCCAATGTGGGACCCTCGCTGTTGCTGGCCGGTGAATCCATTGTCCTGTTATTGTCAGGGTTTATTACTCGCATTCGCTTCTTTGTCCTCAGTTCGGCGGCGCTGGTGATCGTGACCGCGATCCACGTGCTCTTCCTACCCTCACTGGGTCTTCCCACCTTTCTCGCGCTCTTCCTGTTAGGCATTCTGCTAGTCATCCTGGCCACCATGTTGCTGCTTGTTCGTCCTCGCCTGGCCACCTTCTGGGCCAGTGCTGAATAAAGAGAACATGGTTTTGAGCTGGTGCATCGGGTGCGGCATTGCCGCACCCGATGCACCAGCTCAAAACGTGCACGGATACCTGTGAGGGGGCACTTACACCTCCCGATAGGAATCGGTGAGGGGAAACTGGTGAGCAGAATTATCTTAAATCTTCACCATTGTGATATGATGGTGACGTATATTCTGAAGCAGGCTATATCCAAATTGCATCTGCCTATCTATCACCTTTTTTGCTCTTTACCAGACCCGCTTGCCAGCAGTGGAAAGTGCTGTGAAAAGAGGATTATTTCAGGTTCAAGAGTGCAGAGCAAAAGAGCATAAGAGTATTTCATATATGCAGGTGGTGGTGTAGTATAAACGGTCGTTGAATTTTGACTGATACAGGCACTTCGGTCTTGTCTTGAGCATGTGTAACACGTGCATGTGAGATAGGGCGGTGCGGGATGGTAGTATTTCAAATGGATTCAATAGCCGGTTCGTTCGGTTTATGAGGAGGGAGTCATGGAAATTTCGCTGCGGCTGGACACGCTGGGTGTGGTCGAAGTTCGCTATCTGCGTGGTCGAGAACGGTACCGGGACTGGCCCCAGTTTCAATTACTGGCAGCATCACGTCAGGCACGTGTTATTTCTTACTTCCCCCGTGAAGTAGCAGAGCAGCTCCATCAGCAGATTCTCATGATTGAGGCAGCTCTTGGCTTGAATGCGGGGAACAACGATGACGATGAGGAGGAGGATGAGCAGCCTTTGCGCAGCTACGATGAGGGTGGGCATGAAGAGGGCAATCGGTCAGCTGAACGAGATGGGACCTCATTCTCGCCGGCTTTTGCCCAGGCTTTAAAGCAGCTTAATGAACTGGCGCGCCAGCGCCTTCCAGAGGCTAGCAGTAGCCAGGGTCATAACGAACTGGCTTCAGAGATGGACGCCGATAGTGATGAAGATGCTCTGGAGCAGCTACAGGACGCGTTCGTCCAGATGATGGAAGTGGTGCGCGAACTGGCTGAGGAGATGTCAACAGACGCATTAAAGATTACCGGACGGCTGAAATGTGCCCGCACCAACATCGAGTTCATTCCACGCGCGGATACTTCAGAGGAGACCGACGAGGACGAAGAGGCCGAAAATCCACTTGACCTGCCAACGGACGAAGGTTTATTGAGCCTGGACGAGGTTGAACTGGTAATGGTTCTGCAATTGTTCGAGGAGGGTCGTGGCCGCCCCGAAGATCTGCCTGCTATCGAGTTGCAGCTTGATGTTGATGACTTTGAGCGACTGCACGAGACTCTCGATATCGCTCTAGAGCGCGATCGCCGCAGCCGCCGTCGCCGGTAATTTTCTCAGATGCTTTAAAACCCGTGGTAATATGCTGAATGCAAGCGTATATATTACCATGGGTTTCAATTTTTTAAGGAAGAGGATTGATGTTATGGGACGATCCATTACGATTGATGATCTGTATCAGTTAAAGTTTGTGAGCCGGCCACGCATCTCACCGGATGGGCAGCGAATCGCCTATGTGCAAACGACCATCGATGAGCAGAAGCATGAGTATCATTCTGAGATCTGGATTGCTTCACTGCAGGATCAGCAGGCACGACGCTTCACGAGCGGTCCCGCCAATGCTCATAGTCCCAGCTGGTCGCCGGATGGCCTCTGGCTGGCGTTTGTCTCGGAGCGCGCGGGTGAAGGATATAGTAGTGATCTCTCCGTGCAGAAGACGCAGGGGAAAGGGAAGCCACAGATCTGGGTTATGCCCACCGATGGTGGTGAAGCCCGGCAGGTAACGTATATGCAGCACGGTGCAGCCTCCCCGGCCTGGTCCCCTGACAGCCAGCAATTGACATTTAATGCTCTGGTCGGACCGGCTGATGAAGAGACGGCCGAGGGGAAGCCCCTGCCAAAGGTACGCGTAATTGATCGTCTCTGGTATCGCCTGGATGGAGTGGGCTTTATCAACGAGCGGCGTTCCCATCTGTTTTTAGTTGATCGCACCGGTGGTGAGCCGCGCCAGTTGACGGATGGGGATTGGGATGATAGCGAAGCTGTCTGGTCGCCCGATGGGACACGCATCGCTTTTACCTCCAATCACAACGAGGACCGCTGGCAGTTCCCTGGTGATGATGTCTATGTGTTGGACCTGCAGAGCTCTGAACCGCGGCGCCTTACCGATGGTAAACTGGGCTGCTCCTCGCCCTCCTGGTCACCAGATGGACAGCAACTGGCCTTCCTGGCCGCTCCAAAGGTGCATGCCGCTGGTCAACTGCGCATGTATCGCATTGCCGCCGATGCGCAAGATACGGTCCCCACCTGCCTTTCTAGCGACTTTGTCGGGGCGTTTGCTGATTGGACCAACTCTGATGTTGGTGATGAGCACCTGGCTCCCGCGCCAGCCTGGTCCGCGGACGGGCAGACGCTCTACGCAGTCGCCACGTACCGGGGCGCCTCTCAGGTCTTTGCCCTTTCCAGCCAGGGCGAGAATACCGATCCGCCTGTACTAACCCCGGGCGAGGTACATGTACGCGATCTCAGCATAGATGCCGCTTCACAAAGGCTGGCCTTACTGGTTGGCGGAACCACGCTGCCACAGGAGATTTTTGTACGCTCACTGGCTCCACAGGCCGAGCTGCAGCGTGTCTCGCACGCCAATGATGCCTTGCTCGATGAGATCTTTCTGGCACACCCGGAGCGCATCATCTATACCGGCGCCGATGGTTGGGAGATCGAGGGCTGGATTCTCAAGCCACAGAACTTTGAGCCCGCCCATAAATATCCACTGGTGGTTGAGATTCATGGTGGGCCCAATACAGGTTACGGTTATGGCTTTTTCCACGAAATGCAGCTATTAGCTGCGCAGGGGTACGTGGTGTTCTACTGTAACCCACGTGGCAGTCTGGGCTATGGCTATGACTTCGCCGATGCCGTGCGTAATGCCTGGGGTGAGAAAGATTCTATCGACATTATGATGGGCATGGAGGAGGTAATCAAGCGGGGCTATATCGATGAGCAGCGCCTGGCGGTTACCGGTGGCAGCTATGGTGGATTTATGACAAACTGGCTGGTTGGTCACTACGATCGCTTCAAAGTCGCCATTACCGATCGCTGTGTCAGCAACATGGCTACTATGTTTGGGACCAGCGACATCGGCTGGGATCTCGCCAGCGACGTTCTGAGTACGACACCGTGGGAGAGCCTGGAAAGCTACATGCACATGTCCCCTATCTCCTACGTTCAGAATATTCACACGCCCCTGCTTATTATTCATAGTGAGCAGGACCTGCGCTGTAACATTGAGCAGGCCGAGCAGCTATTCGCGGCCCTCAAATGGCTGGGCCGTGATGTAAAGTTTGTGCGCTTCGAAGGACAGAGCCATGGACTCTCACGTGGCGGTCATCCCAAACTGCGGCAGGTGCGCCTGCAGCACATCCTGGACTGGTTCGCCACCTACCTGGCCTGACTTCATCGTCAATGGGAGATTGATCGCTCCCACTTGTGTAGCCGCATACGCGGCTGCCTTTTATGAGGAGTTGGAACAATACAGTATGCGAATGCTCAAGCATCCACATACTGTATTGTTCCAACTCCTCATAAATAAATTGTGCGCACCGCAGGCGCAATCCAGGTTTCAGATATATCTTCAATGTAGTTTATGATGAGGTACAAGGCCTATGGAACGTCCTGGAAGTTTTGAGCAAAAAGACCGCCGGGAGATGGATGGAGATGCTGTTGTGTGGTTTCTGCAGCTTTGTGAGCAGCATGGTATCGAGATCTTTGTCGATGGTGGATGGGGCGTCGATGCCCTGGTGGGAAAGCAGACGCGTCCGCATGAAGATCTGGATATCGCGTTGCAGCATAAGGATGTGCCCGCGCTGCGCTCCCTGCTTGAGGCCCATGGCTATAGAGACGTGCTCCGCGATGATACGCGTGACTGTAACTTTGTGATGGGCGATGAGCAGGGGCACGAGGTTGATTTCCATTCTTATACATTTGATGAGCAGGGCCGGCTGGTGTTCGGCGTTGAATATCCGCCCGATTCCCTGACCGGTCGTGGAACGATACAGGGCTATGCGGTGAAGTGCATCTCGCCCGAGTGGATGCTCAAGTTTCATTCAGGCTATGAACTGGATGAGAACGATTATCACGATGTGTGTGTCCTCTGCGAACACTTTGGTTTTGCCCTGCCCGCTGAGTACGAGAGATTCGTCCACAAAGAAGGTTAAGAGAGGGAGCTCAGGGTTTGAGGGCGCCTAGCTGGTTGGTGGCCGACTCGGTAAACCAGATGCTTTTATCTGGCGCCTGGCTGATACCCAGAGGGGTGCAGTTCGGGCTGGGGATGGGGTAATAATCGAACGTCTTTGTTCTAACATTAAAGTGGACGATAGAGTTGGAGGCCGAGACGGTAGCCCAGATACCGTTTGAGGAAGTGACCAGCAGGCCATAGATGCCCGGAATGCCGCGACCGGAGCCCGGGGCGGTGTATGTAGTAAAGCTCTCCCTGTTTGGATCGAAGAGGATTAATTTATTGGTGTTAAACGTACTGATCCAGAGCATGCCCGAGGGATCGCTCGTGATCTCCATCAATGAAAAAGGATCCTGCCCCGCTGGCGTAGGTGGGGTATAAAAGCGCAGGGTACCGCTGACTGGATCAAGACTTCCGATCGTATTGGTCCCCGAGTTGGTGAACCAGATCTTTCCCTGCCTGTCCTGTGTGATACCATAGGGGCTGAGCTTCTGTACGGTTCTGGGATTGGATAGCGGGTAGTGGCTGAACGTACCGGTCTTGATATTGAGCTTACCGATGGCATCCGCGTTCATCTCGGTGAACCAGATGTTCCCCTGTCGATCCAGCAATAATTCGTTGGGCGCGACTGGCAGCTTGAGCATCTGCTTGTTGCTGGTGGGATCTGGTTTGGTCACCGTGGGCAGCGTATAGATATCAAAGTGCTTATTGATAGGGTTATAATGGCCGATGTAGTTGGCGTACTGCTCGGCATACCAGACCGTGTTGTCGGGTGCCACAATGACTCCCATGATACCAGCCTGCCCATGGGGAGGCGTGAACTGCTCAAAGGTCTTGCTGCGGGGGTCAAATGAGGCCAGATAGTTCTGGCCCATCTCGCCAAACCAGACGCGGCCATGGCTATCTATCGCAGGACGCATGATTCCGCTTTTATCCTGTGGCAGTGGATACTCACTAAAGGTCCCCTGCACATGCCTGGTTTGTGCGTGCGCCTGATCGCCAGTCTGGCCGACTGGCATATCACTGCACGCGCTGATGAGTAGTAAGATGCCTACCAGTAGAGCCAGGCTCCAGGCTGGCAGGCGTTTGTGTATAGATGTCATCTGTGTTATTGGATGTAGGTGCCGTGGACGCCATCGTCGACCAGGTGATTGAGGCGAGCCTGGACCACGGTATGCTGCCAGCCGGCGGGATTTTCAGGCAGGTCGTTGACCTCGACGCGGATATAGTTGTCGGTCAGACCCTCCCACTTGCCATGCTTGAACTGTTCGATCAGCACCGGAACGGTCTGGTTGAGCGCCTGCTGGCGGAACAGACGGCTATGCTCATCGTTCAATTCCAGCAGACGCTGGCTGCGAGCCTTTTTCACCACATCTTTAATCTGACCACGCATGCGGGCTGCCGGGGTACCCTGGCGTGGTGAGAAGCGGAAGACGTGTGACTTGGCGAACTCCAACTCTTTTGCCAGTTGATAGGTCAGCTCGAAATCCTCGTCGGCCTCGCCGGGAAAGCCTGTGATAATATCTGTGCTGATGGCGATGCCGGGGACCAGCTTTTTGGCCGTGGTGATGATGGTACGGTAGCGTTCACTATTGTAGCGTCGGGCCATGCGGCGCAGGATGGCGTCTGAACCACTCTGCATCGGCAGGTGCAGGTGGCGGCACATGCGCGGATCGGCCCACATCTCCAACCACTCCAGCTGAAAATCTTCAGGTTCCAATGATGAGACGCGGATGCGCGGCATATCCGTGTCACGCAGCAAGGCTGCGATCAGATCGCCCAGGTCCAGCTTCTCATCCTGGTCGGGATGGTAATCACCCAGGTGGATACCGGTGAGCACGATTTCCTGAAAGCCGGCGCGCGCCTTGCGCTGCACGTTTTCAACCACCGAGGCGATGCTGCGACTGCGCGACCCACCGCGTACGTATGGCACGATGCAGTAGGTGCAGCGATTATCACAGCCATCCTGTACCTTCATCTGCACGCGGGTACGTGAGAACAGACGATTATTGGCCAGCTCGCTGGTCTGTACATTGTCCGTAAACGGTGTCAGGCGGGATGGATTTTCGGGTTGCGGTTCATCTTCCTGGATCCGGAAGGTCAGTGCGTTATCACTGCCGATATGCTGGGTATCGAGAGGCAGTACGGGGAGCGAACGCTTCGGTTGTGTCGCCGCTGCTTCGTTGTTCATGCCTGCGGTCTGCGCCTCTTCATCTATAGATTCCAGGTGCAGTAAGCGTTCGCGGATAGTCGAGACCAGCCCCTCTTTTTCTGTATTTCCGATCACCAGGTCGACGCCAGGCAGGGCAGAGACGGCCTGCGGATTCAACTGGGCATAGCAACCGGTGACCACCAGCAGCGCGTCGGGATGACGGCGATGGGCCTGCGCGATCAGCTGGCGCGAGCTGCGATCTCCCAGGTGCGTCACGGTACAGGTATTGACGATATAGACATCTGCGGGCTCCTCAAAGTCGCGCTGCTTGAAGCCGGCCGCGTCCATCTGGTCGCTGATGGCCTCGCTATCGGCTTGATTGACTTTGCAGCCCAGGGTGGTTACGGCAAAGGTTGTTTCCTGCTGTGCTAAATTTTCGGACATACTCTCTCTACTTGTTTCTGGCTCTTACATAGGGGCCTTGCTGGCTCTCATGGTATGATGGTAATTCTGCTAACCGCTTGATTATAGCGCATTCCGCTATAGTTTGGCTACCAGCCAATTTTTATTGCCGCCTTCGGCGGCGCGTAAAAAGAGAAAAAGAAGTTTTGTGGGGACTTGAACATGCTCCCAGCATGTTCGCCCACACCCCGGCAGGGAGTTTAGCATGCCCCCGGCATGCTCGCTCTGCACCCCTTAACTTGTTTACAGGTGGGAGGGTGCTTGGCGTGGTGTTGCTTTTACGTGGGGTGGCAGGATGGCTTCAGTCAGGCTTTTTTGCATTAAGGGCAGGGCGAACCAGATGTTGCCAACGCCGAAGAGGGTACCGGTAATCACCCGCAGTATCCAATCGCTTTCGCGCCAGCCAAACATCTGCGTCGTGCCATCCCAGGCCATTGGGAGCAGCATCAGGATCCACAGCCACCAGGGGATGCCAGGCATCCGTTTCTTGCTCAACACAAAAACCAGGCTGGTCAGAAACATAGAGGTATAGATGGAGAAGTTGCGTTCACAGAGGCCCAGCTGATGCCCAAAGATGTAGATCGAGTGCGACGGAATCTGGGCGCAGACGTAGTGTAAGGAAAAGAAGAGCGGTTTGGCGATGCTATCCAGGCCCAGGTAGGACATGAAAGGGATCGCGATCGCGATCGCCACCAGTATCCCTAAACCAATGGTAATAATCAACGCCCAGTATTCGGTTAAAAAATCACCGCCACGATCAATCCAGCGCTCAAAGGTGGATTTCGATCGGCCTGGCAGCACATGCTGTGAGGGAGGGGTCCCCGGCTGGTGATTATGGTTGAATGATTGTGTTGCCATAGCTCTCTACTTCCTTGTCATACTATTATATGTTAAACGCTGTTGCCAGATCACTATATTCTATACGACCTTCTGCCACAATGGTTTCATCGATCATCACCACCGGAATGCGATAGCGATAACGCTCGAAAAGATCCATATCGCGCCGAATATCGATCTCGGTGAGGTCGTATTCAGCCTGAGTCGCGATCTCATCCAGCATCTCGCGGGCCTCATCACAGAGATGACAACCGGCTTTGGTATAGAACGTGACCTGTGGCAGCCTCTGGTTTGGTCCCTGTTCTTCCACGCTCCCTGCCTCCATCTATCAGTGTTTATTGCTTCAATCATAACACAATTTGCAGGCAAGGGTGCAAATGGATGGTACAAGAGGTCACTATCTATCCCTCCTGCACCATCCTGTTTTTTACCAGCAGCCGCGAGGAGGTGGCGGGCAGGTGACGTTAGGCACGTCGGAAGTATGTATACTGGTGAGCTGGGATGCTGCCTGGGAGCTATGCGTGTACTGAGTGGCGTGGGAAGGAGCACTATATCCTGTCCATACTGTGGGCGCCAATAAGCCTGATAGGCATATAGACAGGACAAGGGCCGCTTTACGCAGGAATTTTGCCATAATA
Source organism: Dictyobacter aurantiacus (assembly GCF_003967515.1). GTDB lineage: Bacteria > Chloroflexota > Ktedonobacteria > Ktedonobacterales > Ktedonobacteraceae > Dictyobacter > Dictyobacter aurantiacus. The sequence goes on along the minus strand of NZ_BIFQ01000001.1, from coordinate 571,456 downwards.
AAACTCTCCATTTCTTTGTACTATCGTTGTACCGGTTGAAAAGGAACGTTGGCGTTCCTGTGTTTCGGGCGCTAGTCTGTCATAAGTATTACTATCGGGAATAGTAGTACACATATATAGACAGATTTAACGGCTCAATAATGACAATTTTTTAAGACAATTTAAACTGGTTTTTTATATTGGTGCTGCGCCAATATAAAAACCAGTCTGCTACTCTGGTGAAATAGTGCAAGGGGTGCGCATTCGCGCACCCCTTGCACTATTTCACCAGAGTAGCAGACTATTTGGACTGACTAGTCATTTTCACGGGAGCGCATGCGTGCGCGCTCGTGCTGAGTCAGGTAGCGCTTGCGCAACCGAATGTTTTTTGGTGTTACCTCGACCAGTTCATCGTTGTTGATGAAGTCGAGCGATTGCTCCAGGCTCATCAGAATGGGTGGCGTCAGGCGCACCGCGATATCTGATGTAGAGGAGCGAATATTGGTTTTCTGCTTCTCTTTACACACGTTGACAACCAGGTCGTCGGGACGCGAATTGAGGCCGACGATCATGCCTTCATAGACCGGTGTACCCGGCTCGATAAAGGTATCGCCGCGCATTTGAGCGTTGCTGAGTCCGTAGGTAACGGCGGTTCCCAGCTCGGACGCGACCAGGGCGCCCATGCGAGCACTGTTGATCTTACCCATCCAGGGTACGAAGCCTTTGAGCAGGCTGCTCATGGCGCCATTTCCTTTGGTCAGGGTCAGGAAGGCGTTGCGGAAACCGATCAAGCCACGGGTCGGAATGTCGTACTCGATGCGAATGTTGCCGCTGCCGTCATTGGTCATGTTGGTGAGCTGCGCCTTACGAATGGCTAGCGCCTCGGTTAACACGCCCATGTAGGTATCTTTGGTATCGATAACCAGATGTTCGACTGGCTCGGTCAGGTGGCCGTTCTCATCTTCGTGTGTGATGACCTCTGGACGGGAAACTTGCAGCTCATAGCCTTCGCGGCGCATCGTCTCGATCAGGACCGAAAGGTGCAGCTCGCCACGGCCCGAGACGACAAACTCGTCAGGGGTATTGCCATCCTCGACACGCAGGCTGACGTTGGTCTCCAGCTCGCGATAGAGGCGGGAGCGCAACTGCCGTGATGTTGAGAACTTCCCTTCGCGACCCGAGAATGGACTGGTGTTGACACCAAAGGTCATCTTCAAGGTTGGCTCGGAGATCTCAATCGAAGGCAGAGCTTCGGGATGATCGATATCTGCCAGCGTCTCACCGATATTGGCATCGGCAATGCCTGTCAGGGCAACGATATCGCCCGCGATCGCTTCTGAAACCTCGGTGCGCTGCAGGCCTTTATAGCTCATAACCAGGTTGATCTTCTGGCGCGAAACCTCGCCCTCGCGATTGATACGCGCTATCTGTGTATTGGGCGTGATCCGTCCACGAATGATACGGCCGATAGCGTATTTACCCTTATAATCATCGTAGTCCAGGGCCGTTACCAGCATCTGGAAGGGAGCATCGATCGCAACTTCAGGAGCGGGTACCGTCTTCACGATGGTATCGAACAAGGGCTGCAGGTCCTTGCGCTCGTCATCTGGTTTATACATAGCGACGCCATCGCGTCCGATCGCATATAGGATCGGGAAGTCCAGGTGGCTATCCGAGGTCGCCAGTTCCAGGAAGAGATCCTGTGTCTCTTCAATGACCGTATCGATGCGTGCATCTTTGCGGTCGATTTTGTTAATGATCACAATTGGTTGTAGATCAAGTTCCAGCGCCTTCTGCAACACAAAGCGCGTCTGAGGCATCGGACCCTCAGCGGCGTCAACGAGCAGGATACAGCCGTCGGCCATATTTAATACGCGTTCCACCTCACCACCGAAGTCGGCGTGTCCCGGTGTGTCGATAATATTGATTCTAATATCCCGGTAGTCGATGGCTGTATTTTTCGCCAGGATGGTGATGCCGCGCTCACGCTCCTGATCGTTTGAGTCCATAATTAATTCGCCCACCTGCTGATTTTCGCGGAAGATATGGCTCTGTTTCAGCAATCCGTCCACCAGCGTAGTCTTTCCATGGTCTACGTGGGCGATAATGGCGACATTCCGAATATCATTTCGTTTAACCAATTTTGAGTCCGCCTGTAAAGCCGTTTCAGCCTGCATAATAATGTATTAATCCCTCCGTGTGACAACAGATCAGGCGACACGCTTTGCAGCATGCGCTCATCTGGACACAACTATTTACGAATTGTTTTTCTGCCGAACGTTAAAAAAATCTTTGAAGCGTTTAGTGCTTTTAGAGGCATGGCCTTCATAAAGTCCATACGAAACGCAAGTTCTCTGTGTACGCTTGCATGACCGAGTCGTTGCAGTACAACATTGGGGTCAACGCTCATAGCCAGGTAGTGGCCGCGGAATGTCGCAAGTCATGAAATCGCATTCTCGTAATTATGCGTCCTTGCAGATTGCATCTTACTTCATTGAGTTCCCGTAAGATTTTATCCTAATAATGGGTTTCTGTCGAGTTGACACCCTGTCAGATTAGTATATTCCTATGCGGAAACTACTTGCGTTGCTCTTTTTCTACATGTATCGGGTTATCAAAACAGTGATGTCAGCCGTGAGTAGAGGCTGTGCCCTGGTGCTGACACCCTGTTTGAGAGTGTGCAAGTAAATCATACTCTATCTTCCATTCATCTGTCTCATAATATGAGAACAAATCCATCACATTGGCTATTCCCGGGTTTTCTTTATCTCCCGAGCGGACCTGTTGCTGGCGATATCAAAACCAAAAAGAGAAAGGCGCCCGTAGAGGGCGCCACCCATGTTTGCCTCACGCGTATCTTTGTCATTTGCAGGTGGTTAGCGCAGCAGAGTACCATTAAGGGCACGGTCCATATTGTAGCAGGTGCTGATCAGAGAAAGGTGGGTAAAGGCCTGGGGAAAGTTGCCCAGCGCCTCACCGGTTGGGCCGATCTCTTCCGCGTAGAGTCCAAGATGATTGGAATACGTCAGCATCTTCTCCAGGACCAGTCGCGCCTCGTCAAGGCGGCCAGAGCGGGCCAGCGTCTCGGCCAGCCAGAAGCTACAGGGGCTGAAGGTTCCTTCATAACTTCCCAATCCGTCGGCCGCCGCATGAGTAGGATTGTAGCGGTAGACGTGCGAGTCGCTGGTGAGCTCCTTCTTGATGCGGTCAATAGTGTCCTGCATGCGTGGATCGGTCGGGCCGGTGAACTTGGTCAGAACCATGAGTAGCGAACTGGCATCGATGGCGTTGCTGCCATAATACTGAACAAAGCTTCTGGTCTTTTCATCCCATCCATTCTGCATGACATCTTCATAGATGCTTGCACTGATATCGCTCCACTCGGCTATGGGAGCGGGTAGGCCGCGATGGCGGGCGATACGGATGGCGCGATCAAAGGCGACCCAGCTCATGACGCGCGAGTGGACAAAATGTTGCTGGCCGCCACGCACCTCCCAGATCCCTTCGTCTGGCTCACGCCAGTGCTCTCCTAGCCACTTCAGCAGATGGCGCAGGTTATGCCAGAGATCGTAAGAGATATCCTGGTGGCGATTAAAGATATAGATTGAGTCTAATAGTTCGCCATAGATGTCCAACTGCTTTTGCTTATAGGCGCCATTACCGATGCGAACCGGCGCACTCTGACGGTAGCCTTCCAGGTGATCTAGTGTGATCTCATGCAGATCGTGCCCACCATTGATGGTGTACATTGGTTGGAGCGAGCCATTGTCTTTAAGCTCATGGCAACGGGCGTCTAGCCAGCCCATGAACGCTTCTGCTTCCTGATAGAAGCCCAGAATCAGCAGGCTATAGATGCTGAAGGCGGCATCGCGCAGCCAGGTATAGCGATAATCCCAGTTGCGTGCGCCTCCCAGCGTTTCTGGCAGACTGGTGGTGGCCGCTGCCACGATCGCGCCCGTCGGCTGATAGGTGAGGAGCTTCAGCACCAGGGCTGAGCGCTGTACCATCTCACGCCACCGTCCTTGATACTGACACTGCGAGAGCCAGCGCTGCCAGTAGTTCATCGTTTCCTGAAAAGCACGCTCATACTGGCGGGAAGTGATTGGTTGCGGCTCTATATCATGATCCTGCGCGCTCTCAAGCACAAAATAGGCCCGCTGATGGGTATGCAGGGTGAACTTCGCACGTACGCCCCCATCCTCATCCTCTTCAAGCGGGATCGTAGACGCCAGTCCCAGGCTGAGCGAGTCGCTATGGAAGACAGCACCATGTTCCGAAAGGGTCCGTGTGTGTGAATCGCGTCCGTAATTAAAGGCGGGCGTACACACCATTTCAAAGGGGAGAGAGCCACGAACCACCCTGACTTCACGGATAATGTGATGTTGCAGGGCTTTTGAGCCGGGCTGTTTGATAGGCATAAAGTCCGTAATCTCCCCCACACCATCGGCGGTTAAGAAGCGCGTGATCAGAATATTGGTCTCGGGCAGGTACATCTGTCGGCGTCCCATGCTGGTGGTTTGATCGAAAGCTGGACTGATGCGGAAGGTACCCCCTTTATTCACATCGAGCAGGGCACCAAAGACGCTAGGCGCATCAAAGCGTGGGATACAGCACCAATCGATCGCGCCATTTTTTCCCACCAGCGCAACCGTATGCAGGTCCCCGATAACCCCGTAATCCTCGATCGGCTGATAGGTCTTGTTGTTCAGGCGAGAAGTAGTTTGTTCTTGCATCATTGCTTCCTTAAATAGATAGACACATCCTTATTTTTTTGATACGTTCTACACCCATCTAATGGATGTTCTTTGCTGATAGTGTAGGAGCGCATCGGGTTTTAACCTGATATCTCCTTATGTATTCAGGTAGCGTATGTATTAAAGAACGTCGATGGCTGAGTTTTATCGTTATTGAATCTGGATCGTAGATATGGAGGAACAAAGGTTAATAAATATGAATAATTTCCCCCTCCGCTTGCTGCTAACTGACTCGACGCACAAAGAGGGCTGAAAGAGTGTCTTTTCTATTGAGTTGCTAGCGGCGCTTGTCATAGCTGTTATTTTTCGTTATAATGCAGAGCAGCGTGACCTTTTATTGAATGCTGTCCTCACAAAATAGTAATACTTATTCTGGACCTTGCTCAGCCGGTGTCTGGGCGTGCGGGGACGTGAGCCGCCATTTTATCAGCCAATGATGTCTGCGGAGAGAAAAAGGACTTATGACTGCAACAACCAGAGTTGAAAGTAGCTATCAACCCCAATACGAGTCTATTGCCACTCGACTCGTTGAATTTATCCAGCAAGCGAAATTGCAGCCCGGCGATCGTCTGCCAACTGAGCAGCAGCTGGCGGAGCAGCTTGGTGTGAGCCGGGCTGTGGTACGCGAGGCGGTAAAGATGCTGACGGCCAGCGGATATGTGCGCACGCGACGGGGCAGCGGTATCTATGTAAATGATAAGACGCGTCCATTTGCCGCGGCCGCTATCGAGTTCTCTATGCCGGTCGATCCAGAGCACGTGCGTGAGCTATTCGAGTTCCGGAGTTTGCAGGAGACCTTAACTGCCCGGCTGGCTACTGAACGTATTACACTCTCCGAACTACGCGTTCTAGAGAGATCCGTTCAACTTAATCGCCAGGCCGCTGAGGCGGGCGACTGGGATCTTTTTCTGGAAACCGATAACGCCTTTCACTATGGTATTGCTGAGGCCGCCCATAATCCCTTCCTGCTTGAAACCGTTGCTACTGTGATGCGCCTGCAACGCTGGGCCATCAAAATGGCGACCGGTGGGGCGCCCGGATCGCTGTTAGCTTCAGCCGACCAGCATGATGCGATTTTTGCTGCACTCAAAGATGGGGCGCCAGATGCAACGGTCCAGGTTATGAAAGAGCATATTGAATCTGTCTTCCAGGCCTATCAGCAGGATGTGCGGCGGCGTTTAATGGAAAACAAGCAAGAGTAGCGCAGCATCGCTCGCTTTCTATTTACAGGGAGGCCTGTGCGCGTTTACCGCGTGTTGTGCGTTTCATGGTGGGTGGCGTGTTTCCTATCGTGGGTGTTTCTGATGAAATGATGGAAGTGGCTTGTAAGCGCGTAACTTTTTCGCGTATCAATGATATCTGTGAATGGACTGCCTGGCGGGATTGCTGAAGTTTGCGGGCAATTTCAGAGGGACGTTCGTTGGCGACAAGATGGTGACAGATGATAGCCTGTTTTTCTGTCAGACCAATGGCCGGGCTTTCGAGAGCTGTTTTTGCCATATCTTCCAGGACTCCGAATTTACTGCGTTTGTAATCGTTGAGGTCGTCCGGAGAAAAGAGCCAGCGATCAACTACCCGTACGCCTGGGATTCTTCCGGCTTCTACCAGATGCATAAAGTGCCAATAGCTCAGGTCTAAATGTTTCGCTGCTTCATGGGTGGTTAACATGCCATTTAGATATTGAAGATTATGATGTAGCTCACTGCTCCTAAGAACCATGTCGGACGCCTTTCTACGGTGTGCCGTATACTAAAAGTGCCTGGCAAAGACATAACTTAGTTATGTGGAGTATACCATAGGTCCTTGCCATGCCGCAAGGTTGATCAGGTTTGGCGCATTAAAAGCGTCAAAAGGACAGATACTGCGCAGCAGCAGCATCTGTCCTTTTCACTTTATTGCAAGTGAAATAACGCTTGCCCTTATTTTGTGGGGAAAAGATTGGGGATTTTCATGGCAAGCATCATATCACCTGTTGCCTTAATTTTACCTGATAGGAAGGCGTTCATTGGATTGAGCTGACCCTGGGTGATGGCGATCCAGTCCTGGTCGCTCATGGTCAGGGTGAGATCGGGTTTGACAGATTCGGGTGGGACAAGTTCGCAGGTCTGGTTTTCAATTTTTATGGCATAGACCCCGGCGTCCTCGCCTGTAATATTTAATTGAATAGTTTTATTCAAGCCAGCCGCCGCCGCTGGATTGAAGAGCTTTTGCATCGCTGCGAAGGTGTCGACAACTTTCATGTATACCTGTCTCCTTTGTGGTTCGAGCAGGAAGGGCTCCTGCTAGCCTTTTCACAGTATATCATATTCTTGTTGAGATAGACCTTTATTCCGACGCTACGCGTCTATGGTGCTAAGAATGTGTCTTGATTCCATCACGTTGGGGGCACGTGAACGCCGCCGTACGGGCGTCCGCTGCGCGGCCGCATGGGTTTGTGTGTTGGGTGCCTGCGGAGCGCATCAGCGCTCCGCAGGCACCCAACACACAACGGACTCGTGATGCAAGCTGTAAGCGCTGAGATGCTCGCGCCCTTGTGCCTCTGTTTGTGCAATGATATTCTGTGGGTACGGTTAGTTTTTGCCGGCATCGTAGATAGATGAGAGGGGCTGGCGGGAGGTGGTGCATTTGTTGTGCGGTGCGAGCATTCTATGAGGAAACGAGGTCCCTGGTATGGCTGGTACGCAGGTTATGCGAAAGGTAAAGGTAGAAGGCGGCTACCTGAATTTTAGTTCTGCTCATTTTATTACATATAGCGGAAAGTGCGAGCGCTTGCATGGGCATAATTACGGTGTGTTAGTTGAGGTTGAGGGAGAGCTGGGTTCCGATGGACTGGTGTTTGACTTTACGATACTGAAGAAGCGTACAAAGGAGATTTGCCAGCAGCTAGACCATCGTTTCTTATTGCCTGTACGCAATCCACACCTCGAACTGACACGTTCGTCGGATGGTTGGGAAGTTCGTTTTCGCGAGAGACGTTATGTGTTTCCACATTCCGACGTCGTCGAGTTGCCGATCGAAAATTCTACCTCTGAGCTGCTGGCGCAGTATATCTGTGAAAAGCTCTGCCAGGTTCTGGAAGAGTATCCCACGGCAGGGCTGCGCAGCATCATGGTGGGGGTAGAAGAGGCTCCTACCCAGATGGCTTTTTATCGGCAAGAATTGCATTTATAACCGTGGATCCAGGCAAAGCCGGGGTACGTCTCGCTTTCAGTGGGGACGTACCCCGGCTCTGCCTGGATAGTAGACCGGTTACCTGGTGATGAACTGGCGGCCGATCGCGGATGCCACGGATTGGACCTGCGGCATGAGCTGACGGAATTGCTCAATGGTGATCGACTGCGCTCCGTCTTTCAAAGCCTCATCTGGATTTGGATGCACCTCGACCAGCAGCGCATCCGAGCCCGCGGCAATCGACGCCAGTGACATGGGACCAACGATGTCACGGCGACCTGTTCCCTGACTGGGATCCGAGATGATCGGCAGGTGGGAGAGGCGCTTGATCAAGGGGAAGGCGCTGATATCCATGGTGTTGCGGGTGGTCTTCTCAAAGGTGCGGATACCGCGCTCGCACAGGATCACGTTGCGGTTGCCCTGCGAGAGAATGTACTCGGCGGCCAGCAGCCATTCTTCGAAGGTAGAAGACATGCCGCGTTTGAGCACGACCGGCTTGCGGGTGCGCCCAACTTCGTCCAGCAGCATATAGTTCTGCATGTTGCGCGTACCAATCTGGAGGATATCAGCATACTCGCAGACCATCGCGACATCGGTCGGGGTCATGACCTCGGTAATGATGGCCATGCCAAACTCGTCGCGCGCTTTCGCCAGCAACTTTAAGCCTTCCTCGCCCAGACCACGGAAGCCATATGGAGAAGTGGACGGCTTGAAGGCACCACCGCGTAGGATGACCGCCCCCTCTTTCCGTACGGCGGCGGCCGTCGTCATCAACTGCTCTTCGCTTTCAACGGTACAGGGGCCCGCCATCATGACCAACTCGGGACCACCGATGCGCACCACTCCGCCAGAGACACAGGCCGCCGGAACCTCCACCACCGTGTCCTCTGGATGAAACTCGCGGCTGGCCAGTTTATAGGGCTTGGAGACACGAACGACATTCTCCACATTCGGCATGCCCTCAAGAGCCTCGCCAACCGCGGGATTGAGCCCACCGATGCTTCCTGGTGCGCCGGTTGGGCCGATCGCGCCCAGTACACCGATCACGGTACGCTCCACCCCTTGTGATAGATGGCCGGTCAGGCCGTGTTTTTCCAGGTAAGTCAATACATGTTGGATATCGGCTTCACTACTATTTGCTTTCATCACGACAATCATGAACATTACTCCTTTACATTCAATCAGAGAGGTCGGGGCAACGATAAGCGCCAGGCGCCAGTTCATTGCATAGGGGGATGGCGCATGAACGGTCCATCGTGACCTCTTCGTCATGATTGCCGATAATTTGCACTGTCATCGTATTGCTTCATTCCATTTCCAAGGGAATGACCCCACCTCAACTACGCATCCACGCCGAACGTGGGGCGTAAATTTACCGCCTCTTTAATAAAGACATGTTGTATTTCTTGAGCGCTACGGGTCGTATTTACATGTATGAGCACGCGAATACATTTTTGCAGGCTATCTGGTACTGGAATCTCGCGGGTGCACATCAGCGCGGTCTCGGTCCATCCCAATCCTCTGGCTGCGACCGCGGGAAATTCGGCATCCAGATCTTCTGTTAAGGAGAATATGGCGCTCGCGATATCCTCGACCTTCAGATCATTTTTCTCGATCAGCAACTCGAGTAGCTCCCTGGTCGCCGCGAGAATTTCCTCGCGATCGTTATGCTCTACGGTGGTTGCACCACGAATGCCTCGGCAATACATCACTTTTTCTGCCCTTTCACAATGGGTAACATCTCTAACTTTAGAGAGAAAGCCAGACGGATGTACCTTCCATTGTAAAGGATGATGGCAATTTTTTATCTGTATTATCTGACCGTTAGTATAACCGCTTCTATGTGCAGATAATATGTGATGGTATTGATCCTCCGCTTCAGAGATCGGTGCATTAACCCTCTCACCTACAAGCTTGAGCTACTATTGACGCAGATACCGAATATATTCTCTGACCGCGTCCGCCGGGTTGTCGTCCTTATGCTGGTCTATAATCTTTACCAGGGCGCTACCAACGACCGCGCCTTCGGCGTAACTGGTGACGGTAGCGATATGCTCGGGCGTGGAGAGACCAAAGCCAACCGCCAGAGGGAGCCGCTGCTCCTGTGTCGCCGCGCGGATGCGCTGGATAAAGTTTTGCAGATGGGCGGGCAACTGCTGACGGGAACCGGTTACGCCGCTGAGCGAGACGCAGTAGATGAAGCCACCTGGACCGGCAGCGGTGCGCCGGGCCGCCATGCTGATGCGCTCATCCGGTGCGGTAGGCGGAACCAGGAAGATCAGCGCCAGGCCGTGGCGATAGGCGATCTCCTGCAAAGGATCGGCTTCCTCCGCTGGCAGATCCGGGATGATCAGACCACTGATACCGTTGGCGCGAGCGGTGGCGCAGAAGCGCTCCAGTCCATAGGCCAGCACCGGATTGTAGTAGCCCATCAAGAGCAGGGCCACATCGCTTTTGGACGCGACCTCCCTGGCGATATTCATGCATCCCTGAATGCTCATGCCATTTTGCAAGGCAATGTGGCCCGCGTGCTGGATGGTGGCGCCATCGGCCAGAGGATCGCTAAACGGCATCCCCAGTTCGATGATGTCCGCGCCACCCTCCGCGGCGGCCAGTACGATCTCGACCGTTGATGCTGCGTCTGGATAGCCGCACATGAAATACGGAATAAGTACCCCGCGCCCCTCCTGCCGGGCGCGCTCAAAGGTTCGAGTGATTTTCTGTGCCGGTATATACTGGTTGCCTTGTTCTTCAACAACGCTTCCTGGGATTGCGTCCATTATTTCCTCCTGCTCTTTGTGGCGTAGCAAGCCGGATCAGCCATTGCTTCTCTTTTTTAAGCCAATGCCTGATCCGCTGCCCGCCTGCTCCAGGCTACTTTCAACGATTACAGATTGACATTAAAGGCCTTGGCCACGGTCATCATATCTTTATCGCCACGGCCTGAGAGGTTGATGACGATCAGGGAGCCTTCGGCAAGCTTGCCCTGCTGCCCCTGCTCCAGCACATAGCCGATGGCGTGAGCCGATTCCAGGGCCGGGATGATGCCTTCGGTACGGCTGAGAGCCTCCAGACCTTTGAGCGCGGTAGCATCCGAGGCTGTGACATAGCTGGCGCGACCACTGTCTTTCATATAGCTGTGCTCTGGTCCAACACCTGGATAGTCCAGGCCGGCCGAGATGCTATGTGTGTCCAGGATCTGGCCATCTTCATTTTGCAGAAGGTAGCTCATGGCTCCATGCAGGACACCGGGGCGACCAGCGACCAGCGTGGAGGCGTGCATGCCGGGATCCATGCTGGTTCCGCCGGCCTCTACTCCGATCAATTCAACCTCGCTGGCATCGGCGAAGGGATAGAAGATGCCGATGGCGTTACTGCCGCCGCCGACGCAGGCATAGATCTGATCCGGGAGGCGTCCCTCTTGTTGCATGATCTGCTGGCGCGCTTCGCGACCGATGACGGCCTGGAAGTCACGCACGATACGTGGATAGGGGGCGGGACCCGCGGCGGTACCAAACAGGTAGAAGGTGGTCTCGACATTGGTAACCCAGTCGCGAATGGCCTCATTAATGGCGTCTTTGAGCGTTTTGGTGCCGCTATCCACCGAGCGTACTTCGGCGCCCAGTAGTTTCATGCGGAAGACGTTGAGCGACTGACGCTGGATGTCTACCTCACCCATATAGATGATGCAATCGAGGCCCAGTTTAGCGCAGACCGTCGCTGTCGCCACGCCATGCTGGCCCGCGCCGGTCTCGGCGATGATACGCTGCTTCCCCATGCGTTTGGCGAGCATGCCCTGTCCCAGCGCGTTATTGATCTTATGCGCTCCCGTATGCGCCAGGTCCTCGCGTTTGAGATAGATTTTGACGTTATTGCCAACCATCTCAGAAAAGCGTGGCACATAATGCAGGGTTGTGGGCCGCCCGACATAGCTGGCGAGTTCTTGATTGAGCTCGCCTATAAATGCTTTATCTTGCATCGCTTCTTTATAGGCCGTCTCCAGTTCCGCCAGGACCGCCATCAGATTTTCCGGTACAAATTTGCCGCCAAAATCTCCAAAGCGTCCACGCTCATCTGGATACAGATTGTGCTGATAAGTATTGTGCGTTTTTGTATCTTGCATACGTGCCTTCTTCCCTTATCGCTACCAGGGCGATACGAATGTGGCCACTGAAGGACCAGATGAATAATTGCTATGATTGACTACTGATAAAGGCGTGAGTTTAGCGCAGCGAGGACTCTTCCTGGCGCTCCGGCGCCTCTTGCTGACCCTTCTCGCTCTGGCGTACCCGGGCGATAAAGTCCGCGATCTTCTGGCTATCTTTCCTGCGCCCGGTTTCGACTCCGCTGCTAACATCAAGACCCCAGGGCTGGACCTGCTGGATGGCGGTGGCGACGTTCTCTACAGTCAGTCCGCCAGCCAGTAGAATTTTGCTCTGCTGTGCCGCCAGGCGCGCCAGTTCCCAATCGCCGGTGCGACCGGTGCCTCCCCAGTCAGGTGTGGGTGTGTCGATCAAGAGACGCCAGGTAACATTCCGATAGGCCGCCAGGCGTTCCAGATCCTCAGGCTGCCGCAGTGAGAGCGCCTTGATAACGGGTCGGTTGATCTGCTGGCAGAAATCTGGTGTCTCATTGCCATGCAACTGGATATAGTGCAGCCCGATCTGGTCGGCGATCGCGTTGATTGTATCCGCGTCCTCATTAACGAAGACGCCCACCAGGTCCGGGAGCACCTGTCCCTGGCGTGGCTGTGTATAGCTTTGACTGGCCGCCAGTATCTCCGGGACGCGCTCGGGCTGGATGTAGCGATGGCTGGGTTTATGAAATATAAAGCCCAGCATGTCGGCGCCGGCTTCGATGGCCGCGTCGATATGTTTTGACTCGCTCAGGCCACAGATCTTCACCTGGGTAGTGTGATTGGCATGCCGCAAGAGCATCTGGATATGGTCGGGGATATTTTTAGAGACGACCAGCGATTCGCCGACCAGCATGGCCTGTACATCGTAGCGGGCCAGTCGGCGTACGTCGGCCTCGCTATGGATGCCGCTCTCAGCGACAATCACGCGATCCTCTGGTAGGATGCGCCGAATGTCGCGAATCAGGTAGGGATTCATCTCGAACGTGGTCAGGTTGCGGCTGTTTACGCCAATAATGACGGCACCGGCGGCGATGGCGCGTTGTGCCTCTTCCTGGCTATGAACTTCGACCAGGGCGCGCATGCGCAGGCTGGTCGCGACTTCCAGGAGATCCCTCAACTGTTGATCGTCCAGGATGGCGCAGATGAGCAAGATCATATCGGCGCCCCAGGCCCTGGCCTCATAGACCTGGTACTCATCGATGATAAAATCTTTGCGCAGGACCGGTATGCTGACCGCGTTCTTGATGGCGGTCAGGTATTCAGGCGAGCCCAGGAAGAAATGTGGCTCAGTCAGCACGGAAATAACCGACGCTCCGCTCTGCTCATAGATCTTCGCGGTAGCCACCGGATCAAGGTCGGGTGCCAGCAGCCCTTTGGAGGGTGACGCACGTTTCACCTCGGCAATCAGATGGACGCGGTCCCGAGGATCCAATGCTTCCAGCACATCCCGTGGACGCGACTGTTCCAGTGCCTGTTTTTTGATCTGCTCCAGTGGTAGATCTATTTTGCGTTGCGCTAAATCTATGCGTGTCTGATTAACGATGCGATCAAGAAACATGTTTTTACCTACCATATGCCTGCGAACACTCAATGACCTCGGCCAGTTTGCGCCGGGCCTTTCCTTCCTGTAACGTTGCCTGCGCCAGTTTAATTCCATCCTTAAAGGATGCGACCTGCTCATTAGCCATCAGGGCCGCCGCCGTATTGAGGCAGATCATGTCCGTTGCCGGGTTGGCGTTATACGTTGAGAGGATCTCGCGCAGCATGGCGGCATTATGTGCTGGATCTCCTCCCTGGATACCTTCTAGATTGCTGGAACTGGCCAGCCCAAAGTCCTCTGGCGTGATCGTGTAGGTGTGTAGCTCCTGCCCAACGCGTACCTCACAGATGTGGGTGGGTGCGCTGATCGAGCACTCATCCATGCCATCCGCGCTGTGTATGATCAGGGCATGCTTGCACCCCAGGCGCAGCAGCACCTCTCCCATCTTTTGCATCAGTGAGTTATCCGCCACACCCAGCACCTGGTAAGGGGTATGGGCGGGATTGGTCAGCGGCCCCAGGATATTGAAGACGGTACGGATACCAATCTCACGTCGGGTGGGGCCAACGTATTTCATGGCCGGATGATAGGCCTGGGCAAACATAAAGCCAAAGCCGCATTCATTAATGCTACGGGCCAGCGCTTCTGGTTCCAGATTGATCTGTACACCCAGTGCCTCCAGCACATCGGCGCTGCCACATTTGCTGGTGGCCGAGCGATTGCCGTGCTTGGCGATGGTGGCCCCGGCGGCGGCGGCGATGATGCCTGCCGCCGTTGAGACATTTAAGGTGCCTGAGCCATCCCCACCGGTCCCGCATGTATCCATGGCCTGGCTCGCGGCCGGCTCGTCGAGATGAACCTGGAGCGCTTTATCGCGCATCACCAGGGCCATACCAGCGATCTCCTCTACCGTTTCCGCACCGGGGCGCATACGTAAAGCGGTTAGAAAAGCGCCGATCTGTGATGGTGTGGCCGCACCGGTCATAATTTCTTCCATAGCGGCGGCGGCTTCCTCTGTATCGAGGGTTGCGCCCGACGCAATGTGAGCAATAGCTTCGCGAATCATGCTCAAATCTATCCTCTCTGGTTCCGTCTGCAGGCGATCTATCTCTCATCCCTGCCCAATGGATTGCCTACCGCTCTAAAAAGTTGCGTAATAAATCTTTGCCCACGTTGGTCATGATCGACTCGGGATGAAACTGCACGCCTTCAACCGGATAGGCGCGATGCTTTAAGCCCATGATCAGACCGTCGTCGGTTCTGGCCGTTACCTCAAGTACTTCTGGCAGCGAATCCTCCTCAACGATCAGGCTGTGGTAGCGGATCGCCTCAAAGGGCCGGGGCAGGTTCCTGAAGACGCCTTTGCCATTGTGATGCATCTGCGACGTCTTGCCGTGCATTGGTTCGGGGGCTCGGATGACACGTCCCCCATACACCTGTCCGATTGATTGGTGACCCAGACACACTCCCAGTACAGGGATGCGTGAGCCAAAGGCGGCGATTACTTCACAGGACATTCCGGCCTCGCTGGGAGTACAGGGGCCTGGAGAGACAACGATGCGCTCGGGCTGGAGTTGTTCCACGTCGGCCAGTGTGACCTCATCGTTGCGCTTTACTACAACCTCTGCCCCGAGCTCTGCCAGGTATTGATACAGGTTGTAGGTAAAGCTATCATAGTTATCGAGTAACAGGAGCATCTTTCTTCTTTCCTCCCTGGGCAATGGTTGGTGACTCATGGGTTGTCTGCCGATTGATCTGCGCAATATGTTCGGCCTCATCGAGTGCTCGCAGCAGCGCCCGCGCTTTGTTCAAACTTTCCTGATACTCATTGGCCGGGGTTGAATCCGCGACGACTCCGCCTCCAGCCTGGATATAGGCCTTTCCATCTTTGATGACCATCGTGCGCAGCGTGATGGCTGTCTCCTGGTTGCCTGTATGGCTGAAGTAGCCAACGGCGCCCGCGTACGCGCCCCGTGTCTCGCCCTCCAACTCGCTAATGATCTCCATGGCCCGGATCTTGGGTGCGCCCGATACCGTTCCGGCGGGGAAGCCAGCCCGTAGCGCGTCAAAGGCGGAGACGCCCTCGCGCAGTTGTCCCGATACATTGGTGACCAGGTGCATAACGTGTGAGTAGCGTTCGATGGTCATAAAGTCGTCGACCTGTACACTGCCGATCTTACTGACGCGTCCCACGTCGTTGCGTGCTAGGTCCAGCAGCATGATATGCTCGGCACGTTCTTTTGGATCCTGCTGCAACTCAATGGCCAGTTGCTCATCGCTCTGTTTATCAGAGCCACGAGGCCGCGTGCCGGCGATCGGACGGATGGTCACCTCGTTGTCCTCATAGCGCACCAGCAGCTCTGGTGACGCTCCGACCAGGTGGAAGTCTTCCAGATCCAGGAAGAACATGTGCGGTGACGGATTGATGGCCCGCAGCGCGCGATAGACGGTGAATGGCGAGGCATTCACATGGCGGCTCAGGCGCTGTGAAGGTACCACCTGGAAGATGTCACCGGCCTTAATATACTCAATAGAGCGGCTGACCATGCTCTCAAATTCAGCTCGCGTGCGGTTTGACGTGACCCTGAGGGCGGCTTCATCATAGATTGGCTCCGGCTCCTCAGGCAGGCGCACCGGTTGCTGGAGCCGCGCCTGCACGTCGTCTACGATCTCTTGTGCCCGCCGATACTCGGCCTCGATGTCTGGCGCATCCAGGTGAACGTGTGTCACGACGCGTACGCTATGGCGTACATGGTCGAAGACCAGCACCGTCTCGGTCAGCATGAAGACCGCCAGGGGCAGGTCTAGCTCATTGGGTCCGGGTTCTGGAAGACGTTCAAAGCGGGCCGCCGCGTCATATGACAGGTAGCCAACCGCGCCGCCAAAGAACTTGGGGAGCTGATCGTGGGACCGCTCAAGGTGGGGCGGCATAACCAGCTGATATTGGCCCAGTTCCTCTTCCAACAACTGCAGTGGATCGTGGCAGGCGACTTCATCCTCGCTGTAGGAGCCAGGGAAAGCATGCATGCGTCGTAACCGTACCGTTTCGCCGCGATGAATCATCACCAGGTACGGATCAATACCGATAAACGAATAGCGCGCGACTTGCTCGCCGCCCGTGACGCTCTCCAGCAAGAAGCTGTATGGTCTCTGCGCCGTCTTACAATACGCTGAAACCGGCGTCTCCATATCAGCCAGGATATCGCTATAGAGCGGCAAAAGTGGCCGGCGATCATTCTTCTTTCCCCCCAGCACCGCATCCCGTACCTGCTTCACCTCATCCAATGTTGGATAATACATATAGCACCTGCTCCATTTACTGCTGCGCACATTCCAGGGAGAATCCGCGCAGTTCCCCGACAACAGTGTATGCTCCGCTGGTCTGCCTGATTGCTGCAGTCAACAGACAGGCCAGCGGAAGTCATTTCAACTCTAACCCAGGCCTATTGCCCGCTTCATCTTCTCAGTAGTGCGTTCGGCAAGTGGGCGCAAGTCGTCAGCCCCCTGCTTCAGGAGATTCTCCAGTGCGGGCATATCGCTGATAATCTCCTGGTAGCGTTGCTGAATCGGACTCAGCGTCTCCACCAGGCGATCGGTCAGGGCCGCCTTAAAGTCTCCATAGCCTTTGCCCTCAAACTCGGCCTCAATCACCTCCTGCGTTTGACCGGTGAGGATTTGATAGATTGATAACAGATTCGTGATGCCCGGGCGAGCCGGATCGAATTTGACCAGGCGCTCCGAATCGGTGGTGGCGCGCGCGATCTTCTTTTTGATCGTTTTGGGATCGTCCAACAAGGTGATATAAGCGTTAGGATTGGGATCGCTCTTGCTCATCTTTTTGGTTGGATCTTCCAGGGACATGATACGCGCCCCGGTGGTCCGGATCTGGGCCTCTGGAATGGTAAAGATCTGTTTTCCATACAGACTGTTAATGCGTTGTGCCAGGTCGCGAGTCATCTCTACGTGTTGACGCTGGTCATCGCCCACAGGCACATAGTGGGTCTGGTAGAGCAGGATATCGCCGGCCATCAGCACCGGGTAGCAGTAGAGTCCTGCTCCTACCGAATCCATATCCTCGCCTGCTTTGGTCTTAAACTGCGTCATACGATTGAGCCAGCCCATCGGCGTGTAGCAGTTTAAGAGCCACTGTATTTCAGCATGCTGGCGCACATGCGATTGCACAAAGAGTTTGCAATACCTGGTATCGAGTCCACAGGCCAGGTAGAGGGCCGCCAGCTTGCGGGTATTGATATGCAGTTCCTTGGGATCGATCGGCAGCGTGATGGCGTGCAGATCGACGATGCAGAAGATGTTATCGTACTGATCCTGTGTCTCCACCCAGTTGCGGATGGCACCCAGGTAGTTGCCCAGGTGAACATTGTTTGTTGGCTGAATGCCAGAGAAGACGCGTTTCTTTACCGGCGCCTGCGCTGGCTGGGTAGCTTCCTGTACCGCTTGATTGGTTTCAACTGTCATTCTTTCTTTCCTCCACGACGAATCGGGTGTGGCTCATCCACGTGAATGATATTGGCTATACAAAGTGAGAAAATTCCAATAAAAAACGCCCCTCATCCTTACAAGGACGAGAAGCGTGATAAAAAGCGCTTTCGTGGTACCACCCTGCTTTAGATTAGCTGTCTAACATGCTCTGTTTGTCTGAAAAAGACAGATAATCCCTCTTGCCGGATACGGTGCGTTTAGACTAACGTTGCGGGCCCTTAAAAGCAGTACGCAATTGTTAGAGCAGTATATCCTGTCCTCAGTAACGGGGGACATTCCGAAAGAGTACTAATAATCCCGGCTACGCCGATGCGCACTGCCGAAACGTTCGCTCTTTAGCTACCAGGCCCATTCCATAGCCAGACTGGTGTCGGTTTCCACCATCCCCGACTCTCTGTGTCCATGCACAGCTATGTACTCTTCCTGTTCGTGGCTTCACTATTCTTTTGTATTTATAAAATAGTATAAAGGGAATACAAACAAGTGTCAAGACTATGCTCGTGTTTCTGGAAAACTACTCCTGAGTCTGTAATCCATGTACGAGCAAGTGAAACCAACGTGAGACCTATGGGAGATGAAGATTAATACCAACGCATCAGGGCGCGCACATTGTGCACATAGCGCCAGTTAAAGATGCCACGGTGCTTCACGTTCCAGCCGCCTTCGTTATAGGCGCTGATGATCTTGCTCATATTACCGTGAAAACCATGCCAGAGGGCGCGTAAATAAATAGCTCCCAGTTCTATGTTGTCATAGAGCTTATAGGGATCAAGGTGCCCATTGACCTGCCGATTGAGAGCCTGCGCGGTATAGGGCATGATCTGCATTATGCCGATGCCGCCGTCGCGGGCGATTACATGCTGGTTCCAACCACTTTCCTGCCAGGCGATGGCCAGGAGTAGATTGGCCGGGAGCCTATGCCTGGCGGCGGCGTTGCGCAATAAGCGACTGGCTCGCGCCCGGGTAGACCAATCCAGGGCCTGATAGGCGTACCATCTGACATGACCGTTGGCCTGGATGCCCGCGTTGGCTCGTCGTTGCACTTTTGATGGAATACACAGGCTCCGACCGGCATAGATCAGATTGATATTGCTGATCTGATTGGCGCGTGCGATCGCCCACAGATTAGCGCGATACATAGCGGCAATGGCGTCCAGCGTATCACCGGCGTTGATGTGATGCCAGAAACAATGTGCCGACGCGCGTGAGTGGGGGGCCGCGAACGCATCGGGATGGACCAGAGATGCCACGACCGTACTCCCAGTAAGTAGTATGCTACATAAGATGAGCACTATATATTTGGGGGTGAAGAAACGGGAAAAAGCTGGTTGACTCCTATTCGTCTGAAGGCCGCTACTACCAGGTTTACGTAGTATTTTTTGCAATGGGTCCTGCTCCATACTTCCACTTCTCCTTTCCCATTTACTATATGCTCTCTCACAATTGTTAAATACAAATGCAGGTACCCCTATAAATGCTAATCTTATAAATTGCAGTAAAATTATTACATAGTAGCTATATAGGAAAAATGTGTATTATAGCGTAAGCGTTGTATCATGCATATAGACTGAAGGCACAAAAAATGTTACACTAGTAGTGGAGTGGACGCCCGGCAAAGTGTGTATACAATTGACGGAAAGGGATACTCTCATTGCTTCCATTCCGCTCTCCAGACTGCAGCGCCTCCTGGCTACATATGCCGTAGCTTTGTCGAAGATACTAGAGAAACGGGACATGGTGTCATGAAAACAGAAGAGATTTTAAGTGCAACGGTTGAAGAATACCTGGAAATGATTTACAACATGAGCATGGAAGATGAGGTGGTGATCGGGGCCCGCCTGGCGGAGCGTTTCCATGTCTCGGCTCCGACCGTAACGGAGATGTTGAAGCGCCTGGTGCGAGATGGCTATATAGAGATGAATGCCAAGCGGCATGTAACTTTGACCGAGGTTGGGAACGAGGCGGCGGAAGCTGTGTTGCGGCGCCATCGTCTGACGGAACGCTTTCTGGTCGACATGCTGGGGATGCAGTGGCACGAGGTGCATGAAGAAGCCTGTCGCCTTGAGCACTTTATCTCTGGTGCCGTTGAGTCGCGGGTGATCGCCAATCTCAATAACCCTATGACCTGCCCGCATGGCAATCCTATCCCCGGCTCGGTCCCCAATGCGCGCACATATCTTAAAGACAATCACGCGGTGCGTCTCTCAACTGTCGCCAACGGCTCTCACGTCAAAATACTGTGTGTGTCCGAGGTGGTAGAAGATGAGGAGGCTTTGATTATGTATATGCATGAGAAAGGTCTGACGCCGGGAACGCGCCTGATGATGCTGGCACAGTTCAGCAGCACCCCTTCTGCTGATGTTGCGACCGGAGAGCCACAAGAAAAGGTACGCTTGCTGGTTGACGAACGGGTCGTAACTATCAGCCCCGACGCGGCCACCAAGTTGTGGGTGGTTCCGGCATAGCCATATGATGCTGACACCAGAAGCAGATGGGCTCCCTGCCCCTCCATCTGCTTTTGATGTTAACGCCGTTTGATTGGCACCTCGAATTCCTCCTGC
This sequence comes from Dictyobacter aurantiacus, assembly GCF_003967515.1. Classification (GTDB taxonomy): domain Bacteria; phylum Chloroflexota; class Ktedonobacteria; order Ktedonobacterales; family Ktedonobacteraceae; genus Dictyobacter; species Dictyobacter aurantiacus. The sequence goes on along the minus strand of NZ_BIFQ01000001.1, from coordinate 550,813 downwards.
GAATATGGGCGCAGGTAGCCCTACAGGCGCCCCCCGATCTTCTTAGGTAATGGACTCTCTTTCTGGATTCTGTTATACTTCTTGTTTGTTTACAGCTTGTTATTCGTCACCTATAGGTATTATAAAATCAGGCAAGGATGTAACGGGAGCGAGTTCAGCGAGTTTTAAATAGAGCTGTGCCTTTATCCCCGTTGCCTTCTGCTTTGGGGCCGCTGTGAGCGGTTTATAGAAACGATGCACACTGACGTGCGGAATGGTAAAAATGTGTCATGAGCGATTCACCTATGTCTTTATCACGGGCAAGCCTGGAAGCGCGGGCTTCCAACCCAACCGAATCTGCCGACCTGCCGCCTTCAGTTGCGGATGTTCCTCCAGTAGATCATGATGGCGGAACGATGGGAACACGCCGCGCCTTCTGGTGCAATCGATTGATTGAGTGTGGCCTGATTCTTTCTATGGCCCTGTATTATGTGATTGGCAACCAGAATCTTAAATTCCCGATAGGCGGGCTGGAACAACTGAGCCCATGGTTCGGCCTGCCTTTTCTGGCCATATTTATCGTCCTTTGCTGGTCTCGTTTATCCTTCGCTGTAGCCCTGCTCCCGCTGGCACTGCCATATTACCTGGCGCCCAAGGATGTGATTCATATGGCCGGATTTAGCCCGGCCGAGATTGTACTCTGGATCTGTGTCGCGGTGGCGGTGCTCCAGCTGTTGCTGGAGCGTCAGCACTGGCCCTATCGGCTCTCATTGCCCCAACTGCGGCAGCGCATTGGACCTTTCTTGTGGCCAATCGCTATTTTTTTACTGGCCGCTTTGATCTCGTTGATTGGTGCCAGTTCTCATAGAGATGCGTTGCGCGCCCTGCGGCAGGAGATTATAGATCCCCTGCTGTATGTCGTTTTGATACTATGCTGCCTGCGCTCGCGCCAGGAACTTGCTCGCATGCTGGGCGCGCTGTTTGCTAGCGGCCTGATCATTGCTTTCATGGCTATTGTGCAATATGCCATGTTCGGAAAAAACAATACTGTATATGGAAGCGACCCCAGCGTAGGCCTGCTCTTTGACTACACGCTACCCATCGGATTGGCTATCGTCTTCTCGCGTCTCTCCTGGAAGATTCGCCTGCCGATCCTGCTATTGTGTATACCATTTGTATATGCGCTCTTGCACAATGACTCGCGCGGCTCGGCGATTGCGGCTTTTCCTGTGGTACTCGTATTCCTCATTATTTTTGCTATCCGCAATCGCAAAGTTTTGTTGATTGGGGGCGCTATCACCATCGTGCTGGCTGCCGCGGGCTACGGTGTCATGCACCAAAAAGTGGATCAAGTCTTCATGGATACGGTGATTAATGGGCACATGGATCAAAATCACGTCACCACCCTGCAACGGCGAATACACCTGTGGCAGAGCGCCGAGGCCATGATACACGATCAGCCGTTGTTTGGCTATGGGCTCGATAACTGGATCTGTCACTATGCCGATCCACGTGTGGTCCCCTCGGCTGATCCAAATTTCGTGAAAGATGGAGGGCTCAAGGCTCCCCAGTATTCCTGGATGCTCTCGTGCCCACTGGCCTCGCACTACTACATCGTCAGCGAAGTGAATGGCGAAACGACGCATATGTATGATGAGCCAGGCCTCTCACATCCACACAACAACTTCCTGCACGTCTGGGTGAGCATCGGCATCTTCGGCCTGCTGGCCTTCATTGCCTTCCTGGTCCTCTTCTGCTGGCTATGCGCGCACATTCTGCGCTACCTTTCCAGTCGCGTAGTGGATCAGGGCGAGCACTGGCGCTGGATGACGCTTGGGGCCGCCGCCGCCATGCTGGCCGGCTTCATCCAGGGTCTGGTCGATTGCTCATTTCTGGCGCAAGATCTGGCTTTCTGCTTCTGGCTCCTGGTGGCCACTTTGCTGGTCATTCGCGCCCAGATCGGTCTGCCCTGGAGCAATCCTCTGAGACTGAAGCATTAGGAATGCAGGACGCATTGTTGTTTAGCTGTACAGGTCACAAACTACAGTTTGGTGACCTGTATTTTTTTGTCTTTTCCCTTGACAAACTAATCGCATTAGTTTACTATGCTAATGTGGTTAGCCAAATAGCTAATGCGATTAGTAAAAAAAGATGGAGTAAACGATGAAAGTAACGGCTGCTGGTGATAATCTGTTTCAACTGACCTATCTACGGGCGGTTAATTGCTACCTGGTACGCGAGGACGATGGATTTACATTGATCGATACCGCGTGGCCGGCAAGTCAGGCGCAGGCGATCCTGGCCGAAGCAAAAAAGCTAGGTCTGCCGATTGTGCGCATTCTGCTGACCCATGATCATAGCGATCATGTTGGCTCATTGGATGCCCTGCACGCCGCTCTGCCTGATGTGCCCGTGGCGATCAGTGGGCGCGAGGCGCGTTTAATGGCCGGAGACGTAAGTCTGGACGCGTCTGAGCCGCAGGACAAGAAGCTCGGCAACTACCCCTGCCAGACGAAACCTACCTTTTTGCTGAACGAAGGTGATCGTATCGGTTCGCTGGAGGTTGTTTTCTCACCTGGCCATTCCGTGGGCCATGTGGCGTTCCTGGATACGCGAGATCGCTCCTTGATTGCTGGCGACGCTTTCCAGACCTTAGGTGGTGTGGCGGTTGCGGGTACAGTCAAGCCGTTGTTTCCATTGCCCGCTCTCTCTACCTGGAATAAAGGCATTGCGCTGGAAAGCGCGCGCAAGCTGCTGAACTTGCAGCCCTCTTTACTGGCCATCGGTCATGGCCGCATGCTGAGTCAGCCACAGGTGGCGATGGAGCGCGCTATCCACGTGCTGGAACGGGAGCTTTCACAGAAGCAAAGGGAGCGGACGCATGTCGCGTAGGGCAGGTCTGGATCAATTGAGCGTGGTTGAGGCGGCGGCCCGTCTGATTGATGAGGAAGGGATCGAGCAGCTTTCCCTGGGCAAACTGGCTGAACGGTTAGGGGTGCGTACACCTTCCCTGTATAATCACGTGGCGGGTTTGCCAGGCCTCAAGCATGAACTGGTGCTCTACAGCCTGCGTGACTTGCAGATGCGCCTGTTGCATGCGATTGCTGGCAAGTCAAAGGGAGAAGCGATCCTGGCGCTGGCCGATGCTTACCGGGAATATGCCAGAATCGCTCCCGGTTGCTATCTGCTTACCCAGCAGGCGCCCGACCCTGATGATCAGGAATGGCAGGAGTTGGGCCGTCAACTGGTGCAGCTTATCCAGCAGATATTGGTCCCGTACCAGCTAAAGGATGAGGACGCCATTCACGCCATTCGCGGCTTGCGCAGCCTTGTACATGGCTTTATCACCCTGGAAGTAAACGGTGGCTTCGGTATGCCCATAGACCGCGAGGCCAGCTTTCACTGGCTGATTACCATGTTTATCGCCTCTCTTGAAGGTTCAAGCAGCTTATAGTGTCTATCATGCGAGCAAGTTCTCAAAAATAAGCAATTATACCTATATATTGAAAGGATGTTATTGATTATGTCTCTGTCGCTGTTCAAGAATATGAATCTGGCCCTGGTCTTTTTTCTGGAGCTGGGCGTGCTGGTGGCGCTGGGCTATTGGGGCTTCCACAATGGGCAGGGGATCATCGGGAAGATCGCATTGGGTATCGGTGCGCCGGTACTGGCGATAGTGGTCTGGGGCATATGGGGTGCGCCAAAATCACAGTGGCATCTGCAAGGCCCCTGGTATCTGCTCCTGCAGATCGTTTTCTTTGGCTCTGCTGCCCTGGCCCTCTATGCTGCCAGCCAGCGTTTGCTGGGCATTGTGTTTGCGATTCTTGTTGTGCTGGCCTGTGGTCTGGCTTATATGTGGCGCGATAAATAATGTGTTTAACCGGGGCCGAAAAAGTTGTGCAATGGTTCATAATCTGGGTGCGATATAGCTCACTGTAATTATTCTCTCTGGCGATTAAACTGGACAAAAGAGATTGCCAGGGAGAATTTCATGAACGTTACATTTTCGGTTACCACGTTATTAATCTGGCTGGCCTGCCACTTTATCGGGGACTTCGCCTTTCAGAGCGCGTGGATGAGTATGGAGAAAGGGAAGAGTTGGGAGGTTAACTTTTACCACTGCGCAACTTATACTGCCACCTTTGTGCTGTTTGCCCATCCCTCATTACTGGCGACCGCGCTTATCTTTGGTACACATTTTATTGTGGACCCCTTGAAGGCACGCTACAAACTGATTGATCCTATCTGGTTAGACCAGGCTCTGCATATTCTTACTATTCTTCTGATCCTCTTTTTTCATTTCTAACTTGTTCTCTCTATTAGAACAAAGTATATTGCGACAAATGAGGAGAAGCACAGCATGCTTCCCCTCATCTATATTTACTCACCTTAATATGAGAGAAATTTGGAGTTAGACGTTTTGGTTGGTTGGTGGCGTGTCGCTTCCTGGTCCGGTGGTGTTTTCCGGAGTGCCATAGATGAAGTCATTCAGGTCTTTGTGGGTGCGTTCCAGGATCAGTCGCAGGCGAGCGAGCTTCTCAGCATCACGGAAAGATGAGCGGCCCGCGATAGCAAAGAGACGGGCAACTTCCATGGCCTCGGTGCGAATAGCCTGAATCTCCGGCTCATTCCAGAAGCGGCCACGAGCCCAGGGCGGGGTGAAATTTTCCTCCTCTTTCTGACGCTCATTCAGGAAATTCTTCCCTTCCTCTGTAATGCTATAGACCTTCTTGCCATTCTCCTCCAGGACCGTAACCAGCCCACGATCTTCCAGCAACTGCAGTGTTGGATAGATGGTACCGGCGCTGGGAGCATAGAAGCCGCCGGAGCGCTCTTCCAGAGCCTTCATCATCTCATAACCATGCATAGGACGTTCGCGCAGCAGTTCAAGCAGCGCGTACTTGACGTCACCTCGTCCAAAGAACCGCCCACCCCTAAAAGGGCCACCCTCAGGACCAAAGGGACCGCCAGGACCAAATGGGCCACCGGGGCCAAAGGGTCCGCGACGCATTCCAAAGAAGCGAGGTCCATGATGGTGATGATGAGGCTCATCACGATTGAACCATGGTGGTGTCCATCCTTCCCAATCCATGGGTCCACCTTCATAACCAAAGGCAAAACGTCTGTTAAAACGGTTAAACATTTCAGCGGGTCTCCTTTCTGAGTCCACTAGATTGCGATATATCGTTATCGTATTCTTACTATATACGATATATCGTATTGTTGTCAATATGAATTACGCGCAATCTGGTCGGGGGTTACAAATAACAGACGTCAATTGTGACGATGCTTATGCAAAGTCTCACATTGGTGTGCCAGGATGATCTTGATAAACCATTAAAAGAGGAAGAATACAGCGGGTGGACGCAAGCGGCTTTACATACAAAGATCCGCAGTTGAGTTCGCACATTCTCTCTGACAGAATGGCAACTTTTCTCTGCGGATCTTTGTATTTCTATTGATAGGTTGTATGGGTGTTGGGAAATAATACCTTGTCTGATGACGTCTCGAAAATAGGTTATGCCATTTGTGGATGCCAGCGTGTAGCTAACAATGCATAATAACTATGATTGACAAGAGTCCACAGAGCTTGAAAGAAGGCGGGGTCACGATATTCAAGGTGGCGAAGCAAGCTTTGCTGCTTTTCAGTGCTGGCGAGACAGAAATTTCCATCGGCGGATAAATTCAGCTCATGCAATGCCGTGCGTAAACGCTTCTCACTCAACATCGGGGTATTTTTGCGCCCGGCTCTGGGCGAAATATGAAGCAGGATATCATCAATCAAATGCAAACTGGAAGGGGGTGGAAAATCCTTATCAGATGGGATGAGTAGATCGATAATAGTATTGAGTTGAGCCTGTTCCTCGAGACTTAACTCAGCTGGTGCTTTACGAAATGTCGGTGCGAACCGAAGCACGTCGTTCATTTGAACTCCTCTTTTGGATCTGGGGGCTGCCGTTTTTACCTCGCATAATAGTATCATATCCTTCTCTAGTAGTTCAACAGGTGTTGCAAAAAATATAGTTTTTATTACATGGCCTTTTTAAGCTCTACATTATGCAGAAAATTGCTGGTAAAAACTCATCAATTAAGTGCATAATTCTAATCGTCAATACGCTTATAGAGAGGATTGAGGGCGTCGTTATGTAACCGGATGTTTATCGATAAATTACTACGGAAGTAGTAGAGAAAAAATTGCGGATGGGTTTACGATAATTAGATGTGAACAATAAATGCCAAAAAATGTGGATAAAGTATCTATGAAGAACTGAGTCGTTTATATTTATAGCTACGTAGCCTGAAGAAATCGCCCCCTGCAGGATAGGTGGTTCCCTGAAGAGGGCGGTGTTTAGAAGACGATGGTTTTGTTTTCGTAGACCAGCACACGGTCTGACGTATGCAGTCGCACAGCTTCGGCAAGCACGCGACGTTCGACATCGCGACCCTTACGGATCAAATCATCTACGGCATCGCGATGATCACAGTGGATGACATCCTGGGCGATAATGGGACCCTCATCAAGGCTACTGGTAACGTAGTGGGCGGTGGCCCCGATCAGTTTGACACCGCGCCTGAAGGCCTGGTCATAGGGGCTGGCCCCCACAAAGGCGGGTAAGAAGCTATGATGGATGTTGATGATGCGTTGTGGAAAAGCATCGACAAAGAATGGTTCCAGGATCTGCATGTAACGTGCCAGCACCAGGAAATCTATCCGGTCGCCAATAAATTCAAGCATGTGCCGTTCATCCTCTTGCCTGGTCTCGCGCTTGACCGGAAAATGGTAATAGGGGACACCATACATGCTGGCCAATCCCTCCAGGTTGGGATGGTTGCTGATAATAAAAGGAATATCCATCGTCAGTTCGCCGATCTTCCAGCGCCAGAGTAGATCAACGAGGCAATGATCATATTTGGAGACCAGGATACCGACACGTTTGCGTCGGCGTGAATAGTTGGCGTTCCACCGCATCTGAAATCGGGTGGCAATGGATTGAAACGCCGCAGGCAAATCCTTCTCATCGAGATCAAAGGTATTTTCCGCAAAGCTGATGCGCATAAAAAAGCTGCCGTCGTGCTGATTGGTTGAGTATTGATCGGATTCCAGAATATTTCCGTGGTGCTCAAAAATAAAGCCTGAGACGGCGGAGACAATGCCTGGTTTATCAGGACAGGAGATAAGCAATGTGATCGTATCTTTTTGTGTAGACACCGCGTGGCCCTCCCACCAGTTTTACGTAATAGTATTTCATGCTGTTCATTGAGCAGCGTATCTATAGTTCAGATGTCTATGGTACGGCGTGTCCGTAACCGTGTCAATGGACAATGCCGCCATATCTATTTTATAGAATAGTAACAATGGGCCTGTGAGCAATTATGGTATCGCTATATAAAAAGAGTGCGGGCATATGTGCCCGCACTCTTTTTATATAGGTTGGTCACGATAATACCGTCTTATCAAATTGTAGCTTTAGCTGTGAAAGATCAATTTTGTCATTGACGGGGAAATCGATATAGCCGCTCTGGGGTTTACCAGGATAGACGGCCGCGTTGATCGAAGCCACCTTCCCCTTGACGCTCTGGCCTGAAGGCAAGATTAAGCGCGTCAGACTGACGTAGTCTACACCGATGGTGTCACTATTGTTGTTGGTAGTATTTAAGGAGACACGTACAACATAGGTGCCTCCGGGCTTGAAATCATCGGAGAACTTGCTGGCCAGTTCAGCTTTCGTAAAGGTGATATTGACCCCATTATACGTGTATTTTTGATGCAAGTCAGTGCTTGCCACCGGATTGGTGACGACGACTGTGGGTGTTGGCGGCGGGGCAAACAGAGAGTCATGTTCTACTTCGTGTGGACCCGAGCGAAGCACACCATATACCGCGATTGCGATGACTATAATACCCAGGATGGTGCCCATTCTGGGAGAGATAAGACGACGTTTTTTGGCCGGCTGTTCCATGATATATTGTTAGCTCCTGGTAAAAATCTCTATCTATGTATCGTATTATAGCAAAGGCCTGCCATTTTACCTGGCAAGGTGTTGCTGCTCTGCCAGCGCCTGTCCACCATCCAGCACCGGTGGATTCGGAGGCTCCTGACAACTCTACGACTGCAAAGCCAGCAGTTAGTTTTGTAGCGGACAACGCATAGAAAAAACAGCCTATCATATTTTCAGGTCAGGCTCTGGAGCTTAGTGGCTCCAGAGTTACGACTGGGATCTTGCGGTTGGTTAGTTGCTGATACTCAGCGAACGCTGACATTTGATCTGACATCTGTTTGTACAGGCGTGTGCGTTCTGGTTCTTCTGGTATCACAGCTCGTGCCTGAAAGTGCTCGTGGCCTATCTCGATGGTCACTACAGGATGCGCAAGCAAGTTATGATACCAACCAGGATGATTGGGACTTCCCTTATCGGACGCAATCAAAACAAACCGATCTCCATCGGTTGTATAAGCCAGTGGCGTGATGCGCGGTTGACCACTGCGAGCCCCAATTGTAGTGAGTAATGGTAGAGGTGTGGCCGCAAAATCTTTCGTCCTGCCGCCATTGGCGCGGAACTCCGCAATAATCGTTTTATTATATTCCTTCTGGTGATGCATAATTGTTTGCTCCTATATGGAAAGAATACCATTGTGTTTTCTACAGAGATTGAATACCAGTTTTTACAGCGAATGTGCTTAATTAGTGAGATGGCTGTGCTAAGAATTTGAGGTCCAGGAATCTGCCGCTTCGTGAGCGATCTCTTCAACTATGGCAACCACTTTTTGTGGCTGAAGCTTAATTGTTACGACATCAGGTTCCTGTTCCGGAGGCAGTTTCTGTGACGCTAATGTTGGAGCATAATATTTATACACGATCTGAGAAGCTACCGAAGTAGGATTATTATCCATAATCTGCGCCTGCCCATAAACGGTCAGGTATCTGAAGCCTGCATTGTCATGTACCAGCAATGAGATAAATGGATCGCGTGTTATATTGCGATATTTGGCTGTGTTTTTGCCAATGCGAAAATAGAACGCACCGCTATCCCATAGAAACCATACTGGCGTAAGTTGTGGACCACTGGTGGGCCGATTGATGGCGACAATTGCATTGTGGCGGTCCGTAAGAAGATCTTGTAATTCCTGTGGAACCATTTATTTACCTCGTTATCCCTGAACTAGCTAACAAAATTTGCAGATTGAATATGAGTGCTTCGTCTGGCAATCTGCTCAATAGTTGATGTGATAGTAAATGCATTAGTAAGAACTCATTTGTGATGAATTCTGCAATATATGATAGTGGCGGATAGAGTTCTGGGAAATAAAATATAGAACAGAATATGCTATAGTATTTTAAAAGTGAAAGGAAAAAAAGCCCAATGGCGTTACAATCAGAAAAAGCTCTAGATAGCACCGATTGGAAAATTTTGCGTGAATTGCAAAGGGACGCGCGGATCTCTTTCAACGAGTTAGGGAAACGCATAGGTATGTCCAGTCCCAGCGTGGCTGAGCGTGTACATAAGCTAGAAGATGCGGGCGTTCTGACCAGTTATGGAGCGCAAGTGGATCCGGCCAGGATAGGATTGCCATTGCTGGCCTTTATTCAATTGCGCTGTTTTTCAGGTGCCTGCCTCTTCAAAACCAGCAGCGCTGAACAATTTCCTGAAGTTCTGGAAATGCACAAGTTAAGCGGAAGCCACTGCACCTTGTTAAAAGTGGCGGTCTCCTCGATGCAGCATCTGGAAGCCTTTAACGAACGCCTGGGAAAGCATGGGGATCAAGTAACCAGCATCGTGACTTCTAGTGTTTTGGCCCACCGCACTATTGATTGGGAAAAGCCCCAGGTAGATCTTCATCCTCCTACAAATTCCGCCTGGAAGGCGTAGAGCACTTTTACTGCTTGGGTATTCATAGAGTAGTGTCCACCTATGTTAATATGGAGGAGAACACTATATTACTTAAAGGGATTGCGTTACTCTTGCTTGCTCTTAATTCGAATATTGTCAATGTAGTACTTTAATCAGCTTAACAGATAACAAATAATGTTATCTCCTCTGGTTGAAACTGCGTTTATTTTGGAAGGAATATAAAGATGACCTATCACAGTGAGGTGGTGGGTAGCCTGCTCAGGCCGACCTACCTGGTTGATGCAAGGAAGCAATTTGAGGCAGATCAGTTGAGCGCCTCGGACTTTAAGGCCATCGAGGATCGAGCGGTCAACGAGGCAATCGCATTGCAAGAGGCGGCTGGCCTGGATGTAATTACGGACGGTGAACTGCGGCGCTATGCTTTTTATGGGCACCTGGTTGATGCTCTGTCGGGCTTTGATAAGTATGGTGGTTGGGCCATCCCTTTCAGGGATGAGAGTGGTGAGGAACTGGTTCTCAGGCGTCCGGTGGTGGTGGAGAAGTTGCAGTGGAAGCGCAGCATGTGCGCCGAAGAATGGATCTATCTGCGGTCGCGCAAGTCTCGCCCCGGTAAGGTAACCATGATCAGCGCCCAGCAGGCCGCCGCCTATTATGATCCCGAGAAATCGAAGGCGGCCTACGCCACACGCGATGCCTACCTGGCCGATATTGTGGATTTCTCACGCCGTGAAGTCACGGAACTGGTGCGCTTGGGCTGCACCTACATTCAGATCGATGCCCCACAATATGCCGCCCTGCTTGATCCCCAGATGCGTGAGGGCTACCGACAGCGCGGCAGCGATCCCGATAAGATCATCGATCAATGCATCGCCATGGATAATGCCATCATCGATGGGCATCCGGGTATCACTTTCTCCATGCATATCTGTCGCGGCAACAATCAGAGCAAGTTCTATGCCAGCGGCGACTATGAACCCATCTCGCGCATCTTCAGCCAGACCCACTTTCAGCGCTTCCTGCTCGAGTACGATGATGCGCGCTCCGGTGGCTTTGATCCGCTGCGCCACGTCCCCGATGATCGTTTTGTAGTATTGGGACTGGTCACGACCAAGAAGACGCGGCTGGAGACCGTTGACGAACTGCGTCATCGTATTCGGGAAGCCTCTCAATTTGTGCCTTTGGAACGCCTGGCGCTCAGTCCTCAATGTGGCTTCGCATCGACCATGGAAGGCAACCATATCTCCTTTGAGGATCAGCGCCGCAAATTAGAGCTCGTAGCCAGCGTGGCGCGCGAGGTCTGGGGCTCGTAGCCAGCCGTCTGTTTCTAAGGAACTGGAGCTGTAATCATGACAGAGTCACGCTATGAGCAGGGAATGCGCGTCCGCAAGGAGGTGCTCGGGAGCGAGCATGTCGAGCGGGCGCAGGCCAATATCACATCCCTGGATGCCGATTTCCAGCGTTTTATTACTGAGACCGCCTGGGGCTTCCTCTGGTCCCGGCCAGACCTGGATAGGCGCACGCGTAGCCTGGTGACGATCGCCATTCTGGCGGCGCTGGGTCGTGAGGAACTGGCCCTGCATCTGCATGCCAGCCGTAATTGTGGTGTCGATCCACACGAGATTGCCGAAGTGCTCTTACATGTGGGGGTCTATGCCGGGGTGCCAGCGGCCAACGCCGCTTTCAAGCTGGCGAAGAAAGAGTTTCCCGCCGATACGCGAGATGAAGGGAGAGATGGATGAGCCATATCACTATTGGCGATATCGTGCGGGGTGATCGAGAGATTTTCCCTCCCTATTTATATGAGGCCTATCAATCCACGCGTCGCCGAGCCCCGCTAATGCCACTGATCGATGTGCCGCTGACCATCTCCGAACTGACCGGCCCTGGTCCGGCTATCAGCGCGGTCACACCCGAGGATGCCGACCTGACGCGCAACGCTGGCACAGGCGGTGAGGCGATCGGCCAGCGTATCATCGTCACGGGGCGAGTGCTGGACGATCTGGGTAACCCTATCCCCAATACGCTGCTAGAGATTTGGCAGGCCAACGCGGCTGGTCGTTATCTGCATAAGCGCGACCAGTGGCCAGGACCGCTTGATCCGAACTTTCTTGGCATGGGACGTTGTCTGACCAAGGCCGAGGGCGTTTACCGCTTTCTGACCATTCGGCCAGGGGCGTATCCGTGGAAGAATCACCCCAATGCCTGGCGACCGGCGCATATTCATTTTTCCCTGTTTGGTCCGTCGATGCTGTCGCGGCTGGTGACGCAGATGTATTTCCCCGATGATTCTCTGCATCAACTTGATCCCATCATGCAATCGGTCCCGACTGAAGCTGCCCGGCAGCGTATGATCGCGTCCTATGCACATGATGTAACCGAGCCTGAATGGGCGCTGGGCTATCGCTGGGATATCGTTGTGCGCGGACCCCACGCGACCCCGTTTGAGTTGTCAGAGTCAGGAGAGGATAGAGCATGAATAAGCTTGTATTGACGTCGGCTCAGACGGTCGGCCCTTTCTTCGCGCCCGCTCTCTTGCGTGAGGATTGCCGGCGCAACGTATTAACCGGTCCCCAGACTATGGGTGAGCGCATTCGTATCGAGGGCATCGTGCGGGATGGCGACAATCTGCCGGTGCCCGATGCGCTGATTGAGATCTGGCAGGCTAACGCGCATGGCCGCTATAACCATCCCGCGGACCAGGGTTCGGCGCAGCTTGATCCTTCTTTTAGTGGTTTTGGACGCTCTGGTACCGCTGAAGATGGGAGCTACTGGTTTGAGACGGTGAAGCCGGGTCCGGTGCCTTTTGATGGGTCACGGTTGCAGGCACCCCATATCTGCGTGACCGTCTTTGCCCGTGGCCTGCTCAATCACCTGGTGACGCGCCTGTACTTTGAGGACGAAGAGGTGGCCAATAGCCGCGATCCCGTTCTACTGTGCCTCCCTGAGCAGCGGCGCCCAACGCTGCTGGCCCGATGTGATATGGATGGGGGGGTGGTTCGCTATCGCTTTGATATTATTTTGCAGGGGGCGAACGAAACCGCGTTTTTCAATGTCTGATGGAGAAGGCCGATGACCGCTTTTATGTCGTTACCGTCCGCGATCGCGGAGTATGTCCAGGATGGCATGACTATTGCCATGGAAGGCTTTACCCATTTGATCCCGTTTGCCGCCGGTCATGAGATCATCCACCAGCGAAAGCAGCAACTCTGCCTGATTCGCATGACACCAGATCTGATCTATGACCAGATGATCGGCATGGGTTGTGCCCGCAAGCTGATCTTTTCCTGGGGCGGCAATCCAGGCGTTGGGACCCTGCACCGACTGCGGGATGCCGTTGAGCATGGCTGGCCAGCACCTTTGGAGCTTGAAGAGCATAGCCATGCCGCGCTGGCCAATGCCTACGCTGCCGGTGCCGCTGGCCTGCCCTGCGCCATCTTTCGTGGCTATCAGGGTTCGGACCTGGTTGGTATTAATCCCAATATTCGCCACATCGAGTGTCCTTTTACGGGTGAGCAACTGGCGGCCGTACCCGCCGTACGTCCCGATCTGACCATTATCCATGCCCAGCGGGCCGATCGTCGCGGCAATGTGTTTATCGAGGGGATCATTGGCGTACAGAAGGAGGCCGCGCTGGCCGCGCGGCAGGTGATCGTGACCGTCGAAGAGATCGTCGATGATCTGCGCCTGCCGGGTCCTAACGCTACCGTTCTCCCTTCCTGGATTATCAACGCGGTTGTTCAGGTTCCAAACGGCGCCTATCCATCCTATACCCATGGCTACTATGGACGCGACAATGCCTTCTATACCGCCTGGGATGCTATCGCCAGGGATCGTGAGACCTTTCTCGCCTGGATGAGCGAACACGTGTTGAGCGAGCGGCCCGCGAGCCAGCTTTCATGAGAATGGGAGAGTATACTATGGAGTATTCGACAGAGGAGATGATGGCGATCGCGGCGTCGCGTGCCTTGAAAAATGAGGATGTCTGCTTCGTTGGTATCGGAGCACCTTCTGAAGCCTGCAACCTGGCGCGGCTGACCCACGCGCCCGATATTACGCTGATCTATGAATCGGGCACGATCGCGACGCGGCCCGCGGTTCTACCGCTCTCGATTGGTGATCCCGAGCTCAGTGAAACCGCTTTGACGACGGTATCTGTGCCGGAGATGTTCCAGTACTGGCTGCAAGGGGGTCGGATCTCGATTGGTTTTCTGGGAGGTGCGCAGATCGACCGCTTTGGGAATATCAACTCCAGCGTGATTGGCAGCTATGAGCGCCCCAAAGTACGGCTTCCGGGTGGCGGTGGCGCGCCAGAAATCGCCAGCCAGTGTGGTCAGACCTATGTGGTCATGCGCCAGAGCCGCCGCACGTTTGTTGAGCAGGTGGATTTCATTACCTCCTTTGGCTATGGTCAGGGAGGCGATCATCGAGAGCGTCTTGGCATTACGACGCTGGGGCCCACCCTGGTTGTAACCGATCTCTGCCTGCTGCGGCCAGAACCTGGTACGCATGAACTGGTGGTAACCTCGCTGCACCAGGATGTCACGCGTGAAGAGGTTATACAGAACACTGGCTGGCCGATCCGTTTTGCGCAAACGGTGGAGTACACGCCGCCACCTACTGATACAGAATTAGAGATCCTGCGCGACCTGCATGCGCGCACAAAGCAGGCCCACGCTGGAAAGGTGCTACCCTGATGCCAGAGCCAATAGATGCTTTATTCAGTACACCAGAGATGGTAGCCGCTTTTTCGTCGACGGCGCATGTGCAAGGGATGCTGGCGTTTGAGGCGGCCCTGGCCCGTTCAGAAGCGCGGGCCGGTATCATTCCTGCTGAGGCCGCCGTGATCATCGCGTCCCACTGCCAGGTAGAGGCGTTCGATATCGAGACCCTCTATCGTGAGGCCGCCACGGCCGGCACCCCTGCTATACCCCTGGTGCGTATGCTGACGGCCCATGTCGCGGGTGAAGCGCAAAAATATGCCCACTGGGGTGCCACCAGCCAGGACGCGATCGATACTGCTATGATGCTGCAGATGCGTCAGGGTCTGTACCTGCTTGAGAGGGCATTGCTGGATATATGCGCCGCCTGCGCCCAACTGGCGGAGCGTCACCGGCATACCGTAATGGTCGGACGTACGCTGCTGCAAGCGGCTCTGCCGGTTACCTTTGGACTCAAAGCGGCGCGCTGGCTGGACGCGGTCCAGCGGCAGCTACGCTCGTTGCGTGCGTTGCGGGTAGAGGCGCTGGCCGTGCAACTGGGAGGTGCGGCCGGCACACTGGCGGCTCTTGGTGAGCAGGGTCTGCAGGTGGTCGCGTTCCTGGCTGAAGAACTGGAACTGCCAGCTCCCGATCTGCCCTGGCACACAGAGCGTGATCGCGTGGCGCGCATTGCTACCACGTTGGGTATTATCGCTGGCACGATGGCGAAGATCGCGCAAGACCTGGTGTTGCTGTCACAGGGAGAGGTCGGAGAAGTGTCGGAAGGAAGGACGGCCGGAAAAGGTGGTTCTTCGGCCATGCCCCAGAAGCACAATTCCGTTGACTCGATCGCCGCTCTGGCCTCGGCTCGTCGGGCCCTGAGTGAAGTTCCCGCCCTCCTCGCGGCTATGTCTCAGGAGCACGAGCGCGCGGCAGGTGGCTGGCAGACCGAGTGGAGCGCACTGCCAGCCCTCTTTCGTTATACCGCAGGCGCGGTCGCCCATGTGGGTGCCGCCTTGAATGGTTTGCAGGTAGATGCGACACGAATGAAGGAGAACGTTGCCTCCACCGGTGGCTTGATTATGGCCGAGTCGCTAACGATGGCACTGGCTCCGCATGTGGGGCGACCGGAAGCGCAGCGCATCGTCAACACCACCTGTGAACGCGCCGTCAGTTCAGGCATATCTTTGCGCCAGGCGGCCCTGGCAGAGCTACAGATACATACCGTCCTATCAGCGGATGCCATCGAGCACGCGCTTGATCCATCCGCTTACCTGGGGAGTACAGAGGCTTTGATTGACCGTTCGCTTAATGCGTATCAAGAGGAATTGCAGGGATCACAGTGAGGAGATGAATTGCTATGTATATGCATACTCCCGTTGGCATCATCGGAGCCGGTCCCGCTGGCTTATTTTTGGCGTTGCTCTTATCCTTAGAGGGCATCGATTCGGTCGTGATTGAAAATCGCAGTCGGGCGGAGGTCGAGTCGACCATCCGTGCGGGTGTGCTGGAGCAGGGCACGGTAGACTTGATGGTGGAGATGGGAATCGGTGAGCGCATGCGGTACGAGGGTGTGGTGCACCATGGTATCGAGTTGCGCTTCGACAGACGCGGACATCGTATTAACCTGCATGAGCTCACCAATGGACGTGCCATCATGATCTATCCGCAGCATGAAGTGGTCAAAGACTGTATTGCCGCCCGACTGCAGCAGGGAGGTCAGATCTTCTTCAATGTGCAGGATGTGCAGCTTGCCGGCGTTGACAGCGATCAGCCAGTCATCCATTTCAGGCATGAGCAAGAGCAGGTGGAACTGCATTGCGACTTCATTGCTGGTTGCGATGGTTTCCATGGTGTGTCTCGTGCGTATATCCCCTTATCTGTGCAGCAAGTATACAGTCGCGCGTATCCCTTCGGGTGGCTCGGTATCCTATTGCAGGCGCCCCCATCCGCCAGAGAATTGATCTATGCCTATCATCAGCGTGGTTTTGCCCTGGTCAGTACACGCTCACCGCAGCTTCAGCGTATGTATATCCAATGTGATCCGCAGGACGATATCGCCAACTGGTCTGATGAGATGATTATTGAAGAGCTACAGGCGCGGCTGGTTACCGATGATGACTGGCAATTGCGCGTTGGCCCCATTGTGCAAAAAAACATTGTGGCCATGCGCAGCTTTGTGATCGAGCCGATGCAGTATGGTCGTCTCTTTCTAGCTGGTGATGCGGCGCATATCGTTCCTCCGATCGGGGCCAAGGGTCTGAACCTGGCCATTGCCGATGTGCGTCACCTGGCCAGAGCGTTGACCCGATTTTATCAACAGCAGCGTGAGGATCTGCTGGCCGCGTACTCAGCTACTTGCTTGAAACGTGTCTGGCGCACCGAGCACTTCTCCTGGTGGATGACCTCTATGCTCCATCGTTTCCCCGACGACGATCCTTTTCAGCAACGCATGCAGCGTGCTCAACTCGACTATACCGTTGGCTCCCAGGCCGCCTCTATGAGTCTGGCCGAAAATTATGTCGGCCTTCCCTTTAGCGTGTAGGCCACTCAATTCTTTAGTTTCCCGCCCCCCCTAGCCTCTTCCTTTACTATCACATGTGCATAAAGGAAGAGGTTTTTTGGAGGGAGAAGGCTTTACAATTTTTTTACAGCTTTTAGCCTCTTATTTGATTTTGTCGCCTTAATATTAAGTTAACTAACCTACGGGACAATGCTGACCCTGAGAAATATTGCTGGAATTGCCAGGCAGGACCTGTTCGCAAGGAAACGTTGGCCTGAACACTCATCTTTGCTTAATATCTGCGTGGTACATAGAAACGTATCATAAGCAGCAATGGGAGAGATGCTTAATGTGGAAAGGGTGCGAGTACCACCGATTTGGGGCGCAAGTGCGGACTCCCCTTGCTCATGGTGGTAATACTCCAGTCACGCTGAGCAGATAAGTGTAGGGCTTTAATGTAGTTCAAATAAAAGCAATATATATTGAGGATACATAGAAGTATGAAGCACAGATGCCGGCTCTTTTCGCTGATTGTGCCATGAGTATCGTCCTGGTCCGGTTGATAGAGAGAGCTTTGTCTGTATCTATAGTCTTTGAGCCTTCTGCCTTGGGTATATATGGTGGTTCAGGCATTTCTTGAAGGGATATCAATATTATGAAGAAAGTAACGGTGGCGACACTGATTGTAGGCGCCTTTATTATCTATAGCTTGCTATTCAGCCACGCGAATCAAGTAACTGCGTTGCCGACAACTTCTACCGGCACCGCAAGCTCTACCCCGACCGCGTCGAGCTCCTCTGGTTCATCGGGTTCCTCTGGTTCATCAGGCGGTTCTAACTCTAACGGTTCGACTCCTACGGCGGCCAGCAATAGCGGTTCATCTAGCAGCGGCCAGTATAAAGATGGCTCATACACGGGCAGTGTGGCTGACGCGCACTGGGGCAATATTCAGGTTAAAGCGATCATCCAGAATGGGAAGATTACAGATGTGCAGTTCTTGCAGTACCCCAACGATCGCAATCGTTCCGTTTCAATCAATAGCTACGCCGATCCACAGTTGACGCAGGAAGCTATTCAGGCTCAGTCCAATAATGTTGATATCGTTACCGGCGCGACCGATTCGAGCGAAGCTTTTATTCAGTCGCTGGGTGACGCGCTGTCTCAGGCCAGGGCATAACACATCATGAAAGATACACGTTTATTAATGGGCATGCCGATTACGGTTGAAGTGCTAGATCCGGATGCAAATGAAGCTACGCTGGACCTGGTGTTTGACTACTTTGTTGCGGTGGATGAGCGTTTTAGCACCTATAAGAATGATAGCGAAATCTCGCGCATCAATCGTGGTGAGCTGGCAGCCGAGTGCTATAGCGATGATATGCGAACGATCATGGAGCTCGGTGAGTACACCAGGAAGGAGACGCAAGGCTACTTCAACATCTATCGCGATGGGTACTGTGATCCTTCTGGCATTGTGAAGGGCTGGGCAATCCGTAATGCCGCAAATCTGTTGAAGGCACAGGGTTTCCAGCACTACTACATCGATGCCGGTGGAGATGTGCAGGTCGCTGGCAGTAAAGATGGCTGCCCCTGGCGTATCGGCATACGCAATCCTTTCAATCGTAATCAGAACGTCAAGATTCTGACCCTTTCAGATCAGGGAATTGCCACCTCCGGTACGGCTATTCGGGGGCAACACATCTATAATCCGCATGATCCGCAGGGGCAGATAACGGATATTGTCAGTATCAGCGTGATCGGTCCAGATGTGTATGAAGCGGACCGTTTTGCCACGGCCGCCTTTGCGATGGGGAGGAAGGGAATACAATTTATTGAAAAATTAGCTGATTTTGAAGGATATATGATTGATAGTCATGCTCGTGCGACCTATACCAGTGGATTTGAAAGGTATGTACTAAAATCATGATAGCTAAAATAGATTACGTGCTTGATCGCATTACTATGTACCGCCTGGTCCTCTACGTCTTGATTGCGCTGGTTGGAGTCGCTGCGGTTCTGGCTTACTTCAAGTTTCTGCCGTTCTCACCACTGGCGCTGCTGGTCTCTGCAGCCATTCTGATCGTTCTCTGCTGGGCAGCAAACACCATCTTTGGCTACTTCTTTGAGGTTCCCACCAACATTGAATCGGCCACCATTACGGCTTTAATCCTGGCTCTGATTATCGATCCTGGACAATCGCATGCCAGCTTTCAATTTCTGGGTTGGGCCGCCATCCTGGCCATGGCCTCCAAATATGTACTGGCCCCCTACAAGAAGCATGTTTTTAATCCGGCCGCCATCGCCGTCGTAATTACCTCCTTTGTGCTGGGGGAGTCGGCCAGCTGGTGGATCGGCACTACCAGCATGCTCCCTTTCGTCCTGGTTGGTGGCCTGCTGATTGCTCGTAAGCTGCGCCAGATAGATCTGGTGGCTATCTTTAGCGCGACCGCGCTAGTCTGCGATTGTGTGATCAACCTGGTACAGGGGAAATCGGCTCTCACCGAGATTAATCAGCTGGTGTTGCTCTCGCCGTTGTTCTTTTTCGCGACCGTGATGCTTACCGAGCCTCTGACAGCTCCTCCCACCAGAGGTCTGCGCCGGCTTTACGCGTTGATTGTCGGGGTGCTCTTCATTCCGCAACTCCATGTTGGCAGCTTCTACCTGACCCCTGAACTGGCGCTGGTGTTTGGTAACGTCTTTGCTTACCTGGTGAGCCCCAAGCAGAGGGTAGTGCTCAGGCTCAACAGGAAAATCAAAATGGGACCGGACATCCTGGATTTTGTCTTCAAGCCCTCGCAGAAGCTAGCGTTTACTCCTGGACAATATATGGAGTTCACATTGGAGCATCCCCATGCCGACAGTCGGGGCAACCGCCGCTACTTCACGCTGGCCTCCTCGCCGACTGAGAACAACGTTCATTTAGGTGTGCGCTTCTATGAGAATGGGAGCAGCTTCAAGAATGCCATGCAGCGTATGGACGGCAGGACAAAACTGGTGGCCGCCCAGATCGCTGGCGATTTCACCCTCCCGAATGATCCCAAACAGAAGCTGGTGTTTATCGCGGGTGGCATCGGTATTACGCCCTTCAGGAGCATGCTCAAGTATCTCCTTGACACGCGGCAGAGACGCGACATTATCCTGCTCTACGCCAACAGATATGCCAGTGAGATCGCCTATAAAGACGTTTTGAACTCCGCATATACCCAGCTTGGCATCAAGACCTTCTGCACACTGACCGATACCAATGCCGTCCCCCGAGATTGGACTGGTTTTGTCGGCCGCCTTAACGAGCAGATGATTCTCCAGACGGTTCCTGACTACACCGAGCGTACCTACTACCTCTCGGGTCCGCCAGAAATGGTTCGTGCCTATGAGCAGGTTTTGAAGAACATGGGTGTCAGAAACGACCAGATCAAAAAAGACTTCTTCCCCGGTCTTGTTTAGAGTGTGCCTGACTCTCGTCACCCTGGGGAGATGTGAGCGCCCCCGCACTTGCGGCCGCGTTGGTTTTATGTATTGGTGCCCGGGGTGCGCTGATGCGCACCCCGGGCACCAATACATAACTGACTCCAGAGCATCTGCGGTGTTCAACACCCCAATGATCTTTAATTAATAAAGCCGGGAAAAAGCGGGGAGGTGCAGGAGGGGCGAAGCGCCCCTCCTGCCGGGGTTTGGGGTGTCCCCAACATTCCCTCCTCCCCCTCCCCGCCGCAGGCGGGGATACAAAAGAGTATGTTATACCCGGTTAAAAAGGAAAAGATCATTAGTGAGATGTCACAATCTTCCTGGCTGGAGGCGTGTAATCCTATGATGGAATTGCTTGATTATCTTTTGCATTCTCAATGGTTGAGAGGGGGCAGAAATGGCAAAGCAGCATCAGGGCTGGCGTTTAAAAAAGTCAGCGGGTCGGAACAATCCACGAAAAAGTACAGTTATTACTACTGGATCATACAAGAAGCCAGCTAGATTTCACGTCCAGGCAATGGCACGAACCGATCCTGGTGTACGGCCTCAGATTGAAAAAAGGCCGCCAGAGCGAGATCCGCGCATGGGGCGAACCCATGAGGCCGACTCACAGGCGTGCGCCCGAGATAGAGATCCGCGGTCTGGTAGCGACTCTAATGCTCATCGGCATCGCAAGGGCTTCTAGTGCGTATCATCATTTGGCGCGGGAGCCAGTTTTCAGCGTTTAGCCTGTGCTTTTCAGAAGCAAGGGACGCTCCGCATATTTGGGAGGCCAGACCACACGGCGCTCTCCATTCTGCCACTGCACGGTGAGGACCTGGTGACCCGTTTGCAGACCACTCTGTGAATCGAGATGAAAACGTCCATACAGCGTATTGCAATCGAGCTGGCGGGCCGCGGCAAGTAGAGCCCCCTCCTCACTACTTCCACTGTCGCGCAGGCAGCGAGCGTATATCAGCCCTGCGGCGAATGCCTGTGTAGCCGGGTAGGGAGGATCACCTCCCATTGACTTCTTATAGTGATTAATAAACCAGCCTGCTTCGGGTCCCTCATCAGGCTCTATTGGTATGATAGGCATCCACTGTGCTGGACCCAGCAGGCCTTCACGCAGCGGTCCTATTGAGGTCAGCACTTCTGTTACGCCTCCACCTACAAAGGCCGCGGCCCGCCATGGGCGAGTCAGCAAGCGCGGCGCCAGTGCCTGTTCGTCGGCGAAGTTTCCCACCACCAGCAGCACATCGGCATCTGGCACTTCAGACGTTATCGCGGTAGCCTGTTGTGGTTTAAATGCGATGGATCGCAGTTTGAAGTGAAGTTCGGTGGCAGCTTTTTGCACGCCATCGGCTACGTCGCGCCCAAAGCCAGTTGTTGAATGACAAAGAACAACGGTGGTCGCGGTTGGATCGAGCGCGCGCAGCGCCTGAAGCGTGCCCACGAAATAGGTGGAGGCTGGAGAGAGGATGTTGATGACATGGGGAAATGTAGGATACGATAGGCGAGAGGTCGCACCACCATGATTCCAGATCACGCGCCGGGTGGAGCGGGCGGCGGCAAGCATAGTGTGGCTGCCATAGGGGCCAAATAATACATCTGGATGGGTAGCTAGAGCCGCCTGCATCGCTGCATCCATAGTAGGACCAGCATCGCGCACATCCAGCTCAATTCCGGTCCACGGCCCCGGGAGATCAGCTGCATGCGTGGCCCAGAGGGTAAGTCCGGCCGCGCATGCCTGCCCAAATGGAGCCAGTGAACCGGTCAGAGGAGTTACAAGTGTCGCTCGTAGCTTTGGCATCACAGGTGCCTGTTTCTATCCGCCTTGCTAACCCTGGGAAGTGGTATGTTCGGGCTGAACCACCATCACCACACGCTCATCGCCGGGCTGATGCCAGGGATATTTATCAAGGCCAAGATACTTTTTCGCCATCGAATTGATGAACTTCAGATCTGGATCTTCATCGACGCGCACCACACGGCCACGAATTTCAAGGTAGCGCTCCAGCACCTTGGGATCGGTGATCGAAAGAGCGATGCGCGCATCACGTTGCAGATTGTGGAACTTCTGCCGCTTCTTCGTCAGGCTAAAAAGCACATGCTCACCATCCCAGCCGAACCAGACCGGTGAGCTTTGAGGCTCTCCCTTGGGTCCAATGGTAGCAACGTGTGCGCCCGATTTCGTCTCCAAAAGATCCTTGTATTTTTCTGGAATTACGGCCATACTACATTCTCCTTTATGTTTGACTTACGCCGACACCTCTTCCACTATATTCTTATCAAGAAAAATCAATAGTGAACAGGAGCCAGCAATAATTATTGTAGTCCTTTTTGCACATCTTTATTATGACTCGGACCACTCAATCTATACACGTTGCATTTGTATAAAAAAATTCGCTATTTTACCTATCTGCTCAAGTATTGTGAAACACTGGAGCAAAGACCGTATACTATGGAGAAGCTCTCTCATGAAGAGCTTCTGTTCCAATTGGGACCAGATAGATAGCGAACGTATCGTAGAGATAGCTGCAAGGAAATTGGTCATTATGCATAAAAATACCACTGAAGCGCGGGTTGCGGTTTCAAATCAGTCCAGAATTATTGCTGTGACCGGCATTATGGCTGCTGGGAAGTCAACCATCGCGCATCTGCTTGCACAGCGTTTTGCGCGTGGGGTGCATATTGAGGCAGACGCGCTTCAGCGCATGATCGTTTCAGGTGGCGTGTGGGTCGGTGGGCCTGGCGCACCGGCAGGCGAGGCTGCCGCGCAGCTTCGCCTGCGGCTCAAACATATGTGCTTGCTGAGCAGATCATTTTTTGAGGCAGGCTATACGGTTGTTCTTGATGACATCATTATTGGAGATCGCTGGCAGCATCTGCAAGAGGAACTGCATGATCTGCCCTTTTCTCTGGTAGTGCTGGCACCGCGAGTAGATGTTGTAGCTCACCATAGGGATCTGACCCGTTCAAAGACTCCGCAGGGCTATGCCTGGGCTACCTACCTTGACCATGAATTGCGCACAACAATGAAAGGCATCGGACTCTGGATCGACACCT
Organism: Dictyobacter aurantiacus; assembly: GCF_003967515.1. Lineage (GTDB taxonomy): Bacteria > Chloroflexota > Ktedonobacteria > Ktedonobacterales > Ktedonobacteraceae > Dictyobacter > Dictyobacter aurantiacus. The sequence continues at coordinate 527,270 of NZ_BIFQ01000001.1, read as the reverse complement.
CCGAGCAAACACCTGGCGAAACAGTTGAACAACTGCTACGGAACCTCTAAACCGATCTTTGCTCTCATTGTAGTTGTTAGATCTCGCTTGCTTAGATCCAGTCAGCCATGCTTTGCATCCTTGAGCGGTTATCGCGCGCTATAACATGGAGACAATCGTGATGTTGTGGAATGCAGATGATGATCATATCTATGTGCTTGAGGAGTTTTCTTATGACAACAGTTGAACAAAAAAATATTATAGAAGCACTGCATACAAAAGCGGTAATCGATCCAGAAGAAGAAGTCGCCTCGCGCGTGCAATTTCTCAAAGACTATGTAACGTATGCCTCGATGGATGGCTTTGTGCTTGGCATCTCAGGAGGCCAGGACTCCAGCCTGGCTGGACGCTTATGCCAGATTGCGGTTGAGGAGCTTCGTGAACAGACAGGGAAAGATTATGTGTTTATCGCTCTTCGGCTTCCCTATGGCGAGCAAAAGGATGAAGAGGATGCGCAGCGGGCACTGCAGTTTATTGCTCCCGACCGAACCTACAGCGTGAATATCCAGCCCGCAGTTGATAGCGCGGTTGCCTCATTTAAGGAGGCTACAGGTTTCAAGATGTCGGACTACAACAAGGGGAACCAGAAGGCGCAGGAACGGATGACGGTGCACTACCGCTTCGCCAATCATTTCAACGTTCTGGTAGTAGGCACCGATCACGCGGCGGAAGCTGTGTCAGGCTTCTTTACCAAATATGGTGATGGCGGCGTAGACCTGACGCCACTCTCCGGACTTACCAAGCGGCAGGGAAAACTGTTGTTGCAATACCTGGGCGCGGACGAACAGATCTACACAAAAGCGCCAACCGCCGATCTCCTCGACGAAAATCCAGGCCAGCTTGATGAGGATGAGCTCAATATCACCTATGATATGATCGATGACTACCTTGAAGGAAAGGAAGTGCCCGCCGAAGTAGCTCAGCGCATTGAGCAGCGATACCGCATAACCGAACACAAACGACAGGTACCCGTTGCGCCGTTTGACACCTGGTGGGAAACGCAGAACGCTTAAATGCAAGATGGTATGGATCCAGCACAAAACCACAACAGCGCAACCTGACGGGGTTGCGCTGTTAAAAATGAGTAAGTAGTGTTTGAGCGTTAACCATACGTCTTGAATAACTTCCAACGCTGATTTGCTTATGCGAATGTAGCAATTAAAACTGGTTAGCGACCACGCACCACGCGGCGGATAACACGTGCTGCGGCTGCGATAAGCACTGTTTCCGCGACCCACTTCAAAAGGGGAGAGCCTTTCTTCTCCCTTCGGCCACGATCTCTTCTAGACATAGATGATCTCCTTCCATTTCTGCCTTCGGACAGTGAACAACGCCTTCCTACCATTAGTACGTATGGTTCGGTATAATAGTGGCAAATCCACCTCCTTGCCTTGCTCTCCCGCTGGTTCTTCCTTTGAACGCTCAGTATATTAGCTCATCAAAAAAGATCTCTGAACTGCTATTAAAAAGCATAAGACTATGTTTTATAGCAAATCATTCCCAGAATGAATATCCATATGGATAGTTTTTAAGATGATAGATGTAATATTTATTGTTTTATGCTATTATGTACCTGTTTACTTAACTAAAAGTAATTTATGGAGGTGGAGATTGGGTTCTCTCAACGAAACTTTTTTTGTTGATCGTGAACTTTTATTGCAGAAGTTGCATGACACATGGACCAGTCATCATCTAATACTTGTCGCTGGTCGTAGTGGTAGCGGCAAGACTGCGATGTTGAGGGAATATGCCCGACGTTTTTCTCAACAATACCAGGCCATCGTCTGGTTTAATGCAGCGACCGATGAGACCTTGCTTGCGGATCTGATTGCGGCCCTGCAAACTTATTCGCTACCAACTGATAAAGCACAGGAAGTAGAGCACCTCTTTCACATACTGTATGAGTATCTGAGCAAGCAACACAATTCGCTGCTGATTATCGATAATTTCGCCTATAACTTTACTGTTCGGAGATTGCATGAGCGCCAGGCAGGCGTGCGTACAATTGTCAGTACCCATGTACCGCATCTGCCACCAGAGATTCCACGGTTGGAACTCACAGCGTTGGATGCACAGAATGGCGCGCTTTTATTGTTACGCCAGGCGAGGCTGCTTTCACCCGAGCAGGGATTACACGATATCAATGCTGAACTGCAACGGGCAGCACAGGCACTATCCAGAGAGGTACGTGGTCTGCCCATCACCATCGACCTTATTGGCAGGTATCTGCATGTAACTGGTTGTAGTGGGCATGATTATCTCGACATGTTTCGCTCTTATCCTGCCCCACAACATCAATCTGGTAGCATGGACCCGAACGCGATGGAAGAATTTGCTATCGTCTGCGAATGTAGCCTTCATTATTTAAGGGAGACCAATCCTGCCGTGGTTGAACTCCTCCAGATGATTGCTTTGCACCTGCCGGAAGCTATTCCGTCCGCACTCTTCCAATTTCAGGACACATTGGTAGAGCATGATAGCGTATCGGAGCCATCAAATATCGGGATCTTGCTTGCTAGCGGCCTGGTTTCTATCGACGCGTCAACGGCGTCATTAACAATGCATCGCCTGATACAGGATATCGTCTTGCAGACGCTATCTGAGGATGAAAAGCGGCAACGTAGCAAGCAGTTATTTTATCTATGGCAAAAGCTGTTGCCCCGACTGACGAACGAGAGTCCATCTCTACACCTGTGCATGGCCAGCCAGATACGACATTTAGCCTCTATCAGCGAGAGTGAATCGTCATTCTTCGATGAAGTGAGAAATGTCAGCGAGGCGGCCGAGGTCTTTGCCTGGGCCGGGGGTGTGTATAGGGAGCAGCAACTCATTGGCGTGGCGGAACCTTTGCTGAGAAGAGCACTTGCTGTCTGGCAGCATACGCATGGTGATGCCCATCCATTGGTAGCTACCATCCTTGTCGACCTGGCGATCATGAACCGGGCCCTCAAAAATTACGGAGAGGCGGAAGCATTTGCCCATCGAGCCGTTGTCAGCAAGAGCAGCGCCCTGGGCATCAATCATCCCGATGTTTTGCTTACCCTTGACCTGCTTGGCCATATCTATACTGATCAGGATAAACTGCCAGAGGCACGGCAATGCTATGAAAAAGCGCTGACAATCGGGGAAAAGGTCGAGCTCACGCGCAATCCTATCTATAACACGCTCAGGTATGACCTGGCTCTATTGCATATAGAACAGAAAAACTGGGGTCGGGCCGAAGAGTTGCTGCGCAGGGTCAGTATTGGCAGGATGGTTACCTTAGGGGCAGAAGACCCGGATACTATTGAAGCCTTTTCGCGGCTGGCTGAGGTTTGTCGGCGGAGCAAAAATTGGACAATGGCAGAGGTAGCTTATAAACGCATTCTACCCGTTCAGAAGAAACTGTTGGGAGCGGAACATCCCACGGTGCTCCATTATCTGGAACAGCAGGCCGGTGTTTTTCTGCATCTAAATAGAATTGATGAGGCAAAACAGCAGCTGCAACATGTACAAGAGGTTAAAGAACGCGAACTGGGCAAAGAACATCGCAATCTCATCCCGTGCCTGAACGGACTCGCCCAGGTAGCGCTAGCTGAGCAGGAGTACGATACGGGATTGGCTTTGCTTGCGCGTGCGCAGCAGATCTATGCCCAACTGCCTGATCCCGAGCCTCTGATCCAGGCCGCATTGCTTGATACCACGGCATCAATTGAACTGGCACGAGAGCATTTTGATCTGGCAACGTCTCTCTCTCTAAGCAGGCATTGGAGATACATATCCAGGTCGTGGGCGAAGAACAGCCTGAACTGATTGATCCTCTGGAACACCTGGCCCGGGCGTACAGTGCCCAGGAAGAGTATGTACGGGCGCAACAATACCTCTTGCAAGCCCTGGCGATCTATCAAGAGGCGGGAAGGCCAGAGGATATGCTGCTGGATTCGGTACTCAATAGCCTGGCAGAGATCGAGATCGCGCGTGGACATCCCGCTTTGGCGCGAAATTATCTGGACCGCTCACGTGCCATCCGTGAACTGACCCTGGGCCAGAACAATCCTCGTACCATTGAGGTGGCACAAAAATTAGCCAGTATTTCCACCAGCCAGATGACGCGATAGCATAAGTAAGTTACGAATATAGAGAAAGAGAGAAAAAGCGCATGGCTTATAATGGTTTTGATGTAACTCCTAGCACATGGACCAGCTCCTCAACAACCACGGGTACAGGGAAGACAGATAATGATAACCTGGTCAATGATATTTTTAAGACGCTTGGCGACCTGGTCAATGATGCATCTCCCATCTTTTTCTTGAACAGCGTTACCAATTTCAAGACCGCGTTGGAAGAATTTGGCTACAACATGCAGGGAGCTCTGGCCTGTGTCAGCATCGATCTCCAGGTTGTTTCCAGCGGTCTATCATCGGCGGCGATTGCCTATGCCGCGACCGATGCGAACATCAAAAAAACCTTTGCTCAGCTGGATACCCAGCTCGGCTACTATACCAGCACCACCACCAGCGCGCACACGCTGCTCCAGCCTTCAGCAGCCGATCAAGCCGCATTGAACACCGCGTATCAAAACACTTTTAATCAAAATGCCAATAGCGGCCCTGATTGGGGCAAGATCGCGGCTGGGGCTGGAGTGGTGATCGTGGTTGGAGCTACGGCGATCTTTGCACCAGAGCTGCTCCCTTTTGAACTTGCCGCTGCTTTTTAATGAAAAGAGATGGGTTCAAGATATAGGTTAGCCCGCTGGATGAAGTTGGCTACCGCTTTGGACTCTGGTGACAAATGAGTTTCTGAAGAATGGCACACATGCTACGAAAAGGAGTTCGACATGTCAAATAATCCATCGCCTCTCCCAACGCCGGTCGCGGCACCGACGGCGGTTCCTTATAGCTTACCAGACATTCCGCCCAACGCTCTTACCATGCTCGATACCCTGGCCGACTCCATCGATACCGCCAATAAAAAGCTCAGTGGACACGCCAGCAAGCTCGGTGATATCCATACCAGCACCGATAACGCGGTCACCGAGGTTACAACCCATTCTAAGGGGCAGGCTACAGATACACTCTCCAATCTCTGGACTGGCAGCAAGAGCGACATAACCCATGCCCAGGGTAAGCTAACAGACATTACCTCTCCCACACAGGGCATGGGATCAAATCCCAGCGATTTCCGCTCTATCCTCAATGAACATAGAGGCGCTATTAAAACCGGACTTAACGCCATGGCTACGCTGCAGAGCCAGGCCGCCGCGTCTATCCCGGCTGAACAACTGCAACAGTTGAAGCAGGACATCGATAATCTCAATTCCTCCATCGGCAATGTCAGCATGGCTCTTGATGCCATGGCGATGTTGATCGCAACACTGAATAATACTTTTTTATCTGGCTGTGCTACTGGCCTGGTTCCTGGTCATCCCGTCCCTCACTTCAATCAGAATGCCTTCGCCCATCAAGCCCATGGCGATGCGCCTGGAGATGGTAAATCTCTTTCTGCAGATGATTTGAGGAATGAGATGAAAGCGAAATCAGGAGGAAGGGAGATTGATCCTGAGGTTCTCGCATTTCTTCCTGATCTTGCAATAGAACATGGCTTAGATCTGGAAAACGTTAAAGCTTTTATTGATACTGGTGCTGATCCTCAACTGCTTTACAAATGGATTAATGAGGATAAAGGTTATAACCCGGCAATAACGGACAAGTGGCTGACACAAACAACAGGCGATATTAAGATTCTCACTGATTTGAAGGGTGATCCAACTGAAAGCGCAGAGTGGCTCAAAGGCTTAAACGCTGATCAATTAGAAGCGGTAAAAAATCGTGCTGCCGATTCTCCCAAAATGGAGCTTGATAATCTTAAACATCTGGTTGATCCGCAGCTGAAGTTTAAACTCAACGAGAAACATGATGTTCCAAGATCTAATGTTGGTCCTCAGCCCAAGAATCCGCAGATAGCACTTAATAATTCTGTCACTTTCAGCTCAGAGACTACTACCCGCCGTATTGGAGTTGATCCGGAAACTGGACAGCTTGTTGTTATTGATGATACAAACAATGGAACGTATCATGCACATGTTCGACTATGGGATAGTAGTACACCACAACTTCAAGGCCTTACTCAAGATATGAAGAACGCCCTAGTCGATAATGGTTTGATCACCAAGAAAGGTGAAATTATTTTGAGGAATAAAAAAGGCAAATTTGAAAGATATGGCATGAATGTTATCAAAGGAAAGTAAAATGCAGGAAGATAATTCGACGCTTACGAGTGAAGAGATAGAGCAGGTGTTCCGGTCTGGTGATGCTAGCAAGATTAGCCACGTACTGGTCACACTGACGTTTTCGGAGTTGGATTGGAAAAAAGCGCAAACCTATTGTTTGGAAGCGTTGGAGCATCCTGATGCGAGGGTGCGTGCGGATGCTGCTACGTGTCTCGCAAATCTGGCGCGTATCCACCAGACGCTCGAACTGGATCTGGTTTTGCCCGCACTGTATCGGCACCAATCAGATCCAGGCAAATACGTTGCAGGCAATGTTGAGAATGCACTTGATGATATTGAGACATATATGGATGTGCCTGTTGAGCACAATCCGGCACTGCGCCGTCCTAGAGAAGAAGAAAAGCCATTAACCTCTGAGGAGATTGAACATATCTTCCAGTCCGATGATACAACTAAGATTAGCCAGACAATAACGGAACTTGCATTTAATGATCCTGATTGGCGCAAAGTTGAAGCGTACTGTTTAGCGTTGTTGGAACATTCTAGTGAAGATGTACGCAGCAACGCTGCTCAAGGCATTAATATTCTGGTTAACGAGCATAAGCAATTAGATCTTGATCTGGTCCTGCCCGCGTTGTATCGGCATCATTCTGATCCAAGCGAGGATGTGGTCATGACGGTTGAATTGGCTTTGAATAGTATTGCAAGAATTTTGCATGTTCCTGTTGAATATGGAGAAGATATGACTGCCAGGGATCCTGAAGAAGAAGAGTCGGTTGATAGCACGGAACAAGCCTATGAGCCGGTTGGTCCAGATCCAACCCATGGGCAGCGTGCACTGGATAACTCGGTAAGCATGCAATCTGGTAACCCCCATGATCGCATCGGGGTAGATACCGTTGCGGGAGAGATTGTCGTGTTTGGTCAGGGATCAGCTAGAGGATACACGGGAGATGTGCGTACCTGGGACCAACTGACACAACGTATGCGAGAGGCGCTTATCGATAATGGTTTGGTGAAAGATGACGGGAGTATCATTGTAAGGGATGCTCGTGGAAACATCGTGGGATCGAGTGGAAATGTCATTGCAACCAGATCTACCATAACAGAGCAAGTATACGAGCCTCTGCCAACGCAAGAGATCGAGCGTATCTTCCAGTCTGGTGATCTCAAGGAGATGAGCCGAACCCTTCTGACCTTAGCCCTTCACGATCCCGATTGGAGAAGAACACAAGATTACTGTCTCCAACTGCTGGAGCATGAGAATGCGGGCATGCGTGGCTTCGCGGCGGAGTGTATCAGCCATCTGATTTATCATCAGCATCACCTGGATGTTGATCGCGTGCGATCCGCCCTCTATCTCCATCAGTCAGACGCGAATAAATATACCCAGAGAAGGGTGAATGATGCGATTGATGATATTGCGCTTCTGGTAAACGGATCTGTTTAAGCGAGAATGGAATACGATCTTTCATACCTGACATTCCTTTCCGATCCCTCAGCGTATCAGCCAGGTCCCGATGAGATCTGTATTCTCGTCCCTGGTGGGATCACTTCGGAAGATGATCTGATAGGGCTTTTGAATAATAGCTTGAGCCCTATTGCGTATCATGGGCCGAATTGGAATGTGTTATCTGATGTAGGACGGTAGATGAATCTCATCGAACAAGTGAAAGATGCTTTGGTACAACCTCGTCCTCAAGAGCGAGCAAGCAAGCTTGAGCAATTGAGTGATAATTTTGAGTATGCTCAAGATCTTAAAGAAGAAGAGATAGTTGAGAGTGTTACCCAATTACTTGTGGTTGCCTTACAGGAGAAAGATCCTGAGGCTAAAGAATCTTTCTTTCATGCGATGAATGCTGCCGTTGTACATCATCAGAAAGAAAAGATAGGAGAACGTGTTGATTGGGATATATTAGTTGCTGCATTGCCGGGTTTAGAAAAACCTTATCTGGACTACGCATTTAATATGCTCAGCCTTTCAAGACGGGAAAGATATCTCTCTGTTCTTAGCTCATATACACGAAGTGAAGATGCTGAGATAAGTGAATTAGCGCGCGATGCTATGGATGATTTACAATATACATTAGCTCATCCTTCTGCATCTCAAGGTGAAGAACCTTCCGTACCAGATCAATGAGCTTCCCTGCCTTTTCTATTGGGGAACTGCAGTTTAATTCGTGTTTTGCTGTGATGAAATATGTATAACAATCCTGGCATGGAATATAATCTCTCATACCTGACATTTCTCGCTGATCCTATTGCATATCAGGCTCAGGCTGATGATCTTTGTGTCCGTATACCTACAGAGGTCTCGTCTGCAGAGGCACTTATGACTTTTCTAAGGGAGAGTCTGGATTTACCTGCCTACGTTGGGACAAGCTGGTATGCTTTACGCGATGCTTTGGGTTCCTGGTATAATTCTGTAGTTACTCCTCGGTGTGTTGTTCTTATTCATACCGATCTTCCTTTTTTTCAGTCGGGGAAGTGGTGGTGGCTTGATGTGCAAGGGTACCTTATGGCGTTGATAGAAAGTATTACTTTCCTTGAACGAAAAAATGCAGTTGAAGCAGACCCTCAAGCGCATCGGGAACTTGTTGTTCTTTTTCCAGAGCAGGCGAAAGAAGGGATTCTGGCCGTCTTTACACGGCCTCCAGATTGGGAATGGACAGTTGGTTTTGTAGGTTATGACGCATTCAATATCTATGAGATTGCCCCTTCCTTGTCCTTGATACTCCGTCATCTTACGAACCTTAATGGATTGACTGCGGATATGTGTATCCTTTCTCGTCAGGATGTAGGAAGCATCACTGTTCAGTATGCGCGAAGCTTCAATGCATATTGCATTAAATATCAAGATACAGAACGAGATATGCCTCTCATTGCATGTTCCTCGGATACTCTATCTTTCCCACCCATGGTTTCTTTGTCTGCCGCATCTCAGGTTCTGGCAGCTTTTTTTGATAATGCCCAGCGTTCAGACTCTCTTAACTGGTTTGTCCTTTCTGATGATGTTGAGGTGAAACTTAAAGAAATCCTTCGTCGTTCGTACTATCTGAGCGACGAGGAAGAACTTTTGGAGCTTTCTATGGAAGATGCAATGCACACGACGATCGGAGAGGGTGTAAAGGTTGCAGCCTCTCAAAGCGATGATGCATTTTCCTTACCATATTGGAAGAGTATACTCGAACAACCGGAAGCAACGTTAGCTTTGCGCCTGGCAGCTATCTGTATCGTTGGTCGCAGTGGCTGCCAGGAATCGACTACACTCTTGCATCCATTTCTACAAAGCACGGTGAAGCAGGAACGCTGGGTCTGCGCGCGCTTTTTTGGCCTGTGGGGAGATGAAGAGGCATTGCCTATCTTATTGAGTATGCTGATTGATGAATTACCAACCGATGAACGTTCCCTGCAGATAGATCAGGATGGGTACTGGTATGATGCCTGGCGCCCCTATGCGCCTCGCTTGCTGCGAAAATGGCTGTCTCCCGCGGTTTGTGACCAGTTGCGGCAGGCGCTAGATGTCTGGAAAGAGGCTGAGCCACTGCTTGATCCCGAGTACGAGGTCTGGCGATCGACAGTAAGAGAAATCGCTCGAACTTTGCAATCTTGCTGATATGAATTATATTTCCGTTCGGTATTGCATCTATTAGATGGGGATTCGTTTCTTTCTAGTAGAGAAGAGGGGAGGAATGTCAGACAGACCATCTTGACTGCCTGACATTCCTCCCCATTAATTGTGGGCATCAATCTTATATTGATACGAAACGGGATACCCGGTGGTGTTTCATATGTAAGCTCATACAATCTCAGGGTGTGGATCAGCGTATGCCGGTGACCAGGTGGAGCAGCAAGTAGATGATCCAGCCTAAGAAGACGCAGACGGGAATAGTGAGGATCCACGCTACGACGATATTTCCGGCGACTCCCCAGCGTACCGCTGATAGGCGCTTGGTGGCTCCGATACCTAAAATCGCCGATGAGATGACATGGGTAGTGGAGACCGGGATGCCCAGGCGACTGGCCACCTCAATGATGGCGGCCGACGCTGTTTCCGCCGCAAAGCCGTTGATCGGCCGCAGCTCAACCACTTTAAGTCCCATCGTCTTCACGACGCGCCAGCCGCCGATACAGGTTCCCAGTCCCATAGATGTTGCCGCCGCCAGGATTACCCATAGGGGAACACTCCAGTTGCTTCCTGTCCAGCCATAATAGCTGGCCAGAGCCATCGTGATCACTCCCATGGTCTTTTGAGCGTCATTGCCTCCATGGCTGAAGGCCACCCATGCCGCCGAGAGGATCTGTAATCTACCAAAGATGCGACTGACCAGCATCGGGCGCATCTTTGCAAAGATCCATAATAGCAGGATCATCAGGAGGAACGCACCCAGGAAGCCAAGTATGGGTGAAAAAATGAGACCCTGAAACGTTTTGGTCAGGCCGCCAACTTCAATGGCTTGCCAGCCCGCCGATGCCACACCTGCCCCCACAATAGAAAAGATAAGGGCATGGCTGGAGCTTGAAGGGATACCGAAGCGCCAGGTAATGAGGTCCCAGATAATTGCGGCCAGTAGCGCGGCAATAACCAGCAGTTGTGTGGTTACAGAAGGAGGCACTATTCCTTTTCCGATAGTGGTCGCGACAGCGGTACCCGTTAACGCGCCCACTACATTGAGGATGCCAGCCATCAAAACCGCCGTCCCGGGTTTGAGAACTCGGGTCGCGACAGAGGTGGCGATAGCGTTAGCTGTATCATGGAAGCCATTGATAAAATCAAATATCAGACCAATAACGATGATCAGCACAAGCATGAAAAGGTTTTGATCAAGCATTCTTTACCACAAGCCCTTCCAATGTATCCGCTATATCCTCAGCCCGGTCGGCGGCCTCTTCTAAATGGTGGTAGATCTCTCCCCAACGTATAGCTTTGATGAGATCATTCATGTCATCTACTCCATCAAACTGTGATGCGAGTGCCTGGTCAAGCGCCTCGTCGGCTTCGCCTTCCAATCGATTAATAGATATTGCGCATTGCAGTAACTTATCCCACTGGCGTTTGTTTTCTAACAATGGGACCGTGCTCGCGATGATTGTTGCCTGCTGGTCAATGATATGGGCCAGGCGGCGTGCATGATCGGTTGGCTGATCGATGCGATAGAGCCTGATACGGCGTGCCGCCTCCTCAATAGCATCAACAAAGTCGTCCAGCCTGTTGGCCAGGTTAGCGATGTCCTCACGATCGAGTGGGGTAACAAACGTACTATAGAGCGCTTTGAAGATCTGATGGGTGATTTCATCACCACGGCGTTCCATCGCCTGGATCTGCTGTGTTTTCTGTTCAATGTCGCTATAATTTTCGAGCAACTCACAAAGAGCGCGCGCGACCCGGGCATTATTCTCGGTTGCCTGACGAAAATAATCAAAAAAGCGTTCATTGCGGGGGAGGAAGCGTACCAATACCATTTGACACTCCTTTGGCGCATAGTCTTGGAAAAATTTCTCTGTTATCCTTATGTACTTACACGTCATATTTCTAGTTGAGGGTTCACTTCCAGCCTGACCGACTTTCTTATTTGGAAGCTGACAATCGTTTACTTCAATGAACAACATTGAGCCAGGAATAACATAGAGCATAAAAAGATCAGAGCTGTCTTCCATGGTAATTTGGGACAACTCTGATCTTTTTGGATAACGAGATGGCAGTATAAACGCTTATTGTACCGTTAGCGCGACATCATCTACATAGAAGCTAGACGAGAGCGTGTAGTCGCTGGTCCCCGAAAAGGCGACCTGAATCTGCTGACCCTTGTAGCTTGATAGCGTTGATGTCACATCAAAGGTAAACTGCGTCCACCCCTGCGCGTTGGTATTGCAGCGCGTCTGTACCGTTGAGATGGTTGATCCACTGCCTGTGCGCAGGAGCGCATGGAAATTGTCATAGCAGGTAGTTGTACTGGTCTCATTAGTTGTGATATCGAGCCAGTAACTCAGTGTCACCTTTGTGGAACTGGAGGGCAGAGTAATCTTCTGATAGATGGTATCAGAGCAGCTATTGTAGCCACACAGGTAAGCACTATAGCTGCCAGTATGCGGATTGCTGTTATCGACGATCTCATAGCCACCTGAAGAGCTCTCAATCCACGGGCTTGATCCGTTCTCAAAACCACCATTGGTCAGGATATTGCTTCCACCGGGAGTTGGAGTGGGAGATGGCGTTGGGTTGGGCGTCGGTGTAGGTGAAGGAGTGGGAGATGGCGTTGGGCTGGGCGTCGGTGTAGGTGTCGGAGTGGGAGACGGCGTTGGGCTGGGTGTTGCCGTAGGTGAAGGATTTGGCGTAGGTGTCGGAGTGACTCCGGACTGCCAGCAATCAGCGATTGCTGAGGCACTCGCGCTATTATTAGCCGCCGGCAATCCGTATATGTCCTCCATGGTCCTTAACACATTGTAGTGGTTGATCTGCTCAGAATACTGACCAGTTTTGACCGACTGACCGACGAAAATCGTGGGAATCTGATTACTTTGAGAGCTATCATCCTCATCCCAGGTTACAATGAGGAGGCTGTTATTGGTTTTGGCCCATTGAGCGTAGGCATCAATATTGTTTTTGAGCCAGGTATCGCCCTGCTGAATCGTGCCATCGTGCATATCGTCGTTCAAATTGGGAATGACAAAAGAGATGGTTGGCAGCGAGCTGAAGTTGGAAGTTGGGAAACTGGTGAAGGGCAGATTATCGCTGGATGGGACATCGGTGAAGTCGCTCCAGGGGTTATGCTTGCGCGCATAGCTGCCCGAGGTGCATGCCGTCGAACCGATTGAAGGCAAACCCTCTGAGTAGCCCTTGAAGCTTAAACCCGCATTGATTAATTCTCCCCCTAGATCAGGAGGGCTAAAGGTATGAGGGCATGAGTCATCAGTCAGCCCCTGTGTTGAGCCAGAGAAAAGTGCCAGATAGTTTGGCTCGCTGGGATGGGTGACCGCGAAGGAATTGGTAAATAAAGCTCCGCTGCTGGCCAGCGAGTTAATATAGGGGGCACTACTTGAATTAATGATCTCGTTATAGGAATGATTCTCTTCCATGACGACTACAATGTGGCTGGGTTTAGGGAGTGCTGTTTGAGCGTAGGAGTGGGTCGTTCCCAGAAAACCATTAATAGCCAGAGCAGCTATCATCGCCACCAGGCATGCCAGCGTCCCCCCGGCCAGAAGCGTGCGCCGGGACAGGAAATAGGAAGTGGTCTTCATCAGATAAAAACCTCTCTAAAAATAAATAGCATCTCGTGTTTAGTGGTACGCCTTTTTAGATATACCCTTCACCGTTTAAAACAACGTTAAACGCATTTGATTTTCTGGCGAATTTTTGTTAAAAAGATGTAAAGGTCTATAAATATTGCAAAGTAAAGCAAGAGATAATCCAGGCTACCAAACATTGGTGCGTGACGATGGACCCGGTTAGTTAGCAGTGATGGCAGGTAGATAGCTTCGGACGGCTATATATTATGCATTATATAAGCAAAGCCAGGACTTTATGGTACACATCCTGGCCGTGCGAAACCCTATGTGGAGTTGTGGATGGATGGTAGAGAGATAACTACTTGCTAATCATCTGTCGTTGAAGTCGCGTAGGGGCACTTTTGATCAGTATGTGTCTCTCCCGCTGTCTGTTGTATATCATGATTGATGCTTTTGCGTTTGTAGCGAATATACGTCTTTTCTGGCCGGGCCGCGCCCAGGCTATAATCCACACGTGGCTCCTTTGTTATTAATTCAAGGTCAAATTGCTGGAAGAGGAGCGCGGTAATAATCATCATTTCATTGTTCGCGAAGTTCATGCCGGCACATTTATGCGTTCCGCCGCCAAAACCGATCAATGAGAAGCGATGCTGGCGATCTTCTTCCCGACCAGGAGCATATCGTAATGGATCATAGATAGTGGGATTCGTAAAGAGATCGGGAAGCCGTTGAGCGATATCAGCAGCAACCATCAGGTTCCACCCCTTAGGAATACGATATTTGCCAACCTCAATATCTTCCTCAACTCTACGGGCCAGCACATCAGCCGAGGGATGCATCCTTGTGGTCTCCTGAACAGCCCAGAAAACATGTTTCATGGAACTGAGGTTTCTGGCTGTGATTGGTTCGCCCACAGGTAAGCGATCGCTAATCTCCTGCTGGAGCGATTGTAAATACGCTGGCGTTTGTAGAAGCTGGATAATGGTCCATGCAGCCTGGCCAGCGGTCGTCTCATGCCCGGCGAACATCAGACCCATAATGGTTGCGATAACCGCGTCATCCTCCATCGGCGTGCCGTCTTTATATTCGGCAGTGGCAAAATCCAGTAGAAAATCATCATATCGCTCGGGATGAGAGCGTCTCTCGACGATCAGCGGCCAGATCATTTCGCGCAACTTCTTTTTCGCGCGATCACGACGAATAAATTTTGGCAAGGGCAAATAGGGATAGAGAGCAGGATCAATAGCTTTGCCGATGATCAGATACTGTTTCCAGAACTCTGGTCCTGTGCGATCACGAAAATCTTTGCCCATTAATGCGTGCGCTGCCACATTTTGTACAACCTGGGTTACTGTCGCACGCAGCTCAAACACTCCCTGATCTTCAAGCGTATCAAGCCATTGCTGAACTTCCTGCTGCATAATGGCAACGTACTTAATCATTTTTTCGCTTTTGAATGGTTTGAGTAGAATAGGGCGTTGCGCGAAGTATGTCTCTGGGGGGGCTGTAAAACCAACCTCGCCCAATGCAGCTTTCAGATAGGCATAAGATTTATGCATGCTCAGTTTTTTGTCTGTCTCGGTAAAGAATATCTGTTGATATTCTGGTCCTATCAGGAAGGCTACTGGTTGATTGAGCAAGCGAATGCCGAAGATAGGACCCAGGGTATTAAAACCTCTTTGCAAGAGACCCTGACGATCTTTCATAAACTCAAGCAGATTACCAACTACGGGAGAGCCAGAAAGCATGGGAGGTGTTGATATCATATCGTTGCTCCTTCGAAGCCACAAAACACTTATTGGCTTTAGCCGCAAAAATACCACCTGTATTATAGTAACATATATACATACTCTTATCATATGTGGAGAGCGAAATGCAGCAGCATTTAGTTTATCTTTACTTGTGAATAATAAAGGCTGAATTGCTTTGGAGCTTGATTGAGAAGCGTAGTTTTGTAGAATCTACAAAACTACAGATGAAGCTGTAAGCAACAATTTTGTGGAAATTCCAGCGTAACTCCGAAAAAAGTAAAAGCAAATTTAATACTCTAGTATTGCTTTTGCGTTTCTATCCAAGCATGATGGCACCTCATCGTCCTGTATGGATCAGCTATGATAGCGGTTGCGTTGTTAAGTTGATTATTGACCTCAGCATAAGGTTCTAAAGTCGTCCATACTCAAACCGATAAAAGGAGGTATGAGCAAGAAAGAACAACATCCCAACGATTGGCGTGAATGGCGACGACTGCGCGCTTGGCAGCTGTATACGCAGGGCTGGAGACAAAAAGACATCGCCGTAGCCCTTGGAGTAACCGAAGGAGCGGTGAGTCAGTGGATGAGCCGAGCCAGGAAAGAGGGCTCGGAGTCCTTGCGACAACAACCGCCACCAGGTCCCCAGCCCAAACTGACCGAAGAACAGCGAGCCCAGTTGCCCGATCTGCTGGCCAAAGGGGCCGAGCACTATGGGTTCCGCGGCCAGGTATGGACCACAGCCCGCGTGGCAGTGCTTATCAGGCAGCACTTTGGGGTCAGCTATCATCCCGCCCATTGCAGTCGCCTCCTGCGGAGCCTCAAGCAGAGTGTCCAAAAACCGGAGGAACACGCCAGCCAACGCAATGAAGAGGCGATCAACGCCTGGACAGACGAACGGTGGCCCGCGCTTAAAAAAAAGCCGAGCAGGAACAGCGGCAGATCGTCTTTGTAGACGAGTCGGGCTTTTACCTGCTGCCGATGGCGGTGCGCACGTATGCTCCGGTGGGCCAGACACCAGTGTTGCGAGTGCCGCTGACACGCGATCATGTCTCGGCGATTGGGGCGATTACCCCGCAGGGACGTCTCTTTATGCAGACGCAATCTCATTCCTACAAAGGAGAGGATGTGGTTGGTTTTCTCAAGCACCTGCTTCGCCAGATTCCCGGGAAGTTGCTGGTGATCTGGGATGGATCGAGCATCCATCGCTGCCAAGCGGTCAAAGACTTCTTGGCGCAGGGAGGCGCAGCTCGCCTTCACCTGGAACGCTTGCCTGCCTATGCGCCTGAGTTCAATCCGCAGGAAGGGGTGTGGAATTTGCTCAAACGTCGTGAACTTAAGAATGTGTGTTGCAAGGATTCCACCGAGCTGAGTTATGCCTTGCTGCTGGCTCTTGCCCGCCTTCGGCATCGCAAGCAGACCTTGCGTCACTGTTTCGTTCATGCTGGCTACTCACTTTAGCTTTTTATGCTGAGATCAATAACAAACTGTTCTTTGTAAGCTCCTCACTAGCTCTGTTAATTATTATATAAAAATGCTATATTATATTTTAGGCAAAATGATATTATTAATTCTTAGCATTATTTTTATGGATGTAAGGTGATATGATATGATGGGCCAAAAACCAAATGATAGAAGAGGTAGATATTCTCGATCAGAAATTATTGTTATTATACTTTTAATAGTCATGCTCTTGTTTTTAATCGTTGGTACTGTATTTACTGTACTAGGCAATCTTAAAATTATCTACTGGCCTTCAAATTTAAATAATGTACTTCTTACAGTTGTTGTCCCTGCTTTGAGCGTTATTATCGCTTTAGGGCAATGGTTACATACTTCTATTTCGTCTGATAAAAAAGAGGAAAAACATAATTTGCCGGAGCAAAACATCCAGACAGCAGATGTTGCCATGCTTAATACATCACTAGTGCTTGCTGATACTTCAGAAAAAGCACTTACATCGGCTAAGAAAACTGATGCTATAGTAAAATTTACCTCGGATGACATAGAGCAAACCGATATGGGTGAAGCTCCTCATGTTGAAAATTTTTATGGACGTATGGATGAGATTAAGAAGATAAAGCATTGGATTGTAGACGAACATTGTCGTTTAGTTTCCATAATTGGCATGGGTGGTATTGGTAAGACTAGCCTGGTTGCGAAACTGATCGATCAAGAACAGCAGACGTTTAGCAAAATCTTCTGGCGCAGGCTACTCAATGCTCCACCTTTTGAGCACGTGTTACAGGATTGTCTGCAATTTTTGACTCGTGGACAACAGATCCCGATCCCACAAGAAGTGGATGGGCAGATGCGCCTACTTGTGAAGCAATTGCAGAAAAGGCGCTGCCTCATTATTTTGGATAATGCTGAAGCAATCTTAAAAAGTGGTAGCAGCGCAGCAGAATACAAAGATGGTTATGAGCAGTATGGCAAACTCATAACTCTCCTTGGAGAAAGTAGACACCAGAGTTGTCTGTTGGTAACGAGCCGGGAGCAACTAAAAGAGATCAACTGGCTAGAAGGTGAAGGATCGTCTGTCCATACCTACCATTTAAGAGGGTTGAATATAGACGATGCTCGGGCCATATTAAAGAATAAGGGTTTGTCAGGGGAGGAACGTTCCTTGAAGACTTTAGTGGAACGTTTAGCTGGAAATCCACAGATGCTCATGATTGTCTCGCTAGCAATTCGTGAAAGCTATGGAGGAAATATATCTAAGTATCTCGACGATATTTCATTGAATGAGCATCCCGATCTGCGTAAGTTTTTAAATGATCAATTTGCACGATTATCACTATTAGAGCAACAGGTTATCTATTGGTTAGCGATAGAGCGTGAAGCAATATCTTTGCAAACTTTACGTGATAATAGTGTCCAACCTGTATCTAAAGGGAGAATATTGGAAGCCCTTGAAGCCTTACAACGTCGTTCATTGATTGAACAGGGCATAGCTGGAAGTTTTACATTGCAACCAGCAATTATGGAAGTTGTCACGGATCGTTTTAATGAGCTTGTTGTCCAGGAAGTTATCACAGGCAAACCAGATTTGTTTGCTAGACATGCATTGCTCAAGTCCCAGGCAAAAGCGTTCGTCCGTGAGAGCCAGTTCCAATTGATCCTGAATGTCATTGCACAAAAGCTCTTTACAATGCTAGGGCGAAGAAAACTTGAAGAAAAGTTCCGGCAAAGACTTGTTGTACTACGCGGGTTGCCAGAACAGCCAGATGATTACGAAGTAGGAAATATTCTAAATCTACTGGTTCAAACTGGCTACAATTTGCGTGGCTTTGATTTCTCGCATTTAGTAGTGCGACAAGCATATCTGCAAGAAGCAAATTTACCTGAGGTCAATTTTTCGTATGCTAATCTATCGACGTCAGTGTTTACTGATAACTTTGGAAGTATTCTTTCTGTGGCATTGAGTCCTTATAGCGACTTTCTAGCAGCAGGGACGGTGGGAGGGGAGATCCGCGTCTGGGATACGACAAGTGGCCTCCCACTGAAAACCTTACGAGGACATACTAACTGGGTTAGCTCGGTGGCCTTCAGCCCTGATGGCAAAACCCTTGCCAGCGGAAGCGATGATCAGACAGTACGTCTGTGGAATGTTACCAGCGGGCAGTGTCTCAACACATTCCACGACCACATTAACGAGGTCAAATCGGTGGCCTTCAGCCCTGATGGTAAAACCCTTGCCAGCGGAAGCGATGACCAGACAGTACGTCTGTGGGACGTCACCAGCGGCCAGTGTCTCAACACACTCCGCGGCCACACCAATGCGATCTGGTCAGTAGCCTTCAGCCCCGATGGCAAAATCCTTGCCAGCGGCAGTTTTGACCAGACGGTACGCTTGTGGAGGATCGACAACGGCCAGTGCCTCAATACGTTCCATGGCCACACTAATGAAGTCTGGTCGGTAGCCTTCAGCCCCGATGGCGAAATTCTCGCCAGTGGAGGTTATGACCAGACAATACGCCTGTGGGACGTTACCAGTGGCCAGTGTCTTAACACGCTCCATGATCATACTGATGCGGTCTGGCGGGTGGCTTTCAGCTCTGATGGCAAAACCCTTGCCAGCGGGAGCAGTGACCAGACAGTACGCTTGTGGAACGTTACCAGCGGCCAGTGCCTCAATATTCTCCATGGACACGCCAATGCGGTCAGGTCGGTGGCTTTCAGCTCTGATGGCAAAACCCTTGCCAGCGGGAGCAGTGACCAGACGGTACGACTATGGGATGTTGTCAGTGGCCAGTGTCTCAATACTCTCCATGGACACGCCAATGCGGTCAGGTCGGTGGCCTTCAGTCCAGATGGCAAAACCCTCGCCAGCGGTGGTTATGACCAGACAATACGCCTGTGGGACGTTGTCAGTGGCCAGTGTCTCAATACTTTCCGTGACCACATTAATATTAGTTCGGTGGCTTTCAGTCCAGATGGCAAAACCCTCGCCAGCGGCTATTTTAACCATACGGTAACGGTACGCCTGTGGGACGTTACCAGCGGGCAGTGCCTTAACACCCTGCATGGTCATACCAACTCGATTTTATCAGTGGCTTTCAGTCCAGATGGCAAAACCCTTGCCAGCGGAGGTTATGACCAGACAATACGCCTATGGAGCGTTGTCAGTGGCCAGTGTCTTAACACGCTCCACGGTCATAGCAATTTGATCTGGTCTGTGGCCTTCAGCCCTGATGGTAAGCTTCTTATCAGCGGTAGTGACGACCAGACGGTGTGCTTGTGGAAAATTAGTAATGGCCAATGCCTCAACACGTTCCACGGCCATACCCATTGGGTGAGATCAGTCGCCTTCAACCCAGATGGCAAGACCCTTGCCAGTGGCTGTATTGATGGAGTAATTAAGCTTTGGAATAGACAGAACAGTAAGTGTTTGCATACATTGAGAAGTGACAGGCCTTATGAACACATGAATATTACGCGGGTGCAGGGATTGACAGAAGTCCAAAAAAACACACTCAAGTTATTAGGTGCGGATGAGGAGGAAGTGTAGAAAAAACATATAATTATAGATAGATGTGCGATAGATGGAAGGTATACTTCACAGAAAGGTGTTTCTCAGGGTGCAAAACGAAAAAACAATCAAACGCAATATAGAGCAAACCAGCCAAGAGATCGATAACGTAGAACCGGAAATTTCACGGCGTCAATTTTCTCTGGGGTTGTCTGGAATATTGTTTTCTGGGACTGTATCAGAGTTACCAAACCGGAACATGTTACCCCCTCAGGCAGGACCGGGGAAATTAACTTCCAATGCTTTTAATCGACCTCAACATGTCTTATCTGATACTACTGCGGGTATTTGGTCTCCAGATAGTCGACACATTGCCACAATCTCAGAGAGCACGGTGACACTTTACAATGTGAGCACTGGCAAAAGTGATGTGATCTACCATAAGCATACTGATGAGGTATTGGCTGTCAAATGGTCCGCAGATAGTCAATATCTGGCTTCGAGCGGCTTTGATCATATTGTATATGTATGGGAAGCGATATCAGGTCAGACAATGTCGATGTATAAGAGGCATAATGATATTGTGAGGGATGTGGTCTGGTCTCCTAATCAGCGTTATATCGCGTCTGCTGGCTATGATAAGGTCATTCATGTGTGGGAGGCGCTCACTGGCAAGATGGTAATAACCTGTTCTGGGCATGATGCCGAAATACAAACGTTATCCTGGTCGCCTGATGGCAAATACATTATGTCAACTGATCTGCAGAATAAAGCGATGATTTGGCGCTTAATATAACTTTTCTTACAAGACAATGATAGTAAACAAATGGAATCTCTGATGCTATTTTACTGTTGCCTTAACTGGCTAAGCACTATCGTGGATTAATCCATTTCAGAATGCGTGTATTGGAATAGATAAGTGCCACAGGATAAAAAAATCACATTCCTATAGTCTTCCAGTAGATCTTTTTTTTGAGCTTCTTTCGTGGTTGGCGTAGATCCTCCATGCGTACCGATGTACTTTTACACACTAACTATTGATCTCAGCATAAAAAGCTAAAGTGAGTAGCCAGCATGAACGAAACAGTGACGCAAGGTCTGCTTGCGATGCCGAAGGCGGGCAAGAGCCAGCAGCAAGGCATAACTCAGCTCGGTGGAATCCTTGCAACACACATTCTTAAGTTCACGACGTTTGAGCAAATTCCACACCCCTTCCTGCGGATTGAACTCAGGCGCATAGGCAGGCAAGCGTTCCAGGTGAAGGCGAGCTGCGCCTCCCTGCGCCAAGAAGTCTTTGACCGCTTGGCAGCGATGGATGCTCGATCCATCCCAGATCACCAGCAACTTCCCGGGAATCTGGCGAAGCAGGTGCTTGAGAAAACCAACCACATCCTCTCCTTTGTAGGAATGAGATTGCGTCTGCATAAAGAGACGTCCCTGCGGGGTAATCGCCCCAATCGCCGAGACATGATCGCGTGTCAGCGGCACTCGCAACACTGGTGTCTGGCCCACCGGAGCATACGTGCGCACCGCCATCGGCAGCAGGTAAAAGCCCGACTCGTCTACAAAGACGATCTGCCGCTGTTCCTGCTCGGCTTTTTTTTAAGCGCGGGCCACCGTTCGTCTGTCCAGGCGTTGATCGCCTCTTCATTGCGTTGGCTGGCGTGTTCCTCCGGTTTTTGGACACTCTGCTTGAGGCTCCGCAGGAGGCGACTGCAATGGGCGGGATGATAGCTGACCCCAAAGTGCTGCCTGATAAGCACTGCCACGCGGGCTGTGGTCCATACCTGGCCGCGGAACCCATAGTGCTCGGCCCCTTTGGCCAGCAGATCGGGCAACTGGGCTCGCTGTTCTTCGGTCAGTTTGGGCTGGGGACCTGGTGGCGGTTGTTGTCGCAAGGACTCCGAGCCCTCTTTCCTGGCTCGGCTCATCCACTGACTCACCGCTCCTTCGGTTACTCCAAGGGCTACGGCGATGTCTTTTTGTCTCCAGCCCTGCGTATACAGCTGCCAAGCGCGCAGTCGTCGCCATTCACGCCAATCGTTGGGATGTTGTTCTTTCTTGCTCATACCTCCTTTTATCGGTTTGAGTATGGACGACTTTAGAACCTTATGCTGAGGTCAATAAAAATAAAATGACTATTGATTACATATCTGTAATAGATGGCTTATATGATAGAAAAAAATTTCTCTATTTTTTACTTTTTTCGGAGTTACGATGGAATCTTATTTCATTTCGGAGTTACAGTGGAAATCCCAAATGTTATGAAAAGAGGATAACAGAGGCGTATGGGAGTCGAACCCACCGGGGAACGCGCCGAGCGCCCCCCCAGCCGTTTTGAAGACGGTGAGACCCACCGGGGCCCCTACACCTCCATGATGTTGTTGTAGCTGCGCTACCTTTTCATGATGCCACGCTTTAAGGTGCCTGTCAAGCGAGATCACGGATAATTTCAGGGCTAACCTGTGTGAGGTCTTTGACCATGAGCTCGGCGGCCTTGAGTCCGGGGAGGTCCCTTTCTCCGGCGACAGCGATGCAGTACATGCCTCCGCGATGGGCGGCTTCAACGCCCGCGACGGCGTCTTCGATGACCAGGCAGTGGGCTGGTTCTATGCCCAGCTCGGCGGCCGCCTTGAGAAAAACGTCGGGGGCTGGCTTGCCATGAGGAACGGTCTCGCCTGAGACGAGCGCGCTGAGGTATCTCTTGAGTCCCAGGGCTTCACTGATGACTTCGATATTTTTGATGGGGGTTGAGGAGGCCAGCGCTTGCTTGTAGCCTCCGGCCTTCAGGCCGGCCAGCAGCTCAATGGCCCCTGGCAGGGGAGCGGCCGTATCGCGCACAAACTCTCGGAAGTAGGCTTCTTTTTTATCCGCCAGCTCCTGCACACGTGCTTTGTCGGTGATGTTCCACAGGATGGGTATGATGGCGTCATTACGCATGCCGAATGTATCGTAGAATTGCTGATCGCTAAAAGGGAGCCCTTCCTCTGCCGCCAGGCGGTACCAGGAGCGCTTGTGCTCCTCTGCGCTGTCGATGATGACACCGTCCAGATCCCAGATGATGGCTCGAATTGTATCTGTCATGCCTAAAAATACTCCTGTATGCCCTTATACCCTGCTGGCACCCACTCCTATTTTGCCGCCCTATAATGGACGTGATCAGGCGACCATGGTAGAATGGGTGCCAGGCATAAGCCTTTCTTTAAAGCATACCCTATATTTTGACTATTGATGCCTCTTCCTGAATGAAGGAAGGCACCGAAATATTTCTATGTTGATACTATCATATCCCGCGATGGGTAGAAATACAGGAGTCTACTTGCCGCTTGCCGGGAATGAAAGTGCGATGGATTTGGAGGATATTCTGTGGTAAGTCATCGCAAGTTCTTTAATGAGGAGATGGAGACGCTACCGAAGCAGAAGCTACAGGCGCTGCAACTGGAGCGACTTCAGGCCATCGTTGAGCGCGCGTATACGCAAAATCAATTCTATCGAAATCTCTATGATGAAGCTGGTGTGAAGCCTTCTGATATCCGTACGTTAGATGATATTCGTAAGCTTCCTTTTCTGGAGAAGAAGACGGTGCGCGCCGCATACCCCCTGGGGACGGCGATGCGTTCGATGGGTGGTGAAGGGGGTGCGCTTCAACTGCATGCGACCAGTGGAACCACCGGCAAGAGCGTGCCGGTCTTCGCGACCAAAAAGGATATTCAGAACTGGGCCGATTTAAATGCGCGTGAGCTGTGGATGGTGGGTCTGCGTCCAGGCGATGTGTTGATGAACTGCTATGGCTATGGCCTGCCAACGGGGGGCTTTGGCTTCCATTATGGCGCGATGGCTATGGATGTGATGTCCATTCCGATGGGTTCCGATGCTCGCCAGTATGAGCGCATGTTCGATTTTATCAGGGACTTCGGGGTCAAGGCTTTTTGTATGACGCCTTCGGTCGGCCTCTATGTTGGTAATAAGGCGGCCGAGCAGGGGCTGGATTTCAAGGATACGCAGTTAAAGATTGGTCTGTTCGGAGCCGAGCCGTGGCCGTGGGAGACGCGTCAGAAGATCGAGAACCTCTTTGGCATTACCGCTTATGATGAGTTCGGGATGACCGAGTTCCTTGGACCCGGTATGACCTGTGAGTGCGAGGTGCGCGATGGCATGCATGCCTGGGCTGATAGCTTCCTGGTCGAGTGCATCAATCCCGAGACCGGTGAACCGGTTGAGGAGGGTACCGATGGTGAACTGGTCTGGACGTGGCTGACGGGCGATGGTAGCGCCATGATCCGCTATCGCAGCCGCGATCTCTCTCGCCTCTGGTGGGAGGAGCGTTGCGCCTGCGGTCGCACCCATCCCAAAATCGCGGCCATCAAGGGGCGTAGCGATGATGCCGTCTCAATTCGCGGCCTGATCGTCTTCCCCAGCCAGGTAGAGGCCGCGCTGGTACAGTTTCCGGAGACTGCCTCGAACTTCCGCATTATCGTCGATCGCAAAAATGATCTCGACACCTTCGCTCTGAAGGTCGAAGTCAATGATAGCTCGGTGCTTGAGGACGCGGAGCGTGTTACGTCGCTTCAGGGGCGCATGGCCGCCGCCGTTAAATCGATTACCGGTAACACCCCGAAAGTTGAGCTCGTGCCTCAGGATAGCTTACCTCGAGCTACCGGAGGCGAATCCAAGACTGCCAGCGCACGGGTAGAAGATCGGCGCCCAAAGAAATAAGTCAGCAATCGTGTACTGTTGTTCCAGACACAGTACACGATTGATCAAAAATCTGCACGCTAGAATGGTGACAGGCAACCTTACATGGTGTATAATACCGTCCATCCTAGAATAAGGACGAGTAGGTAAAAGATATCCCATATGCTACTACACAGGCTATTGATGCTCGAAGAGAGGCTCTGAAATGACCACAATTAGTATTCCACGGGGAAAATATCATATCTGGACAGTTGGCTGTCAAATGAATCAGGCTGACTCTCAGCGCATTCAGACTATGCTTGATGAATTAGGGTGGGAAGAAGCCAGCATGGAGCAGGCCAATCTGGTTGTGCTGAACACCTGTAGCGTGCGGCAAGCACCCGAGGAGAAGGCGCATAATCTGCTTGCTCAATTGAAACGGGCCAAGAACGAGCGTAGCGATCTTCTGGTGGCTTTAATGGGATGCATGATTGGCAACCAGAAGACGATCGATGCGCTGGAAAAGCGCTATCCGCATATCGATCTTTTTATGAAGGTTGAGCATGCAGATATTTTACCGCGTTTTTTGGAAGAGCGATGGACCCTTATCTCCGGCGCCGGCTGCCTGGACATTGAATTTATGCCCGATGCCAGCGATGAGACGACAGACGATGAGATCCCCGTCTTTCCTGACCTGCCTACATTTGCGACCTCCACCAGCCGTGCCGGTAAGCGTACGGTGCTTCCCATGGCTATTACCCCTAAGCCTGGGGAGCGTATCGCCCATTATCCGACTAAGATAGAGCCGGCCAAGGCGAGCCCGAGCGCCTGGCTGCCGATCGTCCTTGGGTGCAATAAGGTCTGTACATATTGTATCGTGCCTTATCGCCGGGGGCGTGAGCGTAGCCGTCCGATGGATGAGCTGATGATCGAGGCTCGATCGCTGGTAGATAAGGGCGCTAAAGAATTGACCCTGCTGGGTCAAACCGTCGAGGCCTATGGTCTGGACCTGCCCGATCAGCCCGACCTGGCGGATCTGATGACCAATTTAAGCGAGATCGATGGGTTGGAGCGCATTCGTTTTATGACCTCCTATCCGCGCCACATGACGGATAGTATGATTGAGCGCATGGCGCATCTTCCAAAGGTATGTGAGCATCTCAATATCCCGGTCCAGTCCGGCGACGATGCCATGCTCAAGCGTATGAAGCGGGGTTATTCCCTGGATGAGTACGTCGAGCGCATTGAGCGCGTGCGCGAGCTGTGGCCAGATATTACCTTGTCGACTGATATTATTGTCGGTTTCTGCGGTGAAACTGAAGAAGAGTTCCAGCATACGTTGGATTTGTTGGAGAAGATCCGTTTTGATGTCGTTCATGTCGCTGCTTACTCGGTGCGTCCTGGAACGGTCGCGGCCCGCTGGGAGGATGATGTTCCCCTGGCAGAAAAGAAGCGCCGTCTGCATGCCGTGGAGGAAATTCAGGGTAAGATCGCGTTTGAACTGAATCAGTCTTATGTGGGGAAGGTAGAGGAAGTGATGGTTGAGGACACAAATATGACGCATGGGCGCCAGCAGTTGAAGGGACGCAACCGCGGCAATAAACTGGTGTTCTGCCCCGTGCCGGATAGCACATCATCCGAGGGTCAGCGTGTTTTTCAACCCGGCGACTTTGTACACGTGCGCATCGAACGGGCCACAGCCTGGTCATTACAAGGTGAGGCGGTTGTACTATAAGTTGCGTTATCGTGCGTGCTTTTTGTTTAAGTGCGTAAGCTATACAACACAACATATCCACGAAGTTGGAGGAGGCTTTAATGACACAAGCAATGTCTGCTGAAGAAAAGTTACGACTGAAGAAGCAGTGGACCGATCTGGCGATCCGGCAGGCTCAAGAAGGCCAGTGGGGAGAAGCGGTGTTGACGAATAAGAATATTCTCAATATGTTTTCCCAGGAACCAGATGCGTACAATCGTTTGGGCAAGGCGTATAGTGAGTTGGGCCAGTATTCTGAGGCTCGACAAGCGTATTCACAGACCTTAAAATATAGCCCGGCAAACACTATTGCCAGGAAGAATCTGGATCGCTTGCAGACGTTGCAGGATGCATCCGCTCCTGGACCCGTTGGTGTAGATCGTATCGATCCACGGCTCTTCATTGAAGAGACGGGCAAGACCGGCACAACCGAACTGATAAACCTGGGCCCCGCTCCTGTTCTCTCACGTCTGGGTGTCGGGGATCGCGTTAATCTGGTTGTCGATAGCCATCGTTTGTTGGTGCGCAATGCGGCCGAAGAGACGATTGGTCAGGTTGAGCCTCGTCTGGCGGGCCGTTTGATCAGCTATATCAAAGAAGGCAATCGGTATGCCGCAGGTATTCTGACCCTGGATCTGCATCTTGTTCGCATCATTATTCGCGAAGAGTATCAGCATCCCAATATGTTTGGTACCGTCAGCTTCCCCTCTCAAGGGAGTGGCGACACCGTTCGTGCTTATATCAAGGACTCCATTTTGCGTCATGACCGCGACGAGGATGACGAAATGGGGACCGATGATGAGTACTACGATGGTGGTGACGACTCCGAAGATCTGAACGAGTTCGAATTTGAGGGTAATTCCGATATCGAAGAGTAACATTTTTAGATGAAAGGTTGTATAATACAATGAACAAGACAAAGAAAGTTGCCTGGCATAAGCATTTACAAAAAGCGAGAAAGCTGAAAGAGAAGCAGCGTGCTCAGAAGGCCGCTTCGGCTCCCGCAACAGCTCGCCGTTAATTTGTATTACTTTATGCACTGCTAGTTTGCGTGTGAGTTATGAGCAGTTTATCCCCGTCGCAATCACAATCTTCGGCTTCAGTCCGAAACATCTTGACTCTGCTCGCCTCACGTGACGCACAATTAGTAGCTGGCGGAGGGGGTCTGGAGCGTCGTGTCACGTGGGCGTGTCGTATGCGTTCTCGCTTGCCTGCATTCGAAAGCGTGCAGGGCGGAGAGCTCGCTTTACTGACGCTGTCACAGTTACGGCGCCTGGATGAAACCCTCCCCCATCTCCTGAAGAGTCTGCACCAGGCTGGCGTAGCGGTTGTTGCGGTTGCTGCGCCGTCTGTGGAGGCTTTGGGTGCGGAAGCGCGAGATTTCGCCGATCAGATGCATCTGCCTCTGATTTTGCTTCCGCTCAATGCTCTGCTTGAAGAGATTGAGCGGGAAGTGATCACGTTCGTGGTGAGTTTTCGTGGCGAAACCGAGCGTAAAGCAACCGAGATTGCCAGCCAGTTGATGCAATTAAGTTTGCAAGGGGCTGGTATTCAGGGTGTCTGTGAGTATCTTGCGACCAATCGCGGTAAGTGGGTGGTGATCCAGGATGCTGATCAGCATGTGCGTCTGCAGGCGGCACCAGCCAATGCTACCCCTCTGACATTGCCCAGTCCACTGACCGATGAACAGCTCCGGCGTCAGGGGCTGCTGCGCGTGGTGGAACCGATCCCCAGTAGCCGCCATGAGATCGCTGGTTATCTTTCTCTGATCGGTAACGAGAGCGATTTCGATTATCTGGAGCGCATCATTCTGGGGCAGGCTACTCCGATTATCGCCATTGAGTTCGCGCGTGAACGCGATCGCACCGAGGTTGAGAGCCGCTACCAGGTCGAAGCGTTTACTGATGTTATTCAGGGCCACTATCAGCAGCCCGAAGAGATGATGGCGCGTGCCCGCTTGCTGGGCTATGATTTAACGACCCCACAGTCCATCGTCGTGTTTGAGATTTCGCCTGGTGAGCATGATTTTTCGAGCAGTAGTGCCTATGCCCAGTGGAATAAGCGCGTTCGCGAAGAGCTTTTGCGCGAATGGCCAGCTTGCTGGGTACAGAGCGAGGCCCGCCGCGTGATCGCGATCCTGCCTCTGCCGCCTTTTGACGATCAGAGTGAGAACGAGCGGGAGCTTGAAAATTCGCTCTATTCGCGCCTGGAGCGCGTCGTCTTTCGCATCTCTTCCCAGAAAAATAATGGCACCGCGCGCCCGATCTATTCCTGTGGCATTGGACGGATCGCGAAGAATCTGCAGGGTCTCCCTCTCTCCTTCCGCGAAGCGCAACAAGCGCTGGAGATCGGACGCCGTCTCTTTGGCGAGGGGAACATGCACTCGTTTGCCCGCCTGGGCATTTATCGCCTGCTCTTCCATCTCAATGGGCATAGTGAGCTGGATGATTTTTACTATGAGACGCTAGGCCCGCTGCTCAATAACGATAGCACCTACGTTGAGACGCTGGAAGGCTTCTTCCGCTGCAACGGCAATCTCAGCGAGATGGCACGCACCATGCATTTTCATCGTAACTCTCTGCTCTATCGCCTCAATCGCATCGAAGCCCTGCTTGGCCGCTCACTCGAAGATCCCGAGCTGCGACTGGCGCTGCAGATCGCCCTCAAAATTCACCATCTTAAAAAGCACTGAGCTACTAGACTTTTGTGACTTTGCTGCCAGCTGCCTTGAGCAGGCGGTCGCGAATGGCCAATCCCAATCCCTGTTCTGCGAAGCTGCGGCAGAGGATGACGTTGACGCCTGCATCTTCCAGGGTGCGCAGACCGGCGAAGAGGTGAGTGGCAACTTGCTCGGGCGTATGGCCCAGGCTGTAGATAATGGCCCCGCTTTCCTGGAATGTGTTCAGGTCCTCATCGGCGATCAAAACCCCTACGCGCTCCCCCCGCGCCTGGCGCGTTTGTAGCTCGGCCAGCATAGCCTGGCGCATAGCTGCTACCGATCCCTCAAACAGATACGCTGGTATGCTGGGAGAATAGTGGACGCGCATCTGTCCCGGGGCTACTCGGGCCTGGGTGAGCTCCTCTTCTTCGTCGTGTACCTGTCCCGCTCGTGGCGGCCGTACCTGTGGAAGTACGCGGCGCAACGCTTCCAGGCCAACGCCGCCCGGGCGCAGGATGGTAGGGATTTCGGCACAGAGATCCAGGATGGTAGACTCAACCCCCACCGTGCAGGGACCACCATCCAGGATCAAGGGGACACGTCCTTTGAGGTCTGTGTAGGCGTGCCGGGCGGTGGTGGGGCTGACGTGCATGAAGCGGTTGGCGCTGGGAGCGGCTACGGGCACTCCCGCTGCGCGAATCAAGGCCCGGGCGATCGGATGGGCGGGCATGCGTACGGCGACATTTGGGAGTCCCGAGGTAATCAGACCGGGCACGCGGGGACCGGCCGGCATGATCATCGTCAGGGGTCCCGGCCAGAAAGCCGCGGCTAGCTTGCGGGCCGCTTCGGGTACCTGGGACACAATATTTTCCAGTTCATGCTCATCAGCGATATGCACGATTAAAGGATCGCTCAAGGGCCGTCCCTTGGCGATGAAGATCTGCTCGGCTGCCTGTGCATTGAAGGCGTTGGCGCCCAGGCCATATACCGTCTCGGTCGGCAAAACTACCAGCTCACCTTCTCGTAATAACCGGGCCGCATACTCGATCTGCTGCCGTGCATATGGTTCGTCCAGGTGGTTGGGATCGAGCTGGATAATCCGTGTCTCTCGCTGCTGCATGGATGTGTTTCTATTCCTCTGAAAAAAACTTGTGCTTATTCATGTAACTTTTTGCTTGAGTATAGCACGTTTCCATTGCTCATGAAAGTCGCATGCTGCCTGCCGATCAAACACCTGTCCGGGCTTTCCATAGAGGTATAAGATTGACTGTTGCACGCCCTCTCGCCGCCTATTCGTTGGCGTGAGTATAGATATCGAGATTGAGTATTTCCAGAACGCGGTCTGGATAATGGGGGGCGCTGAAGCCGAACTGTTGATAAAGGCCATGTGCATCTTTGGTCATCAAGAGCCAGCGCCGCAACCCCTGCAGATCAGGATGAGCCAGGATTACCTCCATCAGCCATTTGCTGAGACCCTGGCCACGATAAGGTTCCAGTATAAAGACATCTGCGATATAAGCAAAGGTTGTATAATCGGTAACGATGCGCGCAAGGCCGATTTGCTCCTGATCTTTATAGAGCCCGAAGGGCATTGAATGTTCTAGAGCCCGTTCCACCGTCTCGCGTGGAACGCCGATTGACCAGTATGCTCGGGTGAGGAAGTTATGGATCACGTCGATATCTAAGCGTTGTTTGTCGGTACTGATAGTATATTCACCGCGTTGCCATTCAGAAGACATTGAAGATTTCTCCTACCTGAAAATAGTTATTGATCCCTCTTTTTTAATCAACGAAGCAAGCACAGTTCAGTAATGCCAGCTTGTTGAGCTATATGCATGAGAAGCTGTAACATGTCGTTGTGCTGATTTGTTTTCTGGGACGATTTGAACTACTATAATATGTGTTGGTATACAATGCTAAAGAGCTAGCGGTGAGAGAAAGGAGATGGTGTTTGCAAGGGAGTGTATCCCCAGAAGAAGCACCGGACCTGCGATGAATCCACGCGATTTATTAGATCAACTGCTCCATCCTTATGAGAGCTTTACCGCCCTGCGTACTGAGTTTGGTCCCGTTTCTTATAACGAGCGGGGAAAGTTCTGGGAAGTATTTGGGTATGATGATGTGCTGGCGCTGGCCTCTGATCATGAGACGTTTTCTTCGGATGGCTCGCCGTTTGCCGAGTACCCCGAGGAGATGACGAAGGGCCAGAGTGTGTTGACCACTGATCCGCCGCGCCATCGGCAGTTGCGCTCACTGGTCTCTCAGGCATTTACGCCGCGAGCCATCGCCAGCATGGCGCCTCGCATCGCCGAGATTACCAATGACTTATTGGACCAGGTGGCTCGCCAAGGCAAGATGGATATTATCGCGGACTTCTCGTATCCTTTGCCGGTTATCGTTATTGCTGAGATGCTGGGGGTCCCGTCGAAAGATCGCGCCCAGTTCAAGCACTGGTCGGATCAGATGGTGGTGAGTGAGTATGAGGATTTGAGCCGCGACAATGTTGAGGAATACAATACGCGTGTGCGCACGATCATGCGTCGGACCCTGGATGAGCTGTATGACTATTTCCGGCAGGTGCTGGCCGAGAGACGCCTGCGACCGCAGCACGACCTGGTGAGCGCTTTGTTGGCGGCACAGATCGAGGGCGATTCGTTGTCCGAGCAAGAGATCCTGGCCTTCTGTTCCTTACTACTGGTTGCTGGCAATATCACGACGACCAATCTGATTGGCAATGCTTTGCTCTGCTTCGACGAGCATCCCGAGGTGATGGAGCAGTTGCATGCACGTCCTGAGTTGATACCGCAGGCAATCGAGGAGGTCTTACGCTATCGTCCACCCGCCTTACTGGTCGGACGCTATGCCACGCGGCCGGTTGAAATACATGGGCGCAAGATTTCTACTGGAGAGTCAATTATTGGCTGGCTGGCCAGCGCCAACTTTGATCCGGCCCAATTCCCTGATCCTCAGCGCTTTGATATTGGGCGTACCCCTAATCGGCACCTGGGCTTTGGACATGGTATTCATTTTTGTCTGGGGGCGCCCCTGGCACGCCTGGAGGCGAAGATCGCTTTGAGTATCCTGCTAGAGCGCTTTCAGCATATTCGCCGTGAGCGGCTCCAGCCTCTCGAAACTATTCATAGTGTCTTCATTATGGGACCGCGCCATCTGCCGGTTACCTTTCAAGTGCGCGCATAGCGGGTCGTAGTTATAGCCGAAGTCTTTAGCTTTTCATGCTGTAACTTCGGCTATAGCCTATAACAGGTTGGCTTTCTTATTCTTAGGTTCTGTGGACGTTGTGCTGTGCAAGGCATGATGGCGCAGATACTGTTCCAGCATGGTTTGGAAGTATGGATCAAGTCTCTTTGGAAGTTCGGCCGCCGGTAGCCAGAAAGGACGGCCTTCGGAACTGGGGCGCAAACTGCCCCCGGCAACCTCGCCATCATAGATGAGTGTCAACGTGCTCATCTGATGCAGTGTCCGGCAGGTGCCTGGTTGAACGCCTATTAGATTGTGCAGGCGCAAATCTAATCCTGTCTCCTCTTTTCCCTCGCGTATCAATGCCTGTTCGGGTGATTCTTTCCACTTCATAAATCCGCCAGGAAACGCCAGGGTTCCGTCCGGCTGCTCTACAAGCAAAAAGTGCTTATCTCTTTCCACGATCACACAGACACCCCCAAAGGGGGGCAGATTACCCAGCAAGAGCATATTTAGTATGTTAAAGCAGATCCCTGCCAGGCTTTTCGTGATGTAATAAAACATCCATTAGTCTCCTTGAAGTTGATGGTTATTGGCTCTGCTTCTATTACGTTTCAATCCCTGTTGTTGAGGAGATAGTGTAACACCAGGGACGAGGGCGAATGCGCTCATCCCTGGTGTTGCACTATCTCCTCAACAACAATTGAGTGCTGTAGGCGCGAAACCTCCCTAGATGTCCTCACGATCAAGATTCTCGCGCTGCTCACGACTATAATCGAAGTTGGGGTTGGGTTCGGATTCACGATTAAGCTTGCGGTTAAACTGCTCATTTGGCTCTTTGGGTGTATGCACCTCACCCTTGATGCCCTGGCTATATGGCCCTGCCGGGCCTGCCGGATGCTCTGGAGTTCTTACCTGCTCCACAGTTTGCTCATAGGTGCCACCCTGACGCAATGTATCAGCCTGCCCATAATTTTCTGTGGAGCCAAGGCTATATCCTGGCACCTTGCCGCCTTGCTCATTGATATGGCTGGTTTCTGGCACTGGTTGTTCGCTATGCTCAGTCCGATTGCTGTCTTGCTTATAGCCTCCGTTAGCCGGCTCCATCGCATTACGCTCTGCTGGTGTGAGTTGGTTGACATCGTAACCGGCCGATTGCCCGCCTGTTTCTGTTTGCGTATAATCGGGCAGGTTCTCCCTGACCTCAGTTTCTGTGCGTGTGCGAGCGGCCGCCCCTGTGCCTTCGGGACTATGAAAATGATAGCCGCCGCTGTTCTGTAGAATCGCCAGCACATTCTGACTCTGTTCATCGGGGTGGACGGCTACGATTGTTCTCCCTGTGGCGTACTCCTGCGCATAGTATTGTG
The DNA here is from genome assembly GCF_003967515.1 of Dictyobacter aurantiacus. Lineage (GTDB taxonomy): Bacteria > Chloroflexota > Ktedonobacteria > Ktedonobacterales > Ktedonobacteraceae > Dictyobacter > Dictyobacter aurantiacus. The sequence goes on along the minus strand of NZ_BIFQ01000001.1, from coordinate 493,422 downwards.
CCTCATCCTCTGCCAGTCCCATATTTGAAAGATCGTGCATGACATCAGTGGGAGTACGGGTGTGGGTTCCACCAAACAGGTTTTTGATGCTCTCGACAAAGCCTCCTTCGGAGTTACCTGCATCAGAACCAGAATAGCTAATGCGATCGCTGCTTACACCAGCATTGTATAGTTGCTCAAGGGCGTTTTCTGCACTACCTCGCTCGTTAAAGACTGCCACTATCAACTTTTTTTGTACTGTCATGGCTTCCCCTCCTTCTCTGCTTGCATTCCTGCAGATGCATCTGTCAGGCTATCACCATCCGCTGCAACGCTGATGGGTCCCTCTTCAATCAACTTCCCATGTTTATCGGCCGAAGTACTTTGACCTCATAGGCTACTCTTGGCACGAATGGAATGACCAGTAATGATACAAGTAAAGGTCAAGCATGCTTGTGCTCGATTTAAAGCAGATAATTCTGTTCTTGTGCTTAATTGTATATATGTGTTTTACACATATGATTTTATTGTTTTGCTAAACTTGCTCTGTTATACTACTTTCAATAATGTCATTGCTCTTTCCTGTTGAAGTAGACTGAAATGAGGAGAAAAATATTGTTATGGATACGCGGGATGTGATACAGCAGGTTCAGGCGGCTAAGATACGTCTTGTGCGTTTCTTATATTGTGACAATGGCGGCATTATTCGCGGCAAGGCGACCCATGCCCGGAAACTGGGCAATCGCATACATGAGGGCATAGGGCAGACGCTGGCGATGCAGGCTTTCACCGGCGTCGAGACACTTGCATCCGTGGAAGGTATGGGACCGGTTGGCGAGTTCCGACTGCTGCCCGATCCCGCGACGTTTGTCGTGCTCCCCTATGTTCCTAATACGGCAAGCATGCTATGTGATATGGTGCGCCTGGATGGTGAAGCCTGGGAGGCATGTCCCCGCAGCTTCTTGAAGCGTATGCTGGCCCGCCTGGCTGAGCACCATATACGGGCAGAGGTTGGGGTTGAGCATGAGTTTTACCTGGCCCGGGATGTTGAAGGTCAGTATGTGCCGGCCGACTATAGTGCCTGCTATAGCAGCGTTGGTATGGACGAACAGGCAATGGTCGTCGATAGTATCCTGGCCGCCCTGGAAGCGCAGGGATTTGCCGTTGAACTGTTTCATCCTGAACTGGGACCGGCCCAGCAAGAATTATCTTTGACGCACGTGGACGCGCTGCGCGCGGCTGACCAGGTGCTGCGTGTGCGCGAGACGGTGCGTGGCGTGTCTCGTTTATTTCAGCTCTACGCTTCCTTTGCTCCCAAGCCTTTTCTGGACCAGGGAGGCAATGGCGCTCATATTCATCTCAGCCTGTGGGGAATGACGGGCCATGCGCGTGCCCGGCAAAATCTTTTTTATGATGAGCATCGGCCTGGCAGCTTGAGCCAGATGGGACTCTATTTTATCGGTGGCGTGTTGCGTCATCTGCACGCCCTGGTTGCCATTACCTGTGCCAGTCCTAATTCCTATCGCCGCCTGCTTCCCCATTTCTGGAGTTCCGCCTATGGAGCCTATGGTTTTGACAATCGGGAGGGGGCTATTCGCGTACCATCGCTCTTTAAGGGGCGCGAACAGGATTCGAGCAATCTGGAACTGAAATGTGCCGACCACAGTGGTAATCCCTATCTGTCAATAGGTGCACTGATTGCGGCTGGCCTGGATGGTATCATCAACAAAATTGAGCCTGGGGATGCCCAGGTGATCGACCCGGGGAATTATAGCGATGAGGAACGCGCACAGCTTGGTATCCGTCGCCTGCCCCTGTCCTTGAATGAAGCTCTGGATGCTTTAGAGCAAGACCAGGTGTTGCTCGACGCGCTGGGGCCACTGCTGGCCACATCTTATATCGCTGTTAAACGCGAAGAAGCCTTGTTCTTTGCGGATAAATCGCCAGAAGAGGAAGCCCTGCAACATTTCTATAAATACTAATTTGTCAGACTCACTCCATAAAAAAAAGATCCGCTGTAGCTGCTATAGAATGGAAAGAAATAGCAACGCGGATCTTTTTTTATCATATAAGTATGGCTTATGCCAACATAAGCCATACTTATATGGTGGTTGGCTCTTATAAACTGGACGAGCTGTTTTTCGTTGAGTTCAGGGTATCTTTGGTAGTGCTAGCTACATCCTGGCCGCTGGACTTCAACGTCGTACCAGCATTCTGGGCGATGTTGCTGAGATTATTGGCTGAACTCTTTACGGTTGTCGCCGCCTGCTGGGCATAATCCTTCAGTGCGCCAGCGGTCTGGTTCACACGATCGGTGATCTGGCCCTTATAGACGTCGATCTGCTCATTTTCAGGAATGTAGCCGCGCAGTTCGCCAAGACGCTCACTGACCAGCTGACGCATCTCATCACCCTTCATAGGAGCGACGAGCAAACCAATACCAACCCCAAAGAGAATACCTTTCACAAAGCTGTTCATGCGGTTTATCCTTTCTCTATACACAAGTCGTACTTCGCTACGGCATTATTGATAGATTAATCCGTCTCACTGAGTAGATTACGTGTAGCAAAAGCGTTTGGTTTCAGATACCTATAGTATAGGCTATACTCAAAAAAGTGGTGGGAAATATTGATCAGGGGATACGTATTTTACCGTTGTGAGGCAAGTGCCAGCAAGGTCTCGGCGTAGCCCCTGAATGCTGCGTAGGGTCCGGCAAAAGGGAACTCTCTGATTACCAGTTGCAGTTTTTCCTGCGTATAGCCATGGATAACCAGGCCACGTAGCCAGAGGCCGGCCTTATCAATGCGTTGCTGGTCGCCCGGGCGCAGCGGTTGATCCGGAAGACCACGACCATAGTTATAGCGGCGTGCCAGTTCAGGATCCAGCCGATAAGCATGCAACAAAGGGATGACAAATAAGCGGAGCGTGGCATCATTGAGGGCTGGTCGCAGGTAGTCCACAAGCTGTTGTTCATCTATCGCTGTGGCTGTCTCCATCTCTTGCAGCAGGGTATTGCGCTGTTCCAGTGCCACCCGTGTGGGATGGATCAGCCTGGCCTGTCTATCGAGTTGAATTTCATTTAGTGTGCCCAGAATGGTCATACCATAGCCGGTGCGCCCCACCCAGCCATCGATAGTGGCGCTCTGAGGATGTGCTGCCTGTTCGGCTGCTGGGACCCGCTGCCTTTCCAGCGCCTGCTGGCGTGTGATGGGCCAGCGCAGCCAGGCCCATGGAGGATTGACGAGTGGATCCAGGAATAGCAACTCACGATTAGTGACGAGCAGGGCCTCAATAAAGGCCTCCTGTTTTTCACGCCGATTATTGCCGATGATCCAGCAATCGGTGATGCCTGCCTTTCGATATGCCTGGTGGCGCATCTTCCACTCCTCAATATCGAGGGGAGCGCACTGGAACTCAATGGCCCATTGCTGTCTATTGGTGTGTTGCAGAAAGACGTCGGCGATGCGGTTTGGCTCTGGTAGCCGTTTCTCCAGAGAAATGGAGGCCTGTGGATATTGCTGGCGCAGCCATTGGGCCAGTACCAGCTTACCCTGCGCATGGCGAATTGATTCGGCTTCTGTACTCCACGCGCACTCGCCTTTCTGGTGCGCGAAATGTACCTGCGTACGTTTCTCTGCTCCGCCACGGATATGGACAACGCCACGGCAGTTCGGGCAATATAATTGATGATTGCGGGACCACTGCTGGAGCTGTGTAAACGGCGTCTCTCCGGCGATCACTGTGCGCTGATCGGGACCATATGCGACAAGCATGGGCTGTTCCTGGTCTGGCTGCAAAAGAAAAAGTCTATCGTATCCTTATTATAGCACCTGCCTGCGCGATTTTTTGCTATAGTTATGTACCGAAGTAGAAGCCATCGCTTCAATACCTGGTTGGCTTTAATGTATAGATAAATATACAGGATATGAATATGTGAATTATGCAAAAATTTAGCGGCGCTGTTCTATAATGTACACATATTCAGGTGAGGGTGCTGACGGTAGTCGTGCCGATATATACATTGAGAGGTCAGGGTATAAGGTATGCTGGACTTACAACATATTGCTGTGGTCGATAATCACTGCCATCCAATTCTTCTTGAGCAGCAGATGGATGTGTTGCGCTTTCGCGGCTATTTTACTGAAGCGACGCATCCCGATTTTGCGCAAAAGCATGTGCATCACACCATCTATTATACCTGGCTGCTGAGGCAGCTATCGACCATTTACGCTTGTGCACCAATTGAAGAGGAAGTGCTGGCCGCCCGCAATCGCTTCCAAGGGACCGAGCTCCTGGCGCACCTGGTAGGCGCAGCTCATATCGATACGCTGATTCTGGATGTTGGCCATCCCCTTCCAGAATACTGTTTTTCTCCTCAGGCCATTCAACGGGCCGCAGGTTGCCGAACCGCACGTATGCTGCGCTTAGAGACGTTGATGGAGCGCCTGGTGATCGAGCAGAGCGACTTTGATACGGTTGTCGCACTGTTCGAGCAGGCGTTGCAGGATTTGCGTGGCCAGGGCTATTGTTCGCTCAAGAGTATTGTCGCGTATCGTTGTGGGCTTGAGATTCGTGAATGGAGTAAGGATGAGGCTGCGCTGGCTTTCCGCGAGGCACGCCAGATTGTGCAGCGTCAGGGGACGTTGCGCCTGATGCAGAAGCCGTTGATTGACTATTTATTGCATCGCGCCTTTCGGCAGGCAGCGCAGCAGCATGTGCCCATCCAATTTCACACTGGCTATGGCGATAGTGATACCGATATGCGGCTGGGGAATCCTTTGCACCTGCGCGCAGTGCTGGAAGTCAGCGACTATCAGACGATGCCGATTATCCTGCTGCATGAAAGCTATCCTTACAGCCAGCTGGGTGCCTACCTGGCAGCGATCTATCCACACGTCTATTTTGATTTATCGTATATGATTCCAATGGTAGAGAAGTTAGAGATGTGTGCTTTCACGCGCCAGGCTCTCAGTGTTGCGCCTGCCAGTAAACTCATGTATAGTTCGGATGGTATCCACGTTCCGGAGATGTACTGGGCCGGGGCGGTCCGTGGGCGTGCTATTATCGGGCAGGTATTGCAAGAGATGATGGCGGCCGATGAGCTTGATCAGGAGCAGGCGTACCTGTTTGCGCGTCTTATCCTACGCGAGAACGCACGTGCGGTATATAAACTTTAGGTATAGATACGCTGCAACAACGTACCCTCTGCCCGCACATCTGCTAAGGGAGAAAATGGTTATGATCGATTCCGCACTAAGGAATTTTCGTGTAGCTGTCTCTGCACTTATTTTTCATGAAGGACAGATTTTATTGGCGTTACGCCGTGACATCGGGTGGTGGAATCTGCCAGGTGGAGGGATGGAGATTGGCGAGACCGTTGAAGATGCGGTACATCGAGAGGTTCTTGAAGAGACTGGTCTGAAAGTTGAGATTGAGCAACTGGTAGGAGTCTATTCAAAGCCACAGAAGCAAGAGGTGGTGTTGACCTTTCGCTGTCACGTGATCGGGGGATCCCTCACCACCACGGAAGAGTCTAGTGAATGCCGCTACTTCGCAATCGCCGATCTCCCTCGTAACCTGCTACCCAAACATCGGCAGCGTGTGGAAGACGCTTTGCTACGGCAAGAAAGGGCTATCCTACGCAATCAACTGAGCCGCCCTGAGGATGATCAACGTCTCTCACTAGAGTAGGTTGCCGGTTTTGCCTCTGCCTGTCTCTTTTTGATAATTTGCAGGCGTGTAGAGGATGGGGTGGGAAGGTCATCCTGTAGTAATATTTCTAGTCTAGAGGAGTAAAATGGAATGCCAGCTGTAACACCATATGATGTGATTATTATCGGTTCTGGTCAGTCAGGTGGACCCCTGGCGACGGCGTTTGGGCAGGCGGGAAAGAAGACGGCGATTATTGAGCGCGAACATGTCGGAGGCACCTGTATTAATGAGGGGTGTACCCCTACCAAAACGATGGTTGCCAGTGCTCGCGTCGCGTATTTAGCCAGGCGCGCCGCCGATTATGGCGTTGAGACGCATGGATCGGTAAGCGTTGATATGACGGTTGTGCGCAAGCGTAAGCGTGATATTGTAGAGAGCTTCCGCAGTGGCAGCCAGAGTCGCCTGGAAAAATCGGAGAACGTAGATCTCTTACTGGGCGAAGCCTATTTTATCGAGCCCAAAGTCGTCGAGGTGCGCCTGCGCAATGGCGAGGTGCGCCAGCTGCGAGGCGAGATCATCTGCCTTAATGTTGGTGAGCGACCAGCTACTCCTCGTATCGAAGGTATTGAACAGATCCCGTACCTGAACTCAACTACGATTATGGAGCTGGATCAGGTCCCCGAGCACCTGCTGGTGCTTGGTGGAGGATACGTTGGACTGGAGTTTGCCCAGATGTTTCGGCGCTTCGGCAGCCAGGTGACCGTTATCCAGCGTGGCAAGCAGTTGTTAACGCGTGAAGATAGCGATATCGCGCAGGAGGTCCTCAAGATCTTGCGCGAAGACGGCATCGAGATTCTCCTGGAGAGCACGGCGAAGAGCGTCAAGAAGAGTGCGGACGGCCATATCCAGCTGATAGCGCAGACACCTGAAGGTGAGCGTAGCCTGACCGGTTCACACCTGCTGGCTGCCGCTGGCCGCGTTCCCAACTCTGATTCACTACACCTGGAGGCTGCCGGTATTACAGCCAATCAAAGAGGCTATATCGAGGTGAACGATCATCTGGAAACCAATGTGCCCGGCATCTATGCCCTCGGCGACGTAAAAGGTGGCCCCGCCTTTACCCATATCTCTTATGACGACTTCCGCATCCTGCGCACCAACCTGATCGAGCACGGCAACGCCAGCATCGCCAACCGCCTCGTGCTCTACACGGTCTTTATCGATCCACAACTGGGCCGCGTTGGTCTTACCGAAACAGAGGCCCGGCAGCAGGGGCGCAAGATCAAGGTGGCTAAAATGCCCATGGAGTATGTCGCGCGCGCCCTGGAAGTTGATGAGGCACGCGGCGTCATGAAAGCGATCGTCGATGCCGACAACGACCAGATCCTGGGAGCCTGTATTCTGGGATTGGAGGGCGGAGAAATCATGTCGATGCTTGAGATTGCCATGCTCGGCAAGCTGCCTTACACCACATTGCGTGATGGCGTCTTCGCGCACCCTACCCTCGCCGAATCCCTGAACAACCTCTTTAGCTCGTTTGAATCCTGATCGGGTTCGGCAATCGACGCAAGAAAAAGCGGCGGTCAGGAAAGATCTCCTCGACCGCCGCTTTTCTTATAGCTACAAAGGCTAACGGGCCTGTAAGATGACAACATCCATCGCCGGGATGGTTAGTTGATCTTTGACCGTCTCGCCATCCAGCAGTGAGGTGTAGGTACCACCGGGGAGGGTGACCTGCTGATCTTGTTGCTGGTGGTTGAGCAGGAAGTAGATGTTGTCACCGCTGCTGGTGACGCGCCGCGTCACCTCGATCTCGCTTCCGAGTGACAGCAGGGGCTGGACGCCCGCCTGCTGACAGATCTCTTGCGCCAGCCTGTCGAGAAACTGCTGACTGCTCTGCGTGGCCAGGTAATAAGCGTTGCCACTACCGAAGTGGTTGACGGTCAGCGCTGGCTGATCGGCGTAGTAATCATCGGTGAAGGTCCCCAAAGCCTGTGCCCCCTCCAGATGCACCAGCTCTCCCCACAACTCTGCGGGATAACTGCCTGCCAGCGCTCCTTCTTTGATGACCACCTGATTGTGCATGGCTGGTGTCAGGGGATCAAATTCTTCGACGTGGATACCCAGCAGCTTGCGTAACATCCCCGGATAACCGCCCAGGGCGACATGATTGTTCTCGTCAACGATACCACTGAAGAAGGAGGTCAGCAAGGTTCCGCCCTTACTTACAAAGTTCTCCAGGTTATCGGCGGCACCGGGACTCAGCATGTACAGCAATGGCGCTACCGCGACTTTATACTTGCTCAGGTCGCTATCCGGCTTGACGATATCGATGCTGATGTTCTGCTGATGGAAGGCATGGTAGTAGCGCCCCACAATCTCCATATACTTCAGCCGATTGCTGGGACCGGGCAGATATTCGACCGCCCACCAGTTGTCCCAATCCAGTAGGATGGCGACATCGGATTGGGTGCTGGCGCCTGCCACGCTCGCAGAGAGCTTTGCCAGCTCGGCTCCCACCTGCGCGGCCTGTTTGAAAATGCGGTTGTGTTCATCCCCCTCATGGGTAATGACGGCACTGTGAAACATTTCCGCGCCCGTTTTAGATTGTCGCCACTGGAAGAACAGGATGCCATCGGCGCCATGGGCGACCCCCTGCAGCGAATGCAGGCGCATCTGACCGGGACGCTTGTGCGGATTCTGGGGCTGCCAGTTGACCTGGCTGGGGCTCTGCTCCATCACCATATGAGGGCGACCTCCTTTGGCGGAGCGCATCAGATCGTGGTGCAGCGCATTCCAGGCCGGATCGGTTCCATGGGCTGGATACATATCAAAGGAGACGATATCCATATGCCTGGCCCAATCATAGGCGTCAACGGGTTTGAACGCCACCATCAGGTTGGTGGTCAGAGGCACATTTGGCGTGACCGCGCGTAGGATGTCTTCCTCAATGCGATAGCAGCCGAGCAGTGAATCATTCATGAAGCGCCAGTAATCGAGGGTCTGGCCTGGATTATTCTGCGCCGGACTGACGCGCGGAGGAAGGATATCTCCCCATTCGTAGTAGCGCTGGCTCCAGAAGTTGGTGCCCCAGACCGTATTGAGCTCCTCCAGTGAATTGTAGCGTTCCTGTAGCCAGACGCGGAACGCCTCGGCGCAGTTATCACAATAGCACTGGCTGGTATGGCAGCCATATTCATTGTTGAGGTGCCACATCTTCAAGGCTGGATGCTGCGCGTAGCGTTCCGCGAGACGCTGTACCAGCGCCGCGCTCTTGCGACGGAAATCGGGGCTATTGGGACAATAGTGCTGGCGCGATCCATGCGACATGCGCACCCCTTCTCTGGTCACTGGAAGCATCGATGGATAGAGACGGCTCATCCAGGTTGGCGGCGAGGCTGTCGCGGTCGCCAGGTCCGCGGCGATGCCATGCTCGTGTAGCAGATCCATAATGCGATCCAGTTGTTCGAAGTGATAGTGTTCTGGCCTGGGTTCAAGCAGGGCCCACGAAAAAATATTTATCGAGACCATATTGACGTTGGCCAGTTTCATCAGGCGCATGTCTTCCAGCCAGACATCTTCTGACCATTGTTCTGGATTGTAATCACCACCATACAAGATATGGCCTGGTAATGGATGTTGCATAGCTTACTACTTCCTCATAGAAAAAGATTGACACCATTATCTTTACGCTTATCTGAAGCAGGCAATTTGAATAATGGGTGTATGCCACGTACAGATGCCCCGCTCCTGACTGATCGGGAAGGCATCTATAGTATTCTATTATATCAAAGCGCTGCTATCTTTGTTCCCCTGCTTAAGTTTTTCTGAGCGATCCCACACGCGCGGCCGCGCCGTTTTGGTATGGTGGTGCCGCAGGGGCGCATTCGCACCCTTGCGACCAATACATTCAATGTAGCAACATCGCAAATGAAGATCGTCGTAGGTGCTGGGCTTGCCCCAGCTTGGCCGCGAAGCGGCCCCGTGCCCGAGCGCGCACGTTCCACCAACGATACCATCTCCCCTCTCACAGAGGCGCCAGCATGTTATGTTGAATGTATTAGCCCTTGCGGCCCCCCAATACACCAAAACAGTGCGGCCGCGCAGCAGACGCGCGTGTGGGGGCGCTTACCTGTCCCCATGATGAGGGGCATCAAACACTCTCCAGAAGATCTGGATGACTTTGGAGCAGAGACGCGGCCAGCGAAACGGATTCCCAGGAGGGGACCCAGAGCTGGCGCTGGTGTGAAAGTCCTGACCCATCAAGGATGCTTGCACCCTGTTGCAGCATGCTCTCTAACGTCGGTTGCTGTAGTAACGTCGGCCAGAGTTCAGGTCGAATATACAACAGACCCTCTGTTGTCCCGGTATGGGTCAGTGGCTGCAGGGTGCGGGCGAGAAATAGACAATAATATGTATAAGGACCAGTAGGGAGCCCTGGGCGCAAAGGGGTGTAGGGGTAGAGATTGCTCTGGCGTTCAAGAAGGAAAGGTGGAACGATATCGGTCGATGTAACAGGGTACTGCTCACCTGTATCTATCTCATGGAAATAGGTTGAAGGGGAGGGGAGCAGTTGAAGCTCAACCTGTAGTTTTTCCTGTGCCTCGCGTAAGGCGCACTCCCAGATCGTTTCTCCTTGCCTCTGATCCCCACCCAGGCCCTTGATCCGGTACGCGGCAGTCTGTTTCCCCTTTTGAGAGGGAAGATAGTCAGTATTGAGCCTTACGATCAAATGCCCCTGCTGCAGTAGAATGACGCCAGCGCAAAAGGGCTGATTGGTGGTAAGGTGTCGCAAATCAATACTTTCCAGGCGTGAATTTGTCATCTCCTCTGCTCGGCTTTCTCATTTTGACTGGAGCGTATCGCGTAGCGCGTTTTGGAGTGCTCGCTCAACCTCAGTCATCATGCGTGTAGACAGTTGGGCGGCCCATTCCTCATCCCATATGCCCTGCTCTTGTAGGATGTGCTGACATCGCACCAGGGGATCAAAGAGCTTTCCTGCATTGGATTGGGGAGGCGCATACTGTACCACGTTGGAGAGATCCCGACCATAGGGAAGTAGTACAGCTGGTTGAGAGCGGGTGATCGCCATTTCTAGAAATGTCGGGCCATGCCCCTCGCGTGCATACTGTATTGCCTGGCGCATCGCAGTGTAGACAGCGACAATGTCTGTGCCATCGATTCGTTGATAGGCGATTCCTGCTGGTAGAGCGTCTTTGGGTAGGCAGGAGGGGGGAAGCGAGGTAGCAAAGTTATCTGTACCCCAGATCTGGGTACAGTCTTGTTCACAGATAAAAACCACGGGTAATGCATGCTGGGCGGCGAAACGCATCCCTTCTGCAAAATCCGGTTCTTTTATGGCATCATCGCCGCAGTAAGCAATCGTAGCCACCGTGGCTTTACGGAGTTTGCTGGCAAATGCGATGCCAGCGGCATGTAACAGCTGGGTTGCCACCGGTGCTGGACCGGTGATTGTATTGTGTTTCTGATAGCCCCAATGCTGAAAGGACGGTCCGGCCCCCCTTTTTTTTTCTGCCTGCTGCTGGCGTTGGGAATGCAGGCAGGTCCGGAAAACCTCATAGGGCGTCATTCCGATGGTCAGAACGACTCCTAGGTCCCGGTAATAGGGGAGGGTAAAATCCTGGCCGACCTCGATACAGATCGCGCTACCTACCTGGGCTGCTTCATGTCCGCGACTGCTGGTAACAAAATCGATGTATCCCTGTGCGTATAACCTCCATGCGCAATCATCGACGATGCGAGTTAAGAGCATCTTAGTGTAGAGATCTCGTAAAACTGCTGAAGATGGAGCTATGCTCGTCATTTACTGATACATCTCTTTGGGTACCCATGATCTTCTCTGCCACCAACCAGTATTTCGCTGGTGAGACATGTTCCGATGAAAAAAATAGTTAGACACATTATAGTGCTCAACCAGAGAGAATGTCTAGTATGTGCTCTGGTTTTTTGCTTTGTCGATCGAGTAGCGAAAAAGGAGCGATTATTGCTTTTCAAAGCCATCAACCATTATAATGGTGATGTGATTTATTATGTTAGGAGCATCGATGAAGCCTACAGCGTCAACGCAGACAAATATGTGGAGGCATTAGTACAAATATGACAACGAATCTTCGAGCAACAGAGACAGAGATGCCAGCAGGGCCGCTGGATGTCGTTACGCTCTATCGCACCATGGTCACCGCCAGAGTCATTAATGACTTGTTGAAAACACGTAAGACACAGGGAAAATTCCCTTTTTACATTGGTTGTGCCGGGCATGAGGTAATGGCTGCCGTCGTGGCGGCTCTGGATGAAAGTGATTGGCTCGCATTATATTATCGCGATCTGGGCGCCTGGTTACAACGGACGGGTGATGTGTATGGACCTCTGCGTGAGGCCTACTCGCGTGTGACGGGGCCAATGAATGCTGGTCGAAATATGCCAGCGCACTATGCCAGTAAGCAACATCAAATTCTTCCATCGGTGAGTGAGGTTGCTGGCCTGTGCCCCTTCGCTGGCGGAGTTGGCTTTTCGCTGAAATGGGATAAAAGCGACTCCTTAATTTTGTGTTCTACCGGTGATGGTGGGGCGGCAACAAATGATTTTAACGTGCTGTTTCGACAGGCTGGTATTCATCGTCTCCCTATTTTGATCGTCGTTGAAGATAATGGTTGGGCCATTACCCAGCCTGGCGGAAATCAATGGTCGGGTTCATTGGTCGATTGGGCGAATGCGGGAAATGTATACGCGGAAGAGGTTGACGGCACCGATGTGATGAGGACCTATGAGGCGACCCGCCGCCTGGTGCAGCATATTCGTTCGGGTCGGGGGCCCGCCCTGATGCATCTGCGCCTGGGCCTGCTTGACGCGCATTCGAGTAGCACCGATATTCGCTCCTACCGTACAAAGGAAGAGATCGAGGAGACGACCGCCACCAAAGACCCGGTTAAGAACTTTGGTCGCTGGCTTGTCGCACAGGGAATATTGCAAGATGCTGATATAGAGCGGACCAGGAAGGAAATTCGTGCCCAGGTTGAGCGTATTGAGCAGGATGTATTAAAAGAGCCCGAGCCGGGCCCCGAGCGCGTGCTGGAGCATATATTGAATGTGCCCGAGTGGCGTGAGAATACACCACGGGGCAACCGACGCACACTGACCATGCTGGGGGCGATCAACGAGGCCCTGGTTGAACTGGCCCAGCGTGATCCCGGTTTCTTCGTGTACGGGCAGGACGTTGGGAGTCCCAAGGGTGGCGTCTTTGGCGCGACCGCCTCGCTGGTCAAACAAATGCCCGGTCGCGCGATCAGTAGTCCTTTAAATGAGCAAATGATTGTGGGCATCGCTTCGGGCGCGGGATTGCGTGATGGCAGGGCTCGTTGTGCCGAGATCCAGTTTGTCGATTATCATCAGTCCGCCACACAGACGATCCGCCTGGCTGCGCGCATCCCTTATCAGACAAACGGCAAATGGAATTCCCCCTTGTTAATCCGCACCAAGTCCGGTAGTGGGGGCGGTGGTCCAATCTCTAGTAGTACCGCAGGCGGTGGTGCCTATGGGCATTCTAATACAGGTGAACAATGGTTCACTAATATTCCAGGCATGATTACCGTCTGTCCTGCTTCACCATTTGATGCCAAGGGCTTGCTACTAGAGTCGGCTCGTGCGCAATCTCCGGTCGTCTTTTTAGAGCGTGGGCGCCTCTATCGCTCTGAGCCACCGAAGGACGCCAACGGCAAGATCATTCCCGAGATGGCTGAATACTGGAATGTGCCTGAAGGATACTATACCCTGCCTATCGGTAAGGCCCGACGTCTGCGTTTTGGCACAGGACCTCTGAGCGTTGCCATTATCGCCTGGGGCACGATGGTTCTGGAGTCCTGTACCGCGGCCGTTAATATGGCTCGGCATGCTGGCGTGAGCATTGAAGTGGTGGATCTGCGTACCCTGGAGCCCTTTGACAAAGAGGCGGTCGCGGCCGCCGTTAAAGAGGCTAATCGTGTGATTGTTGTCACCGAAGAGATCGACCTGACCAGCTTTGGTCGCCACCTTCATTCCTGGATCGTGCAAAATTGTTTCTATGATCTGGATGGAACACCCGCTTTCCTGGCGGCGGTTCCCGCTCCTCCCTCACCCTATAGCGGGAGCGAAGAGGAGAAGTTCTATCCAACCGCCATCACCATTGAAGCCAAACTGAGCGAACTACTGGCTGAATAGAGAAAGTAGAGAGTTTTTTTATTCATTGGTGCAACACAACGGGTGGGGACAAATGCCCCCACCCGTTGTGTTGCACCAATGAATAAAAAACTCCTTTGTAAGGTTTAGAGGTGCTCCTATAGCTCCTTGAGGGCAAAAGGGGATGAAAGAAGATTTGTTATATGTGGCTCGACGAATTGAAGAAACTATGCTACACTGCGTTTAAATATACAGGTAGCAAATACAACGTTCTACGTTGCGAAAGGCAGGCGCGGAATGGCAACGTGTACATTTTGTGGAACTAATGTAACAGGAAAAAAGTTTTGTCCTGAGTGTGGTACCGCCGTACAGCCAGCTGCGGCGGCTGTACGGCACTGTCCTCAGTGTCAGGGTGAGGTGCGGACAGATGCGTCTTTTTGTATGCATTGTGGCGCGTCATTGAAGGGGGCTGCGGCTCCTGTGACTCCACCCCCACCTGCGACGCGTCCGTGTCCGGCGTGTCATACGCAGGTGGGATTGGATAGTGCGTTTTGCACGCAGTGTGGGCAGGATATGCGTTTACCGGCCCAGCCCACAGGTCTGCAGTGCAGGCAGTGTGGTCAGGCTAATGCCGCCAATATGAGATTTTGTGGCGGCTGTGGTGCACCCCTGGGCAATCAGTCGGGGCAGTACGCTCCACAAGCGCCTAATCCTGCCTATCAGCAGCCATATGCACAGCCGTATCCCCAGCAGCCTCAGCCCTATGGACAGGGCGGCTATCAGGCGCAGCCGATGATGGGACAGCCACCGCTGGCCCTGCGCTGTCCGACCTGTATGGCTATGGCGCCTGTTGGCTCGACCAACTGTGTGAGTTGCCGAACCAGCCTGGCTGGCGTGGTGCCGACTCCTGTTACCATGCAGGGTCAGCAGGGAGGTATGGGTGGTTTTTTGCAAGGCAATGGTGGTAAATTTGCCATGGGTGCGTTAGGTGGAGCCGCCGCTGTGCTGGGTGGTGAAATGTTGATGCACGGCATCGAAAATCAGATTGAAGGCGATATTGGTATGGGGGGTCATCGTCACCATCATCGCCGTGATGATGACGATGGAATGTTGGGCGGCCTGGGTAGACTGGCTGACGATATCGGCCTGATTTAATCTCCCCTTTCTGGATGGAGTATGTGCATATCTACTCCATCCACACCGTTCGCACCGCTGCTGGCGTGTTCATATGCACTGATGAAACCATAAGTCAAGCTTGCGGCTTTTCTTCCTATTCCGTTTGTGTTCTGTTGCGGCAGCCTGCTAAACCGTCTATAATACTGCGAGTAATCTAAATTTGTATGCAGGAAATTGAAGAACAGTTAAACCATCGGATTTGTATCAGTATTTTTTTGATCAGGTACTATAAGGAGATCGGGGCACTCTTTTCACCATGAATGAGGCTCTGTGCCCAATTAGCGAATGAATTACGTGCGAACAACACTACATAATGGACTACGCCTACTTACCACCCATATGCCTGGTATGCGCTCTGCGAGTATCGCTTTCTTTTTTAATGTTGGTTCTCGCTATGAGCCAGAGGAGATCTCTGGCGTTTCTCATTTTATTGAGCATATGCTTTTTAAGGGCTCTCAGCAGTATCCAAGTGCGAAGGCTATTTCTGATGCGATCGAAGGGGTGGGAGGTAATTTTAATGGGAGCACCGGTAAAGAGCTGACCAACTATACCGCGCGTGTCCCCGGCGAATATTTATCGGTGGTACTGCAGGCCATGGCCGATATGATTCGACGCCCGCTTTTTGATCCCACGGAAGTGGAGAAAGAGCGTGGCGTTATTATTGAGGAACTGAGTGCCACTCAGGATGATCCGCAAGAGTGGGTCAATCTTTTAGCCGATGAGGTCATGTGGCCGGGTTTGCCATTGGGGCGCGATGATGCTGGTTCGGTGGAGGTTGTGTCGCGTCTCCAGCGTCAACAGATGCTGGACTACCTGGGTACCTATTATCGACCCAACTCCCTGGTGCTCAGTATCGCGGGTAATATTGACCATGAGCAAGTCATCGCGCAGGTAAAGCAGTTATTTGAGGATTGGGAGCCTGCGGATCATCCTCTCTGGACGGAAAGTTTTCCGCCTCGTGGTGTTTCCCCCGTGCGTATGATTCAAAAAGATACGGAGCAGACAAATATTTGTTTAGCCACGCTTGGAGCCGCATATGCATCCTCAGACTATTATCCTCTGCTGCTGATTAATGGTATCCTTGGTGATGGAATGAGTTCGCGTCTTTTCCAGTCGATTCGTGAAGAGCAGGGCCTGGCCTACGATATTGGAAGCTATATCAATAGTTATTATGAAACTGGTAGCCTGGTAGTCAGCGCGGGTGTTGATCCTTCGCGCGCATCGGCGGCCGTTCGCGCAATTATTGCTGAACTTACCCGATTGCGTCAGGAGCCGGTTCCTGCTGATGAGATGCAGCGAATAAAAGCGTATGTTCGGGGTGGCATTCTGCTCGGTTTAGAAGGAACGCAACAGATGGCTTCCTGGTTGGGAAGTCAGGAATGCCTCTATAACCGCGTGTGGAACGTGGACGAGGTAATTGCAAAGGTGGATGCTGTCACTGTTGAGGATATACAGCGTGTAGCGCGGAACTGCTTTGCTCCTGAATGGCGTCGTCTGGCGATTATCGGGCCAGACTCTCCCCATCGGGTTGAGCAATTTAACAGATTGCTCATGGGGGCATAGGCGGGAAGAGGAGACCAAGTTTTATGGCACAAATAACGCTTCGTGATTATTTGCAAGAGATCGAGGACGCAATTAGTTCGAAACGCGTCGATGAGGCTCTTGCCAGTTGTCAGTATGTTCTGGCTTTTTTTCCAGAATCGCTTGAGGCGCAACGTCTTCTTGGTGAGGTATATCTGGCTCAAGGTAAGTTGGAGGATGCGCAGCAGGCGTTCGATTGGGTATTGACCAATGATCCTGATAATGTCATTGCCTATTGTAGTCGTGCGCTGGTCAGTGAGCGTATGTCTGACTACGATACCGCCCTGGATTGTTACCAGCAGGCTTATGAGCTGAGCCGGGGAAACGGACAGATTCGGCAGGCATTTAATCAACTGAGTGAGAAGGTGGGGCAGCCCGGTTTCATGTTCTCACGCGCGGGACTCGCGCGCCTCTATATGAGAGGTGATCTGCTGATCCAGGCCGCTCAAGAGTGGGATATTGTGCTCTCAATGTACCCTGATCGCCTGGATGCTCGCACCGGTCTACTGGAAGTCTACTGGCGGCAGGGCCTTTATGAAAAGGCTATCCCACTGGCGGAACAGATCCTGCGGGATGTGCCGGGATGTATCAAGGCGTTATTGTTATTGGCCTACATGAGGGCGCCACAGGATATGTTGCGCTCACAGGAGTTGATCAAACAGGTAGAGGCTCTCGACCCGGACCTGGTGCTTGCCCATGATTTATTTGCTGACCATATGGCCAATCAGGCTGGCGATCCTTTCCTGAAATTGTTAAGCAAGTCGCCCGCGGTAATGGGGGCACCTGGCTCAGCGGCTACCATATCGCCCTCTCAATCGGCAGATGCCCAGGCAGCGTTAAACGTCGGTGGGTCCTCTGTTTCCGCTGATGCCTTATCCGCCTGGGGTAGTAATGCAAGCTGGAATAACGATGAAACGCTGGTAAAGCCGCGTTCAGATCAGGCTGCCTCTCAGCCCGACATTCCGTCGCTACCCTCGTGGATGTCTGAGGATATTCCATCTAAATCACAGAGCACGACGTCTTCATGGGATAATAACGACGCCTGGAACGCGGCTGCTCCACAGCAGGCATCGACGCCCACTGAGCAACCTGACCAGGCGGAGCCGTGGCAGCTTTTGCAGAATGCCTTGAATAGCATCAATCCTGACGCAGCCAGGCAAGCGTCCGATCCGGGTCTGGAAGAGTCCAACGCGCCAGCGTGGCCGGACACAAGTGGCATTGGCTTTGTTCCGCAGCATGCAAATGCCGATGCCTCTGATAGCCAGGAGACAGAGCTTGCTGCCGATGATCATATAGGGGAGGATGCTGGTCAGTCATGGTCATTTGCGATCCCTGAAGCGGCAAAAAATAATGCGGCGGTCCCCGCCTGGTTAAACATGCTCGCTCAAGATGAAGCCAAACAAACAGAATCGCACCAGCCAGAGGTAGCGAAGCCCCAGGAAGAGCAACCTGTCTCGTCTGAGAAGACGGTTCAGCCGGGACCGGCGGACCAGTCTCAGCCTTCTGTTGAGCTTGCCAAACCCTCTGAACCAACACCAGAGCGAGCTGACACTCCTCAACCTGAAGAAGAGTCGGAGGAGGAATTGCCCTTTGGCCCGGCATGGCTGAAGTCTCTTGGTGCGGCTTCCCTGGAGGGTACCGGCGCGTATGATTTTTCTGAATTAGTACGACAGCGACAATCCGGCGATCTCCCCTCTCAACCAGATGTCGTGGCCGCTTCTGCTGAAGCTCGGCCAACTCAATCACCCCAACCCGAGATCCCCGCTCCGAGCCAGCAAAGCAGCGGAGCCTCATGGGAACAACCTGCGGTACAGAAGAGTAGCGGAGCCTCGTGGGAGCAACCCGGGGCACAGAAGAGTAGCGGAGCCTCGTGGGAGCAACCCGGGCCAACAGTCGCGCAACCAAAAGCGCAGGGATTCCAGGATCCCTCCTGGTTACTGGAGTCCCCATCCCAGACCCAAAAGAAGCAGAGCAGTCCTACATGGGAGCTACCTGATGCACAACCATCTGACCAGCAACCATCTCCTGCGGCTTCATCAACCGCTGAATCCGCACTGAACCAGCTGGTTGAAGCGTCACAGAGTGCACCGGCGGACGCTGATCCCTGGGCTGCCTGGCAATCAGCCTATGCTCCTTCTCAAGGGCAGCAGCAGCCGGCTGAGAACCAGGATTTCTGGTCTTCATTTGAGTCTAATCGTGAGCCTGCGCCACTTGAGCAGCCTTCCTGGATGCAGCAGCTAAGTCAAAGCAGCGCCTCCTCATCCGATCAGAACTCTGATGTAACATATGAGGAGTCAGCCGAGCAGGTTAACCCTTCCTGGTACGAGCAGCAAGCTCCGGAGCCTGCGCGTGAAGAGACCGTACAGCCAGCGGAAAGCGTTCCATCTGCTGAACCTGCCCGGCCCGTCGTGGAAGATCCCTGGGCTATTCTCAATCAGCAGGCGCAATCGCAGTCGATCGACTATGATTGGCTGGCTCAACTGGCCGGAGGCACCCAACCATCCGCCAGCGAACCCGTAGCACAGGAAGAGACAACCAATGCACCTGATGAAAAACCCGATGAGGGCCAGCAAGCCGCCGAGGAGCAAAATCTGGTCACGACCCTGGAAGAGTTAGAGCAAAGACTGCTCTCGCGTGGTTTTACACCGCTTGAGCCAAATTCACTGGCTAGCATTGCCCAGAGCCAGGAAAATGGACAGGAGTCAGAGGAACAAGCGCAAGAGGCGGCAGAAGGCGATCGTTCCTCATCCGCAAGCACGTCCGAGCCTTCTCTCTCGTCGGCTCTGGCTGAGTTGGGGAACTTCTTCCCGCGACCGGCTGAGCCAACTCCAATAGAGACCCAGGCCCCATCCGCTGAGCCATCCTGGTTAGCGGCGCTGGGCACGGTTCCTGCTGCGAGAAATACGCCGCCCTCAGAGGCTCCAGCCCCTGAGCAGCCGATCGTGGAGACTGCCCCAGAGACCACCGATACGCGGCAGCCTCCTGTACTTGCGCAGCCATACGCGGCCCCATCGCGACCGGCTGAAACGGTTGCATTCCAGCCATCGGAGCATGTGTCCACAGAACCTGAGGCGGCCTCTGTAGCACACGTGAATCCTCTACTGGATAGTGAGCTCGAAACTACCATGAAGCGACCGGCTGTACGCTTACAGCCTGTGCAGCGTACGACCACCCGTGACGCGGGTCATATGGGAGCAAATCGTACACGTAGTGGTGAAAGGGCGGGACAGCGTGTTGCCGAGGGCGGAAACATCAGCCATCGCGAGCGCTTGATTAGAGGTTACCAGGCGCAATTAATTGGAGATTTTGATAACGCGATGCAAGAGTATCGTGTGATTATCAGGAACGCCCCTGAATTGCTTGGTGAGGTCGTTAGTAATGTACGCGCGTTACTGAAGCTGGCCCCTAACTATTCTTCTGGATATCGCGTCCTGGGTGACGCGTATATGCGTCAAGGGGAGTACTTACAGGCGATGGAAGCATACAATAAGGCGCTAACAATGGCCAAGAAGGCGAAAGCCTGATATTGGTGAGTATGGTACATCATCCAGAAAGAAGGAGTCTTTAAGTGGAAACCATCCTGCAACGTTTAACAGACCTCGAAGAGGTACATGACGCGATTCTTGTTGGGAAAGATGGCCTGATTGTCTCTGGTATACTACACAGCGAGGACGAGGAAGTTACTGGGGCGATGGCGGCCGCCGCTTTTGGCTCCATTAGCGACTTAACTACCCAGGTACATAATGGTGAGGCGAGGCACGTGATTGTCGAAACAAAAACTGGTACAATCCAAATGGAAGAAGCAGGTGACCTGATCCTCATCGTTACCACACAGGGCACAGGAAATCTTGGGCGCGTACGCGTAGAGATGAAAAAAGCCTGCCAGCAACTGATCCAGTTGGTTGCCAGTTATTAATACACATAAGGAGTTTCTGTAACGTTATGGAACGTACATTGATTTTGCTTAAACCCGATGCGGTACAAAGAGATCTCGTCGGTGAAATTATTTCCCGCCTGGAGCGCAAAGGCCTCAAGCTGGTCGGCTTGAAGCTGATGAGCCTTTCCAGCGAACTGTTGAATGAGCACTATAGTCACCTGGTTAGTCGCCCATTCTTCCCCGAGGTGAAGTCCTTTATGCAGCGCACCCCTGTCGTCGCGATCTGTGTCGAGGGTTATAAATGTGTGGACGCCGTTCGCCTGCTGGCCGGTGTTACCAACTCCCGTGAGGCCACGCCTGGCACTATTCGTGGTGAGTTCTCTATGAGCATGCAGGCCAACTTGATCCACTGCTCCGATTCCCTGGAGACCGCGCAGGTTGAGGTACCTCGCTTCTTCAAGCCTGAAGAGCTTTTTGAGTACGACGACATCCTGCAGGATTACGTCTATAACTCCACCGAGCGCTAAATAAAGCGCCTGCTATAGAAAAGGGCCAGCGAATGCTTTCCCGGCGGGAAAGCATTCGCTGGCCCTTTTCTTACATAGTATCATGCAGCGCAGCCACATCGACACACATATATGATCCTGCCAGAGCAGGCCCTATATGGATGAAGAGGTGAAGGCGATAACATGTATGGTGAGGACAATTGTGTTCAGATGTATTCTGAACTTGCTCAGGTCCTGATAAATTGTCGACGCGTGTCCAGGATCAAGATAGAGACGTGTGCTCCAGGTGGACATGGATCGTGGATTGATAGCGGCGATCTGGTATCTTTCGCCTGATGCGTTAACGTGAGGTTGCCCCGGCGGCCGTAGGTTCCTCAGCGGTGGCATGCTGAGCTTGTTTTCTTTTCTTGCTGAGACGCCAGCAACAAGCCTTGCTACGGAAACACTTTTCCTGTTCGTCAAGGGTCTCAGGTGGGGTGCCTTTGAGACAGAACACCTGATACATTGGTTCTCCCGATACATCATTGCATGGGAACCAACGTTCCCGGTAAAACGGGCAAGCATTTTTGTGCCTGCGCCAGTTGGAATTTTCTGCTGGATTTGTTTCGATTGTCCCTGCCAACCAGGTATCCTTCCTAACTATATGTGACGTGCTATATGTGAAAACGATGGTTTGCACCTAGTATACCATATCTTTTCTGTAGTAATAGGGGTATGACTACAGACAGTGTGGGGGGTGTAATGGTATAATTGATTATGAAAAAACCGGAGTAAGCTCTTGCTTAAACAGAAGTTTGATAGCGTCCCCTGGACTACTACCCAGACCTTCAATGGAATTTTCTTGACCCTGGTTCCATGGATTGCATTTACAGTTGTAAGCTCTCTATTCAGCACCAGCACTACAGGTCAGGCGGCCAAACCTCTTAATCTACAGGCAGATATAGCCAACGCCGTGGTTTCGCTTATTTTTTCACTGATTATCTACAGCGCTTTTTTGATGGCGCCGTTCTTTTATGCCCGGCGTTACAGTCAGACAACTGGAGCCGATCAACGTTCAGTCTGGCAACTGTTGGGGTTCCGCCGTTGTAATGTGGGCCTGGCGGTGCTACTGGTGCTCGGCTCATTGGTGCTGATCGTTTTACTGAACCAGGTCTACTCGTACCTGATTACGACGTTCCATCTTCCTCTGCAAACGAATGATCAGCTTGTTTTGCAGCGCGCGAAGACTGCTCCCATCACGACCTATGTCTCATTGTTCATCGCGGTTGTCGTGGCGCCTTTCTGCGAGGAGATCTTTTTCCGAAGCTTCTCATTTATGGGACTCAAAAACGGTATGCCACCGGTGATGGCGGTGATATTGAGCGCCTTGATCTTTGGGGCCGCCCATGGTGATCCTGCCTCGCTACCGGTCCTCTTCTTCATTGGTATCGCTCTCGCTGTTCTGCGCCTGGCGACTGGCTCTTACTGGCCCGGCTACTTCTTACACTTTTTAAACAATGGCCTGAGCGCCCTGCTGATCATTCTGGCTGTACACGGGGTCCATATCTGATCCTGTATGCAGCCGTTTCGCCTCCTGCTCGCAGGTTAGTGATTGGTCTGACGATGGAGACGCCATTCTTCTTGAAAAACCCTGATGGCAGCGAGTAAGAGGCAGAGGAAGCTTACCTGGAGGAAGAAGACGTTTTGCTCAGTGGTTAACGTGCTGGACCTGTTAAGAACGATGAGCAGGAAGGTTGCCAGGCCAAAGAGAAAGGTGAGCCCGGGCTGATCACGCCAGCATGAGGGGCGCAGCCACCAGACCGCCAGACTCAGATAGAGTGTCCAGGATACGATCCTGCCCTCGATGAATATGAGCGAACTGGTCCCTGCGGGCACTTTCAGATAGCTATAGCCAAGGTAGGCACAGAAGGCCAGGAGTACCAGCCAGAGCAGGATTGCATCCCATAACTTCAGTCGTACGCGAGCTACAGAGAGGCAGAGGGCGCCTGCAAGCAAGGCGCTGCTGGTAGCGGCGTGTATCTGAATCGTTAAGGGATCCTGCGCACCCACGCCATGTTTGCTTAACCAGAATCCTCCAAAGTTGCAGGCAGCCCAGATAAGCCCAAACAGGGCTCCTCCACGTACCCACCAGGAGTGACCAGTCAGCAATACCACCAGCCAGGCAACCATGAGGACCACGCTATACACCATGGCCACTCGCTCAACCGAGTAGAGACCGCTATTGAGCCAGATGAATGTGATCAGGCTGGCAATGCCCAGTCCAAAGCCAAGCAAGGCCGCGAAGAAAACAATAAACGGTGGCGTCCAGATGATGGCCTGGGTGCCAGTTATGTTTTCTTCTGGCTGGGAAATAATATCTGAATGTGTTGAAGACTGCATGTTTGTATCCGTCACAAAAAATAGCCTTATCTTTATATTTTGTTGAATCTATTCTTCTAACGAATGAGTTCTGCTATCTGGCACACTGGCAACCAGAGATCCTAATGGTCGGCCCTCTTTATGCAGTGATGGGACACAACGGGGCGTATCTGCGCCCCGTTGTGTCCCATCACTGCATAAACTTTTGGCGCACCGCAGGTTTATTCCTCGATGCCTCCAACCAGGTCAAAGGCCTGTTTGCGTAATGCCTGCATGCCTTCACTGAAGTGCACTGGATATGGTTCTGTGACCGTGAGTTGCCGATAATGTTCTGGCAAAAGGTTGAGATTATACTGAGCTAATTCGCGAATCTCCGAGAGCGGTGGCAGGCTGCCGGGCACGACTTCTCCATTGCGAACGACGGGTTTGAGTAGTCGGTGATAGCTGTCGGGCCGTGGCTCATGGGATAGCTGGATGATATCTTCTTTCCACTCGGGATGGCGATAAATCTCTTTTTTGCCCGGCCAGGTACTTTTGGCGCCGGCGATTTTAATTTTAGGGTA
Organism: Dictyobacter aurantiacus; assembly: GCF_003967515.1. Lineage (GTDB taxonomy): Bacteria > Chloroflexota > Ktedonobacteria > Ktedonobacterales > Ktedonobacteraceae > Dictyobacter > Dictyobacter aurantiacus. The sequence goes on along the minus strand of NZ_BIFQ01000001.1, from coordinate 469,558 downwards.
TTCATTGCCCAGATCATCTACATACCAGGCTTCTTTATAGACGGTGCCCAGCGCGCCCCCCTCTACCTGTTGCTCAAGCGACCCCGCACCACTGCCCAATGCCGTCCCTACCCCGAATGAATCGACGGTCGCGCCCTTCTGCAGTATTTCCTGGATCTTCCACTCATCCAGATCTCCGCTGGCGAGGATGCGTACGCTATGCAGTCCTGCTTTATCCAGTTGCTCTCGTACATAGATGCTATCAGCTACCAGGTCTCCGCTATCCAGACGTACCGCCGCCAGCGTATGCCCCAGCGTTTCCTGGAAGCGCAATCCTACTTCGATCGCGGTATGAATGGCACGCCGCACATCATAGGTGTCCAGCAGTAGCGTATAGCGATTGTACGCCTCAGCCACCGCTTCAAAAGCCTCTTTCTCCGTAGGGTACATCTCGATCAGCGCGTGAGGGACCGTGCCAGTCGCGGGCAGGCGATATTCATAGGCTGCGTTGAGCAGCGAGGTGCTGGAACAACCTCCAATGTAGGAGGCGCGCGCCACTGTCATGGGTTCCTGTGCGCGACGAAACGAGAATTCGGATACGCGTCGTGGGCGCCCCTGTTCGGCTGCATAAACGATACGAGAAGCCTTGGTCGCGATCAAGGTAGATAGCCCAATGGCCTGTAGCAGACCGGCTTCGAGCAGTATGGCTTCACGAAATGGTGCCGTGACCCGTAAAATAGGTTCGTGAGGAAAGGCGATGCTCCCCTCAGGCATGGCCAGGATCTCTCCAGTAAAGCGGAGTTCCGCCAGTTCATCAAGGAAGGCCGCATCGTAATCGCGAATATGGGCCAGAAACTTTAACTCGTCATCTGTATAGCGGAATGACTGAGCAAACTCTACCGCCGCCTCAAGCCCGGCCACCAGTAAATAGGCACCTCCGAAGGGGGCCCTGCGCGTGTAGAGATCAAAAGTGGTCGATCCATTCTGTCCTGTCCGCCAGGAGACATATGCTGAGTCTGGATGGTACATATCTGTCATCAATCCTGGATGTATACTAGGGGCACGACGATTCATAGCTACTCCCTTTCTTCCGTTTGCGCGCTGCTACTTAGTGTATTTTTTACAATATCACTCTAAGTGCTACCATTGTACCATACAGAAACAAGTATGGTTTTCTTTGTTATGCTGGACACTCTTGTATACTATTCGTGTGCTTGCTATCTGTTGAGCCTGCTACCCTCTTCATAGGCATCTGGCGTCACTATAGTGCTCTGGTTGATCAAATACGACCCCGGGGGTAGCCAGTGCATTTATTTGTTAGCAGCTATAGATAACCATGCACAGTGCTGCGAGTGGTAGCGGTCTCATGCATGCCCATCATTGCAGCGGCTTCTTACTCGTGCACGCAGCAGGTTATCTGAATAGATACATATCACCATCCTTTATGATGAGGAGCAACTATGAATATCACTGTCATTGGTAGTGGCTTTGGTGGGTTAACCGCCGCCATTCGGTTACAGGCTCAGGGCCACCAGGTAACCATGTTTGAGAAGCGTGATAAGCCCGGTGGGAGGGCATATGTATATGAGCAGGATGGTTTCACCTTCGATGGTGGTCCGACCATCATTACGGCCCCCTGGCTCATTCATGATCTCTTTGAATTGTGTGGCAAGAAAACCGAAGACTATGTAAAAATGGTACCCATCGATCCTTTCTATAATATTCGCTTTGAGGATGGCTCGATTTTCCGCTACAACGCTGATCGTGAACAGTTGCTGCGGCAGATTCGGGAATTTAATCCGGAGGATGAAGAGGGATATATACGGTTTGCGCGCGCGGGTGAGAAGATCTTCAAAACCGGTTTTGAGCTGATCGATCAACCTTTTACCACCTTTGGCTCGATGGCTAAGGTCTTGCCTGACCTGGTACGCTTACAATCCCAGAAATCTGTCGCCGCTTTTGTGAACCAGTATATCAAAGACGAGCGTCTGCGCCAGGTCTTCAGCTTTCATCCTTTGCTGATTGGCGGCAATCCTTTCCAGAGCACCTCCATTTATGCCCTGATCCATACGCTGGAGCAGCGCTTTGGAGTCTGGTTCGCTATGGGGGGGACCGGTGCCCTGGTGCGTGCGCTGGTCAGTCTCTTTGAGGATATGGGCGGCCAGCTTCATCTCAACCAGGAAGTAAGCGAGATCGTCATCAATGAGGGGAGCAGGCGGGCCGAAGGAGTGGGTACGCGCGCGGGTGAGTTTTTCCCGGCGGATATCGTCGTCAGCAATGCAGATGTGGCCTTTACCTATATGCGCTTGATCCCTGAGCGTTTTCGTCAGAAGAATAGCGATCGCAAGCTCAAAAATATGCAATACTCGATGTCGCTGTTTGTGCTTTATTTTGGCACCGATCGCAAGTATGAGAATATGGCTCATCATGAAATCCTGATGGGGCCGCGCTATAAAGGATTACTGGACGATATCTTTAAGCGCAAGGTCCTGGCCAAAGATTTCTCGCTCTACCTGCATCGACCGACCGCTACCGACCCCTCTCTGGCGCCCGAGGGCCACGATGCCTGGTATGTCTTATCGCCTGTGCCGCACCTTGGAAGTGATACCGACTGGACCACGACTGCCCGGCCCTATCGTGACTCAATCATCCAGTATCTGGAAGAGCACTACATGCCGGACCTGTCCCGGCATATTGTGACCGAGCACCACATTGATCCGCTCCACTTCTGCAATGAGCTCAACAGCTATCTTGGCAGCGCCTTCTCCGTCGAACCCATCCTGACGCAGTCGGCCTGGTTCCGACCCCACAACGTTAGCGAGGATATTTCCAATCTATATTTTGCTGGAGCCGGAACTCACCCCGGTGCGGGTTTACCTGGGGTCATGAGTTCGGGTAAAATAGTAGCAGATATGATTGGAGCTAGCGCATTCGATCAGACGATGCAGTCGCTGGCGCCAGCGTCAAAGGGAATGTTATGATATGATTTTATCCTGAAAACATAGCCCATATCAGAACATGTTTTTGGGGATAGAGAAGGTCGTATCTCGCCCTGCTATTTCGTGTGGTGAAGAATTGGAGATCCTCTATTTCTTCACTTCACCTCCTTGTGTTCGGTTGACATGTGTGTGTTAATCGGTGATCCAGTTTGGAAGTAAAGGAGTTTGTCTATGGCTGGGCAACATCGATGGGCGCTAGGGCTTGCGACCAGTACCGCGAGCATTCTGGGACTGACAGTCACCAGCGGATTGGCACTTGTAGCGCATTTCTTTGTACAGGAGTTTTCACGTCCTCATACCCCTATCCCGGATTCGGCGATGGACTGGGGGATGCCCTCGGTCCTGATTGAAGAGCCGCCACAGATGGCGCAGCGTTCGTTGCTCTTTAGTACTGCCGATGGAACGCTGCTCTGCGGGGATTTCTGGGCCCAACCGCAGCCGGCGCCAACCGTTATCCTCTGCCATGGCTATCGCATTTCGCGCTCTCATCTGCGTTCGGTGGCGCAACTGGAATATGCGCGAGGGTACAATGTTCTCTTCTTTGATTTTCGCGGCCATGGAGATAGCGAAAGCGTCATGACCACCGCCGGCAATGCCGAGGTACGCGACATGGAAGCGGCGATCTTTGTGGCCGGCCATCAACCAGAGACCCTCCCCGGCAAGATTATCATCCATGGTTTTTCGATGGGAGCGGCGGTTGCCCTGCTGACTCCTCCACATCCAGATGTGGTTGCCATCATTGCTGATAGTCCCTATGCTCGCTCAGATGATATTCTACGCCGCCTGGTTGCCTTTCGACTGGTTGATGAATGGCTCAAGCGTTACCCCCGACAACCTTTGCCACAATTGCTGGTGACGCTGCTGGCCTGGAGCATCGTTGGCATGAGCCGCATCGTGTTCCGGCTCCGTTATGGTTTTACTGTCATCGCGCGACCCGACACCAGCTTTAAACGCTGGAAGCAACGCTCGAAAAAGATTTTAAAGTATCATCCTATACCCATACTCTTAATCCACTCATCTGGAGATAATCTGATACCAATAGATCACGCCCATCAAATCAGGGCTGAAGCGGCTGCCTATGGGGCTCCTCTCGAGACCTACTTTGTCGACGCCAAAGTCCATTGTGGTGCTTACGGCTGGAATCCTTTGCAATATGACCTGGTCATTCAGTCATTTTTAGCCAGGCATCTCGCCGATGCTTTGCCTGAGCGCCATCGTCAGCTCTAAATGTTTCTGCTTCCTCGTATGCCCAGGGCATGGGGAACGCAGACGTCCCCATACTCATCCCTGTTGATGCGGCAGGGTGCGGATCCGCACCCTGCCGCATCAACATATTTTTCCATCTTTGGAACAGGCACAAAGCCATTTTGTGATAAACATTGTGATCCCTCCCCTTGCATATTTGCGAACTTACGTGCATAATCTATTACAAGAAGCGCTCAACATTGTAGTTGCATTCTATGCACTCTATCATCTATGTATGTTTTTGCTGTACATGAAGGAGCAAACGTAAAAATGTTTCCAATGGAAGAGGTTTCACAGACGACTGAAGCTCTCGAGCAGCCCCCACAGACGACTGAGTCTCTCGAGCAGCTCCCACGTACGTTCGATCACCGTAGTGCTTTGAATGAGCGTCGTCAACACATTTTACAGCAGAAGCAGGTCGAAAAGAACACGGACACCCTGCCCTCTCTCGGGTCGGAAACCCCTGGTGCTAGATTCGTCTGGCGACAGATGGTGCAGCTACGTGAAGAGAATCGGCGCCTGCGGATCTCTCTGGAGGAATTGCAGGAACGTTCCAGGCAACTGGATGAAGAGAAGGCGCAACTGCAGGGCCGTTTTGAGGAGGAGATTGCCGTCATCCATAGCGGGCATCAGCAAGATATTGCACACTATCAAACCCATCTCTTAGAATTGATGGATGAGCGCAATCACCTGCATGATGAGTGTGCGGCACTGAAAGTGGCGCAGCAGGATTTTGCCCAACGCTTTGAGCAGTCGGTCGATGAGGAGATCCAGCAGCGCCTGAATGCAATGGCTCAGACATTAGATGGTCTGGCGGTAGAAGCGGAGATGCCAGCCCCCCTGTTGCGTTTTGTGCAATCGGCAGAGCTGCGCGCCCGCAGCGATGGAGATCGATACCTGGCTGAGGCGGTTCATTTGAAGCGCGAGATGGAGCGCATAACAGATACGCTATCTAAGGAGCGTCAGCACCTCGATGAAGAGAGGCGCCAGCTGGCTACCTTACAACAGAGTGCGTCCCAACAGGCGCAGATGCGTCAGAAGCTCTTAGATGACCGCTTTCGTGCGCGTTGGAAGACAGTCACGCTCTCGACTTCCGCTGGTCTGCTCCTGTTGCTGGTTATTTCTCAGTTTGTCTGCCTGGCACTTTTGCATATCGCGCTGGGCGGAGCAGTGACGTTATCTCTCTTATTGCCGATTCTTCTTTGTGCGTTGCTGGTGGCGATTATGGTCAGTCCACCTGTGCGCTTCTTGAAACATGTGCGTGAGAGCGTGCCGCAGCGGAAGAAATACGCAGCCCCCTCTTCGTCCGACGCGGCATGAGTAGCGTGAAACGCGCCTCCCTCCTGGGAGGCGCTTATTTTTTCATGCGCAGAATCGTCTGAATCAGCTTGCGATTGGTGTTAACCGTGCTTCCAAGCAGGTAGGCGTGAAATGTTGCCTGTTGGAGGCCCGTACTGTACGTGGGATAAGGATGAATGGTATTGTAGATATGGCTGATGGTGAGGTGGTGTTTCATGGCCAGCGATAGCTCCCCCAGCAACTCTCCTGCCTGTGACCCGATCAGATGGGCCCCCACGATCTCCTCCTTGCGACCCTTGAGGATTAACTTGATGAAGCCAGCCTGTTCATGTTCTGTTTGAGCGCGATCAATCTCACGCCAGGGAAAGGTAACCGCGCGTACATGTTTATATTGGCCCTGCGCCTGCGCGTGTGTCAGGCCAATATGAGCGACCTGGGGCCTGGTAAAGGTGCACCAGGGAAGGACGCGATAATCGACTTTCTGCTTTCCAATCGGAAGGAGCGCATTGCGCACGGCTACCCCGGCCTGATAGGCTGCAACGTGGGTAAAGAAAAGATCGCCCAGCACATCGCCTAGCGCGAAGATATGCGGTAGATTTGTTTGCAGATAATCGTTGACCACGATACCTCGTTCTGTATGATGGAGGCCGATAGAGGCTAGCTCCAGTCCCGCAACATTGGGCCGGCGGCCCGTGGCGACCAGCACCTCCTCCGCCTCCAAAAGCAGCGTCTGCTCATCTTGCTGGATACTGAGCCTTTTCTGACCATCATGCTGACTGATCTGGAGTGCTTGGGCCTTGGTATAAATAGTGATGCCATCCGCGCGCAGCAGATCGGCGAGAGTCTCAGCGATTTCTGGCTCTTCGCGTGGTAACAATTGCGGCGCGCGTTGTACAATGGTTACTCGTGTTCCCAGCCGGGCCAGTGCCTGCGCCATCTCCACGCCCACCGGCCCACCACCCAGCACAATCAGAGAAGACGGCAGGCGGGTGAGATCGAAAACCGTTTCATTGGTCAAAAAACCAATCTCTGCCAGACCAGGGAGAGCCGGTATGGCGGGACGCGAGCCGGTCGCGATTAAGGTATAGCGGCTGGTGATGTTCTTGTCGTTGAGCCGCAGTACACCGGGTGATTGAAATGTTACCTTGCCGAAGGCTATATCTACCCCTTCAATATCTGCCTGCTCATTGGCGGCAACGCGTCCAATCACCTCTTGAATATACTGACCAACCTTTTCCATATCGATCTGCCCTTGTCCACCCTGTACGCCAAATCGCGCGACCTGGCGCGCCTGCATGACCAGGTCAGCCACATGGATCAGACTTTTGCTGGGCACGCATCCATAATGAAGACAATCGCCTCCCAATCGTTCTTTATCGATGAGAAGTACCCGGGCACCCAGCGAATGCGCGATCCGGGCCGCCGTCAGCCCCGCCGAGCCTCCTCCAATAATGGTGAGATCATAATTCATAAGAGTGTTCTCTTCTCCTTGAGCGTTGTGAAATATGCTTTTTTGTGTAGGTGCAGCCGCGTCAAGCGGCTGCACCTACACAAAAAAAACAACCTGAAAGGTTTACGTGTCAAAGTGTGATATATGTGGTACGTATATATCATAGACGTGTACGTTTGCCCGGGTCCGCCAATGTCATTCAGTAGAGGGACACGTACAGGTTGGGAAGATTGTTTCGTATTCTTAAGGAGAAACCTTTATGACTCAGCAAGCTACCGCTCCTCACTTAAAGAAGCACACGATCTGGCAAAGTGGTCGTACACCAGATCCCTGTGCCATTGTGCTATTTGGAGCCACCGGCGATCTGGCGCAACGTAAGATTCTACCAACCCTGGCACACCTTATCCACGACCATCCCCAGCCCGAGACTATGTGTATCGTCGCATTTGCCCGTCGACCGTTAGGTGATGATGGCTGGCGCTCCATGGTGCTCGAATCGCTCGATAAATATATGCCTGAAGATGACAAACTGGACGATGAGGCCAGGCAAGCCTTCGCCAAACGCCTCTTCTATTGCCAGTCAAACTTTGACGAGGATGAGGGCTACCAGCGTTTAAAGCAACTACTCGAGAAATTAGATAAAGAAGAGGGAACCGGTGGGAACCGTCTCTATTATCTGGCGACGCCACCCGACACGGATGTTGAGATTATCAAATCGCTGGGCAAAGCTGGACTGGCCCAGCCCGAGCAGACATCCCAGAATGGCAGCAACGGCCAACAAGAGAAAAAATCCTGGGTGCATATCATCACAGAAAAACCCTTTGGACATGATCTGGAATCGGCCAAAGCTTTGAATAAAGTCATCGGAAGTGTTTTCCATGAGGATCAGATCTACCGCATCGATCACTATATGGGAAAAGAGACCGTGCAGAATATCGTGGCCTTGCGCTTCGCCAATAGTATTATGGAACCGCTCTGGAATCAAAAGTATATAGATCATATTCAAATTGTGGTTGCTGAAAGCCTGGGCATTGAGGGCCGAGCCGAATATTATGAGCATGCGGGCACCATTAAGGATATTGTGCAGAATCATGTGATGCAGATTCTTTCCTTGACCTGTATGGAGGCGCCGGCTGACTTTTCGGCCAACGATATTCGTGACGAGAAAGTTAAAGTGTTGCGCGCTATCTGTACGCTGACACCCGAGGAGGTGGCCGAAAGGACCGTGCGGGGTCAGTATACCGCGGGTACCATGGATGGTCAGCAGGTTCCGGGGTATAAACAAGAGAAAGGGGTCGATCCTAATTCCACGACTGATACGTTTATGGCCCTCAAGCTGTATATCGAGAACTGGCGCTGGGCTGATGTGCCGATATATATTCGCACCGGCAAGCGTCTCCCTAAACGCAGCACCGAAGTCATGGTTCAGTTCAAGCGTGTGCCCCATCAGTTGTACTCCAAAGATGAAATCAGTGGCATGAAGCCCAATCGCCTGATCTTGCGTATCCAGCCTGAAGAGGGGATCTCGCTCTGTATTGGCGCCAAGAAACCCGGCGCGGCCAATGATCTCTCAAGCATCGATCTGGATGCCTCGTATAAGACCGTCTTTGGTATCGAACTGCCAGAGGCATACGAGCGTCTGATCGCCGATTGTATTCTGGGCGATTCTACTCTGTTTATCCGTCGTGACGAGATCGAGGAATCCTGGCGCATCATCGATAGTATCACCAGCGCCTGGGCAAAGATGGGGCCAGAGACCGTTTATCCTTACGCCGCTGGCACCTGGGGTCCTGAAGAGGCGAATAAATTGATCGAGCGCGATGGCCGTGAATGGGTGAATCCCTGATGCGGTAGCCGGATACAAACAGAAGAGACGAGCAGCCGATTGGTTGCTCGTCTCTTCTGTTTTCTGGTGTAGTAGCATACACTTTTAACAGTGGGGAGAAGTGGCTACTGGCACCTTATTTATTTGGATCGAGGGTGTTGTCAATCTTGCGCTCGGTATGACCAACAGTCGATTGGGTCTTGCCTTCGAACTGCTTAGAATCGCCACGAGCCTCTTCCTTAGGATTATCTGTAGCGTGGCCGAGCTTACTCTGGACTTTACCAGCGGTCTCTTTCAGCTTACCCTTCAAGGTATCCTCAGTGCCCTGGTCGCCTAAGTCTTTGCGGTCGTTATTGTAGTCGCTCATATGATTTTTCTCCTTTGAATGAAGCTTCTTGCGCTTTATTGCGTTAGGATGAAGTAATTTTCACCCTTCCCTTGTGATACTCATTAGAGGGACCAGATGGATACAAATAACCTCTACTATCAATAGATCCACATGCTTTAACAATATTGTTGTATAAAACATATCTATATATTTTATAGTAGTGCAACAGGGGTGCGGACGCACCCCTGTTGCACTACTATAAAAAAACAGGGCGGCCGCGTCAGCGGCCGCCCTGCGTCTGCTCTGAAAGAGCTATTAGCCCAGAAGCTCTTCCATCTGGGATAGATGGGTTTCGAAGAGCTGGAACGCCTGTCGCACCGGTTCCGGTGTGGTCATGTCGACGCCGGCATTGCGCAACAGATCAATGCTGTAGTTGGACGAGCCGGAGCTCAGGAATTTCAGGTAGCGCTCAACCGCTGGCTGACCCTCGGTAAGGATCTGCTGCACCAGGGCTGAGGCGGCCGAAATGCCAGTCGCATACTGGTAGACATAGAAATTGTAGTAGAAGTGGGGGATGCGCGCCCATTCGATGCCGATCAGATCATCGATGACGGCCTCGCCACCATAGTACTTCTCATTGAGGCCCCGGTACAGGGCGGTCAGGGTATCGGCGGTCAGGGCCTCGCCACTCTCGGCGTGACCGTGGATCTGCTGCTCGAACTCAGCGAACATCGTCTGCCGGAAGAGGGTGGCCCGGATATCCTCCAGCGCATGGTTGAGGATAGCGATGCGCAGCGCTTTATCGTCGGTGTTTTTCAGCAGGTATTCGGTCAGCAGGCCCTCATTGAGGGTCGAGGCGACCTCGGCGACAAAGATGGTGTAGTCTCCATACTGGTAGGGCTGATTGCTGCGGGTGAAGTACGAGTGCATCGAATGGCCAAGCTCATGCGCCAGGGTGAACATGCTCTCGCGCTTCTCCTGGAAGTTCAGCAGGATAAACGGCTGGGTACCATAGGCGCCGCCGCTATAGGCGCCCCCACGCTTGCCCGGTGTTTCAAACACATCGATCCAGCGTTTTGAAAAGCCATCCTTCAGCACGGAAATATAGTTTTCGCCCAGCGGTGCCAGCGCCTGAATAATGGTATCGCGAGCCTGTCCATACGTAATGGTATCGCTGGTCTCTTCCACAATCGGGGTATAGAGATCATACATGTGCAATTCATCAAGCTGCAAGATGCGCTTGCGCAGCTTCATGTAGCGATTGAGCAGTGGGATATGCTCGCTGACCGTAGCGATCAGATTATCGTAGACGCTCTCCGGAATATTGTAGCGTGAGAGCGCGCGTTCGCGGCTGGAACTGTAGTTGCGCTGCCGTGTATAGAAGATATCGGTTTTTACCTGCGCCGCCAGGGTGGCCGCGATGGTATTGCGCTGCTTCAAGAACGTGCCATGCAGGGCCTCGAAGGCATCCTTACGCACGCGTCGATCTTTGCTGCGGATAAAGGTCAGATAGTTGCCCTGCGTCAGCTCAACTTCTTCGCCCTCTTCATTGCGGATCACGGGCAGCTTCAGGTCAGCATTATCAATCATTGAGAAGATCGCATCTGGAGCATCGCTAATTTCGCCGGCGGCCGCCAGCACGGCCTCTACTTCAGCGGAACGCACATGCGGCCGCTTGCGATTCAGATCCTGAAGCTGGACATTATAGAGCTCCAGGCCCGGCGTCTGCTGGATGTATTGATTGAGTGTCTCCTGCGGAAGAGCGAGGATCTCTGGCTCAATGAATGCCGCGACCGTAGATGTGCGCACGAATAGTTGCATCGCCCGATCAGCCATCGCCAGGTATTTGCTATTGGTGGTATCCTCATCCTTACGCATGGAGGCATACACATACAGTTTTTCCAGTGCTTCTGTGATCTCATCGCGTGTCTGCAGCACTTTTAACAGGGCGCTCCCGCTTTGTGCCAGTGTTCCCTTGAGCGCTTCCAATGCTGGCAGGCGCTGCTGGATATGTTGGAAATCACTCTCCCAGCCGTTATCTTGCGTATAGATGCTCTCAAGGTTCCAGGTATACTCGGTAGGGATCTCTTCACGCTTCTTAAACGTTTGCAATGTTGGTACGACCTTTCATCAATGATAGGAAACGGTCCTGTTTGTTTCTGGATGTACTCACATAATATCATATGTCCCCAGCCCCGGTGACAGGCGTTTCCTCTATGGATGCGCCCATAGTTCAGAGCGCCGGGATGCCGATTCCTTCCATCTATGCGGGAATATACACATCTGAACTTTTTCCTGGGGCTGTTGCTGCGCTGGACCGAGAATGTGCCAGGCCACCATGGAGAGAGAGCGGCGTGGCTTATCATAAATAAGGGGCAGAAACACCAATTTTTGGGGACGCCAGATGTAAGAATGTGTCTTACTCTTGCCACTCTGGGGGAGCGTGCCTGTCCCCACACGCGCGTCCGCTACGCGGCCGCATTATTTTAGTGTATTGGTGCAACAGGGGCGCGAAAGCGCCCCTGTTGCACCAATACACCATGTATGTGTAGCACCGCAGGTGTGAAAGCTAATGAAAGCACTACTCCTCTTCTTCGTCTTCATACTCCTCATCATCATCAAATCCCTCAAGCAACAGATCTTCACGCGCGCCCCATTTGGAGAGGTAGCGATAGAAGTTACGCTTCTTCAGGCGCGTGCGCTCGGACTCCGATTGCGCAGGATTGAGTGGTACGGGATGAGACAGCAAGGGCAGATCCGGGGTGCGCACAATACTCATATCAAGGTCGCGGATAGCAAAGCAGAAGTCGACATCCATGTAGTCTGGATAGCGATATCCCTCATCGAGCAGGCCAGCTTTTTTCAAGAGCGCGCGCTTAAAGGCCATGCACTGTGCATCGATGACTTCAACCTCGTTCTCCTCGCTCTCCTCAAAATGGCGCAGATCATCGGTACGCAGACCACGCGGACCCGTCAGGCCGACCTGGGGGTCCTCAAGTGTTTTAGCCAGAGGGGTAAAGATGTCGCCCGTGAGCACGACATTGCTATCGAGAAACAGGATATAGCGGCCGCGGCTCTGCTGGAGTCCGATGTTGCGCGCCTCGGCGATCCCCATCTTGCGCGTGGCTCGCAGGACATGCACCCGGCTGTCCTGGTGCTGCAGCGCTTCCGCCCAGATATCGAGGCCATCCTGTGAAGCATTATCTACCAGAATAACTTCAATCGACGTATTGCCCGCGTGGCTGAGTACACTATCGACACAGCGGCGCGTCTGCTCGCTGTTGTTCTGAGCAAGGATATTGACTGAAAAGGTGCACAGGTCAGCTTCATCGAGCAATGAAGGCATCTGGCGGATTGTACGATACAACGTGCCATCCACAAAAATGTGGGGCAGAATCACCAGGTGGGCTCCATGTGGATTATCTTTGACGACGTAGCCAGCATCCTCAAGCTGCTGCTTGAGCATGTCAGCGCGATCGTATTGTCCTTTACGCCGAAGGAGGTCACGTTCATGCGAAAGCGCGAGAATTTCTTCGGGAATACTTTGACGATATGGACGGGTAGTCATCTGTAATGTCCTTCCTTGCTACTCTAAACTCTATCCACGAAACATTCCTACCAGCCCGATATAGCGGGTATACGGGTCGGTAGTCCCTCGAAAGTACGTTCCTGGTCCCATTCCATCCTTCCATTTATGTCACGAACAGGGTAACGATGAAGCACCAGCGTATGAATACGGTATGGTGTTTGCTTGTAGTCATGTCCGGGTGCTGTTTTCCTCTGCGTGACTGCTGTGGAACTCTGGCTGTGCGCGGTTCCTTTTCGTGGGACATACCTGCTGTATATCATTGGGTCAACGTAACCAAGTAGACGTAGCGCCCAAAGTCTATCATAGTCGTGAGCAATTGTATATCGATGGCACGTATCTGCATGTATTTATGCCTCACTGGAGTATCCCTTTGCTATTTGAGAAGAAACATACCTGCTGATTGCGTACTAATGGTCCATAGTTGTGCGCTGCAGGTGTTGGAACATATACGTCTGTTGCCACGGTGAGAGGTCTAAAAGCGATGGGATGCGTGTATCTTTATCGGAGCATATATCGCTGGAGAGTAACATGGGCAACCCCCTTTTCAATGAGGCATTACGAATCTCTGAACAATTATAGCATATTGATTCGTGCTTCTGTAAAAAATGGGCCGATGCGCATGCGCATCGGCCCATTTTTTACAGAAGCACGAAATTTCCCTTATGCTTTTTTGTGCTGCTGCTCGGCTAATTCTTTGACGCGGTGGACATGGGTTTTATGGCAGATGACGGTGATATCATCCATCTCAACCACGATCATATCTTCCAGGCCGATGGTATACACGCGGCGTTTGGTGTTGTTGTACACGATGACGTTCTGGCTGCCCAGGCCGATGTGGGAACCTACCGCGTGGATGCCCTGGTCATCACAGGGGAAGAGCGCGCCGTACTGCTGCCAGTTGCCGACATCGTTCCAGCCCAATTGTGCCGGTATGACGGCCAGGTTCTGTGTCTTTTCGAGGATACCATAGTCGATGGAGATGGACTGAATCTCTGGCCATACCTTAGCCAGCGTGTCCTTGCTATGTTTGGTTGGAGCCGCATCGACGATGTCTTGTATCTGCCTGGCCACCTGTGGCAGGTGGGCCTCAAACTCGGCCAGAATAGCCTTGACGCTCCAGATAAAGATCCCCGCATTCCAGACGTAGTGTCCGTCATCAAGATAGCTCTGGGCGGTTTCCAGGTTGGGTTTCTCCACGAAACGTTCCACCTGGAATGCTTTGTAGCCGGCGCCCTGTGCCATCTCATCGGCGAAGCGAATATAGCCATAACCGGTTTCGGGCGAGGTCGGTTGGATGCCAATCGTGACTAGCTTGCCCTGCTCGGCCAGCTCATAGGCCAGGCCCAGAGTTTGACGCAGGCTTTTGACCTGTGTGATCACCGCGTCCGCGCTAAAGATGGCCATAATCGCATCTGGATCCTGCCGGGCGATCGACGCGGCGGCCCAGGCGATGGCGGGGGCCGAATTGCGCCCCATTGGTTCACGTAAAATATGGCTGGCGGGTATCGTTGGCAGATGTTCCTGTACCAGGTCCGCCATACCGTCCCCTGTGACAACCCAGGACTGTTCGGGAGTCACGAGTGGAGCAACACGGTCCAGCGTCTCCTGTATCATGCTTTGACCACTTGGAAGTGGGAGAAATTGTTTGGGAAAGCTGGGTGTACTCAGGGGCCATAAACGTGTGCCGCTGCCACCCGCTAAAATGACGGCATTAAGATGTTTCATAAAGAGCTTATCCGCCTCCTATTGCGAATCCTGCATTGTCAACTATGACTGATTGCGGAAATCTGTTGTCGCGTATCTAGTCTATGGGGGATTGTATCGGTGTTTGCAGCCGCTGTCAAACTGTAGAACTAAAATGCCAGGAGGACAGGACAGTCCTCCTGGCATACTATAGGCATCATGGGTGGATGTTGTTACAGGGCTTATTTGCTGACGCTTGCCACTTTTTCCATGATTGGGGTTGAAGGTGCCAGTGTTGTTTTAGGCGTCATATTTTGATAGCGATTTTTGAGCATATCGGTAGGGATGCGATACACGTCCTTGACCAGTCCTACTTTCTCCAGCGCCCGAATCAGGTAAGCTGAGAGATCGACCTGCCACCAGTGAAGGCCATGGAAGGCTGAGCGGGGGAAGGCGTGATGATTATTGTGCCAGCCCTCACCAAAGGCCAGCAGTCCAACGATCCATTCATTGCGGCTCTTATCAGTGGTTTCAAACTCGCGCTTGCCAAAGGTATGACAGATAGAGTTGACGCTCCAGGTTACATGGTGCACGATAAAGATACGTACCAGTCCCGCCCAGAGCAGGCCATGCCAGCCACCGATGGCCAGGGGGATAAGCAGAGAAAGCACCACCCACACCAGGAAGGTGCGACTGACAAAGACAACCATGCGATCATTGACCAGGTTGCGGCAATAGACATTGGGATCGGCCATACGATCTTTGAAGAGCCAGCCCAGGTGCGCGTGAACAAAGCCTTCGGTTGGGCTATGTGGATCACCCTCTTTATCGGCCTGCGCATGGTGCTTGACGTGGGTGGAGGCCCACTCTAAGGCCGATCCTTCCAGGGACATCGATCCAAAGACCAGCAAGAGGAACTTAATGATGGGATGGGCGCGAAAGCTGCGGTGCGTCAACATGCGATGAAAGCCGGCGGTAACGCCAAAGGTAATGCAGGTGTACATAATAAGCAGCATTACAATATCTGATAGGAAGACCGCTCTATTCCAGAGGGCCCACATCGCATATATCGTGGCCAGGAAGGGAAGTGTTACTACAAGTATAAGGACAGCTTTATACAGGGGACTGGATTTCATCAAACCTCCGATTGCGCTATTGCTAGATTTCATACATCTCTCTGCGAGACGAATCTTATCTGTGACTTATCTTGACAGTTGTTATGTAAGTAAGAGCCAATCTATTTCTGATTTGTTTCACACGATTTAGACAGGTCCCGATTTTCCTATGTTCGTTGTGTATGCACTGCTTCACAGCCGGCTGCTGCCTGCCGATAATGGACAGAGGGAAGAGAAGTGATGAGTACCATCATACTGATCCTCTAGTCAGGAGCCGTGCCAGTATGGTATGCTTGACGCACAATACTGTATAAAAATGTAATTGGATTGAGTTATTATGCTCATTGCGATTTATCGATAGAGAAGAACGTGGAAAACGAAGGACAACAGCGGCCTCGATCTGATCAGAGGCAATCAGAACAGCCAGGGTATTATGGATGGCAGTATGATCAGGATGCCACCGAAGTGAGGCCTCCCACTCCTTCAGGTGCTCCTCCTCGGTCATTTGCCTCTCCACCAGGACGGCCATTACCGCAGCATCCCTCGCAGGCACAGGATCCTCAACAGACACAGGTGCCTTCTAAATATCAGCAGCAATATCAGCAGCAATCCCAGCGACCGATGCAGGATATGGGCATGACTCTGGGGTTTGGTCAGGGGACCGAATATCAGTACTTTGACGTGCCCCAACCATCACAACCCATGGCCCAGTTGCGTCAGGAGCGCCTGCAGCAGTTGCGCGAAGAGCGTATGCGGCGTCAACAGCGCCGTATTCGTGGTGGGGATGTCACGGCCATGTTTCCCTGGAAGGGCGGGAACAGATCGGCACGGGCCGAGGCTGATAGTCTGCCACCTCCCAGTGGCTCGTTGAGTGCCAGTCCCAGGGTGCCGCGCACACCGGCCCCGCCATCTCAATTTTCGCCGCGGGTATCATTGCCAGATTACGACAATGAAGAGACGGTGGCTCCGATACGCGCGTCTACCCAGCCACCAGAGAGCCTGCGGCTGCCCAGGCGTGAGCCACCTACGGCTAACGCTAATGCCAATCTGCAGCCCGCGTCGTCTTCATCTCAAGACACCGGTATGATCCAGAAAGTGCGCGTAGGTCGCGCGATGTCGATTCTCACGATCGCGTTTGTGGCCAGTCGTATCCTGGGTATTTTGCGTACGTCAATGTTCGCCTATGTCTTTGGTACCAGTCCTGTTTCCGATGCGTACCTGCAGGCATTTTTGATCCCTGACTTTATTTTTAATATCGTTTCCGGTGGTGCTCTCAGCTCGGCCTTTATCCCTGTGTTCACTAATTATATGGTTGGTGAAAAAGACGAGCGGAAGGCCTGGCACGTAGCCAGTTCAGCCTTAAACCTGGCGATCACGATCATGACCGTCCTGGCATTGATTGGCATCATTTTTGCGCGTCAAATTGTTCCCATTTATAATATTGGAGCCCCACCTGCTCAGCTGGATCTGATTGCTTCTTTGACCCGCATCATGTTGTTGCAATCGGTCATTCTGGGTGGCGGTGTCATCGTGACGTCAGTGCTGAACGCGCAACAGGATTTCAAGCTTTCCGCTATCGGTTCGGTTCTCTATAATGTTGGCCTGATCGGTGGTCTGGTCCCTGGTATCTTCATTGCCTTTGCTGGCCGGGGCAACCCCCAGCTGGCTGTCTACTCCGCCACCTGGGGCGTGGTCGTTGGCGCTCTGCTACAGGTTGGCGCGCAGGTCCCTGGACTCGCGAAGGTGGGCATGAAGTATACCCGCTCGTTCGACTGGAAAGATCCAGGGGTAATACAGATCGCACGCTCAATGTTGCCGCGTATCGGCAACTCGGCAATGATCTATCTGTCGACATTCGTTGATCGCAACCTGATCTTGCTGGTTGTGGGCTCCGCCGGTGGTGGTGTCACCCAGTACTATCAGGCGTTCCAACTGGTGCTATTGCCTTTCGGTATCTTTGGTCTCTCACCGGCGACCGCCGTCTTTCCGACGCTGGCCGAAAACGTGGCCAAGGGACGCTTCGATCGTGTACGCAGCACAATTCTTGAGACGTTGCGTAGCGTCCTCTTTACAACGATCCCTTCCGGCATAGGATTGATCATTCTGGGCCTGCCTGTGATTCAGGTCCTTTTGCAGCATGGACATTATAATTTAGATAGTGCGCAGGCGACTTACTGGCCGTTGGCGGCGTTTTCGCTCGGCCTGGCGGGTCTTTGCGGAGTTGAATTATTAACGCGCTCGTTTTATGCCTTACGCGATACCAAGACACCGGTGATTGTGAGTATAGCGCAATTTGTGTTTAAGATCGCGTTGAGTCTGGTGGTGGTCAACGCGGCAGTCTGGGGAACCAACTGGGGTCTGGCGGCACTGGCTTTCTCGACCTCGGCGGCGAATATATTGGAGGCAACGGTTCTTTTCTGGCTATTAAATCAGCGCCTGGGAGGTCTGCAGGCCAGAGAACTGTTGCGATTTATCGGACGTGTATTGCTGGCCTCGCTGGCCATGGCAGTGGTGGTCTTTGTTGCGCGCGAGTTGCTCGACCGTCTTCTGGATACCACGAATGGACAGTCCACCGGTCTTATCGGTACTATTGAGGCGATGATCAAACTGGGCGTGGAAGTTTTTGTGGGCCTGTTTGTGTATGTACGCGCTTCGCGCTTCCTGGGTATCCAGGAATTGGGACCCATCAAGCGTATTCTGGATCGTCTCAAATTATCGTGGATATAGTTCAGGCTGGTTGGTGTGTATGAAAAAAGTACGTCTCTCTCTTATCGGCTTTGGCGTTGTTGGTCAGGGCCTGGCCGAACTTTTGCAGACGAAGCGGGATCTGTTGCGGCGTGAGTATGACCTGGATGTTGCGCTGGTGAGCGTGGCCAATAGCCGCCACGGCTTCATTTATCGTGAAGAGGGGCTGGATATCGCTACCCTGCTTGAACTGGCTGCGCGGCGTCAGCCTCTCACTCAGCATCCGGGTGTACGCCACTGGTCCAGTGCGCTGGAAGGTTTGCAGGCCACTCAGGCCGATATACTGGCTGAGGCGACCTGGACGAATCTGCGGGATGCCGAGCCGGGACTGAGCCATGTACGTACGGCTTTGCAGCAGGGAATGCACGTGACGCTGGCTAACAAAGGTCCAGCCGCTCTGGCCGCCAGCGAACTGCTGGATCTGGCTCGCCAGCAAGGGGTCCAGTTTCGGATGGAGGCCACTGTGATGGCGGGAACTCCTGTGCTGAGCACGGTGCGTGAGGGGATGGCCGGCGTTGAAGTGCACGCGGTACGTGGCATCCTTAATGGCACCACGAATTATATCTTGAGCGCCATGGCTCAAGGACGTGGCTATGCCGAGGTGCTGGCTGAGGCGCAGGCTCAGGGCTATGCCGAAGCAGATCCGACCGCGGATGTCGAAGGGTATGATGTGGTGGCCAAAACGGTGATCCTGGCCGCCCTGGTCTTTGGTCAGTTTATCAAGCCGGCTCAGGTTCAGCGTCAGGGTATTACCGGCGTTACGCTTGAACAGGTGCAGCAGGCTGCCCGTGATGGCAGACGCATCAAACTGATCGCATCGCTCTCCCGCGATGGGGAACAACTGCAGGCTAGTGTCGAACCCGTTGCTTTGCCGCTGGAGGATCCTCTGGCCCATGTCGATGGCGCCATGAACGCCATCACCTTCCATGGTGACTCCCTCTCTACCGTTACCATCAGCGGCCCCGGCGCTGGACGGCTACAGACCGGCCAGGGATTGCTGGCCGATGTGATCGCCATCGCTAAGACGCTATAAACAGATAACACCAATGGGGTCAATTTTTATATTACTGCAAGGGCGTGAATGCGCGCCCTTGCAGTAATATAAAAACCAGATCCCGCCGAGCCAGCGGCCGCCCGTACGGCGTATTTATCTCGCGGATTAATCGAGCTTCTCTTCTTGCTCTTCACCTTCTTCGGCATTGTCTATAATGTTGCCATCCTTGAACAGGATATTTTGCGCGGCCGCCTTCCACTTAGGTGTGCGGCGCAGCAGAAATTCCAGGTCCATCGAAAAGTGCAGGAACTCCTCTTCCTGCGAGTGCTGCATAATCGCCTTCGCCTCTGGATCTGGCTCCACTGAAATACGCTGCTGATACCAGTTGATCGCCTCGCATTCCTCCTGTAGCGACGTTATGATACGTGCGAATGTGCGTGTCTGAGGTGAAAGTTCTGCAGCAGGCTCATGATATTGATTTGTACCCATGTCTCTTATCTCTTTTCTTATAGCTAAAAATCTATCTGGCCGTATGCATATGTGTTTACCCGCTACCTTGAGTATCAAGGCTGTATCTGGTATAGGTATAGCATAAGTAGCATACTGTTTATTACACGATGATCTCTGCTCATTAGTTGTCCGGAAAGGTGAGTCAGAGGAATAATCGGGTTTTCCTGTAGAAAAACGGTGGCTTTCGCCCCAAATTGAAGGTATCATATTCTTTGAAGGAGCTATTCGGTCAGATCAAAGGAGATTATGGTGAATAGAGTTGAACATGCTGCGGGGCTGCACGCGACCCATATGGTTTTGAATCAGCCGCCGCCGCTGGTGAACTATAATGCGTTCACGCAGGACCAGACGTTAATGGATTGCGTACGGAGCGAAGGAGCAGACTGGGCCGAGGCGCGTTTGACTGAATTGGGCGCGTTAGTGGGGAGCGAGGAGGCCATCGATTGGGGTCAGACAGCCAACACGTCCGTGCCAGTTTTGCGTACCCATGATCGCTATGGCCAGCGTATCGACGAGGTAGCGTTCCATCCAGCCTGGCATGAACTTCTCCAGATGTCGGTAAAGCATGGGGCACACTCCCTTTCCTGGCGGCAGGAGCAGTCCCAGGGCAACCATGTGGCGCGGGCCGCTATTTTTTATTTATGTACCCAGGCCGAGGCCGGCCATGGTTGTCCCATCTCCATGACGCATGCCGCGTATCCTGTCTTGCGTGCATATCCCGAGGTAACCGCTCCCTGGCTGCCGCTACTGATCACCAATACCTATGATCCAGGTCTACGACCTGCTCAGGAGAAGCGGGGGCTGTTGTGTGGGATGGGGATGACCGAGAAGCAGGGAGGGTCAGATGTGCGAGCCAATACCACACAGGCCCGTCCGGTGATGTGGGAGCATGGCGAGCCGGCTTATGTATTAACGGGACACAAGTGGTTTTGCTCGGCCCCTATGAGCGATCTTTTCCTGGTGCTGGCTCAGGCTCCTGGTGGACTAACCTGCTTCTTGCTGCCACGTATCTTGCCCGATGGTACACGCAACAACTTCTTTCTGCAGCGCTTAAAAGATAAGCTGGGCAATCGTTCCAATGCCTCCAGCGAGGTGGAATTCGTGGACGCCTGGGCGCTACGGCTTGGTGAAGAGGGACGTGGGGTGCGAACGATTATCGAGATGGTCAATTGTACGCGCCTGGATTGTGTGCTGGGAACAGCTGCCCTGATGCGGCAGGGGGTGACCCAGGCCATTCACCATGCTACGTACCGCGAGGCCTTTGGCCGCTGCCTGTTGGAGCAGCCCTTGATGCGCAATGTTCTGGCTGATATGGCCATCGAGTCCGATGCCGCCACTATTCTGGCCTTCCGTCTCGCGCATGCCTGCGACCAGTCCCGATCCGATGCGCACGAGAGCCTTATCCAACGCCTGGGAACGGCCATCGCCAAATACTGGGTGACCAAACGAGGTCCGCAACTTGCCGCTGAGGCTCTGGAGTGCCTGGGAGGTAACGGCTATGTGGAGGAGAGCGGGATGCCGCGCCTGTATCGTGAGATGCCGGTCAATTCGGTTTGGGAAGGTTCTGGCAACGTTATCTGCCTGGACGTGCTGCGCTCGATAAGCAAAGATCCCCAGGCGCTCGATGCGTTTCTGGCTGAGATAGCGCGCGGCCGTTGCGCCGATCAGCGATTGGACAGGGCCAGTGCCCGTTTTCAGCACGAGCTCGTTGGTATGGCGCCGGAGGAACGTGAATGGCAGGCACGCCGCCTGGTTGAAAGGATGGCGCTTCTCTGGCAGGCATCTCTATTGGTCCAGCATGCACCCTCAGAGGTCGCTGATGCCTTCTGTGCATCACGGCTGGCGGAAGAAAGTGGCCATGCCTTTGGCACCTTGCCTGCAGGCGTGGATGTGGAACCTATTCTGACTCGTGCCTGGTCGGCGCTCTAATTATTAGCAGGCTTATGGGGCTGGCGACTCTCCATACCTGGAACCTCGAAGTGCAGGCGTACACTGCCGAAGGAGATCTGCGCTCCGTGGTTGAGCAGTTCTGGTTTCAGCGGGGTCAGCACCTGATCTTCCATCCGGGTCTTATTGCGGCTTTTGAGGTCTTCCAATGTAAAGAAGGTACCTTCAAAGCGGATACGCGCATGCTGGCGTGAAATGCTCATCTTTGGATCAATATGGCTGAGGTCCAGGTCGGGGCTCAGTCCTCGTTTGGGATCCAAGCGGCCAATGATGGTGCTGGGCTGTGTAAGCGCAATGCGCTGTGGATAGTCTCCCTGCTCAAAACATAGGTAAGCATAAACGCCCTGGCTGGTGGGCAGGTTGGCTGGTAACGGTTGCATGGATCGGGGCGCCTTTGCGGCATCAGCGGACGAGGCGGACTTTGTTCGCTTTACTGGCGCCTTTAAGGCGGCTTCCATTTCCGCCTGTGATATCTCCGCCGTATAGCTGATACTCCTGTCAAGTTCAGCTACTTTTTCATTGGAGGTAGCACCTGGAACGGGGCTCTGCCTTTGCGTCTGTTTCTGCACCTGTTCCAGCGCCATAAGCAGCTCATCCGCGTTGCTGAAGCGCCTGGCTGGATCTTTGGCCATTGCCCGCTCAACCAGTTGTTGTACCTCGTCAGGTGTCTGGTGCTTGAAGACGCGCATCGATGGAACCGGGCTACTGGTTTGCAGGATGCCCGTCTCAGCGGTCGTGCGCCCCACAAATGGGAGCCGACCCGTCACCAGGGTAAAGAGTAACAGACCCGCCTGGTAGATATCACTTTGAGGGCGGGATGGTTGGTGATTGATGTATTCCGGTGGCGCGTACCGGGGATCCAGATAGCCAATGTCTTCGTTGCTCTGACGGGGAACATAACGCAGCTGCTGTAGTAACGAACGCAGGCCGATATCATCAATCTGCACCCTGTCCTGTATACCGAGGGTATCAACAGTAATCAACTGCGGACGCAGGTCCAGGCCAAAGATGTCAGCGGCATGCAATGCCTTCAGACCAATGGTCAGCTGACGACAAAAATCCAGTGCTCGCGGCAGGTTAATGTTTTCCGTATCCAGCACATGTTGCAGTGTAATGCCCCGTGGAGGATCAGTAGCGATATAGATGCGTGTGCCATCCATACCCCAATCCAGCACGCGCAATATATGTGGAGAGTTGATGCCGCGGCGTTTCTCATATGGTCTCAGCAGGGCAGGAAGGGTATCCAGCAGATCAGTAGAAGGAATATTTAGCACATACAGTCCCACCACGTCATTTGTATTGTGGTTATAAGCTGTTGCTGTGGTCAACATGCCGCCGGCTGTAATAGTTTGTCCGATGCGGTAAATTCCACCAATGAGACGCGTATCACGTTGTGGCATAGCTATTCCTTTCAACTGAGGAGGAACGCACCTTCCTGATGCGCCGTATCGCTGCTGGCATTGTAACACAAACCAGGAATAGTGAGAATAATAGAGAAAGCCCGAAGCTCCTTTCTGGATGAGAAGAACTTCGGGCTTATGCGTGCAGGCTATCTCCAGTTATTAGTTGTAAAGGTGTTGCTTGATGTAAGCAGGAATGAGCCCCCAGTTATTTCCCTGTGGGACAACGATAGATTCACCATCGCTGGCGGTATCGATAGCCATCACGTTGCTGGTGCTCAGACCGATGTGCGCGGTATGCGGATCGTTCAGGTCCATTTTTTGTGAGAATAGACCCAGGTCGGCCAGCGACATGTTGGTGTGGACGGTCTTCTCCAGCGCGTCCATCGCACTGAAGAAGCGCGGCCAGGTGCCGATATCGCGCAGCTTGGCCAGGGCCGCTTTGATGATGATCTGCTGGCGCGCGGAACGCCCAAAGTCGGTTAATTCGGCCTGATTCTTAGAGGGCTTATCGCTACACACGCTCATGGGTTCGCGCGCGCGTGCGTAAGCAATCGCTGTCGCCCCATCCATATGCTGATTGCCCTTTTCGAAATCTACCACCCTCCAGCTGGCGTCTTTGGCGGCATCGTCATTGTTGGGATAGCAGGCATTGAATGAGTCTGGCACATAGACATCGACGCCACCAATAGAGTCGATAAACGTCTTAAAGCCGGTGAAGTCGATCATCATCCAATATTTGACGTCCATACCCGTGACCAGTGAAACCTTGGTGGTCATTGCATCGGCACCTGCCGTGCGATTCTGCCCGTTGTTGGAGGCTGTTTGGTAGACCGCGTTGATCTTTGAAAAGTTGCCCGAGTTTGGAGGATTCTGCACCCATAGGTCGCGGGGTATCGAAACCAGCGAGGTATGTCTGGTAGAAGGGATCATACTGATCACGACTAGCGAGTCGGTCAGGTTGGCTCCATCATGAGTGCCACCACCATAACCCATTACCAGCAGGTTGGTGCGTTGATCGGTGCTCATATAGCCCGTCTGTGTCGTAAGTGGTGCCTGAGTGGAGATGGCTGAACCAAAGGCCAGCGCGCGCTGTGTCGTAATCGCCCCAACAATGATGAGCACGACGAGGACGGCCAGGACGCTCAGGCAGCCGATCTTGCGCTTGTTCCTTCTCTTACGCGGCTTCATCGGCGGCTGCGGTGTATTGCCAGCCTGCCCACCCTGTCCAGGTCGTGGTCCAGGCCCTGGCTGATGAGAAGGATACGCATTGGGTGCGGGTTGCTGAGGCACATAGTTGTGCTGCTGATGTTGCGCTGGCGTATGCTGGTGCGGCTGGTTAAAGGGTTGCGCACCAGGCTGCTGTGGTGGAAATGGTTGTGCCGGACGTTGATTCTGCTGCTGCTGATGAAAGTTGCCAAGAATCAACTTTCCCTGAGGTCCCTGGCCCTGACCCGATTGTGGTTGATGCGGAGGGAATGCCTCGGTTGCATCGTCCGGTCGATAGCGATTATCCGACATTGTATATCCTTTGCTTAGAAATTTGTTGCGCTAGTATGATATAGCATAATACATGTTTTGGATCATTTGCTTGACCCCATGAATGTAAAGAATCGTGAATTATAGACTCTTACATAAAGACGATTCAAGGTTGGAGAAGTTTCATATTAATTTTTTTGACCTCATCTATCCCATCAAAGTACTAATGCAATTGCAGGCGCCTTCGGCGCCTAAGGGAATATGTGAGGTGAAGTGGGACCGGCCGCAGCCGGTCCCACTTCACCTCACATGAAAGAGGATGGGGTGAGATTGCGTCGGCGCGGAAGAGAGAAATGCGTCGGCGCAAGATGGTGTTTAGAGTTGTTGGTTGTGGCGATAGGCGACGATCTGGGCGATGATGGCCAGGGCGATCTCTTCGGGAGAGGTGGCACCGATGTTGAGGCCGATGGGTCCATGGATGCGGGCGATCTGCTCATCGCTGAGTCCCTGTTGTTTCAGGCGTTCGGCGCGTTCGGCACTGGTTTTGCGGCTACCGATTGCTCCTACATAGCCTGCGTGTCGTTCGAGAACGACTTTGAGGGTCGGCTCATCGAACTTGGGATCGTGTGTCAGGACGGCGATCGATGTCGATGGGTAGATTGGTCGCTGGGCTAAGATTTCGTCCGGCCAGGCCACGATTAATTCGTCTGCATGGGGGAAACGTTCTTCGGTCGCGAAGGCGGCGCGGGCATCGATCACAACGACGCGATAATTGAGGGTTTTCGCGAAGGTGGTGAGTGGAATGGCGATGTGACCGGCTCCGACGATAATCAGTTCGGGGGGTGGCGGGAAACCTTCTATGAAGACCTCCAGCGGTTGGGAACCCGTTTCTTCTGTGGTATAGGTGTGGGTCGAAGCGACTCCGTTCCAGATGGCCTGCGTGGCGTCCCCGATTACCTGTTGGTCGATGTGGGAGGAGCCCAGCGTCCCCCGGTTGCTGCCGTCGGGATAGATAAGCATCTTTGCCCCGACGTGTGCCGGGCCGCGCACCACTGTCGCGATGGCGATACCTTGCTCCTGTCCCAATCTATCCCTGAATTCTTCATAGAGTCCACCCATGGGATCTCCTCCTACCTTTGTTGTGTGTATGTGGCATGATGCGCCCGCACGGGATTATACGTTCAACGTTATGCATCAAAGCCGGGGCAAGCCCGGCACCTACGGGGTTTGCGGGGTTGGGGGTTACCAATCCAGGCGTTCAACGAAGACCCGGATGGTGCCACCGCAGGCGAGGCCGATTTTTTCGATGTTATCGGCTTCGCTGATGCCGAATTCGAGCAACTGGGGCTGGCCGTTTTTGATAACCTCCATGGCGGCCTGCACCACGGCTGGCTCGACACAGCCTCCGCTGACGGAGCCGGTTAGCTCACCTTTTTCGCTGACGGCCAGTTTGGCACCAGGAAGACGGGGCGCCGAGCCGATCATACTGATGACCGTCGCCACCGCGACCTTTTCACCCTGTGCACGCCATTTCTCAATATCGGGTAGTACGTCGCGCATATCTGTTTCCTCCGCGCTTAACTAAACAGCGCCTCTTGCATAGAATATCAATAACGTTTTTTGGGTTTGCTCCATGCCTCGACCGCTTTGCGCCGTGCGGCCGCGCTGCGATCCGGCCGACTCTCATTGATGTTGGAGAGAAGATGGCCCAGGTTGATCAGGCTATCCAGGTTGTTTGAGGGCAGGAAATCATCGATGAACGGGAGCGATGTTTTCATGCCGATGGTGAGTGGTCGATAGTCGGGTGAACCAAGCAATGGGTTGAGCCAGATCAGACGATGGCAGCTGCGTTGCAGACGATCCATCTCGATCTGCAGCGTCCCGGCCTCGCCCCGGTCCCAGCCATCGCTGATAATTAAGACCACGGCGCCGCGCCCAAGGACGCGCTTTGACCAGTGATAGTTAAAGTAGTGCAGGGCATCCCCGATGCGTGTTCCTCCCGACCAGTCCTGCACCGATTTAGAGACGTCGCGCACGGCGTCATCCACGTCGCGCCTCTTCAACTGGCGCGTGATGCGCGTCAGACGCGTGCCAAAGACAAAGGCTTCCACATTCATCAGGCCGTTTGAGACGGTATGAATGAAGTGGAGTAGCAGGCGTGAATAGAGGCTCATTGAGCCACTGATGTCACAGATAATGACCAGGGGGCGTGGCTTCTGCTTGATCTCACGCCACGTCAGCTCGATCATTTCCGCTCCATATTTGAGATTGCGCCTGACCATGCGTCGCATGTCGGGATACGAGCCTGTGCGAGCTGGAGCCTTGCGCCGGGTGGAACGTTGTCCCAGATTCCAGTGCATCTCGGACATCAGGCGCTTGGCTTCTTGCACTTCCTCCCAGGTAAAGTTCTCAAAGTCCTTCTTGCGCAGTTGTTCAATGGCGCTGTAGGCGGTTCCCTGCGGCTCGCCCAGGTCATTCTTCGTCTCTTTGTCGTCCTCCTCGGTTGTGCGTTTGCGTTCCGAGGGACGCATCTCGCCGCGCAGTTCTTTGCGCGTCTCACTGGTTTTCAGGTGCTCGGCCAGCCGTTTGCGTTCCGAGGGTGGCAGGCGCATCTGGCGCTCCTCGCGCTTGATGGCGTTGTTGGTATTGTTCTCAAGCTTTTTATCCAGGTTGTTCCGCAGCGACCAGAAGTAGTTAAACATCTGGTCGAAGATCGGTTCCTGCTCATGGCGCGTCAGGAGACTGCACTTGAGGGCGGCGTAAAAATCCTCTGGATTGGTGATATCAATAGCATTCAACGTCTCCGCCACCTCCAGAAGTTGATGCGGTCCGACGTTGATGCCTGATTCCCAGAGGAGACGACCAAACTCGGTCAGGCGATAGAGCAGGCGTTCTCCATACTCGATGTCTCTGGGGGTGAGCACCTGAGCCGCCTGCTCCTCTGGTGGTTGTGCGTTTGTCATCAGGAGGCTCCCCGTAGTTTCTGTAAGATTTTGCCGATGTCGAGTCCACCCACTTTGAGCAGATCATCCTGATATTTGAGCAGGGCGCCCAGCGAGTCGCGGACTGCGCCTTCTGTCAGTTCCTGTTGATCCAGGGCCAGTAACGAGCTCATCCAATCCAGCGTCTCCGCGATGCCCGGAGCTTTATACAGTTCCTGGTTGCGTAACTCATGGACGAAGTGGGTGACCTGCTTCGCCAGACGCTCGGGTGCCTCGGGCATGCGGGCCAGGATAATCTGATATTCTTTTTCCAGCGTCGGGAAATCGATCCAATAGTAGAGGCAGCGGCGGCGTAGCGCATCGTGAATCTCGCGTGTCCGATTGGACGTGATGATCACGAATGGAGGCTCTTTAGCCTGGATGGTGCCGATCTCTGGAATCGTGATCTGGAAGTCCGACAACAGCTCCAGCAGATAGGCTTCAAACTCTTCATCGCTACGATCCAGTTCATCGATGAGCAGCACCGGTGGGGTAGGGTTGCTGGGATCAATGGCCTGCAGAAGTGGACGCTGCATCAAGAAATCGGGGCCAAAGATCTCTTTCATCTCGGCTGGCTGATTAACGGCGCTGGCCTCTAGCAAACGAATGTGTAGCATCTGGCGCGTATAGTTCCACTCATAGACCGCCGTATTGATATCGATGCCCTCGTAACACTGCAGGCGGATCAGGCGCGTTCCCAGCAGGGTCGCCAGCACCTTGGCGATCTCTGTTTTGCCTACGCCGGGTTCACCTTCCAGTAAGAGTGGCTTACGTCGTTTGAGTGATAGAAAGATAGCAGTTGCCAGACTGCGATCTGTGATGTAATGTTGCTCGGACATTGCACGTTGTACATCTTCAATCGTTGCAAAGTTGTTCGGTTGGCTAAACTGTGCCTGCTCCAACGTAAGCCTGCCTTTCAAAACGTGCTAAGGTAGCATTTCCAATGAATAATGATAGTGTATCTTTTTTTGGCGAGAATTAAATCAAGATCTGACCATCTTTAAGGAAGAGGGTATCATCGATCCATACCTCACCGGATGTACGCAGATCGCAGACCATGTCCCAGTGCAGGGCGGACTTGTTGAGTCCTCCGGTCTCGGGATAGCTGGCGCCCAGGGCCATGTGGATGGTGCCACCCATCTTCTCATCAAATAAGATTTGTTTGGTGGCCTGGGTGACACCCTTATTGATGCCGAAGGCGAACTCTCCCAGGTAGCGAGCCCCGTCATCCATATTGAGCATCTGCTGCAGATAGTCATTACCCTGGCGCGCGCTGGCCTCGACGACCTTACCTTCCTGGAATACCAGGCGTACCCCCTCGACGGACCTCCCGCCGTAAGTGGCCGGGACATCGAATTGTATCACACCGTTGGCGCTGTTCTCAATGGGACCGGTGAAGAACTCGCCACTGGGGAAGTTGCGTTTGCCATCGCTATTGATAAAGATGCGATCGGCGATCGATAGTCTGAGATCTGTGCCCTCGCCCAGCACATGGACCTGTTTTTTGCCCACCAGCCAATCGACATAGCGCTGCTGGCGGCCGGCCAGTTCCTTCCAGCGTGCAATAGGATCGGGATCGTTCAGGAAGCAGACATCAAAGACAAACTCTTCAAATTCTTTCAGGGACATGTTGGCTTCCTGGGCATAGCCGGTGGTGGGATAGAGAGTGCCACACCAGCGAAACTCACCGGCCTGTTCGCGCTGACGGAACGTCGATGCGATCGAGCGAGAGGCCTGCTGACGTTTGGCACTGCGCGCCGGTGGAACGGTGCTCAACGCTTTAGGATTGTTGCTGGATGAAATATTCAAGCGAGCGGTTGCCTTCTCTGCCATCATCAGGGTGACCGGCGAAAGTGTTGTGAGCTGACTATCGCTTCCTTCACGTAACAGGATCTGCGTCAATTCTTCAAGTTCGATCAGAGGAATCGGCTGGGCCCCGACTCGTAGCGCCTCGCGATAGACGGCCTCAATTAACGGTGTCGCCAGCGGCGTTGCCTGGATGGCGAGGATATCCCCCGGCTTGAGATAGAGACAGTAGTGGACCAGTGTATGCGCCCAGCGCTCTATGCGGATATCGTTCATGAGTTCATGGCTTCTTTCTAGCGATGGATGAGATCTTAGATATGTCTCCTTATTATACAAACTTTATGAGGGTGGCTGCTTCTCAATAGTATGGGGCACTGGCGCCCCCATACTCGCATCCGCTTCGCGGATGCGCTAATTTTGTAATCTGGTGCATGGGCTGTGCATTCGCACAGCCCATGCACCAGATTACAAAATTAAGCAGAGAAGCTGCTTTCTGCGCTCTTGAGACGTGAGGTGCAAGGTTCTCCCTGCACCAAACCATATATAATGGATTACGGAGCACCGCAGGTGAGAACACGCTCGGCGGCATGCTGATTCCCAACATGTGGGGAATTAGCATGCCGCCGGGCGGATATACGATGTGTTAAATACGCTCGATGGCTTTGAGAATAGTGCGACGAGCAACTACGGCGGCCATTTTGCGGCGATACTCTTCGGAACCGTGGATGTCCGAAATCACATCCTCACCGTCGGTGGCGTGGCTGACGGCTGCGCTGATCGTTGACTCATCCAGCTGCTTGCCCACCAGCGCGCTCTCGACCGCTTTGGCACGAATGGTGCGTACGGTTGCGCCGGTGATGGCGATGCTGGCCGCTGAGCAGGTCCCATCGCTGCCACGTGTGATGACGGCCGCGCAGCCAGCGATAGCATAATGAGATGCCCGGTTAGCCAGTTTCTCATAGGCCGATCCGGTCTGGGCAGCCGGGATCGGCAGGCGCAGTTCGACGACGATCTCTGTGGGCTCCAATGCGGTCGTAAAGGTATCCACGAAGAAATCGTCGGCCGCGATTGTGCGCTGCCCCTGTGGTCCCCGCACCACAATTTCAGCCTTCAATGCCAGGACGATACCCGGCATATCGGCGGCGGGATCGGAGTGGGCGATGCTGCCACCAATGGTGCCGCGATTGCGCACCTGCTGGTCGCCGATCATCGCCGTTCCCTCTGGCAGCAAAGGAAAATGCTTGCGCAACAGATCGGATTTTTCAATCTGACTATAGGTCGTCAGGGCGCCCACGGCGATGCTTCCCTGCTCCTCACGGATGTAGGAGAGGCTGCTGATCCTGGCGATATCGATCAGGTGTTCCGGCTGGGACAGGCGCAGCTTCATAGCCGGAATCAGGCTATGGCCGCCGGCCAGCACCTTTGCCTCATCTCCGTACTGTTGCAAAAGCGCGATAGCCTCGTCCACCGTTGTGGCGGGATGATAATCGAATGCTGCTGGTACAGACATACATGTTTCCTCTCTATTGCTTATGGATGATCCGCCACAACTTTTCAGGCTTAAGCGGCATATCGACATGATTGACACTCAGAGCATCGGCTACGGCAGCCGCGACCGCTGGTGTCGAACCGATCGTGCCAGCTTCTCCAACGCCCTTGACACCCAGTGGGTTGACGGTCGTTGGCGTGACGGTATGATCTAGCTCAAAGAACGGCAACTCTGGCGCGATCGGCATGGCGTAATCCATGAAGGTCGACGTCAGCAATTGTCCGTCTTCATTATAAACCACTTCTTCGTACATCGCTTGCCCCACGCCCTGCGCGATGCCACCATGCACCTGTCCGGCAACGATGAGAGGATTGAGCTGTTTGCCACAGTCATCGACTGCCACATAGCGCGTGATCTCGGGTTCTCCCGTATCCTGATCGATCTCAACGACGCAGATGTGGGTACCAAATGGGAAGGTACAGGCTTCAGGCTCAAAAAAGACGGTGGTCTCCAGTCCCGGTTCGATTCCGGGAGCCAGTGTATTGGATGTATTGGCGGTGGCGGCCACATCTTCGAACGAGACAGATTTTTGCGGTGAGCCGGCAACGGTAAACTTGCCATCTTCCACCTCGATGTCGGAGGCGCTGGCCTCCAGCATGGCGGCGGCGATGGTTTTCATCTTCTCTTTCAGGCGCGTCGATGCCTGATAGACGGCCGTTCCTCCGACGGCGGTGGTGCGGCTACCATAGGTGCCACGTCCTTCAGGGGTGGAATCTGTATCGCCGTGCAGGACCAGGACCTTCTCCTGTGGAATGCCGAATTCACTGGCCACGATCTGCGCGAAGGTTGTTTCTTCACCCTGTCCATGGGGCGACGACCCCGTATAGACCATCACCGTTCCGGTCTGCTCGATGCGCACGCGGGCGCTTTCGTACAGGCCGAAGGGGGTAGTCCCTTTGGGTCCAATGCCGCAGATCTCAACGTATGACGAGATGCCGATGCCCATCAGCTTTCCCTGAGCGCGCGCACGTTTCTGGTCCTCGCGCAGCATATCATAGTGGATAATATCCATGGCCTTTTCAAGGGCCGCGGCGTAGTTGCCGCTATCGTAGAGGGCGCCAGTCGCCATCGTATGTGGGAACTGCTCTGGCTGCACGAAGTTGCGCAGGCGAATCTCAGCTGGATCACGCTTGAGCTCATTGGCTACCAGGTCCATGGCTCGCTCAACCATATAGGTGGCCTCGGGACGGCCCGCGCCGCGATATGCGTCCGTTGGTGCCTTATTGGTAAAGACGGTGTCGCAGCTACTGTAGATATTGGGAATATCATAACAGCCGCTGAGCATGGGCAGCGTAAAGGCGATCGCAATCACGTCGGTGAAGAACTGTAGATAGGCGCCCAGGTCCGAAATGATATGGAATTTGAGCCCGACGACTTTTCCGTCCTGGGTGGCGGCCGCCTCAACATAATTGACCTGGTCGCGGCCATGGATGGTGGCTGCCAGATTCTCATCCCGATCCTCGATCCATTTCACCGGGCGACCTGTCTTCATGGCCGCGAAGGCGGCCAACGCCTCTTCTGGATAAATATTCAGTTTACAGCCGAAACCGCCTCCCACCTCTGGCACAATCACGCGTACCCGGTGCTGGGCTAGCCCGAGTTGTTCCGCCAGGTAGTTGCGCAGTAGATGGGGAATCTGGGACGAACTCCACAGGTTGAGCGATTTATCGGACTTCCTGAACTCCGCTACAACCCCTCTGGTCTCCATGGGAGATGGAGCCACGCGCTGATTGACAAAGCGCTCTTTGACGACGACGCCACCATTGGCTACTGTCTCGGCAAATACCTTGTCGATAGCTTCAGATGAAGGACGAAGCGAGACAGCGATATTGCTCTTGAAATCTTCATAGAGCAGCGGGGCATCAGGCTGCATAGCTTGTTCGATATCGATGGCCGCCGGTAGCGGCTCATAATCTACGTCGATGAGATCCAGGGCATCGCGGGCCACATAGCGGTTTTCCGCGATGACGATGGCCACTGGATCTCCATAGAAGCGGACCTTATTTTCGGCCAGCGGCAGGCGCCGTCCCATCCCATTGGTGATATGTGGGGGGAGAGGTGCGGCCACAGGGATATTGCCAACGGTACCTTTTAGATCTTGCGCGGTATAGACTGCGACCACACCAGGAAGCTGGCGGGCGGCGTCCGTATTGATGCTGTTGATTCTGGCGTGTCCGTAGGTGCTACGAAATACCGCCATGTGGAGCATACCTAGAAGCTTGATGTCATCGACATAGGTTGCTTGACCAGTAATCAAGCGGGGATCCTCGCGCCGTTTAATCGGCGTCCCAAGCATAGCTGCAATGCCCATGAGTATACATATCCTTTCTCATACGTTGAGAAATGAAACTTACTCCATACACAACACTGGTTAGAGAGCATCCTTGCGCAACAAAAAGGTGCTAGTCTCCTGTGGGAACCGGGGTTTCCGCGCTGGTGCTCATGCGCTCGGCCGCGTCCTGGACGGCACGGACAATATTCTGATAGCCCGTACAGCGGCAGATATTGCCTTCCAGACCGCGACGAATCTCCGCCTCGGTTGGGTGAGGATTGTTTTTGAGCAGTTGATAAGAGGCCATAATCATGCCAGGAGTACAGAAACCACACTGGAGGCCGTGTTTCTCCCAGAAGCCTTCCTGAATGGGGTGCAGGCTGCCCTCAGGCGCCAGCCCCTCGATCGTTGTCACCTCGGCGCCATCGGCCTGAACTGCCAGCACGGTACAGGACTTAACAGCCTCGCCATTAACCAGTACAACGCAGGCTCCGCACTGTGAGGTATTGCAGCCGATGTGGGTGCCAGTGAGATCTAAGGTTTCACGTAAATAGTGGACCAGCAATGTACGCGGCTCGACCTCGCTCTGATGCTTTTGCCCATTGACGGTGACGGTGATTGAACGCTTCGTAGTCATTGATACTACCTTCTTTACCTCTGCTAGTCGTGCCCCTTTCGCCAGCCTGGAAAGGTCCGAGCACGACGCATCTTTGCAACTGACGATACAAAATAGTTTGCTGTTCTTTACTTGTGCCCGTGAGGAATGAATGAATGATTTTGATCATTCTTTAACTTCAGTGTACGCTACTTTGAGAAATCGGCCTGACTCCTTTCATTCCATACAAAGGAAGGCAACGGAAAGATGGAATAAAGCAACCAACAGCGCTACCACATGTAGAATCAGATAGCGACCAAATATCGAATTTCATCAATGTTTGTCCGTTGACTGAAGGGTAACGTGAATACCTTTCCATCCGCCGCTTCAAGACCCTCCCTTAGGACATCCAGAAAAGGAATTCTATAACGAGAAGAGCGTAGCACACGTGAGGTTAGCTTGTCAACGTGAAAAGGTGAGAACGTGTTCATGGCGTTCTCACCTTTTTGCTCAATTAAAATATTACTGTTGAGGACTACTACCACTAACTGGATTGCCCTGATCGCCGGTCAATGATGCTTCTTGCCACCACCACCGGTATTACCACCACCACCGGTGTTAACTCCACCAGTGCTCGTCGTGGGAGTGGTGGTTCCGGGCTTGCCGACACTCCTCATGACAAACGACTGAGGTCGCGTATTGTCCACATCACAGGATACATTTCCGGCGGAGAAGTGGGCCGTAATCAATGAGAGCCGGTTGATGGCGCCGGCGTGGTTACCCATGGGTAGCTTGATGGTTGCCAGACCGTCGCTGGTGGTTACCGCGTTAACCGGCTCGTTTGTCATATCGCCCCAGGCGATATTAAAGGCGACGCCAGCGCCGCCGATGCCGACGGGATTGCCATTTGCATCCATCTTAACAAATTTAGCATAAATAGGGATCACGCCACCGGGGCTGTAGGTGGGGGACGCATTGACCATCCACACACCGCAGGCTTGCGGCGGGATGGTTGGTGTGGGAGTCAGGGATGTTCCATTGAGATTAATAGTCGGCGTCGGTTGCGCCTGGGCGGCCGCGTTGGTATTATCGGCATTCGCTCCACAGGCAGCTACTACAACGCTGAGTACACAAAACAGCAGCATCGCTCCACATTTGAGAATAAGCGAGTCTGATTTTCCTTTTATTTCCGGATTGGTTGTTTTCTGTTGCATAAATCGACTATAACCCTCGAATATTTTCAGTACTGCTGCGTAGTATAGCACACCTCCCGTATGCGCCCTTGAATTTGTGCCAGACCTGCCATGAAAGTACTATATCTTTCCATACTTGAGGTCTATGCGGGCCAATGAAAGGTAGATGGTGGGAAAAAGGGAAGAAAAAGAGAAGAAGCACCGCTGATAATCAGTGGTGCTTCTCAAGATAGAGGATAATGCGCTATTTCACAATGATAGTGATCTTCATGCCGCCGTGAATCGTACAATACAGTTTGAATGTACCCGCGGTATTGAAAGGCCCGACCGTTTGTTTATCGTTACCGGTGAAGCTCGCATTGACAGTGGGGGCACCTGGCTCTGTGGTAGGATCTGGGGTGGAACCATTCCAGGTACCGTTTTTGATAACGTGGGGAGCGGCAACGTTGTCAATCAGGTCCAGTTTCTGTCCTTTAGGGACGGTCACCTCGGATTCGATAAATGTTGAAGCACCCATATGGGCGGCCACGTTCTTTGGAATAGAGTTGGCGTCGATCACTCTACAGGCAGAGAATAGAACGGTGATAAGAGAAAGGGCTAAAAGTCCAATCAGGATCTTTTTATTCATAGGGTTCCTCGAAGTCCTCCTTGAGAAAGCTGTTCGTCTCCATCGATTGAATAATGACAAGGGTATCCTGTCTGGGGACACTCCTACTATAGCAAAATGTTGTCAATATAGCAAAGATGCCAGACCGAAAACAGGGGCTATTTTAAAGTCTTTTTTTGCCGCCTTCGGCGGCTGAAGGGAGAGAGGAGGAGTTGGGGGCACAGCCCCACAACCCCAGTCAAAGGGCTCACCGCCCCTTACGTCCCCGCTAAGCACTACTTTTAATCTGCTTGACCTCTTCTTAATAATCAATAGCAAAAAAACGTCAGATTGACAAGAAGCCAGCATTTTTCCCATTCGGTGGATGATCCGCCGGGGTTGAAGCGCTGCTATTTATCACCGATGTGAAAAAGCAAACGTGTCAAAAGAGGCCCAGGTGAAGTTCCACCTGGGCCTCTTTTCCTGGTAGCGCATACGGGATTCGAACCCGTGATCTCCGCCTTGAGAGGGCGATGTCCTAAACCGCTAGACGAATGCGCCTTATGGTGATTGTGTATCGATCACGCGTTATATAATAACCCGGCTCTGGCTTTTTGTCAAGCTTTTTTTCTCGGTCTCCAGGGGCATTTAAAAGTCTTTTTTGCCGCCTTCGGCGGCGGCGAGTGGGGAAGAGGGTGAGTGGGGACACCCCACGCCCCGCAAGGGGCTAGCCGCCCCTTGACCCCGCTGATTGCTACTTTTAAATAGCCCTGCTCGGTCTCGAAGCGGGAGGTGCAGGGAGAACCCTGCACCCCTTGATTTAACGCCAATGGGAGGCGAGTTCGGCAATTACGAGCGTTTCAAGTCGATGTTGACCGGCTCTCCTTTATGTTTAAACTGGAAGCTGAGGCGCTGCCAGTTGTCGGGCCAGTGGGGCTGGGCCGTATAGCCATCACCGGTGATGCGCAGTCCCGCGAAGCCAAAGATAGCGGCCTGCCAGACGGCTCCGGCGCAGGCGGCATGGACGCCTTCTGGTGTGTTGCCGCGCAGGTTTTCCAGGTCGACCAGGGTTCCTTTCATAAACATACGGTACGCCTCCTCGGTATGGCCTAGCTCGCAGCCCAGAATGGCATGCAGGGCAGGCGTCAATGAGGAGCCATAGTCATGGTCGGTAATCGGGAAGTAGTAGTCCCAGTTAACCTTTTTGGTATCGTAGTCGAACTCGTCGCGCATCATCGTAAGCAGCATTAAGACGTCGGCCTGCTTGATGAGCTGATATTTCTGTACCTCCTGCACACCCAGGATACCCTGATAGGAATCTTTACGGCCGCGATACTTTTCCTGGTCGAATTTCGCCAGTTTGAAGAAGCCATCAAACTGTTCGATCAGTCCCGTAACCGGGTCCTGTGGGAAGCGCAGGTGTTCCATGACATCGCGCATATGTGCCAGGCGCTCATCTGTCAGATCCAACTGTTCAATCAGAGCTTTGGCTTTAGAAGGGGCGGTTTGCTGCAACCATTTAAGCACGTCAAGGGCGATGCGGATATTGTGTTTGGCCATGAAATTGGTATGGGCATTGTCGTTGACATGCTCATGCCATTCGTCGGGCCCAATCACGTCTGTGATGATATATTCATCCTTCTCCCCGTTTTTCTCCGCCCGGCTATCCCAGAACAGGGCGGTACTCAACAAGAGTTCTGCTCCGTAGTCGCGCATAAACTCGTCATCCGCGGAGACGCGCCAGTATTCCCAGGTCGCGTGGGCGATGCTGGATGTGATATGCAGTTCGATAAAGCCATTGAGGACAGGGATGACCTCACCGGTTTCCGGGTGGACGATCGAGGGAGGGGTGGTCTCTTCGCCGTTCAGCGTACTCTCCCAGGGGAACTGTGCACCGGCGTAGCCATTGCTGGCGGCCTTTTTGCGCGCGGCAGGAAGAAGATGATAGCGATAGAGCAAGAGATTGCGCGCAATGTGTGGTAGTTCGTAGGTGAAGAAAGGCAGCATAAAGATCTCGGTATCATGGAAGATGTGTCCTCGATAGCCAAAGCCGGTCATGCCTTTGGCGGCAATGCTATAGCGGCTATCGTTATCGGCGGTATTGATGCGCAACTGATAGATGTTGTAGCGCAAGCCGACCTGTGCTTTTTCGTCGCCTTCGATGACCACATCCGTCTGTTCCCAGAAGCGAGCCCAGGCTTCATCTTGTTTTTGTATTTGATAGTCAAAGACAAAAACGTTGTGGGCGTTGCTGTGCGTCTCCTCCGCAACCGTATTGAGCATTTGTTGATGGTGGATAAGCGCGGCCTTGCGAGGGTCCTCATTATCGCGCGATGTATACATCACCACCACTTTTTCGGCGACCACACTTTCCTGGGGGTTCAGCGCGCCGGTAAGGCGAATACTCGGCTCGATATCGCCATCCACAAATTCCTTTTGGAAGGCGGTTGTATCCGCGTTGAAGCTCATGCTCTGAACCAGGGTTACGTGTGTGCTGCGTGTCTCACTTTGCAGCCAGAGCAGGTCCGCGCTATGGCCCTGATCGGTGGTTTCCCAGTGCATCACATCATAATTGCCGCGGGCCGCGTTAAAATTGGCGCGCAATGAAATGGCCACAGGCAGGTCCTTGGGCGAGTCATCGATCGTGACGCTATAGCGAATCATGCCCAGGTGCTCATCCGCCAGGCTGGCAAATCGCTCACTATTGATACGTACCCGTACACCCAGGGGACTTTCCCAATGAACGGTACGCGTCAGCAGTCCGTTTTGCAGATTTAGTGAGCGAGTATAGGCCAGCAGCTTGCCCTTATCCAGGCGGAAGCGCTCGCCATTGACAAACAATTGCAGTCCGACCCAATCGGGGGCGTTAGCCAGTTCTTCCTTGGAAACCGGGACACTATCGAAGACACCAAAAAGGAGGGTTGCTGCCGTTTCGTGCGGATAGCCCTCTTCAAAGGTGCCGCGTGTACAAAAGTAGCCATTTCCAATGGTAAACACTGTCTCCTGGCTGCGTATCTGCTTGAGATTGGGACTAAACGATTCCTCGTTTACTTGCCAGAGATTTCCCACGTCGCATCCTCCATGCTTAGCTCTGCTTTTGTGGGCAGAAGTCTAGCAGAACACCTTCATGGTGCTCATGCATCTGCCAATATATCTTTTAAACGTATATTTTCCATCGTTGGTACCACCTTGTCAGCACGCTTGAAGCGTTCTTTGGGACCAACTCCTAACGCATACATGCCAGCGGTTTTAATCGCCTCGATACCCGCGTCTGCGTCTTCAACTCCGATACAGTCAATCACGGATGTCTGTACCAGGCCCGCGGCAAACACGAAAATATCGGGCGCAGGTTTACCATTGACTACGCTATTGCCATCAGCAATGCCATCGAAGAGATCGATTATCTGCAGTCGCTCCAAAACGATGCGACAGTTTTTGCTGGCCGAGGCCACCGCGCTTTTCAGTCCCGCCTGACGAATCTCCTGCAGCAGCTCGCGACCACCGGCGACCACCTCTTTGGGGCTCATCTGCTCAATGAGCTTATTGTAATAATCGTTCTTGCGCTTCATCATTTCCTGAATCTGATCTTCGCTATACTGGCGGCCGCGAATAATGTACATCAGCGAATCACGTCGACCAACACCACGCAGGTGTGCGTCATTTTCCTCACGTGTCAAAGGGATGCCCTCTTCATCCGCTAACTGTTTCCAGGCACGATAATGATATTCCGATGTGTCGGTCAGCACACCATCTAAATCGAATAGGATCGCTTTCGCTTTGGGCATCTTTCATTCCTCGCCTTCTTTATTATTTGTTATCTTGGTATGGCGTATTCGTTGCTTTACAGGAGTGAGCTAGCATAGATACCGGATTCACGGTATGAAAAGTATTACAACTGCATTCGCCTGAGATGCTGCTGCACCCC
Source organism: Dictyobacter aurantiacus (assembly GCF_003967515.1). Lineage (GTDB taxonomy): Bacteria > Chloroflexota > Ktedonobacteria > Ktedonobacterales > Ktedonobacteraceae > Dictyobacter > Dictyobacter aurantiacus. The sequence continues at coordinate 430,064 of NZ_BIFQ01000001.1, read as the reverse complement.
GCCTATGCATACGCCGTAGCCCTCTAGATTGTAAACGTAGAGCACCGTCAAATGTTGACACTGACGCCCTTAACAAGGGCATATATCTCATAGCTTCTGTAAGATAGTATAAGCCGCGTTGATTAAATTACGTGGAAATAGAGGATGTGTATCCTATCTACCTGTTAAGACGGGTACCTTTCAATAACATTAGAGCTTTCCTCAATGACTGCGTTTAATCATATACAAAGGCTTGCCTCTGCCTGAGAGAGTGGCATTTTTTTCTCAGGAGGGTATTTTGAACTGAAAAAAATGTTCTGCTCGTATAGTATTTAAGAAGAGGTATACTTGAGCTCATTTGAACTTATAGCGAATATCATCCGAAAGGCTGCACTCATATGAATACACCTGTACAGATTGGTCCTCCGCAACTGGTTCTGTTCCTGGTCGCGGTACTCGGCGTTGGTCTGCTGATCTCATCGCTCATGGGCCTGTTTGGTGGTCGGCGCGAACTGGAAGAATTTGAGGATGAATACGGTCAGCGCTATCGCCGCTGGCGCAAGCGCCGCCGCGAGCTACGCTGGAGGCGTGGCGCCAGCGGGATTATCATGTTGGTCCTGGCTGTATCGTTGCTCTGGCTCACCTTTGCCGTTCAGAGCTATCTGGGGCTGACCAACGACATCAAAGTGGCCCGCGTCCAGGCCACCAGCTTTGAGAACGCTCCACATAATATGGATTTGCAGTTGACAATGCTGGATAAAAATGGCAATCCAACCTCAACGAAGAGTTACCAGATCAACGGAGATCTATGGCGCCTGGAATGTGTCATGATCAAATTTCCGGCCTGGATGAACATCCTCGGTATTCACTCCAGCTATAAATTGACCCGCCTGGAAGGCTCATATAATGATGCCAGGCTAGAAAGTTCTTCTCATCACGTTGTCGTTGAACTCAACGGAGGGACCGGCGATTTCTTTAACCAGACCTATGGGAACTCGCTGACCAAACCGTTTGTGGATGCTACATATGGCAATGGTGTCTTTGAGCCCGCTGATGGCAAAACCTATGATATCTACGTCTCGCAAACTGGCCTCTACGCCAAACAGGCGAGCAGTTGACGAGCATATCAAATCTTCTTAGACATACCAAGATAGAGATCGAGGTTACCTGCCCCGGACCGCCGGGGCAGGTAACCTCGATCTCTATCGTTAAGAAGCATATACATAGATTGTTATGGGGTGGCGCGGCGCATGAACAGGTCGATGATGCCGAGGGCCGCCGGAATCTGCGCGCAACTGGCCATCAGGAAGCTTACCAGGGAATGCAGGCGCGGCTTCTCTATCATGTCATAGATATAGTTGCCGAGCCAGGCACCCAGGAGGACCGTGCCACCAGATGGGATAGCCAGCAGCAGCATCCACGGGGTGGTATGCCAGATGAAGTAGGTGCAGATGGCGAAGACGACGCCACATATGATGAGAACTCGCTGTTCTTGCAGGCTGGTTCGCCGCAAAAGGGTATAGAGGACGGCCGCCACAAAAAGCGGAATCGGCACCCACAGCGAAGGCTCCTTTGGAAGCACATGGAAGATACCCGCGACCGTATGTGTCCCCTGGTAGTGCAGGAAGTAGATGGTATACCAGTCGCGCCCCATCAGGAGGATGGACCAGAGGAAGGGGGCCAGGAGAAAGACGCGTTTACGCGCATCCAGACGGCGCAGCAGCATCAGGGCGGCGCCCGCGAAACCGGTCACAATAGGAATGTACAAAGGATTGGTCTGGCGTGTCAGCCCAAAGTGTTCATAGATGCGATACATATGCTGAGCCGAAGGTTCTGTACGCACGATTGGGATATTCTTCAGCGCATTGACCAGGTGAGGCGAATACATCAGGTAGAAAGGCCCCAGCACCGCGGGACAGAGGAATTCAAGGATCAAGAGCGCCATCACCAGGTTGGTAAGGCAGTTGATGGGTCGATACTGGCGGAACGCCATACGGGCTGCTACGAAGCCCAGGATAATGGTCAGCCACGACCAGCCCAGCATGCAGTGCGGGACCGACCACTGCGTCTCATCCAGTCCATAGGTCGAATGCCAGAAGTTATCAAACATGATCGTGATGCATAGCGCGGTCAGACCTCCACCCAGTATCACCAGCGAACCAGGGACCTCAAAGGGCAGGAAGGGCACGCGCACACATGGTCCATACCAGGTGCGTAATCTGGGCGTAAAGGCGATTGTGGCGACCAGTGCGGCTGTGATCGACGTCATCACAAACACAAAGAAATGTGGCGGCGACCAGAACGTATCAAAGCGAACCGTCGCATGCCAGACACGATCCCAGAGCTTGCCGGCGCCGGTGGACGCAAAAAAGATGAAGAACGTCACCCATAGGAGCCGGTAGGCCCAGACCTGTCCGGACGGTTGCGCCTTCTGCTGGACAGGCGTTTCCTGCAACCGTAGCCCTTGATCTTCACATACGAGATTATCTGTGGACGAAGAATCGGCAGCGGGCAACTCTGCCATGGAAGGAGTTTGCTGCATACGATGACCTACTTTCTCTTGTGCGAGCCTGTCTGCTTATTATTATCGGAATATCTGTGCCATAGACTTAGTTATCAACGCCACGGAAGTAGACCGCTGATCCGTAGCCTTCATATACCATGCGGAAATCGGGCGGTGGGAAGGTGAAGCGGCCATTTTTCGTGACGCCGCCCTGATAGCCTCCGTTGTCCGTGATCAGCCAGATGCGGCTATGGGCGGCCAGCACATTCTGAAAGTCCTGCTGGTTGAACAAAGGATGGCTTCCAGATGTCGTTTCGATAACCTTGCGATTCTGCTCGATCAGGAAGAGGGCCCGGTCAATGGAAAAGTAGTAATCAACCTGTCCCACATAGTAGAGTACCGAGACCGCCGGCGCGACCGAGACGACCACGTCGCCCTTCTTGAAGTGATCCTTCATGTACTGGCCTACGTTATCGTAATCAGCGAAGTGATGGCGATAGCTTAGTCCCAGGGAACGGCTAACGAACAGGTTATAGTTGCTCAGCGGTAGCGCCGGGAAGAGCAATATGCTCAGGCAGAGTATTCCCGCCATCGTGGCCAGCACGATCCGCAGCGGTAACGAGACGACCGGGTGTGGCTGACCATCAAGGTTGCGCTCAACCTGCAGCAGGTGGGGCCGCGCGAAGCGCCAGATCTGCTGTAAGATGCTCCAGAAAGCGTACGAGCCCAGAATGTAGTAGATGGGCAAGAGTGGATAGTAATAGCGGTCCGCCTCCATCGTGAAGATCGTAATCAAGACGACGCTTGATAGAATCAGGAAGAGCGCCAGGAAGCGAGCCCGTCGATCCCGGCGTATAAAGGCCAGGATACAGCCCAGCACCATCAGCGATGAGTTGATCAGCAGCCAGGGCTGGGTAAGCAGCCAGGGCGCCGCCGTATCTTTAATGGCGATCGGCTTGAAGAGGAGTGAGACATAATAGGGCAGGTTATCCAGGCTGGGTTGGATCTGCGGACGCCGACTCTGATCGGTGGCGAAGGTTGGAGGATGCGTCCAGTATACGGCGAGCAACTGGATGATAATAATGGCGCAGGCGATCAATGCCGGAACCCACCAGTGCTTTTTGCGCAGGATATAGGGCATCCCGTAGGGGGCCTCGCGGGTGGCCAGTAACGCGCAGACCAGGGCCGCTGGCAAGGTAATGAAATTCTCCTCATGGCTCAGGTACGCGATAACCATGCAGGTGAGGGCCAGGTAGACGGGACGCTTACGTTCACGTTGCCTGATCGCCTGGTAAAGTGTAAAGACGACCAGGATCAACGTAAACTGGGCCTGCTCATACATGCGGGTCTGACGCGACCAGGTCATGGCGTAGGGTGAAAAAGCCAGCATCGCCGCTGCCAGCCACGCGATCCGACGGTTAAACATACGCTGTGTAAGGATATACAGCATGGGAATGCTGACCAGGTATTCAACCATGCTTATCAGGCGTGGAACCACCGTCCCCTTCGTCCCCAGGATAAACATCAACCCCGCCAGCAGGTAGGAGTAGAGCTCTCCCTTCGGATAGGTAAAGCCGGAGGGGAAGGCCGGGAAGCCTTGGAGCATAATGTTGCGCGCCGCGTTGTAGCTGGACAGCTCATCCTGCCAGAATGGTTCATAGCCCAGATGGTAGCAGGCCATGGGGATGATCAATAGCATGACTGGGATGATGCCCCAGTTCTGGCGCAGCCATGCCAGCAGGCGCAACCTCCATAATGGGACTGGCTGGGACTCTAGCGGAACCGAGTTCCCGACCAGCGCCAGGAAATCGTTGTTCAGCGCCGCTGATTCATTGGTCGTGACATAAGGCACCCGTTGACGCTGGCGCGCGTGTAGCCAGAGTCCGATCGCGCTGGAGGCAACCAGAAAGATCAGGAAAAGGCCCCAGGGGGCTGTATATGGAAACGGCTGTGGCAGCATCGGTTCGTGGTCCAGCACAATCAATAGCGCTTCCACGGCCAGGGCTGGCAGGAAGACCAGGCTGGCTGCCTCAAGGGCGGCCCCGCGCGATGGATAGTAGCGCCGTAGGACCACCAGGGCCATCAGGAGCCAGAATGCCAGTACAGCGACGCAGCAATACACAATCAGCTCGATGATCAGCATAGGGGGCAGCGTCACCACATTGCGCAAGGTGGTGGTATCGGGCAGATAGTAGGACAGGCTGGCGCCGGGTCGACCGATAGGATTGGGGGGCGCCCACTGCGCGGCGGCACTATCATTGCTTGTCCAATTATCAACAGCCTGTGTTGATGCATGCCATTTATCGTCGGACTCGGCCAGGTTGGTAACTGTGTTGCCGCTGCTGGCCAGTACATCAAGGGAGAGCGCGTTCTTCTGCGCGTCCAGCCCCACCTTAGCTGTACTGGTGCCGGGTGCCTGAACATGAATCGCCAGCGTATTGCTACCTTTATGCACATAGGGGGTAATATCGTAGACGCCCGTAATCAAGCCGTTGCGGTAGACCACTGGCATACCCAGGTCGTCCAGGATGGTGGTCAGGTTTTCTCGTGGCACCGTGGCCTGGCCATTCCATTGCATGTACTGGTGATTGTTGATAAACACATCCGCCTGTCCGGCGGCGATCAGGCGCAGCAGGATGCTATCGCTGTGCGCTGGTACTTCGATCTGACGCACAAAGTAGCCATCCTGGCCTCCTTCCGCGCTGAGCCAGTGAGAAGGCATGGGCCGGGTATAGATGATCGGGTTGACTGTGAGCAGTGAATCGGCGGCCACGGGCGACGAGATCCGGTTCGCGGGTTGCCAGAGACTATCATCAAAGGTCGGTAACGCCCAGCTAAAGCTCTTAGCGGCTCCTCGTGGATGGGCCAGTGTTGTCTGGCCTGTAGCGTGCCAGGAGGCATCGCTCCCAATATAATGTATTTGCCCACCCCAGCCGATGCCGATCAGGGCGCGCAGTTGTGGATTTTTCTGATCGGCATCCACCACGCGTGTGCTAAAAGCATTCACTCCCTTGCGCAGCGCTACATTCACATCAAACATATAGGTTCTGGGAGTTTCACCATGGTCAAAATCTTGCGTATTGGTACCGATAAAGATGCCATTCACATAGAGCTGAAAGACCTGATTGGCGGTGATCATAACAAAGGCATTATCAGGGGTCGCCGGTAAACTGGTGGTGTAGCGATAATAGGCCACCGGCGCATTGGTATCTGCCGCTGCGATCCAGCGAGCACCTCTCCACTGTGGCACATAGGTTCTGGCCTGGGGAATCAAGTTGTACTGGAAGACGAACCAGCTGGTTCCCATGCAGGCCAGCAGCAGGCAGAACCACAGGGTACAACGGGCCAGGCGCCGTCTGGCCCGTTGTACGACCAGCGCCTGTATCTTTCCCTGTAAAGATGGAGCCTGTTTGGAAAGTGTATGAAATTCTGGAGTTCCTGAGGAAGTGACGCTCATTACCTTTCTCCGTGTCTCGTAGACATTCCGTCATCCACTAACGCATCCCCGACATATGTTGGCGAGCGGTATTATTACGATAGGCAGGATCGAGATCCTGGGCTTTATACAGGTACTCGCGTGCATTATTGTTATCTCCTAGATCAAACCTGCTTAAAGCGATATAGGTATAGGCGGCCGACTGCATCTCCGCGCCGGGACTGATATTGAGGACCATGCGCATATGCGCTTCACAGCCTGCGTAGTCGCCTAAGTCATAGAGAATACGTCCCACAGTGAACTGGGCATAAAAATTGTTTTGATTGATCTGTAATAGCTCGTTTAGCCAGGGCAAAGCGGGTTCATCATGGGCCAGATGGTCCTTAGGCGTGCCCTTCAGGGGGGCGCTCACTTCGGCCATCTGCGCCAGTGAAAGACTGACCTCATCCTGCAGCCAGGAGGTATGCTGGTAGGTATGCCAGGCTGTGAGCATGGTCTGGTAGGAAGTATAGAAATCCTTCTGGGCACGATAGTAATGCCCCAGGTAGGCCCGACTTTCAGCATTGGGCTGCTCGGGATGCAGGTAGAACCAGGCTTCACCACGCGCAAGGTGATACGCAACCAGTTGATCCAGTTCTGGATTAAGGAGGCGCGCGGCATCCAACCACTTCAGCGCGCCACTGTAATCACCGATGCTTAGCAGATGCCCGGCCTGGGCCTGACTGGCCATGGCGGCCGGCGCCCGCCCAAAAATGATCGCGCCCAGCAGTAGCGCTAACGCGAACATGCCGAAGCGGCCGCGGCGCGGCGGACGCCGATAAGCGATCGCCGTCTCTACAAGACGCAGGCGCAGAGGCAGGAACGCACGTGCCATCAGTAGTATGCCAGCGCTAAAGAGCGGTATAAACCAGCCGATATCCAACTGATCGGTCAGGATGGCAAAGCGATCGGGTAACTGGCTGCTGTCCAAAAGGAACGGCAGGATTGGAGTATATTCAGGCGTTGCCGCGTAACCCAGATGCGAGCGTGCCAGTTCCAACTGAACCTGCTGTCGTGTCACCTCCGCGATAGTCACCATATCCGAGCAGAGAAACTGAAAGAGGAACAGGGCGGGTGGCACCAGGCAGAGCAACATGGCCCGTACATAGCAATGGTCAGGTATTGAGTCGGGCGCGGTCAGTACCCGCACCGGGTCAGCGCTCTGCTCGGCGCGTAGGGCGCGCCATGATTGGTAGGTTATAGAAAAGATGTAGAGGGCGCAGGACGCGCAGAGGACCCCATAGTTGAACGCAGGCAAGCTCAATTGCCAGCCCAGATCGACCGGCATCTGCCATGCCATCAGGCGTGTGCCCGAGGGGTTGTTAAACCAGGAGCATAGGCTGGCGATCAGCATTACCACGCCCGCCGCTCCTGGCATGATGACCCGGTATGGTCTCCAGCTATGCTGGGGTGACCAGGGTCGTTGCTTCGAGCTAGCCATGTTATATCCCCTCTTTTTTTCGACCCTAGTGTTCAACCGCATTGATAGCCACAGTTTGACCCTGATGCAGGCGATTGAGCGGCAGGACCACAATCTGGTCTCTGGCTGACAGGCCGCTATCGACATAGAAGAGATCGGGTGCACTACCGGCAACATGAACCTGCTTCAGATAGACATGACCGTGCTGGACCAGGTAGACGCTGGACTCGTGATCTGGATTGAGGACCGCGATGCGTGGAACAACAAAGGCATTCTGCTGACCCTGCAGACGAACATAGGCGCTCATGCCAGGGATGAGCAACTGCTGTGTGTTGGTGACCGTGACATCTACCTGGAACGTATCGGTCTGTGCATTGGCCTGCGGAATAATGGCGCTAACTGTGCCATCCAGCGTCACACCGGGGAGGGCTGATGGTGTGATCTGTGCGGGAGCCTTGAGATGAACCTGTTGCAGATTGGCCAGTGGAATCTGGGCATGTACGATCAGGGAAGACTGATCGGCCAGTGTCATCAAGACTGTATTGGCGGCAAAGACTTCGCCGGGATTGATGGTAACCGTAATGACCACGCCATCGACCGGTGAGATCAGGTTGCCGTTATGCAGGGTCGGACCATTAGTCTGAGCCAGTAAGGCGTGATAGTGGTTATTGGCGACCTGATATGCCTGCTGGGCCGCAGCTACCGTAATAGGATTCACCGCGCTGGCCGAGACCGAGTTCAGATAGGCCTGGGCGGCCGCCACGTCATTAGAGGCCTGCTGCACCTGGGCATTGAGCTGTGATGGATCCAGGTGGATGAGCGCCTGGTTGCGTTTGATGTGATCGCCTGGTTTGACCATGATCCCGATCACCCGCTCGGCCAGAGGGAATTGCAGGTTAAAGTTTTGTTTAGCATCGACGAGGCCACCACCACCAACGTTCTGGGTCACCACCTGCTGTCTGCCTACTTGAAACACGGTCACCGGCTGCGTGGCCAGAAAGGCATACCAGAGTGTATAGAAGGCGAAGATCAATAGTGCCAGACCCGCTGCGATTGCCGCGACATTCAGCGCCCGTGAGCGCTTGTAGCGCGTCTTAAAAGACTTTGTTGAATGCTGAATGCTTTCCTTTGAGCTATAGAGCAACGAGGAAAAGGGGCGTCCCGCCTTGCCACCTTTCTTTTTCGTTGCACCAGCATTCAACCCATCGGACACAATAACCTTTTGCTCTTTTTCTCGAGCTGGAGTCTGTTTTTTGCCATGTTTTGGCAACGTCTCCGTAACTGAATCGTCAGAGGAGGGTTTCGTATATTCTGGTAAAACTTGAGATCGTCTTTCATCCATTGTTTCATCTCTCCATAGTTGAAAGTTCCCATTGCATACATGATGATGTGGCTGGCGGGCGCTGGCGGCCTGCGATATGTAAACAGGCTAATCAGCCGTCAGGCGACATAGATGAGTTTTCTGAGCCGTGTTTCCTTTTCGATTATGCGTAAAAAGGTAGATAGCACCTCCAATGAGAGCAAAGAAAATGCCCTGCGCGTCCATTAGAAGAACCAGAGCTGCTGCCGTCGACATGTCAACATGTAGTGACGCGAAAATGGCGATGAACGCGCTCTCACGTACGCCATAGCCATTAATAGTAGTGGGTAAAACTACGGCCAGAGAAACGAACGGAATGATAACCATATAGAAAGGAAGTGGCACCTGGATATGCAAAATCATGGCAAAAGCATAATAGTTAAGCGCGGCGCTGATATGGAAAAGCACTCCATACACTATTGCACTACACAATGCTCGTGGTTGCCTGAGGCTTTTCTGCAGCGTCATCCCAATGTTAAACATCGAAGAGACAATGCGATAGCTGGTCCATTTTCCTTTAATCAATGTTGGCAGCAAGGCAACGGCAAAAAACACGACCACCAGTCCACCACATATACCCAGGCTGGCCAGTAAAAAAGTCCCGACTATCCAGGGGGCGAAGGCCTGGTGATAGATGATCAGTATCGGGATTGAGATGATGAGCATACCGGCAAAGCCGGTGACGCGGCTCATGACGACCGCGCTGACCGAACCAGCGGCATTGTGTCCTTCCTTGCCTACACAGTAGGCTTTGATCACATCACCTCCCATCCCCGTAGGTAAGAAATGGTTAAACGAGATGCCGATCAGATAGAGGTTGATCAGGCGTCTCAAGTCGATATGAATCCCTTCTCCATCCAGCAGACTCTGCCACTGATAGGAGCTCAAGATGACACCGATCAAGCCAACGATCAGCCCTATTACTACTTCTCCATCGTCAAGGTGTTGTAATTTCTGTAGCACAATAGACCAGGAGATGGATTTGAAGAGAAAAGTGAGCAAGACCAATGCGCAACCGAGGCGGAGCCCAAATTTAAGCCACTTGAAGCGTTGTCTGGGTGGAGATGGCGGACCCTCAGCTGCGATTTCCGGGGGAGAAGTCACGTTGTTTTTCTCCTCAGGAGGCATGCTTGTTTCTGGCAGTGGGATGCTCATGATACCTCCGTGGCGACAGACGAGAGGAGACAGCTGACTGATGGGCAGTCAACCGCTCCTTCCTGTCGCTATTCATTCAGGCTGTCTTGACGAGACGATAGATGGAGCGGGCATAGTCGAATTCTTCCGCCAGCCCTTGCTGGAGCGTGATCAATGGGCTATAGTTCAGGTATTGCTGAGCTCGTTGTGTATCGGCGAAAGTGTGACGGACATCTCCATGTTGTCTTTCTTCAAACGTTACCCTGACGGGGCTACCACTCACCTCTTGCAGGATATCGATTACACTACGCAAGGTGACTCTGGAACCTCCGGCGATATTCATCACCTGCCCTACCGCGGCCTCACAGGTAGCGGCGCGGATATTGGCTTCCACCACATCCGAGATGTAGGTGAAATCGCGCGTCTGATAGCCATCGTCATAGATGCGAATTGGTTCATGGTTCAATATAGCTTTACAGAACTTATGAAAGGCCATATCAGGTCGTTGGCGCGGGCCGTAGACCGTGAAGTAGCGTAGCGAGACGGTTGGTACCTGGAAGTTATGGTAGTAGAGCGTACAGAGATTTTCGGCCGCCAGCTTGGTAACGCCATAGGGCGAGAATGGACGCAGTTGACTTTCCTCCAGAATGGGAAAAGACCTGGCATCTCCATAGACAGAGGATGAAGACGCGTAGATCAAGCGTTTAATGCTGCCTCCGTGCAGCGCGGTCTCCAGTAGACGCTGGGTCGCCAGCACATTGCACTCAGTATAGCGCGCGAACTCTTCACCCCAGCTGGCCCGTACGCCTGCCTGGGCCGCCTGGTGAAAGATCCAATCGATCCCATCCAGTAACGTCTCCAGAGGAAGATGAATCAGGTTGCCTTCAATAAAAGAAAAGGTATTCCATGAACGAGGGCCTTCCAGATTTTTTTCTTTAATGGCGCGATCATAGTAATCTATAAAGGCATCTACCCCGCAGACTTCATGACCATCTTTCAATAAGCGTTCCGCCAGGTGAGAGCCAACAAAGCCTGCGACACCTGTAACTAAACAGCGCATGAAGTTCTCCTTCGTATGAGCATGTGTAAACGTTTTACGCAGCTCTATCGGTCGTATCTACAAGGTTGTCGGCAAATGCTTCCTGTATGCGTGTGCTTTTCTTGAGAAACACCTGCCAGCTATAATGTTCTTGCGCGAACAGACGTCCTTTCTCACCCAGTATCCTCGCCTGGTGTGGATCGCTCAGGAGCTCAATCGCGCCTTGCGCCAATCCCTCCGCCGTTGGTGGGACCAGGAGCGCGGTCTCTGACGAGAGCACCTGGGTCTGGGAATAGATTTCAGTGGCCAGAATTGGTTTCCCTGAATGGAGATAGGTATACAATTTCAATGGTGTATTTGTGCCTTTACAACGTGGGCTCAACAGGATATCGGCCAGGGCCATGTACGTTGGCATCTCATCCAGCGGTCGCTGCCCCACAAAGCGGATCGCGTCATGAATGCCCAGTTCCCTGGCCATGTCATAGAATTGTTCAATCTGCGCGCTCTGCCCGCCGACCAGCACATAGCTCGCATCTGGAAAGTGTTTGTGAACGGCGGGGATGCTGTGGATCAGAAGATCGATGCCCTGATAGCTCTCCAGCGTACCTGTATAGAGCAGGACGGGACCTGTGCCCAGTTCCAATTCCTGGCGGATCCGCAGTATCGCTTCTGGGGCTGGAGCCGGTAGATTTTCATCCACGGCCGAATTCTCAATCATGTAAATCGGGGTTGTCTCTGTCATACTGTGGGCCGTACTCGCGATGTCGGGACAGATGGCGATGACGCCATGGGCTTTACGCACGATCAATTTTTGGATGGCCGCGACACAACGGATCAGAAACCGGTTATGCGTAAACTCTGAACTGACAATCTGTTGTGAGAGGTCAGAGTGCATATAATAGAGATGCTTGCAGCCAAAGATACCGCTTAAAAGCACTCCCATGGCGCCCGCTTCTTCATGGGTATGGATACAGTCGTAGCGCGCGCTACACATCTGTCCGAGAGCCAGCAAAAAGACCAGCAGGTCCAGGGGAAACTTCGCCATTGACGGCCCCACCTTCACCTGGTGAATGCCTGGGATAGCTGGTATCCGAAAAATGCGCAATCCTGGCAGGTTCACTGGTTTCCCAATGTGATACGTGATCAGGTCAACCGTGTGCCCCATACATAAGAGTGCTTTGATATGATGATAGATGGCAAATGGCGCCCCACGCTCCTCCATGAATGGTTGAGGAGCAATCATTAAAATTCTCACCGTCTTTCCTTTCATCTGTATGGCTGATACTGTGATACCTGACCAGAATGTGCTTGTTTTACCGCCAGAGAGGAGCATGAAACCATTCTCCTCTCTGGATATGGGATCGCTCGCGGCGCAGGAGGTTAGTGGCTAGCCGTCCTTTCCCGGTTTCCATTATGTTGCGATTCCGTCGGGGCCTGAGGACGTTCACCACTGCCTGGTGAGCGCGGAGATGACTCTGGCTGTACCTGCTTTACTACATATGTCGGTTTGTCCTGCGCTTCATAATAGATGCGTGTAAGCATTTCCGCGATCAATCCTGAAATCAGACTGAGCAGGCCAAAGCTTGAGAAGAGTAATGAGGTCGGAAAAAGTGCTGAGCGCTGGCCTTTATTTTGACCGGGCAGGCAGGCGCGCAGAAGACTGTACAGGCCGGTCCCAAATCCCAGGCTGAGAGAGCTCAGGCCTGTAACACCAAAGGCGTACAGTGGCTTGGTCCCAAAGCTGCCAAGAAATTTTAAGGTGGTCAGATCCAATATGACGCGCACCACGCGAGAGATGCCATATTTCGATTTTCCAAATTGCCTCGCGTGATGATCCACGACCATTTCGGTCACCTGCGCGCCGGCCAGGGCGGCATACGCGGGGATGAAGCGATGCATCTCGCCATAGAGCCGTACGTGGCGCAGCACCTCGTAGCGATACGCTTTCAGGGTACAGCCATAATCATGCAGACGCACACCGGTAACCTGAGAGATCAACTTGTTGGCCAGCATGGAAGGAAATTTGCGGCTCCACTGCGCATCCTGACGATTTTTTCGCCAGCCGCTGACCACGTCATATCCTTCCTCAAGCTTCTCCAGCAGGCGTGGAATGTCCACCGGATCATTTTGCAGGTCACCATCCATAAAGACCAGGATTTCGCCCCGACTGTAAGCTACCCCGGCCGACATGGCCGCAGTTTGCCCAAAGTTGCGTCGGAAGCTGATCACGCGCACATGTGTATCCTGTTCCACCAGGCGATTGAGTTGCTGAAGCGTATCATCGGTGCTACCATCATCGATATAGAGCACTTCGTATGAGAAGGGTTGTTCGGCCATGACCGTATGGATGCGCTTATGCAGATGCGGAATGCTCTCCTCTTCGTTATAGACTGGAATGATCACAGACAGATGTTTTGAGCGTATCTCAGCGTTATTTTTCACGATCGTCTCCCTCATACATAAAGTCGCAGAAAGATATGAATACCATTTGGCATGTATAGATCTCTGTACACGACACTATCGTCATCCCAGCAGGGATCTTTAATGGGGAGAGGCGCTGCTAAGGAGAGTTAGAGTTGGGCGATCAGGGTTGATAGGATGCGTCCGGCGCTAGCATGGATGGCAACGTCCGCTACCGTATCCAGTGAGGTAGGGGTCTGATTGATGATAATAATGGGAACGTTACGTCGCAGGGCCAGCCGCGGCAGCATAGAGGCCGGTACGACCTTGAGCGATGAACCGATGACCAGAAACAGGTCACAGCTATTGGCCAACGCCTTCGCGCGTTGAAGCTCAGCGTCTGGTACCCGCTGGCCAAAGAGGATGGTCGCGGCCTTGAGATAGCCGCCGCAATGCGCGCAGGTTGGATCCGGTTCGCCCGCGTCTATGCGCCGCTGCAGGGCTGCCATTGAAGAGCGACGCCCACACAGGGTACAGGCCGCCTGGTGTGAGGTCCCGTGCAGTTCTATAACCCGCTCGGGCCGATTTCCAGCTTCCTGATGCAGACCATCGAAATTTTGCGTGATCACGCCGAGCAGACGCTGCTCTCGCTCCAGCGTAGCCAGCGCGCGGTGTGCGGCATTCGGCCGGGCGGCCGCCATTTTTCCCGATAGTTCTCTGCGGGTCTGCCAGTATTGCCTGCGCGCCTCCGGCTTACTGATAAAATCTCGATAATTGACGGGTGGCACCTGTTGCCAGATTGAGCCAGGGCTGCGAAAATCCGGAATACCCGATTCAGTACTGATACCCGCACCCGTCAGGGCGACGATCTGGTGCGCTTCCTGCAGCAGCTCGACCGCGTCTTGTATTTGTTCCTCCAGGCTAAACATGCGTCTTATTGTAGCAGATAGAATGGGAATTTGTCATGGCAATGGCTTATGGGATGGCGTTTCCATTAATGCTGAGTGTCGGTTTCCCAAAGTAGATCTGTGTCGCTTTTTTACTTCCCACCTGAACCAGGATGCGCCCGTTGGGTCCGGTGTATGTCGCTGGTTGATTGGTCGTAAAGGCATCATTCGCGTTAGTCTGCATGCGCTCCCATTTCTGGGTGTACCAGTTGTAGATTTTGGCCGTAATATTGTTGTTATAGGTAGTGATGCCAGAGCCGGGTCCGGATGGATGGGTAATCAGGTTGGGTATCGTGATCGTCAGGCCGCCGATGTAGAGACGTGGCACATCCGGAAGATCCAATTCAAATTTTACATTGCCGCTGGTCAGGGTATAGGAGCCAGGCAGGATGGCACCGGCATCAAAGCTGGCGATATCTACAACGTTGCCGGTGACACTATCCTGAGGAATGGTCACCAGACCTGAGTAGTGAATCTTCATCGGCATCTGCACAAACATTGTGTGCTGGCCCTGAGGCGTCTGATCATTGACTGTCGGGAGCGGCTGTCCGCTCAGAGACTGGTCGGCCCAGGCTATAAAAGTAGCCTGGGCGTCGGGAATGAGCAAAGGATCATAATCATTTTTGAGGTTTGGATCAGGTATCTGTCCACCTGTGACATAGATGGTATTTTTGCCGGTAATGGCGTGCGTCATACATGATCCTTCACAGGCCGTATAGTTATAGCCCACTCCGCTCAGGGCTGAAAGCAGGGCCATATGCTTTTGCAGCTCGGTCTGGGGTTGTGCCTTTTGTAGAAATGGGAAGTATTGTCCCGGCAAGCCGACCTGGTGCGCAATCTGGTCAGCCAGGGTCTGCTCCGAGACCGGCCGGGTAGCATGGAGCTGGACATCGAAATTGCGCGTCTGACCCGCGTCGATGTGTCCCAGGGTGATAAAAGTATGTGGAAGTAGTATATATGCATCACTCAATGCGGTGTGCAGGTTATTTTGCACGCTGCCCAGCACATGGTTATCGCGCACAGTCAGGTAGCCGGAGAGCTGGCCCTGGAGCTGCAGATCCTGTTCTGAGACGATTGGATCGACGGACCAGAGATTGCTATTGCTCAACGCCAGGCTGGTATTATCTGGATTGTAGGTTACCTTTGTGGGAATGCCTCCAGGCGGCATCTGGCTGGTGCTGATGGCCGAATTATGATCCAGGTACTGAATATCAATGGGTTCACTCAGATTCTCCCCTGGGATCTGCATGTGGAGGTCGCCCTGATTGGGGGCCAGCACGCTCATGTACGTCGTGATGTGCCCTGCCGTCCCATCCTGGTTGATCTGCAGCATGGAAACACTATTATTGGTGACGCCTGCCTCTTTCTCATAGCCTGCCATGCCAAACGTCAACACCGAAAAGACTAGAACGCTGGAGAGAACGATGCGCCCATTGTACATCTGCGCGGCCGGCCGTTTTCGGATGTACCACATGCGGACAGGCCCCAGGAAGAGCAGATAGCCTATCAGCAAGAACAGCAGCACATTGGTGGTGGAGGACATGCCAGGGTTGAGAAAGCTCACCAGCCCCCCTCGCGTCAAAATCTGACCGGGACCGTCATCGTAGCTCTGGGCGCCGCTAGAAATGAGTAGCCGATCGCCCAGTGCGCGTTGTATGATCATCTGCCAGATGTTGGCCGAAGTATTCCAGCTATCCAGCGGAGGCGCAGCGGGATCGAAGGCCAGGTAGTAGATCGCTCCCGACCCTTGATGTGCCTGCACGATCAAAGGTGTCTGCGCACTACTGAGCACGGTCTGGACGTTAGAGAAGACCTCTTGCCGCGCAAGCCGGGCGGTACTGATCGTTGGTTGGCTCGGTGGAATATCGCTGGTGACCGGGACTATGGTATTGCCATTAAATGATTGCAGGTGTGTGCCCGCGGGCAGCAGATCCAGGCCGTGTACGTCAACGGGAAGCAGGTGCGCTGGCAAGGAGCTCAGGGTACGCTGCCAGTTGAGCCCGCCCACTTCGATCAGGGTGCCGCCTCGATTAACCCATGTCTGCAGCATTGCCAACTGTTGCGTGCTCAATGTATTGGTGGCAAAATTATCTAGAATGAGCACATCAAAATTTTCCAGTGCCGTCTCTATTGTTGGCATAGTATGGGCATCTAAGCGTGATACATTGAGTGAGCCTGATTGATTAATCAAGGTGATCCTTGTTAATTGTGGTTCGAGATCCGCATTATCCGACAGTACCCCGACCAGCGTATCTCCTGGCTGTACCTCATAACCCTGTTTGCTGGACTGTATGCTGACCGTTTGTCCACGTTCATTACGCAGGGTAGCCAGGAAACCACGTGTAATCAAATTGCCTGTATAGTGGGGGGCATAGATCGTTAATTGCTTCTGCGCACCCTGGGCCAGGGTTACCGCTTCCTCAAAGCTCCATGGGGAGAGCATGTCAATACGCTGCTGATGGGCCCCGCCTGAAAACGTCTGTACTGAGAGTTTACCCTGAAAGGCTGGTCCGCTATTATCGATAGTCACCCTGACGGGCGTCCAGTACCCGCTCCTGTAGGTATCCTCAAAGCCAGCATCGATGGTTATGGTTGGTCGGATGGACGCATTGGCGGAATGAGATGGCGATGGTGAAAGGGAAAGGCGATAGAAGACAAAGCTAATGAGTATCAGCATGCATATTCCAATACAGCTATATATAACCCTTTTCTGTGCGCTTACGGTTGTGAGCCAGCTCATGTGGCTGATACGCATGCGAAATGGCCCTTTCCCACAGTGTCAAAACGTCGCTAAGAGTGACAGTTAAGTGGTTGCGAACTTCTTCCCCCCGGCAACGGATGAGTTAAGCACCAGCAGGTGAATATCTATGCCCTTACATAAGGACCATCGCATGCAACGATAGACATATTCTGACGAATTATGGTTATTCTTGAGACAAAATGGTATAGATCCAACGCGTAATATAATAGTAAATTTTTGGCTCGCTTTTGTCTAGTACCACCAATAGAAACGCCTGGGCTTATTCGTCAGCATTTTCTGTATGGTATGTCAGACCCAGGCGATATTTAATGTCATAATTGATAATAAAATCCAGTTCCTGGTCACTGAAGCCATAGTGGCGAGCGAGCAGTATATCTATTGTATCGATGATGGGCTTCGACTTACGGGCATAGATGGTATAGCTCCCGGTCTGTCCACGTTTGAGGTGCCGGGCGTGTCGGCAAAAATCCGCCATCAAAAGCACGCTTTGCTCGCGTAGAGCCTCAACGAGGTCTGGCTGCTCTGGATAGTTGAAGCGAAATCCGAAGAGCATATAGTCTTTCAGATTAAAGGTATCAAACGTGGTTGTGTAGTACCACCAGAAGAGCGAACTATTGAAAAGCGCGACAAACACATCGCGGTCAAAGTTGGCCTGAAAGAAGCATTGTTTATTAGAGGTTGTATGGTAGGGCCAGGGAAAGTTTACAAAGACCTTCCAGTATAAGCCCCCGGCGGTGCGGTAGAACATAGTATTGAGATTGGGGATGCGCGAGATATAGTGGCTGACAGGTCTATGCGTCAGCAGACGAGCCAGGATACTATCTTCGCACGCGTGGCTGAATTTTGGATAGTAATGCCGGTTTAAAGGGTCGATGGGCGCGCTGATCGCGTGATAGCGGAAGCGGGTAAAGAGAAACGGACGCTGCTCGTGGGTCCACTTCATCAAATGGGTACTGTAGCGCTGTACTGGGCCATCGGGTTTGGCCAGGTAGATGGTAGTCGGGATACTGGCGACTTTGCCACCAGAGAAGAGCATTGAGGGACGAAAATGATAGAAGGAGAGCCAGCTCACCGGAAACCAGGACCGAAAAGCGCTCAGAAATGGCTGCATATTTTTGGTGGCAAAGGCGGCCAGAGGCAGGATCATGCCATGGCGTCCCTGTGGAGAAAGTAACTGCTTGCTGCGTTCGACGATACAGGTATAGAGATTGGCGCACCCATGTGTGATAAAGTGGTCGAGGCTATAGGGAAAACGTTGTTCGTTGTACTCCACATAGGGCGGATTGCCAATGATAACGGTGAAGCCGCCATCTTCCAGAATGTGCCTGAACGCCAGCTGCCAGCCGGGAGTCAGGGCTGTTCCAGCATGTTCATCCGTGATCTGCCGCAAGGAGATGGAGCGGCACGGAATATGAAGCTCAGCCAGCGTATTGCCCACGCAGATATTTCCATCAATGTCGGGGAGTGGCTCGATATCCTCGGCGTGTGCGACCTGCGCCATCAATTTAAGAAAGAGGTGCAGTTTACAAATTTCAACCGCCCCCTCCATGATATCTATGCCATACAGGTTCCTGGTAATAATTGTTTTGAGGATACTGGCGCGACGTACAGATTTTTGCTCGTCACAGATGGAAGGTCCATTCACACGCTGCATCTGATCCAGGCAGGTCTCGTACAAAGGCAGGAGGGTACGCAGACCCGCCAGCAAAAAAGCGCCAGAGCCGCAGGTAGGGTCCAGGATCGTCATCTGTTGCAATTGCAGATAGCAGTCCTGTAACAGAGTAGTATCTTCCAGTGAGCGCAGAGCATCGCGTGCGAATTGATGAATCCGCAGGTTGTAGGTAATAAAGTCGTCGATGCCTCTGATATGACCGGCCGCGAGCCGCGCATACAGATGCTGGTATACCTGGAGGCGTTGCAGATGTTCGCGTGGTGTTTCATCGGGTAGATAATCCGTCTCGGCCAGGATCTCGTGGATATAGCGCTCTGGCTGTTGCTGTACCAGGCGCCATAGCGTGCCATCGGCAGCAAAAACGCAGGGATGGCGGCGAGCCAGGGCATCAAAGAAGGCCGGGATAATGGTATTATTCGCGATATAGGTCGTCACATCCTCGCGTGTATAATAGGCCCCCATCTGCTGCTGATTGACGTACTGCTCAAAGATATAGCCCAGGATATCGGGCGTGAGCAGACTCTTTTCCTGTCCCGCTGGCTCATCTACATACCAGCGATAGAGATCAAAAAAGGCAAACAGACGCTCGAACGTGTGGTCGGGAAGGGAGACCTCAGGATACTGCCGCTCGATTGGCCGCACTGCGAAGAGGCTACCGCCGAGATAGGGAATTTGGCCGAACTGGACCAGCATCTCCGTGCTGCGTTCGGGCTTGCCCAGAATGTCGTGAAAGAGGGCAAGTAGGAATGAGCGGTAAAAGTGATCACGCCCGCAACGTTGCTGCGTCAACTGGAGCTGATGGGAAAGGTATTGATGATCACGATTGAGAAAGCCCTGCTTTTGCAGAAAATAAATGAACATCAGGCGATTCAGGAGAAGTGAGGTCAGTTGCTCCTGCTCGGCTACCGTAATACCTGGAGTTTCGCAAACAAACTGTTGCTGAACTGTTGCCCTTTCAACTTTAAAGCGTTCGTAGAAGAGCTTAATGATCTGCTCAATATTTTGAAAAGCTGAATCATGTCCACTATCAAGCACAGCTTCATCCCGTTCTGTCGCAAATGTATTTTACACTTTATAATATTAACGAATATAAAAAAATCGTAAAGTGTGCTATACGTATCTCTTGTGATTGGCTACCTCTTGCCTTGCCGCGCTATGCGATGTTTTTCATCGTAGTGGAGGATAAAATCCAGGTTTTCTGGCGTCAACTGAAAATGCCGGGCCAGCAGGCGATCGATCTCATCCAGCAGGGGTTTGGAGAAACGCATATAATACTCGGCCAACTCTATCTGATGGCCTGTGCCCTGTTTACGCCTGGTATTGCGTGTGCTCAGGCGAGCATTGCGCAGGATTTCTGCCTCCAACTGCTCCGCCATCTCTGCCAGTTCTGTTGACTCCAATACCTCCTGGCTGAGCGGAAAATGTTTGACCAGGGTATCGGATAGATGGAAGCCATCCGAGTAGGTGGCAAACCAGACATAGAATAACGAACTATTCAAGACAGCCATAACATTCAATGCAGTATTCCTGCGCGCGAAATAGAGCAAGCGACCGTGAGGAGGGATCATAACCACCCCGTTTTTCTTATAAAACGGGATATGGCAGACGGCTTTGGTCCAATAATTGGTTGCCTCCTGGTAATAAATAAAATGATCGCTCGGCCGTTCAGTGATGGATTTTCCTATATCCATGCCGCGCGTTTGCTGACGTAGCTGGTTGAGCAGGTGAGCTTGCTGGGTCGCGGCCAGTTTCGGGAAAACAAGCGGCCAATCGGTAGGCATAGATGGCACACTCGTGTACATGAGTAGAGCGAGCAGGTAGGGGCGTTCAGCACTATACCAGCGATGAATGCGTGTGACGTAGAGGGTACTGACCGATGCGACGCGTGAACTGTTTTGCACGTGCAGCAGCAGGATCGAGAGGCGTTGAAAGGCTCCTTCAAAGAGGCGGCAGGGAAAGATTTCAAAATTGGCCAGCCACAGGGTGGTGCTGATCGACAACAGGCTCTGGCGCAGCGCGACAAAGCGCTGCGCGCCGCACAGGCTGATCGGCACAATGAATCCCAGCCGTCCCTGGCCTGGTTTACACAGCGCCAGGGAACGCTCGATAACGGCGGCGTAGATGTTGCCACAGCTCGTCTCCTCATAGCCATGAACCGCGTACTCATGTCTGATCTTGCTGTGTTCCAGGTAGGGAGGATTCCCGATGATAACATCAAATCCACCCCTGCTAAATACCTGAGGAAACTCGAAATGCCAGTGAAACGCTGGCGGATGGTGTAAGGTTGGTGCAGACCCCTGAGGCGGTATGGGGCCAGTGCGGCGTATCTCTCCGACCAGCGCGTTGCCGGTTCGAATATGCAGGCGCAGCGCGCTCATCGGGGGCACATTCTCAATCTGACTGATCGATGCCAGCAGGGCCAGGTAGAGACGCAGGCGGCAAATCTCACTGGCTGCTGGCAGGAGCTCTACTCCGTAGAGATTAAAGGACAGGATCGTACGCATAATGGCTGCCGGGCGTGGGAGCACACACCCCACAGTTGCTGCTTGAGGAGCTTCCGTGCCCGATGTTACCTCTGCGAACTGTTGGGAAGTATCGTCACCACAGAGGACCTGTGATGTGCTTGCAAGCAGATCTATCTGCTCCAGGCAACAGGTGTAGAGCGGATAGAGAAGCCTGGTCGCAGCCAGCAAGAATGCCCCTGATCCACAGGTAGGATCCAGCACCGTAAGCCGCTGTAGCCGCCGTAAAAAGGCCTGTAAGAAAGTCAGCTTCTGGCTACGCGAGAGGATATCAATCAGAAAGCGTTGCAGATCCAGGCCATTGGTGGTAAGATCTACAATATCATGGATTGAGCCAGTCCTGAGTTTGGACAAAAGAGCGCGATAGCGCTGCTGGCGATATGCATACTCACGCTCAGTCTCTTCTGGCAGATAGCTTGTTGTCTGTATCGCCATCGGGATATAGCGATCGGGCTGTTCGCTGAGTAGTTGCCAGCACGGTGCTTGCTCCCCTAAATCCTCCGGCTGATCTTCGGCAACCAGCGTAAACAAACGCGGCAGGATCGTATTGCTGGTGATATAGAACGCGATATCGTCCTGCGTATAGTAGGTCCCTGTTAGCTTTTGATCACAGTGGTGCTCAAAGATAAAAGCCAGAATCGAGGGCCGGAGCGCATTATTTTCCGGTTCGGATTGGTCATCAAGTTTCCATTGGTAAGTGTGCAAAAAGGTAAACAGTCGAAAGAAAGTGGCATCTGATAGTTTGAGGTGAGGAGAGCGTAATTCCAGTGCCTCTGGCAGAAAAAGCGGGATCTCTACTCGTGGCAAATGGCCAGAGCTGTGATGTGCTGTAGTGGGCTGACCCGTATACAATGTCGTGAAGAGGGGCAACAGATATTCACGAAAGAAGCAGTCGGAACCTGAGCGCTGCTGGGCCAGTTGAAGGTAATGCAAGAGATACCGTTGATCGTGATCAAGAAATCCCTGGGCTTGCAGAAAAAACAGGACCATCAATCGGAGGAGGAGCGTGGTGATATAGGTGTGTCCTTCAGCTTCATCTGGTGCACCACGAAGTTGTCTGACGGCATAAGCATGTTCAGACTTAAACTGATGGTAAAACCTTTTGTTCAGCTGTTCCGAACTAGAGGATGGATAATGCATAGACGACAACTCAGTCACATGGATACTCCTTAACCGAGTAGTACTATAGTTGAGTCTATTTTAGCAAGAATGTCAAGAAGAAGCATACTGTGAGTGTTTCACTTGCTTCTACCCCTTGTCAGATATGTAAATTAGTGGTAACCTCGACCTGCTATGATTATGCCTATCATCCAGAGGAGAAGATTGTTCCGTGACCCAGACTACGAAAAATCTAAATTCTTCCCCATCGGGCGCCGGCCGTCCGGGGCAGCGCCAGCGGGAGCGCGAGCTACGGAAGCGACGTCGCGCCCGTCGCAGACAGTTAGTAATTAGCGGTGTCGTCGCGCTGCTAATCTTGATTGCCGCCGTAACATGGGCCATAATGGCTGCTCGCGAGAGCAGTGATCAAGCCGCCCGTGCCGACGCGCACGCGACCGCGACGGCCAACGCGGTGGTCGCGCAATCCACCCAGACCGCCAACGCGGTCAACGCTCAGGCCACCGCCAATGTACAATCCTTGATCAAGGCCAATCCCAAAGGCCCGGATACTCCTCCCCAGGTGACGAGCCCTGTGCAGAAGACCTCTTCGGGGGTGCAGTATCAAATTATCAAAGCCGGCGATGGTGATACCATTCAGAGCGGCCGCACGGTTGCTTTTGAGTATACCGGTTGGATTAAAGGCACCAACAAGAAATTCGATAGTAGCTATGATCATGGTGGTCAGCCGTTCGCCGTAACCCTTGGACAGGGACAGGTCATTAAAGGTTGGGAAGACGGCGTCACCGGCATGAAGATTGGCGAGACGCGTCGCCTGATCATTCCCCCCAGCCTGGGCTATGGCTCCGGTGCGCAGAAGGACCAGAGTGGCAAGGTGATTATCCCTGCCAACGCGACCCTCATTTTTGACGTGACCGCGGTCGCCTTTACGCAGCCACCACAACAGAGCTCCCCAACCGGCTAAACAGCGGTTTTTTTCAGACACATTGTTTTGTGCGTGGTGCAACAGGGGCGCGCATGCGCGCCCCTGTTGCACCACGCACAAAGACAGGGCGGCCGCACAGCGGACGCCTGTGCGGAGGCGCTGGCGTGCCCCCATGATGACGAGAGTCAGACATACTCAAAATAGCGTAGCTTGACTTTTGCCTGCAGAGCACATATACTGCCACAAGTTTAATTAATTGGGCCATTCTATAGACAAGGTTCTCTCTTCTACTTCTCATCCCAGGTGGATGAGTTTTTTTATGTACTTACTCTGCACTTATTGATTTGTCCTGGGAGAAAGGAATGACAATGGATAGTAAAACCAGGTATTTTCCCCGCTGGAAGGTGAATACGAGCGGTGGAATCGTGGCCCCCGACGAACGATTACCTTGGGGACCGAGTTTGTTGCTGGGCTTCCAGCACGTGCTGGCGATGTTTGGTTCGACCGTCGTGGCCCCTCTTCTGATGGGCTTCCCTCCTAATACAGCGATCCTCTTTTCCGGCATCGGCACCCTTATCTTTTTCCTGTTCGTTGGAGGACGCGTACCCAGCTATGTCGGTTCGAGCTTCGCCTTTCTCGGGGTGGTCGCTACCGCGACGGGCCATCCACTGGGAACAGGACCCAATCCCAATATTTCGGTAGCCCTGGGTGGTATTATCGCGGCCGGAGTGGTGTATGCCATCATCGCGATAGCCGTGTTGCTAGCAGGATACCGGTGGCTAGATTATCTCATGCCCCCGGTTGTTACAGGTACGGTTGTCATGGTGATAGGTCTCAACCTCTCGGTTTCCGCCATCAAGCAGGCGGCCACCACGTCCTTTGACGCGTGGATGGCGCTGGTCACCATTATTGCTGTGGCCCTGGTTTCCGTCTATGCTCCTGGCCTGCTGCGCCGGCTGCCCATTTTGATCGGCGGCATCGTGGGATATGTCGTGTATGCTCTCTTTGGATTAGCCGGTATCGGCCCCAGGATCGATTTTACCCAGGTCAGTAAGGCCGCGTGGATAGGGTTGCCGCAGTTTTCGACACCCGTCTTTCACACGAATGCCATCAGCATTATCGCCCCCGTCGCCATCATTCTGGCCGCTGAAAACATCGGACACATCAAGGCGGTCGGAGCCATGACCGGGCACAACCTTGACAAATACCTGGGCCGTGCGTTTCTGGGAGACTCTGTAGCCACGATCCTGGCTGGCTCTTTTGGTGGCACGGGTGTGACGACCTACGCTGAAAATATCGGCGTGATGGCGGTCAACCGCGTCTATTCCACGCTTATCTTTGTGATCGCCAGCTGCATCGCCATCCTGTTCGGCTTTTGTCCGAAGTTTGGGGCCGTTGTAGGCACCATACCCAGCGGTGTGTTCGGTGGGCTTTCCATCGTGCTCTTTGGTCTTATCGCTGTCACGGGAGGACGCATCTGGATTGAGAACAGGGTAGACTTCTCGAAGAGCAGCAATCTCATTCCGGCTGGCGTGGCCCTGGTTATCGGCGCTGGCATGACGGGCGGGCTTGCCGTTCAGTTTGGCACCATTGCCATCGATGGCATTGGCCTGGCCACCTTTGCCTCTATCATCCTCTACCAGATTTTGAAAGAGCGCAATTCTCAGCCTGATGAAGCGGTCTTTGCCGATGCAGCTGTCGGGACAGAACCAGCTAGCAAGCCTCTAGAGGAAAAATCAAGCAATTAATATAAAAAATAGGTTAAGATACTGAGCAATGACCACAGAAGCTGGCTGTAGTAATTCACAGCCAGCTTCTGTGGTCATTGCTCTACTTTTATCCAGACCCTAGTAGAGTGGTCTCCAAATCCAGGAAGCCCTAGAGATCAGCA
This sequence comes from Dictyobacter aurantiacus, assembly GCF_003967515.1. GTDB lineage: Bacteria > Chloroflexota > Ktedonobacteria > Ktedonobacterales > Ktedonobacteraceae > Dictyobacter > Dictyobacter aurantiacus. Next base: position 404,920 of record NZ_BIFQ01000001.1, on the reverse strand, counting down.
GCATAATGGTTGTTGTGTTTTTTGCAAGTTGACTATATCGCTTAGGAAATTTTGGTAATCTAGGATGCCTTTTTATTGGTTTACTTAAACATCAATATGCTAGAATGACATATATAATGAGTAATAATAATACTTTTTAAGGGCAACATTTAACATGGGCATGATTATAACTCTCTTTTTCCCTACGCTCAAGATGATTGGGATATGTTAGCGTGCTTGGAAAAACACCTTGAGCAATTGAAACGTGAGGGTCTTATTAAAGGATGGCATGATCGTAAAATTGTAGCAGGTAGTTCTCGATTTCAAGGGTTGGATCAACATATTAAAAATGCTGATATCATTCTGCTCCTTGTAAGCCCTGACTCTCTTTCATCCGATTATTGTTATGAAGTCGAAATGCAAATAACACTTGATCGCTATAAAAATCATGAAGCACAAGTTATTCCTGTCATTCTCAGGCCATGTGATTGGCAATCGAGTCTTTTTTATGTTTCCCTCTCGTCGTATGGTTCTCTTCCCCCTCGTTTTACTGCTTCGTCTGCTTTGTAAAAAAAACTTCTATTCTGTAGAGATATATTGCTATTAGCCTTTTATGGGTACACTTCTTGCTATACAATAAAATGGGCTGTATCATTTTTATGACTTTGAGAAAGGATATAGCAATTTTCATCCTGTGAATACTGCTAAAATAGGATACATTGGGGAAATTTACGATCACTATAAAGCCGCATTATATTTTTCTTGCCCTTATTCTACTTATTGCTATTGCTCTCCGTGTGGTGCTTGCCTATTATAACTGGCCCTATTTCAACGCTGATGAAGGGGTCATGGGTATCATGGCCCGGCATATTCAGCAAGGGGAGCGTCCTGTTGTTTTTTATGGTCAGGATTATATGGGGGTCCTGGAGGCGTACATCGGGGCGATGCTCTTTTCCTTTATGGGCAGCTCTGTTTTCGCGTTGCGCCTGGGCATGACCCTGTTCTACGTCGGCTTCCTCGTCTTTTTGTATCTGTTTGTTCGTCAAATCTATACAGAGCAGTTCGCGCTTTGGATGGTGGCACTCTTTGGGTTTGGTTCGACCGCCATATTGTCACGGCAGCTGGTTGCTATTGGTGGCTATATTGAAGTTGAACTATTTGTCGCTCTGGCCTTTACGGTGGTTCTCTGGCCGGCATTCCACCCTTTTCCAGAAGGAAAAAAGCAGCATCTGCTCCAATATCTTTGCTTTTTTCTGTGGGCGGTAGCCATCAGTGTTGGCCTCTGGAGTTATAGCGCCATCATACCCTGGATCGCCTGTAGCGGTCTGTTGCTGCTCATTTTTTGCTGGCGTGAACTGCTGTTGAAGGGTGGGCTGATCGCCCTCCTGGCTGGCTTGCTCATCGGAAGTACGCCGCTGATCATCTATAATGTGGGTGCACAACCAGGGCATGATACGCTCACCGTCCTTTTTTCTATTGTTGGCAAGGCCCCGCTCACGCTTCACACGTTAAAGGAGCAGATTCTCAATACGTTTACTATCAGCTTCCCGATCATCAGTGGCGAGCCCACCTGCCATAAATCGGAATATCTCTTTTTGCATTACTGGGGTTTTGAAAGCGACTGGTCTTCTCATTGTATGGCGCTAGGCGCTGGCTGGTCTCTTTTCTTTGGCGCGTTGGGATTGGCATCGGGTGGGATAGGCCTCTTTGCCCTGGGGAAGGCGTTCATGCTCTGGCGCAAGAAACATGTGCTCACCCTGACCGAACACCAGCATATCGTGCGCCTGACCGCCCATCTCCTGCTCTTGTTGGGTGTTGTGGGAGTGGTTGTGCCCTATCTGCGCAGTATGCCTGTGTTAACTGGTCCGGGAGGGAATGCCCGCTATCTGCTCGGAACCTGGATTGGATTTCCGGCGTTGCTGTGGCCATTGTGGGCCGGAGGGACCAGATTGCGGAACTCCTCGCTGGGCAGACGTCGCTGGACCGTTGTGGGACTGCGAGCGTCCTGCGTTGCCTGTTTGACTTTATTGCTGGCGATTTATGTCTATGGCAGCTGGCTCGCGGTCACTCAGCTTCCTCTGGCGAAAGCGTCCAAGCAATCCGCCGAGGCAACTGTGCAGACCCTGCAGGCGCACCATGTTACGCATATCTATGCGGAATACTGGTTCACATATCGGATCGCTTTTTATAGCAATGAGCAGGTTACTGGCGCCTCGTACATCTATAATCACGCCAATGATCACACTTTGCGGCTCTTTCAAAATAAGTATACGCCCTATTTGACGGCGGCCCAGCGCGATCCCTACGCATCTTATGTGATTCCTGCGTCGCCTGACTCAACGATTTATATATCCATGAAAGATATTAAGGATTTGACGGGGATCGTGAAGCGCCGATTCCAGGACCAGCACCTCTCCTACCGGGTCTTTTCCGTGCCCGGGTACACCATCTATCAACCCATCCCACCTAACTCTTAGGATGGGTTATTTGCTCGTCAGGCCTTCTGGGGTGAGATAGAGGCTCATCCTGGGAGATGTGCCAGCTTCTAGATGCTGGAAGCACTGTTAAGCCCTTTGTTCGATTTGCTTGCCTTCTCGTTTTTTCTTGTTTTGCCTCCCGTGGAGACAAAACAAACCACCTCCCCCCGTGCTCTAACGTGGCTCCCTGAGCCACGTTAGAGCACGGACGCAAAGGCTTTGTGCATGGTGGCGCCCATGATCACATTCTCGGGGCATCCCCGATCCCGTATGCGTTCTACGCGCTCTTTGAGAGCAGGGGGAGAGGAAGAAAGCCTCTTTTACCATCAAGTGTAGTGAGATAGATGATTTTGTGATGCAGCTTATCATAGAGCGGTTACAGCGCACCAAGGAGCTGGAAAGATTTAGGGACTTTCAGAAGAAACAAGCCGAAGCACTTATCTTCATCCTGTTGACAATATTTGTAGCATGTGTATACTGATGAGCTTTTTTCTTTTAAGTGCGAGAAAATAACTTTCCATGTAAAATGTTAGAAAAATAAATAGGTTTCCATGAAGGGTTGACTTTTATACTCCTGCTTTTATATACTACATAATATAGTAATACATCTGGTGCTAAAGAAGCAGCAGTAGCTTTCTCAGTACTATGGAGCTTGCATAACATACTTTCTATTTTATTGATTTGAATGTTTCCTGAGGTTTTATTTCCATAACCAGGCGTGTATGGGAAGGTAACATGCCAGTTACCTCTTTTATGCATCACCTCCAACTCATTCTCATCAATAGCTAAAGGAGCATGACGCAATTCCCCGGCCATGTATGGATGCACTGGCCCTCATTTTGAGGTATTTCGAAGCCACAATGGAGAATCCACACATACGTGGTCATTGCTATGTGTTGTTTGCCGTGCTTCGTTTTCACATATCATCGTTGTTTATCTTCTCATTCGTGTACGTCTTTCAGTCGTACAGAAGGGTTTGCATGCCCAAATTACGCATGTTACTTCGATAGCACCACCAGGCTCACCAGGTTCGGCATCCGGTACTACGATGGTCGGGTTGGTCGCTGGACCCAAAGAACACCGATGGGTGGCAGCCTCGCGGAAATGCTTAAAGTCAACCCGACTGTCTATGCGGATAATGATCCTGTCAATGAAGTGGATCCGAGTGGTGCATGTAACGTATAGACTCATGATAAATGGGCACCAGCAGATTTAGGGATCGCTTCTGTGGGCTACCCTATAGGTGTCGCAGGCATAGCTACAGCAGAAGCGGGTTTTGGTGTAGTGGTAGCTATCGTTGGTTTTTCGATAGGCGTTTACTCTCTGGGGAGAGCAGTTATGGGTGTTCCCCAATGAGTACAGGATTGTCCAGAGTTGGACGATGTTGCCCAAGCGAATATGAAAAGAGAAAGAAGTCCATCGATGAACACTGTTTTAGTTGAGGCTCATTACCGTCCATGGCAACGCCATCATCAATTAGTGCAACCGTGTCTGGAATGCGGATATCCAGCCCTCTGTGAAATCGATCACTATTTTGATATCCTTGAAGCCATTGATCGGGCAACCAGGTGGAGTAATGTGAGCGAGCAGCGGATCACCCAACTTGCAGCCGCCTGCGTAGCACGGAAACAGGCAGAGGGCGTGTATACTATCACTACGACTACTGCCTGGTGCTGGGAGCATTTTTGCCATCAGGCACAGCGTCACCTCTCTATCTCTACTCCGGAAGAGGTTTTGACATCTCTACAAGCAACGCAGGGAGGAATACTCCTCTACCATCCTACTCGCGACCTTTGCAATCCACAGTGCTATGTACATAGCACTCCCTTCACGAAACCACTGACAGGTGTACTGCAAGATATTATCGGTTTAGAAAAAGTCTAAGGTGAAAAAGTATATTTTTTATATAAAAATGCTTTTGCCGCTTCTCAGAAGAGTAGGATCTATCCCACTTTTAGTGATCCTACTCTATGTGCTACAGATGACCACTTACCAAGCAGTGTGCTTTGCCAGATAGGTATGACACGATTGAAGGTTTGCCGCCGTATCGGGACCAGTATCATACTGCTGCCGTGAGCCTGATATGCGCCTGAATATCGGAGTCATCTCTATGCTCTTTCACAACAGCCATGGACGGTTTCAAGAGGATGCCTGACAATGTCCTTTGAGAGGTTTTCAAACGGAGAAGTCTCTCAATTTCTATGTGGTTTCCACAAGCAGCGATGAGAACCAGAGGCCCGGATAGTGAAATAGAGCGGTGAATGACCAAAGCTTCTTCAGACATCACCAATGAGAAGCAGTTACTCTTTTTCCCATAGAAACTATCCCTGCCATGGGTTCTGCTTTACCTCGATCTCCAAACTCCGAAAACTATTGTTCTCACTTCGCCATTTCTATTTATAACACGAATAGCAAATGATGTTTTTAATTTTTTATCGAACAATTAGCCTTCTAGAAGGAATATTAGAAAAAGATTAAAAAATAAATATATTTACATATAAGGTTGACTTTTATCATTGTGCTTATTTATACTATATAGTGTACTTAACGCAAATGTTGATAAAAAAAACATCAACCGTTTCTTTCAATCAACGGAATGGTAAAGTAGCATATCTTTATTTTTTTGATTTGGATGTTTCCTGAAGGACGTCTTTATCTATTTAACGTCTAGAAGGAGATGGCAGTGCCAGCTGTCTCTTTTAAACGATTTTCCTTCCTTCACCTCATTCTCGTCAATAGTTAAAGGAGCATGACGCCCTTTCTCCGGCCATGTACGGATGCACTGGCCCTCATTATGTTGTGTTTCGAAGCCATAACGGCGAACCCCCACATGCCTGGTTACTGCCATGTGTTGTTTGTCATGCTTCGTTTTCACATATCATTGCTGTTTGTCTTCCTATGTATGTACGCGCTTCTGCCGTACAGGAGGGTTTGTATGCCCAAATCACGCATGTCGCACCCGGAGGCTGAGCAGTTGCGTGCTCGCTGTGCCGCCGCGGTACGCTTGCTCTGGCGTGGTGGCCTCTGGCTGCGCATCGCCTTAGCTGTTATCTTCACGACCCTGACTGCCCTGGCTAACCTGGCCACGCTGGCTCCCTCAGCCTATGCCGCGAGCTTGAGCAGTATGCAGACCAACCATGTCGGTCTCTCACAACAGCCGGCAGAGCAACGGACGGTCGTCAACTCGAACAAGCCACACCTGCTCCCCTCATCGCTGACCACAGTTCACTCTGCGGATAACCGCCTGACCGTCTTCGCCATCGGCAGCGATGCTCGCATCTACACCATCACGCAGGTGAGCGGAACGGTGAGCAAGGGATGGAGCACCCAGCAGGCCATCGCAAAGCCTGCCCCGGTCGCGCTCACGGGAACACTAGCCGCGGCACAGGATGCCGCCAGGAATGTGGTGCTGGTCGCCCTGGGGAGTGATCATCAGCTCTACAGCCTGACGCAGACACAGGGGATGTGGGGCGAGTGGCAGCTGCTTGGGAAACCGGCCGTAGCTATCACCAGCCAGCCGGTGCTGACGCCGCAAAAGGATGGAAGCTTGATGCTCTCTGTGATCGGGGCCGATCATGTCTTGTATCAAAAGAAACAGAGCGCAACCGGCTCGACCTGGGGAGGCTTCACACCGGTTACGCCGCAAGGAACACCAGCACTGACCAGCACACCTGTGGTCACCGAGACCTCGGATGGATCTCTGCTAACCGTGGTGGTTGGAACAGACCATGCTCTCTATACACAACGATCAGGAGCCACAACGTGGTCACGGATGGCCGCGCCGAGCGGGACTTCTTTCTCAGCTGTTCCCGTGCTGCAGTCTGATGGTCAGGGCGCACTCACGTTGCTGGCCCTGAGTAATACCGGCAAGATCTACCAGAGTACAGGAACCCTGACGAGCCTGACCGCTCTTGGGCAGGCGCCCAAAGGCAGTGTCTCACTGCAGTCTGCCGTGAGCAGCGATGGCACGCGCTTCCTCTTTGCGCAGGATGCGAAGGATAATGTGCTCGTCTTGCAGGGGAAGTCCACCACCTGGAAACAGCTCAATCCAGCCAGTCAGAAAGTGCACGGGCAGGTGACCCTGGCGCTGACACGCTCCGGCGAACCTGAGGTCCTGGCGCTCAATGCGCAGGATCAGATTCAGGATAGCTTCTTGAGCGTGGGGCCCAACGTCATGCACGCCGCCAGCGCCAAACCGACCATGGCAACCAGAACGGCGACGGCGCAGTCCACCACCTGGCGCCCATTCGCCCAGTTGACGCCGATGGTCGCCAGCAATACCAGCGCCGTAGGCCAGACATCCTTCTATGGCTACACCAGCCACACCATCAATAACTACGTCAATCTCCAGGTCAATGAAGGTAGCGGCAACCTGGTGCTCACTACCAATGACCTGCATATCGCGGGTACGGGCATCGATCTCTCTCTGGGGAGCATCTACAATAGCCAGAGCAACACCTGGACCACGCACGGCCAGAATTGGAGCTCGAACTTCGGCTACTCGGTGAATATCCTTGACAATGCCGATGGTTCTGAGACCTATACCGATCCAACGGGTCATCCCTGGACCTTTACACCCGGAAGTAATGGCTGGGTCTCCCCTCCCGGTATGAATGCGGACCTGGTCTGGCACGCTGATACCCAGCAGTCGACGATCTTCTTCCACCAGAGTGGGACCACCTATACCTTTACCAGCGGCTCAACCCAGCTGCAGAAGATCACCGACAAGAATAACAACAGCATCACCTTCAACTACAACGCGACCGACAACCGCCTGGTCGATTCCGCGGTCGATACGCAGGGACGCACCACCACGTTCCAGTACGAGGCCGATGGCGACGGCCAGATCACGCAGATCACCGATCCCAGCGGCCGCACCGTCAAATATGGCTACAGTGGTGCCGATCTGACCACGATCACAGACCTCAATGGCAAGGTGACCACCTTTGGCTACAATGCCAGTGAGCAGCTCACCAGCATCACTGATCCGCTGAACCACACCACCAACATCGCCTACACCACCAGCGGGCAGGTGGCGACGATCACCGATCCCACCGCGCAGCATGGCCAGACCAGCTTTGCCTACCATGCCAGCACGGACAGCGCGTGTAGCGGCATCGTACCCTCGGGTCAGTCGGCCCTGCCCTGTACGGTGGTCACCGATGCCAATGGGCACAACACCACGGTCGCCTACAACACGCAGTTCCAACCCGCCTACAGCAAAGATGCGTTGGAGCACACTTCATCGCAAAAGATTGATCCCGCGACCTATAACATCAATCAGTACGGCGATGCGCTCAACGACTTTTCCAATCTGACGTTCTCGACCGACGGCTACAATAATCTCTCGAAGAGCCAGGACCCTACGGGTGCAACCACCAGCTATGCTTACAACACAGCTGGCACAACCCCCTACTATCCCAGCTCGTCAACCGATGCCCAGAACAATCAGACGGATTATACCTATGATGGTACCGGGAATATGTTGACGGTGAACGATCATACCACCGGCAAGGGCCTGACCTATACCTATAACAGTAATGGGACGGTCAGCACCCAGAAAGATGCCAATGGCAACACCACTACGTTCGGGTACGATAGTCATGGCAATCTGACTTCGGTCACCCCGCCGGCACCGATGGGCAAGACGACCCTGCAGCCCGATACACTGACCAGCCGCGTCACCTGGCTGCAGGACGGCAACAGCCACAAGACCAGCTATACCTACGACAATCTGGACCGGGTGCGCTCGATTACCTACGCCGATGCCTCATCGGTCAGCTACACCTACGACGACAACGGCAACATGCTGACGGAGACGGATGCCACCGGCATCACCAGCTTCCAGTATGACGAGCTCAACCGCCTGACCCAGAAGACCCTGCCGAACGCGACCAAAGTGATCTCGGGCTACGACAAGGTAGGCAACCTGACCAGCCTCAACGATGGGACAGGTACCACGACCTATAGCTATGATGCCGCCAATCGCATGACCAGCTTGAAGGATCCGGGCAGTGCGACCAGCAGCTATGGCTATGACAACGCCAATCGCCGCACCTGCATCATCTATCCCAACCAGATCGGCATGCTGCTGTCCTACGATGCCGCGGGTCGCGAGACCAACAACGTCGGGGGCAAGATGAACGGGCTCACCTGTAGCAGCTCGTCGCAGGTCAGTACGCCGCTGACCGGCTACAGCTATACCTACACGAACTCCCAGAATGTCCAGACGGAGCTGATGCAAACGATAACGGTTCATAGCGTCAACAACTACAGTTCTTCGGTCACGGCGACCCGAAGCTATGACAGTAAGAATCAGTTGATCGACGTGCAGAACCCGAACCAGCATTGGACGCTGAGCTACGATGCCAACGGCAACAACCTGACGCGTACCTATTCCGGTGCCTCGACCTTCGATGCCACCATGAGCTATAATGCTGACAACGAGCTGACCTCGGGCAGTTCCACTGGCAGCAACAGCGGGTCGGCGACCTATAACTATGATGGCAACGGCAACCTGACCTCGGTCACCAACGGCAGTAGCGGCTCTGGACCCTTGACCCACGCCCAGACGCACACCTACAACGCTGCCAACCAGGACATCAGCGGGAGTGGAACGGCTTCGGGTACCTCTACCAACTACATCTACGGCTACAGTGGCAGCAACCAGACCGATCGGGTCACCAACACCGGCAATACCGCCGTCTACAGTGGCCTGGGCCTGAGCAGCGAAACGGTGGGGACCACAAACTACGAGTACGTGCGCTGCAGTTGCGGTCTGCTCAATAGCGAGCGCACCTCAGCCGGCAAGGCCTACTACTACCTCTTCGACGGCCAGGATTCGGTGGTGGCCATGACCGACAGCACAGGAGCCATCGTGGCCAGCTACGGCTACGATCCCTTCGGCAACTACGGCAGCAAGAGCGTGCAGAGCGGAGTCTACAACCCCTGGGGTTACGTCAGCGGCTACTATGACAGCACCACGGGGCTCATCAAGTTCGGTATCCGCTACTACGACAGCCACGTCGGTCGCTGGACCCAGCGCACCCCCGTTGGCGGCAGCCTCGCCGAAACGCTCAAAGCCAACCCGTATGAATATGCAGGAAATAATCCTGTCAACTATGTTGATATGAATGGAGCAGATTATTGTGATGTGAATAAAATTCGAGTGTCTGGTTATTATTCAGGATTGATCGTAAAGGTACTCTTTCCTGCACCTTGTGCTCAACTTATAACGATTGCTTCATTCGCGAATCCAGCAGTGGGCGCCACATTAACGATTGAGCAAGGTCTTAGCAAAGATGGAAGCTTGGCCTTTTACGCGAGTCCAGTAGCTTTGGTACTCCCAATCCCCCCTTTTACAGGGCAGTTTTTACCAGGTAGCTGGTTTTCTTGATCTTCTTTCTTGGGTTTGTGTTTAGAAATACATCAATAAGCCTTTAATTGTCTCAACTGGTAGAATGTGAAAAGTCTTTTCACATTCTACCAGTTGAGACAAGTGTAAAGACAAAATCGGCATATTGATGTTTTGCATTCCGCTCGAAGCAACAACTTCGAGCTCTTATTGATAACTGATACTACAAATATACTCTGAAGAGAGGAATATATGGATAGACAGAAAAAAACGCTGCCGCTCCCAGTTGGAATTCTAATTGTCACTACCGTAACATTAGGATTGCTTGCTTTTCAGAGGCAAGACCTCGTGCTTGCTGGTATATGTGCAACACAATTTGGATTATCTATTTATTACGGCATAAAGTGGACAAAAGAATAGGTTTTGCCTTTATTGCCCTCTCTCTATTCAATATACAAAAATCGAAGGGCTTAGTTTGTATACTTTTGCTAACACGATCTACGCCGATCTGGGCCTGAGCAGCGAAAAGGTGGGGAGCACGAACTACGAGTACGTGCGCTGTAGCTGCGGTCTGCTCAATAGCGAGCGCACCTCAGCCGGCAAGGCCTACTACTACCTCTTCGACGGCCAGGATTCGGTGGTGGCCATGACCGACAGCACAGGAGCCATCGTGGCCAGCTACGGCTACGATCCCTTCGGCAACTACGGCAGCAAGAGCGTACAGAGCGGAGTCTACAACTCCTGGGGCTACGTCAGCGGCTACTACGACAGCACCACCGGGCTCATCAAGTTCGGTATCCGCTACTATGATAGCCACGTTGGTCGCTGGACCCGGCACAAAGAGAGAGGTGAACGGGTTAACAACCACAACCCGTTCACCTCTCTTTGGTGGCAGTAGCTAGAGGTAAGCTCTGCCCTATGTGTTACTGATTAGTGGCTGGGTATGCTTCTAGAGACGGCGGCAACCAGTATGATGACGAAGATGCAGGCAAGAATGATACCGATGATTGGCAGTAACAGGACGGCCATAGTGGCTCGGCCACCGCTCAGACGATGGACCGCCATTGTCATGTATACCTGCAAGATAATGCGGTAGATACCCAGCGCTAGAGCTGCCAGCGATCCCAATATAGGTATTAGCGCGAGCAGTGAGCTGAGAATTCCTAGCGGAACTTCAAACAGCAAGTAGCTATAAACGTATTGCAGGAATGTTCCCTGTCCACCAAAAGCCTTGGCGATCAGAAATAAGATTCCTGTGCCGATGAAAAATCCGACAATTGTCAGGATGACTGAGCCGATTCCAATTGGAACAGGAAGGGTGGCAAAGATTGTCCTCATCTGCTCCGCTGTGGAGGCTGGAAGATTGCTGTTGTTGAAGCTATTCAACGCATTGGGCAGGGCGATTACTGTAGAAATGGCGGTGAGAAGCCCTGTTACGATGGCCAGGAAAACCAACTGCACCCAGACGATGTTCCAGGCGGCTTTACCCTTTTCCATGGCGAAGGTATTGGCGCCCGGTTTTGTAGTGACCCTGAGGTACTGTGCTGGCAGCTGCCGGATGGCATCACCCAGTGGCAGAGGCTGGGCCGGTGGTTCGTTGTAGCCACCAGGTCCATAAGGTGAGTAACCGCCTTGCTGTGGAGGGGGATAGCCACCGGGGTAGCTTTCCTGCGAAGGTGGGGGATAGCCGGGATACCCACCCTGTTGCGGGGGAGGAGGATAGCCGCCAGGGTAGCCTTCCTGCGAAGGTGGTGGGGTGCCATAGCCGGTATATGGGCTCTGCGGTGGCGGATAGCCACCGGGATTTTCGCCTTGCGGTGGTGGATTATAACCAGGATTATTGCCCTGATTAGGATCGTAAGACATCGTACACCCTTCTCTCTTCTATATGGAACAGAACGTAATAATTGCTAAAAGACCTGTCTGAAATCATTTTAATATGAAAATAAAAATAATTCAATCTAAGGATGAGTCAATATTAACGCCCTCACGTGTTATTGCCAGAATATATGCATCGGTATCGAGTAACGGAATTGGTTTATTTTTGAAGAGGATGTCGTACAGGTTCATTGACCCCACAGATTATCTACAGTCTGTGGGGTTCGAGCTATAGTTATAGTGGTTAGCTTGCTAATTATATCGTGAAAAATGGCGATAGATTTTTATTTGTGGAGGCTGGCGAGAAGCATGGCGACGATCAGGAACGCGGCGATACAGGCCAGAATAACTATAATAATGGGCAAGAGCAAGACAGCCATGGTGGCGCGACCACCACGCAGGCGATGGACCGCCATCGTCATGTAAATCTGCAAAATAACCTGATAAACAAAGGTTCCCATAATGAACAGCGCATTTATGCTCGCGATAGGGATCAATCCGATCAAGCCATCGGCTACCCTTCGCGGTGTAGAGATCAATAAGCTGCTATAGCTATATTGCTTAAATGTCCCTCGCCCCCCAAAGATCCTGGCGATCAGATAATTGATGCTGGTGCTAAGGAAGAAAGCTACAACCGCCCAGATCACATAGACGATGACTTCGAAGGCTGGTCCAAGTGAGTTAATCGCCTGAAGTGCCATCAACATAGAATTTAAAACGCTACCGTTGCGGATGGGGATTACCCTGGTTGGTGGCAGGATAATGATCCTGAGAATGGTGAAGATAGCCGAAATTACGGTCAGCATAAGAACCTGTGCCCAGATGATGTTCCAGGCGGCCTTGCCTTTTTCTCGCATAAAGGTGCTCGCGTTCGGCCTGGTGAGTACCCTGAAATACTGAATCGGTAACTGGCAGACGGCCTCGCGCAATGGTAAAGGTTGTGAGGGTGTTTCTGTAACGTCACCAGGTCCATATGGTTCATAGCCGCTTCCCGGCGGAAAAGCTCCAGGATAGCTTCCTTGATCAGGATTGTAAGACATAATGAATCCTTCTTTTCTGTTTTTGGCGATTATTAGCGCTAAAAGTTTGCTTCCCGCATTCTAACAACAAGATTTAAATACAGCAATAAAAAATGAGCACAACATAAAAACTCAGGTTGATTAATCTCTGATCATGTACATAGTGGCGTAGAGTGGTGAGGGAGTAGTGGTTTTTTCCATAGCCGGCCCCACAAAGTTGTTACCAATTACGCTTGACATCGATGAAATGTATAAGGTATACTCTTAGCAATTTGAATTGGTTCCCAAAACTAGTAAAAAATAAAGGCAGGGTATCCGCATGGGAAAAAACAGGCAATGGCAGATCGAAAACATATCACAAAAGATATGTCGATCGCTTCATTTCCATGACGGACCCGGTATTGTTATTCATAGGAAAAGTATTTTTTCCTCACCCCTTTCATTCCAGGGGTGAGGAATTTTTTTTTGCATGCGCAAGCTGCGCGGTAAGAAGAGGCTCCTCCTCTACTTTAATGGGCAACTCGCCATTGTTGATTGTAGAGGCAGAAAAGGATGACCTATCAACCTGTCGTCGCGACTGTTAAGGGGAGGTTATATGTTCCAGGCTATATCTCATCTACAAACAGATATTGAGATGATCCATGGAGACTTTAAAGGGAAAGATATTGTATCCTTCGATCAATTCGAGGTAGCGGATCTCAATACATTGTTTACTGTGACACGTCAGATGAAGCGCATCGCTGAGAACAACGAGCCATCGCGGCTGCTCGAAGGTTTACTGGTGGGTCTGCTGTTCTTTGAGCCATCGAGCCGTACGTTTAGCTCTTTTTCGGCGGCCGTCAAGCGCCTGGGTGGCCAGACCATCGAGATGCAGAATCCGGAAGCCTTTTCTTCGGTCAGCAAGGGTGAGACCTTCGAGGACACCATCCAGGTGATGGAGGCGTACACCAACGCGATCGTGCTGCGGCATCGCATCTCTGGCGCGGCGAAGCAGGCGGCGCGAGCGGCCAGCTTTGTGCCGGTTATCAACGCCGGTGACGGCAACAACGAGCATCCCACCCAGACCCTGCTGGATATGTATACCCTTTATGAGCGCTTTGGACGCCTGGATAATCTGACCGGTCTGCTGGCCGGGGATGCCCTGAACAGTCGCACCATCCACTCACTGCTGCGTGGACTCTCACTGTATGAAAATAACACCATGTATGTGCTGTCGCCGCGACAACTGCAGCTCTCGCGCGATGATTTTGTCAGTCTGCAGGATCGTGGCATCCGCCTGATCGAGATCCATCGCGAAGAGGACATCCCGCAGGACTGCGATTTCTGGTACTGGACCCGCGTGCAGAAAGAGCGCTTCGCCTCTGCTGAAGAGTACCGCCAGGCGCAGAGCGAGATCGTCGTCGCGACCCCAGAGCTGCTGAACAAATATGCCAGCAAAGACATGATCTTAATGGATCCCTTGCCGCGTGTCGCATCGGTTGATCCGGCCGTAGACGCGGATGAGCGAGCCGTCTATCTCCGTTCACAGATTAGAAATGGCGTCTATACGCGCATGGCCTTACTGGCCCTGGTTCTGGGCAGAATATAAATCAATACACTATAGCGTAACTACGTATGGGCCGCTCCAGACGTGACTGAGATCTCGGGTGCGTGGAGCGGACTTTGCTGAAAAGAATGATTTCTCTGAGAGGATAAATATATGCATAACACAAATACCTCTGGCAACCTGCTGGAATCGCCGCAGCTAGAGGAGAGCGGGACGAGCAACCAATCATGGCAGGCAGAAACCCCTGTCTATGGCGCCCTGGTGCTGGAAGATGGTACTCGATTTGAAGGTCGCTCCTTTGGTTATCAGGGCGCCTCGGCCGGTGAGGTTGTTTTCTGTACTGGAATGGTTGGCTATCCGGAGGCCCTGACCGACGCGTCATTCGCGGGTCAGATCCTGACTATGACCTTTCCCTTGATGGGCAACTATGGTGTGCCGGATGAAAGCTTATGGGAAGACGATAAAATTCATGTATCGGGTCTGATCGTCTCAAATTACGTCGACACCCCTTCGCATCCACAGAGCAAGATGAGTTTGGGGGAATGGCTGCGCCGCGAGAAGGTGCCGGCGCTTGAGATCAAGGATACTCGCTTGCTCACGCAGTATATTCGCACGCATGGCGCGATGTTGGGCAAGATCGTCTTTGACGAAGACATCCCATTCTACGATCCCAACACCGAGAACCTGGTCGCGCGCGTCTCGGGTACCGAGGTGCAGCAACATGGAGAAGGGGAGACCACCATCGCGCTGATCGACTGCGGGGCCAAGCGCAACATCGTGCGCAGCCTGGTCGCCAAGCACGTACGAGTGATTACCGTACCCTGGGATTATGATCTGTTCTCGCCCGAGTGCGACTTCGACTTTGACGGCATCCTGATCTCTAACGGACCCGGCAATCCGAAGATGGCCGATAAAGCCATCGCCACCGTGCGCGAGGCTATGAAGCGTGGCATCCCCACCATGGGCATCTGCCTGGGACACCAGATCCTATCCCTGGCCGCCGGCGGCGACACCTATAAATTGAAATTCGGCCATCGCAGCCAGAATCAGCCTGCACTCATGCAGGGAAGCAAGCGCTGTTATATCACGACCCAGAACCATGGGTTCGCGGTTGGCACATTGCCCCAGGACTTTGATGCCTGGTTTATCAACGCCAATGATGGCAGTAACGAGGGTATCAGACATCGCAGTTTGCCCTTCTTTTCCGTACAGTTCCATCCCGAGGCCGCGCCCGGTCCCGAGGATACCGATTGGATTTTTGACTACTTTCTGGAGAGGGTGAGAGGCGAACATGAATAAGCCAGGCAAGGTATTAGTACTGGGAGCAGGTGCTCTTAAAATCGGACAATCCGGTGAATTTGACTATTCTGGTTCACAGGCACTCAAAGCATTAAAAGAGGAAGGGATTGCCACGGTACTGGTCAATCCCAATATCGCAACCATCCAGACCTCGAAGACGATGGCGGACAAGGTCTATTTCCTGCCGGTAACGCCCTTCTTCGTCGAGAAGATCATCGAGAAAGAGCGGCCGGACGGCATCCTGCTCTCCTTTGGCGGCCAGACCGCTTTGAACTGCGGCATCGATCTGCATCGCAATGGCGTCTTAGAAAAATACAATGTGAAGATTCTGGGCACCCCCATCTCGGCCATTATCCTGACCGAGGATCGACAGGAGTTCGCCGAGCATCTGGGCCGCATCAATATTCCCACGCCACAGAGCCGGACCGCCGAGACCCTGGGCGAGGCGTTGCAGATCGCCGAGGAGATCGGCTTTCCGGTGATGGTGCGCGCCGGCTTCGCGCTGGGCGGCCAGGGATCGGGCATCGCCAAAACGCGGGCCGACCTGGAGCGCATCGTTAATGGCGCGCTGGCCTTCGCGCCCCAGGTGCTGATCGAGCAGTATCTGCACCATTTCAAAGAGGTCGAATATGAGGTGGTGCGCGACGCCTTCGACAACTGCATCACCGTCTGTAATATGGAAAACATGGATCCGCTGGGCATCCACACCGGTGAGTCGGTGGTGATCGCGCCCAGCCAGACCCTGACCAACGCCGAATATCATATGCTGCGCTCGGCCTCCGTGGCTATCGTGCGCAGCCTGGGCATCGTCGGCGAATGCAACGTACAATACGCGCTTAATCCCGAGACCTCACAGTACTCGGTGATCGAGGTTAATGCTCGCCTCTCGCGCAGTTCCGCCCTGGCCAGTAAAGCGACCGGTTATCCCCTGGCCTATGTGGCGGCCAAACTGGCCCTGGGCTATTCCCTGACCGAACTCACCAATCGCGTCACCGGCGTCACGCGCGCCTGCTTCGAGCCCAGTCTGGACTACGTGGTGGTGAAGATTCCGCGCTGGGACCTGGACAAGTTCAAAGGCGTCGACGAGACCATCGGCACCGGCATGAAGTCCGTGGGGGAAGTGATGGGTATCGGGCGTACCTTTGAGGAGGCGTACCAGAAAGCCATTCGCATGCTCGACCTGGACTTTGAGGGCGCCACCTCCGAAAAGGTCTTTAATAACGGCGAGAGCACCGACGCCGTCATCAACCGATATCTCTATACGCCGACTCCCAAGCGCATGTTTGTCCTGCCGCTGGCCATGCGCAACGGCTATAGCCTGGAGAGCATCCACGAGATTACCGGCATCGACCTGTGGTTCCTGCAGCGCATCAAGCATATCGTCAACCTGGAAGAGGGACTGAGCCAGGACGCGGATCTGTCAGCGCCCCGTCTGCGCACCTTGAAGCAGGCGGGCCTCTCCGACAAGCGTATCGGCCAGTTATTGGGCAAGACAGGACTGGAGATTCGCGCCATCCGCAAGCAGGCGGGGGTGGTCCCGTTTGTCTTCCAGATCGATACCCTGGGAGCGGAGTTTCCATCCGAGACCAACTATCTCTACACCACCTATAACGGCCAGCACAACGATGTAACACCTACGGGAGAGAGCGGCGTTGTCGTCATCGGCTCGGGTCCCTATCGCATCGGCTCCTCGGTCGAGTTCGACTGGACCTCGGTCAGCACCGTGCAGGCGCTACGTAAGTACAATAAGCGCTCAATCGTGATCAACTGCAATCCCGAAACGGTTTCAACCGACTACGACACGTCGGATCGTCTCTACTTTGACGAGCTGACCTTTGAGCGCATCGCCGACATCTGCGAATTTGAGGCGGCGCAGGGTGTGATCGTCTCTGTTGGTGGTCAGACTCCCAATAACCGGGCGCGCGCCCTGCAGAAGTATGGCTTCCGCCTGCTAGGAACGGACGCCAACGACATCGATCGCGCCGAAGATCGCAACAAGTTCTCGGCCCTGCTCGACTCACTGGAGATTCGCCAGCCGGAGTGGGACAGCTTCGTTGACGTAGCTGGCCTGACCGCTTTCGCCGAGCGCGTCGGCTTCCCGGTCCTGGTGCGCCCCTCTTATGTCCTTTCGGGGAGCGCCATGAACATCTGCTACAACCAGCAAGAACTGGAGCAGTACGTCAAGGAGGCCGCGGCGGTCTCTCCCGAACATCCCGTCACGGTCTCCAAATTTATGCGCAAGGTGAAAGAGGTCGAACTGGATGCCGTGGCCCAGCATGGCGAGATCAAGGTCTTCGTGATCTCCGAGCATATCGAGAACGCCGGTGTCCACTCAGGCGACGCTACCATCGTGTTGCCGCCCCAGACTCTCAATAGTGAGACCAAAGAGCGTATCGAAAAGGTTGGTCGCGCCATCGCCAAAGCCTTGAAGATCACCGGTCCCTTCAACATGCAGTTTCTGGCTAAAGACAACCAGGTCTATGTGATCGAGGTAAACCTGCGCGCATCGCGCACCTTCCCCTTTATCTCCAAGGTGACGGGTGTCAACTTCATCGAATTGTTTGTCGACGCCCTCTTCCAGGAGAATATCCCGGTGGTCGAACTGCCGCGTATCAACTTCACCGCCGTCAAGGCGCCCCAGTTCTCCTTCTCACGTCTGACCGGTGCTGATCCGGTGCTGCGTGTAGAGATGGCCTCCACCGGCGAGGTTGCCTGCTTCGGCGATGACATAGAGGAAGCATACCTCAAAGCGATTATTGCCACCGGTGGTAGTATTCCTAGGAAGGGAATCTTTATCAGCCTGGGTGGCGATGAAAAGAAGGCCAAGTTCCTGGAGAGCGCCAAACTGTTGAGCACCCTGGGAGTACCGCTGTACGCGACCGAGAAGACCAGTGCCTTCTTGCGCGAGCACGGGGTAGAGACCACCATGCTCTACAAAATTCACGAAGAGAAGGCGCCCAACGTCCTGACCTACTTCGCCGATAACAAGATCGACCTGGCTATCAATATCGTCGAGGGGCACATTAATAAAGAGTTGGACGATGACTACGCCATGCGCCGCTACGCAGTAGATCATAACATCCAGCTCTTTACCAAGATCAAGCAGGCGCGCCTCTTCGCTAAAGCCCTGGTTGAGCAAGACCTGGCGACCATTCCCATCAAAGCCTGGGACGAATATCAGACCAACGAACTCTAGAAGGAAATCTCGTATGAATGATCAGAACGATCCTAAAATCGTGCAACTGTTTGCTGATGTCGGCGCCGTGGTGCGCGACAGTCACTTTGTCTATAGCTCTGGACGTCACAGTTCGGTCTATATCAACAAAGACGCCATCTACCTGCATACGGGAGTGATTTCAGAACTCTGCCGTTATATGGCCGAGCCATATAACGCGGATCAGGTCGACGTGGTGGTTGGGCCCGTTATCGGAGGGGTTGTGCTCTCACAGTGGGTTGCCCATTATCTGAATCAGCGACGCAGTAGGGGCGAAACCCTGGCCGTATTCGCGGAAAAGGGGAGCGATAGTCCCGATAAGCAGTTCTCGTTTAATCGCGGCTATGACCGTTTTATCACCGACAAAAATGTGCTGGTGGTTGAGGACGTGCTGACGACTGGCGGCTCGGTGCGCCAGGTGGTTGACCTGGTGCGCCATCATGGCGGCAATGTCGTCGGCATCAGCGCCCTCTGCAATCGCGGCGGCGTGCAGCCCAGGGACGTGGGAGATGTGGCCATTCACGCCCTGGTCTCCTTCTCCTTGCAAACCTACAGTGAGGATGAATGTCCTTTCTGTCAGCAGAACGTGCCTGTGAATACCGAACTAGGCAAAGGTAAAGCCTTTCTGGCTCGCCAGAAGGCGCAAGGCAAGTAAGAGAGAAAGATTATGGGAGATGAGTCGATGACGTTTCTAAAGCGGCTAGAGCAGCGCTGGCAGCAGGGCCATTTTGTCTGCGTGGGCCTCGATCCCGAGTACGAGCGTCTGCCAGCATCGGTAAAAGAGGGACGTTCCCAGGAAGAGGCGTTGACGCACTTCGCGTGCGAATTGATCGACGCAACTGCCGACCTGGTCTGCGCCTACAAACCTAATATAGCTTTTTATGAAGCGTATGGCGACGCCGGTCTACGCGCCCTGGGAAGGACTATTGCCTACAGCAAGAAGAGCAGGCCAGAGATTCCGGTGATCCTGGATGCTAAGCGGGCCGATATCGGCAGCACCAACCTGGGTTATGTCAGCTCCTCATTTGACCTGCTGCAGGCGGATGCTATCACGGTACATCCCTACCTGGGAAAAGAGGCTATGGCGCCTTTTCTTAAGCGTGCGGATAAAGGCGTGATCGTCCTGGCCAAGACCTCTAATCCAGGCTCGGGCGAATTTCAGGATCTGCTGGTGGGTGAGCAGAAGGAGCCACTATATCTGACCGTGGCGCGCAATGTGGCCCGCTACTGGAACGACAATGGCAATTGCGCGCTGGTCGTCGGTGCTACTTATCCCGCTGAGCTCAAACGTGTGCGTGAGGCTGTCGGGGACTTTCCTCTGCTCATACCTGGCATCGGGGCCCAGGGAGGAGACGTCGCGGCCACTGTACAGGCTGGCCGCGACAGTCGTGGTTGGGGTATGATCATCAATTCCTCACGTAGCATTATCTATGCCTCTTCGTCTACCGACTTTGCCCAGGCCGCCCGTAGCGCGACCGCCGCTTTAGAGGCTGAAATCAATCGCTATCGCGGCTAACATGCATACAAGCACAGCTTCTATTGAAGCAGTGCAACAAAAGAAGCGCCTCATACGAGGCGCTTCTTTTCCATGGTGCGTTAATGCAGTAGGGGCGCATTAACACACAGAAACAGTGCGGCCGCGTAGCGGACGCGCGTGCGGGGCGCTCACGTCCCCCCAGGGTGACGTGAGTCAGACACTCTTTTAACTTAATGGCGCATAGCGCGTAATAAATGTCAGGAGGCGCTGAGTGAGGTCAGCGCTATTTTCTGTGCCAAAGATAGCAACACCGTGCTGGTTGCCTGGATAGATATGGAGCTCTTTGGGAGGATTGGCTACCTGGTGCATGTGAGTGGTATCGTCAACATAGCCATCGCCCTCGCTATTGATGAAGAGTTTGGGAGCCTTGATGGCCTTGACATCCGCATCGGTAACCTCAGTGGAGAACATCTCGGGCGATGAGAGGGTGATGACGGCCGCCACATTGGTATGGGCCGCCACCTTTAATGACGCGGTCCCGCCCATGCTGGACCCTAACAGTACGACCTTTGTCGCTTGCTGTGTCTGCGCAAAGGCCAGCGCCGCCTTTAAATCGGTATCTAATATCGAGGTATCGGGGGCGCCTTCAGAATCACCATTGCCGCGAAAGTCGTAGGCCAGCACATAGTAGCCGAGGGCGGCCAGACGCTGTGGTATACTGCTATCCTTCCATATTTCTTTGGTCTTTCCCATTTCATGAGAGCAGATAACAAAGATTTTGCTACTTTTGATAGTAGGAGCGCTCTGTGGTTTATAGAGTGAGCCAGCCAGGGTAACATTATCCGAGGTTTTGAAGTGCACCATGCTTGATGCGATGGCTGGAATTGTCGCGGTAGGTGTTGCAGCAGGCGCTGGCGTTGGGGTAGGGGTCGCAGATGGTTGGGCCGCTTCCTGTGTCGTACAGGCTGCCAGCGTTAGGAGAAGGGCGCACAAAAATAGCAGGCGAAGAGATTTAAGCATGTCACATCCTTTATTGTATTTACACACTTGCATATGTTGAACGCACGCTACAATATGTACGTACCTGTTCAGCTATGTATCACATATTCGCGGTAGAGATGCATCTTGGGGGATGACGCCGTTATTGTTTCCAGAGGTGGTGGGCTGGACAATAGATGTCCGAGTCAGGATTGTTGGGAGCTTCGACCTTGACCAGTTGCTGGCTGAAGATATCCTGATAGATATGAGCGATGATGGGTCCGATCGCATTAATGGCTTCTCCACCGTTCTCCTTCATCGCCACGACCGTGATGGCGGGCTGTTGGGTTGGGTCGCTGGAATAGTAGGGGGCCTGGGTAAGCATCCAGCTATGAGGAGGCTGTCCGGTTCCCAGTTCGGCGGTACCAGTCTTGCCCATAATTCCCCAGGGAGAGGTATGAATAGGGATCGAAGGATAGCCACCGTTGCAGCGCGTGACCGCGAACATCGACTGCCGAACCTCACTGGCCGTCTGGCTACTGATCACCTGATTCAATTGCTGCGGCTCCGTAATCGCTACTGGTTGTTCATCCTGGTCAACGACCCTGGTGAGCAGAGAAGGCTTCATCAACATCCCATCGTTGGCTACAGCGTTGTCAACCAAAGACATCTGCAACGGCGTCACAAAATCTACCCCCTGTCCAAAGGCATCTTCCGCCAGTTGCCAGGTTGAGAGCGGGTGACCATCCGGATTGAGTACCGAGCTCTGGACCACCGGCAGGTCAAAGGGGATATCCTGATTGATATACAGGCGTCTGGTATAATCCAGCCATTTTTGCGCCCCCATTTTGACGCCAATCTGCGCGAAGACCACGTTATCAGAGTTTGAGTAGGCATATTGCGTGGTGATAGGAAACTTCGGAGTAAAAAAGGGATAGCCCAGGTTCTTATCTGGCCCGATCAGGCTGCTATCGTAAATGATGGGTCCTAGCGATTGTTGCATGTTCCACTGTGAGTCCAACGTATAGGTCCCACTATCAAGGGCCCCCATCAAGGTCACCGTCTTAAAAATGGAGCCGGGAATATAGCGGGCCTGTAGCGGACGATTGATGAGCGCGTTCTCTTTGTTCACCTGCTTGAAGTAATCCTCGCGATGTTTGCCGCCTGCCGAAAGCGTCTGAACCATCTTATTGGCGTCGTAGGAGGGGCGGCTCAACATGGCCAGTATTTCACCGGTGTGGGGATTCGAGACGACAATGGCCCCCCGGTTGGACGCATAGACCAGTTTATTGTCGGGCGGATTAAACGTGTCAAAGTCTCGATTGATGACGCGTTGGATGCGTACATCGATGGTCAGGTAGATATCATTGCCCACCGAGGGCTCATGCAGCGTATGCCTGACAAATTGATCCATCGCGGTGATCCCGACCTGCCCTGAAAGAATATCGTTGAATGCTGCTTCAACCCCATAAGGGGGATAGCCCGCGACATAGTAGCCAATCAAATTAGAGAGGGAAGGTTCGGTATAGTGGCGAATATAACCGCATGGAGCCAGCGGGTCTTTTAGCGACTCCGCCAGCAGGATGCCATTGCGATCAAATATGCGGCCGCGGCGAGGACAATTCTCGCCGACGAAGTCACGCACGTTATGCTCTGCTGAGCGTACATTATCCGCCTTAACCACCTGCCAGTAAACGAGGCCACCAGTCATGATCAAAAACAGGAGGATGAAGGTACCCAGCAATCGTCCTATACTTCTCGCCATAGCTGTAAAGCATCCTTTTTATCTATCCTACTCTAAGTATATAGACGCCAGAATACTTTCATTTATCAATCAAAATGGCATATTTTGCTATGCAGTGCTTTAAATACATATTGGGCGTGTCTGGCTCTCGCCATCATGTGGGCACATGGGCGCTCCCGCACGGGCGTCCGCTACGCGGCCGCACTGTTTTTCTATATTGGTGCAGGGTGCGCATTCGCGCACCCTGCACCAATATAGAACTGACTTTTTGCATCAGGTGGTGCTCACGAGTGTGTTATGTGTTGGTGCGTGGGCACGCTCCATGCACCAATATAGAACTGACTTTTTGCATCAGGTGGTGCTCACGAGTGTGTTATGTGTTGGTGCGTGGGGCGTGCGCCCCACGCACCAACACATAAAATCAATGCGTCCGCGCAGCGGGCGCATTGATTTTAGACACGCCCATGGCGGGCTACATCTGTAGGGATTTGAGTGGCTCCACAACTTCCTCTACCAGGCGGTGCACGATACCTTGTGGATAGGGAGGGCGAATGTTGAGGACAATGTGGTTGACACCAGCTTCGATATAATTCTCGGTGTTCTGACGCGTCTCCGCCAGGTTATCGGGATTAATGGGAACCTGGATGGAGCGCGCGATCTCCTCCGGATTGCGTCCAACCGCGGCGCAATGCTCATCGAGGATGGCGTTTTTGCGCTTGAAGTCTTCGGGCGAGCCACCAGCCATATTCCAGACGCTGGCGTATTTGGCGGCGATACGCAGGGTGACCTTTTCGCCGCCGCCGCCAATCACAAATGGCGGATAGGGCTGCTGGACCGGCTTGGGCTCGCAGTACGCATCTTTGATCTGATAGTAGCGGCCCTCGAAATTGGCCTGCTTCTCGGTCCAAAGGCGCTTGATAACCTCGCAGGCCTCGTCCAGACGGCGCAGGCGCTCTCCAACTGTATATAGCGGAATGCCATAAGCCGTATGCTCGTACTCGTTCCATCCCGCCCCCAACCCAAAATCAAGGCGTCCTTTCGAGATCACATCGACGGTGGCCGCGATATTTGCCAGCACCGCCGGATGGCGATAGGTGTTGCCCGTCACCATCAGACCCAGACGAATGCGTTTGGTGACCGCCGCAAAGGCGGACAGGACCGACCAGCCCTCCAGGCAGGGACCACTCATATCCGGCGTCAGCGGATAAAAGTGGTCAAAGAGCCAGGCATGCTCCAGCAAGGGCTCCTCATCAGCCGCCTGCCAGATCGCCAGCATATCCTCATACGTTGTCCATTGCGGGGCGGTCTTCACGCCGAAACTCAGGTGAGCCATAGATACACTACTCTCCTTCGTGAAAATACGGACATTTCTTACGTCTAAAGTAGACTATTCAGTCTATCCCATCGCGCTTCATGGTGCAAGTAAACGTTTGCTCCTCTCTCCTTATACTGAATGTCCGCTTTCATGCATGAAGCCCTGGTGCCAGCTCGGATAGAGTAGCTGCCAGAGAAAGCCAGCAACGAAATGGAGCGAGTGCGGCTGACGTCAGCCGCACTCGCTCCATTTCGTTGCTGGCCAGTGTTTTGTGTTAGATGCGTTCGAGAGGCTCGAAGCCAAGCACACGCATCGCGTTGCTCATGGTCTGAGCTGTAGCCTGGACCAGGAAGGCGCGGAAGGCTTTGATCTGCTCATTCTCTTCACGGATGATAGGCGAGGTATGCTCGAAGAAGTCCGTGAAGTGAGCGGCCAGGTCATAGACATAGCTGGCCAGCAGGGATGGAGCCATCTGCTCGGCGTATTCGGCCAGGCGACGCGGATAGGCATCGATGTGGCGCAGCAGATCCCATTCGCTCTGCTCTAACTGTTCGGGTAGCGCTTCCAGGGTGGCAGGAATGGTATAGCCGGTTTCCTGCAGGCGGCGCAGGATGCTGTTGGAGCGCGCGTAGGCGTATTGAATGTAGACGCCGGTATCGCCTTTTGGTCGCAGCACCTCGTCCATATCCAGGGCGATGATCTGCTGTAGATTGAAGCGGATCATAAAGTAGCGGATGGCGGAGGCGGCAAGGACACTGGCGGTTTCTGCCGGAAGTTCTTGTTTGCCTTCTTCCTGGCTGATCTCCTGCATGCGTTGAATGGCGGCATTGATCAGATCGTCGGCCTTGATCTCGATGCCTTTACGGCCCGACATGGCGTAGTAGCTGCGGTTATCCGAGGTATCGATGCCCAGGCGCGCGGCGGTCGAGGCGGAGAGGGTCACGACCTCGTAGGCCAGGTGTTTTGAATTATCGGCCTGCTCCACATAGCCCAGGCGGCGCAGGCTCTCATAGACCACCTGCTGCAGATAGGACTGGCGTACATCGATGACGTTAACCACGCGGTTGGCATGTCCAAATTTGGTGGCGGGTGCTTCATCGGTGACAGCCTTCAACTGGGGATCATTGGGTGTACGCATCGTCCACAGCTTGCGCCCATCGTGCTGAATGCCCCAGGGCACAAAATGGAACTCGACGCCGAGCTGATCGGCCAGGCCAAACTTCCAGAGCTGATAGGCGATATCTTTCGCTGTATAGGTTGCCGTACCATCGCTACGAACCAGGATCTTATCGCTATTGCGATCGCCCTCGCTGGTCTGGCTCTCACCTTCACCAAAGGGCAGGATCCAGCAGCCAGCCGCGTGGCCGGTCTCGGGTTTCTCCAGCAAGCCGCGCGACTTCAGCATCTCAAAGGTATGCTGCCACAGTCCAGCGCGTAGGATCGCGGACTCCCAGGGGAGAACGTCATAGGAGATATTGAGACGTCCCATCGTCTTTAAGTGGGCCTGCACGATCTGGTGAGATAGATCGGCTGCCAGTGCCGGATAGTCGGGACCCGAATGGGGCTCGTCGCCATGCTCGATCGAATGCAGGACCTCTTTGCGCAGGCGTGCCGCCATCTGACCCAGTTCGGATTCTTTGTCATCGTAGACCCTGCTGACGGTTGTATAGACGCGCGAGCAGAAGTAGTCAAAGGACTCATCGGGCAACTGCTCGTTGCCGCCGGGGAGATCAAGCAATCCTTTTTGTAGCAGCGTAAAGCCAACCACGACATCGGCGACCTGGACGCCAGAGTCGTCGATATAGTTATCGGCCTCAACCTGGTAGCCCTGCGAGCGCAGCATGCGCACGACCGTATCACCCAGGCAGGAGTTGCGTAGATGGCCTACATGGGCGGCCTTATTGCTATTGATGTTTGTATGTTCGACAATGACCTTGGTACCCACGCCAACTTTATGTTGCCCGTAGTCGGCCCCTGCCTCCAGGACACGCTCAATGATGTTGTGTCCAACCACAGGCCGGTTCAGGCGAAAATTCAGATAGCCTGGTTTCGTCGCTGTGATCTCCTGAATATCGGCCTGTGCATTGGCCTGTAAAATAGCCAGCAGTCCCTCCGCGATCTTCAATGGTGGTCGTTTTAGCTTGCCCGACCAGGCCATCACGGGAATAGAGTAATCGCCAAAGCTCGCCTGCGCGGAGAGTCGCAGGTCGATGGGTAGCTGGGTCGCATCGAAATCGATATGTTCCTGTTCCAGATATGACGCGACCGCCTGTTGCATAATACCAGTAAGATATGCATGAATATCTTGTGGTGTTGATTCAGTCATAGCATGTGCCTCGTTTAGTACTGTCATCAAACCCCCTCTTTCACCTGAATGTTGCAACTTACTATATCGTAGGTTGTGCCTATGGTCAAGCATTTTTGGATGCCTGAGCGCACCGCGGCCTGCTCCCCAACATAATAAAGAGGGCGGGCATATTTTTGCCCGCCCTCTCAGGAAAAGGTATCCCGGTTCACAAATGTGTTATGCGTCAAGTGTGCTGGTATCGCCGATTGGCTCACCCAGTTCACGGGCGCGGATAACGCGGCGCATAATCTTGCCCGAGCGTGTCTTTGGGAGGCTGGGGGTAAACTCCAGTTCCTCAGGCACCGCCAGGGCACCAACTGTTGTACGCACATGCAGCTTGAGCTCTTTAGCCATCTCATCGGAGGGCTCATAACCGTTCTTCAGGATGACAAAGACCTTGACGTGTTCGCCCTTCAACTCGTCTGGCTTGCCGATGGCGGCCGCCTCAGCTACCGCTGGATGGCTGACAAGGCTGGACTCAATCTCCATCGAGCCCAGACGGTGTCCGCTGACCTTGATCACATCGTCGACGCGGCCCTGGACGCGGATGAAGCCATCCTTATCGATCGTCGCGGCATCTCCGGCGAAGTAGACATCCGGTAACGTCTCCCAGTACGTCAGGTAGCGGGCGGGATCGTTGTAGATGGTGCGCATCTGGCTGGGCCATGGTTGGCGTACCACCAGGAAGCCGCCCTTGCCCAGTCCCACTGATTTACCATTTTTATCCACGATGTCGACGGCGATAGTGGGAAGAGGACGGGTCGCGCTCCCCGGTTTCAACGGCTGAATGATCGTGGGACTGATCAGGATCGAGCCGGTCTCGGTCTGCCACCAGGTATCCATAATTGGCAGTTCATCATGTCCGATGTTATGGCGGTACCACATCCAGGCCTCGGGATTGATGGGCTCACCAACCGAGCCGAGCAGGCGCAGGTGGGAGAGGTCGTGTTTGGCCGGCCACTCCTCGCCGAAGCGCATCAGGCCACGGATGCCGGTTGGGGAGGTATAGAGGATCGTGACCTTAAAGCGCTCGGCCACGCTCCACCAGCGGTCGGGATTGGGATAGGCGGGCGTGCCCTCAAAGAGTACGCTGGTCACGCCGGTCATCAGTGGCCCATAGATGATATAGCTATGTCCCGTTACCCAGCCCACGTCTGCTGTGCACCAGAAGATATCGTTATCTTTGATATCAAAGACAAACTTGGTTGTCGTATAGGCGCCAACGGCGTAGCCGCCATGGACGTGAACGACACCCTTGGGTTTTCCAGTACTGCCACTGGTATACAGGATATAGAGCAGGTCCTCGCTATCCATTGGCTCGCACGGCACCACAGTATCGGCAGGAATATCGGTCAGCAGATCGTGCCAGTAGATGTCGCGTCCCTCTTTCATGGACACATCGAGCCCCTCGCGATTGTAGACCACTACCTTCTCGATAGTTGGCGTCTCGGCCACAGCCTCATCAGTAATGTTTTTCAACTGAATCAGCTTGCCGCCGCGATGATTGCCATCCGCCGTAATCACCATCTTAGCCTGGGCGTCGATGATGCGATCGCGCAGCGCATTGGCAGCGAAGCCACCGAAGACTACCGTATGGACGGCGCCCAGACGGGCTACGGCCAGCACCGCGATAATCTGCTCAAGTACCGCCGGCATATAGATAGCGACACGATCCCCCTTCTTCAGACCCAGGTTCTGCAGGCCCTTCGCCAGGCGATTGGTCTCCACGTACAACTGCTCATACGTCATCGAGCGTGTTTCGCCATTATCGGCTTCCCAGTAGAACGCCACCTTATTGCGTACTGGTGTCTCCATATGGCGATCCAGGCAGTTGTAGACGATGTTAAACTTGCCACCGACAAACCACTTAAAGAAAGGCTTATCGGTCCATTCGAACGTCTTCTGCCATGGCTCGAACCAGTGGAGCTCCTTCGCCTGATCCTCCCAGTACTCGTCGCGGTTCGCTAATGACCACTTGTAGAAAGCCTCGTAGTCATCGAAACCCTTCGATTTCATGTAGGCAGTGATATTCGCCTTTTCTACCATTTCCGGGGTAGGGGTAAAAATACGCTCCTCTGTTAAAATTGAATCGGTGTCCTCAAAGAGATTATTATTCATGGCCAATGTATCCTCCTCAATACAAAAGGACTGTGCGGAGATGTTTCATGGCACTGTGAAGCAGCGTGCCGCGAAAGCGACGTTGCTGACTACTTTGTACAGCCCACCATAGATACTCCATTGTAGAACAGGTGGCGTTACGGTTTCAATGTCAATGACCAACACATTCTGCTGTTGGCCCGGTAATGAGTGCCTATCGAATGGACAGGTGATAGGCGTTTCTGCTGATTCTGACGCTCCAACTATAGTTCTATCTTATTATAAGAAATGAAAAAGGCTTTATAAAGAGTTTTGGGGCCCAATTTTCGCTGGCGCTCCAGAAAATGTAACCTGCCTGCGAACGATAAGTGGATTTAAACGCCGATCAGGCCATGAACGAGCAGGGCGATAGAGAAGAGGAGAACGGTTTGCCAGAAAGCTCCACGGGCGCTGATGCGTAGTTGGAGATCCTGGTCAATCTGGTAAAGCGCGAAGAGCAGAGGGAACGTCGTCAGAATGGCGATGCTGGCATACCATGGATAGATGCCCAGCAGACAATCCAGCAAGATCGCCAGTGTGATAAGGCCGACCAGGGTAGCCCCGGTCAGGCGCGCCTCTCTAGCCGCGGGTGCTACGTTTTCTCTCCGAGTTCTCGAACGAAGCGCTGAAAATTGCTGCAGATAGGCGACGACCGCCGTGTAAAATCCAATGGGCACGGCGGCCAGGATAGCGGCGCCGCCGGACCAGCCTCCTTGCAGGATACACGTGCTGACGACAAATAGACTACTGGCCAGACTGAGAAGGAAGATGCAATACCAGTCGACTGTATCGCCGCCTGGTTTGATGAGATAGCTATGCAGCAGCATAAAGAGGATCAGGTTCACCAAGAGGGCCAGGACCAGCATGAACCAGTTCAGAGACATCCTTTGTTGCCAGGCGAACAATATGCCGATGATCTGAGGGGCGAGCAGGCCAGCATACAGGGATGCTCGCATCCGCTCAAACTTCTGCCGCCATGTGTGCATCGTGCGTGTACCTCGTTATCTAGAAAATAGAGAGCTAAACCTATCTAGTCTCGGGATGCCCTTCAGTATATCATTTTGTGCCAGGTTGATGGGGCGGCTACCGTTTAGATATGCTTGTACATCGACATATGCTTGACTTCACAGCTTTTTTTGGAGTACGATAGCAACGATTGGTAACAGTGGATACAAAGCGATCATTTTTCTAGCGGGAGAGCAGAGATGCAAGAGCATGGAGTCATGCGCTGGCTACAACTTACTTATAAAGTACCCAGTGAGCCGTCCCAGAAACGTGTCTGGGTCTGGCGCCGGCTACAGAACCTTGGTGCTTATGCGTTACAGAACTCTGTGTATCTATTGCCGTACTCAGATGAGGTAGAAAAGCTTTTTCGGCAGTTAGCCCACGATATTCAAGAGATGGGAGGCGAGGCCAGTATTTTTTCCGTAGTGGCGCTTGATGTCGCTGATGAGCAGCGCATCCTCCATGCGTTGCTGGATTGCCGCAACGCTGACTACAACAAGGTGGTCAATGTCTGTGCGCGTTTTCTCAGCCGGGCAGTGGAGTTGGTTGAGAAGCAGGAATGGAACGATCAGTTGCAGGCCGAATTCTCAGAGACGCTCGAAAAAGTACATCTCTCGTTTCGTTCAGCCAGGCGGCACGATGTGCTTGGCTCGTACACCGCGATTGCGCGTGCCTCGGCCGCTGAAGCTATCGCTGTTTGTGAGCAAGTTTTCCGTGTCCTGCAGGTGCGTGATTTTTCCAGGGCTCGTCGCCTGCTCGAAATGAACTATGAATGGACGTATCACCCTTCGGCTGCTGAGCAGACGGGCTCACCATGCGGCGAACAACCTGAGCCATCCAACGACGAACCCATCTCCCCACCATCATCGTTTCGCGTATAGCAAACAGGGCTGTATGCAGGTCACAACTGGCACTATGCTGTAGAGCAGCATAGCTATTTTGTCAAGTGCAATCAAGGTTCTATAGCTTTTTTTGATTGGATCAAGTACACTCAAATTAACTACAACGAAACCCTTATTTAAACCGTATATAATGTAGTTAGAAATTAGTTTAAGTAGGTCACCCTCCTACTTTTAGGATATCAGGGGGAAGGCGATGCAAAGACCAGATCCAAAGCGTAGAACTAGTGGTGCAAAAGCTATAGCAATTGACGAACGAGTAAAATATGCACGTTATCGTCTCTATATGTTCATTACTCTGCTGATTTCTAGTGGCTTTGCTCTTGGCCTCCACCTCATCTTTGGACGCTAAGCAAAAACAATAGTTATCACCTTATAGGCAGGCGCGGTGCCCGTCAGGGGGATAAAATCCTCTGATGGGTACTTTCTTTTTCGCTGCCAGCAACAGAGGTACTTGCATGTACTTTTGAAAGTGAGTACAATTGAGCTAGGCTGTGCGAATATTTGGCTGTGCTTTGTATGGTAGATTGGTGTTATTTTGAGCTCAATGCAACCCGGGACGAAGTCATCGCTTTCGGCGCGACCAGTACGTGATGCGGTTCCACGGCGTTTGATCGTGACGGCCAGTGTGGTCGCGTTTGCCGTTCGCGATTGGTCATTGTGGGCCCTGCTCCGTGTGGGTCCGTGGGGGCCACCAATGCGGTTAGTATTGGGCAGGGAATCGGTAGCCGAGGCTGTCGCGAGAACGTTGGATGCATTGTTGTGTTGGGCCGATTCCGCTACGCTGGTACAGTTGCGTTCGGGGTGGCAGGAACAGCAAGTGCAGGTCTGGGGAAGTTCAGAGCAAGGGTCGTCCGTCTCTTTAATCCATAGCATCCTTTTGCGTGCGCAGCGCGATAAGCTACGTCCCAATCTCCATCTCCAGCCGATCCCGAGTTTGCATGTACAATGGGTGCCGGTCGCAGATATAGAAGCGGGGCAGCAGACGATGGACCCGGAAATTCAGCCCAGCTTTTTATCTGCCTTGCAATCGTTGCGTGCCCATATCCAGCATGAGCCTGAAATCCTGCTGCGTTACCTGGCCGACATGCATACGATGAGTCCGGCGGAACCGGGTCAGGACTGGTGGCAGCAAGAGGAGCGCCCCAGGTCTACAAAGAGCCGTGAAACGATGCCTCTGCAGGCGATGAAAGAGCCGGAAACCGGAGATGGCACAGTAACGCTGGCGGAAGCGTCTCTCCTCTATCGAGCATTTTTCCCGGCCAATGAGTCAATTGACATACAGGGACTGCGCAGGCGTTTTCTGGCCACCAAAAAGCTGATACCGACCGATGAAGAGCGGCTGGTGCGTGGACGTGAAAAAGCATCCTCGCGCTCAAACCGGGCCAGCAAGGTGTACCGCTACGAGCCCGATAGCCAATAGATCCATCGAGGTGGTTCCCATTGGTGTCAAGTCAAGCAGAGGGCTACCCCTCTGCACTCCCAATGCGGGAGGACCCTGCACCCCTTAACTTGAGTATCCGGTACGCTATAACCAGCGCAGGGAGTGATGCGCGGAGGTCAGGGAAACCATCTGCTAAGGATAAGAAAAATATGTTTGTGTGGCATGCGATCTGGGACTCTTCTAGTGGCCAACTGCACATCTGGGCCGAATCCTCAGAGTTGATTAAAAAACAATCAGCACGAGCTAAAAAGAGAGCCAGGGAGTTTAACCCCTGGCTTCATCCTTTCATGCTTCCCACGTCTGAGATTGCCATGACGCTACGGCCGCTCATTCCACGCACCCTGACGAATCAAGGACAGGCCAGTTCACTGATATTGCGCCTGCCCTCAATCGCGGAGTCTCCTCTCCCTTCGCCCGAAGTGCTGGCCGATGCTGCTTCCACCGAAGAGCCCGCGTTAGCATCCTGGCGCGTAGAGACGCTGGCATTTCAACCCAGACATGCCCTGGATCTGTTATTGGCGTGGCCGTACACCCTGCCTGTAGGTCATGTAACCGGAAGCGATCTCCGCTTCTGGCAGCGTATGGTCCTATTCGCCCAGATATTGCTGCTGCGCCAGAGTTTTGTTCCTGTCCTGCAATATACCCCCGGCAGCGATCATGGGGATGCATACTGGCAACTGGAACTATCGGAGGGTGAACGCGAGCAGGTGCGCCTCTTTGCCGAACACATGCCCCCTGTATGCTGGTCCTTTTTTGAGCCCGAAGAGCAGGTCACGAGCCGCGTATTACAAGATTGTATACTGGACTTTTTGCAGCGCGGGATCGACGCTTTTATCCGAGGAAGCCTGAGCCAGCAGACGCTCTTTACACGTTCGGCCGCCCCTACCTTACCTGAGCGCTGGCTTACCGCTCTGACCTCGTCCCACCACACAATTATGGAAAACGCGGAAATCCTGCAGGTATTTGCAAAGAAGCTGCAGCGCTGGCTGGCCCCCAATGAGGCGGCAACGGCCCAACGCTCATTTCGGACCTGCTTTAAAGTCGAGCCGCCAACTGAAGGAGGGGACGACGCCTGGACCATTCAATTCTTTTTGCAGGCGCGCCACGATCCCAGCCTGCTGCTACCCGCTGAACAGATCTGGCAAGAGAGCTCGACCACCCTGCACTGGCTGACGCATACCATTGAGCAGCCACAGGAACTGTTGCTGCAGGACCTGGGTCGCGCTGCTCGCCTCTTTCCCAGACTGGAGCAGGGGCTCAAAGTCGCGCATCCACTGCAGGTGACTGTGACGACCCAGGAGGCATATCAATTTCTGCGTCAGGCCGTTCCCCTGTTGGAAGCCAGTGGCTTTGGCGTACTTGTCCCCTCATGGTGGAAGAAGCCCATTCGTCTGGGTGCGCGTTTGCGCATCAAGCCGAAAGAGAATATCAATATGAGCTCTGGACTGCTGGGTATGAATAGTCTGGTTGAGTACGATTGGACGCTGGCGATCGGGGATGCAGACCTGACGCTGGCCGAATTTCGACAACTGGCAGCTATGAAGCTACCTCTGGTGAATATACGCGGCCAGTGGGTTGAATTGCGTCCAGAAGAGGTTGAAAAGGCGCTCACCTTCTTCAAGCGCCAGGCCAGGCAAACAGATATCACATTGGGAGAAGCGCTAAAGGTTGGCTTGACGGAAGATGTGGGGGAGTCGGGCCTGCCACTGGTGGAATTAAGCGCGCAGGGCTGGATACAGGAGCTTATCGAACGCCTGGAGCAGCGCGCCACCATCCCCCAGATTTCCACTCCCGTTACCTTTTTGGGCCAATTGCGACAATATCAAGAGAGGGGCGTCTCCTGGTTGACCTTTTTACGGCTGTGTGGTTTTGGTGCCTGCCTGGCCGATGACATGGGAATGGGAAAAACCATCCAGTTGATTGCCTATATACTCCATCAACGTGAGGTCGGGGGGGATGCGTCCAGGCCCAATTTGATTGTCTGTCCCATGTCGGTAGTAGGGAACTGGTATCATGAGCTGCAGCGCTTCGCGCCCTCGTTGTCTGTGATGATTCATCACGGTAGCGAACGCCTGAGTGGAAAAGAGTTTCTCGCGCAGGTTGATGCATATGCAATCGTCATTACCACGTATACACTGGCTCTGCGCGACCGGGAACACCTGGCCGCCGTGCCATGGGAGACGCTCGTGCTGGATGAAGCCCAGAACATCAAAAATGAAAGTGCCAAACAGACGCAAGCTATCAAAACGCTGCAGGCAACGCACAAAATTGCCCTGACCGGTACCCCGGTCGAGAATCGCCTGCAAGAGTTATGGTCGATCATGGATTTTCTCAACGCGGGCTATCTGGGATCAGGAGCCGATTTCCGCAAACGCTTTGCTTTGCCGATCGAGCTCTATCATGATGCCGAGCGCTCAAATGTTCTGCAACGCCTGATCCAACCCTTTGTGTTACGGCGCCTCAAGACCGACAAGGCCATCATCCAGGATCTACCTGAGAAGATGGAGATGAAGGTCTTCTGTAATCTGACACGCGAACAGGCCTCGCTCTATGAAGCGGTGGTCCAGGACATGATGGAAAAAATTGACCAGGCCGAGGGGATCGAGCGTCGCGGGCTGATTCTGGCCGCGCTCACCAGGCTCAAGCAGGTCTGTAATCATCCCGCCCAATTTCTGGACGATCATAGTCAGCTTGTCAATCGTTCCGGCAAGCTAGAGCGTCTGCGCGAAATGCTTGAGGAAGTGCTGGCCGAAGGCGACAAGGCCCTGATCTTTACGCAGTACGCCGAAATGGGCGGCCTGCTGCACCAATATCTACAGGATACGTTAGGGGTGGAAACGCTGTTCCTGCATGGCGGAACGCCCAAGAAGCGCCGCGACCTGTTTATCCAGCGCTTTCAGCAGGAGCAGCGTGGTGTGCCGCTATTTGTTCTGTCCCTGAAAGCTGGTGGGGTCGGCCTCAATCTGACCGCGGCCAACCATGTATTTCATTATGATCGCTGGTGGAATCCAGCGGTCGAGAATCAAGCCACGGACCGTGCATTCCGTATCGGACAGCAAAAGCATGTGCAGGTACATAAATTTATCTGCAGTGGTACGTTGGAGGAGCGCATCGACCAGCTGATAGAACAGAAGCGCGACCTGGCCGAGCGCATCGTAGGTAGTGGCGAAAACTGGCTAACGGAGCTATCTACCGATCAGCTCAAAGAGCTTTTCGCGTTAGATCGCTTCGCGATCATAGAGTAGAAGGCAGGTATATGGATAATCGCTATGATTGGGTGGACGAGATGGGGTGGGATTATTATTCTGATCAGAGGCCGCGCAAAGTAGCTGGCGGTTTAAAGACGCGAAAAGCCTATGGCAGTATCGGTGAAAGCTGGTGGTCCAGGCGCTGGTTGCGGGCTCTGGAGGCGCTGGGCATGGGATCGCGCCTGACACGTGGTCGTAGTTATGCGCGCCAGGGACAGGTGCTCTCGATCGATATTCAAGCAGGCCAGGTTAATGCGCGCGTGCAAGGATCCCTGCGAACTCCATATACAATTGAGATTCAACTATCGCCCCTGGATGATGAACAATGGGAACAGGTCATCACCGTTATGTCCGAGCAGGCCCTCTTTGCCGCCAAATTGCTGGCCGGGGAGATGCCGCGTGATATCGAAGAAGCCTTTATCGAAGCTGGCCATCCCCTCTTCCCAACCGCGGCCTCCGATCTGCGTACCAGTTGTAGCTGTCCCGATTGGGCTAATCCCTGTAAACATGTTGCCGCTGTGTACTATATTCTGGCCGAGCAGTTTGATACAGATCCTTTCCTGATTTTTGCCCTGCGAGGACGCGGTAAGGAGCAGATCATTTCAAGCCTGCGCCTTAAACGTTCCGACGTCCCATTCGACCCACAGGTGCAGGAGGAGAAGACCAGCGTAGCCACAGCGCAACCGACCCCCACCCGGCTTCACCTGGAGGACCATCTTGCCACTTTCTGGCAGGCCGGACCCTCTATCGACACCCATATCGGTCTGCCGCAACTGCCACCGGTGGATAAAACCCTGCTTAAGCGCCTGGGTGACGCCCCCTTTAACGTCAAAGGGTACAACCTGGCGCAACTGCTGGGGCAGGCTTATGATCAGATACAGCGAACGACCCTGGAGATCATCGAGCATCAGCTCACCGCTATCTCACCACCGGAAGAAGCAAAAGAGGAAGACGGCCACTGAAGCCCCATTGTGCGGTCAAAATGTGACGAAGCTCATAGTTTTGTAGTGAAAGACCCTGCATACTAAAGAGAGAATAGATACTGAAAAAAGCCTTTCTAATCGAGACAAAAACCGTGGGTTTTGTATTATTCTTTGTAGAGATCTGAATTCAGCAGCTCTAAGTGGATATCGGGACTAAATGAATGTAGTGGAAAACGAGGCTCAACTGGTCAGGGAAGCCTGCCAGGGGTCACTTGATGCCTTTGAGTCTCTGGTAAAACTGTATGAACCGCGCATCAGGCGCATGATATACGGAATGACTCAGGATGCACAGCTAACACAGGATCTTTGTCAGGATACCTTTCTAGCCGCGTACCGCGCGCTGCCACGTATGGAAGATAAAGATCTGCGTTTTGCGCCCTGGCTCTATCGTATTGCCCTGAACCTTGTGCGCAGCGAATGGAGACGCCACAAACACATCAAGATGGTCCCTTTTTCATCACCAATCGTCAATGATGATAGCTCTTTTGATGATCAGCAGGGCGAGGATTTTCTTGTCAGCAATGAGCATTTTGAGGAGCAGGTGATGCAGCGAGAACTGGTGCGGCGTACCCTGGCGCAACTGCCCGAGTCCTCCGCGATGTGCTTGCTTCTGGATGCAGAAGGATTTTCCTACAATGAAATCGCTGAAGCTTTACAAGACTCACTATCAGCCGTGCGCAGCAGGCTATCGCGAGCGCGTCAGGCATTCCAACGCATATACAACCGTCTCGATCAGGAAGGAAGATAATGAAGGAAAGCTATCCCAACCCACAGAGTTTCAATCTGCCGCTCTGCCCGATGAGCGCTACATGTGCGCGCTATTTCGATGAAGTGGAGGCACTTCATGCGCAGGCCGCGCCGAATCTCTCTGGTGTTGTGGGTAATGCAGGTGATAGAGAACAGATCGCTCTCTTGCAAGAACATTTACGTACCTGCAAAACATGCCAGGCAACGATGGCGACATTGCGCAAGAAACGCAAACAACAGCGCCAGGCCTTACAGCAGTATCTGGCTGAAGGTGAAGTTGCCGTGCCTTCAACAACTGCCTCTATTCTGGCGGCACTGCGTAGTGAGCCGCAGTCCTTATTCCCTACCACTATAGATGCTGTCGAGGAGGTCAACGTACCTGTTGCTGCCAGGCCTCCAATATATATTCAGAAGCCACAGTCAGCCGCGAGGCGATCACGCAAGAGCGCAGGGTTGGCGTTTGCTCTGGTTGCGGCAGCCGTACTCATCGTCTCTTCGATGCAGCTGTTTGCCCATTTTGCCCATCAGCCTGGTGCTCAATCCTCTCAAGTATCCAGTCCCGGATATGCGCACAAAAAGGTACCTGAGAAGACCGTCCCGTTGTCGGCCAGCGTACACAAAACCACTACCTGGTCATCAGTTGTCATGACCCATTTTTCGGCGGATGGCAAGAATATGATCGTTGAAAATTACGATCCGGCCCGCAAGCGGTCCGTTCCGCTGGTTACCGCCGCCAATACCGCTACGGTAGATAGTGTTTCACACGCCGGCGATAACCTGATCTATCACATATACAATCGTAATGCGCAGCAGACCATCTATACTTTTCTTTCCGGTGAGCAATACTACTTTAACGGACGTGGCTTAAACGCCGTCTGGTCGACCGATGACAGCAGCGTTTTTCTGGCTACCAACGACGGCTCACTGTGGAAGGTAGATACAAAGGATCGCGATAAGGATCCCACAAGATTGGCGCAGACTATTCAGGCGGACAAGCTGGCTTTTTACCGCAACCATTTTCTGTATTATATGCGCGCCCAGGGCCTCTATCGTATCAACGTGGATGATGATCAGAGCCAGGAGCAACAGGTGGTATCCCAGGCTGATTCCAGGGTGTTCTGGATGGATCCGATTTCTGAAAACATTTATTACGTCAAGAAGAATACCGCCGCGCAGCAGGACATTTATATGCATCCGGGCAACACGCCACCTTCAGCGGATTATGTCGTGCAATCCAACGGCACCCCGATTGGCTATTCCAGGGATGCGGCAAACACCTGGTCCATTGTCTATGTCAGCTGGAATCAGGGCACCGGCGGCTTTGACCTCAAGAAAACCTCCTCCAGCGAAGTCCTGTTAAGCGATATTATGGGTGGGCAGGCTAAAGCGCTCTGTAATAATCCGCCAGCAGATGGAGCTATCTGTGATAATAGCCTGGCGCTCTCCCCAACCGGTCGCCAGCTGGTTGTTGGTGGGACCAATCAGGCCCAGGTCTATCAGCTCTGGTCCATTGACCTCACGAGCGGGACGCGCACGTCCCTGACGGTTCCAGCCGGACAGGGGCCCCTGCAATTGATCGGTTGGGATAAACTGCTGGCGAATTAAGATCGCCTTCAACATGAGTTACCCCGAACTTTCTGAACAAAAGTTCGGGGTCCTCGTCGCAAGATCGGCCCCGAGCCACGCTGGCCGATCCTGCGCTTGCGGACGGTACGCTTGCCATAACCGTGAGAGACCTCGGCGCAGCCGATAGAGCGGTTGCCGGGTCTGACGCGCCCGCTTGCCGGTTTGATGATCCCAGCGATCGAGCGCCCACAGACGTACCAGCGTCCCTTCACACATCAGCAGCTGGAGCAAAAAGGCATAGACCAGCGTTACCATTCCCAGGAATTTCAGCTGCCTCTCCCATCCACGTACCCGCATATGCTCGATCCCCAATTCACTTTTCTCAAAGCGGAAGCTCCACTCGATTTGCCAGCGGCGGCAGTAGATGTTCACGATTCGCATGGCGGCTTCAGCTTCCTCAACTGGCTCATTGGTGAGCAAATACCAGGGACTGCTCCATTCTTTGGCACTGGCCACCACCAGATAGAGCGGCATGCCTTCCACCTCCGCATGCCGCACGAGGCGCCATTTGATAGTCAAGGTGATCTCCCGACCAAACGCGGCCCACCAGAGCGTTCCTTGCACGCTCTGGCGTTTGCCCCGGGCAATTTCCCACGCTTTGCGCTTGGTACCTTGCTCATCCACCAACTCATAGCGACCCGTCCAACGCTCAACAAACCGTTGCCCGAGTCGATGCATGACCTGTAACCACGGGCCACCAGCCCATCCGCGATCAAAGACATGAATCACCCTCCGGCCCCACTGCTGAGCCAGGTGACGCACCACGCGTTCTTCCTCAATCCGGCCCGTGCTCGCATGGCTTCCGCGGCTGCTCCAGTAGTGCATCTTGATGACACTTGGCAGGCTCTGCAGTCCGATGAGCACGGCCCCGTGCCAATGGATCCCTGGAACCAGAATGGGAGCCCCCTTGGTTGGGCTGATGCAGTG
Organism: Dictyobacter aurantiacus; assembly: GCF_003967515.1. GTDB lineage: Bacteria > Chloroflexota > Ktedonobacteria > Ktedonobacterales > Ktedonobacteraceae > Dictyobacter > Dictyobacter aurantiacus. Next base: position 365,278 of record NZ_BIFQ01000001.1, on the reverse strand, counting down.
GGCTTTGGGGCGCGGGCGGCTCAGTCGCCGTCCTTTGGACGAACGAACCGGGCACAACCCTTCGACCTTGACACTTTCGGGTTTCTCCAACTCACTGCCATCATGGAGAACCAGCGCCAGGCACCCCTGGTGTTCCAACGTCTCTAACTGCTTGGTCGCTTGCTGCCACAGAAACTGGTCAATGAGCCAGGCTCCCCACTTGGTGCTGCTCAAGAGTCGCTGGATCCGCTTGCTGGCAGCCGGGGCATGTTGGGGCGACAGCAGCATAGCCCCCAATTCTGTTTGCAACAGACCCGCTTCCCGATGCCGCAGTTGGATGATGCTGACAATCACATCGGCAAAGGTGCGAACCAGGCGGCGATCGAGATAAGCATCTAAGAGGACGTAGAGCGGAGCGAGCCATGCATCCAAGCGATGGACGAATTGGCCCGCCACTTCCTGGTCAAGGCGCGTCATGAGTTGTTCCTGTTCCGGAACTGTGCGATACTGTGTGTGCATACAAAGAACCCTCCTGAGTGGTTTGTTCTACATATGTTTTATCTCAGAAGGGTTCTTTGGTGCCTTTTTCCCCCTTTTTTCCTACCTCTGAACTCCCGTTCTTAAAGTTCGGGGTAACTCATGTATCACTATTTAACGACGGCGACGTTGAAGCCATCGGTATAGTCGTTGTCATTGGCCAGTACGATCGTGGTCAGGCGTGGATGCTCGCGCGTGAGCTGGTTATATTTGACCAGTCCCGCTGTATCGGCATCCATGTTGGGCGAAGCCGCGAAGACCCTGCCATCACGAACGCAATTGTCGGCGATAATGACGCTTCCCGGGCGGCTAAGTTTAATGGCCCATTCCAGGTAATGGGGGTAGTTGGCCTTATCAGCATCTATGAAAATAAGATCAAAGGGGGCCTCAGCCTGCAGTCCTGGTAGCAGATCCAGGGCATTTCCCACACGCACCTCTGTCCGCTCTGCCACCCCTGCGTGGGCAAATGAGGCGCGGATCACCTCGGCATGCCTGGGATCAAGTTCCAGGCTGATCAGGCGGCCATCGGCGGGCAAGGCCCGGGCCAGCCAGATACCACTGTATCCGGCTAGCGAACCAATTTCCAGGATCTTGCGCGACTGATTGGCGGCGGCAAAAACCTGGAGCAACTTTCCCTGAACAGGGTTGATCTGAATCTCTGGCAGGCCTTTTTCTTTAGCGGCCTGCAAAGCGTGGCGTAGCCCCTCATCTTCGGGGGCAAAGAGCTGTGCAATCTGCTCTTCAATCTCATGGCGTTTCTGCGTTTGCTGTTCTAAGGTGCTATCGGACATACAATGATTCACCTTTCCTTTGGCGCTATAAAGCAGCAAGATCAAGCTGCATCAGTGCCGCTCAAACGGCACTGATGCAGCGGAGACTTGTTTCCATCATACAACAAAATCCAGAGCTCTGCTTTATAGTGATCGCCGGGATTATGTGCGAGGCCGGTTATCAGGTCGCCTTTGCCAGTGTTGCGGCCTGCAGACTGATATTGCCGGTGAAGGTCGCGTCGATGAAGGTTACCGTCAGGGTCTGATTGGGCCTGGAGGCCTGGAACGTTAACGTATAGAGGGCCTGGCTGGAGCCAACGCGATCAATGAGCGTCGAGTCGCTATAGTCGGCGGCGATGCCGTCGCTCAGGCTGGCATGGAAGCTAACCTGCGATTGATAGGTTCCCAGGTAGATACGTAGCGTCTCAGGAGTCGTGCTGGCTGGAACCGTGATACTGAAGCCAGCGTTGGCGACATATGGACCCAGATATATACCGTTCCCGGTCGTAGCACTGGCGGTTGGTGAACCATCGCTCCAACTTACCGCCGGGCTATCCTTCCCATACTGGCCAACATAGCCTGCCTGTACCACCGTATAGTTGCTGATCTGCTGCGTAACACCGGCCTTATGGTTAAAGTCGCTGGCGGTGCTCAATCCCCAATGCGCCCAGTCCAGTGTACCCTCGCTGGTGAGATTGACGCTGGCCGGTTGCGACTGAATGCTACCAATCAGTTGTGCCTGTGGACAGGACTGAGAACTGCTGCTCGCCGTCGCGGTATGCCCATTAAGCTGCCAGACCAGCGGGTTTCCATCGAAGTCGACGCTGAAGGCGGCATGTGGGAACGCCGGTGTGCGACCGGGTTGGAAGAAGGTTGGCTGTGAACGATCTAACGGATCGGATGTTCTGGGCGAGAACCTATTATGCGGGCCATATGGGATCTCTAGCACGGCCGTACCGGTATTCTGATAGCCGAAGTAGGCCGTATAGCTTCCACCTCCATTATTGCTAACGCATTCCACGATAGGATGGATCGAGGCCGTACCGGGAACGGGGGTGGCGCCAGCCAGGTTCGAATTGCTGCCCTGCCCCGAAGACGTGATAGCCGATGCTGTATAGAAGTAGGTGGTGCCGGGAGTGACCTTCGTATCGGCGTAGAACGTGCCCTTGACGTGAGTCGCGATAGTGGTGAATGGGGCCAGAGCGATCGGACCTGCCAGGGTGGCGCCGAGCAGGTTAATATGGTTATACGATGGATCTGTCAGGCTAATCGTTAACTTTTGCCCCGCCGAAGCCGCGTTGTAGATGATGGTAAACTGCGTTGTATTCGAACCATCGGTCGAGACGTTGTAATCCGGCGCGCTACCATCGCTTAGAGAGGCGCGGAAGTTGCGGGCGGCCGCGTAGACTTTCAGCACTCGTGGTTGTGTGTCCGCCGGAACGGTAAAGCTAAAGCCGCTGCCGGGAACGTAGGGTCCCATGTAGATACCATTATTGTTGCTGCCACTGGTCGTAGGAGTGCCGTCGCTCCAGTTGAAGGTTGTCGAACTGCCGAACTTATCGACATAGCCGGCATTGACCTGGGAGACATTGCTGATCTGGGATGTGACATTGGCTTTATGATCAAAGCTCGAACCCGAGCTCAGTCCCCAATGCCCCCAGTCCAGGGTTCCTTCGCTGGTCAGATCAACGGTTGCCGGCGCCGCAGCGGTAGAGCCCGTGACCTCTGGTAACTGTGGACCCGGCGTGCCACCCGGTACGATTGTCGTGCGCTTGATAGTATAGCCGGTGGCCGCGGTGGTGCCGCCCCAGTTCAGGAAGACAGCGCTATTGCCAGCCGTAGCCTGCATATCGGTCGTCCTGTCATCTGTGGCGAGAACGTTGAACGTAATGCTTTTGGTATTATTGCTCTTTGTCGTCTCCTGGATGCGACTGACATCATCGACATTGGCAGTCACCGTAACCGGTCCGGCGTTCTTTGGCGTCCAGGTAAAGCCTGGGTTACAGGAAAGGTCTACCGATTTGCCCACCGCCAGCGATGAGCTATACTGATCCTCAAAGCAGAGCAGACCGCCGGGACCGCTGAAGGCTACGCCTATTGTAATACCATCGGGTGTGGGACCATAGCCAATATTTTTCACCGTCGCCGTGAAGCTCAATGGTTGCCCAACGACCGGGTTGCCACTATAGCTCACCCGGGTAACCGTCAGGTCTGGCAGCGGTCCGACTGGTGGCGGTGGAGGAGGCAGGTCGGGTTTGGGACAGCCGCTGGCGGGACAGGGCGTGGGAGGAGGAGGATTTTGTCCCTTCGCGGGCGGCACCAGGGTTGTGGGTGTAATCTTTAGCAGTAAGACTTTATCGGGCACATTCACCGTCATTGTCGTGGGATTACTCTGGCTCCCGGTTGGCGTGGTCGAAGCGCCAATGTCGTAGCTATCCACCTGCGCGATCGACGTGTTAAACTGGAGCGTGACAGGGGTGGTCACATCGCTATCGGCACTGGCCACGTCCTGCCAGAGTGCCAGGTAGAAGGTCCCATCGCGCTTCTGCAACAACGTATGATGGACGCTGGTATTAGTCGTCGAGATCGTATAATCCAGGTTGCCCGGCTGGATCGGATCGCCCGCATCGGACAGCAGAGAGATCAAATTTTTCTCGGCCGTATACGCGGGTTTGGGTGAAAAATCGTTATGCAGGATACCGTAATTGGCTTCTGAGTTGTTGGGATCGTTCCCCTCATCGATCAATTCGTAGGTATAGGTTCGCTTGATCCCCTGATTGATCTGTTCAAATAGCAGGCGGGGTATATACTTTCCCTGCACCGTATCACTGATCGGATGAGCCGCGTTGGCGGTCGTGTTCCAGCCTGTTTCAGTGGTTTCAAACGGAACATTTGGGAAGGCCTTGCCAATATTTGTAATGTTGGCTTGAATACCAGGTTGCATTGGTGAACCGACATAATCATGTAAGGTAGCGCTATCAACCCATTTACTGCTCCAATCGCCACAGGTATTGGCAATATAGGTTGAAGCCGAGTAAGAGGCAAAAGATGGGCCAGTGATTGGCAGATAGCTCCAGTTGGGATCGCTACGCAGGGTATCATGTAGCTGTTGCATATAGTCACACAGGACACGGTACCAGGTGGTATTGCCATAGGGGGTGTTGGGATAGGGTCTGAACTCGGCCGTTACGGGATACGAAGTATTGAAGGCATCGTATTCATTGAGTCCTTCAACCTGGTCGATGGCAGGTTTCACGATATTGAGATAGTCCTTGATATAGTAGCAAGGGGTATTAAGACAACCAGGATAGGACGTACCGACGGCCGTGCCGGGAGGAGGGGGATTTAAATTAATATTGGCATCACCGAGAATCAAGTTGGAATGGATGCCAATGCTCGCGAGATCATTGTATTCGTTGTTGACTGTAGAGTTGGCACTGCCACCATCGCGAATGTGGCGCACGCCCAGGGCTTGTAAGCTCTGTTTGATCGCGTTGTAGTTGCCATAAGGGGTATTGGTATAACCCATATGGGTATCGATGCCGATGGAATCGACAAAGCTATCGGCACTGATAGCCTGCTCTCCACTACCGGCATGAGCTACCGGACTGATGAAGATAGATAAGCAACTGAGTAAGATAAGCAATACAGCACTGACAATACGAACACCGTGGTAGGTGGAGGGCCTGTATCGTACAGGCCAGCCAGAACGTTCCATATCTCTTGCGCTCCTTCGCTAAAAGATGATGTAGGACGAGCCGACGGGGAATAGTTTTGAAATGATTTGCGGGAACATTTTCATAAGCCTGGGCCTAGCATAACATGTAGAAAAGGATTCTGTCAATGCTATGGGTATGCGCTTTATGATTTACTGGTTTTTGAGGTGCTATCAAGCACTGAGTGGTGTTCTGGCTGGATGCAGCGCTGCATGCGGAAACAGTATTTCTGCCACTCTCTGCTTGACAAGGAAAACCTCTTCCCCTTATAGTTGTCTGAAGATATGAAATGGACGGGACTCGTTCTATGTCTCTGCGCACAGACGGTTGATCGTGGTACTATCCAGATTGCAAAAAATTTCAAGTGAAGAGAACTATGGACAGAAAACAGCTCGATGAAACGAATCAGCAGCCAGGAGGGAACTCGCGTATCGTTCTCAGTAAAGTTGCTGAGATGTCAGGCGTCTCTATTTCTACCGTCTCGCGTGTACTCAACGGGAACGTCAACGTTGCGCCGGACACGCGCGCCAAAGTGCTCAACAGCATCAGCGCGCTTGGTTATGTGAGTACCCGGCTCATCAACGAGAGAACCGGACTGATAGCTCTCACCTCATCAAGTATGCGTGGTGACTACTATCCCGATATCATTGCGGGCGTCGTAGAGGAGTTGCATTATCATAATGCGCGACCCGTGATCTGCCCTATCCCTATGAGGTATAGCGTAGGGATGCCGTTACCTGAACGTATTATGCAGACAGTCACAGAGGGGGCCTTGCTGCTGGGATTTTCAGAGGATGTCTCTGAGGTTATGGATCTGAAAAAACACAATATCCCCTTTGTGCTGGTAGATCCGGGACGAAGGGTACCGGATGGACTCCCCGTCGTTTCTTCAACCAATGAAGCAGGGGCCAGGCAGGCGGTTGGCTATCTCTTAACGCTCGGTCATAAACGTATCGGAGCCATCGTTGGAGCCGACTGGGAGTACAGGCAGGAAAGGCTGGCGGGCTATCGTTCTACGCTTACCTCTGCTGGTCTGCCCGTACGGACAGATCTCATTGTTGAGGGTGACTCAAACATGGATAGTGGCTATCGATGTGCCAGGCAGTTGCTGAACCTCCCCGAGCGTCCGAGCGCTATCTTCGCTTTTAACGACTTTATGGCGATTGGTGCATTGCGAGCCGCGCATGAGTGCGGCATCGCCGTTCCTGACGAACTGTCTATTGTAGGATTTGACGACCTTGCTCCCGCGCAATACACAACGCCGGCGCTGACCACCGTCCATCAATCGCTCATGGAGATCGGTCATATCGCTGTAGATACCCTGTTCCGCATCATTGAGCAGATCAAGGGTGGTGGATCGTTACAAGAGATTGCGCTCGCTCGCACCGAACTTTCCACCCACCTTGTCATCCGTGGGACAACGGCGCCTGTAGCCGGTTGATGTGAGACTGTATCTTTTTCTAGTTATTCACCTTCTCATGGTGGTGCAGCAGCAGGTCAGACCAGCGATAGCGGGGTACATAGCCGAGTCTGTCGCGCGCGCATGAACCATTGAGCAATGACCAGTGGGGGGATGATTCCCCGACGACATACGGTACATGTGGAAACCAGCGTTGGAGAAGGTCATTGGTTGGTATCTCAGAGATGGTTTCGGCCGCGGTAATGAAGCAGGGGAGGTGGCCCTCGAAAGGCGTGGTCAGGGCCAGGAAGCAAGCATGAGCAACATCGCGCACCTCAACGTAGGACCAAAGAGAAGAGGCCCAGTTTTCGGGGGCAATGCGCGCGCTCTCGAACTTCTCGGATAGATCCGCTTCATCAACAATCGTAGAGATGCGCAGACTGGCTGCGCTGCCAGCTCCTCGCCGGCAGTAGGCGGCGGCAATCTCTTCACCATTGGCCTTAGACAAACCATAGGGGTCCTGTGGCAACAGAGGGTGAGCCTCATCGATGGGAAAATAGGCCGGCTCTGACCAGAGACGTTGGAATGGGAATCCCAGAGCGGATACACTTGAAGCATAGACGACGCGGCGAATCCCCAATCTGTCGGCCACCTCGAAAACGTTAAATGTGCCCAGGATGTTGTTGCTATAGACAACCTCTGCTGGAAATCCCCCTGGTGAAGGAATGGCTCCTAAATGAACGATAGCATCGGCCCCGGCCATGGCTTTTTGCACCTGATCGATATTGCATAAATCTAATTGGATCAATGGTACCGGAAGCGTGGCACAGGGACGCTTATCGATGCCTATCACCTTAAAACCCTTTGCCTGCAATAAAGCAACCACCGTTCTCCCGAGCCGCCCACTTGCGCCGGTAACGACAACATGCATGAAAACCTCCAGTTGAAAACAATGCATTTCCGTCAATTCTGAAGAGCTCTATTTTTTTGAAATATTTTTCACAACTTTTATTAATATAATTGGCTGAATATCTGCTGTCAAGGTGTATTTTTGCAAATTTATTGAAAAAAGTTGACAATTGCGCGCCTTCATGGTAAAAATGAAGCAAGTATTCTGCAGAATACGTTCAAGAAGTGTTCTGAGGGTGACCCCGTTTCATGAAAAAATTTGCAAAGCGAGAGAATATAGTGGTTTCTCTCTAACATGCAAGATCCTTTGTTCGTTTGCTTGTTTGTTGTTATTCCTGGCCTTTTACTCCTCGATACTATTTTGCATGATCATATGCATCAAAGGAGACCATAATGGAACAAGAGATGTTTCACACGAGAACGATGGGCCGTCGTAACTTCCTCAAAGGAACCACCGCTGTTGGTGCCGGTCTGATCGGACTGGGTAGCCTGATAGCAGCCTGTGATTCTGCCACGTCAGCGAGCAGCGGTCCAACCACCATTACCGTAACCGATATGCCGGCCGAGTCTGACAAAGCAAATCTGGCCGCCTTCAAACAACAGGTTCTGGCTTTCCAAAAGCAATTTCCTCAATACAAGATTGTCGGGCATAACTACTATTTTGACTCTAAAACCTACTATGCTCGTTTCGCTGGAGGCCAGGCGGAAAATGCCGTACGGGTCTACTACACCGAACCTCAATATATGATCAGCCATCACTTCGTTGCGGATATCACCGATCAGATAAAGAAATGGGAGCACTTCAAAGATCTTACGCCGGGGGCACTGAATGTGGTAACCGGACCTCAGGGGCATATTTATGGTTTCCCGATCGATGGTTATAAATTAGCGCTCGTCTACAATCGCAAGTTATTTCAGAAGGCGGGCCTTGATCCCGATAAGCCACCGCAGACCTGGGATGAATTTATGGGATACGCGAAACAGTTGACTGGCAAAGGCGTTTCAGGGTTTATGGAACTGACGACCAACAATCAGGGCGGCTGGCACTATACCAACTGGCTCTATACCGCGGGTGGCAAGGTTGAAGATATGGTCGATGGCAAGCTGAAATGCGTCGTCAACTCGCCCACCGGGGTAAAAACTCTGCAGATGTACAAAGATATGCGCTGGCGCGATAAATCGATCGGGGACAATGTGGTCGTTAGCGATACCTATCATCCGCTGGGCCAGGGGAAAGTCGCCATGGTGATTGGTGGCTCTGACGAACTGGCGAGCCTGATCAATGATTTCAAGCTTCCCCTGGATACCTTTGGCGTGGGGCCGATGCCTACCAATGGCGGCAACGGCTGTCTGGGAGGTGGCAACATCTGGATCTTCAATCCAAAGTGTACGCCAGAGCAGATAAATGGTGGCGTCGAATGGGTGAAATTCAAGTATTTTGACATGAAAAACTTTGAGGATGATCTTAAGACACAAAAATCGCAGGGAAAGGCGATCGGTTTCCCTGATAATGCTGCCTTTGGTGGTCAACTGCTCGAGCAGCGTATGGCGATCTTAAAGAAGTACGCCAATATTCCGGAAGAGATGACCCAGCCATATTATTCTGCCAAACAGGAAATCGTTCCCGAACCTGCGATCCAGAGCCAGACCTACTACGCTCTGATGGACCCCGTGGTGCAGAAAATGCTGAGCGATCCTAACGCCGATCCACAAAAGGAATTAGACACCGTAGCCCAGACGTTCCAGGATACTATTGATCAGGCAACCATGTAGCGACTGGTGATAGTTGGTCAGTGAGAGGGTAGGGACTCATCTCAGCAACAGAGTCCGGACCTCTCACTGCTTTCAATTTTGCGTGGTAGCCATTAGAGTGCCTATCGTTGCCTCTCCATTTATATTTTTACCTTGAGGATTGCTCACATGCAAAAAAGTCTCGATCGCCAGCAAGAACGTTATGCGGATCATCGGCAGGCGGAGCAAGCGGTTGTCAAGAGGAATAATGTTCCGGTGGGTAAAGTTATAAGGAAAAACCTGGTTGCCTATCTTTTCCTGTTGCCAGCGCTGCTGGGGTTTGCCCTTTTCTCTGTATACCCGATCATCAGCTCTTTTATCATCGGGTTTCAGTATTATGACATGGTCAACCCTCCCAGGTGGGTTGGCTTCTTCAACTTTGTCACCGTCCTGAGAAATCCGCTGTTGCTCATTTCCGTGGAGAATTGTTTTACATTTCTGCTCTGGGCTCTGATCCCTTTCCTGATTCCATTCTTCATGGCCATGATTGTCAACGAGTTGCCCCGTTGGGGTGGTTATCTGCGTTTTACCTACTACCTGCCGGCCATCCTGCCCCCGGTTGTCACTTTTTATCTCTGGAAGTGGATGTATGATCCCAGCGGAGCAGGTTTGATTAATGTCTTTCTGGCCTCCCTGCACCTGCCCACCCTGGCCTGGCTGGACTCGCCAACAACGGTAATCCCTTCAATGGCTTTTATTGGTATCTGGGGAGGCACGGGAAGTGGCATGCTTATCTACCTGGCGGCACTGCAGAATATCCCACCTCATCTCTACGATGCGGCCGAGATCGATGGAGCCAGTATCTGGCGCAAGTTCTGGCATATAACTCTGCCGCAGATGCGCATCATCCTCCTGCTCAACCTGATGTTTGCCATCATGGGGGCCTTCCAAACATTTGACGGACCATTTCTCCTGACCGGTGGTGGTCCGGTGAACTCCAGCGTCACCCCTGTCTTGCTGGTGTACAAATATGCATTTGAGCAGGGAAACTATGGCGCCGCCAATGCCCTATCGCTGATCCTGTTCGCGTTCTTGATGATTTTCTCCATTTTATATCTCTACCTGATGCGCCGCACAACCGGGTTGGGGAAATATTGATAGATATGTATATATCGATGGATAGCTTGCCATTCTCTCTCTCTCTATTGAGGGATGGGCAGAAGATAGGAGGAAGCTTCGTAATGAGTATAGCTCTACCGAACATAAAATCAAGTAATGCGGCACGCAAAAAGCCAAAGGATGACGCAGACAGCGGCCAGCGTACACTGATCTCGCCATTGGAACGACAGCACCTGGGGGTGCGCATCATTCTCAACCTTATCCTGATCATCCTGATCGCGATTTCTCTCTCATTTCTGGTGCCTCTCTGCTGGCTCTTTATCGGCGCGATCAAGTCGGCACCGGAATTATTACAGGTGCCACCAACCCTGCTTCCCAGGCATACTGATTGGAGCACCTATGGAGCGGCCTGGAGCGACATCAACTTTGGACTCTACTTCTTTAACACGCTGGTGATCACCGTGATTGGTTGGTTCATTCCAATGACCGTCAATATTTGCGCAGCCTATGCCTTGTCCAAATTGCGGCCAGCATTTGGTGGAACCATCATGGTCTTATTCTTAAGCACGATGACGATTCCGGGCGTCGTCTACATTATTCCCCAATATCTGAATATCGTTCATCTGGGGCTGGTCAATACCTGGTGGTCTCTCTGGTTACCGGGGGCCTTTAGCGCGTTTAATATCTTGATCTTGAAGGCTTTTTTCGATAGTATCCCCGATGAACTCAGCGACGCAGCGGTGCTTGATGGAGCCAACCCTTTACAGATTCTCTACCATATCATCCTGCCGCTGTCGCGTCCAGTCATCTCAGTGATTACCATCTTCTCAATTATTGGGAGCTGGCAGCAGTTCTTTGGTCCATACCTCTACATTATCGATGCGGCGAAATGGCCGATCGGGACCGCTCTTTATGTCAACCTGCGCGACACCAATAGTCTGCCAGCCAATGTTCAGTTTGCGGCCATGGCTATCGCTGTGATACCACCGCTCGTTTTCTACGGTATCTTCCAGAAACAGATCATCAAAGGGATCAACCTGTCGGGATTTATGAATGCTTAGAATGTTTCAGACTTGCGTCATGTTGGGGGCACGTGCGCGCCCCCACACGGGCGTCCACTACGCTTTGGTATGTTGGTGCAGCAGGGGTGCTTTCGCGCCCCTGCTGCACCAACATACCATGGACTTGTGAGCACCAGAGGTGCGAAAGCTCAGGCATGCTGCAAGTGATTCTCATGATCATCGCCTGCGGCCTGCATGGGTTTTCGCGCCTCCGGTGCCCAGCATTCCGTTGTGTATTCTTGCACGGGGTGCGCATCAGCGCGCCCCGTGCAAGAATACACAAAACCAGTGCGGCCGCGTAGTGGACGCGCGTGCGAGGGCGCGCACGCGCCCCAAACATGACAGAAGTCAGACACGATGTTAGATGATGAAACCGATTATGAGTTATCCCAAACTTTTGCTCAAAAAGTTCGGGATAACTCATAAGATAGGATTATAGACTTTTTTGCAGGCTATCGACCTGCGAGTATTTGTGCATGCCAAGGCTGGCGTAGAGTTGATGGGCACCTGTGGCGTTGTTGGCATCGACATCTAGCTGGATGCGTTTCATGCCGCGCTGATAGTATGCAACCAGGGCGGTACGCATGAGCAGGCTCGCGATACCACGCTTGCGCCAGGCACGGCGCATCGCGACCTGCCAGATGAAGCCCTCGCCGTTTTGGGGATAGACACGGCAGCTGATGGTCCCTACAATCTGACCATCGGCGACGGCTACATAGAGCATGGCCGGATCAAAGCTTGGCGTCTTCTCGAAGACCTTTTCATACCAGTCCTCATATGGCCGATACGGCTTGCCGTCGATATCTGGAAAAGCTTCGGCGATCACGTCATATACGGCGCCCTCCTCTTTTCCCGCTATAAATGGGCGGATCGTGATACCCGGTAGAGGTTGTGGCTGTGGTGGCTCTGTCTGTAAGACCACCTCCATGCGGTAGTCGCTGTTCTCGATGGTAAAGCCATGCTGGACAAAACGTGCGGTACTGGCCGGGGTAAAGCCCCAGGTATAGAGACGGCGTGGCAGCTTTTGGTCGGTCTCCAGCAAAGCGCGCGCGCGTTCCTCGGCGAACTGAATGAGGTAGCTGAACAGCGAAAGTTCAGTATAGTCCGGGTGAGCCTGTGTATGGACATCCAATAGCACGCCCCGGCCGGTATTGGCGACCGCTGTATATCCGATCAGTTTCCCATGGGCGGCGAAGATGGCGCAAGAGTTATGGGCCAGGTCCACGTGTTCTCCATCCCAAAGGTCATAGACATCGTCGATGGAATTGTCGCTGTGTCCGGTTTCGGCCTCTTCGACCAGGGCATAGAGATCGACAATCGCCTGGGCATCCTCTCGCCGGGCGGCGCGAACGGTCAGATCTGTTGGTAGGTTGATAGTGGTCATCAGGGATACTCCATTCTTTGGTGCATAGGAATCGATGGTTCATGTTGAAAAGTCTCACGAACGCTTCGCATGCTTATATTGGCGCATTCCTATGCATTCATAGTAGAGCTTGCTTAAAGAGGCGAATAGGGTCGGATACTGTATGAAACAGGCACATGCAGGCTTCTGGCGAATGTATAGGAGTATGCGCCCACGGCCTGATGGCTGTTGTTGCTATGCGAAGTGGGTCAGGTTATAGAGTTGCGATGGGAACGATGGATTGTGCGCCTGACCTGAAAAAGGGCATAGTGAGGCTATGGGCGATCAGGCGCTGTCCGGGTGCAAAGATGCACAGACGGCAGCCACAGCGGGCAAACAGATGTTTGTCTTTCGCCTTAGCCATCGTTAATTGCAGCCCTTTCCTATTGAAGAAGGAAGTGAAGTGGTAAAAATGGACACTATGATCGGTGCCCATCAACAAGAGTACCATAAGATATAAGTTTACGTCAAGCTACGGACCAGGGCTGGCTGGGATAGCAGGTGTTCCGCCATCGCCAGGTCGATAGCGGCATGGCATTCACGGAAAATCTGATAGCTCTCTTCGATATAGTGCAGACCGCGATGGTGAAGAGGCGTATCGGACGTATCATTTCCCAGAGCAAGTGTAGCGGGAGCGACGTTTTGATCCTGTTCAAGCAGTAGCGCTCCATAGCAGACCAGGGTACGCGCATAATCAAGGCGCAAACCATGTTCCTGACAGATGTGTAGCGCTTGCCGGAAATAAGCTACGGCCTGTTCTGGCTGTTTCTGCGCATGCATGATACGGCCCAGGAGCCGATATGCCCTCTCGACAATGCGCATGGTTTCATAATCCTGGGCATCCTTGAGCGTCTGCAGCGCGACCTCGTGGGCGCTCTGTAAATCCCCTTGCAAGAAATACACCATGGCCAGCGAGTGTTTGGCGTCGATAATGTTTTCAGCCTCCATCCCCTCAAGGGTAATCGAGCGCTGTAAGGTTTTGCTGGCCCGGGCGAGCAATTGTGCCTGGTAGCGATTGCGTACCACGTCATCGGGATAATAGCGGGTCGCGATCGCCTGCGTAATCCTGAGGTCGGCCAATCCCAGCAGTGCATAGCGGATACAGCGCGTACTCTTGATGGCGCGGCTGATAGAGATGGCGCGGCGAATGCTATTGGTTGCCTCCTCAAGATTGCCCATATCGGCCTGTATGGCGGTCAGCGCGATATAGCTCCAGCTCAGACGTTCACGATCATTGATGAGCTCGCCCAGTTCCAGGCTGCGTTTGAACCAGCCCTCCGCCTCCCGTAAGGAGCCCGATCTCTGGGCTACATCGCCCAGGTTATGGGTGATAAAGGTCATGTTGGGTATATCGCCGCTACGCTCGGCCAACTCTAATGCGCGCTGCATATAGCGACGCGCCTCATCGTGCGCTCCCTTAACGATATTGACGGCTCCCAGATTGCCGCACACCCGAACCATTTCCGAGACCAGCTCGCTCTGTTCGTAGATTGTCAGCGCGACATCCAGGTGTTCCAGAGCGCTATTTACTTCACCCAGGCTGACCGCCACGATCCCGAGCCTTTCATGCGCATAGCCAATCTCCAGTGGATCGCCAGTGAGTGCTCGCTCAATGCGGGTAAGCGAAAGATCATGGACGCGCCTGGTCTGTACTCCCGGTTCGCGCATGATATCCATTCTCTGATACGGAAGATGCGGAGTCTGTACAACCTCTTCGAGCATAGTCAGGGCTTCCTGTAAATAGCGCCGGGCTTGCGTATAGTCGCCTTCCAGGCGGAAGAGGGCGCCATATTGCAGATGGAGGCAGGCCCAGGCCGCTCCACTGGTGATACCCGCCTGCACCATGGCCGCCTTACCCCGTTCATAGCAGCGATACGCTGGTTCGTATTCGCTGGTATAGGTCCAGGTATTGCCGATTTCGCGCCAGAGCATAGCCTGAATCTGCGCCTCTTTCTTCCTGAGCTCTTCAACTTCTTCCAGAGAGATGGCTAGTTCCATTGAAAGGTAGCGTTCAAAGCGTGCGCAGGTGCGCAGGTGCAAAATATACTCGTAGACCTGACGTCCATCAGCGAACGATCCCAGGATGATGCTGCATTCAGCGATACGCTCCAAAATACGGCAGAGGTGCAGAGGATCATGAAATGGGAGCTGCTCGCAATCCCTGGCGATGATGTGCTGGATATAGTGGTGGGCATTGATCTGGTTGGCGGCCGTGAACTCATTGCCGCTGAGTGCTTGAAAGACCAGGATATAATATTGCTGTGCTTCCGTATAGGCTGCCAACCCATAGGCCTGATTCGCCGAAATCTCCGCGTAGTAGGCCAGGGTTTCACGGTCTCCGCCCCCTTTGCTCAGGTGATAGACGATGGTGGTGGCGGCCTTCTCCGGTTGACTGCTAGAGGTGGCGATCAGCGTTTCGGCCGCCCTGCGATGGAGCTGGGCCCGGCGTGCCGCCGAGAGCCGGCTATACAGGTGGCTAATAATCAGTGGATGCCAGAAGTGGTAGGCAATGTTCGCGCCCGCCCCCTCTTCGATTAGCAGGCCAGCATTCAACGCCTCGTCGAGCAGGTCCAGGACCGTATCCTCGGCGGCGTCGCCTGCCATGGGAACGAGCTGACGCAGTTCAAACGAGCCACCGATAACGGCAGCTTTACCGAGGAGTTGCTGGCAGCCCTGGCTGAGTCTGCCCAGGCGCCGTTCCAGCACGGCCGCGATCGCCTCTGGCAGCGAGATCGAGGCTGGCTGATGTTCAGGTTCTGGTTGGGTTGCCCCTCCGTTCATCTTCTGGTGCGTGCTATAGCTGCCGAAAGACTGTCCGGCTGGCGGCGTCGCATCTAGGGTTGTCAGCGCGCCTAGCTTGCTGGCATCGCTCTGCTCATTAGCTGATATATCTACATAGCGTGCCAGCTCCTCCGCAAAAAATGGATTGCCCGCCGCCTGCGATTGAATGCTCTCTACCAAATTTTGTGGCAGGTGGGCAACCAGCGTCCCAATCTGGGTAGAGGTAAGCGGCAGGACCGGAACCACGACTACGGCCTGCTCACGCTGCAGGTCCGCGATCAATGTGCGCAGCTTATGCTGGGGAGCTAGCTCTCCCTCGCGGCAGGTACCGATTAACAGGACGGACTGTTCTTGCAGGTGATGGATCAGGTAGGTCAAAAGATCGATGCTGCTATCATCCGCCCAATGGAGGTCGTCGAGCACCAGCAGCAACGGATGCTGCTTGCTAAAGGTTTCGATCAGTCCGAGCACGGCTTCCCATAGGTGTAGCCGTTCCTGTTCTAGCGAGATCGGAATCGCTGATTTTCCGGTGCCTGGCTGCAAAATTTGCAGATCAGGCAAGAGCGTACCCAGACGTTCCAGCTTTAGTGGGGAAGCAGCCAGCTCGCGCAGCATCATATCGGTGGTAACATCTTGTTTCCGATTGGTTATATCAGCAAGTATCGATGTGCTCTTGCAAAGGGTGCGCAATAGATCGGTCCAGGGATGATAGGGGATCGTGCTCTCCTGCTCGTAGGATCGGCTCCAGGCGACCGTCCAGCCATGTTGATATGCTTCAAGGCTCAGCTCTTCAGCCAGGCGTGTTTTCCCGATCCCGGGTTCACCGCGTAGCAAGACAAAATGGGTATGACGGGGCCGTGACGCTGACGATGGTGGGAATTGCGATTGCCGGGTACCGGGCGGCAGCAGAGGGTGATCCTTACTTGTGGAGGTCGCCGGTCGCGCAGCCTTTTTTTCCAGCGAGCGCATAACCTGCCGTAGCGTCTGAATTTCTCGCTCGCGGCCGATCAAGCGACTCTGATAGTGCCTGCCCAGCTGGAAGAGAGGGCGCGTGAACGTGAGATCAAGCGGTTGAATCTCTTCCAATGGTTCTGTTATCGGTGCGCTCTCTGTTTTCTGTGTGTATAACGCGGGCACGTGTCCATTGCGGAGCTTCTCATAAAGCTCAATCGTTTCGGGCAGGGGCTCACTCTCATAGTCGCGCTCCAGCATCTCCTGATGGCGTTTGTACACCTGTAGCGCTTCACCGCGGCGATCGCGCTGTGTTAAGAGCATCATCAGATGCTGAAGAGCGGTCTCATTGGTGGGATCCGCGGTGCGCAGTCGGTCCAGGGTCTCAATGGCGCTGGCGTACTCCTCATTTTCCGCCTGGCTCTGAGCCAGGTTGAGCAGCAACCCCACCCATGCCCGCTGGAGCGCATCGCGGCGCTGGCCTGCCCATTCCGAGTATAACTCCTCTAACAGGTAGCTGCCTCGATACAGATTTGCCGCCTCCTCCTGCAACTGCCTCGTGCGTACCGGATCTGTAGAGGTATCCGCTTCCTTAATAAGGTTCTCGAAGGCTTCCGCATCGACCCAGATCTGCTGGTGACCGGCCAGTTCAAGTACATCGCGCTCCAGCTTGAGCAGGCGCGAGGCCGCGGGTCGGGTCAGGTCTGGTTCGAGCATCTGCCGCAGTTCGTGAACCGCGCCATTGAGGCGATTGGCGGCGATATCGATCTCCAGGTCGGGCCAGAGCTGATCCATAACCTGCTCACGGCTCAAACGCCGATTAGGACTGCTCAATAGACAGCCAAGCAGTGAACGGGCGCGCCGCCGATGCCAGAGTCGACCATCGATAGGCTGCCAGGTACCCTGTTCCATTTTTCGTTCAATCCTGAACTGGCCCAGAACATACACGCGCAAAAGAGGCCCGGATGGAGAAGAAGCTGTAGAGGGAGTAGTGGTGACTAGCTGTTCCTGTTTTACCGCCTCGGGGAGATTCGTCCCAATATACTTACTGACGGTACGGCCATTCACGCTCCAATAGGCATACCAATATGGTCCGTGCCCTGAGCCTTCCTTGCATTTACGGCAACGTTCTTTTCCGCAGCGTGTAAATTGCTGGCGATAGGTGACTTTTCCGTTCATCTTACTTCCCTATCTGCCTATTGAGACAAATTGTAGCTGTGAAGAGGTCAATAATAACCTTCTATAGCTGAATAATGTCACATGTGTAGTATTAATGTCTATTATAACCTAGTTAATGGCGGCCCCACAATAGCCTAGCCTATATGTTATAAATTATGTGCATTCAGGTTAGTACTTTTTCTTTAATGTGCCAAACTTGCGTTGTATGGGAGCGTTTGCACGCTTCACACAAGCGGCTGCACCTGTTCTAATGGGTTGGTGCAATATAACGGGTGACCGCAGCTGCGGTCACCCGTTATATTGCACCAACCCATTAGAACAAACTTATAGCTTTTTTGCACACAGTCAGGCTGTTGGAATATCATTTCTGCTGAGGGGGCTATAAATTTCGAGGATATGTCCATCTGGATCGCTGAAATGGGCCGTGCGGGCCTGCCAGGCCGGACGATCCTGAGGTCTGGAGATCGCATTGGCACCGCGTTGGAGCAGTTCCGCATAGGTTGCATCTACATCTTCCACCTTGAAATTGAGTACCGATTGCTGTTCTCCAGATGTTTGTCCCGTGGTTACTGCTCCAATCGAGTTCATAAACTCGTCTCTCTTGAACAGTTCCAGCCCCGTTCCATCGAGCTCAAAATAAGCGTAGCCCATGGTCTCGTCACTGTATGTTAAAGTGAGACCGACGATATCGCGCCAGAACTTGAGCGAGGCCGCAAAGTTATTGATCAACAAACGGACACAGATAAGTTTCATCGCTTGCTCCTTTTTTCGTACATACTGCTCTGCTGAGAAGTTTGCTGTTCAGCCAGGATCAGTCTGGGGTGGCTGTAAACGTACTTCTCCTCTGTTTCTGGTACAGCATAGCAGGAGTAAAGGTAACAATCGGTCCTGAATTGTCTAAAAAGAATGTAGCTATACCTTTGGCTTGCGGCCCTTGAGCAAGATAAAGTCCATAGATAAACTTTTCAGACGGCCATCTGCTTCTCTGGTCACTTCAAAATAGTGCTGTATAGCAGGAGTGCTGCTCAGGATATATTCTTCAAGCTTCTGTTTCTCTTCGTCTGACATTTGAGAGCGGGCCGTCCAATCCTGATACTGGTGTGTACGGCGGAAGATCTCCTGGCGCTCGACCAGGAGTCCGGCACCCTCGAAGAAGGCATTCCACTCAAGACGATTATAGGAGCGACCATGGGAATTGTCACGCCATTTTTCAATCGTATTATCAAAAATATCCAGTTGGGGATCGGTGGGCGCGCAGCTATCGATGAGGAGAAAAAGGCCACCGGGTGTGAGGACACGCGCAACTTCGCTGATCGCCTGAGTGACATTGGGGAAATGATGGGGTGCGATACGGCAGGTAGCGCGTTCAAAGCTCGCATCCTCAAACGGTAAATGCTCGGCATCGGCGATCTGGAAGTGGGCATTTGTCACCCCCTGCTCCAGCAGAAAAGTCTGAGCCTGCTGTAGCATAGCGGGGGTCAGATCAGTGACCGTAATCTTCGCCACATGGGGAGCCACCACGAGCGCTGTATGCCCACCACCGGTGGCGAGATCGATGGCGCGGAGCGATGGTTCCCACTCTCCCAGAGCGACCAGGCGCTGCAAGTCACTACCAGTCCGGTGTGAGGTGCTGGTAACATAATTGGCCGCCGTTCGACTAAAATAAGCCTGAACCTGGGCTTTCTTTTGTTCATTGCTTTCATCAGATGAATTGGTTGGCATAAGAAACAGCTTTCTTTGCAAAATTGATCGAGATTTGAAACACAACCATTAAAGCTATTATAGTATATTCTTTCGTTGTTTGTTCCATTGAGAGAAGGATAACATATCGGAGGGGCATGTAGCGCCCTTTCAAGTGCCGCCTGACGGCGGCACAAGGAGAGAGTAAATCAGGGGACACCCCTGAAACCCCGCCAGGGGCGGCAGCCCCTGGACCCCGCTCCCAACATGTACCAACATACAATGGACGCATGTCATATTGTAAGAAAGAGCCAAAAAGTGATATAGTCTCCAGAAGGGGGACCATGCGGCAGGCATAGAAGGAATATATGCCTGACCACCTGCACCTCATGGCACAGATAGTGGTTTTTTTCAGGCTCGCGTTATGAGCAACGTAACTATCCACCTCTTCAGGATCAGACGACCGCATTGATTCCAGGACGTCTATAACCGGAATTGCTACAACCGGCGAGAATGTTATTTTGTGCAGGAAGAATAGAAGTGTCCGCAGGGGGCCGATAGATAGATTGATAAATTATGCCAAAGCTCGAAGGTTCTGTTGAGAATATCGTTTTTCGCAATGAAGATAATCAGTATACGGTGGCGCGCTTTCGCTTGAACGATCGTGGGCGCCTGTTTCGAGATGATCTAACCACCATCGTAGGGCTTTTGCCCGGTATTCATCCAGGAGAATTGCTATCGGTAGAGGGTGAGTGGGAGAGCGATCCACGCTACGGTCGGCAACTGCGTGTCGTCAGTTTTGTGCAGCGTCTACCGGCTTCCACCGAGGGGATGGTACGCTATTTAAGCTCGGGCCTGATCAAGGGCATTGGACCGAAGAAGGCTCAGGCCATTGTTGACCATTTTGGAGAGCAGACGCTGGCCATTATCGAGCAGCAGCCAGAACTGCTCACACAGGTCAAGGGGATCAGTGCCAAAGACTGCGAGCGGATCGAAAAGGCCTGGTTGGAACAGGAAGACATTAAAGAGCTACACCTCTTTTTGCAGTCTCACGATGTCTCCATGAACGTGGCCACCCGCATCTACAAGGAGTACGGTCGCGAGTCGATCAGGGTCGTGCGCGAAAATCCTTATAAGTTGGCGGAAGAGGTACATGGCATCGGTTTTCGCACCGCTGATGATATCGCGGTTAAGCTTGGGCTGCCAGCGGATGGGATCCCGCGCCTGGCGACCGGTTTGAAATACGTGCTGACACAGGCAGCCAATGATGACGGGCATTGCTACTTGCTGGAAAATGATCTGATTCAGCGCGCGTCACAGATCCTGCAGGTCCCCACAGAAACATTGCAGGCCGCGATGGAGCAACTGCGCTTGGAGCGGGATATATTTGTCGAGACCGCACCCGTGCTAGCGACGACAACTACAGCCACTATAGAGAAGGCCAACAACCATACGGTAGCCGAAGAACCTGCCAGCTATGAACCAGCAAGCGCCCAGGCCGCCATAGCTGAAGCGCAGTCGCGCATCTACTATGGACCCTTCTGGTACGCGGAGAACGGTTCGACGCGCTTATTGCGCATCCTGCGCGGCGCCCCGAGCTGCCTGCCACCGACCACAGCGCGCCAGTGGGAGCTCGTCTTTGAGCGCCTCAAGCAGCAGCGCCATATGGAGCTGACGGAAAAGCAGCGCGAAGCGGTCCAGGTGGGCTATCAGCAAAAGGTTTCTATCCTGACGGGCGGACCGGGTACCGGAAAATCTACCTCCCTGCGTGCCCTGCTGATGCTGCTGCGCACGCGCAAGGTGGACGTGGCCCTGGCCGCGCCTACCGGTCGGGCGGCCAAGCGGCTGACCGAAGCCACTGGTGTTCAAGCCAAAACGCTGCACCGCCTGCTTGAATATGCGCCTCACGACAACAGCTATCAGCGCAACGAGGACAATCCCCTGCCACACCAGTTTGTCATCGTGGACGAGTTCTCGATGGTCGATATCCTGCTGTTCTACCACCTGCTCAAGGCCCTGCCACGTACCTCTCACCTGCTACTTGTGGGAGATGCAGACCAGTTGCCCTCGGTGGGACCCGGCAACGTCCTGCGCGATCTTTTGCGTTCAGAAGCGATCCCGGCGGTGCGCCTGACCGAACTGTTCCGCCAGGCTCAGCAGAGCAAGATCGTGGTCACCGCGCACCAGATCAATAGCGGCATCGTCCCCAGTCCGCGCATCGAGGCCAAAAGCGACTTCTTTTTTATGCGCGAAGACGATCCATTTCGGGCCCAACAACTGGTGCTGGACCTGGTCCAGCGCCGGCTTCCGGCCAGGTATCACTTTAATCCTATCGCTGACATTCAGGTGCTGGCGCCCATGTACAAAGGTGCGGTAGGGGTGAAGCTCCTCAATGAACGCCTGCAGGCCCAGCTTAATCCGAACGCGCCGGCTCAGGTAGAATGGGGAGATCGCCTGTTGCGCGTTGGCGACAAGGTCATGCAAATCAGAAACAACTATGACAAAGGGGTGTTTAACGGGGACGTTGGCTTTATCCGGCGCATCGATCGCGAGAATCTACTGGCCAAAGTAGAGTTCGCTGAGGAGGCCGGTCCCTTGCTGGTCGAGTATGAGTTTCATGAACTGGATGAATTGCTGCTGGCCTACGCGGTGACGGTGCATAAAAGTCAGGGAAGTGAATATCCCGCCGTCGTGTTGCCGCTGGTGCGTGAGCATCATATGCTGTTGCAGCGCAACCTTCTCTATACGGCGATCACGCGTGCCAAACGCTTTTGTGTCATTGTCGGTCAGCCGGCCGCCCTTGAGTACGCCGTGCGTAATGATCGCGTCGCCTTGCGTAACACGGGCCTCGCCGAACGCCTGCTCGAAAAGGTATACGCTGACGCGCCCCCTCCTTTTTAAGAATAGATAATGCATGGTGAGTGGGAATAAGCATGGTATGGATTGTGTTTTCATTTAAAAGATGGAACATCGGGCATTCAACTATCGTATTTTATGGATAGAACATGTATGCTCATAAAAGCATGCTATAATTGGTGGATGGAGTAGGGCGCAGATCATTGGGCCCTTTGATACTATACCCCTCCAAAGAGGAGAAGTTATGAACCGTCAAGAAGCAATTGACTTTCTATTAGATCACTATGAGAATCCTCGCAATCAAGGCGAAATTGAGCATCCAGATGTTAATTTGAATGGTGGCAATCCTGGCTGTGCCGACGTGATTACCATGCAGGCCAGCTTTGGTGAAGACGGCAAGCTCAAAGAGATCGCCTGGGATGGTACCGGATGTACCATTAGCCGCGCCGCCGCCTCATATGTGACCGAGATGGTGCAGGGGATGAGCGCCGAGGAGATCGAAAATATTACATTCGAAGACCTGATGGACCAGCTGGGCCGCGAGGTCGTCATGACCCGGCCTACGTGCGCAACCCTGGCTCTGGGCACTTTGAAAAAGGGTGTGCACGAATTCGATATGCGCCAGCGCGCCGATAAGGCCAACTACGACCATCATCAGCACTAACAGTAGATGTCAAAAGTGATATAGATCGCGCCAGTGGGCCAGAATTGTCAGGGCTCGCTGGTGCAATTTTTTGTGTTCGGGATCATTGAGCCAGCGACTCACGCCCGAGGGATGGGGAAGGGGCAGGTAGAGCGTCCCATTGTCTTCAATATATGAGCCGATACATTCTTCCAGTCGGACCTTGCCGCAGAACGCTTCAATGGCCATTGTACCCACCAGCAGCACCACTTTGGGACGCAGCAAGCGTAGTTCGGCATTGAGATAGGGGCGGCACAGAGCCATTTCGGCTGGCGAGGGTTTGCGATCGCCGTGCCCACTTTTATGGCGGCCGGGATCACAGCGTGTGAGGGAACTGAGATAGGTATGATCATGCAGATAGCCAGGTGGAAAACCCGCAGCCTCCAACCACGATTGTAGTACGCGACCACCTGGACCACTGAACGGCCGGTTCTGTGCCACCGAACGATGGCCGGGTGCCTGTCCAATGACCAGAATACGATCGGTGCCGCGTCCGCTCACGATTGGATGGGCTACGGGAATATATCCATGTTCCTGACAGAGCCGGCAACTCCGGATCTGCTGCTGGAGTTCAGCCAGGGCCTCCGCTGTCTCCTTAGTTGCGTGCTGCTTCTCCAACATTTTTCGAGTGCTGCTCTTCTATCAAACTAGGTTCATGAAACAGACGAGCCAGGTGCCGATACTGACCGCCATAATACAGTAAAGGCTCCTCGTCTTTATGAATACCGTGACCATTGGTTGCTGGCTGGCTGTCGGGCGCAGGTTGAACATTTCCGTGCTCATCAACAAACCCCATCTGCTGTGGGGTTCCCATCGCCACCACCTGTCCGAGGAAAATGACATGATCGCCACCCGGGTATTCCGCGACGATTCGCGCGTCGATAAAAGCCAGCACATCTTTAATAATGGGCGCCCCGGTGGCCACGGTATAGTGGGGAGCATTGCAGAAATGTTCAAAGCGTTCGGGGCTATTGGTCGCAAAGCCACGCGACCACTGCTCTTGATGTTTTGTCAGCATGTTAACCGCGAAGATCTTGCTTTCACGCAGAAACGGTAGCGTGCTGCTATTATTATCAATACAAATGAGAACCAATGGTGGATTTAAAGAAACCGAACAAAATGAATTGACAGTCAGGCCTGCAAGGACATCATTACTGCTCGTCGTGACAACCGTCACACCGGTAGCAAAGCGCCCCATTACCTGCCTGAAAAGTTCTTTTTCGATAGCCATGATAATTCCTTCAGATGGAAGATAGAAAAACGTAGGAACGCCATTGGCTCCGCGTTGAACGCAGTGGTTGGTTCCATCCCCCTGCATCTCAATCACCATAAATAGAGAAGTTGTATTGTGCCAGGGCGACTACTCTTTAGTTAAGAGTATCACGCGCACGCAACCACTTGTCAACTGACCTTCCGTACAGGATTACAGGCCTGAAATGGTACTGTTGGCTATCTGTATGCGTTGTGCACCTGCTCTGAAAGAAGGGCATCCCTCCGCATACAATAAAATGAGACTCTTTGAACCTGCATGAAACTATCGTTATAGCGGTGGCACAAAAGCATCAGGCACCGGTTGTCCCTCCTTAGTTATCTAGATTCACGTTCATCGACTAATAGCATAGAATCAAAGGAACATTTTATTTCGCGAACAAGCGTGTTGTTACCATCATCAAAATACGCGATCTCACCATTTTCCAGCAGGATACATAAGGATTGAGCATTGTGAGAACGGTTATACTGATATTGTGATTTTACTGCGTATATCCCATCGTGGGTGATAAAAACAGCACCCGGTCGTAGGGTTTTGAGAGGCACTTCACCGTGCATTATAATTTTCCCTCCATCTTTTTTCTAACCGCGACCCACTATCGTAGGATAGTAAGCCCTACTCCCATCGTGTTGGCGAATGTGAGCGCCCCACACGGGCGTCCCCCGGCGCGGCCGCACTGTTTTTTATGTTGGTGCATGGGATCCCATGCACCAACATAAAACTGGCTCCTGAGCACCGCAGGTACGAAAATATATGCAGGTTGCAGGCGATGACCATGAGCGTTAGACGGCTTTGTTAAGAGATAGCCTGGTGAAACATCTATGTATTAGATAGTTGTAATAATCAATAGTTTGGTTATGGTTCTATGACAATCTGGTCATTAAACTTAAGCATATGGGTTAAGAATAAATAATTGGGGTGTCCAATCGTTTATAATAGATAAGAAAAACGACGCGAGTCAGAGGAGCACACAGCATTATGCAGGGAAGTTCAAAGGACCTGGTCGGGAAGACGCTTGGAACCTGTACATTGGAGAAGTTGATCGGGAAGGGTGGTATGGGAGCGGTCTACCTGGCACGGCAGCAGCGTCCGATCCGCCAGGTAGCGGTTAAGGTACTTCATTCGTACCTGGGCGGCAACGATGGGGAGTTTTCACAGGAATTTCTGACACGTTTTCGTCGCGAAGCAGATGTGGTAGCCCGGTTGGAGCATATGAATATCATGCCGCTGTATGAATACGGTGAGCAGGATGGTCTTGCATACCTGGTGATGCCGTATCTGACCGGTGGCAGCCTGAGCGAGCGGCTGAAGAGGCAAGGGGTATTGCTGCTGAGAGATGTCGTTTCCTATATGGATCAGGCGGCATCGGCATTGGATTACGCCCATGCGCAAGGGGTGATCCATCGTGACCTGAAGCCAGCGAATTTTCTTCTACATGCGGATGGACGCCTGGTGCTCACCGATTTTGGAATCGCGCGCTTTGCTGATGATGTTGTGCCTGGCGCGACCTTAACCAGGACCGGTGTGACGCTAGGGACGCCCGAGTACATGGCGCCCGAGATGGCACTGGGCGAGGCGATCGATTATCGGGCTGATATTTATGAACTGGGGGTGGTGCTCTATACGCTCCTGAGTGGCCATGTGCCTTTTACCGGTTCCAGTTCACTGGCTGTGATTACGCGTCATTTGCAAGAGACGCTACCCCTTTTACATCAAGCGCACCCTGAAATTCCCGCAGGTGTAGACGCGGTCATCCAGAAAGCGACCGCCAAAGATCGTACGCAGCGTTATGCCTCAGCCCATGATATGGCCCGGGCTCTGCATGCCGCTATTGAGCAGCCGAACGGCTATCAGGTACGGGGAGAAGATGCGCTACCAACCGTAATACAGCCCGGTGGAGCGCCAACGATACTGGCAGCAAATACGTCCCCCTCTGGCATCGGCATCTCTGACTCTACACCGACTACGAATGCGTCTGCTATGAATTATGGATCATTTAGCGAGCGGCCTAGCAATACACCCACCCCCGTGTTTCTGCCGCCATCGCCACCGCAGCCAGCACCCGCGCCGCAGAAATCGCAGGGGCCATGGTGGCTCGTACCACTCCTGGTGATCTGTGCTGTGGTACTGGTGCTGGCGGGAATCATTACTGGTACCCAGCTATTTAAAAATAAAGCCGCGACTGGCGTGACGGGAACTCCCACAGCCCAGGCAACACCCACGAGTGGACCAACCGCCAAGCCAACCGTCGCGCCAACCGCTACTCCGGCTCCCAGGCCTACGACCGTCCCAACGCAGGCTCCTCCGGCTACTGGCAACGTGCCCACTGGACCATTGCTCTATTCTACAACCAGTCCTGGTCCGGCCTGCGATTCAGGCAGTGGTACCTGGACGATTTACAATGGCGCGAACATCGACTGCCAGGGCAACGGTACACAGATTACCAATACCGCGACCTCTCAAGTTCTGCAGGGCGTTTTTCTGACCGCCTTGCCGGGTAAAAATTATCCCAATGACTATGTGCTCGAAGTCAACGTGCAGCAAGCGCAGAGCTCCAATAGTAGCTTTGGCCTTTACTTTCGCAACCAGCCTGGCAACCAGCAGGGAACCTATACCTTTCTGATCGCGCCCGATGGTAGCTGGCAGGCGACCGTCTATGATAACGCGACCGGAGCGCCCAAAGTACTTTCTAAAGGGACCTTCGGCGATATCCACGCCGCCAGCAAGCTCGCGGTTGTCGTCAAGGGATCGCAGTTTAACTTTTATGCCAACGGCAAAGCGTTGGGCAGTGTCAGTGATGCTACGTACGGTGGTGGCACGGCCGGCCTGGCTGTTGACCAGGGAGGGACTATTACCGTCAGCAACTTTGCTATGTATGCTACCGCCTGAACGCGCCAGAAAGCCGTAGGTTTCGCATCTGCACCACCTCCTACATAATAGAGCGGTTAAGGTATTTTCTTGACTTTGGTGGTGATGGTCGATATACTCTTGTACAGATAAATATGTTAACAGTGTCTTTACCGGGTGGCCTGGATAGGATCCAGGCAGAATAGGGAAGTCGGTGAAAATCCGACGCAGTCGCGCTACTGTCATCGGCGAGCGGTTCATATATTTTCTCCACCATCGTAGTCACTGTCCCTGCGTATGCTGAAGGGGATGGGAAGGCCAGTGTCAACCGCGTCAATAGTCGTAAGCCAGGAGACCTGCCCGGTGAGAGGCTCACGTTCCTTCGCGTCAAAGGAGTGAACCACCAGGATGAATTACGATGTGCGAGTCGCGCAAAGCTTTCCTCCCCGTCAGTTCTGGCAGATGCCTCTCCTTCTGACTGCTACAAAAACACCTGGATGAGCGGTTAGACATGAAAACAGTAACGCGTCCAACTCGGACAGCTCCGGGTTCTGAGCGGCCACAGCAACGTCGTATCGCGCCACCATTTGTACTTGGCGGCCTGGGGATATTGCTGCTTATCGTGATGCTGATCTCGATAAGCTTTGGCTCTATTCCTGTACCTGTACCGACGATTGTACAAATTTTGCTGAACAGCACGGGCCTGTTCCATTTTCCGGTGCGCTGGGATCCGTCACTGGAGATCATTATCGTGCAGGTGCGCCTACCGGTAGTGGTTAGCGCGGTCCTGGTTGGAGCAGCCCTGGCGGTGGCGGGAACGCTCTTTCAAGGTATGTTGCGCAATCCGCTGGCTGATCCCTACCTGATGGGAACCTCATCGGGAGCAGCTTTGGGAGCAACGATCGCCTTTGTGTTACCTTTTGATACTGTCTATGGAAACTTTTTTCCCTTGACGCCATTGCTGGCCTTTGGCGGGGCCGTTCTGACGGTTGTATTTGTCTACGCCATGGCACGTTCAGATGGGCGCACCCCGGTGATCATGCTGCTGCTGGCCGGCGTTGTCGTCAATGCAGTTCTGACCGCCGTACAGACCCTGATTTTAAACCTCTGGCCCTCCAATGACTTTGGACGCCTGCTGGGCCTGTATAACTGGCTCTCGGGAGGAATCGCTATCGTCGGCTGGGGACCACTGGCCGTCGTCACAATCATTGTCCTGCTGGGATTGCTGGTCGCGTTCGCGCTGGCTCGCGTGCTGGATGTATTCGCGCTGGGAGAAGATGCGGCGGCCCACCTGGGATTGCATGTCGAGTGGATGCGCTTCCTGATCGTAGTAGTGGCCTCGCTCCTGACGGCGGCTGCGGTCTCTATCAGCGGTCTGATCGGTTTTGTTGGTCTGGTAACGCCGCATTTCATGCGCCTGCTGCTGGGACCGCGCCATCGCGCCCTGCTGCCAGCGGCGGCTCTGGGTGGCTCTATCTTTTTGACCCTGGCCGATCTGCTGGCGCGCACCATTCTGGCCCCAACCGTCATTCCCGTCGGCGTTTTTACCGCCCTCGTGGGTGCCCCGTTCTTCTTATTTCTATTGCGCAGCAGTAAGCGAGAGTATAAATGGTAGACAGGTCCATACCGGTACTGGAAGTACAAGAAGTTGCCTTTGGTTATAAACAACAGGCCTTGCTATACGATGTCTCTCTCGCCATCCAGGCGGGAGAGATGGTTGGCCTGCTGGGACCCAATGGCTCGGGCAAGACCACCCTGCTGCGTTTGCTGAGTGGTGTCCTGCAGCCACACCAGGGACGGATTCTGCTGGAGGGTCGCGAACTGCGGCACTGGGGACGGCGTAAGGCCGCGCAGCGTATCGCCGTGGTGCCGCAGGA
Organism: Dictyobacter aurantiacus; assembly: GCF_003967515.1. Classification (GTDB taxonomy): domain Bacteria; phylum Chloroflexota; class Ktedonobacteria; order Ktedonobacterales; family Ktedonobacteraceae; genus Dictyobacter; species Dictyobacter aurantiacus. The sequence continues at coordinate 336,532 of NZ_BIFQ01000001.1, read as the reverse complement.
ATTACACATGCCCTTCGCCTATACTGTAGCGCAGATGGTTGGTATGGGCCGTACCCCCTTTGTGTCTTCGTTCTGGGGCTCGGGAAATTCCGATGATCGCGAGATCATTCAGCAAGCGATGCGCGAGGCCGGGGTCGACACGCTGGCCGAACGGATCTTCAATGAATTGAGCGGTGGTGAACGCCAGCGCGTTACGATTGCCATGGCCCTGGCCCAGCAACCGACTATCCTGCTGCTGGATGAGCCAACCTCGCACCTGGATATCAAGTATCAGATCGAGACGCTGGAACTGGTGCAGCATCTCAACCGCCAGCGTGGTATGACCGTTATCGCTGCTATGCACGATCTTAACCTGGCTTCGCGCTATTTCTCTCGGCTGCTGCTCTTCCAGCGCGGTATCGTGGCCGATGCCACGCCGGCCGAGGTATTGGAACCGGGACTGCTCAGCCGTGTCTACGGCATCGATGTACAGGTGGGTATCCTGCGTGGCGCCGAACACCTGAGCGTCCTACCACCCAGTCGAGATGCTCTCCCCTTGAAAAGCAACAAACCTGCATCTCGTGTCCATCTCATTGCCGGTGGGGGATCGGGTGAACTGGTGATGCGCGCCCTGGCCGACGCCCATATTCCATTTAGCGCTGGTGCGTTGAATATTGGAGACAGCGATCACACCCTGGCTCTGCGGCTGGCCGAAGATGTGATTACAGAGCAGCCCTATACGCCGATCTCCGCCAGTGTGTTGGAGCAGGTACGGCAACGCTTACAGCAGGTTGATCTCTTAATTCTGTGTCCAGCCGCGATTGGGCCAGGGAACCTGCCGCTGTTTCAGGAAGCTCTGCGGGCAGCCAGACACGGTCTGCGCGTGATTCTGGTCGCGGCTCCTCTGCAGACCACCTGCGCCCCTGACGCGATTTCTGATAGTCATAAAGAGGGCGTAGCGCAATTATTGCAGCTCTTTGCCGCGCGCGACTATACCGGTGGTGACGGACTACGCTGCCTACAACAGCTCATGCAGGCTGGAGCGATTAGCGTTGATTCGACCGCCGCTCTTCTTGAAGAGACGCGCAAGCATATCGCGTATGCCTTTGATTGAATAAATTGTTGTATGATGAAGATCAGGCATTACGAAAGGAGTCTGTTTTTATCATGACAACAATGAAGGGTGTCGTTTTACCGGGAAATCGGCGAGTCGAGATGCGCGATTTTGAGGTTCCGAAGCCGGGGCATGGGCAGGTGCTGGTACGCATGAAGGCATCATCCCTGTGTGGTAGTGATCTGCGCGCCATCTATCGTCCCACGGATCAGGGTGTAGGGCCTGAAGCCTATAAAGGGGTGATCGCCGGCCATGAGCCGTGCGGCATCATTGAGAAAGTGGGAGCGGGAGTGCAGCGCTTCAAGGCGGGTGATCGGGTGGTGCTCTATCATATTGCCGGCTGTGGTGTCTGTCATAATTGCCGTAGCGGCTGGATGATCAGCTGTACGCAAGAGCAAAATGGACGGGCCGCTTATGGCTGGCAGCGCAATGGTGGACATGCTGATTTCTTGCTAGCCGAGGAACGTACCCTGGTCGCCCTGCCTGATGAACTGACATATCTTGACGGGGCCATGGTGGCATGTGGAGTCGGCACGGCTTACGCGGCCTGTGTGCGCGCCGGCGTTTCGGGCCGGGACGCGGTGCTTGTCACTGGACTTGGTCCGGTAGGTCTGGGTGTGGCCCTGCTCTGCCAGGCAATGGGGGCGCGTGTTGTTGGCGTGGAGTACATGCCCGAGCGTCGGGAACTGGCCCGCCAATTAGGTATCGCGGAGGTTGTGGGTCCGGAAGAGGGGCATGCGGTGTTGGAGCAGTTGCAGACCAAAACCAACGACGAAGGATTTGAGGTCGCGATCGACTGTTCCGGCAACGCCGATGCGCGCCACCTGTGCCTGGAGGCCGCTCGCGAGTGGGGCCGCGTCGTCTATGTGGGAGAAGGGGGGACCGTCTCCTTTGCGCCCAGCCCGCTCTTGATCCACAAACAGCTTAGCCTCTTTGGTTCCTGGGTCTGTAGTATCCAGCAAATGGAAGAGCTGGTCGAGCACCTGGTACGCTGGAAGCTGCATCCCGACATCATGGTCACCCATCGCTTTACCCTGGACCAGGCGCGCGAAGCCTACGAAACCTTTGATAGTGGCAAGACCGGCAAGGTCGCCATTGTCTGGGAATAAAGTCGGGTGTACTTTATCTGCGATGAGGCAGCGCAGCCCAGGTCCGGGCTGCGCGCATGTTTGTTTATAGTACGGTCAACAGTTCAGGAGCGCCATCGGTGATGGCCAGACTATGTTCGTACTGGGCTGAGCGCTTGCGGTCAGCGGTCACAATGGTCCAGCGGTCGGCCAGGGTTTCGGTTTTATAGGTGCCAACGTTGATCATTGGCTCAATCGTGAAGACCATACCCTTCTGAATACGCTTATTGGTGCCGGGACGGCCAAAGTGAGGGACATTGGGATCTTCATGCAGTGAGCGTCCTACGCCGTGTCCTACCAGGTCGCGCACAACGGAGAACCCGTGGGATTCCGCGTAGGTCTGGATGGCCGCTCCGATATCACCCAGGTGATTGCCGTGGCGCGCCTGTTCAATGCCCAGTTCCATACTCTTGCGAGTGACCTCCATCAGGCGCTGTGATTCCTCATCGACGTTGCCGACGGCATAGGTCATGCAGGAATCTCCGACCCAGCCATTGAGGATGACACCAATATCGACACCAATGATATCTCCATCCTGCAGCACCTGTTTGTCGCTGGGGATACCGTGACAGATTACCTCGTTGACTGAAGCGCAGATCGTGCCGGGAAATGGTGGAATAGCGGGCCGCCCGTTGCCGCCGGGATGACCACCATATCCTTTATATATTGGAGTAGCATTGTGACTGCGGATAAAATCCTCCGCAATCTTGTCTAGTTCGGCCGTGGTTGTACCAGGTTTTACATAGGGGCGAAGCACTTCAAACGTCTGGGCAACCAGGCGTCCCGCTTCGCGTAATTTATCGATCTCTTTGCGAGATTTGAGTAAAATTGCCATATTATCCTCTTTTTACATGGAAAGCGGGTCACGCGTATGATGATTTCTGGGTTGCGTCCCTGTCATATTCTGAATATTGCCGTGATTTCTCACGCTCTGGCGGGAACTCCCAGTTCAGAAGATCATCGGTGGTGACCCGAAAATAGCGGCTAAAGTACGTGAGGAGATGATCAATCGTCGTATAGTCGATACGCTGGCTCTTTCCCGTGTGCAGAGCCGCGAGCACACTTAATGATACTCCGCTCTCATCGGCAAGCCGACGCAAACTCAACGCGGGTTCGCCCAGCCTGGCTCGCTCAACATTTGCTCTAGCCAGCATCAGACGTAGTTGGCAAGAAATGGTCATGATCAGCACCTCGATTTTCTCAATTCGACTTTCTCTGTATTCAGTATAGCAAATTATGTTGTGACATGTCAACACAATGTATGGGTTTGTCTGCACACTATTAGCATACGTGAGCGTTCCCACACGGGCGTCCGCACAGTTCTAAGAGGTGGTACATCGTGGGCGTATCCGCGCCCACGATGTACCACCTCTTAGAACTGTGCGGACGGTATATATTTTCATACTTGAAGCGTGCGAATGTCATTTTTATATTGGTGCGTCAGGGACGCAAATGCGCCTCTGATGCATGATGCACCAATATAAAAATTGGCGGCATCCAGGTACCTCAACAAGAGGAGAGTATCCCGTCTCTATCATAGGAGGCTTGCAATCCCGAGCGCTTACTCGTATACTTTCACCAAGCCTGAGAAGACAGTGTATATGCCTGTGCTTTTTGTATGTAAATACCACCAAAAAAGCTATTGTTTGAACTATTTAAAGGGGTGTCTATGAGCGATTCAGCAAAGGTAACCGCGACCCTGCGCCTGCCCTCCACATTGAGTGCCTATAGCGGAGGCAAGAGCCAGATCACAGTTGAAGCAGAGACGGTTGAGCAACTGTTGAACGCTTTACATAAAGAACATCCTCTCGTCTGGGAGCGCCTCTGCACCGAACAGGGTGCTATTCGCGAACATGTCAGAATCTTTGTGAATAACCAGCTTATCAGCGGCAATGAAGGCCTGAAGACCGTACTGAGTCCGGGACAAGAAGTGATCGTCCTTCCGACAACGTTCAACGCCTGATGCTATTTCTAGAAAAGCGTGTGCAGTTTTCAAGAAACTCTAAAAGACTCAACTATGAAGAACGTCCATGGTATACTTAAAAAGTATTTTTCTATGGTTGTATTTTTCTGGCTAGAGTTGGACATGCTATGACACTCAAATCACAAAGAGATGCAACACCGCGAGCTACGGCTGCTGATCAAACGGCGGTCAGCAAAGTGCCAGGCCAGTGGAGCGTATTGCGCAATCGCAATTTCGCTCTCTTTTTTTGGGGGGAACTGCTTTCCTCGACTGGTACCCAGATGCAGGTCGTTGCTGTCTCATGGCAGGTTTACCAGTTAACGCACTCGGCGGTCATGCTGGGTGTTATCGGGTTATTGCAGGCCATTCCACGGCTTATCTTCTCACTGGTTGGTGGAGTGCTGGCTGATACTTTTGATCGTCGTAAACTGCTATTGATCGTCGAGGTGATTCTGGCGACTGCCTCAGCGATTCTGGCTCTCTCGACGGCATTTAAGATCATTAATATCGCTATTTTTTGCGGTGTGGTACTGATTTCAGCCACCGTCTCGGCCTTTGAATTTCCCTCGCGGCAATCGATGATCCCTTCGCTGGTGCCTCCTGAACAGATAGCAAATGCCGTCTCGCTCAATACCGTTATGATGCAGGTAACGATGATTGGTGGCTCCACGTTAGGTGGACTGGCCATTGCCCAGATTGGTGTCGTGAACACCTACTGGTTGGATGTTTTTTCGTATTGTATCGTCATCGTTTCATTATTGTTGATGGTTGTCCCGCGTATTCCATTGGAGAAGCGTGCTCAGGCTGGCTGGGGCGGTATGCGCGATGGGCTTCGTTTTCTGCGCACCCATCCACTTCTGCTGGCGGTTCTCTCGTTGGATTTCTTTGCTACCCTCTTTGGTTCGCCGAAAGCGCTGCTACCCGTTTATGCCAGCGATATTTTACATGTCGGGCCGCAGGGTCTGGGTATCTTACTCGGCTCTATTTCCTTTGGTGCTGTGGCTCTGACGCCGTTGACGGGAAAGATCAGTCGCATCGCCCGTCAGGGCATGGGTGTTGTGCTGGCAATCATGGGTTGGGGAATCTGCATCATTCTATTTGGAATTGCGCCTGGACCGCTGTGGCTGTCTGCTCTGTTACTGGCTGGGGCCGGGGCCGCCGATATGGTCAGTATGGTGTTGCGTCACCTGTTGGTGCAATTGACAACCCCTGATGAGTTCCGTGGCCGTATGGGAGCTGTAACGGCGATGTTCGTGGTCGGGGGACCCATGCTTGGACAATTTGAGTCCGGCCTGGTGGCCGGTTTAACCACAACGCAGTTTTCGGTTATCAGTGGTGGGATCGCCTGTATGGTTTCTACCCTGATTATCGTTGCCCTGGTCCCGAGCCTGTTCAAAGCCAGGATCAGCACCGCCACCTAAGGTTCCGGGTGGCCGTTGGGGTGCAGCACGTTTAAGCGCAGCTGTCCCGCCTGTTGGGTGGAGGACTGGCAATTGGTGAGCACACAATTGATACAATCCGACAGGTTGGGACAGTTGCAGCGCATCCCCTGGATCAGCATATGTTTGATATGCGTCGCCTGCCGTATCAAGGCATCAACTTCAGTCAGCTTCTGTCGGGCCACGTTCTGCCAGTAATCTGCCAGCGGCGTCTCCTCTCCCCGCTGTTCAAAGAGAAACTGAATCTCGGTGAGCGAGAATCCCAGTTTCTGCGCTATCTGAATAAAAGCCAGGTGATCTAATACCGCTGGATCATAGCGCCGTTGTCCGCTGATGCGCCGTGGGGCCGGTAAGACATTGATGCTCTCATAATAGCGAATCGCAGATGGGCGCAGACCGGCCTTTGCCGCGACCTGGCTAATCGTCAGTTCTTCCATTTAGAAAATAGTCCTTTACGTGGGCTTGACTTCAAGTTAACTTGAACATGTACACTGCTGTTATTGTAGACTTTGTACGCTGAAGTCGCAAGTATCATGAGAGTTATCGTACGTGAAAAGGAAAAAAGCTATGCAGGTACATGATGTTATTGGCGCGCATGAGAATCTGTTTGTGGTTGGAGACCAGGATTTCGTGGAGAAGGTACTTCAGTCCTCTCAACCTGTGATTGTTGATTTCTGGGCGACATGGTGCCCTCCATGCCGCAATCTGGACCCGGTCTATCAGCAACTCAGCGAGCAGTTCGCGGGTAAGCTCCGCTTTGCCAGGCTTGATTGCGATCAGCATACCCGCATTCCATCTGCTTACCACGTGCAAGGAATGCCGACCCTGATCGTTTTCCATCACGGGCAGGAGATCGCTCGCTACATCGGGCCCCAGCCTCGGCGCCTGCAGCACCTGATCGACCAGACCCTGGCCGAACATGGTTGCGCTTGATCCGCGGGTTATGCTTTATGAGGCTGTTCCATTAATGGCATAGACGGTGAATTATACTGAACTGGTGAAGATGACCCGGGATATGTCAATCTTCACCAGAAGCGTCGTAATTATACTTCCTACCTATAAACATCGTAGTACATCAGTGACATGTATCAGATACTGGTGTATCGCGGCAAGGTCAGGGATTACTGATCTGTAGGGCGTGCATCTCTCCGGTACTCACAAAGATCATTCCCTGTTCGGCAGCCGGTCGATTGATGCGACCCCGACCGATCTTCGACGTAAAGAGGATGTGGCCATTGTGGCTATCGATAGCATAGAGCTCGCGTCCAAAGGTACTGACATAGACGATATTGTTATCAGCGATCACTGGAGCTGATTCAATTTCATGTCTCAGATGAGCGACCCAGAGGATCTTGCCATTGGTTGTATCGATGGCGTGTAGCTTTGTGTTGGCTGAGTCACCGACAAAGCCTCCATGTGAGCCAACATAGGCGACGCCATTTCTAAGGATCAGGTCACCCGAGATCTGGATATCGAGTCGGGTCGCCCAGACGCGCTGCTGTTTCTGCATGTCCATGGCGTAAAGTTCGCCATCGGCGAAGCAGAGGCAATTAATGCCTGTAACGGTCGTCTCGGCTGCCAGGATCTCCCCCATATCGGCGTACGTCTCCAGCTTTTGCCCGGTCAAAGCATCCAGTTCATAGCAAATGCCACGCTCTGTAATCAGATACATATGGCCACTGGCGATAACAGGACGGTGAGCCAGCCCGGCCTTGACCGTGACGGCCCATATCTCGCGTCCACTATTGGCGTCGAGGGCGTAGACGGCATGATCTGGATAGGCATAGACGATGTCGTTGGCGACCGTTGGCCGCACTTTAATAAATTCATCGGTAGGGAAGGACCAGCGCACCTCTCCTGAGGCGGCATCCACTGCGTAGATCTCACCAGGTAGATTAATATTGCCGGTACAGACGTAGACGATCCCGTTGGAAATGACAGGCGCATCATAAATGCCATAGTGTGTGTTTACTGCCCATAGCTGCTGTCCCGTCAGCGCATCCAGTGCGCGCAACTGATTGGCCTCTTTATGGGGATTATCAACGTTGGTGGTGTAAGTTCCCGCATAGACCACGCTGTTAAGCACCGCAGGCTCCGAATAATAGGTATGATCCAGCCCCGTTGTAACAGACCAGGCCAGCGTCGTACGCGCGGGATTGCTACTCGTGTTGCGCCCCTGTGAACGTTGCGCCCGATTCGCGATCGGCGTCTGCGCCGGAGGACGAAGAGAGCTCTGTCCCAGGCCACCGCTGCCTTCAGCCTGGGTGCGATGTGGATCAGGCAGTGGGTTGAGTCGCTTCACCGGGGTTTTTTGCATGGACGGTGGAGATACCGGAGGCGGCGATTGCAGCGGTGGGAGTGGCGTACTCTCGGTTATTGGCAACCCGAAAGCTTCCCGCAAAGCGATCACAAAATCGGCCACATTCTCAAAACGATCATCGCGCTCTTTTGCCAGTGCTTTTAAAATGACTTCCTCGATCGAGGGTGGAATATTCGGGTTCAGTTCGCTGGGCAGGACAGGTTGCTCATAGATATGCTTGTAACCGATAGTATAGGGGTCATCAGCCACAAAGAGCTGCTGTCCCGTCAGCAGTTCATAAGCCACACATCCCAGTGCATACTGATCGCTTTTCTTACTGATCTTCCCCTTAAACTGCTCTGGCGACATATAAGGAGGGGTCCCGATCTCATCCACGCGGCGCGTTTTCTGAACCTGGATGGCGATACCAAAATCGGCCAGCACCGTATCCCCTTCGGCATTGAACAGGATATTAGCCGGTTTTAAATCCCGGTGGACGATATCCAGATCATGGGCGTGCTGTAGAGCCTGCCCCACCTGGTTAAGGATGTGCATCGCATCCATTAATGGCATGGGAGAGCCATTGAGAGCATCTAAGCGATCGCGCAAAGATCCGCCAGGGGCGTACTCCGCCACAAAAAAGGGATAGCCCTCGTACAGATTGGCATCGATTATGGGAAGAATATTGGGATGGGTCAATTTATCAAGGATCACCGCCTCCTGGAAAAAACGGTCGATTTCCTCCTGAGTATTCAAGGTTGTATTTAAGACCTTGACCGCTACTGGAGGCTTATGTTCCAGCAGAAAGTGCCTGCCCAGGTAGACGCTGCCAAAGGCCCCGTGACCCAATACCTCCACGAGGACATAACTGCCGAGCTGGCTACCTAATAATTTATCGTTCACCATGCGCATCCTTTGAATGAGAGGCCGTATTGTGAGTATGTCATCATCTCAACTGAAATTATATCCGATTTATAGGCAATGCATAAGGGGGAGAAGCGCGAGAATAGACATTTTGTTTGGCACTGGCTAAAGATAGCCTTGGATCGCCCTCCGGTTTAAGATTTTTTTTGCCTCTAAGAATGTGTCTACTTCCATCGACCTGATTGCCCGTGCTCGCCCCACACGCGCGGCGGCTGCGTAGCCGCCGCGCGTGTGGGGCATATGAGTGCCCCCAGAGTGACGGAAGATCGACTTTGTACATTTTTCATTCTTTGAGCTAAGGAAGGATCTGGATCATCGTATTCTGGGAGCTTATTTTGCTACTTTTGTACAAAGTCGAGCTAAGAGCGTGTCTGACTCTCATGATGATGGCCTGCGGCCTGCATGGGGTTTCGCACCTGCGGCGCTCAGGATTCCATTGTGTGTTCGTGCATGGGGCGCGCTGATGCGCGCCCCATGCACCTCCAACATGACGGAAGCCAGACACGTTCTAAATGAGATAGATACCTGGGTATTTTGGGGGAGATTACTCCCAAAATGTGGTTGATAAGATATAGTAAGAGACTATGGGGAGAAAAAGTTATTGATGATATTTGATGTGACTACTGTTTGAAGATATGCTGATGGAGAAGGAAGTTTCGGAACATTTCTGCTGTGAATGTTTATCCGAGGCCTCCTTGCCTCATAGGGAGGTTTCCTTCCTATGAAACGAATTATACAAGCTTCAGCTTGAGATTGTAATGTGCAGATTAACTATGGATTTGTATGCATAGTGTTGAATTTATCAATATATAATCTTTCGTCAATGCTGGCTACATACAGGCCACAAGCGCGCCCAATAGCCAACGTGGGTTTATTCATATAGAGACGTTGACACCTTGTGATGCTGTTTTTATACTAGGGGAATAGCAAACCTGATGTACAATTAGATGGGCGGCGTAGCGGCTGGCTCACTGCGCATCGCTACTGGTCGTAGCATGTGGTACACGGTACAGCGCATACCATACGTATATATGTGGATGCGGAGAAGGGATGGTACCATCCATGGCGTTTACGCAAGACGAACTACAATCGCTAAATACTATTCTCGAACAAAAGCTTGCAACGCAGCGACACGAACTGGAGCGAACTTTTGATCTGCGCCTGCAGGGGTTGAGACGCGATTTTGAGCAGCGGATAGCAACGGTGAAGAGTGATGTATTGAGCACCATATCTCAACGCCTCATTGACCAACATGCCCGGACACGTGAGATGCTGGTGCAAAATTTTGAAGCTCAGCATGCCCGGCTTGTCGAGTCCGTTGAGCAGAGTTTAGAGTTGCAGCAGCAGGAGCAGCAACGACGCCTGGAAGCCTCGATAGAGCGTCCTCTTGCCGCCCAGTTATTAGCCATCGAGCAGATCATTCATCAGCGCCTACCTTCTCTCATTCCATCCACAGAGTTTTTCCCCGATGATATAGAGGAAGGGCAGGCCCAGTTTGATACTATTGAGGTGCAGACCGAAATTCCCTGGGATGAACTGGCGACGCTGGTTGATCATGCGCTGGAAGAACGCATATCCGTGTTGCAGGAAAGCATACTGACGGCAGTGAAGGATCTGCAACAGTCGCTTATTACACATATGCCTACTGCTCCCAGCACATCAGCGCAGGGTAATGCCTCCCCGTCAGCAAATAGCGCGAGCGGTGCTCAGCCCACCGCCGATGCTACGAAAAACATTGAGCGCCTGGAGCATCTCATTGAGGCGATGCAGGTTGCAATGACCGCCAATAGTTCGTTGATCTCAAATCGGCTCTATCATCACCAGCAACTGCCCCTGGAGCGTGCTCATCCGACACAGAACGGTGTGCACCGCCCTTCCGCCCTGCATAGTTTTCATTCCCCGCGCACTCGATCAACAATGAGCGAATCCAGCGGTACAGATGAATAAGGCTGTGCTTTTTCTCTCTATGGTTGTACTGGGACTTGTAGCGCTTGTCACGTAACAACATGCTCAGATTAAGTATTGACGGGAACCTGCCTTTCAATTATAATGTCTGTCCGTTCTGCGTCATGCACCCTTGTTGATGCCATACCACTTGATAGTCCTGTTATCTGTGTCTGTAAAAGCTTTTTGACCACTGATTCCCATCTTTTGTTTCGTGTTGCCCTGATGTTGATTTCGGCTATCTGTGCATGTATCTGGAAGGGCATAGCGGCAAGGAACGGCTGCACAGGGTAGTTTTGCACCATCCTGCGTAAGTGCATATGGAGAACTAGTCTGGACCAGGGTCTGTTGAGGATTCCTGGTTTATTCTGCTGTTTGCAGTTTTGATGAGGGATAAGGTGATGCTACGGTTTTATCTGGAAGTGGCGCGTACGGCCTTTCGCCGCCAGCTCATCTATCGGTGGGCTAATCTGGCAGGGCTGAGTGCCAACGTTTTTTTCGCCATCATTTTTAGCTACGTCATTATTGCGCTTTATCATGCTCGTCCCGCTGTAGCTGGTTATGATGTACGCGATACCTTGCGCTACAGCTGGCTGATGCAGGCCTTGCTGATGATCGTGCTCCCATTTAGCTGGAACGATTTAATGCAAACCATCCGTACTGGAGACGTGGTCTCCGATCTAAGTAAACCCTGCGATTTTTACATCTACTGGTTTAGTCGTGAAATGGGGCGCAATGTTTACTACATGCTCTTTCGCGGTCTGCCCACTTACGCGGTGGGTATGCTACTGTTTCAACTTGGAATTCCCTTAAGCTGGCAATCCTGGCTCGTCTTTGCCCTGGTTCTGCCCGTAGGATCGATGCTTGGCATAGCGTACCGAATTCTCTATAACGTGGTGGCTTTTTGGATCATTGAGGCACGCGCTATGATGACGTTCGCCATTACCATCGCCCAGTTTCTGACCGGTATGTATGTACCTATTCCTCTGTTGCCTGCGTGGCTGCAAGGCATCGTCGACTGGTTGCCTTTTCATGGCTTTATGGATCTACCTGTGGAGGTATTGTTGGGAAAGATCGCGGGCGGGGTACTTGCCTTCGATGTGCTGCGACAGCTTGGCTGGTTGTTGGTTCTCACGCTGGGTGTGCAACTATTAACCGGTGTGGCGAAGCAGCGCGTGATTGCCCAGGGAGGTTAAGGACAGATGCTACTACAGAATACCTGGAGCGATCTCCATCTCTACTGGCGGCTGATCGCCATTCAATTGAAATCCCAGACACAGTATAAGATGAATTTATTCCTGGACATCTCTACCTACCTGGGGGTGACGGGGCTGGAGTTTCTCTCCTTATTATTGTATTTCATTCCCTTTCCGACGTTGCTGGGCTGGCATGTGGGCGAGGTGGCCCTACTGGCCGCGATTATGTCGGTGAGCTTCGGGCTGTCTGAAATGATTGGCGCGGGCATCGACAATTTCTCCGTGCTGATCGTGCGTGGCGAATTTGATCGCGTCCTGCTGCGTCCCGTGAACGCCTTTATCCAGGTCATCGGAAGCGATTTTCGCCTGCGCCGCCTTGGGCGTATCACCCAGGGAGCCCTGGCCTTCACCCTGGCGCTGCATTTTTTGCCACCGCTCCATTGGAGTCCAGATAAGCTGATTGTGCTGGGTGTCAGTATCCTGAGCGGGACCGTCATCTTTACCTCAATCTTATTGTTGGGGGCGACCCTGTGCTTCTGGACGGTTGAGACCACTGAGGTGGTCAATATTCTGACATATGGCTCGCGCGAAATGCTCAGCTATCCGATCACCATCTATCATCAATTACTGCAGCGTTTCTTCCTTTTTATTGTACCTGTAGCTTTCGCCTCGTACGTGCCAACCTGCTACATCCTGGATCGGCCACTGCCCTTTGGCTTACCGCGTGCGCTGGCCTTTGCTTCTCCGCTGGCCGCGCTGGTCTTTGCGCTGATTGCGGGATGGGTATGGATTATTGGTGTTCATCACTATCAGAGCACCGGCAGTTAGTGAGCCTGGTATAGAGCAGAGAAAGGAATACCCCATGACGACCATGATTGAGGCTGAAGGTCTAAGCAAGGCATTTCGCATCGCCAAACGCCGTCCAGGCCTGCTGGGAGGTATACGTAGTATCGTCGATCCCGAGGTGCGTACCGTAGCGGCGGTGCAAGACCTGACGTTGCAGGTGCAGCAGGGCGAGATGATCGGTCTGGTAGGTCCCAATGGCGCGGGCAAAAGTACCACTATTAAGATGTTAACCGGGATTCTGATGCCCTCAGCAGGCCGGCTACGTGTCGCTGGTCTGTTACCGATCCGTCAGCGCCGCGAACTGGCAGGCTGTATCGGCGTGGTTTTTGGGCAGCGAACGCAGCTGTGGTGGGATCTGCCATTGCGGGACTCGCTACAGCTCTTGCGCCACCTTTATCGCGTGCCAGAGCAGCGCCACCAGCAGAATCTTAACCATCTACGCAAGATGCTGGACCTGGACGAGTTTATCGATACACCGGTGCGTCAGTTGTCTTTAGGTCAACGCATGCGCGGCGACCTGGTCGCCGCTTTGCTGCATGAGCCGGCATTGCTGTATCTTGATGAGCCCACCATAGGCCTGGATGTTGTGGCCAAGGCGCGCATTCGCGAGTTTCTGCTATCGTTGAATGCGGAACGTGGCACCACGGTCCTGATTACCACGCACGATATGGATGATATAGAAACACTTTGCCCCCGCATGTTGATTGTAGATCATGGGCGCAAGCTGTATGATGGAACGGTCGATGCCATTCGTGAGCGCTTTGGGGGTCAGCGCATCCTGGTGGCCGTGCTGGAGCCGAGTGAGGTCGCTACCCTGGCAAAGTTGCCCCGGGATGAAGCGGGGCTTCCTGTGCTGACCGATCTTCCGGCTGATGTGTATGTACAAAAGCTAGAGGGGCCACGGTTAGAATTGAGGTTTGGAGGGGCTGCGCCGCCGGCGCATGAATTAGTTGCCTGGTTAGGTGCCCGCTATCGTCTGCGCGACGTAACCTTCATGGAGCCGGAAATTGAAGATGTTATTCGGCGTATCTACGAAAAGAATCTTCTCCTCGCCGAGGATAACATCGCCGTCTAACGTCTCACCAGGATAACCTGTCCACGTCTATCGACGAAAAGAACCGGTCCATGCGGTATCTTCTATCTAGCTCTTTGTTGATGCTATAGAAGTTATGTATGGACCGGCCATGCAGGTAAAAATAAAGCATGTGTGAACTTTGTATTTAAATTTATCGATTCAAGCTAAAAACCGACTGAGCCGTAGGATTCAAAAGTTCTTCGCTATGAGGATGGAAAAAGAATATCTGGTCAGGGTTGATGGCGATGGTCAAGATCTGACCGCTATGAATAGCAACGTTATCTTTGAATTCAGCCAGCAATTCTGTATGCTGGCTCACGCGTAGGATTACCGTACGGCGACCCATCAAGGGGCCCGAATGGATAACCTGGGCGCGCATCATCACGCGAGGTGCTGGCCCCATACCATTGATACCCCACTCTGGCACAATAATATTGGGACGAATGCCCATGATGATTTTGGATTGGAGCCCCAGGCGTGAGAGCAAGGGCGTCCATTGAGGCGGAAAGGACATGCTCAGGCTGTCTGTGAGCAACTGATAGCGCGTCCCCACGAACTGAATATATCCCTCAACGATATTGAGGGGTGGATCGGCCAGGAAGCGAGCCACAAACAGGTTGGCCGGTGTCTGGATAAGCTCATCAGGAGTTCCTATTTGTTGTATACGTCCCTCTGAGATTACGCCGATATGATTGGCCATGCTGAAGGCCTCATAGTGATCCTGGGTAATGAAGATGCCTGGCTTTTTCTTAATGCGCTGCACCATCAAAATTTCCTGGCGCGTACGCCGGCGCGTAGAAGGGTCCAGTTGTGAGATTGGTTCATCGAAGAGGTAAAGATCGGCGTCTTTGACCATGACGCGTCCAATTGCCACGCGTTGCAACTCACCACCGGACAGATTTCTTGTTGAGCGTGGCAGTTTTTCTTTAAGTCCAAGCATCTCTGCTACCATCTGTACGCGTAGCTCGATCTCTGATTTGGGCAACCGGCGGAAGCGCAGACTCTGAGCAATGTTTTCGTATACCGTCATTGTTGGATTGATGCCATAATCCTGAAAGACCACCGCGATATTGCGCTCAGCGGATTCTTTCAAGGTGATATCTTCTCCATCGAGCAAGATATTGCCGGTATCGGGTTCTTCGAAGCCACAGATCATACGCAGGATGGTCGTCTTGCCGCTATCGGATGGTCCCAGCAACACAAAAAGCTCGTCATCATTGACGGTAAAGCTGACATCATGTACGGCCAGCTTATTGTCGTATTGCTTCGAAATATTTTGTACTTCCAGCTTACTCATACACTTGCAATCTCCATTGATAAATTGTGTTCTACATGCTGCACCCCTTTAGTAGAACATGCAATGAAGTGGCGAAAAAATCTTCTTGTGTATAAAACGCTCGACTACTCAAAAAATATCAATGCTTCAACGATTGGCGATTGTTTTGCTAGTATATATTTTGATATGAGTTACTTACCTATCACCCTGATTTATCATGAAATAAGAATGCCACCAGACCCCTTCTACAACAGGGGTCTGATGGCATTCTTGAAACAGCGATACTCCTCAAGCTGTTTCTTGCCGAACAGCATGCTTCAATCTGTTGCCGCAAGCTAAATATAAGAATTTCAATGTATTTACCAGAGCGGAACCGAAGACTGAGCCTCGTCGGTATCTACACTGACGGAGCCTCCAGCATCAAGACCGTATTGCCAGATGACCGTACGACCGCTAGTATGTCCTTTACAAGATATTCCCTTTGGTGCAAACGCGGGAGCCTTGTTCCTCGCGGTTCGACCGGTAGACGGCTCGCTAGAATGCAAGATTGAATTGCCGATAGCAGGATTTTTGCCTACGGCCGTACAAAAAGCGCTACCGAAGTGGCTGCTACCCGCATACGGGTTCTCGTAATACCCAACAGTATAGCCTGCGCTGGAAATGGTTGTATACCAGCCTTCAATGAAGCCGGCGTCTACTGCCGAATTGCTCTCGATATCATCGATGATGACAGTTCCCTTTGGAATTTTCAGGGCACGCGCTTTTGTCAGTGCATCATTAGCATGGGTTACCCCATTGTTGTAACCGACATCGCTCCCAAAATCAGATTGAATAGGAAGAATGCGGATACCCTGGCTATGGATGTAAGAGGCTTCAGACGCGTTCATCGGTGAAAATGTTTTAGCATTGAGGTAGCGACCGACAAACTGAGGTGTTCCATAGCTCTTCTTGATCTGTGCCAGGAACGATGGCGTGATGAAACTCACGGAGTCAGTCCCCCATAGAACACTGTTTGGCGACGAAGGTTTTGTAGCATACGAGGCAGCACTGGCGTGGGTTACAGGCGAAATAGCGGTGAGTCCAATAGCAAAGCTTAATGCGAGAGCAAAAAGACAGTAAAATCCCTTTCTGCGCACCATGCGTTCTACTCCTATATGTATCAATTTAAAACGTTTGAAAAGATGCGGCATTTATCGTAGATTCCAGATAAATGTTGCATAAATTGAGGCGCTATCATTTGTGTAAATAGCAACAAAAAATATAACACTTCAATTTATGCAAGGATAAGTTATAGACTCATGCTTGTAAATATTTGCTCATCTGTATGCCCCATATTTCCTATAGTTGAGGTCTTGTTTAATAACAGGCCACTCATGCCTCAGCGTGAGTGGCCTTGTCTTTTTCAATCTCTTTGTGCAGCTTTCGCACACGTGCGGGGTTTCTGACTCACTGGACCGGTTCAGTTGGTTAACTTCACTCGTGTAGCTTTGATGACGCCGCGTTTCGTCTTCTTCCCTTCGGCCTGGATACTCTGGCCCTTCTGTAGGGACAGGAGCCCTGCGGGCGGTACGTGTTCTCCTGCCTGGTTGAGTACCTGCGTTCGCTTGTTTACGCGCACCGCGAGGACCTGGACCTCGTCTGTATCCTGTTTTTTGAACCTGCCTGCGATGATGATAGCTGGCTGTTTCCCTCGAGAAGCAACGCTTCCAATAACTTCTATGTTATAGGCTGGTTTCTGCCAGGTTGAGGTCTGCTCCTCGCCTTGTGGACGATTTTGTTGTGGCGTGTTTGCTGTCTGCAGTTCAGAGAGCAGGAGTTGTCCATGAGGAGAGGTATTTTCTTTCTGCGTTGTTTTCTCAAACAATGGACCTGTATAGGTGCGTGGAACGGCAACGTGCAGCGCCTTTGGCCTGGCATCGAAGTGATAATCGACCAGTATCTGTTCTGGATCATTGCTTTGCTGTAAGGCACGCTGTTCCGCTGTTGAGAGGAGATCTTCGGGTTTGACCGTGCTCCCATCCACCTGGATATTGATAGAGGCGGGGATGCGCAGCGAAAAATGCGTGCCGTGGAAAAAGGTTGTGACATTTCTATCCGGCTTATGCTGCGTAAGTAATGAAACAGCCTGGCCGACCGTCTTTAGCGGACCATTGGCGGTAATCAAAGTGACGTAGAGCAATCCATCGTCGGCGCGTGAGCCTGGTTCTATGTTGATCGCCCCCGCGAAGAGGGGTACCTTGCTCACATATGCTTCCCAGACATCTCCACGCCAGTGGGCAGTGATATTGCCCTTATCGTCTGTTTGCTGAAGTTCGACGGGAAACGGGCGCTGCCTGGGAAGCTCTTTTGCGGCGGCGAGGTCGAAGGCCAGTGGGCCGACCCGATACTTCAGGGGCTTGGACATATGCGCCATCATTGCTGCATCCAGACCGATGCCAACGTTTAGCAAGAAATAGTGTCTGGTTTTTGTTGATTCTTTTGACTTTTTCGATTTTTTTCCATTGGAGAATGGTAGCTGGGCGTCTTTGGAAGTATTGGCAGAGGCCAGACAGGTTGCCTCGAGATGGCCGAGATCAAGGCTGCGCGGTTCGCTATCTACGAGAGCCAGGGCGGCTTTCACAGGATCTTCTGGCATCTCTATGGCCTTTGCCCACACGTTGAAGGTGCCTCCTGGTATATCGGCGATGGTCCCTTTTCCCTGACCATACATGGTGCCATTGAGGACGGCATTCAAGGTCCCATCGCCGCCGTAGCCGATCACGAGCGCATAATTTTCTTTGGCGGCTTTCTGTGCCAGTTGCAGTGTTTCTCCCCCATATTCCTTCAGGGCGACGTCGGTTTTCCATCCCGCGGCGGCTAGAACGGTCACTATCTCAGGGACATGCACCAGGTGCTCCCCTGATCTAAGATCAACGATGATACAGGCATTTTTGTTTCCCATCTTTTTCCCCCTGCAAAATAATAACTGATCCATGAGGCGAATACGGGTTAGAAGCGTGCTCAGTTTCAGAACGGCCTCTTCTGGGCCAGAAGGGGTCCAGAAGAGATCCAAAAGAGGTCGTTCTCTTGAGATGGTGTGTTTTAAGGCTGGGTGATAATCAGATCCGGCTCTCAGAAGCCGTGGGTGCCAGGCGTTGCTCCTGTGGCTCCAGAGGAGGTGTTGGTTTAAGAACGCTGTATGTCCCGGTAGAACTATAGTGGAAAAACATACATGGTCTTGACAGTCTTACCACGAAGAAGCCCCTTTAGACGTATTCCTGCTTTGAAGTTCATGAAGCTACCCAGTGAATACCATCTTGTTAGAGATGAAAGAAATACAGGTGTAAAAAGGGAGAGCGCCAACTAGTTTTGCATAAGAACTGTAGAGTGATGAGCGCGATGCGGACGTCGTGGGGGGCTATACTCTGGTCAAAAATGGGGAATTGTGTTATTGTTATGAACAGGACAATTAATTGGGAATACTCGTCCTCACAGATCGTACTACATTCTTAGAGGAAATGCTTATGGATAGTTCTCTTCAACGTGCTAATCCCGCTACAGACGATAGAGAGAGCACTGTTGTCACTGATTATGAGGAGGATGCACTGGCTGCTGAGGAGGAACATCATATCCACTTACCGAATCCAAGTTTGTGGCCTGCACTACTCAGTGTCGCAATTCTGGTCTCGATAGTTGGCTTGTTGTTCATTCCTGATGCGCCGTGGCTGACTCTGGTTGGTGCTGTCTTCATTCTGGTAGGTATTCTGGGATGGGCACTAGAAGATCCGATGGCTGCGCCTGAAGAAACGTATATTTCTTCTCCACAGCTGGGCGGAGCTCTGGCGAAATTCCAGATTGGTCAAACTGTCATTGATAGAGATGGCGAGTCACTGGGCACTGTGCAGGCTCGTATGGGCAATTACATTCTGGCTGACCGTGGTGGTTTCTCCATGAAGGTCTATTATGTGCCGTTACGCTTTATTGAGAATGACATTATCAATAATACTGTGCGTTTGAAGGTTAGCGAAGTGGATCTGCTCAAGCGTAGTCTTGACCGTGTGCCAGCTGATCTCTACGATGAGTCGCCCGAGTATGGTGTGCCAGCTATAAAAGGTGTTCCAATGTTTGCGCGTGGTCCGCTATCTCCTGCCGAGACCGGTCACTACAACTATGGTCCCAATTTTCCTGGTATCAATACTGATGCGGCTGGCTCATATCATCCTGATGAGGTTCGTCCGACTCCTCAGCGCTATGTATCTGACCGTCGTGGCTACAATACACGTAGATCTCTCCCACCTCGTGTTGCGGCCGCAGACTAAGCACATCAAAAAAGATGCGAGCAATGCTCGCATCTTTTTTTTTGTCTTCGTGTCCCAACAAGATGAGGTTCCGCGCCGCCGATGCATCATCACCTCAAATAGATGTGTTCCCACAAGCGTGTCCGCTACGCGGCCGCACTCGTTATTGTGTGTTGGTGCTGGGAGCGCATTCGCGCTCCCAGCACCAACACACAATAAAATTCTGAGCACCGCGGGTACGAAAAATCAGATTATTGATAATCATAGAATCCTTTGCCGCTCTTTTTTCCATAGTATCCCGACTGCACCATGCGACGCAGCAGGGGAGGAGGGGCATACAGGGGATCCTTGTATTCATCATAGATCGCTTCCGCCGCCCAGAGCGTTGTGTCGAGCCCCACATAGTCCAGTAGCGTAAAAGGGCCCATGGGATAGCCACAGCCGAGCTTCATGGCTGTATCGATGTCATCCCGGCTGGCGACACCGTTTTCCAGCATACGGACGGCCGAGATCAAATAAGGGATGAGCAAGAAGTTGACGATGAAGCCGGCCGTATCTTTGGCCAGTACTGGCGTCTTTCCGAGTGAACGGGCGAATTGTTGGACGGTCTCGATCGTTTCATCAGACGTGGAGATGGTGCGTACGATTTCGACCAGTTGCATGACCGGGGCTGGATTAAAGAAATGCAGGCCCGCTACTTTGCCAGGTCGTTTGGTAACTGCTCCCATCTGGGTGACGCTCAATGATGAGGTATTGCTCAATAACAGGGCCTCGGGTTTGAGCAGGCGATCAAGTGCGGGATAGAGACGTAATTTTTCCTCCATATTCTCGATGACCGCCTCAATAATGACGTCGCAGTCGGCCAGGTCTTCCAGGTTGATTGTGCCGCGCAGGTGTTCACGAGTTTCAGCTGCCTGCTGCGTTGTAAGCTTCCCTTTGCTCTCCATCTTTTGCCAGGCCGCCTCTATGCGCGCCAGCCCCTTATCGAGCAGTTCTTGATTAACTTCGCGCACAACCGTGGTATAACCCGACTGCGCGCAGGTCTGCGCGATGCCTCCACCCATTAAGCCGCATCCGATAACGCCAACTTTGCGAATTTCCATTGATGCCATAGTCTCCTCTAAATCAAAAAATAAGCTAGTAGCTAGCTATAGTATACGCTTTTTTTGTTGAGCCCTGCTGCAAAAACGAAATGAGGCCCATTATTTACGATGAGCGGGTACCAGCCTGCCCTGTGTGCTCGAACTCTTTCCAGTGGGCCATGGCAGATGCGATCAGCGGCTTGCCATCGATCTGGCGCTCCTGAGGCAGACGCCACTGCTTATAGCTGCTGTGGGCCGCGACGGCTGGTCCCAGCACATTTCTGATGATGGATGAATAGGTTTCGGGCTCAGGGGGAAACAGGTAGCCGTGGTGGGTATCTTCGAGATAAAAATAGTGACCATTTTGTTGATGCCAGCTGCGAATATCTTCCTGGCTATGGATGCGTTGACCATGTCCGTGGTGTTCCAGGTCATAGGTCAGTGGGCCGATGGGGAAGCAGTGAAGATGGGCATGGAAGACTGTTTGATGGAAGATCCCATGTTCCCAATACACCGGTTCGGTATAGTAGAGCTCAAAAAAGCGCCGCACTTCTTGCTTGAGTCCGAACAGTTCGTCGTCCAGGCTGGAGGGGACATCCCCATAACAGGTATAGTGTTGTTTAGGGATAATCAGGATATGGCCTTCAACCAGTGGGGCATGATCGGCCACCAGGCGTAAATTCGGTGTTTCCTTCATTATCAGTGGAGCGATACGGTCTATCTGACAGAATGTACAGTCGCGTTTTATATCCAGCATAGATGTGCTATGGGTATCTGACGATGCGCTGCTCTGACGCTGCATGCGGTGAGCTCCTTTGCTTGTTTTTCCTCTTTTAGGTATAGAATGTGTATACCTATATATAATATCATGTCAGGATGCTGTACCTTTGTATAGCATCCTGACATGATATTTTGAGGTTGTGACGGTTTAGCCCGCGTGGCGGAAGCCGGCCTCGTTCATGGTAAGAGAGGCGCCTTCAGACTGTACGCCGGCTTCGACGACCTCTGCGATGACCACGGTTGAGTCACCAGCTGGTACGCTGTTTTGTACTTTACAGGCGGTCCAGGCCAGGGCATCGTTGAGTACTGGATAGGCATCTTGCTGCATTGTATATGCGATGCCAGCCAGCTTGTCCGGATTTTTAAGGTACGGTCGACCGAGCTGGCCAGCCAGCTCACGCTGTCCCGTTTTCAGGACGTTGATAGTGAAGGTCTGGCTATGTTGAATCATCGAGAGCGATTTGGCATCGTTCTCGATAGAGACGGCGATCAGAGGGGGCTCAAAAGAGACCTGGGTAAGCCAGTTGGCTGTAAATGCATTTACAACCTCGCCCTCCTTACTCATAATCACATAGAGTCCATACGTAAATGTACGCAATGCTTGCTTCTTAACTGCCGGGTCCATGGTTCACCTCGCTTTTGCTATAGTATGTATCTTTATTGTAATCTCTGGATGGGTCCCATATCCAGTCACCTGTACCTGAGGTCAGGCCAGCATCTGGCAGCTAGTACTTTACCACTATATTTGTATTGATTTGCTTGGAAATACGTGTATATGGGACAAGATGATTTTGAGATGCGAAGAGTTTAAGAAAATGCACTTGTATGTTTGGGAAAGGGGAGCTTGCGCTGTGCGAAGGTATTCAATATCCGGGGGGATAACGACGCTCTGTTTGTGTTTGCTGCTGGTGTTGAGTGGCTGTGGGTCTAGCAGCGCACCACCGAGCGCTTCAAAACCGACCCATACCAGTACGCCGGCGGGTGCGACGGCAACGTCCACGCAGGGAACTTCACCATCGGCCGTTTCAGCGATCCTGGCCCAGCCTACAGCAGGGAATCAGCGTGTCAGGGTATCTGTTGCCTCTGACATGCGCGGTGGAGCATTTGAGCAGGATCGCTATCTGAACGTGCCCCCACATATGCAGATCTCAGTCTATACACGCATCCCTAAAGCTCGCTTTATGGCGGTTACACCGGCTGGTGATCTGCTGGTCTCGGTGCCTGATGAGGGGAAAGTTGACCTGGTGCGGTCCAATCAACAGGGAAACCCTGACGTATCGACCTTTGTCAGTGGCTTGCGGCGTCCGCAGGATATCGTGTTTCATACCATTGACCAGCAGACATATGTCTATATCTCCGAGACAAACCAGATCGATCGTTTCCTCTATTAGAAAGGGGATATACAGGCTCATGATCGCCAGATTGTGGTGAAGGGATTACCCGATAGCAGCAGTCCTGAATTGCATGGCGCTTATGGGCATGAGCTCAAGAATATCGCGCTGGACAGCAATAACAAGTTATATGTCTCAATCGCCTCGACCTGTAATGCCTGTCTGGCGGATACCCAGAGCAATCCTTTGCGGGGCGCTATCTATCAGTATAATGCTGATGGCACCCAGGGACATCTCTACGCACATGGATTGCGTAACGCCGAGGGACTGGCCTTTGTACCGGGTACGAACCACCTGTGGGTAGCGGTGAACAATCGCGATAATATCCTTTATCCCCACCAGGATGCGACGGGTCAGTACCAGCAGCGGATTCCAGCGTATGTTGATAATCATCCGCCTGAAGAGTTTACCCATATTCAGGAAGGGGCCAACTACGGCTGGCCGTTCTGTAATCCCAATCCCGATCAGGGCGTCAACCACATGCCATTCGATCGCGATGTCGAGTTTAATGCCGATGGTCATGTGAACTGTGATCAGATGCAGCGCATTGATAAAGGGATACAGGCCCATTCTGCGCCATTGGGTCTGGTTTTTCTGCAGGATCCTTCTGCGCCAAACCCACAACACACCGGTGCATTGATCAGTCTGCATGGCTCCTGGAATCGGACCGTGCCCACGGGTTATAAAGTCATCTACTTCCCCTGGAATAATCAATCACAGCAGCCGGGACAGCAGATCGACCTGGTCACGGGCTGGCAGGATAACACATCCGTCTGGGGCCGTCCGGTTGATACCGCGATTGATCAGCAGGGCAACATCTTTATCTCTGATGATCTAAGCGGCACCGTCTATAAGCTGACGTATCAAGCATAAAGGTATCCAGGAGTCAGGTGACACATTTCCAGACTTTTTCGTAGGAGCAGCCATAGTTGTACCGGTCATATCGGCACAACTATGTCTACTTGTTTTTTATGCGCGCCTGGCGCAGAGTTGATTGCTGGTGGGTTCTGCGCAGCAGAACCAGGACTCGGTAAGGTGGGGAAGCTCTTTCCGTTCACCATACTGGCGCATGGCTTTGAAGGCGGATAGCTTCTCTCCCTTCATAGCAAGCGCGCGTGCTTTGATCTGGAAAAAGGTCATTACCGCGTCTGACCCCATCTGTTCGGCCTGCTCGACCAGCGTGGCGACCTGCTTCTGCAATTCGTCCATGCGTGGATCGGGATGAGCCCAGCGATAGCCAAAGGCGGTAGGATCAAATTCACCGATCCAGCTTGAACTGCCCGGGGTATCCAGGTGTGCTGAACCGGGAGGAATAAGCAGGCGAATCGAGAGGTGAACCGGATCGATATGCTCGATGAAGTGTCCCTGCTCGAAGAAATTAAGAAGCTCAATATAGCTATCGAGCGTCTCCCAGGGCGTGAAAGGCAGCAGTGATGGACGCAGCGTAATCCCGACTCGCTCCATCTCGTCGAAAGCCTCGGCCACATCGGCGGCGGTATGATTCTTGGCTAGCTCCTGGAGTACCCTGTTGTTCAACGATTCAACCGCCGACACCACAAAGACGCAGCCCAGTTCTTTCATTTCCGGCAGAAACTGCCGATGCTTGAGTAGGTGCTCAATCTTGATTGTGGCGTCGAAGGTCAGGTCCGGAAACTCCTGGTGCATCGCACGTGTGATGCGCAGGGCGTGGGTGGGACCATTCCAGAAATCGGGATCGCCAAAGGTGATATGCTGTGCCCCTCCGGCCACCTGGGCGCGAATATCCGCCAGCACAACATCTGCCGGGACCGCGAAGAAGCGTCCATGATAGATCGGCGTGACTGGACAGTGGACGCACGTATGCTTGCAGCCGCGTGTAGACTCGGTGTAACCGACCACCCGTGTCTCTGTTCCCCGTTCCATACGCGCATAGCGATCCAGGGCGGGTAGATGATCGCGCTCGGGTACTATAAATGGCGTACGTTGAATCCAGGGTCCGCTGATATGCCCACGGCTATAGACGCCCGGGATACCATCATCTTTACCTTGTTCGACCGCGGCGATCAGTTGACACAGCGGGACCTCATATTCGCCCCCGATGGCTGCATCAATGGTGTGCTGTTCAAGCAGGTGATCGGCGTTGAGCAGCGCATACAGGCCATACAGGCAGATATACGCCGTGGGATTGAGCGTACGAATGCGTTGCGCAACCTGCTCGCCCAGGCGCATCGCTGTATGCATAGGGACCGAGATGGCCACGAAGCGTGCCTGGTGAATCGCCTCATCTGAAAGTGAATCAATGGACGTATCGACACACACCGGCGCGTAGCCGGACTGCTCAAGCATGGCCGACAATGATGCCAGGTGGAAAGGCTGATGGCCCAATTCATAGCACGAGATCAACAGAACATCTCCATGCTTTCTTATTTCCTTCGTGGCGCGCCTCCCCCCCCTTTGCGCTGTGGCGCGCCCTTACTACCCGCTCCGGCTGTCTCAGGAGCCCATCCTTCCGGCATCGCGGCATCCTGCCCAAAGAAAAATTCCTCCATCTGTTCGCGTAAGATCTTACGAGCCTCGGGATCGGCCATATTCAAACCGTAGTGGTTGATAATTAACACCTGTTGTGCCGGCCACATATCGTAGGCTTGCTGTGAAATCTGTTCGTAAATGCGCTGCCCCAGCTTTCCTGGAAACGGAGGTTTCTCCAGACCAGGAAGTTCACGCTGCAACTTGACGCAATAAACCATTCTTGGCATATGAACTCCCCCTCATAAAGGGTAATAATAAAAACCATTGAGCAGCTCGCACTTGCCGTTAATGGAAAACGTCAGCCGATGCCCTGTAGCATCTTACTCATTATTGTACTATGTCGGCAGCTATTATTGCACGCCTTCTCGCATGCATCTAAGGTTTTTTTAATTTTCCTCTTTGGCGCCTGCGGCGCCGGGTTGGGCGTGTGGAGTGTGGCTGCGGCCGCCCACCACACACTCCACACATCGTATCGCTTGCTCGTGATCTCCCGACTATCTCCAGACGAATATTAAAAAGCCCTGCATGCTCCTGTTGATCGTGGTTGCTGTTTGACAGTGGGTGAGAGATTTGCTACTATTTTTGAACGTTTGTTTGTCCAAACAGAGCAGCGGACTGGCAGGCAGTACGATGAAAAAGGTAAGAAAGATGTCAGGGGCTTTTTCACCAGGGATGCGCATCCTTTTCTTTGGAATGGAGTGCGATTTTTCACTACCATCCTTCACCGCGCTACTCCAGAACGGCTTTGAGGTGTGCGCCGTCGTTATCCCTGCCGATGGAGATACCTTGCCGGGTATACATGTCGCGCCCGCGATAGTGCCGAAGGTTGCTCCCCGGAGCCGGCGTGGCAGTCTGCCCATGTTTACGACCGCTACCGCCTCGCTGACGCAGATGGCGTGGGCGCATGCTATCCCGGTCTGGCAGGTACGCGAGCTGAAAGATCCCGAGACGCTAGCAACGTTGGCCGCTTACCAACCCGATATTCTTTGCGTCGCCTGTTTCTCCAGGATCATTCCGCGTGCTCTCTTAGAGCTACCGCGCCTGGGTGGGATCAATGTTCATCCTTCGTTGCTCCCGGCCAATCGAGGTCCCTTGCCGCTTTTCTGGACCTTGCGGGCGGGCGAGGAGCAGACCGGCGTCACGATCCATCGATTAACCACGGCATTGGATAGCGGGCCGATCCTGGCGCAGGAAACGATCGCGGTACCCGAGGGGGTTCGTTACGGGGAACTGGAGGTGCTCTGCGCCGGGGTAGGTGCGCGGCTCCTGGCGCAGACAGTCGGGGCATTAGCGTCCGGGCAATGCCATGCACGTGCCCAGGATGAAGCCTTGAGTAGCTATCATCCATATCCGGGGGACAATGACTATGTTGTGAATGCCCGTGAGTGGGGGGCGCGACGACTCTACAATTTTATCCGCGGCGTCGCCAGTGTCGAACGGCCTGTTGAAGTTCTCCACGGAAACGGATATCTACTGGCAGTAGATGCTGTTTCTTATAGCTTAAAGGGCGCAGTGGATATAGGAGATACGGTACAGCAAGATGGTCATGGAGAAGCGACAATTATCTGCCATGACGGCTGTGTAAGAGTATACTATATTTGAACGACATGGCGACGTTTTTTGATATTTTTCAGGAAGAGGATAAAGCCAGGCGGTGTATCTTAAACGATTAGAAATGCTCGGTTTCAAAAGCTTTGCTGCACGCACCATGCTTGAATTTAGCCCCGGCATCACAGCGGTGGTGGGGCCCAATGGGGCGGGAAAATCCAATGTGGCGGACTCCATGCGCTGGGTACTTGGAGAGCAAAGCATGCGACAGTTGCGTGGCAAGAAGAGCGACGATATTATCTTCGCGGGTGGACAGGGAAAAGCCCCTCTTGGTATGGCGGAGGTGTCGCTGACGCTCGACAACAGCACCGGCTGGGTCCCTTCCGAGTACAGTGAGATTACCGTCACGCGCCGCAGCTATCGCTCGGGTGAGAACGAATACCTGATCAACAAGCAGAAGGTGCGCCTCAAAGACGTCTTATTGCTGCTGGCCCAGGCACGCATCGGGCATGATTCCTATACCGTAGTGGGTCAGGGTCTGATCGATGCGGCCTTGAGCTTGCGCGCGGAAGAGCGGCGTGCGTTGTTTGAGGATGCCGCCGGCATACGTCCCTTTCAGGTGCAGCGCACCGATGCCGAGACGCGTTTGAAGCAGACCGAGCAGAATGTGGAGCGTCTGCGTGATATCGTGAGCGAGATCGAGCCACGTCTGGCTCCCCTGGCCGAGCAAGCCAAACGAGCGCTGGAGTTCGCGCAACTAAATGATGAGCTCAATGAGGTGCTATTATCCTGGTATGCCCTGCAATGGCGGAGGCTACGCGCGACACGCGAATACGCTGAACAGGCCGAACGTGAGCAGGGTCAGAAGGTGCGCCAGGTCGAGGCCGAATTGCAGCAACTCACAGAGCAGTCCCAATCATTGCGCAACCAGCGTCAGCAGATACAGGTCCAGATTGGTGAGGCGCGTGCATCCTGTGACAAGGCCAATGAACTGGCGCGGCGGCTGGAGCGCGACCTGGCCGTCAATGAAGAGCGTATCGGTGGCCTGGAGCGCCAGCGTGGCGAGATGCAGACCGAAGAGCGCCGGCTACGTGAGCGCTCGATTGCCCTGCAGAAGCAAGTGATCGATCTGGAGGAGCAGTGTGACCTGGCGGACGAGGCAGTCGATAATGGGTCCGCGCAACTTGCCAGTTTAGAAGGGACGGTAGCGCAGGCGCAGAAAGAATATGAGATGGACGAGCGCCGACTGCGCTCGGCTCAGAGCGACCTGGTACAGGTGCAGGCGCGTCTGGGTTCAACCCAGACCGAACTAGGACGTTTGCAGAAGCAGCTAGGAGAGCGCAACCGTACCCTGGCCAGTCGTCGCGACACGATCTCCCAGGCCCAGCAATCCCAGCGCACCCTTGAAGGGCGCCTGGTTGAAGAACGGGGCCGTCTTGATGAGATGCGTACCGAGGAGCAGCAGATCCTCCAGCGCAAACAAACTATTGCCAAAACCATCGCTGACGCCCAGCAAGAACTGGAGCGCATGAAGTCCGCCTTGACGGAAGCTGAGCGGCGCAAGCGCACCACGGTGGATCGCCTGAATATGCTCAAAAACTGGCGGCAGAGCCTCAGCGGCTATAGCGATGGTGTACGCGCGCTGCTGCGGGCCCCCGCCTCTGACTTCAGCGGCCTGGTGGGTCCTGTGCCACAGTTAGGCGTCGTTGCCAGTGGGATGGAGGTGGCACTGGAGGCCGCCCTGGGACCGTACATGCAGGCCGTCGTCGTGCGAACGCTGGCTGATGCCCAGCGGGGTCTGGCGTATCTACAGAAAATCCAGGCTGGTCGCGCCATGATTATCTGGATGGAACGCGTGGAAGAGGATGAGGATGAGGATATGCATGAGGTACGCACGATTCAGGGCCAGGTCGAAGAACGGGTGCTTGACCGCTACCTGGAGACGGTTCCCGAATTGAAGCCACGTATCCTGGGATTTGCCTGGAAGCAGTTACAATGTGAGCCCCGCTTCATTCCTATTTTTATGCGCCTCTTGCATGGGGTTGTCCTGGCCCAGGACCTGGCCGCCGCCCAGGAACTATTGGCCTGGGGGATGGAGCTTAGCATCTCATCAGACAGCGATCTACCCTTTACCTCGCTGGTCACGGCGGCGGGCGAGGTCTTGCATATAGATGGCTGGTTGACCGGCGGCAATGGCAAAGCTGGCTCGCAACAGGGACTGCTGGCCTATGAACGCGAACTGCGCGAGCTTCCGCAGCACCTGGAAGAGATTAATCTCATGATTAATCAGTTGCACGATATGATGAGCGAGGCGCAACGCAGACAAGAGGGTCGCCGCGCCGAGCAGAACGCCACCGAAAAAGAGCTCCAGAAGGTTAGCGGCCGCATCCATGAGATGAATAAAACAATCAGCGCTTCCCAGAGAGAACTGGAGCGCGTACAGACAGAGATCCGCATGGCCGCCTCGATCGAGCAGCAGTTGTCTTCCGAGGTAGCGGGTCTGGAGCAAGAGGTCACAGCCGCTCAAGAACGCGTGCGCACCCATGAGAAGTCGCAGCGCGAAATGAGCGGCCTGGTCGAGGGGCTGCAGATCGAAATAGAGGAGCGGGCCATCACATACCGGCGCAAGCAGGACGAACTGGGCCGTGAGCGCACAGCGGTGGCTGTGAAGCGTCAGGAGGCGCGCTCCCTGCGCCAGCAACTCTCAAATCTACAAAATCAGGCTCAGGATCTCAAAAATCAGATCCAGCAGCAGGTCAAGCGCATCAAAGAGGCGGAACAGCAGCAGCAAGACGTACAGGAATCCATTACTCTGCAGCGCAAGGACCTGGAGCAGGCGCGCCAGCGTGCGGATACGCTGACGCAGGATCTGCACGTCATAGAGGAATCCCTGACTGAAATTGAAGAGCAGATCCTTTCTCAGGAGCAGCAGCGCATCAAAGTACAGCAACACACCCGTGAACTGGAGTCTGCCTATCGCCGCTCGCTGCTGGACAGCCAGAAGGCGCGCGACGCCGTTGAATCCCTGCTGACCCAATTGCAGGAGGAAATGAATATCACCGATCCAGAAGAGCTGAATCGTCATACTGAACACACAGGTGTTATGCTGGATAAGATTTCCGATGCGGGTGAACAGGTACATGGAAACAATGGCCAGCATGCGCTTGTTGTAACGATGCATAACGGCGCGCACACGCAGGCAGGCGTTGTAGATCAGCTGACGGAAGAGGAAGAGACGCAGCTGCGTAAATACCGCCGACGCATAGAGAGCTTGAGGGGGCGCATCAAGGCGATGGGTGGTTGCGACGCCAATGCTCCGCAGATCTATATAGAGACCCAGACGCGCTATGATTTTCTCACCGCGCAGATCACGGATCTGGAGCAGGCGGCCCAGCAACTCTATACTATTATCAGCCAGCTCGATGTTACCATGGCCAGGCAGTTTGAGGAGACCTTCCAGGCCGTAAATACGCGCTTCAAAGAGCATTTCACAACCCTCTTCAATGGTGGTACCGCGCGTCTGGAATTGATGGCGGCAAAGACCAACGACGAAGAGGGAGCAGTCCCCTCCAGTATGCCAGCCGGTGTCGAAGTTATTGTTCAGCCGCCCGGCAAAAAGGTGCAGGACCTCTCGCTGCTCTCAGGGGGTGAACGGGCTCTGGTCTCGGCCGCTTTGCTTTTCTCGCTGCTAGAGATCAATCCACCACCATTTTGCCTGCTGGATGAAGTGGATGCCGCCCTTGACGAGTCCAACGTCACCCGCTTCTGCGATATCCTGAAACGCCTGGCTCAGCGTACCCAGTTTATCGTGATCACCCATAACCGCGTAACCATGACGGCGGCGCAGGCCATTTATGGCGTCACCATGCGCGAAAGCGCCTCTCGACTACTCTCATTGCGTCTTGAGCAGGTGCCAGCCTCTGCCAGCCGCTAGCGAGAAATTGCTGAGGAAGTATTGACAGGGGAGAATAGCTGTGATAGTATTCTCTCTGTCAAGAAAAGCCGCTTGTATGTGCAGGTGAGCTGGTGACTATAGCGAAGAGGGTACACCCGTTCCCATCCCGAACACGGAAGTTAAGCTCTTCCTCCCCGATGATACTGCGTGGGCAACTGCGTGGGAAAATAGGAAGTCGCCGTCTCACCTGCCCACACGGGCGGTTTTTTGTTGTGTGGTTTTAATCGGACGCGAGGTCCGAACTTATGGGTGATGAGAGCCTGACGATATCTATACCTGGAGGCGCTATGATGTGATAACGCCTCCGATCACATGTCTATCAACGCCCGAGCTCCAGCCCGTGTTTGACTTCAAAGGTAACGGCTTTGGGCGAGGTCGCAAATTCGACCGCGGTAATCATAATACAGGTTAAGAAGACCAGCGCCCCCATCAGCAGGGTAAACAGCGCCGCCGGTTCTACCCATGGCATATGGCTAATAACATGAAAGCCGATCTCAAACATACTGAAAACCAGCAACCCGATAGAGATTTCAGCAGCGAGAATAGCGTTCCACTGCAGTCGGTGCCGTTTTAAGAGATGAGGCATCTCGGATTCAAGCTCTACAAGACGTTCCTTACTCAAGTTGCAGAGACTACCAGTTTCGCGCGGGTCGCATTGATTTGCCGCATGTTCTTGTTGGAGCGAGCGTAACAATTCCATATGCTCGATATGCAGCGCACGTAGACGCGCGCTGAGCGAATCATAGCGTTGGAGCAATCCATTCATAAAGAGTGTACAACTTGAAATCATCACCACAGGAGCTAGAATTAAGCTGATAACATTTTGAATATTATTCATAGGTATGCGTAAACCATGCTGTGTTTAATGAATATTATTGAATAATCTCCATAATAAATAGCCCGCACACCTTTAATGTGTAGGACTTTTATTTGAAGGCTAAGACAAACAGCATATTCCTTTCTGAGAGAACACGTTTTCTCCTATAATACGAGCGAGCTAAATTTTTAGATGTTGAACTATGCTGATATAGGATGAAAGGGTATAAATATGCTTATTATAGATGCCCATCTGGATTTAGGCTGGAATGCTTTGCAGTGGAATCGTAATCTAGAGCTGTCCACATCCACGCTGCGTATGCTGGAAGTTGGTATAGTGGGACCAGGGAGAGCTATGGGGACAACCGCATTGCCCGAGCTGCGCAGAGGAAGGGTGGCGTTGTGTTTTGCGACTTTGCTGGCCCGTTCAACCGGTCGACCAGAAGCATATATCGATTATGGATCTGCCGCCCAGGCCTATGGCGTTGCTCGAGGACAGCTAGCCTATTACCAGGCATTGGAAAAAACAGGTCATGTGCGCATCATTTATGAGCGAGCAGCGTTAGATGCGCATATGCAGGAATGGCAGGCCTGGGATGCTGATCAGCAGTCCGATGGGGCCAAACAACCACCGTTGGGGCTGATTATCAGCATGGAAAGTGCCGATCCTATTCTTGAGGCAGACGAGTTGGGCGAGTGGCAGGCGGCGGGCGTACGGCTGATTGGTCCTGCGCACTATGGTCCAGGACGGTACGCGGGTGGTACCGGTACCGAATTGCCATTGACGCCTCTGGGGCGCAAGCTGTTGAGCGAGATGAAGCGGTATAATGTAATCCTGGATGCTACCCATCTGTCAGACCAGGCATTCTGGGAGGCGGCGCGGCTGTATGATGGTCCTATGATTGCCAGCCATAACAGTTGTCGTTCACTGGTGCCGCATCAACGCCAATTTGATGATGAGCAGCTCAAGCTTATCATTGAGCGTGACGGGGTGATCGGGATGCCGCTCGACCTGATTATGCTCCAGTTTGGCTGGATTCGTGGGGGCCGGCACAATCCACCTGTCAGCCTGCATCAGGTTGTGGACCATATAGATCATATCTGCCAGCTGGCGGGGAATAGCAAGCATGTGGGCATTGGCAGTGATCTGGATGGTGGATTCGGCCGTGAGCAATCACCACAGGACCTGGATACCATCGCAGACCTGCAACTGTTGAGATCGCTTTTAACGCAGCGCGGATATGCCGAAGCGGATTGTGCAGCTATCTTACATGGCAACTGGCTGCGCTTGCTGCGCCATGTCTGGGGCGAATAGCCGTATCATATCAACTGTGGTAATGACTAAAAATCAAAAGGAAAGTAAGTGAAATGCAAGACCCTATGGCTGAATCGTACCGGCCTCAGCCCGGCAGATTTATGGTTGAGGAAAAGAATAGTCCTTTAAACCGATTTTGTCGGCAGCATCCTTTCCTCAGTACTGTATTGTTCCTCCTCTATTTCATCATTGCCTCTCGCCTTTTTAGCTATCTTCTCCTGCTGGTAATGAAAGGTTGGCATCCATCTTTTATCATCAAAAATATTATCGGCGAATGCTTTTATGTGGTGCTGGCAGTCATCCCTCTATCGCTCCTGGGCTGGTGGAGGCAGATAGGTTTTACGCGCGGTGTGCGGGGCAGGGACATCGCCCTGTATATTATACCGTTTATCGTTATTGTCCTTCCCTCGATCGTCGCGTTTCCGCTTGTCAACAGGCAGAGCAGCACAACAATTATTGTATTGGCCTTGATTGCGGCGCTGCTGGTAGGCTTTACCGAAGAAAGTCTCTTTCGCGGACTGCTTTTGCAGAGTGCGCTTCCCATGGGGATCTGGCCCGCCGTCCTTATCTCCTCGGTATTCTTCGGTGTGGTTCACCTGAGTAATATTCTGGCTGGTTTTACCTGGAACTATGTCTTCGGGCAGGCGCTGTTCGCGTTTGGCTTTGGGGTGCTGTTATCCGGGCTGCGCCTGCGTACGGGCTCAATCTGGCCGGGCATCTTATTTCATGCGGCAAAAGACATTCCAGGTTTGATCTTATTGACGGTAAATCCCAGACAGGTTTTGTCGACATCCTTAAACCTGGCGTTGTTAAGCTCTGGAATATATTGCGCTATTTTGCTTATTAATGCTGTTATTATTTTGCGGCCACACAAGGTGAGAGAGCTCAAAATCGCTTATGGGCTGCAACCGGTTGCGGTGCCGCCACCGCTGCCTGGTCAAGCAGGATAACCTTTTTATAAGAGTGATTTCGAAGGTATTGACAGGGGAGGATAGCTGTGATAGTATTCTCTCTGTCAAGAAAAGCCGCTTGTATGTGCAGGTGAGCTGGTGACTATAGCGAAGAGGGTACACCCGTTCCCATCCCGAACACGGAAGTTAAGCTCTTCCTCTCCGATGATACTGCGTGGGCAACTGCGTGGGAAAATAGGAAGTCGCCGTCTCACCTGCCCACACGAGTGGCTTTTTTGTTGCGTAGTGGTACAAGGTTTAATCGGACGCGAGGTCCGAACGTATGGTAATGAGAGCAGGGAGGTTGTCGCCACATCATGCATAGAGATCAGCTAGAAACTCCAGTTGCCACGGTAGATCTGGATAAGCTAGAACGCAATATTGCACGTCTGCAGACGCATCTGGATCGATATGGGATCGCTAATCGACCGCACATTAAAACCCATAAGATCCCTCAGATTGCTCGCATGCAGATTGAACATGGCGCGGTAGGTATTACCTGTCAGAAGCTTGGCGAAGCTGAAGTCATGGCTGACGCGGGTATTCAGGATATTTTTGTCCCCTATAACATCATCGGCGAGCGAAAGCTGGACCGCCTGGTTGAACTGGCGCGTCGATGCCGTATGAGCGTTACCGCTGATGATGAGATCGTAGTACGTGGCCTTTCGGCGGCGATGGCGCAAACTGGCCTGACGCTGCCTGTGCTGGTTGAATGCGACACCGGACTGGAGCGCTGCGGCGTACAGACTCCTGAGGCCGCCGCCACGCTGGCCCGTCTGATTGCTGATGCTCCCGGTCTCCACTTCGCTGGCCTGATGACCTATCCTAGCAGTGAACGTGCCAACACTTTTGTACGCGAAACCAGGGCTTTGCTTGCCGCCGACCAGCTTCCACTGGAGCGTACCAGCGGTGGGAGCACCCACTGTTCGTGGCAGGCGCAGGATTTTTCCGAGATCAACGAGCACCGGGCGGGCGAATATGTTTATGGAGATCGTCATGCTCTGCAATCGGGCGCGCTGACCCTGGACGAACTGGCCTTCAAGGTTACTGTCACGGTCGTCAGCCAGCCAACGGATAACCGACGTATCATTGATGGCGGAAGCAAAACATTTTCGTCTGATCTGGGAAGCGCGCCCGGCTATGGCCTCATTCTGGAATATCCCGAGGCCGTCATCTACTCACAGTCCGAAGAACACGGTCACGTAGATTTCTCCGCCTGCGCTCACAAGCCCTCAATTGGCGAGCGCCTGACCGTGATTCCCAATCACTGCTGTACCGTCACCAACCTCTTCAACCAGATCGTGGGGATCCGCAATGAGCAGGTAGAGGTCACGTGGCCCGTAGCCTGCCGCGGTCTGATACAATAAGAGCTATCAGAGTCTTTGAATGTATGGCTATTGATTGGAAGTAGTCAGCAGAGAAGGAGTGATTGTGTATGCCAAAGCAGCAGATTTCTACCCGGCAAGGTGCGACGCCGCGAGGCGCATATTCGCAAGGACTGCGCGCCGGAGACTTTATCTTTGTTTCCGGCCAGGGACCCATTGATCCAGCCACTGGTGAAATTGTGGGTCAGACAATTGAGGAACAGACGGCACGTGTGCTGGAAAATATCAAAGCGATCCTGGCTGCGGGCGGAGCCACGCTGGACGACGTGGTCAAATCAACCGTTCACCTCAGCGATCTCAGCCTGTTCGCCGACTATAATAAGGTCTATTCCAGCTATTTCTCCGATCCCAAACCCACTCGCACCACGGTCGGTAGCCAGTTAGCAGGCTTCATGGTAGAGATCGACGTCATTGCCTACGTAGGCAAATAAAGCACTATAAATACCAGTGGTGAGCCTGACTCCCGTCATCGTGGGGACCCATGGGCGCCTCCGCACTGGTTTTGGGTGGTGCTGGCGTGCGCCAGCACTACCCAATGGACTCGTGGGCATCTGCGAAGCTCAATAGCTCTTTATATGGTAGTACAACAGGAGCGCATCCGCGCTCCTGCTGTACTACCATATAAAACCAGCGCGGCTGCGCAGTGGACGCGCGTACGGGGGCACTCGTGTGCCCCCAGAGTGACCGAAGTCAAACACTCCCTAATAGAGATAGCGCCTGCCGGTAACCGGTAAAAGGCTAGATGACGGAAAGGTATTGGATGCTGAAGAACTTCTGCGTATCAAGCCAGATGCGTTCAACTTTAAAGCCAGCGCTGGCAGCGAGCTGACCAAACTCATCAAGCGTGTACTTATAAGAGCTCTCAGTCCAGATGCTCTCGTACTCATCAAATACGATCTTTTCTTTTCCCACCTGGATCTGCTGTTTTCGCTGGCTTACCAGATGCATTTCAATGCGGCTCTCAGCTGGATTGTAGAACGCATAATGGCCGAAATGATCTAGCTGAAAATCAGTGTTGAGCTCATGGTTGAGCCGCTCCAGCAGATGCAGATTAAAAGCAGCGGTAACTCCCGCCCGATCGTTGTAGGCGCTATGTAAGATGGCGAAATCTTTTTTCAGATCAACTCCGATCAAAAGGCCGCCGCCCCGGCCACAGGTATGAGCGATCTGAGCCAGAAATTTTCTGGCTGGCCCTCGATCAAAGTTCCCGATTGTAGAGCCTGGATAGTAAGCTACTTTACGAGCTCCTGGCTGTGTCGGATCGGGCAGGGCGAAATTGCTCGTATAGTCCGCGCAAATGGGTAGGATTTCGAGCTTTGGATAGGACTGTGACAGTCTGAGAGAGGCCTGCAGCAGATGTTCTTTAGAAATGTCGATAGGTACATAGGCCACTGGTTGCGCCAGGTGATCTAACAACTGCCGCGTCTTCATGCTGCTCCCACTGCCATACTCAATGAGCATGCAGCATGGTCCCAGGGTGGCCGCGATATCCTGGATCTGCTGCTGCATAATCTGCAACTCGGTACGTGTAAGATAGTACTCATCGAGTTCTGTAATACGATCGAATAATTGTGAGCCAACCTCATCATAAAAGTACTTGCTCGGAAGTTCTTTAATCGGCTTCTGCAAGCCTCGCAAAATTTCCATCCGAACCGTTTTCTGTTTAGGGGCGAAATCATACCGCTCAAGTTGTTCCTGAATGCTCTGTACGATGTTACACCTCTCGTGCTAAACGAATGCCCATAAATTGCCAGCGTGCATCTGGTGGGAAGAAGTTGCGGTAAGTGGGACGAATATGGGTAACGGAGGTGGCGCAAGATCCGCCACGCAGAACAAACTGATTGCACATGAACTTGCCGTTATATTCGCCCAGCGCACCGGGTGCGGGATGATAACCACGATACGGTAGATACGCGCTTTGCGTCCACTCCCAGACGTCCCCATACATCTGTTCCGGTTTGATAGGATCGACCGTTTTTTTCAGCGGAACCGGATGGAACTGCTGGTTTTCAACAAAGTTACCCTCGGTCGGTACCTGCCTGGCCGCCAGTTCCCACTCAGCTTCGGTTGTCAGGCGTGCATCGGCCCAGCGTGCATACGCATCGGCCTCATAATAGCTGACATGGCAGACCGGTTCGGTCGGTTCAACTGGTCGCAGACCACTCAACGTCATCATCATCCACTGTCCCTCATGTTTCTCCCAGTACAGCGGCGCCTGCCACTGCTCACTCTGAACCGTATTCCAGCCGCTGGAGAGCCAGAGCAAAGGATTTTGATAGCCTCCATCCTCAATAAATTGGAGATACTCGCCGTTGGTGATCAAGCGTGAGCCCAACTGGTAAGCATCTACAAACTCGCGATGGTATGGTCCTTCATTGTCGTAAAAAAAGCCATCACCCTCATATCCGATCCAGGCCAGTTGTTCTGGATAGCTGATCCAGCTTAGCGCCGAGGGAGGCGTGGTGGAAGAAAGCGCTTGCTCCTGATAAACCGGGTGCAAAGGATTGCAGGAGAGGACATGTTTGATGTCCGTCACCATCAATTCTTGATGTTGCTGTTCATGATGGATGCCCAATGTTACCACTGGCGCAGCTTTGGTCAGGGCCTCGTCGGTACATGTCGATAAAAAGTTGCTGACACACTCATCCACATACCGGCGATAAGCATATGTTTCCTGAACGGTAGGCCGTGAAATCAAGCCTCGTTTGGGCCGGCAATGGCGCTCACCGACCGAATTGTAGTAAGAATTGAACAGATAGGCGTATTGTGGATGAGGAGACGTGTAGTCTGGCATATACGATGATAGCACAAACGTTTCAAAGAACCAGGAAGTGTGGGCCAGATGCCAGCGTGTAGGGCTAACATCGGGCATCGACTGAATCACATAATCTTCTGTTACCAGAGGGACACAGAGCTGCTCTGAGAAGCGACGCACACGCAGGTAATCTTCCAGCAGGGCTTGTCGAGGTGACGACTGTGCCAGGACTGGATGATCTTGAATGTTTTTTGCCACGCTATAACTCCTTCAATTAAGCTCAGGCTGTCGAACCGAGTGAGCTGAAGCAAGGCAGACAGCAGCCTTTTTCCGGCAGAGGATGCATGCCTGTAGCTTTTATGTCGTCTTTTCTCCTCCAGAAGGTTCAATGTTGTACCTGTTTTTCGCTTTAAAGTGATCAATATATCAGGTCTTTACTAGAGATTTATGATCTAGCATAGACTTTATTATTGTAAACTTAAAAACGCTTTTGCTCAAGTTGAGAAAAGCTACAGCTGGCATGAAAAGCGTAAAGGATGTAGGGGCAAAAGGAAAAGAGGCACCGTTCAAGGGTGCCTCTTCGCGGTGGATGAAGGTTATTCGCGGGTTAGAAGTGCGCGAACCAGGGTATCGATCTCCTCTTCAGTATTGAAGAAACCGGTTGAGATGCGCAGGGCTTTGTTGTCTGGAATACTGCG
The DNA here is from genome assembly GCF_003967515.1 of Dictyobacter aurantiacus. GTDB lineage: Bacteria > Chloroflexota > Ktedonobacteria > Ktedonobacterales > Ktedonobacteraceae > Dictyobacter > Dictyobacter aurantiacus. Next base: position 297,890 of record NZ_BIFQ01000001.1, on the reverse strand, counting down.
GGTGGCGATATTGTGTTTTTCGCGCAGATAAGTAACGAGCTGTGCTTCATCTGTATTGGCGATAGTAAATGAGAGGATGCCATTGTGGCCAGGTTCGGGAGTGAGGATAGTCAGATCAGGGATCTGTTTAAGTGCCTGGTAGGCGTAGCTATTCAGCTCTTTGATACGTGCGAAGAGCCAGTCATAGCCGACCACCGTTTCCAGCCAGTGCAGAACGGCGCTCTGACCATTAATGGCCGCAGTCTGACGGCCACCAACCTCGAAGCGTTGTGCGTGATCGTGCAACTCCCAGTCTCCAGCAGGGCCAAACTTCATAGAATGGTAGCCTACATACGTTGACTGAATGTAGTGCATCGAATCCTTGCGCACATAGAGTGCTCCTGTCCCGTCAGGTCCGCACAGCCACTTTTGCATTGGGATGGCATAGAAATCCACTCCCAGCGCGGCAACATCGAGGGGGATGTTACCGGCGGATTGAGCTCCGTCAATGAGGACGGGAATGTTGTGCGCGCGGCCCAGGTCAGCTACTTCCTGCACATCCACGATGGCCCCGGTGGTCCAGGTGACGTGGGAAAGGGAGATGAGACGTGTGCGTGGCGTGATCAACTGCTCGATAGCGGTCCGGGCGGATTGATTGGCCTGGGGACCCAGATCGGCGATGCGGATGACGATGCCTGTGCGATCGCGTATCTGATAGAGAGGGGCCAATGCACTGATATGCTCATGGTTGGTTGTAATCACCTCATCGCCGGCCTGCCAGTTAATACCATAACTCACGATATTCATACCTTCACCGGTATTATCCGTGAGCGTAATCTCTTCTTCCTGGCAGTGGAGCAAACGAGCGACATGCTCACGTGCCTGCTGAGAGATCGTCGTGATCCCTCCAAAACCATGAGGTCCCAGGCGACCTTCCTGCCATTCTTCCTGAATACGGGCCGTTATCGCCTGAGGTACACAATCGGGCAAAGGACCAAAGGTACCGGTATTTAAATAGATCTGTCTGATCGTGGCCGGGAGGGCCTGGCGGATTTCTTGAAGATGGGTAAGCGCAGCCAAAATAGATGATCTCCTCTAGTATAGGTGCGACCGTGATACATTTGGCGAACAGTGATATGTGGTCGCAGGCTGTATAGTAACAGTATGTGCTTATAGTATAACTCATATATATGTTGCTCCGCTGTTGGGGGGGCTGGGATATTTCGTCCTTTTGTATGGATGAAAGGAACAATTCCCTGGGTATATACGAATGATGCTGACTGGCGCTATGCGAGTCCGGAACGACATAGTATAGTATACATAGCTGAAAATGTTTACTTAGAGAAAGATGGACAAGTCTATGCGTATTCGCTATTTTCGTCCGGGAGATATTTCTACCATTATCAACATTCGACAGGCGGCCGCCATTGCCGATCGCATTCCGACGACGAGCGAAGAGGCATTCACTGCCTGGTTTCTAGCCCCCGAACGTGAAGCCCAGGCGAATGCCTTCGTAATGACCGATGACGACGATGAATTGTTAACCTGGGGGCAGGCAGGAACGCTGGAAGGGATAGAAGGGGAGATTGTCGGTTACACCATTGTAGAATGCCTGAGGGATGCTGAAGGCTATCATTTACGCTGCCGAGGTGCGGTTCATCCCGAGCATCGGCGTAGAGGTGCGGGTCGCGCATTACTGGTCGGGGCTTTAAATCGGGCGCGGCTGCTGGCCTCAGATTTCGAATTTGAAGCTGAAGCTGAGGGAGTGCCGATCTACTTTGAGGCCTTACTCCCAGGTGCTGATCAGGCGTCGTCTCAGCTGGCTGTAAAATGTGATTTAGCAGTCGTGCATCAATTTAATATTGATGGCTTGCAACTCTATCGCATGGAAATATAGTAATAAATGGCAGAGCTGCAAAGAGCGGGATACATAAATGCGCACAAAAGCCTCCGTCTGCTAGTGGGGGGGAAAATACTAGCAGTTCGGAAGCTGAGATACTAATCTGTTTCTACTCCGACATTGTCCTCTTCAAGAAGAGAGGATGGGGCTGCAAGTAAGGCTTCCAGTGTTGAACGGCGAATTCGATATGCCTGGCGTATACCACTATGGGGAAGTGAGATCGCCTCAAGCACACCACTTTTAATCCATCGGCGAACGGTTGTATCGTCAACACGTAGTTGCTTTGCCACCTCGCCAACTGTTAACAGATCCGCTTCCTCGTTTGCCACAATTTCCTCTTTCTGGCCTGCGATTCTAGTCAGACCGGATGAATATTTACTACGATGTTAATGCATTAAGACAAAATAATATGTCAGACAATATATATTTTGTCTATTAACTATAATGACGATCCTGCCGTTTTTTTGTAACATTCTTTTTGCAAATCTTTACACTGTAGTAACGAGGTGGATAGCTACAAAAAAGTATCACTTTTATATGTAAAGTAGGTGTACTATCAATCGTTTGATTGAACTATCCGCCGATCCTTGACATCGTCCGGTTAGTTCTACGAAACCGTTTATCACCAATATAATGTTTTAATTCTTTGTTGAGCACCGCCTGGCGGATCGCTTCCACGAGTGGCTCATCGTCCGTATGTGTGCGTACAATCGTGCGGAGATCGGTTTCTTCGGTACCGAAGAGGCAGGTGCGCAATTGCCCATCCGCCGTAAGGCGAATACGATCACAGGTAGAACAGAAAGGCTCACTCACAGGATTAATGAAGCCGACTTCGCCAATGCCATCACTAAATGTGTAGCGACGAGCGGTTTCGGATGGGTCTCCAGAGGTAATTCTTTGCAAGGGGCCATATTCGGATTCAATAATCTGTTTGATTTCGGCTCCAGTTAGAATATCTTCTTTGCGCCAGATTTGATCCGCATCTAGTGGCATAAATTCTATCCAACGTACAACGTATGCTTTATCACGAGCCAGGCGGGCAAACGCGAGGACCTCTTCCTCAGTGTAGCCACGCATCGCCACCGCGTTGATCTTAATCGGGCGAATAGAAGGATAGTGTTCTAGCTCGGCCAGCCCCTCGAGAACCTTATCTAATTGATCGCGTCGCGTCAGGCGTGCGAACTTCTCGCGCAGGAGAGAATCCAGGCTGACATTGATGCGTGTCAACCCTGCCTCGGCCAGCGCCTTCGCCTGTTGTTTCAGCAAGATGCCATTCGTCGTTAAGCTCAGGCTACGTAGCCCCTCAAGTTGTCCCAACTGGCGAACCAGTTCCGGAACATCACGTCTCACCAGTGGTTCGCCGCCGGTCAGACGGATCTGTTCAATGCCCATCTGTACCGAAACGCGCGCGATACGTATAATCTCTTCATAAGAAAGAATCTCATCTTTCTTAAGCCAGGGGAGTCCTTCCGCAGGCATACAATAGGTGCAACGAAAATTGCACTTATCGGTAATCGAGATACGCATACTTTTAATACGTCGTCCATAGCTATCTACAAGTAATTTCATATCTGTGCCCCTCTATATGTAAGTCTAACGAACGTGCTTTTATGTCATACTATAGCACGTTTGTAGACGCATGTGGGATACCTACTGTTATGACGTGTATGGGATACAGACTATTAAGGAATTCGCCGGCTGCATTACCAATCTCTACAATGATGAATGGGAGGCATCAAAGCAGGTAAGATTTTTTGCACTTCTTATTAAATTTGTTTTGAAGATGTCTTATTTTCGTTTGTAAAAGGAGTTTGAGCGCCTCCTGGTATATTGTGTCTGTGCTGTTGGCGCAGTGCGCCAACAGCACAGACACAATATACCAGGAGGCGACTGATAGCTGTTCTTCAAGAAAAAGATCCCGGCTACTTAAAATAGTCGGGATCTTTTTTTGCGCTATGGTATCGACTAGGCGTCGTAGTACATAGAGAATTCGATGGGATTTGGGCGCAGGCGAACCTGGTCGGCTTGCTCACGCTTGAGATCCACATATTTTTCCAGTACGTCCGAGGTAAAGACGCCACCTTCAAGCAAGAAGGCATGATCGTTCTCAAGAGCCTTAAGGGACTCATCCAGTGATCCTGGTACCGAGCTGATCTCTCTTAATTCTTCTTTACTCATGCTGTACAGGTCTTTATCGACGGGACCATAGCCATACTGGCTGGGATCGATCTCGTTGCGGATACCATCCAGACCGGCCATGAGTAAGGCGGAGAAGAGCAGGTATGGGTTCGCCGTTGGATCGGGTGGGCGGAACTCCACGCGGGTCGCTTTGGGACTCTCGGTCCGTGGGATACGAATGGCCGCGCTACGGTTGCCCTGTGAGAAGACCAGATTTACTGGCGCTTCAAAGCCTGGAACCAGGCGTTTATAGCTATTGGTGGAGGAGGCCGCGATCGCCAGGATCGAAGGAGCGTGGGTCAGCACGCCGCCGATGTAGTAGCGAGCCATCTGCGATAGGTTGGCGTAGCTACCCTCTTCATAGAAGAGCGGCTGGCCATTTTTCCACAGGCTCTGATGGGTATGCATGCCTGATCCGTTATCGCCGTAGACTGGTTTGGGCATAAATGTGACCGACTTCCCATATTTGCGGGCGGTATTTTTGATCACATATTTGAAGAGCAGGAGCTTATCCGCTGTGTTGAGCAAGGTGCCAAACTTATAGTCAATTTCACACTGGCCGGCGGCGCCAACTTCGTGGTGGTGGGCTTCAACTGTAATGCCCAGGTTCTCCAGGTTCATCACCATCTCTGAACGTAGATCCTGGTAAGTATCGCTCGGGGCAACCGGGAAATAGCCGCCCTTGACGTTCATCAGGTGTCCAAGGTTACGAGCATCTTCACGGCCCTTACTGTTCCAGTGAGCCTCTTCCGAATCGACCTCTGCATATTGGATATTATCGCCAGAAGCGTAGCGAACGTTATCAAAAATGTAGAACTCCGCTTCCGGACCAAAGAAGGCGGTATCGGCGATGCCTGTGCTGCGCAGGTAATCTTCCGCCTTGCGCGCGATATAACGTGGGTCACGGCTATAGGGCTTCTGGCTACCGGCTCGACCAGGATGAGCGATATCACATGTGAGGCTCAGAGTTGGAATGTTGGTGAATGGATCCAGGAACGCCGTATCGGCATCGGGGATCACCAGCATATCACTCTCATTGATGGTCTGGAAGCCGCGAACGCTGGAACCATCGAATGGCAAGCCCTCGGAAAATAAGTCTTCTGATAATACATGCACGGGCACACTGAAATGCTGCCAGGTACCTGGTAGATCAGAAAATTTGAAGTCGACAATCTTGACTCCGTTTTCTTTCGCTAGCTTTAAGACTTCCTCTGGGGTCATCTGTCTTGTTCTCCTCTTAACATGGTATCCTCGCATCATTGCAGGAAATGATGGCATGCATTGCCCAATAGTGCCGTAAGCGATTAATACATAGTATTAAGCTCATTAACCTCGTGCCCACGAGATTGTACTTGCCTGCCTTTATAATATGACGGTTATAGAGGAGTATACTACAGACAGTTTATCCGAAACTTACCGACCATAAATTGTGCACAATGCACAATCCGTGCTGAAAAATGTTCGGCTTTCTGTCTATTTAGACAACCACGACCGTGCCAGGGGGATTTGTCGTCTCCAGAATCGATGTGCATACTAAACACAAAATAGGTTTCTCTACATGGGTGGCATGCTGAAAAATGGTTGATACAAGAATATAACCTGGTATTATGTCCTTTCGCGCTCATATCGTTGCTTAAGGGATGACCTGATTTTGTGTTTTGTGGATTTCTGTAGTTACCTGCTTTGTGCAATTCGTACATGAGGATATGGAAAGGCATGTATGTTTTGGTAGGGAGTCTTTTCATGGTGTCAGTGGTTGGTGTGCAGTATGCTGCTCCAATGCCTGCCTGTACTCGCTAGGACTCTGTCCAAAGCGTTGATGAAATTGTCTGCTAAAATAAAAAGGGCTGCTAAAACCTACTTCTTCCGCGATGGTGGCGATGGTGAGGTTGCTGAACTCCAGTAGCCTGGTAGCTTTGTCCAGCCGCAGGGCGATCAGCACGTTGATCAGCGAATTACCTGTTTCCTGTTTAAAAAGGTGAGAGAGGCGTGAGGGAGAAAGCGCGACCAGCGCGGCCAACGTCTTCAGATCATACTGTGTTTTAAGGTTTTCCGCCATCATCTGCAGCAGCGACTGGATGCGTGGGTCTAGCGCCTGCCTGACCTGTTGCGCTGATGCACGGGTAGCCAGCAATAAGATCTCTTCGAGCCCATTGAGTGCCAGTTCACGTTGCAGCATATCCATGCTTCTCTGGACGCCTGGTGAGTTGTTCTCCGGCCGAGAAGTGGAAAGATGGCTTGAGGGAGCGCTGGCATCGGCATGCAGTTGTAGGAATGTATTGTGTATCCGTTCACGTATCGCTGAAGATGATAAAGAGATGGCATACAATCCGCGTCCTTTTTCAGGTAGTTGCCACCACGACAGCCAGCTCAAACGTGGCTGAAAATGGGTCCAGAGAAACTCCCAATAGCCATCACGGGGAACCGAGTAATCGTGAACGGCATCCGGTTGCAGCAAGACAAGCGTTCCTGGCGTGGCCAGCAACTGCACGCCAGGTTGGCGATAGAGCCCCTGACCCGCGAGTGTATAGGTGATGAGCCAGTTGCCTGATCCATGTGCGCGATAAACTGCGTAATCCTCATGCTCTTGAAAGGAGCCTGTAACGAGAATCGCTGGTGGTGGTGAGGTCATTTCTTCAATTGTCATATAGCAGGATTGTACATGTTCTCGACCGGCCTGTCTATTCTTTTTTCTGCCAGGGTCAGCTACAGTAAAGGCAGGGCAGTTATCCGGTCATGGGGGCGCGCACGTGCCCCCAGGGGGACGGGAGTCAGAAACGCTGCCAGCTTAATTATTGAGAAAGAAGAGGATAAGCATGTCAACGACGATGAAGCGACTAACAGCTGAGCAACTGCGAGCATTTCAGCAAGATGGTTACCTGGTGATACAGAACCTGTTGGCACCCTCCGAAGTCGAAGCACTGATCCAAAATTTCATGCAGGTGCATGCCCGAGGACGCGTTCCCGGCTACTTTGAGCCGGTTCCCGCCGAGCAGGCCAATGGAGATATACTCAAGCAATATCCGCGTATCATGCATCCACATCGCTTTAACGATATGGCTCTGCGCTATCTGCTGGATCCACGACTAGGGAATATTCTGGAAGATCTATTCGGAGAGGAACCGCTGGCCGCGCAGAGCATGCTCTACTTTAAGCCGGCGGGTGGGAAAGGGCAGGCGCTGCACCAGGACAACTTTTTCCTGCGTGTTGAACCGGGAACGTGCATCGCGGCCTGGATTGCGCTGGACAAGGTGGATCGAGAGAATGGTGGTCTGGAGGTGGTGCCGGGAACGCAGAACATGGGTATCTGCTGTCCAGAAGAGGCTGATGAGAGCGTCTCCTTTACCAAAGACTATGTTCCTATCCCCGAGGGATTGCAGGCGGTGCCGGTGGATATGGAGCCGGGTGATGTCTTATTCTTCAATGGCAGCCTGGTTCATGGTTCGCAGCCCAACACCAGCCGGGACCGCTATCGGCGCTCATTCATCTGTCACTATATTGGCCGCTCCTCCGAGCGCATGTCGCTCTGGTACCGACCGATCCTAACCCTGAACGGTGAAGAGGTCTCCATTGCTGAGAATACTGATGGTGGACCCTGTGGCACCGAATTTGGCATGGCAGGTCCACACTAAAGTGTTGTTGACGCCTGTATCAGAGAACCAGGCGACCGCAAGAGGCAAATGTAGTCATATCATAGCGCTCAAGGGCCGAGATATCCTCAATCGTGTCGATATCCAGGGAAAGTCCAAGGCTATGATGGACCGTGTAGCTAAGATGGCGTTTTTGGGCTTCATTCTGGTGATGGTAGCGGCTATTCACGCCAAATTTATAGGGCAGGATCAGTGGAGGATGGGTAAGCAGGGCATTGGTCCCGGTGCCATCCTGTGATGTGGCAATGACAACATCGTGACATCTCGATTCTTCAACAAGTTGGCCAATATCAGCCACCTGCAGCAAAGGCAGGTCGGCTGATATGGTTAACAGGGCATCGGCCCCCTGCAAAAGCTCATGGGTAGCGGCGGCGGTCAAAGCGGGATTGTGACCAGCTTGTGTTTCTACCAGAGCCTGCGCCCCCCAATGTTGAGCTTGCTGTAGCACGCGAGTATCAGCGCTAACAACCGAGACATGCTCGAAGACCTGGCTTACCTGCAAGGTCTGCAAAACATGGTGGAGCATATCCAGCATAAGACTGGCGCGTTGTTCGGCTGTCAGGTGGGAAGCGAGTCGGCTTTTCGCCGCTTCAAGCGATTTCACAGGGACAAGGGCTGTATATTTCACAAGCTTTTCCTATTACCTTCACCAATTATCCAGGCCCGCTGCACGCAGGACATGGCGGGCGAGCTCGGCCTTCGCCTGACTGTCACTCATAATAGTATTGGTGACAGACGTAGGGATGCCAAGGTCCTCAATAGCCTCGGCCAGGTGTGCATCGCGAGTATCGATGACCATGACATCAAGGAAATCGCGATAGTGGCGGGCAACGCCAACCGCCGATACATCCATATGCAGGCCCCGCATCAACTTATCCGCGGGTCCTTTGATGGGCGCACCCCCCACGATCGGGCTGACCGCGACAATCATGCCACTGGTCTCATGCAACGCATCGTGGATGCCTGGGACGGCCAGAATGCTGCCAATGCTCACGATAGGATTGCTGGGCGCCAGCAGGATGGCATCGGCTGTTTTAAGCGCTTCCAGCACGCCGGGCGCGGGCTTCGCCTCTTTGGCCCCCACAAAAACAACATCCTGTACTTCATCAGAACACCGGCGTTGAACCATGTATTCCTCAAAATGAAAAAGTCCGGCCGGCGTTTGAATATGGGTAGCAACAGGTTGATCACTCATAGGCAGGATGCGTAGCTTTAAGCCGAAGTGCGCACGCAGTTCATCGGCCACCTCGCTTAATGACTTGCCCTCGCGCAGGCGTGCGGTCCGATGAATATGCGTTGCCAGGTCCCGATCTCCCAGCGCGAACCAGTCTTCATGGCCATAGCTGGTCAATTGTTCCATGGTATGGAAGGTATCACCGCGAATCCCCCAACCATTTTTCTCATCGACAATACCGGCCAGGGTATACATCACGATATCGGTATCGGGTGAGACATTGAGTCCATAAAAGACGCGATCATCACCAGTATTGGTAATGACCGTAATTTCCTCCTGTGGCACGACCTGGACGAGGCCCTGTAAGAAGCGTGCGGCGCCGACTCCACCGGCTAGAACGACAATCATCTGTTACCTCAATCAAAGCGAACTATTAAACTATCTAAAGGCAGGCGCGGGCGCCTTTTGGGATCCGCCGCAGCATAGCCTACGGGAATCAGCGCCTGTGGGATCAAGCGGGTATCCAGATCCAGGGCCGCGCAGGCAACTTCTGGGCAGAACAGAGGCGCGCACATCCAACCGGTATCCAGCCCCAGATCATAGGCGGTCAAGAGCAGGTTCTGAATCGCGGCCCCGATGCTCTGGACCGCCATCGTCTTCTCATCTTCCTGGCGCCGTGCATCGGGATACTGATCCAGGTCCTCCAGATAGAGGCAGGGCATAATCAAAGCTGGCGCACGTAGAATACGCTGATACGATTTTTCCAGACGAATGGTAACGATCTCTGGAGACTGTCCATCCATTTCAAGATTTTCCCGCCACGTTGCGCCCATCGCATCGGCCAGGCGCTGTTTGAGATCGGGTCTGGTGAGCACGACGAAGCGCCAGGGTTGACGCCCGTGTGGGGATGGAGCCCAGCGCGCCGCTTCCAGCATTTGCAGAAGCATCTCGCGCGGTACCGCCTTATCCTGGTACTGGCGAACACTACGGCGACTGCGCATCAACGTGGCAAGATCAGCGACACGTTTGGGTGTGGTAACTGGACGGTCAGCCACGCTATCATTAGTTGTATTGGTTTCTTTCATGAAAATACTACGGAATCCATTTTGACTAGCGGAACATATCGGTGGCACTATCGCGTGTCAACGTGTGAACGGTTCCCTCGGCTGGTGTATAGTGGTAGCCACGAATCAGCGCAACCGGAACTCGATCGACTTTCCCCATGACCAGTTCAGCGGCGGCGGACAGTTCATCGGCTACCGCGATCATGCTGGCGCGCATCTCATAGCCGTAGGCATCACGCTGTCCGCGATAATCAGCCATCGCCTCCATGCCCGCAACGCCGATGGCCATATTCACCTGCCCATTGCGCCAGGCGCGTCCCCAGGTATCGGAAATGATCACCGCGATATCCAGCGGTGGTTGTGTATCGGACAACGCCTGTAAACGGCCCCGGATCTGGCGGGCCGACTCATCAGAATCTACTGGCAACAATGTCAGGAACTCGCCACCCTCGACATTTGACTCATCAACGCCCGCGTTGGCACAGATAAAGCCATGATACGTCTCAGAGATCATTACGCCACGATCCATGCGCGCGATACGCTTACTCTCACGCAATACTACCTCTACATGGCGTGCATCCTTTTGATTGCGTTCTGCGAAAGCCTTCGCAAACTCTGATGGCTCAATCGTCTCTAGATTGACCAGGCGCCCCTCTGCTTTGGAAACAATTTTTTGCGTCACCACCAGTATATCGCCAGCTTCCAATGTTAGCTGTTGCTCTTGTAATGCTTTATAAATGAGAACTCCCAGGTCAATGCCCGGGTCGATCTCACCAATACCAGTAACTGGTATAATACGTAATTCTGTGCTCATAGGCCTCCTCGTGAAAACATTATATCCCCTCTGAAGAGGTCCTGCCAAGCAACAGCTACCCGGTCGCTCACAGTGAATGCTGATGCACGGGCAAAAGTATTATGAGCATGCGCTCGAAAAAGGATATTGTAAGGAGATAACGCCTTGCACCCTAACCATGCGTTTCGCCCAATCTGTTGACGATAGGATAGTGGTAGCTACGATCAGTGTATGTGAATGGGCGAAGATCTGATCCTGACTCATAGGTAACCAGTCAGCCGGCTGTCCTGGTTCGTGCTCATAACAATAGTTAGCCAGGCGAAAACCATTGTTTTGTGCTGCATACAGCGCATCATCATAGGTTACATTAGCGGCAAAATGGACATTGACATAGGTTCCCGCTTGCTTTTGGGTCAGTGATCCCATTGCTTCGGCTGGCAGTCTGGTGGGTATCATAGGGCAATGAAGAACTAAAGGGCGTTTAATGTTGGCAACTTCAGGATTGCTGAGTAGACGAGCCTGCCAATTGGCCGGGGTTAAAGGTGTTGACCTCGCCATGATTGTGGGCAAGTATGTATAGTAGGTTACTGTGGGCGTGGCTCCTATTTTTCCAGAAGTGCCCACGGCATGCGTGACCTTGAAGTAATCTTTCGAACCGATTGGCTGCCAGGGCAGAGTCGGTCCCGCGCATCCTATAGCGAGCTGCAGTCCCAGATTGGTTACGATACGTAAAGCTGTGGCATACGAGGTGGTGGCACGAAATGAGATAGCGCCTCCATCTGGTTGGGTGAGCCGCCTGGTGTCATTTACTGCTGGATGCGTAGCTACCGAGTGTGATCGAACAGGTTGCTGTCCCTGCTGCCTGCAGTTGGTTAATAGCAGCAGCAAACCACAAAAGATCACTGCGCTCACGGCGAGTCTGCGTAATGCATGAAAGCCGCGTTGTGGCGTGATCAAATGCTGCCTGACGTCATAATTACACATAACTTTATTTACCCTCCAGTGGATAGACATGCATTTACAGTGCGTTTAATGATTACAGTGAAGACGCATTTAGTATAAATGATGTTCCATCATTCGGAGGTATGTAAAGCCAGAGGTGCAATAATGATTAAGTAGTTGATCGGTGTCTGGTAGCGCATGGATAGAAGTAATATTCAGGCGTGGGAAGGATGTATGGTAGGTGAAACCGTTGCTCCTGAAATTGCGCTATATAGAGAGCAAGCGAAATTGCTTGTTTTATATAGACTGACTAGAGTGTGTTAATTAGTCACTTTTGTTACGAAGGATTGTGAGTAGCTGATATGTTTAAGACTCTGGGGCAATTACTGCTAGGTTCGATCTTTATTGTGGGTGGAGCAGGAGCGTTTGCTGAACCAGGTGGACGAGTACAAAAAGTGGAGGCCGCGGGTGTGCCGCAGCCACGGCAGGCTACCATTTTGAATGGAGCAGTGATGGTTGTCGCGGGTAGCACGCTGGCCGCGGGTGTGCTGCCAAAGCTCTCCGCGCTAGCGCTGCTTGGTTCATTGACAGCCACAACATTTGTGGGGCATCCCTTCTGGAAAGAAGAGACTCCCGCGGGCCGTGCCAATCACCAGGTACACTTTTTCAAGAACCTTTCTACACTGGGCGGCCTGTTGATGGTGCTTGCCAACAAAAATGATTAATGTATAGTGTACAATAAACATTGGTCAGTTGGTGCCTGAGCGGTCAAATGATAACACGGTGCGCCGCAACAGTTTTTTGAGACCGCATGGCAGAGACTATCGCCCGCAAGGTGCGGCCTACGAGCAACGCTGATAGATGAAAAGCTGGTTGTGGGCATCTTCTTGCGGGCATTTCCTGCGTCTTTGCAGGTTCCATATTGGACATATTTAAATACAAACGAAAGAAATCGCGATGCAAGAAGAACAGCATAAAGTAGCCATGGTTGTAGTTGCCCATCCCGATGACGCAGAGTTTGATTGCGCGGGTAGCGTGGCGCTGTGGGTGCGTGAGGGTTGGGATGTCTATTATGTTATCTGTACGGATGCCAGTGGTGGCGGTTCCGATAGCGCGACTGACGTCGGTCTGGAAGCAAGGCTGCGTGTAAGTCAGACTCGCATGAAAGAGCAGCGTGCCGCTGCCAGCATCCTGGGGGTGAAAGACGTCATCTTTCTGGGGTATCCTGATGGTCGTTTGCAGCCAGACCTGGATCTACGCCGTTCGATCGTACGCCAATTGCGCACCTATCGTCCCTCGCGTGTTATCTGCCAGTCACCTGAACGTACCTGGACGCCTGAATTGATCATTCCCCGCTATCATCCCGATCACCTGGCGGCCGGCGAGGCCACGTTATCGGCCATCTATCCCGCTTCCCAGAATCCCTGGGATTTCCCTGAACTGCTGGAGGAAGGATTGCAGCCGCACAAAGTTTCGGAAGTATACATCTCTGGTACGCCGGTGCAAAATCATAGCATTGATATTGCTTCAACTATCGATCTCAAGCTTGAGGCTCTGCGGGCGCACGACAGTCAGGTGGGAGAGAGCTTCGCCGAGCTCGAAAAATTTCTGCGCGACCTGAATGCCCAGATAGGCCAGAAGTACGGCTACAGTTATGGTGAAGAATTTCATCGTGTCGAGAACCGTTAGCTTGCGAACTTAAGCACTTGCATATTTCGACTCGTATATGGCATAATAACCACAAATAAAACCTTCGGGGCAGGGTGAAATTCCCTACCGGCGGTATGACAGGGCGTATAACGCTGTGTCGAGCCCGCGAGTTTGCCATTGATTGCTTCTTGATCAATGGCGAACAGATTCGGTGAGAAGCCGAAGCCGACGGTATAGTCCGGATGGGAGAAGGTTATAATGTGAACCAGTGTCATGCGTCTGACGGCATCGCCGTGGCGGATGGAGTGTTTTCGTATATTCACTCCGGCGCCTGGTTTAATCACATCTCCCTCTTATGTCCCCCTGGGTTAGTTAAATTGACATCTATCTTTTTTGCCTTTTTCAGAAAAGAGATGTCGGTATTGGCTAAGAACCGAGGGATATCAATTCTTATGAGTGCTACAACTTCAAGAACTGATAGCGCGCAACTGGATGTGCGCAAACATCGACGCGCCAGATCTGTTGAACTGGACGCAAAGAATGGTGGAGCAGCCCGGCGGGCGCGCTCCTGGAAAAAACTCAATACCGTCTGGAATTTTTTGCCTCCATTTGTTTTAGGGCTACTACTTTTGTTCGCCTGGTATATTACTACTGCTACCGGGCGCATTAACGCGTTTATCCTTCCACCACCTAAAGACGTGTTTGCCAGTTTGATTGATGGGTTGGTTGGAGGACTGTACTGGGAGCATATTCTTGTAACCGTGCAGGAAAGCCTGGCGGGCTTTTTATTGGGTGTGGTGGTGGCGTTGCCGCTGGGCTATGGGGTCGCCAAATCACGCTTCCTGGCCAATATGCTGCAGCCGTACCTATCGGCCGGCCAGGCGATCCCAGCTATTGTGCTCGCACCATTTCTGTTTCTCTGGTTTAATACCGGGCCATTGCCGGTAACGATCATCTGCATGCTGGTCGTGCTCTTCCCCATGGTCATCAACACCATCTTTGGCGTGCAGACCATTGATCGTGAGTTGCTGGACGCGGCGCGGCTAGAAGGTGCGGCGGGGCTCTCATTATTATCCTACATCGAGTTCCCGCTGGCGTTACCCGCCGTGCTGGCATCGGTGCGCACGGGTCTGACGCTCTCAATCACGGGAGCGCTGGTAGGGGAATTTTTCTGCAGCCCCGACAAGGGTCTGGGCGCCTTGATCCAGATGGCCCTGCATCAGTACAACATGTCCTTTATGTTCGCCACTGTAATCATCCTGGCCATACTGGCGGCCCTGTACTATAGCGCGACCTGGCTGCTGATTAAACTGGCGGATAGGATCTATTAATAAAAGGGAGCGCCACCGGGGAATGATATGCCTATGCATATTGTTCCCTTAACTGAGAAACAGTAGAACGCGTTAGACGCTCATGCTGTGCGTGTTGCTCAACCGGCAAACATCTTGTTGTAACCGGTAGAACAAGCACCTACCTGTTTACTATTCTCATGTCTTAAAACGAATTGAAAGGCAGAAACTACTTCGATGTCATTCATATCTCATCGTTTACCTGTGACCTGGAAACTGATAGCACTCGCTGTACTGTGCACCGTGTTATTGGCCGCCTGTGGAGAGGTGGGGACAACAAATAGCACCAGCAGCAACTCCGGCGGTAGCTCTGATAAATCGCTGAAGAATATTTCGATCGGGTTAGGATACAATCCGGATATCCAGTTTGCCCCTTTTTACGTTGCCCAGAGCAAGGGATATTATAAGGATGCGGGCCTGAATGTGACCTTCAACCACGGTATCGTCACCGATCTGATCGGCACCATGGCCGCGGGGAAGAACAACTTCGTGTTTGCCAGTGGCGATGAATTGCTGGTGGCCCATGATAAAAATAAAAGCCTGCAGGCGATAGATGTTTCGACTATCTTTCAGCGTTATCCTGTCAGCATCATTGTCCCCAAAGACTCCTCAATTCGCACTCTGGCTGATCTAAAAGGTCATTCTATTGGTGAGCCGGGACCCTTTGGGGCGACCCACACCGGGGTGCTCGCTCTGCTGCAGGCGGGCAAACTGACGCCATCTGATGTCAAGCTGCAATCGATCGGGTTCAACCAGGTTTCGGCTCTGATCACCCACAAAGTCGATGCCGTGGTTGGCTACTCCAATAATGAGCCCCTGCAACTGGAGCGGAATGGTTTTCATGTGCGCACCTTTGCGGTGTCGGATTACACGCCACTGGTCTCCAACGGCATCATTACCACCCAGGACACCTACACCAACCAGTCGCAGACGGTGCATTCCTTTGTCGAGGCCACCATCAAAGGACTGAAAGATGTCATTGCCGATCCCCAGAAAGCGGTGGATATCAGTAAGAGCTACGTGCCCGGTATGAATACCGATCAGGCGCTGGCGGTACTAAAGGCCACCATCCCGATTTACCAGGGCACAGGAAAGCTGGGGTATAACGATCCCGCGACCTGGCAATCGACCGAGCAGTTCCTGGTATCGCAAAAAATAATCGCCCCTGTGGATAATCTCTCACAGATCTACACCAATAAATAAGAGGCTAATTTGCTGTCCATCTGATGGCAAAACGGACCCCGCCGATCACCGGCGGGGTCCGTTTTTGTTGGTGCGTATAGGTCAGGCTGTGTAGATGGCGACATTTTTGAAGGAGACATCTGAACCTGAAGCAACGGTAAGACCGATGCTGCCACCGGTATTGCTATCACCGAAGTTGCCGCTGGCCGTTCCTTGCTGAACACCATTTACGTAGTAGATGAAGTTGTTCCCCTGGACAAGGATATCGATTGTGGCGGTATCGCTGTCCAGCTGGGTACCATGCAATCCAATCGAGGCCAGTTGAGATGGATTGCCATTTTTATCGGTGTAGGTCGTGGTCCAACTGGTGCTGTTAAACATAACGGTGTAGTAGCCGCCATCAGGTTTATAGCGGTAATAGAAGCCAAACTGGCTGCCAGGAGTGTTCAACTTTACCTGTGCCTGGATATAATAGCTATCGGGCAGCGTCTGTCCGTTGGGTAACTGGGTCAGGAATGTACCGGCGGCAGTGGATGAGGGACTCGATAGACGTAAATCGTCCGGTCCGCACACCGCCTGGATGCTTGTATCCTGCCACTTCGCCCCTTGAGGATCGCAAGTGCCTGGATAGTTGGTACCATAGATAAGGCTTCCCATGCCGCTCACTTTGGGATCAGGCAAAGGATATTTCGCGTGTACGGTCGTCGTCGGTGAAGGCGTAGCTGACTTGCTGGGATCAGTCTTGCCGATGTTGACCGCGGTGCCCGTGCCTGGTGATGAGGCCTGGGTAATGTCAGCTGGCTGGGAATGAGGCGAACCGCTGTGCTGGTTGCTGAAAATGATACTGGCGGTCGCGATAACGAGAACCACGGCCAGCACGGCGCCGGCGAGTGCCAGGTAGCGCGGCATGAGTACGCCAGGCTGACGGCGCCTGGCGTGAGAAAGCCGTTCGGGATAAACCTGGATCTGTGGCTGACGCAGCTCGTGAGCGGACTGGACCTGCGGTGGCTGTGAGCTGGCAGCTGGCAATGGTGATGGTGTTGGTTTGCCCACGGTCTCTGCCTCGCGGTAGTAGTGCGCCTCCGGTGGATCGACGGTAGGCGTGCCCGAGTGCACAGGCGCATGTGCCAGCGGTACCGCCAGGGTCTCCGGGAGAGCGTGATCGGCAATGGTAGCATCCATTTCGGTGATAACAGTCGGCATTGCCTGTAAGCGATTCTGTGTATGTTCGGAAAGGAGAGGTGTCACCTCGGCCTGTCTGGTTTCATCTTGCTCATCTGATCTATCACCGCTGGCATGCTCGACCTGCATGGTTGACATTGACGCTGGTGTCGCCTCTTCTTTTTGATCTGGCTGCCCCACTGCTTGAGCGAGCTTTTCATCATCAGACGTCACTGGTTCAAACGGCGTCTCGGATTCGTTTTCCATCTTCAATGGTGGTAAAAGCACAGGAGTGATATGTTCTCCAAGGGAGGGAGGCGCGACGCTGGGGAAGCGATCTCCCAGTGCTTCAGCCACGGCCTGGCGCAATGCCTGCGCGAAGACGCCAGCACTGTTAAAGCGATCGGCGGGAGATTTCGCCATCGCTTTCATTACCACCGCTTCGACATTCTTTGGGACCTGTGGATTAAAGCGCGTAATGGGTGGTGCCTGTTCCAGTGTATGTTTAATGGCCACGGCCACCGGAGACGTACCCGTAAAGGGCACACGACCGGCCAGCATCTGGTAGAGCACCACCCCTAAAGAATAGACATCGGTGCGATAATCAATGCTATTGCCGGTTCCCTGTTCAGGTGAAAGGTATTCCGGCGTTCCCACAATAGTGCCGATGCTGGTGAGGTGACCATTGGTATTTTCCTGATCGGTTACATCTTTGAGCATTTTGGCCAGACCAAAGTCGGCCAGCAGGATGCGGCCATCGGCGTGCAACAGAATATTGCCTGGTTTTAAGTCGCGATGCACAATGCCCTGTGCATGCGCACTATCCAGTGCGGCAGCCGCCTGTTCAATGATCGGAACCACCTCTTCCAGCGAAAGGATACCGCGCTTCTCAAGTACCTCACGCAGCGTTCCACCGGTAACATAGGGCATAACCAGGTAGGCAAGATCCCCCTGCTCACCATATTCATACACTGGCATAATATTGACATGATCCAGTGCCGCCACTGCATCTGCCTCGCGACGAAAACGGGCCAGAAACTCGTTACGTGATCGCTGCTCAAGAAGAAGGCCAGGTAAAAGTACTTTAACGGCCACGATTCTCCGTGGCCGTGATTGGCGCGCCAGATACACTGCACCCATACCACCGCGTCCGAGGAGACGTTGGAGTGTACATGTTCCGAGCGCTTGCCCTAGTAACTCATTGCTATCTGTTACCACGCTCGTGTTTCCTCTCAATGAAATAGATCAACTGGTTGGTAGTTTGCATGAGAAAGATTTCTAATTAAGGAGTGTAGCTTTGACATCCTGTCCAGCCCCTGGCAAATGTATTGGCCGATCTTTTCATTGTGGACAGAATCGTTGCAAGTGATTTCCTTAATGGCTCCTATTTTCCTGGTTTACTATTCATACCTTTTTACTATCAACTTTTGCTGTGCTTTTCCTATGTATATAAGGTACCATACTTTTTCCCGGGCCGTATGGCTGGAGAAAAGGTTGTGTGCGAAAAAAGTTATGGTTTTTTTTTCTTTGCCAGGAGGCGCTCACGCGCCCCTGTGCGCGCGGCCGCGCCGGTTTTGTTTATTAGTGCATCGGAGGTGCATTCGCGCCTCCGATGCACTAATAAACATGTGACCTTTGAGCACCGCAGGTGCTAAACCTCAGGTGGGCCGCAGGCGATGATAGAAGGTGAGATTGTGTTAGTTCTTAACCCATTATAATAGACGTTTCGTGTACGTCAACCTTGGCGCCGGGTGATAGAGCCCGGTACTAGAGGTTGAAAGAGGCGACATAATCTCAGCAGATTGGATCCTCTGGCGGTTCTGTGTGTATGACGACGGTGTTGAGATTGGGGTATGAGCGGCGTAGGGCGCGTTTGATTTTTTCTGCGTCAATATGGACCTGACTGAGGGGCGCATGTGCATCGAAAATTGCATGCAAAACAAGATCTAATTCGGGTGCCCCTTTTGTACCATGACCCCCTACTTCTGCTACTAATCTATGCGGCCGGTAGAGGTGGATATCATGGGCACTTCCTGCGCCAGCGATCCCATCGGCGATGCGGCACATTCTGGCGGCCATCTCTGGGTACTGTATCGTGACATCCTGGCGCTGCACGATATTTTCATCGGGCGCTTCCAGGTGGGTGGTTACACGGCGCAGCTGTCTATTGTTCTGGAGCAGGGCCTGTTCTAATTGCGTGGCGATGGTATGGGCCTGTTCCAGATTCATATCGGCATGGACCTCGACATCAAAGTCAGCTTCGAGCTTACCGGCGACCTCCCGCACATGGATATCATGTGCATGTACCCCATGGCGTTCCGCCTGGTAATGAATTTGATCAGTGACCGTCTCTTTAGGAGAGGTAACCGGTTCGACGTGTACCACCACATCGATGTCATCCACGGCTGAAAAGGTATGTGCCTCGTCCGTTGTTTCACCCTCGACCAGATCGCTCAGATGGTGAATCTGCTCAAACGTCAGCGTGCGTGGAGCCGATATAATCACATCCGCGAAACATCTGTTGCCCGCGCGACGCACACGCACGCGCCTCACCTCTATCACATCATCCAGTCTGGTCAGTCGTTGTTTGATCTGGGTCGCCAGCGCGCCTGGAGAATGATCGAGCAGGGCATCGATGGTCTCACGTGCCAGTTGCAAGCTTACCCAGATCACAATGCCCGAGACGCCAAATGCGGCAATCGCATCTGCCTGGGCTAGCCACGCTGGCCAATGAAAGAGATTTGTCAGGTAAACGACCAGCAGGCCAAAGATCACGACCGCCGAGCTCCAGACGTCGGTACTGAAATGCAGTGCATCTGCCTCCAGCGCCTGGCTTCCCAGCTTTCTGGCGACGCGCAGCAACACGCGTGAACGGGTCACATCAACCGCAATCGAAATGAGCATGACCACAAAAGCCCAGATGCTGGCATCGACATGGCCCTCGTGATAGAGTAAACGGCGAGAGGCCTCAATGATTACCCAGATGGCCGTGCCCAGCAGCAGCAAGGCCTCTAAGAAAGCGGAGAGATTTTCAACCTTGGCATGGCCATAGTTATGATTGGCATCGGCGGGACGATCGGCGACGCGTACTGCGAAAAACGTCATCAGCGCCGCTACCAGGTCCAGACCCGAGTGGGCCGCCTCGGCCATAATACCCAGACTCCCGGTAAGAACCGCGACCAGAATTTTCAAGCCTGTCAAGCCGATGGCTGCCATTACCGACGACATGGCGGCCAGCGTCTTTTCCCGCTGGGCACTCTTTGAAAGTGACATGCTCTCGGACTGCCTCCTCTATCAAAAAAGCGTATGCTTGCTCGTGCCTGCTCTTCCAGGCACATCGTTCCCCATTTTACTCGATGCAATGATCCACGGCAAGAATTTTTTGTAAAATGTTTACCCTCATCTTATCGGGGTACTTGCGCGCCTCCACACAGGCGTCCGCGTGCGCGGCCGCATTGGTTTTGTGATTTGATGCATGGGGAGCGCTTAGCTCTCCCCATGCATTAAATCACAGTGAGCTCCTGAGCATCACAGGTACGAAGGCTCAAGTGTGCTCTGGACGATAATCATGAGAGTAACCACTTTTTATAGAATGATTCACGCAAAAAAATTTAATTGGGGGCGAGATCGAATAGGCGTACAGTCGGATATGGTTAATAGTGCTATATGATTATACTACTACCATAAAAAATATGAATTGACACAGACATGTTATGCTGTTATGCTGTTGATAACAACTTGATATATAAAGACTGACCCGCGATGATCAAACTCAGTATGAGATTGGGAGCCAACAGAGATCCGACGCCTGGTGAGAGTTCGGAACGGTGTACCCACTCAGAACCCCTTTGTGAGCGGCTATCCGAAGAAAGTCCTGGTTGAAAAATTCGCTCGATGTGTCTCTTTTTTCTCGTGCCAGCCTTTTTAGTAAATAGAGAGACTGTGAAGGGCAAATGAAAGAAAAAGGGCAGCGTGCCAGGGCAAGTAGGACAGATGGGTGGCTCCCATGCAGCACAACAGCTAGAAAGAGTGGTCTTTCCACCTTCGCTACACTGTGGTACGAGGAGAGTAGTTGTTTAAGCAACTTCTCAGATAAATGTGGAAGACAAACTGGGTGGTACCACGGGAGCAACAATGGCTTTCGTCCCTTGCAGAATGAAGTATAAGGGATGAAGGCTTTTTTTATTGGTAAAAGTTTTTTGCGAGGTGGACGGCAATGACGACTGTTTCTATTGTGAATGTAACAAGCTATACAGGATCGGAACTGCTGCGTTTATTAGCGCAGCACCCTGATTTTGTGGTGACCTCTGTAACCGGGCGTAGTACCGTAGGGAAGCGCCTGGAAGAGGTATTCCCCTATCTGCGCGCGGGCATCCCTACCCTGGAGGGTCAGCAGCCAGCAATAGATCCAGCGCTCGTGATTACTGAAGAGCCTGCTCAGACCGACCTGGCTTTTGTGTGCCTGCCGCACGCGGCGGCAGGCGAAGCCGTGATCAAGTTGTTGCAGCGTGGAACAAAGGTGGTGGATCTCTCGGCCGATTTCCGGCTACGTGACGTCGTGACCTATGAAGAATGGTACAAGCATACCCATCCGGCGCCAGCCCTGCTGGAGAACGCGGTCTACGGTCTATGCGAAACCTATCGCGAGCAGATCCGAAACGCCAGCCTGGTAGCCAATCCGGGCTGCCATACCACCACGTCGATCCTTGCTTTGAGCCCTGCCTTTGCCGCCGATATCATTCGACCCGACGTCATCATTGACTCGAAGACCGGCATCAGTGGTGGTGGGCGCAATCCGAGTGCGGCCTATCACTTTCCTGAGGCCGATGAAGATGTAAGCGCTTATGGCCTGTCCGGCCACCGGCACATGCCGGAGATCGCGCAAGAACTGACGGCGGTCGCCGCCGCCCATGGCCATCCTTTTGAGAAAGCGTTACGTATTACATTTGTCCCGCATTTAATGCCGATGACGCGCGGTATTCTCGCTACCTGCTATGCTGACCTCAAGGAAGGCGAAAATGGGGCCTTGCCAGCAACCACCGAGATCCGCGCACTCTATGAACAGTACTATGCCAATGAACCATTTGTGCATGTGGTCGATCAACCGCCGCACACCAAATGGACCTATGGAAGCAATCATTGTTTTATCTATCCTATTGTTGATCAGCGAGCAAAACGGTTGATCGTCGTTTCCTGTCTGGATAACCTGGTCAAAGGAGCGTCCGGGCAGGCGATCCAAAACGCGAACCTGCTCTATGGATTGCCAGAGACAACCGGTTTGTCCTCGCTAGGCGTACATCCATAATACTTTTTACATCACATATAAGATTTTTTTGCAATCATCTATTCTGAGGAGTACAGTTTATGGCAATCTCATTTTCACGCACCCCAGAGGGTGATGTTATCAGCGACCATCATCTTATCGCACAGGTACTGGGTGAAGCGCTGCCGTATATTGACTTTTTAAAGGGCAAAACGCTGGTGATCAAACTGGGTGGGAGCACCCTGGAGCATCAGCGTTCGGTTCTGCAAGACATCATCTGGCTGCGTGCGCTGGGTGCTTACCCTGTACTGGTGCATGGTGGGGGTCCTTATATCAATGAATGGCTGACAAAGCTCAATCTGCCGACCCGTTTCGTCAATGGATTGCGCGTCACCGATGCGGCCACACTGGAAATTGTGCGCATGGTGTTGCTGGGCCAGGTGAACCAGGGCCTTGTTCTGATGGCATCGCAGATGGGTGGCAAGGCCATTGGCCTCTCTGGAACCGATGGCGGTATGGTGCGGGCGCATATGATAGATGAGCGTCTTGGTTTTGTGGGTGAGGTCGACTCGGTGGATCCGACGCCAGTGGAAGCCCTGTTAAAAGATGGCTATATTCCGGTTGTGGCCCCGCTGAGTGAAGGGCCAGATGGTACCTGCCTGAACATCAACGCCGACCTGGTGGCGGCACACCTGGCGGGCGCGTTAAACGCCGAGAAGCTCATCTTTTTAAGCAATGTAGCCGGCATCTGTGGCTCCGATGGCAACCTGATCTCCGAACTGCGCGAATCTGATGCCAGAAAGCTCATTGATGAGGGCGTGATTCATGGCGGCATGATTCCAAAGGTGACGGCCTGCCTGGACGCACTGGTCGCGGTACCTCGCGTCCATATCGTAGATGGTGGGGATTCCCACGTCCTGCTGCGCGAGCTGTTCACCGATAAGGGTGCGGGCACAATGATTATTCGCTAGCCACGGCACAACGAGCATAGTCGTCAAAGGGGACAGCCAGGAGATCGTTGGCTGTCCTTTTTTGTGCCGTCTGCCCGTACGTTTATCGCCAAGCTCGCACCGGGATGATACACTATCTTTGAGATAGGTATTACCGAGAGTGGCCGAGTGTGTTTAAACAATTGAAAGGGATGTCTTGAGCAACGTTGTTGTATTTGATTTAGATGGTGTCATTACCAGTGAAGAGGCCTACTGGATTACGGCGGGCCTGGTGCTTCACGAAATCGCATATAGTCCTCGCTACTGGAATTTGCACAGGGTTGAAAGCTATGTGCCACCAGCCACAGCTGAAGATTGTGACCGTTTAAGCCACGAGGTATTGCCGGTAGAGATCATGCTGGGCTTTAAGGCCCGCTCGATTAATTCTAACTGGGATACCTGTTATGCCGCGGTCAGCGTCTGCCTGGTTGATTTACTGTCCCGGCTACCCGATCGCTCCGCTTTATTTCCGCTGCAGCCCTGGGATGCCCATTGGGTTGAGCGCTTCCGTCGGTCCCTCGGTCAACTGGAGGGTGAAGAGGTGTCTATCAGGTCCTGCTATGAGCTACTGAAACAAGCTCCTTTTCAAAATTATAGTGGTTTTGAGCTTTTTGAGCGCCTGAATCAGTATGCCAGCGAGCTTCTTGGCCAGCCAGTTGAAGGGGTCTTCGCCCGCTACAGTCCTTTCTGGAAACTGTGCCAGGATCTGTTTCAGGAGGCGTACCTGGGTGATCAGTTGTTTGAGCAGGAATATCATCACGCCCCTTCGCAACCGGCTCGTTATGGATGTATCTACCTGGAGAAGCCTATTCTGGACGTTGAGGTGCTGCGCGCGACATTGCAGACCCTGCGTAAGCAGGGGTATACGCTGGGTGTGGCTACCGGCCGACCGGGACGTGAGGCCATTGTTCCGCTCCAAAATTACGGCCTGTTCGAATATTTTGATCCCGCACGTGTAATGACTCACGCCGAGGTCGCGCAGGCCGAAGAGCGTTTGCGGAGTCGGGGAGATAACACCTCGCTGGTCAAGCCCCATCCGTATCAATTTTTAGCCGCCGCTGATCCAGCGTATCAACCGCACCAGCCGCTGCCTGCACGCGGTAGCTTCATTGTAGTCGGCGATACCACCAGCGATGTACGCGGAGGACATGCGGCCGGAGCCCTGGTCATCGCTGTTCTGACCGGTGCCATGACCCTGGAAGCGCGTCGCCTGCTGGAAGAGAGCCAGCCCGACTTTATGATCCCCGATGTCACCAGGGTACCAGAGCTACTGCAGCGCCTGGATGACCTGGCGACGATTCAGCGCATGCAGTTTCTGGAGCGCGACAAGGCTGAAGTATTATTGAAGCGCTGGTTTATGCACCATATGGACCTGGACGTGGACGAGGTGCGTTTGACCCCTAAAGCGGTCTCGCTCAACTCCTTCAATGGCGTGTATCGATTGGGGGCGGAAGAGTACTTCTTTAAGACGCATGTAGAAGAGCAGGGTATCCTTGAAGAGTACTATCACGCCGAACTCCTGCACAAAGCTGGCTATAACATCGTACGACCGCTGCGGACCGTGCACGAAAAGGGTCAGCAGATGGTCATTTATCCGGTAATCGGCGCCCCGGTAATGTTTGACCTGATGAGAGCCGTCGAGACTGGCGACACCTCGCAGGCGGATGTAGAATTGTTGGCGGCGACCGAGCGACGTGAATGCGAGCGCCTGCTAGAGATTTATCGCTCTACCCTCAAAGAGAGTACAGCCGAGGAACACGCGCAGGCTCCCATTCACCAGTTGTTCTGGCATCGTCTGACCGGTGGACGGCTGGCCAGTTTCTATGAAGACAAATGGTTTCCTTTGCCCGATCAGCCGCAGTCAGAAGAAAAGGGACTATCCTTTGCTGATTTGTTACAGTATGAATGGATGATCAATGGTGAAGAGATAGGCGTATATGGCCGAACGCTGGGACAGCTGCTAGAACGAGCAAAAGATGTATTGGATCCCTCCCAGGCAGGGTTAACCGTTATCGGTCATGGTGATGCTCACTTTGGCAATGTTTTCCTGGAGCAGCAGACGCATTATCAGTACTTTGATCCAGCCTTTGCCGGGCGGCATACACCCCTGCTGGATATCGTCAAACCGTATTTTCATAATGTGTTCGCGACCTGGATGTACTTTCCAAAGGAGATTGAGCAGGAGCTTTCTATCGCTGTAGAGGTGCGGGATAAAAAGATCATCGTCGAGCATAACTATGTCCTGACACCAGTGCGGCAGGCCATACTGGACGCCAAGAGAACCTATCTATTGCCACAACTGATCGAGCTCCTGCGTGAGCGGCACGCGCTGCCAGAGAACTGGGAAGAGATCGTGCGACTGGCCTTGCTGTGCTGTCCCTTGCTGACCGTTAACCTGTTAGATGACACAAAGCGATCGGCCGCCATTTGCTGGCTGGGACTCTCACAGGTCGTGCAGATGGGGAATATTCCGATCCTTTAAGAAAGGGTCTGACCCCTGTCACCTGGGGGCACGTGAGCGCCCCCACACGCGCGTCCGCTGCGCAGCCGCGCTGGTTTTATGTGTTGGTGGAACAGGGGCGCATTTGCGCTCCTGTTCCACCAACACACCATGGACTCGTAAGCACCATGGGTGCGAAAGTTCAAACGTTCCGCAGGTGATGATCATGAGAATAAGACATATTCTAAATAAAAAACCGGGAAGAGTGGTTGATTTTATGTCAGGAGGGTTCTAGCATGATTGCTATCATCGATTATGGCGCGGGAAATATTCACAGCATTGAGAAGGCGCTCGAGCATGTAGGCGCGCAGGTGCAGGTGACGGATGATCCCCAGGTAGTAGCGCAGTCACAGGCTGTGGTGCTGCCGGGAGTGGGTTCCGGGGGGGCGGCTATGGCGCGTATGAGCTCGCGCGGACTGGACAGGGCGATTCGCGAAGCCACGTTTCAGGGCAAACCATTTTTAGGCATCTGCCTGGGAATGCAACTGCTGGCGGATCACCACGAAGAGGGTGAAGTGGAGGGCCTGCGCCTGTTTCGCGGCTCGGTGCGCCGGATTCCACATGGTCCCAAGATACCTCACATGGGATGGAACCAGATTCAGACCCTGCAGCCAGACCAGCCTATTTTCGCCGGGCTGCCAGCCGACGCGTACTTCTACTTCGCGCACTCATATTATGTTGAGCCGCAGGACCAGACCGGCGTAGCCGCCGTGACCGACTATGGCTCTCCATACTGTAGCGTGATTGCCACCGATCAGGTCTGGGGCACACAATTTCATCCCGAGAAGAGTGGTGATGTTGGGCTGCAACTGCTCAACAATTTTGTAAAATGGGTGAAGCAATGATCATTTTACCTGCGATTGATATTAAGGATGGGCGCTGCGTGCGCCTTTTTCAGGGAGATTACGCGCAAGTAACCACCTATGATACCGATCCGGTACAGGTGGCGCTACGCTGGCAGGAGGCGGGAGCCTCCTGGCTGCACCTGGTTGATCTGGACGGGGCGAAAGAGGGCTATCCCGTCAACGCCGAATTGATCAAGCGTATCCGGGCGGTGACCACCATGCATATCGAGGTCGGTGGTGGAATGCGCACGCCAGCGCAGATTGAGCAGGTGCTGGGATTGGGTGTAGACCGCGTTATTCTGGGGACGGTTGCCATCACCAACCGGGACCTACTGCGGCAGGCGGTGGAGCGCTGGGGTGAGCGCATCGTCGTGGGGTTGGACGCGCGCGACGGGCTGGTCGCCATCTCCGGTTGGCTGGAGACCTCGCAGGTCGCTGCGGTCGATCTAGCTCGCGAGTTGGAGGCGCTGGGTGTTCAGCGTTTCGTCTACACCGATATCGCCCGCGATGGCGCCCTGACGGGTCCCAACCTGAAAGCGCTTAACGAGATGCGGCAGGCGGTAACAAGCGCCCTTATCGCATCCGGTGGTGTCAGTTCGCTGGCCGACCTGCGAGCTTTATCACACAGCGGTGTAGAAGGTACTATTGTAGGCAAAGCCATCTACACGGGGGCGGTCGACCTCGCGGCAGCGATTGGCGAAATAGAGAAGAGGTAAACACTATGCTCACCAAGCGTATTATTCCCTGCCTGGACGTCATGAATGGACGTGTCGTCAAGGGGGTCAGCTTTGTCAATCTGCGCGACGCGGGTGACCCAGTCGAACTGGCAAAATTATACAATCAGGAAGGCGCGGACGAAGTCACCTTCCTTGACATCACTGCATCGTATGAAAACCGGGCCACCATGCTCGATGTTGTACGACGGACCGCGGAACAAGTGTTTATCCCGGTCACAGTCGGGGGAGGTATCCGCTCTGTTGAAGATATCCGCGCGACCCTGGGAGCGGGTGCCGATAAAACCTCGCTCAACACCGCGGCCGTCCAGAATCCACAACTGATCACCGCGGGCTCCGAGCAATTTGGGGCGCAGTGCATCGTGCTGGCCATAGATGCACGCTCCAATTCCGACATGCCCAGCGGCTACGAGGTCTATGTGCACGGGGGACGCACGCCCACCGGAATGGATGTATTGGAATGGGCGCAGCGCGGCGTCGAGTTGGGCGCTGGCGAGATTCTGCTGACCAGTATGGACCGGGATGGCACCAAGAGCGGCTATGATCTAACGCTCAACGCGAAAGTATCCGCCGCCGTGACGGTACCAGTGATCGCTTCGGGTGGCGTTGGCACGCTGGAGCATATGTATGAGGGTGTTACCCGTGGAGGTGCCGATGCGGTGCTGGCGGCCTCAATTTTTCACTTCGGTGAATTTCGAGTGCGCGACGTCAAGCACTACTTGCAAACAAAAGGGGTAATAGTACGACCATGCTGAAATTTGATAGCCAGGGCCTGATTCCGGCCGTAATCGTAGATGACACCACCGGAGACGTCCTGCTGGTTGCTTTTATGAATCAGGAGGCCTACCAGCTTACCCGCCAGACCGGCCAGACCCATTTCTTTAGCCGCTCACGCAACAAAATCTGGCATAAAGGTGAGCAATCGGGAAATATGCAGGAAGTACGAGATATCTTCATCAATTGCGAAGAGAACAGCCTGCTGATCCGCGTCCAGCAGCATGGCGAGGCCGCCTGCCACGAAGGATACCACAGCTGCTATTACCGACGTATCCTGCCCGATGAGAGTTATGAAACCGTGGCTGAACGCATCTTTGACCCGGAAGACGTGTATGTATCTGAACAGAGCGAGGACGAGCCTGTTATCCCCGAGGACGGTCAATCGCAGACGCCATTAGAGCTTGAGCAAGCACTGCGCCGACTCTATAGCGTGTATGTGTTGTTGCGTGATGAGGATCATACCACGACCTCTAATACATCGCGCCTGCTGCATGAAAAGAATCACAGTTTCCTCGTAGGGCGGCTGGCCGATGAACTGGGGGAACTGGTGGGTGTGCAAACAGGTGAACACGTCCATACCGGCGTGCAGGAGGATACCACGTTGGAGGGGAGCCAGGTAGGATACTGGCTGTTCTTACTGGCGGCCATCAATCAGATGGAATATGATGATTTTAACCCGCACGCCGCCATCCTGCAGGGCTTTATCGCGCAGTATAGCGAGAACCAGGTAAACGAGCTACGTCAGAAAGCGGTTGAAGCTCTCTCCTCCCAGGAGTCAACGCAATACGTTCGTGGCCTCACCGCTGGCTTTGCTCTCATCGGCTGGGCCTGTGTCTCCGCCGGAATCAGTCCCCTGGCCCCTGTCGAATACGACCTGGTACAGATGCGCCGCAAAGGATTAGTGGAGTAAACTCAAATTTTTATAATGATGCATAGGATGCGCATCTGCACATCCCATGCATCATTATAAAAATTTGAGTTTACATATAGTGAGGGGTCCATCCGAGATTGAGTGTCAGGTGGACCCCTCACATTTCTCGAGAAGGAAAAAATGCAATAGTGATATAATGGTATGTAAATTTACCGAGCTGAGCGGAGGGTGTATGAAGTATGAGGCCGTAATATTTGACCTGTTCGGGACGCTGGTAGATAACTTTCCACCGATAGCTTTCAGGCAACTATTGACCCAGATTGCCGATGTATTGCAAGCGCCTGCGGAAGAATTTATTCATATCTGGAATGGTGAGCTCTGGCCCAGGCGCGTGCGTGGTGAGTTCGCTACCATGCACGAAACCTTCCGCTATGTCTGTGCCCGTCTGGGTGTAGAGCCTGGAGAAGAACAGCTAGAACAGGCGGCGCGCATGCGCTACGACTATTCGCGCCGTTCCCTGGTACCGCGCGTGGACACGGTAGAGACGCTGCGCTGTTTGAAAGAGGCCGGTTATGCTCGCGCACTGATCAGTGACTGTTCGATGGAGATTCCCCAGCTATGGGAAAGTTCGGCTCTGGCACCCCTGATTGATGTACCGATCTTCTCGTGTGTGGTTAAATTAAAGAAGCCGGATCCACATATCTACGCGCTGGCCTTTGAGCGTCTGGGGATTCCCGCCGAGCGCTGCCTGTATGTGGGAGACGGGGGGAGCCGTGAGCTGACCGGTGCGACAGACGCTGGTATGCAGGCGGTGCTCATCTGTGCGCCGCATGAAAAGGAAAAGGGACACGGTGAACACCAGCAAGAGGTAGATGGCTGGCAAGGGCCACGCATCGAAACTGTAAAGGAAGTTCTGGCTCTGGTGGACGAAACTTTAGAGGTTTAGAAGGGGTGAACTGGCAGGATGGCTATTCATGCTGTGATTTTTGATCTGGGTGGAACGCTGATTGACTGGCCCGATTGGGATGAGGATGTACTGCGTCGCTGGGGATTATCATATGACTATCTCCGCGCCAAAGCGCCTGATCGAGATTGGCCAGCGAAGGAATGTTATGTTGATGCGATGCGCGGGGCTGAACTGGCTCACTGGCAACGCGTCAACACGATTCAGGCCAGTGCCACGCCGGAAGAAGTGCTGCAAGAAGGTTTTCAGACTCTGGGCTGTACCGTTAGCGATGCTGAATTGCGGATAGCGCTTGACGGTTATGGTCAGGCCGTCAATGGTTGGGCGATGGTCTTTCCCGATGCCGTCCCGACCCTGCTCAGCCTGCGCAAGCAGGGATATCGGATTGGCCTGCTCTCCAATACCTGGTGGGCAGCGGCCTGGCATAACTCCGACCTGGCCACGCACGGTCTGGACAGCTTGCTGGACGTTGTGTTGTATACCTCTGAGCTTCCCCACTCCAAGCCGCATCCCGAAGTATTTCGCATCGTAAGCAAGTTGCTGGAGGTTGATCCCTCTGAGTGCATTATGGTTGGTGATCGCCTGGTCGACGACGTCTCAGGAGCTTTAGGGGCAGGTATGCGCGGCATCTGGAAAAAGACCCCTTATCCATGGCCCGAGCCTGCTCATATTCAGCCAACGGCCATTATTACCCATCTCGCTGAGCTGTTGCCCCTGCTCGAAACTCTCAACATGCAATAACGCTCAAAGAGCGTGTTTGACTTCCATCATGTTTGTGCCCCATGCGCGCCCCCGCACGCGCATCCGCTATGCGGCCGCACTGTTTTTGTGTATTGGTGCATCGTGTGCGCAGATGCGCACACGATGCACCAATACACACCATGGACTTGTGAGCACCATAGGTGCGAAAGTTCAGGTGTGCTTTGGCGTTTAAATGGTGGGCAGGAACTTTGGCTTCTGACGAGCCCTGGTTTTTTGTTCGAAAGCGTAGGCGAGCTTGATCAGGGTGGGCTCGCTGTAGGCGCGGCTCATAAAAGTGATGCCCACCGGGAACTCCTGGACATGTCCTGCCGGGACGCTGATCGCAGGATAGCCAGCCATGGCAGCGGGCTGTGCGCTACTGCCTGTATAGTGATCGCCATTCACATTATCGATATACCAGGCCGGGCTGCAGGTCGGCATAACGAGGGCATCCAGCTGATACTGATCCATAATAGCGTCGATGCCTTCCTGGCGAGAGAGGCGATGGCTCTCGGCCAGAGCCTGAATATATGCCGGATCGTCGATACCGGCGGTTGCTTCAGCCTCGATGAACAGTTCGTGCCCAAACAGGCTCAACTCCTGCTCAGCATGCGCTTCATTGAAGGCGATCACTTCAGCCAGGTTGTGAACGGGTGACTCCAGTAGCTCACCCAGGTAAGTATTGAGATCGGCCTTCAGATCCGTGACCAGCACCACGTTCTCGGCCGATGAAGATTCCATCTGTTTCGCGGTGGGGATATTGGCCGGATCGATCAGGATCGCGCCCGCCTCCTGAAGTGCCTGCAGAGCTGATTCGATCAAGCGGGTGGCTTTTGGGCTGTAGCCAAAGTAACCTTCGCGTGGCACGCCGATGCGTGCCCCTTGCAAAGCATTCGCATCCAGGAACTGCGTATAGTTGGTATGGTATTTCCCCTTGCTTTCGGAGGTCATCGTATCACGCGCATCCACGCCGACGATTGCGCCTAGCAGGATAGCGGCATCGGCTACCGTGCGCGCAAAGGGTCCGACGGTATCCTGATTATGTGAGATCGGAATGACGCCTGCCCGACTGGTTAAGCCAACGGTAGGTTTAATGCCGACCACATCACAGATCGAAGCCGGGCAGAGAATCGAGCCATCCGTTTCGGTGCCCAGAGAGACCGTTGTCAGATTGGCGGCGACCGCCACTGCTGAACCTGAACTGGAACCGCAGGGAGTACGATCCAATACATAAGGATTGCGTGTCTGCCCACCACGGCCACTCCAGCCACTGATCGACGACCGCCCACGCAGATTAGCCCACTCGCTCAGATTGGCCTTGCCCATAATGATCGCGCCGGCCGCGCGCAACTTCTGCGCCACAAAGGCGTCTCGTGGTACTCGCGCACCAACGAGGGCCAGCGAGCCCGCCGTCGTCTGCATCTTATCCGCCGTGGCGATATTATCCTTAATCAGCACCGGAATGCCATGCAGAGGACCGCGTATGCCCTGGCTGACGCGTTCCTGGTCCAGGGCATCCGCGATTTCCAGAGCCTCTGGATTCAGCTCAATCACTGATTTCAGGGTGGGGCCATTTTGATCGAGGGTATGGATACGTTCTATGTAGTATTCAACCAACTGGCGGGCTGTCAGTTTGCCGGCGGCCATAGAAGCCTGTAGCTCATTAATGGTAACTTCTTCCAAATGCATGAATGTACCTGCTATATTCCATTGGTTAAGTGCGAAGCCATGTTCGCGGGATAAAATAAATGAGATGCAAAAAATGATGTTGTGCCGCGAGGGCACAACATCATTTTTTTGATGACGGCTATGACGAAAGATGGGTATTGTCCCGGACATTATTGCCAAGAACAACCTCGATAGTATAGTTCTCAAGCTTTTTACTGGACTCGGGCGAGATGCGCTCGCGATAGACCTCCTCAAAGGAAGGGTAGTCGCGCTGGCTGATCGAGAGCAAGAGGTTCGAGGCCAGTGTCTCGACCATGATCTCCTGCTGATATGGCTGCAGAATATGCGCCAGTTCAACCTCGGTGTAGAGCGCCACCCCGATATGGTCCTCGATATTGAAGCCGGCTTTTTTTCGCATATCCTGTATGAAGTGGATCAGGTCGCGCACCATCCCTTCCTCACGCAACTCGGGCGTGATGGTAGTCTCCAGGGCAGCGATATAGCCACGTTCTTCAGCGGTCACAAATCCCGGTCGTGCAGTGGCCAGGATGGAAACCTCATCAGCGGTAAGGCTAACTTCTTTATCGGCAACCGTAAAGGTCAGGGTGCCGGTCGTATTGAGCTGGGTTGCAGCCTCCTGCGCCTCGTGGGCCGATAGACCTTTGAGGTGAGCCAGGATCTTCTGAACCAGCGGTCCATACTTGGGTCCCAGGATCTTCACCTGCGGCCGCACCGTGTAGGCCAGCATATCGCTATCCGCGCTGATCAGCTCCAGACTCTTGATATTCAATTCCTCCAGCACCTGTTCGCTCAGGCGCTGCAGGGCCTCCTCCTCCGCGCCGGTGGGCACGTGGACGTAGAGCGCGTTCAAGGGTTGGCGCACGCGGATCTGTGCCTTCTCACGGGCGGCGCGACCCAGCCCAACGATACGCATCACCAGGTGGGTCTCGTTGGTCAGCTTCTCATCGATCAGCTCGGGACGGACCTCAGGCCAGTCCTGCAGGTGGACGCTCAACGGTGCCTGCTCATCGACGCTGCGCACCAGATTCTGATAGAGCTCCTCAGTCAGGAAGGGCATAAAGGGAGCCAGCAGGGTGATCATCGTCGTCAGGCTCTCATAGAGAGTCAGGTAGGCGCCGACCTTATCATCATCCAGTTGCGACTTCCAGATGCGCTCGCGGCTCCGGCGCAGATACCAGTTCGAGAGATCCTCCAAGAAGCCCTGGATAGCCTCGGCTGGCTTCGTCGTGTCGTACTGCTCCAGGCCGCTGGTCACCTCGCGGATGGTCTGATGCAGCTCCGAGATGATCCAGCGATCCAGCTCACTGCGTCGCGCCACTGGCAGTTGATGCTGCGCCGGATCGAACTGATCGATATTGGCATAGGTAACAAAGAACCAGTAGACGTTCCAGATTTTATCCAGTGTACGGCGCGTCAGCATCCACTTCTCGCTCAGGCGCACCGGAACGCCCTTCGCGCGAGCCTGCTCCACAGCCGCCAAACTGGGGATCGCCGGGAAGTTCAGGTTCTGCTCGGGCACATGGTTGCTATAGAGCCAGCGCATGGTATCCGAACCGACGCTCTCGGCCGCATCGTCGAAGACGACCATGTTGCCCTTGGACTTATGCATCGGCGTGCCGTCTTCCGACATCAGCGTGGCATAGCCAAACAGGGTCTGGAATGGTGCCTTCTTCTGCAGCACCGTACTCATGACCAGCATCGAATAGAACCAGTTCCTGAACTGGCCCGGGAAAGACTCGGTAACAAAGTTGGCCGGGAACCACTGCTGCCACTTCTCATGATTGGTGAGATAGTTGAGCGTCGAATAGGGAACGATACCCGCGTCCAGCCAGGGATTGCCCACATCTTTGATGCGCGAGACCTCGCTGCCGCAATGTTTACAGGCGATCTTGACCTCGTCGATATACGGACGGTGTGGAGTATGGCCTTCAAACTTCTCCCAGCCAGCGACGGCACGCTCCTTCAGTTCCTCCTGGCTACCGATGACCTCAAAATTGCCGCATTTTGGACAATCGAAGATCGGCAGGGCCAGTCCCCAGTAGCGTTTCTTGGAGATCATCCAATCGTCCATATTGCGCAACCAATCCATCTCACGATCGAAGCCAAAGGACGGGATCCACTGGATCTGGCGTACCACATCCATGATCTCGTAGCGCAGGTTCTCCATCGAGATGAACCACTCATCAACCAGGCGGAAGATCAGCTCGGTCTTACAGCGCCAGCAGGTAGGGTAGCGGTGCTTATACTTTTGAGAGCGATAGAGCAGGCCCTTCTGGGTCAGGTTCTCCGCCACCAGGTCTGCCACCTCAGCGGTATGCTTGCCCGTCAGCCAGTCAAAGCCTTCTTTGTAGACGCCAAACTCATCGACCGGGGCCACCACCGCCAGGCCAAATTCTTTGGAGAGACCAAAGTCCTCGCGACCGCAGCCAGGAGCGATATGCACGATGCCGGTTCCCTCGGTCGCATTAGCCTCTTTCCAGGGGACCACGGTATGCGCCACATCCTTCTCGGCGGGCAGCTCATCGAAGGGACCGCGATACTTCCAGCCGACCATATCAGAGCCCTTCAGGGTCTCTACCACCTTATAGTCGCCCTTATCATGTCCCTTGAGCGCTTTCAATACCGAAAGCAGCTGCTCAACCAGGTAGTAGTACTCCCCATCCTGCTCAACCTTCACGTAGGTCAGGTCGGGATTAACGGCCGCCGCCACATTGGCCGCCAGCGTCCAGGGAGTCGTGGTCCAGGCCAGCAGATACTCGCCCGGGCGATCCACCAGGGGGAAGCGGACATACAGGCTCAGGTGGGTCAGATCTTTATAGCCCTCGGCCTCCATCTCCATATTTGAGATGCCGGTCGCGCAGCGCGGACACCAGGGCATCACATCGCGCCCCTTATAGATCAGGTCGCGCTCCTGACACTGCTTCAAAAAGTGCCAGATGGTATAGTTATTCTCATCTGAGAGCGTAAAGTAATCGTTGCCCCAATCCATCCAATAACCGAGGCGAACCGACTGCTCGGTCTGACGCTTCGAAAATGTGAAAACGCGCTCCTTACATTTTTCAACAAAGGCCGCGATCCCATATTTCTCGATATCGCGTTTGGTTTGCAGGCCCAGGTCCTGCTCAACGTTTACCTCGACCCACAGGCCCTGGCAGTCGAAACCATTCTGATAGCGCTGCTTGTAGCCTTGCATCGTCTTAAAGCGCTGATACAGATCTTTATAGGTGCGCCCCCAGGCGTGATGGACGCCCATGGGATTATTGGCGGTGATGGGACCATCCAGGAAAGAATACTTTTTGTCGCTATTCTCATTGCGTTTCAGATATTGCTGACGAACATTCTGCTCGTCCCACCAATGCTGGATGGCATGCTCCAGTTGTGGATAATCGACGCGATCGGCCGCCACAACCGGTTTGAATACACTAGATTTTACTGACACAGTGTCCTCCTCTGCGTTCACAGCTATATCGAGATAGCCTCGCAGATGAATATAGCAGCTGTAGAATAACTACCTTGATAAATCCAAAAAGAATATTTATTGTCGAGAATCGAGCATAATCTCCAGACGTTTGTTGATTCTGCCCTTATTCTCTGTTTTTGTAATATGAATGCCGCCCACCTCGCGGGTATGGTTCACGTGCGTTCCGCCATCGGCCTGCAGATCGAGGCCGACTATTTCAACGATACGTATCTCCTCCATCTCGGGTGGCAAGAGATTGACCCTGGTGCGTACGAGATCGGGAATAGAGAATGCCTTCTCGCGTGGCAGAGTATAGACCCGGATGGGGTAGTCTGCCTGTATTGCCTCGTTTACTTTCTCCTCAATGTAGGCGATGCGCTCTTTATCCAGGTTTTCCATGGCGAAATCCATGCGCGCGCGATCCGGGTACATCTGTCCTCCCGTCACCTGGACATTGAACTCTTTCCAGATGACGCCGCACAGGATATGGAGCGCCGTATGGGTACGCATCATTTGATAGCGGAAATCCCAATCGATGGTACCAACAACTTCCGTGCCGATAGGAGGAGGTGGATAGTCCAGGGTATGCCAGACTACATCGTCGCGTTTATGCATGGCGATCACGCTGGCGGGATAATCCTGCCCCGGCCAGGTAATCATACCTCGATCGGCCATCTGCCCACCGCCGCCGGGATAGAAGACGGTAGCATCCAGCGCGATATCATCACCCTCCACAGCCACAACCGTGGCTGTACACTCGTACGTGAAACTGTTTATATGGTAAAGGAGTTTGGTTTTCATCTGTAATTTCCTTTTCCTCAACAAAAAACCCCTCGCCCGACAAAGGGACGAGAGGAACTCCCGTGGTACCACCCTGATTAGCCTGGCATGGCACTTCCATGGCCTGGCTCACTCAATACACATATTCCGGACAGTTCCCCAGCGAGAGTTTCTCCGTGATGGCGGTTCAACTCATCTTGTAAAAGTATAGAAGTGCTGGAACGCATAAAGGAACGGCGGACTACATGCCTTCATGATAACGGGAAGGACCCGACTGCGCCTACTTCCTGTGTTGATCACATGACCACACGTGCTGGTTTCGGCTGGTAGCTCTGGAGTGATATTCGGCACGCGACCTGTATCCGGTTTCACCATCCCCGGACTCTCTATAGCAGGGGCTGCGGCCTACTGGCTCCGTCATCGCTGTTGATTATCTATTGTATTGTTGTGTATATATGCTTCTTCGTGCATTGCACGCGTAAGGTTGTCGCTTGTACTCCGCTATTCGTGCGGTCTCTGCACAGTAGGATTTCGGGTGTTTCGCAATAAAGAAACGAATGAGCTTGTTTGTTCGTCCTAAGTCCTGTAGGTGTTAGTACCGTGAATATTTTGGAGTATGGTAAAGCTATGATACCATAGTACGTGGTAGAATACAATAGCTGGATCAGAGACACGAGCAACGAGGCTCAT
This sequence comes from Dictyobacter aurantiacus, assembly GCF_003967515.1. GTDB lineage: Bacteria > Chloroflexota > Ktedonobacteria > Ktedonobacterales > Ktedonobacteraceae > Dictyobacter > Dictyobacter aurantiacus. Next base: position 260,565 of record NZ_BIFQ01000001.1, on the reverse strand, counting down.
TCCTCAATTTCGTGTTCCGTAAGTTATACAAACTGTGTTAATGTAACCTAAGGAATATACATGCAAAACCTAGAGAAATTTTATGGTCCAAATGCAGGCTATGTGCAGGAACTCTATGAGCGCTATCAGCAGGATCCCGCATCCGTTGATGCTGTGACGCGTGCCACATTTGATTCCTGGGCGGCTGAAGACGCGGGCGCGGTCGCCGCCAGCCCGCGAGGTACAGGTGTTGTGCCAACTTCTCCCGCGCCAGTCGAAGCCCACGAAGAAGATACCCCGGCCTACTCGCGTACCCAGGTAATGAAGATCGTGGCGGCCTCTACCTATGCCCACGCTATTCGTGAAAAGGGGCACCTGGGGGCTCACCTGGATCCATTGGGGAGCGAACCGATTGGAGACCCCGCGCTGCTTCCTGAGACGTATGGTCTGTCGCAGGAAGACCTGGCGCAGTTGTCGCCCCGCGTCGTAGGTGGGCATTCGGCGGAAGGGGTTGAGAACGCCCTGGAGGCGATCGCCGCTCTCAAGCAGATGTACTCGGGCACCATTAGCTATGAGTTCGACCAAGTGAAGAGTCCCGACGAACGACGCTGGTTGCGCGATGCCGTAGGACTCAATTTATATCATCGCGATCCCAGGACGGCGGAGGCGCGCAGGTTATTACAGCGCCTGACCCAGGTTGAGGTATTTGAGCGCTACATCCACCAGAACTATACCGGTCAGAAGCGCTTTTCGATTGAAGGCATCGATATGCTGGTGCCGATGTTGGATGAGATCATCTCCGGTGCTATAGACTCAGAGACCAAAGAAGTTGTGATCGGCATGGCGCACCGTGGGCGCCTGAATGTCCTGGCCCACACACTGGGCAAGCCTTATGGCGCGATCCTGGCCGAGTTCGCCCATTCCAAGCACGAAGAGGGAGTGCCACTAACCGATAGCTTTGGCTTTGGCTGGACTGGAGACGTCAAATATCATCTGGGAGCTGAGCACCTCTTTGGCGAGGGGGCGTCCGTCGATCTCAAAGTTCTGCTATCGCCAAATCCGAGTCATCTGGAATTTGTCAATCCCGTCATCGGAGGCATGGCGCGTGCTGCGCAAGAGATCCGCACCGTTGCCGGCGCCCCACTGCAGGACGTCGATAAGACGTTGCCCATCCTTATCCATGGTGACGCCGCATTCCCGGGCGAAGGCGTTGTCGCCGAAACAATGAATTTATGGCACTTACGTGGGTACTGGGTTGGTGGAACTATTCATATTATCGCAAATAACCAGTTAGGTTTTACAACAGATCCCGAAGATAGCCGCTCTACTCCTTTTGCCAGTGATCTTGCTAAAGGTTTTAGTATTCCGATAATTCATGTCAATGCTGATGATCCTTATGCCTGTTTAACCGCTGTTCGTATCGCGCATGCATATCGAGATCAATTTCATAAAGATGTGGTCATCGACCTGGTTGGCTATCGTCGCTGGGGTCATAACGAAGGCGACGAACCCGCATTTACCCAGCCCCAGATGTATGATATTATCCGTACGCACCCAACCGTACGCGAACTCTATGCTCGCATGTTAGAGCAACACAAGCAGATCGAACCTGGAGAGGCCGAGACGCTGGTGAATGACGCCTTCGCCGTACTGGAGCAGGCCAAGCGCGAGGCCGACGAGGGGGTATATACCACGCAGGAGCAGAAGATCAGTAAGCGCGTGCGCCCAACCCTGGAGGTTCCCCCAACCGTGTCCGCCGAACAGATACAGGCGTACAACGACGAACTATTGAGCTGGCCCAAGAGCTTTACGCCCAATCCCAAACTGGCGCGCATTTTGCAGCGCCGTGCGAATGCCCTGGGACCCGATGGCGGCATCGACTGGGGACAGGCCGAAGCACTGGCTTTCGCTTCTATCCTGGCCGAAGGAACGCCTATTCGTTTGACGGGTCAGGACGTAGAACGAGGCACGTTTAGCCATCGCAACGCCGTTTTACATAGCACCGATAGCAATGAAACTTATATCCCCCTGCAACACCTGGTTGATTCACAGGCCTCATTTTCCATTTATAATAGTCCATTAAGCGAGGTGGGGGCACTGGGATTCGAATATGGGTATAGCGTTCATGCGCCGGACACGCTGGTGTTGTGGGAGGCTCAGTTTGGTGATTTCTCCAATGTCGCCCAGGTTATTATCGATCAATTTATCGCTTCTGGTCGGGCGAAGTGGAAGCAGAACTCATCGATTGTAATGCTCTTGCCCCATGGATATGAGGGTCAGGGGCCAGAACACTCCAGCGCGCGTCTGGAGCGCTATCTGCAGCTTGCAGCCCAGGACAACTGGCGTGTTGCCAACTGCTCGACCGCGGCCCAGTATTATCATCTCCTGCGCTTACAGGCCTATAACCTCAAGAACTATCCAAGACCATTAATCATCATGACACCCAAGGCCCTTCTGCGCAACGCGCAATCAGCCTCCAAACTGGAGGATCTGGCCGGGGGCACCTTCCAGTCGGTACTGGATGATCAGAGGGCGCAACAGCATCCAAACGACGTTCGCCGTGTTATCCTCTGTACAGGCAAAATTGCCATCGACTTGCTTGCGTACGACAAGCATGCCCATAATGAAGATATCGCCATCGTGCGGGTAGAAATGCTCTACCCCTTCCCTGGCGAAGAAATCAAAAAAGTCCTGGCAAATTATCCACATGCGCGTGAGATAATCTGGGTACAAGAGGAGCCAAGAAATATGGGAGCGTGGAGTTATATCTCCCCCCGTTTGTCCGATATCGTCGACAACACGGTCACCATCGATGTCATCTCTCGTCCCGAACGATCAAGTCCAGCGGCGGGCTTCTGGGATCTTTATATTGCGGAGCAGGAAAAAATCATCACGGAAGCCTCCACTTTACCGCTGAAACAACCCGGAGGAAACTATGTCCGTTGAAATTAAAGTCCCTGCCCTGGGAGAATCAATCGTCGATGCGACCATCGCATCCTGGTTAAAACAAGAGGGTGACGCCGTCAAGCGCGGCGACACCCTCGCCGAACTTGAGACCGACAAGATTAATGTTGAGGTGAATGCCGAGCAAGATGGCGTTCTTCAGAAGATATTAAAGCAGGTTGGGGACGTGGTTGCGGTCGGTGAAGCTATTTGCACGATAGGTGATGCGGCGGCCGCGACCAATGGCTCCTCATCTCAGGCAGTATCAGTCGCTAATGCTGAAGCCGCACCTGACAAACAGCAGGCACAGAACGCGTCAGGTGCTAATGAGTCACCTTTATTTTCAGATACCCAGCGCCCGCCATCCCCATTGGCACGTCGTATTGCTGCCGAACACCACGTCGATATCTCGCAGGTGCGAGGGAGTAGTCCACACGGGCGTGTGACCAAAGAAGACGTCATCAGTTACCTGGAGCAAAACGGACGAGAGCCCGCGCCCGCCGTAGCTCAAGGATCGCCCACGCCCGCGCCCGTTGTTCCTGCTCAGGCTGCGCAGCCTCCGGTCGCAAAGGCCGCGCAGCCTGCCGCCGCAGATGGGCGAAGTGAGGAGCGCGTGCGTATGTCACGCCGGCGTCAAACTATTGCGCAGCGCCTGGTTGAGGCGCAGCATACCGCCGCTATGCTCACGACCTTTAACGAGATCGATATGAGCGCTGTAATGGATGTACGCAGCCGGCGCAAGGACGCCTTCAAAGAAAAGCATAACGTCTCGCTCGGCTTTATGTCTTTCTTTACCAAAGCGGCCGTTGGAGCCTTGAAGGCCTATCCGCGCCTGAACGCCGAGATCCAGGGCACCGACCTTGTGCTTAAGCACTATTACGACATCAGCATCGCCGTTTCTACCGATGAAGGATTGGTCGTGCCCGTAGTGCGTGACGCCGACCGCAAAGGATTTGCCCAAATCGAACGTGAGATCGCCGAACTGGCCAAACGAGCCCGCGCCAACGCCCTCACGCTCAACGATCTGCAAGGTGGAACCTTTACAATTACCAATGGCGGCATCTTTGGCTCCCTGCTTTCTACCCCCATCCTGAACGCACCGCAGGTTGGTATTCTTGGCATGCACAAGATCGAGCAGCGTCCGATCGCCCTCAACGGCCAGGTCGTCATTCGTCCGATGATGTATGTTGCCCTCTCCTATGATCACCGTATTGTTGATGGGAGTGAAGCCGTGCGTTTTCTTGCCACCATCAAAGAACTGGTCGAAGACCCGGAATCCCTCCTCCTCGAAGGATAATCCGATACCCTGTTTCGCTCGACATCGCGCGTTAATACCTGTATAATCAGGAAGATAGAGAAGAAACAATGGCCGTCTGGTCTGGCCCAGCCAATGATGGGCCAGATCACGGATCGTGTTGTTCACCCGCTACGTGGGCGAGGGGGGAGGAGTTGCCGGGGGCTGTGCCCCCGAGTCCCCATAGGTGCTGGGCTTGCCCCGGCCTGGGGCTCGTCGCTTGAGCATGTCCCCCGGCATGTTCGCTTGCATCCCCGCTTTCCCGGCAATGGAGCGTTGGCAGAATACTATATTGCTAAAAGTGGATATGCTGGTCATTTCATCACATGGCAGGAATAGAGGGAGTCGTCAGGGTTATGCAACCAGGAAATAACTATCCTCAGCAGGCAGGGAACAGCGGCGACATGAGCACACTCATAGGGAAATCCCTGGGGCAGTTTCGTATCGTCGAACGTATTGGTTCTGGTGGTATGGCGACGGTCTTCAAAGCATATCAACCAACCCTGGATCGTCATGTGGCGATCAAAGTGTTACCTGCTTATCATGCCAAAGATCCTGTATTTGTGAAACGGTTTGTGCAGGAGGCACGTTCAGTAGCCAAGCTTGCGCATCCTAATATAGTGCAAATACATGATTTCGGTGAGCAGGATAATATAACATATATCGTCATGGAATACGTGGATGGAGGCACGCTCAAGGACCGTCTCAAGCACGCGTTACCGGTTCCCGAAGCGGTTGATTTCATCATTCAGGCGGCCGAAGGTCTCGATTGCGCGCATCGCAATGGTATCGTCCATCGTGATGTCAAGCCAGCGAACATGTTGCTGCGTCGTGACGGACATCTCCTCTTGTCTGACTTTGGCATTGCCAAGATCCTTGAGGAATCGACCAGTTTAACCCGGGTCGGTACCGGTATCGGCACGCCACAATACATGGCGCCTGAGCAAGGCATGGGGCAAAGGGTTGATCGCCGCAGCGACCTCTACTCGTTGGGTATTGTCCTCTTCCATTGTCTGACAGGTCGCGTCCCATTTATCGCCGACAGTCCTTTGACGATTACCGTCAAGCATCTGAACGAACCGTTGCCGGTTGAACGCATGGCGGCCGAAGGTGTGCCGGCACCCGTCATCCAGGTTGTGCAAAAGATGACCGCCAAGCAAGCTGCTGATCGCTATCAGGCAGCGGAAGACCTGATAGAAGCCCTGACGGGCGCGCTGGCTGCGTCGCATCTATCGCTGCCACGTCTCTACAGGGTCGCGCCACCGATCCCCCCTGCCACGGGAGGAGGTTCACATCCCGGCACGCTGCCCAACCAATCCAGCGGCTCAGGTGTGAACATCAGCTCTATGCCCAGTGGATCCCTGGCGGGCACCCCGGTGATTTGTTTCCGTTGTGGCGCGTCCAATCCCAGTTCGCGGCTTTACTGCACGACCTGTGGTGATGAATTGTCCAATCCACGGGCCAGCAAAGACACCTATCTGGTCAACGGGCGCCCGGTGCTGGCGCGTCTGACCTTACAGACCGGACCGGAGTCCCTGGTGGGGCGTTCTTATCGCTTCCACCAGGATGTGACGACTGTTGGTCGCACCAATGGGAACGATCTGATCATTCCTGGTCGCTCGGTGTCGCGCAGACATGCCCGACTCTGGTTTTCAGAAGGGCATTGGTACCTGGATGACGTGGGGAGTTCCAATGGCACACTGGTAAATAATGTACGAATTTTTCAAGCGGTCATGCTCAATGACGGTGATGTCATCAACTTTGGGGACGAAATAGTCGTATTTAATATTACATATGGTCCGTAACATATGGACAGCGAGCAGGAAGTTGTTAACAGCATGCAAGCAGTCGTGTTTGTAAGTGGGCGCCAGGGGGCGCCGGGTTGCCTGCTCCTATGGAAGGACAAGAAACTATGAGTTCGATCAATCCCGTCGTACAAGTTGCCCAGCAGATGTTATTAGGTGGCGCGGTCAAGCAGAATCACGCTTTGGAACATGCCACCATCGTTCTGCTTTCCCGTAAATTCCCGGAGGTACGCTTTTCCGGCATTTCGTTTGCCGCCGGCTTTTTTGTGTTTGGGGATGTGCCGACCGAAGCGATCTTACCGGCGGCCCAGCAGGCTCTGCAACTGCTGCGCACCTCCGAGCCTGAACTGGCGGTACACGAGCGTTGTGGTACCAACCTGGCGGTCGCGGGTCTGCTAACGGGTCTCTCTTCCATGGCGGTTGCCAAACTACGTCGACCGTACAGCACCGCCAACAACGTCATTCTGGCATCAACCGCGGCCCTGGTGCTGGCGCGGCCGCTCGGCCTGGTCGTGCAGCGTTATGTAACAACGCAGACGCCCAACACATCCATGCGTATCCTGGATGTAAAACCAATGACCGTCTTCGGCTCTCCGGCCCACTTCGTCAGCACAGACAATCCTGACGCGGCCGGTTTATTCTCTTAGAAAGAGGAACTGTAATATGGAACAGGAGCGCCGTTCGCAATTTCTGGTGGAGACTGACTGGCTGGAGGAGAACCTGTTTGATCCAGCTATTCGCGTAGTCGATATGCGCGGTTATGTGAAGACAGTAGTGAAGGAGGGGAAGCAGGAAGCTGTGTATACGGGCGCTCCTGATGAGTATGCCCAGGAGCACATTCCAGGAGCGGTGTATATCGATTGGACGCAGGATATCGTCAACCATGATGATCCTGTCGAGGCACAACTTGCTCCTGCCTCGCAGTTTGCCGACGCCATGGCACGCGTTGGTATCGGAGATCAACACCTGGTTGTCGCCTACGACACCCATCCCGCCTCGCAGTTTGCCACACGGCTCTGGTGGGCCTTGAACTATTATGGGCACACGCGCGTCGTCGTGTTGAACGGTGGGTTTGCCAAATGGAAGCGCGAAGGGCGTCCCGTGGATCGCATCATTCCCAGTTATCCACGTGCCACCTTTACCCCAAAACCACGGCCAGAACTGCGTGCGACCGCTGAAGAGGTACTGGCGCTCGTCAACCAGAGGGATACTATCCTGGTGGATGCGCGAGACAGCGGCCAATATGCAGGCACCGTTGTACGTGGCGCGGGCCGCGCCGGTCATATTCCCGGAGCTATCAGCCTGCCGCGTGAAGAATTAATCAACCCTGAAGATGGGACCTTTCGCTCGACCGAGGAATTGCAGCGCATCTTCAAAGCCGCCAACCTTGAACCTGAGCAGCACGTGGTCGCGTACTGCAATGGTGGGGTTGCCGCCACGACCGTGCTATTTAGCCTGGCCATGCTGGGGTATCCACAGTTAACCAACTACGACGGTTCCTGGAACGAATGGGGGATTCGCCAGGACCTGCCGGTAGAAATCTAAGAGCACTAGAACGAAATCAACCTTTCATGAATGAAAACGAATTCGAACAACAGCCAACTGAAGATAGTGCCACAGACGAAAACCTGCTTGATCTCAACGAGGTCATGCAGGCTTTTGGCATTTCCACCTGGAACAATCAAGGACCGCTAGAGGTCCCAGGTAGTGATAATTTGAGCCTGGCGGTTGAAATAGCAGGACAGCCTTATGTACTGCGTGAGCGTCCGCAGGGTCCACTGGGAGAAGATATACAGTTTCGTTATGCCTTTCAGCAGCACCTGAAGGACGCGGGCATCCCGGTGCCGTCTTTTTTACGCACACCGCAGGGTGATCCAACGGTACAGATAGGCGAAGACCTGTTTGAGATTCAGCAGCAGATTGGAGGAGAGCTTTTCAGTACCTCCAGTCAACGGAGCCTGGACTGGGTTGAGTCGGCAGGGGCGATGCTTGGCCGCATCCACCAGGCTTCTCAACAATACAGGGGAGCACAAAATCGCTGGCCGGTTGAGGCTCAGATCGGCAGCCTGGTGCAGGGATACCTCAACCTCGCCCGCAGCAGGGCAGCGGAAGGGTCGCTGCAGGCCCTCAACTCGGCATTGCAAGAATGGGCTGACCAATGGGAAGCCGTTTTGCCACAGGCGATGATGTCGATTGGAGGCAATCACAGCCTGCCCGAATTTCACATCCATGGTGACTACCATGCCTTAAACCTGCGGTTTGGACCATTTGGGGTTAGTGCTGTGACCGGGTTGGAAGCGGCGCGTTGGGAGAAGCGCATCTTTGAAGTTGCGTATGCCCTCTTTTATTTCGGCGCTCTGGCCTGGTTACCCGGCAGCAACGCTACACCTCCACTGGTTAAGCGTGGGATGGCGCCTGAGCGCGTACGTAGTTTCTTGCAGGGGTATCGTGGCCTCTGTCCCCCGGTCAGTGGTGAGGCCAATCTGCTGGTAGATGCCCTTACACTTATCTCACCCATCGCGACCCTGAACGGGCCGCTGGAAGATCTCTTTTATGCTGATGAAGAAGCTGAAAGCGCAGTAATTGATGATCTGCTTGAGCGCCTGGCCTGGGCAACTTCATTGCCGTCCTGGTTGGGACGTGTTCGTCGCTCATTCGCAGAAATGTGGGAATAAAGGCGGCATAGCTCAGCAAATCGGCCCGGCCATAAAGGCCTGGAGGCCGAAGCTACAGGTGGCGCATAAGTGCAAAGATCATTATGAGCACGATAATCAGAATAATAATGCCGCCAATGATTAGCCAGCGCGGTATCTCTTGTCCTATGTTATTACTGCTACCGGCACGACCTGTGGCTGGATGTGAGGATGAATGGTGGCCAGTTGACATATTTGATTGAAGCGATGGAGCCGGCATGGCCATTGCCTGCGCCTGAGATGACCTCCCATGTTGATATGCCGGGTAGTTCTCAGACCTGGGGGTAGTTGGTGGCGCCTGCATATGGCCAGGCTGCTGCCCATGGTCACGTGTCGTAGTGGCCGACTGCCGCATTTGCTCCTGAGACATAATCAAGGTCTGGTCAGCCTGGGCGACAGACGTACTGGCATGCTGGGTTGGTATATTTGGATGGCCGCCTGGATTGGTCAAAGACAGGCCGCAGCGCGGGCAGAAAGAGGCATTGGGAGCCAGCGGGTTGTTACAACGTGGGCATGCCCTATTGGAACCACGCGCGGGCGACGCGGGTGGCGTTAGCGGTGGATTGGGTTGATTGGTGGCATTCCCCTTGTTGGCCTGAAGGGTATCATAGATCTCAGCCAGGTTAGGCTGGGTGCTATTTGGATCTTTAGGCCGGTGAGGAGATGGTGGCTGTGGCAGGGCCGTGATCACATTCTTCAGATCGTTGGCGAAGTCCGCGACATATTGATAGCGATCTCTTGGACGCAGTGCCATCGACTTTTGAATGATATGATTCAATGCGTTCAGCACCTGTGGCGATAAATTGCCCAGTTGAGCAATATGGCGTGAATGGCGTGGTGCTGGCTTGGATGGTTTGCTCACACCAAGGCGGAACTGCCGGGCCGCGTTCGCCTCTGGACTTTCTTCCGGTGGATTATTGGCCAGGTGTTCTTGCAGCGAAAGAAGGTCCGGGCGACCCTGCTGAACCGATTGGTTGCGCGTAGAGACACTGGGAGGTTCAGCGGCGAGCAGGGCAAAATAGAGCGTGCCACCCAGCGCATAAACATCGGAGCGCGTATCGGTGCCGGTGCCACCTGGATATTGTTCGGGCGGTGCATAGCCGGGAGTGCCCTGGTGGCGAATAAAGAACAGGGTTCGTGCGCCATCGGCCGCTGCCTTGGCGTTACCCAGATCGACCAGGACGGCCGTCCCATTGGGGGTAATACGAATATTATCCGGTTTGATATCGCGATGGATGACCGTTGGACGCTGACTATGCATAAACATCACCGCATCACAGATCGACAGAATCCAGTTTAATATCTGAGCGATCGGAATGACCTCATTGCGCTGACGAGTCACGCGAATCAGGTCCGTCAGGTCCTCGCCCTCGATATAGCTCAAGACCACGTAATAGCGGCCATGTTCAATAAAGGTATCCATGAAGGCAGGCAGGTTAGGATGATGCAGCTGGCTGAGCACCCGAGCCTCATGCTTCAGTTGCTCCTGGCCACTGGTTCCGGTGACTAAATATTCTTTAACCGCAGCTTGCTGATTTGTCATCTGGTCGAGCGCCAGGTATACGTGGCCAAAGCCACCGCTACCCAGTACACGTTCAATACGGTACCGTCCGTGGAGTATTGTACCAGATGGTACTGTCTCTATCATTCGTTCCTCCAGTGAAATTGCCCTGCCTTGTAAACGGGGAACACCGAATGTATTGGGGGATGAAAATAGGAAATAGCGATGTTTATCTTCCCCCACCATCATACTATTATCATAACGCTTTCCAAGGGCTATCGGGTCCAAGGCTCCATTACATGTCAGCGACCTGGTGCGTATCTATGACACGGCAATCAACCCCTGAGATTGATCTGAAGGAGCAAAATGGCCACGGCCGAGCGGCGTATTCGATTGTTTGAGCTGTGCGTCCGCTGTTATAACAACATGTAACAAGAACTACGCACCCACGGTTATGCCATGTAACGTATTGAAGGCACGCATGTTATGTGCATGTAAACGTAAATTTGTAGCTTGTAAGTTTGTAAGTCTATAAAATATCCGACGAGGAGACTGCTCATCGTATGGCTAAGCAGGACGATTTTTTTAGTATGAATAAATATTATTTTGCCCGGGCAGCTTTCAAGCCCGCATTCGCATTATACACTAGTTCGGGAAACATGTACACGCTAATGAGCCAGGCGTAGGACTCCTTGATCATCCTCCCCGCAATGGATTACCGACCCTCTATCCTTAACACGTGTGGCAGATCATTTTCGATATATGCCCGGGTTGATCGATCATTTATCATATCTGATAGAGCAAGTTCTATATTTCTGAGAGGGATAGCGAATAGAATGGACGACACGGATAGAACGACGTTGCGTACGGGGCTGGTCTATGATGAGCGGTTTCTTGAGCATGACACCGGCAGCGAGGCCAGGGTACGGTTGCGTACAGGCACATTTGAACTCTCGCCCCAGCCCCATCCATCCGCGGCGATTATTACGCAACGCAGCAGAGAATTTCTAGATGGAGCCGGCCTGAGCGCGCAGATGCAGCGCATTTCAGCTCGTCCCGCCAGCGCCACTGAACTGAGCTATTACCATACTCCTGAATACATTGACGGCATCGCTATATGGGCCAGGGAAAACACGCAAGGACCACTGCGCGCGCCCTGGGGGGAGATCGACGAAGAGACCGTGTTGAGTCCTGGTTCATTGGAAGCTGCTCTTTACGCGGCCGGAGGAGCCATGAATGCTGTTCAGGCCGTATTGGAAGGACGTGTATCGAACGCGTTTGCCCTCTTGCGCCCACCAGGTCACCACGCCACCAGCAACCAGGCAATGGGATTCTGTATCTTTAACAACGTGGTGGTGGCCGCGCACTATGCCCGACGTGTCTATGGGTTGGAGCGCATCATGATTATCGACTGGGATGTGCATCACGGTAACGGCACGCAGGATGCTTTTTATGAAGATGCCGGCGTGCTGTTTGTCTCGCTGCACCAGCAGGACTGGTTTCCTGAGAATAGCGGAACCTTAGAGCAGGTAGGTTGTGGTGCCGGGGAAGGTTATACTATTAATATTCCCCTGCCACCTGGCACCGGTGATCGTGGTTATCGTGCCGCCTTTGAACGCATTATTCTCCCGATTGGACGTCAGTATCAGCCACAACTGATCCTGATTTCTGCCGGCCAGGACGCCTGTTGGCTGGATCCGCTGGCACAAATGATGATGACCATGGATGGGTATCGCGATCTGGCTACAATGACGGTCAAACTGGCTACTGAAGTCTGTGAAGGGCATCTCGTTGTGCTGACTGAAGGTGGGTATAGTGCACCTTACGCCCCCTACTGCTCAGCGGCCACGGTTGAGGCCCTGATGGGTGCGGATACTGGTATTATTGACCTATACGATACCGCTCCTGAGCTCAAGACCTGCCAGACGATCTTCAGTCATGATACCCGGCAGGCGCTTCAGCGTGCGCTCACACGTTATCAGCAGTGGTGGCGCTTGTGATAAAGGGCCACGGATACTGAAATCTCTTGCAATTTCCTCTTTGCCTGTACATAATGCGCATTAATAGAGAGAGAAAAACCACATAGAGGAGGACCTACGAGATATGTTGTCAATGGCTCGTAGCTGTGCAGTGGTAGGGCTGGAAGGGGCTCTGATTGAAGTTGAGGTGGACCTGGCGACCGGAATGAGCGCTTTCACAATTGTTGGGTTGCCTGATGCGGCCGTGAACGAAGCCAAGGATCGCGTGCGGTCCGCGATTAAAAACAGCAATTGTAGCTTTCCTTTCAAGCGTATTACTGTCAATCTCGCGCCCGCTGACCTGCGTAAAGAGGGTCCGGTGTATGATTTGCCGATCGCGATCGGCATTTTGATCGCCTCGGAGCAGATAGCGGATGGTGAATTAATCCATAACGCCCTGTTTCTGGGAGAGCTTTCTCTGGATGGCAGTGTACGACACACCAACGGTGTGCTGCCAATGGTCGCTCTGGCCCGTGAGCGGCATGTCAAAACTGTTTTTGTGCCAGCCGTCGACGCCTTAGAAGCCACGCTGGTTGAGGGGATCGAGGTCTATCCTGTTGAAACGTTATATCAACTCATCGAACACTTAAACGGCGTCACCAGGATTCAACAATATACCCCTGATAGCAGCCTGCTTGACCATGATAGTGAGCTTCATACAGGTCAGGAAATGTCAGCGATCCGTGGGCAGGAGCATGTAAAGCGGGCGTTGGAAGTGGCCGCCAGCGGCGGACATAATCTTTTGATGAGTGGACCTCCCGGCTCGGGCAAAACCCTGCTGGCGCGTGCTGTACCTTCGATTCTGCCGCGTATGCTGATTGAAGAGGCTCTAGAGGTGACCAAGATCTATAGCGTTAGTGGTATGCTCTCTTCCGACGTGCCGCTTATTCGTCAACGATCATTCCGTGCGCCGCATCATACCATCAGTCATGCCGGACTGGTTGGCGGGGGCCGTATCCCCCGGCCGGGAGAGATTAGCCTGGCCCATCGTGGCGTACTCTTTCTGGATGAATTACCCGAGTTTGGTCAAAACGTTCTGGAGGTACTGCGTCAGCCATTGGAAGACAAGATCGTCACCATCTCGCGGGCGCATGGCAGCATCACTTATCCCGCCAACTTCATGCTGGTGGCCGCCATGAACCCCTGTCCCTGTGGCTTTTACGGGGATCCTGTGCGCGAATGCACGTGTTCGGCCACCGCGATTGCTCGCTATCAGAAGCGCATCAGCGGACCGCTGCTCGATCGCATCGACATTCACATTGAAGTGCCACGCGTCGACTATGAAAAGCTGGCCGACAAGCGTAACGCCGAATCATCGGCTACGATTCAGGCTCGTGTTCAGCAGGCGCGTGAACGGCAGCTGCATCGCTTGAAAGGTACCAGCCTCACCTGTAACGCGGAGATGGGGCCAGCAGAGGTGCGCAGTTTCTGTGATGTAGACACTGGTGGCGAGAAACTGTTGAAGGCGGCGATGCAGCAGCTTCACCTCTCTGCACGCGCGTTTCACCGCGTTCTCAAGCTGGCCCGTACGATTGCTGACCTGGCTGAATGTGATATTATCGCCGCCAATCACGTTGCCGAAGCCATTCAATATCGCCCCAAAATCCGCCTGTAAGCGTCCGGGTATGGATGGCTATGTCTGTCGAAGGCGGAGTGAATGGTGATGCCTGGGAATCACCATTCACTCCGCCTGGTATGTTATGAAGTGAATGCTATTACGTAATAGCAGATATGAAATTATACCTTTAACGCAGCGTTGCCAGTAGAAAGGTAGTATCATACATATGCCTGACTTCCCGATCATTGATACCCACGTCCATCTGTGGGACCCCGAACGCTTTCGCATGAGCTGGTTAGACGAGAATGCACTATTAAATCGTCGCTATGCGCTCCCCGAATATCATCAGCAGACAGAGGGGATAGATATCGAGGGGATGGTTTACATTGAAGTAGATATTGATCCGCACTACACCTTGATCGAACCAAGATGGGTAGTTGAGCAGGCCAGACAAGATCCTCGTTTGCGTGCGATCGTTGCGTATGCCCCGGTCGAAAATGGTGAGCGTGTTCGATCTTACCTTGACGAACTGGTCAGCATCAGTCCCCTGATCAAAGGCGTGCGGCGGCTGTTACAAGGTGAACAGGACCATGCGTACTGCTTGAGGCCCGACTTCATTCGTGGTGTTCAGATCCTGTCCGAGTATGGACTCTCTTTTGATATCTGCGTGCGCCATACACAATTAGAGAGCGCGGTCGAACTGGTTCATCGTTGTCCCGATACCGCATTCATCCTTGACCACATCGCCAAGCCCGACATCAAAGGTCATCTATTAGATCCATGGCGGCAGCATATCGAAGCCCTGGCGGCGCATCCTAACATCGTCTGCAAGATCAGTGGACTGGTCACGGAAGCTGATCCAGAACACTGGACCCTTGAGGACCTGGCGCCCTATGTGGGTCACGTTATTTCCTCCTTTGGAGAGGACCGCATCCTCTACGGTAGTGACTGGCCGGTGGCTTTACAGGCCACCAGCTATCCGCGTTGGGTTGAAACCCTGGATGCTTTGACCTCACGTCTTTCTCCCACTGCCCGGCGCAAGCTCTGGGTTGACAATGCACGAAAATTCTATCGTCTCTAGTTATAGAAGGAGCTGTATTATGAAACGTGTTGGATTTTTATTGAAAGTTAAACCCGAAAAGATCCAGGAGTATCGCGAACGGCACCGCGCAGTCTGGCCGGAGATGCAAGAGGCACTGCGTCGCAACGGCTGGCACAATTATTCCCTGTTCATGCGCGAGGATGGTACGATATTTGGTTACGTCGAGGTTGAGGATAGCTTCGCGGCTGTATTGAAGGGAATGGATCAAGAAGAGATCAATACACGCTGGCAAACGTACATGGATGGCTTCTTCCAGATTACTCCCGGCCTGCATGCCGATCAGGCTATGCTGGAATTAGAAGAAGTTTTTCACCTGGATTAGCCATTGTCGCAGGCAGTCGTAGAAAGCGTAACAGGGGTCTGAATCTCAGGCAGATGTAGTAAGCGAGTGAGCATTGCTGTCAACGAACGAAGATGTTACAATGGCTGGCATTGTATCTCAGTTTAGAAGGAGTTGTTGCCATGGCGACATCGGCTCCCGTAGGGAAACCTCTTGTTATTTTGAATCCGGCTGCCAATCGGGGCAATATGAAGGTATATCGCGGCTTGTTACAGCGCCATCGGGATCAGCAGCGCATCGATTATAGCGAGACGCGCCGACCCGGCGAGGCTAAAGATCTGGCACAGCAAGCCGCGATGGCCAATCGGGAGGTTATTGTTGTAGGTGGAGACGGTACCGTTCATGAAGTTGTAAATGGATTGCTAACCGCTGGTCGCCGTGTGCCTCTGGGTATTGTAGCAGCTGGCTCTGGCAATGACTTTGCCTGTAATACGTTAAAGCTCCCGCGTCAGCCAGAGGCGGCAATTGAACGTGCGCTCAATGGTCGTCTGACCGATGTCGATGCGGGTCGCGTGAATGACACCTATTTTGCCAACGGCTTTAGCATCGGAATGGATGCTGAGATTGGCGCGCTTACCAATCGTATGAAGAATATCCCTTTGATGAGTGGGGCGGGACTGTACTATGTGGCGGCGCTGAGGCAGCTTATCTTTGGTTTCAATCGTTGTCCATGGTTGACTTTTCGCCTGGATGATGGAATTGTTGAGCAGACGACTGAGAAACGCTATGTCCTGATCGCTGTAACCAATGGACCAGCTTACGGTGCAGGCTTTCAGATTAATCCCCGGGCCGATTATACAGATGGTCTGCTCGATGTCTGCATCGTCGATTACACCCCACTCTGGCGTGTGCTCCAGATCTTTCCAGGCGTCAAGCAGGGCAAACACGTAAACGAACCGGAAGTCACTTTTTATCGAGCGCGATCCATCCATATTGAGAGTAAGCGGCCTGTTACGTTGCAGGCCGACGGAGAAGATGCAAGCGTAACTGTAGCTGATGCAGTCATTTTGCCGGGTGCTTTATGGATACGTCTGTAGATGCAGCAAAAAGGGAGCTATCCTGGCACGAATAGCCTCCTTTTCCTTGAATTAAGCATTCTGGGTGGTCCTGGAGGCGCGTAGCCGGCGTAAATAATTGGCCAGATGAGCATTAAAAGTTACCCCTTCATACCACTCAGGGTAGATCGTATGCAGAGATTGGAAGGCCAGGGGGATAACGTGGTGCGCAAATTGATTGATATCCATCGCTGTAAGCAACGCGCGTAACTGTATGGAAGAAGGGGCCAGCCAACTGACCTCCGTTGCGGAATCAGTGGATACGCGGGTATATCCCAGAGCAAGGCATGTATCTTCGGCAACATTCAATACCGATGCATCCAGATTTTTACCACCCATCCATTGATGAATTGTAATGGCTAAATCAGCATCACTGAGTGCAAGTAAATCTGTCTGAACCTGTTTAGTGAAATTGCGAGATTGGTTGCTGGTTTTCATGAAGCATCCTTCCTGCTCTACAAATATGGCCGGTGTACGCTGAGTGAGGAAAATACATAGCAGTATGTGCTATTGAATAGTCATCCGCTCTTGCCTGACCTACTGACTCTTTATCTATGTGGAAACTGGTAACGAGAGGAGCAGCTAGACGAGCACATAAATGAGTTACATAAATGGCCCAACTGTTAAGCGCACTGGCAGACGTCTGCGTGTCGCACTTACAAGTTGGGCCGTTTCCATACAAGTATTATCTGTGTGTACCAGCGAACTGGTTACAGATTACCAGCGGGCGCCTCGGCCGCTCGAGCGGCTATCGCGCTGGTTCTGGAAGCAATCGCTGCAATAGACAGGGCGATCTTCGCGTGGTTGGAAAGGTACCTGAGCCTCATTGCCACAACCGGCACAGATAGCGGTATACATCTGGCGTGGCTCGCTGCGGTAACCACCATTGCCACCGCGGCTGTAACCACCACGGCTCTGTCCACCCCCCTGCTGCTTGCGGGCGGCGCGGCATGATGGGCAGCGACTGGGGGCATTGGTCAGGCCACGGCTAGCAAAAAATTCTTGCTCACCGGCGGTGAAGGTAAATTCCTGGTTGCAATCGCGACAGTTAAGGATTTGATCGGTATATGACATTTCACATTCTCAATTCTCGGGGTAATACCCCAGTGTTGTAATTAAACGCTCGCTATCGCGCTGCTTCCAATAGGCAATCTACTCTAAGCAATCACGCACCTACGGCGTTTTTCTATTATACACTACTTGTCTACCCCTTATTGGAAAAAGTAAAGAAGTACTAATTATATTTATACAATTTTAATCAGTCTACCTTTTCTTCATTTGGTATCTAGCTGGGCTTAGCGCCGCGTATTGGCGTTGCTTTAAAAGCTGAAGGACAAAGGTGGGCAAGTGAGCACCGCTCGCATAAGGGTTTACGGGCATCGCAGATGGCGCGTCCATGGAAGATAAGGAGATGTGAAAGATCGAGCCAGTCTTTTTCTGGCACAATCAGCATGAGCTCTTGTTCAACCTTGACTGGATCAGTGCTTGTTGTCCAGCCAAAGCGCCGTGCCAGGCGTCCCACGTGAGTATCAACAACGAAACCAACTACAATCCCAAAGGCATTGCCCAGCACGACGTTGGCGGTTTTGCGCGCCACTCCTGGTAGCGTCAACAGATCCTCCATAGTGCGCGGAACGTTGCCATCATAGGCGGTAATCAAACGCTGGCAGGTTGCACGAATATTTTTCGCTTTATTGCGATAAAAACCCGTGGACCGGATATCCTGTTCAAGCTCCTCCTGAGAGGCACCGGCAAAGGCTTCAACACTGGTATATTTCTTAAACAGCCTGGCGGTGACAATATTGACTCGCTCATCAGTACATTGAGCTGAGAGCTGGGTCGCAATCAACAGCTCCAGTGGATTTGAAAAATTCAGCGAGCAAGTTGCTTCAGGATAGAGACGACGTAGCTCAGTAATGATTGCCTGGACTTGTTCGGGAGAGCCAGGTTGTGGTCCAGTATAAATGGGTGTGGCGACATTCATATTACTTATTGTTTTCACGCTGGGCGCGTAGCAGATTGCGTAACGCGTCGGCCTGACCCCGATTCCAGGCCGCGGATCGGACTTCAGACCCGATAATGGGGAGAGAGCTCTTCTCACTGATGCGGGCAGCTCGTTCGCGCTGTACGATTTCGTGAATAAGCTGGCGATCACTTAAGCGCCAACCATGAAGTCTGGCCTGTTCTGACAACCACATAATACGCTCAAAGCCAGCCACATAATCTTGCTCTGCTGGATCATTGCGCATCGGTGTATTCTGCATATATTGCCTCTATAACGAAAATGTAATGAGACGGAGTGTCGCTGATTGAAATGTCATTCTACAGGTCCGATTATGTCAGAAAATAGGCTTACATGTCAAGAATAGCTGTACGTGACTCATAATTTGCCTGTGCGACCGCAGATAGGAGAGAAGGTGTTCTGCCAGCTCTGCTCTTATTGCATTCATACCGTATGGGGTAAGGTGGAAAATATCATGGTCTAAAAGCTGTGCAGTATGTTAGAATCAGGGGAGAAATATTTCTCTAAGGGATCTGTGGATGGGAATTATGCAGTATGTCGTAAGTTATATGAAACGCACTCTTATAGACGCTCGTACTATTGTTGTAAACTGTGTTGCTGAACATAACCAGCGGGCACAGACAGCGAGTTTGTACGCACGTCATATTGTTTTATAGAAGTCTCGTAAATGATGTCAGGGAAGGAAGTTGAGCGTGGCTAATAAAAAATTCACCAATGCAAATGCTGACAGGGAAAAGCTGAGAAAAGACCTGGCTGCCAGCATTTTACGTGAACGGAAACAGCCCAAGAATTTTAAAGAGCTAGGGCTGCACACCCTGCGGAATCTGCCAGCGAATATCTCGATGGTGCAAGGCTTGATGAAGGCGGTCAATTGGAATCTGGCCCAGCAAGAAGTGTTAGAGAACCTGAACAATACTGTTGTTATTGTTGGACAACCAAATACAGGTAAAAGCACACTGTTTAACACTTTGAAGGGGCAAAACCTTTCTCCTGCCTCTTCACAGGCCGGTACGACCCGCACCCTGGTGCGTACCGACTTTGGTCCGTTCACCCTTGTGGATACCCCGGGGCACTTGCCCGATGTGATGGAGAGTGGCATGGATCAGGCCAGTGTAATTGTGTTTTTGATCGATGCATCGAAGGGCTTGCAGGCAGCCGATCGTGAGTTGTATAACGTGATCAAGCGTTTTGACAAACCAACGATCGTCGCGGTCAACAAAATCGATGAGCTTAGAGGTGGTGAGGGTGGTGATCAACTGGCAACAGAAGTTGCCGTACAGCTTGAAGCGCCCGGCGTCATTCCAGTGTCAGCCAAGACTGGTGCAAATATCGCTGAAGAACTGATACCGGTTATCATTGAATCGAGTCCTGAAGCCGCTCTGGCGATTGGACGAGAGTTGCCTGCTTACCGGCGTGCGGCCGCCCAGCGTATCATTCGCAATTCAACTCTGGTTAGCCTGGCGGCTGGTTTGGAGCCAATTCCGTTTGTTGATATTCCTATCCTGCTTGGTACGCAGATTCGCCTGGTATTGCGCCTGGCCGCGCTATATGGCGAGCAGATGGATAGCGCAGACTCCAGAAAGCATGCGCGTGAATTGATCGCCACGATTGCCGGTGGCCTGGGATTGCGTTACCTGGCCCAACAGGCTGCTAAAGCCGTTCCGTTTGGAGGAGACTTCGTGGCCGGTGCTATAGCGGGCGCCGCTACCTGGTCCATTGGTCAGGTTGCACTTGAGTATTATGAAGAGAACAAGCAGTTGAGCCCGAAACGCTTGCAACAACTGTATAAAAGCTTCTATCATCGCTTCCGCAAGGATACCAGTCCACAAGATCTAAAGGAGCAGATGATAAAAGAAATAGAAACAGGCAAATCAGAACCATTAGTACAGGAATCTGACCGCAGACTTCTGGAAGAAGGAAAGGCTTAAGCCGTGCCCATGCTCTTTCCCTATGACCGTTATGAGACGCTGAACGAGCCGTTCACTATCTATTATCCGGCGAGTGAGGAGGTGCTTGCTCGCCAGGTAACTGAAAAGATTGATCTGGCTGGCAAGCGGCTCTCTAATCTTCTTCATATTGACCTGCCTGATTTTGAAGTTTTGCTGGTTGATATGGAGGACTGGCCGCTGGTGCCTCATAGTGAATCTGAAGAGGTTGATGCGCCTCATCCATATATAACTGATCTCACTACCCCGCCGACGCTAGTTGTGCCAACCGAGCTTGATCCAATTTTTGGAGATATTACGCCGGAAAAGTTCGCTTTTATGCTGTACCATGAGCTAACGGTCGCTTACCTCGAAGACGATCCTCGTCCTTGGCCAGAAGTGACGCCATTGTGGGCGGATGAGTGGCAGTTTAAGTTTATCGCCCTCTGGCTTTCACAGCAGCTTGATGGGGTCCAGGGAGTGGTCAATAAAGATCTGCACGAGCAATATAGCGAAGCTTTTGAGCCGGAAGCTGATGGAAAGACGCCGGTAACGGTGCGAGGCTTTGATTGGTACGATGACACAACGCCAGAGGAGTATCTTACCTATGAACTTCTGCTTGAACAACTGGCATCAGACCTGCTAGCTCGTTACGATATTTCACTGATACAGCGCTTTTTGAACCTTTACCGGACCGAACAGTCCGAGTTGTTAAGTGATCAGGTTACAAATATGTTAGTGGAAGCCATCGGGCCTCAATCGGAAGAATGGTTAGAAGAATTAGTGTATTTTTAATTGCTGCAACTGCGAACTATACCGGCTTCTCTCTGTGAAAAGGGGGCATGGAGTTGGGATGCTCGTGCCCTCCTTTTTTGTTTGACAAAGCCAGCGAGCCAAAGGATGGTAAAGTTGGAAAGAGCATGGACACAGTCACCTCCAGCAGTGGTTTTGAAGCCTGACGAGATCCACGTCTGGCGCGTTTTTGTTGACGAGTGGCTTGCTTCGCTACCACAACTGCGTGCTTTCTTAAGTCCAGACGAGCAAGCACGAGCGCAGAAATTTTACTTTGAGCGGGACCGCAACTGTTCCATTATCGCTCGGGGGGTGCTACGGGTATTACTGGGGCGATACTGTGCGCTTGACCCGTCAATGATCATGTTATGCTACAACGAATTTGGCAAGCCTGATTTAGCCTCCAATGACTTATCCCTTCCACTCTATTTTAATCTGGCCCATTCACATACCACCATTGTCTACGCCTTCACATATATTAATCGTGTTGGCATTGATGTAGAGTATATGCGTACTAATATTGAATACGAAGAATTGGCAGAGCATTATTTCTCACCCGTAGAAAAAGCGCAGCTCCAGGCGATGTCGATTGAACAAAAAATGCAAGCTTTTTTCGCGGGTTGGACCAGGAAAGAGGCCTATATCAAGGCACGTGGCAAGGGCCTATCGATTCCACTGGATTCCTTTGACGTTACATTACTGCCTGATCAAGATCCCCGCTTGCTGGATTGTCGGGAGGATCCCCAATCTGTGAGCCACTGGACACTCTATGCGCTTCCTGCGGATCCGCATTATGCGGGAGCACTTGCTCTAAATGGCGTATGCGAACATCTTCAATTCTGGCATCTATCTCCTCTCTTTTAAGTGGTGTTCGCTTCCTCTATGCTTTTGGGTGCCATTTTAGTATAATGGCACTCAATTCATATTGGGAACGTGTGGGGTTTGAGATTTACGGTGCGAGAAGGAGTGCTTTGTTATGTTTAATAAGGTAAGCATTATCGGTCTGGGGTTAATTGGCGGTTCGATTGGGTTAGCCTTGCGCAAAGCGAACGCGGTGAAGCAGATTGCGGGTTATGACCTGGGTCGTGGAGTAAGCGCGCAGGCTTCTAAAGTTGGAGCAATCGATCAGGCCTATGAGAGCATAGTGGATGCGGTGAAAGGATCTGACCTGGTTATCCTGGCGACACCTGTTGGCGCGGTACGATCCCTATTGCAAACGATTGCTCCCGTATTAACGCCGGGCACCGTGGTTACGGATGTTTCCAGCACAAAATCCCAGGTCATCAACTGGGCCGAAGAATTTTTGCCCGAGCACGCCTTTTTTGTTGGTGGGCATCCCATGGCGGGAAAAGAGATGAGTGGTGTGGCGGTCGCTGATGCCGATCTATTCAAAGATTGCATTTACTGCCTGACGCCAACCAGCCACACTCCGGCGACAGCCGTAAGCATGGTTGTTACCTTAGTCGAAACCCTTGGCGCTCGTCTACGTTTCCTGGATCCGGCGGAACATGATGGGTTGGTAGCTGGCATCAGCCATCTCCCATTTCTGGCTGCAACCGCCCTCATGGCTACTGTTGCTGATGACCCAACCTGGGGGGATGCCTCATTGCTGGCCTCGTCTGGTTTTCGAGATGTTACGCGGCTGGCTGCTGGCAATCCCGAGATGTACCGTGATATCTGCCTGACGAATAGTGATGCTATTGTGCGCTGGTTGGATATATATGTTTTAAAGCTTTCTGAGCTACGCGATCATATTGTCAGGCACGACAAACATATAGACGAATCATTTGCCAGAACCCAGCAACAACGACAGCAATGGCATGCATCGCATTCTTCTGAGAAGTAATAACCCAACACTTTATTTTTTCTCTCAAAAAGGCTTGACAGCGCGGGATAGCTATGGCATAATCATTGAGCTGTCAACAAACGAAACAATCACCCACCTCACTATACGTGGGTGCTCCTGTTCTCGTATCGCAGCTGTGCTACGGTAAGGTAGCGCCTCCGGGATCAACTTCCCCTTCTGAATTATCCAACGCGGAAGCACCGCGTCCGTGAGCGTTTCAGGCCGTTTTTGATGGTGGTTCCCAGCGGAACCGGGACGAGCAACGAGATTTCGGACGGCTCGCAAAAGTGGTCCCAGAACCGCTTGACAAAGCACAACGGATATGCGATACTACAGCACACGAGACAAGCGAACGAAAAAACACCAACCGCCTGTCCGAGAACAAAACTCCGGTTTTGTTGACTCAGTACCTTGACAACTGAAGAGTGGAAAGCAGAACAGCAACTGGAACAACAACACAACGAACCAGTTCCTGTCAATTCGGAGGCTTGATGATCACCATCAAGTATCCATAATAATCTGCGAAACAAGCCAATGTTATGTAACTTGGCCATGATCGCAATTCACATGCAATTGCACATCCGCTCGCTGAGCGCGATGTTCAGATAAACAATTGGATGGCGAGTTTGATCCTGGCTCAGGATAAACGCTGGCGGCGTGCCTAACACATGCAAGTCGAACGCCCTACGCAAGTAGGGAGTGGCGGACGGGTGAGGAACACGTGGGTCATCTGCCCTGGGGTGAGGAATACCGGCGAGAAATCGCCGACAATACCGCATAGCTTCGTAAGAAGAAAGCTCGCAAGAGCGCCCGAGGATGAGCCTGCGCTCGATTAGTTGGTTGGTGGGGTAATGGCCTACCAAGACCGCGATCGATAGCTGGTCTGAGAGGACGATCAGCCACACTGGGATTGAGAACGGCCCAGACTCCTACGGGGGGCAGCAGTGAGGAATTTTCGTCAATGGGGGCAACCCTGAACGAGCAACGCCGCGTGCAGGAAGACGGTTTTCGGATCGTAAACTGCTTTTCTCTGGGACGAGAACGGACGGTACCAGAGGAATCAGCCTCGGCTAACTACGTGCCAGCAGCCGCGGTAATACGTAGGAGGCGAGCGTTGTCCGGAGTTACTGGGCGTAAAGCGCACGCAGGCGGTCAGGTAAGTCTGTGGTGACAGTCGTCGGCTCAACTGACGAAGTACTACGGAAACTGTCTGACTTGAGGGCTTCAGAGGGACACGGAATTCCGGGTGGAGTGGTGAAATGCGTAGATATCCGGAGGAACACCAAAGGCGAAGGCAGTGTCCTGGGAAGTACCTGACGCTCAGGTGCGAAAGCTAGGGGAGCGAACAGGATTAGATACCCTGGTAGTCCTAGCCGTAAACGATGACCA
Organism: Dictyobacter aurantiacus; assembly: GCF_003967515.1. GTDB lineage: Bacteria > Chloroflexota > Ktedonobacteria > Ktedonobacterales > Ktedonobacteraceae > Dictyobacter > Dictyobacter aurantiacus. Next base: position 236,302 of record NZ_BIFQ01000001.1, on the reverse strand, counting down.
CTAGACGTTGGGGGTATCGACCCCTTCAGTGTCGTAGTTAACACAATAAGTGGTCCGCCTGGGGAGTACGGTCGCAAGATTAAAACTCAAAGGAATTGACGGGGACCCGCACAAGCAGCGGAGCGTGTGGTTTAATTCGATGCAACGCGAAGAACCTTACCAAGGCTTGACATGAACCTGCACCAGCCGTAACGGGCTGTCCCTTCGGGGCGGGTTCACAGGTGCTGCATGGCTGTCGTCAGCTCGTGTCGTGAGATGTTGGGTTAAGTCCCGCAACGAGCGCAACCCCTGTCGTTAGTTGGATTTTTCTAGCGAAACTGCCGTTATAAGACGGAGGAAGGCGGGGATGACGTCAAGTCAGCACGGCCCTTACGCTTTGGGCGACACACACGCTACAATGGTCAGGACAAAGAGTTGCGAACCCGCGAGGGGGAGCTAATCTCGTCAAACCTGGCCTCAGTTCAGATTGGAGGCTGCAACCCGCCTCCATGAAGTTGGAGTTGCTAGTAACCGTAGGTCAGCACACTACGGTGAATACGTTCCCGGGTCTTGTACACACCGCCCGTCACACCACGAAAGTTGGCAACACTTGAAGCCGCTGGGCTAACCCATCTGGGAGGCAAGCGTCGAGGGTGGGGTCAGTGATTGGGGTGAAGTCGTAACAAGGTAGCCGTACCGGAAGGTGCGGCTGGATCACCTCCTTTCTAGGGAGCTTGAACACGCGTCTGAAGACACTTCAGACATCTAAGCGTGTTCCACTTCCAGGTCGACCAGGACATTGGTACGATGTGCGTTGCCAGAAGCGACGCTGGTTTCCACTCTTGAGCTGTTGGGGTACAACCACCGCAACACGCAACCATGCGCACCAGGGGGTGCAGGGAATGACCGTTTCCATACCAGAGGTGTGGGGATGTTTTCCCAGTATTTTTCCCTCTTGCGCACAGCGCACCAGGGGGTGCAGGGGGACGGCAGTCCCCATGCCAGGGGTCTGGGGGTGTCCCCTAGGATCTTCTCCCTCTTCCGCGCGCCGCCGCAGGCGGCAAGCGTGTGGCGAGAGCCACAACAGTGCACCTTCACAACTGAATACCATGTATCTTCAATTTTGCTGAGCGATAAGGTCAGCCAGAGTTGAAGCAGAGGATCGATTTATTCTCGCAAAGAATAAGTCAAAGCATTCATAGACCATGATAAAGAGACGTAGAGAACAAGCTACACAGAGTACGAGGTGGATGCCTTGGCGCTAAAGACCGAAGAAGGACGCGGAGACCGGCGAAACGTTCGGGGGGAGCTGCATACAAGCGATGAACCCCGAGATTCCGAATGAGGCAACTCCTCCAGAGTGATGTCTGGAGACCGCCTGCTGAACACATAGGCAGTGACGGGGGGCAGTGGGTGAACTGAAACATCTCAGTAACCCGACGAAGAGAAATCAACCGAGATTCCCGTAGTAGTGGCGAGCGAACCGGGAGGAGCCCAAACCGATGAACCCTCGGGTCCATCGGGGTTGTAGGACTAGCAACACAGGAGAGATTTCCACTTGAACGCGTTGGAAAGCGCGACCAGAGCGGGTGAGAGTCCCGTAAAGGACGGAGAACTCGAATCGGCTAGGATCCTGAGTACCACGAGACACGTGCAATCTTGTGGGAAGCTGGGGGGACCACCCTCCAAGGCTACACATCTTTAGCGACCGATAGCGAACAAGTACCGTGAGGGAAAGGTGAAAAGCACCCCGAGAGGGGGATGAAAGAGACCCTGAAACCACGTACTCACCAGCAGTCAGAGGCCACTGTTCCACGAGGAACCAAGGGCTGATGGCGTGCCTTTTGTAGAATGATCCGGCGAGTGCATCGTCGTAGCCTGGTTAACCAGCGTTAAAGCTGGGGAGCCATAGGGCAACCGAGTCTGAACAGGGCGAGCGGTTGCGGCGATGCGACCCGAAACCGTGTGAGCTATCCATGAGCAGAGTGAAGCGGATGTGACAGTCCGTCGAGGCTCGCACCCACCAGTGTTGCAAAACTGGGGGATGACTTGTGGATAGGGGAGAAATTCCAATCGAACACGGAGATAGCTGGTTCTCCCCGAAATGTATTGAGGTACAGCTGTATGACACACTATCCTGGAGGTAGAGCTCTGAATGGGCTAGGGGCCTCGTGCAGGTTACCAAACCCAAGCAAACTGCGAATGCCAGGACAGCATGCATGCAAGTGAGACGGCGGGGGCTAAGCTTCGTCGTCAAAAGGGAAACAGCCCAGACCATCGGCTAAGGTCTCCAAGTATCCGCTGAGTGTAAAAGGGGGTCACAACGCCCAAACAGCCAGGATGTTGGCTTAGAAGCAGCCACCATTTAAAGAGTGCGTAATAGCTCACTGGTCGAGTGTCGTGGCACCGACAACGTACCGAGGCTCAAGCGGATTACCGAAGCCATGGAATCTCTCTTTGGAGAGATTGGTAGGGGAGCGTTCTCAAGCAGAGAAGCCAGACCGCAAGGACTGGTGGAGCGAAGAGAAGTGAGAATGCCGGAATGAGTAGCGTCATGTCTGTGATAACCAGACACACCGAATGCCTGAGGGTTCCTGGGCACCGTCAAACGTCCCAGGGTGAGTCGGGTCCTAAGCCGAGGGCGTCATAGCCGTAGGCGATGGAAAGCAGGTCAGAGATTCCTGCACCGGAGATGCTCGTGATGAGCAATGGGGGGACGCGGTAAGGAAGGTGAGCCCATCGATTGGACAGGATGGGTCTGTGCGTTGAAGTGCGAAGCCGAGGCAAATCCCGGCTTCCTGTGCATGACACGTGCAGCGAGCGGACGTTGGTCCGCGGAAGTCATCGGCCCCTAGGCCGCCAAGAAAAGCCTCTCGCCAGAGTCATCTCCGCCCGTACCGCAAACCGACACTGGTAGGCAGGGGGAACACTCCCCAGGTGATCGAGCGACCCTCTGTTAAGGAACTCGGCAAATTGACCCCGTACCTTCGGAAGAAGGGGTGCCCTAGTAGCGAGGCTCTTCGGAGTGGCGTGAGGGGGTTGCAAGAAATTGGCTCAACCGACTGTTTACCAAAAACACAGGTCTCTGCGAACGCGAAAGCGGAAGTATAGGGGCTGACTCCTGCCCAGTGCCGGAAGGTTACGAGGAGCGGTGTACGTAGCTGCGAATCTAAGCCCCGGTGAACGGCGGCCGTAACTATAACGGTCCTAAGGTAGCGAAATTCCTTGTCGGGTAAGTTCCGACCCGCACGAAAGGAGTAACGAGTTGAGCACTGTCTCGACAGAGGACTCGGCGAAATTGAAGTACCCGTGAAGATACGGGTTACCCACGACAGGACAAAAAGACCCCGTGGAGCTTTACTACACCTTGACCTCGAAACGAGGCAGAGCGTGCGTAGCATAGGTGGGAGTCGGAGAACCTATCCTTGTGGGGGTAGGGGAGACGCCAATGAAATACCACTCTCGTTGTGTTTTGTTTCTCACACGTCACCGTGAGCCGGGACGTGGACAGGATCAGGCGGGTAGTTTGACTGGGGCGGTCGCCTCCCAAAGCGTAACGGAGGCGCCCAAAGGTTCCCTCAGGGTGGATGGACATCACCCATCAGAGTGTAAAGGCACAAGGGAGCTTGACTGCAAGACGGACAGGTCGAGCAGGGACGAAAGTCGGGCTTAGTGATCCCACATTCCCGAGTGGAAGGAGTGTGGCTCAACGGATAAAAGCTACCCCGGGGATAACAGGCTTATCTTGCCCAAGAGTTCACATCGACGGCAAGGTTTGGCACCTCGATGTCGGCTCGTCGCATCCTGGGGCTGGAGTAGGTCCCAAGGGTTGGGCTGTTCGCCCATGAAAGCGGCACGCGAGCTGGGTTCAGAACGTCGCGAGACAGTTCGGTCTCTATCCGTCGTGGGCGTAGGAGAATTGAGGGGCGTCATCTCCAGTACGAGAGGACCGAGATGGCTCGACCGCTGGTGTGCCAGTTGGCCTGCCCGGGCCAGAGCTGGATAGCTATGTCGAGAAGGGATAAGCGCTGAAAGCATCTAAGCGCGAAGCCGCACCCAAGACGAGTTCTCCCACTCTCTTGAAGAGTCAAGATCCCAGGAAGACGACCTGGTCGATAGACGACACGTGGACACCTGGTAACAGGCGCAGCGAAGTCGCCCTAATGATCGTACGGCTTGTTTCACCACACAGTATCTTCATCGTGGACGCATGCGATGCGTGTCTTCTGCTTCAGTCTCTGACTGGCTGATGGCTCGGCAAAATTGAGGATACATGGTATGCAGTTGCGTAAGACTAAGAGACCTTACTTCTGAGGAAGTAAGGTCTTTTTTTATCGCTTGTTATTAAATGTTGTATATCAGAATTGATAGGTGATAGATCCTATTTAAACATTAATTTGATCACCTCCTTTGTCATAATGAGTAACCTCCGGTATAATGATCACAGCTATCTATGCTGTATCTTGCCTTAAGAGATAATTATGTCCTTATTGAATTGAGAACTGATAAAGAGAGGTTCTGGAATGTGCCATCGTTCCCTGTATATACACGCACACCAGTCTGGTGTTGTTCTCCTATTTATTTGTGTTGCGGTTCTAATATTGACGGGCTGTGGCGCTGGAAGCGGAACGATGCTGCTTACCAATGGAAAGCCTACCCTTGCAGCGCAACAGAATTTGACGATACCTCTGATCGGCATGACAGATGTTCCTTCTTTTAATCCAACCGATGAGCAAAATGCCAGCACAAAAGTATTGATGAATATGCTCTATAGCGGTCTTGTCCGTACCGACGAGAATTTTCAGGTGATTCCAGATCAGGCGATCTGGACGATCTCGGCTGATCAGAAACAATATATATTTCGTTTAAAGTCGCGGCTTATGTTTGGGGATGGGAGTCCTGTAACGGCGCAAAGCTATGTCGATTCCTGGACATATGCAGCACGGCCAGCGAATCAATCACCGTTGGTGACCAGTCTGATGTATGCTATTGCTGGCGCCCGTGATGTACACGAGGGGCGTTCACAAACCCTTGTAGGTGCCAGGGCTATCGATGCTCATACGCTTCAGGTTACGCTGAGCCGACCAACACCATACTTCCTGGCTGCTCTGACCAATTCAATTTTTGTCCCCACCAACCAGAAATATCGGAATTCATATAGCCTTAAACCTGAGGCTATCGATGCGGCCCAAAAAGGACTTGGTACGGGACCTTTTGTAGTAAAGGATGTGACCGGTGCTGTGAAAATGACGCTGGTCCCTAATCCACACTACTATGGACATAAGCTGACTATTCAACAGGTCGACGCTTATTTCGTCAATGATCCCCGTGTTGCGTATATTGCCAATCGAGCCGGTCGGTACGATCTTGACTGGGACCTGGCGCAGCAGGATCAGTTGCCTGCGGTCAAACTGGCGGGTTTTATGCGCACCGAGCAGCTACAGACCGACACGCTGTTTTTTGATACCAGCAAGGCGCCCTTTACTTCTCTCTCCGTACGTCAGGCTTTGGCCCAGTCTCTTGATAAGCAGAAATTTGCTCACACAGTAATGCAAGATTCTGTGGCCCCGGCTGAAACGCTATTTCCTCTGTCTATGCCTGGCTACCAGCAGCAGCAGCCGATGTTTGCAACTTCCAAAGCGCGGCAACTTTTAAAGACTGCTTATCCCGATACGTCTAAATTTCCAACAGTAACGTTTACCTATCCTAATTCACAGGTCTCACTGCAGATGGCTCAATCTCTCCAGCGTATGTGGCAGAAGTCCCTGGGTATTCAGGTTAATTTGAGGCCGTTAGAGGACGAGGCGTATCAGCAGGCCCTGACCGATCACGATGTGCAATTCGGTTTTGTATCCTGGAGTGCGCAGGTAGCTGATCCCTACTTTTTCGCGGAAAAATTTCTTGCTAGCTCCCAACAGAATGTTGCGCAATGGCACAATGCTGACTATGATCACCTGATAGCGCAGGCCGAAATGACCACTGGTAAGAGCCGTCTGAGCTTATACCACAAGGCGGAACAGAAGCTTCTTTCCAACGCCGTTATCATTCCGCTCGATCATCGGCAGTTGGCTGCGTTAATTCCCAACTGGGTACGGGGAGTCTTCCTCAATAGTGATGGACTGTATTTTGGGGATTGGTCTGGTGTCGCCATTCTGAACCACAAGGAATAAGTAAGCCATCATATTTATGGACCTCTTCTTTACTACCAAGTGAAGAAGGGGTCCATGTATGTTGTCTCACTCGACGTTAGCTTTGGGGGGATGTTAGAATGCAAGGGAAGTATCCTGGTGGATAGGCTCTAGCTATCTGCATACAGAAGTACGCACATGTATAGCGAGAGATGGTATCTGGGATCGACTAAACAGAATTTGGAAGAGAGAACATGTATCTAGATAAACCGCTACAAGAATACCTGGACGATTTAGCCTCCTCAAAGTCTACTCCGGGAGGTGGCTCTACCGCCGCTTTAAGTGGGGCCATGGGTTCAGCATTGGCCTGTATGGTCTCCCGGCTAACACTGAGCAAAGCTGATTACGCGGATGTGCATCCCGAAATCGAAACGATCCTGACGCAGACCGAGCGGCTGCGTACACGTTTTCAAGAGCTTATGCAGGCCGATATAGATGCTTATGGCAAGCTTTCAGCACATTTTAAGTTGCCGCGTGGAACAGCTGAAGAGAAAACGGCCCGTACACAGGCTATTCAATCTGGACTTGTAGAGGCTGCCCTGGTACCGTTGGAAATGGTCGAGCGCGCCTCCGAACTGGTTCAGCATTGCCAGCGCATCGCAGAGATCGGTAACAAGAACGTCTTGAGCGATATCGCTACCGCGGCCATGATGGCTTCTGGAGCAGGTACAGGCGCCGCCTGGATGGTACGCGCTAATCTAAATTCTATGAAGGATGCTGAACGTATTAGTGCGTTGAATAGCCGCTTAAATGCTGCTCTGGATACTATCCAGGCAGGTAGCCAGCGCGTAGTCGCGATTGTAGGAGAAAGAGCGTGACAGCTGCAATTCTCAATGGGCGTACGATGAGCGCCGAATTGAAAAATGAACTGCGCCAGGAGGTACAGCGTTACGAGCACCGGTATGGGCATGTGCCTGGATTAGCCATTGTGCTTGTCGAAGGCGATGCCGCGTCCGGTTTCTATAGCAAAGCCATTTTAAAGATCGCCAGAGAGATCGGGGCCGCAGCGCGCCTCGAGCCCTTACCTGCGCAGACGACTGCCGAGGAACTGCGAGCCGCTTTGCTGAGGCTCAACAGTGATGAGAGTGTGCACGGGATCATTGTGCAGATGCCCTTACCGGCCCACCTCCCTCAAGAGCTGGTCGCAAACACTATCGCGCCTGAGAAGGACATTGATGGGATCAGTCCAAAGAATGCTGGCAACCTCTGCCTGGGTCTTCCCAGCTTTCAGCCATCTACTGCCGCGGCTGTGATAGAGATTTTAGAGCGCGGCAAGATTCAGCTAGAAGGCAAGCACGTGGTTGTGCTGGGACGAAGCAACGTGGTTGGAAAGCCGCTGGCTTTGCTCTTGCTCCAGAAAAACGCGACCGTCACGATCTGCCATTCGCGCACACCCAATCTGGCGTCTTTTACCAGGCAGGCCGATGTACTGGTGGCAGCCGTAGGTCGCGCGACCATGGTCAAGGCTGAGATGGTACGTCCAGGAGCAACCGTCATTGACGTTGGTACCAATGCCTTACCAGAGGGCGGAATGGTCGGTGATGTAGATTATGCTACCGTGCAGGAGGTTGCGGGCGCGATCACTCCCGTCCCTGGTGGCGTTGGCCCTTTAACCAATGCCTTGCTGTTCAAGCAATGTATTGCCGCCGCCTGGCAACAGGCGGCTCAGCGTACAGAAGCACGTTAGATAGCGTGATGCCCTGCAGGTAGGTGTTCATCTAGTAAACACGTGCTGTATTGAGAAAATCTCTTCTTAAATACAGCACGCAACTCATTCAACCTGGGCCAGCGAAAACCAGAAGGTCGTTCCCTGACCAGGCGTACTTTCCACTCCAATTTCTCCATTGTGTTTCTCTATGATCGAGCGGCTGATATATAGACCCAGGCCAAAACCAACTCCTGATCCACTCAGCACTTCAGTATGCTGAACCCTATAAAATCGCTCCCATATGTGCTGCTGATCTTCTTTTGTTATACCAGGACCATGATCATGGACAGCGATTCTGACTTTGGGACCTTCCACGTTAAGCGAAACCTCTACTGGTTGTTCTTCTGAACTATATTTGAGCGCGTTTGAAAGATAATTCATAATTACCTGCCCAATATGATTGCGATCTATAAGCACAAATACAGGCATTGCAGCATCGGAAGCCTGGATTGTGCGGCGAGGACTTATCTGGCGCTGCTGCTGCACTACCTCTCTTACGATACTATTAATGTCCATCCGCTCAAGTCTGGGATCGAGTTTTTTATCCTGGATACGCGAGATATAGACGATGTCATTGATCAGATGGGTCAGGCGGCGCACCTGGTTATCCGCACGTGTCAGCAAGCGCTGCACTACCTCGATTGTACGTATATACTCTTCAGGGCTGATGCAGGTTTTTTGTCTTTCCCGTGCAATTGTGCGCAATAAAATCTGGATAGTTCCTTTGATTGTGGTTATGGGAGTTTTGATCTCATGGGCTGCAAGACCTAAAAAATCGTTCATATGTTGCTCGGCTTCTGGTGAGACCTGCGCGGGCTCTATCTTTCCGTGTCTGGAGGCAAGAGAACTAAGGTTTGATTGCTGATGTAGCTGGGAGGCGTGTTCAAATTGCTCATTGATAACAGTATGCAACCGAGTACTGGTTCCAAATGCCGCATCGAAGTGATTCATGATCTGTTCATCTTTTTTTTTATATAATTCCGGATTCGACTCGATCCACCGATGGCAGGTATGAATATAGTTAAAGAGTGCGACGAGAAACATATAGTGTTCTCCTAATAGCCGTTGCAACTCCTTGCGGCACTTGCTTGAGGCACGTGTATGCTGCAAAAAGAGATGAACGATGCAGGAGAAGAATATCGGTTCGAGGCTTGTACCGTTTTTTGGCCAGCTATCTAGGGTCTCAGATATGGTGTGTAGCTGCTGAAGATGCTGATCGATTTGCTCCACAGTAGGGAGTGGTGTTTGGAGCAGAGCCATAATTTCATGTTCAGCTATGCCATATTTGTTGAGCAAGATGCAATGGCTGCGCAAATCATAAGGTATATCACAAGAATATGATATATAAAGGAAAAATTTTTCTTTAAGTACAGGTGGAAGAGGATTATTGATATAGGTACTACGAGTTTGTTGCCATAATGCATCTAGCAGATTGAAGTCAGCCTGGACAGCCATAAAGACAGGAGGAATAAAGCCAAAGTAATGCCCGATCTCGTCAAACACAGGGTCCACGATTTTTTTATTAATATTAGACATGCAAACCTCCCCACTAAAACGACGTAAGTAATGAACCTGGAGCCCAATAAAGTAGAGTAAAGGTAACAATGATACAATTTACATGCTATAGCGCTTATTTTTATTTGTGCATATGTATGTTGTGGAATATTTTATGAAGACCATATATATAGATAGACCCGTGTTTCAGGTCCACTCTGAGAGGTGGTGTCAGCGTATGTGACTGCCCTCTTTGTATGATAACGATTGAGGCATATTCATTAGATGCACGCTAAAAGTATAAGCTGGACATGCATCTAATGTGCAATAGCAGGATTATTGATATAAAGAGGATATAGGAATGTTCGCTATCTGGCTCTGCCAGATTGGCGCCGCCGCGCCGCTGCAGCTTTCTTGCGCCGTTCGCGGCGGTGACGTATCTGGGTTGCTCGTTGGTCGGCTGGGCGTTCCTGTGGTTCCGTTCCCTCAGAGACCGTTGTCCGGGCCGTTGGGGTGGACGTGCGGCGAGCACGACGGCGCGTAGCAGCCAGCGTCTGTAAAAGGATGAGCAGAAGCACCGCCGCCGCCAGGACCAGCACGATAGTGTAGAGAGGTACAACAATCGCCGCCATAGAATCGGGGAAGAGGCTGGTGGAGATGCCGAGATTAAGAAGAAGGACCACGCCAAGCAAGCTATATTCTATACCGGTTAAGATACCGACCTGTTTGTACCAGGCCACTTTGTCGCCACGGCTGCGCATCGCCCGCATGCGTTTCTGCCCGACATAGATGTTATAGAGTCCCATCGCAATAAAAAGTATACTAATAATGGCTGTAAAACGCGGATCAAGGTGAATCATGCACTATTACTCCTGGATGGACGGTCCTGGAACCAGCTCAAGTCCCTTCACCTAAGCCAGCTCATCACACACTGTCAATGTTTTTATCAGAGGGGTGTGCTGATATGATACAACTTTTTGACCGCGAGCGGAGTCTACTTTGACTCTTCGTTTGAGATGTTATATCCTGCTAACAATCCGAAGAATAGTGGCAGCGTGGTCGGATGTCGCTGTAACGTAGGAGGAGCTAATCCAAAGCCACAATGAAGACACACCCGGGCATTGATCGGAACTTCAGAATAATAATTTTAGTAGAAAAGCATATACCTCACCTCGGATCGTAAACAAATAACCCGTAAAGTAAATAAATGCCAGAGTTTTTGATGACGATAGGAAATTTGGGTATATAAAAGACGCTCTAATTGCTCTATATTTTAGGCAATAAAACGCTATTAGGGATAGTGGGAGATAAAAATGACATAGGATAGACTTGAGAGGCCATCAGCCCGAGCGCGTACCACAGGAGGCATGCTCTTTTTTTCCTCTGCGTTATCCTATGTATTTATGTTGATGTTGTATGTGTATAGAATGGGTAACCTGTGTAGGTGCTCCCAGTCCAGGCTTTGTTGATTCAAGCGTTACGTGTCAAGTTCGTTTTTCTCGGACGCCAATGTAGAATCTGGTATTTTTATCGGTGATCGCCAGCGTAAGCCAGAATGTACTATCGTATATAGGGTGTTCTCCTGATAAGATATCGGGCAATTCGGCCTTGACTAACGGCAAAAAAACGCTAAAATCTCTATAGACTATAAATTATTTAGAGGTTTATGAGGTTTGCATGCATATCATTGTTGTTGGCGTTGATCATACTACCGCCTCTATTGCATTGCGTGAGCGCCTCGCGTGTTCTGCGCGTTATATTCCGCAGCAGCTCCAAGCAGCTAGTAAGGTTGCCAGTGAATGTGTTTTTCTCTCTACCTGTAACCGTATTGAACTGTATGCAGTGTGTCAGGATGCTATTCAAGGGCGTATAGACCTACTTCGTGTTCTGAGCGAGATGCGTCAGGTTGCTCTCGATGAATTAGAAGCTCATTGCTATTGTTTTATTGACGAACGTGCAACTGCGCATCTCTTCGGTGTTGCCGCTGGCCTGTATTCCCTGGTTCCAGGAGAGCCACAGATTCAAGGGCAGGTAGTTGATGCACTGGAGATTGCGCAGGGAAGCGGCTATGCAGGTCCTGTGACATCCGCCCTCTTTCGGGCAGCGGTTGTGGCGGGAAAACGGGCGCGCAGCGAAACTGGCATCAGTAAAAATGCAGCCTCATTGAGTCATGTCGCTGTCCAACTCGCGCGTCACCTCTTACCAGATTTTCACCAGGCCAGTGTGCTGCTGATCGGTTCTGGTAAAATGAGCGAGCTGGCCGCCCGTAACTTAAAGGACAACGGAGCGCGTCAGATCGTCATTGTTAACCGTACCCAGGCGCACGCGACCGAGCTAGCGGAGTCATTGCAAGCAACATTACGACCCTTTCAAGAACTATCGGCAGCATTACTGGAGGCCGATGTTGTTATCAGCTCAACCAAAGCGCCGCATGCCATCCTTACGCCTGAAATAATGGCACAGGTTATGCGGCAGCGCGGAGAGCGCTCCCTATTGATGATTGACATTGCACTCCCACGCGATATAGATCCCGCTGTAGGAGCAATTTCAGATATTCATCTTTATAATCTTGATGATCTGCAATCTGAAGTAGAACGAGGAATACAGCTACGCTTATTAGAAACTGAACATGTACAAAGTATTATTGAAGAAGAAGTTCAGTCCTTCCAGCGCTGGCTAGCCTCCCTCAGTGTTGTGGATACTATCAGTGATCTACGGCAAAAAGCTGATGAATTACGCCAGCAGGAATTAACGCGTATACTACGCCAGTTCTCCTCTACTCTCTCGGAACGAGAAGTAGCGGCTGTACAAGAACTGACAAAACGCCTTATGAATAAACTATTGCATACGCCTATGTTACGACTAAAGGACGCGGCGGCGGCCGGTCAAGGACATGTTTATGCTGAAGCTATGCGTTATCTGTTTGATTTAGAAGAGAATAATCATGAGAGTGACCATCGGAACGCGAGCCAGCAAGCTCGCCATGACCCAGACCCAGTGGATTGTCCAGAGATTACGTCAGCAGTGGCCAAACCTTGACGTTGTTATTGAGCAGATTCATACGACCGGGGACCGCGTTACGAGCGTGCCCCTCTCTCAGATTGGCAGTGATGGTGTGTTCGTTACCGAGATCGAGCACGCTCTGCATGAGGGCCGCATCGATCTGGCCGTTCATAGCTTAAAAGATCTACCAACGGTACAGCCAGACGACTTACGGCTGGTGATTGTCGGCCCGCGTGAAGATGTACGTGATGTCTTTGTGTCTCGCGTCCCCTTTCAGATCAGCGAAGGGAGGCTGGGGCCAGTAGAAGAGTCTGCCGATCTTTCAGATGCGTTGCGTATCGGCACCTGTAGCTTGCGGCGTACCGCGCAGATTCGAGATCTGGCACCTCATGCTCAGATTCTATCGCTGCGAGGAAACGTGGATACGCGCCTGCGTAAGCTGGATGCTGGTGATTATGATGGCATCGTTTTAGCCTCCGCGGGCCTGCATCGCTTAGGCATGCAAGAGCGGCTGGCGGAACGGCTGACGTACTTTCCTGTTGAAAACCTGCTGCCAGCCCCGGGGCAGGGTGCCCTCGCCCTCGAATGCCGCGCTGATGATCGCATGCTAGAGTTGTTGGCTCCGCTTCAGGATGAACAGGTGCTGGCCACGACGACCGCTGAACGTATGTTTATGCGTCGTCTGGGGGCGGGCTGTTACCTACCGGTGGCTGCGTACAGTACCATTAAAGCGCAGATACTGGAAATCGCCGGTATTGTGGCCAGCCTGGATGGCCTGAGACGTATCCGTGTACGACAGTCGATTTCCTGGACAGAACATTCTACCATAGCCGAGGCTGAACAACTGGGTATTGCCCTGGCCGAGCAAGCGCTGGCCCAAGGTGCGCGTGAAATCATCCGGGAGTTAGCCTTACCTCGCGATCGGGAGCATCTCAATGTCTAAGCCAAGCATTGTCTCGTTACAGGGAAAACGCATCCTGGTGACCCGTACCAGGGAACAGGCGAGTGCTCTATGTGAACGCCTGCGCTCGCTGGGTGCTATTCCCGTCGAATTCCCGACCATTCATATCGTGCCGCCAGAGGACTGGACGGAACTGGACCGAGCCCTCCGGCGTTTATACGCGCATGATGGGTCCGCTTATGATTGGTTGATTTTGACCAGTGCCAATGGCGTGCATATCTGCATGCAGCGCCTGCAAACGCTCGGCTACGAGCCAGCCGACCTGCAAAATAATCAGGGGCTGCGGATCGCCACTATCGGTCCTGCGACCGCAGCTTCTCTGGCCCAATACGGAGTTACCGCTGACCTGATCCCCGACGAGTATATCGCCGAAGGAGTCATCAATGCGCTTCAGCAAGATGCTGTGGCGCGCCAGGTTCCCCTGGCGGGGCAGCGCATCCTGTTAGCGCGCGCCGCAGAGGCACGTAAGATTCTCCCCGCCGAGCTACGCCAGTCCGGCGCGCAGGTAGACGAAGTGCCAGCCTACTATACCGTTCCCGTGGCACGGGACGACGAGCGTGGCCGTGAAGTACTACGCTTATTGCAGCAAGGCCAGCTTGATATTTTGACCTTTACCAGTTCTTCTACCGTTCGCAATTTTGTCGCCTGGCTACAGAGTTGTGTTGTTGAAGGAGCCATCCCCGCGTTAGATGACGTACAACAGCACGTACAGGTCGCCAGCATTGGTCCCATTACTTCACAGACCGCGCGTGAACTGGGCCTCAATGTTGATATTGAGGCCACAGAATTCACCATCGAGGGGTTAGTGCAAGCAATAGTTTTATATGAGGAAAATCATGGTAGATCAAGCAACCACAACACATACAGATAACGTTTCTCAGCGCGAGACACAGGCCGCACCGTCGCAGCCGAAGCCAAAGCAACCCCGTCAGCTCGTTCGCTTTAGTTTCTATAAATTGGATCCACAGTGGCAGCGCTTACCTGCTGATGTACGCGAGCAGGGTAAGCAGCAGCTCAAGCAGATGTATGCCGACTACGCCGCCCAGGACGAGCTGATCCGCAGTTTTGCCCTTTACGGTGTGCGCTCTGACGTAGATTTTATGATCTGGCAGGCGACCTATGACATCGAGCAGCTACGTGCATTTAGCAGCCTGGTACGTCGCAGCATCATGGGGCCATACCTGCGTGAAGAGCGTTCAATGCTATCTATGACGAAGCGTTCCGTCTATGTCGGAAAAAATGCCCGTGGCGCACACGATCCACGCCTGGTGATTACACCTGAAGATAGAAAATACCTGTTTGTCTATCCATTTGTGAAGACCCGTCCCTGGTATGCACTGCCAATGGAAGACCGCAAGCGCATGATGGGCGAGCACATCCGAGTAGGCCTCAAATATCCGAGTGTCTCTCTGAACACGACGTATTCATTTGGTATCGACGACCAGGAATTCGTAGTAGCCTTTGAAACTGACAACCTCTCGGATTTCCTGGATCTGGTACAGGAACTGCGCGAGACCGAGGCCAGCATGTACACGTTGCGCGACACTCCCATGTACACCTGCATTGCCGAGCCATTTGCCGATATTCTGGATGCGCTTGGTGCCTAGCAAGACAGGGATGATAGGGAGAGATTACATGCTCACAACAAATTCTGAAACCTTTTCGCAGGAGCGTTCGCATCAGCTATACCAGGAGGCGCAGCAACTCCTGCCAGGAGGCGTAAATAGCCCGGTGCGCGCCTTTCGAGGGGTGGGTGGTGATCCCGTGTTCATTGAGCGCGCGGACGGCCCATATCTCTATGATGTAGATGGACACCGCTATCTGGATTATGTACAGTCCTGGGGTCCTATGATCCTGGGCCATACACATCCAGTGGTGCTAGATGCTGTGCAGGCGGCCGCCCAGCGTGGCTTTAGCTTTGGAGCTCCTACCGAGGCCGAGAGCGAACTGGCACGCCTGGTAATCGAGTGCGTGCCTTCGGTTGAAATGATTCGCTTTGTGAACTCTGGTACAGAGGCGACCATGAGCGCGTTGCGCCTGGCACGCGCTTATACCGGACGCGACAAAATTATCAAATTTAGCGGTTGCTATCATGGACACGCCGACATGCTGCTGGTGCAGGCTGGCTCGGGTGTAGCAACGATGGGACTGCCAGATAGTCCAGGCGTCCCCGCGCAGACGACGCAGAACACCCTGACCGCCGATTATAACAATGCAGCCGAAGTAGAGCAGCTCTTTGCCAGTTATCCCGATGATATCGCGGCTGTGATCGTGGAACCGATCGCCGCCAATATCGGACTGGTGCCACCCGCGGCCGGCTTTCTGGAAAAGCTACGCGAATTGACACAGAAGTATCGTGCTGTCTTGATCTTTGATGAGGTCATGACTGGATTTCGTGTGGCTCTGGGTGGCATGCAAGAACGCGTCAAGATAACACCTGACCTGACCTGTTTTGGCAAAATTATTGGTGGTGGTTTACCTGTAGGAGCCTATGGTGGTCGCAGAGAGATCATGGAGATGGTCGCGCCAGCAGGACCTATGTACCAGGCTGGTACGCTCTCTGGCAATCCACTGGCTATGGCAGCAGGCATCGCTACGCTAAGCGAGCTACGCAAAGCTGGCCAATATGAAGAATTAGAAAGAAAAGGACAGCGCTTAGAGGAAGGCTTCAACAAAGCCTTACAGGACAACAATGTTGAGGCAACCTTTCAACGTATTGGTGCCATGTTCTGCCTCTACTTCGCACGCGAAGCCGTTGTAGATTATCCCAGCGCGAAGCGTTCAGATACACAACGGTTTGCCCGTTACTTCTGGAGTATGTTGAAGCGCGGTATCTACCTTCCTCCTTCTCAATTTGAGTCCTGTTTTATCTCACTTGCGCTTGATGACGATATGATCGAAGAGACTATTCAGGCAGCGGCCGCAAGTGTGAATGCATAAGAGTAGTAAGTTAGGAGAGGATTTGGAAGTGATGAATAATTTTCCGCATGTACGTTTACGCCGCTTGCGTCAAAACGAAACAATACGCAGCCTGGTGCGAGAGACCCACTTGCGAGTGGACCAGTTAATCTATCCCATGTTTATCGCCGAGGGAGTGCAGGAGCCGCAAGAGATAGCTTCTATGCCGGGTATCATGCAATGGCCACTGGACCAGGTGACCGGGGAGGCCAGGCGTATCGCTGATCTTGGTATCCCGGCCATTCTGCTCTTTGGTATCCCCAATGAGAAAGATGCCGTTGGCTCACAGGCCTATGCCGAGCACGGCGTCATTCAGGAAGCCATTCGTCGTTTGAAGGCCGAGATTCCGGAACTTCTGATCATCACCGACGTCTGCCTGTGTGAATATACCGACCATGGTCACTGCGGGGTCATTCATAATGGCACCGTTCAAAACGACGAGTCCCTGAATTTGCTAGCCCAGATGGCCCTCTCTCATGTGGAAGCTGGTGCGGATATTGTGGCGCCATCAGACATGATGGATGGCCGGGTCGGGGTGTTGCGCCATACGCTTGATGAGCATGGCTTTAACCAGACTCCGATCATGGCCTACTCGGTTAAATATGCTTCAGGCTTTTATGGTCCATTCCGCGAAGCGGCCGGCTCTGCGCCCCAATTTGGGGATCGGCGAGCGTACCAGATGGACCCGGCCAACGTTCGTGAAGCTTTACGTGAGCTTGAGCAGGATATCAACGAAGGAGCTGATATGGTCATGGTCAAGCCGGCCCTGTCCTATCTAGACGTTATTCGTCAGGTAAGAGATCATTGCGATTTGCCCGTGGTGGCATACAATGTCAGCGGTGAATACTCGATGGTCAAGGCAGCCGCCCAGAACGGCTGGATCGATGAGCAACGCATCGTCATGGAGCTCTTGACGAGCATTCGACGCGCGGGAGCGGACATGATTATTACCTACTTCGCCCCCGACGTCGCCCACTGGCTCCGTAGCTAAAGCTTGATGAATATGCTATAGTAGCGAAGAAAGACAGCGCTGGTTATCAGTGATAGCCAGCGCTACTATTATAGGGGAAGACAGCGCTGGATATTCTATACCAGCGCCGCTATTGTTATACCGGTCGCTTCATTTTGCTAGCGATCAAACGACACAGGCCTGCGAACAGTAAGGCTTTACTTGTCTCGCCCATGACTGTAGCGATCAGGCCGAGTGTCAGGCCGATAGAGATTCCGATTCTACCCGCGGGGTGCCGCATCATTTGTTGGAGTGCTCGCATGTATGGCCGCCCTTTTATACTAATAGTGGTTGCCTCTAGCATGGATAGTCTGGCTCTTCCGTAGGGTTCGTAGGCGCAAATCCTACTAAAAGTAAGGTAGCATATATGGGCTATCGCTGTCCATAGGAAACAGCAAAAAAATTGATCGTTGTACCTATAGTGCACCTCTGTAAGCACTTTTAAAAGCTAAAAGATTAAAAAAAGAAAATCCTTCAAAATCCTGTTACCATTCCATATGCTATTGCGTTTTTCTTTGGTATAAGGCTCCTATCCTTATTAAGGATTTTTTAAGGAAATTTTAATGGTTTTCTAAGGGTGTTGTCATCGCAAAGTTTTTAAAAGAGAGAAGTGTTGTGTAATGGTTGGGATGAACGAACTCAATCGCACATATCTGCCGATTAATTCGTATGGCGTCATTGGGGACTGCCATTCAGCGGTACTCGTATCGCCAGACGGGTCGGTAGACTGGGGATGTCTACCGGACTTTGATAGCCCGGCCATCTTTTGTCGTTTGTTAGATGCGGAGCGTGGGGGTTACTTCCAGATCGCACCAACGGAAGGAAACATTCCTGGCTCACAGCGCTACCTGCGCGGAAGTAACGTGTTGCAGACACGTTTTGCCAGCATCGCGGGTGAGATTGTCCTTACGGATTTTATGCCAGTTGAAACACTAAGTGCATGGCCGTATAAGGCAATGAATAATAATACCTGGACCCGCGAAGACGGTTCCTGCCATTGTCTGGTGCGCATCGTTGAATGCGTCCACGGAGAAATGTCGGTTACCATGAGGTTGAAGGTCAGCCCGAACTACGCAGCCGACCCCTGCGCGGTTGAACTGATTCCTGAGCATCTGGGAGCCTTTATTTCCAGTGGTAAGCAACACGTGGCCCTGGCAATTGTAGGGGCGCACTTGCTGCCTTCATATACCGTGCAGGTGGTACAAGAAAATAATGAGGCTCATGCTACAGTTGTCGCGCAGGTAACATTGCGTGAGGGGGAGCGCCTCTTATTCGCTGTTGGTATGGGGCGAACGGCTCAATCAGCCAGACGGCTGGTAGAAGAAGAATTGCCAACCCGTAACTTTGATGCTGAATTAGCGCATACCCTTCATGCCTGGCGCAAATGGATCGTTGGGAGTAGCTACCAGGGTCCGTATGCCGAGTGGGTTGAGCGCAGCGCGCTTGCGCTGAAGCTCATGACATATGCTCCCACCGGAGCTATTGTCGCGGCGCCGACAACATCGCTGCCCGAAGACATGGGGGGAGTACGCAACTGGGATTATCGCTTTACCTGGTTACGTGATGCTACCTTTACTTTGTATGCTTTTAATGTACTGGGCTTCACTGAAGAAGCGCGTGCCTTTACCCATTGGTTGCGTCGCCTCTCTTACGCAAACGGTGAAGATCTGCAAATTATGTATGGTATTCGTGGTGAGCGAGATTTAACGGAATTTGAATTACACCATCTGAGCGGCTATTGCAACTCGAGCCCGGTGCGTATCGGCAATGGCGCGGCTGAACAGAAACAGATGGATGTGTTTGGTGAGGTATTAGACTGTATCCATCTCTATCGGCGCCAGGGATGCTTTGAGCGCTATGGTGAGACGCTGGAAGGGCCTCTATGGTCAATGATGCGCACGCTGGTAGATCATGTGTGTGCTCACTGGCAGGAGCCTGATAGCGGCATCTGGGAGGTGCGTGGTGGATTACGTCATTTTGTCTACTCCAAAGTCATGTGCTGGGTAGCCCTGGATCGCGGTATTCGAGCGGCTGAGCAAATGCATCTGGAGGCCGACCTGGTGCGCTGGATCGCCGTACGTGACCAGATCAGAGCGGATATTCTGATGAATGGGTACGATACCAACCTGGGTGCATTTACACAGTCATATGGGGATGCCACCCTGGATGCATCAAATCTGTTGCTGCCGCTGGTTGGGTTTATCGCGCCAGATGACCCACGTATGCGCTCTACGGTTGATCGCACAATTGAGCAACTCACTGATGAACATGGTTTTGTCTATCGCTATCATGCTGAGGATGGCCTGGATGGTTCCGAAGGAACATTTGCCATCTGCACGTTCTGGTTAGTTGATAATCTAGCTATGCAAGGGCGCATAGATGAGGCTCGCTCGCTGTTCGAGCGTTTATTAACCTATGCAGGGCGTCTGGGACTTTTTTCTGAGGAGATTGATTCTGTAAATAGTACAGCTCTAGGAAATTATCCACAGGCCTTTACCCATATAGCTCTTATCAATAGTGCCAATAACTTAAGAAAAGCAGAAATTCGCATGGCCGAGCAACATACGGATCCACTGATTGCCGCAATTCGTTTGCAGCAACAATAAGTACTGGCTATCTTTATTATTCTCGCAATTATTCATTTTTTTCTGAGGGGACGCTCCTGGAAGCGTTCCCCTCTTTGTTTTGGCGCGCTTGTCTATCTATGCGATAATGAGTCAGGATGACATGTGCGCAAGTATGGATGAAGGAGTATGTGGTCTAGTGTCTGCGATTCATTACCCCGCCACGAGTTTAAAACCGCGACGCGATGAGAGCTTATTAAATGGGCATCTCTGGATCTTCTCGGGGGCCTTGCAACAACCGCCCCATTGGGTTGAAAACGGTGGCATCCTGGATGTAAAATCGGCCACCGGCCAGTTTATTGCCCGCGGCTATTATAATCCGAACACAGATATCGCGATTCGTATCTTGACACGCGATGCCGAAGAGGATATCGACCTTGATTTTTTACGGCGTCGCATCCGCAGCGCGCAGTCCTTGCGCGAGGTGTTCGATTCCGCTCGTACGAATGCGTATCGCCTGATTAATTCCGAAGGTGATGGATTGCCCGGGCTGGTGGTGGATCGTTACGCTGATATTCTGGTGGCGCAGATCCACACAGCGGGGATGGAGCGACTGCGTCCACTGTTGATTGAGGCGCTCATGCAGGAGACGGGAGCCCATGGCATTCTGCTGCGCAACGATGGTCAGTCACGTCGGCGGGAAGGTTTACCGATCGAGGAACCCCAAGTCGTTGCGGGTGATGTCCCCGAGCAGGTACAGGTGTGCGAAAATGGCGTCTCATTTTTCGTTGATTTCTGGCAGGGCCAGAAGACTGGATTTTTTCTGGACCAGCGCGATAAACGGGAGGCTCTGCGTAAATATACCCGTGGCAAGCGCTTGCTTAATTGCTTCAGTTACACAGGTGGTTTTTCCGTCTATGCGGCCTTGAACACGCCACCTGCTCAGGTTACCAGTGTCGATATCTCCGCACCGGCTATAGAAGCCTCGCGCCAGATCTTTACCATGAACGGGCTGGATTGTTCTCCTCATCAGTTTCTTGTCGCGGATGTCTTTGATTATCTAGCAGAGGCCCGTGAAGGGGGTGAGCTCTTTGATGTGGTAGTATTAGACCCACCGGCTTTTGCCAAGTCACAGGGCGCCCGTACACAGGCTCTCAAAGCCTATCGTCGTCTAAACCTGCTTGGAATGCAGGTGTTGAAGCCAGGGGGAATTCTGCTAACCTGCTCCTGTTCTGGCGTGGTGGGGATGGATGATCTTCTGGGGGCTGTGGCGCTTAGCGCGCAACGCCTGCACCGTTCAGTACAATTGCTTGAGTCTTATACCCATGGCGTGGACCATCCTATTCATTTAGCTATGCCCGAGACAGCATATCTCAAATCAGTTTTCTGTCGCGTGCAATAATATGCTGCCCGTCTGGAGAGCGCAACCGTTTCGTAGTTCTGCATGTGGCTAGAAACGGCAGGATTATCATGGTTGATGGACGTGTAGTGATGAAGGCAGCCGCTGGATAGCGGCATTTTCTGATGTTTTTGATTGTATGATATGCTGATAGTACTTGTAACGTTTGCCGGTCAATAAGTCAGTCTGTGGTATGATTTAAATCCGTGTTTATATGTGCCACGAGCTAAAAGTGGGTGAAATATCCTGGTTGAAAGGTAGTTGTTCACTATGGAATTCTCTGGTTCACAAACGATTGCCGCCCCTATCGAGACGGTATGGGCATATCTGCTGGATGTTAACAAAGTCGCTGCCTGCGCTCCTGGTTTTCAGAGCCTGGAGGTCATTGAGCCCGAGCACTGGAAAGCGCTGGTTTCGGTTGGGGTTGGTCCTGTGAAGGCAAAATTCACGCTGGACGTCACTCGACCAGAAATGGTTGAGCCCGAAAAGATGGTTGTGAAAGCCCGTGGAAAAGCGCCCGGAAGCACCGTAGACCTGTCTGGCAATATGAACCTGACATCGTTGGAGGCCAACCAGACGCAGATGGATTGGAAAGCCAATGTCGTCGTCGGGGGGACGCTGGCCAGTGTGGGTGCCCGACTGATGAGTAGTACGGCAGAAAAGCTTACCGGGCAATTTTTTTCGTGCTTGAAGACGAACCTGCAGGCCCCGCAGGAGACAAAAGCAGAGTAGAGGCGGGCGTATTTCGTTCAAAACGAGGCGCGTCGTTGCACATCATATAATGTGCAACGACGCGCCTCGTTTTGAACGAAATACGCTTACAATATGGATATTAAGCGATATTCTTTTCCAGGTTTTTGAAGAAGCTGCTGAGAGAGTTCTTCACAATACCCTGGCCAAGTGGATTGCTGGCGATAGCAACAGGACCTTCGAGCTCCGCATTCCCATTGTAAGTAAGCAGGGCACCATCGGCTTCGTCAACCAGGCTTATCTGAGCAACGGCATTGATCGAACCGCCTTTGCCCTGGCGCAGGAGCTGCAGTTCGAGATAGCTGGGGTCCTGGCGACGCACGATATTGAGATTGAGACCATAAGGTCCGCGCAGGCCGGGCAGAGATGTGGTGATCTCAACATAGAGAGTATTGGGGTTCTCGTAGCTAACGCTATTGGCACCTGGGATACTGGCTTTCAGGACCTCAGGATTGAGAATTGCATTGAAGACTTGAACGCTGCTGGCTTTGAATTTATGTGTTCCGCTGAGCTTCATGTAGGAAAAATCCTTCCTCTTTTTTGAAATATGACGTCCCACCACGCCTGTTGACGAACGCATTTATATGCGTTCGTGTCGATCTATCCGATCAGGCACTATTGTAGCGGTTTCTCCCGATACTTTCAAGTAGGGGGATAGGAACATACCAAATTTCCTAGCTTGCTCCTTATACCTATAAGATATATTTAACTATATGTTCTTTTAGCGTTAATAAGTAAAATATACTATAGATAGCGGTAAGTATATATTTCTGTGATATAATGCTCTGTGTATCTTAAATTGTATCGTATAATAAAAAGAAGTGTGTTATATATCGGGAGCTGTGATGATTTTGAACGAAGAACATAATGAGCAAAATCAGCAAGCATGGTCCTCTCGTGTAGCACGGGAGCGGCAAGACCTCTCTGTTTCTGTTGAGGAAACAATGGGGGATGCCTCTTCAGGGGAATTGGGCTGGTCAGAAGACGATGAGCATGGAATGACAAATTATACTCAGTCAATTCATGAGCCATCGCTGGTGCTGCCACGTCTGCGTTTGCAATCCAGGGCGATTGCGGCGATCCAACCTGAAGGGGATACTATTGTTGATGCAAGCTCATATACTGGTGTTTCTTCTGGTGAAGTGGAAGAGGGGAAGCTCAATACCGCAACACAGAATACGAACATATTGATGCGTTTCGCGCAACGTCTAACTTCGTCTTTTAGTGCCTTGAACGGTCCCTTCCCAGCAGAAGAGGCATCTACGCTGGTATCTACTGCTTCAAACTTTAGCCAGCCTGTTGCCGTAGGGATGAAAGCCTCTGCCCTGTGTGCCATTGCGGATGTAGAGGTGTGCACCGCCTCAACCGTAACCGGGTCAATGCCTTCGGCGCCGAAAAAGTCCCCTATTGTGGCGAAGGATGGACATGCCCGACAACGCCTGGCCGGTCGGACCACGCGCATCCGTCTGGAAGTAGTGCCCAATCCAGCCTCTCAGAAGAATAAGCCTGCGCGAACAGCGCATGGGCAGAGCAGTGACAAGGTTATTGAAGAGATAGAGCAAAAAGATTTTGTAGAACAAAAATCTTTTTTTGATCTGGAAGATAGCACTACCACAGGGATGCATCTTCCTGTACACCATCTACGACGCGAAGATGCCAGTTCGACCAGTGTGCATCTTCCCACCGTAAATGCAAAAAAGGGAGAGAGTTCTAACGGCAATCGTTTATCAGAGGCAGAGAAGGAAATGCCGAGATTTGAGACCACGGGAGCGCTAAAGCGCGCTACCCAGGGGAGCTTATCCGGAACCGCTTTTTTTGCTCCTGGACAAAGGGAGGCCACGGTTGCTAACCCTCATATTACGGCGGCCAGCGTGGTACTGATCACGCTGACTTCAAATCCAGGCCCTGTCGTAGTTCAATATGTCTCTTTGCAGCCGCAGATGGGGTTTACTGTACATCTGACGGCACCCACCGCGATGCATACCTCGTTTAACTATATCGTATTATTAGGTGAATTGTTTTAGATTGCACACCTGACTACTGTGTCATGCAGAGTGCATGGATGGGGTTAGCCGCAGGGCTAGCCCTTTTTTTCATGATCTCTGTTGCATTACCTCATAAACAACAACATGTTTTCCTGCTGCTGTGACCGTTTCATATCGAGAAAATTTTTCGCATGCTTTAAAATAAAAATGAAGTTAAAATGTGTGATGTAAGATCAAGGTTGTGTAAAGGATGGTACTGAGATGTGGTGGTGGAAGGCATCATTAATGCCCATTGCTCATGATCTTATGCGCAGCATGCGTGCATGGAGCCAGTCTGTGACCTTTTCGCTTGAGGATGGTAAGCAGAAAAAAACAATTTATGCGCTGGATGGCGTTCGAGCTCTCGCCTGCCTGGGTGTGGTCAGCTTTCACTTAAATCTCTGGGCCTATGTTGGTCATGTCTGGTCTCCCTTTTTAGACAACTTCGGAGCTATGGTAAGCTCGCTGGCTTTGATTGGTGAGACAGGGGTGCTGCTTTTTTTTCTCCTGTCGGGTTTTCTGCTTTTTCTCCCCTATGCCAAAGCCATGTTGTTTGATGGTGATTGGCCCTCTTTGAGGCGCTTTTATATCCGCCGCATATTTCGTATCCTGCCCGGTTATTATGTCGCCCTCTTTTTGATGCTTCTTTACCTCAGTCCTGACTATCTACGTGCCGCTAATTGGGATAAAGTGTTGCTTTTTCTGACGTTTCGCATGGATTTCCCGGCTACCTATCAGCAGTTGAATGCTCCTTTCTGGACGCTGGCCATCGAGTTTCAATTTTATCTGCTTCTGCCATTGGTCGCCTGGCTGATGGGTCGCGTAGTACGTGGCGGATCGCTGCGTCTGCGCCTGTTCAAGATGAGTTTATGCTTAATCCTCTTACTGGCCTGGGGATTTCTGACGCGTTACTGGGGATTTAAGCTGGCCGATACGCATCAATTAGATGCTGTTGTGCCATATAGCTTCGCACAGATGCTCCGGCCATACATCTTTGGGACGGTTGGTAAGTTTTTCGAGTCATTCGCGATTGGTATGTTTGTGTGCATGTTGTATGTATATCTGCACAACGCGCCTGATGCAGGCAGGTGCAAGCGGCGCCTGGAGCGCTACAGCCCTTTTATGCTCCTGGTAGGGTTGGTTCTATTATTTGTGGTCAATATCTGGCATTATTATGTGATCTACATGATTCATCGCGCCTTTCATTTTCTTGATCCCTACCAGGACTTTATGGAAAGCTATCGTGATATTGTTATGCAGGATGGTTTTTCTATTGCCTATGGTGTTATCTTGTTCGCCATTTTGCATGGTTCGCGTTGGCTGCAGAGGCCATTCGAATGGGCGCCATTGCGCTGGATCGGGTTCGTTTCGTTTAGCCTGTACATGTGGCATGATCCATTTGTTATTTATTTTTTGAGTGCGCTCTTGCCACGATTTCAGAATCTGGGTTGGAGCGGTACGGCACAATATATCGTCTATGTGTTGTGGGTAGGGGTGACGACGATCCCGCTAGCATTTACACTGTATCGCTGGGTGGAACTTCCAGGTATGCGCCTGGGTGAAAAATTATGCAAACGTATTGAGCGCACGCCACGCAAGCTTGAGACCATCACTATACAAGAGCCAGCGCCTGCCAGAAAGATGCCGATGGCACTCTCTGGCTCATCCTCAAGTACCAAAAACGCCATATAATTGTGAATGTGGCGGGCCGTGGATTGGGTATTGATGGTTTTGGGAATGTATTTATGCCGAAGAGGAATCTTTTTCAAAGCGTGGCAGTTTGACTGTAAAACGGCTTCCTTCGCCAGCGATGCCACTACTCTCTACTTCAATGGTACCATTGTGCAGGCGTAAAAACTCCGCGACCACATAGAGACCGAGTCCAACTCCACGGGCCTGGCTATGGCTGATGTTGGGAGCGCGATAGAAGCGCTCAAAAAGATGCTGCTGCGCCTGCACCGGGACGCCGATGCCCTTATCGGCGACTGTCACCTCGATCTGAGGTGTTGCGCCATTGCGCTGAGTCTGAGCTATCGTGATGGTAATGGGGCCGCCATCGGGACTATACTTAATGGCGTTTTGAAGCAGATTAACAAAAATTTGCTGAAGCCGGGCGCGATCGCCGCGTATAATATATGGTTTATGGGCCCTGGTTATATTCAGGCTAATATGATGTATAGACGAAGTCGCGCTCTGACTATGGACCGCTTCCTTCAAGAGATCGGCCAGATTGAGCTCTTCAGAGTTGAGCTCTATTTGTCCACGATTAAGCCGCGTCACCTCTAAAAACGTGTTGACGATATTTGTCAGTTGGCGCGTCTGCTCCTCAATGTATGAAATACTTTCATTGAGGCGCTCTTTGAGCTCCGGTACCACCTCCACGGCTTTTCCAAGCAAGCGGGACATCATCTGGCTATGGGCCAGAATAATGGTCAGAGGGGTGCGAAACTCATGGGCCGTAATGGCCAAAAACTCATCCTTAAGCGCGTTGGATTCCCGCATCGTCGCTTCATTGGTCCGAGCTATTTCTGCTTCTTGTTGCCAGCGTGTCTGCTCAATGGCCAGAGCCGCAAACTGCGCGATCCCTTCGACCACGGCCATATCCCAGGCATTAAAGCCTGGTGCAGGAAGAGGGCGGGTCGCGCCGGGCGTGCGGGAGGTGGCTTTCTTATAGTAAGTTGAGCGATCGAGCAGCATCATACCGAGCAAGTGTTTATTGTGCGTGATCGGAGTAGCCAGTACCAGAGTCTGATTGATGATGTCAGAGTGCTCCTGCGCTGATATGACATGCTCTTCGCTTACCAGGGTTGCATGCCCCTCTCTCAACTGCTCCTGAATGCCATGATGGTGATTCGCGTCTGGTGAAAACCAGCCCGCGTGTTCATCCAACCAGGCTCTAGCCTCGTCTTCCACAAAGCCAATGGCGAGAAGAGGTACGAAGTCCTGCTGCTCTTCCTGATAGATCTGCACTACACCGCGCTCGCAATTGAGGGCGGTCAGCGTCATCGCGAGGACGCGATAGAGGATCTCCTTGATATCGGTAAGGCCTGATACCGCTTCAGCCGCGTGCAGCATGGTGTCCAGAGCACGGCGAATGCGGCGTTCGACCCGGACCTGTTCAGTAATGTCACGAAAGGCACTGACGATACCAATCTTTTGCAGGTTGTTATCGAGTAGTGGCTCAATATTGACCTCGATAGCCTGCTCGCTTCCATCATGGGATGTATCCAGGTAACGTTCACCACGGACGCGTTCGCCGTGCAACGCCCTGGTAAGTGGAAAGTGCTCGGGGGCAATTTGTTGGCCTGTGAGTGTATAGACTGGATGATGTTGAAGATAGTCCGCGAGTTGCTTTTGTGTCTTGCCGGTGAGTCCCAGAAAGCGTTCAGCGTTTTCATTGCTGAGCATGACCTTGCCCTGCGTATCGCATACGATCAGTCCCTCGGTCATAGCGTTGAACACTGCGTTCAGGGTATTTGCCCGTTCGTTGGCCAGGGCTTGCACCCTTTGTGACTCGGCCAGGTGGTGTGCTTTCTCAATAGCAAGTGCGCAATGGGCGGCGATATCTTGCGCAAAGGCGAGATATCCTGAAGAAGGCGGCCTGGGTGTCTGACTGTAATTGACGAATGCAAAGCCGACACAATGTTTATCATGGCTGGGAGTGCATTCCTGCTGATGTGTTAGCTGATAATGTGTTCCGCCAACCAGTAAGGGAATGATCAGGATATTGTGCATCTTCAGGTGCTCAAACCAGGATTGTTCAGCCCGCGTGAGCTGCTCTTGATGTATAAATACAGGATATTGTTGACTGATTGCAGCGCAGCAATTCTCAAAGGTTGAGATCAGGGCGGCAGGCGCGTTGGACACGAGTGGAAGGCAGGAGCGATTCGTGAGTACCAGTTGATTGTGCTCAAGCAGAGCAATGGCAGCCTGGTCTGTGTGGAGTCCTCGCGCGAGATGTTGGACAGCAACTTCCAGTACATCGGGAAGCTCGTCACCGGAATTGACCGCCATAGCGACTTGATAAATAGATTGTGCTCTTTCAATCAATCGTTCCGCGCGCTTGCGCTCTATTTGAGCTTCCTGGTAGAGACGCGCATTATCAATAGCTACCGCGGCCTGCTGGCCGATCGCACGCGCCATCTGTAGCTGATCATGGCTAAATTCTGTACACCGTCCCGGATTATCGAGCGACATCATGCCGACCGGCCGATCCTCGCGAATAAGCGCGACCAGTAAGACCGAGCGTACAAAAAACTTTTCCGCCAGCGGCAGCATGGATGTCTCGGTGGAAAGATCGGGGAGGGAGAGCAAGCCATTGGCACGTAATAATTGCTGGATGACGGGATTCTCAAAGGAGATCGAGCTATGGCGCCACACGCGGTCGGCGGCCTGCAGAACATTGCTTTTAATATTGAGGGTTGACATATGATAGGCGGATGGAAGAAATGTGGTGTGGGAATCATCGAGGAGCCAGACCGTGCAGCGAGAGACGTCACAGACCTCGGTAGCGCGCCTTACAAGCACCTGCAGAATGCGCGTGGGATCCAATGAAGAGGCCAATAATTCTGCCAAATCTCGTAAAAGTTCACTTTCGCGCAAAGCTTTGCGTAGGCGGTTCTGCTCCTGGCTATCCGCAGATGAGAAACGTTTACTTTGCATATATGTTGACCTCTTATAAGAAATGCTATCAAAGCATAAAGACAGGGAGATGTATTGCCAGCAACGGTGCAAACCATGTCTGTACGAGGTTTTGTCTTGTTGAGTCAAAGTGTAGCAGATTCATCTACTTCGCGTCAAGAAATGCGCCAATGCGGTCAAAAGGATCTGACGCCATGCTGGTATCGTGGTGGTATTATTGCGTGCATGCTATAATACCGCCACGACACCGGCACGGTGAGCGAACGCTGTAAGAGGTCAAATGAGGAGACGTTATGGGTGTGTATATGGGTATCGATTGTCTACCCGCGGACTGGAGAATCTGCCTGGCACAGGATGAAACTCCCTTAGAATGGAAGCATTTTCAGGATGATGGTGTGCTGCAGACCTATCTACAACAAGCGTGTTTCCGTTATCCTGATATCAGCATCGCGGTTGCCACGTCTGGCGAAAACAGGTTTATGTCTCTGGCTCAATGGCGTGATGAACCAGTAATGGGAGAGCAAATTTGTGAAGATGCAGCCTCGTTTCTTCTCCCCCTTTCTCTGCAGGGGCATCTTTTGCCTTCTGTTCAATATTTACCCACAATCGCAGCACATAAGCGCGCCATGCGCCCGAGTCTCGGTTCAGCCGCTAGCATATGCCACATCGCCTATCTGCTCTATCAGATGAGGATGCAAGATGCTCCATGGTTAGAGCTTACCTTCTACTACCTGGAATTGCTGGACAATGCCTATCGGCTGGTGGTTTTACAACATGGACAGCTGGTGGATGGATCTGGTGAATGGAAGGTATTGCCGGTGGCGGATTGCAGAGAAGTGGATAGTCAGAAGAGAAAAGATGTAGAGAGGCAGGCGCTTCTGGAACAACTGACGAGAGAACTGGCTGCTATGATGGCTATCCATCACATTGAAGATATTGTTGTCCTGGATCATACCACACAACCGGCCGCCTTGCGCAAAGAAGTAATCATTGATCACTTTGCTGATCGCTATCGATTTTTTCATTATCCTCAGCTTGAAACCGAGCTTGCGGACTTTGAAGCCGCGCAGGGGGCCGCTCTTTGCGCATATGGGCTGAGTCGGCCCGGCCTGGCTGCGGAAGTCGTGCGGCAGTTATTTGCCACTACGAATGCGGAACATCTCAATGACCATCGCCAGTAATGATCCAGCGACAACCGCCAGTGTGGTAGAGCCTTTGCCTGGTTGCTTATTTTTATCTTTATCTTTCTCGTTCTGTTGTGCCTGCCTCAACTGACGACGACTAAGTTGCTGTTGGTGCTGCATATTGCGCTGCTGATTTTTCTCTTCGTGCTGGCGTGTGCGCGCAATATGCGTGTAGTCGGCGCGATCCGTGGGCTGTGAGTCGACATGGCTTGGAGACTCTGCCTCTGGACGATCCTGATTGAGTTTGCCACCCATCGTGCTCACGAAGGTCGCCAGGTCATTGGGCAGGGGGCGAACCTTCTCGAAGAAGAAGGCGTTCACTTCCGCGCCCAATATCAGGATGACCGCGAAGTAGTAGAAGAATACCAGCAGCACGACCGCGAAGCCAATCTGTCCCTGGTAGTTCCCCATAAAGCGAGACGTATAGAACGGAAACAGCGCGATAAAGATTTCTAGCAAGACGGCCGAGACGATAGCTCCTTGCCAGCTATTACGGGGATTGATGCGCTGATTAGGCACAATTATATAGATCGCTTCAAACAACAGAAACGCAGCGATCAGGCCACCGATGTAGCCTCCTACCTGAATAGTGATTGGATTGTCGGCCAGGGTTGATAGAAACGGAATAGCCTTTAGTGCAGGATTATTACCAACGATATTAAGCATTATCGAAGGAAGTGTAGCCGCAAAGACCATAATAGGGACAAGGATGGTAAAGATCAACATCATGCCGATAGCGATCGCGTTTTGCCTCAAGGCAGGTCGAGGGCGTACGCGATAGATGATATCCAGTACATGCTCGATGGCTACGAAGAGGCGAGAGCCGCCAAAGACAGCCAGCACAACGGCCAGAACAGCCAGGAAGCCAGCCGACTTGGCCAGGCGGTCGGTAACACTGGCAATCAGATCCTTCTGTGCCGCACCCAGCCCAGGGATTTTACTGAGCGCATCCAGGATGTTGGCGCTATGCTGCGTGCCTGGAATAGCCATAAAGATAAAGCCTAAAATTGCTACAATGGCAATGGCGATGGGAAGCATCGCAGTTAGCAGGCTATAGGCCAGTGCACCTGAAAAGGTCGTTCCCCAGTCATTGCTGAACTTGCGCAAAAACAACTTCATCGGTTTCGTATTTTTTTCCGCCGTAGACATCACATTCTTGGATGTTGATTTGAGTGAATTATCCTTGTTCGAATTCTCACTTGCCATAGAAACACCTCACTTATAGCTGGTAAAAGAGTATTTGGGATAATACCGGTGTGAAATGGTCTGTTTTCAGCAGAGATAGTCAGTTATATAGCATGAAATGTCAGGCCAGCCAGCCAGTCAGGTGTCTACAGAAATCCGATACTATAGAACTTCTATTCCTGCTATGTATTTTACGGGTGATGCTTGATAGGCGTTTCATTGTGTGAAAGAATAGCGTATAGTATAGGCAAATGTAACAGTAGCATCTGCCCGATGAGTAGAAAAGAAGAAAATGAGCTCAAAACCGCCAAGATCTTTTGTCTTTTTATTATGGGATGCGGTACGGATCGGGGTGCGGACGTTCTGGCAGAGTGGTGCCAATCCCGCTCGCCCCATTGTACAGCGGCAACAGGCTCTGGCTGTGTTGGGATTGCCTGCGAATGCAACCCCGGAACAGATTAAGCGGCGCTATCGCAAACTGGCGAAACGCCATCATCCGGATTGTGGAGGGGATCCTAAAGAGATGCAGCGTATCATTGCTGCCTATGAGTACCTGGCGAAAGAACATGCCAGGTAAGATAGGCAGGTCGCGGTGATATGTTATGCCAGGCGTGCTCCACAGCTATTACAGAACCGTTTGCCGGGACGACAGCGTGCTCCGCATTGGTCGCAGAAGATGGCCTCTGGCTGCCCTGGGGGGGGAGCGGGCGTGGGATTGACGACACGCTGTGGTGCTGGTGGTTGCTGAGGAGCCGCCGCTGCTGTAGGTGCGGAAGCAGGCCTGGCCGGGGCCACCGCTGAGGGACCGGCGGGTTGCTGTGCTGATTCAGCTGGCTGCTGGTTGCCAGACTCCTGAACCGACTGAATTGTTCCATGAATGGTTTTGGCTGCTTTTACCGCCATGCCACCCAGCGTACTGGCGATCTTTAACCCTTTGGCGATATCGTCCATATCTTTCTGCAACCGGTGGGTAGGGGGCAGCAGCGTAGAATCTGAAACTTTCGTAAAGTAATTCGGACCAACCTGTATACCAGAGCCATCAGGAGGAAGGTGAGCCTGTTCACTGCCGCCGTTATTAAACTGCAGATAGACCAGCAAATCCTGCTGTGTATACGTCCCTTCCATGCGCGTTTCAGGCGCAGCAGGTGAAACCTGCTGCCCTTTGAGCAATGATTGAGCGGCATTGGCAGCGCGGCTCCGGGTTTGCGTTGTCAGTACAAAACTGCCATTTGACTGGAGCACCAGTCGATCGATGCGGGACGTAAAGTAATCCAGACCAACCCCCGAACTATGTACGCACTCATATTGACCAACAATAGGTTTCATATTGTTGACCCCCCCTTATTCCCAGGAATATTGTAGTAAGAACGAACTATTGTATACTATAGCACTTTATTGGCGTGCGCGTCCGCGCAGTGGACGCGCTGGTTCTTTTAAGTGGTGTGTTGGTGCATGGGGGCGCATCCGCGCCCCCATGCACCAACACACCATGGATTGCTGAGCACCGCAGGTGCGAAACGCCATGCAGGCCGCAAGTTATAAGGGGACGTGAGAGCTCCGCATGTGCAGCCGCGCTGGTACTGTGTATTATCGCATGGAATGTTCATCCATGCGCTCCATGCGATAACTCAAAAATAGCCCAAAGGGGTAGAGTTATTGATCATTTGCCGAGTCGTTTTATAATGTTCAATGCCGCAGCTCACGAGAGCATTTCCATTTTCATTTTTGAGGACAAGAATAGAGACGTACAAGCCTTATGAGAACACATGATCAAAAAGCTATTGGGAATTAGAACTTTTGGTCCAATCCCATCTTGACTTTCAGGAATGAAGGCTGTATGCTGAATAAGCAATCAAAGCATTCTGAAGAGAGGTAAAAGGGTAGATGTTTCGTTCCCCCAATGCACTCCCTCCTCTACGAGATGAGTCGGATGCCACACATGAGCAACTCTCTCTCTTTGATACGAGGAGAACAGGTGAACATACTGAAGAAATGATTTTAAATAAAGCAGAAGCAAAACAAGCGACACGCACCAAAAAGAGTGCAACAACCTATTCATCAGCAGATATCCAGGTACTGGAAGGTATCGCTGCTATCCGACATCGCCCGGGCATGTATATCGGTTCTACGTCTACCTCTGGACTGATCCACCTGATCTGGGAAGCATTAGACAATGCTGTGGATGAGGCGGTCGCGGGATATGGTAAACACATCTGGGTGCAGATCGACCGGGATGGGTGGGTGACAGTTCGCGACGAAGGGCGCGGTATGCCTTTCGATCCAATGCTCTATCAGGGAGAATATTTGCCAGCGGCTACCGTTATTTTGACGGTGCCTCATTCGGGCGGAAAATTTGCTGAGGGGGCATATAAGACGGCGGGTGGTTTGCACGGCGTGGGTTCGACAGTTATTAACGCGCTCTCCGAAAAACTCGAATTGACGATCTGGAAAGATGGCCAGCAATTTTATCAAACATTTAGTCGTGGGACGGCTATGCCGCACCAGATTACACCATGCGATCCCAAACTGCACGGCACCCAACTGCGCTGGTTATATGATAGTTCAATCTTTGATCCAGATGTCTATTATTCTCTGGAATCATTAGAGAGTCGTCTCAAAGCTGCCACCTATCTTAACCGTGGCGTGACCTTTCATCTTAATGCCTGGGACGACGCCACGAACGAGCAGGTTGAGCGCGTCTTCTATTCGCGCGACGGCTTGCCTGATTATGTACGCGACCTGGCGACGACCACTAATACGCCGTTATTCAAGCATGTCATCAGCATCATGAAAGAGAAAGATGAGGTGCGGGTCGAGGTTGCCTTGCAGCCAACGTCTGGCTATAAAATCTCCATGTACAGCTATGCCAATGCTGTGAGAACACGCGATGGTGGGGTACATGAAACTGGTTTTAAAGCCGCGCTCACCAAGGTCGTGAATGACTATGCGTTAAAATGGAACATCATTAAAAACCGCGAACGCGATGGCTTCAGACCAGAAGTGATCCAGCAAGGATTAAACGTTGTTATCTCGGTGAAGCTCACCAATCCCCAATTCCAGGGGCAGACCAAGGATCGCCTGAACAATGCACCTGTCGAGGGTCTGGTGCGTTCCGTGGTTGATGAAGGCCTCAAAGACTGGTTTGAGTCCAATGTCAGTGCAGGCAAAGAGTGGCTCAAGAAGATCCAACAGATGCAGAAAGCCCGCAATGAGGCACAACTGGTAGAAGAACTGGCGCGTGCTGGTAACAAAAAGAGTGGCGAACTGATCGATACCAGTCTGTCGAAAAAGTTTTTGCGCTGCAACACCAGTGATTCCTCGCGTGCCGAGCTTTTTATCGTAGAGGGTGATTCCGCCGGTGGTAGCGCCGGTCAGGGCCGTTTCTCGGATTTCCAGGCTGTGCTCAAGTTGAAGGGAAAGCCACTAAACGTGGCCAAGGCCGACTTGAAGAGCATCGTTGAAAATGAGGAGATTCGCACCATCATCAACGTGCTGGGCACCGGTACACGCGACACGTTTGACCTCAGCCGTCTTAAATTTAGTCGCATTATTATCGCCACCGATGCCGACGTGGATGGGTTGCACATTCAATGTCTGCTCTTAACCCTGTTTCATCAGGAATTCAGCGAGCTGATCGAGTCGGGACATGTCTATATCGCTTGTCCACCGCTCTATTCGGTCAAATACAAAAACAAGGTGCACTGGCTACTGGATGACGAGGCACGCATCCAATTTATTCGTCTGCATCCAGACGCGCAGAATCTCGAGTTCAAGCGTTTTAAAGGCCTGGGAGAGATGAATCCCAAAGAATTGCGCGATACCACCCTGGATCCCGCAAGACGGATGCTCAAGCGTGTCACCATGGAAGATGGAGTCCTGGCAGCCAGGCTTGTTGCAGAATTGATGGAAGATAAAAATGCGGAGCGTAGACGTACATTCCTGGCCGAACATTCCCGCAAAATTAAGGAACTGGACGTATAACAGATGGCTAGTAATATAACAGAAACAGATTCTTCTGGAACGGGAATTATCCGCGAAGATTTTTCTGTAATTATGTCGCAAGCCTTTGCGACTTATGGACTTTCGGTGGTTACCGATCGTGCCCTGCCCGATGCGCGTGACGGTCTCAAACCTGTGCAGCGACGCATTCTAGCAGGGATGCTTGACGCGCGCTATCTCTCGTCGCGGCCCACGGTCAAGAGCGCTGAAGTTGTGGGACTGATTCTCGGAAACTATCATCCTCACGGGGATGTCTCGGTATATGAAGCTGCGGCCAGGATGTCGCAGCCCTTTACCATGCGCTATCCCTTGATTGAGGGTCAGGGCAATATGGGGAGTGAAGATGGCGATGCGCCCGCCGCCTATCGCTATACCGAAATGCGGCTCTCGCCGCTGGCAGAAGCCCTGATGGCAGATATCGAGCGCGACACCGTGCCGCTACACCCTACCTACAAGCAAGATCCCAAGGTGCAGGAGCCGGATTACCTGCCTGGCCGTATACCGCCCATTGTCAATCCTTCAAGCGGTATCGCCGTTGGACTTTCCACCAATATCCCTCCCCATAATCTAGGCGAAGTGATGCGGGCCTGTATCGCTTTGCTGGATCATCCCGATATGACGGTTGAGCAGATCATGACCTATATCCAGGGGCCAGATTTCTCGCAGGGCGGCCGCGTTATTGGCATTGATGGTATTAAAGATTATTTCACCACCGGCAAGGGACGCATCATTGTGCGCGCGGACGTGCGGCTGGAAGAGACGCCGCGCAATCGTGCGCTGATTGTTACCCAGATCCCTCCCATCGGCCGTGATAAGCTCAAAGCCTCCATCGTTAAAGCGATCAACGCGCGCAAGCTCGAAGGTTTAATGCCCGATCTACGTGATGAGAGCGACACCGAAAAAGGGACACGTATCGTGCTGGAACTGCGTAAAGACGCGGACGCCGCGCAGACGTTGATGCAGCTGTTCAAAGAGACGGATCTGCAGATCGCGCTCTCGTTCCAGATGGTTTTCCTCTTTGGTGAATCGATGCAGCCCGGTCGACAACCGAAGCAGGTGGGCGTCGTTGAGCTCCTCAACTACTGGAATGGGCATCAGATAGATGTCTTTACCCGGCGCACACAGTATGATCTACGCAAGGCCCAGGAACGGCTGCACGTGGTCGAGGGACTGGTGATAGGTGCCGCCAATGCCGAGCAGATCGTCAAGATCTTTCAGCAGGCTGAAGATCGGACGGCGGCGCGCAGAGAGATCGAGGCCCGTTACAAGCTTACCGCCATTCAGTCTGATGTTATCGCTTCGATGACCCTGTCTCAGGTAACGCGTCTGGATAGCAGCAAGTATGCACGCGAACGGGAAGAGCTCCAAACACGCATTCAAGAGCTGCAGCACCTGCTCGCTGACCGTAAGGCTCTGATCACTGCCTTGAAGAAAGAGATGCAGCAACTCATCAAACAATTTGGTGATGAGCGACGCACCATCATTGATGCTGAAAGCCATGTGCTGACACCAATTGAGAAGGTTGAGAGCCTCCACGAGCGCGAACCCTTGCTGATTGGCTTTACCCGCAACAATGCCTTGAAGGCGTTGCCTATAGACACGTACAGGCCGAAAGGCAAAAATGGCAATGCAGTCTATACGCCGGTGCGGGGAGATGAGCAGCTGCGCCAGCTGGTCGCGGCAACGACACAGGACTACCTGTTATGTGTATGCTCAAGCGGCCGGGTCTGCCAGATCGCCACGCACCGCATCCCGGTCACTACGCGCTCAAATAAGGGTGAGTTCATCCATGATCTGCTGATGCTGGCTCCCAATGAAGAGGTTGTCAGCGTGCTCCCGGTTGATGCTTATGACGAGGACCGCTACCTGGTCATATTTAGCGCTTCTGGCAAGGTTAAGAAATCGCCCCTGAGTGAGTATAAAGCGACCGATGTTGATGGCATTCAGGATATGAAGCTGGCCGATGGTGACACGGTGGCTACCGCCCTGATCTCTTATGGGCGTGGAGAATACATCGTTTCGACCGATAACGCCCTGACGTTACGTTTCAGTGATGAGCAGCTGCGTAGCCAGGGACGTGGCGGTCAGGGGGTTGCCGCGATTGCCCTGAATAAGGGTGGTACTGTTGTAAGCGCCTCTTACCTGGATAGCGAGCCGGCCATTGAAGCTGATCGCGATATCTTTAGTGTGACCAACCTGCTGGTAGTCACCGAGAGTGGAAAAGCTAAAAAGGTCCCCATCGGTCAATTTGCCCAGAAAGGACGAGCGACCGCTGGCGTTCTTACCATTGAATTGGCCGCTAATGACCATGTGGTGCAGACTATGCTGGCGCAAGAAGATGACACCTTCTTGATCATTGTGGCAAATGGCAAGAATGAACAGGCCATCGTCAAGAAGGCCGCGGATATTAAAACCTTTTTGCGTTCCCATGCAGGAGAAGCGATCGTCACCGGACCGGTGCATAGAATCATCAAGTTATGAGCGCCGCCGCGACCCCGAACCATAGGTTCGGCCCTCGCGGCCGATTTCCGCTTCACGCACACCCATGTCCACCAAACGTGAGGATCATGGAAACGAATGTGTGATGCATATTCGTGCGGCGAGGAGAAATCGGCCGCGAGGGTCGAACCTACGGGTGGCCTGTCGTTGTCAGGGCTTGCTTGATGCGCTCTATCTGCTGCAGGTGGATTTCTCCATGTTCTAGATATGTCTGGAAGAGGTCATAGAGGCTGAGTTTGCCGCGTTCAGCATGGGTGCTGGTTAGTTCCCACGACTGGGAGGGTAGAAGGGCGAGCAAAGCCGCGCTGGAGGCGCGGAGATCTGTAAACAGCTTTAGAGCCAGGCGATAATCCTGCTGGCGATAGAAAAGCGTTTTGCTCCATGCATCTTCATCATAGACCGCCAATAGAGAGTCTCGTTCTGCCAGGGTTTTACGTAGTCGCCAGAAGCCAACCGCTTCGCTGTCAGCCAGATGAATAATAACCTCATGAATCGTCCATTCACCCTCAATGGGTGTTTGTAGAAGTTGCTCTTTGCTCAATCCTTCGACGGCCCTGGCAATCTGTGTTGGAATAGCCGCATATTGTTCTAGTTGTTCACTTGTAGCAACGGGCATGCACAGAATATCCTTTCGCTTATACAAATGTCATCGTTATCTGGTTATTATATACCATTAAGTTGAGGTTTCTAGGGAAGCGAAAAAGCCCCGGCGGAAAACTCTCTTCCGCCAGGGCTTTTTCCCTGTATGTGATGTGGTCGCTTAGAGGGTGGCGCCACCGTCGAGCTTTACTTCATCAACGCTATGCTCCCCGGCCAGATCGGCTGGGTTGGTCGTTGGCGCATCGGTACGAACCACTTCAATTGAGCACTGGCCGATCAATGCGCCCAGAACGCCCAGGGCGGCCCAGACGGGTGCGATGGCGATACTGGCAACGCCAAGGGTCAGGGGAAACTCAATGATTGAGCGGCCCTCCTGCTTGATGATGATGCGGCGTACATTGCCCTCATGGACAAGTTCTTTCACCTTGGCCAGTAGCTGCTCTCCAACAACTTGTAGCTCTTCTACTCCATAGCCTGATTTGGGCTCGAGATTTGGATCTGTCTGGTTCATACTAAAAGCTTCTCCTTATATGCGTCTACAATAACGCTTCCGATAGAATCTTCAACAATATTTAGTAGATGCGTAAACAGATGTATCCTCGTAGAAGCAACCGGCGCCTGGTTTGTTTTACGATGAACATGGATGTCATCAATTTGTTGACTACACCTTGTATACGTAACAGAACGGCTTTTGGTTAGATAAATCCGCATGCACTTTTGTAGGATATTTTTCGTGGTGGCTCTATACGCCTGTATTTTTGTTTGCTATGATGAAATTATGATTATATACTGCATCCTCGCGGCTCAATGACCTGTTGCCTGAAGCAGAGCGAAGATGCAGGGAAGGAATGTAGATGGCGTATTTTTTAGCAAAAACTGATCCAGAGACGTATTCAATCGAGCGTTTTGCGTCGGAGAAAGAGACGGTATGGGATGGGGTACGTAATGCGCAGGCCGTTCGTGTTATTCAAACCATGCATCCCGGTGATATGGTTTTGATTTATCATAGCATGAGTGCCGCGGCGATCGTTGGACTGGCTCGCGTGACCTCTGATCCGCGCCCCGCTGTTGATGATGCCAGAAGCTGGGTGGTTGATATGGCATTTGTGCGCCAGTTCCCACAGCCGGTCACCCTGAAAGCGATTAAAGAGACCCATCTTTTTGATGATTGGAGCCTGATCCGTCAGAGCAGACTTTCAACGATGGCTGTACCCGACACGTTTGTGGCCTGGTTTCAAAAACAGTATCCAGCCAATGCATTAACTTGATGATATAGAGCAGCTATAAGCTTGCGAGAAAGAGGTAAGAGCTATGGATGAGCAGGCATGGTGGTATGTCAACGGTAACTGGGTGCATCCGCATGAGGCGAGCATCTCGATCAATGACGTTGGGGTTTTACGTGGCTATAGTGTCTTTGAGTCATTGCGCACCTATCATCGCCGTCCATTCCATCTAGATGAGCACCTGCAGCGTTTATACCGTTCGGCTCAGTTGATCGAATTAGATGTTACCTTTTCTTTTGATGTTTTGAGGAATATTGTGCTAGAGAGTATTGAGCGCAATACGTACGAACACACCACCATTCGTCTGCTGGTGACAGGTGGTATTAGCGAGGACGGTGTGTTGCCCGCCGGTCAATCCGGACTGGCCGTCATGGTTACGCCGCTAGCTGAGCGAGATATGGAGCGCTTTAGCCGTGGCTGTAAGCTGATCACGACTCATCTCACACGTGCCTTGCCCGAGGCTAAAACGTCTAATTACGTCTCCGCGATTCGAGCCCTGAAGGAGGCAGCCCAGCAGCAGGCCAGTGACGCGCTCTTTGTCAATGAGCATGGTCACGTGTTAGAAAGTACCAGGAGTAATTTTTTTGTCTTCCATGGTGACACATTGATTACGCCTCAGCACGAGGTGCTCATCGGCGTGACCAGGAATGTTGTCTTAGAGCTCGCACGTGGGCGGTTCGCTGTTGAAGAGCGTCCCATTCATCTTCATGAGTTGGGTAGCATCGACGAAGCATTTATTACTTCATCTTCAAAAGAGATCACACCGGTGGTGCAGATCAACGATATAGTGATTGGCAATGGAAAACCAGGAGCGCGTACGTATGAGCTGGAGCAACGTTTTATTGAGATGGTTGAGCAGGGAAACTTTTAGAACATGTCTTACCCTTGTCATATAGGGGCACGTCAGCGCCCCCGCGCGGCCGCGCTGGTTTTGTGTGCTGGTGCATCGGGTGCGCATCCGCGCACCCGATGCACCAGCACACAAAGGACTCTTGAGCACCGCAGGTGCGCAAACTCAAGCATGCTCAGAGCGATGATCGTGAGAGTCAGACACGTTCTTAAGATTTTCTCTCCCCTAATTTGATTATGTATCAAGAAGGGTAATACCGTAGATTCGGGCTTCGAGCCCGAATCTATTAGGCCGCGCCACGCGGGGCACTATGATTGGCTGTTCTGTTCTCTGGCAGTAGTTGTTCCGCGGCCGCTTTCAGGCGCGCCTCGCTGCGGGGGCCAAATCCTGGCAGCTTACGAATGCGTTGCTGCTGAGCCGCCCACCAGAGCTTTTCGATCGAATCGATCCCTAATTCTTGATTGAGCCGAATGGCGGTATAGGGACCAACATGTTCGACGGACATCAATGCAATGACCCCATGGGGAAGGGTGTCCATACAGAAGCCGTTGTTGATGGTCATGGTACCTGACTCGACCAGTTCCCGAATACGGCTATGCAAACGTGTACCGAGGCCAGCAATGGGCAACTGTTCTCCACGCGCCAGGATATCGGCAGCGGGTTCATCAAGCTCTAAAATGCCGCGAGCAGCGTTGCGATAGGCCTGGATGCGATAGACATTGCTATTTTGCGCAGACAGCATATCAGCGATCTCTGAGAGCACCTCAGCGATCTGTCGATTGGTAATTTTTGGAGTCGGTTCAGGTTCTTTTTCCATACCTGGCAACGTAAGCTGAGCAGTATTCTTGCTAGATCTGGGTAGAAGCGTTGGCATGATATGAACCGTCTGGGTAATTTGCATAATACTCATATACGTTGCTCCCCCTGTTCGATGTGTAACGTCCTATATAGGGAAATTCTTTTTCTGGCTAGTAAAAACGGAGAACATACGAGGGACGAAGGATGAAAAGATACCAAAAAATGAATGCTCAAGTGTTCGAAATCTTGTTCTAATTATAGCATTTTTTCGAGCTTACGTCAAATAAAACATTGCCCTATCAGGGCAGTCTACAGGCGGATCGAAGTAGGGTGAGGATATTTTATTTGAGAGCTTATAGTAGAGAAAAGAAAACAGTATATGAATATTGCTGATCACGAGCCGGTTGTCGCGTTCACCCTGGCTCGATATCCACGCCGGGAGCGTGTACGGACTCTGGCGCACCTGGGTCTTGATCGCTGGCCGCTCGCGCACGTTCCCGGTCTGCGTTTCTGGCGTTTACTCGGGGTGGGGCAGGGACGGGTCTTTGATCCGCACGCTGATCTGCAGCGCTACGCCCTGTTTACCGTCTGGCGTTCGCTGGAGGATCTGCGGCGTTTTGAAAGCACGTCAGCCGTGATGGGACGCATCTATCAACGCGCGGAAGAATTCTGGACTGTGCATATGCTGCCTGTCAGCTGGCATGGCACATGGGGTGGTAATGATCCCTTTCAGGGGTTCTCGGCTGCTCTTCCCTCTCAATCAGATCCATGGATTATCCTGACTCGTGCCACCATACGCCCAGGGCGGGTGAGGGCGTTTCTGCAGGCTGTGCCAGCGGTCGCCGAGCAACTGCTTCAACAGCCAACCCTGCTGCAATCGGTTGGCGTGGGAGAGGCGCCTTTGTTTTACCAGGCAACGCTGAGTATCTGGTCTACATTACCTTCGGTAAAGCAGTTTGCATATGGGCCTGCCGCGCATGCTGATGTCATCAAACGAACGAGGAAGGAGCAGTGGTACAGGGAAGAAATGTTCGCGCGCTTTCGCCCGCTGGCCTCCTTTGGAACCTGGGACGGTATAGATCCGCTTGGCACGCTGACTGAATAGTATACGGGTAGTATTGAAATGCAGCAGGGTGTTTTGTCTATCAGTATAGACAGTCCAACATAGTTCGACTATACTAACCACGATAAGAGTGAGAAACATGCCCCTGTATGCATCCCTTGAACGTTTCATGGGAATGATGGGCAACGTTTTCTTTATGCATCATTCTCCTAAAGAAGGACTTCCATGTCAGACGATTATAATGTGCTCGTAGTGGGCGGTGGGCCTGCTGGTCTGGCGGCTGCAGAGACCGCTGCCAGGCGAGGCGTTCGCACACTGGTTTTAGAGCGTCAAAACGAAATTGGTTATCCTATTCATACCAGTGGTGGGACCTGGATCAAGGATATGCAGGCACTGGGAATACCTGAACACCTGTATCATCCGGTCAAAACTGTCTATTTCTTAACTCCACATCGGGAAGTTTCGTTCCAGTATAATCCTGCGGTTGCCTGTGTGGTAGATATTCGTGGTTTATACCAGCACCTTGCCGCCCGCGCGGTAGCCGCTGGCGCGGAACTGCGTGTGCGTCATACGGTAGAGCAGGCGCTGCTCGAGCAGGGACGCGTCGTTGGTGTCACGGCCAAGACCCACGTCAGTGAGCGCATGACGGTGCATGCTGATGTCACTATTGACGCCTCCGGCTTCTCGCGTCATATTGGTGTACGTTCCGACATGGGTGGGGCATTTCATCGCTATGGGTTTGGGGCAGAATACGATCTTTACGCTCCCAACTATCCTCAGGATGAGCTGTTTCTGATTATGGGGAGCGCCTTTGCTCCACAGGGGTACGCCTGGGCCTTTCCACGTGGCAACGGCCGCGTTCGCCTGGGCGTGGGCGTGATCCATCCTGATAATGATGAGGATGCACGTGTATACCTGGACCGCATCATGCGCGAGATCCCACAACTGGCACAACGTTTTAAAGGCGCCAGCCCCCTGGAATACCACACCGGGCTCTTCCCTTCCGAAGGCACTCTGCCTGCGTTCTCGCGCGATGGTCTGTTGCTGGCCGGTGACGCCGGTGGCCATGGTTCCACCCTGGTAGGTGAGGGCATTCGATTCGCGATTTATTCGGGTCAGATGGCTGGTGAGACTGCCGCTGAAGCCGTTCAGGCTGGCGATACCTCGGGCGCCTATCTGTCGCGCTTTGATCAGCGCTGGCGTGCGCGCTTTGCGCGTGACATGGATATCGCGTATATGATCAACAAGCACATCACGGCATATAGCGATGCCCAGTGGGATAGCTCGCTGGATCTTCTCAAGCGCCTCACCCCGGCTCAGGCTGCCCAGGCTTTACGCGGTGATTTTACCGCCAGCCTGGTGATGGGCATTCTGGCGCGCAATCCGTCTCTGATCGCCACGGGCGGCAAGCGCTTCCTTGACAGGATGCTAGAGCGCATCAACAAACCTGTGGCGGTAAGCGTCCAATAGAGCTGAATGGGAATAAGCGCCCATGGCTGAGTGTTAGAGATAGCAGAAGTTATATGCACAACCCACGCGGGATATATCAAGGAGAAGACTGTGTCTGAAGCTAACGTGGAGACCCCACAAACGGAAAAAAAGATTACTATGTATGCAACTACCTGGTGTGGTGATTGCCGATTCGCCAAGCGCTGGTTTGATTCACATGGTATCGCGTATGACTATATTAATATCGAGGAAAACGAGCAGGCTGCTGACTATGTCACGAAGGTCAACGGCGGTTCGCGTACCGTTCCAACCATCGTCTTCCCCGACGGATCGGTCCTGGTTGAGCCCAACGCCCGCGATCTGTCTGCCAAGTTTCCCGAGCTGGCGAAATAAGAAGCTATGTGCTTCGCGGTCAGTGTACTGACCGCGAAGC
Organism: Dictyobacter aurantiacus; assembly: GCF_003967515.1. Lineage (GTDB taxonomy): Bacteria > Chloroflexota > Ktedonobacteria > Ktedonobacterales > Ktedonobacteraceae > Dictyobacter > Dictyobacter aurantiacus. Next base: position 192,281 of record NZ_BIFQ01000001.1, on the reverse strand, counting down.
ACAGCCCCTCTCATACGAAAAGAGCGCCAGCAACGCGTGCCTGACACGCGTTGCTGGCGCTCTTTTCGTATTTTTCTCGCGTCACGCTGGGGACAGGTGAGTGCCCCCGCACGCGCGTCCGCTGCGCGGCCGTACTGGTTTTTGTGAGCGGGTGCAAAAGCTCAGACGTGGATAGGAGCTTTTTGTGGGCTGGTAGCGTAATCTATACATGTGCGCTATGCTATAAAAAAGCATAATTACGAAGAAGCTGTAGCTTAGGATAGCTACGTTGGAGGGGATTAACATTATGGCTCATCCAGGTCTCAAAGACGGTCCGATCTATCTTGACTATAACGCCACAACACCGGTTGATCCAGGTGTTGTTGACGCGATGTTGCCGTATCTCTCCACCTACTTTGGTAATCCGTCCAGCGCGCATGCATACGCACAGGTAACTCGTATGGCGATGGCTACGGCGCGAGAGCAGGTGGCACTGTTGCTCGGATGTATCCCTGAGGAGATAGTTTTTACCAGTTGTGGCTCAGAAAGTAATGCGCTGGCTATCCGGGGGGCCGCCCTGGCCAATCGCTTTCATGGCAACCACATTATTACCCAGGTCACCGAGCATCCCGCGGTCATCAACGTATGTAAGTCGCTGGCGCGCTTGCACGGTTTTCGCATTACTTATCTGCCGGTCGATAAATATGGGCGTATCGATCCCGCTGAATTAGAGGCGGCCATTGACGAGCAGACGACGCTGATCTCCATCATGTATGCCAACAATGAGACGGGGACCATACAGCCGATCGCCGAACTGGCCGATATCGCTCGTCGGCATCGCGTTCTCCTGCACACAGACGCCTCACAGGCCGTCGGGAAGGTCCCTGTAGATATTGAGAGCCTGGGCGTCGACTTTTTAACGCTGACAGGTCATAAGTTGTACGCGCCCAAGGGTATTGGTGCTTTGTATGTGCGGCGTGGGCTCCAGCTAGAGCCACTCCTGTATGGTGGAGGGCAGGAGTCTGGTGTGCGTGCCGGTACCGAAAATGTTGCCTTTATGGTCGCGCTGGGAGCGGCGGCCAGCCAGGCGCGCGAGAAGCTTCCGAGTAGCAAAGCGCGCTTGCAGCAACTGCGCGACCGATTGCAGCAGAAACTGGAGCAACGCTTGCCGCATGCCACCCATCTGAACGGGCATCCTTCGGATCGATTGCCGAATACCTTGAACATCAGCATTGATGGTGTTCTGGGAGAAGAGGTGCTTGAGGCGACTCCGGGGATTGCCAGTTCTACAGGATCAGCCTGTCATGAAGGCAATACTGAACCATCCGCCGTGCTGACCGCGATGGGACTCTCGCGCGAACGCGCCCTGGGAGCGCTACGCCTGACATTGGGACGTTGGACGACTGAAAAGGAGGTCGATGCGGCTGCCGAGCAGGTGGCGCAGAGCGTGCAGGTGCTGTGGAGCAAGCGTGATAGCTAAAGTATATAACTAGAGCAGCCCGGCCTTACTGTTGTATAGCGCGGCCGGACTGGTGCGACGGCAGGCAAAGCATATGCTTACCTGCCGATAGATGGCGTCACCAGATGCTTAGCGCTCGTGGTGGCCACCGAACTCGAAGCGCATAGCCGACAGAACCTTGTTGGCGAACTCGGCCTCGTTGCGGGATTCGAAGCGATCATAGAGGGCAGCGCTCAACACGTGTGCTGGTACGCCTTCGTCGATCGCGGCCTTTACCGTCCAGCGACCCTCACCGGAGTCAGATACGCGACCGGAGAAATTGCTGAGGTCGCGGCTCTGCTGGAACGCGTGGGCAGTCAGATCGAGCAGCCAGGAGCTGATAACGCTACCACGGCGCCAGAGCTCGGCGATCTCGGGCAGGTCCATATCATACTGATAATGCTCAGGACTCTGCACCGGGGCGGTCTCTGCATCGATCAGACCCTGATTCTTGCCGATATTGGCATGGCGCAGGATGTTGAGTCCCTCGGCGTAGGCGGCCATGATGCCATACTCAATACCGTTGTGTACCATTTTGACGAAGTGGCCGGCGCCATGAGGGCCGCAGTGCAGGTAGCCATACTCAGCCGTACCACCCTGAGTCGTACGATCTGGGGTACGAGAAGCGGCCTCGATGCCAGGAGCCAGAACTTTAAAAATGGGGTCTAGATATTTGACCGTCTCCACTTCGCCACCGATCATCTCACAGTAGCCGCGCTCCAGTCCCCATACGCCACCGCTGGTGCCGCAGTCAACATAGTGAATATTGTGCTTCTTCAGTTCAGCCGCGCGCCGAATATCATCCTGATAGTTAGAGTTACCGCCATCGATGATGATATCGTTTTCGGACAGATGAGGGAGTAACTGAGCGATCGTATCGTCGACAGAAGCAGCTGGTACCATCAGCCAGAGGATGCGGGGGGTGCTCAGCTGATGCACCACATCTTCAAGCGAGGTAGCACCGCTTGAAATCGCGCCTTCTTTAACTCGCTGCTCAACGGTAGACGCTGTACGGGCGTAACCGACAACTTTGTGTCCGGCACGTACCAGTCGCTGCGCCATATTGGCGCCCATTCGACCAATTCCAATCATTCCAAGTTCCATGATAAGATGTTCCTTTCTTTATTTGGCATGTTCGCATTTTCTTATGAGGATATACATAATCAAACCCTGGATTGTAATGCGAACAAAGCAAGAAAATATCTCCCTACGAAGTAGAGAGCCAGTTCAGGCATTTCGAACGTGGTGGACGATGGCTCTCCTTTCGCATTCAATATGCTTGTTGTATCTCGCATATGTTTGCCACTGAATAATATATCACGTTTGTGAATTCCTCGCCGAAAAAAAACAGTTAAACGGCGTAAATGATGGAAGATCGATTGGATCAGATGGAAAATAACTTCAGATCCTGACACGAATCATCGCGAGGTTATGTTTCTATAAAAGCGCCTTGCCCCATTAAATCAGGCTTCATGCTGCAGGACTCACAGTAAAATTCTGCGGCATGAAGCCTGAATGCTGATTGCATCTACTATTGTTTAATCAGCATAGTTTTTCTCCAATTTACTGGCGTGCCTGCTGTATAGGAAGTAGACGATGAGCCCTAGCACAAGCCAGATAATAAAACGCAGGATTGTTACCAGGGGAAGGCTGACAATCAAGATCAGTGAAGCCAGGATCGAAAGGATCGGTATGACGGGAACCCATGGGACGCGGAAGCCGCGACGCAGGTCCGGCTGCGTGCGCCGCAAGATCAACACCGCCGCGGAAACGAGCACAAAGGCGGTCAGGGTCCCGATGTTGGTCAGTTCAGCTACGATATCAATGGGTGTCAGTCCTGCAACGAGCGCCACCACAACGCCGATCAGTATGCTGGACAGGTAAGGGGTTTTGAAGCGAGGATGGACGTGTGAGAAAAATGCCGGGAGCAATCCATCGCGGGCCATGGAAAAGAAGATGCGGCTCTGCCCGTAGAGTAGAACCAGCAGAACGGTAGTCAGTCCACAAATGGCCCCGACTGAAATGATTGAGCCCGCGGTATTGAGGCCGACGAGGATCAGGGCGTGCGATACCGGTGAAGATACATCTAGCTGTTTATACGATACCATGCCGGTTAAGACCGCCGTCACCAGGATATATAACAGCGTGCATATTGTCAGGCTCAGGATAATGCCAATCGGTAGATCTTTGGAAGGATTGCGTGCCTCCTCGGCGGAAGTGGAGATCTGGTCAAAGCCAATATAAGCAAAGAAGATGATGCTGGCTCCACTGAAGACTCCACCCACTCCAAAGGGGAGAAATGGCTGCCAGTTCATCGTATGGACATGAAAGGCACCAACGACGATAAAAAAGAGGATTACCAGCAGTTTGATGCCCACCATAATGTTATTAAAGCCGCTACTTTCGGATGTACCAATAACCAGGAGCACGGTAATCAGCAGGATAATGAGCATTGCTGGTAGATTAACGATGCCTCCTGAGAAAGGAGAGGCTATCAAAGCCTTGGGAATGGTGATGCCAAACAGGCTTTTAAGAAAATCGGTGAAATAGCCTGACCAACCAATACTGACCGCCGCCGCACCTACGGCGTACTCCAGTATCAGGTCCCAGCCAATGATCCAGGCGATTAATTCGCCCAGTGTAGCATATGAGTATGTATAGGCGCTGCCGGAGATCGGCACCGTACTGGCGAATTCCGCGTAGCAGATCGCCGCCAGTCCACTGGCAATGCCCGCAACAATGAATGAGAGGATCAAGCCTGGCCCCGCATATTTGGCCGCGGCTACCCCCGTTAAAACAAAGATACCGGTGCCTACAATGGCCCCGATCCCCATGGCCGTGATACTGAGCGGCCCCAGCGTGCGTTTCAGGGAGTGCTCACCTTCATTGCCCTGTTTTAAAATAAGATCAACTGGCTTCACACGCCAGATAGGGTTACGTTGTGTTTCTGCCATGAAATTGTCGTTATCTCCTTTTTCTTTTTCGGTCATGAAAATGATGGCAAGGGGAAAATACATATCTGCCTGTTTTATCTGAATTCGTCTCTATTGGAGATTGGCAAATATGCCTGGTATAATTGGTCATTATAAGTGACACGGTTCTATGGTTGGGAAAGTTACACAGTAGTTCGGTTAATCACGCTCTACAGGCGCTGGGAACACTTCAATATGCCCTGTGTACAGGTTTTGAGAGGGGAAGTAGCGTACTATCTTCCCGCAAGGCTTGAATTGCGGGACTTAGGGGCTATGAAGTAGTATAATGTAGCAGAGGGAACGTACTTTAAAGAGAGGGCCAAATTTATCGCCATCGCCTCCGATAACTCCTCACATGGTAGCGTTATCTGGAGTATTGTACAAGCATATGATGAATTGAAAATGGAATGTTGCGCTTGCACCCAAAACGTAAAGGTATACAGGTTTACAGAAAAGGCTCTCTATTATCATTGATTACGAACATATTTAGATCAGTGTATCCTGTATTGCTCCGTTCTTCTGTATTATGAGTGGGGAGATGTTTCTTCTAGCGTGTGCAGATTAAAGGCGGCAACAGACGAACAAAAGACCAGTAAAACCATATACTCTGGAGGAATACGACTTATGCAGTGTCCTAATTGTCATGCGAACTATACCGAGGATGATCTGTACTGCCAGCAATGCGGAGCTGACCTGACAAAGAAAGCGACCAGTATCATCCCCATACAGACCAACCTGCCCGCTTTACTCTATCATTCTCCCGTGCCTCGCAATGTTGCCGCGGGTGTGGGGGCGGTGGCCGTTGGTGTAGGAATTGAACTATTACGGCGAAATCTGCTGGCCCGTTTACAGCCAAAGCGCAGCGTGGAACGTGGACTGCCAGCTCTTGGAGAGATGAGAGATCTGGTATTTCCACAGAACAATAAAACGACTCGCCTGCCAAAGGGATATGAGATCGAAGAGACGGTGGTGGCGGTACGCCGCATTATTCGCCGTACCAACTAGTAGGTGCGCTCCTTGCGGACGCTTGCCGCGAAGCGGCTCCGTACCCGGGCGCGTACGATTCATTCAATACTGGATCGTTCCCAGGGAAGATGGTCATCGTTAATGAAACGTATGCGCCCGGGTACGGGGTCGCCTGATGGCTCCAAGCTGGGGCAAGCCCAGCACCTACGAGGGCATTTTCGTTTTTAAGCTCTTTGTCTTTCTCTTTGCACGGATATGGTGGCTGGGTGGTATGGCACAAATCCTTGGAGGTATGCTATCATTGCAACCAGATATTCGCTGCAGAAGAGGATGCTATGTATTATCCGCTAACAATATTTCGTATTCCGCGTTTTTTCGCGCTGGGCATCCTATGCCTTGGATTATTATTGTTGCTGGCCGGTTGCGGTACCGGTTCTGGCATTTTAAGTGCTGGTGGTAACTGGCAGCCTGGTGGCATTACAGGCTATCGTTTCCGCTCCCTGACCACAGATCCCAACAATCCCCAGAAGATATTTGCCGGTAGTGAGCAGGGCGCTATTTTTGTCACTGCCGATAGTGGTGAACACTGGGTGCGTACCAAAGCTGATATTCCCCATCTGGCGGCCATTAATGCACTGAGCTTTGATAAGGCCGGCAAACAATTATATGTTGCCAGCGATAGTGGCTTATGGTCAAGCGCTAATAGTGGGCAGACATGGAATGCCATTGTCAAGCAGACATTGCCTGCCGATAAATATACTGCACTGGCCTTCGATTTGGAGGCAGCGAACCATTTCTATGTAGGAACAGCCAGACACGGAATTTTCATGAGCTCTGATGGAGGGAATAGTTGGACCGGCGTTGTTAAAACGTTTCCACTTGAGACCATTGTCAATGCTCTGACCTACGATTCTGATCAGCATCAACTCTGGGCCGCCACCTCAACGGGCATTTATCGAATGGCTGACCAGGGTGCCACCTGGACAGCGCTCAATGCAGGCTTACCCGCGCACGTCGCCATCAATGCGGTGGTGCCCGCCACCCTCAATGGGGGGGAGCAAGGCTTGATCTACGCTGGAAGTGAGCAGGGTTTCTTTATCTCGTCCGATAGCGGCGCCCATTGGGCCCGTGGCAAAGATAGTCTCTCGGTGGTGCCTGTTACATCTATTGTGCTGGATTTTCGTTCGAGGGATGCCAGAACCATCTATATCGGTACCGGGGCCGGCGCTTTGCAGAGCGATGATCAAGGGCAGACCTGGCGCGCTGTTGCTCCTGGTTTGCCAAAGATTACAACCGTCAATGCCCTTGCGCTGGGGGGAGACCACTACGCCCAGTTGCTGGCGGCCGTAAATGACATTTATCTTTACCCGGGCAATAGTGGAGGTTCAGGTTCAAATATCTTCCCCATCGTGCTCTTTATTGGCTTCTTCGCTCTACTCTATTATTTTGCCCAGGGGAGACGTAAGCGTCGGATGAACACGTTATCCGCGTCGAATCCCAAAGAGGGGAGCACGACATCAGAGTCCGATGCTCCACCAGAGCCGTAACATTCTATCTCCAATATTAATGGTGGAGGGAGCCCAGAAAAGCGACCAGCAGATAGAGGGCATAGATCAGGACGCAAACCATGATACAGGCGACATAGCACGTAATATTCCAGGCCCGCTTGTTGTTGAGGGCCTGCCGTAACTGCTCAGCCATATCGGGTGGATCGAGTTGTAGATCAGGACAAATCTCTGTAATTTTGGGCAGCATTTCACGAAAGTCTTTGGCATTCGTCATACCTTCAGCGAGAATAATCGTTTCGCCGTCATCCATATCAGCCATCAAGACGAGTTTGGAGGGTGTTGGTTCACCGGGAACCAGTGTCAGGCGCCGCATGGCATCCAACTGTACACGTAATTCCTGGTCCTGTTCGATCCCGGTAACGACAAGTTCATCATAATAGAGTTGGATCTCTTTGCCCATACCAAAGCGTACGACGCTAATCGGATGTTTGCGTACTATTTCATTATCACTCATGCGTTGTTCCGTTTATTTGAAAATCAAAAGTATTGCCTAGATTGTACACTAAGTTTATGAAAGCGTCGAGGGAGGATAACGGAAATGCTGGAAAAATCTCGTATAAATGGATGAGCAACTAGCCGAGATGGGGCAAAAGAATGGATTTTCTTGACATACGTGTATAGAAACATTACAATTTGGACGAAGTTGCCATCAGATAAGGACTTTTGATATTCTATGGCCCAGGTAGGTCTACTTGAAGATAATGCACGTATCGCAAAGCTTTGTGCAACAATGCTGCAATATGCTGGTCATCATGTTATTGTATATGAGCATCCTCGTGAATGTTTAGATGCGCTCATGCCCGAAAGAGCGGGCAGATCAGCTGTTGCATATCACCCTGTAGCATCTCGAGCTCTGGCTCTTCTGCCGGTTGATGTGTTGATTTTAGATCTGCATCTACCCGATATGACTGGCATCGATGTTTTGCGCTTTTTACGTGCCAATCCGCGTACGCAATCTTTACCGCTGATTTTCTGTACCGCTGCATCCTCTTCTGAAGTTGCAAGCGCGCTGAGTATCGCACCGCAAGCAAGCTTTATTGAAAAGCCATTCACGTTTCAGGAGTTGATTTCGGCAATCAGCAGCGCATTAAGTATTCGCGAGAACTAATGCTCGGGTTTGATTAATGGCATGATATGGGGTTGGGCGGGTAAGGATCTCTATCCTGAGAGCAGGACTTTTTTATGCTAACCGCAATGTTTAACAAGATGGTCTCCTCTTGCGATGTTCTACGTTTAAGACTGCCGCGTCTATTATTGTCACAAAATGTGATACAATAGATATCAAACTTAATGAGTTGCTGCCTCGCACGCACGATAAACTCCATTGGGTTCCACAGAAAGTTAGCATGGCATGAGTACATATGAGCGAGATGCGCTGGCTATGGATGCATATTCCAACGCTGTAACCGCCGCTGCCGAGCGAGTGGGCCCGGCCGTTGTACGTATAGATATAGAACGTGACATGGCGCCCCGTTATGGACGCTACGCGCCGCCTCCTGGTGCGGGACTTGGATCTGGCTTCATTTTTTCCTCCTATGGGCAGATTCTCACCAATGCACACGTAGTTGAAAAGGCCAGGCGGATCTTTGTCACACTGGCGGATGGACGCAAATTCCCCGCTGGCCTGGTCGGCAGTGATTCCGAGGTAGATGTGGCTGTACTACGCATTGGCGCGGATCATCTCCCGGTGGCTGAGCTGGGCCGTCAACCGCTGCGTGTCGGTCAGCTGGTGATCGCTGTGGGTAATCCTTACGGCCTGAACTGGACCGTTACTGCTGGCGTTGTTAGTGCCCTGGGGCGCACTCTGGATGTACCCGGCTCCAAAAAAATGGTGAACCTGATACAGACGGACACCTCAATCAATCCTGGTAACTCTGGAGGGCCGCTATTGGATAGCGCCGGTCGTGTCGTGGGCATTACCACGGCCATGTTGCCGATGGCGCAAGGACTTGGCTTCTCTATCCCACTGGACACGGTTAAGACGGTGCTGGCCCGGCTGGCGCAAAAACGTCAGGCTACGATCACAGGCGCCTCCCTGGGTGTGGGTGGCATGCGCGTATCCCTTGATGAGCAGGTACGGCGCGCCCTCGGGCTGGAGCAGCCAGCAGGGATGGAGATCGTCGAGATCCGTCCCCACACTCCTGCTGAACAGGCCGAGCTGAAGCGGCAGGATATCATCATCGCTGCCGATGGAGAGGTCGTCAGTGAGCCCGGTGACCTGCAGCGGCTGATCCGCCGCCATAAGACTGGCGAGAAAGCTATTATTACCTTTCTGCGCGGAGGGAAACGACGCCAGGTTACGGTTGTCCTCTAACGCCCGGTACGGTATGATGTAGCTTAGATATGTACATTATCCTTTTGAAGGAATAGTATGCCTGGTACATGTTCCATGTCCAGGCATGCATATTTAAGCGAGGAAAGAGAGTACGGGTCTATGTCAACGCTACCCGCAAAGATGCATACGCGTTTCACCGAATTGCTGAATATTCGCTACCCGATCGTACAGGGTGGGCTATCTCACCTTTCATATGCTGAACTGGCCGCTGCCGTCTCTAATGCTGGTGGTCTGGGCCAGCTTGGATGCGCGTGCTTTGCCACACCGGAAGATCTTCGCGCCGATATGCAGAAGGTCAAAAGACTGACGGATAAGCCCTTCGGGGTTAATTTCCCCATTGGCCATGTTCCGCTGGATGGTTTTTTAGAAGTAGCTCTGGAAGAGGCACCGGCGGCTATCAGCATTACGGGAGGCAATCCCGAAAAGCTGCTGCGCAGCATTCAGCAAAGCGGTGTCAACGTACGCACCATGGTGCTGGTGGCTGGTGTCAGAGCGGCTCAGAAGGCTGAGAGCCTGGGGGCCGACGCCGTGATCGCGGTAGGTTTCGAGGGTGGTGGGCACCTAGGCAGAGATGATATCGGCACCACTGTTTTGGTACCACGCATTCTGGACTCGGTACGTATACCCGTTCTGGCCAGCGGCGGCCTGGCCGACGGACGTGGGCTGGCCGCCGCCCTGGCGCTGGGAGCTGATGGCATCGAACTGGGAACCCGTTTTGTTGCAGTACGTGAAAGCAACGCTCATCCAGCCTATCAGCAGGCCCTGGTGGAGGCAAAGGAAACGGATACCGTGGTGATCGAGCGGGCCATTGGCCGGCCTGCGCGTGTGCTCAAGGGACCGGTTCCAGATGCCATCTTACAGATAGAGCAGGAACTGGAACGTTCCCAGGCCACACCGGAGGAGCGTTTACAGCGCCTGTTACCGCATATTCGAGGCGAAGTAAATACCCGAGCTTCACTTGAAGGGAAGCTGGATGAAGGTTTCGTATGGGCCGGTCAGATGATTGGACTGATCCATGATATTCCAACCGCGCAGGAGCTGATTGAGCGCACCGTACGGGAGGCTTATACTCAGGTTCAGCGTCTGCAGCAAATATTTTAAGCGTTAAATGCACAGGCAGGTCTCACCCGAGACATAATTGGGGTGAGACCTGCCTGTCTGCTATAATCTAGTATTCCTGTGCCGTCTCCAGAAATTGGCCAACCTCTGCCAGCGCCGCCATGGCGCGGCAGGTGATCTCGACTGATTCGTAGTAGGGGATGTTCTCTTCGCGCAGGAGCTTGAGTGCCGGAATATCGTGGCGTGCATACACCGTCTGGACCAGAACTGGTTTTTTATATTTCCTGACCATTTGACCCAGCATACGGGCCGCCTCTTCTTCGCGAGCCCCGAAATCCTCAGTGAGCAGCATCTTGTAGCCGCCAAAGAGTCCAGTAATGATGACGCCATCCACCGTCGGATCTTGCAGGCACACCTCTGTAATCGTTGCGAATGATAGGGGATCCTCGTCGGTTGCCCCGGCGACATCGATGGGATTGGTCGGGGTTGCGCGTGCGGGCATCAGCTGACGCAATTTATCCTGCGTCTCCTCGCAGAGAATCTCCACCTCCATGCCGGCGCGGGCTGCCGCGTCTCCGGTCGCGACCGAGCTCCCACCGCCGTCGCCGACGATGGCGATACGCCGCCCACCTTTTGGGGTAGGTGGTTGCAGGGCCAGTGCCTGTGCCACAGGGAAAAGCTCATCAGAGCGCAAGACACGTACAACGCCGCTACCAAGCAGGCTGGTATCATTATCTGGCCGCACAGTTCCCCGGGTACCGGTATGGGCTAATGCTGAACGCACGCCAACCTCGGTGGCACCGCTTAAAAAGATCACCGTCGGTTTATAGCTGCCGTTGGCATACATCTCTCTGGTTACCTGGCGTAGCGTATCCTCCTGAATGGCTTCGACGTAGCCGGCGATTACCGTCGTTTGTGGATCGCGAGCCAGGTATTGCATGCATTCTGGGAACGATACATCGGCAGCGTTTCCCACGCTGAGAAAGGTGTTGAAGCCCAGTCCATCCAGGTGGGCCTGGGCGTACCAGTACATGCCCAGATTTCCGCTTTGAGATACCAACCCGATAGGGCCGACTGGCAGGGGAAAGACCATGCCCAGGGCATTCAATTTGGAGCGATGGACATACAGGCCCATACAGTTACTGCCAATCACGCGGATACCGTGTTCACGACAACGGGCGACGATCTGTTGCTCCAATTCGCGGCCTTCGGGACCCGTCTCGCTGAAGCCGGCGGTAATAATAACGATCCCTTTTACGCCATGGGCAATACAATCGTCGATCCCTTTCTCAACGTGATTAAACGACGTCGCAATCACGGCCAGGTCGACGTGCCCAGGAACATCGCGCAAGCTGGGATAGGTTGGCCTGCCCAGAATCTCAGAGACCGATGGATTGATCAAATAAATATCGCCGGCGAATCCCCCGGCGATCAATTGTCTGGCCGCAACGTGTCCCCATTTTTGCGGGGCACGAGATGCGCCCAGTATCGCTACTGAGCGCGGTTGCAGAACCTCTTCTAATAGATAGGGTGAAATACTCATTCACTCTCCTCTTCATCGTCAGATTGTTGGGATTGTCCGTTCCCACGTTGTTCGCGTAGGAGTTCCTCCACGTCGCGAATAAGGCTATCAGCGCTGGGTAGCGGACCACTATTCAGTGTATGATCGGGGCCGAACAGCAGCGCCTCATCATCGTCCTCTTCGTTGTCATCCAGGTCGACCCCGTTGGCTATCTGCTCCTCCAACCTGCGTACATATTCACGTGCCTCAGGATCTTTGGCGACCAGCGCTGTCACCTGTTCTTCGAAGCGTACAGCCTCCGACTGGATCTCATGGAGATCGAGTCCGAAGGAGAGGAACTGATTGAGATAGGTAAGGAGTGCCGCCGTTACCTTTATGTTTGGGGTTGCCGCCAGGTAATGAGGAGCGGCGGCCCACAGTGTAGCCGAGGAGATGTGCGCGCGATGGCAAGCATCGTGGAGCACTCCAATGACGCCAGTTGGACCCTCGTAGCGCGAATTATTGACATCCATCTCGTGGAGTCGTTCCATGACATCATTATCCGTTGAAGCTCCGGTAATGGGAACAGTAATGGAGTGGGGGACATCGGCGAGCAATGCACCCAAAAACACCACCTCGGACACATGAAACTTTTTACATACATCCAGGAATGCCGTACAAAACGTTTTCCATTTCAGTTGCGGCTCGGTACCAAGAAAGAGGATCACATCACGGTTGAGGTCCGGGTCAGTATGAGCAAAGAACTGATTGGCTGGCCAGGTAATGCTACGCTGGTTTCCATCGGAATACTTAATAGTTGGGCGTGTTTCAGTAAACACAAAAAAGTCTTCGGCGTCTATCTCGGCAATTTTTTCTGGTAGCCAGCGATCGACAAGAAATTTTATGGCTGTCGTTGCTGAATCGGCGGCGTCGTTCCAGCCTCCAAAGGCCACCACAACAATCGGTTCACGCAATTCTGGCTGATTATGATAGTGTATTTGTGACATGTCCATCCCTCTTTATCTGCCTGTCTGGTTCTATTCCAAGCAAATATGTTGTTACCATTCTATCACAGCTACACAATCCCTTATCTACTTGAAACCGCTCCACAAGCCATTCTACATCAATTTTTATCGTATTATGCCTGTCTATCGGTATGATGGAAAGAAAGTACTGCTCTATTTTGTGTAGCGATATTGACGTCTGACGGAGAAAGACCTATACTCACGGCATGGAAACTGCTGACGTCTCACTTATTTATCAAGATCACTACCTGCTGATCGTGAATAAACCGGCCGGGCTGGTTATTCATCCCACATATAAACACTCAGATGGCACGATGTGGAATGCTGTGCTGGCCTATTTAGACAAGCAGGGGAGAGATGATTGGCAACCACCGCTCCTGCCTGATGATCCTGAGTGGGCCGGGGCGCCGCCTGCTATCAGAGATATGTTGCGTGAAAAACGCCGTGAACGCCTGTGGAAAGAAGATGGCCTGCTCCCCCGGCCATGTCTGGTGCATCGCCTGGATAAAGATACATCGGGCATTGTTGCTCTGGCACGAACCGAGCGATCGCGACGACACCTGATCAAGCAATTTCATGATCACACCATCGAGAAGCGCTACCTGGCCGTTATTGCGCGCGGCGCCTGTGGGTGGGCGCAGCCACGAGCCACATTTACCATTACCAGGCATTCAGCAGGCGGCCAGACGACAGCGGTTGATGGCACGAGTTTCTATGCCGCCACCGGTAGTGATGTATTTATGCTGCATGGATCCTTACAGCGCGACCCTGATGAGCGCCGACGCTGTATTGTTGGTCCAGACGGACAGGCTGCGAGTACGGCGGTGAGGGTACTGGCGGTAGCTGAGCCGTTCGCCTTGCTGGAAGTACAGCCTATCACGGGGCGTACCCACCAGATTCGGGCTCACCTGGCCGCCGCCGGGATGGCCATCGTGGGCGATCAGATGTATGCGCCGCCTGAACATGTGCTCGCGCACACGCCTCTCCTGACGCGGCAGTTTCTGCACGCGTATAGCCTGACCCTGCGGCGCTATCCTCAAAATGATACCTGCCACTTCAGGGCAGCGCTGCCCGCGGATCTTTGTGACTGGCTAAAGCAGAACTGTCCAGCGCTCTGGAAGGCCTGGCTGATATTGAACGCGCAGACATGACGAAAGGTATAACAGCAATGGGAACCGAAGAATACCCGCCCGATACTGGTTCATTGGCCTGCTTAAGTGCCGAAGACAAAAAAAAACGCCTGGACGCCATGGTGAAGATCTGGCAAAGCGATACCGAAAAACGCTGTCAGCCTGAAAATCTGGCCACGTTTATTAGCGCAGCCGGCCTGAACGAGTACCGTTATAGCGTCTCATTGCGTTTTCCGGAGTGGGAGCGCAGCGTGGTTGTTGGGCAGGTATTGACCCTGCAGCGAACTCCCCAGGGAGAGGATCGCCCGGTCCTGTTTAGCCAATGGCGGCATGAACCATTGCTCAAGAAGATGCCAGACTGGAAGCAGCACCTGCCTGATGAGACGGTCTTTAATATTTCCGTACGGATTACGCCGGGAGGACTTGGGGAAGGAAGCAAATGGGCGATCGTGATGCCAAAGGATATGTTGCCGCGCTATCGACCGGGTTGGCCCAGGCAGCAGGATTGGGTTGCCTGGACGCAATCATTTGATTGGCTCTCGGTAAGCACAGGTTTTATTCATGGACTGCTCAATGCCCTGTAGCCTGTTGTCGATCCGCAACCAGGCGGCCGGCAAAACATATATTTATTGTGAGACGCATTTTCTGTTTGTGGTCATGTGAAGTACTTTCTTCACATTATCCTCTAAGGATTCGGATATGGAATCACAGTTCTCAAAGCAAGAGCTTCTTGAGCGTCAGATCGGGCATGTCCAGCGGCGCCTGGCGCAAACGCGGCAACTCGACCAGAATAATAAAGTGAGAACCCTGGGCGTTATTGGTGGAGGGATCTTCCTGACCATTGTTGGCCTGGCCACGGTACACTGGCTGGGCTTTCTTTTTTTGCTAGCCACCTGTCTGGGCTTTTATCTTCTGGCGCGTTTTCAGCCCAACGTCAATCAAAGCGTCCTGCGTTACCAGGTCTGGCTGCGCATTTTAGAGACCCAGCAAGCGCGCTTGCGGCTCGATTGGGACGGTATGCCGTCGGTGCCGCCACGCGAGGAGCAAGAAATCGACCATCCCTTTGAGATTGACCTGGATATCAGTGGAGAACGCTCTGTACACCGCTTACTCAATACTGCTGTCTCCTTAGAAGGAACGCTGCGTCTACGCGATTGGTTATTGGAGCTTGAGCCAGACCCTGACATCATTCACGATCGGCAGGCACTGGTACGTGAGTTAACCCCACTAACCCGCTTTCGTGATAAATTGCTCCTGTATTCATCCTTCGCGACGCGCTTTACCAGTGGTCCGGTCGATGGAGATCGTCTGTTAGACTGGCTGGAGGCGCAGGCTGAATCCAAACAGACTCTTACCTCGCTGCTGGTGGCCTGTGGATTGGCGGTCTTATTTTATCTATCCGTGCTCCTGTTCGTTTTTGAGCATACCTCGCCCCTGTTTTGTGCGGTGACCTTGATCGCTTCCTTCGTCTGGTATCTAATGACTAGGAAGGAGCAGGGCAACCTGGCCGAGGATACGCACGCGCAGCGCGTTGCTTTCGGACAACTGCAATTCATTTTCAACTATCTCGAAAAATATCCCTATGCCAGGCAATCGCAGTTGCGTACCCTGTGCGCCCCATTTTTTGAGCACGGGGATCGGCGTCCCTCGCTGCTTTTAAAGCAATTGGAACGGATCACCAGCCTGGCCACGCTGGCGCGTAGTCCGGAAGCCTGGGCTATTGCCAACGCCATTCTCCCCATTGGAGCTCTTACCGCTTATCGACTGGACCAGTGTAAAGCGTTGATCGCGCAGTATCTACCAATCTGGCTTGATGTCTGGTATGAACTGGAGGCCACCTGTTCTCTGGCCAACTTCGCCTATCTCAATCCAGAGTATGTCTTTCCTGAGATTGTGGTGGACAAAAAGAACAGCAGGGCTACCGTTTTTCAGGCCAGAGAACTGGGTCATCCAATGATCGCGAAAGAGCACAAAGTGGCCAATGATTTCCAACTGGAAGAAGATGGAGAAATTTTGCTGATTACCGGCTCCAATATGGCCGGGAAAAGTACCTTTTTACGAACTTTAGGCGTTAACATGTGTCTTGCCTATGCAGGTAGCGTGGTGAATGCCAGTTCGTTACGCCTCTCATTGTTTGAGATCTATGCCTGTATACGCGTCACCGACTCACTGGCGGACGGCTACTCATACTTCTATGCCGAGGTACGGCGTCTGAAGGGATTGCTGGATGCCATTGATGAGGATCTACGCTATCCCATCTTTTTCTTAATTGACGAGATCTTTAAGGGCACTAATAACTACGAGCGCCTCATCGGCAGCGAAGCATATATACGGGCCCTGGTTGAAAAGAAGTGTACCGGCGCCATCTCAACCCATGATCTTGAACTGGTCAAACTTGCGGATTTGTTCCCGATCATCAAAAATGCCCATTTCCGTGAGAATATTATCGAAGGACATATGGTATTCGAGTATCTGCTGCGTGAAGGGCCGAGTCCTACGCGCAATGCGTTACGCATCATGCAAATGGAGGGGTTACCAATCAACTGGGACGCGATTTCATCGGCGCAATCGTAGCATGCGCCGATTGAAACCATTTCTCACAGGTCGTTCGCGTGACATCATAGCCAGGTCCAAAACAGATCAGGGGTGGTCAGCGATTCACTGACCACCCCTGATCCATTGTTTGATTCGTAAACTACAAACCGAGAGGGCCGGTATTTGGCTCACCCTGTTTGGAACGCAGATACTCAGCACATGTACGATAGGTCTCTTCTGTAATCAAGCCCTTCGACATATAGTGAGTCAGCATGATATCAAGCTTCAAGATGCTTATCAGGTTATATCCATGACGGCGTAGACGCTCGGCTGCGCCGTGTTCGCGGTCAATAAGAACGATGACATCTTTTACTTTCAGACCATTTTCCTCAAGGAGCGATGTTGTTTCAAGGATACTGCCACCACGAGTGATGAGGTCGTCGATGATAATAGCCGTATCACCTTGATTAAAATGTCCTTCTATCCCACGCTTGCCGGTGCCTTCGGGACGGCTGCGTGCATAGATCAGGGGAATATTTGTTTCTAATGAGTAGGCTGTGGCCAATAGGAGTCCACCGACTGGAACCCCCGCAATAACGGAGAAGGGGTGAACACGTGGACGACGTAATGATTGGGCTAAATCAATTTCCTGTTGCATCAACTTGCTTGCAACACGTAGCGCGGTTGGGTTACTAATTAAAACTTTGGGATTTACGAAAATGGGCGAGCTTACAGCGGATTCACTCACTGTAAAATTGCCAAATTGTACTCCACCCAGATCAAATAGGATCTGTGCCAACCACAAATTATCCAGAGACTGCTCTTTCGCCACCTCAGCATCCTTTCTCTTAGCAGAAGGATTTGTTTCATAAGTATATCATAATCGCATAAGTTCAGCCAACCTTTTATCGATTGTCGCCTAACCTATGAGATTGAATACAATGGGTTACATTTCATTATATTAACACTAAATGATACTAGCCATTGTATACGATCAGGTTATGCGTCGGGTTGCAATGGGACGCATCCCGCATGAACTCTTGCGTAGGGCGGGCTGATATGATACGCTAGCTCAAAACGTATATGATAAAATAATGGTTTGAATTTGGGTGAAGACATATGCCAGTAATCAGTGTCGTAAATTTAGGAAAGTCATTTGGGGCGGAAAGAATATTTTCTGGTCTCAATTTTCAAATTGATCCTCAAGACCGAATCGGCCTCGTCGGACCCAATGGAGCTGGAAAGTCTACCTTGCTCAACATTCTGGCTGGACGGGAAGAACCTGATGAAGGCTCAATTGCTATTGCTCGTAACACCCGCATTGGATACCTCACACAGGTGACGGATTTTCGACCAGATAATAGCTTACGCGAAGAGATGATCTCCGTTTTTGCAGAACTGCGTCAGTGGGAGCAGGAGCTGGGTGAACTGGCTATCGAGATGTCCTCAACGCAGCCGGAGACGGACCAGCACCAATCGTTGTTGCAGCGTTATGATCAACTGCAGGCGCGTTATGAACATGCTGGCGGCTATACTTATGAAAATCGGGTTGACCAGGTGTTGGACGGCCTGGAATTCACGCGTGAGCAGCAGGCCGCGCCCATCATGCAATTAAGCGGTGGGCAGCAGACACGCGCTGCGCTGGGGAAGCTCCTGCTACAGGAGCCGGAAGTATTACTACTCGACGAGCCGACCAATCACCTGGACCTGGCTACCCTGGAATGGCTCGAAACCTACCTCTCCTCCTGGAAGGGGGCCATGGTCATTGTGGCACACGACCGCTACTTTCTGGATAAAGTGGTATCGCGTACCATCGAGCTCGCCTTTGAGCGTATTGAGGAATATCCGGGCAACTATACCAAATACCTCTCGCTACGTGAAGAACGCATGGAGCGCCGACGGCGTGAGTACGAGGCACAACAGGCATATATTGCACATACTGAAGAGTTTATACGGCGCTATAAAGCGGGTCAGCGTAGTCGCGAGGCGCGAGGTAGGCAAACCTTACTGGATCGCATGGAGCGCGTGGCTCGTCCGCAGGATATGCCGGAACTGAACTTTGAGTTCACACCAGTCGCCGATAGCGGCCTGGTCGTCATTTCGACGCAGAAACTAGCTGTTGGTTATGGTACGGGCGCAAAAGCGGGCCGACCTGGAGAGCATGATACCAACGTCCTTGTTCAGGTGGCTGATCTAGAAATGTTACGGGGTGATCGGGTTGGCCTGATCGGACCGAATGGTACGGGGAAAACGACGCTGTTGCGTACCTTGATTGGCGAGTTGCCACCACTGAGTGGCCAGGTCCACATCGGCCATGGTGTGCGCATCGGATACTACTCTCAAACGCATGCTGGCCTAAACATGGAGCGCAGCATTGTCGATGAGATACGCCAGGTCAGTGTATTAAGTGAGGAAGGGGCTCGCAGCTTTTTGGGGCGTTTCCTCTTTTCAGGTGATGACGTCTTCAAATCGATTGGTAGCCTGAGTGGTGGCGAAAGAAGCCGGGTCGCCCTGGCCAAATTGACCTTACAGGGGCCAAACCTGATGGTACTCGACGAGCCGACCAACCATCTCGACCTCCAGTCGCGCCAGTTTCTGGAAGAGGTACTGAGTGAGTTTGAAGGCACGCTGCTCTTTGTCTCACACGACCGTTACTTTATTGATAGCCTGGCCACGAAAGTCTGGGCCATTGAAGACAGGGTACTTTATCCTTACGTGGGTAACTACACCGAATACCGGACCCGCCATCAGCAGATAGTATTGAATGCGTCCGGCTCTAAGACACCTGTCAAGGTCGCCCCTGTTAAGGCAGCCGCGCCCGCTAAAACCAGCAGCAAGAAGAACGGAAAAGTCAAAGCCCGCACTCTGGAAGACGTTGAGAAAGATGTTGAGAAGGCTGAGGCGAAGGTAAAGAGCCTGGAAGAGGCACTTTCGCAGGCCGCTCTACAAGCTGACGCCGAGGAGCTAACCCGGCTCTCAGCGGATTATGAACAGGCGCGAGCGCGGGTAGACGAATTACTGCAAGAGTGGGAACAACTGGCGGATATGGTCAGCTAGAAAAAGCCCGACGTTTACGCCTGGCATGCAGGTAGCATATGCTACCTGCTTTTTTTATGGCGCTGGCGGCTGGCAAAGCCGCCGACAAAGCCTCCCAGTGCCAGGATAGGAGGTACTGCAGCCGCGATGATCAGCCATGCTACCAATGCCAGAAGGGGCATAAACAGCGATGGGTGCAGATTGATCTGATGTATCAAGGATGCCTGGCCAACTTTATACATGGCTCCTAGTATCCCTGCCAGCACCACTGAGACCAGAATCGTTTCTACGAGCAGGGCCAATCCGTAACGGAATGTGCCTCTGGCCGCATTTACGCACAGTATTGCAACACTGATACAGATCACGAAGAGCCCGATATAAGGGATTGAGGCGATAAAGGCCATCAGTCCGAAACCAATTAGCCCCGCGACAATCCCGAGAATACTGAGTGCGAGTCCGCGGATAAAGCCCTGCGAGGCTTTCTGCGGCGCTGTATCACTCTGCTGCTTACTTTTAGGTTGTTCTGGTGTCTGTGTCTGGGCTACCGCCAGGTTGCTCATAATATTATTTTTAATGGCATAGGTTTCTGGATTTTGAGCATCCAGTTCCAGCGAACGCTCGACTGCAGTGAGTGCCTGCTGGTGCTGTCCTAGATTGCTTGAGACTACAGCTTGCATGCTCCAGCCCATGGCATTATTTGGATCCAACTGGAGAATGTGCTCGATGACCTGTTGTGCTTCGGCGTAGCGGCCTGCCGTACCCAGCAACTGTCCCTTTAATATTAAAGCGAGCACATTATTGGGCATATTCTGCAGAACTTGTTCTACCAGATTAAAGGCCTCCCCATAGTTTTGGGCCTGAAATAGCTGCTGTGCCTGTGCCACCATCTGCTGGCTTTGCTGCTCTCGTTGCTGCTCCAGCGCCGAAGACAAAAGATGTCCTGATGTGGACGGAGAAGTTGTCTGTACTGGAGGGGCTGTTGCTGTTAATGCCGCTGCTCCAAAGGGCCCGCTTTTTTTGAGGAGCATGCTACTGGATGGTGATTCTGTTCCTGGTTGAAACCCGGCAGTGAAGTTCGACGCCGTTGTCTGTCTGGTTGCGGTGACCTCTGGAATATCCCCGACAATGCTAAAAGGAACTTCCTGCTGCCCAAAGAGTTGCGGGCGCTGCTGCTCGCTGAGGGCTCCAAAGAGGTAGGCATGTAATCTGGATAGCGTAACTACCCCCGTAGCCTGGTCGATCGCCGGACCGCAAAGGCCGAGGATCATTTGATGGATAAATGGACTCAGCCCACGTGCGCCGCTTTCTGGAGCATGTTCATTTCCTCGGCATGAGCACATAAACAATCGATTGGGGTATGATTGCAGGATAGAGAGTACCGAACTGTTCAATAACGGTTTGGAGTCAAAGGGAGAGGTCCGACGCATACTCCAGAGTTGCCCCGTCTGGAAACAATCAAAAATACACAGAATCTGTGTTGCTCGGCTTTGGGTCAAGACATGTTGAGAAAAAGCCTGCAGGCTCAAGCTGGTGTTCGGGTCCTGGTAGCGTGAATTCGTCAGGGCCAGGTACCCCTCACCTGAACGTTCGTCGATAAAGGCGTGACCCGCAAAATAAAGCAGGATTGAATCCCCTTCCTCTGCTTTATGAAGGCATATTTGCGTAATCAGAGATTCAATAAGTTCCCTGGTGGCATGTTGACCCTGTACGAGCTGCACATCCGGGGGAGACCACTTGCCCCCCTTATTATTCACCAACCATTGAGCGAGGGCTCGGGCATCGTTTTCTGCGAATTGTAGCTGCTGAAACGTACTATCCTGATAGCGGTTCATACCAACAATGAGCCCGATATGCCTTGATGCCCTCTTCTCTGGCGGCGTTCTTGTCAACTCTCCAGAATACATTTTGTTCCTTCCAGTGTTGATATAGCAATATATTTTTTCCTTACCTCTCCATAATGAACGGGGAGAGATAAGATATCCTCATCATTATGTGTTTATGCCCCCTGTTGTTGAGTGGGAGTGGCATATATGTTCTTCGTTCTCATTGCACATGTAGTCCCGGGAGGGGGCTGTTTTTAGTGGAATCAATCCCCACATCAAACATCGACATGAAAACAAGAGATATCTGATTTGATGCTTGGTAACTGCCAATAGTGCTGTAAGGTTACATCGCAAGTATACACCATCGAGTGAAGGAATATTAAAAAAATGAGGACTTTTGTCTTTTCCATCAACACCATATTACTAATATGTGTCAGACACAAAAAGGCGTTGTGACCTTTGATACAATGAATGAGATGGCAGATCTTTTTGTGGCCCACAATCGCGAAGAATGATGTTACTGATAAAAAAGTGTATGCTCTTCCTTAGGATAGTACGTTTAAACTATTATATAGTGAGTAGCTAAGAAAGGTTAAAATAACCTGGTATGTCGTATGTGATAGGCATTACTGGCAATATCGCCTGTGGTAAAACATCTGTAGGGCAGATGCTAGTGCAATTGGGGGCTGAAAGGTATATTGATGCGGACCTGTTAGTACACCGATTGTACGAACGGGGCCAACCTATTGCTATACGGGTCGCAGAATTATTTGGGTCGCAGGTGGTTGCAGAGGATGGAAGTATTGATCGTAAAGCATTAGGAGCCATCGTCTTTCATGATCCGAAGGCGATGAAACAACTAGAAAGCATAGTTCATCCAGAGGTGCATAAAGCGGTCAAAGAGGAGCTGGAAAGCGTCAGTCCTCATGGAATCGCGGTTCTGGATGCTGTCAAGTTGCTGGAAGGTGGTTCCAGCGCTTTTTGTCATGCAAAATGGCTGATCGAATGCCCCGAAGATCAGCAACTGCAACGCTTGATGCGGAGAAATATCATTAGTCTAGATGAGGCCCGAGCGCGTATCAGGGCTCAACCGGACATTACCGCGAAACGAGCCATGGTTGATGAGATCATTGACAATGGAGGAACTTCTGAGGCTACTTACCAGCAAGTTGCAGCAGCATTCAAAAGATTCTGCTCACAATTTTCCATTGTATAGTCTATATGTGGAGATTATGAGATGCACAGATCGTCAATTTTACGTACATATGCTGTAAGTATTTGTATGGTTTTTGTTGTTTCTGTAGTCTGGTGTATTCATGCTGTTTATGTCTCGCCTGTCAATAGCGCAGCCAGTACTTTAAAACAGACAACACAGGTCCAGGCTAGAAATAAGCTACTTGAATCAACATTACAGTCAGAAATGCATAATACCGGAAATGCTTCCACTTTGAATAGCTCTACAAAATCAGAGCTCTTCCAATTGACAGGAGCGCTAAGGCCGGGGCAAAGTCAGCCGATACCTGATGCAAAGGATGTGCAGGATATCCCTGTCTTTGATGTCTCGTTCTATAACGAGCGAGGCAATCTTATTTCAGGATGGCTGGCGATATCTTCTCCACATGCGCCGGTCATCATCTTAACGCATGGAACACCAGGTGATCGTGTCGATATGGTGAAGAGGGCTGCATTCCTATTTAAGCATGGATATACGGTATTATTATTTGACTTTCAAAGTTATGGCAAGAGCCAGGGCGTCATGTCGACATTAGGAATGGTTGAATCGGGAGATATTTTAGCCGCGATCGCTTTTCTCCATTCATATCCCGACACTATCGATAGTAAAATAGGGGTGCTGGGACTCTCAATGGGAGCGACCGCGTCTGTCCTGGCGGCGGCGCGCAGCACGGATATCAGCGCGCTGGTGGCCGAAAGCTGTCCTGTGGATGCTACGCGTGTGCCGGGTGATGTCCCCAATGATCAGGTGCGCGACGCGGATCGGCAGCTTGTAGAAGAGGTGTATGGGGTTGATATCACCCTGGCGCGTCCCATTGATGTGGTCAACAAACTAAGCGGGCGTACAGCGATCTTTTTCATTAACGGAGACAAAGACTATCAGACTCCTCTCGACGGTATGTATGCGTTGTACAACACGGCAGGGAGTCCTAAGCAATCCTGGGTAGTTAATGGGGCGGGGCACGCGCAATCTTTTTCCCTGGACCCGACCGAGTACGAAACGCGCGTAGACCAATTCTTCGACGCCTATCTAGGATAAAATATACGTATTGACAGTGAAAATGACAATACGTATAATTCCCTCAATCTCTTTTCCTTGTTCAAGAGAGCAACGGTAATTACGCAGCTGAAGCTTTTCTTGCCCGTGTAAGCTGATAGCGCCCGATCGCTAACGGGACCAATATGATGAGTTTACGAAAGTTGGTGAGATCAGAGTTTCAGGAGACGTATTTATTTTTGTAAGGTATCAACGTCCTTACTATTAGACATCAACCTGTGACCCCTTTTCCGCATTGTTTTTATTGGTTATCTAAAGGTGGAAGTGTTTCAATTCGACAGTGAGGCACTTGATGAAAGGCAGGCTGACTACATTATGCGACGACCTCCGTCCCGTATTTTAGCCTCTATGATAGGCTTCTCGCTCATTATTACCATTCTTGCGGCTTGTGGTGCTGGTACCCCGTCAACAAATACCGGCAATGGTAATGGTAATGGTGGTACCCAGCAGACAATAACCATCAAGATTGGTTCTGAACTCCCTACAACATCGGGTGATGCTTCAACGGGTAAGCCGGCTCAAGATGGTGTGGAGCTGGCTGTTAAAGAGGCCAACGACTCTAACTTCTTACCCGGTTACAAATTCGCGCTGGTAGCCAAAGACGACGTTGGTGCCAATGGCACCCACGATCCGACTGTTGGCCAGAAAAACGTAACCGACCTGATCGGCGATGCCCAGGTAGCTGGTATTGTTGGTCCTATCAATAGTAGCGTGGCCCTGGCTGAGATTCCAACCACAAACAAGGCTCCGATTGCTCTTATCAGTCCTTCAAACACCAATGACTGCCTGACCAAAGAGACTCCCGCATTTGAATGTGGTGGCGCCAACAGCAAGCTTGCTGCGTTGCGTCCAACCGGGAAGGTGACCTATTTCCGTACCGCCACCATTGACCAGTATCAAGGTGCTGCGTTAGCCGTGTATGCGTACAAAAACAAGAGCTACCGTACGGCGTATGTGATTGATGATACTGAAGCCTATGGTGTAGGTCTGGCGAAGAACTTTACAACCTACTGGCAGAAGCTGGGTGGTAAAATCCTTGGTAGTGCCAGCATCAAGCAGACGAACTCATACGAGAACATTCTGACCGAGATCGCATCCAAGAAGCCCGACTTTATCATGTTTGGTGGTAACGACTCGACTGGTGGTATCACGATTCGTCAGCAGATGAAGAGTGTCGCTGGCCTGGCGAACACACCGTTCATGGGAGGTGATGGTACCAAGACGTCGGCCCTGGCCAAAGCGGTCAAGCCCCTGGGTGGCGGACCCGTTTTTACCTCGATCCCGGGTATTGATCCAAGCCAATCTCCGGCCTCCAAGACCTTCTTTGATGCCTATACCAAGCAGTTTGGTGCCGGTGCCATTGGTGCGTATAGCGCGGGTGGTTATGACTGCGCCAAGATTCTGTTGCAGGCTATTAAGTCTGCTGTTCAGGACAAAAAAGCCACAGCACCAAAGGATTCGAACGATGATAGTGGTGCCTCTAGCTTCCGCCAGGCAGTGATCGATGCGGTACAGAATGTTCAGTATGACGGAGTCACCGGTCACCACAGCTTCGACAAGAATGGCGACACCTCTAATCACTTCGTCTCACTGTATACCATTGGTGATTTGAATACAGGTGATGGCTGGAAGTATCTGGAACAGATCGACACCAGCACCTTGCAGTAACGAGGTGAAGACAATTCGAACCTTTTATCTCGAAAGATAAAAAGGAGTGCAAGGTACCTGGGGAGGTATTAGCAGGATCCTTCTCTGGCTGATACTTCTCCAGGTTTTTCATTTTAATCCTCTCCAGGTGTTCCTGTAATCTGTTACTACTCGAAGATAAGGAGTAACCAGCCAATGGCTACTTTCTTAAACCTGTTAATCGTAGGTCTGGCCACGGGTGCTATCTACGCACTGATCGCGCTGGGTTATACGATGGTTTATGGCATTATCGAGCTGATCAACTTTGCTCATGGCGATATCTTTACTCTGGGCACGTTTGTGACCATTGCCATTCTCAGCGCGCTGGGAGTGACGGCGGCCAATCCTCCTTCCGTTATGAGCTGGGTGCTGGTCAGTGAACTGGCTCTGGCCTGTATTGGTTCATTTCTCTTCTGCGCTGTATTAGGTGTGGTCATTGAGCGTGTCGCTTATCGTCCCCTGCGTAATGCGCCTCGTCTGGCTCCCCTTATTTCTGCCATCGGCGTTTCTCTTGTTCTCCAGGACGTTGGTAAGCTCTGGTTTGGCGATACAAACGTCGCTTTCGTCTCCTTGCCAATCGGCGTTGTGCATACGGGGCTCATCGATATTGATGTCATCAATATCTTTGTTCTGGTGGTGGCTATCGTGCTGATGGTTGCCCTGCACCTGCTGGTTACTCGCACCCGTATTGGGCGAGCGATGAGAGCTGTTGCCCAGGATCGTGATGCGGCGGCCCTGATGGGCGTAAATGTCAACCTGATCATTGGTTTCACATTTTTCGTTGGTGCAGGTTTAGCTGGTGCTGCCGCCTTTATCTACAGCCTCAAGTTTCCGAACACCTATTTCTACCTGGGTTTTCAGCAAGGTCTGATCGCTTTTACCGCCGCGGTCCTGGGTGGTATCGGGAATCTGGTCGGTGCTATGTTTGGTGGGTTGCTGATTGGTTTGATCTATTCGCTGGTTACCCTGATCCCGCCAACGGTTTTGCCACACGGTGGCAATGCCTGGAACAATGCCGTAATCTTTGCCATCTTGATTTTGATCCTTGTTTTTCGTCCATCTGGCCTCTTTGGACAGAACACGCCTGAGAAAGTGTAGCAGAACACTTTACGCAAAAGCAAAACAAATCAAGTGTAAAAGCGAGGTGATAAAACGTGGCTGTATCAGAAAGCCCCAGAAGGCTACTTCCAACGCCCGAGACGCGCGCGCTCCTTATAAAATGGATTATAGCTTTACTTGTGCCCAGTTGTGTATTTACCTTTGTCTGGATAGGCGAACAGATCGTCAATCAGATATGGTTGGGTATTCTCTATCCGCAGAATCAGCTTTATGATCATGATCTCTGGTCTCTGTTCCTGCAATCCGTCTTCATGTTGATCATTTACCTGTCAACTATCGTGTTAGCTGGTTATCTGGTGGCGGCCGATAGCGGCCGCCGTAACATGATAGAGATCTGGTGTGATGTGTTGTTTGCCGTAGTGGTTCCGCTGGTGTTGCTCACCATCACCACTGACCTGTTAATTAGCCTGGGGCTTGGCGCTGTAATCTGGGGAATCTATCTCTTTGTGCGTAATCGTGTGCGTCGGGCTATGCATTATACGCCGCCACCGCCATTGGAGAGCCTGCATGTAATGGATGAGCAGGGGAGGACCGTGCTGGTCCGGGTGGCACGACAGGCTGGTTTCTGGTTCGCGACCATCTTTGCCGTCATTTCATTGGTGGCTGACCTGATTTTTTATGCGTCTGGCGCATTACCCGACTTGTTGATGATCTGGGTTGTTGCGCGTACTATCCTCTTGCCGGTTGCGGGTTATTTCCTTGGGCACCTGGGTGGCATCATTGCTTTGCGCTATGTCGTCAAACCTGATGAGGGTGTTGAAGAGAAGCAGAACAACGGTCAGGCTGAGAATGGGCGCCAGGGTTGGCGCAGTAATGCGCGTAAAGTCAGTCGTGAACAACAATTGCATAGCCTGTCCGCGAGCCGTGCTAAAGAGGAAGCAAAGGATGTCGTCCCCAACGACAGGCCGCTCCAAAGTAGGGGCGCGACCCGCATCTACATGTTGATGCTCATGGTATTTGTTGTGCTTTATCCCATTCTGGACCCTATTTTGTTTGGATCTGGTTCCAAGGGACGCATCACCAGTTACGGAGACCTCGGGTTTTATGTTATTCTGGCTCTGGGACTGAATATCGTCGTTGGTTTCGCCGGCCTGCTTGACCTGGGTTATGTCGCTTTTTTTGTGATTGGTACCTATTCCTGGTCGCTGGTTGGTTCCACTCAGTTCTACAAATTGACCGGCATTATTGCCAATCCCAGCACCTTCTCCTGGTTTTTCTGGCCGATGATCATCATTGCAGCGCTGATTACCGCTTTATGGGGGATTCTGCTTGGGGCGCCAACGTTACGCCTGCGCGGCGACTATCTGGCCATTGTGACGCTGGGCTTTGGAGAAATCATTCCCATCGTCTTTACACAGATGGACAAGTACACTAACGGCACCGACGGAATCGCTGGCGTGTATCCACCGGCGACGCCATGTATTGGTTCGTTTTGCATCAACTGGTCCAATAGCCCCACACCATACTACTATCTCATTTTGATTATCATTGGCGCCTGCATTTTTGCTAACGTCAGATTGCGTGATTCCAAGTTGGGACGCGCCTGGATCGCCATTCGTGAGGATGAGATCGCGGCCTCTTCATCAGGCATTAACCTGGTGAACACCAAGCTGTTTGCCTTCGCGGCTGGAGCCTTCTTTGCTGGCATTGCCGGCGTGTATCACGCGGCAAAATTAGGGACTGTGACTCCCAGCGATTTTAACTCAAGCGACTCCATCATCTATCTGGCGATGGTTGTTATTGGTGGGCTGGGGAGTATCCCTGGTGTCCTGGTAGGCGCGGTCGTAGTGTACGCGATCAATCTGCTTATTCTCAATCAATTGGATACCTACGCAGCTGATCCGAACAATTTCTTGCACTTCCTGCCTCAACATCTCTCTAACTTCTCCTTTGACAATATCCGCAACCTGCTGTTTGGCATCATCCTGATTTCCATCATGATCTTCCGACCGGAAGGTTTGATCCCAAGTGCGAGGCGCAGGCGCGAGCTACATCATACAGAGAACGAGGACGAAAAGTTAGAGGAATCGAGCCTGGATCAGCCGCCTGGAACCCCTGAGTTTGAAGCGGAAATGCCCGTAGACTAGCAGCGATGAAGGAGAAAAAAGATGAGTTCTGAACAGGTAAAGCTGAATGGCCACTCTGCATCCGCTCTAGCTACAACGAACGCCTTGCTAGAACTTAAAGCGGTCACCAAGAGGTTTGGCGGACTGACAGCAGTGTCCGGGGTAGACCTGATAGTGAGGCCGCGCGAAATTGTCAGCGTGATTGGTCCTAACGGAGCTGGCAAGACTACGGTCTTTAACCTGATTACAGGGATTTATCAGCCTACGAGCGGCGATATCATTCTCGATGGAAAATCTGTCGTTGGATTATCGCCGGATAAGATTGTCGTGCAGGGGATCACGCGTACCTTTCAAAATATTCGCCTGTTCAACAATATGACCGTATTGGAGAATGTGCTGGTTGGTCAGCATACGCGCCTGAAGGCAGGAATTCTGGGCTCGCTGTTCCGTCCGCGCCATGTCGTTGAAGAGGAGCGACGTGCGCGCGAGCGAGCATTAGAATTGCTCGGCTTTTTTGGGACGGCCCTGGTAGCACGGCAGGATGAGTATGTCATGAATCTCTCGTATGCGGACCGTCGGCGTGTTGAGATCGCTCGTGCCCTGGCGGCGAATCCCAAGCTTCTGTTGCTTGACGAACCAACGGCAGGTATGAACGAGGCTGAAACGTTAGAGGCCGTGAAATATATTCGCCGTTTGCGCGACGAGATTGGACTGACGATTCTCTTGATTGAGCATAAACTGGCGGTAACGATGGGTATGTCCGACCATATTGCTGTGTTGGATTATGGGCAAAAGATTGCCGATGGCTTGCCCGCAGAAGTACGCTATGACAAGCGGGTAATCGAAGCGTATCTGGGTCGACAATCGGAGACAGAATCCACGTCGGAATCAGAGGCATAGCGATGCAAAAAAACGATAAAGAGGTCTACGATGTTACGACTGGTTAATGTCAACACATATTATGGTCCCAGCCATGTCTTACAGGATATTTCGCTTGATGTAGAAAAGGGCGAGATTGTTTGCCTGCTTGGGGCCAATGCCGCGGGCAAGACAACCACCATGAAGACCATTTTTGGCCTGGTACGTCCCAGCAGTGGTTCGATCAACTTTGATGGCCAGGATATTGAACGCAAGTTAACCGGTGACATTGTTAAGGCCGGCCTGGCCCTGGTGCCTGAAGCGAGACGCATCTTTCCTCGCATGACGGTACGAGAAAATCTGGAAATGGGAGCGTTTACCCGCGCCAACAAGAAAGAGATCGCGGACGATATGGATCATGTCTGCCAGATTTTTCCGCGCCTGCAAGAGCGCTTAAAGCAGCTGGCGGGCACCATGTCTGGTGGCGAACAACAGATGCTGGCAATGGGGCGTGCCATCATGTCGCGCCCCAGGATGATCTGTATGGACGAGCCATCCATGGGACTCTCTCCCAAGCTGGTGGAGACCGTTTTTGATACTATTCTACGCATTCGATCAGAGGGCATGACCATTTTTCTGGTAGAACAGAACGCATCAATGGCCTTAAGCCTGGCCGATCGTGGATATGTGTTACAGACGGGCAAAATCGTCTTGAGCGATACAGCGAAAAACCTGCTGACCAACGACCTGGTACGCCAGGCATATCTAGGTGGATAACGGAGATAACAAAAAGGCCTGGATGGATATGGCTGCTATGTAAAACACAGAGGCCGTATCCATCCAGACAAGAAGTATATGCATCCAAAGGTGGATGCTTAACTTTCTTTTTCATGACGAACTTCTGACGTGCGCTTACTGCTTATCCAACTGGCGATGCAGTTCTGAAATGCGCTCGATCACTTCTGCCAGCGTTGTCACTCCTAGATCCTCCATATCTTCACGTAGAGATTCCAGGAGCTCTAATTGCTCCATGGCATCAAGTTCGTCTGAATCGTCAAAGTCATCGGTCGGCTCTGGCTGCTGGCCGACCAGGTGTAGCCTGGGTTCTTTCTTACTCACGTCTCTCCTCTTTATGTAGCATATACATTCATTGTAGCGGGCCTGTATCATGAAAGTTCCTTTCATTACTTTACCTCATTGAGGAGATCGATCGCAACAGCCAGCGAAGCGCGCGACCATTCTGTTAGATCATCGGTACTACGCGCTGCATATTTGGCGAACACGATCTGGCGCGCCAGTTCATCCTCAGTCCCCCTGGCAAGAATCCGTGCCCGCCCCATGTATGTCGTCGGGCCGAGCCTGACCTGTACTGCGGGTTGTTGGTGGATATTTTTCACCCAATCTGCCCTGTCTCTACCACCTGAGAGGAGATAGAGCGTCGTGTCATTCAATGCGAACCAGATCTCGATGGTATGTGCTTTGCCCGAACGGCGGCCAGTGGTGGTGAGATAGCAAAAATCTTCTCCTGCCAGGTGCTGTACCTCTTCCTGCATAGAAACTCTCCTCTTGAGAGCGTATCTGACTCCCGTCATCCTGTAGTCCTCAATACCCTATAGGGTGTTGGGGCAGCAGGAACGCGAATGCACTTCTGCTACAGTAACACATAAAAAAAGCGTGACCGCGTAGCGGACGCGAATGAAGGGGCTATCATGTACTCCCAGGTGACAGAAGTAAGACACATTCTTATATAACAAACAGACAATAACTTTCTCTAATCTAGAGACGATGAACGGGGTTGTTTATAGCTATGGTTCTGGCTTGATGCTTAGAATAGAAAAGATGTATTGGGATCTTCATATGTCCATCCAGGTTGGTTGATAGCCCCGCTAGCGACTTTCGTCGGCGCTCCCGCTGGCTTTCCGCTATCATTTAGCGCAACCATATAGAGCGCCTGACCATTCAATAGTGTATGTTGTTGCCAGCTTGAATGACTATAACTGACAAAGATAAAATGGCGACTATCAGCGGACCATACATTATTAGGCACAGGCTGTAACAGGCTATTTGTAGAAGAAAGCGCTGATGGTTGTACCGTTTGTCCGTCCGATCTCGTCAATAGCAGTGTTTGTTGCTTGCTTGAGATATTGACGAGGGAGAGGGTTTGAGAACTGTCTAGCAGTAAGAACTTGCTATCGGGTGACCAGTAAGGAACGGCATTGGCTTCGGTTTTGATCGTAAATGAAGTGTTGTGTATAACGTTGAGAACAGTTATCTTCGTGCCAGTGCTATATATGATATAGTTTCCATCAGGAGACCAGGAGAATTGTGTGCAGGCGCATGTCGCAACGGTAGTGGCAGGACCCTCCAGTGTGTGCCACATCAGCTTTACCATGAGTTGAGCGGCTGGCTGATTGGTACGGCTGGCCGTGGTTGCCTCGATCGCGTATAAGAAGCTTTGATTCTGGTGGTTCGGGCGCCACAGGAGACGTTCAAGGGAGGCCGGTAATGGATGACCAGCCAGGGGACCGACCTGCTGAGTTTTTTGCGTATTAGCAATCGTTGTTGTAAATACCCCCTTGTCCGCATTGCCGATTAGCAAATAACGCTGGCTATTATAGGAGAAAGAAGGGATAGAAAAAGTATGGGGAAAGGGTTTCGCCGCAATGCCGCCTGGCTGATCATTCTGAGCGATCCACCATTGAGCATTGGCAGGATTGGCTGAAAAATTTTTGGGGGTCTGCCGATAGATCAAACGAGCACCATTACTATTCCATTGAGGGTTATTATAGCTAAAATCTGGACTGGAAAAGGCGATCGCAATAGGCGTTCCTCCATCGACTCCAATGGTGTTCAATGTTCCGGGCACATCTTTTATCACTGGCGCCTGTGGATAGTGTGTAAGGGATCTGGCGGCCGGTGTCTTGGCGAAGTCCGTATCCAATGTACGGAAAGCCAACAACTGGTGGTTAGGTGACCAGGCATAGCCAACGACCGGTGTTGACTGAGAAACCACTGAGAATGTGTTGGCCCCATCGGGATCACTGGTCCAGAGTTGTCCATCCCGGAGGAAAGCCACCAGGTTACTCCCTGTGTGTCCGGGGGTACAGGCCACGAGCAACTGACACAGCATGAGAAGAAGAAGGATAATAATGCATTTTTTTATATGTTGAGTATAGAGGGCGTAAATAAGCCTGGTCAAGAGACTGGACATAAAAGAATGTCTCCTTTTTTCTATCGATTATGTGATATGCTCTCATCGTAAAATATCAAGAATACGACAGTATTGATCCCAAAATGGTAGAGGATGATGAAGCTGAAGCCATGAAAAACATGCAACAAGTTCTCTTTTTGGGCGTTACCGAAGAACACCATACGCGAAGGGTGATCATCGATGCTTGCCTGGCTGTCTTGCTCACGCTGCTGATTACTGGCATCATTTACCTTGCCAGGCTCTATCCTGCTATTCCAAATATCTCGTTTCTCTATTTACTGGTGGTCCTGGGTCTGGCCACGACGCGCGGACTATATGCGGCAGTCATTGCATCGATAATCGCTTTTTTCTCCTTTGATTTCTTTCTGGTACCCCCGTTCTTTACTTTTTCAATTCAGAAGTCTGAAGAATGGCTGGCGCTCTTTATATTTCTGGTCACTGCGATTATTACGGGTGAACTCGCCTCCGCGTTGCGTCGGAGGGCTGAGCAAGCAACGCAGCGCGAGAAGGAGACGCGGGCGCTCTATGAACTGGTCAACGCCACCACCAATGAAGAGCATCTGGAGCGGCAACTCGATATCATAGCGCATGCGATTGTGAATAACTTCTTGACGGCTGGAGTGATCGACTGTGCTATCTTATTGCCGGACGAACACGGACAACTGAGCTTGCAGGCGGATGCGTTGCAAGATGCCACACACCTGCAACTCTCTTCAGATGAGATTAAGACAGCTGAATCTGTTATGTTGGAGGGAAGGATCATTGACTTCTATATCGACACGGACAAGGCGCTCCCATTTCGCTTTCGGCGCGTAATTCAGGCAACTCCTTCGGCGCACAGCTACGTGCGCCTGGTACCTATGCACCAGGCGCAGAAAGTCGTAGGGGTGGCGCGCCTCCTGATGGTAGGTGGGTCGCGCCGTTTCCCAATCGAGCGAGCACTCATCGATGAGGGAAAAGACCTCAACCACCAGAATGCTTTTTTCTGGGCCTTTATTGACCAGGCGACCGCTATGATTGAGAGAGCAAGGCTGCATCGCGAGTCATTGCAGATCGAGTTGCTGCGCCGTACCGATGCTCTACGTTCCGCGCTGCTTTCATCGGTCTCACACGATCTGCGCACACCGCTCTCATCGATTAAAGCGGCCGCCAGTAGTTTGCTGCAGGAAGATGTAGAATGGGATGAGGAGTCCAAGAAAAGTTTTGCGCAGGCCATTGAAAAAGAGACAGACAGGCTCAATCGACTGGTTGGCAATATATTAGATATGTCACGTATTGAAGGAGGGGCCCTCAAAGCCGAAAAAGAGTGGTATCCTATTGGTGAGCTTATTCACGACGTAAGTGGACATATGCAAGGAGTATTGCGGGATAGAAATGTGACTATCCATATGCCCGATGATTTGCCGCCGGTGCAACTGGATTATTTACAGATAGACCAGGTCATTACCAATCTGCTAGAAAACGCCGTACGCTATACTCCTCCTGACTCTCCAATAGACATTACTGTTGATGTCACTGATAGTGAGATCAGAGTGAGTGTGGCGGATCGTGGACCTGGTATTCCCCAATCCGATCTAGAACGTATTTTTGATAAATTTTACAGAGTCTCTGGTGCTACAAGGAGAGCAACGAGTATCATGGGGACCGGCCTGGGATTAGCGGTATGCCGCGGATTAATCGAGGCCCATGGTGGTCGTATCTGGGCAGAGAATCGGCCTGGCGGTGGTGCTATTTTCCGATTTACCTTGCCTCTGGCACATATAGAAGGACACACGCATGAGTAAAAGTGGAGCCCGTATACTGGTTGTTGACGATGAGATCGAAATTTTACGTGCGCTGCAGCGTAGTCTTGTCGCCCATGGTTATGATGTATTTACCGCTGAAAGCGGTGAAGTGGCGTTGGAAGAAGTAGGGCAGCACAGGCCGGATCTCATACTCCTGGACCTGGGACTACCGGGTATCAGTGGCCTGGAGGTTTGCCGTAAGGTACGTGAACAGTCCAACCTGCCGATCATTGTTTTATCCGTTAAAGACACCGAGCGCGACAAAGTGCTGGCGCTTGACCTGGGTGCTGATGACTATGTCTCCAAGCCATTTGGTATAGACGAGGTACTGGCGCGCGTCAGGGTTGCCCTGCGGCATACGGCTCAGATCCAGTCTGGCACCGAGCCGATCTTTACGGCTGGACCACTCCGAGTGGATTTCGCGCAACGGGGTGTACAGGTGAACGGAAAAGAGGTCAAGCTTACCCCTACAGAGTATGATCTATTGAAGGCATTAATCAAGAACCGGGGAAAGATCATGACGCGCCAGATGCTGCTGTCACAGGTCTGGGGAACGGGATATGGAACCGAAGCGCACTACCTGCACGTTTACGTTGGTCAGTTACGACGCAAGATCGAGCCCGATCCTGCTCATCCCCGCTTTATCCTGACCGTATCGGGAGTTGGCTACCGCTTTAATACCGAAGAATAAAGAACATAAGAAGAACGTGAGCGGTGGTCTAAAAAAGCGTGCTCAGCACGCTTTTTTAGACCACCGCTCACGTTCTTCTTATGGTACCCAGGTGCGTAACGTCCGGGACCAGCCATCTGCTGAAGCGGTATTACCACCGCTTCAGCAGATGCGCTACTTTCCCTTCCGGCGTTAATTCATAGCGAACGCGATCCGGGTTGATATCTTTAAATTGACTATCATTTTCAATAGCAACCAGGGTATCGCGTGGATGGATCGACTGCCAGATCTGTGTAGCTAATTCAGGCTCCTCCTGGAGATAGATATAGGTTCGGTTCGGGACTTTGGCTTTAATGGCTAAAGCCTCGGCCTTACTGAAGGTATCTTTAGCCTCCTGATCGTCCAGGTAAGGATCGATAATTTCCATCATACGTGGAGCACTTGGACGCGGCCGCTTACCAGCCAGGTACAGGAACAGCAATGGGGTATCGGCGCTGGCATTGTTGATCGCCGCTCGGATGACCGCGCCATTGTGTGGATTGTGCGGTGTAAGGATAGCCAGGGTAGTTTTAGGATAGGTACCCTGAAGTCGCGTAACCACAACCGGTACAGGTACCCTTCCTTCCTTTTGTTGGCGATTATGATTATAGTATGCGAGACCCATGCCAATGACTGTGACACCGCCGCCGAAGGCTGTGGCCAGCGGCTTGGTGACCAGATTAGTGCTCCAGGCCACAATTACCAGCACCGTCGTGAGAATACCCAGACCTAGATTGATTTTAAACCACAGCCTGGTTGCTTCATATGTCTCATTGACCTGGCCTCCCAGGCCGCCCATTTCATTGGAGTGCTTATCAACTGCAGTTGTTGCTGGCTGAACGTTAGACTTCATCAAATCATGCACTTCGACGGCCTTGTGCGTCTCTTTTTCTTGCGTCTCGCGCTGCGTGCTCGCTGCCTGCTTTAATGCTCGCGCACGCTTCAAATCCCGTAGACGTACAATGTCCAGTCCCAGGCAGGTCAGTGAGAACGCGCCGAGCAGACCAAAGGCGTACATATCGCCAAGAATATTAATATTTCCCCATACCAGCAGGAGCACGGCGATGGGGATACCGGTCGCCAGGGCAATGGAGAGGTGAGGAGTACCGCGTAGTTTATTGCGCTGCAGGATAAATTCTGGCAGAAATCCCATGCGTGACAGGGCGATGAAGACGTGATAGGCGCCGATGATCGCGGTGTTGCTGGCGAAGACAAGCAGGGCACTGGCACTTATGGCCACCTCTGTCTGTAACACCTGCCCACCCCATTTGCCCGCCAGCAAAGAAATGATCTGTGCCGACTGCGTCGCGTTCTGCGCGGCACTGGGAAGCAACAGCGTCGAAAGCATCGTTAACAGCGGACTGGTTATACCAACTGTCAGGACGACCAGGGTCAATGCGATCCCGGCGACCTTCTTATGCGGCTTTTTCATGACCGGTGAGAGCTGCGAGATACTCTCCAGGCCTGAGAAAGCCAGGAAGGAACCCGCGAAACCAGCCAGCAGCGAAAATGGCGTCAGATTGTGGCTGGTAAACATTTTGCCGATCAAGCCAAAGAATTCCGGCAGTGAAAGATGGGTAAAAACAGTCACGAGGATGGCAATATCGCTGACGAAGGCGATGATCGCACCTATCAGACTTACTTTCGCGCTTTCGCTGATACCAACCCAGTTCAAGATACCCAGAAGTATCAACACGCCAATAGTAATAAAGAGCGGGATAGTCACACCACCGATAGCGGGGAAGACCACGCTAAAGTAGAGGATACCTGACAGACTACTGATCGCGGCAGTCAGAAAGTAGTCTACCAGGATAAACATACCGCCCAAGGCCCCGAACCAGGGGTTGATGGCTTGCGCGGCTACTGTTACGACACCGCCACCCTGAGGGAAACGATGGGTTACCTCCGCGTACTTCAGGGCGAGCAAGATAAAGACGGACATCGTCAGAAATACGAAAAAGCCCGCCAGTCCCTGTACCGTCTGGTAAAGAATACCGGGGGTGTAATAGACAGAGGTGCCAATATCTGCGAAGACAACAGCCCAGCAGAGAAGGGGTCCAAGCAAATTTTTGCCTGACGAATGTTCGTCTTCCTGGTTTTGCACGATGGTGTGTGTGTTCTGAGTCACAGATTCCTGTGCCATACTATTTAATCGTCCTTTGAAAGGGGGAAATTATCTATGTTCCTACTACAACGTGTGGACTACCCTTACCACACTACGAATAGCCCTATAACAATATACGTAGTCGAAACAATGTACGCTTCCATAGTGTAGCACAGCAGGATAGGACAAGTAAAACCTTTTAAGGGTAAATTTTGACATAATTTTTAGCTTTTGGCTAGTTCTCTTGACCCATTTTTGATAATAATGGCTTTTTTTCTGATAAATCTTTGAGGTAAGCACCTTCACACGCGCGTCCGCTGCGCGGCCGCGCTGGTTGTGATGGTGGTGCAACCGGGGCGCATCCGCGCCCCGGTTGCACCACTATACAGGCTATTTTGACACCGATGGTGCTCCCAAGCCTGTTTTGAGACGGTGCCCGAAGGATGTGGATGCGCCCTGGCTGTACTACCATATGGGCTATTTTGATACCTGGGGATGCTCCCAAGCCTGTTTTGAGACGGTACATGGAGGGCGGATACACCCTGGACGCACCACCATATGGGGTATTTTGACACCGATGGTGCTCCCAAGCCTGTTTTGAGGTGGTGCCTGAAGGGCGCGGATGTGCCTGGCTGCATCACCGTATGGACTATTTTGATACCAGCGGTATTCCCAAGCCTGTTTTGAGATGGTGTCTGGAGGGCGCGGATGTGCTCTGTTGCACCACCATATGGGGTATTTTGACACCTGGGGGATGCTCCCAAGCCTGTTTTGAGACGGTGCCCGAAGGATGTGGATGCGCCCTGGCTGTACTACCATATGGGCTATTTTGATACCTGGGGATGCTCCCAAGCCTGTTTTGAGATGGTGCCTGGAGGGCGCATCCGCGCCCTCCAGGCACCATCTCAAAATAACAATGCGGCCGCGTAGCGGACGCGAGTGCGGGGGCGTTCACGTTCCACCACAATGGCAATGGTCAGGCTCATGCTCAGGATATCTTGAGGGATTTTTGAGGATTGTTTTTTTTCTTTTGACCGCGCATTGAGCAGATAGGGGATATATTTGATCTCGGAGCAGGTATGAGGAAGATTTGATGGTCTCACCATAGAAAGATTTATAGATATGACAGGGGCGCGAATTCTGCTGGTTGAAGATGATGATGTCTTACGCAATGTGGTAGAGCGCAATCTGCTGGCGCGGGGACACGAAGTAAGTTGTGCCACCAATGTTCAAAGTGCTCTTCATTATCTGCGTACCAAAACAATCGATCTCATATTGCTAGACATCAATCTGCCGGATCAGACCGGGTGGGATGTATTGCGAGCCATTCAATGTGGCGAATGTTCTTTAGGAGAGGAAGATGAAATGCTGCAGGGGAAGTTGCCTGTGGTAGTGCTTTCGGCGGTCAGGGTGAGTCCACACCGCCTGGCAGAATTTCATCCTCTCTCTTACCTGCCGAAACCATTTCCCATGGAAGCGGTGTTGCGCCTGGCAGCTGAAGCAGCTGAGAGGCGCGAGCTGTGCGCCAGAATGAAAGTGAACGGGGAGGGATTTCATGCTTGATATCCTGATTATGCTTGTCAGCATTGTTTTTTTTCTTTGTTGTATCGGCTTCACCTTCGGGTGTGAGCATTTATAGGGAGTGAGCGCAATGAACACGCCGCTGGAGTATCTGCTGGTTGGTCTTGTGACACTGATCATTGCTGTTTATCTGTTTATCGCCTTACTGGCACCTGAGAAGTTCTAATAGATTGAAATTGAGGAAGAAAAGATGCCTATAACGCCCAATAGCGTCATACAGGTTCTTATCTACCTGGTAATTCTTTTACTGATTACCAAGCCGTTGGGTCTCTATATGACAAGAGTCTTTACGGGTGAACGAACCTGGTTAACCCCTGTGTTCGCTCCCGTAGAGCGTGTGTTTTATCGTCTCTCGGGTGTTGATGCCGAGGAAGAGCAGAAATGGACCGGTTATACCATTTCGATGCTGTTATTCAGCGTGGCCGGCATGTTGCTGCTCTATCTTTTCGAGCGCACCCAGCAGTGGCATGGTCCCCTGTTCAATCCCCAGGGATTTGGCGCGGTCGAGCCGCAACTGGCCTTTAATACTGCTGCCAGCTTTACTTCCAACACCAACTGGCAGGCATATGCTGGCGAGCAGACCATGTCCTATCTTACGCAGATGGCGGGCCTGGCTTTCCATAACTTCGCCTCGGCGGCGACCGGCATCGCCCTGGCGCTGGCTTTTGTGCGTGGTCTGACCAGGCGCAGCGCGCAGCATCTGGGGAATTTCTGGGTAGATATTACTCGCTGCATTCTCTATGTTCTGTTACCGATTTCAATTGTTGGCGCCCTGGTCCTGGTCTCACAGGGAGTGATTCAGAACTTTAATGCTTATACCCAGGTCGTGACCCTGGAAGGGGTCAAGCAGGTGATTGCTCAGGGACCGGTCGCCTCACAGGAGATTATCAAAGAGTTCGGCACCAATGGCGGAGGTTTCTTTAATGCCAACTCGGCGCATCCATTTGAAAATCCAAATGTTATTACCAACATGGTCGAGATGCTAGCCATCTTTGCGATCCCGGCAGGTCTGACCTACCTGTTTGGCAAGATGGCGGGTAACACCAGACAGGGCTGGGCGATCTGGGCGGCGATGGGGATTCTCTTCCTGATCGGGGTGTTTGTGATCCTGCCTGCCGAGCAGTCTGGCAACCCTCTCCTGACACATCTAGGAGCTAACCAGGCGGTCACCGCATATCAGGCGGGTGGCAATATGGAAGGCAAGGAAGTACGCTTTGGGATTACCCAGACCGCGCTTTTCTCGACCATCACCACCGATGCCTCGTGTGGTGCTGTTAACGGCTTTTTTGATAGCTTCACGCCTCTTGGTGGCATGATTCCGATGCTCAACATCGCTTTAGGCGAGATCATCTTTGGTGGCGTTGGCTCTGGACTGTATGGCATGCTCATCTTCGCGGTCCTGGCTGTGTTTATCGCTGGCTTGATGGTTGGCCGTACGCCCGAATACCTGGGCAAAAAGATCGAGCAGAAAGAGATGAAGATGGCCGCCCTGGCGATTTTGATCTTGCCAGCATCCATCCTGGGCTTTACGGCTATCGCGGCTGTGTTGCAGGCGGGTATGAGTTCGATTTTGAATCCAGGTCCGCATGGCTTATCAGAAATACTGTATGCCTATACATCCGGTACAGGTAACAACGGCTCTGCATTCGGCGGTTTGAGTGCGAACACACCATTCTATAACTGGACGTTGAGTTTCGCGATGTTGATCGGGCGTTTCGCCTTTGTGGTACCTGTCATGGCATTGGCGGGAGCGATCGTGAAGAAAAAAGTGGTGCCGGCCAACGCGGGTACGTTCCCAACCACAGGACCTTTGTTCGTGGTTCTGCTAATCGGTGTGATTTTGATTGTGGGTGCTCTAACCTACTTCCCGGCCTATGCGCTGGGTCCTGTGGTTGAACATCTACTGATGCTGGTTGGAAAGAGATTTTAAGAGATGAGTACTGATTCACTAGAAGCAAAGCAATGGAAGACGCGGCGCAAAAGTGCCAGTTCCATCTTTAATGGACCGATTATACGCCGTGCCCTGGTGGACTCGCTGAAGAAGCTGGATCCACGCTGGCAGCTCAAGAATCCGGTCATGTTTGTGGTTGAGATCGGCAGCGTGATTACAACGGTGGAATTTGTGCGTTACCTCTTTATCGGTCCCGCCAGTGAAACCTTCTTCGTGCTGGCTGTTTCGATCTGGCTCTGGTTTACCGTCATCTTTGCCAATTTCGCTGAAGCCATGGCGGAAGGACGAGGAAAAGCACAGGCCGACACCCTGCGCAAGACCCGCACCACCACGATGGCGAAGCGACTTAAGCAGGGCCGACGGCAGTCTGATTATCAAGAGGTAGCCGCGCCGGACCTGCGCAAAGGAGACTTTGTGCTGGTTGAGGCCGGTGACGTCATCCCGGGTGATGGTGATGTAGTAGAAGGTGTCGCGTCGGTCGATGAATCCGCTATTACCGGAGAATCGGCCCCGGTCATCCGCGAAAGTGGTGGTGATCGCAGCGCTGTCACCGGTGGCACGCGGGTCCTGTCGGATTGGATTGTAGTCCAGATCAGCGCCAATCCCGGCGAGACTTTCCTTGACCGGATGATTGCCCTGGTGGAAGGCGCGGCGCGTCAGAAAACGCCGAACGAGATTGCTTTGAATATTCTGCTGGCCAGCCTGACCATCATCTTCTTGCTGGCGGTTGTAACCCTGGAACCTTTTGCCATCTACTCGCACAGTCCGGTCTCGATCACCACGCTGGTGGCCTTGCTGGTCTGCCTGATCCCGACTACTATTGGTGGTCTGTTGTCCGCCATTGGCATCGCGGGGATGGACCGTATGGTGCAGCGCAACGTACTGGCCATGAGCGGGCGCGCGGTTGAGGCCGCTGGCGATGTCGACGTGCTCCTGCTGGATAAGACCGGCACGATTACGCTGGGCAACCGCATGGCCAGTCGCTTTGTCCCACTGAAAGGTGTGGAGGAGAAAGAGTTGGCGCATGCCGCGCTCCTGTCCAGCCTGGCGGACGAGACGCCTGAAGGG
Organism: Dictyobacter aurantiacus; assembly: GCF_003967515.1. GTDB lineage: Bacteria > Chloroflexota > Ktedonobacteria > Ktedonobacterales > Ktedonobacteraceae > Dictyobacter > Dictyobacter aurantiacus. The sequence goes on along the minus strand of NZ_BIFQ01000001.1, from coordinate 150,427 downwards.
CGCTCAATTGTGGCGCTGGCGAATGAGCGCTATGGGTTGCATGAAGAGGCTGACGGGCATGCGACCTTTGTCCCTTTCTCTGCCCAGACGCGCATGAGCGGCGTGGACCTCAATGGTCATGCCGACGGCTCGATGCACTCGGTGCGTAAAGGCGCGTCCGAGTCGGTTTTGAACTATGTCAAAGAACTGGGAGGTTCAGCGGACAGTGAACTGGAGCAACTGGTCAGTTCGATTGCTCGTGGTGGCAGCACGCCACTGGTAGTCGCGGAATCCCAGCGCATTGGTTCCAATGGAGCGACGAAGAAAGAGGCCAGAGTCCTGGGCGTCATTGAGCTCAAAGATATCGTCAAGGGTGGCATGCATGAGCGCTTTGATCAGTTGCGTCGCATGGGCATTCGCACCATTATGATCACCGGTGACAATCCGCTGACGGCCGCCGCTATCGCCAAAGAGGCTGGTGTTGATGATTTCCTGGCGCAGGCCACACCTGAGACCAAGATGCAGCTGATTCGAGAGCAGCAGGCCGGTGGACGTCTGGTGGCTATGACTGGTGACGGCACCAATGACGCTCCCGCGCTGGCGCAGGCCGATGTCGGTGTCGCCATGAATACGGGCACCCAGGCCGCCAAAGAGGCCGCCAACATGGTCGACCTCGACTCGAATCCCACCAAATTAATTGAAGTTGTCGAAGTCGGCAAGCAGTTATTGATGACCAGGGGAGCGTTGACCACGTTCAGTATCGCCAACGACGTTGCCAAATACTTTGCGATTATTCCGGCTATGTTTACGGTCGCTTTTCCCGAACTGGGCGCCTTAAATATTATGCACCTGGCTACACCACATAGCGCCATCTTGTCGGCGGTAATCTTTAATGCCCTGATCATTATCGCATTGGTCCCACTGGCTCTGCGCGGAGTGACTTATCGTCCATTGGGCGCGGGCCCGCTCCTGCGGCGTAATCTATTGATGTATGGACTGGGTGGGTTGATTGTTCCATTTATAGGTATCAAACTTATTGACCTCTTGCTAGTGTTGCTGCATCTCGCCTAGCAAGGATAGGGGAAGTGAAATGAAGACCATCAAAAAAAATATTCGGCCAGCGATTGTTTTAACACTCGTGTTCACAATCGTCACAGGCTTTCTGTATCCGGGAATCGCCACAGGTCTATCTCAGCTGATTTTTCCCTATCAGGCCAACGGCAGTATCCACACGACTTCAGATGGGAAGCAGGTTGGCTCCGACCTTATCGGACAATATTGGACATCGGCTCGCTACTTTCATGGCCGGCCATCCGCGACCCTCTCGGAGACGGACTCCAGTAAGAGCGAGCCCTATAATGCGCAGAACTCATCGGCCTCCAATCTCGGACCCACGAACAGCACGCTGCTAAAAAATGTGCAGCAGAACGTTCAGGCGTTGCAGAAGGAGAATCCTGGCACGCCGGTACCGGTTGACCTGGTTACCGCTTCTGGATCGGGTCTGGACCCGGACATCTCGGTGGCAGGGGCCCTCTTCCAGATACCCCGTATCTCTAAAGAGCGTGGTCTGAGTCAGGAGGCCGTGAAGACGCTGGTGATGAACCATGTACAGGGTCGTTTCCTGGGTATCCTGGGCGAAGATCATGTCAATGTACTGGATCTGAACCTGGCACTGGATGCCCTGGAAAAATAAATGGGCCCGCACACCCATGGACTGCGACGCCAACACCAGAGCTGTCGCGGCCCTATAGTGTGGTAAAGTAGGGAAGAAACGGTAAGCAAGCTACCAATGATGGGGAGATGGATAGAGACATATGGGTGCACTGCCTCCAGATAAACGCATACAGGATGACGGCCGTCCAGATCCAGAGGCTTTGCTGGACCGCTATCGCTTGCGTGAGGATGATGGTGATCAGCAATCCAGCAGCATTGCGCATACCGACCACGATCAAGGAGACAAGCGCCGTGGACGTTTACGCGTCTACCTTGGCGCATCAGCGGGTGTCGGAAAGACCTATGCCATGCTCAACGAAGGGCGCCGCCGCAAAGAGCGAGGCTCTGACGTCGTGATCGGCTATGTGGAGACCCACCGGCGCGAGCAGACTCAGGCGCAGATAGGTGACCTTGAGATCATCCCTCGTCAAACCATCGCCTATAGAGGAGTGCATCTTGAGGAGATGGATACTGGAGCTATTATCGCGCGTCATCCACAGATCGTGTTGATAGATGAGTTGGCTCACACCAACGTCGCGGGCTCGAAGCACCATAAGCGTTATCAGGACGTATTGGATATCCTGGATGCCGGAATCGATGTCGTAACCACGCTCAATGTGCAGCACTTAGAGAGCCTCAATGATTTAGTGGAGAGCATCACTGGTGTGCGCGTGCGCGAAACCCTGCCTGACCGTATTCTGGACCAGGCCGACGAAGTTGAGCTGATTGATATCGCACCCTACGCCTTGCGTCAGCGCATGAAGCACGGCAATATTTATCCGCCGGAACGTATTGAGCCGGCCTTAAAAAACTTTTTCCGCGAAGGGAACCTGACCGCTCTGCGCGAGTTAGCTCTGCGTCTAACGGCGAATAAAGCAGAGTCACAGCTGCAGAGGTATATGACCGAACATGACATCAAAGCGCAGTGGCCCACTACCGAGCGCGTGCTGGTTGGTTTTGACCACCGGCCACAGAGCCGCGAAATCATTCGCGACGCCTGGAGACTAGCGCATGGACTGCATGCGGACCTGATCGCGGTCTCGATCCAGCTAACCGGCTATCCTGCATTTCTACGTAAAGCCATCGCATTCATTAAATATGGCAGCGATATAAAGAAGCGATACGCAGAGATCCAAAAGAAAGTAGACGAGCATGCCTTGTTGGCTGAAGACCTGGGCGCGGAAATTATTCGGCGTAGCAGCACCGACATCGCTGGCACTATTGCGGATCTGGTGAAGCAAAAGCATGTTACCCAGGTCGTATTGGGGCAGCCAGCGCATAGCCGGTGGGAGGTCCTGCTGTATGGCTCGGTCACCAATCGCGTTTTGCGTTTAACCTCTGATGCCGATATCCACCTGGTTCCCCTCAAACGTAGACCCGGGCGCCAGGAATAAGTTCGGGAATGACCTGATAGGTGCGGACTGTTGTTGTTTACAAAGCATATACATGCGCTGATATTTTATTTTTGAAACTGTGATGTAGTAAGATCCAACAGTTGCTAGAGTGGGGAGACGTTCTCGATGAGACGTTTGTTGCTTCCTTTTACGCATGGCATCGATGGCCCCGCCCTCGATTATGCGTTTCTATTTGCGCGCCAGACGCAGGCGACACTGGTTGTGGGATCGTGGCTTACGCGATCTACAGATCGAAAATCGCAACGTCCATTGCCAGGTCATATCGAGCAATCGCAAGATTTTTTGATTCTGGCTGATTACAAAGCGCGGCGCTTTCAGGTACCGGTTGAATCGATAGAGTTCTATAGCATCGATAGCGCTAAAAGCATGCAGGCTCTATCCAGCGAAATGGAATGTGACGCCATCTTACTATTTATGCGCCACAAAAAAGCGCTGCTAATCAGCCATGAGGAGATGCAGCAATTACTGTTCAACAGCCACATTCCTCTCCTCATTGTTAGTTTGCCTCTCAGATATCCAACATGGCAGAGATGGAAAGAGCGCTCTATTTTCTGGCTGTCGCGTATGTCCCGGGCGAGCAAAAAGAAGCCAGCATTGATGCCGCAGACATAGATGCGCACCCGGTAGTGACGGACGCCTGAACACTACCAGGACAATAGAAAAAGAGCGCTGATAAAATATTGAGAGAATCGCTTCTTTTCTTTAGGGTTTCTTGAGATCCTATGCCATATAATTCATCAGTTATGTGAAGCTGGACGCTGCCCGGCGACTTTGTGTACAGGATACGCTATGTATGTTGAACACTGCTGGAATCGCTGTCCACCTTATTCTCGATGCTGTGGCACTATAGGAGAGCACAAGCGATGGATCAGAAGGAAACACGGATCCTCAATACCTCTGACAAGAACGTACAAGAAGATATGCTGGAGGCTCCAGGTTTCATCGATGAAGATGATCCTGCTCGCATTGTTCGTACAGAAATTATTCGAGGGAAGTATCCCAGTTACGAACGGATTCGAACGGTTCGGCCCAGTAAAAAGGCTCTGGAGAGCGTCAGTCCTGGATTACTCAAGGCTACCGATGAGATGCTAGCCCCGCCGCAGGGTGGGAGTCGCATCTTTTACTATATTAAAAGGGCATTGATTGGTGCCCCACTGGCTAATTCGCAGGCGGAACATGAGCGGCTGACCAAATTCAAAGCGCTGGCGGTCCTCTCGTCGGACGCGATCTCCTCAGTAGCCTATGCCACTGAAGCCTGTATGGGGGTTCTCATCTTCGCGGGATTAACCTCTTTACATTTGATCTTGCCCATCAGTATCGCCATCATTGTCCTATTAGCAATCGTTGCCCTATCATATAGCCAGACAATCCCTGCCTATCCCAACGGTGGTGGTTCTTATATAGTGGCTAAAGACAATCTGGGTGTACAGGCTGGACTGATCGCAGCCGCCTCGCTCCTGATCGATTATGTGTTAACCGTCTCGGTAAGCGTGGCTTCGGGTGTGCAAAATCTTGCTTCAATTCCTTTCTTTCACTTTTTGAATGCGCCCCATTTAGAGGCCTGGGTGGATGTGGCGCTGGTAATTCTCATTACAGTCGTAAACCTGCGCGGTGTACGTGAGTCGGGCTCTATTTTTTCCATTCCTACCTACTTCTTTGTCTTTAGCGCGGCCTTGATGATTATTGTAGGTATTTTTGATGCCTTTGTGATCCATCATCAGCCGTTGATTGGCACGTTTCACACGATAAATAACCAGGCGGTCAAAGTAACCGAATCCGTTTCGCTGTTCCTGGTCCTGAGGGCATTTGCCTCGGGCTGTTCCGCCATGACAGGTGTTGAGGCGATCTCCAACGGGGTACCAGCCTTTAAGAAGCCAGAAACCAGAAACGCCAGAACCACCTTGATGTGGATGGCTATCATCCTTGGCTTCTTATTCGGCGGCATCACCATCCTTACCCTCACCAATGGGATCGCGCCAGATCCCAGCGGTAACCAGACCGTGATTGCGCAGATCGCCACCCATGTCTTCAGTGGTCCGCTGGCCTTCATGTTTCCCGTCTTCCAGCTCGGAATCCTGTTGATCTTGACGCTGGCGGCCAACACCAGTTACGCGGATTTTCCACGCCTGGCATCCTTGCTGGCGCGCGACAACTTCTTGCCCCATCAGTTCGCCTTTCGTGGGGACCGCCTGGCCTTCTCGATCGGCATTGTCTGCCTGGCGATTATGGCCAGCACCCTGTTGCTGGTCTTTGATGGCAGCGTCGACCATCTGATTGACTTATATGCAGTGGGCGTCTTTATGTCCTTCACGCTCTCCCAGAGTGGTATGGTATTGCACTGGTGGAGGTTGCGAGGCCAGCAAAAGAACTGGATACGCAGCGCCATTATCAATGGAACGGGTGCCCTGACGACGGCCCTGGTAGCGCTGGTCATCGCGTATACCAAGTTTTTATCCGGCGCCTGGATCGTTGTCGTATTGATCCCCGTGCTGGTATTAATGTTCATGGGAATTCATGCTCACTACAAGCGGGTCGAACAGGAGCGTACCACGAACATTCCAGCCAAACCGGCTGACATCAAGCACCTGTTCATCGTACCGATCGCGGGTATGGACCGGGTTTCTGTCCAGAGTCTCTCCTATGCCCGTTCGATCTCTGATAATGTCATCGCTGTCCATGTCGCGATCGATGCGGAAGACGAGCAGCGCGTGCGTGAAGCATGGAAGCAGTGGCGTCCCAATATCGGGGCCAGCGAAAAGACCGAACTGGTGGTTATCGAATCACCATACCGCTCGCTGAGACGCCCCTTACTGGCGTATATTGATACCGTTCATGAACTGTATCCGGACTACACGCTGACCGTATTACTACCGGAATTTATCGTGACCCATCTATGGGAGCACCTTTTGCACAACCAGACGGCGCTGACCCTCAAGGCTGCCCTGCTCTTCCGGCCGGGCATCGTCGTCACCAGCGTACCACAGCATCTGCCCACACGCATGGCCAGAGCGGTCTAGCGTAGCGGATTAAAACGCACTCTGCGACAAAAAACGCAAGGATAAACCAGAAAAAGGCATGAAAATGCAACTGTAGCAAACGTTTACAGATGGTTTACCCTTGCGTTTTCTCATTGCAGGCTGTAGAATCAAGTATGGTTCCACATGTTTTTTGGTCCCGTTGGAACATGCCGGATCGGTTACCCGCCCTCAATCCCAGACATGTATCACACGAGCCAACCCCCCAAGAAAGGTAGCATAAACTGAATGACTATCACTACACGACCGCGCACTATTGGTGAATTGCGTGATAGTGGATATAAGGTGCTTTCCGTGAAAGCAGAAATGCGGAAAAATCTTATCCAGAAGATTCGTGATGGAGAAGAGCTATTCCCAGGGATCATTGGCTACGAGGACACCGTGATTCCTCAGATTGAGAATGCTATCCTCTCAGGGCAAGATATTATCTTCCTTGGTGAACGAGGTCAGGCCAAGACGCGTATCGCACGCAGCCTGGTGAATTTATTAGATGAATATATTCCAATTATTGCCGGCAGTGAAATCAATGATGATCCGTTTGATCCGATAAGCAAGGCTGGCCGCGATAAAATCGCCGAATTTGGTGATCGCACGGAAATCGAGTGGATTTCAAGGGATCGTCGTTATGGTGAGAAGCTAGCGACTCCTGATATCACTATCTCCGATCTTGTGGGTGAGGTTGACCCGGTCCGTGTGGCTGAAGGCCGTTATCTTTCCGATGAGCTGACCATCCACTATGGTATGATCCCGCGCACGAATCGTGGCATCTTTTGTATCAATGAGCTACCAGACCTAGCCGAGCGTATCCAGGTTGGTCTGCTCAATATTATGGAGGAGCGCGACGTCCAGATCCGTGGATATAAGATTCGCCTGCCACTGGATGTATATGTAGTTGCCAGCGCGAACCCGGAGGACTATACCAATCGTGGTCGTATCATTACACCACTGAAAGACCGAGTTGGTTCAGAAATTCGTACCCATTATCCTCTCACCATTGATCATGAAATTGCGATCATGGAAGAGGAGAGCAGCAAATTCCTGACCGAGGGTCTGGATGTGGTGGTCCCGCAATTTATGAAAGAAGTGATCGCGGAAGTGACCCACCTGGCCCGGCACAGCAACGACATCAGCCAGCGTTCTGGTGTGAGTGTGCGTGTCACCGTTTCGAACTACGAAAATGTGCTCAGCAATGCCAGTCGCAGGGCGCTCCGCTTAAAGGAGCGGCAGGTTGTGCCCCGCGTTAGTGACCTGGAGGCCATCATGGCATCGACCAGCGGCAAGATCGAGTTGGACGCTGTTGGTGATATCAAAGAAGAGCGTGTCGTTCAGAAGTTGATTAATAACGCTATTCTCAGCGTGTTTGGACAGTACTTCGAGCAGCGTGAATTTGAGCAATTAGTAGCAGGTTTTGAGCGTGGACTAAATGTTCAGGTTGGTGAAGACATGCCCTCGATGGAATATGTCAACCAACTCTCAAAGGTCGGTGGTCTGAGCAAAGCGATTGACAAACTGCACGGCCGGGGAAATCCAGCTTTAGTTGCGTCTAGCATTGAGTTTATCCTCGAAGGCCTCCATCTGAACCGACGTCTTAATAAGGATGAAGTAGGTGGTAAAACGCGCTATCGACGCTAGAGGACGCAAGCATGTTCAATCGATTTTACCGAAATCGCTATGGTTATAGCCGTTGGGACGGAACGCAAAAGATCGAAGGGATCGATGCGGATGATATCCTCAACGCTCTTGCCGATGACTACATGGAGGATGGCAATCTGCAGCAGGCGTTAAAGCGTCTAATGCGGGACGGCATTCAGGGGCAGGATGGTCAGCGCACCATGGGGTTGCGTGAAATGATGGAGCGCATGCGCAACACGCGCAGGGAGCAGCTCAATCGTTACAACATGGCGTCGGGCGTCATGGATGATCTGCGTGAAAAGCTCGAAGAGATCAAAAAGCTTGAGCGTGAAGGCATCCAACAGCGTCTGGATGGCAAGCAGCCAGCGTCCCACTCAAATCCATCTGAACAGGGCAACCAGCAGGGCCAGCAATCTCAGAGGGGTGAGCAAGGCCAGGCTGGTCAACAGTCTCAGATGGGAAGCCAGGGTGAAGGTCAGATGGGCCAGGCTGGCCAGCAAGGTCAGTCAGATCAAGGTGGCGCAGAGGGGGATGGCTTAACGCCTGAACAGAAGCAGCGCATGCTGGAGATGATCGCCAAGCGCAAGCAAGATTTTCTCAATGGGCTGCCGAAGGATATTCCCGGCCAGATCAAAGGTTTATCTGATTACGACTTCATGGACGATCAGGCGCGTGAAAAGTTCAACGAGTTGATGCAAAGCCTGCAGCAGCAGATGATGCAGCAATTCTTCCAGGGTATGCAGCAATCATTGCAGAATATGTCCCCGGAAGACATCGCCAACATGCGTGAAATGATCCGTGATCTGAATAAGATGCTGCGCGAGCGCCAGCAGGGTCTTGAGCCCGACTTCGACTCATTTATGCAGAAGCATGGTCAGTACTTTCCAGGGGTCAACTCGCTGGACGATCTGATCGAGCAGATGCAGCAGCAATCCGCAGCCATGCAAGGGATTATGGATAATCTCTCGCCAGAACAACGTCAGGAACTACAGGACCTGATGGACCAGCTGATGGGAGACGATCGCATTCGCGTAGACATGATGGAACTGGCGCAGAATCTGGAGGCGCTTGCCCCATCAGATCAGATGCGCACGCGCTTCCCTTTCCGTGGCGAGGAGTCCCTGCCCCTGAACGAAGCTATGCGCGTCATGGGACGTATGCAGCAGATGGAGGGGCTGGAGGAGCAGCTTCAAGAGGCGCGGCGCCTGGAGAATATGGAAGCCATCGACAGCCAGAAGGTGAAAGACCTGTTGGGTGATGAAGAATACCAATCGGTCGAGCAGCTAAAGCAGCTGATGAAGACGCTGGAAGAAGCTGGCTACATCCAGAAAAAGGGTAACCGCTGGGAGCTCACGGCTCGTGGTATTCGAAAAATTGGCCAGAAAGCCTTGCAGGATATCTTCAACAAGATGAAGCGCGACGGCTTTGGCCGGCATGTCAGTCCTTTCCGTGGTGTCGGTGGTGAACGTACCGATGAGAGCAAAGCCTATCAATTCGGTGATCCATTCCTGCTGGACCTGGAAAAAACGTTGATGAATGCCGTGCACCGCCGCGGCACCGGCACGCCCGTCAACCTGACCAAAGAAGATTTCGAGGTCTATCGTACTGAGCTGACGACCCAATCATCGACCGTGCTGATGATCGACATGAGCCTTAGTATGGTCTATAACGGCTGCCAGCAGGCGGCCAAGAAGGTCGCGGTTGCCCTGGAAAGTCTGATTCGCTCACAGTTTCCACGTGACAACCTGTATATCGTTGGCTTTTCCTATATGGCCAGGGAATACAAGCCCAACGAGCTGATAGAGCTCAGCCGATATGACAATGATCGCGGCACCAATATGGCGCATGGCCTGATGTTAGCGCGTCAATTGCTGGCCCGACAGCGCTCGGCCAACAAGCAGATCATCATGATTACTGATGGTGGGCCAACTGTCTGGCACGAGGAAGAATATGGCTGGCAATTTGCCTACCCAAGTCCTTTTGCCGAGCAGCAGACCCTGCTGGAGGTACAGCGCTGCACGCGTGAGAACATTACCATTAATACCTTCATGCTCTATGATGATCATTGGATGGTAGCGTTCGTCAACCAGCTGGCCCAGATCAACCATGGCCGCACATTTTACGCGGATAAAGACAATCTGGGAGAGTATCTCCTGGTTGATTATCTCAATAGTAAGCGGAAGTTAGTATCGTAATATGTCTGAAGATTTCTTATCCGTATTCCAATCAGGATTAGAGCAACTGGGTCTTCCTCAATCACTTGAGGGGGCCTTTTTGCTCTACCGGCAGGAACTGCTGGATTGGAATACGCGGTTTAATCTGACAGCAATCAAAGATCCAGGGGAAGTGTTGATCAAACACTTCCTCGACTCATTGTCGTTGCTGCAGATCTATGATGTACAAAAGGAAATACGTCTACTTGACATTGGTACAGGACCAGGATTTCCTGGTCTGCCATTAAAGATTGCGCGCCCTGAGTGGAAGGTCACTTTGATCGAGGCAACAGGTAAGAAAACAACATTTTTGCAACACATGGTTGACCTGCTTCACTTAAAAGATGTTGAGATTATCCACGGCAGGGCTGAAGACTTCGCGCATAAGCGTGGCTATCGTGGAAATTTTGACCTGGTGACGGCGCGGGCTGTCTCCTCGCTATCAGCCTTGCTTGAATGTAGCGCCCCATTTTGTCGTGTAGGAGGGGCTATTGTGCTGCCAAAGAAGGGGGAGATGGGGGAAGAACTGCTACAGGGGAAGGGGGCAGCGCGCCTGTTGGGGATACGCTTGAAGAGCGACGTACCAGTGACTCTGAACGGCCTGGACGATGGTCGTAGGCTCTTATATTGGGAACAGTATAAAGCCTGTCCTACGCAATATCCTCGCTCCTGGGCTGCCCTCACCAAAAGCCCCCTGGTTTGAGTTAGTGCAGCCGTTTTTTGTAGTGGGTGGGTGCATGAGGTGCGCATCCGCGCACCTCATGCACCCACCCACTACAAAAAACGTGCGGCCGCGTTGCGGGGGTGCTCACGTGCCCCCATGCTACTGGCGCCGATTATGCGCACAAGATACATGCCTATTTAAACGCATTGCGTGGATAATGATTATCATAGGTAGGTTCGGCCAGAATATCCTGGATCTGAATGGTCTGGCCGCGCTGTGGGCTCAATGAAACCATGACGATCGGGGTCTCCAGCACCTCCTCTAGCCGCTTCAAGTAGTTCTTGGCCGCGGCGGGCAGTTCATCGTATGTGCTGATGCCGCTGGTATTGCTTTGCCAGCCCTCGACCTCTTCGTAGATTGGCTCGCATGCAGCCAGATCGTTGGGAGCGGCGGGGAGGCTATGGATGGTCTGTCCCCGCAGACTATAGGCGGTACAGATTTTGATAGTGGGGAGCGTATCCAGCACATCCAGTTTGGTGATGACAGCGGCATCCAGGCCATTGATCTGAGCGATGAAGCGTCCCGCCACGCCATCAAACCAGCCACAGCGACGCTCACGGCCATTATGGATCTTATATTCGTGACCGCGTTCGCGTAGCACATCAGCGGTGGCGGCATCGAAGATCTCGGTGGGCATCGGACCGCTGCCGATGCGGGTCGTATAAGCTTTATAGATACCCACCACGCGATCGATGCAGCGGGGGGGCAGTCCCGCCCCTACGGCCGCATTAGCCGCCATGGTAGAAGAAGAGGTAACGTAAGGATAGGTGCCGAAATCGATATCCAGCAGAGCGCCTTGCGCACCTTCTAAGAGGATCGTCTTATGTTCTGATAATGCATCTAGCAGCATTTTTTGTGTATCAGCCACGTGTGAGTAGAGCTGTTGGCCATATTTAAAATACTCGCCGTGGATTTCTTCCAATGAAAGGGCTGGCTGTCCATAAATCTGGGTGATCATGCGATTCTTCTGTTGCAGAATCATCGACAATTTCGCGCGAAAGGCATCGACATCGAGCAATTCCGCCATTCTGATCCCTGTGCGTGCGTGCTTATCCACATAGGCGGGAGCGATACCACGTGGTGTTCCCTCTAACTTCTCTCCTATGCGTGATTCTTCCTCCAGACGATCCAACACAAAATGATATGGCATAACGACGTGCGCCCGTTCACTGATATAGAGTCGCGAAACGTCTATGCCCTGTGCCTGTAACAACGCCAACTCATCGAGCAGAGCTTTAGGATCGACAACGACTCCATTGCCAATGATGCAAGTAGTATTAGGGAAAAGAATACCCGAAGGGACGAGATGAAAGGAAAACTCACCTCCATCATGCACCACACGATGGCCGGCATTGTTGCCACCTTGATAACGCACCACATAATCGGCCCGCATCGACAGCTCATCAACAACCTTGCCTTTGCCCTCATCTCCCCATTGCGCACCAATAACTGCTACTACCGCCATGATCGTATATCCTCTCAGCTTTCTATGTTCATCTATTCAGGCCTGATAGAGAACCCTTATCCCATTACAACAAATTTACTTTGCTGCTGTCAATATTCAGGGCTGCAAAATATAGTTGAGCAACAACTGATCTGTAATCTGTTCAATTGGTGCTTTGTCATCAGTAAAGACGATGCCTCCGTCTGTGCGACCACGTGTAGCTACAGGTAGAACTTCACTGGCGAGTTGCCCCAGGGTTGTATCGACTGGGAACTGAGAAAGATTCGAATGGAACGTTTCAAGTGAGGTTGGTTGCATAGTAGCCATAATCTCAGTATTGATGGTACCCGGCACATTGAACACATAGACATTGGGAAAAACCGTACTTAACGTATTGACAAAGGCCTGTACCAGACGATAGTCATGCGCGGTATGTCCAGTATTCAGTGCGACCACGCCCGTTGGTGAAAGATGCTCGCGAACCTGGGTAAAGAACTCACGCGTTGTAAATTGGAAAGGAATATATGGTTGTTGGAACGCATCAATAGCCACGACATCGTAGGTCTGGTGGGATGAAGCCAGGAATGTTCGTCCATCCTGGGTATATACATGAAGGTTGGGTTCATTCATATTGAAGTAGCGGCGTCCCACATTGACAATAGCGGGATCAATCTCGGCGCCATCAATCTGCACCCGTGGGTAGACCTGAGAAAACTGGCGTGCTACCGTACCGCCAGCGAGGCCGATAATGCCCACGCGTTTCAACTGATCAGGCTTAAATCCCCGATTAAAATAAGGCGCTGCCAGGAAGTAGTCCCAGTACCAGCCAGTCAACTGGGTGGGGTTATTGGGGTTATACACCGAGTGAATCGCTTCTCCCTCATTCAGAATGAGTTGACGTGTGCCATCGGGAGTTTGCGTTACCTGAATGTAGTTATAGAAAGATTCCTGTTCATAGATCAGATCGGGGATCTCTTTCAAAGGGCCCAGTGGCACTGCCAGGGCCGCGATCAACAGGATAATCACCGCTGGCACAGGCAGGAGCGATGTGGCGCGTCGCCAGCGGGGAAAGATGCCCCATAGCGAGGCCGCGAAGAGAACAACGCCAAAAATAAGCAGTGTGCGCCGTACGCCGAAGGTAGGAATCAGCCAGAGCACCGGTAAAAAGGCGCCCAGAATACTACCAACGGTAGAAATAGCATAGAGTGAGCCACTGATCCGGCCACTCTTTTTCACATCACTTGTAATCAAGCGGATCGCAAACGGCGAAACGAGTCCAAGCAAAATAACTGGAATAGCAAACAGTAACATTGTGCCAACCAGCGAGCCAAGAAAAATGCCGACGGAAACTTGTTCGAGCCCAGTGACAGACCAGGTGAGAATGCTTTGACATACGAAGGGAATAATGATAATGGAGAGAGCCGCGGTCGCCGTAATCACACACAGCACCTGTGTATGAGGATAGCGATCGGCAATGCGTCCACCCAAAAAGTAACCCACCATCAGGTAAAGCAGAATCAGACCGATGAGATTGCCCCAGATAAAGAGTGAGGTACCAAAATAGGCCCCCAGGAGACGTGATGCGCACATCTCAAGAGCTAAACTTGTCATGCCACTTACGAACACCAGTCCGCTCAGAAAGTATTTCAACATTTCCTCCGATTATGGTGTCCCGGTTTGTGTAAATTGGAACTTACCAATCATGATATTGTAATACGCCGTACTTACTTGTGCAAATTGAGCATCTGGCGCCTGAAATTCCAGCACAAAGGTTTTTCCTTGATGAACAGTTGCACAGATAGTAACATGTTCTTTGGTTTGATTATTCATATACGCAATAGCTGTGGTTGACCAGGTTTCGCCTCCAATCGTTGCCGTCTGACCGGTGGGTGGCTGGGGGGCCTCATAGCCGGGCTTACTGGCGTATACTGCTTGAATCTCGGTCGCCAATAGTTGATCCGCGGTCCCTGTCGGATTATCCAGACGCTTAAAGACAGCGACCTGATCCGGTTGTTGCAGATTGACAAATTGGAAACCAGTAACGCCAGAAAGCGCGCTGGCCTGCCATCCGACAGGGAACTGATCTATAAAGCCATCTGGAGCACAATCACTACCACACCATGTAAAACCGGCCTCTGGAACCGTTGTTGGGACAACTAGCGGTGTCGCTGTCGCGGACATTACAGCAGTGGTAGTAGTAGGCATAGCCACCGTAGTCTTATACGTATGAAGTGGCTCCTGTGTTGCTTTTTGTTGATTACCCTGGCTGGTCACATACATGGTAGAAAGGCCAATGGCCCCTATAAATACCAGTACCAGGCAAATACATGCGACCAGGATGGTTGAATGAGAAGGTCCCCGGCGTAGTCTGGCCATAGAAGGCGGACCACCGGATTGAGCGTTATACGGTTGGTGCTGGAATGCTTCATAGTTGGGATCCGGTGGATAAGGGTTACGCTGATGAGGCAGCTGCTGGCTGTTTCGGCGAGGAAGGTTGATCGCTTCCGTTTCACCTTGATGAAACTCGCTGGAAACACCAGGTGTCACATAGGTTGGATCAAATGCTGGTGTGTTTCCGCAATCCCTACAGACCTCTCCTGCGGATTGTAGCTCATTGCCACAGCCTGAACATTTCATTCGCTCTATTGTGCAGCTACCCCTGCCATAAGACAAGGGATCGATGCACGCCTCCTTCTATGTGCTTTAGCGCATTGTATTTCTCGTCAAGGACCGTCTGTGACGTGAACTATTATCCTTACCCCTTACGGGGATAAAGGATGCTGCAATGAAGATAGGAGCGAGTCCATCTCGTACACACCGCCTCGGAAATCGATTATAACGCATTTACAGAAGTGTGGCTAGATGTATGACCAACTTTTTATGCGCCTGATACGTATTAAGACGATTGAATGACGATAGGGATAATTTTTAATCCAGTGCACTCAAAATGATGGTAGGCGATCATAGAAGAAGGGGTAATTTCTCCATGCATGGTGTGAAGGGAAGCCGCATCGAAAGGGCCTCTGATAATAATCCAGGCCCATGGGATCTGCTGGTCCTGATTGACGCGTTGCATATTCTCGCAATCGGTAGCGCTGGCTCTGGGAAAGCCGGTTGGATGACTGTGATAAACGCCAATGACCTGACCCGGGGATAGAAGCTCGATCTGCAGCAGTTCATCTGGCGCAAACTCAAAATACACGGGTGAAGCTGCCGTATTTCGCAGAGGATAGGCCTGATCGACATGCCAGTTCCCATGAGCATCAATAGAGCCTAGCAGTACACCGCAGGCTTCTATGTCCGGGCGCTGTGAAATATCCTCAAACAAGGTAGAAAGAGTTTCTTTCTTAAGTGAGAGATACGGGGCGGGATATTGATTCATACATACTCCTTGAAAGGATTCCCAATTGGTGTCCAAAAAAATAAAGGATGCGCCTGGCTTATGATGTATGTTTTTAGCTACTATAGCATAGCTGGCAAGATGTATGGTTGTACAGATATCTGGGTACAAATATAGGAGGAGCAGGGATAAAGGCAGTTGATGAGCTATCGAACTGGCTTATCCCTGATATGGTAGTCTGCTATAGTATCGTAGATACAATCGTACTAGCGAGAGCCCTGCTTCTGATGCCAGAACTGTTCCGCCGGTATGTTCTTGAGGTCAGCGATATGCTCTACCGCGATATCTGGAACAAAGCCATCTGGAAACGCTTCTTTTGCATATTTGCCCTGCTTTACAAATACCGTAGTAGTCTGATCATGCATAAGATGCTGAACGTCAACCAGTATCCTGGGTTTATCATCAATAATGGCATAATGATCCGCAGGATAGCGTTTCGTGATCTCATCGATGTGTTCCTGTTTATGGACAAATAGCATGACACGACCATTAACTGCGTCAGCGAGCGCGCTATTAAAAATTTTCTCAGCCTGGTAATTTAAATCTCCATCAGAGACAATGACGACGGTACCAATAGTATTTAAATACTGCAATGTTTCAAAGACGCCAGGGAATACCGCCTGTTGGAAAGGATAATTCTCAAACATTGAGACCACATGCTGATAGGTTTGCGCGTCTAACTCGTCTTGAGAAGTTTTTTCGCGGAAGCGCCGCAGGGTCAGAGGAATATCGACCACGCCCCGTTCTTTGCGCACTTCTTCATAGAGGTTCCAATAATGCTCCGTCAGGGCTGGCCCCAACTCTGATAGCAGAAACTGATTCTGCTCCTCTTTAACCCTATCATTATCAAGTAAGGTATTATCGACATCGATCCAGAATACAAGTGTTGACATAGTGCTCTCTTTCTTCATCTATCGCAAATAGCGTCAACCAGTTGATACACAGGTTAAACACAGAGATCGATCAGTATTGATCGCTTCTGTAGGTCTGTATACGCTTAATGATACGTTACTTTTTTTCATTTTGTTTCGATTTTTGAGGACAGTTCAGAAATTATCATTGATAGCAATTGGTTGTCTACAAGGAGACTATGCTGATAGGGTGGGAGAGGTTGTATACTACAGGGTGGCCTGTCAGCGTGCGCAATCAGGTTTAGCAAATAATGTTTAAGAGGAGCAAAATGAAGGTTATTTTTAGGAGTAAAGATTTTGCCAGCGTTGAGGGGTCTGGATTTGGTTTTAATAATCGCCGTCCGATGGCTAATGCGTGGCAATATCAGGGCAGGGTGCAGCATCGTCAATGGACGGGTACGTATGAATGCGAATGGGAGCAGAATGCAAATAAAGCCAGGCAGCCTGAACTCATATGGGTGGTTAAAGGAGACGCACGTCTCTTTGGCCTGGCTGCAGGCCTCAAATCAAAGGGATTTATTGTTGAGGTAGAGCCATAGCGGTCTTATCTTGTTTCTCATTCGTTTCTATGTGTTTTCTTGAATGTATGAGGGTGATAGCGACCTCAGCGTAAGGGCAAGTCTATGGATGCCCTGATGGATCTCTTGTTGGTTGTAGGCAGCGTAGCCGAGCAGGAGGGCATTGAATGGAGGATGCTGAATGTAGTATTTTGAGATAGGCGTAACGGAAACTTCATTGTCTGCTGCTCGTTGCGCTACCATAGTATCCTGAAGATAGGATGGCAGGTGGGCGAGTAGATTCATACCAGCCGAGGCCGCTTTGACGGAGAGTATATCCCCCAGTTCTTTTAGAATAGTGTCAAGCAGGATGCCCTGGCGCTCCTCATAGAGAGAGCGCATGCGGCGCAGATGACGAGCAAAGTGTTCCTGTGCCATGAAATCGGTCAGCACCATCTGATCCAGCATATGGGCGTGGCGATCGGCGGCGGCGCGAGCCGCCCTGAAGGCATCGATGAGTTCAGGCGGAGAGACCAGGTAGCCAAGGCGCAGAGCTGGAAAGAGAACCTTGCTAAACGTCCCGATGTAAATGACGCGGCCCCCCTGGTCGAGTCCCTGCAAAGACGCCAGGGGATGGCCCGTGTAGCGATATTCACTATCATAATCATCTTCGAGAATCCAACGCGCGGTCTGCGAGGCCCAGTGCAATAAGGCCAGGCGGCGCGCCAGACTCATTACCGCCCCAACAGGAAATTGGTGCGAAGGGGTTACATAAGCCATGCGTGCCCGGGGGCTGCTGGCGATTCCCTGTGCCACGTTCAGCCCCTCATCATCAATGGGGACCGATACCAGTCGCGCCCCTCCACTT
Organism: Dictyobacter aurantiacus; assembly: GCF_003967515.1. GTDB lineage: Bacteria > Chloroflexota > Ktedonobacteria > Ktedonobacterales > Ktedonobacteraceae > Dictyobacter > Dictyobacter aurantiacus. The sequence goes on along the minus strand of NZ_BIFQ01000001.1, from coordinate 132,596 downwards.
AGCAAGGCTCCCCTTGCTCCCATATAGCAAGGATCTTCAATCCATACCTCATCCCCAGGATCAATCAAAAGCTGCACCGCCAGATGCAGGGCTTGCTGCGAACCAGCCATAATGATGATCTGCTCTTCAGTGCAGTGGACTCCACGCGCCGCCTGCAGATACCTGGCAATCTCCTGTCGTAATGGACGATAGCCGGCGGGATCGCTATAGCCAAAGCTGGCGGGCTCGATATGCTTCCATCTGCGGGTCGCCAACTGAGACCAGAGCTTAAATGGAAATTCGTGTAATGCAGGTATGCCGTGACGAAATGCCTGGTGTTGTATTACCTGATCCCATTTTTGAACTGGAGCCACGGCCGAGGACGCGATCGTCTTTCCACGCTGCGAAAGAGGGTTGGATGGAGGGGAGACTTCTTCTATATCATCGCTATGCGCCTGTGGGGCCGGTAAGCGGAGCAACTCATCCGGCAGAGCCTGCGCCACATAGGTACCACTGCCGGCTTTGCCGTAGATATATCCCTCGGCCAGCAATTGATCAAAGGCCTGTATCACCGTTGTACGCGAGATACCTAGCGTCTGAGCCAGTGTGCGCGTGGATGGCAACTTTGTTCCCGCTGCTAAGGTTCCCTTCAGTATTGCCTGTCGCATCGTCTCATACAATTGTCGATAGAGTGCAACCCCAGATGCTGGATCAAGCATCGGTGAGAGTAACGAAGCTCTTAATATATTATTGTCCATCAATTTGCGCTCCATCTTTCTATAGGCCTGAAGTGGTATGGTTATTATAAGAGAAACTGGTTCTGTTCACAAGTCCACTTTTGCTCTATCATAAGTCCACCTGCATTTGCAGGTGGTGGCATTTTTTAACGCGAGTCATTCTAACAGGAGAAGGAGCAAGTATTGCATGGAATTTGCGCTTGATAAACAGATTGTCTCCCAGCCTGATGCGATTCGTTCATTGATGGAACATATCAGTGTGCCCGTTCTTGATAGTGAGCGACCATTTATCTTTTCTGGCATCGGCACCTCCTGGCACGCCTGCCGCGTGGCGGCATACTGGTTGTATGAACTCAGCGCCGGGCGTATCCGTGCCAGCGTTCTCAACTCTCATGACCTGGCGCTTTCTGCGCCTATTTCAAGCCAGGATCAGGTAATCGTCGTCAGTCATCGTGGTACCAAGCGTTTCCCACGCCAGGCATTGACACGCGCGCGTCAGGCAGGTGCGCTGACGATCGCTATCACCAGCAGCGACGCACCTGCTCAGGATGCTGACCATACCATCCACACCTGTCCCGGAGAGCTAGCGGGGACGCATACGGTTTCATATACAACCGCCCTGACCGCGCTGGCGCACCTGGCTGCCAGTGTTACAGAAGAGGCGGGACGCCACTTCCTCTCAACCATCCAGGGTGTTCCCGATGCCATAGAACGTACGCTGGAGCAGTCAGCCCCGAGCACCATTGCTGAGAAGCTGGTGAGTCGAGAACCGATCATGCTGGCGGGAATGGGTATAGACGCCATTACAGCGGCCGAGGCGGCCCTCAAGATCAAAGAGGGGACCTACCAGTGGGCCGAAGGTTTTGAGACGGAAAATGCCTTGCATGGTCCACCAGCGGCCATCCGACCGGGCATGGGTGCAGTTGTTATCATGCCGGACTGGGAAGACGGTGAGCGCAGCCATCTGTTGCTGGACAGTCTGAGAGAGCTGGGCGCGGAAGTCTATAGCTGTGGAACTCAACAGGCAGATCTGCTCTTTAGCGCCGTTGAACGCCTGGTGCGGCCCCTGGTTTCTATCGTTCCCTTGCAGCGTTTAACCGCTGAGATTGCTCGCATCAAGCACAGCAATCCAGATGAGATTCACCGTGACATAGAGCCCTGGACGACTGTGATGGGGAATATCATATTATAAGGCAGAAATTTCCTGTTTTATAGCCCCATACGCCCTGACAACGTCGATCGTAAGGGCATATGGAGCTATGATTATAGCCGCTCAGATTTGTGGAAGATGGTTTGTAGTTGGGCAGTATTTATATACGCCGGATGATACTCTACCTTTATGGATGTTCTGGGGCTGTACGCCAGGGCCATTTGACCTCTGTAAGCAGGGTACCGCTAAGGATGAGGAAGCAGCCGAGGAGGGCACGTGGTCCAAGTGTAGTGCCATGCCAGAGGTAGTCTGCCAGAGCCGCAAAGACCGGTTCGGTCGCGAAGATCAAGGCGACTCTGCTGGGGGTTGTATATTGTTGAATGTGGGTTTGCGCCAGGAATGCCAGTGCGGTCGCGAAGACAGAGGTCACGATCAGCGCTACAATTACCGGAGGTTGTAGCAGGATAGAGTGCTGAAAAATTGCTTGCCAGGGTTCAAAGATAAGGGCCGCCACAGTGCTGAGTACAGCTACCGTTGCCAGTTGAATCAGCGTCAGCATAGGAGCCGGGGCGCGCCCCGAATATTTTCCTGTATAAACGACCTGTAATCCGAAGGCGATGGCACATAAAAACGCCAGCAGGTCTCCTGGATTGATGGTACTGATATTGACAAAGGCCAATAAATAAAGCCCGATGGTTGCGACTCCCACGCCAACCAGTGTCAGAAGTGGAGGGCGTGAACGTAAGATGAGCCATGCCAGTAGTGGAACCAGGGCCACCGACAAGCCTGTTATTGATCTCAGCATAAAAAGCTAAAGTGAGTAGCCAGCATGAACGAAACAGTGACGCAAGGTCTGCTTGCGATGCCGAAGGCGGGCAAGAGCCAGCAGCAAGGCATAACTCAGCTCGGTGGAATCCTTGCAACACACATTCTTAAGTTCACGACGTTTGAGCAAATTCCACACCCCTTCCTGCGGATTGAACTCAGGCGCATAGGCAGGCAAGCGTTCCAGGTGAAGGCGAGCTGCGCCTCCCTGCGCCAAGAAGTCTTTGACCGCTTGGCAGCGATGGATGCTCGATCCATCCCAGATCACCAGCAACTTCCCGGGAATCTGGCGAAGCAGGTGCTTGAGAAAACCAACCACATCCTCTCCTTTGTAGGAATGAGATTGCGTCTGCATAAAGAGACGTCCCTGCGGGGTAATCGCCCCAATCGCCGAGACATGATCGCGTGTCAGCGGCACTCGCAACACTGGTGTCTGGCCCACCGGAGCATACGTGCGCACCGCCATCGGCAGCAGGTAAAAGCCCGACTCGTCTACAAAGACGATCTGCCGCTGTTCCTGCTCGGCTTTTTTTTAAGCGCGGGCCACCGTTCGTCTGTCCAGGCGTTGATCGCCTCTTCATTGCGTTGGCTGGCGTGTTCCTCCGGTTTTTGGACACTCTGCTTGAGGCTCCGCAGGAGGCGACTGCAATGGGCGGGATGATAGCTGACCCCAAAGTGCTGCCTGATAAGCACTGCCACGCGGGCTGTGGTCCATACCTGGCCGCGGAACCCATAGTGCTCGGCCCCTTTGGCCAGCAGATCGGGCAACTGGGCTCGCTGTTCTTCGGTCAGTTTGGGCTGGGGACCTGGTGGCGGTTGTTGTCGCAAGGACTCCGAGCCCTCTTTCCTGGCTCGGCTCATCCACTGACTCACCGCTCCTTCGGTTACTCCAAGGGCTACGGCGATGTCTTTTTGTCTCCAGCCCTGCGTATACAGCTGCCAAGCGCGCAGTCGTCGCCATTCACGCCAATCGTTGGGATGTTGTTCTTTCTTGCTCATACCTCCTTTTATCGGTTTGAGTATGGACGACTTTAGAACCTTATGCTGAGGTCAATAAGAAGCCTGATTTGCCAGAGGTTGTATAGAGCAAGCTGAAGGTCTGCAGGCTATAGCCGAGAAAGAGAAAAAAGCCCAGCACGCCTCCACTGATCAGAATGCGCCAGCGTGAAATCGCCACTGGTGTCGCGGACTCGCGCGTTTTTCTGGCCAGAAATGGAAGCAGAAACAGAGCAGCCCAGCTAAAGCGTATAGCCACAAACGAAAACGGAGGAAGCGTCGCGATCGCATCCTGCACCAGCACAAACGTCAGGCCCCAGATAGCAGCAATGAGCAACAGTGAACCATCAGAAAGCCATCTTTTTTTTTGCACCATAGATTATCCTTTTGAGCAGAAACATAGCTGTAGATAGATATCAATAAGAATATAGATGCTTATCATAGAAGAAATGAATCTCCCTGACAAGCAACAGGCTGAATTCTTATAGCCATAGAATCATTACAGACGAAGGAGCGCCCATGTGCTATACTATGGGCTAGATTATACACTCATATAGATTAGACCTGGTGGGTAGATACGATATTTCTCAGGCAGAGAGATTAAGAGCGTCCTTGGCACTGGAGCCTGTCGAAGGACCGCACGGGACCAGAGCGCCTGGTTTGTGCGGTTCGTTTTGTGCTCATCAGGAATTAACCTCAAAGAGGCAAAAATACGTGAAAGAAACAACAGAACCTGCGATGGGAGAGATGCATTACTTCCCAACGGTACTCGACACAATCGGGAATACTCCCCTCGTACGCCTCAATCGGATTGCCAGCGACGTTGCACCGCTCGTCCTTGTTAAAATGGAGATGATGAATCCAGGCGGCAGTGTAAAGGATCGCATTGGTCCCAATCTGATCGAGTACTGCGAACAACAGGGGTTATTACGACCCGGTGGTACGATCGTTGAGCCTACAAGTGGTAATACAGGGCATGGCCTGGCAATCGCGGCCGCGATTAAAGGCTACCACTGTATTTTTGTCATGACGGACAAGGCCAGTGAAGAGAAGCGTAGTTTGTTGCGCGCCTATGGAGCGGAGGTGGTGATCTGTCCGAGCAGTGCAACCCACGAATCGCCCGATTACTACAAAAACGTCGCGCACCGGCTTGCCGAAGAGATTCCAGGCGCCTGTTGTCCTGACCAATATTCCAATCCAGCCAATCCTGCTACCCATTATAAGTCGACCGGACCCGAGATCTGGCGCGATACGGCGGGCAAGGTGACTGCGTTTGTAGCAGGTATCGGTACCGGCGGCACGATTTCTGGCACGGGTCGTTATTTAAAAGAGGTCAATCCCAATATCAAGATCATTGGCGCTGACCCCGCGGGATCGGTATATTCAGGTGATACTCCCAAGCCTTATAAGGTTGAGGGTATTGGTATGGATATGTTCCCGCGCAACTATGATCCCACACTGGTAGACGAGGTGATCCGAGTTGACGATCGTACCTCGTTCCACTGGGCGCAGCGCCTGGCACGCGAAGAGGGTATCCTGACCGGTGGTTCCGCCGGAACGGCGCTGGCCGCCGGCATGGTTTATGCCAAACGCCTGACCGCCAACGATGTAGTCGTGATCCTGCTGCCCGACACTGGTCGTGGCTATCTCAGTAAACAGTTCAACGAGACCTGGATGCGCGAGAACGATCTGATGGTGCAGGCTGAAAGTGAGCAGCCCACATTATCCGACGTGTTGAGCTACCGCCGCACGCATAGCCGTAGCATGCCGCTTGTCGTCAGCGTCGCCCCCAACGATTCGGTTGCCGATGCTGTGGAACTGTTGCGCCGCTATGGTATCAGCCAGACACCCGTGATGCAGGATGGTCGCATGATCGGCAGCCTGACCGAAGATCTGTTACTGCGCCGCCTGGCCAGTGGAGAGCCACTGGACAGTAGCGCGGTAGGCGAAATTCAAGGGGACGCCTTCCCGACCCTTGGAGCCAATACACCAACTAAAGACGCTTACCCGGTGTTTAGCGATTGCACATCAGCGGTCGCCGTTATGCATGGAGATGTGCTTGCAGGCATTGTCACCAAGAGCGATCTGCTCGAGTTCTGGGCGCACCAGATTCATCCTTAAAAAACATACACCACAAAGACGGAGAAAAGCTGGAGCGACCGACCAGAGTAACTACATTCGTTACTCTGGTCGGTCGCTCCAGCTTTTTTAAAGGATGAGCAGTGTTAGCCATGATACCATCAATTTTAGCGAAAAGGTTATGAGCGGCACAAATTGGTCCTTCGTTGTATTGACAAATAACAAATAATTGATTACTATGAAATGGAGATATGAATACTTCACGAAAGGAAAAGGAGGGTACGTATGCAAACATATCATTCTGGATATCAAAGCAGCACGTGTGAAAGACCGCGTAACGCGCGTAGTACCCTGGCAGCACGATAGTAATGCGAAAGCCTTATGAAGTATTCGAACACACCGCCGATATTGGTATACACGCCTTTGGAGATACCATTGAAGAGCTTTTTTGCCATGCCGCGCAAGGCATGGAAAGTTTGATGGTTGTGCCCGAGCAGGTACGTGTTATGACCAGTCGCCAGATCAGCGTTGAAGGGCATGATCCCGTCTCTCTTCTTATCGCCTGGCTCAACGAACTGATTTTCTTATTCGATACTGAATATCTTCTCTTTCGCCACTTCGAGATAGAGGCCATCACAGAGACGCAGGTGAAGGGCCGGGCTGGTGGAGAGCCCTACGATGCTCAGCGCCACGACTTGAGCAGCGCCATCAAAGCCGTGACCTGGCACGAAGCCTCCATTATGCATACCGACGAGGGCTACCGGGCCCGCATCATCTTCGATCTCTAAGATCGGGGCGTCACACACTTCTTTTTTTATGCTGCCAGAGCGAATCTTTTTTTTATCGGGTCCTGCATCCCAGGAGCATATTCCGTGTTGTGGCATGCTTGTCTCATCACGACTTTATCATGTCCCGGGGTAATCTTGTGCCCAAAAGTGGGATATTCAAATTTTTATCTACCTGTGAAGTATTCATGTGCCTTTGCATAGATGAGTTATGTATAGATACCTGAAGAAAGGTGCGTATTGTGAGTACACTTATTGTGCCGGTCGCCGTGATTGAAAAGATAACGCCGCACAGTAATGCCGATGCATTAGAACTGGCTCAGGTCTTAGGCTGGCAGCTGGTGATCAAGAAGGACCAGTACGAGGTGGGTGATAAGATCGTCTACTTCCCGGTAGATACTGTGTTGCCGCTTGAGGTCAGTGAGAGATTTGGCGTAACGAAATATCTCTCAAAGCAGCGCATTCGCTGTGCCAGGCTACGGGGGGAGCCTTCATTCGGCCTGGCTGTTCGATCTGACGATGAAAGCTGGGAGATAGGGGAAAACGTAGCCGACTACTATGGCGCCAAAAAGTTCGAGCCACCTATCCGGCCGGGTCAGGGCGATGCCGAGCAGGATCATCCATTATTCATGGAATACACAGATATCGAAAACATGCGCAACTATCCAGCCATCTTTGAAGAGGGTGAGACCGTTGTGCTGACCGAGAAAATTCACGGCACTAATAGCCGCGTTGGTCTGATCGAGGGTGAATTGATGGGGGGCTCAAAAGCCGTCAGGCGCAAGCGTCCGGCCGATGATGCTTTTTCCTCGAACATCTACTGGTCGCCACTAGCCCTGGAGCCGGTACGAAACGTACTGGAGGAACTGGGAAAATATCATCGGCAGATCATACTATTCGGGGAAGTCTATGGGAGCAAGATACAGTCTTTGCACTATGGGCACAAAGGTATCCTGGGTTTCCGTGCCTTCGATCTCATGATCGATGGCCAGTATCAGAACTGGCCGGATTTTCTGGCCATCTGTCAGCAGTATGGGATCGAAACCGTGCCAGTCGTGGCCACCATCCCATTTGATCTGCAGGAGGTCAAGCGCTATAGCGAAGGTAAAACCTTACTGATGGAGAATGGCGCTCACATGCGTGAAGGGTTGGTGGTTCGGCCGCTGGTCGAGCGGAACAATCCCAAGATTGGCCGCGTCATTCTGAAATATGTCAGCGACACCTATCTGTTCGGCGAAAAGACTGATTACACAGATCAGTAACTGAGACAAGGACAGATACGGCCGTATATGTATGAGAATGCACCAATGCCGCCGTATCTGCCCACCGTACATAGAGAAGAGGAGAACGAATGGGCGATAAAATCCCATTGGAACGCATTGATGACAACCGCTGGCGCATCCCCCGGCGCTATAATGACGCTATGAACGTATCGGGGATCGTCTATGCGGATAGCGAACTGATAGAAATGATTCTGAATGACAATGCCTTGCAACAGGTGGCGAATGTGGCGACGCTACCTGGGATCGTCGGTCATTCTCTGGGAATGCCTGATATTCACTGGGGCTATGGATTCCCGGTGGGAGGTGTGGCGGCGACCGATGCAGAGAAGGGCGTTGTCTCTCCCGGCGGTATTGGCTTCGACATCAACTGTGGTGTGCGCCTGCTTGCCACTGACCTGCTGCGCGACCAGATTAAAGGCAGCATTGACCGGCTTGCCGACGAGCTCTACCGTAATCTGCCATCTGGAGTGGGCGGAGACGGTATGCGTCTGCTCAACGAGACAGAGATGCGCGAAGTGATGGTGCGTGGGGCGGAATGGGCTGTGGACGAGGGGTATGGGACCGCCGCTGACCTTGAGGTTACCGAGGAGAATGGGCGCCTGGCTGGAGCAAGGCCCGAGGCGGTGAGTCGCCAGGCTGTTTTGCGCGGCATGAAACAGTTGGGCAGCCTGGGATCAGGCAACCACTTCTGTGAAGTGCAGGTCGTGGATCACATCTACGATGAAAAAGCCGCCGAGGCGCTTGGACTTGCACAGAAAGGCCAGGTCGTCGTTACGATCCATTGCGGCTCACGCGGATTCGGTCATCAAGTGGCGGAAGACTATATCAAGCTGGCGGAATCGAAGCAGCAGCAATATGGATTTCACCTGGTCGACCGTCAACTGGCATGCCTGCCCTTGCAGTCTGAAGAGGGGCAGGCGTATCTGGGAGCGATGGCCTGTGGCGCCAACTTCGCCTGGGCCAATCGTCAACTGCTCATGCATGGGGTGCGCCAGGCCTTCTCCAGCGTCTTTGGCCGTAAAGCACGTCCCAAAGACATGCCAATGGTCTACGATGTCTGTCACAACATCGCCAAGATGGAGGAGTATGAGATCAATGGTGAGATGAAGCGTGTCTGTGTCCACCGCAAGGGCGCGACCCGTGCTTTTCCTGCGGGACATCCGGCGGTACCAGAGAAGTACCGCGCGGTCGGCCAGCCGGTGCTCATCCCCGGTGATATGGGACGCTACTCCTTCATGCTGGTCGGCGCGCCGGGATCGATGGAGCAGAGCTTTGGCTCCTGCTGCCATGGTGCGGGGCGCCGCTTGAGCCGGACCGCCGCCAAAAAGGCCGTGGGGAGCAAGCAACTGCTGGAGATGCTGGAGAAGAAAGGCATTGCCATCCGTGTTCACAGCAAGAACCTGCTAGCTGAAGAGGCTCCCCAGGCCTACAAGGATGCCCAGCAGGTGGTCAATGTTGTGCACAACGCCGGACTGGCCAGCCTGGTTGTACGGCTGAAGCCGATTATCGTCGTGAAAGGCTAACTGACATAACGGTCATGGAAACGTAAGCGGCGGGTGCTTCATATTATGAGGGTAATTCGTCGCTTGTTTCCAGCGATGCATTTAAAAAGTCTGCCCGTCAGACAATCTGACGGGCAGACTTTTTAAATGCATCGCTGGAAAAGGGGGATTTAAAAGCAGTTCGATGTTTGTCTGGTTGCTGTATGATAAAGCATATTGAGGCTTTTCGCGCAATCATCCCAGGTGGGCAAGTCAAGTTGCTCTGGAATGAGCGGATCATCTAACTGTCTGACAATCGCGGCTGCTAGCTCTTCTGGCGTGCTATTAAGGGCGACAGAACGCACCAGCTTTTTCTCTGCGAACTCTTGCAGGGCGGAGGTATTCGCTACGAGCACTGGACGTTGTAGTGCAAGGGCCTCCATGATCGCGATGCCTTGCGATTCGTACTCACTATACAAAGTAACCAGAGCGGCCTGTGAGAGCTGCGACATCATTTCCTGACGACTGTTCGCGGGTATTGCACGGATCGTTACATGCTCGGTCATACCAAGTTGCTGTGTAAGTTTGCGCAAGGTCGTTTCATAAGGGCCTGCTCCTAATATCAATAAGTGCGCATCAGGATGGGTCTCACGCACTCGAGGAAGCGCTTGAATAAGGTGATGATGGCCCTTGTAGCGCTCCAGGCGTCCAACTGAGACGATTAAGCCAGGTTCAATAGCTTTCTTTTCTGTTGGTGATGGCTGATCTGATACGCTAAATCCATTAGGAATGACGGTGAACTGTTTTTCTGGCAGTTGTAGCACATTGCGAAAATAGTTGGCCTCGAAGCTGGATACGCCAACCAGCCTTTCCGCGTTTGCCAGCAGTGGACGAATAACTTTCCATTGGGTGTCTCTCAGCCGTGTGCGCAAGTGCGATGAGTGACCTCCTGAGTGGAATGTGGTGACATACGGTATCTTTCCTTTTCTGGCCGCACGCATAACTAATACTGGAAACAATGTATGACATCCCTGGCAGTGGATCAGATCCCAATGTTCTTGTTGTATAAAAGAGCTTATACCTGGTGTGATAAAAAATTCTGGCGGCTGTGACCATGCATGCAAGCGTACAACGCGCATGCCCTCTATTTTTTCTTCTGTGGGTATTGACCCTATGTGTGTATGAGGGATGGTCGTTAATAATGTTACATCAACTCCACTTTTGACAAGGCGCCGTCCTACTTCATAAACATGCATTTCCGTTCCACCCGTCTCTGGGAAGTAGCGGGGCGTTGCCATCAATACTTTTAATGGCTTCTGCTTTTGGTACACAAAAAAACCTTTCAGACCAGCATAACAATATAGAAATATACATTTATAAGTAAATTGATATGTATTCGTAGGTTTCCTGGAGATAGATGCGCTTATTTTTTATCTCCTTCCAGCAGGATGTAGCGTGGCGTAGCCGGCTATAACGATTAATAATCGATCATTATCTTCTACTGGCAGATAAGTATCATTGTATAGGCTTTACCATGGTTTTCATCATTTAGGATTACTTTCCTTTGGTGCGCTTTGTAGGCGTGACCGGCCAATGCGGGGTCGTTGACCAGGCATCTGGAGTGGTTGGCTGGTAGAGGCTATATCATGACCAGGTGCATCTGTTTTGCCTGACTCGTTTCTGGGTGTCTCTATGGCAGGTTTCTGTACCATCTCATCCTCTAGCCTGGCGGGCTTATGCTCGATCTCTTCCTCTCTGGCTTTTTTGTGTATGACAAACTGCATAGGAGGCCGTTTTTTATTGGCGGCTCCCTGGTCTACCTGGGCAGTGTTCTCTACTATTTGTGGCGGCGTTTTTTCGGCTGTTACAGCGCCTAGTTGCGTGGTAGGGAGATCTTCGATCTCTGCGTTTGATTGCGGGGCTGCTACAGCCCCTAACTGAGCGGTAGGAAGGTCCTCAACCTCCGCTGCTATCTTTGGTGTGTGCCCAATCTCTTCCCGAGCGGTAGGTCGATCCTCTATCCCTCCATTTGTGACCTGTGAGCTTGGGAGAAGCATCGTTGGCGTCTCTTCAATACATGGAGCATCTCCATTCTGGTACGATCTCCCTTTTGCCTGAGCATGTACTTGCATACTGGGGATCTGAACCGTTGGTGTCTCGACGATATCGAGTGGTACATGCCTGACGGGGCTCGTGCCAATGATCAATGGATGTGTGAGCAGGGTTCCAAGTCGCCGTAGCACGCTGATGTGCTGGTAAAGTGCCACGTGGGCATTCGTGACCTCAACAATTACCGCGACGATGCTTATGAGTGCCAGGGTACTCATAATCCCCAGTGGGGACCAGTGATAGCTATATAGATAGACGCCAGCGATAAGACCATCAACCGAGAAACTTACTGCCAGTGCCAGTGCCAGTTTTGATGCGCGCTCTCGCAGATGCAGGAAGCGTATAAGTGCCATACCAGGGCAGATGAAGAGAAACACCATCATGACAAGTGGCCGTAGTGGGCTACTTGGAAGGACACGCATCGTGATTGGCGCGGCCAGTGCAAAGCAGATGATAATGATCGGCCAGAACCATCGTGCGTATCTCATGTCTATTGACCTCCTTGTGCTGAACTGACCAGGGCGAATATCTGCACGTCTGGATTGCGGTAGATCAAATTGAAGTCGCCCGATTTTGTTACTGCCTGCTCCAATTTGGCCAGGCTCCCGGCCGGCATACCTGAGGTTGCGTCAAAGGTTGCGATTTCACTGCGCGTGAAGATGAGGTAGGCGTGACCTCCGGTACTTTCCTGTTGCATATATTTGACAATGACTGGTACATTGATCGGATAAATGGCAACATCCGTTGTCTCGGTTGCCCCCAGGTTATCGAGTGTATATTTTTCGTAGTCTTTGTACTGCCAGGGGCCTCCCAGCCACGCGGTCATAAACAACGATCCTGGCGGCGCACTATTATACAGGTAGTTGACGCCATTGAACTCATTGTAGGTGATATAGTCGTCGCGCTCATTGCCATAGCGTGCGAAAAGAAAGAGGGCTACCAGCAACATATTCACGCATATAAGTGAGAGATAGTGCCAGGCTGGTCGTTGCAGAAATGCTAGTGGTAGGCGTCGCAGGAATGGCAGACGCCGCGCCATAGCTATCGGCGCGCTATAGCTATAGAATAGTGATGCACCAAAGAAGGCCATCGCAGGCAACGCGAAGAGGTAGCTGCGCAGCAACATCTCGCCGCCATATGGTTGAATGATAAATAATGGAAAAGGCATTATTGCCAGGATGACAAGCGAGGCATCGCGTTCTTTATTGAGCAGGCGAGCCAGCGCACCCAAAAATGCCAGACCCCAGATGAGTACCGACATATAAATACGTAGTTTTGCAACCAGTGTATGACCAGGATTGCCTGCTACGCGGTTGGAGACATTGTCGCTGAAGGACGAGAAGATATGGAGGCCGGAGAAGACCATACTTGTATGTCCAACCAGGAATGTTTGGGCCATTACAAGGAGCCAGAAAACTGTCATCGCAATCATTGCGATGAGTAGCCACCAGAGCGGTGTGCGGTGACAGATGATCAGCCCTCCGACACTTAATATCGTAAAGAAAGGTGTGAGCTGGTGGCTGCTTACATCGAAGGCGAAAATAACCAGGATAAAAAGCAGCAGACCAACGCGTAATGCCGGGCTGGCCTGTGTCTGTAATGGATCGGGCGCTGTGAGCCAGTCATAGATCTCTGTCGCGAAAGGAATACGCCGCAAACGTCGCCAGAGTGGACGCGCGGGGAGATCCACTGGTGTTTTAAACCATTTGACCAGGATGGCAATGATCAGAAGATAAATGAAAAAGTTGAAGCCCTGTGGCGAGAAATAATCCTGCCAGATCCAGTTTGCCAGGTAGAAGAACCAGATGGCCAGCCAGACAATGCGCTTATTCCTTGTGAAGGATGAAAAGATCATATAGAGTGGACCCAGGTACATGATGCAGTATGCAACTGGTGCCCAGTCCGCGTATGGCAGGATATTGCTGAAGCCTGCGCTACTATTAAAAAAAGCTGCCAGTGTGAAAAATATAGGCCAGCTAAAATAGGCGTCCAGGTTAGGATTGGTCGTCCCGGTTCGCTGCAGATATTCAGTGTAGCCTGCGTGGCGATAGACAATGTCAAAACGTGGCATTTGCTCGATCAGTGGTGTGACACCATACAGAATAAAGATGATAAGTGCCACGTGCAATAGCAAAAGGGGGGCCCGGTATGTACTACGCTGTAAGGTGATACAGAAACTGAGACTCATTAGCGCAATTGCCGCAATCATCATGGGCGGCATAACCGAGACCAATCCGTAATCTGTGATCTGCCCCATATGTACATTTTCCAGCGAGGCAAACCAGAGTACAAAAATAGCCAGTGGTAAGAGGCAACATATAATATCCATGAGATGTAGATCCGGTAGCCCACGGTGCGTTTTTTCAGTTGGCATTGAGCTAACTTTTATCATTTATTTATTCTCTATCCTTTTTTCACTATGATAAATAGCTATGTTTATAGAACATAAGTTATTCTTTATCAATGCTTCATTTGCTCTCTTTCTTCTTGATCACGCCTGGCTGCTGTTATTTTCTGAAATTCGGCCGTGTCTAAGCGTTCCACATGCGTTTTCTTGATAGGCTTAGACGAACCTAGTCGCTTAATACTTTGCATCTTAATGGTTGGTGCGTTCATGAACTCGACAACCTGTCTGGGCTGGATCGCTGTACCTTTTTGTACGCGCTCTCTCTTTTCGGCCAGACCCTTATGTATTTGCCCTTCGTTGAGTCTGATCGTTGGCGTATTCATATCCTCGTCTCCATACAGTTGTGAGGATTGTATTTTGATTGTTGGTGCATCCATGATCACGATGCTACGGATCATATCGGTTGTTGCTTCAATGGCCATGATCTTCATCGAGATTTCAGTTGGTCTTTCTTCCAAGTCGCCGACACCGAAGATATCTTCTGTTGCCAGTTCACCTGTCGAGCTAATAAACTCGACCTGTGTATCGACTCCACGCAGTGTGCGCACAACAACCGGACTCATGATAGCTGCCTCTAGATACATGCCGGCAACCCAACCCAGGCTCAGTCCGGTGAGTCCGAAAAAGTGTGTGAATATTACAGCCATAATCAATTCTGAAACACTCCCAACGCTAATGGGAATGATGGCTTTTGAAACCTCATCCTTGATACGATGTATCGCGAGATAGTGATATTTGATGATGAGGGGAAATGCGCCAAGGGCGAGAATACGCAGGCTCCAGGATGCCTGGTCGGCATAGCTTTGCCCGAAAAAGCTCAGAATGATATGAGCTCCTAGAAATAGTATCAAGCCCGCGCATGCGCTGACTGCGGTTGCTAACCCGACGGTCATACGTGATTTCTGGGTTAATGTATGTATTTGGGCCGCGTTGGTGGCATGCAGGACTGTGGTGAGCGAGCCGATAACCGCGAACAGGAAATTGGCGATCATCGATGCCGTATAGAACCAGGCATTAGCTGATGCTGAAAGCATGATTGTGGCGATGACCGGCAAAATTTGGGCCGGTGTCTGATAGACCAGATTTAAAATATAGTGCTGGATGGCGGAGCGACCAAGTCGGCGTAGCATGCTCCATTGTGGGCGAAGGCTGCGTCCGGTCTTTCTGGCTTTGATTACGCCATAGATAACAAGGGGAACCATTGAAAGTAGATTACTGGCGGCCCAGGTTGCATAAATATTGATGCCAGTCTTTTCTGCTATAAAGATTGAAGCAAAGAAGAGCAGGACAAGCTTGAGGACTGCGAAGATCGCATTACGCCAGAACTGTAATGATCCTCGCAGTACCGCGATCATACATGTGTCCAGGATGATCGTCATCGAGGTCAGGCCGATGCCGAGTGCAAACAGGATGATGTTCGTGAAACTGGCTCCGATGGGTGCCATATTCTTGGAAATGAGCGGAGTCAGCAGGGCAAAGATGATGCCAACAATGGTGCCAACTCCGCCTACCAGGAGAAGGGCGGCACTAATAATCGTGCCTTCTTTCCCTCGATTGCGTGGTATTTCGCTAATCAGCAGGGTGCTTAGACCTAGCAAACAGATACTTGAGAGCAACATCATGGTCGATGTGGCGGCTGATGCCAGACCCACCGCGCTTAATGGGAAGAGTCGGTCTGCAACGAACCAGTAGGCAAAGCCCAGACCCGATGTTACTAACATGGTACCAATAAGCGACCCTGTATTCAACAGCATGACGCTATTCTTTTTGAACCATTGTATGAGTAACGAAATTTTCACGAACAAAAGCTCCCGTTGCAATTTAGAGGTTTTAATAAGTCTTATTGTTGATAATTAGACATTCGACATCATATTGTTGGTGCCTGTAGTGTGTCGTCAACGACAGGTATTGGGGTAAGTTGCTGCTCATCTTTAGTTGGTTGCGCGAAACAACGTCCTACGAGGTAGCCGATCGCCGTGATCAGTAGCCCCATGATAATTGCACCTGCGCGCGCGAAGCCTGCTCTATCACGCCCAACAAGCGCTGCTTTGATATTCTTGAGCACCCCGGCGGGCAGTGTTTGTAATGTGTAGGCGCTCTCTGACGAGAGGGAGTCTTTCGCCCCTACAAAGCGTGCTACAAATGCCTTTGAGATGCCCTCCGCGTAACAACGTGACCGATAGTAGCGCCAGTTCGCTCGCTGCTCGGGTACTACGTGGCTAACCTGCGCCTGTGGATGGAAGAGGAATGTGCGCTGCGGCCAGTATTGGCGCGCTCGAATGCACAGCTCTGTCTCCTCACATCCGACTGGACGCGTTCCTACACGCCCGATGCCACTGCGGAATCCTCCGATTGTACTAAAGACTTCGCGTCGTATACACATGTTGGCACCGATGGGGTTGCGTATGGGTGCTGTTGTGTCTGGTAGCCCTCGATACGTACAGCCGACAACCCAGTAAAATTCCTCCGGTAGCCACGCTGGTTTCTGTTTTGTCCAGTATGGCTGCACTGCTCCTCCCGTTCCCAATATCTGTGGATCATGCATGCTCTGCGTGAGTTGTTCCAACCAATCTGGAGCCGCTATCGCATCATCGTCAAGAAACGCAAGCGCTTCACCTCGTGCCAGGGCAATACCGCTGTTACGTGCACCCGATAGACCACGTGTCTCGCGATTGCCACTGACTATAATTTCTCGTAGTTGCGTCTGAGCCATTACGAGTAAAGATGGATTGTGATCGATAATGACAATAATTTCAGATGCTGGCCGTGTTTGCTTTTGCACCGATTCTACTGCTTGCACCAGCCAGTCCCAGCGGTCTTGTGTATAGGCACAAATAATTACTGATACCGTAAGTTCGGTTGCTGTATTCATATATGCAATTCTTTTACTATAGCTGCTAACGCATAAGGAGCAGATGATCTTCTACAGTGTGACTTCTGTGGATAAAGATGGCGATGATGTTCGGCTCTCATATTCCGACGTAAATGAGACGTCCTGCGGTTTTGGCGTGACTCCACTCAAGCTGCGCTCACGTATAATGGTTTTCAAGACACGCCACCCATCGCGGAATGTGCGAAGGTTGCTTTGACCATGGATGCGCGCGTGCTCCATGCTGGGAACTTCCGTGATCTTCATTTTGGACTTGTACATGCGCAAACAGATCTGCGTCTCAATCTCAAACCCCGTGCAATCCAGGTGCGCGTAGTCAAGGCTCCGACGCCAGAACGCGTTATAGCCATAGCAGAGATCGCTATATTTTTGCCCAAAGAGTATATTGACGAATGCGCATAGCCCATAGTTTCCCAGGCGGCGGAGCCATGTAAGATCATCGCTGCCTCCACCTTTGATAAAGCGGGAGCCCTTGGCGAAGTCATAGCCGGCCATCAAGGCTTCAACAAAGCGATAAATCTCTGCTGGATGTGCCGAACCATCGGCATCCAGCATGATGATAATATCTCCTGTACAATTGGCAAAACCCAGACGCATCGCGTCCCCTTTGCCTGTTCCTGTCTGCTCTAAAATGCGAATCGATGGATAAAGAGATTTTGCTACTTCTATTGTATTGTCAATAGAATGACCATCTACGAGTATGACCTCCGTTACTATCGAGGGAATCATCGGTAGTGTATGGTAGAGGTTTTCTGCTTCATTTCGCGTTGGTATGACAACACTAATATTAGGATAATATTTTGCTTCTTGCATGAAATTTCATCCTGTTCGAACTTATAATTAATTTTTTACTAAAATCGGCATGCTTGTAAAGTACTACGATTGGTAGATGCATCCTTCTCGCTCTCAGACAGTAATTAGGCATCTTCTGCTATTTTTTGCTGCTCCTGCGCGACTTGTAAACTATTGCCCAATAAGCGTGCAAAGGCCTCAATCTCTTTGGTTAAAATGCTATAGTGTGTGCCGGGAATAAGAAATGATTCGCTCTCCCTGGCCTGGACGTGGTGTAACCAGGCATCCTTAGTTCCGCTCATAAGGTCTTCACGTGACCATAGATAGGTGATTTTGCCCGGATAGGGCTGGAATCTATAGTGCTCTAAGGCCCAGGAAAAGGCGGTGCTGTAGTCTTTCTTGAGCGTCTGTATCGGTGCTATAAGCCGTCTAAACGCTGGATCTTGATTGATAAGGACCGCGATACCCGCCATTAATTGCTGGTCAACTTGCTGTGTCAGATGTAACAGCGCTGGCCGTACTTTGCGGATAAAGACATGACGCAGTTGCAGATAGAGTTTCCATTGTAGCCGTTTGGGTAAATGCAGTATACGGTCAAAAATAGTGACAAATTTTGTCGCAAGTGACTGCGCGGATGGATTGACGAGCAGGAGAAATGCAACCTGCTGGCTCTGCTGCTGCAATTGTTGTGCCATCTCATAGGCAATCATACCACCATTACAATATCCTCCCAGATAATAAGGACCTTCGGGTTGTACCGAACGAACCAGTTGCAGATATGATGCGGCGAGCATTTCAATCGTTGGGATGTCATAGCCTTTTTCAAAGAAGGCCGAGGGCTCTAATACATAAAAAGGTTGATCTGGCCCTGCTTGCTTAGCCAGTTTGAAACAGTAGTATGCACCTCCTGTCCAATCCCCATGTAAGAAGAAGAAAGGTTTCTTGGCTCCAACTTGCCCAATTGCTCCAGCTGTTTGCACTGGAATCAATGGTGAGCGTGGTCTTGCCTGTGTGTGTTGTGTTAACTCACGCGCGATATCTGCGATCGTTGGCCCGGCAAAGAGTGTTGATAATGAGAGTTTCTTGCCAAAGACCTGCTCGATACGCATGACGAGACGGGCGGCGAGCAATGAATGTCCCCCGAGATGGAAGAAATTGTCCTTGATACCGATGGGGCGAGCTGCCAGAAGCTCTTCCCAGATATTGAGCAACTGGTAGTGTATGATCTCGGTGGGCGCACTATAGTTATTGTCTCCGATGGTTGCCTGGCTCATGTCTGGAGCAGGCAATGCTCGCCGATCAACTTTTCCGCCAGGCGTTAATGGAAGTGCATCGATAAAAACGAATGCAGATGGCACCATATACTCCGGCAGATGCTCTTTGAGGACGGTATACAGACTCTCTTTGCTGGCATGAGTCTGGTCCGCGACCAGATAGGCTACCAGTTGCTTGTTATCGGGTTTGTCCTCACGTACGATGACAACGACTTGTTGAATGCCAGCTTGCTGTTGTAATAACGCTTCGATCTCACCCAGTTCGATACGGAAGCCACGCAGTTTGACCTGGTAGTCGATACGTCCCAGGTACTCAATGGCGCCATCCGGGCGATAGCGTGCCAGGTCTCCGGTTTTGTAGAGCCGCGCACCAGCCACGTTATTGAATGGATCGGGTATGAAACGCTCCCCGGTCAAATCCGGGCGTCTGTAATAGCCACGACCAACGCTCATACCTCCGATGTACAGTTCACCAGCGACTCCGATGGGCACGGGCTGAAGTCGAGGGTCGAGTATATATATTCGCGTATTGGCGATTGGATAGCCGATGGGGATGGTTCTCTGATCCTTTTCCTGGCGTCGGCATTCCCATGCGGTGACGTCAATGGCTGCCTCGGCAGGCCCATACATATTGTATAAACGGACTGGCTCGGGGAAGCGCGCGAAGAAGGTTTGTTGTAGCTCTGGCGTCAGTGCCTCGCCACCACTCATGACCTGTCGTAGACTACTGCACTGCTCCAGGCCTGGTTCCTGCAGGAAAAGTTGCAGCATCGATGGCACAAAGTGCATGGTGGTGATCTTTTGCTTGATGATCACTTCTTTCAAGTACGCTGGATCACGATGTCCCTCTGGACGTGCGATGACGATTCTAGCTCCCACTATTAAGGGCCAGAAGAACTCCCAGACCGAGACATCAAAGCTGAAGGACGTTTTGTGCAAGATACGGTCTTGAGCCGTGATGCGACACGATGCTGCCTGGCGCCAGCTTAACTGGTTGTAGATGTTTCGATGCGTGTTCATGGCCCCTTTGGGCTTGCCGGTGGAGCCGGAGGTGTAGATCAGGTAGGCCAGATTATCTAGCTGCACCGGTTTATGCAGATTGCTGCTATCCAGCGCTGCCGTCAGGTAATGATGCTCATCCAGACAAATCATGTGGACGCCTGTTGCGGCGATGACCTGGCGTACATGGCTTTGTGTCAGAACTGGTGAGAGCTGCGCGTCTTCGATCATATATGCGAGTCTATCGGCCGGATAGTCGGGATCGAGCGGTACATAGGCTCCTCCCGCTTTCAAGATGGCGAGTATGGCGATGACGAGCTCTAGTGAGCGCTCCATACATACTCCAACAAGCATATCGGGCCCGATTCCCAGGCTATCAAGATGGCGAGCCAGTTGGTTCGCACGCTGGTTGAGTTCCTGGTACGTTAATGTTTGCTCTTCAAAGTGTACCGCGATAGCCTGTGGTGTACGCTCAGCCTGCTGCTCAACGAGCTGATGCAGACACCATTCCTCTGGATAGCGTACCTCTGTATCATTCCAGTCTACTATGATTTGCTGCTGCTCTGCTGCGGTCAGCAGTTGCAGGCTGGCGATATGTTGGGTTGGATCAGCCACGACGGCTTCCAGAATGGTACGCCAGTGTCCGACGATGCGTTGTGCCGTCTCTGGTCGCCAGAGATCCGTATTGTATTCCAACCAGGCATCAAAGCCATCTGGCCGATCATCAAGTTGCATCACAAGATTAAACTTTGCTGTCTTGATTTCAACATCGGATTGTGTAATAGTCCAACCTGAGGACAGCACTGGTAGTGGTGGTTCGAGCGAGAGCATGACCTGAATAAGTGGATTGCGTACCGGGTCGCGCCCAACTTGTAGCTCTCGGACGACATGTTCAAATGGCACATCTGAGTGTGCGTTGGCGTCAAGCACAACGTCCTGCACTCGCTTGAGCAGTTCGAGAAAGGTTGGATTCCCCGACATATCGGCACGCAGCACAACTGTATTCACGAAGATGCCGATGAGTTGTTGCACATCGGGATGGGTATGTCCGCCTGTGGTACTCCCGACCAGGAAGTCATCCTGACCCGAGTAGCGCCATAACAATATATTGAAGGCCGCAAGCAGGGTGACATACAGCGTTGTGCTGTGCGTGCGACTCAGCTTTTTCAGTCCTTCAGTCAGTTCTTGTGAGAGTGTAAAGCCCAGGCGGGTTCCATTATAGGTCTGTTGTGCTGGATAGGGTCGGTCCGTTGGTAATTCAAGCGTCGGAGCATCCATGAGTTGCTGCTTCCAGTAGTTCAGGTGCTCCTCTTGTTGCTTTCCCTGCGCACGTTCACGTTGCCATGCGGCGAAGTCCGAGTATTGAATTGGTAGTGCAGGCAGAGCCGCGAGCTGTCCCTGTGTGATGATAGCTTCGTACTGCTTATAGAGCTCTGGTAAAAAAATTTTGTAGATGGTGCCATCAAAGATAATATGGTGCAATGTCAGGTAGAGACGATGATCATCATCATCCAGATGGATCAGCGTCGCCCGTAAGAGCGGGAGTTCAGTCAGGTCAAACAATGGTTTGGCCCGTGCTGTTGCTATACGTATAGCTTCTGGTTCCCGCTCGGCAAGTGGTCGATCGCGTAGATCAATCACCTGCATGTGTAGAGTGTATTCAGGATGAACCATCTGCACTGGTTCTCCATCGACGAGCGGGAACGTTGTACGCCACACCTCGTGGCGTTGGATAAAGGCATTCAGGCTTTGCTCAAGTGCATGCACATCGACCTGGCCAGGGATACGGACCGTCACGGACTCATTGTACACAGGGACATCGGGGATCAAGTGCGCCAATAACCACATTTGCTGTTGCCCAAATGAGAGCGGTGCGCAGTTAGCTTGCTGACGTTTAGGGATAGCGTCTATTGTTTTATGTGCATTGGATGGATGTTTACCCTGGACATATTGTTTTAAAAGCGCACGTTGTGCATCTGATAATTTTTTTGACTTCACCATTAAACATGTCCTTATATTTATCGCAAGAATTATATCGTTTTTACCCCGAAATGGGCAAAAGCGCCCTGGCCTGGTACTTTCCCGATACAAACGGTGCCAGGGCGCGTCATAATTAGAAGGTGACTGGCAGTGACTTGATCCCACGTAGACCCAGATTATCGCGCCATTGAATCGGTTCTGGCACCAACTGCAGATCTGGCATACGCCTGAGTACCGTATCGAAGACGATCTGTCCTTCAATGCGGGCCAGTGGTGCTCCGAAGCAGAAGTGATTCCCCCAGGCAAAGGCCATGTGTCGATTATTGGTGCGTGTAATATCGAAGCGATCCGGATCCTCAAAGCGCTCGGGGTCACGATTGGCGGCACCCATTACGGCAATGACGGCCTGACGTTTCTTGATCTGTTTTCCACCAAGCTCGATATCATCTGGTGCCAGACGAGCGGTATGCTGGCTTGGACTCTCGTAGCGCAGCATTTCCTCGACGGCGGATGGGACCAGTGCCAGATTGGTCTTTAACTTCTCCAGTTGCTCTGGATTGCGTAACAGCGTGAGCAACCCATTCCCGATCAGATTGGTTGTCGTCTCCTGACCGCCTACCATCGTGATGATGGTATTGACGACAATCTCATCATCACTCAGATGGTCTCCATCTACTTCGGCGGAGATAAATGCGCTGATCAGTCCTTCACGGGGATGTTCATGTTGATCTTTGACATGGGCGCTGAAATATTCCAGCATTTCTTCTACGGTCTTCAAGGCTTGCGCGGCAAAGTCTGGATTGTGCTGGAAGTTTCCCAGAATCTGAGCGAAGTCGGCGGACCACGCAGTAAGTTGCCGCCAATCGGAGGTTGGGACGCCCAGCATTTCGGCCGTGACAATCGCGGGTAAGGGGTAGGCAAGGTCCGCGATGACATCCATGCTGCCTTTACTTTGTACTGCATCCAGCAGATCATCGCAGATATCTTGAATGTGTGAGCGCAATAATTCGACACGCCGTGGCGTAAACGCCTTTGATGCCAGGCTACGAATACGAGTGTGTTGTGGTGGGTCCATGAAAAGCATCTGCTTGACCATCACGCGTGCCAGCGGGGCCAATTTCTCCAGACCCATTGTGCTTAATTGCTCGTCAGTAAAGGCGCGATCAGCGGAAAACTGTTGAAAGACCGTGCGTACATCGTCATAACGCGTGACGACCCAGGCATGCAGAAAATGATCCCAGTGCACCGGATCCTCGGTACGTAAGCGCTGATAGAGCGGATACGGATTGCCCAGAACCTGCGGGTCAAGCAGATGAAATAGACTTAAGGCAGCGGTCTGTTGCTGCTTTGCCGCTGCAGCCTTTTTAAGTGCCATAATAATGTAACCTTTTATCTTCTTCTACTTAATAAATAGGGATGATATTGGTATAAGCTATTGATTTTGCCCTTGACGCAGTAATGATTGCGCTTCATCTTCGCTCATGGCTGTGATTTTGTCTATCAGGCGCTGCTCAATTTCATCTGCAAGGAGCCGCGCTGTCGGAGATTCAAAGAGTGTGCGCAAGGTGAGTGTGACTTCGAATAACGCCTGTATACGTGCAATCATTTGTGTTCCCAGCAAGGAGTGTCCACCCAGCATAAAGAAGTTGTCATCTCTGCCCACATATTCTATGTGCAGCAGTTCTCCGATGATCTCGCTTACCTGCTCTTCAATTACTGTGGCTGGCTCATCGCTTTCTTCATCTGGCAGCATATTCTCATCATCGGGTTCCGGCAAGGCTGCGCGGTCAAGTTTTCCGTTGGCAGTCAACGGTAGTTGCTCAATCTGTACAAATGTAGCAGGAAGCATGTAGCTGGGAAGGTGATTGCTTAAGGCGTCGCGTATCTCGCTGGCTGTTAGCTCTGTCTCTGGTTGCATGACCAGGTAGGCGATCAATGACTTCTGCTCAGCATCTTCATCCTTGCTGGCGACTACTACGCTTGCTTGAATATCTTCTAGCTCGTTGAGCCAGTGGACGATTTCTCCAGGCTCAATGCGATAGCCACGGATCTTGATCTGGTGGTCTTCGCGACCAATAAACATAATTTGTCCGTCCGGTAACGCGTAGCCCAGGTCTCCGGTTTTATAGAGTCGCGCTTGTGTACTGTTGCTGAAAGGATCTTGAATGAAGCGCTCAGCCGTTAACTCAGGACGGTGAAGATAGCCGCTTCCAACACTGGCTCCGCCAATGTAAATCTCGCCCGTTGTCCCTACTGGCACTGGTTGCAAATCTTTGTCCAGAATATGAATATCGACATGCGTAATAGCGCGCCCAATAGAAGGAGGCGTCTCAGGATGCTCTGTGGGGGGAATGACTCCTGAGGTTGCGACGACTGTTGTTTCGGATGGCCCATAGTTATTGACCAGCGCGAATGGCAATGCAGGAGTAGGATAGCGGTGCAGTGTGTCTGCACCTGTGAGCAGATAGCGTAACGGGGCGCTGCCAGGCCACTCCAATTGCAGCAAGCTTTCGGCCAGCACAGTTGGCAAGAAGGTGATGGTAATTTTATTCTGGAGTAACCAGTCACGTAGGGCAACGGGCGTCACACGTGTTTCTTCGTCTGGAATGTAGAGGCTAGCCCCTTTGGTGAGATAAGGCCAGATTTCCCAGACCGCCGCGTCAAAGGCCGGACTGCTGATTTGTGTTGCGCGGTCGTCAGCTGTGACGGCAAAAGCTTCGTGATGCCATGCAACCAGGTTTGCTAAATTGTTGTGTGTAATTTGCACTCCCTTGGGCAGACCTGTGGAACCCGAAGTATAGATCACGTAGGCCAGGTCCTCACCAGTTACCGTTGTTTCAGGGTCTGACTGGTCTTGTGCCGCAAGTAATGCTGCCTGTGTATCCAGTAAAATAGCCTGCGGCAACTCCAGCCCTGGCTGTTCCGCCAACTCCTGTTTTGTCACGACCAGCGGCATCTGTGCATCCTGTATCATATAGTTGAGCCGCCCGACTGGATATGATGGGTCCATTGGAATATAAGCTGCGCCTGCCTTGAGTATGGCAAGCACGCTCACAATGAAGTCGGTGGAGCGCTCAAGGTAACAGCCAACAAGGGTATTGGGTCCAACTCCCTGGGATTGGAGGTAGTGAGCCAGTTGGTTCGCGCGCCTGTTCAGTTCATCATAGGTGAGCGTCTCTTGCGCTGAAATAAGAGCAATCTTTGTGTGAAAACGCGTCACCACACCGGTGATGATGGAAGAAATACGTGCATTATATGCATTATTTGCCGTATTTAAATATGGCGATAACGTATCGCTAGTGCCAAGCGGTATCAAGAACACCTCCAGCTTATCGCTGATCCGATCATACATAAAGCATTTTTGATGCTTGTGTAATGGATGGTACAAAAACTACAATAAAAGATAATTAAAGTATATAGAAATTTTGAGGTAGAGCCCCATTATCCGGTGAAGAGTTCTCAAAAATGAGCTTGAATAAGCAGACCTTCATCACTTAATGTGGCTGTACCAGCGTCGAAAAAGTTTGCGCATCTATAATATTATCCATAACAAAAAAAAACAATACCAAAAATATTTTTGGGCTATATCGTCAATTACTTTTGACAATGGCACAACGATAGTAGGTTGGCTTTCAGAATAGGATCTTACTGCTGATTAGAAAACCTGAGTGTGTAACAGTTGCTGTGATAGCGACGTTGGTTCTTGGAATAAGATCTTACTGTTACTATACAGTATAGATGGTTGGGTGTTTAGCATCTTTTCCGCAAATAAGAAGAAAATACTATATGTTTCTATCTATCACTCTCAAAGCTGATTGCTACTTCAGCCGATCAGTACTTTTACGTGATTCGGTGATGCTCTATATTTCCTATGGATTTGACTCATCTTTACGCTTTTGTTGCATAATATAGTTTAGAAAAAGCTCTAGTAATAACGAGCGTAAGACTCTGACATATTTTTTTGCCGAAATGCCATCAAAATTATATTTAACTGCGTGTGCAAGTTTTTTCACCACCCTGAATGATGAAGGAAGAGAAAATTGAAGATCCCACTGATAGGCACTTGCGTATCGCGTTATTGAAGAATGAGGATCGTTATGAAAACCTGGAGGGTCCGCTCCTTTAATGCTCTGGTTCTCCTCGTCTTGTTGGTTCCACTACTGGTTTCTTGCTCAAATCCATTTAGCAAAGAAAATCCGGGTGATGCACAGTTTCATAGTTTTGGGAGTAAAAATAGTGCTCCAAGCAATACAAGCGCAACCGCTACTGCCACGTATAATGCGATGTGCAATGGCAAGCAGCCCACGAATACCGCTGCGGCAGAGATAACCGTTACAATCAACAAGCAATGCGTGACAACCTCGCAGTTCGCATCAGGTCTGACATTGTCCGATGGTTCTCTAGATATAGGCAATAGCAGCGACCCGACCGCGGTCGCAAATGTGCAGTTGATGATCAAGCAAAGTGCTAAATATGTAAATACGCCAATCATGGGTTGGGGCTTGCCCGATCCCTGGCCCGATCCTTCCACGCCCGACCCGACCGATTGGAGTGCACTTGATGCCCGTGTGCAGATGGCAAAGAATCTGAGGGAAACGCCGGTGATTACACTGGCCACTGCTCCCTGGTGGATGAAAGGAACGTACGCTGGTCATGGCAAGACGCAGCCGTTGACTGCCGATCAGGAGTGGCAGGTGGAGGCCTATGAATCTCGTATCCTGGATAATAAGATGGATGCGTGGACGCATCTGGTGCAGGCGGTTGCACAGCGTTATATGCGGCCTCCGTATAATGTGCGTTATTTCCAGGTCTGGAATGAGCTCAAGGGCTATTACGACTCTGATATCAACAATTACGATTTCACCACCAGTGCTGGCAATCCTGATGGACCGAACGCCCGGCACGGCTATACGTACATGTATAATCAGGTCTATACAACTTTGATGAACGTTGCCAGTTCACTCCAGATCGACCAATCGACGGTAAAAGTTGGTGGCCCTTATGTCTTTGTCGATACCTGGTCCAATGCGCAGCAAAGCCATCCCTCAAATGTCGTGAAGCCTTATGGAATCCTTGACCAACGCCCTCTTGATGTGTTGCAGTACTGGTTGCAGCATAAGGTTGGTGCAGGCTTTATTACCTTTGATGCTTCTCTTGAGAATCGCGATACCATGAAGGTCCTGCATCAGCAGCCCTTTGTGGCAGATAGCCTTTTTGCCGATACGATTAAGTGGATTCGCTCGCTTGATCCCACACTTTATCCTGGTTCTACCACATTGCCGATCAATTTATCGGAATGGTTCTCATGGACTGAGACGGGTAATACGTCTTTGCAGGAGGATAACGCGCTCAAAACTTCTACTATGGTTCAATTTATTCAAGCAGGCGGCGCGACCGCCTTATCCTGGAATAATGCTGGCAATGGTGGATCCGATTATGGCCTCTGGACTTCTACTCTGCAGGTGGGAGGCGGACAGGCCAATCCCTGGTATGATAGCTATAAAGCGTTGATGGAAAATTTTGGGGTGGGTACAAAGCTCTATCAAACGAATGTTTCCAATCCGGCCAGTGTGGATGCGCTGGCATCAAGCGGAATGCTGTTGCTTGTCAATAAGACTGCTGATAGTGTACAGGTGCACGTCAATGGCTCTGTTATCCCGCTGAGCCCCTACCAGGTCAGCTTCACTACGATGAAGTAGAGCGCAAGCAATGTTGAGCGCTGTGAGCGATAAAAGGAGCGTGCAGATAGTCATTCTGACAAGCATGTTTGTGTTTGGGAGAGCTGACTGCTAAGTTAAGCGAAACGTAGCCAGTCTAAACATCAAAAGGATAACTGTCTTGATAAAAGCATATGGTAGGTCCTACCTGTATTCTTTCTGCTTTATCTTATTAGCTGTGATCCCAATTCTATCATCCTGTGCGAATCAGCCGCATCAATCAAAACAGGCTCCGCAAAGCACAAAACAGGTTGCGCAACAGTGTAATCCTTCCGGGGGCGGCAAGACGACACAATCGTTCTCCACTCCGGCAGATGCTACCATCACGTCGAACATGTTCTCTCGTACAGGTCAGCAGAGTGCTCTAACCAGCAATCGTCGTCATCAAGGATCTCAAATAGTGACTGTCTCCTATGATAGACAGGCAACAAGCGTATCGCAGTTTGCGGCAGGCCTGACGCAATCGGATAATCAGATCATGGATGGAGGCAGTAGTGATCAATGTGTGCTTTCCAGTGTGCAGTCGATGATCAAGCAAGGTGTTAAATATGTAAATACGCCAATTATGGCCTGGGGCTTACCAGACCCCTGGCCCGATCCCTCCACGCCTGGTCCGACCGATTGGGACTCGCTCGACGCTCGTGTGCAATTGGTGCAGCGTCTGGGGGAGACACCAGTGATTACGCTGGCCGAAGCCCCCTGGTGGATGAAAGGGATGTACGTTGGTCATGGCAAGACGCAGCCGTTGACCGCTGATCAGGAGTGGCAGGTGGAGGCCTATGAATCTCGTATCCTGGATAATAAAATGGATGCGTGGACGCACCTGGTGCAGGCGGTTGCACAGCGCTATATGCGGCCTCCGTATAATGTGCGTTATTTCCAGGTCTGGAATGAGCTCAAAGGCTATTACGATCCTGATATCAACAATTACGATTTCACCACCAGTGCTGGCAATCCCGATGGGCCCAACGCCCGGCACGGTTATACGTACATGTATAATCAGGTCTATACGACTTTAATGAACGTTGCCAGTTCGTTACATGTTTCCCAGCAGGAAGTCAACGTTGGCGGCCCCTATGTAGTTATGGATACCTGGTCCTCCAATGCGCAGCAGAGTCACCCATCCAGGCTTGTGAAGCCCTATGGCGTCTTTGATCAGCGTTCCCTTAATGTTGTGCAGTACTGGTTGCAGCATAAGGCTGGCGCGGGCTTTATTACCTTTGATGCTTCTCTTGAGAATCGTGATACCGGAAAGATTTTGAACCAGCAACCGTTTGTCTCAGCCAGCATCTTTGCTGATACTGTCAGGTGGATTCGCTCACTGAATCCTACGCTCTATCCCGGCGCAAACACGTTGCCCATCTGGCTCGCTGAATGGTACTCGTGGACCGAGACAGATAATACCAGTTTACAGGAGGATAACGCGCTCAAGACCGTTACAATGCTTCAATTTATCGAGGCTGGTGGAGGGATCGCCTTGTCCTGGAACAACTTTGGTAATGGTGGGTCTGATTATGGTTTGTGGTCTCCGACGCAGAAGGCCGGGAGAGAGCAGGCCAATCCCTGGTATGATAGTTATAAAGCACTGACAGAAAATTTCGGGTCAGGTACTACGCTCTATCGCACCACTGTCTCTGATCCAGGCAGTGTTGCAGCTCTGGCATCGCAAAAACAACTGCTACTTGTCAATCAGACTGCCAGCAGTGTGCAAGTGCACGTTAACAACTCTACCATCGCGTTGAGCCCCTACCAGGTTAGCTTTACAGCGCTCAAATAATATAGCAGCTTTCCCAGCTTGTAAACACGGCAAAACCGTAGGGAACGAGCTTACCTCGTTCTGGTGAGGGCGCAGCCCGAAGGACGCGTACTATCAAAAAACCGCCCTGTAATCATACAGGGCGGGCGCACCGGGAGGGCATAGGCTCTCCTGATAGGCGTTATTTGAAATGCTTCTCCAGGTTTTTGAAGAAGCGATCCAACTCGCCTTTAACGGCGGGTTTGACGACGAACTCAGGGAGAGCCGCGACCTTTCCTTCCAGCATTGCCTCGGTGGCATAGTTGACGGCTGTCTGTGCGCCTTCATCCACGAGGTCAACTACGCAGCGTGCATTGATGGAGCCAACAGCACTGCTGGGCGTGCTAACCAGTACCAGGTGTGATGGTTCGATAACATCTTCTGGCTTGATAAAGATATTGTATGTCCCGGACAGACCAGGAATATTCAGTGAAATACCCAGGCGAATATGACGGCCAGTAGCCCAGCCAACCTCCGTATATTCAGCCTCGTTACAACCTGGAACGCACTCCTTTAAAGTTGCTGGGTCCAGCAGTGCCTGAAATACTTGTAATTGGCTGGCATTAACTTTGTGTGAGCCAATAATTTCCATTATAAAATGGTCCTTTCTATCTCCATGTGATTATTATTTTGATCCACATGTTTTTGTAGAAATACATATCTTCAAGATAATAGTCAAGTCATACAGACAAATCAATTAATAAGCAAAGAAGTACTACTGCATTATTTTAAAGGGATATTGGTGTATCGCTATTCTATTCCTCAGGAGCTAGAGAAGAAAGGCATCGCTATCCGTGTTCACAGCAAGAACCTATTGTCCGAAGAGGATCCACAGGCCTACAAGGATGCCCAGCAGGCCGTCAATGTTGTGCATAATGCTGGCCTGGCCAGTCTCGTCGTGCGTTTGAATCCAATAGTGGTTGTTAAGGGTTAAAAAGGACCGGAGATGGGTTTTCCTTAACATACGGAAATCCATAGCCTTTCTCGCGCGCCGCAAAGCGGGCTCACCATCGAAGCAGGTTCCAATACGCTACCTCCCAGACAAAGACCAGAGCCGCGAGGGTGACCAGGGTATAATGCAGACGCAATCCGCGACCCCAGATCCGTTGCTTCCACACCAGGGCCGCGCATACTACAGTGCCAACTGTGAGGATCACGGAGGCCAGGGCAAGTGCGAACAACAGGATGTGACCGGATCTCGTAAAGAAGGTGATGCCCTGGAAGTTGAAGATGACGACAAACCGGAGAAGCACCGCGAGCAAGAGCAGGATCATCACGTTGACGCCACTCACCAGTCCCATGATCCAGCGCGCGATCCGGGAAGACGTACTTTTCACCTGAGGTGCTCCCATGCGCCGGAAGCGGAACATCTGGAGCAGGAGCCAGAGCAAGAGCAGGAAGGCTGACAGAAAGAGCAAGAGCGTGCAAGAAACCAGTATGAGGTGAAACAGAGGCGTCTCATACCAGCCCAGCTTCGTATATGCGTCGAGCGCATTATTCTGCAGCATGATGGTCCCGTTTTGTCCTACTTGAAAAGCGAAGAGCCCCTGTCCATTGACCTGACGAAAGAGCCAGGGCTGGACTTCGACAGCCGTTTGCCCCGCTGGTGATCCCTGGAACATTCTCTGGACCCGTATCCTCCCATTGCCTTCGTCCTGCACATTGATTGTCTCGAATAGTGTAGGCACTTTCCAAAAGGTCGTGTCGTTACGCCTGGTTGGCCAGTAACTCCCCGTGATCTGTTTGACCCGTTGCGCAAACTCTGGTAATGGCTTTGGCATGCTCATGTGTCGTGATGGCGCGGGAAAATAGCGATCGAGGAAGGCGTGCCACAGTTTTCCGCGCGCTTCGCTTCCCCCATCGCTATTGTAGGCGACAAAGAGTCCCACCCGCTGAACTGGTAAGAGGAGAAGCAGGCTGTGAAAAGATGGATCGTCTCCGGAATGCATGATTACACGCTGGTTATTCACATCTTGCTCAAAGAAGCCATAGGTGATGCCAGGGATGCGAGGATCATTGGTAAACTGGCGTCGGTGCATCTCCTGTGCGGTTGCCAACTGCAGTATCCGGGCAGTGCCCAGTCTCCCATCCTGCAAATGCGCCAGCATAAACCTGGCCATATCGGTCGCGGTCGAGGCCATGGAGCCCGCGGGGGTATCCTGCATGTAGGGAAAAGGGGTTGCCTCGTAGCTTGTGCCTCTGTATGTATATCCCTGAGCTTGATCAGCGCTCAAAGGGGTGGGGATAGGTTGGTGGAACGTGCTGTGGTTCATGCCCAGAAGCTGGTAGATGTGCTCTTCAATATAGCGCTCAAAGGGCAGACCAGAGGTCTGCTGCACAATGTAACCAGCCAGAGTCGCGCCATAATTGGAATACGAGGCAATCTCACCCGGAGGGCGCACACGCGCCGGGATATTGGCCGCCAGCCATCTCCCCAATGGTTCCAGGTCAGCGGCATTTGTTGAATCGGATGGCGCGCTCTCCTCAAAGCCAGCGGTGTGGGTCAACAGATGGGCCAGGGTAATCGGTTGGGGATAGGTGGCCGGGATCTGAAAGGTCTTGAGGTAGCGGTTCACATCGGTATGCAGATTGAGCTTGCCCTGCTCCGCCAGTTGCATAACCGCTGTCCAGGTGAAGAGCTTACTGACGGAGGCGATGTGGAAGAGGGTCGTGCTCGCGGAGACCGGAGTCCCGCGCTGGAGATTGGCTTTGCCATAGCCTCTGGCAGAGAGCACACGACCATCCTTGACGACGGAGACGGTGGCCCCCGGAATATGGTATGCCTGCATCTGTGCCGAGAACGTGTGATCGAGGAAGGTTTGCAGATCATGCCCATCAGAGAGATTGCCAGCAGGTTCGGAGGCCGAGTCCGCCTGGACGAGCTTGAGGGGAGTGAGCACGACAGCAAAGAGCAAAAGGCAGCTCAATAAAAAGACAGCGAGAATACTCCTGCCCCGGGGCCGGGCAAAGATCTTGCGGTGCGTGGGGAGTGATTTGAATGGTCTCATCGCTCCTTTCCTTTCTTGCCTTGCGTTCCCCCCATGAAGTGCTTTTCGCCCTCTTGATGGAGGCGGGCTGACCAACAAGGAAATTCTATACCCACATGCAAGTTTACCTATGTGCCGGGTGAAGACTCAGGGCTTCAGGGCAATGCTCATGCGCGAAAGCCAAGCAGGTTCCAGTAGGCCAGTTCAGCCGCAAAGATGAGCGCGGCAAGCGCTACCAGCGTATAGTGGATGCGCACCGCCGGACTCCACCAGCGTTTCCACCACAGCAAGACCGTACACACAAGTACCCCAATAGTCAGCAGCGCCGACGCTAGAGCCAGAATGAAGAGAACGACCAGCCAGGGCGGTACGCCGAACATGATCTCTTTCACCTGCTCCGCGAGGATCTGTACGATGAGGACCGCTAAAATGATCAGATTAAGCAAACAGACGATTCCAGTCAACCAGCGCGCGAGACAGAAACCGGCCAGGGGAGGATGTGTTTGCCCCCGATGCCTGACGCGCACCATTTGGAAAAGCCAGAGCAGGAGGGCTGACAGGAAGATCAACGCGCACACTAGCAGCAGCGGATACTGAAAGGTAGGTGTATTGTACCAGGCAACCTTCATGAAAGGACTCAGCGAATTGCTCACGAACATGGTGGTGCCCTCAGAATGCGTTTGAAAGACGACAACCATTGTCTTCCCTTTCTCCTGAAAGACCCAGGGGGAGACTTCTCTCATGTTCAGCGGCGTTTTGCTCACTCCTGTAATTGTTAGATCGCTATTGCTCCCATTGCTCACCGTAACTGGATCTTTGAGCAGGAAGACCTTCTCAAAGGTAGTATAGCTTCGACGGGTAGGCCAGTAGGTGCCTATGATCTGGTTGGCCCGACCCGAGAAGCCAGAAATTTGCGGTGTATGCTGCTGCACTTTTGGGACCGGAAAATAGTGATCCAGAAACGCTTGCAAGAGCTCTTCGCGGGCGCCTTCTCCGCTGCTGCTGTTATAGGATACAAACAGGCCCAGTTGTTGCGCGGGCAATAACGCCAGTAACGAGTGAAACGCGGTGGTATCACCACCGTGGCCGATTAGGTGCAGCCGATTGACTTGCATCTCGTAGAAGCCGTAATCCATGCCAGGCAGACGCGTGTCAGAAGTGAAGTGTTGCCGGTGCATCTCGCGTGCGGTTGCCTCCTGTAAGATGCGTTGGGTATTGAAGCGGCCATCTTGTAAATGCGCGAGCATAAAATTGGCTATATCCGTCGCGGTACTGCTCATGGAACCGGCGGGGGCTATCTGGAAAAGTTCGAACGGAAGAACGCGATTGCTTCCATTCTCATATTGATACCCCTTGGAGAGATTGGGGGCCAGCCTGGCGGGAACGGGCTGGCGAAAGGTACTGTACGTCATCTTCAATGGACGGAAGATTTTCTCTTCCACATACTGATCGAATGGCATGCCGGATACCTGCTGGACGATATAGCCAGCCAGGGCGACGCCATAGTTGGAATAGGAGACCAGTGTGCCAGGTGGACGCACGCGCGCCGGGATGTGCGTAGCAAGCCACGTGCCTGGCGGTTCCAGATCTCCTGGTGTCCGTGCCATAATGCCGGTACCTCGGTCCTCGAAGCCGGGGGTGTGAGTCAGGAGATGGGCCAGAGTAATCGGCTGCGGATAGGTCGCTGGAATCTGAAAGGTCTTGAGATAGCGGTTGACATCGGCATGCAGGTCCAGTTTGCCCTGCTCGGCAAGCTGCATAACTGCTGTCCAGGTGAACAACTTGCTCACCGACCCGATGCGGAACAGTGTGGTCTCCGCGTTTACACGGGTGCCATGCTGCAGGTCAGCGTAGCCGTAGCCTTTGGCGAAGAAGAGGCGGCCATCCTTGACCACAGACACCGTGGCCCCTGGAATATGCTTTTTGGCCAGTTGCGCTCCAAGCTCCCGGTCCAGAAAGGTTTCCAGTTCGCGAGAATCACCGGGGCCCGCCGATGGTGGAAAAGGTGCCATCACCGGGAGGGCATGGGCCAGTGCTCTGCTCGCATTGCAGGTGAGCAAGATGAAAACGAGCAGTATGAGAAAAGCTTTTGATGCATATCGCATACGATATGGCCATGCAACCATCAGATAGCTCTCCTCCTTATTTGTCCTATGGGAGCGGTTTGGTCGTGATGGTTCCTTCTCTCGATGTAGACTGATGCTTAAATGCTTTTACACTGTAGCCCTGATTACTACTTGGATTCTTCGTCGGATTAACGTAGTGATCATAGTACAGTATACCTTGACCATGCGCATCCTTGAGTTTATTAGACCATGTACCTTTCTTTTTATTATAGAAGTTTGTGAAGCCACCATTATGGGTGCCATTGCCGTTGAGGTGATATCCAAAGGCTATGCCTGCATAAGAAGGATGATAAGTTTCCCATACCCATGGTTTCCATGATCCGTCATTCCAATCACCAGCGCACTTCTCCTGGCTTTTTTTGCCTTTTTGATAATCCAGTGCCGCTTGTTCTGCCCGGCTCTTTCCACATATAAACCAATCATCTTTGTTTGGCCAACTTTTGCCAAAATGGCGAAAATGTATTCTATTGCCTTTCGTTACTCCAAGGATCACACCATTATGAACATAATAGAGTCCACCCTGTCGCGTACAATGCTTACCTGTGAGGTGCTTACCTGTGAAGTTGCATCGGGAGTATATAACCGCACCAGGCGTTGCAGCCTTTGCAGTACTATGACTGATGACAATGCTGAGGCCAATGGCCGATATTGCCAGTAAGCATGAAAAGAGGAAGAAACGTGCTCTGAACACTACCTTACGTATCATGGTTCTTTCATCCTTTCCTTTGCTGCTTGGGATTGCCTTTTGAGCTACGCTGGCTTTTTCGTACAGGAGACGAAACTACGTCATTGCTCTGATATGTGATGCTGCATCGATCAAAAATATATTATTTTCCAATAAGGAAAAACGCAAACGCGACAAATAATTAATATTAAATATCTATATATAGGAAATAAACTATTTTACAACTGATGCTATCGTCATCATAGTGATCAACGAAGGAGGGTAGGATAAGAGCGAGCAGGCGGAGTAATGCTATGGATGCGTATCGCAGGCGAGAGGAGTTGAGAATATCAGACACTCCATGCTCGGGGAACGCTTTGGATGATGTTGACATTTCTTTTATCATCATTAAAGTAGAGAGAGAGATTCTACCAGCGCTTTCTTAGGCCGCTTGTGTTTTTCAAGCATCGGTGCACTAGATGAGGGGAGATCGTGGGCAATGGACGCATCACCCTCTCTACCGTGGCTAGTCAAATCTCTCACCTGGTTCGTGGCAGGAGCCAAAGGTCTTTGTACAACGACAGCAGGAGGGTTCGATGATACATCTACCCATTCAGGGGCGAGCGATGACCCCATTCGAGCGATGACCC
Organism: Dictyobacter aurantiacus; assembly: GCF_003967515.1. GTDB lineage: Bacteria > Chloroflexota > Ktedonobacteria > Ktedonobacterales > Ktedonobacteraceae > Dictyobacter > Dictyobacter aurantiacus. The sequence continues at coordinate 96,891 of NZ_BIFQ01000001.1, read as the reverse complement.
CATTCAGGTATGTGTTGCAAGTATTGCGGAGCCACCCGTTGTTCTGGTACTTTCTCATTGCGTATGCCGTAACGTGGAGTATTGGTTTTCTGTACCTGCTCCAACAAAAATCCTGGCTAGCATGGCAACTGACAGTCAGTGGTCCAACCATCGCCGCTTTTCTCATGACAGCGACAACGGACGGGAAAGCAGGCGTGAGTCGCCTGTTGCGCCGCTATGTGCTCTGGCGCGTTGGCGTACACTGGTACCTGCTGGTACTGGTCGCTGTCCCGATACTGCAACTCCTGGCGTTCATGGTCTTCCCAGAAGGCCAGGTCCTCGTTCGCCGCTGGTTGGCTGAGTTACCACTCTATCCTGTGAGTTACCTCGTGACCCTTGCGAATACACCATTGCTTGAAGAACCTGGCTGGCGGGGCTTCGCGCTACCCGCGCTTTGGACCTCTACGGGGTACTCTCCTGCTGGGAGTACTCTGGACGTTCTGGCACCTGCCCATCTTCTTCATTCCAGGCCACCTTGGGGCTGAACCAGGTATGATTGGGGTCGGTCGTGCCCTGGTGCCATTCCTCTTCGGCGTGCTCGCGCTTTCCGTCGTCTTTACCTGGGTCTTCAATCACACGCGGGGGAGTGTGTTGCTGGCCATCCTGCTGCATGCATCCATAGATGCCTGTATCCCTGGTCTTGGATCACTGCGGGTCTACATGGCGCTGTATGTTCTCTACATCGTGGTAGCGTTGCTTATCATCATTGTAACGCGCGGACATCTCTCTTACGAGAGGTACCTTCATCAAGAACTGACCTCGCCCCAGTTTGGTCGTGGCGCGCCCGACCATGGAAGCTGAGATGTAGATGAACATCAATGGATGTGAGTGGTATCACCGAGAGGAACTGTTTGCTGAGGTATGTATATAGCCCCAAGCCTGGAACGCTTGCTGAAGTGATTGCATGTGCCGTATCCAGACAGGAATTTTTCTCAGCCTCTGCTCTTTAGCGCATCCCTGGCGCGGTTGATGTGTTTGCTTTACCTCGCTTTATATCTTATGATCACAGCGTGTTCTCCAGCAAAGTATATTTTATCTGTTACCCATGAGGATAAGCGTTTGTTTGGTACAGCGACGAGATCACAGCAGAAAAGGAAAAACAACATGAAGGTCATGAACTTCGTTCTGCTCTTAGGTGTAGTCGTTTTGCTGCTTCTAGGTGAAGCGCTTGTCTTTACAAGCATTTCACCTGATGCGCGAGCAAACGTAGCCAGTGATGCCAGGAGTGTAAGTCAAGTTCACCGGACTCATGTGCTCGCAGCAGAAGCAAAGCCGAAATGCACGTCTCATCAAAAGCTAATGTGCGTGAAAGTTAGTTGTGTACATTGTCAGAAAGCCGGGAAGAAAAAAGGAGATTGTTTTCCAGTCTTGCCCGGTGAAAAACATCATTATAAAGAAGAGATATGCCATTGCTCACAATGGGCCTGCACTAAAAAGGGTAACTGGTAGCGGGTATTAGAGCATCAAGCCAGGGCTGGTTGCGCACCCTAGGCAACCAGCCTTAATGTATTTCTCTCTGTTGCATTCCTTTTGAAACTTACTTGCCTGTGGGACATTCGGCGATACTGGAAAAGTCCCGCATAGTTTTCATTCCCGGAAATATAGGGCGCTGCTCTTTCATGCTGACCGGCGTGCCGGGATTGATGGAGTAGTGCTTTGGTCCCTGCTGTCATGGTGCGGGACGCTGTTTGAGCCGTGCGTCTGCCAGGAAGGCTATTGGGAGTAAGCAGTTGATAGAGATGCTGGAGAAGAAAAGTGTATAGTATAGATGATCACGAGTATCATTTACTCCTGATATTGTTGTGGCACTCTCTGATAGGATAAGGATACTAAATTTCGTTTGTAGCGTACACATTAAGATAAGGACCGATGAATCTAGTATGAGTTTCGCGGATAATATATTGACAGAAGATCTGGCGACTCTGCGCCAGAAATTGCTATACCATCCATTGTGGACCGAAATTGAGCAGGGAACACTGCCTGTCGAACGCTTGCGCCTGTTCGCTTTACAGGATGCTCTGGTTGTAATGCAGATGTATCGCCTGGACGCGCTGGCTATTGCTGGTGAGACCGATATTGATGCTCAAGTGTTGCTGCTCAAAAAGCTGATCCCCAAGGTTGGTGGGCACGAGGTCCTGATCCGCTTTGGCGAGGCGGTCGGATTGCAACGCCCGGACTTTGAGCAGGTTGAGCCTCTGGCTGGCTGCATGGCTCTGACGAACTATTTCTATTGGATGCTCGCCTATGGTTCACCCGGCGAACGGCTGGCCGCCGTGAGTGCCAGCGAAGATATTTTTATCCAGATCTGTCTGCGCATCGCGCCGGCGTTAATCAAGCACTATGGCCTCACAGAGGCGCAGGTCGAATTTTTCTGGGGACATGAAAGTCTGGAAGAAAAGGTTGCCCCTATCGATCAGCAACTACTGCAACGCTATAGCGACCCTGCGGAGCGCATCAAAATTACGCGTGCGATCCGCCTCAGCCATGAATACGAGCTTATGTTTTACGATACCATTCTCAGCACGCCTCTAGCCTGAAGCACCGACCCGGTCGGATAAAATCGACCGGGTCGGTGCTTCAGTGTAAAATGCTCCAGGACCCTTGTGTTGGTGATTGAGACCGCTAGCCAACCAGACGTTTTTCCTTACCGTGTGTCCGGCGAAGATTTTTTTCTGTAAAAAAGGAAGTCCAGTATCAATGATTCCGAATTTTTAGGGCATTCAGTACTACCTGCCCTGTAAATATACATGTGTGTATTTTTTTGCTAGAATAGCGGAAGAGATGCAGAAATAATAGTAGCATCACAATATATCTGCATTGGTTTCCCCATTGTAATTTATCATTAGCCATCAAATACATCTGTTATTGTATATAGTAGAAGGCATGTAGTATGGAACAAGAGCAGCAAGTGGGTGCGGTGCCGTCCCTGAGTATGATAGGACGCTATCGCGTTTTGCGCCGGATTGGGCGTGGTGGGATGGGTGATGTCTGGCTATGTGAGGATCCGCGCTTGCATCGACAGGTTGCGATTAAGACTCTGCCATCGCACAGTCAAGGTGATCAGGAATTTGTAACGCGTTTTGAACGTGAAGCTGAAGCTGCGGCTTCCCTGGCTCATCCACATATTTTGTCGGTGCATGATTATGGGAAGCAGACGATGCTGGATGGGTCGGTTGTGACCTATATCGTGATGTCTTATATCCAGGGTGGAACGCTTGCAGACCGTATTGCGTATTATGAACAACGGCGCATGATGCCGCCGTTGTTCGAGATGCTTTCGCTCTTAGAACAGGCCGCCCAGGCGATTGATTATGTTCATAAAAAACGCCTTATTCACCGGGATATTAAACCCGCCAATATGTTATTACGGGATAACGACTGGGTATTGCTGGCCGATTTCGGTATTGCGCGTATCGTGAGCGACGCAGATCATATGACGCAGGGAAACCTGTTGGCCGGCACGCCAGGCTATATGGCTCCTGAGCAGGCATCAGGGAAGGCAACGATCGCCAGCGACAATTATAGCCTGGCCGTAATTATCTATCAGTTAAGCACTGGTCGACTTCCTTTTCAAGGTGAGACGGCTTTGGCGACCATGATGCAACATCAACTGCAGCCGCCGCCAGCGCCTCGCCAGTTCAATCCCGCGCTTACTCCCGCTTTTGAGCAGATTCTGCTACAAGGATTGGAGAAGGATCCAAACCAGCGCCCTGCCCAGGCGGTTGATTTTGTGTCTCAGCTGAAGCGAGCCCTCACCGATATATCTTTTCAGCCTACGGCTTTATCTACCATACGTGACCTGTCCGCTCTAAATTTTCATGAAGATAGTACTATAACCGAAGTGAGCCCGGAGGAGAAGCAGCGACAACGCCAGCAGCTTACGCGTCGCAGAGTATTGTGGGGACTGGGAGGAACCACAGCCGCCGTGGTTGTATCTGGCGCAGGCTTAGACATCTGGGAATATTTTACACACCGACCACCGGACCAGGTAGCATTAACCGCTCCTACTTCTATCTCCGCCCGTCCGACTCAGAGCGGTCCCAATCAGCCTGTACTGGTGCTTACCGGTCATGAGCGGGAGGCTTCGTCTTTGCTGTGGTCTCGGAATTCATTAATATCGATCGACCAGGATACGATGACGTTGCTGTGGGATATCGGACGTCTACAACAGTACCCTGATAGAGCTCCTGGTAAGCCCTTCTATAGCGCACGACTTGCTGGAACACCTGCCAGTGATGATCTGAAATCACTGCTGTCTTTTTATCTTGCATCGTCACCGGATGGGCAGAAGATTGCTATTTTCAATACCGCAATCGTTCAGGGTAAAAGCACGCAGATTATTACCTGCACGGCAGATCTGCAGGCGCCTAGAAAATTGGATGTCCAGCAGGTGCAGTATTTTGCTGGTGCCGCCTGGTTACAGAGTAACTACCTGGTGGGACTTGGTCAATTCGGAAATATAAGTGATACCAGGAAATACAGTTATGCATTGTACGTGATTGATCCTGCAGAGCCACGGCGACAGTGGGTTTTGAAAGCTGAACAACTCGCTAACGTACTAGTTAGTATCCCCTACCAGATCACCTCAGTCAATCGGATCCTGGCAGATCCGACCAAAGGCAGCTCTCTGCTGGCGGTGCAATACAATAATCAGATCACGGTAGGGCAGGTAACTATTTCTGATAAAGCCTATTGGCGGGCAAGGGGGCATATCAGTGTACCTATGAATATGCAACGCATGGCCTGGACGCCTGACGGGAAGAGTTTGCTGGCGGTGTATGGTACCACCAATGCCGATATGAATAAATGGAGCCTGGGTATTATCCCCATACAGAATGTTTTATCTTCAACTTCACAAAAGGCCGTTCAGCCTGTTTCTGAACTGACCCTGCCGGATTTCCCGACCATAGCTGATGAATATACTTGCATTGCGGCCACTTCTCGGATGGTTGCGATTGGCGATAGTAGGGGCGAGATCTCCATCTGGAAGCTCTCCACGGATTCTGCCTCATCTTCACCGCCAACAAAACTCAGGACGAGTGGTATCCAGGCGGCGGTGCAGCAGCTGTCGTGGTCGCAGGATGGAAAATGGCTTGCCGCCAGTTTTGTTGATCAGCAATCATCGATTTTGATCTGGAAATTATGAGGTGCTAAATATGGTCTCACGTCCTTCTATCACAGGACCGGGAAAGATGTTTGGGCGGTATCGCCTGCTTGATGTATTGGCAAGAGGGGGGATGGGAGAGGTCTGGCGCGCTGAAGACACAGTGTTACATCGCCACGTGGCGGTAAAGCTTTTGCCTCCTGTGTTAGCCAATGAACAGGCGTACCTTAAAGCCTTTACCGATGAAGCCCGTATGGCGGCCGCGCTTGAACATCCACATATTTTGCCGGTGCATGATTTTGGTGAGATTACCAGCGATGACGAGGTCGTAACGTATCTGATTATGCAACTGGTGGAGGGTGGCTCGCTACGCCAGCGGATGTCGAGGGCGGGCCAGCAGTTGTTTGCCGTCGAGGAGGCCCTGAACTATTTGCGCCAGGCGGCTATGGCTATCGATTATGCGCACAGCAATCATATCATTCACCGAGATATCAAGCCAGCCAACATGCTTTTGCAAGAGAACTGGCTTTTCCTGACCGACTTTGGTATCTCCAAACTGCTTTCCAGCACTACCCATCGAAGTCATACTCATGCTGGTGCTGGCACGCCCCAGTATATGGCGCCTGAGCAGATTCAGGGACAGGCTGAGCCAGCCAGTGATCTTTACAGCCTGGCAATCACTGCGTACCAGTTACTGACAGGTCGTGTCCCTTTTCAGGACGAGGACCCCATTAAAATTTTTGTCATGCACATCCAAAACGATCCACCAGCACCTCGTCAGTTTAATCCCCACCTGTCAGAGGCGATGGAGCGTACTATTTTACGGGGGATCGCCAAGCGTCCGGCAGATCGTCCCTCCTCATGCCTGGCTTTTGTTACGGAATTGGAGCAGGGCTGGCAACGCGATACACTGGCCAACATTATGCCCGCCGATGCTGATCCTGAAGCCACCCTGCTGGCTCCCTGGAGCAAGCGGGCCAAAGCCAATTATCCCACCCAACTTTCCGCTACGCGCCTAGACTCTATGGAGACCGTTATCCCGGCATCTGATCTACCCATGATCCGGCCTGGTGAGCGCCCCCTATCTACTAATCCGACCGGAGGAAAGGTAGAGTCAGAGGAGGTAACCAATAAACAGCGTACCCGCATAAAGAGACGCGCCTTCTTGATAGGTGGCGTGGCGGCGCTGGCGATGCTGGCTGAGGGCGGCTATCTTCTCTCAACCTTTTTGAACAAACAGGGGCAGGTGGGCGGACCCACAACACTCATTGCCGGACAGGCGCTATTCAAGCTGACTGGCCATAGTAAGACGGTGAAGAATGCGCGTTGGAGCCCTCAGGGGCAGTACCTGGCGACTGGAGGGGAGGACGCTCATGTTATGTTATGGAACATTGATGGATTGAAAGCAACAGGAAACACGCAATCGATCGCCGTTCCGGAGAGGGATTGGGCCTTTGGTGAATGGGCCGACAATGCTTTTCCACAAAATCACCTGGCCTGGTCACCCGATGGACAGCAACTGGCGGTGTTATCCGCCATTAATCAGATCGACTATAATCATGAAATAGCCCTACTTAATGTGTTCGTATCAAATGCCAGGCCCGCTTTTTCTAAGCATGCAAGCGATGCAGAACTACAGGCAAATAATGCTCAACTGGCCTGGTCCCCAATCGATAACACCGTTGCTACGCTTTATCACAATATAAATGGCGACCATACCGGTGCATGGAAGATAAACAATGGAATACCATCCTTACAGATATCCTGGAAGTTGCCTGATGACCAGAGTGGCTTCATACAGTGCGCGCTCGACTGGACGAAGGACGGGGCCAATGTGATGACTTTGAATGCGGGCGGTGGTACTGATATTGTGTTCGACGTGTTGGTATGGGCCATCAAGGATGGGAAGAACGCGGAGCCGCTGGTCGTTAATCTGCCTGATCGTGCGCAATACTTGTCTGGTACTCATGATCCTCTACAGGTGATGCTACTGCTCCCTTCGCTCAAAGGTGCGCCTCATACGCCGGATCAGTTTGTGACAACGAATCTTGATAGCGCTGTAGTTTATGACCTAAAGCAGAAAAAAATACTTCATCAGCTTGGGACTGATGATCCTGCCGCCCATAAAGCGATTATGGTCGATGCTACAATAAAAGCTCTCTATGAGCCACAGATGGGCGCGCTGGCCTGGTCCCCCAATGGTCGCTATATCGCGGGTACATATATTAGCAGTTCCCTGATATATGTCTGGGACCTACAAGATCCTCATCCCAGAAAGACCAGAACGGGTCTGCAACAACCTGTCCTATCCTTTGGCAAGGTGGGTGGTCATAGTGGGATTATCTATGATCTGTCCTGGTCACCTGATGGTCGCTATGTAACCTCTGCATCAGACGACAAGACCGTGATTGTCTGGAAAGTTGATGGTTCATCCTAGTGGGGAATGGTTGCGGGGTGATGTTGAGCCACCAGGGGTGAGCAGCTTCTGGTGGCGTGGAGGTTAATGCTGTTGTTCTTTATTAGCTGCTTGCGGGGATGGCTGTTTACGTACACGGAGCCAATTGGAGCGGTAGCTGAGCGCATACAGCCCAAAGGCGCAAAGCAGCCAGACAACTAAAGAGAGCAAAAGCGATAGAGCGCCAGAAAGTTTTTGCAGAGTCAGGCTAAGCACAATCGCGGTCAGGACAAAGGCCAGAGCACCGATAATCGCCCCCTTGGCATCTTCTTCCGCCTTGTGTTGTCCATCCTTACGATTGATAATGGTCAGGCTGGCGAGGAGAATAGCAGGGAAGGCCATAAATATGCCACCGATGCGGCCATTTGTGAGCTGTGTAATCAGGGCTGCAATAACAGAAATGGCACCTCCAAAGAAGAAGCGAATAATATAGTCTTTCATTCTGATTTGTTTGAGCTTTGATAGATCCAGGTGCCACAGTTCCATTGTTGAGCTATACCTTTCTTCTACAGAAAATATATGTGTTCATCCACGAGCAGAAGCGCCTTCATTTTCCCGCTACCATTTCAGTAGTACACTCAATACCACAAAAGCACATAGAGAGCCCAGGCCCCAGATGAGCAATGCCAGGAGTGATCCTTTCAACGTCGTATAGCGCTTTATCAGCGGCGTTGCCACCATGCAGTACAGGACCAGGCCGATGGCGCCAGCGATCGCACCTTCTGCAGATAAGGTTGCTTTATTCGCACCCTGCATAATCAGGGTAACAACCAACCCTGCCAACAGGACTGAGGGGGCAGCAGAAAAGGTACCGGCAAACTGTTTTGGCATGCAGACCTCGGAGATCAACGCGAACGCACAAACAAGCAATCCTCCTATAATAAATTTTATGCCATACTGCAGAAACATCATCCCTCCTATCCAAAAGGATTATCGTATAGAGATAATTCTAGTACGAAGTAAGTAAATAAGAGGATGCAGTAAAAGCCAGGCTGTAAGGAACATTCAGATCCGGCCTTATGGCACGATCGAGCAAGCACATTCGTGACAATGATAGTGCTAGTTTTTAGGAGGAGCGAAGAGGAGTATGTGGTCTTTTTTGCGTAACCATAGCGTTTCATCGCTGTTGATTTCGCTTTGTGTACTCTCCCTCATTGTGCAGAGCATCACAGGTTATCTGAACTATAATACGCAACAGCAGCAACATCATCAGCCAACAATCTCCTATCTAGAGTATGCAGGTGGAAGCGACTACTGGGAGACCGTCTTTGAAAATTTTGAAGGTGAATTTATCTCGCTGGCCGCATATGTTATGCTGACCAGTTTTGTGGTTGAGAAAGGGGCCAAGGAGTCCCGCAAGCCAGGGCAGAAGCACATTCCATATGAACAGGAAGAGCAGCAGGAGGAGCGCCACAAAGCCCAATCAGGTAAGGCCAGCAATCGCACCGAGCGTATGCATGAGCCGTGGCGATGGTTGTATGAGCACTCGCTCTTTCTCGCTTTTCTCCTGCTCTTTCTCGCCTCCTTTGTGGGCCATGCTCTGGTAGGAGTGCAGTCCTATAACTCAACCGAACTAGAACATGGCCAACCTGCAGTTTCGTTGTGGAGCTATGTGAGCGATCCGTTTTTCTGGCTACAATCGACACGCAACTGGCAGGCAGGCTTTCTCTCTACGGGGTTACTGGCTGCCTTCTCTATCTTCTTTCGTGAACGCAACTCACCCGTTTCCAAAGGCCTGGAGCAATCTAACGAAGAAACTGGAGAAGAGAAAGGTTAATATATATGAGTTGCTATTGCACTTGCTATTGCGGTTGTTCAAAGGGTGCCTCTGGAAGGTCGTTTGCCTAGCGAAGCAACGGGAGCCATGGTAGCAGCTTCATCAAGGCGTTTGCGCAGCGCCACACACAGGCTATGGGCAACGATAAGGTGCAGATCCTCTACCTGCTCAATGGAATGGCCAGCAACCTGAATGCTGACATCCGCAAGCTTCACCAACTCTCCTCCAGGACACCCTGTAAGTGCGATAACCATCGCACCTTGTTGTTGCGCTTTGTGAGCAGCTTGCAAGATATTCGGTGACTGCCCACTGGTACTGATGACGATGATGGCATCATCGGCGCGTAGCAACGCAGCGATCTGCTCCGCGAAGATACGGGTGTAGTGGGTATCATTGGCCCAGGCCGTCATCAGTGCCACATTCTCATTGAGGGCCAGAGCGCGTATCGCCGGCATACCCTCTCTCTTTGTCCCCTTGGTCAGATCGCAGGCAAAATGGGAAGCGGTCGCCGCGCTTCCTCCGTTGCCCATTAAAAAGATGGTATTATCCCGTTGATAACAGGAGAACAGGACTTCGGCCACCTGATTAAGCTTCTGTAGCGGTATGGTTTCACAGGCGTCGGTAAGCTCTTGCCAGTAGCGCTGAATATCAACATACATCATTGAACCATCCTTTCAGTGAACAAAACATTTTGATAGATACTGGTGCGCGTGCAACCAGTGATTACAACCACCACAGTTGAAGCGATCATGGCCAGCTTGTTTCGGTCATCGGCGTAATTAATACTTCCTGGATAGCGGATGTAGGAGGCACATGAGCAGCATGGACGATGGTTGCCGCCACAATAGCGGGGTCCTGCAGATGCTGAGGATCAGGCATCGGGATATCTTGTTGGGCGAAGCGATCAAAGAAGTGGGTATTCATGCCACCGGGAATAATCGTTGTGACGCGAATACCATATGGGCGGCCCTCGACGCTTAAACCCTGACCAAAGCCGATTACACCACGCTTAGAGGCATGATAGGCCGAGGCGTTCGCCCATGAGCGCAGTGCCGCCGTAGAAGCGATATTCACGATGTGTCCACTGTGTTGTTGTTTGAAGAACGGCCAGGCGGCCTTGGCCAGTAAAAATGGACCACGAAGATTCACGTTAATGACCTGGTCCCACTGCTCGATGGACATCTCCTCGACTGAGAGTGTATGGTCGATAGCGGCACAATTGACAAGGATATCAAGCCGACCAAACTGGTCTACTACAGCTTGAACTGCTGACTGAACGCTTTCCGCGCTACTCACATCACAGGTGATGGCGAGGCTACGTGTTCCCTGTCGTTTGATATCTGCGTTGACACGTTTAATGGCAGATGGATCGAGATCGATGCAGGCGACGGAACATTCTTCGTCGGCAAAGGCACGGACGGTAGCTTCGCCCAGTCCGCTGCCCGCGCCTGTCACGAGCACCACTTTTTCCGCTAATGAGTATGTCTGCTTTGGCATTATCAAAACTCCTTTTTCTGGTTATATTCATTGATTGTGAAGTTTGAGGATATCTGTGTTTCGGACAGGACCTCATTATACAGCTCACCTGTGCGTTGCGCAGTGATGTGCCAGGAGAATAGCTGTTCCACACGCTGGCGCGCAGCATGGCCCATCTGTATACCGAGTGATGGCTGCAGAAAGAGCTGAAAGAGTTTGCGCGCCAGGGCTGCTGGATCTTTGGCGGGAACATGAAAGCCAGTTATCCCGTCAGCAATGGTATATGTAATACCACCTACCGCTGAGCCGATTACCGGACGCCCACAGGCCATCCCTTCTAACGGCGTCAGCCCAAAGGGTTCATACCACGGTGTGGTCACCACGACATTGCCAGCGCTATAGTAGTAACGCAACATCTCCTGTTGACGTTTGCCGATGAAATGCAGAACGTCGTCGATATGCAAATCAGCGGCAAGTTCCTGCAGCACAGCAATTTCAGGAGTATGTAATGGAGATGGGATATCAGTTTCGCCACCCACGATCAAAAACTTGATACCGGGATATGTATGGCGCGTATCCCGGCGCACTAGCTCCACCAGATGGGCAACGCCCCGCACAACATTGCGTACATCTTTACGGGGAAGCAGGCGGCCGACATAAACGACAATAAAATCATCACTATCAAAACCGATCGTATGTCTGGCTTGCTGGCAGTCAACCGGTGAAAAAACGTTGATGTTCACTGCCGAAGGAATGACAGCGACCTTATGCGCTGGCGTATCATAGTCCTCAATGAGCTCGCGTTGCTCTTCCGGGCATTGAGCGATAATGCGATCAACGCCATTGATGACATACTGCTCGATTTCGAGCCGCTCCGCCGGGCTGCTATCCAGTGTTCCCTGATTGCGTTGCTTGGTTTTTCCCATCGCGTGAAAGATGTGAACGACCGGCAGGGTCAGGCGACGTTTTAACTCGACCGCGACCCAGCCAGACATCCAGAAATTGCTATGGATGAGATCATACTGGCGCTGCTCACGAGTGAGAAAAGCCAGGATGCCCAGCATGAATTCGTGCATAAATGGCCAGATACTATCTTTAGGACAAACTATCGTAGGCCCTGCCTGTACAGAAATGACTCGTATGCCTGGCAGCCAGTTAATGATTTCAGGGCCATCAGGAGTATCGCGCCTGGTAAAGACGTCAACCTGATAGCCGCGCTGTGCTAATTGCTGACACAACTCACTGATATAGACATTTTGTCCTCCGGCATCTGCTCCTCCACGAGCAGCCAGGGGATTGGCATGTTCACTTAAAAATGCAATTCTACACATTGACCGACTCAAATCCTTTCCATCGCTATCCGGAATCAGGTTGACAGGGCTGAATTCCTGGTTACGCTGGCAAAGGCCTCATTCCAATCCCGAATGAAGCGATCAAGGCCGAAGCGTTCGAGCGCCACCTGGCGAGCAGATTCACCCATCTGTCGAGCCAGCGATGGATTATCAAGCAGGTGGCGCATATGCTTCATCAACACATCTATGTCGCAGGAGATATATCCATTTTTGCCGTTTTCAATAACGGTCGGTAGTTCAGTTGTGGCCAGCGCGACTACTGGCATGCCAATGGTCATCGCCTCAATGACGGCCAGAGGCAGGCTCGTATAGCGTATTGGACTGAAGAGGAAACGATAGCGTCCAATACGCCCATGGAGTTCGCGATAAGGGATATCGCCCAATCCACCAAGCTCCTCGGTCTGCATCCCGGCGATATCAAGTGGAACAGATTGGCGTGCCTGGAGAAAGAGATCATAGCCAGCGATACGTGGCCGTTTCTGTATCCCATTGACAATAGTGATGCCTTTAGCATAGTCACCGCTAAAGTGAGCGTCTGGATTGATGGCCACGCTATGTTCAATGACGGTAGTGGGGGTCTGACCATTATCCCACATCAAACGATTATAGTGTGTCACATGAACCAGCAAAACAGAAGGATCATTGATGGGATGGGATGTATCGGAGGCATGTGGCCGCGGCGTATTATGCTCCAGGTATATTCTGGGTAATTCACGTTGTACGGGACTGAGAATCTCATATTGATCGGTAAAGTAGTTTTTGGGTGTCTGGAAGATAACCAGATCCAGTGGAAGGTTCGCGACCTGATCGGCGGCAACTTCATGGACATAGTCTGGCAGATCAAAGGTAGGGCCGCGACCTCCATATCCCTCGGGTCGCCCTTCTTTTACTGGCAAGTACCAGTTATGCTCAATACGTGCCAGGGTATTGAGATAGCTGCCATGAATGTGCCAGATCAAAATGTTCAAGCGTTTCATATCAGTTCCTCTTCAACAACTCTACGTTGTATTTCTTATAGACTTGTGATAGATCGTTTGCGGGAATTGAATGCCGCAACATGTCCTGTGCTGTTCGCAGTACCAGAGATGGACTTAGCCAGCGCAGGCAGCGATGGTCGATGGGGCATTCAAAAAAGCTGCAGGGGCTGCAGGCAACCGGACGACGCAGCGCAACCCGTACTGGATCATCTAATGGTGCCCAGCGCTGAAAGTCTGCTGGCCCGAACAGGGTGATTGATGGGCAGCGAACAGCACTCGCCAGGTGTGCTGGACCGGTATCATTGCTGAGAAAGAGGTGAAGATGTTTGAGTACGGCTGCCAGACCGCCCAGAGAAGTTTTCCCCGCCAGATTGTGTACCGGGGTTTTCATGTACGCGATCACCTCTTGAATGAGTGGCTGATCTGATGGAGAGCCTGTAAAAACGATATGGGCCTGATAGCGCTCGGCTAAGGTATCGGCTACAAAGGCAAAGTAGGAAGCAGGCCAGCGCCGCGAGGGAGGACGTGCTCCTGGATGAATACCGATGCAGAGACGACTAGTGTCCAGGATGGGAGCCAGCAATGTTTCCGCCTCCTGCCAGTCTTGTGCTGACAGTGGAAATGCCAGGCTGGTGTCAGAAACGTCGCAGCCGAGCAACGCGACCAGGCCCAGGTTGCGTTGAATCTCCGACAACGTTTCTGGATAAGGCGCGGCCAGCGTTAAATCACGGGGAGGGCCGTCCTCTTCCACGTAGTGACCCACCGTTATGCGGGCCCCAAGAGATGTAACGAAGGGATTACTGGTTTTTCCGCTGCCATGCATCTGAATCAGCATATCGTACTTATAGGCGCGTTGCTGCTTAATAAAGGCCTGCGTTCTGGCAGGATCAACGGGTAGCTCGCGAATCCCCGGATAGCCAGGAAATTCCACAAAGCGATCGATATAGCAGGAAAACTGCCTGCTAAACGCATCCGCCCAGGGGAGTCCGATCAAGCTGATCTCCGCCAGTGGAAAACGGTGGCGTATAGCGCGCAACGCCGGAACGGCCACCAACAGGTCGCCTAATTGAAGCGCACGAAAAATGCCAATAGAACGAATCGTGTTATTCAAGGATCGCCTCCCCCTCTGCGACAACTTCTTCTGGTGGAATATCCAGGCACGGTTGACCAATAGGACAGGTAAATAGATGGCAGGGATGGCATGGGGTCGGACGACGCAAGAGACGGGCACGGGTGGTGCGGGGGCGCCATTGTTCTTCCAGGTCCGTTCCCGCAAACAGGGCCACGACGGGTGTATTGAGCGCATCCGCCAGGTGCAGCGGCAATGAATTATTGCAGATTACCAGGGCCGCTTTTTCTATCAGGGCGGCATAGCCGCCCAACGATGTCTGGCCCGGGAGGTAGCGCGCACCGGGAGCGCTTTGCTGCATCTCTTTTAGCAATGTTTCTTCACGAGCATTGCCCGTGACTAGCACAGGCCAGCCACGCTCGGCAAGCATACTGGCTACACTGGCAAATTTCTGGATGGGATAGCGACGCGCGCGAGCGCTGGCCCCCGGATGAATGATGATATATGGCGTGCCAGATTGAATATCCAGGGAACGCAGAATATCAGTAGCCTGAGCATGATCCTCTTTCGTCAGAAAGACAACCAGACGACGATCGTGAACCATAAAGCCAACGTGCTCGATCAGGCGCAGATTGCGTTCAACCTGATGCAATTCAGTCGGTGTGTTTCGTAATTCCGTCGAGAGCGTCTTGCCGCCAAACTCTTTGGAATCGCCCGCACGCAGCGGGATACCTGCCAGGTAGCAGACATAGCCGGGGGTATGTGGATCCTGGCTGAACGATGTAAAGATAAAGGCGGCGTCAAAGTGGTGCTCCCGCAAGAGCTGAATCAACTGCTGTTCACGTTCGGGTTCAAAGGGCGCAGAATCACCAATGTCCTGCCACATGGCGCGCCAGGTAATCGTATCATCGACCCATGGTAACAGTGTGGCCGCTGTTGTACCAGCGGGGCTGGCCAGCAGTGTAAGGCGTGCCTGTGGCGAGTTCTCTTTGATCGCCCGTAAGGCAGGGCCCAGCATAAGGAGATCGCCTATATTATCCATGCGAACCGCCAGGATGTTTTTTGCTGCCAACCACTCATTCATCACTGCACCTCCCCGGCGGAAAGCCAGTCGCTATTCACATCCTCTGAGGGAGTGGAAGGCGAGCTATTCAATAATGACTGTGCCGCGTCAACAACCATCTGCGGCGAGACCAGGCGCAGGCACTCATGTTGATAGGGGCAGATACGCTGATAGCAAAGTCGGCAAGAGACCTCGTGATAGAGCTGCTGATGTGGCACATGCCACGGCCCCCACTGTTCTGGCGGGTTGGTCAGCGCAAAGAGGGCGACCACCGGCGTCTTCACCGCCGCCGAAACATGCATAGGCCCGGTATTATTTGTGATCGTAAGATCCGCATGCTGAATCAAAGCACAGAATTCTGTAAAAGGCAGCACCCCCGCTAGGGCATAGACCGCATCACGCTGCCCGACAGGAACATGATTGAGAATATTCTCAACGAGCGGGCGCTCATCTTCCATACCGGTTACTATGACAGATGCCTGAAGCTGACGGACCAGCAGCGAAATGACCTCCGCATACATCTCCCAGGGATACGTACGCGCCGGCATACTACAACCGGGATGGACAACGATGAGAGGATGTGTCGGATCGAGCTCGAAAGCTGCGAGGCGTTGCCTGAGGTTTTCCCTTGCTGTGGATGGCACCTGAAGCACCATATCTTTCTCATCACATGCCATATCCAGGGCACCGACCAGATCCAATCCACGCTCGACCTCATGCATCATCTGCTCGGGATGTTTATGGCGCATGGTGAGCAATGAGCCCGGTCCGTCAATCGAGGCGGCTGCCCGGAGCGGGATATCCGCGAGATAACAGAGGTAAGCGGATGGTAGCGCGCTCTGGCGAAACGACGTAAAAATAATCGCGCCGTCAAAGTGCCGTTCACGCAGCAGTGAGATCATCTGCTGCTCGTACTGGCTATCCTGGGGACGCTTGTGCCAGGGGTCCATCCAGGGGGCCTGATAAACGATCACATCGTCGAGGTCGGGATCGAACTCCTTAATCTGAGCACCTACGGGGCTAGCCAGCAATGTCAGCCGCGCTTGAGGAACCGATGTTTTGACAGCACGAAACGCTGGCGTTGTCAGCAAGACATCACCAAGATTATCGAGTCGAACAAGCAAGATATTTTTACAGGCGAACCATGGTGACGACACGATCTGTACAAACCTCCATTTTATTACTGACAAAAGAACATAAGATGTATCTCAAATTTGCTTGATCAGATGAGAGAATTACGTATAACCATCGTGCTTACTCGCGGAAGCGATTGCTACAATGCGCTCAATCACATGGCTGGTGCTATGCGACGGCACAAATGGCAAGATGACCAGTTGCCCGCCAATATCCTGAAGAACCGTTTCTTCCGGCAATGTTTTTCCCATGTAGTTGCCACCTTTCACATGGATATCAGGGCGAAGAAGGCGGATGCATCGCTCGGGTGTATCTTCATCAAAAATGAAGGCATAGTCTACCATATCCAGCGCTGCCACCAATGTCAGGCGATCCTCTTCGCCATTAATAGGACGGGTCGGACCCTTCAGGTGACGCGTGCTACGATCACTATTAATGGCGACCACCAGAATATCTCCCAGTTGCCTGGCCTGGTGAAGCAACTGTATATGTCCCCGGTGCAGAATATCGAAGACACCATTGGTCAAAACGATACGATTGCCGGAACCCCGCTTATGTTCCAGTTGCTTCATGATATATGGTAAAGCATGAATAGAGGTGTCTCTCAGGGGCAAGTTAAGCCTGAGATGAACATGTTGAAGAAGTTCTTGCTGGGAAACGGTGGCGGTATATGATTTCGTTACCGCAATACTGGCCGCGTCACGACTGAGATAGACCGCATCCTGTATATCCGCGCCAGCAGCAAGAGCGGTGATCAGGGTAGAGGCGAAGGAGTCACCGGCACCGACGTCATTGGCATGTGGCACTGAATGAGCGGGCACATGGAGCGCCTGCTGTGGATGATCCGCGTGCAGGAGCAATGCTCCATCCGACCCCAGAGTGATCACTATAGAGTGTGCCGCGAACATCTCAAGCAGTTGTTGCGCCAGTGAGGAGACCTGAGCCGTATCGCGTGGATCAACCTGAGCCTTGATCTGACCGCTTCCTCCTGAACGTATCGTAGCAAGGAGGTGTTGCGCCTCACCGAGATTGGGAGTCGCAACGGTCATAGGGAGTGTACGAAAACGCCAGAGCGCCTTCGAATCGACCAGTAGAGGTCTGGGATCCCGCTCATGTAGCATCTGCAGGCGGGCAATTACCTCTTCGGTCACCGTCCCATAGCAATAATCTGAAATGATAACCGCATCACAGAGGTGATAAAGCGTTTCAAGGTGTGCCAACAACTGAGATGTTAGTTGCGCCTGGCTGTCACCTGTTTGATCGGGGAGGTAGCCCTCATCAAAGCGCACAACGTATTGATTATTGGCCAGGATACGGACCTTATGAAGCGTCTGCCTTTCTGGGTCCGCGAGCAGCCATTGATCATTGATCTGATGGTGTTGTAACGTTGTACGTAACAACTTTGCGGTACCATCGTCCCCAATGATACCAAGCAGATCAACATGGGCGCCCAGGGCACGAATATTCATCGCTGTATTGGCGGCCCCGCCTGCCAGGTGCTGCTCACTGGTTTTTGCCACAACAGGGACGGGTCCCTCGCTACACAAGCGTGAAGCAGTGCCTTCGAGATATGAATCGAGCATCGCATCGCCAAGCACAAGGATACGTAGCTTGCTAAAGCGCTCGACCGTCTCGATGGCCGTATGTAGTATGTCAGTGGTGGGGACCTTCTGTTGCGTGAATATAACATCTTTATGCATAAGGTGATCCTGTATGCCATGAAGAAGGCGAATAGGCAAGGTCTACATCGCGTTCAAGTGATGATACTGTTTCTATGATTGTCAGTGCATGCAGCGTATCACGGGCCGCAAAGTCAGGTTTGCGAATGGCCAGTTCTGGAACCTGTTCAGTTCCAAGATCAACCAGAATAGTCTGGCAGCCTGCCCGATTTCCCGCCTCAACGTCATCCAGAATATCGCCAACGAACCAGGAGGCAGATGTATCCAGATCAAGGTCACTGGCTGCCTGGAGAAGCATTCCGGGTTTGGGTTTGCGACAATTACAGCGGATAGATAGCTCAGGAATAATGCCATCAGGGTGATGAGGGCAAAAATAGATGCCATCAAAGGTGATTGCCAGTTCATTCTGTAGATATGTATGCATGCGCGCAAGATCCTCTGCATTAAAATATCCTCGTGCAACGCCAGATTGGTTAGTAATCAATATCAAGGCAAATTCTTGTGCTTGTAAACGATGTAAAGCAGGGCCAATGCCCTCATATACCCGTAAATGTTCCGGACGAGAAGGGTAATGAAAAGGATGTACAAGCGTCCCATCACGATCTAAGAAAACGGCACGGTGGTATTTTTCCATAGCATTCTCCCATCATTGGTATAGCTAATGCCATCCCTCAACGGGGAGTTTCTTGTGAGGCAAGGCAAGCCTCGGTTAAATTACATAACAGATGGGTCACAACCATATGTATTTCTTGTATAGTGGCCACATCTTCCTGCGCAACCCCAACGGTTAACTGCGCTAAATGCGCCAATTGATTGGTATGGGTTCCGGTGATGGCCACCGTCTGCATTTGACAATGTTCCGCGGCATGTATCGCGCTCAGGACATTAGGGGATTCTCCGCTGGTACTAAAGACGAGCAACATATCTCCCGGTTGCCCCAGAGCATATACCTGGCGCATAAAAACATCCTGGTAGCCATAATCATTGGCGATGGCTGTAAGAATGGAGGTATCGGTTGTGAGAGCAATAACGGCGTAGGGTTTGCGTTCAAGTTTAAAGCGCCCCACCAGCTCAGAGGCAAAGTGTTGTGCTTCTGCGGCACTGCCGCCATTTCCGATCACAAGGACGCGGTGTCCTGACTGCAGGGTGAAGATAAGTTTCTGGACGATCTGTGCCAGTGAAGAAACTTCTGAATAGAGTGAATGGAAAGCATTCTCAAGCACCTGATGGTGTATAGTCAGTGACTGTTTAATTTTTTGCTCCCAATCAACCGTAGAGTCAGTCATTGAAGCTGTTGTAACCATAGAGCTGATGCGTGATTTTCTATCCATGCCTCATCCTTTTTGCACTTAAAAAACTACCCATGTCTCTGCATCTACGGAGGGAGCTCCAGGAGCAGCTGAAGGTCGAGTTTTGCCTTCAATGGAGCAACAGATATGATAACGACACACGGTTATAGGCTATTTCTATAGAAACCGGGTGGTGCCATCGATCTTCGCCATAAGATGCTTGACTTATAATGCTGCTCTATAGAAAACTCCTTTCCGTATTTGTATTATCTCTTGCATTAGTGCGCCTCTACTTTTTATCTGTCTTATCAACTGAGATTTATTTTCATAAGACGCAAGCAGAAATTATAAATGTTGAACAAGCCCCCTTTGTAGTTGTTGAGTTTCACAACTATTAGTAATAAGCGTTATAACAACAATTACGTAGAAGCCACAGGAACAGTTTCACAAAAGCAAGAAGTGTGCGATATTAGGCTTGAGTACTTCAATGGATGAGACACTTTTTTTAGCCTATCGCGTATCATAAATAGGATGAGTTAGTGTAGAGGCGAGGAATTTTTTTCATCAGGAGACGAAAACATGTACACTTTAGGTATAAACTCGGTTTATCACGATCCTGCGGCTTGCCTGGTCAAAGACGGGCAGGTGCTTGCGGCTGCTGAAGAAGAACGCTTTACTCATATCAAGCATGGCAAACGGCCGATTCCTTTCTCCACATATGAATTACCTTTCCATGCCATCAACTACTGTTTGCAGGAAGCCAATATACGGCTGACTGATGTAGAGCACATTGCTTATTCATATGATCCTTTTTTATTGCTTGGGCCAGGGGGGCGAGAAACAGAACTGGTATTGCCGCTTGAGCCGAGTGCGCATCCGGTTGCGCCCCCCTGGGAATCACCCTGGGATCCCCTGTTTCTTTCATCTATTGTCAATGCGCCCCGTCAACTGGCGGGTGGTGTTCCTCTTCACCTTCAACCACGGTTCCGTGGTTTTCGGTCCCAGGGAGACTACCAGTGGCATTTTGTAGAGCACCATCTATCCCATGCGGCCAGCGCATTTCTGGCTTCACCATTTGAGGATGCTGCCGTACTCGTGCTTGATGGTCGAGGAGAAAAGGCTGTCACCAGTTATAGCATCGGGCACAAAAACGGGCTGGAGCGCCTGAGCCAGGTCAACATGCCCCACTCATTGGGAATTCTCTATGAACAGGTGACTGAATATTTAGGGTTTCTCCATTCCTCTGATGAATATAAAGTCATGGCCCTGGCTTCTTATGGAAAGCCACATTATGCTGATACCTTTCGCGGCTTGATTCATATCACGGGTGAAGGCCACTATACTATAGACAAGGCAGACCTGAAAGAGCTCTTTGGACCAGCGCGCTTAAAGGGGGGGCCCTTAGAGCAACGCCACTATGATATCGCGCATTCGCTGCAGGTAGTGTTGGAAGAAACCGTGCTAGAGCTGGTTACCTGGTTCCAGCAGGCGACGGGCATGGAGAATCTCTGTCTGGCCGGAGGGGTCGCATTAAATTGCGTGCTTAACGCTCGTTTGCGTGACCGCGGGCCCTTCCGCGATATATGGGTGCAGCCAGCCGCCAATGATGCCGGAACGGCGTTGGGAGCGGCGCTGTATATCGACGCGCAGGAGCGCAAAAGCGAGGAGCGGCGCTATGTAATGGAGCATGCATTTTTAGGCCCGGCTTTTGCTGATGATGAAATTGAGCAGTTCTTACGCTGGACGCATGTTCCTTATCGTAGGCTGGACAATATCGCCGAAGAGGTTGCGGATATATTGGCCGATAATCAGGTTATTGGCTGGTATCAGCAGAGGATGGAATTTGGGCCTCGTGCGTTAGGGGCACGCTCCATTCTGGCATCGCCGATTCAAGCTGAAATGCAGAATCGTCTCAACGACATCAAAGATCGTGAGGACTTCCGTCCTGTTGCTCCTGTGGTGCTGGAAGAAGAAGTCGCGAACTGGTTTGTCAATGGTTCTGTATCCCCGTACATGCTTTTTGTCTATGATGTCGACCCTGAGCGAGCTAAACAGATTCCCGCCGTGCGCCATATTGATGGAACCGCCCGTATCCAGACCATTCGGCGTGATCAGCATCCACTCTATTACGACCTGATTAAAGCTTTTCAGCGCCGCACCGGGGTGCCGGTACTTGTTAACACCTCGTTTAATACTCGCGGTGAGCCCATTGTGTGTACCCCTCGCGACGCCATCGAGTCCTTCTGGACCTCGCCGCTGAACGCTCTGGTAATTGGTTCATTTCTGCTACAGAAGCCGAGGGAGATGGCCTGATGGGTGTAGATGTCTCGATTGTTGTACCGACCTATAATCGTCCTGCTGCATTAGAGCGCTGTCTGGAGGCGCTCTTGCTGCAGAGGCATCCCGATTTCTGTTATGACATCCTTATCGTGGATAATGCGGTCTCTATGCAGACGCGTCAGCAGATCGAGCGCTGGAAGCAGTGTGGAGAGCAGGCTGGCATCTGCATCCACTATCTGTCCACGGCACGCCGGGGTCCGGCGGCGGCCCGCAATGTAGGATGGAGGCAGAGCACCGCACGCATCATTGCGTTTACCGACGATGACTGCCTTCCTGCCCCTAACTGGTTACAGGCGGGACGAGCCGCCTTCACCGGGGACATTGAGGCGGTAACCGGGCGCATCGTTGTGCCGGTGCCAGAGAATCCCAGCGACTACGAGCTTAGCACCGCGCAGTTGGAGAATAGCGAGTTCGCAACCGCTAACTGCTTTTATCTGCGCACTACTCTTGAGTGCATTGGCGGTTTCGACGAGCGCTTTACGGCGGCATGGCGTGAAGACTCGGATCTTTTCTTTTCTTTGCTGGAGAAGAAACGCAGGTGGGTATACGCGCCAGAAGCGATTGTGCTCCATCCTGTTCGCTCTGGCAAATGGGGAATCAGCATACAGCAGCAGCGAAAAAGCATGTTTAATGCTTTGCTCTACAAGAAGCATCCCCGGCTATATCGAGACAGGATTCAATCGCAGCCGCCATGGCATTATTACCGCATCCTTGGCACGTATTTATGTGTCATGCATAGTCTGTTACGGCGATCAAAGCGGCAGACGGTGGTAGGGATCGGGTTCTGGTTCTGGTTTACCAGCCGATTTTGTCTGAGGCGTCTCCGTAACACGAATCATCGGCCTGAGCATGTCGCCGAGATGATCGTTACATCGGTGCTGATTCCACCGTTATCGATCTTCTGGCGCCTGCGGGGGGCGATCAAGTTCCGTGTCATATTCTTATAGTCAATTACCATTGTCTTTATGCTCATGAGGGAATTTTGAAGCTTTCTTGAGTTTTTCTAAACGGCTTCAATAGATATCTTCTGTATAATGCTCAGGGTACAGGCTAACTGGCATACAGTTGGCCCCTCCGCATCTCAAGCAGATAATGAAGATCGGCATTAAGTGAGGAATACTGAGCTATGTCATATAATCCTAATTTCCCATTCAATGATGGGCAGGCGTATAATAATCCTGAGCCAGAAGATGATCAGCGGACAGTTCCCATGCAGAAAGATTTTGAAGCCCCTCCCGCGGGGCTTCCACCCTCTGACTATGATGCCCCCACCGTTGCTTATGGGCAGTCCGAGCCATTTGTGGCGTCCGGCCCGGATTTCCCTCAAAACCCTGTTCAGCCAGCTCCCCCTTTTATGGGAAACCTACCGCCTGCTACTACGGGAGTACCAGGGAAGCGTTCGCCCAACAACATGCTGCTCATTGGAGGTGTGGGCATCCTGGTCTTGCTCATCCTGGTTATTGGTGCGCTGGTGATCTTACCCAACCTGAATGCAAGTGCATCTAATCAGGCACCCGCTGCTACACCTACCACCAGCGTGACACCGACCGTGACAGCTACCAGGACCGCGAACAGAAACGTCTATGCACCCTATCTGGCGCGGTATCGAGGTACGATTCGCACTCAGATTGCTCAGGGTTTACACTTGCCTGTCGATCAACTGGTATCTCGCCTGAAAGGGGGAGCGACACTGAGCAGCGTCGCCTCCGCGCAGGGCATCTCCAACAGTCAGTTGCAGGCAATGGTGAAAACTGCCTTTCAGCAAGGATTTCAGCCAGCGGTCAATAGTGGTAATCTGACACAAAAGCAGGTTAATGCTTTGATTAACCGCATGCTAAAGCAGCCACAGACGCTTGATCGCTATCTGGATATGCAGCCCGGGAACGGTGCAAAACCCAAAGCCAGCCCAACCCCAACGGTCTAAAAAAACAGGAGGGACGCTGGCCCTCCTGTTTTTTGTTTTAACATTAAAAGACGCGGAAATAGGTTTCGAAGAAGCGTTCGGGATCGACATCCAGGGCAACCTCATGCGCTGGGGAGTTCTCATGAGTCGTCCAGTATGTTTTTCCCGCTAGCTCTTTATCGTCCAACTCTACCTCTACCGTTCCGGGTGTAAAGGTACAGATCGAGGGATCAAAGATGGTTGTCGCGGCCAGGGGGTCGTGGAAAGTGATTTGATCGCGCCCTTTAAACCAGACATTAGCAAAGTCAAGGACTGGACGCAAGAGCGGCGCGGTACACTTTGCCCGAAACTGGTCAGCGTTCATCTTTACCCTGGTGGTAACGTCCAGACCGAGTGAACGATGGTGGCGTACCGGGGCCTGATAAACGATATGTGCGGCATGGGGATCGTTTAACGCGTTCCACTCGCGTTCAGGTCGTCCCGCCACTTGACCGGTAAATACGCCACACATCAGGACGAGTCCCTTTAATAGTTTGGGAATGGCAGGATCAACGCTGAACAGCAAGCCAAGGTTGGTCAGGGGTCCAATGCCTAACAGGACCACCTCCCCTGGATGAGTGCGGATCGTCTGGCGCAAAAACTCAATAGCTTCACCCTGTGGAAATACCGTATCATGGTCCCATTTATCTAATGCTGCCGCCTGAGGTGCTTCTGGCTGCTGTGCCTGGATAAGTAATGGTTTTTCGGCGCCCGGAAAGATAGGGATGTTTTTGTTAGCGATTTTACACAACGCACTGGCCATCATAGCGCGTTTCTGCGCCTTTCCCGTAACCGTGGTGATGCCCAGCAATTCACATTCCGGCTGGGCGAGCAGATAGGCGAGGCAGACAGCATCATCAATATCGCTACCGATGTCCGTATCTAATATAACCTTCGTGGACATGCATGCTCCTCAAGAAAAAGATAACTAACAGATCTACAGGTCTTCATATCTGATTATATGCTACTCCCTTAGCCGTCAACCATCAAGAAATGATGTATATACAATAAAATGCGATAATTACCGCTTTCGGCAATTCAAAAAAGAAATACCCTGATAAGAGCGAAAGACTTTGCTTGCTGCTCGTATAAAGGATGAAAGGATAGGTGCTATTCTGAACCAGATGGGTAACATTGATAACGAAGAGTCTGCCCTGCAACTTCTAGATTCGCTGAGGAGCATTGACGCATCGGCGCAATTTTCGTTTTACGTGACATGTGGTGGAAAGATGTACTACGAGTGGAAGATTGCAGACCAGCATGGAATGGACGCAACCATTGCGGAAGCGGCACGGAACATGCTTTTGGGCAAGCTACGAAGCATTCTAAACTGGCAACATGATGGGTATGATTCAGGACATTCTACTCGTGTTATTACGACATCGGCATTTGATGCTATCTATGTTTAATAAACGCTCTAAAAGATGATTATGGCGATTTTCATAGCTAATAGCTATTGAATACATAACATATTGCAATCAAAACGTCAAGCTTTTATCGTCACAAAACATATATGACAATGAGGGAGGTACTGATTTTTTATAAAAATGATTTTGCCTCTTTTTATACCTGGCGGATCTTCACTGAAAAGCCCGGAAATCAACCAGTAGAATCCCCTGATTGGAGGAGTTCGTCGTATAACCAACCTGATATATTGTTTATAGCCAGTATTGCTAGCTTCAATAGGGGTGAAATTATGGCGAACGATATATCCCGAATGAATGAAATGCGTGGTATTACTGTATCGCGAGAATATGGCAGTGGGGGTGGGGAGATTGCGCGCATGCTAGCTGAGCGCCTGGGATGGAAGTTGCTGGACGTACAGATTATTCAACTGGTGGCACAGAAACTGGGTATCAGCAGAGCAGTTGCGCAGTCGCATGATGAGCAGGTAGAAGGATTTGCGCAACGCCTGTTCGAGGCGACCCAATATTTTATGCCACCGGTCGCCTTGAGCGAGGTTATTGGACCTTCAGTGAATGATCTCGCCTATAGTCATGCGTTGGGACAGGTCTTGCGTACAGCGGTTGATATGGGCCACGTAGTTATTGTCGGCCGTGCCTCGCAGGTCGTTCTGGCAACCGATAGAAGTGTTATGCATGTGCGCATTGTAGCTCCACTGCCACAGCGCATTGTGTATGTAATGCGGCGTGAAGGCCTGGATGCAAAAGCAGCGGGAGAGCGCATCAGGCTGAAAGAACATCGGAGGCATCAGAGCATTAAAGAACAATATGGCTGGGATGATAATGATGCCCACCTTTATGACATCATTATTAACACAGGGATACTAGACCTGCACGCAGCTGTAGAGCTTGTCTGCCTGGCGCTGTCTAAAAAGGCCCGGAAGCTAATGGCGCCAGCGGATCATCTGGGTCCGGCCTGGGGTTTAAAGCCCTACCCGAGCCCTCCCAATGAGATTCACTGATCCTGCTACCTTTCTCCTACGCAAACGTGTGCAAGACACACGTGAGCAGTCAGTTGTTCCTGCCTCATCACCAGTTGCTATGGCACAAGGATCTTTGAACATGATCGGCGAGGACAGATGTATATGCCTCACCGATCACACATGCTGGCTTAGAGGGAAGGCACCTGATATTCAGCTTCGCTGGATGTGGGCGCTGTCGTACCTTCTATCGAAGCAGGCAATTGAAATGCCGAGGCCAGCAATTCAAAGGCTTTACTTCGATTTTCATGTCCATAGACCATAGCAGAAATCATCAGCTCATCGGCACCGGTGCGCTGCACCAGATCAAGTAATTTCTCGCGTACCACCTCGGGACGACCAACGATCTGTCGTCGTCGCGTTTCACTGACTACCGCCTGTTCCGCCGTTGTGTAGTGATAATTGCGGGCCTCTTCTGGTGATGGCAGGGGACCTGCGTGACCGGTGCGCAGCCGCAACCAGGCCAGAGCCATGGCCGCCGCTAACTCCTGCGCCTGCTCATCGGTTTCGGCGCAGATAACACCAGTTGTCAGAATGACCCTGGAAGACTGCATGGTTTTAGACGGGGTGAACTGATCGCGGTACATCTGGATGGCTGGCAGCGCGAAATCAGGATTGATATGATGGGCAAAGGCAAAGCCAACGCCCATTGCAGCTGCAGCCTGTGCCCCAAAATCGCTTGAGCCCAATAGCCAGATAGGCGGAAGAGAGATACCGGTTGGAATGGCCCTCACCGATTTAAAGGGATGACCAGACGGGAAGGTTTCATCCGCACCTGAAAAAGCTAGAAGTTCAGCCAGCTGTTGTGGGAAGTCGTCGGCGCTCAAGGCTTCGCGAGAGCGGCGTAAGGCCAGCGCCGTTCTGGGATCGGTTCCGGGAGCCCGGCCAAGGCCCAGATCAATGCGTCCAGGGTGCAATGCCTCCAGCATCTGGAAGTTTTCAGCCACCTTTAAGGGAGAATGATTGGGTAGCATAACACCTCCCGAACCCACGCGAATGTGGTTGGTGGCCTGGGCGACGTGCCCAATCATGATTTCTGGAGCTGGACTAGCCGTCATGCTCGTATTATGGTGTTCGGCCAACCAATACCGTGTGTAGCCTAATCGATCGGCCAGGCGGGCCAGTTTAATCGTATTATGTAACGCCTGCGCACTGGTTGAACCCGAGTCGACCGGCGAAAGATCAAGAATAGAAAGAGGAAGTGACATTGTAAATTCCTTTTAGGAGAGTAACCAAAAATAAGCGTACAAATTTGTTCTTGTTTCTATAACAATAGACATGCCAGAAATTATCCCCACTCTATTGTAGTCATCTAATATCCTATTTGAAAGGCAATCGAGTATTTACATACAATACTACCGCGAGAAATATTTTATCCTGGCGTGGCAAATGAGCTCAAGAGCTACCCCATGTCTATATACCGCTGTTATAAGTACCAAATAGCCAGCTGAAACGACTCCTGATACTTTAGTCGTAACTAAATGAGGAGAGTGTGTAAATGACAGATACTACAAATCAGACTGCACCAATAGAGCGTGTACCCAGTGGGATTGAAGGATTTGACCAGCTTTTACATGGGGGGTTGATCAAGGGAGAGACATATCTGCTCATGGGACCACCGGGAGCTGGTAAAACGATTTTTGGCAATCAAATGTGTTTTCATCATATCGCCACTGGAGGGCGCGCTATATATTTAACATTACTAGCGGAAATGCATAGCCGTATGCTGGCTCATATGCAGACCTTCGATTTTTTTTCAGAGGATCCGCTAGCTGATAAGCTTACCTATATCAGCGGTTATGCCACACTGGAGCAACAAGGGTTGGATGCGCTAACAAAGCTTATTCGCAAGGAAGTCCGCAAGCAGAGGGCTACATTGCTTGTTATAGATGGGGTATTGACTATTGAGCAAAATACAGCATCTCTACGAGAGCGCAAAGAGTTCCTGCATGCTTTGAGCGTAACCACGGAAACCTCCGGCTGTACGACGCTGTTATTAACCCAGTATGACAGAGGTGTCTATGACCAGCCAGAGCACACTATGGTTGATGGTCTTTTTCATCTTACCGCGCAACTGCATGACTGGCGTTTGCTTCGTGAGATACAGATACACAAATTTCGTGGAAGTGGTTTTCTTGAAGGTCGCCACTCATATATTATTGATAGGCACGGAATAGAAATTTATCCACGTGCAGAATCGCTCATGAAGACCAATCCCATTCCTCTGCCAACTTCACTAACCTCAATTCACCCAGCAGGAAGGATGGCTTTTGACGTGGCTCGTTTAGATGAAATGATAGAGGGGGGAGTACCAACAGGGTCAATGACAGCGGTATTAGGGGCACCGGGCACCGGGAAAACGCTGTTAGGCTTGCATTTCTTAGGGGCTGGCGTCAGGCGGCAAGAGCAGAGTCTTTACTTTGGATTTTATGAATCCCCGGTACAACTAAAGCGGCGCCTGGCTGAATTACAATTGAACATTGATGACAAAGAGGTGAGCCGGTACCTGGAGATTCTGACGCAGTCACCAACAGAAGACATCATTGATGTTCTGGGCGAGCAGATTATGGCAACTGTGCGCAAAAAAAAAGTGAAGCGGCTATTTATTGACGGATTATCCGGTTTTCAGAACGCGATCGCGTCGCAGGAGCGCATGGACCTTTTTCTCTCATCGCTATTTACCACGCTGCGGAATCTGGATGTTACAACCATCTGGACGATAGAGTTAGCGGATCTACTGAATCCAACCATTATAATGCCTGCAACGATCAGTAAAATGGCCGCCCTGGTCGAAAATATTGTCCTTTTGCGACATGTCGAACTGTATTCGCAGCTATACCGACTGATCTCCATTATGAAAATGCGGCAAAGCAAATACGATCCTTCTATACGAGAATTTCGTATAAGCGATAGCGGCTTAGATGTTGATGCAACTTTTACCAGTGCGGAAGCCATCTTGTCAGGGATTGCACATTCTGGTGAGAGCACTGGTCAAGAATCTGCAATGGGTGATCCCCTAACCTCACAGAAGGAGCCGCAATGAGCACTATTCTAGTCGTCGATGATGAAATATCAATTATCGAAGTGTTGCAGGATGTACTTGCAGATGAAGGATATGAGGTCATGACCGCTAGTAATGGACAGGAAGGGTTAGCTTGCTTAGATGAAACGCGCCCGGACCTCGTATTGTGTGATGTAATGATGCCTGTGTTAGATGGGAGAGAGCTATGCCGAAGGATGTCTGCTAACCCGCGTTATCACACGATCCCGCTCATTTTTATGACCGCGGTACATAAAGCATTTAGCCAGGTAGACTGTAACTATGTCGCAGTGATCGCCAAGCCATTTGATATAGATGAATTACTGGATGTAGTAGCTAAATTTATTTCATGAGTTGTACACATATCCAACGAGCATAAAAAAGCATCCCTGTTCGCACCGGGATGCTTTTTTATGCTGAAAATATCGAACTAGCCATGCTTTTGGGTATATAGTTCATCACGATGTTTAAGCATAACCTGAAGAAGTGAAAATGCTTCGTCTATGGAAAGGTCTAATACATTTGTGGTTTCGGTATCATAAATACGAATCTGTTCAGGATGTTGTGGATTAAAAGAAATTTCATAGTTATCGATGCTTATCTGCACTCTCGATCTCTCTTTCTCATAGTAGCTATCGAGGTCCATCTCAAAGTATCCATTCCAAAAGATGTTACAAGCATCTTTCTTATATTCTAGAAGCTACGAGCAAAAAAGAGAAATGTGTGGTACTTTTAGGGGTAGGAGGTTTAAGGAAAAGTGGAAGAAAAGAGCCGGTTGTTCTCTCCGGGGCAGTCACAGGTATGTGGCATGTCTCCGGAGAGAACAAGCAAGAGCGGGTCTGATCAGGCATAGGCCTGGGAGCGGTTGAGGCCACTCAAGACCGCTTTAATCGAGGCGATTTCGATATTGGAATCCATGGCGGCGCCAAAGAAGGTGCCCGATACTGTCTGAAGTTGGATGTAGGCAACAGCCTGCGTTTCAGCGCCCTGACCAACAGCATGTTCGGTATAGGTAAGGAGTTTAAAGGAAGCCAGGTCATGTTCATTTAACGCACGCACAAACGCATCAATGGGACCGTTACCCCTGGCTCTAATCTCTCTGGTGACGCCATCGACCTCGACGCAGGCCACGCACTCTATCTCCTTTGATCCATCATCGTGTACCATGGTCCGGCTTTCAAATGCCTGGAGGGCGAAAGGGATTGTGCGTGCCAGGTACTCATTTTCAAATGCGGCAAAAAGTTCGGTGGAGAGAATCTCAGAACCGCGAGTATCGGCCAGTTGCTTGATAACCTTGCCAAACTCGATATGCATCGCCTTTGGTAGCTGCAAGCCAAACTCGCTTTCCATCAGATAGGCCACACCACCCTTACCAGATTGAGAATTAATGCGAATAATCGCTTCGTAGGAACGACCGATATCCTTTGGATCGATAGGCAAGTAAGGCACATCCCAGAGCTCGCTGGAAGACGTCTCCTGCGCATTCATGCCCTTATTAATCGCATCCTGGTGGGAACCTGAAAAAGCGGTAAAGACTAGTTCGCCCGCGTATGGTTGGCGCATAGGTACAGGCAAGCGAGTGCATTTCTCGTATACCCGTTGGATTGCCTGAATATCGCTGAAATCGAGACCTGGATCGACACCCTGGGTATACATATTCAGGGCCAGTGTCACAATATCGACATTACCGGTACGCTCACCATTTCCGAAGAGCGTGCCCTCGACCCGTTCAGCTCCGGCCATAAGGCCAAGCTCACTGGATGCTACGCCGGTTCCACGATCATTATGGGTGTGCAGACTGACTATAGCCGTATCACGGTTGCGCAAGTGGCGGCAGAACCATTCAATCTGATCAGCATAGATATTCGGGGTTGAAACCTCTACCGTCGTCGGGAGATTCAAAATAATTTTTTTCTCCGGCGTTGGCTGCCACACATCCACGACCGCCTCACAGATCTCAAGGGCGAAATCGATCTCAGTGAGCGAGAAGCTCTCCGGTGAATATTGCAGGGTAATATCTGTTTCTGGGAGTGTAGAAGCAAGCTCTTTTATCAACTGGACACCACGCACAGCTATCCCCACGATAGCGGGCTTATCCAGGCCAAAAACGATGCGCCGCTGCTGCTCCGATGTAGAGTTATAGATATGCACAATCGCTCTTTTGGCACCGCGTAGAGACTCAAAGGTGCGATAGATAAG
This sequence comes from Dictyobacter aurantiacus, assembly GCF_003967515.1. Classification (GTDB taxonomy): domain Bacteria; phylum Chloroflexota; class Ktedonobacteria; order Ktedonobacterales; family Ktedonobacteraceae; genus Dictyobacter; species Dictyobacter aurantiacus. The sequence goes on along the minus strand of NZ_BIFQ01000001.1, from coordinate 65,513 downwards.
CTCCTCCTTCGCCTGTACCAGTACCTGGATAGTTACATCATGGGGAATACGATTCTCTTCTATCAAGCGGCGCGTAAAATCGTATTCCGTTTGTGATGCAGAAGGAAATCCGACCTCAATTTCCTTAAACCCGATTTTCACCAGGAGGTCAAACATCTCCAGCTTTTCCTCCACGCTCATCGGTATGGGGAGGGCCTGATTGCCATCGCGCAGATCTACGCTGCACCAGATAGGCGCGGCTGTAATCATCTTAGAAGGCCACTGCCGATCGGGCAAGTTGATAGGTGCGAAAGGACGATATTTTGACACAATCCCTTTTTGCATGTTAACACGCGTTTGAGTACTCATTTGTATTGGCATCTCCTGACTACACATTAATAAAGAGAGGGGTCATTAGATTTATCGCTAACGAGCGAGAGTTGTGTTATCAGTGCTTTAGCGTATGTGCTATCATACCATATGCTGCCGGGACTGTCGAAGGACCGTGTGATCATTAGCAAAGCCGAGGCAAGCCTGGCACCTACGGGGGAACGTTTGCATGTCGAGGAACGTTTACATGCCTTGTTATGCAACCTGGATGTAACCCGATGCGTGCTAGAAATTGTATCCTATACATGTAGCAAGTAGTGGCATGGAAACGACTTGTAAAGCAGAAGAAAAGGAGAATTGTAGAATATGTGTTATGATGACAACGCTCGCCCACCATTGCCCCCTGTTGATGGCGGTAGTGCCCATGGTGAAGATATTGTACTGACCGCTGCCGATGGTACGCGTTTTGCTGCCTATAGCGCCTATCCTGATAAACCGCTGGGTGCTCAGGTCATTATCTATCCAGATGTACGCGGGTTGCATCAGTTTTATAAAGAACTAGCGCTGCGCTTTGCCGAAACCGGCATTCAGGCAGTCGCGATAGACTATTTTGGGCGTACCGCTGGCCTCACCGCACGCGATGACTCATTTGAGTACATGCCCCATGTGCAGCAGTTGCATCTTGAAACCTTCTTCTCAGATGTCAAAGCGGCGCAGGAGTATCTGCACAGTAGCCAGGGAGGGAACGCACCCACGTTTGCCGTAGGATTTTGCCTGGGTGGTACCTTATCAATGTTGAGCGGCACCCAGGATCTGGGATTTACCGGTCTGGTTGGTTTCTATGCAGGCATGAGCCGCAACATGGACGGCCAGGGGACCCTGCTCGATCGTGCGGGCGAAATTAAGTATCCAGTACTTGGACTCTTTGGCGGCTCCGACCAGGGAATTCCCAATGACCAGGTGCAGGCGCTGGACCAGAAGCTAGCCGACACGGGGATAGAGCACGAAATTATCTCCTATCCAGGGGCTCCCCACAGCTTCTTCGACCGTCGTTCCACCGAGTTCGCGGAGGCATCGACCGACGCCTGGAATCGGGTATTGCGTTTTATCACTGCCCACTCCAACAGGCAAGCATAACCTGTAGGACAGGTTGAAACGTCACAGAAGAACGGACCGGCATACCCTCCTTTCTGAGTACGCCGGTCCGTTCTTCTGGGGGTACTATGTTTGCTGCGTAGGAAGCAAACATATGTGGATGTGTATGAGGTTATTCCGGTGCCTGTGGTGTGAATGGAGTTGAGAAAGAGGGTGGTGTTAATTCAAGGCATTGCGGTGTGATTGTTTGCTGCTCACGTGTACGAAACCAGTTAAAAAGATAGGCCAGGGTGAGCAATGCGAGCAATATATTGCGGACGAATGCGACCTCAAAAAATCCGACAGGCATATGAATATGCGTCGAGTTCAGAATTTGCGAATAAAAAGCTATATAGATGAACGTCGTCAGAACGGACACCGATCCCCAGAGGATGGTCCAGGCTTTATTAAAGGCGCCTGTATAGGCCAGCAGAGGGATAAGCCAGATCAGATACTGGGGACTAAATACTTTACCCGTCGTAATAAACGCCAGTGTCAGAGCAATGACTGCCTGAGCCAGTGTGAGGCGCGACCGCCATTGCAGCCAGAAAATATAGGCTACCACGAGCACAAACAGAATGGTCAATACTGGCGCAGCAAGGCCGTTGAGTGATGTATACATATTGATCGAGCCGAAGTCATAGACAATGCGCCAGCTCAGACCCCCCAGATGAGCCAGCCAGAGCAGGCTTCCTCCCAGCGACTCAACCTGGATGGGGCGGTGCAAAAAATAGGAGAACTGGCTGACAACGGCATTTTTGAAATCCAGCAGCGCAAAAAAACCGGTAACAGCCAGCAAAGGCACAATGAAGAACAGGCAGTTGGACCAGCGCCAGCGCACACATCCCAACAATGTGCGATAGAGATGGGATGGTAGCTTTCGCAAGGGACTATCCGCAGGCACATAGATGCGTTCAGTGCTTTGTTGCTCCGCGATAAAGAAAGCGGGAAAGAGTAGAATTGGATAAATCTTCAGTAGTACCGCGATTGCCAGCATAACATAAGCCATACGCCAATGTTTCTGGTGGGCCATAATCAGACTAAGCAATGTACAGGTGGCCGGCAACAGGTCGTAGCGCATAGGGGCCAGTGCACAGGCACCAATCACGAGAAAAATCAGAAAAGCGACTGCTCCTCCTGGAGGTCCGTAGCGCAGCATCAGCCAGTAAATAAAGACCATAACGAGCGACATAAGAAAGGCAAACGCCACCTGGTAGTAAGCCAGAGGTGCAAGGAGAGGGAGGGAGAATGGAAGTAGCGTAAGTGGAGGATATTCGAGTGGAAGCATATGAAATGCCGGGTGGGAGCCTGCCAGGCTCAAAAAAGAACATTGTACTGATGGAAGCAGGCGGGTAGCATTGCTCCCAAGCCAGAACGTAAGGGCGTAGCACTGGTAGCGAGCAGGATCGGTCAACGGCCAAAAACCCTGGGCCGCAGCACCAATAAACATCAGCAAAGTAACAATAGCAACCGGAATAGCGCTTGCCAGGGTGCCATATTGAGATAATTTCTGCTGTGCTTTTACATAGGAAAGTCTGGTTTTATCTTCTATGTCAGGTATAGCTTTTTCAGGTAACAAAAGTTTGTAAGTCCTCTCTTTACGCAGATTTGACAGTATTGGGTGTCAATGCTACAATCGCGAGCAGCGTGTTCAAGAAACATTATCTTTCATCGTAACCATAACTACAAGACGTATGGTTGCTCCTGAATGAAACAGGAATATTTTAGTGGAAGGATTTTCTCATGGACAGTAAAAACCGCACCGAAACGAAAACTCTGAAAGTAGGGGACGTTGCGCCTGACTTTACACTGAAGACTGCCAAGGGGGAGCAATGGCATCTCAATGATTTTCGTGGCAAGAAAAACGTCGTCCTGGCCTTTGTTCCATTCGCGTTTAGCAGCGTGTGTTCCGCGCAATTGCCTTCATACGAAGCTGAGCTAGAGCGTTTTCATGATTTTGACACCGAAGTCGTGAGTATCAGTATGGACAGCACGCATGCGCTAAATGCCTGGTCTCAATCCATGCATACAACGTTCCCTTTGCTCTCAGACTTCTATCCTCAAGGTGCGGTGGTTGATCTGTATGGGGTGCGGCACATGGCTGGAATGCCTGAGCGAGCTCTCTTTGTCATCGATAAAGAAGGCGTTATTCGCTATATTGAAGTACAGCATTCACCAGGGGAGATGCCGGATAACGAAGATCTCTTTGAATCTTTACGAAAGCTGTAGGGTGTCAGACACGCTTTTTACCAGGGGCGTGATAGCCCCCGCTCGGGCTGCCGCGCATGCGGCAGCCCGGTTTTTTATAGAGGCAATGGAACAAAAAATGGCGCTTCACGCGCCATTTTTTGTTCCATTGCCTCTATAAAAAACCGGGCTTATGTGAGTATGACAGGGATACATGGGTTTCCCTGATGCGCTACCTCAGAAATGATTTTGAGACACTGCAGGTGAGAAAGCTCCAGCGTACGGCGTGAAAGTTTTAATGTGTAATAGTCCAGACGGCCTGGGTGTGGAGTGAAGGGGGAGGGTCCGACTGGTTGATAACCGTTGGGTCAACATAAACAGGGAGTACCACGCTAAAAACGCTTCCCTGCCCAAGCACTGTTTGCACTTCGATATGACCTCCATGACGTTCCACAATCTTACGAGCAATAAACAGACCAAGGCCCAGACCTGGACGGTTCCCTGACTGGATCTTAACATCCGGGACACGGAAAAATTGCTCAAAGATATTGGGAAGGTACTCCTCTGGTATACCGATGCCTGTATCCTGAACCGAAACGATAACTTCATAGCCACTCTGCTGAAGTGTAATGGTAATGGGGGAACCTTTTTTAGAAAATTTACGCGCATTAGAGAGTAAGTTAATAAGGACCTGTGAGAAACGATCCTTGTCAATTTCTACCACAATAGGATCGCCCAATAGTTCGCAATTGAGCGAAAGAACGGCGCGCGTCGTATAGGCGTCGAGCAATTCGCGGCACAAATCCACCAGGTTATAGCGCTCACGATGCAGAACAAACAGATTTGTCTCCATTAACGACGTATCAAGCAGATCCTGGACCAGCACCTCAGTACGTGTAATAGAACGCTCCATGTCGACCAGAGCCTGATGTACCGCTGCTGTCGCGTCCCCTCGTTCTAACTGATGGAGCATCAACTGGGTCATGCCTTTCAAATTAGAGAGAGGGGATTTCAATTCTTGAGAAACGATGTCAAGGAATTTATCCTTGGTAGCATTGGCAGTAACCAGCTCACTGGTGCGTTTTTCCACCAGGCGTTCGAGTGATCTCGCGTGAAGAGATAGTGCCAGCTGCTGTTCAGTAACCTTACGCCGCAGCTGTCGTGTCTGGATTGCGCGTTGTAGCGCATTCACGAACGCATCACGATCAATGGGCTTCAAAATGTAATCGTACGCGCCCCCTCTAATAGCCTGAATGGCCAGGCCATGATCCCCGTGGCCGGTAATCAACAACACCGGCGTATCAGGGCGCAGCTCGCGGATATGCGAGAGTAACTCAATGCCATCCATTCCGGGCATTTTTATATCACTGATAATGGCATCAAAATCGAACTCTTTAACGCGCTCAAGTGCATGTTGTGCCGAATCTGTTGTCTCTACCTGAACATTTTTCATACGCAGATCTACGACCTGGGGAAGAGCCTGTAACAGAGCCGCGTCATCGTCTACAATCAGGATTGGCGAATTGTTGATTTCTTCATCCATAATGTCTAGACCTATTTCCACCTGTTTTTAGCTTTTTATATTATACGAAGGACGAGATTATTTTGTTTCGTAAGGCATTTATCCTGAGAAATATGGTTAGAAGGGTCAATGCAGCTTAAGGCAAATATTCTTAAATCAGGCATATCCTTACAAAACCAGGGTGCCCGAACTTCATGGATAGGCGATCTTTTTTCGTCCTATCAGTCTAGCTCTCCTGTAGATCGATAGGTTGCCAGTCGCTACTATCATATTCTGGATAAGGGATATCCCAGACCTGACCTGGTTCCTCACGAGCCTCCCAGCGCTTTAACGCATCCAATAGCACCTGTTGTTGAAGTTGAACCTGGTGGGGGCCACCCAGGCTATGGCCAAGTTTAAAGTGCCGGGGCGCTATAGCGCGTGGAGGGCCCGCCTGTTTTGATTGTTCCGGTGCGACCGTAATCAGGACCGTCGGAATGCCAACCATCTCGATCTCGCGAGCGATGGCACAGACCACCCGATGGCAGAGCGGACAACCCGCGGTCAAGATCACGCCATCTGCTTGAGAGCGCAGTATGATCTTCGCCATGTCGGGCGCTGTTTTTTCATAGAGCTCGCGAAAATTTTGTGTAAAGCCCATAAAGCCCAGATGCTTATCACTAACGCCACCGACGATTCCCTGCGATGCCAGATCGCGTAAGCGGTCGAGTGGGAAGACACAATTGATATCTTCATCGGCATCATGGTGATTATAATGGCTATGGGTAATCATCAACTGGCTACTCTCGCTGTCTCCGGGGATGAGGCGCCAGCTATTATCTCCCTCGACATGAAAAGGTTCCTGCTCGCGTAGATGGACACCCGCAGTACTGACAAGAGCAAAAACTGTATCTTTTAACTCTCGATTGCGAGGGGTATAGGGGATACAACGTTTGGACATCGGCATATTTATCTGGTTCCTCCTGATGAAGTTTTGTACTGCCAGCAAAGACCAATGTTAACAAGGTCCGGTCCAGGTACGCTAACTTTCAGATAATTTGCTGTTCGTGATCGAAGTTCTATTACTGCATAGAGTACCATGTGAATGCCGAATTGACTATATCAATGGTACGCTTGAGAAAAACTGACTCCAGGGAGAGATGGCTGGTAAACCAGAGGTGCCAGGATATATATCTTCTTATGCATATACCGTATGTAACTAGCAAATTAAGCGTCTGGGAGTATAGGTATGGTAGAAGTGGAAAAAGACATAGCCGTATAGAGGACAATGGAGGTAGTCGCTATGGAGAATAAGGGCTCGCCGATAGATGCGCCTGTAGTGTCTATGCCTCGTAAATCCATAGAAAGCAAGATGCCAATGCCGCCGCAGCGGTATATACATACGTGCCGAGGTTGTTTTTTTCGTATAGTGTAGGGTGATTGGATTGAATAACTTGTTTTGTGCCAGCGCAATCAGTAACCGATTGGCGACTGGAGAGCCGAGTCCTGTCGCAGGGTCCCATCCCTGCCGAGCATTATAGCCAGGAAACGAGACAGTTGAACGCAGGACATGGACCGCCAAGGTATTGCTACCACTCAAAACATCGTGGAAGACATGTGGGTAGAAAGGATTTTTACTCAATGCATACAGTGAAGGATTTAAAAACCCCAACCTTCTTCCCGCCAATTGATTACCCAATACGGCCAGGGCGGCCCATTGTGGCGCGCCCGCGCTTGTTCCCCCAATCGGAATAAATGCCGGCCCTTGTTTCAGGCTAAAGATAATGGGAACCCCGGTTCTGGGATCTCCAACGTAGGCCACATCAGGCACGCCGCGGGTGCGGCTAGCGCCAACAAAGCCATCTTGATAAGAAGGGCGTAGAAAGCGCCGGCTAAAGCCGCCTCCTGTTGCGCCAAGTCTGTTGCTCCAGGCTTCTTCCTGTTGGTAGATCCCTGATGGAGATAAAGATAGATGTGTACCTCCCACACTGGTCACCAATGGATCGCTGGCGGGATATTCCACCCCCGGACCCAGAGAAATAAGCTTCAACACATTATTATATACCGGCTCCAGTGTTCCACGATCCCCGGAGGAGGCAAAAACCGAGATGCCCCTGGCTCGTGCCTCCTCAAACAGGGCATGCTCTTTACGCAGCATTTTAACAGCAATGGCGGTTTCGGGAAAACCGAAACTTTGCGTGAGCACATCACCCAGATTATGCTGAATAGCGAAGCGGGTAGTGGCATACAGGTCTTCAATACCCGCCGACTTGCTCAAAACGAGATTGATCTTTGCGTCCGGCGCGATGGCGTGGGCCCATTCCACATCGAGATTAATCTCCTGGGCCGCGAGCAATTGACTGCGGTTACTTCTATCCAGGGGCATTAATCCTAAAGGAGCAAAGATAGTGAGATGGGGATCTGGTAGCCCAAAGAGTTGGTCAAAGATATGTACATCGGTGAAGAGATGAGGGCTCTGAAAAAAGCCGATAATGGCGATCGTCTGACCCTTACCTGTAATGCCAGCCTCAAATAAAGGCCGAATCTGATAAGCTTGCAGAATCTGCCGTGGTGTATAGCAGCGAGGTGGGATAAGGCGCGACAGGCAAGCGAACTGCTTACGGTTAATGAGCACAGCGTCTTTATCGAGAGGAATATCATGAGAGACTTGTCGTGTAGCCAGCAGCAGCCGAGTCAAGGCGGGGTTGGTAGAAGCAGAGGCGAAAGAGGGCAAAATTGAGTGAGGGATACAGATAAGCGTAAAGATCAGGACCGTAAGTATAACAAGGCCTACATGTTTCATCGGATAGTTACTCCTCCCACCTTTAACATCACCCCAAAGAAAGTTTGCCGTGATAATGCCAGGAATACAACTGAGGTGGAGATACGGTAGATACGTAGCCAACACTAATGAGCCCAATCTAAAAACGAAATCCTCTTCAGGAGTATAGGGCGAAGAATGAGAGAAAGCATCGGCTGAAGGGTTGATTTTAGAATAGGATATTAGGACGAAAATCTTCAGTTGTAGAGTAACCATTGCAGCGACTCAGCGTTATATATAGCAGGATCACATAGGAAGGAAATGCAATGTATATTGTTGAAGCAGGTCGCCCACGGCCTTTAGGAGCCACACCAGACGCGAATGGAGTAAATTTCTCAATATTTTCAGAGCACGCCACAAATATTGAATTATTACTTTTTGAGAAGAGCAATGACACCGTTCCTATTCAAACTATCCTGCTGGACCAGCTTAAAAATCGAACATTTCACTTTTGGCATGTTTATGTACGGGGGGTGAAGGCGGGCACGCATTATGCATATCGTATCTTTGGATCGGCGCAGACCGAAGTCACCGGTGATCGCTTTAACTTCAACAAAGTTCTGATAGATCCATATTGCCGGGGGATCACGGCCGACTTATGGCAGAGGAGCGATGCCATTGGTGAGTCCGACAACGTTAGAACCTCTTTAAGAAGCACGGTGGTTGACATTTCAAACTACGGCTGGGAAGGGGATCAATGCTTAAACAGGCCGATGAGTGAAACCATTATTTATGAGATGCATGTTGGTGGTTTTACCCGCTCGCCTTCATCGTATAGCGCCCATCCCGGAACATTTGCCGCTTTGATAGAGAAAATCCCCTATTTACAGGACCTGGGAATTACCGCGGTAGAATTAATGCCAGTATTTGCGTTTGATCCAACCAGCGTGGCCCGGATCAATCCTCTAACGGGAGATCCTCTCAGCAACTACTGGGGTTATGATCCGATCGGTCATTTTGCTCCTCACCCTGGTTACTGTATAGACGCGGAGGGTGCACGGCATATTGATGAATTTAGAGACATGGTCAAGGCTTTACATCGAGCGGGCATCGAAGTTATCCTGGATGTCGTCTTTAATCATACTGGCGAAGGTGACGAAAACGAGCCGATTATCAGCTTCAAAGGGATCGACAATCGTATCTATTATTTTCTTGACCCCCGGGACAAGCGCGTATACCTCAACTACTCGGGTTGTGGAAACACTTTTAACTGCAACCATCCCATTGTAGCCAAACTGATTACCGAATGTCTGATCTTCTGGGTACAAGAAATGCATGTAGATGGTTTTCGCTTTGATGAAGGCTCTATTTTAAGTCGAGGCATCGATGGGAAGCCAATGGAATACGCGCCAGTGCTATGGTCAATTGAACTTTCAGATGTATTAGCTGACACCAAAATTATTGCCGAGCCATGGGACGCGGCGGGGCTCTACCAGGTTGGGAATTTCCCTGGCTACCGCTGGGCGGTCTGGAATGGACAATATCGAGACACCATTCGTAGCTTTGTCAAAGGAGATCGTGGAATCGTTGGGACCGTCGCATCGCGCATAGCGGGCAGCCAGGATATTTTCAGCGAGCCGGGGCAGCGACCGATTAATGGCATCAACTTTATTACCTGCCACGATGGTTTCACACTTAACGACCTTGTCTCTTACAATGAGAAGCACAATGAAATGAATGGGGAGGACAACAGAGATGGTCTCAACTATAATAGCAGTTGGAACCACGGTGTAGAGGGAGATGCCCACGATCTAGAAATACAGCAACTACGTGGTAGGCAAATAAAAAACTTTTTGACCATTCTTCTCCTTTCTCAGGGCGTTCCCATGTTACTTGCTGGGGATGAAGTGTGTCGTACCCAGCGTGGGAACAACAATGCTTACTGCCAGGACAACGAAATCACCTGGTTCAACTGGGAACTACTCGAAAAGAACGCTGAAATGCACCGTTTCTTTAAACGTATGATCGCGTTTCGCAACCGGCATCCCAGCATCAGAAGGGAGCGTTTTTTTAGTGGTTCCACTGATCGTCATGGAAGAAAAGACATTGAATGGCATGGCTGTCAACTGGCGAAACCCGGCTGGGATGATCCCACCACACGTATCCTGGCATTTACTATCTCGTCAGGTGAAGACGTCCACAATATTCACGTCATGATGAATATGGACTTTAGCAGGCTTCATTTTGAAATACCAGCAGCAGGCAAAGGCAAATGCTGGCAACGTGTTATCGACACGGCGCAAGCAAGCCCTGACGATATAGTGGAGCAAGGGCAAGCTCAATATATTGCAGAGGATATGTATGAGCTTGAGGCCCATAGCATTGTCGTGCTTGTGAGCGCCAAACACTCATCTATCCCCCCGGTCTGAGTTAGTATCTCATTTTATACTCTGGTTTCCCATACTATACACGAGGAAAGTGTAGTGCCCACAGCCAGACGCAGGAGGCAAAGGCCACGCTGCCCCCAATCACAAAAAGATGAAAAATCTCATGGTAGCCGAAGTAACGTGGTAGGGGATTGGGCCAGTGGCTGGCATAGACAAGAGCACCAATTGTATAGAGGATGCCACCTGCGATCATCGTCCATACGAAAGACCACGGGAGAACTGCCAGAAAGGCGGGCAAAGCAAGGATGGCGATCCAGCCCATCAATATATAGAGCAGAGCATTGAACCACTTAGGGACGCGCAATGCATAAGGGAAGAGCGTAAAACCGATGCCAGCACTTGCCAGTAGCCAGATCGCAACGAGCAGGGTGGCACGCACCCAGCCAGAAAGAATATTAAAGCAGAGTGGTGTATAGGTTCCGGCGATTAACACAAAGATATTCGCATGATCAAGTGCGCGCCAGACGCGCCGCCGGTCAGGTTCCCAATGAACGATATGATAGATAGCACTCACCGTATACATCTCAATCATACTCAAACCAAAGATAAGCAAGGAGATAAAGCGCGGAAGATCCGCGCGACTATACCAGCACAGGACCACTGTCAGCAGCAGAGCAGCCACAGCAGCGACCGCGTGAAACCACCCTCGCAAAAAAGGTTTCCCTTGTTTGTGCGCATGTTCGGTTATAAGCAGTTCATTTTTCATGGATGTATATCACCTGTTCTCTCTCTCTGTGAAGGCAACGTATGAAGCTTCCCACAGCCTGACATCTTTTGCAGTATATAAGTATCCAGCCAAAAATGCACTATTGCCAGCTAACAACATACCACATTCTGGTTATAACAAAATCCCTCTTTATAGGGACTATCTCCACACACATATTTTTCTTAATGGTGCTTCTCGGTGGGAGATTGAAGCAACGGAATGACTCAACCATTTCCTGCGGAAAATTATAGCCATCAGGTCTAGCGCAGCTTAGTAATTTCTTTTTGATTTATAGATACATATGTATTTTTTATCGAAAAAGAAAGTAAAAGTAACTCACCAAAAAGTAATAAAAACTATGGATTACAAGATATATTTGTCTTATGGAATAGGTTGAATGTAAAATAGAGTCAGCGGTTGATGTGATAGATACAGTCCTAAGGAAGGGAGCATTATTTATCTAGAACTCACGGGGATAGAACTCCGAGAGGGCCTATTGAATTGGTCTTATTCAGGAGCCTTGTGCTAACCAAATCATATTTAATATGTGTTAACTTGTAAATGTACGTACGGTTTACACGCAGAAAGCAGGTTCTCTAATGTCTTTCTCTTCTCGATCAAATGAAGTTCCGCCACCACCTTTGGAAAAAATTGGTGATCTGGTTTACTCACCTGGGACTGATCTGCCGTTTGGAAAACGTATACGCATTGGTTTATCCGAGCAAACAATCTATGAAAGTGCTGTAGAGCATGGTTATCGAACAGGAATTCGCGCCCACTTTACTTTTATTGAAGACCACGAATGTCCAAATCCGGTACCGTTAGACGACAAACAATTCACCATGATTGTTGAGCACCTCGTCCCAACAAATCTGAACGCGTTTGAACAAGGTCTCTGGCGTTCGCATTTTATTGCTGGATGGATGGGCGTCTATCTAGGGCTGGTCACCGATGAGGACGACATGAATCCAGATATAGACAGATAGGTAGGCATACTTTCACTGGCAGAGGAGGTATGCCTACCTATCTGAAAGAGGTATTGGAACAAGAAAGATCCCGCCTTGAAGGATGTATAAGAGGGGCACAGTCAGCAAACATAAAACTATTTGCTGGCTGTGCTCTTTTTTGGGCAAACAATGGTGCAAATGTCCCTATTGTTGCCATAAAATAATTCCTATACTACTCTCAAATCAACTGTCTAAGCGTAGTTGCAAAGAAAGAGCAGGAAGGTGGAACCATAGCATGTCTCGCCAGCCTACACAGGGATCCTCGAAAAATCATCCTTTTAGAAAACAAGGCAGGTTGGTTACCGAACAGCCGCTCAAGAAGAAGCATAAAGTCGCGCGTATCTTATTGGGCATGCTTTTTATTGGGAGTATATGTGCCTCCGTATTCCCCTGGGGACGATCAATAATTCGATCGCTTGTCATTTTGCCCGCGCTCATCTCCGCCACGCAACCTGGAGTGTTGATCAACAATGGTGATACCATCAAGCATACACAGATGAGCATCTCCTCACAGAGTGGTCCTGTATATCTAGATATATTTATGCCAGTGGGGGGAGATCCTCTTATCAAAAGTGCGCGCGGCGGCGTCTTGATTGTGCCAGGGGTGGGAGACAACCGCCAGATTCCGCAATTACTTAATCTATCAGAAGCGTTTGCGCGTACCGGGCTAATCGTTATGGACATGACGACTCCCACTTTGATGGCCTACAATATCTCTGTACAGGATACTGATGCCACGGTACAGGCATTCAAAAAACTAGAAAGTCTACCTGGAATGGCGGGAAGGCGCAGTGGTATGATTGCATTTAGTGGGGGGGTCCCGCTTACATGTTTCGCCGCCGCAGATCCCCGGATCAGGAATGAAGTGGCGTATATTGCTGCATTTGGAGGGTATTTTGATACCACAACTCTTTTAGAAGCGTTAGGAAGTAGAAGTATAACGATAGACGGCAAGACCGAGGCCTGGCATCCCATTGACATCCCAATACAGGTGCTTACTAACATGACAACGCAGGATTTTTCTTATGATGAGCAAACCACGCTCAGGGCAGGGTTAGCCAGCGATGCTCAACCGCTAACTGGCACACAACTACAAGCCTTATCTCCAGGAGCGCAGGCGATGTATCATCTGCTCAAGGGTGATGAGCCACAGCAGGTTACAAGGAACATAAAGCTGTTACCGCCCGACATACAGAAGTTATTGACAGACCTTTCTCCAAAGCGGGTGATCAAAGACATTCGCGCCCCAATTTTTCTGCTCCATGACCGCAATGATAACTCGCTACCCGTCACAGAAACACGAGAATTCGACGCAGAGCTCACCCAATTGCGGCACAAGCATGAATACGTAGAGTTCCATATCTTTGACCATGTCGAAGTTCGCTCTGGTCTGAATGTGGGCCAGCTTGCCGGTGACGGCTTTCATCTCTTTAGCATACTGGATAATTTGCTTTATACAGGTTCATAGCACGAAATGGAAAAAAAGATGTTTTTCGCATCCACTCCTCTGTGGTGTATGATTGGTCTAGGTGTTGGAATGCTTTCCATCGCAGCGCGTCTACAACCAAAGGGCTGGTCAAAATGGTCCTGGCTCGGTATGCTAGCCATCGGAGGATGTACGGGTTGGGCAGGAGGCTGGATAGGAGTATGGCTATTCGGTCATCTCTTTGCCCCTGTGACCGCGCTCTGGATTGCCATTGCTGGTACCATCTTTATCCCGCGCTGTATTGCTGTAGTATGGCGAAGCAGTACGGCAAAAGGAACAACTGACTGGCAGTTCTGGTAGTTACATCCCTGGAAAAAATCTGGTAGCGTTCACGGGCTTCTCTATTTCTGCTACAATGGTATGAGACTGAGAGAAGCGAGGAAATAGCTTATGCGGCCCGAAGGCCGTTCAATGCGTGAAAGCATATTGGCTGCTGCGGTCCACCTTTTTGCTCAATACGGATATCATGCAGCACCATTGAGAGATATTGCTCGTATGGCGGGGATACAGGCTGCCAGTATTTATCATCACTATCCAAACAAACAGGCCCTCCTGATTGAGATAATGGAAACATACATGGTACGTTTGAATGCAAGCCTGGAACACGTCCTCAAAGAATATGATGATCCGCTCCAGCGCTTGCACGAAGCGATCGCTAATCATATCCGCATGCATACAACGTACAAAGAGGAATTTTTTATTATCGACACAGAGATGAGGGCTTTAGAAGACGAGCACAAAGCACAGATTATCTCCTTGCGAGATAAGTATGAAGCTCTTTTGCAAGAACTGCTGCAAGATGGTATGGAGAGAGGTGTTTTCCGCCAATGCGATGTCAAGGTCGCCTCGTATGCCATCATTGCGATGTGCACAGAAGTCGCAACCTGGTTCCGACCAGATGGAAGATTAAGTGTACAACAAGTAATTACCAGCTATCGCCAATTTATCGCAGAGGGGTTACTAACAACGTCAGGCATCACCCATATGCCCGACGAGAGGGCTCATTTGCTTTAGCTTCATCTTTCTACACACGTATGTAGCCAGAAAGGTATGAAATCATACAGGGTGGCATACTAGGACCTGGCATTGAACGTACATAGTAACAGAAGGATTTATGCATAGCATTGAGGCAGCCTATGTTGCACGTTAAAATCGCCGATGGTAGGAGGCAAAAGTATGTGTGTATCAGCAAAACTGTAGTATTATCAACAGTGTTTTTACGATAAATATTGGAAATGAGGGAGCAACTCACTGTTATGGGAAGTGAAAAGAAGCGCCAGAAAAGATCTATAAGGCTTTTCGTCTGGGTTGCTTTGCTGCTACTTATACTTATAAGCGGTAGTGTTATCTTTGCCGCAAAAATTAAAGGAAGTGGCGGGAATATTGCTCAGATAGTTCCGACAGCAACCGCCGCCAACGGAGCAAAGACGCCTGCCGTTACGCCGACAGTTCCTTCCACCACTACCAATACCGCCACGCCGACTCCCACTACCTTATTCCACGAAGATTTTTTAGACAATCGTAACGGATGGGCTGTATCCAGTAGCGCTGGCTATATACGTTCAATGGCTGACAACAAGCTCACTTTATCGGTTGCAGAACACAAGATCCTGATTGAAAATGTACCCACCTCGGCGCCTTTAAGTAATTTTACGCTTGACGTAAGTTATATTCTGGAAAAAGCTGATAAGAATGACAGAGTAGGACTCTATTTAAGGGGAGATAGTAATCTCGATCATGACTATCGAATCGATATTTTTGGTAACAACACCATCACTATCAACAAAGAATATTTAGATGATAACAAATTACCACAAAGCATGGTGTTGAGCACGATTACTAAAATTCCATCGATCAAAAAAATTGGATATGAGAACAGGCTTGAGGTATCAATGAATGGACCTCAAATTGTCTTAAAGGTGAATGGGGTGGAGGTTAAGAAGCTCGAAGACTATGATTACACCAAAGGGCAGGTCGCCCTATTTGTAAACAACGGCTGGTCATCGGATGAGGCCACGGCCTCTTTCACCAGTATGGATGTTGAGTCGATTGTAGACCCTCTACCAGACATGACGCCCACCGCCACGCCATCAGATGGGAGCCCTACCCCGTGAAGCACCTGGTAGTCAGAATCAGGGCTTCTCATGTAACTGAACGTACCCGCTTGCAGCAGTTTAAGGAGGAGAAAGCATGAATACGCAAGTTGCCCATACAGAGCGAATCGCGGCATTCCCCAAATGTTTTATGGATGAGCTATGTGTGAGCAGGAGCCTGACATTATTTCAATGGATAGAGATGGCTGCAGGCCTAGGTGTAGACGGATTAGAGTTTTATCCTGGTTTCTTTACATCATTTGAACGTCCTTATTTAACAGAGGTACGTACAGCGTTACAAAAGCATCGCCTGGCTATGCCCATGTTATGTGCGTCCCCCGATTTTACCCAGCCAGATCAAGCTGCGCGCAAGGCTGAAATTGAGAATAGCAAGCGCATGATAGAACTGGTTGATTTTTTCGCGGCATCAGAGCCGCGAACATGCCGTGTCCTCTCGGGTCAAAGGAGGCCAGGTGTTTCTGAGGAGCAAGGTATTGAAATGGTAGTAGATAGTATCCAGCAACTTCTCCCCTACGCGCAGGAACACGGTGTCATACTGGCTATAGAGAATCACTATAAAGACAACTACTGGACATATCCTGAATTTGCCCAGCATCTTCCCCTATTCACTCGTATCGTCTATGCCATAGACTCGCCCTGGTTCGGTGTCAACTACGACCCATCCAATGCTATCCTGGCAGGCGAGAATCCACTGGACGTTCTAGACGCCGTGAAAGAGCGTGTTGTAAGCATGCATGCCAGTGATCGACGTCTCCAGCCCGGATATACGCTAGAAGATCTCCGAGCTCAAGAGGAAGGTCCGGGCTATGCCAGTATACTATGCCACGGTGAAATAGGCACAGGCCTCAATGATTTTTCCCGTATTTTTCAGACGTTGAAGGAGGTCGGATTTCACGGTTGGATCTCGATTGAAGATGGCGTTAATGGGCTAGACGAACTGCAACGGTCAGTGCATTTCTTGCGTCAAGCACTCGCCATCCTACGTTGAAACTTCAAGATATTAATCAAACCGTTGTCGGCTATTGCTGTAATCGATGGATGTAAGTGGCTTCGAAAAAGCGAGCTACATAGCGACCAACAATATCGGTTTCCACATTGAGCAGCATCCCTTTAATGGCCTGTCCCAGATTTGTATGTTCGCGGGTGTAGGGAATAAGAGAGATTGAGAAACGATCATGCCAGACATCTACTACTGTCAGACTGACACCATTTAAAGCGACAAAGCATTTAGGGATGACATAAGGGCGCAGATGAGGTGGGAGGGCTATTATCACATCCAGACCGATACCATCTTCTTTGGTTTCCAACACAGATGTGCATGCCTCTATATGTCCCTGCACCATATGGCCGCCCATGCGCCCATTGGCTAACAAGGAACGTTCCAGGTTTAGTCGGTCGCCGGGCTGTAAACTGGCCAAGCGCGTACGGCGTATGGTCTCCGGCATCGTATCTACACAAAACCAGCCCGCTCCGACTTCAGTAACCGTCAGGCAGATACCATCGACCGCAATGCTGTCTTTCTCAGTGACGCCTTGGAGTATATGACCAGCCGAAATGCGCAGGCCAGTCTTCTCGCAACATTGGAGTATTC
Organism: Dictyobacter aurantiacus; assembly: GCF_003967515.1. Taxonomy (GTDB): domain Bacteria; phylum Chloroflexota; class Ktedonobacteria; order Ktedonobacterales; family Ktedonobacteraceae; genus Dictyobacter; species Dictyobacter aurantiacus. The sequence goes on along the minus strand of NZ_BIFQ01000001.1, from coordinate 48,270 downwards.
CCTGCTCTTCGACGATTCCTGTAAACATATCTTTCTCCTGAATGGAATAATAAAATCTAATGCTTCTGACGTAGAAAGCGGTTCATGCAGGCGACGTCTACTGCGGCCTGTGCAAACTCTTTGCCCCTTGTGATGCGCTGTTCAGCCTGCTGCTGGTTCTCTACACAGAGCACGCCTAGAATAATGGGAATGCCTGTATCAAGTGAGACACGTTGAATGCCATAGGCCACTGCATCCTCAACCACCACGTCGTGGCGTGTTTCGCCCTTCATAACACAACCAATGCAGATTAATGCATCGTAGGCCTGGTGTATGAGCATCGCTTGGGCGATGGTTGGCAGTTCATAGGAGCCTGGGACGTATACTACATGCACTGCTTTGCCTGCAACCCCTAAGTGCAATAATTCTTGCTGGCACAAGGCCAGCACTGCTCCCGTCACGGACCAGTTATAACGAGCAACAACGAGCCCAAACGTCAGGTCTGTCCCCTCCAGAGACATTGTAGGTTCACGGGCATAAAATTGAGTTTGCATCATAATTCACACTCTTTCAATAAGCTTGAGACATCGGTAGTTTGTGGATCGGCAAATAGATGTCCTAGACGCTGGTATTTTGTATGCAGGTAGCGAATATTATCGACCGTTGGCTGTATCTCAATGGGAACACGTTCAACTTGAATGCCAGCTGACGCAAGAGCCTGAATTTTTTTCGGACTATTCGTCATCAAGCGAGCGCGGGTAATATGAAGGTCCTGTAAAATCTCAACGGCGGTAGCATAATCGCGTGCATCAACGGGATAGCCTAATTTTTCATTGGCTTCAAGTGTATCGTAGCCCTTATCCTGTAAGGCATATGCCTGCAGTTTAGCTGAGAGACCAATTCCACGTCCCTCGTGAGGAAGGTAGAGAAGGACGCCCCGACCTTCAGTTGCGATGGCATGTAGTGCTGTATGGAGTTGGGCCTGACAATCGCAACGTTGAGAACCGAAGATATCGCCAGTGGCGCAGGCAGAGTGGAGGCGAACCAATGGAGGTATCCCCTGCCTGTCTGTCAGGTCACCAAGAAACAGCGCAACATATTGTTTACCCGAATCTATCTCGCGATAAGCAAGCGTCGTAAATCGAGCTTCTGGTAGAGGAAGTTGTGTCTGAGCAACCAGGCTGGCACGATGGTCGCGCCGAAAACGAGCAATTGCATCGACTGAGATAATGCCGATGCCCCACTCATGTGCCATCTTGCGCAACGTAGCACCTCGTGCAGCATTACCAGCGTGATCCAGCACTTCACAGATAACCGCACCCGGTGTTAGACCTGCGATGCGCATTAAATCGACCGAAGCCTCTGTATGTCCCCGGCGCTCGAGCGTACCCCCGGAACGGGCACGCAGTGGAAAGACATGTCCTGGCCTGGCAAGATCTTCTGGTCGGGTCAAAGGATTAACCAGTGTACGGATAGTTTGAGCACGATCATGGGCAGAAATGCCGGTAGTTGTAGAGGTATATGCATCGACAGACATAGTAAAAGCGGTACCCTGCAGAGGTTTTCCCTCCCCGGAGATCAATGGCAGGCGCAATGTATCCAGAAGCTCGCCAGCCATGGCCACGCAAATGAGCCCACAGGCAGAATGCATAAGAAAATTGATCGCCTGTGGTGTTGCGAACTGGGCGGCCAGACAGAGATCTGCCTCATTTTCACGGTCCTCATCATCGCAGATTAACAACATCTTACCCGCTTGCACTGTACATATCGCATCAGCTACTGAAAGATTTGAAACTGAAAGGTGTGATTGCGTTTCCATTTAATACCTCTGTCCTACTGATGTCTACTCATCAGAATTAAAAGCAAAAGCGGACTATTCTCGTACCTGATTTTTACAGGAGAGCATATGCCTACATCAGTGGAGGGTAGCAGATGGGTACGGAAAGGGAGGAGGTATTAACGATAGCAACTGTTTGTGGGTACATCGAACAAAGGACCATGCCAGTTAGCCATGAGAAGCATGCAAAGCTGTCGCACCCATACACTGACTGATGCGCCCAGACACCACTAAGAGGTAGGTTCTTCTTCTTAGTTGAAGCGCGTTGGCACGATCGAGAGATACTTGCTAGATGCGATTGCATCGACAAGCTATCATATCGACGAACAGACAGGCACTATGTCATATGAAACAACCACAAAGGTCGTTGTTCATGTCTTCTCCCATCCGGACTATACCGTCGGCCCTGGAACTTCCCCAGGTCCACCAATGTATGGAATCACATTCTCATACAGTAGGTCGCGGGCTTTACCGCCGATCGGGAATTGAAAATGCTTATGCATTTTCTCACCCTGCCCCGAAGACGCTGATGTATTGTATATGTTCTGAGAATAATGAAAAAACAAGGGTTTGTCAACTCGCAGCCAGGTGGCCAGTGTCCATGAATGTTGCTACGGAAAACAGAGCCCCAAAGGAAGAAGGCAGGGAACAATGTAAATTATTGCTCAAGGCAAGAGTGTTTCTATAGCAAATATACATATGAACGTGTGCTGGAAGCAGCGATAGTGGGTATGTTACACTATAAAAAGGTCAGTTCACAACAATTATGAATCATAATAATGTGTCATAGTCTGTATTGCATAAAGGAGATTCATTTGTGTTTCGCTTAGATAATAAAATAGCACTCATAACTGGTGCTGGATCTGGAATTGGACGTGAGATCGCCTTGCTCTATGCCAGACAAGGAGCGCATGTAGTTATCGCGGATATCCGATTGGAAGCAGCGCGTACAGTCGTTGGTGAAATTGAAGCGCAGGAGGGGAAAGCGCAGGCGATAGAATTAAACGTCGCAGAAGAAGCCCAGGTTCAGGCTATATTTGCCCAGGTCGTACAAGAGCACGGACGGCTTGATATTTTAGTGAACAACGCTGGCGTAAGTCACGTAGGTAACATTTTAGAGACCAGCCTGAGCGATTGGGAGCGCGTCATGAGCGTGAATGCGACAGGAGCGTTCCTCTGTGCGCGTGAGGGCGTCAAACACATGGTCGCGCAACAACCGCAGGGAGGCGTAATCGTCAACATCGCTTCAGTAGCGGGCATGATAGCCGTCGACCGCCGTCTCCCCTATGGAGCCAGCAAAGGAGCTGTTATCAGCATCACGCGCTCCATCGCCATGGACTTTGTGAAACAGAACATCCGTGCCAATGCCATCTGCCCGGGAACAGTACATACACCTTTCGTTGAAGGTTTCCTCTCCAAGAATTTTCCCGAAACAAAAGATGAAGAGCGCAACAAACTGCACGCGCGACAGCCAATAGGGCGTATGGGCAAGCCTGAAGAGATTGCCAGTGCTGCGTTGTATTTAGCTTCTGAAGAAGCCGCTTTTATTACCGGATCGACGCTGGTTATTGATGGTGGTTGGACTGCAAAATAGTAACCCTCCCGCTAATGTTCCTGGTTTTTTGCCGTACGCACAGTTTTCTACAAGAAACGCAAGCCAGGAGCGTTTCTTGTACCTATAGATGCGGAGTAAGAAGCAAGAGGTTAGCATGCAACAACAAAAAATACGCACCGCGTTGGTTGGATGTGGGGGAATGAGCGCGGCATGGCTTGAGGCTGTGGGTAAGATGCCTGAAGTGGAAGTTGTAGCTTTAGTAGATATTTTTGAAGAAGCGGCCAGAAAGAAGGCTATAGACTTCCATCTGCCAGACGCCATAATTGCCAGAGACCTGGCCAGTGTTTTTGAACAGACGGAGGTAGATGCCGTCTTCAACTGCACCATTCCGGAGGCACATTATAAAGTCACTATGACGGCACTGAAGCATGGGTGCCATGTCTTAAGTGAAAAACCGCTGGCCGACTCAATGGAGCACGCCAAAGAAATGCTGGCAGCGGCCCAACAGGCCAGAAAAATCTTTTCAGTTATTCAGAATAGACGTTATGAGCCGCAGATACGCCGGGTCAAACATTTTCTGGAGCAGAAAACCATAGGTGACATCACGACTGTGAACAGTGACTTCTATATCGGAGCTCACTTTGGTGGTTTTCGAGACCATATGGAGCACGTATTGCTACTAGATATGGCCATCCATACCTTTGACGCGGCACGACTTCTGATCGGAGCAGATCCAGTCTCCGTATACTGCAAAGAATGGAATCCCCGTGGTTCCTGGTATGACCACGATGCATCGGCTATTGCTATTTTTGAAATGGCTGATGGCACCATCTACACCTATCGTGGCAGCTGGTGTGCCGAAGGATTGCCCACGACCTGGGAATGTGACTGGCGCGTGATAGGAGAGAAGGGCACTCTGACCTGGGATGGAGGAAAAAAGCAGCTCGCTCAGATTGTCAAAGAGACTGGCAGCTTTATTTCAGCGTACCAGGATGTAGAAATACCAGCGTATGAAGCGACCAATATCAGTGGTCACGCAGGATTAATTCGTGAGTTTTTTGAATGTATCCAGAATGGTACCCAGCCCGAAACGCAAGCTTCTGACAACATCAAAAGCCTGGCCATGGTCTTTGGGGCGATAGAAAGTGCAGAAACAGGGAATGCAGCCGCAATCAGCTGGTAGATGATTATTCTTATAGCCTTGGAAGCAAGCAAAAGACCGGTGATGAAGTATGAAAAGGCGAACTATACACATAGTTCGCCTTTTCATACTTCATCACATCTAGTATCAAGAGTTTTGTATGCACTGCTGTGCGAACAGGCGCAGTGACTCCAGATTGGTTGCAGCATCTACAAAGTGAATGATTAACTCCTGAATCCCAGCCTCTTCATATTCAGCCAGACGCTGGCGAATCTGTTCAGGTGTGCCTATCAGGCTTATCTTGCGTAGGCTCTCCAGGTTAGCACGCTGGTCCTGTGTTAACTTTGCAATGGCTTCTTCCTCAGCCTCAGCAATAGCGCACACATCGACGATCGCGGTACGACGGATGCTATTGAAATCACGACCTAATGTCTCACAGTGATTTTTCAAGACTGCCAGCTTGTGTTTGATATTAGCAATATCACCACCAACATTGCAAGCATCGGCATATTGAGCAACCAGTTTAAGGGTAACCTTCTCACCACCACCACCGATGAGCAATGGAATATGAGGTTTCTGAGCTCCTTTAGGCTGATTAATTGCGCCCTGAACTTGATAATATTTACCCTCGAACGTAGCCTCTTCCTGGGTCCACATCGCCAGGATTATCTGGATGGCATCGCGCAGGTGGCGCAAACGCTCAGGGGCATCGGGATACTCATAGCCGTAAGCCCGATACTCATGTTCATACCAGCCTGCACCGATGCCGAAATCGAGGCGACCATGTGAAAGCACATCGACAGTGCTAGCCATCTTTGCCAGCAGAGCGGGGTTGCGATAGCTATTACAGGTCACAATCTGACCTATGCGAACGCGTTTCGTATCGCGTGCCAGAGCGGCAGTACTGGTCCAGCACTCGAACGTAGTCTCCTGGGTAGGGGTTGGCACAGTATGAAAGTGGTCATAGAGCCAGATTGAATAATACCCCAGGGCTTCAGCTTCCTGGGCCACACGCGTCATCGCCTCATAGGCCTCGACGGGATCAGCGATCCCAACAAGGTCCATACGCCATCCCTGGGGAACAATAACTCCATAATCCATGGTAAGATAAGCTCCTTTGTTAACCTGGAAAATAAGGTCATCACAACCTGTCTCTTATCAGCCTACGATATCTATGTGGGGAAGTGCAAATCAGCATAGCATCCTGTTAGATGCAATAGCCTGTTTAATGTTGTAATCGAGACACCGATCACATGACCTGGCAAAAACGCGTATATGCAGACTCCCATTGTGCCACCTCAAGTGGTTTATACGAGTGAATAGGAAACGATTGTTGAACAAGGGAGCGAGCCTGCTGAAGATTTACTAGATGTCCAAGAGCGATATATTGAACAAGTAAATTACCGATAGCAGTTGCTTCTACCGGACCCGCCCATACTGTGCGGCCCAGCGCATTTGCAGTGTATTGGCACAGAAGGGTATTCTGAGAGCCACCTCCAACGACATGTAATCCTGAAAAGCGTTTTTGCACCAGATTCTCGATTAGTTCCAGTACATAACGGTAACGCAAGGCAAGGCTTCCGAGGATGCAGCGAATGATCTCTCCTTCTGTTTGCGGCACTGGTTGTCCTGTTTGCTGACAATACATCTGTATCTGATGAGGCATATGGGCAGGGCTCATAAACATAGAATGATCTGGATTAATAAAGGAACGAAAGGCTGGGGCATCAACAGTCAGTTTTTCCTCATCTGCAAAGGTAAATCGCAATCCTTCATTTTTCCAGATACGGCGACATTCCTGCAAAAGCCAGAGGCCCGTCACATTCTTGAGCAGGCGGATCGTTTGATTAATACCCCCCTCATTGGTAACATTTGCCTGCAGTGCCTGTTCACTAAGGATGGGTGAAGTGATTTCTGTCCCCAGCAAGGACCACGTACCGCTACTAAGATACGCAAAATCAGAACTAGTGGCAGGAACAGCTACGACGGCGGAAGCTGTATCGTGTTCTGCTACAGCAACGACTTGTAGCGATGGTAGACCAACCTCAGAGCCGATAGCTGGGAGCAATGTTCCTGCGAGCGTACCAGGACTGACGGGAGATTGAAACAGCCGGGTTGGGATATCCAACTTTTGCAAGAGGTCCATATCCCAATTGCGGGTAATTGGATTGCACAGCTGGGTGGTTGAGGCAATAGTCCATTCGCTCAAGCGTTTTCCGGTCAGAAAGTAACGTAGCAGTTCTGGTATCAGAAGTAGCGTCTCGGCTTGACCAAGCAAAAGCGAAGCGGAACTTTGCAAAGCCGCCAATTGATAAATAGTATTGAAGGAAATGAATTGAATGCCTGTACGCTGAAAGACCTCAGCTTGAGGAATCTGTTGAAAGACCTGTTCCATAATGTTACTGGTATGACCATCACGATAATGATAAGGATTGCCAAGAAGTTCTCCTTGAGCATTTAATAGACCGAAGTCAACCCCCCAGGTATCGATGCCCATACTTTCAATATCGGCATGACCTTGCAAGCGTGTCTGAATTAATCCCTGTTTGATTTCGTGGAGCAAGCGTAGAATGTCCCAGTGCATATGCTGCAACACATGCACTGGCTCGTTGGGAAAGCGATGAGTATCAATGATAGTAAGTTTACCTGCATCAAACTGACCAACAACTGCTCGTCCGCTGCTCGCTCCTAAATCGAAAGCGAGAGCTTTTACCAACTTGCACCACCTTTACCACGAGCAAGAATGCGCTGACCATAATCGCTCTGTAGATAAGCGCGCATTGGATCTACTGGTACTCCCATTTCCTCGCGAACGGCATGTAGAAGAGGAGTAACATCAAATTCAAATGCTTCGCGAACAGCATTCTCGGCAGCCAGAACATCTTGCTGTTCCTGGGCTCGCTTCACGGCAGAGAAGTCAATCAAGAGTGCTTTTGCGAATTGTGTTTGAACATTCAGGATTGAGCGGATCATAGCCGGGATCTTAGGTTCTATACAATGGCTCTGATCAATCATGTACGCAATGTTCGCTGCTGTCTGGCGGACTCCCGTATCACCAGCTCGAGAGGCATCTAGAATCTGGTAAAAAATCAAGAAGAGCTCATAAGGGTTAGTTGAACCGACAATCAGGTCATCATCAGCATATTTGCGGCTATTGAAATGGAAGCCGCCTAACTTTTGCTCATCGAGAAGGTAGGCCACAATCTGCTCGACATTAGTTCCCTGAGCATGGTGACCAGTATCAACCAGCACCTGAGCCTGCTCACCCAATTTTAATGCCATATTATAGGCCATACCCCAATCACCCAGGTCAGTATGATAGAAAGCTGGCTCAAAGAATTTATATTCAATGAGCAAACGCATATGAGAGTCCATCGCCTGATAGATCTCTTGCAAAGAACTCAGCAACCGATGTTTACGCTCGCGGATATTATCCTGGCCTGGATAATTTGTGCCATCAGCGAGCCAGAGACTAATTAAAGAAGATCCAGTTGCGCGAGCGATATCGACACACTCGAGTACATGATTGACCGCCTGCCGGCGAATGTTTTCATTAGAATTGCAGAGACTACCAAAAATATATGCATCTTCTTGAAAAAGGTTAGGATTAATTGCGCCGAGGGTAAGTCCTAGTGACTCTGCATGACGGCGCAGCTGACCATAGTCTTCAACCTTATCCCATGGAATATGCAAAGCCACTGAGGGGCACGCGCCCGTCACCCTATGAACCTGAGCAGCATCTTCAAGTTTTTCGAACGGATTGCGAGGAACGCCATTTTGTTGAAAAACCTTAAATCGCGTACCTGAGTCGCCGTAGCCCCAGGAAGGGGTTTCAACCTTCAGAGCTTTAATCTGCTGTTTCACCTGTTCAAGATCGATGCCACGCTCGGCCTGCTGCTGCTCAAAAAATGTGTATGCTGAAATCCCCATTGACCGCTACTCCTTCCTTGTACTAGCGATAACAGACACCTGGTATTAGTGATAACAGATCCTAAGCAATCCAGACCTCAATGCCCTGGCTGCGTACTTGCTCAACCATATCGGCGGGAGCTTTTGCATCAGTGATAATCAGCTTCAACCGTTCAAGAGGGCAAAACGTGGCAAAGGCGAGATGGCCCCATTTGCTATGGTCAACAATAGCAATAACTTCTTTTGCAGCCTCGACAATAGCGCGCTTCAATTCGACTTCTTCCCCATTCACATCAGTAAGACCCTCTATAGGGGAAAAACCGCGGGCGCCTACGAACGCCTTACTGATATGAACCTGCTGCAAAACAGATTTTCCCCACGTTCCGATGAGAGAGAACGACTCATGGCGGAGCATGCCGCCGGGGATGAGAACGGAAATGCCTGGAGTATTGATAAGTTCCATACCGATGCGCAAGCCGTTGGTAACGACCGTTAGTTCGCGCTTCGCCTTCAAATACTGGGTCATAGCAAGGGCGGTAGTGCTGGCATCCAGTGCAATGGTTTCACCATCGAGCACATAACTGGCTGCGGCTGCACCTATGCGTTCCTTTTCGTTATGCTGAAGTTTCTCGCGGGTATCGAAGCCCATTTCCAACGAGTGGCTTGTCGCGAGAACAGCACCTCCATGGGTGCGTACTGCAAAATGATGGGCTTCAAGCCAGGCCAGGTCTTTGCGAATGGTCACTTCTGAAACAGAGAACAACTGACTTAACGCAGGAACAGTTACACGCTGTTGTTCTCCTAAAATATGGGCGATCTGCTGTCTTCTCTCATTTGTAAAGAGGGATGAACCAGCTGTTAACGCTGCAGGAGCATATGCCTTTTCCTTTTCTAGATCCATGTACTACTTTTCTCTCTGCTTTCAGTTAGTTTCGATGGGTTTCATTTACTTGTAACATATTCTTCCAGGTTTGTCAATACTCTTTTTCCGTATCTGTAGATACTATTAATGTGTATAAGAGCACAACGGAGGGAAAAATGGAAGACATATGAAAAAATCGGAACTTTTTACCCATTCTTAGCAGAGGTTAACTATAGGAGATAATGAACGCTATCAGCTAGAAAACCTTCACAGGTTTACGAGCGCCGCTTTTATACGACATTGCTAATAATCTTTCTTGAATATCCAGAAGTAGCCAATCGTCTTTTAAAAGCTGCGATTGCAGGAGCACAGAGCAAGCATTATAACGGTGAAAGAAACGAATATTTAATGTTATGCGTAAAAATATATTGTAAGTGTAATAAATATATGAAGGTCTCCTGGTCCAAATGATTGCAGAACGCTTGTTATGAAATAGGGCAATGACCGTTGCAATGATAAATAATTGCATTAATAATAAGCAAACAGTAGTAATGCATTATATGTTTGTCCCGATGGGTTTCATTTTTAGCAAATGATCATAATTCGTAAGATCAGTTTATTGACAAACTATTATGGCTGTGATACATTTCCACTGTTGGATATGGTGTCCAGATTACCTGGAGCAGTGTAGCTCTATGGTAGTGTTTTCGTAACTTCTTCAATTGGTTCGTATTTAAACCTGACACATATTAAAGGACCAGTTTCGCAAAATAGCTGTACATGTGTAATGTTAGTTATACGAAGAAGGCACTGCCTGCCATTGGGTTACAAAAGCTTTTGTGGAGTGCGTATTTGTAACTTGTGGATGTAGTAAAATGCAATACGCGTATAGAAGCATTATCTAGTGCGGCATAATGGATCCTAAGACATTGTTGTCCGATGGCAACGTTCGATACACCCAAGAGGAATTGATGTATAGGACTTCACTATTCTGGCGTGCTTGCTAGCAAGATATAGAGCAGAAGAGTGGGTTGTATCTCATTTCCGTAGAGAGTACCGAAGAATTCCATATTTTAATACGAAATTATAGCTTTATAACGGCTAGCTGTGCTCCTTAATACTTGTACAGGTAGAAATATGACCTACAGGGAGTTGTGAAAGCGTTCATTAGAAATTCGCCATTAGTGTGTCTTTCCCGGTAGAAAAAGACACGGGTGATTTTTATGGAGAAAGGTTTCAAGATGAAACTCTCAAAGGGTCAACGCGGCAAATGGAGCCTCATGGCAGGCATCCTCTTATTTACTCTCCTTTTATCAGCTTGTGGCAGCGCTAATAGCGGCAGTAGCGCCAATAACGGTGGTAACACAGGTTCTTCGACTCCCACAGCGAGCAGTGGAACTAACGGCAAAGGCTGTAAAAAGATTGGCGTCTCCTTTCCAGAGACCAATACCTCATATCGTTGGGACAACCAAGACAAGCCACTGCTCATCAATGCTTTGAAGAGCGCCTTGTCCATTACCGACAGCGACATTCTGTACAACAACGCTAATGGTAGTGCAGCAACTCAGCAGACGCAGGCAGAATCGATGCTGACGCAGGGCGCATGTATCCTGGTGGTAGCTCCTGCTGACAGTAAAGTGGCATCAGCCATTGTCGATAAAGCTGCAGCGAAAGGCGTGCCGGTAGTTTCTTATGATCGCCTGATCGCCAACCAGAAAGTTACTGCATATGTCTCCTTCCAGGGTCAGGATGTTGGTAAACTGCAGGGCGATTACATTGCCAAGCACTACCAGCAGTACGTTAAAGAGAACGGCACCAATAACACTGTTCTTATCAACGGTGCGCAGACTGACAACAACGCAATTCTTTTTAAACAGGGTATGCATACTTCTCTAGATCCCCTGTTCAATAACGGAACCCTGAAAAACGTTTACGAACAGTTCACCGACTGGACCGGCCCTGTAGCCCAGAAAGACATGCAGGCTGCCCTTTCCCGCACTGGAAATAAAGTTGCTATTGCTTATGTCGCTAACGACAACATGGCTGACTCGGTTATTGCCGCACTCAAAACTGTTCACCTGGATAAAAAAGTGCTGGTAACTGGTCAGGATGCTGCCCAGGTTGCTATCACCAACATTTTGAACGGTGAGCAGGCAATGACTGTCTACAAACCGTACAGCAAAGAGGCTGAGGACACAGCCAAGGTTGTAGCAGCCATTAGCAAAGGCGATGATATCAAAACCATTGCTACGGACACATCTACAGAGCCAACTTCTGGCGCATCAATTCCTTCGATTCTGGAAGCTCCTATTGCAGTTGACATCACCAACGTAAAAGATACCATTATTAAAGACAACTTCTACACCAAAGATCAGGTGTGTAAAGGTGTCCCAGCTGGTGCTGGTGGTGTCTGCTAAATAGTACTGTAGTTTGATTGAGGTGGCACGACAGGTTATATTTAGCGCAGAAGCGTATACATAAACGAGGCTAGCGAAAATATGGTCCGTTCCACCTTACACTGCAGAACACAGCTCTTGGACCTATAGAAGCCCTGGTACCGTGTTCAATGACGTGTATCAGGGCTTCCATATTGTCAGTAGCAAGAACAAGAAGCAGAAGAAATGCGCCTCGTGGAGGTGTAAAAAAGTAACAACAATAGAGTTCTTGTTAACGTAGCTGTCCTCTTTTCTTTTTACTTAACAGAGAGGTTTATATGGCTGAGAACAAACAATTGCCAGAGAGCCAGAAGGAAAAAATAGCAGCCAGAGGAGCAGAGCCTTTACTGCGTATGGTTGGCATTGGAAAGACTTTTGGAGCTGTTAGAGCTTTATCTGGTGTAGATTTTGAAGTATACTCAGGCGAAGTAGTGGCCCTCGTGGGTGACAATGGAGCTGGTAAATCGACGCTCGTCAAAACAATCTCAGGAGTGGGGCCAGCGGATGAAGGTGAATGTTTCTTTGATGGGCACCCTGTCGTCATCAATAGTCCTCAGGCAGCGACGCGGCTTGGTATCGAGACCGTCTATCAGGACCTGGCCTTATGTGACAATTTAGATGTCACCTCAAATCTTTTTCTAGGACATGAGATCCGTACGCCATACAGAACGCTTAACTCCACTGAAATGGAAAAGCGTGCGCTAGCAGTATTGAAGACGCTGGATGTAAAGATTCCTTCTGCCCGAGCCCTGGTTGCAGCACTATCAGGTGGGCAGCGCCAATCTATAGCCGTAGCCAAAACTATATTGCGCCAGGCAAAACTTGTCATGTTGGATGAACCAACAGCAGCTCTGGGTGTTGCCCAAACTCGTCAGGTGCTGAACCTTATCAAACGTTTGAAGGATCAAGGCTTAGCGGTAGTAGTTATCTCGCACAACATGGTCGATGTCTTCGAGGTTGCAGATCGTGTAGTTGTCATGCGCTTAGGGAAGCGTGTAGCAACGTTTGATGCCAAGAATGCCACAAGTGGCCAGGTTGTAGCTGCTATGACAGGCGCGGATTATAGCACTATAGGTGGAGAAAAGGCCAGTGCTATCGGAGGTAATGAGTAATGAGTGATATTGTAGAAAAACATGGGGCAGACGCCAGTACTGAACAAACTCAGGTAGCCGCGAGCACAGTAGAAGTTCCCAGCTATCAGCCTCGCCAGACATTTGGCCAAATGCTGAGGAACGACCTGGGTTTTTTGCCAGTTCTGTTCACCTTGATTTTGATCGTTGCCTTCTTTCAAATTTTGAACCCGATCTTTTTGCAAGGTGAAAACTTTACGAATATCCTCTTGCAAAGCGCCTCGCTAGGTATTTATAGTTCAGGTACCGTACTGGTTCTTTTGTTGGGAGAAATAGATCTATCGGTAGCTGCTGTAGGAACGTTATGTGCTGTAGTTATGGCCATCCTTACCGAGCGTCATGGTTGGTCAGCTGGTCCTGCGATCATTATTGCGTTATTGATAGGGGCTGCTGCTGGCCTGCTTAATGGTATCTTCGTAGCAATACTTCGTATTCCTTCATTTATTGTTACGTTGGCTTTCTTTATCATATACTCAGGTCTGCTTCTTTTCCTTCTCGGTTCCCAGACAACGCAGAGTGTAGGAGATCCCTTTGTTCTTTCACTGGCGGGTACACCAGTCAGCTACTTTACGGATGTTCTGGGTGTGGGTTTACCCACACTGGCAGTATTGGCATACGTTGCCAGTCTTATTTATGACTATTTTACTCGTAAAAAAGCTGGCTTACGCACAATGTCAATGACGCGGCTAATTATTCAATCAGTGATAGCTATAGCTATTGTAGAAGTTGTAGTTGCTCTGCTTGAGAATTATCAGGGCGTACCTTACTCTATGGGTATTCTCTTTGGGCTCATCTTACTGCTATGGTTGGTTCTCACGAAAACATCATTTGGGCGTCATGTCTATGCTGTTGGAGGTAATGCGGAAGCCTCGCGTCGTGCAGGTATCAACGTAGTAGGTATTCGGATTGCTGTTTTTGTGCTATGCTCAGCGATTGCTGCAGTTGCTGCTATTGTCGATACATCGAGGCAAAATGCGGTAGCCAGTGCTATTCCCTCCATGTTGCAGTTGGACATCATCGCTGCAGCTGTTATTGGTGGTGTTAGCTTGTTTGGTGGTCGTGGTTCAATCTGGGCTGTAGTATTGGGTATGTTCATTGTGCAGTGTCTGGATAACGGTCTGTCACTGCTAAATCAGACGACGGATGTACAGCAGATGATTGAAGGATTGGTGCTGATTCTAGCTGTTACTTCTGATGCTTTAATTCGTCGTGCGCAGACACGTAGTCGCAGCGGCAAATAGGAGATCTTTGTAAAGGGTATATATTGATGTAAATTTGTGCATCAATATATACCCTTTACAAACTTGCAATTGGAAGACTTCTGAGTGCTGATCCAGGATCGGCATACTTTATGCTCCACAATGTCCAGCGGGAGCATAGAGATCACACAGTACACGAGGGGAAGTTGAGGTTACGTCTGTAAAGCGTGCGGTATGGTCATGAGCCCGGGTCAAACTGACAGGAGAGCCAATATGACCAACTGTACTTTTTAAGACAGTTCCATAGGCGACATCCCCTCGCACCTGTGTGAATTGAAGTTCCATCCTGATACCAGAGATAATGGTATTATTTTGTATGGTGTCACAGGGTTGAGGGGTATCTGTATTACACCAGCTATAGGTTCGAGCTGTATAGATAGCGTCTCCATTCGTCTGGATAATTAAAGCTGCCCCATGACTATACCATGTGCCAGCGAAATCTTGGAGTTTAGTATTAGGGCTTGAAGTTATCCGTGTTGTGTGAGGGGTTATGCTAGGATTAATTGCAGATACCTCAGTGCGGCTACCTGTAAAAAAGAGCACAATAATTACAATTATTGTACTTAGTACTATGAAGTGTAGAGGAATAGAATGAAACTTCATAAGCTGTGCCTTTACCTGTAATTGAAGAGGTCATTACGTACGATCTGGAGTAAAAGTAAACACCTTACAGGAACATTTATCCTCTTACTGATAGTATACTCCTAATGATTGCAGATTTCCAAATGAGTGGGTGGCAGGATGAGTTTCCGCTATGATGGGTATGATAGACCCCAGCGTCAAGGCACAAAAGAGGGCAAAACGAAGGTATCTTTACGAGAAGTGTGATCGATACAAGAAAAGGGGCTAGAAGAGGAAGGTGGGTCTTTTTATAATGGTCCCATAAATTAGGATCTCCGTCATCTTCCGTGCTAAGCTCATGCGTTTCGGCAAGCACCCGATGTCGTAACAAATCAAATCCGGCACGCCCATAAGATTGACGTTTGAGTAGCTTGAGACGATGGACTTGCTCTTCAACCTGATCTTGACTCCAATCGTAAAGATGTCCGCAACAAACATCCAGGCAAAGAAAGACACCATGGACTTGACCCGTTTTTGTAGAGTGCCCAAAGGTGAGAGTTGGACAAGAGGAACGACGTAAAAACGCCAATAAAACGCATAGACATAAGTGGTGAAGAGAAATACATTACGTATACGTAACATCAATATTTCATCATTAAAGAGAATGATAGCATATATATCTCCCTTTGCCAATTTACTCTCTTTTCTATCATTCCCCTCCTTCTTCAAAAATAAGTGGACTGAGGTAGCCTAATGCAGAATGACGCCGTTTCCGATTGTAAAATGTTTCCGGGTAGCTGAAGATGGCTTGCCTGGCATCTTGTCGCGTCTGGTACGTCTGACGTTCGACACACTCCGCCTTCAGTGTTCCGAAAAACGACTCCATCATGGCATTGTCATAGCAATTGCTTTTCCGGCTCATGCTCACGCGCATTCCATACCGCTTCAAGAGCGCTTGATAGCCTGGGTATACTGGCTGCCTCGGTCAGAATGGTGCAAGAGGCCTGCTTTTGGGCATCGGCACTCCAGAGCCATCAGCAATGCCTTGCGTATCAACTGCTCATCGCGTTGCTGATCCATAGACCAACCCACGACGCGGCACTAATAGACATCAAGCACTGTGGCCAGATACAACCAGCCTTCGCGTGTGCCAATGTAGGTAAAATCACTGACCCAGACGCGATCTGGTGCCTCAGCGGTAAACGGTCGTTTGACAAGATTGGGCGCAAGGGGAAATGAATGCTTGCTATTCGTTGTTTGCACGCGGGAGCGCCGTTGCTTGGCGCTGATTGCATGCAGACGCATCAAGCGAGCCACACGCTTTCTTCCACACGGTATGCCTTGGTCTCGTAACGCAACGTGAATGCGTGGACTCCCATAGACAGATCGATGCGCATGAAAAATCTGCTCAATCTTTTGCAGCAGCAGCTCATTGTCCTTGGCTCGCTGACTTTTTTCCCGTTTGAGCCAGGCATAATATCCGCTTTCCGAGACCGAAAAGGCTGCGCACATTCGCTTGATCGAAAAGTCCTGTTGATGTTCAAACATGCATTGGTACTTCATCATGGGTGTTGCGCGAGGATATGCACTGTTTCGGACAGAATCTCTTAAGATATCTTGATTTTAATAAGGAATGTATGTACGCTTGTGAATGGAGAAGCACAACTGGGTCGCCCCCAGTTGGAAAAGGCTTCGCAGAATCCTATCACCGTTTTGGAGCTTGACTCTTGAAAAAAATCTGGGGGGCCGTGCTCGTACACCTGATACGAGGTTGAAGCCATACTTCTCGTCCGAAGTTGGTTGAGGCACGCCCACGAAGTCTCGCTTCTCCACCCTAACGAGCATTTTTTCAGCTTCTTCATCACCTGGCGAGTCTACAAGGAGGTTGGCTCATGGCTCGAAAAGCAGTCTTTCAGGCGCAACTAGTCTCTCTTCCTATGCTCGCCCACGAAACGTTGTATGTGGGGATAGATATCGGTAAGAAGACACACGTTGCGGGATTTCTTTCTGTAACGTTGCTCACTCGCCATCAGCGCTTTGAACATTGTCCTGCTCTCACTTTTGAGAACTCGCGAGAAGGCTTTCGCTCTCTTATCGACCGTATCAGAACCTACGTTCCCTTGACCCAGGTCCAAGCAGTCCTAGAAGTGACCGGGCATTATCACCGAGCGCTGCTCCAGTATTTGCAAGAAGTGGACATCCCGAAATCTGTACCGCCGAACCCTCGCCCCTGTTCATACCTTGCACTGCACGTTGTAGATATGCTCACAAAGAACACTGTAGTAGTTTCTTTTCGCTGGCCATTGTAGCATACGTTGTTTCCTTTTGTAAAAACCCTAATGAGAACGTTTTCCCAAAAGAGAGACATATACTTTCGTTGCGTGTTCCCAGTCCAAATGAGCCTGTATCCCATCTACCCACGTTTCCAACCATTGTTGAAGAGAAAACGCCTCGATAGCCCATTCGACGAGAAAATTTTCATTGCTATCCATGCGGAAAATGGGAAGGTCTAACGAAAAACAGTCCAGGCAAGAATAGATATTGCACCCCCAATCACACAGGATAAGCACACGCTCAGGCCAGAGTGCTGGCTTCTCTTCTTCTTCGATAAAGTATTCATCAATGTCTTTTTGGGAAAATGCTTTCATCCCCTGATACTCTGCTACTAACGATTCCATACCGTAAACTGCATTGGGTGGGATTTCATTCAAGGGCAGCAAACCGTATCCCGGACCAAAGCCTCCATTCCCCACTTCGAGATAGATTCTCCGCAACAAGGAGGGCAAAGCAAAACCCAGTTGGGTTTCTGCCTGAATGAGTTCCTCTTCAGTGACTGGTGAACAATTCCTCTGGGGACGCCAGGTCGGTTCTCCTGTTGCATGACGACTGGTCTGAATGATTGCTTTCAGGCGCTCAATCAAGAGGTTCTCTCTCTGTTCTTGCATATTCAAGTCCTTTTCCTTGAAAAATCGGGTGACCTGTGCTCACATCGCTTTTGCGTGTTTCATTCCTGCTTGTACAATGGCACGTACGCAGCTTCAAGCTGTGCTCTCAACTCGCGATTCTCTTTCGTGAGTTCTTGAATCCGCCTTTGCAGAGCGGCTATCACGGCATCCTTTGACGCGTTCGAGGATTGCTCTTTGAGCGGGATACGGACAGACGTTTTGGGAAATTGCTGGTTTCGCAAATGAATAATACGCATTTTCAGATCCTGGTGTGCGTAGAGCCAGGCGGTCGATATGCCAGCAGTTTCGGCTACGGTCTTGAAGTTGATAGGACGCTGTTCTCGTAGGAGCAAAGCAATCGCTTCCTCTGCTGTTGTTGATAAAAGAAAAGGGGTTCTCCACCACAAAAAGTGAGCTTGGTTGCTGAAAGAGAGAAAAAGACTTCGGTGAAGCGTGAGTTGGTGCTATCTCGTGCTCTCAGGAGAGGACGAGCGCTATCAGAAACTACGCTTGAGAAAGCACGCGTAGGCGCAATAAGTCGAAATTTGCACGTCCATAGACCATGCGTTTTTGCAGTTTAAGCCTGGCTACTTGCCCTTCGACCTGACCATTACTCCACTTTGAAAAGAAGGCTGCATGTACTGCTGCATAATCGCGGCGAATCCCGGAAGCAAAACGCTTGATCTCGGCAATATCACTCTGTCCAGCAGTCGCAAGCCATTCGTCCAAATCCGCGCCTCTCTGCTCAGAGAGCATCGAAACAAATTGCTGAGCGAGGTGATATACGTTATCCAGATCAGGGTGAGCCTCTCGAAGCTGTAAAACATACCTTTGATCTTGTTCATGCAGTTTTTCTGGCGGACGTACACAGATCCAGGAAGCTCGTGTTGGAGAGAGACGCTGTTTTGGGGTGGATTGGACCGACGAGACAGGAGGAGAACAAGCAGCCAAAGCCGAAGATGTGGGGACGCAGACCTGTTCTTGTCTCTGTTGTTTGCGAAGCTGCGTGATGAAGAGCCGAAGTAAAGGCTCCGAGCCAGTATATCCGGCCAGTGTGATCTCGTGGTAGATCTGGGTTCCGTTATGGCATCCTTGTGCCCAGCGTTCCAAAATCAGGGGTCTGTAGGGATCAAGAATGCTCGGCTTGGGCAAAGAAGGGACCCGTTCAGGGAAGCCCTCAGCCTGAATGAATTGCATCACCTTGTGGCGAGAGAGTTGCAAACGACGGGCAATTTCACGTCCAGAAAAGCCTTGCTGGTGGAGCTCTCGAACCGCTTCATAGCACGCATACCGTCGTGCTCGGCTCGCTTGTTTGCGTTCTTGCGCCAATGTCACCTGCGTTTGAGAGGTAGTTCGATCTTCATACTCTCGCAACCTCGCTGACATCTTGCGAAAAAGAGGCTTCTCTTGATCGGCAGGAGGAGAAACAGAGGAGGCATTCTTTGGTCTTCCTCGCGCTTTTTGTGGAATGGCATCCGAAACAACTTCCTCGGCTTCTGGAAGCAAGGTATGTTTGCGAAGCAGAAAATCACGGAGATGTTCGCGGAGATTTTTTAACAGGTGAAATCGATCCGCAACTTCGAGTGCCTGTGGTGCTCCTTTTCGTACCGCCTCAGCGTAGGCACCTGCGCGATCTCGGCTGACAACCTCAATTTCTGGATGAAGCCGTAACCAGGCCTCCACTGTCTCGGCCTTGCGGTCGGGGAGGATCTCGATGGGGCATCGCCGCTCAAGATCGACGAGAATACTTCCATATGTCATACCTTTTCGCCAGGCCCAATCGTCCACGCCAAGAATCCGAACGGCATCGGGAGTTGGGACAGACCGCTCGCGCATGCGACGAAGCAGCGTCGTTGCGGTGACTGACATTCCCAACTTCGGAGCCAAACGCACTCCTGCCTCTGCACAGGTAGCAAACCCCAAGTCCTGGAGAGCTTGGCGCAAACGGTTGGTCAGGCGGGCATACGAGCGCACGAAATTTGGCATGCGCTCAGTAAAAATTTTGTGAGAGCACGCTGGGACTCCGCAGATAAATTTCCGCACAGTGAGAGCCAGGGTCACCTGACGGCCGCCGCTTGGAACATCGGCGACCAATCTTCGATATGAACTATGTATTCGTTCTGAACGCTGCTGGCATCCTGGGCAGAGGGCGAAAGGAAGATGGCAGGTAATGCCCACCACCAGGCCAGTGTCTGAGGCTTCAACGCCCAAAATGCTGATCCCGTCGAGGAGAGGAAAAAATGGAGAAGAGATTGTGTCTGGATTACTCATCGAACTGCACTCCTTGCCACGTGTGTCTCACAACCACGTATCGATGACAGTCTATCAAATCTCTGCAGCTTTGTTCAAGCAAGCAGGCTCACTTAATGTGAGGATGAGCCAGAAAAGGGAGCCAACTGGCCACATTTGCTACAGAAAAGGGAGCCAGAGGAACGGGGAAGGGGAGGAGTGATAAGGAAAAGAGAGCCAGAAGAGGAGCAAGGGTTCCTTTTTTTGTGGGAGGAGGGTGGAGAATGGAGAGAATGAGCACGGTGACGTCGTGCTGTGTGCCCCAGCGTTCCCACGCGAGGTGCTCCCAGATGAGATGGTACGTGGGAGGCGTGCTGTGCCAGAGGCGCTGTGCCAGGGGAGCCTGATGGCAGGCATCAGACTTCCCTTTGGTGACCACACTGCACCGATGTCGACGTGTTGACCTCGATGATGATTATTGATACCAGTGGGCCTGGATCTTGAACATTGCTGCATAGAGGCCATCGTGAGTGAGCAGTTCACTGTGGGTTCCCTCTTCAACGATGTGCCCGTTTTCCAGCACGATGATGCGATCGGCCAGGCGGGCGGAACCGAGGCGATGCGAGATGAGCAAGGCCGACTTGCCGTGCGAAACGTCACGAAACTGGCGGTAGACCTCCACTTCCGCACGAGCATCGAGCGCGGCTGTCGGTTCATCGAGGACCAGTACCGCAGCATTCCGAAGATAAGCGCGAGCCAGGGCCAGCTTCTGCCATTGCCCACCGGAGAGATCCTGCCCGTTCTCGTCGTAGGCTTTGCCGAGCGGCGTCTCATACTGCTGGGGCAGGCGCTGAATCATCTCATCAGCCCCGCTTTTCAGCGCCGCACTACGGATAGCCGGCTCATGAGTGAGCTGCCGTAGATCACCAAAACCGATATTCTCGCGAGTGGTAACTTGATAGCGCATAAAACTCTGAAAGACCATCGCGCATTGGGTGCGCCACGAAGTGAAATCGAGTTCTCGCAGGTCTTTCCCGTTCACAAGAATACGTCCTTCGGTTGGCTGGTAGAGACCGAGCAGTAGTTTCGCAAGTGTGCTCTTACCGGCGCCATTCTCACCGATGAGCGCGATCCGTTCGCCGGCCTGGATGCGCAGGTTGAGATTGCGCAACACAGGGTGTTCTGTGCCGGGATAGCTGAAGCTCACCTGCTCAAACTGAATGGCCGGCACGTTCGGGGTTTGTTGCGCTTTCCTGTTGCCGTTTGGTGGTTGTGATGATTGCACCAGGTCCAGGTACTCGAAGATATCTTGAATATAGTGCATGTCCCGGTCAATGGTTGCGATGTCTAATAAAAAGGTAAAGAGAAACTGCTGGAATTGGATGACCGCGTTGAAGTAGGTCGCGTATGCTCCTAACGAGAAGCTGCCCGCTGCCATCAGCGCCACAACGCCGAAGAGTGTGAGGCCAAGGGTGAGTGTTTGACCAACATCACCGATGATGCTGGTCACGACCAGTTTGCGCTCTTGTTGTAAGCGGTGATCGCGTAAGCCGTTAAAAATGTGGCGTCGCAGCTGCAGAAAATGCTCCTGTATATGAAACAGGCGCAGTTCCGCGGCGGCTGGACGAGTGCGCAGCATCTCTTCGAAGTAGTTGAGCCTGCGTTCGTCGCTGGTCAACTTGCGTTCAGCGAGGTAGCGCTGCTTGTGATGCCGGATGATCATGGTGAGCGGAAGGAGCGTGCCGATGAGGAGTAAGCATGGAAAGAGTGGTGAACCGAGGGCGACATAGAAGAGCAGGCTCACGATCGAAAAGAATGTGGCTGGTGTCTGTACCATAAATGCCAGCGTACTAAAGATTTGATTATCTACCCCTTTTTGGGCGCGTTCCAGCTGGTCATAGTAGGCTGCAGACTCAAACTGTCCCAGCGGGAGCTGTCCGGCGTTCTTCAAGAGACGCTCCTGGATACGCGCCTTCAGCAGTTCCTGAACACCAAAGCCGATCCAGTGTTCAGTCTGCAACAGGAAAATCCCTGCAATATAGGCCAGCAGTAAGAGCACGAGCCAGACGAGCACCATCGAAAGGCGCTCCTGGCCATTGATGAAAGAGAGCGCACTATCGATCAGATGGCGTAAAAATACGAGCTGCACGACAGGGGCCACACCGGTCGCAAGCGATACCACAAGCAAGAACATCACTTCTTTGCGTCCCGACTGCCAGAAGAGGAGGAGCAGGCGGGGCAGAGCGCCCCAGTTCCCTCGTAGTGCGCGCAGCATCTGCCCTGGTGTTCTCTGTTTGGGGAATGATGTCTGGCTACTCATGTGCTGTCCCTGCTTTCTCCTGATACCATTCTGCCTGCATCGTGTAGAGCTGGGCATAGGATCCGTTGGACGCTAGCAGCTCATCGTGGGTGCCCTCTTCCGTAATGGAGCCCTGGTGCAGGAAGAGAATACGATCGGCCAGGCGGGCGGAACCGAGGCGGTGCGAGATGAGGACAATCGTCTTGCCCCGGGCGACATCACGGAACTGGCGATAGACCTCGTATTCTGTCCTGGCATCGAGTGCGGAGGCTGGTTCATCCAACAGTAAAAGGTGCGCCTCTCGCAGATAGGCGCGCGCAATGGCGAGCTTTTGCCACTGGCCATATGAGAGGTCGTGCCCACCCTCGAATTCTTTCCCCAGGAGGGTTTGATAGCTCTGAGGCAAATGCTCAATAAATTCGGATGCACGACTCATTTCATCTGCCTGTTGGATCGCAGCAGGGTCATCTTTTTTGTCCAGCAACCCCAATCCGATATTGTCCTGAACGCTGAGCGGGTAGCGCATGAAGTCTTGGAAGACTGCGCCAACCTTCGCACGCCAGGAATTGAGCTGCATGTCATGCAGATCGATACCGTCAACCAGGATACGCCCGCTATCGGGTTGGTAGAGACCGAGTAACAGTTTCGCGAGTGTGCTCTTGCCCGCGCCATTTTCTCCAACCAGCGCAATGTGTTCGCCAGGTTGGATACGCAGGTTGAGATCGTGCAACACCGGGTGCCCCATACTTGGGTAGGTGAAACTGACGTGTTCGAAAAGAATGTCCCGGGTCAGCGATGGAGCGGCAGGACCAGCCTCATGAAACTCCTCGCTTTTCAGCTTCAGAAATGCGGGCACGTACTGAATCTCTTTGGTGGAGCGATAGGCATGTTCGAATTGCTATTGGAGATTGCCTGCCAGCGTATGAAATTGTTGCAGACCAAGCAGTAAGGCAATGAAAGAGCCAGCTGTAATCTGGTGATGGACAGCGGCATACAGCAGCATGAGCAGGCCAAAGCCCAACAGGCTGTAGGTGAGGATACTCACTCGATTGATCACAAAGAGATAGTGTAAGCGAAGTTTCGCCAGGCGTTTCATCAACTCGTCATTGAGGTTACGCCAGCCTGCGATGATATGACCTTGCAAACCATAGAGGCGGACCTCTGCCGCCGCGTCGCGTTCGGTGAGCAGGCTGCGCCAGTAGGTTAACTGGCGTCTCTGTGCTGTCTGCTCGTAGTTCATGGACATAAATGCTTTGTTCGCCGTAAATCCCCACGTAATGAGCAGGATCTGGCCGAGAAGAAGCACAGGTAGAATTAACCAGTTGACCTGACCGAGGAGGAGCAGCACGCCGAGTGCTCCCAGGATACTTTGCAGGAGACTTTGTATCTGTTCGCCCCAGAAGTTGCTGAATTGACGAATACCCTCTAATGCTCGCTGTCCGGTATCATAGATCTGGGGCTTTTCAAAGCTTGCCAGGGGCAGGCTCACCGCTTTACGATAATAACTACTCAGCAAACGATCACCGACGCGCTCTCTCAAGAGTGCTCCCTGGTAGGGTTGTAGACCTTGAATGATATTGCTCAGCAGCATAATGCCGAGCAGGAGGAACAACCAGATCAGCGTGGTATTCAGCTGACCCGATTGCAGGAGTGCAGGCCAAGCGACAGGTCCGGATGATTTGGTTGTATGTAACACTATGACACTATCGATCAGCGCGGAGGTGAGAAAAATTTGGAGCGCAGGAAAGGAGCCGACGACACAGCCCAGGATGAGCGTGAGTGTACAGAGGAGAGGGGCGGTCGTGAACATCAACTTGATACAGAACCAGAGGTCGTGAAAGTGAAAGTTGAACCAGGTGAAGGGAAAGATTTTTTTGGCCATGCTGTCTCTATTTCTACTCACGTGAAGACTCACTCGCTTTCGTGAGATACTGCAAATATAGAGATCTACGCTCTACGTTTCACAGAAACAAAACCACGAGAAGCACCACTCTCTGCTGCGACAGAAAGAAAAACCTTCATATGAGGTTTTTTTACAAGCTTTGAGGTGTATATCAAAGTATAACTGTAAACGCGAAAATTAAATGAGCACGTTTTTTCGTGGTGGCATGGGGAGAAGTAGGAAGGGGGGAAACGAGAGGGAAAGAGCTTGGGGAGAGGGAAGAAGGCGGTTGAGGGAGAAGGAGAAGTGTTCAAAAAGCGAAGAAAAAAGCAGACCAAATAAAAATGGAATTGACTGTGCCAGCCTCCTTGTGTCATTGTTTGATCGATAGATGAGATGAATTTGTGAACACTACGTGAGAGGGGAACCAGGTGAGCAGGACCGGTCAGCGTGCCGGTCCTGCTCACTGTTGTGTGAGAGGAAGCTGGTCGCTATGGCTCCACTGGTGTGCGCAGGAAGGCGGCCAGTTGGGAGGTGTGGATGGTGGTGTTCGGGCACGACGTGAGCAGGTGAGCGACGATGCGCTGGAGATCGGTGTCGAACTGCTGGGGGCGAGGCAGAGGCATGGCCTGCAGGCGTATCCAGAGGGCATCGGTCGAAGTGTCGTGCAGGCCGAGCAGGGCGCGTTGCTGTGCGAGCGAGAGGCCAGTGTGCTGACGAGAGAGGTGTTGTCGATACAAGAAAAGGGAGCCAATTGGCCACGTTTGCTACAGAAAAGGGAGCCAATTGGCCACGTTTGCTACAGAAAAGGGAGCCAGAGGAATGGGGAAGGGGGGGAGTGATACAGAAAAGGGAGCCAGAAGAGGAGCGAGTTTTTGGGGGGATGGAGGAAGGAAGGAACCTCACCAAGGTCTGTTGGAGACAGAGCTTTCCACTCTGTTGGACTCAACCCGTGTAAAGGAGCGCACTTCGCTGTTGTTCTGCTCAAAAAAGGCTGCCTCGTTAAAGATCTGAGCTCAAGGCTGGTTGGAGTCCATGATGAGTGATATCTGTGTTTTCAGGTGGAGTACGGTGGTACCACTTGTCTAAGGTTCATAACAACCTGGCTGGAAATTGCTGAGGATTTCCAGCCAGGTTGTTATGAACCTTGCACAACAGCTTGACTTAGATTTGTTGCCCATAGAGCTGGCGTCTCCTGAGATTCCCCTTCCACCCACGCCTCAAGCTTTTCTGGAAGCTTGAGGCTCCCTACCCCCTTTCCCTCGTGGTTGGAGGAAGAAAACGAGGAGGCTCTCATTGAGAGGGCATTACAACTTACCTGGAAGTTGAAGAATCTTTCTGGGCAGCGTATTGGGCTTGAGCGAGCAATAGGAGCCTTCTTGATGCTTGCGATGGGCCTCTCGGTCATAGAGCATCGGAGGAGGAGGCGTTTCTCCTGGGGGCACCTGGGAGAGTGTTTCCTGATCCGTCTTGAGCAAGGCATAAATCATTGAAGCCATCTGTCCAGCTATTCTACCGAGCACCTTTTTCTTGCCTCGATACTCCTTGGTCTTCTCGTCGTAGGTGCAGAGGCGAGGGAGCAAGCGCCGATAGATCCTAGCCCATTCACAATCGAGAGTCGTTGCCCGCGCCGCCATCAGAAAGAGCATTTGCTTCATGGGGCGGACCCCTCGGGTTGAGAGGTTGGTCCGATCCATGGTAACCCCAGTCTGTTTTTTTCTCGGAGCCCAGCCGAAGTAGGACTTGAGTTCACATGCCTTGGCAAAATTGGCAATGTTGCCAATGGTGGCAATGATAGTTGCAGCTTGTACCGGTCCGATTGGAGGGATGGAAAGTAAGATCTGACCTTCCCGACAGTTTTGGACAATATCCACAATGGCCGTTCGGAGATCCTCTAGGTGCTGCTGAACGAGCTGAAGTTCTTTGATCAGCAAGCCTTGTTCAAGCACAAGACCTCGTTGTCTATCAAGATCAGTGACTCCAATGGTTGTGTCGGCCAACCGCTGAAGTTCAAGCAGTTGGGCATCAGAAGGAAAAGTTCTCTGACGGGCCGCACGTAAGTCGCCCAAAGAAGCCACGCCGATAGCGTGTGGGGTTGGGAACGCAGAGCGAAAGGCAAGTGCCGTAGGCAAATTCGGGTCGCGGAAGACTTGAACCAGCTCAGGGAAGAGTTGATCGCAAATCGCCGTTAATTTATTCCGATATTGGGTACTCATGTGGCCCAGTTCATACCGATGGCGCATCACTCCTTGGAGTTGGGCAGCCGCGCTAGTAGGAGGCTCAATCCGGCGTACTAATTGCATTTTGTCCTGAACCTGGGCTCCTAGTTCAAGCTGGGTGTAAAGCGCATTGGCGAGGCTCAGTGCATCCCGTTTATCCGTTTTGAGCATGCCCTCCACTCGCTTTTGGACATGCACGCGGTACACGGTAATATCCAGATCAAGCAGGTATTGTTCTAAAAGCCGGTGGTAATGACCGGTATGTTCCAACAAAACAATGGTCTGTTCGAGCGGCACATACTCCCCAAGGCGCTCGACAAATGAGCGGAAACCTTCTCGTGATTGTTCGAACACAAAGGTTGGGCAGCCTTCAAAATGCTCATGGCGTGTGAGCAACGTTCGTGAGAGGAAGCCTGCAACATGTCGAAATTTTCCGATATCGACCCCCACGTAGAGAGTTTCCTGTGGAAGCAGATGAAGTGGAGTCAGCTTCGTGCGTGCCTTTGTGGATGGCTCAAGCTGGAACAAGGTGATTTCGTTGCTACAGAGCAAGGGCCTCAATGTGCTGGCGGTACAGAACCCGATGACATCTTTACAGGATGATATTGATACTACGACGCGCGCGCTTGCCTCGCTGGCGGGACCGACGTTGCTGGTCGGTCATTCCTATGGTGGCAGCGTGATCAGCGGGATCGGGGCGCAGGCAAGCAACGCGGCGGGCCTGGTCTATATCGCGGCCTACGCCCCTGAAGAGGGGGAGAGCGTGCTGGACCTCAACGGCAAGTTTCCGGCCTCCCCGGCCTCGGCGCACTTTGTTCCCTCCTACCGCGATGGCTTTGTATGGATCGATCCACCAGCCTTTGGCGCCAACTTTGTGCAGGACATCCCCGAGATCGAGGCGCAAGGCCTCGCCGTGGCGCAGAATCCGACCGCGCTGGTCAGCTTTGAGGTACCAGCACCCGTCCCCGCCTGGAAGCGTCTCCCCTCGTGGTACCTGGTCTCGAAAAACGACCGTACCATCCAGCCGGAGGCCGAGCGCTTCATGGCCAGACGCATCGGCGCCACCACGCGCGAGATCGCTTCCAGCCACGCCTCGCCCGTCGCCCATCCCTACGAGGTCGCCGATTTCATCCTTCACGCAGTCGCAACGGTGCGCTAGCTATACAGCGAGAGATGAAACGATGGTTCGGCGATAGGTAACGATCTCTGAGAACGGAGGTCCGGCAGCTATACTCTAAATGAAATCGCAATTCGATAGGTGCTCAGGTTCAGAAGCCTGCAGCGAGCTATTGTAGAAAGGAGGAACTGCGAATGCAACATAGTCTTCTCGGTATCCATCACGTTACCGCGATCACGAGTGATCCGCAGCGCAATGTCGATTTCTATACCGGTTTCCTGGGACTACGCCTGGTCAAGGTGACTGTGAACTTTGATGATCCTACCTCATATCACCTGTACTATGGTGATCAGCAGGGGCATCCAGGCACGATTATGACCTTCTTCGCCTGGCCGGGCGCGCCCCGTGGGCGACAGGGGACAGGACAGATCAACGCGACTGCTTTCTCGGTACCTCAGGCTTCTCTGGGATATTGGATCAATCGCTTACACGAACATGGTATCCAGCATCAAGGACCAACGCTGCGCTTTGGCGAGCAGGTTCTCACACTGCGCGATCCCGATGGCCTGGCCCTTGAGTTGGTGGCCCACCTGGGTGAACAGGCGGCTCCCGGCTGGGACAACGGCGTCATCCCCGCCGAGCACGCTATTCGCGGCCTGGCCAGTGTGACGCTATGGGAAGATGGGCACGAACAGACCGCCCGCTTCCTGGTCGACACCCTGGGTTTTCGGCTGGCGGCGGAGGATCAGCATACGTTCCGCTACGAGCTTGGGACCGGCGGATCAGGCACCCGGGTAGACGTACGCAATGCCCAGGGTTTCTGGTCGGGATCGGTCGCCGTTGGCACGGTCCACCACGTTGCCTGGCGCGTCGCCAACGACGAGGTGCAGCAGCAGTGGCAGGAGCAACTCGATGCTCACGATGTCAACGTCACGCCGATACTGGATCGTGAGTACTTTCACTCAATTTATTTCCCTGAACCCGGCGGCGTGCTCTTTGAGATCGCGACCGACCCGCCCGGCTTTGCCATCAACGAAACGGTTGAGCAGCTAGGCACCAGCCTGCAGCTGCCACCCTGGCTGGAAGAGCAGCGGCCACTCATCGAGCAAACACTGCCCCCGTTGCGCTACAAAACGCAACAGTAAATAAGAAGCAAGTTAAGATATTAGTAACCAAGGAGAAAAAATTATGGGTACTGGCACAATTACGACCAAAGACGGCACGACTATTTTCTACAAGGACTGGGGTACGGGCAAGCCGGTCACCTTCAGCCATGGCTGGCCGCTCAACGCCGATGCCTGGGACGATCAGTTGTTCTTCCTGGCTTCTCATGGCTATCGCGTCATCGCGCACGACCGTCGTGGTCATGGTCGTTCCAGCCAGACATGGGATGGCAACAACATGGATACTTACGCCGACGATCTGGCCGAACTTATCGAGGCCCTCGACCTGCGCGATATCACCATGGTTGGACATTCCACGGGTGGCGGCGAGGTCGCCCACTATCTTGGGCGCCACGGCACCTCACGCGTCTCCCGCGCGGTCCTGGTGGGGGCGGTCACCCCGCTGATGCTCAAGACCGAGGCCAACCCCAAGGGTACCCCGATCGAAGCCTTCGATGGCATTCGTGCCGGTGTCGCCGGTGATCGTTCGAAGTTTTACCAGGATCTGAGCAGCCCCTTCTTTGGCGCCAACCGACCCGGCTCCAAGGTCTCGCAGGCCCTGCAGGACGCCTTCTGGCTCTGGTCGATGCAGGTAGGCCTTAAACCCGCCTACGATTGCGTCAAAGCCTTCTCCGAGACCGACCTGACCGAAGACCTCAAGCGCATCGATGTGCCGACGCTGATCGTGCACGGCGACGACGACCAGATCGTGCCGATCGAGGCCTCCGCCTACGAGGCCGCCAAACTAGTCAAGGACGCCACCTTGAATGTCTACCAGGGCGCCCCACACGGCCTGACCCTGACGCATAAAGATCAGTTTAACGCCGATCTGCTCTCCTTCCTGCAGGCGAAGTAGGATAGGAACCACCTCATCAATGGCGGACGTTCAAGTGGAGAGAGCCGGGAAGCTGGCTCTCTCCATTTCACTTAAAGGAGAAAAAATGGCTAAAGGTTGTACGCATCTGGATCAGATGCAAGATGTGACGCCATCGAGCCGTGGATGCGAGGATTGCCTCAAGACGGGCGATAGCTGGGTTCACCTGCGTCTCTGCCTTATCTGCGGCCATGTCGGATGCTGCGATTCCTCGAAGAACAGGCATGCGACCCGGCATTTCCACCAGACCAATCATCCCATTATCCGATTCTTTGAACCAGGGGAAGAATGGGGATGGTGCTATATCGACCAGGTAGGACTGGACCTGTCGTCATTAGCATAGTAGACATGAATCATCCCGAAAAAGGGAAAAGCTGAACGTAGGGAGGATAATAGAGCCAGAGAAAGCTCAACGCCTCCCGAAGTCGATAGAGCGGAACGTCAAACTGACGAAACCGTTCGCCCGTGCGAGGACACCACTGCTTGAGCAGGTGTCCTCGCACAGCGTCAAAAGAGGGCTGAAGTAAAGAGAGCAGGAACGCAAAGGCCATAGCGGCAATCATCAACAGTCTCTGGCGTGCTTCCCACATCCAAGAGCGTGGACTCTCAAAGCCCGACTCGCTTTTCGTGTATCTCCAGGTCATCTCGATTTGCCATCTGCGCGCATAGTGGTCGACGATCTCCCAGATCTGCTCGGAGGTGTGGATCTCTTCATTCGTCAGTAAATACCACGGCAACTGCCCTTTGCCCGGACGCGAGACCACCAGCCAGAAGTTCCCAGCCACCTTGGGATGGTGAACTGGGACGGCCAGCACGCCTCCCTCGATCCAGCGATGCAAGTGCCCATTCCACTGCAGACGTGTGCTTTGGCTGCGTTTGCCTCGGGTGATCATCCAGGCTTTGCGCCGATTCCAGACCCAGCCATCATGCTCACTGAGCAGATACTCTTTGGGCCAACGCATCACGAAGCGGATGCCCAACTGGCAACATTCTTCCAGCCAGGGTTGACCAGCAAACCCTCGATCAAAGATATGGACGACCTCACGGCCCCATGCCGCCATAGCTCGGCCCAGCCACCAGAGCTCTTCACAGCGACGGTGCGTAGCAAACTTGCTCCACCATTGCATCCCGGCAAGCACGGCAGGTTGTTGCAATCCCACCACCACCAACCCCAACCATTGCATGCCTGGCACAAAGACGGTGCCTTTGGGTGGCTGATAGTAGCCGGGCTTGATGCGCGTGAGGCGGCGCGTTTTACTCGAGCGCGCCGAGCCCAAGCCTTCTCATTGGCTGCTTTCAGGCTTTTCCAGCATACTTTCATCCCACAGCACCAGCGGCGTTTGCTGCTGCTCCCGCAGGGCTTGGATGTAGGTGGTGGCTTGACGCCACAAAAAGCGTTCGAGCAGACAAGCACACCAGCGGGATGAGCGCAACAGGGAACTGAGTCGTTTGGTGCCGGCGGGAGCATGCTCTGGGGAAGCGATAAAGGCGCCCAATTCGCTCAGCAACAGGTTCTTGGCACGGTCGCGAAAGACAATGAGGGCGAGAATCGTGTCCACAAAGGTGCGAACCAGCCGGGCATCGAGCGTCTCGTCTAACTCACGGATAGCGGGAGCAAGAAATTGCTGGAGCGCCTCCAGCATCGTGTTAGACAAGCGACGTTGAGCTTGCTGATGAGGCGTGGGCGTGTCATACTGATGATACATACAAACCTCCTGGGTGATGACTGATTGGGGTGTTTTTCTTCTCAGTCTCTCCCAGGAGGCTTTCTTTTGCAATCTCATCCCCTAAAATTTCGGGATGATTCATGTCTACTATGATAATGACGGCATCTTTTTGTTATTGTATGGCTGTGAGCGCGGCCAATAGGGCTTCTTGTTGCCAGGAACCGCTGTATAAACGGCTATTAATAAAGAATGTCGGTGTTCCCTGCACGCCGCTCTGTTCGCCTCCTTCGACATCTTTCTCGATGCGCTCCAGGTTACGCCGGATCGTCATATCGCCTGTATACTGCTGAAGGTCAAGTCCCACCGTTTCCGCCAGCTGCGCCAGGTCCGCATCTCGCAGGGCGTGTTGATGGTGAAAGATGGCATCGTGCATCTGCCAGAACTTGCCCTGGTTATCGGCTGCTTCGGCGGCCAATGCCGCATGCAGCGCATGGGCATGGATCTCGGTGAGTGGAAAATTGCGAAAGACAAAACGTAACCGATCGCCCAGTTGTTGTTGAATGGCCCGCACAATTACTGTTGATCGACGTGTATATGGACATTCATAATCACCATATTGGACCAGCGTGATGGAGGCGTTGGCCGGTCCCTGGCTGTGATCCAGGTCGGTGACCGGTATCGTAAGGTGTGTGTACTCCTGTGTCACTCGTTCTGTCCTTTTCTATGATGCATCCCCTTGTTGCATCTCCCCATTGTAGAGATATTGTGCCATATATGAGTATATATTGAAGCAGCCACCGCGGATGAATCCGCGGTGGACTATGTGACTCTATATGGGCATCAATGCCTCCATGTTACACATTTCCCGGCTGTGTCCTTTTTATCGTCTGGCCAGTTCTGCCAGGAACCAGCGCCGTTTCTCGGTTTCGTCCAGTAGATTCTCCAGGACACTGGTGGTGGCGATATCATGGCATTCGCTGCTGATGGTATGAGCTTCGCGCAGCAACTGGGCCAGGATTTTTGTATCCAGCAGTAAACGGCGAACCATCTCCAGGGTATCAACTCCGGTCTCATTATCATCTTCGATCCGTTGCAGCTGGCTGATGTGCCCAACGCTGCGAATGGTCGTGCCACCGATGCGCCGCACTCTCTCCGCCAGGATATCGATCGTGGCGTAAAGCTCTTCTGCCTGGGAGTCAAAGAGCAGGTGGTAGTTGTAAAAGTGGGGGCCTGATAGGTGCCAATGGTAGTTTTTGGTTTTGATAAAGAGCGCCGTAACTGTGGCGAGCGTCTGATTGAGGATCTCGCTTACCGCCTGAATCTGCAGTTCTGTCATATCTGCTTCGGTCGTCAGATACGTCGCGGATGTCTGTTTTTCTGCTGTCTTTTTGTATGTTGTTCCCACAATGTTTCTCCATGCTGTGTGCAGGTGCTACTCACGCAGGATATTTATCAATATCAGGACGTGTGCGTCGTACTTGCAGCAAGTATTGTTAGCGGTTAATGCCTCGGGCCGCATCAAAAATCAATTCGGCAACCTCATACGGATGGGAGACAGGAGAGGCATGGCTTGAGGGGACCTCGCGCGTGGTGGCTTTGATTCTGCTGGCCATGAAGCGTTCGGCCTCCGGCTGGATGGTGCGATCGTTGGCTGAGACCAGGTACCACGAGGGCAAGCGCTTCCAGGCAGAGGCGGGCGATGGTTGCTGGAAACAGACCAGCGCGGTCGGATTCTGCGCCACCGCGAGTCCTCGCGCCTCGATTTCGGGGATATCCTGCACAAAGTTGGCGCTGAAAGCTGGCGGATCGATCCACACGAAGCCATCGCGATACGAGGGGCCGAAGTGCGCCGAGGCCGGGGAGGCTGGGAACTTCCCATTGAGGTCCAGCACGCTCTCCCCCTCCTTTGGTGCGTAGGCCGCGATATAGACCAGGCCCGCCGCGTTGCTTGCCTGCGCCCCGATCCCGCTGATCACGCTGCCACCATAGGAATGGCCCACCAGCAGCGTCGGACCCTGCAGCGAGGCGAGCGCGCGCGTTGTGGTATCGATGTCATCCTGTAAGGATGTCAGTGGATTTTGTACCGCCAGCACATTGAAGCCTCTGTTCTGTAGCTGGGGGATTACCTTGTTCCAGCTGGAGCCATCCACAAAAGCTCCATGCACCAGTAAGATATTGATGCCTCTACCAAAAGTATCGTTCATATTCATGCGTAAATAGGTCCCTTCGTGCTTTCTGAAAACTGTTCTTGACGTTACCTGCAGGCACATTGACCAGGGATAACACAGTAAAACAGCGGAGACGCACCGGTCTTTGTGTCCTATGGAAAGCATACCCGCAGGCTCCTTGGATGCAGAGATCGTTACCTATCGTCTATCCATCGCTTGATATCCTGGCGGGAAAATTCGGCCGCGTGGGCCAATACTGTCAGCTTAATAACATGCAAAGAGATAAATAGATGCAGTACGTGCGGGGCTTGCCCCCGCTTCTGTGCATCCACAAGGTAAAGCTTCTTCAAAGCGATCAGAAACGATTGCGTGTGATGCATCGCATCATGCTCGTTGCTTTTTCGAGCGGCGAGCAAGCAAGCGGGGGCAAGCCCCGCACGTACTGTGGTATT
The DNA here is from genome assembly GCF_003967515.1 of Dictyobacter aurantiacus. GTDB lineage: Bacteria > Chloroflexota > Ktedonobacteria > Ktedonobacterales > Ktedonobacteraceae > Dictyobacter > Dictyobacter aurantiacus. Next base: position 14,587 of record NZ_BIFQ01000001.1, on the reverse strand, counting down.
TTCTCGTTTTGCATGCTCCTGCGCTGAAGGTGTTGGTCGCGAGGGCAGAAGCTACGGTGTTTCCGTGTTTGAGTCTGTCAAGACTTTTGTGTATGTATTTTGCTCTATTGGGGAAAACGCTCCCCAAAGAGCAAAGCAAAGCAATTGAGCGCTGGCACCCAATGGTAAATGGGCATGGTCCACTTTTTGGCAATATTGAACATGGCCAGGTACACGACTTTGTAGACGGCTTCCTCGGAGGGGAACATGCGGTGGTTCCGTGTCACCTTGCGCAATGACATGTTGACTGACTCAATTGCGTTGGTGGTATAGATGACTTTGCGAATATCTTCTGGATAGGTAAACAACGGGATAACATGGCTCCAGTGGCTTCTCCATAACTTACTGATGCTCGCATATTTTGGGTCCCATTTCTCTGCAAACAGTTCTAACTGAAATTCCGCTTCCATTTCCGTGGCGGCGGCATAGATCTGCTTCAAGTCGGCGGCCACCTCCTTGCGGTGCTTGTAGGACACATATTTGAGCGAGTTGCGCACCATGTGCACCATACACAGTTGGACCTGGGTCTGCGGATAGAGCGTTTCGATGGCTTCGGGCAAGCCAGTGAGCCCATCCACACAAGCGACAAACATATCTTTGAGTCCCCGATTGTGCAACTCGGTGAACACGGAAAGCCAGAATTTGGCGCCTTCGTTGTGGCCTAACCACATTCCAAGCAATTCTTTTTGGCCCTGCATGTTGACCCCTAAAGCCAGATAGAGGGCGCGATTGATGATGCGCTGGTTCTCCCGTACTTTGATCACCAGGCAGTCCACGTAGACAATCGGGTAAAGCACCTCCAGCGGGCGATTCTGCCACTGACGCACCTCATCAAGCACGGCTTCGGTGACATTGGAGACAAACGTGGCTGAAATGTCAACACCATAGAGCTCCTGGATCTGCGCTTGAATATCACGGGTCGTCATGCCACGGGCGTAGAGCGCCAGGATCTTCTCGTCAAAGCCCTCCAGCCGTGTTTCATGCTTGGGGATCAAGACAGGCTCAAAACTGGCATCACGATCCCGTGGCATGTCAATGCTCACCACTCCTTGTGATCCTTTGAGGGTTTTGCGGCTGCGTCCATTGCGGACGTTGGTGCATTCTTCAGTGCGCTTGCCATGCTTAGGATAGCCGAGATGTTCTTCCATCTCTGCTTCCAAACAGCGTTCGATCAACGCGCCAGTGAGTTGTTTGAGAAATCCGCCTTCAGCGAGCAGCTGTTTCGGATCGCTGCATTCTTTGAGCAGTTCATCAATGAGTTCGCGTCGAATGGTCATACGTTTTTTCTCTTCTTCCATCTTCCTCATCCTATTATACGTTACGTCTTACGTATCACGTATTACGTATTATTTACACAAAATATTGGCTCTTCCGCACTTTCCGTGCTGGGCTTGCAACCCCTATTCGTAGAAAAAGATGGAGGGAAATTGTTTTGCCTCCAATAAAATCATGAATGAGGTGCTCCTTCTTGCCAATGCTTCCGTTCTCGTTATCCGGTTTTGCCATTCAACACATCACACATATCAGGGAGATCCTAACTATTACGGCCTGTGCCACTAGTCCCACAGCGGCTTGCCCATCTTGCCAACACGTTTCGTCTCATATCCATAGTTATTACACACGCTCACCACAAGACTTGCCGGTCAGCGGTCACATTGTCCAGCTTGTTTTACGAGTGCGGCGTTTCCGCTGCTTGAATCACACTTGCCAGCGACAAACCTTTGCCGAACGCTTGCCTAGTCTTCCCGTTTCAGCCCGGCAAACGACTCGGTTAGCAACATTGCTGGATGGCATCGCTGTTGTTCTCAGTGGACAAGCAGGCTCACGACTCACCGAGCAATTAGCCATGCCAGTGAGCGCCGATACACTTCTCCGACGAGCCAAAAAGAAGGCCCCACCGTCACCAACGCCCCGAATCCTGGGTGTGGACGATTTTGCTTTTCGACGCGGGCGCACCTATGGGACGATCCTCATCAATTTAGAAAGTCACCAACCAGTTGATGTGCTGGAAGATAGGAGCGCAGAAACCTTTGCCGACTGGCTCAGGAAGCATCCAGGCGTCGAAATTATCAGCCGAGATCGTTCCAAGGACTACCTACGTGGGGCAACTGAAGGCGCACCACAAGCCCAACAAGTCATAGATCGCTGGCATCTGTTAAAAAATCTTCGGGAAGCTGTCGAGCGATTTCTCAGTCATACCCAAATGCCAGAGGAGGTAAGAGCGGAAATCAGCTTGACGATTGCGCCGCGTCAGAAGAGAACCAGTGGCGAGCGAGCTCGCTCCGAGGGCTCACGAAACCGACGCCTGGCACTCTACAATCAGGTGGTGGAGTTATCCAAGCAAGGAGGGACTATTCAGGGGATCGCCAGACAACTCCAGATCAGCCGGCAAACGGTTCGCAAGTTTGTTCAGGCCTCCACTTTTCCTGAATTTCAGCGAGTTCCTCGCACCAAGAGCGCGATTGACCCATATCGCCCATATCTGCAAGAGCGTTGGGAAGCAGGATGCCGCACCATCGACCAGTTATGGAAGGATGTGCAAGAGCGTGGATTTACTGGTAGTTGGATGATGGTCTACCGCTGGGTTCAACTTCAACAGGACGAGAGAGCTGAGGCAGCCGACCAAACGCAACAAAACACGCAGACGAGAACAAACAAACTGGCTCCGCGCCATCTTGCCTGGCTGTTTCTTCACAATCCTGAACATCTGGAGAAGCAAGAACGAGAGGCCCTTGCTCTGCTGCGAAAAGTACCAAGCATCGAAACAGCCTATGGATTAGTCCAACAATTTGTCGTGATGCTCACAGTGCACAACGCCAAACCACTGGATACCTGGCTCTGGGACTGCCAACTGAGCGGGATTAGCGACCTGGTGACCTTTGCTCAGGGCTTGGAAAAAGAAGGTTCTGCTCTCCACGCAGCGTTCACTCTTCCGTACAGCAATGGACCTGTCGAAGGAAAAATAAATAAATTGAAATATATAAAGCGATCCATGTATGGGCGAGGTGGTTTCCCGCTCTTACGCCAAAAGGTTTTGAAAGCTGGATGATGGAGCACGGAAAGTGCGGAAGAGCCAAAATATTTTACACACTCGAACGAGGACCAGGGAGATCAGGGGCAGGTGCAGAGCCCCCTGGCGTTGCTCTTCACCGGGGGAGGGTGGTGTGTGTGAGCACTGTGATGGTGGAGGAGCCTGCTACCAGGAACGGGAGCGTTTCCCTCGGATGGTGGCGCGGCCCCATGGTATCTGCTGGGAGAACCTGCAGGCAGGGGAGGAGGATGAACGGGCAGCGGCGCGCTACGCTCCCCGGCATGACGTTGCGCCACCCTGCGCCGAGGCGGCATTTCTGAAGAAACCTATACGATATCGAACAGTTTTTGTCTGCGCGGGTGTGCGGGAGACAGGGGAGCGGGAGGATAGAATCTGCCCCTGGGCGAATGGTTTCGAGCCTGCCGTGCTGGATCCAGCGGTGAACCGTCGTCGCATCACCGCGGAGGATGTTGGCGACGTCGAGCGTGGTGAGAGCGTCAGACATCCTCTGTGTGCGGATGGAGCAGGAGCAGACGTGATTGCCAGGATCCCTGGATCTGCGGATGTGGACGCGGGAGGGAGCGGGGGAGGATGAACGGGGAGAGGAAAACGAGAACTGCCGAGAGAGGGTTGCAGGGGAGCCAGGGGGCTTACAGGTATAGGTTTTTTGGGGAACGTTAAGCGCTGGCCCGTTCACGAGCTCGGGCTCGGCGCTTACGCTCCTGTTTCTTCTCCCGCTTGTGTCGCTCTGAGGCGCTTGGTAGCTTTCTGGGTGGTTGCATGTCTTGCGGCCATGGCTCATCGAGCATCTGCCCCTGCAACAACGGCTCGTCATTGAGCACGGTTGCTAGCACCTGTAACCGCCCGCGTACCACACAACTCAATCGACGCACTCGCGGCTGATGGTTGGGCCTGCAGCGTTTCTTGCGCGCAATATGGCTTGCAGGCAACTCCTGCTCACTGTTTGCCGCTCGCTGCTGTTCTTCAGCGACACACCCCATGCTCACACTCATCAGTTGGGCAACTGCCATCGCCAACCACAAACGCTCCACACGCCCTGCTTGCGTCATTTTACTGTGATGCCATCCCCAGAGTCCCCGCTTGAAATCTTTGTACCCCGTTTCGACCCAGGTGCGCATGCGATACCAACACACCTCAGCCTCCTGCGGAAGCAGATCCGTCAGCACGACCCAGGGACCCTCGTAGCCTTCTTCCCAATGCACCAACACCGTCGCGTTGACCCGCGCCTGCTTGCTCGCGAAGCACTCCACACGCCCTTTCCACGATAGACCAGGTGTGGGCACCCACTGCGCGATCATCTCAAAGTCGTCTGAGCCAACTCGTCGAGCTTTACAGTTGCCGTTGATCCGTAAGAAGGGATGCCAGCCGCAGGTGCGAATCCCTTCATAGAGCCACTGGGCATAGAGTCCGCGATCAGCCATCACGATCACGAACCACTCTCCAGGCACACACCCGTGCAGATGCGCGAGTAAGCCTTCCCAATGCGGTCGCCAGGACCCTTTCTCATGCGCCCCCAACACTTTCCAGGCCACTGGAATACTACAGGAGCGAAGAACCACACAGATCGAGAGCACTGTCCAGCGTTCTCCCAGGGTGGTGGCATCAAGGGCCAGTGCCATACGGCGCGTGTGAGGTCCACAGCAGCGCACCACCCATCGCAACAGGGAAGCAAAACAGGTGGAGACCTCGATCTCCCGTCGCTTGTCACCGCATTTGTCATGTGCATCCAGATACCACTCCCGTAAACGTTGAGCTACTGCGTCCTCGGATTGACCCAGGACACACGCGAGCAGAGCACTGATCTGCGACCATCCACAAGCGCCCAGCAGCGTCATGCCAACGCTCCAGAGGACGAGCCCGTTGAGTTGCGATGAGCGAAGATGAGGAAAGGCCGTTGACACCTGGTCCGACCATTGCGATAATAAATGATGGCGATTCATGTTTTCTCCTACAAATGATGTGGAAATCGTTTTGTATTATAGCAGAAAACCATGACTCGCCAGGTTTTTTCCTCCTTCTCCAAAAACCTATACTTGAAAGGAGCCAGGGGGGACCGCCAGCCGGGCAGTCAGTGCTGCGTGTGGGAGAAGAGCACGGCTTGGAGATCCCCTTCTCCACGTTTGAGCAGACGCGGGAATATCGTCGTTTTGTGCAGGTATGTGAAGCTGCCCGTCGGTATCGGTATCTGGTGGTGTGTGTGGGAGATCGTGGGGTGGGAAAGACGTGGGCGGCGCGAGAGTATGCTCAGTGGGCAGCTTTTGAGCGGTTGTTGATGGCCCAGGGGGTGGCCTTTCCAGCGGAGTGTCCGATGCCACGAACGGCCTACTATCGCCCGAAGGCGACGTCCACGCCCAAGAGTATTGAGCAAGATCTGGCCTTGCTGCTGTGGGGCCTGCAGATGATTGCTGATCATGCGAGTGCGGTGGCGCAAGAGAGCGGGCCGATGTCAGGCATGATTCGTCCTGATGGAGTGGGTGTGGTGATGGTGGATGAAGTCGATGGCCTCTCACAGGCGGGCCTGGAGGTGCTGCGGGATGTCTTTGATCGGAGTCGCGTAGGAATGGTCTTGCTGGGCCGTTCTGGAAGTGCCGAGCGGTTGCAGAAGATGGCAGCTCTGTCATCGCGTGTGGGGGTGCTGCATGCGTTTGGGGCCCTTGGAAAACCAGAGACATGCGTTTTGCTGGAACAGCAGATTCAGCAAATGGGGTTGTCGCTCTCGGAAGGAGCAGCCGAAGCCTTTGTGCAGAAGACGGAGGGCAATTTTCAGGAGATGTACCTGGTACTCTGCCATCTGGATTATTTGCTTCTGCGTCATGGGACCTATGTGGTGACGGCTGAGGTGATAGAAGAGGCAGGAGATCGCCTGTTGACGCAAAAGAATGTGCAGCGTTTGCGCAAGAAGCGCTAGTGCGTTGTTGGCGTGGACGCGTCGTACGCAAGGATGGTGAGGAGCATGGCAAGCACGTGGTTAGAAGAGCGTTGGGAGGTGTTGCTGCCGAGGCTGGCAGCCATTGGGGTGGAGCAGGAAGAGGAGATGAAACGGATCTGTCAAGAGGAACTGGAGGTGTGGCGTCGGCGGCCAAGTTTGAAGCGAGCGATCTCGTTGCAGAAGCCGTTAAGCGAAACGCGGAACCGTATTCGGGAGGTGCTGCCACTCACGGAGGAAAATGGATGGTACAATCCCAAATCGAGTCAGAAGGAGCACCTGGCCCTCAAATACCTCAACTTTTCGACCGAGGAATGGATCCAGATGCAGATGCCCCGCGAGGAGAAGGTAGAGACGCGTCGTGAGCGTCCGCTGCCTCTTGCGCGCCCCTGGGATGTGCTGAAAAAAGTGGAGCAGTTGTTGCAAAGCCAGGCATGGCCCGAGTTGGTGGTTGGAATTGGCCTGTCTACTGGTCGAGGGATCGTTGAGATTCTGCACACGGGACATTTCACGAGGAAAAGTGCCTATAGCCTGCTTTTTGCGGCTCCAATGACCGTGTATGAAGTGCTGTGTGTGCCCTTTGAGGTGCCGACCCTGGTGCGTGTGGAGGTGGTGCTTGCGGCAGTTGATCGTGTGCGCCAGTACTTTGGGAAGCATTTTCAGGGTCTGCGACGGCGAGAAATCAGCCAGCAGTGTCGGCCCCAGATCCAGGAGGCGGCCTATAAACAGGCCTGGAGCCTGGTGCCTCTACGCCCTGAAGAGCGCAATGCCTACAAGCGCTTGGCCCATGAGGTGTATCCGCAACTGGCGGCCTGGTTATACTGCCCGACCAACGTCGACCCATTGGTCTATATGGCCACCATTGAGTATCATCGAAAGATCTTGGAAGCGACGTCTGAAGAGGAACGTCTCACTTTGGCCCTTGCTGCTGGATATCGGGAGTATGTGGTGATGGATACAAACGGTGTGGAAGACCAGCGACACGGCATTCGGCTGGGAGAGCCAGGCGTCGAAGTGCTTTCTGTATTTCAAGCAAACAAGCCAGACGAGGAGTTCCCCCCTGGCCATGTCTGGACACTGGAGGAGGTAAAGGCTGCCCTCGCGGCCGATCCGAACATGGATGATGATTGGGATGCGGAGGACCTGGAAGTCTTGCGCCTCTCGCTGTCAACGGTGATTCTCGGGAAGGATGGCACCATTGATCGGCGTCGGGGCATCAAACTGGGAGAGCCAGGTGTGAGAGTGTTAGAGGAGTTTCAACCAAGAGATGAGGAAGAAGGAGAGCGACCAGTGAAGGATGATCTGGAGACGCTTTCGCTCCCACCTCTAATGGACGAAAAGACGGCTGTGACTCGAGAGGAGGTGCAAGAGAGGAAGGAAGATGCTTCTCTCCCCCATCTTTTGGCCTGCTTTATCTATGAGGTTCAGGTCAATGTGATCGAGAATGATCCCCCAGCGGAGATTCTCGATACCCTGGCAACATTGATTGAGCATGCACCTGTGTTCGTGATGGAGCTTGTGGAAGGCCTGCGGCGCATGTCGCCGGAGGATCAGGAAGAGGACTACCCTTCTCGCCTTCCCACTTGTGTGGACGGTGACGCTGGAGAGAGGCATAAAATTCGGTCAAATTCTGCTCCGCCTCCTCAAAAGAACAGTATTCCTTAAGATACACTTCTTCCTGTTTGAGTGTTTTAAAAAAGCTTTTCGCTTTCGCATTGTCATAGGGATTGCCGACCGCCGACATGCTGATCTGCGCGCCAATGCCTTCAAGCTGCTCCACGTACGCTCGGCTGGCGTATTGCACACCTCGATCGGAATGATGGATGAGACCAGGAGCGGGTGCTGTTCGGCAAGGGCGTGCTGAAGGACACGGCGAGTGAGCTGAGTTGTCATATCCCGGGACAGGTGCCAGCCAACGCAGCGGCGGGAGTAAGCATCCAGAATACACGCCAGATCCACAAACGCATTTTGCAAACGGATGGAGGTAAAGGCGCCACCCAGGCTTGATCCGGGGCTGAAAGGAGAACATCTGCGAGCCGGTTGGGATAGACGGGAAACCCATGACACGAATCCGTGGTGATGATTACAAAACGTTTCTTCAGATGACACGACAAGGATTCTTCGCGCATCATCTGAAGCACATGCTTGTGGTTCACACCCCATCCTTGCCGATGCAATTTCCGGGTTACGCGCCGGTATCCATAGCCTGGTGTCAGCGCCGGTGTAATTACGAGCCGATTTAGAGGCGTTTTCTTTCAATGGCAGGGTGAGTTTAGCAGGCTTCTCACGTGGTATCAAGGCCGCTGCGCTTCCCCTTGACACCACGTGAGAAGCCTGCTCAGAGAATTTTTGTGCCATTGAAGCGAAAAAAATGGTTATTTCTTTCTTGTCTAAGAAAGGATTTATTTCAGCCCTAAACCGGCTCGTAATTACGTCGGCGCTAATACCTGGAAACTGCAGGATGATGTGCTCAATCCTATCTCGCAGCGCAATGGCTTCCGGATCCGTATCTAGCTGGCCCAAACGCTCGTAGTACCAACTGCGATTCACTTCGAGCAGATCACACAGCCGTTCAATTGCAGGTAGATCAAGAAGCGCTGGCGACGATGATCGGGATAAGGGAGGGAAATTTTCAACGGCAAAAGCATGTATTGATGCAAATTGAGAGGATCGTGCAGATGAACCCGCAGGCGGAGGTGGTGAGGAAGGAGGTAGTGGAGGCAGCGTGGGAGCACCTGGTCTATGGGCGAGGGTGAGAAGAGAGGGAAAAGGCAAGCAGAGGAGCCAGAAGACAGGAGAGGTATCGAGCAGGTACCTCTCCTTTTGTGTGTATGAAAGAGGAGCGCGGGAGAAGGAAAGGGGTTTGACAGGCAGGAATCTCTCCGCTATAATGCATCATATAATGCTATAGTAAATCATAGAATGTATTTAATTGCGAAGGCACGAAGGAAAGGAGTGGACGGGTATGATGAACCGACGGATCGAGCTGCGTCCAGCGGGGATGTATGTGATCCATGAGGTGGGAGTGCATCCGCTGGAGTTTGAGGGAGGCCATGGGTGGTAGGTGCAGTATCGCGATGAGCAGGGACAGCTGCGGTATGGGTATGTGGTGAAGGTGGATAGGGATGGGCGGCACCTGGAGGTGATGGATGCGATGGCGTATCCGCCTGCTCCGACGCCGTTTGGAGCCTGGAAGGAGACGATCGCGTTTGAGGCGGTTGAGATTGCCGGGAATGGGTTTGATTGTCTGGGGAAATGCCCGGTGCTGGAAGGGCTGACCAAGGAAGAATGTGGAAGATGAGTGATCTTCCGAGGGAAAGCAATGGCGCATCTCAAAGAGAGGTTTCTGGCTGATCCTGAGTGTGTGGGCGTGTACCGAAGAAAAGCACAAGAGATCGTGGATGAAAGAGTACAGATAGGCCAGCAAGTCGGAGGAGAGAAGTCCTGTCCATGTGGATGGATGAGAGGAGCATACGTCTGATGAATAGTGCATCGTATGATGAACAGAGGGAGAATCGAAAACGGAGATGGAGCGAAAGAAATTTGGGGAGCCCGTGCAGACGGCGACGGTGGTAGGAGCAGCCTATGGGATTCACCGGACGACGCTCACACAGGCGGCGAAGGCGGGCGTACTGGGCCGGAGCGCGTATCGGTCGGGAGACGCCTGGCTGATCAAGACGGATCATCCGGATTTCTGGGAGTGGCTGCGGGGGCATGAATATCATCCCCGCGTGAAAGGGTATCGCAAACAGCAGGCAGCCAAAGCGGCCCAGCAGCGTCTGCTGGAGGAAGAGGGAATGGACGTGCCACCACAGGAGGCCCATGAGATGGCTGGTAGCCCGACAGTGCATCAGGAAGCGCGGCGGGAGCCAGAGCAGAAGCAGCAAGAGGCTGTGACGAAGGAACCACCAGCGGAGGGAGATCGACGAGCTGCACCAAGCTCAGGTGGGGATGCACCGATGGATCGTGCACGTCATGGTGATCCAGTGCGTGAGCCAGATCTGGTTGTGTCGGTGGTGGAGGATGCAGTGGATGAGGCGGCAGGAGCCACAGAGGCAGGTGTGTCAGCACGTCGCCAACGGCGATTGATCGCGTATATGGATGTGCGCCGCGGGGAGGGAATGACGGACGCCGGTGAGCGTTTCACCTTCGGGGCGCAGGCCTCGTTATCGGAGGTGTTAGCGGCGGTACCGCAGTTGGGTGATACGAACCAGGTGCGTCTGTGGCTCTGTGGGGAATTGCCGACGGATACCAGTGGCTCGTATGAGGGCTGGGTGCTGGCGAGGGAACTGCGGCAGCGGTACACGACCGGTGCGCGCGGGCACTATCTCTCCGATGAGCGTCCAGAGGAAACCGTCGCTCGCTACCGACGGCGAGGCAGCGAACAGGAGCTGGAGATTCGCCACGTGTTCTCGTGGTTCGGGACCGAGTGTACGGCGACCGAAGCCTACGAAGCGATCCGCTTGCTGAGCAGGTACCTGCAGGCCACCTTTGGAGAAGAAGCGAGCGCGTACGCCACGCCAGCGCTGACATTCCAGGCGCTGTGGACACGTTTGAATCGCCTCCAGAAGCGCAGCTTTGCGCCACTGCCGGCCCCGATCCGGGAGACGATCCGGTCCCACGCGGGGCAGGGCCGGATTGAGCTGTGCACCTTGCCGGAGCTGAAGCGTCTGCCTGGCCTGTACTACTACGACGGCATCTTCATGTACAGTGCGCTGGCGTGGGGATTACCGACGGAGTTGGCGATCCATGACAGCCGCAACGAATACGCCGGGAAGGTGGCAGCACGCTACCGTATCCGCTACACGATCCCGACCGACTGGCAGCATCTGGGCCTGTTCATGACACCCCGCGATGCTATCACCGGGAACCAGAGGGATCGACACACCTGGAGTTTCCCCGGAGCAGAGTCTGCTGGCCAGACCTATGAGACGTGGGTGGACGGCTCCGAACTGGACGTGCTCTCGAGCGCCTACGCAAGTATCGAAGAGGGCTTTGCGGTCTGGCGTATCACGATCCTGGAGCGGATTGTCTTCAAGGCGGAGAAAGCCTCGACACAGAAAAAGCCATTGGACGGCCTGGTCGAAAAGCTGGCGAACCTGCGCGAGAAGGTGGAACGCGATGCTTTGGAAACCCCCGATGACGCCCGACTCTATCAGCTGGTGCGCGGTGGGATCCGTAATATTGTCCTGCATGGCATTGGCACGTTCAACCGGTCAAGCCGCAACGTGACATACATCCTTGGGATAGACGAGCCGGCCCCTGATGGATACAGCAGTCGCCGGGAGATTGACGATACGACGGTGTGGTACAGTGTGCCGGCGGCAACGGAAGGCTACAGCCAGCAGTTTGATCACCCGGAATGGGCGGCGCAGGTGTGGGCGCGTTGTCGTGCCAGAATGATCAAGGCCGCGCTGACGCTGCCACGGGAATCGATCATTGCCATCCGCACGGACGCGATCGCGCTGACCGAGGAACACCCGGACTGGAACACGAACACGAAGCGAGGCACGTTGCGGCTGAAGTGGGCGATCCGGCAGTCGGTGAACGCCCCGCATACCTACGAAGCGCTGGATCTGCTGCAGCGGCAACAAGAGAAGGAACGGGACCGGTAATGAGGGAGAAGAAACCATGGCAGAGATGACACCGGCGGCCGAGGCGATCGCGGGATTACTGGCCGGGGGCTGGACATATGCTGAAATTGGGCGCTCGTTGGGGATCAACGGTTCGAGCATCCGGCAGGCGATTCATCCCAGTCCGGGCCAGCGCCAAAAACCCCTTGCCAAATACGTCCCGGTCCTCCAGCAACTGCAAGGGACGGCGCCAGGCACCAGGCCCGCGACACTGCCAGAGCGACGCAAAACCAAGAGCGGAAACGTGGCCAGCGTGCGTAAAGGCATTCGTGAATTCAAGACAAAGCAGGGGGAGACGCAGTACGCCGCCCGCGTGAAAAAGGGGAGTGCCACGCTGCAGAAACTGCTGGATCTGGCCGCCCAGACCGGAAAAAACGTGCGCTGGGACGTGCTGTTTCAAACGATCCGTACCATCAGCGACGCCACGAAATCGGGGTGGGTAACGGGCAAACTGCCTGATGGCTGGACGGCCGCCACGCTGCTCTCACGCATCGCGCAGCCCCAACAGGGCGACAGTTGGAAACCCGGTGATGTCAGTGGTGCGCTGATAGCGTTAGCCAAGGAACAAAACGAAGGCGTTGTGTCAGCCACGGGTGGCCGGGAATTTAGCATCTTTACGATTCCGTAGCCTCGCTGGTGCGTAGACACGGTGATCTGTTGATACCCAAAAAGGAACCAGTTGGCCTTCGTTCGAGAAAGGAAGGACAGAGATGGATCAGGAGATGGCGCGCGTGCTGCAGGAGGTGGCGTTGTGGGATGCGTGCTCGCTGACGGACTGTGAAGCCGTGGCCCATGCGGTCGAGCAACGGCTGCCGTCGCTATGGGAGTTGATGGGCGTGGAGACGTATGAGGTAGGCGGCCAACGACATGCGATTGCGTTGTTTGCCTGGAGGCCGCCTTCAACATCCTCAGCAGTGACGTATGCGCTGCTTCCCGGTGGGACCGTGACACTGGGCTATGATCGCAGGGCGCCTCTTGCTCCCGATAAAGAACTGGTGCGTGACTGGTGGGACACGCGAATGCTGAGCCTGCATGGGGAACGGGTGACTTTGGATGGCGCTCTGGTGAGAGAGATTATCCCCATGGGTGAGAATGCGTTGGCGGCCGAACTGGCGGAACACCTGCTCCCACTGAGAACGGTCACCCTGGCCCCGTTTTTGCTGGAAACAATCGCGCAAGAAGCTGAGCAGGTGCTTCCCGCGCCAGTGCTCACCTACGAGCGGTATCGCTGGAAGGGGAAGGACTCCTGCTATTTCACGCGCTCCATCCATCGTGCGTTGCCACATCGTCACGTAGTGGCGTTTCTGAAACAGCAGGGATGCCGTCTGCCCAGTGCGGATGAATGGGAATATGCCTGTGCGGCCGGTGCTCGGAGTCTCTTTTATTGGGGAGATGGACCGTTTGCTTCTGGAGAAGATCGCCCCGTGGATCCACCGGCTCACAATGCGTTTGGCGTGAGGATCGTGACGGATTCGTATCGTTGGGAATATTGTCAGGATCCCAGTATGATGCGAGGAGGTGATGGAGGTGCACTGGCCTGTAGCGGTGAAGGGGTACTCGCATCATCGCTGCCGCACGCTTCTGCCTATGCGTGCCGACTGACTGATAAGCAGGTGAATAATGGGGTGTTCGGTCCCTGTTTTCGTCGTGTGTTTGATCTTCCTTTTCCTCTGGCTTGAGGAATGCTACAGCCTAGCCAGCGTTCGCCTGCTGTGCTTCCCATGCTGTGGCGATTGCTCTCTGCGAGAACGCTACAGGACGCGCATCTTGCCCCGACTGCTGCCGTACAGCACACGTCCCACCTTCCTGCCTTCCTGCCGCTTCTCAGCGCATGAGACGCCCCTTCACGGGTAAGAGGAGCGCTCTCACTGGCCCCACGTAGCCCCGTGGCTCCCTCTGTTGCTATGACGGCCCTGCCGCGCGCTCTGGCGGCTGCCTGTCTTTTGCTCCTGCTTATGGCTTCCCAGAGAGCACCTCTGCCTGTTGGTGAGACACGTTGCCCCTCCCAGATACGGCTAGCTATGCGCCTGGCTGGCAGGAATGCGCCCACTGGCCTCTGTTTAGAAAGACTCCCTGAGACGGGAGGAGGGATGGTTCTGTTGTCACAGAACCATCCTCGAGAAGATATGAGCATGGAAGCGAGAGCACGGCAAACAGTGCTGGAAGAAGAGTGATGTCATGAGAGAGACAAGGGAGAGCGATACACGATACGTTGCAAGGATTCACCCTGGCGAGAGAGACGAACGAAGAGGCAGACACGATGAAGGGGGAGCCTGGGTAGTGCTGTGGACGTGTGATTGGGAGAGAGAACGAAAGGAGTGGAGGATGACATAGATGCAGAGAGAGGGCTGGAGAGTAGGGGGAGAGATATGTGGGGATCGAGAGGAGAGTACTCCTCTCGAACACACCCCAAAATGCAAGGCGTGGAGCGGTTGGAGCACCAATCTGTTTGGATGGAATCAATGCGTCTGGTTACTGGCTGTCACGAGAAAAAAAGGGCCAGTTGGCGGCTCTCACCCATGAGAAGTGCGTGTCGCTGGAGGCATGATAAAGAAGGCATGAGGATATTTCTTCCAGGTGAGAGAGGAAGCGCGACAGCGCGGCCCTCATAGTGCGTGTGATTCAATCGGCGCGCTGAGAGACTGCTGAGAGCCTTGTGGAAAAGAGAAGGGTACTGATGGACGCAGACGGAGAAAAAAGTGCTCTCAGCGATTTTTGTGGGTGATACCCCTCGGGGGAGAGAGTAACCCCCGATGATACTTCGTATAGCACCGAAAAGAGGTGAGTAGAATGATGTGCATGGAGAGTGTAAATATGAGTATGTATAAAGTGGAATGGTGGCAAGTGATACTGCAACATGGTAAGACAATGATGGACTGCAAGATGAGCGACAGCGAATCGACCGAGCGACTGCGACAGCAGGAGAGCGCTGCCCCC